>NZ_JBUBVM010000001.1:0-4800000 GCF_054898105.1 Pseudomonas sp. MDT1-17 | reverse complement strand
GCCCGACTACCCTGGGTCGAAATCAAGGTCGCGGAAGGCCTCTACATCAACCTCGATGGCGAACCTCTGGAAGGCGACAACTTGCGTTTCTCGGCACGTCCGGCGGCACTGCGTGTGCATTTGCCTGAAAACTCGCCGCTGCTGGGGGCATCGCAATTGATCAATCATCCAGGCTGATGATCTGCTCGCGAACGGCGAACAGCACCAGGCCCGCCACATCGTAGATCTGTAAGCGCTTCATGATCTGCGAGCGATGTGTTTCGACCGTCTTGATACTGAGGCCCAAGCCGTTGGCGATCTCTCGGGTGGATTTTCCGCGAACGATCAAACGAAGGATTTCCAGCTGACGCGCTGTCAGGTTGTGCGAGTCGACAGGTTCCGGGCGGTGTTTCTGAGATCGGGTCAGCGCCTGGTTGATGACGGTGTGAGCGATGGCCGGGCTCAGGTAGCGTTCGTTGTTACGCAAGGCTTCCAGGGCATGTTCGAGTTCGGTGGCCGTGGTGTCCTTGAGCAGGTAGCCATGTGCGCCGGATTCCAGTGCCTGCATGATGAGTGCAGGATCGGTGTGCATCGACAGGATCAGCACTTTGCTCTGCGGACGTACTCGTTTGAGTCGCTGCAATGCTTCAAGGCCACTGGTTTCCTTCATGGAAATATCCAGCAGGACGATGTCCGGGGACAGTTGCTCGACCATCTCGAGCAACTGCGAGCCATCATTGGCCTCACCGATTACCGCGTAGCCTGGAATATCCAGCACCAGAGCGCGCACGCCTGCCCTGATAAGCGAGTGGTCATCCACCAGAAGTAAGTTACAAGTCAATGCATAACCTTATTCGAACTGGCCCGTTCGAGCGCACGAGGTGCCCAGGGGAAGAGAGCTTCGATTTGAGTGCCTTTGCCCGGCTCGCTGGTAACGTTCAGTGTGCCGCCGAGCAGATCGATCCGTTCCGACATCCCCGCCATTCCGCGTTGCCCTTCACGACCTGGATCCGTCGATGGCGCGAAACCCAGACCATCGTCGCTGATCGACAGCGCCAGTCCCTGAGGCAGACGTTGCAGGCGGACCAGCAGATTTTTCGCGTCGGCATGGCGCAGTATATTGGTGACTGCTTCCTGGGTTATTCGAAAGGCGGCCAGCGCCATTTCTTCCGGTATACCGGTTAAACGCTGATGGCATTCCAGGCTCCAGTGCATCGACGTGTTGGCCAGCGTCTTGAGTAGATGCGCACGCAGACTGGCTTCCAGCCCGAGACTGGCCAGTTGCCTGGGATTGAGAATGGCGGATACATCCCGAACTTTGGTCAGGGTTTCTTCCAGCGTGTCGCAGAGCACTGAACACTGGCCCTGAAGTTCTTCGGGCATTCGGCGTTTGAGCCAGTCACTTTGAAGTTTTGCCGCGGTCAGCAACTGGCCGATGTCGTCATGCAGTTCCCGACTGAGCCGGTGACGTTCGTTTTCTTGAACCTCCAACAGCCGGTCGGCCAACTCTTGAGGTTGAAACTTTATCGATTTGCGCGAGAGGCAATGCTCCACCCAGACGCAGGTCAGCGCCACAACATTGAGCACCAGCAGAATCAGCGGCAGGCGAGAGGACAGACTATAAATCAGCAGGCAGCCGATCGCCGAGCAGGTACACACCATAAGTGTGAACAGGCGCGCATTTTTTCGGGAGGGTGGCCATAGGGTGATTGACTTGAGGCTAGCGTACATAGCGGATGGAGCCAATGGGTGTTCGCTGCGGGAAGACCGTTCATAAAGGATGACGGTCTCTGTCTGGAGTCACTCTGCCATTAATTGACGTCAACTAATGGGCGGCATAATACCACTTAAGAAACCGTTGGTCGCGCTTGGTATATATCTGCAGGTCAGGAAATAAGAGGCTATGGACGGCAGTTCCATAATGGAAAAAGTTGGGTGGCAGGAATTGTTTATTTGTTTCGAGTTGTCGTTAACAGGTATGGAATATTCAATTGTGACATGACTTCGCTAAAGTCAGAGTGGCAGTCACGGCAATAAAAAAATCGGAGCGCGGCATAGTGCTCCGATAGATTCAGGCTTGCCGTCCTGAAAAGGAGACGAGTGCGAACGGTTTGGAGTGAGCGGGTGGATGAAACTGATTGTGTCCGACCTGAAAGGCGAAGGCTTCGATCAGAGTGGTCTGTTCACTGTCATCAAGGCTGAGTTGACCGGTGTGCTGATCGATAAGCTCGAGTTGCCAAGCGATCAACGTCAGGCAGTCTTTCAGCGCACCCAAGGCCTGCTCGTGCAATTCCATGTGATTCTGGGCGTGGCTCAGCAAACCATGAATGTGCAACGAAAACTCCGAAACGGCTGCCAGGGCGAACGCATCAGCCTTTTTGGCCAGTTTGAGCAGGGTGCTGAGCATGCAGTCGATGGCGTCCATGTCATTGCTGATCAGTTGCAAATGACTCAGGCATTCCTCGGTTTTGGCCAGGAGCGTCTCAGCTTCGACGATAAACTCCGCGTGCTGCTGTGCCCACTCTTTACGATCGTTCGGCATGCTTATCTCCACAACGTCATGTCAAATGAGGGAATGTCGTGTGTGTCGACGAGGACGATCAGCGTACCGGCATTGCCGTGCCATCGTGAGATCGCGCGCCGGCCTGCCTGGCTGCAGGCTGGGGAACTCGATAGGCTGGAGGGCCACTGACCTGCAATCGCACACAAAAGCCTGACTCCGTTCATGCAATGAGAATGGCGTCACATTAATGGCTATTGGATATTGCGAATATCAGGTCGGGCCTGATCGCTACTAGGGGAATCCCTTACACAGGGAAACCAACCGAACGAAACGAGGTCTCGCGGGAGAGAATGAAGCGGGATGAAATCACTTGGCCAGTAAAGCATGATGTTAATGTGACATCAATGTTCAGTCGTGGCATTTTACAAGGGGTCAAGGTCCGGCAAAAACAGCCGATAACCCCCTTTAATGAATTCATCAGAACAAGCCCAGGAGTCATTGATGGCCGGCATTCTCGACACGGTAGACCAACGCACGCAACTGGTGGGTGAGAATCGCCTGGAAATTCTCATGTTCCGGCTGGCCGGACGGCAATTGTTCGCGATCAACGTCTTCAAAGTGCAGGAAGTGCTGCAACTGCCCAAGCTGACCCTGATGCCCCAGCGTCATCCGTTTGTCTGCGGTGTGGTTAACCTGCGTGGCCAGACCCTGCCGGTGATCGACCTGTCCCAGGCCATTGGCATGCGTCCGCTGGTGCCAAGCCCGACCAGTACAATTATCGTCACCGAGTACAACCGTTCGGTGCAGGCGTTCCTGGTCGGAGGTGTGGACCGTATCGTCAACATGAACTGGGAAGCCATTCTGCCGCCGCCGGCCAGCGCCGGCCGTCAACATTACTTGACCGCTATCAGCAAGGTCGACGACCAGTTGGTGGAAATCATCGACGTCGAAAAAGTCCTGGCGGAAATTGTCCCGTACAACGCCAAGGTATCGCGCGACAAACTCGACGATCCGGTTCTTGAACGTGCCCGTGGCCGTGAAGTACTGCTGGTGGACGACTCTAATGTGGCGCTGTCGCAATTGCGTGACACTCTGGGTCAGTTGGGCGTGAAGATGCATATTGCCAGCGATGGCTTGAAGGCACTGAACATGCTCAAGGCCTGGGCCGATACCGGTGTAAACATGACCGACAAACTGCTGATGATCTTCACCGACGCGGAAATGCCGGAAATGGACGGCTATCGCCTGACGACGGAAATCCGCAACGACCCGCGTCTGCGTGGCCTTTACGTGGTGCTGCATACCTCGTTGTCCGGTAGCTTCAACGACTCGATGGTCAAGAAAGTCGGCTGCGACAACTTCCTCTCCAAATTCCAGCCGGACAAACTCGTCGATGTGGTGCGCGAGCGCCTGATGCTCGATGAAGTGCCGGCCTGACACGCTCGCAGAGGCAGGCCTGAAGTCAGCCTTTGATTCGGCGACCAAGCTCGTATAGGGTGGCGTTTTTTGCCCACCAGGGAGCTGGCCATGCTGCGTCTGAGCGCGCTTTATCGTTATCCGTTGAAATCCGGCAAGGGCGAGATCCTGCAGCAGGTCAGCCTCGACAAGCTGGGCCTTGACGGTGATCGACGCTGGATGCTGGTGGACGAGGCCAGCGGCCGCTTCCTGACCCAGCGTGCGGTGGCGAAGATGAGTCAGCTGTCGGCGTTGTGGAATGCCGACGGTGGTTTGACCCTCAGTGCTCCGGGGCACTCAGCGATCGATATTGCCTTGCCGGCCAGCGACGCTGAACTGCGCGGCGTGACGATCTTTAGAGACAGTCTGCGAGTGCCCGATGCCGGTGATGAGGCCGGTGCCTGGGTCAGTGAGTTCATTGGTAAACCGACGCGACTGGTGCAAATTCCTCTGGATCGCGCGCGCACCACTCAAGCGGGCTACGGCAGGGACGACGATCAGGTGGCCTTCGCCGATGGCTTTCCGCTGCTGCTGATCGGGCAGGCATCCCTTGAGGACTTGTCGCAAAAGGTCGGGCGCCCGCTGGAAATGCTGCGCTTTCGGCCCAATCTGGTGATCGAGGGCAGCGAAGCGTATGCCGAGGATGGCTGGAAGCGTATCCGCATCGGCGATGTCGAGTTCCGCGTGGTCAAGTCGTGTTCACGCTGCATTCTGACCACCATCGATCCGCAAACCGGCGTGCGCAGTGATGATCGTGAACCGCTTGCAACCCTGCAGAAGTATCGCGCTCAGGAAGACGGCGCAATGTTCGGCCAGAACCTGGTCAATGACGGCAATGGCCAACTCGAAGTCGGCATGCCGGTCACGGTCCTGGAATAAAGGACCCTGAATGAAAAATGCCCGTGTCCAAGGACACGGGCATTTTTTTGTCGCTGTGAAAACCCGGGGGTTTAGCCGCGGTATTCGCACAGGTAAGCGGTGTCGACGGCCACTTTCAGCTGGAACTTGCTGTTGGCGGGTACGTTGAACTGGCTGCCGGCGGCGAAGGTTTCCCAGTCATTGCCGTCCGGCAGTTTGACGGTCAGGGCGCCGGACACCACGTGCATGATTTCACGCTGGCTGGTGCCGAATTCGTATTCGCCCGGTGCCATGACGCCGATGGTCGCAGGACCTTCAGCGGTGCCAAAGGCGATCGACTTGACGGTGCCGTCGAAGTACTCGTTGACTTTAAACATGGGCGATTCCTCGAAAAGGGCTAAAAAGGGCTGGCCAGTATGCACAAGGCCCTTGGCGCCGTCACCTCTCTAGACGGGGAGAACCAGTGGTAACAGACGCGCTGTATTGCGCGCGTCTTCCAGCGCCCGGTGTTGCTGCCCGGTAAACTGCATGCCCGCCAGTTGCAGCGCGCCGTTGAGCCCCAAGGGGCGTTCCAGCCGGCGAGCCTTGGCAAAGCGCTGTTTGAGGTTCATGTGCGGCACTCGGCTCAGGGCGCTGTCGAGTTGCAGTTTCTGCCATTCCTGAAGCAGCTGTTTGCGGTCGTAATCGCCCCAACTGGCC
This sequence comes from Pseudomonas sp. MDT1-17, assembly GCF_054898105.1. Lineage (NCBI taxonomy): Bacteria > Pseudomonadati > Pseudomonadota > Gammaproteobacteria > Pseudomonadales > Pseudomonadaceae > Pseudomonas > Pseudomonas sp. MDT1-17. The sequence continues at coordinate 4,794,506 of NZ_JBUBVM010000001.1, read as the reverse complement.
CAGCCTTCGAGGCCCGAGTGATGTTGGCCGAGCCAGCGTTCGAACGACACCCAGACCTCGCTCAGAGGCTCGGCGTCATCGACGTTGGCCTGAGTGATGTGGGTCAGTTCCCGACAAAACGGCGTCAGCAAAGGCCGACGCGTCGGGCGTACGAAGCGCTGAAAACTATCCAGTTCTCGACCTTTTCGGTCCACAAGGGTGGCACCGATTTCGATGATTTCCATTTCAGTTACTGGCCAACCACCCTGATCGGTGGTGGCTTCGAGATCAATGACCAGCCAGTGAGGCATCGCAGGGTTCCTGGTATCCGCGTCCTGATAGGGCTTGAGCGTAGCCAAACCCGGCGGATCCGCCTAGCGGCTTATTCGACCTCCAATAAAATCTGACGATTTTTTACCTGATCACCGACCCTGACCTGCAAGCGTTTGAGCACGCCGTCGATGCCCGACTTGAGCGGATGCTCCATTTTCATGGCCTCCAGCACGACCAACAACTGGCCTTTGCTGACCGGACTGCCCTCAGTGACCAGCACGTCGACGATCGCCCCGTCCATTGGCGCCTTTAGAGTGCCGGTGCTGACGCTTACCTGGCTGCTGACCAAGGCCTGGGTCCGATCCACCAGCCGCAGGCTGCCAGGGCGAGTGAACAGCCAGAGTTGCCCGGCGTCGAGACGGTAGGCGTGACGTTGACGAATGCCGTCTATATCCAAAGTCGCCCAGCGTCCATCGCACTGGATGAGCGTTAATTCAACGTTTTGCTCAGCGACTTGAATCCGATACGGTTGCCCCGGCACAGCGTTCAATTCCACTGACCAATCCTGATCATCAAGGCCGATTCGATAGTGCAACGGCACGCTGGCGTTGTTGCGCCAACCGGCCAGTGGCGCGGGATGAACCTGCGCCGAGACCTGATAGAACAGCGCTGCGGCGATTGCCAGTTCTTCGGCGCCGGGTACTCGGGGATGCAGGCAGGCATGGTCGGCAAAATACGTCGGGATGAACCCGGTGCTGAACTCGCCACTGATGAACTGCGGGTGTTCCAGCAGACTGGCGAGCAAGCGCTGATTACTTTGCATGCCGAGCAGCACACTGTCCTGCACCGCTCGCAGCAACTTGCGCCGGGCTTCTTCGCGGGTGGCCCCGTGGGCAATGATCTTGCCCAGCATCGGGTCATAGAACGGGCTGACGTTCTGGCCTTCGATCAGACCATGGTCGATCCGTACGTCGCCCTGCAACGCTGGCTCCCACGCGGCAATGCGACCGGTTTGTGGCAGAAAACCGTGTGCTGGATCTTCGGCGTACAAACGGACTTCCATGGCATGCCCGTTGAGCTGTACCTGTTCCTGACGCAGCGGCAGCGGCAGTCCTTCGGCGATGCGTAACTGCCAGGCCACCAGATCGAGGCCGGTGGTCAATTCAGTCACCGGGTGTTCCACCTGGAGTCGGGTATTCATCTCCAGGAAGTAAAACTGCCCGCGCGCATCCAGCAGAAACTCGACGGTGCCAGCACCGACGTAATTCACCGCGCGACCGGCCTTGAGCGCCGCTTCACCCATGGCCTGACGCAACTCTTCGGTCATCACCGGGCAGGGTGCTTCCTCGATGACTTTCTGGTGGCGGCGCTGGATCGAACAATCGCGCTCGCCAAGGTAGATCAGGTTGCCGTGCTGGTCGCCGAACAGCTGAACCTCGACGTGGCGCGGATCAACCAACGCCTGCTCAAGGATCAGCTCGTCACTGCCAAACCCGTGCAGCGCTTCGGAGCGGGCGGTGCGCAGCTGCTCCAGCAAATCATTGGCTTCGTGTACCAGGCGCATGCCACGCCCGCCACCGCCGGCACTGGCCTTGATCATCAACGGATAGCCAATCATTTCGGCTTCGCGGCTCAGGGTGGCGTCGTCCTGTTCGGCGCCCTGATAGCCTTTAATGCACGGTATACCGGCTTCGAGCATGGCGAGTTTCGACAGACGCTTGCTGCCCATCAGTTTGATGGCTTCGGGGCTGGGGCCGATGAAGGTGATGCCGGTATCCCGGCAGGCGCGGGCGAATCCGGCGTTTTCCGAGAGGAAGCCGTAGCCGGGATGGATCGCGTCGGCACCGGTGCGCCGGGCAGCGTCGAGCATTGCCGGGATGCTCAGATAGGACTGCTGCGCCGGGGCCGGGCCGATGTTCACGGCTTCGTCGGCCATCTGCACATGCAGGGCATCGGCGTCGGCATCGCTGAACACCGCGACCGTGCGATAGCCCAGGGCCTGGGCGGTGCGCTGGAGGCGGCAGGCAATTTCACCGCGGTTGGCGATCAGGATTTTGCTGAATCCGGGCATTGGGTCTTCTCTCGAGTTGTGCGGTGCAATTGATGGCCTCTTCGCGAGCAGGCTCGCTCCCACAGGGTTTTGTGTACGACACAGATCCAGTGTGGGAGCGAGCCTGCTCGCGAAGCTTTTAAGGCGCCCAGCCCGGTTTACGCTTTTGTACAAAAGCCATGGTCCCCTCAATACCTTCAGCTCCGGTCACCGCTTCGCTGAACCACTCGGCCGCTTCATCCAGCAACGCATTCGACGGCTGTCTGGCACTCGCCAGCAACAGCTTTTTGGTCGTCGCATTGGCCTCCGGCGCGCAGCACAACACATGCGCCAATATTTCATCGAGGCGCTCGGCCAACGCTTGCGCGTCATGTTCGACAAAATGCACCAACCCCATGCGCCGCGCCTGTGTGCCGTCGAAACGAGCCGCAGTCAGTGCCAGTCGGCGAGCCTGAGTCAGGCCGATGCGCTGGACCACGAACGGTGCGATCTGCGCTGGAAGCAGGCCGAGGCTGGTTTCCGGCAGACCGAATTGCGCCTGGTGATCAGCCAGGGCGACGTCGCTGACGCAGGCCAGACCCAAACCCCCGCCGAGCACCGCGCCTTGCAGCACCGTGATCACCACTTGTGGTGCGTGTTGCACCTCTTGCAGCAGCGCACCAAACGCTCGATTCAGGTCGCGGTAGGCGCTCGGACCCTGAGCGCGTGCATTGGCCATGTCCTTGATGTCGCCCCCGGCGCAGAAATGCCCGCCGGCACCGCCGATCACCAGCGCGCGAATGGTGCGGTCGTCACGCACTGCGGCCAGCACGGCACGCAGTTCAGCAACCATCTCCAGGCTCATGGCGTTGCGGCTTTGCGGCCGATTGAGGGTGATGTGCAGGACACCGTTATGCGGTTCGAGCAACAAGGTCCGGCAAACAGGCAGGGTGCTCATTTCTTTTTCCCCGGCAGGATGCCCATGAGTTTGCAGATGATCCCCAGCATGATTTCGTCGGCACCGCCGCCGATCGACACCAGCCGCACATCGCGGTACGCGCGGGCCACCGGGTTGTCCCACATGAAGCCCATGCCGCCCCAATATTGCAGGCAACTGTCGCTGACTTCACGGCCCAGTCGTCCGGCCTTGAGTTTGGCCATGGACGCCAGGCGGGTGACGTCCTGGCCTTTGATGTATTGCTCGGTGGCCTGATAGACCAGCGCCCTCAGGCATTCGATTTCGGTTTGCAGTTCGGCCAGCCGGAAGTGGATGACCTGGTTATCGATCAGCGCGTTGCCGAAGGTTTTGCGCTCCTTGCAGTACTCGATGGTGCTGTCGATGCAGTACTCCAGGCCCTTGATCATGTTCGCCGCGCCGAACAGCCGCTCCTCCTGGAACTGCAGCATCTGCATCATGAACCCAGCGCCTTCATGGCCGATGCGATTGCGTTGCGGCACCCGCACGTTGTCGAAAAACACCTGAGCGGTCTCCGAGCTGCGCATGCCGAGCTTGTCCAGGTGCGAGCTGAGGCTGATGCCCGGCGTGTTCATCGGCACCATGATCAGCGACTTGTTGATGTGCGGTTTGTCGTCCGAGGTGTTGGCCAGCAGGCAGATGAAATCCGCGCTCGGCGAGTTGGTGATCCACATCTTGCTGCCGTTGATCACGTAGTCGTCGCCGTCCTTGCGGGCGGTGGTTTTCAAACCGGCCACGTCGGAACCGGCGCCGACTTCGGAAACACCGATGCAGCCGACCTGCTCGCCAGTGATCGCCGGACGGAGGAATTCTTCGCGCAATTCATCGGAACCGAAGCGGGCGAGGGCCGGGGTGCACATGTCGGTCTGCACACCGATGGACATCGGAATTCCGCCACAATGAATGGTGCCGAACGCTTCGGCCGCGACGATTGAGTAGCTGTAGTCCAGACCCATGCCGCCGAACTTTTCCGGTTTGGAAATCCCCAGCAGGCCGAGGTCGCCGGCCTTGCGAAAGATCTCGTGGATCGGAAAGCGTCCGGCCTTTTCCCATTCCTCGACGTAAGGATTGATCTCATGATCGACAAATTGGCGGACGGTGCGGCGCAGTGCTTCGTGTTCCTGGGTGAAGATCATTGTTATTGTTCTCCTGATCGCGCTCTTAGAAGCGAGCTACACCAAAACTGTTGGTTTGCAGCGAACGAACCTCGGCTTCATGACAAATATCCAGCAAGTACCCGAGCAAGGTCCGAGTATCGCGAGGATCGATCAACCCGTCATCCCACAGGCTGGCGCTGCCATACAGCGCGGTGGACTGGCTGTCGAGTTTCTGCGCGGTAACCTGTTCCAGCATGTCGAGCATTTTCGGGTCGGGCACCAGGCCGTCCTTGGCCTGTTTGGCCTCGGTGACGATCCGCAGCACTTTACCGGCCTGGGCGCCACCCATCACCGCCGTGCGGCTGTTGGGCCAAGCGAAGATGAAGCGCGGGTCGAGCCCGCGGCCACACATCGCGTAGTTCCCGGCGCCGTAGGAACCGCCGACAACGATGGTCAGTTTAGGCACCCGGGCGTTGGCCACCGCTTGAATCATCTTCGCGCCGTGTTTGATCACGCCTTGCTGCTCCGACTCGGTACCGACCATGAACCCGGTGGTGTTGTGGAAAAACAGCAGCGGCGTCTGGCTCTGGTCGCAGAGCTGAATGAACTGCGCAGCCTTGCTCGCCCCCTTGGGGGTGATCGGCCCGTTGTTGCCGATGAACCCGCAGGCGCGGCCTTGAATCTGCACATGGCCGCAGACAGTTTGCTGATCGAACTCGCCCTTGAATTCGAGAAAGTTCGAGCCATCGGCAATCCGCGCGATGATCTCGCGCACGTCGTAAGGTTTTTTCGTGTCGTCAGGAATCAGTCCGAGCACTTCGTCGATGGGGTAGAGCGGTTCTTCCCAGTACCGCGCAGGCGCTAAAGGTAACCGGGCATTCCACGGCAGCAGACTGACAATCTCGCGTACCTGCCGCACGCCATCGGCATCGCTCTCGGCAAGGTATTCAGCGGTGCCGGCGATTTGCGCGTGCATCTCGGCGCCGCCCAGTGCTTCATCGGTGGCGACTTCGCCGGTGGCAGCCTTGAGCAGCGGCGGGCCGGCAAGAAACAGCTTGGCCTTGCCACGCACCACCACGACGTAATCCGAGAGCCCCGGCTGATAAGCGCCGCCGGCCGTGGCCGAACCGTGGACCACGGTGATTTGCGGCAAGCCCATGGCTGACATCCGCGCCTGATTGGCAAAGCTGCGGGCACCTTCGACGAAAATCTCCGCCGCGTAATTGAGGTTCGCGCCGCCGCTTTCGGCCAGGGTAATGACCGGCAGTTTGTTCTCCATGGCGATCTGTTGCAGACGCAGGGATTTTTTCAAACCGCTGGGGGAAATGGTCCCGCCCTTGATCGCACTGTTGTTCGCCACCACCAGTACCCGAACGCCGGACACGTAACCGATCCCGGCAATCAAGCCGCCACCAGCTGAACTGCCATCCTTGTCGTCATGCAGTTTATAGCCGGCCAGGCTGGCCAGTTCGAGGAACGGTGCGCCAGGGTCGAGCAGTAGATTGAGGCGTTCGCGGGGCAACAATTGGCCGCGTTTGTCGAACCTGGGTTTGGCTTCGGCCGCCTTGTTCAGCAGGTTCAGTTCGAGCTGGCGGACGTGCTCGATGCCGACCAGCATCGCCGCTCGATTGAGCGCGAACTGCTCGCTGAACGGGTCCACTTGCGACTGAATCACCGGCATGACTTATTCCTTGTCCTTGAGCACGTCTGGTCTGAGCACTTCTGGTAAGTCCGCGCGGTGAAAACCGTTATACGACGTACTGATCTGCGCCTTGTGTATCGGCCAGGCGCGCCCGCCCAGGCTGGCGGCCCCGTCGATGCGCAAGGTGCTGCCGCTGACAAACGCCGCTGCCGGGCTGAGCAGGAAAACGATCGCCGCGCTGACTTCCGACTCGGTGCCGATGCGTTTGAGCGGCACGTGCTCGCGCAACGTCGGGATCACCGCTTTGAACGCGCCCTCGTAGGTGTCCATGCCGCTGGACGCGATCCAGCCCGGCGCCACGGCATTGACCCGTACCCCGGCGTAACCCCATTCGAACGCGGCGGTCTTGGTGAGGTTGTCCATGCCCGAACGCGCCGCACCCGAGTGGCCCATGCCGGGCATGCCGCCCCACATGTCGGCGAGCATATTGACGATGGCCCCGCCGTGCGTGCTCATGGATTGGTTGAACACTTCCCGGGCCATCAGGAAGCCGCCCATCAGGTTGGTGCGCAACACCGTTTCGAAGCCTTTTTGATTGATCGACGCCAACGGCGCCGGGTACTGCCCGCCGGCATTGTTGACCAGGCCGTGGATCGGTCCGTGCTTGCGGATCAACTCGCTGACCACATGCATGACCGCTTCTTCCTGACGAATATCGCAGACCATCCAATCCGCCTTGCCGCCATCTTCGGCAATCTCGGCCGCGACTTTTTTCAGCTTGTCTGTCGTGCGCCCGAGCAGCAGCACATGGGCGCCGAGGGCCGCCAGTTCGTGCGCGGTGCAACGGCCGATGCCGCTGCCGCCACCGGTGACGATGATGGTTTGGCCTGCAAACAAATCGGCTTTGAAAATCGAATCGTAAGCCATGGCGACAGTCCTCTAGTTGACCTGGTCGGCGATGCGCTGAGGCACCGGAATCTGGATTTCCAGCAGTTGCTGGGCGAAGGCTTTGCCTTGCGGATCGATCCGCAGGCTGGCCACACCACCGCCTCCAAGGGCGTTCTCCAGCAGAAAATTAAGGCTGTGGGTGCCCGGCAGATACCAGCGTTCGACACGGCCGTGGATCGGGTCGAGGACATGACTCATCCAGTCGACGATCACTTCTGGCGTCAAGGCCTCGGCAATCCACGGCAGGTACTCCGGCTCGCGGGCCATGACGCCGATGTTGCTGTGGTTGCCCTTGTCACCGGAACGCGCCACGGCGAGTTTGACCAGGGCCACGCTGGCATCGGCCCGGCCTGAGGGTTTGGGGGGCGCGCACGCCACGGGCAGGTCGGCGGTGTCGAGTACATCAACGGCGGGCAGGGCGCAGGGGTGGCGCTGGCCGTTGAGATCAATTTCCAGCGTGCAGGCGGTTTTGTCGACAAGGAACGAGAACAGCCGGATCAGCGGATACACCGTCGGCCGTCCACCGACAATCCCGGTCAGTCCCGGCGCCATGCCGGTGGCGGCCTGGGCGATTTCCCGAGAGAACACAATCAACGCCTGTTTGCCCGGATGGCGCACTGCAAGTTTGATCACCACTTCGCGGCTGTCATAGCGCTGACCGTGAGGGCCGTACGTGGCTTCGCTGCCGAGCAGTTCGATGTTCACTTCGCTGTAGGGTGGCCAGCCACGCTGGCTGAAGATTTCCGACGTCTTGTTGATGATGGCTGCGCTGACTCGACGCGCCTTGTCGACCGCATCGATCCCCGCGATCAGGCAACTGGCAGTGCAGCGGAAACCGTCCGGGTAAGTCGCGCTGACCTTGTACTGATCGGTCGGGGGCAAGCCTTTTGCGCCGTGCACCTGAACCGCATTTTTGCCTTGTTGCACGAGTTTGACTTCAGTGAAATCGCAGACCACGTCCGGCAGCAGATAGGCCTGCGGGTCGCCGATTTCATACAGCATCTGCTCGCCGACCGTCAGCGGTGTGACCAGTCCGCCGGAGCCTTCGGGTTTGCTGACGATGAATTGGCTGTCGGCGCTGACTTCGACGATGGGGAAGCCGATGTGTTCGTAGTCGGGCACTTCGCGCCAATCGGTGAAGTTGCCGCCGGTGCACTGGGCGCCGCATTCGATGATGTGGCCGGCCAATGCGGCTTGGGCGAGTTTGTCGTAGTCGTGCCAGGACCAATCGAATTCATGCACCAATGCAGCGCTGACCACCGCGCTGTCGACCACGCGTCCGGTGATCACAATGTCGGCGCCCAGGCGCAAGGCTTCGACGATGCCCGGCGCGCCGAGGTAGGCGTTGGTCGAGACGCACATCGGCGGCAGGGGCGCGCCGCTGAACATTTCATGGATACCGCTGCTGCTCAGCTGTTTGAGCTGCGGCTGCAGGTCATCGCCCAGCAGCACGGCGATTTTCAACGCCACCCCGGCCTTGTCGCAGGCAGCGGTCAGGGCGGCGGCGCAGGCCTGTGGATTGACTCCGCCGGCGTTACTGATGACGCGGATTTTCTGTTCGGCGAGTTGACCCAGCAGCGGGCCGAGGACTTCGATGAAGTCGTGGGCGTAACCGGCCTGAGGATCTTTCATCCGCGCGCCGGCCATGATCGACATCGTAATCTCGGCCAGATAATCGAAGACCAGATAGTCCAGGCGCCCACCTTCCACCAGTTGCGCGGCAGCGGTCGAGGTGTCGCCCCAAAAGGCGCTGGCGCACCCGATGCGAATTGTTTTAGGCCCAGTCAACGCCATAGTCACCTCCGACAGCAGTGCATCGAGACTACCAAGCAAGCGCTTGGTTTGTAAATGGCTTAACTATCTTCTTACCGAGCGCTTGCTTGGGCGCCCCGGCCAGCTTAAATTGCCCGCGCAACCCCGCTGTTTTAGCGGTGAGCAGCGTATTTGATTGATCGACTGTAGGAGAGAACGGGTGGACGAGCAAAAAGCCCTGAGGGTGATGCGCGAATTGGTCGACAACGGCCAATTGACCGACCCGGACAGCGCTCGCGGCAAACTGCTGCAAGTGGCGGCTCACCTGTTCCGCAACAAAGGTTTTGAACGCACCACCGTGCGCGATCTGGCCGGCGCCGTGGGCATTCAGTCAGGCAGCATTTTTCATCACTTCAAAAGCAAGGACGAGATCCTGCGGGCGGTGATGGAGGAAACCATTCGCTACAACACCGCGTTAATGCGTGCAGCCCTGGCAGAAGCCGGCAGTGTGCGCGAGCGAGTGCTGGCGCTGATTCGTTGTGAATTGCAGTCGATCATGGGCGGCAGCGGCGAGGCTATGGCGGTGTTGGTCTATGAATGGCGTTCGCTGTCCGAAGACGGGCAGGCGCAAGTGCTGGCGCTGCGTGACATTTATGAAGACCTCTGGCTACAGGTGCTGGGGGAGGCCAAGGACGCCGGTTTTATTCGCGGGGATGTGTTTATCACCCGCCGCTTTCTGACCGGTGCGCTGTCCTGGACCACCACCTGGTTTCGCGCCGGCGGCAGCATGAACCTCGATCAATTGGCCGATGAGGCATTGATTCTGGTGCTGGAAGAGAAACAATAGCTTTCCAAGTCAGAAGGAAACTGGCTAAGTGACCGAAACCACCTAGCTTGAATGCATTGATGCGTATTTTCTCGGGGAGTAGGTTGTTTTGATGTCTTCGCCCATTCGGACGACTTCGCGGCTTTTGCTGGCGACGCTTGCGGTGTTATGCGCGGTTCCGTCCCAGGCAGCACAGCTGGTGCGGGTCGGTGCTGCACATTTTCCTCCTTATACCGTGCGCCCGGAAACCGGTGCTGACACCGGTTTGCTGCCGCAGCTGGTCGAGGCACTCAATGCCTTGCAAAGCGACTATCAGTTTGTGTTGGTGCCCACTTCCATTCCCCGGCGTTTTGGTGACTTCAAGCAAGGCCGGGTGGATATGGCGATTTTCGAGAACCCGGACTGGGGCTGGAAGGACATCCCGCACACCAGTGTCGACATGGGTCTGGAAGACGCCGAGATTTTCGTCGCGCAACGCCAGCCCGATGGCGAACCGGTTCGTCAGCAGAATTATTTTGCCGACCTTGCTGGCAAGCATCTGGCGCTGTTCAGCGGCTATCACTACGAATTCGCCAACTTCAATGCCGATCCAAAATTCCTCGCGCAGAACTACAACGCCACGCTGACGTATTCCCATGACAGTAACCTGCTGATGGTGCTGCGCGGGCGTGCCGACGTTGCCTTGGTGACGCGCTCGTACCTGAGCGATTACCTGCTGCGCAACAAGGAAGTCGCTGATCAATTGCTGGTGTCCCAGCGTATCGATCAGGTCTATCACCACTACGCCATCCTCCGTCCGGCCGCACCCATCAGCGGCGAGGCGCTCGGCAAGTTGCTGCAAGGGTTGCGGGACAATGGCCAGATGCTGAAGATTTTCGACCCCTACAAGATCGCCGTGGTGTCGGTCCCGGGTAGCTGAGATCGCGCCACAGGTCGCGTATTTGCCGACTTTTCTTAAATTTCCCGCACTGGCTCACGTCACATCGTTGAACTGTCGACGATTAACGTGAGCCCGACCCATGTCCACTCTGAATGACCTGACTGTCCTGGCCTTGCCGACAGGTAGCCGTTTTGTAGCTGATGAAACCGGAAGCCGCCTGTGTCTCAGCCTTGAAGGGCAGCCGCTGATCGAGTTGCGCCTGACCCGTGAGCCCGAGTTGCAGGTACAAGTCGAAGAGCGTTTCGACCACGCCGACAGTCAAGCCATCTGGGCAGCCTGTTATTGGCTGTTTGCCCGTGACCCGGCCTGTCAGCGCCTGATCTGGCACCTCGATGTGGCCCCCACCGAAGCATTGCTCAGCGGGTTGCTGATCCCCACTGAACTCGTCGGCCAGTATCGCTGTGAGCGAACCCTGTTCTGGCAGTTGCCTCAGCCTTGGCTGGGTGTGTCGCTGACAGCGAGTTATCCACAGCAATTGATCATCAGTGGCGGCAAGCGTCATCCGCTGCGCCCGATGAAACCGCGCGGTGAAGTCTATCGGCGTTTTGATGCGCGCCTCGGTGCCTGGATTTCCCTGCGCACGGTGGATATCGACATCGATCTGGCGCGTTTCAATCGTTGGCAGAACAGTCCCCGAGTGGCGAGTTTCTGGCAGGAGGAGGGCAGCCTCGACCAGCATCGCGAGTACCTGAGCAAACTTGAAGCTGATCCCCACAGCCTGACGCTGATCGGTTGTTTCGATGATCAGCCGTTCGCCTACTTTGAAGCCTATTGGGCCAAGGAAGATCGCATCGCGCCGTTCTATGGCGCCGGCGATTACGACCGCGGTATTCATATGCTGGTGGGTGAAGAAAATCACCGTGGCCCGCACAAGGTGGCGAGCTGGTTATCGGCGTTGACGCATTACCTGTTTCTCGCCGATCCACGCACTCAGCGGGTGGTTGCCGAGCCTCGCGCCGACAACGCGAAGATGATCGGGCATATGCAGAACCAGGGTTTCCACTGCGAGAAAGAATTCGATTTCCCGCACAAGCGCGCGGCGCTGATGGTGTTGGGGCGTGAGCGGTTTTTTGATCGGTGTGTGTTGGCGTGAGGCTGCGTTAAGTCTAAAAGATCGCAGCCTTCGGCAGCTCCTACAGGGTGTACGCAATCCCATGTAGGAGCTGCCGAAGGCTGCGATCTTTTTTATGAAACCGGCAAGATGTCAGCGACGGGCAAAAGTATCCACACGACTGCCCGACACCTTGCGGCAGTGCACCAACGCATCGCGAATCATGAAGTTCACCAGGGTCGGTGATACGCCAAGCTCCTTGGCGATGTCTTTTTGCGGCACGCCGTGCAGGCGATACATCTCGAAGGCGTAGCGGGTGCGGCTGGGCAGCTCAGTCAGCGCATCGGCAATGTGTTCCAGGGTCGAGAAGTTGATGTGCGAGGTTTCCGGCGAAGCGCCTTGAATCACCACGTTCAGGCCTTCTTCTTCAGGGCCCGAATACTTCTGTTCCAGCGCCTGTTTGCGGTAGTGATCGATCGCCAGGTTGCGCACGATCTGGAACAGGTAGCTGAGCTGAGCCTTGAACGAGGACGTGATCTGCGGCGCGGATTGCAGCCGGAAGAACGCATCCTGCACCACGTCTTCAGCTCGCGACCGGCAGCCGGTAATGCGCGCTGCAATCTTGACCAGAATCAGTCGATTGTCGACGAATGCCTGAAGTAGCGGTGAATCGCACCTGCCTGTGGACATTTGTTCCGTCATGGAAATCACCTTGCTGCCAATAGGTTAGTGGGACGGCCAGCGGGGGCTGAGCCGTCCTACACATCGAGCGACAAATTATTCTTAATGATAATGATTGTCAAATGAGAAGGAGAACTAATGCTCCGCAAAGAAGCAAAGTGAGAACTGCGACACGCTGCCGCACTGCAGCCCCATTTGCGATCGGGTCCTCCGACTAATTATTTCAAGACGTCAACCGTTCTCATTGGTGAAGCGTTCCGGGTCGCCGCTGCGGCCAAAACAGCATTCCCAAGCCTCGCGCGGTCGGCGAAGACCGCGTCCTGCACGCCCTCGAAGGGGCGTGACGTCAGAAAACCGATTTCACTTGCAAGCCGAATTCAGGCAGGAAACCTCATGACCGACGCGTTCGAACTCCCCAGCACACTGGTCCAAGCCCTTCAGCGCCGAGCGGCCCTGACGCCGGACCGGGTGGCCTTGCGTTTTCTCGCCGAAACCCAGGATCAGGCTGTGGTGCTCAGTTATCGCGAGCTGGATCAGCGGGCGCGGACCATTGCTGGCGCGTTGCAGGCCGAGGCTGCGTTTGGCGATCGCGCAGTGCTGTTGTTTCCCAGCGGCCCGGATTATGTCGCAGCGTTCTTCGGCTGCCTGTACGCCGGTGTGATCGCGGTGCCAGCCTATCCGCCGGAGTCGGCTCGACGTCATCATCAGGAGCGTCTGCTGTCGATCATCAGCGATGCCGAACCGCGTCTGCTGCTGACCAGCGCCGGCCTGCACGATGCGTTGCTGCAAATCGACGGCGCGCCGCCGTTGCTGTGTGTCGATACGCTCGACAGTGCATTGGCCGAACGTTGGGTGGCGCCGAACCTTGCAGACGACCACATCGCGTTCCTGCAATACACCTCCGGCTCCACCGCGTTGCCCAAAGGGGTGCAAGTCAGCCACGGCAACCTGGTGGCCAATGAACTGCTGATTCGCCACGGCTTCGGCATTGATCTGAATCCTGACGACGTGATCGTCAGCTGGTTGCCGCTGTACCACGACATGGGCCTGATTGGCGGTCTGTTGCAGCCGATTTTCAGCGGCGTATCTTGCGTGTTGATGTCGCCGGCGTATTTCCTTGGCCGGCCGTTGCGCTGGCTGGAAGCGATCAGCGAATACGGCGGCACCATCAGCGGCGGGCCGGACTTTGCGTATCGGTTGTGCAGTGAGCGGGTCAGTGAATCGGCCCTGGAACGCCTCGACCTGAGTGGCTGGCGCGTGGCGTACTCCGGCTCCGAGCCAATTCGCCTCGATACGCTGGAACGCTTCGCCGAGAAGTTCGCAGCCTGCGGTTTCACCCAAGACAGTTTCATGGCGTCCTACGGGTTGGCCGAAGCGACGCTGTTCGTGGCCGGCAGCCCTCGCGGTCAGGGCATTGGAAACATGCGCGTGGACGATCAAGTCCTGGCACAAAACCGTGTGGAGTCAGGCGACGGCAACCCGATCATGAGTTGCGGCATCAGTCAGCCGGAGCACGCGGTGCTGATTGTGGGTCCGACAGCGCTCAACGAGTTGGCTGACAACGAGATCGGTGAGGTCTGGGCCGCCGGGCCCAGCATCGCCCGCGGTTACTGGCGCAACCCCGAAGCCAGCGCCAAGACGTTCGTTCAGCACGCCGGCCGTACTTGGCTGCGTACCGGCGACCTGGGTTTTATGCGCAACGGTGAACTGTTTATCACTGGGCGCCTGAAAGACATGTTGATCGTGCGTGGTCACAACCTTTATCCGCAGGACATCGAGCAAACCATCGAACGCGAAGTGGAAATGGTGCGCAAAGGGCGGGTCGCCGCTTTCGCCGTCTACATCGAGGGGCAGGAAGGCATCGGCATCGCGGCGGAAATCAGCCGCAGCGTGCAGAAAATCCTCCCGCCCGACGCCCTGATCAAAGCCATCCGCCAAGCCGTGGCCGAGGCGTATCAAGAAGCGCCGAGCGTGGTGGTGCTGCTCAATCCGGGGGCGCTGCCCAAGACCTCCAGCGGCAAACTGCAACGCTCGGCATGCCGCAATCGCCTGGCGGACGGCAGCCTCGACAGCTATGCGCTGTTCCCGTCGTTGGTCACTGACAGCGAAGGAAAAACCGAATCGGGTTCTGAACTGCAAACCTTGATCGGCCAGATCTGGTGCGAGCAACTTCAGGTCAAACAGATCAGCGCTGACGATCACTTCTTCCTGCTGGGCGGCAATTCCATCGCGGCCACTCAGGTGGTCGCGCGTCTGCGCGAAGAACTTGCTCTGGAGCTGAACCTGCGCCTGCTGTTCGAAGCGCCGACCCTTGGCGCGTTTGCCGCCGTGGTCGCTCAGCAACAGCAGGACGGTGGCCTCGCCCAAGGCACGATCACCCCGCTGTCGCGCACAGAAGCCATGCCCCAATCCCTGGCGCAAAATCGTCTGTGGATTACCTGGCAACTCGACCCGCAGAGCAGCGCCCACAACATTCCCGGCGCCTTGCGCTTGCGCGGCGAGTTGGATGAAGACGCCTTGCGCGCCAGTTTCCAGCAGTTGATCGAGCGTCACGAAGCCCTGCGCACACGGTTCTTCGACCGTGACGGTGTGGCGCTGCAACAGGTCGATGCCGCGAGCGAATTCAACCTGCAACTCATCGATATCAGCGACCTGCCGGTTGCCGAACGGGAAGTCCGTGCGCAGCAAATCCGTGAGGACGAAGCCCGTACTCAATTCGATCTGGAAAAAGGCCCGCTGCTGTGGGTGACCCTGGTGCGCCTCGATGAAGAGGACCATCAACTGTTGGTGACGATGCACCACATCATCGCCGACGGTTGGTCGCTGAACGTGCTGATCGACGAGTTCTCGCGCCTGTACGCCGCAGCGTCCCAAGGACAACAAGCGACGCTCGCGGCATTGCCCACGCAATACGCCGACTACGGCAGCTGGCAGCGCCAATGGCTGGCGCAAGGGGAGGGCGAGCGTCAGCTGGCGTACTGGAAAGCGCAATTGGGCGATGAGCATCCAACCCTGAGCCTGGCCACTGACCATCCGCGCTCGGCGCAACACACTCAGAGTGCTGCCCGCCATTGCGTGAAGCTGGGTGCGACCCTCAGTGATGCCATTCGCCAGACCGCCCAGGCCCATGAATCCACTTCGTTCATGCTGTTGCTCGCCGCGTTCCAGAGCCTGCTGCACCGCTACAGCGGCCAGCGCGACATCCGTATCGGCGTGCCGAACGCCAACCGTCCGCGCCTGGAAACCCAAGGGCTGATCGGCTTCTTCATCAACACCCAGGTGCTACGCGTGGAGTTGCATTCGCAGCTGCCATTCGTGGAGCTGCTGGCGCAAACCCGTCAGGCCGCGTTGGGCGCACAAGCGCATCAGGATCTGCCGTTCGAACAATTGCTCGAAGCCTTCCCGCAAGCCCGCGAACAAGGTTTGTTCCAGGTCATGTTCAACCACCAGCAGCGGGATTTGAGTGCACTGCGTCGCCTGCCTGGGTTGCTGGCCGAAGAGCTGCCGTGGCACAGCCGCGAAGCCAAGTTCGACCTGCAGTTGCACAGCGAGGAAGACCGTAATGGTCGCCTCAGTCTGTCCTTCGACTACGCCAGCGAACTGTTCGACGTGGCGACTATCGAGCGTCTGGCCGAGCATTTCAGCAACCTGCTGCGAGCGATCTGCGAGCAACCGAAAACCGTCATCGGCGACCTGCAACTGCTGACCCCTTCCGAGCTCGAACAGCAAGCAGTGTGGAGCGCCGCACCGTGTACGCCGGCCAACGTTTGGCTGCCGGAACTGCTCAACGAACAGGCTCGCCTGACCCCTGAGCGCACCGCGTTGATGTGGAACGGCGGCGCAATGGACTTCGCCGAACTGCACAGCCAATCCAATCGCCTGGCCCATTACCTGCGCGACAAAGGCGTCGGTCCGGATGTCTGCGTGGCCATTGCCGTCGAGCGTTCGCCGCAGTTGTTGATCGGCCTGCTGGCGATTATCAAGGCCGGTGGCGCCTACGTGCCGCTGGACCCGGACTACCCGGCCGAACGCCTGGCCTACATGCTCAGCGACAGCGGCGTCGAATTGCTGCTGACCCAAACCGAACTGCTTGACCGCCTGCCAACCGCCGACGGCGTCAGCGTGATCGCTATGGACGCCTTGCATCTGGAGAACTGGCCGAGCCAAACGCCGGGCCTGCATTTGCACGGCGACAACCTGGCGTACGTGATTTACACCTCCGGTTCCACTGGCCAGCCGAAGGGCGTCGGCAACACTCACGCCGCCCTCGCCGAGCGGCTGCAATGGATGCAGAACACCTATCGCCTGAACGAAACTGACGTGCTGATGCAAAAGGCGCCGATAAGTTTCGATGTGTCGGTATGGGAATGCTTCTGGCCGCTGATCACAGGTGCACGCTTGCTGATAGCCGGGGCGGGTGAACACCGCGATCCGCATCGCATCGCGCAGCTTGTTCAACAGTACGGCGTGACCACGCTGCACTTCGTACCGCCGCTGTTGGCGCTGTTCATCGACGAACCGCTGACCGCCGAATGCACCAGCCTGCGTCGGGTGTTCTCCGGTGGCGAAGCCTTGCCCGCCGAACTGCGCAACCGCGTGCTGGCACAACTGCCCGCCGTGCAATTGCACAACCGCTACGGCCCGACCGAAACCGCGATCAACGTCACCCATTGGCACTGCACAACGGCCGATGGCGAGCGCTCGCCGATTGGTCGTCCGCTGGGCAATGTGCTGTGTCGCGTGCTCGATGAGGCCCTCAATCCCGTTCCGGCCGGTGTGCCGGGCGAACTGTGCATCAGTGGCCTCGGTTTGGCGCGCGGCTATTTGGGTCGTCCGGGCCTGACCGCCGAACGCTTCGTCGTCGATCCGCTGGGCGAGCAGGGCGCGCGTTTGTACCGCACCGGTGACCGTGCGCGCTGGACCGCTGACGGCGTAATCGAATACCTCGGCCGCCTCGATCAACAGGTCAAACTGCGCGGCTTCCGCGTTGAACCGCAAGAAATCGAAGCACGTCTGCTGGCTCAGGACGGCGTCGCTCAAACCGTGGTGCTGGTGCGCGAAACGGCGGCCGGCGCACAGTTGATCGGTTACTACATCGCCACTGAAACCGGCGAAACCGAAGACGCTCAAACCGCCCGCCTGAAAACTGCACTGGCGTCTGAACTGCCGGAATACATGGTTCCGGCGCAGTTGATGCGTCTGGACGAAATGCCCCTGAGCCCCAGTGGCAAACTCGATCGTCGCGCCTTGCCGGAACCGCAATGGCAAGTCCGCGAACACGTCGAACCGGTCACCGCGCTGGAACAACGCATCGCCGGTATCTGGCGTGAAGTATTAGGACGGGTGCAAATCGGTCTGCGTGACGATTTCTTCGCCCTCGGCGGCCACTCGCTGCTGGCCACGCAAATCATTTCCCGCACCCGTCAGGCCTGCGACGTCGAGTTGCCGCTGCGCACGCTGTTCGAAAACAGCGAGCTGGGCGCGTTTGCCGAACAGGTTCAACTGATCCAGGCCAGTGGCAACACCAATCTGCAGCCGCCCATCGAGAAAGTCGACCGCAGCCAACCGGTGCCGTTGTCCTATTCCCAGCAGCGCATGTGGTTCCTCTGGCAGATGGAACCGGACAGCCCGGCCTATAACGTCGGCGGCATGGCGCGGCTGCGCGGGGTACTCGATGTCGGGCGCTTCGAAGCCGCGCTGCAAGCACTGATCATGCGCCACGAAACCTTGCGCACCACGTTCCCGAGCATCGACGGCGTGGCCCGGCAACGGGTTCACCCGGACACCGGGATGCGCATGGACTGGAAGGACTTCTGCGCGCTCGACGTTGATAGCCGCGAACAGCGCGTCCAGCAACTGGCCGACGACGAGGCGCATCAACCGTTCGATCTGGAAACCGGACCGCTGCTGCGCGCCTGTATGGTCAAGACCGCCGAGCAGGAACACTACCTGGTGCTGACCCTGCACCACATCGTCACCGAAGGCTGGGCGATGGACATTTTCGCTCGGGAACTGAGTGCGCTCTACGAAGCCTTTGTCGATGACCGCGAATCGCCGCTGCAACCGCTGCCGGTGCACTACCTGGATTACAGCGTCTGGCAGCGTCAGTGGCTGGAGTCTGGCGAACGTCAGCGCCAACTCGATTACTGGACCACACAACTGGGGCGTGAACATCCGCTGCTGGAATTGCCCGCCGACCGTCCACGTCCGCCCGTGCAAAGTCATCAGGGCGAGCTGTTCCGTTTCGACCTGAGCGATGACCTTGCCGCCCGGGTACGCGCCTTCAATGCACACCACGGTCTGACCCTGTTCATGACCATGACCGCCGCGCTGGCCGTGCTGCTTTATCGCTACAGCGGCCAGACCGATCTGCGCATCGGTGCGCCGGTGGCCAACCGGATTCGCCCGGAAAGCGAGGGGCTGATCGGTGCGTTCCTCAACACCCAGGTGCTGCGTTGCCAGCTCGACGGGCAAATGTCCGTGGGTGAGTTGTTCGAGCAGGTTCGCCACACCGTGATCGAAGGCCAGTCCCATCAAGACTTGCCGTTCGATCACTTGGTTGAAGCCTTGCAGCCACCGCGCAGCGCCGCCTACAACCCGCTGTTCCAAGTGATGTGCAACGTGCAGCGCTGGGAATTCCAGCAGAGCCGCACACTGGCCGGCATGACCGTCGAGTACCTGGCCAACGATGCGCGAGCGACCAAGTTCGACCTCAACCTGGAAGTCACCGACCTCAACCATCGCCTGGGTTGCTGCCTGACCTACAGCACTGATCTGTTCGATGAACCACGCATTGCGCGGATGGCCGGGCATTGGCGCAACCTGCTGGAAGCGCTGCTGGCCGATCCGCAACAGCGCCTCAGTGAGTTGCCATTGCTGGACGCCACCGAACAGCAAAACCTGCTCGACAGCCTCGGCGTCGAGCCGGGCGAACATCGACTCGACCAGTGCATTCATCACCTGTTCAGCGAGCAGGCCCTGATCCGCAAAGATGCACCCGCACTGACGTTCGCCGGGCAAACCCTGAGCTACGCCGAACTCGACAGTCGCGCCAATCGCCTGGCCTGGATGCTCCGCGAGCGTGGGGTTGGGCCGCAGATTCGGGTCGGTCTGGCGCTTGAGCGGTCGCTGGAAATGGTCGTCGGCCTGCTGGCGATTCTCAAGGCGGGCGGCGCCTACGTACCGCTGGACCCGGAATACCCGCTGGACCGTTTGCACTACATGATCGAAGACAGCGGCATCGGTTTGCTGCTCAGCGATGCGGCGATGTTCAAAGCCCTTGGTGAATTGCCGTCGACCGTGGCCCGCTGGTGCCTCGAAGAAGACGCCGCCGAACTGGCCAATTACCCATTCACCGAGCTGCCGTTTATCAGCCTGCCGCAACATCAGGCGTACCTGATTTACACCTCGGGCTCTACCGGCAAACCAAAAGGTGTGGTGGTGTCCCACGGCGAAATCGCCATGCATTGCCGCGCCGTGATCGAGCGCTTCGGCATGCGCCCGGACGACTGCGAGCTGCATTTCTATTCAATCAACTTCGACGCCGCGACCGAGCGTTTGCTGGTGCCGCTGTTGAGTGGGGCGCAAGTCGTTCTGCGTGCGCAAGGCCAGTGGGACGCGGAAGAAATCTGCGGTCTGATTCGTCGTCACAACATCAATATCCTCGGCTTCACCCCAAGCTACGGCAGCCAATTGGCGCAGTGGCTGGCGACTCAGGGCGAGACATTACCGGTGCGGATGTGCATCACCGGCGGTGAAGCCTTGACCGGCGAACACTTGGCGCGAATTCGCGCAGCGTTCAAGCCGAGTCTGTTTTTCAATGCCTATGGTCCAACCGAAACCGTGGTCATGCCGCTGGCGAGCCTCGCCCCCGAGCAGCTTGAAGAGGGAATGGGCAGTGTGCCGATCGGTAGCCTGATTGGCGCTCGCGTGGCGTACATCCTTGATGCCGATCTGGCGTTGGTGCCGCAAGGCGCGACCGGCGAGTTGTACGTCGGCGGTGCCGGTCTGGCGCAGGGTTATCACCAGCGTCCGGGTATGACGGCGGAGAGGTTTGTTGCCGATCCTTTTGCCGCCAATGGCGGGCGTCTGTACCGCACCGGCGATCGGGTGCGTCAGCGCGACGATGGTCTGGTGGAGTACCTCGGGCGCATAGACCATCAAGTGAAAATTCGTGGATTCCGCATCGAACTGGGCGAGATCGAAACCCGTCTGCTAGAGCATGAATCCGTGCGTGAGGCCGTGGTTTTGGCCCTTGATGCACCGAGCGGAAAACAACTCGTCGGCTATCTGGTGACCGACGTTGCCGAGCAGGACGAAACCCTACAAGCCTCACTGCGCGAAGTCCTGAAGAATCATCTCAAATCCCAGTTGCCGGATTACATGGTGCCGACGCACTTGATCTTGCTGGCCAGCATGCCGCTGACCGCCAACGGCAAACTCGACCGCCGCGCATTGCCAGCGCCGGACCCGGAGCTGAACCGTCAGCACTACGTGGCGCCGAGCAATGAGCTTGAACTGACGTTGGCCGCGATCTGGTGCGAAGTGCTGAACGTCGAACAAGTCGGCCTCAACGACAACTTCTTCGAACTGGGGGGCGACTCGATTCTGTCGATCCAGGTGGTCAGCCGTGCACGCCAACAAGGCATTCATTTCAGCCCGCGCGACCTGTTCCAGCACCAGACGGTACAGACCCTGGTCGCCGTGGCGACCCGCACCGAGCAGGTCAAGGCCGAGCAAGGTTTGCTGACCGGCGAATCGCGGTTCACGCCGATCCAGCACTGGTTCTTCGACACCGATATCCCCCAGCGCCAACACTGGAACCAGGTATTGCTGCTGGAACCCACCGTGGTGCTGGAACCCCATCGCCTCGAGCAAGCATTGCTGGCGGTGATCGAACAGCACGACGCCTTGCGTTTGCGTTTCACCGACGTCGCAGGTCAATGGCAGGCCGAGCACCACGCGATTTCCGATGCGCCGGTGCTGTGGCAAGTGCGCGTTGCGGCCATGGACAAATGCGCGGCACTGTTCGCCGATGCCCAGCGCAGCCTCAACCTCGAAGAGGGACCGCTGATGCGGGCGCTGCTGGTCGACGGGCCCGAGGGCCAACAACGGCTGTTTATTGCCATTCACCACTTGGTGGTGGACGGCGTTTCCTGGCGGGTGCTGCTGGACGACCTGCAAACGGTGTATCGCCAACTGGACGCGGGGCAGTCGGCAAAACTGCCGGCGAAAACCAGTGCCTTCAAGGACTGGGCCGAGCGCTTGCAGGCGTATGCCGGCAGCGAATCCCTGCGTGAAGAACTGAGCGGGTGGCAGGCGCAACTGGCCGGTGAAAGCGTCGAGTTGCCGTGTGATCGACCCGAGGGTGGCCGGCAGAATCGTCATGCACAAACCGTCAGTGTGCGTCTCGACAGCGAGCGCACCCGACAATTGTTGCAGCAAGCGCCGAGTGCCTATCGCACCCAGGTCAACGACTTGCTGTTGACCGCATTGGCGCGCGTGCTGTGCCGCTGGAGTGGTCACGCGTCGGCGTTGATTCAACTTGAGGGCCATGGCCGTGAAACGCTGTTCGACGAAATCGACCTGACGCGAACCGTCGGCTGGTTCACCAGTGCCTATCCGTTGCGGCTGATGCCAGCGGACGGGCAGGGCGCCTCGATCAAGGCGATCAAGGAACAACTGCGTGCGGTGCCGCACAAAGGCCTGGGTTATGGCGTGTTGCGTTATCTGGCCGAGGACCTGTGCCGTCAAAGCATGGCGGCCTTGCCGGTGGCGCCGATCACCTTTAACTACCTCGGTCAGTTCGACCAGAGCTTTGGCGCGGACGCCTTGTTCCGTCCTCTCGATGAAGCGGTCGGCGCAGCCCATGATCCTCGCGCGCCGCTGCCCAATGAGCTGAGCGTCGACAGTCAGGTCTATGGCGGTGAGCTCGTGTTGCGTTGGACCTTCAGCGCCGAACGCCACGATGTGCAGACCATCACCGATCTGGCAGACGCTTACCTCAGCGAATTGCACAGCCTGATCGAGCATTGCCTGCACGACGACGCGGGAGGCCTGACGCCGTCGGACTTCCCGTTGGCGAAACTGACCCAACCGCAACTCGACGCGCTGCCCATCCCGGCCGCGGCTATCGAAGACGTCTACCCGCTGACCCCGATGCAGGAAGGCATGCTGCTGCACACCTTGCTGGAGCCGGGCACCGGCCTCTACTACATGCAGGATCGCTACCGCATCAACAGCGAGCTCGACCCGCAGCGTTTCACCCAGGCCTGGCAAGCGGTGATCGCCCGTCACGAAGCCCTGCGCGCATCGTTCTGCTGGAACGTCGGCGAAGACATGCTGCAAGTTATCCACAAGCCGGGCAGCACGCCAATCGAGTATCTGGACTGGACCGCAATCGCCGAAGCCGAGCAGGAGTCGGCGTTGCAGGCGTTGCTTAAAAGCGAGCGTGAGGCCGGGTTCGATCTGCTCAATCAGGCACCGTTCCACTTGCGACTGATCCGGGTGGGCGCAGCGCGCTACTGGTTCATGATGAGCAACCACCACATCCTCATCGATGCCTGGTGCCGTTCGCTGCTGATGAACGATTTCTTCGAAATCTACACCGCACTGGGCGAAGGTCGAGACGCGCAGCTGGCCTTGCCACCGCGCTATCGCGACTACATCGGCTGGCTGCAGCGCCAGAGCCTGGCCGAGGCGCGGCAGTGGTGGAAAACCAACCTGCAAGGCTTCGAGCGGACCACGCCGATTCCGAGCGACCGGCCGTTCCTGCGTGAACATGCCGGTGAAAGCGGCGGCATGATCGTCGGCGACCGCTACACAAGGCTGGATGCCCGTGACGGTGCGCAACTGCGCGAACTGGCCCAGGCGCATCAACTGACCATCAACACCTTTGCTCAAGCGGCGTGGGCGCTGGTGCTGCGACGTTTGAGCGGTGATCGCGACGTGCTGTTCGGCGTCACGGTGGCTGGTCGTCCGGTGGAAATGCCAGCGATGCAGCGCACCGTCGGGCTGTTCATCAACAGCGTCGCGCTGCGGGTGAAAATGCCCGAAGACGATCAGCGTTGCAGCGTTCGTCAATGGCTCAGTGGCTTGCTCGACTGCAACATGCAGCTGCGCGAGTACGAATACCTGCCGCTGGTGAGCATTCAGGAAAACAGCGAACTGCCCAAGGGCCAGCCGTTGTTTGACAGCCTGTTCGTGTTCGAAAACGCTCCGGTGGAAGTCTCGGTGCTGGACCGTGCGCAGAGCCTCAACGCGACGTCTGATTCGGGTCGAACCCACACCAACTTCCCGCTGACGGCGGTCTGCTATCCGGGCGATGACCTGGGCTTGCACCTGTCTTACGACCAGCGTTACTTCGATGAATCGACCGTCGAACGCATGCTCGGCGAGTTCAAGCGGTTGCTGCTGGCGCTGGTCGAAGGTTTCCATGACGACATGGCTGACTTGCCGCTGCTGGGGCCCGAAGAGCAGGACTTCCTGATCCATGGCTGCAATCAGAGTGAACACGACTATCCGCTGGAGCAGAGCTACGTCGCGTTGTTCGAAGCTCAGGTCGCGCAACATCCACAACGGATTGCCGCGAGTTGCCTCGACAAGTTGCACAGCTACGTTGAGCTGAACCAGCGCAGTAACCGTCTCGGCCATGCGCTGATTGCGGCAGGCGTCGGGCTGGATCAACCGGTGGCATTGCTGGCTGAACGTAACCTCGATCTGCTGGGCATGATCATCGGCAGCTTCAAGGCGGGCGCCGGTTACTTGCCGCTGGACCCGGGCCTGCCGAGTCAGCGTCTGAGCCGGATCATTGACCTGAGCCGCACGCCGTTGCTGGTTTGCACTGAGGCCTGTCGTGAACAAGCTGTCGCGCTACTGGAACAGTTCAGTTGCGCCAATCGGCCGAAGTTGCTGGTGTGGGAAGAGGTGCAGGCGAGCGATGTTTCGGTGGTCAATCCGGGTGTCTACAGTGGTCCGGACAACCTCGCCTACGTGATCTACACCTCGGGTTCCACCGGTCTGCCGAAGGGCGTGATGGTCGAGCAGCGCGGCATGCTCAACAATCAGTTGAGCAAGGTGCCGTATCTGAACCTGAACGCCGCCGACGTGATCGCTCAAACCGCCTCGCAAAGTTTCGACATTTCGGTCTGGCAGTTCCTCGCCGCACCGCTGTTCGGCGCTCGAGTGGACATCGTGCCGAACACCATCGCCCATGATCCGCAGGGTTTGCTGGCGCATGTGTCGGCCCAGGGCATTACCGTGCTGGAAAGCGTGCCGTCGCTGATCCAGGGCATGCTTGCCCAGGAACGCATGAGCCTCGACGGCTTGCGCTGGATGCTGCCGACCGGTGAGGCAATGCCGCCGGAACTGGCGCACCAGTGGTTGCTGCGCTACCCGCAGATCGGTCTGGTGAATGCCTACGGTCCGGCGGAATGCTCGGATGACGTGGCGTTCTTCCGTGTGGACATGGCGTCGACGCGTGGCAGCTATTTGCCGATCGGTACGCCGACCGACAACAACCGTTTGTACCTGCTCGATGGCGCGCTGGAACTGGTGCCGCTGGGTGCGGTGGGTGAGTTGTGTGTCGCCGGCACCGGTGTCGGGCGCGGATATGTGAGCGATCCGCTGCGCACCGCGCAGGTGTTTGTGCCGAATCCGTTTGGTGAACCGGGTGATCGTCTGTATCGCACCGGCGACCTGGCCCGTCGGCGCAGTGACGGCGTGCTGGAATATGTCGGGCGTATCGACCATCAAGTGAAGATCCGCGGTTATCGCATTGAACTGGGTGAAATCGAGGCGCGTCTGCATGAGCAACCGGAAGTGCGCGAAGCGGCGGTGGGTGTGCAGGAAGGGGTCAACGGCAAGCATCTGGTCGGCTATTTGGTAGCGGCTGATTCTTCAATCAATCCAACCGAGCGGCTGGAACGCATCAAGCAACGGCTGCGTGCCGAGCTGCCGGAATACATGGTGCCGCTGCACTGGCTATGGCTGGATCGCATGCCGCTCAACGCCAACGGCAAGCTTGATCGCAAGGCTCTGCCGGTGCTGGAGATCGGTCAGTTGCAGAGTCAGGACTACCAGGCGCCGCGCAATGAACTGGAGCAGACCCTGGTCGATATCTGGGCCGAGGTGCTGAAGGTCGAGAAGGTCGGTATTCGCGACAACTTCTTCGAGCTGGGCGGGCATTCGCTGCTGGCGACGCAGATCGCTTCGCGGGTGCAGAAAGCCCTGCAACGTGATGTGCCGCTGCGGGCGATGTTCGAATGCAGCACGGTGGCTGAGTTGGCTGAATACATCGGTGGGCTGGCGGCGAGCGATATCACCGAGGAGAAGGTGGATCGTCTGAATGACTTGATGGCGGAACTGGAAGGGCTTTAAACATCAAAAGATCGCAGGCTTCGCCAGCTCCTACACAGGCTAGGCATACACTTGTAGGAGCTGCCGCAGGCTGCGATCTTTTGATCTTCAATCCGGTTGACTGCCGAGCACATGCGGCTCAGGCTGCCTGTGCTTTTTTGGGTGGATCGCAATTCACAAAGGAGACAGTCGATGCCCTTCGCAACAATAGACGGAGAATCACTTCACTACCTTGATCAAGGCACTGGCCCGGCCGTTCTGCTGGCCGGCAGTTATCTGTGGGACCAGGCCATGTGGGCGCCGCAGATTTCCGCGTTGTCGCAACACTACCGGGTGATTGCTCTGGACTTGTGGGGCCACGGTGAATCCGGACCGCTACCCCAAGGCACGAAATCGCTGGATGACATCGCACGCCAGGCACTGGCGTTGCTCGATCATCTGGACATCGACCGTGTCACGCTGGTCGGTCTCTCGGTCGGCGGCATGTGGGGCGTGCGTCTGGCGCTATCGGCGCCGCAGCGGATCAATGGTCTGGTGCTGATGGACACTTACGTCGGCGTCGAACCGGAACCGACTCGCCACTACTATTTCTCGCTGTTCAAACAGATCGAAGACACCGGCATGATCGCGCCGCAGCTACTCGATATCGTGGTGCCGATCTTCTTCCGTCCGGGCATCGATCCGCAGTCGGCGCTGTATCAGGAGTTCCGAGCCAAGCTGGCTGCATTGCCGCCCGAGCGTCTGCGTGAAAGCATCGTGCCGATGGGGCGGATTACGTTTGGGCGTGATGATCTGTTGCCGCGACTGGGCGAGTTGAATCCTGAAACCACGCTGGTGATGTGTGGTGACCAGGACAAACCGCGACCGCCATCGGAGACGCGGGAGATGGCCGAGTTAATCGGTTGCCCATCTGTGCTGGTGCCGGGGGCGGGGCATATCTCCAATCTGGAGAATCCGCAGTTTGTCACCGAGGTGCTGCTGAAATTCCTGGCCCAGAGAACTTAGTCGCTCTTACCGGCCCCTTCGCTCGCGAAGGGGCCGGTGAGGTCACTTAGGCCCGAGAATCTTCACCAACTTGTCCGGCGAAGGCGCGCCTTGCTGTTGTTGCAGCTCGCCCTTGTCGTCCATGTAGAAAATCGCCGGGGTGGCCTGCAGCTCCAGGTCTTCCATCAGCCGCATGTTCGCCGCCAGTTTCGCCTGAATTGCCGGTGGCACGTCTTTCAGGGCTTTTAGCGAACTGTTCTTGCCTGACTTTTCATGGTTTTCCAGCGCTTTCTGCGGATCCTTGGCGGCCAGCAGTGCAGCCGATTTCCCCGGACTGTCTTCGCGAATGATGCCGACCATGATGTGCCGCAGCTGCACCTTGCCCGCCTTTACCCATGGCCGCGCCTGTTCCCAGAACACGTTGCAATAAGGGCAATTCGGATCACTGAACAGGTACACGACCCGCGGTGCATCTTTCTTCCCGTCACCGATCCAGTTGCTGGCTTCCATCTTGCCCCAGACTTCCTTGGACATCGGTGCGTAAACCAGCTTCTGCAACGGCGCGCTGCTCAGGTCGTTGCCGTCGGCGTCGTACAGATTGCCGAGCAGCACGTGCTTGCCATCCGGGGTCAGGTACAGCGCTATGCCACGGTTCTGGTACTGCGCCGCATAACCGCGCAAGCCATCGGGTGCGTCGAATTGGCCGACGATTTTCGCGCCCTTGGATTCGATTTTCTTGATCGCTTCGGGTAATTCTTCGGCGGCCTGCACCGACGGTAGATGCAGCAGGGCGGCGCCCAGGGTCAACGTCAGCAGGTGGCGGAGGCGGGGCATGGCAATTTCCTTGAAGAGGTGGCCGGTACGGCAGGATTCGGGGTGTCGAAGTTTTCCAGGGCGCGGGCCAGGCTGGCTTCCGACAGCTCACCCAGATGGCTGCCCAGCAGGCGACCGTCGGGGCTATAGAACAGCGTAGTCGGCAACGCCATGGAGCCGACGGCCTGACCCAATCGGCCACTGCCGTCAAAAAGTACGTTGGACAGGCTCAGGCCCTGGGTTTCCAGGAAAGTACTGACACTTTGCATGCTTTCAGCCTGATTGACGAACAGGAACGTCAGGTCCGGGCGGTGTTGCTGGGCGTTTTCCAGCACCGGCATTTCC
The DNA here is from genome assembly GCF_054898105.1 of Pseudomonas sp. MDT1-17. Classification (NCBI taxonomy): domain Bacteria; kingdom Pseudomonadati; phylum Pseudomonadota; class Gammaproteobacteria; order Pseudomonadales; family Pseudomonadaceae; genus Pseudomonas; species Pseudomonas sp. MDT1-17. The sequence goes on along the minus strand of NZ_JBUBVM010000001.1, from coordinate 4,766,814 downwards.
CGACGGCACGGCGGACACCAGGTGGCCCAGAGATTGATCACCAACGGGCCGCCCTTGTAATCGGCCAGTTGCACGGTTTCACCGGCGGCATTGCGCAGGGTAATTTCCGGCAGGCGTGTGCCTTGTTCATAAATGGTCAGGGAGAAGGTCGCCAGCAGCCAGAACGCCAGGCCGCTGGCCACGCCAAAGCCCAACGGCCGGCGCAAGCCCGGACGACGCCAGCCTCGATACAACGCGGCGAGCAGCAGCACGATCACACCCGGCCAGGCGAGGAAACCGCCGTCGCGCAGGTCGATGATCTGCCAGGGATCATCGCGATAATGGGTCCAGTAAACGGCTACGAAACCGACCCGGGCGGCCAGCATACCCAGCAGGAACAGGCTGAACAGCACCGACTCCGGATTCTCGCCGCCGCGCTTGGCCACCCGCCAGCCGACAAACGTCGCCAGCGCCAGGGCACTGATCAGCAGCAGGTGGTTAAGCGCGATGGCAAACGTGCCGAGGGTAAAAGTCAGCATTAACGGGCGTCTCGGGTAGTGGTCCAGCGTTGCAGGAAGGTGTCGGCATCGACCTCGCCAGTGATGCGCTGGCTACGACGTTCTTCGCCGTCGGCGCCGATCCACAAAAAACTCGGCGGCCCCGGCACTTTATAACGGCCAAGCAGTTCGCGGCTGGCGGCATTGTCGGCGGTGACGTCCAGCCGTAGCAAGCGCACATCGCTCAAGGCTTCCAGTACGCGAGCTTTGCCGAACACCTGTTTTTCCATGACCTTGCACGACACGCACCAGTCGGCGTAGTAGTCCAGCAGCACCCATTGGCCTTGAGCCTGTGCCGCGTCGAGCTCCCGTTGCAGAGCTGCCGGGTCCTTGATCGTGGTGAATGCGTCGTGGCCGACCGGGCGGGCGACATTGCTCGCATTTGCAGCGCTATAGACCTGCAGCGGTTTCAACAGGTCATCACTGCCGCCCGCTGCACCGATCATCAACAGACTGCCCCAAACGCCGAGCAACAATGAGCTGGCACCGAACAGATGCGCGACGCGACCGAAACCTTCCGACTGTTTCCAGGCGCAGTAGGCGGCAATCAGCAACAAAGCACCACACAGGCCGATCCACAGCGATTCATCCAGCACCGGTCGCAGCATCAGCAACGCGGTGGCGAGGAACAGGAAACCGAACACGCCTTTGAGCAGGTTCATCCACGCGCCGGGTTTAGGCAGGAAGCGATTGCCGACGGTCACCAACAACATCAGCGGCACACCGATGCCAATGCCCATGGCGAATAGAATCAACCCGCCGTGCAGCGCATTGCCGCTTTGCGCGATGTAGAGCAGGGCGCCCGCCAGAGGAGCGGTCATGCATGGACCGACCAGCAGACCGGACAACGCGCCCAGCGCACCGGCGCCGATCAGGCTGCCACCGCGCTGATTGCGTGAGACATTCTCCAGCCGATCCCGCACCGCCACCGGTAGTTGCAGTTCGAAGAAGCCAAACATCGGCAGGGCCAACAGCACGAACACCGCGGCGAAACTGCCCAGTAACCAAGGATTTTGCAACAGCGCTTGCAGGTTCGCCCCGAGCAGCGCGGCCAGCACGCCCATCGCCGCATACACCAGCGCCATGCTCACGACATAGCTGGCGGCCAAGGCGAAACCGCGCTTGGGCGTGGCGCCACTGCCGACGATCAAACCGCCCAGAATCGGCAGCATCGGTAGCGAGCAAGGCGTGAAGGCCAGCAGCAGCCCCAGACCGAAGAACACCAGCAAGCTCCAACCCAGCGCCCGCTGTTGCAGGTCGCTGGCCAAGGCTTGGTCCGGCGCTTCGTTTGTCGCCGCGGTAGTCGATTTGCCGCCCAGATCCACCACCTGAGTTTGCGGTGGATAACACAAACCGGCATCGGCACAGCCCTGGAAGCCCACTTTGATTTGACCCGTGGCACCTGCCGGGATCTTCAATTCCAGGCCTTGGCGATAGACCTGCTGTTCGCCGAAGAACTCGTCGCTGTGCGCTTCGCCATCAGGCAATGCAGGCTTGTGTTCCGCGGGCAAGCCATCGAATTTCAGGCGTTGCTGGTAAAGGTAATAACCGTCGGCGATCTGCCAATAGAGCTGGGTTTCACCGGAATCAAGGCGTTCGGAGGTGAAGATGAACGCTTTGCCGACGGGTAGAAAATCGGGTTGGGTCTCGAACGGATTGGTCCCTGCCTGGGCCAGGCCCGAGATCAGCAGAACAAAAAATAGAAACAGTCGACGCATGGGTAAGCCTTGTCCCTGTGCAAGTGAGGTGCACAATGGGCGGCGGCGATTAACCGATGATTAACCGCGCAACCGGACGTCGCTGAATCCTCAGTCCCTCAACAGTCCGGGCCAATTATCATCATTGATTTTTTTCGGGCCGGTCTCTGCTTTATTATCTTTCAGGTTATATCTGATGTATTCGTTGTTGGTGAGAAAGATATAGTAATAAGTGTCAATCAGAGGTCCGTCATTTTGCACTGCGCCTATGATTCGGTTTTTATACGGCGCCAATCCAGGCCAGGATTCAGGCGTTATTGGCAGCCGTGATATTTTGTTTGTCGTGTAGTTAAATACGATGTAGTGACCGTCATTTGTCAAGAAACGGAATACGTTTTTTGGCGCAAAGGTATCCCACCAGGTGCCCGCGACAATACTGTCAAAGTAAGGGGTTAGTGAACGCCATATCGAATCTTCAAGGCGATAATTTGCAACGGGTTTGTCAAGGTCCTGGTCGTACTTCCAGACCATGGGCGTATTGTTGGTTTTATGAAATAGCCATAAGATGTCATCTCCCCCACCCCATGTACCTCCGAGCGCACTGGACGCGAATCCGAATCGCAGATTTTTTAGGGAAGCATGAACGGCTCCCCAGTTATCGAATGTAATATCGGCAGGATATCCCGTTTCCACCGTGTTGGAGGCAATATCAAATCGAGAGTATTTGTTAGTGTCTTTGAAGAAGAAGTAAATTTTATCGTTGCTTGCGCGCCAATCAACGGCCACAAAATTTTTGAGTATTTGCATGATCTGATTCCTTTCAGTTTGTTGAGTTGTTTATGTCTTCAGGGTTGGCGGATGTTGGCCTGGTGTGGAGATTATCTTACTTATAATTCTTTCGGGGTTAGAGCGGTTTATTGTTATTGTGTGTTTCTCGTTGGAGCGGGTAATGAGCTTTACTCCAGATAAAGAATACTCAGTGAACGTCAGGCTGTTCGTCAGCCGCCATGGTTGACATAATTGCGCCTTAATCCTCACCTGATTGACTCGCGTTTTTTCTCTTGGAGCACCCATGCACGTACTGGTTTGCGAAGACGATGAGCTGATCGCCAGCGGCATTGTCGCCGGCCTCACCGCTCAGGGCCTGACGGTAGAGCATGTCGCCACCGCATCGTCTGCCCGGGCGATGCTCAAGGTCGCGGAGTTCGATGTGATGGTGCTCGACCTCGGTCTGCCCGATGAAGACGGATTGAAGCTGCTGCAGCAGTTAAGACACAACGGTCTGGAAATCCCGGTGTTGATCCTCACCGCCCGGGATTCAGTCACCGACCGTGTTGATGGCTTGCAGGCCGGCGCTGACGATTACTTGCTCAAGCCTTTCGACCTGCGCGAACTGGCGGCGCGTCTGCACACGTTGTTGCGACGAGTGGCGGGGCGCAGTGTCAACCTGATCGAACACGGCCGTCTGACTTATGATCCGAGCAGCCGCGAAACCATGCTCGGCGGCCAGCCGGTGGACCTTTCTCGTCGTGAGCAGTCGCTGTTGCAGGCCTTGCTGCATAATCGGGGCCGGGTGCTGTCCACCGAGCAATTGAAAGACAGCGTTTATGGTTTTAACGATGAGCTGGAAAGCAACGCCCTCAACGTGCATATCCATCACCTGCGGCGCAAACTCGGCAATGGCATTGTCGAGACGGTGCGTGGCCTGGGCTATCGCTTGGGGCCGGCCAATGGTGGAGAGGAACTGAAAAAGTGATGAGCCTGCGTTTGCGCCTGAGCCTGACACTCGGCGCCGCTTTTGCCCTGATCTGGGCCTTGGCTGCGGCCTGGATGCTCAGCGACCTGCGCAACCAAATGATGTTTTCCCTCGACCAGCGGCTGGTAGCGTCGGCACGCATGGTCGCCGGCCTGATGGAGCAAATGCCGGCGTTGCCGAGCAAGGGCGAGGGCACCCATTTCAGCGCTGAACAACTGAACATCCCCGGTGGCATGGCCTGTCAGGTCAGTTCGTTACGTGGCGAAATCCTCGCCCGCAGTCACACCGATCCGCAACAAACTCTGGAAGCCGAAAAAATGGGCTTCCACGACCAGATGATCGACGGTGCACCGTGGCGCAGTTTCACCCTGGCCCGCGGCGACGTGCGCATCACCACCGCCGATCGGCAGATCGAGCGTGAAGCGCTGAACCTGTCGATCCTGCTGGCGGCTTCGGTGCCGGTGGGCGTGGCCTTGCTCGGTTGCCTGTGCCTGCTCTGGCTGGGCATCGGCCAGGGATTGGCGCCGCTGAACCGCATGCGCGATGCCTTGATGCGCCGCAGCGCCGACTCCCTGGAACCGTTGCAGATCCAACCGCTGCCCAGCGAATTGCAACCGTTGCTGGACACCCAGAATCAGCTGTTCCAACGGATCGGCAAGACCATCGAACGGGAACGCCGTCTGACCGGTGACGCTGCCCACGAATTACGAAGCCCGCTGACGGCGATCAAGACCCACCTGCAAGTGGCGCGCATGACCGACGGCGCGGCGCGGGATCAGTCCCTGGCCCGGGCCGAAGAGGGCGCCGATCGCTTGCACCGGACCCTTGAACAATTGCTGCTGCTGGCGCGGGTCGAGGGCAGTCTGTCGTTCGATGATGGTGTGCAATGCAGCGCCGAACAGGTGGCGAAACTGGCGATTCAGGACGCCGCCAGCGGTGATCGTCAGCGGATCAAATTTCAGCTGCCGCCGAAGATCTCTCACGCCCCGGTGCAAATGCCCGCCGTGCTGTCGATTGCCGCGTTGCGCAACCTGCTGGACAACGCGCTGCGTCATACCCCGGACGACGGCGCGGTGGAGCTGAGTCTGGTAACCACCGGCAACCGCGTGCAGTTTGTGGTTCGCGACCATGGTCCCGGCATTGCCGAAGACGATCTGCAACACCTGACCCAACGTTTCTGGCGCAACGGTCAAAGCACCGGCTGCGGTCTTGGTCTGGCGATTGTCCAGGCGATTGTCCAGCGCTGCGGTTGTACGTTGCATTTCGACAGCCGGCCGGATGGGTTGCGAGTCGAACTGACCATGCCGTTGCAACCCATCTGACAAGCACCGCAGAGCAAATGTGGGAGCGGGCTTGCTCGCGAAAGCGGTTTAACATTCACCGATGATGTTGGCTGTGAGTCCGCCTTCGCGAGCAAGCCCGCTCCCACACTGTTTCTGTGTTGCACATCAAATGTAACTCCTCTCCATTGGCATTCGAGCCGTCACCGACGCTATCGTCCCCGGCAGCTTTGACTCAATGGATTGAGGTAACAGCGCCATGGATGCACCCATACACATTTGCAAGGCAACCCCTGCGGACGCCGGCATCATCAGCCGGATCGTCGAGCGCTCCATTCGCGTGTGTTGCGCGCTCGACCATCGCAACGATCCGCTGACCGTCGCCACCTGGACCCACAACAAGACCATCGAACACGTGCAGCCCTGGCTGACCGATCAGCGGTTGTACCTGAACATCGCCCTGTTGCAGGACAAACCGGTCGGTGTCGCCATGGCCGCGATCAGCGGCAAGGTCGCGTTCTGTTACGTGCAGCCGGAATGGTTTCGGCGCGGGGCCGGGCAAGCACTGGTGCACGACCTCGAAGACTGGTTGACCCATCAGGGTTTGCGCCAGGCACGACTCAATAGCACCCGTACCAGTGAAGCGTTTTACCGTCATCTGGGTTACCAGCCTTGCGCTGAAACCTTCGCGGTGGCTGGGCTCCACGCCATTCCCATGCGCAAAGCACTGACACCCCCTTCATAGAAAGCTGATCGAGGGTCTAAATCCTCGACGCCCTGATGCGTTTCCAGAACAGGAAAACCTTATTGAGGGGTCGAGAGATGTCAGTCGCTACCAGCCTTATGGAAGATCAGTCGGCCCGGATCACTTCGGCGCCGACCGAGACGCTTTATCAGTTCAACGAATCGCCGTTGCTGGCCCGTCAAAACCAGCAGGAATCGAATGCCCGCAGCTATCCGCGACGTATTCCCCTGGCCCTCAAACGTGCCAAGGGCATTTATGTCGAAGACGTCGAAGGCCGCCGTTTCATCGACTGTCTGGCCGGCGCCGGGACCCTGGCCCTGGGGCACAACCATCCGGTGGTGATCGAAGCGATCCAGCAAGTGTTGACCGATGAACTGCCCCTGCACACCCTCGACCTGACCACCCCGGTCAAGGATCAGTTCGTTCAGGACCTGTTCGGTCTGCTGCCGCCGGCATTGGCGGCTGAAGCCAGGATCCAGTTCTGCGGCCCGACCGGCACCGACGCGGTGGAAGCCGCGCTGAAACTGGTGCGCACCGCCACCGGACGCAGCACCGTGCTGTCGTTCCAGGGCGGATATCACGGCATGAGCCAGGGCGCGTTGAGCCTGATGGGCAGTCTGGGGCCGAAAAAGCCCTTGGGCGCTTTGCTCAGCAGTGGCGTTCAGTTCATGCCGTATCCCTATGATTACCGCTGCCCGTTCGGGCTCGGCGGCGCGCAAGGTGTGCAGGTCAATCTGAATTACCTGGAAAACCTGCTGAATGATCCCGAGGCAGGTGTGCAATTGCCGGCGGCAGTGATCGTTGAAGCGGTGCAGGGCGAGGGCGGGGTGATCCCGGCCGATCTCGACTGGTTGCGCGGCCTGCGGCGGATTACCGAAAAGGCTGGCGTGGCGCTGATCGTCGATGAAATCCAGAGCGGTTTTGCCCGCACCGGCAAGATGTTCGCCTTCGAGCACGCCGGGATCATTCCCGATGTGGTGGTCATGTCCAAAGCCATCGGCGGCAGTCTGCCGCTGGCCGTGGTGGTCTATCGTGACTGGCTCGACACTTGGCTGCCAGGCGCCCATGCCGGGACCTTCCGCGGCAATCAGATGGCCATGGCCGCAGGTTCTGCGGTGATGCGTTACCTGACCGAACACAAGGTCTGCGAGCACGCCGCTGCCATGGGCGAACGTTTGAGCGAACACCTGCGCATCCTGCAACGGGACTTCCCGCAACTGGGTGACATTCGCGGTCGCGGCTTGATGCTCGGCGTTGAACTGGTCGACCCGACGGGCGCACCGGATGCACTGGGTCATCCACCGATTTTCGGTCGTCTGGCGCCACTGGTGCAGCGTGAATGCCTCAAGCGCGGCTTGATTCTTGAACTGGGCGGCCGTCATGGCGGCGTGGTGCGGTTCCTGCCGCCGCTGGTGATCACTGCGACGGAAATCGATCGGGTGGCCGAGATTTTCGGCAGGGCCATGGCCGCTGCCACCGTCAGTCTCTAAATTTTTCAGCCTCTGGCACGTTCCTTCTACATAACGGCTGCGCACGCAGTGCAGTCCACCCTACAGCGATGGAGAAACACCATGACTTCAGTATTCGACCGCGAGGACATCCTCTTTCAGGTCGTGGTCAACCACGAAGAGCAATACTCGATCTGGCCCGATTACAAAGCCGTGCCTGCAGGCTGGCGCACCGTGGGCAAGAGCGGCCTGAAAAAGGACTGCCTGGCCTACATCGAAGAAACCTGGACTGACATGCGTCCTTTGAGCCTGCGTCAGAAAATGGAAGAACAGGCGGCCGTGGCGCACTAAGTCACCGCGCAAAAAGAAGCCCGCTGAGCCGGTAAGGTCAGCGGGTTTTTTTGTATGTGGAACATCAAAAGATCGCAGCCTCGTTTCACTCGACAGCTCCTACAAGGGATCTGTGGAAACCTGTAGGAGCTGTCGAGTGAAACGAGGCTGCGATCTTTTGATCTTAGGCTGATGGCTTACCGCTCAATCCCTTGATCAGCAAATCCACATTCCCCTCCAGCTCGGCCACCGGATCCGCCGCGTCCACACTCAACACCACCAACCGGCTACCCGCGTCGGCAATCACCGTTTTCAGCGCATCCGAGGGCTGTCGATGATGCAACACCACCGCCACGTCATTGTCCTTGAGCGTCGCGCCCAATTGCTTGAGTGCTTCAGGTGTCCACTCGGCATCCGGCCGTGCATCGAGACCGATCAGCTCCAGGTTGAGGCCGCCAATCAGATAGCCAAAGTGGTCACTCAGGCTCATCACGCTGAGGTTGTCGGCGCTGGCCAACCGCGCTTCGCTGTCAGCGCTGAACTTGAGCAAGCGCTGTTTGAGCGCCGCCAGGTTGGCCTCGATTTTCGGCTTGGCCTCGGGCGCCAGACGCACCAGGTCCGCCGCTATCACGTCCGCCATTCGCCCCATGTTGTTGCTGGAAAACCACGGCTGACTGTTCAACCCATCGACCTTGTTGCCAGGCTGCACGGCGATGCCGGGCAGGGCGCCATCCACCGGGCGCGCGGCATCGACTTCAACGATACGGATGTTGCTACGCCGGGAGATCGGGTACAGCGGGTCATCCGCCCACAGCGAGCGCAGGCCGATCACCGCATCGGCATCGGTCGCCAGTCTGGCCAGCGCCGGAGCGCCACGACCCGTGAAGTACGCGGTCTGACGACTGCCGGGCAGGTTGGCTGGCGCAGCACGTTCAAGGCTAATGTCGGTGCCTTTGAGCAGGACTTCGCCGAGCCCGTAAGTGATCGGCAAGGACGCCAGTACGCGCAGCGGTTTGACGCTGTCAGCCGCAAAGGCTGTATTGACCAGACCACACAGGGCTACGGCCAGGCTCAGTTGACGCAGAGAAAATGACATTTATCCGAGATTCCCTTTCAGGCTTGGGACGACGCCACGCGCAATGGCAGCGAGAGCGAAGGCGATGCCGGCCACCAGAATGATCGCGGCGCCGGACGGGATAGGCAGGTCGAACACAATCGGTGCGAGGATCCCGCACAGCGTACTGACGGTGGCGATCAGCACCGAGCACCAGAAGAAGCCCTTGAGCGACTGGCTGAGCAAGCGCGCCGCCGCCGCTGGAATTACCAACAAGGCACCGACCAGAATCGCGCCGATGACTTTCACCGCCGCCACGGTGATCAGCGTCACCAGAATCACAAACAGGTAATCCAGGGTCTTCACCGCCACACCGCGGACCGACGCCAGTTGCGGGTTGAAACTGGCCAGCACGATGCGGTTGTACAACGGCAAGGCCAGCCCCATGACCAGCGAACCGACGATGGCCAACACCAACAGGTCATTGCCGTTCACCGTCAGCACCGAACCGAACAGCACGTTTTCGAGGATGTGCACGTTGATCTTGCCCGCCAGAATCAGCAGCAGACTGGCACCCAATGCCAACGACACCGAGAGGAACACACCGATCAACGTATCCGGCGCCAGACCCGTGCGGTTGCGCAGGTAGTTCAGCAAGATGCCAAACAACAAGCAGTAGCCGAACAGGCTGCCATAAGGCCCGGTGTAAGGTTCGCCCAGCAGAATGCCGATGGCCACGCCGGTCAACGCCGCGTGGCCCACCGCTTCGGAGAAAAACGCGAAGCGCTTGACCACCACCAACGTACCCAAACCGCCCAACACCGGACCGATCAGCAAGCCGGCGAGCAGCGCGTTGACCACAAATCCGTAGGCGAGCGCCTCGGGCAGGTAACCCGACGAGGCCCAGCCCTGAACCATCAATCGAAAGGCTTCGTAACTCATCAGGCAGCGCTCCGTGGATGGGTCGAAAACAGAGTCAATAATCGCTCCGGCGTCAGTGCCTGTTTCGGCGTGGCATCGAACAGCACCCGACGATTGAGCCCGGTGACGCGATCCGCCAGCCGTCCAACCGCTTCCAGGTCATGTTCGATCCACAGCACGGTGATCCCGCTCTGGCGCCAGTCGCCGAGCAGCCGTTCGAACACCTGAATACCGGCCTCATCGAGCGCCGACATCGGCTCGTCGAGCACCAGCAACTGCGGCGCTGGAATCAGACCCTGAGCCAGCAATACCCGTTGCCGTTCACCGCCAGACAACGCACCCATGCGCCGCTTGCGTTTGTCCTGCATGCCGACCCGTTCCAGGGCTTCGCCAATAGCGGCTGCGTAGTGTTTGCTCAAGCCGAGGAACGCCGGACGGCGCTGACACATGGCCGCCATGAAATCATCGACGGTCATCGGCAAACCCCGATCGAATTCCAAGGCTTGAGGCACGTAGCCGATGGTTCCCGGTGTGCCGGGCCATTGCAGACTCAGACTGCCCTGATGGGGCATCTGCCCGAGCAGAGTCTTGATCAGTGAACTTTTGCCGCCACCGTTGGGGCCGACCAGCGCATGCACGCTGCCGGGCTGGACCTGGAACGTGACGTTGTCGAGGATCATCGTGCGGCCCAGCGTCAAACTGACGTCGGCGAAATCAAGGGTCGGACCCGAAACCTGTGGGAGCGGGCTTGCTCGCGAAAGCGGTGGGTCAGTCAACATTGAGGTCGACTGACACTCCCTCTTCGCGAGCAAGCCCGCTCCCACAGGGGATTCGCTGATGGTTACTTGAGCCGTCATTGGCCGGACTCCTGAATCGCCCGGACCACGGTGTTGAGGTTGCCGGTCATTTCCTTTTCATATTTGTCGGCGGTGTATTCACCATAGGAAATGTGCGACAGCGGGTACAGCTTCACACCGGATTCTCGCTGGATGGTGTCGACGTAGGTGGACGGGAAATCCATCTCGGAGAAGATCACCTTCACGTCCAGTTCCCGCAATTGATCGATGGTTTTTTTCAGCTGGCTCGGGCTCGGTTCGATGCCGTGGGCCGGTTCGACCACAGCGGTCACTTCCAGGCCGAACTCGCGCAGTAGATAGTCGTACGCCGCGTGGACAGTGGCCACTCGCAGTTCGGCGTTCGGCGCCTGGGTCAGTTTTGCCAGGGCGTCGGCGCGCATCTGCCTCAGGCGCTTGCCATAGGCGCGGGCGTTCTGGGTGTAGGTCTTGGCGTTGGCCGGGTCGAGCTTGCCCAGTTGCCGGGCGATGTTGTTGACCTGGGCAATCGAGGCGCTGATCGACAGGAACGTGTGTGGGTTTACGACCTTGCCGGCGCCGCGCGCGGCGACGCCGGTGGCGGCCAGCAACGGTACGTTTTCGTTGGCTTCGATCACGGGAATGTTCGGGGTTTCGCTGGCGGCGATCATGCGGTCGGCGAAGTCGTCATGACCGACGCCGTTGAGCACGATCACGTCCAGCCCGCTGATGCGCTTGATGTCCTCGGCGCGGGGCTCGTAGGCGTGCGGGTTGAAACCGGCCGGAATCAGCGGCACCACCTCGGCCTTGTCACCGACGATGTTCGCCACGTAGCTGTAATAAGGGTGCAGGGTGATGCCGATACGCAAGCGTTTGGTCTCGTCGGCACTGGCCAGTGGTGTCAGCAGACAGGCAAACAGGCCGATCAGCAGCAGGCGCAAAAGCGGACGACGTTGAGATGAAATAGGCATGGGAAAGCGGTCTTCTCTCGGGTGAAGGCGAGGGTTCAGTGCCGGTGCTGGCGGGTGACGCCGGTATCGAATTGCGCAACGATCTGCTGCCAGCCGGCGCTTTCGAGCGCGGCGTCAGTCAGGTCGGTTGGGGCCGCGAGGGCTTTGCCGCGGTTGAGCCAGACGTCCGGCGCATCGTCGTCAGCGGTCAAGCGCATCAGAAACGAACCCGCCACGGTGGGCGTCTGGCTCTGGCCGAAGTAAGCCTTGTCGTCGAGCAATTGCCAGGCATGAGCGCCACGGCTGACGGAACTGGCGTCCTGGGCGAACGGCGCAAAACCCTCATCGGCAAGAGCTGCGGGGGCGGGGAGCGCCTGTTGCTCCTGACGTAGCAGGTGAATTTCATCGAGCGTCACCCGCAGGTCGGCGTAGATGCCTTGCTCGGACGCGCTCAAGTCACGGCGGGCATCCAGTTGATTGCTGCCAACGCTGCTGACTTCCTGAGACTCACCGCGCCAGGCGACTACCGAGCCGGCCACCGCCAGGATCATCAGGCACAACAGCAACACATAGAGGGTTTCATGGCCGGCACCGGCCGGACGGACGACGTGCGTGGTTGGCATACTCATGGGGCTTCGATGTCCGCTTGGTCGATCTCGACAACGTGGCCGGGGCCGGCATCGAACAGCACGTAGAACTCGGCGCCGGGCTTCTTGAAGGTCAGGGTCGAATCGGCACCGAGCTTGCCCGGCACGAGGATGGTTTCGTCGTAGCCGATCACGTCGAGGGTCACCCCCGGTGCGCCGCTGCCGTCGGAGAAACCGCCGGTGCATTGGATCTGCTCGGCGTCGATGGCTTTGCATTCGCACATCGGGTTGTGGGCCAGGGCGCTGGGGCTGAAACCGGTGCAGAGCACCAGCAGCGCGGCGCTGAGAGGACGTATAACGTTGATCATGGTTTGCCTCCTTGTTGGTTCAGCCAGGCGAGGGTGGCCGGGGATGCCTGGCTCAGGGGGATAGAGGCTTGATGCATGGCGCCGTCCCAGCCTTCCATGGTGATCCACAGCTCGGCGTCGGCTTTGGTCTTCTCCGGGATCGGCAGCATCGCGCCCATGCGGTACGGCGTGCCAAAGAAAATCACCCCGGCCGCGCGCAGGCTGCGTGGTTTGCCAATGCGCAGGTAAGTGGCCTTGACCTGATCACGACAGCGGTCGCACAGCGCCGCGTTGAAGTTCTTCATGTAGCCGGCCGGGCCATCGAGCGTCGGCGCTTCGTTACGCAACTCGGCCAGTCGCAGGCTCCAGGGACCGACCTGAACCTCGCCGATTTCCCGCTCACCCAGGCCGGTGTCACCGCGAAACAGTGCGGCGTCGGCGAAGTATTTGGGCATGAACCCGAGCGGCACCAGCAACAGCAGAACGTTGATGTGGAAGCGCCATTTGTGCCAGAAACGGCTGACTGTCGAAGCCGGTTTTTCTGCGGCGAACAGGCTCATTGGCTGACCTCCGTGGCTTCACTGCGGGTGGCCGGAGCAGTCTGACTGCGCGGGCGTTTATGGCTGCGCTTGAGGGCGTTGGCCGTGGCCAGGGCAGTGCGCTTGGTCCAGATCAGCAGACCGCTGAGGACCATCATGCTGAGGACCAGGCCGAAGAAGAACCAGATCAGTTTGATCCAGATCCCGCCGAAATCACCGGTGTGCAGCGGACGCATGGATTCGGTCACCAGTTCCAGGCCGGAACGGTCCGACAACAAACGGGTGGCGGCGATTTCACCGGTATACGGGTTGATGTCGGCGGTCTGGAACATCAGCGGATACCAACTGCGTCCGCCCACCGAAAGGTAGCTGTAGGCGTTGGCGGGCAGGCTGACGAAGCTGTCGTCCAGGCCGGGAATACGTTCCTTGGCTTCAAGAATGGCCGTCTCCAGGCTGATCATCGGCGCTGGCGAACCATCGGCCGTCAGCGGGACACTTTCACGCGGAACCACGGCAGCGACTGGCGCGGTGCTGATCGAGATCTGGTTATCGAACATGAACGCCTGAATCAGGAACCAGGTGCTGGTGACGGAAATCACCGCGATGAACCAGATCGACCAGATGCCGCTGAGGCGGTGAAAGTCGCCCCAGAAAATCCGTGCACCGTGACGAATGCGCAAAGTCGGGCGGAAGAAACCTTTCCAGAAGCGCTTGTAGACCACCAGCCCGGTGACCAGCGAAGCCAGCAATGGCAGGCTGAGAAACGACACCAGGTACCAGCCCCAGCTGTAGCCGTTGGTGAACGGCACCAGCCACCAGCCATGCAATGCGCGGGTAAACGCCTTGAAATTGAACTGCGGGGCAGTGCCCTGAATGATGCCGCTGTAAGGGTTGACGTAGACCGTCACGGATCGCCCGTCGGGGTAGCTGACCTCCACGTCGAGGGCGAAGTGCGATTCATCGGGCCGGCTGATGGCCTCGACCAGTGTGTTGGGCTCGGCCTTTTTGATCGCGGCAATGATCTGGTCATAGCTGAGCAGCGGTGCATCGTCCGAGGGTTGGCTGGCGCGCATTTGCGGGTTGGCCAGCCAGGCGATTTCCTGACTGACCACCGCCAGGGTGCCGGTCACGCAGACGATCAGCACGAAAAACCAGATCGGCAACGCGAGCCAGCTATGGACCAGAAACCAGAGTTTTGAACGGGATTTCTTCGACATGATTAAAGGTCTTGTTTCGATGAGAGGGTCTCAGCTGCGGGCTTCCCAGCGATGAGGTCCATGAAAGCCAGGCCGTGGCTTTTGCCTACGCGGGCCGACTGCATCTAAATAAGACGGATGAGCATTCGAAATCCCGAACGGGGATGTGAAAGAAAATGTTTCGTGTTTCTTTGTGCACATAACCCTGTGGGAGCGGGCTTGCTCGCGAAAGCGGTCTGTCAGTCACATCACTGCTGGATGTGCCTAAGCCTTCGCGAGCAAGCCCGCTCCCACAGGTTTTTTATTCACTAGAGGTCGCGGTGTGTCGAACCAACACGCCACAAATGTGGTGGTTAACCTTGGCTGAACATCTCCTTCGCCCGCTGCTCAATCTGCTCCTGAGTCAGATCTTCCTTGCGCGTGGCCAGAAACCACAGATGCCCATAGGGATCCTTCAAAGTCCCCGAGCGGTCGCCATAAAACTGATCCTTGACCTCGGACACCACCGTGCCGCCCGCTGCAATCGCCTGTTTATAAGACGTGTCCACATCGTTCACATACAGATGCAGGCCCACGGAGGGCGACGTGTCCGGATTGCTCAACGGGCCCTGATCGCAAGGCGTACCGAGCATGATCGGGCAATCGCCGATGCGCAGTTCGGCATGCCCGATGCCGCCATCGGGCATGGACAGGCGCATGACTTCGGTGGCACCAAAGGCTTTCTTGTAGAACTCGATGGCTTCGGCCGCTTTTTGAATGCCCAGATACGGGGTGATGCTGTGATAACCCTCTGGAATGGGTTTGACGCTCATGATGGTTCTCCCTGTTCTTGTCGTGAGTGAAGAAGTGTTCCTGCGCCGATTTCCGGTCGAATAACTATAGGTCAGCGTTTTTCACTCAACCGAACCCCCGACGAGCAGTAATCACTGTTCAAATATCTTTAAAGCAGCTGCGCCCCGGGCCCTTGCTCCCCCAACACATCGCCAAAATTGCGCAACGGACACGCCTCCATCGACAGACACCCACACCCAATGCAGCCATTGAGCCGGTCCCGCAGCAGCACGAGTTGATTGATCCGCTCGTCCAGATCCCGACTCCACTGCGCCGACAACACCTTCCAGTCCGCCGCCGTCGGGGCGCGGTTATCCGGCAGGGACTTGAGCGCCTGGCCAATCTCCGCCAACGGAATGCCCAATCGCTGGGCCACTTTGATCAACGCCACCCGTCTCAACACTTCCCGTGGATAACGGCGCTGGTTGCCTTGGTTGCGATCGCTTTTGATCAAACCCTTGGACTCGTAAAAGTGCAGCGCCGTGACCGCGACGCCGCTGCGCGCAGCCAATTGGCCGACGGTGAGTTCCTTGTGCAGATTTTCCGAGGTGATCATTTAATAAATGCCTCTTGACCTCTAGTTAACTCAAGGTTTTACCCTGCAGGCCTTCGGATCGCAAGATCCGGCTTACACGTAAGTGGGGACTATTCATGCAAGCGTCAGAGAAAAATCGCAGTTTCACCCAGCTGATCGAATTCGAGATCGAACCTCATCAACAGCCCGCACTGGTGTCGGCCTTGTCGAAACAGACCGAGCGCCTCGCCCAGGGCTACAGCGGTTTTCTAAGTGCCAGCATCCAGGCCAGCGACGATGGCCGGCGAGTGCTCAACTACCTGCAATGGCAAACACGCGAGGCGGGAGAAGCCGCGTTTCAAAGCTTTGAAAGCGGCGAGCAGGATTTCTGGCAGCTGATCCGCGCCCATCAGGCAAAAACCGTGACCTTCGGCTCGTTCCAGGTGCTGCACAGTCTGGAACGCAGCCACGACAACGCGCTGCATTGCAATCTGGTGGGTTAGATCGACAGCTGGATGACGCGCTCGCCCTGGAGGTGTTCCGTGGGCGGCGCTTGTTCGCCGCCAGCTCGCCGATTTATAGATAATTTTGGACTACAAAATGGTCTGCCTGAGCGGCGTTAGCCAAAGTCGATAGCCACTATCGAGAGCGTTGATTTCTGCTGACCGGATGCCCGGCGTAGCCTGTGTTCATTGCCCCGAACCCAGTTGCCAGGACGCCAACCATGAAACCTCTAATCGCCACTTTCTTGCTGCTTGCAGTCTCCGTTCTCGCCGGATGTGCCAGCCATGTTTCCCCGGAATTACGGCCCTACACCGCAGAAGAAACCAGGGAGCTGGCGCTTGAGGACTTGAATCGCCGCGGTCTGTCTTTCGAGGAGTACCACGCGAAGAAAGCCGAATTGCTCGGCCAACCGCAAAAGTCGTTCAGTTTCGACAAGCAAGGCGAAATGAACGCCGAACGTGCTGTACAGCTTCACGGTCGTCCTAGCTGAGACTGTACTGGTCGAAGTTTTACCTAACTGTCCATGGGTTTCCCTCAAGGCGTGCGATAGGGTCAACACCTGACTGACCTGATGGACCGCTGCCATGACGCTCTCGCTAGATTTGCTGCTGGGTTTCGCCCTGTTTGCACTCGTCACCTCGATTACTCCCGGCCCCAACAACACAATGTTGCTGGCATCGGGTGTGAACTTCGGCTTTAACCGCACCATTCCCCACATGCTTGGCATCACCTGTGGCTTCTTCGTGCTCGTGGTGGCAGTGGGTTTCGGTTTGGGCGCCGTGTTTCAAACCTATCCGTTGCTCTACAGCGTTCTGCGTTACGTCGGCGCGGCGTATTTGTTGTACCTGGCGTGGAAAATTGCCCGTTCGGGAGCGGTTGGCGATAGTGAAAAGGGCGAGAGTAAGCCGATCAGCTATTTGGGCGCCGCTGCGTTTCAGTGGGTCAATCCCAAGGCCTGGATCATGGCCATCGGTGCCATCAGCACCTACACGCCAATGCAGGGCTACTTCACCAACGTGATCGTGATTGCGGCCGTGTTCGCCTTGATCAACCTGCCGAGCGTTAGCGTCTGGGCAGGTTGCGGCACGTTGTTGCGTAACGTGCTGAAGGATCGTCGCTGGTTGCGGCTGTTCAACTGGGGCATGGCCTTGCTGCTGGTGGCTTCGCTGTATCCGTTGTTGCTCGAAAGCTTTGACTGACGCATTGCTTCAACCGGTTGCCCGATGCCTGTTAAGCTCGACTTCAGGAGCGTTCCTACGCACTTTTAAATGAAGTTGTTCTTCTTTAACGGCCTCCGATCAGGTATTTCTAACGCTCTGGACGATCGGCGCAGCTCACGAGGCTGCGCTTGACGTTTCAGTGACGAGCTTCCTGATCCCGGAACACGCTCTGCGAGTCTTTTATGAATAAACGTCCGTTGTATTTCGACTACGCCGCCACCACGCCGGTAGATGAGCGAGTCATCAAGGTGATGGTCGAGTGTCTGGGTTTTACCGGCAATTTCGGCAATCCGGCGTCCAGCTCCCATGCGTTCGGTCAACAGGCCCGGCAATCGGTCGAGCAAGCGCGGCGCCAGGTCGCCGAACTGGTCGGCGCTCAGGCGCAACAGATCGTCTGGACCTCCGGCGCCACCGAATCGAACAACCTTGCCCTCAAGGGCGTGGCCCAGGCCCGCGGCGTTTCTGGCGGCCACATCATCACCAGCCAGATCGAACACAAAGCGATTCTCGACACGGCGAAGCAGTTGCAGGACGCCGGTGTTGCGGTGACTTATCTGGTGCCTGACACCGAGGGTTTGATTACCCCGCAAGCGGTCAGCGAAGCGATGCGCGAAGACACCTTTCTGGTGTCGCTGATGCTGGTCAACAACGAGCTGGGCACCCTCAACGACATCCCGGCCATCGGTCAGGTAGTGCGTGATCGCGATGCGTTGTTCCATGTTGACGCAGCCCAGGGCGCGGGAAAAGTGGCGATCGATCTGGCCAAGTGGCCGGTGGATCTGATGTCGTTTTCCGCCCACAAACTATATGGCCCCAAAGGTATCGGCGCGCTGTACGTCGGGCCTCGGGCGCAACAGCGCTTGCAGGCGCAGATCCACGGCGGTGGTCACGAGGGCGGTTTGCGTTCCGGCACCCTGGCGACTCACCAGATCGCCGCCATGGGTGTGGCTTTCGCGTTGGCGGCCGCCTCGTTCGATGAAGAGAAAGCCACGATCGTGCGTCTGCGTGAACGCTTGCTTAAGCAACTGCTGAGCATTCCCGGGGTTTGTCTCAATGGCAGCCCGACCCAACGCATTCCCCATACCCTGAGCCTGACCTTCAACGAAGGCGAGTTCAACGCTGCGGCGCTGAGCCATTCGATTGCGTTTTCCGCGACCTCGGCCTGCAACTCCGCCAGCAATGCTCCCTCCCATGTGCTGCTGGCCCTGGGGCATGACGCCCGCTCGGCGGGTCGCACCATTCGCTTGAGTCTCGGCCGGTTCACCACCGAGCAGGACATCGACCAAGCGGTACACCTGATTAATGCGGCCTGCGTCAGTGCTCCGGCATTTTGGCAATAAGGTCTGAAAGTGCCGGCATTGATCGGTACTCAACAATAATGATGAAGTGATTAGCAGGAGACATGATGAGTACGCAGCCTTCGATCAATGGATCGGTGCCACAACGCCTGGCGCAAACCCGCGAGCTGATGAGCCGGGAGGGCATTCACGCTCTGCTGGTGCCGTCGGCCGACCCGCATCTTTCGGAATACCTGCCGGGTTACTGGCAAGGGCGGCAATGGTTGTCGGGGTTCCATGGCTCGGTCGGCACGCTGATCGTTACGCCGGACTTTGCCGGTGTCTGGGCCGACAGCCGTTATTGGGAACAAGCGACCAAGGAACTCAAGGGCAGCGGCATCGAACTGGTCAAGCTGCAACCGGGTCAACCCGGCCCGCTGGACTGGTTGGCCGAGCAAACCCCTGAAGGCGGCGTTGTCGCGGTAGATGGTGCAGTGATGGCCGTGGCTTCGGCGCGTACGTTGGGCGGCAAGCTCGAAGAACGCGGCGCACGTCTGCGCACCGACATCGATGTGTTGAGCGGAGTCTGGAGCGATCGTCCGACGCTGCCGAATGAGCCGATCTATCAACACCTGCCGCCTCAGGCGACTGTCAGCCGCGGCGAGAAACTGGCCAAGCTGCGTGAGGTTTTGAAAGATCGCGGTGCCGACTGGCACTTCATCGCCACCCTCGATGACATTGCCTGGCTGTTCAACTTGCGCGGCGGCGACGTGTCGTTCAACCCGGTGTTTGTTTCCTTTGCCTTGATCAGCCAGCAGCAGGCAACCCTGTTCGTGGCGCTGAGCAAGGTCGATACCGAGCTGCGCGCAGTCCTCGAACAGGACGGCGTAACCTTGCGCGACTACAGCGAAGTGGCCGCCGCCTTGCGCGCCGTACCGAGCGGGGCGAGTCTGCAAGTCGATCCGGCGCGCGTCACCGCCGGCTTGCTGGATAACCTGGATAGCGGCGTGAAGCTGGTCGAAGGCCTGAACCCGACGACGTTGGCCAAGTCGCAAAAAAGCCTGGCCGATGCCGAGCACATTCGTCAGGCGATGGAGCAGGACGGCGCGGCGTTGTGCGAATTTTTCACCTGGCTGGACACGGCGTTGGGCCGTGAGCGCATCACCGAACTGACCATCGACGAACACCTGACGGCGGCGCGTACCCGACGTCCGGGGTATGTATCGCTGAGCTTCAACACCATTGCCGCGTTCAACGCCAATGGTGCAATGCCGCACTACCACGCCACCGAAGAAGAACACGCGGTGATCGAGGGTGACGGTCTGTTGTTGATCGACTCCGGCGGCCAGTACCTGGGTGGTACCACCGATATCACCCGGATGGTGCCGGTCGGGACGCCGACCGATGAGCAGACGCGCGATTGCACGCGCGTGCTCAAAGGCGTGATTGCACTGTCCCGTGCGCAATTCCCTCGTGGCATTCTTTCGCCGCTGCTCGATTCGATTGCCCGCGCGCCGATCTGGGCGGAAAGCGTTGATTACGGTCACGGCACCGGTCATGGCGTCGGTTACTTCCTCAACGTGCACGAGGGCCCGCAGGTCATCGCCTACCAAGCTGCCGCCGCGCCACAAACTGCAATGCAGCCGGGCATGATCACCTCCATCGAGCCGGGCACTTACCGTCCAGGACGCTGGGGTGTGCGGATCGAGAATCTGGTGTTGAACCGCGAGGCGGGCAAAAGCGAATTCGGTGAGTTTCTGAAATTCGAAACCCTGACGTTGTGCCCGATCGACACTCGTTGCCTGGAGCCGTCACTGCTGACAGATGACGAAAAACAGTGGTTCAACGCCTACCACGCCGAGGTGCGCGAGCGCTTGAGCCCGTTGCTCGAAGGTGCAGCCCTAGAGTGGTTGAACACCCGCACTGCGGCTATTTGATCGGTTGGAGTTCAGGCGCTTCTTCAAGCGCCTGGCTCATGTAGTCGACGAAAGTTAACTCAGGGCTTCAAGGACGAAGTCCAGGCGATCCTGACCGAAGAACAACTGATTATCGACAAACATGCTCGGGGCACCGAATACACCCCGTTGCACGGCTGTTTCTGTGTTGTCCTTGAGAGTGGCTTTGACTTCCTCATCGGCAGTCATGGCCAGCACCTCATTTGGATCGAAACCGTTCTGTGTCAGAACTGTCGCGACAGTCGCCGGATCATCGAGGTCGCGGCCTTCAACCCAAAGGGCGTGAAACAGGCAATCGATGAACGCCTGAAAGCGTTCAGGATGGCGCAACTGCATGCCAGTGACGGCGCGCATCAGCATCAGGGTGTTGATAGGGAAGCGCGGATTGAACTTCAGCGGCACGCCGTAGCGCTTGGCGTAACGGTCCAGGTCCTGAAACATGTAACGGCCCTTGGCCGGGATGGTTGCCGGTGAAGCGTTGCCGGTGGCTTTGAAGACCCCGCCCAGCAACATCGGCTTGTAGATCAGTTGGCTGTCGGTCTGCTCGCAGATCTTCGGCAGTTGGGTATAAGCCAGGTAGGTGGCGGGGCTGCCGAGGTCGAAATAGAATTCCACGGTTTTGCTCATGGTCGATGTGCTCTGCTTATTATTTTAGGGGGGTTACCAGCGTTCGTTCCAGGGACGCAGGTCCAGCTCGAAGGTCCATGCGTCACGGGGCTGGCTGTGCAGGAACCAATAGTTATCGGCGATGTGCTCAGGATTGAGAATGCCGTCCTGCTCCTTGGTCGCGTACTTCTCGGGGAAACTCTCGCGGATAAAATCGGTATCGATGGCACCGTCGACGACAACGTGGGCGACGTGAATGTTCATCGGTCCCAGTTCTCGAGCCATGCTTTGCGCCAGGGCGCGAATCCCGTGTTTGGCGCCGGCAAACGCCGCAAACCCTGCTGCACCACGCATGCCTGCGGTGGCACCGGTGAACAGGATAGTGCCGCGTTGACGCTTGGCCATGCGCTTGGCCACTTCACGAGCATTGAGAAAGCCTGAGAAGCAGGCCATTTCCCAGATCTTGAAATATTTGCGCGCAGTTTCTTCGAGAATGCTGCAAGGCACGTTGGCGCCGATGTTGAAAACGAACGCTTCGATCGGGCCAACCTGGCTTTCGATCTGTTCGACCAGCGCAATCACGTCCTCTTCCTTGCGCGCATCACAGGCAAAACCGTGGGCTTCGCCGCCATCGGCCTTGATGGCATCCACCAGCGGCTGGAGTTTGTCCGCGCTGCGGCGGGTAACACACGCCACATATCCTTCCTGCGCAAAGCGTTTCGCAATTGCGCCGCCTGTGGCATCCCCTGCGCCTACAACCAGTACGACCTTCTTGTTATTCATAGGTAGATCCCTTTGCTAAACGATCGTTAACTAAACGAACGTTATGCTACGATTCGGCAAGCGTCAAGGCGATCAATCCTGAGGGCAAGGCAATGCGTTACTCGGCCAATCACAAACTGGAAACCAAAGAGAAGCTACTTGAAAGCAGCGCGGTGTCCGCCAAGAAGTCGGGTTTTTCAACGGTAGGTGTCGACGGTTTGATGAAGGCGATCGGCTTGAGTGGCGGGGCTTTCTACAGTCACTTTTCATCGAAGGATGAGCTGTTCGCCTCAATCGTTGAGCGTGAGCTGTGCCAAAGCCTGGAGCGTTTAGGGGCGGACCAGAATCGCGAAAAGTTCACGCGTTGCCTGAAACACTACCTGAGCATGTCCCATGTCGAGCACCCGGAATCCGGTTGTGCTTTGCCAGCATTGGGGGCTGAGATTGCCCGTTCAGACGTGATGATTCGTCAGCAGGCGGAGAACTGGATTTGTCGGCTTCAGCAGAGTTGGGCGCGGGTTCTGGAAAGCGACAGTCTGGCATGGGCGATTCTGTCGCAATGTATCGGTGCGATGGTCGTGGCACGAATGCTGGCCACGCCAGACATCCAGCGCGTGGTCTTGAAGTCCAGTTACGATGAGATTGGCCGCCAGATTGCAGGTCCACGAACCTGACAAGGCGGTATCAACCTATTTGCAGATGACGATCATGCTGCGACTGGTATAGCCGGCAGGGTTGAGGCCGAACGGGTAGTCGCCTGGTTCCTCCACGGCGTCCCCCGACTTGGCGATGACCTTGTAACCTTTGGGGGCGCACGAGTTGGCGGCGCTGGTGTAGCACTTGTCCCATGATGACGAGAGCCCGGAACAGTTGATATGCAGCCCTCTCTTGCCGTGTTTAACTTGGGTTTTCGATGTCGCCGCGCAGCCCGCAACCGCAAGTACGGCGATCAGGATCAAAATTCGTTTCATTGCTGTCCTTATAGCGTCCCCGGATCTTTGCGCCCGGGTCTGGCTGCTTTCGCTTTCGCTTTCGCTTGAAGCGTTCTGATATCCCTATCTGAAAAATCCATGTCTGACACTGGTTTACGGGCCTAAACATGGCCTAATTGCGCGGCAAATACCAGACCCTCGTAAAATCCTGTCTCAATCTGCAACGACCGCAGGCTTTACCGCACTCCCCATCGTCATGGTCGCGCCCACGGAAGCCAGAATGATGCACATGATGGCCATCCATTGTGACAGTGAGAGGTATTCATGGAGAAACAACAGGCCTGACAGTGCGCCGATAGCTGGTTCAATGCTCATCAACGTGCCGAATGTCCGGGTTGGGATTCGGGTGAGGGCGATCATCTCCAGCGTGTAGGGCACGGCGGTGGACAGAATGGCGACAGCGATGGCCACGGGGATCAGTGAGGGAGTGAGCAGCGCGGCGCCAGCATGGACGATGCCGATAGGGGCGACAAAAAGTGCCGCAATCATCACCCCCAGTGCCGCGGTCTGTACGCCATTGTCGGCGCCGGCCTTCTGGCCGAACAGAATGTACACCGCCCAGCAGACACCCGCGCCCAATGCATAGCCGGCGCCTACCAGATCGATTCCCGTCGTCGTTTCTCCCGTAGGTATTAACAGCAGCAAACCGATGGCAGCCAGGGCGATCCACAAAAAGTCGATCGCGCGACGTGACGCAAAGATGGCAACCGCCAGTGGGCCGGTGAATTCCAGTGCAACCGCGATACCCAGTGGGACGGTTTGCAAGGACATATAGAAGAGGAAGTTCATGCCGCCTAACGCCATCCCGTAGACGATGACGGTGCGCAGGGATTTTGCGGTGAGCTTCGCGCGCCAGGGGCGCAGTATCAGCATCATGATCACGCTGGCGAAGATCAGTCGAAGGGTGGTGGTCCCTTGCGCGCCGATAACGGGGAACATACTTTTAGCAAGGGACGCTCCCGACTGGATCGATGCCATGGCTATCAATAGCAGGCCAACCGAAAACAGAGTCGAGGCAAGGCTGCGGGGCTGGTCATTCATTGCGTGGCATCTTCCGAAGTAG
This sequence comes from Pseudomonas sp. MDT1-17, assembly GCF_054898105.1. Classification (NCBI taxonomy): domain Bacteria; kingdom Pseudomonadati; phylum Pseudomonadota; class Gammaproteobacteria; order Pseudomonadales; family Pseudomonadaceae; genus Pseudomonas; species Pseudomonas sp. MDT1-17. The sequence goes on along the minus strand of NZ_JBUBVM010000001.1, from coordinate 4,742,892 downwards.
AAAGCGAGAATGTTGTTGGGCAATATACTGCGCATTCGTTGCGAGCAGTCTATATATAGCAGCGATTTTGAACATCCTTATAGAAAAGCGTAATTAAGGGTTGACGGCAGATTCTGGAAGTCTATAATTCGCCCCACTTCCGGCGCAGTCGAAACGGAAAACTCCTTGGTAAACAATGAGTTACGCAGTTTTCGACAGCGAGTTGCTTCAGGTCATCGAAGCCCAGAAGGAGTTGAGAGAGCAGGGTTGTGTGGCTCTTTTAACGGTTCGATCTTCTCGGTCGAAAGCGGTGTAAAAGAGGTGTTGACAGCAGCGAGTAACGCTGTAGAATTCGCCTCCCGCTAACGAGAGATCGGAAGCGCAAGTGGTTGAAGTTGCAGAGGAAACTTTGAAAACTTCTTAAGATAACCGCTTGACAGCAACAGAGGCTGCTGTAGAATGCGCGCCTCGGTTGAGACGAAAGATCTTAACCAACCGCTCTTTAACAACTGAATCAAGCAATTCGTGTGGGTGCTTGTGGAGTCAGACTGATAGTCAACAAGATTATCAGCATCACAAGTTACTCCGCGAGAAATCAAAGATGTAACCAACGATTGCTGAGCCAAGTTTAGGGTTTCTTAAAAACCCAAAGATGTTTGAACTGAAGAGTTTGATCATGGCTCAGATTGAACGCTGGCGGCAGGCCTAACACATGCAAGTCGAGCGGCAGCACGGGTACTTGTACCTGGTGGCGAGCGGCGGACGGGTGAGTAATGCCTAGGAATCTGCCTGGTAGTGGGGGATAACGCTCGGAAACGGACGCTAATACCGCATACGTCCTACGGGAGAAAGCAGGGGACCTTCGGGCCTTGCGCTATCAGATGAGCCTAGGTCGGATTAGCTAGTTGGTGAGGTAATGGCTCACCAAGGCGACGATCCGTAACTGGTCTGAGAGGATGATCAGTCACACTGGAACTGAGACACGGTCCAGACTCCTACGGGAGGCAGCAGTGGGGAATATTGGACAATGGGCGAAAGCCTGATCCAGCCATGCCGCGTGTGTGAAGAAGGTCTTCGGATTGTAAAGCACTTTAAGTTGGGAGGAAGGGCAGTAAATTAATACTTTGCTGTTTTGACGTTACCGACAGAATAAGCACCGGCTAACTCTGTGCCAGCAGCCGCGGTAATACAGAGGGTGCAAGCGTTAATCGGAATTACTGGGCGTAAAGCGCGCGTAGGTGGTTCGTTAAGTTGGATGTGAAATCCCCGGGCTCAACCTGGGAACTGCATTCAAAACTGTCGAGCTAGAGTATGGTAGAGGGTGGTGGAATTTCCTGTGTAGCGGTGAAATGCGTAGATATAGGAAGGAACACCAGTGGCGAAGGCGACCACCTGGACTGATACTGACACTGAGGTGCGAAAGCGTGGGGAGCAAACAGGATTAGATACCCTGGTAGTCCACGCCGTAAACGATGTCAACTAGCCGTTGGGAGCCTTGAGCTCTTAGTGGCGCAGCTAACGCATTAAGTTGACCGCCTGGGGAGTACGGCCGCAAGGTTAAAACTCAAATGAATTGACGGGGGCCCGCACAAGCGGTGGAGCATGTGGTTTAATTCGAAGCAACGCGAAGAACCTTACCAGGCCTTGACATCCAATGAACTTTCCAGAGATGGATTGGTGCCTTCGGGAACATTGAGACAGGTGCTGCATGGCTGTCGTCAGCTCGTGTCGTGAGATGTTGGGTTAAGTCCCGTAACGAGCGCAACCCTTGTCCTTAGTTACCAGCACGTCATGGTGGGCACTCTAAGGAGACTGCCGGTGACAAACCGGAGGAAGGTGGGGATGACGTCAAGTCATCATGGCCCTTACGGCCTGGGCTACACACGTGCTACAATGGTCGGTACAGAGGGTTGCCAAGCCGCGAGGTGGAGCTAATCCCAGAAAACCGATCGTAGTCCGGATCGCAGTCTGCAACTCGACTGCGTGAAGTCGGAATCGCTAGTAATCGCGAATCAGAATGTCGCGGTGAATACGTTCCCGGGCCTTGTACACACCGCCCGTCACACCATGGGAGTGGGTTGCACCAGAAGTAGCTAGTCTAACCTTCGGGAGGACGGTTACCACGGTGTGATTCATGACTGGGGTGAAGTCGTAACAAGGTAGCCGTAGGGGAACCTGCGGCTGGATCACCTCCTTAATCGACGACATCAGCTGCTCCATAAGCTCCCACACGAATTGCTTGATTCATTGAAGAAGACGATAAAGAAGCAGCCCTGACGGGTTGTAGCTTGGTTGGTTAGAGCGCACCCCATGCTTTGTGGTAGAGAGCAGGGTGAGGTCGGCCTTATAGCTCGAAATTGGGTCTGTAGCTCAGTTGGTTAGAGCGCACCCCTGATAAGGGTGAGGTCGGCAGTTCGAATCTGCCCAGACCCACCAATTTTGTGTGGGAAACGCCTGTAGAAATACGGGGCCATAGCTCAGCTGGGAGAGCGCCTGCCTTGCACGCAGGAGGTCAACGGTTCGATCCCGTTTGGCTCCACCACTAACTGCTTCTGTTTGTTGAAAGCTTAGAAATGAGCATTCCATCGTGATGATGGTGAATGTTGATTTCTAGTCTTTGGCTAGATCGTTCTTTAAAAATTTGGGTATGTGATAGAAAGATAGACTGGACGTTACTTTCACTGGTAACGGATCAGGCTAAGGTAAAATTTGTGAGTTGCTCTTAATGAGTAAGAATGCGAATTTTCGGCGAATGTCGTCTTCATAGTATAACCAGATTGCTTGGGGTTATATGGTCAAGTGAAGAAGCGCATACGGTGGATGCCTTGGCAGTCAGAGGCGATGAAAGACGTGGTAGCCTGCGAAAAGCTTCGGGGAGTCGGCAAACAGACTTTGATCCGGAGATGTCTGAATGGGGGAACCCAGCCATCATAAGATGGTTATCTTAAGCTGAATACATAGGCTTAAGAGGCGAACCAGGGGAACTGAAACATCTAAGTACCCTGAGGAAAAGAAATCAACCGAGATTCCCTTAGTAGTGGCGAGCGAACGGGGACTAGCCCTTAAGTGGCTTTGAGATTAGCGGAACGTTCTGGAAAGTACGGCCATAGTGGGTGATAGCCCTGTACGCGAAAATCTCTTAGTCATGAAATCGAGTAGGACGGAGCACGAGAAACTTTGTCTGAATATGGGGGGACCATCCTCCAAGGCTAAATACTACTGACTGACCGATAGTGAACTAGTACCGTGAGGGAAAGGCGAAAAGAACCCCGGAGAGGGGAGTGAAATAGATCCTGAAACCGTATGCGTACAAGCAGTGGGAGCCCACTTTGTTGGGTGACTGCGTACCTTTTGTATAATGGGTCAGCGACTTATTTTCAGTGGCGAGCTTAACCGAATAGGGGAGGCGTAGCGAAAGCGAGTCTTAATAGGGCGTCTAGTCGCTGGGAGTAGACCCGAAACCGGGCGATCTATCCATGGGCAGGTTGAAGGTTGGGTAACACTAACTGGAGGACCGAACCGACTACCGTTGAAAAGTTAGCGGATGACCTGTGGATCGGAGTGAAAGGCTAATCAAGCTCGGAGATAGCTGGTTCTCCTCGAAAGCTATTTAGGTAGCGCCTCATGTATCACTGTAGGGGGTAGAGCACTGTTTCGGCTAGGGGGTCATCCCGACTTACCAAACCGATGCAAACTCCGAATACCTACAAGTGCCGAGCATGGGAGACACACGGCGGGTGCTAACGTCCGTCGTGAAAAGGGAAACAACCCAGACCGTCAGCTAAGGTCCCAAAGTTATGGTTAAGTGGGAAACGATGTGGGAAGGCTTAGACAGCTAGGAGGTTGGCTTAGAAGCAGCCACCCTTTAAAGAAAGCGTAATAGCTCACTAGTCGAGTCGGCCTGCGCGGAAGATGTAACGGGGCTCAAACCATACACCGAAGCTACGGGTATCACTTAGGTGATGCGGTAGAGGAGCGTTCTGTAAGCCTGTGAAGGTGAGTTGAGAAGCTTGCTGGAGGTATCAGAAGTGCGAATGCTGACATGAGTAACGACAATGGGTGTGAAAAACACCCACGCCGAAAGACCAAGGTTTCCTGCGCAACGTTAATCGACGCAGGGTTAGTCGGTCCCTAAGGCGAGGCTGAAAAGCGTAGTCGATGGAAAACAGGTTAATATTCCTGTACTTCTGGTTATTGCGATGGAGGGACGGAGAAGGCTAGGCCAGCTTGGCGTTGGTTGTCCAAGTTTAAGGTGGTAGGCTGGAATCTTAGGTAAATCCGGGATTCTAAGGCCGAGAGCTGATGACGAGTTACCCTTTGGGTGACGAAGTGGTTGATGCCATGCTTCCAAGAAAAGCTTCTAAGCTTCAGGTAACCAGGAACCGTACCCCAAACCGACACAGGTGGTTGGGTAGAGAATACCAAGGCGCTTGAGAGAACTCGGGTGAAGGAACTAGGCAAAATGGCACCGTAACTTCGGGAGAAGGTGCGCCGGTGAGGGTGAAGCATTTACTGCGTAAGCCCATGCCGGTCGAAGATACCAGGCCGCTGCGACTGTTTATTAAAAACACAGCACTCTGCAAACACGAAAGTGGACGTATAGGGTGTGACGCCTGCCCGGTGCCGGAAGGTTAATTGATGGGGTTAGCTAACGCGAAGCTCTTGATCGAAGCCCCGGTAAACGGCGGCCGTAACTATAACGGTCCTAAGGTAGCGAAATTCCTTGTCGGGTAAGTTCCGACCTGCACGAATGGCGTAACGATGGCGGCGCTGTCTCCACCCGAGACTCAGTGAAATTGAAATCGCTGTGAAGATGCAGTGTATCCGCGGCTAGACGGAAAGACCCCGTGAACCTTTACTATAGCTTTGCACTGGACTTTGAATTTGCTTGTGTAGGATAGGTGGGAGGCTTTGAAGCGTGGACGCCAGTTCGCGTGGAGCCAACCTTGAAATACCACCCTGGCAACTTTGAGGTTCTAACTCAGGTCCGTTATCCGGATCGAGGACAGTGTATGGTGGGTAGTTTGACTGGGGCGGTCTCCTCCTAAAGAGTAACGGAGGAGTACGAAGGTGCGCTCAGACCGGTCGGAAATCGGTCGTAGAGTATAAAGGCAAAAGCGCGCTTGACTGCGAGACAGACACGTCGAGCAGGTACGAAAGTAGGTCTTAGTGATCCGGTGGTTCTGTATGGAAGGGCCATCGCTCAACGGATAAAAGGTACTCCGGGGATAACAGGCTGATACCGCCCAAGAGTTCATATCGACGGCGGTGTTTGGCACCTCGATGTCGGCTCATCACATCCTGGGGCTGAAGCCGGTCCCAAGGGTATGGCTGTTCGCCATTTAAAGTGGTACGCGAGCTGGGTTTAGAACGTCGTGAGACAGTTCGGTCCCTATCTGCCGTGGACGTTTGAGATTTGAGAGGGGCTGCTCCTAGTACGAGAGGACCGGAGTGGACGAACCTCTGGTGTTCCGGTTGTCACGCCAGTGGCATTGCCGGGTAGCTATGTTCGGAATAGATAACCGCTGAAAGCATCTAAGCGGGAAACTAGCCTCAAGATGAGATCTCACTGGGACCTTGAGTCCCCTGAAGGGCCGTCGAAGACTACGACGTTGATAGGTTGGGTGTGTAAGCGCTGTGAGGCGTTGAGCTAACCAATACTAATTGCCCGTGAGGCTTGACCATATAACACCCAAGCAATTTGTGAACTCGAAAGAGGCCAGATTGCGGTGTGTGAAGACGACACCAGTCGAAAATTCGCAAGGCAACACACAAATCTATCGCCTACCCATTCGCTGGAGCGTGAACCTGAAAAGGCCCACGACCTGGCTACCGAATTTCTTGACGACCATAGAGCATTGGAACCACCTGATCCCATCCCGAACTCAGCAGTGAAACGATGCATCGCCGATGGTAGTGTGGGGTTTCCCCATGTGAGAGTAGGTCATCGTCAAGATTAAATTCCGAAACCCCTATCTGCGTATGCAGGTAGGGGTTTTGTTTTGTCCGCAGGAAAGTTCTCACAGCAATACCGGACGGCTCCCAGCTGTCACAGACTCCGTTGTTTTGCCCTTCAAGGACAACGTTAGAGGAAATCGCACTAAAGCGACCGCACGGTTTTTGGTATGGTGCAGCTCGTTTTTTTAACGGACTGATTTCAAGCCTACGGATCGGCACCCCCTTTACAGTCAAAGAGCTGCTGCAGAAATGCCCCAACCGATACCGATCAAGGACCACGAAAAAGAGACGCGCCTGGTCAACAAAAGATTGATGGCTTGCGCCCTGTTCGTCGTCGCCATTACCTGCGCGCTGGTAGTGCGCATGTATGTCCTGCAGGTAGTCGAATTTGACTATCACTCGACAATCTCCGAAAACAACCGCGTCCATGTCCTGGCGATCACCCCAACCCGTGGGCTGATCTACGACCGCAACGGCGTGGTTCTGGCAGATAACCGGCCCAGCTTCAACCTGACCATCACCCGCGAACGCGCCTCCGATGTCAAAGAAGAACTGGATGAGGTGGTCAACCTCCTGCACTTGCCGACAGAAGATCGAACGCTGTTCGACAAGGCAATGAAGCAGGCCCGGCATCCCTTCGTGCCGGTCACCTTGTTTTACGAACTCAGCGAAGAACAAATCGCCGTGTTGGCAGTCAACGAGTTCCGTCTGCCGGGAATCGACGTAGAGCCACAATTCGTTCGCCACTACCCGATGGGCGCGCACTTTGCGCATTCGATTGGCTATGTCGGCCGCATCAACGAGAAAGAATCCAAAGCCCTGGACACGGTGGAATACCGTGGCACTCAATCCATCGGCAAGACCGGCGTCGAAAAATTCTACGAGTCGCAGTTGCACGGCCAAGTAGGTTACGAAGAAGTCGAAACCAACGCTCAGGGCCGGGTCCTGCGAGTGCTAAAGCACACCGATCCGATTCCCGGCAAAAACATCGTACTGAGCCTCGACTTCAAGCTTCAGGAAGCCGCCGAGGAAGCCTTGGGCGATCGTCGCGGTTCGGTGGTCGCTCTCGATCCGTCGACCGGCGAAGTGCTCGCGATGGTCAGCAAGCCAAGCTTCGACCCGAACCTGTTCGTCACCGGGATCAGCGTCAAGGAATACGCAGCGCTGCACGACTCCATCGACCGGCCGCTGTTCAACCGCGTACTGCGCGGCCTCTACGCGCCGGGTTCGACCATCAAGCCGGAAGTGGCCATTGCCGGCCTGGACGCGGGCGTCGTCACCCCACAGACCCGCGTCTTCGACCCTGGTTACTACCAACTGCCGGACTTCGATCACAAATACCGTAACTGGAACCACAGCGGCGATGGCTGGGTGGACATGGACGCAGCGATCATGCGCTCTAACGACACCTACTTCTACGACCTGGCCCACAAGCTGGGCATCGACCGACTGCATGACTACATGGCCATGTTTGGCCTCGGCGAGAAAGTCTCGCTGGACATGTTCGAAGAGTCTGCCGGCCTGATGCCATCGCAAGCCTGGAAGCGCGCCACGCGCCGTCAGGCATGGTTCCCGGGTGAGACCGTGATCCTCGGCATCGGCCAGGGCTACATGCAGGTCACGCCGCTGCAGCTCGCCCAGGCCACTGCGCTGATTGCCAACAAAGGTGTCTGGAATCGCCCGCATCTGGCCAAGACCGTGGACGGTGTTGCGCCAGTGGATGAGCACCCGATGCCAAACATCCTGTTGAAAGACCCGCGTGACTGGGAGCAGGTCAACCATGGCATGCAGATGGTGATGCACGACGCTCGCGGGATTGCGCGGGCGGCAGCGGCGGGGGCTCAATACCGCATCGCCGGCAAGAGTGGTACCGCGCAAGTGGTGGCGATCAAGCAGGGCGAACGTTACAACCGGGCGAAAACCCTGGAGCGCAACCGCGACAACGCCTTGTTCGTTGGCTTCGCCCCGGCCGAACATCCGAAGATTGTCATCTCGGTGATGATCGAAAATGGCGAGGCCGGCGGTCGAGTCGCAGGTCCCGTGGTGCGACAGATCATGGATGCCTGGTTACTCGATCAGGACGGCCACCTGAAGCCGCAATACGCCACACCGAGCAAATTGCCGGGCGACCCTCACGTCTAAGCGATCAAGGCTTCACAGCACAGGCTCACGAATACTGAGCATGTGCTGGAAGCTTTCCAGGAACACTGTTTCTGCCTGAGTCATCTTCTGCTCGCGGTTCCACAGCAGTTGAATATCGAAATCGACCACTCCCTCTTCCAGCGGCAAACGCCAGAGCAAACCTTGCTCCACATCCCGCCGTACCAAGTGAACCGGCAAACAACCAATACCAAACTGTGCCCAGTCGGGAAATATCCCCGTAGATATCTGCCGCAATGCGCAGGACTTCTTTTCCGGTTTCGGTCAGATCAAGTCGTCGCCCGCTACGGGCAATCAACAGGGTGAATTTCACCATCGACCTGCGTCATCACCGCGACGAAGCCATTGAGGCGATGGAGCAGCAGGTCCGCGCGCGACTTCTGCTTAACGCCGTACTTGCCCGCGCGGGCATTGCCTACTAAGGAACAGTGCTGCGAACACAAAACCTGTGGCGAGGGGATTTATCCCCGCTGGGCTGCGCAGCGGCCCTAAAACCTGAGCCTGCATTTCTTCCTGCACAACGCGTCAACTGATTTTGCGACTGCTTCGCAGCCGAACGGGCGGTGCGGCGGTCCGCTAAATCCCCTCGCCACAACTGACAGGTATAAACCCATGCGCAGTTTTTTCCACCCCGAACAATCGCTTCACCATCCGCGCAGTTGCTACTCCCGTGGGCAGATGCGCACGCCGCAGGAAGTGCCCGAGCGCGCTCAGCGGTTGGTGCAGGCGTCTCGTTCATTGGGCTTTACGGTTGAGCAACCGACAGCCTCGCTTGCTGGCGAGCCGGCCGCTTACGCCTTGTGTCGTCCACCGGGGCACCATGCCCGGGCAGAAGCGGCGGGCGGATTCTGTTATGTGAACAATGCTACGGTGCTCCGGGGGCGATCCGACGAAGAGGCCCTCACAGGCACCCTAAGTATCAAGCCCCAGGCACCGGACAACTCAAATCCCCCTCCTGGCACTTCAAGTAATTCTTGAAAGTCTCAACCCGCGCCTTGGTCAATTCAGTCACACAGTTGCTGTAGATCAGCGGATACACACTCCCGCCTTCCACCCCGGCGCTTGAGAACTTGCACTCGGCATCCCGAAACGTAATCCACGAACGCTGCGCCCCGATCAGCAGCTTTTTGCTGTCGGGGTTGCTCTTCAAACGCGCGTTGATCTGCTGGTAAAGCGTATTCAACTCCTTATCCGCCGCCTTGTGCTGCTGCGCCGCGCACTGATTCATCGTGGCCTGATCGGCGGCGTTGTCGCAGTCCACCGCATAAGCAGCGGTGGTGAACAGCAAAGGTGTCAGCGCCAGAAGAAAGCGTGGGTGCATGGGGATTCTCGTTGTGACGTGGAAAGTTGAGGTGCAGTGTAGCGCTGCGGCGTATTCAGTTATCTATGCTTGCCATTCAGGGTGTTTTTCAATGGCTTCATATTCAAGCCAGGGCACGTCATGGGATGCCCAGATATGCGCTTGAGGCATCATTTCCGGGTCATCATCCAGTGTCGCCACACGCACAATGACGTGGGGTTGGTCCAAGCGCTCAGCCATCAAATGTGAACCGCAAACCGAACAGAAATTCCGAAGCTTGCCCGGCGACGATTCATAACTGCTCAGATGGTCCTGACCTTTGGTCCAGCGAAAATGTTCGCGCATGACCCCGGCTGTCGAGGCGAATGCCGCAGCGTGTGCTTTACGGCAGGTTTGACAGTGGCAATGACTGATGGGCATGTCGAGACAATCGAGTTGGTATTCGATGGCTTTACACAAGCAGCTGCCGTGCAGGCTATTCATGATGTTTCCCCGAGAGCATGAGTGAGTGTGGGGCTAATATTCTTGTCTGGTTTGCAAACGTTATCAGCTTCAGCCCGCTGACTCGTGTCTTCAAACCGGTGCTCAAGGGCAGAAATGCAGCCGAATATTTCGTACAGGGTTGATTGCGATACCCGATTGATACAACTTTAGGGTTGGTCTCGTGGTCTTACAGGCCTACTGTTCAGTACAGGAGGTGACTTATGAATCCAGCATCAGATCGCATCGAAAGGAAGATCCTGCTTAAAACGCCGCGTTCGCAGGTCTGGCGCGTGCTGGCCAATGCCGAAGCCTTTGGGCAGTGGTTTGGCGTTTCGCTGGAGGGCAAGCGTTTTGTCGCCGGTGAGTGGACCCAGGGGCAGATTACATATCCCGGTTATGAGCACCTGCTGTGGAATGTGCTGGTGGAACGGGTCGAGCCGGAACGGGTGTTTTCGTTTCGTTGGCACCCGTATGCGATTGAGCCCGAAATCGATTATTCCCAGGAGCCCACCACACTGGTGAAATTCGAGCTCGAAGACATGGATGACGGCACGTTGCTCAAGGTCACCGAGTCCGGTTTCGATCACATCCCTCAAACGCGCCGGCTCAAGGCGTTCCGCATGGATAGCCGCGGTTGGGATGAACAGATGAACAACATCGAAGAGTTTCTCAAAGTCAGTGCCAAGGAACGCGAGCGTCAGGAAGAGTGATGGCAGCACGCTGCAGGCCGCTGAATTCGAGGCCTCTCTGCTTGATACCTGAGCCGTCTAAGGGTTTTCGGAAGGGCGTCTATAGCGAATGTCTTACGCGCGATGGTAGCTATGTCGTCTATTGCACATTGGATCCGAAGCGTAATCTGGCTTCATCAACCGAAGCACAGGAAGTGCTCGGGATCATGGATGATCGACCATAAGCAAGGAATCGCTGCCGACAGGGAGTCGTAATGGTCTTGGGAAAACCCGCTTAGGCGGGTTTTTTTTCGTCTGCTGAAATCCCCTTCAGCGCCCGAGTAGCCAAAGGCTTACATCCGTTGACGGGCATCTCGTCTTTTGATGCGTCACCGATGTGTTTAATCTGGCCCCATCAACTGAGTCGCAGGATGCACTCAGGATCACGGATGATCGACCATAGGCCCGGATGGCTGCTGACAGGATGTCGCAATGGTCTTGAGAAACCCGCTTAGGCGGGTTTTTTTGTGAGCGATGGAAAGCCCTCGATGCAGCCGGGGCGCTGCCTGCACCGAGGAATGGATCAACGTACGGACGCCCGATCGAGTTTCGCCGCTGCACGCTCGGTAATTTCCGAGCGCAACTTCAACGATCCAGCAGCACGTTTGCGCGCTTCCTCCAGCACGCTGGCCGGAGCCGTCTCAGGGCTGCCCGAAGTAAACGGCGGCGCCGGGGCGTATTCGAGCTGCAACTGCACCAGCTCAGCCGTGTCCTTATCGAACAACTCTGCGGCCAGCGTCAGGGCAAAATCGATGCCCGCCGTGATCCCGCCACCGGTCAGCAGATTGCCGTCGCGTACCACTCGATCTTTCACCGGGATCGCTCCCAAAGGCGCCAGCAATTCGTGATACGCCCAGTGAGTGGTGGCGCGCTTGCCCTTCAACAGACCCGCCGCACCGAGCACCAGCGCGCCGGTGCACACCGACGTGATGTAACGCGCGTTGGCGGCCTGAGCCTTGATGAAGGCCAGGGTCTGTTCATCCTCCATCAACGGCCCGACGCCGCTGCCGCCGGGGATGCAGATCACATCCAGCGGCGGGCAATCGTCGAACGTAGTGGTCGGTTTCAGCACCAGGCCCGTGCTCGCGGTGACCGGCACCAGGTCCTTCCAGATCAGATGCACCTTCACGTCCGGTAGCGAGGCCAGTACGTCGTAAGGGCCGGTGAGGTCCAGTTGCTGAAGCTGTGGAAACAACAGAAAACCGATCTGCAACGTCATGGCATTTTTCTCATGAGGTGGGGGTAGACGCCTTTACTGTAGGCTCGTAGGATTTGGCGTATACGCCAATAACCCCACGAATTACGCCAATCATGCCGAAGACCATTCATGTGCTTGCCTTTGCCAATGTGCAATTGCTCGATGTCACCGGGCCATTGCAGGTGTTCGCCTCGGCCAACGATATTGCTCGCCAGAAAGGCTTGCCGCCGCCTTACGCGCCGACGGTGATTGCCAGCGGCGGCGGGGCGGTGATGTCGTCGGCGGGGTTGGTGCTGTTGGCCGAGCCGTTGCCCGAGGAGGGCAGCGACACGTTGATCATTGCCGGTGGCTGGGGCGTTTACGACGCGGCGCAAGACCAACCGCTGGTAGCTTGGGTGCGTGAACATGCGACCGGGTGTCGGCGGATTTCATCGGTGTGCACAGGGGCATTTTTGCTGGCTGCCAGCGGCTGGCTCGATGGCCGGCGGGTGGTCACTCACTGGACCCGTTGCGAGCAGTTGGCGCAGAAACATCCGCAATTGCGGGTCGAACCCAATCCGATTTTCATCAATGACGGCCCGGTCTGGACCTCGGCCGGGGTCACCGCCGGCATCGACCTTGCGCTGGCGATGGTTGAAGAAGATCTTGGCCGCACGATGGCCCTGGAAGTCGCCCGGCAACTGGTGGTGTTCCTGAAACGGCCCGGTGGCCAGTCGCAGTTCAGCGTGACCCTCTCTTTGCAGAAGGAAGGCAGCCGTTTCGACGAACTTCACGCCTGGATCAGTGAAAACCTCACCAAGGATTTGGGCATCCCGACCCTGGCCTTGCAGGCGGGCATGAGCGAACGCAGTTTCGTGCGCCACTACCGCGCCGACACCGGCCAGACGCCGGCCCGGGCCATCGAACTGATTCGGGTCGAGACCGCCCGACGTTTGCTCAGCGATACCGGTTTGCCGATCAAACGGGTGGCGGTGCAATGTGGATTCGGTAGTGAAGAGACGCTTCGGCGCAGTTTTCTGCGGGCCATGGGCGTGACCCCGCAGGCCTATCGAGAGCGTTTCAGCGTCAGCCCTCCAGCAGATCCAGTAATGCTCTGACCGTCGCCTCGGGCGCTTCTTCGGGAATGTTGTGCCCGACGCCCGCCAGCACTCGCCGCTCATAACACCCGGTGAAATAGGCGATGTCTTCGTCTATCTCCGGTGCCGGTCCGACGCCATCGTCAGCACCGCACAGGGAAATCGTCGGTACGCTGATCGGCGGTTGTCGGGTCAGCGCTTCTTCGATCCACTCCAGCGCCGGGTCGCCGGGCGCGTACATGAACCGGTGGCGGTAGGAGTGAATCACCACATCGACGAAATCCGGATTATCGAAGGCCGGTGCGCTTAACGGATACAACTCAGGGCCTTTGGTCCAAGTGGGTGACCACAAGGTCCAGAGCAATTCGCACAAGGCTCGGCGATGTTTCGTCAGTCCTTCGACGCCCCGTGGTGTGTGGAAGTAGTACTGATACCAGAGGCGGTGCTCGGTTTCCGGGTCCCGCGGTTCGGTGGAGTGGGGAATGTTCTGAAGGTTGTAACCGTCGCCGGTCACCAGGCAGCGAACCCGCTCGGGCCATAGCGCCGCCACGATGCACGCCGCCCGACCGCCGAAGTGGATCAGCGCTTCAGTGTTAATTCGACTCTCCAGCAAGGTTGTTTTCGCCTATCTCCTAGACTTCGACTTCCGCCACCTGATTGAAGTACTTCGACCGGTCCGGTGTAAACGTCACCACCATGTTGGTTCGCGAGCAGGTCAACGCCCGTTCTTCACTCAGATCGATATCCAGATCTCCCCCGCGTAACCCTTGCCATTGAGCGAGGTATTTGAGGGAGCCATACTTTTCGAGTTTTTTAAGGCTGCGACTCACACCACCTTTCCAGCCCAGCACCGGCAGTTCGCCGGCAAGGCAGCGTTGGGCGAGTTCGGGGAAGCGGGCGGCGCGTTGGCGGCCGATCTCCCAGCATTTGATCAGGCCTTTGTCGTGGGCTTCCCACAACTCGTCGCGGTTCAGGCCGGACCTGAGTGGGGTGTCGATGCTGCGGTGGATGCGCTGGGTCATTCTGGTTCCTTGAATTCGGGTTTTGTTGGACAGCTCCGCTGTACCCGTCGACGGTGGATGGTAGGGGGGGATGTAACGGCTGGCAACAAAGGTTTTTCGGGGGAGGATGCGGGATTTTGTTTAAGCGATGCAGGACTTCACACTACACAAATTTGTGGCGAGGCGGTTCACGGCTGCCAGAAATTCTTCTCCCCACTCAGTTTTCGATCCAGAAAACTTGCCGCACTGATCAGCGCCAAATGCGTCAGCGCTTGCGGCGTATTCCCCAGGTGGCGCGCATGGCTGTCGAACTCTTCGGCGTACAACCCCAACGAGTTGGCGTACCTCAGCAGCTGTTCAAATTCCAGATGTGCCTTTTCCACCTGGCCGGCGCGGGCCAGGCATTCGACGTACCAGAACGAACACGCGGCGAACGCGCCTTCGGTGCCGACCAGACCGTCGATCTGGCTGTCTTCGTTGCGATAGCGGTAAACCATGCCATCGCGCACCAGATTCTTTTCGATGGCGTCGAGGGTCGCGAGCCAGCGCGGATCCTTGGCGCTGACGAAGCGCACCAGCGGCATCAGCAACATCGAGCCATCAAGCGCGGTGCCGCCCTTGTACTGAACGAAGTGCCCGCGTTCTTCGTTCCAGAAGTTTTCCCAGATGTCAGCGTAGATCGCCTGACGGGTCTGGTCCCAGCGGGCGAACGGGGCGGGCAGTGAGCGTTTGGAGGCGAGGCGAATGGCCCGGTCCAATGCGACCCAGCACATCAGTCGCGAGTGCAGGAAGTGATGTTGTTCGCCACGCATTTCCCAGATGCCGACGTCCTTTTGCTCCCAGGTTTCGCAGACCTGATCGACCACTTCCACTGCGTGTTTCCAGCCTTCATGGGAGATGGCGTCGCCGTATTTGTTGACCAGGTACACCGCGTCCATCAGTTCGCCGAAGATGTCGAGCTGGACCTGGTCGTAAGCCTGATTGCCGATCCGTACCGGTGTCGCGCCGCCATGGCCGGACAGGTGCGAAAGTTCGGTTTCCGGCAATTCCTGGCGGCCGTCGATGGCGTAGAGAATGTTGAGTTTCATGGAGTTGCCGTGGCAATCGTTGACCCTCCCGCGTAGCCAGCGCATGTAATCGTTGGCCTCCTGAACGAAACCCAGGCGCATGAACGCATAGACGGTGAACGAGGCGTCGCGGATCCACGTGTAGCGGTAGTCCCAATTGCGCTCGCCGCCAGGCGTTTCCGGCAGGCCGAAGGTCGCGGCGGCGAGGATCGCCCCGTGTTTGCGCGAGGTCAGCAGTTTCAGCGCCAGGGCCGAGCGATTGACCATCTCCCGCCAGCGACCGCGGTAGTTGGACTGGCCGATCCAGTCGCGCCAGAACTTCAGCGTGCGTTCCATGCACAGTGCTGCGGCGCCTTCCTGGAAGCGCGGATCGTCGATGCCGCCGAGCAGGAATTTGGCGCTCTGGTCCTGTTCGAGGGTGAATTCGGCGACCGCCGCATGGCCGTCGATACGTAAAACCTGGTCCGAAGACAGGCGCAGGGACGGCTGATCGGCGGCTTCGAAGGTCACGTCCTCTTCATCCATGCGCGCTCGGGTCTTGGCGCGAGCGTAGTCATGACGCACGGCGCAGCGCATGTGAAACGTCGCCTGGCCGCTGACCACGCGAACCCGGCGCATCAGCACCGGCGTGGCATCTTCGCTGTCACCGATGGGCAGCAGGTCGGTGACTTCGACGACTGCGCGGTCGCTAAGCCATCGGGTTTGCAGCACATTGGTGTCGGGCAGGTAAATCTGTTCGCGGCGAGCGTCGGGTAAATCCGGGGACAGTTGGAAAATCCCCGCCTCAGGCGTATCCAGCAGCGAGCAGAAGATCGATGGGCTATCGAATTCTGGCCAGCAGAAAAAATCCACACTGCCCTTGTCGTTGACCAGTGCCGCACTGCGCATGTCGCCGATGATGCCGTGGGCATCGATAGCGCTTTGTCGTTCGGGGTGATGATCAGCCATTGCCGCGAAACTCCGGATAAAGGCTCATGCCGCCGTCGATGAACAGGGTGGTACCGACAATGTAGTCGGAGGCATCGGAGGCGAGGAAGACCACCGCGTTGGCGATGTCTTCGACGTCACCGATGCGGCCGTAGGGGATGAGTTTGAGCAGTTCTTCGGCGGCTGCGCCTTCGGTGGCGTCGCGGTTGATCGCCGTGCGGATCGCCCCCGGCGCAATCCCGTTGATGCGGATCCGCTGGTGGCTGACTTCCTGGGCGAGGGTTTGCATCAGCATGTCCACGCCACCTTTGGACGCGGCGTAATTGACGTGACCGGCCCAGGGAATGCGTTGGTGCACCGAGCTCATGTGGATGATTTTGCCAGCGGCCCGGGACACGCCTTCGCGAATGCCTTGTTGGTTGAAAATTTGCAGGGCGGCGCGGGCGCAGAGGAACTGACCGGTGAGGTTGACGCCGATCACCTGGTTCCAGTCGTCGAGGCTCATGTCCACGGCCGATGCGTCTTTCTGCAGGCCAGAGTTGGCGACCAGAATGTCCAGAAAACCGAAGGCTTCGAGGGTTTGTGTGAATAACCGTTCGACGTCTTCTTCTTTGGAGACGTCGGCGCCAATGGCGATGGCTCGATCGCCTTGAGCATTGATCGTCCGGGCCAGCGCCTCGGCGGGGGCGGCCTGAGAGTTGTAATTGATCACCACGGCGGCACCGGCGGCGGCCAGGGCCTTGGCAGCACCGGCACCGATGCCGGAACTGGCACCGGTGATCAGGGCGACTTGTTGGTCGAGGGAAATCTGCATGGAGTTTAAAGCCTTGAGTCGAGGGCTTAACTAGCTGACTGGTTTGAGCGGCCTAGAGTTCAGCAGCAAGATCAAAAGATCGCCGCCTTCGGCAGCTCCTACAGGTGAGCGCATTCCAACGTAGGAGCTGCCGAAGGCTGCGATCTTTTGATCTTCAAGGTCTTCACATTCAACCAACAAATAGCCACTTTCCCCTAAACCTGCCTTATGGCAACTTGCAGGCCCTTGTTGAGACCCGAACCATGGCAAACCCCTACCGCGAACTATTCAAAGCCCCCGGCAGCAGAGCATTCGTGCTGGCCGGCATGATCGCGCGCATGCCGATTTCCATGACTGGCATCGGCCTGATTACCATGCTCTCGCAATTGCAGGGCGGTTATGGATTGGCCGGTGCGGTAGCGGCGACGTTTGCCCTGGCCACGGCGTTTTGTGCACCGCTGGTTTCGCGGCTGGTGGACCGTTTCGGGCAGCGGCGGATCTTGCCGGTGTCGGCACTGATCGGTGGCGGGGCGTTGTTGCTGGTGTTGCTTTGCACTCGCTTGCAGGCGCCGAACTGGACGTTGTTCCTGTTCGCAGCGCTGGCCGGTTGCATGCCGAGCATGTCGGCGATGGTGCGGGCGCGCTGGACCGAGGTGTATCGCGGCCAGCCTGAACTGCAAACGGCCTATGCCCTGGAGTCGGTGCTGGACGAAGTCTGCTTTATTGTCGGGCCGCCCTTGTCGGTGGGGTTGTGCGTGGTCGCGTTTCCCGAAGCCGGGCCGTTGGCGGCGTTGCTGATGCTGGCGATCGGGGTCACGGCGTTTGTGCTGCAACGTGATACCGAGCCGGCGATTCATCCCCATGAAGACCATCATCAGGGTTCGATCATTCGTTCTGGCGAGATTCAGTTGCTGATGCTGTTGATGGTCGCGATGGGCACCATCGTCGGTGTGGTGGATGTGGTCAGCGTGGCGTTCGCCCAGCAGCAGGGCCAGCCGGCGGCGGCGAGCATTGTGTTGTCGGTGTATGCCATCGGCTCGTGTATGGCGGGGTTGGCCTTCGGCGCGTTGCGCTCGAAATTGCCGCTGCCGCGACTGTTTCTTTACGGCGGGGTGGCGACGGCGGTGACCACGTTGCCGTTGCTGCTGGCGACGAACATTCTCGGGCTGTCGCTGGCGGTGTTCGTCGCCGGGTTGTTCTTTGCGCCGACGCTGATTGTTGCGATGGCGTTGGTGGAGCGCATCGTGCCGCCGGCCAAACTGACTGAAGGCCTGACCTGGCTGGTCACTGGGTTGAGTATTGGCGTGGCGGCTGGTGCGGCCAGTTCGGGGTGGCTGATCGATGCATTTGGGGCGCGTAGCGGGTTTTGGGTGGCGATTGTTGCTGGCGCGGTGGTCCTCGGTTCCGCAGTGCAAAGCTTCCGTCACTTGAAATAGATCTTCGACTAATTCAGGTACTGCCTCGTCCGTTCTCTTAACAGACAACTTTTCGAGGTAAGCCCGGTGACCCAGCTGACTTTGCTCTGCCTGCCCTATTCGGGCGCGAGTGCCATGGTCTACAGCCGCTGGCGGCGCAAACTGCCGGAATGGCTGAAGCTGCAGCCCGTGGAACTTCCGGGGCGTGGCGCCCGGTTTGGCGAACCCTTGCACACCGACATGCGCCGCTTGGCGCTGCAACTCGCGCAGGAACAAAAAGCCACGCTCAAGGCGCCGTATGCGCTGTTCGGTCATAGCCTCGGCGCGTTGCTGGCTTGTGAGATGGCCCATGCGTTTCGCTCGCTGGGCTGCCCGGAACCGGTGGCGCTGTTTGCGTCGGGCACCGCCGCACCGATCCTGCGTGCCGACTACGATCGCGGTTTCGCCGAACCCAAAACCGATGCCGAATTGATCGAGCAATTGCGCACCCTCAACGGCACCAGTGAAGAGGTGCTGGCCAACGAGGAGCTGATGAACCTGACGCTGCCAGTGCTGCGCGCGGACTTTCTATTGTGCGGACGTTTCGAACCGCAGCAGCGCCCGTTGCTCAAGTGCCCGATCCATGTGCTCGGCGGCAAGACCGACCGCGCCACCCCCGAGCAACTGATCGGCTGGAGCAAGGAAACCCGCGGCAGCTTTTCGGTGGACATGCTCGCTGGCGGTCATTTCTTCATCCATGAGCACGAGGCCAAGGTGTTGCGGGTGATCAAGGATCAGCTCGACGTGCACCATCGTCGGCACATCATGGCCGCCAGCGCCTGAAACAATCTCAAAATTCACTCAATCCCCTGTGGGAGCGAGCCTGCTCGCGAACGCGGATTATCAGTCGACATCAATGGTGGCTGACACGCCGCCTTCGCGAGCAGGCTCGCTCCCACAGTGATTTTTGACACCCTGACACTCCGCGCTCTACCTCCTTTCTGATACTTGTTCTCATTCGCTAATTTTTCCGGTCTGCATTCGTTTTATAGGGACGACGTGCCTTTGTGCTTCCCGCCACTGATCCGGATGCTTAGAAATGAATGCTGAAGACTCCTTGAAACTTGCTCGCCGGTTTATCGGGTTGCCCCTGGAAAAGCGCCAGATGTTCCTTGCGGCCTTGCACAAGGAGGGCGTTGATTTCGCCCGGTTTCCGATTCCTGCCGGCGTCGAAGCCGACGATCGCCAGGCGTTGTCGTACGCCCAGCAGCGTATGTGGTTTCTTTGGCAGCTGGACCTGCAAAGCGGCGCCTACAACCTCCCGGGCGCGGTGCGTCTGACCGGGCAGTTGAACCTGTCAGCGCTGGAACAAGCCTTCGCCAGCCTCGTTGAACGTCACGAAACCTTGCGCACGGTGTTCCAGCGTCAGGCCGACGGCAACCTGCTGCAAGTCCCGGCCAGCGCGCCGCTGGTGATCGATCAGGTGGATTTCAGCGTTTTACCGGCGATTGAGCGCGAGCAGGCAGTGGCTCGCGCGGCCGAGCAGCAATCAGTGTTGCCGTTCGATCTGTCGGCTGGCCCGCTGCTGCGCATCACCTTGCTCAAACTCGCCGAGCAGGAACACGTCCTCCTGTTGACCCTGCACCACATCGTTTCCGACGGTTGGTCGATGAACGTGCTGATCGACGAATTCATCCGCTGCTACGACGCCTTCGAAGCGGGCGCGCAACCGCAACTCACGCCATTGCCGATCCAGTACAGCGACTACGCGTTGTGGCAACGTCGCTGGCTGGAGGCCGGCGAACAGGCGCGCCAACTCGATTACTGGCAGACGCAACTGGGCGCCGAGCACCCGGTGTTGGAGCTGCCCACCGATCATCCGCGCCCAGCGATGCCGAGCTATCGCGGCACCCGTTACGAATTTGCGGTCGACGGGCAACTGGCCGAGCAACTGCGGGCCACGGCGCAGAAGCACAACATCACGCTGTTCATGCTGTTGCTCGGCGCCTTCAATGCGCTGCTGCATCGCTACACCGGGCAGACCGACATTCGCGTCGGCGTGCCGATCGCCAACCGTAACCGAGCTGAAATCGAAGGGCTGATCGGCTTCTTCGTCAACACTCAGGTGCTGCGTACGAAGCTCGACGGCCAAACCCGGGTCGACGACTTGCTGCGCGCCATCAAGGAAACCGCCCTCGGTGCCCAGGCCCATCAGGACTTGCCGTTTGAGCGTTTGGTCGAGGCGCTGAAACTGGAGCGCAGCCTTAGCCACACGCCATTGTTCCAGGTGATGTACAACCACCAGCCGCAGGTCGCAGACATTTCCACCGTCAGCACCGCGTCCGGTCTGGCGCTGGGCGTGATCGAGTGGGAAGGGCGCACCACCCAGTTCGACCTGACCCTCGATACCTATGAAAAGAGCGGCAAGCTGCACGCGGCGCTGACTTACGCCAACGACCTGTTCGACGCTGCGACCATCGCGCGCATGGCGCAACACTGGACGCATTTGCTGCAAGGCATGGTCAGCGATTCGCAACAGCGCATCAGTGATCTGCCGCTGCTTGAAAGCGCCGAATACCAGCGCATCGTGCAGGACTGGAATCGTGCTGACGAAGGCTTCGCTCAAGACGCCTGCATTCATGAGTTGATCAGCCAGCAAGTCATCGCTAACCCGACTGCATTGGCGGTGACCTTTGGCACGAAGCAGCTGACTTACGCCGAACTCGACACTCAGGCCAATCGCCTGGCCCACAAGCTGATCGCGCTGGGTGTGGGCCCGGAAGTCCGGGTCGGCGTGGCGATGCAGCGTTCGGAAGGCTTACTGGTAGCGTTGCTGGCCGTGCTCAAGGCCGGTGGCGCCTACGTGCCGCTGGACCCGGATTACCCCGCCGAACGCGTTGCCTACATGCTTGAAGACAGCCGCGCGGTGGTGCTGCTGACGGAACAGGCTGTCGCCGCGACATTGACCGTCGCCGCCGACACCCAAGTCCTGCTGATGGAGGGTATGGAGTGGGCTGATTGCCCAGGCAACGCGCCGGTGACTTGCGTCACATCGGATAACCTCGCCTACGTCATTTACACCTCCGGCTCCACCGGCAAACCCAAAGGCGTGGCCATCGCCCATCGCAACGTGCTGGCGCTGATCGACTGGTCGAAATCGGTCTACAGCCGTGAAGACATTCAAGGGGTGCTGGCCTCGACATCGGTGTGCTTCGACCTGTCGGTGTGGGAGCTGTTTGTCACCCTGGCCAACGGCGGCTCGGTGATCATCGCCCGCAATGCCCTGGAGTTGCCGCAACTGCCGGCCCGGGATCAGGTGCGCCTGATCAACACCGTGCCGTCGGCGATCAATGCGTTGCAGCGCGCCGGGCAGATCCCGCCGAGCGTGCGCATCATCAACCTCGCCGGCGAACCGCTGAAGCAGAGCCTGGTGGACGCGTTGTATCAGCAGCCGACCGTCGAACACGTCTACGATTTGTACGGTCCGTCGGAAGACACCACGTACTCAACCTGGACCCGGCGCGAGGCCGGTGGTCGCGCAAACATCGGCCGCCCGCTCAAACACACCGCCAGCTATTTGCTCGATGCTGACCTGCAGCCGGTGCCGCAAGGCGTGTCCGCCGAGCTGTACCTGGCCGGTGCTGGCATCACCCGTGGTTATCTGGCGCGGCCGGGCATGACCGCCGAAAAGTATGTGCCGAACCCGTTTTCCAGCAATGGCGAGCGCCTGTACCGCACCGGCGACCTGACCCGGTATCAGGCCGACGGCACGCTGCAATACGTCGGTCGCATCGACCATCAGGTCAAGGTCCGCGGTTTCCGCATCGAACTCGGTGAGATCGAAGCGCGACTGTTGCAGCAGGACGCCGTGCGTGAGCTGGCGGTGTTGGCGCAGGACGGCGTCAACGGTCAACAACTGGTCGCCTACATCGTGCCGACCGATCTGGCGTTGCTGGGCGATATCGACGCTCAGGCAACCCTGCGTGAAACCCTGAAAGCTGCACTGCGTCAACACCTGCCGGACTACATGGTTCCGGCGTTTCTGCTGTTCCTCGAATACTTGCCGCTGACCCCCAACGGCAAACTCGACCGCAAGGCCTTGCCAGCGATTGACGGCTCTGAGCAACAACGCGAACACGTCGCGCCGCGCACTGCGATGGAAAAATCCCTCGCGGCGATTTGGCAGGACGTGCTGACCCTCGACAACGTCGGTCTTGAAGACAACTTCTTCGAACTGGGCGGCGACTCGATCGTGTCCATGCAAGTGGCCAGCCGCGCGCGTCAGGCCGGGATCGTGTTGAGCCCGAAAGATCTGTTCCAGCACCAGACCCTCCGCAGCCTGGCCCAGGCCGCCCGCAGCGGCGAGCAGCCGTTGATCGACCAAGGTCCGGCCATTGGCGCAGTGGCGTTGGCGCCGGTGCAACAGTGGTTCTTCGAGCAAGCGATCCCCGGGCGTCAGCACTGGAACCAGTCGCTGCTGCTGGTACCGCGCGAGGCATTGAACGTCGAGGCGCTGGACCGCGCATTCGAGCAATTGCTGACGCATCACGACAGCTTGCGCCTGCGTTATGAGGAGACCGCCGAAGGTTGGCAGCAAACCTACGCGGCGCCGACCACTGAATCGGTGTTGTGGCTGCGCCAGGCGCAATCGGTCGTAGAACTCAACGCCCTGTGCGACGAAGCCCAACGCAGTCTCGACTTGCGGAACGGCCCGTTGATGCGGGCGCTTCTGGTCGCGATGGCTGACGGCACTGAGCGCTTGCTGCTGGTCATTCATCACCTGGCGGTGGACGGTGTTTCCTGGCGCGTGCTGCTGGAAGATCTTCAACAGTTCTACAGCGGCAGTACCGTGAAGATGGCGAAAACCAGCACCTATCAACGCTGGGTCACCTGTCTGCAAGCTCATCTTCCAGCCTTTGAAAACAGCCTCGGTCACTGGCAGGCCCACTTGCGCGACGCGCCGGACGATTTGCCGTGCGAGCGCCCAACCGGCGCACTGGAAAACCGCTTCGAACAGAAACTCGAACTCAAGCTCGACGCCGAGCAAACCCGCAAACTGCTGCAACAGGCCCCGGCGGCCTATCGAACCCAGGTCAACGACCTGCTGCTGACCGCCCTGGCGCGAGCGGTTTGCCGCTGGAGCGGGCAGGGCAGCACGCTGATCCAGCTTGAAGGCCATGGCCGCGAAGACCTGTTCGATGACATCGACCTGACCCGCACCGTCGGTTGGTTCACCAGCCTGTTCCCGGTCAATCTGATGCCATGCGCCGATCTCTCGGCTTCGATCAAAACCATTAAAGAACAACTGCGGGGCATGCCGGACAAAGGCCTGGGCTACGGCGCGCTGCGCTACCTCGGCACGCCGGCGATCCGCGCGGAACTGGCGGCGTTGCCGCAACCGCGCATTACCTTCAACTACTTGGGGCAGTTCGACCGTCAGTTCGACGTCGCCGCGATGTTCGTGCCGTCCACCGAAGGCAATGGTGTGGCGCAGGATCCTTCGGCCCCATTGGGCAACTGGTTGACGGTCGAAGGCCAGGTCTATGGCGGCGAGTTGTCGCTGAGCTGGGGCTTTAGCCGTGAGATGTTCGACACCGCGACTATTCAGCGTCTGGCGGACGATTACGCACAGGAACTCAACGCGCTGATCGAGCATTGCTGCGCGCTTGAGGCAAACCAGGCCACACCGTCGGACTTCCCGCTGGCGCGCATCAGGCAGGCGCAGCTCGATGCATTACCGGTCGTTATCTCGACTCTCGAAGACCTTTATCCGTTGTCGCCGATGCAGCAGGGCATGTTGTTCCACACCCTGTACGAACCTGAAGTCGGCGCCTACATCAGTCAGCTGCGTCTGGACATTCAAGGCCTCGATCCGCTGCGTTTCGCTCAAGCCTGGCAGACCGCGCTGGAGCGTCACGACATTCTGCGCAGCAGTTTCCACTGGCAGGGTCTCGACACCGCGCATCAGGCGATTGTCCGCCAAGTGGCGCTGCCGCTTGAAGTGCTTGAAGCGACCGACACCGATGATCTGGCCGACGCTGAACGCGCCCTGGGTTTCGAACTGGGCAGCGCGCCGCTGTTCCGCCTGAAGCTGGTCCGCACTGGTGCCAATGACTGGCACCTGGTCTACACCAGCCACCACATTTTGATGGACGGCTGGAGCAACGCGCAGTTACTCGCCGAAGTGATCCAGCACTACGCCGCTGGCCAGTCGCTGCCAGCGCCGGCCGGGCAATACCGCGATTATCTGGGCTGGTTGCAGCAGCAATCCGCCGTCGCTGGCGAGCAGTTCTGGAAAGCCGCCTTGGCGCCGCTTGAAGCCCCGACGCTGCTGGCCGAAGCCTTGCGGCCTCCGGTAGGTGCCGAGGGCAGCGAGGAATATCGCGTAGCACTCGACAGTCGCGCGACCCAGCGTCTGGCCGAGTTCGCCCGCCAGCAGAAGGTCACCCTCAACACCGTGCTGCAAGCGGCGTGGAGTCTTTTGTTGCAACGCTACACCGGCCAGGATTGCGTGGTCTTCGGTGCCACCGTAGCGGGCCGATCTGCGCCGTTGCCGGGGATCGAAGAACAACTCGGCTTGTTCATCAACACGCTGCCGCTGGTGTGCGCGATGAAGCCGGATCAAACCGTCAGCCAGTGGTTGGACGAGCTGCAAGGGCTGAACCTGGCCATGCGCGAGTTCGAGCATGTGCCGCTTTACGACATCCAGGGCTGGGCGGGGCAGCAGGGTTCGGCGCTGTTCGACAGCCTGCTGGTGTTCGAAAACTTCCCGGTGGCCGACGCGCTGAAACAGGGCGCACCGGCCGGGCTGTCGTTCGGCAATCTGCACAACCACGAGCGCACGCACTATCCGCTGACGCTGGGCATCGAGCTGGGAGAAGGCCTGAGCCTGGACTTCAGCTACGACGCGGAGCGCTTCAGTGCCGCTCAGGTCACTGAGTTGTCGGCCAATCTGCAGCACCTGCTGGCGCAATTGATGGCGCTGCCGGACGCGGCGTTGGGTACGCTGGAGTTGCTTGATGAGGCCGGAAAAAATGC
Source organism: Pseudomonas sp. MDT1-17 (assembly GCF_054898105.1). Lineage (NCBI taxonomy): Bacteria > Pseudomonadati > Pseudomonadota > Gammaproteobacteria > Pseudomonadales > Pseudomonadaceae > Pseudomonas > Pseudomonas sp. MDT1-17. Next base: position 4,717,790 of record NZ_JBUBVM010000001.1, on the reverse strand, counting down.
TGTGCTCGCTGTCAGCCAACCGGCTGCAGTTGAGTTATCCACAGCATTTTTGGTGCACGAACAAATCGCGGCTCAGGCCGCCGCTACCCCAGACGCGATGGCGTTGCAGGTGGACGGCCAGTCCTTGAACTACGCCCAGTTGAATGCTCACGCCAACCGACTGGCCCATCGCCTGATCGACAACGGCATCGGCCCAGGCTCGCGTGTCGGTCTGGCGCTGCATCGGGGTCCGCAACTGATCGTCAGCCTGCTGGCGGTGCTCAAAACCGGCGCAGCCTATGTGCCTTTGGACCCGAAATACCCGGCCGAACGCCTGGCTTACATGATCGACGACAGCCGTCTCGACGTGCTGCTGTGCGAGTCCGGTCTGCTGGAAGAGGTGCCAGGCGTGCGGCGTCTGAGCCTTGAAGACAGCAGCGACTACCCCGACAGTAATCCGCAAAACCAGGCGGTCGCCGACGATCTGGCCTACATCATCTACACCTCCGGCTCCACCGGCCAACCTAAAGGCGTGGCCATCGCCCATGCCGCGCTGCGCGAGTTCTGCCAGACCGCCGCCGACTATTCGGTGCTGTCGGCGTCCGACCGCGTGTTGCAGTTCGCGACCTTCAGTTTCGATGGTTTCGTCGAGCAGTGCTTCCCGGCGCTGTGCGTCGGTGCGGCGTTGATCATGCGCGGTGATGACGTGTGGGATGCCGGCCGACTCGCCGCCGAAATCGTCCAGCAGGGCGTGACCGTGGCGGACTTGCCGGCGGCTTACTGGTACTTGCTGGCCCGTGAATGTGCGAGCGGTGTGGTGCGCAACCTGGGTGATTTGCGCCAGGTTCACGTTGGCGGCGAAGCCATGTCAGTCGAAGGTCTGCGCTTGTGGCATCAAGCCGGTTTGAGCCACGTGCGCTTGCTCAACACCTACGGCCCGACTGAGGCGACGGTGGTGTCCAGCGTTCATGAATGCCGACTGATCGATGCCAGCGACGCGTTTGGCATTCCCATCGGTCGAGCCATCCCGGGTCGGGCGCTGTACGTGGTGGACGCGGCCGGTCAATTGATACCAAACGGTGGCGTCGGCGAATTGTGTATCGGCGCCTCGGCGAGCCTGGCGCAAAGCTACTTCGACCGCCCGGCGCTGACCGCAGAGCGTTTCCTGCCAGACCCGTTTGCCCGTGAGCCGGGCGCGCGCCTGTACCGAAGCGGCGACCTGGCGCGTTACAACGCTGAAGGGAATCTTGAATACGTCGGCCGCATTGACCATCAAGTGAAGATTCGCGGTTTCCGCATTGAAATGGGCGAAATCGAAGCGTGCCTGCAAGCACGGGACGACGTGCGCGAAGCGGCCGTCATTGCTCAGGACGGGACGCAACTGGTGGCGTATGTCGTGGCCAACGGTGCGACGGTTTCTCAGGCCGAATATCTGGAAGGGCTCAGGGCCGTTTTGCGCCAGTCGCTGCCGGAATACATGGTGCCAAGCCACCTGATCCTGCTGGCCAAATTGCCGCTCAACAACAATGGCAAACTCGACCGCAAAGCGTTGCCGCATATTGAGGCGGGCGATGCGCAACGGGCGTTCGTAGCCCCGGCTGAAGGGCTGGAAACGCAACTCGCGCAGATCTGGCAGGAAGTGTTGCAGGTCGAGCAAGTGGGCCGCGACGACAACTTCTTCGAGTTGGGCGGGCACTCGTTGCTGGTGCTTCAAGTGATCTCTCGCGTGCGTCAGCAACTGCAACTTGAGCTGTCCGTAAGCAGCCTGTTCTCCGCCGCCAATCTGGCGGAATTTGCCGAGCGTGCCGCACTGGCGAACGCCAGCGGCCAACCGCTCCTGCAGCGTGCACCGGTCGATCAACCACAAATCCTGTCGTACGCCCAACAGCGCCAATGGATTCTCTGGCAGCTTGATCCACAGAGCTCGGCCTACAACATTCCCGCCGCGCTACGTCTCAAGGGATCGCTGAACCGCGAAGCCCTGCGCGAAGCCTTTGCGCAATTGCAGGCCCGTCACCACACCCTGCGCACAACTTTCGAACAGGATGGTCAGCAGGCGCGTCCGGTGCTCCACGATGACCTGGCGCTGCAACTGGAAGAACGCACACTCGATGAGTCTTCGATCGACAGTGCCGTCGCAGAAGAAATCGCCCGCCCGTTCGACCTGCGCAACGGCCCGCTGTGGCGCGTATTGCTGCTGCAAGTAAACACCGACGAACACGTGCTGGTGCTGACCGTGCACCACATCGCCGCCGATGGCTGGTCGATGCAGGTAATGGTCGATGAATTCAGCGCGCTGTATCAGGCTGCCGTCGAAGGTAGCGCCGCCAACTTCAACAGCCTGCCGGTGAACTACAGCGACTACGCCCGTTGGCAGCGCGACTGGCTGGAGGCCGGTGAGGGTGCCCGCCAACTGACGTGGTGGCGCGAGCAACTGGCCGGCAGCCAGGCACCGCTCGAGTTGCCAAGTGAACTGACCCGCCCGGCCCGTCGCACCGAGCGCGGCGCCAGCCTGACGGTCAACGTTGATCGCGAGTTGCTGGCCGGTTTGCGTCAACGCGCCCAGGAACAACAAGTGACCTTGTTCATGCTGTTGCTGGCGAGTTTCCAGACCTTGCTGCATCGCCAGAGCGGGCAGTCGAGCATCAGTGTCGGCGTGCCGAGCGCCGGTCGTTCGCGTCTCGAAACCGAAGGCCTGATCGGCTTTTTCATCAACACTCAAGTGCTGCGTGCCGAGATCGATGGGCAGCAAGCCTTCAGCGCGTTGCTGCAACAGGTCAAACAGGTGGCATTGGGCGCGCAGGCCAATCAGGACGTGCCGTTCGAGCAGTTGGTCGACGCCTTGCAGCCCGACCGCAGCCTCAATCACAGCCCATTGTTCCAGGTGCTCTACAACCATCAACAGCAGTTGGGCGCGAGCGTCGAGCGCAACGTTGCCGACTTGCAGGTCGAGCGTCTGCACTGGCAGCAACACACCACCCAGTTTGATTTGGTACTCGATACTCAGGAGCTGGGCGACAAACTCGATGCCAGCCTGACCTACGCCACTGACCTGTACGACGCGGCTTCTATGGAGCGGTTGGCCGAGCAGTGGCTGAACCTGCTGCGAGCAGTGGTCGCCGATCCGCAGCAGCGCGTCGCCGAACTGCCAATCATTGACCGTTTGCAACGGGATGCTTTGGTGCAGCACTGGAACCCTGCGTTTGAGGCGCAACCGCAATCGCCGACCTTGCATCAGTTGTTCGAAGCTCAAACCGCACAACGGCCGAACGCCATCGCACTGGTCTACGAAGGCGAGCAACTGACCTACGCCGCGCTCAACGCTCAGGCCAATCGACTGGCGTGCAAACTGCGTGAACAGGGCGTCGGGCCAGAGGCGCGGGTCGGCATCGCCACCGAGCGGGCGATGCCGCTGGTGGTTGGCTTGCTGGCGATTCTCAAGGCCGGCGGCGCCTACGTGCCGCTCGACCCACACTACCCGACCGAGCGCTTGAGCTACATGATCGACGACAGCGGCATCACGCTGCTGCTGACTCAGCAACACCTGATCGACGGTTTGCCGTCCCGCGACGGCGTGCAAGTGCTGAGCCTGGAGTCGTTGCAGCTGGACGACTACAGCGCCGACAACTTGCCAGCGCTGGCGTCCGCGGAAAACCTCGCCTACGTGATCTACACCTCCGGTTCCACTGGCCGGCCAAAAGGCGCATTGCTCAGCCATGGCAACGTCGGGCGTCTGCTCACCGCCACCGCTGACAAGTTCAACTTCGGCCCGGACGATGTCTGGACGCTGTTCCATTCCTACGCCTTCGACTTTTCGGTGTGGGAGCTGTTCGGCTCGCTGTGCACTGGCGGGCGTCTGGTGATCGTGCCGTATGACATCAGCCGCGAGCCGCAAGCGTTCCACCGCTTGCTCTGTGATGAGGGCGTGACGGTGTTGAATCAGACCCCGACTGCTTTCCGTCAACTGTTGCCGATTGCCTGCGCCAGCGAGCGAAACCTGGCGTTGCGTCAGGTGATTTTCGGCGGCGAAGCCCTGGAAGTCGCGAGCCTGCGTCCGTGGTTCGAGCGCTTCGGCGACCAACAGCCAACCCTGGTCAACATGTACGGCATCACCGAAACCACGGTGCACGTGACCTACCGCGCCATCCGCCTGGCCGACCTCGACGGCAAGGCCCAAAGCCCGATTGGCCTGCCGATCCGCGACCTGCGCTGGTACCTGCTCGACAGCCAGTTGCAACCGGTGCCGGTGGGTGTGGCGGGCGAGCTGTACATCGCCGGCGCCGGTCTGGCGCGCGGTTATCACGGACGTTTCGGCCTCACCGCCGAGCGTTTCGTACCGAGTCCGTTCGACGCATCCCAGCGTCTCTATCGCAGCGGCGACCTGGCGCGTCAGCGTGCCGACGGCAGCATTGATTACCTCGGGCGGATTGACCAGCAAGTGAAGATCCGTGGCTTCCGCATCGAACTGGGCGAAATCGAAGCCGCACTGCTGGCCCAGCCGGGCGTGCGCCAAGCGGTGTTGAGCGTACATGCGGGCGAAAGCGGGCCGCAGCTGTGCGCCTACGTGGTGGCCGAGCAAACCCCGCATGACCCGATCGCCTGGCGCGACAACCTGCGCGTCGCGCTCAAAGTTGATCTGCCGGATTACATGGTGCCGAGCCACTGGCTGCTGCTCGATGCCTTGCCGCTGACCGGTAATGGCAAGCTCGACCGCAAGGCCTTGCCGGTGCCCGATGCCCAGGAATGGCAGCGACCGTTCGAGGCCCCCGAGGGCGATCTCGAACGGCAACTGGCAGCCATCTGGGCCAGCGTGCTGGGCGTGGCGCAAATCGGCCGGCGCGACAACTTCTTTGAATTGGGCGGGCATTCGTTGCTCGCCGCCCAAGCCAGTGCCCGTGTGGAACTGGAACTGGGCATCGAGCTACCGCTGCGCGCGCTGTTCGAATCCACCGACCTTCAGGCTTATGCCGCCATGGCCGGGCAACACGCCCCGGCTGACAACGATGCACGTCTTGATGCGCTTGAGTCGCTACTCGACGAGATGGAGATCAACTGATGGAGCACACCACTGCCCAGCGCATCGCCAGCCGCTTCGCCGGTCTGCCTGCCGACAAGCGCCGCGAGTTTCTGACACGCATGCAAGAGCAGGGCGTGAGCTTCGGGCAACTGCCGATTCCGCCCGCTGCCGATCCGCAAACGACCTTCGAACTGTCGTACGCGCAGCAACGCCAATGGTTCCTCTGGCAGCTTGATCCGCAGAGTTCGGCGTACAACATTCCTGCCGCCCTGCGTTTGCACGGGCCGCTGAATGTCGCGGCGTTGCAGCAAAGTTTCGACGTGCTTTTGGAACGTCATCAGAGCCTGCGCAGCCGATTCGTCGAGGACGACGGTCAGGTGGTGCAGACACTGGCCGGGTTCACCTCGCTGCCGATCGAACAGATCGACCTGCGCGATGAACCTCAGGATCAACGTCTCGATCTGGCGATGGAAACGGTCGAGCAGGAGATTGCCCGGCCGTTCGATCTTCAGCACGGTCCGCTGTTGCGGGTCAGCCTGTTGCAACTGGATGCCGAAGACCACGTGCTGTTGCTGACCCTGCACCACATCGTCACCGATGGCTGGTCGATGGGCGTGTTGGTGGAAGAATTTTCCCGGCTCTACGCCGCGCATTGCCAAGGCCAGAACGCAGCGCTGGAAGCGTTGCCGATCCGGTATTCCGATTACGCGATGTGGCAACGCCGCTGGATGGAAGCGGGCGAGCTGGAACGTCAGCTCAACTGGTGGCGCGAAACGCTGGGCAGCGAACAACCGCTGCTGGAATTGCCGACTGACCGCTCGCGCCCGGCGCAACCGAGCCAGCGCGGTGCGCGACTGGATTTCGCCCTCGATGCGACCTTGGCCAGCGGGCTGATGAACCTGGCCAAACAGCGCGGTGTTACGCCGTTCATGCTGTTGCTGGCGAGCTTCCAGGCGTTGCTCTATCGCTACAGCGGTCAGTCCGATTTGCGCGTCGGCGTGCCGATTGCCAACCGCAATCGCGCGGAAACCCGTGGTCTGATCGGTTTCTTCGTCAACACTCAAGTGATGCGTGCCGAGCTCGATGGGCGTCTGCCGTTCAGCCAATTACTCGATCAGACTCGCACCGCTTTGCTGGATGCCCAGGATTATCAGGACTTGCCGTTCGAGCGTCTGGTGCAGGCGCTGCAAGGTGAACGCAGCCTCAGCCACAGCCCATTGTTCCAGGTGATGTTCAACCACCAGCAAGCCATACCGGCAGCGGTCAGCGGTTTACTTGCCGGTCTGCGAGTCGAAGCACTGAACGCGACGGCGCACACCACACAATTCGACCTGCAACTGGATACTCAGGAAGAGGGCGACAAGCTGTTCGCCAGCCTGACGTATGCCACCGATCTGTTCGACGCCGAGCGCATCGAGCATTTAGCGCGTCATTGGCGCAATCTGTTGGCCGGGGTACTGGCGAACCCGCAATGCCCGCTCGCCGAGTTGCCGTTGCTGAATGCCGGCGAGCGTCGGCGTATTGTTGATGGCCTCAATGACACCGCTCAGGATTATCCGGGCGAAGTCTGCGTGCAGCGGCATTTCGAAGCGCGCGTGGCTGAAGACGGTGAAGCGACGGCGCTGGTGTTCCAGGGCCAGCGCCTGAGTTACGCCGAGTTGAACCTGCGCGCCAACCGTTTGGCTCATCACCTGCGCGCCCAGGGTGTCGGCCCGGAAGTGCTGGTTGGGATTGCCTGCGACCGCTCATTCGAAATGGTTGTCGGTCTGCTGGCGATTCTCAAGGCCGGTGGCGCCTATGTGCCGCTGGACCCGGAATACCCGCTCGATCGTTTGAGCTACATGATCGAAGACAGCGATATTTCGCTGTTGCTGACTCAGGAACATCTGCTGGCGCAATTGCCGACGCCGGACAACGTGCGCACCGTGTGCCTGTACAGCGAAGCCGATTGGCTGAGCGATCTGCCGGGCACCGATCTGGCAAACCTTGCGGTCGCCGAAAACCTCGCCTATGTGATTTACACCTCCGGTTCCACCGGCAAACCCAAAGGCGCCGGCAACCGCCATGTGGCGCTGCATAACCGTCTGGCGTGGATGCAGCAAGCCTACAACCTGCTGCCGAGCGACCGCGTGCTGCAAAAGACGCCGTTCAGTTTCGACGTGTCGGTGTGGGAGTTTTTCTGGCCGCTGATGAAGGGCGCCACGTTGGTCATCGCCGCGCCGGGCGAGCATCGCGATCCGCAGCGCCTCGCCGCGTTGATCGTCGAGCAGGCGATCACCACGCTGCACTTTGTGCCGTCGATGCTCTCGGCGTTTATCGGTGCCGACGAGGCGTTGGCCTGCACCTCGCTGCAACGGATCATTTGCAGCGGCGAAGCACTGCCGATGGAGCTGCAACGCCAGACCCTGCGCCGCCTGCCGCAAGCCAATCTCTACAACCTCTATGGCCCGACCGAAGCAGCCATCGACGTGACCCACTGGACCTGCGTGGAAGAGGGCCGCGACAGCGTGCCGATCGGTCGGCCGATCGCCAACCTGCGCACCTGCATCCTCGACAGCGAACTGCAGCCGTTGCCACTCGGCGCGGTGGGTGAGTTGTACCTCGGCGGCGTCGGCCTGGCGCGCGGTTATCACCGTCGTGGCGCGCTGACCGCCGAGCGTTTTGTCGTTGATCCGTTCGGCAGCGGCGAGCGTCTGTACCGCACCGGTGACCTGGCGCGCTATCGCGCTGACGGCGCCATCGACTACTGCGGGCGTATCGACCACCAGGTGAAGATTCGCGGTTTGCGCATCGAACTGGGCGAAATCGAAGCGCGCCTGCAAGAGCATGCCGACGTGCAGGAAGCCGTGGTGCTGGCCCTCGATGGACCGAGCGGCAAACAATTGGTCGCGTACATCGTGCCGCAGGATCGTGCACTGCTGGACGCCGATGCCGAGCAGCAAGGCGCATGGCGCGAATCCCTGAAAGGCCATCTGCTGGCGAGCCTGCCGGATTACATGGTGCCGGCGCAAACCATGCTGATCGAGCAAATGCCCCTGAGCCCCAACGGCAAACTCGACCGTAAACGCCTGCCTGCGCCGACCGCGCAAGTCAGCCAGCGTGCCTTCGAAGCACCGCGCAGCGAACACGAACAGGCGCTGGCGCAGATCTGGCAGGACGTGTTGGGCGTGGAGCAGGTCGGCCGTCAGGACAACTTCTTCGAACTGGGCGGCGACTCGATCATTTCGATTCAGGTGGTCAGCCGTGCCCGCCGCGCCGGCCTGAACCTGCAACCGCGAGACCTGTTCCAGCAGCAGACTCTGCAAGCACTGGCTGCGGTAGTGAAGGAACAAGCGGCACCGCTGGCGCAACAAGGACCGGTGGACGGTGTGCAAACACTCACGCCGATTCAGCGCTGGTTCTTCGACGAACCCATCCCGCAACGCGCTCACTGGAACCAGGCGGTGCTGCTGGTGCCGCGCGAAACCCTCGAATTGCCGCGCCTGCAAGCTGCGCTGCAACGCCTGCTCAAGCAGCACGATGCGCTGCGTTTGCGCTTCAGTCAGGTCGACGGCCAATGGTGGGCGCGCTATGTCGGGGCCGACAGCGCCGACGTGATCGACATGCTCTGGACCGCTCGCGTGGCCAGCGATGCCTCGCTGGAATCGGTGTGTGATGAAGCGCAACGCAGCCTCAGCCTGCAAGACGGTCCGCTGTTGCGGGTTGCGTTGATCGCCCAGGCTGATGGTTCGCAGCGTTTGCTGGTGGTGATCCATCACTTGGCCGTGGACGGTGTGTCCTGGCGGGTGTTGCTGGAAGATTTGCAGGCCGCTTATCAAGGGCAAGACCTGCCACCGAAGACCAGCGCCTTCCAGGCCTGGGCGGAGAAACTCGATGCCCATGCACGCTCCGATGCCGCCGCCAGCGAACTGAATTGGTGGCAGTCGCAACTGAGCCTCGCGAATGATTCATTGCCAGCGGCCAATGCCGAGGCCAGTCAGGCCGGGCATCTGCGCCAGGGCGTCAGCATCGGTCTTGACCGCGAACAGACCTGTCGGTTGCTGCAACAGGCGCCAGCGATCTACCGCACGCAAGTCAACGATTTGCTGCTGACCGCGCTGGCTCGCACCCTGAGCCGCTGGACCGGCCACGCATCGGCGCTGATTCAGCTCGAAGGCCATGGCCGCGAAGAGCTGTTCGACGACATCGACCTGACCCGCACAGTTGGCTGGTTCTCCAGTCAGTTCCCGGTGCGCCTGACGCCGACCGCTGACCTTGCGGGTTCGATCAAGGCGATCAAGCAACAACTGCGCGAAATCCCCGGCAAAGGCATGGGCTACGGCCTGTTGCGTTACATGGGCGATTCGACGACCCAAGCGGCGTTGGCCGCGCTGCCGCAAGCGCGGGTGACGTTCAACTATCTGGGGCAATTCGACCAGAGCTTCGCCGAGGATGCGCTGTTCACTCCGGCTCGCGAATCCAGCGGTGCCGCGCAATCGGCCGACGCACCGTTGCCGAACTGGTTGTCGGTGGATGGCCAGGTGTATGGCGGCGAGCTGAAACTGGATTGGACCTTCAGCCGCGAATGCTTCGACCTGCGCGAGATCGAAGTACTGGCGGCGGATTTCCGCGCTGAGTTGCTGGCGCTGATCGCCCATTGCCTGAGCGATGGCGCAGGTGGCGTGACCCCGGCGGACTTTCCGTTGGCGCGTCTGACCCAGGCGCAACTCGACGAACTGCCAGTGCCGCCGGCGCAGATCGAAGACCTGTATCCGCTGTCGCCGATGCAGGCCGGTTTGCTGTTCCATAGCCTGTACGAATCCGATTCCGGCGCGTACGTGAACCAGCTCAGCGTCGAAGCCCGTGGCCTCGACGCCGAACGACTGGGCCTCGCCTGGCAAGCGGTGCTCGACACCCATCCGATCTTGCGCAGCAGCTTCCACTTCCCCGACGGCTTCGAAGCACCGGTGCAATTGGTCCACCGTCATCTGCAATTGCCGCTGACCTGCCTCGACTGGCGCGATCGCTGCGATCAAACCGAAGCGCTGGCACAGCTGATCGACAGCGAACGCCTGCAACTCAATTCGACCCAGGCGCCGTTGATGCGCCTGACCTTGGTACGACTGGACGATGAGCGTCAGCAACTGATCTACACCCACCATCACCTGTTGCTCGATGGCTGGAGTAATTCGCTGCTGTTGAGCGAAGTCCTGCAGCGTTATGCCGGGCAAGACGTGCAGGCACCGACCGGGCGTTTCGCCGATTACATTGGTTGGCTGCAACGTCAGGATGCTCACGCCGACGAGATCTTCTGGCGCGAGCAACTGGCGACCCTCGACAACCCGACCCTGTTGGCGCAGAGCCTGGCGCATGGCAACAGTAAAAACCTGTCGGCAACGGATTTTGCCGACCACCGCCAGACCTTCGATGTCGCCACCAGCAAACGCTTCAGCGAGTTTGCCCGTCAGCAAAAAGTGACGCTCAACACCTTGGTCCAAGGTGCCTGGGCACTCTTGCTGCAACGCTACAGCGGTCAACGCAGCGTCGCGTTCGGCGCGACCGTGGCGGGGCGGCCGGTGGACTTGCCGGGGGCCGAAAGCCAGCTCGGCCTGTTCATCAACACCTTGCCGGTGATCAGCAGCCCGGACGCAGTGGAAAGCGTCGGTCAATGGCTGACCCGCTTGCAGGCGCAGAACCTGGAACTGCGTGAGCATGAGTTCACCGCATTGGGTGACATTCAGCGCTGGGCCGGACGTGCCGGTGAGCCGCTGTTCGACAGCCTGCTGGTGTTCGAAAACTTCCCGGTAGCCGAAGCGCTGCAACAGGGCGCGCCGGCCGGGTTGAGCTTCTCGATTCCTCAGAGCCATGAACGCACCAACTTCCCGCTGACCCTGGCGGCCACTGCCGAAAGTCAGCTCAGCCTGAACTGGAGCTACCAGTGCGCCCATTTCAGCAGCGAAGCGATTGCCCACATGAGCGAGCATCTGGCCGCGCTGCTGGCGGCGATGGTCGCCGCGCCACACGCTGCCTTGAGTGAACTGGACCTGCTGACCGCGCCGGAGCGTGCGCAGCAATTGCTGGAATGGAACCCAGCATTCACCGCGACGGAAAACCCGCTCTGCGTGCATCAGATGATCGAGGCGCAGGCCGTCATCCGACCGGACGCCACGGCACTGATCTTCAATGACCTCGAATTGAGCTTCGACCACCTCAACCGTCGCGCCAACCAATTGGCCCACCACCTGCGCGCACTGGGCATCGGCCCGGAAGTGCGGGTTGGCCTGGCCATGCAGCGCTCGCCGGAAATGATCGTCGGCCTGCTGGCGATCCTCAAGGCCGGCGGCGCCTACGTGCCGCTGGACCCGGCGTACCCGGCCGAACGCCTGCGTTATCTGATGGAAGACAGCGGGATTTCGCTGCTGATCAGCCAATCGTGGCTGCGGGAAAAACTGCCCTTGCCGGAAGGCTTGTCGGTGTTGGAAATCGACCGCGAACCGCTGGAGTTTATGGCTGACACCAACCCGGTCAACCTGACCTGCGCCGAAAACCTCGCGTACCTGATTTACACCTCGGGCTCCACCGGGCGGCCGAAAGGCGTCTGCGTGGCGCACGGTCCACTGGCCATGCATTGCCTGTCGATCGGCGAGTTGTATGGCATGACCCCGGATGACCGCGAGCTGCAATTCGCCTCGATCAGCTTCGACGGTGCCCACGAACGCTGGCTGACGCCGCTAGTTTTCGGTTCGGCGGTGATGCCGCGCGACGACGAGTTGTGGAGCGTGGAGCGCACGTGTGCGGAGATCGAAAAGCACGGCATCACCATCGCCTGCTTCACCCCGAGCTATCTGTTGCAGATGGCCGATTTCATGGGCGAAGCGGGGCGCAATCTGCCGATCCGCTCCTACACCCCATGCGGTGAAGGGATGGCCAAGCACGCATTCGATGAAGTCCAGCAGGTGCTGCAACCCAAGCGCCTGATCAACGGCTACGGCCCGACCGAAACGGTGATTACGCCGCTGATCTGGCTGGCGTATCCCGATACTGAATTCGACTCGGCATTCATGCCGATTGGCCGGCCGGTCGGCAACCGCAGCGCCTATATTCTGGACGGCGGCTTGCAGCCATTGCCGGTTGGCGTGGCGGGCGAGTTGTACCTGGGGGGGGAGGGTGTCGCGCGTGGTTATCATCAACGTCCGGACCTGACCGCTGAACGCTTCGTGCCCGATCCGTTCGTGCCGGGCGCACGTTTGTACCGCAGTGGCGACCTCGCGCGGTTCCGTGCCGATGGCGTGGTTGAATACCTCGGCCGTATCGACCAGCAAGTGAAAATTCGCGGGTTCCGTATCGAACTCGGCGAAATCGAAGCCTGCCTGCTGGAACACGAAGGCGTGCGTGAAGCGTTCGTGATCGATCGCGAAGGCCCGGTGAGCCGCCAGTTGGTCGGTTATGTGGTGCCGCGCGATCCGCTCGCTGATGAGCAGGATCTGCGTGAAGCGCTGACGTTGCACCTGCGCAGCCGTCTGCCGGCGCACATGCTGCCGGCGCACTTGATGTGCCTGGCCGCGTTGCCGCTGACGCCGAACGGCAAGCTCGATCGCCAAGGCCTGCCGGCGCCTGAAGCCACTCGTCAGAACCACGATCAAGTGGCCGCCGCGTCGCCGGCCGAAGCGTTGCTGGTGGAAATCTGGCAAGCGCTGTTGGGGCTGGATTCGGTGGGCGTCACCGAGAACTTCTTCGAACTGGGTGGTGACTCGATCATTTCCCTGCAAGCGGTGAGTCGTGCCGGGCAGCGCGGGCTGGTGTTCAGTCCGAAGCAACTGTTCGAGGAGCAGACGATTCGCGCTCTGGCTGCAGTCGCCAGCAGCCGTGAAGCGGCGTTGATCGAAGCGCCGAAAGTCCCGGCGTTCGCGCTGGTGCCGCACATCGACATCGCTGGCCGCGAGGGTCTGCAAGATCTGTATCCGCTGTCGCCGATGCAGCAAGGCATGCTCTTCCATTGCCTCGATTCGCCGGAGCTGAACCCCTACGTCAACCAGTTGAGCGTGGCAGTGGACGGTTTGCAGGTGCCGCGTTTCCGCGCGGCCTGGCAGACCCTGGTCGAACGTCATGAAGTGCTGCGCGCGGCGTTCCGCTGGCGTGATGGTCTGGCCGATCCGCTGCAAGCGGTGTTCGCCGACGTTGAGTTGCCGATCGAAGAACTCGACTGGCGCGACCGTACTGACACCAAGCAGGCGCTGAGCGAACTGGCGGCGGCAGAGCAGGCAAAAGGCTTCGACCTGAGCTGCCCGCCGTTGATGCGTTTCATTCTGATTCGTCTGGGCGATGACCGTTACCAGATGATCTGGATTTACCACCACTTGCTGCTGGACGGCTGGAGTGCCTCGCGGCTGTTGGGCGACATGCTGCGCCTGTACCACAACGACAGCCTGCCGACCCTGACCGGTCGCTATGCCGACTACATTGCCTGGCTGCAACGTCAGGACGGTGCGCAGGCCGAAGGCTTCTGGCGCGAGCGCCTGGCATTGCTCGAAGAGCCGACCATTCTGGCCAAGGCTTCCGGTGCGACAGGTTCCGGTCACGGCGTGATGTACAGCAACCTCGACGCCGAGGCGACGCGCAAACTGCACACCTTCGCCAAGCGTCAACGCGTAACCCTCAACACGCTGGTGCAAGGCGCGTGGCTGTTGCTGCTGCAACGCCACAGCGGTCAGCGCAGTGTCGCGTTCGGCGCCACAGTGGCGGGGCGTCCTACCGGGTTGGCCGGTGCGCAAGACATGCTCGGCCTGTTCATCAACACCTTGCCGGTGATCCAGACCCTCGATCCGCAACAGTCGTTGGGCGAGTGGCTGCGCGACTTGCAGGATTACAACCTGATGGTCCGCGACTACGAACACACGCCGTTGTCGGACATTCAGCGCTGGGCCGGGCAGGGTGGCCAGGGCTTGTTCGACAGCATCATCGTGTTCGAAAACCATCCGGTGGACCGCGCCTTGAAAGGGGGCGAGGAAGGTGAGTTGCGCTTTGCCGAAGTCGGCAGCGGCGGGGTGACCAACTTCCCGATGGACTTGATGGTCAGCGCCAACGAAGAAGGCCTGGAAGTCGAATACCTGTTCCTGCGGGATCGCTTCAGCGAGCTGGAAGTGCAGCGGATTCGTGCGCAGCTTGAAGGTTTGCTGCGAGCGTTGCCGGAGGATGCCACGCGTCTGCTTGGCAACATCGGATTGCCTGAAGCGCGTTTGAGTCTGCCGCAGGTGTCCGACGACAACGCCGATTTGCTGCAAGCGTTCAATCAGCATGTACGCACGCAACCGCAGAAAATCGCCTTGATCTGCGAGGATCGGGAAGTCAGTTATGCACAGCTTGAGGCTCAGGCCAATGGTCTGGCACAGCAACTGATCGGTCGCGGCATCGGGCCGGAAAGCCTGGTGGCGGTGGCGCTGCCGCGTTCCGAACGCACCATCGTCGCGTTCCTCGCGGTGCTTAAAGCAGGTGCGGCGTATCTGCCTCTGGACCTCGCGTACCCGGCCGAGCGGCTGGCTTACATGCTCATGGATTCGGCGGCCAGTCTGTTGCTCTGCGACAGTGATCTGGGCGAACGACTGACCCTGGCTGATAGCCCGCCACGTCTGTTGCTCGATCAACTGGCCGTTGCTGGCAACACCGAGTGCCCGGTTTCCAATCCGCTGCCGGGGCATCTGGCGTACCTGATCTACACCTCCGGTTCCACCGGCCAACCGAAAGGCGTGGCTGTGGCGCGCGGACCGATTGCCCGGCATTGCCGCGGCATCATCGAGCTCTACGAACTGGCACCGCGCAGCCGCGAGTTGCACTTCATGTCGTTCGCCTTCGACGGTGCTCAGGAACGTTGGCTGAGTGTGCTGTTGGCCGGTGGCAGTCTGGTGGTCCGCGATGACAGTGTGTGGACCCCGGAGCAAACCCTGCAAGTGCTGCAGCGTCACGGCGTCACCGTGGCCTGCTTCCCGCCGGCGTACCTGCAACAGATGGCCGAAGTGGCTGAATGTTTGGGCAATCCACCGGCGGTCGAGGTGTATTGCTTTGGCGGTGATGCGGTGCCGGAGGCCAGTTTCGAGCAGGTCAAACGGACTCTGCGTCCGCAGCGTCTGGTCAACGGTTACGGCCCGACCGAAACCGTGGTCACGCCGTTGTTGTGGCGTGCCGAGGTCAGCGAAACCTGCGACGCGGCGTATGCGCCGATTGGCCGTGGTGTGGCCGGACGTGGGTTGTACGTGCTGGATGCCGACCTCAATCCGTTGCCGGTCGGTGTCAGCGGCGAGTTGTACCTGGGCGGCGAATGCCTGGCGCGCGGTTACCACCAGCGTCCCGGCATGAGCGCCGAGCGTTTCATCCCCGATCCGTTCGAGGCCGGTGGCCGCATGTACCGCACCGGCGACCTGGTGCGCCAGCGTGAATGCGGATTGATCGACTACCTGGGGCGTCTCGACCAGCAAGTGAAGATCCGTGGTTTCCGCATCGAACTGGGCGAAATCGAAGCCCGACTGCGCGACCGCATCGGCGTGCAGGATGCCGCCGTGGTGGTGCATGACACACCGACTGGCAAACAACTGGTTGGCTATGTTGTTGCGGCGGGCGCGACGGGGCTGGATCGTCGACTCAAGGCTGAACTGCAAGCGCAACTGCCCGATTACATGGTGCCGGCGCGTATCCTGGTGCTGGAACGCTTCCCACTGTCGGCCAACGGCAAGCTCGACCGTCGCGCACTGCCTACGCCGGAATGGGCGCTCGGCGGTTATCGCGCACCGCGCAATGCGCTGGAAACGGCGCTGACCGCGATCTGGCAAGAGGTGCTCGGCGTGCCGCAAGTGGGCATCGACGATAACTTCTTCGAACTCGGCGGCGACTCGTTGCAGGTGCTCAAAGTCATCTCACGGGTGCGCAGCCAGCCGCAACTGGGCTTCGAGTTGAAACTGCGCGACTTGATGCAGAAACCCTGCATCGCGGAACTCAGCGGCTATCAGGCTGCCGAGCCGGCGTCTGCGCCGGACCCGTTGCTGGCGCTGAATGCACGAATCCCCAACGTGCCGGCGCTGTTCTGCCTGCACGCCGGTTTCGGCACGGTGTTCGACTACGAACCGCTGGCCCGTCGACTGGAGGGCCGGCGCACGGTGTACGGCCTGCAATGCCGCATGCTGCTCGATCCGCACTGGCAGGATGCGTCGCTGTTGGCGATGGCTCAAGCCTATGCGCAACGGATTCGCAGCCAGCAGGCCAAGGGGCCGTATTACTTGCTGGGCTGGTCCTTGGGCGGCGCGTTGACGCAACTGGTCGCTCACGAACTGGAAACCCAAGGTGAGGCGGTGGCGTTTGCCGGGCTGGTCGACAGCTACGTGGCGGGCACCGCGGAAGCGGGGGGCTGGCGCGAGGACCTGGGCAACTTCCTGACGTTTGTGCTCGGTCTGCCCGCTGATGAGGCTCAGGCGCTGATTGCGTTGAAAACCGCTGGCTTGAGTGAGCGCGACGGTGCCACCGCGGTGATCGAGGCGGCCCTGCACGGTTCCAATGAGCAAGCCGCGTTGGGTGCTGGGGAACTCACGCAGATCTTCACCACCGGCTCACGTCTCAAGCAACTGGCGCTGGCGCATCGGCAACTGCCGGCGATTCAGGTCACAGCGCATCGCTGGTGGGTGGTCGAGCGCGACGACGAACGCCGGGTGTTCGAGGCCCAGGTCGGTAGCCACGGCGTTGATCGCTTGTTGGCGGGTGGGCACTACGAGTTGCTGCGCGGTGATGAGTTGCTCGACGCGCTTGAAGACTTGCTGGAACGCCGATTGGCGATCATTTGAAAACAGCCGGGTGTTTCACCGCGCCCGGTTATCGACCTATTTGTGTGAAGGATTCGTCCCATGGCTGTTTTGCCAGAACTTGAAGCATTTTTAGAACTCGCCGCGTTCGGCCGGATGACCGGCAAAAGTCGCGCGATGCATGAACAGTCGCCACAACAGGCGCGGATCGATTTTGAAGCGTCGTCGGGGTTTCTCGATGTGCCGCTGGACAGCGTTGCCTGCGAGGACTTCACCATCGCCGCGCGAGATGGCCACAGCCTGTCGGCAAGGGTGTATCGCGATGGGCACGCAGTCGACGGGTTGCAGCCGGTGGTGTTGTATTTCCATGGCGGCGGGTATGTGGTCGGCAGCCTCGATTCCCATGATGCGCTGTGCCGGCGATTGGCGGCACAGGGTGGTTTTACGTTGTTGACGGTGGATTATCGCCTGGCGCCGGAATGGCGTTTCCCGACGCCGGTGCAGGATGCCTGCGATGCGGGAAACTGGCTGGTCCGTGAAGGCGCAGCACATGGCCTGGACGCGACGCGAGTGGCCGTGGCCGGTGACAGCGTGGGTGCGACGCTGGCGACGGTGTTGTCGATCATGGCCGTGCGTGAACCTGAGGAACTGGCGTTGAAGCCCAAGGCGCAAGTGCTGGTTTACCCGGTGACGGATGCCACGACGAAACGGGCGTCGCATCGGGATTTCGCCGAGGGTTATTTGCTGGAGACGCCGACGCTGGACTGGTTCTACGGGCAGTACGCGCGCACGCCAGAGGATTTGGCGGATTGGCGTTGTTCGCCGTTGCAGACAGCGGATCTGTCCGGTGTGGCACCGGCGCTGGTGTATTTGGCGGGACATGATCCGTTGCATGACGAAGGGTTGGCGTATGCCGATTTGTTACGTGCTGCGGGGAATGAGGTGACGTTGTTGGAGCAGCCGGGCATGACCCATGACTTTTTGCGCATGGCGGGGTTGTTGGGGGAGGTTGAGGGGATTCATGCGGAAGTGGCGGGGTGGGTGCGTTCGCGGGTTTGAGTTGAAATGAAAAAAACCGCCATTCCTGGGTCAGAGTGGCGGTTTTTTTGTGTCCGGCCTGAATATTTCTAGTGAGGCGACAATCGCCTTCACGCCCTGAGCCTCTCCGTCAACTCGGTTTTACTGTGTCCAGCTCACTGGTCAACGGTGAGCCGTGCCGGAGCAAGGCCTGTAAATAAACCTTTTCGTCGTACACGGTACTGGTCGTCCAGCACCGATAAACGATCCGGATCCACTTGAACGCCAGGGCCCTGAGGGCCGCTTGGTAAGAGCAGCCTTTGGCCCTTTGCTGGCGATAATAAGCCTCTGCCCACACCGATTGATTGATGCTGTGGGCAGCCCACTCAACAAAGGTCTGGCGCAAAAAAGTTGCGCATTGATAGCGCCAGTGGACGACTTTTTTCTTGCCACTGCGTTCGGTAACCGGGGCAATCCCGGCATATCGCTGCACCGCACTGGCATCCTTGAAGCGATCACGCTGCTCACCAAAGGCGACCATCAACCGTGGTGCAAGCTGCTGTCCCGCGCCGGGCAAGGCCTTGAAGAGTCGGTAGTCGGCCAGGGTGTTGGCAGTTTTTTCGATTTCCCGATCAAAGTCTTTGATCGCCGTGATGATCCCTTTCAGTTGCGAGACCAGGGCCAGCACATACAGCGCTGAAGGACTGACCACGCCTGGATCTTCAGTCAACGGCATGGCGTTGGCGATCAACGCCAAACGCTGCTGATTGAGCTCAGCATGGCGAACATTATGCGCGTGAAGGAACTTCAAAACGCTGGCTGGCCGAGCGCGCTTAAGCGTTTCAAAGGTCGACCAGCGCGCCAGAAATTCACAAAAAACCAGCGTGTCATGGTCATGAAACAGCTCCAGGGCCAACGGGTAGTACTGTTTGAGCATGCAGACCAGACGGTTGCTGATCTTGACCCGGTCATCGACCAATCCGCGGCGATGTTCAGTCAGGCTGGCGAGCGAACGCATGGCGGAGCTTTGCTGGACCAGTTGAGGAAACCGTTCGGGGTGATTCAGCAACAGTTCAAGCGCCCATTGAGCATCCGTTGGATCATCCTTGGCGCCACTGGGGACGAAGGTTTTACGGTGCCGGGCCAAGGTGCTCGGATTGATCGGAAAGATACAAAAAAACTCATATTTTTGCAGAGCCGCTATCAGTGGGCCTTTGTTCAACTCCACGGCGATCGCGATCGGGCCACCGTAACGTCGATGCAGCGACTTGGCCCAACGATCAATCGACTCGGGCTTGTGGTCGATGACCTCGAAACTCCGCTGAGCCTCTCCAGCTATCTGCAAACAGGTGTCGTGCTTGGCGTCTGCCCAATCAATTCCGATGTAAGCAGTGAAACTCTGAGACAGGAGCGTTTGCATGGAACACCTCCACAGACGCTAAAGTACATGCAGGGACATGCATGCTTGCGTCCAGCGAAGGCGATATAGAGAGCCGTGTCGGGCTTTCCCTGAGAATTCGTTAGAGGGCGCAAGCGCACCTGTGGACTCGAAGGTGAAGGCGTAATCATCGAGTGCTGCGCGAGCATATTCGTAGCCCGCAGGTGCATGTTCCTTCCTCGCCGACAGCCAACTTCCAGCGAAGTCAGTATGGAAGAGAAAGGAACGGACTACCTATATCGCGAGCAGGCTCGCTCCCACATTTGAGCTGTGTGCCCACTGAAGATTACCTGTGGGAGCGAGCCTGCTCGCGAAGGCGGTCTGATATGCCAACATAAATCTGCCAGCCAAAAAAATACCCGCATCTCACGACACGGGCATTTTTTCATTTCAGCTTACAGCTCAGAAATCATACTTCGCAGTGAGCTGCAGGTTGCGTGGCTCGCCGTAGAACGTGGTGCCGAAGTTGCCCAGGCCCGACATGTACTTCTTGTCGAAGACGTTGTAGGCATTGGCGGTGAAGCTCAGGTGTTCGTCGTACTGATAACGGGTCATCAGGTCCACGAGGGTATAGCCACCTTGCTTGAGCATGGTGCTGCCGCCCTCGCCACCGCCCACGTTGGGGCTGTAGCTCTGGCCGTAAAACGCGCTCTGCCAGCTGACACCGCCACCGACGGTGACCTGGTCCAGTGCGCCGGGCAGACGGTAAGTGGTGAACGTACGCACCACGTGTTCCGGTTTGCTGGAGGCTAGCGGGAAACCGAAGATACGTTGTTCGTCTTCGTCGCGGGTACGCGCGTAGGTGTAGCCGGCAGTCACGTTCCAGCCATCCGCCAGTTCGCCAGCCAGTTCCATTTCCACACCTTTGGTGGTGGCGCCGGAGATGGCTTTATAAACATCCTGGCCGGTGCCTACGTCGGTGGTGACGTATTGCGCGACGTTGTCCTGCTCGATCTGGAACAAGGCGAAGCTGGCGTTCAGCTTGCCTTCGAAATAAGCCGCCTTGATGCCGGTTTCGTAGCTGTCGCCTTCAACAGGCTTGAGGGTCGAACCGGTCACGTCCTTGTAGATTTGCGGCTGGTAGATCTTGGTGTAGCTGGCGTAGACCGAGTACACATCGTTCAGGTCATAAACCACACCGGCGTACGGTGTGACGACGCCATGCTCCTTGTAGCTGGCGTGGGTGTCAGTCTGGGTAGCGCCTGGATAGTAGGAGTAATCTTCGTTGTACTTGAAGGTGCTCAGACGGCTGCCGAGGATGAACGACAGGTCGTCGGTCGGACGCAGGCGCGTGGCCAGGTAAAGACCGTTCTGGCTCTGGGTGCGTTCGTATTTGCCGTTTTTCGGGAATTCCTGTTTCGGCAGGTGACCGTTCCAGTCAAAGATGCTGCCCGGCACCAGTTCGAACGCGCTGGTGTCGTAGGTCGCACCGGTCTGACGCGAGTGGGAAGCCATGAATCCAGCCACCAGTTCATGCTCGCGACCACCCAGGGAAAACGGCCCGGAGACGTTTACGTCTGCAGAGTTCTGTACGCGATGACCTTCCCAGCGGCCCCAGTAAAGGAAATTGCCTTCGCCCGTGACGGGGTCGGCGGAGCCACCGCTGGCCGAGGCCAGTTGGGTATCGTGATCGGTGGTTTTCTGGTCGAAACTGGCCTTGAATTTCCAGTCATTGGCCAGCGCTTGTTCCAGCGACGAGAAGTAGGTGACGCTGTCGAAATCACGACGGCTCCAGTCGGCACCCGGGTTGAAACTGCGGGAGAAATCGGTGCGGCTGCCATCGGTGAAGTACGGCGCGTTACCGGTCCACGAACTGCCCCGTGGCGTTGCACTGGACTTGTCGACGCCAACAGTCAGCAGGGTGTTGTCTGTCAGGTCGGCTTCAAGGATGCCGTAGTAGATATCTTTTTTCTGGCTGTAGTGGTCGATGTACGAACCTTTGTCCTGGTAGGCGCCAACGAACCGACCGCGCACGTTGCCCGAATCGGTCAGCGAACCGGAGATGTCGCCTTCGGTGCGGTAGTTGTCCCAGGAACCTGCGGTGGCGCTGACCGAGGCCTTGAAATCCTTGGTCGGTTTCTTGCGGATCAGGTTGACGGTGGCAGACGGGTCGCCAGAACCGGTCATCAGGCCGGTAGCGCCTTTGATGACTTCGATGTGGTCGAGGCTGGCCGCGTCGTCGCTGTTGTTCGGGTTTTCACCGTACACACCGTCGTAAGGCTGGTTGACGCCATCGTACTGAAAGTTGGTGATGGCGAAGCCACGGGCTGAAAACTCGGTACGGTCACTGTCGTACTTCTGTGTCGTAACGCCGGGGGTGTTGCGCAACGCGTCGGCGACGCTGGTGACGCCGCGATCGTCCATTTGCTGGCGTGTCACCACGGTCACCGATTGTGGCGTTTCACGCAGGGTCAGCGGCAACTTGGTCGCGGTGGTGGTCGCACCGGTGGTGTAGGAACCGGTGTCTTCAGTGGTCAGGCCCAGGGCCTGGCCGGAAATGGTGGTCGCACCCAGTTGCAGGCTCGAGCCGCCGCCGGACACCAGGGTGACGCTGTTGCCGTTGATCTGGAACGAAATACCGGTGCCTTGCAGCAGGGCCTTCAGGGCGTCGGACGGTTCCAGCGAACCGGAGACTGCGCGGGACTTGATGCCGGCAACCTGGTCCGGGCTGTAGAGGATTTGCAGATTGGTCTGCATGCCCAACTCGGTCAGCGCGTTGGAAAGCGATTGACCTGCAATGTTCACTTTCACAGGTGCAGCATTGGCCATCGAGCTCCCCAGCAAGGTGGCGGTCAGCAGTACGCTAGTGAACAGGGTGCGATGCAAAGTCGGGCGCTGTACGGCCAGCGCGAGAGGTGTGCGGCGTGTTTGAGGTCGCATTACTTACCTGAGCTCCAGAAAAAGTGTTGTGCAGAGTTTTTGTTAATAGGAATGATTATTAGACGCAGCACGAACGAGAAACCGGAAAGAAACCGGAAAAATAAAATTCATGAAGGTGGCAAAACGCGATCTGTGTAGCAGCTGGCGAAGCCTGCGTTCGGCTGCGCAGCAGTCGTAAAATCAAAGCTCGCGGTGCATCAGGCAGACCTCGCGAGCCGGGTTGACGACTGCTTCGCAGCCCGAACGCAGGCTTCGCCAGCTGCTACATAGACCGCGGTCCTCGGTTTCAGGCAGGGGCGAGTTCCGTGATGACGCGTCCGCTTTCCATACGAACAAGTTGATCCGACACGTCGAAATAACGGTCATCGTGGGAGATCACGATGATGGTCTTGCCCAGACGTTTGAGGTCCGGCAGCAACTCGGTGTAGAAGATCCGGCGGAAGGTCGGGTCCTGGTCGGCCGCCCATTCATCGAACACCAGCACCGGACGTTCCTCCAGCCAGGCATTGACCAGAGCCAGGCGTTTGCGCTGGCCGGTGGAGAGGTCGGTGGTGGTGAAGTTGCCGTCCTTGACGCTGACCTTGTGCGCGATCTCCAGGCGTTGCAGGTATTTGTTGGCGTCTTCGGGGATGTGCTGATCGCCCTGGACCACATCATCGAACAGGTAATAGTCGGCGAAGATGGTGGTGAACAACTGGCGATAGTCATCGCGGTTCTGCGCGTCGATCGCCTCGCCGTTGACGCGGATTTCGCCCTGTTGCGGTGTGTACAGGCCCAGCAGCAGCTTGATCAGCGTGGTCTTGCCGCAACCGTTCTCGCCGACAATAAAGGTGATGTCGCCTTGCTTGATCGTCAGGTTCACCGGCCCGAGCTGGAACGGCGCAGCCCCTTCAGCAGCCGGGAAGTTGAAACGCACATCCGCCAGTTTCAGTTCGTGCACCGCTTGCTTGACGTTGCCTTTATCGCTCAGCAGCAGATGAGGTTCCGGGGTGGAAAACTGCTCCGAGAGCTCGGCGATGCGGCGAAAGGCAATCTGCGCGCGGCTGACGATCGGCAAGGTGCTGATCAAATGTTCCAGCGGTCCTTTCATATAAAGCAGCACCAGCACGAAGCCGCTCATCACGGTTTTGTCGGCACTCGGCCAAAAGGTTTGCAGGGCCAGGGCCAGGCCGATCACCACGAAGAACAGCATCGAACCGAAGGTCTTGGCGATCACGAATGTATTGATCGAACGCACCTGGGTGTTGCAGATGAACTCGGCGGTGGCCTTGATACCCGAGACGAACATGCGCTGGCGACGTGGACGATGAATGCGCAGTTCCTTGGCACCTTCGGCAATCGCGTTGTAGTGCTTTTGCAGTTCATCTTCGGCCTCACGGGCGGCCATGAAACCCTGCACGCCTTTGCTCTGGGCGTAGGCCTGGATCGCCGTGCCGATCAGAATCGCGGCGACCATGATCAGGAACATCGGCCACGACAGAATCGCCAGGTAGCCCATGCAGCCCAAGGTCACGGTTACGGAAATGGCCAGCGGCGCGAAGGCGAAAGCGAAGTCGCTGATGGTGTCGACGTCGTGGGTCAGCACCGGGATCAGGCGGTGACTGCGATAGCGCTCGATCTGTTCGATCGGTGCCGAGAGAACCTTTTCACCCAACTGTTTACGCAGCTTGGCGATGATGTGCTGGCCGACATAGTTGGTGCCGATGTCCGAGCAGATCGAACTGGCCAGTGCCAGCAGGCACAGGCCGGCGAACAGGGCGACGACACCTTGGGTCAGGCCGGTGTCCGAATGCAGGGCGTTGTTGATGGTCGCCAGCAATACCGTGACGCTCAGGCCGCCGACCATGCCCAAAAAAATGGACGCGGCGACGATGAGCCGAAAAGGTTTCAACAGGGCGAACAATTCGCCGATGGCGCCACGGGTAGGCTGGGTCATGGAAGACAGTTCCTTGGGTCGTAAAGGCAGATACCCAGTAGAACGTCTGGTGGGGGGCTTAATTTAGAAGGGCGCCGACTGGCGGCGGGGCGTGCCACACAAAACCCTGTAGGAGCTGCCGAAGGCTGCGATCTTTTGACTTTGCTTTGAAAAAACAAGATCAAAAGATCGCAGCCTTCGGCAGCTCCTACAGGGGGGCAGCGTACGGCTTAGAGTTCGCGCACGATGCGGAAACCCATCCAGTCGCCGCGCTCTTGCTGGTATTGGCTGTTGCGGTTGCCGGAGCGTGAGAACACCGGCGCTTCACCCCAGTCGTTGCCGCGAATCCGCACGGCTTCGCACTTAGGCTCGAGCCAGGCGCTGCCATCGGTGGGGGCTCCGACGTAATCAGGGTGTTCGCAGTCCTCGACCCATTCGTAGACGTTGCCGTGCATGTCGTACAGGCCGAAAGCGTTCGGCGGGTAGCTGCCCACGGGTGAGCTGTAGCTGTAACCGTCCGCCGGGCCATAGGTGTTGGCGTGCTTGGCGATGCTGTATGCCTTGCCTTCATCGAACGGGAAGGGGAACGGCCCTTTGCTGCCGCCACGCGCGGCATATTCGCGTTGGGCTTCGCTGACCATGTGGTACTTCTGCCCGGTCTTTTTCGATAGCCAGGCGACGTAGTTTTTCACGTCATCGAAGTTCATGCACACCGCCGGCTGACGCGGGCTTTGCGGATAACGCGGCTTGCTGGCGACGCACTCGCGACCCGGCCGGGTATCGCCATTGGCGATGGTCACGCCACTTTCCCGTACGTAACTGTCCCATTCGCCGGCAGTGACCTGGAAGCGGCTCATGGCGAACGGTTTGGCAAAGGTTACCTCGTGCATCGGACCTTCATCAGGCTCGCGCCCGACTTCGTCTTCGGGTGTGCCCATGGTGAAGGTGCCAGCCGGCAGCACGACCATTTCCGGGCAGTCCCGGCAGTCCTTGAACACTTTGCCCGGTTGCGCGGGTGCGGCCGCCTGAGCAGCGGTCGGCAGCAGTCCTGCGAGGAGGGCAGTCAGTGCCAGGGTCAGCAGATCACGGTTCATGAGTCATCTCGATTAAAGGAAATCACAAGCGCTTGCTCAACACGGCCATGAAGCGGTCGATATCGTTTTCGGTGTTGAGCAGGCCGGGGGCGATGCGGATTACCGGGCCGACGTCGCGGTCCACCGCGTCGCAGACCACGCGGTTTTCCATCAGCAGGACGGCGACTTTTTCGCAGTCCCGATCCTTGATCCGGAAGAAGGTGAAACCGGCCGACAGGTCCGGACTTTTTGGCGTCACCCGTTCGATCTGCGGGTGCTCCAGCAAACGGTTTTTTGCGTAGGTATTGAGCGCGTGGATGCGCGCCTGCACCTCGGCCTTGCCCAAGTCCAGGTGCAGCTTGAAGGCTTCGTTCAGGGCCCAGCGATGTTCAAAGCTGTGATAGCCGCCGGGGGTCATGATGGTCGAGAAGGTGGTGGCTTCGGAGAACGTCGGGATGGTCGGCGTCACGTCCTTGAGCTCGGTCGAACGCGCGCAGATGATCCCGGTGCCGCGCGGGCCGAACATCCATTTGTGCGTGCCGGCAATGAAGAAATCGCAGTGCATGTCGGGGAAGTCGAGGTCCTCGACGCCGAAGCCATGGACACCGTCGACCACATACAGGATGCGGTCCTTTTCCTCGCGGTGGCGGTTCTGTTCGTCCACCAGTTTGCCGATCTCGCCGATCGGCAGTTTCACGCCGCTGCCCGATTGCACCCACGTCATGCCGAGCACCCGGGTTTCGGGGCGAATGCCTTTGGCGATCGAGCCCAGCACCTCATCCACCGAAACGTCGTGACTGTTCTCGAACAGCTTGAGCTTGCGAACCTTGACGCCGTCCTTTTGCTGGCGATACCCCAGCGCATAGTTCGTCGCGTAGTGTTCGTGTTCGCTGGTGAGGATTTCCTGGTCGGGGCGCACATGAATGCCGCCGTAAATCAGCGACAGACCTTCGGTGGTGCTGCCGGTGAGGGCGATTTGCTCAGGCTTGGCCTTGAGGTAGCGACCGGCCCAGACGCGCACTTCCTGCTCGCGTTTTTCGGTTTCCCCCAAGTCCCAGTCCATGGCCCGACCGGGATTGCGGTCGAGGTTGGCGCGGTGCATGTCGATGGCTTCACGCACCGGCCTTGGGTGTGAGGTCACCAGAAAATTGGCGAAGTGCAGGTAATCCGGGTCCTGATTGAACATCTGGCGTAGTTGCGCCCATTTATCCTTCGGCAGCGGCGCCGGATTGGCGGCCAGCGCCGGCAGGTTCACGGCTGCGCCCAAGGGCAGGCTCGCCGCGAGAATACCGGCCTGCTTGAGGAATGAACGACGGTTGGTCATGAGTTCGGTTCGCTTTTGCAAAGGAGGGGATCAGTTTTTCGCCACAGGCTTGGAAGACTTCTGCACCTGGTCCCAGACCCGCAGGAAATTGCCGCCCCAGAGCTTGGCGATATCGGCTTCGCCGTAGCCGCGGCTGATCAGTTCGGCGGTCACGTTGCGCGCCTCGCTGACGTCTTTCCAGCCGTCCAGACCACCGCCGTCGTTGAAGTCAGAACTGATGCCGACGTGGTCGATGCCGATTTTCTTCACGGCATAGTCGATCGCGTCGCCGTAGTCCTTGAGGTTGGCCTTGGGTTCTTCGTCGATGATGGCGTAGAGCTGGCTGGCGTACTCGCCGAAGCGTTGTTCGGACCAGACGGTGATCACCGGATCGCCCGGCATCAGCGCCATCTCCAGACCTTGCAGCGGTTGCAGGTCGAACCCTGCGCGCAGGGCGTTGAGTTTGTCCTGGGTAGCCTGGCTGAGTGGGCGGATGTAGGTCGGGAAACCGACAATCTGCACCACGCCGCCGCTGTTCTTGATCAGCTGCATTTCCTGGTCGCTGAGGTTGCGCGGGATGTCCACCAGACCTCGCGGTGCCGAGTGGGACGCGACCATCGGTGCACGGCTCAGCTGGGCAACTTGCTCCAGCGCCTTGGTCGACATCTGCGAAACATCGATGATCACGCCTAGGTCGTTGAGGCGGTGTACGGCTTGTTTGCCGATCTCCGAGAGGCCGCCGAGGGCGTCCCGCGAGTCATTGAAAAATGGCAATGGCCGGGACGAGTCGGCCCAGGCGTTGTTGCCCACGTAACTGAAGCCGAACATGCGCATGCCCCGGGCCGCCCATTGGTCCAGGGCGTTCAGGTCGTTGCCCAGCGGATAGGCGTTGAGCATGCTCATGAAAATCGCGAACTTGCCTTCGCCGTGCAGGCGGCGGAAATCGTCGGGGGTGTAGGCGATGGCGACCTGATTGGGGAAGTCACGAACCAGGGTGCTGATGATTTTGTAGCGGGTTTCCTGCTCGAACCGTGCCTCGTCGACGAAACCTGCGGTGGGCCGGTGCGGGGCGTTGGCGCCGTTCCAGATTTCCGGCCAGCCGAAAATCGTCAGGGCTGCGCCGGACAGCCGTCCGCGCCCGGTCTTGACCAGGTCGAATTGCCCGGTGCCGTCCTTGTCCGCTTCATTGCCGGCCGTGCCGAAGTCCAGCGGGACGGTGACGTGGCTGTCGAAAGAAAGAATCCGCTCGTGCAACTCATCGGCCTGTTTCATCACCTTGACCGGGTAGCCGGGATTGTCCCTGAACCAATAATCCCAGGCCGCAAAGCCTGCGCCGGCGCTGATCGCCAGGGCCAGCGGCAGGCCGATGTAAAGAGCCTTTTTCGAACGTGGTTTTGTCATTGCCGTCTCAGTCAGGTTCGCCGCCCCGGTGCAGGCGCAGGGGCCTTTGCTATCTGGGAAGAACGAGTGGCCTGCCAAGGAATTTAGTGTTTGTGCCGGCCTCTTCGCGAGCAGGCTCGCTCCCACAGTTGATCTGTGTACGCCTCGGTCCAATGTGGGAGCGAGCCTGCTCGCGAAGCTCTTAAATTTTTGAAGGCAACAAACGTTCTAGCTTGGATAAAGCCTGCTTCATGGCTGACACAGGTAGGGCAATGACGATTTCTCGACGATGGTTCATGGCAGGCCTGGCGCTGACCGGCGCCGCCGTGCCCGCGGCTTTTTATGGGCATCGTGAATGGACGAAACCGGATCCGACGATCACCCCCGGCGAAGCTTCGTTCGATGTCGCGGATGTCGCCGGCCAGCACTTGGCGAACACCTTGCGGGGTGTCTGGCAGGTTCGTTTCGAAGGTCGTGATGCCGGCATCGAAGGCCTGCCACGGGACGGACTGGAAGTGTTTCTCGACATCAGTCACAAAGGTCGCGGCTTGAGCGGCTTCCTCGACACCGCCGAACGTTTGCGTTCGAGCGATGCGCCGCGTTATCGGGTGCTCGGCGACCTGGCCGGCGCCAAACCGGCGCAATTGAGCTGGCGACTGCTCAGCGCCAGCGGCTCGGCGGATTATGAATTCAGCATGGCGCTGGACGAAGTCTGGGCCGGTTTCGGCAATGCTGGCAGCGGCACCCTCAGTGGTCGCGTATTGAATCTGGATCGTCCGCTGATGTTGACGACGCAGGACAATCGCTTCATCGCCGTCAAGCGCGTGTTCCCCGAAGCCCGCGAGCGCTCGGGTCTCAATCCGACACTGCTGGCCTGGCTGATTTCGCCCGAGCATCGACTGTTTCACCAGCTCTGGCATGCCTCCCGGGACAAATGGCACACGCTGTCCGAAGACAAGCGCGCAGCCCTGCGCGGCGTTGGCTGGCAGCCTGGCCCGCGCGACACGGAGCGTGATGCCCGTGGTTCGCGCAAGGATCGCAACGGCTCGGGTGTGGATTTTTTCTTCATGCACCGTCATATGCTCGGCAAGGCGCGCTCGATGCAGGATTTGCCGTCCTGGTCGCACTTCCCATTGCCACAGCCGGAGCTGGCGCGGGATCGTTTCGGGTTCGCCGCTTATTTCGACAACCACGACGGCACTTCGCTGCCGCCTACCTGGCTGGCCGACGACGATGCTGAGTACTCGCAATGGGTCAGCGACATCAAGACCGCCGAGACCTACCACAGCAA
This sequence comes from Pseudomonas sp. MDT1-17, assembly GCF_054898105.1. Taxonomy (NCBI): domain Bacteria; kingdom Pseudomonadati; phylum Pseudomonadota; class Gammaproteobacteria; order Pseudomonadales; family Pseudomonadaceae; genus Pseudomonas; species Pseudomonas sp. MDT1-17. The sequence goes on along the minus strand of NZ_JBUBVM010000001.1, from coordinate 4,688,738 downwards.
CTTCCAGGTCTGGGAGTCGCAGTACCGCGATCCGCGTTATCTGTCGAAGTTGACCCTGGGTCAGTTCGGTTCAGAGGTGGAGTTGGGGCTGCACGACTGGCTGCACATGCGCTGGGCCTCGGTGCCGCGCGATCCATCCAATGGCCAGCCCGTGCCGTTTGCCCGGGATCCGGCGGACTTCTCCGCGCGCTGGTATGCACCGGAAAACGACTTCCTCGGCGACCCGTTTTCGTCCCACGTCAACCCGGTGTTCTGGCACTTCCATGGCTGGATCGATGATCGTCTGGAAGACTGGTTCCGTGCGCACGAGCGTTTTCATCCGGGGGAGCTCAGTCGGCTTGAGGTGAATGGCGTGCCCTGGTTTGCGCCCGGCCGTTGGGTCGAGATCGACGACCCGTGGCTCGGCCCGAGCACTCATGGTTGCAGCACCACGCCGGGGTTGCAGACCGGCAAGTCGGTTGAGATTGACCCGGAAACCATGAAGCTGGCGTTGCGGATTACCTTTGGTGATGACGAGAAGAAATTGGCGGATTTGTTTCGCAAGGTTCCGCAGCGGCCTTGGTATGCGCGGCATTTGAAGGCCAAAGCCTAGATCAAAAGATCGCAGCCTTCGGCAGCTCCTACAGGTGTACGTCATACCAATGTAGGAGCTGCCGAAGGCTGCGATCTTTTGATTTTTAGAGTGTCTGCCACCCACCACCCAACGCCTTGTACAACGCAATACTCGCCTGCAACCGTGACAACCGCAGCTGCACATTCAAGTCCTGCGCCGCATACAGCGTGCGCTGTGTCTCCAGCACCGTCAACAAATCCTCGGCACCGGCCTGATAACGACGCTGCGCAACGTTGAACGCCGTCTGCGCCTGGTTCAGTTCTTCACTTTGCCACTGCCGCTGTTCGTCCAGTCCGCGAATGCTGTTGAGGGATTTTTCCACATCGGCGAAGCCATTGATGATCGCCCCGCGATACGTCTCCAGCAGTTCTTCCTGGCGAGCCGTGGCCTTGTCGCGCTCGGCACTCAGGCGACCCTTGTTGAAGACCGGCGCGAGCAATCCGGCGGTCAGGTTGTAAAAGGGGTTGCGCAGGATGTCGGCGGTGCGGTCGGCACCGGAGCCGATGTCTGCGCTCAGGGTCACGGCTGGCAGCAGGGCGGCGCGAGCGACGGTGACGTTGGCCTGTGCGGCGGCCAGTTGTGCTTCGGCGCGGGCGATGTCCGGTCGACGGCTGATCAGTTCACTGGGCACACCGGCCGCGATGGTTGGCCATGACAGTTGATCAAAGCGTTCCTCACCCAGGCTCAGTTCCTGAACGGGTCGACCGAGCAGGACGGCGAGGCTGATCTTCGCGTCCTGAGCCTGTTGCTGCACCAGCGGCAATTGTCGTTGTTGTGCGGCGACCAGACTCTTCTGTTGCGCCAGTTCCAGCGCCGTCGCGGAGCCTGAGTCGAAACGCGTCTGCACCAGTTTCAAAACGTTCTGCGCGTTCGCCAGGTTCAACTCGGCGATGCGACTTTGCTCACGTAACGACAGGGTTTGCGCGTAGCTGTTGGCGACGCCACTGAGCAGCGTCAACGCCACCGTCGCCTGATCGAATTCACTGGCCTGCAGCCCGAATTGCGCACTGTCGCGGGACGCGCGTTGCCCGCCCCAGAAATCGATTTCGTAACTGGCACTGAGGTTGGCGTCGAAGTAATCCACCGCCTTGTTGCTGCTGTCGGCATCCAGTTGGCTGTAGCCGTTGCCGCGCAGTAACTTCTGGCGATTGGCGTTGAGGGCGGCCGTAACTTCAGGCAGCAACGTGCCGCCGGCAATCACCGTGTCGGCCTGAGCCTGGCGCACCCGGGCGATGGCGGCGGCCAGATCGTAACTGCCAACCCGGGCCTGTTCGATCAGGCGATCAAGCTCTTGGCTGCCAAACTGCGTCCACCATTGCAGGTTACTGCGGGTGGCGCTTTCGGTGTGCGGCGATTGCCAGGAGGCGGGCGGCTGAATGCCGCTGTCCGGGCGCTGGGCGGGACTGCCACAGGCGCCGAGCAACAGGCAGAGGGTCAGCAAACTCAGTTGCGGCTTCATGGAGAGATCATTCACTGGTAAGGGCCGTGACCGGGTCGAGTCGGGCAGCTTTGCGGGCCGGCATGAAGCCGAAGACAACACCGGTGACCAGGGCGCAGCCGAAGGCGCCGAGCACCGCTATCAAGGAGAACGCGACGGCGACTTCGCTGAGGATCAGCACGCCGCCGACGATCAGCGCCAGGGCGATCCCGGCGAGCCCGCCAACCACCGAAAGCATCACCGCTTCCGTCAGAAACTGCCGGAGGATGTCGCGCTGGCGGGCGCCGGTGGCCATGCGGATGCCGATTTCGCGGGTGCGTTCGCGCACGGTCATGAGCATGATGTTCATCACGCCGATCCCGCCCACCAGCAACGAAATCGCGGCAATCGAGCCGAGCATCAGCGACAGGGTATTTTGCGTGCGCGCTTCGGCCTGAATCATTGCCGCGTTGTTGGTCAGTTCGAAATCCTTTTTGCCTTTGTGCAGGCGCAGCATCAATTGTTCGATGGCTTTTTCAGTCTCCTTGACCTTGCGCGCATCGGCCGCGGCGATGGCCACGTATTCGGGATTGTGGGTGCCGAACAGCCGCACACTTGCAGCGGAATAGGGAATGGCAATGCGGTCGTCGCTGTCGGAGTCGCCCGAGCTGGCGCCTTTTTCCGCGAGCACGCCGACCACCTGGAATGGCACGTTCTCAATCAGGATGTACTGGCCGATCGGGTTGGCGACATCCTTGAGCAACTTGGTGCGCACCTTGTGGCCAATCACCGCGACCGCGGCCGCGTTGCGTTCATCTTCCTGGGTGAAATAGCTGCCTTCCACCACCGGCCAGTTGAAGATCGCCGGGAAATTTGTGTCGTTGCCGCCGACGTAACTCAAGTGGTCGAGGTTGCCGAAACGCACCCCGGCCTCCTGGCCATTGACCGGCATGATCCGCATCACCTGCGGCAAACTCGCCACCGCTGCGACGTCATCCAGGGTGACGATGCCCAACGCTGTTCGCGGGTTTGGCGACGAGCCGCTGAGGTAAATGATGTTGGAACCGAACGCGCCCATTTGCGCCATCACCTGGCGCTTGCTGCCTTCACCCACCGCCAGCATCACCACCACCGACGCGACGCCGATGATGATCCCGAGCAGGGTCAGCGCGGTGCGAAAGCGGTTGATCCACATCACCCGCCAGGCGGCTTGCACCGCATCCACCAATTCGCCTTTCCAGGCCCCGGTGGCTTCGGCGCCCTCGGTGAGGCGCTTGCGTAAGTCCACCGCTTGCAGGGCGCCGGGGTTGGCTGAGGTCTGTGCTTTAGGGTTGTCTGCGGCGCTGTCGCTGATGATCAGCCCGTCGCGAATTTCGATGATGCGTTTGGCCCGGGCCGCGACTTCGCGGTCATGGGTGATGAGGATCACCACGTGGCCCTGGCCCGCCAGTTCATCGAGCAGGGTCATCACCTCGGCGCCGCTGTGGCTGTCGAGTGCGCCGGTGGGTTCGTCGGCGAGGATGATGTGGCCGCCGTTCATCAAGGCGCGGGCGATGGACACCCGTTGTTGCTGGCCGCCGGAGAGCTGGTGCGGACGATTGCCGGTGCGTGAAGCCAGGCCGAGACGGTCGAGCAGGGCGGCTGCGCGGGCGTGGCGTTCGGCGCCCGGAGTGCCGGCGTAGATGGCCGGCATTTCGACGTTTTCCTGGGCCGAGCCGGACGGGATCAGGTGATAACCCTGGAACACAAAACCGAAGGCTTCGCGACGCAGCCAGGCCAGCTCGTCGCTGTCGAGTGCGGCGACGTTTTCCCCGGCGAAGCGGTATTCGCCCGACGTCGGGCGGTCGAGGCAGCCGAGGATGTTCATCAATGTCGACTTGCCGGAGCCGGAAGCACCGACAATCGCCACGAACTCCCCGGCATGGATCGACAGGTCGATACCGCGCAGTACGTGAACTTCAGGTGAATCGCCACCGCCGTAGGCTTTGCGGATGTCCTGCAGGTCAATCAGAGGCGTCTGCATTCAGCCGCCACTCCCGTCGGCCGGGCCGATCAACAGGTGATCGCCCTCCTGCAAGCCATCGAGGATTTGCACCCGCAGGCGATCGCTGATGCCGGTGCGCACGTCGCGCTGCTCGATGCGGCCGTTTTTGGCGACGACTTGTGCGGTCTGATTGTCCGTTCCAGTGCCGGCTTGCAGGGCCGCGATGGGGACGGTGAGGACGTTGTTCGCCTGCTCGGCGACGAAGAAGACTTGCGTGGTCATTTCCGCCATCAGTGCGTTGTCGGCGTTATCGACGTCGAGCAACACGGTGTACAGCACCACGCGAGCGCTGCCGCTTTTGCTCGAACTGGCGGGGCTGCCGCCACCCTGGCTGGTCTGGTCCAGCGGCTTGGGCGGCACCGGCAGAATCTGCCGCACGGTACTGTTCCAGCGACGGTTGCCGCCGCTGAGCGTGGTGAACCAAGCCGTCATGCCCGGTTTGACGTGACCGATGTCCGCTTCCGACACCTCGGCCCAGACGGTCATCGGCGACAACCTGGCGATGCGCAGAATCAGTGGCGTTTGTTGTTGGGCGTTGAGGGTCTGGCCTTCCCGGGCGTCAAATGCAACGACGGTTCCGCTCATGGGCGCATAGATGAGGGTGTAACCCAGTTCCGCCTGATCGCTGCGCAGGCTGGCCTGGGCCTGGCGGATCTGCGCCTGGAACATGTCGATACGGGCCTGGGTGGCGCGCAGTTCGGCCTGGGCGGTCTGCACATCTTCTTCACGGGTGGCGCCACCGGCCTTGAGGTTCTGCTGACGCTGGAATTTCTGTCGGGCGAGGTCGTGCTGCGCCCGTTGTTCCTGCAGCTGTGCCTTGAGGTTTTCGATGGAGAAACGCCCGGCATCGAGTTTGGCCTGTTGCATGGAGGGATCGATTTCCACCAGCAACTGGCCTTCCTTGACGGTGTCACCGACTTCCACGTGGATCTTGTGGATCTGCCCCGACGCTTGGGCGCCCACGTCGACATAGCGTCGAGGTTGCAGAGTGCCCAGCGCGGTGACGCTGCTTTCGATGTCGGCGCGGGTGACCTGAACGGTGGCGAACTGGTCGCGGCCGGGCGGGATGATCTGCCAGGCGGCCACGGCGATAACGGGGATCAGACAAAGTGCTACAAGCAGGGCGCGTCGGGTCTGTCGGGGACGTTTCATGCAGGGTTCCGGACAATGGATATCGGCCCGTCGCTCGGCCTGCGCCCAAAATTGGGCAACAGCAGAGCGCTGTCGGGGGGCCGACAGAGACGGGGAGCTGTTTTGTAAACGAGGAACGTACCGGGGAATTTAGGCGCGAACACATCGCGTAACACGTGTAGGAGCTGCCGCAGGCTGCGATCTTTTGATCTTTAGCGCGTCCATGTACGCCGAAGATCAAAAGATCGCAGCCTTCGGCAGCTCCTACTATTTGTCGGGCAAGGTGAAGCAACACTTTAAATCTATATGAGAATTACTATAAATTACGCACCTCGAACTGCCACTATCGTGCCACTGCCTATTTCGGCGGTCGTCGATCTGGCTCAAGGACAGAAACCGCACCCCTGCGGCCGGGAGTCATGTTGGAAAACTACTATCGCGAGCTGGTGTGTTTTTTGAACGCCAGGCTGGGCAACCGTCAGGTGGCCGAAGATGTGGTGCATGACGCTTATCTGCGGGTACTGGAGCGTTCCAGCGACACACCGATCGAGCAGCCTCGGGCGTTCCTGTATCGCACTGCGCTCAATCTGGTGATCGACGACCATCGGCGCAATGCCCTGCGTCAGGTCGAATCGCTGGAAGTGCTCGACAACGAAGAGCGCTACTTCACGCCATCCCCCCATCACAGCCTCGATCACGGCCAACGCCTGGAGATGCTCCAGCGTGCATTGGCGGAATTGCCCCGGTTGTGCCGCGAGAGTTTCCTGTTGCGCAAGATCGATGGCCTGTCGCACCCGGAAATTGCTGAGCACCTCGGTATCTCGCGCGCGCTGGTGGAGAAGCACATCGTCAATGCGATGAAGCATTGCCGCGTGCGGATGCGGCAGTGGGACGCCCACTGATCTCTTCTCTCTAAATTTTTTTTCATTGTCCTCGTTCCTACTCAACAGAAGACCTGCTGTCCTGCATCAGGTCACTTAGGTTTATTCCCCTTGTTGAGGGGTTCATCCAGAGGACACTGGAAATGACACAGGCAATTGCATCGCCCATCGTTCACGACCTGATCGGCGTCGGTTTCGGCCCTTCGAACCTGGCGCTGGCCATCGCTCTGCAAGAGCGCGGGCCGAGTCAGGGCGAGTTGGATGTTCTGTTTCTCGACAAGCAAGCCGACTACCGCTGGCACGGCAACACCCTGGTGACCCAGAGCGAGTTGCAGATCTCCTTCCTCAAGGACCTGGTGACCCTGCGCAATCCGACCAGCCCTTACTCGTTCGTCAACTACCTCAAGTACCACGGGCGTCTGGTGGACTTCATCAACCTGGGCACCTTTTATCCGTGCCGCATGGAGTACAACGATTACCTGCGCTGGGTCGCCGGGCAATTTGCCGAACAGAGCCGTTACGGCGAAGAAGTACTGACCATCGAGCCGGTGCTGCACAACCAGCAGGTCGAAGCACTGCGGGTGATCTCGCGCGATACACAAGGTCAGCAGCACGTTCGCACCGCCCGTTCGGTGGTGGTCAGCGCCGGCGGTACACCGCGAATTCCCGAAGCGTTCAAGGTGCTCAAGGGTGACAGCCGCGTCTTCCACCACTCCCAGTACCTGGCGCAGATGGCCAAGCAACCGTGCGTGAACAACCAGCCGATGAGCATCGCGATCATCGGCGGCGGGCAAAGTGCGGCGGAAGCCTTTATTGATTTGAACGACAGTTTCCCGTCGGTGCAGGTGGACATGATCCTGCGCGGCTCGGCCCTGAAGCCGGCGGACGATAGCCCGTTCGTTAACGAAGTGTTCTCGCCGGAATTTACTGACCTGGTGTTCCAGCAGGTGAGCAGCGAGCGCGAGCGACTGGTCAACGAGTACCACAACACCAACTATTCGGTGGTGGACATCGACCTGATCGAACGCATCTACGGCATCTTCTATCGTCAGAAAGTGTCGGGCATTGCGCGCCACGCGTTCCGCACCCTGACCACTATCGAAAAAGCAACCGCCACCGAGCGCGGTATCGAGTTGGCCGTACGCAACAACGTCACGGGTGAAGTCACGGTCCGTCATTACGACGCCGTGGTGTTGGCCACCGGTTACGAGCGCCAGATGCACCGCAAACTGCTGGCGCCGCTGGAGCAGTACCTGGGTGATTTCGAAGTTGATCGCAACTACAAACTGATCACTGACGAGCGCTGCAAGGCTGGCATTTATATGCAGGGCTTCTGCCAGGCGAGCCATGGTTTGAGCGACACGCTGTTGTCGATCCTGCCGATCCGCGCTGATGAGATTGCCGGTTCGTTGTATGACCATGGCAAGGCACGTGGGCAGGGTCGGTCGGTGATGGATTTGTTGTTGGCTACTGCCAGCTGATATCGAGTTGCTGCGGAAAAGATCGCAGCCTGCGGCAGCTCCTACAGGGTGTACGCCATCCAATGTAGGAGCTGCCGCAGGCTGCGATCTTTTGATTTTTGGGCCGATCCTGAACCCTTCCTGAAGAACCCCGCGATTCCCCCATCCCACGGCCCGGCATCGTTTACTCTCCAGAAGTCGGGGCGTAAGCTTCGCGCGTTTTCAATCAATAGCGGAGACCCACAGTGGGTACTTGTTCGAGTGACAGTAGTCGGCCGGTTTCGATAACCGGCACCTTCCCGGCAAGATAACGCGCAGCCTTTTGTGCCGTTGTCTCGCCAAAAAGCGAGCAGCGGCATCCCGAACGCGGCCAGTCCTGGCCAGATTCCCGACGTCCTCTCATCGACGCTGAACCGTGCGTGATGTTCGACTTTTTTGTCGTCGTCGCGGCGCATGAGCGACGCCGAACTGGCGGTGGCGGTGGAGACCACCAATGTCTTCGCCAAACTCACGCCGTCGCACAAGGAGCGCATCGTCCGATTGCTCAAGGGCAATGGTCATGTGGTCGGCTTCATGGGTGACGGCATCAACGACGCGCCGGCCCTGCGCACCGCCGACATCGGTATTTCAGTGGACAGCGCCGTGGACATCGCCAAGGAAGCGGCCGACATCATCCTTCTGGAAAAGAGCCTGATGGTGCTCGAAGAGGGCGTGCTGGAAGGGCGCCGGACCTTCGCCAACATGCTGAAGTACATCAAAATGACCGCCAGTTCGAACTTCGGCAACGTGTTTTCGGTGCTGGTGGCCAGCGCGTTCATTCCGTTCCTGCCGATGCACCTGCTGGTGCAGAACCTGCTTTATGACATTTCACAGATCGCCATCCCGTTCGATAACGTCGATGAAGACATGCTGAAAAAACCACAGCGCTGGCAGCCGGCGCACGTCGGTCGTTTCATGCTGTTTTTCGGCCCGATCAGCTCGATCTTCGACATCACCACATTTGCCCTGATGTGGTACGTGTTCGACGCCAATACTCCGGATCACCAGACCCTGTTCCAGTCCGGCTGGTTCGTGGTCGGGCTGCTGACCCAGACCCTGATCGTGCACATGATCCGCACGCCAAAGATTCCGTTTCTGCAAAGCCGCGCGGCGATGCCTCTGATGGTGATGACCGGAGTCATCATGGCCGTGGGTATCTTCCTGCCGATGGGGCCATTGGCGCACTACTTCAAATTGCAGGCGTTGCCATCGCTGTACTTTGCGTTTTTGCCGATGATTTTGCTGGCGTACATGGCACTGACCCAAGCGGTGAAAGGCTTCTACATTCGCCGGTTTGGCTGGCAGTAATGCTGCCAAATGTAGGAGCTGCCGAAGGCTGCGATCTTTTGATCTTGATCTTTGCGCAAATTGCCGAGAAGCCAGATCAAAAGATCGCAGCCTGCGGCAGCTCCTACAGAAGTACCCAGTTCTCCGGACGAAGTTGCGGTTTTTAGGAAAGGTCCTACAGAAAACGCGACAGGTCTTCCGTAGCCTTGCGCCCTCACGAATCCGACACCTTCCTGGGGGCCCCTGTTGTCGAACAAAGCCTTACGTATCCTGATCGCCGACGAGCTGCATTTTCACCGCATGAAGGTTGAGCGACTGTTCAATCAACTCGACTACTACCGGATAGCACCGGTGCACAGCCTGGAAGAACTATTGACCCTGGTCGAATACGATTGCGAGCCATTTGATCTGGTGGTCATCAACGCATCGCTGGCGGGTGGAGCGTTGAACCTGCTCGATTTCTTCCTCGATAACCAACAGGTTCATCGCGCCTTGATTTATGACGGCCAGCAGGCACAGTTGCCGCCTATTCCTGCGTGCGTTCAACAGACCGTTCAGGTGAGCCATGCGACGCTGCCTGATCTGGCGTCCATCCAGCGGATGATGGCGATCATCGATCCTTGTCTACCGTTCGTCGGCACTGTCATTTCTGTCAGGTAGTAGCGTCCGGATTTCCATGCAAAAGTCTTTGCGCAGCCGGTGCGTTAACCGGGCCGGGCTTATGGGCATTGATTTATCAATCGTCGTGTTTTTTGCGCAGGAAGTTGCCATGAAGTCAGAGCCGTCAGTACTGGTTGGAGACGATCATCCTGTGGTCCGTGCCGCGGTCAAAATCGTATTGAAAGAAGAAGGCTTCAAACACATATACGAAGCGTCCGGCGGTGACGAGGTTTTATCGATTGTCCGGGATCGTTCACCCGATCTGGTGGTGCTGGATCTGGTGATGCCCGGTGGCGACGGGCTGGATGTACTGGCGCGGATCAAGGCCAGTGAGGTGCCGTGCCGAGTACTGGTCTTCACGGCGCAGGAACCTATGATTTATCAGGATCGGTGCATGCGCGCCGGTGCCGCGGCGTATGTCGCCAAGACCAATGATTTGCAGCATTTGCACAAAGCGGTTCACGCCGTGATGGCCGGTTATACCTATTTCGCCCAGCTTCCCGGCACGTCGGTGGCGCTGAACACGTTGCAACTCAGCGAAAAACAGATGATCGACACTCTTTCCGACCGCGAACTCGCGATCTTTCAACATCTGGCCCGAGGCACGAGCAACAAGGTGATCGCCGACATCATGCACCTGAGCCACAAGACCGTCAGTACCTACAAGACCCGATTGATTGAAAAACTCAACGTGGAAGCGTCTGTACACTTGAGGGATTTTGCCAAGCGTAATCATCTGATCTGAGTGAGCCTGATCATGCGCAATTGTTTGTGGGCTCTGTTGCTGCCCTGTGTATTGGGAGCACCGGTGATGGCGGCCGATGAACCACAGCTTTTGCATGTGCTGGGGCGTTCCACGGTGGAGGGCTATCAGGTCCAGCTGGATGAAAGGGACTGGCAGTGGCTGCGAGGCAAACGAGTCTTGCGCCTCGGGGTGTCCGGGCCAGACTACCCGCCGTTCGAGATCACACGTAACGTTGATGAGCTGGAAGGCATCACCGCGGACTATGCGGCGCTGTTGGCGCAACTGCTGCACGTGAAAATCGAGGTGCTTCGTTATCGCACACGCGAGGCGGCCATGGATGCGCTCAAACGCGATGATCTGGACCTGCTCGGCACGTCCAACAATTTCGAGGCGGCCGATCCCGAGCTGACCCGATCCGCTGCTTATGCTGAAGATCAGCCAATGCTGGTCACGCGACTGGACGAACAGGTGCCCGCCGATCTTGCGAAGAAGCGAATCGCCATGGTCGATGACTATCTGCAGGCGCAGACCGTCGAAGCCTACTATCCCGAGGCCAGCCTGCAACGTTATCCCTCGGCGCGCGAAGCGCTCGGGGCGGTGGCGTTCGGGCAGGATGATGTGTACCTCGGGGACTTCATCAGCGCCAACTACCTCATCAACAACAACTACCCCAATGACGTTCACCTGGTGGGGCCTTCCGGCCTTGACGCCAACCCGTTCGGCTTTGCCCTCGCCCGGGGCAACCCGAGCCTGAAGCGCATTGTCGACGAGGCTCTGGCGGCGATTCCCATGGATCAGCGCTTGGCCATCGAGCAGCGCTGGAGCGCTGGCAGGGCCAATATGACAGGCCTGCAGCGAGTGAGTCTGAGCGCCAATGAACGACGCTGGCTGGATCGGCATCCGACAGTGACCGTCGCAGTTGTCGAGAACTTTGCACCGCTGAGTTTCTATGATGCCCAAGGCCGGTTCAGCGGACTGACGGCGCAGTTGCTGACCTTGATCAGCCAGCGCAGCGGTTTGAACTTCAATGTGCAGCGGGGGAACTCCCTCGATCAGCAGGTCCACCAACTCAAGGCCGGCAAGATCGACGTGTTACCTGTGGTCACGCCCAGTATCGAACGCGAAGTCGAACTGCATTTCACTCGGGCCTACTTGAACAATCCGTTTGTACTGGTCAGTGCGACCACCCCGGGAAGCCCCAGGACCCTGGATGACATGGCCGGTAAACGCCTGGCGATTTATCGCGGTCATCCGTTGTTCGGGTTCATTCGCGCTCGGGCGCCAACTGTACGTCTGGTGGAAGTGCAGAGTCCGGAGCAGGGTATGGAATGGGTGATGAAGGGCCAGGCCGACGGGGCAGTCAGCTCAATGATCGTGGCTCGGTATCTGATTACCCGGCAATACCGCGAGCGTCTGCGGATCAGCAGTACCGTGGGTGATGAACCCGCGCGCATCGCCCTGGCCACCGACCGGGGTGCTCTGGAATTGCACTCGATTCTGAACAAGGCACTGCTGAGCATTTCGCCCCAGGAGATGGACGAACTGGTCGCCCGTTGGAGCAATGACGTGGTGGTGGATGACAGCTATTGGCTGCGTCATCGCGAAGGAATTCTGCAGGCATTTGCTGCGGCCGGCGCCTTGCTGTTGCTCGCACTGGTGTGGATTGCCTGGCAGCGTCGGCAGATCCGTCAACGCCAACAATTGCTCGGGCAATTGCAGGACGCCAAGAACGCCGCCGACGATGCCAACCGCGCCAAAACCACCTTTCTGGCGACCATGAGCCATGAAATCCGCACGCCGATGAATGCCCTGATCGGCATGCTCGAATTGGCGCTGAAGCGAGCGGAGGAGGGCGTCACTGACCGCTCTGCCATTGAGGTGGCGTCCGATGCCGCGCAGCAATTACTGGCGTTGATCGGCGACATCCTGGATATCGCCCGCATTGAATCCGGGCATTTGTCGTTGACCCCGGCGCGAGCGAATCTGCGGGCACTCGTGGCGTCGGTGTGCCAGGTGTTCGAAGGCCTGGCACGGCAGAAGAATGTGCAGTGGCGGGTCGAATTGGGCGAGCACAGCGACTGTGACGTGTTGGTCGACCCCACGCGCCTCAAGCAAGTGCTGTCCAATCTGCTGAGCAATGCGATCAAGTTCACCCGTGAAGGTGAGGTGAGCCTGACGCTGCAAGTGGACCCGGGTTTGCCGGGACATCTGACAGTCAGTGTGCGCATTGAGGACAGCGGCATCGGTATCAGTCTGGCCGATCAGCAGCGATTGTTCAGCCCGTTCGTGCAGGCCGGCAACAGCCAGCAGTCAGGTCGAAACGGGTCCGGCCTGGGACTGGTCATCAGCCGCTCTCTATGCGAAATGATGGGTGGCCGATTGCAGCTCGACAGCGTCCTCGGACTGGGTACGCAGGTCAAAATCAGCCTTGATCTGATTGCGTTGCCACCCTTGACCTGCAGTGAGTCGGTGGATAGCGGTTTGCAGGTGCTCACCCGGTCGCTGACGATTCTGGTGGTCGACGATTACCCGGCCAATCGACTGTTGCTCTCACGCCAGCTGAGCTATCTGGGGCATCGTGTGCTGGAGGTGGAGAATGGCGAGGGTGGTCTGGCGCAGTGGCGCGAACATGAGCTCGATTTGGTCATCACCGACTGCAATATGCCAGTGGTCAGTGGTTATGAGCTGGCAGGTGCGATACGCGATGAAGAGCGCGCCCATGGATTACCGCCGACCCTGATTCTGGGATTTACCGCCAATGCACAACCCGAGGAGAAGGTCCGCTGCCTGGAGGCGGGCATGGATGACTGCTTGTTCAAACCCATTCGGCTGGCGGATTTGCGTGCCTGGCTGGCGTCCCGATTTGTAAGTGAGCCGCCAGCGCCGGTTGAAGAGCGATCAACGTCCGAGATCGACTTGACCGGCCTGGAGCTATACGTCGGTGAAGACCGGACGCTGATCAATCAATTGTTGCGCGAACTGGCCGAGACCAATCGCTACGATCGCGATGATCTGCTTGCCGCGCACGTCAGTGGTAATCGCCACCGTCTGCAAGACCTGGTGCACCGCATCAAGGGGGGCGCGCGCATCGTCCGTGCAGAACGTTTGATCGAGTGTTGCGAACATCTGGAACGTGCCTGCGCCGAAGGGCGCGCGGCGTTGATCGACGAGGCCGTCGATCAATTGCAGCACGCCATGGCACGCCTGGATCAGAGCCTCAAGCGAGACTGACGCTTAATCCCAGTGTGGCGCGATGCCTTTGGGGCTGGTCAGTCGATGGCCGCGATCAAGACCGGCGATCAGCATAAGGCCCAGAGGTTGACTCAAGAAGCGCCTAAGGTTGTGCAGAAGAAGAGTTTTTTGCAGTGGCTGCGCAAGCGAGCGTAGGGGCTCGAAGGTCTCGGGCGCGGGTGCAATCGAGTGAGCCGTCAGCAGGCGCCTGGCGAATAAGCTGTTCGCTGACCAACGTACGATCATGGCTGTTCCAGTAGTCGAACGGCGCATGTTGCCAAACCATGCCAACGGGGCCGGCGATCAACAGCAAGGCTAGATAAGCCAGGGTGTGTCGGCGACTCAGCGGTTTTTTGTGCGCCGACTGTAGCGCTGCGAACCGGGCGCGGCCATGTCCGTGAATCTGGGAGAGCAGAAAGGCTTCGCGCGCCTGTTCCGGCATTTCCCACAACAAGGACTCCAGGTGCCAACGCGCTTCGGAATTCGGCGAAGTAGTAGGTGGCAAAGGCATTTCGGATGAGGACGACATGGGCAGGAGGTACTCGTTTCCGGCATCCTGGCCGCGCTATCAAGAATGAGTCGCATTCTAGTGGTGTCGGTGGCGTGATGGTAATTACCCATATGGACTATTTTTTTGCCCGCCCATTGGCATCCTCAACTTCCCAATAATTGGCTATTTGCTGCAGGTCAGTGCGCGATTAACGTAGCTCCACACCTTTTGTGACTGGAGCCACCATGCAACCGCGTATCGATTTCTACACTGCTTCCCCTGACGCACTCAAAGCCATGATCGCGTTGGAAACCGCTGTGTCGAAGCTGCCTCTGGAAAAGTCATTGATTGAGCTCGTCAAGCTGCGCGCTTCCCAGATCAACGGCTGCGCCTTCTGCATCGACATGCACACCGCCGATGCCCGCAAGGGTGGTGAAACCGAACGTCGGCTGTACGCAGTGTCGGTCTGGCGTGAAACGCCGTTCTTCACCCCGCGTGAACGTGCGGCGCTGGCCTGGACCGAATCCCTCACGCTGCTGAGCCAGACCCATGCCCCGGACGAAGATTACGAACTGGTTTGCGCGCAGTTCACGCCCAAGGAAATGGTCGACCTGACCGTGGCGATATCCACCATCAATAGCTGGAATCGCCTGGCGGTTGGCTTCCGCAAAATGCCTCAGGAGTAACACTAACGGGTCAATGAGCATCCGCACTCGGCGCTGCCAATGGCGATATTTTGTGGCAAATGATTTCTGTTGCCGGTCGTCAGGTGCTTATTTGAGCCAGGCGCCAGGGGTGATGCCTGTCATGTCCTTAAAGAAGGCGATGAACGCGCTGTCACTGGCAAACCCCAGGTCGAAGGCGCTGTAGCCAATGTTCCGCCCGGTAGCGAGCAGTTCGATGGCGCCAGCCGCCATTGCTGATAGCCCATGCCGGTTTCACGCTGGAAGATTCGCCCGATGGTTCGGCCGCTGGCGCCGATCTGTTGTTCCAGGGCTTGAAGTTCCGGTGGCCGTTGCTCGAGCGTTGCGAGCAGCGGCGCCAGGCGTTTGTCCCAGGGCAATGGCAGTAGCATCGGTTGCTGCACGGCGTCGCGGATTTCGCTCAGGCACAGACCCAACAGATGAATGAATTTACCCTGCTGCCAATCGGTGTCGAAGTCGGCGACGGCTATCGGTTCCAACACCGCCCGCAGCAACGGGCTGACTTCAATCACACAGACCTGTTGCGGCAGCCCAGCGCACAACGACGGTGTCAGGTAAATCGATCGATAGTCGACGCTCTGCTGCATCACCGCGCGGTGGGCAACCCCAGGTGGAATCCACGCGGCGCGAGAGGGGGGCAGCAGGCACAACTGCTGCGCAAGGGTAATGCGCGTGCAGCCCTGACGGGTGAACAGCAACTGACCGCGTTCATGCTGATGCAGTCCGGAATCGTGATCACCCAAGATTGCGGCGATGCCGATGACCAACGCCGGGTAGCTATCGGGATCGAATTGCGTGTGGGCATCGAGCTTTTGGCGGTGCGGTGGGTTCGGTTGTGACGCAAACCGTGCTGCGCGACCGCTTCAAGGGGGCGGAACTGGCGCAGGTGTTTTCGATGATGGGCATCGCACTGGCGGCAAGCCCGGCGATTGGCCTGTTCACCGGGGCCAGCCTGGTGCAAGGCTTCGGCTATCGCGGCGTGTTGGGATGCCTGTTGCTGGTGTCCTCGGCGTTATGGCTGTGGTGCCTGCGAACCTTACCGGAAACCCGACCGCAGAATGTCACGACACCCGCTCTGTTCCAGACGCTGTGGAGAATGCTGCACGACCGCGATATCTGGCGTTCCACGCTCCTGGTGGCGTTATTCAATATTGCCCTGTTCAGCTATTACAGCCTCGGTCCCTTCATGTTTCAGCGATTGGATTTGAGTGCGCAGTTGTTCGGTTACAGCGGGATAATCCTGGCCTTGGGCTCCGGCCTTGGCGCCTGGCTCAACAAACGCCTGCTGCATCGAGGGCTCAATGGTTTGCAGTTGATCCGGCTGGCGGCAATTTTGGCATGGGTGGGAGGTGTCGGCGTTTGGCTGATGCAGGGCAGCGGTCTGTTCGTAATACCGATGCTGCTGGTGGTGCTGGCGTTTGGCATGGCGATCCCGAATATCCTCGGTTCGGCACTGGTCAATTATGGCGATCGCCTGGGCACGGCTGGCGCGTTGTTTGGTTTGCTGTATTACCTGCTGATTGGTTTTGGGTTGCAGCTTGCAGCGTGGGGGCAGGCGTTGGGTGAAACCTTGGTGGTGTGCGGCGCGTTGGCGTTGCTGCTGACAAGCAAGCAACGCCCTGTGGGATCGATGAAATGATGATTTTCTATTTCGCTCGCCGAGACCAAGGCGTAAGAAACATCCTGAAAAAATGCTTATGAACAAGGGCCTTTGCCACCTGTGCTAGCTTTATTGGCAGGTTTGAAGCGGGCGCAAAACGGGAATTTTTCCAATGGCGGTTCAAATCGATTTTCAGGGACTCCGAAAACCGAACTTGCAAGGATGCTCGATTATGCCGCTACAACGGCCCATTTCCTCCTTACCAGCCTATGACACCTTTGGGAATCCCTTCCAGGTGAAAGTCTGCGTCGTCCCAATGACAATAGCGTTAGCAAAACAATGGCACGAAAAGGTTCAGCCTCTCGTCAATAGCAATTACTCACATGATGGCGCAACGAACAGGAAAGTTCGTGCTGACGTTGGATGGCGCTGGCCAACGTATCTAAAACTTGTGGCGATCCATAACTACCTCACCAAAATGCCTGGTAATTGCTCCGAAAAAGGAAAGGCAATGTGTGTTGTCGTTTCGAAAGGTGAGCAAAAGTTTCCGATAGGAATGCTATCCATCGTTCCGAAATTGAATTGCAACGTTGAGGGAGTGGAACGGCAACGCGCTTTCACTTGGTACCTTTCCGACGCACCGTCAGAAGCTTATGAGCAGTTTTTGGAGCAGCCAGCGGTTCGTGGTGTTGCCAAGGCGCTGATTGATTGCACGATTCAAGCTGCTTTGGACGAAGGCAATGACGGAGAAATGCTGTTGCATGCAGATCCCAAAGGAGGCAGGAAGCTCATCGATTTTTACGAGGCTGGATGTAAAATGCGCCGGCTCTCACCCAACAACGGCTGCGTCACGGTGGTATGGCGCAGGAGTCGCCCAGATGAATATTTCCACTTCAACGGGGCAGATGCTCAGGCATTTTCTTCTCGCTATGACGCACGGCGATAGGCGGTCATGCTTCCACTTTGCGCTACGGACTATCGGGAGGTAGAGTAAATTTTATGAATGATGCCAGACCCCAACTTTCAAAAACCGAGCTTGCCTATGCGCTTCGCGAGATGAAGGGGTTCAATGCCGATCTGGAAACGCAAACCGGTTACGAAGCATCCGCGGAGTTGCTCTCTGAAATAATGGCTGACCCAGTTCAGCGAGATCAGCTCGTTGCATTGCTGGAGCAATTTGATGAGTGCGGGGCGCAGCGATCGGATGTGAACTGGGTAAATGATGGTTCACCCCTTGACCTGTCCTCAGGATCATTAGTTCTGGATGATCTTTACTTTGATCTTCCAACGGGGGCTGAAGAGGCGAGTCTGATATCGGGCTCTTCTGTTGCTACTGTCAAGAATTTCCTGAGTAAGTACAAAGAGGAAATGTCCGCTTCCAATGGTTTTAGATATGAGTCTCCCCCGTTGACTTGTGGCACCTATAGGGCGATGGCCGAACCACGCTCGTATGAATGTCAGAGGTGCCCGGATCATATCTCTTACGATGCCGAAGCTTGGAGCCAAGTGCTGATTTTAGCGAAACAGAAGTTGCAGGACGAGGCGACTCGCCACACTTCATTTTTATCCCGGCTTGCCCAGGTTTTTAACAGGAATGAGCCGCCGGAATGGGAAGTCGAAAAGTGCCCGATCGCCCGGGACTCTATTTTAGTTATTTTGCATCATGGCAATGATCACGCCTCTATCGGTTTTGTAGGCAGCGGTCAGAGTGCTTATGTCATGGTGTCGATCAACGATACTGCGTTGACAATGAATGAGTCTTTCCTAAATACCCAAAAGTTTGCGTCTCGTATCGCGGATTTCTTTACCGATGCTCCCAAGTCCGGCCACAAAGCCATCCACCATATGCTCAAAGCATTGTGACGTGGAGTTCTTCAATCCCCCGCGCTTCTACGAGGGATTGGTGAACTGTTTTTGAGCGGCCAACCTGGCACTGGCCACCGTTAACCTATCCGGGCCATCCCGACTGCCAACCCCGGCAACCCAAGCCTCCAGCATCGTCGGATGAGCCTTCAACCACGCCTTGGCCGCCGCTCGCGGTTTCTGATGCTGATTCAACACCGCATCCATCAGCTGGTTCTCCATGGGTAACTTGAACGCCATGTTCTGTTTCTTCGCCACCACCACGCTCTGGTCGAACAGATCTGTGACCACGCACTGACGTATGCGATCCATGAAGCACACCTACCGTCAGATGCGCTGCCCGTTTACCGTGGCATTTCCGGTGAGCAGTTCCACGGCAGCAATGCTTCATAGTCGGTTACTGACTGCGCATGCGGCAGACGCTCCAGTACGTGGCGCAGCCACGTATAGGGCTCCTGGCCGTTGACCTTGGCGGTCTCGACCAAGCTGTAGATCTGGGCACTGGCGGTGGCGCCTTTGGGCGTGTCGCTGAACAGCCAAGCCTTGCGCCCAATGACAAACGGCTTTATTGCGCGCTCTGCCGGGTTGTTGTCGATCGGTAAAAAACCGGCTTCCACGTAGCGTTCCAGCCGGCTCCAGTTGCTGGCCAGGTAGTTCACTGCCTTGCCCAGCACACTTTGAGGGGTGACCTGAGGCTGCGTTTTTTCCAGCCAGCCTTTCAACTGGGCCAGGATCGGCAGGCTCTTTTCCTGACGGCCAATAAAACGCTGCTCATCACTGGCATCCTTGAGTTCACGCTCGATGCCGTACAGCTTGTTGATCATCGTCAGCGCGATATCGGCACGTCCCGTCTTGCCCTTGGGCTGCACTTTTTGCGCATCGACGAACTTGCGCCGTGCATGGGCCATGCACGCCAGCCGCTCCACACCCGGTTGCAACGCCAATGCGTTATAACCCGCGTAATCATCAGTCATCACGTAGCCGCGATAACTTTCCAGCAGGCGCAACGGCACGTCCTGCGCACGGCTGGACGTGTAGTCGAACAGCACGACTTTTCGGTCTGGCGGCCCGCTGGCCTGCACCCACATCCAGGATTGGCTGGTAGGGTCGCGATCCGGTTCCTTAAGTACCTGGACGCGGGTTTCATCACAGTGGATGACCGGGCTTTCCAGCAATCGGTCGCGCAATAAATTCAGCAACGGTTGTAAGTGCTCCCCGCACTGGATAACCCAGCGAGCGAGAGTCTGACGCGGGATATCGATACCGTGTCGGCTCAGCACCGTTTCGAAACGATGCAGCGGTAAGCCATCGACATACTTGGTGGTCAGCAGCATCGCCAGTACGCTCGGACTGGCCATGCTCTTTTCGATCAACTGAGCAGGTTTATCAGCAGTCACCGGAGCCGTTTCACAACCACGGCAGCCGTAGACTTTGCGGATGTGTTTGATCACTCGGATCTGCATCGGCACGATGTCCAGCTGTTCGCTGGTTTCTTCACTGATCACATGCTTGCGGCAACCGCAGGCACAGGTCAGTTCATGTTCTGGCAGTTCGTGGATGACTTCGATGCGCGGCAGATCAGCCGACAGTGGCTTGCGTTTGCCACGACGTGGCGTCGGAGCAACCACTTCTTCGTCAGCGTCGCCGATTGAAGGCATCGGCTCGCTTTCGGGCTCGTTGAATAACGCGAGTTGAGGCGTGTTGGGTTCAACGGTCTGCTCGGATTTACGTCCGAATAAACGGTCGCGCAGCAACTTGATCTGTTCTTTTAGATCGACGATATGAGTCTGGTATGCCTCAGCCGTTGCCTGCTGACGGCTGAGTGCCTCAAGCAACATTTGCTTGAGCAGAATAGGGTCATCAGGGAGGTCTTCGGGCATCAAATTCATGCCCGGATTATACCCGTCAAGCGACGAATCTTGGCGTTAAAACCTTGTGAGGACGGTTGCGCCAGAGATCAAATCCATCCAGTAGCCAGTTCAGTTCCTGAACGGTCAGCACGATAGCCTCGTCCACCTCATCAGGTGAAATTTTAAAACGCTCGGACTCCAGGCGCTTGAGCCAAAGGCAGAAGCCGTTGCGCTCCCAGTACAACACTTTGACGCGGTTACGGTGGCGATTCAGGAAAACAAAGAGCACGGGGTCAAACACCGCGACCTTGATATCCAGTTCGACCAGCGCAGCCAGGCCATCGATGGACTTTCGAAAGTCTACCGGCTTTGGATAGAGGTACACTTTTTCAACGCTGGCATTGGGACGCATCATGGTGATGGGCTCCTCATGGAAATCGGGAGCACAGCATCAGCCGTCAGCTATCTGCTTGGAATGTGGGGTTCATGGATCCCTTACGCACTGACCCGGCTCGGCGAACTCGCTGACGTGCCCGAATCTAAGGCGCGGGGAGGCGCTGGGATTGATGGATCGCGACCAGTTGATGGAAGAAGTCATCAAGAGCCTGGCGGTCCTGTGTCTCATCGTGCCCTCTTTACCACGGAGTCGATGGCATGGGCTTGGGAGACGAAGCCGAGCGCGTCAGCCATGTGCTGGGAGACAAACCGATTTTGTTGATGGGCAACCATGGCCTGCTGGTCGCAGCGCCGACCATCGCCTAGGCGTTCGATGATCCGTACTACTTCGAACGGGCCTGCGAGACCTACATCACAGCGCTTTCAACCGGCCGCGAGTTGCGCATCGCCAGTGATGAAATCGCCCGCAAGACCTGTCGACAATGGCTCGATTGCGCAGGCTTCGCCGACAAACATTTCAACGCGCTGATGGGCATTCTTGACGAGGAAGAAGCGGGTTATCGGCTATGAATTCAATCCGCCTCGGCCGGCCGGTGCTCCTTGCGCAGCGGCGGACGCATCACCGGGGCGGTCCAGACCTGGCTGCGGTCCTCGCTGGGTGGGCAACCGAAACGGGCGCGGTAGGTGCGGGAAAAGTGCTCCAGCGAACCAAACCCTGAACACGCCGCCACTTGCGCCACGCTCAAGCGAGTTTGCTGCAGCAGGCTATGGGCCTTGGCCAGCCACGAAGCCATGCACGATGCGGCGATGTTGAACTTCGGGCTGTACTTCGGAAAAGTGGTGGATACAGCTGAGGAGTTGTTGGCGCCCTTGACGATAGAGGGGCGCAACGCCCGCTAGTGTCGGTGTCGGTGTCGGTGTCGTTGTCCGTGACGTCAACGGCCAGCCAGATGAGCATCTCGCCTGAGACGGTACGCATGCACCGCAAGAATCTCTATTTGAAGATGAATGTCGGTTCACAGTCGGAGTTGTTTGCCCTGTTTATTGAGTGGTTGCGCTAGCACTGGCATCAAAAGATCGCAGCTTGCGACAGCTCCTACTGGGGGATGCAGATCCATGTAGGAACTGTCGCAGGCGTCTTTGCGACAGGTGCTGTGGAACAGGCGTATTAACCAACCGCGGTCCGATTGCTCTGTGCTATCAGTAAGTAGTTACCAATGTAACTGCTAGTGTATTGGGCTTACGCTCACGGCTGGGCTAAGGAAGTCTATGTGATAGCCGGAAGATCCATCACCAATAGCTAAATGAACCCCACTGATACCTTCATTCATCTGTGAGTTGATTTTGTAGTCAATACTTGACGCGATAGCCTCGTTTACCCCGATAGCGAACTCGGTCAGCTTAAGTCCGCGAGAACCAGCCGCAAGATCCAAAAGTTTTAGATGTTCCTCGTTTTTTACTTTCAGTGAGGTGATGATGTTGTCTTCAACTGATAAGAATGCCCCTTCTTCCGATATGCGATCATTCAGCCATTTTAGTGAGGTTTTCAATCCTTCTGGCAATGTCGGGTTAGGTTTTCTCAGTACTGTCAGTATTCCTGCGATTTTCAAAGTTTCCGCTAAAAGAAAACGGGCAAGATTCTTGTGGGTTCATATGTGCATAATGAACTTCAAAAAATTCTGCCACGGACTGAACAAAGTCGTGTTCAATGTCTTCGGCAAGTAGTGCGTATGGCTGTGCGTGAGGGAAAATAGTGACCCGCGCATCAGCGTCATTACCAGACAGGAAAAAGGATTCATTTGAATTGAGCATGTTCAACACGGATCGCTGTGTGCATAAGGCATGTTCAAAATTGCTGCTCAGCAAGAGCTCCAGGCTGTAGAGTGCACTAGCTAAGGAAGGCTCGAACACTTGCGTTGCGCAAAAAACGCTTTTTTTTGTTTTTTGTGTTTTTTGCGATATCAAACGTCAATTTTGCAGCGTCATTGCTAAAGGAAAAAATAATACTATTTTTTGGTAGTTTCTCAATCTCAGAAATATTTGCCGTATTGAAACCTAGGTGCGCACATTCTCTGAGGAAGTCTTCTGAATCCGAAATTATTGATAACTCCCCCTGACCAAAGAGCGTCGATATCATTTTGATGTTGGCATAAAATCCTCCTCTTCTTTCCAATGAGCGGCAAGAGAGTTCTTGTCGCTCATTGGTATTATTTACTCTCCAGTGTGAGCCCAAGCCAGAGGTGCCCAACCAAAATTATCCGGGCCAGAAGTGATTCGGTTTAGTTTTTCTTTATGACATTTTCTTTTTCATCTGATCTTCCTTTTTCATTTGTTGGTTTGTACTCCCTGAAATGCTGGGGAGTGGACTAATTAATACAGGATTTTTTGATGTATTAAATGATTTGTCAGAGGGCTTTTTGGATTAATTTGACTGTTGGGGTCCTCGTAAAGCTCTATAGGTTATTTGTGTAGGACGTATCTGTAATCTTGTTCTGAAAATTTAATATTTTCCTTTTTTTTGGTTGTGGCTGATGATCTGATGTCGTTAGGTTTATTTATGGGTTTTGTTTTTTTAAAGCAAATGTTCAACTGTTAATAGAGGGTTATATAGTGCATGCATCAAAGAAATACCTGACAGATACGTCTGTCCATCAAGCCCTACTACTGGTTGATCTTACCGAGGCAAGCGCACCCGATCACGCCGTCCGACTATTGCTAAATGAAGTTCTTCAGGAGCTTGCTGAAAAAGGCTGGCCCCAAGCGCAACTTCAGACCGGACCACGAATTGTGTCCGCTGAAGAAAATTACGGTTTGCTGGGTTATGACCCAGCAGAAGTCACTCTTGGGAGTGAACACACCCGTTGGGTCGATGAGTGTTCCCTTTTGCGTACACAAACCACCAGTCAAATTCCGGCGGCACTTCAGCGTGCAGCTCATGTGCGGCAACCGGGGGAGACGATATTGCTGGCCGCGCCAGGTATCACTTTTCGTCGAGATAGTCGGGATCGTTGGCATTGCGCAGAACCACATCAAATGGATATCTGGGTGCTGGGTGATCCGGAACTGTCGACGCATGACCACTTGTTGCGTCTGGTCAGCGATATCCTCCAATCAGCCGTTCCTGACAAGCGTTGGGTCTACAGCGATAGTCCGCATCACTACACGGAGGGCGGAATAGAAGTGAATGTGTTGAATGACGGCGCTGGGGTCGAGGTGCTGGAGTGCGGTCGTATTGCTACGTCTTTGTTAGAGCGCTTGAAGATTGATCCGCAGCGTCATGGAGGGCTGGCGCTCGGGATGGGGTTGGATCGACTGACCATGCTGCGCAAGGGGATTCCGGATATTCGCTTGCTACGTGATCAGAACGTACGAGTGCAGGCGCAGATGCATGATTTGAATCCCTGGAGCGCTGTATCACGTTTGCCTTCGATTGCTCGTGATATTTCGTTGGCGGTAACGCCAGGGTTAAGTGAGGAAGTGTTGACCGAGAGGATGTTACAAGCTGCTGGCGACAACTCTGACTGGATCGAGGAGATGCAGGTCAAGGGACGTTGGGGATTCTCGGATTTACCTGTGCAGGCAATTGAACGCCTCGGACTGCTGCCGGGCCAGGAAAATGTGCTTCTGCGCGTTGTACTGCGTGATTGTTCGCGATCAATCACTACCCAAGAAGCGAACGCCTTGTATGCGAACATTCAGTCGGCGTTGCATGAAGGTGCGCCGGGGGCGGGTTACAGAATGGATCTTCCAAAGGCTTGAAACCGCCATTGTCGAATTGCCCAAGTAATCACCGAGACACCGTGTAATCGTCCATCGCGAACAAGCTCTCTTCCGCGCTAGATCTTCAATGAGCACAAATGCTGTGTACGACGCGGATCAAATGTGTAGGCGAGTTTGCTCGCGATAGTGGCAGGTCAGTCAGCATCAATGTTGAGTGATCAATTGCTTTCGTCGGATCGCCGCCCGGAGCAAGCTCGCTCCCACAGGGACCGCGTAACTGCCGTTTGAAGCGGGTCATCAGTGATGACTGGTTGGAAAATCCCTCGGGCATCCAGCATGGAACTGACACAAACGGAAATCGGAGACGGTGATTTCGGAAACCTCCCACACCCAGAGTTTGAGCTTCCCGGTAGGGTCAACGGCCCCGGCACCCTGTCGGGACACCCAAGGAAGAACGAACCATGACCAGAAAGGCCGTTATCGTTTTCAGCGGCGGACAAGACTCAACCACCTGCTTGATCCATGCATTGCCGATGTACGATGAAATTCATTGCATTACATTTGATTATGGCCAGCGCCATCGTGCGGAAATCGAAGTGGCGCAACAGCTTTCAAAACAGCTTGGCGTGAAGGTGCACAAGATATTGGACACTTCATTGTTAAGCGAACTGGCCATTTGCAGCTTGACGCGTGACAACATTCCAATTGCAAGGAGTACGGGGAACGACGTGCCTGATACGTTCGTGCCTGGCAGAAATATTCTGTTTTTAACCCTGGCTTCTATTTATGCCTATCAAGTAGGCGCTGAAGCTGTCATCACAGGTGTTAGTGAAACGGAGAGCTCTGGCTACCCCGACTGTGGCGATGAGTTTGTTCAGGGGTTGAACCGCGCCATTCACTTAGGCATGGACTATAAGGTACGAATCGAGACGCCGCTTATGCGGTTGAATAAGGCAGAGACTTGGGCTTTGGCTGATTACCATAAGCAACTGGATTTGATTCGTTACCATACATTGACTTGCTACAACGGGTTAATGGGGAGTGGGTGCGGTGACTGCGATGCTTGTAGTCTTCGTTCAAAAGGATTGAGTGAGTTTCTGGAAAATAGAGCGGAAATTATAGATAGCCTAAAAATAAAAATGGAATTATAGAGAGATATTGTATTGCTGGGAAGGTGCGCAACTTGTAATAGGCGCACTCTTCCCGGGTTTTAAGTGGTTTTGGCTCCTGCTATATATCTTTTAAATAATGACCTTGCTCCGTAAGCTGGAAAAATGTTAAATACAGCAAAGCACATCTTTATCGCTATCTGTGCGTAGACCATATTAATTATATCGCTATTTTGCATTGCACCATAAAACGCAATAAAGCAAAAAAGAATGCTATCTATTATCACTGCGAAGAAAGTGCTAAAAAACACGCGCAAAAATAAAAATCTGGAGTTTGTGAGCTCTTTTATTTTACAAAGCAAGTAAGAGTTTACGTATTCCGAAAAAAGAAACGAAACTGATGATGCTACTAGAACTGACGACACGTGGGACACGACTTCTGTATAAGGTACGTCAAGTTTCCATCCGGGTAACCCAGGGAGATAAATGACTGCGTTCATTAGTAAAATAATTAGAGCGTTACTTGAAAAAGCAAATAGTAGGGCTTTCCTTGCAAGTCTAAGTCCGTATGTCTCGTTCAACAAATCAACGACTAAAAATGTTAGCGGATAAAGGAAAACAGCAGGAGGCACGACAAGATCAAACCATTGCAAATAAACAAGTTTAGTCGCGGCAATGTTTGTGAAGATGTAAAGTGAAAGCAGAAGTACATTTAGAGCAACATAGATCATCCATGATCGTTCATGGCGATCATTCATTTCGTAGGTGGTTGGCGCGGTTCCGCCAGAGTAATATTTCCGGTATATGTCCTTTATTTCCAGCTTGCTTAGGTTGTCTATTATTTCGCTTCTTAAGATCTCGCCAATCTTTATTTTTATAATTTTTCCTGTGGAGATCACCATAATGACAACAAGGTTTTTATTTTTTTCAAAACCCAATAATTTATATTTGCTGTTTTCGGCTTCGTTGTTAATTACCATTAAATCTTTCCTCGATCACTGCTCCAATAATGTAGCTAGTGTCAGTGTCAAAGCCGTCACTGGTAATAAGTAGTTTCTTTGTTATTTTATCGTACGCCAATTTGTCTCCGTCGCCACTCGACAACCCCTTCTTAACTATCAAAATATCTCCAGGTTCGTTCATTCCACTAATTTCATTCTCCAGAAGCACGGCTATTAAATTGCAGGCCGTGCCGAAGTAATAGGTCAGCGGGTGCGTGATGGCTAATTCGCCAATTCTTTTGTCCAGACTTTCAATCAGCAAACACTCTTTAATAACCGGGACTGCTGCGGGATTCATATTCCCTTGTGGTGAAACGCTACTCTCTATTATTTCTTTCTCTTCAAAATCTACTGCCTCTATCTCCTTATAAGAAACGCCAAAAAAATCCGATATTTTTCGAATGGTAGATTGTTGTACATGGACAACCTTTCCTTCCAAAATGTTATAGATTGTCGTTCTGGTCAATCCGCTGGCATTGCACAATGAAAGCCTGGTCTCCCCACGGCTCTTTATCAGGTACCTGATGTTGTTTTTTAATTTTTCCGTTCTGTCTTTCTTGTGCATTAAATATTTACCATTTACTTGCCATTGCAATAGATCGCACGTTTGGAGGTGATTCGCTTTGAATGCAGCATCCTACACGCCTGACCCTAGGACAAAAAAGATAATTTTTCGCGAGGATTAAACAATCTGGAATATTTTCTATTGCCGCGATTAGGCTCTGACATTGTATGTAAGACGCTGCCTACTCGGTCAATAGAAGTTTCTTACAGTAACGAGGAAGAGTCGAAAAACATTAATCAGGTGAGAATCATTTAATTACACAGACGTTCATTTATTTGATTAATTAAATAGAATTTTCTGGTAATAAATATACCGGTCCGCCATGCATAGCCGTCACCCAATCCTGGTTGAAGGCAAGAGACGGGCGCTTTCTACCCTTGCAAGGAGCTATGTTATGAAAAAAATCCCCACCCAATCCGCGGAATCACCAATCGATTCCCCCAACGACACCGTCGATTCATCCGCTCCCGCCACAGTCACCGAACAACTCGTCAGCGTGCCCCTGCGCAATCCCAATTGTCCCGAACCCGTCAGCCATTTCTTCGCCATCGTTCCGGATGTCGACACGGAATCCCTGCTCTGTCAGGCCTCTGAAACCCTGGCCTCCCTCAGTGTCATGGCCACCGATCTCGCCCGTGAACTGGAAGGCCCTCGTCGCCATGTAATTTTGGCTATTCAGCAACTGTCCGCGTTGGGCGAATTACTGGTCAATCGAGCGCTGGACAACCTGGAACCACCCCAGGGATCGTATGAACGTCGTCCAACTGCTAACGCTGAATAATCGTGTGCCTTTACCCAATGGAGGTTTTTCGTCATGGACCGATACATGCCTGTTACCGGCGTCGACTGCAACGTCCCATCATTGCTGATTGACACTGAAGCACCACTGGACGTGTTGCATGAAACCGCGGCCTATCGCATTCGTACCGCAACGCAGTTGCTGGAGAGCTTTGCATTTGGCGAGGGTGTCCACAGTGAGCTGGCGCGGGTGTTGGTGATTTCACTGCGCGATGGCTGTGATTTGATGGATGTCGTCGGACGACGATTGCAGGGGCAAGTTTCAGCGTAGAAAAGGGTGCCGTTTGGCGTATTGCCGATCAGTTAAGCCGTAAGACGATCTGTAGCAGCTGGCGAAGCCTGCTGCTACGGTCCGTGTCGGTCGTTAATCCCATTGCTTCCAGTTAATAGGAAGCATTATTATTCACGCCTTATCCCCACAGCACACCGCAATGACCCCCAAGCTGCCCCGCAGACACGGCTTTTTCGAGCATTACGAAGAGTTGGTCGGGACCTGGACCCGTCGCCTGAGAAATCGTCAGCAGGCCGAGGACCTGGCCCACGACACCTTTGTGAGGGTGCTTGAGTCCGATTCGGCGTTGGTTGCACAACCTCGGGCGTATTTGCACCAGACCGCGCGCAACATCGCGGTGGATGGTTATCGGCGTGAAGATCGGCGGGGCGCGATGGAGTCGGAGGCGATCGATCACAGTGTGTCGTCGTCCGGTGACCCGGAGCATTTCATGCATGCGATCCAGTTGGCTGACGCCATCGAACGGGCGCTCACCGAGCTGCCGATCAATTGCCGCAAAGTGTTTGTCTGGCAGAAGATCGAAGGCCTGACCCAGGCCGAAATCGCCGAACGCCTGGGGCTGTCCAAGAACATGGTGGAAAAGTATATGATCCGCACGCTGCGGCATCTGCGCGACCGCCTTGACGGACTGCAGCCATGATCGGCCGTGCCTTCTCCTCCCCAGCCAAACAGGACCTTCCATGATGGATACTCGTGATTGTGCGTGCGGGCAAACAACGGTTCGCGACGATGCGGCGCGCTGGTTTGTGCGTTTGCAGGAACCTGCGATGAATGTCGAAGAGTGTCGGCATTTCGAAGTCTGGCTGGACGAACACCCTCAGCATCGCGACGAATTCCAGATACTGCAGGGCGTGTGGACGGCGGCTGATTTGCTGCCGGCGGCGCGCCTGCAAGCCTTGTGTGAAACCGTGCCGGTGTGCAGCAAGCGCCGCCCGCTGATGCGTTATGCGGTGGCCGCCAGTGTGTTGGCCGTCGCGCTCGGTTTAGGGCTGTTCAGCGGTTTGAATCATCCGACGATCTACTCCGCCGAATTTTCCACTGCCTTGGGCGAGCGACGTCATGTGGCGTTGCCGGACGGTTCGGTGATCGACTTGAACAGTCGCAGCCGCGTTCAGGTGCGCTATGAAAACGACCGTCGCAGTATCGAACTGACCCAGGGCGAAGCGATGTTCAGCGTCGAGCACGACACCCGGCGGCCCTTCGTGGTCGAGGCGGGCAGCGGCAAAGTCACGGTCACCGGCACCCGTTTTGATGTGCGCCGCGACACCGCCCAAACCCGGGTCGCGGTGGAGCAGGGCAGCGTCAAGGTTCAGAACCGCACAGCGCTGGACAGCGATTTCATCAGCCTCACCGCCGGCCTCGGCACGCACATCGATGCACAAGGCAAAGTCGCTGCCGCCTACGCGGTCATTCCTGCCGAGCTGACCGCCTGGCGCAGCGGCAAACTGGTGTTCAACAACGCCAGACTCAGCGACGTCGCCGAGGAAGTGTCGCGCTATCGGGAGAAACCAATCACCGTCGGCAACGACAATGTGGGCAATCTGCGGCTGACCAGCGTGTTCAAATCCGACAACACCGACGCCTTGCTCAAGGCCTTGCCGACCATTCTGCCGGTGGCCGTGCGCACCCTCGATGACGGCAGTCAGGAAATAATTTCAAAATAAATTCAGGTTTTTTTCGAGTTGATCGTCTTCCTGTCCAACTGCAACTGGTTTGCATTAACAAGCGCACACTCTTGCGATCCACAGGACTCCGTTCGACGTGAAAAAATCCACCGCTAAAAACAACAAATCCCCTTGGTTGCGCCTTGCTCTCGCCCTGGCCGTCAGCACGGCGCTGCCCCAGGCCTTTGCCGCCGACGTGATTCACATCCCGGCGCAACCCCTGGGTCAGGCCCTGAGTCAACTGGGCCAGCAAACCTCGCTGCAGGTGTTCTTCAGCCCTGAGCTGGTCGCCGGCAAACAGGCCCCGGCGGTGGACGGTAACCTCTCGCCAGAAGACGCGTTGCGCCAGCTGCTGCAAGGCAGCGGTCTGCAATACCAGATCGACGAAGGTTCGGTCACGTTGATGCCTGCACCGACTTCGGCTGCAAACGGCCCTTTGGAATTGGGCGTGACCGACATCAAGGTAGTCGGCAACTGGCTCGGCGACGCCGATGCCGCTGTGGTGCAGAACCACCCCGGTGCGCGTACGGTGATTCGCCGCGAGGCGATGGTCGAGCAGGGCGCGATGAACGTCGGCGACGTGTTGAAGCGCGTGCCCGGTGTGCAAGTGCAAGAGGCCAATGGCACCGGCGGCAGCGACATTTCCCTGAACGTTGGCGTGCGTGGCCTGACTTCGCGCCTGTCGCCACGCTCCACCGTGCTGATTGACGGCGTACCGGCGGCGTTCGCCCCGTACGGCCAGCCGCAGTTGTCCATGGCACCGATTTCCTCCGGCAACCTCGACAGCATCGACGTGGTTCGCGGCGCCGGCTCCGTGCGTTACGGGCCGCAGAACGTCGGTGGCGTGATCAACTTCGTCACTCGCGCGATTCCGGAAAAAGCCACCGGTGAAATCGGCAGCACCCTGGAAACCTCCCAGCACGGTGGCTGGAAGCACATCGATACGGCGTTTCTTGGCGGCACCGCGGACAACGGCATCGGCATGGCGCTGCTGTACTCGGGCGTGAACGGCAACGGTTACCGTGAGCGCAACAACGGCAACGACATCGACGACGTGATCCTCAAGACCCACTGGGCACCCACCGATGTGGACGATTTCAGCCTCAACTTTCACTACTACGACGCCAGCGCCGACATGCCCGGCGGCCTGACCCAGGCGCAGTACGACGCCGATCCGTTCCAGTCCGATCGCAACAACGACAACTTCAGCGGACGCCGCAAGGACGTCTCGTTCAAGTGGGCACGGCAGATCGACGACCGCACTCAGGCCGAAGTGCTGACTTACTATTCCGACAGCTTCCGTGGCAGCAACATCGCCGCTCGCGATCAGAAAACCCTCGGCTCGTTCCCGCGTACTTACTACACCTTCGGGATTGAACCGCGGGTGTCCCGTGTGTTTGATGTCGGCCCGACTACCCAGGAAGTCAGTGTCGGTTATCGCTACCTCAAGGAAGGCATGCACGAAGAGGCGAGCCGCCTGGCGCTGGTCAACAACGAGCCGGTCGCGACCAAGAGTTCGGATGGCCATGTCTATCAGGATCGCACCGGCGGCACTGAAGCCAACTCGGTGTATGTCGATAACAAAATCGACGTCGGTAACTGGACCATCACCCCCGGCATCCGCTTTGAACACATCAGCACCGACTGGCACGATCGCCCGGTGCTCGACACCGCCGGCAGACCCGTGCTGGAAAAGAACCGCAGCATCGAAAGCAACGAGCCGCTGCCGGCCCTGAGCGTGATGTATCACGTGTCGGAAGAGTGGAAACTGTTCGCCAACTACGAAACCTCGTTCGGCAGCCTGCAATATTTCCAGCTCGGCCAGGGTGGCACGGGTGACGAACCGGCCAATGGCCTGGAACCGGAAAAGGCCAAGACCTACGAGGTCGGCACGCGCTACAACAATGATGTGTGGGGCGGGGAAGTGACGCTGTTCTACATCGACTTCGATAAAGAACTGCAATACATCAGCAACGATGCGGGCTGGACCAACCTCGGGGCGACCACGCACCAGGGCCTCGAAGCCTCGGTGCACTACGACATGTCGGCGCTGGACCCTCGACTTGACGGCCTGTCCGCCAACGCTGGCTTCACTTACACGCGCGCCGTTTATGAAGGCGAGATCCCAGGCTTCAAGGGCCGTGACCTGCCGTTCTATTCGCGTCAGGTGGCGACTGCCGGCCTGCGTTACGACATCAACCGCTGGACCTACAACCTCGATGCCTTTGCCCAGTCCAAGCAGCGCTCGCCGGGCGTGGCTGTGAACGCTGATGGCAGTTTCAGCGGCAACTACATCACCGAAGGCACCGCGGACGGCCAGTACGGCGACATCCCGGGCTACGTCACCTGGAACGTGCGCGGCGGTTATGACTTCGGCGAACAGCTGTCGAACCTGAAAGTCGGCGCCGGGGTGAAGAACGTTTTCGACAAGCAGTACTTCACCCGCTCCAGCGACAACAACTCGGGGATGTACGTCGGCGCACCGCGCACGTTCTTTGTGCAGGCCAGCGTCGGGTTCTAACGGCTGAAGATCAAAAGATCGCAGCCTCCGGCAGCTCCTACATTTTGGATGGCGTACATCCTGTAGGAGCTGCCGGAGGCTGCGATCTTTTCGCTTTCAGACTTTCAACACCTTCCCGCCAATGGCCACCGCCACCAGCAACACCGCCATCAACCCGAAGGCAAAACTCAAACTGCTGGCATGGGCGATAAATCCGATTAATGCAGGCCCTGCAAGAATTCCGGCATACCCCAGCGTAGTAATGGCCGGCACGGCGACGCTTTCGGGCATCACCGTCTGTTTGCCCACCGCGGTGTACAGCACCGGCACAATGTTCGAGCAGCCAACCCCCAACAATGCATAACCCACCAGCGCCGCTTCCCAACTCGGTGCGAAGGTCGCCACAAACAGGCCCGTCGCGGCCGTCAACCCACCGAACACAATCACCCGCGTAGCGCCAAGTCGACGCACAATCACGTCACCGGTCAAACGTCCGACGGTCATGGTCAACGCAAACGCTGCATAACCCAGCCCCGCATACGCTGTGTCGATCCCGCGCTCCTGTGCCAGGAACACCGCGCTCCAGTCGAGCGCCGCGCCTTCGGCGAGGAACACGATGAAACACATCCCGCCGATGAACAGCACGATGCCATGGGGAACGGCGAACGCCGGCCCCGAACTTTCACTGCCGTAGGGCAACAGGTGCGGCGCGGCTTTCAGCAGCGCCAGCACCAGCACGACAATCACCACCGCCATCGCCCCCAGCGGCGACAGACCCAAGCCGAGCAGGGCGCTGACGCCCGCCGCACCGACAATCCCGCCAAGGCTGAACAGCCCATGGAAGCCCGACATCATGGTCTTGCCGCTGGCCCGTTCGACGAT
This sequence comes from Pseudomonas sp. MDT1-17, assembly GCF_054898105.1. Classification (NCBI taxonomy): domain Bacteria; kingdom Pseudomonadati; phylum Pseudomonadota; class Gammaproteobacteria; order Pseudomonadales; family Pseudomonadaceae; genus Pseudomonas; species Pseudomonas sp. MDT1-17. The sequence goes on along the minus strand of NZ_JBUBVM010000001.1, from coordinate 4,655,796 downwards.
CACCGCTTGCAGGTTCACCGTCGAATCCACCGTGCCAAGGCCCGCCCCAAACATGAACAACGCGGCAATCAACGCCGGAATCGACGACACCGTCGCCAATAGCGGCAGGGCTGCACAGATCAGCAACACCCCGGCGCTCACCACCCGGCGACAGCCGAAACGCGTGGCCAGAAGCCCCGCCATCGGCATCGCCAGAATCGACCCCACCCCCAGGCACAGCAGCAGCAAACCGAGCGTTCCTTCATCCAGCCCGGCCCGCGCCTTGGCGTAGGGCACCAGCGGCGCCCACGCAGCGATGCCGAAACCGGCAATGAAAAAGGCGATGCGCGTGGACATCTGCTCCAGGCGTCCGGGAACAAATGCGGTTTGGGTGTTGAGGTTGGTCATATCAATCCTTGGCAAAAAACGTCGCGTACTCAAGGGACAGTGATCGACCTGCGAGGGTTCGATCAGCGTCCGTCCAGGTTCGCGGTGAGGCAGAGTGACATCCTTGCACAGCCTGACCCTCCATCGCGAGCGTGGGTGTCAGTGCCCTTCGCACAATCCGCGCAGGTGTTGGTCACGCACTTGCAGTACGATCCTTGATTGCGGCGGATCACCCAAGCGCTGGTCGATGACCTGGCAGGCAACCGCTCACTGGAGCAATGGGCGCAGTGGGGCGGTTTGTCGGCGCGAACCCTGGCCCGGCGCTTCGTCAGCGAAACCGGCTTCACCTTCAGCCAATGGCGTCAGCGCGCGCGGTTGTTGCGGGCGCTGGAACTGCTGGCGGCAGCGGTGCCGGTGACGACCATTGCGCTGGAACTGGGTTATGAAAACGTCAGCGCGTTTATTGCGATGTTTCGACGTACGTTTGGAGTGACGCCAGGGCGGTATTTTGCTGAGTTTTGAAGCGTTTATCGGGCGTTATCTTTGGGCCAGCAAATCGCAACCAGGCCACCGGCCAAACTCAGGAAAAAGAACACCTTGGCCGCCATGAACGCGACATCCACGTCACCGGAGACCCTTCCACCGCCGGAGGCTGCGCCAGCGATACCGCCCAGTCCGATCAGTGCGCTGAAAAGTGAAATGGCCAGCAATAGGGCGGCGAGTATTCCGAGTGTTTTACGCATGATGTAACTCCTTAGTTGTTGGGTCTTCCATGGGGGATTCGGGTTATAGCGCTGGGCGCCGATCCGGGTGTTCGGCGTCGAAGCCTTGTTTGGGATGGGCGGGTAGTGGGTGGTCTTTCATCAGGTTTGGGAAACGTAGCTGAGGGTTTGCATTAAGTTGCTCCCACAGGTCGGAGTAGAAGTTGTAGAGCTTTTCGTTTGGTTGGTATCCGAAGTTATACATTGGCTCAGGTTGGTCCTCGAATGCTCCTTTCAGATTGCTCAAGGCAGTAGAACCGCCCAATGAGGCCGCTCGCTGATAGTAGAACAGTGTGCGAGGGTTATTTTTTTTTGCGATCTTATAAAAGCTTGCAGTTTCCTCTATGGCGTCGGGATTGTCCTGAGCACCCGCGCATCGGTAGTAAGGTTCAGCCATGTCATCATCCTGCTTATCCCTTGGGAGAGTCCAAAAGCGAAGTATTGGCCGATTTGAACCTGTGCTAACGGACTACCCAATTGCGCCGCCTGGAACATATAGGAACTCGCCATCCGATCCGACTTAAAAATACCTCTTCCGTTCTCGGCCACCACGGCCCAGTTGTAATAACCCAATGGCACTTTTAGCTTTACCATGCCCTCGTAGAGGTCAAGCATCTTGCCGGTGTTCTGCTCAACACCGGGTTGCCCTGGCCACCCGGTGCGATAGAACGCCGCCATATTGTGCATGGCCTTCCAGTGATCTTTAGCGATGGCTTTATCGTATAGACCAACAATTGCTCCCCAGTCTTTGACGCCTCGCACTTTCTCCAAAACGCGTGCCTGTTGAAACCAGCGCTCGGCTTCTGCATCCAGTGGTGGGTTGTGATCTTTTTCATAGGCACAGGTAAAGGTTGGATAGGCCATGGCTGGAGTTCCGCTCAGCAAACTATAAAGAGCGATGCATAAAGCAGCAGATTTTGCGGTAGCCACAGGTCCCTTCCAGTGTCGATGTGTCATGAATTAAGGGTGCCACATGACAAGTAAGTCATATTTCCGGTCTGCGGTCTGGATGCTCTGCGTCAAAACCTTGTTTGGGGTGCGAGGGAAGTGGATGCTCTTTTATAAGATCTGGAAAACGCAGTTGAGGGTTAGCATTAAGCTGCTGCCACAGATCGGAGTAAAAATTATAGAGTTGTTCATCTGGTCGATAACCGAAGTTGTATATTGGCTGGGGCTGAGTTTCGAACGCTCCCTTTAAATTGCTTAGCCCAGTGGAGTTGCCCAGGGAAGCGGCACGCTGGTAGTAAAACAGTGAGCGTGGCATGTTGTTTTTAGCGTTTTTATAAAAAGATGCTGTTTTTGATACGGCTTCTTCGTTGTCTTGCGCCCCAGCACATCGATAGTATTGCTCAGCTATGTCGTCATCCTGCTTATCTCTGGGGAGCCCAAAAGCAAAGTACTGACCCAACTGTACCTGTGCCATTGGATTGCCTAGTTGCGCCGCTTGGAACATATAGGAACTGGCCATCCTGTCCGATTTCATAACGCCTCGTCCATTCTCGACAGCCACAGCCCAGTTGTAATAACCCAGCGGTACCTTGAGCTTCACCATGCGTTCGTAAAGATCAAGCATTTTGTTGGTGTCTTGTTCGACACCCGGCTGCCCAGGCCACCCAGTACGATAGAGAGCCGCCATGTTGTGCATGGCCTTCCAATGATCTTTAGCGATGGCTTTGTCGTAAAGACTAACAATTGCTCCCCAGTCTTTGACGCCTCGTACTTTTTCCAAAACGCGTGCTTGTTGAAACCAGCGATCAGCTTCAGCATCCAGCGGCGGGTTGTGATCTTTTTCGTAGGCACAGGTGAATGTTGGGTAAGCCATAGCTGGATTTCCACTGAGAAAAATAGAAAACATTAGGGCACTAAATAAAATCGCTTTAGTCAACGGCCTTGGCATAAGGTGTCTCCACGTCCCAAAAGCGGGTTAGATGAGCAATGAGTGGAAGTTCTCGGCCTTTTTTTTCCCAATTATCATCCATCACATCATTCCATTTCTTGAAGTTGGCTGCCGCATCACATCGCCCCTTACTGTCATTAACTGACTCCCCCACATGCAACTTCCACAACTCCTCCCGCCAATGCTTCGCCAACTCAGGATCCGGTGTAGCAACCCCCAGCTCCGAGTCGGTATGCAGACTCCGCGTGTTGATATTCGCTGAGCTCAGCAAGCTGAAGACATCGTCCACCACCAGCAGTTTTGAGTGCACGTAGATGTCCCGAAAAAAGGCCTGTTCGCCTTTGGCTAACGTGCCCCCAGGCTCTGGCGTGCAGGCAGTAAGCGTCGCGATGGCGACTTTGAGGCCCGGCAAATCCTTGAGGGTATAGGGTTTTGCATCATCCCCATCGTCCGGTTTCGGTTTGCTGAGTTCGGGGATGTCTTTTTGTTTGAGGCCGCCCATGCGCTCTTCCACTTCCGGGGTGACGCCCTTTTTTTCCTGCTCGGTGATCTCGCGTTTCAGCACTTCGGCGCGATTGAGCTGAGCCCGTTGTACGTAAGCGTCGTTGTGCGGGTGGGTTTCGAGCCAGGCCAATTGGCTGCGTTTACGCAGCATGTCTTCCGCCAGGCTCCGCTGGGCCTGGGGCATCAGTTGTTCCTGCCCCAGTTCCTGCAGGCTCGCATAGGTGGTACTGGAAAAGTCTTTGGAGTTCGGATTGTTGGTCACCACGAACACGTACAAGTCTTTGTCCCGGCCTTTGGCAATGTAAGCCGCTGCCAGTTCGCGCAACTGCCGGGAAAACGGCGGGTAGCGGAAGTACTGGTTTTCAAAGTAGACGTAGTCGCGCACGTTGCCCAACGCCTTGTGGTAAAGCTCCAGAATCGAAGTCTCGGCCCCTTCTTGCGGTTGTGTGCGGCAAATCTGCGCCATGCTCGTTCCGGCAGCTTTGAAGTTGTCCGGTTTTATAGCTTGGCGCTGCGCCTGCATACCATCGGCAAACCATTTTTTGACCCAGAAAGTCTCTCGATCCCAAGCGGTCGTGAAGTTGTGGTTCAAGTCATGCAGGGCCGGGCCTTGTACCTTCGTGGACAGGTCCTGCCACGGTCCGAAACCCGGACTGCGCTGTGCGGCTTTGTCGTTGTACAGGTGCGCACTGGTGTCCCAGTAGTTGCGATGCATGTTGTGGCCCATGACGAAGCCAACCGCGGCCGCGGTGTCTTGGCGATGTGCTATCGCTTTATGCCTGAAAAGGGTGCTTTTTCAGATTTGGAGCGTGATTGCCGGCCTGCTCAAGCATTAGAGTGGGCGCCGCCTAAAAGATAAAAAAGGACCGGTACATGGCGCAGTACTACGACGCACGCGGCAATATTTATGGCGTGGTATCTCCTGCAGCGGTGCGTCGCGCCGGTGTCGATTTGCCGACAACGGCCGGGCAGGCCGCGTCGTCCCGGGCGGTCTGGAGCCGGCAAGCGGTCGATGCATTTTGCGAATGGCCTTCGCATTCGCGTGCGACCAATGCCAAGTCGCATCGCTGCGATGGCTTGTTGATCGGGCCGTTTCAAACCTCGCCACCGTTTGACCTGCTGATCGTCAACACCGACGGCACGCTCGCCGAGCGCAGTGGCAACGGGCTGACGATTTTCTCTCAGGCCCTGCTTCAGCAAGGTCTGCTGTCGAGGGATGAGGCTTGTTTGCTCAGGGTTCATCACGACAAGGCTGATGCGGTTTCACCGGTGGACACTTCGGTAAAACCGGCCGAGGTCGAGGGTGTGAAAGGGTTCTGGCTGGATCTGGGCAAACCCTCGTTCGGGCCGGACGCGGTGGGGGCTGAAAAGGTTGAAGCGGTGCTGCTGAACGGTCGCGAGGTCAGCCATGTGCGGCCGTTGTCATCACTTGATCGCGCATGGTCTCGAAGCCAGTTCGTGCGCATCGGCAATCCACACTGCGTGACACTTTTAGATAACGTCGCTGCATTGCCGAGCAATGAGCAGATGCGCGATCCGGGGGTGTCCGAAGGGCTGACGCGTATCGCTTACGCGATGCCGACCGGGGCGGGGGAACCGTGTTCTGCTGGCGTCAATCTGCAATGGGCGATGCTTGAGTTTGAAGGGCGAATCGTCGCGCGGGTATTTGAACGCGGAGAAGGGCCGACGGCGTCGTCGGGCACCAGCGCCAGTGCGGTGGCGTGCGCCGCATGGCGGGTGGGTTGGATCACGGCTGGCGAAGTGAAAGTCGTCATGCCCGGCGGCGCGGCACCGATTTTGTTGGAGGAAATGGGTGGTGAATTGAGTCGGGTCAGCCTGTTTGGTACGGCGCGGTTGATGGGTGATAGTTAGACCGCCATCGCGAGCAGGCTCGCTCCCACATTGGATTTGTGTCGTTCACAAATTTCCTGTGGGAGCGAGCCTGCTCGCGAAGGCGTCAGCCCAGTCAACCAAAATTCAGTACTGATCGCCGAAAAACTCCACCACCGGCATCTGCCGCTTCATCAACACCTTGCCATCGCGCACCGAATACAGCGGCAGGCCCTGGCTGCGGATCACCTCGTAATCGCTGTCCGCCGACAGAATCAGCAAATTCGCCGGCCGTCCGCGTTCCAGTCCATACCGATCACCGAGGTTCATGGCCTTGGCGCTGTTGTCGGTGACCAGGTCCAGCGCGCCTTGCAGGTTGCGGTAACCGAGCATGTGGCAGATGTGCAGGCCGGCTTCGAGCACCCGCAAGATGTTGCCGTTGCCCAGCGGATACCACGGGTCGACGATCGAATCCTGGCCGAAACACACGTTCATTCCCGCTTCCATCAACTCATTCACTCGGGTCACGCCACGGCGTTTCGGGAAGTTGTCGAAGCGCCCTTGCAGGTGAATGCTTTCGGTCGGGCAGGAGACAAAACTGATCCCCGAATGCCCAAGCAGACGAAACAGTTTGGCGCAGTAAGCGTTGTCGTAAGAGCCCATTGCCGTGGTGTGGCTGGCGGTGACCCGCGAGCCCATGTCGCGGCTGCGGGCTTCTTCGGCCAGCACCTCTAGAAAGCGTGAGTGCGGGTCGTCGGTTTCATCGCAATGCACGTCCACCAGGCAACCGGTGCGCTCGGCCAGGTCCATCAGGAATTTCACTGAGCTCACGCCTTGATCGCGGGTGTACTCGAAATGCGGAATGCCGCCGACCACATCGGCGCCCATGCAGATCGCTTCTTCCATCAGCTCCCGACCGTTGCGGTACGACTCGATGCCTTCTTGCGGGAACGCAACGATCTGCATATCGATCAGATGACGGCTTTCCTCACGCACTTCGAGCATCGCTTTCAACGCAGTGAGCTGCGGGTCGGTGACGTCGACGTGGGTGCGAACATGCTGGATACCGTGGGCGGCGAGGGTCTGGATGGTTTTCTTGGCACGGGTTTTGGTGTCCTCCTCGGTGATCGTCACCTTGCGCTCGCCCCAGCACTCGATGCCTTCGAACAGCGTGCCGCTCATGTTCCAGCGCGGCTCGCCGGCAGTGAGCGTAGCGTCGAGGTGGATGTGCGGCTCGACGAAGGGCGGTACCACCAGATTGCCGCCGGCGTCCAGATCATCGGGCCCCAGGGTGGGTGCTTCGGTCTGTCGGGCGATGCTGCTGATCAGGCCGTTTTCCAGGTGCAACTCATGCAGGCCATCTTGGTTGCGCAGGCGGGCGTTGATGATGTGCATCAGGCGAATCCTTTTATAGATCTTGTAATGGTGCGTTGGCAGTCCGGGCACCCAGCACGCCGGTCAGTAACATATACGTTAGCGCAGCAGCGGCGATTCCTACCAGCGGCGCGACCCATGGCGAGCTGAACGCGGCGACCGTGCCAACCGCGTAAGCACTCAGGCCGGACCAGTTAAACGCCGGCAACCGCGCATCGGCCAGACGTGGATATTGACCTCGATAGCGGTAGAAAAAGTCCGCCATGATCACGCCGCCAATCGGCGGAATCACGGTGCCCAGCAGAATCAGATAGGGCACCAGCATGTCGTACATGCCCAGCAGCGCCAGCAACGTGCCGATCACCGCGCCTGCCAGGGTCACGGTTTTGCGACGGCCGGTGCGAAGCAGGTTGCATCCGGCGACGGCGAAGTTGTAGATGGTGTTGTCCTGGGTGCTCCAGATATTGAGCAGCAACATCGCCATTGCCGCCATGGCGAAGCCTTGCAACAGCAACACTTCGACCACGTCCGGTTGCTGATAAACGATGGCCCCGTAGGCACCGATCAACACCATCAGGCCGTTACCGATGAAGAAACCGATCAGGCTCGCCAGCACCGCGACTCGCGCTGAACGGGAGAAACGCGTCCAGTTGGTCGCCTGGGTTGCGCCGCTGACGAAGGTGCCGAACACCAGCGTAATCGCGGTCGACCAGTCCAGTGTCCCCGTCGGGACTACCGCGAGCAAACCGTCGAGCCCGCCGACTTTCACAGTGGCCACCCACATCGACAGCATCAGCAACAACATCATTGCCGGTACGGCGATGTACGACAGAATCTCCAATCCGCGATAACCGACATACGCGGTCGCGCAAAACATCAGGCCGAACAGCACCATCAGCCCAAGAACGGTGCCTTCGCTCAAGTCGAAATACTTGCCCAGCACCACGGCGGCAGTGGCTGTGCCCCAGGCGTACCAGCCGATCTGGGTAAAACCGAGGATCAGGTCGCTGAGCTTGCTGCCCACTTCACCGAAGCAAAAGCGTCCCATCAGCACCGAATTGAGGCCGCTCTTGAAGGCGATGTAGCCAAGGCTAGCGGCGTAAATCCCCAGCAGCAGATTGCCGACGACAATCACCGCCATCATCTCGCCGAAGCTGAACGCCACACCCAGCTTGCCGCCGGCAAACATGGTGGCGGTAAAAAAGGTGAAACCCAGCAACACCATGGCCGTGGAGGCCAGGCCTTTGCGGGCGTGCATCGGGACTTCGCTGAGGGGGTAATCGTTGCCGGGATCGTTCTGCGTCATGTGGCGTTCCTTGCTGAATGGGTGGCGCGGGGGAGTGTTGCAGGGGGCGTGCCAAGGGGGGTGGATGTTGTTATGTATAGACGAGCCGGCGGGATTGACGCGGGGAGGGCACAAAAGCAGTGCACCTGACAGAACACCAAGCCCATGTGGGAGCGGGCTTGCTCGCGAAGGCGGACTAACACTCAACATTGATGTTGGATGTGATGGTCCCTTCGCGAGCAAGCCCGCTCCCACAGGGGATGTGGTTTTTTCAGGGGGATTTGTGTTGCGGCAAAAACCTCAGCAACGCGGCAACGATCGCTTCCGGTGCATCTTCCTGAACCAGATGCCCGGCATTGGCAATGGGGTGAAATTGCGACCCTGGAATCATCTGGTGTAACGCCCGCCCACGCTCGACGGGGATCCACTGATCGTCTTCCCCCCAAAGAATCTGCACCGGGCAGCGAATCGTCGGGTACAGCCCTTCGGCCTCACGGGTATAACGCTCATCCATCTGCGCGATCTGTCGATAGAACGCCGCTTGCCCTGGGTCGCCCAGCCACGGCTGCACGTAAGGCGCGAGTTCGTCGTCCGGGATTGCGCGCTTGATCGCCCCGCGAATGTAGGTCGGCACGATGGCCTGCTGAATGTAATCCGGCAAGCCACTGAACGCCGCCTCATGCTGACGCACATGCTGCACAAACGGCGAACCCCAGGGCGTCAGCGCCACAGGATCAATCAACGTCAGGCTGCGGTAGTCCTTGCCGTTGAGCAGGTGAGCACGCAGGGCGGTGGCGCCGCCGAAGTCGTGAGCGACGACGTCTGGTCGCCCAAGCCCCCAGTGATCGAGCAAGTGAGCCAACAGGTCGTTCTGCACACCCAGTGACACATCGCCCGCGATTTTCTCCGATTGCCCATAGCCCAGCAGGTCGAAGTAATGCACTCGGTGCGTGGTGATGAAGTGCGGCGCAATCCGGTGCCACACGTAAGAAGAGAAAGGCGTGCCATGCACGAACACCAGCGGCGGTCCGTCACCCCGTACGGCGTAGCGAACGGAGTGCCCGTTGAAGCGATAGGTCTGAGCCAGCGGCCAGTCAGTCATTGGGTGTGTCCTCTTGGCGTGGGGGAGCCAAAAAGCATAGGCATAAAAAAACCACCGGTCTCGGTGGTTTTTTTGATCTATCGGCTTACTCGCCGTGATAGATGCAACCGCTGGTGCACGTCTCGTGGATACGAATCGCACTGAGTTCCGGCAGCAGCGGCTTCAATTCTTTCCAGATGAATTTGGCCAGGACTTCACTGGTCGGGTTTTCCAGACCGGGAATGTCGTTCAGGTAGTTATGGTCCAGACGCTCGTAGAGCGGCTTGAAGATCGCCTTGATTTCCGAGAAATCGCGGATCCAGCCCGTGTGCGGATCGAGGTCGCCGCTAAGGTGGATCGCCACTTTGAACGAGTGACCGTGCAGGCGGCCGCACTTGTGGCCTTCTGGCACGTGGGGCAGGCGGTGGGCAGATTCGAAGGTAAATTCTTTGAAGATTTCCAAGGGGTTTGAGCTCTGTCAGGTGGCGATCGCCGCGGCGATGTGGGCAGGCGGCGAGTTTAACAGTTTGCGTTTGGCGTTGCGGGAAAACACTGACTAAAGGGTCAGTAAGCGCTCGCCCAGGCGACCATTGGCGGTCAGTTCGAGGAATTCGTCACCGAGCCTGCGGCTTTCATCCATCGTCGTGCGCCAGTATTTCTGCCGGCTCGGGGCATCGCCCATGAAGCGCTTGAAGTCGTTACGGTCCGGGAGTTTGCCGTAGGGCAGGCGCGCCAGGTATTCCTTCGACGGTGCCAGCAACAGGACATCCTGCAAGCGCGCAGGACAAGCGCGGCGCCAGGGCAGGGTCTTGTCGAACCAGCCGGGAATGACCCGGTCGGTGAAATGCGGATAGAGCACGATGTCGTTGCCGCTGTAGGGCAGATCGAGGTGATAGTCCAGCAGACCACCATCGCGAAACGTTCCTGTACCTGCGCCCGGCAGGTCACGCACACCTTCCATCACCATCGGGATCGAGCCCGACGCGAGCAAGGCCTGGCGCAGGTTACCGGCCTCCAGCGCAATGAAACGCGAGGGGAAGTCGTTCAGTGCATTGACCGGTGGTGCCAGGCGCGGATCGTGGATGATCAGCCGTTCGAAATGCCGCGACAACCGCGCGCGGCCCCGCAAGTTGTCGGCGATCACCGATGACAGGCCCAGCCCCAGTCGGCCGCGATGATCGTCCGCCAACAGGCCGTGGCTTTTGACCACCATGATGTTCAGTCGGTAATGAGCGTTGTCCAGAATCGCGGCGTCGCGGCCGTCGAGCAAGTCATCGAGCATGCGCCGGGAGCTCTGGCTGACCTGCGCCATGGTCACGCCCTTGGCGAAGTTCTGTTCGGTGTAGAGGTGACCGAGGCGGCGGATGCCTTCGGCAGCATCCGGCAGACACGCGCTGGCGAAGCGCCAGGAACCCACCGACGCACCGATCAGCGAACGTTCCCGAGGCGCCGCCGGCAGCCACTCCCCGAACAACGCCAGGTCCAGACCTTGAATCCCCAACGCCTTGGGCCCCCCGGCGGCACCTGGCAGTGTGCCGACATCAAAGGCGCTCAAACCGTTTTCCCGGATGCGCGCGAAGGCGCGAGGGCCGGCCTTGAGGGTCAGGGAAGGGAACTTGATGTGGATGGCGGTCATACCGGTCTCGAGAGTTGGCGAACGTGCGGATTATAAACGCGTCGCACCCGATCAATGTAGGAGCTGCCGAAGGCTGCGATCTTTTGATCTTGATCTTTGATGTCCATGAAGCCGCCGAAGATCAAAAGATCGCAGCCTTCGGCAGCTCCTACAGGGTTGTGTGCCTGTTATTGATGTCGCGTTGCTATCTCCAATGATGGCAGTTCAGTTTCAATTAAGTTCGCCCCGTTAAGGTGCACTCCGTAGGCAACACATAAAAAAATACGGAGACACCCATGAAAACCCTGACTGCCCTGTTAACCGCATCCATCATCGGCATGACCGCCAGCATCGCCCACGCTCGCGACCTCGGCCCCGACGAAGCCCTGAGATTGCGCGACGCTGGTACCATTGTGTCGTTCGAGAAGCTCAACGCCGTCGCTCTGGCCAAACATCCCAGGGCCAAGGTCACCGAAACCGAGCTGGAAGAAGAGTACGGCAAGTACATCTATCAGGTGGAATTGCGCGACCCACAGGGCCTTGAGTGGGACCTGGAATTGGACGCTGTCAGCGGGCAGGTTCTCAAGGATCATCAGGATACGTAATGAAGGTGTTTTCTTTTTCACATCGGTGGGCGAGCGGTCGAATGGCTCTGGCGCTTCTGGCTTTTTGCTCGGTGGTCATGGCCCGCGACCTGGATCAGGACGAGGCCCTGCGCCTGCGTCAACAGGGCGTGATCCTGCCGCTCGAGCAGTTGTTGCAGCAAGCGCTGGACCTTTATCCCGGGGCCAAATTGCTGGAAGCCGAGCTTGAAGAAAAACACGACGTCTACGTTTATGAAGTCGAGCTGCTGACCACCGAAGGCGTGGTCCGCGAACTGGACCTCGACGCCACCACTGGGCAGTTACTGAAAGACAAGGAAGATTGATCGATGCGTTTGCTTCTGGTGGAAGACCATGTGCCGCTGGCCGACGAATTGATGGCCGGCCTCAACCGGCAGGGGTACGCCGTGGACTGGCTGGCCGACGGTCGCGATGCGGTGTATCAGGGCAGTAGCGAGCCTTATGACCTGATTATCCTCGACCTCGGTCTGCCGGGTTTGCCTGGGCTCGACGTGCTGACTCAATGGCGGGCCGGTGGCCTGGCCACGCCAGTGCTGATCCTCACCGCCCGTGATTCCTGGGCCGAGCGGATCGAAGGCCTCAAGGCTGGCGCCGACGATTACCTGACCAAACCCTTCCACCCCGAAGAACTGCATTTGCGAGTCCAGGCGCTGTTGCGCCGTTCCCATGGCCATGCCAACCAGCCGACACTCAAGGCTGCCGGACTGCATCTGGACGAAGGCCGCCAATGCGTGACCCGCGACGGCGCCGACATCCAGCTCACCGCCGCTGAATTCCGCCTGCTGCGTTATTTCATGCTGCACCCCGAGCAGATCCTTTCCAAAAGCCACCTCGCCGAACACCTCTATGACGGTGAAACCGAGCGCGACTCCAACGTGCTCGAAGTCCACGTCAACCACCTGCGGCGCAAACTCGGACGCAGTGTCATCGAAACCCGTCGCGGCCAGGGTTACCTGTTCGGCGGGCAAGCCCAGTGAAGTCGATCCAGCGCCGCTTGAGTCTGGGTCTGATCAGCGTGATGGTGATCGTCGGCCTGGTGCTGGCGCAGACCAGCCTGTGGCTGTTCGAGATGGGTTTGCAGCGCTACCTCGAAGCCGGGCTGCGCAACGACAGCGAAAACCTGCTGGTGGCGCTGGTGCGTGGGCCGCAGGGTTTGCAGCTGGATGAGCGGCGCCTGTCGCCGGCCTATCAGCGACCGTTTTCCGGGCATTACTTCCGCATCGACTTTGCCGACAGCCATTGGCGCTCCCGTTCGCTATGGGATCAGGACATGCCGCGCCTCGACCATGCCGGCCTGCACAGCAACTTGCAATTGGGGCCGGAAGGCCAGCAATTGCTGGTGCTGCGTTCGGACTATCGACGGCTCGGCCAATCAATTTCGATCAGTGTGGCTCAGGATTACACGCCGGTACGCGAAAGCTTCCTGCGTATGCAACAGGTCGGTCTCGGTCTGGGATTGGCGGGGTTGCTGCTGATTCTGCTGCTGCAACGGATCACCGTGCGCCGCGCCTTGCGCCCACTGGAAAAGGCTCGTGAGCAGATCGCCCAGTTGCAGCAGGGTCAGCGCTCGCAACTCGATGATCAGGTACCGGTAGAGCTTGAACCACTGGTGGCGCAGATCAACCATTTGCTCGCTCACACCGAAGACAGCCTCAAGCGCTCGCGCAATGCGCTGGGCAACCTCGGCCATGCCTTGAAAACCCCACTTGCGGTGTTGTTGAGCCTGGCCTCAAGCGAGAAGCTCGACGCGCATCCGCAGCTGCGCAAGGTGATTCACGCGCAGCTTGAGCAAGTGCAGCAGCGGCTCAATCGAGAACTCAATCGCGCACGGTTATCCGGCGATGCGCTGCCGGGAGCGTTGTTTGATTGCGATGCCGAATTGCCGGGATTGTTGGCGACGTTGAACATGATCCATGGTGAGCATCTTGAGCTCAGCTACCATGCACCTGCCGGTTTGCAACTGCCGTGGGACCGTGAGGATTTGCTCGAACTGCTCGGTAACCTGCTGGACAACGCCTGCAAGTGGGCGGACGCCGAGGTTCGGTTGAGCGTGGTCGAGAAGGCCGAAGGGTTTGAGTTGAGTGTGGAAGATGATGGCCCGGGGATTCCTGAGGCGCAGCGCGATCAGGTGCTTAACCGGGGAACACGTCTGGATGAACAGACGGACGGGCATGGGTTGGGGCTGGGGATTGTCCGCGATATCGTCGATACGTGGGGCGGGAGTTTGAGGTTGGAGGCGAGTGAGTGGGGTGGGTTGCGGGTTGTCATCGTACTTCCCAAACGCTGAGTACCCTGTGGGAGCGGGCTTGCTCGCGAATGCGGTGTGACAGTCGACATCTCTGTTGGCTGACACACCGCATTCGCGAGCAAGCTCGCTCCCACATTTTGATCTTCAGAGGACGCAATAACTGCGTTAAACGCGGAACTGATCCATCAAACGCTGCTGCTGATTTGCCAGGCTATTCAGCGACTGGCTCACCCGCGCCGACTCATTCGCCTGCCCCGACAACGACTCCGTCACATCCCGAATGGTCGCCACGTTGCTGTTGATCTCCTCAGCCACCGCGCTTTGTTCTTCAGCCGCACTGGCAATCTGCAAGTTCATGTCGCTGATCACCGTCACCGCCTCACCAATCTGCCGCAGCGCCGTCACCGCCTGACCCACCTGTTCGACACTGCCCTGAGCCTGACGGTGGCTGTTGTTCATCGAGCCGACCACGTCCTGAGTGCCGCTCTGCAACTGCTCGATCACCAGACGGGTTTCTTCGACAGACTCTTGGGTCCGGCGTGCCAGGTTGCGCACTTCATCGGCCACAACGGCAAAACCGCGTCCGGCTTCACCGGCACGCGCGGCCTCGATGGCGGCGTTAAGCGCCAGCAGGTTGGTCTGTTCGGCGATGGCCCGAATCACTTCCAGCACCGAACCGATTTTCTCGCTATTGGCCGCCAGGCCTTCGACTTGAACCATCGCCGCGCTCATGTCGGCGGCGAGGTTGTCGATGCTGGTGGTGGTGCGGTCGATCACAGTCAAACCGCGACGGGTTGCCTGATCCGCATCCCGCGCCGCCTGTGCCGCTTGCGCTGCGCTGCGAGCGACGTCTTGAGCGGTGGCGCTCATTTCGTGGGAAGCAGTCGCGACCTGATCCACCTGACGGTATTGCTGCTCCATGCCGGCGCTGGTCTGCGTGGCGATGGCGGACGACTGATCCGCCGTGTTGCGGGCGTCCTGTACCGAACGTTTGACCTCGGCGATGATCGGTTGCAGCTTGTCGAGGAAGCGGTTGAACCAGCCGGCCAGTTGACCGAGTTCGTCCTTCTTGTCGTAGGCCAGGCGGCGGGTCAGATCGCCTTCGCCGCTGGCAATGTCTTCGAGCATGTGCGCCACACCCAGGATCGGCTTGGTCACGCTGCGGGCCATCAGCCACACCAGCATCAGGCCAATCAACGCGGCCAGCACACCCAGGCCGAGTTCGACCAGGGTGCCGGCGGTGTTGCTGTCATCCAGTTGTTTTTTTAGCGCTTCGGCGGGGCCGACCAGGACTTTCTCCGGCACATCGAGCAACACGCCCCAGGACTTGCCACCGGGAATGGGCTGGAACGGCGACAGCACTTTGAGCTGTTGATTGCTGTGCAGGCTTTCGGTCTTGCTGCTGGTGGCGAGCAGGCGGATCAGCTCGGCACCGTTGGTTTTGTCCACGGTCTCCAGGCGGTGGCTGAGCTTGCTGGCGTCCGGGCTGTAGCCGGCCAGCAAACCGACCGGACTGATGATGCTGACGTGGGTCTGGCCGTCATAAAGCTTCTTGCTCGCGCCCTGGCTGATGGCTTGCAGGCTATCGAGGTTGATGTCCACCGACAGCGAAGCGATGACTTTGCCGTTGACCACCAGCGGGAAAACGATGCTGGTCATCAGCACGTTTTGGCCATCGATCACATAGAAGTAGGGTTCGATCACGCAGGGCTTGAGGGTTGTGCGCGGGCAGGTGAACCAGGCGTTGGCCGGCTCGCCGCTGGGGCCGGTGCGGGTGTCGGCCATGTCGCTTTCGGGCAGCGCCATGGACGTCACCTTGCCCGGTGTCGGTTGCGACCAGTAAAGGGCGAAGCGGCCCTTGTCGTTGCTGCCCAGCTCCGCTTGACCGGCGAACAGATCGTCCTTGCCATCCAGCGCATTGGCTTCGAACACCAAGGACAGACCGAGCAGTTCCGGGTTGGCTTGCAGGGCCGACTTGACCTGACGAGTCAGGTCTTCACGCAGGTCAAAGGCATCGAGGAAGCGCTTCTCGGCCTGGTCGCGCAGGAACAGCACCTGACGCGAAAAGCCGTGGCCATATTGATAGGCATCCATGAACTGCTGGCGAATCCCCAGCGCCTGGTTTTCACCCTGGGATTCGATCCGGGCCTGGGCGGCTTCGGTGAGCATCGCCATGCTCGAGGCTTTCACCAGCGCGGAGCTGTGCTCCATGCGATACAGCGAAAGACCCACCAGCAGGGTCACGATACTCGCCAGGCAAAGCCCGGCCAGCAGGGTGATTTTCCATTGAATGGAAAGTTGTCTGAGCGACATGGAGACGTCCTTTATTCGATATATATTTGAGCCTTCGTACTGTAACGGCCGCGAATCGGCTTACTTGAGGCTTGCAGCTTGCTGCTGCTTCCTTCAAAGTGCGCGCCCTCTAATAAAACCCTCTCTTTAATCCGCTGGCGGCTCTTTGCAGACTGTCGGCCGGGCTCATTCCGATTGCCTTGAGGTAACGATGATTAATGCTGTAATTGCCGCGGTCGGCGTCATGCTGATCCTCAGTCTGTCCCGCGTGCACGTAGTAATCGCGCTGATCGTGGGCGCCCTGGTGGGTGGTTTGACCGGTGGCCTGGGCATAGACGCGACACTCAAAGCCTTCAACAGCGGCCTCGGTGGCGGTGCGACGGTCGCGTTGTCCTACGCAATGCTTGGCGCTTTCGCGGTGGCCATTGCCAAGTCCGGCCTGGCCCATGCCCTGGCAGACAGAGCCTTACTGATGGTCGACCGCCAGCACGCCAGCGGTGGACGTCAGGTCAAATGGCTGTTGATCGGTTTGCTGTGGGTGGTGGCCATCGCGTCCCAGAACATCTTGCCGATACATATCGCCTTTATTCCGTTGCTGGTACCGCCATTGCTCTATGTGCTGACCAAGCTGCAACTGGATCGCCGGCTGATTGCCTGCGTCATGACGTTCGGTTTGATTACGCCATACATGTTCCTGCCCGTGGGCTTTGGCAACATCTTCCTGAATGAAATCCTGCTGGCCAACGTCGCCCGTAGCGGTGTGGACATCAGCGGCATCAACGTCACCCATGCCATGGGCATTCCAGCGTTGGGCATGGTCGTCGGGCTCGCGGCAGCGTTCGTCAGCTATCGCAAGAAGCGCGTCTACGATCTGGAAAAGATCGAGCAAGTCGAACAGGTCGCGGTGCAGTACAACCCGCTGAGCCTGATGGTCGCCGGTGTGGCCATCGCGGCGGCGTTCATTATTCAGTTGCTGCTGGACTCGATGATCATCGGCGCGCTGACGGGTTTCCTGATCTTCTCGGTCTCGGGCGTTGTTAAGTGGCGCGACACCGATGACCTGTTCACCGAAGGCATGAAGATGATGGCGATGATCGGCTTCATCATGATCGCCGCGTCCGGTTTTGCCGAAGTGATGAAAGCCACCGGCGAAGTACAGACATTGGTCGAAACCTCGGCCTCGTGGATCGGCCATAGCAAAGGCATTGGCGCGTTGCTGATGTTGCTGGTTGGCCTCTTGGTGACCATGGGCATCGGTTCGTCGTTTTCCACCGTACCGATCCTGGCAGCGATTTTTGTGCCGTTGTGCGTGCAGCTGGGCTTCAGCCCGTTGGCGATCGTTTGCATCGTCGGCACTGCTGGCGCCTTGGGTGACGCCGGTTCGCCAGCCTCGGACTCGACCCTCGGCCCGACCTCCGGCCTGAACATCGACGGCCAGCATCACCACATCTGGGACACCGTGGTTCCGACCTTCCTGCACTACAACATTCCGCTGCTGGTGTTTGGTTGGGTGGCAGCGATGGTCCTCTAAAATCAAAAGATCGTCCGAACGCGGCCCGAGCCTTCGGCAGCTCCTACACGGTCAATGTAAATACCGTCTTGAACCTCACCGAGCAAGCGCAAGTTTCGGGTCAAATGGTTGGCCCGACTTGAGCACGCCGTAAACAAAGTGCATCACTTACGGCAAGGACGGCTACTTCTTCGGCTACGACTCCAACACCGTGCGTCTGTTCAAGGCCAGCAGCCCTGAAGGCGTGGGCCAGAGCTTCAAGGACAACCGCGATCCGAACGGTGTCTACGTCAACCGCGACCTGGTGAAAGTTGCCAAGGACGGAACCCATTACCTGCAATACAGCTCGCCACTGCCCGGCAACACCCAAGTACTGGTGCCCAAACTCGGCTACACCGAATACCTGCCGAAGTGGGACATGGCGGTCGGTACTTCGGCGAACCTTGACGGCATCGAAGCGCAAGTCGCGCTGGTTGAGGCCAAGGTTCAGGAGCGCATGCAAGGCGTGGTGCTGAGCATCGTCGGAATTGCCGTGGTGGTGCTGTTGGTGATCGCCGCCGCCGGGATGCTGCTGGCCAACGCCATTCTGCGTCCTCTGAACCTGATGAAAGCCAACCTCGATGACATCGCGGCGGGCGAGGGCGACCTGACGCGTCGCCTGACCATCACCAGCCAGGATGAACTCGGCGAACTGGCCGGCTCGTTCAACCGCTTTGTCGACAAGATCCACGGCCTGGTGCGTCAGATCACCGAAATGACCTCGCAACTGACCGGTCTGGTGAATCAGGTCTCCGACCAGGCGCAGCGTTCGGATCAGGCGATGGAGCGTCAGCGTCACGAGACCGATCAGGTCGCCACGGCGATCAACCAAATGTCGGCGGCGGCCCAGGAAGTGGCGAAGAGTGCGCAAAACGCGGCGGTGGCGGCCCAGCAGACCGACGAAGAAGGCCAGGCGGCCAAGCGCGTGGTCGCCGGCAGCATCGTGAAGATTCATGCGTTGGTGGACGACATTCGCAGCAGCGGCGTGTCCCTCGACAGCCTGCAAAAAGACGTGTCGTCGATTGTCAGCGTGCTCGGCGTGATCCGTTCGATTGCCGATCAGACCAACCTGCTGGCACTCAATGCCGCCATTGAAGCCGCCCGTGCCGGTGAGGCCGGTCGTGGTTTTGCCGTGGTGGCCGACGAGGTTCGAGCGCTGGCCAGTCGCACGCAAATCAGCACCCAGGAAATCCAGGGCATGATCGACCGCTTGCAGGCCGGTACCCAATCGGCCGTGGAAGCGATGCGCCGCTCCAGTGAGGCCGGCGACGGCACATCCGCTCAGGCCAACGAAACCGGTGCTTCGCTCGATACCATGGCCCAGCTGATTGGTACCATCAATTCGATGAACGCGCAGATCGCCAGCGCTGCCGAAGAGCAGACCGCCGTGGCCGAAGAGATAAACCGCAGCGTGCATCAGATCGCCGTGGCCGTGGACAGCGTTGCCGATGAAACCCAACTCGGCGCCCAGACTTCCCGCAACCTTGCCGACCTGGGTCAACGGCTGGGCAAACTGGTGGGGCAGTTCCGTATCTAACAAGCGACCAAAGAAGCTGTGGGAGCGAGCCTGCTCGCGAATGCGGCAGTCACACAGATTTAGCCTGTACCTCCGCTTTCGCGAGCAGGCTCGCTCCCACAGGGATTGTGGTGCCGACAGGGGTTATGGCCTATCCCAGTAGGGCACCGCGCCGAAGCATTCGACGAAGAAATCAATCACCGTCCGCACCTTCACCGACAACCGGCGGCTGCCGGGCCAGAGCACGGCAATCTGCTGCGGCTCAAGGCTGTTGGACACCTGATACGCCCCGAGCACCGGCACCAGCGTGCCGTTGCGCACCGCCTCACCAATCAGCCACGACGGAAACATCACCAGCCCCAAGCCTTGTTCGGCGGCATGAGTCAGGGTGTCGGCGTGGTTGCCGGTGATCGGCCCCTTCACCGACCAGGGCGTCCAGTCCTGCGGATCCTTGCGGAAAAACCAGCGTTGCTGACCGGCCACGCCTTTGTAGGCCAGGCATTGATGCGCGGCCAGTTCTTCGGGATGGAGCGGCGTGCCGTGACGTTCCAAATAGGCCGGGCTCGCGGCGACTTGAAAACGATGGGGCGCCAGAATGCGCGCCTGCATGCTCGAATCGTGCAGCGGCCCGATGCGAAACAGCAGGTCGGCGCCTTCCTGCAGCGGGTCGACATAGCTGTCGGTCTGCTGGATATCCAGTTGCAGTTTCGGGTAGCGCTCGCAGAGCTGCCCCAGCCAGGGCGTCAGGTGCCGTTGGCCAAACACCACTGGCGCATTGATCCGCACCAGTCCGCTCGGTTCGCTTTGCTGTTCCTGCAAGGCCTGTTCGGCCTCTTCGAGTTGCACCAGCACCAGCCGCGCGTGATGACCGAGCATGCGCCCGGCTTCGGTGGGTGAGACGGCGCGGGTGTGGCGATACAGCAATTGCTGGTTCAGGGCGTGTTCCATCAACTGGATCTGCCGGGAAATCGAAGACGGTGCCAAGCCTTCGCGGCGGGCGACTTCGGAAAAACTGCCGTGGTCGAGCACGGCGACAAACAGTCGAAGTGCCTTGAATCCCAGTTCATTGAGGCCGTGCATGGCAAATCCTGCTGTGCGTGTTACGCAAAAGTGTTGTCAGGATGCTCCCATTTATCGCAAAGGATCGCCAGCCGATAATGCCCGCCATTGTTTACTTCAGGCAGGTTTTCTCTATGCGCACTTCTTCAATCGACGACGTTGGCGTTGTCGCCTCGTCGAGCACCCGGCCAGGGTTGCGGCTGTTGCTGCTGCCGCTGGTGATTCTGGCTGGCATGGGCCTTTCCGTGGAGGCCGGTTTGCTCGGGCCGCTCGGGGTTCAGGTCGGGCATTTGTGGGCGACCTTGAGCATCTTCGGTGTGGGCTCGGCGATTCTGTTTTTGCTGTTGCTGTTCAGCGGTCCGCAACAGGGCCCCGCCTTGAATGAGCTGCCGCGCTGGCAATTGATCGGCGGTTTCCTGGGGCCGATGTACGTGATCGTGCTGACCCTGGCCACACCGCACATCGGCATTGCCATGACGATGATCGCGATCCTCTCCGGGCAGGTCGGCAAAAGCGTGTTGATCGACCACTTCGGCTGGTTCGGCGCCACCCGCAAAAAGGTCAACGGTGAACGTTGGCTGGCCTTGCTGCTGATTGTCGCGGCACTTGTTCTGATCGCTCGGGGTTGATGATGAATCTGATTATTTTGTTGGCAGTGGTCGTAGCGGCCGGTGCGGTGTTAAGTGTGCAGGCGGCGATTAATGGACGGCTGGGCGAAACGGTTGGCGTGTTGCGCAGCAGTTTGCTCACGTTTGTGGTGGGCGCGGTGGTCACCGGGCTGCTGATCGTGTTTTTCGAACCGGCCCATGCCGTGAGTTTGCTCGACGTGCCGAAATGGCAGCTCAGCGGCGCGCTGTTCGGGGTGGTGTACATGATGGTGATGGTCGGCGCGGTGCCACGGGTCGGCACGGCGGTGGCGACGGTGGCGGTGATCGTCGGGCAACTGGGGATGGGGATGTTGATTGATAACTTCGGCTGGCTGGGGAACCCGGCGATCGAGTTGTCGAGTAGCCGGATGCTGGCGATGGTGTGTCTGGGGTTGGCGTTGGTGTTCATGTATCGCAGCAGTACGCGGCAGGGCTGACGCAAGCTCCTACACTGGTGGTACGGGCCGTATTTGCGAGACCCGGACGACCACAACCCTGGAGTCAGACTCATGATCAGCAGTGACAGTAAATGCGATTGCCCCAAATGCTCATGCAAGCTGGGCGAGCACCCGATCGCGCGCCACGGCAAGCACTATTGCTGCGAAGCCTGCGCCAAGCACCACGAACATGGCGAAGAATGTGCCAGCAAGGGCTGTAAGTGCGCCAAGGGCTGACCTCAGCCACGCACAGAATGTGGGGCCTATTCGGGCTCCACTTCCAGTTTCAGGCTTTGATCTTCCAGCCGCTCGGTATGGCGGATGATGCCATTGAGTCGTCGTCCATCCACCCTCACCAACACCGTTTTTGCCAGTTCCAGATCTTGCGGTATAGGTGACTGGATGCGCAGTGCGAAGCGGGTCGGGTCATGCTCGACTTGTTCAAGGCCGACCTGACACTCGGCGCTTTTAGTGATTCGACCGAACAGCGTATCGAGGCCGTAGTCGATGTGTGCCGTGCTGGTGAGTTGCGTTGATTTCATGCGCCGATCGCTCCAAATGTCCAAAGCCGCGCCATCCGTTAATTCGTCGACCGCCACTTGACGTTTTCCACGCCGAATTTTTCAGCCATCGGCTTGCTGGTTTTTTGCACCTTCTCTCGGCCGAAGCGAGGGATTCGTCCGACCCCCGCGTCGCAACTCGCCCAATGCCAAGCCTCCGCGTTATCCATCTTGTCCAGGCGGATGATGAAAGACTTGGGCGCGCCATGAAGGGTGTATTCAATGACGAAAAGTTTTGCGTTGTTCATAGAGCCCGTATTCCTCCCTGTGGTAATACAAGGATCGTTTGGGTTGCGGAAAATTCACTCGGATTGTCAGATGGATGCCGCCAGTAGCGACGAGACGGGTGGCTCGTTACCCTGCACTCTCTGAAACTCCCAATGATTGCTGGCCATGGCCCTTGCCGCGCCCCCAGACTTGAGTGACACCGATGTGCCTGGAAAGACGCGTCATAGCAAGCATAAAACCACCCGGTTCAAACAAATCTCAGAACTGATAGCCAACGCCGGCGTAGTAACCCCAGCCGTCGGAACAGGCGCGGAAGTTACCGTCGCCAAAATTCTACTCGCTGCCATCCTCCCGGTTGCCGCCGCTGTGGAAATAACGAAATGTTCAAAGCTTGGAAAAAGCTAGGAAATTGATGGTTTAACTGTCCTTTCGGTCAAGGCTTTCGTGGGACCTCGGGGCGCTGACGTTGATGTAGACTCCTCGGCATTGACTTCACAAGGCGTGCCCCCTATGAGCGAACCGATTCGTCTGACCCAATACAGCCACGGCGCAGGTTGCGGCTGCAAGATTTCTCCCCAGGTGCTGGAGGTGATTCTGGCCGGCAGCGGGGCGCAGAACCTTGACCCGAATCTCTGGGTCGGCAACGCCTCGCGCGACGACGCGGCGGTGTATGCCATCGATGAAGAACGCGGCGTGGTGTCGACCACTGACTTTTTTATGCCGATCGTCGATGACCCGTTCGATTTCGGCCGTATCGCCGCCACCAATGCCATCAGCGACATCTACGCCATGGGCGGCGATCCGTTGATGGCGATTGCGATCCTTGGCTGGCCGGTCAACGTACTGGCGCCGGAGATTGCCCGAGAAGTGATTCGCGGCGGGCGTTCGGTCTGCGAGGAGGCGGGGATTCCGTTGGCCGGTGGGCATTCCATCGACGCACCGGAACCGATCTTCGGCCTCGCCGTGACCGGTTTGGTGGAGAAGCGCCACATGAAGCGCAACGACACCGCCACCGCCGGTTGCCTGCTTTACCTCACCAAACCTTTGGGCATCGGCATCCTCACCACCGCCGAGAAGAAGGGCAAGTTGCGCCATGCCGACATCGGCCTGGCCCGCGACTGGATGTGCACCCTGAACAAACCCGGCAGCCGTTTCGGCAAACTCGACGGCGTGACCGCGATGACCGACGTCACCGGTTTTGGCCTGCTGGGGCATTTGGTGGAAATGGCCGACGGCAGCAACGTGACCGCTCGCATCGAGTACGACCGCGTGCCGCGTCTGCCGGGTGTCGAGTATTACCTCGACCAAGGCTGCGTGCCGGGTGGGACGTTGCGTAACTTTGACAGCTACGCCAGTAAGCTGGGGCGTCTTCAGGAAATGCACAAACGCGTGCTCTGCGATCCGCAGACCAGCGGTGGCCTGCTGGTTGCGGTCACCCCCGAAGGCAACGAACACTTCCTCAAAGTGGCTGCCGAACTGGGCCTGACGCTTGAGCCGATCGGTGAACTGATCGAGCGACAGACCAACGCGGTTGAGGTGTTTTGATGTCTATGGAATTCACCGATTACCGCGACATCTTCCTCAACGATCGGCCGATGATGGATGCCCGCGCGCCGATTGAGTTTCTCAAAGGTTCATTCCCCGGCGTCCTCAACCTGCCGCTGATGAATGACCACGAGCGGCAACGGGTTGGCACCTGTTACAAGCAACACGGCCAACAGGCGGCCATTACGCTGGGGCACGAATTGGTGTCAGGCGAGATAAAAACCGCTCGGATCCAGGCCTGGACCGATTTTGCCCGGGCTCATCCTGATGGGTATTTGTATTGTTTTCGCGGTGGCTTGCGTTCGCAGATCGTCCAGCAATGGCTCAAGGACGAGGCGGGCATCGAGTATCCGCGCGTCGGTGGCGGCTATAAGGCCATGCGCACCTTCTTGCTGGACACGGTCGATCAGGCGCTTGCCCAGTGTGATTTTGTCTTGCTGGGCGGCATGACCGGCATTGGCAAAACCGAAGTGCTTACACAGTTGAGCAACGGGCTGGACCTTGAAGGTCACGCCAATCACCGCGGCTCGAGTTTCGGTAAGCGCGCCACCGGCCAACCCTCCAACATCGATTTTGAAAACCGCTTGGCGGTAGACGTGCTGAAGAAGCGCGCCCACGGCATCGAGCAGTTTGTGCTGGAAGACGAGAGCCGTATGGTCGGCAGTTGCGCCTTGCCGCTGCCGCTGTTCCAGGGCATGCAACAGTTTCCGATGGTCTGGCTTGAAGACAGCCTGGAAGGGCGGGTCGAACGGATCCTGCGCGATTACGTGGTGGATTTGTGTGCCGAATTCATCCGAGTGCATGGCGATGAAGGCTTTGCGCTGTTTTCCGAGCGCTTGTTGGAGAGCCTGAATAATGTGCAGAAACGCCTGGGCGGTGAACGCCATCGACGGATGTTGATTTTGATGGAAGACGCGCTGGCGGCGCAGGCGAGCAGTGGGGCAGTGGACCTGCATCGGGGTTGGATCGAAGGGCTGCTTCGCGAGTATTACGACCCGATGTATGCGTTTCAGCGGGAGAAGAAAGGGTCGCGGATTGAATTCGCCGGGGAGCGGGCTGCCGTCCTCGAATACCTGCGAGACCGCAGCAGCCAGCGGACAGGGGGTTAAGTAGCGCCGCCCCGATCAACCCGCTGCAGCTGACACTTACGTCGGACAGGTCTCGCGCCCATGATCCAGGCCTTGCTTGTAGGCGTGGCTCTGCACACTGGCCTTGCCGTTGTGCCAGGTCAGGGTGAGCACGTACAGCGAGTCGTAGTCGTTGGACTCCCAGTCATCGGTGATGGTCTGTTTCTTGCCGACGGCTTCTCCAGCGACCTTGTTGATCAGCTCGGGCAGGTAGCCGTGGGACCAGGCGGTGTAGATGACCGAGTTGTGATACTTGTCGTGAAGCAACTCATCGGCCAGGTCGCTGGTGTCGTTTGCCGAGAAGTTGATGTTCACCGGCAAGCCGAGCTTGATCGCGCTGGGGCTGATGGTCATCAGGGGGCGGATGTAGCTGTAGGAATTGTCCAGTTCGCCTTCCTCGACATTGCGTGTCGGGTTGGCGGCAAACACGTAGTTGGCCTTGCCGAACTTTTCCGGCAGCAAGGTGGCCAGGTCGATGGCGCGATTCAGGCCCTGGCAGTTGAGCTGGCCGAGGCCGCCTTCGGGTTTTTCCGCGTGACGCAGGAATACCAGCGTCTGGGTGCCGTCTGCCGGTTGAGCGCGGCTTTCGCCAAGGAACAGAAACAGCGCGCTGGCCGCCAACAGGGAGGGCAGGACGACATACGCGCGATGTTTGAAGCGTTTGACGAGTTTCAAAATGTTCATCATTTGAATAGGTGATCTTCAGCGCATTCGGTTAAGGCTGACAAACCTTTACACCGCGAGCTCCCAGCTTCGGGTGTTTTCCATGTCGTTGGGCCGGTCCGTTTCCGAAAGGGCAACCTTCAGAGTCCTCTGAAGCCCATTTGGTTCGATCCGAGCGAGTGCGCAGCACTGTATCGGCAACCTGAGATGGGTTGGAGCAGAGGTTATCGACAGAATGTTGCGGATTTATGGACACAGTACACGTGAGGCGCCGCTGAAAGGCTGCAATCTTTTGATCTTGCTCATCAGCAATATTGATAACGCCAAAAGATCGCAGCCTACGGCGGCTCCTACATTATGATCAGCGCCTACTTTTGCGCGTGGATGCTTCCCATGACCGATTTGTCCGCATTCCCCATCACTCAAAAATGGCCCGCCCAGTACCCCGAGTGGATCCAGCTTTACTCCTTGCCGACACCCAACGGCGTCAAGGTGTCGATCATGCTCGAAGAGATCGGGCTGCCCTACGAACCGCATCGGGTGGGCTTCAACACCCATGATCAGATGTCTCCCGAATTTCTTTCGCTGAACCCCAACAACAAGATCCCGGCGATCCTCGACCCCCATGGTCCGGGGGACCAACCCCTGGCGCTGTTCGAGTCCGGGGCGATTCTGATCTACCTGGCCGACAAGAGCGGGCAATTGCTGGCCCAGGAATCGGCAGCGCGTTACGAAACCATTCAGTGGCTGATGTTTCAGATGGGCGGCATCGGGCCGATGTTCGGTCAGCTCGGTTTTTTCAACAAATTTGCCGGCAAGGATTACGAGGACAAGCGTCCGCGGGACCGCTACGTCGATGAAAGCAAACGCCTGCTCAATGTCCTCGACAACCGCCTGGAAGGGCGTGACTGGATCATGGGCGAGCGTTACACCATCGCGGACATCGCGACCTTCCCCTGGGTGCGCAACCTGATCGGCTTCTATGAGGCTGGCGAGTTGGTGGGCATCAACGACTTCCGGAATGTCACGCGGGTGCTGGAGCGCTTTCTGGCGCGGCCGGCGGTGATGCGCGGGCTGGAAATCCCCAAACCAGTCTCGAACTGATACACCGCAAAACCTGTGGGAGCGAACAGCCTCGCTCCCACAAGGGATTGTTGCCGGTCCGGTAAGGGTTTGTTGATCTTGCGAGGTTTGTGCCCTGGATAGGGAAGGGCATAAGATTCGGCGCCTCTGTGACTTCCGTCTCGTCCTCCCTTTTTCAGGAACCCCTCATGTCCAGTCAGTTCCCCGAAGCACGTCCACGCCGTCTGCGCCGCAATGCGAGCCTGCGCAGCCTGTTCCAGGAAACCGAGTTCAGCTTGAACGATCTGGTGCTGCCGATTTTCGTCGAGGAAGACATCGACGACTTCGTCCCCATCAAAAGCATGCCAGGCGTGATGCGTATTCCGGAATCGAAACTGGCGGGAGAGATCGAGCGTTATGCCCGGGCCGGGATCAAGTCGGTGATGACGTTCGGCGTGTCGCACCATTTGGACGGCAACGGCAGCGACACCTGGAGCGACAACGGTCTGGTGTCGCGCATGTCGCGCATCGCCAAGGATGCGGTACCGGACATGATCGTGATGTCCGACACCTGCTTCTGTGAGTACACCGATCACGGCCATTGCGGCGTGCTGCACAACCATGAAGTCGACAACGACCAGACCCTGATCAACCTCGGTAAACAAGCGGTGGCTGCGGCCCGTGCCGGCGCCGATGTGATTGCCCCGTCGGCGGCCATGGACGGGCAGGTTCAGGCCATTCGCCGGGCGCTCGATGAAGCGGGATTCAGCCAGACCGCGATCATGGCCTATTCGACCAAGTTTGCCTCGGCGCTCTACGGTCCGTTCCGTGAAGCCGGCGGCAGCGCGCTCAAGGGCGATCGTAAAAGCTATCAGATGAACCCGATGAACCGACGCGAGGCCGTGCGCGAATCACTGATGGATGAGCAGGAAGGCGCCGACGCGCTGATGGTCAAACCGGCCGGCGCGTACCTGGACATCATTCGCGACATCCGTGAAGCCTCGCGTTTGCCGCTGTCGGCGTATCAGGTGAGCGGCGAGTACGCGATGATCAAGTTCGCGGCGCAGGCCGGGGCGATCGATGAAGATCGTGTGGTGCGTGAGAGCCTTGGCGCGATCAAACGGGCCGGGGCGGATCTGATCTTTACCTACTTTGCGATGGATCTGGCCCTGGCCGGGATCTGATCAAACCAAAAGATCGCAGCCTGCGACAACTCCTACAGGAGTACTCAATTCCCTGTAGGAGCTGCCGCAGGCTGCGATCTTTTGATCCTCAACCGAAAAACGGCCGAATCCCGTGATCCCGCAAGTACCGCTCGATCACCTTGGGATCGGCAGAGTTGTCGGCAATCGCCACATACGTATCCGGCCGCAACAGATAAAACCCGTTACGTCCCAGCCCAGCCGCTTCAAACGCCGGCCGCCAGTCAAACACATGCAACGGCAAATGATGTTCGTGGCACCAGGCGATCATTTCGTCGCTGGTGTCGCCATACACATGCACCTGCCAG
This sequence comes from Pseudomonas sp. MDT1-17, assembly GCF_054898105.1. Classification (NCBI taxonomy): domain Bacteria; kingdom Pseudomonadati; phylum Pseudomonadota; class Gammaproteobacteria; order Pseudomonadales; family Pseudomonadaceae; genus Pseudomonas; species Pseudomonas sp. MDT1-17. Next base: position 4,628,017 of record NZ_JBUBVM010000001.1, on the reverse strand, counting down.
GTCGGACACTTCAGTGATTCGAAATTGTCCCCTTCACCGTCGTGAGCCCAAGGCAGGCGATCGCCACCGTGAACATGACCGGCAACGCCCGTGCTCAAAGGCATGCCGCGATAATTCAGGGTGATCTGCGACACCGTGCGAAACAGGAACTCGCGGGAGGCCTCAAACGATGCCATTTTCGGAATCACGAACGGCGCCAGACGCGTGCGCAGCAAATCGGCCATGCGTCCTTCGGCCGTGACGAAACTGAACACCCGATCGGTGGTGGCGACCAGTTTGCGGGCAAACGCGATGCGTTCGGTTTCATAGCTGTCGAGCAACTTGGCTTCAGCGCCGCCGCTCAACACCGCCGCGAGTTTCCAGGCGAGGTTGATGGCATCGCCAATGCCGGTGTTCATGCCCTGGCCACCGACGGGGCTGTGGACGTGGGCGGCGTCACCCAAAAGAAATGCGCGCCCGGTGCGAAAATGGTCTGCCACCCGATGATGCACGCGGTACGTCGAGAACCAGTTCACCTGTTCGATCTGCACCTTCAAATGTTCGATGGCCTGGCTGCTGACGTCTTCAAACTGGAGGGCTTCGACATGATCGGCGCGCTCATCGCGTACCGTGCCGATCAGGCGGGCGCGGCCTGTAGCGGCCAAAGGAAACACCGCGAGAAAATCCGCTTCATCGAGATCCACGTGCAGTTCGCCGTTGAACGTCGGCCCGCTGGCCTGCACGTCGGCGACGTAGAAGATCTGCTGGTAAGTGCCACCCGGGAAACCGGTGTCCAGCGTCTTGCGCACAATCGATCGGGCACCGTCGCAACCTGCCAGATAGCAGGCCTGACAGGTTTCCTGCTGACCATCGGGCAGGCGCAGATGGGCGGTGATGCCGTCGCCGGTTTCTTCGAAACTTTCCAGTTCGGTGTTGCGCTCCACCTTGATGCCAAAGGCTTCGAGGCGGTCTATCAGCAGCCGTTCGTGCTCATCCTGAGGGAAGATTTCGAGGAACGCGTAGGGCGTCAGGCCTTCGCCGATGCGGGTCAGCGGCAAGTACGCCACAGGTTCGCCCTTGACCCAGAAGTTCGCCGCGCCTACTCGATGACCGTTCTGCACAATGGCAGTGCTGAGGTCGAGCTGGCGATACAGCTCCAGCGTCCGCGCCTGGACGGCCAGCGCCCGCGAAGTGGTGCCGGGTGCCGACGTCTTGTCGAGAATCCGCACCCGGATCCCCAGTTTGCTCAGCCACAGCGCCAGCACCAGCCCGGTCGGGCCGGCGCCGATGATCAATACGTCGCTACGGTTCATGAGCCTGTCCTCCTCGGGTTGTGGCTCAAGTATGGTTCAGCCCAGGCGTGAGGTCCGGCAGACTGTCCAACGGAACAGGGCGCGGCAGCCACAGTCATAGCCTGCGCCATGCCATTGATCGTATGGTTAACCCGGCTCAACGGATTTGATGGAGCAACATGCAAGCCAATCGATTGATAATGAGCGTCGCCACGCTGCTGGTTCTGGCCGGCTGCGGCACTCAGCGGACGCAGGAACCACCGGCGCGCAAGCCTGCCGAGGTCAAGGCCGAGATCGTGCGCCTGCTGCCGGCCAAAGCCACTGATCGGCAAGGCTGGGCCACCGATATTTACGCAGCCTTTGCTGCTCAGAGTATTTATCCCTCCACCCAAAACCTGTGCTCGGTATTGGCGGTCACCGAGCAGGAATCGACCTTTCAGGTTGACCCATCGGTACCGGGCCTGGGCAAGATTGCCCGCGACGAGATTGACCGCCGCGCCGCCAAAATCCATATCCCCGGCCTGCTGGTGAGCGGTGCGCTGCAGGTGAGTTCATCCAACGGAAAAAGCTACAGCGACCGACTCAATGCGGCGCGCAGCGAAAAAGAACTCAGTGCGATCTTCGATGATTTCATCGGCATGGTGCCCATGGGCCGGACGCTGTTCGGTGGCTTCAACCCGGTGCACACCGGTGGGCCGATGCAGGTCAGCATCGATTTCGCCGAGCAGCAGGCGAAGGCGTATCCGTACCCGGTGGACGGCTCGATCCGGCATGAAGTATTCACTCGTCGCGGCGGCATGTACTTCGGTATCGCCCATTTGCTCGGTTATCCGGTGAGCTACAAACAGCCGCTGTATCGCTTCGCCGATTTCAATGCCGGTTGGTACGCCAGTCGCAATGCCGCGTTTCAGAACGCGGTGAGTCGCGCTTCGGGCATACCGCTGGCGCTGGATGGCGACTTGGTCCGCTACGATTCGATCATGCCTGGCACCACGGAATTGGCGGTGCGCACCCTCGGCAAGCAACTGGACATGCGCAATCCGAGCATTCGCGATCAATTGGAAGAGGGCAAAAACGTCGAGTTCGAGGACACCCAGCTCTATGCGCGTGTTTTCGCCCTGGCCGAAAAGGCGGAAGGTCGGCCATTACCGCGTGCGGTGTTGCCCGGGATCGTGCTGCAAAGCCCGAAGATCACCCGCAAACTCACCACGGCGTGGTTCGCCAAACGGGTCGATGAACGCTATCAGCGATGTATGGCGCGTGCGGGCAAGTGACCGACCGCAACAAACAAGCGTAAAAAAACCCGGCTGATGAGGACGGGTTTTTCATTGAGTACCGCGGTAAAACCATTCATTTATGCAGCGCCTATCAACAAGGCGCCAGTCGTGCTCAGGTGTTTGCCGCCGGAACCTGGGGCGGGGGGATCGCGGCGCTTGGCTGATCGCCGTCAGATCACCTTCACCGCTCGGCCGATGAACTGAATCGGCCCCGTAGGTTTGCCGGTCGGCGAGCCATTGGGGTTTTCCAGGGTCAGCTCGAACAGCTGGTCGTGTTGCAGTGGCGGCAACTTGTCCAGCGGCACCGAGAGCATCTGCCCCGGTTTGACCAAGCCCAGGGACACCGGTCCTTGCCAGCCTTCAGCCTTGGTCCAGAACTCCAGCGCCTTGTCGGCCGGAACTTGCGCCACGCCCAGCGGGATCAACTGGATTTCCCTTGGATTGCTGGCCTGAATCACCCAACCCGGCGCTTTGTCCTGAGGGGCGACCAGTACCACCAGATAGGTCGGTTTGACCGTGGTTTGCGTCAACATCAAAGCGCCGAGCAGCAAGGTCGCTGCCAGCCCCGCCCCCGCGAGCCCGCGCCACAGCGGCAGCAGGTTCCACCAGGATGACGACGCAACTGCCGCCCCTGCTGGTTGCCGGTTCAAGGCATGCACACTGCGCTCGATGCGCTGCCACAGGTGTGGCGAGGGTGCCAGGGGTTCGGCGAAGTCAGTCAGGTCGAGCAAGCGGCGTTCCCAGGTGTCGACCGCCGTGCGCAGTTCGACATCGTCGCGCAGGCGCTGTTGCACCTCGGTACGTCGCTGCGCCGGGAGCGTGCCCAGCACATATTCGCTGGCCAGCTCGTTGAGTTCTTCCGGAGTTTCATTCGCAGGTCTGGTGGTCATCCCATGCACTCCCGCAATGCCGTCAGGCTCCGTTTGATCCAGGCTTTGACGGTGCCCAGCGGGGTGCCGAGTTTGTGTGATATTTCAGCGTGGGAATAACCGTCGACGTAGGCGTGCAGAATACAGCTGCGCCGCGCAGGTTCCAGTCGTTCCAGACACAGATGAATGCGTGACGAGTGGACCTGAGCATCGAAGGTTTCAGCGTTGTGCTGTATGTCGATCTCGGCGTGAACCTCGCGGCTGTTGTCACGGATGACATTGAGCGCCAGATGCCGGGTCACGCTAAACATCCAGCCTCGCGCCGAACCCCGCGCCGGGTCGAACCGCGCGGCGCCGACCCAGATCTTGAGGAACGCATCATGGACAATATCCTCGGCCAGTGCCGTGTCGCGCACCAGGCGTTTTGCAACCCCCAGCAGGCGCGGACTCTCCTGCACATACAAATCCCGCAAGGCCTGACGCTCGCCGCGAGCGCAGGCAGCCAGATGAGCTTCGTAATCAAAAAGAGGTTGGGGCAAGGACACAGTGCTCAGCCGTCAAAGTGGGCAATAGCCCCGGACCTGAGGACCGGGGCATGTGCAGAGCAGCGTAGACCAATTTCCCGCAAGACTGGTTTCAGTTGGCCGCCCAGAAAATATAGTCCGCCTGGTACTTCACCGTTTCCTGCTTGCCCTTGTTGGCGGCCGTGCACTCGGCGGCTGGGGCCACGCCACCCTTGAGGGCTACGCGCTGGATGTAACTCACGTCGCTCATCGCGCCTTTGCCCTCGGTCGGGTTGGCCTTGACCAATTGGTAGGGGAGATTGCCCGGGCTCGACGGTGCGACGGCCAGTTGGGTGCCGGTGACTTTCGAGCCATCTTGCGCCTGCCAGGTAGCGGGGGGGCCGAAGTAGGTGCCGACCTGTTTGCCGCTGCGATCATTGAGCACCGCTTTGGGCCCGACAAAAAACCATTCGGTCTGGCCGGCTGCATTGGGCTTGTCACGGCATTCGTAAGTGATCTCGCCGACCCCGGTGGTTTCCATGGCGACCTTGTGCCCCTCCGGCACCTTGATGCTGTCGGGCAGACCCGTCTGGGCATAAGCTGCAGGTATGGCAGCGAGTAAACCGGCAAGGCAAATCAGGTGTTTGGCGTTCATGAATTTCTCTCCGAAAATGAGTAACCCGCTCGGCAGCATCAGGGCTGCTACAGGTACTACCCATCGGAAAGCGATTTGGATGCAGTGGGTAAAAGAAATTTTCTAACATTGCCAAAGTCAGCTGCTATGTATGGACTCGCCCCCACTGTCTACCCGCTTTTGAAAAACCGTCGCCCCGTTGCATCTATGTATCAGGCCTATTCGAGGAAGCCGTCTTCGGCTTCTGGCCAAAATTGGAAGAGCTCGTGGTATGCCGATTACAGTCAGGCCTCGAAGGCCAGTAGCAGCTTAGGCATCAATCCACGCCGGTCTTACCTGGGGTCAATTTTCTTCAGCAAAGGGTCGGACAGTCAGTACCTCGGTGGCAGAACTCTATCGCTCAGTGGCTCATCGTCGCTTGCTGGCCATCACCAGCGTGGCGACGATAAGTCTGGTCATTCTGTAGAAGCACCCAGACGATTCGCAGGTTGCGGTTGGCTAGCCTGATCGCAGCCTCCTTACGGCCCAGTCGGCTCATCCAGCGCAACAAGCGGCGGTCATCGGGTTGCTGGGAATCAGGTCGTAGTTGTTGCAGTACCGCATGAGCTCCCTGGATCATCAGGCTGCGTAAATAAACATCGCCTCGCTTGGTCATGTCCCCCAGCCGGACCGTCTGCCCGCTGCTGTGCTGGTCAGGCACCATGCCAAAGTACGCGGCAAACTTGCGGGCATTGGGAAATCGCTCAGGTTTGGTTTCCTTGGCCACCAGTGCCGTGGCAGTGACTGGGCCGATGCCGCGCACAGTCATCAGTCGCTTCGCCGTCATGTCGGCGTTGGCGGCCACTTCCAGGCGTCCCGTCAGCACGCTGATGCGCTCGCCCAAATGGCGCCACTCGGCCAACAGTTCGTCGATCAGTTCACGCAGCAGGCCAGGCACCGGCTGGGTAGCATCTTCCAGTACCCGCGGAATTTTCTGGCTGATCGCAACATCGCCCTGCGCCAAGGCCACGCCGTGCTCGAGCAGCAGGCCGCGCATCTGATTACTTACCGCCGTGCGTCGACGCACATAGCCCTGACGGGCGCGATGCAGCGCCTGCATTGCCAGCGCCGCAACGCTTTTGACCGGTACTGCGCATATCTTTTCATCGCGACCAGCCCGCAGAATCGCCAGCGCATCGTTGCGATCATTTTTAGGCCCGCTGCGGTGTGTGGCCACCAAACCGGCTGGAAGAATGCGCGCCAAATTGCCTTGGTCTTGCAGCTGCCGGGCCCAGGCTTGAGCACCCGGACCGGTCTCCATCAAAACCACGACATGAGGCGGTAACTGTTGGAGAAACTCATAAAACGCCTCACGCGACTTGATCCGCTGCTCATAGCGCACCTGGCCGAGGACATCTTCACCGGCAACCTGAAAGACCTGCTTGGCCAGATCGACCGCCAAGGTTGTGCAGGCCGACAAATCGGAAGAAGACAGGGATTGATCAATCGAACTATGATTTTTCATGGACTCGCCCTCGCTGTCGTTGGCTGTTTAGACTGCCACCGTGGCGCATTGACGCCTCGGCTTGGGCGAGTCCATCCAATTACAAAGAGACAATCGCAAGGAGGTGTTTATGTACCAGCTCTACGGACACAAGAACTCTGGAGCTGCGGCGATAGAAGCCGCCCTTGAGCTCTGCGAGATTGCTTACCGTTTCATCGACGTTGAATCCTCTCCTGAAGCGACCCACGCGCTGGAGAAGCTCAATCCGCTCAAGCAGATTCCGACACTGCAATTGCCCGACGGCAGCATTCTCACCGAGAGCGCGGCGATTCTGATTCATCTGGGGCTCACGTTTCCCGAGTCGAACCTGCTGCCGAAAAACGCCGCCGCGCGGGATCAGGCCATTCGCGGCCTGGTGTACATCGTCAGTAATTGCTACGCGGCCATCGGCATCATCGACTACCCCGAGCGCTGGTTGGCCGAGGCGGATGAACCGTCCAGGCAAAACCTCGTGGCCGGCACCCGCGCGCGACTGCACCGGAGTTGGGAGGTGTTTGCCGATCAGTTTTCGGGCGATTTGTACCTGGGCGATGAAACGCCGGGGGCGCTGGATGTGCTGGCGACGGTGGTTTCCAGGTGGGCGGGCAGTCGGGAGCATTTACGCAGTGCAAGGCCCGGGTTTTTCGCCTGGCTGGAACGCATCGACCGGCACCCGACACTGGCACCGGTCTTCGCGCGGCATTGGCCGGCCTGAAAAGAGCTGCTCTTAATCGCCGCGGATGTACTGTTCCAGCTGGCGAATCAGTTCAGCCTGCTCGGCGATGGCCTCCTTGACCAGGTCGCCGATCGACAGCAAGCCGATCAATGTGCCGTTTTCCACCACAGGCAAGTGGCGCAGGCGTTTGTCGGACATGATGGCCATGCAGGTTTCGACGGTTTGATGGGTGTCCACGGTGATGACCGGCGAGACCATGATGTCTTCGACCGGCGTACCGACGGAGGAGCGGCCCTTGAGCACGAGTTTGCGCGCATAGTCGCGCTCGCTGATGATGCCGACGACCTCGCTATTCTTCACGACCGGCAATGCGCCGACGTTTTTCGCGGCCATGACCATCAGCGCTTCCAGCACCATTTGATGCGGCGCAATGGTGTGGACTTCATGATTCTGTTCAGCCTTTAACTTCAGCAGTTGGGCGACGGTTTTCATGGCGGTTTCTCAGGTGTTGTCGTTGTCCTTGAAGAATCGTAGACCCAGGCGCTGAGGGCAAGGGAGAAAGCGGCAGATAACACGCAAAAAACGTCATTCAGCGGTTTTTCTTCCGAAAACCTGAGTGTTCCATAGTTATTCACTCATCCATGGGCTGACTCAACCCTGTGGGAGCGAGCCTGCTCGCGAAAGCGGTGGGTCAGGTCAATACAAGTGTCGACTGATACACCGCTTTCGCGAGCAGGCTCGCTCCCACACGGATTGCATCCACCTCGCAGAGAGGGCTATCGCCTTCGATGACGCGTAGAATTGCGCCTTGAATCAAATCTAGAGGTTGCAGTGGTGGATTTACAGCAGGGCTTCGTCCTGACCCGGCATTGGCGCGATACCCCGGCCGGTACGGAAGTCGAGTTCTGGCTGGCGACCGATGCCGGTCCCCAGCGGATCCGCCTGCCTCATCAACCGTCGGTGGCGTTCATCCCCGCAGCACAACGGGAGCAAGCCGAATTGCTGCTGCGCGGCGAAAAGAACGTCGAGCTGCGGCCGTTGGCGTTGCTGGATTTCGAGCATCGCCCGGTGCTCGGTCTGTATTGCCAGCAGCACGGTCAACTGATGCGCCTGGAAACCGCGCTGCGCAAGGCCGGGGTCGACATGTTCGAAGCCGACGTACGCCCGCCGGAACGCTACATGATGGAGCGCTTCATCACCGCACCAGTCCGGTTCAGTGGCACGCCGAACACCGAGGGCCTGCTGCTCGGTGCGCAGATGAAACCCGACCCCGATTACCGACCGAGCCTCAGGCTGGTCTCCCTGGACATCGAAACCACCGCTCAGGGCGAGTTGTACTCCATCGCCCTGGAAGGCTGCGGTGAGCGCCAGGTCTACATGCTCGGCCCGCCCAATGGTGATGACAGCGAGGTGGATTTCCAGCTCGAATACTGCGACTCCCGAACCCTGCTGCTGAAAAAGCTCAACGAGTGGTTCGCCCGCCACGACCCTGACGCGATCATCGGCTGGAACGTCGTGCAGTTCGACCTGCGCGTGCTCCACGAACACGCCCGGCGCCTGGCGGTGCCGCTGAAACTGGGGCGTGGCGGCGAAGAAATGCAGTGGCGCGAACACGGTAGCCGCAACCATTACTTCGCTTCGGCCGCCGGTCGGCTGATCATCGACGGCATCGAGTCCCTGCGCTCGGCGACCTGGAGTTTCCCCTCGTTCAGCCTGGAAAACGTCGCGCAAACCCTGCTCGGCGAGGGCAAGTCGATCGACAATCCGTACCAACGCATGGACGAAATCAACCGCATGTTCGCCGAGGACAAACCGGCGCTGGCCAAGTACAACCTCAAGGACTGCGAGCTGGTGACGCGGATTTTCGCCAAGACCGAGCTGCTGACTTTCCTGCTGGAACGGGCCAGCGTCACCGGGTTGCCGGCGGATCGCAGCGGCGGCTCGGTGGCGGCGTTCACTCACCTTTACATGCCGCTGATGCACCGCCAGGGTTTCGTTGCACCGAACCTTGGGAACAAGCCTGCGCAGGCCAGCCCCGGCGGTTTTGTCATGGACTCGCAACCGGGCCTGTACGAGTCGGTGTTGGTGCTCGACTACAAAAGCCTCTATCCCTCGATCATCCGTACCTTCCTCATCGACCCGGTGGGCTTGATCGAGGGGCTTAAACATCCCGATGACAGCGAGTCGGTGCCGGGCTTTCGCGGTGCGCGGTTTTCAAGGACCCGGCATTGCCTGCCCGCCATCGTTTCCCGGGTCGCCGAAGGTCGTGAAATCGCCAAGCGCGAACACAACGCGCCGCTGTCCCAGGCCCTGAAGATCATCATGAACGCCTTTTATGGCGTGCTCGGTTCCAGCGGTTGCCGTTTCTTCGATACGCGCCTGGCGTCATCCATCACGCTGCGCGGCCACGAGATCATGCTGCGTACTCGACAGCTGATCGAAGCCCAGGGCCACACGGTGATTTACGGCGACACTGACTCGACCTTCGTCTGGCTGCGCCGCGCTCATGGTCAACAGGAAGCCGCACAGATTGGCGGCGCGCTGGTGGATCACGTCAACCAGTGGTGGTGCGAGCATGTGCAGCAGCAATACGGTCTGGACAGTGCGCTGGAGTTGCAGTTCGAAACCCACTACAAGCGCTTTCTGATGCCGACCATTCGCGGTGCCGAGGAGGGCAGCAAGAAGCGCTATGCGGGACTTGTGACCCGCGCCGATGGCACCGACGAAATGGTCTACAAAGGCTTGGAAACCGTGCGCACCGACTGGTCGCCGCTGGCCCGGCAGTTCCAGCAGGAACTGTACCTGCGCATCTTCAATCGCAAGCCTTATCAAGATTATGTGCGCGATTACGTGCGCAAGACGTTGGCGGGGGAGTTCGACGACCGCCTGATCTACCGCAAGCGCCTGCGCCGCACCCTCGATGACTATCAGCGTAACGTGCCGCCCCACGTACGGGCCGCGCGGATTGCCGATGAATACAACGACCAACAGGGTCGCCCGCGGCAATATCAGAACGGTGGCTGGATCAGTTACGTGATCACCGTCGCCGGCCCCGAACCGCTGGAAATCCGCCGCGCGCCCATCGACTACGACCACTACGTCACCCGCCAACTGCAACCGGTGGCGGACGCAATTCTGCCCTTCGTGGACGACGACTTTTCAACCTTGATTGGTGGGCAACTGGGCTTGTTTTGAATCCAGCAGCAACAACGTCCAGTCATCCAGGATACCGTGGAAATACCGGTCCAGTACTCGATGAAAGTCGCTGTTTGCGTCGGCCACCTGGGCGAACAGCGTCATGGAAGAGTGAAACTTGAGATCGTCGGGGTGACCGAATATGCCGGCAACCGAGCTCTTTTCGATGTTCAGCACCAACTCAGTGCAGGTGCGCAATCGGGAACCCAACAGTGGATGATTCAGGTACGCCGCCGCTTCCTCTTTGGAACGAATGGCAAAGTGGCGCGACATCTCGCTACCGCCTAACCCCAAGAATTGCGGAAAGATGAACCACATCCAGTGGCTACGCTTGTGACCCTCCTTCAGCTCGGTCTGGACCCGTTTGAACACCGGGTCCTGGGCCAGGATAAAGCGTTGCAGATTAAAGGAATCGAGCTGATCGGTGCTTCTCATGCCGAAGCCCTCTGACAGACTGCGATGGCTCAGACCATGGCCAACCGCTGTTTGCGTTGTGGCGCACGAAATGCCTTGTCCAGCGCCTCCAGATCCCCAGCCTCCAGTTGCAATTGCGCGGCTTGCGCGTTGAGTTGCACGTGCTCGGGTCGGACCGCTTTGGGGATGGCGATCACTCCGTCCGTGCGCATTATCCATGCCAGCGATACCTGGGCAGGCGTCACCCCGTGACGGGCGGCAACCTGCTTGAGGGTTGAGTTAACCAGCATATTCCCACCCTGACCAATCGGACAGTAGGCCATGAGCGGTAGATGATGCGCTTGGCTCCAGGGCAGTAGATCGAACTCGATGCCGCGTTCCTCCAGGTTGTAGAGCACCTGATTGGTGGCACAGGCCGATGAGGCCAGCTCTTCCAGATCGTCGACGTCGAAATTGGAGACTCCCCAGCGACCAATCTTGCCGTCTTCGCGCAAGCGTTCGAAAGCCTCGACCGTTTCTTCGAGGGGATACTGGCCACGCCAGTGCAGCAAGTAGAGATCGATGTAATCGGTATCCAGCCGCCGCAGACTGCGCTCGCACGCCAGGGGTACGCCTTTGCGGCTGGCGTTGTGCGGGTAAACCTTGCTGACGAGAAAGACGTTGTCACGCCGGCCTGCGATGGCTTCACCGACCACTGTCTCGGCACCGCCCTCGCCGTACATTTCAGCGGTGTCGATGAGGGTCATGCCCAATTCGATGCCCAGGCGCAATGCAGCCACTTCTTGGGTGAGTCGGGAAGGATCCTCGCCCATGCGCCAGGTGCCTTGGCCGATGACCGGTACATTGACGCCGGCCAATTCGAGGGTCCGCATTCAAACCTCCTTTCTGGATTTCGATCGATACATCAGTGGGCAGCAGAATAGCCCGGTGGTTCCGTCGAACTCCAGAAAGGCGATCACAGCACTGAGTCTGCGTCGTAGGTTTATTGCACAGAAAACTTCAAGACAGTGCTCTGGAGCGTGGGTCGCTGACTTCGGCAGCGAGTTGGCCCACATCACCCATGGCGTTCAGCACCCAGTTGAAATCGAAGCCACCCTGTTTCGGTTCGGCAAATTTCAATTGTGGGTGATCGGCTTTTATGTTTTTGCCAATGGCGGTCGGTTGGGTGAAATCCATCGGTGTGCCGGCCACCGGGGCCAGTTCGCCGGTAGGGATCAGCTTGCCGGTGACCGGCGTGTAATGGCTGGCGTGCAAGGTGGCGAGCTGTTTCAGCACATCACCGTTACCGGCGCCAGCGAGGTTGAAGTAGCTGTGATTGGTCAGGTTCAACACCGTGGGTTTATCGGTGGAAGCCTTGTAGTCGATGCGCAGCTCGTTGTGCTCGTTGAGGCTGTAGGTGACCTCGGTTTTCAGGTTGCCGGGGAAGCCCAGTTCACCGTCCACCGACAGATACGTCAGGGTCACGGCCACCGAATCCTTGGCGGTGTTCGGTTGAGCTTTCCAGACGTGTTTGTCAAAACCCTGAGGGCCGCCGTGCAGCGAATTTGAACCGTCGTTAAGCGGCACCTGATAGCGCTTGCCGTCCAGTTCGAAAGCACCGTTGGCCAGACGATTGCCGAAGCGCCCAATGGTTGCACCGAAGTACGCGGTGCCGCTCTGATAACCCTGCACGTCATCGAAACCGAGCACCACATCGTCGAACTTACCGTTTTTGTCCGGCACTTTCAGCGACTGCAGGATGCCGCCGTAGGTAATGACCGTGGCAGTCAGGCCATGGCTGTTGCGCAAGATGTATTGCTCGACGGGTGTGCCGTCATTGGTTTTGCCGAAGGCTTTGTGTTCGCTGGACAGGCCCGCAGCCTGGGCGGAGAGGGTGGCGATCATCAGGGACAGTCCGAGGCCGCAGAGTGGGTGTCGGGATTGAAGCATGGTTGACCTTCCTTTTTGTTGTTTTTGTAAGAGTAGTCATACTAATAATCGATTTTCAATCCGATCAAGGAAGGATTTATAGCTTATGTCTGGCCTGTTGCAATTATAAAGTATGACTAGTGTGCTGGCTGCCACCGTTTACAGACCGTCGGCACTGCACTTTTTCAGGATTCACGGCTCTATCCTTGGCCAGCCCGCGGCGATCCCCACCGCCGGCAAATGCCCAAGTTCAAGAACCCATGGCTCGAGTGTTACCCCTCACCACCACGCCAATCCGCCGCCATTGCCTGCTGTTGGCCTGCTTGTCGATGCTCACCGCCTCTGGGTGCAGTCAGCAGCAGGGCAGCGACATCGTCAGCCAGTTCCGCGAAGGCAAACCCCAGGAGTTCCTCCAGACCAGCGTCGACCGCATGGCGACCCTGGCGATGCGTGACAACCTCGACAGCCTCTACCTGCTGATGAGCAAGCTCTACTTGCGCAACCCGGACGAGCTGAAAAAATCCGGTTTCCTCGATGCCCGCACCGCTGGCAAGCAAGTGCGCATGGCCATCGAACAACAACAGCCGCTGCCGACCCTGGGCGGAAAAAAAGACCTGGCGGCGTTGAGTTATGCCATGAGCCCGGAATTTCTCGGCGACCGGGTCGGCGCTTTCATCTATGCCATCGGCAGCATGCTCGTCACCGCCCACGGCAATCGGCTCGAGTTCTACATGACGGATGCGATCAACCCGACGTTCGTCAGCAACGCTGCCCGCAACATCGAGAAAGCCACCTGGATACTCAGCCAGCGGCAAAACAGGCACGGCGAGCCTTTGCTGTTTTCCAACGAAATTTCAGAGGAGGGCAGCAACCTGAGTTTTGCCGTGGAGTTCGGCAAGATCGTCGCGCGGCTGGACCTGCTGACGCAGATGCTGGACGAACGCTACCGCCGGATCGGTTTGAATTACGCGCAGAGTTTGTTGTTTTTGAATTTCTTGCCGGTGCAGTAAGCGAGGAAGTGCATAAAGATAGATCGCATCGATATAACTGGTTATAAGAAAAATCGCTATGCTGCGGGCCAGATTTTTCATGCGTTTTTTGTGGGCGTGTTAATGGAATTCGGTAATTTCGGTTTGGTCATTGCAGGTCTGGTGGTCGGCTTTATTGTCGGGATGACTGGCGTTGGCGGCGGTTCGTTGATGACCCCCATTCTGTTGTGGTTCGGCGTCAATCCGGCCACCGCAGTGGGCACGGATTTGCTGTACGCGGCGATTACCAAGTCCAGTGGTGTGCTGGTTCATAGAAAGAACAACAACATCGACTGGGCAATTACCGGTTGGTTGACCCTCGGCAGTGTGCCGGCGGTGGCACTGACGCTGTGGTTCCTGAGCACCCTGCAGGCATCACCCGAGGCGATGAACGCTGTTATCAAACAGGCGTTGGGCTTTGTCCTGTTTGCCACGGCGCTGGCGATTTTCTTCAAGAAACGCCTGCTCGATTTCGCCCACAAACGCGCGGGCGGTCATTACAACCCCAGCGGCAACCGCTTGAATGTACTGACCGTGATCACCGGCCTGGTCCTCGGCACCATGGTTGCCCTGACCTCCATTGGCGCAGGCGCCCTGGGCACCGTCGCGTTGTTCATACTTTATCCGCTGCTGCCGACCCGCCGCCTGGTGGGCACGGAAATCGCGCACGCCGTACCGCTGACGCTGGTTGCAGGCCTCGGCCATGCGAGCATGGGCAACATGGATTGGCATGTGCTGGGTTACTTGCTGGTCGGTTCGCTGCCGGGGATTTACCTGGGCAGCCACCTGACGGGCCGCATCTCCGATGAAGTGTTGCGTCCTTGCCTGGCCACGATGCTGGTGCTGATCGGTTACAAACTGGCTTTTTAGCCGACACAGGATCCAGAAACAAACCACCTCCTGCGCCGTATAGTGCTACGGTGGAACGCCCGCCTTCATTTACCCGTGAATGACCTGTCGGCATTTCCCCGTGATCGACAAGAGGTGGCACGTGTGCGCGCTAATCGCTGAATATCAAAGCCACGAAGCCGGGTATTGCCTCGACAGACTGTCGTGACAGCCCCGCCCAAAAGCCTGCCGCTGATTCTCAGTGAGCTGCGCACCGCCACGACCCGGCAGCATCAAGTGCTGGAAAAACGCATTCCGTTTTTCACCGCCGATTTATTGCTCTACACCCGCCTGATCGAGGCCTACTACGGTTTTTATCGGCCGCTGGAAAACCTGCTGTCCCAGGTGGCAATGACCATTCCTGATCTGGACTGGCTGATTCGTAGCAAAACCCCATCGCTTGAAGCCGATCTGTATGCCTTGGGGCTGGACACCGCCGCCATTGATGCCATCCCCCTCTGCCAGTTTTCCTTTCAGCCGCGCTCCATTGCCGATGTGCTGGGCGTGCTGTACGTCCTTGAAGGCGCGACGCTGGGCGGGCAATCGCTGCGCAACGGCCTGTACTCGCGCCTCGGTGTCGATGAACACACGGGCGGCCGGTTTTTTGCGGTGTATGGCAGGTCGACCTTGCTGATGTGGCGCGGTTTTCTGGCATGCCTGTATGAGGTGTGTGATCCCGTTGAACGGGCGGCGTCGGTGACCGCGGCCCAGGCGACGTTCGAGGCCTTCGAAGGTTGGCTCGAGCGCTGCGAGGTATTGGTATGAATCGCCTCACTGATGAGCAACTCGATGCTGCGCTCGCCGAGTGCGCCCGCGAAGCGATCCGGATTCCGGGGTCGATCCAGCCCCATGGCGTTCTGCTGGCCCTGAGTGAGCCTGAGTTGATCATCCAGCAGATCAGCCGCAATTGTGCGTCGTTGCTCGGTCAGACGGCGGCGGCGTTATTGCAGCAACCGTTGACGATGCTGTCGGGTGTCACGGCGGCAGAGCAGGTTCGTCAGGCGCTGTTGTTGAATGATCTGGAGGAAGCCAATCCGTTGCTGCTGGAGATGGCAGGGCAGCGATTCAACGGATCGCTCAACCGACATGACAGCGTGATTATTCTTGAACTGGAGCCGTTGCACGACGCTGCGCCGGACAACACCGGCATCCTGCTTCGGGCACTGCGGCGGATGCAGGCAGCCAGCACGCTGGACGACTTGTACGCCGTCAGTGTCGATGAAATCCGCCGCCTGACTGGCTTCGACCGGGTGATGATTTATTGTTTCCAGCCGGCGGGGCATGGGCAAGTCATCAGCGAGGCGCTGGGCGGGGTTTTGCCCGGTTACCTGGGGCAATGTTTCCCCGCCTCGGACATTCCAGCGCAGGCGCGTGAGCTGTATCGCCTGAACTGGATCCGGGTGATTCCGGATGCGCGTTATGTGCCGGTGCCGATTCTTCCGGCGTTGCGCCCCGACACCGGACAGCCGCTGGACCTGGGATTTTCGGTCCTGCGCAGCGTATCGCCGGTGCACTGCCAATACCTGGAAAACATGGGCGTGCGGGCCTCCATGAGCCTGTCTTTGCTTGCGAGCGATCAGCTGTGGGGGCTGATCACGTGTGCCCATCCCGAACCGCTGCTGGTGAGCCATTCGGTGCGCACGATGTGCGCCGCGATCGCCCAGTTGCTCAGCGTGCAGATCACGGCACTGCAAACCCGGGACGAACAGAGCCAGCGTGAACAGAAATCCCGGCTGATCAATGAACTGACCGCAGCGATGCGCCTGGCTGAAAACGATGTGCTGGA
The DNA here is from genome assembly GCF_054898105.1 of Pseudomonas sp. MDT1-17. NCBI lineage: Bacteria > Pseudomonadati > Pseudomonadota > Gammaproteobacteria > Pseudomonadales > Pseudomonadaceae > Pseudomonas > Pseudomonas sp. MDT1-17. The sequence goes on along the minus strand of NZ_JBUBVM010000001.1, from coordinate 4,612,046 downwards.
GGGGCTGCTCAACCACCCGGAGTCATTGCAAGCCCTGACCGGGGCCAGTGGCGTCGCCGTATTGATCGAAGACCGCTTGCAGCTTTTTGGTGAGTGCCCGACGGTCGAGCAGGTACGAGCGCTTTACCTGTGGGTGCGCGAGCAATGCCTGGCAAGCGGCGAGCCGCTGTTGACCGACCACCTGCAAGGCCTGCACGGGGTCAGCGCCCTCTACTGTGACGTGGCCAGCGGTCTGCTGGCTTTCGTGCTGCCCAAACCGGTGGACAACGGCGTCCTGTGGTTCCGCCCGCAACTGCGCTCCAGCATGAAGTGGAGCGGCAATCCTGATGAGCATTTCAGTGCCGCAGGCGACAACCGTTTGCAGCCGCGTACATCCTTTGCACTGTGGGAGCAGCAAGTGGAGGGCAGGGCGCGCGAATGGAGCGCGGCGGATGCTTATGCGGTCAGAGAGCTACGCCGCAGTGCCATCGAAAACGACCTCGCCCGTCAGGTGCTCCGCGAGCATGAAGCGGTCCGCGAGCGTGATGAGCTGGTGGCGGTGGTGTCCCATGACCTGCGCAATCCCATGACCATTATCATCATGCAATGCGGAATGATGCAGCGCCTGGTCGCCAAGGACGAAGGCCAGCATACCGTGCGCCTGAGCGCGGCCCTGGGCACCATGGAGGAAGCCACCGCAAGGATGAACACCCTGATTGCCGATTTGCTGGACAAGTCGAAACTCGATGCAGGCAGGTACCCACTCGAGTGCAAACCGCTGGATGTGGTCAACCTGCTTGAAGAGGCCTGTGGGTTGCTGGTGACCCTCACGTCTCACAAAAACATCGAGCTCAACTGCAGCAGTTCTGAAGGATTGAGCATCGAAGCCGATCCCCAGCGGTTGTTCCAGGTGCTGTCGAACCTGCTGGGTAACGCGATTAAATTCACCCCCTCGGGCGGACGTATTGACCTCAGCGCCCGTCAGGTAGACGGCAAGGTGCTGATTTCGGTGCGCGACAATGGCGGTGGTATCCACGCGGTGCATTTGCCGCACATCTTCGAGCGCTACTGGTCGGTTCGTGACGGTAATCCCAACGGCAGTGGCCTGGGGTTGTACATCTGCCGCAGCATCGTGCAGGCCCATGGCGGAGAGCTTTGGGCCGAAAGCGAACCGGGGATTGGCAGCGTGTTTACCTTTTCCATTCCGGCGTTGGTAGCTGACGCGGCTTAGGGTCGGGTCAGAATCTCCAGCAGATGCCCATCCGGGATTAGCTCAGCCTGTTGCGCAATGACCGCCCTGACCTAAGCTTTGGGCAAGGCGGAACACAATTGCGGTGCGTCACCCGGAACGAACGCCGCGATGCGCAATCATTAGAGCGTGGATATCAAAAGGAGATGCGCATGCTCATCAGGTCATTGACCCTGACTACCTTGCTGGCTTTCGCCGGCCCCTTGTTCGCTGCCGATGACGGCTCACCTCTGGATATGGACAAGGGCAGGGCCCGGCCTCTGATTGTTATTGCTCCCAGCACCGTTGACCCGGTCTGGACGAGCCTGAAAAAGTCGCTGGACGATCCGGCCAACAAGGAGGGTGTCGCCCAACGCAATATCAGGGTGTACACCGTGCTGAACATGTTCGGTCAGCTCGACGGCAAGGATCTCGGCCAACAGGACACCATGGCACTGATCCGCTCGCTGAAACTCGGTGCGGGGGGGTTGCCCAAAGTCATCCTGGTGGGCAAGGACGGCGAAAAGAAATTCGAGAGTTCGGGGGATGAATCAAAATCGGTCGATTTGAAGAAAATTTTCGAGACCATCGACGCGTTGCCGGTGACCGAGAAAGAAGCTGCAGCACCGACGGTCGCGACGCCCGTTGTCGCCGAACCGGCCGCCAAGGGTGCCAAAGGCGCAAAACCGGGCAAACCGGCCAAACCCGCCAAGCCGCCTGAAATGCCGGATGATTAAACGCAGACTTTTGTATGAAAAATGGGCGACCTCAAGAGGTCGCCCATTTTTTTGCTCGGCTGCTGCTAAAAAACCGGGTGTTTCAGGGTGAGATGTATTGGCTTCTATTGGTCTCGGAAATTTCCTGCAAGTCATATCGGATTTCATGAACTGGTTTCTGTCAGCGCGTACCGTTAGCTTTCGTGAGCCACCGCAAAACTCGCGGTCGGACGTGGGAGTCCGCAACACTGAGGGATCCAGGGACGAACAATACCAATGGCCAGAAAGGAGCCTCGTCTATGAAGAAGTTCGGCAAAAATGATGCACAACGCCCAACCGATGCCAGCCACTTGAAGCTCGTTCGGCTTGGCGGTACGTCCGGGCGCGACACCAGCATTCGTGCGCGCAAGCCCAGGCGTTCCGTCCCGATCAACCAGATCTTCTCAATTGCCCCCGGCGTCGACACCATCACCCTCTTGCATCAGGCCAGCGAAACCCTCGCTTCCCTGAATGGCGTGATTGTGAATTTTGCCGTCAAGCGGGATGGCTCGAATCGAGCTATGCTCGGGGCGATTCAGCAGTTGGCAGGGATTGCGGAGTTGTTGGTGAATCAGGCTCGGGACAATCTTGATCCGGGAAACGATGGTCCTGACGCCCAGCCGCCGACTCGGCATTGAACTGACGTAATAACGACAATGGGCGACCTTAAAAGGGGCGCCCATTTTGTTGCCCGAAAGATACCTGTAGCAGCTGCCGAGCCTGCGAGGCTGCGTTCGGCTGCGCAGCAGTCGTAAATCCTGCAACCGCAGTTTTACAGATAAACCTCATTAGCCGGATCACGACTGCTTCGCAGCCGAACGCAGCCTCGCAGGCTCGACAGCTGCTACAGGGGATTGAGTTGCTCTGGGTTATTCAGTCAGGGCACTCAATATCTTGTGAGCAATCTTGATCCGCTCCGGGTTCGGATAATTCTTGTTCGCCAGGATCACGATGCCGATGTCTTTCGACGGAACGTACGCCACGTAAGCACCGAAGCCGCTCGTTGAACCGGTTTTGTTGATCAGCACGCTTTTCGGTTGAGGCTGCGGCGGGGTCAGCCACTGGACTTCGTGCGCCTCCATCGCCATCTGCGTCGAGTTCCCCGCCAGCAATGTATCCAGGGTGACCGGGTAGTGGTAAAACTCCCATCCCAGCCCCTGCGTCATGTCGCCGACCCTGTAATAGCCGGTGTGAGTCGTAGCGATTGCTTGCTGTAAAGGCTTTTCCAGAGCCCCGGGTTTCATGTTCGCCTCAACATACCCAATCAGGTCCGCAGCGCTGGTTTTCACGCCATACGCCTCTGAATCCAGTGCCCCCGGCCCAACCCGCACAGGCTTGTCATCCTTGTTGTAACCCTGAGCGTAAAGCCCCATTTGAGCCTGCGGCACTTTGAGGTAGGTGTGCTTGAGCCCAAGTTTCGGCAGCAGGGTCTTTTCCATCAATTCATCAAACGGCTGGCCCATGCTTTTGGCTGCCAGATAACCGAATAACCCCAGGCTCGGGTTCGAATACTGCCGATGGGTGCCGGCGGCATAGGTCGGTTTCCACTGTTTGAAATAGCCGAGCATCTTGTCCGGCGCATCTGCATCGCCGGGGAATTGCAGCGGCAGGCCGCCGGCACTGTAGGTGCCCAGTTGCAGCACGCTGATGCTATCGAACGCGCTGCCACGCAGTTCCGGCAGAACGCTGCTGGCCTTGTCGGACAGCGACAGTTTGCCGGTGGCCTGAGCGTAGGCGGCGAGGGTAGCGGTGAAGGTTTTGCTCACCGAGCCTATCTCGAACAAGGTGTCTTCGGTGACGGCTTTGCCGTTTTCCTTCGAGGCCACGCCGTAGTTAAAGTAATGCGGCTGGCCGTTGATGGTCACTGCCACGGCGATTCCGGGAATGGCCTGGGCTTGCATGACCGGTCGTACGGCGGCATTCACCACCGTCTCGATTTGATCCTGTGCGACACATTGGCCGGTGGCGAGCACCGCCACGCAAACGGCGAGAGTCTTCAGCCTATCCATGTTGGTTTGGTCCGTCATTGATTCGATTGCGCGTTATTTTAGGGTGTTAAACGCTACGCTCCGAGCGGTTTTTAAACCCGGCCGCCCATAGGCGGGCCGGGCTGATTATTAACAGGCCAGTTGCGACCGCTGATTCAGCGCACCAGGCACGGCCGCTTGTTGTCGAACGTCCATCCCGGCAGCAGAAACTGCATCGCCACGCTGTCATCCCGCGCGCCCAATCCCATGCCTTTGTACAGCTCATGGGCCTTGGCCAATTGATCCATGTCCAGTTCGACACCCAGCCCGGGTTTCTTCGGCACCTGCACGCAGCCGCCGACGATTTGCAGCGGCGCTTTGGTCAGGCGCTGACCGTCCTGCCAGATCCAGTGGGTGTCGATGGCGGTGATTTCACCCGGTGCGGCCGCCGCGACGTGGGTGAACATGGCCAGGGAAATATCGAAGTGGTTGTTGGAGTGGGAGCCCCAGGTCAGGCCCCACTCATGGCACATCTGCGCCACGCGGACCGAGCCCTGCATCGTCCAGAAGTGCGGGTCGGCCAGCGGAATGTCCACTGATTGCAACTGGATCGCGTGGCCCATTTCCCGCCAGTCGGTGGCGATCATGTTGGTGGCGGTTTTCAGACCCGTGGCACGACGGAATTCCGCCATGACTTCACGTCCGGAATAACCGTTTTCCGCGCCGCACGGGTCTTCGGCGTAAGCCAGCACATGATGCTGATCCCGGCACAGGCGAATGGCTTCTTTGAGTGACCACGCGCCGTTCGGATCAAGGGTAATGCGTGCGTCGGGGAAGCGTTCGGCCAGAGCGGTGACGGCTTCGATTTCTGCATCGCCACTGAGCACGCCGCCCTTGAGTTTGAAGTCCTTGAAACCGTATCGGGTGTGGGCGGCTTCGGCCAGGCGGACCACGGCGTCGGCGCTCATGGCCTTTTCGTGACGCACGCGAAACCAGTCGTTGTCGGCGTCCGGTTCGCTGCGGTAGGCCAGATCGGTTTCGTTGCGATCACCGACATAAAACAGATAACCCAGCATCTTCACTTCGTCGCGCTGCTGGCCTTCACCGAGCAGGGCCGCGACCGGCACGTCCAGGTGCTGACCCAAGAGATCAAGCAGCGCCGCTTCAAGGCCAGTGACGGCGTGGATGGTGATGCGCAAATCGAACGTCTGTAGCCCGCGACCGCCGGCATCGCGATCAGCGAAAGTCTGGCGCACCTGATTGAGGATCTTTTGATAAGTGCCAATCGGACTGCCGACCACCAGCGAACGAGCGTCTTCGAGGGTCTGGCGAATGCGCTCGCCGCCCGGTACTTCACCGATGCCAGTGTGACCGGCGTTGTCCTTGAGGATCACGATGTTGCGGGTGAAAAACGGCCCGTGAGCGCCGCTCAGGTTGAGCAACATGCCATCGTGGCCAGCCACCGGAACAACCTGCATGCTGGTGATGATCGGGGCCTTTGCGGTTTCTTGTGCGTTCATTTTCATGTCCTTCAACACAGATGATTAGCCGTGGTTGGGCGCTGGTTTGCCCAGAGCAACAGCAGGTGCGGGTTTCGGTTTATTGCGTGCGGCGAAGACGATGATCGCGGCAATGATCGAGGTCGCGGCCAGGCCGTACAGCCCGCCCTGAATCGAACCGGTGCGTTCTTCCAACAGGCCGAAGGTGGTTGGTGCGACGAAGCCGCCGAGGTTGCCCACCGAGTTGATCAGCGCGATCACGCCTGCAGCGATCCGTGCATCCAGATAGGCCTGGGGAATCGGCCAGAACAGCGACGACGCCGATTTGAAACCCAACGCAGCAAAGCAGATCGCAACGAAAGCGAAGATCGGCCCGCCGGTGGTGGACATGAACATTCCGGCCGCCGCAATCAGCAGGGCAGCAGCGACCCAGGCTTGTTGATGCTTCCATTTGGCCGACAGCGAAGCGAAGGCGTACATGCCGACGATCGACAGCAGCCACGGAATCGAGTTGAACAGCCCGACCTGTATGTCGCTCAGATCGCCCATCTTTTTGATGATGCTCGGCAGCCAGAAAGTCGCGGCGTAGATGGTCAATTGGATGAAGAAGTAGATCAGGCAGAACAGGATGATCTGGCGATCCTTGAGCAGTGTGCTTAAGGAAGGTTTGATCGGTGTCGCGGCTTCGCGGGCCAGTTGTTCGTCGTCGATGGCTTTGACCAGAGCGTCCTGTTCTTCACGGCTCAGCCATTTCGCGTCGTGGGGTTTTGAATCCAGCCAGAACCAGACGAACACGCACAGCCCGACCGAGAACATCCCTTCAATGAAGTACATCCATTGCCAGCCGTGCATGCCGAACCCGCTGATTTGTAGCAGCAGCCCGGACAGCGGACCCGAGATCAGCGAAGCAATGGCCGAGCCGCTCAAGAAGATCGCAATTGCTTTGCCACGCTCAACGCCAGGTAACCAGCGGGTGAAGTAATAAATCACGCCGGGGAAGAAACCGGCTTCGGCCACGCCCAGCAAGAATCGCAGAATGTAGAAGTGGGTTTCGTTCTGGATGAACGCCATGCAAGCGGCAACCAGGCCCCAGGTCAGCATGATGCGGGTCAGCCAGATTCGTGCGCCGACTTTTTGCAGGAGGATATTGGAGGGGACTTCAAACAGCGCGTAACCGATGAAGAACAGCCCGGCACCAAGGCCGTAGGCGGCAGCGCCAATCCCCAGATCATGTTCCATGTGGGCACGGACGAAGCCGATGTTCACGCGGTCGATGTAGTTGACGATGAACATGATCACGAACAGCGGCAGTACATGGCGTTTCACTTTCGAGATGGCGGACTTCAGGACCGAGTCGGCGCCATCGTTCATCCCGGATATGGATGTATTCACTGCGTTATCTCCCACTGATTATTGTTATGCGGGGTGTGGCGGGCGTGACGAGTTGATGGACATCATACAACTGCATTTTTTCGTCCTGCAAGTGTCTTTGTCCAACAAAATGGCGCTGTACAAGGGATGTGTTGTTCATTTTGCGGTGGTTGGCGCCTTCTTGGTGGTCTTGTGCCGTAGTTGTTGAGTGTTGTCATACAAGTTGGCGGCGTTTTCCTGAGATTCCCGCCGAGCGCAGTGCTACGATTCCGGTAGCCCTGATTTCGGATGACCGCCATGCAAGAAGACCTCGACGCGCCTGCCCGCAAGCGCACCCACAACCTGGCCTATGACCTGGTCACCAAACTGACCCAGAGCATCCTGCTCGGCCAAATGCTGCCCGGGGACAAGCTGCCGTCCGAGAACACGATTGTTCAGGAGCATGGGGTCAGTCGCACGGTGGTGCGCGAGGCGATCTCGAAGTTGCAGGCGTCCGGGTTGGTGGAGACCCGGCACGGTATTGGCACCTTTGTGATTGAACGAGCGCCGGAACAGGGGCTTCGGTTGAACGTCGATACCGCGCTGGGGGTGCGCAGCATTCTGGAGTTGCGCATGGGCCTGGAAACCCAGGCCGCCGCACTGGCGGCAACCCGTCGCACGGATCATCAAATGGCGCAGATGCGCGAAGCGCTGGACGACTATCAGAGCCTGCTGGCCAACAACGACAGCTGCGTCGAAGCCGACAAGCGCTTCCATCTGCTGATCGCCGAAGCCACCGGCAACGTGTGCTTCACCGAAATCATGCAGCACCTGGGCAGCGCCATGATCCCGCGAACCCGCGTCAATGCCGCCGAGCGCGGCGCAGTGGACTTGAGCAAGCTCGGGCAACTGGCCAACCTTGAGCACGAGGCGATTCTCAACGCCATCAAGCGCCAGGATCCGGATGCGGCGCGGGCGGCCATGTGGCTGCACCTGACCAACAGTCGCGACCGGTTTTCGACAGAGCGCTGACAACCGCCGTGATTCCTGTGGGAGCGAGCTTGCTCGCGATAGCGCCAGACGCCTCAACGCAGATCAACGATCAGATGCTAGCCACCTGAGCCACCACCCGCCGCTCCAGATTCAACGCCAACACGCTGACCAGCACCACCAGCGCGCCAACAATGATCATCAACGTCGGCCGTTCGCCCAGCGCAAAAGACGCAATCGCCATGGCGGTCGGTGGAATCAGATACAGCGTCATCGTTGCCCGGCTCAGGTCTACGTGAGCCAACACATACGCCCAGGCCAGGTACGCGAGGGCGCTTGGGAACACGCCCAGCGCAACCACCGCCAGTTGCACATGAACCGGTGCACTGAGCACCTGATTCGCCAGGCCGGGTAGATAAATCAACAGCAGCACCGTCCCGGCCCAGACGGTGTAGCACACCAATGTCAGCCCGTCGTAGCGCCGCGAGTGATGCTTGTGCAATGCAAAGTAAAAACTCCACGACACCGCCGCCAACAAAATCAGCAATCCATGGGCGTCGATGCTGCCCAGTCCGTGATCGCCGGCCACTACAATCACCACGCCGGTCAATCCCAGAAAAACACAGCCCCAACGCCACACGCTCACCCGGTCCTTGAATACAAAGCGCGCCAGCAGTGTGCTAAACAACGGCGTCGATTGTGCCAATACGCTGGACGCTCCGGCGCTGACACCTTGTTGGCCGAAATTCAGCGCGACATGGTGCAGGCTAACCGCAAAGAAACCGAGTGCGAACATCAGCGGCAGGTCGCGAATAGTCGGCAGGCTGATGCCGCGGAACACTGTGACCACCGCCATGAACGCCGATGCCACCAGAAACCGCAGCAGTGCTAGATGTCCAGGATCATAGGCCTGCAGACCGATGTGAATACCGGTCGGTGAGTAACCCCAGCAGGCAACAACAAAGGCCATGGCCAGGATGATTTTGACGGGGGAATGGGAGGTGGCTGTGAGCGGTTGCATGGTCGGATACCTGTGGGCATAGGCACCGAGTATCAGAAGCCTGACCGTTCTCCACAGCTGACTTATACTGCATCAACTGTTCACTTTAGGTGATGTATGGAGCTGGCACAGATTCGCATGTTCAAGACCGTCGCCGAGGTCGGCAGCATCGCCCGGGCGGCTGAACTGTTGCATTGCGTACCGTCGAACATCACGGCACGGATCAAGTCCCTGGAAGCGGAGCTGGGTGTCGCGCTGTTTCTACGCGAGGGCCGAGGGCTGCGAATCAGCCCGGCGGGGCAAACCTTTCTGGCGTATGCCTCGAAAATTCTCGCCCTGACGGTTGAAGCCAAACGCGCGATGGACCCTGCCGCCGAGCCATCCGGACCGTTGCGCATAGGCGCCATCGAGTCGTCGGCGACCGGTCGTTTGCCGCGGCTGCTGGCGAAGTTCCACAAGCGTTTCCCTGCGGTTGCGCTGGAGCTGACCACCGGCAGCTGGAGCCAATTGCTCGACGACACACTCAATCACCGACTCGACGGCGCGATCGTCGCAGTGGATGTCGAGCGCTCACACCTCAAGCGCACGCCGATGTACCGCGAGGAGCTGCTGCTGATTGCCTCGACGTCAATGGGGCCGGTGCGTGATATCGCGGATTTGCAGGACAAGACCGTGTTCATGTGGCCTCAGGGTTGTCCCTACCGGGCGGCGCTGGAGCATTGGTTGTTGCGGCAGGGGCAGGCATTGCCGATCGTCAGCCTGGCCAGTTACGGCGCGATTGTCGGCTGCGTCAGTGCTGGGGCGGGCGTTGCGCTGGTGCCTAAAGGGGTGTTTGATCAGTACGCCAAAGGAGCGGGTTGCGCAGGATTTGAGTTCCCTGAGCTGACGGCGATCGACAACCTTTTTTACTGGCATGAAAATGCCGGGGTTCACCCGGCGCGGGAGGCGTTTGTGGGGATGTTGCGGGAGGAGTTCACGTAGGCGGACATCAAGGCACGCTGACATCCCGCATCAACAACCCAAAACTCAAATCCACCGCATCCGGAATCGGCAGATACACCGTGTGCCCATCCCCCGGCGCCACCTTGATCGGCTCGCCTTTGATGTTTTGCAGCTGATGCAAGTCGAATTGGAAGTTACCCTTTGGCGTCATCAGTTCCATGTGATCGCCCAGGCCAAACCGATTCTTCACCTTGACTTCCGCCATCCGGTCACGCCGCTCACCGGTCAGCTCGCCGACAAACTGCTGGCGCTCCGACACCGAACTGCCGTGCTGGTAGTTCTGGTATTCGTCATGCACATGCCGCCGCAGAAAACCTTCGGTGTAGCCGCGCTGAGCGAGGGATTCCAGGTCCGTCATCAGGCTGCGGTCGAACTCACGACCAGCCACTGCGTCGTCGATCGCCCGGCGGTAAACCTGAGTGGTCCGCGCGCAGTAAAAGTGGGATTTGGTCCGGCCCTCGATTTTCAATGAGTGCACACCCAGCTGTGTCAGGCGTTCGACGTGTTGCACCGCGCGCAGATCCTTGGCGTTCATGATGTAGGTGCCGTGTTCGTCTTCAAAAGCTGGCATCAGTTCGTCGGGCCGGTTGGCTTCCTGCAACAGGAACACCTGATCGGTCGGGGCGCCGATGCCCAGGGTCGGTTCAGGCTGGAAAGTCTGCACGATCTCGCCCAGCTGATTTTCCGTGGCCGGCTGCGCCGAATACTTCCAGCGACAGGCGTTGGTGCAGCTGCCCTGATTGGCGTCGCGCTTGTTCATATAACCCGACAGCAGGCAGCGGCCGGAATAGGCCATGCACAAGGCGCCGTGAACGAACACTTCGAGCTCCATCGCCGGGACCTGCTCGCGGATTTCAGCGATTTCTTCCAGGGACAGTTCCCGCGACAGGATGATCCGGCTCAAGCCTTGTTGCTGCCAGAACTCGACACTGGCCCAGTTCACCGTGTTGGCCTGCACCGAAAGGTGAATCGGCATCTGCGGATAATGCCGGCGGACCAGCATGATCAAGCCCGGGTCGGACATGATGAGCGCGTCCGGCGCCATGGCAATCACCGGCGCCAGGTCTTTGAGGAAGGTTTTCAGTTTGGCGTTGTGCGGGGCGATGTTCACGACCACATAAAAACGCTTGCCCTGAGCCTGGGCCTCGTGAATGCCGAGGGCGAGATTGGCGTGATCGAATTCGTTATTGCGCACCCGCAGGCTGTAACGGGGCTGACCGGCGTACACCGCATCGGCGCCATAGGCGAAGGCATAACGCATGTTTTTCAGGGTGCCCGCGGGGGCGAGCAGTTCCGGGGGGAGCAGGGTCATGGCAGTGTCGGTCACAAAAGCCGCCGAGAATAAGCGGCTTGCCCCAAAGATTCATTGATCTGGATCTATGCTTGATGAACAAACGGATGGCACTCGCGCGAACCGTGGCGGACTAAGCATCAGCACGGCTCTTCAGCACAAGAGCCTGCGCCCCCGCGGACTGACATGGATTGGACATGAACGAAGAGAAACTGCAAAACAAATCACTGGCGATTTTACTGGGACTGGTCACCGCCGCTTTCATCTGGATTTTGCTGCCGTTTTACGGCGCGGTGTTCTGGGCGGTCATCCTCGGTATCCTCTTCGCGCCCCTGCAGCGTCGACTGCAACTGAAGTTCGGCTGGGAGCGCAACTTGACGTCGCTGCTCACCCTGAGCATATGCGTGGTGATCGCGATCCTGCCGGTGATCATCCTCAGTATCTTGCTGGTTCAAGAAGGGGCCGCTCTGTACAAGAGCATCGAAAGCGGCGAACTGGACATCGCCGGGTATGTGACGCGTTTCAAACAAAGCCTGCCGCCGTACTTTCAGCACGTGCTCGATCGGGCCGGGGTTGGCGAGCTGGACGGGTTGCGGGAGAAAATCATCAAGAGTGCAGTGACAGGCAATGAGTTCATCGCCAACAAAGCCTTCAGTTTTGGTCAGGGTACGTTCGAATTCGTGATGGGGTTTTTCATCATGCTGTACCTGCTGTTCTTCTTTTTGCGCGACGGTGCAGAACTGGCGCGAAAAGTACGCGCTGCCGTGCCGCTGGATGAACACCAGAAACGCCGTCTGCAGCTAAAGTTCAATCGCGTGGTGCGGGCGACAGTGAAGGGCAACCTGCTGGTGGCAATCACGCAAGGCGCGTTGGGCGGTTTGATTTTCTGGTTTCTGGACGTCCCGAGCGCGTTGCTCTGGGCGGTATTGATGGCGTTTCTATCCCTGTTGCCAGCGGTGGGGGCGGGGATCGTCTGGGCACCGGTGGCGGCGTTTTTCCTGTTCGCCGGGGCGATCTGGCAGGGCGTGGTGCTGGGGCTGTTCGGAATTTTTGTGATCGGTCTGGTGGATAACGTGCTGCGACCGATCCTGGTGGGCAAGGATACAAAGATGCCCGACTATCTGATCCTTATCTCGACCCTTGGCGGTCTGGCGGTCTTCGGCCTCAATGGTTTTGTGATCGGGCCGCTGATCGCCGCGCTGTTTATGTCGAGCTGGTCAATCTTCATTGAAACCAAGCCGCGGGTGCAGCTGCCTTAAGCGCTGAGTTGGCCTTGGCCGATACGTTGCGACAGTGCCTGGGCGGCCGGCAGCGAGGTGAGCGGACCGCTGATCGGTTCACCGTCCTGCACCAGGTACCAACAGGCGAGCAATCCTAGCTCTCTGAGCGGTGCGGGAACGGCGCTGCCGATAACGGACATGATCTGAACCTGGGACATAAGTACCTCCATCAATCTATGGAGCTACCTTACGGACCCGACGGCTGGACGGACAATCAACGCTTTCGATAGTCGTCATTGACGCCAATGAGCTTTCGGTTCAGTCGACCACCAGATCAAGCATATGGACCACTTCCTGCTCGTTGAGCAGGCCTTTGCGCACCAGGTTTTCTGCCAGCAGCGAAAGAAATTTGGCGCTGCGATGGCCTTCCAGGTGCTTGAGTTCGGTCAGTGCGTTGTACACCTTGCTGGAGGTGCACAAGCCGACAATACGGTGCGGGTTTTGCGTGGGCATGAGGTCGTCCTTGTTTTTATCAATCTGTTGTTAGCGGACAGGTCCAAGATTGCGGACCTGACATGACATAAATATGACCGTTTTTCCCAATGGCGGAAGGGTGGCGAGTCAATCTTGCCAACTTGAACCGCAAAGACTGTCCCGACAGCGACCTTGGCGAGATTTATCAAGACCTCTACCGACGGACGGTCACAAAAAAGGCCCCGCTGTTGAGGCGGGGCCTTTGATTGTGTTACCAGCGGCCGTAACCGTGGGGAGGGCCGTAATAACCGCGCGGTGGACCGTAATAACCACGGGGCGGACCGTAGTAAACCGGCGGCGGGCCGTAATAGACCGGTTGTTGCACGTAGACCGGTGCCGGCTGGTAATAAACCGGTGGAGGTTGTTGTACATAAACCGGCTGAGGCTGAACGTAAACCGGTTGCTGTACATAGACCGGGCGGTTGCTGTTAATGATGGCCGAACCGACGATGGCCGAGCCAACGATCGCGCCAAATACCGCCGGTCCTTCCCAACCGTGCCCGCCGCCAGCCTCTGCCTGCCCTGCGATAGCAAAAGCACCGATCAGCAAGGCAACTGTGGGGATTTTACGGATCATGATAATTCCTCGGTTCTTCGACCCGGCGCTTGCGTCTGCAATAGACCCAAGGATTGTCGCGGGGATACTTCTAAGACAGCGTTTTTTTGAAATTCAGCACAGCCGTTGGGTAAATTTTGTGTAAGGTCTGTACTAGCATCTTTACGGTCCAGTGATGCCGCGTGCAGACACGCCGTTATGATCGATCAGACCCGGTGGAATGGCTAATCCCGTCCATCTGAAAGTGCTATTGAAGGAGATTTTTCATGCAGATGAACCCCAACAGAGACACCCAACTGTGTATGTCACTTTCCGCACGTCCCGGCAATTTTGGCCTGCGGTTTCACAATCATCTGTATGAGCAACTGGACCTGAATTTTTACTACAAGGCCTTCAGCAGCCAGGATCTGCCAGGCGCCGTTGGCGGCATTCGCGCCTTGGGGATTCGTGGTTGCGGCGTGTCGATGCCGTTCAAGGAGGCGTGCATTGCGCTGGTCGACGAACTGGACCCCTCCGCGGCGGCCATTCAATCGATCAACACCATCGTCAACACTGACGGCCATCTCAAGGCTTACAACACCGACTACATCGCGATCGCCCAGTTGCTTGAAACCCACGAGGTGCAGAAGGAATCGACCTTTGCCCTGCGCGGCAGCGGCGGCATGGCCAAGGCTGTGGCCAGTGCCTTGCGCGATGGTGGCTACAAAAATGGTCTGATCGTTGCCCGTAATGAGCGTGCCGGACGTGCGTTGGCCGAATCGCTGGGCTATCAATGGCAAGCGGAGCTGGGCTCGGAGCGGCCGCAGATGCTGATCAACGTCACACCGATTGGCATGTCTGGCGGCCCCGAAGTCGATCAGCTGGCGTTCGATGCTGAAACCATTGCTGCTGCCGAGACTGTCTTCGATGTGGTGGCCGTCCCCTCGGAAACACCGCTGATTGTGCGCGCTCGTGCTGAAGGCAAGCGAGTGATCACCGGACTGGAAGTGATCGCGATCCAGGCGCTGGAGCAGTTCGTGCTGTACACCGGCGTGCGGCCGACCGATGAGCAGTTTCACAACGCCGTGGAATTTTCCCGCAGTGGCCTTGGCTATACTGCTGCCCAGCAAGCGAAACCGTGACCGGGGTTATTCATGCATCCTGCCATTCTTAATCTGGATCAAGCCGAACTTGAGGCGATGCCCGAAGCGTTTGCCCCTACAGGAGACACCGCCGGCCGCTATCAGCAGCGGCAGGCGCGCATCGGCCAGCAGCTCGGCGCGCAGAAGCTGGGTTATCGCCTGTACGCGCTGGAACCGGGGATGCGTGGCAGTCCGTTTCACAGTCATCGGGTTAACGAAGAGATGTTTTACATCGTGGCCGGGGAAGGGGAGATTCGCTTGGGTGCCGAACGCTTTCCCGTTCGCGCCGGAGATGTCATTGCCTGCCCGCCGGGCGGCCCTGAAGCCGCGCACCAGATCATCAACACCAGCAACGCTGAGCTGCGCTACCTGGCGGTCAGCACCCAGCTATCCCCCGAGATTTGCGAGTACCCGGATTCCGGCAAGTACGCGGTGATGGACGACTTCAAGGTCGACGCCGAAGGCAATGCCTCGGGCTTCGTCGCCGTCGCCAGGCCGGCAGACGGCGTGGATTATTGGGACGGCGAATAACCACGCATCCCTCTTTGTAGCAGCTGTCGAGCCTGCGAGGCTGCGTCCGGCTGCGCAGCAGTCGTTAAATCAAGCGATGCGGTGTTTCTGGAAAACCTTACATGCAGGGTTTACGACTGCTGCGCCCGAGCGCGGACCGAGCCGAACGCAGCCTCGCAGGCTCGGCAGCTGCTACATAGACCGTGTTGTTTACTCGAGGCGGGCCAGACGCTCTTCCAGCGCCGCAATCCGCGCCTCAAGTTCTTCGATCCGCTCAACCGATACGCCGCTGCCCGTGCCACGTTCAACCGGGTTCTGCCGTGCCGCCATGATCACTTCGATGTCAGCCGGGTCGCCCAAGGCGTGCATGTAGCGGTCTTCCCGCTGACCGGCCTGGCGCGCAATCAACAGCGCCAGACCTCGAGCAATCAAGCGTTCCAGCTGATGCACGACCTGTTCGGCATCTTCGAAGTCATGCATGCGGCCGCTGCGTGTCAGCAGTTCATTGACCGTTTGGGGGCCGCGCAGGAACAGCAGCCCAGCAAGAATGACCTGCGCCGGCACCAGTTCCAGTGCCTTGTCGACCTTATGTTCCCAGCGATCGGCACGACTGCCCATCACCAGTTTGGTAAAACCGCGTCCTTCGAGGGCGCGCAGACTTTGGCCGACCTGACCCTGGGTAAGGTTCATCACCGGTTCGCGGCTGGTTTTCTGGTTGCAGGCAATCACCAGCGCATTGAGGGTCAGTGGATAGGTTTCCGGGCTGGTGGCCTGTTTTTCGATCAACGAACCCAGAATGCGGATTTCGGTGCTGTTGAGTCGCGGCTCGTCGAAGGTCGTTTCTTGCTCAGTGCTCATCGCGCTTTTCCCTATGCAGTCGAAGCATGCAGTCGAAGCCGCCTAGCGTAATCCTTGCAGGATAAAAGACAAGCCGCAGGAGGGGCGGGGATGGCTATAATCGGCCCACGTTTCCCTCCTGTCACCACACGAGACTGCCATGACTATTTCCCTGTACGCCGCTTCCGTCCCGGTTTTCAAACAAATGCTCAACGCCCTGAGTGACGTTTTGAACAAGGCCGAAGCACACGCTACCGCCAAGAACATCGACCCAAACGCTTTCCTGCAAGCCCGTCTGTACCCGGACATGTTCCCGCTGGTCCGTCAGGTGCAGATCGCCGTTGATTTCGCCAAAGGCGTTTCTTCGCGTCTGGCCGAAGTTGAACTGCCGAAATACGACGACACCGAAACCACCTTTGCCGAGCTGCAAGCGTTGATCGCCAAGGTGCTGGCCTTCATCGGCGAGATCAAACCAGAACAGATCGACGGCAAGGAAGGCATCGAAATCATCACCCGTCAGGGCACGCCGAAAGAGAAGCGCTTCACCGGCCAGGCTTACCTGCTGAGCTACGGCCTGCCGCAATTCTTCTTCCACGTCACCACCACCTACGCACTGCTGCGTCACAACGGTGTGGAAGTGGGCAAGCGCGATTACATGGGTGCGTTCTAAAACTCCCGGATACACAAAAGCCCGCCAAGGTTTATGCCTTGGCGGGCTTTTTTTGGTGAATCAAAAAGATCGCCGCCTCGTTTCACTCGACAGCTCCTACAGGGGTAAGCATTTCAATGTAGGAGCTGTCGAGTGAAACGAGGCGGCGATCTTTTGATCTTTGTTACGCCATACGCTCGGCTTTTTCTTCTTCACCCAGGCACGCGGCGGCGGTGAACAGCACGTCGGTGGAGGAATTCAGCGCGGTTTCCGCCGAGTCCTGCAACACACCGATGATGAAACCGACCGCCACCACTTGCATGGCGATTTCACTTGGAATGCCAAACAGGCTGCACGCCAGTGGAATCAAC
The DNA here is from genome assembly GCF_054898105.1 of Pseudomonas sp. MDT1-17. Lineage (NCBI taxonomy): Bacteria > Pseudomonadati > Pseudomonadota > Gammaproteobacteria > Pseudomonadales > Pseudomonadaceae > Pseudomonas > Pseudomonas sp. MDT1-17. The sequence continues at coordinate 4,595,187 of NZ_JBUBVM010000001.1, read as the reverse complement.
AGCAACGAGCCGCCCGCCACGCCCGAAGCGCCACAGGCACAAATCGCCGCGACGACGCTCAGCAAGATGGCTGTAGGAATGTCCACAGCGATGCCCAGCGTATGCACGGCTGCCAGGGTCAGCACGGTGATGGTGATCGCCGCGCCCGCCATGTTGATGGTCGCGCCGAGTGGAATCGAAACCGAGTACGTGTCTTCGTGCAGGCCCAGGCGCTTGCTCAATTCCAGATTGACCGGAATGTTCGCCGCCGAACTGCGGGTGAAAAATGCGGTGATGCCGCTTTCCCGCAGGCACATCAGCACCAGCGGATACGGGTTGCGACGCAGCTTCCAGAACACGATCACCGGGTTCATCACCAGCGCCACAAACAGCATGCAGCCCAGCAGCACCGCCAGCAGATGCGCGTAGCCGATCAAGGCGCCGAAACCGGATGTGGCGAGGGTCGAAGCGACCAGGCCGAAGATCCCCAGCGGCGCGAAACGAATCACCAAGCGAACGATCAAGGTCACGCCATTGGACAGATCACCGAGCACTTCGCGCGTCGTGTCACCGGCATGGCGAATGGCAATGCCCATGCCAATCGCCCACGCCAGAATGCCGATGAAGTTGGCATTCATCAGCGCGCTGACGGGGTTGTCGACCACGCTCAGCAACAGACTTTGCAACACTTCACTGATACCGCCCGGCGCGGTGACCGCAACGTCGTGAGTCGCCAATACCAGGTTCGACGGGAACAACGTACTGGCGACAACGGCGACCACCGCCGCCGCGAAAGTCCCCAGCAGATACAAAAACAGTATCGGCCGGATGTGAGTTTCCTGGCCGTGCTTATGGTTGGCGATCGACGCCATGACCAGCACGAACACCAGAATCGGTGCGACAGCTTTAAGCGCCGATACGAAGACTTTGCCGATAAACGCAGTGGACTTCGCCGCTTCAGGCGCAACCAGCGCCAGGGCAATCCCGGCGATCAGGCCGATGACTATCTGCGTAACCAGGCTCAAGCGCTTCAAACGTTGCAACAACGAAGGGGATGAAACAGTCATAAAACGGCATCTCTGATTTTATTAGGTGCGGGGTGTCGCGACATCGAGTCCACCAAACGGCTGATGAACAGGGTGTACGAATCGCAGGGCGCGGACTTTATCACAGCGTCGTCTTTATCCTTCAGACCTGTGACGATCTGCCGCCAGTCGGTCAACGCGATATGCAGGTTCGTGCAACCACGTTCAGAAACACTCTGTTAAGATTCCGCATCCTCATTTTCATGTTATGCCAGTGGGCCTTCGGGCTATCGCTGGTGTCGTCGTTTTCTGGAGTCTGCATGTTGTTGCCCATCCTTCTGTTGTCTGCTGCCGGTTTCACGGTGCTGACCACGGAATTCGTCATCGTCGGCCTGTTGCCGGCCATCGCTCGAGACCTTGAAGTCACTATCCCCCAGGCGGGTTTGCTGGTGACCTTGTTCGCCTTCACGGTCGCCGCATTCGGGCCATTCCTGACCGCTTACTTTGCCCGGTTCGAGCGCCGCAAGTTGTTCATCTCGGTGCTGATCATGTTCGGTCTGGCCAACACCCTCGCGGCGTTTGCGCCGAACATTTGGGTAATGGCCATTGCCCGGTTGATTCCGGCGCTGGGCTTGCCGGTGTTCTGGGCGCTGGCCAGTGAGACGGCGGTGGGCATTGTCGGCCCGGACTATGCCGGCCGCGCCATCGCCAAGATCGGTTTCGGTATTGTCTGCGCCACGGTGTTTGGTATTCCTGTGGGCACACTGATCTCTGATGCATTCGGCTGGCGCAGTGCCTTTGGCATTCTGGCGGTGATCGCGTTTGCCAAGGCGTTGCTGCTGTTTATCTACCTGCCGAAAACCAATCTGCATCAGCAGCAAGTGAGTTTCCGCTCGCAATTAAAGATCCTGCGCAGTCCGCTGATGGTGGGGCATGTGTTGCTGTCGATCCTGGTGTTCAGCGGCATGTTCACCGCTTACACCTACCTGGCGGACATTCTTGAGCGCTTGGCCGGTTTCAATGGCACCGTGGTCGGCTGGTGCCTGATGGGCTTCGGCGCGGTCGGGTTGATCGGCAACTCACTGGGCGGGCGCGCGGTGGATCGTCATCCGTTGATCGCTTCGATGATGTTCTGCGCGTTCATGATCGCCGGTCTGGTGGCGTTGGTGCCGAATATTCATTCGCCCCTCGGTCTGGCGGCGGCGATGGGGATTTGGGGCGTGACGCAGGCGGCGTTGTTCCTGGTCAGCCATGTGCGATTGATGAAAGCTGCACCCGAAGCGCCGGCGTTCGCGGCATCGCTGAACATTGCCGGGGCCAACCTCGGGATCGGTCTGGGCGCCATGATCGGCGGCCGGGTCATTGACGGTGTCGGACTGCAAGGTCTCGGTTTCGCGGCCGCCGGTTTTATCCTGGCCTCGATCCTGCTGGCGATCGCGCTGATGACCTTCAAGCCTCGCGAAGTCTGCGCCTGACACCTCACAGCTCGGTGAACAGTTCGCGTCGGGCACCTTCGGTAATGGCCACAATGCCGGGGTGCTTGACCTTGCGTTCCACCGAAATGGCGTAGAACGACTCGGTCACCGCGTCAGTCTGGCCAATCAACTCCACGCCGTATTGGCGCTTCACTTCATCGGCAATCACGCTTGGGCCGATGAAAATCCCGCTGCCGGATTGACCAAACGCCTGCATCAAGGCGCTGTCGTCGAACTCGCCAACGATGCGTGGCTGGATCTGCTGTTCGGCAAACCAGCGCTGCAAGCGGCTGCGCACCACGGTCTCCGGCCCGGGAATCAGCAGCGGTGCGCCGTGCAGGCTGCGGGGGAAGTCCTGGCCGTAGCGCGCCGCCAATTCAGCGGTGGCAAAGAAGCTGATCCCGCATTCCCCGAGTTTCTGGCTGTAGCCCTTGATGTTCAGGTGCGATGGCATCGGGCTGTCGGAGATGACCAGATCCAGGCGCTGGATCGCCAGGTCGGCGAGCAGGCGTTCGAGTTTGTCTTCACGACAGGTGATGCGCAGCGGCTCACTCAATTCCATGGTCGGCGCAATCAGCCGATAGACGATGGATTTGGGTACCACGTCGGCCACACCCACCCGAAACAGAATCTGCTGCTCATTGGGCTGCGCTCGCAACATCAATTCCAGTTCACCTCCCAGCTGAAACATTTGCTCGGCGTAGGGCAGGGCCTGACGTCCAGCTTCCGTCAGCTCAAGCTGTCGGCCGACCCGGCGAAACAGCTCGATGCCATAGGTTTGTTCGAGTAGCGAAATTTGCCCGCTGATGGTCTGTGGTGTCAGATTGAGTTGCTCGCAGGCGCGCACAATGCTGCCGGTCTTGGCCACCACCCAGAAGTAATGCAATTGCCGATAATTGAGCATGATGACCTACAGTTCGTAAAAACCGAAGTATAACCGCTAAAAATACGAATTTTCCTGAAGTGTTTGCCTCCCTAGAATGCCTCGCTATCAACGGGCCATCGTTTCGGTCCGGATTGTTCTATCGAGGAAAGCATCATGAAGCTTAAAACCACGGCACTGCTGATTACGTCTTTACTGGTATTGGCCGGTTGTGACCAGGCCGAGAAAAGCGCTCAGCAATTGATGGGCAAGGCTGCCGAAACCGCCAAGCAAGCGATCGATGACACCCACAAAGCCGCCGAGCAAGCAATCAGCGACGCCACCGGCGGCCTGATCAGCAAGAAAGAATCATCAAACGAAGATAAAGACAAAACCGAATCTTCGTCCCAGGAAATCTAAACCGTTTAAAACGAGTCAGGACTGACCCATGGAATACCTTTTAGAACTTGCTGCAAGCCCCACCGCCTGGGTCGCCCTGGCCACGTTGATCGTCATGGAAATCGTGCTCGGCATCGATAACCTGATCTTCATTTCAATCCTGACCAACAAGCTGCCCGAGCAGCATCGGCAGAAAGCACGCCGCATCGGTATCGGCATGGCGCTGATCCTGCGACTGGCGCTGTTGAGTACCATCGCGTTCATCGTCCAGTTGACTGAGCCTGTGATCGACATTCTCGGCCATGCGTTCTCCTGGAAAGACATGATCCTGATCGCCGGTGGCTTGTTCCTGTTGTGGAAGGCGACCACCGAGATCCATCACAGCATGGACCCGGCACCGGATGATCCGAAGTCGGCTACTTCGGCCGTGACGCTTGGCTTCGCTGCCGCCATCGGTCAGATCCTGATGCTGGACATGGTGTTCTCGATCGACAGCATCATTACCGCTGTCGGCATGACCGAGCACTTGCCGATCATGATCATCGCCGTGGTGGTGTCGGTGCTGGTGATGTTGCTGGCGGCTGATCCTCTGGCCAAGTTCATCAATGACAACCCGACGGTGGTGATGCTGGCGCTGGGCTTCCTGATCATGATCGGCATGACGCTGATCGCAGAAGGCTTCGGTGCCCATGTACCGAAAGGCTACGTTTATGCGGCCATGGCGTTCTCGGCGACGATCGAGGGTTTGAACATGATGTCGCGGCGGTCAAAGCAAAAGCGTGTAGTTACTGAAGCTTAACGGGCGATAAACGAAACGGCCGCCTGCGCTCGAAAGAGGGCAGGCGGCCGTTTTTTTTGCTGTTAAAAAAGTGCCAGTCAGTGCGCGCTGGCGTGGTGTGCAGTGGTTTCATCCGTTTTCACCACCGGCGCCGATTGAGCAGGGCGGTGATGGTGCCGGCGGGTAATGCGCAGGACTCCCCATAACATGGCGGTGGCAACGGCCAGCCAACCAGAAATCAACATCACAATGGTCATTGTCAGGCTCATCAGTGCCTCCTCTTTGCCCTGCTGCGGGCACACACTCTTTGCACATGACAGTCTAGTCGCTGCTGTGTTTCAGGCTATTGACCAAAGGTCGGCTGTCACCAATCAGTTCGCTCTATCGAATGCAATCATCTGCCGGTTAAGGCTATACCGACGTCGCTCGGCGTCCTATGATCGACGGCCAAGCCGGGCGCGCGAATACCTGGCGTCTAAATCAAGAGAGTGATGATGGTGCGGGTATTTTCTCGAATTCGATCGTTGGTGCTGATCGTTGGCTGCGTTGCAGGTCTGGCTGGCTGCGCGGGGAGTGTGGCGCCTGAAATCAAGCGCCTGCCGGAGCGTGTCGAGCTGAGCGGTACGTTCTACCGTGGCGTGGCGAATCAAAGCGGGCCGCAAGTGCTGGCCAGCCTGTTGTCCCAGCAAGGCATTGTAATTACGCCAGGCTTGCTCGAAAAACCGTTGCATTTGCCGGGTGCCGAAGCCCAGTTGCAGCAGAACATGCAGAACCTTGCCCGTGAGTACGGCATGGTCGTCTATCCCCTCGACAGCAATCTGCCAGCGCTGTTGACCCAGGTCGCGGCTGGATACCCGGTGATGGTGCGCTTCACTGAAGGCTCGGCGTTCTGGGCTGAACCCCGTTACGCCATTCTTGCCGGGTACAACCGCCAAAAGCGCACTGTGCTGCTGCGCTCGGGCATGAATCGCCGCGAGTTGATGGGCTTCGGTTCGTTTGAATCGTCGCTCAAGGATGCCGGTGGCTGGGCAGTGCTGATCCAGAAGCCGAATCAGCTGCCGGCCAATGTCGATCAACAGCGATGGCTCAAGGCTGCGAGCGATCTTGCCCAGGCCGGTCAGGAGCAAGCGGCAGCCAGGGCGAAGAAAGCGCTGAACGCGCAGTAAGGCCGTTCGTCATCTGTCGGGCACCCCTGCACGTTGCCGACTTCCAAGGTATAGGGCCCGGATTTCTACGGGCTGTGACCAGGAGGCGCCCATGGCACATTCCAATACCCCCGACGGCCCGCACTCGTCCGAGCATTCCTCGGGCGATGAATTGGGGTTCGACCCCGATTCACCGGACCTCGCCGATCCTCAAGTCGACCCCATCGGACCCGCCAAGGCCCCCAGGGATGTGAAGCCGGGCGACAATCCCAAGGTGCCTGCGAAGCCTTACGATCCACTTGCCGACCTGAAACCCTGAGCCTTAGTGAGGTGCGTATGTCTACCGATTCGAGTTTCAACGACAAACGTCCGGACAGTGTTCCAACCACGCCGGAAGAGGGTGTTGACCCCGTGATGGATCCGAACGATCCGTTAAGGGACCCCTTGGCGCGTCCGATGGTAGTGCCAACCGAACATCCCCACGGCACGAGAGATCCGAGTGCCGGGGACCGCATTCCAGATGACGACCAAATGCCGCTGCCCAATGATTAACGCTGGACGAAAAAAAGCCCCGAATGATCGGGGCTTTGTTTTTCTGTCGCTTATTTACTTCGACGCTTCAACTACGCCGCTTTGACGATGCTTGAGGTTCTTGTCGGATTTGTACTGCAAGGCTACAGACGGCACGTTCGTGCCCTTGCCCGTTTCCACCCAGTTGCGAATACGGCTGGCATCGGCAAAGTGTGTGTACTTGCCAAAAGCATCAAGAATCACCAGCGCGACCTGGCGATTACCCATGCTGGTGACCAGCACCAGGCAGTGACCGGCCTCATTGGTGAATCCGGTTTTCGTCAGTTTGATGTCCCAGTTCGGCTTTCTGACCAGATGGTCGGTATTACGGAAACCCAGGCTGTAGTTGGGTTTGCGGAACGAGACGGTTTTTTCCTTGGTCGTGCTCAGCTCAGTCAAAAGTGGATACTTGTGCGCTGCGATCAACAGTTTGCTCAAGTCGCGGGCGGTGGACACGTTGCGAGGGGAGAGCCCGGTCGGCTCGACGAAGTGGGTGCTGGTCATGCCCAGTGCCTTGGCTTTGGCATTCATCGCGGCAATGAACGCGACATAGCCGCCACGGTAGTGATGGGCAAGGCTCGCGGCAGCGCGGTTTTCCGAGGACATCAGGGCAATCAGCAGCATTTCCCGGCGCGGTAGTTCGCTTTTGAGTTTGACTCGGGAAAACACGCCTTTCATTTCCGGCGTGTCGCTGATGTTGATGGACAGGTATTCGTCCATGTTCTGATTGGCTTCGACCACGATCAGGCCAGCCATCAGTTTGCTGACCGAAGCAATCGGCACAACCACGTCAGGGTTGCTGGCATAGATGACTTTGTTGGTCTGCATGTCCATCAGCAATGCGCTGCCGGAAGCGATCTTGAGTTGTGAGGTGTCGCGGGGCGCCGAGGTGGTTTCGGCGGCGTTGGCTATTGGCGTGATGAACGTCCCTGTAAATGCAAAAAATAGGCTCAGGATGGAAAGACGGATTTTCACGCTGGCAGACTCATTAGGTGTGGATTAGCCGTTCTGTAACGGGTTGTTTCTTCAAACTGACGCATTTTAGGAGTATGGCTGAAGAACTGTCGATGGTTGTTCAATGAACACGTGAAAGTCCCTGAAAACCCCTACAAAACAGCAGGTTTCCGGCGAGTGGTAGCGTTTTTTATCCTGGCAAAAAGAACCCCGCCATTGGCGGGGTTCATTTGTGCGTCGCGGATGTCGAAGTGCGAACTCAGCTGTGCAGTGTTTCGGCTGCGTACAGCGTGTTTTCCAGCAGGCAAGCGCGAGTCATCGGGCCAACGCCTCCCGGGACTGGAGTGATCCAGCCGGCGCGGGGCAGGGCGGTTTCGTAGATCACGTCACCGACCAGTTTGCCGTCTTCCTGGCGGTTGATGCCGACGTCGATCACGATCGCGCCTTCCTTGATCCATTCCCCCTTGACCAGCCCCGGCTTGCCGGCCGCAACCACCACCAGGTCGGCACGGCCGACGTGGCCTGCCAGATCCTTGGTGAAACGGTGGGTGACGGTCACGGTGCAGCCGGCCAGCAGCAATTCCATCGCCATCGGCCGGCCTACAATGTTGGAGGCTCCGACAACCACGGCGTCCAACCCGTAAAGATCGACACCGGTGCTTTCCAGCAACGTCATGATGCCTTTAGGGGTGCACGGACGCAGCAGCGGAATACGCTGGGCCAGGCGGCCGACGTTATAAGGGTGGAACCCGTCGACGTCTTTGTCTGGACGAATGCGCTCCAGCAACTTGGAGGCGTCCAGGTGTTCAGGTAATGGAAGCTGAAGGAGGACGCCATCAATCACTGGGTCGTCGTTCAAACGATCGATCAGATCGGTCAGCGCTTCTTGAGTGGTTTCGGAAGGCAGGTCATAGGCTTGGGAAACGAAGCCGACCTCTTCACAGTCTTTACGCTTGTGCGAGACATAAACCTGAGAGGCAGGATCACTGCCGACCAGGATCACCGCGAGGCCGGGCGTGCGCAGGCCTAGCTGGCGACGCTCGTTGACGCGTTTGGCGATCTGCTGGCGCAGGCTGGCGGCGATCGATTTGCCGTCGATTAGTTGTGCAGTCATTGCGCGTGATTAACCATCGAGAGGGGAAAAAAAGAGAACGCATTCTCGCATGTCATGAGGTGAGGGCAAAGGCGCTTGGTCTGCAAATTCCCCTAACCCCTTTAATTAAATGAATTTTTTTTAAAAAAGAGTTGACGACCTTCAGGGTCACCTATAACATTCGTCGTACTTGTCGGGCACAGCCTAGCACTGGTTAAGAAGGTCGAGCAGAGTTGATGTTTAATTCGGCGAGACTGAAAGCACTTAGTTTGTAATCGTCCAAGAATACAGATTAACAAGGCGCCCGTAGCTCAGCTGGATAGAGCATCCGCCTTCTAAGCGGATGGTCGCAGGTTCGAGTCCTGCCGGGTGCGCCATTAGGCAGCTTTGGCACAAGTAACGCAACATGGCAATATGGTGGGCGTAGCTCAGTTGGTAGAGCACGGGATTGTGACTCCCGTTGTCGAGGGTTCGATCCCCTTCGTCCACCCCATATTTAGAAAGGCGCCAGATTAACAGTCTGGCGCCTTTGCTTTAAAAGCTTGATGCGGATGTGGTGGAATTGGTAGACACACTGGATTTAGGTTCCAGCGCCGCAAGGTGTGAGAGTTCGAGTCTCTCCGTCCGCACCATTACAAATAGCTATTTAATAGCAGAAAACGGCGCAGCACCTGAAAAGGGCTGCGCCGTTTTTGTTTTAGAAGTCTGAATTTTCAAAGCGGCCGCAGGTTCTGGGTCGAAAGGGCAGGTCGGGTCATCGGATTTATGTTTCTCGATGATGCCGATTTTGCCCGTCGGTCCCCTCGCGGGGTCGACTGTCAGGGATGGATTACCGATGTCTTCTATATATAGAAGGATTGGTGCAGAGCCCCGGCATGATTGGCTGTATTTGCTAACAGGGCGAGGCACAACCGTTTGTCCCCGCCTATAAATTGCCTGCTGCTTTTTTACCCGTTTTCAGTAGGGTGACTTCTTGAGTTTGACCCACTAGAATGCATGCCCTTGATTCTGGGGTCGGAAACGGCCGGCTAACGTCTGTGCAACGAGGAATATCCATGCAAGTTTCTGTTGAAAATACTTCTGCTCTTGAGCGCCGCATGAGCATCACCGTGCCGGCTGAGCGCATCGAGACTCAGGTCAACAAGCGTCTGCAGCAGACTGCCCAAAAGGCCAAGATTGCTGGCTTCCGTCCAGGCAAAGTGCCAATGAGTGAAATCAAGCGCCGTTTTGGTGCTGATGCACGTCAAGAAGCAGTCGGCGACGTGATCCAGTCCTCTTTCTACGAAGCTGTCGTTGAGCAGAAGCTGAACCCGGCTGGCGCTCCTTCGATCGAGCCTAAATCGATGGAAGCTGGTAAAGATCTGGAATACGTCGCAGTTTTCGAAGTGTTCCCGGAGTTCACCGTTGCTGGCTTCGACGGTATCACCGTAGAGCGCCTGAGCGCTGAAGTGGCTGATGCTGATCTGGACAAAATGCTGGAAGTCCTGCGCAAGCAGAACACCCGTTTTGAAGTGACTGATCGCGCTGCTCAAAACGAAGACCAGCTGAACATCGATTTCGTCGGCAAGGTCGACGGTGAAGTGTTCGCTGGCGGTTCCGCCAAAGGTACTCAGCTGGTTCTGGGTTCCGGCCGCATGATCCCTGGTTTTGAAGATGGTCTGGTTGGCGCTAAAGCCGGCGAAGAGCGCGTTCTGAACCTGACCTTCCCAGAGGACTATCAGAACCTCGACCTGGCAGGCAAAACCGCTGAGTTCACCGTTACCGTGAACACTGTTTCCGAGCCAAAACTGCCAGAGCTGACTGAAGAATTCTTCGCTCAATTCGGCATCAAGGAAACGGGTCTGGAAGGCTTCCGCACCGAAGTTCGCAAGAACATGGAGCGTGAACTGCGTCAGGCGATCAAATCCAAGGTCAAGAATCAGGTAATGGACGGTCTGCTGGCCACCAACCCGATCGAAGTGCCAAAGGCTCTGCTGTCCAACGAAGTTGACCGTCTGCGCGTGCAGGCTGTTCAGCAGTTCGGCGGCAACATCAAGCCTGAGCAACTGCCGGCCGAGCTGTTCGAAGAGCAAGCCAAGCGCCGCGTTGTGCTGGGTCTGATCGTGGCTGAAGTGGTCAAGCAATTCGACCTCAAGCCTGATGACGCCCGCGTTCGTGAAATGATCCAGGAAATGGCTTCGGCTTACCAAGAGCCTGAGCAGGTTGTGTCCTGGTACTACAAGAACGACCAGCAACTGAACGAAGTTCGTTCGGTTGTGCTGGAAGAGCAAGTTGTGGATACTGTTCTGCAGAAAGCTAGCGTGACCGATAAAGCGGTCTCTTACGAAGAAGCAGTCAAGCCGGTAGAAGCTCCACAAGCCGACTGATCGTTTTTGCGGTAAGAAGTACACACCATAAGCCAGCCTTCGTGCTGGCTTATGCGTATTCAAGACATAACTATTTGGGAGTGACTGCAGAGCATGTTCCGTAATTCGTATATTCAGCAGAACTCTGATATCCAGGCCGCAGGCGGCCTGGTCCCGATGGTTGTCGAGCAGTCTGCTCGTGGCGAGCGCGCTTACGACATTTACTCGCGCCTTCTCAAGGAGCGAGTGATTTTTCTGGTTGGTCCGGTAGAGGACTACATGGCCAACCTGATCTGTGCGCAACTGCTGTTCCTTGAAGCGGAAAACCCGGACAAGGACATCCATCTCTATATCAACTCCCCGGGCGGTTCGGTGACGGCGGGCATGTCGATCTACGACACCATGCAGTTCATCAAGCCAAACGTGTCGACCACCTGTATCGGTCAGGCGTGCAGCATGGGCGCGTTCCTGCTGACTGCAGGTGCCCCTGGCAAGCGTTTCTGCCTGCCGAACTCGCGTGTGATGATTCACCAGCCATTGGGCGGTTTCCAGGGTCAGGCGTCGGATATCGAAATCCATGCCAAGGAAATCCTCTTCATTCGTGAGCGTCTCAACACGCTGATGGCCAAGCATAGCGGGCACACTCTTGAAGAAATCGAGCGTGACACCAACCGTGATAACTTCATGAGTGCAGAAGCCGCGCGTGAGTACGGCTTGATCGATGAAGTGATCAGTCAGCGCCCCGCATAAAATAAGCAGCTCAAAATAGGGTTGGTCGGCTGCTCCGATCACCAGCGGGCTTGAAAAAGCCCGCAATAGCCTTCATCTTGTGTTGCAAGCCTATCGGATTTGGATCGAACGAATGACTGACACCCGCAACGGCGAGGACAACGGCAAGCTGCTCTATTGCTCCTTCTGTGGCAAAAGCCAGCATGAAGTGCGTAAGTTGATTGCCGGCCCCTCGGTCTTTATTTGCGACGAGTGCGTCGACCTGTGCAACGACATCATCCGTGAGGAGGTGCAGGAAGCCCAGGCCGAGAGCAGCGCGCATAAATTGCCTTCGCCTAAAGAAATCAGCGGCATCCTTGATCAGTACGTGATTGGTCAGGAGCGTGCGAAGAAGGTTCTGGCCGTAGCGGTGTACAACCACTACAAGCGCCTGAACCAGCGCGACAAAAAGAATGACGACGTCGAACTCGGCAAGAGCAACATCTTGCTGATCGGCCCGACAGGCTCGGGTAAAACCCTGCTTGCCGAAACACTGGCCCGTTTGCTGAACGTTCCGTTCACCATCGCTGACGCAACCACCCTCACCGAGGCGGGTTACGTGGGTGAAGATGTCGAGAACATCATTCAGAAGCTGCTGCAGAAGTGCGATTACGATGTAGAAAAAGCCCAGATGGGCATTGTCTATATCGATGAGATCGACAAGATCTCGCGCAAGTCTGACAACCCGTCGATTACCCGGGACGTTTCCGGTGAAGGCGTGCAGCAGGCCCTGCTGAAGTTGATCGAAGGTACGGTCGCTTCCGTTCCGCCTCAAGGTGGTCGCAAGCACCCGCAGCAGGAATTCCTTCAGGTTGACACCCGTAACATCCTGTTCATCTGCGGTGGTGCGTTCTCCGGTCTGGAAAAGGTTATTCAAAACCGTTCCACCAAGGGCGGCATCGGTTTCAACGCGGAAGTACGCAGCAAGGAAGAAGGCAAGAAGGTGGGTGAATCCCTGCGTGAAGTCGAGCCTGACGATCTGGTCAAGTTCGGTCTGATCCCGGAGTTCGTCGGTCGTCTGCCGGTACTTGCCACGCTGGACGAACTTGATGAGGCTGCGTTGATGCAGATTCTCACCGAGCCGAAAAATGCTTTGACCAAACAGTATGCCAAGCTGTTCGAGATGGAAGGTGTGGACCTGGAATTCCGGGCCGACGCGCTGAAATCGGTCGCCAAACGAGCCCTGGAACGCAAAACCGGTGCCCGTGGACTGCGGTCGATTCTCGAAGGTGTATTGCTCGACACTATGTACGAAATCCCCTCGCAGTCCGAGGTGAGTAAAGTAGTGATCGACGAAAGCGTTATAGAAGGCAAGTCCAAGCCACTGTATATCTACGAAAACAGTGAGCCTGCTGCCAAGGCTGCGCCTGACGCTTAAGCGTCAGGCAGCTGGAACAAAGAAGGGGCCTTCGGGCCCCTTTTCTTTTAAAGCATTTTTAACACCCTCTTTGCGCTTGTTTTTTTTCAAAGCAGCCCCCATCTTGGTTTCAAGCTTACTTCCATCTGTTTACGGCCTTATGGCCGCCGTAGAGGCGAAATCATGAAGACAACCATCGAATTGCCTCTCCTGCCATTGCGTGATGTTGTGGTTTATCCGCACATGGTTATCCCGCTGTTCGTGGGGCGCGAGAAATCCATCGAAGCCCTCGAAGCTGCGATGACGGGCGACAAGCAGATCCTTCTGCTGGCTCAGAGAAACCCTGCTGACGACGATCCCGGTGAAGACGCACTTTATCGCGTAGGTACCATTGCTACCGTTCTGCAGCTGCTCAAGCTGCCTGACGGCACGGTCAAGGTTTTGGTCGAAGGCGAGCAGCGGGGCGCTGTTGAGCGTTTCAGCGAAGTGGACGGCCACTGCCGTGCCGAAGTTTCATTGATCGACGAAGTCGACGCGCCGGAGCGCGAGTCGGAAGTGTTCGTCCGCAGCCTGCTGGCTCAGTTCGAACAATATGTGCAGCTGGGCAAGAAAGTCCCGGCTGAAGTCCTGTCGTCGCTCAACAGCATCGACGAACCGGGCCGCCTGGTCGACACCATGGCCGCGCACATGGCCCTGAAGATCGAGCAGAAGCAGGAAATCCTCGAAATTATCGATTTGTCGGCCCGGGTCGAGCACGTTCTGGCGTTGCTGGATGCCGAGATCGACCTGCTGCAAGTCGAAAAACGCATTCGCGGTCGCGTTAAGAAACAAATGGAGCGCAGTCAGCGCGAGTACTACCTGAATGAGCAGATGAAGGCCATTCAGAAAGAGCTCGGCGACAGCGACGAAGGCCACAACGAAATCGAAGAGCTGAAAAAGCGCATCGATGCCGCTGGGCTGCCGAAAGATGCCTTGGCAAAAGCCCAGGGTGAACTGAACAAATTAAAACAAATGTCGCCAATGTCTGCGGAAGCGACCGTGGTCCGCTCGTACATTGACTGGCTGGTTCAGGTGCCGTGGAAGGCCCAGAGCAAAGTGCGTCTGGATCTTGCGCGCGCTGAAGACATTCTCGATGCGGACCACTACGGTCTGGAAGAAGTCAAAGAGCGGATTCTCGAATACCTCGCCGTGCAAAAACGCGTTAAGAAAATTCGTGGTCCGGTGTTGTGCCTGGTCGGTCCTCCGGGGGTGGGTAAAACCTCGCTGGCGGAGTCGATTGCTCACGCCACTAACCGCAAATTCGTCCGTATGGCCCTCGGCGGCGTACGCGATGAAGCGGAAATTCGTGGTCATCGCCGTACTTATATCGGTTCGATGCCAGGAAGATTGATTCAAAAGATGACAAAAGTGGGGGTCCGCAACCCGCTGTTCCTGCTCGATGAAATCGACAAAATGGGCAGTGACATGCGTGGCGATCCGGCGTCGGCGTTGCTGGAAGTGCTTGACCCTGAGCAGAACCACAACTTCAACGATCACTATCTGGAAGTCGACTACGACCTGTCCGATGTGATGTTCCTTTGCACTTCCAACTCCATGAATATTCCACCGGCGCTGCTGGACCGGATGGAAGTGATTCGTCTGCCGGGTTACACCGAAGACGAGAAGATCAACATCGCCGTCAAATACCTTTCGCCTAAGCAGATTACTGCCAACGGCTTGAAAAAAGGCGAGCTGGAATTCGACGCCGAAGCGATCCGCGACATCATCCGCTACTACACCCGCGAAGCCGGTGTACGGGGGTTGGAGCGCCAGATTGCCAAGGTTTGCCGCAAGGCGGTCAAAGAGCATTCACTGGAAAAACGCTTCTCGGTGAAGGTCACGGCCGAGATGCTGGAACACTTCCTGGGTGTGCGCAAATTCCGCTACGGTCTGGCTGAATCGCAGGATCAGATCGGTCAGGTGACCGGGCTGGCGTGGACTCAGGTCGGTGGTGAATTGCTGACCATCGAAGCCGCCGTCGTGCCGGGTAAAGGCCAGTTGATCAAAACCGGTTCTTTGGGTGACGTGATGGTCGAATCGATCACAGCGGCACTGACCGTTGTCCGCAGTCGCGCGAAGAGCCTGGGGATTCCCCTGGACTTCCACGAGAAGCGCGACACGCACATCCACATGCCGGAAGGGGCGACCCCGAAGGACGGCCCTAGCGCCGGTGTAGGCATGTGCACGGCTCTGGTGTCGGCATTGACCGGGATTCCTGTGCGTGCGGACGTTGCCATGACTGGCGAAATTACGCTGCGTGGTCAGGTGCTGGCGATTGGTGGTCTGAAAGAAAAACTGCTCGCTGCTCACCGCGGCGGGATCAAGACCGTGATCATTCCTGAAGAGAACGTACGCGATCTGAAGGAAATTCCTGACAATATCAAGCAAGATCTGCAGATTAAACCGGTTAAATGGATTGACGAAGTCCTGCAAATTGCGCTGCAATACGCGCCGGAGCCCTTGCCCGATGTAGCTCCAGAGATAGTTGCAAAGGATGAAAAACGCGAGTCTGACTCTAAGGAAAGAATTAGCACGCATTAATACGCATTTGCCTGGGGGGCTTGTTGACAGCTTTTTAGAGCCCTTGTTATAAAGCGGCTCTTAAGTGTCTGTAGGCCATTCAGCACTCGTTTTTGCTTTCACCAAAAAACTTAGAATCATACTCAAATAGATATAAGGGGACTTAGAGTGAACAAGTCGGAACTGATTGATGCTATCGCTGCATCCGCTGATATCCCGAAAGCTGCTGCTGGCCGTGCGCTGGACGCTGTAATCGAATCCGTCACTGGCGCTCTCAAGGCTGGCGACTCTGTTGTTCTGGTTGGTTTCGGTACTTTCTCCGTCACTGATCGTCCAGCTCGCATTGGTCGTAACCCACAGACCGGTAAGACACTGGAAATCGCAGCTGCTAAAAAACCAGGTTTCAAAGCCGGTAAAGCACTGAAAGAAGCTGTTAACTAAGTTCGACTCAGGTTTTTGCCTATCCGGGTCGGGGTCATGCCTGACCTGGCAGCGGAGCGGTAGTCCAGTCGGCGAGTCGCCGATTCGAGACGCCGAGGCTCGCAAGTTCGAGTCATCGGTCCGCTCCGCCAGTTACGAGAAGGCGCATCCTCGGATGCGCCTTTCTTCTATCCGGATTCTACCCACGCTCCACGGTTGCCTAATTTTGAAGTTCAACCGTTTCTGGGGGACGCATGCTGCAGAATATCAGGGACAATTCACAAGGCTGGATTGCCAAGACCATTATCGGGATCATCGTTGTTTTGATGGCGTTCACCGGTATCGAGGCCATTTTCCAGGCTACGACCAACAGCCAGGATGCGGCCAAGGTCAATGGTGAAGAAATCAGCCAGAACGAGCTGAGCCAGGCGGTCGATATGCAACGCCGTCAGCTCATGCAACAGCTGGGCAAGGATTTCGATGCTTCGTTGCTCGACGAAAAAATGCTGCGCGAATCGGCTCTTAAAGGCTTGATCGATCGCAAGCTGCTGCTGCAAGGCGCAGACGATTCGAAATTCGCCTTTTCCGAAGCCGCTTTGGACCAAGTGATCCTGCAAACACCTGAATTCCAGGTTGACGGCAAGTTCAGCCCTGAGCGTTTCGACCAGGTTATTCGCCAACTCGGCTATAGCCGCATGCAATTCCGCCAGATGCTGGCTCAGGAAATGCTGATCGGTCAGCTGCGCGCTGGTCTGGCGGGTAGCGGTTTCGTCACCGACGCACAGGTTCTGGCATTCGCCCGTCTGGAAAAACAGACCCGCGATTTCGCTTCCCTGAACGTCAAGGTTGATCCGGCGGCTGTGAAGCTGACCGACGATGAAGTCAAAGCCTATTACGACGAACACGCCAAGGAATTCATGACGCCGGATCAGGTGGTCATCGATTACCTCGAGTTGAAGAAGGCTTCCTTCTTTGATCAGGTCAGCGTCAAGGACGAAGACCTGCAAGCGGCGTATCAGAAAGAAACTGCGAACCTGTCCGAACAACGCCGGGCCGCGCACATTCTGATCGAAGTGAACGACAAGATGACCGAAGCGCAAGCCAAGGCCAAGATCGAAGAGATCCAGGCACGTCTGGCAAAAGGCGAGAAGTTCGAGGCTCTGGCCAAAGAGTTCTCCCAGGATCCTGGTTCGGCGAACAACGGCGGTGACCTCGGCTATGCAGGTCCCGGTGTCTACGATCCAGCCTTCGAAACAGCGCTGTATGCGTTGGCCAAGGATCAGGTCTCGGCGCCGATTCGCACCGACTTCGGCGTTCACCTGATCAAGCTGTTGGGCGTGGAAGCACCTGAAGTGCCGACGTTAGCCAGTTTGAAAGACAAGCTGACTCGTGAGCTGAAAGCCCAGCAGGTCGAGCAGCGTTTCGTCGAGGCGACCAAGCAACTGGAAGACTCGTCGTTCGAAGCCTCCGATCTGGCTCAGCCGGCGCAGGACCTGAAGCTGACCGTTCACACGTCCAAGCCGTTCGGCCGTGAAGGTGGCGAAGGTGTTGCGGCCAACCGTGCCGTGGTCACTGCTGCGTTTAGCCCTGAAGTGCTGGATGAGGGTGCCAACAGCACCGCCATCGAGCTCGATCCGGAAACCGTGATCGTGCTGCGCGCCAAGGAGCACCTGAAACCTGCGCAACTGCCGCTCGAAAGCGTTGCTGCCAGCATTCGCGTGCAATTGGCCAAGGAACACGCGAGTGCTACCGCCAAGACCAAGGCTGAGGAGCTGATTGTCAGCCTGCGCGATGGCAAGACACCGCTGGACAAGGCGATCGACGGCCAGAACTGGAAAGCAACCCAGGCAGCCACTCGTGGCCAGGAAGGGGTTGACCCAACCGTGTTGCAAGCGCTGTTCCGCATGCCGAAGCCGGCAGCCAAGGACAAGCCGACCTTCAGTAACGTGACCCTGGCCGATGGTAGCCTGGTGATCGTGCGTCTGAATGCCGTGAACGAAGCCGCTGCGCCGACCGAAGAAGAGAAGGCTCAATACCGTCGCTTCCTCGCCTCACGCATTGGCCAGCAAGACTTTGCGGCTTACCGCAAACTGCTGGAAAGCCAGGCTGAGATCAAACGCTTCTGATACCTGACTGAGCTTGTCGCGACATAAAGACCCCAGCCGAAAGGCTGGGGTTTTTTATGAGCGAAACAAAAGCAGGGTGGGTTACCCGTCGCCTGAGTATTTACCGTGCGACTTTTTCCTGTAAATGACAGTCACTAGACGTGTAACTGTTTTAAGACACTAATCGATACTCCGCTAAGCATCGATCTGTTGCACAATACGCCCCGGACCGTTTTCCTCAGGATGTTCAATGTTTAAATCATTTCCCATGCGTGTTGCCGGGCTGGCGTTGGTGCTGGCCGCCGCTGCCGGCTGCTCGTCGAAGAAAGCCCCAATCTATGAGCATGAGAACTTCGATGACTCCGGAACGTTTTCGCGCAGCTACCCGGTGACTGATACGCAGACGTGCGAAGCTGCCCGTCGGGCGTTGCTCAGCCAGGGCTACATCATCACCAGCGCCGACCCGAAACTGGTCAGCGGACACAAAAGCTTCCAGCAGACCGGCGAGACCCACATGGAGATCAGCTTCAGTGTGGTCTGTGCCGATGATGGCAGTGAGGGGCGCCACGCGACGATGTTCGCCAACGCCCTGCAGGACCGTTATGCGCTGAAGAAGACCAACAACTCCGCCAGCGTTGGTGTGGGCGTGCTGGGTTCGGTGTCGATGCCGATTGGCTCGTCCGACGACTCGATGGTCAAGGTTGCCAGCGAAACCGTATCGTCGCCCAAGTTCTACGAGCGTTTCTTCACCCTGGTCGAGTTATTCCTGCCTCCGGAAGCAAAAAAGGCCGCGCACATCCAGGAGAAGCCGAAACCCGATCTCGGCGTGCCTGAAGCCAAGGCCGCACCGGCTCCGTTGGCGCCGACCCCGGCACCTGCGGCAGAACCTGCGCCGGCACCTGCCGAAGCTGCTCCAGCAGCCTCTGAGCCGGTCGCACCGCCGCCCGAAGCCGCTCCGATTGCTCCAGCCGAGAACACCGAGCCGGCACCGGCACCGGCCACGGAAACTGTCACTCCGCCGCCACAATCAAGCCTCCCTCCACCCACCGAGCCTATTTCGCCCAATCCTGTTTCAGGCCAGTAATCGGGTGCTGGCGCTGCGGGATCGGGTCAGTGACACCGATTGTGCAGCGACTTTCAAGATTGATCCACGTCAACTCAGGCCGTAGTCCTACGGCCTGTATCGAAAAAATCCTGTGATAAATTCCTGACGGGCTGCTACGTTTTATTAAGTAGCCGTTGAGCGGCGTGCCTGCGTCATTTTTCTTTCACGTGGGCACTTTATGCTCGGGGTGCTGGTCATTTATTCAGGCGTTTTTTTCAACGAGTTGGGGGAAATTAAAAATGGACGAATATCAAGAAGAGTTGCTCGAGTATCAGGCGTTTGAACTGGACCCGCTGGAACCAGCCGAAGACGCTACTGAGCTGTAAGCGTCAAGCGGATTGGCGATGACTGCGGCGAAACTCGCCGGGTGTCTGGCTGCTCCAGCGTTTGAAGGCGCGTTGAAACGCTTCGGCTGAGGCAAAGCCCAGCAGGTAGGCGATTTCTCCGAACGCCAGTTCGGTATCGCGGATGTAGGTCATGGCCAGGTCGCGACGTGTGTCGTTGAGAATCGCGCGAAATTGCGTGCCTTCTTCGGCAAGTTTGCGGCGCAAGGTCCAGGTTGGCAGCTTCAGGCGTGCCGCCACTTCTTCCAGGTCGGGTTCCCGGCCACCATTGAGTAACGGCCCCAGTAACTGAGTGATTCGTTCACGCAGGCTGCGGGTGCGTGTCAGTTGCTCCAGTTCCCGTTCACACAGTTGCAGCAGGTGTCGCCAAGTGCTTGGGCAATGTTCCGGGTTACGCTGTGCGAGGCTGGCAAGGCTCAAGCGCAGTTGATTGTGCTCGCAGCCAAAGTGGATCGGGCAGTCACCCAGCACCTCATAAGCCGTGCGGTAATCCGGTTCCTCAAACTCGATCTCAATGCGTTCGGCCCGCAACGGGGCAGGGCTTATGCTGGACAATTGCTGTAACCAGCCAGCGATGATCGAATCCACCACGAAGCGGTTGTAGGCGTTGTAAGGGCTGATGGAATAGAACCGCAGCCAGGCACCTTGGGCGTCTTCGTGGAAGCTCGATTGACCGCGATAGTTGGAGCCATATAAGGCTTCGAAGCGAATCAGGCAGCGAGCGGCTTCTCGCACCGTTGGCGCCTGGGCGGCGGTGACCCCGGCCAGGCCGGCTTGGCTCAGGCGACTGAGCTGACCCATGCGCAAACCCAGTGCCGGGTTGTCGGTCAGTTGAATGGCGCTATGGCCCAGGCGCATGTAGCGCGGGATCGAGAGCCGGGCGCCTGCTTCGCTCAGGCGAGCCGCGTCGAGGCCGTATTGTTCGAGCAGCGTCTGCGGGTCTACACCGTGGCTGCGCACCGCGTCGGCCAAGCTATGAACAAAGCCCACCGACAAATCACCGAGACGCATCGGCAACGGTTTCATCGGTTACAACCAGAGGTTCAGCAAACGCGCGCCACGGGTATTGCCGTCGGCGAACTGCTGCCCGTTTCTGCTGAGAAAACTTTGACCAGCGCTGCCCTGATCCCAGAACTGACCGCGCAGGAACACGCTCATGCCGGCGATTGCCTGGCTGCTGGGTGGTTGAGCGGTGAGCGTCAGACGATGCCAGGCCTGGCCTTCACTGAGCTCCCCGGCCTTAAGACTGACGGAGCCAGGCGTCGACAACCCCTTGTAACCACGCCACGGTTTGTCCCAGGTACCACGCCCGATCACAAACGCCGGGACCGCGACGAACTGCGCACCCTGGCTGTCGAGCTTGCGGTAATTATCCGGGTACCAGCTGTCGCTGCCGATCAGCACACCCAGGCGTCCGGCCGGGGTGTCGACGACGTTGAGCTTATGTTCGCCATTGGCCGCGATGACTTCATGTTCATCGAAAACCGGATGCATCTGACGCTGGGGCTGGCCGATCGGCAGGCCATCGCGGCCGAACACTACGCTGCTGTTGTACAACGCGCCGCTGCCGATTTTCAGGGTGCCGTCGATGATGCGAGGCTCGGGCAGCACGATGGAGCCCGCCACCAGGGTCACATGGAATTCTTTCGCCAGACCACCAAACAGCGCCTGGTAGTCCTTGGCCATGCCTTTGGCTTTCATACGCAGGTGCGCGTCGTCCAGACGGCTGTCGCCCTTGGCACTGATCAGTGCGCGGACGAACTTCAGTGGATTGCTGACCGCTAGCCAGTTCATGGCCTCTTTGAGCGTGGTGGCTTGGTACAGCTCATCTTTCTCGCCGCTGACCATCAGCCAGGTGCCGACATGTTCGGGCAGTACAACGATGGTTTTTTCATTCAGCAGGCCCTGGTCCTGCGCCTTCTGCAAATAGGCCGCCAGCTTGCGGTGCAAGCGCTCCGGGCTTTGGTAGTCGGTGGGAAACAGCTCGGGCTGGATGCCAAGCAAATTGCCGCGATCAGCGGGTGTGCCTTGGTCGACCGCAAGATTGATCCGCAGGTCTGACAGGTAATGACCCACCGGACGGTCCGCGGCCCACATTGCGTAGGTCGTAACGGCGGCAATCAATGCCATGGAAAAGGTCAAGTACAGAAGTTTGCGCATGGGAAAGCAGTTTACAGCCTTGTGCAGGTTCATGGTTTTGCATTCAGATTTGCATCGAGCCTACGGCAAAACAACGGGTTGGCGAAAGGATTCGTCCTCATCCTCAGCACTTTTTTCGTTTCAAACCGCCATGTGCATGTCATGACTGCCAACTATTTTCAGGGCCTGTTTGCGTAGGCGCGGGGGAGTCGGTATTGCAGCGTATTAGCGCTGTCTAAAAACAGCCCTCTTATAGCGCGTGTCGCGCTTGGCGCGCTGACTTGAAGCATGACGTTTCACACTCCGCCGTCCTGCACGCTTAAACAAGCAAGAAAGTCGACGGCTGTGCCGGAGTTTCCCTGCGAAAAGAGCAATAGTGGGTGGCCTTACGGATTGGCCTGGTATTTGCTTTTGATTTCCCATCTGAATGTCGCAGTTGGGGATGTGAATGTCGCGCGCGAATGGCCAACGATGAGACCGGTGACATGGGGCGATGGATCAATAGTTTTATCGACCATCTGGACTCGGTTGTCGGGCAAGTGGTGAAGGCCAATCGCAACGTCGGCACCACCAATCAGATGATGTTGAGCCGCAGCCACGAAGCCAGTCTGACTTCCGCAGAAGTCGCCGAAGCTGTGCACCACATGATGATCATCGTCGAAGATCAATTGGGCGAGATCCAGCAAGCTTCTGTCAGCGCTGAACAAATGAAGCAGGCAATGGATGAAGTCGTCACGCGTGCCCGCGAGCAATTTCTCGCCGTGCAGGCAGGCACGCAGTCTATTCGGAATGTGGTCGAACGTTCTTCTTCGAGCGTGCAGTTGCTAGACAGTCGCATGACCCAGATCGGCAACATCACCGGCCTGATCAGCGACATCACCAATCAAACCAGTTTACTGGCACTCAATGCCGCCATTGAAGCCGCACGCGCGGGTGAACATGGGCGAGGTTTTGCGGTGGTCGCCGATGAGGTCCGGAGTCTCGCCTCACGCACATCACGTGCTGCCGACGACATTCGCCAGATGGTCGAAGGCCTGCAGAACGAAACGCAAAGCCGTCAGCTTCATGGAGGAGGGTGTCAAAGACGTCGATAACAGCCTGCGCCTGGCCGAAGATGCATCTTCGGAAAACGTGCAGTTGCATCAAGCCGTGGAAAGTATGTTTGCGATCATTCAGCAACTCAACAATCGCAGCCTCGGCTACGGCAAGACGATCAAGAAGGTCGACCAATCCTCCACTGAGATGCGCCAGACGGTGGTGGTGCTGCAGAGCAGCGCGGAAACCGTGAGGCTCAATGCCAACAAACTGCAAAAGTTAGTGGGGCAGTTTGAGGTGAGTAGCAACAATGAACGAGGTGCGGCCGCGTGAAGCCGGGTGACTTCTGACCTCTAAACCATCGTGATGTCCTTTAGGCGACATCTACTGGGTTATTAGCGTTAGTCGGTAAACCGCAGGCGCGTTAGAGTCGTCAGGACGCTCCTGGCAAACCCGGATGATCCTGATGACACGCCCTCGTTTCTTACCCGACAACTTCACCCTGACCCTGATCGGTGTGGTCACTCTCGCCAGCTTGCTGCCCGTCAGCGGTCAGGTCGCGGTGGGTTTTGGCTGGTTGACCAACATCGCCATTGCCCTGCTGTTTTTCCTGCATGGGGCCAAACTGTCGCGCGAGTCGATCATCGCCGGGGCGGGCCACTGGCGTCTGCATTTGCTGGTGTTCGGTTTGACCTTTGTGCTGTTCCCGCTAATCGGCCTGGCGCTCAAACCGTTGCTGTCGCCATTGATCGGCGACGATCTGTACTTGGGCATGCTGTACCTCTGCGCGTTACCCGCAACGGTGCAGTCGGCGATTGCTTTTACCTCGCTGGCTCGCGGAAATATTCCGGCGGCGATTTGCAGTGCGGCGGCGTCCAGCCTGTTCGGGATTTTCCTTACGCCGTTGTTGGTAACGATGCTGTTCAATGTGCATGGCGAAGGCGGCTCGACCCTCGATGCGATTGTGAAGATCAGCGTGCAACTGTTGCTGCCGTTCATTGCCGGACAGATCGCGCGGCGCTGGATCGGCGCCTGGGTAGGGCGCAACAAGAGTTGGCTGAAGTTCGTTGATCAGGGCTCGATTCTGTTGGTGGTGTACGGTGCGTTCAGCGAAGCGGTGAACGAAGGCATTTGGCACCAGGTCCCGCTCCGGGACCTGGCCGGGCTGGTGCTGGCCTGCTGTGTGGTGTTGGGGTTGGTGCTGGTGGCCGCCACCGTGTTGGGCAAAGCCTTTGGCTTCAATCAGGAGGACCGCATCACCATCCTCTTCTGTGGTTCGAAGAAAAGCCTGGCTACCGGTGTGCCGATGGCTCAGGTGTTGTTCGCTGGCAGCACCATCGGTGTGCTGATTCTGCCGCTGATGCTGTTCCATCAGATACAGCTGATGGTCTGTGCGGTGCTCGCGCAACGCTATGCCAATCGCCAGGAATCGGTGGCCAAACTAATGGGGCAAGTAGATCCTTGACCAGCAGGGCCGGGTGACCGGCCTGTTCAATTGGATTCATTCCAGCCGCATGCCGGCACTTGCCATGGGGCGCTGCACATTTGGATCATTAAGTTGTCAGTTACGGTCATTGAGTGGCGGCGGCGCGACTCTTAGTCTGTCCAGCATGACTGACGGGGGCCGTAGAGCTCCTGCACTTTTTCCGTGATCGCTCGATGTGGAGTTACCGATGGCCGCCGCTCATTACCCGCACCTGTTGGCCCCGCTGGACCTGGGTTTTACCACACTGCGCAACCGTACCCTGATGGGTTCGATGCACACCGGTCTTGAGGAAAAGCCCGGCGGTTTCGAGCGCATGGCGGCGTACTTCGCCGAACGTGCCCGTGGCGGCGTTGGCCTGATGGTCACCGGTGGTATTGGCCCGAACGATGAGGGCGGGGTGTACTCCGGCGCGGCCAAACTGACCACTGAGGAAGAAGCGCTCAAGCACCGGATCGTCACCCGCGCGGTGCACGAGGCGGGCGGCAAGATCTGCATGCAGATTCTTCACGCCGGCCGTTATGCCTATAGCCCGAAACAAGTCGCACCGAGCGCCATTCAGGCGCCGATCAACCCGTTCAAGCCAAAAGAGCTGGACGAGGAAGGCATCGAGAAACAGATCAGCGATTTCGTTACCTGTTCGACCCTGGCGCAACAGGCCGAGTACGACGGCGTCGAGATCATGGGTTCCGAAGGTTATTTCATTAACCAGTTCCTCGCGGCTCACACCAACCATCGTACTGACCGCTGGGGCGGCAGCTATGAAAACCGTATGCGCCTGCCAGTGGAAATCGTCCGCCGGGTGCGCGAAGCGGTAGGCCCGAATTTCATCATTATCTTCCGCTTGTCGATGCTCGATTTGGTGGAAGGCGGCAGCAGCTGGGAAGAAATCGTGACCCTGGCCAAGGCCATCGAACACGCCGGCGCGACCATCATCAACACCGGCATCGGCTGGCACGAAGCACGGATCCCGACCATCGCCACCAAAGTGCCGCGCGGCGCTTTCAGCAAAGTCACGGCCAAGTTGCGTGGCTCGGTGAGCATTCCGCTGATCACCACCAACCGCATCAACACCCCGGAAGTCGCCGAGCAGATTCTGGCCGAAGGCGATGCCGACATGGTCTCGATGGCGCGGCCATTCCTCGCCGACCCGGACTTCGTCAACAAGGCAGCCGCCGGCCGTGGCGATGAAATCAACACCTGCATCGGTTGCAATCAGGCGTGTCTGGATCACACCTTCGGTGGCAAGTTGACCAGTTGCCTGGTGAACCCGCGCGCCTGCCATGAAACCGAACTCAATTACCTGCCGGTGCAGCAGATCAAAAAAATCGCTGTGGTCGGTGCCGGTCCTGCGGGTTTGTCCGCGGCTACCGTGGCCGCCGAGCGCGGGCATCAGGTGACGCTGTTTGATTCGGCCAGCGAAATCGGCGGCCAGTTCAACATCGCCAAGCGCGTGCCAGGCAAGGAAGAGTTCTTTGAAACCCTGCGCTACTTCAACCGCAAGCTACAGACCACCCACGTCGAGGTGTGCCTGAACACCCGCGTCGATGTGGCGCAATTGGTAGAAGGCGGTTACGACGAGATCATTCTCGCCACCGGCATCGCCCCAAGAACCCCGGCGATTCCGGGCGTCGAGAACGCCAAGGTGCTGAGCTACCTGGACGTGATCCTTGAGCGCAAACCGGTGGGCAAGCGCGTCGCGGTGATCGGCGCCGGTGGTATCGGATTCGACGTGTCGGAGTTTCTGGTTCACCAGGGCGTGGCCACCAGCCAGAATCGCGAGGCGTTCTGGAAGGAGTGGGGCATCGATACGCATCTGCAAGCACGCGGCGGTGTCGCCGGCATCAAGGCTGAACCCCATGCACCGGCTCGGGAAGTGTTCTTGCTGCAACGCAAGAAATCCAAGGTCGGCGACGGCCTGGGCAAGACCACCGGCTGGATTCACCGCACCGGTTTGAAGAACAAGCAGGTGCAGATGCTCAACAGCGTCGAGTACCTGAAGATCGACGACGAAGGTTTGCACATCCGCATCGGTGAAACCGGCGAGCCGCAAGTGCTGCCGGTGGACAACATCGTGATCTGCGCCGGGCAGGATCCGCTGCGCGAATTGCAGGAGGGGCTGGTGGCGGCCGGGCAGAACGTGCATTTGATTGGCGGCGCGGATGTGGCGGCGGAGCTGGATGCCAAGCGCGCGATCAACCAGGGGTCGCGTCTGGCAGCTGAACTCTAAAACTCCCACATCCTGTAGCAGCTGGCGCAGCCTGCGTCCGGCTGCTACAAGGTTTGCGTTGGCTGATAGACTGGCGTCTTTTCCGTCTGCGCAGAGCCGATGCTTTCTCTTCCAGCCAACTGGCTATCTAAGCCCCTGCTCGAACCCCTTCATCTCGGCTGGCTGACCAAAGCCGGCATCGAAGTCGCGATCCTGCGCCTCGACCAGATCGATCCACTGATCAGCGGCAACAAGTGGTTCAAACTCATCGAACATCTGAAAACCGCTGACCGGATCGGTGCCAAAGGCATCATCAGTCTCGGCGGTGCCCACTCCAATCATCTGCATGCACTGGCCGCCGCGGGCAAACGTTTTGGCTTCACCACCGCTGGCCTGCTGCGTGGACATCCACAAGAAACGCCGACGGTGAAGGACTTGCAGGCATTCGGCATGCAGCTGCATTGGCTGGGTTATGGCGGTTATCGAGCGCGGCACGAGCCGGGTTTCTGGCAACCCTGGCAGGCGCAGTATCCCGATCTGCATCCGGTGCCGGAAGGTGGCGGCGGATTGCAGGGAGCAAAGGGCTGCATGCAGCTGAGGACAAGGGTCAGCGAGCAGCTGAACGGTCTGGGCTGGAACGACTACGACGGCTGGTGGCTGGCCTGCGGAACGGGCACGACCCTGGCCGGTCTGGTGCTGGCCGAGGCGGGCGAACACCCGGTGTATGGCGCGTTGGCCGTGCCCGACGATCATGGGGTGGCGCAGCAAGTCGAGTCGATTGTACGAGAGGCCGGTTTACAGGATCGCGCTTATGAATTGTTCGACGCCAGCCGTGGTGGCTTTGCCAAAGTCGATCCGCTGTTACTCGAATTCATCGATCAGACCGAACAGGCCAGCGGCATTCCCCTCGAACCGCTGTACACCGGCAAAGCAATGTTGGCGTTCAAGCAGCACGTCGAAGCGGGAACGTTTGCTCGTGGGACACGCCTGATCTTCATCCACACCGGCGGTTTGCAGGGCCGCCGGGGTTTCCAGTGAGCGGCGGAATTTAGCCGCGCTTGGGCATCATCCGCAGCAAGGTGTTATCGCGCACCACATAGTGGTGATAAATCCCCGCCAAGGCATGCAGGCCGATCAGCCAATAGCCGATAGTGCCGCCGAGTTCATGCCAGCCCTGGATCTGCTTGGCCAACGCCTTGTCTTCGGCGACCAGCAACGGCAGGTCAAAGCCGTAGAACATCACTTGATGGCCTTTGGCGCTGGTGACCAGCCAGCCCAGAATCGGCATGGCGATCATGAAAATGTACAGCGCCCAGTGCATCAATTTGGCCAGCACGGTTTGCCACTGAGGCGAGGCCGGGAAGATTTGCGGTGCCGGGCCCAGGCTGCGAGCAAACAGCCGCAGCCAGACCAATACAAATATCGTCAAGCCCAGCATAAAGTGCGATTCGGTGATCAGCGTGCGGCCGCCACTGCCTTTTGGAAAGATCCCGCGAAATTCGATACAGGCGTAAACCAGCGCCAGCAGGACCAGCATCAGCCAATGCAGCGCGACCGATACGGTGCTGTAGCGTGAGTCGGAATTCTTCCAGGGCATACGGTGTTCCTCACAGGTCAGGTCGAGCCACCGTTCTTGTTCGACGGTGTGCGCTAACTGTAATCCGCTTTGGTGGATTTGCCTGTGGCTATTTGGACGTTCACTGCTCTGGATCAGGTGATCGACCAAAAAAAAGCGCCAGTTGCGTTAAGGCACTGGCGCTTTTTTATGAGGCGATAGGTGCAATCAGTGGGTTTGCGGCATCTCGCCATTGGCCAGACGCTTATTGATATCAGCGATCACTTCCGGCAAATCGGTGATGGTGTCGATCATGTAGTGCGGCCGCGAGCCTTCGAACATTGCATGGATGCGTTTACGTTCGCTGGCCAGTTTGTCGCTGCCCAGGGCCTGATAACCTTCGTAGTCCAGGCCCAGCGCGTTGCCCGAACAGATCAGCGCCACGGTCCACATGCCGGCACGGCGACCTTCGAGAATGCCCGGCACGGTGTCGTCGATCTTCACACAGGCCGCGACATCATCGATGCCCAGGGCAATCACGTTGGCCAGCGCCTGGGCCGGCCATGGACGACCGTTGGGCACTTCGTCGGTGGCGACCACGTGGTCGGCAACGTAACCGTTGGTGGCGGCCAGTTCGACAACCTTGTCCATGACCTGTTTCGGGTAACCGGAGCAGGAACCGATCTTGATCCCTTGCTGGCGCAGGTTGGCGATGGTGTCCAGCGCGCCGGGAATCAGCGCCGAGTGCTCGGCGATTTTCTCGATCTGCAATGGCATGAAGCGTTTATAGATGGCGGTGACGTCATCATCGGTCGGCGTACGGCCGAACACCGCGCGATAACGTTCGGCCACTTCTGGTTGATCGCACAGGGTGCGGATGTGGTCCCACTTGCCCATGCCCATCGGCCCGCGGGCTTCTTCAATCGAGACTTGGACGTCGAACTCGGCGAAAGCTTCGACAAAGATCTGCGTTGGTGCGAAGGAGCCAAAGTCGACCACAGTGCCGGCCCAGTCGAGGATGGCGGCTTGGAGTTTGGTTGGGTTTGTATAGTTCATGGTGATCAAATCCTGTGGCAACTGATTAATAGGAGAGCCGCTTTTGGTGGGAGCGGGCTTGCTCGCGAAGGCGGTGTGCCAGCCGGCATCACTGTTGAATGTCAGTCCGCTTTCGCGAGCAAGCCCGCTCCCACAGGGATTGGTGGTGATTCAGATTTCGAGGACTTCCATCTCGCGCAGTACTTCGGCGACCGCCGCCACCGCCGCGTGCATCTCGGCCTGGTTGACGTGGCCGATGCAGCCGACGCGGAAGGTTTCGACCTGGGTCAATTTGCCGGGGTAGAGGATGAAACCCTTGGCCTTGACGCGTTCGTAGAACTCCTTGAACTGGTAGCGCGGATCTTTCGGTGCATGAAAAGTGACGATGATCGGCGCCTGAATGGCGGCGGGCAGGAAGCTGCGCAGTCCGAGCTTGGCCATGTCATCGAGCAACACCTGGCAGTTGTTGGCGTAGCGCTGATGCCGGGCGGGCAAACCACCTTCTTCGTTGTATTGCAGCAGGGCTTCGTGCAGCGCGGCGACCACATGGGTCGGCGGGGTGAAGCGCCATTGACCGGTCTTGGCCATGTAGGTGTGCTGGTCAAAAAGGTCCATCGCCAGCGAGTGCGAGTTGCCGGCGGCATTCGCCAGCGCTTCTTTGCGAGCGAAGACGAAACCCATCCCCGGCACGCCTTCCAGGCATTTGCCCGAGGCGGCGATCAGCGCGTCGAACGGCACCCGTTGCGCGTCGATCGGCAGGGCACCAAAGGAGCTCATGGCATCGATGATCAGGCGTTTGCCATGCTGCGCGATAACGTGGGCGATTTCCGGCAGCGGGTTGAGGATGCCGGTGCTGGTTTCGCAGTGAATCAGCGCGACGTGGGTGATGCTGGCGTCGGCGCGCAGCAGGCGGTCAACGTCGGTGGCGGTGGTCGGTTCATCTTCGGCAGTTTCAAAGATGCTGAAGGAGCGGCCGAGTACTTCGCAGATTTTCGCCAGGCGTTTGCCATAGGCGCCGTTGATCAGCACCAGGACTTTGCCGTCGCGGGGCACCAGCGTACCGATCGCCGCTTCGACCGCGAACGTGCCGCTGCCTTGCAGGGGCACGCAGTGGTGGCTGTCGCCGCCGTTGATGATCGCCAGCAGTTGCTCGCAGAGGCTGGCGGTCAATTGATTGAAGCGGTCATCCCATGAACCCCAGTCGACCATCATCGCCTGACGGGTGCGGGCCGATGTGGTCAATGGGCCGGGGGTGAGCAGGATGGGTTCGGCGGTACTCATTCTCGTGTCCTCGCAATCGATGGGATGAAGCTACGGTGCTTAAATTGCAATTTGCCGTGCTATCAATCAAATTGTTTGTTGTTATGCCAGCCATCAGTGAGAGTTATTCATGAACCTGTTCCAGCTCCGCGCATTCGATGCGGTGGCCCGCGAGGGCAGCTTCACCCGGGCCGCTGCGCGACTGTTCATCAGCCAACCGGCGGTCACCGGCCACATCAAGGCGCTGGAGGAGCACTACCAGATCACCTTGTTGCGGCGCACCGCGCGACGAGTGGAGCTGACGGAAGAGGGCACCAAACTGGCCGCGATCACCCGGGCGATGTTCGGTCTGGCCGAAGAAGCGCAGGTGATGCTGGAAGCAAACCGGCAGTTGCTGACCGGTCGCCTGGAAGTGGCGGCAGACGGGCCGCACATGGTCATGCCGATGCTCGCCAGCCTGCGCGCGCGCTATCCCGGCATTACCGTGAACCTGCGGTTGGGCAATGCTCAGGAAACCCTGGCGGCGTTGTTGTCGGAGCATGCCGACGTCGCGGTGCTGACTGAGGTCGAACCGCGCAAAGGCTTGCATCTGCAAGGTTTAAGCGAGTCACGAATTTGTGCCTTGGTGCCTGAGGGGCATCCATGGGCGCAGATGTCGAAGGGCGTGCCGCTCAAGGCGCTGGATCAAGTGATCATGGTGTTGCGCGAGCCAAGCTCGATCACCCGGCGCACCTTCGACGAGGCCTGCGCGACGGCGTTGGTCAATCCAAGGGTGTTGCTGGAGCTGGACAGTCGTGAGGCGGTGACCGAAGCCGTCGCCGCAGAGTTGGGGGTTGGCGTGGTGTCGTCGGTGGAAGTCAGTCACGACCCGAGGGTGGTGGCGGTGCCGATTATTGGCGAAGGGTTGGTCAATCGGCACATGATTGGCTGCATGGAACGGCGGCGGGATTTGCGCTTGATACAGGCGTTTTTCGGGTTGGCGCCCGCCTTGTAACCGAGGTGCGCCCATCGCGAGCAGGCTCGCTCCCACAGGGATTTTGTGAGCGCTGGAGATCCAATGTGGGAGCGAGCCTGCTCGCGAAGGGGCCGGGCCTGCTTATGCCAGACTCTCGCGAACCATCTCCAGAAACGTCGCCACCACCCGCCGCGAACTCTGCTCGCGCAAGCACACCAGTGTCTCGGTCAATCGTCGTTTGCAATCGGTAATCGGCAACGCGCAAACCCTCGAATCCGCACCGAACTCGGCAGCCGATACCACGCCGACACCAATCCCTACGACCACCGCTTCACGCGCTGCTTCCCGACCTTCAACCTGAATCGCCGGCCGAATGCGAAACCCGGCCCGGGCCATTTCCTCTTCCAGCGTCTGGCGCGTCACCGAGCCGATTTCCCGCAGCACCAAAGGCGTGTCGTCCAGATCCGCGAGGCAAATCGACTCACGGTCGGCCCACGGATGATGGCGGGAAACGAACGCCACCATCGGGTCATTGCGCAGCGGCAACGAAATCAATCGTTCGTCGCTGACCTCGCGCCCCAACAACGCCAGATCGGCCTGGTAGTTGAACAACCGAAACAGCGATTCATCGGTGTTACCGGTTTCGATTTTCACGCTGATGCCGGGGTAGCGCTCACAGAACCGCGCGATCTGCGGCAGCACGTGCACCGGCGCATCGACGGCGAGAATCAGGCTGCCGGTCTGCAGCGCCTGAGACTCCTGAAGCAACTCTTGAGCCTCGGCCTCGATGACGAACAGCCGCTGAGTAATGCTCAGCAACCGCTCGCCCAGATCGGTCAGGCGCACCGAGCGTTTGTTGCGGTGGAACAGCAGCACACCGAAACGCTCTTCGAGTTTTCGCACTTGGTCGGAAATCGCCGGCTGGGTGAGAAATAGCCGCGCGGCGGCTTTGGTAAAGCTTCCGTGCACGGCCACGGCGTGGAAGGCTTTGAGCTGGGCGTGGGAAACCGACATCGAAACCTCCAGTAACAAGCTGAGCTTATATTGGAAATACGATAAATCGATTTCACTTATTAATCAGTAATTGTTTTTATCGACATCAGCCCCGGTGACTGGTCAGTCGAACAGCGTCGGCGGCCATGAGCCTGTGCGTGCAACAGCAGGACTCATCTGACCGATATCGCCTCAGGGAAGCAGCGATATCGAAGTGCTCAACAATAAAAAAACAGGCGTTATTTCTCAATTTCTGCCGGCACACTCACACCCTGAGGTCAGAACCACAATGAACAAGCACATCGGCACCATCAAACGTTGGCGCGTACAGATCTTCGCGATCACCTGGCTCGCTTACGCCGCGTTCTATTTCACCCGCAAAGCCTTTGCCGTAGCAAAACTGGGGATCGCCGAAGACCCCGACTTCATGCTCGACAAAATGGCCATGGCCAACCTCGACGCCATCTACCTGACGGCCTACGCCATCGGGCAATTCACTTGGGGCATCCTTGCCGACCGCTTTGGCCCGAGGGTCGTGGTGTTTGGCGGGTTGCTGATTTCAGCGGCGGCAGCCTTGGTGATGGGCAGTTTCGCGACGTTGCCAATCTTCGCCACCTGCATGCTGATTCAAGGGTTCGCGCAGTCCACCGGCTGGTCCGGGCTGTGCAAGAACCTCGGCAGTTTCTTTCCCGCCGAGCAGCGCGGGCGGGTGCTGGGCTTGTGGAGTTCCTGCTACGCCTTTGGTGGTCTGGTGGCCTCGCCGTTTGCCGGCTGGTGGGCGTATACGCTGATCGGCACCTGGCATGCGGCGTTCTTTTCCAGTGCGGCGGTGGTGGGGCTGGTCGCCGTGCTGTTTTTTATTTTTCAGCGCAACAAACCCGAAGACGTTGGCTTGCCGGCGGTGGAACCGGAGCCGCAACTGACGGCGCAAGAGGCCGACGCGCAAAGCAAGATCAGCATGCTGGAACCATTGAAAGAAATTCTGCGCAACCGCACCGTGCTGGTTCTGGGCCTCGCGTACTTTCTGCTGAAACCGGCGCGTTACGCGATTCTGCTCTGGGGCCCGGTGATCGTTTTTGAGCAAATGCCCTCGGTGGGCAAGGTCGGCGCGGCAATCATTCCGACCGCGTTTGAGCTGGCCGGATTGCTCGGGCCGATTATGCTGGGCCTGGCTTCGGACAAACTGTTCGGCGCCCGACGCATGCCGGCGTGTGTGCTCAGCCTGTTGGCGTTGACCGTGACCCTGGCATTGTTCATGGGCGCTCTGCAAACCGGCAGCGTGATGCTGGTGGTGGCGCTGCTGTTCGTCATGGGCCTGACCCTGTACGGACCGGACTCGATGATCAGCGGCGCGGCAGCGATCGATTTCGGCACCGCCAAGGCGGGCGCAACCTCGGCCGGCTTCGTCAACGGCTGCGGCTCGGTCGGGGCGATTCTCGGCGGGTTGCTGCCGGGCTACTTCGACTCGGTCACCGTGTTCATTATCTTCGCCGGCTGCGCCTTGTTTTCAGCGCTGGTGCTGATCCCCTATTGGAACAGTCGCCCCGCGGGCCTGCGTGCAGAAAGTGCATTCGTGCCTAACCGGCCGATGAGCGTCAAACCCCTGCGTACCTGAGGAAACACCGATGAGACCTTTCTGGCTGGAACAGGCGCTGGCGGCCGAGTCCTGCGCGCCGTGCGAACCCTTGGCGGGCGACACCCGCGCCGACGTCTGCATTGTCGGTGGTGGTTACACCGGGCTGTGGACCGCGATCATGCTCAAGGAACAGAACCCCGAACTGGATGTGCTGCTGATCGAGGCCGATATCTGCGGGGCCGGCGCCAGTGGGCGAAACGGTGGCTGTGCGCTGTCGTGGTCGGCCAAGTATTTCACGCTGGAAAGGTTGTTCGGTGTCGAGGAGGCGGTGCGGCTGGTCAAGGAATCCGAGCGCAGTATTTATGCCATCGGCACCTTCTGCGAACAGTACGGCGTGGACGCCGATTACCGCCTCGACGGTACGCTCTACACCGCCACCAACCGTGCCCAATGCGGCTCGACCGACGCCGTGATCGCGGCGCTGGAGCGCAATGGCATCAATTCCTTCACCCAGAGACCGCTAGCGGATGTACAGCGCATGGCCGGTTCCAGCAAACACCTGGAAGGCTGGTTTTCTCCGGCGGCGGCAAGCGTGCAGCCGGGCAAACTGGTGCGCGGCTTGCGCCGGGTCGCCTTGCAACTCGGTGTGAGGATTCATGAGCACACCGCCATGACCGGGTTGGAGGAGGGCAAGCCGGCAGGGATTCAAACCCCGAACGGCACCATTCGCGCGGACCGCGTGGTGCTGGCGATGAATGCCTGGATGGCCCGGGCGTTTCCACAGTTCGAACGCAGTGTGGCGATCGTTTCCAGCGACATGCTGATCACCGAACCGCGCCCTGATCTGCTTGATGAGATCGGTTTGACCAGCGGCGTCACCGTGCTCGACTCGCGGATTTTCGTGCACTACTACCACAACACCCCGGACGGCCGGATCATGCTCGGCAAGGGCGGCAATACCTTTGCTTACGGCGGGCGAATGTTGCCGGTGTTCGATCAGCCGTCGCCGTATGCCGGTTTGTTGCGGCACAGCCTGAGCGAGTTCTTTCCGGCGTTTGCCGAGGTCAAGGTCGAGGCAACCTGGAACGGTCCGTCTGATCGCTCCGTCACCGGTTTACCGTTCTTCGGCCAGATGAGTGCCAGCGGCAATGTGTTTTACGGTTTCGGATACTCCGGCAGCGGGGTTGGCCCGTGTCATATGGGCGGGCAGATTCTCGCCTCAATGGTCCAGGGACTGGACAACGCCTGGACCCGTTCGCCTCTGGTCAACGGCCCCTTGGGCTTCTTTCCACCGGAGCCGATTCGTTACCTCGGCTCACTGATGGTGCGCAACGCCATCCGCCGCAAGGAGCGCGCCGAGGATCACGGGCGCCAACCCCGGCATCTGGATGTGCGTCTGGCGAAGTTCGCGGCGGCTGCAGGCAAGGCCGACAAGGGCTGAGTGTCAGGGGGCGAGGTCCGAGCGATTGACCAGCCAATCGAGCAGCAAATGGCTATCGCCGCGTGGCTCGGGAGCAGGCCGAGTCCGCGGGTGATGGCCCATCTCGACGCACAGCACCGGCCGGTCCGGGTCGCTGTCGAGAAAACTGATGAGTACATCGCTGCCGGCCCTTGGCAATTTGGACGGGTCAATCCGACCGTCCGGCGCTGCGAGGGCCACGGGTAGCCAGATACCGGCGGATTCATCCGGACCCGGTTCCGCTGTTGGCCACAGCCTGACCTGTATTCGTCCTCGCGCATCCATCACAGCTGGCTGTCCGGCAGGGCCAAGCACCCGCGCCGGCTGATAGCCCGGGATGCTCGGCCGGGTCTGTTTGAGTGCCGGCCTGAAGACCGTTGACCAGGGAATGGCGGTGAACTGATTGCGGTAATGGCGGACAGTCACGGATTTGTCGGCGGCAAGAATCGAAGGCTGTTGCCCCTGATGTCGGGTTTCTGTGAGCAGCCATTGATCGTTGAAACTCGACAGTGGATGCGCTGACACTTGCACAACCTGTGCGCTACGCAGCGCGCTATGGTTGCTTTGACCGTGGATTTTCACGTGCTGGCAACGCAGGCGCTCCAGTTGTCTTCGGCTCAGATGATCGCGATGGAGGTGCTCGGGAGCGGGACGGGCCATCACCGGCAATGGTCGGGTGAAAGCGTGGTTGGCCGCTCCCTCGTCGGCGATCTGCGAGCCACGGTTTCTGGCCTCCAGGCGTAAGGGAGGGGGCGGCGAGTCATGGCGCTGGAACAATTCACTGATCACCGGTAAATCACTTTCGTCGGGAGTGCTGTCCTGGAAAGGCGTAAGGACCGGTTCCTGGGGGAAACTCAGGCTGTCATCGGCCACGACCAGCACATGCCCGTCGCGCTGATGTTCGAAGTGATAGTGAATGCCTTCTTCTTCGCACAGTCGTTGCAGCAGTGCCAGATCGCTCTCCTCGTACTGAATGCAAAAAGGCCGGGGAGGATAGTGCCCGTTCGACAATTCGAAGCGATAGCTCCCCTCGGGCACATCATGTTCCTCCAGTAGTTGGCGCAGGATCATCGGTACGCTGAGGCGATGAAAGACGCGCCGTGAACGCTGCCGGTCGAGCATCTGAAGGTAGGGCACCAGCACCAGTTTGTAGCCGATCCGGTGTGGGCCGCGATGCTCGCGACTGGCACTGTGAAGTACGCCATGAATACCCTGGCCATCCGTCAGGCTGAGGAAAACCGGTTGTTGCAGCAATCGATCGAGGTTCATGGCCGGCGCCAGGCCGATCACTTCGATGTCGAATCGATAGGGCTGGTTGAGGGCTTCTCGGCCGCTGAACTGCAATACCTGCAAACTCAAGTCGCCGTCGAGGAGTGTCAGCGTGAAGGGACTTTCCTTGTCGTTGTGCATCGAACGCGCTTCTGCCATGGGATAAGGGCGCAGAGGGTACGAAACCACAGCCCTTTATAGTCACCGCAAATCGAAGTTTCAGAATCGCCCTACAACTGCAGGTGAAGATGTCGATTCACCATGCGGGTGAACAGGGTGTAATGCTGTTCACTTTAGAAAATGGATGGCGGCCTGAGAGCCGAACGGGTTTTGATCGTGTACATATCCGTTGCTGGGTAACGGCGGCTTAGGGTTCCGCCCTTACGGCCATCCCTTTCAAGGTCTTTTGGCCTTGGCGGCTTTGAGCACCCGATCTGTCGACACATGGGCATTCACTGCCTTGCCCTCAAGCCACTCCTTTGATTTGGGCACCTTCGGACCTCGTTTGCTTTTGGCGACCGCTTTGGGCTGGACGTTTCGGGCTAGCGTCAGCAGGTACTGAGCCAGCCCTCCTGCGGGGATGGGGATGGATAAGTGCTCTGGCGGCAAGGCTATTTGCATGCCCTCATAACCGCTGCGTACCTGCACCGTCAGGTGAAAGATCGACGCTTCCCAGTCTTCTGATTGAGTCTGGCAATGAGCCTGTTCGACACTGCGTTTAAGCACGGACAAAACGTTGTAAGCCAACACGGCGGACGCGAACCCCAGCAGGGCGGCTTTGGGGTTGCCCAAGGTTTCGATTTCACTGTCCAGCACCGATTCCAGACGCTGGAACATCCCTTCGATACTCCAGCGACGTCGATACAAATCGGCGATCTGCTCTGCACTGATGGTGTCGGGCAAGTTGCTCCAGAAGGACAGCGTGGTGTCGCCGGATTCGGTGGGGTTTTGCAGGCTCAGTTCGACACGCCGCCACTGGCGTCCGCCTTTTACTTCGATGGTTTGCTCGCGCACGCTGCCGGTTGCGACCGGGACAGGCTCCTGCCAGTCGCTTTCTTTAAGCAGGCGTGGATGCTTGCTTTGTTCGCGAATGATGAATGAAGCGCCGGCATCTTCGCAGGCCTCCATGACCGGGAGCGTGCAGTAGAGCCGATCAGCCATCCAGAGCTGGCCCGCCGTGGCTTTTTCCAGCAAGGGCAACACGCCGACGCGTTCGCTGGCATAGGCATCTTCACAGGGCTGAAGGTCGACGACTTGGTCGAGATCAGGGTCGTAAACCACGACCGAAAAACCAGGGCGGGCGGCACCTCGTTCACGGCGCAAAGCGCCCAGACGTTTTTCGCTGGAAGGCAGATGGTTGCCGTCGACGACGCGTAATTGCCAGCCAGGCAAAATGGCCGAGCAACCCAATTCTTGAATCGTCGGAGCCAGGCGCTGCGCGCTACCAGTTACCAACGCGCGCAACAGCGCAGGTTCGGTTCGGCTGACCTTGTCATAAAGCGCCGCCAGGCTGACGGGAAGATCCTCCATCTGCCGCGCGGCGGCGTGTAGGGAGGGCCGCAACCCCAGAGAAACAAGGGACATCAGCTCAATAATGGTCGAAAACAAAAGCTCGCGCGGGTACTGGCGCTGACGATGTTCTTCGAACACCTGATCAACCCACTCTGCCGCAACGGCCTGCTCCAAAACCAATTTGGCCATGACACTGGCCGGTGCTTTTTTCTCGAACCGCGCTAAAACTTCTGCCCACATCGTCTCGCCGTCCTGACTGGAGTTTTGAGGATTTTATCAAAGACCTTGAAAGGGCTGGCCCTTACGGCGGGTCACTTGGAAATACGGAATGCCGCCCAACCCCAAGTAACCAAACGCTCTTGCCCCTGACGTCCGGCCCTTCGCCTAGGCTCAGGGTATCCTCGCTCCGGTCCTGCTCCGTGGGCCCGCCGCCATCGGCCATCCATGCCGCGGTGCCCACTGCGCAGAACCTCCACTGGGCCTTCCGACGGGGCAGATCAAGATCAAAAGCCAAAGCAACAGCAAGATCAAAAGATCGCAGCCTCGCTTCGCTCGACAGCTCCTACAGGGAAATGTGTTCACTTGAAGCCAGGCCGGCCGGTAGGCCGCCTCGCTTTGGCATTTGCGGTGCAGGCCCCATCGAGAGGCCGAGCGCAGGTTCTGCGCAGTGGGCAACCCGGCATGGATGCCGGGTTAGCCGCCCCCGGCCATGGATGGCCGATGGCGGCGGGCCCACGGAGCAGGACCGGAGCGAGGGCACCCTAAGCCTAGGCGAAGGGCCGAACGAAAGGGGCAAGAACCCTTTGGTTACTTTGGGGTTCTTTTCCAAAGTGACCCGCCGTAAGGGCGGAGCCGCCAGCCGCCGTGACCGTAGAAACGGATATATACACGATCAACAAAATACCAGTCGGCCGGCTCTTGATGCATCGCCCCTCGCTACGCCTGTGTGTGCCTGAAACCCCGAGCTTAAGTGAATAGCATTAGTGAACAGCGTGGATTTTTTGGTCGATTGCCAACTTTAGGCCGTATAAACTTGCGCAAAGCGTCGGCCAATAGATGTCTCGGCGCCACAGATAAGAGAGTGAGTAATGGGCGCACAGTGGAAGGTTAAACACAAAGAAGCGGCATCTAACGCCAAGGGCAAAATCTTCGGCAAACTGGTGAAGGAAATCACCATTGCTGCCCGCAACGGTGCCGATACTGCCACCAACGCACACCTGCGTCTGGTGGTCGAGCAGGCCAAGAAAGCCTCGATGCCCAAGGAAACCCTGGATCGCGCGATCAAGAAAGGCGCGGGCCTGTTGGGCGAAACCGTGCAGTACCATCGCGTGACCTATGAAGGCTTCGCACCGCATCAGGTGCCAGTGATCGTCGAATGCGTGACTGACAACATCAACCGTACCGTCGCTGAAATCCGCGTCGCGTTCCGCAAGGGCCAATTGGGCGCTTCCGGCTCGGTGACCTGGGACTTCAACCATGTCGGCATGATCGAGGCCTCGCCGGACAGCCCTGATGCCGATCCGGAAATGGCCGCCATCGAAGCTGGCGCCCAGGATTTCGAGCCGGGCGAAGAAGAGGGCACGACCCTGTTCCTGACCGAGCCTGCGGACCTGGATTCGGTTCAGAAAGCCCTGCCCGAGCAAGGTTTCACCGTGTTGTCGGCCAAGTTGGGTTATCAGCCGAAAAACCCGGTCAGCGGTCTGAGCGATGAGCAGATGGCTGAAGTCGAAGCCTTTCTCGAAGGCCTCGATAACCACGATGACGTGCAGGACATGTTTGTCGGGTTGGCGGGTTAATCTGTTACTTCGGTGACCGCTTTGCGGTCACCGATTCTCCAAGGCCTGCACAATCTCTCTGAACCCCGGTCGCGCCATCACCTGCGGCTGACAGCAGCGCTGTTGCAATGCCTCAAGCTGCACGCGACCCTCGTCGCTTAACCCCGAGTCGATCCGCTCCAACAATTCCCCCAGCAAAACACCAAACGCCCGTACCTCGATCCGTTGTAGCGCACGGCTTTCAAAGCTGTCTGAGGTGGCATGAAAAGACGCCGCGCCAAAATCCCCCAACAGGCAATCACCGTGCTCGTTCCACAAAATGTTGTGGCCGTAGAGGTCGCCGTGGGTGATGCCATGTTGGTGCAAATGCTCGGCCGCCGAGGCGATGCCAGAGGCGATCCGCAATGCCGCGCCAGCGCTGAACCGGGCGTCGTTGGCGTAAACGT
Source organism: Pseudomonas sp. MDT1-17 (assembly GCF_054898105.1). NCBI lineage: Bacteria > Pseudomonadati > Pseudomonadota > Gammaproteobacteria > Pseudomonadales > Pseudomonadaceae > Pseudomonas > Pseudomonas sp. MDT1-17. The sequence continues at coordinate 4,555,203 of NZ_JBUBVM010000001.1, read as the reverse complement.
CGCGGGTACATGACGCCAGGCTCGGCAGCCCGGCCAGATTGCGATAACTCGGATCGATCAAGTGCATCACCAGCCCGGCCTGAGCTTCTGGATGCCCGACGACTCTCCCTTCAATCTGGATCAGGTTGGGGTGACAACCTGCGGTGATGCAGGCGTTCATTTCGTGCAACGGCGAGCCATCGCTGGTCATTTCGCCTTTGTAGAGTTTGACCGCGACTTGTGTGGCCGGTTGGTCCGGTCGATCCCAAATAGCCCCATGAATCACTCCCGACGCGCCTTCGCCCAGTTGCTGCTCCAGACGCAGTTCAGGCCAGGGAATGCGCGGCGTCGCTTCGAGGGCGGCCGCATCGGCTTCGGTCTCCAGCGGGTTCCCGGCGTACGCCAGCCAGGTCAGGCTCGGCAGGGACAGCAGCCATTCGGGCAACTCGGTCAACCGATTGGCGGCGATGCGGATCAGTTCCAGACGATGGCACTGGCGCAAGCTCTCGGGCAAACGCTGCAAACTGTTCCCTGCGAGCATGAGTTTTTGCAGATGCGGGCGTTCACCCAGCTCGGCGGGCAATTCGGTGACGCAGTTATCGGTCAGGATCAGCCAGCGCAACAAGGGTGGCAGGGCGGCGCCTGGCACGCGGTCGATGCGGTTGGCCTTGAAGCTGATCATCGTCAGTGCGGCGCATAGGCCCAGGCAGTCGGGCAGTTCGGTGAACAGATTGTCCGAGCAGAACAGCACACGCAAACGGGCCAGGCGGTGCAAGTCGTCCGGCAGGCTGCTCAAGGCATTGCCGCTGAGATCGAGGACTTCCAGCGAGTCCGCCAGGTCGAAGATTTCTCGCGGAAACTCCGTCAAGCCGCAGGTGAGGTCCAGGCGGGTGATGCCCGACAGTTGGCCGGCGCGCAGTTGGGCAAGGGTATCCATGAACAGATTCACTATTGATCGAGAGGAGGGCGCGGGGGCCTTAAAATGGGCGCGATGATAGCCGGAAAAGTGTGGCGTCTGTCAGGCCGCCTTCGCGAGCAAGCTCGCTCCCACATTAGATCGCGACCGTCCAGACAACTCGGTCAACTGTGGGAGCGATGCGCAAGCTGCTGCACTTTGTTTACGGCGTGCTCAAGTCGGGCCAACCCTATAACCCGAAACTTGCGCTTGCCCAGTGAGGTTCAAGACGGTATCTACCGCTCGATACTACGATTCCACCGCGCATTCCACGCCGGGCGCTGTTCGTTGACTTGATCCCAATCGATTGCAATGGCCGTGGTCAGGTACTGCTTCATCGCCTCGACCTGGCCGCGCGTCTTGTCGGTGGTCGGGGTATTGGGGTTGGACGGGATCTGGTCGCCGCCTTCAAGCGCGGCGGCCTGGGCTTGCGGCGTCAGCAAGAAGGCGGCGAGTTTCTGCGCCAGTTCCGGTTGGGTGTTGTTGGCGATGGTGCATTCGGCAACGTTGAGCACCACGGCGCCTTCCTTCGGCTGCGCATATTCCACCGGCATGCCCTTGAGTTTCAGGGCGGTGACCTGGGTCGGTGTGAGCGGGAACAGCGCTGCTTCGTCGGTCTGAAGCATTTCGGAAATCTTCGCCGAACTCGGGATGTACTCCAGCACGTTGCGCCCGACGGTATTCGGCCAAGCCTTGAAGCCCGGCTCGACGTCGGTTTCGCTGCCGCCCTGAATCCGGTTGAACATCAGGAAACCGTGCAGGCCGAAGGTCGAGGAGGCCATCGACTGGAACACCAGTTTGTCCTTGAAGCGCGGATCGGCCATGTCCATCCACGAGGTCGGTGCGGTCCAGCCTTTCTCCTTGAACAACCGCGTGTTGTACGCCAGCCCGGTCACGCCGAGGCTGACCGCCACCGCTTGATCCTTGATGCGGCCCTTGGCCGGAATCTGCGCCAGCGGTGCACTGTCTTCGAGTTTGTCGCACAGCCCCATGGCGATTGCGCGGTACATGATGCCGTCGTCGAGGAACATCACGTGCATCTGCGGGTTGCCTTTGCTGGCCTGGACCTTGGCCAGAATATCGGCGGAGGTACCGGGCACAATCACCACTTTGACGTTGTTGGCCTTCTCGAAAACCGGCAGCACCTTGTCGGCGTAGAGCCGTTCCATGGTCCCGCCGTTCATGCCCAGATACAGCGTCGGCTCTGCCTGGGCCTGGGTGACCGGGAGCAGGGCGCCTAAGCCAGAAAAACTAAGCCAGGACAAACCGAGCAGTGCACTGCGTTTGACGTTATTCATTGGCGCGACCTTCCTCTATCAAGCTACGGAGATGGAGTGAAACCGGGTGATGGAAAACGCATCCAGCGACGTTTTTGAGGCGCCGCTGCAGATGATGTCGGTGAGCGCCTGGCCCACCGCAGGCCCGATCTGAAAGCCCGCACCGGCAAAGCCGAATGCGTGCAACAGACCAGGTCGAGTGCCACTGTGGCCGATCACCGGTTGGCGATCGGGCAGATAACCTTCGGTGCCGCTCCAGGTGCGAATCGCCTGGGCGCCTTCGAGAAACGGGTAGAGCTCGACGGCCTGACGCAGAATCTCGATCACCGCGTGCTGACCGGGCCGGGCGCGGGCGTCGTCGAGGGCATAACCCTGGCCACCGCCCAGCACGCAATTGCCGCGTGCGACTTGACGGGCATAAATACCGCCGCCCTCGACCCCGGTGCTGGCATTCATCACCAACGGCAACGGCTCGGTGACCAGCATCGCCGGGTGTCCGGCGTGCATCGGCACCGGTTCGCCGAATTGTTCTGCCAGGCTGCCGGCCCACGCGCCGGCGCAGTTCAGCAGCCAGGGCGCGTGCAGTTCGAGACCGGTTTGCGTGCGGATGCGAAAGCGTTGACCGTCGTGCTCCACCGCCGTCACCGCGCATTGTTCATGGACCTGCGCGCCATGCCGACGCGCCGCCCGGGCAAACGCCGGGGAGACCAGTCGCGGGTTGGCGTGACCGTCATCGGGGCAGAACGAGGCGCCGACCGCCACCTCGCCGACCCACGGAAAACGTGCGCGCAATTCACTGAGCTCGAGCACCTGCAAATTGAGGCCGAAGCCCTGACTGCTGGCGGCATAGTCTTGCAACGCACGCAGGTCGCTGAGGCTGCGTGCCAGCTTCAGGTGGCCGCTGCGTTGATACTCGCCGTCGATGCCAATCAGCTGCGGCAGCTGCCCCCAGATTTCGTGCGCCCGTTGCGACAGTGGCAGTTGCGACAGTGGTCGCCCCTGACGCCGGACGCCGCCGTAGTTCACGCCGCTGGAATGCGAGCCGCAAAAATCCCGCTCCAACAGTGCCACGCGACGCCCGGCTTTGCTCAAAAAGAGCGCGGCCGAGGCACCGACAATGCCGCCGCCGATAATGACGGCATCGACCTCGATCATGATTCCACCTCCAGGCCAAACGGCAGCGGTTTGATGGGGGCCTGAGCCCGCAGTCGACCGATGTCGGACACGGATCGCTGGCTTTCGCAGGCAATGATTTCCGCGGCGGCGGCGCCACACATCCGGCCTTGGCAACGGCCCATGCCGACCCGGCAATGGGCCTTGACCCGGTTGAGTTCCCAATGGCCCTCGCGCACGACTTGGCGGATGTCACCGGCCCGCACTTCTTCGCAGCGGCAGATCATCAAATCATTCGGGGCATCGGCGGCCCAGTTCTCGGGAAAGACGAAGGCCCGCTCCAGGCCTTGGCGGAAGGTATTGATCCGTCCCAGCGCGAGCTCCAATTGCGCACCACGTTGCGCCGGGATCAGGTAACCGATGTCTTCGAGCAACGCCAGAGCCGCGCGTTCGCCGGCCATTTCGGCAGCGTCGGCGCCCATGATGCCGGCGCCGTCACCGGCCAGGTAAACTTCGGCGACACTGCTGCGACCGGCGCTGTCACGTTGCGGCAGCCAGGCGCGGTTGATCGGGTTCCAGATGAACTCACAGCCGAGCAAATCGGCGAGTTGGGTTTCACTGCGCAGGCCGTGGGCGAAGGCGACGGCGTCGCAATCGAGTGGCTGTTCACCCCTTGAGTTGGACCAGGTCAGCGACTGCACACGTTGTTCGCCATTGATGCGTTTCAGGGTTGCGCCCTGATGCACCGGGATGCCGTGGGCGGTCAGCCAGCTGCGGTAATAAATGCCTTTTGCCAGTGTGGCCGGTAGCGAGAGCAGGCCGGGCAGGGCGTGGGCCTTGGCGCTGAAGGGCGAACTGTCGAGCACCGCAACCACCTTGGCGCCGGCCTTGGCGTATTGATACGCCACCAGGTACAGCAACGGACCACTGCCGGCGAACACCACCCGTTCACCGATGGCGCAGCCTTGAAACTTGAGGGCGATCTGCGCTGCGCCGAGGCTGTAAACCCCCGGAAGGGTCCAGCCCGGTACCGGCAAAATCCGGTCGGTTGCGCCCGTGGCGACGATCACTCGGGAGAACGCCAGCCGTGCGGCGCGACCCTCATGCAAAGTGTCGAGCGCGCCGTCCTCGGCGTTCCATACAAGGGTTTCGGGACGGTAGTCGAGTTGCTCGCGCAGCTCATCAATCGTCTGATGCAGCGCGTTGGCCTTGCCGGCTTCGAAGCCATACAGCTTGACCGGCGAACGCTTGAAATTCGCCGGTTGCCGCCGATAAATCTGCCCGCCGCCACGCGTTGCTTCGTCCAGCAAAATCGGGCGAATGCCCTGCGCAACCAGTGTCTGCGCCGCACGTATACCGGCCGGGCCGGCCCCGATGATGATCACGGAATTCATATCGCCCCCACGATTTTCAAGATCAAAAGATCGCAGGCTTCGCCAGCTCCTACAGAGGATCGCGTTCGGCGTAGGAGCTGGCGAAGGCTGCGATCTTTTGGGCGCACCGGATAAATGACTGTCATACGCTGCGCCCCGGTTCGCGGCTGATCTGCTGGCCGGCTTCGAGCGGCGTCGAGCAGGCGCGCACGCGTCGACCATCGCCCAGTCGAACCCAGCAGTCCTGACAGGCACCCATCATGCAAAACCCGGCGCGGGGTTCGGCGCTGAAGTCGCTGCCGCGCAAGTGGTCGCTGCAGGTCAGCACCGCCGTCAGCAAGGTGTCGCCGAGCAGGCCGGTGGCCGGTTGGCCGTCGAGGGTAAAGTCCAGGGCCGGGCGGTCGCCTTCGGCCAGTCGTTTCAGCAGAGCCATGGCGCCCTCATTGTTTGCCCACCAGAACCCGATCGAGACCGTAGACCCGATCAAGCAGAATCATCGTCAGCGCGGTCAGCGCAATCACCAGGGCCGACACCGCCGCCATCATCGGATCGATGGATTCGGTGGCGTACACGTACATCCGCACCGGCAGGGTTTGCGTGGCCGGCGAGGTGACGAAGATCGACAGCGTGACTTCATCGAAACTGTTGATGAACGCCAGCAGCCAGCCACCGGCGACCCCCGGCAGAATCATCGGCAAGGTGATTTCCCGGAACAGCGTGAAGCGCCCTGCACCGAGCGATTGCGCGGCGTGTTCGGCGCTGCGATCCAGGCCAATGGCCGACGCCAGCACCAGTCGCAGCACGTACGGCGTGATCACCAGCACATGAGCGAAGATCAGCCAGGCGAAGCTGCCATTCACGCCCATCAGCGCAAACAACCGCAGCAAAGCCACCCCCAGCACCAGATGGGGAATGATGATCGGTGACAGGAACAGACCGTTGAAAAAGTCCCGGCCGGGGAACTCGAATCGAGTGATCGCCAGCGCCGCCGGCACCGCAATCAGCGTCGCCAGACTGGCGGCGCAGAACGCGAGGATCAGGCTGTTGTAGAACGCATCGACAAAGTCAGCACGCTCGAACACCGCGCGAAACCAGCGCAGGGAAAACTCCGTGGTCGGCAGGCTCAGGGTGTTTTCCGGGGTGAAGGCCACGAGGCAGACCACCACCAGCGGCGCCAACATAAACAGCACCACCAGGGTATGGAACAGCAGGGCGAAAGGACCGTTCTTGGACATGACGAGTTATCCCAATGACTTCTTGTAGCGGCCTTCGATCATCCGGTTCCACGACAGCATGATCAGCAGGTTGAGCAACAGCAGGGTCACGGCGATGGCCGCACCCATCGGCCAATTGAGCTCCGACAGGTATTGGTCGTAGATCAGCGTGGCGACCATCTTCAGGCGGCGTCCGCCGAGCAGGCCGGGAATCGCAAACGAACTGGCGGCGAGACCGAACACGATCAACGTGCCAGAGAGCACGCCGGGCATGATTTGCGGCAGCACCACTTGGCGCATCACGGTGAAGTGACTGGCACCGAGGGACATCGCGGCCTGCTCGGCGGCCGGGTCGAGTTTTTGCAACGAGGTCCAGACCGGAATAATCATGAACGGCAGCATCACGTGGACCAGCGCGATCACCACCGCAAACGGTGTGTAGAGCAATTTCATCGGCGAGCCGCCAAAGGCCTGCAGGGTCTGGTTGACCAAGCCGTCGGCACCCAGCAACAGGCTCCAGCCGAAGGCGCGCACCACCACCGAAATCAGCAATGGGGTGAGGATCAGAATCAGGAAAATCGAGCGCCACGGTGCGCCCATGCGGCTGAGGATGTAGGCCTCGGGCACGCCGATCACCACGCAGAGCAGAGTGGTCAGGGCGCTGATCCACATCGTGCGCAGAAAGATTTCGTAGAAGTACGGATCGCCCAGCAGGCTGCTGTAGTGGTCGAGGGTGTAGGCGTCGCCGTTGATCCCCGAGCTGTAGTCGAACACGTTGAACGACAGCACCAAGGTCAGCAGCAGCGGGATAACCAGCAGGCCGAGGTATAAGGCCAGGGCCGGTGCTGACAGCCAGTAACCCTGGCGTCCCTGGCGAATGGCGACAAGCGTACTCATGCCGGCACCTCGTCGACACTCAGCACCCGCAGCAAGGTCGCGTCCCACTCGAGGCCGACCGCCGTGCCTTCGGTCAACGGTGCCGAACCGTCGTTGCGGCGCACCACGCTGAGTTCGCCCAGGGTCGTCGATACGCCGTACAGCCATTGGCTGCCGAGAAAGAAGCGACTGACGATCTTGCCTTGCAAACGGCCCTGACCTTTTTCCTGCAGATCGATTTTTTCCGGGCGCAGGCTGAGGGTCATATCGCCGCCACTGCTCACCTGGACGACGCCGGCACTGTCCCGTTCGCCGGGCAGCAGATTGGCCTTGCCGACGAACCCGGAAATGAATTCGGTGCGCGGGTGTTCGTAGAGGGTGTAGGGCGCGTCGATCTGGGTGATACGCCCGGCCTGCATCACCACCACCCGGTCGCTGATGGACAGCGCTTCGCACTGGTCATGGGTGACCATCAGCGTGGTGATCCCGACTTCGCGCTGGATGCGGCGGATTTCGAACTGCATCTCTTCGCGCAGGTTGGCGTCGAGGTTGGACAGCGGCTCATCAAGCAGCAGCACCGGCGGCTCGATCACCAGCGCCCGGGCCAACGCAACACGTTGCCGCTGGCCACCGGAGAGTTCTCGCGGGTAACGCTCGGCATGCGGGGTCAGGCGCACCAGTTTCAGCACCCGGTCCACCCGCTGCTGCAACTCGCCGCTGGCCACTTTGCGCATGCGCAGACCGAAGGCGACGTTGTCTTTCACCGTCATGTGCGGGAACAGCGCGTAACTCTGGAACACCACGCCCAGGCCGCGACTGGCGGGTTTGGCGTGGGTGATGTCGCGACCGTCCAACAGAATGCGTCCGCTGCTGACGTCGACGAAGCCGGCAATCATTTGCAGGGTGGTGGTTTTGCCGCATCCGGAGGGGCCGAGCAGCGAGACGAATTCGCCTTTTTCGACCGAGAGGTTGGTGGCAACGACGGCGTCGATCTCACCGTAACGTTTGCCGAGTCCTTCAAGTTGCACAAAAGCCATAACTGCGCTCCACCTGAGATTGTTATGCGTCGCCCGAAGGCGCGCTTTTTTGTATGGGCAGATACGAAAAGGTCTTGCTGGGTGCGTTGGCGCTCGACTTCAGTCGGCTGCCGCTGTTGTTCGAATCGCCCCTGTCTGGACGCAGAGTAGGACGAAGAATAGGATGGGCTCAATGGCCTATTTCACTGAAGCGATGACTATTTTCGGTTTCATTCGGTGAGTAAATTAATTATCGAGTAAATCAATGCCAGATTCCATTGAGCGGAATGATCAAAAAAATGAAGTCGGTGTCGGCGCAGTCTCAAGACTGTTTGCCGTGCTGCGCAGCCTGGGTGACACCGTCGAGGGCGGGGAGCGGGTGACGCAATTGGCCCACCGCATTGGCCTGTCGCAACCGACCACGCACCGTTTGCTGCGCAACCTGATGGATGAGGGCATGGTCGAGCAGGATGCGCGCAGCAAACGCTATCGCTTGAGTCTGGAGTTTTTCGCCCTGGCGGCTCGTGCCGGGAACACTGGAAACCTGCGCGAACTGGTGCGGCCGGCGCTGCTGCGGTTGTCGGCGTCGTTGGGGGATTCGTTGTTTTTGCTGGCGCGCAGTGGATTTGATGCGATCTGCCTGGACCGCAGCGAAGGGCCGTTTCCGATCCGCACGTTTACCGGTGACATCGGTGGGCGGGTGGCGCTGGGGGTGGGGCAGGGCAGCCTGGCGATTCTGGCGTTCCTGCCGGAAGAAGAGCGCGACACGGTGATTCACTACAACTTGCCGCGGTTGAAGGATTTTCACCTGTACGACGAGGTGTTCCTGCGTTCGGAAGTCGAGAACGTGCGCACACTCGGTTACGCCGGGCGCAACACCGGCGTGTTGCAAGGCATGGCCGGAGTGGCCGTGCCGATTCTGGATCGAGAAGGACGGGCCGTGGCGGCGTTGAGTGTGGCCACCGTGAGTGATCGGCTGGGGCCGGATCGCTTGCCGACAGTGGTCGAAATGCTCAAGCGCGAAGCGGCGCTGATCGGGCCGCGGATCAACCCGTTTGATCCATTGCTGCGCCGTCCTTCGCAAGTCTTCGGGCAGGGTTGAACACAAACCACAGGGCTCCCACAGGGGATTGGTGTTGCGATCAGAACTGCACGGTTTGCTTGAGCATCTGCGCCGCCGGCGTATCAGTCGGGCTGACCATCGCATAGTTGTACCCGCCCCCCGACCAGTACTCGGCCTGCAACTCGCCATCGCTGCGACTGCCCCTGGGCAACAGGTAGTTTTTCGGTCCCGGTGGGCGGACGTAGAAGCTGACTTTATGGCCGCCTTGATCCTCGTAGACCACCATCGCCGCCGGCCCTTGCTCGGTGCTGAGCAAGCGCCCGCTGACCGGTTTGAAACCGGCGCCCGAGAGGTCAGGCAAGCGATTGGCCTGAGTGAAATAGCGGTCTAGCCAACCCTGCATGTCACCGTCATCGCTGACTGTGTAGTCGGCCGGCAGGATGCCTTGCTGGGCAAACAGACGATAGGCCTGCAGGGCATCGGTCATCGGCGGCGGGGCACTGACGAGTGTCATCTCCCGGGCTTGCCAACCGCTGAACCCGCCGACGCTGACCGCGATCAGCAACACGGCGGCGCTGGCCAGGTGACGGCGCTTGCGCGTCAGCGACACGGCAAACCGGCGCAATCTGGGAATGATTTCTCTCAGTTGTTCGTCGATATCGTTCATGAAGTTCTGACTAGTCACTACGCTAGGGGGTGTCCGGTCTCACAAATACGTTTCCTTTTTGGCGGCGTCTGTTGTCGCCATACTGCGTTGCCGCTCCTTGCCATAGCTAGCTATGACGCGTCGCGGCGCCTTGCCTGGCAACAACAGCCACTCGTCAAAAAAGGAACGTATTTGTGAGACCGGACACCCGGAAGACGCCCGGCAGTCGAGGTTATTCCACGCCTGAAAAAATAAATACCGCGCGATGGAATAAACCGCCATGGGGTGCGTCTGCTTGATTCTTCTCACTTGTGGCCGATGGCCCTGGAGTCTTTCATGGTTGATCGCTCAACACCGCCAACCCGGCCACCCTTGAGTGCCGCGAGCCTGATATTTCGTCTGGCGGGCATTGCCGTGGTCGTTGCCGCAGTGGCCGGGGCTTTTGCCTACGTCAACGGCACCTTTGACCCACAGCGTCTGACCCCGAAAAAGCTGATCAATGTGTTGGAGACCAACAACGGCGTGCACCCAGGCTTCCGGCGTAACCACTCCAAGGGCGTGTGCGTGATCGGGCATTTCGAGAGCAGCTTTGATGCGCGCAGCTATTCCAGTGCTCAGGTGTTCAACGACGCGCGAACCCCGGTGGTCGGGCGTTTCGCCTTACCGGCCGGCAATCCTTATGCGCCGGACAACAGCGTGCCGATCCGCAGCCTGGCGTTGCGATTCACCCAGGCCAACGGCCAGCAGTGGCGCACGGGAATGAACAGCATGCCGGTGTTCCCGGTGGGCACGCCCGAGGCGTTCTACCAATTGCAACAAGCCCAGTCACCGGACCCGGCCACCGGCAAGCCGAACCCGGCTGCCGTGCCGGCGTTCTTCGGTTCGCATCCGGAAGCGGCACCGTTCCTGGCCTGGATCAAAACCGCCAAGCCGTCGGCCAGTTACGTGACGGAAACCTACAACAGCGTCAATGCGTTTTACCTGGTGAACGCTGCAGGACAACGGCAGGCGGTGCGCTGGAGCATGGTGCCGGTGGCTCAGGATGCAGCGGGTGCTACGGCGCCTGAAGGCGGTGATTTCCTCGAGAAAGACCTGGTTCAGCGTATTTCCGCAGGGCCGTTGCGTTGGCAGCTGAACATCACGCTGGCCAACCCCGGCGATCCGGTCGACGACGCGAGCAAGGCCTGGCCCGAGGGCAGAAAGGTCTTGAATGCCGGCACCCTGGTGCTCGAAAGCACTCAGCCGCAACTCAACGGTGAATGCCGTGACATCAACTACGACCCGCTGGTACTGCCCGCCGGTATCGAAGGTTCCGACGACCCGTTGCTCGCCGCTCGTTCAGCCGGTTACGCCAGTTCCTACTTGCGTCGCACCAGCGAAGTCAGCCAGTTGCCCTCTGCTAATAAACAGGAGACTCGTCAATGAGCGCTCAACCGAACCACTTCGCGCCTTTAGCGCGACTGCTGCATTGGCTGATGGCGCTGATGATCATTGCGATGCTGTTTATCGGCGCGGGCATGGCCGCTTCGGTGTCCGAGCGTCATGAGTGGCTGATTCATCTGCACAAACCTTTGGGCGTTGCGATTCTGTTGCTGGTGATCGTGCGTCTGGGCGTGCGTTTTTCCACCCGACAGCCACCGCTGCCCGCGGATCTGCCGGGTTGGCAAGTGCTGGCGGCCAAGGCTTCACATGTTTTGTTGTACGCCTTGATGCTGGTCCTGCCGCTGCTGGGCTGGGCGATGATTTCGGCGGCGGGGGATCCGGTGATGCTCAGCAGCTCGTTGCAGTTGCCATCGATTCTGCCCGCGAATGCCCAGGTGTTTGCGTTCCTGCGCAAGGCTCACGGGTATCTGGCGTATTTGCTGTTCTTGACGGTGCTGCTGCATTTGGCGGCGGCGCTGTTTCACGGCTGGGTGCGTCGCGATGAGGTGCTGGACAGCATGTTGCGGGGGAAGGATCGCGGCTAAAAGATCGCAGCCTGCGGCAGCTCCTACAAGATTCGTGCGGTTCACACGGTCGAAGTAGGAGCTGGCGAAGCCTGCGATCTTTTGATTCTGCGCATTCAGCGCAACGTGTTGACCATGTCCGCGACGGTGGTCAGCACATCCTTGCCCAACTGCTTCGAGCGCTTGCCGGACCAACCAGTCAGCGCATTCGGTGCGTCGTTGTTGTCCTTGAAGGGCATTTCCAGGGTCAGCGACAGGCAGTCGAATTTCTCGCCGACGCTGTTGCACGCCAAGGTCATGTTGGCTTTGCCCGGCTCGTCGCGGGTGTAGCCGTGCTTGGTCTGGAAGTCCTTGGTCAGGTGTTTCAGATGGCTGCGGAAATGCTCTTCGAGTTTTTCGATCCGCGGCGTGTAGCCCGGGTTGCCTTCGCAACCGGCGGTGAACACGTAGGGGATTTCTTCATCGCCGTGGATGTCGAGGAACAGGTCCACGCCGTACTTTTCCATTTGCTGCTGAACGAACAGCACTTCCGGGCTGACTTCCTGGCTGGCGCTCTGCCAGGCGCGGTTCAGGTCCTGGCCCATGGCGTTGGTGCGCAGGTGACCGTGGAAAGCGCCGTCCGGGTTCATGTTCGGCACCAGGTACAGGTCGGCGCTGGACAGTAATTTGCTCAGTACAGGATCGTCGTGCTTTTCCAGACGTTCAATCACGCCTTCCATGAACCACTCGGCCATGTGTTCGCCGGGGTGTTGCTGGGCGATCATCCAGACCTTGCGCTGACCGTCGGCGCCCGTGCCTTTACGCAGCAGCTGGATGTCCCGACCTTCGACGCTCTTGCCGGTGGCCAGCAGTTCGGTGCCGGCCTTGGACAGCGCCTGCTCGATCAACCAGTCATGGCGACCACGGCTGTAGGGTTCGAAGTAAGCAAACCAGGCGTGGGTGGCGGTGGCTTCAAGGCTGAAGCGCAGGCAGTCACCTTCGAATATGGTCGGCACCCGGAACCAGTTGACGTGGTCGTAAGACGCGACCGCCTGATAACCGTCCCAGGCTTTGTTGTAAGAGGACTTGCTGGCATTGTTCAGACGAAACCAGTGCTCCTGACCGACGTGCAGACCGCTGGCCTTGAAGTGGAACCATTGAAAGTGCTGGCTGCGAGTGTCTGGCTTGATGGCCAGCAGGGCTTGCAACGGGTTGCTGATGTCCAGCACTTCAATGTTGCCACTGTCGAAGTTGGCACTGATGTCGAAAGAAGATTTAGCCACGGTCATAGTCGATTCCTGAATATGATTTTATGGCTGCTACTTTACACGCTGCGAAGGGAAAAACCGGGGGAAAATTGCGGGGGGGAAGGGGGGTGTCCTCCTTGACGCCGACGCAGCTTAGAGACTGGGCGATTGATTCTCAAGTGCTATTTTTTAATTGGTTTGGGCCAATGATGCCGGGCTTCTCTTGCCAACGGATATTCTTTTGATATCATCCGCGCCATCGAATTTGCAGCACTTAAAGACTTCATTAGCCTGAAGGTAAAGCCAGAATAACTGGATCGAGTAGGAGGCGGGGTTGCCCCCGCCGTCCTCTCACACCACCGTACATACGGTTCCGTATACGGCGGTTCCTGCCTACTGACAAACAACGTCAGCGAGCTTGGTTCCGTTGATGTGTCGCCTGCGGTATCTAAGCGCCCAGACCGGCCCTCGGAGCTTCCGGCTCCTACCTCCTGATGGTCTCGACCCCCGCTACGCGGAGTTTCTGCTTTACGCTCCAACAGAGATCACACCCGACTATCCACTCATGGCAGGTTCAGCCCTTCATTACTCCGGTTTCGAGCAACTACTACGGCCTCTGCTGACTTCTGTCGCCCATCCCGTCATCTCGCGACGCCGGTAGCACATGGCAGGCTAAACAGATCTCCCAGGGTAATTCGCGCGACCTTCCTGCTTATGCCTGTCGGATCTACGTCGTAGCGCTCCGTGCAAGTATTGGGCTTTGGCAATTTTGGCTACCTTACCCCGCTACGCCGCCTAATCCGCTTCCTGTTCGTCAGGCCAGCATTTTGCCTCGGGCTTCCTTCAGATTCGCAGTCACCCGCGACACCCTTGCCTCTGGCTAACACTTCCCCTTGCCGGGTGTGTAGAGGACTTTCACCTCCAAGTCACCAGCGTGGCCACCATAGCCAAACTGGTTGCGCTTGCGCGCAACGCGCCATGCCTGGCGCACCAAAAAAAACCCGGCAAAAAGCCGGGTCAAAAACCGTGATTAGCCTGATGAGGAGAGAGTCCAGGAGACCGACCTAAGGTCACTTGGACAATCGACTGATCTCGCGACCAGCTGCATGCAATAATAATCATTCTCGTTTACAAGTCAAATGTTTTTATTTGCTCGATTGGAAAATTCTTTCCCGTCCTCCCCGACAGTACCCTCGTCTTACCCGTTCTGATCGCCCTCCAGGGATCGATCCACCATTGCCTTGGCCATGTCGATCATGTGTACCGCCGAAAACGCCAGGTCGCGGTTTGCGCCGTGCAGATTGTTGGCTGATTCGTACGCGGTGGCGGCGGCACAACGCAACAGATCCGAAGCATGGACCAGTGCCTCTTCGCAGCTGATGTTGCGGTTCACGTCAAAGAAACGTACTTCGACTGCTTCCTCTGAAACAGCTGGTTTCAAGTAATAGTCCAACGCACGTTGCGCGGCGGCAGAGCCTTTGGGCGAGGTGAGGCTGGTGTCGATTTGCATGTCTGGCAGGTCGTTGCAGGGGATGGACATGGCGATGGCGAGCTCCGTGATAGATTCAGATCCGTGAACCAATCCTAGTACGTAATGTATTTATTACGAGAGTTTAAATACTACAATTTGTGTTTTGATGGTCGGAGTCCCCCACGTATCGTGCCGCACATGGATAAATGGATTGAATTGGTCAAGGCCAAGATGGGTGAACTCAAAGTCACTCAAGAGATACTCGCCGAACGTCTTGGGATGTCCCAGGGCGGCGTGGGTCACTGGCTGAATAAACGCCGTCAGCCGAGCATCGAAGACATGAACCGTGTCTTGCGGGCGCTCGGGATGGATTTTCTGGAAGTGGCGATGGTGATCCGGGAGCCTTTAGTCCAGCAGGACGACGAGATTTCCCTGACGCAAAAGTACAACCCCTATTTCCGCTACCCGGTCAGCGACTGGCGGGCGCCTGCCGAGGTGCGTGACGGTGAGCTGTCGGTGTACGGCAAGCCACGTTTCGAACTGACCGATTACCACGCCCAGGGCGCGGCATTCTGGCTGGTGGTGGTCGGCGATGCGATGACTGCTCCCAGCGGTATCAGCATCGCCGAGGGCATGATGGTCCTGGTGGACCCGGCCATTGTGCCGGAGCCTGGAAAACTGGTGATCGCCCAATGGCCCGACAGCGCCGAGGCGACCTTTCGCAAGCTGATCGAAGAGGGCGGGCAGCGTTACCTGGTCCCGCTCAATCCGACGTATCCGAAAGCCCTTTACACCGAGGAGTGCCGAATTATCGGCGTGGTGGTTCAGGCGACAGCCAGGTTCTAATCAGATCGGTCCTCGCAAGACGCAGGACCGATCTTCATTTCACGCTTCTTCCAATTCAACCAACGCACTGCCTTCACTGACCATCTCGCCTTCCTGGCAATACAGGGCTTTGATCACCCCGGCGTGTGGCGCACGAATGCTGTGCTCCATCTTCATCGCTTCCAGCACCACCAGTTGCGCCCCGGCTTCGACCGTTTGCCCGGCTTCCACCAGTACCCGCACGATGCTGCCATTCATGGGCGCGGTCAGTCCGCCCTGATGGCTGTGACTGGCCTCGACGGCGCTGATCGGGTCGTAGGACTCGATGCGGCGCAATTCACCTTCCCATTGCAGATACAGCACGTCGCCACGGCGGATTGCCCGATGTTGGCGGCGCAGGCCGTTGTGCTCGATCAACAGTTGCTCGCCCTTGAGATGTGCCGAGCAGGTGGCGCCCAACGTCAGCGCGCGGTCTTGTCCTTCGCAGCTCAAATGCAATGTGATTTCTTTCGGCAGTCCGGCGCGCAAACCATTGCTGTTGGCCCAAGGCGAGCTCGGGTCATCGGCACGCGAGGAACCTGGTTGGCTCTGGGCGAACGCCTGGGCGGCGGCTTGCCAGAACGCGTCACCGAGGTCCGAGGCAACGGGCAGCAGTTCTTCCTGATAACGCGGAATGAAGCCGGTATCCAGTTCGGCTGCAGCGAATGCCGAATGGCCGACGATCCGGCGCAGGAAGTTGATGTTGGTCTTGAGCCCGCCAATGGAAAACTCATCGAGCATGCTCAGCAGCCGCAGTCGCGCCTGTTCACGATCCTCGCCCCAGGCAATCAGTTTGCCGAGCATCGGGTCGTAGAACGGCGAGATTTCGTCGCCTTCTTCGACACCACTGTCCACCCGCCGTCCCGGACCTTGCGCGGATTCGCGATACAGCTCCAGACGCCCGGTAGCCGGCAGGAAATCATTGCCCGGGTCTTCGGCATATAAGCGCACTTCGATGGCATGGCCGATCAGCGGAACCTCGGCTTGAGTCATCGGCAGCACTTCACCGCGGGCCACACGAATCTGCCAGGCCACCAGGTCGAGGCCGGTGATGGCTTCGGTGACCGGGTGTTCGACCTGCAGGCGCGTGTTCATCTCCATAAAGAAAAACTCACCGCGAGAATCCAGGAGAAACTCCACGGTGCCAGCGCCGACATAACCGATGGCTTGCGCCGAACGCACGGCCGCTTCGCCCATGGCGCGACGCAGTTCCGGACTCAAGCCTGGAGCGGGGGCCTCTTCGACGACTTTCTGGTGCCGACGCTGAATCGAGCAGTCCCGTTCGTTGAGGTACAGGCAGTTGCCATGTTGGTCGGCGAACACCTGAATTTCCACGTGACGCGGTTTGAGCAGGTACTTCTCCACCAGCATTCGCGAATCGCCGAACGACGATTGCGCTTCACGCTGGGCCGAGGCCAGGGCTTCGGCCAATTGACTGACGTCCTCGACCACTTTCATGCCTTTGCCGCCACCCCCCGCAGTGGCCTTGAGCAGCACCGGATAACCGATGCGTGCGCACGCGTCGCGGAAGGTGTCGAGGTCCTGAGCCTCGCCGTGATAACCGGGCACCAGCGGCACGCCGGCGGTTTCCATCAAGGCTTTGGCGGCGGATTTGCTGCCCATCGCGTCAATGGCCGAGGCGGGCGGGCCGAGGAAGATCAGGCCCGCTTCTTCGATGGCGCGGGCGAACCCGGCGTTTTCGGAAAGAAAGCCATAACCCGGATGAATCGCCTGAGCGCCGCTGGCCTTGGCGGCGGCGATCAGTTTGTCGATTTGCAGGTAACTGTCAGCGGCTTTGCTGCCACCGAGGTCGACGCGGATATCCGCTTCGCGGCTGTGTCGGGCTTCACGGTCAGTGGCGCTGTGAACGGCCACGGTGGTCAGGCCCAAGGCCTTGGCGGTACGCATCACCCGGCAAGCGATTTCGCCGCGGTTGGCCACCAACAGGGTGGTGAGAACAGGTGCGCTCATCAACGCGACTCCTTGGTGGTGGTTGCGGCTTGCCAGTTCGGCGGGCGTTTTTGCAGAAAGGCCCGCAAGCCTTCCTGGCCTTCAGGACTGACGCGGATGCGGGCGATGGCGTTTTCGGTGTAGCGCCGCAGCGCCGGGGTCAGCGCGCCGTGGCCGACTTCACGCAGCAAGTCCTTGCTGGCACGCATGGCGGCCGGGCTGTTGAGCAGCAGGTTGTCGATCCAATGCTCGACTTTTTCCTCCAGCTCAGCGATCGGATAACTCTCCGACAACAAGCCGATTTCCCGCGCTCGTTGTCCGCCGAAACGCTCTGCGGTCAGCGCGTAGCGACGTGCCGCGCGCTCGCCGATGGCTTGCACCACGAACGGACTGATCACCGCCGGGGCGAGGCCGATGCGCACTTCCGACAGGCAGAACTGTGCGTCGTCGGCGCCGATGGCCATGTCGCAGCAACTGATCAGGCCCAGCGCGCCACCGAATGCAGCGCCTTGCACCACCGCCAGCGTCGGGACTTTGAGTTTGGCGAGGTTGTACATCAACTCCGCCAGTTCCCGGGCGTCGTCGAGATTGGTGTGGTAATCGAGTTCGGCCGACTGCTGCATCCAGGCCAGGTCTGCGCCGGCGCTGAAATGCTTGCCGCGTCCGCGCACCAGCAGAAACCGCAGGCTGGCGTCGCTTGACACCTTGTCCAGGGCGAGGATCAGTTCGCGAATCATTTCGGCGTTGAAGGCGTTGTTCTTTGCTTCACGGCTGAGCCACAGGGTGGCGAAGCCACGTGGGTCGGTCAGCAATTCGAGGGTGTTGAAGTCGCTCATATTTTGTCCGTCTCCACAACTCATGTGGGAGCGGGCTTGCTCGCGAAGGGTTCACCGCGGTTGTTCTGATGCACCGCGTTATCGTTCTTCGCGAGCAAGCCCGCTCCCACAGAAAATCACATCCGGAACACGCCGAAGCGGCTCGGTTCGATTGGCGCATTCAGCGACGCCGACAAGGCCAGGGCCAATACATCGCGGGTTTGCGCCGGGTCGATGACGCCGTCGTCCCACAGCCGTGCACTGGAGTAGTAGGGATGCCCCTGTTCTTCATATTGGTCGAGGATCGGTTGCTTGATCTCGGCTTCCTGCTCGGCACTGAAAGCGTGGCCACTGCGCTCGGCCTGCTCGCGTTTAACCTGCACCAAAACACCCGCGGCTTGCTCGGCGCCCATCACGCCGATCCGCGCATTCGGCCACATCCACAGGAAACGCGGATCGTAAGCCCGGCCGCACATGCCGTAGTTACCGGCGCCGAAGCTACCGCCGATGATCACGGTGAATTTCGGCACCTTGGCGCACGCCACGGCGGTCACCAGTTTGGCGCCGTGCTTGGCGATGCCGCCGGCCTCGTATTTCTGGCCAACCATGAAACCGGTGATGTTTTGCAGGAACAGCAGCGGAATGCCGCGCTGACAGGCCAGCTCGATAAAGTGCGCGCCTTTCTGCGCGGCTTCGGCGAACAGAATGCCGTTGTTGGCGAGAATCGCGATCGGGTAACCGTGCAAGTAGGCAAAACCGCACACCAGCGTCGTCCCGAACAGCGCCTTGAACTCGTCGAACACCGAACCGTCCACCAACCGCGCGATCACTTCGCGCACGTCGAACGGCTGCTTGGCGTCTGCTGAGACGACGCCATACAACTCGTCGCTGTTGTACAGCGGGGCGATCGGCGTACGTTGTTGCACTTCGCCGAGCTTGCGCCAGTTGAGGTTGGCGATGCTGCGCCGCGCAATGGCCAAGGCGTGTTCGTCGCTCTCGGCGTAATGGTCGGCCACCCCGGAAATCTTGCAGTGCACATCGGCCCCGCCGAGGTCTTCGGCGCTGACCACTTCACCGGTCGCGGCTTTCACCAGCGGTGGGCCGGCGAGAAAAATGGTGGCCTGTTCGCGCACCATGATCGCTTCGTCGGCCATGGCCGGCACGTACGCGCCACCGGCGGTGCAGGAGCCCATGACCACCGCGATTTGCGGAATGCCCATGGCGCTCATGTTGGCCTGGTTGAAGAAAATCCGTCCGAAGTGCTCGCGGTCCGGGAACACTTCATCCTGACGCGGCAGGTTGGCGCCGCCGGAGTCCACCAGGTAGATGCACGGCAAGCGGTTCTGCTGAGCGATGGTCTGCGCGCGCAGGTGTTTTTTCACGGTCAGCGGGTAATACGAACCGCCTTTCACGGTGGCATCATTGGCGACGATCATGCATTCGACGCCTTCGACACGGCCGATCCCGGCAATCACGCCAGCGGCCGGGACGTCTTCGCCATACACCTGATAGGCCGCCAATTGGCTGATCTCGAGAAACGGCGAACCCGGATCGAGCAAGCGATTGATCCGCTCACGGGGCAGCAGTTTGCCCCGCGAGGTGTGGCGTTCTTGAGCCTTCGGGCCGCCACCTTGCTGCACTTGCGCGAGCAGGGTGTGCAGGGCGTCGACCTGTTTGAGCATCGCCGCGCTGTTGGCCGCGAACTCCGCCGAACGGGGGTTGAGCTGGGTATGCAAAATAGCCATGGACAGCTCCGTTTAGCGGGTTTCGTTGAACAGTTCGCGACCGATCAGCATGCGACGGATCTCACTGGTGCCGGCGCCGATTTCGTACAGCTTGGCGTCACGCAACAGACGACCAGCCGGGAATTCGTTGATGTAGCCGTTGCCACCGAGAATCTGGATCGCGTCGAGGGCCATTTGTGTGGCGCGCTCGGCGCTGTAGAGGATTACGCCGGCAGCGTCCTTGCGCGTGGTTTCGCCGCGCTCGCACGCCTGGGCCACCGCATAGAGGTAGGCGCGGCTGGCGTTGAGTTGGGTGTACATGTCGGCGACCTTGCCCTGGATCAGCTGGAATTCGCCGATGCTTTGGCCGAACTGCTTGCGGTCGTGGATGTACGGCACGATGAGGTCCATGCAGGCCTGCATGATCCCGGTCGGGCCGCCGGACAGCACAACGCGTTCGTAGTCGAGGCCGCTCATCAGCACCTTCACGCCGCCGTTGAGCACGCCGAGGATGTTTTCTTCCGGCACTTCCACGTCATCGAAGAACAGCTCGCAGGTGTTGGAACCGCGCATGCCGAGCTTGTCGAATTTGTTGCTGCGGCTGAAGCCTTTGGAATCACGTTCAACGATGAACGCGGTGATGCCGTGGGGGCCTTTTTCCAGGTCGGTCTTGGCGTAGATCACGTAGGTGTTGGCATCAGGACCGTTGGTGATCCAGGTTTTGCTGCCGTTGAGGACGTAGTGATCGCCGCGTTTGTCGGCGCGCAGTTTCATCGACACCACGTCGGAACCGGCATTCGGTTCGCTCATGGCCAGGGCTCCAATGTACTCGCCGCTGATCAGCTTCGGCAGGTATTTGGTTTTCTGTTCGTGATTGCCGTTGCGGTTGATCTGGTTGACACAGAGGTTGGAGTGCGCGCCGTAGGACAGCGCGACTGAGGCCGAACCGCGGCTGATTTCCTCCATGATCACCACGTGGGCCAGGTAACCCAGGCCAGCGCCGCCATACTCTTCCGGCACGGTGACACCCAGCAGGCCCATGTCGCCGAATTTACGCCACAGGTCGGCGGGGAACAGGTTGTCGATGTCGATCTGAGCGGCGCGTGGTGCGATCTCTTTGGCGACGAAGGACTGAACCTGATCGCGCAGCATGTCGATGGTTTCACCGAGGGCAAAGTTCAGGGATGGGTAGCTCATGGGTCACCTTTTGGCTTTTTTGTAGGGTAGGGAGGGCAGTGATTTGGCTCTCACCTTTACGTTAACGTAAGCCTGTGGCGAATGGCTGTCAATCACCCTTTACGTTAACGTCAGCTTGAGCGAGAGTAGAGCCAATTCTGAATGATCGGGGCTGGTCATAAGCCTCGTTCCAACAACCCACTAATAAAGACAATAGGGGTCGTCATGGAATCCAGTGCAAGCCCGCAACGCAGCTATACCCGTGGTGCCCAGGACAAAGCCTTGCTGGCGATGACCATCGGCCAGGCATTCGATAACACCGTCGCGCAGTATCCGACCGGGGAGGCGCTGGTCGTGCGTCATCAACAGTTGCGCTACACCTGGCAGCAACTGGCCGAAGCCGTGGACCTGCATGCCAAAGCGCTGTTGGCGCTGGGTTTGCAGACCGGTGATCGCCTGGGTATCTGGGCACCGAACTGCGCCCAGTGGTGTATCAGCCAGTTCGCCAGCGCGAAAATCGGCGTGATTCTGGTCAACATCAACCCGGCCTATCGCAGTTCCGAACTCGAATACGTGTTGAAGCAGTCCGGCTGCCAATGGCTGGTCTGCGCAGGCGCCTTCAAAACCTCCGACTATCACGGGATGCTGCAAGGCCTCGTTCCCGAGCTGGCTGAGCAATCCATCGGAAGGTTGCAGAGCGAACGACTGCCGCAGCTGCGTGGTGTCATCAGCCTTGATGCTCAGCCGCCATCGGGTTTCCTGCCATGGTCGCAATTAGCCGATCTCGCGGGGAGCGTGTCGACAGAGCAGTTGAGCGAGCGTCAGGACAGTCTGCATTTCGACCAGGCGGTGAACATCCAGTACACCTCCGGCACCACCGGTTTTCCGAAGGGCGCGACCCTCAGTCACTACAACATTCTCAACAACGGTTACATGGTCGCCGAAAGCCTCGGGTTGACCGCGAGTGACCGTCTGATCATCCCGGTGCCGTTGTATCACTGCTTTGGCATGGTCATGGGCAACCTCGGTTGCATGACGCACGGCAGCACCATGATTTACCCCAACGATGCGTTCGATCCGCTGCTGACCCTGACCACTGTCGCCGAAGAAAAGGCCACCGCACTCTACGGCGTGCCGACCATGTTTATCGCCATGCTCGATCAGCCCAAACGCGCCGAATTCGATCTGTCGAGCCTGCGCACCGGGATCATGGCCGGGGCGACCTGTCCGATCGAGGTGATGCGCCGAGTCATCAGTGACATGCACATGAGCGAAGTGCAGATTGCCTACGGCATGACGGAAACAAGTCCGGTGTCGTTGCAGACCGGTCCGTCAGACGAACTGGAGTTGCGCGTCACCACCGTCGGCCGCACCCAGCCGCAACTGGAAAGCAAAATCATCGACGAGGCGGGCAACCTGGTGCCGCGCGGCACGATCGGTGAACTGTGCACGCGCGGTTACAGCGTGATGCTCGGTTACTGGAACAACCCGCAAGGCACCGCAGAAGCCATCGACCAGGCAGGCTGGATGCACACCGGTGATCTGGCGAGCATGAACGACGAAGGCTATGTGTGCATTGCCGGACGTAACAAGGACATGATCATCCGCGGCGGTGAGAACATTTACCCGCGGGAGCTGGAAGAGTTCTTCTTTACTCACCCGTCGGTAGCCGATGTGCAGGTGATCGGGATTCCGTGCTCGCGATATGGCGAAGAGATTGTCGCCTGGATCAAATTCCATCCGGGCCACAGCGCCACCGAGCAGGAGCTGCAAACCTGGTGTAAGGAACGCATCGCGCACTTCAAGACACCGCGTTACTTTAAGTTCGTCGAAGAGTTTCCGATGACGGTGACAGGGAAGATTCAGAAGTTTCGGATGCGCGAGATCAGTATCGAGGAGCTCAAAGCGATACCGTAGGAGCTGCCGAAGGCTGCGATCTTTTGAGCTTGACCCTCCGTGTCAGGCTACCTGTCGCCCTTGTTGATTGACTCATTCATTCAAGAGGGCGAAGGTATTTAGCAATGCCCAAACGTTATGACGACAACTTCAAAGACTGGGTTGTCCTGCAGATGATGCCGCCCCTTAATCGCTCGGTGGCAGAGCTCGCGATTGCGCTCAAACTCACGCCACAGTCACTGCGTAACTGGAGACAAATGGCTAGAGATAAAGGTCTGATCGTGCCCGGGAACGGAAAGACCAGTGATCAATGGTCCAGCGCCGACAAATTCAATGCCGTCATGGAAACCGCACCGTTGAGCGAGGTGGAGATCTCTCAATATTGCCGAATAAAGGGCATTTATCCGGAGCAAATCCAGCAATGGCGCGAAGCCTGCCAAAACGCCAACACCTTGGCTGATCTGAAGCCCAGCGCAGAGAAAACTGCCGAGCAACGACGGATCAAAGAGCTGGAGCGTCAGTTGATCCGATCAGACGCTGGTCGGGCCGAAGCGGAGGCTTTGCTGGAACTCAGAAAAAAAGCCAATGCGATTTGGGGCAAGGACAAGGAAGACTGATCAGCGCCTCTGATCGGTATGCGATCCATGAAGCACACCTACCGTCAGATGCGCTGCCCGTTTACCGTGGCATTTCCGGTGAGCAGTTCCACGGCAGCAATGCTTCATAGTCGGTTACTGACTGCGCATGCGGCAGACGCTCCAGTACGTGGCGCAGCCACGTATAGGGCTCCTGGCCGTTGACCTTGGCGGTCTCGACCAAGCTGTAGATCTGGGCACTGGCGGTGGCGCCTTTGGGCGTGTCGCTGAACAGCCAAGCCTTGCGCCCAATGACAAACGGCTTTATTGCGCGCTCTGCCGGGTTGTTGTCGATCGGTAAAAAACCGGCTTCCACGTAGCGTTCCAGCCGGCTCCAGTTGCTGGCCAGGTAGTTCACTGCCTTGCCCAGCACACTTTGAGGGGTGACCTGAGGCTGCGTTTTTTCCAGCCAGCCTTTCAACTGGGCCAGGATCGGCAGGCTCTTTTCCTGACGGCCAATAAAACGCTGCTCATCACTGGCATCCTTGAGTTCACGCTCGATGCCGTACAGCTTGTTGATCATCGTCAGCGCGATATCGGCACGTCCCGTCTTGCCCTTGGGCTGCACTTTTTGCGCATCGACGAACTTGCGCCGTGCATGGGCCATGCACGCCAGCCGCTCCACACCCGGTTGCAACGCCAATGCGTTATAACCCGCGTAATCATCAGTCATCACGTAGCCGCGATAACTTTCCAGCAGGCGCAACGGCACGTCCTGCGCACGGCTGGACGTGTAGTCGAACAGCACGACTTTTCGGTCTGGCGGCCCGCTGGCCTGCACCCACATCCAGGATTGGCTGGTAGGGTCGCGATCCGGTTCCTTAAGTACCTGGACGCGGGTTTCATCACAGTGGATGACCGGGCTTTCCAGCAATCGGTCGCGCAATAAATTCAGCAACGGTTGTAAGTGCTCCCCGCACTGGATAACCCAGCGAGCGAGAGTCTGACGCGGGATATCGATACCGTGTCGGCTCAGCACCGTTTCGAAACGATGCAGCGGTAAGCCATCGACATACTTGGTGGTCAGCAGCATCGCCAGTACGCTCGGACTGGCCATGCTCTTTTCGATCAACTGAGCAGGTTTATCAGCAGTCACCGGAGCCGTTTCACAACCACGGCAGCCGTAGACTTTGCGGATGTGTTTGATCACTCGGATCTGCATCGGCACGATGTCCAGCTGTTCGCTGGTTTCTTCACTGATCACATGCTTGCGGCAACCGCAGGCACAGGTCAGTTCATGTTCTGGCAGTTCGTGGATGACTTCGATGCGCGGCAGATCAGCCGACAGTGGCTTGCGTTTGCCACGACGTGGCGTCGGAGCAACCACTTCTTCGTCAGCGTCGCCGATTGAAGGCATCGGCTCGCTTTCGGGCTCGTTGAATAACGCGAGTTGAGGCGTGTTGGGTTCAACGGTCTGCTCGGATTTACGTCCGAATAAACGGTCGCGCAGCAACTTGATCTGTTCTTTTAGATCGACGATATGAGTCTGGTATGCCTCAGCCGTTGCCTGCTGACGGCTGAGTGCCTCAAGCAACATTTGCTTGAGCAGAATAGGGTCATCAGGGAGGTCTTCGGGCATCAAATTCATGCCCGGATTATACCCGTCAAGCGACGAATCTTGGCGTTAAAACCTTGTGAGGACGGTTGCGCCAGAGATCAAATCCATCCAGTAGCCAGTTCAGTTCCTGAACGGTCAGCACGATAGCCTCGTCCACCTCATCAGGTGAAATTTTAAAACGCTCGGACTCCAGGCGCTTGAGCCAAAGGCAGAAGCCGTTGCGCTCCCAGTACAACACTTTGACGCGGTTACGGTGGCGATTCAGGAAAACAAAGAGCACGGGGTCAAACACCGCGACCTTGATATCCAGTTCGACCAGCGCAGCCAGGCCATCGATGGACTTTCGAAAGTCTACCGGCTTTGGATAGAGGTACACTTTTTCAACGCTGGCATTGGGACGCATCATGGTGATGGGCTCCTCATGGAAATCGGGAGCACAGCATCAGCCGTCAGCTATCTGCTTGGAATGTGGGGTTCATGGATCCCTTACTCTGATCGCACGCAAGCCATGAAGTTGATTACTGAAGCGGTCTTGGGTGGGGCTCGCCGATATCGAGCATGTGATGAGCTGGGACTGAGCCTGCGCACAGTTCAACGTTGGCGACACACCGACGGCGACGGGCGCCTGCTAGCTCAGCGGACAGCACCGTCAAATAAACTCAGCGAGGCAGAACGCCAAGCAGTGCTTGATGCCGCTAATCAGGCTGGCTACGCCAGCCTCACACCCCACCAGATCGTGCCCAAACTGGCAGATGAAGGTATTTATCTGGCTTCGGAATCGACCTTTTATCGCGTATTAAAAGCCGCCAATCAAAACGTTCGCCGTGGTCGGGTCAAAGCCCCGAAACGCAGAGTGCTGACGACACATCGTGCTGAGGGCCCCAATCAGGTTTGGTGCTGGGATATCACCTGGTTGCCGAGCACAGTTAAGGGCCGTTTTTTCTACTGGTATATGGTCAAGGACATCTACAGCCGTAAATTGGTAGCCAATGAAGTGCATGAAGTGGAGTGCGCCGAGCATGCATGTGAGCTGCTTGAAAAGGGCTGTCTACGAGAGCAAACGGCGGGACGTCCTTTGGTGCTGCACTCGGACAACGGCCACGTCATGAGAGGCTCTTTATTACGCGAAAGCATGGTTGCTCTGGGCGTCGAGCCTTCATTTAGCCGCCCGCGAGTAAGCAACGACAATGCCTACGCCGAAGCACTTTTTCGTACGGCAAAGTACTGCCCGCTCTGGCCGGACCAACCGTTTGATACGCTCACTGAAGCAAGGCTTTGGGTGCAAAAATTTATCGAGTGGTACAACGAAGACCACCGTCACAGTGCCTTGAAATACGTGACGCCGAACGAGCGCCACGAAGGCAAGGCAACGGCTCTATTACAAGCCAGAGCAGCACTGTATGAAGACGCCAGGGAAGCTAATCCGAGCCGCTGGAGTACCAGAACGCGCAACTGGAAATTGGCAGATGCGGTGTATTTGAACCCCGAACGCCCTGATGTTAAGGCCGCGATGGCATAGCAGCAGGAGTACCAAGGCGACAGGTACCTTGACACGTACCGTTGACGCAAAAAGGGTCAGATCAAAAGATCGCAGGCTGCGCCAGCTCCTACAAGACTGCGATATTTTGGGAAAACCCAAACGCCAGAAAGCACAAAGGGGAGCCGAAGCTCCCCTTTAATTTTGTCGTTGCGCGTGCTCTTTTTTTATTATTGAGGGGCGGTCTGTTTTTGTTTTTAGAAACCGTGACCCTTTACCGCTGTTTTTGTCGATCCCCATCCGGGATCAAGAGCAAACGTATTTTTTTGAGCGCTGATCTACTTTTTCGCTAAGCGATCCAACCAGTTCGGGAGCTACCTGAAGGTAGTTTTATTGTTCTCTGCCCGGTTGCGGGTTACTCCGAAAAGCACCCTGAAAAGCACATCCTCTCCAAAAAAATCTGTTAGCTGCGTCTCTGCCGTGTTGTTTTTGTTATGTCAGAGTCGTTACGTTTTATTTTTATTAGGTTTGCCGCTTTTTTTGTTCTTGTTATGTCATAGAGATAGCAGAAGCCGTGCCAACTTTTAAAAAGTCTTTAAAATCAACTGCTTGAGATTTTGTAGGATTTTTCATGCAGTCAAAGCACGACAATTTGTTTCCGTGTTACTCGCTTTCGCCCACGTTCCAGCCGTTGCGGTAACACCCCGACACCTCACTGTGCGCTGCGAGCCTTGGCCACGCGCGAACCGGTCGGACGTCCCAGCACCGTGCAAATTTGCTGGCCGGCCAGAATCAAGGCGTCCAGGTCAATCCCGGTTTCGATACCCAGGCCGTTGAGCAGGTAAACCACGTCTTCGGTGGCAACGTTACCGCTGGCGCCTTTGGCATACGGGCAGCCGCCGAGGCCGGCGATGGAACTGTCGAACACCGAGATGCCTTCCAGCAGACTGGCGTAGATGTTGGCCATGGCTTGGCCATAAGTGTCGTGGAAATGCCCGGCGAGTTTTTCACGGGGTACGTCGGCCGACACCACGTCGAACATCTTGCGGGTTGCGCCAGCGGTCCCTGTGCCGATGGTGTCGCCCAGGGAAACTTCATAGCAGCCCATCGCATAGAGCTCGCGAGCGACCCGAGCGACTTGCGCAGGATCGACGTTACCTTCGTAAGGGCAGCCCAGCACACAGGACACGTAACCGCGCACGCTGACACCGTGTTGCCTGGCGGCGTCCATGATCGGAACGAAGCGCTCCAGGCTTTCGCTGATCGAGCAATTGATGTTGCGCTGGGAAAACGCTTCCGACGCGGCGGCGAACACCGCGACTTCCTTGACCCCGGCGGCAATGGCGTCTTCAAACCCGCGCAGATTGGGGGCGAGTGCACCATAGGTCACGCCAGGCTTGCGCTTGATTTGCGCGAAGACCTCAGCAGAGCCGGCCATCTGCGGTACCCATTTAGGCGAGACGAAACTGCCGACTTCTATATAGCCGAGACCGGCGGCGGTCAGCGCGTCGACCAGTTGCACCTTGTCGGCAACGCTGATGGGTTGGGCTTCGTTTTGCAGACCGTCGCGTGGGCCGACTTCGACCAGGCGTACGTGAGAGGGTAAGGACATGGGATGCGACCTGTGCTGATTGTCTGAATGCTCAGAGAACCCTGTGGGAGCGAGCTTGCTCGCGATAGCGTCAGGTCAGGCGACATCCTTGTTGAATGTGCTACCGCCATCGCGAGCAAGCTCGCTCCCACAGGGGATTGTGTTGACCTACTGAACCGTCTGCTGGCTCTTGATGGTCTGTTCCAGCGCCTGGGTGCAACGCTCCTGCGCGGTGTCCAGTTCCAGCTTCATCTGCTCGATGTCGAGCATCTGCTGCTCCAGCTGTTCGCGGCGTTCGGCGATTTTGCTCAGCATGGTTTGCAGCTGTTTCTGATTGCCGCCCGTGGGGTCATAGAGTTCGATCAGCTCGCGGCATTCGGCCAGGGAGAAACCAATGCGCTTGCCCCGCAGGATCAGCTTCAGGCTGACCTTGTCACGGGGCGTGTAGATGCGTTCCTGACCGCGTCGCTCGGGGCTGAGCAGGCCTTGCTCTTCATAAAAGCGGATGGCCCGGGTGGTGATGTCGAGCTCGCGGGCGAGGTCGGAGATGCTATAGGTCTGATTGCTCATGGACGCGCTCGAAAAAAGGTCATGGCGCTAAGCTAATGTCAGGTTGACGTTTACGTCAAGCATCGCGCCCTGATCCTTCGTCTATCAGGTGTTTCCTACACCTTGTCGAGCTTCTTCTCATGCGCGGTCACCTGCTGGCACAACTCGATCATTTGCTCGCGCATCCAGCGGTTGGCCGGGTCCTGATCAGTGCTTTCGTGCCAATAAAGGTGGGTTTCCACCGGCGGCACGTCGTTGACCGGCAGGTTCACCGAGTACAGGTCATGGCGACGGGCGAAGCGTTCCGGCACGGTCATGACCATGTCGGTCTGTTGCAGCACTTGGGACGCCATCAGGTAGTGCTGGGAACGCAGGGCGATCTTGCGCTGAATGCCCATTTTGCCCAAGGCCAGGTCGACGTGGCCCAGACCACTGCGGCGGCTGGAAATATGGATGTGGGTCAGCGACAGGTAATCATCGAGGGTGAATTTCTCTTTGCTCGCCAGCGGATGGCCTTTGCGCATGGCGCATACGTATCGGTCTTCCATCAACTTGACGTGGCGCACTTGCGGGTCAGTGTTGAGCGGCGCATCGACGGCGAAATCGAGACGCCCGGCCGCCAGTTCCTTGGTGGTTTCGCGGCGCTTGGACAGAAAGCTTTCGATGATCACCGTCGGCGCCAGGCGCCGCAGGCGCTGGAACAGTGGCGGCAGGATCACCGCTTCGGTGAGGTCGGTCATGCTGATGCGGTAAGTCTTGACCGCCTGCAACGGATTGAAAATACGGCTTTCCTGCACCGACACCCGCAGTAAGGAGAGGGCGTTACGCACCGGCCCGATAATGTTCTGGGCCATCGGTGTCGGGACCATGCCCTGAGCCGTGCGCACGAACAACGGGTCATTGAAAGTCTCGCGCAGACGGGCCAGAGCGTTCGAGACCGCCGGTTGAGTAATGCCGACAATCTGCCCGGCGCGGGTCAGGTTGGCTTCGGTGTAGATCGCGTCGAAGACGATGAAAAGGTTGAGGTCGACCTTGCTCAGATTCATTGCGCTGCACTCTTATTGTTGGGCTCTCGATCAGCCGATCATATATCGGTGATGAATGTTAATACACGCCGAGAATAGGCTAGGTAAATTTTCGTAGCTGTTCTAGCATCGATTGCATGACCTGAACAACTCATCAAAACCCTCCGTTAAAAGGTAGAGCTGCCCATGGATTTCGCTTATTCGCCCAAGGTCCAAGAACTGCGTGAGCGCGTGACCGCGTTCATGGACACCTACGTTTATCCCGCCGAAGCGGTGTTCGAGCGCCAGGTCGCCGAGGGCGATCGCTGGCAGCCGACCGCAATCATGGAGGAGCTCAAACTCAAGGCCAAGGCTGAAGGCCTGTGGAATTTGTTTCTCCCTGAGTCCGAACTTGGCGCCGGCCTGACCAACCTCGAATACGCGCCGTTGGCAGAAATCATGGGCCGCTCACTGCTGGGGCCCGAGCCGTTCAACTGCTCGGCGCCAGACACGGGCAACATGGAAGTGTTGGTGCGCTACGCCAACGAAGAACAGAAGCAACGCTGGCTCGAACCGCTGCTGCGCGGCGAGATTCGCTCGGCGTTCGCCATGACTG
Source organism: Pseudomonas sp. MDT1-17 (assembly GCF_054898105.1). Taxonomy (NCBI): domain Bacteria; kingdom Pseudomonadati; phylum Pseudomonadota; class Gammaproteobacteria; order Pseudomonadales; family Pseudomonadaceae; genus Pseudomonas; species Pseudomonas sp. MDT1-17. The sequence goes on along the minus strand of NZ_JBUBVM010000001.1, from coordinate 4,525,193 downwards.
AACCGGACGTGGCCTCGTCCGACGCCACCAACATGGCCGCCCGCGCCGTGCGTGATGGCGACGAATGGGTGATCAACGGCAAAAAATGGTGGACCTCAGGCGCCTGCGATCCACGCTGCAAGATTCTGATCTTCATGGGCCTGAGCGATCCTGACGCGCCGCGTCATGCGCAGCACTCGATGATTCTGGTACCGGTGGATGCACCGGGCGTGAAGATCGTTCGTCCGCTGCCCGTGTTTGGTTACGACGACGCACCTCACGGCCACGCCGAAGTGCTGTTCGAAAACGTCCGGGTACCGTACGAAAACGTCCTGTTGGGCGAAGGACGCGGCTTCGAAATCGCTCAGGGTCGCCTTGGCCCAGGACGGATTCACCACTGCATGCGTTCGATCGGCATGGCCGAGCGCGCGCTGGAACTGATGTGCAAACGTTCTGTGAGCCGTACTGCGTTCGGTAAGCCCCTGGCGCGTCTGGGCGGCAACATCGACAAGATCGCCGACTCGCGGATGGAGATCGACATGGCGCGCCTGCTGACGTTGAAAGCGGCGTACATGATGGACACCGTCGGCAACAAGGTGGCGAAGAGCGAAATCGCTCAGATCAAGGTTGTCGCACCGAACGTGGCCTTGCGGGTTATCGACCGGGCGATCCAGATCCATGGCGGGGCAGGGGTTTCCAACGATTTCCCGCTGGCCTACATGTACGCGATGCAACGCACCCTGCGCCTGGCCGACGGCCCGGACGAAGTGCACCGCGCGGCGATCGGCAAGTTCGAGATCGGCAAATACGTGCCTAAAGAGATGATGCGCAGCAGTCACTGACACCGCGACGTATATATCGCGAGCCTGGATCAGGCTCGCGATGGCGTTGAAGCTGCATCAATCAACAGAAGGCAACCCGTAGAATGCTCGCGCACACGCCGTGCTGTGAGCGGCCAGATCTTCCTCGCTCTCCCCACGATGCAACGCCACTTCACGTAACACTTCGGTCAGATACGCCGGTTCGTTGCGACCATTCTTCGGCTTGGGGCGCAAGCTGCGCGGCAACAGATACGGCGCATCGCTCTCCAGCATTAGCCGCCCCCGCTTGATCTCTTTTACCAGCGGATGCAGATGCGTGCCCCGGCGCTCGTCGCAGATCCAGCCGGTGATGCCGATGTGTAAATCCAGATCAAGGTAGCTGAACAGCGCCTTCTTTTCGCCGGTGAAACAATGCACCACGGCGGCCGGCAATTGATCACGGTAATCACGCAGGATTTCCAGCAAGCGCTGACTGGCGTCGCGCTCGTGGAGGAACACCGGCAATTGCAGCTCGACCGCCATCGCCAGATGCTCTTCGAGGACTTTTTCCTGCTGCGGGCGCGGCGAGAAATCACGATTGAAATCCAGCCCGCATTCACCCACCGCGACGACGTTCGGTTCCTTGAGCAAACTGCGCAGACGCTGGGCGCTGTCGGCGTTCCAGTCGCTGGCGCAGTGGGGGTGAATGCCGGCGGTGGCGAACAGCCGTTGAGCCGTTTCGTCCAGTTGTTGGCACAGCTCCAGAGCCTGCTCGCTGCCCTCGACACTGGTGCCGGTGAGCACCAATTGGCAGATCCCGGCAGCGTAGGCGCGGTCGAGTACAGCCTGGTGTTTGTCGGCAAAACTGGGGTTGGTCAGGTTGACGCCGATATCGATGAGTTGCATGGTGCTACCTCGGACCAAAGGCCGGAAAGCATATCAGAGCTGTAGATTTATAAGAAAAGCCAAGAACTACAATGAGTTGTAGCTGTCTCTTGATGCCGCGAGACAGGTCAGGGTGGCTAAGGTGCCATCACTGTGCCAGTCTTTCGCACGTTGCCAGCGCTCAAGGCGCTCTGTTTCTGTCGTTCGATTTCATGAAAATTCTTGAGATCGGCCCAGTATTCTTTCTGGAGAGTGGATGACACGTCCCTCGGTTTTGCTACTGCTGTGTTGTTCGTTGCTGCTGCCGATGCCGGCGGTCGCGCGTCTGGCCGGGCCGCTGCAAGCCGTGCCTTCGACCAAAGTGCGCGACTTGGCGGAAATCCGCAGCAGTCGTGTGCTTCGGGTGCTGGTCAACCAGAGCCGTAACAGCTCCGGCGAAGTCCAGGGCCAGGCCATCGGTGTTGAATACCACCGTTTGCGCGCCTTCGAACAATACCTCAACGGTCACGCCCGTGACGGTCAGGAAATTACCCTCAAGATCATTCCCAAAGCCAAGGATCAACTGATCGGCGCTTTGCAGCGCGGCGAGGGTGATCTTGTCGCACCGGGAGAACTGCTCGACCTGCAACCGGGCCACGCGGTCAGCACCAGTGCACCGATTGCCAGCAACATCCCGTTGGTCCTGGTGGGGATCAAAGGCGAGCGACGTTACACCCGTCTCGAACAACTTTCCGGCAAAACCCTGGCGTTGCCGACCGGCAGTGCCGCCGGGGACGCGGTCAGTCAGATCAATCAAAAGCTCGCGCTGCACAAGCTGGCACCGGTGAAAATCGAATGGGTCGATCCCAGTCTGGCGGTCGAGGACGTGCTGGAAATGGTTCAGGGCGGCATCTTTCACCTGACGATCGTCGAACAACCCATTGCCGAGCGCTGGGGCAAGATCCTGCCCAAATTGCGTTTCGATCGGCAGCTGCTCATCAGTGAACCGGGCGAAGAGTTCTGGTTCGTGCGCCGCGACGCCTCAATGTTACGGGCGAGCATTAATCGCTTCTTGCCCGGTTACAAAAAGCCATCGAATCAGGACGCGGCGTTCCTGCGGATCTATCGACGCCTGTATCAAGTGCACTATCCATTGGCCAAGGCTGATCGGCAGCGCCTCGAGAAACTTCGACCGGTGCTGCAGAAGCACGCCGAAGCCCAGGGCATGGACTGGCTGAACCTGGCGGCACTGGCGTTCAAGGAATCGGCCCTGCAACCCAATGCCCGCAGTGGCAGCGGCCCTACCGGCCTGATGCAGATCACCCCGTCCGCAGCTCAGCGGGTGGGGGTCAACAATATTCAGAATCTCGACGCCAATGTGCAGGCCGGGGCCAAGTACTTGGCGATGATCCGCCGCAAGTTCTTTGCCAGCCCCAAACTCAACGAACGCGAGCGCATGGCGTTCGTGCTGGCGGCCTACAACATGGGGCCGGAGCGGGTGCAGGGCATGCGTGCCGAGGCTCGTCGGCGCGGTTTGAATCCCAACCAGTGGTTCTTCCAGGTCGAGCGCATTGCCATGGAGCAGGTGGGAATGGGGGCTGTCAGCTATGTTAATAGCGTGAACAAGTATTATCTGGCGTTCGATCGGGAGCGTGAGTCGTTGGAGCCCGAGGGACAGAAAGTTGCCTCCCGTAAATGATCGATCAAACTGATTGTTATGGCGCATTTATTGCGCTTTTAACATGAGATTTACTGATTAATATAGCGGCCAACCAACACACACTGACAATGGATGACACAGCATGAGCTCACTGATCAACAAGGTACTGTTTACCCGCGCTGGCTACGGCCTGACCGTTCTGCGGATCTTCGTCGGCATCATCTTCGCTGCCCACGGCTCGCAGAAACTTTTCGGGGCATTCGGTGGTTACGGCTTGGCCGGAACCGCGCAGTACATGGAGAGCATTGGTCTGGCGCCGGGCTACCTGATGGCGATGCTGGCGGGTGGCACCGAGTTCTTCGGTGGTCTGGCCCTGATCATCGGTCTGCTGGCCCGCCCGGCAGCACTGGGTCTGACCTTCCTATCGCTGGTCGCCATTTTTACAGTGCACATCAGCAACGGTCTGTTCATGGCCAACAACGGTTATGAATTCGCCCTGGCCCTGCTCGGCGGCAGCATCGCGGTGCTGATCGAAGGCGCCGGCAACCTCTCGGCTGACCGCGCCATCGCAGGCTAACCGCTCTGGCTCAACGAAAAGGCTCGCATCGCGCGAGCCTTTTTTGTTGTGCGTCATTCTTGACACTGTCCGGTCAGCTTCTCTAGGATGCTGCTCATGCGCCGATTTAAACAGCTACTTGCGGGGCGCCAGGTGACTCATTCAGTTGCCGATAGAAGCTTGAAACAGGCTTCGAAATACCGCTAAAGCGCTGGTTCGGTGTTGCCTCTCACCTGCCATGCAGACTTTTGAGGCCGAGACACGACACGATGAATGCATTAAACCCCGTTGTACGCCCCGCGCCGATCACGGCACATCTCACCCAGCGCAATCCAAAAATCCTGCTTGGCGGCAAACATCAGCCGACACTCTTGCGTTATCTCGATGGCTGGCCACGTCGCACCGGTGGGCCTGCCGCCTTCCTGATCCAGTTTGTCGAAGACGGTGAATCGCTGGCTCGATTTGCCAGCGACAGTTTCGATTTGGCGGTGATTCAATCGCCCAGCCTCGAGGACGCCCCCGAAGTGATCAAACAACTGACTCGCGTTGCCCGACAGGGGCTGATTACCCGCCGCTGAAGCTTGGAACGCTGCGGCTCAAAGATAGTCGATCGCCACGATATACACGCACTGCTCGCCGGTCGGTGTCTGCACCCGAACTTCCGCATCCAGCGCCTTGCCGATCAAGGCGCGAGCCAGCGGTGAGTCGATACTGATCAAGCCTAGTTTCAGGTCCAGTTCATCCGGCCCGACGATGCGATAGCGCGACTCTTTGCCGTCCTCGTCTTCGATCGTCACCCAGGCACCGAAGTAAACCTTGTTCGGATCGCTGGGTTTCTCACTGACGACCTTGAGCGCTTCCAGCCGTTTAGTGAGAAAGCGCACGCGGCTGTCGATCTCGCGCAGCATCTTTTTGCCATAGGTGTATTCGGCGTTTTCCGAGCGATCGCCCTGCGCCGCGGCCTCGCTGACCGACTGTGTGACCTGCGGCCGCCGAACATGCCAGAGCTCATGAAACTCGGCCCGCATCCGCGCTTCACCTTCGGGGGTGATCAGCGCGGTGCCAGCGGTGCGGGGAGGGCGATAACGGCTCATGGCAACTTCTTGTGGTTGGGTTCTTGTGTACGAGAGTGATTGAGTCTATCAACCCTCGCGCAGGACTGTCAGTGGGCTGGCGTTCAAGGCCCGACGCGTGCCGAACACCCCGGCCCCACCGATCAGCACCGCACCGATCAGCGGCAGCACCAGCAACCACGGATGCGGATGCCAGGGCAGGTCGAACGCGTAGCGGTAGAGCACCAGGCTCACCAGTTCCGAGCCCAGCGCTGCCAACAGTCCGCTGACCGCCCCAAGCAAACCGAACTCGATCCGCCGTGCCTTGACCAGTAATTGCCGCTCGGCTCCCAGCGCTCGCAACAATGCACCTTGGCGAATGCGTTCATCGAGCGTCGCCTGCAAGCCTGAAAACAATACCGCCATCCCCGCCGCCAACACGAACAACAGCACGTATTCCACCGCCAGGGTGACTTGACCGAGGATACTGCGCAGCTGTTCGAGCAACGCTTCGACTTGCAGAATGGTCACCGCCGGGAAGGCCCGTGACAGATCCACGATCTGCTGATCATGACCCGCCGCCAGATAAAAACTCGTCAGGTAGGTCGCCGGCAGATCCTTCAACGTGCCGGGCTGGAAGATCATGAAGAAGTTCGGCTGGAAGTTGTCCCAGTTGATATCCCGCAGGCTGGTGACTTTCGCTTCGCGGTTAACGCCGCCCACGGTAAAGACCATGTGATCGCCGAGCTTGAGCTTCAAGCTTTCGGCAACTTTACCTTCCACCGATACGCCAGGAATCTCGTCTGGCGCCTGTTCGGGCCACCAGTTGCCCGCGGTGAGTTTGTTGCCCGTTGGCAAATCCGCCGCCCAAGTCAGGCTCAGGTCGCGCTGGATCGCTCGGTCACCGGCCGAATCCTTGCTGACGATTTCCTGCACCGGCTCGCCGTTAATGCTGATCAGCCGCCCCGGTACCACCGGGTACAGCGGCGCGGATTGCGCCTGCAGTTCGAACAGGCGATCGGTGAACGCCTGTTTATCCGCCGGCAGGATGTTCAACGCGAAATAGTTAGGCGCGTTTTTTGGTAGCTGGTTCTGCCAGGTATCCAGAAGCTCGCCACGCAGCAAAGCGATCAATGCCATGGACAGCAGAATCAGGCCGAAGGCCAAGGCTTGTCCCGCTGCCGCCAGCGGATGACGCAGCAATTGGCCCAATCCGAGGCGCCATGGCAAAGAGGCACGTGCCAGCATTCGGCGCAGACTCTTCAGAAGCAGCAACAGCAGACCACCAAGCACCAACGCCGCGATCACACCGCCACCGAGCAGGGCGAAGGTCAACACCAGGTCCAGGCTCAGACGCCACATGATCAGCCCGAGGGCGCCCAATGCCGCGCCGTAGACCATCCAGGTACTGGAAGGAATCGGCAACATGTCCCGACGTAAGACCCGCAATGGCGGAACGCGACCCAGTGCAGCCAGTGGCGGCAAGGCAAAACCGGCCAGCGCCACCAGCCCGGTGCCGATCCCGGCGATGGCTGGAAACAGACCGCCCGGCGGAACGTCGGTCGGCAATAAATCATGCAACAGCGCGAACAGACCCAACTGCGCGAACCAGCCGATGAGGGCGCCGCTGATACTGGCGAGCAGTCCGAGTACCGTCAGCTGCAAACTGAACAGCACCAGGGTTTCTCGCCGGGACAGCCCCAAGCAACGCAGCAATGCGCTGGCATCGAATCGGCGGGTGGCGAAGCGCGTCGCCGACAGCGCCACGGCCACACCGGACAGCAGAACCGCCACCAGACTGGCCATGTTCAAATAGCGCTCGGCCTTGCCCAGCGCACCACCGATCTGTCGGTTGCCATCCCGGGCATCCTGGATGCGCTGGTTGGCGGCCAGACCGGGTTTGATCAATTGACGATAGGTTTCCAGCGCCTCGGCTTTACCGCGCCAGAGTTCGCGGTAGCTGACCCGGCTGCCGGGTTGCACCACACCCGTCGCCTCGAGGTCGCTGAGGTTGATCAGCACTCGCGGTGTGAGGCTGTAGAAGTTGCCGGCGCGGTCCGGTTCGTAGGTCAACACTCGCGCCAGCTTCAGGGTTCGTATGCCAACATCGATGCTGTCGCCGATCTTCAAATCCAGCGCGGTCAGCAGTCGCGCTTCGACCCAGGCTTCACCAGGTTTCGGTCCGCCGCCGGGTTCTTCCGGGGCAAAGGGCGCCGGGGCACTTTTCAGTTCGCCGCGCAGTGGGTAGACCTCATCGGCGGCTTTGATACTGGACAGCTGAATGCCGTTGTCAGTGGCGATGACGCTGGAGAACTCCACCACTTGAGCGTGTTCGAGGCCCAGCTCCGTGCCGCTTCTGATCTGTTCGGGCCGTGCCGGCGAGCTGCCTTCCAGCAACAGGTCGGCGCCGAGAAACTCGGTGGCGCGCAGCATCATGGCGCCGTTCAGGCGGGCACCGAAGTAGCCGATGGCGGTACTCGCCGCGACGGCGACCAGCAAGGCGAAAAACAACACGCGCAACTCGCCGGCGCGGGCGTCGCGCAGCAGTTGGCGGATGGCAAGACTGAACAGGCGCAACAGCGGCAGGCGTGCCATCAAGGCTCCAGAGGGGCGACCAGCAGGCCGGCTTCAAGGCGGATCAGGCGCCGGCAGCGATGTGCCAGGCGTTCGTCGTGGGTCACCAGCACCAGAGTTGTGCCGCGTTCCTGGTTGAGTTCGAACAGCAGATCGCTGATGCGCTCGCCGGTGTGGCTGTCGAGGTTACCAGTGGGTTCGTCGGCAAACAGCACATCGGGTTCGGCGGCAAACGCACGGGCAATGGCCACGCGTTGCTGCTCGCCACCGGAAAGTTGGCGTGGCGAATGGGTCAGCCGCTGGCCCAGTCCGACCCGTTGCAGCAGCTCGGTGGCGCGCTCACGGGCATCTTTGCGGCCGTCGAGTTCCAGCGGCAGCATGACGTTTTCCAAGGCGTTGAGACTGTCGAGCAGCTGAAAGGACTGGAACACAAAACCGACATGCTCGGCCCGGATGCGCGCGCGCTGGTCTTCGTCGAGATTGCTCAGGGCTTGCCCTGCGAGAGTGACGTCGCCGCTGCTCGGCAGGTCGAGGCCGGCGAGCAAGCCGAGGAGGGTGGATTTGCCGGAACCGGAGGCGCCGACAATCGCCAGGCTGTCGCCCTTGTTCAGTTCCAGGCTGAGTTCGTGCAGGATAGTCAGTTCACCTTCCGCGCTGGGAACCACTTTGCTGAGGTTCTTCGCGGTGAGAATGCTTGCGCCCATGGAGAATCCGATGCGTGTGTGGTTTTTGAGTGCTGGCCTGGCCTTGATGTGCATGGCCCAGAATGCAGCGGCGGGTACAGTCCTGATCGTTGGCGATAGTATCAGCGCGGGTTTCGGGCTGGATACCCAGTTGGGATGGGTCTCCCTGCTCGAGCAACGGCTCAAGCGCGAAGGATTCGACGATAAGGTGGTCAATGCGTCCATCAGCGGCGACACCAGTGCCGGAGGCCAGGCGCGCCTGCCCGCGCTGCTTGCAGAGCATAAGCCTGAGTTGGTAATCCTCGAGTTGGGCGGGAACGACGGGCTGCGCGGAATGCCCCCAGCTAATTTGCAACAAAACCTTGCATCGATGATCGACAGCTCCAGGGACAGTGGCGCGAAGGTGCTGTTGCTCGGCATGCAATTGCCACCCAACTACGGCATTCGTTACACCGAGGCCTTCGCGAAGGTCTACAGCGCCCTGGCCGAGGAAAAAAAGATCCCGCTGGTGCCGTTTTTTCTCGACGGCGTGGGCGGTCATCCGGACTTGATGCAAGCCGACGGCTTGCACCCGACTGTCGGGGCTCAGGGCAAGTTGCTGGAAAATGTCTGGCCGACACTGAAACCGCTGCTTTGACGCTTTTCTAGTGGCGGTGTTTCGGCTAAGGTGGCGCCCCCGATTTGGAGCCCCCGATGCCACGTCCTGCCTGGTCTCTTTTTGCCTACCAACTGATCGAGCCTGACGAACAGCTGGATCTGTTCGCCTGCCAGGAAGTGCGGGTACATCTGGTGACCCGTCAGCTGGAACTGGGCGGCTCGGCGGACCGGACCTTGTGCGGCAGCCTGCTGCCGGCACAACCGCGCTGGTCGAGCGTCGACCGCCGAGTGTTCCAGGACCAGCGCCTGTGTTCGCTGTGCCGGGCCATTCTGGAATCGCAAAAACGCGGCACATCGCCGATCTGGCCCGAACTGCGTTTCGAGCTTTAGAACCCGATACATTGCTTGCTATCGGTCAACTCCCCGCTTTTCCAGACGCCGGTGTACAATCCAGTTTTTATACCCTTGTCGATCATGCGAAGGATTTTCCGGATGTTGCCGCGCTTTCCTGCCGTCACCCGCTACCTGTCTCTCGCCGCCCTCTGTGTGGCGGGTCCCGTAGCAGCATTGGAGCTGCCCCTGCCACCGCCCGGTGAAGACATCATCGGTCAGGTCCAGGTGATCAAGGCCAAGTACGAAGACACCTTCGCCGACCTTGGCACCACCTACGATCTGGGCTATTCGGAAATGGTCGCGGCCAACCCTGGCGTCGATCCATGGTTGCCGGGCGCTGGCACCGAAGTGGTGCTGCCGACGCGCTTCATCCTGCCGCCGGGCCCGCGTGAAGGCATCGTCATCAACCTGGCCGAGTACCGCCTCTATTACTTCCCGAAAGGCCGGAACGTGGTGTACACCTTCCCGCTGGGTATCGGCCGTGAAGGCTGGGGCTCGCCGATTGCCCACACCAGCATCATCGCCAAGACGCCGAACCCGACCTGGACCCCTCCAGCGTCGATCAAGGCCGAGCACCTTGCCGATGGCGATCCGCTGCCGAACGTGGTGCCGGCAGGTCCGGACAACCCGTTGGGGCCGTTCAAATTCACGCTGGGCACTCCGGGCTACCTGATCCATGGTTCGAACAAGAAGTTCGGCATCGGCATGCGCACCAGTCACGGTTGCTTCCGCATGTTCAACAACAACGTGCTGGAGATGGCCGGCATGGTGCCGGTCGGCACGTCGGTACGCATCGTCAGCGATCCGTACAAATTCGGCGTCAGTGGCGGCAAGGTGTATCTGGAAGCACACACGCCGCTGGACGACAAGGGCAACCCCTCTGTGGTCGACAAGCACACCGCGGTGATCAATGCGATGCTCAAGCGTGAGGACATCACCAACAACCTGCGCATGAACTGGGATGTGGTGCGCGATGTGGTTGCCGCTGAAGATGGCCTGCCGGTGGAAATCGGAGTGCCGAATAATGCTTCCGCGCCGATGGTGACGAGTGCACCGATCGACCCGCTGCAGTAATGCTTGAACAGAACCCGCCGACGCTGACTGCGCCGGCGGGTTTTTTATGGCCTGGACAAAACGCCGGGCAATAAAAAAGCCGACCCAAAAAATGGGTCGGCTTGATAACAATCCCGAAGGATTATTACTTGCGGCTAGCTTTGTCCAGCATGCGCAGAGCACGCTCGTTAGCTTCGTCAGCAGTCTGTTGTGCTTTTTGAGCAGCAGCCAGAGCTTCATCAGCTTTACGGTAAGCTTCGTCTGCACGAGCCTGGGAGCGAGCAGCTGCGTCTTCAGTAGCTGTCAGACGTGCTTCGGTTTCTTTCGATACGCTGCTGCAACCGGTAGCCAGAACTGCGGCCAGAGCCAGAGCAGAGAATTTCAGAACGTTGTTCATCGTGTTCCCCTTCAAGGACTTTCTATTAAGTAGCTATCTCCTCAGGTTGAGGAAATAGCCGGCGTACATACTACCCATTACTTGTCGTAAGTAAACTGACGTAAAGCAAGAAGCAAAAAAAATTGTAGGCGTTGATTCTTTTTCGAGCAACTTTTAACTGTTTTGTTTAAAAAATACTCAGCTGGGAGGCCCGAGCTGAGCGAGCCGCCGAAGAAAGGTTCCGCGTGCTCACCGCTCTTTTCCGAGTCTTGGCTAAAGTCTGTCTAGATGGATTCGTCTACACTTTTGTTCGGGTTTTGCGTGGTGCCTCTCATATCTTTTCTCCATGTTCAGGTGACTTTAACAAAGGGCGCTCGTCTTAAGTCTCAACATCCGGCAATGTTCAGGCTATCGACCTTCAGAGATCTTGGTCGAGCCATCTCTGCGTAACCCGGAGCAGCACCCGCCAACCCGCGTGATGACGAGCGTATCTTGAGCATTTCTGCCAATGGTGCCTACTATTTGATACGTGCTCGGTTACGCGAGATTGGTGCGGCTCTTCTCGGTGTCCATTCAGGCACGGGGTGGCGTAGATGTTTCTTCGCCGGAAAAACATCGGTAAGGTAGGGGTCAGAATTCAAGACCCGCGAGGAGTAGTGATGAGCGAGGCGTTGTCCATCCACCATGACCAGGCTGGTCATCAGTTCGAGACCAATGTGGACGGTCATCGTGCCTACCTGACCTATATGGATCTGGGGAAACAGACCCTGGATATCTATCGCACCTTCGTGCCCAACGCACTGCGTGGTCGCGGTATTGCGGCAGCCTTGACCGAGAAGGCGCTGGAGTACGCTGAGGAAATGGGCTACACCGTCATTCCATCGTGTTCCTACGTGGAGCGCTACATGGAGCGTCACCAGCGGCATGCGGCCAAGCTGAGCCAGTAAAACGAACGCATAAAAAAACGCCGGGTTAAGCCCGGCGTTTTTTTGTGCGGTGAAAAGTGATCAGGTGCGATCACGTTTTGGCAGCACATCCTTGAGCTTGGCATGCATGCTGCGCAAGGTGGTTTCGGTGGCGGTCCAGTCGATGCAGGCATCAGTGATCGATACGCCGTATTGCAGGTCGGCGAGGTCTTTCGGAATCGCCTGGCAGCCCCAGTTCAGATGACTTTCGACCATCAGGCCGATGATCGACTGGTTGCCTTCGAGGATCTGGTTGGCGACGTTCTCCATCACCAGCGGTTGCAGGGCCGGGTCCTTGTTGGAGTTGGCGTGGCTGCAATCGACCATGATGTTCGGCTTGATCTTCGCCTTGTTCAGCGCTTGCTCGCAGAGCGCGACGCTGACCGAATCGTAGTTCGGCTTGCCGTTGCCACCGCGCAGTACCACGTGACCGTAGGCATTGCCCTTGGTGGTGACGATCGACACGCCACCTTCCTGGTTGATGCCCAGGAAGCGGTGAGGGCTGGAAACCGATTGCAGCGCGTTGATCGCTACGGTCAGGCCGCCGTCGGTGCCGTTCTTGAAGCCAACAGCCGAGGACAGGCCGGAAGCCATTTCACGGTGAGTCTGGGATTCGGTGGTGCGCGCACCGATGGCCGACCAGCTGATCAGGTCCTGCAGGTATTGCGGGGAGATCGGGTCGAGGGCTTCGGTTGCGGTCGGCAGGCCCATCTCGGCCAGGTCCAGCAACAACTGGCGGCCGATGTGCAGACCGTCCTGAATCTTGAAGGAGTCGTCCAGGTACGGATCGTTGATCAAGCCTTTCCAGCCGACGGTGGTGCGTGGTTTCTCGAAATACACGCGCATGACCAGATACAGGGTATCTGACACTTCGGCCGCCAGCGCCTTCAGGCGCTCGGCGTATTCGTGGGCAGCCTTGATGTCGTGGATCGAGCAAGGCCCGATGACAACAAACAGGCGGTGGTCGGTGCCATCAAGAATGTTGCGAATGACTTCGCGGCCCTTGGTGACGGTGCGCAGGGCAGCGTCGCTCAGTGGGATATCACGCTTGAGCTGATCGGGAGTGATCAGCGTCTCGTTGGAGGCTACGTTTAGGTCGTTGATCGGTAAATCAGCCATCGTTTACTCGTCAGGTCACGGGTGCCGGCCGCCAGCGAACCCGCGCGGCGGAGCACAGCAAATTAAGCGCGTCGGGGAGCAGAACCTTAGCGCGTACGCGCCTGCTCGACAATGGGTTTAATCCAGCACAGCCTGTGCAAATGCCTTGCGAACCGTGTCGTGAGAGAACTCATCGGCGTGCTCCTGGACCCATTCGAGGGCGAGGGCTTGAGTTTCCTGCAGCTCATCGTGCGCGTCATGCAGGCGGCAGTAACGCTCGATCTGGCACACCTGCTCGCCCATTCGGGCACTGAACATCATCTGCTCGTCAACAAAAGCAATGCCTACCAGATAGCCGCGCTTGCGTCGCAGGCACCAGGCCACATAGCCCAGATAACGCAAGTCGGGGTTCAGGGTTGGCATGCGCACTTCCAGCGCCGTACCGTGGCGCCAGGCGCGGTGGTAATTGCAAGCCATGCCGCCGAGGCTGATAGTGTGCAGCCGTTGCCGCGAAATGCACTCATGCTTGAGTAACGTTAATTCGACGGGCACATCGTCAGGGTGAGGAAGAAAACGTCCCATGAACACGGACTCCATGTGTCAGCCATCTGACATTGTTTCACCCAGTATAGTGGTCGAATTGGAACTGACTGATTTCGACGCCGATCAACGGCTGCTGGCGATGAGCGGTGTGTCGCTGGTTATTTTCACCAGTGTCGGCTGCGCCAGTTGCCGTTTTGCCCGTGACCAACTGCCACGACTCGATCTGAACGTTGATCGACTGTGCTGGATTGATGCGGGGAACAATGGCGGGGTGGTCGAGCGTTATCAGGTCTTTTACTTGCCGGCGCTGTTTGTGGTGCGCGACGGTGAATTCTTCGGGGCACTAAAATCGCGCCTGACCCGCACCGAGCTCAATGAAGCCGTGGGCCAGGCCTTGAGTCGAATTGCAGAGGAGTTGCCATGATGGGGGCAGTGACCAAACCGACAGTCGGTATTATCGGCACCGGCGCGATCGGCGGGTTCTACGGCGTGATGCTGGCGCGTGCCGGTTTCGATGTGCATTTTCTATTGCGCAGTGAGTTTTCGGCCGTTGCCGAACGCGGATTGCAACTCGACAGCGCGGTGCACGGCGCGCTGACGTTGAACCCGGTTCAGGCCTATTCGACGGCCGAAGACATGCCGCCCTGTGACTGGTTGCTGGTCGGCGCGAAAACCACGAATAACGCGGAGCTGGCACCGATCATCACGCAAGTCGCAGCGCCCGGCGCCAAAGTGCTGTTGATGCAAAATGGCCTGGACGTTGAAGACAGTCTGCGAGCGTTGCTCCCCGATTCGCTGCACGTGCTCGGTGGGCTCTGCTATATCTGCGTTCATCGCGACGGACCAGGCGTCATCACCCATCAAGCGCTCGGCGCGGTGAATGTTGGCTACCACAGCGGCCCAGCAGCCGATGAGCAGGCGCGCATGGCAATTGTCGGGGAAGGCGCCGGGCTGTTCCGCACCGCCGGTATCGACTCCCAGGCCATGGCGAACCTGCATCAGGCACGTTGGCAAAAACTGGTCTGGAATATCCCTTACAACGGGCTGTCGGTGCTGCTTGGGGCGAGCACTACGCCGCTGATGGCCGATGCCGACAGTCGGGAGCTGATCAAGGCCCTGATGGCTGAAGTGGTTCAGGGAGCAATCGCCTGCGGTCACGACGTACCAGCCGGATATGCCGACCATCTGTTCATGGTGACCGAGAAAATGCCCGACTACTGGCCGAGCATGTACCACGATTTTCTGCACAAGCGACCGCTGGAACTGGCTGCGATTTACGCCCGGCCACTGGCAGCCGCCAAGGCCGCAGGGTGTGAGTTGCCGCGAATCGAAGCCTTGTATCGCAGTTTGAGTTTTATCGATCGACGTAACACGTGAGTCGATCAACCCTGGGGAGAAGGGCATGGCAAAAACGATCGACGACAAACTGGTGCTGGCGATTTCTTCGCGCGCGCTGTTCGACCTGAGCGAAAGCCACAAGGTCTATCTGTCGAGTGGCGTCGAGGCCTATCGGCAATATCAGATCGAACACGAAGATGAAATCCTCGAGCCCGGTGACGCATTCCCGTTGGTGCAAAAACTCCTCAACTTGAACACCAGCCTCGGCCGCGCCCGGGTCGAGGTGATCCTGGTGTCGCGCAACAGTGCCGACACCGGTTTGCGGGTGTTCAATTCGATCCACCACTATGGCTTGGCGATTTCCCGTGCGGCGTTTGTCGGCGGGCGCAGTCCTTATCCGTACCTCAAGGCGTTTGGCTGCGACCTGTTTCTCTCGACGCATGCCGAAGACGTGCGCAGTGCACTGGATGCCGGGTTCGCCGCGGCGACCATTCTGTCGGGGGGGGCAAGTCGTGCGGCCAGTGATGAATTGCGCATTGCCTTCGATGGTGATGCGGTGCTGTTTTCCGACGAATCGGAGCGCGTCTATCAGTCCGGTGGTCTGGAAGCGTTTCAGGCCAGCGAGCGCGAAGCCGCCCGCGAGCCGTTGCGCGGTGGGCCGTTCAAGGGCTTCCTCGCGGCCCTCAATCTGTTGCAACGTGAGTTTCCCGATGACGCCTGTCCGATTCGCACGGCCCTGGTGACTGCGCGATCGGCGCCGGCCCATGAGCGCGTCATTCGTACCTTGCGCGAATGGGACATTCGTCTGGACGAGTCGCTGTTTCTCGGCGGCCTGACCAAGTCGGCGTTTCTCGAAGCCTTTGCCGCCGACGTGTTTTTCGACGATCAGGCCGGTCATTGCGAGTTGGCCCGTGAGGTTGTCGCCACCGGCCACGTGCCGCATGGCATAAGCAATGAGCAAAAGATTTAAGCCCACGGTTCAACGCGTTACGCGGGACGTCGTACTCGCCAAGGCACTGCTAAGCTGAATCAATACCGGCCATGTCGGCATTCGAGGAGGTCATATGATTCGTTCGATGCTGTATGCCACTGACCTCGGCCTGTACGCACCTTTGGTGATGCAGCATGCCTTGGCGCTGGCTCGAACATTCAATGCCGACCTCTACGTGGTGCACGCCGTTGAACCGATGGGGCTGTTCGCCGAATCGGTGCTTCAGAGTTACCTCGATGAGCAGGCATTGAACGAATTTCACAGTCAGGGCCTGAATACGGTGATTGCCAATATCGAGCAGCGGGTGCTCGACAGCTTTCGTGAAGAGCTGGGGGGCGAAGGGGAGCAGGACCTGGAACGAATCAAAGCGGTGCGGGTGCTTCAGGGCGACCCGTCGCAGGTGATTCTCGACCAGGCGCAGAAACTCTCCGTGGATTTGTTGATCGTAGGTAGTCATAGCCATGGTGCTGGCGCGGAAACGCCTTTGGGTCGGACCGCAGCGCGGGTGTTGCAACTGTCTCGGGTGCCGGTCTATCTGGTGCCGCTGGTGGAACGTCGTCGTCAAGGGGATCGTTAGTGTCCTGCCTCGCGTATTCACGAGGCAGGACACCAGAACACGAATAGTGGCATTTTGATAAAAAGTTCTAGATTTATTCTTCAAACCATTAATATAGTTATATACCGTCGCTGATGCCCGTGGCGTCTACCTGCTTTGAGGGATTCATATGAAGCTTCAACAATTGCGCTACATCTGGGAAGTGGCGCACCACGACCTCAACGTTTCCGCTACAGCCCAAAGCCTTTACACGTCGCAACCGGGCATCAGTAAGCAGATCCGCCTGCTGGAAGACGAATTGGGGGTTGAGGTTTTCGCCCGTAGCGGCAAGCACCTGACCCGTGTCACCCCGGCCGGCGAGCGCATTATCACCACTGCCGGCGAGATCCTGCGCAAGGTTGAAAGCATCAAGCAGATCGCCCAGGAATTCTCCAACGAGAAGAAAGGCACCCTGTCGATCGCTACCACGCACACCCAGGCGCGTTATGCATTGCCACCGGTGATCAGCAATTTCATCAAGCAGTACCCGGACGTTGCCCTGCACATGCACCAGGGTTCACCAATGCAGATTGCCGAAATGGCCGCTGACGGCACCGTGGATTTTGCCATTGCCACCGAAGCACTGGAGCTGTTCGGTGATCTGGTGATGATGCCGTGCTATCGCTGGAACCGCTGCGTGGTCGTGCCTCAGGGCCACCCGCTGACCAAGGTGTCGAAGTTGACCCTCGAAGCCCTGGCCGAATACCCGATCGTGACGTATGTGTTCGGTTTCACCGGCCGTTCGAAACTCGACGAAGCATTCAGCCATCGCGGCCTGACGCCGAAAGTGGTGTTCACCGCCGCCGACGCCGACGTGATCAAGACTTACGTTCGCCTGGGCCTGGGCGTGGGCATCGTGGCGAAAATGGCGGTCGATGCCAAACTCGATAGCGACCTGGTCATGCTTGATGCCAGCGATTTATTCGAATCCAGCATTACTAAAATCGGTTTCCGTCGCGGCACCTTCCTGCGTGGCTTCATGTGCGACTTCATCGAGAAGTTCGCCCCGCACCTGACCCGCGAAGTCATGGCCAAGGCCATCCAGTGCCACAACAAGCAGGAATTGGAAGAGCTGTTCGATGGCGTCGAACTGCCCGTTCATTAATCTTCTTCAGACCACCTCGGTAACAGCAAACTGTTGCCGAGCGCCCGCCACCAGAATCTCTACCTCGTCGCCTTCGAACTTGCCCAGCAGGCTTTTGCCCAGCGGCGAGCGAGGGGTGATGACGGTGATCATTTGTCCCACCAGATCGACCTTTAAACCCGCCGCGTCAGGGGCCAGGAACAGCCATTGTTCACGTCCCTTTTCGTCTTCGAGACCGAGCAGGGCGCCGACTTCGATACCGCGCTGATCGTCATACGGGCGCAACGTCAGGTTCTGGCAAAGCGTCAGTGAATGACGGATCTCCTCGACCCGCTTTGCCTGCCCGGCCGCGAGGTATGACGCCTCCAGACCCAGCGTGTCGTACTTGTTCTCGGCAATGTTTTCTTCGTGGGTCGCGGTTTCGTAAGCGGTTTGCGCGGCACGCTCGGCGATGTCGAGATCGATCCGCAGCTTGTCGAGTATCAGTTGGTGGACGGTAGGCTTGTGCATGGTCAGGTTCATGATCAATCGCAGAATTGCTGGACGTTGGCGCGGCTTTTTTCGCTCGGTGCAGTCTGGTCCTGTTGCAACCAGAACTGGCATTTGGGGTTCGACAGGTTGCGGTTATTGCTGCGCGCCTGATCCAGCCTTTGCTGCTGCTCGTTTTTGCGCAGGTTCTCTTCGTATTGTTCGAACAATGGACTCTGCTGAGGAATATCCGGCACCGGTTGCACCACCACCGGCGGTTTGGCCAGTTGTTGTATCGCCGCCGCCACGGGCGCCAATGGCTCGTTGAACAGCAGGCGAGAGGCGAGCCAGCACGTCAGCGCGATCGCGATAAACCCCAGCCACAAACCCAGGGCAATGCTGCCGGTCAGTTGCAAGGCGCTGAGCTGGATCGGCAACGGGCGGCGCGGGGTTGGACGGTAGGGCATGGCTGCCTCCTGGCGGGTGGTCGCGGGCAAGTGGCGATTGTCGCATGAAGATTAATCGCCGTCGGCTCTTCTGCACGGGGTAATTTATGAGGACAATCGGCGCCTTTGCCAACGGGAGCCTGGAATGCCTGAAATGAAAGCCCGCTGGGATATTTTCTGCACGGTGGTCGACAACTTTGGCGACATCGGCGTGACCTGGCGTCTGGCCCGACAACTGGTGGCCGAACATTCGGTGGCGGTGCGCTTGTGGGTCGATGATCTGCGGGCCTTCGAACGCTTGTGCCCGGAAATCGACATCAACGCCTCACAGCAATGGCAGCAGGGCGTCGAAGTGCGGCAGTGGACGGCCGACTGGCAGCCCGCTGAAGCTGCGGATGTGGTGATCGCCGCGTTCGCCTGCCAATTGCCGGGCGCTTACATGGACGCCATGGCCGAGCGGGAAAAACCGCCGCTGTGGATGAATCTCGACTATCTGAGTGCCGAGGACTGGATCGTCGGCTGCCACCGTTTGCCGTCGGTGAAGTACAAAAGCGTACAAAAATTCTTTTTCTTCCCGGGGTTCCAGAAGGGCACGGGCGGTTTATTGCGTGAAAGCGGATTGCTTGAGCGTCGTCAGCAATTTCAACAAAACCCCGAGGCCCAGCGAGAATTCCTGCAGGGATTAGGGATTGATCGCGCGCCAGGTGCGCAGTTGGTTTCGCTGTTTGCCTACGAAAATAAAGGGCTGGCCAGTTGGTTTGATGCAATGGCGGCCGACTCGACGCCTACTCATCTGCTGGTGCCCGAAGGTCGGATTCTTGGGGATGTCGAGCGTTGGCTTGGTGTGGACGGTCTGTTGGCCGGCGCGGTGCATGTGCGCGATGCCTTGACCGTGCAAGTGCTGCCGTTCGTCCGACAAGACCAATATGACCTGTTGCTGTGGTCCTGCGATTTCAACGCCGTGCGCGGTGAAGATTCCTTTGTTCGCGCCCAATGGGCGGGCCGGCCGCTGCTCTGGCACATCTATCAGCAGGACGAAGATATCCATCTGGACAAGCTCGAGGCCTTCCTCGCTCTGTACACAAAAGGACTGTCGGAGCCTGCCCGCGAGGCGATCAGCGGTCTTTGGCATTCGTGGAATGCCGGTGAGACAATGTCCGACCACTGGCTGGCGACCCGCAAACACTGGCCAGAACTGCAAAAACACGCCGAAGCGTGGTGTCTGGAACAGGCCTTGCAGGATGATCTTGCCGCAGCGCTGGTACAGTTTTATGTAAATTGGATATGATACGCGGCCTAGATTTTTGTAAATCCCATCCAAATTCGGATATTCGCAATGAAAACTGGTAAAGAACTGAAACCCGGTACCGTGATCCGTCTCGAAAACGATCCTTGGCTGGTTCAGAAAGCTGAATTCACCAAGTCTGGTCGTAACAGCGCGATCATGAAGACCAAGCTGAAAAACCTGCTGACCGGTTACAAGACCGAGATCGTTTACAGCGCCGACGACAAACTGGACGACGTAATCCTCGACCGCAAAGAAGCGACCCTGTCCTTCATCAGCGGCGACACCTACACGTTCATGGACACCACCGACTACACCATGTACGAGCTGAACGCTGAAGACATCGAAGCCGTGCTGCCTTTCGTTGAAGAAGGCATGACCGATGTTTGCGAAGCGATCTTCTTCGAAGAGCGTCTGGTTTCCGTAGAACTGCCGACCACCATCGTGCGCGTAGTTGACTACACCGAAGGTTCGGCTCGCGGCGACACTTCCGGCAAGGTGATGAAGCCTGCCAAGCTGAGCAACGGTACTGAGCTGCAAGTTGCTGACTTCATCGAAATCGGTGACAAGATCGAGATCGATACCCGCGAAGGCGGTTCCTACAAAGGCCGTGCTAAATAAGCACCGCTTCAGGAATGAAAAAGCCCGACCATTGAGTCGGGCTTTTTTGTTCCATCAAGATCAAAGGATCGCAGCCTCGTTTCACTCGACAGCTCCTACATGGGTTTTGCATTCCTCTGTAGGAGCTGTCGAGTGAAACGATGCTGCGATCTTTTGCTTTATTTCAGGTGTTGCTTCAGTTCTTCAGAGGCTTGCAACATCGCCGAACGCACCGCAGGCACCTGGCTTATCACGTTAAGCAAACCATAGTCGTGGATCATGCCGTTGTAACGCACCGCCGTAACCGGCACCCCAGCCTCGTCGAGTTTGCGGGCGTAGGCTTCGCCTTCATCGCGCAATACGTCGGCGCCGGCGGTCTGCACCAGGGCAGGTGGCAGGCCTTTGAGTTGCGCGGTGCTCGCCCGCAGCGGCGAGGCATAGATCTCGTTACGCTGCTTGGCATCGGTGGTGTAGTTGTCCCAGAACCACTTCATCATGTTTTTGGTGAGGAAGTGCCCCTCGGCAAACTGGTTGTAGGATGCTGTCTCGAAACTGGCGTCAGTCACCGGCCACAGCAGCACCTGGAACTTGATCGCCGGCGTGCCCTTGTCTTTGGCCATCAGCGCAACCACTGCCGCCATGTTGCCGCCGACGCTGTTACCCGCCACGGCCAGACGTTTGCCGTCAACGTTGATCTCTTTTCCGTGCTCGGCTACCCACTGTGTCGCGGCGTAAGCCTGGTTGATCGCTACCGGGTAATGCGCTTCCGGCGACGGGGTGTAATTGACGAACACTGCCGCCGCCCCCGATCCCGTTACCAAGTCCCGAACCAGACGATCGTGGGTTGGAAGGCTTTTGGCAGCGTCAGTTTCACCCCGGCTTGCGCGCCGACCAGCACGGCGCGGGCATCGGCAGGGGGGAGTTGTTCCATCGGTTTGCCGGTGCCGGCATTCAGAACGTCGAGGAACGCCTGGGTGTTGTGTTCAACACCCTCACCTGCGAACGCGCTGTTAATGGACAAGGCGAGAAGGGTACCGGTCAAGACTTTACTGAAAGTGCGCATGTTCGTTTCCTGGTTCGGGCCTGGGAATCAGCGGTTAGACGGTAACGTGCAGGCGCACATCGACGTTGCCACGGGTGGCGTTGGAGTACGGGCAGACCTGGTGGGCAGCATCGACCAGGCTTTGCGCATCGGCGTGTTCAAGACCCGGCAAGCTGACGTGCAGGTCGATGTCCAGACCGAAACCACCAGGGATCTGGCCGATACCGACATGAGCGGTGATCGAGGCGTCGTCCGGGATTTTGCGTTTGGTCTGGCTGGCCACGAATTTCAGCGCGCCGATGAAGCAGGCGGAGTAACCGGCGGCGAACAGTTGCTCAGGGTTGGTCGCTGCGCCACCAGCACCACCGAGTTCTTTTGGGGTGGCGAGTTTGACGTCGAGGATGTTGTCGCTGGAAACCGCACGACCGTCACGGCCGCCAGTGGAGGTTGCGATGGCGGTGTAGAGAGTTTGCATGATGTAAGCCTCGTTCGAGTGTTTGTTTCGCGCTAAATGTTTGCGCGCTAAGTAAGTGCGAGATGAATGTATCTCGCTAATATTTAGCGCGCAAGATAAATTTTTTAAAAAAGTTTGTCCATGGTTGATGGGCATTAGCGAGAGAATTGGATTAGAGCCTTCTAGGCAGTTTCAAGAGCAACGATATTTGAAGTCACTGCAAAACAAATGTGGGAGCGAGCCTGCTCGCGAAAGCGGTGTGCCCATCAGCATCAATGCTGAATGTCACACTGACTTCGCGAGCAGGCTCGCTCCCACAGGGGATTTGTGATGGTTTGAAAATTAAAGGCTGTCTTGCAGATTGCTGCGCAGCACTTGCAGCTCTGCTTGCAGTTTCTGCAGGCGCTCCAGCGTCATACCGCTAGCGCCGAGGATGCACTGGGGAACGTCCCGAGCCTTGTCCCGCAAGGCGCGGCCCTGTTCAGTCAGTTCGACAATCACCACCCGCTCGTCCTCACGGCTGCGGGTGCGGCTGAGCAAACCTTCGACTTCCAGGCGTTTGAGCAGTGGCGTCAGTGAACCGGGATCGGTCAGCAGGCGCGTGCTGATTTCGCCTACGGTCAAACCGTCCTGTTCCCACAACACCATCATCGCCAGGTATTGCGGATAGGTCAGGCCCAGCGCTTGCAACAGCGGCTTATAAACCTTGGTCATCAGCAGCGAGGTGGAATGCAGGGCGAAGCAGGCCTGATTGTCCAGCAGCAGGGCGTCGCAGTTATCCGGGGTGTTGCGCGTGGTGGTCATTTCGAAGCCTTGATCAGTGATCGTCATAAATCTAGCGGGCGAATCTTTAATGCGCCAGACAATTTTAGCCTAGTGCCGGTCAAGGGTATTTTGCAGCGCCAGATCCCATGGCGGGATCGGGCTGAAGCGGGTCTTCAGGTATTCCAGTAACAAGCGACTGCGGGAATTGGGTTGTTGCTCCAGGCGCAGCGCATAAATGCCGGTGGTTTCCGGTGTTGGCAAACCGGTTTCGCAAAACAGTGGCAGCAACTCGCCGCGCAACAAGTATTCGCTGGCCAGCCAGGTCGGCAAGTGCGCGATACCCAACCCGGCCAATGCGCCGCAGACCAGCGCCTCGGCATTGTTGGCACTCATGCGGATGCGCGCCGGGCGGTGCAAGTGCATCTGCCCATCCCGTTCGAAGCGCCAGGCGAACGGCGGAGCCAGGCCAGCCCAGTCGAGCCCATCGTGCTCAATCAGCTGCGCCGGATCGGTTGGCACGCCACGCCGTTGCAAATACCCGGGGCTGGCGCAGGCGATGCGCACCATGCTCGCCAGCGGCGTGGCCACCAGCCGGGTATCGGCCATTTGCCCGGCGCGCAGCACCAGATCGACCTTGCCCAGATTCAAACCCTGCATGTCGACGAAACTGTCGATCAGGTGCAATTGCACGTCGAGGCCTGGGTAGAGCATCAGAAAATCGGCAATCACCGGCGCCAGATGTCGCCGTCCAAACGCTGCCGGTGCATCGATCCGAATCAAGCCTTCCGGTGCGCTGCTCAAGGAGACCGCTTCAGCCCGAGCCAGCCGCAGTTCAGCCACGATACGCCGTGCGCGTTCGGCAAAAGCCAAACCTGCCGGGGTTGCGCGTACCGCATGGGTGCTGCGAATGAACAACTGGCTGCCGACGGCGTTTTCCAGGCTATCGATGCGCCGTGCCACCGCCGAAGGTGTCAACGGGTGGCGGCGCGACGCGGCGGAAAAACTACCGGTTTCCAGCACATCGAGGAACAGGCCCAGTTGTTCGGTCAATTGATTGGGGTTCATGGTGTTGTCAGCGCTTATGCGAAGTTGGCAAAGCCATTGTGCGTTGCTGTGCGTTTCCCCACCAGCGCTGACTGCGTAGGATGAACAGCCTGACGTTAAGGGAAATCGCCTGTGATTGAGTTTTTGATGTATCTGGTCTTCGGCGCCGCCCTGGGCACCCTGGGTGGGTTATTCGGCATTGGCGGTGGTTTGATCGCGATCCCGTTGCTGGGCGTGTTGTTCGGCCTCGATCAACAGATTGCCCAAGGCACGGCGCTGGTGATGGTGGTGCCCAACGTGATGCTGGCGCTGTGGCGTTATCACCAGCGTAATCGCATTGAATTGCGCCATGCGTTGCCATTGGCTTCGATGGGTTTCTGTTTCGCCTGGATCGGTTCGATCTGGGCGGTGGGCATTGATGCGCAAACCATGCGCGTCGGATTTGTCGCGTTCCTGATTGCCCTGTCGGCCTACAACCTGGTGCGAATGTTCCGCGCCAATGCGCCGGCGTCTGCGCAGATGAATTATTCATGGCCATGGCTGGGCGTACTTGGTGCTGCTTCCGGCACCATGGGCGGGTTATTTGGCGTGGGCGGGGCGGTGGTGGCAACGCCGGTGCTGACCAGCCTGTTCGGCACCAGTCAGGTGGTTGCGCAGGGGTTGTCGCTGGCGCTGGCGTTGCCGAGCACGGGTGTCACGCTGGTGACTTACGCGGTGCACCATCAGGTGGACTGGATGATCGGCCTGCCCTTGGCGGTCGGTGGTCTGATGAGCATCAGCTGGGGCGTGAGGGTCGCCCACGCACTGCCGGAACGGCTGCTGCGCGGGTTGTTCTGCGGTTTCCTGGTGCTCTGCGCGGTGATGCTCGCCCTTAAAGTTTGAAACCTTCGACGATGTGTTCGGCCAGGCACTCGGTGATCGGCGAGGGATTGTGCAGGTTGCGCACCAGCATGATGCTGGCTTCAGGCAGGATCGGCAGGTCTTCGGCTTCACCGAGAATGCGCAGGTCGGGAGTGATGAGGCTTTCGAGTTGCGCGGTGACGGCCAGACCGGCGCTGACCACCGCCATGATCGCCGACAGGCTGTCGCTGTTGTACGCCACGCGGTAATCGCGACCCATGGCATCAAGCGCGTTGCAGGCCCATAAACGGCAGAAACAATCACTGTTGAACATCGCCAGCGGCAGCGGCGTCTGCTCATGAGCACTGAAACATTGCGCCTCGGCCCAGACGAAGTGCTCCTTGCGCAGCAACTGGCCGATTTCGTTGCCCGGCTCGCGGGTGACGATGGACAAGTCCAGGTCCTGGCGCAGCAGCAATTGTTTCGATGATTCGCAGTGCACCTCGATCTGGATCAGCGGATAAGTCTGCGCAAATCGCCGCAGAATCCCTGGCAAAAAACGCATCACGTAATCGTCCGGCGTGCCAATGCGCACCATGCCGACCATGTGCGGCTCGCGCAAGGTATTGAACACCTCACTGTGCAGCTTGAGGATGCGCCGGGCATAGCCGAGCAACACCTGCCCCTCAGCCGTCAGCCGCACCTGCCGTCCGTCGCGCTGGAATAGTTGACGCTGCAATACATCCTCTTCCAGCCGTTTCATCTGCATGCTCACGGCGGACTGAGTGCGGTTGACCAACTCGCCGGCACGGGTAAAGCCGCCCTGGTCGGCGATGGCGACAAAGGTGCGCAGCACTTCGGTGTCGATACTCGGGTAGGCAGACATTCATCAATCTCCGAGATGTGTGACATCAGAAACATTCGTTGGATTGATCTTAGCCCTGGCGCGACACTTGAGCCATCCAAACGGAGGGCAACAAGATGAAAGGTCAACATGAATATCCACCAGTAGAAAAGCACTCGATTCACTTGGTATCCAATCTGCTGCACAAATTCAGTCGCTGGTACGAACTTCACCGGGAGCGCGAGTTGTTGGCGAGTCTGAGCGATGAAGCACTGAAAGACATCGGCATGAGTCGTGCGGATGTGGAGTTCGAGTCGGTCAAACCGTTCTGGAATGACCCGATGCACAAATGAGTAATGCACAACTACACAAACCGTCTCCCGGTGAGGTAGGTTGCGAGCAGACAAGGAGATGCTCATGCCCGCAACAGTGTCCTTTTCCATCAAACAGGCTCGGCGTCTGGCGCTGGCTGCCCAAGGGTTCAGCGGGCGCCAGCCGCCGGCGGCGATAAAACCGGTCCAGCTCAATCGTCTGATTGAACGGCTGGGCATTCTGCAGATCGATTCGGTCAACGCGTTGGTGCGTTCGCACTACCTTCCCTTGTTTTCCCGCCTCGGCAATTACTCATCCGACTTGCTCGACCAGGCTGCCTGGAGTTCGGGCCGGCGGCGCACGCTATTCGAATATTGGGGCCATGAAGCCTCGTTGCTGCCCTTGTCGATGTACCCGTTGATGCGCTGGCGCATGCTGCGCGCGACCCGTGGCGAAGATATCTACCAGCAATTGGCACGTTTCGGTCGTGAGCAGCAGGACACGATTCGTCGGGTGCTGGCCTCGGTTCAGGAACTGGGCGCGCTGGGTGCCGGAAGTCTGTCGACCCGTCAGGAGCGGGCAGGGCCCTGGTGGGACTGGAGCGCGGAAAAGCATGCGCTGGAATGGTTGTTCGCCGCCGGTGAAGTGACCGTGGCCGGGCGGCGCGGGTTTGAGCGGCTTTATGATCTGCCGGAGCGGGTGATTCCTTCGGCGATACTCCAGCAACCGTTGCTCTCGGAAGCTGAGGCTCAGCGAGGTCTGTTGCGACATGCCGCGAATGCCTTGGGTGTGGCGACTGAGAAGGACCTGCGCGATTATTTTCGCCTGAGTCCCGGTGATGCCCGTCCGCGCTTGGCGGAACTGGTGGAGGCGGGTGAATTGCTGAGCTGTGAAGTCCAGGACTGGCGGCAACCGGCTTATTGTCTGCCAGTGCCGAAAGTGCCGCGCAAGGTTGAGGCCAGCGCCTTGCTCTCACCGTTTGATTCGTTGATCTGGGAGCGCAGCCGCACCGAGCGCCTGTTCGAATTTCGTTATCGGCTGGAGATTTATACGCCGCAGGACAAGCGGGTCTACGGTTATTACGTGTTGCCGTTTTTGCACATTGAACGGATTGCCGCGCGGGTAGACCTGCGCGCCGAGCGGGCGCTGGGCCGGCTGGCGGTGCACGCTGTGCATGAGGAAGAACCGGGGCTGGATGACGAGGGGATGCTGGCGTTGGCGGTTAATCTGCGGCGGATGGCGGATTGGCTGGGGCTTGAGCGGATTCAGTTGAATTGTCCGCGGGCGAGTGCGGCGCGGTTGCGGGTGGCATTGGCTAGCTTCGGCGGTGATTGAGCGGACGCCTTCGCGAGCAGGCTCGCTCCCACAGGTACAGCGCAATCCTGTGGGAGCGAGCCTGCTCGCGATAGAGGCGACGCAATTTAGCGTCGGACTTGCTTCAACGTTTCGGCAATCAAAAACGCCAATTCCAGCGACTGATCGGCATTCATCCGCGGATCGCAATGGGTGTGATACCGGTCCGACAATCCGTCTTCGGTAATCGGCCGCGCGCCGCCAATGCACTCGGTGACGTTCTGCCCGGTCATCTCGATGTGGATACCACCGGCATAAGTGCCTTCCGCTTCGTGAACCTGGAAGAACTGCTTCACTTCGCCAAGGATCTGCGCAAAGTCGCGGGTCTTGTAGCCGCTGCTGGCCTTGATGGTGTTGCCGTGCATCGGGTCGGAACTCCAAAGCACGTGCTTGCCTTCACGCTGCACCGCGCGGATCAACGCCGGCAAATGATCGCCAACCTTGTTCGCACCCATCCGCGCAATCAGATTCAGGCGGCCCGGATCGTTGTCCGGATTGAGCACATCGATCAGGCGAATCAGGTCTTCGGGGTTCATGCTCGGGCCGACTTTGACCCCGATCGGGTTGTTCACGCCGCGCAGGAACTCGACGTGAGCGCCGTCGAGCTGACGGGTGCGGTCGCCGATCCACAGCATGTGCGCCGAGCAATCGTAGTAATCGTTGGTCAGGCTGTCGCGACGCACGAAGGCTTCTTCGTAGTTCAGCAACAGCGCTTCGTGGGCAGTGAAGAAGCTGGTTTCGCGCAGTTGCGGCGAGCTGTCCATGCCGCAAGCGCGCATGAACGCCAGGGTTTCATCAATGCGATCGGCCAGGTGGCTGTACTTCTCGGCCAGCGCCGAGTTGGCGATGAAATCCAGGTTCCACTTGTGCACCTGATGCAGGTCGGCGAAGCCGCCCTGGGCGAAGGCGCGCAGCAGGTTCAGGGTCGCGGTGGACTGGTGATAGGACTGCAGCAGGCGTTCCGGGTCCGGTACGCGGCTTTTTTCGTCGAAACCGATGCCGTTGACGATGTCGCCACGGTAGGCCGGCAGGGTCACGCCGTCGATGGTTTCGTCGTTGGCCGAACGCGGTTTGGCGAACTGCCCGGCCATGCGCCCGACCTTGACCACCGGGCAACCGGCGGCGAAGGTCATGACAATCGCCATTTGCAGCAGGACTTTAAAGGTGTCGCGGATTTTCGCGGCGGAGAACTCGGCGAAGCTTTCGGCACAATCGCCGCCCTGCAGCAGAAACGCGCGGCCCTGGGTCACTTCGGCAAACTGACGGCGCAACTCCCGGGCTTCACCGGCAAACACCAGTGGCGGATAGCTGGCCAGGGTTTGCTCGACGTGCAGCAAATGCGCCGCGTCGGGGTAGTGGGGTTGTTGCTGGATCGGCAAGGCGCGCCAGCTGTCAGGGCTCCAGGGTTGGCTCATCACGGTCTCTAGTGTTTTACGCTCGGACGGTCATGTTATCAGCAATTAGTGCGTGACCTGTTCCCGTCGCTTCGCGGACAATCGCGCCTTTGCCGCTGTCTGCAGCGGTTTTATTGAGCTGCAGTTTACATTGCAGGCCCGGTAACGATCAGGAGACGAAATGACTGAGGAGCGCGTCGAGCATCTGCTCGCCGAGGTGGAGGATGAGTTCGGCGTGATTCGCGTGCTGGAAGTGGCCGATTACCGTTTTCTCGAGTTCGGTGATGCCATCGAGCAGAGCTGCGTGTTCACGGCTGACCCGAGCTGGCTCGAATACGATTACACCCGGGCGATGCTGATTGGCGCGTTGTGCCACGAGCAGCCGGAAAGCGCGCTGTTCCTCGGCCTCGGCGCCGGCACCCTGACCCAGGCCTGCCTCAAGTTTCTGCCGCTGGAAGACGTCGAAGCCATCGAACTGCGCCCCGACGTGCCGCGCCTGGCCATTGAATACCTTGGGCTGGATGACGATCCGCGACTGTATATCCGGGTGGGCGATGCGCTGGAGTTGCTTGATACCGCTGAGCCGGCGGATCTGATTTTCGTCGACCTCTATACCGATGTCGGGCCAGGTGTCGGGCATCTGGCGTGGAATTTCCTCGAAAACTGTCAGAAACGCCTGAATCCGGGTGGCTGGCTGGTGATCAATCAGTGGGCCACCGACGATGGCAAGCCGTTGGGCGCGGCGTTGTTTCGCGGGCTCTATCACCGGCATTACTGGGAACTGCCGGTGAAGGAGGGCAATGTGATTCTGATCGTGCCATCGGAGCTGGATCAGGAACTGGACATGGATGGCCTGAACGCCCGGGCCGAAGGGCTGGCGCCGCGTTTGGGGTATTCGTTGCAGTCGTTGATCAAGGCGATCCGCCCGGCGACATAAGTGTTGTTTGTCAGGGCCTCATCGCGAGCAAGCTCGCTCCCACAGGGGAATGCATTTCAATGTGGGAGCGAGCTTGCTCGCGATGGCCATCTTCCAGTCAACACATGCCTCAGAGTCCTTTGAAGACCCCCGGTCGCTTCTCGATCATCGACCGCACGCCCTCCTTGACATCCTCGCTAGCCAGCAGCTTCTTCACCAACGCCGGCAACCCCTGCGCCGCCGCTGTTTCCCCTTCATAACGTGCCTGCCTCGCAGACATCAACGTCGCCTGAACCCCAAGCGGCGCCTGCCGGGCAATCCGCTCAGCCAACTCAATCGCCCGTGGAAGCAGATCCTCGCTGGCCATGACTTCCTGGACCAATCCCAGGTGCAGCGCTTCATGGGCATCGAACTCATCGCCGGTCAGCAGCCAGCGCATGGCGTTGCCCCAGCCAGCGACCTGATGCAGGCGCAACGTGGCACCACCGAACGGGAAAAGCCCGCGTTGCACTTCTTTCTGGGCGAAGCGGGTGTTGCTGGCGCACAGGTTGATGTCAGCGGCCAGCATCAATTCGATACCGATGGTCAGGCAGTAGCCTTGCGCGGCGACAATCACCGGTTTACTAACCCTGGGGCCCGTGAATACACCCCACGGATCGCAGCCGCCGGGCGGTGTCTGCCAGCCTTCAGCCAGGGCCGCGCTGGCACTGACCAGGTCCAGCCCTGCGGTGAAATGCTCACCATGGCCGAACACTACCGCCACTCGCGCCTCGCTGTCGGCCTCGAACTCGCCATAGGCCAGGCTCAGTTCGTTGAGCAGATCGAGGTCGAAGGCGTTGCATTTGGCCACCCGATCCAGGCCTATCATCAGGACATGACCGTGTCGTTCACGGGTTACACGACTGGAGCCGGACTGATTCATGAAGCATTTCCTCGGGCGGGAAGGGATATGTGAGACCGCAGGTCTGCGTCACAAGGGTGAACCGTTTTAGCGCGATCGCCAGCAGGGCTGGGCCTTTGCAAAATAGACCGTTGCACGATGATCCGCAAAGCGTGTGACAGAACGCTATACGCGGCAGTTTTCCGACAAATAAAGCTCCCTTTTTGGGCTATTTCCGGTATAGTGCGCGCCGGCCTTTAACCGGGCCGCGTTTAGGTAGCGCAATTTCCCGAAGTCAGCTTCGGCTGCACGTCCGTACAGCGGACTCTCCCTTGACGAATCTTTTTCATTCATTCGTTTTCGCAAATCCCCGCCGACAAAGCAGCCAGGGCGACTCTTGAGTCTTACACGGCATGCGCAGCTTTGGAGCATGGGTCTTTGCGGATGCACTTAGAGGCAGACCCATGACCCAGGAAACCGGCGGCTTCGCCGCTTTTAATCTTAATCCGAATATTCTTGCAGCCGTCATCGCGACTGGCTACGAAGAGCCTTCGGCTATTCAGCATCAATCGATCCCGATCATCATGGCCGGTCACGACATGATTGGTCAGGCGCAAACCGGTACGGGTAAAACCGCTGCGTTCGCCCTGCCGATTCTGCATCGCATCGATCCTGCTAAGCGCGAGCCGCAAGCCCTGATCCTGGCGCCAACCCGTGAGTTGGCGCTGCAAGTAGCAACCGCTTTCGAAACCTACGCCAAGCAAATGCCGGGCGTTACCGTTGTGGCCGTTTACGGCGGCGCCCCTATGGGTCCACAACTGAAAGCAATCCGTAATGGCGCGCAGATCGTTGTCGCCACTCCGGGCCGTCTGTGCGACCACCTGCGTCGTGACGAAAAAG
Organism: Pseudomonas sp. MDT1-17; assembly: GCF_054898105.1. NCBI lineage: Bacteria > Pseudomonadati > Pseudomonadota > Gammaproteobacteria > Pseudomonadales > Pseudomonadaceae > Pseudomonas > Pseudomonas sp. MDT1-17. The sequence goes on along the minus strand of NZ_JBUBVM010000001.1, from coordinate 4,494,449 downwards.
TCCTGTCTACCGTGAACCACCTGGTTCTCGACGAAGCGGACGAAATGCTCAAACTGGGTTTCATGGACGACCTCGAAGTTATCTTCAAGGCTCTGCCACCAACCCGTCAGACCGTATTGTTCTCGGCTACCTTGCCGCAGTCGATCCGTGCCATTGCCGAACGCCATCTGCGCGATCCGCAACACGTGAAGATCCAGACCAAGACTCAGACCGTTACCGCGATCGAACAGGCTCACCTGTTGGTTCACGCTGACCAGAAGACCTCGGCTGTATTGAGCCTGCTGGAAGTTGAAGACTTCGATGCCCTGATCATGTTCGTGCGCACCAAGCAAGCGACCCTGGACCTGGCCAGTGCCCTGGAAGCCAAAGGCTACAAAGCCGCTGCGCTGAACGGTGACATTGCTCAGAACCAACGTGAGCGCGTCATCGAATCCCTCAAGGATGGCCGTCTGGACATCGTTGTGGCGACCGACGTTGCTGCTCGTGGTCTGGACGTTCCGCGTATCACTCACGTGTTCAACGTGGATATGCCGTACGACCCAGAGTCCTACGTTCACCGTATCGGCCGTACTGGCCGTGCCGGTCGCGAAGGTCGTGCGCTGCTGCTGGTAACTCCACGTGAGCGCCGCATGCTGCAAGTGATCGAGCGTGTAACCGGTCAGAAAGTTGCCGAAGTTCGTCTGCCGGACGCTCAAGCTGTTCTCGATGCTCGCATCAAGAAGTTGACCAACAGCCTGTCGCCGCTGGTGGCTGATGCCGAATCGACTCACGGTGATCTGCTGGATCGCCTGACTGCCGACATCGGTTGCACCCCGCGTGCACTGGCCGCTGCACTGCTGCGCAAGGCCACCAACGCTCAGGCGTTGACCCTGGCTGCAATCGAGAAAGAACGTCCATTGGTGCCGAACAACGCACCGCGTGGCGATCGTCCAGAGCGTACCGGTGATCGTCCGGACCGTGGTGATCGTGAGCGTCGTGCTCCGGTTGCATTGGCCGAAGGTCGTGCTCGTTGCCGTACCGCGCTGGGTGCGCGTGATGGTATCGCTGCCAAGAACCTGCTGGGCGCCATCCTCAACGAAGGTGGCCTGGCTCGCGAAGCAATCGGTCGCATCCAGGTGCGTGACAGCTTCAGCCTCGTCGAGCTGCCGGAAGATGGTCTGGAAAAACTCCTGACCAAACTGAAGGACACTCGCGTTGCTGGCAAGCAGTTGAAGCTGCGTCGCTATCGCGAAGATTGATCCGCTCTCGGGCTGATTGATCGAACATAAAAAATCCCCGACTGGTTCGGGGATTTTTTTTGCGCATCCAAAAACGCTCTGTATGTAGCAGCTGCTACAGATTTAATCCGTCACTTGGCCGCCGCCAGGTCGAGCCCGGCTTCGTCCAGATGGCGCTTGAGTGACAGGTTGAAGGCTCGGGAAACTTCCCATTGCTTGATCGGCGCGGTCTTGAATCGGGCACGAAGAATCGCATTGCCTGAGCCTTTCGGCCGCTGTGGCTGATCGGCAGTTTCGCCGCCTTCGGTGAAGCCTTGTTCTTCGGTCGGGCCAAATCGCATCCGCACTCGGTGGCCGACCCAGATCAGCGCGGCGGCGAGCAAGCTCCAGACCATCAGGATCATGGCGAAGGCAAAAATGATTGGTAGCGATTCAGCAGCGTCATGAGGCAGACGAGGACGAAACACGGCAGGGCAAAAAGACGAGCGAACACTAGGCGGTCAACCTCGGGATAAGCAGATCGATCGAGTGTACGAGCGCGTCAAAATCAATGCGAGCCAGGGGAAGGATTTATTCGTTGAGTTTGGCGAGGATCTTGAAAACCACGGTAGCGAGAATCGTCAGCATGCCGATCCACATCGCGAACACGCCGGCGTTCTTGTCGCGAAAATTGAAGCCGATTGCCAGCATGATCATCCCGGCAAGAATCGGGATCAGCATGGAGTGAAACGAAGACATCGAGATCATGAGCGACTGCCTTGTCGAAGGGGGTAGTTAAAGTGTAGGAGCTGTCGAGTGAAACGAGGCTGCGATCTTTTGACTTTGCTATTTAAAAACAAGATCAAAAGATCGCAGCCTCGTTTCTCTCGACAGCTCCTACCAGCTCCTACAGGATTATGGCAGCTCGCGGCAGGCGTAAAACGCGCTCAACACTTTGACCAGGTGCGCCAGATCATGGCTGCCGCACAGCTCGCGGATCGAGTGCATGGCGAATGTCGGCAGGCCGATGTCCACGGTGCGCACGCCCAGGTGGCTGGCGGTGATCGGGCCGATGGTCGAGCCACAGCCCATGTCGCTGCGCACCACGAAGCTCTGCACCGGCACTTCTTCGGCCATGCACAGATGGCGGAAGAACCCTGCAGTTTCGCTGTTGGTGGCGTAGCGCTGGTTGCTGTTGACCTTGATCACCGGGCCGGCGTTGAGTTTCGGGCCGTGGTTGGCATCGTGCTTGTCGGCATAGTTGGGGTGCACGCCGTGGGCGTTGTCGGCCGAGACCAGCAGGGATTTCTGAATGGTCCGTACGAATTCATCACCTTCGGGCAACAGGCGACGCAGCGTTTGCTCAAGCATCGGGCCGTCGGCGCCGCAGGCTGAACAGGAGCCGACTTCTTCGTGATCGTTGCAGACCAGTACGCAGGTTTCGTCGGTTTCGGTGGTCAGCAAGGCTTGCAGGCCGGCATAGCACGACAGCAAATTGTCCAGGCGTGCGCCAGCAATAAAGTCGCCATTCAGGCCGATGACCGCAGCACTTTGGGTGTCGTAGAAGCTCAGCTCATAGTCGAGCACCACGTCGGCGTTCAAGCCGTGTTCACGGGCGAGTTGATCGGTCAGCACGGCACGGAAGTCCACACGCTCGTCACCGGCAAATTGCGCGAGGATCGGCGGCAGTTCGGTCTGGGCGTTGATTGCCCAGCCCATGTTGGCTTCACGGTTAAGGTGAATGGCCAGGTTCGGGATGGTGGCGATCGGCGCCTTGAAGTCGATCAACTGGCTCTCGACCTTGCCATCACGACGGAAGGTCACACGGCCGGCCAGGGACAGGTCGCGGTCGAACCATGGCGCCAGCAGTGCGCCGCCATAGACTTCGACGCCTAGCTGCCAGAAGCCCTGGCGTTGCAGTTCCGGCTGGGGTTTGACCCGCAGGCACGGGCTGTCGGTGTGGGCGCCGACCAGGCGAATGCCGCCATGCAGGGGTGAATGACGGCCCATCTTGAACGCGACGATCGAAGAGTCGTTACGGGTGACGTAGTAGCGACCGTTGGCTTCGGTGGTCCATGGCTCGCGCTCGTCGAGGCGTTGATAGCCCGCCGCTTCCAGGCGCTGAACAAGGCTGGCGGTGGCATGGAATGGGGTAGGGGAGGCCTTGAGGAAATCGATCAGGCCTTGGTTCAACTCTTCGCGCATAAGTAGCTCCAGACAGCAATGGCGCAAGTTTAACGTATTGCCTCGCGGCATTGCAGAGACAATGCCGTTCGGTATGCGTCGGCTGCTGGTTGGCGAGGAGGATGAGTCAACCAGTGATCAGGTTGCCATTGAGGAACACTTCGCGACGTTGCTTGCGGCCTACATATTCATGTTTGCTCGCGAGGTACACCTCGTTGAATTTTTCCTTCGAAATGCCGGGGATCTCCCGAATATAGTCGTCCACAAGTCGGTCGTAGGCGGCTTCGGTGATGAGCTTGTAGATGTCCCGGCGATAGAAGAAGCCCAGCTGAAAACCCAGGGTTTCGCTTGGGTGGTTTGTCTGGCCGGCAAAGCAGTTTTCAAAGTCGATGGCTTTGAGCGGGGTCTGGGGCGTTTGCGGAATCATGATGTTGCCGGCCCAGAAATCCATGTGCGTGATGTTCTTGCGCGACAGGGAGTTCAGCAATTGGAAAGCATCGAGAATGAATGTTTCGACGTTATCCGGGTTGCGTTTCAGCCATTGCACACCGTCGATATGATCGTCGAGCAGGCGCGTGATAATGAAATACTCCTGGGTCAGCCCCAGTCGGTCCTTGGTGTAACCAAACCCTTGCAGCGGCGGCATTTGAACGCCACGGCGCTGCGCTTCGAGCGTGTTGATCAGCTCTTCCAGCGGCCAGTCGAATCGGCCATTGCGCTGTGGTTTGCCAAAGGTTACGCGCACTTTGGCCTTTAACGTATCCAGCGGCTGGACCTTGGCAAACAGCGGGGTGTCGCCGCAGGTGAGCGGCGCACTCGCACGGGTGAGCTTGCGGGCACGTCGTTTGTGAATGAGTTGTTCAAGTGCCTGCTGCGCTTCAGCTGAGGGTTGCTCACTAAGGTGCAGCGTGGTGTTGAAGAGGCAGAAGGTAAAAGGATAATCGTCTTGGAATGTCTTGTTGCTGAGCACGAGGGCTTCCTGCCTGCTATCAAAGTGCTGGCATTTTACGTTTCATTACAAATTTGTGACAATATTTTCACGCCGTTTTCACGTCTATTTGTAACGAGAAAAACGCCCTTCAATGGAAGGGCGTTTTTTTGGTTCAGCGGTTGCTTAAAAAGGAGCAGGACACTCGAAGCGCAAGCGCTCGCCGCTTTGCGGGTGAGTGAAGCTCAGCATGCTCGCATGCAGACACAGTCGTGGCCAGGCCGCCAATGCTTGCTCGTGGGCATAGAGCCCGTCACCCAACAGCGGGTGACCGATGGAGAGCATGTGCACGCGCAACTGATGGGATCGGCCGGTGATCGGCGTCAATTCGACTCGACACCAATCGCCGCAACGCTCCAATACGCGCCAGAAGGTCAGGGCATGTTTGCCGAATTCGTGGTCCACCACATGGCGTGGCTTGGTCGGAGGGTCGTAGCGCAAGGGCAGGTCGATGCTGCCACTGTCCAGTTCCGGCTGGCCCCAACACAGGGCGGTGTAGGCCTTTTCGGTTTCGCGGTCGTGAAATTGCCGAGACAGTTCGCGATGAGTGTCCGGGTCGCGGGCCAACAGAATAATGCCGGAAGTTTCCCAGTCCAGACGATGGACGATTCGCGCTTCGGGGTAGCCGTTTTCTTGCAGGCGGGTAATCAGGCAGTCCTTGTTGTCATCGGCCCGGCCAGGGACGGAGAGCAGCAGGGTCGGTTTGTTCACCACCAATACGGCGGCGTCCTGATGGATGATGCGGATGTTGGACAACGGCATTAAAACAGCCTCGTAACAACGCCAACGGCGGCTCAGAACCCTCATTGTCCCGTGTAGGAGCTGCCGCAGGCTGCGATCTTTTGATTCTGTTTTAAAACAAGATCAAAAGATCGCAGCCTGCGGCAGCTCCTACAGGGGCTCAAAGATTCTGAGCCGCCGTGGCTCCTGTCTGATCGACTAGCGGTCAGGCAGGGTGATATTGAGTTCCAGAATCGAGCAGCTGCCCTGGTTTTCCAGAGCGACGTGCACGTCATCGGACCCGATATTGACGTACTTGCGGATCACCTCGACCAATTCCTTCTGCAGGGCTGGCAGGTAGTCCGGTGTACTGCGTTGGCCGCGTTCGTGCGCCACGATGATCTGTAGACGCTCTTTCGCTACCGACGCGGTGCTGACCTTTTTGCTGGCACGAAAGAAGTCAAAAAGATTCATTATCTACCTCCAAACAGGCGCTCGAAGAATCCCTTCTTCGTTACATCGAGAAAACGATGCTCCACGGTTTTGCCCAGCAGACGTTCGACCGCATCGCTGTATGCCTGACCGGCATCGCTCTGGTCGTCGAGAATCACCGGCACGCCCGAGTTGGAAGCTTTGAGTACCGCTTGGGATTCCGGAATGACACCCAGTAGGGTGACGGCCAGGATATCCTTGACGTCTTCGACGCCGAGCATTTCGCCGTCGCTGACCCGTTGCGGGTTGTAGCGGGTCAGCAGCAAGTGTTCCTTGATCGGCTCTTCGCCGTTTTCGGCGCGGCGGGACTTGCTGGCCAGCAGGCCGAGCATGCGGTCCGAGTCACGTACCGAGGACACTTCCGGGTTGGTCACGACGATCGCTTCATCAGCGAAGTACATGGCCAGGTGGGCGCCCTTCTCGATGCCGGCCGGGGAATCGCAGACCACGAATTCGAAGTCTTCTTTCAGCGCCATCAACACTTTTTCCACGCCTTCCACAGTCAGCGCGTCTTTATCGCGGGTCTGACTGGCGGCCAGTACGTAGAGGTTTTCCAGGCGTTTGTCTTTGATCAGGGCTTGTTGCAGGTTGGCTTCGCCGTTCACTACGTTGACGAAGTCATACACCACGCGGCGCTCGCAACCCATGATCAGGTCGAGGTTACGCAGACCGACGTCGAAGTCGACGATGACTGTTTTGTGGCCGCGCAGTGCGAGGCCGGTACCGATAGCAGCACTGGTGGTGGTCTTACCCACACCACCCTTGCCGGATGTAACCACGAGAATCTTGGCCAAGGTGTTTCACCCCTAAGGAAAAAGGACATTTAGCCCCTGAAAAACATCTCTAGAAAAACTACTGCAGTCGGACAGCCTTGGCTGGAATCCGGTCCAGAACGGCGCTTACCTTGGGTAAACACTGCTTATGGCCTTTTTCCTACTTCGTTTGAGCCGTTTTCGCTACGTTTTAGAGATGTTTGGAAAATGCGGCAGTATCCGTTAAAGCCGAATGATGTTCAACACATCGCCCGACAGGCTTATCTGTACGCCCGCGCCCCACATAGGGTCGCGACGCAGATCCTCCGAAACCTTGTAGTGGCCTGCGATGGAAACCAGTTCAGCGCTCATTTGCTGACAGAAAATCCTGGCTTTCGTGTCGCCCTTCACGCCGGCCAACACACGACCGCGCATCGGGCCGTATACATGGATGTTTCCATCGGCGAGAAGTTCCGCCCCCGGGCTGACCGACGAGATCACGACCAGATCACAGCCCTGGGCATAAATCTGCTGGCCACCGCGTACGGGCGACGTGATGATTTTCGTTGGCTTGATGGTCGGCTCCGGTGGTTTTTCCGGTTTTTTTGCAACGACGCCTTCGTGCGGGTCAAGCGCACGTTCACGGGCGCCGGACGGTGGCAGCACCGGTAGGTCGACCGCGATGGCCGCGGCGATGTCTTCAATGCGGCTGGCACGGATCGCCAGGGTGCGCAGGCCATGCTGGCGGCAGACGCGCATCAGGCTGGGCAGATCAACTGCGCCTTCGCTGGCCGGAAGTTTGTCCAGGGCCAGCACCAGTGGCGCGTTGCTGAAGAAGTTAGGCGCCTGGGCAACCTTGGCGGCCAGTTGACGATCAAGATTCTCGAGGTCGTTACGGGCCAGTTCCAGCACCGTAATGGCGAGCATGCTGCCCTTCAGCTGGAACACGGGCTCTTGGTCTAGCGGTTCGGTTTGGCTCATGATCGGCATACAACGACTTGTCACTAAAAGTGCCGAGACTTATAACGAGAACGCCCGCGAGCCGCAAGCCGGGTCGAACGATGTAGAATGCGCGGCCATTGTCTTTCCGGAACCTTTAATGGATCGCCCGCGTTTTCGAAGAGCATTTCTTTCTCCACGTTTCTGGCCGCTGTGGTGTGGCTTGGGGCTGTTGTGGCTGATTGTCCAGTTACCGTATCCGGCGTTGCTGTCGATCGGTCGCGCCTTGGGTGCATTGATGTATCGAGTAGCGGGCGACAGACGGCGCATTGCCAAGCGCAATCTCGAACTGTGTTTCCCTGAAAAAACCGCTGCCGAGCGCAAGCGCCTGCTCAAGGAAAACTTCGCCTCCACGGGCATCGCGTTTTTCGAGATGGCGATGAGCTGGTGGTGGTCGCGCGAGCGCTTGGCGAAGCTGGCCCATGTCGAAGGGTTGGAGCATTTGAAAAAGGCCCAGCGCGACGGCAAAGGCGTGATCCTGATGGCCGTTCATTTCACCACGCTGGAAATCGGCGCGGCGTTGCTCGGTCAGCAACACACCATCGACGGCATGTACCGCGAGCACAAGAATCCGTTGTTCGACTACGTCCAGCGCCTGGGGCGCGAGCGGCACAACGTCGACTCGCTGGCGGTGGAACGCGACGACGTGCGCGGCATGCTGAAATTGCTGCGGGCAGGCCGGGCCATCTGGTACGCACCGGATCAGGACTATGGCGCCAAGCAAAGTATCTTCGTGCCGTTGTTCGGGATTCAGGCCGCGACTGTCACCGCCACCAGCAAGTTTGCGCGGCTGGGCAAGGCGCTGGTGGTGCCGTTCACTCAGGAACGTCTGGCTGACGGCAGCGGTTATCGACTGATGATTCATGCACCGCTCGAGGGTTTCCCCGGCGAGACCGAAGAGGCCGATTGCATCCGCATCAATCAGTGGGTCGAAGGCGTATTGCGCGAATGTCCAGAGCAATACCTCTGGGCTCATCGCCGCTTCAAGAGCCGCCCACCGGGCGAACCCAAGTTGTACGCAAAACGCGGTTGAACCGCCGATCCCTATAAGCACCATGGAGTGTTGCGATGAGTCCTGCTGAACCGGTTACAGGGTTGATTCTTTCCGGCGGCGGGGCTCGGGCGGCCTATCAGGTAGGTGTGCTGGCGGCGATTGCCGAGCTGTTGCCGGTGGGGGCAGCGAATCCGTTCCCGGTAATTGTCGGCACCTCGGCCGGCGCGATCAACGCGGTCAGCCTCGCCAGTGGTGCGATGGACTTCCGTGGTGCGATTCAACGTCTGACAGCCTTCTGGCAGGGCTTTCGCAGTCATCTGGTGCTGCGCAGCGACTGGCCGGGCGTGATTCATCAGGCCAGCCGTTTTGTCAGCCACAGTTTGCTCGGGATTGGCGCTCAGGTGCCGGTGGCCTTGCTCAACAGTTCGCCGCTGCGCGGATTGCTCGACGACAAACTGCAGATGAGCGGAATTGCCGAGGCCATTGCACAGAAGCAGTTGCAGGCGGTTGCGGTGACCGCGTTCGGCTACGAGTCCGGTCAGGCGGTGACCTTTTATCAGGGCGGCGGCACCATCAATGCCTGGTTGCGCCATCGGCGAATCGGCGTTCCCACGCAATTGACCGTCGATCACTTGCTGGCCAGTTCAGCGATTCCGCTGCTGTTCGCGCCAGTGAAAATCGGTGAAGAGTATTTCGGTGACGGCGCGGTACGCCAGTCGGCGCCGATCAGCCCGGCGCTGCACCTGGGTGCCAGCCGGGTGCTGGTGGTGGGCGTCAGCGGCAACCCCCGCGGCGTCGACCCGGAACAACCGCTGCAACGCGCCTACACCGGCCAGCAGCCGAGCCTGGCGCAGATCGGCGGGCACCTGCTCAACAGCACGTTCATTGACAGCCTGGAAAGTGATATCGAATTGCTGCAGCGGCTCAATCAGTTCAGTCATCTGTTGCCCGATGGCACGCCGACCCGAGCACTCGGGGTGGCGCCAGTGGAGGTGCTGGTGATTTCGCCGAGTCAGCCGATCGATGAGATTGCGGCGCGGCATCGGCAGGAGTTGCCGGCGGCGCTGCGCCTGTTTCTGCGCGGTCCGGGGGCGACCAAGACGAGCGGGGCGGGTGTGCTGAGTTATCTGCTGTTCGAGGCGGGGTATTGCAGCGAATTGATTGATCTGGGGCGACGGGATGCGTTGGCCAAGCGGGATGAGTTGTCCCGGTTTTTGGGATTGTCATAAAGCAAAAGATCGCAGCCTGCGCCAGCACCTATCCCGGATGCGCACGTCCATAGGCGCTGGCAAAGGCTGCAATCTTTTGGTTTTACATCAGAAGTGGAGCTTCACCAGGAAGCTCGTGGTGCTCTGATCGGTCTTGAAGAACTGGCTGTCTTTGATCCCGTACTTGTCCGACCAGTAGTCGTACTCCACACCGACATACAACTGCTTCTCACCAATGCTCAACGCCTTGCCCAAGTCGTATTTGACCTGTGGGTTGAAGTGCAGGTTGGCGTGGTAGTCGCCTTTGGAGTTAGAGTCGTTGTCGACCACCCAATCCATGAAACCATCGATCAGGATGTTCGAATCGCCGACCGGGATGGTGTAGGACCAGGCCGGGGTGATTTGCCAGACGTTGTCGCCCGCACGGCTGCCTTCGGTATGGCGCTGATAGAAGTTCAGCTGGAAGTAGTCGAAGCCCGGGATCGCCAGGTCGAAACCAGGACCGATCAGGTAGGACTCGGTATCGCCTTCACCGAACTCGTACGTCATGGCCAGCAACACGTCTTTGACCGGGCCGAATTCGATTTTCTGGTCGAGGACCTTGCCCAGGGAAATTCGTGGGCTGAACTCACCGTAATAGGTGTTCGGGCCGACGTTGAAATCCTTGTCGCCGTTGTAGAAGATTTTGTCGACGAAGAAGAAGTTATCCCCATATTTCCAGCCATCGGCGTGTTCGAAAGTCACGGTCTGCTGAATGCGCGGATTGACCTGGAAGTCCTTGCCATACAGGTAGGTCAGGCTGTTGTTCTGCCATTGCAGCAAGTCGCCGGCCATTGCCTGGCCCCCGGCCAGCAACGATCCCGCCAGCATCAGGCTAGTGCACGTACGTTTCATTCGGTTGCTCCCAAAAAGTAGGTGGTTCCACGTTATTTTTTTAAGGTCGGCGCTCTGGTGTGGCGCCTTTTTCTGTCGCTGTAAAAATCATCCAATCGGTCAGCTTCAGTGCTGTTAGCAAGAGCTGCGCCAAGGCTTTCAAAAAGCCAAAAAACTCCCGCTCGGCTGCTCAAGAGCAGTCGATTCAGAGAGGTTTTGGAGTGCCTTGGTACCGTCCAGAGCCGGGATAAGTTGGCTTTCTGGTCAGGAATTAGATCCGGGCTTTTTTTTAGACCAGATTCGGGCGGCCGCGGAGAATACTGACTCCTTGGCCGGGTCTCAAGTGCCCCGCAACAGCGCACCGACGACAGGTTTGGAGCACGGTTGCGGGCCATCTTAAAAGTGCACCTTGACCAGCAGGCTGGTGGTGTTCTCATTAGTGTCGAAGTTGGCGTTGTTTTCGATGCCGTATTTGTCTTTCCAGTAGCTGTATTCGACGCCGACGTACACCTGTTTCTCCCGCCAGCCCAAGGCCTTCCCCAGGTCATATTTGATCTGCGGGTTCAAGTGCAGGTTGGCGTGGTAGGTGCCATTTGAGTTCTGGTCGTTATCCACGACCCAGTCGATGTAGCCGTCGATCAACAGGTTCGAGTTGCCCAATGGCAGGGTGTAGGACCAGGCCGGCGTGATCTGCCAGACATCGTCGCCGGGACGCGAGCCTTCGGTCTGGCGATAGTAGAAGTTCAAGGTGAAAAAATTGAAGCCCGGTACCGCGAGGTCGAAACCGGGGCCGATCAGATAGGCCTCGGTGTCGTCTTCGCCATTCTCGTAGGTCATGGCCAGCAACACGTCCTTGATCGGACCGAATTCGAACCGGCGGTCGAGGATTTTGCCGAAAGACAGGCGCGGACTGAACTCGCCGTAGTAGGCGTGAACGCCTTTATTCCGATCCTTCTCGCCGTTGTAGTACGTACTGTCGACGAACAGGAAATTGTCGCCGTACTTCCAGCGGTCGGCATGCTCGAACGTAACCGTTTGCTGGATCGACGGATTGACCGCGAAGTCCTTGCCATACAGATAGCTCAGGCTGTTGGTCTGCCACAGCAGTAAATCTCCGGCCATGGCTTGACTCGCGGCCAACAGGCCACCGCCCAACAGCATGTTTGTCTGTGTCCGAATCATCTGTTGCTCCCTCTTGTTTTTATTGTTTGGCGCGCGGGCAGCCACCCACCCACCTGTGGGAGCGAGCCTGCTCGCGAAGAGGCCATTGGCTTCAACATCACTGTTGACTGATATACCGCTTTCGCGAGCAGGCTCGCTCCCACAGGGTTCTGTGGCGTTAGTGGGTTAGTGGATTAGTGCGGGTGGACTTGGCAGTCGTTGATGGCCGCGCGTTCAGCGCCGCCGAGGATGTTGAACAGCAGGTTCAACGACAGCGCACTCAGCGTCGCCATGGCAATTCCGCTGTGGGTGATGGGGCTCATCCACAGTGGCAGGTGCGCGAAGAATTCCGGACGGACCACCGGAATCAGCCCCATGCCGATGCTCACCGCCACCAGCAACTGGTTGCGACGGTCACCGATGTCGGCTTCCTGAAGAATCTTGATCCCGGTGGCGGCGACCATGCCGAACATCGCAATAGCCGCGCCGCCCAGTACAGCGGGCGGAATCGATGCCACCAGAAACGCCGCTTTCGGCAGCAGGCTCAACACCACCAGCAAACCACCGGCGACGATGGTCACTGAACGGCAGCGCACACCGGTCATTTGCACCAGGCCGATGTTCTGGGCGAAAGAGGAGTGGGTGAAGGTGTTGAAGAATCCGGCGAAGAACGAGGCGCCTGCGTCACACAGCAAACCGCGACGGAGCATGCGTGGGCAGACTTCCTGGCCGGTAATTTTGCCCAGCGCCAGGAACATCCCGGTGGACTCGACGAAGATGATCACCACCACAAGGCACATCGAAAGAATCGGTGCGAGTTCGAACTTCGGCATGCCGAAATGCAGCGGGGTAACGAATTGCAGCCATGGCGCCTGGGCCATGCCACTCAGGTCGACCATGCCGATCAGGCCACAGAGCACGTAACCCAGGCACATGCCGATCAGCACGGAAATGTTGACCCAGAAACCGCGCATGAAGCGATGGACCAACAGGATGGTTGCCAGCACCAGCGCGGCGATGGCCAGGTAAATCGGTGAGCCGAATTGCGTGGCACCCGCACCGCCGCCGGCCCAATTCACGGCCACGGGGAACAGCGACAAACCGATTGAGGTGATGACTGTGCCGGTCACCAGAGGCGGGAAGAAGCGCACGACTTTGGACATGAACGGGGCGATGATCATGCCGAAGAAACCGGCGGCGATGGTCGCGCCGAAGATCCCTTGCAGGCCGATACCAGGCATGCCGGCCATGGCGACCATGCTGCCGACGGCGGCGAAACTGGCGCCCATCATCACCGGCATACGGATGCCCATAGGGCCGATGCCCAGCGATTGCACGATGGTGGCGATCCCGGCCACCAGCAGGTCGGCGTTGATCAGAAAGGCGATTTCTTCACGACTCAGGCCGGCGGCCTGCCCGATGATCAGAGGCACCGCGATGGCTCCACCGTACATCAGCAGAACGTGTTGCAGACCCACCAGGATCAGTTGCAAAAGGGGCAAACGCTGAATAGCGGGTGCGTCGGGGATGCGCGCTTCGGATAGCTCGGACATGCAACACCTCGGATCTTTTTTATTCTTATGATTTTGTGCATCAGGTGGACCTGTGGGAGCGGGCTTGCTCGCGAAGAGGCCATTACATTCAACATTACCGTTGACTGACCCGACGCTTTCGCGAGCAAGCCCGCTCCCACAGGGATCTGCGTTGCACCTGTAGGAGTGGGCTTGCCCGCGTAGCTTTCAGCGGTTAGTTGGTTGGGGCTCCCTGAACAATCCACGCGCCAATCAGGTCACGTTCCTGCTGGGTCATCTGGGTGATGTTGCCCAGTGGCATGATCTGGCTGGTGACGGCTTGCGCCTGGATGCGCGCGGCGTTCTGACGGATCTGTTCGGGGGTGTCGAACATCACGCCACCCGGCGCCGCGCTGAACAGTGGGCTGGTTGGTTTGGCCGAGTGGCAAACCGTGCAGCGTTCCTGAATCACGTCGTGCACCTTGTCGAAGCCCGGGCCGGCGTTCGACGCTTGCGCGGGTGCCGCTTCTGGTGCCGCTGCAGCCGGTTTCTTGCCACCGCCGAGGGCGGTTTCCGGCAGAGGCTGATACTCGATGACGCCCGCTGCCTTCGCGACTTCCGGCGCGCTGGACATCGGCTTCGGACCGCTGACATAGGCCAGGCAAATCATGCCCACCGCTGCCACCGGCAGGGTCCAGGCATATTTGTGGCTGTCGTGACGGGTGTTGAAGTAGTGACGCACCAACACCGCCAGCACCGCGATCCCGGCCAGGATCAGCCAGTTGTATTGGCTGCCGTAAGTGCTCGGGAAGTGGTTGCTGATCATGATGAACAGCACCGGCAAGGTGAAGTAGTTGTTATGACGCGAACGCAGCAAGCCTTTGGCCGGCAGCGCCGGATCCGGCGTGCGGTTCTCGGCAATCGCCGCCACCAGTGCGCGCTGCGCCGGCATGATGATGCGAAACACGTTGCCGACCATGATGGTGCCGATGATCGCGCCGACGTGCAGGTACGCGCCACGACCGCTGAACACTTTGCTGAAGCCGTAGGCGGCGCCAATGATCAGCACGAACAGGATGAAGCCGAGCAGGGCAGGGCGTTTGCCCAGGGCCGAGTCGCAAAGGAAGGAGTAGACGAACCAGCCGATGAACAACGAGGCAATGCCCAGGGCAACACCTTCAGGGCCGGTCAGGCTGCTGCCCGGTGCGAGCAGGTACAGCGTCGGGTTGGAGTAGAACACCACGCACAGCAGCGCGATCCCCGACAGCCAGGTGAAATAGGCTTCCCATTTGAACCAGTGCAGGTTGTCCGGCATGGTCGGTGGAGCCAGTTTGTATTTTTCCAGGTGATAGATACCGCCGCCGTGGATCGCCCACAAATCGCCCGCCAAGCCACTTTTCGGGTTGACCCGATTGAGGTTGTTTTCCAGCCAGACGAAATAGAACGACGCGCCGATCCAGGCCACGCCAGTAATCATGTGAACCCAGCGTATGCTCAGGTTCAGCCATTCGAACAGATGTGCTTCCACAGTCTTTACCTCTCGCCTTTCACTCTGTTGTCGAGTGATCAGACCTTCTCTTATTGGTGGGGGGCGAGGATCAAACACTCATCCTCTTTGAAAAAATGCTCATCGCAGTTGTTGCCTGTGCCACTGCGATCAACCACCAGGAAGTCATCCCGCTTTTCGATCGTCAGCACCGGATGGTGCCAAACGCCGCGATGGTAATTAATGCCCTGCCTGCCGTTGGTGACGAAGGCGCGGACCAAGCCTGATACAGGTTCATCGCCAAGTGGCGCGACCACGATCAGAAAGGGGTTGCCGAGCAGCGGGATGAAAGCCTGGCTGCCCAGCGGGTGACGCTCCAGCATGCACACGGTCAGCGGCATGTCCTGCGCGTCGGCGCGGAAGATGCTGATAATCGCGTTATCCTCTGGCGTGGCGGTTTCAACCGTCGCCAGTTTGTGAAAGCGCATGGTCGAACCGTTGTTGATCATGAAGTGATCGCGGCCAGAGGTTTCGATCACGTCACCGAAAGGGGCGAAGGCTTCTTTGGTCAGCGGTTCAATCGTCAGTGTGCGCATGCTGGTCTTCTTTTCCGAAATTTGTGTTGTTAGATCTGACGCCTTCGCGAGCAAGCCCGCTCCCACATTTGGAATGCATTCCCCTGTGGGAGCGGGCTTGCTCGCGAATGGCCTCACCGCTTATTTCGCGACCTTGCCCAAAACGCGCAGGCGACTTACACCACCATCCGGGAACACATTGAGGCGGATGTGCGTGATCGGGCCCAGCGCCTTGATCTGCTCGGCGAAGGTGTGTTCGGCGTGCATTTCCAGTTTCTGCGCCGGCAGCAGTTCACGCCAGAACAGCGATTGGGTTTCGATCTGGCTGTCGGTGCCGCCCTTCACGAAGGCGCCCTGGATTGAGCACGTGTCCGGGTAGTTGCCCTTGAAGTGCAGGGTGTCGACGATGACTTTCTCGATTTCGCCGGCATGACCCAGCGCGACGATGACCCAGTCATTGCCCGGGGTACGACGACGTGCGGTTTCCCAGCCGTCGCCCATGTTGATGCCGCGGCCCGGGTTGAGGATGTTGCTCATGCGACCGAAATGTTCATCGGAGCAGGCGAGGGCGCGGCCACCGTTAAGCGCTGCAGCCAGGTCAACCTGTTCGTTGTCGCCCACAGCGGACCAGTCGCGGAACGGAATACCGTAAACACGCAGGCGGGCCACGCCACCATCCGGGTAGATGTTAAAGCGCAGATGGCTGAAGGCCTGGTCGTTGTTGATTTCGTGGAAGTGGTGGCTGTTGCCTTGCAGCTCGACGGCCGACAGCACTTCAGTCCACTGGGTGTTTTCGTCCGGCTCGCCCGAGGCCAGGAAGCACGCTTCCAGAGAGGCCGATGGCGGGAAGTTGCCGGTGAAGAATGAAGTGTCGATGTCCACGCCTTTGATCGAACCTGGTACGCCCAGGCGGATCACGGCGCTGTCGTAGCCTTCGAAGCGCTTGCGGCGCGACTCCCAGCCGTCCATCCACTTGCCGTTGTCATCGAACACGCCTTCCTTCCACACAGCCGGGGTCGGTTGGAACAGGCGGTTGGCATCAGCGAACCAGTCATCGGTGACCGAGATGATTTTGGTGCCCAGGCGGGCGTCGGCCAGGTTGACGAACTTCTCGAAAGGTACGGCGTAAGCTTTCATTCTTCTTGTCTGCCTTTAATAAGTTGGCTTGGGATGCTCTCAGGGCCCTGGGTTCGTTCTGCGTTCGGAAACTTGCTCGGGCCAAGGTCGCTATAGGGTCAGTAATCGGAACAGGGCGATCTTGTTGATCTCCGCCAGCGCGCATCTGAATTCGGTATCTGCCGAGTTGTGAATGCGCGTTTCGAACGCCGCGAGGATCTGATGCCGGTTGCTGCCTTTTACCGCCATGATGAAGGGAAACTTGAACGTGGCTTTGTAGGCATCGTTCAGCTCGGTGAAGCGAGAAAACTCTTCGGCCGTGCATTGGTGAATACCGGCGCCAGCCTGTTCATTCGTGCTGGCTTCGGTCAGTTGGCCCTGGACGGCGGCTTTGCCGGCCAGGTCCGGGTGAGCAACGATCAGTTCAAGCTGGCTTTCATGATCGGCGCTCAACAGGATGTCGCTCATGCGCTGGTGCAGGGTTTCGATCTGGTCGATCGACACATCCTGGCCCAGGTCGAAGGCCTTTTCGGCCACCCATGGCGAATGTTCGTAGATGTCGGCGAAGGCTTTGATGAAGGCATCGCGGCTCAGGGTCGATGGCTTGAGGGTTTGAAAGGTGCTCATTTTGCGGCCCCTTGGTACGGGTGGGTTTCGTGCCAGTGGCGAGCGATGTCGACGCGACGGCTGAACCACACCTGTTCATGACTCTTAGCGTATTCGATAAAGCGTTTGAGTGAGGCAAGACGCGCCGGACGGCCGATCAGGCGGCAATGCAGGCCGATCGACAGCATTTTCGGGGCCTCGGCACCTTCGGCGTACAGCACATCGAACGCGTCTTTGAGGTATTCGAAGAAATCGTCGCCCTTGTTGAAGCCCTGGACCTGGGTGAAGCGCATGTCGTTGGTGTCCAGGGTGTACGGGATCACCAGATGCGGCTTGCCGGTCGGGTTGTTCGGTTCCCAGTAGGGCAGGTCGTCGTCGTAGGTGTCGCAGTCGTAGAGGAAACCGCCTTCTTCCATCACCAGGCGACGGGTGTTCGGGCCGGTGCGGCCGGTGTACCAGCCCAGTGGGCGCTCGCCGGTGATTTCGGTGAGCACGCGGATCGCTTCGAGCATGTGCTCGCGTTCCTGGGCTTCGTCCATGTACTGGTAGTCGATCCAGCGGTAGCCGTGGCTGCAGATCTCGTGGCCGGCATCGACCATTGCGCGGATCACGTCCGGGTGGCGCTGGGCGGCCATGGCCACGGCGAATATGGTCAGCGGAATGTCGAATTCCTTGAACAGTTTCAAAATCCGCCAGACGCCGGCACGGCTGCCATACTCGTAAAGGGATTCCATGCTCATGTTGCGCGCGCCTTGCAACGGCTGCGCCGAGACCATTTCCGAGAGGAAGGCTTCGGATTCTTTATCGCCGTGCAGGATGTTGCGCTCGCCACCTTCCTCGTAATTGAGCACGAAGGACAAGGCGATGCGAGCATTGCCCGGCCAGTGTGGGTGAGGAGGGTTACTGCCGTAACCGATCAGGTCGCGTGGGTAGTCAGCGCTCACTGCAGTCTTCCTTCTTATTCGTTGACAGGTTGCGTGGCGGCCTGGCGGTGAGATGACAGGCTGGCGTCACAGCGATGGGCTGATTGTATACAACTTTATATTCACTTTGTAAGCCTGATTTTTAGCATTTTTGATGAACTGTCATCTGTGCATGTTATTGCAAGAAACCTGCCTGATTGGTCAGCTAATGGATGGAAGGTCCTCTGACCATATGGTTCGACGCCAGATTCGTTATGAATCCTTGAGCAGCGTACATCGTCGTAAAAATGTGATTTTTATTGTGTACAATTTTTTTGAAAAGTGTCTTAATCAGTCGCTCGCCGCAGCTTTTCGTGCTCCGAATCGGTGCGGTCTCCTTTTCACCTGACTTCGGGAGGCGCGAGGTCTGACTGCTCCACGCAGGCAGGCGCGCAGAATCAATGGGACGTTTGACTACACACGTTTTGGACGCTGCACACGGTTGCCCGGGCAGCTCGATCAAGGTCGAGTTGTACCGCGTTGAGGGTTCGCAACTGGAATTGGTCGCCACTGCGATCACCAACAGTGATGGCCGTGTCGATGCGCCGCTGCTGCAAGGCGATGACTACCGCTCCGGGGTCTATCAGGTTCAATTTCATGCGGGCGATTACTACCGCGCCCGTGGCGTTCAGCTGCCGGAGCCGGCGTTCCTGGATGTAGTAGTGCTGCGTTTTGGCATCTCTGCCGAACAGGATCACTACCATGTGCCGCTACTTATTTCGCCTTACAGCTATTCGACCTACAGAGGAAGCTAGGACTTTCCCCCCAAAAATCCTGCGCATATAGCTTCTTTGGTCTTTTGCCCGCTCACACTGCGGGCTTTTTTTGCTTGCTAAAAAGTTAAAAGATCGCAGCCCACGGGAGCGTAGGAGCTGCCGAAGGCTGCGATCTTTTGATCTTGCTTTGCTATCGGCTCAACAGCGACGCAGTACCGGCACCACTGAACAATCCCGCACTCACCCGGTTAAACCAGCTCTGACCCTTGCCACTGCGCAAATACCGCGCCGCCCCGTGGGCACCCAGCCCATAAGCCAATTTGCACAACAGATCCAGCACGGTCCAGGTCACGATCATCACCAGTAATTGCGGCAGGAACGGTTGCTCGGCGCTGAGAAACTGCGGCAGGAAAGCTGCAAAGAACAGAATGTCTTTCGGGTTGCTCGCGCCCAGCACAAACGCGCGCCCGAACAGTGCACGAAAGCGTGGAACCAGTGCAGCCTGAGGCACTTCAGCGCCGCGAGAGGGCTGACGCGATTGCTGCCAGCTCTGCCAGGCCAGGTAGAACAGGTACAGCGCACCGACGATCTTCAGGGCACTGAACAGCTGTTCCGACGCCAGCAGCAAGGCGCCCAAACCCAGCGCCGAAGCACTGAGTAAACAGATCGACGCAATCACGCCTCCCAGAAACGCCGGGTATGAACGGCGCAAGCCGTAATTCAGACTGTTGCTGATCATCAGCAAAGACAGTGGCCCAGGGATCAGGATCACCACCAGCGCAGCGCCGCTGAACAGCAGCCAGGTTTCCAGACTCATCACTTTCCTCCATTTGTGCAAAAGCCCCACCCGACGGGGTGAGGCTGTTTTGAAACACTGCTTTTGAGACGTAGACGGCTTACAAGAAAACGAACTTGGCAATGAAGATCGCGCAGAGCACCCACAGACTGATGGAAATTTCCTTGTGCTTACCAGTACAGGCTTTCATTACCACGTAAGTGATAAAGCCCAGCGCAATGCCGTCGGCGACCGAGAAGGTCAGGGGCATCATGATCGCGGTGACGATCGCCGGAATGCTGTCGGTCGCTTCGTCCCATTCGATGTGAGCCATGCCGCCCATCATCAGCATCGCCACATAAATCAGTGCACCGGCGGTTGCATACGCGGGGATCATGCCAGCCAGTGGTGCAAAAAACATGGCGGCAATAAATAGCACACCTACGGTCACGGCAGTAAGACCAGTCCGACCACCCGCGGCTACGCCAGCGGCACTTTCCACGTAGCTGGTAACCGGCGGAACACCCACCACAGCACCGAATACGCTGGACGCACTGTCAGCTTTCAGGGCGCGGGAAAGGTTTTCGATCTTGCCGTCGGCGTTCACCAAACCAGCGCGCTGAGCGACGCCCATCAAGGTGCCGGCGGTGTCGAACATGTGCACGAAGAGGAAGGCCAGCACCACGCTGATCATGCTGATGTTGAACACGCCGGCGACATCCATGGCCATCCAGGTCGGAGCCAGGCTCGGCGGGGCCGACATGATCCCTTCGTAATGCACCAGGCCCAGGCCCCAACCGGCCAGGGTCACAGTGATGATGCTGATGAGGATCGCACCGAACACTTTGTGGTAACTGAGCACGGCGATCATCAGGAAGCAGATAGCCGCCAGCAGTGGGCCAGGCTCGCGTAGGGAGCCGAGTTTGATCAGGGTGGCCGGGCTATCGACGACGATGCCAGCGGTTTTCAAACCGATCAACCCGAGGAACAAGCCCACACCGGCGCCCATGGCGTAGCGCAAGCTGACCGGAATGCTGTTGAGCAGCCATTCGCGAATCCGCGAGAAGGTCAGGAACATGAACAGCACACCCGAGATAAACACCGCGCCGAGGGCGGTTTCCCAGTTGTAGCCCATGGTGCCAACCACGGTATAGGTAAAGAAGGCGTTCAAACCCATGCCTGGCGCCAGGCCGACCGGCCAGTTGGCGTAAAGGCCCATCAACAGGCAACCCAGCGCGGCGGCGATACAGGTGGCGACAAACGCGGCACCGTGATCAATCCCGGCGTCGGCCATGATGTTGGGGTTGACGAAGATGATGTAAGCCATGGTGATGAAGGTTGTCAGACCGGCAATCAGCTCGGTCTTCACCGTGGTGCCATGCAAGCTGAGTTTGAAGATGCGCTCCAGCCAGCCATTGCGTAACGGCGGCGAGAGTTCCAGCGTCGGGGCTTCGGATTTGCGGCTTTCCACAGCGAATACTCCTCAAGAGTTTTATTGTTATTTCCAGGGCCGGACCCATGAGGGTGGCAGCGACCCTTTGAGGCACTTGCGAATTTGTTGACCAGTTGGTCAGGAACTCGCACGAAGTGGATTATGCTTTTGTATACAAATAAAGCAAATAATGTTTTTGGTTTTGTAGACGAAAAGTTTGTTGATCGGGATATATCGGCTGTAGACGATCGTACCCACGATCTGCGGGGGAGCGAGAGTTACTCGGTTGGCACTTGGGTTTTTCCCAACGCCAGGTTCACCGCCAGCCACCCATTCACCGCCGTCTCCCCGGCCTCGGCAAACACCCGCTCCAGCAATTTCACCTGCTCACGCCGCAGCGACTGCTCAAACCGCGCGCCATCGTCGGTCAGTTCCAGCAATCGCTTACGCTTGTCGGTCTCGGACGCGACGCTGTTCACCAAATACATTTCCACCAACTGCCGCAGCGGAATGTTCAGCGCCTGCTTCGTCACCCCGAGCAACGCCAGCAGCTCCTTGACGCTCAGGTTCGGGTAGCGGGCGATGAAAAACACGATGCGTTGATGCACCCGGCTCAAGCCACGACGCTCGAGCATTTCGTCGGCCTTCGCGGTGAAAGCCTGGTAACCGAAGAAAAACGCTTCCATCGCTTGTTGCTGAGTGCTGGGATTTTTAAGGTCAAGCATGTTGACGTATCCATTCGGTTTGTCGTAATTTCGGTCAACCAGTTTGACTCATTTTCCTCAGGCCTCGCTACCGGTGACCCATGGCATTTTCCGAACGTGTCTCGCGCCTTAAAAGTTCTTTGATCCGTGAAATACTCGCCGCCGCCCAGCGCCCGGAAGTGATGTCGTTCGCCGGCGGCTTGCCGGCCGAAGCCATGCTGCCGAAAGTCGAGTGGGCCGACATGCCGTTGTCCATGGGCCAATACGGGATGAGTGAAGGTGAGCCAGCGCTGCGTGAAGTACTGGCAGCAGAGGCGCGGGCGCTGGGCGTGCCCTGCGAGGCGAGTCAGGTATTGGTGGTCAGCGGCTCCCAGCAAACCCTCGATCTGGCGGCCAAGCTGTACATCGATAAAGGCACCGAGATTTTGCTCGAGGCGCCGACTTATCTTGCGGCCTTGCAGATTTTTCAGTTGTTCGGCGCCGACTGCATCACTGTCCCGCTGGAGGTCGATGGCCCAAACCTGGCGCAACTGCGTACTCGTCTGGAAAAACACAGTCCGGCGTTCATCTACCTGATCCCGACCTTCCAGAACCCGTCGGCCGTGCGCTACAGCGAAGCCAAGCGCGATGCCGTGGCCGCCTTGCTCGACGAGTTCGACGTGACCTTGATCGAAGACGAGCCTTACCGCGAATTGACCTTTGACGGCGGCAGCGCCACACCAATTGTCAGTCGCTTGAAAAAGGCCAGTTGGATCTACACCGGCACCGTGTCGAAAACTCTGTTGCCCGGATTGCGAGTTGGCTATCTGATCGCCAGTCCGGACCTGTTCCCGCATCTACTGCGGCTCAAGCAATCAGCTGACCTGCACACTAATCGCGCCGGCCAGTGGCAAGCGCTGCAATGGATCGGCACCGAGAAATTCCAGCATCACTTGAGCGAACTGCGGGGCTTCTATCGGGTTCGTCGGGACGCGTTCCAGTCAGCCCTGGAAATGCATTTTGCTGATTTGGCGGACTGGAACGTGCCCGAGGGCGGGCTGTTTTTCTGGCTGACACTCAAGCAGCCGCTGGACACGCGGACGTTGCTCAAGGCTGCATTGGCAGCGGATGTGGCGTTCATGCCGGGCGAGCCGTTCTTTCCCGAGCCGGACAACAACCCAGGGCATCTGCGGTTGAACTTCAGCCATATCGACCCGGCGCGGCTGGACGAAGGGCTCAAGCGATTGGCTGAGGTGGTGCGTCAGGCCCAGGCGGCGATAGCGGCCTGAGGGGAGGGCAGAAACAAATAAACCGGCGCAAGGGCAAGGGCCGGTTTATTGTTGTCTCGAATTTGAGGTGCCTGGGTGGGCCTCTTCGCGAGCAAGCCCGCTCCCACAAGGGGAACGCGGTTAAATGTGGGAGCGGGCTTGCTCGCGAAGGCGTCCGTCAGGGCGCCACCAGAGCATCAGGCAGCAGCAAATCGCTTGTCCAGATAATCAATGATCACCTTGGACTCATACATCCAGGTGGTCTGGCCATTTTCTTCAATGCGCAGGCACGGAACCTTGATCTTGCCGCCGTGTTCCAACAGGGTCTGGCGATCCAGTTCGTTGTTCTTCGCATCGCGCAACGCCACCGGCACGTTCAAGCGGCGCAGGGTGCGGCGGGTTTTCACGCAGAACGGGCAGGCGTGGAACTGATACAGGGTCAGGCCCTTGGCAGCCGTGTTGACCTGAGCCTGAACCTCGGCAGGACGCTGCTTTTTGCCGGGGCGGGTGATGAAGTCGATGAAGATGATCAGTTGGCCAAGGCCGACACGAAGCGCTTTTACGAACACGGTATAAGCCTCACAGGGGCAAACGAAGGCGCGCAGCTTACCTGATTTTCGCGGGCGAAAAAAAACCGGCGATGAATGCCGGTTTTCTTCGTGCTGCAAATTACTTGATCAGGCTGAGAAACTCACTGCGGGTGGCGGCGTTTTCGCGGAACTCACCCAGCATCACCGAGGTGATCATCGACGAATTCTGTTTTTCCACACCGCGCATCATCATGCACATGTGCTTGGCCTCGATCACCACAGCAACGCCCAGGGCGCCGGTGACTTGCTGGACCGCATCGGCGATCTGGCGGCTGAGGTTTTCCTGGATCTGCAGGCGGCGAGCGTACATATCGACGATCCTCGCGACTTTCGACAGGCCCAACACTTTGCCGCTCGGAATGTAAGCGACGTGGGCCTTGCCGATAAACGGCAGCAGGTGGTGTTCGCACAACGAGTAAAGCTCGATGTCTTTCACCAGCACCATTTCGCTGTTGTCAGAGCTGAACAAGGCACCGTTGGTGACCTCTTCCAGTGTCTGTTCATAACCGCGGCAGAGGTACTGCATGGCTTTGGCGGCACGTTTTGGCGTGTCGAGCAGGCCCTCGCGGGAGACGTCCTCGCCCAATTGGCCGAGAATCGCGGTGTAATTCTGTTCCAGGGACATGAAACTACCTGTGGGATTTTACGCAAAGGGCAAGGGTACGGTGGCGGACACGGCGCTGCAAGCGTGACGCGACAGCTTTACTCGTCGCGACCTTCCATCATGGTGCGTTTGAGTATCACATAAACCGCTCCGGCGCCGCCGTGTTTTGCCTGGCACGAGGTGAAGCCGAGCACTTGAGAGTGCTGGCGCAGCCAGGTGTTGACGTGGCTTTTGATCATCGGCCGCTTGCCGTCCAGACGCACCGCCTTGCCGTGGGTGACGCGCACGCAGCGTATTTCAAATTTGGTCGCCTCGGCCAGAAACGCCCAGAGGGTTTCCCGGGCCTTTTCCACATTCATGCCATGGAGGTCGAGGCTGCCTTCGAACGGAATCTGTCCGATCTTGAGCTTGCGCATCTGGCTTTCCTGAACACCGTCGCGTGCCCACATCAGCTCGTCTTCCGGGCCGACATCGATGACAAACTGATCGGACAGCCCGTCAACGGTGGTGGCATCGGTGCGCACGGTGGCGGCCTGGCGCAGTTTGGCGATTTGTGCGCGGTCGGCTTTGGGTTTGCCGGTTTCGGCGCGATCGTGTTTGATCGGCTTGACGCCTTGGATCGCGCTTTTGAACAGGGAAAAATCGTCGTCTTGCATGTCAGCCTCCGCGAAGGGCGGCCAGTTTACCCAACTCGAGACGAATCGGGGCGCGAGAAAACGCGAAGCGTACGGCTCAGTCGTGTTTTTTCATCAGGTGCGGGGAGATGTTCAGCTCACGCGACTGGCGCGAGCGACGACGGCAGCGACGCCACAGCCACACACCGATGTACAGCACGAACAGGCCAATCGCCAGAATCACTGCCGACCCGAGCGGGTTGGTATTCATCTCACCCAACGCAGGTGCGTGGCCGAGCAGGCTGGCGATACCGGCCATCGCCAGCAACACGCCGCACATCGCCAGCAAGGCAGCAAATGCCGCGCCAATACGAAAACGCCAGTTGCGTTGGCCTTTAGGCCGCAGGCGGCGTGCGTCAAAACCATCGGATAACTTCATTCCGACCTTCCTCAATGGGTATCGGCCCTTCGACCGGGAGTTGACCGGGATGTTCCTGAGGCTAAGACATTTACAGCAAATGATAGGCTTTTGCGGATGAGCGGCGGCATGGACCGCTCATCGAGCGTCAATCAGATCAGATCTTGAGTCAGGGCGAGGGTGGCGAAGTTGTCCGCCATGATCGCCATTTCGGTCTGCTGAACGTGGTCCGCGCTCAATACGCCGCCTTTGTAAGGCAGGTCTCGAGTCGCGCAGGCGTCTTCCACCAGCGTGCAACGAAAGCCCAGGTTTTTCGCGGCGCGCACCGTGGTGCTGACGCTGGAGTGGCTCATGAAACCGCACACGATCAGGTCCAGCGAACCGAGATTCTGCAGGCGTTCCAGCAGTTCGGTGCCGTGGAACGCACTCGGCAGCAATTTACCGATGATGGTTTCGTCGCCCTGTGGTTCCAGGCCCGGGATGAACGCACCGCGCTCGCCTTGTGGATCGAAAAGCCCACCGACGGTGCCGAGGTGGCGGACATGGACGATTGGCCGGCCGGCTGCACGGGAAGCGGCCACCAGTTGCTTGATGTTCGCGACGGCAGCATCCATGCCGCTCAAGGCCAACGGGCCGCTGAGGTATTCTTTCTGGGCATCGATAATGACAAGGGTCGCATGGCTCAGTTTGGCTGCTGCATAACCGCGGCCGCTGAGTTGAAACATCGTTTGTGGAACGGACATTCTGGGGCTCCTTCAAGTGGGGCTTTTGCGACATTGTCCTCTGGCTGAGCGCTTCTGTGAATCGCTACCATCGCAGGCGCCGTCTTTGCTGGCTCGCAGCCTTGTCAATATGCCCCTTTTGTTCAATAACCAGCCGAAAAAATAGAATGGTCCTACATTTGCCCCGGTAGTTTTCCCGCGTCGTCGTGATGCGTTTTGGCTGTTAGAATCGCCAGTCGTTTTTTCTGGAGTTTGCCCCCGTGATCACTTCCCGACTTCGTACCCTGCGTGACCATATCCGTTGGGCCGTCAGCCGCTTCCATGGGGAGGATCTGTTTTTCGGCCATGGGACCGACAACGCCTGGGACGAAGCTCGTCAGCTGGTGTTGGGTGCCTTGCACTTGCCGTGGGAAATCGCTGACAGCTACCTCGACTGCAATCTGGAAGAAGACGAACTGGTCAACCTGCAACGCCTGCTCAAACGCCGTATCGAAGAACGCATTCCTACCGCCTACCTGTTGGGTGAAGCGTGGTTCTGCGGCATGTCGTTTATCGTCGACGAGCGCGTCTTGATCCCGCGTTCGCCAATTGGCGAACTGATCGAAAAGCGTTTCGAACCGTGGCTGGGCGCCGAACCTGCGCGGATTCTCGACCTGTGCACCGGTTCCGGCTGCATCGGTATCGCCTGTGCCTACGAGTTCCAGAACGCCGAAGTGGTGCTGGCCGACCTGTCGTTCGAAGCGCTGGAAGTGGCCAACCAGAACATCGAGCGCCATGGCGTCGATGAGCGGGTGTATACGGTGCAGGGCGATGGATTTGATGGTTTGCCGGGGCAGCGTTTCGACCTGATCGTGTCGAACCCGCCTTACGTTGATGCGGAAGATTTCGCCGACATGCCGGACGAATACCAGCACGAACCGGAGCTGGGCCTGGCCTGCGGTGATGATGGCTTGAATCTGGTGCGTCGCATGCTCGCCGAAGCGGCGGATCACCTGACCGAGAAGGGCTTGCTGATTGTCGAGGTAGGCAACAGCCAGGTTCACGTTGAGGCGCTGTACCCGGAAGTCGATTTCGCCTGGCTCGATTTCGAGCGCGGTGGACATGGCGTGTTCATGCTGACGGCGGAGCAGTGCCGCGATCATCAGGCACTGTTCGCTTCCCGCGTCTGACCCTTACAAGCAAAAGATCGCAGCCTGCGGCAGCTCCTACAGGGTTATGTGTACACCTGTGTAGGAGCTGCCGCAGGCTGCGATCTTTTTGGGTTCGACACTTGATTACCGGTGCGTAGCAATCCAGATCAACAATCCCGCCTGAAACACCGCAAACGCCACCAGGCAGGTAATGGTAAAGCGCAGCCCGGCGTCTTCGCGCTTGTACCTACTGACCTTTTCTTCGTGCTTCTTGAGTTTGACTTCCTGCTCGGCCAGATTTTGCTCGGCTTGCTGGAGCATCTGCGCCGCCTCAAGAATTTCCACGACCTGCAGTTTTTCCGTGTTCCAGTCAGCCAGCAGGTCGCCGACCTGTACTTCTTTGACGCTGCCCTTCAAATGCTGCGGGTCGGCATAAACCACATCGAAACCGTGCTTCCGCAAAAAGTGATCGCGGCGCAGGCGAGTGTCTTCGTTCAGCGCATCCTTGTTGTTCAGGTCGGTGCCGTCGACGGTGTAACCGGGCCAGCGCTTTTTCGCCCAGGTAATGCCCTGGGCGGCCATGAATCGGCCGATGCCACGGTTCAGCGGTTCAATTTGCAGGCCGCTGTCAGGCCCGAAGTGCACACGCTTGGTGGTGTGATCGACCCACACGTCCAGATGATTCTGTTCCTTGCGCACGCGCTGGCCCGGCAACTTGATGCTCATGCGCATCAGGCTGAGTTCCTTGTTATTGCGTTCCGCGTAACCAAACTCAACAAAACGCAGCGGCCGGCCACCGGTGTTGCGGTCGGTCTGCAACGGCGCCAGACGGAGCATCTTTTGGTGCTCGACGTGGACGTCCGCCCACGGCAGCTCTACCACTGGTGGTGTGTCTTTTTCAGCGGTGGTGTCGGGCGAAGTCTGGGTATCAGTCATAACGGCGAGGTCCTGTCCAAGCGCTGCTTGCCGCCAGTCATAGCGCTGGCGACAAAGGCTTATCGGCCGTTTTTTTCAGGACTGGAGGGCAAACAGCCTTTAACTGGTGCGAAGTCCGTCAATAAACCCGAGGATTCGCGCGCCGAGTTCGGCCGCCAGTGGCAATTGAGGATCCTTATAAGAGGCCAGTTGCCGTTTTACATCGTTGGGCACGATGCGCATCACGTGGTTCATGCCTTCGATCAGCGCCAGTTCGGCGTCCGGTTTGGCAGCTTTCAGCATCTTGGCATCACCGACGCCGACCTGGATGTCGTTGCTGCCCTGGATGATCAGCGCCGGCATCTTCAACTTGGCGAACGCCGCTGCCGGGTCCTGGCGGAACAGTGAAATCAGATACGGCTGCACGCTCGGGCGGAAAATCACCTGCAACTGCGGTGGCACGTTGTCGTCGGTGTGGCCGGCCTTGAGGCTGTCGAGCAGTTCATTGCTGCGCAGCATCAGCGGTGGCGGCAGGCGATTGCTCAATTGTTGACGCAGCACCTGATCGATCGGTCGGGCGCTGCCGGACATGGAAATGACGGCGGCGGCATCCAGACTCGGAGCCGCCAGGCTGGCGATCAAGGCGCCTTCGCTGTGGCCCAGCAGGATCAGCTGGCCAAAGCGCGGATCGGCTTTGAGCTTCTGGCCCCAGGCCTCGGCGTCGGCCACGTAGGCTTCAACCGACAGATTGCGTTCGTCCGGGGTCGCCGCAAGGCTCGCCGCTACGCCGCGTTTGTCATACCGCACGCTGGCGATGTTGTGTTTGGCCAGTACCCAAGCGAGACGCTTGAGGCCGTCGTTGCGTCCGCCGTCAGGGTTATTGCCGTCACGATCCGTAGGACCGGAGCCGGAAATGATCAGGACAACCGGTACCGGCGTGTCGGACTTGGGTAGCAATAACGAGCCGAAAAGCTCGCCGCTGCCCGTGTCCAAAGTGATTGGGCGTTGCAGGACAGTGGCCTGTACAAAGCCGGTAAACAGGGTAAGGCTCAAGGCTATAACTCGCAGCATCATCACGCCATCATGAACAAGATGCCGGTTGGACTCGCGGGCACCCATAAGGTTCGAGGATGAACTACTTGGGTAGCCTGCGTATACTGGCGCGCATTACGTATTTGGTTCGATTTCACGGAGCGTCCTGCATGTCCGGCAATACCTACGGCAAGCTGTTCACTGTCACCACCGCGGGCGAAAGCCATGGCCCGGCGTTGGTCGCCATTGTCGACGGCTGCCCGCCGGGCCTGGAGATCTCTCTGGAGGATCTGCAGCGTGACCTGGATCGCCGCAAACCCGGAACCAGCCGCCACACCACCCAGCGCCAGGAAGCCGACGAAGTCGAAATCCTCTCCGGCGTGTTCGAAGGGCGCACCACCGGTTGCTCCATCGGCCTGCTGATTCGCAACACCGACCAGAAGTCCAAGGATTACTCGGCGATCAAGGATCTGTTCCGCCCGGCCCACGCCGACTACACCTACCACCACAAATACGGCGAACGCGATTACCGCGGCGGCGGTCGCAGTTCGGCGCGTGAAACGGCCATGCGCGTGGCCGCTGGTGCGATTGCGAAGAAATACCTGGCCACTCAGGGCATCGTCATTCGTGGCTACATGAGTCAACTCGGCCCGATCGAAATCCCGTTCAAGACCTGGGATTCGGTGGAAGAGAATGCCTTCTTCAGCGCCGATCCAGACAAAGTGCCGGAACTGGAAGCCTATATGGACCAGCTGCGCCGCGACCAGGATTCGGTCGGCGCGAAGATCACCGTGGTCGCTGAAGGCGTGATGCCGGGCCTCGGCGAACCGATCTTCGACCGCCTGGACGCCGAACTGGCCCATGCGCTGATGAGCATCAACGCGGTCAAAGGCGTGGAAATCGGCGCCGGTTTCGCCAGCGTTGCCCAGCGCGGCACCGAACACCGCGATGAAATGACGCCGGAAGGTTTCCTCAGCAACAACGCCGGCGGCATTCTCGGTGGCATTTCGTCGGGTCAGCCAATCGTCGCGCACCTGGCGCTCAAGCCAACCTCGAGCATCACCACGCCGGGCCGTTCCATCGATATCCATGGCAACCCGGTGGAAGTTGTCACCAAGGGCCGCCACGACCCGTGCGTCGGCATCCGCGCCACGCCGATCGCCGAAGCGATGATGGCCATCGTGCTGATGGATCACCTGTTGCGTCATCGCGGGCAGAACGCCGACGTGCGCGTGAACACGCCGGTGCTGGGTCAGCTTTAATGGCTGACCTCAACGCCGCTGCGGTCTGATGACGGTGGCGGCGCTCCCGTACTGGCGGCTTTCCAGTTTCTATCTGTTCTATTTCGCCTTGCTCGGTTCGACAGCGCCGTTTCTGGCGCTGTACTTCGATCATCTGGGCTTTTCCAGTGCGCGCATCGGCGAGCTGGTGGCGATCCCGATGCTGATGCGCTGCGTGGCGCCGAACATCTGGGGCTGGCTCGGTGATTACACCGGCCGACGCCTGGCGATCGTGCGTTTCGGTGCGGTCTGTACGCTGCTGACGTTCTCGCTGATCTTCGTCAGCAAGACCTACGCCTGGCTGGCGATGGTCATGGCCTTGCACGCGTTCTTCTGGCACGCGGTGTTGCCGCAGTTCGAAGTCATCACGTTGGCGCACTTGCGGGGCCAGACTCACCGTTACAGCCAGATCCGCCTGTGGGGTTCCATCGGTTTCATCATCACCGTGGTCGCGCTCGGCCGATTGTTCGAAGGGTTGAGCCTGGACATCTATCCGGTGACGCTGGTGCTGGTCATGGCCGGCATTGTCGTCAGCAGCCTGTGGGTGCCCAACGCTCAACCGGTGCAGGGCGAGCGAATTGCCGGAGATGGATTTCTCAGGCAATTGCGCAATCCCGGTGTATTGGCGTTCTACGGCTGCGTGGCGCTGATGCAAGTGAGCCACGGCCCTTATTACACCTTTCTGACCTTGCACCTGGAGCGACTCGGTTACAGCCGTGGGCTGATCGGCCTGCTCTGGGCGGTTGGCGTGGTCGCCGAAGTCTTGATGTTTCTGGCCATGAGCAAGATCCTTGCGCGTTTCTCCGTGCGACGAGTGTTGCTGGCGAGTTTTCTGCTGGCGGCGTTGCGTTGGTTGTTGCTCGGTTCGTTCGCTGAATTTCTTTGGGTGCTGTTATTTGCCCAGGT
The DNA here is from genome assembly GCF_054898105.1 of Pseudomonas sp. MDT1-17. Lineage (NCBI taxonomy): Bacteria > Pseudomonadati > Pseudomonadota > Gammaproteobacteria > Pseudomonadales > Pseudomonadaceae > Pseudomonas > Pseudomonas sp. MDT1-17. The sequence goes on along the minus strand of NZ_JBUBVM010000001.1, from coordinate 4,463,541 downwards.
GCTGCACGCGGCGACGTTCGGTAGCTTTCACGCGGCTGCCATCCAATTCGTGCAACGTAGCTTTGGCGCGCGCCAACAAGGGCAGGGCCAGGCGTTGTACGCCGCACTGGCCGGTACCGGCGGTGCGCTGGGCGCGTTGTATTCCGGCTATAGCTGGAATGCCCTTGGCCCTGCATTGACCTTTAGTATTGCCAGCCTCGCAGCCTTCGCGGCAGCCGTTATCATTGCCACACGTATGCAAGAGAACAGGCCATGAGCCTTACCCGCGAACACCTCGCGCGCATGAGCGATGCGCTGCGGCAGATCGAAGCCTTTGAATTTTTCGCGTGCGAGTTGAAGACGCTCTCGGTTTTTAACCATAAAGCATGATCCGTAAAGCATGAACCGTTAAGGAGTTGCCCTGATGAGCAGCCTGTCCGTTTACCACGTCTCAAGCCCTGAGTTGCCAAACAAGGTGCTGACGCATTTCGAAGACATCGCCTCGACGCTGGCCGAACAGGGCGTGCGTTTCGACCGTTGGCAAGCCACGGCGAAGATCCAGCCCGGCGCCAGCCAGGAAGAAGTGATCGCCGCGTACCAGGAGCAAATCGACCAGTTGATGACCGAACGTGGTTACATCACCGTCGATGTGATCAGCCTGAACAGCGATCACCCGCAAAAAGCCGAATTGCGCGCCAAGTTTCTCGACGAACATTGCCATGGCGAAGACGAAGTACGATTTTTCGTCGCTGGCCGTGGGCTGTTTACCCTGCACATCGACGATTACGTCTACGCGGTACTTTGCGAGAAAAACGACCTGATCTCGGTCCCGGCCGGCACCCCGCACTGGTTTGACATGGGCGAGCATCCGCATTTCGTCGCGATCCGTCTGTTCAACAACCCCGAAGGCTGGGTGGCCAACTTCACCGGCGAAGACATCGCCAGCCGCTTCCCGCGTCTTGAGGACTGAGCCCACATGGATTGCGCAGTTCCAGAAAGAAAACAGGCCGTGAAGCGAAAGCGCTCACGGCCTGATCGTTTACAGCGCTGGGGCGATTTACACCGAGTGATAGGTCGGCAGGGCAAACCGCTGCTGGCTTTGTAGCATGGAAATCTGCGGCAGTTCGCTGGCCTGTTCGGCAATGTCACGGCGAATGGCGCTGATCACCCAGGACAACTGATCACCGGCATGCAATTGCTGGTAGGAAATCGAACGTTTGAAGACTTTGCCGTCGGTGCTGCTCAAGGTCAGCAGAATCCCACCGTCCGGACGTGGCTGGGTGGTCACTTCGAAGTTGGAGAACAGGGATGAAAATTTTTCTTGGATCAGGTTCATGTCTATCAGCTCCGTTAGCTCTTGAATGGCAAGCATGCAGAGGTAGTTGCAGTGATTGTGCCAGCACCTGATTTTTTAAAAGTCTTTATAAATCAATAAGTTAATTTTCACCTGATTTTTTGCTTTCGTGCAATCTGCATGAATGGCCATCGTGCATCCTGCATTTTGCGTGGTTGACCAAGATTTAATGGAACGAATTGCCCGGCGCAAACTCACCCTTTCGAATTCATCAGCCGTGGATACAAATCATTTCAAAAACCGCGTGTACAGCTCAGGAACCGCTGACGTATTTTCGGCCTCAATCAACGCCGCCCGATAATAAAAAGAGCGACCGGGAGCAACCATGAGCCGCACGCCGAACGACACGATTACCTGGGGCATGATGCTCCGCAAGCTGCCTTCCATTGCCAAAGCCATTCCTCGCGTGGTGAAGGGCATGAAAGTCGCCAACGTCAAGGACCCGACCCAACCGTGTGGCCTGGGCTGGTACTTCGAGCAAGCGACGTTGCGCAATCCCGATGGCCCGGCATTGCTGCAGAGTGAGAGGGCGCTGACGTATGTTCAGGTCAACCAGTGGGCGAACCGCATCGCCCATCATCTGATGACCCAAGGCATCCGCAAGGGCGATGGGGTGGCGATCTTTATCGAGAATCGCCCGGAACTGTTGGTGACGATTCTGGCGGTGGCCAAGGTCGGCGCGATCAGTGCCTTGCTCAATACCTCGCAAACCCGCGATACCCTGGCTCACAGCCTGAACCTGGTAGCGCCCGCGGCAATCATTGTCGGAGAAGAGCTGGTCCCGGCGTTTTTGGCGGTGCGCGAACGGGTGTCGATCGAGGCGGCGCGCACCTGGTTCGTCGCCGATCAAGACACCTTCACCCAACCGGGTATTGCGCCCGACGGGTTCATTAACCTGATGACGGCCAGTGCCGACGCTTTCAGCGACAATCCCGACAGCAGCCAACAGATTTTCTTCGACGACCCTTGTTTCTATATCTACACCTCGGGCACCACCGGCTTGCCCAAGGCCGGGGTGTTCAAGCACGGCCGCTGGATGCGCAGCTGCGCAAGCTTCGGGCTGATCGCATTGGATATGCGCCCGGAGGATGTCGTCTATTGCACCTTGCCGCTCTATCACGCCACCGGGCTGTGCGTGTGCTGGGGCTCGGCGATCAGTGGCGCCTCGGGCTTTGCCATTCGCCGCAAGTTCAGCGCCAGTCAGTTCTGGAACGATGTGCGCAAGTACCGCGCGACCACCCTCGGTTACGTCGGCGAATTGTGCCGCTACCTCGTGGATCAACCGCCCAGTGCCGGTGACAGCAAGCACAGCGTGACGAAGATGATTGGCAATGGCCTGCGCCCCGGCGCGTGGGGCGAGTTCAAGACGCGATTCGGGGTGAACCATATCTGTGAGCTGTACGCCGCCAGCGACGGCAATATCGGCTTCACCAACATCCTGAACTTTGATAACACCGTCGGTTTTTCCCTGATGTCATGGGAGTTGGCGGCCTACGACCACGACAGCGGCGCACCGATTCGGGATGCCAAGGGCTTCATGCGCAAGGTCGCCAAAGGCGAGAAAGGGCTGTTGCTGGCGAAGATCGACGACAAGGCCCCGCTCGACGGTTACACCGATCCGCAGAAGACCGAAAAGGTTGTGCTCCACGACGTGTTCGAGAAAGGCGACCGCTACTTCAATACCGGTGACCTGCTGCGCAACATCGGTTTTGGCCACGCTCAGTTTGTTGACCGTTTGGGTGACACCTACCGCTGGAAGGGCGAAAACGTCTCGACCACCGAAGTCGAGAACATCCTTCTGCAACACCCTACTATTTCCGAGGCCGTGGCCTACGGTGTGGAGATCCAGAACACCAACGGGCGTGCCGGGATGGCGGCGATTACGCCAGCCGAGTCCCTGGCGACCCTGGATTTCAGTGAGTTGCTGGCTTTCGCCCGTGAGCAATTGCCCGCTTATGCGGTGCCTTTGTTCCTGCGAGTCAAAGTGAAAATGGAGACCACCGGGACCTTCAAATACCAGAAGACTCGCCTCAAGGATGAAGCCTTCGACCCCGGCAAAACCGGCGACGATCCGATCTATGCCTGGTTACCGGGGACCCAGACTTATGTGCAGGTCACTCCGCAGTTGCTGGCGGATATTCACGGCGGCGCTTTTCGTTATTGAATGCAGCGCTATTGAATGTGGCTATGGCGGTCCATGAGAAAAAAGAAGTGACAGCCTCGGGGCTGCTCGGGAAACTGTCGGCTTTGCGAATAACAGAAAGTGGAGTCCCCAATGTCAGACCAAAGCCGCCAGATGACCCCCGAAGAAGCCGCTGAATTTGCCGAACAGGTATTCAACAAAGCGCGCGAGGGCGATGCGGCCATGATGGCTGCGCTGTTGACCAAGGGCCTGCCGCCGAACCTGCGCAACCACAAGGGCGACACCTTGCTGATGCTGGCGGCGTACCACGGCCATGTGGAGACAGTAAAAGTCCTGCTCGAACACAAGGCTGATCCGGAAATCCGCAACGACAACGGCCAGAGCCCGATTGCCGGAGCGGCGTTCAAGGGGGATCTGGCGGTGGTCAAAGCGCTGGTCGATGGTGGCGCGCAAGTGGAAGGCTCGTCCTTCGATGGCCGTACCGCGCTGATGATGGCGGCGATGTTCAATCGCGTCGAAATCGTCGACTACCTGATCAGCAAAGGCGCCGACCCGAAAGCCAAGGACGCCAATGGCGTATCGGCGCTGGATGCCGCTAAAACGATGGGCGCGGTGGACACCACGGCGCAGCTTGAGAAATTGCTTGGCTGATTTGCACCCTGTAGCAGCTGTCGAGCTTGCGAGGCTGCGTTCGGCTGCGCAGCAGTCGTAAAACCTGTATGTGCGGTTTCCCTGAAACACCGCATCGCCTGATTTCACGACTGCTGCGCAGCCGAACGCAGCCTCGCAAGCTCGACAGCTGCTACACACACGCCGTCAATACACCCAAACCTCAACCCGCCGATTCTTGATTCTCCCCTCGTCCGCGCTATTGGCCGCCACCGGCATCTCGGCGCCAAAACCACGAATCTCACGAAACACTACGCCGCTTTTAACCAGTTCCCGCCGCACCGCCATGGCGCGCAGTTTCGACAGCAGATCAGCCCGCGCCGGATCACTCTTGGCGTCGCCAAACCCCACCAGCGTCACCTGCCGATTGGTTTTCTCTCGCTGCTTTATATAGTCGAGGACCCGCGACAGGTCCTGCCGGGCCTTGTTGTCCAGCGTCGCACTGCCTTCTTCGAAACGGAAATTCACTGACAATCGCTGGGCGTGACGGCTGAGCGCCTGATAACCCTCCGGCATCAATGCATTCGGCGTGACAGTCATGGCCTGGACGGTCTGGGCGATAAAACCATTGGCCGCGACAATCGCCTGACCCTTGCTGCTTTGGGCGAACGCCACCAATGCGTCGGCCCAGGGATTCTTCCCATTGGGCGGCAGGTAAAAGAACAGCCGGCGGGACAACGGATAATCTTCCGTGGCAATCAGGCTGTTGAGCGGCAACATGGCTTGGGATTGGCCATCGGCAATCGCCACGGCTTTGGCTTGACGCACATAAGGCAGGCCGATGAAGCCAATGCCTTGTGGGTCGAGGCTGACCGCGTCGGACAATTGCTCGCTGGATTCGAAACGCTTCGCAGCGCTACTCAGCGTTTTCCCACGACGGCTGAGGACCAATTCCTTGAACGTGTCGTAGGTGCCCGATTGGTCATCGCGCGCATAGAGATGAATCGTCCCACCGTTGCCGCCGAGTTCTTCCCAGGTTTTTGCCTCGCCGCTGAAGATTCGCGCCAGTTGTTCGGTGTTCAGTTCACTCAACGGATTGTGCGGATGAAGGATGATCGCCAGGCCATCGATGGCGATGACCTGCTCGGCGCCGGGGCTTTTAAAGTCGCCCAAGGGTTTGAGGTCCATCCGTTCGCTGTCCTTGATCGGGCGCGAGGAGGCGGCAAGATCGGCAGTGGCGGTTTTCAGGGCGGTGAAACCGGTGCTGGAGCCGTGGGCCGCGACGTCCACCACGACCCGGCGGCCCTGAACGGTTTCGCCGACGACGCGCAGTTCGTTGGCTTTATCCGGGGCCTCGCGGTGAACCTTGAGCAGACCCTGTTCGCGCATCAATCCCTCAACCAGCGCCGGACCCAATGCCGCGCCGATGGTATTGGAGCCCTGGATGCGCAGCAGCGGGCCAGGCCCGGGCGTCGGCAAATCGCCAGCCGAAGCCGTCAGCGGCAGCCAGGCGCACAGCATCAACAGGAACAACACGCGCAGCGTCATGCCGGCACCTTATAAAGCCAAAGGGAGTGCCGGGAGAATAAGTCAGTACGATTTCTGAAAGATGACAGTCTTTAAATGTGGGAGCGGGCTTGCTCGCGAAGGAGGATTGTCATTCAACATTGATGTCGACTGGCACACCACATTCGCGAGCAAGCCCGCTCCCACATTTGATCTATGAAGGTCTTGGAGGATCAGCTCAATTCAAGCCAGATCGGCGCGTGATCCGATGGTTTTTCCATCCCGCGCAGGTCGTAATCCACACCGGCATCCTTCACACGTGGCAACAACCCGTGGGACGCCATGATCAAGTCAATCCGCAGCCCGCGCTTGGGCTCATCCTCAAAACCGCGGCTACGGTAGTCGAACCAGCTGAAGCGGTCGGTCACCTGCGGGTTCAAGTGACGGAAGCTGTCCACCAGGCCCCAGTTCTTCAAGCGGGCCATCCATTCGCGTTCTTCTGGCAGGAAGCTGCACTTGCCGGTTTTCAGCCAGCGCTTCATGTTGTCCGGGCCGATACCGATGTCGCAGTCTTGCGGGGAAATGTTCACGTCGCCCATCACCACCACCGGCTGATCGTTGCTGAACTGGCTTTCCAGCAGTTGCTGCAGATCGCTGTAAAAACGTTCCTTGGCCGGGAATTTGGTGGGGTGATCGCGGCTTTCGCCCTGTGGGAAATAGCCGTTCATGATGGTCACCGGCACGCCATTGGCGTCGGCGAAAGTGCCCCAGATAAAGCGGCGCTGCGCGTCTTCTTCATCGGTGGCGAAACCTTTGTGCAAGGCAATCGGTTCCTGACGCGAGAGCAGGGCGACGCCGTAGTGACCCTTTTGCCCGTGGAAATACACGTGATAACCCAGCGCCTGAACCTCGGCCAGCGGGAATTGGTCGTCGTGGACCTTGGTTTCCTGCAAGCCGATAACGTCAGGCTGATGTTTTTCGATCAGCGCCGCCAGCTGATGGGGGCGAGCGCGCAGCCCGTTGATGTTGAAGGAGACGATCTTCATGGTCGGCAGTCCTGGCAAAAGGGCGATGCTAGCTGACATGTCGGAAGGGGGCCAGTCCAGTCGATGAAGATCCAGCCTTGGTCTATACCTGTGGGGAACTGTATTACCACCCAAAGGCTCGTACCAATAAGAGCGCCGCCATTTTGAGCTGCACCCGGGGAGATCTACCGTTATGCCCGAAACCTCGACCGTCATCGCCGATATTCACATGCTCGACAACGGTTATTCCCGCGAAGCACGTTCGCTGTTGTACCAGGCTTACCGGCATGAGCCGACATTCGGCTACCTGTTCGAAGCGGAACGTCCCGGTTATGAACAGCGGGTCCGCGCCACCGTGCGCGAGCTGGTCAAACAACACTTTCTTCAGGACTTGCCGGCCATCGGCCTGCTGGTCAACGACCGGTTGATCGGCATCGCGCTGATCGCGCCACCGCAACGTCGCCTGGGCATCACCGAAAGTTGGGCCTGGCGTCTGCGCATGGTGCTCAGCACCGGGTTTCGCTGCACCCGTCGCTATCTCGAGTATCACGATGCCGTGATGGCTTGCGTGCCGTCCGACTCGGTGCACGTGCTGCCGTTGCTGGGGGTTCATCCGCAATTCCAGGGCAAACACTTCGGCGAACAATTGCTGCAAGCGGTGCACAACTGGTGCGCGGTGGATGAGCACTCCGAGGGCGTGATTCTCGATACCGGGAATCCTCGTTATCTGGACTTCTATAAGCGTCAGGGTTATGAGGAAATCGGTGAGGTCGCCGTAGGACCGGTTCGCGAGCACGTGTTTTTCCACGCCAACCCGCAGGTGTTACAAACAGCAACGGCATAAAGGTAGAACTTTCACGGCACACCAGGCTCTATCACGCCCCCAAGCTCGTGATAGCATCCGCGCCTATGAAGTTTCCAGGAAGAATTACCAGCGGCGTACTGATGCTGATCACCAGCTGCACGGCGCTGGCCCAAAGTGAATTGGATGTGCGGATCAAACCGTCCAACGATGAACTGAAAGCCAATATAGAGGGCTATATCGGCAGCCCCGGCGATCGTGATGAAGAAGCCTTGTTGCGCTTCAGTCGTGGCGCTGAAGAGCAGGCGCGCAAGGCCGCCCAGGCCTTGGGTTATTACCAGCCGCAGATCGACTCGCAAGTGAAGGGCGGCAAGACGCCTCGCCTGGTGCTGACTATTGATCCCGGCGAGCCTGTTCATTTGCGCAACGTCACTGTTCGCATCGACGGCCCGGCCGCCTCCCTCAAATCCTTTCGTGTACCCAAAAGCAATGCACTGAAGACCGGCGCAGTGCTCAACCATGGCCAATACGAAGACGCCAAACGCCTGATTCAAAACCAGGCTTCGCGCTACGGCTTTTTCAGCGGGCACTTCAGCAGCCAGAAATTATCGGTCGACCCGCGAGCCGGCGTTGCCGATATTGAGCTGGTCTACAACAGCGGCCCACGCTATTCACTGGGCAAGGTCAGTTTCGAGGGTGACACGCCGTTCGACGAAGACCTGCTGCAACGCATGGTGCCGTTCAAGGCCGGCGCACCTTATGACTCCGAACTGATCGCGGAACTCAATCAGGCGATGCAATCGAGCGGCTATTTCGAAAGTGTGCGGGTGGATGCGGCGCCGACGGCGTCGAAGAACGATGTGATCCCGGTAGACGTCAAACTCGAAACCCGCAAACCACGGACCATGGGCCTGGGGCTGGGCTATTCCACCGACGTCGGCCCACGGGTCAAGGCCAACTGGACACGGCACTGGGTCAATCCTCAGGGGCACAGCTATGGCTGGGAGACCGAAGTCTCGGCACCACGACAGAACGTCGGTGTGTTCTATGACATTCCCCTGGACCCGCCGCTGACCGACAAACTGCGGTTCGCCGGTGGCTATCAGAACGAAGAAATCGCCGACAAGGATTCCCTCAGCAAGCTGCTGACCGTCGGTCCCGAGTGGCACAGCAAGCTGCCCAGCGGTTGGCAGCGGGTGGTGTCGCTCAAGTGGCAGCGCGAAGAATACAGGCTCGGCGACGACTCGGGGCTCAGCACCTTGCTGATGCCCGGCGTGAGCTATTCCTACCTGAAAAGCGACAACCGCATCGACCCGCACAATGGTTACCGCTTGGAATTCGAGACCAAGGTGGCCAAGGAAGGCTTGGGTTCCGACACCAACCTGCTTTACGGCACCGCGTTGGTGAAAGGCCTGACCACGGTCTTCGACAAGCACCGCTTCCTCGGGCGGGTGCAGGTCGGCGGCAGCGCCACCAATGGCTACAAATCGGTGCCGCCGTCGTTGCGTTTCTTCGCTGGTGGCGATCAAAGCGTGCGCGGCTACGACTACCAGAGCCTGTCCCCGGAAAACTCCGAGGGCGACCGCATCGGTGGCCGCTACATGGTTGCCGGCAGCGTCGAGTATCAGTATTCCGTCGCCGAAAAATGGCGGGTCGCGACCTTCATCGACCAGGGCAATTCCTTCAATACCCTCGAACTGCCGGACCTCAAGACCGGTGTCGGTATCGGCGTGCGCTGGGTCTCGCCGGTGGGGCCGATACGCCTCGACCTGGCCCATGCGATGGACGACGACGGCGGCATTCGACTGCACTTTTCCATGGGGCCTGAGCTGTGAATCGTGGTTTGAAAATAACGCTGCTGGCGATTCTGGCGCTGCTGATGCTGGTCATCCTGGCGCTGGCCACGGTACTGGGAACTGCAGCGGGCAGTCGCTGGGCGCTAGGGTTTGTGCCAGGTTTGACCGTCGAGAATTTCCAGGGCCGTTTGGGCGGACAGTGGAGTGCGGATCATCTCTTGTGGCAGCAGGACAGCAGCCGGGTTGAACTGAACAAGGCGATTTTCGCCTGGTCGCCGTTGTGCCTGACGCGTATGACCCTGTGCATCGAGCAATTGAAAGCCGATCAGGTCAGCCTGCAATTCCCGCCCGGTACGGAAGCAGAAAGCAGCGGGCCGATCAGTCTTCCGGATCTGAAATTACCCTTGGCCATCGAGCTGGGCGATGTCCAGGTCGGCAGCCTGCTGTTCAACGGCAGTGAAGAACTCAAGGGTTTGCAACTGGCGGCGCACTGGACGGCCAACGGTTTGCAGATCGACTCCGTGCATTTGCAAAGGGATGATCTGAGCCTGAATCTTTCAGGCCTGCTACAACCCGGCGGCAACTGGCCGCTGACCGCCGAAGGCAAACTGACCTTGCCGGCGCCCGGCACCGAGCCTTGGACGCTGGCCCTGAAGGTCGACGGCGATCTGCTGAAAACCCTGAACCTGAAAGCCGACAGCAGCGGTTACCTGAACGGTCAACTGACCGGTGAACTGCAACCGCTGGTGGAAAACCTGCCGGCCAAGGTGCGGATCACCGCTGACGACTTCAAGCCCAGTGCCGATCTGCCGGACACCCTGCAACTCAATCAGCTTGAACTCAAAGGCGACGGCGACCTGAAAAACGGCTACCAGTTGCTCGGCAAAGCCACGCTGCCCGCAGAAGTCGGCCCGGTCGCGTTGTTGTTGCAAGGCAAGGTCGATGCCAACGGCGCTCAGATCGCCGGGTTGGACCTCACGGCCAATGACAAGCAAAGCCTCAAACTCACCGGAAACCTCGACTGGAGCAAAGGCCTGAGCGCCAACGCGAAAATCGACTGGCTGGATTTCCCGTGGCATCGCCTCTATCCGCTGATCGACGAGCCAGAAGTGGCATTGCGCAGCTTCAACGGTGAAGTCTCCTACACCGACGGCAAATACCTCGGGAGCTTCAAAGCCGCACTCGACGGCCCGGCCGGGGCGTTCAGCCTGACCAGCCCGTTCAGCGGCGACCTGACGAAAATCTACCTGCAACACATTCAGCTCGAAGCCGGGCAGGGCAAGGCCGAAGGGCACCTGAACCTGCAATTCGCCGAGGGCATTGCCTGGGACACCGCGCTGGACCTGTCGGCGATCAACCCGGCGTACTGGGTCGCGGAGTTGCCGGGCACGCTGGCCGGACCGTTGCGCAGCAAAGGCGAGATAAAGAATGAAAAACTCAGCCTGACCGCCGACCTCGATCTCAAAGGCAAACTGCGCGGCCAGCCGGCCGTTCTGCAAGCCAAAGCCGATGGCGGCGGCGAGCAATGGAACCTTAGTGCGCTACAGATTCGTCTGGGCGACAACAGCATCAATGGCAAAGGCAGTCTGCAACAGAAGCTCGCCGGCCAGATCGATATCAAGCTGCCGCGCCTGGCCCAGCTTTGGCCGCAACTGCGCGGTCAGCTCAATGGTCGCATCGATGTCGCCGGCACGCTCAAGGCGCCGCAAGGCAAGCTCGGGTTGCAAGGCACGCAACTGGTGTTCGAAGACAATCGCCTGCAAAGCTTGAATCTGGATGCCGCCCTCGACAGTGCGCAGCGCGCGAAAATCGACCTCAAGGGTAGTGGCATTCAGGCCGGTGAGACGTCACTGGGCACGCTGACCGCCAGCGGCCAGGGCGATATCAAAAACCAGAAACTCGCCCTCGACCTACAAGGACCAAAGCTGAAACTTGCGCTCGGCCTCGATGGCAATCTGGATAAAGGCAATTGGCGTGGGCGGCTGGCCAGCGGTGACATCCAGGCCGGCGGTCAGGACTGGAAGCTGCAAGGTCCGGCGAAGCTTGCGCGGCTGGCGGACGGCAAGGTCAATTTAGGCGCCCACTGCTGGACGTCCGGCCCGGCCAGCCTGTGCGGTGAGGATCAGCGCCTGATGCCTGAGCCGAAGCTGCGTTATCACCTCAAACAGTTCCCGATCGACAGCCTCGCGCAATGGTTGCCGAAAGATTTCGCCTGGAAGGGCCGGCTCAACGCCGACCTGCAACTGGACCTGCCGGCCAGCGGCCCGAACGGCCAGATCAGCGTCGATGCCAGCGGCGGCACGTTGCGCATAAAGGAGAAAGACCAGTGGCTGGACTTCCCGTACCAGACCCTGAAACTCAACAGCAAACTCACCCCCAAGCGCATCGACACGGACCTCAACTTTGTCGGCGGCAAGCTCGGTGAGCTCATGCTCCAGGCGCAGATCAATCCGTTGCCGAAGGACAAACCACTGACCGGCTCGTTCCGCTTGAGTGGTCTGGACCTGTCCGTGGCGCGGCCGTTTGTGCCGATGGTCGAGAAGCTGACCGGTCGTTTGAATGGCAGCGGCACGCTTGCAGGTACGCTGCTGGCGCCGCAGGTCAACGGCAATCTGCTGCTCAGCGACGGCGAGATTTCCGGGGCTGAACTGCCGATGGATATCGAAGCGCTGCAACTTAAAGCCGTGATTGCCGGCGAAACCGTGCAATTGAACGGCGGCTGGAAGAGCGGCAAGACAGGACAGGGCACCTTGAGCGGCAACATCGCCTGGGGTCAGGCGCTGGTGGTGGATCTGGCGCTCAAAGGCACGCAATTGCCCGTCGCTGTCGAGCCGTACGCCAAACTGGAAATGGCGCCGGACCTGAAGATCTCGATGAAGGACGACAAACTGGCGATTGCCGGCAAGGTGCTGGTGCCGAAAGGCGAGATCACCGTGCGTGAGCTGCCGCCGTCGACGGTCAAGGTGTCCGATGACACGGTGATCGTCGGCCAGCAGACCGAAGCGGGCAAACCGCCGATGGCCATGGCCATGGACATCGATGTGGTAGTCGGGCAGGACAAGCTCAGCTTTGCCGGGTTTGGCCTGACTGCCAACCTGCAAGGTCACGTGCACATCGGCGATAACATGGACACCCGCGGCGAACTCTGGCTCAACGATGGGCGATACCGTGCCTACGGTCAGCGATTGACGGTGCGCCGTGCGCGGCTGCTGTTTGCAGGTCCCATCGATCAGCCGTATCTGGACATCGAAGCGATTCGCCAGACCGACGACGTGATCGCCGGCATTCGCCTGAGCGGCAGCGCCGAGCAGCCGACGACACAGATCTTTTCCGAGCCCGCCATGAGCCAGGAGCAGGCGTTGTCCTATCTGGTGCTGGGGCGCCCGCTGGCCACCAGCGGTGAAGACAACAACATGCTCGCGCAGGCGGCGCTTGGATTGGGCTTGATGGGGAGTTCCGGCGTGACCAGCGGGTTGGCCAAGAACCTGGGCATTCAGGACTTCCAGCTCGACACCCAAGGCAGCGGCAACGCAACCAGCGTGGTGGCCAGCGGCAATATTTCCGAGAAGCTCAGCCTGCGTTATGGGGTTGGCGTGTTTGAGCCAGCCAACACCATCGCCTTGCGTTACAAGTTGAGCAAGAAGGTCTACCTCGAAGCCGCCGGCGGCGTGGCCAGTTCGCTGGACATCTTCTACAAGCGGGATTTCTAGACCCCGCATCCTTCAAATTCGAGTCGCGCCCTTCGATCCGAAGCAACTTTCCCGCGCCATTTATCAACTAAATAGCAAGCAACCTAACTATTGCGTTGACATTCGCTGCCTAGGCAGTAACATCTCGTCATACATTCTCTGCCTAGGCAGCTAATTGGTGGTCAGATGAAACATTTCACTCCAGACGAATTCCATACTTGCCATCTCGGCCTCCTGCTCGGGCGTGCTGCGCTGCTCAAGGACCGGATCATCGACACGCACATGGAACCCCACGGCATCACCGCCGCGCAGTTCAAAGTGTTGATCATCATGGCCCAGTTCGGCGTTGATACCCCGGCTGAGCTGTGCCGTCACCTGTCGCTGGACAGCGGTTCGATGACCCGCATGCTCGATCGTCTAGAACAGAAAGGTTTCCTCGCCCGCCAACGTTCCGAGGCGGACCGCCGTCAGGTTCAGTTGGTATTGACCGAGCAAGGCCAGCAGTTGACTGACCGCCTGCCGGAGATCGGCGCCGACGCCATGAATGAGCTGGCAGGCGCGATCACCCCTGAAGAATTGAAAACCCTGGAACAGATCCTGAAGAAAATTTTGGTGGCAGCCGGTGACTCGATCACCCTGCTGCGGGTAGGTGACAAATGAGCAGCAAAACCCTGCGTGCCGGACTGAGCCTGGTGCTGTTGGCCATGACCCTGGCCGGTTGCGCCAGTTACAGTGGCCTGACCACCGAAGGCGTCAGCCTCGATGCGAAAAACCTCAAGGCCGGGCAATCGCTCAATGGCGTGACCCTCTCGCCCGCGGCTTGGCCGAAAAGTGACTGGTGGAAAAGCCTCGGTGACCCTCAGCTCGACGGCTTGATCCGCGAAGCCCTGCACGACAGCCCCGACATGCAAATTGCCGATGCCCGCGCCCACCAAGCGAGCGCCGCCGCTTACGCCGCCGACGCTGCGCGGATGCCAACCCTCGATGCCAGCGCTGGCGTCAGCCGTTCGCGTCTGGCTCGCGATCAGGACCCGAGCGGGCAGGGTGGGACTTATTCCACCGTGCGCAACATCGGCGCCAGTTTCAATTACAACTTCGATCTCTGGGGCGGTCAGCGTGATGCCTGGGAAGCCGCACTGGGTCAGGCCCGTGCTGCCGAAGTTGATCAACAAGCCGCTCAGCTGACCTTGTCCGCCGACGTGGCTCGCGCCTACAGCGATCTGGGTCAGGCGCACATCGTCTATGACCTGGCCAGTGAAGACCTCAAGCGCACCAAACAAATGCTCGACCTGAGCCAGCGTCGCCTGAGTTCCGGAATCGACAGTCAGTACCAGTTCCAGCAGACCGAAAGCCTGGAAGCCAGCTCCGAAGCGAGCTTGATCGACGCCGAGAAACGCCTGCAAAGCGCGAAAATCGCGCTGGCCGTATTGCTCGGTAAAGGCCCGGATCGCGGCAATGAAATCGCCCGGCCGAAAATCCTTCAGGCCAGCGCCGTCGCGTTGCCTTCGGTGCTGCCAGCCGAGTTGCTGGGTCGTCGTCCCGACCTGGTGGCCGCCCGTTGGCGGGTTGAGGCGGCGAGCAAAAACATCGACGCCGGAAAAACCCAGTTCTACCCCAACCTCAACCTGAGCGCTGCGGCCGGTGCCGAGTCGTTGCTGGGCGACGCGATGTTCGGTTCGGCCAGTCGCTTCTTCAATATTGCGCCGACGATCTCGGTGCCGATTTTCGACGGCGGCCGCCTGCGCGCCGACCTCGATTCCCGCGACGCCGACTACGACCTCGCCGTGGCGCAATACAACAAAAGCCTGGTGAAAGCGCTGGGCGATGTCAGCGACACCATCAACCAGTTGCGCGACATCGGCCGGCAGATCGGGGCTCAGCAGCACGCCACCGACATTGCCCAGGATTCCTACAACACCGTGGTCCAGCGTTACGGTTCCGGCATCGGAAATTACCTGGACGTGCTCAGCATCGAGCAGCAATTGCTCCAGGCCCAGCGTCAACTGGCCAACCTGAATGCCGAGCAGATCGACCTGTCGATCCAACTGATGCAGGCGCTGGGCGGCGGCTTCCAGGGCGAAACCCTGACCGCAGCCAACGCAACCTCAGCCACGCAGCACAACTAATTCAAGGTACTTGTCATGGCCACTGCCGAAACGACAACACAAACCCCTGACAACGCTCAAGACACCAGCAACCCGCGCAAGCGCAAAATCATGCTGGTAGTGTTGGCGATCGTGGTGATCCTCGGCGGTGTCGGCGTCTGGGGTTATCACGAATTCTACGGGCGCTGGAACGAAAGCACCGACGACGCCTATGTGAACGGCAACGTGGTGGAAATCACTCCTTTGGTCACCAGCACCGTGGTCAGCATCGGTGCCGACGATGGCGACCTGGTTCACGAAGGTCAGGTGCTGATCAACTTCGACCCGAACGACGCCGAAGTCGGTCTGCAAAGTGCCCAAGCCAATCTGGCCCGCACCGTGCGTCAGGTTCGCGGCTTGTACAGCAACGTCGACGGCATGAAAGCCCAAGTCAACGCCCAGCAGGCTGAAGTGCAAAAAGCTCAGGACAACTTCAATCGCCGGAAAAACCTCGCCGCTGGCGGGGCGATTTCCCAGGAAGAGCTGTCCCACGCTCGCGATGACCTGACCTCGGCACAAAACGCCCTGGCCAACGCCAAACAGCAACTGAAAACCACCAGTGCGCTGGTCGATGACACCGTTGTGTCGTCGCACCCGGACGTGATGTCTGCCGCCGCGCAATTGCGTCAGGCTTACTTGAACAACTCCCGCAGCACCTTGATCGCGCCGGTCACCGGTTACGTGGCCAAGCGCTCCGTACAACTGGGCCAGCGCGTCCAGCCGGGTACTGCACTGATGGCGGTCATTCCGCTGGATCAGCTGTGGATCGATGCCAACTTCAAGGAAACCCAACTGCGTGACATGCGCATCGGTCAACCGGTGGACATCGAAGCCGACCTTTACGGCAGCGACGTGAAGTTCAGCGGCACCATCGACAGCCTCGGCGCCGGTACCGGCAGCGCGTTTGCCCTGCTGCCGGCGCAGAACGCCACCGGTAACTGGATCAAGATCGTGCAGCGTGTGCCAGTGCGGATTCACATCAACGCCGAAGAACTGGCCAAGCACCCGTTGCGGGTGGGCCTGTCTACTCAAGTTGATGTGAACCTGCGTGACCAGAGCGGGCCGGTGCTGGCGCAACAGCCGCCGCAAAAGGCTTCGTTCAGCACCAACGTCTATGACCGTCAGTTGGTCGAGGCCGACGCGATGATCGCTCAATTGATCCACGACAACAGCGCTGCGGTCAGCAAAACCGTTCAACGCTGATTCGCCAATCCCTCAGCGGCGCTCGTTAAAGGGCGCCGCGCCAGTCCAGTTTCAAAGGATTCGCGATGAGCAATAACGCGTCTTTCACGCCGCCAAGCCTGGTGCTCAGCACCATCGGCCTGTCGCTGGCGACCTTCATGCAGGTGCTCGACACCACCATCGCCAACGTGGCGCTGCCGACGATTTCCGGCAACCTCGGCGTAAGTTCGGAGCAGGGTACCTGGGTCATTACCTCGTTCGCGGTGAGTAACGCCATCGCGCTGCCACTGACCGGTTGGCTCAGTCGGCGGTTCGGTGAGGTGAAGCTGTTTCTCTGGGCGACAGTCCTGTTCGTGCTGGCCTCGTTTCTCTGCGGTATCTCGACGTCGATGCCCGAACTGATCGGCTTCCGTGTGCTGCAAGGTCTGGTGGCCGGTCCCCTTTATCCAATGACCCAGACGCTGCTGATCGCCATCTATCCGCCGGCCAGGCGCGGCATGGCCCTGGCGTTGCTGGCGATGGTCACGGTGGTCGCACCGATTGCAGGTCCCATCCTCGGCGGCTGGATCACCGACAGTTACAGCTGGCCGTGGATTTTCTTCATCAACGTGCCGATCGGGATTTTTGCGGTGATGGTGGTGCGTTCGCAGCTCAAGGCGCGGCCGGTGGAAACCAGTTACCAGCCGATGGATTACGTCGGTCTGATCACGCTGATCATTGGCGTCGGTG
The DNA here is from genome assembly GCF_054898105.1 of Pseudomonas sp. MDT1-17. Taxonomy (NCBI): domain Bacteria; kingdom Pseudomonadati; phylum Pseudomonadota; class Gammaproteobacteria; order Pseudomonadales; family Pseudomonadaceae; genus Pseudomonas; species Pseudomonas sp. MDT1-17. Next base: position 4,446,583 of record NZ_JBUBVM010000001.1, on the reverse strand, counting down.
CCTTGCAGGTGATCCTCGACAAGGGCAACGACCTGGACTGGTTCGAGTCGAACTTCATCCTCATTGGCGCGGCCATTTCAGTGATTGCGCTCGCGGTGTTCGTGATTTGGGAAATGACCGACAAACACCCGGTGGTCAACCTGCGGTTGTTCGCTTATCGCAACTTCCGCATTGGCACCATTGTGTTGGTGCTGGGTTACGCCGGGTTCTTCGGGATCAATCTGATCCTGCCGCAATGGCTGCAAACCCAGATGGGCTACACGGCGACTTGGGCGGGGCTGGCGGTGGCGCCGATCGGGATTCTGCCGGTGCTGATGTCGCCGTTTGTCGGCAAGTATGCGCACAAGTTCGACCTGCGACTGCTGGCCGGGCTGGCGTTTCTGGCGATCGGGTTGAGTTGCTTCATGCGCGCCGGATTTACCAATGAAGTGGACTTCCAGCACATCGCGCTGGTGCAGTTGTTCATGGGCATTGGTGTGGCGCTGTTCTTCATGCCTACCTTGAGCATTTTGATGTCGGACCTGCCGCCGAGCCAGATCGCCGACGGTGCGGGCCTGGCAACGTTCCTGCGGACCTTGGGCGGTAGTTTTGCGGCATCGCTGACGACGTGGATCTGGATTCGCCGGGCGGATCAGCATCATGCCTATATGAGCGAAAGCATCAGCACTTATGAACCTGCGACCCGCGAGGCACTGAATGCGCTAGGCGGGCCGAGCAACCCGGCGTATGCGCAGCTGGATCATGTGCTGACCAGTCAGGCGTACATGCTGTCGACCGTGGATTACTTCACGTTGCTGGGGTGGGGGTTTATGGGGTTGATCCTGCTGGTGTGGCTGGCGAAACCGCCGTTTGCGGCGAAGGCGGGGCCTGCTGCCAGCGGCCATTGATTTAGCGGCGTCTGTTGAAAAGATCGCAGCCTTCGGCAGCTACAGGGTTTTGTGTACACCTGTAGGAGCTGCCGAAGGCTGCGATCTTTTGATCTTAAGAAGCTGCAAAGTCAAACGGCGCCAGCGCAAACCCATTCTCATCCACCTGCAACGCCCACCCCTGACGATCCCAATCCCCCAGCACAATCCGCTTGGCCGCCTGTTCGCCAATCTGCAATTTGTGAATGGCCGGGCGATGGGTATGCCCATGGATCAAGGTCTTCACGCCAGAGGCCTGCATGATCCGCGGCACTTCTTCCGGCGTGACGTCAACAATGTCATTGGCCTTCATCCGCGTCTGCGCACGGCTTTCACTGCGCAGCTTGCGCGCCAGTTTATGGCGAGTCCGCAAGGGCAGGTGCCGCAGGATGAACAAGGTAATGGGATTGCGCAGGTAGCGACGCAGCTTCATATAGCCGACGTCGCGGGTGCAGAGGCTGTCGCCGTGCATCAACAGCACCGGTTCACCGTAAAACTGCACGACACTCGGGTCTTTCAATAACGTACAGCCGGCCTGTTTACAGAAGGCCTGGCCGAGCATGAAGTCGCGATTGCCGTGCATCAGAAAAATGGCCGTGCCGCTGTCGCTGAGTTCGCGCAGGGCCTGGCAGATGGAACGCTGAAAGGGCGTCATGGCATCGTCGCCAATCCACGCCTCGAAAAAGTCGCCCAGAATGTAAAACGCACTCGCCGAGCGGGCGCGTCCGGCGAGCAAATCCAGAAACGCCCGGGTAATGTCCGGGCGCTCCTCTTCCAGATGTAAGTCTGAAATCAGCAGTATCACTCAATGATCTCGGCTTTCTCGATGATCACGTCTTCTGCAGGTACGTCCTGGTGGCCGGATTTCATGGTGGTGGAAACACCTTTGATCTTGTCGACCACGTCGGTGCCGGAAACGACTTTGGCGAATACCGCGTAGCCCCAGCCCTGAGTGGTCTTGGCGCTGTGGTTCAGGAAGCTGTTGTCAGCCACGTTGATGAAGAACTGGGCGGAAGCCGAATGCGGTTCCATGGTGCGAGCCATGGCCACGGTGTACTTCTCGTTCGGCAGGCCGTTGTCGGCTTCGTTCTGGATGCTTGGGCGCTTGTCTTTCTTTTCTTTCATGCCTGGCTCGAAACCGCCGCCCTGGATCATGAAGTTACCGATGACGCGGTGGAAAACCGTGTTTTCGTAGTGACCGGCTTTGACGTACTCGATGAAGTTGGCAACGGTCAGCGGTGCCTTTTCAGCGTTGAGTTCCAGGACGATGTCGCCATGGTTGGTGGTCAGTTTGACTTGGGTCATGATCGGTACTCTTTATATGAATTCGTGGGTTTCGGGGCTTTGCAGCCCTCAACCGGTCCGGCCATTTTTGGCCAAGATGCGCAGTTTAGCGTGCCGGGCGCGAATTTCGAGGCTGTTTTTCATTTGCATCCGATTAAATGCAGCCGTTTTTTAGCCTGCTCTGTCTGCGACTTGACGGCATCGGCTATGATAAGCCCCTTTGATTTAACAGCCGCTTTGATTTGGCCAACTGGCCGCGCACTTGTACGTTCAAGGATCCTATGAGCAAGCCCACTGTCGACCCTACCTCGAATTCCAAGACCGGCCCTGCCGTGCCGGTCAATTTCCTGCGCCCGATCATCCAGGCGGACCTGGACTCGGGTAAGCACACGCAGATCGTCACCCGTTTCCCGCCTGAGCCCAACGGCTACCTGCACATCGGTCACGCCAAGTCGATCTGCGTGAACTTCGGCCTGGCCCAGGAATTTGGCGGCGTCACGCACCTGCGTTTCGACGACACCAACCCGGCCAAGGAAGACCAGGAATACATCGACGCGATCGAAAGCGACGTCAAATGGCTGGGCTTCGAATGGTCCGGTGAAGTGCGCTATGCCTCGCAATATTTCGACCAGTTGCACGACTGGGCCGTTGAACTGATCAAGGCCGGCAAGGCCTATGTCGATGACCTGAGCCCGGAACAGGCCAAGGAATACCGTGGCAGCCTGACCGAGCCGGGCAAGAACAGCCCGTTCCGCGACCGCTCCGTGGAAGAAAACCTCGACTGGTTCGCCCGCATGAAGGCCGGCGAGTTCAAGGACGGCGCACGTGTGCTGCGGGCCAAGATCGACATGGCCTCGCCGAACATGAACCTGCGCGACCCGATCATGTATCGCATCCGTCACGCTCACCACCACCAGACCGGCGACAAGTGGTGCATCTACCCGAACTACGACTTCACCCACGGTCAGTCGGACGCCATCGAAGGCATCACCCACTCGATCTGCACCCTGGAGTTCGAAAGCCACCGTCCGCTGTACGAGTGGTTCCTCGAGAACCTGCCCGTGCCGGCGCAACCGCGTCAGTACGAGTTCAGCCGTCTGAACCTGAACTACACGATCACCAGCAAGCGCAAGCTCAAGCAACTGGTCGATGAAAAGCACGTTCTCGGTTGGGACGATCCGCGCATGTCCACGCTGTCCGGCTTCCGCCGCCGAGGCTACACGCCGAAATCGATCCGCAACTTCTGCGACATGGTCGGCACCAACCGTTCCGACGGCGTGGTCGACTTCGGCATGCTCGAATTCAGCATCCGTGACGACCTCGACCACAGCGCCCCGCGTGCCATGTGCGTGCTGCGCCCGCTGAAAGTCGTGATCACCAACTACCCGGAAGACCAGGTCGAGAACCTCGAACTGGCGTGCCACCCGAAAGAAGACATGGGCGTGCGCGTTCTGCCGTTCGCCCGTGAGATCTACATCGACCGTGAAGACTTCATGGAAGAGCCGCCAAAAGGCTACAAACGCCTTGAGCCTGCTGGCGAAGTGCGTCTGCGCGGCAGCTACGTGATCCGTGCCGACGAAGCGATCAAGGACGCCGATGGCAACATCGTCGAACTGCGTTGCTCCTACGACCCGGAAACACTCGGCAAGAACCCTGAAGGCCGCAAGGTCAAAGGCGTCGTGCACTGGGTGCCGGCTGCTGCCAGCGTCGAGTGCGAAGTGCGTCTGTACGACCGCCTGTTCCGTTCGGCCAACCCTGAGAAAGCCGAAGACAGCGCCAGTTTCCTGGACAACATCAACCCTGACTCCCTGCAAGTCCTCACCGGTTGTCGTGCTGAACCCTCGCTGGGCAATGCACAGCCGGAAGACCGTTTCCAGTTCGAGCGCGAAGGTTACTTCTGCGCGGATATCAAGGACTCGAAGCCCGGTCATCCGGTGTTCAACCGTACCGTGACCTTGCGTGATTCGTGGGGCCAGTGATTCAAGGGATTTAACGTGCTTACGATCTACAACACGCTCACCAAGAGCAAAGAAGTTTTCAAACCGCTGGATGGCAACAATGTGCGCATGTACGTCTGCGGGATGACCGTGTACGACTACTGCCACATTGGCCACGGCCGCAGCATGGTTGCGTTCGACCTGGTGACCCGCTGGTTGCGGTTCAGCGGTTACAACCTGACCTACGTGCGCAACATCACCGACATCGAAGACAAGATCATCAATCGGGCCAAGGAGAACGGCGAGCCGTTCGACGTGCTGACCGAGCGCATGATCACCGCGATGCACGAGGACGAAGCGCGCCTCAACATCCTCAAGCCGGACATGGAACCGCGGGCCACCGATCACATCGCTGGCATGCAGACCATGATCCAGACCCTGATCGACAAGGGTTACGCCTACGCACCGGGCAATGGCGACGTGTACTACCGCGTCGCCAAGTTCATGGGTTACGGCAAGCTGTCGCGCAAGAAGATCGAAGACCTGCGCATCGGCGCGCGGATCGAAGTCGACGAGTCGAAACAGGACCCGCTGGACTTCGTGCTGTGGAAAGGCGCCAAGCCGGGTGAACCGAGCTGGCCATCGCCGTGGGGCGACGGGCGTCCGGGCTGGCACATCGAGTGCTCGGTGATGTCCACCTGCTGCCTCGGCGAGACGTTCGACATTCATGGCGGCGGCAGCGACCTTGAGTTCCCGCACCACGAAAACGAAATCGCCCAGAGCGAAGCGGCCACCGGCAAGACCTACGCCAACGCGTGGATGCATTGCGGCATGATTCGCATCAATGGCGAGAAGATGTCCAAGTCCTTGAACAACTTCTTCACCATTCGCGACGTGCTGGAAAAGTACCACCCGGAAGTGGTGCGTTACTTGCTGGTGTCGAGCCACTACCGCAGCGCGATCAACTACTCGGAAGACAACCTCAAGGACGCCAAAGGCGCACTCGAGCGTTTCTACCACGCGTTGAAAGGCCTGCCGAGTGTGGCGCCGGCCGGTGGCGAAGCGTTCGTCGAGCGCTTCACCCAAGTGATGAACGACGACTTCGGTACGCCGGAAGCCTGCGCGGTGCTGTTCGAGATGGTGCGTGAGATCAACCGCCTGCGCGAGAGCGATCTCAATGCAGCGGCGGCTCTGGCGGCGCGCTTGAAAGAACTGGCCAGCGTGCTGGGTGTGTTGCAGCTTGAGGCTGATGACTTCTTGCAGGCCGGTGCCGAAGGGCGGGTTGATGCGGCTGAGGTTGATGCGCTGATCGCTGCGCGTCTGGCGGCTCGTGCCGGTAAAGACTGGGCAGAATCGGACCGCATCCGCGACCAGCTCACCGCGATTGGCGTGGTGCTGGAAGACGGGAAGGGCGGCACGACTTGGCGTCTGGCTGACTGATTGCTGTGTTTGCTGCAAAACAAAACCCGCCTTGTGCGGGTTTTTGTTTGTTTGGGAGGGGCGTCTGGCAGGGGATAATGTTGCGGGTAAAAGTTCTGATGAAGGCCGAGCACGATGGTCCAGATAATGATGCATGACTCATAAGATAAGGATATGTTTTTTTTGAGCCTCTTCGGTAGATTTCTGATTTTAGGGTGGCGAGAAAATTGTTTTTGTTGGTGTTGAATGAAACGGGTTACGTTTTTTTAGGATGCTATCGAGAGTTAGGATTTGATTAGTATTTCAATAGGTGTAAGTGTTTTGTTTGAATTTAGAGTTTTATTTGCTGTTGTCGTTGTGTTAAAAAACTCAAGCAACTAATCATTTAAGATGTTCAGACTGTTTAGAGAATAATAATTATCCTTGGTCTTGGAGGTTTCAGTATTTTTGAAGTTTTGTTGGTGTAAGTTTATTCCGTATAAAAAATACGGTAAATCTTGATGGGGACAAGAGTACGTGGTTGTGTTTTATATAAGCCCGGCAAGTGTATAAAAGTGCGCGGGGCTGAGTCTCTCAAGTTGTGAGTGTTTGTATTTTTAATTAATATAGGCTCTCTGTCATTATTGTCGGAACTTTCTGACGGATGAGTAGGATTTTGCCTTATTCGCTGTTTTGCCTATGGGGAGGTCGTAGCGATGTATGAGAGGTGTGGTTCAATGGATAATATTACATAGAATCTGCACTTGTCCGAACTTAGGTGCAATCAATCGATAAAAATGGAGTTTTCGCTTCCAGGAGGTAAAGGTGAAGATTACGTCTAAATATCCGGATCATCTGTGCATTAACCATTTATTCGAGGCGCAAGTTGCGCGCAACCCTGAGGCAACGGCACTGGTCTTTGAGGGGGAGGCGCTCAGCTATGGCGAACTCAACGTCAGGGCTAATCGGCTGAGCCATCGGTTGATTGCCTTGGGTGTTGGACCTGACCAGCTTGTGGCGATCTGTGTCGAGCGCTCCCCAGCGATGGTTATTGGCCTGATGGCGATCCTGAAGGCGGGCGGTGCCTATGTGCCGCTCGATCCGGAATATTCGGGGGGACGGCTGGCGTTCATTCTTGCCGATACGGCTCCGGTCCTGGTGCTGGCTGATGCGGCCGGGCGCCAAGCGCTCGGGGCTGCTTTGCAGGCTCATACCGTCCTTGATCCCCGTGATGTCTACGCTGAAGCGGACGCCAATCCTGAAGTCACCGGCCTTACCCCCAGCAACCTCGCCTACATCATCTATACCTCAGGCTCAACCGGACAACCTAAAGGGGTCATGGTCGAGCATGCTCAGGTGGTGCGTCTGTTCGACACGACACATCCATCCCTTGGTTTTGAGGCCAGTGACGTTTGGTGCCTGTTCCACTCTTTTGCCTTCGACTTCTCGGTCTGGGAACTTTGGGGAGCCCTTCGTTATGGCGGCACGCTGGTACTGGTCCCGCATGCCATTACCCATTCTCCGCAAGCGTTTTACCAGCTGATTTGTGAGCAGGGCGTCACCGTCCTGAACCAGACCCCGAGCGCATTCACAGCCTTGATGGCATACGTACAACCGTCATCGGACCGGCTTCGCTATGTCATTTTTGGCGGCGAAGCGCTGCAACCGTCGACCTTGCGAGAGTGGTATGGGGTGCGTGAAGAATCTGTCCCGCAACTGGTGAACATGTACGGAATCACGGAAACCACGGTCCACGTCACCTATTACCCTCTGACTTCATCCGATGCGCAACAAGCCGACAGCGTGATCGGTCAATGTCTGCCGGATTTGAATCTCTATCTTCTAGACGCGCATGGCCAGCCTGTTCCGATGGGGGATGTGGGTGAAATGTATGTCGGCGGCGCCGGTGTGGCGCGTGGCTACCTGAACCGCCCCGAGCTGACGGCAGGGCGCTTCCTGCACGATCCCTTTGCCGGCAAACCTGAAGCGCGGATGTATAAAACGGGGGACTTGGCCCGTTACCTTCCGAACGGCAATCTGGTTTTTCTGGGTCGCAATGACGACCAGGTCAAGATCCGCGGCTTCCGGATTGAGCTGGGTGAGATTGCGGCCAAATTGGCCGAGCACCCCTTCATCCGCGAGGCGGTGGTCGTGGCAAAAGGCGAGGATATCGACAAGCGTCTGGTTGCTTACGTTTTGGCTCATTCCGAGGTTCAGGACGCATCGGTAGATTCTGACTCCGGCTTGGCGCTGGCGGGAAGGCTGCGTGATTATCTGAGTGGCCGTTTACCCGACTACATGGTGCCGTCTGCCTTTGTGCGGATGGAAAGCTTCCCCCTGACGGCTAATGGCAAGCTTGATCGCGAGGCTTTGCCTGTTCCGCCGGAGGGCGCCTTTGCCCATAAGGCCTACGAGGCGCCGTTGGGCGAGATAGAGGTCATCCTTGCCGGGATCTGGTCAGAGCTGCTTGGCATTGAACAAATAGGTCGCCATGACAACTTCTTCGCCCTTGGCGGCCATTCGCTCATGGCCGTGCGGCTGGTCAGTCGAATTGCAGCCTTTGGGGCTGAATTGCCGCTCGCAACCTTGTTCGCCTCTCCAACGCTCCAGGCTGTGGCTTTGGCGATTGAAGCCCAGCGCGATGCTGGCGCTGTGGCGCGTGCATCGATCCGGACCCTCTCTCGCGATGAGTCCTTGCCACTGTCTTTTGCTCAGCAGCGACTGTGGTTTCTGGCCCAACTCGACAGCGGGATCAGCGACGCCTATCACATCCCCTTGGCGCTGAGATTGCGCGGCCAGTTGAACGTGACGGTCTTGCAGCAGGCCCTTGATGCACTGTGGTCGCGCCATGAGGCATTGCGCTCGGTCTTTGTCACCCAAGAGGGCGAGGTCGAAGTGCGTCTGCTGGCCAGCGACCAGGGTTTGCCATTGCGCCAGATTGATCTCCTTGGATCGGGCGCAGAAGTCGAGCTTGCAAGGCTTTGCACCGAAGAGGCTCGGGCGCCCTTTGATCTCGCTACTGGCCCGCTGATTCGGGTTTGCCTGATCGGGGTGCCTGTCGCCGCATCCGCAGATGAACATGTATTGCTACTCACCCAACACCACATCGTCTCGGATGGCTGGTCGCTCGGCATACTTTTGCCTGAGCTGAGTGCGCTGTACACGGCTTTCAGCAACCATCAGGCCAGTCCATTGCCGCCGCTGGCGATCCAGTATCCGGACTATGCCGCCTGGCAGCGGCAATGGCTGTCGGGGGAGCGTTTGAACGAGCAGGCGGCTTACTGGAAGCAGGCGCTGGCCGATGCGCCAACGCTGCTCGACCTGCCAACAGACCGGCGGCGCCCTGAGCAGCAGTCCCTTGTGGGCGCCTCCGTGCCGATCGAATTCGGTGCTGAGCTGACAACGTCCCTCAAGCGTTTCAGCCAGCAGCAGGGTGTGACGCTGTTCATGACGGTGTTGTCGGCCTGGGCGGCAGTACTGTCACGCCTGTCGGGGCAGGAAGACATTGTGATAGGCGCGCCAAGTGCAAACCGGGGGCATTGCGACATCGAGCCGCTGATTGGCTTCTTCGTCAACACACTGGCGTTGCGGATTGATCTCGGTGACAACCCGAGCGTTACCGACCTCGTTGCTCGAGTACGCGAGCGGGCACTCAAGGCCCAGGATCATCAGGATCTGCCGTTCGAGCAGGTGGTAGAGATAACGCAGCCGCCAAGACGGTTGAGCCATACGCCACTGTTTCAAGTGGTATTTGCCTGGCTAAACTACGATGCAGGCCAATGGGCCTTGCCCGGCCTTCAAGCCAGCCCGGTGGGTTCTTCCTATGAAGTCGCCCGGTTCGATCTTGAGCTGAACCTGGCCGAGGCGGGCGATCGAGTCGTGGGGGCTCTTGGCTATGCGACGGCGTTGTTTGACGCAGCCACGATCGAACGCCACGTGGGTTATCTGAAGACTGTCCTTGCCGAGATGACCCGGGATGCCAGCCAGACTGTCGCCAAAATAGACCTGCTTGATGCGTCTGAGCGCACTTTGTTGCTCAAGACGTGGAACTCGATAGATGAATCCTGCCCGGCTCATCTGTGTATGCATCAGCTATTCGAGGAGCAGGTTGCCCGCAATCCTGAGGCAACGGCACTGGTCTTTGAGGGCGAGGTGCTCAGCTATGGCGAACTCAACGTCAGGGCCAATCGGCTGGCGCATCGGCTGATCGCTTTGGGCGTCAGGCCTGACCAGCGGGTGGCGATCTGTGTCGAGCGCTCTGCGGCCATGATTGTTGGCTTGATGGCGATCCTGAAGGCGGGCGGCGCCTATGTACCGCTCGATCCGGAGTACTCGGGGGAGCGACTGGCGTTCATTCTTGGCGATACGGCTCCGGTTTTGGTGCTGGCTGATGCGGATGGGCGCCAAGCGCTCGGGGACGCTTTGCTGGCTCGTACCGTAATCGATCCCAATGAGGCCCACGCTGAAGCGTTGATCGGGGCGCAGGCCAACCCTGAAGTTTCAGGCCTTACCTCCAGTAATCTCGCTTATATCATCTACACCTCGGGCTCAACCGGACAGCCTAAAGGGGTCATGATCGAGCATGCTCAGGTGGTGCGTCTGTTCGACACGACAGACGCCGACTTTGGTTTTGAGGCCAGTGACGTTTGGTGCCTCTTCCACTCTTTTGCCTTCGACTTCTCGGTCTGGGAACTGTGGGGAGCCCTTCGTTATGGCGGCACGCTGGTGTTGGTCCCGCATGCTACCCGTTCTCCGCAAGCGTTCTATCAGTTGATTTGTGAGCACGGCGTCACCGTCCTGAACCAGACCCCAAGCGCCTTCACAGCCTTGATGGAGTATGCACAACCGTCATCTGACCGGCTGCGCTATGTCATCTTTGGCGGCGAAGCGCTGCAACCGTCGACCCTGCGCGACTGGTATGGCGTGCGTGGCGAATCCGCCCCACAACTGGTGAACATGTACGGGATCACGGAAACAACGGTCCACGTCTCCTATTACCCCCTGACTTCATCCGATGCGCGACAAGACGACAGCGTGATCGGTCAGCGTCTGCCGGATTTGAATCTCTATCTTCTCGACGCGTTTGACCAACCTGTTCCGATGGGCGCCGTGGGTGAGATGTACGTCGGCGGCGCCGGTGTTGCGCGTGGCTACCTGAACCGCCCCGAGCTGACGGCAGGGCGCTTCCTGCACGATCCCTTTGCCGGCAAACCTGAAGCGCGGATGTATAAAACGGGGGACCTGGCCCGTTATCTTCCGAACGGCAATCTGGCGTTTCTGGGTCGCAATGACGACCAGGTCAAGATCCGCGGCTTCCGGATTGAACTGGGTGAAATTGCGGCCCGATTGGCCGAGCATCCTTCCATCCGCGAGGCGGTGGTGGTGGCGCAAGGCGAGGATGCCGATAAGCGCCTGGTTGCTTACGTGGTGGCGCAGTCCGAGGTTCAGAAGACGCCGGTCGACTCTGAGTCTGGTTTGGCGCTGGCGGCAGCGCTGCGTGATCACCTGAGCAGCCGTTTACCCGATTACATGGTGCCGTCTGCCTTTGTGCGGATGGAAAGCTTGCCGCTGACGGGTAATGGCAAGCTTGATCGGCGGGCGTTGCCGGTTCCTGAGGGCGATGCCTTTGCCCATGCGACCTACGAGGCGCCGTTGGGCGAGATCGAGGTCACCCTTGCCGGGATCTGGTCGGAGCTGCTTGGCGTTGAACAGGTCGGTCGCCATGACAACTTCTTCGCCCTCGGCGGCCATTCGCTCATGGCTGTACGGTTGATCGAGCGTTTGCGCCGCCAAGGCTTGAGCCTCGCTGTGCGTGATCTGTTTCAGACGCCCGTGTTATCGGTGCTGGCCAGCACGCTTGGCCAGCACCGCGAGGTGGTGGTGCCGCCAAATCTTATCAAGCCCGAGACGTGCAGAATCACGCCCGAACTGCTGCCGTTGATAGATCTCAGCCAATCGGAAATTGACCTGATCGTTTCACAGGTACCTGGGGGGGCAGCCAATATCCAGGATATCTACGCACTCTCACCTATGCAGGACGGCATCCTGTTCCACCACATGTTGGCAAAGGAAGGCGACCCCTATTTGCTGGTGGCCCAGATGGCCTTTGCTGATCGTGAAACATTGGAACGCTATCTCGGCGCCGTTCAACGGGTTGTAGACCGCCACGACATTTTGCGTACCGCTTTTGTTTGGGAAGGGTTGTCTCGCGCCGCGCAAGTTGTCTGGCGGCAGGCTCCGCTCTCCGTCACTGATGTTGTTCTCGATCCGGCAGACGGCCCCGTTACCGAACAGCTTTCCCGGCGCTTCGATTCATGTCGGCATCGAATTGACCTGACCCAGGCGCCGGTGCTGCGCTTTATCGTTGCCCATGACCCTGTCGCAGGCCGCTTCATTCTGATGCAACTGCAGCATCACCTGATTGACGATGCTTCTTCATTGCAGTTTTTTTATAACGAAGTGCAGGCGTTCCTCGTCGGGCGCGGTGAGATACTGCCGTCGCCTCAACCGTTCCGCAACCTGATTGGTCAGGTGCGGTTGGGCAAGAGCGTTGAGGAACATGAGCGGTTCTTCAGATCAATGCTGGCTGATTTAGAAGAGCCGACGCTGCCCTTTGGATTGGCGGAAGTGCATCTGGACGGCGCGCAGGTGGGCCAGACCCACCGCATGGTTTCGGCCGAACTCAATGATCGGCTACGGACGCAGGCGAGGCGATTGAATGTGAGTCTCGCCAGTCTGTGTCATGTTGCCTTTGCCCAGGTTCTGGCACGCACCAGCGGCCAGGAAAAGGTCGTGTTTGGTACGGTGCTGTTTGGGCGCATGCAAGCCGGCCATGGGTCAGATCGAGCCATGGGCATGTTCATCAACACGCTGCCGATCCGGTTTGACTTAGGCGGCATTGATACCGCCGAGAGTGTCCAGCAGGCTCATGCCCGACTGGCTGAGTTGCTCGCCCACGAGCATGCCTCGCTGGCGCTGGCACAAAGGTGCAGTGGGGTCGCTACAGGTACGCCACTGTTCAGCGCATTGCTCAACTATCGGCACAATGATCTGGCGGGTACGGACAACATTGTCCAGACCATGGGGCAAATGCCGGGTGTCGAGTTCTTGAGTGAACAAGAGCGGACCAATTATCCGTTCACATTGTCTGTGGAAGATTTCAGTCACTCACTGGGCTTGACGACCCAAGTGGTCACGCCATTCGATTCCGATCGTGTGTGTGGCTACATGGAGCAGGCTTTGGAAAGTCTGGCGCAGACCCTGGAGCGCTCGCTGCACCGCCCGGTTCGACAGCTGAATATTCTGCCTGCGTCTGAACGTACATTGCTGCTCAAGACGTGGAACGCGACGGATGCATCCAGCCCGGATCATTTGTGCATTCATCATTTGTTTGAAGAGCAGGTAGCGCGCAGTCCAGAGGCAACGGCGCTGATCTTTGAGGGTGAGGCGCTCAGTTACGGTGAGCTCAATGCCAGAGCAAATCGACTGGCACATCAGCTGATCGAGGAGGGCGTCGGGCCAGACCAGCGGGTGGCGATCTGTGTCGAGCGCTCGGCGGCCATGGTTGTTGGTCTTATGGCGATCCTGAAGGCGGGCGGCGCCTATGTGCCACTTGATCCAGCCTACCCGGGAGATCGACTGGCTTACATTCTTGCCGATACGGCGCCGGTCCTGGTGCTGGCCGATGCGGCCGGGCGGCAGGTGCTGGGTGAGGCGTTGCAGTCCCACACCGTGCTAGATCCCAATGAAACCCTGACGAAGGCTGATGTCAATTTCCAGGTCCCCGGCCTGACAGCCCGCAACCTTGCTTATCTCATCTATACCTCGGGTTCAACCGGACAGCCCAAGGGCGTCATGATCGAACACCGTGGATTAATCGCATCGACACTGGCTAGAACCACGGTCTATAAGCCGAGTTCCGACGCTGTATTTTTACTGCTGTCATCGATGGCGTTTGACAGTTCGGTAGCAGGGATCTTCGGAACGTTAACAACCGGAGGTGCTTTGTGTTTACCAGGCAGCAAAGCAGTCGTAGATCCACAAATTATCAGCCGCCTTTTGATTGAAAACAAAGTCACCGCAGTGCTGCTGGTGCCGTCTCTCGCAAGATTGGTTCTGCCGCAAGTCGCCCAACTCGGATATGGACAACTGCGTCAGGTGATCGTGGCGGGTGAAATGTGTCCTGCGAAGCTAGTCCAGGAAGTGACTTCAGCATTTACTGCCGTTGAATTATTCAATGAATATGGCCCGACGGAGGCGACAGTCTGGGCTGCGGTCTATCGCTGTTCCTCTGATGACGTTGATCCAGTTCCGATAGGTCGTCCGATTTCAAACACACGCATTTACCTTCTAGACGCGCATGGTCAGCCTGTTCCGATGGGGGCGGTGGGTGAGGTGTATATCGGGGGAATGGGTGTTGCGCGTGGATATCTGAACCTCGCCGAACTGACTGCTGAGCGTTTCTTGCTCGATCCATTTGCAGGCAAACCTGACGCGCGGATGTATAAGGCAGGAGACTTGGCCCGCTATCTGCCCAACGGAAACTTGGTGTTCCTGGGGCGCAATGATGATCAGGTCAAGATCCGTGGCTTGCGGATTGAGCCGGGTGAAATTGTGGCCAGATTGACCGAGCATCCCTCCATCCGCGAGGCGGTTGTGGAGGTGCAAGGCGTAGACCCGGACAAGCGACTGGTCGCCTATGTAGTAGCTCAGCCAGAGGTCCCGGGAAATGATGCCTTAATACCTAAGGCCGACTCCGAGGCGGGTCTACCGCTTGCAGGACGACTGCGTGATTATCTGAGTGAGCGTCTACCCGACTACATGGTGCCGTCTGCCTTTGTGCTGATTGAACGCTTGCCGCTAACCCCTAATGGCAAGCTTGATCGCAAGGCGTTGCCTGTTCCTGAGGGCGAGGCCTTTGCCCATGCGGCGTATGAGGCACCACAAGGTGAGATCGAGACGATCCTGGCAGCGCTTTGGTCGGGGTTGCTCGGTGTTGAGCCGGTCGGTCGCCATGACAACTTCTTCGCCCTCGGCGGCCATTCGCTCCTGGCGGTCCAGCTGATGCAAAAAGTCAGGAGTTATGGTCTGGAGTGTTCGCTGAGCGACATTTTTGAAATTCCTCGATTGGCTAACCTTGCCACTCAGATTGCACAGTCTCCTGTGTTCAACCCGCAGATCGGGGCAGTCACGGTGCGCGCTGGCGGGACTGAGCCCCCGGTCTTTTTCGTGCCCTCGGGATTAGCCGATTACTCGTATGCTATTTCTCTGGCGCAACAAATCCGCGTCAGCTGCCCGATCCATGTATTGCCGTGGTCGGCCATTGGCGACCCTTTGCCTCACTCGATGGAGGAAATGGCCGAAAGAATGATTCGGCTCATCCAGGCGATCCAGCCTGAAGGGCCTTATCGCATTGCCGGGTATTCCTCTGGAGGGATTCTCGCTTATGCCATCGCCCATGCGCTTATGTGCAAAGAGGCCAGCGTTGAATTTTTAGGCTTTATTGATGTTCCCGCGCCGCACAAGTTGCTTTATAAAAACCAGGGTATTAACCACTATTTTATTGAGCATGTTAAGGCGGTGGCTTCCGAGGCGGAGCGTCATAAATTCGATGTTTTAAATGAGGGTGATGAGTTTGCTGTGCTGATTAACAAAGCACAGGATCTGGGAGGCTATGATTTAAATGCAGACATTTCGCTGGAAACAGTCAAATGGCAAGTCATTTATCATTTCTCACAAATTGCCGGCGCCTATAATCCATCTCCATTGCCGGTCAATATCTATCATTTCTACGCGGCTGATCGTGAGCGTACACCTCTGCCGCAGGTGGATATGGTAGGCGGGTGGAGAGAACTCTTGCCTGATTTGGCGATTAGTTCTGTTTCTATTCCTGGCGGGCATGTGTCCATGATGGAGGACGTCAGTAACCGCAAGCACTTAGCTGAAGCAATGAATCAAGCACTTTCGTAAGAGGTGATGAGTGAGCATTACGCTCATCTACATGCAAGTGGGTTTGTAACTACCCACTTGTATGCTTGCTCAAATAACCATTCAGGCGCCGATATGCCGCCCCATAGTTTGCGTCGCGTGCAGCGGGCTATCCATCAGCGTCGAAGTATAAACAGGAGGAATCATGGCTAATCCCTACCGCGAACTTCTCACAACCCCCGGCGTCATGGGGTTAGTGATCGCGAGTTCCATTGCCCGTCTGCCACAGGCGATGATCGGCATCGGCATCATTACCATGTTGGTGCAGCAGACGGGTCTCTATTGGCTGGCTGGCTCGGTTGCCGGTACATTTACCTTGGCGAATGCGTTAATAGGCCCGCAAGTGTCGAAACTCGTTGATCAGCGGGGTCAGAGTCGGGTTCTGCCCTTTGTGACGGCCTTCAGCATTGGTATGTTGCTGGCGCTGATAATTGCTGTCTATATGAGGGCGCCGACCCTACTGTTGTTTATTCTTGCTGCATTGGCGGGCACGATGCCAAGCATGCCCGCCATGATAAGAGCACGCTGGACGCAGCTTTTCCGTGGCAAGCCGCAATTACACACGGCCTTCTCCCTGGACACTGTTCTAACTGAACTCGCCTTTATTATCGGCCCACCACTCGCCATTGGTCTGAGCACCAGCTTCTTCGCCGAAGCCGGACCTCTTGTCGCCGTCTTGCTGCTCATCATCGGGGTGACGGCTTTTCTTCTGCAGCGGCAGACAGAACCGAAGGTGGTCGTGGGCAATAGGAGGAACGCAAGCTCGACCTTATTTATCCCCGGCGTTCGTACCATCGTTCTGGCACTCTTGGCGATGGGTGTAATTGGCGGATCAATCGATGTGGCGGTTGTTGCCTTCGCCAACGCACAAGGCTGGCCAGCGTCTGCCAGCTTCATCCTGGCAGCCTATGCGCTCGGCTCAATGATCGCGGGCCTGACGTTTGGCGCGTTAAGAGTTTCCTTACCGATTGAAAAGCAGTTCTTTATTGGGGTAGTGATAACGGCAGTAACAGCCGTATTGCCCATTCTGTCACCTGACGTCTATATCCTTTCTGGGATGCTCTTTGTGGCAGGTATGTCATTTGCGCCAACGATGGTCGTCGTCATGAATCTCGGTACGATCATTGTTCCACCGTCCAAGATCACCGAAGGACTGACATGGATGACAACAGGTATCAGCATCGGCGTAGCGCTCGGTGGAGTACTTTCGGGCCTGATCATCGATACTTATGGCGCACGAGCAGGGTTCGGTGTAGCCATTGCCGCAGGGCTCATAATGGTGGCAATCGTGCTTATTGGCCTGCGCACACTTGGTGCCGCGTCAGCGACGTATGCCGAGCCGATCTTCCAGTAATTGGCAATGTCCGGCTTGGACAAATGGATGCAGCACTGACTGGGGGTGATTCAACTCAGCTATGGCAATGGGTTGCTACGCCTATTGTGAATTGGTTCATCACTCAGTCTGACGCAACCGCTTGTAAAGGGTATTTCGGCTAACCCCCAATCTTCGAGCCAAGTGCGAAATATTCCCCCCAGCTGCCTGCAACTGCCGATTCAAATCCTGTGCATCATATAAATCCACCGCCAGCGGCTCCGGTAAATCCATCGGCTCCATCTCCATATCCACAAAAAAATCATCCGGCAAATGCTCCCGCCGCACCGGTTGTTCCTCAGCCATGGCCAGCGCTACCTGCATCACGCTGCTGACCTGGCGAAGATTCCCCGGCCACGGATGGCGGCTGAACAACTCCATCACCTCATGGCTCAATCCAGCCCACTGGCTCGGCTCACGGTGTTGCTCCCACAAGCGCTTGAACAGTGCTTGTTTATCGCTGCGGTCCCTTAACGGCGGTAACTCCAGCGTCAAACCACCAATCCGGTAATAGAGATCTTCACGAAACCGCCCGAGCTGAACCTGCTCGCGCAACGAGCGGTTGGTGGCCGAGATGATGCGAATATCCACCGGGAACAACTCGCTGCTGCCCACCGGTTGCACGCAACGCTCCTGCAACACTCGCAGCAGTCGAGCCTGAGTCGGCAACGGCATGTCACCGATTTCATCAAGGAACAGGGTGCCTTTGTCAGCCTTGCGGATCAGCCCGATGCTGCCTTTCTGGTTGGCGCCGGTGAATGCGCCTTTTTCGTAGCCAAACAGCTCGGACTCCACCAGTTCGGCGGGGATCGCTGCACAGTTGACGGCAATGAACGGTTTTTTGCTCCGAGAGCTGGCCTGATGCAGGGCTTTGACGAAAACCTCCTTGCCGACCCCGGTTTCGCCGTGGATCAACAACGGAATGTCTTTTTCCAGCAAACGCTCGGCCTGGCGCACGGCTTTTTCCACGCGGCTGTCGCCGAAATGCAGGGTATTGAGGCTGATCGCTGCCGGTGCCGTCACCGTAGGTTCGACAAACAGCCGCGCCTGAATCACTGCCTGTTTCGGCCGCTTCAACAGGCACTGGAAGCGGTTGCGTCCCGAGGTTTGCAAGGCGAAGGGAAGGTCGTCCGGCTGGTTCAGCAACTCCAGCAGCGAAACTTTGAACAGACTTTCGACGCTGACGCGCGACAGGCTGATGCCCAGCAGATTGTCAGCCCGGCGGTTGGCGGACAGCACTTGGCCCGTCTCGTCAAAGATCAGCAGCCCGGCCCATTGGCTGTCGAGGTTGTTCAGGCCAGTGTTAAAGGTCAGCTGGAAATGCTGACCATGGAACAGGTTGAGGATCAGCCGGTTTTCCACGGTCTGGCTCATCATTTTGACCATGCCCAGGGTGTGAGACGGCGGCAGGTAGCTGTCGCTGGACACATCCAACACCGCGATCACCTTGCGCTCGGCATCGAAAATCGGCGCGGCGGAACCGGTCATGAAACGGTTGGCCTTGAGGAAATGTTCATCGTGTTCGATGTGCACCGCCTGCTCGCAGGCCAGCGCGGTGCCAATGGCATTGGTGCCGCTGCACCGTTCCATCCAGCTGGCGCCGGCGCTGAAACCGCGGGT
Organism: Pseudomonas sp. MDT1-17; assembly: GCF_054898105.1. Classification (NCBI taxonomy): domain Bacteria; kingdom Pseudomonadati; phylum Pseudomonadota; class Gammaproteobacteria; order Pseudomonadales; family Pseudomonadaceae; genus Pseudomonas; species Pseudomonas sp. MDT1-17. Next base: position 4,428,080 of record NZ_JBUBVM010000001.1, on the reverse strand, counting down.
CAGACTCGGCTCGATAAAGCGCTGGGTGCCCCAGGTTGTCAGTACCTGGCCTTGGTTGTCGGCGAGCATGATCAGGCAGTTGGAGTTGCTGAGGATGTTCTCGTAATACGGCAGGACTTCCTGGTGAGTGGTCTGCACCAGGGAATGCTGGCTCTCCAGCAACTGTGCGATGCCCTCGGCCGGCAACTGATCAAACGCCGGTGCGCTCTGATGATTGAGACCGAACGCGCGGCAGCGGGACCAGGAGTCCTGAATGATCGCGTCGTGGGAGAGCTTTGATGCGAGTGCGGCCATGGTCGGCAGTCTCTGAAAAAGCTTTGTTGTTTTTGTTATGCGCTCGTCTTTGCGAGCCCAAAGCATCCGTAGAGTGTTGTTCACTATTGTTCATTGTCAACCGACGGATTGTTCAATTGTTCAGTCGTCATTGTTCATTTCTGTTCAGCAACGAACGCGGTTTATCTTTCATATGAAGGATTTCCAAGTCGGATCAACGGCTTGCAATTTCTGGCACGAATGTCGCTCTGTAGCTCCGGTCGCTTGACTCCAATAATAAAAAGGCCGAGCCATGTCATTAACCCTGGAGCACGTCAGCCGCACCGTCGAGGGCCAGACCTGGATCGACGATGCGTGCCTTAGTTTCGAAGCCGGATCTTTCAACGTTTTGCTCGGGCGCACGCTGTCCGGCAAAACCAGTCTCATGCGCCTGATGGCCGGTCTGGACAAGCCCGACAGCGGCCGCATCCTGATGAACGGCGTCGACGTCACCCAGCGTCCGGTGCGTTTGCGCAACGTGTCGATGGTCTATCAGCAGTTCATCAACTACCCGACCATGACGGTGTTCGAGAACATCGCCTCGCCGTTGCGCCAGGGCGGTTTGTCCAATGAGCTGATCCAGAGCAAAGTGCTGGAAACCGCGAAGATGTTGCGCATCGAGAAATTCCTCCAGCGCCATCCCCTCGAACTCTCCGGTGGGCAGCAACAGCGCACGGCGATGGCCCGGGCGCTGGTCAAGGACGCCGAGCTGATCCTGTTTGACGAGCCACTGGTGAACCTCGACTACAAACTGCGCGAAGAACTGCGTCAGGAAATGCGCGAGCTGTTCAAGGCTCGCCACACCATCGCCATCTACGCCACCACCGAACCCAATGAAGCCCTGGCCCTGGGCGGCACCACCACCATTCTTCACGAGGGTCGGGTGATTCAGAGCGGCAAGTCTTCCGAGGTGTATCACCAGCCGCAAACCGTGCTGGCGGCGGAGTTATTCTCCGAGCCGCCGATCAACCTGATGCCGGGGCGTATCGCCGGCAACGAAGTCAGCTTCGCCAATTTCGTGCACTTCCCGTTGAACGTCGATCTGCGGCCGGTGGGTGAGGGCGAGTTCCGTTTTGGCGTACGGCCCAGCCATATTTCGCTGGTGCCGAGCAACGACGATGATCTGGAGCTGGCGGTGACCGTCGAGGTGGCGGAGATCAGCGGGTCGGAAACCTTCCTGCACGTGCGCAACGAACATTTCCTGTTGGTGCTGCACCTGCCGGGCGTTCACGAATACGACGTCGATGCGCCGATTCGCATCTATATCCCGACTCATAAACTGTTTGTGTTCGATATGCAGGGGCGGCTGGTCCAGGCGCCCGGTCGCCGTATCGCGAGGGTTGCCTGATGGCCGAAATTCGTTTGCAGCACCTCGCCCACAGTTACACCCGCACGCCGAGCGGCCCCGAAGATTACGCGATTCGCGAGATGGATCACGTCTGGGAGCAGGGTGGTGCCTATGCCTTGCTCGGGCCGTCAGGCTGCGGCAAGTCGACCTTGCTCAACATCATTTCCGGGCTGCTCAGCCCGTCCCAGGGTCAGGTGCTGTTCGACAACAAAGTGGTCAATGACCTGACCCCCGAGAAGCGCAACATCGCTCAGGTTTTCCAGTTTCCGGTGGTCTACGACACCATGACGGTGTTCGACAACCTGGCTTTTCCGCTGCGCAATCAGGGCATGGCCGAGGCGAAAATTCACAGCAAGGTGCAGGAAATCGCCGAAGTCCTCGACCTCCAGGCGTTGTTGAGCAAGAAGGCGCGCAACCTCACGGCCGATGAAAAGCAGAAAGTCTCCATGGGCCGTGGGTTGGTGCGCGATGACGTCTCGGCGATCCTGTTCGATGAGCCGCTGACAGTAATCGACCCACACTTGAAGTGGAAGCTGCGGCGCAAGCTCAAGCAGATCCACGAGCAGTTCAACATTACCATGGTCTACGTCACCCACGATCAGCTCGAAGCCTCGACCTTCGCCGACAAGATCGCGGTGATGTACGGCGGGCAGATTGTGCAATTCGGTACGCCGCGAGAACTGTTCGAGCGACCGAGCCACACCTTTGTCGGCTATTTCATCGGCAGTCCGGGGATGAATCTGATTGAGGTGCAGCCTCAGCCGGGTGGCGTCGGTTTCGCTTCGACCCATTTGCCTTTGTCAGACGCGCAACAGCAACGCATCGCCGAATCCGAGTGGCATACCTTGAAGGTCGGTATCCGTCCGGAGTTCGTCCATGTGTGGGACGAACCCTTTGATGACGCGATGCAGGCACAGGTCGTACACGTCGAAGACCTCGGGACCTACAAGATCATGACCCTGAACCTCGACGGCGCGCCGCTGAAAGTGCGTTTGGCCGAAGACAAGCCAGTGCCTGAGGGAACCGCCTACATCAGCTTCCCGGCACAGTGGTTGATGGTGTATGCCGACGACTACCTGCTGGAGACGCAGCCATGAACAAGGTGCAGAACAACAAGGCCTGGTGGCTGGTGTTGCCGGTGTTTTTGCTGGTGGCATTCAGTGCGGTGATCCCGATGATGACCGTGGTCAACTACTCGGTGCAGGACATCTTCGACCAGTCCAGCCGCTACTTCGTCGGCGCCGACTGGTACCGGCAAGTGCTGCTCGATCCGCGCCTGCATGACTCGTTGCTGCGTCAGTTCATCTACTCGGGTTGTGTGCTGCTGATCGAAATCCCGCTGGGTATCGCCATCGCCCTGACCATGCCGACCAAGGGCCGCTGGTCGTCGCTGGTGCTGATCATTCTGGCGATTCCCTTGCTGATTCCGTGGAACGTGGTCGGCACCATCTGGCAGATCTTCGGCCGGGCCGACATTGGCCTGCTCGGCGCCAGCCTCAAGGCCATGGGCCTGAACTACAACTATGCGGCCAACACCATGGACGCCTGGGTCACGGTGCTGGTGATGGACGTCTGGCACTGGACGTCGTTGGTGGCGCTGTTGTGTTTCTCCGGTCTGCGGGCGATTCCGGACGTCTATTACCAGGCGGCACGGATTGATCGCGCGTCGGCCTGGGCGGTGTTCCGACATATCCAGCTGCCCAAGCTCAAGAGCGTGTTGCTGATCGCGGTGATGCTGCGGTTCATGGACAGTTTCATGATTTACACCGAGCCATTCGTGCTGACGGGCGGCGGACCGGGGAATGCCACGACGTTCTTGAGTCAGACCCTGACGCAAATGGCGATCGGGCAGTTTGACCTCGGCCCGGCGGCGGCTTTCTCGCTGGTGTACTTCCTGATCATCCTGTTGGTGTCCTGGCTGTTCTATACGGCCATGACTCACTCTGACGCCAACCGCTGAGGTCTGCCATGAGCAAGAGAAAGCTTATTCCGCTGCTGATCTACATCCTGTTCCTGCTGGTGCCGATCTACTGGCTGCTGAACATGTCCTTCAAGAGCAATACCGAAATCCTCAGCGGCCTGACGTTGTTTCCGCAGGATTTTACCTTCGCCAACTATAAGGTGATCTTCACCGATCCGGCCTGGTACACCGGTTACCTCAACTCGTTGTACTACGTGAGCCTGAACACGGTGATTTCGCTGAGCGTGGCATTACCGGCCGCCTATGCGTTCTCGCGCTATCGATTCCTCGGCGACAAGCACCTGTTTTTCTGGCTCCTGACCAACCGCATGGCGCCACCGGCAGTGTTTTTGCTGCCGTTCTTCCAGCTGTATTCCTCGATTGGTTTGTTCGACACCCACATCGCTGTGGCCTTGGCCCACTGCCTGTTCAACGTGCCGTTGGCGGTGTGGATCCTCGAAGGTTTCATGTCCGGCGTGCCCAAGGAGATCGACGAAACCGCCTACATCGATGGCTACAGTTTCCCCAAGTTCTTCGTGAAGATTTTCGTTCCGCTGATTGGCTCCGGGATCGGCGTGACGGCATTTTTCTGCTTCATGTTTTCCTGGGTCGAACTGCTGCTGGCGCGAACGCTGACCTCGGTCAATGCCAAACCGATTGCGGCGGTGATGACGCGCACGGTCTCGGCGTCCGGCATTGACTGGGGCGTGCTGGCGGCGGCGGGGGTGTTGACCATCCTGCCCGGCATGCTGGTGATCTGGTTTGTTCGCAACCACGTGGCCAAGGGCTTTGCCCTGGGCCGGGTCTGAGGAGCTGATGATGGAATGGATGAGTTGGACCACCCCCACAGCAGCGTTCTTTATCGTCATTGGCCTGATACTGGTGGGCATGACGACCTGGGAATTGCGTTCGCCGAGCATTCTTCGGCGAGGTTTGTTGCCGATTGCCACCACCCGTGGCGATCGCTTGTTTATCGGTCTTCTCGGCAGCGCCTACCTGCATTTGCTGGTAATCGGCGTCACCGACTGGAGCATCTGGGTGGCGTCCGCGTTGTCCCTGGTGTGGCTGTTGGCTGTGATGCGTTGGGGCTAGTCGAATCGCTCGGCAAAGTTGCTCCGAAACCCATAAAGGAGGTCTCTATGTTCGACAAAAACAATAAGCTGCGACATAGCGTTTCATTGGCAGCCATGCTGGCACTCAGCGGGCTGAGCGCTGCGGCGTGGGCCGATGCCTATGAAGACGCCGCGAAGAAATGGATTGGCAGCGAATTCACACCGTCCACCCTCACCCCAGAGCAGCAGCTCGCGGAGCTGAAGTGGTTCATCAAGGCGGCCGAGCCGTTTCGCGGGATGAGCATCAAGGTGGTCTCGGAAACCATTGCAACCCACGAATATGAATCCAAAACGCTGGCCAAGGCCTTCACCGAAATCACCGGGATCAAGCTGACCCACGACTTGCTGCAGGAAGGCGACGTGGTGGAAAAGCTGCAGACCCAGATGCAATCGGACAAGAATATCTATGACGGCTGGGTCAACGACTCGGACCTGATCGGTACGCACTTTCGCTACGGCAAAACCGAATCGATCACCGACCTGATGGCCAACGAAGGCAAGGCCTACACCTCGCCGACCCTGGACATCAAAGACTTCATCGGCATCTCGTTCACTACTGCGCCGGACGGCAAGATCTATCAGCTGCCCGACCAGCAGTTCGCCAACCTCTACTGGTTCCGCGCCGACTGGTTCGAACGTCCAGAGCTGAAAGCCAAGTTCAAGGAGAAGTACGGTTACGAATTGGGCGTGCCGGTGAACTGGTCGGCCTATGAAGACATCGCCAAATTCTTCAGCGAAGACGTCAAGGAAATCGACGGCAAGCGTATTTACGGGCACATGGACTACGGCAAGAAAGACCCTTCCCTCGGCTGGCGCTTTACCGATGCCTGGTTCTCCATGGCCGGTGCTGGCGACAAAGGCATTCCCAACGGCTTGCCGGTAGACGAGTGGGGTATCCGCGTCGAAGACTGCCATCCGGTCGGCTCCAGCGTGACCCGCGGCGGCGACACCAACGGCCCGGCGGCGGTGTTTGCCACCACCAAGTACGTCGACTGGCTGAAGAAGTACGCGCCACCCGAAGCGGCGGGCATGACCTTCTCCGAATCCGGTCCGGTGCCGTCCCAGGGCAATATCGCCCAGCAGATTTTCTGGTACACCGCATTTACCGCCGACATGACCAAACCGGGCCTGCCGGTGATGAACGCCGACGGCACGCCGAAATGGCGCATGGCGCCATCACCGCGCGGACCGTACTGGGAGGAGGGCATGAAGCTGGGGTATCAGGACGTGGGTTCCTGGACTTTCATGAAGTCCACGCCTGAGAAACAGAAACTCGCCGCCTGGCTCTATGCACAGTTTGTGACCTCGAAAACCGTTTCGCTGAAGAAAACCATCGTCGGCCTGACCCCGATCCGCGAGTCGGACATCAACTCGCAAGCCATGACCGACCTGGCACCGAAACTCGGTGGTCTGGTCGAGTTCTACCGCAGCCCGGCCCGCGTGCAATGGACCCCGACCGGGACCAACGTGCCGGACTATCCACGGTTGGCACAACTGTGGTGGAGCCACATCGCGGAAGCGGCCAGCGGCGAGAAGACTCCGCAACAGGCGCTGGATGGCCTGGCCAAGGATCAGGACGCGATCATGACTCGTCTGGAACGCTCGAAGGCGCAAGCCACCTGCGCACCGAAAATGAACCCGGAGCGCGATGCGCAATACTGGTTCGATCAGCCGGGTGCACCGAAACCGAAACTGGCGAACGAGAAGCCTAAGGGTGAAACCGTGAGCTATGCCGAACTGCTGAAATCGTGGGAGGCAGCGCGTAAGTAAATAGCTGGAATGTAAATGCGAACGGTACCGAAAGGTGCCGTTTTTGTTGTGCGCCCAGCATGGGCGCAATCTTGTGGGTGAAAGTCCCGCCGTGAGCTGACCACAGCGAACGAAGTGAAGCGCAACTGCATGAGGGCGACCGAGTGTGGGGAGGAAGCGTGAATCGAAACCGTGAGCCGATGGACAAGAACCGGATATAAGGCGATGCCAACCAGGGCGAGCGGGCAACAAACCGCGAAGCTCTTGTGGTCAAGGGTCAGGCAGCGTAAATCCGGCGGTTGTGCGGGGAAGGATTGCGTTCTTACCTGGGGAGATCTCGCCTTGTGCCTGAAAGGGCGACGGCGCCAGCCGGAGCGAGAAGTCAGCAGAGGCCGTAGTAGTCTTTTTTTTTTTGACGAAGGGCCGAACGAGAGAAAGCGTTATAGGCCATATTGATGCGAAAGACCGGAAGTCAGATGCCTGCCAAACGCAGGGCGGATGGAGACTGCGAACGGTGAAGCCGTGAGAAATCCCGTCAGCGACGAGGTCGATCGCCCGCAAGATGAATCCAACAACGCAGGGCAAGGGCTGCTGGAGCGGGCCTTTGCGAGAGAAAACCTGAAGCGGGCGTGGAAGCGGGTCAAGGCCAACAAAGGTGCGGCGGGAGTCGACGGTCTGGATATTGATCAGACGGCCGAATACTTGCTGACCCAATGGGCGGCGATTCGTGAACAGCTTCTATCAGGTGTCTACCGGCCCAGCCCGGTACGGCGTGTGGCCATTCCCAAACCTGACGGCGGTCAACGCGAGCTGGGTATCCCAACGGTCACCGACCGTTTGATCCAGCAAGCCTTGCTGCAAGTCTTGCAGCCATTACTCGATCCGACTTTCAGTGAACACAGCTACGGCTTCCGTCCGGGACGCTGTGCGCAGGACGCCGTTTTGGCGGCCCAGCGCCATGTGTCCTCAGGGCGCAGAGTGGTGGTGGATGTTGATCTGGAGAAGTTCTTCGACCGGGTCGACCACGATATTTTGATTGATCGTCTACGCAAGCGGATTGCGGGTCGGGCGGTTATCCGGTTGATTCGGGCGTATCTGGATGCGGGAACGCTGATCAATGGCGTGGTCGAGAAAAGCCGCTGCGGGGCACCGCAAGGTGGCCCGCTGTCGCCATTGCTGGCGAATGTGCTGCTGGACGAAGTGGATCGGGAGCTTGAACGTCGAGGTCATTGCTTCGCACGCTATGCCGACGATGCGAATGTGTATGTTCGCAGCCGCAGGGCTGGGCAGCGGGTAATGGCTTTGCTGAAGCGTCTGTATGAAAAGCTGCACTTGAGTGTCAACGAGAGCAAGAGTGCGGTGGCGAGTGCATTTGGTCGCAAGTTTCTTGGATATGCCTTTTGGGCGTCGCCCCAAGGCGTCAAAAGAGCTGTGGCGGTCAAAGCGCGCAAGCAGTTCAAGCAACGGATACGCGAACTCACCCGTCGCTCAGGTGGCCGCAGTCTGCGACAAGTCGTCGAAAATCTGCGCCCTTATCTCTTGGGCTGGAAAACTTACTTTGGGTTGTCACAAACACCGAAAATCTGGCGAGAGCTTGATGAATGGATACGACACCGACTGCGAGCGATCCAGCTTAAGCAATGGCGGCGTGGATCGACGATCTACCGCGAACTGAGGGTGCTGGGAGCCAGCAGTCAAACGGCCCGGAAAGTGGCGGCCAACTCGTATAGCTGGTGGCGTAACAGCCGATTTGAGCTGAATCGAGTGTTGGATGTGGCATGGTTCGACAGGCTGGGACTGGTGCGACTCTCATAACCTCAATCTCTCGAACCGCCCGGTGCGGACCCGCATGCCGGGTGGTGTGGCAGGGGAACGGCCTATGAAGGCCGTCCCCTATGCCGATTGTGCCTGTTCCACCGCCTTCACGCCCTGAGCTTTTCCGTCAACACGGTTGTGTGGTGGGCCGATCAGACCAAAACAGCCAAATCCGTGTAGCGGGCAACCAATGGATCGGCGGTGAGAAGTTTCATGGGTTCTGTCATGGCAGTTGCAACAATAAGGCGGTCGAAGGGGTCGCGATGGTGATGTTCGAGGTCTTTCACGGCGATGGCATGTTCCGAAGTAACCGGCAGTTCGATGAACCCGCTTTCGAGGCAGTATTGCCGGATTTCCTCTAGGTCAACGTTCAGCTTTCCCAGCCCGACCTTGATCGCCATTTCCCAGAATGTCGCTGCGCTGACGTAAATATCGGCAGCGTTCTCAATTATCGTTCTGGCTTTGCCGGATAGCCTGGAGTCATCACTGAGCGTCCAGAGCAAAATGTGCGTGTCGAGCAGAAGCCTCATTCTTGAGTGCCTTCAAAAGCATCAAGCATGTCGTCCGGCAATGCGGCGTCGAACTCTTCGGGCAGTACCAGTTTGCCTTTCATTGCTCCGATACGCTGTCCGCAGGGTTTTCCCACGGGAACGAGGCGGGCAAGTGCCCGACCATGTTTGGTAATCGTGATGACCTGTCCCGCGGCGGCTTCATCGACGAGTTTAGATAGATTGTTTTTTGCTTCTGCCAACGGAACGATGAGCATCATGTGTCCCCCGTATTCTGGACAAATATAGCCAGAATTTTTGGGGGCGGCAAAGTTGTGTGGTTCCTCATTGATGACGGAGGCCAGTTTGGCGGCTTTCGCTTTTGGGTGTAGCAGTGAGACTTTGCCTTGGCGCTCAGCGGCCAAGGCGTCGAAGCCTTCTACCAATTCTAAAAAGATGTCACGTTTCATTATTCGTCCTCGCCTCGATTGCTCTATCCAGCAGTCACTCAAGATAGAGCCAAGTGCTCAATGCTGGCTGTAGGACGAGGCGGATTGTCCGGCGAGAGCTTTCGGGGATTGTGGGAGGAGGCGAGGGCTGCGGTAACAAATCCCACAAACGCAAAAACGGCACCCGAAGGTGCCGTTTCTGTTTTCTACCGGGAATCGCTAACCGATCAGCCCGCCAGACCCGATTGCTGAACCAGGTTCAGCAGCGGTTGCGGATACACACCGAGGAAGAACGCCACTACGGCGATGGCCAGCAGCATCACGCCGCCTGCCTTTTGTTCCCAGTGCAGTTGCGCATCGTGGCGACGCAGGTTCGGCTCGATCAGGTACAGGGTGACCATCACGCGCAGGTAGTAGAAGACGCCGATGGCGCTGCCCAGTACCAGGGAGCCGACCAGCCACCATTGGTGCGACTCGACACCGGTAGCGATGATGTAGAACTTGCCGATGAAGCCCGCGGTCAGCGGGATACCGGCAAGGGACAGCATCATCACGGTCAGTACGGCGGTCAGGTACGGACGGCGCCAGAACAGGCCGCGGTATTCGTACAGGGCATCCGCGTCACGGCCGTTGTACGGCGAGGACATCAGCGTGATCACGCCGAACGCGCCGAGGCTGGTGATCACGTAGGTGACCAGGTACACGCCGATGGCTTCCACGGCCAGACCCTTGCTCGCCACCAGGGCGATCAGCAGGTAACCGAAGTGCGCGATGGACGAGTAACCCAGCAGACGCTTGAGGTTGCTTTGGGTCAGTGCCAGCAGGTTACCGAACAGGATCGACGCGATGGCGATGATGGTCAGCACGTCGCTCAGGACACCGCTGCTCGCCGCCGGCGAGATCTGGAACAGACGCACCATCACCGCGAACACGGCGACTTTCGACGCAGTGGCGAGGAACGCGGCCACCGGCGCCGGAGCACCTTCGTAAACGTCCGGGGTCCAGAGGTGGAACGGTACCAGCGACAGCTTGAACGCCAGACCGATCAGCATCATGCCCAGGCCCAGTTGCGCCAGCGAGCTTGGCAGGCCGGTGGCCGCCAGGGCCTGACCGATACCGACAAAGCTCAGGCTACCGGAGTCGGCATACAGCAGGGCCATACCGAACAACAGGAACGCGGAACCGGCGGCCGACAGCACCATGTACTTGATACCGGCTTCCAGCGAACGCTTGTTGAAGAAGGCGTAAGCCACCAGACCGTAAACCGGTACCGAGAGCAGTTCCAGACCGATGAACAACCCGGCCAGGTGCTGCGCGCTGACCAGCACCAGTCCACCGGCGGCGGCCATCAGGATCAGCAGGTAAAGTTCTTCACGGTTGCCCGGGTAGCCCGAACCGCCATCGCCGAGGTAGGCGTGGGCGAGGGTTACACAGGCGAGGGTGGCCACCAGGATCAGCGCCATGTACAAGCAGGCGAAGCTATCGATTTGCAGCAACGGGGTCACGGCCAGAGGCGCGACTTTCAGGGCTGGCAGGATCGACAGCAACGCCAGGTTCAGACCCGCCACGGAAATCAGGAAGGTCTGCGAGTGGTTGCGGCGCCAGGCAATCGCCAGCATCACCACGATGATCGTGGCGCTGGTGATCAACAACGGCGCAAGCGCGATAAAGTGTTGAGTCGTGAATTCCATAGCGCTCTTACCGGGCCGAAGCGAGTTGAGTGAAGGCGGTGCCGAGCCACTGCTGCACGCCATGCATTGTCGCAGCAGAAGTATCGAGGAACGGTTGCGGGTACACGCCGATGTAAATCAGCAGCGCCGCCAGACCGACCACCATGATCAGTTCGCGACCATCCATGCCATGCAGCACCGCGTCCGATTTGGACGGGCCGAAGTAGGCACGGTGGATCATGATCAGCGAGTAGACCGAACCGAACACCAGACCGGACGTCGCGATGATGGTGATCCATGGCGCAGCGGCGAAGCTGCCGATCAGGATCAGGAACTCACCGACGAAGTTACCGGTACCCGGCAAGCCCAGGGATGCGGCGGCAAAGAACAGGCTGAGGGCCGGCAGGTAAGCGATCTTCGACCACAGGCCTCCCATTTCACGCATGTCGCGGGTGTGGGTGCGCTCGTACAGCTGACCACTGAGGATAAAGAGTGCTGCGGCCGACAGACCGTGCGCCAGCATCTGCATCACCGCGCCCTGCAGCGCCAGTTGGCTGCCGGAGTAGATGCCGATCAACACGAAGCCCATGTGGGAAACGGAAGAGTAGGCAATCAGACGCTTGATGTCGGTTTGTGCGAAGGCCAGGAACGCACCGTAGAAGATCCCGATCAGACCGAGGGTCATGGCGATCGGCGCAAACTCGGCCGAGGCATTCGGGAACAGCGGCAGGGCGAAACGCAGCAGACCGTAAGCAGCCGTTTTCAACAAGATACCGGCCAGGTCGACCGAACCCGCTGTCGGCGCCTGGGCGTGAGCGTCAGGCAACCAGGAGTGGAACGGCACCACGGGCAGCTTCACTGCGAAGGCGATGAAGAAGCCGAGCATCAGGATGTACTCGGTGGTCAGCGACATCTTGGTTTTCAACAGGTCGGCGTAGTTGAATGTAATCACGCCGGTGTCGTCGAAGTTGACCAGTACCAGACCCAGGATCGCCACCAGCATGATCAGACCGGAAGCCTGAGTGAAGATGAAGAACTTGGTCGCCGCGTAGATCCGGGTTTTCTTGCCGTCCGAAGAACTGTGACCCCAGAGCGCGATGAGGAAGTACATCGGCACCAGCATCATTTCCCAGAAGAAGAAGAACATGAACAGGTCGAGGGCGAGGAACACGCCGATGACACCGCCCAGGATCCACATCAGGTTCAAGTGGAAGAAGCCAACGTGACGCTGGATCTCTTTCCACGAGCAGAGTACCGAGAGGATACCCAGCAGACCGGTCAGCAGGATCATCAACAGCGACAGGCCGTCGAGGGCCAGGTGCACGCTGATGCCGAAGCGCTCGATCCAGATGTGCTTGAACTCAAGCACCCAGGTCGGGTCGGCGCCAGGCGCCGGAGCAAATGAGTAGTCACCGTGGGCCCACAGCCAGAGGCCGAGAGCGAGTTCCAGGGTCATGGTCAACAGCGCAATCCAGCGGGGGAGGGTAGCGCCGAAGCGCTCACCCATCCAGCACAGCAGGCCGCCGATGAAGGGGATCAGGATTAGCCAAGGCAGAATCATGACGGGCTCAATTCCTTTCGCAAGTTCGCAAGGTTCATATCAGACCGCTACCAGCACGATGGCGCCGATGACCAGCACGGAGCCGGCTGCCATCGATGCCGCGTACCAACGCAGTTGACCGGTTTCGGTACGGCTCAGGGCGGTGTGGCCGCCTTTGGCCATACGCGGGATCAGACCGATAGTCTGGTCGAACGGGTCTCTGCGCAGTGCGTGGCTGATCGCAAGGTATGGCTTGACGAACAGTTTGTCGTAGATCCAGTCGAAGCCCCAGGCAGCGAACCACCAGGCCGAAAGGAAGCGGCCGATGCCGCTGTTGGCGATTGCAGTGACGAAACGACGCTTGCCGAGGAACAGCAGCGCGGCCAGCAGGATACCGGCCAGGGCGATGGCGCCCGAAGCGATTTCCAGACTGTGCTTGGCTTCGCCGCCAGCATGGCCGACGCTTTGGGGCAGTACGCCGTGCAGTGGTGGAACGATCATCGCGCCAATGGCGGTAGACAATACGATCAGCACCGACAGTGGCAGCCAGTGAGCGATGCCGTGGCCGGCGTGGGCTTCGGTCTTCGCTTCACCGTGAAACGCGATGAAGATCAGGCGGAAGGTGTACAGCGACGTCATGAACGCGCCGACCAGACCTGCGTAAAGCAGACCGTGGTTGCCGCTGGCGAACGCTTCCCAGAGGATTTCGTCCTTGGAGTAGAAGCCTGCGGTGACCAGTGGCAAGGCCGACAGAGCCGCGCCGCCGACGATGAAGCTGGTGTAGGCCAGCGGCAGTTTTTTCCACAGACCGCCCATCTTGAAGATGTTCTGCTCGTGGTGGCAGGCAACGATCACCGCACCGGACGCAAGGAACAGCAGCGCCTTGAAGAAGGCGTGGGTCATCAGGTGGAAGATCGCGCCATCCCATGCGCCAACGCCCAGGGCCAGGAACATGTAGCCGATCTGGCTCATGGTCGAGTAGGCGAGGATACGTTTGATGTCGGTCTGGACCAGTGCGGCAAAACCTGCCAGAACCAGCGTGACGCCGCCAACGATGCCGACCAGGTGCAGGATGTCCGGCGCCAACGCAAACAGACCGTGAGTACGGGCGATCAGGTAGACACCGGCGGTCACCATGGTTGCGGCGTGGATCAGTGCCGAAACCGGGGTAGGACCGGCCATCGCATCCGCCAGCCAGGTTTGCAGCGGCAGTTGCGCGGATTTACCGACAGCGCCGCCCAGCAGCATCAGGGTCGCCATGACCATCCAGAAGTCACCAGCCTGGAACTTCTGAGGCGCCAGAACCAGCAGTTCCTGGATGTTCAGCGTACCCAGTTGCGCGAACAGGATGAACAGGCCGATGGCCATGAACACGTCGCCGATACGGGTCACGATGAAGGCTTTGAGTGCCGCGTTACCGTTGTTGCGGTTGCTGTAGTAGAAACCGATCAACAGGTACGAGCACAAGCCCACGCCTTCCCAACCGAAGTACAGGAACAACAGGTTATCGCCCAGCACCAGGAACAGCATGCTGGCGATAAACAGGTTGGTGTAGGCGAAAAAGCGCGAGTAACCGGCTTCACCGCGCATGTACCAGGACGCGAACAGGTGGATCAGGAAGCCGACGCCGACCACCACACCGAGCATGGTCAGGGACAGACCATCCAGGTACAGCGCGAAGTTCGGCGTGAAGCCTTCCACCGCCATCCACTGCCACAACACCTGGGTGTAGTGACCGCCTTCAGGTGGCGCGACGTTGAATTGCCAGATCACATAAGCCGTGACGATGGCCGACAAGCCGATGGAACCGACGCCAATCAGCGCCGACAGGTTTTCCGAAAAGCGGCCGCGTGAGAACGACAGCAGCAGGAAACCTATAAGAGGGAATACGAAAGTCAGATAGAGAAGATTCATCCGCGCATCTCGCTGGCAGCGTCGATATCGAGAGTGTGGAAGCGGCGATACAGCTGCAACAGAATCGCCAGGCCAATACTGGCCTCGGCGGCTGCCAGGCTGATCACCAGGATGAACATGATCTGTCCATCCGGCTGACCCCAGCGGCTACCGGCAACGATGAACGCCAGTGCGGAGGCATTCATCATGACCTCCAGGCTCATCAGCACGAAGAGAATGTTGCGGCGGACCATCAGGCCGACCAGACCGAGGCAGAACAAGATGCCGGCGACCGCCAGACCATGCTCCAAAGGGATAGCAGGCATCGTCATTGCTCCTTGGCTTCGTTGCGGCCCAAGTGGAACGCCGTGACGGCTGCAGCAAGCAGCAGCATCGAGGCGAGTTCGACCACCAGCAGATAAGGGCCGAACAGGCTGATGCCCACGGCCTTGGCGTCTACGGTGGTGTGGCCGATGGCCTGGCCGCTGGCGTCGCTAAACAGCACGTACAACAGTTCAACCAGCAGCAGTGTGCCGAGGGCGACCGGGCCCAGCCAGATGCCGGGCTTGAGCCAGACGCGCTCTTGCTGAACCGAGGCCGGGCCCAGGTTCAGCATCATCACCACGAACACGAACAGCACCATGATGGCGCCAGCGTAGGCGATCACTTCCAGAACACCGGCAAACGGTGCGCCGAGGGCGAAGAACGTCATGGCCACGGCGATCAGCGAAATGATCAGGTAGAGCAGGGCGTGCACAGGGTTGGTGTTGGTGATCACGCGAAGCGTGGACACAACAGCGATACCCGATGCGAAATAGAAAGCGAATTCCATCTTTCTTCCTTAAGGCAGCAAGCTCTTCACGTTGATCGGCTGGGCTTCATTCTGCGCGGAGCCTTTCGGCTTCCCGGCAATCGCCATACCTGCAACACGATAGAAGTTGTAATCAGGGTTTTTGCCGGGGCCGGAGATCAACAGATCTTCTTTCTCGTAAACCAGGTCCTGACGTTTGAACTCGGCCATCTCGAAATCCGGTGTCAGCTGGATCGCGGTGGTCGGGCAGGCTTCCTCGCAGAGGCCGCAGAAAATGCAGCGCGAGAAGTTGATACGGAAAAACTCCGGGTACCAGCGACCGTCTTCGGTTTCAGCTTTCTGCAGCGAGATGCAACCGACCGGGCACGCCACGGCGCACAGGTTGCAGGCCACACAACGCTCTTCGCCGTCGGGGTCGCGAGTCAGGACGATACGTCCACGAAAGCGCGGCGGCAGGTACACGGCTTCTTCCGGGTACTGCAGCGTGTCGCGCTTGCGGAAGGCATGGCCGAAGATCATCACCAGGCTGCGAAGCTGGGTGAAGAAGCCATGCACGATGTCAAAAATGTACTTCATGATTCTCTTTCCTCACTGAGCCGCGACGGCGGGCGTGTTGAGCAACACGATCGCAGCGGTCACCAGCATGTTGACGAGGGTCAGCGGCAGGCAGAACTTCCAGCTGAAATCCATCACTTGGTCATACCGTGGGCGCGGAATCGAGGCGCGCAGCAGGATGAAGAACATGATGAAGAACGCGGTTTTCAGCGCGAACCAGATGAACGGGATCTGCGGCAGAATGCCGAACGGGCCGTGCCAGCCACCGAAGAACAAGGTCACCAGCAGCGCCGAAATCAACACGATGCCGATGTACTCGCCGACGAAGAACATGCCCCATTTCATGCCGGCGTATTCAATGTGGTAACCGTCGGCCAGTTCCTGCTCCGCTTCCGGCTGGTCGAACGGGTGACGGTGAGTCACGGCGACGCCGGCAATGAAGAAGGTCAGGAAACCGAAGATCTGCGGAATCACGAACCACAGGTTCTGCGCTTGATATTCAACGATGTCGCGCATATTGAACGAGCCGACCTGGATCACGATGCCCATCAGCGACAGGCCCATGAACACTTCGTACGACACGGTTTGCGCCGAGGCCCGCAAGCTGCCCAACAGGGCGAACTTGTTGTTACTCGACCAGCCGGCGAACAACACCGCATAGACCGACAGACCGGCCATGGCGAAGAAGAACAGGATGCCGATGTTGATATCCGCCACGCCCCAGGTCGGGGTGATCGGGATGATCGCGAAGGCAATCAACAAGGAGCTCATGGCAACCACCGGCGCCAACGTGAAGATCACTTTGTCGGCGAACGGCGGGGTCCAGTCTTCCTTGAAGAACATCTTGATCATGTCGGCCGCAATCTGGAACGCGCCGAACGGGCCAACGCGGTTCGGACCGTAACGGTCCTGCCAGAGGGCGAGCAAACGGCGCTCGACCCAGCTCAGCAGCGCGCCGCACACCACGACGGCGAGCAGAATCACGATGGCCTTGAGGACCGCGATGATCACGTCAATCACTTCAGGCGTGAACCAGGTCATTGAGCTGCCTCCTGCAGACCGTCAACGGATTTGCCGAAGATCGCTGGCGGAATGCCGGCGATACCGGCCGGCAATGCGACCAGGCCGGCACCCAGCTCTTCGCTGATGCGCAGCGGCAGACGCAAGGTCTGGCCCGCCACGTTCAAGCTGAGCAGGGCGCCGTCATTGACACCCAGGCGATCGGCTTCGGATTTGGCCAAAGCGACGTAAGCGGCCGGGATGCGTTCCTGAACCGGTGCGGCTTTGGAAGAGTTCTCTTCGCTGCCGAACAGGTGGAAGAACGGCACAACCTGCCAGGTGCCCGGAGCCGGGTTGAACGCGCGCGGAACACTGGCGAACCAGTTCAGCGAGTCACCGGTGCTTTCGATCAGGCGGGTGCCCGGGTCGCCAGCGCGGATGTGACCACCGACTTCGTCCTGGAACTTGTTCCAGGCTTGCGGCGAGTTCCAACCCGGAGACCAGGCGAATGGCACTTGCTGACGCGGTTCGACCGAGCCCGAGTAACCTTCCATGGAGAACGAGAACGCGGTGTCGTTATCCTGGGAAGTACGCGGTTCGTGCACGCTGATGTCGGCGCGCATGGCGGTGCGACCGGAGTAACGCAGCGGTTCGCGCGCCAGTTTCAGGCCTTTGATACGGAACGCGGCGGACGGCGCGGCACTGACGATGCCGGCCAGTTGCTCAGTGCTTGCAGCACACGCAGCAGTGACGTGGTCCAGCTGAGTCCAGTCGATTGGCTGGTTCAACAGGGTCGCGCGCAGGGCATGCAGCCAGCGCCAGCCTTCGTGAACGAGGATGCTCGCGTCGAGGTAAGTCGGGTCGAAGACCTGGAAGAAACGCTGGGCGCGACCTTCCTGGCTGACCAGCGTACCGTCGCCTTCAGCAAAGCTGGCGGCGGGCAGAACCAGGTGCGCGCGATCGCTGGTAGCGGTTTTCTGATGGTCCGCCACGATCACTACTTTCGCAGCATTCAGGGCAGCATCGACACGGGCTTTGTCGGTACGGGTGTACAGATCGTTTTCCAGCACGACGATGGCGTCGGCTTTGCCATCGATCACGGCTTGCAGCGCTGCGTCGACCGATTCGCCACCGAGCATGGCCAGGCCGAGGCTGTTGGCCTCTGGCACGATCAGGCTGATGGAACCATTCTTCTCGCGCAGCTTCAGCGCTTTGGCGATGTTCGCCGCCGCTTCGATCAGCGCTTTGGAACCAAGGGAAGTACCGGCGATGATCAGCGGACGTTTGGCGGCGAGCAGGGCATCGGCGATGCGCTTGGCCAGGTCCAGGGCTTCAGCGTCCAGGCCTTCAACGGCAGGCGCGCTGGCGTCGAGGGCGTGAGCCACGGCGAAACCGATGCGGGCCAGGTCGTCTGGCGCCGCGTGAACGCATTCTTCAGCGATGTCGTCGAGCTTGGTTTCAGCCAGGCTGGCAATGAACAGCGGGTTCAGAGCGTTCTGACCGATGTTCTTCACCGCGGCGTCGAGCCAAGGCTGAACGCGCATGGCGTCGGCCATGTCTTCGGCCTTGCCTTTGACCGATTGACGCAGGGACAGGGCCATGCGCGCAGCGGTCTGGGTCAGGTCTTCGCCGAGGACGAAGATGGCATCGTGGTCTTCGATGTCGCGCATGTTCGGGATCGGCAGCGGGCTGTCTTTCAGCACTTGCATGACCAGACGAATGCGTTCCAGCTCAGCGGCTTCGATACCGGAGTAGAAGTGCTCGGCGCCGACCAGTTCGCGCAACGCGTAGTTGCTTTCGAGGCTGGCACGTGGCGAACCGATACCGACGATGTTGCGACCGCGTAGCAGGTCGGCGGCTTTATCCAGCGCTTCGTCCAGCGTCAGCTTGGCGCCGTTGGCCAGCTTTGGCTGACGCGGGCGGTCTTCGCGATTGACGTAGCCGTAGCCGAAACGGCCACGGTCGCACAGGAAGTACTGGTTTACCGAACCGTTGAAACGGTTTTCGATACGACGCAGTTCACCGTAGCGCTCGCCCGGGGAGATGTTGCACCCGCTGGAGCAGCCATGGCAGATGCTCGGCGAGAACTGCATGTCCCACTTGCGGTTGTAGCGCTCGGAGTGAGTCTTGTCGGTGAACACACCGGTCGGGCAGACCTCGGTGAGGTTGCCGGAGAACTCGCTTTCCAGGGTGCCGTCTTCAACGCGACCGAAATACACGTTGTCGTGGGCGCCAAACACACCGAGGTCGGTGCCGCCGGCGTAGTCCTTATAGAAGCGCACGCAGCGGTAGCAAGCGATGCAGCGGTTCATTTCGTGGGAAATGAACGGGCCCAGTTGCTGGTTCTGGTGGGTACGCTTGGTGAAGCGATAACGGCGCTCGTTGTGGCCGGTCATCACGGTCATGTCTTGCAGGTGGCAGTGACCGCCTTCTTCACAGACAGGGCAGTCGTGAGGGTGGTTGGTCATCAGCCATTCAACGACGCTGGCGCGAAACACTTTCGCTTCTTCGTCGTCGATGGAGATCCAGCTGCCGTCGGTAGCTGGCGTCATGCACGACATGACGATCCGACCACGCTTGTCGTTCTCGTCGGTGTACTGCTTGACCGCGCACTGGCGGCAAGCGCCAATGCTGCCTAGGGCTGGGTGCCAGCAGAAATAGGGGATATCGAGGCCTAGCGACAGACATGCCTGTAACAGGTTGTCTGCCCCGTCGACTTCGAGCTCTTTGCCGTCTACGTGGATAGTGGCCATGGTTCAAAGTTCTTCGTTGGCCCGGTGTCAGCGGGCGTGGCTAATGGAATCTTGTTATCCGTGCGAATCAAAACAGCCGTTAAAGGCGTCATCGCGCGAAAAGCGAACGGCACGGACCGTTCGCTTTTTTTAAAGCGTTAAGCGCCGACTACGATCGGCCTTGCCAGAGGTGGGACGACGGCGCTGGTAGGCGCGATGCCGGCTTCGAACTCATGGCGGAAGTATTTGATTGCGCTGCCCAACGGTTCCACGGCGCCCGGTGCGTGAGCACAGAAGGTCTTGCCAGGGCCGAGGAAACCGACCAGACCCAGCAGGGTCTCGATATCGCCGGCTTGCCCTTCACCGTTCTCGATGGCGCGCAGAAGCTTGACGCTCCACGGCAAGCCGTCACGGCACGGGGTGCAGAAGCCGCAGGATTCGCGGGAGAAGAACTCTTCCATGTTGCGCAGCAGGGAAACCATGTTGACGCTGTCGTCCACCGCCATGGCCAGGCCGGTACCCATACGGGTGCCCACCTTGGCGATGCCGCCGGCATACATTTGTGCGTCGAGGTGTTCCGGCAACAGGAAGCCGGTACCGGCGCCGCCTGGCTGCCAGCACTTGAGTTTGTAACCGTCGCGCATGCCGCCGGCGTAGTCTTCAAACAACTCGCGACCGGTGACGCCGAACGGCAATTCCCACAGGCCCGGGTTCTTGACCTTGCCGGAGAAGCCCATGAGCTTGGTGCCCATGTCTTCACTGCCTTCGCGCGCCAACGATTTGTACCAGTCCACGCC
Source organism: Pseudomonas sp. MDT1-17 (assembly GCF_054898105.1). Taxonomy (NCBI): domain Bacteria; kingdom Pseudomonadati; phylum Pseudomonadota; class Gammaproteobacteria; order Pseudomonadales; family Pseudomonadaceae; genus Pseudomonas; species Pseudomonas sp. MDT1-17. The sequence goes on along the minus strand of NZ_JBUBVM010000001.1, from coordinate 4,407,850 downwards.
GTCGGCAATGATCGCCGGCACGTTGCACAGGGTTTCAACGTTGTTCACGCAGGTCGGCTTGCCCCACACGCCAACGGCGGCCGGGAAGGGCGGCTTGGAGCGCGGGTTGGCGCGGCGGCCTTCGAGGGAGTTGATCAGTGCGGTTTCTTCACCGCAGATGTAACGCCCGGCGCCGGTGTGGACGAACAGCTCGAAATCGAAGCCGCTGCCCAGGATGTTTTTACCCAGCAGGCCTGCAGCCTTGGCTTCTTCCACGGCACGGTTCAGGTGCTTGGCGGCGGTGGTGTATTCGCCACGCAGGAAGATGTAGCCACGGTAGGTTTTCAGCGCGCGAGCACTGATCAGCATGCCTTCGATCAGCAGATGGGGCAGTTGCTCCATCAGCATGCGGTCTTTCCAGGTGTTCGGTTCCATCTCGTCCGCGTTGCACAGCAGGTAGCGGATGTTGATGGATTCGTCTTTCGGCATCAGGCCCCACTTAACGCCCGTGGGGAAGCCTGCACCGCCGCGACCTTTAAGGCCGGCGTCTTTCACGGTCTGGACGATGTCGTCCTGTGCCATGTCGGCGAAGGCTTTGCGCGCCGCCGCGTAACCGTTCTTGGCCTGGTACTCGTCGAGCCAGACAGCTTCGCCGTCGTCACGCAGACGCCAGGTGAGCGGGTGAGTCTCGGCCGACCGCTTGATGCGGTTGGCAGGACCGAAGGAAGTCAGGGTCATACGTAGCCCTCGAGCAATTTGGCAACGCCGGCAGGCTGCACATCACCGAAAGTGTCGTCGTCGATCATCAAAGCCGGCGCCTTGTCACAGTTGCCGAGGCAGCAGACCGGCAGCAGGGTGAAACGACCGTCGGCGGTGGTCTGACCCAGGCCGATGCCCAGATTGCTCTGGATTTCGCTGACAACGGATTCGTGGCCGCCGATGTAGCAAACCATGCTGTCGCAGACGCGGATGATGTGACGGCCAACCGGCTGACGGAAGATCTGGCTATAAAAAGTAGCCACGCCTTCAACGTCGCTGGCCGGAATGCCGAGGATCTCGCCGATGGCGTAGAGCGCGCCGTCAGGCACCCAGCCACGTTCCTTCTGGACGATCTTCAGGGCTTCGATCGACGCCGCGCGCGGGTCTTCGTAGTGATGCAGCTCGTGCTCGATGGCCGAGCGCTCGGTTTCGCTCAGGGCGAAACGGTCTGTCTGGATAAGCGTGCTGTTCATGCTTAGCGGTCCACGTCGGCCATAACGAAATCGATACTACCCAGGTACGCAATCAAGTCCGCGACCATGCTGCCTTTGATCACCGAAGGGATCTGCTGCAGGTGCGGGAAGCTTGGGGTGCGAATCCGGGTGCGGTAGCTCATGGTGCCGCCATCGCTCGTCAGGTAATAACTGTTGATGCCCTTGGTCGCTTCGATCATCTGGAAGGATTCGTTGGCCGGCATGACCGGGCCCCACGAAACTTGCAGGAAGTGCGTGATCAGGGTCTCGATGTGCTGCAGGGTGCGCTCTTTCGGCGGCGGCGTAGTCAGCGGGTGATCCGCCTTGTACGGGCCTTCCGGCATGTTGCGCATGCACTGCTCGATGATCTTCAGGCTCTGGCGCATTTCTTCGACACGCACGATGCAACGGTCATAGGCATCGCCATTGGCCGCCAGCGGTACTTCGAATTCGAAGTTCTCGTAGCCGGAGTACGGACGAGCCTTGCGCAGGTCGAAATCGCAACCGGTCGAACGCAGGCCAGAACCGGTGACGCCCCATTCCAGGGCCTCTTTGGTGTTGTAGGCCGCGACGCCGATGGTCCGGCCACGCAGGATGCTGTTGTCCAATGCGGCTTTCTGGTATTCGTCCAGACGCTTTGGCATCCACTCGATGAAGTCCTTCACCAGTTTTTCCCAGCCGCGCGGCAGGTCGTGAGCGACGCCACCGATGCGGTACCAGGCCGGGTGCAGACGGAAACCGGTGATGGCTTCGATCACCGTGTACGCCTTCTGACGGTCGGTGAACGTGAAGAACACCGGGGTCATGGCGCCGACGTCCTGGATGTAAGTCCCCAGGAACAGCAGGTGGCTGGTGATCCGGAAAAACTCGGCCATCATGATGCGGATGACGTCGACCTTCTCAGGTACTTTGATGCCGGCCAGCTTCTCGACCGAGAGCACGTACGGCAGGTTGTTCATCACGCCGCCGAGGTAGTCGATACGGTCGGTGTACGGAATGAAACTGTGCCAGGACTGACGCTCGGCCATCTTCTCGGCACCACGGTGGTGGTAACCGACGTCCGGCACACAGTCGACGATCTCTTCACCATCCAGCTGCAGAATGATGCGGAACGCACCGTGCGCGGAAGGGTGGTTAGGGCCGAGGTTGAGGAACATGTAGTCCTCGTTCGCACCGGACCGCTTCATGCCCCAGTCTTCAGGCTTGAAGCGCGCGGCTTCTTCCTCAAGCTGTTGCTTTGCCAGCGTCAGGCTGAACGGGTCGAACTCGGTGGCACGAGCCGGGAAGTCCTTGCGCAGCGGGTGACCTTCCCAGGTCGGCGGCATCATGATGCGGGTCAGGTGCGGGTGACCGGCAAAGTTGATGCCGTACATGTCCCACACTTCACGCTCGTACCAGTTGGCGTTCGGCCAGATACCGGTCACGGTCGGCACGCTAAGGTCGCTCTCGGACAAGGCGACCTTGATCATTACGTCACTATTACGTTCGATCGACATCAAGTGATAGAACACAGTGAAGTCGGCGCCGCTTGGCAGCCCTTGACGCTTGGTGCGCAGACGCTCGTCCACGCCGTGCAGGTCATAGAGCATGACGTACGGCTTGGGCAGGTTGCGCAGGAAGGTCAGGACTTCGACGAGTTTGGCGCGGGCAACCCAAAGCACCGGCATGCCGGTGCGGGTAGGCTGGGCGGTGAATGCCTCGGGGCCAAAACGTTTATTCAGTTCGACGACCACATCCTGGTCGTCTGCCTTATAAGGCGGGATGTACAGAGCACTGCCTGTAGTCATGGTTATTTATCGCTTTCGGTCAACGTAAAGAATGAAGCCAGTTTCTCGTTCTATAAAAGAAGCAGAGCTGGATCAGACTTCGTCGGGGCTGCGCAGGTTGGTGACTGCGATTCGCTGTTCGCGGCGCTGTTCCTTTTGCGAAGGCATCTCGGCGCGGTACACGCCTTGATCGCCGACGACCCAGGAAAGCGGACGACGCTCCTGTCCAATCGACTCCTGCAACAGCATCAAGCCTTGCAGAAAAGCTTCAGGGCGGGGCGGGCAGCCAGGCACGTAGACGTCCACGGGCAGGAACTTGTCCACCCCTTGAACGACGGAGTAGATGTCGTACATGCCACCGGAGTTGGCGCACGAACCCATGGAAATAACCCATTTAGGTTCGAGCATTTGCTCGTAGAGACGCTGAATGATCGGCGCCATCTTGATGAAGCAGGTACCGGCGATAACCATGAAATCCGCCTGACGCGGCGATGCCCGGATAACCTCGGCGCCAAAGCGCGCGATGTCGTGGGGCGCCGTGAAGGCGGTGGTCATTTCCACGTAGCAGCACGAAAGACCGAAGTTATACGGCCACAGGGAGTTCTTGCGCCCCCAGTTGATCGTGCCGTTAAGCACGTCTTCGAGCTTGCCCATGAAAATGTTTTTGTGAACTTGATCTTCTAACGGATCGGAAACGGTTTCCCGCTCGCCAATCGGATACTGCTCGTTAGGAGCATCGGGGTCGATCCTGGTGAGATTGTATTGCATTGCCAAAGCCTCATTGTTTCAGCTTCGCCTGCCGCTTGCGACGAGCTTCCGGAGCCCAGTCAAGGGCGCCCACTCGGAACAGGTAGACAAGACCTGCCAACAGAATTGCTATGAAAACGAGAGCTTCGACGAATCCGGTCCAGCCGCTTTCGCGGACGGACACAGACCAGGCAAAGAGAAAAAGGGCTTCGATATCGAAGATCACGAAAAGCATCGCGACCAGATAGAATTTGGCTGAGAGCCGTAAGCGGGCGCCACCTGTAGGTAGCATGCCGGACTCGAACGGTTCGTTTTTGCTGCGTCCCCAGGCTTTTGACCCGAGGAGGCTGGAGACGCCGAGCATGAAGGCGCAAAGGCCGACGACGCCCAGAAGGAAAATGGCAAAGCCCCAGTTGTGGGCCATGAGTCCTGTCGCTTCGGGCATGCTGGTAATCCTTAACAGAGAGCAAAGGTCTCTGAGCTTGAAAAGAAACAAAGCAGTGACGATATGTCGCAGCAATCAATCCCGCTGATTTTATGGCACAACACCGTGCAAGTAAAATTCAGATAGCGAAATTATTTATAGGAATAAGGACATAGCGCACCTCCAAAGCCCCGCAGCCCATGCGTTGCGGGCATTAGCCGGGATTTCATCAAATATGTTTTGTAGGGAATGTAACGAACATAGTTTTGGCCAAATGATAATCAATATTGTTTGCGGCGGTTTTTTAACTGTTTTACGGGTGAGCACTTGGGAAGTTGTCATATAGGCGCGTTATTGCAAGTAGCGAGCAGTACGGTTTTACCTTGTTTTCCTGATCGAGAAGCTGCTCCGGATCAATGATTTTTTTTGGGTTGCCTGATCCATGTGGGAGCGGCGGTGTTGATTAAATCGCGGGCAAAAAAACGCCCCGAACCAGTCGGGGCGTCAGTTGTGCGACGTTGCGGTTAGCTTTCTATCCGGTCCGCAACGGCCGTTTGCTCAGGCGAATCAGATCAGTGGAACTGCTCTTCTTCAGTCGAACCGGTCAGTGCGGTTACCGACGACGAGCCACCTTGAATCACAGTGGTCATGTCGTCGAAGTAGCCGGTGCCCACTTCCTGCTGGTGAGCCACGAAGGTGTAACCCTTGGCAGCGTCAGCGAACTCTTGCTCTTGCAGCTTCACGTAGGCAGTCATGTCGTTACGGGCGTAGTCGTGCGCCAGGTTGAACATGCTGTGCCACATGTTGTGAATGCCGGCCAGAGTGATGAACTGGTGCTTGTAACCCATGGCGGACAGTTCGCGCTGGAACTTGGCGATGGTCGCGTCGTCCAGGTTTTTCTTCCAGTTGAAGGAAGGCGAGCAGTTGTACGACAGCAGTTGGTCCGGGTATTCCTTTTTGATCGCTTCGGCGAAGCGACGAGCCTCGTCCAGATCCGGCTTGGCGGTTTCGCACCAGATCAGGTCGGCGTACGGCGCGTAGGCCAGGCCGCGGGAGATTGCCTGGTCGAGACCAGCGCGCACTTTGTAGAAACCTTCCTGAGTACGTTCGCCAGTCACGAACTCTTTGTCGTACGGGTCGCAATCGGAAGTCAGCAGGTCAGCCGCGTTAGCGTCGGTACGGGCCAGAATGATGGTCGGCGTACCGGCAACGTCAGCAGCCAGGCGAGCAGCGGTCAGCTTCTGTACAGCTTCCTGGGTAGGAACCAGTACCTTGCCGCCCATGTGGCCGCATTTTTTCACGGAAGCCAGTTGGTCTTCGAAGTGAACGCCGGCGGCGCCTGCTTCGATCATGCTCTTCATCAGCTCGTAAGCGTTCAGTACGCCGCCGAAACCGGCTTCGGCGTCAGCCACGATCGGCGCGAAGTAGTCGATGTAACCTTCGTCGCCCGGGCCTTTGCCGGCTTTCCACTGGATCTGGTCGGCACGACGGAACGAGTTGTTGATGCGCTTGACCACGGTTGGAACCGAGTCCACCGGGTACAGCGACTGGTCCGGGTACATCGATTCGGCGGAGTTGTTGTCCGCAGCGACTTGCCAGCCCGACAGGTAGATCGCCTGGATACCGGCTTTAACTTGTTGCACAGCCTGGCCGCCGGTCAGGGCGCCCATGCAGTTGACGAAATCTTTCTCAGGACGGAAGGACGGCTTGGCGCCTTGGGTCACCAGGTTCCAAAGCTTCTCGGCGCCCAATTTTGCAAAGGTGTGCTCAGGTTGAACCGAGCCACGCAGGCGGACGACGTCAGCAGCGGAGTAAGCGCGTGTCACGCCTTTCCAGCGTGGGTTTTCAGCCCAATCTTTTTCGAGGGCTGCAATTTGCTGTTCGCGTGTCAGTGCCATGGAGATAAACCTCGTCGCGTCTTTTACGGAAAGTTGTTCTGCGGTGGAAAATTCATGCGCTCGCTGACCAGAAGCTTAGATGGTCAAGTCGGATTCGGCGGGGATGGCGACGGGATGAACGATGGGCTCGAGGGGAAGTGAGCAGGTAAGGGCGAACTGGCGAGCGCATTCGGGCGTCGTGGGCCTTGGTACGAACTTCAGTGTGGAGCCGGGTTACCTAATTACGCTTCCGTCCCTCGGGACAACTTCGTTCCAGTCGGCAACCTCGTCAAACACACCTTGTGGGCGGTACAGACACGAAGCGGCTCGCGGGGTAGGTGCGAACGGCGCCTCGAAGGCCCTTGCCAGGGCCCCTGATTAGCGGGAGCGAGGCCATCATGCCTTTGCTTTTTTGTATCGTCAAACGTTTTGTAGTGCTTTTTTTCAAGCACTACATCTTTGGTCTAATACGACTAATCAGTCAGTTTTCGGTGGTTTAGTCCAAAGTATCGACTTTCACCCGCAGGGTCATGTCGTCCCGTCCCTGAGTCGAGTAGCTGCGGGTCTGGCCCTGTTTGTCGGCCTGTGTCTGGCGATTCACGCCAGCCAGGGTGATCCACTCCCCAACCCGGCCCGTGACAGTTGTGTCGGTACTTTGCACATTCACTACATCGGGACGTTCCTGGCTGATGCGGTCACGGTTTGTGCTGATCGCCAGGTGCACGATGTCGCCGGTGATGCTGGCGGTGACGTAGAAACCCTGGGTGACGTTACGGTATTCGGTCTGGCTTCGCAGGTCGCCGTAAGAGTCGGTCTGAGTGCTGGTCAGCGGCACGCTCTGGCCGACCTGGATCAGGGCCGGTGCGCCTTCGCTGGCCTGAATCTGTTGGATCCCGCCGTCGCGGCTGTCGGTGCTGCGATTGATGATGCGGGTCTGATTCGGTTTGGCACCGTTCACCGAATAACCCTGATCGCCCTGGAAGTTGTTTTCATTGGTGTCGACGGTGATCAGCAGGCGTTTGGGTTGGGTGTCGAGTTGCGCAATCAGGGCTTTAAGTTCGTCGACCTTGCGCTGATCAGCATTGACAATTAACTGATTGCCGTAGGCGCTGACCTGGCCATCCTTGCCGATGAAATCCTGTGCCATTGGCAGCATGTCGGCGCTGGTGTGGTAGTTCAGGGGCACGATCTCGGTGGCGGCCATGACCGAAAAACTGCAGGCCATCAGCAGCGTGGTGAGCAGGGTGCGTAGGGACATATCCGTTATCTCCGACATCTTGAAGTGTTGATATTGCCAGTTTGTCGGCCCGGCGGGGGGCAAGTTGAATCGTAGACAGCAAAACGCCCCGGCATCCGAAGATAGCGGGGCGTTTTGTGGTGTTCTTCAGGGCCTTTTCGCGAGCAGGCTCGCTCCCACAGGTTAAGCGTAATCCTTGTGGGAGCGAGCCTGCTCGCGAAGGGTGCGACTCGGACTCAAGCCGAATGACGCACCATGTCCACATGCGGTATCCCTGCTTCCAGGAACTCTTCACTGACCAGGCTGAAGCCCAGGCGCTCATAGAACGCCGTGGCTTGTACCTGTGCGCTCAGCATCTGCTGCTTCAGCCCGCGCTTTTCGGCTTCACTGATCACCGCTTGCATCAGCGCATCGCCGACTTTCAAGCCGCGCCAGTCTTTCAGCACCGACACTCGGCCGACGTGACCATCGGGCAGCAGGCGAGCGGTGCCAATGGGGAAGTCGCCTTCGAAGGCCAGGAAATGCACCGCCGTTGCGTCATCGGCATCCCATTCCAGCTCGGGTGGAACGCATTGCTCGGCAATGAACACCGTCTCACGAATGCGCCGGATCTCGGCGATATCCTTCTGCCAGTCTGCGACACGTACGTGAATTTTATTCATCAGCAAACCCCAGGCTTCCTTGCTTGATCAGTTCACACAGCAGGCCGCGACCGTCTTCGTCGCTTAGCCAGTCGCCGAGGTTGTCGGTGTGCAGCGCGTCCGCGGCGCAAATCAACTTCAGCAGCTCGCGCAGTTTGCCCGGCAGGTAACGGCTCTGGCCGCTGGCGAACAGCAGCAGGTCGTCATCGACTTCGGACCAGGCCATGCGCGCGCTCGGGTTGCGAATCAGTACCGCGCCTTGTTCCAGGCTGGCGAGAAATTCTTCTTCTTCGACTTCTTCCGGGCCGACCACCAGTTCCGGGTAGCGCGGCTCGGTCATGTACTGGCCGAACCAGGTCAGCAGCAGGCGCTCGTCGCTCATGTGCTCGGCCAGCAATGCTTTCAGGCGATCAAGGGCGTCGTGCTGAATCTGGTGTGGATCGACCGCCGGCAGGGCGTCGGCATCGGTGTAACGCTCTTCATCTGTCAGGAACTGGCTGAGGAAGTCGGTGAAGTGAGTCAGCACTTCAGAGGCGCTTGGGGCCCGGAAGCCGACCGAGTAGGTCATGCAGTCATCCACCGCAACGCCGCAATGGGCCAGGCGTGGCGGCAGGTAGAGCATGTCGCCCGGTTCCAGAACCCACTCATCGGTGGCTTCGAAGTCGGCGAGGATGCGCAGGTCCGCGTGTGGCAGCAACTTGCTCTCGGAATCGCACATCTGGCCGATCTTCCAGTTGCGCTTGCCGTGACCTTGCAGCAGGAACACATCGTAGTTATCGAAGTGCGGACCGACGCTGCCACCCGGGGCGGCGAAGCTGATCATCACGTCGTCGACGCGCCAGCTCGGCAGGAAGCGGAAGTTTTCCAGCAACTCGCCGACTTCTGGCACGAACTGGTCGACCGCTTGCACCAGCAGGGTCCACTCGGTTTCCGGCAGCTTGCTGAATTCGTCTTCGGCGAACGGGCCGCGACGCATTTCCCAAGGGCACTCACCGTGCTCGATCACCAGGCGCGATTCAACTTCTTCTTCCAGCGCCAGTCCGGCCAGTTCGTCGGGATCGATCGGGCTTTCGAAATCAGGGATCGCCTGGCGGATCAGCAACGGTTTTTTCTGCCAGTAGTCACGCAGGAACTCGCGCGCCGTGATGCCACCCAGAAGTTGAAGAGGAATATCAGGATTCATGTGTAACCTATTGAAAAAAAGTACTTTTCAGACGGGAATAAAAACGCCCGGCGCTGCCGGGCGTTTCAAACGGGTAGAGCGGTCGATCAGATACGTTTGGCTTGCGCTACAGCATTGCCGATGTAGTTCGCCGGGGTCAGCAGTTTCAGCTCGGCCTTGGCGGCAGCTGGCATGTCCAGACCGTCAATGAAAGTTTGCAGTGCTTCAGGGCTGATGCCCTTGCCACGGGTCAATTCTTTCAGTTTTTCGTACGGGTTTTCGATGTTGTAGCGACGCATCACGGTCTGGATCGGCTCGGCCAATACTTCCCAGCACGCATCCAGGTCAGCAGCGATTTTCTGAGCGTTGAGCTCCAGTTTGCTGATGCCTTTGAGACTTGCTTCGTACGCGATCACGCTGTGGGCGAAGCCGACACCGAGGTTGCGCAGTACGGTGGAGTCGGTCAGGTCACGCTGCCAGCGGGAAATCGGCAGCTTGCTCGCCAGGTGCTGGAACAGCGCGTTGGCGATGCCCAGGTTGCCTTCGGAGTTTTCGAAGTCGATCGGGTTGACCTTGTGCGGCATGGTCGACGAACCGATTTCGCCAGCAATGGTGCGCTGTTTGAAATAACCCAGGGAAATATAGCCCCAGATATCGCGGTCGAAGTCGATCAGGATGGTGTTGAAGCGCGCGATCGCGTCGAACAGCTCGGCGATGTAGTCGTGCGGTTCGATCTGCGTGGTGTACGGGTTGAAGCCCAGGCCCAGCTCGTCTTCGATGAAGGCGCGGGCGTTTTCTTCCCAGTCGATCTCAGGGTAAGCCGAGAGGTGTGCGTTGTAGTTGCCGACAGCACCGTTGATCTTGCCCAGCAGCGGAACGGCAGCGACCTGGGCGATTTGACGCTCCAGACGGTAAACCACGTTCGCCAGCTCTTTGCCCAGGGTGGTCGGCGAAGCCGGTTGGCCGTGGGTGCGCGACAGCATTGGCACGTCAGCGAAACGGATCGCCAGTTCGCGGATGGCTTCGGCGGTCTGGCGCATCAGTGGCAGCATCACGTCATCACGGCCTTCGCGCAGCATCAGGGCGTGGGACAGGTTGTTGATGTCCTCGCTGGTGCAGGCAAAGTGGATGAACTCGCTGACCTTGGCCAGTTCCGGCAGCTTGGCTGCTTGCTCTTTGAGCAGGTACTCAATGGCTTTTACGTCGTGGTTGGTGGTGCGCTCGATCTCTTTGACACGCTCGGCGTGCTCCAGAGCGAAGTTTTCCGCCAGGGTATTCAGCACCGCGTTGGCTTCGGCGGAGAACGCCGGCACTTCGCTGATGGCAGGATGAGCGGCCAGGCGCTGGAGCCAGCGCACTTCAACCAGAACGCGAGCACGGATCAGGCCGTATTCGCTGAAAATTGGGCGCAGGGCCTGGGTTTTGCCGGCGTAGCGGCCGTCAACAGGGGAAACCGCAGTGAGCGAAGAAAGCTGCATGGGGTGTTCTCGGACAGTCGGGCAACGAAATGGGGCGCGTATCATACATGAAAAAATCCGCCGGTCCGTTGCCAACTGACCAGCGTCTTACGCGTACAAATTACAAAAGGTCTTGCGGGCGCGGTTCAGCTGCTGCGCATCAGCGGGTAAAGCTCTTTCAGCAACTTGCGACGGCTGATCACCAACTGCCAGCGATGACCACCCAACTGCCGCCACAGGCGCGCCGAACGAATCCCGGCCAGCAACAGGGCGCGAATCTTCGAAGCGTTGCTCGGTTGCTGCAGGTTGCGCATGTCGCCGTGGACCTGAATCCGTTGGCGCAAGGTGCTCAAGGTGTCCTGATACAGCGCACCGCAGGCGGCGATCACGTTTTCGTGAGCCGGGCCGAAGTGCTCGACCTGGGACTGAATCTGCGGCAAGCGCTTGCCGATCTCGTCCAGCATATCGTTGCGCTTGGCCAGTTGACGCTCCAGACCGAGCATCGCCAGGGCGTAACGCAGCGGTTCGCGCTGAAGGGTGCTCGGGTCGCGCTCCAGGGCGCCAATCAATGCGCGGTAACCTTCACGCAGATTGAGGTCGTCGCCGCCGTAGACTTCCAGCGTGTCCTTGGGGTCACGAATCAGCAAGCTACCGAGCATGCAGGTCAGGCCGGCTTCGGTGGTCTGGCCGGTCTTGGCGATCTTGTCGACCAGCACGGCGGCGAGGAATACGCCGCCCAGTGCCGTCAGTTGCTCCTGAGTCGGGCTCATTGCTGCTCGCCTTGAGGAGTGCCCTTGCTCGTCCACGGTTCGGCAATTTCGATCACGCCACCGCCGAGGCAGATCTCACCGTCATAGAACACCACGGACTGGCCTGGGGTGACCGCGCGTTGCGGGTCATCGAAGGTTGCGCGGTAGCCGGTGGCGGTCTTTTCCAGCGTGCAGGGTTGATCGCTCTGGCGATAACGGACTTTGGCCGTCAGCTGGCGCGGCACACTCAAATCGATCGGGTTGACCCAATAGATGTCCGAGGCGAGCAGGGCGCGGGAGAACAGATACGGATGATCATTGCCCTGGCCAACGATCAGTTCGTTGTTCTCCAGGTCTTTGATCAGTACGTACCACGGCTCGTCACCCGCATCTTTCAAGCCGCCGATGCCCAGGCCCTGGCGCTGGCCGATGGTGTGATACATCAAGCCGTGGTGACGGCCGATGACTTCACCTTCGGTGGTCTTGATCTCGCCTGGCTGGGCTGGCAGGTATTGCTTGAGGAAGTCGCTGAAGCGGCGCTCGCCGATAAAGCAGATCCCGGTGGAATCCTTTTTCTTCGCGGTGGCCAGGTGGTGTTTCTCGGCAATCGCGCGCACTTCGGGCTTTTCCAGTTCGCCGACCGGGAACAGGGTCTTGGCGATCTGTTCACCGCCGACGGCGTGCAGGAAGTAGCTCTGGTCCTTGTTCGGGTCCAGGCCCTTGAGCAGTTCGGTGCGACCCTCGATATCACGGCGGCGCACGTAATGACCGGTGGCGATCAGGTCGGCACCGAGCATCATGGCGTAGTCGAGGAACGCCTTGAACTTGATTTCGCGGTTGCAGAGGATGTCCGGGTTCGGCGTGCGACCGGCCTTGTATTCGGCCAGGAAGTGCTCGAACACGTTGTCCCAGTACTCGGCGGCGAAGTTGGCGGTGTGCAGCTTGATGCCAATCTTGTCGCACACAGCCTGAGCGTCCGCCAGGTCATCCATGGCGGTGCAGTATTGCGTTCCATCGTCTTCTTCCCAGTTCTTCATGAACAGGCCTTCCACCTCATAACCCTGCTCGATCAGCAGGAGAGCGGAAACGGAAGAGTCCACGCCGCCGGACATGCCGACAATGACGCGCTTCTTTTGTGTGTCAGAAGGGGCTGGATCACGCATAGGGATTCAATGAGTGTCTTGAAAAAGGACGCGATTCTAACAGGCCCAAGCCCGCAAGGCTAAAGAGAAGGGCGGATCAGTTCGAGACCGAAGTGCTGACCGACCAGATAATCATCGATACAGCGGATGATCAACTCACTGCGCCAGTTTGCGCGCTGTGCCAGCAGTTCGTCACGCGTCAGCCACTTTGCGCCGACGATGCCGTCGTCCAGTTGATAATCGGGGTGATGTTTAAGGGGTTTTGCGGTGAAGCAGACCCGCTGATACGTCACGCCGTTACTCGGGGCGGTGTAGAGGTAAATACCCACCACGCCCGTCGGCTCGACGTCCCAGCCGGTTTCTTCGAGGGTTTCGCGCACGGCGGCTTCGATCAGGGTTTCGTCCGGGTCGAGGTGGCCGGCGGGCTGGTTGAGCACCGTTCGTCCACCCTTGGATTCTTCGACCATCAGGAAGCGGCCGTTGTCTTCGACGATGGTGGCGACGGTGATGTGGGGTAGCCAATCCATAATTAAAACCTCCTGTTGAGGGGCAGAAACAGAAACCCCGGCACAGGGCCGGGGCTTCTTTGCATCCTTACAACCTTAAACCAGCGCAGCGATCGCGGTGTTGAAAGTGTTGCTTGGGCGCATGGCCTTGCTGATCAGCTCGGCACTGGCGTGGTAGTAACCGCCGATGTCCACTGGCTTGCCCTGAACGGCGTTGAGCTCGGCAACGATGGTTGCTTCGTTCTCGGCCAGGGTCTTGGCCAGCTGACCGAACTGCGCTTGCAGTGCAGCGTCTTCGGTCTGGGCAGCCAGGGCCTGAGCCCAGTACAGCGCCAGGTAGAAGTGGCTGCCGCGGTTGTCGATGTTGCCGACTTTACGCGATGGCGACTTGTTGTTGTCCAGGAACTGGCCGGTGGCCTGATCCAGGGTCTTGGCCAAAACCAGCGCCTTAGGGTTGTTGTACGTCACACCCAGGTGCTCAAGGGACGCGGCCAGGGCCAGGAACTCGCCCAGGGAATCCCAGCGCAGGAAGTTCTCTTCCAGCAGCTGCTGAACGTGCTTCGGTGCCGAACCGCCAGCGCCGGTTTCGAACAGGCCGCCGCCGTTCATCAGTGGAACGATCGACAGCATCTTGGCGCTGGTGCCCAGTTCCATGATCGGGAACAGGTCAGTCAGGTAGTCGCGCAGTACGTTGCCGGTCACCGAAATGGTGTCCTTGCCTTCGCGGGTACGGCCCAGAGTGAAGGCCATCGCGTCGACGGGCGACATGATGCGGATGTCCAGGCCTGCGGTGTCGTGATCCTTCAGGTAAGCCTGAACTTTCTCGATCACTACACCGTCGTGGGCGCGCATTGGGTCCAGCCAGAAAATCGCTGGCGTTGCGCTTGCGCGAGCACGGTTGACGGCCAGTTTGACCCAGTCCTGGATCGGTGCGTCTTTGGTCTGGCACATGCGGAAGATGTCGCCGGCTTCAACCGGTTGCTCCAGCAGCAGGCCGCCTTTGCTGTCGGTAACGCGGACAACGCCGTTGGCCTTGATCTGGAAAGTCTTGTCGTGCGAGCCGTACTCTTCGGCTTTCTTCGCCATCAGGCCAACGTTTGGCACGCTGCCCATGGTGGTTGGGTCGAAGGCGCCGTGCAGCTTGCAGTCTTCGATCACCGCCTGGTAGATGGTGGCGTAGCAGCGATCCGGGATCACAGCCTTGGTGTCGTGCAGTTGACCGTCAGTGCCCCACATTTTGCCGGAGTCACGGATCATCGCTGGCATCGAGGCGTCGACGATAACGTCGCTCGGCACGTGCAGGTTGGTGATGCCTTTGTCGGAGTTGACCATGGCCAACGACGGACGAGCGGCGTAGACCGCCTGGATGTCCGCTTCAATCGCAGCTTGCTGCTCAACTGGCAGGGCTTTGATGCGAGCGTACAGGTCGCCGATGCCGTTGTTCAGGTTAAAGCCGATTTGTGCCAGCACGTCAGCGTGCTTGGCCAGTGCATCTTTATAGAACTCGGCAACGATCTGGCCGAACATGATCGGGTCGGAGACCTTCATCATGGTGGCTTTGAGGTGAACCGACAGCAGCACGCCTTTTTGCTTGGCGTCTTCGATCTCGGCAGCGATGAAGCTGCGCAGAGCGTTTTTGCTCATGACTGCGCAATCGAGGATCTCACCGGCTTGCACGGTGGTTTTTTCTTTCAGGACGGTGGTGGTGCCGTCTTGAGCGATCAGTTCGATTTTGACGGCGTCAGCGGCGTCGATCAGGGCAGCTTTTTCGCTGCCGTAGAAATCGCCGGTGCTCATGTGCGCGACGTGGGACTTGGAGTCCGCAGCCCAGGCGCCCATTTTGTGCGGGTGCTTGCGCGCGTAGTTCTTGACCGACAGCGGTGCACGACGATCGGAGTTGCCTTCGCGCAGAACCGGGTTCACGGCGCTGCCCTTGATCTTGTCGTAACGCGATTTGGCGAGCTTGTCGGCGTCGCTGGTCACGGTTTCGGGGTAGTCAGGCAGTGCGAAGCCCTGGGCTTGCAGTTCCTTGATTGCGGCTTGCAGTTGCGGAACCGAGGCGCTGATGTTCGGCAACTTGATGATGTTGGCTTCAGGCGTAACGGCCAGGTCGCCCAGTTCGGCGAGGTGGTCGGCTACGGCTTTGTCACCCAATTGCTCGGGGAAGCTGGCCAGAATACGTCCTGCAAGAGAGATATCGCGAGTTTCCACGGCGATATCAGCGGAGGCGGTGAAGGCCTCTACGATAGGCAGCAGTGAATAGGTGGCGAGGGCGGGAGCTTCGTCGGTGAAGGTATAGATGATCTTCGAGCGGGTGGGCATATTCGGATTAACTCTCTCTTCTTTGCTAAGCGTGCGCAGAAAAACTCGAGGGGCGCCGGGTAAGCGCGTTCGTTCAAAGTCATCCATGAGCCGAATGTCGAGATTTGTGCGCGGTGATGTTGGGTGCATCAGTCGAGCGTCAAGCGGGTGGACTGCGGTAACAGTCCTGCTTTTTCGGGCCTGGAGTCTCGTAGTAGAGAGGTCGGCCGTCGTGACTCTGTGGTCAGCGGCCGGCATTATACATAGGTAGCTGGCAATCTGCCGATGGTTCATAAGCGACGAATATCGTCCATTGGTCTAAAGGTCGCAGGGGCGAGCGGGGCGTAGAGTCTTGCACCGTGCTTGAGTTTGGCGCTTTTCCCTTTGCTTTCAGGCTTGTAGGCCGCGAACTGTGCAGCTTTGCGGCAGATGAGAGGAACATAGGGTTTGCGTGCCGATTTAACTGGGGTACGCTCGAACGAAGCCAGATGTTCAATCCAAACAATGGAGTTCAGCATGGGATACAAGAAGATTCAGGTTCCAGCAGTCGGCGACAAAATCACCGTCAACGCGGACCATTCTCTCAATGTTCCTAACAACCCGATCATCCCCTTCATCGAAGGCGATGGTATTGGCGTTGATATCAGCCCGGTCATGATCAAGGTTGTCGATGCTGCTGTTAAGAAGGCTTACGGCGGCGAACGCAAAATTTCCTGGATGGAAGTCTATGCCGGGGAGAAAGCGACTCAGGTTTATGATCAGGATACCTGGCTACCTCAGGAAACCCTGGACGCGGTCAAAGATTACGTTGTTTCCATCAAGGGCCCACTGACCACGCCGGTCGGCGGCGGCATTCGTTCCCTGAACGTGGCCCTGCGTCAGCAACTCGACCTGTATGTCTGCCTGCGCCCTGTGCGCTGGTTCGAAGGTGTGCCTAGCCCGGTCAAGAAACCAGGCGACGTCGACATGACGATCTTCCGCGAAAACTCGGAAGACATTTATGCCGGTATCGAGTGGAAAGCCGGTTCGGCGGAAGCGACCAAGGTCATCAAGTTCCTTAAAGATGAAATGGGCGTCACCAAGATCCGTTTCGACGAAAACTGCGGTATCGGCATCAAGCCGGTTTCCCTGCAAGGCACCAAGCGTCTGGCGCGCAAGGCGTTGCAGTATGTGGTCGACAATGACCGCGACTCGCTGACCATCGTGCACAAAGGCAACATCATGAAGTTCACCGAAGGTGCCTTCAAGGAATGGGCCTACGAAGTGGCGGCTGAAGAATTCGGCGCGACCCTGCTCGATGGCGGTCCGTGGATGCAGTTCAAAAACCCGAAAACCGGCAAGAACGTCATCGTCAAAGATGCCATCGCAGACGCCATGCTCCAGCAGATCCTGCTGCGCCCGGCCGAATACGATGTGATCGCGACCCTGAACCTGAACGGCGACTACCTCTCCGACGCCCTGGCGGCGGAAGTGGGTGGTATCGGTATCGCACCGGGTGCCAACCTGTCTGACACCATTGCCATGTTCGAAGCGACCCACGGTACTGCACCGAAGTACGCTGGCAAGGACCAGGTCAATCCGGGTTCCCTGATCCTGTCCGCAGAGATGATGCTGCGTCACATGGGCTGGACCGAAGCGGCTGATCTGATCATCAAAGGCACCAACGGCGCTATTTCGGCCAAGACCGTGACCTATGACTTCCACCGTTTGATGGAAGGCGCCAAACTGCTGTCTTCTTCGGCGTTTGGTGATGCGCTGATTTCGCATATGTAAGCGAATAGGTAATAAAAAACCGCCCGACTCAAGCGATTGAGTCGGGCGGTTTTTTTATGACTGAGAGGGTGGGTGCGAATTCAAACCGTGACGGTATGTTGTTCGGTGGGAGCGACCACACTCTGAGTGTCCTGAGGCTCGCCGATATTGATGGCGTGCAGGCCTTTGGGCCCCTGAATGATCTCAAAGACGACAGGCTGTCCGGCCTTCAGGGTTTTATATCCGTCCATCTGGATGGCCGAGTAGTGGGCGAACAGATCTTCGCTCTTGCCTACCTCATTGATGAAGCCGTAACCCTTGGCATTGTTGAACCATTTGACCTTGCCGCTGACCTTGACGCCTGACATACCCATATCCCTCTGCAACAGACTCCATCACTGGAGTATCATCCAGTACATCCGCAGTCAGTTCTTAGAAATAAGATTGACTCCGCGGACCTTTTTTACCCACTGTGGGCTCTATTGGTTGTAACACCGTTTTGCCGATAGTCAAGGTGACCAGGCAGTCGGAGTTGAAATCGACGATGGTCGCCCCCACCACTGTATTTGCACAACTGACGAACCTTTCTTTCCATGCATGCAATCAGCCAGATTCGACTAACATTCAATCAGGATCGCCCGACTCTCCAAAAAGATCATCCGGAGGAACACGACGACGATTCCGCAGGCATTGCTGTTCAGGAGGCCAAGCCTGCTTTACAGGCGCCGCCGATGTACAAGGTGGTTTTGTTTAATGATGACTACACACCGATGGATTTCGTCGTCGAAGTGCTCGAGGTGTTTTTTAACCTGAATCGCGAGCTGGCGACCAAGGTCATGCTGGCCGTCCACACAGAAGGACGGGCAGTATGTGGAGTGTTTACCCGCGACATCGCCGAGACTAAGGCCATGCAGGTCAACCAGTACGCCAGGGAAAGCCAGCATCCGCTACTCTGTGAAATCGAGAAGGACGGTTAATCGCCGACCACTTGGGTATGAGGTGAAGCTATGTTAAACCGCGAGCTCGAAGTCACCCTCAATCTTGCCTTCAAGGAGGCCCGATCGAAGCGTCATGAATTCATGACCGTCGAACACCTCCTGCTGGCCCTATTGGACAATGAGGCTGCCGCCACCGTATTGCGTGCCTGCGGCGCAAACCTCGACAAACTCAAGCACGATCTGCAGGAGTTCATCGACTCCACCACGCCATTGATCCCCGTACATGACGAGGATCGTGAGACCCAGCCAACCCTGGGCTTTCAGCGTGTTCTGCAACGTGCTGTCTTTCACGTACAGAGCTCGGGCAAACGCGAAGTGACTGGCGCCAACGTACTGGTCGCGATCTTCAGTGAGCAAGAGAGTCAGGCAGTGTTCCTGCTGAAACAGCAGAGCGTTGCGCGGATCGATGTCGTCAACTACATCGCACACGGCATTTCCAAAGTGCCGGGGCATGGCGATCACTCTGAAGGTGAGCAAGATATGCAGGACGACGAGGGCGGTGAGTCTTCTTCTTCAGGCAATCCTCTGGATGCTTATGCCAGCAACCTCAACGAACTCGCGCGCCAGGGTCGTATCGATCCGTTGGTAGGCCGTGAGCTGGAAGTCGAGCGTGTCGCACAGATCCTGGCGCGTCGTCGCAAAAACAATCCGCTGTTGGTGGGCGAGGCAGGCGTGGGTAAAACCGCGATTGCCGAAGGCCTGGCCAAACGCATTGTCGACAACCAGGTGCCGGACTTGCTGGCCAATAGCGTGGTGTATTCCCTCGATCTGGGCGCCTTGCTGGCCGGGACGAAATACCGCGGCGATTTCGAGAAGCGCTTCAAGGCGCTGCTCAATGAGCTGAAAAAACGTCCGCAGGCGATCCTGTTCATCGACGAAATCCACACCATTATCGGTGCGGGTGCCGCGTCGGGTGGCGTCATGGATGCCTCGAACCTGCTCAAGCCGCTGTTGTCGTCAGGTGATATCCGTTGCATCGGTTCGACTACATTCCAGGAGTTTCGCGGGATCTTCGAGAAGGACCGTGCCTTGGCACGACGCTTCCAGAAGGTCGATGTATCGGAGCCTTCGGTAGAAGACACCATCAGCATCCTGCGCGGCCTGAAAGGGCGTTTCGAAACGCACCACGGCATTGAATACAGCGATGAAGCCCTGCGTGCGGCGGCTGAGCTGGCCTCACGCTACATCAATGACCGGCACATGCCGGACAAGGCCATCGACGTCATCGACGAGGCGGGCGCCTACCAGCGCCTGCAACCGATCGAGAAGCGCGTGAAACGCATCGAAGTGCCTCAGGTCGAGGACATCGTTGCAAAAATCGCGCGGATTCCGCCTAAGCACGTCAACAGCTCTGACAGAGAGCTGCTGCGTAACCTTGAGCGGGACCTGAAACTGACAGTGTTTGGCCAGGATGCCGCGATCGACTCGCTGTCGACCGCGATCAAACTGTCCCGTGCCGGCCTCAAGTCGCCTGACAAACCCGTCGGTTCGTTCCTGTTCGCAGGGCCTACCGGTGTCGGTAAAACCGAAGCGGCGCGTCAGCTGGCCAAGGCGCTGGGTATCGAACTGGTTCGCTTCGACATGTCCGAGTACATGGAGCGCCACACCGTATCGCGTCTGATCGGTGCGCCTCCGGGCTATGTCGGGTTCGATCAGGGCGGTCTGCTGACCGAAGCCATCACCAAGCAACCTCACTGTGTGCTGTTGCTCGATGAGATCGAGAAGGCGCATCCGGAAGTCTTTAACCTGCTGCTGCAGGTCATGGACCACGGTACGCTCACCGATAACAACGGGCGCAAAGCGGATTTCCGCAACGTGATCGTCATCATGACGACCAACGCCGGTGCCGAAACGGCAGCTCGCGCTTCGATCGGTTTCACCCATCAGGACCACTCGTCCGATGCGATGGAAGTGATCAAGAAGAGCTTCACGCCGGAATTCCGCAACCGTCTGGACACCATTATTCAGTTTGGTCGCCTCAGTCATGAGGTTATCAAAAGCGTGGTGGACAAGTTCCTTACCGAGCTTCAGGCGCAGTTGGAAGACAAGCGCGTGCAGCTGGAAGTGACGGACGCGGCGCGCAGCTGGTTGGCGGCGGGTGGCTACGACACGGCAATGGGCGCTCGACCAATGGCGCGTTTGATCCAGGACAAGATCAAGCGTCCGCTTGCGGAAGAGATTCTCTTTGGCGAATTGGCCGATCATGGTGGGGTGGTTCACATCGATCTCAAGGATGGCGAGCTGACCTTTGACTTCGAGACCACGGCTGAAATGGCCTGACGGTTGTTGATCTGTTGTAAAGCGAAAGGCGCCTGTTGGCGCCTTTTTGCTGCTTGGGATCTGGGTGTATATCCGTTGCTGCGGTAACGGCTACTTAGGGTTTCGCCCTTACGGCCAGCCCTTTCAAGGTGTTTTCCCTTTATGGGCTTTGAGCACTCGATCGGTCGACACATGAGCATTCGCAGCCTTTCCCTCCAACCACTCCTTGGGCTTGGCGATTTTGGGGCCGCGTATGCTTTTGGCAACCTGTTTGGGCTTGATATTCCTTGCCAGCGCCAACAAGCGCTGTGCCAGCGTTTCTGAGGTCGATTGAAGTGACAGATAATCCGACGGTAACGCGATCTGCATGCCCTCATAACCACTGCGCACTTGCACTGCCAAATGGAAAATCGATGCCTCCCATCCCTCTGGTTGCGTCTGGCGATGAGCCTGTTCAACGCTGCGCTTAAGTACTGACAAAACGTTGTAAGCCAACACGGCCGCGGCAAATCCCAGCAGAGCCGCCTTGGGGTTGCCCAGGCTTTCGATTTCACTGTCCAGCACCGATTCCAGGCGCTGGAACATCCCTTCGATACTCCAGCGACGACGATACAAATCGGCGATTTGCTCAGCGGTGATGGTGTCGGGCAAGTTGCTCCAGAACAACAGCATGGTGTCGCCTGATTCGGTAGCTTTTTGCAGGTTCAGTTCAACACGCCGCCACTGACGTCCGCCTTTCACTTCGATGGTTTGCTCGCGCACGCTTCCCGCCTCGACCGCGACAGGTTCTTGCCAGTCGCTTTCCTGAAGCAGGCGCGGATGCTTACTCGGCTCACGAATAATGAAAGAAGCGCCAGCGTCTTCGCAGGCCTCCATGACCGGGAGCGTGCAATAGAGCCGATCAGCCATCCACAACTGGCCCCTACTGGCGTTTTCCAGCAACGGCAGCACGCCGACGCGCTCACTGGCATAAGCATCTTCACAGGGCTGAAGATCGACGACCTGGTCGAGATCAGGGTCGTAAACCACGACCGAAAAACCAGGCCGGGCGGCGCCTCGTTCACGGCGCAAAGCGCTCAGACGTTTTTCGCTGGAAGGCAGGTGATTGCCGTCAACGACCCGCAGTTGCCAGCCAGGCAAAATGGCCGAACAGCCCAACTCTTCAATCGTCGGTGCCAAACGTTGTGCACTGCCGGCTACCAAGGCGCGCAGCAGCGCAGGCTCTGTGCGGCTGACCTTGTCATAGAGCGCCGCCAAGCTGACAGGAAGATCCATCTGCCGTGCGGCGGCATGTAGCGACGGCCGCAAACCCAGTGAAACAAGGGACATAAGCTCAACGATGGTCGAAAATAAAAGCTCACGCGGGTACTGTCGTTGACGATGCTCTTCGAACACCTGATCGACCCACTCAGCTGTAACAGCCTGCTCCAACACCAATTTGGCCATGACACTGGCCGGTGCTTTTTTCTCGAACCGCGCTAAAACCTCTTCCCACATCGTCTCGTCGCCCTGACTGGAGTTTTGGGAGATTCTAAACGAAGACCTTGAAAGGGCTGGCTGTAAGAGCGAAACCGCCAGAAGCCCTAACCGCAGCAACGGATATACACCAAAAACTAAAGAGCCCCCACCAAACCGCAGACACAAAAACGCCCGGCATAAACCGGGCGTTTTGTATTGACTTGATTAGCGAGCGCGGTAAGTGATGCGCCCTTTGCTCAAGTCATAGGGCGTCAGCTCGACGCGCACTTTGTCACCGGTAAGAATACGAATGTAGTTCTTGCGCATCTTGCCGGAAATATGCGCGGTTACGACGTGCCCATTTTCCAACTCCACACGAAACATGGTGTTGGGCAGGGTGTCGACGACAGTGCCTTCCATTTCGAAGCTGTCTTCTTTCGACATGCAGTAAAGCCCTCGGTGTCCAATGAATGGCCCGGTGCAACTGCGCCAGGCAAAAGCGGCGTGCATTGTGCCCGAAAAATGGGGTTTAAGCCAAGGGGTTTACGGCTTGCTCTGGTTCAGGATGACCCAGCGCTGATTAATCAGCAGTTCGATAGGACGATATTGAGTCTTGTAACTCATCTTTTTGCAGTTTTTGATCCAGTAGCCCAGATAGACAGCTTCCAGCCCCAGACGCTGAGCCTCGGTGATTTGCCAGAGAATCGCATAACGCCCCAGGCTGCGCCGTTCTTCAGCGGGCTCGTAGAAGGTATAGACCGCCGACAGACCGTTCGGCAGCAAGTCGGTGACGGCCACTGCCACCAGGCGTCCTTCGAGGCGAAATTCGTAGAACCGGGAAAACGGCAGGTCGCGTACCAGGAACGTCGCAAACTGATCGCGACTTGGCGGGTACATATCGCCATCGGCGTGTCGCTGTTCGATATAGCGTTGATAAAGGTCGAAATACTCTTCGCTGAACCCTGGCCTGGCGGGACGTATCTGCAAGTCGGCATTGCGCTTGAAGATGCGTTTCTGCTGACGGTTGGGCTCAAATTGCGCGACAGGGATGCGCGCCGGCACGCACGCATTGCAATTCTGGCAATGGGGCCGGTAGAGATGATCGCCGCTGCGACGGAAACCCATTTCAGACAGGTCTGCGTAGACATGCACATCCATGGGCTGACTAGGGTCGAGAAACAGGGTCGTGGCCTGTTCCTCGGGCAGATAACTGCAAGAGTGGGGCTGAGTGGCATAAAACTTCAAGCGCGCCAACTCGGTCATGATCAACCCTCGGGATAGCTTTTGATTAAGTGTAAGCCACGCGCGCAAAAGTCGCTCAGCAAACCCAGGTTGCGCGGCTGGGCTGATCCAGGTGCTGCGCAAGGTAGTCAGCAAACTCGGTACGTGGAATCGCTCGAGCGCCGAGGCTGTGCAGATGATCGGTAGGCATCTGGCAGTCGATCAGCACAAAGCCTGAGTCTTTAAGATGTCGGACCAGTGTGGCAAAGCCATATTTCGAGGCGTTGTCGGCGCGGCTGAACATGGACTCGCCAAAAAAAAGCTGACCCATCGCCAGGCCATAGAGTCCGCCGACCAGTTCATCCTGGTCCCAGACTTCCACCGAATGGGCGTACCCGCGCTTGTGCAGCTCGAGGTAGGCGTTCTGCATCGCTTCTGTGATCCAGGTCCCGTCGGCGTAATCCCGTGGCGCGGCGCAGGCGCGGATGACCGCGGAAAAATCCTGATCAAAGGTCACTTGATAGCGTTGCTGGCGCAACAGTTTGTTCAGACTGCGCGAGACATGCAGTTCGTCGGGAAACAGTACGGTGCGTGGATCCGGCGACCACCAGAGAATCGGCTGGCCTTCCGAGAACCATGGAAAACAGCCGTGGCGATAGGCCTGAATCAGACGATCGGCAGACAGATCGCCGCCCGCGGCCAACAGCCCGTTGGGATCGCGCATGGCTTTTTCCAGGGGCGGGAAGGTCAGGGTATTGCGTTGTAACCAAGTCAGCATGGCATCCGGGCTTGCAGAAGGGGAGGGCAGTGGCGGGCTGATGGGCCCGCCGTAAAGTGTGCCGTCAAATGGTGGGAATGTCGTCGAGATACTTCTCGGCGTCCAGCGCGGCCATGCAGCCGGCCCCGGCGGAGGTCACGGCCTGGCGATAAACATGGTCGGCAACGTCGCCGGCGGCAAACACGCCTTTGATTTCGGTGCTGGTAGCATCGCCTTCGCTGCCGCCCTTGACCAGCAGGTAGCCGTCACGCATTTTCAACTGGCCTTCGAACAGGTCGGTGTTGGGCTTGTGGCCGATGGCGATGAACACGCCGGCCAGCGGCAACTCTCTGGTTTCGCCAGTGTGGCTGTCCCGCAGGCGGGCGCCGGTCACGCCGCTGGCATCGCCCAGCACTTCATCCAGATTCTGATTCCAGTGCAGGCGGATATTGCCGTTGGCGGCTTTTTCGAAGAGCTTGTCCTGGAGGATCTTCTCCGAGCGTAACTTGTCGCGCCGGTGAATCAGGTGAACTTCCTTGGCGATGTTCGACAGGTACAGCGCTTCTTCAACCGCCGTGTTGCCGCCGCCAACGACCGCGACCACCTGATTGCGGTAGAAGAAACCGTCGCACGTCGCGCAGGCCGAAACCCCTCTGCCAGCGAACGACTCTTCCGAGGGCAGCCCCAGGTATTGCGCCGAAGCGCCGGTGGCGATGATCAGTGCATCACAGGTGTAAGTGCCGCCGTCGCCGATGAGTTCGAACGGGCGCTGTTGCAACTTGGCGGTGTGGATGTGGTCGTAAACGATCTCTGTATGAAAGCGCTCGGCGTGTTTTTGCATGCGTTCCATCAGCACCGGGCCCGTGAGGCCTTCGACATCGCCGGGCCAATTGTCGACTTCGACGGTGGTGGTGAGCTGGCCACCTGCCTGTATGCCGGTAATGACAACGGGTTTGAGGTTGGCGCGGGCGGCATAAACGGCTGCGCTGTAACCGGCAGGGCCGGAACCCAGAATGATCAGGCGGGAATGCTTCGCTTCGCTCATAAAAACACCTCATAAGCCTTTGTCACAAAAGAGAATGCATGCTCAAATTGAACCGCGAGTAATGGGTTGTTGGCTATGCTTCACCTTGGGTTTCAAGCATGGCATCGGACGAACAAACCCGTACAATGCCTGCCTGTTACAGTGCTTGTAATAAAATAAGTGCTGCGTGCCGTGTTTATAAAAACCGCAGCGTAGTGTTAAAAGTAGTCCCAGTTACGCCTGTTAACTTTTTTACCTGCCTGGATTGGGCAGTTTTTATAGTCATTCAACAGATGGACGCGCCATGGGCGCAGGAAAAGAAGCGTTTTGAAGAAATCCACCGCAGCACCAAAAACAGTCGTTCCGCTCTGGCGCCAGCAATTGCACTACCGGCTCAAGGAAGGTGCATTGATCGCCATCGGCGGCTTGTGCCTGTTCCTGATGATGGCCTTGTTGACCTACGGCAAAGACGATCCGGGCTGGAGCCATAACAGCAAGATCGACGATGTGCAGAACTTCGGCGGACCGGTCGGCTCCTACAGCGCCGATATCCTGTTCATGGTGTTGGGTTACTTCGCCTACATCTTCCCGCTGTTGCTGGCGATCAAGGCTTTTCAAATCTTCCGCCAACGCCACGAGCAGTGGGAGTGGAGCGGTTGGCTGTTCTCCTGGCGCCTGATCGGCCTGGTGTTCCTGGTGTTGTCGGGCGCCGCCTTGGCCCATATCCATTTCCACGCCGCGACCGGTCTGCCGGCCGGCGCTGGCGGCGCTTTAGGCGAAAGCCTTGGCGATCTGGCCAGGAACGCCCTGAATATTCAGGGCAGTACGCTGTTGCTCATCGCGTTGTTCCTGTTTGGCCTGACGGTGTTCACCGACCTGTCGTGGTTCAAGGTGATGGACCTCACCGGCAAGATCACCCTCGACCTGTTCGAATTGTTCCAGGGTGCGGCCAATCGCTGGTGGGCCGCTCGTACCGAACGCAAGCAACTGGTCGCTCAATTGCGTGAAGTCGACGACCGCGTCCATGACGTGGTGGCGCCGACCGTCACCGACAAGCGCGAGCAGGCCAAGGTCAAGGAGCGCCTGATCGAGCGTGAGCAAGCCCTGAGCAAGCACATGTCCGACCGCGAGAAGCAGGTGCCGCCGGTGATTGCGCCAGCGCCGCCCCAGCCAGCGGCTCCCAGCAAGCGCGTGGAAAAAGAGAAACAGGCGCCGCTGTTCGTCGACAGCGCCGTCGAAGGCACCTTGCCGCCGATCTCGATTCTCGACCCTGCAGAAAAGAAACAACTCAATTATTCGCCTGAATCCCTGGCTGCGGTCGGCCACTTGCTGGAAATCAAGCTCAAGGAATTCGGCGTCGAAGTCTCGGTGGATTCGATTCACCCAGGCCCGGTCATTACCCGTTACGAAATCCAGCCAGCGGCAGGCGTCAAGGTCAGTCGTATCTCCAATCTGGCGAAAGACCTGGCGCGTTCCCTGGCCGTGACCAGCGTACGTGTGGTCGAAGTGATTCCGGGCAAAACCACCGTTGGTATCGAAATTCCTAACGAGGATCGCCAGATCGTGCGCTTCTCCGAAGTGCTGTCGACCCCTGAGTACGATAACTTCAAGTCGCCGGTCACGTTGGCCCTGGGCCACGACATTGGCGGCAAGCCGGTCATCACCGATCTGGCGAAAATGCCCCATTTGCTGGTAGCCGGTACGACGGGCTCCGGTAAATCGGTCGGTGTCAACGCGATGATCCTGTCGATCCTGTTCAAGTCCGGCCCGGAAGACGCCAAGCTGATCATGATCGACCCGAAAATGCTTGAGCTGTCGATCTACGAAGGCATTCCGCACCTGCTGTGCCCGGTCGTGACCGACATGAAGGACGCGGCCAACGCCCTGCGCTGGAGCGTGGCGGAGATGGAGCGTCGCTACAAACTGATGGCGAAGATGGGCGTGCGTAACCTGTCGGGCTTCAATGCCAAGGTCAAGGAAGCCCAGGACGCCGGCACGCCATTGACCGATCCGCTGTACAAGCGCGAAAGCATTCACGACGAAGCGCCGCTGCTGACCAAGCTGCCGACCATCGTCGTGGTGGTGGACGAATTCGCCGACATGATGATGATCGTCGGCAAGAAGGTTGAAGAACTGATCGCCCGTATCGCCCAGAAGGCCCGTGCCGCCGGTATCCACTTGATCCTTGCGACCCAGCGTCCGTCGGTTGATGTGATCACCGGTCTGATCAAGGCCAACATTCCGACCCGTATGGCGTTCCAGGTATCGAGCAAGATCGATTCGCGAACCATCATCGACCAGGGCGGTGCCGAACAACTGTTGGGCCACGGTGACATGCTCTACATGCCGCCCGGCACCAGTCTGCCGATCCGTGTCCACGGTGCTTTTGTCTCCGATGACGAGGTTCACCGGGTGGTCGAAGCCTGGAAACTGCGTGGGGCGCCGGAGTACAACGACGAGATCCTTGCGGGTGTCGAAGAGCCCGGTAGCGGCTTTGAAGGAAGCAGCGGCGGCGATGACGACAGTGAATCCGATGCGCTCTACGACGAAGCGGTGCAGTTCGTACTGGAAAGCCGTCGTGCGTCCATCTCTGCGGTTCAGCGCAAGTTGAAAATCGGCTACAACCGCGCCGCGCGCATGATCGAAGCCATGGAAATGGCCGGGGTCGTGACGTCCATGAACACCAACGGTTCGCGTGAAGTCCTGGCCCCTGGCCCGGTACGCGACTGATTTGATTTGCTGACCTGAATTGAAAAGCGGCGGCGCAGTGATGCGCGACCGCACCCCCCACGAATGTTATGAGGACTCCCATGCGTCTTATCCGCATGCTGTTGCTGCCGGTACTGGCTTTGACCACGCTTTCGGCCCACGCCGATGACAAGGACGTCGCGCGTCTGACCCAATTGCTGGAAAAATCCCAGACCCTGACCGCGCGTTTCTCGCAGCTGACCCTCGACGGCAGTGGCACTCGGTTGCAGGAAACGGCCGGTCAAATGTCCCTGCAGCGTCCTGGCCTGTTCTACTGGCACACCGACGCACCGCAAGAGCAGCTGATGGTCTCTGACGGCAAGAAGGTTTCCCTGTGGGACCCGGACCTGGAGCAGGTCACTATCAAGAACCTCGACCAGCGCCTGACCCAGACCCCGGCGCTATTGCTGTCTGGTGACGTGTCCAAGATCAGCCAGAGCTTCGACATCAGCGCCAAGGAAGCCGGTGGCGTGATCGACTTCACGCTGAAGCCGAAAACCAAGGACACCCTGTTCGACAGCCTGCGTCTGTCGTTCCGCAATGGCCTGGTCAATGACATGCAAATGATCGACAGCGTCGGTCAGCGCACCAACATCCTGTTCACTGGAGTCAAGGCCAACGAGCCGATCCCTGCGTCCAAGTTCAAGTTCGACATCCCTAAAGGCGCGGACGTCATTCAAGAGTAAAACGCGGAAACTGTGGGAGCGGGCTTGCTCGCGAATGCGGTGTTTCAGTCGCCGTATATGTCATCTGGCACACCGCTTTCGCGAGCAAGCCCGCTCCCACATTTCCAGCGGTGTTCACAGTGAGGTTTCATAAGTAGTGATGGACCTGTTTCGCAGTGCCCCGATTGCTCAGCCCTTGGCCGCCCGTTTGCGGGCAGCCAATCTGGACGAGTACGTCGGTCAGGAACACCTGCTCGCTCGCGGCAAGCCTTTGCGCGAAGCCCTGGAGCAAGGTGCCCTGCACTCGATGATTTTCTGGGGCCCGCCGGGAGTGGGCAAGACCACCCTGGCGCGGCTACTGGCGGAAGTCTCGGATGCGCATTTCGAAACGGTTTCGGCGGTACTGGCCGGCGTGAAGGAAATCCGTCAGGCGGTGGAAATCGCCAAGCAGCAGGCCGGGCAGTACGGCAAGCGGACCATCCTGTTCGTCGATGAAGTGCACCGCTTCAACAAGTCCCAGCAGGACGCGTTCCTGCCGTACGTTGAAGACGGCACGCTGATTTTCATCGGTGCAACCACTGAAAACCCCTCGTTCGAACTCAATAACGCGTTGCTCTCCCGGGCTCGCGTCTACGTGCTCAAAAGCCTCGACGAAGCGGCCCTGCGCAAGCTGGTGCATCGCGCACTCAACGAAGAGCGTGGCTTGGGCAAGCGGCAGCTGACTCTCAGCGATGAAGGCTTTCAGATGCTGCTGTCGGCCGCCGATGGCGATGGCCGGCGTCTGCTGAACCTGCTGGAAAACGCGTCGGACCTGGCCGAAGACAACAGCGAGATCGGCGTCGACCTGCTGCAAAGCCTGCTCGGTGATACCCGTCGGCGTTTCGACAAGGGTGGCGAAGCGTTTTACGACCAGATTTCCGCGCTGCATAAATCGGTGCGCGGCTCCAATCCCGACGGCGCGCTGTACTGGTTCGCCCGAATGATCGACGGCGGTTGCGATCCACTGTACCTGGCCCGGCGTGTGGTGCGCATGGCCAGCGAAGACATCGGTAACGCCGATCCCCGCGCGCTGAGCCTGTGCCTGGCGGCGTGGGAAGTGCAGGAGCGCCTCGGCAGCCCTGAAGGCGAACTGGCGGTGGCTCAGGCCATCACCTATCTGGCCTGCGCGCCGAAAAGCAATGCGGTGTACATGGGGTTCAAAGCCGCCATGCGCAGCGCCACCGAACACGGTTCGCTGGAAGTGCCGTTGCACCTGCGCAACGCGCCGACCAAATTGATGAAGCAACTGGGTTATGGCGACGAATACCGTTACGCGCACGATGAGCCGGACGCTTACGCCGCTGGCGAAGACTATTTCCCGGAGGAGCTCGAACCACAACCGTTCTATCAGCCGGTGCCTCGCGGCCTGGAGCTGAAGATTGGCGAGAAACTCAATCACCTCGCGCAACTTGACCGTCTCAGCCCCCGGCAGCGGAGAAAATAGTGATCCCTTTGATCGTTGCCGTATCTGCGGGCGGTATTGCCGGAACGCTTTTGCGCTTTGCCACCGGCAACTGGATCAACGCTAATTGGCCGCGGCACTTCTATACCGCGACGCTGGCCGTTAATATCGTCGGCTGTTTGCTGATCGGCGTTCTATACGGTCTGTTTTTGATACGCCCGGAAGTGCCGATTGAGGTGCGCGCCGGGTTGATGGTCGGCTTCCTCGGGGGGCTGACGACTTTTTCATCCTTTTCACTGGATACGGTGCGCCTGCTGGAAAGCGGGCAGGTGCCGCTGGCCCTGGGCTATGCTGCCATCAGCGTATTCGGCGGCCTGCTCGCTACCTGGGCTGGCCTGTCCTTGACCAAACTTTGATAACGAGAGACCGACATGCTCGATTCCAAACTGTTACGTAGCAACCTTCAGGACGTAGCGGACCGCCTGGCATCCCGTGGCTATAAGCTGGATGTTGCGCGCATCGAAGCGCTGGAAGAACAGCGCAAGACCGTCCAGACCCGCACCGAAGCACTGCAGGCTGAACGTAATGCGCGCTCCAAATCTATCGGTCAGGCCAAGCAGCGCGGCGAAGACATCGCACCGTTGATGGCTGACGTCGAGCGCATGGCGAACGAATTGAGCGCCGGCAAAGTCGAGCTGGACGCGATCCAGTCCGAACTGGATTCGATCCTGCTTGGCATCCCGAACCTGCCGCACGAATCCGTACCCATCGGCGAAGACGAAGACGGCAACGTCGAAGTGCGCCGCTGGGGCACCCCGGCCGCGTTCGATTTCCCGGTTCAGGACCACGTGGCCCTGGGTGAGAAGTTCGGCTGGCTGGACTTCGAAACCGCTGCCAAGCTGTCCGGCGCGCGTTTCGCCCTGTTGCGTGGCCCGATCGCCCGTATGCACCGCGCCCTGGCGCAGTTCATGATCAACCTGCACACCAGCGAGCACGGTTACGAAGAAGCCTACACGCCTTATCTGGTTCAAGCGCCGGCCCTGCAGGGCACGGGTCAGCTGCCGAAATTCGAAGAAGACCTGTTCAAGATCAGCCGCGAAGGCGAAGCCGATCTGTACCTGATTCCGACCGCTGAAGTGTCGCTGACCAACATCGTCGCGGGCGAGATCGTCGATTCGAAACTGCTGCCGATCAAGTTCGTCGCCCATACGCCGTGCTTCCGCAGTGAAGCCGGTGCGTCGGGTCGCGATACGCGCGGCATGATCCGTCAGCACCAGTTCGACAAGGTCGAGATGGTCCAGATCGTTGAGCCGTCGACCTCGATGGAAGCGCTGGAAGGCCTGACCGCCAACGCCGAGAAAGTCCTGCAACTGCTCGAGCTGCCTTATCGCACGATTGCGCTGTGCACCGGCGACATGGGCTTCAGTGCGGTCAAGACCTACGACCTGGAAGTGTGGATTCCGAGCCAGGACAAATACCGCGAGATTTCGTCGTGCTCCAACTGCGGCGACTTCCAGGCCCGTCGTATGCAAGCGCGTTTCCGCAACCCGGAAACCGGCAAGCCTGAGCTGGTTCACACCTTGAACGGCTCCGGTCTGGCGGTCGGTCGTACGCTGGTGGCGGTGCTGGAAAACTACCAGCAGGCCGACGGTTCGATCCGTGTACCTGAAGTGCTGAAACCGTACATGGGTGGCCTTGAGGTCATCGGTTAAATGGACTATCTGCCGCTGTTTCATAACCTTCGCGGCAGTCGTGTGTTGGTCGTCGGCGGGGGGGAGATTGCCTTGCGCAAATCCCGTCTGCTGGCCGAAGCCGGTGCGCTGCTGCGGGTGGTCGCGCCTGAAATCGAACCGCAGCTGCGTGAGCTGGTTGCCGGCAGCGGTGGCGAGTGTTGGGCGCGTGGCTACGTCGAAGCGGACATGGACGGTTGCGGGCTGATCATTGCTGCCACCGACGACGAACCGCTGAACGCGCAAGTCTCCGCCGATGCCCATCGGCGTTGCGTTCCGGTCAACGTGGTGGATGCGCCGGCCTTGTGCAGCGTGATCTTCCCGGCAATCGTCGACCGTTCTCCTTTGATCATTGCAGTATCAAGCGGCGGCGATGCGCCGGTACTGGCGCGGTTGATCCGCGCCAAACTGGAAACCTGGATTCCTTCCACTTACGGTCAACTGGCCGGTCTGGCGGCGCGTTTCCGCAGTCAGGTCAAACGCCTGTGCCCGGATGTGCAGCAGCGTCGGGCGTTCTGGGAAGACGTGTTCCAGGGTCCGATTGCCGACCGGCAACTGGCCGGGCAGGGCGCCGAAGCCGAGCGCTTGATGCTGGCGAAAATTGCTGGAGAGGCACCGAGTGCAACGGGCGAAGTCTATTTGGTCGGTGCCGGCCCGGGTGATCCGGACCTGCTGACCTTCCGTGCCTTGCGTCTGATGCAGCAAGCCGATGTGGTGCTGTATGACCGCTTGGTGGCGCCCGCGATTCTGGATTTGTGCCGTCGCGATGCCGAACGGGTTTACGTCGGCAAGCGTCGCGCCGATCACGCCGTGCCCCAGGACCAGATCAACCAGCAATTGGTGGATTTGGCCAAGCAAGGCAAGCGGGTCGTGCGATTGAAGGGCGGTGATCCGTTCATCTTCGGACGCGGCGGTGAAGAGATCGAAGAGCTGGCAGCCCATGGCATCCCGTTCCAGGTCGTGCCGGGTATTACGGCCGCCAGCGGTTGCGCGGCGTATGCCGGGATTCCGCTGACGCACCGCGATTACGCGCAGTCGGTGCGTTTTGTCACCGGGCACCTCAAGGACGGCTCCACCGATTTGCCGTGGGCCGACCTCGTCGCGCCGGCGCAAACCCTGGTGTTCTACATGGGGCTGGTGGGCTTGCCGATCATCTGCGAGCAGTTGATCAAGCATGGTCGCGCAGCGAATACGCCGGCGGCGTTGATCCAGCAGGGCACCACCATTAATCAGCGGGTGTTTACCGGCACCTTGGCCGATTTGCCACGGCTGGTGGCGGAGCATGAAGTGCATGCGCCGACGCTGGTGATCGTTGGGGAAGTGGTGCAGTTGCGCGAGAAACTGGCGTGGTTTGAAGGGGCTCAGGCGCAAGTTTGATTTGAGACGTGTGTTGCCTGTTGGAAAAAGATCGCAGCCTTCGGCAGCTCCTACATGGGATCGCGTAATCCTGTAGGAGCTGCCGAAGGCTGCGATCTTTTGATTTTAATGCCTCTGCCAAACCCCTTTCCCGCTCAACCGTTCCCGATCATGCGGCGCTGTGAAGTCCAGCGCCGGCCCTTTAGGCACAACTCCCGTGGGGTTGATGGTCTTGTGGCTGCCGTAATAGTGATGCTTGATGTGCTCGAAATCCACCGTCTCGGCAATCCCTGGCCACTGATAAATCTCCCGCAGCCAGTTCGACAGATTCGGGTAATCGGCAATCCGTCGCAGGTTGCACTTGAAGTGACCGTAATACACCGCGTCAAAGCGAATCAGCGTGGTGAACAGCCGAATGTCCGCTTCCGTCAGGTACTCACCCACCAGGTAACGGTTCTCGCTTAACAGCAACTCCAGCCGATCCAGTTCCGCAAACAACCCGTCGAATGCTTCTTCATAAGCAGTCTGTGACGTGGCAAACCCGGCGCGATACACGCCGTTGTTCACCGCCGGATAAATCCGCTCGTTCAGCACGTCGATCTCGCCCCGCAGCGGTGCCGGGTAGAAATCCAGGTCATTTCCCGTCAAATCATCGAAGGCGCCATTGAACATGCGGATGATCTCCGCCGATTCATTGTTGACGATGCGATGCTGCTGTTTGTCCCAGAGCACTGGTACCGTGACGCGGCCGGTGTAATCGGCGGTATCGGCGGTGTAGCGCTGGTGCATGAAGTCGAAGTGATCGAGTTTGTCGCCGGTCGATCCGAGGTTCTGGTCGAAGGTCCAGCCGTTTTCCAGCATCAGCCAACTGACCACTGACACATCGATCAAGCTGTCGAGACCTTTGAGTTTGCGCAGGATCAGCGTGCGGTGAGCCCACGGACAGGCGAGGGACACATAAAGATGATAGCGTCCGGCTTCGGCTGCAAAGCCACCGACACCTGTCGGGCCGGGTTTGCCGTCGGTGGTCAGCCAGTTTCGACGTTGCGCTTGTTCACGCTGGAACGCGCCGTCCTTGCTGCTTTCGTACCACTGGTCATGCCAGCGACCTTCAACTAACAAACCCATGTTCAAGACTCCTCAACCAATAAGCGTTGGAGAGAAGTCTATTCACATAGGTTCGATAAAAAAGCTCAAAGGTTGGGCGCTTATGATCGGTTAAATCGATCTGTCCCGAGCATCCCAATACTGCTGGGCGGTTTCGAAAGCTTGATCGCGGGATTGGCCGAGGCCCCGCAAAGCCAGGGCCATGGTCGAAATCAGCGCCATTTGCGGGTAGCTGTCGACCACGTCGCCACGCCACACGGCTTTCAGGTGCTCGGGATCGAGCGCGGCCGGTTTGACGTGGCGCTGGCTCGACAGTTGCGGCCATTCCTCATCCCAGCTTTCGCCGCCCGTGGTGCCGTATAGATGACTGTCGGCGTCCGGGTTGATCTCGATTTCGCCGCCATCGCCTTTCACCACGATTGCGGTGTCGCCGAGCAAGCCGCTGGCATCGCGATGCACAGCCTGATAACCGGGGTGGAAAATGCTTTGCAGGCCACAACGAGCACCCAACGGATTGAGAATCCGCGCCAGGGAGTGGATCGGCGAACGCAGGCCCAGGGTGTTGCGCAGGTCGATCATGCGCTGAAGCTGGGGTGCCCAATCGACTAAAGGCATGAACGCCAGACCGCCATTATCCAGTGCGTCGCCGACCTGCTGCCAGTTGCGGCACAACGGAATCTTCAACTCATCCAGCAGCTGTTCGCTATACAACCGACCCGCCGTGTGCGCGCCGCCGCCGTGCATGAAGATGCGCACGCCGTTCTGTGCCAGGCACTTGGCCGACAGCAGGTACCACGGCAGATGACGCTTCTTGCCGGCATACGTCGGCCAGTCCAGATCCACCTTTAATGCCGGTGCCTGCAAACGTTCGCGCAAGGCTTCGGTGAACCCCGCCATTTCCTCGGCGCTTTCTTCCTTGTGCCGCAACAGCATCAGGAACGCGCCGAGCTGAGTGTCTTCGACCTTTTGGTCGACCACCATGCCCATGGCTTCGCGGGCTTCCTCGCGGGTCAAGTCGCGGGCGCCGCGCTTGCCTTTGCCGAGGATGCGCACGAACTGGGCGAACGGGTGTTCGGCGGGTGTTTCGAGGGTCAGCGCTGGGTAATCGGTCATAAGCAATTCGTCGGTTTGGGCAGGCCCGCCAGTTTCGCGGCGAGTTTGGCAGGGGTGCCTTTGAACAGTCGGTTCAGGTGCAGGCTGTTGCCCTTGTCCGGGCCCAGTTTCAATGCGGTGTACTTGATCAGCGGACGGGTGGCCGGCGACAACTGGAATTCGTCGTAAAAATTGCGCAGCAGTTCGAGGATTTCCCAGTGTTCGGGGCTCAACTCGATGTCTTCGGCGGCGGCCAGGGCGCTGGCCACCTCAGAGGACCAGTCGCTCAGTTCGACCAGGAAACCGTCCTTGTCCAACTCGATGGCGCGTGCGCCGACCGTCAGGGAATTCATAGCCAACTGTTGACCTTGTGGTAGTGAATCGACAGCTCGACGAAGGCCGGGTAATCGATGCTTTCAGCCCAATCTGGAACAACCAAAGCGCGGGCTTGGGCGTCTTCGGCCAGCACGAAGAGCTTCAAACTGCGGGTGCTCAGCGCGCGGAAAGGCGCGGTGCCTGGCTGCAAGGCATAGGCTGCGTCGCCTGACAGCAGCAGCGCATCATCAGCGCCGATCACGCGCAAGCAACTGGTCAGGCGATCGTCGCCGAACGGGGAATGAGACAACACATGCAAAGTCGACATCAGAGGGTGATCACCTGATCGTAACGGTCAATAAGTGCGGTGATTTCGTGGGCGGCCAGCACCTGGGCTTCTTCCAGCGCTAAACCGGCCGGGTCCAGACCGCGTTCTGCAGCACTGTCGCGACAGACGAAAAGGTCTTCGACACCGAACATCGGCAAGGCTTGCAGGTTGGCGCTCAGGTCCTTCTGCTGGAGGGCCTTGGCGTCCTGTTGCGCGGCGAGCTGGAACACCCCGTCATCGAGAAACAGCAGGCCGATCGGCAGATCGAACGCACCGCCGGCCAGCACGATGTCCAGCGCTTCCCGCGCACTCGGCCCGGACCATGGCGCCTGACGGCTGATAATCAGCAAGGATTTAGGCATCTCACGCGCCTCCGAAACAGATCAGGCGGTCAGCGTCCTGCACCGCGTCATGCAACTGGCCCAGGCCGGACAATTCCCACGGAGCGCCTACCGCAACGGCTTCACGCTGATAACGTCCGGCTTCTTCTTCGTTCAACACACCACGGCGCAGGGCGGCGGCGATGCACACGACACCGTCCAGTTGGTGCTCGGTGACGAAGTTGCGCCATTGCTTGGGCAAATCCAGCTCATCCTGCGGCGTGACCACGCTTGAGGAGGCGTTGTAGACGCCGTCCTGATAGAAAAACAGCCGGACAATCTCATGCCCGCCGGCCAGCGCGGCCTGAGCGAACAGCAAGGCGCGGCGCGAGGAGGGCGCATGGGCGGCGGAAAACAGCGCGATGGCGAACTTCATGACGGACTCGATCAGCAAAACTGCGGCCATGATAATGCTTTATCGCCGGGTCGGCGAAGGGCGTTTGCTCGTAGACCGAGTCGCCCCTTTCGCGAGCAAGCCCGCTCCCACACTAGATTTGTGTCAATCACAAAACTACGATCCGCCGCAGATTCAATGTGGGAGCGGGCTTGCTCGCGAAAGCGAACTACCGGGCAACGTAAATGTTGGATCTAACGAGGCATATACCCCAACTGCCACCGCCGCGGAATTTTCAGCGACAGCAGCCCGATGGCGCCGGCCAACAGACCGCTGACAAACAAGGCACTGAGCCCCAAGTGATGTTCCAGCACGGCGCCGATGACCGCGCCAGCAAACATCCCGGTCCAGGGGATCAGTTGCACCCGCCAACCGTTGCGACGTTCGCCGAGCATCCAGCGTCCCAGCCCACGGCCGAAGCGTGACAGGGCGCCGGTGACGTAGGTCAGG
This sequence comes from Pseudomonas sp. MDT1-17, assembly GCF_054898105.1. Lineage (NCBI taxonomy): Bacteria > Pseudomonadati > Pseudomonadota > Gammaproteobacteria > Pseudomonadales > Pseudomonadaceae > Pseudomonas > Pseudomonas sp. MDT1-17. The sequence continues at coordinate 4,371,155 of NZ_JBUBVM010000001.1, read as the reverse complement.
CCGACCGGCAGGCCGTTCACTTCTTCGACGGCGGCATTGAGCATGCCCATGGCAATGATGGCCGCCAGCAACGCTGGCAATTGTTCCTCATAAGGCCAGGCCGCAGCCCCACACAGCAGCATGGCGATGCACAGCAGCAAGGGCAGCGCCCGGCGGCCGCCGAGGCGGCTGACGACAATACCCAAGGCGTTGCCGACGATGAAGGTGCCGACAAGTATCATCAGGCGCAAGGTCAGGCCCAGGTCGCCGTCGCTGATCGCCACGGCGAGGCGGGTGGTGTTGCCGCTCATGAACGAGACGAAATCGCCGCTGGCCATGAAGCCGATGGCGTCGGTCATGCCGGCGAGCACCGAGAGGCTGGCGACCAGCGACATGCCGATGCGCCCCCGCCATTTGCGGGTATGCAGATGGCCCGGGCTGGCGCGGTCAGTTGAGAGGGATGGCAACATCAGCGAAGGTCGTCCTCAGGCAGCAACCGTCATGGTCACTTACTCAATCCATATAACTCGCAATACTCCAGCCAGTCCATGCCGGCCATCTCGGCCACTTCCTTGTGCACTTCCAGGCGCTGTACCTGATAGTCCTCGGGCGTCGCGGCGGTCAGTTGCAGCGTCAGCTCCCAGGCAAACAATCCCAGGCGCTCGGCCTCGGCTTCAAACGCTTCATGCAAGCGCTCCTCGCGGTACTGCGCCGCGGTCTCGCCCTTGGCCTGAGCCAGCAGAGGGTTGAGGTTGTCGAGTTCGACGCGCAGTTCAGGGCGCTCATCGAGAAACTTCTTCAGCGCTTGCTCGTGTTGCTGTTCGGTTGCCGCCATGGTCGCTCCTTGAGGCCGGGTTAGGAAGATTGCTTCTTGCTGGCCTTGGCCGCTGCTGCCAGGCACTCAAGGGCAAACTGCTCGGGATACGTCATTTGAATCGGCGTGGTTTCACCTTTGACGGTTCTTTCGCCGTCGAGGATGTAACGAATCCGCTTGTCGGTGACGCCAATTCGCTTGGCAATCCAGGACGGCGTCTGACCGATCTGGCTGATCAGCTTGTCGGCATATTCAGCGGTCGGTTTGTAATATTCGGCGTTGGGTGTCATGGCCTTTCCAAAAAATGAGCCCGGAAAAATGGGCGATGCGGCGTTAATGGCGCGACAGGGTGCGCGAATCGTCACTCGGTGTCGCGGTATAAATGAAGTAAAGCAGAACGATACGCCGTGCCGCGGTGATACAGTCCGCTTTTTCTTGATGAGCGAACGCAATGCGAATTCTGATGGTGGCGCTGGCCGTAACGTTGCTGGCGGGATGCGCCGGCTCGACGATGAACGATGCCCGCACGGGAACCCCTTACAAAACCCTGACGTCGGACAAGCCGGAAAAAGTCGTCGCCCAATGTGTGCAGTTTTCCTGGCAGGACGAGGCGGTGTTTGGCGTCGATGCAGGCGCGTATTTGGAGCCTGGCAAGAAGGGTGGTTCCACCGTTTACACGCGCTCGGCGGAGTCCTTTGTGGACGTGACAACTGACGCTTCGGCAACCGTGCTGAATTATTACACGCAGCATGACGACTTTGTGGCCAAGCGCCGACTGGCGGCGCTGGCGACCTGCTTGTAAAGCAAGATCAAAAGATCGCAGCCTCGTTTCACTCGACAGCTCCTACATGGACCGCATGCTTCTGTAGGAGCTGTCGAGTGAAACGAGGCTGCGATCTCTTGGCGGTACCGGTACCAGCGATCAAACGTTCGTCAGGCGCTTCTGGAAAAAGAAGCGCTTGTGCCCCGGCGGATAGTCAGCGATCTGCCCGAACTCGCTGTAGCCGAGTTTCTTGTAGAACTCTGGCGCCTGGAAGTCGAAGGTGTCGAGCCAGATTCCGATGCATTCCTTTTTCCGTGCCAGGTCTTCGGCCATTTGCATCAGTTTCGTGCCCATGCCTTGTCCCCGGGCCTGTTCCGGTACCGACAGCAATTCGACGTATAACCACTGGTAAAACATCCGACCATAGAGGCCGCCGAGGATCTCGTCGTTGTCGTCGCGTACGATCAAGGCAATCGGCTCCGGCACCGTGACGCCTGCCTTTGAGGCGTTATACGCACGCAACGGCAGCACGATTGCATGTTCCTCGGCATCCGTGGGGTTTTGCGACAGCTCGATTCGCAGGGTCATCAGCTATTTCCTTATGGCTTGAGTGGACAACAGCCCCAAGCCTATCGCGGTCAGCGGTCGTTGTTCCAGCCCCTCAGGTGGAACCGTCGTCATCGTGCAGATGTCTAGGCTAAACAGCGTCATTCCAGAACGCGGCCGATGAGGACAACCCGTGAATATTTTTGAAGCACTGCGCGAAAGCCACGACCGCCAACGCACCTACGCCGATGCGCTGATCCAGACCAGCGGCGACACCCCCGAGAGGGCCGAGGCTTACAAGCAACTCAAGTCCGAACTGCAGGCCCACGAAACCGCTGAAGAACGGCATTTCTACATTCCGCTGATGGAGTTCGATAACGGCGTCGACCTCAGCCGCCACGCGATTTCAGAACATCACGAGATGGATGAAATGATGGAGGAATTGGACGAGACCGAGATGTCCAGCCCGGCCTGGCTGGCAACCGCGAAGAAGCTTGCCGAGAAGGTCCATCACCACCTGAAAGAGGAAGAGCAGAAGTTCTTCCAGATGGCCGGCAAGCTGCTCGACGACAAACAGAAAGAGGCGCTGGCGGGTCAGTATGAGAAGGAATACAAGGCTCAGCTTTCGTGAGGGCATTTTCGTCTAAGCTATGACCCTCTGACGAAAAAAGGATGGATTGTCATGTCGAACACAGCCGAGCGGGTCAACCTCATCGAGTCTCAGGTGTTGTCCCACGACTGGTATCTGCTGAAGAAAATCACCTTCGATTACCTGCGCAACAACGGCGAATGGCAGCGCCAGACCCGCGAGGTCTACGACCGTGGCAATGGCGCCGCGATTCTGCTGTTCAACCGAGAAAAGAAAACCGTCGTGCTGACCCGGCAATTCAGATTGCCGGTGTTCGTCAACGGCCACGATGGGTTGCTGATCGAAGTGGCAGCGGGGCTGCTCGAAGGTGCTGCGCCTGAAGAGCGCATCCGCGAAGAAGCGGAGGAAGAAACCGGTTATCGCGTGCACCATGTGCACAAGGTGTTCGAGGCCTACATGAGCCCCGGTTCGGTAACTGAAAAACTGCACTTCTTCATCGCTGAGTACGACGCTACGTCGAAGGTCAGTGATGGCGGCGGACTGGAGGAGGAGACCGAGGAACTGGAAGTGCTGGAGTGGAAGTTCGACGACGCGCTTGAGGCGTTTTATCGCGGGGAGATCTGCGATGCGAAGACCATCATTTTGCTGCAGTACGCGGCGATGAAAAACATCTTCACCGCGGGTTAATCAATGTAGCAGCTGTCGAGCCTGCGAGGCTGCGTCCGACTGCGCAGCAGTCGTAAAACCATTCACTGCGCTGTTCCGGATAAACCGTGGAGCCTGAGTTTGCGACTGCTTCGCAGTCGGACGCAGCCTCGCGGGCTCGGCAGCTGCTACAGGTCGCGTTACGGCTGATCAGAACAAGTCGCCCGTCCTGCCGGCGCCTGCCCATTCGCATCCTTCCAGCGTCAGCAGCTGCTCCTTCGCCTCAAGTCCACCGGCAAACCCGGTGAGTTTCCCCGAAGCGCCAATCACCCGATGACACGGCGCAACAATCGAAATCGGGTTCTTGCCATTCGCGGCGCCCACTGCCCGAACCGCACTGGGATTGCCGATCTGCCGGGCAATCTCGCTATAGCTGCGTGTCTCACCAAATGGAATGGTCAGCAATGCCGCCCAGACCTTCTTCTGAAATTCCGTCCCGACAAACTCCAGTTCCAGGTCGAAACGATTGCGCGTGCCCGAAAAGTATTCACGCAACTGCTGAGCGGTGCGCATCAGGATCGGATTTTCCGGCGACTCGCGCATCGGCCCAAGCCGAACCCGCTCGGGTTTGTCGTTTTCCCAGAGGATAGCTGCCAGTCGTGATCCGTTCGCGACCAGCTTCAACTCGCCCACCGGGGAGGCGAGGGTGGTGAAGGTGTAAGTCATGCTGGCGGACTCCGCAAAAGTGCTGAACTGAGGGCAAGCATACTGCCTCGACGGGGAGGCGCAATACGCAATCCCAGCCATACTTGCTTCTGCTCTTGAAGCCTTCCCTCTGTTTTTATACAGAGCCTAAAAACAAAAAGAGACCGACTCATGAAGTTCGAACCTTTTGCCAAATCGCTGATTGCGACCTCGTTGGCGCTCAGCTGCCTCAGTGCTTACGCGGCCTCCGTGGCGCCGGTCGCGGCCGAAAACGGCATGGTCGTCACCGCGCAGCATCTGGCCAGTCATGTGGGCGTCGACGTGCTCAAGAACGGTGGCAACGCCGTCGATGCCGCGGTAGCGGTCGGTTACGCGCTGGCGGTGGTTTATCCCGCGGCGGGCAACCTGGGCGGCGGCGGTTTCATGACCATTCAGTTGGCGGACGGGCGCAAGACCTTCCTCGACTTCCGCGAAAAAGCACCGCTGGCCGCCACCGCCGACATGTACCTCGACAAGGAGGGCAACGTCGTCCCTGACCTGAGCACCCGTGGCCATCTGGCCGTTGGCGTGCCGGGCACCGTGTCCGGGATGGAACTGGCGCTGTCGAAATACGGCACCAAACCCCGCAATGAAGTCATCGCCCCGGCCATCAAGCTCGCCGAAGACGGTTTTGAGCTGGAGCAGGGCGATGTCGATTTGCTGGAATACGCCACCGACGTCTTCAAAAAGGACATGCGCGATTCCGGTTCGATCTTCCTGAGCAACGGCGAGCCGATGCAGGTTGGCCAGAAACTGGTGCAAAAAGACCTCGGCAAAACCCTGCGGGAAATCTCCGAAAAGGGCGCCGACGGCTTCTATAAAGGTTGGGTGGCCGACGCCATCGTCACCTCCAGTCAGGCCAACAAGGGCATCATCACCCAAGCCGACCTCGACAAATACAAGACCCGTGAACTGGCCCCGATCGAGTGCGATTACCGCGGCTACCACGTCGTCTCGGCCCCACCGCCAAGCTCCGGTGGCGTGGTGATCTGCGAGATCATGAACATTCTCGAAGGCTATCCGATGAAAGACCTGGGCTATCACTCGGCCCAGAGCATGCACTATCAGATCGAAGCGATGCGCCACGCCTACGTCGACCGCAACAGCTACCTGGGCGACCCGGACTTCGTGAAAAATCCGATCGCCCATTTGCTGGATAAAAACTACGCAACCAAAATCCGCGCGACCATCGACCCGCAGAAGGCCGGCGTGTCCCGCGAGATCAAACCTGGCGTAGCGCCACACGAAGGCAGCAACACCACCCATTACTCCATCGTCGACAAGTGGGGCAACGCGGTCTCGGTGACGTACACCCTGAACGACTGGTTCGGCGCCGGCGTCATGGCCAGCAAAACCGGGGTCATCCTCAACGATGAAATGGACGACTTCACCTCGAAAATCGGCGTACCGAACATGTACGGTCTGGTGCAAGGGGAGGCCAACGTCATCGCGCCCGGCAAGGCACCGCTGTCGTCAATGAGCCCGACCATCGTCACCAAGGACGGCAAAGTGGTGATGGTCGTCGGCACCCCCGGCGGCAGCCGCATCATCACCGCGACCTTGCTGACCATGCTCAACGTGATCGACTACGGCATGAACATCCAGGAAGCGGTCGATGCACCGCGTTTCCACCAGCAATGGTTGCCGGAAGAGACCAACCTGGAGACCTTCACCACCAGTCCGGATACGGTGAAGATGCTCGAAAGTTGGGGGCACAAGTTTGCCGGGCCGCAGGATGCCAACCATGTGGCGGCGATTCTGGTCGGCGCGCCTTCGCTGGAAGGCAAACCAGTGGGCAAAAACCGCTTCTATGGGGCGAACGACCCACGGCGTAATACCGGGTTGTCGCTCGGTTATTGAGGGTTGTTTTTAAAAGGGGACGGATCTGTTTTTCGTCCCCTGATCCACTGACTTTTCAAGGAAGGGACCATGGCTACCGCACTGCTGATCATCGATGTCCAGCGCGCCCTGTGCACTGGCGAGTACGAATGTTTTGAGATCAAGCGCGTCATCGAGAACATCAACGGCCTCAGTACCAAAGCCCGAGAGGCCGAGATACCGGTGATCCTCATCCAGCACGAAGAGGGTGACTTGCTGAAGCACGGCTGCGAAGGCTGGCAGCTGGCTGACGGGCTGGAAGCGTCACCCCAAGACTTGCGCGTTCGCAAAACCACACCGGATTCGTTCTACCAGACCAACCTGCGCCAACTGCTGCAAAAGCAAGGCATCGATCGTCTGATCATCTGCGGGCTGCAAACCGACTATTGCGTCAACGCCACTGTGCGTGAGGCGCTGAAACTGGGGTACGACGTCGTGCTTGCTGCTGACGCCCATTCCACCGTCGACAACGGTAACTTCACCGCCGAAGACATCATCGCCGAGCACAACAAGGATTTGGCACGCCTGACCGGTTCGGTGGCACGAATCGACGTTATCCCGACTAGCGAAGTCCGCATTTAGCTGCCGAAGATGTCGATCAATTCCGTTAGAAAAGCGCTCACCACATCACGCTGACGCGCCGAGTGCCGAACCGCCGCATGAAAGCCGACCTCATAGCGCAGCAGCTCAGGATTCAGCGGATGCAACTGCCCCAGCTGTTCATGCTTCGCCGCATAGTGCTGCGGCAGAAAGCCCAAATGCTGGCCCGACAGAATGAGCAGGGCGGCGCCGTCCATGCTGTCCGTCAGCACCGTCAATCGTTCAATCGAGGTAGGCGCCGACATTTCCGGCAAGGGGTGGCTGGGCCATACCCAGTCGTAATCGCTGACATCATCCCGGGTCAGCGCGCCCACCTGCTCAAACAGCGGGTGAGTGGGGGCGCAATAGGCGATCTGGGTTTCCTGAAATAACGCAAAGTAATCAATGTTGGACAGACGGTGCCAGAAATAGCCGATCGCCAGATCGATATGGCCGTTGATTATTTTCTCTTCCAGCAGCGATGAAGACAGTTCCGTGAAGTGAAAATACAGTCCCTCATGCCGGGACCGTAAACGCGCAATGGCCAGGGCGATTTTCTTGTTGGCCACCGGATCGATTTGACCGAGCAGGCCGATGTTGATGTTGCCCGACACCTTGCGATTGATGTGCTGGACTTCAACCCGGAACCCCTCGGCTGCGGCCAATAACCGGCGGGCCGCCTCGACAAACTGGCTGCCCTTGGGCGTCACCGAAAATCCGCCGCGCCCGCGCTCGCAAAGACGAAATCCCACCCGCGCTTCCAGGGTCGCCAATTGCGCACTGATGGTGGGTTGAGTGGTATTGAGTGCCGTTTGCGCGGCCGAGATCCCGCCTGCCTCAACGACGGTCAGAAATACCCGGATCAAACGCAGATCCAGCTCCGATACAGTTCCCAGCATGCGTGCTCCCGATACTCACTCACATAGACGTGGATCTATGTAAACAGTTTGCCTGCGATATTTTATAGCCCTGATCAACGCCCTACATTGCAATGAAATCGGCGCAATGCCCATAAAAACAACAATCACCAGCATAGGAACATTCGTATGTCAGGGTCCCCTCATTCTGCGCACGCCGTCGAGGCGAGTGGCGGGTTGGCCATCGAAGGCCACTCGATCGATTACATTCCGCAAAACGAACGTCACGCCAAGCTCAGTAGCCAGGGCCCTTTCTGGTTTTTGGGCAACTTCCACTTCTTTACCATCTCCATCGGTTTTGTCGGCCCAAGCCTCGGCTTGTCTGCGCTGTGGACCATGCTGGCCGGCGCGCTGGGCATTATGTTCGGCACCATTTTCATGGCGTTTCATGGTTCGCAAGGACCGGAGATGGGCCTGCCGCAAATGATCCAGTCGCGTGCGCAGTTTGGTTATCGCGGGGTGATCCTGGCCTTGATGGCGACGATGTTTGTGTTCGTCGGTTTCAACGTGGTGAACATCTCGCTGATCATGAACGGTCTCGAACATGTGTTTGGCATCGACCCGACCATCGTCGCCGTCGCCGTGGTGCTGATCGGCGCGCTGCTGTCGATTTACGGCCATGACCTGATGCACAAAGCGTTCAAGTGGGCATTGCTGGCTACATTGCCGCTGTACGCGCTCGTCACCATCGCCTTAATGTTCGGTGCAGGGCAGGAGGGCGTCACCCCGGCGACCGACCTGGGCTTCAGCTGGATTGCCTTTGCGACGCTGTTTGCCATCGGTGCGAGCTACAACATTTCCTATGCGCCTTATGTCTCCGACTATTCCCGTTACCTGCCGAAAAACACCAGCCGGCCGAAGCTGATCGCCGCGGTGTTCATCGGCGCCTCGTTGTCGGGTAGCTGGATGATCGGCCTCGGCGCCTGGCTCGCGCAGCAGTTGAAAGCGGCGGATGCGCTGGTGGCGCTGAACCAGGTCGGCTCATCGATGATTCCAGGCCTGGGCAATGTGTTGGTGATCGTCTCGGTGGCGGGATTTCTGCCGATCATCGCGCTCAACACCTACAGCGCCATGCTGACGTTGCTGACGGGTGTGGATTCGATCAAAAAAATCACACCAACACCACGCGCCCGAGTGATGTCGATCTCCGTGATCAGCATCGTTCTGTTGACCTGTGTGCTGTCGATCAAAGGCGATGGCATCGCCCTGTTGAACACCTTCCTGGTGCTGCTCCTGTACTTCCTCGTGCCCTGGACCGCGGTCAATCTGGTGGACTATTTCTTCGTGCGCAAAGGCCGCTACGCGATCCCGCATTTCTTCACCCCAAAGGGCATCTACGGCGCCTGGCAATTTCGCGGCATCGTCTCGTACCTGATCGGGTTCGCCGCCATGGTGCCGTTCTTCTACATCTTTGATGCGGCGGCCGGCAAAGAGGTGTTCGTCGGACCGCTGGCGCGGATGCTTGAGGGCGTGGATATCGCCTGGCTGGTTGGCCTGGTTGTCTCGGGCCTGACGTATTACCTCCTCAGCCGTTCGATTGACCTTGAGTACGAACGCCGGATCATCGACTCGATTACCGAGAGCGATATCGTCGCCATGGCTCATCAGTCTGTGGAGGAGGGGCGTTGAACAGCGCAAAAAACATCGTGGTCGCCTGCTGCCAAGTGGCGCCGAAAATAGGCGACCTCGCTTACAACAGGAAGCTGACCGAACGCGCGATTCGTTCGGCGGCCTACCAGGGTGCCCACGTGGTGGTGCTGCCCGAACTGGTCCAGAGCGGCTACGTGTTTGCCGACCGCAGCGAAGCCCTGTCCTTGGCGGAAACCGTCGAAGGGCCGACCTTGCGTCTGTGGACGGCGTTGGCCCGGGAACTGAACATCGTCGTGGTGGGTGGATTCTGCGAGCGGCTAGCCGGCGATGAACTGGCCAACAGCGCGGCGATGATCGATGCCCGGGGCCTGCGCGCCGTGTACCGCAAGGCGCACCTCTGGGATGGCGAGAACGAAATCTTCAGCGCCGGCAATGACGCGCCGCCCGTTGTAGAAACCATTCATGGGCGAATCGGCATGCTGATTTGCTACGACCTGGAATTCCCCGAGTGGGTACGGCTCCCGGCGCTGGCCGGCGCAGACTTGCTCTGCGCCCCGGTCAATTGGCCCGATGGGCCACGGCCGCAAACCGAGCGTCCGGCGGAAGTCGTGCGGGTCCAGGCTAATGCGTCGGTCAACCGGATGTTCATTGCCGCGTGTGATCGGTATGGTCATGAGCGTGGGGTCAGTTGGGTGCAGGGCTCGGTGATCGTCGATGCTGATGGCTACCCTGTGGCAGGACCGGCGGAGCAGGGAGGCGAGCAGATGTTGCTGGCGACGCTGAACCTTGCTGAGGCGCGGAATAAGAGGATCAGTGCACGTAATGATTTGCATCGGGATCGGCGGTCGGAGTTGTATGGGTTGATCAGTTTGGTTGAGTAGTGCGGGTGGTTTTTTGGAGCGCAGAACAGCGCATCCCAGCGACGCGCCACGTTACTTATAGCCAGTATTCCCAGAGTCGCGACATCTGCTCCTTGGCTCTCAAAACGAGCGAGCGGCTCTGCCACTTTTCCAGCTTGATTTCGTTCGACTTGGCCAAATCAGCCATGAATGCCGCCTGCATCTTTTTTCCAAACCCGGTGCCCAGCACAACGACGTTGACTTCATCGTTGTGCAGGAAGCTGCGCCAGTCGAGGTTGGTCGAGCCGACACTCGACCACACGCCATCGATGACTGCAGTCTTGACGTGGAGTAGCGCGTCACGGCGTTCGTAAAGCTTGACGTTGGCCTTCAGCAGCTCGCTGTAGTAGGCGCGTCCGGCATGGAACACCAGCCACGAATCGGTGCTGCTAGGCAGCACCAGCTTGACGTCGACTCCACGTGCTGCCGCTTCCTTGAGTGCCGCCAGCAACTGCGGATCGGGCACAAAGTAGGCGTTCGTCAGCCATATCTCGGTCTGCGCGCTCTGCAGCGCCGAAATCAGCGTGGCATAGATCAGGCTGAATGGCTCATCTGGCGAGCTGCCGATGGCCCGAACCACCTCGCTGCCTTTGCGCTCAGGTGGCGGAAAGTAGTGGCGAGCCGCGAGTGGTTCACCTTTCTGGGTCGTCCAGGTTGCGATGAACAGCTTCTGCAGTTCCGCAACCACGGGTCCCTCGACGCGCAAGTCGGTATCGCGCCAAGGCAAATCACCATTTGGGCGAGTTTTCGAGTGAGTGCTGAAAGAGCCCCCCGAATAGACGCTGCTGATGTTGATCCCGCCGAGAAAGGCAATACGGCCGTCCACTATCAGCAGCTTTCGGTGGTCGCGCTGGTTTACGTCCCAGCCCACCTTGGCCGTCACCGGATTGATTGGGTTGTACTCCAGCACCTTGATGCCCGCGTCGGTCAATCGAGAGAAAAACGCTGAGGGTGTTCCAAGGGTTCCGACGCTGTCACGGATCAGATTGACCTGTACGCCTTTTTGTTGCTGAGCGATCAATGCGGTGGCGAAGCGCTGGCCGACTTCATCATCGTCGAGGATGTAGGTCTCCATGTTGATGTGGTCGCGCGCAGCCTCTACGGCTTTGATCATCGACTGGTAGGTGGCGGGGCCGTCCTGCAGCAAGTCGACCTTGTTTCCTTCTGTTAGCGGGCTACCGGCGACGGATTCTTCGATAGCGAGGTGCACATCGAAGATGTCGGTTTCTGCGCCGGAGGACTTGAGTCTGTCGAGAATGGCTTTGCTGCGCTCGGCTGACAGCGGTCCGTGTATCCCGTCGAGTTGCACTGGCGCAGAGGGCGCGTGAGCCATGTCGGGCACTATTCTCGGCAAATTACTGCAGGAAATCACGAATGTCAGGAACACAGCCACGCACAGCACCAGAGGAATACATGCACCCTTACATCTTGTTAGAAGATTCATTAGGCCCGTCTCTTGGCGAGGACGCTCAATTTTGGACGTAAGCGCACAGTCCAGGCGTCTTGCTTGTTTTGACCACTGTGCAAAGGCCAGGTTCGTCGTCAGAGTCTGCTTTTGGCTGTGCCAGTCACCAGAATTGTCCCACAGCAGCGCCCCTGACTGGACGCCATAACCGCGCCTATGGCATCGTCGAAAAAAATACGCCATGTAGTAAACAGGATGAGCACAATGGAGGAGGGTGATGAGGTCGGCGTCAATACGTCGATGGCAACGCTGAAGGCGTTCAATCGTTGCGTGTTGCACCTCGGCCGGCTGGCTCGAGATCGCGGCGCCTCCCAATTCATCGCAGACGGCTTGCAGGCATTTAGCCAACTGGTGCCCTTCGCTTCGGCTTGGTGGGGTGAGATGTCTGCATCAGGCGCCAATGCTCCGCCCAAAAGCTGGATGCACGGGCGGATCAAGCTGCCCGAATCGTTTGCCGCCGAATGGCACAAGAGTGCGGTTAACGACAGATTCTCCCATGACACCTTGAGTCGACCCGGTGAGGTGATACGCGACAGCGGGTTCACCGACCCTAATGAAGAAGTGGACGCGTTCGCTCGGCGCCACGACCTCTATCACCTGATGTGCATCACCTTCGAATTGCCCGAAAGCGGTTTGATGTTCTTCGTCTGCCTCTACCGCGGCAGCGACGCTGCGGCATTCAATGACATCGAGGCCGTGCTGTTTTCGGCGTTCTGCGATCATCTGTTGCAGCTGTGGCGCTTTCAGGTGCAGGACATGATCCGCTTCGACACGGGCAATGGGGCGACAGATTTCGGGGTCGCACGAATGGACGGCAGCTTGCTGTACGTGGGCGCAAGTCTGTGCGCCGCCATTCAACGCGAGTTGCCGGGGTGGAGTGGTTCAATGCTGCCCGCGGAGGTCATCGCGCAACTGCAAAAAGCGCCGTGTGTGATGCGTCTCGGTCGCTGCGCACTGACACTGAGCCCTAACGCCGAGCATGTCATCCTGTCGCTCGAAACACAGTCGCGCGGAGCGGTGCTGGCGCCTCGCGAGCGCACGGCCGCGATGCTGTTCGCGGCGGGCCATTCCTATAAGGAAATTGCCAGGATCCTTGCCTTGAGCCCTGCGACAGTGCGCACTTATCTGCGCAATTGCTACTTGCAGCTCGGTGTGAAGAGCAAGGTGGAACTGGGTTCAGCCCTGCGTTCACCGACCTCACTGACGGATGCAACGCGTCGCGACTAACTTCCGTACTTCCCACTATTTGCCTTACCCCTCCTCATTTGTGGAGGTCCATCCGACTGCCGTGCTCTATAGGGTATGCCCTGCATATCAGGGGTTTGCACGGCAGTCTGTTCGGGCACTTCTAAAACTATAAAAACAGAGGTGAGGCATTTGAAATTTTCCGGGCTGTTTATCGCCGTTGCCGCGACAACGGCAGTTTCTTGCATGGCGCTGGTGGGGTGTCAGACGCAGGGTTCGGAACCCGCTGACATGGTGATGCGCAACGGTTATGTCTACACCGTCGATGGCCAGAATTCCGTGCAGCAGGCGATTGCCGTCAGGGGCGGAAAGATCGTTTATGTCGGCAGCGATGAAGGCGTTTCTTCGTACATCGGCAAGCAGACGCAGCTCATTGATCTGGCGGGCCGCATGGTGATGCCGGGCTTCATCGATGCACACATGCATCCGGGGGACGGCGGTCGCGCCATGACACTGTGCGACCTGAAATACCAGACGATGACCCGCAAGGTTTTCCAGGAAACCATTCAGGCGTGCCTGGATGCCGACAAGGGTAAAGGCCCTGATGTCTGGCTGGAAGTGGGCAGTTGGGATCGCATGGGCATGGACGGACTTGACGGCGACCCGGACAAATCGACGCTGGATGCGCTCAAGACCGATCGACCGATTCAGGTCCGATCCACTGATTTCCATACCGTGCTGACCAACTCGCGCGGCCTGGAAGTGGCCGGCATCAACAAGCACACGGCCAATCCCGGTGATGGCAAGTACGTGCGCGACAGTGCCGGCAACCCGACCGGCATTTGCGAAGACGGCGCTGCCGATGCCATGGCCGCTGTGGTGCCGCCAGCCACCGACGCAGAAAAACTCAACCAGACCCGCGCGGCGCTCGACGCCATGCGCCAGCAAGGCATCACCAGTTTCTTCGATGCCTTGTCGGGGCCTGAAAATGGCAAAGCGTTTACCACGTTGCAACAGTCGGGTGAGCTGACCGCCCGGGCCTTGCTGGCGATCAAAGTGGACCCTGCCGCCGCGGCTGCAGACCCGGCGAAAACCATCGCCGAGGCCAAGGCATTGGCCACGACTTACGACCAGGGCGAAGCCAAACCTGCGCCGGGTGTGAGCATGCGCCACGTCAAATTGTTCATGGATGGCATTATCAACGCGCCGGCGGACACGGGCGCAATGTTGACGCCGTACCTGCGCAATGCCGGCACCGATACAGCGCCGAAGTGGACACCCGGCAAAAACACAGGCGAGCTTTACTTCCCGCCGCAAGTGCTCAACCCGCTGCTGCTGAAGGCCGTCCAGGCCGGTCTCGAGCCGCACCTTCACGCCACCGGGGACCGAGCGGTGCGTGACTCACTGAACGGCATTGAATTCGTGCGCCAGCAACTGCCGGGCAATGGCTTCCGCCCGGCCATTACGCATAACGAGTCGGTGGACCCGGCCGACTATGCTCGCTTCAAGGCGCTTGATGTGACCGCCAACATGTCCTTTCAGTGGGCCCAGCAGGCACCCTCTACGGTCGACGGTACCAACGAGCATCTGGGGCCTGCGCGATTTGCCCGCATGGAGCCATCCGGCAGCATCGCTCGTGCCGGCGGACGTGTCGCGTATGGCAGCGACTGGCCTGTCGACCCGCTCGACGAATTCCTCGCACTGAAGGTCGGGGTCACCCGCTCAGGTGATCCGCTGAACCCGCACAGCTATGGTCCCAAGTATGCGGGCAGGCTGAATGCCGACCCGGCACTGTCGCGCACTGAAGTGCTGCGCACCATCACCATGAACGCGGCCGAGCAGCTGAAACTGGACGCTGTCGTGGGCTCGGTCGAGGTCGGCAAGTTCGCCGACGTGATCGTTCTGGACAAGAACTTCATGCAAGTGCCCGAGGATGAGCTGGCACGCAACGAGGTGCTGATGACCGTGGTCGGCGGCAAGGTCGTGTGGGCCAAGGCGCCATTCGTGGGTCTTGAACAGCCAATTCGAGTAGCCGCTACCGAACAACAATAAAAAGTCTGTCCCAGTGCCGGGCAGTTAAGCGCGATCTATTGTGGGAGCGAGCCTGCTCGCGAAGGCGGCGTATCAGGCAGCCTTAATGTCGACTGATACGCCCACTTCGCGAGCAGGCTCGCTCCCACATGGGTTGCGTTAACTGCCTGACATTGCCGCCTACCCATAAGAAGAGAACACCGTAAATGACCCAGGTCAGCGATAGTCAGCAGCGAAGTCCCCTGATCGAGACACGTTCGATCGATTACATTCCCGAGGCCGAGCGTCATGGCAGCCTCTACAGCCAGTTCACCCTGTGGCTCGGCGCCAACCTGCAGATCACGGCGATCGTCACCGGCGCACTGGCCGTGGTGCTGGGCGGTGATGTGTTCTGGTCACTCATTGGCTTGCTGATCGGCCAGGTGCTCGGCGGTGCGGTGGTTGCCCTGCACGCGGCGCAAGGACCGAAGCTCGGGCTGCCGCAGATGATCTCCAGTCGTGTGCAGTTCGGGGTCTATGGGGCGGCCATCCCGATTGTGCTGGTGTGCCTGATGTACCTCGGTTTCAGCGCCACCGGCGCGGTATTGTCGGGGCAGGCCATTGCCCAGTTGATCCATGTCAGCGACAGCACCGGCATCCTGATTTTTGCCTCCTGCATCGCGTTTCTGACGATCTTCGGTTACCGGGTCATCCACCTGGTCGGCAAGGTAGCCAGCGTGCTGGGCATCATCGCTTTCGTCTATCTGTTTACCCGGTTGATGACGCTCAACGATATCGGCCTGCTGCTGGAAAATCGTCACTTCGGCTGGAGTACTTTCCTGCTGGCGGTGTCCCTTTCCGCGTCCTGGCAGATCGCGTTCGGCCCTTATGTGGCTGACTACTCTCGTTACCTGCCGAGCAAGACCTCGTCCTGGAAGACGTTTGCTGCCGTCGGGCTTGGCACGGTGCTGGGCGCCCAGGCGTCCATGGTGCTGGGGGTGTTCGCCGCGGCGTTGGCCGGTGCGAACTTTCGCGGTCACGAGGTGGCGACCATCGTCGGGCTGGGCAGCACCGGTGTGATGGCGTCCCTGCTGTACTTGAGCGTGGTGTTCGGCAAGGTCACAGTGTCCACGCTCAACGCTTATGGCAGCTTCATGTGTGTGGCCACGATCATCAGTGGCTTTCGCAGTCGTCTCGAAATTTCCGCCAGGCAGCGCGTGGTGTTTGTGTTGGTGATTGTCGCGGCGTCCACCACGCTCGCGCTGCTGGGTCAGCACTCGTTTCTCAACTCCTTCAAGTACTTCATCCTGTTTTTGCTGACGTTCTTCACACCGTGGAGCGCGATCAATCTGGTGGATTACTACTTCATCAACAAGGAGCGTTATGACATTGCGGCACTGTCTGACCCGGCCGGTCGTTATGGCCGCTGGAACATGCGCGGGATCAGCGTGTATGTCATCGGTGTATTGATCCAGTTGCCCTTCGTCGATACTCACTTCTACTCCGGACCGATGGTCGCGCAACTTGGCGGTGTCGATATTTCCTGGATCGTGGGTCTGGTGGTGCCGGGCATCCTCTACTACCTGCTGGCAAGGACATCAATGCCGGCGATGGCCCCTGAGCGGAACTGAAAGGCCTTAAGGAGGAAATCGGAATTTGGGTGAACCTCAAAAGATCGCAGCCTGCGGCAGCTCCTACAAGGGACGCCGTACACTTGTTGCGATCTTTTGATCTACATTTCCCTTTTCCCGCTCATCACATCAATCCGCAAGGAGACGATCAACATGGCACTCCAGGCCCTGCGCGCCGACGCAACCCACCTCGATAAAATCGCCAGCCTCTTCGACGCCTATCGAGGCTTCTACGGCCAGCCGTCGAACCTGTCGCAGTCTCGCGAGTTCATCGCCGAGCGCATTGCCCGGGACGAATCCGCGATCTTCTTCGCCCAGGACACCCGCGGCGAAGCGCTGGGTTTCGTCCAGTTGTTCCCGACGTTCTCTTCCATCGACGCGCACCGCACCTGGCTGCTTGGCGACCTCTTCACAACCCCCGCTGCCCGAGGCCAAGGGGTAGGCACGTTGCTGATGAATACCGCGCGAGCCTTTGCGCTGTTGACCGGTGCCAAAGGCATGGTGCTGGAAACGGCCACGGATAATTTCAGCGCGCAACGGTTGTACGAATCCTTGGGCTATGTGCGCGATACGGGTTACTACACCTACTGCCTCGATTTGAAGCAAGGCTGAGCCAACCGCTGCCGGTTACCTGTTCGGGTTGGGCGATCAGCCGGTCATCAATACTGCAATGGTTATCGACAACCCCGGGTTTCCCTCTGGCAGACGTTCCGTTGCAGCCCATTGCTGAAGATGTGTTGGCAGGGCGGCTGGATGTCACGCCGTCACGCGTCCTCAAATTTGAAGAAATTCGAGATGCTCATCGCGTTATGGAGGCGAATGAGGCGGGTGGAAAGAGGGTTGTCGTGCACGATTGATTGAGCGGCGACTCTGCTTGGTCGAAAGCCGCCGCTGAATAGCGGCGGTAGCTGATACTAATTGGCCACCTCATCCGTTAAAGTGTGCACCGCCCGAGAGATGGATCCCGGGCAACATCTCATGGAGTTTTTCAGTGAAGTACCTCAGTAAAGTTGTCGCCGTTGCCCTGTTCGGTCTGGTTCTGGCGGGTTGCACCGGCACGCCGATGAACACCCAGCATTATGAAAGCAGCCAATACACCGTCCTGGGCCACAGCGAAGCGAGCGCCACTGGCCTGCTGTTGTTCGGCGTGATCCCGATCCAGCAGAACAACCGTTTTGTTCGCGCTCAGAACGCGGCGATCAAAGCCAAGGGCGGTGACGCGATGATCAACACCCAGGTGCAGGAAAACTGGTTCTGGGCCTGGGTCCTGACCGGTTACACCACCAAGATCTCCGGTGATGTGGTCAAGCTGAAGAACGTTCAGTAAGCGCAGAGCTCTGCCTGTTGATGCGAAAAAGCCCGGTTTAGCCGGGCTTTTTCGTTGCTGGAGTTTGGATAATCTCGACGCTCAAATCTGTAGCAGCTGGCGAAGCCTGCTGCTACAAGAATTGCGTAAGTCGCGCGGTCAGTGGCCTTGCGTCACGCTGGCGTTTTGCGCCACCCGGTTCCTTCCCGACCACTTCACTTGATGGGCAGATCAATCTTATCCAACACCCGGTTCGCAGTGATCTCCGCCACCATGATGCTGTTTGAAATGCCTAGCAGGGCATAGCGCGACTCTCCGTCCAGATGATCCACCAACTGATGAACCATCACATCGACCGACGCCAGCGTCTCGACCAGAAAAACAGCCAGGGTTTCAGCCGTAGCCTCCGGGTCCACGGAAAACAGTGTGCTGCGTGTTCGCGGGGTGGCTTTGATGTCGGCATTCGACGGGAAGTGAAAATCGAGGGCGCGTTCGGCGGCCTCGTTGAGCTTCTTTGAATCGTGTTCGTACGGGGAGGCCGGATCGGTGTCCGGCGGGTTTGGCGTTACTTTGAACATATGCTGAGTTTCCAAATTGGGTGCCACCCCTCTTGCGACTAAACGAAAGGGGAGGCAGCTGCACGCAGGTTAGTCGACCGGGAAACTCAGCAATCCGGCGCGCCCAAGGGCGCCCTACGTACAGCCACCATCAAGTACAGGAATGGAAGACCTGCATGACAGATGCACGCACAACTGAGTTAACGCGGGCGACTAAACCCGATCACTGATGGGCAGTGACGGGAATCAAGTTACCGAGGGGCCCCCAGGTGCACAAGCCGGCGGATTCTGGCGCAGCCGTAGGCAATGGCGCAAGGTTTTGTAGCTTTCAGGACGTAACCTTGAGGGCGTTTAAACAGGCACTCTCCGGCGGTGTTTAATAGGCGTGTGCACACGCCCTGAGGCGAACTAAGAACTATCCGTCCCGATGAGTATCGGGACCGAACAGGCCAAGTGCCATCCGTTGCTTCCCTTCACCCCGAGTGTCACTCTGCGCGTTAATCAAGGATCAAGCCCAAGGAATCAAGGATGAGCGGCTACGTACCCAACCCGCCTAAAAACTACCGCTACGAAGAAGCCAAGCCCATCGACATTCACGCCCAACGCTGGGCGGAATACGAAAAACACGGCAAAGAACCCGCACCCGCGCCACAAAAAACCGGCATCGCGTTACGCATCGGCGTGTTCTTTGATGGCACCGGCAACAACGCCAACAATGCCGCGGCAGGCTTGCTCTGTGGTGCCCATCACGCCATTGCGCCACAAGACATCAATGCCAGTTGCAAGCCGTTCATGAGTGATCCGGACAGCAGCTATGGCAACGACACCAGCAATGTGAAAAAGCTGAGTGATCTGTATACCGTAACTCAACAAGCAGAAGGCGACGGGCCGCAAAAAAGCGCCTCCCGCGTCGTCTATGTCGAGGGCATCGGCACCCAGTCGGGTGAAAAAGACAGCGTCTTGGGTGCAGGCGCCGGACGCGGCGAGACCGGTGTTGCCGGACGAGTCCAGTCCTCGTTCGTACTGATCAAGCAGAGTATCAACGACGTGTTGCTCGACAACCCCGGCAGTGAAATCACCTCACTGACGTTCGACACCTTTGGATTTAGCCGCGGCGCCGCAGCCGCCAGACATTTCGCCAACGAGATTGTACGTGCCAAGCAGGGCCCTCTAGGGGATGTCCTGCGCAGCAACCCCAACGCCTATAGCGCAAACTTCATCGACCAATACCAAAGCGGCATCAACATGGGCTTTATCGGCCTGTTCGATACGGTGCCATCGATTGCCGGCTGGTCTAATGTGGGAAATATCAAAAGTCCCGTCGCAACAGGCATCAAACTCTACCTTGATCGTCGTTTTTTCACTGACGTCGTCCAACTGGTAGCGCGTGACGAATGCCGAGCCAACTTTGCCCTGAGTCGAATCAAACCCGCCTTCCCGGAAATTACAGTACCCGGCGTCCACTCGGACGTCGGCGGCGGATACCTTGCCGAGGTTCAAGAGTGTGTATTGGTAAGTCCAATGCAAGCTTTGGAAGTGCCACTGAACACCGACGTCGCTACTACCTCGATTTACCGCAACGCCATGAATGTAAAAAACCAGTGGCTAGCCAAAGGATGGCCGCCTCAGTTCCTGGAGATCGTCACACCCACCGCGTTCGAAGTGCCGCAACAGCAGCAAGACCGGCTCAGCCCGGGCCTAAAACGCGTCTATGCCGCTTTGCAGCTTAAGCGTCCGGTGAGTGGCAAACTTTCACTTGTTTACCTACGTGTGATGCATCAATTGGCGAAGGAAAAAGGCGTTCGTTTTAACGATATCGTTGATGCTCCTGAATTGGCGGTTCCAAAAGAGCTTCAGGCAATGTGCGACAAGTTTGTCGCGGGCGACTACAGCACAACACCGCAAGAAGAACAGTTGTTGAAATTGAAGTACATCCACACTTCCGCGAACTGGAACCATCCACTGGGTAGAAACGACGGTAGCGGTCTAAAGGCGGTTTACATCAATGCCCCCACGCAGGACGCGATTCGCGTACAGCACCCCCATGTACCTGACTGGACGCTTTGGTAATGAAACGATTCATCATGCTCCTGGCTATTTTGCTCATCGCCGGCTGCCAGTCTGCCGACCCGCTTTCAGCAAAAAATGACCCCAGGTCCCAGTGGTGGGACCTTAATTTCGTCGAACCCCTTTATATGAAGATATGGGTTGAAGACAGCGCGGTTGAAGACATCAATGGCAAACTGTTTCACCATACCGGTGGCGGCTCGGCTTCGGGCGGGGAACCGGAAGACGGCACGGAGTCTGCCAAAGGTTGGCGAGGCGTCGGCGGCTCCGGGAAACCAGTAATAGGCGCTGATCTACCCAAACGTATTTTCGTGCGCTGGCAGTCCATGGTAGAGCCACAGACCTACAAAGTGTGGATAGACATCCCTGAGCAAGCCAGACAACTCATGGTCACCTCGGTGATGAAACGCTGCCCGGAAACTCCGGAGCAAGAAGGCCGTTATATGGCCTCTGTTTATCTGGGTCTGGCCCCCGGCGGCGTCGTGCAAGTATGGGTCAGAGACTCATGCCACCGTCCCGTTGAAGTGGCTCGAGCCCAAGCGGAGATTGAGCCGTTAGGACCCAGTCAAGGCAAAAATGAAGGGCGATATGGGTATCCCGTGAGTGAGAAGTCCAAGCGCTATATCGAGAAATTTGGAATTCCTTACGGGAGCTGGTGAGTACGAGATAGTCCAAGGCAGCAGCGATTATCGTCGCCGCTGCCTGAACTCAAGTTTTCGGTATTCTCCTGCTCCAGACGCAAAAAACTTCAAATCCCCCATCCTTCCCGCACAGCCCTGCGAATGCCTTCCAGCAGCATCGCAAACGCCGGGTTGTCATTGTTCTCGCGCCAAATCAAATGCAGCTCGCTCTGCACACCTTCGCCCAAATCGATATCGCGAAACATCACGTTCTTGAACACCACGCTGGTGGCGCAGCGAGGCACCAGGGCCAGGCCCATTCCGGCGTTGACCATGGCCAGGATGGTCAACGATGAGCCGAGCCATTGCACGTATTCCGGGGCGACGCGGGCAGAGCGGAGCATACCGGTCAGCAGTTCGTTGAACGGCGGGTAGGCGGCGTGGGAGTACATTAAGAACGGTTGCGCATCTAGGTCGTTGACGGACACGGTTTCTGCGCTCGCCAACCGATGACTGCTCGGCACCGCCAAGACAAACGGCTCGCGCACCAGACATTCGGTGGCGTAACCCGGCTCCAGCAAAGGCGCGCGAACAATGCCCAAATCGATACGGCGAGCGCGCAGGGCTTCGTGCTGCTGGTAGGTGTTCATCTCCGACAGATCGATTTTGACGTGGGGCTGTTTGAGCCGCGCTTCGGCGATGACCTTGGGCAGGAATTCATACACCGCGCTGCCGACGAAGCTGATGTTGACCGAGCCGATGTCGCCCTCGGCAAAGCGTCGGGCGGTGACGGCGGCTTGCTGGGCGCGCTCCAGCAGGTTCTGCGCTTCGATGAAAAACGCGCGGCCGGCGGCGGTCAGGGCGACGCTGCGGGTAGTGCGGGTGAACAACTCGACGCCCAGGTGATGCTCCAACAGTTGAATCTGTCGACTGAGGGGCGGTTGAGTCATGTTCAACCGTTCGGCGGCCCGACGGAAATTCAGTTCGGTCGCCACCGTGGTGAAACAGCGCAGTTGAGTCAGCTCGAACATTGATCTAATTCCGGTATCAATCGAATGCCAAGTTAGATTAGACGGGATCAATGCTGGCGTCCATGATCGGCCTGTCCCTAAAAAAACAATGATCGGGAGTCGCCCTTGAATACCCTCCAGAGTCCGCCGGACCCGAATGTGCTTGCCCGCGCCGCGGCCAAGGTGAAGCGCCATGTGCTGCCGCTGTTTGTGGTGATGTTCATCGTCAACTACATCGACCGGGTCAACATCGGCTTCGTGCGCAGCCACTTGGAAACCGACCTCGGCATTGGCGCAGCCGCCTACGGCCTGGGCGCCGGGTTGTTCTTCATCGGTTACGCGATATTCGAAGTCCCTTCCAACCTGCTGTTGCAACGCTACGGTGCGCGCGCCTGGCTGACGCGCATCATGTTCACCTGGGGCGCGGCGGCGATGGCCATGGCTTTCGTGCGCGGCGAAACCAGTTTCTATGTGCTGCGTTTTGTTCTCGGTGCAGCCGAAGCGGGCTTCTTTCCCGGCATCATTTACTACTTCACCCAATGGCTGCCGTCGACTGAACGGGGCAAGGCCATGGCGATTTTCCTAAGCGGTTCGGCCATTGCCTCGGTGATCTCCGGTCCGGTGTCCGGTGCGCTGTTGAACGTCAGTGGCTTCAGCCTGCATGGCTGGCAGTGGATGTTCTTGATTGAGGGCTTCGCCTCGATCGTGCTGTGTGGGTTCATGTGGTTCTGGCTGCAATCCCATCCGCGCGAGGCAAAATGGCTGAGTGCAGAAGAAAAGGACGCACTGGTCGGCGCCATCGCGCTGGAGCAGCAGGCTCGGGAAGCCACCCAGACGGTCAAGCCGTCGATGTTCAAGCTGTTGGCCGACAAGCAAATCGCGCTGTTCTGCTTCATCTACTTTTCCATCGCCCTGACCATCTACGGCGCCACGTTCTGGCTGCCAAGCATGATCAAAAAAATGGGCAACCTCGGCGACTTCCAGGTGGGCCTGTTCAACTCGATTCCGTGGATCATTTCGATCATCGCGATGTATGGCTTCGCCGCCATGGCCAGCAAATGGAAACACCAGCAAGCCTGGGTTGCCTTGACCCTGGTGATCGCCGCGTTCGGTATGTTCATGTCCACCACCGGCGGGCCGATCTTCGCCTTCGTCGCCATCTGTTTTGCCGCCGTTGGTTTCAAAGCCGCCTCGGCATTGTTCTGGCCAATTCCGCAGGGCTATCTCGATGCCCGCATCGCCGCCGCGGTGATCGCGTTGATCAACTCCATCGGCAACCTCGGCGGTTTCGTCGCCCCGACGGCGTTCGGTTTCCTGGAGCAAAAAACCGGCTCCATCGAAGGCGGCCTTTACGGGTTGGCGGCTACTTCACTGGTCGCCGCGGTGGTGATCTTCTTCGCCCGCACCGCACCGCGTGGCGACTCGCTTCGCGCGCTGACTGGCAAACCTGCCGACGTCGCAGCGCCCACTCAATCTGTCAGTCATCAAGCCTTGAGTTAAGGTTCAAAGGGAGCCGCTTCTTGAAAATCAAACGAGTCACCGTCACCCCAATCGCCTTCCGTGATCCGCCACTGCTCAACGCCAGTGGTATCCACGAACCTTTTGCGCTGCGCTCGATCATCGAGATTGAAAGTGACAACGGCTACATTGGTCTGGGTGAGAGCTACGGCGACGCCCCGGCGCTGTTGATCCAGCAGCAACTACAAGACCATCTGATCGGCCTCGATCCGTTCAACCTCAATCAGCTGCGCCGCATCGTGCAGGCCACGGTGGCGGCGAACAAACCGGCGAGCATTGCCGGTGCGGAATTGGCACCCGGCTCCCATGCCAGCAAAGCGGTGAGCAACGCGTATTCAGCGTTCGAAGTGGCTTTCCTGGACTTGCAGGCACACTCGCTGAATGTGCCATTGGTGGACTTGCTCGGCGGTGCGATCCGCGACGAGATCCCGTTCAGCGCCTACCTGTTTTTCAAGTACGCCCAGCATGTCGACTCGCCCTACAAACCCGACAGTTGGGGCGAAGCCCTGAACGAAGAGCAAATCGTCGCCCAGGCGCGGCGCATGATTGAGGCCAACGGTTTCAAGAGCATCAAGCTCAAGGCCGGCACGTTGCCGCCGGAGCACGAAGTGTCGTGCATCAAGGCGTTGAAAAAGGCTTTCCCCGGTTACCCGCTGCGGATCGACCCGAACGGCAACTGGTCGCTGGAAACCTCAATCCGCATGGCCGAACTGTTGGGTGACGACCTGCAATATTACGAAGACCCGACGCCAGGCCTGGACGGCATGTCCGAACTGCACAAACGCACCGGCCTGCCGCTGGCGACCAACATGGTGGTCACCGACTTTGATGAGTTCCGCCGCAGCGTGGCGTTGAACAGCGTGCAGATCGTCCTCGCCGATCACCACTACTGGGGCGGCCTGCGTGACACTCAGGCGCTGGCCAAAATGTGCGACACCTTTGGCCTTGGCGTGTCGATGCATTCCAACTCGCACTTGGGCATCAGCCTGATGGCGATGGCGCATGTGGCCGCCGCGGTGCCCAATCTGGATTACGCCTGCGACACGCATTACCCGTGGCAGGAGCCGGATGAAGAGGTGATCAAGGGCGGCAAAATACCCATCGTCGATGGCTGCGTGAAGATCACCCGTGCCCCAGGACTGGGTCTGGAACTGGATCGCGACCAACTGGGCAAGCTGCATGACCAATACCTGACCTGCGGCATTCGTCAGCGCGATGACGTGAAACAGATGCAGCGTTACAAGCCAGAATGGAAGGCGCTCAAACCGCGCTTTTGAGTTCAGTCAGCAGGCGCTCAATCTGCGCAAGCTCCCAGGTGCTGAGCAAACTGGCCGGGTCGGTGCCGTAACGTTGCCAGCTGTCGAACACGCCCTCGCGACCGTCCGGGCTCTGGCAACGTTGGCAATGGCGCAACTGAGTGCCGTCAACGTCGAGGGTCAGGCGCCAGCCGTCGATATCGACCAGTACCTGGCCGGGCTCGGATTGCTCATCGAGGCGCCGCAAAGGGCGAATGCCCAGCGCGGCGTCGCGCAGTGACTGGTAAACCTCGCGGGCGGTCAGAAGCGGCACGTGTGTCTCCGGTGAGTTCATGGCTTGCGTAGAAACGAGGTGCACAGGATAGACGATCATGGTGAAATCTCCGCGAGCTTCTGCTCTGGACACCCACTGATCTGGAACGCTACATGAAGAAAGCCGCCGTACTCACCTTCGCCTTGATACTCAGTACGGGACTGTTCAGCACGCAAGCACACGCGGCCGGCAATGCCGAAGCGGGTGCGACACTGTTCAAGCGGATATGCGGTGGCTGCCATCAGGTCGGGGAATCGGCACGGGGTTCTTTCGGTCCTGAGCTCAATGGCATTTTTGGACGCTTATCCGGAAGTACAACGGACTACCAATACTCCGACGCCATGAAATCAGCAGGCATCGTCTGGACCCGCGTAACACTGACTGCGTACCTCGACGATCCCAAAGCAGTGGTACCCGGCACTCGCATGATTTTCTGGGGGCTCAGCGACTCGGAAAAGATCGAAAATTTGTTGGCGTACCTGCAGACGTTTCAGCCGCAGTAGGGCTTTCGCCAGGCGCGGAACACGCGGTGGTTCCAATCTGATTTACAATGCCTCCCTTTGACGGAGGGCAGCTGTTCATGGATGTTCTCGCGCTTCTAAATGACTACCTGATCAAGTGGGTGATCGAGCCGGTCACGGACCAGTTTCTGGGTATTTTCGATCTGAACGGCCGTTTCAGCGTCGTGTTTCTCTGCTGTTCCTACAGCATCGCCTACAGCCTGTACCGATTCAGAAAAAATCGCGGGCTGACCGAGGCACGTTCTTTCGGGCAGTTCATCGGCGGAAGCCGAGTTCATTTTCATCGCTCGGCGTTGCTGGATTACCGGTACTACTTCGTGCGCGCCATCCTGAAAGTCGCGCTGGTGCTGCCCATTGTTGGCCTGGTTGACCCGTACGTGCTTCGATCCGGCGACTACATCAGGTTTTTCAACAATCTTTGGGGCGCGCGCGTGGAGGTGGGGGAGAACCTCTCACTTTCCTTGCTCTACGGGCTGGGCGTGTTTCTGGTGCAAGACTTCATCCATTACTGGGCCCACCGCGCCTTTCATTCCCGGTATCTTTGGGCGTTCCACAACGTCCATCATTCCGCGCCCGTCCTGGTGCCGGCGACGGCAAGCCGGATTCACTTTGTGGAAAAAATTGTCGAAAAACTGATAGACACTGTCTTTCTCGGCGCCTTTGCCGGGGTCTTTTGGTATGCCTGTGGCGGGGAGATTAGCCGGTATACCTTGTTCGGCGTGACCTATATGGTGTTCATCTTCAATGCATTGGCGGCCAACCTGCGTCACAGCCATGTCTGGCTTTCTTTCGGGTCGGTGGTCGAGCATGTGCTGAACAGCCCGGCACAACACCAGATTCACCACAGTGACGCGCCCCGACACTTCAACAAGAACTTCGGGATCAACCTGTCACTCTGGGACTGGATGTTCGGTACGCTCTACGTCACACGCTCGACGCCCGAGCCCATTCAGTTCGGCAGCGGCGAACGAGATCACGACCGTTACCTGACGCTCTATAGCCTGATCGTCACTCCCTTTGTGGACATCGCTGGCAAGATCCCCACCAGACGCGCCAGAGTATGGCCGTTGCGGCTCTCCGAAAAATTCCCTTTGAAGCTTTTCCGCCGACGTTGGCGTTCAACTCGCCTTGCGTCGCCAGTTCCCGGGGATGAGTTGGGTAGCTGATGCTGTTCACTTAAGGTTGGGGTGCATATCCGTTTCTGCGGTCACGGCGGCCATTGGTTCCGCCCTTACGGCGGGTCACTTTGGAAAAGAACCCCAAAGTAACCAAAGGGTTCTTGCACCTTTCGTTCGGTGCCTCGCTGTGGCTCGGCATGCCCTCGCTCCGGTCCTGCTCCGTGGGCCCGCCGCCATCGGCCATCCATGGCCGGGGGCGGCTAACCCGGCATCCATGCCGGGTTGCCCACTGCGCAGAACCTGCGCTCGGCCTCTCGAGGGTGCGGTGCCTCAAGATCAAAAGCTGCAGGCGAGCTAACGCTCGGCCTGTTGAGTGGTGGGAAGCAAAGGCGTACGCCGATCTGCTTTATGTGGGAGCGGGCTTGCTCGCGAAGCTGTTGATCTTGCTGTTGCTTTGCTTTGCTTTGCTTTGCTTTGCTTTGCTTTGCTTTGCTTTGCTTTGCTTTGCTTTGCTTTGCTTTGCTTTGCTTTGCTTTGCTTTGCTTTGCTTTGCTTTGGCTTCAGATCTGCCGCCCCTTTCCCAGAGGCCGAACGCAGGCGTTGCGCAGGGGGCACCGCGGCAAGGATGCCGCGGTAGCCGCCCCCGGCCATGGATGGCCGATGGCGGCGGGCCCCCGGAGCAATGCCGGAGTGAGGGCATGCCGAGCCTAAGCGAGGCACCGAATGGCGGGGCAAAAGCGCTTTGGTTACTTTCGCGCTTTTCGAAAGTGACCCGCCGTAAGGGCGGAACCCTAAGTCGCCGTTACCGCAGAAACGGATATGTACCCCAACCTTAGGCCTTGACCCAGCGTTGGCGGCTCCAGCTGCTCAGCGTATCGACGGCCAATACCAGTAACAGCATGGCCAGAATAATGGTGCTGGCTTGAGCTTCCTGGAACAAGCTGAGGCTGACATAGAGCATCTGCCCCAAACCACCCGCGCCGACGAAGCCGAGCACGCTGGCCATGCGGATGTTGTTCTCCCAGCGGTACAGAATATAGGCCAGTAGCTGCGGCAATAGATTGGGCAGTGTGCCGTAACAAAAAGCCCACACGGCATTGGCACCCTGCAGGCGGATAGCTTCGGCCGGTTCGGGTGGGGTGTTTTCCAGCGCTTCGGCGAACAGGCGGCCGAGCACTCCGGTGGTGTGCAGGGCTAATGCCAGGGTGCCGGCATTCGGGCCGAGCCCGGCGGCAAGGACCATCAACGCGGCCCACACCAGTTCCGGAATCGCGCGCAGGGCGTTGAGCACAAGGCGCGACGCGCTCTGCAGCGGCCAGCCGAATCGCCCGGCCGCGGGCAATGCCAATAGCAGACCGAGCACCGCCGCGAGCAGGGTGCCAAGGGCGGACATGGCGATGGTTTCCAGGGCGCCATGGCCGATGGCTTGCAGATGAGCCGAGCTCAGGTCCGGGCTGAGAAAACGCTGCGCATAGGCACCCATCTGGTTCAAATTGCCGGTGTCACCCAGTTCGGTGAGGTCGATGCCCAGATAGGTGAACGAGGCGACGACCGCTGCGCCGATGCTCAGGACCAGTACCAGGTTGAACAGGCGATTCATGCCAGCCTCCAGCGCAGCAGGCGGCTGAGTTGATCGGCGAGCAGCACCAGGACGAGGAAGGTCAATAACAAACTGGCCACTTCACCGCCGGCAAACATGCGCAACGACAAATCCATTTGCTGGCCGAGACCGCCGGCGCCGACGAAGCCCATCACCACCGATGCGCGGATGGCGCATTCCCAGCGGTACACCGTGTACGACAGCAGCTCCGCAGCGACATTGGGCAGGATCCCGTAGCAAAAGGCTGCGAGCCGACCACTGCCGGCCTGCAGCAACGCGTGGGCCGGGCGCTGATCGACCGACTCGAAAATTTCTGCGTAGACCTTGCCCAGCATGCCGCTGTAAGTAATGGCAATCGCCAGGACCCCGGCAGTCGGGCCGAGGCCGACGGCACGAACAAACAGTAAGGCCCAGACGATTTCCGGCACGCTGCGCAGGAAGATCAGTAAACCGCGCACCGGCCAACGCAGCAGATGGCCCCAATAGCTCGGGTGGCCGGCACGGGACGCAGCAGACAGCGACAGAGCCCGACTGGCCAGCAGGCTGGCGGGGACTGCCAAGAGCAACGCCAGGGCCATGCCGGCTGTGGCGATGGCCAGGGTCTGCAGGGTGGCTTGCAACAACAGCTCAATGAATTCCTCGCCATGAGCCGGTGGCCAGAAGGCTGATACAAATTTGCCGATCTCGCTCTGACTGTCACTGGCTACCAGTACGCTCAGGTCCAACTCGCTGTAGTGGATGCCAGGCCACAGCAGGGCAAGGGCCAGCAGAATGAGCAGCAGGCGGGGGCGGGTGGCGGGGTCTCGGGTATCGCGCGTCAGCATCGGGGAATCTGCACACTCATGGGTGCCGGCGGAATGGGCGAGGCTTGCAGCTGTTCGTTGGCGTAGAGCTTGTCGAGCAGTTCGCGGTCGACAGCGCCGGCCGGCAGGTCGAACAGGACCTGTCCATCCCGCAGGCCGATGATCCGCGAAAAATTCGCCAGGGCCAGTTCCACCGCATGCAGGCTGGCGACCAGGGTGACGTTGTGCTCCCGGGCATGGTGGCAGAGCACCGAAAGCGTGTGCTCGGCGAGCACCGGGTCCATGGCCGACACCGGCTCATCGGCCAGCAACACCTCGGGCGCTTGATACAACACGCGGGCAATGCCCACGCGCTGTAGCTGTCCACCGGACAGCTGCTGGCATTGCGCGAACAACTTGTCACTCAGGTCCAGCCTCGCCAATGCCGCACGTGCGCCCGGAATATCCAATGGGTGCAGCAGGTTCAGCAGGCTCTTGCCCAACCCCCACTGGCCAAGCTTTCCGGCCAGAACCGCGGTGACTACGCGCAAGCGCGCTGGCAAGGGGGGCGATTGATGGATCAGACCGATGCGAGCGCGCAGACGCTGACGCAGACGGGCAGAAAGCTGCCAAGGTCGCTCGCCGAGCACCTGCAGCTCGCCGTCGTCCGGTCGCAGGGCGGTGCCCAGCAGGTTGAGCAAGCTCGACTTACCCGCGCCGGAGGGGCCGATGATGGCGACCTGTTCGCGTGCACCGATGTGCAGGTCCACGCCACGCAGCGCCTGGACGCCGTTGGCGTGGGTAAGGTTGACCTGGGTCAGACGCAACGTCATTTGAGCAGGTCGGCGGCGCGTGCGGCTTCCTCGATACCCTTGTAGTTTTCAGGCTTGGTTTCGATGAAGCGGCTGGCGGCCTGCAGATCCAGAATCTCCTTGTCCTTTGGGTTCGCCGGATCGAGTGCGAGAAAGGCCGCCTTGATCTTGGCCGCCAGCGCCGGGTCGAGCGTCCCGCGCACGGTCCAGTTGTAGTCGAAATAGGCCGGGGTGGTCGCAAACACTTTGACCTTGTTGGTGTCGACCTTGCCGGCGGCAACCAGTTTTTCCCACACGCTGGCGTTCAGTACCCCGGCGTCCACCTTGCCGGCCTGAACCCAGGCGGCGGTGGCGTCATGGGCACCGGAGTAGCCCACGCGACTAAAGTACGTTTCCGGCTTGATGCCATCCTTCAGCATGAAATAGCGCGGCATGAGGCTGCCCGACGTGGAGGACACCGAGCCGAAGGCGAAGGTCTTGCCCTTGAGGTCGGCGAGGGATTTGATGTTCGGGTCAGCGGTGATGAACTTGCTGGTGAACTGGGCGTCCTGTTCGCGCTGTACCAATGGAATGGCATTCCCGGTTTTCAGGCGTGCCTGTACGAACGTGAAGCCGCCCAGCCAGGCCAGGTCGATTCGGTCGGTGGCCAGCGCCTCGACCACGGCCGGGTAATCGGTAACGGGCACGAATTCGACCTTCATGCCTAATTTTTCTTCCAGATAGGCGCCCAGGGGTTTGAACTTGCGGAGCAGTTCGGTCGGGGCTTCATCGGGAATCGCGCTGACTTTCAGGGTGTCGGCGGCCTGCGCCAGCAGGGTACAAAAAGACAGGGTTAAGCCGATGGCCAATGCCAGGGTACGCTTGAGCATGTAAGTTCTCCGTTTCAATAGCGCAAGAATGACGCTGCGCTAGGCACACGCTGATTGCTGAATGGCGCTTTGTGAGGGTAGACGAAACGCAGTGAATATATGAACTCCTGCGTCGTTGGCCTGCTTTGTCGTCAGTGTGCGGGATTGGAGCGTGTAATGCCCCAATCCCGCCACTTCTATTTTTTGCCAACTGGCAAGGGTGGGGTGCGAGGCGGGATCAATCGTTTTGTCCCAATCGACTCGAACGCCGACGCCAAGCGAAGCAGCGTCGAATCGTCATAGGCACGACCGGCAAAGGTCAGCCCGACGGGCATGCCGATGTCCGGCATGACGCCCATCGGTACAGTGACGGTGGGCACACCCAAGTGCCGGATAGCAAGATTGCCGTTGGCAACCCATACGCCGTTGCTCCACGCGATATCCGCAGACTTCGGATCGACATCGGCATTCGCCGGCCCAACGTCGGCTACTGTCGGGAATATCACCGCATCGAGCGCCAGCCGATTCATCCAGTCCTCAAAATCGATGCGACGCGTCTGTTCAAGTCCGCGCAGTCCGTCAGGCAATGTGGTGATCTGGTCCCACGGTGTGATGCCGCGCTCGGCCATCTTCACGTACTCGTCCATGCCAGCGGCAAGGTCGTCCTCCCGGTTGGGGAGCGTCCCGGGGTCATGCGGGAAAATCAGCGGTCCATCGACATCGGCCAGACGGTTCAACTTGGGATCGCCATTGGCCCGCAGAAAATCATCGAACGCCCAGGCCGACAGGTCCCACAACTCATGATGAAGGAATTCTTTGGACACCAGGCCCCGCGTAAACACGGTTGGCGCACCAGGACGATCACCTTCGCAATTGGAGACCAGCGGGAAATCGACTTCGACCACTTCGGCACCGGCCGCTTCGAGTGCCTGGCGAGCGGCTTCCCAGAGACCGATCACGGAAGGACGAGTGTTGATTTTCTGCCCCGTCGGGCCACCGATGCCTGGCGCATCGGCCGTACCGGCTTCGGGATCCGCGTTGATGTACATACGCGGAACACCAAAGCGCTTTCCGGCCAGTGCATCGGTATTCGCTGCAAGCGACCCATAGGAGGCTGGACGCACCGAGGCGACACTCGGAATCGGCACCCAGGGTTGCATCCGCCACAGATCGCCCCGGGTTTCGGGATCATCCGCCACCACCACGTCGAGCACCTCGAGGAGGTCGGCCATGGATCTGGCGTACGGCACGACAACGTCCATCGTCGGCGTCAACGGCCAGTTCCCGCGCACCGAGATCACCCCGCGCGAAGGCGTATAGGCGCACAAACCATTGTTCGATGCAGGGCCGCGTCCGCTCGACCAGGTTTCTTCCGCGAGACCGAATGCCGCAAAACTGGCGGCGGTGGCAGTACCGGCGCCGTTTGATGAGCCCGATGCGAAAGGAGCGGTGAGATAGTCACCGTTGTACGGGCTCTCCGCACGGCCGTAGACCCCGCGCTGCATGCCGCCGTTTGCCATGGGCGGCATATTGGTCTTGCCCAGGCAGATCGCGCCAGCAGCGCGAAGCCGTTCGATCGTGAACGCATCGCGATAAGCAATCAGGTTCGCGAACGCGGGACTTCCCGAGGCGGCGGTGAGCCCCTTGACCAGATAACTGTCCTTGGCCGTGTAGGGAATGCCATCGAGCGGACCCAGCGTCTCGCCCTTGGCCCGGCGGGCATCGGACGCCCGCGCCTCGTTGAGCGCCTCGGTGTTTCGAACCACCACAGCATTGAGGGCGGTGGGCGTGTCGGGTCCGTCGTAGGCATCGATCCTGGCGAGGTAGGCCTGGACCAGCTCAACCGCAGTGGTTCGGCCAGACTCGAGCGCAGCACGCAGTTCGGCAATGGAAACCTCGGTGACCTCGATCATGCTGTTACCACCGACGGCTGATGGGGGAGGGGGTGAATGTTTCCTTCTCGCTGAATGTTGGGCTCAGGGGCATCACTTACTTCAAAATGGGTATTCATCGGTGTTCTCGTTGCGCGGCTTTATGCGTTCTATTTAACACCAAGCCGGGGTCATCAGGCTTTGCTGGCCGCCAGGTAAGCGCCAAGGCGTTGTCCCATTTGCTCGCCCAAGGCTTGCAGGCCACTCAAGGGACGGACCATCACCTCAAATTCAACGATTTTTCCTTGTTCATTGAACCGGATCATATCAATGCCCTTCAGCTCTTTTCCGCTGACGTTGGCGCTGAACTCAAGGACGACGTTCAACCCGTCGGCCGTCGACAGCTCCCGGTGGTAGACAAAATCCTCAAATACCTCGATGACCGTGTTGAGAATCTTCGATACCACGCCCGCACCCGAGTAAGGCGTGTGAGCCATCGGCGAGCGGAATATCGCCTGTGGGTCCAACAAACCGGGCAAGGCGCTCAAGTCACCCTTGCTGATCATGTCGTGCCATTGGTTCAGGGATTCTGCGGCGTTGGGGTGCAGTTTCAGTTCAGACATTTTCAACTCCTGTATTTTTGTTGTTTTGCAAACGCTCATCGATCAGCGACACACAGCTCTCCGGTGGCGCGTATCAGTGCCTGACCATGCAGACCGTCCTTGATCAGGCTGGATCGTTCTTTGGCTAGCCAGTTCGCGCATTCCGGGTCTTTGCGATAGGGCGCAAAGTCCGCGTACTGCTGCAACAGACGGTTTTGCAGCTCATCCAGCTGTGGCCGGATTTGATTGGCGAGGTCCGGCCTTGGCGTGTCAGGCGCCTTGCCAGCCGCTCGCCAATGAGCGAGCAGTCCGTACTGCAACAGCTTGCTGGCTTCTATCTGTGCCGCGATCAATTCGGCCACTTCGTCCGGGTTCAGTTTGCGGTCCACGGCCATCTTCCTGGCGCTGGCAATGACTTGCGTTTCCCGGGCACTGTCCTGGATCGGTTTACCACTGTCCCACTTGGTCAGCGCCACGAGATCACCAATGCTCAGGCGCTCGTTCAACGTCACCAGCAGCGGTCGCAAGCTATCGGGCGCCGGGGAGGGCGCGCTGGCGTGTGCACTGCAGGCGAGTAACCCGAGGATGGCGCAGGTCAGCAGGTGCGGTAGGCGTGAGGAACGGGGCATCGGCAAACCTCATTGGGTACGGGACTCACAATCAGGTGTTATGTATCACAGGTGTGGCAGAGGCATTAAGTGGGGAATGATTTATTTTTTGCACGAAAAAGCCCGGCTTGTCAGGCCCACACCTGCGCACGCCGGCAATGAACCTCCTGTCGTCGGCTGTTCCGCCCAGCCAGAACCGCAGGGGTATGCTGGACCTTTTGAACTGTCGGGGTTCTCCAGGTCCGCAAGGATTTCCTGCGAGGTTCCATGCTCTGGTCGAGAGGATAAACCGATGCATGACTATTACGATTTGGGCACCTACAGCCGTCCGGTGACGACCCACTCGTCCCAGGCCCAGCGCTGGTTTGATCGTGGATTGTTATGGTGCTACGGCTACAACCACGACGAATCCATACGATGTTTCCACAAGGCGATCGAACACGACCGTGATTGCGCGATGGCCTACTGGGGCATCGCCTACGCTTCGGGCCCGAACTACAACAAGCGCTGGGATGCCTTCATCGAACAGGAGTTGAAAGAGGCCGTGGCCCAGGCCCGACTGGCGACGCAAGCCGCGCTGGCGCATATCGACGGCGCAACACCGGTGGAGCAGGCGCTGATCCGGTCCCTGGAGCAACGCTACCAGGCCGATCAGGCGACCAGCCTTGAGCAACTCTTCACCTGGAACGATGCCTATGCGGCGTCCATGCGCGATGTCTACAAAACCTTTCCCGAAGATCCCGACGTCACAGCGCTGTTTGCCGAAGCGATGATCGACCGCACACCCTGGCAATTGTGGGACCTGAAAACCGGTGAACCCGCGGCGGGCGCCGACACGCTCGAGACCGTGGCCGTGCTGGAACAGGCACTGCGGTGGATGGAGCAGCACGGCGATGCGCCGCACCCGGGCGTGCTGCACATGTACGTCCACACCCTGGAAATGTCGCCCTATCCGGAGCGGGCATTGCGAGCCGGCGATGTCCTGCGTGACCTGGTGCCGGACGCCGGACATTTGCGCCAT
Organism: Pseudomonas sp. MDT1-17; assembly: GCF_054898105.1. Classification (NCBI taxonomy): domain Bacteria; kingdom Pseudomonadati; phylum Pseudomonadota; class Gammaproteobacteria; order Pseudomonadales; family Pseudomonadaceae; genus Pseudomonas; species Pseudomonas sp. MDT1-17. The sequence goes on along the minus strand of NZ_JBUBVM010000001.1, from coordinate 4,336,491 downwards.
ATGCCGTCGCACATCGACGTGCTTTGTGGTGATTACCGTGGGGCCATGGTCACCAATAGTCGGGCGATCCTGGCCGACAGCAAATACCTGGAACAGGAAGGGCCACTCAACTTCTACACCCTGTACCGAAGCCACAACTATCACTTCAAACTCTACTCGGCGATGTTCCTCGGGCAGTACAAACCGGCCCTGGAAGCCGCCGATCAGCTGATTTCGACCATCAAGGAAGAACTGCTGCGCGTGGAACAGCCACCCATGGCCGACTGGCTGGAAGGCTTCGTGTCGATGAAGGTCCACGTGCAGATACGCTTCGGCAAATGGCAGGACATCCTCGCCACCCCGCTGCCGAACGACCAGGCGCTGTACTGCGTGACCACGGCCATGTTGCATTACGCCAGAGGCGTAGGGCATGCGGCCACCGGGTACATAGCCGCCGCAGAAGCCGAACAGCGTCTCTTCCTCGAAGCCTGGACCCAAGTGCCGGACACACGCTACCTCTTCAACAATACATGCACCGACATTTTGGCCGTTGCCGCAGGCATGCTGCGCGGGGAAATCGAGTACCGCAAAGGCAACTACGACGAGGCTTTTGCTCACTTGCGCGAGGCGTTATCACTGGACGACAACCTGCCTTACGACGAGCCATGGGGCTGGATGCAACCGGTCCGGCATGCGCTGGGTGCGCTGCTGCTGGAGCAGGGCAGGGTAGAAGAAGCCTTGCAGGCCTATCGGGCCGATCTGGGACTGGACAACACACTCAGCCGTGCGTCCTGGCATCTGGACAATGTGTGGAGCCTGCACGGTTATGTGGAATGCCTGAAACGACTGGGTCTGGATGCCGAGGCTGCTGCCGCCCAGACTCGGCTTAATCTGGCAATGGCCCGGGCTGATGTGGAAATCACGGCATCGTGTTTTTGTCGGGTTGGAAAGCGTTGTTGCGAGTAATGCCCGGCATGACTCACTTGACGAATGAGCAACAGCAGGCGGCAAGTGAGGGCATCGCCCACTTTGCCGTCGCCCTGCAATCACATCGACCGGGTACAGAGCAGCGGCCGGCGCCGCTGGACATTCACTCATCTAAATCGAAAGGCCAAACCGATATTCGTGCTCTGTCCCATCGTGCCCAGATACAGGTTCGATCAAGAAGCCACAGCGTTTGAGCACTTTTGCCGAGCCGATATTTTCAGCGTATACGTTGGCAACCAGTTGTTTAAGGTCCCAATGCAACTGCGCCTCCTGGATCAGATGCCTCACCGCCAGCGTCGCCAGTCCTTGTCCGCACGCGCTTTGAGCAATCCGATAGCCGATTTCTGCCGAGCGCTCGGACGTGTCGATGCCTTTCAGGTTCGCTCGACCCACTATTTTTCCATCAGGATCTTCGATGACAAAGGGGTGCCAGGTTCCAGCGGCAAAATCAGCTAAATAAGCCGCAATGTGCTCGGTGACGCCCTTCATCGAGTAAAAAGCCGAACCGCGCGCATCAATGTGGCGCTCGAACCATTCGCGGTTGTCCAATTCAAATATCAGCAACGCCTCAGCATCGGTGCTTTGCAGGGTACGAATTTTGATGGGCTTCATAAGGTCTCTCCTTTCTGGAAAATGCGTCCAGGCAAGGCCTATCGTTTGTTCCGTTTTGCCTCTCCCTGGTAATCATCAAAAAACGGAATATCTACGTGGATGTTCGAATGGCGCTTGATATCGAGACCGACCCCACAAGCTCGTCGATAAATGGGGCCTTCTGTACCAGGTATTCACCAATGCCGCTGGTGTTGCTCGCTTCCAGTTCGAATTTTAAGTCTTGATACCGCTGACGAATCACAGGGTCACCCCTGAGCAGATCACGAAAGCGGAGCATTCTTTCGATTTGATCGTGGCCGATGATACAAACGTGGGCCTTATGTGTTCGCACACCACCAACATCGCGACGATAAAAATGATGTCCCGGCGAAAGATCGCTGCCTCGCGCGTAACCTAGTCCATGCATGACATTGTCTCGGGAGGATTCGTCTCGATGTCGCGCAACCTCGACCAGGAGGTCGATCTCTGGCTTGGCTGCGAGCTCGGGAACGGCGGTGCTTCCGACATGATGGATGGCAACAAGCTCAGTGCCAAACGCCTTCGCGATCTGCTCCTTGGCGCTAAAAAATTGCGTGGGCCATCCACTGTCATAGAGGAAAATCTTGCTAGTTAACGCCATGGTGCTGCTTCCTTATATCCGCAGGCTCGGCAATATGGATATGAGTCTCCTCGTTTCCAGCCCCGGTGTGTTGTCCAGCTACCGACTATGAGCGACGGCTGCCAGTTGCTCGGTATCCACGCGAACAAAAATGGAGTCTCCAATCGCCGTGAGCACGTCCCCGGCGTAGACCTCACAGATGACGCGACTTTTGCGTCCGACATCCCCTTCTACTTTTGCACGCAGGGTCAGCGGTACACCCATCGGTGTCGGCTTGATGAACTTGATGCCAAGGTTGCCAGTGACGCAATTAATGCGGGGGAGGCTGCCGACTTCACGGTGTTCCATACGGTAGTGATAGGCCATCGCCGTCCAGTTTGAATGACAGTCAACCAGCATCGCGATCAGCCCGCCGTAAACCAGATCTGGCCAGCCGCAATACATGGCATCAGGCATGTGCTCGGCCATGACATGCACACCGTCCTCATGCCAGAGCTCTTGATGTGCAGCCCGTGCGGATTACTGCTGCCGCAGCCGTAACAAACGCCTTCAGGCGCGGCGGTGTCTTGCAGGGAGGTTTCGAGACTGGGACATAACGTGGTCATCCTCAAACATGTGAACAAAAACCAGCCGGATTTTAACGCTGCAAACGGGCCGCGGTCACTCGGGTAATCCTGCCAGTCGCAGTCCATCCGCGAACCGCGCGAGATCCTCGGGCCGCTGGATGGGCAGCCAGTCCTTCAGGTTGGAGACGTGCAACGATGCATCCAGCTCGTGCAGGCGCTGTATCGCCTGCTCGCTTTGTCCATTTGCCCGGTGAGCGCATGACTGGCCGCCATCAGGGCAACCGAGGGCAGGAGCGTGGGCAGGTTTCCCAGCGCCTTCTCCGCCCAGGTCGAAGCGGCTTCGAAGCGCCCGGCGAAGAAATGCGCGAGCGCAATCACGACCTGGATCCGGAACATTTCCGGATCCAGCGGACTCAAGCGAACGGCATGGGTCAAATGCTCAATCGCGTCGTCTGTTTCGCCGCGCAACGCGCGCAGGATACCGCCCAGGAACCAGGCGGGTGCGAGGTTGGGATTGAGCAGGCGTGCCCTGTCGAGCAGGGCAATGGCGCCATCGACATCGCCGGCGAGATGGGCAAGCGCATGTCCGCCTCGCGTCAGCGCCACCGCATCATCCCGGCCGAGCGCCACCGCCAGCCGCGCCAGCCGTACGCCCTCGGCGATCTCTCGAGTACGATCGATCTATCGATCACGCTGATCGCTTTCAGCAACCTCAACCGCCGAAACCTTCCCTGCGCAATAGGCCTCTTCAATACGGGTCGCCAACTGGGCGGCCTGATGGGCGTCGCAGGACTCCAGACACTGATCGAACATAACGTTGCCGCCAATGCAGTGGTCCTCGGCGCCAGCGTCACCCCCGGGGGAAGCGCGGTCATTGAACGGCTGACGACCACGACAGCCATGCTGTCGATGAAAGGGATGGATGCAGTGGCCGCAGGCCGGGCAGCGACAAGCCTTCTTGGCCGTGTCGTGTCAGGTCAGTCCACGGTGATTGCCTTCGACACGGCGTTCCTCGCCGTTACGCTGTTGTTCGCAATCGCCGCTCCAATGCTGGTCGGCATCAAGATCGGGCTTTCGCGGTATGCGCACCGTAGCGATGCCTGGCCCTGTGAATGGAGACTGATTTATTTTGCACACGAAAAAGCCCGGCTGATCAGGCCGGGCTTTTCGTTGAGTACCGCGGTAAAGCTCTTCATTCATGCAGCGCGGTTCTGGATCAGACGATCGGAGCCACCTTCAGCGACGCGGTTTTCGATCAGACGGTCGGAACCACCTTCGGCAACGCGATTCTCGATCAGACGATCCGAGCCGCCTTCAGCGACGCGGTTTTCGATCAGACGATCCGAACCACCTTCAGCCACACGACTTTCGATCAGACGATCCGAACCACCTTCAGCCACACGACTTTCAATCAGACGATCCGAGCCGCCTTCAGCGACAACCGGGTGAGCAGAGGTGGCGGCGAAAGCGTTAGCTGCAAAAACCGAGAAAGCGATGCTGAGGAGGATTTGGCGTTTCATGAGGGTGTGCTCCGGGGTGTAGTTGTTTGGTATGGAGGCGATGTTACGCCCCGGAGTTTTTAAGAGAACTTCATTGAATTGATGGTGACTATCGACGCCGGCAATGTATGGATGAGACCACTCTCTGGATGATGGCATCCGGCTACGCGTTGCTTGATTGGATCCGCAATGACACCCTCATCACCCGTTGCACCAAGGAGCAGGTGATCAAGGAATGAGTGGATACGTACCCAACCCCCCGAAAAACTATCGATACGACAAAGCCAAACCCGTCGATATCCATGCCCTGCGCTGGGCCGAGTATGAGAAGCACGGCAAAGTAACTGCGCCTGAGAAGCAAAAAATCAAGGTAGCGCTGCGCATTGGGGTGTTCTTTGATGGAACGCTCAACAATGCCAGCAACTCCGAATCAGGATTAGTGTGCGGCGCCCACCATCCCATCCGACCGGAAGACGTCGATGCGAGCTGTAAGCCGTATATGTTCATCCTCGTGTAGCTGATTCCCCTTGGAGAACATTTTGTTGCGCGTATTCTTTTTTTTGCTCGGTGCATTGTTGGTCTCAGGCTGCCAGGCAGGAGAACCTCTATCCGGTAAAAACGACCCGAAGAATCCATGGTGGAGCCTCAGTTTTGTTGAGCCCACCTACATGAAGGTTTGGGTGGAAGACACTGCTGTCGAAGACATCAACGGAAAGCTGTTTCGCCGCACCGGCGGCGGCACGGCAGCGAGTGATGAGTCCGCAGGTGACGCTGAATATGCTCGCGGCTGGAGTGAAAAAATCAGCAGTAGCACTCGCGGCGTAGTCGGTGCGGGTTTACCCAAGCGGATTTATGTTCGTTGGCAGTCGGTAGTCGAGCCGCAAACTTATCGTGCATGGGTCGACATTCCTGAAGAGGCTCGGCAAATTTTGCACGCTTCGGTGAATGAGCGTTGCCCTTCTCGAGTTGCGGAACCTGCCAATTACAGAGCCAAGGTTTATCTCGGACTTGCACCTGGCGGCATCGTGCAAGTGTGGGTACTGGACAGATGTATGAAATCGATCAAAGTCGCACGCGCTCAAGCAGAGATAGAGCCTTTAGGACCGCACCTTGGAAAATCTGACGGCAACTACTATCCGCTGTCCGAGAAATCCAAAAGCTACGTTGAGACATACGGCATTCCTTACGGCAGTTGGTGAGAGCTCAACGCATAAAAAAACTGGCGCCACTACGACGCATTTTACCGATGTTGTTCAACTGTCAGCCCGTGATGAACTCCGTGCGAATTTCGCGTTGAGTACCAGAGCAATCCAATAGGGTCAAGTCGAGAGCGCGGCGTGAACCTCCGCTACACCAATGCACCGACTGAAGATGGCGTGCGCGTGCGTCATCCTCATGTGCAGGATTCAAGCTGGAGAACGTTTTGATGCGTGTTTTGGGGATGTTGTTGGGGATGTTGTTGGTTTCAGGCTGCCAAGCCACAAACCTTGCATCACCCGATACGGAACTCACAAGAAAGTGGTGGAGCCTCAGCTTCAACGAGCCGTACTACATGAAGGCTTGGGTTGAAGACAGCACGGTCGAAGACATCAACGGCACGCTGTTCCGCCGCACGGGTGGCGGTACGGCAGCGGGGGGGGAGCCAGAAAACGACACGGAGTCCGCTCGAGGTTGGGGCGAGATAACCGGAGGCATTCGTGAGGTTGAGGGTGCCGACTTACCTAAACGGATCTTTGTTCGCTGGCAGTCAATAGTTGAGCCGCAAACGTACCGCGCGTGGGTCGATATTCCCGAAGAAGCCCGGCAAATCATGCGCGCTACGCTTAATGAACGTTGCCCTGCATCGCCGGATGAGCCCGCAGGTAATGTTGCGTTGGTTTATGTGGGTGTAGCGCCTGGAGGCATTGTCCAAGTGTGGGTGGCGGATAAATGCATGAAAGCAGTCAAGGTTGCTCGTGCCCAAGCAGAAAAAGAACCGATGGGCCCAGACCAAGGCAAAAGTCAGGGGCAGTATGCCTATCCCGTCAGTGAAAACGCCAAGCGCTACATCGAGCGATTCGGCATCCCATACGGCAGCTGGTAAACATCGCCGCACAAAAAAAACGGGCGCCTATCAAGGCGCCCGTTTTCATTTCGGCATGATGCAATCAAGCCTCACTAATCTTACTGACACTCGTAATCTGCCCATTCCAGATCATCTCGTAATGCGCCGTCTGAATAACCGATAAAACCGGTCTCGGCGTCATCAGCGCCCAGCAATAACCGCCCTGCATCCGCACAGAGTTGTAACGAATGCCCGGACATCTCGCCTCTTTGATCGACCTCCCCAAGCGATGGGAATGCGTGTAATCGTCAGGATCGTAAACAGGATCAGTCATCGCAATGGCAGTAGCATCTTTCATCGCCACGTCCACGAAGGAGCAAGACAGCCCGCGGAAAACAAAGCGCTCATAGTTCAGGCTCGGGACATTCGACCAATACAGGCTCTGGTGATGCCGCACCTCGGCCAGCGCCGTTTCCATGGAGTCTGCCAAATACAGCACCCCAAAACTGCCATCGCTGAACCGCGAACCCGCCGGGTTGACGTGGGTAAAAGGCGCCGTCGCGTAGGAGCAGCCAGGAATACCGAACGGGATCTGATCTCGCGGAATCAACTCAAGATGACCCACTTCATTTTTCAGCCTGGGGTTCGTCAGCGCCTGTATCTGATACAGCACCTCAAACTCATCCGCGTCCGCAACGTCATCAAACATCGCGATCGGTGGAAACTTCGAATTGACCAGTCGATAGGCCTGTTGCTGCTCTCCGGCAAGGTCTGCCAGTTCATTCACCTTTACCATTGCGCGCCACGCAGCACGTCAATGCGCCGGAAGGTTTCATACAAGGAAATCATATCGCCCTGAGACATGATCTCGAGCGGGCTACGCCCATTGAAAAACTCGTTGTCGTTGGCCATCGACGGGAAGCCGTAGACGTTCTCCGGGTTATCGAAAACCAGGCGCAGCGCGGCGTGGATGTTGAGCACAAAACTGATGCGCTGCATCTGGTCCGAGTCCAGCGTCACCGCCCAGTCGGGATCACGTTGCCGGACGCGGGTGTAGGTGCTGCGGGAAATGCGCAGGATGCGGCAGGCCTGATCACTGGACGCACCCCATTTTTCGAGGATGCCGACAGCGGCGCGCAGACCCGTCACGCACTGACTCTTGGTAAAGGCTTGTTCCTGGAGGGCAACGGCCATGTTCAATACCTCATCGCGAATCTACAGATTCAAATATAGGTTGATTGAATCTACAGATCAAGGCTGCCTCGACCAGCGGGCCATTAAGGCACTGTCAGCGCTTCAACGCAGTTGGGCGAGCCGGGCGCTTTTACACGCGCTGTACCGAATGCACGAACACCGTACTTCAATTGCCTGTGTCGCCTTGGCAGTAGGAGAAATGGAACCAACATCGTCAATAGCGTCTAAATTTCAGAGGGATTCCCCCTCCGAAGGAACGACTCAATGTTCAGATATCGCTCGTTGATTGCCGCTATTACAAGTCTTGCACTGGTCTGCGGCTCGGCTACTGCATTGGCCGATCCTGGTAATGGAAAGGGTCAGGGAAATGGCAAGGGAAATCCGCAAAACAGCCAGGACCATGGCAACCAGGGAGGTCATGCAAGTAAAGGCAAAAATTCCGGGGGCGGCGATTGGGATAATGGCCCAAGTATCAATCATGCAAGTGTGCTGGGGATTGTTGGTGGATATCGGGACTACTGGAGTCCCGGACCTGCTTTGCCACCCGGCATTCAAAAGAACCTCGCTCGTGGTAAGCCTCTTCCACCCGGGATTGCCAAAAAGCTGGATGGCCGATTGATCAGCAGTCTGCCTCATTATGATGGGTACGAATGGCAGCAAGCAGGTACCGATTTGATACTGATCGCGCTGGCAACCGGGCTCATCTATGAAGTTCTAAGCGGTGCTTTTGATTAACGCTTCAGTGGTGAATGCGATTGAAACCCACTTCCAAAGGCGCTTTTTTGAGCCATTTCTTGCAGGGTACTTATCAGGTCAGTGCACACGGCATTCCGCCTGTCGCAGGGAATTGAACTGTCAGGGGCCTGATGCGTCATATGGCATGCGATATCAACCAACGGAAGCCATCATGCTTTTAAAGAATAAGAGTCTCGTTGCTGTCATGTCCTGCGCCATGATGCTTGCAGCTGCTCCATTACTCCCCATTGAATTGTCCGTCATGAACTCCGCCTATGCGAAGGATGGTGGTGGTGGTGGTGGTGGTGGGAATGGAGGAGGTGGTGGTAACGGAGGCGGTAACGGCGGTGGCAATGGAGGTGGCCATGGCGGCGGTACGAGTGGCGGTCACAGCGGTTCAGGCCACTCCGGGAAATCCGACAGTAATGGCCGCGGTAAGGGACTGGCCAGCGATCATGCCGGCAAGGCTGTTCGCGATCATGGTGAAAGCGGAAACCACTACGGTAATGATCGCGGTGATGATCGCGGTCATGGCTCAACGACTTCAGGCATCGCCAATTCCAAAGATACTCGCGGCGTGACCAAAGCCAGTGCCATTTCGACCTCGACTCCAGGCGATCACAACACGAAAGGGTTGAGCAAAGCCGGGACGTCAAGATCAAAAAGTCGTACTGATTAAGAAGCTGAGCAATCCCTGCGCGATCGACTGAAAGATCAAACAGGGATTGCTGACAAGCCGGCATAACAGTCAGCCAACCGACCAGGGTGGTCGTCGCCCTGGAGAGGCGGTTTCGGGTCGGCGATACTGCTGATCACCTCCAGGACGGTACCGATTTGCTCTGCTTGTCCCGCCAGCACCTGCACGGTTTCGTTCGTGCTTTTGAGGCGCGACGCCAACTGAGTGATTTCATGCTGTGCCCGGTTCACACTTTCTTGCCCTCGCGTGATTTGCACGCTGGCCTGGCCGGCATGTTCAACGGCCTGTTCGACGTGCACGGCGATATGCCCCATCGCGTCCCCATCCGCTGCATCGAACCCGTCATCTGGGCAATTTCCGTCAGCTGATGCTTGGCCCCTTTCTCCAGCGTGTTGCTCGCCTTGGCCAGCTCCTGGCCCAGCTGACCGAGGCCATGAGAGTCGCGAACCACCCCGTCAACCAGGGCGGTAATCTGCAGCAGGAATTGATCGAAACGCTCCGCGAGCGAGACATGCCCCCCGGCCCTATCACCCTTGCCGGCATCGACGGTGAGCTGGGACGTGGCCGCGAGCATCTTGTCCAGCATGTCCTGGCTCTCCACCGCGTCGGCCTGACTGTGCACGGCCAGATAGAGCAGGGCGACCGTCTCCATCACCACATAGAAGGCGTGAACGAACACCATCGTCCACCCACCGTGATGCGCCATGACGTAGACCGGAAAATCTTGATGCTGCAGCGCATGGAAGACCACGTGATGAACCGCGATCGTTGCCGCAGCGACCAGAATCGGTAACCAGTCGCGATAAAACGTCAGTACCGCCAGCAACGCGAAAATACCGAAGTGGGATTCAATGACGCCCTCGGCCTGATTGATATGCAATGCGGCCATGACCATCAAACCGATCGCCAGGCAACACCGCATCAACCGCGTCCCGCCCATTGCGCGATAAAACACCGTCAGCAGCAGGCTCGTGCCGCCACCCACCAAAAGCGACTGCATAAAGGTGTCGTGCCAGAAAGCCAGACCCAACGCGAAGAGAAACATCAGCCAGATCAAGCCCAGCATGATTCGGTCGGCTTTGCGGTAATGCTCGAGAAAACGAGGGGGGAAGGGCATGCACGCTTACACCATGTCATTGAGCCAGAACAAAGCAAACCTATGGTCAGTGCGGGTCAGCCAAGCCAGACACTACCCCTCTGGCTCGTGCCTTGGTCGAGGCGTACTTGAGAAACCGAGAAGAGAGTAGCCGTATGCCATCATCCTTGACGTGTTCGACGAGGCACACGGGTAACAATGTCAGAAATAGAGGTAAGTAATGCTGAAGTGACGCGGCCAAAGTCTGCACCTGTGCCGGCCAGGGTCCATTGCTGGCGTTCGCGACACACGAAAAAGCCCGGCTTGTAAGGCCGGGCTTTTCGTTGAGTACTGCGGTGAAACTACGCATTTATGCAGCACGGCTTTCGATCAGACGATCCGAACCACCTTCAGCCACACGACTTTCAATCAGACGATGCGAGCCGCCTTCAGCGACAACCGGGTGAGCAGAGGTGGCGGCGAAAGCGTTAACTGCAAAAACCGAGAAAGCGATGCTGAGGAGGATTTGGCGTTTCATGATGGTGTGCTCCGGGGTGTAGTTGTTTGGTATGGAGGCGATGTTACGCCCCGGAGTTTTTAAGAGAACTTCATTGAATTGATGGTGACTATCGACGCCGGCAATAGACGCGCCTCACGCCCAGCATCGGCAGGGTTACGGGCGGTCATGAAGCCCAACAAGACGGGCGCCTGACAAGGCGCCCGTTTTGACTCACTCCGTCGCGGTTTTAGCGCTTGATCAGGGAAATCTTCGATCCTTCGATGCTGACCCCAGCCATTAACCCCTGCTGGTCGAAAATGAACGCGTAGGCATCGTCCTTCAGCGTCGAGCTGGACAGATTCTTCGCAACGCCTTCATCAACCACAACAACAGTGGGCCCTACGCCGATTTCCCAGCCCTTGGTTTCGCGTACATAGTTCACGGCTTTATCGGTCATCAGGAACACCACATAGCCATACGACTGAGCGCCTGCCTGCAGCCCCCATGAACCGGTTACGGAGTTGTAATAACCCTCTGCTGTCTTGCCTTTGAACAACACGCCTTCGCCATAGGCGCCACCAAACACAAGGCCCGCCTTGATGATTTTTGGAAAGACAAGGATCGCTTTGGCGTTGTGCGAAATGGTTTCGGCAAAGGGCGTGGCCTTGTAGAGCGTTTGCAACGCTTGCCGAGAGTCGGCATTCAGATCCTCGGCGGTTGCCGCACCTGCAGTGTTCAGCAAGCTCGCCGATGCCAGTGATGCAGTCGCGAGGACCATCGATAAAAAGAAGCGCATTGACTGAGTCATTTTCGTACTCCGATACGGGAGCATTGGATATGAGCAGCAGTCAGCGCCTGCCCGGGGCAGAATCCGAACCTACTGAAAATTATCCGGCGCACCCTAAAGTGTGTGAACCACTGGCTTCGCCCTTGAATGAAGCAGGCCAGAGGCCTTGGATCATTCGCGATGCCGCCACCTGCTTTGACCACTGTCGATGAGCCGGGTTCGCCGTCGGAGATCGCTATGGCCGAACCCTGTAGGTAATGGGAATACCACTGTTTTACCAACAGGTAGGTATCCCGCGTAACCAGGCAAGACGGGATCGCCAGACACTTACCTTGCTAGCGCTATTCGTCCACGCTGATGCCCGATCCCCCTAGTTCGTTGGGGACATCCTTCAGCTTGGGCAATCCATCTTTGATGCGCAGCACGGTCTCCTGATAATGGACGTGAACACCTGGCGAGTACGCGAGATCCGGGATGAGCGCGGCATACACGTCGATGAGCCCCATCTCCGGGTGTTCAGTGAAGAGGTGTCCGCCGCACGTCTTGCACCACTTGCGGTAACTGCGCGGTGTCTTGTTGTAGGTGCCGATGTTGTCAGCACCCCGTGTCACTTGCACCGCCTCGGGTTTCCACAGCGTGAAGGCGTTGACCGGCCCTGCTGACCAATGCCGACACGACTCGCAATGGCAATAGCCCATTCCGGCCGGCTCGCCGCTGACGGTGAACCCGACCGCGCCGCAAAAACAACTGCCCTTGTAAGACCGTTCAATGCTCATGGCATGACTCCTTGATCAATTGCCAGGGGATACCGCCGGACATGGCGTGGATCGCCTGAACGTTGGCTACCTTCACGCGTCGATGTAGCGCACTGCTGTCGCCGGCGTGCGCCGCACCTGCAGTTCGAAAATATCCGGGCGCGCGTAATGCCCGGTGACGTCGAGCGCCCGCCGCGCTGGCGCCACGAGTGCGACGTCGATGTCCGCATACAAAATGCCGGCCTCGCGGTGTAATGGACCGGCCACGATCCGGCCTTGAGGATTGACCACCACCGAGTCGCCGTCGTTGATCCATTCGTCCGGATCGGGAAACAGTTGCGCACGCGCCGGGAAGTCGTCGGGAATGTCGCTGCCGCGCAGCGCGCTGCCACTGCCGAGCACCCAACAGCGGCCTTCGAGTGCAATGTGACGCATCGTGCTGATCCAGCCCTCGCCAGTGTCGTACGTGGGGGCGACGTAGATTTCCACCCCTTGGGCATACAGTGAATAGCGGGCCAGCGGCATGTAGTTTTCCCAGCAGATGAGCGCACCCACGCGGCCGACCGGTGTATCGACCGTACGCAACCCGGAGGCATCACCGAAGCCATGCACCATGCGCTCGGGATTGGTGGGCATCAGCTTGCGGTGGCGGTTGAGCACGGCGCCGTTCGCGCCGATAACGACTACGCTGTTATAGAGCGTGCCGCCTCCATTGCGCCGGTCGCATTCATTGATGCCACACACGATCGTCACCGCGTGAACCATGGCGGCCTCGCACAATTGGCTCAGGTCACCGTTGGTGATATCGACGGCGTTGGCCAGCAGCCGCGTGTGCAACTGGCCCATGACAGCCCCGTCCTTTCCCGCCGCCAGCCGCCAGATCCACGCCGGGTAACCGGGAATGTACGATTCGGGCAAAACGATCAGCGAGGCTCCCGCCGCCGCTGCCTCAGCGACCGATTGCACGGCCCGGGCGATCGTCGCGCTGCGATCGAGCAGCACGGGCGGGCGCTGAATAATGGCTACCTTGGTCATGGCGTTCACCTTTGGCTTTTGGCTTTCGAGGGCTTGAGCGTGCGCGTGGCGAAGTGGCGGGGCTAGTTCAAAAAGTGAAGCGTTGCAGATGCGGAGTACAGGCGATGGAAGACAGCTACGGTCAGTTCTGCACGGTCGCACGCGGTGCTGAAGCCCTGTGCGAGCGCTGGACACCCTTGGTGGTGCGCGAGCTGCTGTGCGGCAGCAAGCGCTTCAATGAACTGCACCGCGGCGTAGCACGGATGTCCACCAACCTGCTGGCACAGCGGCTGCGTCACCTGGAAGAAATCGGCGTCATACACCGCACGGCCACCGGCAAAGTCTGGGAATACAGCCTGACCGAGGCGGGCGAGGAATTGCGCCCCATCATCATGGCGCTAGGTCATTGGGGCGCACGCTGGATCGGCAGTCGCCTGCGCGATGACGAACTCGACGCGGGCTTGCTGATGTGGGACGTGCGCCGGTTCGTGCGCATCGAGACCTTCCCGTCCCGACCGGTGGTCATCCACTTCAAGTTCCGCGACGCACGGCCCGGCGAGCAAGCGTGGTGGCTCGTGGTTGAACAGGGCGTGGCGGATCTATGCCGCGACGACCCTGGCCGCGAACTGACACTCGTTGTGGACTCCAGCGTGCGCGCGTTGACCGAGGTGTGGACGGGCGACCGCACACCGCGGGAAGTTCTTCAGTCGCGAGAGCTGCGTGTGGATGGCGCGGTGAAGGATGCGGAGAGTTTGTGGCGCTGGCTGGGTACGAGTGCGTTTGCGGGGACTCGGAGTGCGGTGGTGACTCGGTAATTTCGCTCAAGCTCAACTCGACTTCTTCGGTGGGTAGTTGCCGCGTAAGCCCCCGGACTTGTTGCCGGTTTTGCTGGGCAGGTTAGGGACAACCGGACGGGACCTGGGCTGAGGGTTGGAGCGGCTGCGGGGTTGAGGTTGTTTGCTCATGTTTCGCCTCCCGACTTTTCAGCGTTTCGCATAGCGGCCTCTTGATAAAGCTTAGCTGTTGGGCGCTATGAGCTGTACCGTCCGGCACTTGGGGAATGTGCTGCATCCCCAAAACTGCTGGCCGGTGTTGGCACCGCTTTTGAATGTACGCACCACCAGCGCACTGCCGCAGCGCGGACATTGGCGGGAAGCCGATGGATCGCTGCGCTGCTTCAGGCGTTGCACATGCTCACGGCGGGTAGCTAACGTCGGCGCCAGACGACCTGCTTGCAAGGTTTGTAGCATAGCCGTCACCTGCGCCTCGCTGAACACCGCTTGCTGGAACGACTTGATATAGCGGATTGCCCCCATGCCTTGGGTGACATTGGCGGACATTTTGGTCTTGAAGGTGCTGCCGCCGACAAAGGCGATGACCGAATGCACATACTCCGGCCCGATTCCCAACACGGCTTGCAGTGCTTTCAAATGCTTGTAGTTCTGGTGAATCGGGTTCTGGAACTTGAAACGCTTTCTGTAAAGCTGTTGCGTCCACTGAGCCTGCTTTTCACCGCCGAAGATCCAGCCGCTCATGTTCTTCGTTTCCAGCACGAAAATGCCGAAGGGCGAAACGAACACATGGTCGATCTGTGTAGTGCCGTCCGGGGTGGTGAGCGTCACGTCATGCAGGCGGCGGTAGACGTGACGATTCAGTAGAAAGTGCGTGAACAACCGGATTAGCTGCTCACCGAACCAGCCTTTGAGCAGGCGCGATTTCAGCAGCGCCAATACCAGCATCGGCGGCAGTAGCCATTTCAGGATGTCGAGTAAGGGTTGCAGGATAAGGGCGGTGTTCACATGGCAATCCTTTGCAGTGAGAGGTTCTTTTGGCTGTGCTGCCTGATACTGCCTTCCAGTCAAACTTTCGGGGGAGTCCCCAGTTTTACCAAGGGACGCGTTCAAACTACCAAAATCCGCAGCTCACAACCTTAAACAAAACGGGCGCCGTCATGGCGCCCGTTGTCATTCAATCCAATTACTGAAACCGTCGATGCAAATCCGGAAAAATATCTTGGGCAAACCAGGCGGGCAGGCCGGGTGTGACGATCCGGGATTTAGGCGTTTGGCTTTCCACCAGACCGACTTTGATTAGCCGTGAAAGCTCATCGATTGCCGGGCGTGGTGTAAGGCCGGTGAAGGTTTTTATTTCGTTGCGCGGCAGGCTTCCTTGGGTGATGAGCGCAATGATTGCTGGCGCACTTTCCGGGCGAATGCCTTGTTGTATAAGTTTGTCGTTGTAGTGAAACGCGCGTATCACGCGTTCTCGAAGCTGAGACGGGTCCACCGCGGCGGTCATGTAATCGACCTGATCGTGACAAAC
Source organism: Pseudomonas sp. MDT1-17 (assembly GCF_054898105.1). NCBI lineage: Bacteria > Pseudomonadati > Pseudomonadota > Gammaproteobacteria > Pseudomonadales > Pseudomonadaceae > Pseudomonas > Pseudomonas sp. MDT1-17. The sequence goes on along the minus strand of NZ_JBUBVM010000001.1, from coordinate 4,321,128 downwards.
CTGCAGCATGAACTCGATGAATTCGAAATAGCGTCGCTGAGACAGCTGGCCTCGTCCGTCCAGATCACCCTCTCTTGGGCGGTCCGCCATGGTCAGGGCGGCGTAGTAATTCTGATGTTGCCTTGCAAGGCCACGTGACAGTGACCAGAGCGTTGGCTTTAGCCCCAGGCTCACTAACTGTAGGTGAGTGACCAACCGAGCAACCCGACCATTCCCGTCTGCAAAGGGATGAATCCAAGCGAGGCGATGATGGTAGGCAAGCGCAGAAATAAGCTGACGGCGGGAGTCTGTCTGTCGGCCAAAGCCTGCCTGAAGGTGTCGCAGCATTCCGTCTACAGCACAAGCGTCCGGTGCATCATGATTGCCAACGATAACGTTCTGACCTGTCACCGACCGCAGGATGCCGGGCTGCATGATCGAGCCATCTGACAGTGTTCGTTCCGCGTCACTTGCACCCCTAAAAAGCCGTTTGTGTGCTGTGCTCACAAGCTCAGGTGCAAACATGTCACCCCAGGCAAACGGCGCGCGCTGGCGCAATGCCCGTTCGAGCAACGCTTGCACCGCCATCTGTTCAACCGCCAGGTTTTTAAGCTGTTTGCGATCTTTGACCGGTGCCGCTTGTGCTTTTTGCATTTCGGCGGGCTCGGTGTATTGCCCTTCGATCAGGTTCGAGTAGTACGTATTGGTGATTTGCAGCAGACGGCCGAGACGTGCAGCGGTTTCAGGCGGCAGGCGTCCGGCCAGGAATTGTGTCTTTCTGGGCAGCGCGTCCGCGAGCGCAACGATTGACGGAGGCAATGCGTCAGGGAGAATCGGGTCGAGCCAGGCTTTTGATGTGATCAGGGGCATAGCGGCTTGTACCGTATGAAAGGCTTCACATTTTATTTCACATATTGAATGGATGAACAAGCGCTTATTTACTGGGCTTCAGGGGTTTTTGAGGCTTTCTAAAGAAAATTATCTTCACATTTTATTTCACATATTTTTTGTGAAATGACTTCGGTCAGTGGGCTCACGAAAGGCTCCGTCAGCCGCGTTTACGCACAGATCGCAGTTGCAGAAAACGGGCGCCCATTGAGGCGCCCGTTTTTACTTACTCCTTCACCTGCGCTCGTAAGCGTCGACTGATCACGTCCATCAAGTCACAGCCGTCGCGTAACGGAATGACTAACAGCTGAGAAAAGTCTTTCAACACCACCGTGTCGCAACCGAGTTCCGCGCGGTAGGCGATGTTTTCCAGCACCTGCGTGACCGTACGAATGCGGTAATCGGCCATGGCTTGCAGGACGTCGAGTGGGGCTTGGGTGTCGATGAGCAGGGAGGCCGGGATCAGGTCGATTCCGGTGAGGGGCATGTATCTTTCCATAGGTGAGATCTCGTTCAGATTAGATGAGACCGCCAACAGATCGACGCCAAACGAATAGGGTGGCAGTTGCGCGCAGGTTGGCGAACCGGGAACGAGTAACCGGCAGACCCGAAGGTCTCCCGCGCGCAACCGCCATAGTACAGCGGTTTTGCGGCTGCGACGACGCCTACAAATGAGCAGACGGCCCTCGCATTCGTATCTCGGGTCGCCAAACCCGAATCGCCATTATGGGCGACGAGATGGACTATAGGCCTCATCAGAACGGCGGGAAAGGTGAGGGATTCCGAGGTTTGTGTAGGAATTTTTATGGTGGTCCTAGGACCGTTACGCCCCTTCCGCGGGCGACGGCTATCGACCCAGAGCGGCCATACACGAAGGCTCAGTTACAAAACGCGTAAATGCGGTTTAGTGGACGAGATTGAGTGCGTTGTTGGCCCGCTCACCACAGCAATGCTTCAACTTCATCATATTTCTCAGCCACTTTAAGGAAGGGGGCCGCCCAACCACTGCTCAGACTGACTTCTTGCAGTGGACCGGTTGGAGCAAACAGAACAGCAAATTTTATCCTTTCGGGTAACACGCCAGATTTCAGCGTGCTGACCAAACCTAGCAATTCTCTCTTTGCCTGTTCTTCGCCCTCCCAACTTGACCAGCAGAAGTCATTGTCCGGAAGAGAAATCAGCTCAATGGCAGCTTCAAGTACATGGATGAGACTTTCAATAGGGAAGTCATGATTTAACTCTCCATGAATCAGCTGCTTTGCACGATCCAAATTCATAGGGTGACTGACTCTTCCTGTTCGTGGAGGTTAAAACAGCATTGAGGCTAGCGCGTACAGGATGGAGAAACAAGGGAAAAGACCCTACTGCCGAACGTCTGCTTTTAGCCGTTTTTCTGCCTGTGGTGACGGGCTGAAAACGACCCATAACAGCCATTCACCATAAGCTCTACAGATTCGGCGGTACTTGAACGTCTGAACCATGGATATTAGCGAATGGGCAAATTCACACGGAAAATTGTGCCCTGCTCCAGCGTCGACTCGACCTCTATCTTTCCTCTGATGACGGCTCTGCCAGACCTGACTCAATTGTTGTAAAGTACACAATTGACGGTGAAGCGAAAACCAAGCGCTTTCTAAACCAGAAGGGTGGGTAATGTTATGAAAGAACAGTTAGAGATTTTAAATTCCTTGGCCGCCCTCATTTATGAAGAGGCGCCGAAAGCCTGTGAAGAAATTGTTTATAAAGCTGAGCTGGATTTAGATGAGGGTTGGGTTGAGTCCAGTTTTTCATATTGTAAAAATGGAGTTCGGCATTCGGATTTTTTATCCGATTCGTGTGAGGTGGAGGTTTCGGCGTTGGTTTCGAAGTTGAACGAGCTTATGTGTCAGCATACGGGCGGTAGATGGCGTTGCTTTGTTATGAAGTTTGACCGCGATTTTGAGGTGTCTACCGATTATGAGTATTGAACAGGGGTAAACGGGGACAGATCACGTTTTCTGTGCGCCACTCTCATCAAGTAAAGCTACCCGTTGTGCTTTTGTGCCCCTGCGCTTTGCTTCACCCATACATTGCCTCGTTAGTGAGCGCACTCAGTATCGATTAGTTAAAAATGCATTTCTAACCTGTTCTACATTACAAGTCAGCAGCCTTCTATCACCTAAGGCTTCGACAGGCAGCAATTGGCCGATTACTGCCCGTCGTGAGGGGCTGCAATCGACCCATAGCGGACCTTGGCAAAGTGGATGCGGAGTTTACGCGCGCGCATTAGCCCGTTGCTTCGACGATTCGTCATCAGTCTTGTGATCGCTTTATTTCATCGGCGAGCTGCGCAGCTTCGTTGCGTAATTTATCGAATTTTTCGTTTAACTCTACATGGCCTGATTTCCAGGAAACAACGCCATCGTCATAGCTCTGTCCAAGAATCAGATCATTGAAAGAGCCCATTCCTCCATAGGCCGACAGTAGGTAAGTAATCCCAGAGTAATCAGAGTCGAGAAGGAGTGCTCGTGCCTTTCGCATCCACAGGCTCCAGCGAGCATCTCCATCGCTTTCAAGTGCCGTAGCAAGCTGGTCAAGAACACAGATCAGCTCTTCGGTTTTCGGTCCCATCTCTTCTAATCATCCAAGGTTATTTACGGAATGGCAGGAAAAAACTGTCGAGTATGACTCGCCATTCTCACTGAATAGGCTACCGTTTCGCGATTATTCTATCCACGGATTGCTCCTGGCCGGTTACTGCAAGTCGTGAAGGGCTTGGCTTTATTGCGCACAAAAAATTGTACGAGCGTCTGCGTTTGGCCGAAAGCAGACATTACTCATGCTACTCAAGTCTGCGAAATCGAATCGGTGGTACGCAGTCCCCTAGAGTAGAATTTGCAAACCGCGATCGCACCCGAGACGGACCCTCAATGCAAACCCCCGCCACCCAACACCCCCTCTGGAAAACCTACCTCCTTTTCCTGGCCCCCATGGTCCTCTCCAATTTCCTCCAATCCATGTCGGGCACCATTAACAGCATCTACATCGGCCAAATGCTCGGCACCCAAGCCCTGGCTGCCGTGTCCGGCATGTTCCCCATCGTCTTCTTCTTCATCGCCCTGATCATCGGCCTCGGCGCGGGCGCTGGTGTGCTCATCGGCCAGGCCTGGGGCGCGCGTGAACCGCATCTGGTGAAAACCATCGCCGGCACAACGCTGCTGTTAGGCGCAATGATCGGCCTGACAGCAGCAGTACTCGGCAGCGTCTTCGCAAGACCAGCCTTGCAGGGTTTGGGGACCCCGGCAGACGTAATCGACGACGCAGTGTCCTACGCCCACGTGATGATGTGGATCATGCCGTCGCTGCTGGTCTACGTGCTCTTCACCCAACTGCTGCGCGGGGTGAGCGATACGGTGTCGCCGCTGATCGCGTTGGTGGTGTCGACGTGTATCGGGTTGGCGCTGACGCCGGCGTTGATTCGGGGTTGGTTCGGGCTGCCGATGATGGGGATTCAGAGTGCGGCGTATGCCGGGTTGGCGGGTAATTTGTCGGCGATGGGGTGGCTGGCGTGGCGGTTGATTCGCAAGGGGCATCCGTTGGCGCCGGATCGGGAGATGTTTGCGGCGATGCGGCTGGACCTGGTGATTCTCGGCAAGGTGTTGCGCATCGGGTTGCCGACCGGGTTGCAGATGGTGGTGTTGTCGGTGTCGGAGCTGGTGATTCTGGCCCTGGTGAATCAGCACGGTTCGCAGGCGACGGCGGCGTATGGGGCGGTGACGCAGATCGTCAATTACGTGCAGTTTCCGGCGCTGTCGATTGCGATCACGGCGTCGATCCTCGGGGCTCAGGCGATTGGGGCAGGGCGGCTTGAGCGCATGGGGCCGATTCTGCGCACGGGGCTGTTGATCAATGTGTGCCTGACCGGTGGGTTGGTGGTGTTGGGTTATCTGTTGTCGCACTGGTTGCTGGGGTTGTTCCTCACGGAGGATTCCACCCGGGCGATGGCGGAACATCTGTTGCACATCATGCTCTGGAGCCTGTTGGTGTTCGGCTTCCAGGCGATCGTCGGCGGCATCATGCGCGCCAGCGGCTCGGTGCTGGTGCCGATGGCGATTTCGATTGTTTGCGTGGTGCTGGTGCAGTTGCCGGTGGCGTATGCGTTGGATGCGCGGTTCGGGTTGCAGGGTGTGTGGATGGCGTTTCCGGTGGCGTATCTGGGGATGCTGGCGTTGCAGACGGCGTATTACAAAATGGTCTGGCAGCATCAGAAGATTGAGCGGTTGGTGTAGGCGGACAGGAGGTAACGGTGCTGAACATGCAGATGATTAAAGTAGACGATAAAGGTCTGGATCAGCTCCGTGATGCCCTGCGTCAGGCAGCATTGCCTTGCGATGATGTCAGCGAACCAGGCCGGCAGTTTTACCGTTTCGAAGTGGCGGGGAAATGGGTGGCGTTTGGAGGGCTGGAGGGTTCGGCTCCCGACCTGTTGCTTCGTTCAATAGTGGTGTGTGACGCGCGTCGTGGAGAAGGGCTGGGCCAAGCTGTGTTGTTTGCATTGGAACAGTGGGCGGCCTCACAAGGCGCGCTTCGACTGCATTTGTTGACCCAAGGGGCAGCCGGTTTTTTTGCCGCCAATGGTTATGAACAGTTCGACAGGCAGGCCGCGCCTGTTGCCATCACCCAAACAGCCCAGTTCAAACATTTATGTCCGGCGTCTGCGAGCTATCTACGAAAAACGTTAAGTGCGCCGGTTCCATAGACCGGCGACGTTGTTCGAACAACTCATCTTAAAGCGACAACGTTGGCTCCCGCATTGGCGCTGGTGATGTTGTCATCCCTTACAAAAGTATGACTGTTTCAGTGAGGGCAGGTCCTGAATGCGAGCAGCTCGCTATTGCACTTTTCGTAAGTCGCCTAACAACTAATGGATCCATAAACACTATTGGAAACCCCTGTAATTCACCAGCCCAGTTGTCATGGGGCTGACAGAGAAGTTGATGAGTTAGTACCGACGTGCGGGGTGCTCACAATGGCCGCCGTTTGTCGGTAGTGTGATCAAAAAATGAACATTCCAGGACTCCAGGCCTCTGATCCTGCAGCACGTCACCCAAGACCTGCTCCTGCAGCCGCATAAAAGAAGTGGAAAATTATCCTCATGTGCATTGAATGCTAATGGGGATTTTTTTACCTGACATTCAGGAGGCAATAATAAGCCGGTCATTGATTTGCCATGCGAATCAAGAGGCTAAGCAGTGTCAAGTCTATGATTTGGCATACTTTATAAAAGTAAGGTCGAATAGGGTTTCGAAGTGTTGAATGCCCTGTTAAGTATCGATCTGTACTATCGAATAAGGTGGAGAAAGTACCGTGGCGATAAATACAATTATGAGCCTGCTAGAAAATAAAGAGTTTATGGAGTTTTTGCGAATGGGCGTGATTTACGTTCATTTAGTGTCGTGTTGTGTGGCCATCGGCTTGGTATTGACCAGTGATATTGCGATGGTCAGAGACTTGTTCAAACGAAAAACATTCACTGAGCATGATAATGCTCACATGGAAAGTCTTCAGAAGTCTGTCATCACTGCATTGATAGCGTTGTGGGTGACTGGTGCCGCTATCATCGGGATTGATTACCTGGAAAAAGGTATGAATTACTTTATGAATCCAAAGCTTCACGCCAAAGTGATTATTGTCGTGTTGCTGAGTTACAACGGTCTCTTGTTGCATCGCCTGGTGTTGCCCGCGCTGCAAAAGGCAGGCTCGTTGCTCAATCTTGGCTTCAATGCACGGATGCTGGCGCTGTTCTGCGGCTCGCTGTCGGCCGTGTCCTGGATGTATGCGGCCATGCTGGGGGTCGGGCGCCCGTTGGCCTGGAAATACTCCCTTTCCGAACTGTTGATGGCGTATCCGCTGCTGATTGCACTGGGTTTCCTGACGATGCTGGCATTGACTCAGCGTTTGAAACCACAAGACTCCGTTGTTATTTCTCCGCGGACAGTTGCGAGCGCATGTTAGACCGGTTCACTGCGTAAACCTTGCGGGCTTGTCCTGAGCCTGACAGGCGCGACCTTCTTTGTGCCGGTGCTAATAAAAGCCTGCATCAGGGAGGTCGCTTTGGTTTGAGTCGGAAGGCCGGATGCTTCCAGACATTAAACTGTGAAAAGCCCTGAACTTGATGTCAGCCACCGTCAGACCGACAATCCTGGAGTGACCGTGTGATGCGAACCGACAGGCGTGATCGCCTGAGGAGGTTTTCAAATGAGTCCCTCATCGTCACCCCTCTTGCAGGACCGTGCCGCGGCCGGTCGACGTCTGGTGGAGCCGCTACTCAAATACGCGCATAGACCCGATGTCATCGTCCTCGCCTTGCCCCGTGGCGGTGTGCCGGTCGCCTATGAAGTGGCCACCGCCCTGGAGGTTCGCCTCGACCTGATGCTGGTGCGCAAGCTCGGGGTTCCGTCCCATCAGGAGCTCGCCATGGGCGCCATCGCCAGCGGCGACATCCAAATCCTCAATGAACACGCGCTGCGGGCCCACCCGATTGATCAGGCCACGTTCGACACCGTGGTCGCACGGGAAACCCGGGAGCTGTTGCGCCGCGAGCAGGCCTACCGGGGAACGCGCGCGCCGGTGCAACTCGAGGATCAGGTGGTGATTCTGATCGACGACGGCCTGGCGACAGGCGCCTCGATGATGGCGGCGATCCACGCGGTGCGTGTGCACGCGCCGTCTCGCATCGTCGTCGCCGTGCCCGTGGCGCCGATTGAGACGGCGGAGGCGCTGCGCAGCGAGGTGGATGAGCTGATATGCCCGCTCATTCCCGACTGGCTCATGTCGATCGGCCGTTGGTACATGGATTTTTCCCAGACCTCGGATGCCGAGGTCATCAAGCTGTTGCAGCGGGCGTGGTTGCGAGAGTCCAGCGCCGCTGATCATCATCGCCACTAGCGACTCAAGACGGATGCGCGGTCTCCAGCCAGTCTTCAAACCGGGTCGCTCCGACAATGGGCTTATCGCCTGGCGTGAGAGATTTGTCATCGATAGGCGCACCGAAGTAAGGAACCGTGTCGTCCGACACCGCCTCGCGCGGGTCCTTGGTGTGTTTCAGGTATTCACTCACGAACTCGACAATGAGGCGGCGATCCGGCCCGGCCACTTCCACGGTCTGATTGATCGGTGCTTTTAGAGCGATAGCCGTCAGTGCGGCCGCGACATCGACCGAGGCCACCGGTTGCAACGCGGCGGACGTTAAATGGATAGTGTTGCCGTCCTCGCGACCTGAATAAGCGATGGCACCAATGAACTCGAAGAACTGCGTGGCGCGCAGGATGGTGTAGGGAACGCCCGACGCTTTGATGAGTTTTTCCTGGGCCATCTTGGCCCGGAAATAACCACTGCCGAGCATCCGTTCGGTGCCGACGACTGACAGGGCAACATGGTGTCGGGTGCCGGCTACCTTCTCGGCAGCGAACAGGTTATGCCCGGCGGTCTCAAAGAAATGCAACGCCGCGTGATCCTCGAATGAGGGTGAGTTCGCCACGTCGACCACCACGTCGGCGCCCTTGAGCGCGTCCGCCAGGCCTTCGCCGGTGATGACATTGATGCCGGTACTCGGTGACGCCGCTATGACTTCATGCCCCTGATTCTGGAGGTTCTTGCAGACATTGCTGCCGATCAGCCCAGTTCCTCCGATGATGACGAATTTCATGGCCAGTCTCCCGATGCGGTGAGTCGGACAGTCATTAAACACCCGGGCGTCAGGCCGTATCGGGCGGCCACTCGCGTTGGCCGACAGGTGGTCGGAAGCCTGAGCACCAGGTGGAATAAGCGGCGTTTTTTTGCTTTAGTCCACCTATCGCTGGCTAACGTGTGCGGCACCTCAGTTCATGACGGGAGCCCGCCCCGGAGAACCCCATGAAACATCGATTCCCGACCTGCGCGGTGCTGGTTGCCGCCCTTGCATTCGGCGCGTTGCCTTGCGTCCAGGCGGTCGAGTACACGCAGGTAAATGAAACCGCCAGCACGATCTCCTTCACATATAAACAGTTCTCCTCGCGGGTATATGGGACGTTCGGCAAGTTCGAGGCCACGCTTGATTTCGACACGGCGAACCCGTCAGCCGCCCACACCGCGCTCACCATCCAGCTCGACAGCATCGATGCCGGAAGCAGCGACGCCAACAACGAACTGCAAAAGCCTGCCTGGTTCGACTCGGCAACGTATCCAGTGGCGAGGTTTGAATCGACCGGTGTGAAGGTACTGAGCGACAACCGTTACTCGATCACCGGCAAACTCACGCTCAGGGGCATCACGCGTGAAGTGGATGTACCGGTGCTCCTGAAGTCCGAGAACGCCATCGGGATTTTCGATGGCCAGTTAACGCTCAAACGCAGCGACTTCAAAGTCGGTGAAGGTGAATGGGCCGACGGCGTCGTCTCCGACAAGATCAATATCCGGTTTCGCATGGTTGCGCCGGAGCAGTAATTTGCGCGTGGTATTCCACGTTGCTTGCTCCGCCGTGGTTTCGAATTCGAAGACCCAAGGGGGCATCGCCGCGGCGTTCCGACGATGGGGCCGGGACATCCAGCATTGCTGTCGAGTGTCACACCACCTTCGGTCACGTCAGCACGTTATGATAGGCACGCCCGCGAACACACTCTTCACGTCCGCCCCAGAGTCAGAGCCACGAATGCCCCAGATCACCCACTTCAAAACCCCGTGCCCCGAGCACATCAATAGCCAGATCCTGCAGATGGTGGTCGATTACCTGACCGACATCAGCATGGTCGCTATCGCGCCAAGCAACCTGTTGTACAACGTGTACCAGTACGCGATCGGCTACGAGGTTCACCTGTGTCTGGAGGCGTTGAACGGTGTGAAAGGGATTGCCGTGGAGTTGCTCGTTGCGACCGACGATGACGACCCGGAGAAGGTCGTTGGTTTCTTGCTGTACTTGCCGGTAAAGGACGATCCTGATGCATGCGGCGTGGCGTATATGGCGGTGCAGGCCAGCCATCGGCGTCAGGGTGTCGCCCGAAAGATGCTGCGGGAGATGGTCGGCCGTTATCCTCATGCCGAGTTGACGTGCGCCGTGGCCAAGGTTCCGTATTTTGAGGCAATGGGCTTTCAGGTGGTGGGCGCGCGCGGTACTCAGGTGCTGATGAACACCCGTGACCATGGCACCGATGGCTTGATGGCCCTGCTGGATGTGGCATCAATCTACAGCTCGCTGGAGGTGCGGCAGATTCATACGTACCTGCTGCAAAAACACGGCAAGCGCGCGATGCTCGATGCGGAAAAGCAGCGTGACCGACACCTGGACCAGATGATGCGCAAAGCCAATGAGTTTGTCCGCGAGCGACTGGGTGACGGTGCCGTACCAGCCCATTCCCCTCGACTGCGGTTGGTTTAGTCACCTTCGACTCGACGCAAAAAAAGCCCTTGGTGCGGACAACGCGCCAAGGGCTTTTTGGTGTCTGGAATTGGTGCAGATAAAAAAAGAGCCTCAAAGCTCTTTGATGGGGAGGAAGTAGAGCCCTCGAGGCTCAAGATGCGCATGAAACAAGTGGTGAGCTTGGTAGGGGTTCATTTCACCCACCACTTACGCAACGGCTTGAGCAAACAAGCGGCTGCGTAAATTCATCGTAGAAAAATGGGGGTTCGCACTCAAGTACCGCTAGTCGCATGCTGTTTCAGGCATCACCCCAGCGACTTCTCCCGCGTCACCACGCGCACTTCTTTCAACCATCCCCACGATGGTTTCATACAGTTCGTCCTGGGCCTGCACGGCCGTGACTTCTCCATTTGTCGCGGCGTGGGACAAGGCTTCTGCCGCACCGAGCATTGCCCGCAGGCCCGCTGGCTTGATCTCACCCATGCCAGCGAAAGGGGCGAGGGCGGTCCGGCACTTGTTCAGGAAAATCGCTTCGTACTCGCGTTTGATCTTCTCCAGTTCCGGGGAGCTGGCCAGTGCCGCGATGACGCCGGGGATTTCGTTGCCTTGAAGCAGTACGCAGTCGACGTACGACGAAGCGATCACTCTGGCGGTGCCGGGCAAAGTCGGTTCGCTGTTCTGAAGCGCAGCATCCATCAGCGCTGTCTGTCGGGCATCGAAGTCCTGGTAGAGCGCCGCCAGCAACCCGGATCGCGTGGTGAAGTGATCGTAAACCACCGGTTTGGTCACCCCGGCTTGCTCGGCGAGCCGCCCCAATGTCAGCGCGTCCGTGCCTTCTTCCCGAACGAGTTGCCAGGCGACGTCCAGCAACTGGCGTTGGCGGTCCTCCCGGGACATTCGTCGTCGCGGTGGCGGGATGGGATCCTGCGCGTCTGTTTCGGTGCTTGACATGGCTATGTACCAAAAGTAACTTACTGATCGTAACTTACCAAGAGTATATAAGGTTCGCCTTGTGCTCTCAATCAGGAGTTTCCAGCATGCACGCGCTTATTGTTGTGGCTCATCACGATCCGCGTTCGCTCACCCACAGTCTGGCTGCCCAGGTCGCTCAGGGGTTCAACCTGGATGATCCCAGTCATACCGTTGAAATCGCCGACCTCTCGGCCGAAGGGTTCGATCCGAGGTTCAGCGCCGCTGATCTGGCGGTGCATCACCGGGAAGCGCCGCCCCCTGCGGATGTGGTTGCCGAGCAAGCGCGGATAGAACGCGCCGATGCGCTGGTGCTGGTTTATCCCGTTTACTGGTGGTCGATGCCGGCGCTGCTCAAGGGCTGGATTGATCGGGTGTTCGCCAACGGCTGGGCGTTCGATTTCGGTGCAGATGCCGACTTGGAGAAGAAGCTTGGCCATCTGCGGGTTCACCTGATCGGTGTGGGCGGTGCCGACGCTGCAACCTACGCTCGGCACGGTTATGCCGAGGCCATGAAGACGCAGATTGACCATGGAATTTTTGACTATTGCGGTGCGCAGGTGGTGACGTCCAAGCTGCTGCTCGAATCGGAAGTTCAGGATCCAGCTGTGCACTTGGACGCCGCGAGAAGCCTTGGTCGCGAGCTCTTTGCGGCCTCCAGACACCTCAATCCGGCTAGACCTGTTCACCCGGCCAGCCAGCCCGACGCAAGGCGTTGAGCAACGCTCCGGCATCCAGTCCCGGCACCGCATGGCCATTGCCTTCGGCAGTATCGGAGGCCAGCAAGGCATTGATGATCGCTTCCTCCACCGCTTCGGTGGCGGCCAGGAACAGCTCGCTGATGTGGTCGTTGTTGACCATGCTCAGGTTGTCGCAGGTCGGCGCGCCTTTGCCTTCATAAGCGGCGGGTGGCACGTGTTGGTTGCCGGTGGCAAACGCGATGAAAATGTCACCGCTGTGGTCTTCATTGCCGCCGCCGGTGCGGGCTAGGCCGAGGCTGGCGCGCTGCGCGAGGCGCGTGCACTGGTGTGGCAACAACGGCGCATCGGTGGCCAGGCACACAACGATCGAACCCATGCCAGGGTGCGGCAAGGACGCTTTGAGGAACGGCGAGTCGGCCTTTTCCATGTAGCGCCCGACCGGGTAACCGTCGACGCGCAATTCGTTGCGGATGCCGTGGTTGGCCTGGACGATAGCGCCGACGGTCCAGCCGCCCTGAGCACTGTTCAGACGTCGCGAAGCAGTGCCGATCCCGCCCTTGAATTCGTGACAGATCATGCCGCTGCCGCCGCCGACGGCGCCTTCACTGACTGGGCCACCCACCGCCGTGCGCAGGGCTTGGGCCACATGTTCAGGCTTCACGTGGAAACCGTTGATGTCGTTGAGCAGACCGTCAAAGGTCTCCAGCACCACGGGCATGTTCCAGTAGAGGCGCCCGTCATCGGGCTGGTTCTGGCGATCCAGCGTCACCAGCGCATCGCGCACCACACCCAGGCTGTGGGTGTTGGTGAAGGCGATCGGGCTGGTCAACAGGCCGGCCTCGCGAATCCATTCAAGCCCCGTGGCATCACCGTTGCCGTTGAGCACATGGACGCCGGCAAAGCACGGTTGCTGATTGGTGGAACCAGTACGCGGCTCGATCACGGTGACGCCGGTCAGGATGTCGCGACCGTTCGCGGTGCGTCCTCGCACATTGCTGTGGCCGACCCGGACGCCGGGCACATCGGTAATGGCGTTGAGCGGGCCGGGTTGCAGTTGGCCGAATTGGATGTTCAGGTCGCGGGCACGTGGTTTCATCGCTTCTCTCATCTTCAGCAAGTTATTGGCTATCGCAATCCGTGTAGCAGCTGTCGAGCTTGCGAGGCTGCGTTCGACTGCGAAGCAGTCGTGAAATCAGGCAATGCGATGTATCAGGTAGTCCTAGATTTCAGGATTTACGACTGCTTCGCAGCCGAACGCAGCCTCGCAAGCTCGACAGCTGCTACAGATTCCATCGGGTTTACTGACCGTTTTTGACTTTGCTCCAGATCCGCGTCCGCACGCGCTCAGTGGCTGGCGGCAGAGGTTGAAGGGTGAATAACGTGGCCATGGCCTCGGCCGACGGATACACCGCCGGGTTGTTGCGGGTGGCTTCGGCCATCAATGGTGTCGCGCTGCGGTTGCCATTGGGGTAGGAGAGGTGATCGCTGACGGGGGCGATGACTTCGGGGCGCATCAGATAGTCGATGAAGGCCAGGCCCTGTTCCGGATGCGGCGCGTCCTTGAGCAACACCAGCGTGTCGAACCACACCGGCGCGCCTTCCTTCGGCAGGCTGTAGGCGATCTTCACGCCGTTGTTGGCCTGCTCGGCGTTGGTCTTGGCTTCCAGCATCGCGCCGGACCAACCCACCGCCACGCAGATGTTGCCGTTGGCCAGGTCGCTGATGAACTTGGACGAGTTGAAGTAGGCGATGTGTGGACGCAGCTTGAGCAGCAACGCTTCGGCCTTCTTGTAGTCCTCGGGGTTGGTGCTGTTAGGTGGCAGACCGAGGTAGTGCAGGGCGACTGGCAGCATCTCGGCCGGCGAGTCGAGCATGGCCACGCCGCACTGGCCGAGCTTGGCCAGGTTCTCTTCGTTGAACACCAGGTCCCAGGAGTCCACCGGCGCCTTGTCGCCCAGCGCAGCGCGGACCTTGTCGATGTTGTAGCCGATGCCGTTTGTGCCCCACAGATACGGCACGGCGTACTGGTTGCCCGGATCATTGTTGGCCAGCTTCGCCAACAGATCAGCGTCCATGTTTTTGAAATCAGGCATCTGAGCGTGCGGCAGGGGCGCAAGAGCACCGGCCTTGATCAGGGTTGGCAGACTGAAGTTACTGGCCACTACCACGTCGTATCCGCTGCGGCTGGTGAGCAATTTGCCCTCCAGTACTTCGGCGCTGTCGAAGGTGTCATAGACCGGCGCAATGCCGGTGTCACGTTTGAAATCCTGCAGGGTCGTGGGACCAATGTAGTCATACCAGTTGTACACGTGCACGGTGGGCTCCTCGGCGGCAATCGCCGATAGCGAGACCGACAGACAGGCGCCCAGTCCAAGATTGATATACGCGCGGTGACGACTCATGATGCGGCACTCCTGGCCTGCTGCAGGCCGGTGATGATCAGGTGCTTGCAGCGTATCGGCAGGGAGTGGGCTCACCCATTCCCATCATGGGTTACTCGAAAGGGGTAGTGCGTGGACGCGTTGTTGAAAGAGTTGCCGGTGCACCAAGGGCTGGCGCGAATGTTTGGAGCAGTGGGGCAGGACGGGTTCTGGCGCGTGCTGGTCGACACGCTACGCCTGCTGGTGCCGCTGGATAATGCGTTGGTCGCGGTGATGCGGGCCGGGCGGGTGCCGCGCCTGCTGATTGATTTCGACTCTAAAGGTGGCGCGTACGAGCATGAAGAATTGGCGGACTACAGCGCTGGCATGTACCTGCTCGATCCGTTTTATCAGGCCGCCTGCGCCGGCATTGCCGACGGTTTGCACAGCCTCGATTCGGTCGCCCCTGACCAATTCCAGCAGAGTGAGTACTACCTGAGCTACTTTTGCACCGTGGTGGGCGGTGACGAGTTGCAGTTCATGGTCAACGTCGATGGCGCCGTGCTCGGTTTGTCCCTGGGTCGCTCAACGCGGTTCAGCCCTGCAGAGCAGGGCCGCCTGCTCTGCGTGCGTGATTGGGTGCTGGCGGCGATGCGCCGTCACCTGCAATTGCTGCCGCCGGAAGGACCGGCTGCCGAGGCGGTGGCCGGGGATCTGGCGACCTTGCTGGATCGCTTCGACGCGCGCCTGTCCGTACGGGAAGTCGAAACGGCGCGACTGATTCTCCAGGGCTTCTCAAGCAAGGCCATCGCCCAACAGATGGGCATTTCCCCGGAGACGGTGAAGGTGCACCGGCGCAACCTCTATCACAAGCTCAATGTGAATGGGCATGGTGAGTTGTTTGCGTTGGTGTTGCAGCCGCGTTGAAATCAACATCAAAAGATCGCAGGCTTCGCCAGCTCCTACGGGATGTACGCCATCCCAACGTAGGAGCTGGCGAAGCCTGCGATCTTTTGATCTTCAGCTAACCCAGCCTGAACACCAACGCCTTCAACCCACAGGCCTCGTCGGCGTCCGGAAACTCCGGCGGATTGTCCAGCCGTTGCTCGAACCGCAGGCTCGGTGCTTCGCGGGTGACGCCGTCGATGAGGAAGTCCGGACCGAACGCCGGATCGTTCATGCACGCCAGCACCGTGCCCTGGGAGCTGAGCAATTCCGGCAGTCGGCGCAGCACGCGCTGGTAGTCCTTGGTCAGCAGAAAACTGCCTTTCTGAAAGGACGGTGGGTCAATGATCACCAGGTCGTAAGGGCCCTTGCCGATCACCTTGCCCCAGGACTTGAACAGGTCATGACCGAGGAACGTCACCTTGCTCAGGTCGTGGCCGTTGAGCCGGTGATTGTCGCGGCCACGGCTCAGGGCCGGGCTCGACATGTCCAGATTGACCACGTGCGTTGCACCCCCCTCGATGGCCGCCACCGAGAATCCGCAGGTGTAGGCGAACAGGTTCAGCACGCGCTTGCCCTGGGCATTGGCCCGCACCCAGTCGCGGCCGTAACGCATGTCGAGGAACAGGCCGGTGTTCTGTTTGCGGCCCAGGTCCACCCGGTAATGCAGACCGCCCTCGGTGATCGTCATCTCGTCGATCGCGTCCCCCAACAGCCACTCGGTCGTGCTTTGCAGCAGGTAGCGATGTTGCAACAAGAGCGTGTGCGCTCCGGATTGCGTCCACGCAGGCGATTGCGTGACGTCCATCAGCTTCTGTTTCAACGCGTCCAGTTGTGATGCTTCGGGTTCCTTGAACAGCGACACCAGCACCACGCCCTGCAGCCAATCGACGGTCAATTGCTCCAGCCCCGGCCAGCACCGGCCACGGCCGTGGAACAGCCGGCGGGTTTGCGCGGGGGCCGCTGCCAGGGCCGTCAGTAAATGGTCGTGGAGGGTGGAGAGGGCGTCTGAGTTCATCGGGCAGCGTCGGCAATGGGAAGGGGCGGCATTTTAAACACAATTGCGGCGCGAGGACCGCTGCAAGGCGCCGAGAGTTATCACATTTAATTTAACTTTACGTGAGGATTTGGCGATCTATCAGCTCACATAATCGGCTCCAACGATCAACCGCCGGGAGCCCATCATGTCGCAGTTACCTGCTTCACCCACGGTCAGCACCCATCCCCGCTGGCTACGGCTGACCCATTGGCTGAACGCCCTGGCGGTGCTGGTCATGGTCACCAGCGGTTGGCGAATCTATAACGCTTCCCCGCTGTACGACTTCAGTTTTCCCAAGACGATCACCTTGGGTGGCTGGCTCGCTGGCGCTTTGCAATGGCATTTCGCGGCGATGTGGTTTCTGGCCGCCAACGGCCTCATCTATCTGATCATCAACCTCGTCAGTGGCCGTCTGAAGCGGCGCTTTTTCCCGGTCTCGCCTAAAGGTGTCCTGCGTGACCTGTGGGCGGCGTTGCGAGGGCGTTTGGGGCATGCCGACCTGAGTCATTACAACCAGGTGCAACGGGTGGCGTACCTGTTCGTGATGGTCGACATCATCCTGCTGGTGATTTCCGGGCTGGTGTTGTGGAAGTCCGTCCAGTTTCCTCTGTTGCGTGAACTGATGGGCGGTTACGAAGGCGCACGGCATGTGCACTTCATCGCGATGGCGCTGTTGGTGGCCTTTGTCGCGGTTCATCTGGTGATGGTCGCGCTGGTTCCCAAAACGTTGTGGGCCATGATTGTCGGTCACAAGGAACCCGTATGAAAAAGCGCATTCAAGGCTCAGGACTGGACGAGTCGTCCATCCTGACAGACGCCAGAAAAATCATTGCACCGCAGATCGAGGATCGCTCACGACGCTCGTTCCTGATGCGCGGCCTTACCCTCGGCGGTGTGGCCATGTTGTCCGGCTGCAACCTCACCGACAACGAAAGCGTCGAAACCGCGTTGTCCTCCATGTCCCGGTTCAACGATCGGGTGCAGGGCTGGTTGTTCAACCCCAATACACTGGCGCCGACCTATCCCGAATCGATGATCACCCGGCCGTTTCCGTTCAATGCCTTTTATGGCGTCGAAGAGGCGCCGACGGTGGAGGAAGAGAGTTATCGACTGGAAGTGACCGGGCTGGTCGCGGACAAGCGCAGCTGGCGGCTCGAAGAGCTGCGAGCCATGGCCCAGACCGAACAGATTACCCGGCACATTTGCGTCGAAGGCTGGAGCGCGATCGGGCGCTGGGGCGGCGTACGGTTCAGCGACTTCCTGACGCGGGTCGGTGCCGATACGGATGCCAAATATGTCGGCTTCAAATGCGCGGACGACTACTACACCAGCATCGACATGGCCACCGCACTGCATTCGCAAACCTTGTTGACGCTGACCTATGACGGCGCGGTGCTGCCTCGCCAGTATGGCTTCCCGATGAAGCTGCGCATGCCCACCAAACTGGGCTACAAGAATCCCAAACACATTCAGGCGATGTTCGTCACCAACACCTATCCGGGTGGCTACTGGGAAGACCAGGGCTACAACTGGTTCGGTGGCAGCTGACGGCGCCTGGCCACTTCACTGCGTAGCGCTCGCTGCGCTCATTCGCAACCTGTGCTTCAAGGAGTTTCATCATGAAAAAGTTAGCGACCACCGTACTGTCCATGTGCCTGGCATTTGGCGCTGCCAGCGTGTTTGCCGCCGATACAACAACCCATGACGGCATGAGCAACGACAGCATGAGCAAGGACTCGATGTCCAAAGACGCCATGCAAAAGGACACGATGAAAAAGGATGGCATGTCCAAGGATTCCATGAGCAAGGACACGATGAAGAAAGACACCATGTCCAAGGACGCCATGAAAAAAGATGCCATGTCCAAAGACACCATGAAAAAAGACGCCCCCTCGTACTAAGCAGAAACAACGCAAACCTTGTGGGAGCGAGCCTGCTCGCGAAGACGGAGTGTCAGTCGACATCATCGTTGCCTGATACACCGTCTTCGCGAGCAGGCTCGCTCCCACAGGTTGCGCAAGGGTATGACTTGAAGTCATGCCCTCATGACTTTTAATGGTTACAGCCCCGCAAACCCCCAGTGTTAAAAAATCGCAAACACAGCTCATCAACAACAAAAAAGAGCGTTTGCACCCATGACACATCCTCACTGCCACGTCCTGCGCTCTTCATCCCCCGACATTTGTCACGCGACCTCCAGGGTCTGCGTGCACTTCTGATCAACCCCAAATCCCTGAAGAGTAATGACTCATGAAAGAACTCGACCTGTACATCGGTGAAGGCTTCGAAGGCCCTGGCGTGAATGCCGCGCACATCAACATTCTGATCGGTCCGCGCAACGGCCCGGCAGGGCAGGCGTTTGCCAATAGCCTGGCATCGCCAAGCCAAGGGCATTGCCCGTTCATGGTGATCGCCCAGCCGAACATTCCGGTCAAGCCGATGACCCTTTACGTCAACAAAGCCGCGATCAGCAGTGACCTGCACGGCAACGCCACGTGGGGCGCGTCGCAGGCCGGGATCGCCAAGGCTGTGCTTGAAGCGCTGCTGGACGGCACCTTGCCGCCGGAAGCCGAAGACGAGTGGGCCATCGTGACCGCGAACTGGGTCAACCCGGCCTGCGATGACCTGGATGCGGTCTACCTGAACAACTACAACGCCTGCCGCACGGCGATTCGTGCGGCGTTGACCGGCAAGCCGGAAACCGCGCAACTGGCGGATGTGGTCAATCACATCAGCAACCCTTTCTACACGCCAAAAGCCTGAGGTCCGCGCCATGCAATACATTCGTTTGGGCAACTCCGGCCTGCAAGTCTCCCGCCTCTGCCTGGGCACCATGAACATGGGCACCCCGGACTGGAAGCCGTGGATCTTCGATGAGAAGAAAAGCGAGCCCATCGTCGCGCATGCGCTGGACAACGGTGTGAATTTCATCGACCTCGCGGACTTCTACTCCGCCGGTGTCGGCGAGGAAGTGGTGGGGCGCATCGTCAAGCGCCTGGCCCGTCGCGAAGACCTGGTGATCACCACCAAGGTCGGTTACGGCACTCGCACCGGGATCAACGCCAGCGGTCATTCGCGCAAGCACATCATGGACAGTATCGATGCGTCGCTGAAGCGTCTGAATATGGATTACGTCGATGTGTTCATGCTGCATTACTTCGATGTGAATACCCCGGTCGAAGAAACCATGAGCGCCATGAACGACATCGTGCGTTCCGGCAAGGCGCGATACATCGGCGTCTCGACCATGCTCACCGGGCAATTGGCGAAAATTCTCATGGCCTGCGAGCGCAATGGCTGGGTCAAGCCGATCAACATGCAGCTGCAACTGAACTGCGCCTACCGCGAAGAAGAACGGGAGATGATCCCGTTCTGCCGTGATCAGGGTTTGGGCGTGTCGGTGTTCAGTCCGTTGGCTCGCGGGTTGTTGACCGGAGATGTGCAATCGACTCGCAACCAGACCGACTTTTTCACTCAGCAGATGTACAGCGACGAAGCTTCGTTCGAGATCGCGCATTCGGTGCAGCGTGTGGCCCGTGCTCGCGGCGTGTCCAACGCACAGATCGCGCAGGCTTGGGTTGCCAATCATCCGGGCGTGGATTGCATGCTCGTGGGCGCCGACACCACAGAACAGTTCGACAGTGCCTTGGCCGCACTGGAGACCAAACTCGATGCCGATGAGCTGTACGAGCTGGAACGCAATTACACCCCGTGCGACGTGATCAACGATTACACCGCCGGCAAACGTATCTTGCGTTCGGCCCGTCCGGGTCTGGAGCGCTTCAACCTGACTGAGGCTGTGGCATGAGCGCGCTGATCCGCAACGGCAACTTCATCGACGGCCAATGGTTCAGCGGTGGTTCGACCTACTCGGTGTTCAACCCGGCCAATGGCGAGTTAATTGCCGACGTACAAAAGGCCGGCGCTGAAGAAACCAACCGAGCCATCGACGCCGCCAACCGCGCTTTGCCAGCCTGGCGCAAATTGACCGCCAAGGAACGCAGCCAGAAGCTCAAGCGCTGGAGCGAATTGATGCTGAGCAATCAAAAGGATCTGGCGACCCTGCTCAGCCGCGAACAAGGCAAGCCGCTGGCCGAAGCCATGGGTGAAGTGGTCTATGCCGCGAGCTTTCTGGAGTGGTTCGCTGAAGAAGCCAAACGCGCTTACGGCGACGTGATTCCAAGCCACAAGGCCGATGCGCGGATCATCGTGGTCAAGGAAGCCATCGGTGTCGTCGCTGCGATCACCCCGTGGAACTTTCCGCTGGCCATGGTCACCCGCAAGGTTGGCCCGGCACTGGCGGCGGGTTGCACGATGATTCTCAAACCGTCGGAAGAGACGCCTTTGTCGGCCTTCGCCCTGGCGGTGCTGGCTGAACAGGCAGGCATTCCGGCCGGTGTGTTCAACGTCGTTTCCGGCGACGCCGTGGCCATTGGTGGTGCGCTGCAAGCGTCCGGCATCGTGCGCAAACTCTCGTTCACCGGTTCCACCCGCACTGGCAAATTGTTGATGCGACAGGCCGCCGACACATTGAAAAAAATCTCGCTGGAACTGGGCGGCAACGCGCCGTTCATCGTCTTCGACGATGCCGATCTGGACGCAGCGGTCAAAGGCGCAATGGCCTCGAAATTCCGCAACACCGGGCAAACCTGCGTCTGCGTGAACCGCTTCTTCATTCAGGAGGGCGTCTACGAAGCCTTCACCGGCAAGCTCGCCGAGGCGGTCGCCGCAATGCGCGTGGGCAGTGCGCTGGCGGGTGAAACAGAGCAAGGTCCGCTGATCAACGCAGCGGCGCTGGCCAAGGTCGAGCTGCATGTGGGCGATGCGCTGGAGAAAGGCGCCACGTTGCTATGCGGCGGTCGCCGTCACGCATTGGGCGGCACGTTTTATGAGCCGACCATCCTCACCGAAGCCAACAGCGACATGCTGATCGCTCAGGACGAAACCTTCGGCCCAGTGGCTGCGTGCTTCCGCTTCAAGGACGAGGCCGAGGTGCTGCAACGGGCCAACGACACGCCGTACGGTTTGTCGGCCTACTTCTATAGCCGCGACATCGGCCGGGTCTGGCGCATGGCCGAAGGCCTGGAAGCCGGCATGGTCGGGATCAACGAAGGGATCATCTCCACGGAAGTCGCGCCATTCGGGGGCATCAAGGAATCGGGCCTCGGTCGCGAGGGTTCGAAGTACGGTCTGGAGGACTACCTGGAAATCAAATACCTGTTGATGGGCGGCCTGTAACGGCGCGCCCCCCCTGTGGGAGCGAGCCTGCTCGCGAAGGGGGAGTATCAGTCGACACTTGTGTTGCCTGGCCCACCGCTTTCGCGAGCAGGCTCGCTCCCACAGGAACAAAAGCTATCGGTTTCATTTCTCCGTCAATAACAACAACTGGAGACGAACATGTCCGCTCAATCGATAAAAATCGACGACCTGCCCATCGGGCGCTTCCACATCAAAATCGCCGGCCTGACGTTCGGCGCGCATTTCACCGACGGCTACATTCTCGGTCTGATCGGTATCGCGTTTACGCTGCTGAGTCCGCAGATGCAGTTGGATGCATTCTGGCAGGGCCTGATCGGTGCTTCGGCGCTGATCGGTTTGTTTCTCGGCAGTCTGTTTTTTGGCTGGATTTCCGACAAAGTCGGTCGGCAGAAAATATTCCTGGTCAGCTTCGTGTTGATCACCATCGCTTCGGTGATGCAGTTCTACGCTGAAACGGCCATGGGTCTGTTTCTCTGTCGGGTGCTGATCGGTATCGGGTTGGGGGGTGACTTCAGCGTCGGCCACGCCATGCTGGCCGAGTTTTCGCCGAAGAAACATCGCGGTGTGCTGCTCGGTTCGTTCAGTGTGATCTGGACGTTCGGTTACGTCGCCGCGACCTTCGTCGGCACCGCCATGCTCAGCCTCGGCGACGACGCCTGGCGCTGGATGCTGGCCTCGTCGGCGATTCCGGCGGCATTGATTCTGATCGCCCGTATCGGCACGCCGGAGTCGCCGCGCTGGCTGGTGAATCAGGGCCGGATCGCCGAGGCTCGGGCTATCGTGAAGAAACACTTGGGCGATAACGTCGAACTCGATGAAACCCAATCCACCGAAACCCGCTCCGGTTACGCGGTGTTGTTCAGTCGTGAATACCGCAAACGCACTGCGTTCAACTGCCTGTTCTTCGTTTGCATCGTCATGCCGTACTTCGCCATCTACACCTTCCTGCCGTCGATCCTGCAGAAGATGGGCCTGGCCGAAGGTTTTGGTACCGAGTTGATGCTGAACATGCTGTTGATTCTGGGCGCGCTGATCGGGATCTGGTGCACGATCAAATTCTCTCGCCGGGGATTTTTGATCAACTCGTTCATCATCCTCGCCGTGGCGTTGTTCCTGCTGGCGGTGCTGCCGGGCAGTGCGGCGTTTTTGATGGTGTTGGTGTTTGGACTGTTCACGCTGGTGCTTTCAGCCGTGAGTAACCTGGTGGGCGTGTTCCCGGCGGAGAGCTTTCCGACTGAAGTGCGGGCCAGCGGGATTGGTTTGGCCACGGCGGTGAGTCGCCTGGGTTCGGCGGTCAGCACCTTCCTGTTGCCGGTGAGTGTGGCGGGGATTGGCTTGAGCCCGACCATGGGCATACTGGCGGCGATTCTGGCGATGGGGGCGTTGCTGTCCTGGGCTTGGGCGCCGGAGACAAAATCGCTGACGTTGAGCCAGGCGTGCAAGGCGCAAAGTCCGGTGGAGGGGAGTGCCGCGGTGGTGGTGAAAGTGGCTGCCCCGGTTTAAGGAACTATCACAAATCCAAATGTGGGAGCGGGCTTGCTCGCGAAGACGGAGTGTCAGTCGCCATCAATATTGACTGATCCGCCGCCTTCGCGAGCAAGCCCGCTCCCACATTAGAATGTCGTTTTCTTAGGGATTACTGACCAACCCCAACCACTCGGTAAACAACCGCACCTTCGACAACCCCAGCTTGTCGTTCGCCACATCCAGCCAATAACCATAGGGCCCCACCACCTCGACCGGGGTGATTGGCAACAGGCTGCCATTCGCCAGTTCCTTTTCGATCATCTGCCGATCAATCACCGCCAATCCGCCACCGGCCAATGCCGTGTGAATCACCTGATCCAGGGTGCTGAATTCCAGCCCTTGCCCCGCATCAACATCGTCGCGGCCCATCGCGGCCAACCAGTTCTCCCAGACCTTCAAACGCTTGCCGTCGTGCAGGATGTGCAGCAATGGAAACTGGCGCAGGTCCGGCGGTTGGCCGTCGTTGAACAGCTCCGGGCTGGCCACGGCAATGTGACGCTCCATCACCAGCAACTGGCTGCTGCAATGGCTGGCGGCATCGAGGCCGAAGCGGATGTGGCAATCGACTTCGGCGAAGCTGTCGTGGCTGGTCTGGTTGGTCACGCTCAGGCTGATGTCCGGGTAGCGTTGGCAAAACACCCGCAGGTGCGCCGATAGCCAACGAGTCGCCCAGGTCGGCGGCGCCAGAATCCGCAGGCGCTGACGCAGGTTGGGCACGCGTACCGCTTGCAGGGCGCGTTCGATGTGGTCGAAGGCCTCCGCCAGATGCGGGGAGAGGGCGGTGCCGGTTTCGGTCAGGGACAAGCCTTGAGGGGTGCGGATGAAGAGTGCGACACCGAGGTAGTCTTCAAACTGTTTGATCTGCCGGCTGACGGCGCCCTGGGTGACGTTTAATCCCAAAGCCGCCTGGCTGAAGCTGCGATGCCGCGCAACCTCTTCGAAGACGCGCAGCATGTTGAGCGAGGGCAGTTGACGCATGGAAGGATGACTCCGCACCGGCCTCGGTTGTCGGGTCGGTTTATTGTTTTTGGATTGTTTTATGGTGCCTATCTGACTATTGGGGAGGGTTTGATGCAAGTGTTGTTTGGGCTATTCGCGAGCAGGCTCGCTCCCACAGAATACTCACTCACCTGTGGGAGCGAGCCTGCTCGCGAAGGCGTCCTCAAGGGCAACAAAAACGCTGGATCAGAAGTAATACCCAATGTTCATGTACAACTGATTCTCCCACTGGTTACTACCCCCAGCCCCCAGACTCTGGGTATAGCTGCTGCCACCGGTGTACGGATCATTCTTGCCATACAACCACTCAGTCGCGATCCACAGTTTGCTGAAGGAAAACGAGGTGCCCAGGATCAACCGCTGCGAAGTCTTGAACTCATCGGCGGATTTGTCGAAGGCGCTGTAGTTGGCGTACAGCTTCACGCCGCTGATCTGGTCGAACAGGTACTTGCCGCCGATGTCGTAGCTCAGGTCTGCCACGTATAAATTGCCGCGACTGGCGACGTTGTAAGTGCCGTCGTAACCGCCGAGGGTGACCACTTCATCGGTGCCGGCATTGCGCGGTGACATCTGCTGCCGCGCTGCCTGCAACTGCACGCCCCAAGGCCCGTTCTTGCCCAGGTAATGCACGGCCACGGCGTTACGCCGGCCATCGTCATTGGTGTCCCTATTCTGAAGCGACGACGTCAGGCCGGAGAGGCCGATTTCAGACTTCCACGGGCCCAGGTCCAGCCCCTTAGCCGCGCGCAGAACCACGGTGTTGCGCTCCTGGTTGTTGCTGCCGTCGGCGACGTAACTGTCGGCTTCGGACACCACGCTGGAGTAGGTGACCCCGTTGCTGGTGCCTTTGCCTTGCCATGCCGGGCGCAAGTAGTAGCCGGCCTGGATATTCCAGTCGCCACTTTGCTGGATGTACTTGGCGCCGACCTGTTGCACATCTTCCAGGCCGATGACGTTGCCCAGTGTTTCGTAGAACGTGCTGCCGAAGTACGGCTGCAAACCAAACGGCACCGTGTTCAGGCCCACTTGCACCTGCTGGTCGGTGTTGAACTTGTAGCCGGCCCACGCGAACTTGGCGAACTGGATGTCACCGTAGTTCCTGGTGTACTGGTAAGGGTAAGACCGCCCGTAGAAACGGTACTGAGCCTCACCGATCCAGCTGTCGGAGTTGTACTTGGCGCTGAGGAACACCGTGTCGAGGCCGAACTTCTGGATGTCTCGATCCGGATCGTAATCCCAGCGCGCACGAACAGCGCCGCCGAGGTCGAGGTTTTCGGTCACTTGCACGGCCATGGCAGGGGCCGCAAAGGTGCAGAGTAGAGCGATGTGCAGAGGACTGAGGCGCAAAGAAGCAGGGAAGGGCATGGGGTGGCTCTCGGTTTTTTTTATTAGAGATGCCGGCAAGTCTTGCTATGAGCGAGGTGATGAACAAACGATAAAAAATGCGAGTAAACCTTCGTCAGATGCATGTTACTGAGAAAATCCTGTAGGACAATGCACAGCGAGCGTGGGATGCTTTGCGTCTTGTCACTCATCCCGAGAGCCCTCCATGAAACGAAAAATGCCCGGCCTCAACGCGCTGAAAGCCTTTGAAGTCGCTGGTAGCACGGGCAGCTTCACCCGTGCCGCCGAGTTGCTGAACGTGACGCAAAGCGCCGTCAGCCGGCAGGTGCGTCAGCTGGAAGAACAGCTCGAAGAAACGCTGCTGGAGCGCCGACACCACCACCTCGAGCTGACCAGCGCCGGTCGGATTCTGTTGCGGGCATTGCATCAGTCCTTCGACAAGATCGAACTGACGGTGCGCAGCATTCAGCAGAAGACCCATTCCAATCGTCTGCACATCAACGCGCCGCCAACCTTCACCAGTCGCTGGTTGATGCCGCGCCTCGGACGCCTGCGGGAGAAGCACCCGGAACTGGAGTTGAGCATCACCACTCGCTTGCAGGACAGCCTGGCGGAAACCAGTACCCTGGACTGTGCGATCCGTTTTGGCGATGGCGAATGGGATGGGCTGGATAGCTCGCTGCTGATCCAGGAGCGGCATATCGCGGTGTGTGCGCCGTCGTTGTATGCGCGGGAATGGAGCGAGGGCGGCATTGACCTCAATCGCCTGACCCTGCTGCATGTGCTGGCCCGGGAAGACCAGCGCTACCTGACCTGGAAGCACTGGCTCGACGCGGCGAAAATCAGCGGCGTCGACACCCAGGGCGGTTATGAATTCGACCTGCTGGACCTGGCGATCCGCGCGGCCACCGACGGTTTGGGCATCACCATTGCCGACTGGCACATGGTCGCCCCGGAGCTGGCCAGCGGGCAGTTGACCCAGGTGCTGAACGTGCACGTGGAAGGGCATCAATCCTACTGGCTGGTGACCCGGCCGGAGCAGACCTTGATGCCGCAATTGCAGGTGTTCAGCCAGTGGTTGCAGGAGGAAATCTGGTTGGCGCAACGCCAGCTCGAACCCTCCACCGCCGCCAACTAATCTCCCCAAAACCCATGTGGGAGCGGGCTTGCTCGCGAAGGCGTCGTGTCAGTCAATATTGATATTGCTGACCCACCGCTTTCGCGAGCAAGCCCGCTCCCACAGGGGAAATCATCGCCCATAGGGGTAACGTGCAATTTTCGAATGTTCCTCCGCTCAATAAATCGTTTGTTCAACCCGCCCAGGATGCCAAGACTGGGGGAACTGGATAAAAACAACGATGGGCGATGCACATGCGACTCGAGCGAAACTTTGTAAACGGTCACTTCATTGAGCCTGCCAGCGATGCGCTGATTGCAGTCTACAACCCGGCGACCGAAGCCTTGGTCGGCCAGGTTTCAGCGGCCACCACCGCTGAAGCCACCGCAGCTGTCGATGCCGCCGCCGCTGCCCAGAAGGTCTGGGGCAAGCTCACGAGCATCGAACGCGCCGAACACTTGCGTTCATTCGCCGACGCCCTTGAAGCCTGTGCCGAAAATATCGGTGCAGCGCTGGCCGCCGAGTCCGGCAAGAGCGCAAGCGACGCCAGCAACGAAGCCCGTTACGCCGCGCAGATCACCCGTTACCACGCCGAGTGGGCGCGCCGGATCGAAGGCGAGATCATTCCCAGCGACACCCCGAACGAAAACCTTTTCCTGCACCGCGAGCCGATTGGCGTGGTCGCTTGCCTGATACCGTTCAACTATCCGGTCTACACCTTGCTGCGCAAAATCGCCCCGGCACTGATTGCCGGCAACACCGTGGTGGTGCGCCCGAGCAACAACACCCCGACCTCGGCGTTCGAGATCGCCAAGGCTGTGCAGCAATCCGGTTTACCGGCGGGTGTCGTGAATATCCTGACCATGGACCACGCCACGGCCGCAGCGGTGTGCACCCACAAGGCCGTCGGTTTGATCACCCTGACCGGCAGCGTCAACGCCGGGCGCATCGTGCTCGACTATTGCAAGGCCAACATCGCCAAGCCATCGCTGGAGCTGGGCGGTAAAACCCCGGCGATCATTGAAGCTGACGCCGACCTTGAAGCCGCCGCCAGCGCAATCGTGGCCTCCAAGACCACCCATTGCGGCCAGTTGTGCACGGCGGTGGAGCGGGTCTATGTGCAGGAAAGCGTCTACGAGCAATTCCTCGCGCTGCTTAAAGCCAAGATCAGCGCAGTGAAATTCGGCGACCGCGCCACCGACGACAGCCTGATGGGCCCGTTGGTCAACGCCAGTTCGCAGCAGAACATCCACGCCATGGTCGAGCGCGCCGTCGCCGACGGTGCTGTACTGGAAACAGGCGGTTTTATACCGCAAGGCAACGGTCATTTTTACCCACCGACGCTGCTCAGCAACT
This sequence comes from Pseudomonas sp. MDT1-17, assembly GCF_054898105.1. Classification (NCBI taxonomy): domain Bacteria; kingdom Pseudomonadati; phylum Pseudomonadota; class Gammaproteobacteria; order Pseudomonadales; family Pseudomonadaceae; genus Pseudomonas; species Pseudomonas sp. MDT1-17. The sequence continues at coordinate 4,293,272 of NZ_JBUBVM010000001.1, read as the reverse complement.
GCCGCCAGGACATGGAAATCATCCGGGAAGAAATCTTCGGTCCGGTACTGCCGGTGCTCAAGTACCGCGACATCGACGAAGCGCTGGCCATGGCCAACGATCATCAGTTCGGTCTGTCGTCGGTGCTGTACACCGAGAATTACCGCACCACCATGAAAGTCGCCAACGCCATCGAGGCCGGCGAGTTGTACGTCAATCGCACCCCGGCCGACCCGTATCAGGGCTTTCACGCCGGCTGGAAACGTTCCGGTCTGGGCGGCGATGACGGCAAGCACGGCATGCTCGAATTTACCCAGACCCGTTTGGTAGTGATGAAGTACTGATCCACCCGCAACACGCCTCACGCCACGCCTATAAAAACAATTATTTGGGGCGCCCGGACCACCGGGCTGCCCGAGGTCCCACAGATGTCCAAGCCTGCAACCACTGTTGCCGCTGTTCAGGGTTCGAACGCGGGTGCAAAAAGCCACAGTGACAAGGGAAGTCGCTACTTCCAGTTGATGCTTTTGGTGCTCGCCGCCGGGGCGATCTACCCGATCCTGTACCTGCGTCAGGTCTACCAGACCACGATGCTCGAAGTGTTCCAGATCAACCACAGCGAGCTGGGTTATCTGTACTCGATGCTGGGGACGATTTTCTTGCTCAGCTACTTGCCGAGCGGCTGGCTGGCGGACCGGATTGCGCCACGGTTCCTGATTTTCTTCTCGCTGGTCGCCACCGGAGCCCTGGGGCTTTGGTACTCCACGGCGCCGTCGATGACCGGTTTGATGATCATCTTCGGTTGCTGGGGGCTGACCACTGGCCTGACGTTCTGGGCTTCGGTGCTCAAGCGGGTGAAGATGATTGCCCATCACACTGAACAGGGCCGGTTTTTCGGCATCCTCGACGGCGGTCGCGGCCTGGTGGAAGCCCTGCTGGCGACGGTTGCTCTCGGTCTTTTCGCCTTCGCCACCGAAACCCGTGGCGAGTCGGCCGCCGAAGGCTTCAAGCACGTGGTCTACCTGTATGCCTTCACCTGTATCGCCATCGGCTGTGTGCTGGTGCTGATCAAGGACCCGAAGTCGATGGAAGACACGGCGGCGGTGGAGAAGGGCAAATACAGCTTGCTCAGCGACCTGACTACGTTGGTGAAAATTCCTGAGCTGTGGCTGGTAACGGCCATCGTGTTCTGCGGCTATCACATCTTCTGGGCCACCTACAGCTTCTCCGATTACCTGCAAGGCGGCGGCATGACGGCGGTCATGGCCGGGACCATCACCACCATCAAATTGTGGATGCGCCCGATCGGCGGTATCGGCGGTGGCTGGCTGGGTGACAAGTTCTCGAACATTTCGGTGCTGATCGTGGCGCTGTTTTTGGCGACATTGGCGATGGTCGGCCTGATCGTGTTCCCGGCACTCAACAGCATGGGTCTGCTGATTGGCACGGTGATTTTCATCGGTTTGATGACCTACGCCATTCGCGGCTTGTACTGGGCGATCCTCGACACCTGCAATATTCCGCTGCGCATCACCGGCCTGGCCATCGGCATTGTCTCGGTGGTCGGGTACCTGCCGGATGCTTTCATTCCCTTGATCAACGGCTACCTCACCGAACATTTCCCCGGTGCCTTTGGTTACAAGCTGTATTTCGGCTACATCGCCTTCGTCGGCCTGCTCGGGACCCTCGCGGCCCTGACCTTGCGCGCGCGTATCAATCGTAAATCTATGAAGCAGACAGGTGCCTGAGATGAAAATCGTCGCCCTTGAAACCCATATCGTTGCCGTACCGCCACCGCACATCGGCGGCATGTACTGGCTGTTCGTCAAGCTCAAGACCGATTGCGGCATTGAAGGCGTCGGCGAAATCTACGCCGCAACCTTCGGCCCCAAAGCCATGCTGCCGATCATCGAAGACGTGTTCGAACGCTACTTGCTCAACCACGATCCGCACCACATCGAACGCTTCTTCCGTCAGGCCTATTCGAGCGGTTTCACCCAGCGTCCGGACCTGACGATGATGGGCGTGGTCAGCGGCCTGGAGATGGCCTGCTGGGACATCATCGGCAAAGCAGCGAACAAGCCGGTGTATGAACTGCTGGGTGGCAAGGTCAATGAACGCCTGCGGTCCTACACCTACCTGTACCCGGTCAACAGCAAAGGCGAGTACGACTACGACGACCCGGACCTGGCCGCCGAATGCGCCATCGAGAACATGAACAAAGGCTTCACCGCCGTGAAGTTTGACCCGGCCGGGCCGTACACCGCGTACTCCGGGCATCAGATCTCGTTGGAAGTGCTGGAACGTTGCGAAACCTTCTGCCGCAAGATCCGCGAAGCGGTGGGCGACAAGTGCGATTTGCTGTTTGGCACCCACGGGCAAATGGTGCCGTCCTCGGCGATCCGCCTGGCCAAGCGCCTGGAGAAATACGATCCGCTGTGGTTCGAAGAACCGGTGCCGCCGGGTCAGGAAGAGGCCATGGCGCAAGTCGCGGCCAAAACCAGCATCCCGATTGCTACCGGCGAACGGCTGACCACCAAGTACGAGTTCTTCAAGCTGTTGCAGGCTGGCGGAGCGTCGATTTTGCAGATGAACGTGGCCCGCTGTGGCGGTCTGCTGGAAGCCAAGAAAATCGCCAGCATGGCCGAAGCCTATTACGCGCAGATCGCCCCACACCTCTACAACGGGCCGATTGGCGCAGCGGCGAGTTTCCAGTTGGCCACGTGTACGCCGAACTTCCTGATCCAGGAAAGCATCATGACCTGGGGCGGTTTCCATGCCGAAGTCCTGACCAAACCGTTGCAATGGGAGGACGGCTACATCATCCCGTCCACCGAGCCGGGCCTGGGGGTGGAGCTGAACATGGATGTGGTGCGCAAGCATTCGCCGTACACCGGCGAGCGCCTGCACCTGCAAATGGCGCCAACCCCGGCTGATGTCAAAGACACATCGCCAGCCAGAGGCTGACGAAAATGGCGCAGTCCCCTTGTGGGAGCGAGCCTGCTCGCGAAAGCGCCGGCTCAGACAACATTGATGCTGAATGTGCTGGCGCTTTCGCGAGCGGGCTCGCTCCCACAGGGTTTGCGCCTGACGGTTTATTTGGACAACGACTTACATGACTTACGACTACATCATCGCTGGCGCAGGCGCCGCAGGTTGCATCCTTGCCAATCGGCTCTCGGCATCGGGCAAACACTCGGTGCTGCTGCTGGAAGCGGGCGGCAAGGACAGTTCCTTGTGGTTCAAGATCCCGGTCGGCTTCGCCAAAATGTATTACAACCCGACTTTCAACTGGATGTACTACAGCCAGGCGCAAAAGCAGCTGAACAACCGCGAAATCTATGCCCCAAGGGGCAAGGTGCAGGGTGGATCGGGCTCGATCAACGCGATGATCTACGTCCGTGGCCAGGCCCATGACTTCGACGACTGGGCGGCCAACGGCAACGACGGTTGGGGCTTCAAGGAGGTGCTGCCGTACTTCCGCAAACTGGAAAACCATCCGTTGGGCGACAGCGAGTACCACGGCGGCAGCGGCCCGATCAGCATCACGCCAATGAAGGGGCAGACCCATCCGATTTGTGACGTGTTCCTCAAGGGTTGCGATGAACTGGGTTATCCCCATAGCGACGACTTCAACGGCCCAAAATTTGAGGGCTCGGGCATTTATGACGTCAACACCCGCAACGGTCAGCGTTGCTCCAGCAGTTTTGCGCATCTGCATCCGGCACTGAGCCGGCCGAACCTGACGGTCGAGCATTACGCGCTGGTGGACCGGGTGTTGTTCGATAACGGTCGGGCGACCGGGATTTCCGTCACCCAGCACGGCGTGGTGCGCACCTTTACCGCCAACAAGGAAGTCATTCTTTGCGCCGGTGCCGTGGACACGCCGAAGATCCTGCAATTGTCCGGTGTCGCGGATCAGGCGTTGCTGGTCAAACACAACATCCCGTTGGTCAAACACCTGCCGGCGGTGGGGCAGAACCTGCAAGACCACCTGTGCGCCAGTTACTACTACAAGGCCAACATCCCGACGCTCAACGATCAACTGAGCTCGCTGTTCGGTCAGTTAAAACTGGGTTTGAAGTACCTGTTCACCCGCAAGGGCGCACTGGCGATGAGCGTCAATCAGGCCGGCGGGTTCTTCCGTGGCAACGAACTGCAGGCTAATCCGAACCTGCAGTTGTACTTCAATCCGCTGTCGTACCAGATCCCGAAAAACAACAAGGCCAGCCTCAAGCCCGAACCTTATTCAGGCTTCCTGTTGTGCTTCAATCCCTGCCGCCCGACCAGTCGCGGGTACATCGAGATAGCCTCGAAAAATCCGCGGGATGCGGCGCTGATCGACCCGAATTACCTGAGCACGCAAAAGGACATCGACGAGGTGATCCAGGGCAGCCGCTTGATGCGCAAAATCATGCAGGCGCCTGCGCTCAAGGGCATCACCGTTGAGGAAGTTTTGCCGGGGCCGGTCGTCGAAACGGATGAACAAATGCTGCAGTATTTCCGCGAAAACAGTGGTTCGATCTACCACCTGTGCGGCTCATGCGCCATGGGCGCGGACGAGCAGAAATCGGTAGTCGACAGACGCCTGAAAGTGCACGGCCTGGAAGGTCTGCGTATCGTCGACGCGTCGATTTTTCCCAACGTTACCTCGGGCAATACCCATGCCGCAGTGCTGATGGTGGCGGAGAAAGGCGCCGACCTGATTTTGCAGGACGCCTGATTTCATCGCTTGCCTGCATCAAAAATGAATTTTCCGCAGAGTCCGCTGCTCATACCTGATAAGCAGCGGATTTACACCCGCGAAATCATTGATGCAATCAGGGAGTGGCACAGTCATGAGTCCAGTATCGACGGCGGGCGAGAACCTTCCTGACGGGTTGATTCTTGTGGTTGAGGACGACCCGCTGATCCTGGAGTTTCTCTGCGAAATTCTTCAGGAAGAAGGCTTTGTGGTTGAAGCGCATGTCAGCGCGGATGCCGCATCGGAATATCTGGAACTGCATGCACAAAAGGTGGGCTTATTGCTCACGGACATCACTATGGCGGGCAACCTCAATGGCGCGGACCTGGCCAATCTGTTCGGCGACCGCTGGCCGAACAAACCCATCATGATCATGTCTGGCTTCGAAACGCCGGAAACCGCCGGAGTCAGGCATGCGGTTTCGTTCATCAAAAAACCGTGGGCGATTGGGCAGTTGCTGGACTGTGTGGACGGTGCCTTGAGGTCGAAACGTACCCTGTAGAACCTGCGGCAGCGCCTGCCTCGCAAATGCTACATTGCTCGGCGAACCCGCCTGGCACCTGCGAGAGGAAGCCCCCCTTGTCTGCTCACGACTCCGTCTTCAACACCCCGTACCGCGCTTTTCTGTTCGATATGGATGGCACCGTCCTCAATTCCATCGCCGCTGCCGAGCGCATCTGGGCGGCCTGGGCCTTGCGCCACGGCGTCGATGTCGACACCTTCCTGCCCACCATCCATGGCGTTCGCGCCATCGACACCATCAATCGACTGGCGTTGCCCGGGGTGGATGCCGAGGCTGAAGCGGCGTTCATCACAGAGGCAGAAATCGAGGATGTCGAGGGAATCATTGAGGTGCCTGGCGCGGCAGACTTTCTGAACTCGCTGCCCACCAACCAATGGGCGATCGTTACCTCGGCGCCGAAGGCATTGGCGCTGCGCCGGATGGCCGCGGCGGGCATTGCGGAGCCTTTGGTGATGGTCACTGCCGAAGACGTCAGTGCCGGCAAACCCGATCCCGCGGGCTATCGACTGGCGGCCAAGCGCTTGGGTGTTGAACCGGTCGATTGCCTGATTTTTGAAGACGCCACCGTGGGCATTCTCGCCGCCGAGGCAGCGGGTGCTGGCCTGATCGTGGTGACCTCGACCCACGACCATCCGCTCCAGACCCCGCATGCCACACTTGCCAGCTATGAGCTGGTTATCACGCTAGTGGACTCCGACGGGCATGTCCGCCTACAGAAAGTCTAATGTGGGATCAGCGTAGCCGCTGCCAGCAACAGGCATCCTACGCCGAACGGGCATTGCGCCGAATCACCTGTGGCGGCTGTCCGAACGCTCGAAGGAAGGCTTCGCGCATGCGGCGACAATCGCTGAAACCGGACTCTTCGGCAATTTGATCGAGGGTCAGGCGCCCGCGCTCCAGCATCTGACGCGCCGTTTCCAGACGCAGGTTTTCGATGGCCTTGGCCGGCGATTGACCGGTTTCCGCCCGGAAGGCCCGGCTGAATTGCCGAGGGCTGAGGCGCGCGACGTCCGCCAGTTGTTCCACCGACAACGTCTCGGTGAGGTGTTCTCGCGCATAGCCGAGGACGGTTTGAATGCGGTCGGATTTCGCTTCCAGTTCCAGCAGCGCCGAGTGCTGCGACTGGCCTCCTGCGCGGCGGTGGTACATCACCAGTTTCTGCGCCACGGAACGGGCCAGTGCGGCGCCGTGATCCTTTTCGACCATGGCCAGCGCCAGGTCGATGCCGGCGGTCATCCCGGCGGAGGTCCAGATCGAACCGTCGACGACGTAGATGCGGTCTTCTTCCACTTTGATCGACGGAAACCGCGCTTGCAGCTCCCGTGCATAAGCCCAATGGGTGGTGGCCCGCCGTCCGTCGAGCAACCCCGCCTGGGCCAGGACGAATGCTCCGGAGCAGATCGACGCCGTTCGTCGTGCGGTTTTGACGTTTGCACGCAGGTAAGTCAGCACACCCTCGGGTGCCTGCTCGAGGATCGCATCGCCGCCAACCACAATCACCGTGTCAAACACCTGCTCACCAAAGGCCTGCGTGCCGACACTCAAACCGCCGGAGGCGCGCAACGGGCGGCCATCTTCGGACACCACGCTCACCTCATAGAGCGTCTCGCCAGCGCTGAAGTTGGCGTACTCGAACACCGGCATGGCCGCCAGCGCCATGGACTGGAACCCTTCAAACACTACAAACGCTACGGAAGTCATTGAGGTGTCCTCAAAAGGTCATGTCCTAAAAACGTATTTTAAACGTCATTTGAGACGAGCGTGAGTTCATTTATAACGGTTCACACCCGGCGAACTTATCGCCTCACTGTGAAGGAAATCGACATGGCCCTCTCATCCAAAGGCACCGCACTGATCACTGGCGCATCTTCAGGCATCGGCGCGGTGTATGCCGACCGTCTGGCCCGGCAGGGTTACGACCTGATTCTGGTCGCCCGCAGCCAGGCAAAACTGAACGCCCTGGCCAACCACCTGAGTAACGAAACCGGCCGCGCCGTGGAAGTGGTCGCCGCCGATTTGAAAGACAAGGCCGACGTGTTGCGGGTCGAAGAAATTCTGCGCTCCGACGCCAGTATCACCCTGTTGGTCAACAACGCCGGGGTCGGCGCTGTCATGCCGCTGCTCGGCAGCCCCGTGGACGACATGGAAGACATGATCACCCTCAACGTGACCGCTTTGATGCGCCTGGCTTACGCGGTGGTGCCAGGCTTTGTCGCTCGCGGCACCGGCACTGTGATCAATATCTCTTCGATTGTTGCCATCGCCCCGGAAATTCTCAACGGTGTGTATGGCGGGACCAAGGCGTTTGTTCTCGGCTTGAGCCAATCCATGCACCGCGAGCTGGCGGACAAAGGCATTCGTATCCAGGCCGTGCTGCCAGGCGCTACCGCCACCGACTTCTGGAGTGAGGCCGGCAACCCGGTGGAAAACCTGCCGCAAGAGATCGTGATGTCCGCCGAGGACATGGTCGACGCCGCGTTGACGGGCTTGGCGAACGGCGAAGTGGTGACCATCCCGGGCCTGCACGAAGGCGACCAGTGGGACGCCTACGAAGCCCAGCGTCAGTCGCTTTCAGGTTTGTTCGGCAATTCCTCGGCGGCACCGCGTTATCGCTGAGACGGTAACCGCCGGGGCAGGGTGAACTAAGCTTGGATTAGGGCCGTTCACCCTTAAGGAATTCCACCATGCTTCACATTAGAACACCGTTGATTCTGCACCCGGGCCTGTCGACGCCGGCCCGGCGGATCTGGCTCAAACTGGAAAACCTGCAACCCAGCGGCTCGTTCAAATTGCGCGGCATGGGCCTTTTGTGCAGTCAGGCAAAGGCCCAGGGCAAACGCAAAGTCGTCTGTCCTTCCGGCGGCAATGCCGGGTTTGCCACCGCCGTGGCTGCTGCCAGCCTGGGGTTGAAAGCCTGCATTGTGGTGCCGCACACCACACCGCAAGCCACCCGCGCACGGATCAGGAAAACCGGGGCCGAGGTGATTGTCCACGGCAAGCTCTGGGACGACGCAAATCAACGGGCGAAGGAACTCTCACAGCACGCGGACACCGAATACGTGCCGGCCTTCGATCACCCGGTGTTGTGGGAAGGGCACAGCACGATAGTCGATGAGATCCTCGAAGACTGTCCTCAGGTCGATGCCGTGGTGACGTCGGTAGGGGGCGGCGGTTTGCTGGCGGGCATCCTCACCGGGCTGATTCGCCATGACCGCATGGATTGCCGGATCATCGCTTGCGAAACTCGGGGGGCGGCTTCTTTTGCGGCCGCGGTTGCTGCCGGGCATCCGGTCAGACTGCCGCGGATCGACACCGTTGCCACTTCGCTTGGTGCTGCTCAGGTAGCCGCCTGGCCGGTGCAGCACATCCTCGACTTCCCCCACGAGTGCGTGGTGCTCAGCGATGACGAGGCGATCATGGGCGTGGTCCGTTACGCCAACGACCTGCGTCAGTTGGTCGAGCCGGCGTGTGGTGTTTCGTTGGCGATTGGATACCTGGACCATCCGGCGATTGCCGAGGCCCATGATGTAGTGATTGTGGTGTGCGGCGGCGTGAGCATCAGCGCGCAATTGGTGGCGGGTTGGGCGCGATTATCAGGCGCTGAAGCAAGGTAGGGCTGCAAACGCTATCCGGGCGCCGCGAGCCCCACCGCTATTTTTCAGCCTTCAAATGCCATCCTGGACGAGAATCGCTCTAGCCAGCTCTTCGTCGCTGGCGTTGAGACCCGGATTGTCCTGACGAATCTGTTTCAAGACCGACTCCAGATAAACCCCACGAATCGCGCCGCCACTGGCAACGAAGCTGGAGGCGTCATCCCGGGCAGGAATCATGAGTTTGTCGTCCTTGAACGTCGAGTACAACGATGCGGAAACCCCGGCTGACGTGGCGACATCGCCTGTATCCACTTTGGCCATAGCGGAGCCGAAGGGTAAACACAGCAGAAGGGAAGAAATAATTATCAGACGGCGCATGACGGTGTCCTCTAAAAGCGTGAAGCAAAAAAGGAAGTACCTCATCTACTAGGATGCGTGGCAGTCGTCAGGAGTTCCCTGTCGATGCGTGATCAGCCCAAAGCCTGCCGAACACTCAGCCCCTTGCCGCACACACGATGATCTCCACCAATAACGCTGGGTCAGCCAGTTTTGCTTCGCCGCAGGCGCGGGCCGGAGCGTGGCCTGCCGGTATCCAGGCATCCCACACGGCGTACGACTCGCTTGCGTGAAGAAGGCGTGATCAAAGGCTGGGGCCTGGGCGTGAACAAGGTTGAACCTTGCGAATTGACCCTTGATCTGACTGAAGCCCAGCCCGACGGTTTTCTGCTGGCGGGTCGCTACACACTTCTCGACCACGATCGTGCCTTGCAACGTCTGATGGACGCAGCGTTGGCGCAGAACGTCGAGATCGTGGTCGGTGGGCCTTACAGTTCGGGCATTCTGGCGGGCGGCGCACACTTCGAGTACCAGAAGGCCAGCCCGGCGATTATCAATAAAGTCGAGAGATCAAGCGCATCGCTGCCGCTCCTGGTGTTGACATCAAAGCGGCTGCGTTGCAGTTCTCGTTGGCTAACCCGGCCGTGGCGGCGGTTATTCCGGGTTCCAGCCGTCCGGAACGGATCGCTGAAGACGTTGCCGCGATGTCCGCTGTCATTCCCGCTGCTTTCTGGCAGGCGATGCGCGACGCGAAACTGGTGTCCGAACGTGCGCCATTGCCGATCATTGGAGGTTGAGCATGAAGATCGATCTGACTGGAAAACTCGCCATTGTCAGTGGCAGCACCGCTGGCATTGGTCTGGGCATCAGCAAGGCACTGGCCGAGTCCGGCGCCACAGTGGTGGTGATCGGCCGCGAGACGGCCAAGGTCGAACACGCGCTGGCGAGCATTCGCCAGAGCGTGCCGGACGCGAAGTTGCGTGGCCTGACCGCAGACCTCGGCACCGCTGAAGGCGCCGAACAGTTATTCGCTGCCGAACCACGGGCGGACATCCTGGTGAACAACCTCGGGATCTTCAACGAGGTGGATTTCTTCGACACACCGGACAGCGAGTGGACGCGCTTCTATGAAGTCAACGTGATCTCCGGCGTGCGCCTGTCACGGCATTACGTGCCGGATATGGTCAAGCAGGGCTGGGGTCGGGTGATTTTCCTGTCCTCGGAATCCGGGATCGCCATCCCGGCGGACATGCTCAATTACGGCGTGACCAAAAGCGCCAACCTCGCGGTGTCCCACGGTCTGGCCAAACGGCTGGCGGGCACTGGCGTGACGGTCAACGCGATCCTGCCAGGGCCGACGTTGACCGATGGCCTGGAGCAGATGCTCAAAGACGCCACCGCCGACTCGGGGCGCAGTGTCCGGGAAGAGGCCGATGCGTTCGTGCGCAAGGCGCGGCCGACCTCGATCATCCAGCGTGTGGCGGATGTCGAGGAAGTCGCCAACCTGGTGGCCTACATCGCCTCGCCGCTGTCTTCGGCCACTACCGGCGCGGCTCTGCGGGTCGACGGCGGTGTTGTCGACAGCATGGCAATCTGAACCTTATTGAGTGAGAGAGAACATTACATGGCTACTGCATCAGCATTCATCGACATCCCGGCGACCGCCGACCAGGTTTGGCAATTGATCGGCGGCTTCGACACGCTGCCGGACTGGCTGCCGTTTATTCCGAAAAGCGAACTGAGTGAAGGCGGGCGGGTGCGAAGCCTGCAAACGGCGGACGGGGCGGTAGTGGTTGAGCGGCTTGAGGCGTTTGATAACGCTGGGAAGACTTACAGTTATTCGATTTTGCAGGCGCCGTTTCCGGCCACCGACTATCTGGCGACTATCAGGGTTGAAGCGCAGGGACAGGGGGCTCGGGTGACGTGGTCGGGGCGATTTACCGCTAAAGGTGTGACTGACGAAGAAGTGGTGGCGCTGTTCACTGGTATTTATCAGGGCGGTCTTGAAGCCCTTCGGGCTAACTACCCGGCCTGATAACACCACAACTCCCCTGTGGGAGCGAGCCTGCTCGCGAAAGCGTCGTGTCAGACAACATCAATGTTGACTGGGAGGCAGCCTTCGCGAGCAGGCTCGCTCCCACATTGGATCTTCTTGTTACAGCGATTGAGTCAGGTCTGTGAGATCAAACCCTGCCGACAATCCAGCACTAACCGCGCACCGCCGAGTTCACTGGCATCCACCTCTAACGTAAACCCATGCAAGCTCACAATCGCCGCAACGATCGACAGCCCCAACCCAAACCCGCTTTTCTGATGATTTCCCTCTGCACGATAGAAGCGTTGAAACACCGCCTCCCGCTCTGCCACCGCAATACCAGGCCCCGAATCGAGCACTTCGATCCGCGTATGCCCCCCGTCATTGACCCCCCGCAAAATCACCTCGCCACCCGGCGGCGAAAATTTGATCGAGTTGCTCAGCAAATTCGCCACCGCCTCAAACAACAGCGCTCGATCACCGTTCAACGCAGGCAACGACTCCGGCAATTGCAGTTGAAAAACCAGTTTGCCTTCCTCTGCCAAGGGCAGGTAAAAGTCATGCAGCTCTTGCAGCAACGGCACCGGGTCCAGCTGCACAAAACCCGAGCGGCGCTGGCGATCTTCCAGCTCGGAAATCCGCAGCAGCCCTCGAAAACGCGCCATCAAGGTATCCGCCTCGCCGAGCACTGAATCCAGTTGCACGGCCAGCGTCGAACCGTCGTCAGCCTGCTGCTGAATCCGGTACAGCTGCGCCCGCAGGCGGGTCAGGGGCGTGCGCAGGTCGTGGGCGATGTTGTCGCAGACGCCCTTGACCTCGTTCATCAAGCGCTCGATACGTTCGAGCATGGCGTTGACGATGGCGGCGAGCATGTCCAGCTCATCGCGGCGATTGGACAGTGGCAGTCGCCGGGTCAGGTCGCCGGCGACGATGGCCTCGGCGCTGGCCTGAATTGCGCGTATGCGCCGCAGTGGCCGGCGGCGCAACAAGTGCCAACCGGCGATGCCCGGAAGGATCGTCAACGTCACGCCCCAGAACAACGCATGCAGGATGATCCGGGTCACGGCGAACAACGAACCGTTGTCCCGCACCAGCACCAGCCAGCGTCCGTCCTTGGTCGGGGTCGCCACCGCGTCGCAGCTGTCGGTGGGCAGGGTCGGGTCGTCGTAATCGGCGCAGTCGCTGAGCATGTGGATCTTGCCGTCCAGCGGCAGGCTTTGGGGAATATGGCGCAGCGCGCCGCCGAGGTAGCGATGCTGGTCATCGAACAGGCCATAGGCGTCGATGCCGCGAATGTCGAAGGTCATGCTGACGGCGAGGGCGTCTGCCAGTTGTTCGCCCGAGAAGCGTGAAAACAAGTGCTGACGTTGCATCAGCGAGTGTTTGGCCAGGTTGTCCAGATAAGCGGAAACATCGTAGTACATGACCCCCATGAGGATCCCGCTCCAGATCACGAACAGCGAACTGTAGAGCGCCAGCAAACGGCTGCTGGAAGAGCGCCAGCCGTTAGAGGGGTTCGGCAATGACATAACCCGAGCCTCGCACGGTTCGAATCAGTGGGACATTGCCTGGCGGGTCGATTTTCTTGCGCAGCCGGCCGATGTGCACGTCGATCAGATTGGTGCCGGGGTCGAAGTGGTAACCCCAGACCTCTTCGAAAATCATCATCCGCGACAGAATCTGCCCGGTGTTGCGCATCAGGAATTCCAGCAATTTGTACTCGGTGGGCAACAGCGTCAGCAGCTGACCGTCGCGACTGGCTTCATGACTGATCAGGTTCAGCTCCAGATCCGCCACCCGCAACGTGGTGGCCTGGGCAGTCACGGTGTTCTGCCGACGCAGCAGGACTTCGACCCGGGCGGCCATTTCATCGGTGGCGAACGGTTTGGTCAGGTAATCGTCACCGCCAGCGCGCAAGCCGCGCACACGCTCATCGACGTCGGAGAGGGCGCTGATCATCAGGATCGGCGTGACCACGCCCATGGTCCGCAGCGTGGTGACGATCGCCAGACCATCGAACTCGGGCAACATGCGGTCCAGGGTGATCAGGTCGTAGTTGCCACTGGCCGCGCGCGCAAGACCTTCGCGGCCGTTGTCGACCCAATCCACGTCGAGGCCGTGGCTGCTCAATTCGGCGACGATTTCCCGGGCAGTCACAGCGTCGTCTTCGATGGTCAAGATGCGGGTCATAGGGCGGGCCTGATTAAGGTTTCACAACGTTGCGTGGCAGTTTGCCAAGAAATCAGTGCAGGCTTTCTAAATAAAACTTCATGCAGGCGCCTATTTGGTCAATGCATAAAACCCGCTGCGATTGGCAGTTCCTTGCAAATTGCATGGTCATTGGAAGTTCAAATTTTATAACTTGTTGAAATATTTATATTTGTTCTGAGTAGGCGACTGGCACGTTGACTGCAATTGTTCATTCGAACGGTTGTAACACCATTTTTCCTGCCTGGAGCGATACAACAATGAATAGATCCCCTGATGGTTTCTATCCTGCCGAAGAATATGAGTCGAGTTCGCGCTCTGGCGTGTCCTGGGGTGCCATTTTCGCCGGTGCTGCTGCGGCGGCTGCGTTGTCGCTGATTCTGCTGCTGCTTGGCTTTGGCCTGGGTTTTTCGGCGATATCGCCGTGGGCCAATGAAGGCATGAGCGCCAAGGGGCTGGGCATCTCCACGATCGTCTGGCTCTCTGTCACTCAGATCGTCGCCTCCGGACTTGGCGGTTACATCGCCGGTCGCCTGCGGGTGAAGTGGGCGAACATGCACGGCGACGAGGTTTATTTCCGTGACACGGCCCATGGCTTCCTGGCCTGGTGCGTGGCGACCCTGGTGACCGCGACGCTGCTGGTCGGCTCGGTCAGCGGTATCGTCAGTGGTGGGGTGCAGGCCGGGGCGAGTGTGGTCGGTGGTGCCGCCAATGCCGTCACGCAAGCGGCCGGCACGGCTGCCGGCAATACCGACAGTGATCAGTACGGCTACTTCATCGACAGTCTGTTCCGCGCTGATCAACCAGTTGCCGTCAGCGATGATGCCGCCCGTGGCTCCGTGACCCGCATCTTCGTGCGCAGCCTGAGCGACGGCCAACTGTCCGCCGAAGACCGCACCTATCTGGCGCAACTGGTCGCCCAGCGGACCAACCTCATCCAAGCGGATGCCGAACGTCGTGTCGATGAAGTCTATGCCCGCACCCAAAAAGCCGTGGCCGATGCCAAACTCGCCGCCAAACAAGCTGCTGACACGGCCGCCAAAGTCGCTGCAATGACGGCGCTGTGGATGTTCGTTGCGCTGCTGATCGGTGCGTTTTTCGCCAGCCTCGCTGCAACCTTCGGTGGCCGTCGTCGGGATGCGGTCGAGTACCTCGAAACCGACGCCTATGTATCCACCACTTCCGTACCTGTTCGTTAACCCAGGAGAACTCTCATGCGCTCACTACTGCTGTTGTTTCTTGGCATACCCATCCCGATCATCATCCTGATCGCTCTGTTCACCTGAAACCACTGGGGCTCATGCCTCTGCCGCTTCTGCCTCTGGTGGAAGCGGCGTTTTGGGGAAGAAGCAAAGTCAAAAGATCGCAGGCTGCGCCAGCTCCTACAGATGTATGCGGATCCCTGTAGGAGCTGGCGCAGCCTGCGATCTTTTGATCTTCAAACCATCATTCGATTGGCGTACTGACAAACACCTCAAGTCCCTCGGCATACGCGGTAAACGCGCTGATCAGCGGAAACCGCGCAGCCTCCACCTGATCCGGCACCACCAGATTGGTAAAACTCCAGGCCACCGCCAAGGTAATTCCGTCCTGGGCAATCGAACCGTCAGTCTTCAACGGTTGTTTTTCCAACTCTCGCTCCAGCGCCGAATACGCGGCCGCCAATTGCTCTTCGACCCGTTCCACCCACGGTTCGAATTGAATCTCCACCGGGCGCAGGTTGCGTTCGTAGTAGAGCTGCACGGATTTCTCGCAGGCCACCAATCCCAGACCAATCAGGCGCAATGTGCGCAGTCGTTGATCGAGATCACCCGGCATCAAACTTTTGCCGGGACTGGCCAGCGCTTCCAGGTATTCGATGATCAGCGTCGAGTCCATCAACACTTCACCGTCATCCAGCACCAGGGTAGGGGCCTTGACCACCGGGTTGATTTGCTGGAATTGCTCGAAGTGCCGAAACACCGAAACCGATTGATGTTCCAGCGAGATGCCAAGGCGTTTGGCAGAGATGGCGACGCGCCGCACATACGGCGAATCCAGCATGCCGATCAGCTTCATTGAACCGCTCCTTCAGATGTCCATTTCGGGATGGACTACCTTAGCTGAGGTTCCGCGCGCTGCAACCGGCGACGCGCTAATCCTCGAAGCCCACCTGTTCGTGAATCTCGTCGACCTTCAATTCCAGCCGATAGGCCACGGCGATAAACAGCGCCTGGCACAGGCACAGTGTCGCACTCAATGACCGGAAGGCGAACGAACTACCTTCATTGACCAGCAGCACGGTGTTGGCGCGCTTGGCCAGGGGCGAGAGGTTGCTGTCGGTGATGATCAGGGTTTTTGCCTGATTGTGCTGGGCGATGCGCAGGCAATGCTGGGTCTCCTTGCCGTAGGGCGTGAAGCTGATGGCGATCACCAGGTCATTGGCACGCACGCTGCGCATCTGCTCGCGGTAGCTGCCGCCGAGGCCGGAGACCAGATGAATGCGCTTGTTGGTGTGCTGCAGGTTGTAGACCAGGTAGTCGGCCACCGCGAACGAACGACGCACCCCGACCACGTAGATGTTGTCGGCATTCACCACCAGATCCACGGCCTTGTCGAAGGCCTGGTCATCCAGTTCAAGACCCAGCCGTTCGATGCCCGAGAGGGTGGCATTGATGCACTCACGCGCCAGGTCGCCGCCGCTGGCCTTCTGGGATTTGTTGGCGATCATGCTGCGAATGCGCTGCTGGTAATTCTGAACCGGCGTGGTCTTGTGGGTATAGGCCTCGCGGAACAGTGCCTGCATTTCGCTGAAGCCGCTGAACCCGAAGCGCTGGGAAAACCGCACGATCGCCGAGGGGTGCACTTCGCACTCGCGGGCAATGTCGCTGATGCGATCGACCATGATCCGGTCGCTCTGCTGGCTCATGTAGCTGGCGATGCGCTTGAGCTGGCGCGGCAGGCTTTCGTATTCGTGGGTGATCAGCTGCAGCAGACGCTCGGCATTGATCGGGGGGCTGGCGAGATCGCTGTCGGGCGTGCTCTCGGTCGTCGCCGGCTGATCGGTGCGGGTCATAAGGAATCCTTCTGGCTTGTTCTTATAGGGACGACAGAAAGCGTCATCCCCTGACAATAGGTTGGCTGTGCGCAGTCTACAGGGTAGGCCGGAATAAAATCTTGAGCTTGCAGTCAGTACGGGGTGTGCTGAAACGATGCACTGTCCCTGGAACGCTTGCACCCAAGTTTATTGGAAAAAATATTCCACGTAAAAAATATTTGGAATAATTATTGATTATTCGGTCCCGCACGTTTTAGTCTGCATCCACCCAGCGTGTTCGGCGCGGCCATCGCCCCGAACGCAGGCTGATAAAAATAACAGGAGCCAACATGGGCCAGACTCGTTTTGCCAGTGGGCGTCAATTGGATCTGATTTGCCTGGGGCGCCTTGGCGTCGACCTCTATGCGCAGCAAGTCGGAGCGCGGTTGGAAGATGTTTCAAGCTTCGCCAAATACCTCGGTGGATCGTCCGCCAACATCGCCTTCGGCACGGCTCGTCTGGGTCTGAAATCGGCGATGCTCAGCCGGGTAGGGGACGACCACATGGGCCGCTTCCTCGTTGAATCCCTGACCCGCGAAGGTTGCGATGTCAGCGGCATCAAGGTCGATCCGGAGCGCCTGACCGCCATGGTGCTGCTGGCTCTCAAGGACCGCGAAACCTTTCCTTTGGTCTTCTACCGCGAAAACTGCGCCGACATGGCGCTGCGGGCCGAAGACATCAGCGAAGCCTTCATCGCTTCCAGCAAAGCCTTGCTGATCACCGGCACCCATTTCTCCACCGACGGCGTCTACAAGGCGAGCATCCAGGCGCTGGAATACGCCGAGAAGCACAACGTCAAACGCGTACTGGATATCGACTACCGCCCGGTGCTCTGGGGCCTGGCCGGTAAGGCCGACGGCGAAACCCGTTTCGTCGCCGACCAGAACGTCAGCCAGCATGTGCAGAAAATTCTGCCGCGTTTCGACCTGATCGTCGGCACGGAAGAGGAATTCCTGATTGCCGGCGGCTCCGAGGATTTGCTCACTGCGCTGCGTAATGTGCGGCGCCTGAGCGCTGCGACCCTGGTGGTCAAGCTCGGCCCGCAAGGCTGCACGGTGATTCACGGGGTGATCCCGGTGCGTCTCGAAGACGGCGCCATTTATCCCGGCGTCCGCGTGGAAGTGTTGAACGTGCTGGGGGCCGGCGATGCCTTCATGTCGGGTTTCCTCAGCGGTTGGCTGGAGGATGCGAGCGACGAGCGCTGCTGCCAGTTGGCCAATGCCTGCGGTGGTCTGGTGGTGTCGCGTCACGCCTGCGCCCCGGCGATGCCAACCCGCGCCGAACTCGACTATCTGTTCAACAGCCCGGTGCCGATTACCCGGCCGGATCAGGACGCCACGCTGCAACGTCTGCATCAGGTCAGCGTGCCGCGCAAACAGTGGAAGCAACTGTTCATCTTTGCCTTCGATCATCGCGGGCAACTGGTGGAACTGGCGCACAAGGGTGGTCGGGACCTGAACGCCATCGGCGAACTCAAACAACTCTTTATCAAGGCTGTGGAACGGGTCGAAACCGATTTGCGCAAGCAAGGCATCGAGGCCGATGTCGGGCTGCTGGCCGATCAGCGCTTCGGTCAGGACTCGCTGAACGCGGCCACCGGTCGCGGCTGGTGGGTGGCGCGGCCGGTGGAAGTGCAGGGTTCGCGGCCATTGGCGTTCGAACATGGGCGCTCGATTGGCAGCAACCTGATCGCCTGGCCGCAGGAGCAGATCATCAAGTGCCTGGTGCAATTCCACCCCGACGACGAGCCGCTGCTGCGACTGGAACAGGAAGCGCAGATCAAGGGTTTGTATCAGGCCTCCCAAGTCAGTGGTCATGAGCTGCTGCTGGAAATCATCCCGCCCAAGGATCATCCATCGACCCATCCGGACGTGCTGTATCGCGCCCTCAAACGCCTCTACAACCTGGGCATTTACCCGGCGTGGTGGAAGATCGAAGCGCAGAGCGCCGAGGAATGGAAACAACTCGACGAGCTGATTCAGGCGCGTGATCCGTACTGCCGTGGCGTGGTGTTGTTGGGGCTGAATGCACCGGCAGCGGCACTGGCCGAAGGGTTTCAGCAGGCCAGCCAGAGCCAGACTTGCCGTGGTTTCGCCGTAGGTCGGACGATTTTCCAGGAGCCGAGCCGCGCGTGGCTGGCCGGGGAAATCGATGACGAAACGCTGATCAGCCAGGTGCAGGGCACGTTCGTCGAGCTGATCGATGCCTGGCGAAAAGCCCGCGCATGACGCAACACCGCAATACCAATGTGGGAGTGGGCTTGCTCGCGAAGAGGCCGGCACATTCAACATTGTTGTTGCCTGACACACCGCTTTCGCGAGCAAGCCCGCTCCCACAGGGTTTTGTGTCGCTCTTACTGGTTAGGTAAAACAATAAAAGGTGCAGCCATGCCCGCTATTCGAATTGGCATCAACCCGATCTCATGGAGCAACGACGACTTGCCGTCCCTCGGTGGGGAGACGCCGCTGAGCACCGCCCTGAGCGAAGGTAAGGAAATCGGCTACGAAGGTTTCGAACTCAACGGCAAATTCCCCAAGGACGCCAAGGGTGTCGGCGATGTACTGCGCCCCTATGACCTGGCGCTGGTGTCCGGCTGGTACTCCAGTCGTCTGGCCCGCCGCTCGGTGGCTGAAGAAATCGACGCCATTGGCAGCCATGTCGAGCTGTTGGCGAAGAACGGCGCCAAGGTGCTGGTGTACGGCGAAGTCGCCGACTCCATTCAAGGCCAGCGCATTGCGCTGGTTGAACGCCCGCGTTTCCACACCGAACACGCCTGGCAGGAATACGCCGACAAGCTCACCGAACTGGCGCGCTTCACCTTGTCCCAAGGCGTGCGCCTGGCCTATCACCACCACATGGGCGCCTACGTCGAATCCCCGGCGGACATCGACACGTTGATGGCGTTGACCGGCAGTGAAGTCGGCCTGCTGTTCGATTCGGGCCATTGCTACATGGGCGGCGGCGAGCCGTTGCAGGTGCTGCGCAAACACATCGAACGCGTCTGCCATGTGCATTTCAAGGACGTGCGCAAACCGGTGGTGCAGCTGGCACGCAACAATTTGTGGAGCTTCCCGGACTGCATCATCAACGGCACGTTCACCGTGCCCGGCGATGGCGACATCGACTTCGACGCCCTGCTCGACGTGCTGTTGGCGGCCGATTACCACGGCTGGCTGGTGGTTGAAGCCGAGCAGGACCCGGCGGTGGCGCCGAGCTACGTCTACGCCAAAAAAGGCTACGACACCTTGCGTGCGCTGCTCGACGAGAGGACTAAGTGATGAGCCTGCTGGTCAAAAGCAATGCCCGTGGCCGGACCATGGTCGAGCTGGGTCAACGTGAGCTGGAATACGTCGGCTTCGCCGCTTACCGCTTGAGCCTGGGCGAAACCCTGCCGGTGTCGGCCGGTGATAAAGAACTGTGCCTGGTGCTACTCAGCGGTCGGGTCAGCCTCAAGGGCGAAGCGCCGGGGCAGGGCGCGTTCGACTGGGACAACATCGGCGATCGTCAGTCGGTATTCGAAGAAAAATCCCCGTTCGCCGCGTACTTGTCACCTGGCAGTCAGGCGCAAGTGGTCGCGCTCAGCGACGTACAGATCGCTGTGTGCGCCGCACCCGGTTCAACGAGCAACGGCCTCGGTCCACGGCTGATCAAACCCGACACCATGAAACGCAGCGTGCGCGGCAAAGGCGCCAACACTCGTTACGTCTGCGACATTCTGCCGGACACCGAACCGGCCCATTCGCTGCTGGTGGTGGAAGTGCGCACGCCATCGGGTCACTCGTCGAGCTACCCGCCGCACAAGCACGACACCGACGATTTGCCGCACCAGAGTTTTCTTGAAGAAACCTATTACCACCAGATCAACCCGCCCCAGGGTTTCGTGTTCCAGCGGGTCTACACCGACGATCGCAGCATCGATCAGGCCATGGCCGTGGAAAACAGCGACCTCGTGGTCGTGCCCAAGGGCTATCACCCGGTCAGCGTGCCGTACGGCTACGAGTCGTATTACCTGAACGTGATGGCCGGCCCGAAACGGGTCTGGCAGTTCCATAACGATCCGCAGCACAGCTGGCTGCTTGATCTCTGAACTAAAAAGCCTGAATTCCAACCTCTGCACGGAGAACACGATCAATGAGCAATGCCCCGGTCATCGGCCATTACATCCACGGTCAAGTGCAAGACAGCAGCAGTGAACGCTTCAGCAACGTCTTCAACCCGGCCACCGGCAGCGTCCAGGCGCGCGTCGGGCTGGCCAGCCAGAAGACCGTAGACGAAGCCGTCGCCTCGGCCCTCAAAGCCTTCCCGGAGTGGTCCGAGCAATCGTCCCTGCGCCGTTCGCGGGTGATGTTCAAGTTCAAGGAATTGCTCGACCAACATCACGATGAGCTGGCAGAAATCATCAGCCGCGAACACGGCAAGGTGTTTTCGGATGCTAAGGGCGAAGTCACCCGGGGCATCGAAATCGTCGAGTACGCCTGCGGTGCGCCGAACCTGCTGAAAACCGATTTCAGCGACAACATCGGCGGCGGCATCGATAACTGGAACCTGCGTCAGCCGCTGGGCGTGTGCGCCGGCGTCACGCCGTTCAACTTCCCGGTGATGGTGCCGCTGTGGATGATCCCACTGGCACTGATCACTGGTAATTGCTTCATCCTCAAGCCGTCCGAGCGCGATCCGTCCGCCAGTGTGCTGATGGCCCGTCTGTTGAGCGAAGCCGGGTTGCCGGACGGTGTGTTCAACGTGGTTCAGGGTGACAAGACCGCGGTCGACGCCTTGCTGCAACACCCGGACATCGAGGCGATTTCCTTTGTCGGCTCGACGCCGATTGCCGAGTACATCCACCAGCAAGCCACCTCGCGCGGCAAGCGTGTGCAGGCGCTGGGCGGGGCGAAGAATCACATGATCGTCATGCCCGATGCGGATCTGGATCAAGCGGCGGATGCCTTGATCGGCGCGGCTTACGGCTCGGCCGGCGAGCGCTGCATGGCGATTTCGATTGCCGTGGCGGTGGGCGATGTCGGCGACCAACTAATTGCCAAACTGCTGCCGCGTATCGACCAACTGAAAGTCGGCAACGGCCTGAAGGGCGACAGCGACATGGGGCCGCTGGTGACAGCCGAGCACAAGGCCAAAGTCGAAGGTTTCATCGACGAAGGTGTGGCCCAGGGCGCGCAGCTGATCGTCGACGGCCGCAGCTTCAAAGTGCCGGGCGCCGAGAACGGCTTCTTCGTCGGCGCGACGCTGTTCGATAACGTCACGACCGAGATGAGTATTTACCAACAGGAAATTTTCGGTCCGGTGCTGGGCATCGTTCGGGTAGCGGATTTCGCCAGCGCCGTCGCGTTGATCAACGCCCACGAGTTCGGCAACGGCGTGTCCTGTTTCACCCGCGACGGCGGCATCGCCCGAGCCTTCGCCCGCACGATCAAGGTCGGCATGGTCGGCATCAACGTGCCGATTCCGGTGCCGATGGCCTGGCACTCCTTCGGCGGCTGGAAGCGCTCGCTGTTCGGCGATCACCACGCTTATGGCGAAGAAGGCATTCGCTTCTACAGCCGTTACAAAAGCGTGATGCAGCGCTGGCCCGACAGCATCGCCAAGGGCCCTGAATTCAGCATGCCGACGGCCCACTAATTCACCTGTGCGGAGAACAACAAAAATGAGCAAACCCCTGCGTTTCGCCCTGAACCGTATGGTCGCCCCACGCTTGTCCCTGCCCGCGTTCATCGAGCTGGCGGTGACCCTCAAGGCCGACGCGATCGAAATTCGCAACGACCTTAAAGGTGTCGAGATCGAAGACGGCACCGTCCCCGAGCGCGTCCGTGAGTTGTGTGCTGACAAAGGCATTACCGTGCTCTCGATCAACGCGCTGTATCCGTTTGATGTGTGGAATGACAAACGCCGCGCACAGGCCTTGAAGCTGGCCGCTTATGCCCGTGATTGCGGCGCACAGGGGTTGGTCATGTGTCCGCTCAACGACCGGGCCGACCCGCGTAATGAGGCCGCACGCGCTTCGGGTCTGCGCACGGCGTTGACTGAACTGGCGCCGATCCTGCGCGAACACGGCATTCTCGGTTTCATCGAGCCGCTGGGTTTCGAAGAGTGCTCGCTGCGCCGTAAACGCACGGCAGTGGACGCGATCAAGGCCATTGGCGGGCTGGATGTGTTCCGTCTGGTGCATGACACCTTTCACCATCACCTGGCCAGCGAACATGAGTTTTTCCCCGAACTGACCGGGCTGGTGCACATCTCCGGTGTCGAAGATGCCGAGGCACCGTTGGCGACCATACGCGACGGCCACCGGGTGCTGGTGGGCGAGGGCGACATCCTTGGCAACGCGGCGCAGATCGACACCTTGCTCAGCAGCGGCTACAGCGGCTACCTGTCGTTCGAACCGTTCGCCGACAGTGTCCATGGCCTGGCGGATATCCAGCAGGCGATCGGCGCGAGCATGGATCACCTGAACAAGTCTCTGAGTTGACACTTCCCCTGTAGGAGCTGCCGAAGGCTGCGATCTTTTGATGTTGTTTTTAAGATCAAGATCAAAAGATCGCAGCCTTCGGCAGCTCCTACAGCGGGATCGGATTTGCATACAGAAGGTGCAAGCATGACCACAACAAGACTGACCATGGCCCAGGCCCTGGTGAAATTCCTCGATAACCAGTACATCGAGGTCGATGGGGTTCAAAGCAAATTCGTCGCCGGGATCTTTACCATTTTCGGTCACGGCAATGTGCTGGGCCTGGGTCAGGCCCTGGAGCAGGACAGTGGCGACCTGATCGTCCATCAGGGTCGCAACGAGCAAGGCATGGCCCACGCGGCCATCGGTTTTGCCAAGCAACACTTGCGGCGCAAGATCTACGCCTGCTCCTCATCGGTAGGCCCAGGCGCGGCGAACATGCTGACCGCTGCCGCGACGGCGACCGCCAACCGCATTCCATTGCTGCTGTTGCCCGGCGATGTCTACGCCTGCCGCCAACCGGACCCGGTGCTGCAACAGATCGAGCAGTTCCACGACCTGAGCATCAGCACCAACGACGCGTTCAAGGCCGTGAGCAAATACTGGGACCGCATCAACCGTCCCGAGCAACTCATGACGGCGGCGATCCACGCCATGCGCGTGCTCACCGACCCTGCCGAAACCGGCGCGGTGACCCTGGCCTTGCCACAAGATGTGCAAGCCGAGGCCTACGACTACCCCGATTATTTCCTGCAAAAACGCGTGCACCGCATCGAGCGTCGTCCGGCCACCGAAGCGATGCTCGGCGATGCCTTGGCGCTGTTCAAAGGCAAGCGCAAACCGCTGATCATTTGCGGTGGCGGGGTCAAATACTCCGGCGCCAATGCCGCCTTGCAAGCGTTTGCCGAGCGCTTCGATATTCCCTTCGCCGAAACCCAGGCCGGCAAGAGTGCGGTGGTGTCCAGTCATCCGCTGAACGTTGGCGGAATAGGTGAAACCGGCTGTCTGGCGGCGAATCTGTTGGCCAAGGATGCGGACCTGATCATCGGTGTCGGCACGCGCTACAGCGATTTCACCACCGCGTCGAAATCCCTGTTCCAGCATCCGGACGTGCAATTTCTCAACCTCAACATCAGTCCCTGCGATGCGCTGAAACTCGACGGCGTGCAATTGCTGGCGGACGCCAACGTCGGGTTGCACGCCTTGGCTGAAGCCTTGGGCGATTACCGCTCTGCGTGGGGCGATCAACCGCATCAGGCCAAGGCGCAACTGGACGAGGAAGTCGACCGTCTCTATCAGGTCGACTACCAGGGCAAAGACTTCATCCCGGAAATCAACGACCACATGGACCCGGCGGTGTTGCGCGAATTCATCGAGCTGACCGGTTCCTGCATGACCCAGAGCCGAGTGCTCGGCGTGCTCAATGAAACCCTCGCCGATGACGCGGTGATCGTCGCCGCCGCCGGCAGTCTGCCCGGTGACTTGCAGCGCAGCTGGCGCTGCAAGGGGGTGAACACCTATCACGTCGAGTACGGCTATTCCTGCATGGGGTATGAGGTGAACGCCGCGTTGGGGGTGAAGCTCGCCGAGCCTGAGCGCGAGGTCTATGCGCTGGTCGGCGACGGCTCTTACATGATGCTGCATTCCGAGCTGGCGACCTCGATTCAGGAGCGCCGCAAAATCAACGTGGTGTTGCTGGACAACATGACCTTCGGTTGCATCAACAACTTGCAGATGGAACACGGCATGGACAGCTTCGGCACCGAGTTCCGTTTCCGTAACCCGGAAACCGGCAAGCTGGACGGCGGTTTCGTGCCGGTGGATTTCGCCATGAGCGCGGCGGCCTATGGCTGCAAAACCTACAAAGTGAACACGATCGAAGAACTGAAAGCGGCATTGGCCGATGCGCGATTGCAGACGGTGTCGACGCTGATCGACATCAAGGTGCTGCCCAAAACCATGATTCACAAATACCTGTCGTGGTGGCGGGTCGGTGTGGCGCAAGTCTCCACCAGCGCCCGCACCGATGCGGTGGCCAAGACCCTGAATGAGCGACTGGCCAAGGCTCGTCAGTACTGATTACCCCTGATACCAACAACAATTTTTTGCAGGAGAATCTTCATGTCATTGCTTTTTAATTCACTGCGTATAGGCGTCATCGGCACCGGGGCCATCGGCCAGGACCATATCCGTCGTTGCAGCCAGACCTTGCTCAATAGCCAGGTAGTTGCTGTGACCGACATTAACTCGCAGCAAGCCGCGAAGGTCGTTTCCGACCTGAGGCTGACCGCCGAGGTCTATCCCGACGGCCACGCGCTGATCAAGGCGCCGGAGGTCGAAGCGATCCTCGTCACCTCTTGGGGCCCGAGCCACGAAGAGTTCGTGCTGGCAGCGATTGCCGCCGGCAAACCGGTGTTTTGCGAGAAACCGCTGGCGGTCACTGCTGAAGGTTGCCGCAAGATCGTCGAGGCTGAAGTGGCCCACGGCAAGCGCCTGGTGCAGGTCGGCTTCATGCGTCCGTATGACGAAGGTTATCGCGCCCTCAAAGCCGTGATCGACAGCGGTCAGATTGGTGAGCCGTTGATGTTGCACTGCGCGCACCGCAACCCGAGCGTGGGTGAGAACTACAAGACCGACATGGCGATCACCGACACGCTGATCCATGAACTGGACGTGTTGCGCTGGTTGCTCGACGACGATTACGTGTCGGTGCAAGTGGTGTTCCCGCGCAAGAGCAGCAAGGCGCTCGCGCATTTGAAAGACCCGCAGATTGTGCTGCTGGAAACCGCCAAAGGCACGCGCATCGACGTGGAAGTGTTCGTTAACTGCCAATACGGCTACGACATCCAGTGCGAAGTCGTGGGGGAGACCGGCATCGCCAAACTGCCAGAGCCCTCGCAGGTTCAGTTGCGCAGCGGGGCGAAATTGTCCAACGCGATTCTGATGGACTGGAAGGATCGCTTCATCGCGGCGTACGACGTTGAGTTGCAGGCGTTCATCGATGGTGTGCGTGGCGGCCAAGTCGGCGGCCCATCGGCATGGGACGGCTTCGCGGCGGCGGTGGCGGCGGATGCGTGTATCGAAGCGCAGAACAGCGGGCAGATTGTCAAAGTCGGCCTGCCAGACCGCCCACACTTCTACGGCTAACCCCGATCCCCTGTGGGAGCGAGCCTGCTCGCGAAGGCGTAATGTCAGTCAACATTAATGTTGAGCGTACAGGCCTCTTCGCGAGCAGGCTCGCTCCCACAGGGAAAGCGTCAGGGCAGAGGCATTGGTGAAGGAGAGCAAGAACATGCGCATCGCACTAGACCCCTACATGTACCGCACCCTGTCCTTGGGCAAGATGGTCGATAAGGTCGCCGAGCTCGGTTACGAACACATCGAACTCTCGCCCCGGGAAGATTTCCTGCCGTTCTACAAAGCCCCACGCGTCGACAAGGCGCGGATCAAGGAATTTCGCAAAGCCCTGAGCGACACCGGGGTCAAGCTCTCTTCCTTATTACCGATGTACCACTGGGCCGCTGCCGACGAAGGCCTGCGAGTTGCCGCCGTACGCAACTGGAAGCGGGCGATCCAGATTGCCGTGGA
This sequence comes from Pseudomonas sp. MDT1-17, assembly GCF_054898105.1. Classification (NCBI taxonomy): domain Bacteria; kingdom Pseudomonadati; phylum Pseudomonadota; class Gammaproteobacteria; order Pseudomonadales; family Pseudomonadaceae; genus Pseudomonas; species Pseudomonas sp. MDT1-17. Next base: position 4,266,730 of record NZ_JBUBVM010000001.1, on the reverse strand, counting down.
GATGGACTGCGAGCTGGTCAACACCGAGTTCACCGGCCATTCAGACAACCCGCTGGTCTGCGAGAACCAGTTCATGCGCTCGATGGACGAGCTGATTCCAGAGTTCGAGCGCGAAGGCATCAAGCTTGATATTCAGGCCCACCCTTACGACTTCTGCGAGCGCAACAACGAGTCGGTGGACATCATTCGCGGTCTGGATCGCGAGTGGATCAACTACCTCTACGCCGCGCCGCACACCTTCTTCTATGACGATGGCAAAGGCGATATCGCCTCGATGCTCAAGTACGCTGCCTCCAAACTGAGCCACCTGATCATCGCCGATACCTACAACCACAAGGCGTCCTCGGGGCTGCGCTACATCGTCAACCCACCGGGTGTCGTCGCCACCGTGCACCAGCATCTGGATATCGGTCAGGGCGAAGTCGATTGGGACGCGTTTTTCGGCACCTTGCGCGAGATTCAGTTCGACGGTATTGCCACGGTTTCGGTGTTTGCCTGGGAAGACCGGCCGGATGAGTCCAACCGGATGATGCTCGAACGTGTGACCCGCGAACTTTGCGGTTGACCGACCCATACAAAACCTGTGGGAGCGGGCTTGCCCGCGATGATGGCGGCACATTCAACATCTCTGTGACTGTCATACCGCTATCGCGGGCAAGCCCGCTCCCACAGGGTCCGCGTTCTATAAGGAGAATATTTCATGCGTATCGGACTTGTCGGTTACGGCCATGGCGGCCGGTTTTTTCATGCCCCGCTGATCAGCAGTTTGCCGACGGCAAGGTTCGTGGGTGTTGTCACCCGTTCACCTGAGCGCCGACAGTTGCTGGCGGCCGAGCACCCTGGGGTGCCCGCGTTCGACAGCATCGGCCAGTTGGTTGAGGCCGGGATCGATGTGCTGGTGGTGTCCACGCCGCTCAAGGGCCGCCCGGCGCTGGTGCTCGACGGCATCGAACACGGCGTCGCGGTGGTCAGCGACAAACCCTTCGCCGCTGACGCGCAGCAAGCCCAAACCCTGATCACCATGGCCGAGCGCCAGGGCGTGCAGCTCAGCGTCTACCAGAACCGTCGCTGGGACTCGGATTTCCTTACCGTGCGCAAACTCATCGAGTCCGGTGCGCTGGGCCAGGTCACCCGTTTCGAATCGCGGATCGAGCGTTACTCACCGCAGGCGGTGAACAACGGCAGTGGCGGCGGCTTCCTGCGCGATCTCGGCAGTCATCTGGTGGATCAGGCGTTGCTGCTGTTCGGTCCGGTGACCCAGGTCTATGCCGAACTGGATTACCTGGAAAAAGGCCAGGCCTTCGATAACGGCTTCTTTATGTCCCTGACTCATGCCAGTGGCGTCACCTCCCACTTGGGCGGCAGCTGCCTGCAAAACACCCCCGGCCCGCGCTTTCGGGTGACCGGCAGCGAAGGCTGTTACAGCGTCGATGGCCTGGACGGGCAGGAAGCGTCGGCGCTCGCCGGGCTCTCGCCCAAATCCGAAGGTGAACGCTGGGGTGTTGAAGAACATCGCCGATGGGGCTGGTTCGAACAGGGCGAAGTGCGCGAACGGGTGCCCTCCGAGCGCGGTTGCTGGAATCAGTTCTATTTAAAGCTGCAATCCGCGTTGCAGAGCGGTGGCCCACTGCCCGTGGACGCCCGTGATGCATTGGCGACCACCCGTGTGCTAGACGCTGCGCGACTGAGCTTCGAGCGGCATCAAGTGGTGGCATTGAGCCCGTTCGACAGCCATGGAATAAAATCAGAATAAAATTCTAAAATGAGTTGATATAGAAATTATATTCCAATAGAGTCATTTCCAGCGACCTGCCTCGCGACGCGTTTTCACGCTTTTCTCGCTGACTGAAATCGTCACGCCTCATCCATAAAACCAACAAGAATGTGGAGAAAGACTTTTCATGAAGACCAAGATCGTTTTCGCCTCACTTGCCTTGTCCCTGATGTTCGCCAGCGGCGCTGCACTCGCCGATATGAAGATCGGCGTCAGCATGTCGCAGTTCGATGACACCTGGCTGACCTACCTGCGCGAATCCATGGACAAGAAAGCCAAGTCCTATCCCGATGGCGTGCAGTTGCAATTCGAAGACGCCCGCAGCGACGTGGTCAAGCAATTGAGCCAGGTCGAAAACTTCATCAGCCAGAAAGTCGATGCCATCGTGGTCAACCCGGTGGATACCGCCGCCACCAAAAAAATCACCGAAGCCGCCGTCAAGGCCGGCATCCCGCTGGTCTATGTCAACCGCCGTCCCGATGACCTGAAACTGCCAAAAGGCGTGGTCACTGTTGCCTCCAACGATCTGGAGGCCGGCGAAATGCAGATGCAGTACCTGGCCGACAAAATGGGCGGCAAGGGCGACATCGTGATTCTGTTGGGCGACCTTGCGAACAACTCCACCACCAACCGCACCAAGGGCGTCAAAGAGGTGCTGGCCAAATACCCGAACATCAAGATCGAGCAAGAGCAGACCGGGATCTGGTCACGGGATAAAGGCATGACCCTGGTCAACGACTGGCTGACCCAGGGCCGCAAGTTTGACGCGGTGGTGTCCAACAACGACGAAATGGCCATTGGTGCCGCGATGGCCTTGCAACAGGCCGGCGTCGACAAGGGCAGTGTACTGATCGCGGGTGTCGACGGTACGCCGGACGGCTTGAACGCGATCAAGAAAGGCAACATGACAGTGTCGGTGTTCCAGGACGCCAAGGGTCAGGCGGACGGTTCGATCGACACCGCCGTGAAAATGGCCAAGAACGAGCCGGTTGAACAGGCCGTGTGGGTGCCATACCGCTTGATCACCCCGCAAAACGTCGACACGTTCAAATAGCCAGTCCGTTCAAATAACAACAATAAATACGCAAGGTGGCGATCGCGACCTTGCTGATGGAGTACCTGATCATGTTCGCTTCAGCGACTGCTTCGAGCGCCCCGTTGGTGGGTATCCAGCCAACTGCAGCATCTGTCGATGAGCCGTACCTGCTGGAGATCATCAACGTCAGCAAGGGATTTCCCGGTGTGGTGGCCTTGTCCGATGTGCAGCTTCGGGTACGCCCCGGTTCCGTGCTGGCCCTGATGGGCGAAAACGGCGCCGGCAAATCCACCCTGATGAAAATCATTGCCGGCATCTATCAGCCGGACGCCGGTGAACTGCGCCTGAGGGGCAAGCCGGTGGTCTTCGAAACGCCACTGGCAGCGCTCCAGGCCGGGATCGCGATGATCCACCAGGAACTCAACCTGATGCCGCACATGAGCATCGCCGAGAACATCTGGATCGGCCGTGAGCAGCTCAATGGCCTGCACATGATCGATCACCGCGAAATGCACCGCTGCACCGCGCAACTGCTGGAACGCCTGCGGATCAACCTCGATCCAGAGGAGCAGGTTGGCAACCTGAGCATCGCCGAACGGCAGATGGTCGAGATCGCTAAAGCGGTGTCCTACGATTCCGACATCCTGATCATGGACGAACCGACCTCGGCCATTACCGACAAGGAGGTCGCCCATCTGTTCTCGATCATTGCCGACCTCAAGCGTCAAGGCAAAGGCATCATTTACATCACCCACAAAATGAACGAAGTGTTCAGCATCGCCGATGAAGTGGCGGTGTTTCGTGACGGTGCCTACATCGGCCTGCAGCGGGCCGACAGCATGGACGGCGACAGCCTGATTTCGATGATGGTCGGCCGCGAACTGAGCCAGCTGTTCCCGGTGCGCGAGCAGCCGATCGGTGATCTGCTGCTGTCGGTGCGCGACCTCAAACTGGACGGCATTTTCAAAGGTGTTTCCTTCGACCTGCATGCCGGCGAGATCCTCGGCATCGCCGGGTTGATGGGCTCGGGGCGGACTAACGTCGCCGAAGCGATTTTCGGCATCACGCCGAGCGACGGTGGCGAGATTCGTCTCGACGGCGAAGTGGTGCGCATCAGCGATCCGCACATGGCGATCGAGAAGGGCTTCGCATTGCTGACCGAGGATCGCAAGCTCAGCGGCCTGTTCCCGTGCCTGTCGGTGCTGGAGAACATGGAAATGGCGGTGTTGCCGCATTACGCCGGCCACGGTTTCATCCAGCAAAAAGCCCTGCGCGCCTTGTGCGAAGACATGTGCAAGAAACTGCGGGTCAAAACCCCGTCGCTGGAGCAGTGCATCGACACCTTGTCCGGCGGTAATCAGCAAAAGGCGTTGTTGGCGCGCTGGCTGATGACCAATCCACGGATCCTGATTCTCGACGAGCCGACTCGCGGTATTGACGTCGGCGCCAAGGTCGAGATCTACCGGCTCATTTCCTGCCTCGCCAGCGAAGGCATGGCGGTGATCATGATTTCCTCGGAACTGCCGGAAGTACTTGGCATGAGCGACCGGGTGATGGTCATGCACGAGGGCGACCTGATGGGCACCCTCGACCGCAGTGAAGCGACCCAGGAACGAGTGATGCAATTGGCCTCGGGCATGTCCGCGGTTCACTAATGGATGCCGGCGGTGGCGGTGGCCTGCGTCGGCGACGCGATAGAAGGGTGAGTGTTTATGAACGCGATACTGGAAAACAAGCCAGCAACGGCACCGGTCAAGAGTCGCCGGCGCTTTCCGACCGAGTTGAGTATTTTCCTGGTGCTGATTGGCATCGGCCTGGTCTTTGAAGTGTTTGGCTGGATCGTGCGCGACCAGAGCTTCCTGATGAACTCCCAGCGTCTTGTGCTGATGATCCTGCAGGTGTCGATCATTGGCCTGCTGGCCATCGGCGTGACCCAGGTGATCATCACGACGGGTATCGACCTGTCCTCCGGTTCGGTGCTGGCGCTGTCGGCGATGATCGCTGCCAGCCTGGCCCAGACGTCGGACTTCGCTCGGGCGGTGTTCCCGTCGCTGACTGACTTGCCGGTATGGATTCCGGTCATAACCGGGCTTGGGGTGGGATTGCTGGCGGGGGCCATCAACGGCAGCATCATTGCTATCACCGGTATCCCCCCGTTCATTGCCACCCTCGGCATGATGGTCTCGGCGCGTGGCCTTGCGCGTTACTACACCGAAGGCCAGCCGGTGAGCATGCTCTCGGATTCCTACACGGCTATCGGACATGGCGCGATGCCGGTGATTATTTTCCTGGTGGTCGCGGTGATCTTTCACATCGCCCTGCGTTACACCAAGTACGGCAAGTACACCTACGCCATCGGCGGCAACATGCAGGCGGCGCGTACCTCGGGGATCAACGTCAAGCGGCATCTGGTGATCGTCTACAGCATCGCCGGGTTGCTGGCAGGGCTGGCGGGTGTGGTGGCTTCGGCACGGGCCGCGACCGGGCAGGCCGGGATGGGTATGTCTTATGAGCTGGACGCGATTGCCGCGGCAGTGATCGGCGGCACCAGCCTGGCCGGTGGCGTAGGACGCATTACCGGCACGGTCATCGGCGCACTGATCCTCGGGGTCATGGCCAGCGGATTCACCTTTGTTGGCGTCGATGCGTATATTCAGGACATCATCAAAGGCCTGATCATCGTGGTGGCAGTGGTCATCGATCAGTACCGCAACAAGCGCAAACTAAAACGCTGAGCCTCAGATAAAGCAGCCAATGCGCCACGCCTGACCCGCGTGGCGCAGCCGTTTGTCTTCTATATACAGCCGCTCGATTGAATTTCTTGCTATAAACGCACTCCGATAACCATCGCAAAGACTGCCGCAGAGCACTTTCTGGGCTTTGTCGGACAAATTCGCTGTCTTTTCAGTTGCTGAGGCCTCAAGTCGGCCTTAGACTGCCGCCCCTCGTAAATTGAGTGCCGGGTGGCGCTTGGAATAAACGGCGCCGTTCCGATGGCCAGACCAGGTCCGCCGGAACGCTCCCTAATTCGCCTTAATGCACGTTTTTTTATAGAGATATCAATGACAAAGGACAAGTTGCTGGCCATGCCGGCGGATGACTACATGAATGCCGAGCAACATGCTTTTTTCTTTGAGCTGTTGCAGAACATGAAAGTCGAAACCCACGAGCGCGTCGAACAGAACCGCATCGCCATCGAAAGCCTGGACACCCCGGCCGATCCGGCTGACGCTGCTTCTGTTGAAGAAGAGCGCACCTGGCTGGTGAACGCGATTGATCGCGACCAGCGCATGCTGCCTCAGTTGGAACAGGCTCTGGAACGCATCAAGGAAGACAGCTTTGGCTGGTGCGACGACAGCGGCGAGGCCATTGGCCTGAAGCGCCTGCTGATCAGCCCGACCACCAAGTACTGCATCGAAGCTCAAGAGCGTCACGAACAGATCGACAAGCACCAGCGTCAGGCCTGATTTCGTAACGCCCCGCATCGCGGGCAAGCCTCACTCCTGTCAGGAGCAAGGCTTGCCCGCGATGCTTTTTTTCGTCTGCGAAAAACCCGCGCACTTCTATTGATCTGCTGCAACGCCCACTACTAATGGACCATAGATAATGGCCTTGTAGTGGCGTTTAATGCCGATACAACAATTAGAATTATTCGTGGGGTGACGAAGATGACGCGTGACGGATCTGTGGTTGCAGCAGTGTCTGCACCCGTGCTTTTGCCAAAAAACCTTTGGCTGACGCCGACCCTGCAAAGCATCGCCCTGATGCTTTTGTTGTGCGGCATGACGTTGGGGGGGTGGTCGCTTTACCTGGGCCTGCCATTGGCCGTGCTGGTGATTTGGCTACCTCGCTTGCGCTCGCGCGCCATCCCGCAGGCAGCCCCCGCCGACAGCGCCAGCGCGATTGCCGAGTTGACTCGCGATCTTTCCTACACAACCAGTCATAACGCTTTGTCTGCCGCCGGTGTGGCCTTTTCGGTCAAGCAACTGGCGGACAAACTGCAATCGCAGCTCGGTGCCGCGGCCCAGATCGTCAGCAACGCCGAGGTGATGATCGCCACCGAACAAGCCACCTCGACACTCAGTCGGGAAGCTCTCAGTGCGGCCAGCGAGGCTCATCAGAGCAGCGCGGCAGGACGTACGGAGCTGATCGAGTCCATCGCCCGTATGCATCAACTCAGTCAGCGCGCCAGTAACAGCCGTGAACTGATCGAAGCCCTGAGCCTGCGCAGTGATGATATCCAACGGGTAACCCTGGTGATCCAGTCCATCGCCAGCCAGACCAATCTGCTGGCATTGAACGCGGCTATCGAGGCGGCGCGGGCCGGGGAGCATGGTCGCGGATTTGCGGTGGTGGCCGATGAGGTTCGCGGTCTGGCTGCGCGCACGGCGACGGCTACCGGTGAAGTGGGGGAAATGGTCGCTGATATACAGCAACGTACCGCGCAAGTGGTGGAGCAGATCCGTCAACTGTCCAGCGACCTCGATACCGGCGTCAAGCAGGTCGAGCACACCGGTCAGCACCTGGAGAACATTGCACGTCTGGCCGCGGGCGTCGAAAGTCAGGTCGGGGAAATCGCCAGGGGCGCTGACACCAACCGCGAACAACTCGATAGCCTGTTTCACGCCATCGAACAGATGCGCAGCGACCTGGCAATCAGTGATCAACAGACCCAGCGCCTGGCCCAGGCCGCGGTGCAAATGGAAGGTCAGGCCGAAACCATCAGCGAACGCCTCGCGGAAGTCGGACTGGATGACTATCACCAGCGGGTTTTTGACTTGGCCCGCGAAGGCGCGAGTCAGATTGCGGCGCGCTTTGAAGCGGATATCGACGAGGGCCGCGTCAGCCTCGATGACCTGTTTGATCGCAATTACCAGGCCATTCCCAACACCAGCCCTGCCAAGTACCAGACCCGCTTTGATCGCTACGCCGATCAGGTCTTGCCGGCGATCCAGGAACCGTTGTTGCCGCGCCATGAAGGGCTGGTGTTCGCTATCGCCTGCACGCAGCAGGGCTATGTGCCGACCCATAACAAAGTCTTCAGCCAACCACTGACCGGCGATGCGCAGGTCGACACCCTGCATAACCGCACCAAACGCAAATTCGCCGACCGCACGGGAATCCGCTGCGGCAGCCATCAGCAGCCCGTACTGCTGCAAACCTACACCCGCGACACCGGCGAACTGATGCACGACCTCTCGGTTCCGATCATGCTCAAGGGTCGGCATTGGGGTGGGTTGCGATTGGGCTATAAACCCGAGAATCCTCGCTAGACGCGTGATGCTGGCTTTTGTGGCGAGGGAGCAGCTCCCTCGCCACAGGTTTTTCGTTGACTCAAGATATTTGGGCTAGTGGATCTGATGCATACGCAGGTTCAGGTCGTCGACCACCCGTGCCCAATCGGCGTCTTCACGCAATTGTTCTTTCAGGAAGCCGGCTTGCTGCGGGGTCCAGAACTCGGCATCGATGAGTTTCTTGTCGTCGGCCAAGGGGGAATGACTGGCAATAAAATCGTCGATGGCCTTCTCGCTTGAGTCCAGACCGAGTTGGTCGAACAAGCCTTTCAAGTCGTGTGTAGGTGAATCCATGTTCATCTCCTTGCGGGTCGCGTCGAGTGCGAGATCTGAGGTGCGGCTTCAATACATCTGAGGGAGCCGCGCTTCAGGAGTTCGATGGCGATGTTCGAAAGCAAAAGTGAGCATAGACTGCAAACCGACTATCAGGCTTTCAATGCCCCACCATCGACCGCAAGCTTCAGCTCCTTGGCGGCTTCCTGCGCGGCAATGGCGGCGACGTCCGAGGTCTTGAACCAGCGATCCTTTTCGACCTGGTGATACGTCACGGCGGTCAGCGGTGGTTTGGCGCGCATGACAATGACTGCCTGGAATTCGCCTTCGACCTCTCTGGCTTCGCCCCGGATAAAAAATTCGCCGATATCAAATTCCGTCACGTTGCAGCCTTCCCTTGGAAATATTCTGTTGTTTTGAACGCTGCCCGGCCCTGGGGACGGGTTTCATTGGTCGGGCAGTATGGCAGTTGTTGCATGCCGGCGGCTGAGATAAGTCGCCGGCATGACGAAGCGTCTATGGAAATGAAGGCGTCGGGACCGTCAACCGCGTAACTCGAGAGCACGGGCAAGGGCGCAGGCTTCGTTATGATTGCTGCGGAAACCTCTGACGCGGCCGGTAGAAATTTCCTTGATATGGAAGAAGGCATTGCCGGCCAAAAGCACCTGAAAGCGTGGCCGGGCAAGCGCTTCAAGGTGGTATTCATGCGGTTGAAACATCACCGAGTGCAGGGTCAGCGAGCTGTTTGCGTAAGGTGCCGGGGGGGGAGCGAAGTGTGTCAGCGTGCACATATGAAGTCCTTTTCGTTGTTTTACCGACGTGTGTTCGTCGTTTTGGGTAGTCTCGGTGAGCATCGCTGCTCTAGAATCACCACCACTGGTTGGCGATTGATGCTCATCTAAAGCAATTTTCTGCGGGCGATATGTAGGAAAAGTGCTTTTATTAAAGAGTTTGTTCCCTAAGGTTGGTAGTCCGGTTTTATCTGGCCGTTAGAAGGGCGTTTTCCTTCAACCTCTGACGAATGCCAGGCAAGACGACGTGAGTGACGTTCCAGTAGTCTTCTTAAACCTCGCGATGAATGAGCGCTCTGCTCGTTTCAGGATTTCAACCCGGGTCATTTGGCTACACCTTCGGCATTGCCGCTTTTTTCTGCTGTGCGCTATTTTCCTGCGTGCAGCATCATTTTCAGATGTGGGGATGTTTCCTTGGCAGTAAGTAATCTAGATATGCATGCTTTGTTCGTGCTGGGTGATTTGCGCGCAAAGCTGGTTAAACAGTTCCAGTCACGTTTTGTTTACATCACCGAACAGAACGCAGAAGGCATTTATATTGCCGAGATCGACACCGAAGAGGCGCTGGTGGTTGATGACAAACCCGGGCTTAAACTCAAGGTCGGCGATCACTTCAGCGCCTCTGTATTGCCCAGTCGCGAAGGCGGCAAGCTGGACATCAAGTTCCGCGAAATCAAACTGACGGTTTACGGCCTGGGTGATTACGCGTTCGTCACCACCGCTGATGGCCACGGGATCGTGTTCAAGGAAGGTCATAGCGTGGTGATGGTGTTCGCCGCTCACCAACAGTTGCAGGAAGGCCTGACCAAAACCCTGAAAGCCGTGACCGCCAAGGCTGCCAAGTGGCGCAAAGGTGAACTGATTACCTTCAAGGCCAGCGAGTAATGACCCTGACCCGCGCCGACTTCCACGTACAGAACCAGGCCAGTGCGCAAGTCGAGGCCCGACGGCTGTTCGACCAGAAGACTGTTTTGCAAGGTGCATGGCTGGGTTGGGTGGCGTCACAGATCTATACGTTGCGTCCGGCGGAGTACGCCAGCATGGTACGAAGAGAGCTGGCGCGCTTGCAGGAAACTTCCGAAAATTAGTTGACACCCCTCGAAAGCAGGAACCTCTACTACAGTCAGTGGACTGAGTATTCAGAGGCTTTGCGGTCTTCTGCCTGGCCATCCTGCTATTGCTGTGAACAGCACGAGGTGCAAAAGCATGAACGGATTTCGACGGTTGCTGGCCGCTACCCTGGCCACTTTCGGTTTGCTGGCTTCACCCGTTCCGGTGTTCGCTGCCCAGGCGCCGATCCACTTCGCCGACCTGAACTGGGAAAGCGGCAGCCTGATCACCGATATCTTGCGGATCATCGTCGAGAAGGGCTACGGGCTGCCGACCGATACCTTGCCGGGGACGACCATCACCCTTGAGACCGCACTGGCCAACAATGACATTCAGGTGATTGGCGAAGAGTGGGCCGGTCGCAGTCCGGTCTGGGTCAAGGCTGAGGCCGAAGGCAAAGTCGTGAGCCTCGGCGATACGGTCAAGGGCGCGACCGAAGGCTGGTGGGTGCCCGAATATGTGATCAAGGGCGATCCGGCGAAAGGCATCAAGCCGCTGGCGCCGGACTTGCGCAGTGTCAGCGACCTGCCGCGCTACAAGGGTGTATTCAGTGATCCGGAATCCCCGGGCAAGGGGCGCTTTCTCAACAGCCCGATCGGCTGGACGTCGGAAGTGGTCAACAAACAGAAGCTCAAGGCGTATGGGCTGGACGACAGCTATGTGAACTTCCGCAGTGGTTCGGGTGCGGCACTGGATGCGGAGATCAGTTCTTCGATTCGTCGCGGCAAACCAGTGCTGTTCTATTACTGGTCGCCTACGCCATTGCTCGGCCGCTTCAAACTGATTCAGCTCGAAGAGCCGCCGTTCGACGCCGAAGCCTGGAAGACCCTGACCGACGCCGACAACCCGAATCCGAAACCGACGCGCTCACTGGCCTCGAAGCTGTCCATCGGCGTGTCCACGCCATTCCAGAAACAGTATCCGCAGATTGCCGAGTTTTTCAGCAAGGTCGACTTGCCGATCGGTCCGCTGAACAAGGCGCTGGCCGAGATGAGCGAAAAACACACCCCACCACGGCAGGCGGCAGAGGCGTTCATGAAGGCGCACCCGGACGTGTGGCAGGCCTGGGTGCCGAAGGATGTGGCGGATAAAGTCTCCGCCGAGTTGAAATGATGCTGTGAGTTTGATGGCGCCTGCGCGAGCAAGTCGGATCGCGCACCGCCGCATGCGTTCAGTTCGGGCGAGTTTCATGGAGCGGCACTTTATCAATGCCGACGACGAATACCCTTACAAAATCGTTCAAGGAAGTTCATCCTGCTGCAACATTTCACGCTGGATGTCTGAACATGAGCCTATTGATCGCGCAATGGATGGCTGCCATCTTCCTGTTGATCAGCCTGATCCACCTGTATTGGGCGGCAGGTGGCAAGTTGGGTAGCGATGCGGCGGTCCCTCGAATATCCGCAGAGGGCAGCGGGGAATCCAGGCCGGCCTTCAAGCCTTCAGGCTTTGCCACGTTATTGGTGGCGGTCGGGTTGCTGCTGATTGCGATGCTGGTGTGCTTGCGGGTCGGCCTGTATTTGCCGACGGTGCATCACTGGTCGCTGCAATGGGTGATCAGCGCGATTGCGATGCTGATGTTCGCCAGGGCAATCGGCGATTCGAATTTGATTGGGTTCTTCAAACAGGTGAAGGATTCGAAGTTTGCGCGGCTCGACACCTGGGCTTATTCGCCGTTGTGCGTGATGTTGGGGGCGGGGCTGCTGGCAGTCGCTTGGATCTGAGGCAAAGCAAGATCAAAAGATCGCAGCCTCGTTTCACTCGACAGCTCCTACAGGGGAATGCGAAACCCATGTAGGAGCTGTCGAGTGAAACGAGGCTGCGATCTTTTGGCGTCTAACTCCCGCTTTCCGTGCGCCGACTACTCACCTCAGCCGGCACATCATCCCCCGCCATGCGCTTGCGAAACAGCGCCGCCCGCGCCAGCAGCAACGTGGTCACCGGTACCGTAATCGACAACAGAATCGGAATCAGCCAGGCATGCAACACCGGACTGGACTTGAGCGCCGAAAAGTAAACCATCGAGGCCAGTGCCGCGCACCAGGCACCCAATGTCGACGCCAGCGCCGGCGGGTGCATGCGCTGGAAGTAATCTTTCATCCGCACCAGGCCAACGGCGCCGATCAATGCAAACAGACTGCTGAGCACCAGCAGGACCGCCACCGGAATTTCCACCCACAGAGACAGTTCAGCGCTCATTCGATCACCTCGCCACGCAGCAGGAATTTCGCCAGGGCAAACGAGCCGACGAAGCCGAACAGGGCAATCAGCAGCGCTGCCTCGAAGTAAGTGTCACTGGCATAACGAATGCCCAGCGCCAGCATCATCAGCATCGCAATGATGTACAGGTAATCCAGCGCCAGAACCCGGTCCTGGGCCGACGGCCCCTTGAACAGCCGGATCAGCGTCAGAATCATCGCCAGCGAAAAGATGAACAGACTCAGCAGGATTGCGTTCGACAGCAATGCGCTCATTCGAAGATCTCCATCAAGGGGCGCTCATAGGTCGCCTTGAAGTGCTGGATGAACAGCGCTTCGTCATCCAGATCGAAGACGTGCAGCAACAAAGTGCTGCGATCCAGCGCCAGTTCCGACCACACGGTGCCGGGGACCACCGTGCAGATCATCGACAACGCGGCCAGGCCGTTGGCGTCACGCAAGTCCAGTGGCACCTTGATGAAGCGCGAACGCGGCGGACGACGACCCGCGTTGAGCACGCCCCAGGCCACGGCGAGGTTGGACACCACCACATCGCGACCGACCAGGAAGAACAAACGCACCATAACGCCGGGCCGACGAATGCGGATCGGCAGCGGTCGCAGTTTGCGCATCATCAACGGCGCGCAGAACCCCAGCACCGCGCCCAGCAGCAGATTGCCGGGGCTCATCGACAGGTTCAGCACCAGCCACAACAAGCACAGCGCCAACGACAACCACGGGGCCGGAAACAGACGCTTCATGGTTTGACCTCCGCGATCGCGGCTTTGGCTTCCGGGCTCGGAATCGCACGGGTGCCGAGCACCGCCATCACGTATTGTTGCGGGTTGTTCAAGGCTTGGGCGGCCGCCTGGGTGTAGCGCAGCAGCGGTTCGGCCTTGAAGGTCAGCGCAATGCTCAAGCCCAGCAACGCGATGATCGGCACGCATTCGAAACGTCGCAACAGTGGCGACGGCCGCTCCTCGGGTGTCCAGAAGCGCTGGATGCCCAAGCGCGAGAAGGCAATCAACGACGCCAGCCCGGAGAGGACCAACAACGCGAGCAAGCCCCACGCCGCGTTCGAAACCGGCTCATCGCTGCCATTGCCCAGGCCCAACGGGTTGAGCAGGGCGCTCAGCAGGCTGAGTTTGCCGATAAACCCGGACAGCGGCGGCATGCCGATGATCAGCAGCGCGCAGGCAATGAAGCTCAACCCGAGGAACGCCATGGTCCAGGGAATCACTTGGCCGACCACGGCTTTCTGCTCGTCATCGAGGTTGATGCCTTTGGGCGGCTGCAAGGATTCCATCGGTCGCGGGAGCAGATCGCCGTCATCGAACAACGGCATTTCATTGGCCGAACGCGAACGCTCGATCAGTTCGGCCAACAGGAACAGCGCGCTCAACGCCAGGGTCGAGCTGACCAGATAGAACATTGCCGCGCCGATCAGGTTCGGCTGGGCGAAACCGATGGCCGACAGCAGAATCCCGGCCGACACCAGTATGCTCAGACTGGCCAGGCGCTCCAGTCGTTGTGCAGCGAGAATCGCCACGGCGGCGCAGACGATGGTCGCCATGCCGCCGTAGATCAGCCAGTCGCCGCCAAAATACGCCGAGGCGCCGGCCTGGCCGGAGAACAGCAGGGTCCACAAGCGCAGCAAGGTGTAGACGCCGACCTTGGTCATGATCGCGAACATCGCCGCCACCGGCGCGCTCGCCGCGGAATACGCCGGCACCAGCCAGAAGTTCAGCGGCCACATCCCGGCCTTGGCCAGGAACGCTACCGCGAGAATTCCCGCGCCGGCATGCAGCAGGCCTCGATCAGCCTCGGGCACCAGCGGGATCTTCAGCGCCAGGTCGGCCATGTTCAGGGTGCCGGTAACGCCGTAGATCAGCGCCGCGCCGATCAGGAACAGTGACGAGGCCAGCAGGTTGATCGAGATGTAATGCAGCCCCGACGATACCCGCGACCGACCCGAACCGTGGAGCATCAGGCCGTAAGAGGCGGCCAGCAGCACTTCAAAGAACACGAAGAGGTTGAACAGATCTGCGGTCAGGAACGCGCCGTAAAGCCCCATCATCTGGATCTGGAACAGCGCGTGGAAACTCGAACCGGCACCGTCCCAGCGGGCCATGGCGAACAGCAGGGCGCTGACGCCGATGATCCCGGTCAGCACCAGCATCAGCGCCGACAGTCGATCGACCACCAGCACGATACCGAACGGCACCTGCCAGTTGCCCGGCAAGTACACGCCGATGGAGCCGGGGACGCCCGTCTCCTGAGTCCATTGCAGCAACAGCACGGCAATGCCCAGCCCCACCAGACTGGAGAGCAGGTTGATCTTGGCTTTTAACGGCCGGTGTTTCTCGCCCAGCATCAGCATCACGGCGGCGGTCAGCAGCGGCAGCAGAATCGGTGCAGCGATCAGGTGCGGCATCAGATTCATTCTTTAGGCTCCCGGCCATCCACATGGTCGGTACCGGTCAGGCCCCGGGAGGCCAGCAGCACCACCAGGAACAGCGCGGTCATGGCGAAGCTGATTACGATCGCGGTCAGCACCAGCGCTTGCGGCAGCGGATCGGTGTAGTGCAACAGGTCTTGCGGCACGCCGTCCTTGATGATCGGTTCC
Source organism: Pseudomonas sp. MDT1-17 (assembly GCF_054898105.1). Classification (NCBI taxonomy): domain Bacteria; kingdom Pseudomonadati; phylum Pseudomonadota; class Gammaproteobacteria; order Pseudomonadales; family Pseudomonadaceae; genus Pseudomonas; species Pseudomonas sp. MDT1-17. The sequence goes on along the minus strand of NZ_JBUBVM010000001.1, from coordinate 4,251,628 downwards.
TTGCCGATAAACAGGCTGCCCATGCTGAAGATGAACAGGTTGACGCCGTAGGACAGCAGGCACAGGCCCATCACCACCTGAAACGTCCGCGGTCGCAGGATCAGCCAGACCCCGGACGCCGCCAATACGCCGATGGCGATTGCGATGACTTCTTCCATCAGACGGCTCCTTGCGTGGCGACGGATCTAGGCAGGGCAGCGGTCTTGTGACCGCGTACCGATTGGTGAGCGAGTGCGGTGAGGATCAACAGCGTCGAACCGACCACCACGGCGTACACGCCGACGTCGAAGAACAGCGCACTGGCGATGTGAATATCGCCCAACACCGGCAGGTCCAGATGCCAGGTATGGGTGGTCAGGAACGGATAACCGACTGCCATCGCCCCAAGCCCGGTGACCGTGGCGAACAGCAACCCGGTGCCCATCCAGCGCAGGGGTCGCAGGCTCATTTGCGCCTCGACCCACTGGGTGCCGGCGACCATGTATTGCAGGATGAACGCCACCGACATCACCAACCCTGCGACAAAGCCGCCGCCCGGTTGATTGTGGCCGCGCATGAACAGGTAGACCGATACCACAAACGCAATCGGCAACAGCAGGCGCACCAGCACCGCCGGCACCATCATGAAACCGAGCGCGGTGTCGCTGGCATGCCGCGGGTTGACCAGGTCGGTGACCACGTCGGGTGCCAGCAGACGTTGCTGGGCCGGCAACTGCAGGCTTTCTTTCGGCGGGCGGAAGCGTCGGAGCAGGGCGAATACGGTCAGGGCCACGGCTGCCAGCACGGTAATTTCACCGAGGGTGTCGAAGCCGCGGAAGTCCACCAGCATCACGTTGACTACGTTGCTGCCGCCACCTTCGGGCAGGGCGCGGCTGAGGTAGAACGAAGAAATGTGGTTCGGCGTCTGGCGGGTCAGCATGGCGTAGGACAGCAGCGCCATGCCGCCGCCGACCACGGTCGATAACAGCAAGTCGCGGATACGGCGGATGCGTGCCTTGCGCAGGGTGCTCGGCAGCGGCGACACCTCTTCAATCCGGCGCGGCAACCAGCGCAGACCGAGGAGGATCAGCACCGTGGTCACCACTTCGACCGCCAGTTGCGTCAGCGCCAGGTCCGGTGCCGAGAACCAGACGAAGGTGATGCAGGTCATCAGGCCGCAGACGCTGACCATGGTCAGGGCCGCGAGCCGGTGATACTTGGCCTGCCACGCCGCGCCGAGGGCACAGGCAATCGCCAGCAGCCAGAGGGTCACGAACACGATCGAGCCGGGGATCTTCGGCCGGTCGCCCCAGCTCAGGCTGCTGTGGAGCATCGGGATCAACCCGGCCATCACTGCCGCGAGTACCACCAGGAACAACTGGGTTTGCAGGCGCTTGGTGCTGATCCGCCGCTCGAGGCGACGGGCCAGGCGCATCATGATCACCAGGCTGCGCTCGAACAGGCGCTTGCCGTTGAACCGGCCAATGAGCGGCGGGTACTTGAAACGCCCGCGCTTGAGATGATGACGTAGCAGCAGATAAAGCACGATGCCGCAGGACATGGCGATCAGGCTCATGATCATCGGCGCGTTCCAGCCGTGCCAGATCGCCAGACTGTATTCAGGCAAGGTTCCGCCCACCACCGGCAGGGCCGCAGCGGCCAGCAACGGGCCGACCACCTGCGCCGGGAAAATCCCCACCACCAGGCAGGCGAACACCAACAATTCCACCGGTGCGCGCATCCAGCGTGGCGGTTCGTGCGGGGTGTGCGGCAGGTCGGTGGCGGTCGGGCCGAAGAACACGTCGACGGTAAAGCGCAGCGAGTAGGCGACGCTGAACGTCCCGGCGATGGTCGCGACGATCGGCAGGGTCATCTCGATCCACGCTGTCGCGTTGATGAACACGGTTTCGGCGAAGAACATCTCTTTCGAGAGGAAGCCGTTGAGCAACGGCACACCGGCCATCGAGGCGCTGGCGACCATGGCCAGGGTGGCGGTGAACGGGATCAGCTTGATCAGGCCGCTGAGCTTGCGGATGTCTCGGGTGCCGCTTTCGTGGTCGATGATCCCGGCGGCCATGAACAGCGAGGCCTTGAAGGTCGCGTGGTTAAGTATGTGGAACACCGCAGCCACGGCGGCCAGCGGACTGTTCAGGCCCAACAGCAGAGTGATCAGGCCCAGGTGACTGATGGTCGAGTAGGCCAGCAGACCCTTGAGGTCGTTCTGGAACATCGCGCAGTACGCGCCGAGTAACAGGGTGCAGGCGCCGGCGCCGCTGACGATGTAGAACCATTCTTCACTGCCCGACAGCGACGGCCACAGTCGTGCAAGTAGAAACACTCCGGCCTTGACCATGGTCGCCGAGTGCAGATAGGCCGAAACCGGTGTCGGCGCCGCCATCGCGTGAGGCAGCCAGAAGTGGAAGGGGAATTGTGCGCTTTTGCTCAGGGCGCCGATCAGGATCAGGGGCAGCAGAATAGGGTAGAGGGCGTGCGCGCGAATCAGATCGCCGGCGGCCAGGACCTTGTCCAGGTCATAGCTGCCGACCACATGGCCGAGCAGCATGGCCCCCGCCAGCAAGCACAAACCGCCTGCGCCGGTGACCATCAGCGCCATATAAGCGCCGCGTCGCGCATCGGCGCGGTGGTGCCAGTAACCGATCAACAGGAATGAAAAGAGGCTGGTCAGCTCCCAGAAAAACACGATCTGGATCAGGTTGCCGGAGATCACCAGCCCGAGCATGGCCCCCATGAATGCCAGGAAAAACGCGAAGAACCGCGGCACCGGATCGTCCGGCGACATGTAGTAGCGGGCGTACAACGAAACCAGCGTGCCGATGCCCAGCACCAGCATCGAGAACAGCCAGGCGAATCCGTCCATGCGCAGGACGAAGTTCAAGCCCAGGCTGGGCAACCAGAAAAATTCTTCGCGGATCACGCCGCCATGGGCGATTTGCGGGTACAAGAGGGCGACCTGAACGGTGCCAATCAAGGCCACCAGGCCAGCCAACAAAGATTCGGTGTTACGCGCGTTGTGCGGCAGCAAGGCTGCCAGACAGCTGCCGATGAAAGGCAGAAGCAGTAGAACTATCAGTGACATAGGCTTCTAATCTGCGGAAGTTTGTGAAGCATCATACGTGCCAGTTCCCGGATCGCCAAACGTCAAGCTGTCGCAGAATCCTACAAGGTAGACGGAAAAAACCTGATTCACATTGTTTCCAGGGACCGGTTTCAACCGTTCCGGCCCTTCGCGAGCAGGCTCGCTCCCACAGGGGTATCGCGTTCCAACTGTGGGAGCGAGCCTGCTCGCGAAAGCTATCTATCAAGCGCCGCAATCACTGCGGCTTAACCTTGTGTCTCCCGTTCCAACTCATCTGCAGGCGCAGCAGCCTTACCCTTGGTCTTCAACTCACTGACAATTACCGCCGCCACAATCAACCCCGCGCCGACCAGCGCAATGGCCGGCAACCGCTCCCCCGCAATCCGCCCGACCATCCCGGCCCACACCGGCTCACCGGCATAGATCAACGTCGCCCGAGTCGGCGAAACGCTCTTTTGCGCCCAGTTCATCGCCACTTGAATCGCCGCACTGGCCGCGCCCAACCCCAACGCGCTGCACAACAACAGCCACGAAAAGTCGGGAATCGCTTCCTGAGTCGGCACCACCATCAAAAACGCCAGCACCGAAGTCACCGCCAATTGCACCACCGTCACCCGGCGCACATCGACCTGGCCGGCATAAGTGCTGATCAGAATGATCTCTGCTGCAATCGCCACGGCGCTGATTAGCGTGGCGATTTCACCGGGGCTGAAATTCAACGAAGCGCCGGCCGGCCCCGACAGCAGCATTAACCCGGTAAACGCCAACATGATCCCGATGCTCGGCATCAGCCCCGGACGCCGACCCAGCACCAGCCATTGCAGCAACGGTACGAAGGGCACGTACAACGCGGTAATAAACGCCGACTGACTGCTGGGAATGCTCTGTAACCCGACGGTCTGCAAACCGTAGCCGAGCATGATCGCCACACCGATAAACGCCCCGGCCTTCAATTCGAACAACGTCAGTTCACGCAGGTGACGCCAGGAGAACACCGCAACAATGAGCGCCGCCGCGGCAAAACGCAGACCGACGAAAAACATCGGCCCGCTGACGGTCATCGCGTGCTGCACCAGCAAGAAGGTGCCGCCCCAGACCATGGTGATCAGCACCAGCACGCACTCGGCCTTGCTGAATCGCGAGAAGCGGGGGGAAGTGTTAGGGGAGTTCACCGACGTCATGACCTTGCGCGCTACCTGAGGGGGACGCACAATGCGCCGAATGTTGCGCAGTATACTGCCCAACCCCACCAAATGAGCAATATAGTGCACAAAAATTCCACGCAGCGGGCTTCGGTCCTCCAGCACGTCAGTCAGAACGTTCGACGTTTGCGTCACGCCGCCGACATGAGCCAGACCGCGCTGGCTGAAAAGTCAGGGGTCAGCCGCCGGATGCTGGTGGCCATCGAGGCCGGCGAGAAGAACGTCAGCCTCACCACTCTTGACCGGGTGGCCGAAGCGCTGGACGTGGCGTTCAGCGACCTGATCCAGGCCCCGGATGCCCGCGATCCAAGCCGTATCAACGAACTGGCCTGGGCCGGGACGATTCCTGGCAGCAAAGCCGTTTTATTGTCCAAAGCCACCGCCACCCGTGAGGTGGAACAATGGGAATGGTGCCTGCAACCGGGGGAAATTTACCCGTCGCAACCGGACGCCGAGGGCTGGAGTGAACAGATCTTCGTGTTCGAAGGTTGCCTGACATTGATGCTGGGCGACGTGGCTCATGAGATAGTCGCCGGCGAGTTCTACATGTTTGCCAGCAACCAGCCGCATGCCTATCGCAACGATGGGCCGGTGGCGGCGCGGTTTGTACGAAACGTGGTGATCTAACGGTGGGCGATCTGCACGCCTTGTTTTTAGGTAAACACCGATCAGTGAGAACGGCATGAGTGAAATCCAAAGCGGCCAGGCGACTGACGGCCTCCGTCACGCAGACATTCTGATCGTCGGCGGCGGCCTCAGCGGTGCCATGCTGGCGGCGCAGTTGCTACGCCTGCCGGGCAAACGCCAAGTGCTGGTGATCGAACCCCGCGCCGAACTGGGACGGGGTGAGGCGTACAGCGCGGTCGAGTTGGGCCACACGCTCAACGGCAATGCGGCACGGATGAGCGTAGACCCGGACAACGCCGACGACCTGACCCAATGGCTGACCGAGTACATCGCGGCCGGCGGCTGGCCGGAGTCTGACGAGCAACATGTGCCGGTCAGCGAATTGTTCCCGCCGCGGGGGATTTTCGGTCTGTACGTGCAGCAGCGCTTGTGTGAAGCGCAAGGGGTGGGGGCGGTGAACGGGTCAACGGTCGAGCATGTCCGGGCCGAGGTGGTTGACCTGCAAACCCGGGACGATTCGGTGCTGTTGACGTTGAGTGACGGGCAACGCTTGCAGGGCGCTTATGCGGTGTTGGCAACGGGGATGTTCCCCGCTGCGCGCACGCCACAGACCGAGTCCAGCGGCTTGAACGCCGCTGCGCTTGATCCGTGGGATGTCGCCGCCATGCAACGACTCGATCCGCAGTCGACCGTGCTGATCATCGGTTCGGGCCTGACCATGGTCGATGCCGTGGTGTCGCTGGAACAGGCCGGTCATCGCGGGCCGATCGACGTGTTTTCCCGTCATGGCTTGCTGCCTCACGTGCGTCGGCAACCTCCGGCCTGGGCAGATTTTCTCGCCGAGGATCAGAGCATTCGTACCCCACGTCAGCTGATGCGCGAACTGCGTCGGCATTGCCGTGATGCCATCGCTCAAGGCATCGACTGGCAGGCACCGCTCGACACCGTGCGGGCGCATATCGGCCGCTTATGGAATCAGGCGACGGACGTGCAGCGTCGGCAATTCGTGCGGCATGTGCGGCCGTGGTGGGAAAGTCACCACCACCGCTCGCCGCCGTTGAGTGCAGCGTTGGTGGAACGCTTGCACAAAGAAGGGCGGTTGCGGATTCAGGCCGCGTCGTTCAAAGGGCTGGTGCCTTCAGTGGACGGAGCCGTGAGCATTCGCATTCGGCGTCGTGGTGAATCAGAAATCGCCGTTGTCAGCGGCGCGGCGTTGATCAATTCCAGCGGCATCGAATACGACTGGCGACGGGTCGCGCGGCCGTTGCCACAGCAATTGCTGGCGCGAGGACTTGTGCGGCCGGGGCCGTTGGCTTTGGGGATTGCGGCGGCCGTCGATGGCGCGGTGTTGGGCGCCGATGGACATATCGCCAGTCGATTGTTTGCCATGGGACCACCGTTGCGTGGGATGTGGTGGGAAAGCACGGCGGTGACTGATGTGGCGAGTCAGGCAAAAGCCCTCGCAGCACGACTGGCAACAACGCCGCCCCTGTAGCAGCAGCCTCGCAGGCTCGGCAGCTGCTACAGGATCCTGGTGGTCAGCTATTACGAACAAACCCCGGATAGATCGGATCTATCCGGGGTTTGTTGTTTAAAACGGCGCAAGGCCGTTGATCAATAACGCTGATACTTCGAACCGAACTCAGGACGGTTTTCAGCGACGTAGAGTTTGCTCGCCTGGCTGTCTTTGTGATCAACGCCGACGGTGTTTACGTTCAGTGCGTTGGGTTGGCTGACTTTAGCCGCGGCAACGACTTGCGAGGTGGCGTGTGGGGCGGCGATGGCGGATGTGGCGCCAAGAACCGACAGGGCGAAACCAAGACCAATGATGCTTTTCATGATGTTGCTCCAGAGCGTGGGGAGAAGATGTGGCCACTGTAGTGCTGGAGCGTCGTGATGAAAAAACACCCTGACGCATAGTTGTTATCGAGAGCGTTGATCCGCCGTCAGCGGGGGGTATCAGTCTACGGGCAATCAATACCGCTGATATTTCGAACCGAATTCAGGACGGTTTTCAGCGACGACCACACCGCCGAAGCGCTAACGGGTTTGGCCGACGCCAGGTTCGACAGGCCGAGACCACCTACCAGGCCAGACCGAGTGCCAGGGACGAAACTTTCGAGAAGTTGAACATGGGAAATTCTCCGTGCGTTTAGTTTAAGTGGGTCGGTAGCTGCTGCTGTCCGGTGATCACAGTTAAACGCTCGGGTGTATCGGTGATGTGTGCTCGAACACGCCGAAATCGGTGTCTGCGTATCTGTCGGTGGTTCTTATACAGTTGGATACAAAACCCTAAGAGAAACGCACCTCAGGTTCCGCCGGGGGGAGCTTCATGATTCGGCGCCGAGCAATTCCACCGGGTAGGAGAACACATAGCCTTCGCTGCGCACGGTTTTTATGTAGGTCGATTCCCGTGAGTCATCCATCAATCGCTGGCGCAGACGGCTCACCAGCAAGTCGATGGAACGGTCGAACAGGTCGGCGTCGCGACCCTGGGTCAGGTTGAGCAACTGGTCACGGCTGAGTACCCGTTGCGGGTGATCGAGGAACACCCGCAGCAGACGGTATTCGGCGCCACTGAGGGCAACCATCGTGCCGTCTTCGTCGAGCAAATGGCGGGCGGTGGTGTCCAGGCGCCAGCGACCGAAACCCAGCAATCGGCCGCTTTCGGTGATCAGCAGGTTGGGCGGCAGCATCCGCGTACGGCGCAATACGGCGTTGATTCGCGCCAGCAACTCGCGGGCGGCGAAGGGCTTGGTCAGGTAGTCGTCGGCGCCCATTTCCAGGCCGAGGATGCGGTCGGTTTCGTCATTGCGTGCGGTGAGCATCAGGATCGGTGTGGCTTTGTGTTTGCCCGAGCGCAGTTCGCGGCACAGCAGCAGGCCGTCATCGCCGGGCATCATGATGTCCAGCACGATCAGGTCCACCTGATTGGTTTCCAGGAAACTGCGCATCTGCCGGCCATCGGCGACCACGGTGGTGCGCAGCCCGTTCTTTTTCAGGTAATTGCCGACCAGCTCGCGAATCTCCCGGTCGTCGTCGACGATCAGGATGTGGTTCACATGTTCCATCGCTCAACCCCTCTTGTTTTTTGCACGTTGCACATTCCAGGGAGCCAGGGCTTTGTATCGCACTGTATCGGGCGCCCTGTGTGACACCTTACGCCGTAATACGCCTGGTTTTACGACACATAGCAGATACCTCGGGCCGGTTAAATGGGTTCCATCGAGACAAGACAACTTGCCTCGCAACCACCGCCCATTGCAACCCTGAGGAGATCACCATGAACTGGAACACACTGATTGCCGCCAGCTTCTTCGCGGTCCTGAACGTTGCAGCGTTTTCGGCCCGTGCCGATGTTCAAAGCAAATTCGCAGACGGCGGCAATCAGGGTGGCTGATCCTTCCACTACGCTCGTCGCTGTCGAAACCGACGAACGCGCAGTCTGCTCACCCACCCGCGATGGCTGACTCTCGTCGTCCAAAACACCCGGTCAATGACTTCCAGGGAATCACCATGAAGATGAATGTGTTGAGCAAAAAAAACGACTCACGTCTTCGTTTCTTTGGCCCGTCAGTCCTCGCTTTTGCGCTGATGCACTTGGGTGCCCTGGGTGCTGCCACACTGCGCATGCCGCGACGGCAGAGCCCGTGGTGGCCAGCGCCGGCACCCTGAAGGCGGACTCGTTCGGCTACGGCGACACGCATTTCCTGTCCGACAAGACTGTTCGCAACGGCCAGCCCGCCGCGCTGGCCAGCGACGTCATCGACTTTATGGATGCGCTCAAGATCAAGAAGGCGGTGCTCGGCGGTTACGATTGGGGCGCGCGCTCGGCGGGCATCGTTTCGGCACTCTGGCCGGAGCGGGTAGAGGCACTGGTCGCCGTCAGCGGCTACCTCATCGGCAATCAGGCCGCAGGCAAAAACCCGTTGCCGCCCAAGGCCGAGTTGCAATTCAGGGCGAACCTCAATACGAAGCGCTGGAGCAGCGGCTGGCCAAGGCCCCGGTCATTACGGTGCCGACCATCACGATGGAAGGTGACGCCAACGGGGCGCCGCATCCGGCGGCCGAGGATTATGCCAAGCGCTTCACCGGCAAATATGAGTACCGACTCATCAACGGCGGCATCGGCCACAACTTGCCGCAGGAAGATCCGCAGGCCTTTGCCAAGGCAGTGATCGACGCGGATCATCTGTAACTCTGTTTCATGGAAAGCGGCGAGCCGAAGCAAATGCTTCGGCTCGCGTCGTTACAGCTCACATTAACTTTATTATGCAACCACCTGATAACACGGCACATACGCCGCGCCACCCGGCAGTTTCATCCGGTGTTGAGCGACGAAGGCTTTGAGCAGTTGATCCAGTGGTTGCATGACGGCCGCATCGCCACGGATCTGGTACGGCCCGTGCTCTTCGATCAGGCGGATGCCCTTGTCTTTGACGTTCCCGGCGACGATGCCGGAGAACGCACGGCGCAGGTTGGCGGCCAGTTCGTGGGCCGGCAGGTTGCGGCTCAGTTTCAGGTTGGCCATGTTTTCGTGGGTCGGATCGAACGGGCGCTGGAAGCCTTCGTCGATCTTCAGCAGCCAGTTGAAATGGAACGCGTCGTTGCGCTCGCGGCGGAACTGCTTGACCGCTTTGAGGCCTTGAGTCATTTGACGCGCGACTTCAACCGGGTCGTCGATGATGATCTCGTAATGTTGTTTTGCCGCTTCACCCAACGTGGCGCCGACAAACGCGTCCAGTTGCTCCAGATACGGCGCGGCATGTTTCGGTCCGGTGAGGACCACGGGGAAGGGCACGCCTGCATTGTCCGGGTGCATCAGGATGCCGAGCAGGTACAGAAACTCTTCGGCCGTGCCGGCGCCGCCCGGGAAGATGATGATGCCATGACCCACGCGGACGAAGGCTTCCAGACGTTTTTCGATGTCCGGCAGAATCACCAGTTCGTTGACGATCGGGTTTGGCGCTTCGGCGGCGATGATGCCTGGCTCGGTCAAGCCGAGGTAGCGGCCGCCGTGGATGCGCTGCTTGGCGTGGGCGATGGTCGCGCCTTTCATCGGGCCTTTCATCACGCCAGGACCGCAACCGGTGCAGATGTCGAGGCTGCGCAGGCCCAGTTCGTGGCCGACTTTCTTGGTGTATTTGTATTCTTCGGTGTTGATCGAGTGGCCGCCCCAGCACACCACGATCTTCGGCTCGACGCCGGGGCGCAGGGTGCGGGCGTTGCGCAGCAGGTGGAACACGTAGTCGCTGATGCCCTGGGACGTGCTCAGGTCGATGCGCTGGGCGTCGAGTTCGTTTTCGGTGTAGACGATGTCGCGCAGGGCGCTGAAGAGCATTTCGCGGGTGCTGGCGATCATTTCGCCATCGACGAAGGCGTCGGCCGGGGCGTTCAGCAGTTCGAGGCGTACGCCGCGATCCTGCTGGTGAATGCGGATTTCGAAGTCCTTGTAGGCTTCGAGGATGGTTTTGGCATTATCAACATGGGCGCCGGTATTGAGGATGGCCAGGGCGCACTGGCGGAATAAGGTGTAAGTGCTGCCGGATCCGGCTTCGCTCAGTTGCTGTACTTCACGTTGAGAGAGGGTTTCCAGGCTGCCTTTAGGGCTGACCGAGGCGTTGATTACTTGTCGTTGGGTCATTCAATGGTCCTTAAAACGATGCCATTCATACAGGCAACTGGCATCCGAATAGTATGTATCCATGAAAGAAGATGGCACGAACTGCGCTGTATCGCCATTTCCCCGTTTGACGATGAAAAGATGAAAAGGAGCTCCAGCATAGCTAAATCCATTGCAGAGGCGATAATGCCCCGCAGTCTTTTTACCCATGCCCTCAAGGAAACCCGTCGCGATGTTCGAAATACAGCCGCAGAACCCCGAACGCTATCGAAGCCAGACGCGACGCAGCACGATAATCATAGCCTTGATTTTCCTGGCCCTGGCGATGGTGCTCTCCACCGCGGCGGTGGCGCTGTTCGGTGAGCCCGGTGGCGACAATCTGCGATTTAACATCGGTGGCGTGTTTGTGGCGGTACTGCTGATGGCAGCACTGATGCGTGGCACGTTCTGGACCCAGCAATGGATGGCCCCGGCGGTTTACGGCTGGCAGCTGAAACGCAGCCTGATGAGCATCACCAACGTCATGCATCAGGTGACGGCGGCGGTGGCGAAGGAGGATCCGACGGCCATGAAGCTGTTGCGTTTCTATCATCTGGGGCTGAGCCAGATGCACGAGTTGGACGGCAACTCCAGTGATCACAGCCAATTGACCCGCGAGATGGATCAGCACAAGGCGCGGATGGAAGCGCTGGGCATCGAGACTGATCAGACGCAATTGAATCCCGCCTGGATCGAGGCCGTGAAGCAGGCCTCGAAGTAAAAACAAGGGTGCGGGCGAAATCCGCACCCACGTTTTGGGCGTGGAAGGCGGCGGGTCGTGCGACTGCTCTTGTTTAACCGTACGAATACTCCTCGCGTAGATCACCCTACCGGGTGTTTGATGAGGCATAGTCGCCTGCCACCAGGCGGCTCATGCCCGCCAGGGGTCAAAAAAAGGGCGAACGGGATTCGCCATGTGGTCAGAAACCAGGGAGCGTCATGGGTCATCCGTCCGTTAAAGATCGAATTGAACAAGCCCGTCATGGCATTCCCTTGGTAGCCGAGCGGGTCGGAGTAACGCTCAAGGTCCGTTCTGCGGTGTTTCTGCTGGTCGCGGTGTGCCTGTCCATGACGGCTATCGTGATTTGGGAAGCCTGGAACTCGCGCCAGTACCATCTGCATGACAAGGAAGTGGCGATGTCCAACCTTGCGCAGACTCTGGCCTCGCAAGCGCAGGCGTCGATCAAGCAAGCCGATACGCTGCTGTTTACCCTGGTGGATCGCCTCGAAAACGACGGTATCGACCAGGCTCGGTTGCCCGGGCTGGAGCGATTGCTCAGGGCCCAGCGCAGCGAGTTGGGCCAGCTCCATGGCTTGTTCGTGTATGACGAAAAAGGTCGCTGGGTTGTCAATTCCAATGGTGCCGTCGTGCCCAATGCGAACAATGCCGACCGTGAATACTTCATCTTCCATCGTGATCATCCCGATCGTGGACCCCACATTGGCCCGTCGATCAAGAGCCGTTCGAGCGGTGAATGGATCATGACGGTTTCCCGCCGGATCAATCATCCGGATGGCAGCTTTGCCGGCGTGGCGCTGGCAAGCATCTATCTCAGCCACTTCCTTGCGCTCTACAACAGCATCGACATGGGCGGTAACGGCGTGATCAACCTGATCGCCGACGACGCCACCATCGTCGTTCGCCGGCCGTTCAAAGAAGCTGAAATCGGCATCAGCGTCGCCAAAGGGCCGCTGTTTACGCAACTGTTGCTCAAGGGCAATTCAGGCACGGCAACGGTCCCCTCCTATGTGGATGGCGTCGAGCGTGTGGTCGGATTTCGCAGGGTCGACGGTTATCCGCTGATCATCTTTGCTGCGCTGAATAAAGATGAAGTCCTGGCAGCCTGGCGTAAGGAGGTCCTGCTGAGTGCCGGGATCGTCTCGTTATTCCTGGGGTTTCTGGTCGTACTCGGTTATCGCCTCATTCGCCTCATGACGCAGCAGAATCAGGTGCAGAGCGTATTGCTGGATACGCAGGAAAAACTGATCGAGGTCAACCGCAGTCTTGAGTTGCTGGCCCTGGAGGATGCACTGACCGGGCTTTCCAACCGGCGTCAGTTCGATCTGTTCATCCTTGCCGAAATGGGCCGTGCCAGGCGCAACCAGACCCACCTCGCGCTGCTGATGATTGATGTCGATCACTTCAAGAGCTTTAATGATCTTTACGGCCATGTGGCCGGCGATGAGTGTTTGCGCAACATCAGCACGATCATCAGGGACAACATCAAGCGCCCCGGCGACCTGGCTGCGCGCTATGGCGGTGAAGAGTTTGCGGTAGTTCTGCCCGGAACCGACTATGTTGGGGCGTTTATGGTGGCGGAAAAAATCCGTCGCGCGGTTCAGCAGGCAGGCATCGAGCACCGTGAAGGTGCTGAAGGCACGGTGACGGTCAGCCTGGGCGTCGCCGCTTATGATCCGGCGTCGCAGTCCCAGCCCGATGACTTGGTGGGGGCCGCCGACAAGGCGCTGTACGTGGCCAAGGCCAGCGGGCGGAACATGAGCGTTATTGCCAACTGAATTCAAACAAACCGGTTACTGGGTAATTTTTTGATCGTGTACATATCCGTTTCTGCGGTCTCGGCTACCGCGGCATCCTTGCCGCGGTGCCCCCTGCGCAACTCCTGCGTTCGGCCTCTGGGAAAGGAGCGGCAGATCTGAAGCCAAAGTAACGTCAAGATCAAGATCAACAGCTTCGCGAGCAGGCTCGCTCCCACATCGGCGTACATCTTTTGCTTCTCACCACTCAACAGGCCGAGCGTTAGCTCGCCAGCAGCTTTTGATCTTGATGCACCGCCCCCTCACGTCCTGAGCCTGTCCGTCAACCTGTGACTACTTCCATCGGCGCTTTTCCAAAGTGACCCGCTGTAAAGCGGAACCATAGGCGGCCGTGACCGCAGAAACGGATATGTACACCATCAAAAAACCGGTCGACTTCTCAGGCCGCCATCCATTTTATTAAGTGAACAGCATCAGGTCACTGTGAAATCCTTGAGCGGATAAGATCAAAAGATCGTCCGAACGCGGCCCGAGCCTGCGGTATCTACGCGCCCGATGGGCGCTGCCACAGCCTGATCACCCGAAAGTAGACCAGCACGTTGATTGCCAGCACCACGCTGCCCAGTCCCAGCTGAATCGCCGGCGTCAGGCCTGCCGGGTAAATGACCGGCCACACGTAATGTTCGATGAACCCGCCGCCATAGCCGGTTTGCCCGGCCGCGTGACGCATCAGGTTTTCCCAGTCGGTCAGCGGGCAGGGCAGGTGGAAGATTTCCACCGACACGCCCCACGCCGCCGCGGGCAGGTGCCACCAGATCAGGGGGCGCCATTTGAGCACCAGCAGCCCGCCGAACAGCACGAACAGAATGAACAACAGATGAAACAGCACCAGCCCGTCGGCGGCGATTCGGTACAGCATGTCGACTCCCTGATGCATTATGCGAATTGCTCCATGGTACTCGGGCTGATTACTGGCGCTCTATCGATTGTTGCTGTTCAACGCTGTGAGCACTTCCTTCAGACGCATCACCATGGTTTCGCTGCTGCGTTGCATCGACGGTTTTGAAAAACGCGACCAAATGCGCAAGATTGTTCAAGCCTTCGGCCATGACTGCTGGCACAGTCTGAGGTCTTTCCCTGGTTGAAGAGCGTTATGTCCAATTCACTCATGCCGCGCAGTGCTTTTCTTCGCGGCGCTGCGGCGATCATGCCGTTGTCCCTGGCGACCGCGCCCTGGGGATTGCTGGCTGGCTCCATGGCCATCGAAGCCAATCTCACGCCCCTGCAAGGCCAGGGTTTGTCGAGCATCGTGTTTGCCGGGGCGGCGCAACTGGTGGCTATCGGCATGCTCAAGGGCGGTGCGGGGATCTTTTCGATTTTGCTGACCACGTTGTTGCTGACCTCCCAGCATTTGCTTTACGGCATGAGCCTGCGTTCGGTGGTTTCGCCGTTGCCAGGTCGCTGGCGTGTGGGGTTGGGCTTTTTGCTCACCGACGAGCTGTTCGCCCTGACCAGTGCGCATGACAAACAGCAGTTCAACCGCTGGTACGCCCTGGGTGTCGGCCTGACGTTTTACATCGCCTGGAACCTCTTCACCCTGGCCGGCATCGTGCTGGGTAGCAGCATTCCGGGGCTGGAACATCTGGGCCTGGACTTCTCTATCGCGGCGACGTTTATCGCGCTGATTACCCCGGTGGTGCGAAACGTGCCGACCGTGGTGTGCGTGGCGGTGTCGCTGTTCTGTTCGGTGCTGTTCAGCTACTGGCAATGGGGGTCGGCACTGGTGCTGTCAGGGTTGGCGGGCATGACCGCAGGCTTTATCTGCAACAAATTCTACGGTGGACGCACATGATGGTCTGGGCGGTTATTGTCGGCATGGGGATATTGGTTTTCCTCAACCGCTATGTGTTTCTGGAGCCTCGGCTGCCCGTGCGCTTGAGCAGTAATGCGCGGCAGTTCCTGGGTTTTGCGGTACCGGGCATGCTGACCGCGATCTGTGGGCCGATCGTGTTCATGCCGGACAAACAGCTGAATCTGCAGTGGGACAACCCGTATTTGCTCAGTTCGCTGGTGGCGGTGGGGCTGGTGCTCTACACCCGCAATACCTTGCTCAGCATGGTGTTGAGCATGGGGGTTTTCTTTTTGCTGCGCTGGTGGCTCTAATTCGTTCCCTCGAAACTGTTCTACGCTTAAAGAGGACCCCTTCAGGAAGAGAGCTGAGCATGGCCAATGATCCAAAGCGTCCGGACCTGGATGCAGATGAGGACGAGCCCACGGAAGAGGAGCTTAAGCAGCAGCGGCGTTCGACGCCGGACTGGAAGCACCCCGACGACGGTAAAGAGCTGTCAGATCGCGACCAGGAGCGTCCGTTGAAGCCTTGACCGATTTGCACATACAAAAAGCCCCGCTATCAAGCGTAATGCTGTTCACTTAAGACAGTTTTCAGGCGAGCTAAAACCTGTGGCGAGGGGATTTATCCCCGTTCGGCTGCGAAGCAGTCGTGAATCCAAACAACCTAGTCAGTCTGAATGGACGCTGGGGCCGCTTCGCAGCCCAACGGGGATAAATCCCCTCGCCACAAATGTGGGTGTTGCGCTTAAGTGAACAGCATTACGCTATCAATCGGGGCTTTTCTTTGGGCGATTATTAAATCAGATCGCTTCATTCCAGCGAATGTGCGTAATGCCCAATTGCTGCGCTTCGACGCGCGCGGTTTCGAGAGTGGCGTGTGCGGCGATTTGAAGACCGGAGTCGGGGTAAGCATGGGCGGAGTCGGCTGAGTAGACATTGAGCGTCGTTTCAAACATCTTCCAACTGCAGAAAATCGGGGTGGGAGGCCCGATAACCCAAGGTTTTGTCGATCCAGGCGTTCAGCTCGTTGACCATGACCGGAGATTTGCCCGGATAGCTGTCGAGAGTTGAACGAAGAAGATTGCTGATTGTCGGGATTGAACCCAGGTTGCGGGTCTTTATATATTGCCCGATGAAACTGTCGAGCGGGCAGTGTTCTGTCTTTGAAAGATAAACACACACCAGATCACCGACTTGATTAATTGTAAAATCGTCGCGCAATTTAATTCTCTGCAAGGCTTGTTGTAGTAGGGATTTCCTGGGTTTATTGACTCTTTGGTCAATTGAGGAGTGCCGAGGGAAACGCGGCGCGCATCCTATCCATAGTTATTCTTAATGTATCGAAGTGTCAGACAGGCGGTTGATAGGTTCTATCGCCAAACATAGGCACGTGTATCTTCGGTGAAACAACCTGCGTAGTGATCAAGTGTTCAATATGGATATATATCTGTTACCTATGCCTGTATTTATGTCTGTATTGACAAGTTCAGGGTGTTTCATCAATCAGTGCCGCACCTTGATTTCTTGAATTGCCAACCGCTTTGTCCACCTTGTACCACTCGAAAACCTCGCTGACTTCACCCTGCAACAGCGCCATCTGCTCAGCCCGTTCTTTGGGGGTGGCCGGATCAAGCCATTCCCGCGCCAGTTGCGCAGACAGCACCACGGGGCGCCGGTCATGAATGTCGAGCATGCCGCCCATGCTGTCGGCGGTGATGATCACAAAACCGTCGTCGGCCCGTGGCTCACCCCGCGCGCCGGGAAACTGGCCGATCGCCGCGCATAAAGTCGGCGCCCGGTCCCGTCGGCGGATCAGCCACGGTTGCCTCGTCGAATCCCCGGCGTCGACCCATTCAAACCAGTTGTCGATCGGCACAATCGCGCGGTGTGGCCAGATCGCCCGGAAGAACGGGCCGTGGGCAACTTTTTCGACCCGTGCATTGATCGGCGCCGCACGATCCTTCGCCCAGTGCGGCCGCCATCCCCAGCGCTGAAAATCGGCGTGCAGGCCATTGCTCTCCAGATGCAGGAGGGCGAGTTGCGTGGTCGGCGCCGCGTTGTAGCGGGCCAACGGTTCATCACCGACGTGGTTGATCAACGCGTCGGGGATGCTCAGCGCCGCGACAAAATCGTGAATGCCACGGTACTGCGACAGGCGTCCGCACATAGGCTGATCCTCTGTTTGAAGAGCGCTGGCTGGAGATTTCAGCTTAGTTGCTCAGATCACATGGCAGCACTGGAACCAAACACTGTGTACCCTTATCCAACCTCGGCCCCCAGCGACAGGCGGGCCGACGAAGGATAAATGGGCGAAGGATTTTTGCCCTTTGACGTGTTGACCGTAACGGTCTGGCCCAAGGCAAAACATGAAACAGATGTTCAAGGTTCTATTTGCACTCGTCATCGCCACAGGGCTGGCAGGTTGTATCGCTTCTCCCATAGTAATGACGCCGCAGACCGAACAGCGTCTGAGCGCGCAACCTCCGATCCGTTTTCTGCTGACCTTTGACGACGGTCCCAGCGCATCGAGTTTCTGGAACCCGACGATGACGGTGCTCGACAGTCTGGCCACTAACCCGGTGCAGCCGAACCTCAAAGCGGTGTTCTTCGTGCAGACGGGTGCGCCACGTGCCGGCGACAGCGATATCGGTCGCGAGGTCATGCGCCGCGAACACGCAGAAGGGCAGATTCTGGGCTTCCACACGGCCACCCATTCGCACACCAATCACCGCTCCTTGTCCCCGGAAGAACTGGAGCAGGCGCTGAGCAAAGGCAGCGCCGATATCGCCGCGATTGCCGGTGCGCCGCCGACGCTGGTGCGCCCGCCATTCTGGAGCTACGACAAACGCACCTTCGCGGCCTATCAGCAACATGGCATGCAGGTGCTGCTGACCGATTTGAGCGCCAATGACGGCAAGATCTGGGGTTTCAACGCCAGCCCCCGGCGACGGGCCCACTTTCTGCGCACAATGTCCGAAGTGCGCGAGCGCATCGCCCTTGGAGAGTTGCCGGTGGTGGACGGGGTGATTCCGGTGGTGGTGACCTTCCACGACCTCAATCGCTACACCGCCCGGCATACTCGCGAATACCTGCAAATCCTCCTCGACAGTGCGAGCGCCACCGGTTTGAAAGCAGCCCAGAAACCTTTTTATGACGACACAGCAGCGCTGCAACGCGCAGCCATGGCGCGCACCGTCCGCGACGGTTCAGAGGCGGTTAAATTGCCGGGGATCTGGAACTGGATCTGGGATCGGGATTCTCACTGAAAAGACTCCGAAGTGAGAAACAGTTAACACATATTTTGAGCATTGGCGGGGCAGGATGGGAAATGTGCATCTATGCTGAGCAAGTTGGATCCGATTAACTGCCACGGAGGCGCCAGTCATGGTTTCAGTTCCAGAGCTTTGCCGCATTGTGGAGTCCGGTTTTCAACCGCGGTCCTGTGCTTGCACGGTGAACCCCGACGGAACGTTACGGATCAAGGTCTACGAACCCGCCACCGGGCGAACTGATCTGCTGATCACCGGAGTATCGCCAGCAAAGCTGACCACCGTTCGCGCTATCTCCAATCTGATTGGTGAGTTGCGCATTGAAATGCGTGCCGGTCGTCGGGCGTTTGCCGGCTAGTCCCGCGGTTGCAGTTCATCAATCATCTGCAAGCAATGATTCAACCCTGGCGATACGTCGCCCACGCGCCGGCTGAGAATAATCGGCGAGGTCGCGTTGTCTTCCAGCAGCGGCGTGAAACCAATGTCGTCGCGGTGCAGCAATTGCACTGAGGCCGGCACCAAGGTCACCCCGATGCCTGCCCCCACCAGCCCGATGGCTGTTTGCAGCTCGTTGGTCCATTGCGCCACATGAATGCTCACGCCATAGGATTCGAACAACGCGATCACATGGTCGGCGTAGCTGGGACGCGGGTTGCCGGGGTACAGCACAAAAGGTTCTTTCGCCAGGTCGCGAAGGCTGATCGGCCCGGCCAGTAATGGGTGGCCGGCGGGCAGGGCGGCGACCAGCCGATCTTCGGTCAACACCGTCTGAATGATGGCCGGGTCGTCAATGCGGATTCGACCGAAACCGATATCGATGCGCCCGGCCTTGAGCGCCTGAACTTGCTGCAACGTGGTCATTTCCGAGAGCCCCAGTTCAAGTTCCAGGGGCTCGCCGCTGCGCAAACGGCGAATCAGTTCCGGTAGCACGCCGTAAAGCGTCGACGGTGCGAAACCGATGCCCAGCCAGGTCTTTTCACCCAGACCGATCCGTCGCGTGTTGTCGCACACCTTGCTCAGTTGCTCGAGCAGCGCGGTGGAGTGTTCATGGAAAAACCGACCGGCGTCGGTCAGCTTCAGCGGCCGCCCGCGTTCCAGCAACAACACCCCGAGTTCATCCTCCAGTTGCTGCATCTGCCGGCTCAGGGGCGGTTGGGCGATGTGCAGCAGTTCGGCGGCACGGGTGAAGTTGAGGGTTTGAGCCAACACCTGAAAATAACGCAGGTGACGCAGTTCCATGGAACCTCCAGACACAAGTCGTTTGCATACCTTAAAGGTATCAAGTCAGACCAATTCTATATTGGCTTCCGGAAAAAAGCCGTACCAGAATCGGTTCCAGAACTCCAAGAACCTGACGGGTATCGACATGCTTGCAACAGCCATTGAATCGATCGAGACGATCATCGTCGATCTGCCGACCATCCGCCCGCACAAACTGGCGATGCACACCATGCAGAACCAGACGCTGGTGATCATTCGTGTGCGCTGCGCCGACGGCATCGAGGGCATTGGTGAGTCCACTACCATCGGCGGCCTGGCTTATGGCAACGAAAGCCCTGACAGCATCAAGACCAACATCGACCGACACTTCGCGCCGCTGCTGCTGGGCCAGGACTGCACCAACGTGAATGCCGCGATGTTGCGCCTGGAGCGCAGCATCCGTGGCAACACCTTCGCTAAATCAGGTATCGAAACCGCCTTGCTCGACGCTCAGGGTAAACGCCTTGGGCTGCCGGTCAGCGAGCTGCTGGGCGGCCGCGTTCGCGACGCCTTGCCGGTGGCGTGGACCCTGGCCAGCGGCGACACCGACAAGGACATCGCCGAAGCGGAAAAAATGCTCGACCTGCGCCGTCATCGGATCTTTAAACTGAAAATCGGTGCCGGTGAGGTCAACCGCGACCTGGCCCATGTCATCGCGATCAAAAAAGCGCTGGGCGATCGCGCCAGCGTGCGGGTCGATGTCAATCAGGCCTGGGACGAAGCGGTCGCGCTGCGCGCCTGCCGGATCCTGGGAACCAACGGCATCGACCTGATCGAACAGCCGATCTCGCGCAATAATCGCGCCGGCATGGTGCGCCTGAATGCGATGAGCCCGGCGCCGATCATGGCCGATGAATCCATCGAATGCGTGGAAGATGCCTTCAACCTGGCGCGGGAGGGCGCAGCGTCGGTGTTCGCCCTGAAAATCGCCAAGAACGGTGGCCCGCGCGCCGTGCTGAGAACCGCTGCCATCGCCGAAGCCGCCGGTATCGGCCTGTATGGCGGCACTATGCTCGAAGGCGGCATCGGCACCTTGGCCTCGGCCCATGCCTTTATCACGCTGAATAAACTGGCCTGGGATACCGAGCTGTTCGGCCCGTTGCTGCTGACTGAAGACATTCTCAGCGAGCCCTTGGTCTATAGCGATTTTGAGCTGCACGTTCCGAAAACACCGGGCCTGGGTTTGAGCCTGGATGAAGAGCGCTTGGCGTATTTCCGTCGCGACAAGTCATCCACTGTCGTTCATCAAGTCTGAGGAGTGCATCATGCTATTCCACGTAAAAATGACCGTGAATCTGCCGGTCGACATGAATCCGGAAACGGCCACAAAGCTTAAGACCGACGAGAAAGCCCTGGCCCAGCGCCTGCAAGAGCAGGGCAAGTGGCGTCACCTGTGGCGCATCGCCGGGCACTATGCCAATTACAGCATTTTCGACGTCGACAGCGTTCAGGAATTGCACGACCTGCTCATGCAACTGCCGCTGTTTCCGTACATGGCGATCGAGGTCGACGCGATGTGCCGGCATCCTTCTTCCATCCGCGAGGATGACCGCTGAACCCCGCCTGTTCAGTTCGCTACGCTAATAATTACAAGATGAGGAACCCCCCAAAATGAACGTCAAGATTTCCCACACTGCCAGTGTCCCGAAGTTTCTCGAAGAGGCCAGCGGCCTGCATAACGAGGCCGGCGATGCGCGGACCAAGGCACTGATCTACCGCATCCTGCGTGATTCGGTGAACATCATCGAAGACCTGGCCGTGACCCCGGAAGAGTTCTGGAAAGCCGTCAACTACCTCAACGTGCTGGGTGCGCGTCAAGAGGCCGGGTTGGTGGTGGCCGGGCTCGGCCTGGAACATTACCTCGACTTGCTGATGGACGCCGAAGACGAGCAGGCCGGCAAGGCTGGCGGCACGCCACGGACGATTGAAGGCCCGCTGTATGTGGCGGGTGCACCGTTGTCGGAGGGTGAGGCGCGACTGGATGACGGTGTCGATCCAGGTGTGGTGCTGTTCATGCAGGGCCAGGTCAAGAACACCGCCGGCGAACCTTTGGCCGGCGCGGTGGTGGATGTCTGGCACGCCAACACCGGCGGAACTTACTCCTACTTTGATAGCACCCAGTCGGAATTCAACCTGCGTCGTCGTATCGTCACCGATGCCGAAGGTCGCTATCGCTTTCGCAGTATCGTGCCGTCGGGCTACGGCTGCCCGCCGGACGGCCCGACCCAGCAATTGCTGGATCAACTGGGCCGTCATGGCCAGCGGCCGGCGCACGTTCACTTCTTTATTTCCGCGCCGGATCATCGTCACCTGACCACCCAGATCAACCTCGACGGCGATCAATACCTGCACGACGATTTCGCTTATGCCACACGGGATGAGCTGATCGCGAAAATCACGTTCAGCGACGATCAACAGCGTGCCGCGGCCCATGGTGTGAGCGGTCGTTTTGCCGAAATCGACTTCGATTTCACCTTGCAGACCTCCGCGCAACCCGACGAGCAGCAGCGCCACGAACGAGTCCGCGCGCTCGAGGACTGATATTCTCGAAAAGTGGAGCCGGGCCACGAGATAACCTGTGGGAGCGAGCCTGCTCGCGAAAGGGCCATCAGCTTCAATATTAACGTTGACTGACACTGCGCTTTCGCGAGCAGGCTCGCTCCCACATGTCACTCCACTGACACACCCTTGCAAGCACTGCCTCGGAATGCCCAGACGCAACCTATAACAACAACGAGAGTGACCCGATGATGCAAACGCAATTATTGAGTCAGCGCAGCACCGTATTCGACCACGCCGATCCTTACGCGGTGTCGGGCTACGTCAATCAGCATGTCGGTAACCATTGCATTCTGATGCCCCGGGCCGGGCGACCGCTGGCCAGCCTCAATCACCGCAAGTTTGCCAGCCTCGACCTGTGCCGCATCAGCTATGGCGGCAGCGTACGGGTTACCTCCGGTGCGCTGGAAAGCATCTATCACCTGCAAGTGCTGCTGCGCGGCCACTGCCTGTGGCGCGGCCACGGCCAGGAACACTACTTCGCGCCCGGCGAGTTGCTGCTGATCAATCCCGACGATCCGGTGGACCTGACCTACTCCGACGATTGCGAAAAATTCATCCTCAAAGTCCCCACGCCGTTGCTGGAGTCCGTGTGCGATGAGCAGCGCTGGCGGTATCCGGGGCAGGGCGTGCGGTTTCTGGAGAACCGTTATCAGCTCGATGAGCTGGAAGGCTTTGTCGGTCTGTTGGCGATGATGTGCCAGGAAGCCGAGGCCACCGAGCAGATTCCCAAGGTGCAGGAGCACTACGCACAGATCATCGTCAGCAAGATGCTCAGCCTGATGAAGACCAATGTCAGCCGTATCAGTCTCGGCTCACAAGCGGCTACGTTCGAGGTGATTGCCGACTACATCGCGGGCCACCTCAAACAGGACATCGACAGCGAAGAACTGGCACGCCAGGCGCGGATGAGTCTGCGCTCACTGTACGGATTGTTTGAACGCAATGCCGGCACCACGCCGAAAAGCTACATCCGGCAAAAACGTCTTGAACGCGTCAACGCCTGCCTGAGCGACCCGACCTGCAACGTGCGCAACGTTACGGAAGTCGCCATGGATTACGGCTTCCTGCACTTGGGCCGGTTCTCCGACAGCTACCGCAAACAGTTTGGCGAACTACCGTCCGACACCCTCAAACGCCGCCACTGAAACTCGCACCCCGTAGGAGCTGGCGAAGCCTGCGATCTTTTGACTTTGCTTTTTAAAGGCAAGATCAAAAGATCGCAGGCTTCGCCGGCTCCTACGGGGTTTTTGCGTTCTGCACAAAACGGATACAGGTCTGCACCCAGCGGATAGTCCGCCACATCCCCCCGTCCTAGCATGGCCCTGCCTGAATAAAAACAATGGAGGCGGCGGCCATGACCCTGCGACCCGAATACCTTCACTCCCTGCTCGAAGATGACAAAGAGCAGGGCATCTATCGCTGCAAGCGCGAGATGTTCACCGACCCGCGGCTGTTCGATCTCGAGATGCAGCACATCTTCGAAGGCAACTGGCTGTACCTGGCCCACGAAAGCCAGATCCCCAACAAAAACGACTTCTACACCACCACCATGGGGCGCCAGTCGATCTTCATTGCGCGCAACAAGGACGGTGAGCTGAATGCGTTCCTCAACGCCTGCAGCCATCGTGGCGCGACGCTGTGCCGGCACAAGTCCGGCAACAAGAGTTCGTACACCTGCCCATTCCACGGCTGGACCTTCAACAACTCCGGCAAGCTGCTCAAGGTCAAGGATCCGGCCGAAGCGGGCTACCCGGCGAGCTTCAACTGCGAAGGCTCCCACGACCTGACCAAAGTCGCGCGGTTCGAATCCTATCGCGGCTTCCTGTTTGGCAGCCTGAAGGCTGATGTTGTGCCGTTGGTTGAACACCTGGGCGAGTCGGCAAAGATTATCGACATGATCGTCGACCAGTCCGCTGATGGCCTGGAAGTGCTGCGCGGCTCGTCCAGCTACATCTACGAAGGCAACTGGAAGCTCACTGCCGAAAACGGCGCCGACGGCTATCACGTCAGCTCCGTGCACTGGAACTACGCCGCCACCCAGAATCAGCGCAAGCAGCGCGAGGCCGGCGATTGCAATCCGACCATGAGTGCCGGCAGTTGGGCCAAGCAGGGCGGCGGTTTCTATTCCTTCGACAAGGGCCACATGCTGCTCTGGACCCGCTGGTCCAACCCCGAGGATCGTCCGCTGTACGAGCGTCGCGATGAATTGGCTCAGGATTTCGGCAAGGCTCGCGCCGACTGGATGATCGAGAACTCGCGCAACCTGTGCCTGTATCCGAACGTGTACCTGATGGACCAGTTCAGTTCGCAGATCCGTATCGCCCGGCCGATCTCGGTCGACCGCACGGAAATCACCATTTACTGCATCGCCCCAAAAGGCGAAAGCGACCACGCCCGTTCGAGCCGGATTCGTCAGTACGAGGATTTCTTCAATGTCAGCGGCATGGCCACCCCGGATGATCTGGAAGAGTTTCGTTCCTGCCAGACCAGTTATCAGGGCAGCGTGACCGCCTGGAATGACATGTCCCGTGGCGCCGAACACTGGATCGAAGGCGCCGATGAGGCGGCCAAAGAAATCGACCTGCATCCGTTGCTCAGTGGCGTGCGCACTGAAGACGAAGGCCTGTTCGTACTGCAACACAAGTATTGGCAGCAGACCATGCTCAAGGCCTTGGCCGCCGAGCAGTCCGAACTGATTCCTGTGGAGGCCGTGTAATGACCATCACTTATGACACCGTGCGCGATTTTCTCTTCCGCGAAGCGCGCTACCTCGATGACCGGCAATGGGACGAATGGCTGGAGTTGTACGCCCCTGACGCGACGTTCTGGATGCCGTCCTGGGACGACAACGACGAGCTGACCGAAGACCCGCAGCGGGAAATCTCGCTGATCTGGTACGGCAACCGCACCGGTCTGGAAGACCGCATCTTCCGCATCAAGACCGAACGCTCCAGTGCAAGCATTCCGGACACCCGCACCTCGCACAACATCAGCAACATCGAGCTGCTCGAACAGGCCGACGGACTG
The DNA here is from genome assembly GCF_054898105.1 of Pseudomonas sp. MDT1-17. NCBI lineage: Bacteria > Pseudomonadati > Pseudomonadota > Gammaproteobacteria > Pseudomonadales > Pseudomonadaceae > Pseudomonas > Pseudomonas sp. MDT1-17. Next base: position 4,226,596 of record NZ_JBUBVM010000001.1, on the reverse strand, counting down.
TGCAAGGTGCGCTTCAACTGGCACACCCTGAGCTTTCGCTACAAGACCGTCGACAGCTATTTCGGCAGCAGTTTCTACACCCTCGATGTGCGCGGTGAAAACACGCAGATCTTGGCCAAGAAAGTGATCCTGAAGAACGACTATGTTCGTCAGGTCATCGATGTCTACCACCTCTGAGGCGGCCGTCATGACTCATTCCATTGCATTCAATTTCGAAGACGGCGTCACCCGATTCATCGACGCCAACGCTGGCGAAACCGTGGCCGATGCCGCGTACCGCCAGGGCATCAACATTCCGCTGGATTGCCGTGACGGCGCTTGCGGTACCTGCAAATGCTTCGCCGAGGCCGGCCGTTATGATTTGGGCGAGGAGTACATCGAAGACGCCCTCAGCCCGGAAGAAGCCGAGCAAGGTTTCGTTCTGACCTGCCAGATGCGCGCCCAGAGTGATTGCGTGATTCGCGTGCCGACGTCCTCGCAGGTTTGCCGTACCCGTCAGGCCAGCTATGACGCCACCATCAGCGCCGTGCGCCAGCTGTCCGACAGCACCATTGCGCTGTCGATCAAGGGCGAGGCGCTGAGCAAACTGGCGTTCCTGCCGGGGCAATACGTGAACCTCGGGATACCCGGCAGCGAGCAGACCCGCGCTTATTCGTTCAGCTCGTTGCAGCGCGACGGCGAGGTCAGTTTTCTGATTCGCAACGTGCCCGGCGGCTTGATGAGCAGCTTCCTCACCGGTATGGCCAAGGCCGGCGACAGCATGAGCCTGGCCGGGCCGTTGGGCAGTTTCTATCTGCGCGATATCCGTCGTCCGTTGCTGCTGCTGGCCGGTGGTACGGGGCTGGCACCGTTCACGGCGATGCTGGAAAAAATCGTCGAGCAGGGCAGTGAGCATCCGCTGCATTTGATCTACGGCGTGACCAACGATTTCGATCTGGTGGAACTCGATCGCCTCGAAGCTTTTGCCGCACGAATCCCGAACTTCAGCTTCAGTGCGTGCGTGGCCAACCCGGACAGTCAGCACCCGCTCAAGGGCTACGTGACTCAACACATCGAGCCGCAGCATTTGAACGAAGGCGATGTCGATGTCTACCTGTGCGGTCCGCCGCCGATGGTCGAAGCGGTCAGCCAGTTCATCCGTGAAAAAGGCATTGCGCCGACAAACTTTTACTACGAGAAATTTGCCGCCAGCGCGGCCTGAACCGTGCTGTTGTGGGAGAGAGACATGAACAGATTTCATGAAAAAGTCGCGCTGATTACCGGCGCCGCCCAAGGCATCGGTCGGCGTGTTGCTGAACGCATGGCGGCGGAAGGTGCGCGGTTGATTCTGGTCGACCGCTCCGAGCTGGTGTTCGACGTACAAAAGCAATTGGGGCAGGGCAGCCAGGTGCTGGCGCTGACCGCTGATCTTGAGCAATACCGTGAATGCCGCCGCGTCATGCAAACCGCCGTCGAGCGTTTCGGGCGTCTGGATGTGCTGATCAACAACGTCGGCGGGACGATCTGGGCCAAGCCTTTTGAGCATTACGAAGCGCAGCAGATCGAGGCTGAAGTTCGCCGTTCGCTGTTCCCGACACTGTGGTGCTGTCATGCCGCGCTGCCGTTCATGCTTGAACAGGGGAGCGGCGCCATCGTCAACGTTTCGTCCATTGCCACGCGCAGTGTCAATCGCGTGCCGTACGGTGCGGCGAAGGGTGGGGTCAACGCGCTGACCGCTTGCCTGGCCTTTGAAACCGCCGGTCGTGGGGTTCGGGTCAATGCCACCGCGCCCGGTGGCACCGAAGCGCCGCCGCGAGCCATTCCGCGCAATAGCGCCGAACAGAGCGCGCAAGAGAAGGTCTGGTATCAGCAGATTGTCGACCAGACGCTCGACAGCAGTCTGATGAAACGCTACGGCACGCTGGATGAACAGGCGAGCGCTATTCTGTTTCTGGCCAGCGACGAAGCGTCGTATATCACCGGCATGATCATGCCCGTCGGTGGCGGCGATCAGGGCTGATCAGCTTACAGGCGACGCTGAAACGCTTTGATGATTCTGAGCGTGGCGTCGCTTGCGTTCAGGTTGTGTACCGCGTCCAGCGGATACCAGATGCAATCGAAAATTTCGTTTTGCGGGCGGGCCTCCTCCGGGTTCCCCACTGAAGCTTCGTAAACATGGTGTCGGGTGCTGCCCGTTTGCAACTCCATCAGATACAGCAACCCGTCGACCCCAAGCCCTGTCTCTTCCTCAAGCTCTCGCGTGGCGGCCTCAGCAATGGTTTCACCGCGCTCAACCTTTCCGCCGGGCAACGTCCAGCGACACCTTGGCTTGCGCACCAGGAGAATGTGCCGGTCCTGCTCGCAAATGACGGTTGCGCGTACTTTCATGTGTTACCTGATCATCGCGTGTCATAAAACGGTCATAAAAATGCGATATTTGAGCCGAGCCGTCTGTCTTAAAGGTTGGAGGGTTCGTCGAGGTTGAAAGTGCAACCGGTGGCCCAAATCCTGGCGCGACGTCTGGTCGGCACTTCAATGAATGTCGGGTGTAAGGTATTGAGGTGAATCCAGGATCATCACTGCCAAAATGGAGGTGACTATGAGCGTTCCGATGCTGACCAAAATGCACATGAACGGTTATGACGTACTCAGCGTGAACAACGGCCCGTGGCGGGTGTGCACCAAAGGTGACCGGCTTGGAGCCTTTGGCAGCAGAGAGGAAGCACTGGCCTTTGCGGCCTCTCTTCCCGGCTACAAGGCCAGGTCAAGTCGGCCTGCACGCAGCCAGAAGTCAGATTGATAGTGTTGCAGCCCCGGTTCGCCGGGGCTTTTCTTTGGTTCGTGGCCGCGCTCCTGCTAATGATCTTTCGTTCGCGTGATCATCTTGGCTTTCACTTCCTCGGCATAACCCTTCAGTCGTGCTTCATCTCCCTGAAACAAATCGCACAGCTTTTGGGCTGCTTGCGCATCCACATCATTGCCGGCCAGGCGTAGCTGCTCGGCGATGCGCAAAAGCTCTACCGCTGACCATCTCAAATCCGACGCAACGCCTTGCAGGTCACGCCGAAGTTCGTTTTCAGATTCGTTGAGCCACATGATGATCTCCTGAGAATCTCTGCTAAGAAATTTTAGTCCTATTTCCCAAGTCAGGGCGTTTTGTTCGTCTGGGCCGTTGGCGTAGCCTTCTGTCGGGAAAATGAACGGGAACGAGCAGATCCGATGTCGTAGTGAGGTAGTGAATTTTCGCTAGGGCGAGGCAACCTCAAATGACGACCACCGATGACTTTCGATTTCACGCTCATGAGCTGATCGTTGACATGGACGCGGCTACCACGGAAATGATGAAACTGATTTCCGCACATCAGCTGAGCGGCCCGGAGTGGGAGCGGGTCATTCAATGGCAGCATGAAGCGTACGAAAGATGGATGACTTATCTCAACGAGAGGTCATACCCGGATCCTGGCGAAAACAATGCCCCTCGCTGAGTGCTGTTCAGCGGATGGATGTCTGGGCAGCGACGCGCTACATTCCTCTTTTCGGAAAAAGGAAGCGTCATGCGCATGTTGATTGGGGGAGTAGGGCTGGCGATGCTGGCGGGCTGTTCGTTGCCTGCTTCTTTGGTGCCAGGTGAGCCAAATGTCAGCAAGTACAGCAACAAGGCGCCTAAAGACTACGCCGCGTGCGTTCTGCCGGCGTGGCAGCAGGAGATACCCAATGCAACCCAGTCGGCGATTTCCAACGGCTACAGGATCACGGCACCGAGCATCATCACGGCCGACGAGATCGTGGATATCGTGAAATCGAAGGATGGCAGTCACGTATCGCTTTATCAGGGGCCGCCGTGGGCGAAATCAGGGGCGCTGCGCAAGGCAGTGCGTGATTGCCTGTAAGGTTTAGTCGGTGATATCGGTCACCTGGATGATCGGGTCGTCGCTGGGCTGAGTGCTCGGACTGATTTTCTTTTCCCGACGTTCGTTCATCCAGTTGTCCACTTGAGCATTGAATTGCGCCGGCGCTTTTCGTCCGACCTTCCTTGCGAGATCAAGAATGGTCTGCTGGGCGAGAGCGTCTTCCATGCGTTTCTGCGCGGTCATCATGGCGGCATGAACTGCGCAGGGACCTGCCAGCGCCCACGCCGGCGCGGAACCTTCGAACAAAGCGCAACGCCCCCGAATCTCCCGGCAATCGAAGATGAGCTTCTGGCCGTCGATGGCATTGACGATATCCAGAATGCTGATTTCGTCAGAAGGCCGGGCCAGCTTGAACCCGCCGCGCACGCCTTCAGTGGCGACCACCAGTTTTGCCTTGGCCAGTTTGGTAAAGATTTTTGCCAGATAGTCCGGAGGTACGCCTTGCAGCTCAGCAAGGTCGCGCACGCTCGCCTCACGGGTGTCGCCGCCATTTCCCACCAAAAAAATCAGGCAATGAATGCCGTACTCAACGCCTGCGCTGTAAAGAGACATGTAGATCTCCGACTAAAGTAGTCGTAAATGTTAGCAGCGGAGACTGACCTAAGCAACGGATCAGATCCCGTGTCTAGTCTTTCCTATCTCTATAGTTATTCGTCAGCCTGTTGGTTTTCTGCCTTTACATGGACAAATCGAAGTTTTCGATAGTAACCATCAGTAAATTCGTATTGTGCCGATTAACTAGGATCAATAGAGTCGTAGTTATTCGCTCGGCAGCCGCTACCGAAGAGCGTGACCTTTTAACGAACTCATCCTTGGTCTTCTCCCCCGGAGTTAAAAATGAAACAGCACATCTTGGTTATCGGCGCAGGTTTCGGTGGCATGTGGACGGCTTTGAGCGCCACGCGCCTGTTCGACATTCATGGTCACAACGACGTTGAAGTGACTGTTCTGGCCCCTCAGGCCGAGTTGCGTGTGCGTCCGCGTTTCTACGAGCCGAATGCGCACCAACTGGCCGCGCCGATTGGCGAACTGTTTGATGCGGTCGGTGTGAAGTTCATCAAGGGCGCCGCAGAGACCATCGACGTTGCGCAAAAGCGCGTCGGCTACGTCGATGCATCGGGCAACCAGCACGTGTGCAGCTACGACAAACTCGTTCTGGCGACCGGCAGCCGCCTGGCATTGCCGAACACCCCAGGTGTGGCCGAACACGCCTTCGACGTCGACCAGATCGAACAGGCCGTACGCCTGGAAAATCACCTCAAATCCCTGGTCAACCTGCCAGAAAGCACAGCCCGCAACACGGTAGTAGTGGCCGGTGGTGGCTTCACCGGGATTGAAACGGCGACTGAAATGCCTGCGCGTCTGCGTGCCATCCTGGGTGATCGCACTGACATCGAAGTGATTATTGTTGATCGTGGCGAGAAAGTTGGCGGGTCCATGGGTGCCGAGATCGCCAAGTCGATCGCTGAAGCCAGTATTGAAACCGGCGTGAAATGGCGCTTGAAGTCTTCGGTGGTTGCAGTCGACGAAAACGGCGTGGCCTTGGCCGATGGTCAGCGCATTGATGCAAAAACCGTGGTCTGGACCACCGGTGTGCGCGCCAGCTCACTGACCGAGCAGATTCCGGCCGAACGCGATCACCTGGGCCGTCTGCACGTCGACGCGCACCTGAAAGTCATTGGCCAGGAAGACATCTTTGCCACCGGAGACGTCGCCTACGCCGCCAGCGATGACATTGGCAACTTCGCACTGATGACCTGCCAGCACGCTATCTCGCTGGGTCGTCATGCCGGCAACAACGTTGCCGCACAGATCCTGGGCGTGGAACCGACTCCGTATAGCCAGCCTAAATACGTGACCTGTCTGGATCTGGGTGCCTGGGGAGCGGTCTACTCCGAAGGTTGGGACCGCCAGGTGAAGTTGATCAAGGAGGAAGCCAAGGCGCTGAAAACCCAGATCAACACGATGTGGATCTACCCACCCGCAGCTGACCGTGTCACCGCGCTGGCTTCAGCGGATCCGATGATTCCTGTCGCCTGATACGTCGGTAGCGTCACTGTAATAACGCTGTCTGCTTAGAAAAAATCCCGCCCGGGTTCTCTTGGGCGGGATTTTTTTTGCGTCTTGAACGGTTGCGGTCGTGAAATTTAACCTGTACTTTTTCATGAAAATAAAAGTACAAAATTTCACGAGGCCTGCATGTTTCAGCAATCTACCCAGCACGTCGCCAGCTATTACGCCCACACCTGCGCAGATCGTTTGTTGGATCGAAGCCCTTTGCAGGGCGAGCAGGACACCGAGGTGTTGATCATCGGGGCCGGCTTCAGTGGATTGCATACAGCGTTGCGTCTGGCCCTGTCCGGCAAACGCGTGACCTTGCTGGAAGCCAGTCGCGTGGCCTGGGCAGCCTCGGGCCGCAATGGTGGTCAGGCCATTCTCGGTTGGTCGTGTGACATGCCGCCGTTGGAGGCGGCGCTGGGTTATGAGCGCGCGCGGCAGTTATGGGACAGCATGCGCTGGGCTGCACGGGAGTTGCGAGCGTTGCCCGCACGTCATGATTTCGATTGTGACTATAGGCCCGGTCACCTCTGGACATCGGTGATGCCGCGACGGGTGAGTCTGCTGACAGAATGGCAACACGAGGCCAGCCACAAGTGGGGCCACGATGGTTTGCAGTTCATTGCGCGCGAGGCATTGCCGGAATGGGTCGCCAGTGAACGCTACCAGGCGGGCCTGTTTGATCCTGAAGGCGGGCATTTGAATCCACTGAAACTGGCGCTCGGGTTGGCCGCCGCGATTGAACGTGCCGGTGGATGCATTCATGAACACAGCAAGGCGCTGAGTTATCGCGAAGAAGGCGATCGTTACGTGGTCACCACTGAGCACGGGCGCATTCAGGCGGACGTGTTGGTGCTGGCGTGCAACGCCTATCTGGATCGGCTTGATCCGAAACTGTCGAGTTGCGTGTTGCCTGTCGGCACCTATCAGGTGGCCACCGCACCACTTTCAGAGGAACAGGCAAGCGCGTTACTACCGAGCAATGTGTGCGTCACCGACAATCAGTTTGTCCTCGATTATTTCCGTCGTACGCCGGACAACCGCCTGCTGTTCGGCGGTGGCTGCACCTATCTGGGTGGCATGCCGAAGGACATCGCGGCCGCGACGCGGCCTTTTCTGGAGCGCGTATTTCCCCAGCTCAAGGGCGTCGAGCTGGATTTTGCCTGGGGAGGGCATATCGACCTCACCCTCAAGCGCACGCCTGACATCGGTCGACGTGGCGATCTCTATTGGCTGCAGGGTTACTCCGGGCACGGCGTGCTGCCGACATTGGCCGGGGCCCGCGCGGTGTCCGACGCGATACTTGGCCAGCCGGATGAGCTGGCGTTGTACCAGGGTTTGATCAACGGCAGTTTCCCCGGTGGAAAGTATTTGGCAGCACCGCTGGAAGCCATCGGCAAGGCCTGGTATCGGCTGCGCGACAGCCTTTGAAGCATCAATTTCTGGAAGCCTTTAGATGGACATGCAAGAAGAAATCTCGGCGCTGGCGATCCTGATCCAGGACCTGCGCAAACACAAAAAATACACGCTGAAAGAGCTGGCGGACAAAATCGGTCGTTCGGTGGGCTTTCTCTCGCAAGTCGAGCGGGGGCTGTCACGTCCCACCGTGGCGGACTTGACCGCCATCAGCGAAACCCTTGGCGTGCCGACCACTTATTTCTACAGCTTGCCCAAACCCATGGCATTGCCTTGGGTAACCCGACCGGATGAGCGACGCACGCTGTATTACGCCGACGGGATTACCGACATCCTCGTTTCTCCAAAGATGAGGGCGTCCTTTTCAATGCTTGAAAGCCAACTGGAGCCCGGCGCCAGCAGTGGTGATCGGCACATGAATGACAGCTCGGAGCAGGGTGGCTATGTCCTCGAGGGGGAGCTGACGCTGTGGCTGGATGATGATCGACCGGTGACATTACGTGCCGGCGACAGTTTTCAGCTGGCCAGTCACACGCATTGTCGCTACGGCAACCTCACGGACCAGCTCACCCGAGTGCTTTGGGTTTACACCTGATAAAAACAACAAGGAACACTAACGATGGATGCTGTCTGCTCTGATCTGGTTGCTGAGGTTCGCGCGTTTCGTCAGCGCTTTCCGCAGGTGCGTTACGTTGACCTGATTTCCCTGGATATTCCCGGGCATTTTTACGGTAAGCGCTACCCGATAGAAATGCTCGAGAAGGTCGCCGCTGGCAGCGTGCTCAAGCTGCCGCAAAACTGTGTGTTGCTGGGCACGCAGGGCGGTCTGTTCAAAATCGGCGACTACTGTTTTAACGACGGTGATCCGGATGCTCCCCGCCGACTGGTGCCCGGTACGCTCAAGCCAGTGAGTTGGGAAAACCAACCGCTGGGGCAGATGCTGATTACCTCAAGCGGTACTGAAAAGCCTATCGTCTTCGAGCCGCGCGAAGTGTTGGCGCAGGTGCTCGAGCGTCTCGGCCGAAAAGGGATTTTTCCCGTGGTCGCGTTCGAGCTGGAGTTCTATCTGTTCGATCGCCAGCTGCGTGACGGCTTGCCACAGTTCCCTCGCGATCAGCTGACGGACGATGCCGATGATCAGCCGAATATGCACATCGAACGGCTGTCGAGATTTTCACCGGTACTCGATGAAATGGTCGAGACCGCGCGGGCGCAAGGCATCGATACCACGGTGATCACTGCGGAGCTGGGCCCGGGTCAATTCGAGATCAATTTTGGTCACCTTGACGACGGTCTGCGTGCGGCCGACTGGGCGGCCCTGTTTTGCCGCAGTACACGGGGGGTGGCGCTCAAACACAACCACCGCGCCAGCTTCATGGCTAAACCCTACTTGCAGCACCCCGGTAGCGGCATGCATGTGCATGTGAGCCTTTACGACGGGGCGGGAAACAACCTGTTGGCGGCTGACAATCAGCAGGCGCTGCGCCATGCGGTGGCCGGTTGCCTTGAAGTATTGCCGCATTGCATGCCGATCTTTGCACCGAATCACAACGCAATGCGCCGCTTGAGCGGCACGGTGAACGTCGCGACGCGCGCCAGTTGGGGCTTTGAAGATCGTGACGCTTGCCTGCGGGTGCCTGAGTCGGACGCTAAAAATCTGCGCATCGAACATCGCCTGGCGGGCGCGGATGCCAATCCATATCTCGTGTTGGCGGCGATTTTGGTAGGGCTGGAGCAAGGACTTGAAAGGGGTCGTGAACCCATTGCATCCCTCAACGAAGATCGTGGCAGCGGCATCGACTTCCCGCTGGAGATGCTGGAGGCCGTGCGTTCGATGCAAAACAATGCGCAGTTGCGCGAGGGTTTGGGGGCGGAATTTGTGGATGTCTACTGCGAAAACAAGCGCCAGGACCATTTGGCATTCCTGCAGGACATCAGCGCGCGGGAGTATCGCTGGTACCTCTAAATCAGTACTTGTCGACGCTCACCCATAAAAATTGTGTGGATATTTAATGGGTTAGAGTTTTTAGTAACTAGATAGTGAATCAAGATATCTTGTTGCAGGCAGAAATATTAAGTAATATTCGCCCCGCGTTCACCACCACGGTTTATGCATTTTGAGTCCCAGGCGTCCATCAGCTGCCTGGGATTTTTTTTGCCTGAAATTCGGCACTTGCTCAATGTCAGTGGACCGCTGAGGACCTCGGAACAGGTACGCGCTCATACCTGGAAACCTCTTTGATCCAGAAACGCCGATAAGTTGTTTTATCCGGGGCCAACGGCTTGTGACTGGACCATACATGCTCGGCTTTTAAGCTGGCGCGATACACCTCCCACTCCTTCTCCTCGGCGACTTCCTTAGCCTTGCGTTCATCATCGAACCAGCCCAGTACATACACTTCGCCCTGATCGATGCCGTGCTCGATCAGTAGATAAATATCGTTCATCAGCTTTAACCCGCTGCTACTCATTCCAGGATCCCCAGACGATGGGGCATTGTCCTGACTATCGGCAAGCATTTCCGATTGTTGAGCTTTATCGATGAATGGCAAAAGCAGCGAAGCCTTTCTGCAGACGATGATCCGGCGATAAACCCAGCCGTCATAACCTAACTGGTCGAAAAGTTCGAGGAGTGCCTGCTACCGAGAGATGATCCCGTGATCAATCGCGTATTTGACCAGGGCCGCCGGTTTGTCGATGTTGAGTTTGCGACGGATGCTCAGGCGATGGGTTTCTACCGTCCGTACGCTAATGTCCAGTTCACGGGCCATCTCCTTGTTGTTCAGCCCCTGAGCCATCTTGTACAACACCTGGCTTTCGCGCGGTGTCAGCTCGTTATCGTTACTTTTATCAGCGATGAGCCGCTGGGCGATCTCGGCGCTGTAGAACGTACCGCCACTGGCAATGGCTTCGATCGCCGCAATGATTTCCCGCGACGGTGAGTTCTTCAGAACATAGCCGCTGGCACCCGCGCGAACGGACTCGCTCACGTATTCATTATTGTCGTACATGCTGAGCACCAAGACCTTCAGCGACGGGTACTGGCTGCGTAACACCCGGGTCAGCTCAAGCCCGTTCATGTCCTTGAGGCTAATGTCGACCAGCAACAGGTCCGGCTGGCAGCGCCCAACCATTTCAATGGCATCCGCGCCATTCTCGGCTTCGCCCACCACTTCCAGGGGGGCCATGACCGCCAGCAGCGCTTTGATGCCGTCGCGGACCAGGGCGTGATCGTCGACCAGGGCGACGCGGATCGGGTAGGGCAGGTTCATCGCGGGCATTCACTCATGTTGTTGTGGGGCCAGTCAGCGTTTTGCGCCGGGTACTTTCATCGGCAGCAGAACGTCCAGCTCACTTCTTCCGGGCATCGAGATCAGGTCGAAGCGTCCACCAAAATGCTCGACACGCTCACGGATATTACGCAGGCCAATGCCCGCATGACGACGTTCGACCTGGGCGACGTTGAAACCGATACCGTCATCGACCACCGTCAACCGTACGCACTCTTCAGACCCGTGCAAGGTAATGGAGACGTTTTTAGCCTGGGCGTGTCGTTCAATATTAGTCAGGCCTTCTTGCACGATGCGAAACAGCGCGACCGCTGCCCCATCGACCCAATGACAGTCGAATTCATTATCGTTGTAAGTCACCACCAGGCCGCTGCGTTGCTCGAATTCTGCGGCGAGTTGACCGATCGCCGCCGGCAGGCCCAGGGTGTCGAGCAGCGACGAGCGCAGGTCGTGAGAGAGGCTGCGAACCTCGCCAATCGCTTCCCCCAGGCGTTCCGTGGCGTCCCTCAGCGTGCTCAAGCCCTTGTCGTGTGCTTGCCCGTTATCGAGCAGATGGCTGGCCAATTCGAACTGAAATTTGATCGAGACGAGCAGCTGGCTGATGCCGTCGTGCAGTTCACGGGAAACCCGCGATCGCTCTTCCTCCTGCAAACTGACGATACGCTGAGTCAGGCGCTGAAGTTTTTTGTCGGCCAGACGATGCTCGCTGACGTTGAGCGTCATGCCGCTGGCGAAGACAAACAGCACCGCCACGAGGGCCACTGCGGCAATCGCCAGCATGGTTTTACGAATGCCTTGGGCCACTTCGTCACGCGCCTGTTGGGTCGCGCGCTCAACGTCTTCAAGGTAGATGCCGGTGCCGAGCATCCAGCCCCAACGATCCAACATCACCACATAGGCGAGCTTGTCGGTCACTTGGCCGGAAGAGGGTTTGTTCCAGGCGTAGCGTTGAAAGCCTTCGCCTGATTGCGCACTTTTGAGCAACGCCTGGATCACTGGCAAACCGTGAGGGTCCTTCATGTCCCACAGGTATTTGCCCACCAGATCTGACTGGCGCGCGTGCATCAGGCTGCGACCTTCGTGGTCGTAGACGAAGAAGTAGCCATTGATGCCAAAGCTGAGTTTGCGCAGTTCTTCCAGCACTTGTTGCTGTGCGTGTTCGTCACCGTGGCCGTCGTCGTACAGCGGTTCGATCAGGCTTTGCGCCATTTCGACGTAGTTCTTAAGTTCTGCGCGCTTGCTCGCCAGAATGCTGTCTTCGATCAGTTGCGCCTGTTGTTCACCCAGTTGCCGGTTCATCGAAATCACCAGCGCGCAGATGACGGCGATGGCCAACACCAGCGGCAGAATCCCGAGCGCGACGATTTTGTGTTTGAGCTGCATCTCTGCTCCTGTCCGGACCGAGGGAAGGCGAAGGCCCGGCATCATATGCCAAAGATACGCGTGTCCAGTAGCGGTGCTGGACGGGATGACCTGCGGCGGTGATGCCTGTCAGATGAAATGCAAAACCTGTGGGAGCGGGCTTGCTCGCGAAGAGGCCATCACATCCAACATCGATGTTGGCTGTTACACCGCCTTCGCGAGCAAGCCCGCTCCCACAGGTTTTGCATTTCAGCTGAAAGATCTGACTTGTCTACGTAGAACTACGTAGACGCCGCGTACGTAGTAACGCGGATTTATTTGTAGACGGCATGCGGGGATATTGGGCCAGCTCCGCACAGCGGACACAATTATAAAAATTACCGCCGCAGTCCACTGGCTGTGGCAGGAGACACGCTATGCCCCGTCTGGCTAAACACCTCGCCTGGTTTGCCGTGGCTGTCCTGGGAGCGTTTGCGCTAAGTGTCGTGGCCCTGCGCCGCGGCGAAGCGATCAATGCCCTCTGGATCGTAGTCGCAGCAGTCGCTATCTATCTCGTCGCTTATCGCTACTACAGCCTGTTCATCGCCAACAAAGTGATGCAACTCGACCCCAATCGTGCCACGCCCGCTGTTGTCAACAACGACGGTCTGGACTACGTACCGACCAACAAACACGTACTCTTCGGTCACCACTTCGCAGCCATCGCTGGCGCGGGGCCGCTGGTCGGTCCGGTATTGGCGGCGCAGATGGGCTATTTGCCCGGTACGTTGTGGCTGATTGCCGGCGTGGTGCTGGCCGGTGCCGTTCAGGACTTTATGGTTCTGTTCTTGTCCACCCGCCGCAACGGTCGTTCCCTCGGTGACATGGTCCGCGAAGAAATGGGCCGCGTCCCGGGCACCATCGCGCTGTTTGGCTGCTTCCTGATCATGATCATCATCCTCGCGGTGCTGGCGCTGATCGTGGTCAAGGCCCTGGCCGAGAGCCCGTGGGGCATGTTCACGGTGATGGCGACCATCCCGATCGCGATGTTCATGGGCATCTACATGCGCTACATCCGTCCGGGCCGCATCGGGGAAATCTCGGTGATCGGTGTGGCGCTGTTGCTGGGTTCGATCTGGCTGGGCGGGCAGATCGCTGCCGATCCGGTCTGGGCCAAAGCCTTCAGCTTCACCGGTGTGCAGATCACCTGGATGCTGATTGGTTACGGGTTTGTCGCTGCGGTGTTGCCGGTGTGGCTGATCCTGGCGCCGCGCGATTACCTGTCGACCTTCCTGAAAATCGGCACCATCGTGGCGTTGGCGATCGGCATCCTGATCACCATGCCCGACCTGAAAATGCCGGCGTTGACCCAGTTCATCGACGGTACCGGGCCGGTGTGGAAGGGCGGTCTGTTCCCGTTCCTGTTCATCACCATCGCCTGTGGCGCGGTCTCGGGTTTCCACGCGCTGATTGCGTCCGGGACCACACCGAAACTGTTGGCTAACGAAGGTCATGCCCGTTACATCGGTTACGGCGGCATGCTGATGGAGTCCTTCGTCGCCATCATGGCCATGGTTGCCGCGTCGGTGATCGAGCCAGGCGTGTACTTCGCCATGAACAGCCCGGCGGCGATTGTCGGTTCCGACGCTGTTTCGGTGGCTCAGACCGTCAGCAGCTGGGGTTTCGCAATTACCCCGGAAGCCCTGCAAGCGGTGGCCAAGGACATCGGTGAAACCACCATCCTCGCCCGTGCCGGTGGTGCGCCGACCCTGGCGGTCGGTATCGCGCAGATCCTGCACAGTGTCCTGCCCGGTGAAAACACCATGGCGTTTTGGTACCACTTCGCGATCCTGTTTGAGGCGCTGTTTATCCTGACCGCGGTGGACGCCGGTACGCGTGCCGGACGGTTCATGCTCCAGGATTTGCTTGGCTCCTTCGTGCCCTCCCTGAAGCGCACCGAATCCTGGACCGCCAACCTGATCGCGACTGCTGGTTGTGTGGCGATGTGGGGTTATCTGCTGTACCAGGGCGTGATCGATCCGCTGGGTGGCATCAACACCTTGTGGCCGCTGTTCGGTATCTCCAACCAGATGCTGGCGGGTATCGCGCTGATGTTGGCGACCGTCGTGCTGATCAAAATGAAGCGCCAGCGTTACGTTTGGGTCACCATGCTGCCAGCGGTGTGGCTGCTGATCTGCACCACCACTGCCGGTTTCATCAAGCTGTTCGACGCCAACCCGGCGATCGGTTTCCTGGCCCTGGCCAAGAAATACAGCGATGCCCTGGCCAACGGTCAGATCCTCGCGCCGGCCAAGAGCATCGACCAGATGCATCACGTGATCTACAACGCCTACACCAATGCAACGTTGACGGCGCTGTTCTTGCTGGTGGTCTTCAGCATCCTGTTCTTTGCACTCAAGGTCGGTATCGCCGCCTGGGGTACTAAAGAACGTACGGATAAAGAAGCGCCATTCCAGGCTATTCCGGATGCGTAATCGAGGATTGCAGCATGTTCAATGACCTCAGTCGCCTCGGTAAATACCTCGGACAGGCCGCGCACCTGATGGTCGGGATGCCCGACTACGACACCTACGTCGAGCATATGCAAAGCAAGCACCCGGACAAACCAGTGATGAGTTATGAGGTGTTCTTTCGGGAACGCCAGGAAGCTCGCTACGGAAGCAAGGCCGGGCCGAAGTGCTGTTGAGGGTCGGTGGCAGTGATGCCACCTGAATAACGAATAAAAAACCCGGCTGATGAGGCCGGGTTTTTTATTAAGTGAATTCTGTCGGACGAGCCGTTTGAGTCAGGTTGCGGGGATGGTTTCGAGCGTTTCGAGATTCAGCAGGGTGAAATAGCCACGGTCCGGCCTCCAGCCAGCCGTATCGATGTGAATCACATTGCCAAGGCTGACTGGCATAAGAAGCGGCGTATGCCCTACGACAAGCGCGCGTAGGCCATCAACGCCATGCTTTTGCATCTGATCGATCCGATTTCGAGACCACATGCAGTAGTGCTGGACCACCTGCAGCTGCCCGTTGCTTTCTGGCGATTCCAGTTCCCTGCGAAACTGTTCCCATGATGGAAATGGACAATCGGCGTGCACGATGCCGATCAGGCCTTGTGCTGTTTCGACTTCGATCGCGATAGGGAGCTTGGCGAACTGCGCCGCTAATGCTTGCTTCTCGAACAGCGGCAGATCCATGAACCATGTGCCGCCGTTGCCGATCCAGCTGTCGAGGTCGCAAGTGTCGAAACACACCACGTAATCGTCATGGTTGCCCCGCACCGGGTGGAACCATGGCTTGTCCAGCCAATCGAGGACGTCACGGCACTCTGGCCCGCGGTCAATCAGATCGCCAACACTGAACAGGCGATCTACTGAGGGGTTGAGCCCGACTGCATCCAGAGCGGCCTGCAACCGCGTGAAATGGCCATGAATGTCACCGACCGCGAAATCTCGGCCGGCAACGTTTGCGGCAAAGTGCTTCACGCGCGGCATCTCGATAGCTTCGAGCATGGGAATACCTCTCCCGCAGCTCCCCAACGGGCTGGTAGTCAGTTGAGTTTAGGCCAGGAAGTGCTGGTCGACGATTACCTAGGCGGTCAGTAGCCAGTCGTTTGCCCGAAGTGGTTGTCCTGCACTCCGGTGATGAGGTGCAGGGGCACGTGTTGCGCATCAATGGATGAGACTTCGAAGGTCTCCACTATTTGGGTGTGACGCTCACTCAGCCCGGGCGACTCTTCTACAAGAGCCTTAGCCATTCTCGCGTGGTTCGCTGCGATTTCATTGAGAGTTGACACGTTACATCTCCCGGTGACTGACCAAGCGCTTCGCTGGAGTCCTTAAACGTTAATTAAAGTGCCGCCGCGTCAGAATTATGTCGTTCTGGGGCCGCTACGAGCGTCTGTGCAATCCTTAAGCCAGGAATTGTCAATAAATTCGCGCCTCGTTTCTCATGCGACGAATGGTTGCGCGAGGTCGGCGATCCTTTTCGCATCCGCTACACCCTGTCGCCGAGGTGCAGCAGTGACACTTCCTTGCAACTGTGTGGTTAGTCAGGGGCCAAGCCGCATCGGAGGAAGGCGAGTACGCGGCGGTGTATCGGCGCGCAGGTGAAAGTCAGTTGGTGACCAACAGTTCCGGGCCGAGGTAGTCGTTGATGTGGTCGATATCGTCGTCGCCCAGACTGCCCACCGAAGAGGCCAGGCGCAGGCGCGACATCAAGTAGCGCAGCTTGGCCTCGAACAGATCGTGGCGGGCAACGAAGAGCAGCTCTTCGGCATTGAGGACGTCCGAGTTGGTGCTGGTGCCACCTTCCTTGAAGCCCTTGCGTGACGAAGTCAGTGAGCGTTCGTTGGACTCCACGGCCCGCTCCAGCGCTTGAATACGTGTGGCGCCGCTCTGTACGCCGCGATACTCACGGGTGGTGCCGGAGATGACTTCCTGGCGCGTGGCGTCGAGTTCGTCCAGGGCCTTATAGCTATTGGCACTCGCCTGGCGTGTCAACGCGCTGGTGCCACCACCGTTGTACAACGGGAAGTTTACTTCCAGCCCGATTGAGGTGTAGCGGTTGCGTTGATTGAGCTCGGAGATTGATTGGCTATCGCCCGCGGTGTAGCCGGCAACGAAATCCAGTGTCGGCCAGTGGCCTGCCTTGGCGCGCTTCACTTCTTCTTCGGCGAGGTCGCTGCTATGACGGCGCGCATGGATCAGCGGGCTATCGGTCTGAGCCTTGATCAGCCAGTCCTGCAGGTTGCTCGGTAGCAGCGGTTGCGTATTGAAGTTCGGACGCAAGGTGGTCAGGGATTCGGGGGTTTCTCCGATGTGCTCCTCAAGCTTGCGGCGCGCATTGACCAGGTTGTCCTGCGCTTCGATCAGCTCCACCGCGGCGAGGTCGCGGCGAGCGACCGACTCGTCGATGTCGGTGACGGTGCCGGCCCCCAGCTCCATGCGCCGTTTCGCCGAGGCGAGTTGCTCATCGAAGGCGCTCAGCTTGGACTTGGCGAGGACGATGGTTTCGCTGGCCAAAAGCACGTCGAAATAGCTTTCGGCGAGGCGCACCGCGGCGTCCTGGCTCTTGGCATCGAACACTGCGACGCTGTAGTCGGCACGCTGTTTACCTTGGCGGTACTCGGCCATTTTCTGTTTGTTGAACAGCGGCTGGCGCAAGCGCACGTTAGCGCCCTTGGAGTCGTAGTCGAGATCCCTTTCGACGCCGCTCTGGCGCTGGGTGCCATTGACCTTGTTGTCGTAGGCCGAGGCACTGATCTGCGGTAGCAAACCCGCCATGCCGATGGCGCGGTTTTCCACACCGGCCTCCTTTTCATGCACGGCGGCGCGATAGACGGGGCCCTGGTACTGCAACAGATCCCAGGCTTGTTTGAGGTCCATGGCGCTGGCCGGGAGGGACACCGCTAGCAGGCAGAAGAACAGGCAATGACGGTCCATTTCATTGTTCCTTGAAGGAGCTGTCGACACGTTCGAGCATCGGTTTGAGAAGATAGCTCATCATGTTGCGCTCGCCAGTCTTGATGGTGACGCTGGCGGGCATGCCGGGGCGAATGTGATTGCTGCCAAGCAGGCTCATGCCATCGGGCGTGACTTCTACCTGAGCCAGGTAGAACGGTTGCTTGCTTTCCTCGTCGAGCAGGCGGTCGGCGGAAACGGTTTTCACGCGGCCGGGTATGTTGGGCGTCTGGGCATGGTTGAAGGCGGGGAAGGCAATGTCTACGGCCAGGCCGGGGAACATCTTGTCGATCGCCTGCACGGGAATCATCGCGTCGACCTGCAGCGGTTCGTTGTCCGGAACGATTTCCATGATCTTGAAGCCGGGCTGAATGATCCCGCCGATGGTCGCAATGCTCAGGGACTGGACTATGCCATCGATCGGCGAGCGAATTATCGTGTGGGTCACTTCATAGTCCAGCGCACGCAAGCGGTCGGCCAGGGTGGTGTTTTCCTTGGCGGTGTCGGTGAGCAGCGATTCGACTTCCTTCTGGTAATCGTGCTGGCGCTGCAGGATGCGCAGCTTGATTTCGGTGGTCTGGCTACGTATGCGAGCGATGTTATTGAGGTTCTCGGCCTGGCCGGCGGAGAGGTCGGCGTTGCTGCGTTCCAGCTCAAGCAGACGGTTGCGCGGCACATAGCCTTCGGTCGCCAGCACGCGGGTGCCTTTCAGTTCCTGGTTGAGGAAGTTGATCTGCGAGGCGCGGGCGCCATAGACCTGCTGCAGTCCCTTGAGCTGCACCGCCGACGCCGCGAGGTTTTCCTGCAAGATGCTGATTTCGCCAGCGAGGCCGGCGCGCCGGGTGTCCAGCAGACGTTGTTGCAGATTCATGGCGGCCACCAAGCGGTGGTCATTCCCGAAGCGCTTGAGCAATTCGGGATCGTAGTTCACCACATCGCGGTCGTCACGTTCCGCTTCCAGGCGGTTTTCCACCGTCTTGCTGACGATGTACTGGGCGCTGACCGCACCCTGTTCGGCAGCTGCGCGCAGGGAGTCGAGGCGGACCACCTCCTGGCCTTTTTTCACTGCATCGCCTTCGCGAACAAGAATGGCCTCCACGGTGCCGCCGCTCAGATGCTGCACGGCTTTGCGATTGCTGGTGACTTTGACCGTGCCTGTCGCTACCACGCCGGCATCCAGCGGCGCCAGCCAGGACCACAGGAGGAAGCCGCCGAAGCCGGCGAGCACCAGCCATATGCCCCAGCGCATGGGTTTGCCGACGTCCAGATCCACCGGGTGCCTGGGGTCGGATTGAATCATGTCGGTGTGTTGGCTCATTTGCATGATCGGTTACTCCCGTGCTTTGACGGAGGCCAGCGGAGTTGACGCGCCTGCAGGCATCACACTGGCCTTGCGCAGTGCTGCGAATACTTCGTCGCGCGTGCCGAGCATCTGCACGCCGCCGTCGCGCAGCATCAGCACCTTATCGACGGCGCAGAGCACATTGGGACGGTGGGAAATCAGAATGACGGTGGCGCCGCGGTTTTTGAGTTGGGCCAGCGCATCGACCAAGGCCTTTTCCCCGACGTCGTCGAGGTTGGCGTTCGGCTCATCCAGCACAATCAGATTGGGTTCTCCATACAGCGCGCGGGCCAAGGCGATGCGTTGCTTCTGGCCACCGGAAAGCGGGCTGCCATCGGTGCCCAGACGGGTCTCATAACCCTGCGCTAAACGCAGGATCATCTCGTGCACTCCAGTCGTCCTGGCGGCGCGGATGACCGCGTCGCTGTCCACTTCGCCAAAGCGCGCAATGTTGTCGGCGATGGTGCCCTCGAACAGCTCCACGTCCTGTGGCAGGTAACCGAGCCAGGGGCCAAGTTCGCCCTTGTTCCAAGTGAATATGTCCGCGCCGTCCAGGCGCACCTTGCCGGCCTGTGCCGGCCAGACGCCGACCAACAGGCGGGCGAGGGTGGATTTGCCCGAGGCGGATGGACCGATAATGCCAAGGCTTTCGCCGGGGGAAAGATTGAAGCTCACCCCGCGCAGAATCGTGTTGCTGGTGCCGGGGGCACCGGCATACACATTCTCCACTGCCACCATGCCCAGCGGCCGCTGCAGCGACATGCTCGGTGGCCGGCGCGGATACTCGTTCAGCATCTCGTTCAACCGACCCCAGGCCGAGCGGCAGCCAAGCAGCTGCTTCCACGACGCGATGACTTGTTCCACCGGCCCCAGCGCGCGGCCGGTGAGGATCGAACAAGCAATCATCATCCCGGGAGTGATCTTGCCTTCGATCGCCAGCAGCGCGCCGGCGCCGAGGATCAGCGACTGCAACGTGATACGCACGAAGCGCCCGGTGCTGCTGATCAGGGCGGCACGGTCGGAGGCCAGGGTCTGCATTTCCAGAATGCGCAAATGGCTTTGGTACCAGCGCTTGCCGATCGACGGCAACATGCCCATGGCTTCGATGACCTCGGCGTTGCGCAGGTTGTTGTTGGCGTAGCTGGCGGAGGAGAGGGCGGCCTGATTGGCTTCGGCCAGCGGCTTTTGCGTCGCCTTCTCGGTGAGATAAGCCAGGCCCACCAGAATCAGCGAGCCGATCAGCGTGATCAGTCCGAGCAGCGGGTGGATCAGATAGGCGACCAGCAGGTAGATCGGCGTCCATGGCGCATCAAAGAAAGCGAACAGGCCATTGCCGGTGAGGAACTGACGCACCTGCGCGAGATCCTGCAGGGCCTGGGCCGGATTACCTCCGGCGCGGCTCAGGTTGCGCTCGAATGCTGCGGTGAAAATGCGTCGATTGAGGTCCATGTCGAGGCAGTTGCCGACCCGGATCAGCACACGGGTGCGGAACATTTCCAGCGTGGACATCAGCAAGAACAGGCCTATCACCAGAATGGTCAACATCGTCAACGTTGTGACGTTTTGACTGACCAAGGCCCGATCATAGACCTGCAGCATATAAATGGCTGGCGTCAACATCATGACGTTGATGACGCCACTGAATCCTGCTAACGAGTAAAAACTGCGGCGAAGTCGAAAAAGCGCGTCAGCCAGTTCGGATCGAATGCTCGATTGTTTGTGCATTTGATTGACCCCTCTTCGAAAAAGCCGTTTGCCCTTGCGGCGCAACAGCTAACAAACAGCAAAAAATGTAGTTCCGCAGGCAGCTGATCGATACGCAGGGTGGTCGCTCTAGGGCGAATCTCCTGCAAATCTCTGCGTTGCTTCCATAGCCAGCAGCGTAGGTGGCGTCGACACAATCTGAAATAACATTTCGCTCTAATGCTGCGACGAACTGCCTATAAGTTTTTTAAAAACAGCCAGTTGAGAGGTCAATTACCAATCGTCTGTTTTCTGCGTCGTAAAATTGACAATTTTTTGCTATGCACCTTTAGTCTTACTCATTGAGGGAACCGCCCGCCTGAAGCCTGTCAACTTTTTGGCAGCACAAGGCGCGATGATGTTCCCGAAGGAGCACACCATGTCGATTATTTCGTTCTTCTGCAGAGTGAAGGGGCTGTTCCGGAAATTCGCCTTTTCTTCAAGTTTCCATGGCCCACCCAGGGCTCGGATTCGCTCTGCCTAATCGCTCAGCGAGCCATTCTTTTCGCGAATTCCAGGCGCGCATCCCGGGGGGGGCCGTGTATTGGCTCTGCCATCCCGTGCCAACTCTCGCCAAAAAATCAACCAACACACTGCGCAAGCCAGCACCTGGCTGGGCGCGGGAGGATTTTTATCGTCCCGTGTCCTTCCCCCAAAGACATCGAGGGCAATCAAAATGGCCAATTTCAACCAGTCGGACCTGGAATTCATCCTCAAACAAATCTTCATCGCAGAGGCGCATGCCGACGGCGCCAGCCTCAGTGATTTGCTACCCAACAGTCAGGTGCCATTCGGCCTGCGTACCGTCGATGGCAGCTACAACAACCTGGTCGCCGGACAAACCGAATTTGGCGCCGCGGACAATTCTTTCCTGCGCCTGCTTGATGCTTCTTATAGAGCGGCCTATGCCGGGACCGGGTCGGTGATCGACCCGCAGCCACGGATCATCAGCAACCTGATCAATGATCAGACCGCCAACAACCCGGCCGCTGTCGCGGCGAACGGCGGTGCCGATTCGGTGATCAGCCCAGGTTTCGATGGTGTGTTTGGCACGGAAGACGACAAGCAAGTGTTCTTCATCCCCAATGAGTCGCCGGACGCCGGTCTCACCGCCGGCTTCAACTCGTGGATGACCTTCTTTGGCCAGTTCTTCGACCACGGCCTCGACCTGCTCAGCAAGAGCAGTACCGACATCGTGTTTATTCCGTTGCAGCCGGACGATCCGTTGTTCGTGCCGGGCAGCCCGACCAATTTCATGGTGCTGTCACGGGCAGTGCGTACAGCCGGCGCGGACGGAATTGTCGGCACTGCCGATGATGGCCAGCCCAACACCACCTCGCCGTTCGTAGACCAGAGCCAGACTTACAGCTCGCACCCCTCGCATCAGGTGTTCCTGCGCGAGTACGTCCTCAACGCGGCAGGTGACCCTGTTGCAACGGGGCGCTTGATTACCAACCGCGATCTGGGCGCCGATGGCAAGTTCGGCACTGCCGATGATGGCGGCGCCGAGAACGGTGGCATGGCGACCTGGGCAGTGGTCAAGGCCCAGGCCCGTGACATTCTCGGCATCAACCTGACCGACGCCGATGTGCACAACGTGCCGCTGCTGGCAACCGATGCGTATGGCAACTTCATGCGGGGCTCGAGCGGTATGCCGCAGGTGGTGATGCGCATCAGTAACGGCGCCGACGGTATCGCCGGGACGGCTGATGACGTCACGCAACTGGTCGAAGGCAACCGGGATGCTCCGATCAGTCTGGCCAGCGCCGTGAGCACCGGGCATGGCTTCCTCGACGACATCGCCCACAATGCCGCGCCGGTAGCCGTCGGCGGGGTTCTGCAGGCGGATGCTGACGCCGATATCGGCAATGCGCAGCCCGTTGGCGCGGGCGGCAAAAACCTGACCTACGACAACGAACTGCTCGACGCTCACTACATTGCCGGCGATGGCCGGGCGAACGAGAACATCGGCCTGACCGCCGTGCACCATGTGTTCCACTCCGAGCACAACCGCCTGGTCCAGCAATCCAAGGAAACCATCCTGGCCGCTGGCGATCTGGCGTTTCTCAATGAGTGGCTGGTGGACGATGTGGTCGCGATACCGACTACACTCGCCGAAATCGCAGCTTTGGTGTGGGACGGCGAACGCCTGTTCCAGGCCGCCAAGTTCGGCACCGAGATGCAGTACCAGCACCTGGTGTTCGAGGAGTTCGCGCGGACCGTTCAGCCGCAGGTCGACGCATTCCTTGCCCCCAACGGCTATGACACCTCGATCAACCCGGCCATCCTCGCAGAGTTCGCCCACGTGGTGTACCGCTTCGGTCACTCGATGTTGACCGAGACCGTCGATCGCTTCGACCCCGAATTCAATCCGCTCCTCACGGACCCGAACAACCCGGACTCGCAACTCGGTCTGATCGCGGCCTTCCTCAACCCGCTGGCGTTCGCCGGCAGCGGGGCTACCGCGGACGAAGCGGCAGGAGCGATCATTCGCGGTGTGACCCGCCAGCTCGGCAACGAGATCGACGAGTTCGTCACCGAAGCGTTGCGCAACAATCTGCTCGGTCTGCCGCTCGATTTGCCGGCCCTGAACCTGGCGCGTGGTCGCGACACTGGCATCCCCACGTTGAATGAGGCGCGGCGTGAGTTCTACGAATCAACCGGTGACAGCCAACTCAAGCCGTACATCAGTTGGGCTGACTGGGCGGACAACCTCAAGCACCCCGAGTCGTTGGTCAACTTCATCGCGGCCTATGGCACGCACGACACCATTACGGCCGCGACTACGCTGGCAGGCAAACGCGATGCTGCCCTGGCGCTGGTGTTCGGTGGTGCCGGTTCGCCGGCTGACCGCCTGGACTTCCTCAACGGCAGCGGTGCCTGGGCCAACGTAACGAAGGCCGGCAGGGATGGGGTACTGGGTACCGCAGACGACCTGACGGGTGTAACGATCACGGGCGTCGACGACATCGACTTCTGGGTCGGTGGCCTCGCCGAGCAGAAGATGCCGTTCGGCGGGATGCTCGGCTCGTCGTTCAACTTTGTGTTTGAAACCCAGATGGAGGCGTTGCAGGACGGCGACCGCTTCTACTATCTGTCGCGCGTCGCGGGCCTGAACTTCGGCACCGAGTTGGAAAACAACTCTTTGGCCAAGCTGATCATGCTCAACACCGATGTCACTCACCTGTCGAACACGGTGTTCCTGACGCCGACGTACACCTTGGAAGTGAATCAGGCTAATCAGTTCACCGGCCTTGGCGCAAACGGCGGCGCCGACCCGACGGGCGGCCTCATGATCAACGGCGTGGAAATCGTGCCGCTGGTGATCCGCGACAACCCCAACACTGTTGGCGCGGACAGTAATTATCTGCAATACACCGGTGAAGATCATGTCGTCCTCGGTGGCACCGCCGGCGATGACATCATTGTCTCCGGTGATGGCGATGACACCCTTTACGGCGACGGCGGCAACGACCGCCTCGAAGGTGGCGCCGGGAACGATGCGGTACTGGGCGGCGCGGGCGATGACATCATTACCGACTCGTTCGGCGACAACCGTCTGGAAGGCAATGCCGGTAACGATGTGATCGTGGCTGGCAGCATGCTGGCTGGAGGCAACCTGATCCTGGGGGGCGATGGCCAGGACTTCATCATCACCACCGAAGACGTCAGCACCACCTTCGGCGGTCAGGGTGACGATTTCATTCTCGGTGCCAAGACCAACCTGCCAGCCACCGGCAACGAAGGCGATGACTGGATCGAGAAAGGCACCCAGGACGGCGCGCCTGGCGATAACGCCTCGCCGTTGCTCAATGACGATGTGATCGGCAACGACATCTTTGTCGGTGGTGCTGGCTTCGACGAAATGATCGGCGAGGGTGGCGATGACATCTTTGTCGGCAGCGATGCCCAGGACAATATGGACGGCATGTCCGGTTTCGACTGGGTGACCCACAAAAATGACAGGGTCGGCGTGACCGTTGACCTGACCATGGCTACGCTGGCGCAGCCACACGGCAACGCACCCAACCAGAATAACGGGGCGTTCAATCCGGTCGGCGCCTCGCCGGCCTCGATCCTCGACCGTTTTGCCGAGGTCGAAGGTTTGTCCGGTTCGCAATTCGGCGATGTGCTCAAGGGCGATAATGTTAATGCGGTCACTATCGTCGACCACGGTGGCACCACGGGCAGTGCGCTGACCAATGTGGCGCTGATCCGTGGACTGGAGCAGTTTCTGGCCGACGCCGGTTTGCCGACCACCGGCTTTGCCACAGGCAACATCATCCTGGGTGGCAATGGCAGTGACCTGATCGAGGGCCGCGGTGGTGATGATCTGATCGATGGCGACAAATGGCTCAACGTCAGGATTGCGGTCTATGACGCCGGTGACGTCAATCATACCGGCCCCGAGATCGCCACCTTCGACAGCATGGTCGATATGATCCCGTTCATGCTCGACGGCACCTATAACCCGGGTCAGCTCAAGGCCGTGCGGGAAATCCTGCCCGGCACCTCGACAGGCGGGGCGGCTTTCGACACCGCCATTTTTTCCGGGCTTCAGTCCGAGTATGTGGTCACGCGTGACACCCGCGGCACGGACAATGTGGCGGACGATGTCTGGACGGTGACCGATACCGAAGTGGGTCGCGACGGCACCGATACCTTGCTGCATATCGAACGCCTGCAGTTCGCCGATACCCAGCGAGTGCTGGTGTCGGGGCTGAATGCACAACCAACGGGCAGGCCGACCGTCGCGGGTGGAAACGGCGGCGAGATAACAGTGGGCGACACACTGACCGTTAGCATGGCCGGTGTGCGCGATGGCAACAACATCACGGTGGGTAACCTGCAGGGTTTCGTCAACAACGCCTCGGTGTCCTACTATTGGCAGTTCGAAGCCGACCCGGGCACCGGCGTTTTCGAAGACATCATTCTGCTGCCTGCCGGTAACCTGGCATTCCAGAGCGCCGACGGCACCACCTTCAAGGTCTCGCCTGATCTTGCCGGGCTGTCACTGAGGGTCAAGGCGGTCTACCAGGATGGTCATGGCACGACTGAAGTAGTGTTCTCGCAACCGACTGCCGTGGTGGAACCCGGCGAGCTGGTTGTGCCGACGGCGCCGACACCCGTCGTCAATGCCACCGAGGGTGGCGAGGGCCTTCACATGGTCCGCTCCGACCTCAACTTCATCCTTGATCAGATCAAGATTGCCGAGGCGGACGCGGCGGGTCAGGACATTCTTTCGCTGATCCCGAATATCCGCGCCCCGTTGGGCCTGCGTGCTGTCGATGGCTCGAACAACAACCTGATGAACCTCAACGGCATCAACAACACCGAGTTTGGTGCCGCGGATAACACCTTCCCGCGCTTGACCGATCCAGTCTTCAATCCCGCGGAAGGTGTGCCTGCCGGCTTCTTCGGCCCCGGCTCGCCGGCCATTGCGGGATCGTCGTATCAGCAGACCAGCGGCTTCGTGTTTGACTCGCAACCGCGCACCATCAGTAATCTGATCGTCGACCAGACGTCGAACAACCCGGCGGCCTATGCCACGGCTTACGACCCGGGTGCGGACGGTGTGCTCAATTTCGGCGCGGAGGATAACGACGACGTGCTCAAGGATGGCACACGGATAGTCGCCAGCCCCGGCATGGATGGTCAGTTCGGTACTGCCGACGACCACGATGTGTACCTGTTCGAGAACACCACGGCGGATGCGGGGTTGTCCGCGCCGTTCAACGCCTGGATGACCTTCTTCGGGCAATTCTTCGATCATGGTCTGGACCTGCTGACCAAAGGCGGTTCGGGCACCATCTTCATCCCGCTGCAACCGGATGATCCGCTGTATGTGCCAGGCGGCAACACTAACTTCATGGTGCTGACCCGCGCGACCAACCTGCCAGGGGCGGATGGCGTTCTCGGCACGGCCGACGATATCCATGAGCACACCAACACCACGTCGCCATTCGTGGACCAAAACCAGACCTACAGCTCGCACCCGTCGCACCAGGTTTTCCTGCGCGGTTATGAGCTGACCGACAACGGCCCCATCGCGACCGGCAGACTGATCACTAACCGTGACCTGGGGGCGGACGGCAAGTTTGGGACTGCAGACGACATCGAAATCGGTGGTATGGCGACCTGGAAGGTGGTCAAGGCGCAGGCCAACGACATCCTGGGTATCCGCCTGACCGATGCCGACGTCGATAACTCGCCGCTGTTGGCGACCGACGCCTATGGCAATTTCATCAAGGGGCCGAACGGCTTCCCGATGGTCGTGATGAAGGGGGTTGACGGTCTGGGCGGCACGGCTGATGACGTCCTGGTCGAAGGCAATCCGCTTTCCCCCATTAGCCTGACCAATGCGGTGCGCACCGGTCACCAGTTCCTCGCCGACATTGCCCACAATGCAGCGCCGGTGTTCAGCAGTGGCGTGCTCGTGCCTGACGCGGATTCCGCTATTGGCAACGCAGTGCCGGCCAATCCGCACACCGGGGCCAACCTGGCCTACGACAACGAGTTGCTCGATGCGCATTACATCGCTGGCGACGGCCGGGTCAACGAGAACATCGGCCTGACCGCGGTGCATGCGATCTTCCACGCCGAGCACAATCGGCTGGTCGCGCAGACCATGGACACCGTGCTCGATTCGGGTGACCTGGCCTTCCTCAACGAGTGGCTGCTGACTCCGGTGTACGGGTTGCCCGCCAACCAGGCCGAGATCGATGCGCTGGTGTGGAATGGCGAGCGCTTGTTCCAGGCTGCCAAGTTCGGCACCGAGATGCAGTATCAGCACCTGGTGTTCGAGGAGTTTGCCCGGACCATCCAGCCCAGGGTCGACCTGTTCTTCGCACCGACCCAGGTCTATGACGTTGACCTCGATGCCTCGATCGTCGCCGAGTTCGCCCACACCGTGTACCGGTTTGGCCACTCGATGCTGACCGAGACCGTCGATCGCTTCGATGTTGATTTCAACGTGGTCGGCGATCCGAACAGTGCTGATCCTGATCAGCAACTCGGCCTGATCGCGGCGTTCCTCAACCCGTTGGCGTACGCCGCCAGTGGCGTAACGCCCGAGGATGCGACCAGTGCGATCGTGCGTGGGATGACTCGGCAAGCCGGTAACGAAATCGACGAGTTCGTCACCGAGGCGCTGCGCAGTAACCTGCTCGGCCTGCCGCTGGACCTGCCGGCGATCAATATCGCCCGAGGCCGCGACGTGGGGATTCCTTCGCTCAATGCGGTCCGCCGCGACATCTACAGCCAAACCGGTGATACCCAACTCAAGCCGTACACCAGCTGGGTCGACCTGGTGCAGCACCTCAAACATCCAGAGTCGTTGATCAACTTCATCGCGGCCTATGGCACTCATGACACGATCACGGCGGCGACCACGCTGGAAGGCAAACGCGCTGCAGCCCTGGCGCTGGTATTCGGTGGTACGGGTGCGCCGGCCGACCGTCTGGACTTCCTCAACGGCACGGGCACTTGGGCCAACGTGACGCGGGCCGGCAAGGATGGGCTGCTGGGGACTGCCGACGATCTGAAGGGTGTGACTGTCACGGGCGTCGATGCCATCGACCTCTGGATCGGCGGCCTGGCCGAAGAGAAAACTCCGTTCGGCGGCATGCTCGGCTCGACGTTCAACTTCGTGTTCGAGAACCAGTTGGAAAAACTGCAGGACGGTGACCGCTTCTACTATCTGGAGCGTACCGCTGGCCTGTCGATGAATGCCGAACTGGAAAGCAACTCGTTCGCCAAGCTGATCATGGCCAACACCTCGGCCACGCACTTGCCGGGCCTGGTGTTCTCGGACCCGGCGTTCTATCTGGAAAGGGACCAGAGCAAGCAGTACAACGATGGCCTGGGCAACGCCGATCCGCTTGGCGAGAATGGCGAACAGGTGGTGTTCCGCGACAACCCGCTGACCGCGGGGCCGGACGCCAACTACATCAAATACACAGGTGAAGAGCACATCGTGCTGGGCGGCACCAACAATGCAGACATCCTCATCGCGAGTGAAGGTGATGACACGGTGTGGGGTGACGGCGGCAACGATCGCATCGAAGGCGGTGACGGCAACGACCAACTGCGCGGTGGCGCCGGTGACGACATCATCAGCGACCGCGGCGGCGACGATAACATCCAGGGTGGCGACGGTAACGACGTGCTGCACGGTGGCAACGGCGTCAACCTGATCATTGGCGGGTTCGGTAATGACTTCATCGTGACCGGTGAAGACGCTTCCGAGGCCATTGGTGGCCACGGCAACGACTTCATCCTGGGTAGCAAAGCCAACGAACAGGACATGGGCAACGAAGGCGACGACTGGATCGAGAAGGGCACCTCGGACGGTGCACCTGGCGACAACTTCGACCCGCTCGGCAACGACCCTGTCATCGGCCACGATGTGTTCATCGGCGGTAGCGAGAACGATAAGTTCAACGGCGAAGGCGGCGACGACATCATGGTCGGCAGTCTCGGCTTCGGTGACCGTTATATCGGCGGCTCCGGCTATGACTGGGCAACCTTCAAGGGGCTCGCCCAGGGCGTGACTATCGATTTTACCGACCGTTTTTTCAATGTTCCGCCGGTGCCGGGTTCGGGTGCTTCGACGCAGGTGCGTTTCGACATCATGGAAGGTCTGTCGGGTTCGTCCCACGGTGACTTCCTGCGCGGTGACAACGAAGATGCCACCTCGCTGCCCACTGCGGGTGCAAACGGCAGTGTGTTAACCAACATTGACCTGATCGACGGCCTCGCTGATCTGCTGCCCGCCGGAGCGACGTACTTCGACGGCGGCAACATCATCCTCGGCGGTAGCGGCAGCGACCTGATCGAAGGTCGCGGGGGTGACGACATCATCGACGGTGACAAGTGGCTGAACGTACGCATCAGCGTACGGGCGAACGCTGATGGCACTGGCGCGGAAATCGCCACCTTCAACAGCATGGAGCCACTGGTGCCGTTTATGATGAACGGTACTTACAACTCGGGCCAGTTGGTCATCGTGCGGGAGATTCTGACCGGCAATAACAGCTTCGACACCGCGTTGTTCTCCGGCAGTTTGGGGGAATACGGCATCGAGATCGATGGCGACACGGTCATTGTGACCGACTCGGTGGCAGGGCGTGATGGCGTCGATCGCCTGACGGGCATCGAGCGTCTGCAGTTCGCTGACGTTGCGCAGTTGTCTGGAGTGGGCGCCGCGCAAAACAACGACCCATCGGGTCATCTGGCAATCCTCGATGCCGCCAGCGGTGTGCGTGACGAAACGCCGGTTGCTGGCCAGTTGTTGCGCGTCAGTGATCGGGCGGTACACGACGCGGACAACCAAAGCGTGACCAATCCGACCGGCGCGGTGACCGGTGGGGTGGCTTACTACTGGCAGGTCGAAACCATTGCCGGCTCGGGCGTTTATGACGACATCATCTTCGTCGCCGCTGGCGAGGCATCTCGGGCGAGTGGCACCACCTACCGGGTGACGGACGATGTGGCGGGTCTGAACATCCGCGTCCGGGCGGTCTACCAGGATGCCAAGGGCACGCTGGAGATCGTCGACTCGTCCGGGAACAGTACACCGACCGAAGGGCCGACCGTCACCGGGCTTGCAGTGCAGTACCAGCTGTTGACCGCTGACCCGGCGAGCATCATCGACCTCGATGGCCTGAGCAATCCGCACTTCACCTATCAGTGGCAGGCGAACGACGGGCTTGGCTTCGTCAACATCGCCGGCGCTACCGGTAGCACGTTCGCGCTTGGTCAGGCTCAGGTCGACAAGGAAGTGCGCGTGGTGATGGGTTACGTGGATGACTTCGGTGTGGCCGAAAGCGTTTCGTCCAACATCCTTGGGCCGGTGGCCAACGTCAACGATGCACCGACTGCAGGGCCAACCGTCACCGGGCTTGCAGTGCAGAACCAGCTGTTGACCGCTGATCCGGCGAGCATCATCGACGTTGATGGCCTGAGCAATCCGCAGTTCACCTACCAATGGCAGGCGAACAACGGGCCTGGCTTCGTCAACATCGCCGGCGCTACCGGTAGCACGTTCGCGCTTGGCCAGGCTCAGGTCGGCCAGGCAGTGCGCGTGGTGATCGGATACGATGATGACTTCGGTGTGGCCGAAAGCGTTTCGTCCAACATCCTGGGGCCGGTGGCCAACGTCAACGATGCACCGACAGGCGCGTTGCTGATCAGCGACACGACACCGGATCAAGGGCAAGTGCTGACCGCGCTGACGGGCGGGATTGCCGATGTGGACGGGCTGGGCACCTTCAGCTACCAATGGCAGCAAGGTGTCGGCACGTCCTTCACCGACATCAGCGGCGCGACGGCCGCGACCTTCACCCCTGGTGTGGCGCAGGGCAACCTGCAACTGCGGGTGATCGTGCGCTACACCGATAGCTTCGGCACGCTGGAGTCGGTGACCTCTGCTGCGACGGCGGCGGTTGCGGTACTGAGTGGCGTGGTGCTGCTGGGCGATGCTTTTGCGAACACCCTCACCGGCACCGCAGGTAACGATGTGCTGCTTGGCCTGGGCGGGAACGATACGCTGAATGGCCTGGCCGGTATCGACCAGTTGTTTGGCGGCACTGACAACGACATCCTCAATGGCGGAGACGACAACGACGTCCTCAATGGCGAGGACGGCAACGACACCCTCAACGGTGGGCTCGGCGCGGATGCCATGACCGGCGGTGCCGGCAACGACACGTTTGTGGTCGACAACGTCGGTGACCTTGTCACCGAGGCGCTGGGTGGTGGTACCGATCTGGTGCAAACCAGCCTGACGAGCTACCAGCTCGGTGCCAACGTCGAGAACCTGACCTATACGGGCGCCGGTAGCTTCACCGGTACCGGTAATGCGCAAGCCAACACCATCACCGGCGGGGTGGGTAACGACTTCCTCAATGGCGGTGCAGGTGCTGACCGGATGGTGGGGGGCGCCGGCAACGATACCTACGTCGTCGATGCAGCCGCAGACGTGGCGGTCGAGGTGGCGGGTGGCGGTACGGACACCGTGCAGACTTCGCTGGCCAGCAACACGCTGGGCGCTAATGTCGAAAATCTGACCTACATCGGAGTCGGCAACTTCGTTGGCAACGGTAACGGGTTGAACAACGTCATCACCGCCGGGGTGGGTAATGACACGCTCAATGGTGGCGGCGGTAACGACCAACTGTTCGGCGGCATTGGCTCGGATACCCTGAACGGCGGCACTGGCAATGACTTTATCGATGGCGGTACTGGCAACGATACGGTCACTGGCGGTGCCGGCAACGACATGATGGTTGCCAGCAGTGGCAACGATATCTTCATGTTCGCAGCGGGCTTCGGGACCGATCAGATCATCGGCTTCGATGCCGACGCGGTGGGAGGCCAGGACCGGCTCGATATTTCCGCGTTCGGCGTCACTGCTGCGACCTTTGCCGGCAACGTCATCATCACCGATGTCGGTGCGGATACCTTGCTCAGCTACGCAGGACCTGACTCCATCCGCCTGGTCGGTGTAGCCGATGCGACAACCGTCACTGCCGCAGACTTCATTCTCGCCACTTGAGGTCCTGATCAGTACGGTCGCAGACGCGTGGAAAGCGGAAGGGAGGGCATGGTTGCCCTCCCTTTTCTATAAAAAACTGGATCACACAGCCTGATGGGACAGTTATCGAGTGGGCAGGAGTGACTGTGGGCTGGACGGTGGGCTGTGAGGTTTTGCCCAAAGCCAGAAACGAAAAAGCCCTGAATAATCAGGGCTCTAACGTACAAATATGGCGGAGGCGATGGGATTCGAACTCATGGACCTGTTACAGTCGACGGTTTTCAAGACCGTTGCCTTAAACCACTCGGCCACACCTCCGTTTGCGTTGCGGGCGCCATAATACCTGAATGAAACACACTGTCAAACTCTCTCCATAGCTTGTTACAGAGCGTCTGTTATGATCTTTGCGACTGAACGTTTCAAACCAACAGGAGTGTCGCCATGCGCGAACAGGATTACGCAGTTAATAACAGCGTGCAGGCTGAGCAGCTAGAGGTTAGCCGCGTCCTGCGCAACACTTACGGCTTACTCGCTCTCACCCTCGCATTCAGCGGCGTGATGGCGTTTGTCGCTCAGCAGATGCGTGTCGGCTACCCGAACATTTTCGTGGTGCTGATCGGTTTCTACGGCCTTTTCTTCCTCACCAACAAACTCCGTGATTCTGCCTGGGGCCTGGTGTCGGCATTTGCCCTGACCGGTTTCATGGGTTTCCTGCTCGGCCCGATCCTCAACCGTTATCTGGGTATGCAGGGCGGCGCCGAGGTAGTCAGTTCGGCCTTCGCGATGACTGCGCTGGTGTTCGGTGGCCTTTCGGCCTATGTGCTGATCTCCCGCAAGGACATGAGTTTCCTCAGTGGTTTCATCACTGCGGGTTTCTTTGTGTTGCTGGGTGCGGTAGTTGCCAGCTTCTTCTTCCAGATCAGCGGTCTGCAACTGGCGATCAGCGCAGGTTTCGTGCTGTTTTCCTCGGTCTGCATTCTGTTCCAGACCAGCGCCATCATTCACGGCGGCGAGCGCAACTACATCATGGCGACCATCAGCCTGTATGTATCGATCTACAACCTGTTCGTCAGCTTGTTGCAGCTGTTCGGCATCATGAGCCGCGATGATTAATCGTCAGCCTTGAGGAAAAAACCCGCTTCGGCGGGTTTTTTCTAGCCTGCGATTTGACTAAAGGCTCACGCCATCGGTGGCAACCGACGCTTGACCGGGGTTTTCTTGACGATCGCCGTGTTGGTTTCGGCGTGGGTGTTGAGGCGGTCGAGCAGGGTGTCCAGTTGTTCCATCGAACGTACATGCAGACGGGCGATGAAACAGTCGTCGCCGGTGACCTTGTCGCACTCGGTGAATTCAGGGATGGCCTGGATCTGCCGCTCCACTTCCTGCAACTGGCCTGGCAGCGGGCGAATGCGGACGATGGCTTGTAGTTGATAACCGAAGCATTTTGGGTCGATTTCGACGGTATAGCCTTTAAGAACGCCACGTTCTTCGAGGCGGCGCAAGCGCTCGGCGACGCTGGGCGAGGACAGGCCACTAATTTGCGCCAGGGCCTTGAGCGAGCGGCGTGAATCTTCCATCAATGCCGTGATCAGCACTTGGTCGATATCGTCGGTCATGGCGAAACCCCTATTAGGCAATTAATTCAAACCACCTTGATAAAAAAGGCAGATGCCGAGTTTAGCCTGCTTTTTGCGCTGGAGAAGCCCCCCGGCGGATTGGCATACTTTGGGCTCAAACACAGGAGTCTGATGATGGACAAAACAATACGTCGCGGGTCATTTGAAATGACTGCCGCCATGCTGATTTCCGGGACCATCGGCTGGTTCGTGCTGGTGTCCGGGCAACCAGTGCTGGACGTGGTGTTCTGGCGTTGCGTGTTCGGCGCCGGCACGTTGTTGCTGATCTGCGCAGCATTCGGCTTCCTGCGCCCTGGCATTTTGACCCGCACCACGTTCTTGCTGGCCGTGCTCAGCGGCGTGGCGATTGTTGGCAACTGGGTGCTGTTGTTTGCTTCTTACTCCCGTGCCTCGATTGCCATCGGCACTGCGGTATACAACGTTCAGCCGTTCATGCTGGTGGGGCTGGCCGCATTGTTCCTCAACGAGAAAATCACCCTGCAGAAACTGTTCTGGCTGGGTATCTCGTTTCTCGGGATGCTGGCGATTGTCAGCGCTCATGGCGGGCAGGGCGAGAGCGGCAATGATTATCTGGTGGGCATCGCTCTGGCGCTGGGAGCGGCATTCCTATACGCGATTGCTGCGTTGATCATTAAACGCCTGACCGGCACACCGCCGCATCTGATCGCGTTGATTCAGGTTCTCACCGGCGTGCTGTTACTCGCGCCATTCGCGCACTTTTCGGCGCTGCCGCAAGCACCGAGCGCGTGGGCCAGCCTGGTGACCCTGGGCATCGTCCACACCGGTGTGATGTATGTGCTGCTTTACGGCGCGATTCAAAAACTGCCGACGGCACTGACCGGTGCGTTGTCATTCATCTACCCGATTGCGGCGATTTTCGTCGACTGGTTCGCGTTCGGCCATCGCCTGGAGCCGCTGCAATGGGTCGGTGTCGCCGCGATTCTGTTGGCCGCTGCCGGCATGCAACAGGGTTGGAGTTTGAAGTTTCGTCGAGCGGTAACGCCATAAACAGTCGTCAGATGTTCCAGCGCGGTGCAGTCTTGGTCAGGTGCTGGCGCATCTCGCCGATGTTGGCGGCTAACTGCCGGACCAGTAACCGGTAGCCGTCCAGCGGACTGTAAACCGGTGCGGCCAGGCTTGAGTCCGACGGCAGTTCGACAGGCCGACTCAGCCGCTGGGACGCACCGGATTTGAGCGCCCGGGCCATACCGATCAGTTGCACCCGAATCAACCGATGTTCGGCTTTCAAGGCCGATTGCAGATGGGCCATGGCGTCCGGGTCACTGGCATCCGGTCGGGTGTTGCCGAGGATTTCCAGGGTGCTGATACACATCCGCAAGTGGCGCTGAATGGCATCGAGTTCAGTCATGGAGACCCGCACTTCCTTGGACACCGATGGCATCAACGAGCGCAGTTGCACCATCACCGTGTTCAGGCGGCCCACGAGTTTGTGGTGTTCGTCATCGGTGACCGACTGGCCATTCATAATGCGCCCATAGAGTGTCGCGCAGTCGCGCAAGGCGTCGGCCAGGTTATAGCGCCAGGAATAAACCGCGTAGAGCGGCAGGGCGAAAGAAAATGCCAGGGCCAGGGCGATGCCGATCAGGATATCCACCCCACGCCACAATCCGTCGGTGATCGGATTGTCGCCATGCCCCGCAACGATAAACACGGTAATCGCCGAGAGCAACGCGGTGTAACCGCCTTTGCCGATGGCGTGGTACGAGAAGAAACCGCAGATCACCACCATCGCGAAATAGGTCAGCCACGGCATCCCGAGCCAGGCCTGTTGCGCCACCAGCAGCAAGCCGACGCCGGCTCCGATCAAGGTGCCGATGGCGCGTTCGGCGGCTTTTTTGCCGATGTTGCCGTGGTGCTGCAAACCGCCAATCACCACCAGCATCGTCACCGATGCCCACTCACCGTGGGGCAGGTTGATACCGGTGGTCAGCAGGATTGTTGCCAGCAACCCCAGCGACACGCGCACCGCGTGGATCACTCTGGCGTGGCGATAGCGCCGATACGGGTCCAGCAACGGACGCAGCAGTCGGCGCAACAGCGGTGGCAGACGATTGGCTCTGAATGTGCTCAGGCTCTGTCTCCTCAGAAGATGTAATCGGTGGTGAGGAAACTCGAACTGCGTCCGCTGATGATCTCGCTGATGAGTTCTTTGTTGGTTTCCTGGAACTTGGTCGCCACCAGTGTGCGGATCGAAAACACCCGCAGCGCATCATGTACCGACAGCGTGCCTTCAGCGGAGTTCTTGCGGCCGTTGAACGGGAAGGTGTCCGGGCCGCGCTGGCACTGGGCGTTGAGGTTGATCCGGCCGACCTGGTTGGCGAAGGTGTCCACCAGTCGACCGACCGCCACCGGGTTCGTGCCGAAGATACTCAGCTGCTGGCCGAAGTCCGATTCCAGGACGTAATCGATCACCGTGTCCAGATGCCGGTAAGGCACGATCGGGACGACCGGACCGAACTGTTCTTCCTGATAGACGCGCATCTGCGGCGTCACCGGGTACAGCACGGCAGGGTAGAAGAACGAAGCACGGGCTTCACCGCCATTGGGGTTGACCACGGTGGCGCCTTTGTCGACGGCATCCGCGACCAGCGAGTGCAGGTAATCGACTTTGCTCGCTTCCGGCAACGGCGTCAGCGCCACGCCGCTGTCCCACGGCATGCCAGGTTTGAGACTGGAGAGTTTGGCGTTGAATTTCTCGATGAAAGCGTCGACCACGTCTTCATGGACGAAGAGGATTTTCAGCGCGGTGCAGCGCTGCCCATTGAACGACAGCGAGCCGGTGAGTGCTTCGCTGACCGCGTTGTCCAGATCCACCTCAGGCAGCACGATGCCGGGGTTTTTCGCGTCCAGGCCCAACGCCGCGCGCAAGCGGTGCGGTTTTGGATGGAGTTTTTTCAGGTCGCTGGCGGCCTTGTTGGTGCCAATGAACGCAAAGATATCAATCTTGCCGCTGGCCATCAGCGCGCTGACGGTCTCGCGGCCGCTGCCGTAGATCACGTTGATCACCCCGGCCGGGAAGCTGTCGCGGAATGCTTCCAGCAGCGGACGAATTAACAGCACGCCCAGCTTGGCCGGTTTGAACACCACGGTGTTGCCCATGATCAGCGCCGGGATCAGCGTGGTGAAGGTTTCGTTCAGCGGGTAGTTGTAAGGACCCATGCACAACGCCACACCCAGCGGTACGCGGCGGATCTGGCCGAGGGTGTCCTGTTCCAGTTCGAAGCGGCTGGAGCGACGATCGAGTTCCTTGAGCGCGTTGATGGTGTCGACGATGTAGTCGCAGGTGCGGTCGAACTCTTTCTCCGAATCCTTGAGGTTCTTGCCGATTTCCCACATCAGCAACTTGACCACGGCTTCGCGCTGTTCACGCATGCGCCCCAGGAAAGCTTCGACGTGCTGGATGCGCTCGGCCACGCGCATCGTCGGCCACAAACCCTGGCCCCGGTCATAGGCACGGACGGCGGCGTCGAGGGCGGTCAATGCCGTGTCGGCATCGAGCAGTGGCGTGCTGCCAAGGATCACCTGTTCATCGCCATTTTCACCCGTCAGGTACACCGGGCTGCGGACTTGGGCGAGGGGCCCGGACCAGGTTTTCAGCTCACCGTCGACCAGGTATTCTCGCTGTTCGGTCTGGCCGTCGAGGCGGTATTTTTCCGGTATGTCGGTGGAGTCGGGAAACAGGTTGCCCAGGATGTGTGCTGTGGTCATGTCGCTACCCCGTGGGTGGTGGAAGCCATGCGCTGGCGGCTTGCAGTTCGCAATTCACTTCAAAGGTTATACGCCTTAATGACTCGATCTTTTAACTGCAATCAAGCGCAGATGGGCACAGCAGAGGGGTGATGGGCTGGATCTTGTGTTCCAACGCTGGCTCTGCTTGAGGTACTTGAGGCCTCAATTGAGCCGCGTCTGATCTCGCAACTGGAATGACCTTTTCCTGAAATGGTTCGGAGCAACGGCAGGCCGGCTCTGACAGGAAACATTTCGTCATAAAATATACGACTGACCCCCGCCCTACGTCGCTT
Organism: Pseudomonas sp. MDT1-17; assembly: GCF_054898105.1. Classification (NCBI taxonomy): domain Bacteria; kingdom Pseudomonadati; phylum Pseudomonadota; class Gammaproteobacteria; order Pseudomonadales; family Pseudomonadaceae; genus Pseudomonas; species Pseudomonas sp. MDT1-17. The sequence continues at coordinate 4,188,830 of NZ_JBUBVM010000001.1, read as the reverse complement.
GCAATGCCTCTACCCCGTATCTTTACTGTTACCAAACATTGAAGCATCGCCTCATCAAATATGTCTTTCATATCAAGGCTTAAGCACGCCTCTTGAAGTTTCGCCTGGATCTTTTTCTGATCTATCACCAGAAAATTCATAGGATGACGAAGAAATGAAAGGGAACTTGGCGGCCGTTATTCGAAAGCTCATATCTCCTTCGATGCGGCACGAAATAAGAACGGCTTCAAGTTGGTTGCGAGATATCCTTGGACGTGCGTGTTTCTGGCGCTGGGAGATTGCCAGGTTCAGACTGCAGAGCGAAAGTCCTTACGAAATCCTCTATATCGGAAGGAAAAAACAGCGGGAAATGGCCAAGCTTCTCATAGGGGGGAAGTCCCCGGGGAATATCCCTATGGCCGACGGCGAAGCGCAAACTTGCGCGTCGAATCATGTGGTAGTGGTCAGTGAAATGCCGACCTCGGGGGCCTTGTATGTACCCTTGTATCTGAGTGCCGTCGTACCACTGGGGCGATCCATTGAGGAGATCACCACAAAATACGATAGCGAGTTGCGTCGCAATATACGCAAGAACCGACCGCGCTACCGAATGATCCAGACGCTGTTGGATGAGGAAATTGAAAAGGCAGACAGGGAAATGCTTCGACCTTATGCCTCGGCAAGGCAAGGCATCCACGCTGCGCAATTTGCCACGCAGGAGGTTTTTAGGATAGCCAAGACGGTGGGCCGGCTCGACTTGATAATGCTGGAGGACGAAGTTGTTGCATGCCACCTTGGCTGCGTAATAACTCGGGGCGGAAAGCGCTACTGGAGCACACTACGTTTCGGCTATACCGAGGCGATTTTTTCAGATGCCAAAAGACTGCGCGAAGTCAATTCGATCACCACTTTCATGGCGCTTGAATGGGCGATCGATAATGGCTTCGATTATTACGACATCGGTCTTTGCCTGGCACGGCCAGATGACGGACTTCTGAAGTGGAAAAGAAGGCGCGGCGGTGATATTGATTCCTTGGGAAACCACGCTTATATGTTTGTCCGACTGCCCAAGACAGGTACAGCCAAATTCCTCTGGGACACGCCGCTATTCGCTGTCGAAGGGAAGGAAATGACCCTCCACCTTGGCTTACCGGACGGGCCAAGCGATGAGGAGGTCGCCAGCCGCTATCATGAGATGGTCTTTGGCGGGCTGCACAAAATTTATCTCCATTGCGCCCAGAGCTCGGGCGAACAGTTCATCGAGACCATGCGCAGTCGCTATGCCAGTCTGCAGACTCCACCCATCATGCAAAGGATTGTATCCAGCTGAGCCATTTCCAGTACTGAAATTACAGCGTTTCGCGCCTGACTACTGACCCTGTCCCGCGGGGAGGACTTTTCATGGAAAGCGATGTCTCGGAACTAAGCACGTCGACCGCTGGTAATCGAAAAAAATGGAGCCTTGCCGCCTACAGGTATATGGCGAGAAAAAGGCTGGCACGCAAGGCGGAGATCAACTTGAAAAGCCTGGCGGTGAAAAGCTGGGATATTGCACCGGGTGGGGTATTGCATTCACCGCCGGCTATCTTCCTGCCCGGTCAAATGGATCGTGTGACAGGATGGGAGGCGAAGCGCTTTTATCCTTTCGAGCATCCCGCTCGCACCATGGAAGGGTTGGGTGACGTGGTTCAAGGCCCGACACGGGGCTACTTGATCAAGGATGTCTGGCTGATCGATGGCGCGCTCTACAAGGACAATGCAAGTCTGTGGTTGTCTCTCAAACCGGGTATGTTTCCGCGAATTCTCGTAGAAAACGAGATCGAGCGCGGTGCCGTCTACTGCACGCAAAATGGAAATACCTGGTTTGGCACATGGTTGATGGAAGATTGCCCGACCTATGCGTTGGCCTGCGACGAAGGTGTCCCGGTCACCACCGCGCCATCCGCCAGGTTTCCCATATTTACCCAGGCCCCCGCGTACGAGGACTGGTTTGGCATGAAACCGGTTCGCTTGAACGGTGCGTTTTTTCGTGAGCTCGTGCTATTCGACGATGTGAGCAACAATCGAAGCAGGCATTTACGTTTCCGTGCCATGGGTGAAAAGCTACTGTCGCACGTGAACTATGAGTCTCACCCTGGCGTATTCATTCTCCGGGGTGGCGACGGTGACTTGCGCTTTTTGCGCAATGAAATTGAGCTCGCTGAACATCTGCGCAAGAGTAGGGGGTTTCGCATAATCAATCCGTTGAAAACCGATGTCCCGACCATAGTGGCGACCTGTGCCGGGGCGCGGACGGTGGTGGGGGTCGAAGGGAGCCAGCTCGTACACGGCGTCAATGTACTGCAGCCGGGTGGTTCGTTGCTGGCACTGCAGCCACCGAACCGTTTCGTCAGCTACTTCAAGTACCTGACGGATCGCGACAACCAGAATTTTGGCTTTGTGGTCGGAACGCCAGAGGGCGATGGCTTCAAAATCGACATTCAAGAGGTTGAGCGCACACTGGACCTGTTCCCGTCATGACGGCTGCCCAGGGAACGTTGGCCCAGGGGCGTGAATAACCAGGTGTGGGGCTCACCCCCGATGCTCGGCCACCAACAGCAACGACTGCGGCACCGGACTTTGCGGGTGCTGCGGCTCTTGCAGGCCGGCCAGCCGAAAACCGGCCATGTCCAGCGCATTGAGCCAACTGGACAAGGTGCGAAAGTACCACGGCATGGGTTGCCACTGCCCCGTGAACCCAGCGAAAGTCTCTTCCCGCCAGCCATCCTGATAGTCGCCCGCCGCCGCGATCCACGGATGCAGCGTCTGGATCACCAGCGCACCGCCAGGGTTGAGCAGGGCGTTCATGGCGGCGAGCAGAGGGATGATGTCCTGGTGCAGCAGGGCGAAGTTGGCGCAGATCAGGTCGTAGTCGCTGCCGATGTCCACCTTCGCCTGCACCAACGCTTCATAGCTCGCCAAATGCACTTGCGAAGAGCCCGCCGCTCGCGCCGCCTCGACCAGCGTCGCATCGCCATCCACACCGACCGCCTTGATGGCCCGTTCAGCCAGCGTACGCAGCAGCCAGCCCTCGCCGCAGCCCAGGTCGAACACGCGCTCGGGCTGGCGGCCTAGCACCGCCAGCAGGATTGCCTGGTCGGTGACCTTGAGGCGGCTTTCAATCGAGCCAGTGCGAATGGCTTCGATCCAGGATTGGGCATTGTGGTGCCAGCTTTGAAGGAGGGTAGATTCGGAGGCGGGCATTTCGATCTCCGCAGTGGTGGGTTGGATGGAAGGATAGGACAAGTGCAGGTGGATCGGACCCATTCCGACCGCTTGATTTTAGAGGAGACGCAGCATGGAACGATTCACCGGCGGTTGCCTGTGCGGCAACGTCCGAATTGAGGCTTCGGGACGCCCATACCGAGTCGGCCTTTGTCACTGTCTCGACTGCCGCAAGCATCATGGGGCGCTTTTTCACGCTTCCGCCGTGTTCCCTCAGAGTGCGGTGACGATCACTGGCGAAACACGCGACTACGCCGGGCGGTTCTTCTGTCCCCGCTGCGGCTCGTCCGTTTTCGCACGCACCGCCGACGAAATCGAAGTGAACCTGGGATCCCTGGATGCCCCTGACCAACTGACGCCAACCTACGAAAGCTGGATCGTCCGTCGCGAGTCCTGGTTGCCGCCGTTTCCGCTCACGCGACGATACGAGCGTGATCGAGACGCGACGGGTCGCTTTGAGGAGTAGGCCGCGCATTAAAAAAAAGCCCGCTGATCCAGTGACGGTCAGCGGACTTTTGCTTGGGCGGGTTTTGTTCTGATCCGTATTTTCCTTCGCTATCTGCATCTGTAATGCGATCGGACGCCGGCTCAAAATGACGGCACATAGCAAACTCATAACGTAGGAGGCCCCATGGGCAAGATGGCAATTTTCCTGGGTGGGTTTCTGGTGTTGACCATTTTGATTGGTGCCCTTGCCACGATTTCTCCCGTTTAGTCACTTCCTCCCATCAGCAAAAAGCACAACGCCTCCACATCGGGAGGCGCTGCAGTTTCAACACTACCGCTCGCTACTTAAGATCGAAGCGATCCAGGTTCATCACCTTGGTCCAGGCAGCCACGAAGTCTTTAACAAACTTTTCCTTCGCATCAGCGGTTGCATAGACTTCAGCCAACGCTCGCAACTGTGCATGAGAGCCGAAGACGAGGTCGACACGGGTGCCTGTCCACTTCACTTCGCCGGTTTTGCGGTCGCGGCCTTCAAACTCCTCGTTAGCCTCCGAGACCGGTTTCCATTCCACGCCCATATCCAGCAGGTTCTTGAAGAAGTCGTTGGTCAACGCCTCCGGCTGCTGAGTGAACACACCGTGTCTGGTTTGCCCGACGTTGGTGTTCAGCACGCGCAAACCGCCAATGAGCGCGGTCATTTCTGGCGCGGTGAGTGTCAGCAGTTGCGCCTTGTCGATCAACAGGTGCTCGGCCGATACGCTGTATCTGCCTTTGAGGTAGTTACGGAAACCATCGGCGATGGGTTCGAGGAAGCCGAACGACTCCACGTCTGTCTGTTCCTGGGAGGCGTCCATCCGTCCCGGTGTGAACGCAACCGTCACGCTGTGGCCGGCATTTTTCGCCGCCTGTTCGACGCCAGCGCTACCGGCCAGCACGATCAGGTCTGCCAGCGAGATCTTCTTGCCGCTGTTGTTGAACTCGCTCTGAATGCTCTCGAGTTTCGCCAGCACGCTAGCCAGTTGCTCAGGCTGGTTGGCTTGCCAGAACTTCTGCGGGGCCAGACGCAGTCGTCCACCGTTGGCGCCGCCGCGTTTGTCGGAACAACGGAAGGTGGAAGCCGCCGCCCAGGCAGTTGATACAAGCTGCGAGATTGTCAGGCCCGAGGCCAGGAGTTTGCTCTTGAGTGCGGCGACGTCACTGTCGTTGACCAGGGCATGGTCGACCGTTGGAATCGGGTCTTGCCACAGCAGTTCTTCGCTCGGCATTTCCGGGCCGAGGTAGCGGGAAGTGGGCCCCATGTCGCGGTGGATCAGCTTGAACCAGGCGCGGGCGAACGCGTCGGCCAATTGGTCCGGATTTTCCAGGAAGCGCCGCGAAATCGGTTCATAGATCGGGTCGAATCGCAGCGCCAGGTCGGTGGTCAGCATGGTCGGATTACGACGCTTGGACGGGTCGTGAGCATCCGGAATAATGCCAGCGCCGGCGCCATTTTTCGGTATCCACTGGTTCGCACCGGCCGGGCTTTTGCTCAGTTCCCATTCGAAGCCGAACAGGTTCTCCAGGTAGTTGTTGCTCCACCGGGTGGGCGTTGTGGTCCAGGTGACTTCCAGTCCGCTGGTAATGGTGTCCGGCCCTTTGCCGGTGCCGAAGCTGTTCTTCCAGCCAAAGCCCTGCGCTTCGAGGCCAGCGGCTTCGGGCTCGGCGCCGACGTTGTCGGCAGGTCCAGCGCCGTGGGTCTTGCCGAAGGCGTGGCCGCCGGCAATCAGTGCCACGGTTTCTTCGTCATTCATGGCCATGCGGCCGAAGGTCTCGCGGATGTCCTTCCCGGCAGCGACGGGATCCGGGTTGCCTTCCGGTCCTTCAGGGTTCACGTAAATCAGGCCCATCTGCACGGCAGCGAGCGGGTTCTCCAGGTTGCGCCCCTGTTCGGTACGGCTCTCCTCATTTTCCCCCGGCTCGGCAACGAGTGGGCCTTCGCCGGGTTCTTGCATGGGCTCATTTTCTTTCCCATAGCGCGTGTCGCCACCCAGCCACTTGTTTTCCGAGCCCCAGTAAACATCCTCATCCGGTTCCCAGACGTCCGGACGACCGCCGGAATAGCCAAAGGTCTTGAAGCCCATGGACTCCAGCGCGACGTTACCGGTGAGGACGATCAGGTCAGCCCAGGAGATGTTACGGCCATATTTCTGCTTGATCGGCCAGAGCAACCGTCGGGCCTTGTCGAGGCTGACGTTGTCCGGCCAACTGTTGAGTGGCGCGAAGCGTTGCTGGCCGGAACCGGCGCCTCCACGACCGTCACCGGTGCGATACGTGCCGGCGGCGTGCCAGGCCATGCGAATGAAGAGTGGCCCGTAGTGACCGAAGTCCGCCGGCCACCAGTCTTGCGAATCGGTCATCAACGCCGTCAGGTCTCTTTTGACCGCTTCAAAGTCCAGGGTTTTGAATGCTTCGGTGTAGTTGAAACCTTCGTCCATGGGGTCGGACAGAGACGAGTGCTGATGGAGGATCTTCAGATTCAGTTGGTTCGGCCACCAGTCGCGGTTCGTCGTGCCACCGCCAGCGGCGTGATTGAACGGGCATTGCGATTCATTTGCCATGTGTGAGCTACCTTTGGTCGTGTTCATCCGGCTATCCGGCCCAGCGTGGGCGTTAAATAGCAACGAGCGAAACCAATGACACAGGCTGCAGGGCCAGCAGTTTGATCAACTGATTGTTTTGATCACACGGGAATTCTGAACAGCGGCAATCGAGTTGCCTGCACGGCGGCCCACGGCAGGTTTAGTCAGGCTTCTGACCCATTCCTATCTCCTTATCAGCTTTTGACCGGCCGGCTAGGGTGCCAGCGCTCGACTAAGGTTAGACCCCAGTTGGGAAGTCAGCTAATAGGTGGAGTATTGGGTGGCGATAGGCAGAGTCTTTTACCGGCATCAGGGTAGGCCCGCGTCTATTTGAGGCATAGACGCGGGACAGCGTTTACTTGCGCACGTTCTGGTACAGCATCAGCCGTGAGGTTTCATGCATGGCGCGGGTCAGCTGCGACAGGCGTTTGAACTCTTCAGGGTTTTTCTCGGCGACGTTGTCCAGCGGCGTGGGTGACGCCAGGTCATGGAGACTTGGCGAGCTGCCGTCGTGCTCCATCTGCACCATATAGTGCTGAGTAACGCCAGCAATCAGCGGGAACGTGCCCTCGCGTAATACCAGCGGTACCACGCGTTCACCCTCGGGCGCTGGCTGCTGGATATCACGGCCCATGCCGCTGTTGCGAAACTCAAGGCCGGCCATGCCCGCCACGGTCGGCAGCAAGTCCACCAGGCCGACTGCTTCCTGGACCTTGCGCGTCCCGAGCAAGCCCGGCGCATGGATGATCATCGGCACCGCGTTGCTTTCCAGGCCCAGTTGCTCGTAGGCCGGTGCCAGGAAAGGGATCTGGGCGATACGAGTGTTATGGTCGCCAAACAGCACGAAAATGGTGTTTTCGTAGTAGCCGCCGGCTTTGGCGATTTCCATCAAGCGTCCGATGTTGAAGTCCAGCAAGCGCACGGCGTTGTACTGCTCGACACTGCGCGACCCTGCGGCCTGGACTTCGGCCAGGGTAGGGTGCTTGACCTCGAATCCATCGTTGCTCTTGGGAATCGTGAAAGGACGGTGATTGCCGGCCGTCTGCACATACGCAAAGAACGGTTTGTCCTTGGGCAGTGCTTGCAGGATCTGGTCGGTTTCCTTGAACAGATCCAGATCTGAAATCCCCCAGACATCCACCACCGGGGATTTCCAGTCCCGCTCTTCGAACAAGCGAACGCCGTCGATGCTTTGCCGAATCAAGGCATTCATGTTGGCCCAACCGGAGTTGCCGCCGATGGTGTAGATCTTCTCGTAATCGGTGAAGGCGTTGATCAGTGTGTTTTGCTTGGTGATCAGCGGATTACGCGTTGCGGTTTCCTGTCGAGTGACGTCAGGCACCCCGCTGATGCTGGCCCAGACGGTTTTTGCAGTGCCCGTCACCGGCACATAAAAGTGCTCGAAGAACCAGCTTTGAGTGGCCAGGCGATCGATATTGGGCGTCGGATTGATCGGGTTGCCATAGGCCCCGACGGCGCTGGTGCCCAGCGATTCAAGCATGACAAACATCACGTTCGGCGGCCGGGAGCCCGGAACTTTGTAGGGTTGTGGCGCCTGGTGACGGACGAAATCAAGGGTTTGCGGATCGGGCTTGTCTACGCCCAGGTAGTTGGCCATCACCGGGTAGAGTTCGCGCACCTGCGCTTCGTCATAGCGCGACTGGCCGACCTTGACTGTGTCATAGAGGAAAATCACAGGGTTCAGGCCCAATGCGGCAACCTGGTTATTGCCCGAGAAGAACGCATCGCTCCAGCGCAACGGGACGGGGTTTTCAAGGTTCATGTTTTCGACACGACCTAAAATGCCCAGCAGCACCAACACCACCATCAACGCGCCACCCCAGGTCGCGGCGAGCGGGTGGATGCGTTTGCGAGGGCGGTCCAGCGTTACGCGTTCCAGACGCACCAGGGTCAGTGTCACCAGCGCGACCGTTACCAGCCAACCCAGTGAAATCCAGATAACCGGGTAGGTTTGCCAGACCATATCGCGGGATATTTGCGCATCCTCGATGAAGCGCAGCACGGTGGCGTTGATTCGCACGCCCAGATAGGCGTAATGGCCAAAGTCGATGATGTAAATCAGCAGCAGGACGCTCAGGGCGACGAGCAGATACACGCGTGCGATCAGGCGAAGCAGGCGGCTGCCGATCAAATTCCAACGAGGAATCCAGGCCAGCAACGCCAACGGCAACATGACCAGGATGGCCAGGCGCAGATCGAAGCGAAAGCCAATGCCCAGGGTTTCCAGGACAGCATTTTGGTCGATCAGGGCTCTGGCGTCGAAACCGGAAAAGCCGAAGAAAAACACCACCCTGAGCAATGCAAACAGCGCAAACGTAATCGCTGTCGCGCCCAGCCAGTAATGCAAACGTCTCGAGTGCAGCCAACCCATCCATGTTCCCCTGTTATTGAAGTCGTTAAATCTCAAACGGATTTGGGCACGTCGCCCACTGCACTGCGGCGCTTGGTTGCCCAGCGATACGTCCAGCGCATGGCAAGCATCAGCAGTGCCACGCAGCAATACACACCCAGCAGCGGATCAACCAGGTAATCCCAATAGTTTTGCGAAGGTTTTATCCCGGCGATGAACGCCAGGGTCGCGCTGGCCAGCATCACGACTGCCAAGCCGTTGCGCAGGTAAAACAGGCCCAGTGTGATCACGGCGAAAACAATCAACATGGGGCGCGGGCTGTAGCCAAACCGATAGGGGTCCAGATCACTCATGCCCAGGGTTGCCGGGTACAGCACCACGGCCAGCGCGGCGAAGAGGATCAATACGCTGGTTTTACCCCGCGCAGGTGGCAGGATGTCCAGCCGACGCAAACAGCCCCACGCCATGAATACCAGGGAGGTGATCGCCAGGTCATCAATGTAGCTGCGCAAGTAGGCGGCCAACGACAACCCGCCCAGCGGTATGAAGCTGGCGGCCAACAACGCGGCCAACAGTGCGATCCGCCAGGTCCTGGGCAAGCCGAAAGCAGGCAGCAGCAGGAAGAGGATCATTGCGAAGCTGGCATGGGCTTGCCACAGGCTGATCATTTGAGACGCTCGTTGAGCCACGCATCGTTAAACGTGACGTGCTTGATGAAGGTGTTGTTCCAGGAATAAACCAAGTGATACATACCGTCGGGACTGCGGATGAAGTAGGGGTATTCATATTCGAATTCACACCCTTGGCTTTTACAGACACGGTTGTCGAGGTTGTCCAGGAACTGCGCCTCCAGCGCTTGGCGAAGTGCGCCACTGGAACCGCGGAACTCTTTGCCGATGATTTCCTTGTAGGCCTCGGGTGAAAACGGTGCGCCCGCTGGATCGGGTGACTTGTCGAGGTCGCGCAACGAGCGCCAATCGTCCATTTTTGCATCGGTCCCATACAGACTCAACTTGAAGCGCCCCTCCTGCAGGTCGTTGAGCGCCACCAGCAACCCGTGTTCGGGCGTCGCGACGGCCGCCAGCGAGGAATTGGGATTCGAAGGGTCGAGCGGATAAGGCTCACTCCAGGTTTGTCCGGCGTCTTCGGTGCGGGTCGCCAGAACACGGTGGTGGGTGTTGCCGGCATAGCGCAGCAAGGCGATGCCGCGCTGCCCGTCCAACGGAACCACTGTGGGTTGCAATGAGTTCTTGCCGTGGCTGATGCGGAATTTGTCGATCACATCGCCGTCTGCGCTCAAGTAGAGGTACTCGGCGAACTTGCCCAGGAATTCGTGGTAGACCGGTAAGCCGATGGAGCCGTCGGCATGAAATACCGGTGCTGACCGGACCAGGGTGCTGATGTTCAGAAAGGGTGAAGTGATCAGCTGGCGCGGAGCGGACCAATGTCCACCGAAGTCATCTGAAACCATCACATTGACCGCGCTACCGGCCCAGCCACCCATGGACACAGACACGTAGAACAACCACAGGCGATTATCCGGCGCGAGGGCAACCACCGGGTTGCCCAGCTTGCGAATGTATTTTCGAGTGCCCTGTTGAGTCGAATCCCGGGTCGCCAATACCTGTTCAGCCCCCCATTCGCCGGTTTTCGAGTCGAAACGGGCGGAGCGCACCTGCACATCGGCTGCGCCTTCGCGGGAGCCAGCGAACCAGACCGTCATCAGACTACCGTCGGGCAACGCGGTAACCGCCGAGGAATGCACGAAGTCAACCAGCCCGGACGAGGCGAAACGGCTGGTATAAATGGGCTTGGCCACTTGGCCGGCCACTGCCATGACTGGACTTATCAGGGCAAAGGAGGAATGCGGATTGGCAGGATTGACGAACCACGCGGTCGCAAACAGGCAAGAAAGTGCAAGGTAAGCACCGAGGGCAGGAAAGTTGGAAAGTTTGATGCGCATAATTAAGGCTTTGGCATCTCATGGCCAGATAAAGCGCTCAAACTAACACTCGGTAGTACATGATCGGGTTTAATGATTTTCTAATTTGTAATAAATTGTTTGTAGTGCGCTGCCATGTCGATCAGCAACACTCAATGGACAGGCTGAAACTGCCGGATTAGAGGGATGCCGATTCGAGCCAGCGGAGTTGACGGGCCATTCTCGCCGTTGGTCGTAAAAGTCGGACATGAACAGTGACGAGACTGAAAAGGAAGCTGATTTCACGCTTCTCTCCATCATCCGCAAAAAATAATCTGTCACACCGACACTTGGATGGATCCAAACCATGCACCTGACCCACCGTCCCGTCAGCGCTGAAGATATTCCGACCCTTTGCGCCTTTCCGCAAAATCCCCAAGAGCTGTTCTTTATGTTCCCGAAGGCGCAATACCCGCTGACGGAAGATCAACTGCAGGCATCGATTGCTCAACGTTCTGACTCAACGGTGGTTGAGAGCGACGATTCTGTTATGGGCTTCGCGAACTTTTATACGTTTGATCGCGATGGCGTCTGCGCGATCGGCAATGTGATCGTGTCACCCAAAGCTCGGGGGCAAGGTATCGCGAAGTTTTTGGTGCAGACGATGGTGGGACTGGCGTTGGAACGCCATCGGGCACGCGAGGTGCAGCTGTCGTGCTTCAACGAGAATACCGCGGGGCTGCTTCTTTATCCGCAGCTTGGGTTTGTGCCGTATGGGGTTGAGGAGCGCTTGGCGCCGGACGGGCGCCGGGTAGCGCTGATAAACATGCGGTTACTCACCGAAGCCAAAAGCATGGAAATCCCCTGCGCGTAGATAAAGCTTGCCCCGTTGTGCTGCGAAACGAGAGTTGCGAGCGCTTCTGGAAAAGCCTGGTGGAGGATCGTGAATTAGACTCAACACCGAACATCCGACGGTGGGAGTGACAACGGTGGCGGGATTCCTATGGATTCGCTGATCACAGCCGCAGCACAGGCGCTGGCAACAGGTGATCCGCTCGGCGCGCTGAACCGGGTCGCGTTGCGCGATGATGCGCCGGCGCTGGCGTTGCGCGGTATTGCGATGGCGCAACTCGGCGATCTGGTCCGGGCCAAGGCGCTGGTGCAGAAAGCAGCACGGGCCTTCGGTCCGAAGGAGCCCTTGGCTCGGGCGCGGTGTGTGGTCGCTGAAGCCGAGATCGCGCTGGCCTCCCGGGAGTTGGGCTGGCCGGTGAAGGCACTCGGGTCGGCGCGGGTGACGCTTGAGGCACACGGCGATCGAGTGAACGCCGCTCATGCGCGGTACCTGCAGATTCGGCGTTTGCTGCTGATCGGGCATCTCGATGAGGCCGACGTGCTGCTCGACGAGCTTGACCCCGCACCGTTACCGCCGGCATTGCGCGCCGCCCACGAACTGGTCGTGGCGGGGATCGCGATGCGGCGACTCGAGACGCAGAAGGCGCGATCAGCACTCACCAGGGCCGAACACGCCGCACGCGATGCCGGCATTCCTGCGCTGACGGCGGAGGTGGAAAACGCGGTCCTTGCCCTGAACACGCCTGTCGCGCGGCTGATTGCCCGTGGTGAAGAACGGCCTCTGGTGCTGGATGAGGTTGAAGCGCTGCTCGGGTCAACGTCGTTGGTCGTGGACGCGTGTCGCTACGTCGTGCGTGGCGCCGGCATGTCGGTTTCCCTCGCCACACGCCCGGTTTTGTTTGCCCTCGCACGGGCACTTGCCGAAGCCTGGCCGGCTGACGTGTCGAGGGAAACGCTGATTGCCCAGGCCTTTCGTTTGAAGCTCGCCGATGAGTCCCTTCGCGCACGGTTGAGAGTTGAAGTCGGACGGCTGCGCACGGCGCTCAGACCCTTGGCCGGCGTCATTGCAACTAAACGTGGTTTTGCGTTGGTGTCGCTGGTTGCCTCCGACGTTGTGGTGCTGGCGCAACCCGTCGAAGAGAAACACGCGGGGGTGTTCGCCTTCCTCGCCGACGGAGAATCGTGGTCGAGCTCGGCCCTGGCACTGGCCCTTGGCGTCAGCCAGCGGACGGTGCAACGGGCACTCGACGAACTGGCTTGCGCGGGCAAGGTGCAGTCGTTCGGTCGCGGCCGGGCACGTCGCTGGATGACCCCGCCGGTACTGGGTTTCGCGACGACCTTGTTACTCCCGGTGCCACTGCCGGGTGACTAGGATGAACGCCACCCACCCGTAACGAGGAAAGCCAACATGAAACAGTCAGCCGCTCAAATCCTTCGTGAATATGGACCCTTTTCCGGTGTCGACAAGGTGCATGGCGTCACCTGGGACGGCCAGCACGTCTGGTTCGCAACCGGCGAAAAACTCAACGCCCTGGACCCCGCGAGCGGCAAGACACTGCGCTCTATCGACATCGCCGCCCATGCCGGCACCGCCTTCGACGGCCAGCACCTGTTCCAGATCGCCGAGGATCGCATCCAGAAAATTGACCCGCAGACCGGCCGCGTACTCGCGACGATCCCGGCACCTGGCGGCAGTGATTCAGGGCTGACGTGGGCGGAAGGGACGCTGTGGGTCGGCGAGTATCAGGATCGCAAGATTCATCAGATCGATCCCGAGACCGGCGCGATTCTTCGCACGATCGAATCCAACCGCTTCGTCACCGGGGTGACTTGGGTCGACGGGCAACTTTGGCATGGCACGTGGGAAGAGGACGAGAGTGAGTTACGCCATGTTGATGCGAAGACCGGCGAGGTGCTGGAGAGCGTGAAGTTTCCGGCGGGCATCGGGGTGTCGGGGCTTGAATCGGACGGTGGCGATCAGTTTTTCTGCGGCGGCGGAGGCAGTGGAAAGGTGAGGGCGGTGCGGCGCCCCAAATAAGGCGCCGCTCAATCACTCAAGGCGCGCCAAACAACATCGTCCAGTAAACCCCCTCATCACTGCGCGCGTCCGCTGCATAGGCTGCACCCATCTGGGTAAACATCGGGTTCATCATGTTGGCGCAATGCCCCGGACTGGCCAGCCAGCCCGACATTGCCTTACTGGGTGAACCCTGACCGGCAGCGATGTTCTCGCCGATCTGCCGGCCACGGAAACCAGCGGCTCGCGCCCGGTCTGCGGGCATCTCACCGTCGGGATCCTGGTGTGCGAAATAGTTGCCGTAGGCCATCGCTTTACTGTGCCCTTGCGCCGCAGCGCCCAAGGCTGCGTTCCAGGCCAATGGCCGTGCAGCAGCGAAGCGCTGACGACCGCAGAGGCGTGGTTTTGAGCGTGCCGCATTGACCTGTGCCAGCAACGCCTTGCTGACCGCTCGCGTATCGCCCAGCTGACTGTCGAGCACCGGCCGTGCCAGCACTATCTGCCACTCACTCCGGGCCCGACTGACGCCAATGTCGGCGAACTGGGTATCGAGCAACGCCGCGCAGTGATCGCTCTGAAGCATGTCGAAGGCTTCATCGGCATCGTGCGCACCGACCACACGTAGCGTGCGCACCGTCACCGCCTGATAGCCGGACGCTTTCAATCTATCGCGCAATCCGCCGCCATAGCCGATCGGCAAGGCCAGGTTCGACTTCAACGACAGCGGCGATAACGCCCGACCCGCGCGCCCCGAGCAGCGATCGGGGTGAGCGCGGTAGTCGTTGATGGCTTCCACCAACTGCCTTTCGGCACCGGCGTGGGCGGGGTTGGCGAACAGCGAAAACAGAGGAATGAAACAGAGCGAGGCAACGCGAAAGGACAGGAGGGTTTGGCGCATGGATGGACAGCTCTGAGCGGGCAAGTGGATTTCACGGCTCGGCTATGACTGGCGCTTCAACACAAGGTTCACGAGCGAAAGAGATCTATTTGTCGCGCCCGCTCACTTCGAAAACTTTCGCGCCCCGGCGACGCAAAGGATCACCGCGACGGTAACCCCCAGCATGCCAAGGCTGACCTGCTCGTGAAGCAGCGTGGCCGCCAGCGCCAATCCAAAAAACGGCTGCAGCAGTTGAAGCTGGCCGACAGCAGCAATTCCCCCTTGGGCAAGCCCGCGGTACCAGAAGACGAAACCGATCAGCATGCTGAAGATCGATACGTACGCCAGGCTGATCCACGCGGGTGTGGTAATTCCCGAGAACGAAGCAGGGGCCATGAACCCGGTCAGCGGGACCATGACGGGCAGCGACAGCACCAATGCCCAAGAGATCACCTGCCAGCCGCCCAGGGTTCTGGAAAGCTTCGCACCTTCCGCATAACCCAGCCCGCAGGCGAGGATGGCCAGCAGCATGAGCATGTCGCCTGTCGCAGAAGCGTTCAGGCCTTGCGAGACCGCAAACCTCACGACCAGCGCGCTTCCCAGCACCGAGAAGAACCAGAACACCGGCCGTGGACGCTCCCCTGCGCGCAACACGCCGAACACCGCTGTAGCGAGCGGCAACAGGCCAACGAAGACGATGGAATGCGCCGACGTCACGTACTGAAGCGCCAGCGCCGTCAGCAGTGGAAACCCGACTACAACGCCCATTGCCACGATCACCAGGGGCAGTAGCTGATGCTTGGCAGGGCGTTTTTCTTTAAACAGCCACAGCATGCAAAGTGCCAGAAGTCCGGCAATGGCGGCTCGGGCAACCGTCAGGAAAACCGGGTCGAATTCCTGCACGGCCAACCGTGTGGCAGGCAGCGAGCCGCTGAAAATCAGCACGCCGATAAACCCGTTGAGCCATCCGCTCGCGGTCTTTTCCGTGGTTGGGTTTTGCAGGGTCCGTTCCATGTGAGGTCACTCTCAATTTGCAGAGATCCATCGTATGATCGACGCTCACTACAATCAAAAAATTGTCATGGATACATCTCGACATGCCTCGCTCACGGTACAAGTCATTAGTGGATGCTTTTGCGGCTGACATCCGGTCCGGACGATTGTTGCCGGGCACAAGATTGCCGACGCACCGTCAACTCGCGGCGACAGAAGGGCTGGCGCTGGTGACCGCCACGCGGGTCTATGCAGAGCTCGAAGCCATGGGCCTGGTCAGTGGGGAGACGGGGAGAGGCACGTACGTGCGGGAGACCTCGTTGCCGCCTGGCTTGGGTATCGACCAGAAAAACGTTGCCGTTGGAATGACCGACCTCAACTTCAACTATCCCTCGCTGCCAGGACAGGCGGAACTCTTGCGAAATGCGTTACGCCAGCTCGCGTCCGGCGGTGATCTGGAGTCCCTGTTGCGCTACCAGCCACACGCCGGGCGTCTGCATGAGCGGGCGTCTGTGGCGCGCCATTTGCTCGCCCGAGGACTGACGGTAGATGCCGAGCAAGTGTTAGTGGTCAGTGGTGCCCAGCATGGGCTGGCCGTGACAATGATGGCGCTGCTGCAACCCGGTGATGTGATTGCAGCGGATGCGCTGACCTATTCAGGCTTCATCGTGCTGGCTGAAGCCTTGCACCTTGAAATCGTGCCCATTCCCGTGACCGAACAGGGGCCTGATCTGGAGGCGCTGGACAGCCTGTGCCTTCGTCGCCGCGTGCGCGCGGTGTACACGATGCCGACGCTGCACAATCCGTTGGGATGGGTGATGAGTGCCGATCAGCGCGAGTCGCTGGTGACGATTGCGCGCAGGCATGACTTGCTCATCATCGAGGACGCCGCTTATGCCTTCCTCGCAGAGGACCCGCCTGCACCGTTAGCGCAACTCGCTCCCGAGAGGACCGTTTACGTTTCAGGGCTCTCCAAGAGTGTGGCCACCGGATTGCGCGTAGGTTTCGTCGCAGCCCCCGCCGAAAAAGTGCCTGCGTTGGAGCGAACGATCAGGGCGACCACCTGGAATACCCCAGGCGTATTGACGGCGATAGCGAGCACTTGGCTCGACGATGGCACGGTCATGCAACTGGAAGCTGAAAAACGCCGGGATGCGCAGGACAGGCAAGCCATGGCCCGTGAAGTGTTGGCAGGACTTCCGTGCGTAGGTCACCCTTCGTCCTATTTTCTTTGGCTGCCCTTGTCTGAAGATGCAAGGGCTGACCAGATTGCCGCGGCGCTGCTGCGTGAAAATGTGGCGGTTTCAACCGCTGAGCCGTTTGCCACTTCTGCTCATGTACCGCATGCGATCCGCTTGGCGCTGGGCTCAGCAGAGTTGGACGCACTTCGCGAAGCGCTTGAAAAAGTTAAGTGGGTGATTGGTGCTTATTCATAGCCCGGAGTCGCCCACCCGCCATTATTTTTTGTTCCCCGCTTGCGCGGCGTACGAGGGTCACCAACGGCGTCTGTATTGAAAGGTCCAGTCCGCTGCAGGTGACGCAAGCGCCGTGACGAGTGGCGAATTCATCAAGCGAGAAGGACTGGTCGATACGCTCACGGAGGGCACTCTTTTTAATCCAGCATTTTCAATCAGGAGATCATCATGACCCAGATCGAAAAAGTACTGTACACCGCCAAAGTCCACACCACGGGTGGGCGGGACGGCG
This sequence comes from Pseudomonas sp. MDT1-17, assembly GCF_054898105.1. Taxonomy (NCBI): domain Bacteria; kingdom Pseudomonadati; phylum Pseudomonadota; class Gammaproteobacteria; order Pseudomonadales; family Pseudomonadaceae; genus Pseudomonas; species Pseudomonas sp. MDT1-17. The sequence continues at coordinate 4,171,784 of NZ_JBUBVM010000001.1, read as the reverse complement.
CATCACGCAGTTATGATGGACGTCTCGAAGTCAAGCTTTCGTCCCCTGGTGCCAAGGGCGAAGGCACCAATCCGGAGCAGTTGTTCGCCACGGGGTGGTCAGCGTGCTTCATCGGTGCGATGCAGGTCGCTGCCGGCAAAATGAAGGTCACGCTCCCGCCTGACCTGGCCATTGACGCCGAAGTTGACCTGGGCACCAACGCAGGCGGTTACCTCCTGCAGGCTCGCCTCAACATCAGCCTGCCGGGAATGGACCGCGAAACAGCCCGGGCGCTGGTGGATGAAGGGCACAAGCTGTGTCCGTACTCCAAAGCCACCCGGGGCAACATCAACGTCGAAATCAACCTGATCTGAGCCAGGCCTGTAACGCAATTCGGGCAAGGCATCGCAAGGGTGAAACTCAACGCTTCGCCCTTGCGAGATGGCTCACGTGCCCGATGCCGCCTCTGACCGGCTGGTAAAGCGTCTTCGGTGACCGATAAGCGCAAATTCGTAACTCATCGTGACCCTCAACTGAGGCAATGAAGATGAAGCCCACATTCGCGGTTGCTATCGCTACCCTCGCGCTTTGCATCTCGGCCCTCGCCAGCGCCGCTCCCGCCGCCGATACCCAGGCCATACAACCTTTCCACGTCAATGTTGCGGACAAGGATCTCGCCGATCTGCGCAACCGTATCGCGGCGACTCGTTGGCCGGACAAAGAGACGGTTTCCGATCGATCACAGGGCGCACAGCGGGCACAGCTGCAGGAGTTGATTCGCTACTGGGGCACGAACTACGACTGGCGCAAGGCCGAGGCGCAGCTCAATGGCCTGACGCAGTACATGACCACCCTCGACGGTGTCGATATCCACTTTATCTGGGTGCGCTCCCCCCACCCGAACGCTTTACCGATGATCATGACCCACGGTTGGCCAGGCTCCGTGCTCGAGTTCATCAAGGTCGTCGGTCCGCTCACCGACCCGACCGCGCACGGGGGTAACGCCGCGGATGCATTCGATGTGGTGATTCCGTCCATTCCTGGCTACGGCTTCTCCGGCAAGCCGAGTGGCACCGGTTGGGATCCAGACCACATCGCGCAGGTCTGGGCGCAGCTGATGCAGCGCCTCGACTACACCCACTACGTCGCCCAAGGTGGCGACTGGGGTGCCCCCATTACCAGCGCGATGGCGCGTCAGACGCCGGCCGGATTGCGCGGCATTCACCTTAACCTGCCCGCCACGATACCGGCGGAAGCGAGCGCGGCGCTGGCCGTCGGTGGACCGGCGCCGGCGGGATTTTCCGAGGAAGAACGCGCGACCTATGACGCCGTCGCCGCACTCATCAAACAGGGGAACCTGGCGTACAGCGCGATGATGGCCGCGCGGCCGCAGATGATCGGTTACGGCTCGACGGATTCACCGGCCTTCCTCGCGGCGCTGATGCTCGTGCATCCGGGCTTCTCCCGCTGGACATACGGCGCCGACCCGCAACAGTCGCCGACGAAGGATGAAGTGCTGGACGACATCACGCTCTACTGGCTGACGAATAGCGGCGCCTCGGCAGCAAGGCTCTACTGGGAGAACATGGGGCGAAGCCCTCTTTCTTCGGTCGCACAGAAGACCACCGAGATTTCGCTGCCGGTGGCCGTCACCGTGTTTCCAGAGGATGTCTACTTCCCCCCGGAGACGTGGGCCCGGCGCGCCTATCGCAACCTGATTTACTTCCACCAGGCCGACAAGGGCGGCCACTTCGCAGCTTGGGAGCAGCCGCAGCTTTTTACCGAGGAACTTCGCACGGCGTTCCGCTCGCTGCGCTAAGTCGCAAGGCGCGCACTTGCGTTTTTCACTCGCGTGGCCGAAAAGCGGCCACTTATAAACCATCACCCAAGACCTTGAGGTATTCGGGGCTCTCGGATATTGAGTTGTGCCCCGTACCCGGTATGACCTTCAGCGACGCCACCCCGTTGGCAAAATGCGTGTAGAGCCGCTCCGTGCTGGAGCGTGGTATCACTTCGTCGTGCTCAGCGGCGATCAAGAGTGTCGGCACCGTGATGTGGGCGGCGTACTTCCAGGATTCAAAGGTGTCCTTGAGCAACCACTTCACCGGGAAGATGGGGAACTGCCGGGCGGCAAGTTCTTCAAGACTGTTGTAGGGCGTGATCAGCACCAGACGCGTCGCCGGGCGTTGGCTGGCGAGGCGCACCGCGACGCCCGAGCCCAGGCTGCGACCGACCACCGTAATGCGTGGATGGGTGGCGTAGACCTGGTCAAACAAGGTCATGGCGTCGCGGGAAATCATTTCCTCGGAGGGCGATCCGGAGCTGCCACCGTAGCCTCTGTAGTGCAGCAAGTAGAGGGCGTGATTGGTAAAGGCTTCGGAAAACGAAGGCAGGCTCCGGGAGACGTCCTCGGCATTTCCACCGAAATAGATCAATGCATTGGGCCCCTCGTGCGGTCTGACGGACACCAGCACCTGAGCGTCGTCGACAGACAGTGTGAGCAGCGTTGCCGAGGCGCCGACAGCGCGGGGTTGCGGGAAGTAGATGAGGGCGCGCTGGAAGATGAACAGCGCAGCGCACAACGCCAAATACGCGACGGCAACGATGACGACGAGAGACACCAGGGTGCGTGACATTCGGCTAACTTTAGTGGGCGGCATTGACGGCTCTGGCCGGAACACGGCTATCGCTTGATCGCTGTCAGAGTGTAGTAGACCGATAGCGCGACGCACCGGGAGGGCACCCATGCCCAACGTTGTCAAATGGCTCAACGTTCTGCCGTCCGAAAGAGCGGCCCTGAAGTTGGGCTTCGCCTTCCATTTCTGCGTGCTGGCCAGCTACTACCTGGTACGACCGCTGCGCGATGCCTTGGGCCTTGAAGGCGGCGCCGACAAGTTGCAGTGGCTGTTCACGGCCACCTTCGTGGTGATGCTGCTGATGGTGCCGCTATTCGGTGCGCTGGTTTCGCGGCTGCCGGCGACCCGTTTCGTGCCGTTGATCTATCGTTTGATCGCCTTGTCGATGCTGGTGTTTGGTGTGTTGATCGCCAATCACGTTGCGCCAGTGGCAGTAGGCCGCGTGTTTTTCGTCTGGATCAGTATCTACAACCTGTTCATTGTCTCCATCTTCTGGAGCGTGCTGGTGGACCGGTTTTCCAGCGACCAAGGGCGGCGGCTGTTCGGCTTCATCGCCGCCGGTGGAACGTTGGGCACGTTCATCGGGCCGTTGCTGGCCGCCACCATGGCTACCCGGTTTGGCCCGGTGGCGTTGACTGTCGCGGCGGCGCTGCTGCTGGAAGTCGCGGTGCGCTGCTACCGGGCGCTGTTGTCCCGTACCGCGTCGCAGGCAGGCATCCTGTCGCTGGATGATCGGCGCGTGGGCGGCAGCCTGCTCGCCGGCATCACGCTGATTTTGCGCTCGCCTTATCTGCTGGGGCTGGTGTTGTTCATGCTGTTGCACACCAGCGCGGCGACCTTGTTGTATTTTGAACAGGGTCGAATTGTCGCCGGTAGCTATGCTGATGTGGCCAGCCGGACGCAATTCTTCGCCGTCGTCGATTTGATCGTGTCGGCACTGACCTTGATGTTTCAGCTCATGCTGACGGCGCCGTTGATCCGTCTGATTGGCATTGGCGGGGCGCTTGCAGCCTTGCCGTTGGCGACGATCGTGGCGTTCGCCGCCATGGCCCTGGCGCCCGTGCCTGCAACCGTGGCGCTGGCACAGGGGCTGCGCCGTGCGGTCGAGTTCGCCATCGTACGTCCGGCGCGAGAAGTGTTGTGGACGGTGGTCAGTCGGGAAGAAAAGTACAAGGCCAAGAATGTGATCGAAACCCTGGTGTATCGCGGCGGAGATGCCGCCAGTGGCTGGCTGTCCGCCGGGTTGACGGCGCTGGGAGCAGGTTTCGGCCTGGTGGCGCTGATGATCGTGCCGGTTGCCGGGCTGTGGGGCGGGTTATGCCTGTGGCTGGCCAGGCAGCAGGCGCAAAGGGCTGACAGCAAAAATGTGGAAGGACAATTCCATGAGCCACACTGATGGATACTCGCGTCGAAAAATACTCACGCTGGCTGCCGGAGTCTCGGCGGTTTTCACCTTCGATCCGGCCTTTGCAGCATCCACGCCGTCGACGGAAACAGGAGGCAAGAACATGCTGACCCGTGCCATTCCATCCAGCGCCGAGCCATTGCCGATCGTCGGGCTGGGCACGTATCGCGGCTTTGATGTCGAGCCTTCAAGCCCCGCCTACAAGCAGCTGCCAGCCGTTCTACGTGCGCTGTTCGAGAAGGGCGGGACGCTGATCGACAGCTCACCCATGTACGGTCGCGCCGAACAGACGACCGGTGAGCTGCTGTCGATTCATGAACCGCGTTCGCCGGCCTTCCTGGCCACCAAGGTGTGGACCCGCGGCCGCGAAGAAGGCATCGCGCAGATGGAGCAGTCCTTCAAACTGCTGCAGACCGACCGCATCGATTTGATGCAGATTCACAACCTGCTGGACTGGAAAACCCATTTGCCGACCTTGCGCCAATGGAAGGAAGAAGGGCGCATTCGCTACATCGGCATCACCCATTACACGGCGTCGGCGTATGACGAGGTGGAAGCGGTGCTCAAGGCCGAGCCGTTGGACTTTTTGCAGATCAACTATGCGCTGGACGATCGCGGCGTCGAGAAACGAATTCTGCCGCTGTGTCGCGAGCGCGGCGTGGCGGTGATCTGCAATCGGCCATTCGGCGGCGGTGATTTGCTCGCCCGCTTGAAGGACAAACCGTTACCGCGTTGGGCCGCCGATGTGCGGGTCAATAGCTGGGCGCAACTGGCGCTCAAGTTCCTGCTCACGCATTCGGCGGTGACCTGCGTCATCCCCGGCACCGGCAATCCGCGTTACATGGCGGAAAATGCCGGTGCCGGTTTTGGTCCGATGCTGACAGGGGCGCAGCGCGAGCAGTTGATTGACATTGTGGGTTAGTTGCGTTGGCGAAACCGGTACGGGATAGCTTCGGCAAACGCGATCAGCGCCGATCCAGCCACACCGTCTGGGCATTGCAGAATTCGCGCACACCGAAATGCGACAGCTCACGGCCAAAACCGCTTTTCTTCACGCCGCCGAAGGTGACACGCGGGTCGGATGCGCAATAACCATTGATGAACACGCCACCGGTTTCCAGCTCACCGGCCATCTGTTGGGCAAGCTCGACGTTGCGTGTGTAAATGGTTGAGGCGAGGCCGAATTCACTGTCATTCGCCAGTTCCAGTGCATGCGCTGCATCTCGCGCCGTGATGATCGACGCCACGGGGCCAAACAGTTCCTGTTTGAACGAAGTCATCTGCTCGGTGACATCAGCGAAGACAGTTGGCTCGTAGAAGTTGCCGGGGCCTTCAGCCTTCTTCCCGCCCATCAACAACGTCGCGCCTTCTTCCAGGGTGTCGCGCACCTGTTGATCCAGTTCATCACGAAGATCAAAGCGAGCCATCGGACCGATGTAAGTGTCGGCGGCCAGTGGATCACCGACCACCAGTTTTTGCGTGGCTTCGACGAATTTGCGCGTGAATTCCTCGACGATGCCTTGTTCGATGATCAAGCGTTTGGCCGCCGCGCAGACTTGCCCGGTGTTCTGATAACGGCCAATCACGGCGGCTTTGACCGCTTCGTCGAGGTCGGCATCGTTAAGCACAATGAAGGGGTCGGAGCCGCCCAGTTCCAGTACACACTTCTTCAACGCCGCACCGGCTTGAGCGCCGATGGCCATGCCGGCTCGCACGCTGCCGGTCAGGGTCACTGCAGCGATGCGTGGGTCGGCGATCGCGGTGGAGACGCCGTCCGGCGTGACATTGATGACCTCAAAGACACCTTCGGGAAAGTCGGCACGCGTGAAGGCTTCCCGCAACAGATAAGCGCTGCCCATCACGTTGGGTGCATGTTTGAGTACGTAGGTGTTGCCGGCGATCAGCGCTGGAACGGCGCCGCGCACGACCTGCCAGATCGGAAAGTTCCACGGCATGACGGCAAGTATCGGTCCGAGCGGGCGATATTCAATGCGCGCTTTGCCACCTTCAACCAGCGTCGGTTCAGCGCTCAGCATCGCCGGGCCGTGCTCGGCGTACCACTCGCAGAGCTGCGCACACTTTTCGATTTCGCCGCGCGCCTGAGTGATCGGCTTGCCTATCTCCAGGGTGATCATGTTCGCCATTGCTGCCGCGTTGTCGCGCAATGCCTGAGCCAGGGCGATCAACAACTGCGAGCGTTGATCAACGGGTTTGCTGCGCCAGACGCGGAACCCGGCAGCGGCGCGGGCTAGGGCGGTGTCCAGTGCCAATGTGGATTCGAAAGGGTAGTGGCCGATCTGCTCGCCGGTGGCGGGGTTGATCGAAATGGCATGGGTGAGGCTGGAAACTTGGGTCATGGCACCGTCCTGCGAGGTGGGGATGCGCTCAGGTTACGGTGGCGTTTGTTTTCTGGAAACTGAATAATACTGAGCATATCGTTCACGTTTGGAGAATGACTTGGATCTGGTTCAGCTTGAAATTTTCAAAGCCGTCGCCGAGCACGGCAGCATCAGCGCGGCCGCTCAGCACATCCACCGGGTGCCCTCGAACCTGACGACGCGGATCAAGCAGCTGGAGCTGGATCTGGGCGTGGACCTGTTTATCCGCGAGAAGAGCCGCTTGCGCCTTTCGCCGGCCGGCTGGAGTTTTCTGGACTATGCCCGGCGCATCCTCGACCTGGTCCAGGAGGCCCGCGCCACCGTGGCGGGCGAAGAACCGCAGGGATCGTTTCCCCTGGGATCACTGGAGAGCACCGCTGCAGTGCGTATCCCTGAGCTGCTGGCCGCCTATAACCAGAAGCACGCCAAGGTCGAGCTGGATCTGTCCACCGGCCCGTCGGGGACCATGATCGACGGCGTGTTGTCTGGCCGATTGGCGGCAGCGTTTGTCGATGGACCGGTGCTGCACCCGGCACTGGAAGGCGTGCCGGCGTTTGAGGAAGAAATGGTGGTGATCGCACCGATCAACCATTCCCCCATCCATCGCGCACGAGATGTTAACGGTGAAAACATCTATGCCTTCCGCTCCAATTGTTCCTACCGACACCACTTCGAAAGCTGGTTTGCCAAGGACGCGGCGGTGCCCGGCAAGATTTTCGAAATGGAGTCCTATCACGGCATGCTGGCGTGCGTCAGCGCTGGTGCAGGCCTGGCGCTGATGCCCCGCAGCATGCTCGAGAGCATGCCCGGATGCACCACGGTGAGCGTCTGGCCGATGTCGGAATCGTTCCGCTATTTGCGCACCTGGCTGGTGTGGCGCAGGGGGACGGTGTCACAAAGTCTGACCATGTTTGTGCGCTTGCTTGAGGAGCGCGGGGTGGTGCGGGATGAGGCTAACTGATGGTTGTGACCGGTTCGACGGCGAAAGTCGAACCGGTCGAATGGTGCATCACGCCGTCAGGGCGTGGATGACCACGTCGATATTGCCTCGCGTCGCCTTCGAGTAAGGGCAGATCTGGTCGGCGGCGTGCGCCAGCTCCGTCGCGACATCTTGCGTCAAGCCTGGCACGCGAAGAGTCAGCCGGGCCTGGAGGAAGTAGGCCTGGCCGGTCTGGCCCAGATCGACCTCAATATCAATGGCCAGATTGGGCGGCAGCGTCACCTTCATATTTTTCGCCGCCAGCTCGACGGCGGCGGTGTAGCAGGCCGACCATGCGCCGGCGAAAAACTGCTCTGCCGTTGGGTGCGGCACAATGGCTGCGAACTCGTGTGCCAGTCTAGGGTTTCCAGGCGACGAGAGCTGGATGGCGAGGCCGCGGGAAGAGTTGTCACCGTCGCTGAAGGTCGTGTGGGTTTTGCCTGTGGCCAGGACTTTTTCGATTTTGTTCATGGATGAGTCCTCAACGTTTTGATGGGGTTATGATTCGTATGCGCTTTGGGCGCATGCGATATATAAGGCGTATCGGCAAGGCCAATCGATATCAACGCCGCGCGGTGCGTCAAGCCGTGAGGACGTTCAGGGCCACGTCAATGTTACCTCGCGTCGCTTTCGAGTACGGGCAGATTTGATCGGCGGTGTGCGCCAGTGTTGTTGCGATATCGTGCGACAAACCCGGCACGCGCAGGGTCAATCGAGCCTGAAGGAAGTAGGCCGGACCGGTCTTACCCAGATCGACTTCGATGTCGACGGACAGATCCGACGGCAGCACCACGTTCATCTCAGCGCGGCCCAGCCGACGAATGGTCGTATTGCCGGGATATGCCGAATTCGTCGTCGACCGCGCCTAAAGCGATCAAGCCGTGGCGTCTGGGATGGGCCAGTCTGGACAGTCTGTCCAAGGAGCTGATCATGATCCGACTGTCCCTGGCCGAAGCTTGCGAGCTGGCCGAATCAATCTTGCTGCACAACGGTTTCAACCTTGCCCATGCACAGGCGGTGACCGCCACGGTGATTGCCGGCGAGCGCGATGGCTGTGCCTCCCACGGTTTGTACCGGGTATTGGGGTGCGTGAATTCGCTCCGGGCCGGCAAGGTGGTGGCCGATGCCGAGCCGCGGGTAATCGACCAGGCACCTTCGATCGTGCGGGTCGACGCGGCGGGAGGTTTCTCCCAGTTGGCGTTCCAGGCGGGTCTGCCATTGCTGGAAGAGAAAACCCGGGCAAATGGGATTGCGGCGTTAGCAATCAATCGCTGTGTGCATTTTTCCGCCCTGTGGGTCGAGATCGAGCAGCTGACCGCTGCCGGTCTGGTGGCGCTGGCGTGTAATCCCAGCCATGCCTGGGTCGCGCCGGCGGGAGGCAGTCAGCCGGTGTTCGGGACTAATCCGATCGCTTTCGGTTGGCCGCGTTCGGGCACGGATCCTTTTGTGTTCGACTTCGCCACCAGCGCGATTGCCCGTGGCGAAATCGAGTTGCATCGACGTGCCGGCAAAGCGATTCCCGAGGGTTGGGGTGTGGACGCCGACGGGCAGCCCAGTACCGATGCGAACGTGGTGCTCGATGCGGGTGCGATGCTGACGTTCGGCGGGCACAAGGGCTCGGCGTTGGCCGCCATGGTGGAGTTGATCGCCGGGCCGTTGATCGGTGATCTGACCAGTGCCGAATCGCTGGCCTATGACGCGGGCAGCAAGTCGTCGCCGTACCACGGCGAGCTGATCATCGCGCTCGATCCGCGGCGCTTTCTTGGCGAGGGCACCGAGCAGCACTTGGCCCGTGCCGAAGTGATGTTCCAGAGCATACAAGGGCAGGGCGCGCGCTTGCCGTCGCAACGGCGTTACGAGGCGCGAGCACGCAGTCTGGTGGAAGGTGTGCAGATTCCTGAAGCCTTGTACAACGACTTGAAGGCACTGCTGGATTGAAGGGGGAGGCGGCCAACCCTGTGGGAGCAAGCCTGCTCCGGGCGGCGTTCCGACGAAGGGGCCATAACATTCAACATTTCTGTCGACTGTTACACCGCTTTCGCGAGCAGGCTCGCTCCCACACTGCTCAATTGAGTGTCTTTAAATCGGTTGGCGATGGCTATCGCCGTCGACCAGACGGGTGATGCCCAGCGGATTGGCGTTTTTCAACGCGTCGGGCAAGAGCGCATCCGGGCAATTCTGGTAACACACCGGGCGCAGGAAACGCTCGATGGCCAGGCTGCCGACCGAGGTGCCACGGGCATCGGAGGTGGCCGGGTAAGGCCCGCCATGCACCATCGCATCGCAGACTTCGACGCCGGTCGGGTAGCCGTTGAACAGTACTCGGCCGACTTTCTGTTCAAGCAGCGAGAGCAATTCACCATGGGTTTGCAGGTCACCGGCTTCGGCAATCAGCGTGGCCGTGAGTTGACCGTGCAAGTTCTGCAATGCCCGTTGCAGTTCAGCCTTGTCGGCCACTTCCACCAGCACCGTGGTCGGCCCGAACACTTCTTCCTGCAACAGCGGGTCGCCGTTGAGCAGCAGGCTGACGTCGGCCTTGAACAGCTGCGGCTGGGCCTGCTTGCCCTGTTGTTCGCGGCCCGCCAGGTGGCTGATTTGCGCATGCGCGTGCAGCGCCTGCAGGCCTTTTTCGTAGCTGGCGAGTGTGCCGCGATTGAGCATGGTTTGCCCCGGCTGTTCAGCCATTACCGCGCCGAGTGTTTCAATGAATGCGCTGAACTCGGGGGAGCGAATGCCGATCACCAATCCGGGGTTGGTGCAGAACTGGCCGCAGCCGAGCACCACTGACGCGGCAAGTTCACTGGCGATTTTCTCGCCCCGCAGCTGCAGTGCTTCAGGCAGTATCAGCACCGGATTGATGCTGCTCATTTCGGCGAATACCGGAATCGGTTGTGGCCGTGCGGCGGCCATGTCGCAGAGGGCGCGGCCACCCTTGAGCGAACCGGTAAAGCCGACCGCCTGGATCGCCGGATGCTTGACCAGCGCTTCACCGACACCCGCACCGTAGATCATGTTGAACACACCCTTGGGCATGCCGGTTTGCTCGGCGGCGCGAAGGATCGCATCGGCCACGTGCTCGGCAGTCGCCATATGCCCGCTGTGGGCCTTGAACACCACCGGGCAACCGGCGGCCAGGGCGGCTGCGGTGTCGCCACCGGCAGTGGAAAACGCCAGCGGGAAATTACTCGCGCCAAACACCGCGACCGGGCCGACGCCGATCCGGTACTGACGCAGATCGACCCTTGGCAGCGGTTGGCGCTCGGGCAAGGCCCGGTCGATGCGCGCGCCATAGAAATCGCCACGGCGCAGGACTTGGGCGAACAGCCGCATCTGGCCGCTGGTGCGACCGCGCTCACCCTGAATACGCCCGGTCGGCAGCGCCGTCTCGCGGGTGACCAGGGCGACGAACTCATCGTCCAGCGCATCCAGTTGCGCGGCGATGGCCTCGAGGAATTCCGCACGGCGGCTCGCCCGCAAGTTTCGAAAGGCCGGGTAGGCTGCCGCGGCGGCCTGAGCAGCGGCGTCGACTTCTTCAACGGTGGCTTGCATGAACGACCAGGGCAGCGCTTCGCCAGTGCTGGCGTCATGGCTTTGCACGGTGATGATGCCGGCAGCGCTGCGCGCACCGCCGATGTAGTGGTGGCCGATGATTTTGGGCATGAAAAACTCCTGTCGGAAAAGGGGGGCAGGCAAGTCTTTTTCTGTTTGTCAGATCGCCAAGATCGCAGCCTGCGGCAGCTCCTACAAAAGCTGCGTACACCCAATAATTCGTGGATATACGCGATCCCTGTAGGAGCTGCCGCAGGCTGCGATCTTTTGGCGGCTTCAAGCCAACGAATCGCCCTGGCGAGGGATGGCGGGTTCGGCGTTGTCCAGGGCAGCGATGCGCGCAGCGGATTCAGCATCCACCACGTGCAACGACTTGCCACGGGTTTCTCGGGTCAGGCCGACGGCGACGATGGAGATCAGCGCGGCGCCGACCAGGTACCAGGCGATCGGTGTCGAGCTGTGGTACTTGTTGAGCAAGGTGAGAGCAATCAGCGGCGCCAACGAGCCGGCGAAGATCGGAGCCACCTGGTAGCACAGGGACAACGCGGTGTAGCGCACGTGGGTCGGGAACATTTCGGCCATCAGCGCCGAGTAGGGCGCGTAGGTCATCGACTCGATCGCCAGGCCCAGGGTGATGGCCGCGATGATCAGCCAGTTGTTGCCGGTGTCCATCATCGGAAAGCCGATGAAGCCCCAAAACGCGGTGAGGATTGCACCCGTCAGGTACACCGGTTTGCGCCCGACCAGGTCGGACAGATAACCCATCAGCGGGATCATGAAGAAGTGCAGCAGGTGCGCGCCGAACATCAGAAACAGAATCTCTGAGGTGTCCTTGTGCACCACCAGCTTCAGGTAGGTAATCGAGAAGGTCACGACGGTGTAGTAGAGGATGTTTTCGGCAAACCGCGCACCGATGCCGATCAGCACTGCACGCCAGTGATGACGCAGCACTTCGACTACGCCCAATTGTTGTTGCTTGTTCTGCGCCTGACGGGCCTGGGCTTCCTTGAAAATCGGCGCGTCATCGACGCTGGTGCGAATCCAGTAGCCAATCAGCACCACCACGGCCGAGAACCAGAACGCGACACGCCAGCCCCAGGCAAGGAATTGCTCCTCGGAAAGGTTCGACGACAGCAGCAGTAACGCGACGGTCGCCACCAGGTTGCCGGCCGGGACACCGGCTTGCGGCCAGCTGGCCCAGAAGCCCCGGCGATTGTCCGGGCAGTGTTCGGACACCAGCAGAATCGCACCGCCCCATTCACCGCCGAAGGCGAAACCCTGGATCAGCCGCAGCAACACCAGCAACACTGGCGCGGCGTAGCCGATTTGGTCGAAACCGGGCAAACAACCCATCAGGAACGTGGTGATGCCGACCACCACCAGGCTCAATTGCAGCAGGCGTTTGCGGCCGAATTTGTCACCGTAATGACCGAACACCAGACCACCCAGCGGGCGGGCGAGGAAGCCGACGGCGTACAGGGCGAAGGCGGCGAGGATGCCGTCGATCGGGCTGTCGGTCTGGCGAAAGAACAGCTGGCCGAAGACCAGTGCCGAGGCGGTGCCGTAGAGGAAGAATTCATACCATTCGGCGACGGTGCCGGCCATGGCGGCGGCCACGACACGTTTGAGTCCCGAGGGTGTGGTTGCGCGGGCGGTGCTGTGAGGATTGGACATGCTGACGTTTCCTGTAGAGGCGCAAAAAACAGGCAGCCGGGCCGGGTCCGCAAGGGGCCCGCCCGGCAATCACTCAGAGACCGACGTCCGGCAGTTCCGGACGGTTGGCTAAGGCCTTGGCCATGATCTGCTCGACGAAAACCCGATCGGCTTCCGGCAGGGCCAGACGGGGTGGACGGGTCAGGGCGCTGCCGCGACCGGCGATGGCTTCGCACAGTTTGATGCACTGCACCAGGTCGGCCCGGGCGTCGAGGTGCAGGATCGGCATCAGCCATTCGTAGATCGGCATGGCTTCGGCGAAGCGACCGGCCTTGGCCAGGCGGAAGATGGTTTCGCCTTCTTTCGGGAACACGTTGGACATGCCCGAGACCCAGCCTTCGGCCCCCACGGCGATGCTTTCCAGCACCACGTCGTCGAGACCGGCGAACAGCACAAAGCGGTCACCGACTTCATTACGCACGTCGATGAAACGCCGGGTGTCGCCGGAGGAATCCTTGAAGCACACCACGTTGTCGCAGTCGGCCAGGGAAATCAGGATGTCCGGGGTGACGTCGTTTTTGTAGATCGGCGGGTTGTTGTAAACCATCAGCGGGACATCGGCATTCTTGGCCACGTAGCGGTAGTGCTCGGCGGTCTCGAACGGCTTGGAACCGTAGACCAGCGCTGGCATCAGCATGACCCCGTCGACACCGACCCGGCGCACAGCGTTGGCGACCTTGGCCGCTGCGATGCTGGTGAATTCGGCCACGCCGCAGATCACTGGCACGCGGCCGCGGGAGGCGTCGACCGCGACTTCGGTCACGGCGATTTTTTCTTCGGCGGTCAGTGAGGTGTTTTCCCCCACCGAACCGCACACCACCAGGCCCGACACGCCGTCACGGATCACGTTGGAAATCACCTGGTGGGTTTTTTCCAGGTTGATGGTGAAGTCTTCGTTGAATTGAGTGGTCACCGCGGGGAAGACGCCACTCCAGTTAATGCGCTTGCTCATTGTTGCCTCCGGTTCAGTAATTGTATTTCGTATACGATATTGCAAGTGACAACGCTCGGCCAGTGCTTTTTGCGGTTACGTAGGGTTTTTTCCTAGCCGTTTGTCAGAGTTTTTGGTGAGGGTTTGTAAGACTGTGATCAGGCCCCAGGCCAGGTGTCAGACAGTCGATAGCCTTGCGGCCAGGGATCGCTCGGATCGAGCAGCAATTGATGAGTGCCGGTGATCCAGGCCCGGCCGGAAATGCACGGGTAGATCGCCGGGCGTCCCGCTACTTCGGTCAGCGAATCGATGCGGCAGTGGAACTCGGAGCCGATGATCGAGCGGCCGATAAAACGCTCGCCGACCTGCATCAAGCCCTTGGCCTGCAGCACCGCCATACGCGCCGAGCAACCGGTGCCGGTCGGTGAACGGTCGATCTTGCCGGGTTGAATCACCACCGCGTTGGCCCCGGTGGCGATGCCCTTTTCAACGACGATGGGTGCGGCAATCTGGCAGAAAGAAATATGCGACCACTCGGGGTTCAACGGATGCACGAAGCCCAGTTGTTCATTGGCCGCGCGGGTAATTTTCAGCCCGACCTCGACCAGTTCCGCCGCCTCATCAGGACGAATGGAGAAGCCCAGGTGCTTGGCGTCGGCGATCACGAAACTGTCGCCACCGTACGCGGTGTCGACCTGCAATGAACCGAGGCCTTCGACTTCGATCCAGGCGTCGAGACGGTCAGCGAAGGAGGGCACGTTCTTGATTTCCACCCGTTCGACCTTGCCGTCACGGCAATCGGCAACCGCTTCGATCAGCCCGCCCGGCGCTTCGAGCACCAGCCGGGTTTGCGGTTCAGTCATCGGCAGGATGCCGCTGTCGAGCAACACGGTGGCCACGCACAGCGAGTTGGAGCCGGACATCGGCGGGGTGTCGGCCGGCTCCATGATGATCCAGGCCATTTGCGCCCTAGGATCCTTGGCCGGCACCAGCAGGTTGACGTGGCGGAACACACCGCCGCGAGGTTCGTTGAGGACGAAGTTGCGCAGTGTCTGATCCTTGGCGATCCAGCGTGACTGTTCCCACACGGTGGCCCCGGGCGGTGGCGCGACGCCGCCGACGATCACGTCGCCGACTTCACCTTCGGCGTGACAGCTGACTACATGAATCACTTTCGATGAGCGCATGGTTTGCTCCTTGTTTTGTCTGTCAGGGCCCCTTCGCGAGCAAGCCCGCTCCCACATGGTTTGGGGGTGTACACCAGGCCAATGTGGGAGCGAGCCTGCTCGCGAAGGGGCCATTGGCTATTTGACCGATTTCAGAAAGGCCGCAGTCTCCGCATGCACCGGATTACCAATAACCTGATCCGGCGAACCGATCTCGTGCACCAGGCCATTGCGAAAGAACGCCACGCGGTCGGACACATCGCGGGCGAAGCGGATTTCGTGGGTCACCAGGACCATGGTCATGCCGTCTTCGGCGAGCATGCGCATGGTGTCGAGTACCTCGCCGACCAATTGCGGATCGAGGGCTGAAGTGGCTTCGTCGAACAGCATGTAGTCCGGCGACATGGCCAGGGCGCGGGCGATCGCCATGCGCTGCTGCTGGCCGCCGGAGAGCTTGCCGGGAAAGGCCTTGAGCTTGTCGCCCAGGCCGACGTGGGTCAGTTGTTTCACCGCCAGTTCCTCGGCGTCGCACTTGCTCTTGCCCAGCACTTTGCGGGGCGCCAGCATCACGTTTTCCAGCACGGTCAGGTGCGGGAACGCGTTCCATTGCTGGAAGACGATGCCGATCTTTTGCCGCAGACGGTTAAGGTCGGTGGCGCTGTGGTGGACCTCGACACCGTCGACGCGGATGTTGCCTTTCTGAATCGGCTCCAGGCCGTTGATGCACATCAGCAGGGTCGACTTGCCCGAGCCGGAGCCGCCGATGATCGACACCACTTCGCCCTTGCTCACCGTCAGGTTGACGCCCTTGACCACTTCGAGGTCGCCGAAGGATTTGTGTACGTTGTCGATCTCAATCATTTTCTTGCCACCTTCTTTCCAGACGAGCGCCCAGGCGAGCGACCACCAGGCTCATGACGTAGTAGATGAGGCCCGCGATGCACAGCACCAGCAGCGGTTCCTGAATGCGGGTTACGATGGTTTGCGAGGCGCGCAGCAGTTCGACGATGCCGATCCACATCACCAGCGCGGTGTCTTTCATCACGCTGAGCACCAGGTTCAGCCAGCCGGGAAAGGCCACCCGGGTGGCCATCGGCAGGACGATCCAGCGCAAGTCCTGCAGGAAACTCAGGCCCAGCGAGCGACTGGCCCGACGCACAGTGAACGGCACCGAGAGCACGCCGCTGCGCACGATCTCGGTGAAGTACGCGGCGGCGTAGACCCCGAGCACAATGCAGCCAACGCTGAAGGCGCTGATGTTCAAGCCGACAATGCTCTTGAGCGAGTTGAACAAGACAAACTGGATCAGCAACGGCACGCTGCGAAACACGTCCAGCACCCAGGCCAATGGCAGGCTGGCGCGCGGCCACAGCGCCCGCAGCAAACCGAACAGCAGCCCGGCGAATGAGCCGAGGATGATCGACCAAAACGTGAGTTTCAGAGTGACCCAGGCGCCATCAAGCAAAAACAACAGGTCATTCCAGGAAAAACTGGTGGTCAACATGATCACCTCCTCAGTAACGGAACAGCCGCCAGGCCATCAGCCGGGCGACGGCGACGATTGCCTTGGCAATCAGGTAATAAAGCACCGCGGCGATGGCGAAGTATTCGAAGGTGCGGAACGTCTTGACGTTGTAATCCTGGGTCACGCCGGTGAGGTCATTGTTCAGCCCGACAATCACCCCCAGCGACGTCATCAGCACCGCCCAGACCATCTGGTTACTCAACGGGTAGAACACGATCCGCAACAGCTGCGGGACGATGATCATCCGGTAGGCCTGGAAGGCACTCATGCCCAGCGAACGCGCGGCGCGCACTTGCGTGCCGGGCACAGCCTTGAGGCCGCCGCGAAAGTTTTCCGCCAGGTAGCCGGCATTGTTGAAGGTGATCCCGGCCAACAGCGCAAACCATGAGCTGACATGCAAATCCAGCGAGCCGAGGCCGAAGTAGAGGACGTAGATCTGGAACAGCGACGGGGTGTTGCGCGCGATCGACACCCAGCCATTGCCAATGCCGCGCAACAACGGTTGTTTGGTTTCGCGCATCACCGTCAGGGCCAGGGCGATCAATACGCCGAAGATCATCGACAGTGCAGCGGTCTCGAAGGTGACCCAGGCGCCGGCAAGCATGTCCGGCAGGGCGCGCAGGGTTGCGCGCCATTGGAAGGTGTAATCAAACATGCGCGTGGCTCTCCAGAGAGGCGGCCGATTGCAGCCAGGCCGGCAAACGACCGCTGGCCGTGGCGCTGCAGGCGGCGTCGACGCATTCGGCGAGGTTGGCGAAGTGCACCTTGCGGCCCACCAGGCCGGGTGCGTAATGGGCGTACTTGCCCGAGTTGGTCATCAAGGTTTTGGCGGCCAGCGGGATCACCGGTTCGCCGAGCATGCACCAGCAGGTATCGGTGACCAGAGTCGCGCCGAAGGCTTCGATCACCGCGATATGTCCGGCCTCTCGGGCCTGCTCCAGCACCGCGCGACCGCAGGTGATGGCGAGCACCACCTCAGGGTGTTTGTGCCGACCCCGACACAGCCGCGCCAGATGCGCGAATTCGCTAAGAGAGAAATGCGGGTTGCCCAACGAGACCACATCCACCCGGTTGTCGCGGGCACTGTTGAGCTCACGCCAACTGAGCAGCAACTCCTTCAGGCGGATTTTTTCCACCGGCACATCGGCATCCGCCTCCAGTACCTGCGTCGGGTCGAGTGCTTCCGGCGTCACCCCGGCGATATGGAACAGCGGCGCGGCGGAGGTGGTGGCGAAAGCGGCGCCGAAGGCTTTCAAATCGTCCAGGCTCGGCTTGCTCTGTTCCAACCCCAGCACCAGAGGAATTCGACTGCCGGCCAGGGCACCGATGTGGTACCCGAGCAGAGGGTAGAAGGCATCATCCAACTCGCGCAAAACCGGCAATTCGATTTGCAGGCGAGCTTTACGTTGCGCGTCCAGATGGCAGCCGATCAGGGGCGCGCGGCCGGTCAGGGCGATGCAGATATCCAGGTAGTCCGGGTATTTCAGGGTGCGTGCGCCGAGCACGCTGTTGGCATAGACCACCGCATTGGATTCGGCCCAGACAATCTGCTCGCCGGCCTTCGGTGCGCTGTCGAGCAGGTAGGGTGCGCAGGTAAAACTCAGCTGTGCGCCCATCGCCATGTACGCATCGCCCAAGGCGCTGGCCGGTACGCCAAGTGCCGGGTCGATCCCCAACTCACGCCAACGACGCTGGTCGACGGAAATCGAATTGAGCGTGGTCGGCACCCGTACTTTGGCTCCCCACTGCACCAGTTGTTCGGCGAAGCGCAGGCTCGCAGGTCCGGTATAGATGCAGCCGTCGATGTGTGCCTGGGTGACATCCACCAGGTTGTGCGCGCCTTGCAATTGCGCCATGCGCAGGACGATCTGCATGGCGACCTGAGCGGCCTTGCCATGCTCGCCATCGAGCAGCGCCCGATCGTGTTCGGTGAGTTCAATAGAGGTGATTTTTTCTTCTGTCTGCAACGGACTGTCGAGTGCCTGCCAGGCATCACCCGGCAGGCGTTCGAACACGGTCACCGTTGATGCTTCGACCCGAGCAAAGGCCTTGCCGCGCAAGGCGGCGAAGGTCTCCCGGCCGATGCACAGCACCGGCAGGGAACGTTCGAAAATGGTCTGTGCCACGAGCACGCCCAGGGTCAGGATCTCATCGGGTTCGGCCAGCACCAGTGCGGCCGGCGCATGACCGTTGCTGATCAATTCCATCAGCACACTGCTGCCGGTGCACGAGCCGCGGCCGCTGGGAATGGCCAGCACCCGGCCGACCAGGTATTCGCCGCTCAGCGGGTGGTGACGGTCAATGACCTCGCCGCTGTACGGGTCGACCCCGCCCCAGAAACTCAGCCCGACATCGGCGAACAGTAAAGCGCCCTGGGCGGCGCCCGCGACCAGGCTGCGACCGGTCAGAGAGGTTGGCCTAGGCATGCCGGACATCTCAGTAATAGACCTTAGGCACGGTCAGGTCAGAGGGTGAAATCTCGGTGCCGACCCATTTGGTGAACAGCTCGTTGTAACGGCCGCTGCGCACCTGCTGGTTGACGAACAGATTGAGGTAGTTGAGCAGGCCATACTCGTTGCGCTTGGCACCCAGGGACACGTAGTCGATGGTGTACGGCGCGTTACCGGCGACTTTCAGGTTCTTGTATTTGCCCGACTTGATCGTGGCGGCGGCCACTGTGTTGGTGACCACGGTAGCGTCAATGTGACCCTGGGCGACTGCCAGCAGCGTGTCGTTCTGTGACTGATAGGCGCGGAAGGTGCCGCTGCCCCAGCTCTTCACGTCTTTTTCCAGGGCGATGGCTTCATAGGTGCCGCTGGTGTTGCCCAAGGCCTTGCCTTTGATATCGGCGAAGCTGTTGATGCCGGTGTTGTCGCGGGTCAGCACCACCATCTGGAAGGCGAAGTACGGCACGGTGAGGCCGACGGTCTTGGCCCGTTCGAGGGTGTCGGAAGTGGAGGCGACGATCACGTCGGCGCGCCCGGAGACCAGCGCCGGAATTCGATCCGGGAAGGGTGTTTCAACCACTTCCGCGTCGACGCCGAGGATTTTCGCCAGGTCGCGGCAGTAGTCCACGTCGAAACCGGCCGGGTTGTTGCCTTCATCGCGAAAACCCATCGGTGGGAAGTCCAGGGTCACTGCGCAACGCAGCTTGCCCGAACCAATAATCTCGTCGAGCTTGTCGGCTTGGGCGGTGGCCATGAAGGAAGTACTGAGAACAGCGCTGAGGGCTACGGCAAATGCGGGGTTTTTCATAGAGGCCTCGTGGTCGGAAAGTGCTGTTAGATATCGTATTGGGAATTTCGTATACGATATTAGATTAGCAATGAGCGTGCCTGTTTCCGAACCAAGGCGAGAATTATTTGCCCAGCCTTGAGCTAAACGTCCTGCAAGATTGTGGGAACAGGTCGCCGGAGAAGAACGCCTCGATGGCCCGTATCAGGTGGTGTTACAGAAGGGAGCAGTGCGGACGCCGGGCGCCCCTTAAAGGAACACTCGCCCGGGTTCAGCGACGGCTTTCGCGATACTGACTCGGCGCCAGACTGGTCAGAGCGCGGAACTGCCGGCTGAAGGCGCTGTGATCGGTGTAACCGCAGCGCAGGGCGATCTCGGTGATGGGCAGGTCGGTGTGCAGCAACAGCCGGGAGCCTTCTTCCAGGCGCGCCTTGTGAATCATCTGCCGTGGGGTGAGTTGGAACACCCGTTTGCAATGGCGCTCCAGTTGCGCCACGGAAAACCCGGCGATCGCGGTCAATTCGGCGAGGCTGATCGGTCGGGCGAAATGGCTGCGGATATGCGCGTCCACCGCCGCGAGTTTCTGAAACGCCGGATGGCCGGACTGTGGCGTTTGCAGGTCGCGGGAGATGCCGGCCAGGCCGACGATCTGACCTTGCAGGTCGCGCAGCGCGAGTTTATGGGTCAGGCACCAGACTGGCTGGTTACCGTAATACAGGTGCAGTTCGAGTTGGTCGGCCAGTTCGCGCCCGGTGGACAGCACCCGCCGATCCTGCTCGGTATACAGCGGGCCGAAGCGCTCGGGAAAGACCATGTCGGCGGTGCGCCCGAGCAGCTCTTGAGTGTGTTTGAAGCCGCAGCGCCGGGCCAGGGTCTGGTTGACGAAGGCGTAGCGGGCCTCGCTGTCCTTGATGAAGAAAACCACGTCCGACAGGGTATCGAGCAGCGCCGCGATCGGCTGCAGACTGCTTAGCAGGGTCGGCAGGTCGCAGGGTTTGAAAGTGGTGAGCGAGGCATACATGGCGCTGGGCGTCTGGTGGCAATGCCCCGGATCATAGAGACTCGGCAGCGGACCCGAAAGCCCCGGGCCGGCATTCAGGCCGGCGGGGTGTCGTCCAGGCACAACAAAGTCTCGATCCGCGCCGGACTGAAGGGCGGGCGTGGCGCCGAGGGTTGCCAGCCGAACAGGTGCTGCAATGCGCCGCCACACACCCGGCCCTGGCACGCGCCCATGCCGCAGCGGCTGGCCAGTTTGGCCCCGCGCCAGTCAGTGTGCCCGGCAAGCAGCCCGTAAGCCACGTCTTCGCAACGGCACACCAGGGTATCGGGTTGCGCCAGCGACTTGAGTTGTGGGTCGAGGGTGAATGCCTTGTTCAGGGCGTTGGCGAAACCCTGCCAGCGCGTTCGACGAGGCCACAAAGCTCGGGCCGAATCAACGTCACCGACCGCGGCATGTCCAGCGATCGCCCCTTCGACCAACGCCAGTTCACTGCCACCGAAACCGGTGCATTCACCCGCCGCGAAGTGGTCAGCGCGGCTGCTGGTCTGCCAGGTATCGACCGCAAGCGCCTGGCCGTCGAGGTCGCAGCTCAGGGCCTGGCCGAGTTGGGTATTGGGGATCAGACCGAAACCGCAGGCCAGGCGATCACATTCCAGTTCGACGATTTTTCCTTGCTGTTGCAGGCGCACACCTTCCAGCCGCCCATTGCCCAGGGCGGCCAGTACATGGGTGCCGGTACGGTAATGGTGGTCGAACAAGGTGAACGACTGCATCAGCTTGTTGGGCCAGCGTGGCAGTTGCGCGGCGAAACCGGCGACGGCGGCCCCGCAGGCTTGCTCGGCAATGCGCAGCACGTGGGCGCCGTTGTGTTTCGCGGTGGCGGCGCTGGCCAGCAATAACGGTCCGCTGCCGGCAATCACAACGCGCTCGCCCTGCACCGGCACGCCGCCCTTGATCAATGCCTGGAGACCGCCAGCACCCGTCACGCCGGGCAGCGTCCAGCCGGGGAAGGGCAGGAGTAACTCGCTGGCACCGGTACACAAAATCAGTTTGTCGTAACCGATCAACCAGCCACGATCAGCGTCTTCCACCAGCAGTTGTTTCGGCCCGGCGCAGGCGATCACCCGCGTGCCGGAGTGACAGTGGATGTGGCTGCACGCCTCGAGTTGCTCACGCATCTGACGCGCCTGATTCGGCAGGTTGGCCTGAGGTCCGTCGCGCCAGATTTGCCCGCCCGGCAGCGGGTTGTCGTCGAGCAGGACAATGCGTGCACCGCTTGGCGCCGCCGCAAGCGCGGCGGCCATGCCGGCGGGGCCGGCGCCGATGATCAGCAGGTCGGCGTATTCGCTCATGCTTGAGTCTCCACGTGCATGCCGTCACGGCACAGCGTTTGGCAGGCCAGGCGCCGGCGACCGTCGATGGTCACCCGGCATTCCTGGCAAATGCCCATGCCGCACAGCGGGGCGCGACGTTGGCCACTGACCGAGGTGCGAGTGCAACCATCGCCACCAAGGGCCAGCGCGGCGGCGACGCTGGTGCCCTCGGCAACCTTCAAGGCACGCCCGTCCAGCATCAATTCAGGCATAAACGGGCTCTCCGAGAAAACGTTGCGGCAGATACGGTTGCGCGGCCAGCGGCGGCGCTTCGTCGAACAACTGCGCGACCAGCAGGTCGGCGGTGCCGGTGGCGGTCGTCACGCCGAGGCCCTCGTGACCGACCGCCAGCCACAAGCCTTTGCGTTGCGGGTGTTGACCCACCAGCGGCAGGCCGTCGGGGCTGGCGGCGCGAAAACCGGTCCAGGCGCGGATGCCATTGAGCTGAGCCAGCCCCGGCATGTACTCGGTGGCACGTCTGAGCATTTTCGCCAGCATCCAGCCTTCTACCTGCGGGTCGGTGGTGTCGAATTGTCGCGAGGCGCCGATGAACAACTGTCCGGTCGGCCGGGGCTGGATATTGCACGCCGTCGAAGGACCGCTGGCGTTGTGGGCGCTGGTGACGTAACCGAGTTCCACCAGGGTGTGGGTGACCTTGCCGGGGTAGCGGTCGGTGATCAGCAAGTGGCCTTTCTTCGCCTCGATCGGCAATTCGGGGCAGAGCGCGTTGGCCTGGATACCGTTAGCCAGAATCACCGCTTCGGCGCTGAGCCAGTGGCCGTCGTCGAGTCGCACGCGGTTGCCGTCGACTTCGCTGACTCGCGCCCGGCGTTGGCTGATGTTCGGTGTTTCGAGCATCCAGTTAGCCGTCGCCGGGGCATAAAGAATGCCGTCGCCATTGATCAGCAGTCCGCCTTCCAGACCCTCGCGCAATTGCGGTTCGCGCTGGCGCAAGTCGCTGCGGGTGATCAATTCGCAGGCCACGCCTTGGGCCTGCAAGTTCAGGTATTTGCTGTGGGCAACGGCCATTTCTTCGGCATTGGCCGCCAGCCAGAGGGTGCCGTTGCGGCGATACGCGCAGCCATCGGGAAGGGCCGGCGCCAGTTCGCGCCAGCGTTGCAGGGAATATTGACTGAGGGCCAGTTCGGCCGGATTGTCATCGAGGACCAGCAAATGGCCCATGCCTGCCGCCGTAGCGCCCGGCAGGCCTGCGTCCAGCACCAGCACGCGCAAGCCGCGACCCGCCAGCGCCTGGGCACAGGCAGCGCCAATAATGCCGGCGCCGATCACGATCACATCGGCCACGTGGCCCTCGCTCACGGGCGAATACCCCAGGCGAACGGGTCGTCCTGTTCGATGATCAGGCTGGCTTCGGCGCTGATAAAGGCGCGGCCGCGAATGGTCGGCACGATGCGCTCGCCCTGAAGTTCATAGGAACCCTCGAACTCGCTGCCGATGACACTCGCCTGACGCCAGATCTGTCCCGGCTGCAATTTGTCGTCGGCCGCCAGGCACGCCAGTTTGGCACTGGTGCCGGTGCCGCAGGGCGAGCGGTCGTAGGCCTTGCCGGGGCAGAGGACGAAGTTGCGGCTGTCAGCCTGCTCGTCATCGGCGAACAGCTCGACATGGTCGATCAAGCCGCCGTCTTCGCCACGGATCCCTTGAACATCCAGTGCTTGTTGCACGGCGAAGGTGTAGGCGGTCAGCGCCTCAAGGTTGTCGCCAGCGATGTCCAGGCCATGCTCGGCGATCAGGAAGAACCAGTTACCACCCCAGGCAACATCGCCGGTCACTTGACCGACACCCGGCACCTGCAACGCCAGCGCTTTGCGGTAACGGTACGCCGGCACATTGCGCACGCTGACCGAATGGTCTTCGTGCAGCGTCGCTTGCACCGTGCCCACCGGGGTTTCGATGCTGTGCACCCCAGGGCCGATCTTGCCCAGGTGCGCCAGCGAGGCCACCAGGCCAATGGTGCCGTGGCCGCACATGCCGAGGTAACCGCTGTTGTTGAAGAAAATCACGCCGGCACAAGCGCTTGGGTTCACCGGCTCACAGAGCAGGGCGCCGACCAGCACGTCACTGCCCCGTGGTTCGAGCACGCAGGCCGCGCGCCATTGATCATGCTGTTCGGCCAGCCGCTGTCGACGTTCGGCCATGCTGCCGTTGCCCAGGTCAGGAAAACCGGCGGTCACCAAACGGGTCGGTTCACCGCCGGTGTGGGAGTCGATCACGGTGATGCGTTTCATGGGATGGCCACGTCCGTTCAGATGAGTGAACGCAAGAGTGGCGTGTGCGGAGGCTTGCCGGCTTGATGGTTTTATCCAGTGCCGATGACGAAATCGGCACAGTAGATCGAGCGGTCAGTGGCTGTGAGGCAGGTGTTCGAACAGGGTCTTGCAGACGCCGGCAATGTGCTCGTCGAGCAACTTCACCGCGAGGTCCACATCACCGGCGCGGCAGGCCGCCAGGATTTCCCGGTGTTCGTGATCGGCGCGATCCTTGCCGGCCGAGAGGCTCATCTGCATGCGCAGGTAACGCTCCAGCTTGTCGTTGACCGAGCGGATCAGGCCGACCAGAAACGGCCGTTGCGCGGGCTCATAGAGGCAGGCGTGCAATTCCCAGTTGAGCTCGGCCCAGCGTCCCACGTCATCTTCGCCGATGAACTCCTGGCAGATGCGCTCGGCGCGGGCGAAGGTGTCTTCGGTCATGTTCGGAATGGCCAGGCGCAGCACCTTGTCTTCGAGCAACATGCGCACTTCGAACATCTGCGCCAGTTCCGCATCGGACACCCGCGTGACCATCGCCCCGCGATTGCGCTGGAACATCACCAGGCCTTCGGCCTCCAGGCGCTTGAGGGCTTCGCGCACCGGAATCTTGCTGACGTTGAACTGGCGGGCGATGTCGTCCTGGCGAATCGGCTCGTCCTCGGCGAAATGCCCGGCGACGATGGCGTCACGCAGATGACGGGTGATGATTTCCGACGTCGAAGGCGAATTGCCAAGGTCGGGAGCGTTGAGTTTTGTCAGGGCCACGGTCGTGATCGTTCGCAATGATTTGCAGATAGGGTATACGAAATTGCCTTGGCTGTTCCTTCGGCGATGGCCGGACCTCCCGCCACCGCCTGCCAGTCATCAACGTTCGGGCAGATTCCAGCGTTCGCGAAATTGCTCGTATTCCACCTCGGGCATTTGAACCAGCAGAGGGGACTGGCGAGGATCGAGCCAATTGAACAAGCGAGAAATATCCGCTTGATCCATGGCGGTGCAGCCAAGCGTCGGGGACGTGGGACCACGCCAGAGGTGGAAGAAAATGCACGAGCCCGAGACGGGAGACGCCGGCGTATTGTGCTCGATGAAAATGCCTTTTCGATACATCTCGTCATCGCGACGCATACGTTCCGAGCTGTTCCAGTCTTTCGATACTGTCGCGCCGTCGACAAGCTCGTTATAGCGTGCGGAGTGGCTGTCATCCACGCATTCGATGGTCGAAGTCAGCGCAAGGTACGGCAGTCTGGTGTCGGCCGTGCTGTCGTAGCCAAACGCCGTCCCCAGTTTGAATACCCCGGCGGGTGCTTTTCCATCGCCTTCACGTTTGACCGGACCTTCGCGTTGCTCAACGCCGCTTAGACCCTTGCCCCACGCCAGCCCGCTCTTGCCGACCACCACCGGAAACGGCGCTTCGTATTTTCGAAAGGTGTTCCCATGCCGTTCATAGCGCTGGGCAGTGCCCTGAATGTCAGTCCAGTTTTTTGTGGTGACCACAATAAGCTGATGGCTGGCGTCGAGAGCTTCGCTTGCACCCAACGGCGTCACAGGAAAGTCCATGACGTTCTTCGGCGAACCTTCCCCGCTGTATGTGAAGTGCCACCATTCCTTGGAGTACCCGGTAAATCCCTCTTTCTCCATGGCCCTGCTGAGCGTCTGGCGATTGTCCCGGGAGGCAGCGTTGATCATCGGACTGTCGGTATGCGCTCGCTCATCGAAGCAATCGAAACCGGTACCCATATCGAGTGCGCCGTCGCGCCATCGCTGGCCATAAGGGGCCGTGCAATCGACTTGCCCGGCTGACGGCGTCCAGCTATCGGCGGGCAGGGCATCCGGACCGGTCAGTGTCAAATCCACGGTTGAGCCTCTGGAGTGGTTCGACACCCGTGCCACGTAACCCAGGTGCCAGAAGTCCTGCTTGTCCACGCGCGGATAGAACTCGGCCTTGCGTGGGTCACCCGGCACCAAAGCGAAACGCCCCATATCGGCAACGGCACGGCTCGGCCGATAACAGTCAAATACCTTCAAACCGTAGCCCTGCGCCTGCAATGCCTTTTGTACCCGAGCGAGGGCCTTGGCAGCCTCCAGCGATAACAGACACTCCCCGGCGGCGTAACCGTCGAGTGGGTGCCCGGTGAAGTTGTGCGCGCTGGCATAGCGAATGTCTTGCTCAATGCGCGGATCAATCGTACGCAAATAAACCATGTTCTCGGGTCGTGTCTCTGCACCGGCCATGCAGGGCACGACAATGCTCAGACACAGAGCCATTTGCACCCAGTGCCGCGCGAGCAGGCTGAGTGAACGCAGCGAAAACAGTGTGGAGGCGGGCAGAAGCAGGATATTGCAGGGATAGCGCATGCGGTGCTCCAAAGAGGCCGGTTCTCAAGCCAGATCAGACGATGGATCGTGCCGGTGACAGTAGCAACGCACGAGCCGCGGCACCAGCCGAGCCTCCAGTTGACGTAGGCCGTAACGAGGCGAGACGTCACTCATCGTTTTTTCGGGTTCACTGTCAATCTGACAAGCATTCACCTCTCAACTACGCTCCGATACTTACCGGTTCATGGCGATGACAGGGATTGAACGTCATCAACATCGACGTTCTGATGCCTGCGGCGTAAGGAGTGAACGATGCGAAGCAGGGCGCTTGCACTAGGGGCATGGTCCGCGGATGTGCCCAACGCCAAAGACCACCCCGCCGAACTCAAAGTCGCTAACCGCAGCATCATGGTGTTTCGTGCCACTTTGCTGGGAGAGGTGCCGGCATCGAGGGAAGCCGCGTTCAGTCGCGCATTCAAACGCCAGTTCGGCACATCACCCGGCACTTGGCGCAGACAATCAGTATGAGCCCTGGAGCGCCCAATGCCACCCATCACCCCGCGCCTGGTGGCGCTGTTTGTTCTTTGCCTGACGCTTGAAGTGTCAGCCCAGACCAATGCCTGCCCAGCTGGCGAGAAACAAGTGTGTTTGGACGGCTGCATCTGCCTGCCAGACCTGGTGCCTGATGGCATCTACCAGATCGCGGCACCTGCCCTGGCACTGTGGCTGACCCAAGCCCGCGCTGAAGCAGCCAACGCCGGCGTCCAACCCATTCCACCGCACATCCGCGAGCGACTGCTGCGCTGGTACGACCCCAGCGTCCTCGATGCCGCGCGCTACAAAGTCAGCGACAACGGCCAATTCAACGCCGCCACTGCCATGCTGCAAAATCCCGATGTCAGTGCCGTGACGCTGATCGACATCATCCTCTTCCGGGACACTCAAACCGCAGAACAGGACATTGCGCTCTGGGCTCACGAACTAAAGCATGTGCAGCAGTATCAGGAGTGGGGGGTAGAAGGATTTGCCCAGCGGTATACACAGGATTTCAATGTTGTGGAGGCGCCGGCTTATGCCATACAGGCTGAGGTCAGGCGGACGGTGCGGGAAGGGACTTACTGAGGGGTAGCGAAGCGGCCTGTCATTACAGCGTTCTGACCACCTGTAGGAAGGGTGCCTACGATCAATCAACATGCGGGAGCGCGCGTGTTTAAACGCCCTCAAGGTTACTTCCTGAAAGCTACAAGACCTTGCGCCGTTGCCTACGGCTACGCCAGAATCCGCCGGCTTGTGCGCCTTGGGTCTGCTCGGTAACTTGATTCCCGTCACTGCTCATCAGTGATCGGGTTTCGCAGCCCAGGTAAATTCTAGGCGCACAACGTCTACCGCTTGTGATCAGACGCTTCATTAGGTCTGTCATTTATGTCATGGCGGCTGTGCGTGGGAGGCCTTTGGGCCTGCCGGGTTCCTAGAGTCCTGGTCTGCGAACCCGCGTACAGTTGCCACCTTATTTCGTTTCGCAGCGAATGGTGGCAGCTCCAAATCTCTAGGAGCTTCACCATGTTCAAGGTCACACCCAATCCACCGGACACCGATCCGGTTTCCCCGTACGAACCCGATTCAAACAAACTCAACGAGGCCGCCGAACGGGCCCTCGACTTCCACTTCCCGTCGACTGCCGACATCAAAGCCACCCCGCGAACACGCAGCACCCTGTTTTCCGTGGACCCAGAGGCCACGGCCGAAACCCTGGCGGTTTATTTGGTCGAGACGCTGGCCTCGATCGATGTGATGGTTCACCAATTGGTGGATCATCTAGAGGGTGAATCGCGCTACGCCCTGCTGGGCATTTCAAACAGCATCATGGTGGCGGAGATCACCGCGAATCGGGTGCTGGATCAAATCGATCTACCTGCGTAGACGCGGTCCGCTGTGGCGAGGGGAGCACGCACCCTCGCCACCATTTGCTCAGCGCAATCAACTTCCCTGTTTATTCAACGCCGCTTCAGCCGCGGCAATTTCAGCCTGACGCTTGACGATCATGTCGCCAATCGGCGGGCCCTGAAAGCGGCGGGCTTCAAAACCGAACCAGACAATGGCCGTCAGCACCAGAAACCCAATGGTGATGTACAGCGCCCAATCGTTCGGTGGCTGGATACCAATGACGAAAATAATCACCATCGAGAGGATCGAGAGGATGGCGAACACTGAGTACCAGAAACGCCCCATGTTCCACGGCCCCATGGTCGGCCACTTCGAAGTCCCGTAGGTAAACAGGCCCAGAATGATGGGAATGACGAAGGAGAAGAACAGAAAGATCACCGTGCAGGACACCACGATGGTATAGACCGGCGTTGCGCCGACCGAAATCACCGACGATCCCCAGACGAACAACACCGCGAGGGTGGCACCGGTCCAGATCGCCGCCACCGGGCTGCGACGGGTCGGCGAAACCGAGGCCAGTGCTTTGGAGAAGGGCAGGCCGCCGTCACGGGAGAACGCGAAGATCATGCGTGAGACCGAGGTCACGGTCGCCAGCCCGCAGAGAAACTGCGAGATGAAAATGGCCACGTACAGCGCCGTTTTTACCGTCGGGTTCACCTGAGTGTCCATGGCCCAGAAAAACACGGTCCAACCCTGCTTGGCCGCCTCGTCCATGCTCGGCAGCATCAATACAAACGAACTGAGCATGACCCAGCCGAACAACAACGACCAGACCACCGACATGACCATGCCGCGTGGCACTGACATGGCCGCATTTCGGGTCTCTTCCGAGGTATGCGCGGAGGCGTCATAGCCCGTGATGGTGTAGATCGGCAAGAGCAGGCCAAGCATGAAAATCCAGCCGTTCGACACCTCTGGCCAGACGCTGCCGCCGACCTCGCCGGAATAGTTGCTGAAGGTCCATAACCGGGCGAACTCATAACTGGGCGCCGAGATCAGGCAAACGATGGTCAGCGCCAGCGCCGTGGCGAAGATCAGATACCCCGAGAAGTCGGTGAGCTTCGCGGTCAGGCCGATACCCAGGTGGTTACACAAGGCCTGGAGGCCGGTCAGGATTGCCAGAAAAAACACCCGGGTCGTGGTGGTGTCCTCCATCCCCAGGGCCGGTCCGAAGGCACCGAAAAAGAAGTAATAGGTGCCGACGTTGATCGCGCCGAGCACGGTGACCAGCCCCAGCAGGTTGAACCACGCGGTCAGCCAGCCGGTAAAGCGGTTACCGAGAATCGAGCCCCAATGATAGAGACCGCCAGCGGTGGGGTAGGCCGAGGAAATCTGCGCCATGGCCATGGCGAAAACCCCTGAGATCAGGCAACCGATCGGCCAGCCGATGCCGATTGACGCACCGCCCGCACCCGAGGTGCCTTGGGCGAGTGAATTGATACCACCCGAGAGAATGCAGATGATCGAAAAGGAAATGGCAAAGTTGGAGAAAACGCCCATCCGTCGCGACAGCTGCTGGGCATAGCCCATGCTGTGCAGCACCTTGACGTCATCGTCTTGCGGCGCGGCTGTGCCGGGCTGGCTTGCTGGCTTCATGTTGTGTGCCCCTTAGGTTTTGATACGCATCCATCCGGGTTGTACGTGGCCGGATGGGCTGGCTTTCAACCCCTTGTCGTACTGCTCCTTTTTCCTACGGATAAACCCCGTCCATGCAGCGAGTTCGCACCTTGGCCATGGACAGACAACTGCTCTATAGGCGGCCGTGGTACGCCGCTGCGAAAATTTCTGCCGCGCCATCTCGGGTCAATGGCAGCGGGTTGCCGCCGGCGCAAGGGTCGACAACCGCCATGTCCGCGATCAGGTCGGCCTGCCGGTCATCCACCCCCAGCTCAACCAGCGTGTGCGGCACCCCGATGTCCTTGCGCAACTTGAGGACGAAGGCCAGAAAACTGTCGAATCCGGGAGAGGGCAAACGCAGATAAGCCGCGAGGCGGATGATGCGTTCCTCGATGGCCGGGCGATTGAATTTCAGCACATAGGGCATGAACGTGGCATTGGTCATGCCGTGATGGGTGTCGTACAGGGCACCCACCGGATGTGAGAGGGCGTGCATCCCGCCCAGGCCTTTCTGGAAAGCGGTAGCGCCCATCGCGGCGGCCGCGAGCATTTCCGCTCGCGCCTCCAGGTCCGAGGGTGTGTGTACGGCTCGCACCAGGGCATTGGCGACCAGGCGCATGCCTTCCACCGCAATGCCTTCGGCCATGGGATGAAAACCGGGGGCGCAATAGGATTCCAGGCAATGCGCAAACGCATCCATGCCGGTGCCCGCGGTGACCTTTGCCGGCATGCCGACGGTGAGGGCCGGGTCGCTGATGACCACGCGCGGCATCATTTTCGGGTGGAAGATGATGCGTTTGGTGTGCGTCCGCTCATCGATGATCACCGCCGCACGACCCACCTCGGAGCCGGTACCCGCCGTGGTCGGCACCGCAATGATGGGAGCGATGCTGCCTTCGTCGGCGCGTGTCCAGTAGTCGCCGATGTCTTCGAAATCCCAGACCGGGCGGGTCTGGCCACTCATGAAGGCGATGAGCTTGCCCATGTCCAGGCCACTGCCACCGCCAAAGGCGACCACGCCATCGTGTTTTCCGGCGCGCCAGGCCTCGAGCCCGCCCGCCAGGTTGGCTTCGACCGGATTCGGTTTAAGGTCGCAAAACAGCGCGACGCCAAGGCCGGCGGCGCGCAAGGCGTCCACTGCTGACGTGGTGATTGGGGCGCGGGCCAGGCCACTGTCGGTGACCAGCAACGGGCGCTGGATCCCTTGACTGCGGCAGACCTCGGCAAGCTCGGCAATGCGGCCGACACCGAAACGGATGCTGGTGGGGTAGTTCCAGTTCGCGGTCAGGCTCATGGCTCAGATCTCGTGGCGCAAATGGAAGGATTTCGCTCGGGTCAGGTTGTCATAACCCAGGCGTGACAGCGTCACGCCGCGCCCGCTGTTCTTCACCCCGGTCCAGGCCAGGGCCGGGTCGAGGTAATCGCAGCGGTTCATGAACACGGTGCCGGTGTCGATCTCGTTGCCCAGGTGTTCGGCGGCGGCAAGATCTTGCGTCCAGATCGAAGCGCTGAGCCCGAACTCACTGTCGTTCATCAGGGCGATGGCTTCGTCGTCGCTGACAACCGACATGATGCCGACCACCGGACCGAAGCTTTCCTCGCGCATCACCGACATTTGATGGGTGACATCCACTAATACCTGCGGCGCGAGGTAGGCGCTGCCCGGCGCATCGGCGGGAAAGGTCTGCGAATCGATCAGTGCCCTGGCGCCCTTGGACAGCGCTTCGGCGATCTGCCCGCGAACGAATTCAGCAGCGCCCGGTGTCACCAGCGGACCGAGCGTGGTGGTTTCGTCCAGCGGGTTGCCCAACACGTATTGGCGAGTCAGCGCGACGAAGCGTTCGACAAAGGCGGGGTAGATTTTTTCATCGACATAAATACGCTCGACCGCACAACAGCTCTGCCCGGAGTTGAAGAAGCTGCCGTCCACCAGGTTTTCCACCGCGTGTTCGAGGTTGGCGTCTGCCCGGACGTAGGCCGGGTCTTTGCCGCCAAGCTCCAGGCCCACGCCGAGGAAACCTCCGACAGCAGCGTGTTCCATGGTCTTGCCGGCTTCGACCGAGCCGGTGAAGTTCACCTGCTGCACCCGTCCAGAGGCAATGATCATCGCGGTATGGAGATGACTCAGCAGCAGGTTTTGGAACAATCCCTCGGGCAGATTGGCGCGGCGAAAGGCCTCGGCGAACCGCTCGCCGACCAGCAGCGTTTGCGACGCGTGTTTGAGGATGACGCTGTTGCCGGCCATCAGCGCCGGGATGATCGTATTTACGGCCGTCAGGTAGGGGTAATTCCAGGGCGCGACGACCAACACCGTACCCAGCGGCTCGCGTTTGATACAGCGTCGAAAACCGGCGACAGGCGTGGGTTCAAGCGCTGCCAACGCTTCAGGGGCAATGGCGATCATGTGGCGGGCACGCTCTTCGAACCCGCGCAGTTCGCCAGCGCCAAAGCGCACCGGGCGGCCCATTTGCCAGGCCAGTTCCGGCACGATGTCAGCCTTCATGGCCAGCATCGCGTCCACCGCGGCGCTGCAAAAGGCGGCGCGTTCGCTCAGTGGCCGGCGCTTCCATTGCGCCTGGGCAGTTTCGGCAGCCGCCAGCGCCTGGTCAATCTGCGCAGCATCGGCGCAGCGGCGTTCGGCGTAGACCCGGCCATCGACCGGTGAGATGAGTTGAATGGTCGAGGTCATGGTGGTCTCAATAGCGCTCGAAGCCGCGCTGCAATTCCCAGTCAGTAATCCGCCGGTCGTACTCTTTCTGCTCCCATTCGGCGGTGTGCACGTAGTGGTCGACCACTTCATCACCGAACGCCTCGCGCAACATCGTCGAGGCCTGGAGCGAGGCGCTGGCTTCGCGCAGGGTCTTGGAGACTTCAGGTAAATGTTCGTCGACGTAGGCATCGCCCTCGAAGGGCGGCGCGAGGGTGAGCTTCTCGTCGATACCGGCCAGTCCCGCAGCGATCAAGGCCGCGAAGGCCAGATAAGGGTTGAGGTCGGCGCCGCCGATGCGACATTCAATACGGATGGCTTTGCTGCCTTCTGCGCACAACCGAAAGCCTGCGGTGCGATTGTCCCGACTCCACACCGCCCGCGTCGGTGCAAAGGTGCCGGCCTGAAAGCGCTTGTAGGAATTGATGTAGGGCGCGAGAAAACAGGTGATGTCGTTGGCGTATTTGAGTTGCCCGGCCACCCAGGCGCGCATCAGCTTCGACATGCCGAACTCCGCCTTGGTGTCGAAGAACAGCGGCTTTTTGCCGTTCTTGTCCCACAGCGAATTATGGATGTGGCTGCTGGAACCGGCGGCGTCATAGCGCCACTTGGCCATGAACGTGATCGCCTTGCCCTGCAGTTGCGCGATCTCTTTGCAGGCGTGCTTGATGATGACGTGGTGGTCGGCCATGGTCAGGGCATCGGCATAACGGATGTTGATTTCTTCCTGGCCCGGCCCCCATTCACCCTTGGAGTTTTCCACGGGAATACCGCTGGCCTGCAGGTGTTTGCGAATCGCCCGCAGCACCGGTTCCTCGCGGGTGGTCTGCAGGATGTTGTAATCCTCGATGTAGTGACCGGCCGTTTTCGGCTTGTGGTAGTTGCGCTCGTGGATGGCTTCGTAGCTTTCGTCGAACAGGTAGAACTCCAGTTCCGAGGCGAACATGCCGGTGTAGCCGCGCTCGCGCAGTCGCTCGATCTGTTTTTTCAGGATCGCCCGCGGGCTGTGTGGCAGGTCGCGCCGATGGTGATGATCGAGCACATCGCAGAGCACCAGCGCCGTGCATTCAAGCCAGGGCACCCGTCGCAACGTGGCCATGTCGGGTTTGAGCACAAAGTCGCCGTAGCCTTTGCTCCAGCTGGCCGCGGCGTAACCCGGCACCGGTTCCATGTCGATGTCGTCGGCCAGCAGGTAATTGCAGCAGTGGGTTTCTTCGTGGCCGCTGTCGATGAAAAACTCGACCTGGAATCGCTTGCCGACCAGTCGGCCTTGCATGTCGACCATGCAGACAAGAACGGTATCGATCTCGCCAGAGGCAGCGGCACGTTTGAGTTGGTCAAAGCTGAGGAGGGGCTCGGTCATCACGTAGTCCTGCGTGAATTGTTTGGGCCAGTCTGAAATAGCTGTTGCAGGCGCTCTCCAGAACAAACCAAAACCTGCAGACGCGAGCATCGTGTGCAATAAGCTGCTGTAAGCGTAGCCTACTGCTGCAGTGTGCAAGTTTCGTAAATCGCAGCCTGATGACTCGGGCGCAAAGGCGCGAATTGATCGCCTCCAACGCGAGGAAACAAACATGACAAAGAAGAGAACGCATAACACCTACCAACGTCTCGAACAGCAGTACCCGGATTACTTGGCTGCCGTGGAGGCCTTGGGTACGGCGGTGCGTCATACCGGCCCACTGGAAGAGATCGTGGTCCAGCTGATCCAGCTCGGTGCCGCGGCGGCCATCCGTTCTGAGGGCGCGGTGCACAGTCATACCCGACGGGCACTGGAGGCGGGCGCTACACCCGAGCAGATCCGTCACACGCTGATCTCACTGACCAGCACGATCGGTTTCCCCACCGTCGTTGCGGCCATCAGTTGGGCGGATGATGTGATTGAGACATGAACGAGGGCCTATTGAGCCGCGTTTGAGCACCTGTCTCGTCAGCTTTTCGAAGCCCTCCATTCATGCGGAATCTGGCAACAGTGTCAAAGCCGACTTCAGCTTCACCATTACGCCAGATACCGTCGAAACCACCCGAGCGTCCGGTCCCAGGCCAGCCTGGCCGCGGCGTCATCGTATCGAGGCGTGGAGTCGTTATGGAAACCATGGTTGGCGCCGGGGTAGATGTACGCTTCATACGTCTTGCCCGCGGCTTTCAATGCCTTCTCATAGGCGGGCCAGCCTTCGTTGATGCGCGTATCCAGTTCGCCGAAGTGAAGCATCAGCGGCGCCTTGATTCTGGCCACATCTTTAGCTTCTGGCTGTCGGCCATAAAAGGACACGCCAGCCCCCAGTTCCGGATAGGCCACGGCCGCGGCATTGACGACGCCACCGCCGTAGCAGAACCCGGTGATCCCGACTTTTCCGCTGGTTGCGTCGTGCTTCATCAACCACTCGATGGCGGCGAAAAAGTCGTTCATGAGCTTTTCAGGGTCGACGGTCGCCTGCAACTCCCGGCCTTTGTCATCGTTGCCAGGATAGCCGCCCACCGACGTCAGGCCATCGGGGGCGAGGGCGATGAATCCTGCCTTTGCCACACGCCGCGCGACATCTTCGATGTAAGGGTTAAGCCCGCGGTTTTCATGCACGACCACCACGGTCGGCACCTTGCCGGTGGCTTTCGCCGGGCGCACCAAATAACCACGGACCTGCCCGTTGCCCTTGGGCGATGGATAGGTGATGTACTCGGCAACAATGTCCGGGTCGGTAAATTCAACCTGCTCGGCGAGTGCATAATTCGGACTCAGGGCGGAGAGAAGCGCGCCGGCGGTCAAACCACCCAAGGTGAACAACGCCGCCCGATCCAGAAACTCTCGCCGGTTGATCTTGCCGTGGGCGTAGTAGTCGTACAGTTCGAGCAGTTCCGGAGCAAAGTCTTTCGCAGTGAGACGGGTCATCTGTGCGCTTCCTCTTGGGCGGGTCGGGCGGGATCCTTGCCGGCCGTGATGTGAGCGTGAACGCGATCATGGGCGACGTGCTCAACGAGCGCACCATCACTTCGCAAGACAGCAATACGCGCTTCGGTACGCAACATCACGACTTCGCTGACAGCGCCGCGCGCATCGAAGCCGCCAATGATCTCAACATCTCGGCGGGGCGGGACATCAACAATATTGGGGGCGTGCTGCAAAGCGGCCGTGACATGGACCTGAATGCCGGACGGGATCTCAACGTGTCCTCGGCGCAGGTCACCAACAGTGTGTTCCGCGACAAAAGGCACAACAGCAGCGACATCACCCAATTGGGTGCCAGCGTCACCGCCGGCCGTGACCTGTCGGCCCAGGCTGGGCGTGATATCAGCGTGATCGCCAGCCAGATCGATGCCAAACGCGACATCGCGATGTCGGCAACCGATAACCTGATCATCAGTTCTGCGGCGGACGAAGAGCACTCCCTGTCCAAGAGCAAAAAGCTCACCCGGCAGGAAGATCATGTCAGCCAGGTCATGTCGGGTATTACGGCGGGCGGCGACGTGGCATTGGGTGCCGGTCAGAATCTCGCCGTGGTCTCCAGCCGCATTACCGCAGGCGACGAACCCTATCTGGTAGCGGGCGACAGCCTCGACATTCTCGCGGCGCAGGACACCGATTACTCGCTATACGACAAAAAGAAAAAAGGCTCCTTCGGCTCGAAAAAAACCAAGCGCGATGAAGTCACCGATGTGAAAAACATCGGCAGCGAAATCACCTCCGGCGGCAACATGGTGCTCGTCAGCGGCGGCGATCAACATTACCAGGCCGCCAAGCTCGACAGCGGCAATGACTTGACCATCAGCAGTGGCGGGGCCATCACGTTCGAGGGTGTGAAGGACCTGCATCAGGAGAGCCACGAGAAAAGTGATACCAGCCTGTCCTGGAACTCAATGTCGGGCAAAGGCAATACCGACGAGACCCTGCGGCAAAGTCAATTGGTGGCTCAGGGGCAATTGGTGATCAAGGCGGTTGATGGCCTGAACATCGATATCAAACAGATTAACCAGAAATCGGTCAGCCAGACCATTGATGTAATGGTGCAGGCAGATCCACAACTTGCGTGGCTTAAAGAGGCCGAGAAGCGTGGTGATGTGGATTGGCGTCTGATCAAGGAGACACACGAGTCCTTTAAATACAGCAACTCCAGCCTGGGCCAGGGTGCGATGTTGGCGATCATCATTATTGTCACCGTGCTGACGGCTGGAGCCGCGAGTGCGGCTGTGGGGGCCGCAGCCAGCGCGACGGCGGGTTCAGGGACTGCCTTGGCAGCAGCGGGTACGGCATCCGCCTCGGCAGTGGTCGGCGGCGCTGCAATCGGTTCAACCGTGGGGGCAGGGTTGGGGAACATGATGGCCTCCGCCGTGTTGACCTCCATGGCCAGTACTGCGGCCGTCAGCACTATCAACAATAAAGGCAACGTGGGAGCGGCCTTTAAAGACGTCTTCTCTTCTGAGAACCTCAAAGGTTATGTGCTCGCAGGTGTCACCGCGGGTATCGCCGCCCAATTCGGTTTTAACCCTACGGAGTTGACGTTCGACTCGGCGGGTATCAAGGCCGTAGCAATTAAGATTGCAGCCGACACGGTGGCCAAAACGGCAATTATGGGCGGTAGCCTGACGGATAATCTGGTCGATGCGACGGTAGGGGCCGGGATCAGTATTGGCGGGGCACTTGCGGCCAACAAAATTGGCGATGTAACCCTGTTTGAAAACGGCAAGTTGACGAAACTCGCGATGCACGCCGCTCTCGGCGGGCTGATGGCTGAGGCCATGGGCGGGGACTTCCGGACCGGCGCACTGGCGGCGGGGGCAAACGAAGCCGTTGTTGATTTCCTGGCCGATAAGTTGCTACCGGTTGGGGTGGACAGAAACAGTCCCGAGTACCTGCAAGGCGTGAGTAAGTTGCTTGCGGCGTCTCAACTGATCGGCGTGTTGACGGCGGCTGTTACGGGAGGCGATGCGTCATCCGCCGCTGCAGTGACGGCAAACGCAACGCAATACAACAACCTGAACCACAGCGACGCTCGTGATTTCGTTGAGGGCATGAGCGGTTGTGAGGGCAGTGAGAGTTGCCAAATAAAAACTTGGAAAGAACGGGGCTTTGGAGAGCTGAGTGATGAGCTTTTTGAGCAGGCTCTCCAGACAGGTGGTGCCGTCTATGCCAAAGATCAGATGGGGCAGATCGCAGCAGGCCTGAGGGTACTCAACTCGTTGGAATGCACAACTCAAGCATGTAGCGATTACAAATTCTTGCTGACGGATCGTGCTCTAAAAAGTATGGTCAGGCTGGGCGATGTAGTAGGGCAGTGGGAGCCGGTGCTGGGGGCAATTGCTGGTATGGCCGGTGGTATCGCAGGGTTACGCGGGCCTCGGCCTGCCGGGTCGGAACCCGTTACGGGTTCTGCACAAATCAATAAGGCCTATGCCTACTGGAAGGAAGTAAAAGCGAACACATTGCCCGGCAGCGTCCGCGGGAACTTTGATATGGTCACTAATCCTGGGCCGTTATCCGTATTGCCAGGGAATCCAGCCTCCAATTTTTCAGGCGGAAAGTACAAGGCTGTAACGCTGACGGATGACATCATTCTCTATCGTGGTGGCGACTCGAATGGAAAGGCTCTAGGTCAATGGTTTACCGCAGAGGCACCGACCTCGGTGGCGCAGGTTCGGATTGATACGGCAGTAAAACCTCAGTGGATTGATCCAACCACTGGTACGCTAACGGGGACTTCTCCAATAAATGCTGTTTACTCTGTTAAAATTCCGGCTGGCACTACTGTTTATCAAGGTCCTGTTGGTAACCAAGGCGGTATCTACGTAGGGGGACAAAATGTTAATCAGATTTTTGTTCATGAACCTTGGAAGATACCCGGTGTTGAAACTTTTGGGGTCCCTAAGCCATTGTATTGATAGGTGCGAGTGTGGATGAGAAGAAGGTTGTTGGTCTTTTGGTGGAGTTGCAGGAGATATATCGGAAGGAAGGAGAAAGAAATTATGATCATGGCTTTTCCGCTGCTTTGGCGGCTTTGTGTGATCAAGGGCTTCCGGAGTTAGAGCGTTGGTCCGAAGCTCGTTCTATTTATAGGACAATGGCAGGAGGTAAATCAGGCTTTTCAGATTTTTACATTGATAAAAATACTGTTGAGGAAAGGATTTTAGAGAATAAGCGACTTGATGAGATTAGGCAGCAACTTTGGTTATTGTTTGAGTAGCAACAAAAAGCAAAAAGGGGACGGATTCTGAGGGACTCGCCTGCCGGACGTGAAAGCGCCGGCCAACGGCCACAAATACCTGATCGAAATCCAACCCGGTTCTCACCAACCTCAAGCAGTTCATGAGTTCGGACTACCTGTTGGCGAACCTCGGCTACGACCCGGACACCAGCGCCAAACGCCTGGGTGACGGCCTCTACGAACAGCGCCTGATCCAGCAAGCGGTCGTCGCTCGCACCGGCCAGCGCTACATCGACGGCCAGACCACTGACGAAGGCCTGTTCAAGTACCTGATGAACAACGCCATCGCCAGCAAGGACCAACTCAAACTGTCCATGGGCGTGACGCTTACCGCCCAGCAAGTCGCAGCGCTGACCCACGACATCGTCTGGCTCGAAGAACATGAAGTGAACGGCGAAAAAGTCCTGGTGCCGGTGCTGTATCTGGCACAAGCCGAAGGCCGCCTCGGCCCGACCGGTGCGCTGATCGCCGGTAAAGACGTGACGCTGATCGCCGGTCAGAACCTCGATAACGTCGGCACGCTGCGCGCCACCAATAACCTGTCGGCGACGGCGGGCAAGGACTTGGTCAACAGCGGCCTGATTCAGGCGGGCAATCGTCTGGATGTGCTGGCGGGTAACGACGTCATCAACAAATCGGGCGGGATCCTTGCCGGTCGTGATGTGAGCGTGAATGCGATCATGGGCGACGTGCTCAACGAGCGCACCATCACTTCGCAAGACAGCAATACGCGCTTTGGTACGCAACATCACGACTTCGCTGACAGCGCCGCGCGCATTGAAGCCGCCAATGACCTCAACGTCTCGGCGGGGCGGGACATCAACAATATTGGTGGCGTGCTGCAAAGCGGCCGTGACATGGACCTGAATGCCGAACGGGACCTCAATGTGTCCTCGGCGCAGGTCACCAACAGTGTGTTCCGCGACAAAAGGCACAACAGTAGCGACATCACCCAATTGGGGGCCACCGTCACCGCCGGCCGTGACCTGACGGCCCAGGCTGGGCGTGATATCAGCGTGATCGCCAGCCAGATCGATGCCAAGCGCGACATCGCGATGTCGGCAACCGATAACCTGATCATCAGTTCTGCGGCGGACGAAGAGCATTCCCTGTCCAAGAGCAAAAAGCTCACCCGGCAGGAAGATCATGTCAGCCAGGTCATGTCGAGTATTACGGCGGGCGGCGACGTGGCATTGGGTG
The DNA here is from genome assembly GCF_054898105.1 of Pseudomonas sp. MDT1-17. Lineage (NCBI taxonomy): Bacteria > Pseudomonadati > Pseudomonadota > Gammaproteobacteria > Pseudomonadales > Pseudomonadaceae > Pseudomonas > Pseudomonas sp. MDT1-17. The sequence continues at coordinate 4,131,668 of NZ_JBUBVM010000001.1, read as the reverse complement.
CCGGTGATAATCTCGCCGTGGTCTCCAGCCGCATTACCGCCGGCGACGAGGCGTATCTGGTAGCGGGCGACAGCCTCGACATCCTCGCGGCGCAGGACACCGATTACTCGCTATACGACAAAAAGAAAAAAGGCTCCTTCGGCTCGAAGAAAACCAAGCGCGATGAAGTGACCGATGTAAAGAACATCGGCAGCGAAATCACCTCCGGCGGCAACATGGTGCTCGCCAGCGGCGGCAATCAACATTACCAGGCTGCCAAGCTCGACAGCGGCAATGACTTGACCATCAGCAGTGGCGGGGCCATCACGTTCGAGGGCGTGAAGGACTTGCATCAGGAGAGCCACGAGAAAAGTGATACCAGCCTGTCCTGGAACTCAATGTCGGGCAAAGGCAATACCGATGAGACCTTGCAGCAAAGCCAAATCGTGGCTCAGGGACAATTAACGATCAACGCGGTTGATGGACTGAGCATTGATGTCAAACAGATCAATCAGAAATCGGTAAGCCAGGCTATCGATGCAATGGTACAGGCAGATCCAAAACTGGCGTGGCTCAAAGAAGCCGAGAAGCGCGGTGATGTGGATTGGCGTCTGATCAAGGAAACCCACGAATCATTCAAATACAGCAGCTCGAGTTTGGGCCAGGGCGCAATGCTTGCAATCATCATTGTTGTCACTGTGCTAACAGCCGGTGCGGCCAGCGCCGCCGTGGGCACTGCCGCCAGCGCGACGGCCGGTTCAGGCACCGCGATGGCTGCCGGGACGGCGACTGCAGCAGCAGGCTGGGGCAACGTCATGGCATCGAGCGTGCTCACGTCCATGGCCAGTTCCGCGGCTGTGAGCACGATTAATAATAAGGGGAACCTTGGCGCAGTCGTCAAGGATGTGACCAGTAGTGATAGCTTGAAGGGGTACGCTACTTCAGCCTTGACGGCTGGCGTCACGTCAGGTTTTTTGGATAAGGCCTTTGGTGTATCAGCTAACCCGACGACGGGTGTCACACGGGGCTTTGATCTCGGCAACCTCAGTGGTATCAGTGATTTTGCGGCCTATTCTCTCGCTCAAGGCGTGACCCAAGCGGGCGTGAGTACCCTGATAAATGGGGGAGGTTTCGGTGATAACCTGATGACCGCAATAGCCTCCCAAGCCAATAACGTCGCGATGGCAACGGGTTTCAATTTCGTGGGCGATTATGTGAAGTTCCCCTCAGGGAGTCTTGAGAAGGTATTGGCCCATACTTTGATGGGCGGATTATTGGCCCAACTGACCGGCAGCGATTTCAAAACGGGTGCCGCGGCGGCGGGTGCCAACGAGGCTATGAGAAATCTTCTTTCGGGTATGGTGGGCGACAACAAACAGCTCGAAATAATGGCGTCTCAACTGACAGGCATTCTGGCGGCTGCCGCTGTGGGCGGGGATGTTCAGGTAGGTGCCGATATTGCGAAGAACGCAACGGCGTATAACCGGCACGCCCATGAAGAGGAAGAGAACGCGAAAACGCAGGAGGCCGAAAAGGGCGATTTCACAAAGGAAAATCTGGATAAAGCGACGTGTTACATGATCAAGTGCTGGGCTCAGTACGATCGGGGGAGCGCTGAATATCGCGAGAACTATCTGACAGACGCCGACATGGTCGGGCTCAGCAATGAATTGACATGGGCTGACGCACAGCGAGATAAAGGATTGTTCGACTACAGCTACTTTGACACGCTAGCCGATTTCACTACTCGTGATGCAATCCCCTTGGGGGTAGACGCTGTGCAAGCGGGCTTGGGGAGTGCAGGGGTTATTTCAGGAGGAACGCTGTGTTCCACCGCAGTAGGCTGCATATTTGGTGGACCTATGGCCGTTTTCGGGGGCGCTAATGCATATGAGGGCGGGTCAGGCCTGTACAATCATCTCCGGTATGGTGAGGATGGAAGTTCCAATCCTGTAAAAGATGCCTTTTCCCAGCTTCCTGGAGGTTACGGTCCGTTGGTCTACAGTGGTGCTGATTTGGTGTTTTCGGCAGGAGCGGGTTTTGTGAAAGTGCCTTTGAAAATCGGCGCTGCGGACGGTCTTAACGCAAAATCAATATTTGGTGTGACCGTAAGAGGAATGGATAATAATCATTTTATTCCGCTCACTGGTATCAGTACTCCCTATGGTACCGCCTTGGGTATCTATATGAGTGGTGTGGGTGGTAAAGCATTTGATTTTTATAAGGAAGCGACAAGTGGGAAATAGAAATATCGTTGCTAAGCTGATGGTTTTTTCGGGGCTGGTTGGTCTGGTTTTGTCGACGTTCTGCCTGATGTCGCTAGTGGTGTCGCTAGTGGTCACAGCATTGATTTCTGTAGTTTATGCAGTGGAGTTTAATAGTGTTTTTGTCTGGTCGGGACTGCCGTTGACGGTGCTAATGACGGTGCGATGGTTTTATAAAAACACTGCTTATGTGAAATTGATTGTTGGTGGATGACATATAAAACAAACGGGGAAAACCACGTTTATCCTTAGGCTAGGACAGTGCTATTTCACTTAGTCGTAGTCTGTCCCTGATTTTTCATAATCATGTTCCCTGTGCGGACTAGGATGCTGCGAAAAACGGGGACAGACCACGTTTTTGTGCTCGGATCGAGTAACCGTAGATCGAGTCTGCGACCAGTACATAGTTGCCGTTGGTGCCATAGATCGTCAGGAAGTACGCACCGCTACCGTACCAGGCGCAGCGCAAACCGATCAGTCGGCCCATGTTGATCTGACTCTGGATGGCCGTCATCTGCAGCGAACCCTGGTTCATGCCGTTAAAATTGCAGGTAATCCTCAGAGCTGTATCCAGATAGCCATACACGTTGCACGGCCCCGGTTGATTGCAGCTGTTGCGGTCCAGCGCAGTAGTGGTCACGCCGCATTGGGGCCACGACCCGGTGCCGTAATAGTTGCCGACCGAGGCGGAAACCGCCGCCCAGCACCAGTTGGTCTGGGTTTGTTGCTGCATCGTGAAGTTGAGGCTAGCAGCGGCCAGTGCCTTGAGGGGGGCAGCGGATTCGACATCGGACAGTTGCAGATTCAGCAGATGACCGGTCAGGCACCTTGGCAGGGTTTCGCCGGTGAGTGACATTGCTTCAGTGGTTAACATTTTTCAATCCTCCATGAGTGAAAACAAGCGTCCAGCTTGTGGGTCTGTAGCGGTGTTGCTGAGCGATCGGCGTGTGCGATTTGCCATGTTTGATGGCTTGCTCCGTAACCGCTCCACGAACCCCACATTCAAAGCCTGCAGTTGATCCCCGAAGCTGTACTCCGATTTCTCTCTGGAGCCAGCACGTCATGATGCGACCCGACGCTAAAGTCGAAAGTAAGCGATCCACCGTGTACACATTCAAAGCTTCCAGTTGAAGCCTGATGCTGTGCTCCCGATTTCCATCAGAAGCCCGCACGTGCCTAACCCAGCATTGGCGTACCTCTCATATCACCTGAAAGGCGAACGCTTCAGCGTGTGGGATGCATCGTTCTGTCCAGAATGTGTACGAGAGGACCTAAAGGCCCGCGACTTCTCTTATTACCGCATCGAACTCAAAGGCGAATCGATGCGCAGGCGCTCGACGAAATTGACGGCGGCGGGCACTTCAAACTAACAATGCGAACCTGCGTCGCTGCGCTCCGACTGCCCGGCCGGATGAGCGTGGAATAGGTGGCCGGATGTTGGTGGAATGAGTGGCCGGATGGCGTGGAATACGCACCGGTTGATCCGTTCGCCCCGGCGCATACGAGGAATTTGCTGATGCACCCAAACGGCAAGCTTTTTCAGGTGCATCAATTTCGAATGGCTTTGAACAGGCTGCCTACGATCAGCAGACAGTCATTGAACATCAGTGAGGAAGCTGCTTGCTTCTCGTCATGCTATCCAGGTGATACGAGCTAGCAGCCGATGTCAGGAGTTCAGCCTGCTGGCGTAATTCCTCCAAACGATCTGCTGAGGCTTTGCGTTGAGCCTCGGCATGCCGTCGCTGCGCCGCAGCCTCCCACAATTCAAGCTGCTGCTGGATTGTCGCAGGATCAGTCTTGTTCATCGTGGAGGTTTCCGCATCGTGCTTAGATGGGGAATTGTAGAATGTCTGATGAATGACAGAGCTCTGATCGACGTTAATCAGTGGCCCTGGAGAACGGAACATCACTATCAGTATGAAAAACAGAGTTCGGGTCTTTGCAGGTGGCCAAGATAAATGCTTGGCTTTTGGAGCTGATTTTTTTGCTTTGGTAGGCATACGTACGATTCTCTTTGCACATTGCATGGCTCGCGCTGTTAACGCGATGGCAAAGCGGCGCTTTGCAAAGAGGATTTACAGTTTTGAAATTCAGTGGCTTTGGGCGTGCCATTAGGCGCTCTAAAACGACTATTTCAATCATCCAGCGACCGCAGTTGAGCCGCCTTAAACGGAAGCTAAGGAACCACCTTTGCTCCCGTTGCTCCTGGTAAATTTCATCCTCTGATCGTTTAGTCCTCCGTCTAAAATTGAGCTGTTCCTCACGCTCAATATGAAAAAAGCCCGGTGGGGCTCACCGGGCGTTTTCGATAATCAAGCCTTGCACTGGGGCAGCCCCAGCCATACCTGTAACGTAGCTACATCCTTCTGTGTCAATCTATGCAGCCATCCGGCATTTTTCAAGGTAGTTGTCGCGTCAACCGTTCAACTATGCCGCTCTTTTCTCGTCCTGCTGCTCCCGATCCGGATTCAGCATCACCGCTCCTATCGGCTCCCAGTTCCGCGTCTGGCCTGACCAACGTTCCGGGCTTTTCTTGCGCGCTCGCTGGTACAGTTCATGCCGCCGCGCCAGGATCTGGTGGTCCAGCCCTCGATGCCGCTCCGTCGGTGTCACGAAGCGGATCCGGCTATGCCGGTGCTCGTTGTTGTACCAACGCATAAAATCTCTCACCCAAGCGCGTGCGGCGTCCAAGCTGGCAAAACCCTCCTGCGGCCATTGCGGGCAATATTTCAGTGTTCTAAACAGCGACTCCGAGTACGGATTGTCGTTGCTCACTCGCGGTCGGCCACGGGACGGCGTGATGCCCAGGTCGTACATCTTGCTCAACAGCGTCAGCGATTTCATCGGCGCACCATTGTCCGAGTGCAGCACCAGCGGCTCGCGTAAACACTGCTCGCCGATCACGCTGCGTTGCAGCAGCGCAGCGGCTTTTTCGCCGCTTTCTTCTTCGTAAACTTCCCAGCCCACGGCCTTGCGGCTGTAAATATCTTCGATCAAATACAGGTAGTAGTACTTGCCACGTATCGGCGACGGCAAATACGTGATGTCCCACGACCACACCTGATTGGGCGCTTTGGCGACATGCGTCGTCGGTGCCGCATGCCGTCTGGGTCGCTGGCTACGGCCCCGATGATGTTGCTGGCCGGCTGCACGCAGGATGCGATAAAACGTCGCTTCCGACGCCAGATAACGCCCCTCGTCAGCCAGCCTCGGTACGATCTGACTCGGCGGCAAATGGGCATACGCCGGGCTGTTACACAGCGTCACGATCGCTTGTCGTTCGATCTCGCTCAACGCATTACGTGGCGTGGGCCGCACGGTGGTTGTGCGGGCATCGGCTTGAACATCCTCACTCTGCGTCCATCGCTGCAAGGTTCTGAGCGACAGCCCCACCTCCTGGCACGCTCTGATTTTTCGAGCACCGGCCACGATGGCTTCGATCAACCAAGCCACCAACAACTGCCGTTCCGGCAAAGAGGTCAGGTGTCCTCGTTGTCGATCCCCCAGTAATCGTTGAGCTTTTTTCGCAGCACCAACAACGCGGCGGTCTCGGCCAGCGCCTTGTCTTTACGCAGCAGTTCGCGCTCAAGTTGCTGAATACGTTTCTTGTCCTTGCGAGACTGTTCGCGGTCGACCTTTTGTTGGTTCTGAACACTCTGCTGCCCCGTGATACAGGCTTGGCGCCAGGCGCTGACGTGTTCGGGGTACAGACCTTTTCGTCGGCAGTACTCACCCAGTTCGAGCTGCGACAGACCGGCGGTTTCAAGGACGACAGCGAACCGGGCTTCAGCAGACCAGTTCTCGGGGAGTGGCTTGTCTTCAGGCACTGCGCTTCCTTCAGAACTGACCTTCTTGCGCCAGTTGGACAAAGACATTTCGCTAACCCCTTCACGCCGGGAAACCTCGGCCATCGTCAGGCTCAGCGGGGGAAGCAGCATCTTGAGTAATGCGGCTTTGCGTTCAGGTGAATAGTACGGCACGACCAGTCTCTTTCCGCCCCCGATATGCTTTTTCAGGAAAATTCGGAGAGGCGACAACTATCCTGACACCGGGGGCATCCACTCGTCAGTGCCGATTCTATTCACGATTTTTTTAACGCTAAATGGCTGGGCAAGTGAGTCACCGGTTAACACTGCAGCTTCATCTGAGGGATGAACGCTAAGAAGTTTATTTCCATTTTCAGAAAACATGCCCCAACACACCTGCCATCCGGGCGCATCTAAGCTGGCAGCGAAAACCTGGATTCGGTGACTTCTACCAAGGTCTACTGCGAATCCACTACCGGGAAGGTCCGACTCGGCCCGAATCGAGCGGCTGACGATACCAACGACTTCTCCTGCCCGATTGAAAACGGGGCCTCCGCTCATGCCTGGAGGCCAGTCGCTCTCTACCTCAAACACTGGACTTGGATTGGAAGTGGTGACGCCATGAGGGTGTACTGCCACAATTTTCCCATAGGCCCCGTACATGCCCTCTGACAGAAGTAATTTTTGCGAGTCCATATCCAGCTCCGACAGATCCAACTCGGGGAACCCCACGGCGAGCACGACATCACCGATAGTGGGCTGCCATCCCTCAACACGCACGGCCAGTGTCTGGGGGGAGCGCACACCTGGCCCGAGTTGAGAAGCCTTCAAAACGGCAAGGTCTATGGCGACTTTACGTTCGGATTTTCCCAGCAACGCGCCCATGGGATCATTCGCATCCATCATGGCGACATGAAAGCCCGTTACAGGTACGAAACAGTCATGAGGAACGGGGACGGAGCCATACCCTAGGACATGCATGCTAAGGAAAAGAATCGGTCGGCTTGGCCCGTTGTGCTCCGAAAAGTCGACAACATGATGGGCCGTCAAGAATGAGCCGAACTCATCAATGTTGAACGCCGTACCCAACCCATAGATGCGTCCCGCAGTGTCTTGACGAAACACAGGTACGATGGCGCTTCTCAGCCCAAAAGGATCCTGAATTCTGAAGGGATGAAAGGGTTTGCCAGGTTCGGGGGCTAGAGGGCAAAAACCATTTTTTGGGGCCCCAGCCATTTCACACGTTACAATTTCAAAGGGTTCGAACTCTTCCATGCCATCTCCATTACCCATGTGAAATATCCATATCCTCTAAAGTTTTTTTCAGTAGTTCACGCCGTTTTTTCGCGATTGCTGCCTGCAGCTCATCTGGAATGTCGTAGTTGAGACTCAGCCATTGCGACTGCAGTGGCTTTAGTCCCTCGAACAACGCCGGTTGCCCGTTCTGGATCTTTCTGTGTATCGCGGCAATGATTTTGAGCTCTGAGTATTCGCAATCCTGGCGGGGAGATGTGTCGGCCAGAGATCCGAGAGTACTGTTGGCGTATAGGCGCATCTGAAGTTTCAATGCCCGTTCGACGATAGTTCGCGGTTGCATCGCCTTGCGATATGCCGCTTCGCTTCCTTCGGCGCCAGCTTGAAGACCGAACTGGACTTCGAAAAATGACAGCATGCCTCTGATGCAGGTTGAAACCCGCTCGCTCGCTGACGGGTATTTGGGGGAGGTAATATTGAAATAGGAGCCGGACAGGTTGGCCAAGGCCGAGGCCAAAGCATCGAGGCGGCTTCCGGTATTTGTTGCACCCGAAAGATTGCCGAAGCACCTCAACGTCTTCTCGCCAAGAGTCATGACCACCATGGCCACCTTCGTGCCGAAGTAATCCGCCCAGACCTCCAACGCCCGGTACTCTAAGGCAGACTCATCGTAATGCTCGTTATGGCGATGAAGGTAATGAGCGGTTTCATGGCCAAGTACCAACAGGAGAAGTGCTACATCGGTGAAGGACTCGACGGAATGTCCCATCATTGTCTCGGGCAGTTGGATGCGTGCCGTTGGGCCGGATCCTCTGCAAGTTGGATCATCGCCTGCTGTTTCTATACGTAGTTCAAAACCGTGTCGGGCCTCGAAGAAGTTCTCGACATCAGATTTGAAAGCTTCAACTACATCTTGCCCGGTCAGGGCTGGTTCAATATTGCTCATGCGTCAGCTTATGTCGGGCGGGTTGTCAGGGGATAGGCGTCGAGGGCGCAGGCGCTCCTCGCCATAGCCACCATCAGCACATTGGACTGGTGAGGATCTTCTCACTTTGTGTCGGCGTGCTCTACCCCCCGGTGTCAGGATAGTTGTCGCCTCTCCGAATTTTCCTGAAAAAGCATATCGGGGGCGGAAAGAGACTGGTCGTGCCGTACTATTCACCTGAACGCAAAGCCGCATTACTCAAGATGCTGCTTCCCCCGCTGAACCTGACGATGGCCGAGGTTTCCCGGCGTGAAGGGGTTAGCGAAATGTCTTTGTCCAACTGGCGCAAGAAGGTCAGTTCTGAAGGAAGCGCAGTGCCTGAAGACAAGCCACTCCCCGAGAACTGGTCTGCTGAAGCCCGGTTCGCTGTCGTCCTTGAAACCGCCGGTCTGTCGCAGCTCGAACTGGGTGAGTACTGCCGACGAAAAGGTCTGTACCCCGAACACGTCAGCGCCTGGCGCCAAGCCTGTATCACGGGGCAGCAGAGTGTTCAGAACCAACAAAAGGTCGACCGCGAACAGTCTCGCAAGGACAAGAAACGTATTCAGCAACTTGAGCGCGAACTGCTGCGTAAAGACAAGGCGCTGGCCGAGACCGACGCGTTGTTGGTGCTGCGAAAAAAGCTCAACGATTACTGGGGGATCGACAACGAGGACACCTGACCTCTTTGCCGGAACGGCAGTTGTTGGTGGCTTGGTTGATCGAAGCCATCGTGGCCGGTGCTCGAAAAATCAGAGCGTGCCAGGAGGTGGGGCTGTCGCTCAGAACCTTGCAGCGATGGACGCAGAGTGAGGATGTTCAAGCCGATGCCCGCACAACCACCGTGCGGCCCACGCCGCGTAATGCGTTGAGCGAGATCGAACGACAAGCGATCGTGACGCTGTGTAACAGCCCGGCTTATGCCCATTTGCCGCCGAGTCAGATCGTACCGAGGCTGGCTGACGAGGGGCGTTATCTGGCGTCGGAAGCGACGTTTTATCGCATCCTGCGTGCAGCCGGTCAGCAACATCATCGGGGCCGTAGCCAGCGACCCAGACGGCATGCGGCACCGACGACGCATGTCGCCAAAGCGCCCAATCAGGTGTGGTCGTGGGACATCACGTATTTGCCGTCGCCGATACGCGGCAAGTACTACTACCTGTATTTGATCGAAGATATTTACAGCCGCAAGGCCGTGGGCTGGGAAGTTTACGAAGAAGAAAGCGGCGAAAAAGCGGCTGCGCTGCTGCAACGCAGCGTGATCGGCGAGCAGTGTTTACACGAGCCGCTGGTGCTGCACTCGGACAATGGTGCGCCGATGAAATCGCTGACGCTGTTGAGCAAGATGTACGACCTGGGCATCACGCCGTCCCGTGGCCGACCGCGAGTGAGCAACGACAATCCGTACTCGGAGTCGCTGTTTAGAACACTGAAATATTGCCCGCAATGGCCGCCGGAGGGTTTTGCCGGCTTGGACGCCGCACGCGCTTGGGTGAGAGATTTTATGCGTTGGTACAACAACGAGCACCGGCATAGCCGGATCCGCTTCGTGACACCGACGGAGCGGCATCGAGGGCTGGACCACCAGATCCTGGCGCGGCGGCATGAACTGTACCAGCGAGCGCGCAAGAAAAGCCCGGAACGTTGGTCAGGTCAGACGCGGAACTGGGAGCCGATAGGAGCGGTGATGCTGAATCCGGATCGGGAGCAGCAGGACGAGAAAAGAGCGGCATAGTTGAACGGTTGACGCGACAACTACCTTGAAAAATGCCGGCCGTGCAGTAACTGATCGACCTGTGTCACGTCCGCTACATTCGCTGCGGTGCCCACCAGGCTATGTACCAAGCCGGATTCGGCGTCGACGCCGATGTGCGCTTTCATCCCGAAGAAATATTGGTTTCCTTTCTTCGTCTGATGCATTTCAGGGTCGCGTTTACCGTCCTTGTTCTTGGTCGAACTCGGCGCATGAATGATCGTCGCATCGACAACCGTGCCGTGACGCAGCAGCAAACCACGATCATCCAGATAGCCATTGATAACCTGCAAAATCCCGCCCGCCAACACATGTTTCTCCAGTAGGCGCCGGAAGTTGAGGATCGTGGTTTCATCGGGAATCCGATCCAGATGCAGCCCCGAGAACTGGCGCAGGATCGTGGTTTCGTAAAGTGCTTCTTCCATCGCCGGATCGCTGTAACCGAACCAGTTCTGCATCAGATGAACCCGCAACATGGCCAGCAACGGATACGCCGGACGACCGCCTTCACCCTTTGGATAATACGGCTCGATCAAGGCAATCAAACCCTTCCAGGGCACCACCTGATCCATCTCCGGCGGGTCTGCTTACGCTTGCCGGCATACTCGGCATCGGCGAAGGACATCTGTTTCATCGGGGCTCAACCGTTCTGTTCATGTGAGGTGCGTATTTCACCAAATCTGGAAGTCTTTTTCAGAGTTTCCCTAAGTTTTCACACAATCGGTGATGGTCGATTTTTTTGGAGTATTTATTTTTACTAATTATGTAACTTTTACTAAGTTTTCATAGGCTGCTGTTTTTTAAAAGGTAACTGGATAGTCTGTGGCTTAAGCGCGGAGGTCCGGATTTTTAGCTTCGCTGCAATATGTGTAGAATTATTTCGAAGATACAATATGAAACAAATAGTCGGTTGAATCGTAATGTAACGAAATTATAGAAATGTTCCTGTTTTCCATCGAGAAAAATTGATTTTTCTTACGTTGCGGGTAATTGTCTGAGGTCAAAACATGGAGTTCGACGTCGTTGTTGTAGGTGCAGGAGCAGTTGGTGGATCAATCGCGTATGAGTTGTCCACGCGAGGTTTAAATGTCTGTCGAGTCGGTGAGACTGATCGTACAAATGCTGCGTCAAGGGCTGCCGGAGCGATGAATGGATGTTTCGGGGAGGTAACAAGCGGCCTGCTGGCAAGTGATTTTGGTCGATTGAAATTAGACATGGATCGACAAGCTCAACACCTGTGGTCAAGTTGGGCGGAGCGCTTGGCAATTTCTTCAGGTGATTCTAGTTCGTTGTTTACCGCGATTGGGACCCATGTGCTGCTCAACACCGCCGGCATGGATGAGGTGGACAGCGTTAACTTCGACACCATCGAGAGAACCCTTCGTGAGTATGGTGAGCCGTTTGAAATTGTTGATCCGCGCAAAATGGAGTGGCTGAAGCCCAACCATCTGGTTCGCCCTCTGCGTGGGTTGTACATACCAAACGAGCATTCCGTGAATTCTCATCTTTTGCTGGAGAAACTGGATGCTGCATTTGTCTCCGAGGGTGGCACTCTGAAAAATGAGAACGCCCAACGTGTGTTGGTTGAGGGTGAGGTAGTCACCGGCATTGAGTTATGCAGTGGAGAGGTTCTTTGGGCAAAAAAAGTTGTGATTGCGGCAGGCGTTCATTCTTTAGACCTGCTTAGTGATTTCGACGAGCTCGTAAAGAAGATTCCACCGTTGTTCAGTGGATATGGCGTTTCAATTCTCGTGAAAATGCCAGAAGGGGTTGAGTTGCCGAGTTCTGTCATACGGACGCCAAATCGTGCTTTTGCGTGCGGCTTGCACTGTGTCCCTCGTGGGGACGGAGTCTTGTATCTGGGAGCTACTAATATAATTTCGGAGCGGCCTAAACAACAGGCTCTCGTATCGGATGTTCAGTTTTTGCTTGACTGTGCTGTTGATCAACTGAACCTGGACCTTCATAGCGCTGAAATCATTTCCATACAGGTTGGCAACAGACCAATTCCGGCAGATGGTTTTCCACTGATTGGCGAGTGCGGCATCGAAGGTCTTTGGCTTGCAACAGGCACCTATCGAGACGGCCTGCACCAATCACCATTGTTGGCGCGGTATATAGCTGATTGCCTTACCGATATAGAAACTCCCGATTTAGATCTCAGCCCTTTCAAACCTGTACGTGCTCCGTTATCCGGATTTGCCCGCGAAAATACGGTCAGAGAAACGGTACAGCAGATGTTTGCCACAGGATATGAGTATCGTTGGGATATAAAACCTTACTGGTTTCCTTTGCTGGATGAAGGGCTGTCGCGCAATTACGAACAACTTATAAATGATTTGCACTCGTCATTTACGCCTCCGCCGGAGTTGGTCGCATTCTCCTATCTGTATGAGTCAATTTTGAAAAGACTTGCGCAGTATTACAAGGAGTGGTCATGAGTCTTACGGATCGTGAGTACCTTGCTATTAGTCAAGCGCGGGCCATGTTGCAAGCGTCTGGTGTCTGGGACTTGGAAGAAGATTTGAGTTGTCTTATAGATCGCTATATCGAACGGGTGGATAAAAGTCGTGCGCTCAATGAATTTATGTTAGCGGTTAAAGAGCGCTGTAACCGAATTCCTCTCGGGCATATTGTTGGCATGGTGGAGTTTGACGAAATGCCACTGGTGGTCGGTAGCGGAGTGTTTATCCCCCGCCCTCACAGCAAAATCATTCACAAGTGGCTGGAGACCAGTGCTGAGCTGCGACCGGGAACTAGTGTTCTCGATTTGTGTGCCGGAAGCGGCGCGATTGGCTTGGCGATCGCACGGCGCAGACCGGATCTGAAAGTGACATGTGTGGAGTTTGATGAGATAGCGATGCAGTACCTCAAACGCAACATCGACCGACTGGCCTGCAAGGCGGGACAGGTCAATCACTTGCAGGCAGACATTCGCGACAAACAGGCATTTACGCGATTCACAGATCAGGTTGGTTTGATTGTCGCTAATCCTCCGTACGTCCCACAATCCCAAGAGTTGTTGCCTGAGTGGAGCGATCACCATCCACGGGCGTCGGTCTATTCCGGGGTCGATGGGCTTGAACTGATACGGCAAATCATCTCGCTCGCGAACCAGTTACTTAGTCGTGAAGGTTGGCTAGTCATTGAGCATGGCGAGGAACAGGCCAAAGCAGTGCGCGAACTGTTCAAGCAGAGTCAGCTGACAAATACACGAACTGTAATCGATAAGGAAGCATCCGACGCGTCTGGCAGCTCAGTAATGACCATCGGATGCAAATCCAATTGATCTTTAAAAAGGAGTTCAGCAATGGATGCGCAAACTAAACAAGACTGGATGAGCATTCGTCGTGGCAACACCACTGGTGCGCTGGCGACTGCTTATGAGGAAGGACTGACAGGTTTTACCGTTGCCAGTCGTGTGGGTAAGCACATTACCTTGCAGGACGGAGGCACGTTCACAGAGTTTGTCTCCTGTTCGTACTTGGGCTTGGAAACCCACTCGGCATTGATCGACGCCGCACACCAGGCTATGGAAACTTCCGGGCTGCATCTATCTTCTTCACGAAGTGCAATGCGCCCGATTTACCTCCCTCAACTGGAAGAGTTGCTAGGTCAGGTTTATAGAGGAAGCGGCGTCGCGGTGTTCACTTCTACCAGCAGTGTCCATTTAGGTGTTTTACCGTTACTGGGCAGCGGATCATTGAGTGGTTATCCGGTCAAAAAACGAGTCCATTGGCTGATGGATAAAACCGCCCATGCTTCGATGCAGGTGCTTCGGGGGATTTTGGAGCAGTTCGGACCTGTTTCTAGAGTTGAGTCCACCAACCCAGAATCACTGACCACAGCGCTGAAAGACTGCACTGATAAAGGTGAAACTCCAGTGCTCTTGATCGATGGAATTGGCTCGATGAGCGGTCTTGTACCCATCGCCGAGCTCGCTCTGCAGCTAGAGTTGGCGCGGGGATACCTATACGTAGACGATGCTCATGGGATTTCGATCGTCGGACGTCATGGTGCGGGATACGCCTTTTCATCAGTTGATCATTCGTTGCCTGCAAATATTATTCTGGCGGGGTCTCTCTCCAAGGCCTTTGGTGGTGCGGGTGGTTTTGTCGTGGTTTCTGATCCACGGGAAATTGAAGTAATTCGAACCCTGGCGAATCCGCTGATATTTGGTCATTCCATTATGGTGCCCATGCTAGCCGCTAACGTTGCGTCTGCGAAAATCCATCTCAGTGACGAAATCGATGTGCTGCAACATCGGCTTTGGGAAAACATCAGCCTTTTAGATTCTTTTACGGACAACCGTTTGCTCAACGCCGGTACTCAATCACCTGTCAGAGGAGCCTTCTTTGAAACGGAGGAGGCGGGATTGCAGGCTGCGATAACCCTGCGCGACCAAGGCATGCTGCTCTTCCCGGTATTTTATCCAATCATTGCCAAAGGCAAAGCGATGCTGCGCTTTGCAATTTCAGCAGACCACAGTGGCAAAGACATCAAGTTATTGGGGGCTGCTCTAGGGGCTATGTCGCGCAAAGGGTTATGGACACCTGCTGCCAATGAGCTGGATCACGCCTGACTGACGATTTCTTCCAGAAATAGGCTATCGGAGGTGCAAAAAATGAAACAACAGGGACCGCTATCACAGACAGGCACGTCCAGCATTTTGCAGCCGCAGCGGGACCGGCTTGACTCGATAAATTTGCAAGTTGTCGACCTGCTATCTGAGCGAATGAAAGTGTGCATGGACATTGCCGAACTTAAAGCTGTCCATGGCATTGCGATGATGCAGCCCGGACGAATTTCCTACGTACTCGATATGATTAAGTTTAGATCGGAAACAGTAGGGTTGAGGCCGAAATACATCGAGTCAATATTCAAACTGATTATAGAAGAGACGTGTATTCAAGAAGACGTCCTGATCAATAAGCGTCTGGTCCTAGGGCGATCCTCATGAAAATATTGCTGATCGATAACTTTGACTCCTTCACGCAGAACATCGCTCAGTACTTGTATGAGGTGACAGGTTCTTGCGCGGATGTAGTTAAAAATACCCTTCCATACGATGAATTGGACATCGAAAAATATGACGCTGTAGTGCTATCGCCTGGTCCAGGACACCCTGGAGAAGAGGGGTATTTCGGTGTTTGCGGTGACGTCATCCTACATTCTCCTGTCCCGTTGCTTGGTATTTGTCTAGGGCACCAAGGCATCGCTCAAGTTCTTGGAGGGACTGTGGGACACGCTCCCAATCCTGTGCATGGCTACCGCAGTCGCATTACTCATTCAGGTAAAGGGCTCTTTCGAGATCTGCCTGAGCAGTTCGAAGTGATCAGATACCATTCGTTGATGTGTACAAGCCTACCCGCAGAACTCAAATGTACGGCCTGGACATCTGAAGGTGTGATCATGGCAATCGAACACGTCACCCGACCGGTTTGGGGTGTCCAATTCCACCCGGAATCCATCGATTCAGAATATGGCCATGCGCTATTGAGTAACTTCGTACGCATGGCGCTTGAACATAACGTCGGCGTTAGAACTCGCCTAGAGTCCGATACGGAATGTATGTCGTCAAAAGATGCATACGTCGCAGTAGGGGGGATGCTGAATATGCAGCTTAACTATCGCGAGTTTTCCGAATGCACGGATCCACAAGCAGTATTTTCTACGTTCTATGCAGATGATCGATATGCTTTTTGGCTAGACAGCGAGAAGTCAGAAAGACCTAATGCCCGCTACTCGATCATGGGTAGCGGAGAGGCTCAAGGAGCGATAAGACTTGAGTACGATGTCAACGATGAGTGCCTAAAGGTTGAGGGTCCCAAGGGTAAAAAAACCATCAAAGGAGATTTTTTTACTCTGACTGCACAGATCTTCGAAGCTGTGCAGGTGGCAACTCCTCAGCACTTGCCGTTTGTTTTTAAGGGTGGTTTTGTCGGCTACCTCGGTTACGAGTTGAAAGCACTGGCAGGCGGGAGCAAAACTTATCGTTCGGTTTATCCGGACGCTTCATTCATGTTCGCGCCGCATTTCTTTGTCTTTGATCATCAAGAAAATAAGCTCTATGAATGCATGATGACTGCGATTGGCGATGCTGTTGCTTGGCCGTCCTTACCTGATTTTCTCCATCGTAATGATGAGTCACGTCATTGCAGTTCGTTTATTCCAGGTGCCGTAGATCAGCTGAAGCTCTCGCTTGAGGACGGGCCAGATGATTACATCAGTAAGATAAATCAATCTCTCAAGTACATCACCGATGGGGAGTCGTACGAGATCTGCCTGACCAATAGGGCAAAAATGGCGTACAGCGGTGCGCCTTTGAGTGCTTATTGGCGAATGCGCCAGGCTAGCCCCGTACCCTACGGTGCCTACCTTTCGTTTGCAGGGTTTTCAGTATTAAGCGCTTCGCCAGAAACCTTTCTCAGAATCGATGACAGCGGATTGATCGAGTCCAGACCGATCAAGGGAACGAGGCCGCGTAGTAAACAATTCGCAGAGGACCAAATACTGTGCGATGAGCTACGTAACTCGGCAAAGGACAGGGCCGAGAACCTAATGATTGTCGATTTGGTGCGCCATGATTTGAATCAAGTGTGCCGTCCAGGGAGCGTTCATGTTCCTGAGATTTTCTCAGTGGAAAGCTTTTCTTCGGTTCACCAACTTGTCTCAACGATTCGTGGGCACCTTCGCTCGGATATTTCAACGATCGAAGCTATTCGAGCCTGTTTCCCCGGTGGCTCAATGACGGGAGCTCCGAAGAAACGCACGATGGAAATTATTGACGTATTGGAGGCTTCCGCCCGTGGTGTCTACTCTGGCGCATTAGGCTGGTTATCTTTCAGTGGAGGGGCGGAGCTGAGTATTGTCATCCGAACGGCAGTGCTCCAGGGTAACGAGGCGAAATTTGGAATTGGTGGCGCGATTGTTGCGCACTCCGATCCACAGCAAGAGCTTGAAGAAACTTTGGTCAAGGCTAGCGTGCCTTATTACAGTTTTGTCGTAGGGAGCGAATCATGATGAGCGACACGGTTGTCGTGTTGGGGGGAGCGGGTTTGGTTGGCTCATTGATCAGCCGCATTCTTATGCAATATGGATACGATGTCCGGGTGGTGGATCGCAGGCCTTCCGAACAGGAATGTGGCTTCTATGAAGTCGATGTCACAAGTCCGTTCAGCAATACCGGGCACATCTTCCAAGGAGCGGTGGCAGTGGTCTTTGCGTTGCCCGAAAGCGTGGCTATCCGGGCAATACCTTGGGTTGTTGGCTCCGTTTCGAACGATGTTGTATTCATACCGACTTGTTCTGTTCAGGAGCCATTTTACAGAGCATTGAAAAATGCTTCGTCCCAGCAGCCTTTAGTCGGCGTCAACCCAATGTTTTCACCCAAGCTCTCCGTTCAGGGACGCACCGTCGCAATTTGTCTTGAAG
Source organism: Pseudomonas sp. MDT1-17 (assembly GCF_054898105.1). NCBI lineage: Bacteria > Pseudomonadati > Pseudomonadota > Gammaproteobacteria > Pseudomonadales > Pseudomonadaceae > Pseudomonas > Pseudomonas sp. MDT1-17. Next base: position 4,114,214 of record NZ_JBUBVM010000001.1, on the reverse strand, counting down.
ATGGCGACTCGCCTTCGACTTTCATCGAACAGCACTTGATGGGGGCTGGGATGAAGATAAAACGAATGACGCCGGTGGCCCATGATGAGCTCATGGCGCTATGTCAGGCGCTTCCCCATGCCGCAATTCTCGGGTTCGGTTTGGCGCTGGCAAGGTCTTCACTTGATCTGGAAAGTGCTCTTGAGGTGATGCCACCTCCGATGCGGACAATGATGGCGTTGCTGTCCCGGGTTCTGGTCAATCCGCCTGAAGTTTACTGGGATATACAGCTAGAAAATGATCAGGCTAACCACCAGCGCGCCGCGCTGGCGGAAGGGATGGAACGCTTGATGAATAATGTCTCTAGTCAAGATTATGACGAGTTCAGACGCGACTTACAGGGCGTTTCAAATGCTTTGGGTAGTCGTTTGAACTCGGGGGCTGTCGATTGTCAGCACGTTTTTTCATTACTGAACTAACCGAGTCCTCGACATGGAAGTGTGCTGGGTTCGTTTCACAGCGCATTGCAAAATCTCCTGTGAATTTTTTGAGGGTGATAAGGAGCTTGGCTGATGGCATTAGTAAGTAAGGCAGCACAACACAGAGCAAAATCAAAACGATGGTCAGCCCTAAGCGTGCTGATGCTGCCAGTTTTACTGGTGACAGTAGACAATACGGTGCTTGGATTCGCGTTGCCAAAGATTGCCGAGGCCCTGCGTCCGAGCGCTAGTCAGCAGTTATGGATGATCGATGCCTATTCGCTGGTATTGGCGGGATTGCTGGTGTCGATGGGCAGTTTGGGCGATCGAGTCGGTCATCGTAAGTTGTTATTGGCTGGGTCTTTGGGTTTTGTCATTGTGTCGGTGCTGACCGCCTATTCCGATACGGCTACACAACTGATTGCCGGGCGAGCTTGCATGGGGATTTTCGGTGCGATGCTGATGCCCTCAACGTTGGCATTGATACGTTCGGTGTTTGCAGATCGAGAGGAACGGAGAGTAGCTGTCGCGATCTGGGCAACAACGCTGACGGTAGGATCAGCACTCGGTCCTTTGGTAGGTGGAGTTTTGCTGGAGTTTTTCAGCTGGGAGGCGATTTTCCTATTGGCGATACCTGTATTGGTGCCGTTATTGGTACTGGGACCGGTGTTGTTGCCCGAGTCCGAGCAAGACTGTTCTGGGCCATTGGATCCTCTCAGTATCCTGCAATCGATGGTTGCCCTCAGTGCCATCGTTTACGGCATTAAACACAGCGCCAGTAACGGTCTTGACTGGATGGCGCTGACAGCATTTGTCATCGGCATGGTTGCTGGATGGATGTTTGTGCATCGGCAGTTACGTCTGCCTGTGCCGCTGATGGATCTGAGTCTGTTCCGAAGTGGCACCTTCAGCGGCTCAGTGCTGATCAATCTGATGAGCCTCGCGTTCCTCGTCGGCTTTGTGTTCTTCACCACTCAGTTCTTACAGATCGTCCTTCAAATGTCGCCCTTGAGGGCTAGCTTCGCGTTAGTACCTGGTCAGATCATGGCGATCGTAGTGGGAATGGCAGTCGTGCCTGTAGCGCGGCAAGTACGGGTGCATGTGCTGGTACCGATTCTGATGGCGTTTGTTGGGGCGGCGTTTTTGTTGGTCGCCAGCATCGGCAGCAGCCTGTTCGTTCTTGTGGTGGCTTTTGCCTTGCTGAACATTGGCGTGGGCGCGATCGCGACGGTATCCAACGACCTGATTCTATCCTCCGCACCGCCGGAAAAGGCGGGTGCGGCGTCGGCCATTAGTGAAACAGCCTATGAGGTGGGTGTGGTTTTGGGGACGACAGTGCTCGGTGGTCTCGTCACTGCCTACTATCGCGGTGCATTGCAGCTTCCGGGTTTTTTGAGCGAGGTGCAGACGATGATGGCAAGTGAGACGCTATCGGGTGCTAATCATGTGGCGGTGCAGTTGTCAGGAGATCAAGCAAGAGCGCTGATGGCGCAGGCGGGAAGTGCCTTCGAGGGTGGAATTAATCTGGTTTCGTGGGTGACGTTCGGCTTGGCACTCATGGCGATTTTAATTGCCTGGCGCGCTCTGCGGACACCGATGACGGAACTTGCTGAAGAGCAGTGATCGAGAACGGACGTCGGGCCGTTTACCACGCGGCCCGACTATTTCAGCGCTCAGCTCAAATCCGTTCGGCTCAGCTCAGGCATTGCGCGCCGGCTTTGGCGATTTGTGCGTCCTGCTCGGCTTTGACACCGGACACCCCGACCGCGCCGATCACCTGGCCGTCGACGATGATGGGCACACCCCCTTCAAGCGAGGTCAGTAATGGCGCCGACAAAAAGGCGTGGCGGCCGCCATTGACCATCTCTTCATAGCCTTTGGATTCGCGCCGACCGAGGGCCGAGGTGCGGGCCTTTTCGGTGGCGATGTAGGCGCCAATCGGAGCGCAACCGTCGAGGCGTTCGAGGGCCAGGGGGTGGCCGCCGTCATCGACAATCACGATGGTCACCGCCCATTGGTTGTTCTGCGCTTCGGTGCGTGCAGCTGCGAGGATTTGGCTGACTTCGGTCTGGCTCAGTACGGCTTTGCTTTTCATGACAATTCTCCAGTGCTCGGTGATGGCAAGGCGGCTTCGACCAGTTCGATCCAGTGCCTGACAGGGGTTCGGCCCGCACCGTCGAGGTGGGACTGACAGCCAATATTGGCCGTGACGATGACTTCGGGATGTCCGCTTTCCAGCGCGTTGAGCTTGTTGTCGCGCAGTTGCCGGGACAGTTCGGGTTGGGTCAGCGAATAGGTACCCGCCGAGCCGCAGCACAGGTGACTGTCGGGAACCGGCGTGAGGTTGAAGCCCAGGCTCGTCAGAATTGCTTCAACCGCGCCACCCAGTTTCTGCGCGTGCTGCAACGTGCAGGGGCAATGGAACGCCAGGCGCTGGTCGCTATGGATGCCGAGTTTTTCCAGCGGTTCGTCGCGCAGCACTTCAGTCAGGTCCTTGGCCAGCGCACTGACCGTTCTAGCCTTTTCGGCATAGGCCGGATCGGTGCTGAGCAGGTGACCGTAGTCTTTGATAAAAGCGCCGCAACCGCTGGCGGTTTGCACGATGGCCTCGGCTCCTTTTTCAATGCTCGGCCACCACGCATCGATATTGCGGCGAGCGCGATCAAGGCCGGCCGCCTGAGCGTCGAGGTGATAATCCACCGCACCGCAGCATCCGGCTTCTTTGCTCGCGGTGACGCTGATCCCCAGTCGATCCAGTACTCGCGCGGCGGCCGCATTGGTATTGGGCGACAGACTCGGTTGCACGCAGCCTTCGAGCATCAGCACCTGCCGGGCGTGGCGAGTGGCCGGGCGCGGCTTGGCTGGATAGACGCGGCGGGGTAACTTTATTTTCAAGGTGTTGGGCAACAACGCCCGGAACACCTGGCCGCTGCTGACCAGTCCTTTGAACAGCGCAGGATTGGGTACGACGCTGCGCAATCCCTCGCGCAATAACCGCTGGCCGAGTGGGCGCGGCACCGCCGCATCGACCACGGCCCGGCCTATATCCAGCAAGTTGTGGTAGTCGACACCGGAAGGGCAGGTGGTTTCGCAATTGCGGCAAGACAGGCAGCGATCCAGGTGCTGTTGAGTCTTTTGCGTGACCTCGTTACCTTCCAGAACCTGCTTGATCAGGTAGATGCGGCCACGCGGTCCATCCAGCTCATCGCCCAGCAATTGATAGGTCGGGCAGGTGGCGTTGCAGAAACCGCAGTGCACGCACGTGCGCAGGATGCTTTCGGCTTCTTCGGCGCGAGGCAGTTGGCGTGCGTGTTCGCTCAAGGTGGTCTGCATGAGTCAAAGCTCCGCGTACAGGCGTCCGGGGTTGAAAATCACCCGGGGATCGAGTTGTTGCTTCAAGTTCCGGTGGTAGCGCATCAGTGCCGCAGGCAACGGTTGGAACGGGCTGTCGATCAGGCCATGGCTGTAGCAGGTCACATGCCCGCCGACTTCTTCCACGATCGAGCGAATGAACGTGGCCTCTGCATCGGATTTGAGCCAGCGCTGTGCACCGCCCCAATCGATCAGCTGACGGCCAGGCAGGGAAAGTCGAGGCGTGTTGTGAGGCACGGACAGGCGCCAAAGTGCTTGGTCCTCATCGAAAAAACTCAATCGGTGCTCGTTGAGATCAAGCCAATACGAGGAGTCGAGCAACTCGCCGCCCAGTCGCTCATGAGCCGCAGCCACCGAGCCTTCGCCACCCTCAAGTCGCAGGTGCAGGCGCTGTCCATCGTGGCACGCGGCGCTGATCGGCAGCGGTTGTTGCCCCCATTCAGCGAGGCGCAGCAAGGCGCGATCACTGTCCATTTCCAGGCTGATGCTCAAGGCTTGACGCGGCTTGGGCAGGACCTTGAGCGAGACTTCGGTCACCACGCCAAGCGAGCCGTAGCTGCCGGCCATCAAGCGCGACAGGTCGTAGCCGGCAACGTTTTTCATGACTTCGCCACCGAAGCGCAAATGCTTGCCATGACCGGTGATGACGCGTGTCCCAAGGACGAAGTCCCTGACGGACCCGGACCAGGGACGCCGTGGTCCCGACAACCCGCTGGCGATCATGCCGCCGACCGTGGCGCCGTCGCCGAAGGAAGGCGGTTCGCAAGGCAGCATCTGCTGCGCTGCATCCAGCACTTGTGCAAGCTCTGCCAGCGGTGTGCCACAGCGGACGGTGATCACCAGTTCGGTCGGGTCGTAGCTGACGATGCCTCGGTGGCTGCGCGTGTCGAGGACTTCGCCCGCCACGATGCGCCCAAGAAACGCCTTGCTGTTGGCGCCTTGAATGCGCAACGGCGTGGCGTTTTGCAGCGCCTGGTTGACCTGCTCCAGCAGCGCGCCGCTGTCGTCGACATCGTGTTCACTGCGCATCAGAAACGCTCCAGTTCAGGGAAGGGCATCTGACCCAAATGAACGTGCATGGCGCCAAACTCGGCGCAGCGGTGTAGCGTCGGGATGTTCTTGCCAGGGTTGAGCAAACCACTCGGATCGAAGGCGGCTTTGACGGCATGGAACACGGTCAGCTCATCGCTATTGAACTGCGCACACATCTGATTGATCTTCTCCCGGCCCACGCCGTGTTCACCGGTAATGCTGCCGCCGACCTTCACGCACAATTCGAGGATCTTGCCGCCCAGGGCTTCGGCGCGATCGAGTTCGCCCGGTTGATTGGCATCGAACAGAATCAGTGGGTGCATGTTGCCGTCACCGGCGTGGAAAACGTTGGCCACCCGCAGGTTGTACTCGGCCGACAACGCGGCAATCGCCTGCAGCACACCGGGCAGCTCGCGGCGCGGAATCGTCCCGTCCATGCAGTAATAATCCGGTGAGAGACGGCCCACCGCCGGAAAGGCATTCTTGCGTCCGGCCCAGAAACGCACGCGTTCGGCTTCATCGCGGGCCTGGCGCACTTCGGTGGCGCCGGCCAGTTCCAGCACTTGGCGGACGCGGTCGCAGTCATCATGGACGTCGGCTTCAACGCCATCGAGTTCGCACAGCAGGATGGCTTCGGCGTCGACCGGGTAGCCGGCGTGGATGAAGTCTTCGGCGGCGCGAATGGCCAGGTTGTCCATCATTTCCAGGCCGCCGGGAATGATGCCGGCGGCAATAATGTCACCCACCGCGCGACCGGCCTTCTCGACGGAATCGAACGCCGCCAGCAGCACTTTAGCGGTCTGGGGTTTGGGCAGCAGTTTGACCGTGACCTCGGTGATGACACCGAGCATGCCTTCGGAACCGGTGAACAACGCCAGCAGATCGAAGCCCGGAGAGTCGAGCGCTTGCGAACCCAGGCTCAGGTGTTCGCCGTCGACGGTCAGGATGTCGACCTTGAGCAGGTTGTGCACGGTCAGCCCGTACTTCAGGCAATGCACGCCACCGGCGTTTTCGGCCACGTTGCCGCCGATGGAGCAGGCGATCTGGGAGGAAGGGTCCGGCGCGTAATACAAGCCAAACGGCGCGGCTGCCTGGGAAATCGCCAGATTGCGCACCCCCGGCTGAACCCGAGCCGTGCGGGCGGCGGGGTCGATGTGCAGAATATTATTGAAACGCGCCATCACCAGCAGCACGCCTTTTTCCAACGGCAATGCACCACCGGACAAACCGGTGCCGGCACCGCGGGCGACAACCGCGACACGCCGCTCATGGCAGAGCCGAAGCACGCCTTGCACCTCGTCAATGTGGCGCGGCAGCACCACCAGCATGGGCGTGGTGCGATAAGCAGAAAGTCCGTCGCATTCGTACGGTTTGAGCTCTTCCTGTTGATGCAGGACTTCCAGATCCGGCCACTGCGTGTGCAGGGCCTCGAGCAAGGCAGCTCTGTCGACATCAGGCAGGACGCCGTCGACGCGTTCATCGTAGAGAATGTTCATAGTCGGTTGACGACCCTCAGTTGTTTTTATTGGAGGTCTGTGTCCGGTAACCACTGACTTGTATCATTGGCCCGAGGCGCTCTACTGTCTATGTGTTGTTTGATCGGTCGAACCCGTTTTTTATTCGGTGGTTCGGGCCACGCTGCGACTTGAGGGGGGCGTAAAACCTGCTGGTCAATTAAGGAAGTCTTGAGTCAGTGAGAGCTCTGTGGCGAGGGGGCTTGCCCCCGTTGGGCAGTAAAGCATTGCCACCATGCCCAGGCATTAAACCCGGGCATGGCTGACAGGTTTGCGTCAATCAATGCCCGCCGACAACCATACTGCTGAACGGCTCCACATACGCCTGCAACGTCACCAAACCACCGACCAGAATGGCCAGGATGATCGAGTGGAAAAACACGTAACGCAGGATTTCCCCTTCATGGCCGTACCAGCGGGTGGCGGTGGATGCCACCACGATTGACTGGGCGTCGACCATCTTGCCCATGACCCCGCCAGAACTGTTGGCCGCGGCCATCAACACCGGGCTGATTCCCAGCTGCTCGGCGGTCACCCGTTGCAAGCCGCCGAACAGCACGTTTGACGCCGTATCCGAGCCGGTCAAGGCCACGCCGAGCCAGCCGAGCAGGGTGCCGAACATGGGGTAGAAGATGCCCGTCGCGGCGAAGGCCAGGCCCATGGTGGCGTCCAGCCCTGAATAGCGAGTGAGGAAACCCAGGGCGAGCATCGCGACGATGGTGATCAGCGAGTAACGCACGACCCAGATCGTTCGCAGGTACTGGTGGATCAGTTGCGGGATGGAATAACCCATCAGCAGTCCGCCGAGGATCGCCGCCAGCAGAATGCCGCTACCGGTACTGGTGAGCCAGGTGAACTTGTAGACCGCTTCCTCGGTTTTAGAAACGGGCACCACGGGCGGGACCTTCTCGATCTGCTGGTGAATTGTGGTGAACGTCAACACCGGGGCGAAGATCGGGTTCGCTTCGCGCATCGGTTTGCCCTGAGGGTCGAGCTTCGCTGAGTTCGTTGCCGGATCAATCGCCGGGCGGGTATCGAACATGTTTTTGAAGCCCTGGGTGCCCCAGGCGAAGACGAACACCGTGAGGATGATCCACGGCATCCACGCGCGCATCACCGCAGGTTTGGTATCGCTGGCAAAGGTCGCGCTGGCAACGGGTTTTTCGTCATGCTCTTCGGCTATTTTGGAGTTGTCGACGCGCCCGGACAGCGCGGCGGAGGTATGCACGGTGGCCGGTTTCCAGACCTTGAGGAAGCCGGTCAGGCAGGCCATGGAAATCAGTGCGGCGATCACGTCCACCAGCATCGGCCCGTGGTAGTTGGACACCACGAACTGCGGCACGGCGAAACTGACCCCGGCCACCAGAATCGCTGGCCAGACTTCCAGCATCTTGCGCCAGCCGGCGAAGGCCCAGATCAACCAGAACGGCACGATCACCGAGAAGAACGGCAATTGCCGGCCGACCATCATCGACAGCTCCATTTCATCCAGCCCGGTCACCTTGGCCAGGGTGATGATCGGCGTACCCAGCGCGCCGAACGCCACAGGCGCGGTGTTGGCGATCAACGCCAGGCCAGACGCGGCCAGAGGCGAGAAGCCCAGCCCGATCAGAATCGCCCCGGTCACCGCCACCGGCGTGCCGAAACCCGCGGCCCCTTCGAAGAAAGCACCGAAGCAGAAAGCAATCAGCAGTAATTGCAGGCGTCGATCGTCGGTGATGCGCGCCAGGGAATCCTGCAGCACTTTGAACGAGCCGTTCTCGGTTGTCAGCCGATGCAGGAAAATGATGTTGAGCACAATCCAGCCGATCGGCAGCAAGCCGTTGGCGGCGCCGTAAAGGGCGGCCGAGCCGGCCATGTTCGCCGGCATGTCGAAAGCGAAAATCGCGATCACCAGTGCCGAGGCCAGGGCCATCAACGCCGCCAGATGCGCCTTGATATGGAAAAACGCCAGGGCTGCCAGCATCACCACGACCGGCACTGCTGCCATTAGGGTTGAAAGTATCGGGTTGCCGAATGGATCGTAGATTTGCTGCCAGACCATGTTCCACCTCTGCTTTTTATTGTTGGGCGTGCAGACCCCGTGGGGGCGGTGGCGTCTAGTATAGGTGGCATTACGCCGCTGTCCTGGCAGGCCGTTTAGTGGGCTGCACTGAGCTAATATGGCCCCTAGGTAAATGCGCTACTCGGACTTCAACGACGGGAGAAATGCAGCCATGACTGAACGCCATATGTCCCACAAGGAAACGCTGTCGAACGGATGCAAGATAGAGGTCAAAGCCGAGATATTGAGGGACGGCTCGCTGAAGATGTTCATCGGTGTTTACCGGCCGGACGGCACGGTCATCGAGGAAGATAACAATCCATCCCCGCATCTGCTGGACATGGAAGACGCCTTTGAGTGGGGAATCAAAAACGCGAGGGACGTCGGGAACGGTCAAAGAACCCTGTAAGACGAGGCTTTGCACACCCTCATGAAGGAATGGAAGTGGCGGGGGGGAGTGTGGTCACACGCCGGAATCATCTGCACCGGTGAGACGTACAAGCATGAAGGCGCTCATTCTTGCTGCCGTCGCGCCTCGACACGAGCGGCCTCTCGCACCCAATCGGCTGAATGAGCGGCCCAGCCCTTGACGAGATGACCGCTATCGATGTCTCTCGTCATGAGCTTTAATCTTAACGAGCCCATTAATCCGCAACGCATCGGTCAGGCCGTCGGCAAGTACCGCTGGACTATTTGCGCGCTGCTGTTTTTTGCCACCACGGTCAATTACCTGGACCGGCAGGTGCTCAGTCTGTTGGCGCCGGATCTGTCGACGCAATTTGGCTGGAGTAATACCGATTACGCCAACATCGCTTCCGTTTTTCAGTTTGTGTACGCGATTTCCATGCTGTTCGCTGGCCGTGTGGTCGACAGGATCGGCACCAAGACCGCGTTTGTGTTGGCCATCGGCATCTGGTCGACCGGCGCGATCATGCACGCCTTTGCGGTGCCGATGGGTGAGGGGATCGGCGCCATATCCAGCGCGCTCGGCATTGCCGTCATACCGGTCTCGATCGCAGGCTTCATGCTGTCGCGTGCCGTGCTGGCGATAGGCGAAGCGGGTAACTTCCCGATCGCCATCAAGGCCACCGCCGAATATTTTCCGAAGAAGGAACGTTCCTTTGCCACCGGTATTTTCAACTCCGGTGCCAATGTGGGCGCGATCCTGGCGCCAATCTGCGTGCCGCTGATCGCCGGCCTGTGGGGCTGGGAAGCGGCTTTCATCGTGGTCGGTATGTTGGGCTTCGTTTGGCTGGGCGTATGGATTGCGCTGTACGAAAAGCCGGAGCAGCAGAAACGCCTGTCGGCGCAAGAACTGGCCTACATCCGCAGCGATCAGGGCGCGCAAGCGCTCACCGGCACAGACTCGGAAGCCGCCGCCAAAAAAGTATCGTGGTTCAAGTTGCTGACCTACCGCCAGACCTGGGCCTTTGCCTTCGGCAAATTCATGACTGACGGCGTGTGGTGGTTCTTCCTGTTCTGGCTTCCGACCTATCTGTCGGCGCAATACGGCATGAAGGGCCAGGCTATCGTGTTGCCGCTGGCCGTGTTGTACAGCATGACCATGGTGGGCAGCATCGGCGGTGGCTGGTTCCCCAGCTATTTCATGTCACGCGGCGACGCGCCGTATGACGGCCGTATGAAAGCCATGCTGGTGATCGCCTTCTTCCCGCTGTTGGTGTTACTGGCGCAGCCATTGGGTTACCTCAGTTTCTGGGTGCCGGTGCTGTTGATCGGTGTGGGCGCATCCGCGCACCAGGCGTGGTCGTGCAATATCTTCACCACCGTGTCTGACATGTTTCCGCAAAAAACCATCGCTTCGGTGGTCGGCATTGGTGGTTTGGCAGGCGGCCTGGGCGGCGTAGTCATGACCAAGACCGGCGGTTGGGTGATCGATCATTACAAACTGATTGGCGATATTCATACCGGCTACATGATCATGTTTGCCATCTGTGCGGTGGCCTATCTGGTGGCGTGGAGCGTGATGAAGACGCTGGTGCCACGCCATAAGGAAATCACCGATCTGTAAACGACTAACACGACCCTGTGAGCCGAAAAGCGGGGGTATGGGTCGACTATTGTCGGCGTGTACCCCAGGTGACGGCGCTCGGCATTTGACCCAGAGAGGTGCGTCACTGGCGATAGCATTTTTCCATCCTGCCACGCTTCCCCCAGGTCAAAATCGTTCTAAAAAAGCCCGCCTTGCGCTTCGGACTTTGTACTACTCTTCAAGGTGTAGGTGAAGACGCAGACTGATGCGCAAGCGGATGGCGAGGAAACGTGGGGCGCGTTCCGAAGGGTACACGGTTAGAAAGATCTCCGCGCTGAGATCCAGCCCTTATGCCGTGTGAAGCAGGACAGCACAAAACTGTTCTGTGGGAGTCCTGATAAACCTTGTAAGCCGGAGACCAGCACCGGCCACCTACTGATTTACAAAGCCCGCCTTGTGCGGGCTTTTTCGTGTGCGCAGGTTCCGCTTGTATCGGAACGTATCCGGCGCGGCTGCAGCTAACTTCGCATACAAATCCAGGGCATTGGCGACACATGCGCGATACACGGCGGCCTCTGAATAGAGCCACCGCATCCGCGGCAACCTGCGCGCGACTTTCCGCGCACATATTGGAGAAATGCCATGTCCCGTTTCAACCACCGTATCAGCGCTGGCATGCTCGGCGTCGCCGTTGCCGCGGCACTCACCGCCTTCGCGGGCCTCGCTCAAGCTCAAGAGGCGCCTCCGGTAAAAAGCTGGCAGGCGGGTCTTCACCGCACCGATCTGCTGCGCCAGGATCTCGACGTCGCCGGGCGTGAGGTGATTCAGGTTCGCGTTGATTTCGAGCCGGGTGTGGTATCCCCCAAGCATTCTCATCCGGGGGTGGAAGTGGCCTACGTCATTGAGGGCACGTTTGAATATCAGCTCGAGGGGCGGGCACCGATAACGCTCAAGGCTGGCGATTCCTTGTACATCCCCGCCGGCACTGCGCACGTCGCAAAGAACATCGGCGCGAGCAAAGCGTCGGAGCTGGCGACGTACATTGTGAAGAAAGACACGCCACTGGTCGTGCTGGAAAAGTAAACGCCGTGTCGGGTTACCGGCGGTTATGACGCATGGCCAACGCGCGGCTTCCCAGCGCGATGGCCAGTGCGACAGCGACCAACACTAGCGCCACGGCGAAGGTGATTCGCATACCGCCGGCAACCGCTTCGGGTCGCGCTGTTGCAATGTCGACAGCGGCCGATGCGAGCGCGAACACCGCGCCCAAGGCGGACGCACCCGTGATCAGCCCCAAATTGCGCGACAGGTTGAGCATGCCGGAGATGACGCCCCGTTGGTCTGGCTGAACACCCGCCATGACCGCCGTGTTGTTGGCTGTCTGGAACAGGGCATAGCCGATAGTCACCACGACCATGGGCAAAAGGTAGCCGCCGATGCCGAATGTCTCGGGCAGTACCGATAACGTGAAGCAGCCGGTCGCCATGGCCGCGAGCCCGGCGAGGGTCATGCGTTGGGCGCCAAAGCGGTCAGCAATACGGCCTGCGGGCACACCGGTCAGTGCCGCGACAAACGGCCCGACCGACAGGACCAGCCCCACCAGAACGGCATCGAGGCCGAGTCCCTGCGCGAGATAGAAGGGCCCGACCACGAGCGTCGCCATCATTACTGTCGCAACGAGCAGGCTCATGGCGAGGCTGCCACTGAGCACCGGATCACGGAACATCGCCAGTCGAATCAACGGTGAAGTGGCGCGAGCCTCGGCGAACACAAAGAGGCCGACGCCGACGCCCGCCGCCAACAGCAAGGCGATGTTGAGCGGGCCGAAACTGCCTCGCCCAAGGGTCATGGCCAGCGCGTAAGCGGCGAGTGTCAACGCCAGCAGCAGTGTGCCCAGCGGGTCGAAGCTGGCACGCTCGGTCTTGGGTTTCTGGCGATCGGCGGGCAAGTAGCGATGCGCGAGTACTAGCGTCAGCAAGCCCAGCGGTACGGTGATGAGGAAGATCGCCCGCCAGCCGAACCCGCCAATCAGCAAGCCGCCGAGCGACGGTCCCATCGCGGTGCCGATCGCCGACATTGTCCCGAGCAATCCCATGGCGCTGCCGGTTTTTGCCTTTGCTACCGTCTCGCCGACAAAAGCGATGGTCAGCGCCATCATGATTGCCGCACCGAGTCCCTGCAGTGCCCGGGCGCCTATCACCATCCACAGCGTGGACGCTAAGCCGCACAGAGCCGACGCCAGCGTGAACACGCCGATGCCGGTCAAGAGCAGCCGCCGACGGCCCGTTATGTCACCGAGCCGACCGACGCTGACGATCAGGGTGGTGATCGCGAGAAGGTAGGCGAGGACGACCCACTGCACTTCCTGAAAGGAAGCATTGAACACCTGGGCCAAGGTTGGCAAACCGACATTGGCGATACTGGTGCCCAGCGAGGACAACAGCATCGACAGCGAAAGACTGGCCAGCGCCCACCGAACGGACGGTGCCCGTTGCGCATGCTCTGCGACTGCACTGATTGATTTCATGCTGTTCCTCAATTCTGGCCGCTCCCGAAGTGGAGCTACCCGAAATCTACGCCCCGGCCTAACATGGCGGAAGGCGCACCCTTTGCACTTTATTCGTGCGTTCAACGCCATATCACTTTGCCGCGGGGCGATGCATGTCCACTCCCGATCTCAACTTGCTGATCACCCTTGATGTGCTGCTCGCCGAAGGCAGCGTTGCGCGCGCCGCCAAACGCTTGCGGCTGAGCCCGTCGGCGATGAGCCGGGCGCTGGCGCGATTGCGTGAAACCACCGGCGATCCGCTGTTGGTCCGGGCCGGACGTGGTCTGGTTGCCACCCCACGAGCGCTGGAACTGCGCGAGCGGGTCAGTCAGCTGGTGCAAGACGCCGAAGCGGTCCTTCGGCCTGCCGAGCAACCCGATCTCAAACAGCTGAGCCGCACGTTCACGTTGCGCACCAGTGAAGGTTTTGTCGAGAATTTTGGCGCGGACCTGATTGCGCGCGTCGCCGAGCAAGCCCCTGGCGTGCGGCTGCGCTTCATGCACAAACCTGACAAAGACAGCACGTCACTGCGCGACGGGACGGTCGATCTGGAGACGGGTGTGGTGGGCAAGGACGCGGGCCCGGAGTTGCGTATGCAGGGCTTGTTCCGGGACCGTTTCATTGGCGTCGTGCGAAAGGGGCATCCACTGAGCCAGGGCGAGATAACCCCCGCGCGTTATGCGGCGGGCAGCCACATCAGTGTCTCTCGGCGCGGGCTCGACAAAGGGCCCATCGATGAGGCCCTTGAGCCCATGGAACTGGAGCGGCAGATAGCAACAATCGTCGCAGGCTTCTCCACTGCGCTGGCACTCGCCCGGGCCACCGACCTGATCGCCAGCGTTCCCGAAAGGCACACCGCCAACCTTCGAGCCGGCATGCACAGCTTTCCGCTGCCGCTGTCTCTTCCGGGATTCTCCGTCGCCATGCTCTGGCATCCGCGGTTGGATGCTGATCCGGTGCATAGATGGTTGCGTGGTTGCCTTCGGGATGTTTGTGCGGATTAAAAAGTTGTCAGATCTGAGATAATGTTCATTGTTGAAAAATACATGTTTCACTTGTGAAACTATCCAGTCTTGTTGTTTTGTTGTTCTGGTATATGGAGTGATTTTGATATAAGAAGTCGTTGAACTTATTGATAGGAGTGCGGTATTGGGCGCGATACGTATTGTTGCTGAAGGACTTTATCGTAGATGGGAATTAACCGCTAATGCTATTAAATGTCGCAACGCGATCAATGGTGGCAATTAACCAGCAGTGAGCATAGTTGTAATGTTTGAGTTGCTAAGTATGGGTAATCACATGAAATATAAATAAATATGTTTGGTGGATGAGCCGTGACGCAGCGCGGTGGACACAGCGGGATTCCGTTAAAGTTATTGACGAAATTTTGGCACTCGACCTGTCAAAAAATAACTTCACAATAAAGCTGACGCTTTTCTAATGCGGTGTTAGTGTTTGTAACTCCTTTTAACCGCGCTTGTCTGTCCGCAGAGGCCGTGCGACATGCCGACTCCAACTCCACGGATTGCGATACTCGGTAATAGAGTTCCAAGCTTGAATCTTCCGGAGCTTGAACACTTCGCCGACGTGGGCAGCTTGTTGGCTGCACCCGCATTTGATGTCTTGCTGCTGGATCTGCCAGCGGCTTTTTCCGGGCGGGTGCTTCGAAAGTTGCGATCGATTCCCCCTTATCGCTACACCCTCATTTTTTGTTGCCGTGATCAGAATGACTGGTGTGAAGCCTTGGGTGACGGTGAGTGCCCTGTCGAATCCAGCGAAATCAGAACCCTCTGGGGGGTATGGCAAGAACGCTACCGGCTGTTCAATCAGGGCTCCGCTCCCGAGCGTTTTGAAAGTCGGGTGCTTTCCTGGTTGTGGTTGCGCGACAACTCCCACGTCTATGCCCTGCGAGACCCGGAGGTGCCTCAGCATTATCGCTATCCGTTGCTGGACGCCCTGGCTGATAACGAGCAAGTCAATTCGTTTGTCTGGCTCAGTTTGATGGTGCAGCAGGACTGGCTGGAAGAGGGGGTTCTGGTCGATCGTGTTCGCCTCTGTTCGGACTGTGGTTCGGGCCGGCTCAATTACATTGATGTGTGTGCCGAATGCCAGGCCCTGGACATTTCACGGCAGCCTTCATTGCACTGCTTTACCTGTGGGCACGTGGGGCCACAGGAATCCTTTCTCAAAGACGGGGTGTTGTTGTGCCCCAACTGCTTGAACCGGCTGCGCCATATCGGCAGTGATTACGACCGCCCTATGGAGAATTATCGCTGTCGGTCATGCCAGGCGTTTTTTGTCGATGCCGAAGTGCAGGCGCGCTGCCTGGACTGCGGCCTGTCACACACGCCTGACAAGTTGCGAGTACGCGAGGTCAGAGATTTCCGCCTGGCCGAGGCCGGACGTTTCCGCTGCCGCCAGGAGTTCGGCGACCAATCGGTTCAGCACTTCGGTCGACTCACTCTGTTGGGCGGCAAGGATTTTTATGATCTGCTGACCTGGCAGAT
The DNA here is from genome assembly GCF_054898105.1 of Pseudomonas sp. MDT1-17. Classification (NCBI taxonomy): domain Bacteria; kingdom Pseudomonadati; phylum Pseudomonadota; class Gammaproteobacteria; order Pseudomonadales; family Pseudomonadaceae; genus Pseudomonas; species Pseudomonas sp. MDT1-17. The sequence continues at coordinate 4,098,749 of NZ_JBUBVM010000001.1, read as the reverse complement.
GCAAGTCGTGCGCCGCTACCCGATGCCTGCCTTCTCACTGATCGGTCTGCGCTTCATCAACCTGGCCAGTACGTTGTCTCGCCTGGGCGAACACCACGGCCATGCCTTCATCGACAGTGTGGCCGATCGTTTGAAAGAAACCGTCAGGGAAACCGACCGCTGCTCTCGAAGTACGGAAGAGTACTTGTGGATCATGCTTCCACATACCGATGGCAAGGGCCTGGAAAGCGTCAAACAACGCTTGAGCCGGGTCGCCGAGTTGTTTTCAGCACCGGAGGTCAGTGACATTTCACTGCGTGTCGTCAGCATCACGGCGCCCCATGATCTTCTCGAGCAGGAAGATGGCGAATTACTACTGGCCCGTCTGGCCAGTGAGTTGGTGTGAGACGCCATGAGCCCATTAATGGAGCAACTCTTCAACGCACTCAGCGCGTTCATGGGGCCGGATGGATTGAGCCGGTTGTTTTTGATGCTTTTCCCCTTGTTTCTGATCTTTGAATTGCCCCTCATGATCATGGTGCTGCTGGGTGTATTGCGCTGGTTTACGCGTCGACGCACTCGTATACCGAAGATCAGCGTCTATCGCCCCAAGGTCTCTTGCATCATTACCTGCTACAGCGAAGGGATGGATGTTCAGACCACGCTGTTAAGCCTGTGCGAGCAGACGTACCCCGGCCACATCGAGATGATTCCGGTGGTGGACGGGGCCACGGTGAATCAGCCGACGTTGAGCGCCGTTCGCAGTTTTAAGGTGGATCCGCAGTTGTACCCCAGGCGTCATTTGCGCCCGATCGCCAAATGGCAGCGGGGCGGGCGGGTATCGTCATTGAACGCAGGTCTGTCGCTTGCCAGCGGTGACATCGTGATGGCGCTTGATGGTGACACGTCTTTCGACAACAACATGGTCAGCTCCATCGTGCGCCATTTCGAGGACCCTTCGGTACCTGCGGTCGCTGGTAGCCTGCGTGTGCGCAATGTCTGGGGTTCCTGGGTCACCGCGATGCAGGCGCTGGAATACCTGTTGTCCATCCACATGTCGAAAATCGGTCTGGCCGAATGGAACCTGGTCAACAACGTCTCGGGGGCCTTCGGGGCATTTCGCCGCAGCTTTCTGGTGAAAATCGGTGGCTGGAACACGCACACCGCGGAGGATCTGGACCTGACGTTGCGCATCAAAAGTTACTTCAAGCGACATGACTTGAGGATTCCCTTCGAGCCGGAAGCGATTGGTCACACCGATGCACCGTCGACGCTTAGTCAGTTTCTGATGCAGCGATTGCGTTGGGATGGCGACCTGTTTTTTCTGTACGTCAGAAAGCACAACCACAACATTAACCCGAACTTATTGGGCTGGCCGACCTTTCTGATGATCCTGCTCAGCGGCTTCTTTTTTCAGCTGGTGCTGCCGTTCATCATCTTCAGCTACACCTTGCTGGCGTTATTTATTCTGCCGGGCAAGACGCTGTTGTTTCTGTTTGTACTGATCTACGCGCTGTACCTGATGATCACCACACTGTTGTTCGGCGCCATGTTGTTGATGGTGTCCGACCGACCTCGAAAGGACATGATCCTGGGGTTGTTGGTGCCTTTCTTTCCGCTGTTCATGCTATTTCTGCGGTGCTGGAGCGCAGTGGCCATGCTCAACGAGATGTTTCGTCGGGGCCATGAAGAAACCTCGATGGCGCCGTGGTGGGTGCTTAAACGAGCCACGAGGTTTTGATATGCGATCGATACTTCTGCTCCTGACGCTGTCGTTGCCAACGACAATAATGGCCGCACAACCACTGCCGCTTCAGGCGGCGGGGTCGCAGTCGAGCCAATGGTCCCAGGCCAGTTATGTCTGGGACAGCGAAGCATTGCTCGATCCCGATCAGCGTAAAGCGGAGCTTGAGCAACTGCGTAAAGCCGGGATGGACAAGATCTACCTTGGCCTCAAGGCCGCCCAGTTGAAAGACCTTGTCACGACACGCCAACGGCTGAAGCAATTGCTGCAGGACGCCGCAGGCGAGGGGGTGCAAGTCAGCCTGTTGCTCGGCGATTCGGCCTGGATCGAGCCGCAGGGACGCCATCAGCTCACCGATTTATTGGCGAAGCTGAAGGGGCTTTCATTCGCCAGCCTGCACCTGGACCTGGAAGTCGAGCAGTTGGGCGTACCGGTCCCGGATCAGCGTTTGAAGGACTTGCTGGACACCTTGCGCGCGGCCTCCGCTGCGAGCCCCTGGCCGGTAGAGATTTCCAGCCATCATCGCTGGTTCGCTGAGGCAAAACCGGGAAAAACCTGTCTGCCGTGCGCGCTGCCCGACGCGGGCGTGCGTCAGGTCAGCCTGATGATCTACACCCGCAACCCGCAAAACAGCGCACGAATGGCAGAGCAGATCGCTCAACGCTGGCCCGATCTGCAGTTTCGCCTGGCGCAAAGCACCGAGCCGCAATTGGATGCCACGGAATCCTGGGCCGGCGCGTCGACTGAGCAGTTGCAGCACCAGACCCGTGCCTGGCGCGAACAGCTGCAACCACGAGGAATTGCCGGCATTGACTGGCAAGCCTGGCGAGACTTTCCAAAACGGTGAGCCGTCATGAAGATTCGATTCGATAGTCGTAAAGAACTGAACCCCACTCAGGAGCAGGGTTTGAGTGTGCTCTACGCTCCGGGCAAGCGCATGGCGTTTCGCGTGCGTTGGTATTTGATCTTGTTCCTGGTCGCGAGCCCCTTGATCTGGCTGGGAGGAAAGCTGACCTACGGCATGCTGATGATCGACGCGCCGGCGCAATTGCGCCTGCCGATTCTCGAGGTGCGCGCGCGGGATGCCGGTCGGGTCGATCAGCTGTTTGTCATGGCCGGGGAACAGGTACAGGTCGATCAGCCGTTGGTCAGTCTCGATAATCCCGAATGGCGTGCGCGGCTAATGCAGCTCGCCGCGATGCCGAAGAACACGGTGCGCGCCGCCAGCACCAAATTGGACACTCGGGAGCGTCAGTTGCTCAGGACTCGAGTGAGCAGGACCGAACAACGCGTGCAGGTGCTTGAGGACCTGGTTTTATCAGGCGCTGTCTCTCGTGGAGAAGTGCTGGCCGCCCAGTCCGAACTCGACGCTTTTAAAGCAGACCTGTTGGCGTTCGAGCGCCGCGAACAACTGGCTCGTCAGTCGCCGTTGAGCGTTGAACGCGAGATTATTCAACAGAACGCCGAGCAACAGTGGTTGAAAACGCGTCTCGCCGCGTTGTCGGTCAAGGCTTCGCAGAGCGGTCGGGTTGCGGAGGTATTGGTCACCCCCGGCGAAAATGTCGGTGCCGGTACGTTGTTAATACGCCTTGAACGGCTGGAAGAGCCCCTGCTGTGGATTTATCTGGAACCGCTGAACATCAGCTACGCCGCGATTGGCCAGCCGTTGCGCGTTCGCATGCCCGATGGCGAGTGGTTGGCGGCCCATGTTGTCCAGGCCGTCGACAGCGCCGGCCGCACGCCGACGGTGTTGCGTGGGCCGTTCGCTGCCAGCGAAATGGGCTTGCAGGTCGCCGCCCGGTTTGATCGCCCCCTGTCGCCGCGCTGGAGAATCGATCAGTTGCCGTTGAATGTTCGCTTTCCGACCGACTGGCAACAAATGCTCACTGACAGTCGTGAGCTCTTCGAGCAATTAGGCGACTTCATTGCGATGGATCGAACACCCACCAACCGCACCGGGGAGTAAATAAATCATGACTGCTGATCGAATTCTTGTGACGGGCGGTGCCGGCTTCATTGGTTCGCACCTTGTCGAAGCACTGCTTGAAGACGGTTATAGCGTTCGGGTTCTGGACGATCTTTCCAGTGGAAAATTGTCGAATCTGCCGATTGATCGCTGCCATTTGACTTTGGTAGTGGGGGATGTCGCCGACGCGCCGACCGTGGAGCGGGCGATGAAAGACTGCAGTGCGGTGGTTCATCTGGCTGCGGTGGCCTCGGTGCAGGCGTCGGTCGAAGACCCGGTCGCTACTCACCAAAGCAACTTCGTCGGTACGCTGAATATCTGCGAAGCCATGCGTCAGACAGGCGTTAGACGGGTGGTTTACGCGTCCAGTGCGGCGATCTATGGCAACAATGGCGAGGGCATGGCGATTACCGAGGACACGCCCAAAAATCCGCTGACGCCGTATGCCGCCGACAAACTGGCCAGCGAACATTTCCTCGATTTCTATCGACGTCAGCACGGTCTTGAACCTGTCATTCTGCGTTTTTTCAATATATACGGACCGCGCCAGGACCCTTCATCGCCTTATTCCGGTGTCATCAGTATTTTCAGCGAAAGGGCCAAAAAAAATCTCCCCATCACGGTTTATGGTGACGGGGAGCAAACAAGGGATTTTGTCTACATAGAGGACCTGGTAAAGGTCCTGGTCCAAGCGGTCAAAGCGTCAAAACCGAGCATCGGGCCGGTCAACATCGGGTTTAATCGATCCACCAGCCTTAACGATCTGGCGGCAGCGTTAAGCGAACTCCTGGGGCGACCCCTGACGTTGAACTACGACGCGCCGCGTTCCGGTGATATCAAGCATTCGCGCGCCGACAACAGCCGACTGCTTCAGTGCTTCTCCCCGAGCACGCCGACCTGTTTTGCCGAGGGCCTGGGGCAACTGCTCAGAAGTATTGATTCCGGCGGGCGGTAGAAGAGGCGAGCTCAGTCGCCAGCAAATGCTCGACCAGTACATCATTCAAGAAACGGAACTGATCATTGAGCCCGACCACTTCATTGTTGAAGTGGTTGGCGGCTGCCGGCATCAGTAACGCCTCGAAGTTTTCGTCGAACACCGGTTTTTGAGCGGAAGGCATTCGCGGCGATGGTGAATATCGACATAAGTGATGGACGGTTCTCAACCCCGAGCGAACAATCACCGACACCTATACTCAAATCAATAGGGCTTTGAACACCGGACATTCCGTTCGGGCACGTCTGTAGGGAACCGCGATCTTGAACCTGCGTTCGCTGATCGTCGCCGTGTTGGTGGTGTTGGCGGGATGCGTCACGCCTGCGCCTGCCCCGGTGGAAGTGGCGCCGCCGGTGGTGATTTCCCAAAGCACCTGGCAGCGGGTGGATCGTGAGATTGTCGCGGCATCGCAATCGGCCACCGAGCAGACCAAAATCTATGCGCGCGGCGCCATGGATTACTGGCGAACGCGCGTCTATCAACTGACCGAAGAGAACTTTATTCCCTGGTTCAGCAGCTACTGGACTCAGGAATGGCTATCGGTGAAGGTCAGCTGGTACACCCTCAGCGCCAAGGGCGAGCAGGATGCCTCGGCCAAGCGCCTGGCGGCCTATCTGTTGGAGCAATACCAAAAGCGTGTGCTGGCGCCGGTCGCAGTGGAGATCGATCCTGACGCGATTCTCGGCCTGGCAGCGGCGTTCTACGTGGACATTCTTCAGGAAGAACTGCAGAAAATCTCCCAGCGCCACGGCGTGCCGATGGCTCAGATCAACGGCCGTATCCAGAAAATTCCCGCGATTGCCCTGGGTCCGCCGCCGGCCCGGAATGCCTCGCTGTATCAAGTCGTGCACACCCAACCGCTGAACACGCTGCCGGCCTACGCGGCGCTGATCGACAAGATCCACAAGGCAGGTGGCGACCGAGGCGTGGATTCGACCGACACCGCCATGGCGCCGGTGGCCAAGCGCGCCAGCCAACGGATGGAAGCCGAAATGGTCCCGCGAGGTGCGGCCAGTGCAGTGGCCGCCGCAGCGGGCAAATTGGCCGGGGGCTTGATTTCCGTGGGTGTGGCGGGGATTCGCGCGATCATTCAGGCCAATGACCGGCCTGACAGCGAGGCACTGATTCGCAGCAGTCTGGGCAACACGTTCGACAAGGCCTGGCTGAAGCTGGTGCAGAACCCGACCACCGGGGTGATGGCTGGAACGTTGTACATGGCGGCGCAGATCGAGGGCAACCTGGCGGGGAGCGCCGAAGTGCCGTCGGTCAGTTCGGGCAGCGGATCTGTCGATTGGGGCCCGTCGGAATCGACTAACCAGCAGATCGACTCTCTACCCCCAGCAGGAGAATGACCATGTCCTACGTTGATGGCTTTATCGCAGCCGTACCTACCGCTAACCGTGAGAAATTCAAGAAACACGCGGAAATCGCCGCTGCCATTTTCAAGGAGAGCGGCGCGCTCAGCCTCGCCGAGTGCTGGGGCGACGATGTACCCGACGGCAAGGTGACCTCGTTTCCCATGTCAGTGAAACTCAAGGAAGACGAAACCGTGGTGTTTGGCTGGATCATTTGGCCAGACAAAGCCACCCGCGATGCAGGCATGCAGAAAATGATGTCCGATCCGCGGATGCAACAGGATGTTAATCCGATGCCGTTTGATGGCCAGCGCATGGTGTTCGGTGGTTTCAAAATGATCGTGCAAGCCTGAAACCAGCGTCAGGATCACTCCGGTGTCGGCGTGATCCTGCAACTCTTGCGATGACGAATCTCGCTGTCTGTCGGCCGCTCTTTGACGAACTCGAAGCGCGGCTCACCTTCGTTGTAATGAACCAGCCAGCCCCATTCCAGCTCGGACTCATTCTGACCGGGTTTCGGTGGCACCGCCCACCATGGCTCCTTGCTGATGATCTCTCGCATGGCCCCCTCCAGTTGAATCGTTTGCATGAACTATAACGTGGATGTCAGGAGGTGCCAGGTATGAGTGACGAATCCCATGAGCCGTTAAAACGACTGTTTTTTGCCCTGAACTGCGCACCCGAGCAACGTCGGGCCATTGCCCAGTGGCGCAGCGCGCTTGGGCTCAGGAGCGGGCGGCCGGTGCCGGCGGAAAACTTTCATGTGACGTTGATGTTTTTGGGCGCGGTTGGCGTGGCACAGATTGCCGATATCTGCACGGCCGCCGCCAATATTCGAACGCCGGGTAGGCCTTTGAGGGTTGCGCTTGACCGGCTGGATGTCTGGCGCAGGGCAGGGGTGTTGGTACTTGCTCCTGAGCAGGCGTCACCGGAGTTGCTGCGTCTGGTGTATGCCCTGGAACAGGCAATACTGCCGTTCGGGTTTGAGGATTCACCCAGGGAATACCGCCCGCATTTGACCTTGATGCGCGACTACCGAGTGCCGGTGCCTGAGTCCGCGACACCGCCCGAGTTTTACCTGCGAGCCGATCACTTCACCTTGTTCGAATCCCATAAGGGTCGTTATCGAGCGCTGGCCGAATGGCCACTCGTTCCATTATAAAAAAAGGCGCCCGAGGAGGGCGCCCAAACTCACCTTAACCGAGGAAGCCAGGTGAGGCCGTTCTGCAGATAGGAGTGCAGCGGTGGTAAGGCGCTGCGTGAACGGAAAATCAGAATTCAGGGGGGGGCCATAACCCCCTGTAGGAGCTGTCGAGTGCAACGAGGCTGCGATCTTTTGATCTTGTTTTTCCGGATCAAGATCAAAAGATCGCAGCCTCGTTGCACTCGACAGCTCCTACAGAAAGCGGATTTTCGTGGTTACTTGCCGAGCTTCACCCGCGTCCAGCCCCGGGTCATCACCCGCTGAACACCAATCGGCATATCCGGAATGGCATACAACGTTGCCATCACCGCTTGCGACGGATACGAACCCGGATCATCCCGAATCGCTTCATCCACCAAGGGCGTCGCCGCCGAGTTGGCGTTGCTGTAGCCGATGTTGTTGGTGATCTCGGCGATGATGTCCGGGCGCATCAGGAAGTTCATGAACAGGTAGGCGTTTTCCACGTTCGACGCGTCCCGTGGGATGGCGACCATGTCATAGAAACTGCCGGCACCTTCTTTCGGAATGCTGTAGTCGACCTTCACTTTGTCGCCGGCTTCCTTGGCGCGAGCCTTGGCTTGCAGCACATCGCCGGAGTAACCGACGGCGACGCAGATGTTGCCGTTGGCCAGGTCCGAGATGTATTTCGACGAATGGAAGTACGCCACCGAAGGACGGATTTTCATGAACAGCGCTTCAGCTTCGGCGATCTGATTCTTGTCCTGCGAGTTCACCGGATAGCCCAGATAGTGCAGGGCGGCCGGGAGCATCTCGGTCGGCGAATCAAGGAAACTGATGCCGCAGGCTTTCAGCTTTTCAGCGTTTTCCGGTTTGAACAGCAAGTCCCAGGAGTTAGTCGGCGCATTGCTGCCGAGTACTTCCTTGACCTTGTCCGGGTTAAAGCCGATGCCGATCGAGCCCCACATGTACGGGAAGGCATGACCGTTATCCGGGTCGCTGGCGGCGGCGTTTTTCAGCAGGACCGGGTTGAGGTTTTTCCAGTTCGGCAGTTTCGACTTGTCCAGTTCCTGATAGACGCCCGCCTTGATCTGCTTGGCCAGGAAACTGTTGGACGGCACGACGATGTCGTAGCCGGATTTGCCGGCGAGCAGCCGTGCCTCAAGGGTTTCGTTACTGTCGAACACATCGTAGGTCACGCGGATGCCGGTCTCGTCTTCGAACTTCTTGACGGTGTCCGGGGCGATGTAATCCGACCAGTTGTAGACGCGCAGTACCTTGTCATTGGCCTGGGCGCCTGTCGCGATCGCGCCCAATAAGGACAGTGTCAGCAGAGTCCTGCCAAACATTTTCATCGGTACAACTCCAATTCTTTTTATTCAGATCAAAACGCAAAGCTGTGAAACGCGACGGCACTAGGCCGTCGCTTCTACCATGGGCTTTTTCGGTTGCTGCCAGGATTCGCTGGCGGTCTGGTCCATGGCTTCCTGGATCGCGCGTTTGCGGGTGGCTTCGGCGCGGCGGCTGAAATACCAGACCATCAAGGTCACGATCGATACCGCCAACAGAATCAGGCTGGCCACGGCGTTGATCTCAGGCTTCACACCCAGACGTACCGCCGAGAACACTTCCATCGGCAGGGTCGTCGAACCCGGACCGGACACGAAGCTTGCCAACACCAAATCATCCAGCGACAAGGCAAACGACATCATGCCGCCGGCCGCCAGTGACGGCGCGATCATCGGAATGGTGATCAAGAAAAACACCTTGAACGGCTTCGCGCCCAAATCCATCGCCGCTTCTTCGATGGACAGGTCCAGCTCACGCAAACGCGCCGAAACCACCACCGCTACATAGGCGGCACAAAACGTGGTGTGGGCGATCCAGATGGTGAAGATGCCACGTTCCATCGGCCAGCCGATCAACTGCGCCATGGCCACGAACAGCAGCAACAGCGACAGGCCGGTGATCACTTCCGGCATCACCAGCGGCGCCGTCACCAAACCACCGAACAACGTACGACCCTTGAAGCGCGTCACCCGAGTCAGCACAAACGCCGCCAACGTGCCCAGCGCCACCGCAGCAATCGCGGTGTAGCAGGCGATTTCCAGCGAGCGCAGCACCGAGCCCATCAGTTGGCTGTTGTCGAGCAGGCCGACGTACCACTTCACCGACCAGCCGCCCCACACCGTCACCAGTTTCGAGGCGTTGAACGAGTAGATCACCAGAATCAACATCGGCAGGTAGATAAACGACAGGCCGAAAATCAGCATGAACTTTGAAAATCCGAAGCGTTTCATCCCCGACCCTCCATCTCTTTGGCCTGACTACGGTTGAACAGCAGAATCGGCACAATCAGGATCAACAGCATCACCACCGCCAGGGCAGATGCCACCGGCCAATCGCGGTTGTTGAAGAACTCTTGCCACAGCACACGACCGATCATCAGGGTCTCCGGGCCGCCCAACAGTTCCGGGATCACAAACTCACCGACCACCGGAATGAACACCAGCATGCAGCCAGCGATGATCCCGTTCTTGGCCAGCGGCACGGTGATTTTCCAGAAGTTGTTGAAGTTGCTCGAGCCCAGGTCCGAACCGGCTTCCAGCAGGCTTTGATCGTGCTTGACCAGGTTGGCGTACAGCGGCAACACCATGAACGGCAGGTAGGCGTAAACAACTCCTATATAAACGGCCGTGTTGGTGTTGAGGATCTCGATCGGGTGCGAGGTCAGCCCGGTCCACATCAGAAATCCATTGAGCAAGCCGTTGTTGCTGAGAATGCCCATCCACGCGTAGACGCGGATCAGGATCGCGGTCCAGGTCGGCATCATGATCAGCAACAGCAGAACGTTTTGCGTTTCCCTGTTGGCCTTGGTGATCGCGTAGGCCATCGGGAAACCGAGCGCCAGGCACATCAGCGTGCTTAAAAACGCGACCTTCAACGAGCCGAAGTAGGCCGAGATGTACAACTCATCTTGGGTCAGCAGCGAGTAGTTGCCGATGTTCAGCAATAGCTGAAATTTCTGCTCGGCGAAGGTGTAGATCTCTGAATAAGGAGGAATGGCCAGCGCCGCTTCCGAGAAGCTGATCTTCATCACCAGGACGAACGGCAACAGGAAAAACAGGCACAGCCACAGGAACGGAATCCCGATGACGAGCTTTCGACCACTCGGCATCAGCCGCATAAACTGCTGATTGAGTGTTCTCATGAGCGCAGTACCACGCCGCTGTCGTCTTCCCACCACACGTAGACCTTGTCGTCCCAGGTCGGCCGTGCGCCACGGCGTTCGGCGTTGGCCATGAACGACTGCACCACCTTGCCGCCAGGCAATTCCACGTAGAACACCGAGTGACCGCCGAGGTAGGCGATGTCATGCACTTTGCCTTCGGACCAGTTGTAGCGGGTATCGGGTTTAGTCGTGCTGACCAGCAGTTTTTCCGGGCGGATCGCGTAAGTAATCGACTTGTCCTGCACCGAGGTGCTGACGCCGTGACCGACGTAAATCTTCTGCTCCAGATCCGGGCTGTGAATGATCGCGTGCCCCTCGAGGTCTTCCACAACGGTGCCGTCGAAGGCGTTCACGTTGCCGATGAATTCGCAGACCAAGCGGCTGACTGGCGCCTCATAAATGTCCACCGGGCTGCCGATCTGCGCGATCCAGCCGAGGTGCATGATCGCAATGCGTTGGGCCATGGTCATGGCCTCTTCCTGATCGTGGGTCACCATCACGCAGGTCACGCCGACGCGCTCGATGATCTCGACCAACTCCAGTTGCATCTGCGAGCGCAGCTTCTTATCCAGCGCACCCATCGGTTCGTCGAGCAGCAACAGCTTCGGACGTTTGGCCAGGGAGCGAGCCAAGGCCACACGCTGACGCTGACCGCCAGACAGTTGATGCGGTTTGCGCTTGGCGTACTGGGTCATGTGCACCAGTCGCAGCATCTCTTCAACGCGGGCGTCGATTTCGCTGGCGGACAGACGATCCTGCTTCAGGCCGAAGGCAATGTTCTGCGCCACCGTCATGTGCGGGAACAAGGCGTAGGACTGGAACATCATGTTGATCGGCCGTTCGTACGGCGGCATGTCGGTGATGTCGACACCGTCGAGAAAAATCCGTCCTTCGGTCGGGCGCTCGAAGCCTGCGAGCATGCGCAGCAGGGTCGATTTACCGGAGCCGGAACCGCCGAGCAGGGCGAAGATTTCGCCTTGATGGATCTCAAGCGAGACATCGTCCACCGCAGTGGTTTCGTCGAACTTCTTGGTGACGCGGTCGACTTTCACCAGCACCTTTTTCGGTGACTGGTGACCTTCAAGAGCCTTCCTGTAGATGCTGGAGGCGTTTGCCATGTGAAACTCCCAACAGGTTTCAGTCGTCGGGCCAACGCGGCCTGACTTAATAGTTGATTGCAAGCCAGCACTGAGCGGGCTTATTCGGCGCCGCCGTCCTGGCTGCCTGGTGGTACTTGTTGTTATCGCGTTTGTTGTTGTCGTGAGGGACCGGCGCGCAAAGGCACGCCCGCCTGACTCACGAGGGCAGTAAATGGGTTGATCGCGTGTCAAGTCAGCGCGTATTGCGCAGCGCCGCCCGTTGCCGGCACGCCTCGCCAAACGCCTGGAAAATACTCAAATAAGGAGGGTTCGAAAGCACCTGCCATTCCGGGTGCCATTGCACGCCGACGGCGAAAGCCTTGCTGTGCTCGACCGAAATCGCCTCGATCAAACCATCCGGCGCGACCGCTTCGGCGCGCAGGCCGGGAGCCAGCCGGTCGATGCCCTGGCTGTGAATCGAATTGACCTGGAACACCTGCGGCAAATCCAGCGCATCGAACACACCGCCCGGTTGAACGTTGACCGCATGAGCCGCTGCGTACTGCACGGCCAGGTCCGGATGATTCGCTTCCCGGTGATCCAGCATGCCGGGCAGTTCGTGGACCTTCTGATGCAGGCTGCCACCAAACGCCACGTTCATTTCCTGAAAGCCCCGGCAGATGCCGAGCACCGGCACGCCGGCCGCAATGGCTGCACGCAATAAAGGAAGGGTGGTGGCATCCCGTTGCGGATCGTGATCCGTACCGGGGGCGCTGTCGGGGCCTTGATAGTGGAAGGGTTCCACATTCGAGGGCGAGCCGGTCAGCAACAGACCGTCGAGCTGCGCGAGCAGGTCCTCGATTTCGGTCAGATCGCCTAAAGAAGGAATGACGACCGGCAGCCCCAACGCCGCGACGCTGACAGCACGCAAGTACTTGTCGCCGCTGACATGGTAGGGGTGCAGGCCAATCTGTTTGACGCACGCTGTAACGCCGATTAATGGCTTGAGTGCCATTTTTATCACCTCGAAGTTTCACACTTGAACGAGCTTTTCCGGAGCTTAGCCTTGTTGATTTTAATTAACAACTCTCATGTAAAAAATTCTAAACGCCGCACGTCTGATCTTCAGGATTTACGCGGTGCGCAAGACTTAATTGGCACTCTCGTGCCCATAAATGGCCAGAAAATAAAGGATGAGAGGCTGGGTGTTCGCTATTGACTTCACTTTGCCGTTCGGGTTGACTGGGCTCGTCAAACCGTAGTGAACATAATAATTAACAGCTAATAGGTGCAAAATGTCGGTCCCTCTGCGTGCCGTTCAACTCAACGAAGCAAACGCATTCCTTAAGAAATATCCTGAGGTTTTGTACGTCGACCTTCTGATTGCGGATATGAACGGTGTGGTGCGCGGTAAGCGCATCGAGCGCACCAGTCTTCATAAGGTCTACGAAAAAGGCATCAACCTCCCGGCGTCACTGTTTGCTCTGGACATCAACGGTTCTACGGTGGAAAGCACCGGCCTGGGTCTGGACATCGGTGACTCAGACCGAATCTGCTTTCCCATCCCTAATACGCTCAGCATCGAGCCATGGCAGAAGCGCCCAACCGCGCAACTGTTAATGACCATGCACGAACTCGAAGGCCAGCCGTTCTTCGCTGACCCTCGCGAAGTGCTGCGTCAGGTCGTGAGCAAGTTCGATGCAATGGGCCTGACCATCTGCGCCGCGTTCGAACTCGAGTTCTATCTGATCGACCAGGACAACGTGAACGGTCGTCCGCAATCGCCACGCTCGCCGGTCTCCGGCAAACGTCCGATGTCGACCCAGGTCTACCTGATCGACGACCTGGACGAATACGTCGATTGCCTGCAAGACATCCTCGAAGGCGCGAAAGAGCAGGGCATTCCTGCCGACGCCATCGTCAAGGAAAGCGCCCCGGCGCAGTTCGAAGTGAACCTGCATCACGTCAACGACCCTATAAAGGCCTGCGACTACGCGGTGTTGCTCAAGCGTCTGGTGAAGAACATCGCCTACGACCACGAGATGGACACCACCTTCATGGCCAAGCCGTATCCGGGCCAGGCGGGCAATGGTTTGCACGTGCACATTTCGATTCTCGACAAAGAAGGCAACAACATCTTTGCCAGCGAGGATCCCGAGCAGAACGCCGCACTGCGTCACGCGATCGGCGGTGTGCTCGAGACCCTGCCGGCACAGATGGCGTTCCTCTGCCCGAACGTTAACTCGTACCGTCGCTTCGGCGCGCAGTTCTATGTGCCGAACTCGCCAAGCTGGGGCATCGACAACCGTACCGTGGCAGTACGTGTGCCGACCGGTTCGTCGGACTCCGTGCGTATCGAACACCGCGTGGCGGGCGCTGATGCCAACCCGTATTTGCTGATGGCGTCGGTCCTGGCCGGTATTCACCACGGCCTGACCAACCAGATCGAGCCGGGCGCACCGGTCGAAGGCAACAGCTACGAGCAAAACGAGCAGAGCCTGCCGAACAACCTGCGCGATGCACTGCGCGAGCTGGACGACAGCGAAGTCATGTCGCGCTACATCGACCCGCTGTACATCGACGTGTTCGTGGCGTGCAAGGAAAGCGAGCTGGCCGAGTTCGAGAACTCCATCTCTGACCTTGAGTACAACTGGTACTTGCATACCGTCTGACGGCTGGTGGTAACCCTGTAGGAGCTGCCGAAGGCTGCGATCTTTTGATCTTGATCTTAAAAAGCAAAGTCAAAAGATCGCAGCCTTCGGCAGCTCCTACAGGGCATTCATTCCAACGATCACTTACTCCTCTGCGTCGAGTCACAACCATGACAAACACTCGCAGCGACTGGGAGCAACGCTTCCAGTCCTTATCCATCGAAGGCCGCGCATTCATCGACGGCCAATACCGCGCAGCACTCAGCGGCGCCACCTTTGAATGCATCAGCCCGGTCGACGGCCGCTTCCTGGCCAACGTCGCCAGCACCGACGAAGCCGACGCCAATGCGGCAGTCGCCGTCGCGCGCCGTGCCTTCGAATCCGGCATCTGGGCGCGGTTGGCGCCGGCAGAACGCAAACGCATTTTGATCCGCTTCGCCGACCTCATCCTGGCCAACCAGGAAGAACTCGCCCTGCTCGAAACCCTCGACATGGGCAAGCCGATCAGCGACTCGATGAACATCGACATCCCGGCGACCGCAAACGCGATCCGCTGGAGCGCCGAAGCCATCGACAAGATCTACGACGAAGTCGCCGCGACACCGCACGACCAGCTCGGCCTCATCACCCGTGAACCTACGGGCGTAGTCGCCGCCATCGTGCCGTGGAACTTCCCGTTGATCATGGCCAGCTGGAAGTTCGCCCCAGCCCTCGCGGCCGGCAACTCGTTCATCCTCAAACCTTCGGAAAAGTCGCCACTCACGGCGATCCGCATTGCGCAATTGGCGCTGGAAGCCGGCATCCCGAAAGGCGTGTTCAACGTCCTGCCGGGCTACGGCCACACCGTCGGCAAGGCGCTGGCGTTGCACATGGACGTCGACGTGCTGGCCTTCACCGGCTCGACCGCGATTGCCAAGCAACTGCTGATCTACGCCGGGCAAAGCAACATGAAACGCGTCTGGCTCGAAGCAGGGGGAAAGAGCCCGAACGTGGTGTTCGCCGACGCGCCGGATTTGCGCGCGGCAGCACAAGCAGCGGCCGGTGCGATTGCCTTCAACCAGGGCGAAGTCTGCACCGCCGGTTCGCGTTTGCTGGTGGAACGTTCGATCCGCGAGCAGTTCATTCCACTGCTGGTGGAAGCGCTGCAAGCCTGGAAACCGGGTCACGCCCTCGATCCGCAAACCACCGTCGGCGCGGTCGTCGATCAGCGTCAATTAGAGAACGTCCTGCGCTACATCCAGATCGGCAAAGACCAGGGCGCGCAACTGATCGCGGGCGGCAGCCGCACCCTCGAAGACACCGGTGGCCTGTACGTGGAGCCGGCGATTTTCGACGGCGTGACCAACGCCATGACCATCGCCCGTGAAGAAATCTTCGGCCCGGTGCTGTCGCTGATCACCTTCGACACCTTCGATGAAGCGCTGGCGATTGCCAACGACAGCATCTTCGGCCTGGCCGCCGGCGTGTGGACCAGCAACCTGAGCAAAGCCCACACCTTTGCGCGCGGCTTGCGCGCCGGCAGCGTCTGGGTCAACCAGTACGACGGCGGCGACATGACCGCACCGTTCGGCGGGTTCAAGCAGTCGGGTAACGGTCGGGACAAATCGCTGCATGCGTTCGACAAATACACCGAACTCAAAGCGACCTGGATCAAGCTCTAACACTTTTACAGCGGCGGTCGCCGGCAGATGCCGGCGGCCATCGGAGAAACGTATGAAACAAACAACACATGTAAACAGCTACTACGCCGCCACCCGCAACTTCACCGGTGACTTCCCGGTGCTGGAACAAGCGGTGGACTGCGACGTCTGCGTGATCGGCGCCGGCTACACCGGTTTGTCCTCGGCGCTGTTCCTCGCCGAAGCGGGTTACAGCGTGACCGTGCTCGAAGCCGCCAAAGTCGGTTTCGGCGCCAGCGGTCGCAACGGCGGCCAACTGGTCAACTCCTACAGCCGCGACGTCGATGTCATCGAAGAACGCTACGGCGACAAAACCGCCGAAGTCCTCGGCAGCATGATTTTCGAAGGCGCCGACATCATCCGTCAGCGCATACAACACTACGACATCCAGTGCGACTACAAGCCGGGCGGCATCTTTGCTGCGCTGAACAAGAAGCAGCTCAAAGGCCTGGCCGAGCAGAAAAGCAGTTGGGAACGCTACGGCAACAAGAACCTGAAAATGCTCGACGCGGCTGACATCCAGCGCGAAGTGGGTTGCGACAACTACGTCGGTGGCCTGCTCGACATGCAGGGCGGCCACATTCACCCGCTGAACCTGGCCCTCGGCGAAGCCTCGGCCATCATCGGCCTGGGCGGCAAAATCTACGAGCAATCCGCTGCGGTGGAAATCACCTACGGCGAACCGATCACCGTACGCACCGCCAAAGGCGTGGTGCGCGCCAAGTACCTGCTGATCGCCGGCAACGCCTACCTGCCGCAGGGCCTCGACAATCGCGTGACCAGCAAAAGCATGCCCTGCGGTTCACAAATCGTCGTCACCGAACCGTTGTCCGAAAAGGTTGCGCGCAGCCTGATCAAAAACAACTACTGCGTCGAAGACTGCAACTACCTGCTCGACTACTACCGCCTCACCGCCGACAACCGCTTGCTGTACGGCGGCGGCGTGGTCTACGGCGCCCGCGAACCGGACGACATCGAGCAACTGATCAAACCGAAAATCCTCAAGACCTTCCCGCAACTGAAGGACGTGAAGATCGACTACCGCTGGACCGGCAACTTCCTGCTGACCATGTCACGCATGCCGCAATTCGGCCGCATCGAGAAAAACGCCTACTACATGCAAGGCTACAGCGGCCACGGCGTCACCTGCTCGCACCTGGCCGGCAAACTGATCTCGGAAATGATCCGCGGCGACGCCGAACGCTTCGATGCCTTCGCCTCGCTCCCGCACATGCCAATGATCGGCGGCCGCACCTTCCAGGCCCCCCTCACCGCCATGGGCGCCGCGTACTACGCACTGCGCGACCGGTTCGGCATCTAAGCCCGGAGCAGATAATGTAGTAACACCACAGATCAAATGTGGGAGCGGGCTTGCTCGCGAAGGGGCCCTGTCAGTCGCCATTGAAGTGGCTGACACACCGCTTTCGCGAGCAAGCCCGCTCCCACAGTAGATCTGTGGTGTACACAAAATTTGTGATCGACCGGGACCAACCTGTGGGAGCGAGCCTGCTCGCGAAGACGGCAGCACAGTCAGCATTAACACCGCCAGACACACCGCAATCTCGAGCAGGGACTAACGGTGTGCACAGGCTCAGCAAACACCGCCGATCAAATGTGGGAGCGGGCTTGCCCGCGAAGAGGCCATACCAGCCGCCATCAACATCGCCTGACCCACCACCAAAGGCCTTTTTACCCACCCATACATCGAACCTGCTGAGCAACACCACCAAACGTGATTTAATACCCGCCTTTCAAATTTCCGGGACAGGGAAGCGGTGTTTTTCGCGGCCAAAAGTCGCCCGCCATCCACCCCCATAACCCTTAAGTATCTTCGCATAAGGCTGTCATGGACACGGGCTCACGACTCAAACTAGTACGCGAAAGCTACAAACTGTCCCAGCGCGAGCTGGCCCGGCGTAGCGGCGTCACCAATGCCACCATCTCCCTGATCGAACAAAATCGCGTCAGTCCCTCCGTCAGCTCCCTCAAAAAACTGCTCGAAGGCATCCCCATGTCCTTGGCGGACTTCTTCACCTTCGACCAACCGCCCCGCGAGCACCAATACGTGTTCCGCGCCAATGAGCAGCCGGATCTCGGCCGTCATGGGCTGCGGTTGCTGCTGATTGGCGCTTCGGTGCCGAGTCGGCAGATGCGGTTGTTGCGCGAGCAATACGCGCCTGGGGCGAGTTCGGGGGAAGAGCCGATTGTGCACTCGGAAGGGGAGGAGTGTGGGCTCGTCACACGTGGGACGGTTGAGCTGACGGTTGATGGGCAGATTAGTGTGCTCAACGCTGGGGATGGGTATTACTTTCCAACGACACTGCCGCATCGGTTTCGGAATATTGGGGCGGATGAGGCTGAGATTATTAGTGCGAATACGCCGGCGAACTTCTGATGCTACGACGGCTTCGGTGGCTGCCTTGTTAGCAAAGCAGCCATAAAGATGAACAATTCTTTTTGTGGTCGCGTTACCTTCGACGCAACTCTAATTAGCTCAGTGCTCTTGCATTATGAGCTGGTTATTTATTTGTCTTCTGGCAACCCAGCCTTATGAATTAGCTTCATGGGGTCATGCTTTGTCATTTTTAAAAGTTCGTCGAGGGTACTAGGGAATATAAACGAATAGTACGGCTCTCCACGCTTATTAATGTGTCTAGTTAAATTGTCCTCATCGAACACCAGGAGCGCGCCGTTTGGCAGTTTTATTTGCAGTTCAATCAATTCGGTTTTTCTTCTGAGATCGCCCACCTCAGAAGCTGTAAAACCCTTTCGAGCATCACTAGCCCAGTTGTAAAGTTGGACTATCATGGTGCTGTTTAATAAGTCCAACACTGAGACTATTTGCCCGTTTCCTTTCCACTGTCTACTTGTTCCAGACACTTTAACCGGTTTAAACTCGGTGTGTGCGTCCAAAATTTTCCCTTTGAGGAAAACAGTGTTTAATGTTGCGAATTCGTTGAGGTTGAAATTCGGTATTCCTTTGAACTTAAGATCATACCACATGCATGGGTTGTTAATTTCTATCGTTAAATCATATGCGTACTTAGGGCTTATGGAGTAATCAAAGTTACTGGTGTCAATAGCGGACTTAAAAAAAATAATAGAGGTATCCTGACTGCATGTAGCTTCAAGAAAGGCTCTATTAGCTCGGTTTTCTGAAGTCGGCATTGATTGCGAGCCGAAGCTGGTTTTCAATAGGCTAATTTTATTTTTTAATGAGGTGTCGAACTTTTTAGCAAGATTTTCAGATGCTTTTTCTAATGCTGAAAGGAACGGAGTTATAGTTTTTAACTTTAAGTCTGGCCTTAGACTGATAGAAATTACAAGGGGGGAGAGTGGGGTAAGATTTCTATTTGCATTTTCAAGCAATAAGTTGTTCTGTTGAAGTAGTTTTATGCTTTCTTCTTCATCTTTTGCGTCGCTTTGAAGCTGTAGAGCGCCAGATGTAGCTGCGCAAATAAGTATTCCGAAAATGCATATCCAACCATGGAAAGATACCTTTTTATTGGTTGTTCTTAAGTTGAAGAAACTCCCATAAACCCCAAGCATGGCTGCAATGACTAACGAAGCAAATTTTATGAATTCTAACATTGTCTTGAGCTATTCAGTTAAAAGAAAAAGTCATCGTTTTTTTGTCCGTTTTTCCGCGAATTACTTTAAAGCCGCTTCCTTGTATTTTTAACAATCGAGCAGCTTCCGACTGAGTGGGGAATATAGCTACGACGCGATTTGATACTATTTCTATCAATGCCCATGAGATAGTGTCGCTACTTTGGCTTTTAGCAATAGATTGAGAGATGGCTAAACGGTCAGTCATAAAGGCTTCTTGTAATAGCGACATTTCGACGAAATAAGCAAGCGTTTGCTTCTTTTTTGGAAAAAATTTCCGCCTCGCTTTCCTGCTACTTCATATATTGTCAAAAATGAGAGGCGGTTATCGCGTAAGTTTTGCTGAAAATATAAATTTGTCAACTTTTTTGTGGGGGGCGGAATCCACCAATGTAATGAATGCTCGGCGCGGAACATCAAGTTTCACGCCTGTATCGTATCTCAGTTTATCCAGCAGCCCTCACTAGCGGAGTCGAAGAAGTAAATTTCTCGAATCCCAATCCCGCTCAAAGTTTCTTCAACTCGCTGTATATAAGCAGCATCATTATTTCTAACTGATACTGCAACACGAGATACGTTTGATCGCTGTAATTGGCTGAGTATATGTTGATCTTGTATTGAAAGATTCCAACCGTAGATAACTAGTGACTCCTCGAGCGAAGGCATAACTTCCCGATAAACACGTTGAAGATAAGATGAACTTTCGATAGCCGACTTTTTGTGCTCCGCTGTTCCTTCGCATACAAATAAGGGAATTGCGCCACGCCCTTCCCATCTTTGTAAAATCACGTCTAGTAAGCGCTCATCACCACCGGCCAATTTTACCTCGCTGCCCTCTGGGGTACGGGTGAGAATCAAATTGCCGTGAGGATAGAAAACCAGGGTTGCTCTTTCGGCGCCAAATGGTTCTCTGAGTGACTCCCAATCATCGCGAAAGGTAGCAGGCATGAAGCCATCTTTGAACCAACGACCCAATGTCCTGTTACCGAACATGATTGACCAATATACAATTAAGTCGTAATTCAACGAGATGACAGAGTCAAATCTTTTGAGAAACCGATAAATATTAGGCAAATGATCTTCAGCATCCGCATATGTCACGTGTGTTTCGCGCACGGTCTGAATCAACGCAGTACGAACCTGTTGATAGGCTTGTTCAACAGCGCCAGGCTGATTCCCAAATGCTTCATTGACCAGTGAGGTATACCAAAGTCGCCTAAGAACCAATTCAAAGTCAAAGGTATTGAACTGTTCAAAAACCGTACGAACGGGTCCATCAAGAAACCCCAACTGGTTAGCAGCATCATACAGCGAGCCGTATCCAAAGTCAGGATGGACAGCCATGCTGGCTCCATTCCCTAAAAGAACCGTGTGGTTAAAGTTTTCGCGAATCTCTCGCCATTCAACAATATTAGGCATGACCTTTCCCTAGTAGGATCGTGGAGTCAGAACGCTATCAGCCCTATCAAAGCCTGTCCATAATCCCGCATTGCAAATAACTGCAAAGGGGACTGTTTTAATTCTACTTTGACCTGCAGTCTAGAAGGACGCGTCGCGGCCAAAAAATAAATGTCAACTATTTTGGTTCTGCTTTTTATGCCGGGTAGGATTAATGTTTAGTTTTATTATTGAATAAGGTAACAGGTTTCTGAATTAAATAAACCTATCACCTTTTTAACGTGTCGATTAAAACTCACGATTACTAATGCCTTCAAAAAAATATTTGAGAATGTAGATTTCGAAATAAGTCAGGTTTTCAGTATGACTTCTGATTTGTGACAATCCTAATTTATTGAACTCATCTATTGTTTGATGGATTGTGAGATCTTGTGTTTCAAAATCCAAAACTCCCGATTGATGGAGCTTTTTGGAAATCATTCTTGGTAATCCATACTCTTCAAGTTGATAGACTATCGAAGGTAGAAAGGCATGTGCAACCTTTGAGGCGAAGGGGGAAATATCTATGTTTGCCTTTTTCAGTATTACTTTTTGCAAGGTGTTAACATCTTTCAGTAGCGATGAGAGTTTGAATGTCGCATTTTTTTCTAATTTAAAGAAAAGGTTAACATCTATTCTGTGTTTTTCCAGTTCTTTGAGTAGTTGCGGGATGCTCCTGCTCCAGTTTTTTGAAAGGACTTGTACGAAGGCTACAAATCTACTGTGCTCAATTTCCCAGCTACCAGGTTGAAATTTTATCAGCTTATACAAATACGGCTCCCATGCATGAGTCTCATTGGAGTTTAAGTAAGAGAGACCACGCCAATCATTGGGGTGTTCATATATGTCAGTTGCAATAGCTTTCACTATTGAACCGCTACACTGGAGTGAATTGTTATTCTGAAAGTTTTCAAAGTTACTTGTGCCTATGATTTCGGATAGTTCTTCTCGATAGGCGATAATTTTCCCTATTTGCTCTTTCGTTAAATCACCTTTGTAGTCCTGTTCGTTAATGTCGCTGAGAAGAGCTTCCGGCAAAACTAAATCTAGAGAGGTATCAATTGATTCAGGAGGTTTTTCTAGGATGTAGACATGACCTATAAAATGCTTAAACATTCGACCGCTACGACCAATGATATTCTTATAGGTAAAGTCATTCAGCTTAGAGCTGCCGTTTTTATTTCTCCAAATAACTACGTTTTCCGCCGATGTGTTGACGCCTTCAATAATTGAAGACGTGGAAATAATATTTTTAAGTCCCTTTGGTTCTTCGAATAGCTTAATTTGAATTTGACTTAAGGAACGATGCAGCTGCCCGTTATGAATGCCAGTAGATTTTTTGATGAGTTCGACGAGGATCCAAGAACTAGAATAGTTCTTCGAGACCCATTTTGAGAACTGGTCAAGTAGTTTGCTTTCTGTCTCGGATAGAGCACTAATTGTTAAGTTAGACACTTTGTCTATGTCTGCATACGTCCCCGCGTATATTAAAGTTTTTCCAGTATTGTTTTTTAGTATTTTTCTTAAGGCCTTGTTTTTTTCTAGTTCGCTATCGATATCTTTGTATAAGTCATGCTTTTCCAGGAATACCGTATTGAAATCAAAAGAAACGAACCGCATGCCTTTCGTGAACGGGTTTTCGGTAAGCTTTGATATGTTGGGGGCCAAAAAATATCGCTGTTTTGAAATTGCACCGAGATTTATTATTGATTTTATCAGTGCAGCTGACCGTTCCTTGTCGAAAGTTGCACTTGCCTTGTAAAATTCATCAACTACTAAAATGTCAATTTCTTGAAGCTTCGGGATATAAGTAATTGCACGTTCTTGTGGGAATATGAATATATTTTTCTCGCTAGGAGTGGCCTCAGTAGTGGTTATTATTTTGTATTCATTTGAAAACTTAGTATGGAGCCTGCGACGGGTTTCGTCAGTAAGAGCAATGGTTGGTACAATAATTACTACATTTTTTGGTCTCTTGAGCGAAATAAATGAATCGATGACGAAGCTTTTTCCAAAGCTGGTCGGAGCGCTAATGGCCAAGCTTTCTCCATTCAGTAGAGCCTTGAGTAGGTATGACTGCTCTCGATGCAAAGTAAGAGGCGTTGCAGCGCCTGTATCTACCTTAAAGGCCTCATATATATATCTATCCTGCCAAGTAGCTGTTTCTTGTTTTATGTATGGGTAAAGCCCTGTAGATCGTATCAAATGATTTACTAGTGGGCTGTAGTCAATGTCGTTTGCTTCGTGATAAGCCAAAAGTTTTATAAGTGAATTTCTCGCATCGTTTTCACGATTTGAATTGATTAAATCGTTGATGTCGGAGCAGTGTGTGAATATGTCCATATTACTGTTCCTTGTAATGTTTTACATTGGATAAGAATTTGTCGACTATTTTTTTCTTTGAGGGCACAGGGAATAGAATGATGTGAAAACAGATTTCGCTATATTTATGGGAGCTCTGCATTTTTAATAATTGTTTTTTAAAGTAAGCAGTAGCTCTTTCTTTCTGGTGCTGTATTATACTGTTCTTGTAGCTTTGATTCATTTCTGTCTGTGCATTGGTAATGTTGCATTCATATAATAATAAGATGGGTATATTTATTTTGCTTTTCAGGGAGTCGATCGACTCTTGGGGGGACAACGCCTCCCTAATGCGTGAGCACATAGGCTTGTCGTCGATGATAAGGTCGATATCATTGACGTTTATAATTATTGAGTTTTCTTTTTTTAACTTGCCTGTTTTTATGGAGTTGGCTACTGAATCAACAATTCTGTTGAGGTTAACGTCTTCTATGCTGGTATAGAATTTCGCTTCTCCAAACCAAATAGTGAAATCATCTTTGGTTACTACAATGTGTACGCTGTCCGCCCCTTTCGCGTTGTCTTGAGGATTCTGTTTATAAAATATTTTTGGGACAACTGGTAAAGCGTTAAAATGATGTTTCATCACGCCATACAGAATAATTTCTGCAAGCTCACTACCTTCACCTATTTTATCTTTGTCAGTTAGCCTAAGATTTTGTGCTGCAGCAGTGAGTAAAGAATGATTAACTAGACTGTCGCGCTCTCTTTGAGAGAGGGCCGTCTCGGCAATATTGTCCCAAATAAAGTTTTGAAAGTGAGAGAATCTCCATTCGCCATCTTCAAAATTATTCAAGAGCCCAAGAACTTTTTTATTCTCTATAGGGGTTAAGCCTACATCCAAGTTGAAGCTTTCGAAAAAATCGTCAATTAGGATTTCGAAATTCAATTTCTTTTGAATTTTTTTCATTTTATGCTCGTTGCAGACTTGCTTAAGGTTAAGCATATCCGGTCTAGCAATAATGATTCGACCGACATCGACTTATGTTTAGTGCTATAAGGGTTATTTTGGCCTAGTTTTGGCTGAGGAAAGAAGGGTTTTTGCGAAGCGCTAGCGGCGAAGAGATATGCGTGATTTTCGTAACTTAGACCAGTGTTACTAAAGCTAGGTGATACGCTTGGGATGCGTGAGTGGGAATGGTTCTCAAAACTATTCATGTGACGTAATGCTAGGGGTGGTTTTTCATTGAAATATTCTTCTAATCCATTCATAAGCTAAGTCCTTTTCCCCCAATGAAGACCGTAGAGCTTCGCTCGTTCGGATCCGCACCATCATAGCGTCATGACACTATGATATCACTAGCCGAATCGTATGCCTGCGAGAGCCGCGCTTTTACCCGAAAGCTGCAAGCTGCGATCGACCTATCCTGCCCCCGAAGGTCAAAAAAAATAAAAGGAATGGTTTATTTTAAAAGCAGATTTATTTTTATCAAAAAACGGTTGAGAAACCGGCAATAAAAAACCCGCATCAATCAGACTGTGTGAAAACGCAGTTCGCAGCGGCTTAAAGCAAATGCCCCGACTTGTCGGGGCATTTGCTTTTCTGGAATGTAAAAAACAAAGGGCCTCTCAGCCCATCAGCGCTATCAGCTTCCGTGCTCCCAGCACCTGGATAGCCCTTCTCAAGTTGTAGGCCTGTACCGCCAGCGCCATTTCTGCGCGAGTCCCCTTCAGCTGGCGCAGCAAAAACCGGCCGTTGCCGAAGATCCAGTGCTTCAGGTTGCCGAAGGGGTGTTCAACGATGGATCGGCGATAGACCATCATCTCGGGATGGGCCTTCATCCGCTGTTCCATTCGCTCAAACGCCGCTTCATGGGCATGGCGCATCAGATAGCGACGCTTAGCCTTGGTGCAGCGGCTTTTCAGCGGGCATTTCCCGCAGTCGCTGATGGTCGCTTGGTAGATTCGATCCCCTTTGTTCAGTTGTTTCAGTGTCAGTGGTTTGCCAGCGGGGCACTGATATTGATCGGTATCTTTGTTGTAGCTGAAGTCTGTCCGGTCAAAATACTGCTCCTCACCACTGGTAGGGTTGTTGGCTCTGTTGGGCGGAACAAAAGCGGTGATCGCCGCGTCCTCGCACGCCTGGAACTGGGCGCCATTGGAATAACCTGCATCCGCTGTGACGCAGAGTTTTGATTGCTGCAGCTCGTCTTTAGCGGCCTTGGCCATCGGTTCGAGTTGGCGGTTATCGGTGCCTTCCTGAGTGACTTCGTGGTGCAAAATCAGGCAGTGCTTCGCGTCCACAACACTTTGAACGTTGTAAGCCACCAGCGGGACGGAGGCCGTTCGCATTTTTTGCGCATCGGACTCGCCAACAACGTGTTGAGCCAGACCTTGAGCTTGCATCAGCGCTTGGCAGGTCTGGTTATTGGCCTTTTTTACCTGCAACTCGGCCAGCGCGGCCTGTACCGCTGAGCGGTCGATCGACTCTGCTTCTTCGTCGCGATCCGCTTCATCGAGTTGCGCCAGGTAACGCGCAATCTTCTTGTCGAGCGCCGCTTCCCGGTGCTGGAGTTTTTTCGGTGTCAGGTGTTTGCGGCTGGAAGCGACCGCCTGAAACTTGCTGCCGTCGATGGCCACCAACTCTCCGGCAATCAGACCAGCCTGGCGGCAGAATCGAACGAAGGCACGACAGGTTGCGGTGAACGCGGCACTGTTGTCGCGCCGAAAATCAGCAATGGTTTTGAAGTCAGGTGCCAGTCGGCCCAACAACCACATGACCTCCACATTGCGCCGACACTCGGCCTCAAGTCGCCGCGAAGAACGAATGCGCTGAAAATAGCCGTACAGATAGAGTTTGAGCAGATCGGCGGGATCGTACGAGGGGCGCCCAGTGGCCTTGGGTCTGGCTTTATCAAAGCCCAACTGCTCAAAGTCCAGAAGAGCAATGTAGGCTTCGATCACCCGTACCAGATGATCGTCGGGAATGAGCTCGTCCAGCGAGAGTGGAAAAAGCGCGCTCTGGGAGCGGTTTTCACCTTGGATATAGCGCATAAAAAAATGCCCGTATCTTGCGATACGGGCATTTTCTTCAACCGGTGAGCAGATTGCTAGGTTTTCACACAGTCTGAACAATGCGGGTTTTTTCGGCTGAAATGTCGTCACTGACCCTTAGGCGAATCAAACCCCCGTTGCTCAATCACTTGAAACACATCGCTCACATCCTGGACCATGATCCGGGCGATGTTGGTGACGGTGTTAATGTCGTTTTCGGCGTAGTCGGGGAGGCTGGTGCAGGCCATGAGGTGCAGGTATTTAAGGACGGCGTTGAGGCGTTCGCTGACGCAGTTGTGGAGTTCGCGGAGCGGGGCGTCACTGTCGATGAGGAGGACGGGGTAGTCGGTGGCGAACTGGGACATGGGGGTGAACCGGCGAGGCGGGTTGTTCATTGTCATTGGATAAGATTCTTTATGAAGGAATGAACTGCCACCTTTTTGCTGCGAAACAAAATGGGTGGCAACTGTGCGCGGGTTCGCAGACCAGGAAAGAATCAAACCCGGCAGACTCGAAAGTCTCCCACGCACAGCCGCCATAAACTGCGACGCAGGCGAAGCTCGCCTGGGTGTCTTATGACGGTGCCGGCTGATTCTATTCTGTAGGGCTGCGAAACCCAATCGCTAACTGCGGTCAGCGACGCGTCGAATATAGGCGTCGATTTTGGTGGCTGCAAACGGGTGTGTAGGACGTAAATTCGGGTTTTGTGGCTGATGGCGGAGCCTGTATTCGGCAGAGAAACAGTCGGGAATCAGAGGTTGTTTAGTGTCAGGTGGACCTTGCGTGGCGGGTTTGCGGCTGCTGCGCAGCCGGACGCAGGCTTCGCCAGCTGCTACAGGGGTTGGGTGTTGTTTAACTGATCGGCAGGGTTTGGGTCGGCTTCGCCGCCCAGCGGGAGCAAGCTCCCTCGCCACAGAGGGCGGTTTCCTACAAGATTTTCGGATCGGAAGATCAGAAGATTTTGTCTTTCGGTGGCTTCCACGCTGATCGAATGCTTGGAAACAACAAAGCCCCGAATCTTCGGGGCTTTGTTCTTTGAGTTTGCGCAGTTCCAAAATCCTTACCGCACACCCTCCGACGTCATTGCCTGGCCTGCGGTGAATGCGGGTTGTGGTCGGTGTGTTTCGGTCCCGCCAATGCCCACGCTATCAGCCCGAACAGCGGTACAAAGACGATTACCACCATCCATACGAGTTTGTTGCTGGATTTGCCTTCGGCTTTTCGCACTTTGTTGATTGCCCATAACTCGACCAGCACAAGAATTGCGGCGAGTACGATCCAGATGGTTTCGGTTTGCATTAGTCACCTCCTGATAGTCATTCAGTTAGGTGGGCAGGTGTGGGCGGGGTTCATTAAATTTGGGAGCTTTGTGGAGATGGCGGGCAAAGCGAAAACGGGCTTGCTCGCGAAAGGTGTGACAGTCGACATGGATGTTGAATGTCATGGCCTCATCGCGAGCAAGCCCGCTCCCACAGGGATTTAGGGGTATTCAAAATCTTCGTTATTCGCTGATTGATAGCAGCATTCGCCGCAGTATTTCATCGCAGCCGTTCAGTTGATCGAGGCTGACGAATTCGTCCGGTTTATGGCCCTGGTCCATGCTGCCGGGGCCGCAGACGACGGTGGGAATGCCTGCTGCGTTGAATAGGCCGCCCTCGGTTCCGAAGGCCACGGTACCGAACTCCCGTGAGCACGAAAAAGCGGCGATCAATTCAGCGGCTTCGCTGTGTGCGTCGGTCGCCAAACCGGGGTACGCCGACAATTCGCTGAAGCGGATTTCGCTCTGTTCACTCACGGCACGCATGCGCGGCAAAACCTGCAGTTCGGCATAGGCCTTCAGCTCCTGCGCAACCTCGCTCGGATCATGCGAGGGCAGGGCGCGGATTTCAAAGTCGAAGCGGCAATCGGCGGGGACGATGTTCAACGCCTTGCCGCCGGAAATCGCGCCGGTTTGCACCGTGCTGAACGGCGGATCGAAACGCGCGTCGTGATGTTCCGGCGCTTTGAGCCGGTTGCCAATCCGCCCCAGTTCACCGATCAGTTCAGCGGCGTATTCAATGGCATTGACCCCGAGTGGTGCGTACGCCGAATGGCACGCTTCGCCATGAATATCGCAGCGCATCGCCAGTTTGCCCTTGTGACCGAGCACCGGTTTGAGCTCGGTCGGCTCGCCAATGATGCACAGCATCGGTTTAACCGGTCGCTGTTCCAACTCCGCCAGCAACGAGCGGACGCCCAGGCATCCGACTTCCTCATCGTAGGACAGCGCGATGTGCACCGGCAGCCGCAGCGCGGCCATCACCAGCGACGGGACCAGGGCGAGTACGCAGGCGATGTAGCCTTTCATGTCCGCCGTGCCGCGCCCGTACAGTTTGCCGTCGCGCTCGGTGAGCTCGAACGGCGCAACGGTCCACGGCTGGCCGTCGACGGGCACCACGTCGGTGTGCCCCGACAGCACGATGCCCGGCCGATCCGCCGGGCCAATGGTCGCGAACAGGTTGGCCTTGCTGCGCTGATCGTTGTAGACCAGTTCGCAAGGCACATCGAAGCGTTCGAGGTAGTCGCGGACGAACTCGATGAGGTGCAGGTTTGATTCGCGGCTCGTGGTGTCGAACGCCACCAGCGTTTTCAGCAAATCGAGGCTGTTGCTCATCGATCGTCTCCAGCGACACCGTAGCCAGGGGATTTGTCGGGGGCGAGGGCGCGGTCGATGTAGTCCTGAACCTGTGGGCGATAGGCGTTCCAGAGTTTCTCGAGCTGGCCGATTGGATCGTGATCCGCCCAATCCACCCGCAGGTTGATGATCGGCCAGGTCAACTCGCCGACCACCACCACCGCCGCCGAATGCACCGGCCCGGCTTCGCCGCCCGCCGCGATGGCGGCTTTCATTGCGGCCAGCAAGCGGTCGGTCAGTTGACCTTCGCCATGCTCGAACGCCTGGACCATGGCCTCGATCACCGACCGATCCGCCAACATGTTGTGTTGCCGGCGGCCACGCATTGCTCGCCCGACACGGCGTTGTGGTTGCCCAACGTTTCCGAGCCGCTGAAGTGCGCGGTGCGGCCGAGATGGTCAATCGCGGTGATCTGGCGATATTGGCTGTAGCCGTTGCGGGTCAGGACTTTGTCCAGCGCCTCGGCAGGCGCGAGGCCTTGCTCCATGAGGGCGAGGGCTTCCGGGCCGAGCGACGGCAGGGTGATGTTTTGTGTGGAGACGGCGCCGACACCCGGCAGCAGCCAGGGGCAGCGTGCGCCGACGGCGATGCTCGAGGAACTGATCGCAATGCCGAACTGACCGGTTTCGGGGCAACGGACGGCGATGGAGAAGGTCATGGTTTTACTCCTTGGTTTGCCTTGGCAAATGAGGTGTCTGGGCGGGCCCCTTCGCGAGCAGGCTCGCTCCCACATTTGATCTGTGTCGCTCACATATTTTGTGTTCGCTGAAGATCCCCCTGTGGGAGCGAGCCTGCTCGCGAAGGCCGCGCCTCGGTCTACTTCCTTACTCAGGAATCACCGCAATCACATCAATCTCCATCAACCACTGCGGCTGACCCAGCGCCGAAACCACCAACCCGGTCGAAATCGGAAACACCCCTTTAAGCCATTTGCCAACTTCCTGATACACCGGCTCGCGGTAACGCGGATCGATCAGGTAAGTGGTGGTTTTGACGATGTGGCTGAGGTCGCTGCCGGCCTCTTCCAGCAACTGTTTGACGTTGCGCATGGCTTGCTCGGTTTGCGCGCGCGGGTCACCGAGGCCTACCAGTTTGCCTTCGAAATCAGTGCCGACCTGACCGCGAACATAAACGGTGTTGCCTGCCCGAACGGCCTGGCACAGGTCGTTGTCCAGGCTCTGGTTCGGGTAGGTTTCTTTGGTGTTGAACATGCGAATACGGGTATGGGTTGGCGTGGACATTTGAAGCTCCTGAAAAGTCTTAGGCGCTGACAGTGGTTTTATGGGCGACCGGGGCGGATTCAGCCTCGCGTTGCGCCGAATCGTGGTAGTCGAGGTACGAACGCTGGATGGCGATGTGATCAGCCACGTACTTGGCATCGTGCCAAACGCCCCAGATGAACGAAGAGCCGCGCCGCGACTACCACGGCAGGCCGAGGAAGTACACGCCAGGCTCGCTCGACACGCCGCGCTGGTGCTGCGGCTTGCCGTTGTCGTCGAAGGCATCAACCTTGAGCCAGCTGTAATCCGTGGCAAAACCGGTGGCCCAGATGATCGAAGTCACGCCGGCCTTGGCCAGGTCGAGTTCAAGAATCGGGTTGGTCACGCACTCCGGATCCGTGAAGGTGTGGCGCGCTTCAGGCTCTTCCGGCAGGTCCAGGCCGTTGCGCTCGATGTAGGCATCGGCGGCATTGAGCAGCGCCAGATAGTTCTCATCGCCGCGAGCGAGGTTGTCGGCAAGGTTCGGCTGAAAGGTCGCCACGGCGCCGTTGAACGATTGGGTCAGGCCAACGAGCGTCATGCCGCGATGGGCGAGACCACGGAAGTCCACCGTGCGGCCGCCATGCGCACCGCTCACCGCGATGGTGACGTGTTCCCGGCCGGGTTTCATGGCCGCCTGATCCCATTCACCCAGCACGCCCAACCACCAGCAGAAATCACGGTTGCGATAAGCGCGGGGAGGGCGATCGTGGGCGCCGACCGAGAGGTAAACCTTCTTGCCGGCACGCTGCAATTCATCGGCGATTTGCACGCCCGACGAACCGGCGCCGACCACCAGAACAGCACCTTCGGGCAGTTGCGCGGGGTTGCGATAGCCGGCGGAGTGGATCTGCAGGAATGGCTGATCTTTCGGCGCGATGGGCGGGATGACCGGACGCTGGAAAGGTCCGGTAGCGGCAACAACGCGGTTGGCCTCGATCATGCCTTCAGAGGTCTCGATGGTAAAGCCCCGCCGACCGACATTGCGCTCAACCTTCAGCACGTCCACGCCGGTGCGGACGGGGGCGTTGAATTTCTTGGCATAGGCTTGTGTCGCGTTGAGTCACGGGATCAATGCCAAAGCAGCTATAAAACCTGTAATAAGCTATCCGTGATTATTCCCGAAAAAGTTGTCTCTACCGGTCCGATGAGAAAGACAGGACCCACGCCATCCCATTGAACCGTTACGGTTCCGCCATCACATTCAACCTCAACGGAATGGTCTAACAAGCCACGACGAATCCCATTAACAGCGGCGCCACAAGAGCAGGAACCTGAACCCAGCGGAATACCGCCCCCGCGCTCCCAAATGCGCAATCGAATGTGATTTCGGTTAATGATCTGGACGAAATGCACGTTCGTCCTGAGGGGGAATAGGGGGTTGGTTTCGATTGTCGGTCCGTTTGTCGCTATATCAACGGCTGTTAGATCATCGACAAAATAGGTGCAGTGCGGATTTCCCATGCTGCAAGCTGTTGGGTCACCGGCAAGGGGCAAAACAGCAGTATCCAGTTCCAGAGCCAGGGGAATATCCGACCAGCCGAAAAGTGGCTCTCCCATGTTGACGGAAATTGCGCCGGTTGAGGTTCGTTCGCAAGTGAGTAGACCGCGGTTGGTTCGCAGCGCTATCAAAGTCATATTTGATTCGCGCATCAGCCTATCTGCGGCGCCCCGCGTTGCGCTGCCACAGGCATCCAGCGTGGAGCCATCTGCATTCCAAAACATCAAGCGCGCATCTGCATCATCGCAATCGAGCACCACCGCGAGTTGATTGAATCCGATGCCTCGGTTCCGATCACCCATTCGCCGAGCCATGAGACTTGTCATTGGATTGGCCGAGTTTCGCGAGTCCACAATAACGAAGTCATCGCCATTGGCGTGCATCTTATGAAAACTCAGCGGCATAAATAGATCCTGGCGACGAGACATGCGGTGAATGTTTAAAGGCGATCAAGCCGCATTCGCCTAACTTTTGCAAGTTGGGGCTGGACGCTCAGGCGGGTCGGATGCTGGCGGTGCTGGCGGTGCTGAAGCTGAGCGCAGGACTTGAAAACTGTAACCGGCAGCGGGGAGATGAGCCCGGGTGACACATGGTCACTCACCCTTCAGCAACTGCAGCCGATAACTTGATATGCAGCCGACTTGCCTCAACGACCAGCGGGAATCCATGTCGAACAATCTCCCTTCTATCCCCCGCACACCGAGCGATCGTTCAAGCGTATCGCTGGCACGCGCTTCTCTGTTCAAGTTTGCGGGTCTCTTGGCGGGCGTTTTTTTCCTTGCCAGCTATTCACTGGTTTATCTTGCGCATGATTTAGACCGAACGGAGGAGGTCGAAAGTGCTTTCTACACGAAGAAGGCCATGCAATCGCTGGAAAAATCGCTGCGGTCGACCGTCAAGGATTACGCATTTTGGGGTGAAGCTTACAAGCACCTGCATGTTGAGATGGACGCTGACTGGGCGTACGTACGACAAAACGTCGGGACAACGCTTTACACGGATTTTGGATTTCCGGGCTTGTTTGTCCTCAACGACGTCAATCGCACTGTTTACTCTGTGCTCAAGGGTGAGTTGAAATCGGTTGAAGTCGAGGAGTGGCTCGAGCAGTCCATTGACGCGATTCTCGTAAAGGCCCGTGAAGGCGCGGAAACGGAAACGCCGACAACCGCCTTCATTCTCGTTGGAGGCGTTCCAGCCTTGGTCGCGGCCGCGGCGATTACGCCGGGAACTGACCCGACAGTGGTACCTGATGACAGGTCGCCGTCGGTGTTGATGTTCGTCGACATTCTGGACAGCGCCAAACTCGAGACGATAGGCAGGGATTACGGGGTGAATGGCCTGCACATTGCCACTTCTGACGAAATCGGCAAAACGTCTGTCTTTCCATTGGGCGAGAACGGTACTGCCGGTAGTGTGCACTGGCGTCCGTCCAGGCCAGGTCTGCGGTTATTGGGACTAGGGTTGCCATTGATCGGCATCGCCGCGCTCTTGGTGTGGCTGATGACCTGGGCCATCTTGCGTCGCACGACCGCGGGTGCACAGGCGCTTGACACCAGCTACACATCACTGCAAAGCAGTCAGGCTGCCCTCGCCACCAGCGAAGCGCGCTTTCGCGATGTCGTTGAAGCCAGCTCGGACTGGGTATGGGAAATAGACGCCGATTGGCGTTTCACCTATCTATCCGAGCGATTTGAGGATGTCACTGGGCTCGCCAGGGACGCTTGGATTGGTGCGGCAATGGATGATCTGCTGAGCACCGAATTAGGCACGTTATCTCAGTGGCTCAGCATCCCGAACCGTCGCGCGGATATCAGTGTTCAGTGCCGCTACGTCGATACTAAAGGCCAAGAGAGAATCACGCGTCTTTCGGCGCGAGAAATGGCCGGTGGAGGATTCCGGGGTACTGCAACTGACGTCACCGAGGAAGTCGAAGCCCGTCGCAGAATCGAATTTCTCTCACAGCATGACGCGCTTACCGGGT
Organism: Pseudomonas sp. MDT1-17; assembly: GCF_054898105.1. Classification (NCBI taxonomy): domain Bacteria; kingdom Pseudomonadati; phylum Pseudomonadota; class Gammaproteobacteria; order Pseudomonadales; family Pseudomonadaceae; genus Pseudomonas; species Pseudomonas sp. MDT1-17. The sequence goes on along the minus strand of NZ_JBUBVM010000001.1, from coordinate 4,065,092 downwards.
TGCCTAACAGGACACGGCTTCAGGAGTTTCTTGACGGTAAACTCAAGGCTTTGCCAACGGTAAAACAACCGCTGGTCATGCTCAGTCTGGACCTGGATCGATTCAAGCCGGTGAATGACCTGTTCGGACATGCGGCAGGTGATCTGGTACTCAACGAAATATCGAGTCGCCTGGCTGAACGCGTGCGCCACGGGGACCTTGTCGCCCGGGTCGGGGGTGATGAGTTTGTCCTGATCCTGACCGATGTGAGCTCCCAGGAAGAAGTCGAGGCGCTATGTCGCCGCCTGATCGAGTCCATCGAGCGACCTATCGAGATCGAAGAGCAGGAAGTGTTTGTCAGCGCCAGTATTGGCATCGCAATGGCGCCAAATGACGCTCGCGAGGCTACGGAGCTGCTTCGCTATGCGGATATTGCGTTGTACGAAGCCAAGGCCGGCGGTCGTAATACATGGCGCTTTTACGCAGGCGATATGAACGCGAAGATCATTGAGCGCCGCCGTTTGGAAAGCGACCTGCGTTTTGCGATCAAACACGGAGAGCTGCGGTTGCATTTCCAACCGCGCTATCGCATCGCTGACGGTCAGATGGTCGGTGCCGAGGCGTTGGTACGCTGGCAACATCCTGAGCGTGGTTTGATATCACCCGACAGGTTCATCCCCATTGCGGAAGAAAGCGGGCTGATTCTTTCCTTGAGCAACTGGGTCATCGATACCGCCTGCAGGTACGCCGCGCGGTGGCCGGAAAGTCTGTTCGTATCGATTAACCTTTCGCCCATCGAATTCAAGCGAGGCAATTTGGTAGAGCGCCTCCAGAAAATACTCTTCGACTCTGGAATCGCTCCCGCCCGAGTAGAGCTGGAAATTACCGAAAACGTCATGCTCGAAGATGCTGAAGGTGCGCTTGAGATAATGCGTACGCTCAAACGCCTCGGCGTGCGCATATCCATGGACGACTTCGGAACGGGATATTCTTCGCTGAGCTACCTGCGGGCCTTCCCATTCGATGGCTTGAAAATAGACCGCAGCTTTTTAAACAGGCTGGGTGAAAGCGAGGGTGACAAGTCGATCATCCAGGCCATTGTGGGCTTGGGCCGCGCGTTGTCGCTCACCGTTACCGCAGAGGGCATTGAAACAGCCGAGCATCTGAAGTTACTGAAAGCGGTGTCGTGTGACGAAGGTCAAGGCTATTTCTTGAGCCGGCCGCTCGATACTTGCGCGTTCAACACTTTGGTGGGGAGCTTAGATGATCGGGTGGTGTTTTCTACCTCCGCTTCAAATTTGACAAGCCAGCCCTCCACCAACACTATCTGCCTATGACCTACACACCCCGCATGCACATGATGCATTTCTCCATGACCGCTTCTGGCGGGCCATGAGGTCATGCGTGCTTAGAATCTGACGTATTACCCAAGGCCCCGCCAGAAATGGACGGGGCTTTTTAGTTCTCCGTCCGCCACTGGCTAACGGAGATTGAAATGTTAGAGATTAAACGAGCCCGTCACGGCGATTGCCGGACGGCATTCGACATTCGCCTTCAAGCGATACGGTATCAATGCATCGGCGCCTATACCCCGCAGCAACTGGAGGTCTGGACGTCAGGGGCAGCCGAGGACGGATATTGCGACCTGATGGAAAAACACTTTTATCTGGGGTGTATTCAAGGGGAACCGGTGGCGACAGGCATGCTTGATCTGGAGAGGCGCGAAATCGGCGCGATCTTTGTCCTGCCTGGCTTTATGCAGCGAGGCGTCGGCAAACGCATTCTCGATTACCTTGAATGCCTGGCACGGGATTTTGGGCTGGTGGAAGTTAAACTGGACGCTACGTTAAACGCTGCTCAGTTTTACCGGCGATGCGGTTTCGTCGGTGAGCAGACGGCTATTTACCACTCGCCCTCCGGCCTGCAACTCGCTTGCATTCCAATGGTGAAGGGGCTGTTGCGTTCTTGAACAGCTACTTCGCTTTCCAGTGACCACCGCCCGACTCGCAATCAATCTTCGCCTGACTCAAATGCTCAGCGTTGTAGTAATACGTAGTCACTTGAGCATTGTCGGGAATGTTGAGCGATTTGCTATTCTTGTCCTTGCTGGTTGAGTGAGGGTTGGCCAGCGATTCTTGCGTCAACGTCGCGATACACGTGGCCTGAGAATGACCGGCGCACTGTTCGACTTTTTTCTTGGTGCTGGTCAGCATTTCCTTGCTCTCGTTGCTGCATGACCAATCGATGGCGTTCACCGGCATGCCTTCGTACTCATAGCAACTATGAGATTCCACCACCGGAACGGAAGGGCTTTGAGAGCGGGTCAGCACGTCACAGCCTTCAGCCATGACCAGGGTGGGACTGAGGCTGGCAAGCAGAAACAGCAGTCTACTGTTCATCGGGATTTCCTCTCCAATGGCGCCTTGTTTGATTAAAGATCAGCGCTGATAGGGTTTCGAAAACACGATGAGGCGCCGGGTTCAATTCCTTTTTTAGATCCGCTGTTGGAGGGGGCGCAAAAAGCGCAGACCCGATGGTATGCTCGCCGCGCCACACGCTGGCAATCCAGGGAACACTCTTTAAGGAAGGGGATGGCGGATGATCGATTTCAACAACAAAGGCTTTTTCAAACTCAAGCAAAACAACGAGTACGCGGAGCGAGTCACCGCGCTGCTGTTGGACGGCGAGCAGGTTATTGATGCCTATAAATCCATGCGCGACGGCGTGGTGTTTACCGATAAACGAATCATCGCGGTCAACGTACAAGGCATCACCGGCAGCAAAAAAGACTTCACTTCTTTACCTTACAAAAACATCGTCGCCTACTCCGTGGAAACCTCGGGCACCTTCGACCTGGACTCTGAACTGGAAATCTACTTTTCGGCGCTGGGCAAAGTGAAGTTTGAATTCACCGGTAGGACGTCGATGGTCGAAATTTCGAAGCTCATCTCAATGCATCTGTTGGGCTGAGTTTTTAGGCTTCGTGGCAATTTTTCAGAGGTAACAATGGAAGCATGGACACTGCATTGGCTGGAAGCCTCAGGAAGCCTTGCCGAACTTCGTTCTGATTTGATCAGCGAATTTGACGCCGCTTACAAGACGGTCTCTCGCCTGATTACCCCTGCGCGACTCGATGTGTTGATTCAAAGGCTCCCTGGCGAGACCATTCCTGAAATGGGCCTCATGGGACGAGCTTATCGAAGCTCAATGTTTACGATGACCATCGATCCGGACAACCCGAATTTGTTGGCAAGCCTGCGCACGGGCACGCTGCATCGACAGATTGTCCATGAAGTCCATCATTGCTTGCGCATGGCGGGCCCTGGCTACGGTTGGACGTTAGGAGAAGCCTTGGTCAGCGAGGGACTTGCCGGACAGTTTGTCCGGCACTTGCTCGGTAATGACCCGGAGCCTTGGGAGTGTGCCGTCACCTGCGCCGATCTGCTTCGCTCACCTGTAGACCTGAAGACCCTTGAGTCCACGAACTACAATCACGCAGAGTGGTTCTTCGGTTTTGGTGCTCACCCGAAATGGCTTGGCTATACGCTCGGTTATGAGATGGTTGGGCGCTGGCTTGCGTCAGTGGGCGAAATCGAGGCGTCAACCTGGATCAACGTACCCGCACAAAATATTGTCGCCTCAGCGCTTGAGGAAGGCCTTGTGTTGCTCAAGCCCAACGACCGTTAAAGCATTCAAGCCTGGGAACTTCGAGATGATTCAAACACTGGAACGCGCCATTGCCATCGCCGCCACCGCGCATGAAGGGCAGGTCGACAAGGGCGGAAGTCCTTACATCCTGCATCCGCTGAAAGTCATGTTGAGGGTTACGACGCTGGAAGAACGCATCGTCGCCGTGCTGCATGACGTGGTCGAAGACTGCGGCATCAGCCTCGATGACCTGCGCAAGGAAGGGTTCAGCGAAGCCGTTCTGACGGCGATCGAATCGCTCACCAAAGTGCCGGGTGAGTCCTATGAGGCCTTCGTCGAACGCGCGGCGCAGAATCCCATTGGCCGGGTAGTCAAACTGGCGGACCTTGAAGAGAACAGCGATCTGTCACGGATTTCGCAGCCGTCGTGGGAAGACCTGGAGCGCATTGAAAAGTATCGACGGGCGATCGGCGTGCTGCGCTCGTAACGAGCCGAACAAATAGATCGGTCGCCATTTCCAATCTAGACCGTTTGATCGTTTCTGGATTGCCCTCTCCCGCACGGGAGAGGGCACGTGCCAGCCTAGGTGTGATGAATGTCCCGATCCTTGGTTTCCGGCAGGAAGAAGATGCCAAGAATCGCCGTCATCACCGCGATGACGATGGGGTACCAGAGGCCGTAGTAGATATCACCCGTGGCCGCCACCATGGCGAACGCCACCGTCGGCAGAAAGCCGCCGAACCATCCGTTGCCGATGTGGTAGGGCAGCGACATCGAGGTGTAGCGGATGCGCGCCGGGAAAAGTTCCACCAGCCAGGCGGCGATCGGGCCGTAGACCATGGTCACGTAGATCACCAGGATGGTCAGGAGCAGCAGCACCATCGGGTAGTTGGTCTTGGCCGGGTCGGCCTTCTCGGGGTAGCCGGCGTCCTTGAGGGAAGTGCCGAGGTTGGCGGTGAAGGCGTCGTTGCGAGTCTTGAAGTCGGCGGCCGGCATGCCGGTGCCCTCGAAGCTTGGGATCACCTTGTCGCCAATGCGCACCTGCGCGACGGCGCCAGGTTCAGCCTTCTCGTTCTTGTAGGGGATGGCCCTCTTCGCCAGCACCGTCTTGGCGAGGTCGCAGGAGCTGGTGAATTTGGCCTTGCCCACCGGGTCGAACTGGAACGAGCACTGGTCAGGATCGGCGATCACCGTGACCGGGTTCTTCTCCTGCGCGACGAACACGTCGGGGTTTCCGTATTGGGTCAACGCATGGAAGATCGGGAAGTAAGTCAGCGCTGCGATAATGCAGCCGGCCATGATGATCCCTTTGCGGCCGATGCGGTCGGACAGGCTGCCGAATATGACGAAGAACGGCGTGCCGATCAGCAGCGAGCCGGCAATCAGCAAGTTGGCGGTCTGCGGTTCTATCTTCAGCGTCTGCAGCAGGAAGAACAGCGCATAGAACTGCCCGGTGTACCAGACGACGGCCTGGCCGGCAGTACCGCCGAGAAGGGCCATGATCACGATCTTGAGATTGTCCCAGCGGGCGAAGGATTCGGTCAGCGGCGCCTTGGAGGACTTGCCTTCGGCTTTCATCTTCAGGAACACCGGCGACTCACTGAGTTGCAGACGGATGTACACCGAGACAATCAGCAGCAGGATCGACAGCAGGAAGGGAATCCGCCAGCCCCAGGCCTCGAAGGCTTCGGTGCCGAGGATGTTGCGGCAGGCGAGGATCACCAACAGCGAAAGGAACAGGCCGAGGGTCGCGGTGGTCTGGATCCATGAGGTGAAGTAGCCGCGCTTGCCTTTCGGTGCGTGTTCGGCCACGTAAGTCGCCGCGCCGCCATACTCACCACCCAGGGCCAGGCCCTGCAGCAGGCGCAGGATGATCAGGATGATCGGCGCTGCCACGCCGATGGTCGCGTAACCGGGCAGAAAGCCCACGATGGCCGTCGAGATACCCATGATGACAATGGTGATGAGGAAGGTGTGCTTGCGCCCGATCATGTCGCCCAGTCGGCCGAACACAATGGCGCCGAAGGGGCGTACGGCGAAGCCCGCGGCAAATGCGAGCAGTGCGAAGATGAAGGACGTTGTCTCATTGACGCCGGCGAAGAAGTGCTTGGCAATAATCGCAGCGAGAGAGCCATAAAGGTAGAAGTCGTACCATTCGAACACGGTGCCCAGGGACGAGGCGAAGATGACCTTGCGCTCCTCCTTGGTCATCCCGTGGTGGGGCGCACTGCCCGTGGATGTATTGTCGATTGCGGCCATGAGTCTTCTCCGTCGTTCTTGTTGTAGGCCGGAGTACCTCACTACCTTTTTGCCGCACCCAGGCCCTGGGGCTGATGTCGTCGGATGACGAATTGCGCGAAGCATGCACACAGGCTGACGGCCTCGCATCGCTGCAAGGTTTCATGAAGCATAATCACGTTCCGCCAGATATCCACTCTCCATCACACTCAACCCCAGGCTGACAAGCGGTTGAAGGGCTAATCAGCGCTGCGAGCTCTCACGCGAAGCGCTCCAAGGACTGCCGACAGGCGCTCGACAACGTCTGCTTCGACAACACCTTCGCTGGCGCCTTCATGAAAGACAGCGCAACTCGCCGTGTCGTCGCCATTAACGCAGCGATAGACCGCCACGACGCTGCCCGGACCGCCGCCGGTGTGTCCGCTCAAGATCAGGCCGCCTGCCACTGCGCCCTGCATCAGTCCGAGGCCGTAACCGGCAGACATCCAGGGGCGTCCGGGAATCGGGCCGCCGAGTACCCGTGCCGTTTGCATCGCTTGCAGCAGCGCGTTTGGCAGAAGGTTGCCGGCCAGCAGACCGTCCAGGCAAAGGGCGGCTTCCTCAAGTGGGCCGACGAGCAAGCCGTGATAGACCCAGCCGGGGTCGTAGGTTGGCGCGCTCCCCATGTTCACGCTCGCCAGATCGGCTGGCGTTTTGGCGAGGCGTACGCGGGATAAACCGAGGGGGGCGAACACACGCTCCGCCAGCGCTTCTTCAAGGGTGCGCCCCGTCACGCGTTCAATCAGTCGCACGACGAACAGGTAGCCGACGTTCGAATAGCGCCAACCGTCCCCCGGTGCGTAGCGCAGCCGGTTGGCATCAAGGCGTTGCAGCATTTCATCGGCCGACCAGGGCGTCTCATGGTGGGCTACGGCGTTGTGGTAGTCAGCGAGCTCGCCATAATCCGCCAGCCCGGCCTCGTGCCGCAGCAATTGGCGCAGCGTGAAGGGGCCTTCAGCCACGGTGTCGTCAAGGTCGATCAAGCCGTCACGCACCAGCGTTAGCGCGGTGGCGGCGAGCACGGTTTTGGTAAAGCTCCACCAGGGCACCGCTGAATCAGGCTGTTCAGGCGTGAGAGGTGAGCCGTTCGAAACCAGGGAAAAAAGCATGAGCCGACTCTGGACGGAGGAAGGTGCGCATTGCGCTTGGTTTACACCGATCAGGCGTGCCCCAACGCAATCGCAAACGAGACCACGATCATGCACGCAAAGGCAAAGTTTAGATTCATGAAGTTTTCATCCAAAGCATTTGAGATGACGCCATCTTGAACAGGTCACATAAAAATAAAAAATTCGGCTTCATGATTTGAATCATCGAAAGAATTGATGTCTGGTTGCTTTGTGTTTATCCCCCCTGCATTTCGACGAAGTGCCGGTCAAACAGGCGATGCTCGCCAGCGCCTCCCATGTCGTTGCCGTGACCCGCCGACAAATTGGGGGCGGTGGAGCCGTTTTTTGTCGCACCGTGTCAGCGTATCCATACCCTGATCACCGAGCGTTATGTGGCATCGGGCAATGTCGAGGACTATCAAAAGCTCGGGATCGAGGTGGTGCAGGCGGACACGTGAAGCGCCCCATCAGCACTTCGTGGCTTGGCAAGTCGTCCAATCACTATGGATGACCCTGCCAAAAAGCGCGCTTATGGCGTCCCGAACATCGCCGTCCAATAGATCCCCGGATCACTCTTCGGATCAACCGCATACGCCGCGCCAAAGTCCTTGTACTGCGGGTTCATCAGGTTCGCGCAGTGACCGGCGCTGGACACCCAGCCATCGACCACATTGCGCACAGAGTCTTGCCCGGCAGCGATGTTCTCGCCGATCTGCCCGCCGCTGTAGCCCGCCAGTTCAGCCCGGTCACCCGGTGTACGCCCATCGCGGTCCTTGTGATCGAAGTAATTGTTGTTGGCCATTGACCGGGCGTGCTCCTCGGCCGCCGTCGCGAGCGTGGCGTTCCAGGTCAGTGGCGTGGTGGCGGCAAAGGATTGAGTGCCGCACTGGCGCGCCTGGCTGCGAGCGCTGTTGAGCTCGGCCAGCAGCTTCTGGCCTTCCGCCTGCCAGTCGCCCCGGCGAGCGCTCAACAGCGGACGTGCCAGCACGATGCGCCACTCGCGCTCATCGCGGCTCACGCCGACATCGACGAACTGCGGGTCCAGCACGATCTGGCAAAAACTTTCCTGAATGGCTTTCATCGCCGACGGCGCATCGCGCGGCCCGGACAGGCTGATCGCCTGCACATTCTTCATTGGATAACCCGCGGTCGCCATCGCCTGCTGCAGATTGCCGATGCTGGTGGCGGACAGCGCCAACCGCGGATCGGCTGCCAGCGGTGGCAGTTCCTGCGAGACCTGACCCGCGCAGCGCTGCACCTGGCTGCGGTAGGCGTTGATCGAGTCAATCAGTTGTGTCTCGTCGGCCGCCAACGCATTCCCGGCGAACAACAGCCCCATTGACAACGTGGCAAAACGCGTAACGGATGATTTGAAGCGCATGGAAATCCCCTTGAGCTGACTGCGCCTATGATGCGCGATTTCACCCCCGCCAGCGCAATGCCTTTTCACGTCCGACTACAGTTTTTTTGTCCGTCTGTATGAATGAATTTTCGTAACTACAATCAAGCGAAGTCGCCGCCGTGGCGTGCTCCCGGTTCAGTCAGAAAGGTTGCTCATGCGAGTTATCTGGATAGCCATCTGCTTCGCTATAACCCTTCTCGCTGGCCACGCCATCGCTTCTGAGCAGGAGCAAAAAAAGGAAGTGGCTGAAGACAAGGCCGAGGTCCTTGAACATAAAGCTGCGGCGAAGGGCAGCGATGTACCGGTGCCCAAGTCCGATACCATCACGACATCCGAAGTTCAGGCAGTCGATCCCGCAGGTGCGTCGCCGCTGAACGATGCAATCACCTGTCTTGCTCGCTCCATCTATTGGGAAGCCAAAGGCAAATCGTCCGCCGACATGGAAGCCGTCGCCAGCGTCGTCATGAACCGCCTGGGCCATAAGGGATTTCCGGAAACGGTATGCGCCGTGGTCAAACAGGGGTCTGAACGCAAAAATTGTCAGTTTTCGTGGTGGTGTGATGGACGCTCGGACCAGGTCCAGGAAGAAACCCAATACGCGACCGCCAAGGAAATCGCGCGCAAAGCGCTCAACAAACAACTGAACGACCGAACCCATGGCGCGATCTATTTCCACGACAGGAATGTGAAACCCAATTGGGCCAGGAAATACCTCAAGACCACCGAGACCTCGATGTTCCTCTTTTATAAGCCGCGTGGTGGGTCGGCGAAGTAGGGACGTTCGCATGAGCGAGGTCGACGCCATCCTCAAAGCCTATGGCTCAAACTCGGGAATCCAGGCGTATATTAATAGTGTCGATCCAGATAGTTGAGGCGATAGTAAATCGTCGGTGGTGTGACAGGCGAGAGCGCTGGGGGAGCTAGATATCCCGGAACGTTTGGAGGTGTTACATGAGCCAATATCAACGACTCTTTCTGATAGTCGGTCCAGGCATGCGTCACACACCGGCGTTGGAGCGAGCTGTCGCCATTGCCGAAGCCACTGGCGCAGCGCTGCACATCACGGTGTTTATCGAAGACTCCAACCTCTTGGGTTTGAAGAGCGCTGGTGCACGTTTTCGTGAGGCCTGTCAGCAAGAGAACGAAAAATGGTTGAAGGATGAGGCCGATCTAATACGTGAGCGCGGGGTCATGGTGAGTACCGAAGTGCTTGTTACGCGAACCGCGCTGCAAGAAATACTTCGGCATGTGGCAGAAATGCAGCCGGATCTGGTTATCAAGGACGTGCAACACGAGTCAGCGCTCAAACGCGTTTTCATTACGCCTCTGGATTGGCACCTGTTGCGCGAATGTCCGGTGGCTGTGCATCTGGTCAGCGAAATCAGGTGTCCACTTCCGCGGGTGGTAGTGGCGGCAGTCGATCCGTCACAACCTGAGACTCAGATCACTGGCATCAACGACCGCATCATCCAGGCGGCGAACGGATTGTCAATGCAATGCAGCGCGGAACTGCATCTGCTGCATGCCTACGATCTATCGCAGACACATATATCCGACGCAGGCGCTGGTGCAGTGACGATGCCAGGTTTCAGCAGCGATGTGCGCAAGTCACTGCAAAAGTCATTTATCGCATTGGCCGACCACTACGGTGTGCCCACTGAGCGACAACACTTCGTTGAAGGTCCACCTGGCAAAGCGCTGGCCGACTTTGCAGCGCATCACCGGGCCGATGTGATCGTCATGGGAAATGCGCATCGCAAGGGACTGGGCAAATGGGTGGGCAGTACGACGGAGCATGTTCTGTATCAAGTGCCCTGCAACATTTTCGCCGTTACGGGGTCTGCGGATCAGTGAATGTATTCGCTATTAAAAGGCTCGCAAAAAAGGCGTCAATATCAGACTGTGTGAAAACGCAGTTCGCAGCGGCTTAAAGCAAATGCCCCGACTTGTCGGGGCATTTGCTTTTCTGGAATGTAAAAAACAAAGGGCCTCTCAGCCCATCAGCGCTATCAGCTTCCGTGCTCCCAGCACCTGGATAGCCCTTCTCAAGTTGTAGGCCTGTACCGCCAGCGCCATTTCTGCGCGAGTCCCCTTCAGCTGGCGCAGCAAAAACCGGCCGTTGCCGAAGATCCAGTGCTTCAGGTTGCCGAAGGGGTGTTCAACGATGGATCGGCGATAGACCATCATCTCGGGATGGGCCTTCATCCGCTGTTCCATTCGCTCAAACGCCGCTTCATGGGCATGGCGCATCAGATAGCGACGCTTAGCCTTGGTGCAGCGGCTTTTCAGCGGGCATTTCCCGCAGTCGCTGATGGTCGCTTGGTAGATTCGATCCCCTTTGTTCAGTTGTTTCAGTGTCAGTGGTTTGCCAGCGGGGCACTGATATTGATCGGTATCTTTGTTGTAGCTGAAGTCTGTCCGGTCAAAATACTGCTCCTCACCACTGGTAGGGTTGTTGGCTCTGTTGGGCGGAACAAAAGCGGTGATCGCCGCGTCCTCGCACGCCTGGAACTGGGCGCCATTGGAATAACCTGCATCCGCTGTGACGCAGAGTTTTGATTGCTGCAGCTCGTCTTTAGCGGCCTTGGCCATCGGTTCGAGTTGGCGGTTATCGGTGCCTTCCTGAGTGACTTCGTGGTGCAAAATCAGGCAGTGCTTCGCGTCCACAACACTTTGAACGTTGTAAGCCACCAGCGGGACGGAGGCCGTTCGCATTTTTTGCGCATCGGACTCGCCAACAACGTGTTGAGCCAGACCTTGAGCTTGCATCAGCGCTTGGCAGGTCTGGTTATTGGCCTTTTTTACCTGCAACTCGGCCAGCGCGGCCTGTACCGCTGAGCGGTCGATCGACTCTGCTTCTTCGTCGCGATCCGCTTCATCGAGTTGCGCCAGGTAACGCGCAATCTTCTTGTCGAGCGCCGCTTCCCGGTGCTGGAGTTTTTTCGGTGTCAGGTGTTTGCGGCTGGAAGCGACCGCCTGAAACTTGCTGCCGTCGATGGCCACCAACTCTCCGGCAATCAGACCAGCCTGGCGGCAGAATCGAACGAAGGCACGACAGGTTGCGGTGAACGCGGCACTGTTGTCGCGCCGAAAATCAGCAATGGTTTTGAAGTCAGGTGCCAGTCGGCCCAACAACCACATGACCTCCACATTGCGCCGACACTCGGCCTCAAGTCGCCGCGAAGAACGAATGCGCTGAAAATAGCCGTACAGATAGAGTTTGAGCAGATCGGCGGGATCGTACGAGGGGCGCCCAGTGGCCTTGGGTCTGGCTTTATCAAAGCCCAACTGCTCAAAGTCCAGAAGAGCAATGTAGGCTTCGATCACCCGTACCAGATGATCGTCGGGAATGAGCTCGTCCAGCGAGAGTGGAAAAAGCGCGCTCTGGGAGCGGTTTTCACCTTGGATATAGCGCATAAAAAAATGCCCGTATCTTGCGATACGGGCATTTTCTTCAACCGGTGAGCAGATTGCTAGGTTTTCACACAGTCTGAATATGGCGCCTTTTTTCACCGCATTGAATTTAGATTGCTTGGGCTGGCCGAGCGCGGCTCTGGCTCAAACCTCCGCTCTTGGGCGATTGCTGCCTGTTGCGATCGGCAAAGCTGAGTATCGGCGCCGACGCTTTCACAGCGATTGGAGGCTGGTTTTGATAGTAGTGACCACGCGGTTACGGCCTTCGTGTTTAGCGTGATACAGGCGTTGATCGGCTGTACGCAGAATGGCCTCGATGGTGTCGCCGTCGCGGCCGGATTGCGATACGCCGATGCTCACTGTGACTACGGTTAACCGCTGCAGGCCATGAAACGAATTATTTGCAACGGTGCTTCGCAGACGCTCAGCGATGACGTGCGCGCCTTCAGTGAGGTCTGAGGTAGCAGAATCATGAATTCTTCCCCGCCCACTCGTGCTACGCCGTCATACGGCCGGATCGAATCGAGGCATTTCTCTACGAAATCCTTCAGGATGTCGTCGCCAACCTGATGCCCGAAGCGATCGTTGATGGACTTGAAATTATCCAGATCGAGTGCCAACACGGAGAACGGCTCACCGCCGCGCTTGGTCCGGCCCATTTCGACTTCGAGCCGTTCCATGAACCGACGCCGATTATCAGCGCCAGTCAGTGGATCGGTGGCCGCAAGGTGTCCGAGTTCTTGATTGGTGCGCTGGAGTTCCTGCAGGGCGCTCTCGGTATACGCCATCGCTTCGGCAAGACGCACCATCAACTCCTCTTGGCTGTAAATCTTCGAGAACGACCGCGTGGTGAGGAATGCTTGCACGACCCCATAGCTCAACATGAAGAATCCACCGGCGAAGATCGCATGAGCGAGCCACCACATGTGGTTCCACGGACGTGCAAGGATGAACGCAAGCGATGACAGCGCGAACGCGGTGACCGAGATGACAAAACTTCATTCGTTGGTCCGCGGCATCAGGTGGGCGGTGGTACGACAGCATTCCGACTAACAGCAAAATCGACATGACCAGTCGAGAGGCTGGTCCATAAAGCAGGAAGAGCCAGATATTGTGGTGTGCTTGCCCGGTGAACGCACCATGCAACGCGTAGATCAGTACAAAACCGAGAAAACCAAGCGTCATCCATCGCAGCAGCGGATCTCCCGATGACTAATAGCAGCGCCACGTTACGTAAGCAACAAACAGGCCTGCCAAGTTGGCTGCCGTGATCGCAATTATATGGAATAGGTGGTTTTCGAAAATAAGGGTGGGGTCTTGAAAGACGTATAAGTAGCCAATCAGATAGGCCGGAACAAACGCAAACCCTGCGAGCAGCAAGTAGGCGTAAACCTTGACCATGAGGCGGACGGCTTCAGGTGGTTCGCCGCTGGCGATGAGATTGCTCATGGTTCCCTCCAGTTTTATATCTATTTAGCCAGCACCGGTCCCGTGTTGGCTCCAAAGCCACCTACATGCCAACGGTCCCTCACACCATTACGCAACGATGTGATGGACCGATCTATGGCATTTCAATATTAGACTCCTTCACAATTGCTGCTGCACAAGCAGGTGAAAATGTTCACGGGGGGAGCTGGCTGCGCAGTGCCAATGACCGGCAAAAGCAATGACTGCGACAGCGATATTGTCGTGAGGGATCGCCAGGGCGCGCTAATTGATCTGCACAATAACCGGACCTTCCGTGACGACCGGCGGGTTCGCGTGGATGTGCGAGGCGTTTTTCTGAATCCAGTCGCGAGCGACTTTCATGCTCTCATCGGTGCCGGCCTTGTCCGTGCAAACAGTCACCGACATACCGCCATCACCGAGAGGTAGCAGTGTGTAGCTTGTGAGGCCAGCGACTTTACGGAGGGCAGCTTCGACGTCGGCCTTTTGCTTCTCTAAAACATCGAAAAGCTGCTTTGCGCCGGGACCCGAGTAGGTTCTTATAACCGCATACATAGTCGTCTCCTTCGTACCGATTTGTTCAGCTTAGTCAAACTCCGGTGACAAGCGAAATGCAACGACCACCGGCAGCTCCTGGCTGTGAGACCTGTGCTGTGTTCGTGATCTTCGTACTGGGCCCGATCTGTCGCTACAGCGGCAGGCCGCCAAAAAGCCGCTCAGGCGTAAGGTGTGAGGCGCTGAATGGTGTGACGTTCAGCGCCCGGTTAGCGCAAGGTGCTCAAAGTTTGTAGCCGATCTGCCGCAACAGGTTCTTGCGCCACAGGATGTCTTCCTCGCCTTCAATGCCACTGGCACAGAAGCCATCCACGACGCCCAGAATCGCTCGCCCTTGTTCTGTCTCGGCGACAATCACTTCAGTCGGATTGGCCGTTGCACAAAAGATACGGCACACCTCTGGCACCATCTTGACGGTGTTCAATACGTTCAGCGGATAGAAACCATCGCCGAGGAAAATGATGAAGCTATGGCCTGCGGCGATGGCTGTCGCATTCTTCTGGGCCAGTTCGATCATCGCTGCATCGGTGCCAGACCAGCGCACCAGGCATTTGCCGGAAGCTTCGCAAAAGGCCACGCCAAAGCGGATACCTGGCACGGCATTGACCAATGCTTCGTGGATGTCCTCGACGGACTTGATGAAGTGCGTCTGGCCCAAAATGAAGTTCGTCGTTTCTGGCTTATCGATTTTCAGCGTGATGAGTTGCATCTCGAACGCCTCCTTTCACGATGTCGTTACTCTTCAGCCTAGCGTGAGAACAAGCCGGTGTTGAGCGTCACCGCTTTTGATACTTGAAAATACAAAGGGGCCCCGGTGCCGACACATTGCAGATACATCAGTGCGGTTTCATGGGCCAGGCCCACACTCATAGAGAGATATGCCATGTACCGCAGACTGCAGCATGTCGCGAAGTTCTTCAGCCAGGCCGCGCGTTTAATGGTCGGCGTGCCCGATTACGACAACTACGTGGCGCAGATGGCGCTTAATCATCCCGGCGAGCCGGTCATGAGTTATTCGGCATTTTTTCGTGAGCGTCAGGAAGCCCGCTTCGGCCGTGGAAAATGTAATACGCGTTGCTGCTAGAACTTCGCATAGTTCAATGCTTACCCCAAAAGCGTGCAATGACGATCATCTTGCGATGCGAAGTCAGTGGCTGTTAAAACAGTCGTGCCACCTTTAAGGTCGTAAGAAATTACCGCCATGCACAAAATAGGACTCATCGTTTATCCCGGGTTTCAGGTGCTGGGCCTGGCCATGTGCGCCACGTTCGAGCGCGATGGCAGCACCTTGTACAACACTCAGTTGCTGTTTTTGATGCTGACGGCACCTTGATTCAGGCGCGTCGCAAGATTTCGCCGACCTATCACGAACGCATGATATGGGGCATGGGCGACGGTTCTGGTCTGCGCGCCACCGACAGCGCGGTAGGGCGCATCGGTCAACTGGCCTGCTGGGAGCATTACAACCCGCTGGCTCGTTACGCTTTGATCGAAGACGGCGAACAGATTCACGCCTCGATGTACCCAGGCTCGTTTGCAGGTGCCTTGTTCACTCGGCAGATGGAAGTCAGCATCCGTATGCATGCCCTGGAATCGGCTTGCTTCATGGTTAACTCGACGGTGTGGTTGTACCCGGAACAGCAAGCCCAGATCATGGCTGGCACCGGTTGCGAGATCGGTCCGATCTCCGGCGGGTGCTACACCGCGATCATCGATCCACAAGGTGAAGTCGTCGGCGCACTGACCGAAGGCGAAGGCGAAGTGATCGCTGACATCGATCTGTTCCAGATCGAAATCCGTAAACGTCAGATGGACGGCCGCGGTCACTACAGCCGTCCGGAAATACTGAGCCTTAACATCGACCGTACGGCTCATCGCCATGTTCACGAACGCACAGCTCAGCCGAAGCTGGCCGTCACTGCGCAACCGGAACAGGTGTGATCATGAAAATCATGGCGATCGGAACACTCAAGACCCTGACCCCCGAGCAGCGCGTGGCTTACCTGCCCGCTGAAGTGCCCGCGACGTTGCAGCTGTACCTGGATGGAAAGATGGAACAGTTACGGATGCGCGACAACGAAGCGGGGGTGATTTTCCTGATGACCGTCGAATCGGTCGAAGAGGCCGACAGGTTGCTCAAGGCACTGCCGCTGGGTGAGGTCGATCTGCTGACGTTTGAGCTGATGCCGATCGGGCCGCTGAGTCCGCTGGGGATGCTGATCAAGTAAGCGTTGCCCAAAAAAAGGCACCTTCATCGGTTGATGAAGGTGCCTTTTGCGTTTGTGTGGCCTTACAGTTCCATTCCCAAAAAGATCAGCGTATTGCCATGTGCCTCAGCCGCTGCGCGCTGGTTGTAGCTGTCGCGGTGCGAGCAGTTGAAGCCATGTTCGGCTTCCGGATACACGACAATTTCCACGTTATCGTTGGTGTCGAAACGCTCGGCGATTTGCTCCACGGCTTCCAGTGGAATGTGGCTGTCCGCTTCACCGAAGTGCATCAACAACGGCACGTCGATTTCATCAGCCCGGTCCAGTTGGTTCTGAATCCCTCCGCCGTAGTAGGCGATGGCCACGTCCACCAGCCCATTGGCGGCGGTGTGGTACGAGAGCAAGCCGCCAAAGCAGAAACCGATGGACGCAATGCCGCCGTCCAGGCCGGGCTGGGCTTTCAAGGCGTCGATGGCCAGTTCGATATCTTTTTGCGCCTTACCGACGTCGGTGGCGTTCATCAACTCGACGGCGCGTTTCCAGCCGGCCTCGTCGTAACCCAGTTCAATTCGCGCGCCGCTGCGCCAGAACAGGTCCGGCACAATCACCAGGTAGCCGTCGGCGGCGTATTGCTCGGCGACCGAGCGGATGTGTTCATTCACGCCGAAGATTTCCTGGATCAGTACGATCCCCGGGCCTTTGCGGGTGTGCGGAATCGCCAGGTAAGCGCCGAATTTACCGTCGGCGCTGTCGATTTCGATCCATTGGGTGGTCACGCTCATGGTGGCTCCTGTCTTCGCATGTGAGTGGGGTGAAGCTTATTGGGGTTGTGTGGCCTGGAAGCTTGGCAGCGCCTGAACCCGTTTCCACCAGTCATCGAAACCGTTGACCGCAAACACCTGCGGTGCATCCGGGGTCATCGCCATGTAAGCACAGGCTGGTGCCAGGTAAAAGTCGCCGAAGCTCGGATCCTGCCCGGCGACAAACGGATCGTCGCCTTTGATTTTCATCAGTTCACGCAGGACCAGTTTTGAATTCTCGATGCCTTTGCGTCGGGAGTCTTCATTTTTCCCGCCGATGAAGTCGGGAAACAGGTGATAGCCGAACACCGAACCCATTGCACCGTAGCCATAAGAATCGTAAATCCCCATGACCATGTGGGCGCGAGCGCGGTCATGGGCATTGTCGGGCATCAGGGAGGGGCCAGGCAGAACTTCGTCCAGATAGGCCATGATGGCGTCTGTTTCTATCACCCGAAAACCGTCGTGATCGATGACCGGCACCTTGGCGAAGGGGTGGCGCAGCAGATGCTCCGGCAGATGCGGCTCGCCTTTCATCACGTTGACCGGCACTTGGTCGAAATCCGCCGCTTTTTCTGCAAGCAGCATCTTCACGGTACGTACATACGTGCTGCCGTTAAAACCATAGAGAGTGAGGCTCATGGCGATTGCTCCGTTCTTGTGGAGTGCGAGGCATTATCGACGTGCTGGTGTTTAGCGATTATTACGACGCCAGATGAATCGAGCCAGCAGCGCATCGAGACTGAGCTTGCCGGCACCCGAGAGCAACAGCGGCATAAAGGCCGCGAGGTAGACCAGCGGCAGTTTGAAGTTGCCATGACCCTTGTTGCTGATGGCGTAACCCTGAGCAAGCTCACTCAATGTAGACCAATCGGCGGGCCAGTGAACGGCAGCGGTCGCAACGACCGTGACCACGATCAAAATGATTGCCGAGATCCGCGTTCCCAGGCCAACCAGTATGGCCAGGGCGCAGATCAGTTCGGCCCACATCGACAGTTCCCAGTTCAGCGTGGCCGGAACGTGGTTGAACGGGAACGGGAAGCTGTCCTGAATATCGGCGAACCAGTTTTCGCCATTGAATTTTTCCAGGCCGGACTCGAAGAACTCCCAGGCGAGAAACACCCGCAGGGTCAGCGGCGCGATCCAGCTGCCGGCACGGTCGAGGTTCAGGTGCAGGCTTTTCACGGCCGATGAGAGTGAGATGGTCATGGGCTTGATCTCTGTTCAGTCAGGGGAGTGGGGCAGCGGTGTACCCCACGCGGGGGTTACTCGCCGGCGCCGCACTTGCCTTCGCCACATTTACCTTCACCACATTTACCTTCCGCCGGTTTTTCTGCCGTGTCGACCTGGGCCTGGCTGTAGCCGTGGGCCAGTTGTTTCATGCTGAACGCTTCGGACTCGGAGGCCGAAGCCACGTTGGACAAGGCCAGGCCGCCAGCGATGATCAGGCCGAGGGTCAAGGAAGAAGTCGAGAGCTTGAACATGGTGATACTCCATTGCATTGGGTGAGTTGAGCGCTTTGATCGGCGTGGCCAATCAACAGGCACAGTTCATCAAGCAGGTGTATCTGCGGTGTGTCTTTGGCGTGGGGTTTTATGGGCGGGGTGTGTCGGGGGCGGGGCTGTACACACTCTGATACGTAAACCAAACCGCAATCCTGTAGCAGCTGCCGAGCCTGCGAGGCTGCGTTCGGCTGCGCAGCAGACGTAAACCCTGTGCACGCGATTAACCTGAACTACCGAGCCGTATGATTTCACGACTGCTGCGCAGCCGAACGCAGCCTCGCAGGCTCGACAGCTGCTACGGGGTTTGGCCGATGGCACAGTACAAAACTGTGATCCAGTACTGACCCGTGGTGTCTAGCGTCAGTGTCCCCGCAATCCCATGGGGCGAGACTTCGGAACCTTTGCCTGTCGCGTCGGTTTGCCCGGCAAGAGCGGCGTGGGCCGGGGGATTGTCGCGGTGGTGCCGGGGCAATTCACGGTGTGTGTCTGGTCACAGTGGTCTTTTAGCGTAGGGGGTGACGGGCTGCCGGGTTTTCGATTCCGGTCAGGCGTGCGGTTAATGACGCTCCCGGGATTTTCCTATACATTTTCCGGCCGCCCATTGCATGGTGATACCGCTTCATGTCTCTTGCGCTCGAACGTCTAGTCGCTGGCACGCCGATCCCTTTCGCCGGGAATCGTGTCTCTGTGGTCAGCCCCGAATTGGCCGCGCGCTTTCAGCCCGGGGACCATTTGCTGGTAGAGCAGGTCAGCGGTGAGTTGCTGCTGATCCCGGTGGCTGACCAGCAAGCGGCGGCCATTGCAATCGAGCGTGCCGAAGCGGCTTTCAGCGCAATGTCCGCGGTATCGGATCAAGCCATCAGCGAGTTCTTTGTTCGCTTTGCCCAACGCCTGGAAAACCCTGAGTGCTGGGCCTTGGTCGAAGCCGCCAACCTGGCCGACATCGAGCGGGCCAAGGCCCGTGGGCGTTCTACCACGCGGCTTCTGGCGGATGAACGCATGCGCCGCGACATGATCGCCGGCCTCAGGGCCTGGCGTGATGCGTCGGCCACGCGCGGCAAAGTGGTCAGTTGCGTCGAGCATGACGGCTGGAAAGTCGAGCAAGTGGTCTCGCCCCTGGGCATTGTCGCTTTCGTCTTCGAAGGTCGACCGAACGTCTTCGCCGACGCCGCCGGTGTGTTGCGCACGGGTAACACGGCGGTGCTGCGCATCGGCAGCGATGCGTTGGGCACGGCGCAAGCCATCGTCGCCCACGCGCTGAATCCGGCACTGAACGACGCCGGGTTGCCGACCGGCGCAGTGTCGCTGGTGGAAAGCGTCAATCACGCCGCCGGCTGGGCGATGTTCGCCGACCGGCGCCTGTCGTTGGCGGTGGCCCGGGGTTCGGGTCGTGCCGTCAGCCAACTGGGTAGTATCGCCCAACAGGCCGGCACCGCCGTCAGCCTGCACGGCACCGGTGGCGCCTGGCTGATCGCCGACAAGGATGCCGAGGCCAAGCGCTTTGCCGCTGTAGTGCGCAACTCGCTGGATCGCAAAGTCTGCAACACCCTGAACGTCTGCCTGATCCACCGCGACCGTGTCGTCGAACTGCTGCCGCTGTTCCTGGACGCCCTGCAACAGGCCGGCACCGCTCGGGGGCAGGGCTGCAAATTGCACATCGTCGAAGGCAGCGAGCAGTACTTGCCGACCGATTGGCAGACTGCAAGCGTTGAGGTGTACCGCGCCGAAGGCTATCAAACCGAGGCCTTGGCCGAACCGCTGCCCGAGAGTCAGTTAGGCCGCGAGTGGGAATGGGAAGAAACCCCGGAAGTCAGCCTGAAGATCGTCGACGACCTGGACAGCGCCATCGCGTTGTTCAATCGCTACAGCCCGCAGTTCACCGTGTCGTTGATCAGTGAAGATGCCGAGGCTCAGGAACGCTTCTACAACGCGGTCAACGCACCTTTTGTCGGCAACGGGATTACCCGCTGGGTCGACGGACAGTACGCGCTGAACAAGCCGGAGCTGGGTCTTTCGAACTGGGAGAGCGGTCGGCTGTTTGCTCGTAGTGCGATACTCTCGGGCGATGGGGTGTTCACGATCCGTAGTCGCATGACCCAGACGGATCTGTCGGTCAAACGCTGAGACGGCACACCGACCCCAGTCGAGAGGCGCACTATACTTAATGGGCGTCTGTATTGGCGTGGCGAGCACTCCAAAACGAATCAGATGTCCCATAACGCTCGCCTGAGAGGCAGAGGGCTGCATAGCAAATGGGACGGACAGCGCATCTGATTACGTGAAGAGGGTTGCACCATGAAACTTCATTCGTTTCAACATTACTCTCAGGATCTGGAAAGGGGCGTTCACGACACGTGGATTACCGCCAGGGTGAAGTCAGCCCTGGCAATGGCCGAACCAAGCCTCGGCCTGCAAATCCATGTCAAAACCCATGGGAGCACGGTGGCGTTGAGCGGTCGCGTCAACACCCATAGACAGTGTGAGCAGGCTGTTGCTCTGGCCCGTTCGGTTCAGGGAGTCGTCGAAGTCGATGCCAGAGACTTGCTGACTCACGTGTTCACGCCAGGCAGTTTTCCAGAACCACCCAACGCCGAAGAGAGCACTGAGATTCGGCCTCAATCCTCAACCAAGATGGACGATAAATGACCCAGTCGATCGAGTCAGCGCAGCGCTCCCGTGAGCCGGGAGCGCTGCATCGATTGGTATTCAAATTTCAGGCGGCTGCTTCCACGGCTCGAGCTTGAAGGGCGCAGGTGTCCGGATACTCGGCGAGCGCCACGAAACTGCGGCTGTTCGCATCCAGGGCGTCGACCGAACCGGTCTCGATGTCGTAGACCCAACCATGCAAATTCAACAGGCCTTTCTCCTGAGCCAGGCGCACGCTCGGGTGTGTCTGGATATTGGCCAGTTGCGCGATGACATTCTCCCGAACCATTGAACTCACCTTCGCCACGTCACTGGCGTGAGGGCGGGATTCGTTGATGACTTTCGCTGACTCGGCATGTTGCAACCAGCCGCTGACGGCGGGCAGGTGGTCCATGCAGGTGCACTTCGCTACGGCGGTCATGGCGCCGCAGTCCGAATGCCCGCAAATCACAATGTCAGTAACGCCGAGCACCGCGACCGCGTATTCGACCGTGGCTGAAACGCCACCGGGGTGCGGGCTGTAGGAGGGCACGATGTTACCTGCGTTACGGATCACAAACAGTTCACCGGGTTCTTGTTGGGTCAGCAGTTCTGGCACGACCCGGCTGTCGGAACAGGTGATGAACAACGTACCCGGATGCTGGGTGGTGGCCAGGTGTTTGAACAGGTCGGTGCGTTGCGGAAAAGCTTCCTTCTGGAACTTCAAAAAACCTTCGATGAGCGCTTTCATGGCGATGTCCTCATGCGTGAGTCGAATGATTATTTTGTAGCAGCTGCCGAGCCTGCGAGGCTGCGTCCGAGCCGGGGTCGCGCTCGACCGAAGTCCTCGCAGAACCGGCATCCACTTAGAAAGGACGCAGCGGCAGGAACTTGCCGTCGAGGGTAATCACTGCGCGGGAGCCGCCTTCCGGGTCTTCGACTTTCTTCATGTCGAGCTTGAAGTTGATCGCACTGATGATGCCGTCGCCGAATTGTTCATGAACCAGGGCTTTCAAGGTGGTGCCGTAAATCTGGATCATTTCGTAGAAGCGGTAGATGGTCGGATCAGTCGGGACACCCGAGAGGCTGCCGCGCAACGGGATGATCTGCAGGCGGGCCACGGCGTCGGCGTCCAGGTCCAGTTTTTCGCCAATCACTTTGGCGGCGCTTTCCGGCAGTGGGTGCTGACCGAGCAGGGCGGCGGTGACGTAGGCCAGGCCAAGGCCGGTGCCGTCGGTCAGGTCCTGCCAGGACAGGTTTTTATGCGCTTTTGCATCGAGGATCGAGGTGGTCAGGGCCAGACTTGAGTCGTTGTAAGCGTGGGACTGCTGCATGGGGTGTCTCCTGTCGGGGGGTATTGCTTGGGTGTGGAGCAATCTTCTGCCGATCGATCCATAGCGTCCAAGACCCATATACAATGCAACGCATAAGCACAGCCTATAGTTGGTAATTCCCCCATGCTGCTACGACATTTGCGCTATTTGCTGGCGGTTGCCGAGCACGGCGGTTTCACCCGCGCCGCGGAGGCGCTTCACGTCTCGCAACCGACCCTGTCCCAACAGATCCGGCAACTGGAAGAAACCCTGGGCGTAAGCCTGTTCGACCGGACCTCGCGCACGGTGAAACCCACCGATGCGGGACAGGCCTACATCGAATGCGCTCGTCGGGTGCTGGTGGAACTGGAGGCGGGCAAACGTGCGCTGCATGACGTCAAGGACTTGTCTCGCGGCACCTTGCGGCTGGCCATGACGCCAACGTTCATGGCGTACCTGGTGGGGCCGTTGGTGCGCGATTACGTGGCGCGGTATCCGAACATCCATCTACAGATTTTCGAGCTGTCGATGGATGACATCGAGGCCGGTCTGGTGGATGACTCACTGGACATCGCCATCGCGTTTACCCAGGTCAGAAATGCCGACATCGAGTCGATCCCGGCGTTTACCGAGACATTGGGCGTCCTGGTGGGGCGCGATCACCCGTTATACGAAAGCCAGGTCGCGTTGTCCGCTGAGGAGGTGGCGCAACTGCGATTTGCGCTGCTGGCTCCGGACTTCGTTACCCGCACCCGCATTGATGAGTACTTTGCCCAGGAGCAGATCACGCCGAAGGTAGTGATCGAGGTCAATTCGGTGAGCACCTTGCTGGAAGTCATTCGGCACACGGCCATCGCCACCATCCTTCCAGAGCCCATTGCCACCCAGGACCGTGCATTGTACAAAATCCCGTTGCTGGGGGAGGTGCCCAAAAGAGGGGCCGCGCTGCTTCGGCGCAAAAACAACTATCACAGTGCGGCGTCGGTGGCGTTTATGGAACTGGTGTTGGGTGCGGCTGCAGGTGAGTCGATGGCGTCAGTCATCCATTGATTGGCACATGCCATTGGGTGCCTTGCCCGTGGAGGACACCGTGACCGAGTCATCATCGGTGGGGATGATAGAGATCGTGACGCCCGACCCCTTGGCTTCGAAGCCACCCTTGATGGCTTTGGTCTCGGCTTCCTTGTTGTTGATCAACACCGGCCCGTCCTGATCCGCCTGGACGACGATGTTTCCGGGGCAATCCATATTGAACGAGGGAACTCCGGGGACGCTGTTTGCATGGGCAGCACTGGCCATCACCAGCAACAGCAAACCTGTCAGATGTTTTTTCATCGCAAACCTCCAATGATCCAGTGCACACGGTTAACGATAGCGTTGTTTGGTGCACACGAGACAAACAAAAAGGCCCCGCTCGATTTAACGAACGGGGCCTTTTTATGGAGGGGGTGTGGAATAAAACCCCTGGGAGGTATCAGGAGAACCGGTCAATCACCCGAACTTCGTTCTGGTTCTGCATCGATGCCCACGCCTGTTTCAGCGTTTGCAGAACATTACCGATGAAGTCCTTGTCGGCCGCGGCTTTCTTGCCGACATAGCCTTGGCCGCGACGGTACATCTTCAGTCGGGCGAGCAGGTTCTGGTTGTTATTGTCGAACTCCGCTTCATGGGCGTGAGGCGACAGGCAGTCGATCTGCACCTGGCCCGACTTGCTGATCCACAGAATATGGCTGTCATGGCTGTCTTTTTGCGCAGCGAACAGATGTGCCAGTTCATCGATAGTGGTTTGATTGTTCAGATTCATGGTAAGCCCCTTGACCATTTGGTGATCTTTCAAAGTTGATTCGCTAATACAGGTAGCCCATCGGTTAGTTGATCCCTGGCACCGAAACCAGGACGTCAGCGGTCGGCCGCCAAATTGACGGGGTCACGCGTCTGTTGCATGTAGTCGTGTTGAATAACTGCTACGCAATAGCGTCACAACGAGGAGAAGCAGCGAAAACCTTCAGGCCATTACCGACATTTTCAGGGTCGGCCACAAGCTTCATGAGGATTGATCGCCAGCGATTCTCGTCCTTGTACTGGACGTTCAGGCCAGGTCAGCTTCTTCAATCTGCCTTGTGGGCAGCGTGTATCCGGGAAAAACAGCTCGGCGGTCAGACGAGCTTGCTCAAACATGTTGCTGTACTCCCGATCGGGGAGATGTCTGCATCATGCAAGGGCAAATCGGAGGCGTCAACGGTTTTGTAGTGATTATTTTTGGTCACTACATATTGTCGGACAAAGTCGTTTGGAATTAAAAAGCGCGATCGGAAGGCGCCAGTCAGGGCGACGGCGGCGATTTCTGGAATCGGTAAAAGGTGCAGGGATAACCGTCTACCGACAGCTGATGCAGGGTGAACTCGCCATCGGTGAGATCGGCTAAGACCCGGGCCCAGAACGCCCGCGCAGGCTGGTTCGCGTCGAGGTGGAAAATTTGCCATTGACCGGGGAACCGGCTCAATAGGGTGGAAACGACAAACTTCGCGACGCCTTGGCCACGAAAGCGCCGACTGACAAAAAAGTAGCCAATGTTGTGCTCGGCGCCGTGAGAATGGGTTTCGTCGTCCACGGTCACGAAACCGGCCAATTCTCCGTCGACCTTGATCAGAAACGGCCTGGTTGCGGGCTTGCGCCAGTAACCCGGTTTAGGCTGGGCGTTGAAGAAGCCATGCTCCCCGAGCTTCAGCGGCAGCCACTCGCTGAAGTCATACAGATAGAACTGCATCAGGTTTTCAATCGTTTCCAGTTCGTCGCGCTGGGCGGCGTGCAGTTCTATCAAGGGCATGCGGGGTGGCTCCTGAGGTGCACTCAGTGGGGGGCGAAATCGTATTTCCCACCTTTTTTCAGTGCGGCTTGATAGGCCGGGCGAGCCTGAAAGCGTTCAATCCAGGCCGCTATATGAGGACAGTCGCCGAGCTTGCCCTGGGCTCTGGCGATCTCGCCGATAAAACTCATCTGGATGTCGGCGGCGCTGAACTCATTGCCCAGCAGGTAATCGGACTGGCTCAGCGCCGTGTCGAGGTAGCCCAGGTAGTTGGCCACCTCAGCATTGATCCGCGGATGCAAAGGCGCGCCGGCTACACCAAGACGCCCCACGTACAGGTTCAACATGAGCGGCAACATGGCCGAACCCTCGGCGAAATGCAGCCACTGAACGTATTCATCATAGGCGGGGGTGGACGGATCGGGTTGCAAGCGACCTTCGCCATGACGGCGAATCAGGTAGTCGATGATCGCGGAGGACTCGATCAGCTTCTGCGCGCCGTCTTCGATGACCGGTGATTTACCCAGGGCATTGATCGCTTTCAACTCCGGCGGTGCCAGGTTGGTCTTCGGGTCGCGCTGATAGTGTTTCAGCTCGTAAGGGATGGCCAGTTCTTCCAGTAACCAGAGAATGCGCTGGGAACGGGAGTTGTTCAGGTGATGCACGATAATCATGGTCGATGCCTTATCAGAAAATGGGGTTGTCGCTGCGCTTGAAGAACACTAGACCTTTTTAGCTCGCTTGAAGTGCCATCAAGCCTTGCTCGCCGGTTTTGCCGCGCGTCTGGTGCCCGTCGAGGGCTTGCGTTTGGCGGGCTTGCGTTTGTTTTTCCACGGGGTGGCACCGCGCCCGGCGGGGCTTGCCGGTCCGCTGATGGTCAGGCTCAGGCCGGCGCAACGGGCAACTTGTTTGCTCATCCACGCGGCCTGCTTGGTGACGAACTCTTCCAGGCTCATCTCGCCGCTCTGCACCATGTCCAGCGCCTGCTCCCAAATCGCCGTGGTCCCCGGGTCGGCGATGGCACGCGGCACGGCATCGATCAGGCTGAACGCGGCCGGGGTGGCGGCCAGGGCCTTGCCGTTCTTGATCAGATAACCACGGTCGAGCAGGCCCTGGATAATCGAGGCACGGGTCGCTTCGGTACCGATGCCGGTGGTGTCCTTGAGTTTCTGCTTGAGTAGCGGATCTTCCACCAGTTTGGCGACGTTCTTCATCGCCTTGATCAGATCGCCTTCGGTGAACGGTTTGGGCGGTTGCGTCCAGAGGTCCTTGAGCTTCACGTCGGCCACCGCGCAGTCACGCCCTTCGGCCAATGCCGGCAGAGTTTGCGGCGCCGGTGCTTCGCGGCCCTTGGCCGGGGCGAGGGCCTCGGGCAGGGCGCGCTTCCAGCCGGGCTCGACGATCTGCTTGCCAACCGCACGCAAGGCCTCACCGGCGCAGTCAAAGTCGGCCTGGGTCCGGTCGTATTCGTGGTTGGGCAGAAACTGCGCCAGATAACGCGCGCGAATCAGGGTGTAGACCGCCCGCTGCTTGCCCGCCAGTCGCTCGAGGTTTTTTGCCGCAGCGGTGGGGATGATGCCGTGGTGAGCGCTGACCTTGGCATCGTTCCAGGCCCGTGAGCGTCGCTGAGGCTCGAGGAAATCGTTCAAGGCGTTCAGTGCCGGATCAGCCTGTCTCAGCGCGGCAAGAATGCCCGGTGCTTCGCTGTGCTGACTCACGGGCAGATAACCGCAGTCGCTGCGTGGATAGGTGATGACCTTGTGGGTTTCGTACAGGGCCTGGGCGATATCGAGGGTTTCCTGGGCGCCGAGCCCGAGCTTCTTCGAGCAGACTTCCTGCAAGGTGCCCAGATCGAAGGGCAGGGGGGCCACTTCGCGCATCCGCTCGGTGCGCAGTTTGATCACTCGGGCACTCGCCGCGCTGCCGATCGCCGTCGCTGCTTGCTGCGCCAACGCCTGATTCAGGCAGCGATCCTGATCGTCGCAAACCCCGGAGGCCGCGCGCCACTGGGCGGTGAACGCGGTGCCGTCGTGCAGCAGTTGCACATCAATGGCCCAATAGGCGACCGGCACGAAATCGGCGATGCTGCGGTCGCGATCCACCACCAGGCGCAGGGTTGGCGTTTGTACCCGACCGACCGGCAATACACCCTGATAACCGGACTGACGCCCCAACAGCGTGAACAGCCGACTCATGTTCATCCCGATCAGCCAGTCGGCCCGCGAACGGCCGAGCGCCGAATGATAAAGACTAAAGGTTTCGGCCCCCGGCTTCAGGGCTGCCAACGCCTTGCGGATCGACGCATCGTCCAGCGCCGACAGCCATAGCCGCTGGATCGGCCCGCGATAACGGCAATGCTCCACCAGTTCCCGGGCGATCATCTCGCCCTCACGGTCGGCGTCGGTGGCAATCACCAGTTCCGAGGCCTCGCCGAGCAGCCGTTTGACCGCTTTGTACTGGCTGGCCGTGCGCGGTTTGACGGTCATCTTCCACTTCTCTGGAATGATCGGCAGATCCGCCAGCACCCAACGCTTGTAACGCGCGTCATAGGCGTCCGGCGGCGCGGTTTCCAGCAGATGGCCGATGCACCAGGTCACCGTGACGTCCGTTCCCAGCCAGCAGCCGTCGCCCCGACGCCTGGCGCCGAGGACGGCCGCAATGTCTTTGGCCTGGGAAGGTTTTTCACAGAGGTACAGCCGCATAACCACCATCGTTCAGTCGGTTTGAAGAGGTGAACAGAATGCGCAGGGAATGAAATTGGAGCAACCTTTATCTGTATGGATATACAGATAGCCAGTTCAATCTGCTCTGGCCCTCCGGGCGGCAGGTGCCGCCGAAGCTGCGGGTGTTTAATGAGTTTGTGGCAAGGGGGCTTGCTCCCGTTCGGCTGCGAAGCAGTCGCGGTACGGAAACATGAGGTATACCTATTTAATCGCGGTCGCAGGTTTTGGGGCTGCATCGCAGCCCATCGGGGGCAAGCCCCCTCGCCACAGGAGCGTGGGCGCTCCCGATAATCCAGGAGAATCTGATGAAAACCTCCGGTCCTAGTCCTGTCATCACCATCGCAGAGCAGCCGGGCTGCCTGCTTGTAAAGTTTCACGGTATTCAGGTAGCCGCGTCCGCACGGTCGCTGGTGTTGCTCGAGGCCAACTATCCTCCGGTGTATTACGTACCGCGGGAGGACATCGATGAAAAATACTTTGCCCGCACCGATCACACGAGTTATTGCCCCTACAAGGGCGATGCCAGCTATTTCAGCCTGCAAATCCCGGGGCATGAAGGCGCTAACGCGGTGTGGAGTTATGAAAACCCCAAAGTGTCGGTAGAGCAGATTAAGAATTACGTGGCGTTCTATCCCGATCAAGTGAAGTTTGAAATTATTGAAAACTTCGAGTGATGGCCGCTTTCCTGGCATCAACGAAAACGCCGCGCATGGGCGCGGCGTTTTCAAGGTCAGGCGTTCAGCTCATCGAACAGCATCCACCAGCGTGGATTCATCAATCTGACTGATCGAGGTCACCCCGGTCAGGGTCATGGCGACGCGCATTTCCTTGGCGAAGATATCCAGCATATTTTCCACCCCGCGTTGACCATCGGCGGCCAGTGCATAGGCCATGGAGCGCCCCAGCAATACGCCTTTTGCTCCCAGCGCCAACATCCGAACGACATCAAGCCCCGAGCGGATTCCCGAGTCGACCAGCACCGTCAGGTCATTACCGATGGCTTGCATGATGGGCGGCAATGCCTTGGTGGTAGAGAGCACACCATCCAGCTGCCTGCCACCGTGGTTCGACACGACAATGCCATCTGCGCCGAAGCTGACCGCGTCTCTGGCGTCCTGAGGATCGAGAATGCCTTTGATGATCATCGGGCCCTTCCAGAAATCACGAATCCACTCCAGATCACTCCAGCTGATCGAAGGGTCGAAGTTATTGGCCAACCAGCCCATGTAGTCTTCGAGCGTCACGGCTTTGCCAAGGTACTTCGAGATATTGCCCAGGTCGTGTGGACGCCCCATGACGCCGACGTTGAATGCCCAGTCGGGTTTGGTCATGGCCTGAAGCATTCGCCGCGATGATGCAAAAGGGCCTGACATGCCCGAGTGTGCGTCCCTGTATCGGGCGCCGGGCGTGGGCATGTCCACGGTAAACACGAGGTTTTGCACCCCGGCAGCCTTTGCACGTTCCAGGGCATTTTTCATGAAGCCCCGGTCTTTCAACACATACAGTTGAAACCAGATGGGTGGTTGGCTTTGTGCCGAGACCTCTTCGATCGAGCACACTGATACCGTTGATAGGCACAGTGGAATGCCTTTGTTTTCCGCCGCTTTGACAGCCTGCACTTCACCACGACGGGCGAACATGCCCGTCAGGCCTACCGGGGCCAATATGATCGGCATTGAAAGTGGTTGATCGAAGAGGGTGGTTTCAAGGCTCAGGGTTTCGACGTTTTTCAGAATGCGCTGACGAAGGCTGATGCCCGTCAGATCAGCGCTATTGGCCTTCAGCGTATGCTCTGCATAAGCGCCGCCATCAATGTAATCAAACAAAAAACGCGGGAGTTTGCGACGTGCTGCCTCGCGATAGTCGGATGCGGATGAAATGATCATGGTGCCTCGGTCTGGTGAGTGGCGGGGCGATGGTTGCGTCGAGCGTAGAGTCAGATTAACGAAAACGCCCCGCATTGCGGGGCGTTTTGTTTGCTCGTGCTGTCAGTTGGTATCCAGGTCCACGTTCTTGGTCTCACGCAAACAGATCATCCCCACCACCAGGCTCACCCCGGTAATCACCACCGGGTACCACAGCCCATAGAAGATGTCCCCGGTGTACACCACCAAGGCAAACGACACTGTTGGCAGGAAACCACCGAACCAGCCATTACCAATGTGGTACGGCAGGGACATCGAGGTGTAGCGGATGCGCGTCGGGAACAGTTCGACCATCAGCGCTGCCAGCGGGCCGTAGCACATGGCGGAAATGATGATCAGCACTACCATCAGCGCCACGATCATGGACTTGTTGACCTGTTGCGTATCGGCTTGTGACGGATACCCCGCCAATGTCACCGCGCCACGCAGGGCTGCTTCATCGTAACCATCGAGTTTCACTTCACCGACGCTCACCTGCACGGCACTGCCAGCGGGTGCGGCTTCGCTCTTGTAAGGGAGGCCCTGTTTCACCAGCAAGGTTTTGACCTTGTCGCAAGGGCTATCAAATTTCGCCTTGCCCACCGGGTCGAACTGGAAGGTGCAGGTGGCCGGGTCAGCCAGTACGGTGATCGGTGCCTGACGGCTGGCCAGGTCGATGGCCGGGTTGGCATAGTGGGCGATGGACTTGAAGATCGGGAAGTACAGCGCGGTGGCCAGCAGCAGGCCGATCATCAGAATCGGTTTGCGTCCGACTTTATCCGACAGCCAGCCGAAGAAAATAAAGAACGGGGCGCCGATGATCACGCTGACGATCAGCAGACTGTTGGCCAGCGCCGGGTCCATTTTCAGGAACTGGGTGAGGAAGAACAGCACGTAGAACTGCGCCGCGTAGAAGGTCACGGCTTGCCCGGCGTTGATGCTGAACAGGGCGATCAGGACGACTTTAAGGTTTTCCCATTTGCCGAAGGAATCGCGCAGTGGCGATTTGCAGAGTTTGCCTTCCTCTTTCATTTTCACGAACGCAGGCGACTCGTGCAGGCTCATGCGAATCCAGGTCGAGATGCCCAGCAGAATGATCGAAAACAGAAACGGAATCCGCCAGCCCCAGACTTCGAACTGGTCGCCGGTGAAGTAGCGGCAACCGAGCACCACCAGCAACGACAGCAGCAACCCGAGGGTTGCGGTGGACTGAATCCAGCTGGTGTGGAAGCCGCGTTTTCCCATCGGTGCGTGTTCCGCAACATACGTGGCAGCGCCGCCGTATTCACCGCCCAGGGCCAGGCCCTGAAGCATGCGCAGCACCACAAGAATGATCGGCGCGGCGATGCCGATGCTCGCGTAGGTCGGTAACAACCCGACGCAGAAAGTCGCCACCCCCATGAGGATGATGGTGGCGAGGAAGGTGTATTTACGCCCGATCATGTCCCCCAGCCGTCCGAACACCAGTGCGCCGAACGGTCGCACGATGAAGCCGGCAGCGAATGCCATCAGCGCAAAGATGAACGCCGTGGTGTCGTTGACCCCGGCGAAAAACTGTTTGCTGATCACTGCCGCGAGTGCGCCGTAGAGGAAAAAGTCGTACCACTCGAAGACTGTCCCGAGCGACGACGCGAAGATAACTTTCTGGGTCTCGCGGCTGGTGCCCGCGCTGCGTACGGCTTCCAGAGGCTGAACATGTTCTGACATATCGGTATCCCTCACAGTGATTGTTTTTTTTGTTCCACTGTCGGCGCCGGTCTTTTGGGCTGGCGTCGCTACTGTCGATGTATCGGGTGTACTCGTTCCTTGTAGGAGCTGCCGCAGGCTGCGATCTTTTGATCTTGAACTTCTGATGTTTTCAAGGACGCCAAAAGATCGCAGGCTTCGCCAGCTCCTACAGCTGTGATTCAGGTATTGGTGGTCAATTCCTTTTTCGGGGTGATGCTCCTTGTGTTGGGGTTAAGGATCAGTTGCGCGGCTTTTTCGGCAATCATCAGCGTAGGCGAACACGTGTTGCCCGAGGTGATGCGCGGCATGATCGAGGCGTCGGCGATGCGCAGGCCGGGGATGCCATGGACGCGCAGTTCGGCGTCGACCACGGCGTCCGCGTCGTTGCCCATGCGGCAGGTGCCGACCGGATGGAAAATCGTTGTGCCGATGCGGGCCGCGGCTTCGTGCAATTCTTCGTCGCTCTGCAAGCTGTCGCCGGGCAAGTACTCGACCGGTTTGAACGCTTGCAGGGCCGGTGCGGCGACGATGCGGCGGGTCAGGCGAATGGCATCCGCTGCCACTCGCAAGTCCTCCGGATGGCTCAAGTAATTGGGCTGAATCAGTGGTGCTTCCTGCGGATCGGTGGAGCGAATCTCAATGCGACCACGGCTTTGCGGGCGCAGATCGCACACCGACGCCGTGAAAGCAGGGAAGGCATGCAATGGCTCGCCGAAACGCTCCAGCGACAGTGGCTGAACGTGGTATTCGAGATTCGCCGAGGTCTGTTCCGACCCCGACCGCGCAAACGCACCGAGTTGACTGGGCGCCATGGACAACGGGCCGCTGCGGTCATACAGGTAGCGCAGGCCCATGCCCATCTTGCCCCACAGACTGCCTGCGATCTGATTGAGGGTGCGCGCATTTTCCAGTTTGTAGATCAGCCGCAGTTGCAGGTGATCCTGCAAGTTGCCACCCACGCCTGGCAACTCATGGGCAACGCCGATCCCCAGTCGTTGCAGCAGCGGGCGAGGGCCGATACCGGAACGTTGCAGGATGCTCGGTGAACCGACGGAGCCGGCGCACAGCACGATCTCTTTACGCGCCTTGAAGGTTTTCGCCTGACCCTGCCAACGCGCGCTGACCGCAGACGCACGGCCGTTTTCCAGCAGCACGCGATCGACTCCGACGTCGGTCAGCACAGTCAGATTGGGGCGGTTGCGGATCGGTTTGAGAAACGCCTTGGCCGCGTTCCAGCGAATCCCGGCTTTCTGATTGACCTGAAAGTAACCGCAGCCTTCATTGTCGCCCTGATTGAAGTCATCGATGCTGGCGATGCCGCTTTGCTCGGCAGCGCTTTGGAAGGCATCCAGAATCGGCCACGACAGCCGCTGGCGCTCGATCCGCCATTCCCCGGCGGCACCGTGAAATTCCGAGTCGCCGGCAAAATGGTTTTCGCTCTTTTTGAACAACGGCAGCACGTCTTGCCAGCTCCAGCCGGGATTGCCCTGAGCCGCCCATCCGTCATAGTCGCCGGCCTGGCCGCGCATGTAGATCATGCCGTTGATCGATGAACAGCCGCCGAGCACCTTGCCACGCGGGTAACTCAGGGCCCGACCTTGAAGGCCGGGTTGTGCTTCGGTCTTGAAGCACCAGTCGGTGCGCGGGTTGCCGATGCAGAACAGGTAACCCACGGGAATATGAATCCACGCATAGTTATCGCGGCCGCCGGCTTCAAGCAGCAACACGCGATGTTGCGGGTTGGCCGACAATCGATTGGCCAGTAAACAACCGGCCGGCCCGGCCCCGACCACGATGTAGTCGTATTCATCCAGAGAATTCTGCATGCGTGACCTTATGTTGTTGTTCTTGTTGTCAGTCATCCTAGTTGTTAGCTTTCGTCAAAAGAATGTTAGTTTTTGCGCAGCCGCTGTGCGTTTTTAAACACCTCGCTTCAAGGACGACTCATGTTCGACTGGAATGACCTGCGGTTTTTTCTCGAGTTACAGCGCAGCGGGCGTCTGCTGACCGCTGCCCGCCGTTTGAACACCACCCACGCCACTGTGGCCCGGCACATCGAGGCCATCGAAAAGAGCCTCGGCACCGCGCTGTTTGTCCAGCATGCCCAAGGCTATGAGCTGACCCCGGCCGGCGAAGCGCTGCTCAAACACGCCGAAGCCATGGAAAACGTCGCGCTGCTGGCTCAGGAAGAAATCACTCAGTCGAGCGCACCGTTAGGCAAAATCCGTGTCGGGGTGACGGAGGGGTTGGGCATCATGTTCCTCGCCAGCCGCATGAACGGTCTGTTCGAGCGTTATCCGGGGCTGGAAGTGGAACTGGTGGCGGTGCCGCGGTTTGTCAGCATCCTCAACCGCGAAGCGGAAATCAGCATCCACCTGGAGCGCCCGTCCGCCGACATGCTGGTCACCCGCAAACTGACTGACTATCGCCTGGCGCTGTATGCCAGCCAGGACTACCTCGACCGCTCGCCACCACTGCGCAGCCGCGAAGACCTCGGTCGCCACGCCTGGATCGGTTATGTCGATGACTTGTTGTTCAGCCAGGAACTGATGTTCCTCAATAGTTTCTGTCGCAACCCGCAGGTGGTGTTCCACAGCACCAGCGTCATCGCCCAGCAACAGGCTGCGCGCTCAGGCCTGGGGATCGCCGTGTTGCCGTGCTACATGGCCAGCGCTGACCCCGATTTAGTGCCGTTGTTGCCGGATGAAAGCATCCAGCGCAGCTACTGGATCAGCACGCGGCGCGAGCTACACAAATCCGTGCGGTTGCGAGTGTTGTGGGATTACGTGGTGGAGTTGTGTGAGGCCGAGCAGGGGTTGTTGCTGGGATAACGTTTGTCGTCCAGTCTGTTGGATGACGACAAGGAGCGTTATCCGACACTCCGTCGCGATAAAGGGAGCTTGCAGCATGACCGACGACACAAAAACAAAAGGCCCGGCGTCGTACTTCCCATCAATCGAGAAAAAGTACGGGCAGCCAATCAGCCACTGGCTGGATCTGCTGGGAACAGTGAGCGGTAAGAAACATATGGAAATGGTCGCCTGGCTGAAGGCTGAACACGGTATGGGGCATGGCCATGCCAACGCTTTGGTTGCGCATTATTTGGCAAGTTCGCCCACCTGACCGTAGCCCAGTTAAACAAGAAAAATCGTGAGCGTTTAAATGAAGCTTGGCGTTACCACCTAAGGGCTACAACGCCTTGCGCCACCGCCTACAGGTAAGACAGAATCCGCCGGCTTGTGCGTCTAGGGGGCCGTCGGCAACTTGATTCCTGTCACTGCTCATCAGTGATCGGGTCTGCAAGCCCGCCGGAATACCAGTCGCATAGCTCTGCCACAGGACGCTCGTTTATGTCCGCGAAATGGCGGCTTTGTGCGGGAGATCTTCGGATCTGCCGGGTTCCTGGTTTCCCGGTCTTGCAGACCCGCACATAGCTGCCACCCATCATCTGCAAGTGATGCTGGTAGCTCCTAATGAACAATCAGGAGTTTTGCCATGATCAAACCCACGCCCAATCCGCCGGACGCCGATCCGCCGGACGCCGATCCGGTGTCCCCGTACGAACCCGATTCAAAAAAACTCAACGAGGCCGCCGAGCGGGCTCTCGACTTCCACTTCCCGTCGAATGCCGATATCAAAGCCGCCGCGCGTACACCCCGCGCCCTGTTTTCCGTGGACCCAGAGGCTACTACCGAAACCCTGATGGTTTTTTTGGTCGAGACGCTGGCCTCGGTCGATGTGATGGTCCATCAGTTGGTAGATCATCTGGAAGGTGGATCGCGCTACGCCCTGCTGGGCATTTCTAACAGCATCATGGTGGCGGAGATCACCGCGAACCGAGTTCTGGATCACATTGATACGCCTTGAAGTGTGAGCTCCATCCCCCTGTAGGAGCTGCCGAAGGCTGCGATCTTTTGATCTTGATGTTCAACGGTCTTGAAGCCGCCAAAAGATCGCAGGCTTTGCCAGCTCCTACAGGGACCGTATTTCAAGCGAAGGCTGTGGTGCTTCAGGCAAGGATTTCGAATGCGGTACTGGCCAGGCGCTCGCCGTTCACCAGAATGTGCACGGCGTGCTTGCCTGTGTAATGCCGGCGGGTGGTGAGTTCCTTGATCTGCTGACTACGAGCGATGGTCTCGGTTGCCTTGCCGGGAAGCGTCAGCGCCTTGAGCTTGAACACCTTCGCCGACGTGCTGCCGTTGGCTTTGACGTAATCGATGGCGTAGTCGATCACCAGTCGCTGACTGTCCTCGACCCTGGATTTGACGCCAAAGGACAGGGTGATTTTTTCACCCAGGCGAATCACCGCCGGTTGCACCTTCACATCGATGATTTCGACCTCTGGCTTGCCGCCCGCGCCAATGATCGCCAATGCTCGTTGGTTGCCCTGTTTGATCAGGCTGCGCAGGGCATGTTTGGCGATCCACGCCGTGTGTTTGTTGTCCAGTGACCAGCTTTCTATCAGGTCCAGCACCCACTCGGGATGATCCTTGGTGATGTCGTTGAGGTGGTTGGCCACGGACTTGCGCACGTAGAGGCTGTCGTCGGCCTTGAGGTTGTCCAGGATCACGGCGGCCAGTGTCGGGTCGGCTTGCACGTGCTCCAGTCGAAACGACCATGGCAGGCGCGGCCGGCTACCTTCGCTGGCCAGGCGCCGGACGTGTTCGTTTTCGTCCAGGGACCAATCGTGCATGACCGCCAGTGAGCGTTCGATGTCGCTGCGCAGGAAATAGCGGATCGCGAACTCCGAGGAGCCGAACGCAGTGAAGTACTTGAGGGCGTCCATGGACTGTTCGAATGCATGTCCGCCATACGTCGCGACGTAATGCGGCAATGAGATGCTGACGAAGCCGCTGTTCAGCCGCGGAGCGAGGGCGCGCAGCACCTCAAGCGTCTCTTCGTAACTCAACGGCAGTACCGCGTGCAGGCACTCGCTGACCCGGGCCATGCGCTGCATGATTGATAATTCGGCTAGCCCGTCGTTGGCCATTTTCAGGAAGGCCTTGGCGTTGAATCGGGGGTAGACCGCAGTCATCTCGGCGGCGATGTGGTTGAGGCGGTCAGCGTTGAAGATTTCTTTTAGGGCGGGGGTGGGTTGGTCAGCAGCCATTGTGGATTCCTTTGAATGTGTCATTTATCCAGTGCACCGCGACGAGGCTCTGACAGTCGCCTCAACGCTTGCCTGATTCTTCTTCCAGTTGATCCGCCTCAAACAACCTCGCCAGTTCCGCCCGCGCTTCCTGCGCCGTCTGCAATACCTTCGCCGCATCGTCATAAATCGCATGCTGGGCCTCCAGCACTTGCTCGTCGTGATGCTTGAAACGCTTGATCCGCGCATCGGCCTGGGCTTGGGTCAAACCCAGCCCGACCAGCGTGCGCCGGCTCATTTCCAGGCTCGAATAATAGGTTTCCCGAATGGCCTCGGCGCCCAGGTCCACCAGCCGATGCACATGCTGACGGTTACGCGCCCGGGCGATGATTTTGATGTGCGGATAGAGTTTATGCACCAACTCGGCGGTCTTGATGTTGGTGTCCGGGTCGTCGGTGGCGATGACAAAGTATTCCGCCTACTCGACCTTGGCCGCACTGAGGATCTCCGGGCGCATCGGGTCGCCGTAGAACACCGGCACGCCGCCGAAGCTGCGCGACAGTTCAATGGTTTCCACCGAGGTATCGAGGGCGACGAACTTGATGTTTTGCGCGCGCAAAATCCGCGCAACGATCTGCCCCATACGGCCCATGCCGGCGATCACCACGCGCGGCGTGTCGGTATCGATCTCGCGGAATTTCTCCGGCACCACCACGGGTTGAACCTTGGGGCTGACCAGTCGCGCGCACAGCAGCAATAGCAGCGGCGTCACCGCCATGGACAACGTGATGGTCAGCACCAGCAAGTCGTACAGGTGCGGCTCGAACAGCCCCTGGTCGCGGCCAATCTTGAACACCACAAAGGCAAACTCACCACCGGCGGCCAGCACGATGCCGAGGCGAATGGCACTGACCTTGCCCAGACCACCCGCCAGCCGACCGACGACAAACAGCAACGGCAATTTGATTGCGATCAGCAACAGGGTCAGGCCCAGCACGGTGATCGGCGCGCTCAGTAGCAGACTCAGATTGGCGCCCATGCCGACACTGATGAAAAACAGCCCCAGCAGCAATCCCTTGAACGGTTCGATTTGCGCTTCCAGTTCGTGGCGGTATTCGGAGTCCGCCAGCAGCAACCCGGCGAGGAACGCCCCCAACGCCATGGACACGCCGACCAGGTCCATCAGCCACGCCGTGCCGATCACCACCAGCAACGCAGTGGCGGTGGAGAC
The DNA here is from genome assembly GCF_054898105.1 of Pseudomonas sp. MDT1-17. Lineage (NCBI taxonomy): Bacteria > Pseudomonadati > Pseudomonadota > Gammaproteobacteria > Pseudomonadales > Pseudomonadaceae > Pseudomonas > Pseudomonas sp. MDT1-17. The sequence continues at coordinate 4,027,331 of NZ_JBUBVM010000001.1, read as the reverse complement.
TTCCGGCAAACCGGTCTTGGCCACCACCCGGAACACCGGTCGCAGCAGATACCGCCCACCGATCACCACCACCGCGATGCTGCCCAGCACGCGCAAACCGTGATTGAGGTCATCGGCAGTGCTGGTGGTGTGATCGCCGCCCGCCAGCAACGGCACCATGGCGATCAACGGGATGGCGGCGATGTCCTGAAACAACAGAATCGCGAATGCCAGCCGACCGTGAGGGCTGGTCAGTTCTTTGCGTTCGGCCAGGCTTTGCAAACCGAATGCGGTGGACGACAGCGCCAGGCCCAAGCCCAACACGATCGCGCTGTTCAACGGCTGACCGAACACGAACAGCGCCAGCACACCAATCACCGACCCCGTCAGCAGCACCTGCGCCAAGCCGACGCCGAACACTGATTTGCGCATCACCCACAAACGTCGCGGCGACAGCTCAAGGCCAATGATGAACAGCAGCAACACTACCCCGAGTTCGGAAATGTGGCTGACGCTTTGCGGATTGCCAATCAGCCCAAGCACCGACGGGCCGATGATTACGCCGGCAAACAGATAACCCAGCACCGCCCCCAGTTGCAGGCGCTTGGCCAAGGGAACGGTGAGCACCGCCGCGAACAGAAACACGACAGCGGCTTGCAACAGGTTGCCTTCATGGGGCATGGCGAACCTCCAGGGACTCGGTGCGGCGGGGCGGTAAGGATAAAGGCTTGAGAAGCGTGCGTCAGCCAATGCAATCGCAATCATTGCAGCAATAAGGAATGATTCAGCTTCAGCGCAGTCGGATTTCAGATACCACGACATCAATTGAGGTTCATCGATGAACAACAAGACCCTTATCGCCAGCCTCGCCCTTGTCGCAGGCATTGCCGGTATCAGCCCGATCGTTCAAGCGGATGACCCACCGCAAAAAACCGTCCAGCCCGGTGTTAACAATACCCGTCAGCTGGTGGTCGGCGACCGCGCCCCGGACGTTTACCAGCGCAGCGAAAAAGCCCTGGTCAACTGGAAGCAGAAAGGCCTGAAAGCGCCGAAGGCTCAGGCGCAGTGGGTGCAGATCAACGGTAAGTACATGATGGTGATGATCACCAACGGGACGATTGTGGATATCACGCCGGTGGAGCGCTAGGCCGCAAGCAACATTTAGCCATTGAAGGCTGATTGAAATCGCCTGCAGTTCCGGTAAAGCTCGGCGGCGATTTTGTTGACTGGATGTCAGGAGCGACTCGTTGGAAAAGAAACCCCTATACCGCAAGGTCAATACCCGCACTTGGGGTGTCTGGCGTAATGAAATCACGGGACATTACCGGCATCAGCGCAATACCAAGACTGAAACCCAAAACGATGCAGCGCGGGGTTCGATGCATGGAACTCGTCGGCACGGGTTCGATTACACGCCATTGTTCCGGTTTCTGCTGTCTCGTGTGGGAAGGCAATGGGATGAGGTTTTCAGCGAAGCGGTGGCTCGCCTCGATCGACCTGAGCCGGTGTTCTGGATGGTGGCTCTGCATGAAAACGAAAGGAAGGAGCAGGTGTGTCTGGGAGAGTCGAGCTACTTCAGTGGCTTGTATGTCGATGATCAGGGTCGTTTGCGGATCGTCAATCCTGAGTTGACGGCCGAGCGCATGACGCCTTATTGCCATTGCTGCACCCACACCTTTAACGGCATTCCTTTCGGCCAGCGCAAGGACTGAACGGGTCATTCAACCCGGCTTTGGCTCATTGTTTGTTCGCCCAACCGATACTGATTATTCCCACTGCGCTTCGCCTCATACATCGCCAGATCCGCAATATGAATCAACCGGTCCATGCTCGGCGCATGGTCCGGGAACACCGCAACCCCCAGGCTGGTGCCGATGTGTCGTTGGTCATTGCCGATGGTCACTGGTGGCGACAGCTCGACGAAGATTTTCTGGCAGATGCTGCGGGCTTCATCTTGCAGGCTGTTGCCCTGGGACAAGCCTTGAAGGATGACCACAAATTCGTCGCCACCGATCCGGGCGACGGTATCGGTTGAACGCAGGATTCGCTTCAACCGGGTGGCGGTGGTGATCAATACCCGGTCGCCAGCCGCGTGGCCGTAAACATCGTTGATTGCCTTGAAACCATTGAGGTCGACAAACACCAGCGCAACCCTCGTGGCGCTGATGCGGGCCTGTTCCAGCGCCTCGGACAGGCGCTCTTCGAGCACCAGGCGATTGGGCAGACCGGTCAGCGGGTCGAAGTGGGCCAGGTGTTGCAGGTAGCTGGCAGAGGCTTTTTCCTCGGTGATATCGCGTACCACGCCCATCATCTTGATCGTTGCATCGTGGTCGTTCTTGACCACATTGCCGGTTTCCCGAAGCCAGCGGAGGGTGCCGTCGGGCCAGACGACCCGGTATTCCTCGTCATGGTTTTCGCCGGTTTCCAGGCAGCGCAATTCTCCGGCACGGACCCTGGCCCGGTCGTCCGGGTGAACACAGGAGCAAAACAGCGCGTAGGAGGGCGTTACTTCGTCGATCTTGAAACCGAACATGCCGTAGATCGCGTCCGACCAATAGAGCTTGTCGGTGTCGACATCCCAGTCCCAGGTACCGATGCGGGCGAAGTATTGGCTGCGTTTGAAGCGTTCGGCGTCGCCGTCCTGACGGATATTCTGTCCGTCAGTCAGGCTGGTGATCAGCACGCGATACGCGGCCAACTGCTTTTGCAGCGAGCGCTCGCGACAGATCAACACGATGATCAGGGCAAGCATCACTGAGCCGATGGTTGCGCTGGTCCAGTCCACATTCATTCAGGGTATGCCATCGTGGCGCATCAGCCGTATCGGGAGAGATGTGCCTATGTTAGTTCACACGACCCTTAATGATCAGCCTCTAATGCGAGGCGCGGCAGGTTTAAAGCACTTCACCTTTGTCCCACAGATGCACCAATTCCCCAGGCGCCTGATCTTCAGGCACCTTCATCACCATCCGGTCGTCCTGTTCGCCGCTGCGGAAGCGCACTTCTATTTGATAGAAGCGCTGATCGCCCCGGCCAGCAGATAAACTCGTCATAAGCAGACAACCCTCGAGCAACGAGCAGATGCGGGTGCGTTGGTCGGCATCGCATTGGGCAAATTCGATCTCGCGGGGACGGGTCAAGTTGTGGATCGCCGCCACACCGCCCTGGCGGGAGAGACGTACCACGGCATCATCACCAAGTGTTGGCAGAGTTTTCATGGTTTCTCCTGTCTCGGGGTCGACGCCCACTTCAGACCAGGCTTGCCGCACCGCCTGAGCTGCATCGGCGCCAAAACGCTGTCCGGCATGCTCGACAGTCAGATCAGCGAAGGCACTGAAGGTCGCTTCGCTATTCAGGCGTTTGTCGCACAGCGTGTCGTACCAGATGCGGCCGGCTATTTCCCAGGCAAATCCGCCCAGCGCCATCGCGGCCAGATAAAACGCCCGATTAGGGATGCCCGAATTGATGTGCACACCACCATTGTCCTCCTGGGTGATCACGAACTCGCGCATGTGGTCCGGTTGCGGGTCCTTGCCAAGCAACGGGTCGTCATAGGCCGTGCCCGGATGAGCCATCGAACGCAAACCGACGCCTTTGATGCGTGGCGTCAGCAAGTCTGCGCCGATCAACCAGTCAGCCTCTTCGGCGGTCTGGCCCAGTACATGTTGTTTGATCAGTACCCCGAATACGTCCGATAGCGATTCATTCAATGCCCCGGACTGGTTGGCGTACTCCAGGCCGGCTTCGCTCTCGATCACGCCGTGCGCCAATTCGTGACCGATCACATCCAGAGAGCGGGTGAAGCGTTCGAAGATTTCGCCATCGCCGTCACCGAACACCATTTGCGCGCCGTTCCAGAACGCGTTCTCGTAATCCTGGCCGTAATGCACGCTGCCGATCAAGGCAAAGCCCTTGTTGTCGATGGAGTCGCGACCCAGCACTTTCCAGAAGAAATCATAGCTGGCACCCAGTGCGTCGTAGGCTTCATCGACCGCCGGATCGCTGGTGGCCGCCTGGCCTTCAAGCCGCACGGGCATGCCAGGCAGGAGCGTTTTGCCCTGGGCATCGTAAATGCTGCGCTGTGCCACGCCAGGTTGCCCGGCCTGCGGCAGGATCGCTTGGGCGGGGGGGCGCGATGGCGGCCCGGGATTGTGCCGCAGACGGCGGACATGAGTCAGTGTGGTCTGCGCGCTGGAGCGCTGATGGTCGGAGCCAAAGGCGATGATACGGTTGAGAATGTAGGGTGGGATGAAACTGTGCAGCGGTGATGAGTCGGTCATCAGAGCATCCTTTCCTGAATATGAAGTCGTTATTCATGTGAACCGGTTGGCGGTCTTTCGGTTCCGTGGATTGCCTTCAGCGCCGGTTTCTGCGAAAACCTCCGTCCGCGCCCAATCCACCGGGGCGATCGTGAGCGAGTAAGAACCATGAACAACGAGTTGCAAATCATCGACCTTGAGCCGGGCGACGGCAAAGCTGCCGTCAAAGGCGCGCTGATTACCACCCAATACCGTGGCTGGCTGGAAGACGGAACTGAATTCGATTCTTCCTACAGCCGGGGTAAACCTTTCCAGTGCGTGATTGGCACGGGGCGGGTGATCAAGGGTTGGGATCAGGGGATTTTAGGCATGCAGGTGGGCGGCAAGCGCAAGTTGCTGGTGCCGGCGCATCTGGCCTACGGTGAACGGACCATGGGCAAGATCACGCCGAACTCGAACCTGATCTTCGAGATTGAATTGCTGGAAGTGCTGACGCGGGATGATTGATTGGTGTGTGAGCTGAAATGATCATTTGTGGCGAGGGGGCAAGCGCTCCTCACCACAATGCCCTGTGTTCGAGCTCCCGGCGGGTCAGGTGAATGCGTCAATATCGTCAAGCGTGTCCGCAATAATTCCTTCCAAGGAAGGAAATTTTTTCTTCACGGTTTCGAGTGCCGCAAGGACCGTTTCCCGATCCAGTTCGCTATGCCTGCGAGCTATATGACCAAGAGCAGTGACGGCGGATGCTGCAACCGTTTCAGACTCACTTGCGAGGAACTTAAGGCAAGTGTTCTGAGCCCAGGTTCTGTTTCCTTCATTCAGACCGATAGAAACCAACCCCGCGATAACATTCGTATCCACGCCGCTGGCAAGAAGCTTCGTCGCTTCATCGTGGCTCATTGATGGATCTTGGTAGAGAAGGCTCACTTTTTTACTCCCAGAATATTGCCCTTGTCTCATGGGCATGCAGATGGGCGGCAAGCGCAAGTCTGCTGCCGGCGCATTTGGCGCACGAGATATTTCAGACAAACCGCATTTGTCCGAATCACGACTGCTGCGTAATCAGAGGGGCAAGCGCCCTCGCTACAATTAATTGGTTCAATCCAGGTTGGAAGCTGATCACAAATAATCCAGCTTCCATCTCAGTTGTACCTACTCCCGCACCCCTATGAAGAGGTCCAATTCAGTCGGTAACTGCTCATTGAGAGCTTTGGCGATTTGTTGGACTTGCTCACCGGTCAGTAGCCATTCCCCATCCGCGCTTTCATTAAGACTTTTCCAGCCCAGACAACTAATTATCGCGTCCTCAAACTCAGGTCGAACTGTAAGTTCGTATTTTAAGGAGTCATCCTCGCCATCACCTTTTAAAAATCCACTAATCCATAAAAACATAAATAACCTCTTAATTTATTTCTCGGTGGTTCTGCCGGGTTTTGCGGGGTCTATCTGTTCACCCGTTTCATGGTTGAACTCGCCAAGATGCTTACCTTGCTTGTCGTAAATCTCTATCGCGCCTGTCTTGCTGTCCCATTCATATATTCGCCCTTTTCGGTCTTTCCACCGACTACGCTTCCCGCCGCCGCCCTGAACACTGCTTTTTGATTTAACAGGAAAGGCATCTGGAAATGCAGGTAATGCCATCGGCGGCCGGTGGTACTTTATATCACCGCCGACAGCAGATCTTGAAATTACAACATACAGCGGCTGCACACCGGAATCAGCCGGGAAAACAAGAATGAAGTCCTTGTACTCCGGCGGGTAAATCGGGTTAACGATGATGTTATCTGCCTGTTCGGTAGGCGGATAAATCCAGATGTGCGGGGCTTGTGGGGCACCTTCCAGCGGTGGGATTTCCGAAGTGCGGGACGGGTCAACGGCTGGCGTCCATATCAGCGTTGTCCCATTGCCGAAGTCAGCCACTTGCTGAGTGCCTTGAACTACGAACTGCACTACAGGAATCATTTCCCAATCGCTGCGCTTCTGGGTGTTGTATCCGTATCCCTTCAAGGTGCCATCGGCCTTCTGTTCGACATGCAGTCGGACACGTGTTCGGCCTTCCTTGATCGACTTCAGCTGTTCTTCGGTGTACAGGGAACTGTCGCCCAGATTCGACGGCCAGAGTAGTGCAACCATTCCCACCAATGCGCCTGCAGCAACACCTCCCGTTACTACGCCTGCACCACCAGCCGCACTTGTGCCGGTGCCAGCAGCACCGACCCCACCTAAGAGAAGCGTTCCCAATGCAGCAGGTAACGCGTTACCACTGATTTTTTTTAAAGGGATGTTTCCCGCTGCATCCTTTTCGCGACCACCCAGCAGGGAGAATTTTCCGTAATCGGCCAGTTTCTCGATAGGGACAAATCTGGCTGGGTTGTCGTGATTGATTACTCCGTCGGGGAGGTTGCAGCTTTTGGCGAACACGCAACCCCTGGAGCCGGGAGGTTCCTGTTGTTGAGGTTGCCTGATGAAACGGTCTTCATATGCCTGTTGTCGGACCAACATGTCGTCATATGTTTTTTGTCTGGCGTCCCGCTCTGCCAGTTCGGTGGCGTTCATGTAGCGGCTGGTGACGTGGTGCCCGTCGCCTGACGGTGGGTTTTGGACCCGAGGTATGTCTGTGTGGCGAGCCATGAGCGTCCTTGTTTCATCTTTTGAAAGCGATGTGGACGCTACATAAAAGAGCATTTGATAGATGTAGGACTGATCTGAAACTCTGACCGTTGTTACAAATGGCGCTCCTCGCTATAGCTCAGCTTGTTGCTATGCGCGGATCTGAAACGGAATGAACCGCCATCTATGTAAGCAGAGAGGGGGGGCGGCAATAGTGCTGGAGCATCTCCACGTGCTTAGGAACCCCAGTACAAAGACCTTGTTATCAATCAAAACGTCTTCCATCGCAGTGGCGCTAATACTGTATGGATAGTCAATATTGGTTGTGAGGCTTTTCCACAAGGTTGTGTCCCTAGATAGCACACCCACCGTTCGTTTGATCGTTCCCACGCAGAGCGTGAGAACGATCCGACTTGCCCGCAAGAACGATGGCACGATCTACGGCAAATCGCTAAAGAGCGGAATACGCCCGTTCAGCGAAGGCCGGTAGTGCCAGGTCAGGCAATCCAAAGCAGGTTTCATCGTTAGAATTTCCTTCAAAGTAGCGCTGGCAATACTCAGGGCCAGAATCTGCCCCGGACATTGATGCCGCCCCGCACCGAAAGTGAAACTGCGCCGGTCCGGACGATCCGGAAGAAAAACGTCTGGATGGTCATTGAGCTGCGGATCACGATTAGCCGAAGCCAGCAGCACCAGAATCACGTCGCCAGTATTCAAGTTTACCCCGTCGATTTCACAAGGCGCAGCGACAAACCGGCGAGTGTTCTGCACCGACGGATCGAAGCGCTGAACTTCAGCAATCAAGTCGTCAATGCATGTCGATTCGCTCCGCAAAGACGGATTTCGAATCAACGCCAACAGCGCATTGCCGATCAGCCCGGCGGTGGCTTCATAGGTCTGGGAGAACAGGCCGATCAGGTTGGCGATCAACGTTTCAGAGTCCTCAGAGGTTGCCGCGAAGCGCTGGCGGATCCCGGCGAGCAGGGCGCTCTGATGGCTCAGGTCACCCAGCAGCTCAACGAAATAGCCGCTCAACTGTTCGGCAGCAGCCTGTGCAGCGTCCAATTGCACCTGATCGCTGAGGGGCGACAAACAGGCCACGAAGTCTGCGGTCAGCTCGCCAATGGCGCGGCCCTGAGCAGGGGAAAACCCGAGCAATGCAGCCACCACGCAAACCGGTCCGCGGAACATCGCGTTGTACAACCCATCGGCGGCCGGAGTGAGCAGGCGAGCGCCAACCAGCGAATTGACTTCATCAACATCAATCAACGCCAACCCTGGTTGAATCGCCGACCTCGGGCAACGCTGCCGTTCGCCCTCATTCATCCGCATCAACTGACCAAATACCCGTCCAGCCATGCCGCCAACAATCGCCTTGGGCACCGGCTCGTGGGACGGCCGGACATGACAGTCTGGATGCGCCAGCACGGCCGCAACGGCTCGTGCGCTACCCGCCACCCACACGTTCAGTCCTTGGTGAAAAACCAGCCCGCCCTGCGCGCGCAGTTGCGCGTAATAGGGATAAGGATCGGCATGAGTCGCAGCGATGATCGGGTCCATGGGGCGCAGCCTTGTTCGTGGTAGGAGAAGTGTTGCTACTATCTCCAGTCCGAAAGGGTCTTGATTCGTCCGGGAGCGAAATATGAACGTAGAACAGCACGATATCGGCGTTTCTCAGGTGGCCGCGGCCATCGCTGAACCGGCCCGGACGAAAATCCTCTGTTCGCTGATGGACGGCCACGCCCGCACCAGCACCGAGTTGGCGGCGATTGCCGAAGTCAGCGCCTCCACGGCCAGCGCGCACCTGGCCAAACTCAAGGAACTGGCGCTGGTGCGTTTGCATGTTCAGGGCCGCCATCGCTATTACAGCCTGGCGGACAAGCGCGTCGCCCAGGCGCTGGAGGCGTTGATGGTGATCGGCCAGAACGCCGCTCCGGCCTTTAACCCGCGTACCCCGGATCGCCTGCAATTTGCCCGCACCTGCTACGACCACATGGCCGGCACGTTGGCGGTGCTGCTGCATGACCGGATGGTCGAAGCGGGGTGCTTGCTGGAAACCGATGGACAGGTCTATCAGCTGAGCGCCAGCGGTGAGGTGTTGTTCGAAGGATTGGGTATCGAGGTCAAGGATCTGAATACGCTGCGCCGCCGCTTCGCCTGCCCATGCCTGGACTGGAGCATGCGCCGGCCGCATCTGGGCGGTTCGTTGGGGGCGGCGTTGTTGCAAATGGCGATCAAGCGCAAATGGGTGATTCAGGACCTGGACAGCCGCGCGCTGGCGTTGACGGCGACGGGGCGCAAGGAACTCAGCAGCCGGTTCGCTGTTGAACTGCCGATTCAGGTATCGACAGCACAGCCCACGTCCACCGAGACCAGGCGTCGCGTGATCGCCAGTTCTGTGCCTTAGCGACTGGCCGAGGCCATCAGCACGCCGAAACCGGCGAAGGTCACGCCCGAGACTTTCGCCGCCAGCCAGGAACCCTTCGGGCTCGACAACCAGCCTTTGGCGGCATTGGCGAGCAAGGCATAGCTGCCATGCACCAGGATCACCAGTACGCCGTAGGAGGCGACCAGTTTGAAGAACTGTGAGTAGAAGTGCGCCGAGGTGTCGATGAATTGCGGGAATACCGCCAGAAAGAAAAACACCGCTTTGGGGTTCAAGAACTGAATCGAAGCCGCTTCAAGGAAGCGATAGCCCGGGCTTGAGGGGCGCACTTCAAGCAGCGTGCTGAAACGATCCGAGCGCCAGCTTTTGTAACCCAGGTACAGCAAATAGGCGGCCCCTGCGTATTTCAACGTGGTGAAGGCGTTGGCGGAGGCGCTGAGTATCAAGCCGACACTGGTGGCGCTAATGGAGGCGACAACAAACGCTCCCGACGCGATCCCCAGAATGCCCGGCACTGCGCCCGTCCATCCGTGACGCACCGCGTTGGACAGGGTCAAGACCACGCCAGGCCCTGGACTCAAAATGGTCAGAGTGGCGAAAAGTAGAAAGAGTCCATAGTTGTTCATGTCTTGCTCCGTCAGGTGGCGCTGGCTGCATGCGGGCAGATTGGCGTGACGAGGAGGGCATGACAAACGCTTTAATTGCGCCGCATATGTGACTAAATTAGACGCATGATGAATCAACTTCCCCCGCTTAACGCTGTTCGCGCCTTTGCTGTTGCTGCTCGTCATCAGAGTTTCAGCCTCGCGGCCGAAGAGCTGCATGTCAGTCACAGCGCTGTCAGCCGGCACATTAAACTGCTTGAGGAGCATCTGGGCGTGCTACTGTTCGAGCGGCGTATCCGTCAATCGGTGCTGACCCCGGTCGGTCGGCGCTTTTATGAGCAAGTCAGTGCCGGGTTGTCGCAGATTGCCAACGCCGCCGCTGCGCTCAAGCAACATACCTCGCTGCCGACCGTGAAGATCAATGTCCGTCCGTCCTTTGCCATGCTTTGGCTGACGCCCAGGCTGGCGGATTTCATTGCGCAGCACCCGGACATCAATCCGCAGGTGATCACCCAAACCCAGGCACCCGATCATGCACGCGACGGGTTCGACATCGTCATTCGCCGTGGTCGTGACGACTGGGCGCCGGCGATTGAGGCGCGAGCCCTCTTCGAAGACCAACTGTTACTGGTCGCGGCACCCTCGTTGATCAAGCGCCAGGCCCTTGAAGACCTCACGTCCCTGAGCCGGCACACGTTGCTGACCGCCAAGGCGCGTCGTGAAGACTGGCACAATTGGGCCATGCACTTTGGTCAAACCCAATCAGCCACTCAGGTCACCCGGCAGTTTGATCACATGCACCGGGTGCTTGAGGCCGCCGTGGATGGACAGGGTATTGCCTTGTGCCCGACTTCTTTGCTGGGCAGCCACCTCTCGAGCGGACGCTTGATCTGCCCGTTGCCCGAGTTGCGCATGCCGCTGCCGCGTTATTACTACGGGGTTGCGCCGGACGTGACGGCGCAGACGCGAGTGTTTGTGGAGTGGTTGTTTGCGCGGATTGCTCAGGAGGCGGCTGTGGTGCTGTAATGACCCGACCAAGGGTTCGATGCCGACTTGAACAGGGAGCGCTGTCTCTGTACTGTATATTCAAACAGTATAGGCGTGCCCCATGGAACTCATCGACAAGCTCAGCATTCTCGCCGACGCCGCCAAGTACGACGCCTCATGCGCCAGCAGTGGCGCACCGAAGCGCAGCTCCCAGGGGAAGAGCGGGCTGGGTTCGACCGATGGCATGGGCATCTGTCACAGCTATACGCCAGACGGACGTTGCGTCTCGTTGCTGAAGATTCTGCTGACCAACTTCTGTCTCTACGACTGTCAGTACTGCGTTAATAGACGCTCCAGCGACGTGCCCCGCGCACGCTTCACGCCGGAAGAGGTTGTGACGCTGACCATGGATTTCTACCGGCGCAACTGCGTCAGCGGGCTGTTTCTCAGCTCCGGGATCATTCGATCGGCGGATTACACCATGGAGCAGCTGATTCGCGTGGCCAAGCTGTTGCGCGAAGACCATGAGTTTCGCGGTTACATCCACCTCAAGACCATTCCCGAAGCAGACCCTGCGCTGATCGTGGAAGCGGGGCGTTATGCCGATCGCTTGAGCGTCAACATCGAGTTGCCCACCGACGCAAGTCTGCAAACACTGGCCCCGGAAAAACACCTGGGCTCGATCAAGCAAGCAATGCAGACGATCTACACCGGCGAGCAAACGGTGCTCAACGAACCGCGCGCGCCGAAATTCGCCCCGGCCGGGCAGAGCACACAAATGATCGTTGGCGCCGATGACACCGACGACAGCACCATTCTTCACAGTGCCCAGGCGCTGTACGGCAACTTCCGTTTGCGTCGGGTCTATTACTCCGCGTTCAGTCCGATCCCCAATAGCCCGAAGAGCGTGCCGCTGGCCGCGCCGCCATTGATGCGCGAGCACCGTCTGTATCAAGCTGACTTCCTGCTGCGCAGCTACGGCTTCACGGCGGGCGAATTGTTCCAGGGGCCGGGGCATCTGGCGCTCGACATCGACCCGAAACTGGCCTGGGCGCTGGCAAATCGTGAGGTCTTCCCGCTGGATCTCAATCGCGCCGAGGCGTCACTAATCGCCCGTATTCCGGGCATCGGCCTGCGAACCACCGAGCGTCTGGTGGAACTGCGTCAGCAGCGACGCATTCGTTATGAGGATCTGGCACGGATGCGCTGTGTGCTGGCCAAGGCCAAGCCGTTCTTCATCACCAGCGACTACCACCCCCAGCAGGCGGAGGTCACCAGTCATCTGCTGTATCAGCAACTGCGCGACCGTCCGCAACCGCAGCAAATGGGATTGTGGGGATGATTAATCTGGATTGCGACGACCTGTTCGACACCTGGCGTCAGCAGGCGCGTTGGTTGCTCAGTCATGAAGTCGATCCCAGTCTGGTGAGTTGGGCCAGTGAAGGCGTGGCAGACCTGTTCGCCAGTGACGATGTACCGCCCGAGTCGCAGGGACCGTATCAGGCACGCGTTCCGAGAGCGCTGTTGGACACCCTTGAGCGCGCTGCCCGTTATCGAGGCAATCAGCGCTGGAGTCTGTTGTACGAGGTGCTGTGGCGGGTGAGTCACGGCGATCGCACGGCAGTGCTCGCGGGTGACAAACTTGGCAGTGAATTACAGAGGCGAATCAAGCAGGTACAGCGTGAATCTCATCATTTACATGCATTCGTCCGTTTTGTCGCGATGCCTGAAAACGAGGGTCCGCAGTACGTTGCGTGGTATGAACCGGCCCATGACATTCTGCACAGCGCCAGTGAACACTTCATCGGCCGAATGGGCCGTCACCGTTGGCTGATCGCCACGCCTCGGGACGGGGTGTACTACGATGGCGAGCAGTTGATTCATCAACGGCAATGCCCGGTTGAATGGCAGCAGCTGGCGCAAAACGTCGACGATCCGCACGGCGGGATGTGGTTGACCTACTACAGCCACATCTTCAATCCGGCGCGGTTGAACCCGAAAGTCATGCAGGGGCATTTGCCGGCGCGGTTCTGGAAAAACCTGCCTGAAGGCGTGCTGATTCCGGGGTTGATCACTCAGGCTCGGACCGGCAAACAACAGGACGGTCAGGCCAGCGGCATCAAGGGCAGGGGTGGCAAGCGCATTGTGTCGGGAGTGGGCGAACGTGGCCAAGGCTCATAAAAAAAGCCCCCCATCGCCAATGCGATGGAGGGCTTCGTTGCAGCGGATGTCAGATCAAACCTTGACGATCCAACCCGCTGGTGCCTCGACGTCACCAGTCTGTACACCGGTCAGCTCTTTGTAGAGCTTCTGGGTGACCGGGCCGACTTCGGTTTCGCTGTGGAACACGTGCAATTTGTCGTTGTAGCTGATGCCGCCGATCGGTGTGATCACCGCGGCAGTACCGCAAGCGCCGGCTTCCTTGAAGTCGGACAGCTTGTCGATGAACACGTCACCTTCTACCACTTCGAGGCCCAGACGTGATTTTGCCAGCTCGATCAACGACAGACGGGTAATACCCGGCAGGACCGACGGCGAGTTCGGGGTGACGAACTTGTTGTCGTGGGTGATCCCGAAGAAGTTGGCCGAACCGACTTCTTCGATTTTCGTGTGGGTCATCGGGTCCAGGTAGATGCAGTCGGCGAAGTGGGCTTTCTTGGCCTGGGAACCTGGCATCAGGCTGGCCGCGTAGTTGCCACCGACCTTGGCCGCACCGGTGCCTTGTGGGGCGGCGCGGTCGTAGCTGGAGATCAGGAACTTGTGCGGGGTCAGGCCGCCCTTGAAGTAGGCACCGACCGGGATAGCAAAGATCGAGAAGATGAACTCGGGAGCGGTGCGCACGCCGATGTTGTCACCCACGCCGATCACGAACGGACGCAGGTACAGCGCGCCGCCGGTGCCGTAAGGCGGGATGAAACGCTCGTTGGCGCGGACGACTTCTTTGCACGCTTCGACGAACTGCTCGGTGGACACCTGTGGCATCAGCAGGCGCGCGCAGCTGCGTTGCATGCGTGCGGCGTTCTGATCCGGGCGGAACAGGTTGATCGAACCGTCCTTGCAACGATAGGCCTTCAGGCCTTCGAAGCATTGCTGGCCATAGTGAAGGGCAGTGGAACCTTCGCTGATGTGCAGCACATTGTCTTCGGTCAGGGTGCCTTTGTCCCACTCGCCATTACGCCAGTGCGACAGATAGCGCTTGTCTGTCTTGATGTAGTCAAAACCCAACTTGTCCCAATTGATGCTTTCGTTACCCATGACACCCTCTATCACTTAACGACCGCCGAAACGGTTCAAGGCTTCTGACGTTTTTCTGGATGGGGACAACAATACTTCATTCCAGGGCTGTTTCGCAGTGTAAAAACGCTAAAAGATCGCAGCCTGCGGCAGCTCCTACAGGATCGGCGAACACACGTAGGAGCTGCCGAAGGCTGCGATCTTTTGATCTTTACAGGTGCAACGCATGCCCCAAGGCACGCAATGCCGCTTCCTGCACCGCCTCACCCAGCGTCGGATGCGCGTGGATGGTGCCGGCGATGTCTTCCAGCCGGGCGCCCATTTCCAGGCTTTGACCGAACGCGGTCGACAATTCCGAAACCCCCACACCGACTGCCTGCCAGCCGACAATCACATGATTGTCACGCCGCGCCACAACCCGCACGAAGCCGCTTTTGGATTCCAGGGTCATCGCCCGGCCATTGGCCGCGAACGGGAAACTCGACACGATGCAGTCCAGACCCGCAGCCTTGACGTCGTCCGGGGTTTTGCCGACCACCACCAGTTCCGGGTCGGTAAAGCACACGGCGGCAATCGCAGTCGGGTTGAACTCGCGGGATTTACCGCTGATCAGTTCGGCAACCATTTCGCCCTGAGCCATGGCCCGGTGGGCCAGCATCGGTTCGCCGCTCAGGTCGCCGATCGCGTACACGTTGCGCATGCTGGTCTGGCAGCGGTTGTCGATCTTGATCGCCGAGCCGTTCATGTCCAGGTTCAGCGCTTCGAGGTTCCAGCCCTGAGTGTTCGGTTTGCGACCGACGGCCACCAGTACCTGATCGGTTTCCAGATTCAGGGTGTCGCCATTCGGGTCAAGAACTTGCAGTGTATTGCTAGCAGAATCAAAGCCTTGAACGCTGTGCTTCAAGTAAAGCTTCACGCCAAGTTTTTTCAGTTCGTCATGCACAGGCTGCGTCAGTTCAGCGTCGTAGGCCGGCAGGATACGATCCTGAGCCTCGACCACGCTGACCTCGGCGCCGAGCTTGCGATAGGCAATCCCCAGCTCCAGACCGATGTAACCGCCACCGACCACGACCAACCGTTTCGGCACGGACGTCGGTGCCAGCGCTTCAGTGGAGGAGATGATCGGACCGCCAATCGGCAGCATCGGCAAGTTCACACTTTTCGACCCGGTGGCCAGCACCAGGTGCTCGCACTGAATCCGCGAGTCGCCGACGTCGACGGTTTTGCCGTCGATGACGTTCGCCCAGCCTTGTATGACCTGGATCTTGTGCTTCTTCATCAGTGCCGAGACGCCGGTGGTCAGGCGATCAACGATGCCGTCCTTCCACTCAACACTCTTGCTGATATCGAGCGTCGGCGCCGACACGCTGATGCCCAACGCCGAGTGCTGGCTGTGGTGTTGCGTCTGGTGGAACTGTTCAGCAACGTGAATCAACGCCTTCGACGGAATGCAGCCGATGTTCAGGCACGTACCGCCCAGTGATTCGCCTTCCACCAGAATGGTCGAAATGCCCAGCTGACCGGCACGAATCGCCGTCACATAACCGCCAGGACCGCCGCCGATGATCAGCAGCGTGGTGTTCAAAGTCTGTTGCATGCCTGCTCCACTAAAATTAGTCCACAAACAGGGTGGCGGGTTGTTCGAGCAAGCCGCGAACGGCCTGGATGAATTGCGCCGCGTCCATGCCGTCGACCACGCGGTGATCGAAGGAGCTGGAGAGGTTCATCATCTTGCGAATCACGATCTGGCCTTTGACGACCATCGGGCGTTCGACGATTTTGTTGACACCGACGATCGCCACTTCCGGCAGGTTCAGCACCGGGGTGCTGACGATGCCGCCCAAGGCGCCGAGGCTGGTCAGGGTAATGGTCGAACCGGACAGCTCATCACGATTGGCTTTGCCAGTGCGCGCGGCGGTGGCCAAACGGGAGATTTCCGTGGCGCTGTCCCACAAGCTGCGGGCTTCGGCGTGACGTACTACCGGCACCATCAAACCGATGTCGGCTTGCGTGGCAATGCCCACGTGCACCGCGCCGAGGCGGGTGATGACCTGGGCTTCGTCGTCGTAACGGGCGTTGATCTGCGGGAAGTCGCGCAAGGCAACGACCAGTGCGCGGACCAGGAACGGCAGCAAAGTCAACTTGCCGCGGGTCGCGCCGTGTTTTTCGTTCAGGTGCGCGCGCAGTTCTTCCACGGCGGTAACGTCGATTTCTTCGACATAACTGAAGTGCGCGGCGCGCTGAGTGGCGTCCTGCATGCGCTGGGCAATCTTGCGGCGCATGCCAATGACCGGGATCTGTTCTTCGTCGTTACGCTGGGCGTAAGCGGCGGCAACAGTGGATTGCGGTTGTTGACCCTGGGCCAGATAGGCATCGAGGTCTTCGTGCAGCACCCGACCGGCAGGGCCGGTGCCACGCACCAGACGCAACTGGATGCCGAGGTCCAGCGCATGTTTGCGCACAGCCGGGGAGGCCAGCGGGCGCTCATCGGCTTCGCGAGCGACGATCGGACCTTGGCAAACGGCGGCTCGCGGCGCTGCAGTCGCGACCGGTTTGCTTTCCACAACGGCTTCAACTTTCGGCGCCACAACCGGCGCTTCTTTAACGGCTGCCGGTTGAGCGGACTCTTTAACGTTGCCCGCGCCTTCGACTTCAATGCTGATCAGGATACTGCCGACGGCCATGACTTCGCCCGGCACACCGCCCAGCGCGATCACCTTGCCGTGAACCGGCGAAGGGATGTCGACCATCGCCTTGTCAGTCATTACATCGGCCAGCACCTGATCTTCGACGACCATGTCGCCGACCTTGACGTGCCACACCGACAATTCAACTTCTGCAATGCCTTCACCAATGTCCGGCATCTTAATAACGTGCGTGCCCATTCAGACCTCCATAACCCGATGCAAAGCCGCGCCCACTCGGGTCGGGCCAGGGAAATACGCCCACTCTTGCGCGTGCGGGTAGGGAGTGTCCCAACCGGTGACGCGTTCGATAGGCGCTTCCAGGTAGTGGAAGCAGTGCTCTTGCACCAGGGCGACCAGTTCGGCGCCAAAGCCGCAAGTGCGGGTCGCTTCGTGAACGATCACGCAGCGGCCGGTTTTCTTCACCGACTTGACGATGGTCTCCAGGTCCAGCGGCCACAGGCTGCGCAGGTCGATGACTTCGGCGTCAATGCCGGTTTCTTCAGCCGCGACTTGCGACACATAAACCGTGGTGCCGTACGTCAGGATGGTGACGTCTTTGCCGGGACGCGCAATGGCGGCCACGTCCAGCGGCACGGTGTAGTAACCGTCCGGCACTTGCGCGGCCGGGTGTTTCGACCACGGGGTTACCGGGCGATCGTGGTGACCGTCGAATGGGCCGTTGTACAAGCGTTTTGGCTCGAGGAAGATCACCGGGTCATCGTTTTCGATGGAGGCGATCAGCAGGCCTTTGGCGTCGTAAGGGTTGGACGGCATCACGGTGCGCAAACCGCAGACCTGGGTGAACATCGCCTCGATGCTCTGGCTGTGCGTCTGGCCGCCGTAGATGCCGCCGCCGCATGGCATGCGCAGGGTCATCGGGGCGGTGAACTCGCCGGCCGAGCGATAACGCAGGCGGGCAGCTTCGGAGATGATCTGGTCCGACGCCGGGTAAACGTAATCGGCGAACTGGATCTCGGCCACTGGCCGCAGACCGTAAGCGCCCATGCCCACGGCCACACCGACGATGCCGCTTTCGGAAATCGGCGCGTCGAATACGCGGGAAGTGCCGTACTTGTTCTGCAGGCCTTCGGTGCAGCGGAACACGCCGCCGAAGTAGCCGACGTCCTGACCAAACACCACGACGTTGTCGTCACGCTCAAGCATCACATCCATGGCCGAGCGCAGGGCCTGGATCATGGTCATGGTGGTGGTGGTCATGGCGGTTTCCAGCTCGATATTGTTGTTGTGGTCGTTCATGTCAGATCCCCAACTCTTGACGCTGGCGCTTCAAGTGCTCCGGCATCTCTTTGTAGACGTCTTCGAACATGGTCGCGGCGCTCGGAATCTGGCCGCCGGCGAGGGTGCCGTACTGTTCGGCTTCTTTCTGCGCGGCGATCACTTCGGCTTCCAGCTCGGCGCTGACGGCGACGTGTTCCTCTTCGGACCACTGACCGATTTTCACCAGGTGCTGCTTGAGGCGCGTAATCGGGTCGCCCAACGGGAAGTAGCTCCAGTCGTCAGCAGGACGGTATTTGGACGGATCATCGGACGTCGAGTGCGGGCCGGCGCGGTAGGTGACCCATTCGATCATGGTCGGGCCGAGGTTGCGGCGGGCGCGTTCGGCGGCCCAGGCAGAAGCGGCATAGACCGCGACGAAATCGTTGCCGTCGACCCGCAGGGAGGCAATGCCGCAACCGACGCCACGTCCGGCAAAGGTAGTCGCTTCACCACCGGCAATCGCCTGGAACGTGGAGATTGCCCACTGGTTGTTGACCACATTGAGGATCACCGGCGCACGGTAAACGTGGGCGAAGGTCAGGGCGGTGTGGAAGTCGGATTCAGCGGTGGCGCCGTCGCCGATCCAGGCCGAGGCGATTTTGGTGTCACCCTTGATCGCCGAGGCCATGCCCCAGCCCACACCCTGTACGAATTGGGTGGCGAGGTTGCCGGAAATGGTGAAGAAGCCGAAGTCTTTGACCGAGTACATGATCGGCAGCTGGCGGCCCTTGAGCGGATCGCGCTCGTTGGACAGCAGCTGGCAGATCAGGTCCACCAGCGGCACGTCTCGCGCCATCAAAATGCTTTGCTGGCGGTACGTCGGGAAGCACATGTCATCGACGTTCAGCGCCAGGGCCTGGCCGCTGCCGATGGCTTCTTCGCCAAGGCTCTGCATGTAGAACGACATTTTCTTCTGGCGCTGGGCGACCACCATGCGGTTGTCATAGATCCGCGTCTTGAGCATGGCACGCATGCCTTTGCGCAGGATCTCGGATGGTACGCCTTCGGCCCATGGACCGAGGGCATTACCCTCGTCATCGAGCACGCGAATCAGGCCCTTGGCCAGATCAGCGGTGTCGGCCGGTTCAACGTCAATGGGGGGTTTGCGCACCGTGCCCGCGTCGGTCAGACGCAGGTAGGAGAAGTCGGTTTTACAGCCGGGGCGGCCCGAGGGCTCGGGAACGTGCAGACGCAGTGGTTCGTACGCTTGGTTCATGGCTTCTACGCTCGATCTTGTGAATTTCTTGTAGTGAGCTGACTGTCATTCTTCTGTGGAAGAAATCTTGTCCTACAACAATCATAGTCCCGGCCAAGAAGAATATTTCTCTCTGTTTCGTTGCGTTGGCGATCATTTGAGGATAAAAAATCTGCATAAACATAAAAAAAGGTGGTTTTGTCTCATGCGCAAACTGGACCGTACCGATATCGGCATTTTGAACAGCCTTCAGGAGAATGCGCGCATCACCAACGCCGACCTCGCACGCTCGGTCAATCTGTCGCCGACACCGTGTTTCAACCGGGTCAAGGCGATGGAAGAATTGGGCCTGATTCGCGAGCAAGTGACGCTGTTGGATGCCGATCTGTTAGGGCTGCACGTGAATGTGTTCATTCATGTGAGCCTGGAGAAACAGGTGGAGGAGGCGCTGCAGCATTTTGAAGAGGCGATCTCGGATCGCCCGGAAGTGATGGAGTGCTATTTGATGGCCGGCGACCCGGACTATTTGATCCGGGTGCTGGTGCCGACCATTCAGTCGCTTGAGCGCTTCATGATGGATTTCCTCACCAAAGTCCCCGGCGTGGCGAACATTCGTTCGAGCTTTGCGCTCAAGCAGGTGCGCTACAAAACGGCGTTGCCGTTGCCGGCGAATGGGTTGACCCTCGCCTAAGGGCAAAATCAAAAGATCGCCGGCTTCGCCGGCTCCTACCTGGAAATGTGTTTCAACTCGGACCTGTAGATACTCTGTTCACGGTCAAGCTTTCGCGAGATGTTTTTCGCTAAAAAGTTTGGCCGTATTAAATTCTTCTCCAGATCGCATGCAGGCCCATAACCCGGTCAGGTATTTGCGCATCACTGCTCCGATGGCCTGCATTTTCTTCTTGCCGCGAGCTACCAGCGCCTCGTAAAAGGCCTTCACATTCTCATCACAGCGGATTGCCGTCATTGCCGGCATGAACATCGCTGCCCGTAAATACGCGTTGCCGCATTTGGACATCCGGCCTGGCCGGTTCACGCTGGTGCCTGACTGGGTCAACCTTACGTCGAGCCCTGCATAACGGCTGACCTGTGCCGATTTAAGCGTCACCGGCAGCGTTGTCAGCTCAGCCAGTGCGGCGATGGCCGAGGCTTCCCCCACGCCGGGGGCGGCCATCATGCAGCGAAACTGCAAGCTCAGATCCGGGCATTTGGCGATGGCCTCGCGTGCGGCCTTCTTCAAACGATCAATCCGTGTGTCCAGCGCTGCAATCGCATCTTTTTCATCCTCGATCAGCAGTTCAACACTCGTTTCCGTCGCTTGTAATGCGTGCAACTCGTTCTTGGCTCGGGTCCGATGGCCAATCAGCCGGTTGATATGACGACCAATCGCACGCAGCATCAGTTGATCTGCAGTAGGTGGCACCCAAAGTCTAGGCGCCATGCGTTCACCATATTCGGCCAGCAGTTGAGCATCAATCTGGTCAGTTTTGCTGTTTTGCAGCATCAGCTTGGCAAAATTATGGAAGCTTTTGGGGTTGATCACCGAGACCGGTAGGCCGGCGGCGTGCAACTCCAGCGCAAGGTCCAGGTAGTAAATGCCGGTGGCCTCCATGACCACGCTCAGCGGTTTGAGGCCCAACATCTTGGTCACGGCAGCCTTACGCCCCTTGGGTGTGTGCTGAATGTCCCACTGGCCTGATGTTTTACCGTTCTGCCGCCATCCCATGGCAGACGTTTTGGCACCAATGTCTATGCCGACATGAGTATTCATGCTTTTCACTTCCCTGACTTTCGGTAAGATTGCTTCTGGTTCCCCCGACCTCGAACTTCATGCCACTGCAACCTTGTAATGCGAAGTCCGACTTGTCGGCTTCTCGATACTCTTCGTGGTGGGCAATGAGGCGGGGGGGCCTCTCTACAGACAAGGTCAGGAGCGAATCCTGCCTTCAGGAGCGATCGGCCTCCCCCAGAAACGTACTTGCTGCTGTATGAATCCTTGAGCGTAACCTCTCTCGTTGGAATCAGGGTCAACATACAAGGAGCTGGCGAAGCCTGCGATCTTTTGATCTTAAAGTTTATTGATCGGAATCTTCAGGTACACAACGCCATTGTCCTCGGCCGGCGGCAAATTCCCCGCCCGCACATTCACCTGAATCGCCGGCAGCAACAGCGTCGGCATACCCAACCCCGCGTCACGCTGGGTGCGCATGGCGACGAACGCGGCTTCGTCGACTCCGTCATGGATGTGAATGTTGCTTTTACGCTGCTCGCCAACTGTGCTCATGCACTGAGGTTCGCGGCCCTCGGGCGGGTAATCGTGGCAGACATAAAGTCGCACGCTGGCAGGAAAGGCCAGCAGTTTGCGGATCGAGGCGAACATCTGGTTGGCGTTGCCGCCGGGAAAATCACAACGAGCGGTACCCACGTCCGGCATGAACAATGTATCGCCCACCAGAATCACATCGCTGTCGATCAGATAGGCCATGTCCGCTGGCGTGTGCCCGGGAACGTGCAGGGCCGTGGCCTTGAGGTTGCCGATGCGAAATGACTCATCCGGGGCAAACAGATGGTCGAATTGCGAACCGTCACTGCGAAATTCCGGCTCAAGGTTGAACAGGGATTTGAACACGCCCTGAACCTTGCTGATCGACTGACCAATCGCAATCTCGCCCCCCAGTTCCCGACGCAGATACGGCGCAGCGGACAGGTGATCGGCATGAGCGTGGGTTTCCAGCAACCATTGCACTTGCAAGTGGTGTTCGCGCACGAAGGTGATCACCCGGTCAGCCTGGGTGGTCGCGGTCCGCCCGGCGGCGGCGTCGTAATCCAGCACCGGGTCGACGATCGCGCACTGACTCCCGTCGTGCTCGTAAATCACGTAACTGTAGGTCGACGAGGCAGGGTCAAGGAAGGCTTCAATCAAGGCAGGCATGGTGACCGTTTCATTCTGAACAAGTGTTGAGGGTAGATTCATTTTCCCTGCGCTGACCAGCCCCCAATCAATTCAAAGAAGGAAAAAAGCTGTGCGGGCTCTATCCTGTCTGTCATCGATACCGGGCGTTCCCGGCTTTTTTTCGCAGATCACGAGTGGTTTATGTTGCTGGCAAGTTTTTTTGGGGTGGTGATGGGGCTGGTCCTGGGATTGACCGGTGCTGGCGGCGGCATTCTTGCGGTGCCGGCCCTGGTGCTGGGGTTAGGTTTGACCATGACCCAGGCCGCGCCGGTCGCGCTTTTTGCGGTGGGCAGCGCCGCGGCGGTGGGGGCCATCGACGGTTTTCGCCATGGTCTGGTGCGCTATCGTGCCGCGATGCTGATCGCATTGCTGGGTGCGATTTTTTCGCCGGTCGGCATCTACTTCGCTCATCAGTTGCCGGAAAAAATCCTGATGATTCTGTTCAGTCTGCTGATGGTCATGGTGGCCTGGCGGATGCTGCGTCGTGAGCGCCCGGAAGAAGGTCCAAACGACCACGGCCACGCCAACTGGGGCCAGAAGAACTGCATGCTCGATCAGCAGACCGGGCGCTTTTCCTGGACCGCCAAGTGCACCGCGACCCTCGCAGCACTGGGCGCGGTGACCGGGGTCGTCTCCGGGCTGCTCGGGGTGGGCGGTGGCTTCCTGATCGTCCCGGCGTTCAAGCAGTTGACCGATGTGCAGATGCGCGGAATCGTCGCCACCTCCTTGATGGTGATCAGCCTTATTTCCGCCATCGGCGTGATCGGCGCGTTTCAGGCCGGGGTGCGAATCGACGGTATGGGCGTGGCGTTTATCGTCGCCAGCATCGTTGGCATGATCATTGGCCGCAGGCTTTGCGCACGAGTACCGGCCCGGGGATTGCAGATCGGCTTCGCCAGCATCTGTGTCGTGGTCGCCGCTTACATGCTGTTTAGAGCGGGCGTCTAGCCAGTACCGGTGCTTGTGGACGCCAGTCCGTTCCACAGGCGTACACCCTAAGTTTCGGGCCTGCCGACGCGCGGTCTTACACCGAACT
Source organism: Pseudomonas sp. MDT1-17 (assembly GCF_054898105.1). NCBI lineage: Bacteria > Pseudomonadati > Pseudomonadota > Gammaproteobacteria > Pseudomonadales > Pseudomonadaceae > Pseudomonas > Pseudomonas sp. MDT1-17. The sequence continues at coordinate 4,004,122 of NZ_JBUBVM010000001.1, read as the reverse complement.
TGCCGCGCAACACCGGCCACTCCAAAGCACTTCAAAACCGCCTCCAAGGCAGCGTATGACGCCGCCGGTCAGCTTTCGATAATCGCCTCCGACATCCAGTCCCCCGCTGCGGAGCGCGTCATGCACAACAATAAGAACATCCAGCATCGTTTCTTGCCTGCCTTCATCGCCAGCCTGTCGACCCTCGGTTTGAGCTCGATGGCCGAAGCCGAGATCATGCTGTACGACAAGGACCAGACCACGTTTTCCACCGACGGCTACATCAACGCCTTCTATGTGAACAGCGATGTGGACCGTGCCGGCGACCAGTTCGACCGCAAACAGGCGCGTGTGAAGATGGGCTTTTTGCCCAACTACTTGGGCTTCAACATGAGCAAGCAGATCGATGACCTCAAGCTCGGTGCCCGGACTTCGTTCTGGGTGACCATCAACGACAGCGAAACCAACGGCACCGACACCGCCATCGACGTGCGGCAGTTCTACGGCACCGTGGCCAATCCTGAGTGGGGTGAGGTGTTGATCGGCAAGGACTTTGGCCTGTTCGCCCGCTCCAACATCCTGCTGGATGAAATGCTCGCCGGTTACGGCCAGGTCAGTGATTCCCTGGGGCTGGTGGACGGTGGCGGGGTGTCGTTCGGCAACATCGGCACGGGTTATCCGTACCCGTTCCCGACGTCGCAGATTACCTATCGCACGCCAGTGATGGAGGGCTTGCGGGTGGCGGTGGGGATCATGGACCCGGTGGACACCAACGACAGCAGTCCATTGGGCAAGGCCTATCAGGAGAACCCGCGCGCCGAGAGCGAGATCACCTATCAGTTCGACGTGGCCGGGGCGAAGATCTACAGCTGGGTCAACGGCAGCTACCAGACTTCGGACAATACCGATTCCACTGTCCAGTCCGTCACCTCCAAAGGCGTCGGCTACGGTGTGCAAGCGAAGATGGGTGGGCTGTCGCTTACCGGCTCCGGCTTCCAGGCCAAGGGCATCAACCCGTTCTTCACCAACAACGCCGGCGAACCGACCCTGCGCAACGTCGACAGTGACGGTTATCTGCTGCAGGGCTCCTACAAACTGGGCAAGAACCGACTGGCCTTGTCTTATGGCAAGACCAACGACGACGGCAATGGCGTGGTCGGCAGCGGCGCGGACTACGAGACGCGCGGCGTTGCGCTGTTCCATGACGTCAACGACAACCTCAAGCTGGTGGCCGAGTACAACCAGTTCGCAATCAACGGCCACGACACCAGCGACCAGAACGAAGACACCGACACCTTTGCGGTGGGGGCGGTGCTGACCTGGTAATCCCTTGGCGAAGGAGATGGCCCTGATGCCTTTCGACTAGCCATTACCCGATCTGTAGCAGCTGTCGAGCACCGCGAGGCAGCGTTCGGCTCGGGCCGCGATCGGACGAAGCAGTCGTGAAATCAGACAATGCGATGTTTCAGGAAAACCTCGCACTCAGGTTTTGCGACTGCTGCGCAGCCGAACGCAGCCTCGCAAGCTCGACAGCTGCTACAGAGTTTGAGTCGTCCTTGAAACGGTCGCACAGACTCTCATCCCATCGAAGCGGCTACCCGCTACCCAAGTAGCATACGTCGCGACCCTCAGGCTTCGTACACTCGTGCCTCATACATGCGCACCTGCGGGAGGCGACGATGCAGCAGGTCCAGAACGAAGGCGTGGTCAGTGCAATGTCCCAGGCCACCGATGCCCAGGAGGTTGCCCAGGAATTGTCGCGGCAGCTGTTGCACCCGCATCTGGGGTTTGTGCTGTTCTTCTGTTCCGCCGAGTACGACTTGCAGGCGCTGGGTCAGGCCTTGCAACAAAGCTTCGGTGGCATTCGCCTGGTGGGTTGCACCAGCGCCGGGGAAATCACGCCGTTGGGCTACGGTCGCAACTGTGTGACCGCGGTCGGCTTCGACCATCGGCATTTTTCCATCGACGCCGAACTGATCTCCGAGATGGAGCGCTTCAGCCTGATCGACGCCCAGCAAATGGTCGAGCGACTGGTCAGTGGCTGTCGCAGCAACACCCAGGCACCGATCAAGGGCAACAGCTTTGCGCTGACCCTGCTCGATGGTTTGTCCAGCCGTGAAGAAATGGTCCTCGCGGCCCTGAGTGCGGCGTTGGGCGACATCCCGCATTTTGGCGGTTCGGCCGGCGACGACAATTACCTGACCCACACCCACGTCTATTTCAATGGCGAGTTCCACAGCGGCGCGGCGGTGGTGGTGCTGGTCAACACTTGGCTGGACTTCGAGGTGTTCACCACTCACCACATCTTGCCGAGGGCGGAAAAACTGGTCGTCACCGGCGCCGACAGCGCCTCGCGCCGGGTCTTTGAACTCAATGCCGAGCCGGCCGCCGAGGAGTACGCCCGGCACATCGGTGTGCCGGTAGCGGAGCTCGATCATCGGATCTTCGCTGCGCACCCATTGGCCGTACGGATCAACGATCAGTATTACGTGCGGGCGATCCAGCAGGTTCATCCGGACCTGAGCCTGAGTTTCTACTGCGCGGTGGAAAACGGCATCGTCCTCACGGTCATGACGCCAGGCCCGATGCTGCCGAATCTGCAAACGCTGTTCGAAGGGTTGCAGGAGCGCCTCGGCGATCTGCTGCTGACCATCGGCTGCGACTGCTTTCTCAGGCGCCTGGAACTTGAAGACGGTGGGAGTCTGGAGCAGATCGGGGCTTTTTTGCGTGACCAACGGGTGATGGGTTTCAACACCTACGGAGAACAGTTCAATGGCATGCATATCAACCAGACCTTCACCGGGGTTGCCATTGCCCGGGGCCGGTCCCCTGGACACCGCTGAGCTTCAGGCACAGATCGCCGGCCTGCAGCGCGACAACCACAAACTGCAACGCATCAATGGCGCGCTGATCGAGCGGATCGAGTCCGGCATCACCCGCGGCAACGACCCCTACGCGGCGTTCCAGCATTCGGTGGTGCTGGCCGAACAGGTGCGTGAGCGCACCGACGCCTTGAACCAGGCCATGGCTGAACTCAAGTCAGGCAACCACTTGCTCAGCGAAGCGCGCCTGCGCGCGGAAACCGCGCATCAGCATTTGATCGATGCCATCGAGAGCATTTCCGATGCGTTTGTGCTGTTCGATGCGGACCAGCGGATCGTGCTGTTCAACAGCCGCTTCAAGGCGTTCTGGGGCAACAGCCGGGTGCGGATCAACGCCGGCATGCGCCTGGCCGAGGTCAAGCGGCTGATGTCCGCCACGGGCCTGTTCACCGAAGAACCGCGCGGGCATGCCGACGAAAATCTGCTGTATCGCTTGCAGGACGGTCGCTGGTTGCAAGTCAGCGAACGACCGACCCAAGAGGGCGGACGGGTGATCCTGTTCACCGACATTACCGACGTCAAACTCAGCGAAACCGTGCGCCGTGAGCAAGCGGTGGCGCAGAAATCGCATCTGTTGCAACGGGCGGTCGACAACCTTTCCCAAGGGGTAGCCATGGTCAACGCCGAGGGTATTCTGGAACTGTGGAACCGACGTTTCCTCGAACTGAGCGGCCTGGCGCCGGTGGCGGCCCATCGTCAGTTCGCCGAGGTGATCGCCGACAGCGAATTGAACTTGCTGACGCCGGCCACTCGTGATCTGAACGGGCGGCACGTGCAGGAATGCGAGCAGCGCCTCTACGATGGCCGGGTGCTGGAAATCCGTACCCATCCATTGCCCACCGGCGGTTTCGTCAACACCTTCACCGACATCACCGAACGCTACCAACACGCCGAAGCGCTGAGCGAAAGCGAGCGCTGGATTCGCTTGATCACTGACCATGTGCCGGCGCTGATTGCCTACCTGAATGCCGACCTGGTCTACGAGTTCACCAACAAGGTGTATGAAGAATGGTACTGCTGGCCTCGGGGCGTGATGCTTGGGCAGAGCCTGCGCGAAGTCCACAGCGAACAGCATTACCAGCGTCTGGAAGCCTATGTGGCTCGGGCCCTGGCCGGTGAGAGCGTGACGTTCGAGTTCGCCGAAACCAACATCAACAACCAGGAGCGCTACATGCTGCGCTCATACGTACCCAATCGTCTGGCCACCGGGGAAGTGGTGGGGATTTTCGTGTTGATCCGCGACATCACCGAGCGCCGCCGCACCGCCGAAGCGCTGCACCAGGCTTATCAGAATCTTGAGTTGCGGGTGCGCGAGCGGACGGCGGAACTGACCACGCTCAACGACCAATTACTGCGCGAGATCGACGAGCGTCGGCGCGTGGAGTCTCGCCTGCGCGAAGCGAAACTCGAGGCCGAGCAGGCCAACCTGTCAAAGACCAAGTTTCTCGCCGCCGTCAGTCATGACCTGCTGCAACCGCTCAATGCCGCGCGGCTGTTTACCAGCGCTTTGCTGGAACGGCGCGAACCGGTGGCCAATGCAATTTTGGTGCGTAACGTCAGCAACTCGCTGGAAGACGTGGAGAACCTGCTGGGCACTTTGGTGGACATCTCCAAACTGGATGCCGGGGTGATCAAGGCCGACATTGCGCCGTTTGCCCTGAGCGAATTGCTGGAAAACCTCGCGGCCGAGTACACCCAGGTGGCCCGCAGTGAAGGACTTGAGCTGCATTTCATCCCCTGTTCGGCACTGGTGCGCAGCGACATTCAATTGTTGGCGCGGATCCTTCGAAATCTGTTGAGCAACGCCATTCGCTACACCTACAGCGGTCGCGTGGTGCTCGGTTGCCGGCGTCATCACCAGCGCCTGTCGATCGAGGTCTGGGACAGCGGCATGGGCATTGCCGAAAACCGTCTGGAAGAGATTTTTCAGGAGTTCAAGCGCGGTGACGTGCAGCGTCCGGATCAGGATCGCGGGTTAGGTCTGGGGCTGGCGATCGTGGAAAAGATTGCCGGGATTCTCGGTCACCGCATTCACGTGCGTTCGTGGCCGGGCAAGGGCTCGATGTTCTCGGTCGAAGTGCCTTTGAGTGCAACGGCCCCCAAGACGCTGCCGAGCCTGCTGATGAGTGAACCGATGCTCGAACGTCTGCGTGGGGCACGGGTGTGGGTGCTGGATAACGACGCAGCCATTTGCGCCGGCATGCGCACATTGCTCGAAGGGTGGGGGTGTCTGGTGGTCACGGCGCTGTCCGAGGAGGACCTGGCGCGGCAAGTGGACAACTATCACGAAGAAGCCGACTTGCTGATCGCCGACTACCACCTGGACGACGATCAGAACGGCGTCGATGCCGTGGCCCGGATCAACGCCCGTCGCGGCTCGGCCATTCCGGCGATGATGATCACCGCCAATTACAGCAATGAACTCAAATTGCAGATCCGTGAGTTGGGGCACACCTTGATGCATAAGCCGGTGCGGCCGATGAAGCTGAAGACCGCAATGAGTCACTTGCTCGGCAGGCCTTGATTCCTCCGGTGCTTTTGCTGGCCTCTTCGCGAGCAAGCCCGCTCCCACAATTGACCGAGTCGACTCGGATCTAGTGTGGGAGCGGGCTTGCTCGCGAAAGGGGCGACTCGGTCTCAACGCCGTAAGTAAGACCCGAAATCAATATCCCCGGCACTCAAAATCGCCTGCACCCGATTGTGCACGTTGAGTTTGCGCAGGATGGCCGAGACGTGGGCCTTGACCGTGGTTTCGGCGATTTCCAGGGTGTAGGCGATCTGTTTGTTCGACTCGCCCTTGGTCATGCGTTCGAGCACCAGCAATTGCTTGCGGGTCAAGGCCTGGAGCAGTTCCGGCGGGAAGCTCGGGGCATCGTTCATGCGCCTTGAGCCGCATTTTTGCGTGCGGATAATGTCCGGCGGCAAGTAGACATTGCCGTTGAGGATTTGCTGGATGGCTTCGGTCATCTGCACCCGTGGCGAGGATTTGGTGATGAAACCCACCGCGCCATAGGTAATGGCTTGCAGCACGACTTGTTTGTCCTGTTCGGCCGAGACGATCACCACCGGAATGGTCGGCGCCTCGTTGCGCAGGTTGATCAGGCCATTGAGGCCGTGCATGCCGGGCATGTTCAGGTCGAGCAGGATCAGGTCCAGGTCGTCGTGTTCCTGAGTCAGCGCCAGGGCGCTGTCCAGGTCAGCGGTTTCCATCACCTCGCTGCCTGGAAAACCATCGCTGATGACGTTGTGAATGGCTTCGCGAAACAGCGGGTGATCGTCGGCAATCAGAATTTTGTACATAGCCTTTCACCTCATTATTTTGATTAGGGTGTGGCAACAACACGCACACGTAAAGGTCAGGGAAAGGGCTCGGGCTGGGCCGGCGTCACGGGCAGGTTGGCGGCCTGCCAGGCGTCCAGGCCGTCGCGATACCAGTACAGCGTCTTATAGCCCAAGGCGGCGGCGCGTTTCACGGCGTTCCAGCTCAGCCAGCAATCGGAGCGGCAATAGAAGGCCAGCGGTTGCGCGAGATCGCCATCGGTCAATGTGATCAGCTTACGCGCAAAGTAGTCTTGCCAGTCGGGCGTCAGGTCACCGTCGCCGGTATTGGCCAGCCAATGGCTGCCGGGCAGGTTTTCGTGGGGCTGGTCCTCGATGAAGCGTCCTTGCAGCCATTGCCGGCGGTAGACGTCGATCAGCACCGGACGGGGCGTCTGGGTCAGCAGGGTTTGCAGGGCCGCGGTATCGATGATGCCGGCGCCCTGTACGTGATTCGGGGTCGGGCTGCGGTAGAGGCCGATGCGATAGCCGTCGGCGGAGAACAGCGGTGTTTCGGCCTGCGCGGCACCCAGCAACAGGCTCATCGATAGCGCAGCGAGGGAAGGGCGCAGAAGACGACGTCGGGCACGCGGCATGGGGTTCAATCCTTATAGTTATGAACCCATTACATGCCAGTCTCGGTGCGTTGGGAATGCGACGATAGGCAGGTAAAGCAGTACTAAAGTAGTAATTTCACCCTGTTCAACACAAATCCCCTGTGGGAGCGAGCCTGCTCGCGAAGAGGCCATCACATCCAGCATTGATGTCGACTGACACTCCGCTTCGCGAGCAGGCTCGCTCCCACAGTGAACTGTGTTGTTAGCTGGTTTTGCGCAGGGCGGCGTGTTGCGGGTTAAAGGTGAACACGGCGAGCAGCGCGAATACCAGCGTCAGCCCGATGCACACCGCCAGCGCCAACGGATTGAAGCGTTCATACAGGGCAAACCGCACCAGTTCCACCGCATGGGTGAACGGGTTCAGCGCGCACAACCAGTACAGCCACTCGCTGGACTCGCGCATCTTCCACAGCGGATACAGCGCCGAGGACAGGAAAAACAGCGGGAAGATCACGAAATTCATCACCCCGGCGAAGTTCTCCAGCTGACGGATGGCGTTGGACAGTAACAAACCCAGTGCGCTGAGCATCAATGCCACCAGCAACAATGCCGGCAAGGCGATCAACAGCCCCATGGCCGGTGGTTGCACACCGTACACCCAGGCAATCGCCAGGAAGGCATACACCTGCAGCAGCGAGATCAGCGAGGTGGCCAACAACTTGCTGCACAACAGGAAAGTGCGGGGCAGGGGGCTGGTCAGCAGCACGCGCATGCTGCCCATTTCCCGGTCGTAGACCATCGACAGCGAACCTTGCATGCCGTTGAACAGCAGGATCATGCAGGCCAGCCCGGGGATGATGTAGACCTCATAGGGAATGTAGGTGTCGTAGGGCTCGATGATCGCGATCCCGAGTGCCGCGCGAAAACCGGCGGCGAACACCAACAACCACAGCAACGGCCGCACCAGCGCGCTAAGAAACCGCGTGCGCTGCAACACAAAGCGCAGCCATTCGCGCAGCACGATACCGCTGAAACATTGCCAGTAGGCATTCATTGGGCCGCTCCCGATGTCGTCAGGCGGGTGAAGGCTGACCCGAGGTCGCCGCCATGTTCCTGGCTCAAAGTATCCGCCTGCCCGCTGGCCACCAGGCGTCCTTGATGAAGAATCAGCAAGTCATCGCTCGGCTGCACTTCATCCAGCAAATGGGTGGTCCAGAGCACGCTGAGGTGCTGCTCGCGGCACAAACTGCGAATGTGCTGATTGAGCGCCAGCCGACTGGCCGGGTCGAGGCCGACGCTGGCCTCGTCGAGCAGCAGCAGGCGCGGTTCATGCAGCAACGCGCGAGCGATTTCCACCCGGCGACGGTGGCCGCCATTGAGTTCGCGGACCCGCTCGCGACGGCGTTCAGTCAGGGACTGGCGGGCCAGTTCGGCGTCGACCCGGATTCCGGTCTGACGCCGGGACATCCCATGCAGCGCGGCGTGATAACGCAGGTTTTGTTCAACGCTGAGGTCCAGGTCCAGCGTGCTTTGCTGAAACACCACACCCAGTTGCTTGAGCGCCGGACGCGCCGCGTCACGCAGCGAACAACCGCCGACGCGGATGTCACCGCGCTGCACATCGTAGAGCCGAGTGAGCAGGGCGATCAGCGTCGATTTACCCGCGCCGTTCGGCCCAAGCAGCGCCGCGAAACGCCCGGGTGCCAGGCTGAAACTCACCTGACGCAACGCCTCGCGCGCGCCATAGGCGAAGCTCAGCTTACTGACTTCCAGTGCGTTCATGGCGTGACCACCACGCCCCACGGATAGCGCCCGACCTTCACCGATTTGGTGACCTTGAAGCTGTCGACATCAATCACCGACACGTCGCCGCTGACACCGTTGGTGGCCAGTAACTGCTTCTGATCCGGGGTAAATGACATCTGCCAGACGCGCCGGCCGACCAGCAGGTAATCAAGCACTTCAAAGGTTTTGGCATCGACCACTGCGACATGATTGGCCGGGCCGAGGGCGACGAAACCGTACTTGCCGTCGGCGCTGAGTTTGATGCCCACCGGTTGAACCTTGTCCGGGTGCACGCCCTTGATCTGGAAGGTCAGGGTCTTGAGGATCTTGCGGGTGGCGACGTCGAGAATCGTCACCGTGCCGCCGATTTCCGCCGAAGCCCAGAGCTTCGAGCCATCGGGCGTGAATTCGACGAAGCGCGGCCGCTGATCCACCAGGGTGCTGTCGGCCAGCGTCTGGGTGCTAGTGTCGATCCAGTGCAGCATGTTGCTGGTTTCGCTGGTGTTCACCGCCCACTTGCCGTCGGGGCTGACGGCCATGCCTTCAGGTTCGACGCCGACGTTGATCTGGCTCAGCACCTTGGAGGTTTCGGTGTCGATCACCGTCACCAGCGCATCGTCTTCGTTGGAAACGTACAGCCAGCGATTGTTGGGGTGCAGGGCGAACTGCTCAGGATCTTTGCCCGAGGGCAGCTCCTTGATGATCTTGCGCGTGGCGACGTCCATCACCTGGACCCGGTCCGAGTCACTGGCGCAGATGTACAGCAGCTTATTGTCGTGGGACAGCAGCAGACCGCGTGGGCGCTGGCCGACGGGCAGGGTATCGGTGACTTGCAAGGTCTGCAGGTCGATCAGGCTCAGGCTGTTGTCCTTTTCATTGGAAACCCAGGCGGTGCTGGCCGCGGCGTGCCCGGCGGCAAGCAGCAGGGCCCAGAAAAGCAGGGAGCGGCAGAGCAGGGTGCGGCGCATGGCGGATTCCTTTTATTGTCATTGTTGTGGAGGTGGGATCAGGGAAAGCTGCAGCTGACCTCGGGCTTGTCGTAGCCCAGGCTGTCCATCTCGTTAAAGGGATGCAGAAAACCGTCCTGCGGCGAAGTGCTGACCAGAGCCCGGGGCTGGACGATGGGAATGGGTTGGCGCAACTGGCCGTTCCACGGCCGATAACTGAGCTTGCGACCCTTGAAACCGTCCAGCGGCAATTGATCACTGGTTTCAAGCGTACGGATCGCCATCGGATCGGTCTGACGCAACTTGCTCACCGCACTGGCGATGCTGCGCACGGCGATCCACGCGGCGAAATCCCGGTCGTTTATCCAGCGCCCGGCGAGGGCTTCGAAGCGTTTCTGCAACTGGGCGGCGCCGTAGGTTTCCACGGTTTTGTGCCAGCCCACCGGGGTCAGGCCCTGAGTGCCGGCGACCGGCCGTGGGTACCAGGTCTGGTAGGGCACGTATTCGCCGAAATCACCGCGTTCATCCGCCACCAGCACCACGTCGTACTCGGCAGTCTGGGTGAACAGCGGCATGTCGGCCTGGGCGCTGCGACGCTGATCGTTGTCAAAGCTCCAGGCTTTTTCCGCCACCAGTTTCAAGCCGAAACGTTTGGCGGCGCGGCGCAGGGCGGCGGCATAGGCTTGATCGTCCGGAGTCGGGCCGACGATCAGCAGCGCCCGTTGCCATTTGCGCACCACCAGAAACTGCGCCAGCGCATCGGCGAGCATCGCCCGACTCGGCAGGCTGTGCAGCACATTCGGCAGGCAATCGGTGTTGCGCAGGCTGTCATCGGGACTGCCGGCATTGAACAGCAAGCTGTCGGGCAGCACGGCGCTGAGCCGGCGCAGGCTCTGCGCCGGTGCATTCACCACAAACAGGCGCAGACCTTGTTCATGCTGGGCCTTGGCCGCTTCGACCAGGGCATCTGGATTGTCGACGTTGGCGCTGACCAGGCTGTAGCTCTGGTTGAGGAAACGCCCGGTGCTGTTGCTGTCAGTGATCGCCAATTCGGCGCCACGCAGCCCGGCATCAACCGGTTCGGGAATGACATTCGACAGCAACGGGCCCGGGTCGGGGCGATAGCCCAGGTAGCCGATTTTCACCTGCAACGGCGCGTCGGCAGCCTGGCTCTGGGTCGCCAGCCCGGCGGCGCAGGCAATCGCCAACAGGTAGATCAGGGCGTAAGGGGCAAGCTGGCGCATAGGGCACTCCATTACAGGTAGCGCCAGCATAGGAAGCCTGCGAGGCAGAAGGAAATATGCAGAAAGTACCAGTGAGCCAGTACCAAGGTAGTAACTCGCCCGGGGCGGCGCGGTTTTTGCGATCCGCGGCTGTATTTGCGTGTGCGCCACAAGCCCTACTACCAAGGAACTAGACGGCGGACACCAAAGCAGCATGGGGCTTGCGCGAAGCCCTTCCTAAGATGGGTGCCATAGCCTCTTCAAAGAGGTTTTGCGTGCAATCAAGAGGGCATAACAATGACAACAAAACGCAACGCCTTACTCGTTGCCGGACTGCTGGCCGGTTTTATCAGCGCAGGTTCCGTCTGGGCTCACGGCGACGTGGTACCTCAGGCTGTCGCCACCCCGGGCCTGACCCCGATCAAGGACGCCGGCGTACAGGTTGATGGCGATGGGTGGGCGGCGGTGAACCCGTATCGCACCTCCCCGGAGCACGACAAGGCCGTGGAAATCGGCTCTTCGGCCTACAACCAGAACTGCGCAGCCTGTCATGGCCTGGAAGCCAAATCCGGCGGCATCGCCCCCGATCTGCGCATGCTGGATGTCGCCGAAGCGGGTGATGAATGGTTCGTCGAACGTGTGCGCAACGGTGCCGTGCGTGACGGTCGGGTCTACATGCCGAAGATGGCCGACTACCTGAGCCAGGAAGCGTTGTGGGCGGTGCGCACTTACCTGGACAGCGTTCACGTCGAGGAGTAATCCATGCGCCTGCTCGCTGTGTTGATCAGCGCTGTGTTGCTGTACTGCCAGGCAGTGCAGGCGCAGGTCCGAACCTATGACGAAATGATTGCCGCCGGGGAGCTGAAAGTGGCGGTCTACAAGGACTTCGCCCCCTACAGTTTTGAAGACGCCGGCCAGGCCCGTGGCGTTGATGTCGAACTCGCCGAGGCGTTGGCCACGGCCCTTGGCGTGCGCCTGACGTTGATGTGGGCGCCCGCCGGCGAGAAGCTCGATGACGACCTGCGCGATTACATCTGGCGTGCCAGTCAGTTGCACGATCTGCAACTGGCCGACCTGATGATGCGCGTGCCGTATGATCGCGATTACGCGCAGAAACGCAATGAACTGGGTGAGTTGGAAAATGGCCATGTGGTGATGTTCGGGCCGTACCAGAACGAACAATGGCAGGTCGCCTACGACCGTCGGCGGCTGGACAAGGTGGGCAGCGTCGCCGTGTTCGAACACCACCCGATCGGCGTCGAAGTCGACAGTGTGCCGTCGTTCTACCTGACCTCGGTATTCAGCGGCATGCTCGCCGGCAAAACCCATCACTACCCCGGCGTGGCACAGGCTTTCGCGGCCATGAAGGCCGGTGAAGTCGACGCGGTGATGGCCATGCGCGGCGAGATCGACTGGCAAGTGCATGAAGCGGCGGACCCGCAAGTGGCGCTGGCGGAAAACGCCTACCCGAACATGGGCAAGCAGCTCTGGGAGATCGGTATGGCGGTGCATGAAAGCAACCGTCAGTTGGCCTATGCAGTGGAAGAGGCGCTGGAAACCTTGATCCGCGAGGGCGCCGTCAAAACCATTTATGGCCACTACGGCCTGCGCTATGACGTGCCCGAGATGTATCAATAGTGAACTGGCGAGCGAGTTGTCTGTTGGCCTGCTGGTTACCCATCGCCGCGCACGCCGTGGACATCGACCCGGGCAAAGACCCGGTGCCCTCGGTGATGTGGGACTTCTATCACAAGCAGATGCTCGGCGATGCGCCGTTCGTGTTCGACGACCGGGTCAAGCTGTTGGCGCCGCCGTTCGCCGAAGACGCCCGGCAAGTGCCGCTGGAGATCGACGCCCGGGCGTTCAAGGGCGAGGTGGTGAAAATCCTCGCCTGGGCCGAACTCAACCCCTTACCGAAAATCGTCGATTTCCAGCCGCTCGATCGCGTACTGCCCTGGCTGTCGATCCGTATCCGCATTGAGCAAGCCACGCCGTTGCGTGCGGCGGTGCTGACCCGCGACGGCCTCTGGCATGTCGGCTCGACCCTGATCGATGCGGCGGGCGGCGGTTGCACGGCGCCGAGTGTGGTGCGCACCCAGCCAGGTTGGGAGGACCACATCGGCGAAGTGCTGGGCGGTCGTTATCCCCGTGGCGAGTTCAGTCGCGTGCGGCTGCAGGTGGCGCATCCGATGGACAACGGCATGGTCAGCGGCATCCCGGAATTCTTCATCAACCATGCGGAGTTGCGGGACCAAAACGATCATCTGTTGGCCCGTCTTGAGCTGTTTCCCGCCGTCAGCGAAAACCCCAACCTGGCCTTTGACATCGAAGGAGCAGGGCAGACGCGCCTGTTATTGCGCGACAACAGCGGCAATCAATTCGATGCGGCCATACCCTGACCCAAAGGAGCGCGTGATGCGCTGGATGCTGCTGTTGTTTGTAAGCCTGAGCCTGCCGGCCCTCGCCGATCTCGAGTACTCACTCAAGCCCCGGCAAATCGCCGAAGACACCTGGCTGCTGGAAGGCAGCACTGACAATTTCGCCAAGGCCAACGGCGGCAACATCGTCAATACCGCGTTCGTCGTCACCGAGCGCGGCGTGGTGGTGATCGATACCGGGCCGTCGAAACGCTACGGCGAAGCGATGCGCAAGGCGATTGCCGCGACCACCGATAAACCGGTGATAGAGGTGCTGCTGACCCATCATCATCCTGATCATGTGCTCGGCAACCAGGCCTTTAGTGACGTGCCGATCGGCGCGCTGGCCGGCACCGCCGAGCTGTTGCATCAGCAGGGCGATGCCATGGCCGAGAATATGTATCGACTGGTGGGTGACTGGATGCGCGGCACCGAAGTGGTGTTGCCGACCGAAACGCTGACGCCCGGCGTGCGAAGTTTTGGGGATCACGATTTTCGTCTGCTGGGCCTGGGTGGGCACACTGGCGCTGATCTGGCTATTCTCGACCAGAAAACCGGCGTGTTGTTTGCCGGGGATCTGGTGTTTTATAAACGGGCGCTGACCACACCCAACAGTCCGGGGCTGTCGGTGTGGCTGGCGGACATTGCCACCCTTCAAGGCCTGCCGTGGACGCTGATAGTGCCCGGCCATGGACCGGTGGCCAGCGATCCACAACCGTTCGAGCAAATGCGTGACTACCTGAGCTGGCTCGATCAGCTCATGCGCGATGGCGCCGCCAATGGCCGCGACATGGCCGAGATGATCCGCAGCCCCATTCCCGAGCGTTTCGCGGGCATCAGCCTCAGTCGTTACGAGCTGATCCGCAGCGTCAGCCATTTGTATCCGCGTTACGAACGCGCACAGATGACCCGTGTCGATTCCACCGCAAACAAGTGAACAACACAGGTCCTTGTGGGAGCGAGCCTGCTCGCGAAGAGGCCCTCACATCCACTATTGATGTCGCCTGGCACATCGCCTTCGCGAGCAGGCTCGCTCCCACAGGGGACCTAAGGCGATCAGGAAATCCGGTGTTCATCTTTTCCGACCCGGTACTAAGGAACTAGCAATCTCAGCACTGCGGGCAATTGTTCCAGGGGCGGCGGCGCCCAAGAATCTGCACCAGACCGGGAAAATTTCCCGGGTATAACAAAAACCGCAGAGGTAGCCGTCATGACCCAACCCGCACGTCGCCAACCCTTCGTCTTGAGTGTGCTGCTCAGTGCCATGCTGTTGTCTGGCTCGGCATTGGCCGGCGTCACTGATCAAGACATCCTCCAGGACCCCAAGAACCCGGAGCAGATCGTCACCAACGGTCTGGGCGTCCAGGGTCAACGCTACAGCCCGCTGGACACCCTCAACGTCAACAACGTGAAAGACTTGCGGCCGGTCTGGGCGTTCTCCTTCGGCGGTGAAAAACAACGCGGTCAGCAAGCACAGCCGATGATCAAGGACGGCGTCATGTACATGACCGGTTCCTACTCGCGGGTGTTTGCGGTGGATGCGCGCACCGGCAAAAAACTCTGGCAATACGATGCGCGCCTGCCCGATGACATCCGTCCCTGCTGCGACGTGATCAACCGTGGTGTCGCGCTGTACGGCGACCTGGTGTTCTTCGGCACCCTCGACGCCAAGCTCGTGGCCCTGAACAAGGACACCGGCAAAGTCGTCTGGAGCAAGAAAGTCGCCGACCACAAGGAAGGCTATTCGATCAGTGCCGCGCCATTGGTGATCAACGGCAAACTGATTACCGGCGTGGCCGGTGGCGAGTTCGGCGTGGTCGGCAAGATCGAAGCCTACGACCCGAAAAACGGCAACCTGCTGTGGAGCCGGCCCACTGTCGAAGGCCACATGGGCTACACCTACAAGGATGGCAAAGCGGTAGAGAACGGCATCTCCGGCGGCGAAGCCGGCAAGACCTGGCCCGGCGATCTGTGGAAAACCGGCGGCGCGGCCCCTTGGCTTGGCGGTTACTACGACCCGGAAACCAATCTGCTGCTGTTCGGCACCGGCAACCCGGCGCCGTGGAACTCGCACCTGCGCCCGGGCGACAACCTCTATTCGTCGTCGCGCCTGGCGCTCAACCCGGACGACGGCACCATCAAATGGCACTTCCAGAGCACGCCTCACGACGGCTGGGATTATGACGGCGTGAACGAGCTGGTCTCGTTCAACTACACCGAAGGCGGCAAAGAGATCAAAGCCGCCGCGACCGCTGACCGTAATGGCTTCTTCTACGTGCTGGACCGCACCAATGGCAAGTTCATTCGCGGCTTCCCGTTCGTGGACAAAATCACCTGGGCCACCGGCCTGGATAAAGAGGGCCGGCCGATTTACAACGAGGCCAGCCGTCCTGGCGCACCGGGCATCGAAGCCAAAGGCAGTTCTGTGTTCGTAGCCCCGGCATTCCTCGGCGCGAAAAACTGGATGCCGATGGCTTACAACAAGGACACCGGGCTGTTCTACGTGCCGTCCAACGAGTGGGGCATGGACATCTGGAACGAAGGCATCGCCTACAAAAAAGGCGCGGCGTTCCTCGGTGCCGGTTTCACCATCAAACCGTTGAATGAAGACTACATCGGCGTCCTGCGCGCCATCGACCCAAAGACCGGCAAGGAAGTCTGGCGCCACAAGAACTTCGCACCGCTGTGGGGCGGAGTGCTGACCACCAAAGGCAACCTGGTGTTCACCGGTACGCCGGAAGGTTTCCTGCAGGCATTCAACGCCAAGACCGGCGAGAAAGTCTGGGAATTCCAGACTGGCTCCGGCGTACTCGGCTCGCCTGTGACCTGGGAAATGGACGGCGAGCAGTACGTCTCGGTCCTCTCCGGCTGGGGTGGTGCTGTTCCGCTGTGGGGCGGCGAAGTGGCCAAGCGCGTCAAGGACTTCAACCAGGGCGGCATGCTCTGGACCTTCAAGCTGCCTAAAGACCTGGTGGTGGCCAAGCACTAACCCTGAGTCCACCGCATAACCCTGTGGGATTTGTGCAAAACCTACGACCAAATAACGAGAGTCCCCCTGCCAACGGCGCATTCGTCTGACGCGCGGGGCTCTCTACTATCGGTTCATCGCCTGTTTGCCCGACAGGTATCGACCCAGACAGAGGCCCACCATGATCTACGCACAACCTGGAACACCCGGCGCCATCGTTACGTTCAAAGCGCGCTACGGCAACTTCATTGGCGGCGAGTTCGTCGCCCCGGTCAATGGCGAATATTTCACCAACACCTCGCCGGTCACCGGTGAAGTGATCGCCGAGTTCCCTCGGTCCAGCGCCGCCGACATCGAAAAAGCCCTCGATGCCGCCCATGCCGCCGCCGATGCCTGGGGCAAAACCTCGGCGCAAGACCGCTCCCTGGTGCTGCTGAAAATTGCCGACCGCATCGAGCAGAATCTGGAAATCCTCGCCGTCACCGAAACCTGGGACAACGGCAAAGCCGTGCGCGAGACCCTGAACGCCGACGTGCCGCTGGCCGCCGACCATTTCCGTTACTTCGCCGGGTGCATCCGCGCTCAAGAGGGCGGGGCCGCCGAGATCAACGAGTTGACGACGGCCTATCACTTCCACGAGCCATTGGGCGTGGTCGGGCAGATCATTCCGTGGAACTTCCCGCTGCTGATGGCCGCGTGGAAACTCGCCCCGGCCCTGGCTGCCGGCAACTGCGTGGTACTCAAGCCCGCCGAGCAGACGCCGCTGTCGATCATGGTCTTCGCCGAACTGATCGCCGATTTGCTGCCAGCCGGTGTGCTAAACATCGTCCAGGGTTTCGGTCGCGAAGCGGGTGAGGCGCTGGCCACCAGCAAGCGCATCGCCAAGATCGCCTTCACCGGTTCGACTCCGATTGGCGCGCACATCATGAAATGCGCGGCCGAAAACATCATTCCGAGTACAGTCGAATTGGGCGGCAAGTCGCCGAACATTTTCTTCGAAGACATCATGCAAGCCGAACCGCAGTTCATCGAGAAGGCCGCCGAAGGTTTGGTGCTGGCGTTCTTCAACCAGGGCGAAGTCTGCACCTGTCCGTCCCGGGCCCTGGTTCAGGAATCGATCTACGACGACTTCATGAAAGTGGTGATGAAGAAAATCGTCAAGATCAAGCGCGGCGACCCGCTGGACACCGAAACCATGGTCGGCGCCCAGGCGTCCGAGCAGCAATACGACAAGATCCTCTCGTACCTGAAAATTGCCCAGGAGGAGGGCGCCGAGCTGCTCACCGGCGGCGCGGCCGAGCGCCTCGAAGGCGACCTGTCCAGCGGCTATTACATCCAGCCGACGCTGCTCAAGGGCCACAACAAGATGCGCGTATTCCAGGAAGAAATCTTCGGCCCGGTGGTGGGTATCACCACCTTCAAGGACGAAGCCGAAGCCCTGGCGATTGCCAACGACAGCGAGTTCGGCCTCGGTGCCGGCCTGTGGACCCGCGACATCAACCGCGCCTACCGCATGGGCCGGGCGATCAAGGCCGGGCGTGTCTGGACCAACTGCTACCACCTGTACCCGGCCCACGCCGCGTTCGGTGGCTACAAGAAATCCGGTGTCGGCCGTGAAAACCACAAGATGATGCTCGACCATTATCAGCAGACCAAAAACCTGCTGGTGAGCTACGACATCAATCCGATGGGGTTCTTCTGATTTAGCAAGCACAACACAACCCCCTGTGGGAGCGAGCCTGCTCGCGAAGGCGGCCTGACAATCAACATCAATGTTGAATGTGCTGGCCTCTTCGCGAGCAGGCTCGCTCCCACATTGGTTTCTGGATGGTCTTGAACATCGCGCAAACACCCCCTACCAATGCACGCCGCCACCTCGTTCGAAAGTAGCATTCGGGCACCTGGCACCCCGTGCATTAATGGCTTTACCGGAATCGTCCGGCACAACAAGAAGAGGATTGACCCATGTGGACTAAACCCGCGTTTACCGATCTGCGCATTGGCTTCGAAGTGACGATGTATTTCGCCAACCGCTGACTGTTCACCCGGCCAGCTGTTGCGTTGGCCGGGCCTGCCTTCTGGAGCATTGCTCATGCACATTCGCGTTCTCGGATCCGCCGCTGGCGGCGGTTTTCCGCAATGGAATTGCAACTGCCGCCAGTGCGCCGCGATGCGCAATGGCAGCCTGCGGGCGCAACGGCGCACACAGTCCTCGATTGCCCTGAGCGACAACGGTGTGGATTGGGTGCTGTGCAATGCTTCACCGGACATTCGCGCGCAACTCGAGAGTTTCGCGCCGCTGCAACCGGCGCGCCGGGTGCGTGATACCGCGATCGTCGGCGTCGTCCTGCTGGACAGCCAGATCGACCATTGCACCGGCCTGTTGAGCCTGCGCGAAGGCTGCCCGCATTCGGTCTGGTGCACCGAACGCGTTCATGAAGACCTGAGCAGCGGCTTCCCCTTGTTCACCATGCTCAAGCATTGGAATGGCGGGTTGCAGTGGCAACCGGTCGGGCTGGACTGCGAGCTGTTCGGCATCGCGGCCTGCGAACACCTGCAATTTCGTGCGATCCCCCTGGTGAGCAACGCACCGCCGTACTCGCCCAATCGCGGCAATCCGCAGCCGGGCGACACCATCGGGTTGTTTATCGAAGACCGACGCACCGGCGCCTCACTGTTCTATGCGCCAGGCCTGGGTCAAATCGACGACGAAGTCATGAGCTGGATGCAACGCGCCGATTGCCTGTTGCTGGACGGCACCTTGTGGCGCGACGACGAGATGCGAGTCTGCGAGGTCGGCCAGAACCTGGGCAGTGAAATGGGTCACCTGTCGCAAAGCGGCCCTGGTGGCATGCTCGAAATCCTTGAAGGCTTCACCCGCCAGCGCAAGGTGCTGATCCATATCAACAACACCAACCCGATCCTCGACGAAGACTCGGCCGAGCGGGCGCTGCTGGAGCGGCGCGGGATCGAAGTGGCCTATGACGGCATGAGTATTGTGCTGTAGCGGATGGCCCCTTCGCGAGCAGGCTCGCTCCCACAAGGGATCTGCTGTGTACACAAAACCCTGTGGGAGCGAGCCTGCTCGCGAAGGCGCCGGACCAGACACCGCAGAGCTAACAGGAGAACCGCAATGACTGACAACGCAATGTCCCTCAGCGAATTCGAAGCAGCCCTGCGCGCCAAAGGCGCCTATTACCACATCCACCATCCATTCCACCAAGCCATGTATGCCGGCCGATCAACCCGCGAGCAGATACAAGGCTGGGTCGCCAATCGCTTCTATTACCAGGTAAACATCCCCCTGAAGGACGCAGCGATTCTCGCCAACTGTCCAGACCGCGACGTGCGCCGGGAATGGCTGCAACGGATCCTCGATCACGACGGCGCACCTGGCAGCGAGGGCGGCATCGAAGCCTGGCTGCGGCTGGGCGAAGCGGTGGGGCTGGATCGCGAGCAAATCCTCTCACAGGAATTGGTGTTGCCCGGTGTACGTTTCGCCGTGGATGCCTACGTCAATTTCGCCCGCCGCGCCTGTTGGCAAGAAGCCGCCAGCAGTTCGCTGACCGAGCTGTTTGCGCCACAGATTCACCAATCCCGGCTCGATGCCTGGCCGACCCATTACCCGTGGATCGACGTCGGCGGCTACGACTATTTCCGTACTCGCCTGAGTCAGGCGCGACGCGACGTAGAGCATGGTTTGCGCATTACCTTGGCGCACTACGTCACGGTCGAAGGCCAGCAACGCATGCTGGAAATCCTGCAGTTCAAGCTTGACGTGCTGTGGAGCATGCTCGACGCCATGAGCATGGCCTACGAGCTGGAGCGCCCGCCGTATCACACCGTCACCACCGAGCCTGTCTGGCACCGGGGGATCGCCCTGTGAACCTGATTGAACAGCCACCGGGTCCGCCATTGTGGTTACTGGCAGAGTTGACTTATCGCTGCCCGCTGCAATGCCCGTATTGCTCCAACCCGCTGGACTTCGCTCAGCAGGGTGAGGAATTGAGCACCGAGGAATGGATTCGGGTGTTCCGTGAAGCCCGGGAGATGGGCGCCGCGCAACTGGGCTTTTCCGGCGGCGAGCCGTTGGTTCGCCAGGACTTGGCCGAGCTGATCAAAGCCGCCCGGGACATGGGTTACTACACCAACCTGATCACCTCGGGCATCGGCCTGACCGAGCAGAAAGTCCGCGATTTCAAGGTCGCGGGGCTGGACCACATTCAGATCAGCTTCCAGGCCGCCGACGAAGCGGTGAACAACATGCTCGCCGGTTCGCGCAAGGCCTTCGCCCAGAAACTCGCCATGGCCCGCGCGGTGAAGGCCCAGGGCTACCCGATGGTGCTGAACTTCGTCACCCATCGGCACAACATCGACCAGATCGCGCAGATCATCGACTTGTGCCTGGAACTGGAAGCGGATTTCGTCGAATTGGCGACGTGCCAGTTCTACGGCTGGGCCGAGCTCAACCGCGTTGGCCTGTTACCCACGCGCGAACAATTGCAGCGTGCCGAGCGCATCACTAATGAATACCGCGAGCGTCTTGAAGCGCAGGGCCACCCGTGCAAGCTGATCTTCGTCACCCCGGATTACTACGAAGAGCGCCCCAAGACTTGTATGAACGGCTGGGCCAATCTGTTCCTCGACATCACCCCGGACGGCACGGCGTTGCCTTGCCACAGCGCCCGACAGTTGCCGGTGCAGTTTCCCAACGTGCGCGAGCACAGTATCGAGCACATCTGGACTGATTCTTTCGGTTTCAATCGCTTTCGTGGCGATGACTGGATGAAAGAGCCGTGCCGCTCCTGCGATGAAAAGCACAAGGATCTGGGCGGCTGCCGCTGCCAGGCATTCATGCTGACCGGGGATGCCGAAAATGCTGACCCGGTGTGCAGCAAGTCGCCGCACCACGGCATGATTCTCAAGGCTCGCGAGGAAGCCGAGGCACCGGGGCTGGGCATGGAACACCTGACGTTGCGTAACGAGAAGGCTTCGCGACTGATCTACCGCGGATGAATCGAAAAGGTGCGACCGACACAGATCCCTGTGGGAGCGGGCTTGCTCGCGAAGGCGTCATTACATTCAATATTGATGTCGACTGACCCACCGCTTTCGCGAGCAAGCCCGCTCCCACAGGGGATTTTCGGTGGATGCGAGATTGGGTACACCGCGGCCTGCTACCCTTTGGTCTGATTGCATTCGCGACGGGATGGGTTAGTGTGGTTCTACCTTCCAAAACAATAAAAACAGGCTTTCCAATGAGCCAGAGTCTCAGCCAGCTGCGTAAATTCGTTTCGCCTGAAATCATCTTTGGTGCGGGCTGTCGGCACAACGTCGGCAATTGCGCGAAAACCTTTGGTGCCCGCAAGGTGCTGCTGGTCAGCGATCCCGGTGTGATTGCCGCCGGTTGGGTCGCCGATGTCGAGGCCAGTCTGCAAGCCCAGGGCATCGAGTATGTCCTGTACAGCGCGGTCTCGCCCAACCCACGGGTCGAAGAAGTGATGCTCGGCGCCGATCTGTATCGGGAAAATCATTGCGATGTGATCGTGGCCGTCGGTGGCGGCAGCCCGATGGATTGCGGCAAGGGCATTGGCATTGTCGTCGCCCATGGACGCAGCATCCTCGAATTCGAAGGCGTGGACACCATCCGCGTGCCCAGCCCTCCACTGATCCTGATTCCGACCACCGCCGGGACGTCGGCCGATGTCTCGCAATTCGTGATCATCTCCAATCAGCAAGAGCGCATGAAGTTCTCCATCGTCAGTAAGGCGGTGGTCCCGGACGTGTCGCTGATCGACCCGGAAACCACCCTGAGCATGGACCCGTTCCTGTCGGCCTGTACCGGCATCGATGCATTGGTGCATGCCATCGAAGCGTTTGTGTCCACCGGTCACGGGCCGTTGACCGATCCCCATGCGCTGGAGGCGATGCGCCTGATCAACGGCAACCTGGTGCAGATGATCGCCAACCCCAACGACATCGCCCTGCGCGAGAAGATCATGCTCGGCAGCATGCAGGCCGGGCTGGCGTTCTCTAACGCGATACTCGGCGCGGTACACGCCATGTCCCACAGCCTGGGCGGGTTTCTCGATCTGCCGCACGGTTTGTGCAACGCCGTGCTGGTAGAACACGTGGTGGCGTTCAACTACAGCTCGGCACCGGAGCGTTTCAAGGTGATCGCCGAGACCTTCGGCATTGATTGCCGTGGCTTGAATCACCGGCAGATCTGCGGGCGTCTGGTTGAACATCTGATCGCTCTGAAACATGCGATCGGCTTCCACGAAACCCTCGGACTGCACGGCGTCAGCACCGCGGACATTCCGTTCCTGTCGCAACACGCCATGCACGACCCGTGCATCCTGACCAACCCGCGCGAGTCCAGTCAGCGTGATGTCGAGGTCGTCTATGGCGAAGCCCTCTGACGAACAGCAACGGGCGCTGGCGGGGTTACTGGGATTAGGCAGGCACTCGGCGCGCAAGAGTCATTACCCGGAACTGGCCGCGCGCCTGGACGAGCTGGAAACCGAGCGCAATCGCTACAAATGGCTGTTCGAAAACGCCGTCCACGGGATCTTCCAGGCCAGCCTCTTGGAAGGCATGCGTGCCGCCAATCCGGCACTGGCACGGATGCTCGGCTATCAGGACCCGCAAGAAGTGCTGTTTTCACTGGCCGACCTGGCGAGCAACCTGTTTGTCGGCGGTGCTCAAGAGCTGGAAAACATCGGCGAAATGCTCAAGCGCGAGCGCAGTCTGCTCGGTTACGAAACCCAATTGCGGCGCAAGGATGGCAGCAGTCTCGACGTGCTGATGAACCTGTTGCTCAAGCCTGATCAGGAAGGGCTGGTGGAGGGTTTTGTCGCCGACATCACCGAACGCAAACTCGCCCAGCAGCGCCTGCAGCAACTCAATGACGAACTGGAGCAGCGAGTCACCGCGCGCACCGACGAGCTGCTGGAAGCCAACCGCAACCTGCAACAGCAGATCACCCAGCGTAAACAGATTGCCCAGGCATTGCGCGATGCCCGGGACGCCGCCGAGGCCGCCAATCGCAGCAAGGACAAATACCTCGCCGCCGCCAGCCATGACCTGCTGCAACCGCTCAACGCCGCACGTTTGCTGATCTCCACCCTGCGCGAGCGCAAGCTGCCCGACGTCGAACAAGTGCTGGTGGAGCGTACGCACCAGGCGCTGGAAGGGGCGGAAGATTTGCTCACCGATTTGCTGGATATTTCCCGGCTCGATCAGGCCGCCGTCAAACCGGACATTGCGCTGTATCGCCTCGATGAATTGCTCGGGCCGCTGGTTTCGGAATTCCGCTCAGTGGCCGAAGCAGCAGGTTTGAACCTGCGGGCGCACGTGGGCGATTACGCCATTAGCACTGACCTGCGCCTGATGACGCGGATCCTGCGCAACTTTCTCAGCAATGCCTGCCGCTACACCGACGAGGGCTGCATCCTGCTGGGTGCCAGACGCCGGGGTGAAATGCTGCGCCTGGAAGTCTGGGACACCGGGCGCGGGATCGCGGCGGACCGGCTGGATTCAATCTTCCTCGAGTTCAACCAACTGGACGTCGGACGCGCCGCCGACCGCAAGGGTGTGGGCCTGGGGCTGGCGATCGTTGAACGCATCGCCAAGATTCTAGGTTACAAAATCCAGGTTCATTCGTTGCCGGGGCGCGGGTCGATGTTCAGCATCGAGGTGCCGATTTCCCATGAGGTCCCGCTGCCGATCAGCCTGGCGGCGCCTCAACCGGGCACTGGCAATCCATTGCCGGGCCGACGTTTGCTGGTACTGGACAACGAAGTGAGCATTCTCGAAAGCATGAGCGCGCTGCTCGGGCAGTGGGGTTGCGAGGTGGTCACGGCCACTGATGAATTCTCCGCACTGGCGGCCTTGCAGGGGCGACCACCGGAACTGATTCTGGCGGACTACCACCTCGATCACGGGGTGGTGGGCTGTGATGTGGTCAGGCATTTGCGCGAGCATTACCACCAGGTTATTCCGGCGGTCATCATCACCGCCGACCGCACGGATCAATGTCGACGCTCATTGCAGAGACTCGAGGCACCGCTGCTGAACAAGCCAGTGAAACCCGGCAAGTTGCGCGCGGTGCTGAGTCAGTTGCTGGGGTAGCGATAGTGCAGGCTAAAACCGAGTTCGGCTGACTCGCCTTGCTCCAGCAAACGCAGCCCCGGTCGACCGGGCAGGTGATGAGCGTTGACCGGGTGGCTCACTGGTTCGATGCAGAAAAACCCCAGGCCCACCGGGCAGTAGAGCAGGTAGTAATCGCTGCCGGTGACCCGGCATTCCAGCTCATAACCCAAGTCGGGTTGCTGGATCAGGCAGTGGCCGTCCCATTCGCAGAAGCCGTTGTCGACCAAGGTGTCGGGCAGTGCTTTAGTTTGATGAAAGTCCCACTCGGCGGGCAGGTCCATCAGCTCGGTCGGCAGTTTTTCTCCATCGCATAACCACACTTTTTCAGCCTTGGCCTGTAGCCGGGTGTTCGCTGTGCGTGGAAAGTATGGATGCAAACCGAGCCCATGCCAGGCAGCGCGTTCGGCCAGATGGGTGACCTGCAGATCAATGCTCAGCTTGCCTTCGCTCAGATGGAATCGTTGCCGGGCGCGATAGGCGAACGGCGTTGAGCTGTCGAGTTGCAGAACGATTTCATCTCGCGTCTGCGAAACCACCTGCCACGCCTGTTGCCAGGCGCTGCCGTGAATTGGCAGGGGATCGGTGCGGCTGTTGGGGGTCAAGGCGAGCCAGCCATCAGGGCAGTCGAAACCACCTTCGGCGATGCGGTTCGACCATGGGGCCAAGGGATAGCAGCCGAGTTTGCCCGGCAGGCCGGTGTTCAGCGCATGGGCATCGTTGTGGCGCAACAGCGGCTGGCCGGTGCTGCGCACCGTCCAGTTGACGAGGCTGCCGCCGAGTTCCGGGGCGAGGGTGAGGTGGGTGAGTTCGTCTTCGAGTTCGAGAATTTTTGGAGTCATGCGTATTGAGCTCGGATAGGAGTACACCGATGTTCTCTGTAGCAGCTGGCGAAGCCTGCGTTCGGCTGCGAAGCAGTCGTCAATCCGGTATATACGGTTTTACTGATACACCGCGTATTACGGGTTTACGACTGCTTCGCAGCCGAACGCAGGCTTCGCCAGCTGCTACAGAGATTGCGTGATAGCTAAAGGCAGATCACAACACCAAATGCGGCAACCACAGCGACAATGCCGGAATGTAGGTCACGGCCAGCAGCACCAGGAACAGCACGCCATAGAACGGCAGCAGGGCTTTTACGGTGCTTTCGATACTGACCTTGCCCACTGCCGACCCCACGAACAGCACCGCACCCACCGGCGGCGTTATCAGACCAATCCCCAGGTTCACCAGCATGATCATGCCGAACTGCACCGGGTCCACGCCAATGCCCAGAATCACCGGCATCAGAATCGGCGTGAGGATCAGGATCAGCGGCGCCATGTCCATCACAGTGCCGAGCATCAACAGCATGACGTTGATGCACATCAGGATCACATAACGGTTGTCCGACAGGGTCAGGAACATCGTGGTGATCTTCGCCGGGATCTGCATCAGGGTCATGATGTAGCCGAAGCTGGCAGCGAAGCCGATCAGGATCATGACGATCGAAATGGTCCGCACCGTGCGGTGCATCAGTTTCGGCAACTCGCTCCACTTGTAGTCACGGTAGATAAACATGGTCACAAAGAACGACCACAGCACCGCGATCGCCGCCGATTCGGTGGCGGTGAAAATGCCCGAGAGAATACCGCCGAGGATGATGACCATGGCCATCAGGCCCCACATCGCTTCCCCACAAATTTTCAGCGCCTGGCGCATGGGGATGACTTCACCCTTGGGGTAGTTGCGCTTTCTCGCGAAAATCAGGCAGAGCACCATCAGGCACGCGCTCATCAACAGACCCGGTACTATGCCGGCCATGAACAGCGATGCGATCGACACCGTGCCACCAGCGGCCAATGAGTAAAGCACCGAGTTGTGGCTCGGCGGGGTCAGCAGCGCTTGAACCGAGCCGCTGACGGTGACCGCCGTGGCGAAGTCGCGCGGGTAGCCGCGGCGTTCCATTTCCGGGATCAGTACCGAACCGACCGATGCGGTGTCCGCGACTGAAGACCCGGAGATCGCGCCAAAGAAAGTCGAGGCCATGATATTGACCAGCGACAACCCGCCACGGACGAACCCGACCAGCACGCCGGCAAACGCCACCAGCCGCCGGGACATGCCACCCTCCGCCATGATCGCGCCGGCGAGGACGAAGAACGGAATGGCCAGCAATGAAAATTTATTCACGCCGCCAGCGACCTGAATCATCAGCGCCTGGAACGGAATATCAATCCACCACGCGCCGATCAGGGCAGAAAGGCCCAGCGCATAGGCGACCGGCATGCCGATCAGGATCAAAGCGATAAAACTGCCGAGCAGTATCAGAGCGTCCATTTAGGCGGTACCTTCGCTTTCTTCAACCAGGTCGAAACGCACGACCCGACGGTTGCTCTGGTCACCGAGCAAGAGTTTTTCCAACACAAAAATGAGCGTCAGCACGCCGCCAATCGGGATTGGCATGTACGTGATGCCGACGCGCAAAGTCGGCAGGGCGCTCATGAACTGGTTCCAGGTCGACAGGCAGAGCTTGGTGCCCCAGATCGTCATGAACAGGCAGATCGTTGCCATCAACAGTTGCGACACGATACTCATGGTCTGGCGCAGTTGGGGCGCCATGCGGTCGGTGAGCATCGCCACCGCCATGTGCGCACCGGCGCGGTAACTCGCCGCGGCACCGATGAAGGTGAAGACCACCATCAGCAAAATCGCGGTGGGCTCCGGCCAGCTGGAGCCGGTGCCGAGGACGTAACGGGCGAAGACACCCCAGGGAATGATCAGCGATATGGTCAGGACCGACAGACCGGCAATCCAGATGCAGGTCATGTAGATCTTGTCGTTGATGCGCAGCAGCAGATTCTTCATCGGGTTTCACCGTAACCGGGCGCGCGCTGACATACACCACCGTCAGCGGCGCCGGGCCTTTCATGAGTGCAGGTAGGTTTACTGAACGGCTTCGATACGCTTGATCAAGTCGGCGTAAGGTGCGCCGTATTTTTCGCGGACCGCGGCGGTGGCTTCATAGAAAGGTTTCTTGTCGACGGTGATGAACTCGACGCCGGCCGCCTTGAGTTTTTCTTCACTGCTGGCCGATTTTGCGTCCCAGAGGGTACGTTCTTGCGCCTGTGCGGCTTTGGCGGTTTTCTTCACCAGGACTTGCTGCTCGGGGGTGAGTTTTTCCCAGGTGATTTTCGACATCACGATCGGCTCGGGCAGGATCAAGTGGCCGGTCAGGCTGTAGAACTTGGCGTTCTGGTAGTGGTTGTGTTCGAGCAGGGTCGGCGGGTTGTTTTCCGCGCCGTCGATCACACCTGTCTGCAAGGCGCTGAAGATCTCGCCCGTATCCATCGCAATGCCGTTGCCGCCCATGGCGTTGATGGTTTCGATGAACATCGGGTTGCCTTGCACGCGGATTTTCATGCCCTTGAGGTCTTCAAGTTTGCGCACCGGTTTTTTGGTGTAGATGTTGCGTGTGCCACCGTCCATCCAGGCCAGAGCCACCAGGCCGAATTCGGAGTGGGTGATTTTGTCGAGGATCGCGTCGCCGACGTCGCCGTCGATGACTTTGCGCATGTGCGCCTGATCACGGAATACGAACGGCATGTTGAACACATTCACGTCTGGTACCACGGGGCCAACGATGCCGAGACTGACGCGAGCCATCTGGATGGCGCCAACCTGCATCTGTTCGATCACTTCTTTTTCCGAGCCGAGCACGCCACCGGCAAACATTTTGAAGGTCAGTGCGCCGTTACTGTCGGCCACCAGGGTCTTGCCCAGTTGTTCTTCTGCCACCACGGTCGGATAACCGGCCGGATGGATATCGGCGTATTTCACTTCCAGCGCTTGAGCGGCACTGCTGAGGGTGAAGACCAAGGGGAGTGCAGCGGCGAGCAAGGTGCGTTTGAAGTCCATGGGGTTGTCTCCAGTGTTGTTATTTTTTTTATTCAAGGCACAGCGGTGCAGCAGAAGCGTTTGAGGCGGGGGTGATCAAAAATCTTTGAACTGCGGTTCCGGCAACCCTTTCACCCCGGGATTGAGGGCGAACACTCCGCCGGCCAGTGACTGTTCATCCTGGTCGTCGCCGGGGCGGATCGAGGTCACGAACAGCGTGTCCAGTCGGCTGCCACCGAAGGCGCACATGGTCGGTTTTTTCACCGGTACGGCGAGGGAACGGTCCAGTCGGCCATCGGGGGTGAAGCGGTGAATCAGCCCGGCGTCATTGGCGCAAATCCAGTAGCCGCCTTCGGCATCGACCGCTGCGCCATCGGGACGACCTGGGAACTGATTCATGTCGACAAATAGTCGGCGATTGGACGGCGTGCCGCTGTCGATGTCGTAATCAAAGGCCCAGATTTGCTGGACCAGCGGATGGGAGTCAGACAGGTACATCGTCCGCCCGTCCGGGCTGAAACCCAGACCGTTGGGCACGATGAATCCGCTGAGTTGCGCATCGATCAGCCCGCGTTGACCGGCGCTGTAGCGGTAAAGCGTACCGTCGGCAGCATTGGCGCCCATGTTCAGCACCATGCTGCCGGACCAGAAGCGTCCCTGACGATCACAGCGCCCATCGTTCAGGCGCATATCTGTGCGGGCGTGTTTGACCGACGCCAGAAGGTTGCTGTCGAGGCTGCCGTCGTTATGCGGGTGCAAATGGAAGAACCCGCTTTCCATCCCGGCAACCCAACTGCCGTCGCTTTGGCGGGCAATGCAGGCGAGCATCTGCGGAGCGGTCCAAGAATGGACATGGCCGGTTTCGGCGCTCCAGCGCTGAAGTCCACCGGCAGGAATATCAACCCAGTACAGGGCGTTTTCCTCGGGGACCCAGACCGGGCTTTCACCGACCGCGTTACGGGCATCAACAATTAATTCAGCGTTCATGGCAACTCATTCCCTGGGGTTTTTGTTGTCGGGATCAAGTGGAGTAAGGGGCTTCAGTCGCCGAACGGGCCTGCCGCGACAAACGCGCCACCCTGGTAAACCATGGCCGGGTCATCAGCGGCCGGCATCGGTTGGGCTTCGACTTTTTCGCGGAACACTTCGGAGCTGTCCTGTGGTGCGTAACCCAAGCTTGTGGCGAAGCGGTTGTCCCACCAGACGTTCTTGTTGTCGGACGCGCCGTAGACCACGGTGTGGCCGACGTTCGGGGTGTACAACGCGCACTCGATCAATTGCGTCAGGTCACCAAAGCTCAACCAGGTACTCATCATTCGGCGGTTTTGCGGTTCCGGGAAAGAAGAGCCGATGCGGATACTGACGGTCTCGATACCGTAGCGATCGAAGTAGAAACTGGCCGTGTCTTCGCCGTAGCACTTGGACAAACCGTAATAGCTGTCCGGGCGGCGAGGGGAGTGGGCGTCGATGACTTCGTCCTGTTTGTAGAAGCCGATCACGTGGTTGGAGCTGGCGAAAATCACTCGCTTCACGCCCTGACGGCGAGCGGCTTCGTAAATGTGGAACACGCCGCAGATGTTGGCGCCGAGGATGTCTTCGAACGAGTGCTCCGTCGACACGCCGCCGAAGTGCAGGATCGCGTCCACGCCTTCGACCAGTTGATGAACGGCGTGTTTGTCGGCAAGATCGCAGGGCACGACTTCTTCGCGATCATCAAGTGCGGGGGTGATGTCGGCGATGTCCGACAGGCGAATCACATTGGCGTAAGGCCGCAGGCTTTCGCGCAAGACTTTGCCAAGGCCACCGGCGGCGCCGGTCAGGAGCAGGCGATTGAACGGGGCGCGGGCTGTAGGAGTGATTGTCATGGAAGTCCCTGCACAAGCAGTCATTGTTATTGAATTTGTTGTAAGTTGTCGTACGACTTGATCGAAGTATCGTTAGGCTTTCCCATTCTTGTCAACGCGTCATCGTTTGAAATTGACGGAGGGTCGTCCCGAGTTCAATTCGACCAACCGCTGAAATAGATCGCCGTGATAACGACCTATCAGCAGGGTGGATAAATGCCTTACAACAACGAGATCGGGTAGTTGATGATGATTCGATTTTCGTCGAATTCGTTAGTGCTGAAATCCTTGCGGATGCTCGCGTTGCGCCATTTGACGTTGAGGTTCTTCAGCACGCCGCTCTGCACGGTGTAAGCCAGTTCCGATTCGCGGCCCCATTCCTTACCGTCGGTGATGGTGCCCGTGTGCACGTTATCGCCGCTGATGTAGCGGTTCATCATCGTCAGGCCGGGAATGCCGAGCGCTACAAAGTTGTAGTCGTGGCGCAGTTGCCAGGATCTTTCCTTGGCGTTGTCATAGCTGGAGTTGTAGCTGTCGTTGGCCAAGGTGCCGCCGCTAGTGCCGTTGACCCGCATCCAGACATCGTCGCCGCTGAGTTTTTGCAGACCGACAAAGAAGGTGTTGCCGCCGTATTTGGCCGAGAGCATGGCGAACGCGGTTTTGTTGTCGAGGTCGCCGGCCAGGGCGCTGCCGTCTTCCTTGCCGATGAAATAGCCCAGGTTGGCGCCGAGGGTCCAGTCGCCGATAGGTTGGCTGTGGCTCAGGTTGAAATACTGCTGCTGATAAATGTCGCTGAGTTCCGAGTACCAGACCCCGACCTGGGTGCGCTTTTCATTGAACGCATACTCGCCGCCGCCGAAGTTGAAACGGTCGGAGGTGAAGGCGGTTTTGCCGTTCATGAACATGTCTTCCATGCTCCCATCGTTGCGCGGGCTGTTGCCCTGGAACTGACCGCCGTAGAGTGTCAGGCCGCTGATCTCGCTGGACGTTACCTGGCCACCGCGAAAGGTTTGCGGCAGGGAGCGGCCGTCGTCGGAGCGCAGGATCGGCAGCACCGGCATCCATTCACCGACCTTCAATTCGGTTTTCGAAATTTTGCCTTTCAGCGCCACACCCAGACGCCCGAAATTGTCAGCAGGGCGGCCGTCGTCGTGAATCGGCAGCAACGAAGTGCCAGCCGTGCCTTTGCCACCGTCGAGCTTTTGCGAGTACAGGCCCAGCACATCCACGCCGAAACCGACGAAGCCTTGGGTGAACCCGGATTTGGCGTCGAGAATGAAGCTTTGGGTCCACTCTTCAGCCTTGCCCTGCGGGTAGGCCGGGTTGGTGTAGTTGCGGTTGATGTAGAAGTTGCGCAGGTTCAGCGTGGCCTTGGCGTCATCGACAAAACCTTCGGCATTGCTGCTCATGGGCAGGGCGAAGGCCAGGCTGCTGCAACCGATCAGGCTCAGGGTGCGACGGCGTGCGAAGGTTGGGCGAGGGGTGCAGATGAGGGAATTACGGACGAGCTTGCTCACAGTGACGCTCCCTTGTTTCTTTTTGTTTTTATTTTTGTCATACGTCGTCGTACAACATTGGGGCGATTATTTACGGGGATTTCAGGGCTTGTCAATCAGAAGTTGTACGATGACCTGAATGCCACTGAGGCAAGTTCGAAAAGGCGCCAGTTTACCTGCGAGAAACTGGGTGTATGAAGTTTCGTTTTCGCTTGTCGCCGCGATGTAGAGCGGATGCTAGTCTTGGCCAACGCTGTAGTCAGGGAGCCCTTATGGGCAATCACAAGATCGAGATTCGTCGCAGTAACGTCGAGAAAATTCTGCTGGGGGCCGAAAAGGTTTTCGCCGAAAAAGGTTTCGGCGGCACCGCCATGGCCGACATCGCCGCCGAAGTGCAACTGCCGCGCTCCAACCTGCATTACTACTTCAGCACCAAGAGTGAGCTATACAGCGCCGTGCTGTTCGATTTGCTGGAAGTGTGGAAACAGGACGCTCTGTGCTTCGAGATGTTCGACGACCCGCGCGTGGTGCTCAGCAGCTACATCCGCGCCAAAATGAACCACTCCCGCAGCCGGCCTTACGGCTCCAAAGTCTGGGCCAACGAAATCATCCATGGTGCACCGACGCTGGGGGAGAAACTGGACGTCAGCCTGTACGACTGGGCGAAGATGAAAGAGGCGAAAATTCGGCAGTGGGTGGACGACAAACGCATCCTGCCGGTGGAGCCTTCAAGCCTGCTGTACATGATCTGGGCCTCGACCCAGCATTACGCCGACTTCGATCATCAGGTGAATATTCTTAATGATCATCAGCCGCTGTCGGACATGCAGTTTGAGCGGGCGGTGCAGACGGTGACGAGTGTGATTTTGCGGGGGATTGGGTTGGAGCCGTAAATCAAAAGATCGCAGCCTCGTTTCACTCGACAGCTCCTACAGGGGAACGCATTTCTCTGTAGGAGCTGTCGAGTGAAACGAGGCTGCGATCTCTTGAACTTCAACGATCAAACAGCGACGTGATAGGGATTACGCGGATCATGATTCCAATCCAGAAACGGCTTGCCCGTATCCATCGGCACCATCTCAATACAATCCTGCACCGGACACGTGATCTGACACAGATTGCACCCCACGCACTCATCATCAATCACTTCATATTTATGCGTCCCGTCCGCCTGCTTAAGGCTCGCAATCGCCTGGTGCGAAGTGTCTTCGCAAGCAATGTGGCAACGACCACAACCAATGCATGCTTCCTGGTCAATCTTGGCGATCACTTGATAGTTGATGTCCAGGTACTTCCAGTCCGTGGTGTTGCCCACCGCACGCCCGGTAAACTCCGACACGCTGGCATAGCCCTGACTGTCCATCCAGCGCGATAAACCATCCTTCATTTCCTCGACAATCCGGAAGCCATGCAGCATCGCCGCCGTGCACACCTGCACCGAGCCGCTGCCCAGCGCAATGAACTCCGCCGCGTCGCGCCAGCTGCCGATGCCGCCAATGCCGGAAATCGGCAGGCTTTGCGTCTGTGGGTCGCGGGCGATTTCGGCGACCATGTTCAGCGCAATCGGCTTGACCGCAGAGCCGCAATAACCGCCGTGGGTGCTTTGGCTGCCCACGGCGGGATTGGCGACCATGCGCTCAAGATTGACGCTGGTAATCGAATTGATCGTATTGATCAGCGACACCGCATCGGCACCGCCGCGATGGGCCGCGCGGGCAGCGACGCGAATGTCGGTGATGTTCGGTGTGAGCTTGACGATCACCGGCAGCGAGCAGTACGTCTTGCACCAACGGGTGACCTGCTCGACATATTCCGGCACTTGGCCGACTGCCGCGCCCATGCCGCGTTCCGGCATGCCGTGGGGGCAACCGAAGTTCAGTTCGATGCCGTCGGCGCCGGTGGCTTCCACCAGTGGCAGGATGAATTTCCATGATTCTTCCACGCAGGGCACCATCAGCGACACGATCAGCGCGCGGTCCGGCCAGTCCTTTTTGACCTGAGTGATTTCCCGCAGGTTGATTTCCAGCGAGCGATCGGTGATCAGCTCGATGTTGTTGAAACCCACCACTTCACGGTTGGCACCGAAGTGCGCTGAGTAACGCGACGACACGTTGACCGCCGCCGGGTCTTCACCCAGGGTTTTCCAGACCACGCCACCCCAGCCGGCTTCGAAGGCGCGGACCACGTTGTAGGCTTTGTCGGTGGGTGGCGCGGAGGCCAGCCAGAACGGATTGGGGGCTTTGATGCCGGCGAAGACAATCGAGAGATCGGCCATTTACGCAGCCTCCACGTTGAGCATGAGTTGGGCGTTGATCGCCTCGGCGGCCCGTTTGCCGTGCTGCACGGCCTGCACGGTGAGGTCCTGATCGAGACTGGTGCAGTCGCCGCCGGCGTACACGCCGGGGATGCTGGTGCGCAGGTTGTCGTCCACTTGAATCCGCTCGCCCTGACGCTTGAGTTCACAGGCCAGCGGGTCGGTGAGGGCGCTGGCGTCGAAGGCTTGACCGATGGCTTTGAAGATTGCATCGGCGGCCAGTTCGAAAGTTACACCGGTGGTTTGCAGGCGACCGTCTACCAGCTGCGTGCGGGCGAAGCGCATGCCGCGCACGTGGCCCTGGTCATCGAGCAGCACTTCTTCCGGTTGTGCCCAGGTCAACAGCCGCACCTGATTGGCCTTGGCGATGTCCTGTTCGTGACCGGTGGCGCCCATTTCCTCGACGCCACGGCGATACACCAGATTCACGTCACGCGCCCCGAGGCGAGCCATTTGCACGGCCATGTCGATGGCGGTGTTGCCGGCACCGAGGACGATGCAGTGGTCGGCCAGCGGCAGTTGCGTCAGGTCATCGGCCTGGCGCAATTCGCGGATGTAATCGGTGGCGGCGATCAGGCCGGGCGCCTCTTCGTGGGCCAGACCCAGTTGTTTACTGGCGTTCAAGCCGAGGCCGAGGAACACCGCGTCGAACTGCTGATGCAGTTCGCTGAGGGTGAGGTTTTCACCGAGTTTCTGGCCGTGACGGATCTCGATCCCACCGATTTCCAAGAGGAAATCCACTTCCTTCTGGGCGTAATCGTCCACCAGTTTGTACTTGGCGATCCCGTATTCGTTGAGGCCGCCAGCCTTTTCCCGTGCCTCGAAAATCACCACGTCATGACCGTGCATGGCACTGCGGTGAGCGCAGGACAAACCGGCCGGTCCAGCACCGACCACGGCGATGCGTTTGCCAGTCGATGCAGCACGTGGGAAGGGGTGTTCGCTGAAGTGTGCGTTGTCTACGGCGTAACGCTGCAACAGGCCGATCAACACCGGTGCACACTCATGGTCGTTGTTGCGCACGCAGGCTTGCTGGCAAAGAACTTCCGTCGGGCACACCCGGGCGCAACTGCCGCCGAGGATGTTCGCCGAGAGAATTTTCTGCGCGGCGCCCTGAACGTTTTCCTGATGGATATTGCGAATGAACGACGGAATATCGATCTCGCTCGGACAGGCATTCACGCACGGCGCGTCATAGCAGTACAGGCAACGCGAGGCTTCCAGATGGGCCTGACGGTCGTTGAGCGGTGGCGCCAGATCGGTGAAATGGCCGGCGAGGGCGGCCGCATTCTCATAGGGATGCGGGAGGTGGTTCAGGGTCTTGATCACGGTGTTGGCCTCACGGTTATTGAGGTACTGCCTCTGATGGGCATTGGTTTTTGTGTTGTCCGGGCCGGCCTCTTCGCGAGCAGGCTCGCTCCCACACTTGGAATGAATTCCCCTGTGGGAGCGAGCCTGCTCGCGAAGGCCGCAGGCCTCGATTTCAGCGTTTCACAGCTGTCGGCCTGTTCAACTCAGCCCGCTTACTCAACAAATCAAACACCGCCGGATACGCCGGCCGTTCGACATACCGTCCGGCGCCACGCTCGGCCCGCAAATCACCATCGGCCCACACCACCCGGCCCTGGCTCACGGTGTGGCTCGGTACACCACGCACGGTCTTGCCTTCGAAGATGTTGAAGTCGACCTGCTGGTGATGGGTCTTCGCTGAAATCGTCCGCGTACCTTCCGGATCCCACAGCACCAGGTCCGCATCTGCACCGACGCGAATCGCCCCTTTGCGCGGGTAGAGGTTGAAGATCTTCGCAGTGTTGGTGGAGGTCAGCGCCACGAAGTGCTGCATCGACAAACGCCCGGTGTTCACCCCTTCATCCCAAAGCACTGCCATGCGGTCTTCGATACCGGCCGTGCCATTCGGGATCTTGCTGAAATCGTCACGGCCGGCGGCTTTTTGTTCGGCGCAGAAGCAGCAGTGGTCGGTGGCGGTGGTGTGCAGGTTGCCCGATTGCAGGCCGTGCCAAAGCGCTTCTTGATGGCCGCGAGGACGGAAGGGCGGGCTCATCACGTAACCGGCGGCGGTCTGCCAGTCCGGGTGTTGATAGACGCTGTCATCCAGCAGCAAATGCCCGGCCAGGACTTCTCCGTAGACTTGTTGACCCTTGCTGCGGGCGTAGGTGATTTCGTCGAGGGCTTCCTTGGTCGAGACATGCACCAGGTACAGCGGCGTGCCGAGCGTTTCGGCGATGCGGATCGCCCGGCTGGCCGCTTCACCTTCAACCTGAGAAGGGCGGGACAACGGATGCGCTTCAGGGCCGGTCATGCCCTGGGCCATCAACTTGCGTTGCAGGTGATAGACCAGCTCACCGTTTTCCGCATGCACAGTCGGCACCGCGCCAAGTTCCAGACAACGTTCGAAACTCGCCACCAGAGTGTCGTCGGCGGCCATGATCGCGTTCTTGTAGGCCATGAAGTGCTTGAAGCTGTTGACCCCGTGATGATTGACCAGCTCGGCCATGTCCTCACGCACCTGTTCGCTCCACCAGGTGATCGCGACATGGAAACCGTAATCCGACGCTGACTTCTCGGCCCAGCCGCGCCACTGATGAAAAGCTTCCATCAAGGATTGCTGCGGATTGGGAATCACAAAGTCGATGATCGACGTGGTACCCCCAGCCAGACCTGCCGCCGTGCCACTGAAAAAGTCTTCACTGGCCACCGTGCCCATGAAGGGCAGCTGCATGTGTGTGTGCGGGTCGATGCCGCCGGGCATCAGGTATTGGCCGCTGCCGTCGAGCACTTCGGCACCCGCCGGAACATCGAGATTTTCGCCGATGGCTTTGATCACGCCGTCGGCGCAATAGACGTCGGCGCGATAACTTTCATCGTGGGTAACAACGGTGGCGCCACGGATCAACAGAGACATTCCGAGTTCCTCGCAGGCAATGACCGACTTGTGCCGGTTCTAAATGTTTTATATGAAGCCGACGCAAACAGGTGTATTCCTGTCAGCGCTGTCAGGAATAAAAGCTAGTCTGAGTTTACGGATAGAGCAAGAATATTTTTTATAAGCTTATATCTGTTTTAAAGTATTGATATTTAAGGTTTAAATCTACAAATCACCAAAATGGTGAGGCCTCTCACCATTTTGACGCACTTGACAGGTTCTAAAAATAGACGAGATTTCTTATGTGAAATCAGCCGGTTGAGGATGGTCTATGGTTGATGCGCGAGTTTGAAAAAAAATGGTATGCACCAGATTGAGTCCTGACTGTTCGGACAACTTGCCTGGCATTCGACCTGAGTGAACAAGCAAGTCACCGCTGACTCATCGGGTATATAAATTAAACTGATAAACATCCGTTGGTTACAAAGTTTTTATGGAACTGCCCGATGCGCAAACGGGGTAGCCGGCACGATTATTGATGCCACCAGCCCCTGATGAGCAAAAATAATCAAAAGAACAGTGGAGCGGCCATGCAACAGATCAGATCGCAAGTGACCGAGCGCGACGGCTTGTATGAACTCGACGCCGGCAGTGACGTCCTCGACAGTCCCCGTTACAACCACGACATGGCACCGACCAAGGTGCACGAACGAACCTGGAACAAATGGCACATCACCGCGTTATGGGTCGGCATGGCAATCTGCGTGCCGACCTACACACTCGGAGGCGTGCTCACCGCCTATTTCGGCCTGTCCGTCGGCGAAGCGCTGCTGGCGATACTGTTCGCCAACATCATCGTATTGATCCCTCTGACCCTGAACGCCTTTCCCGGTACCAAGTACGGCATTCCGTTTCCGGTGCTGCTGCGTTCGTCCTTCGGGATTCTCGGCTCCAACATTCCGTGTTTGATCCGTGCGCTGGTGGCGTGTGGCTGGTTCGGCGTTCAGACGATGTTCGGCGGGCTGGCCATTCACCTGTTTCTCGGCTCGGTGTTCGAGGGTTGGAAAGCCCTCGGCGGTACCGGTGAGGTGATCGGCTTCATGGTGTTCTGGGCCTTGAACCTGTGGGTGGTGATTCGCGGTGCGGACTCGATCAAATGGCTCGAAACCCTCTCGGCGCCGTTGTTGGTGCTGGTGGGCGTGGGGTTGCTGGTGTGGGCCATGCCGAACGTGTCGATGACCGAATTGATGGCGATCCCGCCCAAACGTCCGGAAGGCGCCAGCGTGGTCAGTTACTTTGCCGCCGGGCTGACCGCCATGGTCGGGTTCTGGGCCACCTTGTCCCTGAACATTCCGGATTTCAGCCGCTATGCGAAAAGCCAGAAGGATCAGATTGTCGGGCAGATTATCGGCTTGCCCCTGACCATGTTTCTGTTCGCCTCCCTTGGCGTAGTGATGACGGCCGCCTCGGTAAAACTGGTGGGTGTCACCGTCTCCGATCCGGTCACCCTGATCGGCCATATCCAAAGCCCGGTCTGGGTCGCGTTGGCCATGGCGCTGATCATCATCGCCACGCTGTCGACCAACACCGCGGCCAACATTGTGTCGCCGACCAACGATTTCCAGAACGTCGCACCCAAGTTCATCAACCGCACCAAAGCGGTGTTGCTCACCGGCCTGGTCGGCTTGGTGCTGATGGCCCATGAGCTGTTGAAGAAGCTCGGATTGATCGTCTCGGATTTGAGCCTGGAGACGGTGTATTCCAACTGGTTGTTGGGCTACTCCAGCCTGTTGGGCCCGATCGCCGGGATCATGGTGGTGGACTATTTCCTGATCAAGAAACAGCAACTGGACCTGGCCGGGCTCTATCGCGATGACGTTTACCCGGCGTGGAACTGGTTCGGGTTTATCGCCTTCGGAGTTCCGGTGGCGCTGACGTTGCTGTCGCTTGGCAGTGACGCATTCAGCTGGTTCTACAGCTATGGCTGGTTCACCGGCTCGGCGCTGGGTGGGCTGATTTATTACGGGTTGTGCTCGATGCGACCCAACCCGTCTGTCGCGAAATCTCCGGTGTGAGGGATGGCCTCTTCGCGAGCAGGCTCGCTCCCACATTTGGAATGCATTACCCCTGTGGGAGCGAGCCGGCTCCGGGCGGCGTTCCGACGAAGACGGCCGCCAAGACACCAAAGAAATGCCTGAAGAAACCCATAAGAATTGCCTGAGGAGATCATCATGAACGCTGCCGTAGACGTTCTGCAATCCACCCATCAGCACATCAACCGCGACCGCTTGTGGCAGTCGCTCATGGACCTGGCCAAGCTCGGCGCCACGGTCAAGGGTGGCGTCTGTCGCCTGGCCCTGACCGACCTCGACCGCCAGGCCCGGGACATTTTCGTCAATTGGTGTGAGGAGGCCGGTTGCACCGTCAGCATCGACGCCGTCGGCAACATCTTCGCCCGTCGTCCGGGCCGCAACCCGAACCTGCCACCGGTGATGACCGGCAGCCACATCGACACCCAACCCACCGGCGGCAAGTTCGACGGCTGCTTCGGTGTGCTGGCCGGCGTCGAAGTGCTGCGCACCCTCAATGACCTGGGCGTGGAAACCGAAGCGCCGCTGGAAGTGGTGGTCTGGACCAACGAGGAAGGTTCACGCTTCGCCCCCTGCATGATGGGCTCCGGTGTGTTCGCGGAAAAATTCACCCTCGAAGAAACCCTGGCCAAGGTCGATGCCGAGGGCGTCACCGTCGGTGAAGCCTTGAACGCCATTGGCTATGCCGGCGAACGCAACGTCAGTGGCCATGCCGTCGGTGCCTATTTCGAGGCGCATATCGAACAAGGCCCGATCCTCGAAGACGAACACAAAACCATCGGCGTGGTGATGGGCGCCCTCGGCCAGAAATGGTTCGACCTGAAACTGCGCGGCGTTGAAGCCCACGCCGGCCCGACGCCGATGCACCTGCGCAAGGACGCCCTGGTCGGCGCCTCGGTGATCGTCGGTGCGGTCAACCGCGCGGCCCTCGGTCATCAACCGCACGCCTGCGGCACCGTCGGCTGCCTGCAAGCCTATCCCGGCTCACGCAACGTCATCCCCGGCGAAGTGCGCATGACCCTGGACTTCCGTCATCTGGAACCGGCGCGCCTGGACTCGATGATTGCCGAAGTCCGCGAAGTCATCGAAACCACCTGCGAGGAACACGGCCTGACCTTCGAACTCACACCCACCGCCGACTTTCCGCCGCTGTACTTCGACAAAGGCTGTGTCGAAGCGGTACGCGGCGCCGCCCAAGGACTGGGCCTGTCGCACATGGACATCGTCAGCGGAGCAGGGCACGACGCAATCTTCCTCGCCGAACTCGGCCCGGCCGGGATGATCTTCGTGCCGTGCGAAGGCGGCATCAGCCACAACGAAATCGAAAACGCCGCGCCGGATGATCTGGCGGCCGGGTGCGCGGTGTTGTTGCGGGCAATGCTGGCGGCGTCGGCGGCGATTGCCAGCGGTCAATTGGCGGCATGAAGATCAAAGGATCGCAGGCTGCGTCAGCTCCTACATGGGAATGCGTGCCTCTGTAGGAGCTGGCGCAGCCTGCGATCTTTTGATGTTGCTCTTCATGTGTCACAAACCATGGTGCTGGATCGTCATTCTGTTGAATCCCCCAAACAGTGGAGCAACACGATGTCGTCCAACACCCAACCGGTCAACCTGCTGCAATCGATTCCTCAGGTGTTCGAAAGCCTGACCCAGGTCCACGTCACCCTCGACAGCCACGACCTGGCCCCGACCCTCAAACACTTGCTGCACCTGCGTGCCTCGCAGATCAACCAATGCGGCTTCTGCGTGAAGATGCACACCCGCGAGGCCCTTGACGCCAATGAGACCAACGAACGCCTGGACCGCTTGATCGTCTGGCGTCACGTCAGTGATTTCAGCGCCTCCGAACGCGCCGCCCTGGCCTGGACCGAAGCCCTCACCGTTCTTGATGAAAAGACCGATTACGCCAGCCTGCGCGGTGACTTGCGCGAGCACTTCAACGACGAGCGAATCGGTGCCTTGACGGCCGAGATAGGCATGATCAACCTGTGGAACCGTTTGCAGGTGTCGAGGCTGCGCTCGGCCCACAAGTCGCGGGTTGATTACGTCGGCACCTGGCTGCCGGAACCGATTCACACCACTCATCAGGATTCACCCGAACACAGGCATGAGCTGGCCTCGTCGCTGTCCACCGCGTTCCTGTTGTTGCTGGAGCGGCTGACACCCAAGGAGCGCGCCGCGTATCTGCTCTATGAAATTTTCGACATGGAATACGCGCAAGTCGCGGACGCGGTCGGGGTTCAAGAGTCTGCGTGCCGCAAACTGGTGTCCCGGGCGAAGACGAGCCTGGGCAACGGACAAACTCGCTTTCAGCCGGAACCGGCGCGTCAGGATCAATTGCTCAGTGCTTTCCATAGCGCCATTGCCAGCGGCTCGACCTCGTCTATTGGCAGACTTGCGAATGGCTGCCCTGCGAAATCAATGGCGCCCAAGGCGTAATCATCAAGGCGGACGGGATCATCACTGCATCAATGACCTTTGGGTTCGACAAAGCGGGGCGGGTGAGCAGGATTTTTATCATGCGTAACCCCGAGAAGTTGGCGGGGTTGGATGCATCGTTGCAAGTGCAATAGTCAAAGATCGCAGCCTGCGGCAGCTCCTACATTGATCGCCTACATCCGTTGGAATTTGCAGGTGTACGCAACCTCTGTAGGAGCTGCCGCAGGCTGCGATCTTTTGATCTTGACTTTTCAAAGCCAAATGGCATCCCACAACGGATAATCCCCCACCCGTTTCACCAACCCCGCACGCAACGGATTCATGACGATGTAACGTGCGGCATCCTTCAAGTCTTCATCACGACGTAATGCCCGGTCGAAATACCCCCGTTGCCATAATCGGCCCTGCTTCTGCCGCGCAATATTGATCGAACGGCTGCTTCTGGATTTGATACGGCACATCAGCTCGGCCAAAGTACCGTTGTGCAGTTCCAGCAACCAATGCAGATGGTCTGGCATCACCACCCAGGCCAATGACGTGACGGCCGAGGTTTCATCGGCACAACGCAACTTATCAACCACCAGCCTCCCCAATCGCCAATCTGCGAACACTGGCTCTCGCTGATGAGCGACAGCAGTCAGCAGATAGATACGACCAGATTCCGAAAAGCGGGCTTTGCGAAGACGACATCCATTTGCTGCGACAGGCATTCCTTGCCCTCCTTGAAACTTGTTGGCTAACGAACGTTAGCTGATGGTGTTTCTATTGTTGGCCAAAGCATTTTCGTAATATTTCGAGTACGCCGAAAAGATCGCAGCCTTCGGCAGCTCCTACACCCGTGTTCCCTGGCATATCTGCACGATCATGAATGCACGCGGTCGTAATCTTCACAGGGCGGCGCATGAGTGCGCCGCCGCACGCGTGGAGATCCAATGAGCCAGGACGTCCTGATTACTGAAACCAATCGTCGTCAGTTGCAGCAGATTATCGCCGGCCTGTCCGATGGGGTGATGCTGGTGGAGCTCGACCAGACCCTCCTCTGGGCCAATGACGCCGCGCTGGCCATGCACGGCGTCGGGCAGCTCAGCGAGCTGGGGGCGAATGCCAAGGAGTACGCCAAGCGTTTCGCCTTGCGTTATCGCAACAATCATCCGGTTCAGATCGACAACTATCCAATCAGTCGCGTCGCCCGAGGCGAGACCTTCAGTGATGTGTTGGTTGAGGTGACGCCCGCGGACGACGAAGAGCGCACCTGGGTCCATAGCGTGCGCAGCATGGTACTGGCCGACAGCGCTGGCGAACCGGAGTCGCTGGTGCTGATCATGAACGATGTCACGGAGTGGGCCAGCGCCGAGCAGCGTTTCGAAAAAACCTTCAATGCCAACCCAGCGCCGGCGGTGATCTGTCGCCTCAGCGATTTGCGCTACATCAAAGTCAACCCGGGCTTCCTGGAGATGACCGGCTATGCCCGTGATCAGGTGATCGGCAGTTCGACCTATGAACTGGACATACTGGAAGGGGCCGAAAATAAAGACCTGGCCAAGCAGCGTTTGCGCGAAGGGGCGACTATTCCGCAAATGCAGGCCCAGTTGCAATTGCCAGGAGGTGGCAGCAAACAGGTGATCGTCGC
This sequence comes from Pseudomonas sp. MDT1-17, assembly GCF_054898105.1. Lineage (NCBI taxonomy): Bacteria > Pseudomonadati > Pseudomonadota > Gammaproteobacteria > Pseudomonadales > Pseudomonadaceae > Pseudomonas > Pseudomonas sp. MDT1-17. Next base: position 3,961,322 of record NZ_JBUBVM010000001.1, on the reverse strand, counting down.
CGGTCAGCCCCTTGAGCTGAATGACGAAGCCTGCATGCTGTTTTCCTTTGTGGACATCGAGCCCCGGCATAAGGCCGAAGTCGCCCTGCGCCAGAGCGAGGAACGGTTCGCCAAGGCTTTTCGTCTGACCCCGGTGCCGATCCTGGTGTGTAACGCCAGCGATCAGGTGGTGATGGACGTCAATGAAGCCTTCCTCGATACGCTCGCGTATCCCTGTGAAGAAGTGCTCGGCAAGCCTGTGGCGCAGATCGATTTTATCGAAGACACAGGCGCGTGCACGCGACTTTTTGCGGCCCTGGAAAAAAAAGGAAGTGTGGATCGTGTCGATGTTCGGGTACGCAAGAAAGGCGCCCAGATGATTGATTGCGCGGTCTCGGCCGACACCGTGAACATTCAGGACAACCCCTGCTACTTGCTGGTGTTTATGGACATCACCGAGCGTAAGCGTACGGAGCTGGAGCTGGTGTCGGCGATCGAAGAGGTGATGAAAGACGCCTCCTGGTTCAGCCGCACGCTCATCGAGAAGCTCGCTAACGTGAAGAACGTCAACTCGCCGCAGTTGCCTAGCGTGTCTTTCACCGACCTGACTGCCCGTGAACGCGATGTGCTGGGGCTGATCTGCGAAGGCCTGGCCGACAAGGAAATCGCCGCGAGGTTGAAGCTCGCACCCAACACGGTGCGCAACCATGTGTCGACGGTGTATTCCAAGCTCGATGTTCACAGTCGTAGCGAGGCGATTGTCTGGGCTCGCGAGCGTGGTTTGTTCTCCAGCGAGTGGCGGCCCAAGGCCCAACGATAGGTGCAAATGCACTATTCGATGGGGTGCAAATTGATGTTCTGGACGAGGGCGTCAGTTCTTAGGCTGTAAGGGTGCGATATAGGTCTTCGGGTATCGCGTCCCTATCGACAACAGCTACAGGAACCGCAGGATGATTTACGTGGCGCAATTGCGTATGCAACTGGAGCGGAGTTTTTCGCCGTTAGCCTGTGACTGCAGTGTTACGGGTGATAATTCGCTGACAGTGAAGCTCTATCATCCGGTGTCGGGGCAGGTGGACCTGGTAGTCAGTGGGTTGAGCGTTGGCAACCTTAGAACGCCGGAAGCGGTGGCGGCATTGATCGAAGAGCTGCGGTATGAGCTTGAGAGCAATACGATGTGTAGTCCCGAGATTTCCTAGGAACTGTCGGGTTTTGCTGGCGGTCGTACAAGGAATACGAAAGTATTTTTTCTGTGGCCGGTCCGCGTGTTCGCGGTGAGGGTGTTGGGTCGCGGAAATATGTCGATCACTTACCGCGGGTCAACCTATGAACAGTCTTGGGAAACGCGTTTTTGCTCCACTGTCGTTTGCACTCTGCGTCGCGATTCTGGGGGGGTGTGCCAGTCCTCCGCCGCCACCTTCCGCCGCGCCGCCGCCACCTCCTGTACGCACGTGTCAGACCACTGAAAACACCGATGTGCAAGGCGATATGAGGGCTGAGGGGCAGGTGACCCGGGAAACGACGCTCACTCGTTGCGTCACTCAGTAAGCCTCCATCTGCTCATGTTTTACCGCCAGCGGCGCTGTGCTGCTGGCGGGTTTCACCCGCGTTTCGATCAGACTTCCTCGATCCTGACCCATCGCGACTCCCGCGCTGCCAACCGGATCGCCGTCGCCAGGCGTTCGACTTCCCACGCCTGCTCGAAGTCCGTTCCGCCTTGGCCGACTCCGGCCAACGCCATCACCAGATCATGGACTTCCAGTGTCTTGAGTTCGTTGTAGCCGAGTTGATGCCCTGCCGCCGGGCTGAACGCTGCATAACCCGGCAGATTCGGCCCTGCCAGCAAGCGTTGGAAGCCGCCCTGACCCGCACGAAACAGACGCAGTTCATTCAAGCGTTCTTGATCGAACGTCAACGTCCCCCGGGTGCCGCTGATTTCAAAGCTCAGGTGATTCTTGTAGCCGTGCTTGAGCCAACTGCTGCTGAACGTCCCCCGGACGCCGTTAGCAAACCGCAGCAAGGCGTGAACCTGATCGTCGACAGCAATACTGCGTTGTTCCGGACTGCCAGCCGTGACGGGACGTTGCCGGTGCACGGTCTGGGTGTCAGCGCTCACTGCCTCGACATCGCCCACCAGATAACGGGCCATGGCCAACAAATGACTGCCCAGATCGGCCAGCGCGCCGCCGGCATGATCGGCATCGCAACGCCAGGACCAGGGTGATGCAGGATCGGCCATGAAGTCTTCGCTGAATTCACCCTGGAAACTGATGATCTGGCCCAAGTCGCCGTTTTCAATCAGCTCCCGGGCAAGCCCGATCATCGGGTTGTGCTGATAGTTGTAACCCACCCGCGTCACTACACCCGCCGCTTTGGCCGCCAGGCGCATGGCATCGGCCTGTTCCAGATTCACCGCCAACGGCTTTTCGCAATACACCGGTTTTCCGGCGGCGAGGGCGGCCATGGCCATGGGGTAGTGCAGGTGATTGGGTGTGGTGATAGCGATCAGATTGACCTTGGGGTCGTCAATCAGTTGCTGCCAGTCGCTATGAGCAGCGTCGAAACCCCAGGCATCGGCGCAGTGGCGGGCACGCTGTGGATCGGCGTCGGCCAGGGCGGCCAGTCTAAGCTTGAGGGGCAGTTCGAAAACCGCGCTGACGTTGCGAAACGCCAAGGCATGGGCGCGGCCCATAAAACCTGTGCCGATGAGTCCGATACCGAGTTCGCGCATAGCCGGGGTCCTTTTGGGATTTTGCTTTCAGGATGGCTATTTATGGAATAAATATTCACTTATTGCAAATAACAGAAAATAAGTTCTCGTGCGATAACAAACAAAAAGGCAGCCCCAAGGCTGCCTTTTGTTCATCCGGCAAATCGGATCAGGACAGGAACCCCCCATCCACATTCAATGAAACGCCAGTGGTGTAGCTCGATGCATCACTTGCCAGGTACAACACCGCTCCCGCCATCTCACTCGGATCCGCCACGCGCTTGAGCGGAATCTGCTGCAATGCGGTGTTCAAAATGGCCTCGTTCTTCACCAGTGCAGAAGCAAACTTGGTGTCGGTCAGACCCGGTAGCAAAGCGTTGCAGCGAATGCCGAACTGCGCGCATTCCTTGGCGAACACCTTGGTCATGTTAATCACGGCAGCCTTGGTCACCGAGTAGATGCCCTGGAAAATCCCCGGCGAGATGCCGTTGATCGAAGCCACGTTAATGATGCTGCCGCCGCCGTTTTCGCGCATCAGCTTGCCGGCTTCGACCGACATGAAGAAGTAGCCGCGGATGTTCACGTCGACGGTTTTCTGGAAAGCGCTGAGGTCAGTGTCCAGCACGTTGCAGAACTGCGGGTTGGTCGCGGCGTTATTGACCAGGATGTCCAGGCGTCCGAACTGTTCTTTGATGCCGGCGAAGACCTGGCTGATCTGTTCCATTTCACCGATGTGGCAGGCGACGGCAGTGGCTTTGCCGCCGGCGGCGATGATCGCGTCGGCCACGTGCTGGCAGCCATCGAGTTTGCGGCTCGAGACGATGACGTGAGCGCCTTGCTGGGCCAACAGTTTGGCGATGGCTTCACCGATGCCGCGGCTGGCGCCGGAGACGAAAGCGATCTTGCCGTCGAGGTCGAACAACTGAGTCTTGGACATGGGTTTTCCTTGTTGTTAGGGCCAGGGAATCTAATCAGTGCCGTGCGATCAGAGGCTGGATTTCGAGATGACCTGCAAGCTCATCTGCTCCAGCAGTTTGTTCATGTGAATGAACTGCGCGAAGCGTTTGTCCTGGGTCTGACCATGGAAGAAGCGGTAGTAGATCTGCTGCACGATGCCGGCCAGGCGGAACAGGCCGTAGGTGTAGTAGAAGTCGAAGTTGTCGATCTGGATGCCTGAGCGCTCGGCGTAGTAATCGACGAATTCACGGCGAGTCAGCATCCCTGGCGCGTGGCTCGGCTGGCGACGCATCAGTTGCACCGGCGCCGGGTCATCGGCTTCGATCCAGTAGGCGAGGGTGTTTCCCAGGTCCATCAGCGGGTCGCCGAGGGTGGTCAGTTCCCAGTCGAGCACGCCGATGATCTGCATCGGGTTGTTCGGGTCGAGGATCACGTTGTCGAAGCGGTAGTCGTTGTGAACGATGCTCGACGTCGGGTGATCGGCCGGCATCTTGTCGTTGAGCCAGGCTTTGACCGCCTCCCACTTCGGCGCGTCCGGGGTCAGGGCTTTCTCGTAGCGATCGCTCCAGCCTTTAATCTGCCGCGCGACATAACCTTCGGGTTTGCCGAGGTCGCCCAGGCCATAAGCCTTGTAGTCGACCCGGTGCAGTTCAACGAACTTGTCGATGAAACTTTTGCACAGCGTTTCGGTTTGCGCCGAATCAAGACCCAGTTCCGGTGGCAGTTCGGAGCGCAGGATGATCCCGTTGACCCGTTCCATCACATAGAACTCGGCGCCGATCACCGATTCGTCGGTGCAGTGCACGTAGGCTTTGGGGCAGTACGGAAAACCGTCGCGGAGCTGATTGAGGATGCGAAATTCGCGGCCCATGTCATGCGCGGACTTGGCCTTGTGCCCGAACGGCGGCCGACGCAGGACGAACTCCTGTTCGGGGTATTCCAGCAAGTAGGTGAGGTTCGACGCACCGCCGGGGAACTGGCTGATTTGCGGCAAACCACTCAGGCCCGGAATGTGGGCCTTGAGGTACGGATCGATCAGGCTGGCATCGAGTTCTTCGCCGGTGCGGATACGGGTGGACTGGTCAGTAAGCGCCATGCTTATCCCTTCTGCTTATTCTGGAGGCCTGAAACTATTGGCTAATCTAATGCGCACACCTGACACCCACAACCATGAACAGCCCTTATAGGTGAGCGTGTTGCCGGGCAATCATTGTTTTTGATACACCCGTTTGAATGGATCAGGTCGCGCTCATCGCCGCTGGCAGGGCAATCGGGGTCAATACCGGACTCCCGGAGAAGAACGCCACCAGGTTGCGGCCTACCAGTTCCACAGTGCCTTGAGTGGCTTCCGGGGATAGACCGGCGACATGCGGGGTGAGGATCACATTGGCCAACGCCTTGAGGGCATTCGGAACTTGAGGTTCTGCGTCGAAGACATCCAGCGCAGCGCCGGCAATTCTGCGCTGCTCAAGCGCGCTGATCAGGTCTGTGGTGACGATCACGCTGGCTCTGGCGATGTTGACGATGAACCCGTTGGGCCCCAGGGCGTCGAGTACCTGTCGGTTGATCAGGTGTTTGGTGCCCAGGCCACCGGGAGTGGCGACGATCAAAAAGTCCGAGACCCGTGCCAGTTCGGTGGGCGTCGAGCAGAAGCTGTACGGCACGTCGCTGCGATGCTGGCGGTTGTGGTAACTGACCGTCATGTCGAAGCCGTGACCGGCGCGTTTGGCGATGGCCATGCCGACCGCCCCGAGCCCCAGGATGCCCAGGCGCTTGCCGGTCAGGGAAGGGCGTATGATTTTTGGCCACTCATCTCGGCGCACGGCGGCGTCGCAACGTGGAATGTCACGCACCAGCGACAACAGCATTGCCATGGCATGGTCGGCAACCGAAGAGGCATTGACTCCGGCGCCATTGGTGACAGTAATTCCCCGGTCGGCGGCGGCTTGCAGGTCGACGTGTTCGTAGCCGGCGCCGATCACGCAGATGATCTTCAGATTCGGCAGGGCGGCGATTTCATCGCCATACAAGCCCAACGGGCCGCGGGTCAGCACTGCATCGATCTGGGCGCCATGCCGTGTGATGGCCTCGGCGCGCTCGGCAGGCGTGGGCGCCAGAATCAGGTGAAAGCCCTGATGTTCGAGAATCGGCAGGTAATCATTAATGGTTTCAACCAGTACCAGAACGGTTGCAGGCATGCTGGACTCCTGTGGGCATGGGAAAGTCGGGACTCGAACGTCGCTTCAGATTGCTGATTGCACAACGGTTTGGCAATCATCAAAGGTCACAGACTCTTGGCCTGCGACCTCAGTGTAGGAGCGTTCGGCAACTCTTACCTCTCCACGTTCAACACCTTTGCGATTGACTTTCAAGCGGGCGTGTCCGAGGTGAGAAAGGTCCGAGCCGCGTCAAGAATTTCATCGGACAAGGCGTCACCACGGGTAGCGCGGGCCAGGGTCAGGGCGCCGACCATCAGCGAATAGTCCACCAACGCTCTTTGCCGATTGACGTCGGGCTGACCCGCGCCCATCAGCGGAGCCAGCATCTGCAACAATGCCTCCAGACCTTGGGTATAGGTCTGGTGCAAACCGCTTTCAGCGGTTTCATGACACATGTCGCCGGCAAACGCGGTCACCGGGCAGCTTTCGCCCGGATTGTCGCGATTGGCCGCGGACAGGTAGGGCGCGATGATGCGCTCCCGGGCCGAGAGGCGGTCGTCGTTAGCCTCTACTTTCTGCTTCCAGCGCTCCATGGATTGAGTGAACGCCCGGCTGCACGCCTCTTGCGCCAGCGCTTCCTTGGATTCGAAGTGACCATAGAACCCGCCATGGGTGAGGCCGGCCGCGCCCATCACATCGACGACACTGATCCCGTGCAGGCCGCGTTCGCGAAACAGACGCGTGGCGGCCTCGACGATGATCTCGCGGTTGAGTTCGGCTTGTTTGCGGGAGACTCGGGGCATTGGCGGCTCTCAGGTTTTGCAACGTTGCGAAGTTCAGACTGCTCAAACGGCGTATTGAGCGATGCCGTTGCCAAACGACCAGTTCTCTTTCTTCACTTCCACCAGATTAATGAACACATCTTCCACCCGCACCGCCAGTTCCGCGTTAAGGCTCTCGGCGATGGTTTTGTAGAGGCGTTTTTTCTGCGCGATGGTCCGGCCATGTCGACGCGAACGAGTGGCATGAGTGTCTCCGCAAGTGAGGGTTGCCGATCAGCAGACAGAATTGAAAATACATGACGGTAATCCTTTATCAAATAGATTTTTTAAAACATCTATTTGATAACAGGTCAGTGGGTCTGATCCGCATAACCACTCCTCAGCTAAGTCTTTGCTTCTGCTCGTTAATCCCGGACAATCGCGCCCCTGTTTCGGTCTGGGCGCTGCCTGTCGGATTTTTCCGACTCGTCCTGACCGGGTAGCAACTGACCGGAATGCGGAGATCCCACCGGATGAATGATCAGGCCAATAGCGTCGACGAACGCTATGTATCGGCGGCACCAGCGACGCTTGAGAGCTGGAATCGCCATGACACCACCTGGATGCTGGGCCTGTTTGGCACGGCCATCGGGGCAGGCACGCTGTTTTTGCCGATCAACGCGGGTCTGGGCGGCTTCTGGCCGTTGCTGGTCCTGGCGGTGTTGGCGTTCCCCATGACTTATTACGCCCACCGTGGCCTGACACGCTTTGTGTTGTCCGGACGCGAAGGCGCGGACATCACTGAAGTGGTGGAAGAGCACTTCGGGATCAAGGCCGGCGCGCTGATCACCTTGCTGTACTTTTTCGCGATCTTCCCGATCCTGCTGATCTACAGCGTGGCCTTGACCAACACCGTGGGCAGTTTCCTCGAGCATCAACTGCACATCATGCCGCCACCGCGCGCCGTGCTGTCGTTCGTGCTGATCCTCGGCCTGTTGGCGGTGGTACGTTGCGGCGAGCAAGCGATCGTCAAGGCCATGAGCCTGATGGTGTATCCGTTCATTGTTGCGCTGCTGTTCCTCGCGGTGTTCCTGATTCCTCACTGGAACGGCGGCATCCTCGCCACCGCTTCGACGCTGCCAGAACCCTCGGCACTGCTGCACACGCTGTGGCTGGCGATTCCGGTAATGGTGTTCTCGTTCAACCATTCGCCGATCATCTCGGCGTTCGCGGTGGACCAGAAGCGCCGTTACGGCGATCACGCCGAAGAACGCAGCTCGCAGATTTTGTCCCGCGCCCACGCCTTGATGGTGGTGATGGTGCTGTTCTTCGTCTTCAGCTGCGTGCTGACCCTGTCGCCGGCGCAATTGGCGCAAGCCAAGGCGCAGAACCTGTCGATCCTGTCGTACCTGGCCAACCACTTCAGCAACCCGACCATCGCTTTCGCGGCGCCGTTGATTGCGTTCGTGGCCATTTCCAAGTCGTTCCTGGGTCACTACATCGGAGCCAGCGAAGGTCTTAAAGGTCTGATCGTGAAGACAGGCAAGCGCCCGGCGCCGAAGACCCTGGACCGCATGACTGCCGCTTTCATGCTCGTGGTCTGCTGGATCGTCGCCACGCTGAACCCGAGCATTCTCGGGATGATCGAAACCCTCGGTGGCCCGATCATCGCTGCGATCCTGTTCCTGATGCCGATGTACGCGATCCGCAAGGTGCCGGCCATGGCGCGTTATCGCGGTCAGGCTTCCAACGTCTTCGTGACGGCGGTGGGCCTGGTGGCGATCTCGGCGTTGATCTATTCGCTGACTGCCTGATTGGGCAAAACAACGGCCGCACTGTGCATACCGCACAGTGCGGCCGTTTTTTTTGCCTGGCGTAAAGCTCACCACCTGACCCAGAACACATATCCCGTGGGGATTAGCGACTAAGCTTGAGGCTGCATTAGCGCGTCGTAGAGCGTTTGCCGGGGAATTCCCCGGCCTGTCAATCTTTCTCTGGAGACGCTTCATGGCTCGTGCCCACGGCGCATCGGCGCAACCCCTTGCCGATAGGCCAAACCGCTGGCCGGATGTGTTGGCCGGGCTGTCGATTGCCGGTTTGTTGTTACCTGAGGCGGTTGCCTATTCAAGCATTGCTGCGTTGCCGCCCCAAGCGGGTGTGATTGCGTTATTTGCCGGTCTACTGTGCTACGGGCTGTTCGGCACCAGTCGTTTTGCCATCGTTTCTGCGACGTCGTCTTCGGCGGCGGTGCTGGCTGCCGCCACAGCAACGTTGGCCAATGGTGACTCGGGCCTGCGCATGACTCTGGCGATCGGCCTGGTGCTGGTGACGGGTGGGTTTTTCCTGCTGGCCGGCTTGTTCAAACTCGGCAGCGTGACGTCGTTTATTGCCAAACCGGTGCTGCGAGGCTTTGCCTTCGGCCTGGCAGTGACGATCATCCTCAAGCAAGTAGCGAGCATCGTTGATGTGCACGTAAGCAACGGCAACCTGATCCGTTTCGTGCCGCAACTGCTCGAGCAGTTACCGCAGTGGAACCGCGTCGGCGCGCTGGTGGCGGCCGTGTCCTTGCTGGTGCTGTGGCTGTGCGCGCGGGTCAGGCGTTTGCCGGGTGGCTTGCTGGTGGTGGCGCTCGGCATCGCGGCCGGCCAATGGCTGAACCTGCCAGCCTATGGGGTGAAACTGATCGGCGTGATCGACCTGAGCCTGGAAGTGCCTCGTCTTCCCGTGTTGCCGTTTACCGACTGGCTGCGCCTGGGCGAGTTGGCGTTTGCCATGGTGATGATTCTGTACGCCGAGTCTTACGGATCGATCACCTCGTTTGCGCTCAAGCACGGCGACCGTGTGTCCTCAAACCGCGATCTGCTGGCGCTCGGTGCGGCCAATGTGCTGTCGGGCCTGTTCCATGGCATGCCGGCGGGCGCCGGTTACTCTGCGACGTCGGCCAATGAGGCCGCGGGTGCAGGATCGCGTCTGGCCGGTGCGGTAGCGGCGGGGGTGGTGTTGCTCATCGTCTTGACGGTGCTGCCCTGGATTGCCCTGACCCCCGAGCCGGTGCTGGCGGCCATCGTCATACACGCATTGGCACGCGGCTTGAGCCTGCAACCCTTGGGCCGGTATTTCATCTGGCGCCGCGACCGTCTGCTGGTGATCTGTGCGGTGGCGGCGGTGCTGGTACTGGGTGTGTTGGACGGCTTGTTGGTGGCGGTGGTGATCAGCGTGGTGCTGATGTTGAAACAGATGTCGTCGGCGGATATTCAGGTGCTGGGGCAAATGGGCGGTGGCCATGATTTTGTCGACGTGCAACGCCATCCCCAGGCCATCGAGATTCCCGGTGTGCTGATCGTCAGACCGAGCGAGGCGCTGTTTTTTGCCAACGTGGAGCGCATTCTGGGCGGTGCACTGCGTCTGGCCCGACAGGCAGAGCCACCGATTCATACAATAATTCTCAGTCTGGAGGAGTCTCCCAACCTGGATGGCACCAGCATTGAGGCGCTGGAGGGCTTCTTTATGCACGTGCGAGCCGAGGACAAACTGCTGATTCTGGCGCGGCTCAAGCACGAAGCAAAAGCCGTTCTCGCGCTGTTACCGACGCAGGAACTGGAGCAGGTCATTCTCAGTGGCCTAAGTGTCGACGGTGCAGTGCAACAAGCCCTCAAGCCATCCACATAACCTGTGGGAGCGGGCTTGCTCGCGAATGCGGAGTGTCAGTCACTATAACCGCCGAATGACACACCGCATTCGCGAGCAAGCCCGCTCCCACAATGGTTTGTGCAGACCTTGCAGGCATAAAAAAACGCCGCTCATCTCACGATGGGCGGCGTTTTTCATGGCGTTGTAACGTTAGGCTTGAACGACCGGGATGTTGGCGTTCGCAGCAGCTTCACGGAACTCGGCGATCTGGTCGAAGGACAGGTAGCGGTAAACATCGGCCGCCATGCTGTCGATCTTGCCAGCGTATTCCATGTACTCCTCGACGGTCGGCAGGCGACCCAGGATAGAAGCCACCGACGCCAACTCGGCCGAAGCCAGGTAGACGTTCGCGCCGTCACCCAGACGGTTCGGGAAGTTACGGGTCGAAGTCGACACAACAGTCGAGTTCGGCTCTACACGTGCCTGGTTACCCATGCACAGCGAGCAGCCCGGCATTTCCATGCGCGCGCCGGCCTTGCCGTAGATGCCGTAGTAGCCTTCTTCGGTCAGCTGGTGAGCGTCCATCTTGGTCGGCGGCGACAGCCACAGACGGGTTGGAAGCTGACCTTTGACCTGTTCCAGCAACTTGCCGGCAGCGCGGAAGTGACCGATGTTGGTCATGCACGAACCGATGAACACTTCGTCGATCTTCTCGCCAGCAACGCTGGACAGCAGACGGGCGTCGTCCGGGTCGTTTGGCGCGCAGAGCACAGGCTCTTTGATGTCGGCCAGGTCGATTTCGATGACTTCAGCGTATTCGGCGTCAGCATCGGCAACCATCAACTCAGGGTTGGCAACCCAGGCTTCCATCGCTTGAGCACGACGTTCCAGAGTGCGCGCATCGCCGTAGCCTTCGCCGATCATCCAGCGCAGCAGGGTGATGTTGGAGTTCAGGTATTCGGTGATCGACTCTTTCGACAGCTTGATGGTGCAACCGGCAGCCGAACGTTCGGCCGAAGCGTCGGACAGCTCGAAAGCTTGCTCGATGCTCAGGTCGTCCAGGCCTTCGATTTCCAGGATGCGGCCGGAGAAGGCGTTCTTCTTGCCTTTCTTCTCGACGGTCAGCAGGCCAGCCTGAATCGCGAAGTAAGGAATGGCGTGAACCAGGTCACGCAGGGTGACGCCCGGTTGCATTTTGCCTTTGAAGCGCACCAGGATCGATTCCGGCATGTCCAGCGGCATAACGCCGGTGGCTGCGGCGAACGCTACCAGACCGGAACCGGCCGGGAACGAAATGCCCATCGGGAAACGGGTGTGCGAGTCACCACCGGTACCGACGGTGTCCGGCAGCAGCATACGGTTCAGCCAGCTGTGGATGATGCCGTCGCCCGGACGCAGGGAAACGCCGCCGCGGGTCATGATGAAGTCTGGCAGGGTGTGGTGGGTGGTCACGTCGATCGGCTTAGGGTAAGCCGCGGTGTGGCAGAAGGACTGCATCACCAGATCGGTCGAGAAGCCCAGGCACGCCAGGTCTTTCAGTTCGTCACGGGTCATCGGACCGGTGGTGTCCTGGGAGCCGACGGTGGTCATTTTCGGTTCGCAGTACGTGCCTGGACGAACGCCTTTGCCTTCTGGCAGACCGCAAGCCTTGCCGACCATTTTCTGTGCCAGGGTGAAACCCTTGCCGGTGTCGACAGGTGCTTCAGGCAGCTTGAACAGATCGGTAGGGCCCAGGCCCAGTTCGGCACGGGCCTTGTCGGTCAGGCCACGGCCGATGATCAGCGGAATACGACCGCCGGCACGGACTTCGTCCAACAGCACCGGAGTCTTCATTTCGAAGGTGGTCAGGACTTCGTCGGTACCGTGTTTGCAGACTTTGCCAGCATGCGGATACAGGTCGATCACGTCGCCCATGTTCATGTTGGTGACGTCGAATTCGATCGGCAGTGCGCCAGCATCTTCCATGGTGTTGTAGAAGATCGGAGCGATTTTGCTGCCGAAGCAGAAACCGCCGGCACGCTTGTTCGGCACGTAAGGAACGTCGTCGCCGAAGAACCACAGCACCGAGTTGGTCGCCGATTTACGCGAAGAACCGGTACCGACCACGTCGCCGACGTAGGCGATCGGGAAGCCTTGACCGCGCATTTCTTCGATCTGCTTCATCGGGCCGGTGACGCCTTGGGCGTCAGGCACGATGCCTTCACGGGCCATTTTCAGCATGGCCAGGGCGTGCAGCGGGATGTCCGGGCGGGACCAGGCGTCCGGAGCAGGGGACAGGTCGTCGGTGTTGGTTTCGCCGGTGACCTTGAACACGCGCAGGCTGATCTTGTCAGCCAGGACAGGGCGGTTCTGGAACCACTCGCCGTCAGCCCAGGATTGCAGCACGCCTTTGGCGTGAACGTTACCGTTCTTGGCTTTTTCAGCGACGTCGTGGAAGGCGTCGAACATCAGCAGGGTGTGCTTGAGTTCTTTGGCAGCGACTGGCGCCAGTTCGGCGTCGTCCAGCAGGTCAACCAGGGTCACGATGTTGTAGCCGCCCTGCATGGTGCCGAGCAGTTCAACAGCGCGTTTCTTGTCGATCAGAGGGGATTTTGCTTCGCCTTTAGCGAGGGCAGAGAGGAAACCGGCCTTGACATAGGCGGCTTCGTCCACACCTGGCGGAATGCGATTGGTGATCAGGTCAACGAGGAAAGCTTCTTCGCCAGCCGGGGGATTCTTCAGCAGCTCGACCAGGCCTGCAGTTTGTTCGGCGTTAAGCGGCTGGGGAACGATACCCAGTGCTGCACGCTCTTCGATATGTTTGCGGTAGGCTTCAAGCACAGTTATTACCCTCATCAGTGGTCCCAAATGGGTGTCCGGGACGCTCATCCCGAAATTGCCGTACTCATGCACTGCGTGGCGTTGTGGGCCACTTAGCCAGAATTACCGACAATTCCTTACAGAAGCTGCTTTCAAAGTTTTACGCCTGCAGAACGGGGAGCTGATGAGGGTTGGCGTAGAGCTTTTCCCCGCTGGAAAAACCCTTCGCCAACTCCGCTCTGAAGGAACGACTGTGCTCGTGACGCTTTGAAAACAGCTTCTAACGGACATTGGCGCCTTAAAAGGCTGGCTGATTCTACGGCAAAAAAAAATTAAAGGTAAGTTAGACCCTCAAGATTGAGGGGTGATCAATGTTAGACAAAGGGCTAACATGCCGACCTGTTCTGCTTTCCCGTGTTCTCCCTGACTATGCCCAATCAGACCATCAAGACCCCCTGCGTCGGCCTCTGCTCCACTGTTTACGGTGATTTGGTGTGCCGTGGCTGCAAGCGTTTCCACCATGAAGTGATCAACTGGAATGGTTACAACGAGGAAGAGAAGCGCGCGGTGTGGCTGCGTCTTGAGCAACTGCTGTCCCAGGTGATGGCCAGCAAGCTGGAAATTTTCGATCCCCAGCGACTGCGACTGCAGCTGGAGCAGCGCAAGATCCGCTTTGTGCCGCATCAGTCGGAATATTGCTGGGCGTATCAGTTGATCGCCCGGGGCGCGCGGGTCATCAACAATCTGGAAGCCTACGGAATGGTGCTGATGCCAGAGTTTCGCGACTGGAACCTGCCGGAATTACGGGACGCCATTGATCGGGAATTCTTTTTGCTGTCAGAGGCGCATTACCAGCGCTACATCGCGCCGGGCTTCCTCAGGGACGCCTTCGGCGGCTAAAGCTTAAAAGCTTCGCGAGCAAGCCCGCTCCCACATTTGAAATGCATTCCCATGTGGGAGCGGGCTTGCTCGCGAAGGCATTCTACCAGGCGCCGCAAATCTCAATGCTGGGTCACAATCTCCTCCAGATGATCCATGATCGTATCCGGCTTCAGCACCAGCACATCGCTCTCCACCGCATCCAGCACCACTTCCGCCGTATTACCGATCAACGCCCCCGACAACCCGGACCGCGCGACCGTACCGATCACGGTCACCGACGCCTGCAGCTTGTGAACCATGAACGGAATCAACACATCCGCCGGACCTTCTTCGATATGCAGGTGCTTATCATCGATATCGAACTCGGCCTGAAACGATTTGCACTGTTCGCGATAGCGCGCCTGAATGGTTTCGCTGAGCTGCAACGTCGGATCGGCCGCCGACAGCATCGGCGACGGATGGGCACTGACCACGTGCAAATGGGCCTTGGCCAGGCTGGCGATGTCGTAGCCATGATCAATGATGCTAGCGTGCAGCGTACGGTGTTCGGCGTCGTTATTACCGACGTCGATCGCCGCGAGAATGACCCCGCCCGACCAGGGTTTCGAGGTTTTGACCAACAGCACCGGCGTCGGGCAGTAACGCAACAGTTTCCAGTCTGCCGGGGTGAGGAGGGCTTTTTTCAGCGGGCTGTCGGGGTAATGCTGTTTGACCACCAGTCCGCAACCTTCAGCCTGCTGCACATCGACGATGGTTTCGTGCAGGCTTTCGTTCCAGGCCTGCTCGGTGGTGACGCTGTAGCCGTCCTCCAGCAACGCAGCCTTGAGCACGCCCAACATGCCACTGTGGTCATGCTTGCGGTCGCAGACCAGCAGATGCAGATGAGCCTGGGTCACGCCGGCAATCAATTTGGCCCGTTTGAGCGCCAGGCTTTCCGAGTGTTCGGGTTCGATGACCACCAGGATGCTGCGAATGGCTTGCATGATCGGGATCTCCAGGATGTAAAAAATACTGCGTTGGACAACTATAGTTGCTGGCCGGGCATTCGGGACTTGATGCATATCAACGGTCGCGACTGGTGGTCTGCCGACAGGCCGGTATAATCGGCGCCCTTCGATTTGACCTCTTATCCGTGAGCCCCATGATCCTTCCCGAAATTCACGAGTTCCTCGGCTGCCGTACCCCCGATGGCTGGGTTCAGGCCGCGCTGGCCGATCAGGAAACCCTGCTGATCGATCATAAAAACTGCGAATTCAAGGCGGCCAGCACGGCGTTGAGCCTGATTGCCAAGTATCACTCCCACGTCGATCTGATCAACCTGATGTCGCGCCTGGCCCGGGAAGAGCTGGTGCACCACGAACAGGTC
The DNA here is from genome assembly GCF_054898105.1 of Pseudomonas sp. MDT1-17. NCBI lineage: Bacteria > Pseudomonadati > Pseudomonadota > Gammaproteobacteria > Pseudomonadales > Pseudomonadaceae > Pseudomonas > Pseudomonas sp. MDT1-17. The sequence continues at coordinate 3,946,079 of NZ_JBUBVM010000001.1, read as the reverse complement.
ATGCGCCTGATGAAAAAGCGCAAGATCGAGCTGCGTCAGCTGTCCGCCGGGCGATACGCGTCGGGCCTGCGCAAAGTGGTGCGCAGCCACGAGCCGGTCAAACTGGTGGACACCCTGGTGGTCGGCGCTTTTATCGAAGCCCGCAGCTGCGAGCGTTTCGAGGCGCTGGTGCCGCATCTGGACGAAGAGTTGGGCAAGTTCTACTTCGGCCTGCTGAAAAGCGAGGCCCGGCATTTCCAGGGTTACCTGAAACTGGCCTACCAGTACGGTGACGCCAAGGACATCGCCCAGGTGATCGACAAGGTCCGCGCCGCCGAGCAGGAGCTGATCGAGTCGCCGGACGTGGAGTTCCGTTTCCACAGCGGTGTGCCCGCCGCGGCCTGACGGTAACGGCCGCGGTCAAACCTTCAAGTCCAACCGCTCGTGCCACTCGGCGATGGACTCATCCGGCCAGACATCGCTCTGCCGATCACCCGCCTGCGCCTTGACCTCCACCCACGGCGCTTTCGAACCGAGCATCACGTGAGTGAGTTCCGGCGGCAGTGGCAACGGCGTGTCGATGGCCGAGGCAAACGGGTGGATCAACTCCGGCCATTCGGGACTGAACAGCCACAACCCCGAACCACACACCGAACAGAAATGCCGTTCGGCCGTGCTGCGGTGGGCGCGTTTGTCACTGTCGCTCTTGAGCCGTGCATGATAAATCGCGATGTGCTTGCGGCCGCGCACCTTCAGGCTGCCAGCGTCGCCACCGATGTTGATCGAATAACCGCCACCGCCCTGGGTCTTTCGGCAGATCGAGCAGTAACAACGCTGGTACGGATAGGGATGGGCGCTGGTCAGACTGAACGACACCGCGCCGCAATGGCAGGAACCTTCGAGCTGCATGGGAACCTCCGACAGGTCAGAAACTTACCCAAGACAGCCTAGACCTTCAGCGCCCCTCGACCGGTACAAGAATCGCATCGCCGGTCGCCACCAGTTTCAGCTGATCACCGGTTTGCGCGAACAGCTCCGCGCGGGCGAACACCTGTTTTTTGCCAGCCTTCACCACCCGACCTCGAGCGATGAACACTTCGCCGATGGCGGGCGCCAGGCAGTTGACCGAAAAATGCGAAGCCAGCACGTTGCCGGCGACTGTTCCAGCGGCAAACCCGCAGGCGGTGTCGAGTAGCGCGCCGATCAGGCCGGCATGCAGGAAGCCTGCGTATTGCGCCATGTCGGAATCGCGAAACGCCATGGACAATTCCGCTTCGCCACTCTCGGCGCGGGTCACTTCGAAACCGGCCCAGCGGTTGAAGGCTGAAGTTGAGTTGATCTGTTTGAGTGCATTGAGCATGTCGAATCCCTCCGGTTGAAGCATCAACATGCACCGGGTCTGGGGGGAAGTCATGGTGGATAAGGGAGGGTGATGGTCAGTGGGGTTTGCGGTGAATGTGCCGACCCCTTCGCGAGCTGGCTCGCTCCCACATTTGATCAATGTCGTTCACAAATCACTTGTGGGAGCGAGCCTGCTCGCGAAGAACGATAACGCGGTCCCTCTGGACGCCCACCCATGGCCGGGGCAGCATGGGCGCCTTCCTATTGGAGCCCTTGCCATGCGACGACTGCCTTCTCTGGCCGCACTCAGAACCTTCGAATGCGCCGCCCGTCACGCACACTTCGGCAGGGCCGCGGCGGAGTTGTGCGTCACCGACAGCGCGGTCAGTCATCAGATTCGCCAGCTCGAAGAGCAATTGGGCGTGTCGCTGTTCGTCCGCGAAGGCCGGCAGATTCGCCCGACGATGGCCGCCGGGCGCCTGATGCAAAGCCTGCAGCAGGCCTTCGAACTGATCGGCGATGCCTGCGATGAGCTGCGTGACCCATCATCGCTGGCGGTGTTACGCCTGGCGGTGACTGCCGAGTTGGCGCAAAAGTGGTTGATGAGTCGCTTGACTGATTTTTACGCGCGCTATCCGCACATCACCCTGCACCTCTATGAACAACCGATCGACGCCACAGCGCCCGGCGAAGACATCGACCTGGCGATCACTTACGGCACCGGCCCGGTGGACAGTAGCGCGTACTTCGTCAGGCCCTTGCCGGCGTTGCAATTCTTCCCGGTGTGCAGCCCCGGTCTGTTCAACCAAGGCACGTTGAAAACCCCGAAGGATCTGGCGCGTCACTGCCTGCTGCACGACGATCAGGACGGCAAGACCTGGACCGCCTGGCTCACCAGCCATGCCGGCGATCAGCGCCCGGAACGGCAGCTGTATTTCGCCCACGCGGGTTTGGCGCTGGAAGCAGCGGCCCAAGGCCAAGGTGTGGCCATGGGCGATAACTTGACCGCGCAGGAGGATTTGCTCAGCGGTCGTCTGGTCCGGCCTTTCACCTCAAGCATGACTGCACTCGGCCAATATGCGCTGGTGTGCGAGCGGGTGAGGCTGGAGCGCCCGGCGGTGGCGCAGATGCTGGAATGGTTCAATGATCAGCTGATCGATTGATGAGTTGAATTCAAGTATTCCGAAATAATCATCGTTGGCGGGGAGGGCGCCGGCGACCTTAGCCTGTGGTCATTCCAATCCCCGTTGATGAGGTTTGACCATGGCACGTTTGCTCGATTCCACCCCTAAACTCGATGGTTTCCGCTTGCCTGGCGAATTCGAAACCAAGTCCGGTTGCTGGCTCGGCTGGCCGGAGCGTACCGACGTCTGGCGCAACGGCGCCAAGCCTGCGCAGAAAGTCTGGGTGCAGATCGTCACCGCCATTTCCCACAGCGAACCGGTCACCGTATGCGCGTCCGCCTCGCAGTTTGCCACTGCCCGCCGCCAGTTGCCGCCGCAGGTGCGCGTGGTGGAAATGACCTGCAACGACACCTGGTTCCGCGACAGTGGCCCCTGCTTTGTGGTCAACGACGACAGCGGTGAGGTGCGCGGCGTCGACTTTGAGTTCAACGCTTACGGTGGCCTCGATGGCGGCCTCTATTACCCGTGGGACAAGGACGATCAGATCGCCAGCAAAATCCTCGAAATCGAACGGTTCGACCGCTACCGCGCCCCGCTGATTGCCGAACTGGGCGGCATCCAGAGCGACGGCCAGGGCAGCCTTCTCACCACCGAGCAATGCCTGCTCAACCGCAACCGCAACCAGCATCTGGGCAAGGACGAAGTTACCCGGCGATTGACTGATTACCTCGGCGCCGAGCAAGTTATCTGGTTGCCTCGGGGCTGCAAGTTCGACGAAACCGATGGCCACGTCGACGACCTCGCGTGCTTCGTGCGCCCGGGTGAAGTGGTGCTGCAATGGACCGACAATCGCGATGACCCACAATGGGAAATCTACCAGGAGGCCTACGACATCCTGCGTAGCACCCGCGACAGCCGTGGCCGCGAGTTGATCGTGCACAAGCTGCCGCAACCGGATGTGCTGGAATGGACCGCCGAGGAAGCCGAAGGCCTGGATCAGCAAGACAGCACGCACACCCGTCAGGCCGGCACGAAAATCTGCGCGTCGTACATCAACTACTACGCCGGCAATTCCTCGATCGTGGTGCCTTTGTTCGGTGATCGCAATGATCAGGCAGCAATGGCGACCCTCGCCGAATTGTTCCCGCAGCACAAAATCGTCGGCATCGAAAACTCTCGTGAAATCCTCCTCGGCGGCGGTAACGTCGCGTGCATCACCATGCCGCAGTACGCAGGCAGTGCCTGCAACAAAAAGGGAGTTTGAAAATGGGCCTGCACAAACTGACTCAAGCATTACTGCTGGTGCTCGCACCCCTGTGTGTGCAGGCCGCCGACACCGCCAAACCGGTGGTCAACCTGTACATCTGGGGCGAGTACCTGGCCCCGGACACCCTGACCAATTTCGAGAAGAAAACCGGCATCCGCGTGGTGGCTGATCACTTCGACTCCCTGGAAACCGCCGAGACCAAATTGCTCACCGGCCGTAGCGGCTATGACCTGGTGCTGACCGCGGGTCAGCATTTGTCCCGGGCGATTCAGAGCGGTGCGATTCAAACGCTCAACCTGCAACAGCTGCCACATTTTGCCGGTGTGGGTGAAGAATTCCGCCAGCACATGGCTGTGTTCGATCCGGGCAACCGCTACGCCGGGATCTACGCCTGGGGTACCACCGGCGTCGGCTATCAAGAAGAGGCGATCAAGCAACGCCTGCACGACGCACCACGGGACAGTTGGGCGATGCTGTTCGACCCGGCGGTGGTGTCGAAATTTGCCGATTGCGGGGTCAGTCTGCTCAACGATCCCAATGAGGTTTTCGCCGCGGTCATGAAGTACATGGGGCTGGACATCAACCGCCAGAACCTCGATGACCTGAAACAGGCCGAGCAGCAACTGGCGAAGATTCGGCCCTACATCCGCTACTTCGACAATGACTTGAACATCAGCGACCTGGCCAATGGCAACACCTGCCTCGCCATGTCGTGGAACGGCAACGTGGCTATCGCCGCCGGGCAGGCCGAGGCTGCGAAGAAGCCGTTCACGCTGAGTTATCGGATACCGAAGGAGGGCACGTTGATCTGGTTCGACGCGATGGTCATTCCCAAGGATGCGCCTCATCCTCAGGCGGGGCTGGCGTTGATGGATTATCTGATGACACCGGAGGTGATTGCGCCGATCACTGACACCATCCATTACGCCAATGCAATTACGGCGGCGGACGGCTTGATTGATCCGGCGATTCGCAATGATCCGGGGACGTATCCGTCGGCTGAGGTGAGGGCTTCGTTGTATAGCAAGAATGACAATGGGAAGGCGTTTAACCGGGCTTTGGTTCGGGCGTTCAGTCGGTTGAAGTCGGGGTTGTAACTTCGGTACGGTGTTTGGCATGACAACCACCCTTCACCGGGGTGGTTTCGGCACCCGCCACAAATACCACGCCGCCACCGTCCGGTACGGACTCCACGCCAACCCGATCTCAATCATCTGCTTACGCGTCGGCTGCACCTCCAACCCCTTCAACCGCCGATACCCCTCACGCACGCCAAAATCATCGGCCGGCAAAATATCCGGCCGCTCCAGGCTGTAGATCAGCAGCATCTCAACCGTCCAGCGGCCAACCCCACGCAGAGTGATCAACCGTTCGATCAACGCTTCATCATCCATCGCCACTGCCTCGGCATAATCAGGCACCACACCGTCCAGCGCCGCTTGGGCAATGCCCTGTATGGTCGCGATCTTGCTGGCGGAGAAGCCGCAACTGCGCAGTTGATCGAACGCAGTCGCGACAATCTGTTCGGGCCGCGGGAACGCGCCCGTCCCAAACAGCGCCAGTAGCCGACCGACAATCGCATCCCCGGCCTTGGCATGCAGTTGCTGGTAGGCAATTGCCCGCACCAGCGACTCATAAGGATCGCGGGCCGCATGGGGCTGATGCAGGCAAGGGCCGATGGCGGCGATGTGGCGACGCCAATCTTCGTCGATGGCCGCCAGGAACTCAGTGGCGGCCAGGTAGGTATCGGGCATGGAGGTCAAACTTTCCCGGTCGGGGCCAACAAGGCATTAACTTCCCCGTAGGTGAAGGCCTTGAGGTGGCTACTGTCGAGCTTGCCGGTTTCCAGAAAACTCTTGGCCAGGGATGCCATGGCCCCATAAAGAAACTCGGCGATACCTGAGCCCGCGCTCAAGCGGCGTACACCGAGCGCTTTCAGCTCTTCGGGCGACGGCAGGCCGGGGAGCCCGAGCACGTTCACCGGCAGCGGGGTGCCTTGGCACAGCGCAGCAATTTCGTACTCTGCCGTGACGCCAGCCGCGAACAACCCATCGGCACCGGCCGCCTGATACAACGCGGCGCGCTTGAGCGTCTCTGCGACCCGATCTTCGGCAGGCACCAGACTTTTCAGGTACACGTCGGTGCGAGCATTGATGAACAGCTTCACATGACGGCGACTGGCAACCTGCCGCGCGACTTCAATCTTGCGCACCAGCAGTTCGGGCGAGGAAGCGCCGTCCTCGATGTTGATCCCGACGGCCCCGGCGGCAATCACCGCATCAATGACGTCGGCAACCCGTGCCAGGTCATCGGAATAACCGGCCTCGATGTCCACGGTCAACGGCACCGAAATCACCCGAGCGATGGACTCGACCGTAGATATCAGACGCTCAAGGGGCAGGGCATTGCCATCCTGATACCCGTGAGCCCAGGCCACCGCCGCACTGCTGGTGGCCACGGCTTTGCTGCCCAGTTGCTCGACGATTCGCGCGCCGGCGGCATCGGCGACGTTGGTGAGAATCAGCAGGCCGTTCTGGTGCAACTGGTGAAACCGGTTGTCGAGTATGTCCATCGAATGTCCTTCCATATGACTTTTTGAGAAACCTGCGAGTGATCAGAATGCGAGTTGTTGCGTGATCTGCACCGCCGCTTTTTCCAGCCTTAACAAGAACGCCTTGCGCGGTTGTCCTCCACCATAGCCGGTCAGCGAGCCGTCCGCACCGATCACCCGGTGGCAGGGCAAGACAATCGAAAGACGGTTATGCCCGTTCGCCAGGCCCACGGCGCGACTGGCACCGGGTTTGCCCAATAACGCCGCGATAGCGCCATAGGTGCTGGTCTGGCCGTACGGAATCTTCGCCAATTCGGCCCAGACCTGCCGGGCGAAATCGCTGCCGGGCAAGTGCAAGGGAACGGTGAAGTCGGTCAGTTTGCCGGCGAAGTACTGCGTCAGCTCGGCTTCAATCTGCTGCAAATGCCCGTTATGTCCCGGCGCGACCGCATAGCCATAGCGGTTCTGCAATTCTTCGACTTCCTTGGTCAGCGCTGGCCGATCAAGAAACTCCAGCAGCACCAGCCCGCGTCGTTCGGCCATGGCGATCATCGGCCCCAGCGGTGTGGTCAGGCGAGTGAACAGCAGCGGCTCGCTGTTGGCGGTGCGGCCGGGTGTGATGTGGAAGGACTTTTGAAACGCATCGCGAAACCCGCTCAGGGACTCGTAGCCCGAGTCGAACGCTGCGTTGTCGATGGAGTCGCCCTGTTTGATCCCGCCCAACGCCAGGCCGAGGCGTCGAGTGCGCAGCCAGGCGTGAAAGGTCATGCCGAAATGCTGCTTGAACCAACGTCGCAACTTCAGTGGCTCGATGCCCTCGGCCAGCAACTGGGCATCGGTCCAGCGCTGGTCGGGATCGGCGTCTACCGATTTCAGCAGCCGCTGCACCCAGTCCGGCGCGATGGCCGCCGCGTCCAGCGGCTTGCAGCGCAGACAGGCGCGGTAGCCGGCCGACATGCACTCATCGGCATGGGCGAAGAACTCGACGTTCTCCGGTTTCGGCTTGCGCGCCGTGCAGCTGGGACGGCAAAAAATGCCGGTGGTTTTGACCGCGGTAAAGAACACCCCCTCGTAGGCGGTGTCTCGTTCGAGCATGGCGCGAACCATCTCGGCGTGGGGCGGAAGCAAAGCGTTTTGTAGGTTCATGGGGTGAGCATAAGGCGCGCTGCCTATCGCCTCCACCGGAAAATCGACAGAGAATTCGTAGGCCGTCCAGCTGGGCGGCCTACACTCCAGGCCCGCTGCGCCTCGTCTGGCTCTACAGTTTAGTTTTTCTTCCTGATGAGTTTACTCATGTAGTACTTGAGGCTTAAACGATCCTTGGGCCTTGGCTTGTAGTGGGTTTTGTTTCGTTGTGCAGGATCGATCGCCAGGGTTCCTGCGGTGTAGTAGTAAAGCGCTATAGACCTGCGCGTGATGTGCTCCGGAGTCGTTAAAGGCTCTGGGTGCCCATGATTGCTGTCTTTGTCCGTGTTGAAAATGACACAGCGATTGTAAACAGGCAGGACTTTCTTAAGACAGGTCTTCATGTCGACATCCCAAAGTTCCAGGTTGCCGCCGTATTCCTCTTGCCAGTCTTCATTCAGATAAATGATGATATTCAGTCTGCGCTCAACATTAAGTTTCTTGTTGAGCCTGAAGTCCGAGTGTACCCCCAGGAAACCACCACTTTTCGTTTCATGCAGGCCGCCACCTGTAAAGTAGGGGTCGGGAATCAAACCTTCGATGCCTGTGAGCTTTTCAAGAAACTGCAACATGGGGGCCGAGTTAAAGGCGTTGAAAACAGTCTTCAAATAGGGGGCGCATTCGTTGGGACTGATTTGACGTTTTCGTTGACCTTTATAGCCTCGCTCATAGAGCATTTCGTTGTGGGTCGGTTCGACTGGGAAGTGCGAACAGATACTTGCAATCAGGTCTTCATGTAAGAAGTTATCGATGACTATGTGCGGAAATGGTGTCGCCTGAATATAGCGACTGGCCAATGAGTCACCAAAGGCGCTGGCGGCGTTCTGGTCGAAATCAAGCTCCGGGGAGAGGGTGATAGGCAATGCTTGAGTGATGGGTGTCATTACCGCTCCAACAACTTAATATTAAGACTTATGGGTGACTTCAAACAGCGCCTAACGCAGTGTTCGTTGCGTGTCTTTATCGCTTAAACTTTGCTGTCTTCATGGTTCAGGCGCTTCAGGATGTTGTTGTACATCTTGGTTCGTCTATGAGTCTTTTCATAACCGCCAGCCGCTGCTACAGTGCCGGACTGGATATGATCCAGATAGCTGAAAATTTTACGCGGTGATAACAATTCAACGACATAACCCAGCTCGGTCATGCGGTCTTGGAGGGTATAGCCAGGCACGCGATCATCCATCGAAAAGTGCATGTTGTGCTGTTTGATAAGTTTGCAGTTCCACAATGTACAGAAGCTCTTCAAGTAAACTTCTTTGTACGGTTTTGGTTCTCTTGAACGTAACCCCGCGGAAATTTTCAAACGTCTGAAATGGTGTTTGAATAGTCGTGAGCTAAAGCGCCAAAGCGTTCTAGTGGTGCCACGATTTAGTTGCTCTACACAACCGACGGCTACGATTTTTGGGTTGTTGATGCATTTATTCAGCATCATTGGGAAAACATTTTTATCGAAAATAAAGGTGTCAGTGTGCAATAGGAATAAATAATCAGTTTCAATTCGCTCCAAAACCAGGTCAAGTGCTTTGCCATGCGCGATATGGCCCGGCTCTGGTTCTGAAACAGAACGCTCTATTAAATTGATCCAGTCAAGTGATCGTAAGTACTCAGTGCTTTCATCGGCGGAATAGTTATCAACTACCCATATCGGGATGCTGTTGCTGCCCACGTGCTGGTGCAATAAGTCTAAGCATATCTTGGTAATTTCTGGTGTCTTGTAATTTACTATCACTATGCTAAAGGCTTTGGCGCTTTCAGACGGAAAACCAGTGCTGTTCATTGTTCAGGTACTCAATGGTGTTTTGTAGTTGTAAAAAATTGAACATTTATACAGCTTTCGTTTATTAGTCCACACAAAATTTTTCGTGATGATAGAGCTCAATTGTTAAGTCGCTTTGTCATGCACTGAATAACCATAGCCTACTCAGACTTGATGGAGAGCGGTAGATGCGGACTTCATCGTATAAGGATCTGCTCTAGAGGTAAATATCCGCGAATTATTTCGTTACATCAGAAGACTCGTCAGGTGAGCTTTTTGGGCGGTCGCGGGCAGGCGAGGGGTGTTTTCTTCAATACAGCCATCGGGCCGCTCTTTACCGTGAGGCCTCGTTCAACTGAATTGAAGAAGGTCTGTGATGAGTCTGATGTTCTCCATGGCGGCGTTTGCATTGGTCGCTTCGATAACGCCGGGACCGGTGAATATTGTTGCGCTGAGTTCAGGGGCACGGTTTGGTTTTCGTGCCAGTCAACGGCATGTGGCCGGTGCGACGCTGGGCTTTGTCGTGTTATTGGTGCTGATGGGGTTGGGGCTGCACGAGTTGTTGCGGTTATGGCCAGCACTGACGCAGGTGGTGCAATGGGCGGGAGTGGCGTTCCTGTTGTACATGGCCTTCAAGTTGGCTGCGGACAAGGGCCATCTCGATGCGAAGGAATCGGGCCGGGCGCCGTCAATGTTGTACGGCGCCGTCATGCAGTGGCTCAACCCGAAAGCCTGGTTGGCCTGTGTGGCAGGCATGGGCGCTTTTGTAGGGGATGGCGAAGCGCGCCTGGTCTGGCAGTTTGCGGCGGTGTATCTGGTGATCTGCTACCTGTCCGTCGGTTGCTGGGCCTATGCCGGGACCTTTTTGCGCGGCTATTTGAATAACCCGGCGGGTATGCGCCTGTTCAATCGGAGCATGGCGTCGCTACTGGCGGCGAGCGCGGTGTACCTGTTGTTTTAGCCGCGATACTGCCCCGGTGTCGCCGCCAGATGCTGTTTGAACGCACGCTGGAAATGCGCCTGATCAGCAAACCCCGCTTCGAGCGCCACATCGGCGATCAGCTTGCCGCGGCGCAGTTGATCGCGGGCGAACTGGATGCGCCGGTTGACCAGAAAGGCGTGGGGCGTCATGCCGTAATGCTGCTTGAACGCTCGGATCAGGTAGGACGGCGATAGCTGAGCAGCCTCGCAAATAGCTTCAAGCTTGAGCAGTTGCGTGCAGTTGTCGCGAATGTAATCGGCCGCCCGTTCCAGTTTGAAATTGGGCTCTCGCAGCGGTTGATCGACCGGATTAAGCCGCTGCTGCAGGTCGGTGAAAAACTCCACGGCCGCGCTTTGCTTGCGCAGCACGTCTTGCTGCGCATCGACCAGCACGTCGTACAAACCTTTCAAGCTGGCAAACAGGTCGCTGTTGTGCGTGTGGGTGATGGAAAACCGGCGAAACGCCCAGTCCTGGTTGAAGCCGAGCTGATGCTGTAAATCGGTCAGCCAGGGTGTCTCGACGTACAGCATCAGGTACGACCACGGTTGGTCATCGATGGGATTGCAGGCGTGGACATCACCGGGATTCATCAGCACCACGGTGCCGGCACTGACCTGAAATTGCGATTGCTCGTGGAGATAGGTGCTGCGCCCGGCCGTGATCGCACCGATGGAAAAATGCTCGTGAGAATGCCGGGTGTAACAGACCTCGCGGCCGTCGGCGATGGAACGGGCTTCGATGAAGGGCAGGGCGTCGTCGCGCCAGAAGCGCGGGGCTTTGTCAGCGTCTTTGGCAACGGCGGGCTTCATGGTCAGCGTCCTCGGCAGGTCAGAACCGGAGTGTATTAGCTCTCGCCGTTAAAGGCCCGCTGCAAGGTGGCGATGTCGAGTTTTTTCATCTGCATCATGGCTTGCATGGCGCGCTGGGATTTTGTCGTGTCAGGGTCTTTCAACATGTCCATCATGGCGACCGGCACGATCTGCCAGGACAAGCCGAATTTGTCCTTGAGCCAACCGCACTGCTCGTTCTGTGGATGGGCGGACAGCGCCCCCCAGAAATGGTCGACTTCGTCCTGGGTCTGGCAATTGACCTGAAATGAAATCGCTTCGCTGAACTTGAAATCAGGGCCGCCATTGAGTCCCGTCATAGGCTGTCCGTCGAGTTCGAAACTGACCGTCAACACCGAGCCTTCAAGCTTGCCATGAACCTCCTGACCGGCTTTGCCGTAGTGAGTAATGGCGGTGATTTTCGAATGATCGAAGATCGAACAGTAGAACTTCGCGGCCTCTTCGGCCTGATTGTCGAACCAGAGGCAGGGGGTCAGTTTTTGAACGCGGTGCATGGCGTAGCTCCTCTACGGATTACTCAGGCTGGACTGTTCAGCGTAGTCAGCCTCGGGTCGTCTAGCCGTACCGTAGATCGACAAGTTAGAAACACTCAAATGTAGTCGTAATGACTTTTCATAGTGTCGATATGACAACTTTTGAATGTGGTCATATTGACTTGTAATTTTTCAATAGTTTGATTTCTATGGCTTTTTAAGCTGGCACGAGACTTGATACATCCTACGTACAACTGATCTGATTCAGGAGTAGAGAAAATGTTCGAGTTCTTCAGCAATCCCCAGAACGTTCTGCAGCTGTCGAGCCGGGTACTCGGCGCCGGTCTCGCGCTGCTGGTGGCGGGCATCTATGGCGCTTACCTCTACGACGGTCATTTGCCGATCGTGGTGCTGGTGTCGATGCATGCGATGACCATCATCGGGCCAACCTTGCTCAAAATCGGCTATGTGATGCGTCTGCTGGCGCAACATCGGCTGGGTAAAGGTCTGGTCGGCGCTGTGGCCTGAAGGTAGCGGGTCAGCGACGGCCCAACGCACCCTTTTCGGCGATCCACCGGGTGGCCAAATCGATAAAGGCCCGCAGGCTGTGTCTGAGTGCGGCTGGGAAAGTACAGGAACAACGCCGAGCTGAGGGGCACAAAGGGCTGCAGCACCCGTTCCAGCCGTCCGTCCGCCAACTCGTCGGCAATGATCACAGGCATACGCCAGGCCCGAACCGCTGCGAGCCGCCGCCATCAACAGCCTGCGGTCATGGACGATCACGCCGCCGTCGACGCCCACGGTGAAGTCCCGACCTTCGCGGCGAAATTGCCAACGCTGGGCGCTGCCTGAGGTCGAGAAGCGAAAGCCGATGCATTCATGCCGGGTCAGGTCTTCCGGGATGACCGGTTTGCCCGCCTTGGCGAAGTACTCCGCGGAGCCCACCACACTGACCATTGCAGGTCAGGTGTCAGGCGCACCGCGATCATGTCTTTTTCAATCGACTCTCCCAGAGCCAGGGTGAAGCTATTGTGCTCATCACTGGCGCTTCTCGCGGTATCGGCGCAAAGATCGCTGCCGCCGCGCTGGCCAATGGCGACGCCGTGGTAGCCACCGCCCGTGACGCCAGCAGCATCACCCAGCGATTTGGCGAGCAGCCAGGCTTGCTGGCAACCACCCTTGATGTGACCAACGAAGCCCAGGGTGTTGGCTGTGTCGCGGCGATCGAAGCCAAGAACACCTTGGTCGCCGATGAGTTGCAGATTTGGCGTGAGCTGTCGGTGTCCACCGAATTCTGAGTCTCAACACGGTCCGTAATTGGATGGACTCGCCCAAGCCGAGGCGTCAATGCGCCACGGTGGCAGTCTAAACAGCCAACGACAGCGAGGGCGAGTCCATGAAAAATCATAGTTCGATTGATCAATCCCTGTCTTCTTCCGATTTGTCGGCCTGCACAACTTTGGCGGTCGATCTGGCCAAGCAGGTCTTTCAGGTCGCCGGTGAAGATGTCCTCGGCCAGGTGCGCTATGAGCAGCGGATCAAGTCGCGTGAGGCGTTTTATGAGTTTCTCCAACAGTTACCGCCTCATGTCGTGGTTTTGATGGAGACCGGTCCGGGCGCTCAAGCCTGGGCCCGGCAGCTGCAAGACCAAGGCAATTTGGCGCGCATTCTTCCAGCCGGTTTGGTGGCCACACACCGCAGCGGGCCTAAAAATGATCGCAACGATGCGCTGGCGATTCTGCGGGCTGGTCGCGATGAAAAGATATGCGCAGTACCGGTCAAAAGCGTTGCGGCGCTGGCAATGCAGGCGCTGCATCGCGCCCGTCAGGGCTATGTGCGTCGACGCACGGCGGTAAGTAATCAGATGCGCGGCCTGCTGCTCGAGCACGGCGTGGCCTTGGCGCAGGGCGATGTTGCGATCAGCCAGAAAATTCCGCGGGTACTGGAAGATGCTACCCAGCCGGTGCCTGGCCTGCTGCGTGAACTGATCGACGAACTGTTGGCCGAGTGGCGCCATTTGGGCGAGCGCATCAGCGTGCTGACGGGACGCCTGGAAGTGGCCGCCAACGCCGACATGACGGCGAAGCGACTGATGACTGTGCGCGGCATCGGCCCAGTCACTGCCACGGCACTGGTGGCCAAGGAAACCAAACCTGAGCGATTTCCCAATGCCCGCAAGTTTGCCGCGTACTTTGGCATGGTGCCTGACCAGCACAGCAGCGGGCAGACGGTCCGGCTGGGGGACATGACCAAGCGAGGTGATGTTTATTTACGCAGCCTGATGATCCAGGGAGCCCATGCGGTGCTGCAACAACTACGACCTGATTCCCAGCAACCCGATGACCGCCGCTTGTTGCGCTGGGTGAGCCGGCTGGGTCGTAAGGAGGCTGCGATCAGGCTAGCCAACCGCAACCTGCGAATCGTCTGGGTGCTTCTACAGAATGACCAGACTTATCGTCGCCACGCTGGTGATGGCCAGCAAGCGACGATAAGCCACTGAGCGACAGAGTTCTGCCACCGAGGTACTGACTGTCCGACCCTTTGCTGAAGAAAATTGACCCCAGGTAAGACCGGCGTGGATTGATGCCTTAGCTGCTACTGGCCTTCGAGGCCTGACTGTAATCGGCATACCACGAGCTCTTCCAATTTTGGCCAGAAGCCGAAGACGGCTTCCACGAATAGGCCTAATACATAGATGCAACGGGGCGACGGTTTTTTCAAAAGCGGGTAGACAGTGGGGGCGAGTCCATACATAGCAGCTGCCGAGCCTGCGAGGCTGCGTCCGGCGACGAAGTCGTCGTAACCCTGCGAACGCGATTTCCTTGGCGCACCGCGGGGGCTGACTTCACGACGACTTCGTCGCCGGGCGCAGCCTCGCGGGCTCGGCAGCTGCTACAAAGAGCTCGGCCTTTGTGTGACCGGTGGTCGATGAACCTGTCCTGCGGGGCAAATTGCGCTTAGCTGAAAGGATAACGCCGACTCAAAAAATCAGGCGTCACCGTGAGTCTGAGGAGATTCGCAATGCTGACCCTCAACATCAATGGCAAGGATCAGGAGCTGGATGTCCCCGCGGACATGCCACTACTGTGGGTCCTGCGCGATGTCGCGCACCTGACCGGCACCAAATTCGGTTGCGGCATGGCCCAGTGCGGGGCCTGCACCGTGCATGTCGACGGCGCGCCGCTGCGCTCCTGTATTACCCCCGCCACGGCCGTGGCCCATGGGCAAAAAATCCTCACCATCGAAGGCCTGTCCACCGACGGTTCACACCCGGTGCAACAAGCCTGGGCCGAACTCGATGTGGTCCAGTGCGGTTACTGCCAATCCGGGCAGATCATGTCGGCGGCGGCCTTGCTGGCCAAGATTCCTCAACCCACCGACAGCGACATCGATCAGGCGCTGTCCGGCAATATCTGCCGCTGCGGCACCTACCCACGAATCCGTGCCGCGGTCAAACGCGCCGCCGAGATCGGTTGATGCCACGTTGACGGGAGTCTGAACAATGAACAGCCTCAATCCTCTGTCGCGCCGTGGTTTTCTCAAGGGAAGTGCGTTGCTCGGCGGAGGTCTGGTGGTGGCATTTGTCATCCCCGGTGCCCACCGTTTTGCCATCGGCGCCGAGAATCAGGGCAATGTTTTCGCACCCAATGCGTTTTTACGGATCGGCAACGACAACAGCGTCACCGTACTGCTTGGCCATTCGGAAATGGGCCAGGGCATCTGGACCGGCTTGACCATGTTGATCGCCGAAGAACTGGACGCCGACTGGTCGAAGATCCGTGTCGAACATTCACCGGCCTCGGCAGCCGAGTATGGCCTGGCCGGATTTGGCGGGATGCAGATTACCGGCGGTTCGACCTCGACCTGGATGGAATTCGACCGCTACCGTCAGGCCGGTGCAGCCGCGCGTTTGATGTTGATCGACGCGGCGGCTAAACGCTTCAACGTCGCACCTTCCGGGATTCGCACCGAATCGGGTGTGGTCATCGCTGGCGACAACCGCGCCACCTATGGCGAACTGGCTGATGAAGCCGGCAAGCTACCGGTGCCGGACCCGGCGTCGATCAAGCTAAAGGAATCTAAAGACTGGACACTCATCGGCAAACCGACCAAGCGCCTGGATACACCGGAGAAAATCACCGGTCGCGCCAAGTTCGGCATGGACGTGCAATTCGACGGGCTAATGACCGCCATGGTCGCGCGTTCACCGGTGTTCGGCGGCAGCGTCAAATCCTTCGAAGGCGCCGAAGCGCTGGCGATACCGGGCGTGCACAAAGTCGTGCAGGTGCCCACCGGCGTCGCGGTGATTGCCGATCATTACTGGGCGGCGAAGCTTGGGCGTGATGCGTTGAAGATCGATTGGGATCTGGGGCCGAACACCGGACTCGACAGTCAGCAGCTGCTGGAAAGCTTCCGCAAACTCGCCGCCACTCCTGGCATGTCGGCCAGTCAGGCCGGTGATGTCGCGGCTAACTTGGGTAAGGCCGCGAAGACCCTCGATGTCGAGTACAGCGTGCCGTACCTGGCCCACGCACCGATGGAGCCACTCAACTGCACGGTGAAAATCACCCAGGATAAATGCGAAATCTGGACCGGCACCCAGTTCCAGACGCTGGATCAAATGATCGCCGGGAAAATCACCGGGCTCAAACCCGAGCAGGTGGAGATTCATACCGAGTTTCTGGGTGGCGGTTTCGGGCGCCGGGCCAACCCGACCTCGGATTTTGTCGCTGAAGCGGTGGAAGTCGCCAAGGCAGCGCGCGAGCCGGTGAAAACCGTCTGGTCCCGGGAGGATGACATTCGCGGCGGGTACTACCGTTCGGCGTTCCTCCATCAGGCGCGCATCGGCCTCGATGCCGGCGGCATACCGTTCGCATGGAAGCATGTGCTGGTCGGGCAGTCGATCATGGCCGGCACGTCATTCGAGGCGACCATGGTCAAAAATGGCGTCGACAAGACCTCGGTCGAAGGGGTCGCTGACAGTCCTTACCTTAAGGGGTTGGCGAATCACCAGGTTGAACTGCATTCTCCGCAAACCGGCATCAGCGTGCTATGGCTACGTTCGGTAGGGCACACCCACACCGCGTTTGTGATGGAGTCGCTGATCGACGAACTGGCCACGGCTGCCGGCAAGGATCCGGTCGAATACCGGCGAACCTTGCTCAAGGACCATCCACGGCACCTTGGCGTGCTGAACCTGGCCGTCGAGAAAGCCGATTGGAAGGCCTCGCTGCCGAACGGTCATGCGTTGGGTGTCGCGGTGCATGAGTCCTTCGGCAGTTACGTTGCCCAAGTGGCCGAGGTATCCGAGGACAACCTGGCGATCCGCGTGCATCGGGTGGTGTGCGCGGTGGACTGCGGCATTGCGGTCAACCCGATGAGCATCGCGGCGCAAATGGAATCGGCCATCACCTTCGGTCTCGGATTTACCTTGCACAGCAAACTGACCTTCAAGAACGGGCAAGTGGTGCAGTCCAATTATCACGATTATCAGGTGCTGCGGCTGAACGAAATGCCGGTGGTCGAAGTGCATATCGTGCCCAGCAGCGACAAACCCGGCGGTATCGGCGAGGCCGGTGTGCCGCCCACGGCGCCAGCAGTGGCCAACGCGGTGTTCGCCCTGACCGGGCAGCGCTTGCGCGAACTGCCGCTGCAACTGTCGGGGGTGTGAGATGAGACGACATCTGATTCTTGGCGCGGTGGTGTTGGTCGGTCTGGCCGGTTATGCCGAGGAGCTGTTCGCTGACGATAAGGAAGCCATCAAGGCGTTCGAGACGGTGCAAAAGGTCTTTCAGAGCCCGCGTTGCCAGAACTGCCATATCCCCGGCGATTCGCCGTTGCAGTTCGACGCCGGGATTCCCCACGCGATGAACGTCGTGCGGGGCATGGACGGCAAGGGTGCGGCAGGTTTGCCCTGCGCAACATGCCACGCTGACAGTAATCCACCGGCCAGTTATGGCGCTAACACCCCACCGGGAGCACCGCACTGGAGCCTGCCGCCAGCCGCGCACAAAATGGCCTGGATCGGGCTGCCGGCCGATAAGTTGTGCGCAATGATCAAAGACCGCTCCAGCAACGGCGACCGCGATTTCGCCGCGCTGATCAAGCACGTCAGCGACGACAAATTGGTGCTTTGGGGCTGGAATCCCGGTCAGGGAAGGGCGCCGGTGCCGGTGCCGCACGACATTTTTGTCACCCAGTTCAAGCGCTGGGCAGACGCTGGAGGGCCGTGTCCGGTACTGGGTAGTTGACCGACGGTCCGTTAACAGGGAGTCAAAACGGGTATGGACGACTCTAAGAAATATACCCGCCCATGGAGTGAGTAATGCTGATCCCAGGCAAACCGGTAAAACCAGGCGCTTGTGCCGACCTGTTACGCACACCACTGCAGGGGCGCGAACTCCTGCGTGACCTGGCCCGCAAGGCCGAGGAGGAGCTGATGGGCGTGCAGATGGCGAGCATGGATGAGTTGACGCTGCTCTCCAATCGACACGGTTTTACAGCGCTGGCCCAACAAGGGCTGGATGCCTGCCAGCAGCTGGAAAAGCCAGCGACGCTACTGCTCTTCAATATAGATGGCTTCAAGCACATCAATTATCTCTATGGGCGTGCCGAGGGCGACAAAGCCCTGAAAACCTTCGCTGATATGCTGCGAATTGCCTTTCGCGAGAGCGATGTGATCGGCCGACTGGGTAACGACACTTTCGTCGCATTGCTGACGGGCTCAAGCTTTGTGGAAATACTCACTATCAAGGCGCGGCTCGAAGAAATACTCGAAGAGCGCAATGCCACGGTGCACCGCGGTTATGACATCCGCTTCAGCATCGGGCAAATCGAGTGCAACCCTCAACTTCCCGGCTCGATTGAGGAGTTGTTGGCGCAGGCCGATGCGTTCACTTGGCAAACAACTGGCCCACATCTTTGAATGCCTTGAACTCAAGCGCGTTGCCGCACGGATCGAAGAGAAACATCGTCGCTTGCTCACCCACCAATCCCTGAAAGCGAATGCCCGGTTCGATCACGAATCGGGTTCCCAGGGATTTCAATCGCTCGGCCAGCGCTTCCCATTGCTCCATCCCCAATACCACACCGAAATGCGGCACCGGCACATCATGACCGTCGACAGCATTGGTGTGCGCGGCTTCTTGAGACGCGTTTTTCGGTGCGAGGTGAATGACCAGCTGATGGCCGAAAAAATTGAAATCGACCCAATGATCGCTCGAGCGACCTTCTTCCAGGCCGAACACTTCGCCATAAAAATTCCGCGCGGCGCTCAGGTCGTAAACCGGGATGGCCAAGTGAAAAGGGGAGAGTTGCATCGGAATGTGCCTCGACTGTATGGATTCAGACTGAGTTTAGCTCTGTGCTTTTTGATTAAAAGACGATAATTTTTGCATCGAGCTCAAAATATTTCGATCAATCGAGAACGCCATGCTGCGGGAACTGAAAACCTTTATTGCGGTGACGCGCTACGGCACGTTTGCCGCGGCCGGGATGCACATCGGCCTGACCCAATCGGCTGTCAGTGCGCAGATCCGCAATCTGGAACAGGCCCTGGGTATTCGTTTGTTCGACCGCACCGGACGCCAGGCGCTGCTCAATGCTGCGGGCCAGCGCGCATTGCCGATGGCCAGGGAAATGCTGGAAACCTTCAGCCGCATGGCGGTCAGCGATGATGTCAGTGAGTATCGCGGCGAGTTGAAAATCGGTGCGGTGGCCACGGCCCAGACCGGACTGCTGCCCCAGGCGTTGCTTCGACTGAGGCAACAGGCGCCGTTGCTGGAACCGAAACTGGTGCCCGGCGTGTCGCTGAACCTGTTAAGTCAGGTGGACACCGGTGAGGTGGATCTGGCGATCCTCATCAAGCCGCCGTTCGAGTTGCCCAAAGAACTGTCAGCGCAGGTCATCCGCAAGGAGCCTTTTGTATTGATCGTGCCAGCGGAACTTGAAGGTGATGAGCCGTTGCAGATCCTCGCGAGCCACCCGCATGTGCGTTACGACCGCAATTCGTTCGGTGGAAGATTGGTGACGCGGTTTTTGCGTGAGCAGCAGATTGATGTGCAGGTGGCTTTGGAGCTGGATGAGCTGGAGGCCATCGTGAAGATGGTTGAATGCGGGTTGGGAGTGTCGCTGCTACCCGAGGCGGGGCTCTGGCTTGAGCATGGGGCGAAGGTCAGGATCATCCCGTTGGGAGAGTTGACGTTCTACCGGGAGATCGTACTGTTGCAGCGCTATAGCCAGCGCACGCAACCGATCCAGCAGCTGTTTGCGCAGTGTTTAGTCTGACGTCAACGTCAAAAGATCGCAGCCTTCGGCAGCTACAGGGGATTGGTGTTCATCCGCCAACATGGGTGACACCGGTCAATGTAGGAGCTGCCGAAGGCTGCGATCTTTTGACTTCGCGTCCCCCATAAAAAACCCGCCTGAAGAGGCGGGTTTTTTAGTGGCTGACCGAAGATTACTCTTCGAGGCTGCCCATGGCCGTGGTGTTGAAACCACCGTCCACGTACATGATTTCGCCGCTGATGCCGGACGCCAGGTCCGAGCACAGGAAGGCGCCGGCGTTGCCGACTTCGTCGATGGTGACGTTGCGACGCAGCGGGGTTTGCGCTTCGTTGGCGGCCAGCATCTTGCGGAAGTTCTTGATGCCGGAAGCGGCGAGGGTGCGGATCGGACCGGCCGATACGCAGTTGACGCGGGTGCCGTCCGGGCCCAGGGAGCCGGCCAGGTAACGAACGCCTGCTTCCAGCGAGGCCTTGGCCATGCCCATCACGTTGTAATTCGGCATGGTGCGCTCGGCGCCCAGGTACGACAGGGTCAGCAGGCTGCCGTTGCGGCCTTTCATCATTTCGCGGCCAGCTTTGGCCAGGGCCACGAAGCTGTAGGCGCTGATGTCGTGAGCGATGCGGAAACCTTCACGGGTGGTGGCTTCGGTGAAGTCGCCATCCAGTTGGTCGCCCGGGGCGAAGCCGACGGAGTGCACGATGCAGTCCAGGCCGTCCCACTTCTTGCCCAGCTCAACGAAGACCTTGGCGATTTCTTCATCGCTGGCCACGTCGCACGGGAAGCACAGGTCAGGGTTGGAACCCCAGCTTTGTGCGAACTCTTCGACACGACCCTTGAGTTTGTCGTTCTGATAAGTGAAGGCAAGCTCAGCGCCCTCGCGATGCATGGCGGCAGCGATGCCGGATGCGATGGACAGCTTGCTGGCGACACCGACGATCAGTACGCGCTTACCGGCGAGAAAACCCATGTGTTGCTCCTCTCTTTCAGGTTATTACGCAGTGGCTGGAACCAGGAAAGCGGCTTCCAGCAACTGCTGTGTATACGGATGTTTGGGGGCCGCAAAAATACTTTGCGCGTCTCCCTGTTCGACCACTTGGCCTTGCTTGACCACCATTAGCTGGTGGCTCAGCGCCTTGACGACAGCCAGGTCATGGCTGATAAACAGATACGTCAGGTTGTACTTGGTTTGCAGTGAACGCAGCAGCTCCACCACTTGGCGTTGCACGGTGCGGTCGAGGGCCGAAGTCGGCTCGTCCAGCAGAATCAACGCCGGTTTTAGCACTAATGCCCGGGCAATGGCGATTCTCTGCCGTTGCCCACCGGAAAATTCGTGGGGGTAGCGGTGCCGGGTTTCCGGGTCCAGACCTACCTCCTTGAGTGCCGCAATAATCGCTTGTTCCTGTTCCGCCTCGGTGCCCATCTTGTGGATCCGCAGGCCTTCGCCGACGATCTGGCTCACGCACATCCGTGGGCTCAGGCTGCCGAACGGGTCTTGAAACACCACCTGCATCTCCCGACGCAGTGGCCGAACCTGTTGCTGCGTCAGGCAGTCTAGCTGCTTGCCTTCAAAACGGATCGCGCCTTTGCTACCGATCAGCCGTAAAATCGCCAAACCCAGTGTCGACTTGCCGGAACCGCTTTCTCCCACAATCCCCAAGGTCTGGCCTTGAGGCAGGCTGAAATTGATTCCGTCCACCGCTTTGATGTGGTCGACGGTTTTTTTCAGAAAGCCTTTCTTGATCGGGAACCAGACTTTCAGGTCCTCGACTTGCAGCAATGGCGGGCCAATCACATTGGTCGCCGGTTTACCGCTGGGCTCCGCTGCCAGCAGTTCCCGAGTGTACGGATGCTGTGGCGCGCGGAACAACTCTTCGCACGATGCCTGTTCGACGATGCAACCGCGCTGCATGACACATACGCGATGCGCAATTCTTCGCACAAGGTTCAAATCGTGACTGATCAGTAGCAGCGCCATGCCCAGTCGGGCCTGTAAGTCCTTGAGCAATTCGAGGATTTTCAGCTGGACGGTCACGTCCAGCGCGGTGGTCGGTTCGTCGGCGATCAGCAGTTCCGGCTCGTTGGCCAGGGCCATGGCAATCATCACCCGCTGACGCTGGCCGCCAGACAATTCGTGGGGCAGGGCCTTGAGGCGCTTTTCGGGCTCCGGGATGCCGACCATTTCCAGCAACTCCAGCGTGCGCTTGGTCGCGACTTTGCCGATCAGGCCCTTGTGGGTGCTCAACACCTCGTTGATCTGCTTCTCGATCGAGTGCAGCGGATTGAGCGAGGTCATCGGCTCCTGGAAGATCATCGCGATCCGGTTGCCGCGGATGTGGCGGATGGTTTTCTCTTTCAGGCTCAGCAGGTTTTGCCCGGAATACTCGATGGTCCCGGACGGATGCCGGGCGAGCGGGTAGGGCAGCAGCCGCAGGATCGAGTGGGCGGTCACCGATTTGCCGGAACCACTTTCGCCCACCAGCGCCAGGGTTTCGCCACGCTTGATATCGAAGCTCACGCCTTCGACGACCCGCTGACAGCGGTCCCCGACGATAAATTCGACGGCCAGGTCGCGCACTTCGATCAGATTGTCCTGATTCATTTCACTTCCTCGGGTCGAAGGCATCGCGAGCGGACTCGCCGATGAACACCAGCAAACTCAACATCAACGCCAGCACCGCAAACGCGCTCATACCGAGCCAGGGCGCTTGCAGGTTGGATTTGCCCTGGGCCACCAGTTCACCCAGCGACGGCGCGCCAGGCGGCAGACCGAAGCCCAGAAAGTCGAGAGCGGTCAGGGTGCCGATGGCGCCGGTCAGGATGAACGGCATAAAGGTCATGGTCGAGACCATGGCGTTGGGCAGGATGTGGCGGAACATGATCGCACCATTCTGCATCCCCAACGCCCGGGCGGCGCGCACGTATTCCAGATTGCGCCCGCGCAGGAATTCGGCGCGGACGACGTCGACCAGGCTCATCCACGAGAACAGCAGCATGATCCCCAGCAGCCACCAGAAGTTCGGCTGGACGAAACTGGCGAGAATGATCAGCAGATACAGCACCGGCAGCCCGGACCAGATCTCCAGAAAACGCTGTCCGGCCAGGTCGACCCAGCCGCCATAGAACCCCTGCAGGGCGCCGGCAATCACACCGATAATCGAACTGAGAATGGTCAGCGTCAGCGCAAACAGCACCGAAATCCGGAAGCCGTAAATGACCCGGGCCAACACATCGCGACCCTGATCGTCAGTACCCAACAGGTTGTCGGTCGAAGGTGGCGCCGGGGCCGGGACTTTCAGGTCGTAGTTGATACTTTGGTAGCTGTAGGGAATCGGCGCCCACAGCACCCAGGCGTCTTTGGCCTGGAGCAATTCGCGGATGTACGGGCTCTTGTAGTTGGCTTCCAGCGGGAATTCACCGCCGAAGGTAGTTTCCGGGTAACGCTTGAGCGCCGGGAAGTACCAGCCGTTGTCGTAGTGCACCACCAGCGGTTTGTCGTTGGCGATCAATTCGGCACCGAGGCTCAGCCCAAACAGCAGCAGAAACAGCCACAACGACCACCAGCCACGCTTGTTGGCCTTGAACAGTTCGAAACGTCGGCGATTGAGAGGGGAGAGATTCATCTCAATGCTCCCGGCTTTCGAAGTCGATGCGCGGATCGACAAAGGTGTACGTGAGGTCTCCGATGAGTTTCACCACCAATCCCAACAGGGTGAAGATGAACAACGTGCCGAAGACCACAGGATAATCGCGGTTGATCGCGGCCTCAAAACTCATCAGCCCGAGACCGTCGAGGGAAAAGATTACTTCCACCAGCAACGAGCCGGTGAAGAATATGCCAATAAACGCTGACGGGAACCCCGCGATCACCAGCAGCATGGCGTTGCGGAATACATGGCCGTAGAGCACGCGGTGATGGGTCAGGCCCTTGGCCTTGGCGGTCACCACGTACTGCTTGTTGATTTCGTCGAGGAAGCTGTTTTTGGTCAGCAGCGTCATGGTCGCGAAGTTGCCGATCACCAGTGCGGTGACGGGCAATGCGAGGTGCCAGAAGTAATCGAGAATCTTGCCGCCCATGCTCAATTCGTCGAAGTTGTTGGAGGTCAGCCCTCTGAGCGGGAACCAGTCCAAATAACTGCCCCCGGCAAACACCACGATCAGCAGGATCGCGAACAGAAACGCCGGGATCGCGTAGCCAACGATGATCAACGAGCTGGTCCATACGTCGAAGTGGCTGCCGTGCCGCGTCGCCTTGGCGATCCCCAGCGGGATCGACACCAGGTACATGATCAGCGTGCTCCACAGCCCGAGCGAGATTGACACCGGCATCTTTTCCTTGATCAGGTCGATGACCTTGGCGTCGCGGAAGAAGCTGTCGCCGAAATCCAGGGTGGCGTAGTTCTTGATCATGATCCACAAGCGTTCCGGCGCCGATTTATCGAAGCCGTACATGTGTTCGATTTCCTTGACCAGCATCGGGTCCAGGCCCTGGGCACCGCGATAGGCGGAGCCGGCCACCGAGACTTCGGCACCGCCGCCGGCGATGCGGCTGGTGGCGCCTTCGAAGCCTTCGAGCTTGGCGATCATCTGTTCCACCGGCCCGCCGGGGGCGGCCTGGATGATCACGAAGTTGATCAGCAAAATGCCGAGCAAGGTCGGGATGATCAGCAGCAGTCGCCGAAAAATATACGCCAGCATCTATTACTCCGTGCCCGCAGGGTCGGCTTGCAGTTTGGTTTCGACTTCTACCGCAGGTTTCGCATCGGGCTTGACCCACCAGGTGTTAATGCCGATGTCGTACTTGGGCGAGACTTTTGGGTGACCGATGTGGTTCCAATAAGCCACGCGCCAGGTCTTGATGTGCCAATTGGGGATCACGTAATAGCCCCATTGCAGCACGCGGTCCAGTGCACGGGCGTGAGCCACCAGGCTTTTGCGCGAATCGGCGTTGATCAGTTGCTCGACCAATTGGTCCACCACCGGGTCTTTCAGGCCCATGGAGTTGCGGCTTCCGGGTTTGTCGGCGGCAGCGGACATCCAGAATTCACGCTGTTCGTTGCCCGGTGAATTGGACTGCGGGAAGCTGCCGACGATCATGTCGAAGTCCCGGGAGCGAACGCGGTTGATGTACTGCGAGACGTCCACCCGGCGGATCACCAGGTCAACCCCCAGGTCGCTGAGGTTGCGCTTGAACGGCAGCAGCACCCGCTCGAATTCGGTTTGGGCCAGCAGGAATTCGATAGTCACCGGTTTGCCAGTGGCGTCGACCATCTTGTCATCGACGATCCGCCAGCCCGCCTCTTGCAGCAGTTGATAGGCTTTACGCTGCTGGGTGCGGATCATGCCGCTGGCGTCGGTCACCGGGTTCTGAAACGCCTCGCTGAACACCTGCTCGGGGATCTTGCCGCGGAACGGGTCGAGGATCGCCAGTTGATCGGCATCCGGCAGGCCAGTGGCGGCCATTTCCGAGTTTTCGAAATAACTGCGGGTGCGGACGTAGGCGCCGTTGAACAGCTGCTTGTTAGTCCATTCGAAGTCCAGCAACAGGGTCAGGGCCTGACGCACGCGCACGTCCTGGAACACCGGGCGGCGCAGGTTGAATACAAAGCCTTGCATGCCGGTCGGGTTGCTGTTCGGGATCTGTTCCTTGATCAGCCGGCCCTCGGTAACGGCAGGAATGTTGTAGGCGTTCGCCCAGTTCTTCGCGGCCATTTCCAGCCAGTAATCGAACTGCCCTGCCTTGAGCGCTTCCAGGGCCACAGTGTTGTCGCGGTAGTAGTCGGTGGTCATGACGTCGAAGTTGTAGAAGCCGCGGTTGGCCGGCAGGTCCTTGCCCCAGTAATCCTTGACCCGCTCATAGCGCACCGAACGCCCGGCCTTCACTTCACTGACTTTGTACGGGCCGCTGCCCAGTGGCATTTCCAGGTTGCCCTTGTTGAAATCACGCGTTGCCCACCAATGCTTGGGCAGCACCGGCAACTGGCCGAGGATCAGCGGCAGTTCACGGTTGTTGTTGTGTTTGAACTTGAACAACACAGTCAGCGGATCTTCAGCGACCACTTCCTCGACATCGCTGTAGTAACCGCGGTACAGCGGCGCGCCGTCCTTGATCAGGGTCTGGAAGCTGAACACCACGTCCTCGGCGCGCATCGGATGCCCGTCGTGGAAGCGCGCTTCGGGGCGCAGGTAGAAACGCACCCAGCTGTTGTCCGGGGCTTTTTCGATCTTGCCGGCGACCAGGCCGTACTCGGTGAACGGTTCATCCAGGCCCTGTTTGGCCAGGGTGTCGTAGATCATGCTGATGTCGTCGGCCGCGACCCCTTTGCTGATGAAGGGATTGAGGCTGTCAAAGCCGCCGAAACCGGCCTGACGGAAGATCCCGCCCTTGGGCGCGTCGGGGTTCACGTAATCGAAGTGTTTGAAGTCGGCCGGGTATTTCGGCGGCTCGTTGTACAGGGTCAGGGCATGTTGCGGGGCGGCGCAGGCCAGCCCGGCGAACAACAGGCCGCTGGCCTGCAAGAGCAGGGCGCGTACGGGTTTCATCGATCTTTCTCCGAAGATTTCAGCCACCACGCGCTCAGGCCCAACGTGTAGGGCGGCGTAGTGACGAAGGCGAACCGGTTGCGGTAGGCCAGGCGGTGATAATTGAGGTACCAGTTGGGAATGATGTAGTGCTGCCACAGCAACACCCGGTCCAGGGCCTTGCCGGCGGCGACCTGTTCATCGCGGGTCTGGGCGGCGAGCAATTGTTCGAGTAAATGGTCGACCACCGGATTGGCGATGCCCGCGTAGTTTTTGCTGCCCTTGACCCCGACCTGGCTGGAATGGAAGTACTGCCATTGTTCCAGGCCTGGACTGAGCGTCTGGTTGAGGGTCATCAGGATCATGTCGAAATCGAACTGATCAAGGCGTTGCTTGTACTGGGCGCGATCGACTGTGCGTAGCCGAGCGTCGATGCCGATGCTGGCGAGGTTTTCGACGTAAGGCTGAAGGATGCGTTCCAGGTTCGGATTGACCAGCAGAATCTCCAATCGCAACGGTTGCCCAGCGGCATTCTGAACGTGCTGGCCGCTGAGCTTCCAGCCGGCCTCAGCGAGCAGGCCCAGGGCCTTGCGCATGGTTTCCCGGGGAATGCCGCGCCCTTGGGTCTGCGGCAGGCTGAACGGCTCGGTGAAGAGCTTGGCGGGCAATTGCTCGCGATACGGCTTGAGCATCAGCCATTCATGGCCGACCGGGAGGCCGGTGGCGGAGAACTCACTGTTGGGGTAGTAGCTCATGGCGCGTTTGTAAGCGCCGCTGAACAGGGTGCGATTGGTCCACTCGAAGTCGAACATCAGGCCCAGCGCTTCACGGACCTTGGTCTCGGAGAGCGCCTGGTGCCGGGTGTTCATGAACAGGCCCTGGCTCTGGGTCGGGATCTGATGCGCGATCTGCGCCTTGATGACGTCGCCGCGTCGCACCGCCGGGAAGTGGTAACCGTTGGCCCAGTTCTTCGCCTGGTGCTCGATATAGATGTCAAATTCGCCGGCCTTGAAGGCTTCGAAGGCGACGTCGCTGTCGCGGTAGAACTCGACTTCCATGCGGTCGACATTGTATTTGCCGCGATTGATCGGCAGGTCTTTGCCCCAGTAATTCTTGACCCGTTCGAAAACGATCTGACGCCCAGGCTCTACCGACGTGATGCGATACGGTCCACTGCCCAGTGGCGGTTCGAAGGTGGTGGCCTTGAAGTCACGATCTTTCCAGTAATGCTGGGGCAGCACCGGTAATTCCCCCAGGCGCAGGATCAGCAACGGATTGCCGGCGCGCTTGAAGACGAAACGAATGCGCTGCGGGTTGAGGATGTCGACCCGCGACACTTCCTGAAGATTGGTGCGGTATTGCGGATGGCCTTCCTTGAGCAACAAACGGTAGGAGAACGCCACGTCATAGGCGGTAATCGGCGTGCCATCGTGGAAACGTGCTTCGGGGCGCAGGTTGAACACCACCCAGCTGCGGTCCTCGCTGTATTCCACGGATTTAGCGATCAGGCCATAGTTGGAGGTCGGTTCATCGCCGGACGGTGCGTACTGCCCGGTGCCGACCATCAGCGGTTCGTTGAGCTCGTTGATGCCGTACTGCAGGAAGTTGGGTGTGGAAACCGGACTCGAGCCCTTGAAGGTGTAGGGATTGAGCGTATCGAAGGTGCCAAATGCCATCACCCGCAATGTACCGCCCTTGGGCGCTTGCGGGTTGACCCAGTCGAAGTGGGTAAATCTGGCCAGGTACTTGAGCGTGCCGAACTGCGCATAACCATGGCTTTCGCTGATCGTCGCGCTTGCGGGGGAGCTCAAGGCCAGGCTGATCAGGAGCAGGAGGAGGGGACGCTTCAAGTCAGGGATCCGATCCAGGCGGCTTGGGCTTTGTGGCCCGTACAGTAACAGCTTGTATCGACAGGAAAAAGACGGGTGCTGAAAGCGGTGTCGGGGCATAAAAAAAGATCGCAGCCTGCGGCAGCTCCTACACGTGCTTACATTCGTAGGAGCTGCCGAAGGCTGCGATCTTTTCTGGTTTCACATCAATCAGCGTGGGGAAGCCACCGTCAGCATCTGCCCAGGCTTCAGCGCCTGACCGACCCGTGGGTTCCAGCGCTTGAGGTGCTGCATTTCAACGTTGAAGCGCTTGGCTACCATGTACAGCGAGTCGCCTTGCTTGACCTTGTATTGGGTCTGCTGTTGCTGCTTCTTGCTGTCTGACTTGCTGTTCGCCGCCACGACGGTGTTGACGCGACCGCTGCTGCGCTTGGTGGTGTCCTGCATGACCAGTGTCTGGCCGACCTTGAGGTTCTTGCCGGTCAGCTTGTTCCAGCGCTGCAGGTCCTTGATGTCGACTTTGTTGGCCTTGGCGATGGTGCCGAGGTTGTCGCCGCGTTTAACGCGGTAAGCGCGTTTGAGGCTGGCAATTTCGGAGTCGTCTGCGCCTTCGAATACGGGTTTGAGCGACTTCTTGCTGATCAGCTCTTCAGGACGCATGGTCGAAAGGCTGGTGGTCAGCAGCTGCGCCTTGGACGTCGGCACCAGCAGATGCTGAGGGCCATCAATGGTGGTGCGCTGCTTGAACGCCGGGTTGAGCTGGAACAGTTCGTCTTCGTCGATGTTGGCCACCGCGGCGACCTTGGACAGGTCCATGCGCTGGTTGATTTCGACGACCTGGAAGTACGGTTCGTTGGCGATCGGGTTCAGGTTCACACCGTAGGCTTCGGGTGCCAGCACCACTTGCGACAACGCCAGCAACTTCGGCACGTAGGCCTGGGTTTCAGCCGGCAGCGGCAGGTTCCAGTAATCGGTCGGCAAACCGAGCTTTTCGTTACGCTCGATGGCACGGCTGACCGTGCCTTCGCCGGCGTTATAGGCCGCCAGGGCCAGCAGCCAGTCGCCGTTGAACATGTCGTGCAGGCGGGTCAGGTAATCCATGGCCGCGGTGGTCGAGGCGGTGATATCGCGACGGCCATCATAGAAACGGGTTTGACGCAGGTTGAAGTAACGCCCGGTGGAGGGGATGAATTGCCACAAGCCAACCGCGTTGGCCCGGGAATAGGCCATCGGGTTGTAGGCACTTTCAATCACCGGCAACAGCGCCAGTTCCAGCGGCATGTTGCGCTCTTCAAGGCGTTCGACGATGTAGTGAATGTAGAGGCTGCCGCGTTCGCCGGCATTTTCGAGGAAGGACGGGTTGCTGGCGAACCACAGGCGCTGTTGCTCGATGCGTGGGTTGACGCCCACGTTGTCCTGCAGCTGGAAGCCTTGGCGCATACGCTCCCAGACATCCTGTGGAATTTCCGGAGTCGGTTTTTCGCTGAGCCAGATAGGTTTCTGCTTGGCTCGCGCGGCAATGTTCGGTGTGTGTGTCGCTTCGGTCTGCGGCACATGGCTGGAACAGCCCGCCAGGGTGGCGGACACAGCCACCGCTATGGCTTGAACCAAGCGGGTCAATGCGTCTGAATTGATGGCTTTACGAATAGATGACGACATTGGCTGGAAGTAAGTTCCGGGCAAAAATGTCGGGCGATTCTAGAAAGCGTACCCCCTGCGGTCAACCATTCAGAATTTTTGTACCAACGGGATAGCTACTTAGAACTTATCTTTCCAAGCCCGAAGCGCAGCAAAAACCGCACTCGGAGCCCGGTTATCGGTTCCATTCCGTTCGTCCACTTTTTCTTTAACGGATGTTTCGTCGACACGCAAAAACGGGTTGGTAAGCTTTTCAAGCGCCAGAGTAGAGGGCAGCGTCATGATTCCGGCTGCACGTTGCGCGGTGACTTTTTCCAGACGTGCGGCGGTGTCCGGATTGTTCGGTTCCACCGCTGCGGCAAACTTCAGGTTGCTCAGGGTGTATTCGTGGGTGCAATAGACCAGCGTATCCTCAGGCAATGAAGCCAGGCGCGTCAGCGAGGTGTGCATCTGCTCCGGCGTACCTTCAAACAGCCGCCCGCAGCCGGCGGCAAAGAGGGTGTCGCCGCAGAACAGCAGGCCGTGATGGTAATAGGCAATATGCCCCAGGGTGTGACCGGGGACGGCAAAGATATCGAAGTCCCGGCCCAGCACGGTGACGCGGTCGTTGTCCTTGAGCGCCACGTCCCGGCCCGGGATGGTTTCGCTCGCCGGACCGTAGACTTTCGCGTCTGTCGCTTTTTTAAGCTGCTCGACGCCGCCGACGTGGTCATGATGATGGTGAGTGATCAGAATATCACTCAACACCCAACCCGGATGCTCTGCGAGCCAGGCCTGCACTGGCGCGGCATCACCCGGATCGACCACTGCGCAGCGCTGGGTGCGGTGGTCTTGTAACAACCAGATGTAGTTGTCGGTGAAGGCGGGCAGGGCACTGATCTGTATCATCGTCGGATTCGCCAAGCGGAAAACAATGGTGCATCTTAGAACTTCCTGGCGCGTTGGAGAATGCAATGACCGATAAAGCGTTCGCTCAGGCTGATCCTGAGTGGCTGACATTGATCAGCGCGGCCCGTGAATGGCTGTCCGGCCCCATTGGGCAATTTCTGCTGGACGAAGAACGTCGCATGCTCGAAGACGAGTTGGGGCGCTTCTTTGGTGGCTACCTGGTGCATTACGGTCCGTCGGCCCAGACACCGCCGTCGGCGCCGCAAGTGCAGCGCAATGTGCGGCTCGGGGCGCCGTTGCCGGGTGTCGAGATCGTCTGCGAAGAGCAGGCGTGGCCTTTAAGCGAGCATGCCGCCGACGTAGTGGTGTTGCAGCATGGGCTGGATTTCTGCCTGTCACCCCACGGTTTGCTGCGTGAAGCGGCGAGCAGCGTGCGGCCCGGCGGGCATCTGCTGATCATTGGGATCAATCCCTGGAGCAGTTGGGGCTTGCGACACGTTTTTGCTCACGACGCCTTGCGCAAGGCTCGCTGCATCTCCCCGTCGCGAGTCGGCGACTGGCTCAATCTGCTGGGTTTCGCGCTGGAGAAACGTCGCTTCGGGTGCTATCGTCCGCCGCTTGCGTCACCCGCCTGGCAAGCTCGTCTGGCTGGTTGGGAGCGCAAGGCCGGTGACTGGCAATTGTCGGGTGGCGGCTTCTATTTATTGGTAGCGCGCAAGATCGTGGTGGGCCTGCGGCCCGTCCGTCAGGAGCGGCGCGAACCGATGGGCAAGCTGATTCCTTTGCCGATGGCCAAGGTCAATCGTCGCCGTATCGATCCGTAATACACTTTTTATTTTCCCGGCCGGGTTTGTCCCGGCCTCGGGCATCGTCGAACATTGATCGGCGAGCCACCGCATTTTCTGGATAGATTGGCATGAGCGATAGCGTAGAACTCTTCACCGACGGCGCCTGTAAAGGCAATCCTGGCCCAGGCGGCTGGGGCGCTTTGCTGGTGTGCAAGGGCATTGAAAAAGAACTGTGGGGTGGCGAAGCCAACACCACCAACAACCGCATGGAGCTGATGGGCGCGATCCGCGGCCTGGAAGAACTCAAGCGCTCCTGCGACGTCCTGCTGGTGACTGACTCGCAATATGTGATGAAAGGCATCAATGAGTGGATGGACAACTGGAAGAAGCGCGGCTGGAAAACGGCGGCGAAAGAACCGGTGAAAAACGCTGATTTGTGGAAGCTGCTCGATGAGCAGGTCAATCGCCACAACGTCACCTGGAAATGGGTGCGTGGCCACATCGGCCACCACGGCAATGAACGGGCCGACCAATTGGCCAACCGCGGCGTAGATGAAGTACGCGGTTACAAACAGGCCTGATCCCGGCACTACCGATGCACCGTGTCGCGCCATTCGCGAGCAGGCTCGCTCCCACATTGGACCGCTTCCGCCCGGACAACTCGGCCAACTGTGGGAGCGAGCCTGCTCGCGAATGGGTGCAACACGGGGTACCTGAAAGACCCCGGCGAGCGTGTTAACATCGCCGCTTTTGCACGATTGACCCGTTGAGAGCTGAGCACTGATGGCCACCAGATCCGTTGTACTCGATACCGAAACCACCGGCATGCCGGTGACCGACGGCCACCGGATTATCGAAATCGGTTGTGTCGAGTTGATCGGTCGGCGCCTGACGGGCCGGCATTTCCACGTTTACCTGCAACCGGACCGCGAGAGTGATGAAGGCGCCATTGGCGTCCACGGCATCACCAACGAATTTTTGGTGGGCAAGCCGCGCTTCACTGAAGTGGCCGATGAGTTCTTTGAATTCATCAAGGGCGCGCAGCTGATCATTCATAACGCGGCGTTCGACGTTGGCTTCATCAACAACGAATTCGCCTTGATGGGCCAGCACGATCGTGCGGACATCACGCAACACTGCTCGATCCTCGACACCCTGATGATGGCCCGGGGACGTCACCCGGGGCAGCGCAACAGTCTCGACGCCTTGTGCAAACGTTATGGCGTCGACAACTCCGGCCGTGAGCTGCACGGTGCGTTGCTCGACTCCGAGATCCTCGCCGACGTTTACCTGACCATGACGGGCGGCCAGACCAGTCTGTCCCTGGCCGGTAATGCCTCCGATGGCAATGGTTCCGGTGAGGGGGCAGACAACTCGGCCACCGAAATCCGCCGTCTGCCGGTCGATCGTCAACCGACGCGAATTGTTCGCGCCAGCGAAGATGACTTGGCCCAACACGTGGCACGCCTGGAAGCCATCGCCAAATCCGCCGGCGCCCCGTCGCTCTGGCAGCAACTGGCCGAGGCCAAGGCTCAGGCGTAGGCGCTTCGGAAAAAGATCGCAGCCTCGTTTCACTCGACAGCTCCTACGGGGTTACGCATTCCGTTGTAGGAGCTGTCGAGTGAAACGAGACTGCGATCTTTTGATCTTGATAAGGCGTACCGCGCCCGATGACCCATTTTAGGGCATCGCGCTCGCCACAAGCGCTTGAACCCTCTACCCTGAGGTGATTGGCGGACCACGGTCTGCCGCCTCAGGACACTGAGCCCCATGTATAAAGATCTGAAATTCCCGGTCCTGATCGTCCATCGCGACATCAAGGCCGACACCGTCGCCGGTGACCGCGTGCGTGGCATCGCCCGGGAACTGGAGCAGGAAGGCTTCAGCATTGTCTCGGCGGTGGATTACACCGAAGGGCGCCTGGTCGCCTCGACCCATCACGGTCTTTCCTGCATGTTGATTGCGGCCGAAGACGCCAGCGCACACTCTCATCTATTACACAACATGGCCGAGCTGATCGGCCTGGCGCGGGTTCGTGCGCCCGACTTGCCGATCTTCGCTCTGGGTGAGCAGGTGACCCTGGAGAACGCTCCCGCCGACGCCATGGCTGAACTCAATCAGTTGCGCGGCATCCTTTATCTGTTTGAAGACACCGTGCCATTCCTGGCCCGCCAGGTGGCCCGAGCCGCGCGAAAATACCTGGATGGTCTGCTGCCGCCGTTTTTCAAGGCGCTGGTGCAACACACTGCCGACTCCAATTATTCCTGGCACACACCCGGTCATGGCGGCGGCGTGGCGTACCACAAGAGCCCGGTGGGACAGGCGTTTCACCAGTTCTTCGGGGAAAATACCCTGCGTTCGGATTTGTCGGTGTCGGTGCCGGAACTCGGTTCTTTGCTTGATCACACCGGTCCGCTGGCAGAAGCGGAGGCCCGTGCTGCCCGCAACTTCGGCGCTGATCACACCTTCTTCGTGATCAATGGCACCTCGACCGCCAACAAAATCGTCTGGCATTCGATGGTCGCGCGCGATGACTTTGTGCTGGTGGACCGCAACTGTCACAAGTCGGTGCTGCACTCGATCATCATGACCGGCGCCATCCCGCTGTACCTGTGCCCGGAGCGCAATGAGCTGGGGATCATCGGCCCGATTCCGTTGAGCGAATTCAGCCGCGAATCGATTCAGGCCAAAATCGATGCCAGCCCGCTGACCAAGGGCCGGGCGCCCAAGGTCAAGTTGGCGGTGGTGACCAATTCGACGTACGACGGCCTCTGCTACAACGCTGAGCTGATCAAGCAGCAGTTGGGCAACAGCGTCGAGGTCTTGCACTTCGATGAAGCCTGGTACGCCTACGCGGCGTTTCACGAATTCTTCGCCGGGCGTTACGGCATGGGCACTTCCCGCAGTGAAGACGGCCCGCTGGTGTTCACCACCCATTCCACCCACAAACTGCTGGCGGCGTTCAGCCAGGCGTCGATGATTCACGTGCAGGACGGCGGCGCGCGGCAACTGGATCGGGATCGCTTCAATGAAGCGTTCATGATGCACATCTCCACTTCGCCGCAGTACAGCATCATCGCTTCGCTGGACGTGGCTTCGGCCATGATGGAAGGGCCGGCCGGGCGTTCGCTGTTGCAGGAAATGTTCGACGAAGCGCTGAGTTTTCGCCGGGCGCTGGCCAATCTGCGCCAACACATCGCCGCTGACGACTGGTGGTTTTCCATCTGGCAGCCACCGTCGGTGGAAGGCATCGACCGTGTTGTCACGCAAGACTGGCTGCTGCAACCCGACGCCGACTGGCACGGCTTTGGCGGCGTGACCGACGACTACGTGCTGCTCGATCCGATCAAGGTCACTTTGGTGATGCCGGGCCTGACGGCAGGCGGCGCACTCAGCGAACGCGGGATTCCGGCGGCGGTGGTCAGCAAATTCCTTTGGGAGCGTGGGCTGGTCGTCGAAAAGACCGGGCTGTATTCATTCCTGGTGCTGTTCTCCATGGGCATCACCAAGGGCAAATGGAGCACGCTGCTGACCGAGTTGCTGGAATTCAAGCGCAGCTACGATGCCAACGTCAGCCTCGCGAATTGCCTGCCGTGCGTGGCGCAAGAGAATGTCGCGCGCTATCAGGGCATGGGCTTGCGGGATCTGTGCGATCAACTGCACGCCTGCTACCGCAGCAATGCCACGGCCAAACACCTCAAGCGCATGTACACCGTGCTGCCGGAAATCGCCATGAAGCCATCTGACGCCTATGATCAATTGGTGCGTGGCGAGGTTGAAGCGGTGTCGATCGATGCTCTGGATGGGCGGATCGCCGCAGTCATGCTGGTGCCGTACCCGCCGGGCATCCCGTTGATCATGCCCGGCGAGCGTTTCACTGAATCGACACGCTCGATTATCGATTACCTGGCATTCGCCCGTACGTTCGATAGCAGCTTCCCGGGGTTTGTCGCTGATGTGCACGGTTTGCAACACGAAGACGAGGGCAATGGACGGCATTACACCGTCGATTGCATCAAGGAATGAGGACCTTTCCCAGTATGCAACCACTCATGAATCCTAAATATCCAGGGCTGTCGGTACGCGTTGCCGACGACGGTTTTGCGGCCTACATCTGGGGCAGTGATTTCAGTTTTGAAGTCGCGGCCTACGGCGCAGCCGAAATCGGCATACCGGTGGAGCATTGGCTGGTGACGCCGATCACGCCCTATCGCAAGTGCTACGGCATCGATCCTGAAGAGTTCAGCAGTTTCCGCGATGCCGCTGACAGCGCGATTTTCATGGCTTATCTCGATGATGAGCCGGTGGGCCACCTGGTGGTCAGCACCAACTGGAACGGCTTTGCCCATATCGACGAATTGGCGGTGCATGCGCCGGCGCGCCGCCATGGCGTGGCCAAGGCGTTGCTGGATGTGGCGCAGTTCTGGAGCCGCAAAAAGAAACTGCCGGGCATCATGCTCGAAACCCAGAACAACAATCTGGGCGCCTGTCGCCTATATGAGCGCATCGGTTACGTCATGGGCGGAATCGATCATCTGCGCTATCGCGGAATCGATCCGAACACCGCTGAAGTGGCGCTGTTCTGGTATCGATTGTTCGATAACCCGCTGGAAACCCTGGCTAACTCGCCAACATCGCCACGGCTTGTTCCGTAATGATCCCCAGTAAGGCCTGAACCGCCGGTGATGGCTCGCCGTTCTTGAGGGTCAAGGCATACAGGCTGATCGGCACGGCGGGCGCCAGCGGGCAGGCATCCAGCCCGGCCGATTTGGCCCCGAGGGCGGTGAAAGGGTCGACGATGGCCAGGCCTTCACCGGCCTCGACCATGCTGCGCATCATCTGGTGAGTCTGTACGCGGGTCTGAATGACCGGGGCAGGGCGCAGGGCATGCAGTTTGTTCTCCAGCACCGGACTCAGCGGCTCATGACCCTCCAGGCCAACCATCGATTGGCCGGCCAGGTCCTGCAGCGAGATGTACTTTTGTTTGGGTTGCAGCCAACCGTGAGGTGCCAGCAGCTGAAGTTTGCCTTGGGCAATTACCTGGCAATGCATGTCGGCGTGATCGGGATCATGCAGGCTCAGGCCCAGATCGCTTTCGCGCAGCAGCAGGCTTCTGACGATTTCGCGGGTGGGTTGGCTCAGGAGGGTGCAAGGCGCGTCAGGGAGGCGTCGGCGCAGGGCGGCAATGCTCTGTGGCAATAACTGCTGTGCCAGGGGCGGCGTGCAGATGATCCGCAAGGGCGGAGCCTGATATTGCTTGAGACTGTTGGCCAGGCGCTGGACCGGCTCGAGCGCTTCATAAACGTGGGCGATCTGGACCTGCAACTCCCGCGCCTCGCGTGTGGCCTGCAGGCGTCCACGCACGCTGGAAAACAGCATGAAACCCAACTGATCCTCGGCGTCGCGAAGAATGCGTTCGACTTCGGCCACAGGCAGCTGCAGCCATTCGGCCGCGGTGCCCAGGTGACCGGTCTGCAAGAGCGCCTGAATCACTTCGATATGACGTAAACGCATGCGTGAAGTCCATGTTCAGCAGGTGAGGGAGTCAGTGGCTGAATCCTAACTCAAGTGCGCGCATATGACTTCTGCTCATAACACGGGGTTATGAGGCGAGGGTGGTTTCCGGCCGGCTGCCGACATAGGTGTCGGGTTCGCGCACGATGGTGATGTTCGATTGCACCAGCAGAAACTGGTTGTCGTCGAGCTTATTGACGCGGTCGCCAATGGCCAGCTTATAAGTGGTGACAGGCACCGAGCCAGCGAGGCCGTCTGCCGACGGGGTGGATTCCTGGAATTCATGCACGGAATAGACACGGCCTTCCGCGTCTCTTGCATGGAACTGACCGACGAGTACTGCTGCCATCTGCTTAGAACCTCTGGAGATAAATCACTCAATATGCGGCTCTGTAGACCGTGGTTGGGCGAAGTAAGTTTTCCTACAGGAAAAAAATAGTCAGGGGCGGCGTTTCAGTCGCCCACTGATTGAATCGTCATCTATAACTACAAGCTCTTTCCATCGGACAGTCGAGAATCTTCCATGAGCAACGTCTATACGATCGCCGTACTGGTCGGCAGCTTGAGAAAGGATTCGATCAATCGCAAGCTGGCGCTGGCCCTGGCCGACCTGGCGCCTGCCAATCTCAAGCTTACAATCGTCGAAATCGGCGATTTGCCGCTCTACAACGAAGACATCGACGGTGCTTCACCGCCGGCAGCCTACAGCACTTTCCGGCAACAAGTCAGTTCATCCGACGCAGTGCTGTTCGTGACCCCTGAATACAACCGTTCGGTGCCAGCACCGATGAAGAATGCGATCGATGTGGGATCGCGCCCTTATGGCAAGAGCGCCTGGAGCGGTAAGCCTGGAGCGGTGATCAGTGCTTCGCCGGGCGCTGTCGGCGGATTTGGCGCCAACCATCACCTGCGCCAGTCCATGGTGTTTCTGGATGTGCCTTGCATGCAGCAACCGGAAGCCTATCTGAGCGGCGCCGGTACAGCGTTCGATGAGGCGGGTAACCTGTCCGAGTCGGTCAAGCCGTTCTTGCAAAAATTCATCGATGCTTACGGCAAGTGGGTCGAGCAACACAAGACGCTATGACGCTCATTTAGCCACTGAGCCGGCCACAGAAAATTACTCCGATCGGCAGCCTGGCGACGTTGCTTTGGCTGCATGTACTGGAACGCAAGAGCTTCGGATCGGTTGGGGTTATTACTTCAAGGTGACGGTACCGGTATTGTTGGTGACGTTTGTGACGTTGGTGGCGCTGGCATTGCGGTTATCCATCTGAACCGGGTTGGCCCTTTCGCGAGCAGGCTCGCTCCCACAGGGATCTTCGCCAAAAGGAGATCAAACGTGGGAGCGAGCCTGCTCGCGAAGAGGCCATCGCAGTCACCACAAATCTCAGCCACTGCCAGGAACGTTAGGCCAAAGATCCGCCACCAGAAACAAGCGCTCGGCTTCCTCCCAATCCCCGTCGGTATTTTCGATCAATCGCACCAGCAACTGCGCTGGCGCCAGTGGCTCCAGATCGCTGAGCCAGGCATTCAGCTGCTCACTGTTCCAGGTCTGCTCCGCCGGATAGTGCGCTGGCGCCAGCCAGGCATGGCGAGGCAGGGGTTGCCAGCGACCGAATGGACGCTGCACGACAAAATCTGCCCAGTCCTTCTGATGCAGCCAGCTACCGCGCAAGTGCTGTGGATGTGCGCCGTTCGGTGGCTCGGCCGGTCCCGGCCACGGATACAGCAAATAGCCCCCCAGCCACAAATGCGCACTGAACTGCTGGATATCCAGAGCCGCCAACACTTCACGGCTCTCCGGGCGCGCCGAAATCGGCAATTGATGTTGAGTCAGATGGGCCAGTTTGCGGTCCAGTCGATCGTGGCAGCCTGGGCCGAGCCACTGCGCGGTGTCGTGTCCGTCGCCATTTTGCGGGCCAAGGTAAAGTTTGATCGCCAGTTCCAGATGATGCACGCCGTCGCGGTCGCGCAGCAGCATGTCCAGCTCGCCCAGCGTGTGGCCTTCGCGGCGGATCGGCATGTTGGCGGCAATCAGGTCGATACCCGGCGCGTGCCGCACGGCGTATTGCCAGAGGCGCTCGTAGTACAAGCCCAAGCGCCGGGTTCTGGCCTGCGCCAGCCAGTGCAACAAGTCATAGCTGTCGCGATCGAGTTGCCGCAGCCATAGCTCCAGTCGCTCCGGCGCCTGTACCCAGTCACTGCCGGCCAGCGGATGGCGTTGCGGCCACGGGGTGACGTCGAGCATCGGCGGCGCGAGGATGACCCACGCCAGGTCGCGCACTTCGGGGTGGCGCAACTGGTGGGGTAACTGCAGCAAATCTGGAAATAGGATCATCTTGCGAGCATAGCCCTAAACATGAGTACATCCTTGTCGCTGAAAGGATTTTGTCTATCCCGCGCTTTCGCCCATAATTGTGTCTTTCGCCGTCCTCGCAGGAACCCCATGGAGCAATTTCGCAATATCGGCATCATCGGTCGCCTGGGCAGTTCTCAGGTGCTGGATACCGTCCGCCGACTGAAACGGTTTCTGCTCGATCGTCACCTGCACGTGATCCTCGAAGACACCATCGCCGAAGTCCTGCCGGGTCATGGCTTGCAAACGTCGTCGCGCAAGATGCTCGGCGAAGTATGTGACATGGTGATTGTGGTCGGCGGTGACGGCAGCCTGTTGGGCGCCGCCCGCGCGCTGGCCCGGCACAATATTCCGGTGCTCGGCATCAACCGGGGCAGCCTGGGCTTCCTGACCGATATTCGCCCCGATGAGTTGGAAGTCAAAGTCGCCGAAGTGCTCGACGGCCACTATCTGGTGGAAAACCGCTTTCTGCTGCAAGCCGAAGTCCGCCGCCACGCCGAGGCCATCGGCCAGGGCGATGCGCTGAACGATGTGGTGCTGCACCCCGGCAAATCGACGCGGATGATCGAGTTCGAGCTGTACATCGACGGCCAGTTCGTCTGCAGCCAGAAGGCCGACGGCCTGATCGTCGCCACGCCCACTGGTTCCACCGCCTACGCGCTGTCGGCGGGCGGGCCGATCATGCATCCCAAGCTCGACGCTATTGTGATTGTGCCGATGTACCCCCATACCTTGTCGGGCAGGCCGATTGTGGTCGATGGCAACAGCGAGCTGAAAATCGTCGTGTCCAAAGATATGCAGATCTACCCGCAAGTCTCCTGTGACGGGCAGAACCACTTCACCTGCGCGCCGGGTGACACCATCACTATCAGCAAGAAGGCCCAGAAGCTGCGGCTGATTCACCCGCTCGACCACAACTATTATGAAGTCTGCCGGACCAAGCTCGGCTGGGGCAGTCGGTTGGGTGGTGGAGGCGATTGATGCTCGATCCCGCGCGTAGCTACGACCTGATCGGTGACGTGCACGGTTGCGCTCTGACCCTTGAGCACTTGCTCGACCGGCTCGGTTATAAAAAGCACGGTGGCGTCTGGCGGCACCCGTCGCGTATGGCGGTGTTCGTCGGCGACATCATTGACCGCGGCCCGCGGATTCGCGAAGCGCTGCACATCGTTCACGACATGGTTGAAGCCGGCCAGGCGCTGTGCATCATGGGTAACCATGAATTCAACGCCCTCGGCTGGAGCACGCCGGCGCTTCCGGGCAGCGGCAAGCAGTTCGTGCGTGAACACACCCCGCGGCATGCCCGCTTGCTCAACGAAACCCTGACCCAGTTCGAAGACCATCCGGCTGACTGGCATGACTTTCTGCAATGGTTCTATGAGATGCCATTGTTCGTCGATGCCGGGCGTTTCCGGGTGGTGCATGCATGCTGGGACTCGGGACTGATCGAACCGCTACGGGCATTGTTCCCCAACGGTTGCGTCGACGAGCACTTCCTTCAGGCCTCCGCGGTGCCGGGCAGTTTCGCCTGCACCGTGTTCGACCGCTTGCTGCGCGGCACCGACATGCGCTTGCCTCATGGCCTGACCATGACCAGCGGCGATGGCCTGACGCGTTCGTTTTTCCGCACCAAGTTCTGGGAAGACGACCCGCAAACCTACGGAGATATTGTGTTCCAGCCCGACGCCCTGCCCGAACCCGTGGCCCAGACGCCGCTGTCGTCCACCGAGAAAAACACCTTGCTGCGCTATGGCGTCGATGAGCCTTTGTTGTTCGTCGGCCACTACTGGCGCAGCGGCAAACCGGTGCCGATCCGGCCAAACCTGGCCTGTCTGGATTACAGCGCCGTGCTCTACGGCAAACTGGTCGCCTACCGTCTGGACCAGGAAACCCGTCTCGACCCGCACAAATTTGTCTGGGTCGATGTCGAACGTCCGGAGGTGCTGCGATGAGTGCCGTTGCCGTTTTACGTCTGCCGCTGGCGGTGGACTTGAGCGGGTTCGTCGAACTGTTGCGACGCATGCAGGTGCCGCATCGGGTCAGCGAAGAGGCGGGTGAGCAGGTGCTGTGGGTGCCGGCCAACATCAGCGACGACGTGCGCTCGTTGTACGAACGCTTCCCGGCCGGTGATCCCGAGCAACAGCTGGACATTCCGGTGGCCCAAACCATAAAGCGCCCAGGTTTCGTCGAGCAATTGCGCCATGCCAAGGCGACAGCGTTCGTGTTGCTGCTGAGCCTGCTTGTCGGCGCGGTGACGCTGCTGGGCGAAAACCTCGAGACAATGCGTTGGCTGACCTTCCTCGATTTCCGCGTTGTCGGCGAGTACATCCACTTCGTGCCATTGACCGACAGCCTGGCGGCGGGTCAGTGGTGGCGTCTGGTGACGCCGATGCTGATCCACTTCGGCATCCTGCACCTGGCCATGAACGGCATGTGGTACTGGGAACTGGGACGACGCATCGAGTCGCGTCAGGGCAGCATCAACCTGATCGGTCTGACCTTGCTCTTCAGTCTGGTTTCCAACTACGCCCAGTATTATTTCAGTGGCCAGACCTTGTTTGGCGGGTTGTCCGGCGTGCTGTATGGCCTTTTAGGGCATTGCTGGATTTTCCAGCTGTTGTCGCCGAACCGTGCTTATCGCCTGCCGCGCGGTGTGCTGGTGATGATGCTGGTGTGGTTGCTGCTGTGTCTTTCCGGGCTGGTCTCGATGATCGGCTTCGGTGAAATTGCCAATGCGGCCCACGTCGGCGGGTTGCTCGTCGGATGCTTGACCGGTTTGTTGGGTGGTTTGTACAACCTCCGTAAACTGGCCGCCTTAAATTAGTTATGTGAATAAAGAGCGCGGAGACCTTGATGTCCTCTTTTAACGAAATGATCCAAAACATTACCCCCGATATCTACCAGAGCCTGAAGTTGGCAGTGGAAATCGGTAAATGGTCCGACGGTGGAAAACTCACCGCCGAACAACGCGAACTGTCGCTGCAAGCGATGATCGCCTGGGAAATCCAGAACCTGCCCGAAGACCAGCGCACCGGTTACATGGGCGTGCAGGAGTGCGGCTCCAAGTCGATCACCGTGCCGAACATCCTGTTCAAGTCGGATGCCGTCCATTGATCGAGATTGGCCGCGGTGCAATCAGCAAAATGTCGGCGCGCCTTGACGGGCCGAACGTGCAGTACGCGTTTCGTCTGGATGACGTCGAGGTCCCGGTCAATCCATTGATCGGCACCACGGTGCGTCTGGAATACCTGGGGGCGATTCACTGCTCGCATTGTGGACGCAAAACCAAAACCAGCTTCAGCCAGGGTTATTGCTACCCGTGCATGACCAAACTGGCCCAGTGCGACCTCTGCATCATGAGCCCGGAGCGTTGCCACTATGACGCCGGCACCTGCCGAGAGCCGGAGTGGGGCGAAAAGTTCTGCATGACCGATCACATCGTGTATTTGTCCAACTCGTCGGGGGTGAAGGTCGGGATTACCCGCGCCACTCAACTGCCTACCCGTTGGATCGATCAGGGCGCCCGTCAGGCGTTGCCGATCATGCGCGTTTCGACCCGTCAGCAATCGGGTTTCGTCGAAGACCTGTTTCGCAGTCAGGTGGCAGACAAGACCAACTGGCGTGCTTTACTCAAGGGCGATGCGGTTTCGGTGAACTTGGCCGAGGTTCGCGATCAGTTGTTCGACAGTTGTGCCGAAGGGCTGCAAGGTTTGCAGGAACGATTCGGCCTACAAGCAATCCAGACCATTGCCGATGTAGACGTCCTCGAAATCCGCTATCCGGTCGAGCAATACCCGGCCAAAATCGTCAGCTTCAACCTGGACAAGAATCCGATTGCCGAAGGCACGCTGCTGGGGATCAAGGGCCAATACCTGATTTTCGACACTGGCGTGATCAATATTCGTAAGTACACGGCCTATCAGCTCGCCGTGCATCAGTAAGGACTCCAGCATGCGCACCGAACAACCGAAGATGATCTACCTGAAAGACTATCAGGCGCCTGAGTACCTGATCGACGAGACGCACCTGACCTTCGAGTTGTTCGAGGACCACAGCCTGGTCCATGCGCAACTGGTGATGCGCCGCAATCCTGAACGTGGCCCGGGCCTGCCGCCGCTGGTGCTGGACGGCCAGCAGCTTGAATTGCTGTCGGTTACCCTGGCCGACAGCGAGTTGACCGCCACCGACTATCAGCTGACGGAAAACCACCTGACTCTGCACCCGTCCAGCACCACCTTCACGGTCGACACCAGCGTCAAGATCCACCCGGAAACCAACACCGCGCTGGAAGGCCTGTACAAATCCGGCACGATGTTCTGCACCCAGTGCGAGGCCGAAGGCTTCCGCAAGATCACCTATTACCTCGATCGTCCGGACGTGATGAGCACGTTCACCACCACGGTCGTCGCCGAGCAGCACAGCTATCCAGTGCTGCTGTCCAACGGCAACCCGATTGCCTCAGGTCCGGGCGAAGACGGCCGACACTGGGCGACCTGGGAAGATCCGTTCAAGAAACCTGCCTACCTGTTCGCGCTGGTGGCCGGTGATTTGTGGTGCGTCGAAGACACCTTCACCACCATGACTGATCGCTCCGTAGCGCTGCGCATTTATGTCGAGCCGGAAAACATCGACAAGTGCCAGCACGCCATGAACAGCCTGAAGAAGTCCATGCGCTGGGACGAAGAGGTCTACGGTCGCGAGTACGACCTGGACATCTT
This sequence comes from Pseudomonas sp. MDT1-17, assembly GCF_054898105.1. Lineage (NCBI taxonomy): Bacteria > Pseudomonadati > Pseudomonadota > Gammaproteobacteria > Pseudomonadales > Pseudomonadaceae > Pseudomonas > Pseudomonas sp. MDT1-17. The sequence goes on along the minus strand of NZ_JBUBVM010000001.1, from coordinate 3,902,037 downwards.
CATGATCGTCGCGGTCAACGACTTCAACATGGGCGCCATGGAGAACAAGGGCCTCAACATCTTCAACTCCAGCGCCGTGCTGGCCCGCGCCGAAACCGCCACCGACGCCGCGCACCAGCGGGTCGAGGCGATCGTTGCACACGAGTACTTCCATAACTGGTCGGGCAACCGCGTGACCTGCCGCGACTGGTTCCAGTTGTCGCTCAAGGAAGGCTTCACCGTGTTCCGCGATTCCGGTTTCTCCGCCGACATGAACTCGGCCACGGTCAAGCGCATCCAGGACGTGGCGTACCTGCGGACCCACCAGTTCGCCGAAGACGCAGGTCCCATGGCCCACGCCGTGCGCCCGGACAGCTTCATCGAGATTTCCAACTTCTACACCCTGACCGTGTACGAAAAGGGTTCGGAAGTGGTCGGCATGATCCACACCCTGCTCGGCGCCGAAGGCTTCCGCAAAGGCAGTGACCTGTACTTCGAACGCCATGACGGACAGGCCGTGACCTGCGACGACTTCATCAAGGCCATGGAAGATGCCAACAGTGTCGACCTGACCCAGTTCAAACGCTGGTACAGCCAGGCCGGCACACCGCGCTTGGCGGTCAGCGAGTCCTACGACGCTGCGGCGAAAACCTACAGCCTGACGTTCCGTCAAAGCTGCCCGGCAACCCCGGACAAGGTTGAGAAGTTGCCGTTCGTGATACCGGTGGAATTGGGCCTGCTAGACGCCAAAGGTGCGGCCATTGCGTTGCGTCTTTCCGGTGAAGCCAGCGACCAGGGCACCTCACGGGTTATTTCGGTGACTGAAGCCGAGCAGACTTTCACCTTCATCGACATCGCTGAACAGCCATTGCCTTCGTTGCTGCGTGGCTTCTCGGCACCGGTGAAGCTGAGCTTCCCGTACAACCGCGATCAGCTGATGTTCCTGATGCAACACGACAGCGACGGCTTCAACCGTTGGGATGCTGGCCAGCAACTGTCGGTGCAGGTCCTGCAAGAGTTGATCGCCCAACAGCAGAAGGGCGAAAAACTGGTACTGGATCAGCGACTGATTTCTGCCTTGCGCACCGTGCTGTCCGACCAGACGCTGGACCAGGCCATGGTCGCGGAAATGCTCTCGCTGCCGGGCGAGGCGTATCTGACCGAAATCAGCGAAGTCGCTGACGTTGATGCCATTCACATCGCTCGCGAGTTTGCTCGTAAGCAATTGGCAGAAGGGTTGTTCGAGGCGTTGTGGTTGCGTTATCAGGCCAATCGCGATCTCTCGAAGAAAACCCCGTATGTGGCTGAAGCAGAACACTTCGCTCGTCGCGCGTTGCAGAACATCGCGCTGTCGTACCTGATGCTCAGCGGTAAACCGGAAGTATTGGCGGCGACGCTGGAGCAGTTCGAGACCAGCGACAACATGACCGAGCGCCTGACGGCGTTGGCGGTGTTGGTAAATTCGTCGTTCGACGAAGAAAAGGCCACGGCACTGGCGAGTTTTGCCGAGCACTTCAAGGACAACCCGCTGGTCATGGATCAGTGGTTCAGCGTTCAGGCGGGCAGTGTGTTGCCTGGTGGTCTGGAGCGGGTCAAGGCGTTGATGCAGCATCCGGCGTTCAACATCAAGAACCCGAACAAGGTGCGGGCACTGGTCGGCGCGTTTGCCGGGCAGAACCTGATCAACTTCCATGCGGCTGACGGATCGGGGTATCGGTTCCTGGCGGATCTGGTGATCGAGTTGAACGGGTTTAATCCGCAGATTGCCTCTCGCCAACTGGCGCCGCTGACGCGCTGGCGCAAGTATGACGATGCGCGTCAGGCGTTGATGAAAGGTGAGTTGGAGCGGATTCGTGCTTCGGGTCAGTTGTCCAGCGATGTGTTTGAGGTGGTCAGCAAAAGCCTGGCTTGAGTTGGGGCTTGTTTCCGCAGGGGTGTATATCCATTCCTGCGGTAACGGCCGCTAATGGTTTCGCTCTTACAGCCATCCCTTTCAAGGTCTTTTGGCCTTGGCGGCTTTGAGCACCCGATCTGTCGACACATGGGCATTCACTGCCTTGCCCTCAAGCCACTCCTTTGATTTGGGCACCTTCGGACCTCGTTTGCTTTTGGCGACCGCTTTGGGCTGGACGTTTCGGGCTAGCGTCAGCAGGTACTGAGCCAGCCCTCCTGCGGGGATGGGGATGGATAAGTGCTCTGGCGGCAAGGCTATTTGCATGCCCTCATAACCGCTGCGTACCTGCACCGTCAGGTGAAAGATCGACGCTTCCCAGTCTTCTGATTGAGTCTGGCAATGAGCCTGTTCGACACTGCGTTTAAGCACGGACAAAACGTTGTAAGCCAACACGGCGGACGCGAACCCCAGCAGGGCGGCTTTGGGGTTGCCCAAGGTTTCGATTTCACTGTCCAGCACCGATTCCAGACGCTGGAACATCCCTTCGATACTCCAGCGACGTCGATACAAATCGGCGATCTGCTCTGCACTGATGGTGTCGGGCAAGTTGCTCCAGAAGGACAGCGTGGTGTCGCCGGATTCGGTGGGGTTTTGCAGGCTCAGTTCGACACGCCGCCACTGGCGTCCGCCTTTTACTTCGATGGTTTGCTCGCGCACGCTGCCGGTTGCGACCGGGACAGGCTCCTGCCAGTCGCTTTCTTTAAGCAGGCGTGGATGCTTGCTTTGTTCGCGAATGATGAATGAAGCGCCGGCATCTTCGCAGGCCTCCATGACCGGGAGCGTGCAGTAGAGCCGATCAGCCATCCAGAGCTGGCCCGCCGTGGCTTTTTCCAGCAAGGGCAACACGCCGACGCGTTCGCTGGCATAGGCATCTTCACAGGGCTGAAGGTCGACGACTTGGTCGAGATCAGGGTCGTAAACCACGACCGAAAAACCAGGGCGGGCGGCACCTCGTTCACGGCGCAAAGCGCCCAGACGTTTTTCGCTGGAAGGCAGATGGTTGCCGTCGACGACGCGTAATTGCCAGCCAGGCAAAATGGCCGAGCAACCCAATTCTTGAATCGTCGGAGCCAGGCGCTGCGCGCTACCAGTTACCAACGCGCGCAACAGCGCAGGTTCGGTTCGGCTGACCTTGTCATAAAGCGCCGCCAGGCTGACGGGAAGATCCTCCATCTGCCGCGCGGCGGCGTGTAGGGAGGGCCGCAACCCCAGAGAAACAAGGGACATCAGCTCAATAATGGTCGAAAACAAAAGCTCGCGCGGGTACTGGCGCTGACGATGTTCTTCGAACACCTGATCAACCCACTCTGCCGCAACGGCCTGCTCCAAAACCAATTTGGCCATGACACTGGCCGGTGCTTTTTTCTCGAACCGCGCTAAAACTTCTGCCCACATCGTCTCGCCGTCCTGACTGGAGTTTTGAGGATTTTATCAAAGACCTTGAAAGGGCTGGCTCTTACAGCGAGTCCCTTTTTCAAACGCCAAAAAGGAACCAAAAGGCTTACTTGCTGGCTTTAACGCAGCGAGGATCAACATTGATAGAGGCGCCGATGGAGGTGTCTACGGGTTGACGGAGAGGCTCAGGGCGTGAAGGGGCGGGTGGATCAAGATCAAGAGCTGCAGGCGAGCTAACGCTCGCCCTATTGAGTGGTGAAGGGCGGGTGCATACGAATCCAAGGTAGGAGCTGCCGAAGGCTGCGATCTTTTGATCTGGCTTTGGCTTTGGCTTTAGCTTTTGATGTTGATCCTGCTTTTGATCTTTCGCCCCTTCGGCAGGCCGAGCGGAGGTGTTCATCAGGGGGTTAGGCGCGTAGCGCCGTGCGGCGAAGCCGCACACATCGAGAGGAGGTCGTCGCGAAGCAGACCGTAGGCGATGCCCCCTGATGGACACCGTAGCGAGGGAACACTGAGCCTTAGCGAAGTGCCGTACGCCGGGGCGAAGCCTTTTGCTTACTTTTCGGCGTCTGGAAAAGTGAGTCGCTGTAAGAGCGAAACCAAAAGTCGCCGTTACCGCAGCAACGGATATGTACACAAACCCCGAAACCCCGAAACCCAATCACCCCACCTGATACCGAATCATTCAGAAACTGCGCATACCCCCCAGGTTAACAAAACATAACGCGGCGTCGATTGTCAGACCTTTCCAAACCCCGATAGGATAAGCCAGCTTCCGAAGGGGCTCTAGATTGCGTATTCCAGGACTATGCTCCAGAAACGGTAATCCCAAAGAGCAGCCCTTACGGCGCCCTGAAAGGTTGAACGACCTAACAATAATAATGGGGGAAGGTCTATGAGTGAGCCTGTCATGGGTGTGGGTATCTGCCGCCCGCCGGCACTACGCAAATTCGCGTTGCTGGCTACAGCGCTCTCGCTGTTGGGCTGTGCCATGCTGTCGGAACCTGTACTGGCCGCTGCGGCGCCAGCATCCGACATCGTTTATTCCGTTGAATCTGCCAAAGCCAGCAAGAGCCTGATGCTCGACGTCGTGCACGCAGGCTCTCGCCTGGTGGCGGTCGGGGATCGCGGGCACATTCTGTATTCCGATGATCAGGGCGCGACCTGGACCCAAGCCAAGGTGCCGACCCGACAACTCCTGACCTCAGTGTTTTTTGTCGACGACAAACACGGTTGGGCCGTGGGCCATGACGCACAGATCCTCGCCAGCGAGGATGGCGGCGTCACCTGGACCAAGCAATTCGAAGATATGAAACGCGAATCGCCTCTGCTCGACGTCTGGTTCAAGGACGTCAACAGCGGCTTTGCCGTGGGCGCTTATGGTGCGCTGCTGGAAACCACCGACGGTGGCAAAAACTGGGAAGACGCCAGTGATCGCCTGGACAACGAAGACCAGTACCACCTCAACGCCATTGCCGCGGTCAAGGATACCGGTCTGTTCATCGTCGGTGAGCAGGGCAGCATGTTCCGCTCCGCCGATTGGGGCCAGACCTGGGAGAAGCTTGAAGGTCCATACGAAGGCTCACTGTTTGGCGTGATCGGCACCACTCAGGCCAATACGCTGCTGGCCTACGGGCTGCGGGGCAATCTGTTTCGCTCCACCGATTTTGGCACCACCTGGGAGCCTATCGAGTTGAAGGCGGCTCGCGGTGCGCTGGAGTTCGGACTGTCCGGCGCGACGCTGCTCGACGACGGTTCCATCGTGATCGTCGGTAACGGCGGCTCCGTGATCCGCAGCAACGACAACGGCGAAACTTTCAGCGTGTTCAATCGTCCTGATCGTATTTCCGTTTCGGCGGTGACTGCGGCTGGCAACGGCAATCTGATTCTGGCAGGACAGGGCGGCGTTCGCGTCACCTCGCCAACAGGCGCCGGCGCAGAGAATGGAAAAAATGGGTCGTCCAAATGAGCCGGGCAAATAATAAAAAGGCGGGGCTATGACATCCTTGAGCAGTCATCACCAAGACAAGGCGACGTTTCTTGAGCGCCTGATTTTCAACAACCGCCCGGCAGTGATCGTGATCTGCCTGCTGGTGAGTATTTTCCTGTTCTGGCAGGCGACGCTGATCCGACCGTCCACCAGTTTCGAAAAAATGATCCCGCTCGACCATCCGTTCATTCAAAAGATGATGGAGCACCGCAACGATCTGGCGAACCTGGGCAACACGGTGCGTATCTCGGTGGAAGCCACCGACGGCGACATCTTCTCCAAGGAGTACATGGAGACCCTGCGCCAGATCAACGACGAGGTGTTCTACATCTCCGGTGTTGACCGTTCTGGCCTCAAGTCGCTGTGGAGCCCGAGCGTACGCTGGACCGAAGTGACAGAGGAGGGCTTCGCCGGTGGTGAAGTGATTCCGCAGAGCTACAACGGCTCCCAGCAGAGCCTCGACCTGCTGCGCAACAACGTGCTCAAGTCTGGGCAAGTCGGGCGTCTGGTGGCCAATGACTTCAAGTCGAGCATTGTCGATATCCCGCTGCTGGAGGCCTACCCGGATCCGCAGGACCAGGGCAAGTTGCTGGCGCTGGACTATCGCAAGTTCTCCCACGAACTCGAAGACAAGATTCGTAACAAGTTTGAAGCCCAGAACCCTAACGTGAAGATCCACATCGTCGGTTTCGCCAAGAAAGTCGGCGACCTGATCGATGGGCTGGTCATGGTGGTGATGTTCTTCGGCGTCGCCTTCATCATCACATTGATCCTGCTGTACTGGTTCACCAACTGCATGCGCAGCACCGTGGCGGTATTGAGTACCACGCTGGTGGCGGTGATCTGGCAATTGGGCCTGATGCACTTTTTCGGTTTCGGGCTTGATCCGTACTCGATGCTGGTGCCGTTCCTGATCTTCGCCATCGGGATTTCCCACGGCGTGCAGAAAATCAACGGCATCGCCTTGCAGTCCAGCGAGGCGGACAACGCCTTGACCGCGGCGCGGCGTACGTTCCGTCAGTTGTTCCTGCCGGGGATGATTGCGATCCTCGCGGATGCGGTGGGTTTCATCACGCTGCTGATCATCGACATCGGAGTGATTCGCGAACTCGCCATCGGTGCATCCATCGGCGTGGCGGTGATCGTGTTCACCAACCTGATCCTGCTGCCAGTGGCGATTTCCTACGTCGGTATCAGCAAACGCGCCGTGGAACGCAGCAAAAAGGATGCAACCCGCGAACACCCGTTCTGGCGTCTGCTGTCGAACTTTGCCAGCCCGAAAGTCGCCCCGGTCTCCATTGCACTGGCACTGATCGCTTTTGGCGGCGGCCTTTGGTACAGCCAGAACCTGAAAATCGGCGACCTCGACCAAGGCGCGCCGGAACTGCGTCCGGACTCGCGCTACAACAAAGACAACAGCTTCATCATCAGCAACTACTCCACCAGTTCCGACGTGTTGGTCGTGATGGTCAAGACCAAGTCTGAAGGTTGCTCTCGCTACGAAGCCATGGCACCGATCGACGAGCTGATGTGGAAGATGCAGAACACCGAGGGCGTCCAATCGGCGATTTCTCTGGTGACCGTGTCCAAGCAGATGATCAAGGGGATGAACGAGGGCAACCTGAAATGGGAAACCCTGTCGCGCAATCCTGACGTGCTGAATAACTCCATCGCCCGTGCCGATGGCCTGTACAACAACAGTTGCTCATTGGCACCGGTGCTGGTGTTCCTCAACGATCACAAGGCCGCAACCCTGGATCGCGCGGTGCATGCAGTGCAGGACTTCGCCAAAGAGAACAACAAGGACGGCCTGGAATTCATCCTCGCGGCGGGTAACGCCGGCATCGAGGCGGCCACCAACGAGGTGATCAAGGAATCCGAGCTGACCATCCTGATCCTGGTGTACATCTGCGTCGCGACCATGTGCATGATCACCTTCCGCTCCTGGGCGGCGACCTTGTGCATCGTATTGCCGCTGGTACTCACCTCGGTACTCGGCAATGCCCTGATGGCCTTCATGGGCATCGGCGTGAAAGTCGCGACCTTGCCGGTGGTGGCGCTGGGCGTGGGGATTGGCGTGGACTACGGCATCTACATCTACAGCCGTCTGGAAAGCTTCCTGCGTGCCGGCCTGCCGTTGCAAGAGGCGTACTACCAGACGCTGAAGTCCACCGGTAAAGCCGTATTGTTCACCGGTCTGTGCCTGGCGATCGGTGTGTGCACCTGGATCTTCTCGGCCATCAAGTTCCAGGCCGACATGGGCCTGATGCTGACCTTCATGCTGCTCTGGAACATGTTCGGCGCGCTGTGGCTGCTGCCAGCGCTGGCGCGGTTCCTGATCAAACCGGAGAAACTGGCGGGGCAGAAGGGCAACTCGCTGTTCGCTCACTGATTCCAGGCTGAAATAGAAAAGCCGCAACCCAGGTTGCGGCTTTTTTACGCCTGCCGGATGAGCTGCGATGCTCCTGTAATTGGATGGACTCGCTGTCGCTGTCGTTGGCTGTTTAGACTGCCACCGTGGCGCATTGACGCCTCGGCTTGGGCGAGTCCATCCAATTACTGGTGTGCGGTGTGTTTTGAGTTTTTGTTACGACAAATCGGTGCCGAGCACCGCATTCAACGCACTACGTGCATCATCCAGTTGCACCAGCGTGGCATGCCGTGCACCGAGTGCATCACGATTCTCGATCGCCGTCAGAATCGCTTTATGCCGTGGCAATGCCAGTTCATGCAGATTCGGCCGCTGGTTGGAATGCTTCAAGGCTTCGGCAATCGCCACCGACAGCATGTTGCACAGGTTCGCCAGCAAGTCGTTGTGCGTCGCATCGGCAATCCGGCTATGGAAATCCAGGTCCGGTTGCAAGAGCGCTTCGGGGGTCGATGCGGCTTCCATGCGTTGGTAGGCTTCACCGATCGAGGCGATGTCATCGCTCGTGGCGAACTGCGCGGCGAGGGCCGCCGCAGCGGGTTCGATGATGCTGCGCACGCTGGTCAGCAAATCGAAAAATTCATTCTGCGGGCTGCTTTGCATCAGCCAATGCAAAACGTCCGGGTCGAGCATGTGCCATTCCTTGCGCTGCTTGACCACCGTGCCGACCCGCGGACGGGAATACACCAGGCCCTTGGCGACAAGTACGCGTGTGGCCTCGCGCAACACCGGGCGGCTGACCGCGTACTCCTCGCACAGCAGGGCTTCAGGGGGCAGTTTGTCACACGGCTTGAAGCGCCCGGAAACGATCTGCATGCCCAATTCCTGGACGATGCGCGAGTGCATGCTTTTGCGGTCTGAGGGTTTGCGGTAGTCCATGGGGAACGGCGCGATCCTGTGCGATGGGGTGCCGCGCATGATAACAGGCGCGGCGAGGACGGTCGCGAGAGCAAGCAAAGTCCTGAATCAGAAGGAGATCAAAATGTGGCAGCGAGCCTGCTCGCGAAGCTTTTAGCGCTCTCAAATGGCCCTTCGCGAGCATGTCGGATCGCCGCATCGCCGCTCCCACATGAGCTATCATTGCGTTTTTCCCATTCAAAGATTACTGCCATGACTGCCGCTACCGACACCTTGCTCGCCACCCTCGAACACTGCGATATGGTGGAAATCGACGGGCTGCACGCCTTCGAATTCTCCCTCGATGAAGACGACAATCTGCACATCGAATGCCTCGACGGCCGCGTGTCCAAACACTGGGAGTTCACCCCGGCTGAGGTCGAGGCCGCGACCTTCGATCCAACGCTGCAAAGCTGGGTGATCACCGGAAGTTCCGGCGAACACCGGCTGGTGTGCATGACCGCTATCCGCGGTGATGACGATGAGGAAGAAACGAATGAGGATGCGTAAACTCTGGCCGCTCTTGATCGCCGGCAGCGTCGGCGCGATGGGGTTTCAGGTTGCGTCGGCCGAGGACTATCAGTTGCTGGTCGGTTCCTACACGGCCGGTCAGAGCGAAGGGATTTACCGCCTGAACTTCGATGCCGCCACCGGGCAGATCGACGCCAAGCCGCTGCAAGTGGTCAAGAGTGAAAACCCGTCCTGGCTGACCCTGTCCAAGGATCAGCATCGCCTGTTCGTGGTCAACGAAAACGGTCCCGGACAGACTGATCCGGTCGGGCGCGTCAGCAGTTATGCAATCGATCCAAAAACCCATGCGCTGAGCCTGATCAATCAGGTGCAGAGCCTGGGCAACGAGCCGACTCATTCGAGCCTCAGCGTTGAAGCCAGCCACTTGTTTGTCAGCAACTATTCGGTGGCTGAAGATCCGGGTGGCACCCTGGCGGTGTTGCCGGTAGGCGCTGATGGCAAGCTCAAGCCGGTGGTGCAGATGAGCAGTCATCCATCGAGCCGGGTCAATCCCGAGCGACAGATGTCGGCGCACGTGCATTCGACGGTTTCATCGCCGGACGGCCAGTATGTGTTCTCCAACGACCTGGGTGCAGACAAGCTCTTTGTCTACCGCTTCGACCCCAAGGCCAACCCGGAACTGCCATTGACCGCCGCTACACCGGCGTCCGTCCAGTTGCCAGCCGGTAGCGGGCCGCGTCATCTGCTGTTCAGCGCCGATGGCAAGCACGCGTGGCTGGCCATGGAAATGAGTGCACAGGTTGCGGTGTTCGATTACAAGGACGGCAAACTCGCGCAAACGCAGATGGTCGACCTGGCCGCAGGGCAGCCCGTTTCGGACAAGGCAGCCGCTGCGCTTCATGCGTCGCACGATGGCAAGTTCCTCTACGTCAGCAACCGTGGCACCGCCAATCAGCTGCTGGTGTTCGCCATCGATCCTGCGACCGGCCACCTCAAGGAGCTGCAACGCCGCTCGGTGGAAGGTGATCACCCGCGTGAGTTCAGCCTCGATCCGAGTGGCAAGTTCTTGCTGATCGCCAACCAGAAAAGCAACCAGATTGTTGTCATCGAGCGCGATTCAACGACAGGCCTGCTGGGTAAAACCGTACAAAAACTGCCGATGGACGCCCCGAGCGACCTCAAGTTTCTGGTGCGTCAATAGGCCGCAGGCCCCGGTGGATGGGGCCTGCATCCTTCTATTAATGACGCTGATATCTGCTAATGCTACAAAAGAGTTCAAGACGCCAACCTCGACGGTTAAGTTTGCTTCACGGCCCCACCGGGCATGCAAGCCAACTGAATCCGAGGAATACCGCCATGAACTTCAATCTCTTCTCCGTAATCGCTGCTTCCGCTATCTCGGCCACCGTTGCTCTGCCAGCCAGCGCCAACATTGAAATCAGCGACAAAAAATCCCACGCCCAAAGCTACACCCAGAAGTACCTGCAACAGAGCGCCAACTTTTACGCGGCTCTGGATCACAAGACCCAAGCCTGAAATGTGAACCCTGCACCTTTTATGCAGGAGCGAAGTCACTTGCGCCGATCGAGCTGAAACGCTTCGAGAAAGCCTGAGTGATGTCGCTCCTGCATAACGCGTTTACTTCTGTTTCTCTATTCAACCCCCATTCTTCGGCTGCCCAGCCCGTTCCAGACGAGCCGGATGCGGCCCGAGAGCGCTTGATGAGTTTTATCGAAGACTGAAATAGTCTGGCTTGATGATCAACGAAGCTGATGGTCACTATGGATAACCCTGAGTGGTTATCACCGCTTTTCTGATCGATTCTGTGGGCATCGAAACCTGCCTGCGGAGAACATCATGGCCAGCGCATTCATCACTTCTGCCAAACACGGCGCCTACCTGGCTATCGGTCTTTACGTAGTCCTCGTGCTGGCTGTCAGCCTCTCGCCTCAATCGCGTCAACCTGTTGAAGCGCCGATTCAAGTCGCGCATCCCGGCATCCACTTTGAATACCATCCGCAAAGCTCGATGGTCGATCAGGCTGAAACCGCAGGAGTCGCCGGGGCATGAAAGGGCACAGACTTTGGGTCATCGCCTTCCTTTCATTCATGACCAATGGATCTTCCTTGGTGGGGATCGGACAGGGTTCGGCGGGGTCGGTGGCGCGGTCTATCGAAGCCAATCACAACCTTGCTCGTAACATTGAAACCGAAAAGGCACTGGGGCTGCTGGCCGGCAATCCACCGATCAAACGTGAAGGCAGTTTTTTCGGGCCGTTCCAGGTGGACTGCTCGGCGTTGGAAATGTGCTCGGTATTGGCCTGAAAACATCACCTGTAGGAGCTGCCGAAGGCTGCGATCTTTTGATCTTCGGCGGCAGCGACAATGTGAACATCAAAAGATCGCAGCCTTCGGCAGCTCCTACACGGATCGCGATCATCCAGTTACTTTTTCATTACCGATGTAAATAACTCCGACGCCAGAAACCGCTGCAACCAGGCCTGCAAACGCCGATAGGGCGTCAGCCCGAACCACTCGCGATCCACGTGGGCGAATTGCCGCACGAACGGCATCAGCGCCACGTCCGCCAGACTCGGATGCTCGGCCAGCAAGTAGTCGCGTCCCTCCAGCAACTCATCGAGCTTGCGCAAAAACACCTCGCCCTCGGCGCGATAAAACGTCATCGGCTGCTCGGGATACCGTTCGGCGTACTTGTAGCGATTCAGGTGCACCTTGAACACCTGATCGTTTTCTTCGATCAGCCCGGCGATGTGTTGCTGCCCGACAGGGTCATCCTTGAGCAACCAATCCTGCGGATCGTTTTGCGCCAGGGCCCAGTGCATGATCGCCAGGCTTTCATCGATCACCTGACCGTCGACGCTCAGCACCGGCACCGTACCTTTGCTCGACAGCGCGAGCATTTCGGCAGGCTTGGCCTTCAAGCTAACCTCGACAATGTTCACCGCAACCCCTGAATAGCGCAGGGCCATGCGCGCCCGCATCGCGTAGGGGCAGCGGCGGAAGGAATACAGCGTATTCATTTCACCTCCAGGGTACTCAGGCCGTTGCCCTGACGGCGCACCTGAATCTGCACCGGAATCCGCTCATGCATTTCCTGGACATGGGAAATCACCGCGACCTTGCGGCCCTGGGCCTGCAAGCCATCGAGGGCGTCCATGGCCAGTTGCAGGGATTCCGGATCAAGGCTGCCAAAACCTTCGTCGATGAACAGCGATTCGATTTTCAACGTGCTCGACGCCATCGATGCCAGGCCCAAGGCCAGGGCCAACGACACCAGGAAGGTCTCACCGCCGGACAGCGAATGCACCGAACGCAGTTCATCACCCATCTCGGTGTCCATCACCAACAACCCGAGCATGCTGCCGCCACGTTTCAGGCGATAGCGCCGCACCAGTTGCCGCAACTGAACGTTGGCGTGATGCACCAGCAGGTCGAGGTTGTAGGCTTGAGCGATCTTGCGGAAGGTATCGCCAGTGGCTGAGCCGATCAGTGCATTCAAACGTGCCCAGCGCTGGTACTCGGTGTAGGCGTCAGCGATCTGCTGCGCGAGGGCCTGATTGGCGTTTTGCCGGCGCTGATCCTCGGCCTGTTCGGCGCGCAGTTCGGCGCAACGGTGTTCGCTGGCGGCGGACAGGGTTTGCAGGTCGGTGAGCGCGGTCGCCAGTTGTTCGGCGTCGAGGTTGCCATTGTGCTGGGCCTGATGGCTGAGCAAGCGTTGATCCCGCTCCTGCAATAGCACCTTGAACTGCTCAATGGCTTTTTCGCTTTGCTGCAACTGCTGGCGCAGTTCGCTGACCTGTTGGTCGTCAACGCTCAGCAGGGCTTCCAGGCCTCCGTCATCCAGTTCCGGATGCAAGGCGCGCCAGTCGGCAATCTTGCCGCTCAGCTCGCGATCTTCGGTTTCCAGTGCCTGCGAGCGTTCCTGCTGAGCCTTGAGTTCGGCGCCCAGTTGCGCGAGCCGCGTACGCACGGTGTGCAGTTCCTGATTGGCCGTCGCTTCGGCATTGCGCGCCTGTTCGACGGCTTGATCCAGCTGTTGCTGCCACTGCTCGGCGCTGATGTGTTGGCCGAGCAATTGCGTCAGTTTTTGCTGGCAGGCCTGTTGCTGGTCGGCGAGGGCGGTGAACTGCTGTCGGGCGGTTTCCAACTGCTGGACACGCGAGAGTTGACGGTCCTGTTCTTTCTCCAGCGTCTGCTGCCGTTGTTGCTGTTCGCTGAGTTCATCGCGTTGCTGATCGAGTTGCTCCAGACGCTGGGATATCTGCCGATCCAGTTGCATGAAGGTCGCGGCGGGCTCGTCGCGCAAGGCTTGCAGCGTATCGGCCGGGAGCAGGGTGCTGAACGCCGTCAACTCCTCGTCCAGCCGCTGGCGATCACTGCTCAACTCACGTTGCTGGTTGGCCAGGTGCTGGGACGCTTGCTGGCTCGCCGCTTCAGCGCTACGCAGTTGCTGTTGAAGGCGTGCGGCGTCCTGTTGCAGGGCGAGCAGAGCGGTTTGCCGTTGTTCGTCCTGAGTGATGCTTTGGTTCAACTGGTTGTTTTGCTGCGCCAGCCAGGCATCGCGTTTGAGTGCATCCTGGGTTAGCAACTGCGCAGACAACGGATGTGCTTCAAGGCTCGGCGCCAGGCTCTGCTGCTGGGGCGCGAGTTGTTCTTGCTGTTGCAGCAACTCCTTTTGCTGAGCAATCACACCGCCCACTTCAGTGCGCAGATCAGTGAGTTTTTCTTTCAGCAGGTCGACGGCTTTCTGGGCGTTGGCCTGTTCGCTTTCATCATGCCGGCCAAGGCTTTGCAGCAGTGCTTCGGGCTGATGATAGGGATGGTCGGGACTGCCACAGACCGGGCACGGCTGATCGTCCTGTAACTGCTCGCGCAGTTCTTCGACGCTGGCGCTGCGGGCCAGACGCTGGCGTTCCAGCAGTTCGCGGGTGACGGTCAGCGTCTGTTCGGCCACGACCAATTCGTTCTTGGCTTGCACACCGTCCTGGGTCAAACGCTCACGTTCTTGTTGAGCGGTCAGCTGGCGCTGCTGGAGTTCCGACGCGCGCTTGTCCAGTTCCTGCTGACTGACCCACAGTCGCGTCAGCTCTTCAAAGGCCCGCTGCTGCTTGCGGTTGTCTTGTAACAAACTACCGAGAATCTGGACCTGCTCGGCCACCGCTTCCGGTTCTGCGCCGGCCTCTTTGTACAGCACTTCAAGGCTCTGGCGCTGGGTGGAGAGATCCTCGGCAGCGCGAGCGGCGCTGTGTTCCAGGGCGGCCAGTTCGGCCTGGCCCTTGTTCAGGCGATTACCCACCAGCATCAGCTGTTGCAGGCGATCGCGGTAGGCGTTCCAGGCATCGCTCAACGGCGCCAGAGGGGTGCTTTGCTCAAGCTCCCGGGCAATCCGCTGTAAACGATCGGCGACCAGTTTCTGTTGGTCGAGCAAACCTTGAATCGAGTGTTGCCCCTGCGTGCAGGCTAGCTCCGCCTGCTGCTTGAGGTCGGCGCTGAGGCGTGCGTCCTTTACCAGGCGAGCGAGAGTGTTTTGCTCTTCAAAAGCCTGACGCAGTAGTGGAGCGCTGGTGGTGTGTTGGCCATGGGCGTCGACCAGCGCGGTCTGCGCAGTACTCAGGCTGTGTTCGAGTTGCGCCTGGCGCTCATTCAGCTCGGTTTGCTGTCGGGTGTGCTGCTGAATCTGTGCGGCCAACGGTGTGAGCTGGGCAGTGAGTTCGGTCTTGCGGGCGAACTGGTGCCGTTGCGGGGCCAGTTGCTCCAGCCGGGTCAGCTTCAAACGCTCGCTGGCCAGACTTTCCCAGTGCTGCCGGGCCGATTGCAGCTGCTCGGTGGCGCTCTGTTGCGCGTCCTGTAACTGACGCAGGTCCTTGAGCCAGGTGTGTTGCAGTTCTAATTGCTTGAGCTGCGCTTGCTGGGTCTTGAGTTGCTGTTGCGCTTCGTTGAAGCGTTCATCGAGTTCCGTCCGGGCTTCTGGCGACAACGGTGTCACGCCGGTGGCCTGATCCTGCAACAGCTTGTGCGCTTCACGCGCCTCTTTGGTCTTGTCGAAAGCCCGGCGACCGAGGCGCGTATAGAGTGCGGTGTCGGTGAGCTTTTCCAGCAGTTCGCTACGTTCGTTGTCGTTAGCCTTGAGGAACGCACTGAACTCGCTTTGGGCCAGCAGCACGGCTCGGGTGAACTGTTCGAAGTTCAGGCCCAGTACGGCTTCGAGCTGGGTTTTGAATTCGACTTTCTGACTGGCCAGCAACTGATCCTGATCGATGTCGCGCAAACTCTGACGGCTGGCTTGCAGCTTGCCGCCGGCCTTTTCGCGAGCGCGATTAGCTTCCCAGCGCGCGCGGTAACGACGGCCGTCGATCCCGACGAAATCCACTTCGGCATACCCTTCGCCGGTCCCACGACGCAGCAATGTGCGCGGGTCGCCCGTGCCGATTTCGCCGTCGGCATCCGGCGCTTTGGCAGACACTTGAGCGTTGCTTAACCGCGGCACGGCGCCAAACAGTGCGAGGCACAAGGCGTCGAGCAAGGTACTTTTGCCGGCGCCGGTCGGCCCGGTGATCGCGAACAGACCGGCGCTCGCCAACGGTTCAGCGGTAAAGTCGATTTCAAAAGGCCCGGCTAACGAGGCGAGGTTTTTCAGGCGGATCGCGAGGATCTTCATGGTTGTTCGCTCTCCATCTGTACGTCTTGCAACAGCTCGGCGAAGTCCTTGAGCGTTTGCTCATCGACCTCGCTGCCGTAGTTGTCCTGCCAGGCGCGGCTGAACAGTTCCTGAGGTGTGAGCTGGTCGAGTTCGATCAAGGTCGTGCCGTCATCGAGCCCCTCGCGGCTGCCGTTGCCGGCGTATTCAGCGGCGATCCGCACCAGGCGCACGGCTTTGCCTTGCAGGGCGGTTTCCACTTGAAAACGCAAGTCGGGTTGCGGTTCATCGAGGCGCACCCGAACTTCCAGCCACGGCTGACGCTGGATATCGGCCAGCAGGTCGATGTTCGGCAGGTCGGCCAGTTGCAGCAGGATTTCCGCCAATGGCGCGGGACCGATGCGTTGCAGATTCACTGCCCGGGGGATCAGTTTGGGTTCGACGCTGACCAGGGTTTCGCCCTCGAGTGTGATGTCGAGAATCTGGTGCTGATAGCCGATCTCGGAGAACGACAACGGAATCGGCGAGCCGCAGTAGCGGATGCGCTCTTCACCGTTGACCTTCTGCGGCTTGTGCAAATGACCGAGGGCGACGTAACTGATGCTCGGCCCGAACAAGCTGGCGGGCAGGGCTTCGGCGTTGCCGATGATCAGGCTGCGCTCGGAATCTTCCGACACCGACCCGCCGGCCATGTGCGCGTGGCTGATGGCGATCAGCGCCTGGCCCGGCTGGCGTTTGGCATTGGCCGCTTCGATCAGCCACTCGTGAACCTGACCGATACCACGCAGGTAGTTGTCGCCCAGGTGCGCGCCGGTCACTTCGGCCGGTCGCAGGAACGGCAGCGCCAGGCACCAGCCGGCAATGTCCCCGGTGGCATCGGGCAAAGGCAGCAATAGGCGTTCGGCGTCGAGTTGACCGTCATCGAGCCACAGCACACGGCCCAACGCGTAGGTGCGCAAACGCCGCATCAACGGCGCCGGGAGTTCGATGCGCGAACCGGAGTCATGGTTGCCGGCGATCATCACGATGGTCAGCGACGGCTGTTGTTCGTGGGCACTGACGATGAAATCGTAGAGACGCTCCTGGGCTTTGACCGGCGGGTTAACCGTGTCGAAGATATCGCCGGCGATCAGCAACACATCAGGCTGGTCGAGCTTCAGCTGACGTAGCAGCCATTCAAGGAAACAGCCGTGTTCGAAATCGCGTTCCTGGCCGTGCAGGTTCTGCCCTAGGTGCCAGTCGGAGGTGTGAAACAGACGCATGACAAATTCCATACAGAAGCAGCCATCGTGTCAGGCACGACAGCTGCTTTTTGATTATTTGGGGTAAAGCGGCGGGAGGCCACTGTCGCCAACCGGGTCCTGAACTCGCTCGGCAATCGGAATCGTACGAATCGCCCGCCACAGATCTTCACCCTGCCAATGCTGGCCGGTTTCGCTGTAGAGCGCGCCGTTCAAGCCGTCGAGGGCGTCGGACAGCGGTACAAAACGCGCCGCCATATCGGCCAGGGTTTCCGGTTGTTGCCGGGCCCAGGCGTCGAGGGCCTGGCGGGTGGCGTGGGAATCGTTGGCCTGACAGGCGCGCTTGAGGTCGTCGAGCACGGTGCGCGGGCTCGGGCCGGTCTGCGCCGCGCGCAGGATCGCCGGTTGCCAGCGGGCGCGCCACCAGAGACCGAAGCCCAGCAGGGTGGTGCAGGCCAGAATCAGCGTACTGAGTTTCCACCACCAGAGGGCTTCGTTGTCGGCAACGGAAAGGACTTGAGGCGTGCCGGCCGGGGTGTCGACCATCAGGCTCGGATTGTTCGCCACCGGCAGGGTTCGGGCCGGCAGGCTGCTGTGTTCCAGGTGGTCCTCGAAGGTGTTCCACCAGACCACTTCAACCGCTGGCAACTCGATTGCGCCGCTACGCGTCGGCACCAGGGCTTCACGGTCTTCGCGACTGCCGACCAGGCCTCGCTCGGTGTTCTGGTTGCCCAACACCGGTTGATCCGGGTAGCGCCGCAAACCGTTGACGTCGGTGGCGGGCAGCGGTGGCAATTGCGAACTGGCCAGGCCTTCAGCCTTCACCGTCAGGCTGCGGGTCAACGAATCACCCACCTGCGCATGATCGGGGTCCGGGTTCCAGCTTTCGCTCAGGCTGAGGCTGCGGGCCGGCAGCCATGGCATGTCGGCCGGGTACGTGATGGGTTTTGCCTTGACCGTCAGCAGTAGCTCTGAGGAGCTGACCCGCATCAGTTTGCCGGATTTCGCTGCCTGGGCAGCGGTGTCCTGGGCGGGCTTTGCGTCCACAAGCGCGGCATTGAATATCTGCGCTGGAATGATCAGCTCACCGCTGTGTTGCGGGTAGATCGCGTAGCGCTTTTCGATTACGCCGTGACGCAGGCCATTGATGTCTTTCTCGTAGGTACGCGCCTCGCCCAGTTGTTCGATGCGCACATCGGGGATTTGCAGCGGGGGCAGACTGCTGTCGTCGTACAGCGACACCGAATGGTAGATGCGCAAGGTCAGGATCGCCTGGGCTTGCACGTACACGCTGCTTTGGTCGAGGCTGGCGTCGATGAACACCGGGGCCCGTTTGTTCGGGCTGTCCTGGGTTTCGGTCTCGACCACTTGCACGGTGATTGGCTGGCTCTGTACGTCACCCAGTTGCAGTGACGGAATCACCACGCTGCCGTTCTGCCGAGGCAGCAGGGTGATGATCCAGCGGGTTGTCGCACGGTTGTCGCCGTTCAGGGTGTTCAGCTGGTTGACCTGACGGGTGCCGCGCACGTCGAACAGCGGTTCCAGTGGTGTCAGATCAGGCTTGCCGAACTGCGTCACGTCGGTGGATTCCAGCGTCAGTTCAATCGTCTCGCCGGTGTTCAGGCGACTGCGATCCACACTGGCGACCAGCCCGGCTGCCTGTACCTGAACGGTGCAGAGCAACAGGGCGGGCAGCAGTGCGAGCAAGAAGGCGGTGAAGCGGGTCATCGAGTTTTTCCCTGATCCTGATGTTGTTGCTGTTCGTACCAGAATTTGCGCCTGAGCAATTCACCCGGGTCGTCCGGAATCTTGCGCAGCCATTGCTCCAGCGCCTGGCGCTGTTCGCCATCGATGCTGTCGCTGGCGGGGCGCAACGGTGGTCTGGTGCTGTCTTCATTCCCCAGCTCGCTGCCCGGGACTTCATTGGTGCCGGGTTTCGCCGGCGTTTTGTCCGGTTGCTCGGAGTCCGGCGTGGTCTGCTGAGCGTCGGTTTTCGGTTCGCCATTATCTGACGGTTGCGTGGCTGGGCCCGGTGGCGTTTCTTGCGTAGGGGGCTCGCTCTCGTTGCCGGCGTTTTTGTCCGGCTCAACCGGCGAGGGTGTGTTTTTCTGCTTGAGCAGATTTTCCACCAGCGCCTTGTTGGTCTGCGCCGGGCGCAAATCCGGTTGCCGCTCCAGCGCCTGTTCGTAGGCGTCCAGCGCGGCCTCCAGCTCACCGCTTTTGGCCAGGGCGTTGCCACGATTGTAGTGGGCGTGGGCGTCGGTGCCTTCGGCGAACCGCTGGGCGGCGCCGCTGTAGTCGCCGGCTTCGTAGCGCGCCACACCCTGCCATTGTCGATCTTCAAAATGCTGCGCAGCTTCGGCCGGGCGCTTCTGCTTCAGCAAGATCAGACCCTGTTGGTCAGGTCGCAGCCACAAATCGTTGAAGTCGAAGGCATAACTCGGTTGTGGCAGCAGCAATAGCAATGGCAGGCAGAATAACCAGCCGCGACGGCCGGCGCAGGCCGCCAGTAACAACAGCGGCAGCAACAGCCAGTAACCCTGATCGGCCCACGTGTCGAGGCGCAGGGTATGGCCGTCGTTGCGCAGCGTGCGGGGGCCCTCGAGCAAACCGAGGGCGCGCAGGTCGGCATCGTCCAGGCGTGCGTGGCGATAGAGCCCGTCGAGGTCATTGGCAAAGGCTTTCAGGCTGGGTTCGTCCAGATGTGGCACCAGAATCGCGCCCTGGTCGTCCTTGAGAAAGCTGCCGTCTTCCTGGGTGATCGGCGCTCCTTCGGATGTGCCCACACCGAGCATCAAAAATTGCGTTGATTTACCGTCCATCACCTGCCGAATCCCTTGGCGTTCCTGTTCGGTCAAGGTTGAGCCGATCAGCAGGAGCCGGCCGTCGCCGAGGGCACCCTGATCCAGCAGTGCCAGGGCCTTGGCCACCGCCATATCGGCACGATGACCCGCCTCGGGCATCAGCGAAGGCTTGAGGGCATCCAATAAATTGCGGCTGGTCGACAGGTCGTCCGACAGCGGCACCAGCGTGTGAGCGCTGCCAGCGAAAACGACGATCGCGGTCTGGGCGTCGCTGCGGTTCTGCAGCAGGTCGAACAGCTTGCGCCGGGCCTGTTCGAGCCGGTTGGGTGGCACGTCAGTGGCGAGCATTTCCGGGGTCAGTTCAAGGACCACGACCAGCGGGTCGGCGGGTTTCTGACTGGTTTGCTCGACACGTTCCCAGCTCGGCCCGAGTAGCGCCAGAACAGTCAGCACCCAGGCACAGCCAAGGATGACCCACGGCAATTTGCTGTCGCGACCGTTGCCACCACTGAGCAACGCCGCATGGAAGGCCGGTGGCAGAATCATCTGCCAGCGCCCGGCGCGCTTCTGCCGATGCCAGAGTTGCCAGAGCAACCAGCCGAGCAACGGCAACAACAGCAACCACCAGGGGCGGAACCAGTATGGCCAGAGCGCACTCATCGGCGCCTCCGCAGACGCAGGCGTTTAAGCCGTTGGCGCCAGTCGGGCAGTTGCGAATGCAGAAGATCCTTGGTGAACAGCCGCCGCAACGGATTGTCCGGCCAGCGCTCGCGAACCACCAGTAGCATGCTCAATAGCAACGCCATCGCCAAAGGCCAGTGATACAACGCCTGCGCCGGGCGAGCCTGAGTCGGTTGCTGGGTCACGGGTTCGAGTTTGTCGAGGGTGCCTTTGATCGCCAGCAGTTCCTTGGCATCGTGGGCGCGAAAATACTGGCCGCCCGTGGCTTCGGCGATCGCCTTCAAGGAGTCTTCATCGAGGTCGAGGCTCGGATTGACCCCCAGGAAACCCAAGGTGCCGCTTTGCTCCGGATCGGCGCCGATACCGATCGGGTAGATTTTCACGCCTTCATTAGCCGCCAGCCGCGCCGCCGTGAGCGGGTCGATTTCACCACCGTTGTTGGCGCCGTCAGTGACCAGAATCAGTACGCGGCTTTGTGCCGGCCGTTGGCGCAGGCGTTTGAGGGCAAGGCCGATAGCATCGCCGATGGCGGTGTTTTTGCCGGCGATGCCGATCCGCGCTTCGTCGAGCCACACGCGCACCGTGTGCCGATCGAACGTCAGCGGTGCTTGCAGATACGCCCGGCTGCCGAACAGGATCAGCCCGACCCGATCGCCCTCACGACTTTCGAGGAAGTCACCGAGCAAGTGCTGAACCAATGTGAGTCGACTGACCTCTTCGTCCTGCCACTGCATGTCGGGAAAATCCATGGAGCCGGACACGTCGACCGCCACCAGCAGATCGCGACCGCTGGCGGCAATCGGCAGCGGTTCGCCGAGCCATTGCGGGCGCGCCGCGGCGATCAGTAACAACAGCCACAGTAGAATGAACGGCGCTTGTTGACGCCAGGCCGGCAGGTTGGCCCGGGCGCGGCGGCGGGCGAGGCCCTCGAGATCACTGAGGAAGCTGACTTTGAGCGCCGGCTCGCCACTGTCGGCGACAGGCAACACGACGCGCATCAGCCAGGGCAGCGGCAGCAGGGCGAAGATCCACGGCCAGGCGAACTCAAACATGTTTACGAATCCAGGTGTCGACAGCTTGGGTCAGGCCGGCGATGGCTTTGTCGTCGAGTTTGCATTCGGGTTTGTAGGCGCCTTCGACCAGCACCATCCAGCGGGTCAGACCGGCGGCCGGGCAACGATTGTCGAGGAAGGCCAGCCATTTGCGCCCATTGAGGGTGTGGCTCTGGCTGTAGGGATAGTGGTTGCGGCACAGGCGTTTGAGCAAACCGTTGAGTTGCTGCAACCAGGCACCGGCCGGAGCGCCGTCATAGGGTTTGGGCATCCGCGCCAATTCGGCCAGCGCGGCGAGGCGCACCGGGTCCAGCGGTTGTTCGGCGCGCACGATCGGGCGTTTGTTCGCAAGGAAGCGCCTCGCCTTCCACAGACCGAAACCGACCAGCGGCAGTAACAACAGCAATAGCCACCAGCCCGGCGCCGGTGGCCAGAATTCGATCGGCGGAGGGGAGATCAGTGGTTGCAGTTGATCGAGGCTGCTCATCGAGCTTTCCCCGGTTTCTGTGGGTTCAGGTACTCGCGCAGTTGTTCGACCATCTCGCTCTGCGTGCTCAAGGGCATCAACAATACCCGCAGCTTCTGTGCCAGCAGTTCCCAGCGAGCAATGCGCGCTTCGGCCTGTGCGCGATAGGTCTGGCGCAGCTCGAAATTGAGGGTATCGAGCTCCAGTTGCGCCCCGCGTTCGGCGAAGCGTAAAAGCCCGGCGGCGGGCAGGGCGTGATCCAGTGGATCGGACACCGGCAGCAGCAACAGATCGCAATGCCGCGACAACAGACTCAGCTGTTGTTCGGCGCCCTCGGTCAGGGTGCGTTCGTCGCAGATCACGATCACCAGACTGCCGGGACGCAGTACTTCCCGGGCCCGGCGCAGGGCAATGTTGAAGGCGTCCCCCCGGTCCGGCTCGCTTTCCGTGTGCAGAGACTGATTGACCCGCACCATGCGGTTGAGAAACTGCAGCAGGCTCTGCTTGCTGCGTCGTGGCTTGATTTCATAGTGCTCATTGTTGCCGAACACCAGTCCGCCGACCCGATCGTTATGACCCAGTGCGGCCCAGCCGATCAGGCTCGCGGCCTGGGCGGCGAGCACTGATTTGAACATCAGCCCCGAGCCGAAAAACAGCCGGCGACTTTGCTCGACCATGATAAAAATCGGCCGCTCACGCTCTTCATGGAACAGCTTGGTATGGGGTTCCTGGGTGCGGGCGGTGACGCGCCAGTCAATGCTTCGCACGTCATCGCCGGCCTGATAGACCCGCACCTGATCGAAATCCACCCCGCGCCCGCGCAGTTTGGAGTGGTGCAGGCCGATCAGCGGGCTGCGCTGGCTCGGTGTGGAAAACAGTTGCACTTCACGCACGCGATGGCGCATCTCGATCAGCTCGGCGAGGCTGACACGGATGCCCGGCTCGGGCGGCAGGAGGGCGTTCATCGGGGTCAAGCGACGGCTACGACGTCGAGAATCCGCTGGACCACCCGGTCCTGATCGATGCCCGCGGCTTCGGCTTCAAAGGAAAGAATGATGCGGTGACGCAGCACATCGAACAGCACCGCCTGAATGTCTTCCGGGCTGACGAAGTCGCGACCGGCCAGCCAGGCGTGGGCCCGGGCGCAACGGTCGAGGGCAATCGAGCCGCGCGGGCTGGCGCCGTAGGCGATCCACTCGGCCATCTCCGGGTCGAATTTGGCCGGGGTGCGCGTGGCCATGACCAGTTGCACCAGGTATTCCTCCACGGCGTCGGCCATATACAAGCCGAGGATTTCCTTGCGCGCGGCAAAGATCGCCTGCTGACTGACACGGCGCTCGGGTTTGGTTTCGCCGTTCAACGCTTCGCCCCGGGCCTGTTGCAGGATCCGACGTTCAACGGCGGCGTCAGGGAAGCCAATTTTTACGTGCATCAGAAAGCGGTCGAGCTGCGCTTCGGGCAGTGGATAGGTGCCTTCCTGCTCGATCGGGTTTTGTGTGGCCATCACCAGGAACAGCGGCGACAGCTCGTAAGTACTGCGCCCGACGCTGACCTGGCGCTCGCCCATGGCTTCGAGCAGGGCGGACTGAACCTTGGCCGGGGCGCGGTTGATTTCGTCCGCCAGCACCAGGTTGTGGAAGATCGGGCCTTGCTGGAACACGAAACTGCCGGTTTCCGGGCGATAGATTTCCGTACCGGTGATGTCGGCCGGCAGCAGGTCGGGGGTGAACTGGATGCGATGGAACTGTGCTTCGATGCCTTCGGCAAGTTCTTTGATGGCCTTGGTCTTGGCCAGGCCCGGAGCGCCCTCGACCAGCATGTGGCCGTCGGCGAGCAAGGCGATGAGCAAGCGCTCGATGAGTTTTTCCTGGCCGAGAATCTGCGTTGAAAGAAAGGTTCGCAGCGCTAGCAGCGCTTCACGATGTTCCATCGATGACTGTTCCTGGAAAGGGTGACCGAAGACGTTCGAATAACGCCAGGGCTGGGGGCGTTACTTTAATCCATCGCAGGGGGCGGCGACTAACGGCATTTTGTGCAATGTGCGGGAAATGATTGGCGAAATTGCTTGAATTTTGTAGGACGCAAAAGGTGGTGGTGTTCTTTCGGGCCTCTTCGCGAGCAGGCTCGCTCCCACAGGTGACCGAGTCGCTTGATTGAAATGCGAACAATGTGGGAGCGAGCCTGCTCGCGAAGAGGCAAGTTCAGGCTCTAGAGATTCCGAGGCTTAAAGCTCGCTGATGTAAGTGCCAGTCCCTTTTAGGATGTTCTGCAACGTTTCTTCCACTTCCGCCAGATCGCTCGCATCAGTGCTGTGAATGATTTCCAGCGAATCATCACCATTGAGGGCATCGGCGTCCGCGGCGGCGATTTCGATGAGCAGGCGGGTAGGGCTGAGGGTGACTTTCACGCCGTCCAGCGTCGAAGGCTCGCCGTCGAGAGTGATGTCCAGCGCGTCCTCGTCCGGGTAGCGGGTCATCAGGAACATATCGCCCTGATCGCTGTGGCAGCAGAGCATGGCCATGTTGTCTTCTTCGTCGTCGCACGGGTTGACGATCAAGAGGGCGGTGGTCATTTGCATGGGGAATTCCTGGCTCGACGAGCATTGTGAAGACGAACAAAGGGCGATTCTGCCAGCAGACGGGAATTTCTGCTCGCCTGAGTGTCAGAGGATGTGTCGTGAACATCCGGGGTGTTGCTGGTCATTTCTGGTACGGATGTGCCGTAAAACCGGGCTTAATCCCCCGTTTTGCCGTGCGGCTGCTAGTGTTGTTCGATGCACAAGGCGCAAGCTGCGTGCCGATGACCGAATATGTCGCAGCGCTGCAAGCACGGGCCTTGCCGCACTCGTTAAGCTGCGCAACGGATGAGCACCTGTAAAGACATTGCGCGCTACATGGCCCAGTCGTTTTTGCAGATGCCCATTCATGGAAGGTGAATGTGACCTGAGTGTCTCGTCCAGCTTCACCCCCCTGTCATCCTGTTTCCTCTGCCCGAGAATCAGGAACAGGGTGACGGATCACCCCGAAAGGGGTTTGCACGCGACGCTTCCATCAATAACAAGCCCAAGCGGAGTACCACAGATGGCGTTCTTCACCGCAGCCAGCAAAGCCGACTTCCAGCACCAACTGCAAGCGGCACTGGCCCAGCACATCAGTGAACAGGCACTGCCACAAGTGGCGCTGTTCGCG
Source organism: Pseudomonas sp. MDT1-17 (assembly GCF_054898105.1). Taxonomy (NCBI): domain Bacteria; kingdom Pseudomonadati; phylum Pseudomonadota; class Gammaproteobacteria; order Pseudomonadales; family Pseudomonadaceae; genus Pseudomonas; species Pseudomonas sp. MDT1-17. The sequence goes on along the minus strand of NZ_JBUBVM010000001.1, from coordinate 3,876,834 downwards.
GAACAATTTTTCGGCATCATTTCCCTCGACGAGCTGACTCAACGTCGGTTGTCCGACCTCGCCGGCTGCACCCTTTCTGCGTGGCGCCTGCTTGAGCGCTTCGATCACGCGCAACCGCAAGTGCGCGTCTACAACCCTGATTACGAACGCCACGGCTGGCAGTCGACCCACACCGCGGTCGAAGTACTGCACCACGATCTGCCCTTTTTGGTGGACTCGGTGCGTACCGAGCTGAACCGTCGCGGCTACAGCATCCACACCCTGCAAACCACTGTGCTGAGCGTGCGTCGCGGCAGCAAGGGCGAGCTGCTGGAAATCCTGCCGAAAGGCACCCAGGGCGACGACGTTCTGCAAGAGTCGTTGATGTACCTGGAAATCGACCGTTGCGCCAACTCGGCCGAACTGAATGTCCTGAGCAAGGAATTGGAACAGGTTCTCGGTGAAGTCCGCGTCGCGGTCGCCGATTTCGAGCCGATGAAAGCCAAGGTCCAGGAAATCCTCACCGGCCTGGACACTAGCCAGTTCGCCGTCGATCCAGAAGAAAAGGCCGAAATCAAAAGCTTCCTGGAATGGCTGGTGGGCAACCACTTCACCTTCCTCGGCTATGAAGAGTTCGTGGTTCGCGATGAAGCCGATGGTGGCCATATCGTCTACGACCAGGACTCTTTCCTCGGCCTGACCAAACTGCTGCGCACCGGCCTGACCTACGATGACCTGCGCATCGAAGACTACGCCGTGAACTACCTGCGCGAACCGACCCTGCTGTCGTTCGCCAAGGCTGCGCACCCAAGCCGTGTACACCGTCCGGCTTACCCGGATTATGTGTCGATCCGTGTCATCGACGCCGACGGCAACGTCACCAAGGAATGCCGTTTCATGGGCCTGTACACCTCGTCGGTGTATGGCGAGAGCGTGCGGGTCATCCCGTACATCCGTCGCAAGGTCGAAGAAATCGAACGCCGTTCCGGCTTCCAGGCCAAGGCTCACTTGGGCAAGGAACTGGCGCAGGTGGTTGAAGTGCTGCCGCGCGACGATCTGTTCCAGACCCCGGTGGACGAGCTGTTCAGCACCGTGATGTCGATCGTACAGATCCAGGAACGCAACAAGATTCGCGTGTTCCTGCGTAAAGACCCGTACGGCCGCTTCTGCTACTGCCTGGCCTACGTGCCGCGTGACATCTACTCCACCGAAGTGCGCCAGAAGATCCAGCAAGTGCTGATGGATCGCCTGAAAGCCTCGGACTGCGAGTTCTGGACCTTCTTCTCCGAATCCGTGCTGGCCCGTGTGCAGCTGATTCTGCGCGTCGATCCGAAGAATCGTCTGGACATCGACCCGGTTCTGCTGGAAAAAGAAGTGGTGCAAGCGTGCCGCAGCTGGCAGGACGACTACGCGAGTCTGGTCGTCGAAAGCTTCGGCGAAGCCCATGGCACCAACGTACTGGCAGACTACCCGAAAGGCTTCCCGGCCGGTTACCGCGAGCGTTTCGCAGCCCACTCGGCTGTGGTCGACATGCAGCACTTGCTGAGCCTGAGCGAAAAAAACCCACTGGTGATGAGCTTCTATCAGCCACTGGGTCAGGTGTCCGGTCAACGCGAGCTGCACTGCAAGCTGTATCACGCCGATACGCCGCTGGCGCTGTCCGACGTGCTGCCGATCCTGGAAAACCTGGGGCTGCGCGTGCTGGGCGAGTTCCCGTATCGCCTGCGTCACAACAATGGCCGCGAGTTCTGGATTCACGATTTCGCGTTCACCGCTGCTGAAGGCCTGGAACTCGACATCCAGCAACTCAACGACACCTTGCAGGACGCTTTCGTCCACATCGTGCGCGGGGATGCCGAGAACGATGCCTTCAACCGCCTGGTGCTGACCGCCGGCCTGCCATGGCGCGATGTTGCGCTGCTGCGTGCCTACGCCCGTTACATGAAGCAGATTCGCCTGGGCTTCGATCTGGGTTACATCGCCAGCACCCTGAACAACCACACCGACATCGCTCGCGAGTTGACCCGGTTGTTCAAAACCCGTTTCTACCTGGCCCGCAAGCTCGGTACAGACGATCTGGAAGACAAGCAGCAACGCCTGGAACACGCGATCATCAGCGCGCTGGACGACGTCCAGGTGTTGAACGAAGACCGCATCCTGCGTCGCTACCTGGACCTGATCAAGGCCACGCTGCGGACCAACTTCTACCAGACCGATGCGAACGGCAAGAACAAGTCCTATTTCAGCTTCAAGTTCAACCCGCACCAGATTCCAGAGCTGCCCAAGCCAGTACCGAAGTTCGAAATCTTCGTGTACTCGCCTCGCGTCGAAGGCGTGCACCTGCGCTTCGGCAACGTTGCTCGTGGCGGCCTGCGCTGGTCCGACCGTGAAGAAGACTACCGCACCGAAGTCCTGGGCCTGGTAAAAGCCCAGCAAGTGAAGAACTCGGTCATCGTGCCGGTTGGCGCGAAGGGCGGCTTCCTGCCGCGGCGCCTGCCACTGGGTGGCGGTCGAGACGAGATCGCGGCCGAGGGCATCGCCTGCTACCGCATCTTCATTTCGGGCCTGTTGGACATCACCGACAACCTGAAAGACGGCGCGCTGGTTCCGCCGGCCAACGTCGTGCGTCATGACGACGATGACCCGTACCTGGTCGTCGCTGCGGACAAGGGCACTGCAACCTTCTCCGACATCGCCAACGGCATTGCCATCGACTACGGCTTCTGGCTCGGCGACGCGTTTGCGTCCGGTGGTTCGGCCGGTTACGACCACAAGAAAATGGGCATTACCGCCAAGGGCGCGTGGGTAGGCGTACAACGTCACTTCCGCGAACGCGGCATCAATGTTCAGAAAGACAGCATCACTGTGGTCGGTGTCGGCGACATGGCTGGTGACGTGTTCGGTAACGGCTTGTTGATGTCGGAGACGCTGCAACTGGTCGCAGCGTTCAACCACCTGCACATCTTCATCGACCCCAATCCTGCGCCTGCCAACAGCTTCGCCGAGCGTCAGCGCCTGTTCGACCTGCCGCGTTCGGCCTGGTCGGATTACGACACCAGCATCATGTCCGAAGGCGGCGGGATCTTCTCCCGTAGCGCGAAAAGCATCGCGATTTCCCCGCAGATGAAAGAGCGCTTCGACATTCAGGCGGACAAGCTGACCCCGACCGAACTGCTGAACGCCTTGCTCAAGGCACCAGTGGACTTGTTGTGGAACGGCGGTATCGGCACTTACGTCAAAGCCAGCAGCGAAAGCCACGCCGATGTCGGCGACAAGGCCAACGATGCACTGCGCGTAAACGGCAACGAACTGCGCTGCAAAGTCGTGGGCGAGGGCGGTAACCTCGGTATGACCCAGCTGGGTCGTGTTGAATTTGGCCTCAATGGCGGCGGTTCCAACACTGACTTCATCGACAACGCCGGTGGTGTTGACTGCTCCGACCACGAAGTAAACATCAAGATCCTGCTGAACGAAGTGGTTCATGCCGGCGACATGACCGACAAGCAACGTAACCAGTTGCTGGCGAGCATGACCGACGAAGTCGGCAACCTGGTGCTCGGCAACAACTACAAGCAGACTCAGGCCCTGTCCCTGGCGGCCCGTCGTGCCTTGCCGCGGATTGCCGAATACAAGCGTTTGATGAACGATCTGGAAGGCCGCGGCAAGCTGGATCGCGCCATCGAGTTCCTGCCGGCTGAAGAAGCGATCAACGAGCGCATCGCGGCAGGCCATGGCCTGACCCGTGCCGAGTTGTCGGTGCTGATCTCCTACAGCAAGATCGACCTCAAGGAAGCGCTGCTCAATTCCCAGGTGCCGGATGACGCCTACCTGATGCGCGACATGGAAACTGCGTTCCCGCCGACTCTGGTCAGCAAGTTCGCCGAAGCCATGCGTCGTCACCGTCTGAAGCGCGAAATCGTCAGCACCCAGATCGCCAACGATCTGGTGAACCACATGGGCATCACCTTCGTTCAACGACTAAAAGAGTCGACCGGCATGAGCCCGGCGAACGTGGCCGGTGCTTACGTGATCGTGCGTGACATCTTCCATCTCCCGCACTGGTTCCGTCAGATCGAAGCCCTGGACTACCAGGTGTCGGCCGACGTACAACTGGAGCTGATGGACGAGCTGATGCGTCTGGGCCGTCGCGCTACGCGCTGGTTCCTGCGTGCCCGTCGCAACGAGCAGAACGCTGCCCGTGACGTCGCGCACTTCGGTCCGCATCTGAAGGATCTGGGTCTCAAGCTCGACGAACTGCTGAGTGGCGAGATCCACGAGAACTGGCAGGCCCGCTATCAGGCGTACGTCGCAGCCGGTGTGCCGGAGTTGCTCGCGCGCATGGTGGCTGGCACCTCGCACCTGTACACGCTGCTGCCGATCATCGAGGCCTCCGACGTGACCGGCCAGAATCCTGCGGACGTGGCCAAGGCTTACTTCGCCGTGGGCAGCGCGCTGGACATCACCTGGTACCTGCAACAGATCAGCGCTCTGCCGGTTGAAAACAACTGGCAGGCCCTGGCCCGTGAAGCGTTCCGTGATGACGTCGATTGGCAACAACGTGCGATCACCATCTCGGTCCTGCAACAGGGCGACGGTACCCAGGACGTGGAAACTCGTCTCGAGCTGTGGATGGAAGAGCACGAAGGCATGATCGAACGCTGGCGCGCCATGCTGGTAGAAATCCGTGCCGCCAGCGGCACTGATTACGCCATGTATGCGGTGGCCAACCGTGAGTTGCTGGATCTGGCGTTGAGCGGTCAAGCGGTAGTGCCTGCCGCTGCCGCTGCAAGCGTCGAACTGGAGCCGGCTGCCTGATCAGGCGTTGAATAAAAAGCCCCGTCTCGGAAGAGGCGGGGTTTTTTTGTCTGGATGATTTGTTGTGTCGGGTCGGGCCCCTTCGCGAGCAAGCCCGCTCCCACATTGGTTTTGCGTCGTACACAGAACCAATGTGGGAGCGGGCTTGCTCGCGAAGGGGTCATAAACCTCAATACAACTTTTTGCCTATATTAATATCGATCATCGACACTTTATCTGTCGGCCTGGTCAATAAATTACTGAGCGATTGGTCAAACTTCTGCAAGGCCCTGACTTGCACATTCTGTTGTTCGTTAATATCGGCAACTATCTCTTCGCTGCGTTTATAGTCCGCCCATAACGGGCTGAGTATTTTAGCGTCATGACCTTGTGCAGTACCGATGTAATTGAAATTCGTGTCGTAGAAGTCTGCGCTGACATGGGCCTTGATGTCCGAACTGCGCGAGGTCATCAATTGACTGCGGCTGTCGACAATGGCGACCACGTCCGGTTTAGCGGCTCTGAGGCTTCGCATGTCCGGGTACACCGTCACCGAGCCAAACTGCCGTTGCAAGGACGCCTTGACCCAGTCCACCGCCAAGTCGGGTTTGGAGGTGGCGACGTAGGCGTCATGAATCGGTTGTACCAGCAGGCTCTGGCCGAAACCGGTGCCGGCGTTGGCCTGGTAATCCTGAAGGTAGGCGCGGTTGTCCTGAGTGTTGCGGCTGTACACGATGCCCAAGGACACGTTGCTGCCATTGGCGACACTCGTGGCACTGCTGCGCCCGACCGGCTCGGTGAAGATGCCGTCGAGCGAAGAAACAGCCTTTGGTGCAGTGGGTATTGAACAACCCGTTAAAAGAACCGTCATCGTCAAGCTACTGACAAGTGCAAGTTTCATGGGTGTTTCTCCAGTGAAACAACTTGAGTCGGGAAGTTAAAGTTGCCGGGCGTCGGCAGTGATTCCAGACTAAACCTGTGCCTGCTGAATGAAATAGCCCATTCGTGCGCTTATCAGATGGCCAATAGTTTTGTTTGGTTTAAAAGTGTGCGGTTAATTGCGCCGGGAAATAAAAAGGCCCGAACAGGTGGTTCGGGCCTTTTTATTTATGGCTGTACGTTCAGCTATCAGTTTTCCAATGGGATCAACACTTTCTCGTCCGGGGCTCGCGTTTAAACAACAAGGTCACCGCCTCCAGCCACTTCTGCAGGGGTACCCATTGCCCTGTAGGAGTGGCCGAAGACGGCGACCTAATTTGTCTAAACGATAGGGAAGCTGTTGAAATCGACGGCGTTGGCCAGGCGGCTGTCGATCAGGCCGATAAAACCTTGTACTTCAGGGCAGTTGAAATGCATTTGCATGGCCGCTTCCGATTGCCAGCGGGCGCTGACAGTCCAGCGGTTGTCGTCCTCGGGGCAGCGGTCGACCATATAGGAATCACAGCCCGGTAGTTCGCGCAGGGTATCGACAATCTTTTGCAGTTGCTTACCCAGTTCATCCGAGCGGCCGGCGACGGCCTGCACCTTTACGGTATTGATCACTTCGTAGGGCATTGCTCACACTCCTGAATCAGGCCGGACGAATCCTGCCCATTGAGGGATAACGCTTATGCAGGATAGGCCTGCACTCCCGGACCACCAATAGCCAATTGCCGGATAAAAACGCAGACCAATCTGTCAGGCGACCTGCTGCAAAATGTCCCGCAAGCGGTCCAGGGCAATGTCGATGTCCAGGGTTTCGATGGCGCCAAAACCCAGGAAAAGCCCGGCCTGTGGCGCTTGCTGGTAGAAAAAACTATCGATGGGATACACCCCGACTTCGACCTTTTTGGCCAGCTCGATCACCAATGAAATATCGATAGGCACTTTACACATAACCACCATGTGGAACCCGGCTGTGGTCGGGACCGCCTCGAGCCACGGGAAAAGGTCGCCGGCCATGCGCGCGAGGATTCGTTCGCGGCGTCCGGCATAGATCGTATGGCAGCGCCGAATGTGCTTGAGCAGGCAGCCTTCGGCGATGAACTTGGCCAGCGCCCATTGGGGCAAGGTGGAGGTGTGCAGATCGGTAAGCTGCTTGGCGCGAATGACGGCTTCGAGAATCGCCGGCGGCAGGATCGCATAACCCAGTCGCAGCTCCGGCAGCAGGGTTTTCGAAAAGGTCCCGACGTAGGCGACGATGCCGCGCTCGTCCATGCTTTGCAGCGAGTCGGTGGGCCGGCCTTCGTAGCGGAATTCGCTGTCGTAATCGTCCTCGATGATGATCGCCCCCAACTCATGGGCCCGCTCCAGCAGCGCATCCCGGCGCGCCTGGCTCATCGGCATGCCGAGCGGGAACTGGTGCGACGGGGTGACGTAAATCAGCCGGGTGCCGAGGGGGATCTTGTCCACCTGAATGCCTTGCGCATCCACCGGGACGCCGATCACCGTGGCACCGTGGGTACCGAACAACAGGCGTGCGGGCGGATAGCCGGGGTCTTCCATGGCGACAATGCTGCCGGGACGCGTGAGCACCCGGGAGATCAGGTCCAGCGCCTGTTGCGCGCCGTTGCACACCACCACGTCTTCGTCCTGGCAATTAACCCCGCGAGAAAACGCGATGTGCCGGGCGATCGCGTTGCGCAGCGCCGGCAGGCCCGCGGGCAGGCTGTAGAAGCCCTTGGACGCGGCGATCTGGCGCAAGGCGTGAGAGGTGCAGCGCCGCCAGTCATCCTGGGGAAACTGGCCCTTGCTCGTGGCGCCGCCGATGAAGTCGTAGCGCAACGAGCTTTCCAGCGTCGGATGGCGCAGAAACACCGGAAGGTTGCGCCAGGACTCGATGACCTCGGCACTGGCCAGTTCCGAATGGCTCTGTTTACGGGTGATTTTCGCCGTCCGGGCGTTGACGTAGGTGCCTTTGCCGATGACCCCGGTGAGGAAGTTTTCGTAGGTCAGTTGTGAGTACGTGTCGGAAATGGTCTTGCGGGAAATGCCCAGTTGTTCAGCCAGTAGACGACTGGGCGGGAGCTGCGTGCCGGCTGCCAGACGGCCGGATTCGATGGCGCTGCGCAGTTGGTTGTACAACTGGCCAGCCAGGTCCTTGCGGCCGTTGATGACAACGTGAAGTTCCATACCGGCGAGGCTCCTGGGCAATTGAGGCGCATGTGCGTCGCGCCAGATTACCCGCATGAGCGCCTGCGCATAAGTTGCGTGGGCGAAAAACCTCCGATTGGTCTGGTGCCTCAGTGGTCAACGGGTATTTCGCAGAATTGGATCTGTAACGCCAGCGTATCAACGCCTACCTTGAGGGGCACACATCCGATCCACGAGGTCACTCCATGAACGCCCGCCTGGATTACTACAGCGCATCGCCCAAGGCGATGAAAGCGATGATTGCCATGGAGGCCTTGACCAGCAACCTCAGCATCGAGCCGGCCTTGCTGCATTTGATCAAGATTCGCGCCTCGCAGCTCAATGGCTGCGCCTTCTGCACCGACATGCACTCGGTAGATGCCCGGCGACTCGGCGAGACCGACCGCCGTTTGTATTCGATCGTGGTCTGGCGCGACAGCGGCTTCTTCAATGCGCGAGAACGTGCGGCGCTGGCCTGGACCGAAGCTGTCACCTTGCTCTCTGAAAGCCACGTGCCAGACGACGTCTACGCAGTGGCCCGGGAGCAGTTCAGCGAAGGCGAGATCGTCGACCTGACCATCGCCGTCACCACCATCAACAGCTGGAATCGGCTCGCGGTGAGTTTTCGACAAACCCCTGGAGGCTGAATCGATTTTCCACCCCGAGTGTCACATCAGGTTCATAAACACTGCGCAGGATGAGGCTTTCAAGGACAGATCGACAGGGAGTCAGCGATGCGATTCATGGAGACCACAGGTCGTCAGCAAGTTGCCCAGTACCGCTCGCCCGTAGAAAAAACCGCATCCTGGCGCACACTGGCGGCAGGGATCGATCCGGTGTTGGCGCAGTCCTTTCGGGTCAGTGCGCGCTGCGGCTGTTTCATGCAGGCGGCCCGCAGTCTGAACATCAAGGCCACTCAGCTGCGCAAACAATTGGCGCAGCTTGAAGCGCAACTGCAGTGTTCGCTGTTCAGCCATTTAGAGAATGGCGTTGCCCTCAGTCATGACGGGTTGCAGCTGCAATCGCAGTTGATTGCCCTGGCCCACGAGCGCGACGTGCCGGTGATCGAACAGCCGTTGATTCGCCTGGCCGTCGCCGAATCGATCCTGCATGACATTCTCGGTCGCGACCTGGTTGCTCTCTTGCGGCGCAACGCCAGCGTGCGTCTGGACATCATTACCCTCGACAGCGAACTGTCCCTGCAAGCGGTCAGTGCCGATGTGGTGCTGTGGCTGGCCGGCACCGGTTCACCGCTGCCAGGCCCGAGTTTTGCCGTTAGCGAGCCCCAACGTCTGGCACGGCTCGACTACCTGCCGCACATCGCCAAACGCTATTCACGGGTCGCGTCCCGCCCTGACAGCCTCGATGACCTGGCGGATTTCCTGCTGGTGCAATGGCAGCATGACCGCCAGGTCGACAGTTTTCGGCCATGGAATGCCCTCGTGGACCAACGCCTGGCCGGGGTGGTGCAGTTGCATTCCTATGAGTTGATGCTGGAGATGATTCGATGCAGCGCCTGCATTGGCCTGCTGCCCGGATACATCAGCCGTTTCGATCGCGGCCTTATTGAATTGCCGGGGCTGTTCAGCCAACCGATGCAGCGCCAGGTGTGGATGGCGGTCAACGCTGAATCCGAGGGTTCAGCGCAGGTGCAGATGATCGTTGAGCTGATCCAGAACACCTTCAGTGAACGGCGGGAATGGTTCGAATAACCCTCGGCGGTATAGAGTAAGCGGCCATGTCTGTATCAAGGATGAATCACCCATGCCCGCCACTGACGCTGTCATCTCCCTCGAACGTTTCAACGAATCCCACCTCGACGGCATTACCGCGCTCTACAACGACCCGGCAATTACCCGGCAGGTGTTGCAAATGCCGTTTCAGTCCACCGAGGTCTGGCGCAAACGCCTGATGCCGGACAATGAGCGTGTGGTGCAGCTGGTGGCGCTGCATCAAGGGACGGTCATCGGCAACATTGGCCTGGAGCAATTTTCCCGGATCCGTCGCAGCCACGCCGGTAATCTTGGAATGGCCGTCGCGACGGCTTGGCAGGGCAAGGGCGTTGGCTCGAATCTGCTGACGGCGGCGCTGGACACCGCCGACAACTGGATGAACCTGCAACGGGTCGAGCTTTCGGTCTACGTCGACAACGAAGCCGCCATCGGGCTTTACCGCAAGTTCGGCTTCGAAACGGAAGGGCTGTTTCGCGACTACGCCGTGCGTGACGGCGTGCTGGTGGATGCCTTGAGCATGGCGCGCCTGCGTCGCACGCCCAAGGCCGGTTGAGTCACTCGCCCAACGCGAACGCCACCGCCGCCTGCGCATGCAGTTCGGTGGTGTCGAGCAAGGGCAGGGCGCTGTGCTCGGGTTTGATCAGCAGGCCGATTTCCGTGCAGCCGAGGATGATCGCCTGGGCGCCGCGTCGGGTGAGTGATTCGATCACCTGCTGATACACCTTGCGTGACGCCTCGCTGATCACCCCGACGCACAACTCGTCATAGATGATCCGGTGGACGGCCTGACGTTCATCGGTCTCTGGCACCAGCACGGTCAGTCCCATCGACGTGAGGCGCTCCTTCATAAAGTCCTGTTCCATGGTGAACGCTGTGCCGAGCAATCCAACCTTCAGCGCACCCGTATCGACGGCAGCCTGACCGGCTGGATCGGCGATGTGCAGGAATGGAATGTCGATCGCTGCCTGAATCTGCCTGGCCACCTTGTGCATGGTGTTGGTGCACAGCACCACGCACTCGGCACCACCGGCCTGTAACCGCTGCGCCGCGTCCACCAGAATCGCCGCTGCATCGTCCCAGCGCCCCGCATGCTGGGCCTGTTCGACAGGCCCGAAGTCGACGCTGTACATAAGCAATTTCGCCGACCGCAACGGCCCGAGCCGGTCGCGTACCTGCTGGTTGATGAGGCGGTAATACTCGGCGCTGGACTCCCAGCTCATGCCGCCGATAAGGCCGATGGTGCGCATGTCGTGCTCCTGTTGATGGCAAACCTTTGTTTTAGCATGCCCTTGCCATGACCCCCAGCCAATACCGTTCACGCTTTTAGTCGTACGCCGGCCGCGCGCATCTGCCATGCTCAAAGTCCGCAGCACCGCTTCAACAAAGGAACACCGCAATGGACGACGTACAGCAACTGGGTGAGATGCTTCGCCACTACGCAGAAAGCGAAGCGCACAAGAAGCAACTGTTCGAGTCGCAATCGGCCGTATGGGCGACGCGCATTGGTGAGCTGTTCGATCAGATCCAGCAATGGCTGGAGCCGGTCCAGACGCCGAATCTGCTGGAGGTGACCCGCGAAGTCTATGTCGCCTCGGGACCGAGCGTGCCGGTCGAGACGTCGACGTTCAAGACCGAGAAGCTGACGATTGTGATAGCCGGCAAACCCGTGGAGTTTGTGCCGGATGTGATGGGGGCCGGTGGTCAGATTTCACTGGCCGTGATGGGCCTCACGGCAGCGCGCTACGGTAGCATTTCGCTGGTGTGCCTGCCGCCGTCCAATAGCTGGCAATGGCGCAAGACCAATGGCTTGAAAGATCCGGATACGTTTGCGTTCGACGCGAATTTTTTGGCGCAGCAGTTGCAGAGTTTGATTCCTCGCGAGCGCGGTTGAGGTCACTGATCGTTCCCACGCGCAGCAACGAGTTTCCGTGATGGCCGCGGTTACAGCCAGGCGTACTTGCTGCGCACTCGATTGGGCTGGACGGGCGAGTTGCGTGCGGTCGGCGATGTACTGCGCGATCAACTCAGCCACATGCGTCAATGTGGGTTCGACAGTTTTGCTGTGCGTGAGGACAAATCGGCTGAAGATGCGCTAAAGGGGCTGGCGGGGATGAGCGTGTTGTATGGGCGTTCGGTGATTGAGCCGTGGCCGTTGTTTCGCCGACGGAAGTAGACCGTCGACGAAGAGGGCGCATCTTTTACGGCAGGATGCGCCGGGCGCAGTCAGTTGATGCGTACCAGGGCTGCTTTAGTGTCAGGTGACAGCTGATCGATTTCGAGCAGTGTCAGGTTTTTTGGCGCTTCAGCGGCCAATGGGTTTCCAAGATTGCCCGCGGCGCCCTCCGGCAGTTTGTACATCGCGCCAGTCAGCGGGTCGACGACCAGCATGCCAATCAGGCCACCGAACACGATGTTGCCCCAGTACCAGCCGCTCATGCTGGTTTCCAGGGTGGCGCTGGCATCGGCATAACCTTCTTTCTTGAAGGTAATGGTGTAGGCCTCGCCCTTGAAGTAGCCACGACCTGAAGGCAGCGTCACGGTATTGGGCGTGGAACCGTTATGCACGATGACACCGGCCTTGTTCGTGATGGTGTAGTTGGCACCGCTTGGGGTGCTCGATACGTTCACCGGGTACTTGCTGTCTCCGACGATGCTTGCGCAGCCCGAAGTCAGGAGAGTGGCGGCCAGGGCTGTAACGGTGAACAGTGTGCGGAGAGCTTTCATTGTTGATCCTTGAGACCGGTTTGCCGTCATTGGCCGAGGCACGCTTCATGTCGCCTCGTGGTGATTATTGGGACAGATTGCAGGGCGCGGACTTTAGCACTAATGGCAGTGCGCCACTATTTGAGTTTCGAGTTAATTCGATTGAGTCGAATGTGGTGTGGTGGCGGAAGGCATTTTGTTGCAGCACACCACCGAACATTGATGCCGCCGCGTTGGGTAAGGACCGACTGATCGTGACGTTCAAGCTCGATGTAGCTTTGCCGGATGCCCGGCGTCTTTCAAATGCACGCACTGTGCAAAGGCACTGGCAAACCCTTGGAAAACGAGTCTCAGGTGATGAAGGCCGATGATGTGAAAGGTGTGATCGATGGCTGGGCCTCCGACCTGCATCAGTCGTATTTGAAGCTCAAGTCCAAGTAGGTTTCGCATGATCGTTCCCACGCAGTGGGAACGATCATCGAGGGCTGCATCACTCCCCGATAAAACTGCCTGGCGATCGATTCATGGGCCGGCAGTTCGCGTTCCATTGCGATCTTGCCGATCCGCGTATCAAGCTCCTGAGCACCAACGCCGCAACTGACGAACATGGTCATCAGGCTGAAACCGGCTGCGCGAATTGCAACGTGCATATCAAGTCCTCATTCGCCGAAGGTGACGTTGATCCCGGTGAACAGCGTGAACTGTGGCCTGCTATTTCACCGGTGCTGGAGCCGCTGTCCGGATAGGGGCGAGTGCTGATTCCCTCGTTACTGCGCAATCTCTTTCCTTGAAAGCCTGTAGGACACGTCTGTTGAAGCTAGCAGCTAACGCCGGGTTCGCCAGTCGAAGGGGGGAATCCTTCAAACCCGTCGGATGCGATTTGTCAGCGTGCCGACCCTCGATATAAATCCACCCCTATAACTATGTACCGCACCTGACCACCGCCCCATCGACATGCTGTGCCCTACAGACAAGGAGTGACTGTATGGCACAACACACATTTAACGATGGATCATCAGGGAGCGTTGTCATCAGATCCGGACCGCCCTCTTCGGGTGGTGGTTCTGGTGGCGGCTCCGGCGGCGGTGGGGTTTCAGGCGGCTTTGGTAAAACCAGCAAAAGAAAACAAAAAGCCCGAAAGCGGGCCATAGAAGCTGATCGTAAGGCAAAGGAACAAGCGAGCGCGCAAGCAGCAGCTCAGGCGCAAGCCGAGGCGGCACAAGCGCAGGCCGCCGCTGCACAAGCGCAGGAACAGGCTCGCGCGCAGGCCCGGCATCAACAACTCGCGGGGCTGGCGCAGCGTCATGCCGCTGTGAGAGCCAGCCCTTTCAAGGTGTTTTCCCTTTATGGGCTTTGAGCACTCGATCGGTCGACACATGAGCATTCGCAGCCTTTCCCTCCAACCACTCCTTGGGCTTGGCGATTTTGGGGCCGCGTATGCTTTTGGCAACCTGTTTGGGCTTGATATTCCTTGCCAGCGCCAACAAGCGCTGTGCCAGCGTTTCTGAGGTCGATTGAAGTGACAGATAATCCGACGGTAACGCGATCTGCATGCCCTCATAACCACTGCGCACTTGCACTGCCAAATGGAAAATCGATGCCTCCCATCCCTCTGGTTGCGTCTGGCGATGAGCCTGTTCAACGCTGCGCTTAAGTACTGACAAAACGTTGTAAGCCAACACGGCCGCGGCAAATCCCAGCAGAGCCGCCTTGGGGTTGCCCAGGCTTTCGATTTCACTGTCCAGCACCGATTCCAGGCGCTGGAACATCCCTTCGATACTCCAGCGACGACGATACAAATCGGCGATTTGCTCAGCGGTGATGGTGTCGGGCAAGTTGCTCCAGAACAACAGCATGGTGTCGCCTGATTCGGTAGCTTTTTGCAGGTTCAGTTCAACACGCCGCCACTGACGTCCGCCTTTCACTTCGATGGTTTGCTCGCGCACGCTTCCCGCCTCGACCGCGACAGGTTCTTGCCAGTCGCTTTCCTGAAGCAGGCGCGGATGCTTACTCGGCTCACGAATAATGAAAGAAGCGCCAGCGTCTTCGCAGGCCTCCATGACCGGGAGCGTGCAATAGAGCCGATCAGCCATCCACAACTGGCCCCTACTGGCGTTTTCCAGCAACGGCAGCACGCCGACGCGCTCACTGGCATAAGCATCTTCACAGGGCTGAAGATCGACGACCTGGTCGAGATCAGGGTCGTAAACCACGACCGAAAAACCAGGCCGGGCGGCGCCTCGTTCACGGCGCAAAGCGCTCAGACGTTTTTCGCTGGAAGGCAGGTGATTGCCGTCAACGACCCGCAGTTGCCAGCCAGGCAAAATGGCCGAACAGCCCAACTCTTCAATCGTCGGTGCCAAACGTTGTGCACTGCCGGCTACCAAGGCGCGCAGCAGCGCAGGCTCTGTGCGGCTGACCTTGTCATAGAGCGCCGCCAAGCTGACAGGAAGATCCATCTGCCGTGCGGCGGCATGTAGCGACGGCCGCAAACCCAGTGAAACAAGGGACATAAGCTCAACGATGGTCGAAAATAAAAGCTCACGCGGGTACTGTCGTTGACGATGCTCTTCGAACACCTGATCGACCCACTCAGCTGTAACAGCCTGCTCCAACACCAATTTGGCCATGACACTGGCCGGTGCTTTTTTCTCGAACCGCGCTAAAACCTCTTCCCACATCGTCTCGTCGCCCTGACTGGAGTTTTGGGAGATTCTAAACGAAGACCTTGAAAGGGCTGGCTGTGAGAGCAGAAGTAGACCAACGTTTTGCAGCCCGGTCCGCGCAACTTGCACCCACCCTGGAGCAGGAGGTCCTGGCAGTGCGACGACCGCCCGATAGCCACTCGAGCGAGCGCTTGCAGCTTCACAACATCACCAAAGAAAAAAACGGAATCGATGGGCTCATCGCCCGTAAAAACGCAGAACTAAACGCAAAGAACGCGGTTGCCCGATCATTCGATGGGCACGATCCACTTACCCGCACGTTGCACGACTACCAGGCCCGACTGGAGCAGTTCGGCGAGGCGCTCGTTCACGGCCAGCAGACCTGGGAAAACGCCTATACCGCAGCCCATGAAGCTCGACTGCTATCGGCACAGATAAATGCCCTCACGGGTAGATCCAATGCACTGGCCGAGCATCACGCCGAGCAGACCATTGTCTGGCGTGAGCGGGAGGCCATCTGGGAAGCCCAGCGTCAGTACGCCGAGCAACGTGAAGCGCGAGTTCGGTTCAAGCAGCAAGTCGATGAAGACGTGCGGGTTGAACGGGTCAGGCAGGCCAATACGCTGACGGCGCCGGTAACTTCGGTGACCGCTGGCGGAATGTTTTTGACTCGAGAAAGCGTGTTAGTTGCGCAAGACTTCGCCGCTGCACTTGAAAGGGCTGTCCAGGCTGCCATCGACTCCCTCATCGATGCCGGACGCATCGTAGCCAGGGACGGGGCCAGTATTTATCACTGCAATGATTTATTCGCCAACCCTTGGCAATGGCGAGTTGATTGCGGAACAACGCAGGCGTTTGTTCCAGGGCATTGGCATTCCCGCCCAAGCGCTGGGCCTTACTGACAGTCGGGCGCTGCAATCAATCGCAGATGCGGGCGGTTCAGCGGAGGTGGCGTACAGGCTCAAACCCGAAGCCGTACCGGAAGGTACCGCGATTGTCGTCACCAACACCGGTGGTGAGGTAGACGCTCGTGTACCGGTCATCAATGCCGTACTTGACCCGCTGACCGGCATCTACAGCGCCGAGTTCCCGGGTTCACCGCCACGACTCCTGCAGTTCACACCCGAGTCCATACCTCAGGTGACCACTTCCGGTCAGGCCTGCCTGGCGGTGATGACGCCGCAGATCCAGGACATCCCGGCAGGCGTCGACCTGCGCATTCAGGATTGCATCGTTTGCGTGCCGGGCCTCCCGCCGATCTACATGTCCTTCAACCTGTCGCCAATCGGCTCAGGCATCGTCACCGGGACCGGTCAACCTGCTGCGAATGATTGGTGGAAAGCAGCAAGCCATGCCCAGGGTGCGGCCATTCCGGTGCAGATCGGCGACCAGTTTCGTGGCCGGGAAATCCCGTCGTTCAGCGCCTTCGATGAGGCGCTGTGGCGTACGGTTGGCGAACACCAGGCGCTTGTCGCCAAATTCGATGAGGTGAACAAAAAACGCATCGAACAAGGCTTTGCACCCTACGCGCCGAAAAGTGCCTGGGTCGGTGAACGGCGTGAATTCGAACTGCGCTATCAGGAGCAGGCAGAACTCGGTGCGAACCCGTTCAATCTCGACAAAATAAGCATCACCACACCGCAAAGCACCCAAGGTCGACTGGGGATCATTCCGGTGGTTCTACCTTGGCCGATACGTCCCGTGGGTGGCGGTACCTGGACCCCTTTGGTTCCGCCAGGCATTGAACATCCCGGGCCAACGACCTCGCCGATCACACCGCCGATTCCAGCGGTTTATCCCGGCGCACCGGCCATCCCGGTCCTACCGCAAAACGAGACGTTTCCGGCTGTTGACGAAGGGCAGATCGGTGCCAGTATTCCTGGGTATCCGGGGGATATGGAATTGCCTTCGCCGGGGCTGGTATTCGTCGGGCCGCCGGTGGAGCCTCTGGAGGTCGGGCCGTATAACGAACTCAGTGGACGGAGCAGGGGAGATGGGTTGGATATTGACCATATTCCTTCTAGGAAGGCGTTGGAGGCATACATTGTCGATTCTTGGCCAGACATAGGCCCTGAGGAGTTATCAGACTTTTTAAGACGGGCACCCAGCATTGCGATCCCTTCAGTAGTTCATAGGAAATACAGTGAAACTTATGGGGGGCGCAACAGCATACGGAAACAGGAGGCGGATGCGATCGACTTACGAGCGGCCGTGGACAAAAACTTTGATGCACTGAGGCCAGGGTTTTTGGAATCTGGTTATACAGACTCAGAAATTGAGTTGGGGCGAGAGCGTTTGCATAAACTTGGCAATGATCAAGGATGGTACTGATGAACACTATGAACGTTGAAAAATGGATGGATAACCTCGGGGAGACGCATGACAACTTGGTCGCACTTGGAATAGTCCCTACTGAGCCGCTGAAGGAGTTGTATCCGGGCCGCGATCATTTACATATCAACCCTGAGCTAGGTATCGCCTTGTCTTTTCAGGCAGAGACCAAGCAATTTGAAAGCCTTTTCGTAACACTCATAAAAACAACACCCTCAACCTCTAAATATGAAGGTCAGCTTCCACTGCCTTACATGTCAAAAATGAATCAGTCAGATGTACATGCGGTTTTTGGCGATCCGATGGAATCAAGAGGCCCTATAAAAATGCCTGAACCAATGGGGCAGACAGGTGGCTGGGAATCCTATCCGCTGGACCCCCTCATCTATCCCGGCAAGAAGGTTGTATTTCAATACACTGCATCGATGGAAGTAAAAACATTGGTCTTTACGTTGATTGATAAAGGTCATGAGTAATCTCAAGCGTTAAAAGCTTGTTGAGCGAGTCTTGTGCACCTGCTCATAAGGAATGAACAGGTGCCTAGCCCAAAAATAGATCTGTCACCTTTTGCTAAGGAAAAACGGGCAAAAGATGCCTCGGATATTTTCAGTGCGGTGCAAAATAACTTTCAGGCAATAAAGAAAGGACTGGTAGAGGAGGGCGTTTCAGAAACTGATTTCGAGAGGGCCCTTGAACAGTTACATTCTTTGAGCAAAGAGCAGGGGTGGTACTGATGGACGCAATTACCATAGATCGTTGGATTAAAGGGCTCGGCCAGTCTTATAACGCGTTGGTTATTGATGGTGTTATTCCCGATCACCCTCTGCAAGAGTTGTATCCAGGCAGAGATTGGCTGGATGTTGAGCCTGTGCCGGGCGTGGAACTCAGTTTTTGGGCTGAGACCAAAAGGCTAGAAAAAATTTTTATCACTTGTATGGAGACAATACCTGGAATCACCCTATATACGGGCGAAATGCCGGAACCCTATAGGTTGCACATGATGCAAAGCGACGTTAGGGCATTGTTTGGGGGGGCGATCGAGTTTAAGGGGCCAACTAAAATGCCTCAACCAATGGGGATGACTGGTGGGTGGGGGTCTTATGCATTAGATTCAACTGCATATCCCAATGTTAAGGTTGTATTTCAATACGCTGCTTCGATGGAAGTCAAAACGCTAGTCTTTACGTTGATTGATAAAGGTCATGAATAATCTCCAGCGTTAAACCCTCGGTAAGCGAGTCGTGTGCACCTGCTCATAAGGAATGAGCAGGTGCCTAGAAAAAAATAGATTTATCACCTTCTTAGCTTTGGTTATGACGCCTAAGTGACATATTCTTCTACATGGTAAAGGAACTGAATGATGGAGTTTAAAAAGCGTTTTGAGGACTACACAGAGTCTGAATTTCTGGACTTCCTTAGAGAGTTTTTTGATGGCGGGGAGGATTTAACAGCAGATGAGTTTGATAAGTACATGATTGAGCGCGTCGAACATTTTGAGGCTGTCACCGAGCACCCAGATCGTTCAGATGTCATCTTCTACCCCAAGGAAAGCCAGGAAGACAGCCCCAAAGGTATCTTGAAGGAAGTCAAAGAATGGCGCGCACTCAACAACAAACCCGGCTTTAAGTCAGAATAATGCAATCAATAAGAACGTAGAAACCATCTGCTCATGATGGAATGAGTAGATGCCTTCGTCCGGCAGCTGTTAAGTGTCACAGACACAAGGAAGAACCAAGGATGGAACTTAAAGCAACTCTCAAGGATTACACCGAGCCGGAGTTTTTGTTATTTTTGGGAGAGTTCTTCCACCAGACTAGCGGTCTGCGAGGGCGGGCACTGGAGGCTTATAGAGATAAGCTCCTTGATCATTTTGAATCGGTCACCGAACACCCAGGCCGCTCAGACGTCATTTTCTACCCCAAGGAAGGCCAGGAAGACAGCCCCGAAGGCATCTTGAAGGAAGTCAAAGACTGGCGTGCACTCAATAACAAACCCGGCTTTAAGTCGGAATAATGCAATCACCAAGAGCGTAGAAATCATCTGCTCATGATGGAATGAGCAGATGCCTCCGCCCGGCAACTGTTAAGTGTCACAGACACAAGGAAGAACCAAAGATGGAACTTAAAGCAACACTCAAGGATTACACCGAGCCGGAATTCCAGGCGTTGGTAAACAGGATTTGGGCGGTTGATGTGCCTAAGCAGAATCACGACCAACTGATCAATCATTTCGACCGTATCGTCGGCCATCCTGATGGTGCTGACCTGCTGTTTTACTCAAAAGATGAGTACAACAGGAGTTCCCCTGAATGGGTCGTCGGTTATGTCAAGGAGTGGTGGCAAGGGCAGGGCTTGGCCGCGTTCAAGGGCCAGAGTGTAGCTGTGAGAGCGCCAATGCCGTATGTGCCACTGAGTCCCGCGCAAATGGCGCAGCAACGAGCGACTCTGAGCCTGGCAGGTGTTCAAAGAATCGTCGCGGAACTGGCGGCATCCGAGCAAGCGATTGAAGTGTCTCTTGGCCTTCTTGAGCAACGAATCAAGCACCAGCATGACCAACAGGTCGATGAAGTGAATATCATCGAGCGCGAGGCGAGTCTCCGAGCGCTGGAAGTGGCCGAGTACGAGGCGCGTAAGGCTGCGCACCAGTACAGATACTGGAAATCGCGCGTCGAGTTCACCAAGGACGCCGCCCTGCGCAATAAGACTGACGCTCGGTCAGAGCAGGCACTGTGGCAAAGTATCGCGCAACAGATCAGCGCCACCCATGAACGGTACGCAAGGAGTTTGATCGCCATCAACCAGCGTCTGCAGCGCTTGCAAGTTCAGGCTGAAGCATTGCTGGTCCTCGCACAGGCTCAACTTGTCTGTCAGCGTCATAAGGAGGGGGTTGGCCCCACTCAGGCGCCCGGTCTGCTTGTCGCATACCTCGCCTTTGCCAAGGTGCGCCCCAGTATTTTGCTCAGCGGTGCCTTGTCGCAGCCACTGGAGACTCATTGGGTGGCTCTGCAAAAAGCCATACGTTCAGCTATGGCAGAGTTCACCTGGCAGCTCACTGCTGAAACCGACCCTCATACAGGTCAGTACGCAGCGGTCCTGCGATTTGAGTTTGTCAGTCGTGCCGAAACCGAGATGTATGGGTTAAGTGTGCCCCTTGCCGAACTTCACCCTATAGAGGGGCAGGACTGGCACGGTCTGGCGAAGTCTCAAGCTGAGGTCGACATGCGCTTCAGAATGAACAGCGGTAGCTACTCCGTTCCACCCGGCACCCTGTCTCGAGGATTGAAACAGATACAGACGCTGCTACAGATAGCCATTACACCGACCAATGGAACGAAGGTACGAGTGCGCGAGGCCGTTTGGGATGAGCGTCTAAAAGCTTTCTGCTTCACGACTGACGCAAAAGTACCGGTTACCGTTAGCTGGGTTTCGCCGGGCGTACTTGAAACCATTTCTGAGTTGGCACCAGCCCCCGAGAGCAAGTTGGGATTTCTCGTGTCGTTACCTGTGCCTTCACTAGAGCTGATCAACAATATTGAAGCGATTCAGTTCGATGACTATGTCGTAGTCTTTCCGAAAGATTCAGGTCTGGACCCGCTTTACGTCATGTTCAGGGATCGGCGTGAGTACCCGGTTTAGCGGGTGAGCGCCAAGCGTCCGATCACGTCCGTCGATGACAAGAAAATGTCCTGGACGTGATCGCGCTCCTACGCTGCTTATTCAGCGTTTCTTCACCTGCGCGCGCAGCCGTTCTTCCTGCTCCCGCAGTTCTGGAGTGAACTCAGCCCCGAAATCCTCAGCCTCGAACACCTGGCGAATCTCGATCTCGGCGTCGGTGCCGGGCATCGGGTTGGGGCAGCGCTTGACCCAGTCAATCGCTTCCTGTTTCGACTTCAGATTCCATAGCCAGTAGCCGGCGATCAGCTCCTTGGTTTCGGCAAACGGGCCGTCGATCACCGTGCGCTGGTCACCCGAGAAACGCACGCGGGCGCCTTTGCTGCTGGGTTGCAGGCCATCGCACTCGATGAGGATGCCGGCCTTGACCAACTCCTCGTTGTAGTTGCCCATTGCGGTCATCAGTTCCTCGCTGGGCATCACACCGGCCTCGGAATCCTGGCTGGCTTTCACAATGATCATGAATCGCATGGTCTTATCTCCGCTGGATTTGAGTGATTCACTTCCTAGTCGAATGGCCGTCATCTGAATCGACACCGTTTCTTACGGAAAATAGCCGAAAAAGCAGATTTGTTTCTCGACAGTCAACTCGCTACACGGCTGTTGAGGCGGGTTGTATCCAATGTGTGCGGCGAGACTTCACAATTTGTATCTGGGCATAGGTCGTCGGACCATTTCGTGGTTAACTTCGGCCTCTTCAAAATTCTCTACAACAACGTTCAGAAGGACTCCGTTCATGGCTCAAGTCACTCTTAAAGGCTCCCCGGTTCAAGTCAACGGCCAACTGCCACAAGCCGGTTCCAAGGCGCCAGCCTTTTCCCTGGTTGCCGGCAATCTGTCCGATGTGACCCTGGCGAGCTTCGCCGGCAAGCGCAAAGTGCTGAACATCTTCCCGAGTGTTGATACCCCGACCTGCGCGACGTCGGTTCGCAAGTTCAACACCCAGGCCAACGATGTCGCCAACACTGTCGTGCTGTGCATCTCCGCTGACCTGCCGTTCGCTCAAGCTCGCTTCTGCGGCGCCGAAGGCCTGGAAAACGTACAGAACCTGTCGACCCTGCGCGGTGCCGAGTTCATCGAGAACTATGGCGTTGCCATCGCTGACGGCCCGCTCAAAGGCCTGACTGCCCGTGCCGTCGTGGTGCTGGACGAAAACGACAACGTTCTGCACAGCGAACTGGTCAAGGAAATCGCTGAAGAGCCGAACTACGAAGCAGCTCTTGCTGTTCTGAAATAAGCATACCCTTACAATTGTTAACGGCCTGGCCCTGTCCAGGCCGTTTTCATTTGTGCTTCAGTGTCTTAGATAAATCTCCTGTTACGTAAGCTGAAGGTAAATTGCCGGTAAAGCCGCTTTGCTTAATGCCCGCCAGTGCTTATCGTTCAGCCTCCTGTAGAAGAAGCCCACGCGCCCAATGGTTGATCATTCCATGCAATCCTCCGTTTCCCGTAGTCCCCGTCGCTGGCTGTTTGGCCTGCTTGTCCTGTTGGTCATCGCTGGCCTGTGCTGGAAATTCTGGCCCGCCGGCACTGCCCAAAAAGAGGGCGCAGGGCAAAAAGCCGTTGCCGGACACACCGGCAGGTCGGGAGGGATGCGTCCGGGTTTCGGTGGCGCGACCGGGCCCGTTCCGGTGCGTGTCGC
The DNA here is from genome assembly GCF_054898105.1 of Pseudomonas sp. MDT1-17. Classification (NCBI taxonomy): domain Bacteria; kingdom Pseudomonadati; phylum Pseudomonadota; class Gammaproteobacteria; order Pseudomonadales; family Pseudomonadaceae; genus Pseudomonas; species Pseudomonas sp. MDT1-17. The sequence continues at coordinate 3,854,204 of NZ_JBUBVM010000001.1, read as the reverse complement.
GCCAGCGGTCAAGGGCGACTTCCCGCTGTATTACAAAGCGCTGGGCACCGTGACGGCGCTGAACACCATTAATGTGCGCAGCCGCGTCGGTGGTGAGCTGATGAAGATCTCCTTCGAGGAAGGGCAGATGGTCAAAGCGGGCGATCTGCTGGCTGAAATCGATCCGCGTCCTTACCAGAATGCCTTGCTTCAGGCCGAAGGCACGTTGCTGCAGAACCAGGCGCAACTGAAAAACGCCCAGGTCGATGTGGAGCGCTATCGCGGCTTGTATCGCGAAGACAGTATTGCCAAGCAGACTCTGGACACCGCCGAAGCGCTGGTGGGCCAGTATCAGGGTACTGTCAAAACCAATCAGGCAGCGGTCAACGATGCCAAGCTCAATCTGGAATTCACCAAGATCCGCGCCCCGATTGCCGGGCGTGTGGGCTTGCGTCAGCTGGATGTCGGCAACCTGGTGGCAGCCAACGACACCACGGCGCTGGTGATCATCACCCAGACCCAACCGATCAGCGTTGCCTTCACCTTGCCGGAAAACAGCCTGGAAACCGTGCTGGCCCGTTATCGCACCGGCGCCAAATTGCCCGCCGAAGCCTGGGACCGTGGCGACACCAAGTTGCAGGCCACTGGCGTCTTGCAGAGCCTGGACAACCAGATCGACGTCACCACCGGCACCCTGAAATTCAAGGCACGTTACGAGAACCGAGATCAGGCGCTGTTCCCGAATCAGTTCGTCAACGTCCATCTGCTGGCCGACACCCTCAAAAACGTGGTACTCGCACCTTCGGCAGCGATTCAGTTCGGCACCAACGGCACGTTTGTCTACGCCCTGGACGGCGACAAGAAAGTCACGATTCGTCAGTTGAAGGTCGGCGCCAGTGACGGTGAAAACACCGTGATTACCGAAGGCCTGGCCCCTGGGGATCGTGTTGTCCTTGAAGGCACCGACCGCTTGAAGGAAGGCAGCGAAGTGGAAGTAGTCAACGACACCAAGGACGTGCCGACGACCCCGACCGGCCATCTGCAAGGCAAATCGGGGGCCAACGCGACTGAGCCTGCGACCACCGACAAGGCGAAAAAGGGCGGCGCATGAACATCTCGCGGCTGTTCATCCTTCGCCCGGTAGCCACCACCCTGAGCATGCTGGCCATTATCCTGGCCGGCGTGATCGCCTATCGGCTGCTGCCGGTGTCGGCACTGCCTCAGGTCGATTACCCGACCATCCGCGTGATGACGCTGTATCCCGGCGCCAGCCCGGATGTCATGACCAGCGCCGTGACCGCGCCCCTTGAGCGTCAATTCGGGCAGATGCCCGGCCTGACGCAAATGGCGTCGACCAGTTCCGGCGGTGCCTCGGTGTTGACCCTGCGTTTCAGCCTCGACATCAACATGGACGTCGCCGAGCAGCAGGTGCAGGCGGCGATCAATGCCGCGACCAATTTGCTGCCCAAGGACCTGCCGGCGCCGCCGGTGTACAACAAGGTCAACCCGGCGGACACCCCGGTGCTGACCCTGGCCATCACCTCCAAGACCATGCTGCTGCCCAAGCTCAATGACTTGGTCGACACGCGGATGGCGCAGAAAATCGCCCAGATCAGCGGTGTCGGCATGGTCAGCATTGCCGGTGGCCAGCGTCAGGCGGTGCGGATCAAGGTTAACCCTGAAGCCCTCGCGGCTAATGGCCTGAACCTCTCCGACGTGCGCACCCTGATTGGCGCCTCCAACGTCAACCAGCCCAAGGGCAACTTTGACGGCCCGACCCGGGTGTCGATGCTCGACGCCAATGACCAACTGACTTCGCCCAAGGATTACGCCAACCTGATTCTCGCCTACGCCAACGGCGCGCCGTTGCGGCTCAAGGATGTGGCGGAGATTGTCGATGGCGCGGAAAACGAACGTCTGGCGGCGTGGGCCAATGAAAACCAGGCGGTGCTGTTGAACATTCAGCGTCAGCCCGGTGCCAACGTCATCGAAGTGGTCGACCGGATCAAAGCCCTGCTGCCAAGCATCACCGATAACCTGCCGGCCGGCCTTGACGTCACGGTCCTCACCGACCGCACCCAGACCATTCGCGCCTCCGTCACCGATGTGCAACACGAGTTGCTGATCGCCATTGCGTTGGTGGTCATGGTCACCTTCCTGTTCCTGCGTCGGGCCAGTGCCACGATCATTCCGTCGGTGGCCGTGCCGCTGTCGCTGATCGGCACCTTCGGCGTGATGTACCTCGCCGGTTTCTCGGTCAACAACCTGACCCTGATGGCCCTGACCATCGCCACGGGTTTCGTGGTGGACGATGCGATCGTGATGCTGGAGAACATTTCCCGGTATATCGAAGAAGGGGACAGTCCCCTTAATGCCGCGCTCAAGGGCGCCAAGCAGATCGGCTTCACCCTGATTTCCCTGACCTTGTCGCTGATCGCGGTACTGATTCCGCTGCTGTTCATGGCCGACGTGGTGGGGCGGCTGTTCCGCGAATTTGCTATCACCCTGGCGGTGGCGATCCTGATTTCCCTTGTCGTCTCCCTGACCCTGACACCAATGATGTGCGCGCGGCTGCTCAAGCGTGAACCCAAGGAAGAAGAACAGGGCCGTTTCTATCGGGCCAGCGGCGCCACAATTGATTGGATGATCGCGGCTTACGGGCGCAAGTTACAGTGGGTTCTCAAGCATCAACCGCTGACCCTGATGGTGGCCATCGGCACGCTGGCGTTGACCGTGTTCCTTTACATGGTGGTGCCCAAGGGCTTCTTTCCGGTGCAGGACACCGGGGTGATCCAGGGCATATCCGAGGCGCCGCAGTCGATTTCCTTCGCCGCCATGAGCGAGCGTCAGCAGGCATTGGCCAAAGTGATCCTGGCGGATCCGGCGGTGGAAAGCCTGTCGTCCTACATCGGTGTGGACGGTGACAACTCGACGCTCAATAGCGGTCGTCTGCTGATCAACCTCAAATCCCACAGCAACCGCGACCTGAGCGCAACCGAGGTGATTGCACGTCTGCAACCGGAGCTGGACAAGCTCACCGGCATTCGCCTGTTCATGCAGCCGGTGCAGGACCTGACCATCGAAGACCGCGTCAGCCGTACTCAATACCAGTTCAGCATGTCGTCGCCGGACTCGGAGTTGCTGAGTCTGTGGAGCGGTCGCCTGGTGGACGCACTGGTCCAACGGCCGGAGCTGACCGACGTTGCCAGCGACTTGCAGGACAAGGGCTTGCAGGTCTATCTGGTGATTGACCGCGACGCGGCATCGCGGGTCGGCGTGTCGGTGTCGAACATCACCGATGCGCTGTACGACGCCTTCGGTCAGCGGCAGATTTCCACCATCTACACCCAGGCCAGCCAATACCGCGTGGTGCTGCAATCGCAGTCAGGCGAGAAGATCGGCCCGGATGCGCTGAACCAGATTCACGTGAAAACCACCGACGGCGGGCAAGTGCGCCTGTCCAGTCTGGCGCACGTCGAGGAGCGTCAGGCACAACTGGCGATCACTCACATCGGTCAGTTCCCGGCGGTGATGATGTCCTTCAACCTCGCGCCCGGCGTGGCGCTGGGGCAGGCGGTTGAGATCATCGACCAGGTACAAAAAGACATCGGCATGCCGATTGGCGTGCAGACTCAATTCCAGGGCGCGGCCGAGGCTTTCCAGGCGTCGCTGTCGAGCACCTTGCTGCTGATTCTGGCGGCCGTGGTGACTATGTACATCGTGCTCGGCGTGCTCTATGAGAGTTACATCCACCCGATCACCATTCTCTCGACCTTGCCCTCGGCGGCGGTCGGCGCGTTGCTGGCGCTGCTGTTGAGCGGCAATGACCTGGGAATGATCGCGATCATCGGCATCATCCTGTTGATCGGTATCGTGAAAAAGAACGCGATCATGATGATCGACTTCGCCCTCGACGCTGAGCGCAATCAGGGCATGGACCCGGAGACCGCGATCTATCAAGCGGCGCTGCTGCGTTTCCGGCCGATTCTGATGACCACACTCGCCGCGTTGTTCGGCGCCGTGCCGCTGATGCTGGCGACCGGCTCTGGTGCAGAACTGCGTCAACCGTTGGGTCTGGTGATGGTGGGTGGCTTGTTGTTGAGTCAGGTGCTGACACTGTTTACCACGCCGGTCATCTATCTGTACTTCGACCGCCTCGGCCGGCGCTGGGGGCGCAAGTCTGAATCCGTGGAAGCGGTAGAACAGCCATGAACCTGTCCGGACCTTTCATCAAGCGCCCGGTCGCGACCATGTTGCTGAGCCTGGCGATCATGCTGCTGGGCGGCGTGAGCTTCGGCCTGTTGCCGGTGGCGCCGTTGCCGCAGATGGACTTCCCGGTGATCGTGGTTCAGGCGAGCCTGGCCGGCGCCAGCCCGGAGGTCATGGCCTCGACCGTGGCCACGCCGCTGGAGCGCTCCTTCGGCGCCATCGCCGGGGTCAACACCATGAGCAGCCGCTCCAGCCAGGGCTCGACCCGGGTGATTTTGCAGTTCGACCTGGACCGCGACATCAACGGCGCAGCCCGGGAAGTGCAAGCGGCGATCAACGCCTCGCGCAACCTGCTGCCGAGCGGGATGCGCAGCATGCCGACCTACAAGAAGATCAACCCGTCCCAGGCGCCAATCATGGTGCTGTCGCTGACCTCCGACGTGCTGGAAAAAGGCCAGCTTTACGATTTGGCCTCGACAATTTTGTCCCAGAGCCTGTCTCAGGTGCAGGGTGTCGGCGAAGTGCAAATCGGCGGCAGTTCCTTGCCAGCGGTGCGCATCGAACTCGAACCGCAGGCGCTCAACCAATACGGCGTGGCGCTGGACGATGTGCGCAACACCATCGCCAACGCCAACGTGCGCCGGCCCAAGGGCTCGGTCGAAGACAGCCAGCGGATGTGGCAGGTTCAGGCCAATGATCAACTGGAAAAAGCCAAGGATTACGAGTCGCTGATCATTCACTACGCGGACGGCGCGGCCCTGCGCCTGAAGGACGTGGCCAAGGTCAGCGACGGCGTCGAAGACCGCTACAACAGCGGTTTCTTCAACAACGACGCAGCGGTACTGCTGGTGATCAACCGCCAGGCCGGCGCCAACATCATCGAGACGGTCAACGAAATCAAGGCTCAGTTGCCGGCGTTGCAGGCCGTGTTGCCGGCCAGCGTCAAACTAAACGTGGCAATGGACCGTTCGCCGGTAATCAAGGCGACCTTGCACGAAGCGGAAATGACCCTGCTGATTGCCGTGGCGCTGGTGATTCTGGTGGTGTTCCTGTTCCTCGGTAACTTCCGCGCCTCGTTGATTCCTACCCTTGCGGTGCCTGTGTCGCTGGTCGGCACCTTTGCGGTGATGTACCTCTACGGATTCTCCTTGAACAACCTATCGCTGATGGCGCTGATTCTGGCCACCGGGCTGGTGGTGGACGATGCCATTGTGGTGCTGGAGAACATTTCCCGGCACATCGACAAAGGCGTGCCGCCGATGAAGGCCGCGTACCTCGGGGCGCAGGAAGTCGGCTTCACCTTGCTGTCGATGAACGTCTCGCTGGTGGCGGTGTTCCTGTCGATCCTGTTCATGGGCGGGATTGTCCAAAGCCTGTTTCGCGAGTTTTCCATCACATTGGCGGCGTCTATCCTGGTGTCGCTGGTGGTCTCGTTGACGCTGACGCCGATGCTCTGCGCCCGTTGGCTCAAGCCGCATACACCGGGTGAGGAAAACCGATTGCAGCGCTGGAGTCAGCAGGTTAACGAGTGGATGGTCGGCAAATACGCGACAAGCCTTGACTGGGTGCTGCGTCACCGCCGGTTGACCTTGCTTAGCCTGATCGTGACAGTCGGCGTGAACGTTGCGCTGTATGTCGTTGTTCCTAAAACATTTATGCCTCAGCAGGACACTGGCCAGCTGATCGGTTTCGTGCGTGGCGATGACGGGTTGTCGTTCAGCGTGATGCAGCCAAAAATGGAAACCTTTCGCCGGGCTGTGCTCAAGGATGACGCGGTGCAGAGCGTCGCTGGCTTCATCGGCGGCACCAACGGCACCAACAACGCCTTCATGCTGGTGCGGCTGAAACCGATCAAGGAACGCAACATTTCTGCGCAAAAAGTCATCGAACGTCTGCGCAAGGAAATGCCCAAGGTCGCCGGTGCGCAGTTAATGCTGATGGCCGATCAGGACCTGCAGTTTGGTGGCGGTCGTGAACAGACCACGTCGCAGTATTCCTACATCCTGCAAAGCGCTGATCTCAGCGAATTGCGCCAGTGGTACCCGAAAGTCGTGACTGCGCTCAAGGCTTTGCCGGAGCTGACCGCGATTGACGCCCGTGAAGGACGCGGCGCCCAACAGGTGACCCTGATCGTCGACCGGGATCAGGCCAAACGCCTGGGCGTCGACATGGACATGGTCACTGCGGTGCTGAACAACGCTTACAGCCAGCGGCAAATTTCGACGATTTACGACAGCCTCAACCAGTATCAAGTGGTCATGGAGGTCAATCCGAAATATGCCCAGGACCCGATCACCCTCAAACAGGTGCAGGTGATCACCGCTGACGGCGCGCGGATTCCGCTGTCGACCATCGCTCATTATGAAAACAGCCTGGAAGACGACCGCGTCAGCCACGAAGGCCAGTTCGCCTCCGAGAGCATTTCCTTCGACATGGCCGAAGGCGTGACGGTGGAGCAGGGCACGGCGGCCATCGAGCGGGCCATTGCCCGACTCGGCATGCCGGAAGACGTGATCGTGAAAATGGCCGGCACCGCCGACGCCTTCGCCGCGACCCAGAAGAGCCAGCCGTGGATGATTCTCGGGGCGCTGGTGGCGGTGTATCTGGTGCTGGGTGTGCTGTATGAAAGCTACATCCATCCACTGACCATTCTCTCGACGTTGCCGTCGGCGGGGGTCGGCGCGTTGCTGTCGATCTATGCGCTGGGCGGTGAGTTCAGCCTGATTTCGTTGCTCGGGCTGTTCCTGCTGATCGGCGTGGTGAAGAAAAACGCCATTCTGATGATCGACCTGGCCTTGCAGCTGGAACGACATCAAGGCCTGGCGCCGCTGGAGTCGATTCGCAGTGCCTGTTTGCAACGTCTGCGGCCGATTCTGATGACCACCCTGGCGGCGATCCTCGGCGCGTTACCGTTGCTGCTGAGCCGCGCCGAAGGTGCGGAAATGCGTCAGCCACTGGGCCTGACCATCATCGGCGGGCTGATCTTCAGCCAGGTGCTGACCCTTTACACCACCCCGGTGGTTTACCTCTATCTCGACAAACTGCGCCATCGCTTCAACCACTGGCGTGGGGTGCGTACCGATGCTGCTCTGGAAACTCCGCTATGACTGACCGTTCGCTTTTCCATCTGGCTGCACCGCTGGTTACGGCCCGAGGCTCACGTTTGTTGAGCTTGGCGCTGTGCGTAGCGATGCTCAGCGCCTGCGCCATCGGCCCGGACTATCAGCGCCCGCAATCCGCCTCGCCAGTGCAATTCAAGGAAGCGGCAGGCTGGCGTCAGGCCAGTCCCGGCGATTCTCTGGCCCGTGGTGCCTGGTGGGAATTGTATGGCGATCAGCAGCTCAATGGCCTGATCGAGAAACTCAACAGCGCCAACCAGACCGTCGCGCAGTCCGAAGCCCAGTACCGTCAAGCCCAGGCGTTGGTGCGCAGTGCCCGTGGTGCGTTTTTCCCGACCGTGGACCTGACCGTCGGGAAAAACCGTTCCAGCCAGGGCACGGGCAGCAGCAGTTCGAGCCTGACCAGCTCTTCCAGCGGGATTCGCGACACCTATACCGCTCAGGCGGGGGTCAGTTGGGAAGCGGATATCTGGGGCAAATTGCGCCGTGGACTTGAGGCCGACACCGCCAACGCCCAGGCCAGTTTTGCCGATCTGGCGGCGATGCGCTTGAGTCAGCAGTCGGAACTGGTGCAGAACTATCTGCAACTGCGGGTGATCGACGAGCAGAAACGCCTGTTGGAAGCGACGGTCGAGGCCTATCAACGCTCGTTGAAAATGACCCAAAACCAGTACCGCGCCGGTGTCTCCGGCAAGGATGCGGTGGCGCAGGCACAGACTCAGCTCAAGAGCACCGAGGCTGACATGGTCGATCTGATCTGGCAGCGAGCGCAGTTCGAGAACGCGATTGCCGTACTGATCGGGTTGCCGCCGGCCGAGTTCAAGTTGACTGAAACCAAAGACATTCCTGCGTTGCCCGAGGTGCCGCTGAGCCTGCCTTCGCAATTGCTCGAACGCCGCCCGGACATCGCTTCCGCAGAGCGCTCGGTGATGGCGGCCAACGCCAACATCGGCGTGGCCAAGGCTGCCTATTACCCGGACTTCACCCTGAGCCTGAACGGCGGTTACAGCAGCAGCACTTCTTCCAACTGGATCAGCGTGCCGAATCGCTTCTGGTCGGTCGGGCCACAATTGGCCATGACCTTGTTCGATGGCGGCCAGCGCTCCGCGGAAGTTGACCGCAGCGAAGCGGCCTACGACGAAACGGTGGCCAAGTACCGCCAGACCGTGCTCGACGGCTTCCGTGAGGTGGAAAACTATCTGGTCCAGCTCAAGGTTCTGGAAAACGAATCCGAAGTGCGTCAACAGGCACTGGATGCCGCACGTGAATCGCTGCGTCTGACCCAGAACCAGTACAAAGCCGGGTTGATTGCTTACCTTGATGTGGTGGTGGTTCAAGCCACGGCGCTGAACAATGAACGCAACATGCTGGATTTGTTGCAGAGCCGGTTGATTGCCAGCGTGCAATTGATTGCGGCACTGGGTGGCGGCTGGGATGGTCAGCTACAGATGAGCGACAAACAATAACAGCAGCACCTCAAAGCCCTGTAGCAGCTGCCGAGCCTGCGAGGCTGCGTTCGGCTGCGTAGCAGTCGTAAACCCGGCACACACGGTCTTCCTGAAACACCGTGTCGTCTGATTTCACGACTGCTTCGCAGCCGAACGCAGCCTCGCAGGCTCGGCAGCTGCTACAGGGCTTTCAGGTGTCAAACAAGTGTTTCATCGGCTTGATGGCCCTTTGCTAATTTTGTCAGTGCGTTCTTTTACGCAATCAGTACAATCGCCCGATTTGCCCCCCGAGAATGGAAGCAGTACGGAGGGGCCGTAGCGAGTAGTCTCATGCTTATCGGTAGCTATTCCCCCACGCTGGTTATCATCTCGCTTTTTGTGGCGGTTCTCGCGTCCTATACCGCGCTCGACCTGACCGAACGCATCGCCACAGCCAAGGGCCGGGCCGTGCATCTATGGACGGCGGGCGGCGCTTTTGCCATGGGGGTTGGCGTGTGGTCGATGCATTTCATCGGCATGCTCGCGTTCAAATTGCCCGTCGACCTTGGTTACGACGTCAGCATCACGTTGCTGTCTCTGCTGATTGGCATCCTGTCCTGCGGCTTTGCCCTGTGGCTGGTCAGCCAGCCACAATTACCGGCCTGGCAATTGGCGTTTGGCGCGCTGGTCATGGGTGCCGGGATCAGCGCCATGCACTACACCGGCATGGCTGCCATGCGCATGCAGCCGGGCATCGATTACGATCCGACGCTATTCGGCGCCTCGCTGCTGATCGCCGTAGTCGCCTCGGGCGCCGCGTTATGGATCGCTTTCCGCCTGCGCCAGCACACGCCTTTTGTCGGCCTGATCCGTGGCGGTGCGGCGGTGATCATGGGCCTCGCGATTGTCGGCATGCACTACACCGGCATGGCGGCGGCGCGTTTCCCGGACGGCAGCTTCTGTGGGGCGGCCGTTAGCGGCTTGAACGGCAAGGGCCTGGACAATCTGGTGCTGATCACCACCCTGGCGGTGTTGAGCCTTGCTTTACTGACCTCGATCCTCGATGCGCGCCTTGAGGCACGCACCGCAGGACTCGCCCGCTCATTGACCGAGGCCAACCGCGAACTGACCCAATTGGCCTTGCATGACACCCTGACCGGCCTGCCGAATCGCGTGTTGCTGGCTGACCGCATCGATCAGGCGATGTCGATGGTGCGCGAGCAGGGCGGTTGTTTCGCATTGATGTTCATCGATCTGGACGGTTTCAAACCGGTCAACGATGCCTTCGGTCACCATATGGGCGATCTGTTGTTGCGTGAAGTCGGCCTGCGCCTGCGTGAGGATTTGCGCAGCCAGGACACCCTGGCGCGGATCGGCGGTGATGAGTTCGTATTGCTGGTGCAACTTGGCGAGCAGAGCGACGCATTGGCCCTGGCGGCCCGTCAGGTCGGGCTGATCGCGCGCTCGTTCCGGGTCGCCGAACATGACGTGCAGATTTCCGCCAGCGTTGGTATCGCGATTTATCCGGGTAACGGTGAAACCGCCGAAGAGTTGCTGATGAACGCCGACGCGGCGATGTATCACGCCAAGGGCGCCGGGAAAAACGGCTATAGCTTCTTCGATGCTTCGATGAACAGCAACGCGCGCAAACAGCTGCAATTGCTGCAGGACTTGCGTATCGCCCTCGATCAGCAGCAGTTCAGCCTCTATTACCAGCCCAAGTTCGATGCCGCCAATGGTCGGCCGGTCGGCGCCGAGGCGTTGCTGCGCTGGGTGCATCCGACCCAGGGCATGCTGCTGCCGGACAAGTTCATTGAACTGGCGGAAAAGACCGGGCTGATTATTCCGATTGGCGAGTGGGTGCTCAACGAAGCCTGCCGTCAGATGCGCGAATGGTACGTGCTCGGGTACACCGACTGGCGCATCGCCGTGAACCTTTCAGCCTTGCAGTTCTGCCACGCGGGCCTGGTCCAGAGTGTTGCCAAAGCCTTGGCCACTCACCATTTGCCGGCCAACAGCCTGACCCTTGAGATCACTGAAACCACCGCCATGAGCGATGCCGATGCGAGCATGACGGTGCTGCAGGAGCTTTCGACAATGGGTGTCGACCTGTCGATCGATGACTTCGGCACCGGCTATTCGAGTTTGATGTACCTCAAGCACTTGCCAGCCAACGAACTGAAAATCGACCGGGGATTTGTCCGCGATCTGGAACGTGACAGCGATGACGCCGCCATCGTTTCCGCCATCGTCGCCCTCGGCCAGGCGCTGGGGTTGCGGATCGTCGCCGAAGGGGTGGAAACCAACTCGCAGCAAGACTTCCTGACGCAACTGGGGTGCGACTCGCTGCAGGGCTATCTGCTCGGGCACCCGCTGCCGGCCGAACGCTTCATGGTGGATATTCACCGCGCAGAGCAATTGGCAGTGAGTTGAGAACCAGGTGATTGATGTGAGCCCATGCAAAATCCCGCGATGACGGTTATTCTTGCCCCCGACTGCTAATGCTTGGAAAGGGGGAAAGTTCGCATGGACAAAGTCATCGTCATCACTGGCGGCAGCCGCGGTATCGGCGCCGCCACAGCCCTGTTGGCCGCCGAACAAGGCTATCGGATCTGTATCAACTATCTGGCCGACGAATCGGCTGCGCAAACTGTGCTGGACCAAGTCCGGGCGCTGGGCGCGCAAGCTATCGCGGTTCGCGCTGATGTCAGCATCGAAGACGAAGTGATCGCCTTGTTCCACCGCGTGGACACTGAACTGGGCCGGGTCACGGCACTGGTGAACAACGCCGGGACGGTCGGGCACAAATCCCGGGTCGATGAAATGTCCGAATTTCGTATCCTCAAAATCCTCAGAACCAACGTCCTTGCGCCGATCCTCTGCGCGAAACACGCGATCCTGCGCATGTCGCCCAAACACGGCGGGCAGGGTGGCAGCATCGTTAACGTGTCCTCGGTGGCCTCACGCTTGGGCGCCCCCAGCGAGTACGTCGACTACGCGGCGTCGAAAGGTGCGCTGGATACGTTCACCATCGGCCTGTCCAAGGAAGTGGCCGGCGAAGGCATTCGCGTCAACGCGGTGCGCCCTGGTTACATCTATACCGACTTTCATGCGTTGAGCGGTGATCCCGATCGGGTCAGCAAGCTGGAGTCGGCGATTCCGATGGCCCGGGGCGGGCGGCCGGATGAAGTGGCTGAGGCAATTGTGTGGTTGTTGTCGGACAAGGCTTCGTATGCGACCGGGACATTCGTTGATCTCGGCGGCGGGCGTTAATCCTTAAGGTTCTTTTTTGTCTGATCTGACCTCTTCGCGAGCAGGCTCGCTCCCACAGTTGATCGCATTCCCCTGTGGGAGCGAGCCTGCTCGCGAAGGCGGTAGACCAGGCGCCATCAAGCCTTCAGAACGACCGCACAATCCGCCCCAACGTCTCCATCGCTTTCTCGGCAGTCTCATCCCAAGGGCTGCCGTAATTCAGCCGAATACAGTTCCTGAACCGCTGGGTCGGTGAAAAAATCGGCCCGGGCGCAATGCTGATCCCTTGCGCCAACGCCATCTGAAACAGCTTCAGCGAATCCATCTGCGGTGGCAATTCCAGCCACAGGAAGTAGCCGCCGGCGGGTTGACTGACGCGAGTCTGCGCCGGGAAGTAGCGCGCGATGGCGGCGAGCATGGCGCTTTGTTGTTCTTCCAGGGCGTAGCGCAGTTTTCGCAGGTGCCGGTCGTAGCCGCCGTGTTGCAGGTAATCGGCGATGGCTGCCTGGGCCGGCATCGACGCGCACAGAGACGTCATGAGTTTCAGCCGTTCGATCTTCTGCGCATAGCGCCCGGCAGCGACCCAGCCGATGCGGTAGCCGGGGGCCAGGCTTTTGGCGAATGAACCGCAGTGCATCACCAGTCCTTCGGTATCAAAAGCCTTCGCCGGTTTCGGCGCCTGTTGGCCGTAATAGAGTTCGGCGTAGACGTCGTCTTCGATCAGTGGCACTTGATGGCTGCGCAATAGCTCAACCAGTTCCTGTTTCTTCGCCTCGGGCATCGTCGCGCCCATCGGGTTCTGGAAGCTGGTCATGCACCAGCAGGCCTTGATCGGGTGCCGTTCCAGGGTTTGCGCGAGTACGCCAAGGTCGATGCCATCGCGCGGATGGACAGGGATTTCGACGGCTTTGAGCTTCAGCCGTTCGAGTATTTGCAGGCAGGCGTAGAACGCCGGGGCTTCTATGGCCACCAGGTCGCCGGGCTCGGTGACCGCTTGCAGGCACAGGTTCAGCGCTTCCAGCGCGCCGTTGGTGATCAGCAGTTCTTCCATGGGCAACATCAGCCCGCCGACCATGTAGCGCAGGGCGATTTGTCGACGCAGCTGCGGGTTGCCCGGCGACATGTCGGTGACGACCATGCGCGGGTCCATCTCTCGGGCAGCGCTGGCCAGGGATCGGGACAGGCGCTGCAGCGGAAACAGGGTCGGGCTGGGGAAGGCCGAGCCGAAGGGCACGGTGTTGGGGTCCTTTATCGAATCGAGGACCGAGAACACCAATGCGCTGACGTCGACTTCGGTGGACTCGCTGACCTGGCTGCTGATCACCGGCTCCGAGAACGGGCTCGGCGCGTGCGCGTTGACGAAGTAGCCGGAGCGCGGGCGAGCGCGGATCAGGCCTCGGCGTTCGAGCAGGTAATAGGCCTGGAATACGGTGGACGGGCTGACCCCGTAGGTCTGGCTCGCGTAGCGTACCGACGGCACGCGCTGGCCGGGGCCGAGGACGCCGGAGCGGATCAGTTCAGCGATGTCGTCGGCGAATTTTTCGTAGCGTTTCATCGAGTGCCTGGACTGGTGTCATTCATTGAAAAATGGGTGGCATTCAGGTCGCCAGGATCGCAGCCTTCGGCAGCTCCTACAATGGATCGGCGTACACCTGTAGGAGCTGCCGAAGGCTGCGATCTTTGGCGTTGCATCTTAAAGGCTCAACGATTCATCGGCGCAACAAACCGGCTCTTCGCCACGCTATAAATGTCCGGCTCATCACTGTCGACAATCTTGAAGCTGATGCTTTGCGAACTGCTGCTCGGCCGTTCCGTGGTCATCGCCACCGACACCGGCACATCAACTATCTCACCGGGTGCCAGGCTCAGTTCGGTCTTGCCTTGCAATTGGAAGCCGTCGCCATCGACCAGGGTCAGACGATAGTCCTGACGTTGCTGGGTCTTGTTGATGACTTTCAGGCTGTAGATGTTTTCGATCTGCCCCTGACTGTTCTCGCGGAACAGGCCACGGTCCTTGCTCACGTCCAGCGAGACCATCGGCCGCTCCACCAGCGCCAGGGCAAGCGCACCGATCATCACCAGCAGCACCGCGGTGTAACCGATCAATCGCGGCCGCAGCAGGTGAGTGTTGCCACCTTGCAACTGATGCTCCGAGGTATAGCTGATCAGTCCGCGGGCATAGCCCATTTTGTCCATGATCGAATCACAGGCGTCGATACACGCGGCGCAACCGATGCATTCCATCTGCAAACCGTCGCGGATGTCGATGCCGGTCGGGCAGACCTGCACGCACAGCTGGCAATCGATGCAATCACCGAGGCCGACTTCAGCCGGCGCCACGTCACGTTTGCGCGGGCCACGGTTCTCGCCACGGGTGACGTCGTAGGAGATGGTCAGGGTGTCCTTATCGAACATCACGCTTTGGAACCGCGCATACGGGCACATGTGCATGCACACGGCTTCACGCAGCCAACCGGCGTTGATGTAAGTCGCACCGGTAAAGAACAGAACCCAGAACAGACTGATGCCACCCATCTGCAAGGTCAGCAGTTCTTCGGCCAGTGGTCGGATCGGGGTGAAGTAGCCGACAAAAGTCAGGCCGGTCAACAGGCTGATGGCCAGCCACAAGGTGTGCTTGGCCGAGCGACGGATCAGTTTGTTCAGACCCCAAGGCGCAGCTTGCAGCTTGATCCGCTGGTTGCGTTCACCTTCGGTGAGCTTTTCGCACCACATGAAGATCCAGGTCCAGGAACTCTGTGGGCAGGTGTAACCGCACCAGACCCGCCCGGCGAATACGGTGATCGCAAACAGCCCGAACGCAGCAATGATCAGCAGCGCTGACAGCAGGATGAAATCCTGTGGCCAGAAGGTTGCACCGAAGATGTGGAATTTGCTCTCGGAAAGGTCCCAAAGCACCGCCTGGCGGCCGCCCCAGTTCAACCACACCGTGCCAAAGAACAGCAGGAACAGAAACCCCGCGCCACTCATGCGCAGGGTGCGGAATAAACCGGTGAAGCTGCGGGTGTGGATCAGGTTGTCGCTGGACTTGGCCTTCATCTTTGGACGCGAAGGCTCATAGCTTTGAACGGGCGAGGCACTTTCAACAATTCGGACGGGGATTCTATCGCTCATGGTCTTTCGCTCATCAGCCTCCATCAGGCCTGAGCACTATGAGCGGTGATCTGTTTGCATAACAGACTCACCTATTGCAAAAAAAAGCGGATCAGATGGGCGCTGATCCGCTGCCTGCGACACGTTGAAGCACCCGCTGCAGCGGGATGCAGGCGCCTACATCAAGCGTCTGCGGGTGTTGTTGATCCGGGTCAGTCAAATCACCGAATCACTGTCGGTAGCCTTCAAATGCCTACGACCGTCGACTGCGCCTGCTACGGTCAATGCATCGGCTTCTGCTTCGGTGATGTAGACGCGCTGGCCGTTGAGCTCCACCGCCGACATGGCTTTGTCCGAGTCGGTGATGATGGTGACGTCGGGGCACAGACGAATTTCTTCGCCGTTTTCGGTAATGAAGAAGCAGGTCTGGTTTTCGATGCGCACAGTCATGGAGGTGTCCTTTTTTCTGCGGGGTCTAAAGTGTTAGGGCACAGCCGAGGATCATCGTTCTGTGCAACCGATTAATGGTCGACGCGGTCCATCCTGAATCGAGCAACTTTCTTTCCAGTCATCACAAGGACAACACCATGAACGCTTGGTGGCATGAGGTTTGGGTGACCCTTCAATCGGAGTTCGCTGACATCGGCGACGCTTCACAACTGACGCGGATTACCGTGCGACTGCTGATGGCGGCGGTGCTGGGCGGGATTCTCGGCTTCGAGCGCGAGCACAAAGGCAAGGCCGCTGGCGTGCGCACCCACATGCTAGTGGCTCTCGGCGCCGCACTGTTTGTGCTGGTGCCGCAGATGTCCGGCTCTCAAGCCGATGCCATGAGCCGGGTGGTGCAGGGCGTGATCGCGGGGATCGGCTTTCTTTGCGCAGGCACCATTCTGAAAAACAACGAGGGCGACGAGGGGCATGTCAAAGGCCTGACCACCGCCGCCGGGTTGTGGATGACTGCGGCTATTGGCGTCTCGGCCGGGTTGGGGCGAGAGGCGACGGCGGTGTTGAGTACGTTCCTGGCGCTGGCGATCTTCAATGTGATGCCAAGGATCGTGAAATTACTCGATAAGGATCACGCCCCGTAATTGTCATGACGCTGGCTTCACAATGACCGGCGGCATGGTGCTTGGTGGCTCTTCCCTGGGTGGCGGGGTGGTGCCGGGCGGCTCCTGGTCAGGCACAGGTTCCGGTTCGGTAGGCGGAATGGTCGGGCTGTCGATGTTTGGATCAGGTGTCTCGGCAGGGATCGGAATGCTCATGGTTTTAGCCTCCAGTGGCACATGGCGTAAGTCGTGCTTAAGTGTGTTGACCACCGTGCGAAGTAATTGATTCCCCCGAAGGCTCAGGCAAATGCTCGTGAACTTTACCGGTGCCTGTGGCTCGGAACTTAGGTGAGTTCATTCCGGGGCGGACGGTCCTGCGGGATGGCGATCCAGTAACAAGCCACAGACACAAGAGCGTCCATGGGGCGTAAAGGAGAGATGCTCGATGACTGCTGAAAAACCGACAGAGCTGAACTACAACCCTCATATGCCGCTGTCGCAGGCTTTACTGCTACCGCGCATCGCAATCGAAAACACCATGCCGACACTCGATGGCGGCCAGTTCGCCGTCAAAGCCGTGGTCGGTCAGGACGTGGTGGTGACCAGCAAAGTGTTTGCCGACGGTCACGACACGTTGGCCGTGCGCGTGCGCTCGCGTGCCGAGGGTGACGAGACCTGGCAAAGCGAAGTCATGACGGACTTGGGCAATAACGGTTGGCAGGGCCAGTTCCGGGTCGCGCGCCAGGGCCGTTATGTGTTTTGCATCGAGGCCTGGATCGATCAGTTCGCCAGCTTCTGTTATGAGCTGGAGAAAAAACACGCGGCCAGGGTGCCGGTCAGTCTGGAATTGCAGGAAGGGCGAACGCTGGTCCAGCAAGCGGCCGAACGTATGGAAGGGCTGCTGAGTGAACAACTGGCGGCGCTGCACCATGAATTGTCGGGTCTGCTCGAAATCGAGCAGGTCGAGTTGTTTCTGCACCAGCGTAGCGCCGAGCTGATGTCGCAGGCCGATCATCGGGCCTATTTGAGCATCAGCCCTGAGTACCCGCTCGACGTCGAACGGGACCTGGCGCAGTTCGCCAGTTGGTATGAACTGTTTCCGCGGTCGATCACTGACGATCCGGCCCGTCATGGCACCTTCAACGATGTGCATTCACGGCTGCCGATGATCCAGGACATGGGCTTCGACGTGCTGTACTTCCCGCCGATCCACCCGATCGGCCGCAGCTACCGCAAAGGCCCGAACAACTCCCTGACCGCCGGGCCGGACGATCCCGGCAGTCCGTATGCCATCGGCAGCGAAGAGGGTGGGCATGAGGCGATTCATTCCGAGCTGGGCACTCGCGAAGACTTCCGGCGTCTTGTCGCGGCAGCCGCTGACCATGGGTTGGAAATCGCCCTCGACTTCGCGATTCAATGTTCCCAGGATCACCCGTGGCTGGAGCAGCATCCGGGCTGGTTCAACTGGCGGCCGGACGGCACGATCAAATACGCCGAGAACCCGCCGAAGAAATACCAGGACATCGTCAACGTCGATTTCTATGCCGCCGATGCGATTCCGAGTCTGTGGGTCGAGTTGCGCGACATCGTGGTGGGTTGGGTCGAGGAGGGCGTGAAGCTGTTTCGCGTCGACAACCCTCACACCAAACCGCTGCCGTTCTGGCAGTGGCTGATCGCTGATGTGCGGGCGCTGTACCCCGAGGTGATTTTCCTGGCCGAGGCCTTTACCACCCCGGCGATGATGGCGCGGTTGGGCAAGGTCGGTTACTCCCAGAGCTACACCTACTTCACCTGGCGCAACAACAAGTCCGAACTGGCGACCTACTTCACCGAACTCAACGAGTCGCCGTGGCGTGAATGCTTCCGGCCGAACTTCTTCGTCAACACACCGGACATCAACCCGGCGTTTTTGCATGAGTCCGGGCGCGCCGGTTTTCTGATACGTGCGGCGCTGGCAACCATGGGCTCCGGTCTGTGGGGCATGTATTCAGGCTTCGAACTGTGCGAAGCGGCACCGGTGCCGGGCAAGGAGGAATACCTCAATTCCGAGAAGTACGAAATCCGCCCGCGGGACTTCAACGCGCCGGGCAACATTATTGCCGAGATCGCCCAGCTCAACCGGATCCGCCGGCAGAACCCGGCACTGCAGACGCATCTGGGCTTGAAGCTCTACAACGCCTGGAACGACAACATTCTGTACTTCGGCAAACGCAGCGCGGATGGCAGCAATTTCATTCTGGTCGCCGTCAGCCTTGATCCGCAAAACGTCCAGGAAGCGAATTTCGAATTGCCGCTGTGGGAAATGGGCTTGCCCGACGACGCCAGCACCCAGGGCGAAGACTTGATGAGCGGTCATCGCTGGACCTGGCACGGCAAGTACCAATTCATGCGGATCGACCCGGCAAATCAACCGTTCGGGATCTGGCGCATCACAACCTCCTAACTGTGGCGAGGGGGCTTCATCGAATTCAAAGGAGCTTCAAATGGCGAAGAAACCCAAGGCTGCCACCTTTATCAAAGACCCGCTCTGGTACAAGGATGCGGTGATCTACCAGGTACACGTTAAGTCTTTTTTCGACTCCAACAATGACGGTATCGGCGACTTTCCTGGCCTTATCGCCAAACTCGATTACATTGCCGATCTCGGCGTCAACACCATTTGGCTGTTGCCGTTTTATCCCTCGCCACGGCGCGACGACGGCTACGACATTGCCGAATACCGTGGTGTGCATTCTGACTACGGCACCATGGCCGACGCCAAGCGTTTCATCTCTGAAGCCCACAAGCGTGGCCTGCGGGTGATTACCGAACTGGTCATCAACCACACCTCGGACCAGCACGCCTGGTTCCAGCGCGCGCGCAAAGCCAAACCTGGCTCGGCGGCACGGGACTTCTATGTCTGGTCCGATGACGATCAAAAATACGACGGTACCCGGATCATCTTTCTCGACACCGAAAAGTCCAACTGGACCTGGGACCCGGTAGCCGGCCAGTACTTCTGGCACCGCTTCTATTCCCACCAGCCAGACCTGAACTTCGATAACCCGCAAGTCATGAAAGCCGTGCTGTCGGTGATGCGCTACTGGCTCGATATGGGCATCGACGGTTTGCGTCTGGACGCGATTCCGTACCTGATCGAACGTGACGGCACCAACAACGAAAACCTGCCTGAGACCCACGACGTCCTCAAGCAGATCCGGGCCGAAATCGACGCCAATTACCCCGATCGCATGCTGCTGGCCGAGGCCAACCAATGGCCGGAAGACACGCAGCTGTACTTCGGTGACACCGACGCCAAAGGCCTGAACGGCGACGAATGCCACATGGCGTTCCACTTTCCCCTGATGCCGCGCATGTACATGGCATTGGCTCAGGAAGATCGTTTCCCGATCACCGATATTCTGCGCCAGACCCCGGAGATTCCAGCCAACTGTCAGTGGGCAATTTTCCTGCGCAACCACGATGAGTTGACCCTGGAAATGGTCACTGACAAGGAGCGCGATTACCTGTGGAATTACTACGCGGCCGACCGTCGGGCGCGGATCAACCTGGGGATTCGCCGACGTCTGGCGCCGTTGATGGAGCGCGATCGTCGTCGTGTTGAATTGCTCAACAGCCTGCTGCTGTCGATGCCCGGCACGCCGACCCTGTATTACGGCGACGAAATCGGCATGGGCGACAACATCTACCTCGGTGACCGTGACGGCGTGCGTACGCCGATGCAATGGTCGATTGACCGCAATGGCGGTTTTTCCCGCGCCGACCCGGCCAGCCTGGTGTTGCCGCCGATCATGGACCCGCAATACGGCTACCTGTCGGTCAACGTTGAAACCCAGGCCGGCGACCCGCATTCGCTGTTGAACTGGACCCGGCGCATGCTCGCCGTGCGCAAGCAGTCCAAGGCCTTCGGTCGCGGCACGCTGAAAATGCTGTCGCCGAGCAACCGGCGGATTCTGGCCTACACCCGGGAATTCACCGGGGCCGACGGCAAGCACGAGATCATCTTGTGCGTGGCCAACGTGTCCCGTAGCGCGCAAGCGGCGGAGCTGGACCTGTCGGGTTACGTCGGCATGGTGCCGGTGGAGATGCTCGGCGGTAACGCCTTCCCGCCGATTGGCCAGTTGAATTTCCTGCTGACCCTGGCGCCTTACGGTTTTTATTGGTTCGCGCTCGCGGCGGAAAACCAGATGCCGAGCTGGCACGTGGAACCGGCGCAAAGCCTGCCGGACTTCACCACGCTGGTGCTGAAAAAACGCATGGAAGAACTGCTCGAGGCGCCGTCCCGCGGCACGCTGGAGCAGGGTATCTTGCCGAACTGGCTGCAGAATCGCCGCTGGTTCGCCGGCAAGGACGCGGCCATCGAGCAGGTCAACATTGCTTACGGTGTGCGCTTCGGCGAGCCGCAACACCCGGTGCTGTTGAGTGAAATCGACGTCACCAGCGGCGGCCAGACCAGTCGCTATCAGTTGCCGTTCGGCTTTATCGCGGAAGATCAGGTCGGTGCCGCGTTGCCTCAGCAATTGGCCTTGTCTCGGGTCCGGCGCGTGCGTCAGGTCGGTTTGATCACCGACGCCTTCAGCCTCGACACCTTTGTGCATACGGTCTTGCACAGCATTCAAAGTAATTCCGTATTGCCATCCAGCGCGGGCGAGATCCACTTCGAGCCGACGGCGGAACTGGCGAAACTCGGCCTGACCGGGGAATCGGAAGTGCGTTACCTGTCCGCCGAGCAGTCCAACAGTTCGGTGGTGATCGGCAACAGCCTGGTGCTGAAACTGATCCGCAAGGTCGCGTCTGGCGTGCACCCGGAACTGGAAATGAGCGCGTTCCTGACCAACGCCGGTTTCCGCAATATTTCGCCACTGCTGGGTTCGGTGGTGCGCCGTGATCCGGCG
Organism: Pseudomonas sp. MDT1-17; assembly: GCF_054898105.1. NCBI lineage: Bacteria > Pseudomonadati > Pseudomonadota > Gammaproteobacteria > Pseudomonadales > Pseudomonadaceae > Pseudomonas > Pseudomonas sp. MDT1-17. Next base: position 3,833,166 of record NZ_JBUBVM010000001.1, on the reverse strand, counting down.
GGCGAGGACAATCTGCTGATGATTGCCCAAGGCTACTTGAGCAATCAGGGCGACGCCTGGGAATGGACCCAGAACAACCTCGAACGGGCGCTGCGCGACGAACTGGCCGACGCCATGTCCGAGCAGGAGCAACACTACAACGCCTTGGGTGAATTGAGAGACTTCGCCGGCATGCTCGGTCAGCGTCTGGGCGAAATGCACCAGCTACTGGCGGCGCCCAGCGGCAACCCGGACTTCGCCCCGCAGGTCACCTCCCAGAAAGATGCCCTGGCCTCGGCCAAGGACGTGGCGGCGCAACTGGAGTACGCGCTGAAGTTGCTCAAACAGCATCAAAGCGAATTGAATCCGGCAGACAACGCCTTGGTCAGTCGTTTACTGGACAACAAAAAAACCATCCTCAGCCATGTTCAGGAGCTGGGTAAAAAAGCCGTCGGTGGTCTGCGGATTCGCGTCCACGGCGACTTGCACTTGGGCCAGGTGCTGGTCATCAAGGGCGACGCTTACCTGATCGACTTCGAAGGCGAGCCGGCACGGCCGCTGCACGAACGTCGGGGCAAACACAGCCCGTACAAAGACGTCAGTGGCGTATTGCGTTCCTTTGACTACGCTGCGGCAATGGCGATCAATGTGCACAACGTCGACAACACGGCCGATGCCCAAGCCGCTCGTCTACGTGTCGCCGATCGCTATTTAAATGAAGCAAGACAAGCATTTGTCGACGCTTATCGGCTGGCGGCAGCTAGTCTTGCTCATGCATGGCAAGACCCGGAAGGCGAGGACGCCGCGCTGGCGTTGTTCGGCCTGGAGAAGGCAGCGTATGAAGTGGCCTATGAGGCAGAAAATCGCCCCACCTGGTTGCCCGTGCCGTTGCACGGTTTGTATGGGTTATTGAGTGGGCTTAAACCCTTTTCCGATCTTGGTGGAGAGTAGTCATGAGTTTCTCGAACAAGGAACAGGGGCACGCTAAAGAAGCGTTGCTGCCCAGATCGCGGGACATCGACGCATTGGTACGCGCCGAACATCAGGACCCCTTTGCAATTCTCGGCCCCCACGACGATGGTGCCGGCGGGCAATTCATTCGGGCCTATTTGCCGGACGCCTTGAGCGTGCAGGTACTGGCCAAGGACTCCGGGGAAGAACTCGGCAACCTTGAGGCGACCCAGACGCCGGGTCTGTTCGTCGGGCATTTCGATCGGGCGCAGCCCTATCTGCTGCGAACCCGCTGGGCCGGCGGCGAACAGGTTTCCGAGGATCCTTACAGCTTCGGCCCGTTACTCGGCGAGATGGACTTGTACCTGTTCGCCGAAGGCAATCACCGCGATCTCAGCGCTTGCCTCGGCGCGCAGCTGAAAACGGTCGACGGTGTCGATGGCGTGCGGTTCGCCGTATGGGCACCGAATGCCAAAAGGGTGTCGGTGGTGGGTGACTTCAACAACTGGGACGGTCGCCGGCACCCGATGCGCCTGCGCCATCCCACCGGGGTCTGGGAGGTATTTGTCCCGCGCCTGCAGCCAGGGGAAACGTACAAATACGAAATCCTCGGTGCCCAAGGCATTCTGCCGCTCAAGGCCGACCCAATGGCGTTGGCCACCTCGCTGCCGCCGGATACCGCGTCAAAAGTCGCTTCACCGCTGAACATCGATTGGCAGGACCACGAGTGGATGCAAGCGCGTGGTGACCGTCATCGGCCGAGCGCGCCCCTGTCGATCTATGAATTGCATGCCGGGTCCTGGCAATGCGAGTTGGACGATCTGGGCGAAGTGGCGCGCCAGTACACCTGGCACGAATTGGGCGAACGACTGATTCCGTATGTGAAGGAATTGGGCTTCACCCACATCGAACTGATGCCCATCATGGAACACCCGTTCGGTGGTTCATGGGGTTATCAGCTGTTGTCGCAATTTGCTCCGAGCGCCCGCTACGGTTCGCCGCAAGACTTCGCCGCGTTCGTCAATGCCTGTCACCAGGCCGACATCGGCGTGATTCTCGACTGGGTGCCGGCGCATTTTCCTACCGATACCCACGGCCTGGCGCAATTCGACGGCACTGCGCTGTACGAATACGGCAACCCGCAGGAAGGCTTCCATCAGGACTGGGACACGCTGATCTACAACCTGGGTCGCACCGAAGTGCACGGCTACATGCTGGCTTCGGCGTTGCACTGGCTCAAACATTTCCACGTTGACGGCCTGCGGGTCGATGCCGTGGCTTCGATGCTGTATCGCGACTATTCGCGCAAGGCTGGCGAGTGGGTGCCGAACCGTCACGGTGGTCGGGAAAACCTCGAAGCCATCGACTTCCTGCGCCATCTCAATGACGTGGTAAACCTTGAAGCCCCCGGCGCGCTGGTGATTGCCGAAGAATCCACGGCGTGGCCGGGTGTCAGCCAGGGCACGCAACAGGGCGGACTGGGCTTCGACTACAAGTGGAACATGGGCTGGATGCACGATTCGCTGCACTACATTCAGCAGGACCCGGTATACCGCGCCCATCACCACAACGAACTGAGTTTCGGCCTGGTGTATGCCTGGTCCGAGCGCTTTATCCTGCCGATCTCCCACGACGAAGTGGTACACGGCAAGCACTCGCTGATCGACAAGATGCCCGGCGATCGCTGGCAGAAATTCGCCAACCTGCGCGCCTACCTGAGTTTCATGTGGGCGCATCCGGGCAAGAAGCTGTTGTTCATGGGCTGCGAGTTTGGTCAGTGGCGTGAGTGGAACCACGATCAGCAACTGGATTGGTACTTGCTGCAGTACTCGGAACACAAAGGGGTGCAGAAACTCGTCGGCGATCTCAATCGGCTGTATCGCGAAGAGCCGGCGCTGCATGATCAGGACGACGCGCCGCAAGGCTTCCAGTGGTTGATCGGTGATGATGCGATCAACAGCGTCTACGCCTTCATGCGCTGGAGCAAGGACGGGCGGCCGGTGTTAGTAGTGGCTAACTTCACGCCGGTGCCGCGCCAGGCTTATCGCATTGGCGTGCCGTTTGCCGGGCGTTGGACCGAGGTGATCAACAGCGATGCTGCCACCTACGCCGGTTCGAACTATGGCAACAGCGGCGGGGCGTTTACCGAGGAAGAGCCGAGCCATGGGCAGGACCTGTCGTTGGTGTTGAACTTGCCGCCGCTGGCGGTATTGATGCTGCGTCCGGAGGACTGATCTAACACCGCGTCGTTCCCATCGCGAGCAGGCTCCCTGCTCGCGATGGGCGATGACGCGGAGTCAGCTTAACAGGCGAATCGGACCCGCATACCGAACACCTGACCAAACTGGGCAACGCGAGAGCCAATGCTGCCCAAACCCAGAATCGCCAGAGTCTAGCCCTGCAGGTCGCCGCCCAGCCCTGGCTGCCATTTGCCTGCGCGCAGGGCATTGGCTTTGGCCACCACGCCACGGGCCATATCCTGCCAGTCATCAATCACCGCAATCTGCACAGCCATCAGCCTTACCTCATCAATGAACGGGGTTGGTTTTGTCCAGCCAGGCGAGCAGGGCCTGGTGGAATTTCGCCGGTTCTTCCATTTGCGGCGCGTGGCCCATGCCGGGGAATTCAACCAGCGTCGACCCGGGAATCAGTTTCGCCACTTGCTTGCCGAGGACGTCGTAATGACCGAGTTTCGCCTTGAGCTCGGGCGGTGCGATGTCTTTGTTGATGGCCGTGGTGTCAGAGGTGCCGATCAGCAGCAGCGTCGGCACTTTCAGGTCTTTGAATTCGTAGTACACCGGTTGGGTAAAGATCATGTCGTAGATCAGCGCCGAGTTCCACGCCACTTGGGTTTTGCCCGGGCCTTTGGCCATGCCCGCGTACATGTCCACCCAGCGGTCAAACTCGGGTTTCCAGCGACCGTCGTAATAAGTGCTGCGCTGGTAGTCGTGGATGCGTTGCGCGGTCACCTTCAGCTCGCGTTCATACCATTGATCCACTGTGAGATACGGCACGCCGAGGGCTTTCCAGTCCTCAAGACCGATAGGATTTACCATCGCCAGTTGTTCGACCTGCTCGGGATATTGCAAGGCATAGCGGGTGGCGAGCATGCCGCCGGTGGAATGCCCGAGCAGGCTGGCCTTCTGGATGCCGAGAGCTTTGAGCAGTTGTTGGGTGTTGGCGGCCAGTTGCTGGAAGCTGTACTGATAACTGTCCGGTTTGCTGGAGGTGCAGAAACCGATCTGGTCCGGGGCGATGACCCGGTAACCGGCTTCGCTGAGGGCCTTGATCGAAGTGTCCCAGGTTGCACCGCAGAAATTCTTGCCGTGCATCAGCACGATACTGCGCCCGTTGGCCTTGCCTGACGCGGCAACGTCCATGTAGCCCATTTGCAGGGATTTGCCCTGGGACTGAAAGGCGAAATGCTTGACCGTGTAGGGATACTCGAAACCCTGCAGTTCCTGACCATATTCCGGGCCTTCGGCGTGAGCAATGACGGGCAGTGCAGCGGTCAACAGCAGGCCGGGTAGCCAGCGGGAGAAAGTGAGGGGCATGGGTAAACTCCATTGGAAATCGGCCGATGCTGGATCGGCACGATTAGGTCGACATTAAACACAGGCAATCGCGGTGGATAATCGTTCAACCCATCCAGCCCACTGTGGCCAAAGCCAGCACGCCATAACGGGCGGCCTTGGCGAGGGTCACGATGAATAAAAAGCGCCCCAGCGGTTCACGCATCACGCCGGCCACCAACGTCAGTGGATCACCGATCACAGGCACCCAACTCAGCAGCAACGACCAATGACCATAGCGCTGATAATGGACTCGGGCTTTTTCCAGATGACGCGGGCTGACCGGAAACCAGCGCCGATCGCGAAACCGCTCGATACCACGCCCCAGCCACCAGTTCACCAGTGACCCCAGAACATTGCCCAACGTCGCCACGGCGAGTAGCGACCAGAGCCCATACTTGCCGCTGAGCAACAGGCCCACCAACACCGCTTCGGACTGCAAGGGCAGCAGGGTTGCCGCACCGAATGCCGCGAAAAACAGCCCTATGTACGCACCGAACATCAATGGGCAGGGTAGTCCGCCACCACCATGTCAGTGCCGTCCTTTTTCAGGCCGATCACCTGGTACGCATCACTCATGCCGTCCATTTCCATGCCGGGCGAACCCATGGGCATGCCGGGGGCGGCGACACCCAATAGATCGTCGCGCTTGCTCAAGGCCAACACCTGGTCGGCCGGCACATGGCCCTCGACGAATTTGCCGTTGATCAAGCCGGTGTGGCACGACGCCAGGCGCGGAGGCACGCCGTGCTGTTGCTTGAATTCGCTCATGTTGGCTTCGACGTGATCGTCGACTTTGAAGCCGTTGGCCTCCAGATGACTGATCCATTTTTTGCAGCAACCGCAATTGGCATCGCGGTGAACCTCGATCGGGATCAGGTCGGCGGCCTGGGCCAGGGAGGAAATGAACAGGGCGCTCAGGGCGACCAGACGCAGGTGGGTTCGCATGGGGAATCTCGTCTCGGAGTGCGGCCAAAAAAATGCATTCTGACCATTTTTCCTGGCTTGGCATTCAAGGAGTGTTTCGAAGTAATACAAAACGGGGCAGCTTTATCATCGTAGATCAAAGCTGTCAGTCAGATGAGTTGCACATTACAAAGTTGTCAGGTTGGCCGATGAGCGCCGGCGCCGGCGCCGGCGCCGGCGCCCGCGCTCGGGGCCGGGCATGCCATTGACGGCGCTCTATCCTCCACACCGCCAGCTGTCCCGGCTCTGTTCAGCGCTTCGACGCTATTCTGCGTGCTGGCGTTTTTCTGTAAGTCGTCATGCAACCGTTGCATGTGTGGGCAGTGCAAGTTGAGGTGTCGAGACTGTGCCCCTCGATGAAACAGTGCGAACCACCCATTGGTGTTTGATGTAGGCATCAGCCCGGTAAAGGCGAAGCCTAGGGCCGTAAAACTGCGCAAGTCTCTGGCAAAGTGCCGTGACAACTGAAGTTTGGCCGAAATCAACCAGTGCCTGGGTAACTGCCTGATCTGGTCAAGCAGACGTTTGGTCAAACGCTGAATGACCATTTCGAATCTTTTATGGTGTTGTTTGAGTTGCAAGGGCAGAGAAGACAACGGCGTCGCGTCCGGATGAGTCCCGAACACGGAACACAAGTGCTGCATAAACCCCCGGCAGCTGTCAGGCCATGGGATGTCGGGGAGCGGACGCGTATGTCCTTCGACGACATGGCAACCGATCACAATGGTTTCGGGCAGCGGCTCAGCGAAGGGGGAAGGGACGTAGTCAGGAAGCAAACCCGTGCTGTGGAAGCCGATGTTTACTGCCATGCGTTGCGTGTAGGGGTGGTGGGTCACTTGTTTGATCGAGACGCTCTTGAACCCCATGGGACCTGACCGCGACAGTAACTCTCGGCCCAGACCGGTCGCGATACTCTGACCCTGCGCGGCGGGATGCACCACGCTCAGGGCCAGTTCTGTGGTTTGCGAAGGCGTGCCATGGCACAACGCGGCATGCCCCAGAACGCGCCCGCTACCCACCGCCAGCATCGACTTCCAGCGCCCCTCGGCATTGTGCTGATTGATCATGTTCGGCAAGTAAACATCCGGCTGAACGTAACGATCGCCATAGACCTTGCGAAACAACTGGCTCACGGCATTTGCGTCGGATGGCCCATAGGGTCGAAAAATCAAAGGCATCATCATGCGGGCTCCGGTGACGGTGCGCCATACACGCGCAAGTCCAGAACCCGCAGTTGTTTGCCGGAACGTGGGTGAAGCTTCAGCGCGGTGACATCGCAGGACAGCACTCGCAACTCCAGCAGACCCTCGCGGCTCAGTTCCTCGATGGCGCGATAGTGTTCAACCAGCGCCTCGTACAGCGCCCGGCACACCGGTACGGTGGCCACTGATTGAGCTGAGGGAACCCACTTCACGCTCAAAATATCTTTGTATCCGTCATGTTCGATCAACAATTGCCATTGGTCGTTGTGGGCAATGCGCTGGATGATTTCCTGAATGTCGTCGATCAGCAGCGACAGCACGCCCACCCGCACTCGCTGGCTGTGTGCGCTACGTCCCTTGAGGGCGAATTTACGCCTGGGGGTTGCGCCGGGTTCGCGCCAGCACGCGCGGTCTCCCACCGGGTAACGCAGCAGCGGCATGAGCCGGCGAGTCAGATTGGTCACCACCAACAATCCGGTGCGATCGCATTCTTCGATGACTTCACCGGTGAGTTCATCGATGATCTCCAGCACGGTGTGCGGTTCAAACACCCGATGCTCGCCCAGAGCGCAGTCGCGGTCGCTGGCCCCGATAAGGCCGGCGTCCACACTGGCGTAGCCAATGGACGCAATGCGCACGTTGGGAAACACGTCGGTGAGGATTGCCAACTGCGGGGCAAACAGGCTTTCGCCGCCATACAGCAACGTATCAACCCCGCACAGTACTCGCCGATGCTGGTTCAGGTAGGCAGCGAATCGCAGCAGCTGTGCCGGTACGCCGACCAGCGCGTTGATCCGATGCTGATCGATTGCATTGGCCAGTACGTCCAGCTCGACTTGGCCGGTAAACGGAAACTCGCAGATGGATCGCCTGACGTGCGACAAAGAGTCGTGGATGAACAGAAAACTGGCGTAAAGATCACCGGAAAAGAACAGATTGGCGACGCGGTCGCCGTCGTTCAGTTGAGAGGAAAAACTTTCTCCAAACGTACTGACCAGTACTTGCCACTCGTGATAGGTGTAAACCGTCAGTTTGCCCTGACTGGTCGATCCTCCGGTTTTAAACACCAGCGCGTCGTCGACATTTCCCGTGAGGACCGGCCAATGATTCAAGTCATTGCTGTCAGTCCAATAGTCCACTGCGTTGGTAACGGGTAGATCTTGTAACGTAAAACCTTGCGGTGGTAAGTGTTTCAGTTGTTGGCGGTAAAAGTTTGAATGTTGCCGTATATAAGGCACTAGCTGTTCGAACGAATAAGTTGATTTCATTGGATTTCTCTTTTTATGTCAGGCGTCTTTGATGGTTAAAGACAAGCTGTGGGTAGTTAGCGATATTTTTATGTTCTTTTATCGATAACCAAAGGTGTTTTGCCGCTGTGTTTGTTTCGAGTGAACGCTTGCTCCGGGCACACTTGAACGTCGACGGTTAACAGTTTGGCATTTACGGCATTTGCCAGCGCTTCATGGTTCAGCAGAACGGTGCGAACCTGATCAGCGTCTGCATCCGTTAGAACGGTCAGCCGCTCGACGCCATCAGGAGCGTGGTCCAGAACAATCTGCAGGGGGGCGCCGACGCTCTCCTGCAGAGCCGAAGGCGAAATGAACTCCGTGCCCATTCGTATCAGCTTGCCGTGACGCTGGAGCAGTTCGAATCGGGGTGAGTCCAGCCCGCACGGACAGGCTCCGGGTATCCAGCGACCGGTGTCTCCAACGTCATACCGGCGCACGGTTTGGCCTTGCCGTGCTCGCGAAGTAAACAGCAGGCGCCCGACCTCATTGGCCTGAACAGGTTCATCCTGTTCGATCTGCACGATTTCCAGATGCTGGGTATCGCACATCAAGTGAAACACCCCGTTCGCGGTGCCTGCGCACGCATGCCCCAAGGGGCCGGCGTCGACGGAACCATAGATCGCCGAGCGGATCATCGAGACTCCGCAGCTTTCCATCAGGCCAAGGCTGGCTTGGCCCGGATGCTCGCCGCCGAGGAACACTTTGCCGATACCTGCGTACGCGCGGAGCCGGGCCTGCTCGTTGAAAAACAGGCGATGCAAGGTGCTCGGCATGCCAATCACCACGGTGACACGCTGGTCGATGATCAGTTGGGCGATTTCGCTGAAGTCATCGTCATGGGGCGCACCCATGGGGAAATGTGTGACGCCCATCTGTTCCAGTATTTTGGTAAAACTGAGGAACCCTCCGTACAGGCTGCCGCCGTAAAACAGGTTCATGACCCGGTCCTGTGAAGGATCGAGCCCGGCGGCGAACATGCCGTCGGCCGCTGCGCGCATCTGCCGTTGAAAGTCGCGATAGCTGAAACCGGCGAGGGCTGGAGTGCCGCTGCTTCCGCCAGAGCGGAAATACAATTGCGCCGCGGCGCCCATCGGCTGGGTTGTGAAGGCATTTTTGTCCATGATCGGCTCATGGGCGGTATCAGGTGCGGGCGGGACCGGGTCGAGCGTTGCACGGCCCCTCAGCACATCAGGTGCCAGATTCACCGAGAGACGGCGACTCAGACGCGTCAGCGCGTAGACGCCATCATGGGGCTCACCGGCGTAGCCGTCGTGAATCCCCGCGCAAGGCGCAATACGGGTGACGCCAGCATTGACCAGGTTTCGAACAAGTCCTGGCGTCTCCGTCGGGGGGCAAATCAGCGCGCAGCTTTGCAGGACCGTGCGCCAGGGCAACAGCGTCTCGGCGATCAAGTGTTGCGGCACGGGCTTGAGCAGCACCGTACGAAACAGTGGCGACGGTGCGAGCGTCTGATGATGTTCCCAGATGATCCGCCATCCGTGGCCGGCCCAGACCTGGCCGGTCTGGTTCGCAAAACAATAATCCAGTTGCGCCATGGCCGTGCGGGTGGTGATCTCGCAAGCCTCCTGGTCCGTGGGCACCAGCGCCGGCCAATACGACGCGCGACGCTTGAAGGCTTCGCTCAAACGCTCTCCCAGGTCCTGCAGGATGGCCGGGTCGTTGCTGTCCACCAGCACCCATTGCGGGCTGGAACACGCTTGCTGATCCAGACTGCACACCTCATCCACCAACGCATCCAGCGTCGAAGGGTTGGCCGCGTCAGGCGACAGGTAAGCGAAACTGATCCTGTGCCCCCAGTCGATCCAGCGACAACCGGCGGGGATCTGCTGACGAATCGCTTTGAGTGCCTTTTCACCACCCCAGGCTGACACGCCATCGGCCTGAGCGCAGAGTTCAGCTATCCGGGAAGTGCCCACGGGCAGCACCGCGACGAATTCGGCAAGCTTGCCGCTGGCGTCGCACTTCACAAAGGCAGCCAGCAACTGCACGGTCAAACCCGCATCGCTGGCGCTGGGGCGTAGCCAGTTTATATTGCCGGCCAGCAGGCTTTCGAGAACCGCGCAGAACGCCAGCATCGGTGCATTACCTGGCGTCACATGTACCACCAACCCCAACGGCTGCCAGCTTTCAAAACGTGACTGCTGGTAGTCGATACGCCTCAGCGAGCGGGGTTGCGAACCCAGTTCGCGCTCAAGCTTCCTGCCCAAGTTGCTGGGCTGGCAGAAATCAATAAGTCCCTGACAGTGATCGTCTTCGAGAGACAGGTTCAATCTGCGAGCCTGTAATTGCGTGGCGAAGCGCGCTGCGGCCTTGATGACGGTCTCGCTGTCAATCGGTGCAGAAAGCAACCCGGGCAATTGTTTCTGAAGGCAGTCGAGGGCGCTTTCCAGGGTAACGTCGTCACGCAGTTGGCCATTGATGAGGTACATATCAAGCCCCTCCCAGCAGTTCAGAAGCCGCCATGGCACAGCTGCGACTGGCGGTGGTGCCAGCACGTCCGTGCAGCTCGAACCAATCAGTCGTCAGGCCACATCCGCAACGTGCGCCGGGGTGCAATGTCGCCAGATCGCCCATGACCACGGCATGCGCCGGGCTTGACGAAATGTACGGGGAGACGAATTCCAGCAAGCCGCGCTGACCGTATGGCTGGACCGTGAAATCGGATGGGTTGCGCACGAAAACCTTCGAGTAAATGGGGGCATGAAAATGATGGTGGGCACATTGGATATAGGGCACGGCATGCTCGACGGCACCGTAGCCATCCCGGCAACGGGACAGGTCGATACCCAATTGCCGGTTGATTCGACCATACAACTCAAGCAGGGGAGTCTCCTGCGCTGCCTGGGTTTTCCAGCCGCCACCCAGAAACACCAGTGACTGGGCGGATAGCTTGAGATTCGGCGCAGTGGTGTCTTCCATGTGCTGTAGCGCATGCGAAAGGAACGCTGGAAATCCGAGAATTCGAACGGGTAAGCCTTCGTCGGCAAACTCCTGCAAGGCGCGAATAACACCAAACAGGTCAAACGTGTGACCTTTACGGGTCAGGCGCAATCCGTAGACAACTCGGTTGACGGGTGCATAGCTGCAGAGAAACTGGTCGGTGTAAGCGGTGCCCAAGGTATTGGCGGCCTCGGGTTCGTAGCTCAGGAGCAAGTAATTGCAGGGGCTGTCCGGGGTATCCCAGCCGTAGTGGCGGAAAATGTGGCTCACCATGCCTTGGGCCGCCGCCATGCTGCGAGGGTCATAGCGCATGCGACTCTTCTGGCCGCTGGTACCCGACGATGTCAGCTCCAGCGCGCCTTCACCGGTGGGACTGAACAACAGGTGACGTTTGAAATAGTTGGCGAAGATCGGCGGCAGTCTTGACCAGTCATCCAGTGTTTCAAGGTCCCGGGCTTCTAGCCCGTTGGCGTGTAGCCAGCGTTCGTAACCAGGCGTGTGGTGACAATGAAACAGGCTGATTTCCCCCATCGCCTGATCGAACAGACCTTCCGGCACGGAATCCAGGCAATAGGGTTGCGTTAACGCGCAGAGCGCATCGGTGTGGGGTAAATGGATCATCAGAAGACCTACGTTGTGGTGTCAGACGACAACCGCGATGTGAGAACGCCGCAGAAACAGGCGTAGGGGTGCCAGGCACAAAAGCCCTGCAATACCCGCCATCAGGGCAAAGGATTCGTGACTATTACCGGCGCCGGCCGCAGCGATAATCGAGCCGCCGCCGCCCATGACGGCGATCGACATCATGCCGATCATCGCCGAGACCAAGCCTTTGCTGTCGTCGCTTGCATACAGCGCAAGCCGGTACAGCGCGGCATTGCTCATGCCTAGCCCAACGGCGTAAAGCGCCAGGCAGCTGATCAGCACAACTGTCGAAGCGCCGTAGAAGCTGACGACGACGAGCGCGAAGAGCCCGCCGCAAAACGGCCAAAGCGCGTATCGAATCAATTGTGGTAATTCAGTGTGGGCAATGAGGCGGTTGAGTATCAGGTTGCCGATAATGACCGCCGCAAACACCGGGATTTGCCACAGGCCATACTGCAGAGATGAAAGTCCCTGGTTCTGAATCAGCAAGAGCGGCGCCAGCCCGATCCACGCAATCAACGGCAGGCTCATCACGCCCAGCGCGACAGTTGCACTCAGGAATCGCGGGTTAGCCAGTAACGCCAGATAGCGGCACACGGTGCTGCGCCATTCAAAACGCACGGCTTTCAGTCGCTGACCGTCGTGGCGCAGGGTGCCCACGGTTTCCGGCATGAACAGGTAAAGCCCAAGCCAGACCATCACGCCGCCCAAACCCAGCAGTAAAAACAGCTCCCGCCAGGACAGCCATTCCAGCAGCAGACTTCCGAGCAACGGCCCCAAAAGCGGCGAGAGCAATGCAACGTTCCCCAACAGTGCCATGATTTTTACCGCGTCGGCTTCGCAGAAAACTTCTTGCAGGGCTGGATAGCTGACCGCAATGACAAAACCCAATCCCATGCCCTGAATCAGTCGCAAGCCGTTGAATGCATAAATGCTTTGCACGTTGAACGCTGCGGCACAGGCCAAGGCGAATACCGCACAACCGATGAGCAACATCCGGCGGCGACCGAAGTGATCAGACAGTGGTCCGATAAGCCATTGCAGAAGAATGCCTCCCGCCAAATACAGATTGAAGGCGTAGGGAACATGGCTGGGGCTGGCATCCAATTCTCGGGTAACAGTCAACATGGCCGGCATGATCATGTCGCTGGCCATATAAGTCAGAAGTTCGAAAAAAGTGATTGCAAGGCAAAAGCCCAATAAATGGTGGGGACTGATATTGATTAAAGGCTTGTGCATGGCATCCCTGTTCTCTACTCGAAGTTTGATAGCGGGTTTGTTGCGATGGACCGAGAATAATCATCGAATATGAATAGCTCCAATGAACTATTGAGACTCAACGTTTCAATTGTTTTCGCTATGTTTCGACATTCGATGGGTAGGAAGAAGTGAATGTGCACGTACGAAAAATGCCCGCAACAGAGCGGGCATTTACTCAACAGTTATTGGATAGGGTATTTATCTTACGAATGATAGTTCAGTTATTCACGTTATCGATGCTGGTAATAACCCGGCCCGCCACGGTCGTAATGATGACCGCCGTGCCAGCCGCCGTGGGGGAAAATGATGCAGCCGCTCAGGGAAAGTATGGCAAGCAGCGGAATCAGCAGTGTGATTCGACGGAACATTTCAAAATCCTCATGGTTATCGCCGCATGAAGCCAAAACTCTTCATCGGCTGTAACATGAGACCCCGTTTGTAGCGTCCCATCCCCGGAGAACGGTAGGGGCTTGGCATGTGTTCTGATACAAACCGGATACATTTTTCAGGTACAGGAACTCGCAATGACTCAGTCGCAACGTTTGAAATACTCGATTCTGATCTCCCTCGTGGTGTTGGGGACCATGTTCGGCCTTTCGTATCTGCAAAACGCAGGCGTCATCAGCGAGAAGCTGTTTCAGTACATCGCCATCGGTGTGGCGGTCATCGTGGTGGTGATCAATGGCGTGATGCGTCGCAAGGTCAAAACCTGAGCGACGCCCCTTGAGCTGATTACTCGCGTTGGAGTATGGCTGCGGCGTGCGGATGCAGGCTGTAGCTTTTGTCCGGATTGAGCGTGATCACGCCCTCGCTGCACAAGCGTTTCAACACTTCCCGCACACTGAGAAAGGACAGGGGAATATCGAGGTCCAGCAAGTGACTGTGCACGCCGCGCACGCCAAGGCTACGGTCGCTTTCGGCGGCAGTCAGCAGGGCGTCGATGACTTTGAGGCGGATCAGGCTGGTGCGCAGACCAAAGCTTTTGAGCAGTGACCTGATCCGTTCGTTGCCATTGCGCTCGCTGCGTTGACTGAAAACTCCAGAGCTCAGGGCAGAGCCCTTTGGCGCATTGCTACCGTCCGTTGGCAGTTGCGAGTTGTACATGCAAAAACTCCTTTTCCGAGCCGGCCAGGAAATGTGATGGGTGCTCTCATTCAATAAGACGGATGAGCAGGGCAAATAATGAAGCCCCGAATGTAGAAATTTTGTCACCATCACGTCAGCAGCCTGTGAGATGGCCGTGGAAAGCGCCTTTCAGGGCCTAAATTTTTGTCATTTGTTTCGTTCCTAGGGGAAGGCGCAGTGCGTGTATGACGCAGGGTGTTTGTCTTTTCGATCAGGAGCGAGCGTGATTATTTCCAGGCAGTTAACCAGGTTGAGCCTTGCGGGTATGTTTCTGGGCTTGAGTCTTGCGGCAAACGCACGCAGTCAACCAGAGCAGGCGAGCGCCGACATTCGCCGAACCAGTTTCGGCGTGCCACATATCCGTGCCGACAATGAGCGCGGGCTCGGTTATGGCATTGGTTACGCCTACGCTCAGGACAACCTGTGCCTGCTGGCCAATGAGATCACCACCGTAAACGGTGAACGTTCACGGTATTTCGGCCCGGATCAGTTCACGGTCGAAGAGCGCGAAAACCTGGTCAGCGATCTGTTCTTCAATTGGCTGAACACTCCGCAGGCCGTCTCTGCTTTCTGGCAGGCGCAAACCCCGCCAGTACGTGATCTCATCGAAGGTTATGTGGCGGGCTATAACCGTTCGCTGACAGAACGTCGGGCGCAGGGTTTGCCGCAGCAGTGTCAGGGCGACTGGGTGCGCGAGATTACCGCCCAGGACTTGGTCAAGTTGACGCGGCGTCTGCTGGTCGAGGGCGGAGTAGGGCAGTTTGCCGAGGCCTTGGCCGGCGCGACGCCACCCAAGGCCGTTGCTCAAGTGGCTGGCGACCCCGTGGCGTTCCAGGTGGCCGCCTCGCGCATGCAGCGATTTGCCCTGGATCGCGGCAGCAATGCCGTGGCAGTCGGCAGTGAGCGCTCTTTCAACGGCCGCGGCATGTTGCTGGCCAATCCGCACTTCCCTTGGGTAGGCGGCATGCGTTTCTATCAAATGCACCTGACCATTCCCGGCAAGCTGGACGTCATGGGCGCGGCGCTGCCGGGGCTGCCAATGATCAATATCGGTTTCAACCAGCACCTGGCATGGACCCACACTGTGGATTCGTCCAAGCATTTCACCTTGTATCGCCTGCAACTCGATCCCAAGGATCCGACCCGCTATCTGCTCGACGGCAAGTCATTGCCCATGAAGAAACAGACCCTGACAGTGAATGTGAAACAACCGGATGGCCAGACCAAAGCGGTTTCTCATGGGGTCTACAGTTCGCAGTTCGGCCCGATCGTGCAGTGGCCTGGAAAACTCGACTGGGACAACCAGTTTGCCTACAGCCTGCGCGACGCCAATCTGGATAACGACCGGGTCTTGCAGCAATGGTATGCGATGAACCGTGCGGTCAGCCTCAAGGACTTGCAGGCGTCGGTGCACAAGATCCAGGGGATCCCGTGGGTCAACACCCTGGCGACGGATGATCAGGGGCAGACGCTGTACATGAACCTCTCGGTCGTGCCGAACGTGAGTGCCGACAAACTGGCCAAGTGCAGTGATCCTCGGGCCGGGTTGCAGATGATCGTCCTCGACGGCTCCAACAGCGCGTGTGCCTGGGACATCGACCCGCAGGCTGCGCAAAAAGGGATATATGCCTCAGACAAATTGCCGCAACTGTTGCGCAAGGACTTCGTGCAGCACTCCAACGATTCGGCCTGGATGGCCAACCCGGCGCAACCGCTCAGCGGTTTCTCGCCCCTGATCAGTCAGGACGGTCAGCCATTGGGGTTGCGCTCACGCTTTGCACTGGATCGCCTGAATACGTTGAACATGGCCGGCCCTATTGCGGCGGTGGATTTGCAGAACATGGTGATGGACGACCAGGTGTATCAGGCGGTCCAAGTGATGCCGGACCTGCTGCAGTTCTGTGCGGCGGCCCTGGGTTCCGATGCGCCAACGCTCACGTCGCTGTGTGCCAGTCTCAAGGCCTGGGACCGCAGTGCAAATCTGGACAGTAGTCTGGGCTTTGTGCATTTCCAGAATGTCATGGAGTCGCTAGAGAAAACACCTGATCTATGGCGTGTGGCGTTCGACCCGAAAGACCCGCAACACACCCCGAATGGCCTGGCGGTCGATCGCCCGAAAGTCGCACAGGCGGTTCGCGAAGCAATGCTGGCGTCGGTAGTGCAGATCAACAAGATGGGGCTCAAGGCTGATAGTCGCTGGGGTGATATTCAGGTGGTCAGCAGCGGTGGCCAACAGACGCCGATTCATGGTGGACCTGGCACTCTGGGGGTGTATAACGCCATTCAGAGCGTGCCGAGAACCGACGGTAAACTCGAAGTCGTCAGCGGTACCAGCTATTTGCAGGTGGTGACCTTCGATGACAAGGGACCACAGGCCCAGGGGCTGCTGGCTTTCTCGCTATCCAGTGACCCGGCCTCGAAGTACTCAAGAGACCAGACCCTGGCATTTTCCAGGAAGCAGTTGAGTGTGTTGCCGTTCGCCGAGCAACAGATCACGTCCGATCCGCAGTACCAGGTTCAGACAATCCGTGAGCAGGATGAAAAAGCCGGGAAGGTGGCTGCACAGTAACGCTGATGGCGCTTGAACCCACTATGAAGGCCGCACCCCGCAAGGGTCGCGGCCTTCAGCTTTTCGGGGCTTGTTGCGGAATGGAATTGAGGACCGGATTGCCATCCTTGTTGCGGGTCAGGTAGACCGGCAATACCTTGGGCAGGGTCGCCACCAGGTTGTTGAGTTCTTTGATGTTGTAGATGCCACCGATACGAATCGAGCCGGTACTGTTGTCGGCCACCATCACCGGTTTGCTCAAGTAGCGATTGATCAATGGCAGCGCGTCGGCCAGCGCCAGATCATCGAGCACCAGTTTTCCGCTGCGCCACGCCAGTGAATTGTCATTGTCGTAGGTCTGATTGATCCGGGGCGTGAAGTCGCCGCGTCTATAGCTCGCCTGCATCGCGGGCTCGAGACGCAAGCCGTCACTCGCAAGGGCATCATTGCTGCTGACCAGCACCGAACCTTCAACCAGGTTCACACGTACCTGATCTTCATACATCCAGACATTGAATTTGGTTCCGGTGACCCGAATCCTGCCTTCGGCCGCTTTGACAATGAAGGGGTGCCGAGTGTCGTGGCTGACGCTGAAGAAGGCTTCGCCTTTTTTCAGCGTGATCCGGCGCTGGTCCTTGTAATTGCTGAACGTCAGCTCACTGCCCAGGTTCAGTTCCACCTGACTGCCATCGCTCAGGGTGACCTGACGGACAGTACCGCTCGCCTCGAAATGTTGGTACGAATTGGGGAGCCAGCCCAGGTTCCAGCCGCTATAGGCCGCCAATGGCAACGCCATGGCGCAAACCACGGCTGCGATACCGAAGGTGCGCCAAGGTGTTGCAGGTTTGGCGCGAGCCGCCGGGATCACGGTTTCGGGACGTGGCAGGTCCCCCGCGACATCCCAGATCTCCAGCATGGCCTCATACTCGAACGCGTGAAGCGGATGAGCGTTGTGCCATTGCTCGAACGCCAGCCGCTCTTCAGCCGTGCAATCGATGGCGTGCAGACGCATGCACCAATGCGCAGCGGCATCGGTGATTGCGTCATATTGGGCTTGCGAGAGAGGGTTGTCGGTCATTGACTCATCCTGATTTCCTGCATTCTAACCTTGTGAGGAAGTTTGCGAGAACAACTGTCATGGCAATTACCAATCAAACAAGCACTTATTTTTCAAACTCACGGGGTACTGGTATGCAATTGGCGCCCCAGATGGGTGATCAGCCAGGTAACGCTGTCAGCGTTAGCGAGTTGCACCGCCAGTCTGATCAGGGAATCTTTTTTGAAGGTTGTACGGGCTCCACTCAGGTTGTCCGCGCCGGTCAAGGCCAACATAAGTTCCTTTATCTGATCAGTATTTTCATGAAGAGTGTTGCCCAGGTCCTCCCATCCACCGTCATCAGGGTTCTGAATTTTGAACAGCTGTGTATAAGGCGTCTTGATTGACAGTGCACTGTCCTGAAGTTCGCTCAAGGCTTTTTTGAGATCCGTGGCAGAAACACTGGCCATTCCTATCAGGTCGACGAACGGCCTGCTGGCATCGAGATAAGAAATGTCCTCGGTTTTGCCGGCAATGTGCGAAATCTCATGGATCAGGGTTGCCGCCCGGGCATGAGTGTTGATGGGGAAGGCGGCGTCGGACAGATGTTTGCGGTAGAGGTCGAAATGGGGGGCGAAGAATTTATCTGTCAGGTAAATTTTTCCTTTTTCCGTCGTTGGGCAGGGTGAAGCCGAACGTATTTTCCGCGTGCTCGACGAGCCTGCCGACTACAAAACGCCTTGAGTTCGGCTTTCTGAGTGTGGGGTCCAACAGGGCCGCAAAAATGTCGCCCACGACTTTTTCGAGCTTCTCCACCTGCGCGTCCGACACGGTAGGCACACCGATAAAATCCATGATGAGCTGGTGCACGGGCGTGACCGCGCCATCAGAAGTCTTGAGCAGTTGCAGGTTGCGGAAGCTGTTCCAGGCATAGGTGGTTGCCAGATCCAGCGCCTCGTCAATCTGACGAGCCTTGCGCGGAAAAATTCGACGGATTTGTGGCATTCCATGTGCTTCAACATTCATGCTTTCCAAAACCGTTATCGCGTTCTTTAACCGGCTGATGAGGCTGAAGCGCGGCGTCGGCTTGTTTGCCCATACAAAACGAAAATGCCGCGTGCAAATCTTCGCCCAACCCCTGTTTGATGGTCGCCCACGCGCCCTGTTTTCTGTCATCGGACTGACAACCGAGCAATCGGCTCAGCAACGCGGCGTTGTCATTGAATAAATGGCTGAACAGGTTCCCCTTGATCGGATTGGAGGCCAGTGTGGTCTCTGTGACGCGATGACCGGTGCTCGCCGGCGTGGCTCTGGCAACGCGGTGATGGGGGGGCGCCATCCGGGTTTCAAGCAGTATCCGATCAGGCTGCGGCAGATTCAGGAGTAGCCAGTCAAGCAATGGTCCGCGGGTCGTCAGTTCTGTTAGCAGTTGTGCTTCATTTTCATATTCTTTCACCGCATGCCGAGGGCTGTGAGGCGCAATAAGCACCTGTGGTGCAGAGCGACCAGCCGTCGAGCCGATCAGATAAACACCGGGCACTTTGATCGTCTGGGCACTCTTTATACCCAGGAACTCAAGTGGGCGGATGATCGCATGGGCACCGTCGACTGCTGCGCGGGCGATGGCGTCTGGCATGTCCATGACTTGCCGGATCAGATCAAACCCCGTCTCGCTCAGACGCTCCTGCAGTTTTTCCACGTGGGCGTAATGCATCAACTGCCAGGGCAATTGTGTGTAAAACCGCTTCCTGCGGTACGCGTTCGCCTGGGTGTCTGCGAAGGCGCCGCTCAGTATTTTCTGCTGATGTTCGCCCGGATCAATGCAAAGTCAGTCAGGGTTTGGGCACTGGACGCAGACGTGGGGCGGGCTCTGATCTGGACCTGGACCTTGTCCGGGTTGATGTTGAAGGAATCTGCCTTGAGTTGTTTTTCAAGTTCATGGTGTGCCGTGCGCTGCAGTGACCGTATGCCGGCCAGGTAATCCTGGTCGTCTTTAACGTTATTGAGGTATTGCTGAAGCAGCTCGGCATGCAGCATCAGATCGTTTATGGATGCTTTGGCCAGCCATGCCGGCAGATTTTGTTGAGTCGTCAGTGACCGCGCAATATCTATCGCACGGTCGAGCCCGGTCATCGGCTTACGCAGCGCCACGAGATTCAGGAGATGGGTCAGCGGCGTGGTGGAGAGCTTCGTCACCAGCGCGTTGGTCAGGCACGACGGGGCCAGATGCACATAAGGTTTTTGTAGACACTCAAGAAAATGCCCATCTACCCGCTGCAGGGGCGCCAACGTGTAAGTCTTGCCAGGCAATCACTCGCTACGGCCAAGGTTCTCCAGAAGCGCTGAGCGATGGTTGACGTCTGCGAGGCGTCGACCGAGTTCGGTCAGCAGCAGTGTCAATGCCTTGAAGGCTTCGAACCCCAACGCGGGCGTCCACAAAATGGCCTTGCCCGAATGCACCGGGTCCAGGCCTCCTCGTTCAGTCAGCACAAAACAACTGGCCAGTTTCAACGGATCCGTAGCATCGCCTGCCTTCAACGCCAGGGAAAATACGTCCGGCAGAAAACCGCTCAACGCGCCCCGTTGTAAGCGTACCGGCGTATCGAGCACCGTTTTGATGATCGCCTGTTCCGTCACACCCAGCGTGCGGGCAACGGTCTGCAGTTTGAGCTCGCTGCGCAATGCCGTTGACAGGGAGTGGGTGAAACTCGATTGCAAGCCTTCCAGCGACGAACTGACGATACGTTGCGCCTCGGTGATGGTTCGGGTGGCGGCAGGAATGGCGGGGTGGTTTTCAAGGCGTTGTTCAAGCGCCTGTTCAACGGTGGAGAGCAGTGCCAATTGTTCTTTGGCCGATTCGGCGCGAACGGTGGCCGGTTGTGCACTCCAGCGCTGGTCCACGTGTGTACTCCAGCGTCCCGTGGTATCGGCGGCCAACAGCCGGTCATCGATCAGTCCCCGGACATCCAGCGCCTTGTCGAGCAATGCATACGGGTCCAGCGAACCTTCACTTTCGCGGTAGCGGCTCAAGGCGTAAGCCAGGTTCTGCAGTTGCTTGTCGAGGATAGCTGCCATCAATTGTTCGAACACCGGGCCAACGATCGGTTCTCCAATAATCGCTTTCCCATGCCCGGTTATCGGCGTCGCTGCTCACGCCGTGTGCGGGATTGGAAAAGACCCTGGAATCACCCGTTGGCCACTGATGGGTCAGGTAGTACTGCAAGAGGACGTCGTTCAGTGGCTGCGAGGACATCGTGTACCGGGACTCGCTGGTGTCGAAGGTGGAAACCGTGCGGATGAAGGTTTCCAGCCTTGTCTGGCGCTGATCCAGCCTGGGGAATCGCTTGGCCAACGTCATCTTGAGGCTTTCGTCCAGCATCGACTGCAGTGTCGGCATCTTGACCAGTTCGGCCATCATCGACTGGATGTTGCGTGTCTGATTGAGTTCGAGTGTGAGCTCCTGGTCCTGGAATACCGCACCTTCGATGGTTGTTGTAGCAATCTCAGGCACAGCGGCTGCCTGCACAGCGTTGCGTTGTTCAATGGAAAGATAGCGCAGTAATTCCCGTTTTCCGGTCTCCTGCGCCAACCCCTCCTTGAGGTTGCTTTTGAGATCGACGATGCCCGCGAATTTGACCAGGCCTTTGCACGGTGTATAGAGCGTGACTTCTCCATCGTTGGGCCGGCTCATGGCGAACGCACCGGCCAATGGAATGTCCGTCGAGCCCAGAAGCAACCGCTCGACATGCATGGGCTTGGTCGAGGCCATGCGGGCTTCATGGGTCGGTAGATAAATACCCTTCAACCAGCTCAGGTCATCAAGCGTGAAGGTCAGCGCTTTCTCGCGATCACCGGGCTGTTTGGCATTGGATGCGCGTTCTGCCTCGTCGAAAAAATACGGCAGTGGAGAAGCAAACATGGTTTTTCCTCGATGTGCGGCGATCGGCGGGTAATCGCCGGCCGTTGGATTGAGGAAAAACAGTACGGCCACGGACAGGCTCGAGTGCGGTACATATTGCTTGATCCGAACACGCTGTCGAGACTTGACAGGACGCCGGTAAAACAGCGCTTAATCGACAACTGTTTTTGGTTGCCATGCAACCTTGTTTCACCCTGTTGCCCGTACTCAATAATAAAACTGGAGCTTCAGATGACCGCAACGCCCGAAATGGCCGTCAGTTCGAACACTCAAACGCTCGATTTCGACGCGCTCGTTCTTTTGCTTGAGCAGATTTTCCAGCGTCACGGCACTAGCGCCGATGTCGCCAAAACACTGGCGCTCAACTGCGCCGGCGCCGAGCGCGATGGCGCCCATAGCCACGGCGTGTTTCGTATTCCAGGTTATGTCTCGACGCTCAAGAGCGGCTGGGTCAATGGCCAGGCCGTGCCAGTGGTCGAGGACGTTGCCTCGGGTTTTGTCCGGGTCGACGCGGCTAACGGTTTTGCCCAGCCAGCGCTCGCGGCCGCCCGTGCACTCCTGGTGGAAAAAGCCCGCAGTGCCGGCATTGCGGTGCTGGCGATTCGTAATTCCCACCATTTCGCAGCCTTGTGGCCGGATGTCGAGCCCTTCGCTTATGAAGGGCTGGTGGCGCTGAGCGTGGTCAACAGCATGACCTGCGTGGTGCCGCACGGTGCCGATCGCCCGTTGTTCGGGACCAACCCGATTGCGTTCGCCGCCCCTCGCGCTGACGGCGACCCGATTGTCTTCGACCTGGCGACCAGCGCCATTGCCCATGGCGATGTGCAGATCGCCGCACGCAAGGGCGAGCGTTTGCCGCCAGGCATGGGTGTGGACGGTCTAGGCCAGCCGACCCAGGACCCGAAAGCGATTCTCGAGGGCGGCGCGTTGTTGCCGTTTGGCGGGCATAAAGGTTCGGCGCTGTCGATGATGGTCGAGCTGTTGGCGGCGGCGTTGACCGGCGGAAATTTTTCCTTCGAGTTCGATTGGTCAAACCATCCGGGGGCCAAGACGCCATGGACTGGCCAATTGCTGATCGTGATCGACCCGAGCAAGGCGGCCGGGCAGAATTTCGCCGAGCGCAGCCAGGAACTGGTCCGGCAGATGCACGGCGTGGGGCTCAAGCGTTTGCCGGGTGATCGACGTCACCAGCAGCGGGCCAAGGCCAGCGCCGAAGGCATTAAGCTCGACGCTGAGACGTTGACGAGTTTGCGGGAATTGGCCGGGCTCTGAGGTCTGCCTAAAACCCGGGCATGAAAAAGGCGAGCTCAATGCTCGCCTTTTGCTCAGTACCCATTAAAGCGGTACCGCTCAACGCCGACCCAGCAACAACCCGACAACCAGGCCAAAACCGGCGGAGATGGCCACGGTTTGCCACGGATGACCACCAATGTAGGTTTCAGTGGCTGCGACCGCAGGTTTGGTCCGGTCACGAACGCTGGTGACGGAGTCCCGAGCCTGCTGAAGTTTTTGGGCGATTTGCCCACGAAGTGTGTCCGCTTCCTCACCGACGAGCGAGGCACTGCTGTTAAGCAGTTTTTCCGACTCTTCGATCAGAACCTGAAGCTCGCTGAAGGCTTGATCCTTGATCTGGTCTTCGGCGACTTGTGCGGCGGTTTTCCGGGCCATTGGGGTACTCCTTGCAGATAAATGGACAGTGAACAATGGAGTCTGTCGTCAGCGAAAAAGTTGCAGTGAGTTTTTGCGTTGACCCCAGCCTGAAGAAAAATCCTGAGTCGGACATTTCCTCCTACAGTGTAAGATGTCGCCTATTTTACGCAGCAGGTAACTCCCATGAGCTTCAATCTGGCCGACAAACCCCTTGCCGAGCGCGCTGCGCTTGAAGATGAGAAATCCCGTTTGTTCGATCTCTGGCAAAGCAACCTGGGCAAGTCCAAGGGCGAGGCCGCACGGTTGTTCGGTGAGCGCGCCAAGCGCAAAGGCAAATGGTCCGAGTGGGTCCGTGCCGAACTTGACGGCATGTCGCCCCCGGAATTCGCGAACATGGTGCGCAGCGAGATCAATCGCCTGATGGCTGCTAAATAAATTTCTAACTGACACTACCCCCGCGTAGGAGCTGCCGCAGGCTGCGATCTTTTGATTTTGCTCTTTTGGCGGTTTCGAAATTGCCGAAGATCAAAAGATCGCAGCCTGCGGCAGCTCCTACGCGCTCGCGAAACTCGCGACAATGGCCTCACGCACTTTCAACACCACCGGATCGAGCTGCGTAGTGGTGCGCCAGCCCAGTTCGATCGGGTAACGCGGCAACGCCAGGGGGCAGGGCAGCAGCGCCAGTGCGCTGAGCGCCGCAATGCTTTGGGCCGCATGGGTCGGAATGGTCGCCACGGCCTGACTGCCCTTGAGCAAGTGCGGCAATGCCGCAAAGTGTGTGGTCGACGCGCATACCCGCCGACTCAACCCCAGCGCCGCCAGCCCCTCATCGGTGATCCCGATAAAACCACCCGACGACACCAGAATGTGCTCGCGTGCGACGAACTCCTCAAGACTGATGGTGTGCTGTCCCGCGGCCAGGCTCATCGGGTCTGCCAGGCACAGATAGCCGCCTTCTCCCAGCACCTGACGGCTGAGCAAGCGCTCGGCGAATCCGCCCGCGGTAATCGCCAGATCGATGCTGCGTTCCATCAACGCCTGGGCGACGATCTGGCTGTGGGTCTGACGGAAGATCAGCCGCAGCTTCGGCGCGACGCGGGCGATTTCCTCGATCAGCCGGCGCCCATAAGCAATTTCGAAATCATCTGACATGCCCACGGTCACCGAGCGCCCGTCGTAATGGTGAGCGGCCGGATCGACCATCGCCAGGCTCTGCCGGCATTTGTTCAGGGCATCGCTGACCACCGGTTTCAACTGGTTGGCCTTGAGCGTGGGCGCGAGGCCTCGGCCGGTGCGCACGAACAATTGATCGCCATACACATCGCGCAGCCTGCGCAGTGCGGCGCTGACCGCTGATTGAGTCACGCCCAGACGCAACGCGGCCCGGCTCGCGCTGGACTCCTCGTGCAGCGCTTCGAAGACTTTCAACAGGTTGAGATCAACGGCGGCGATATTCATTTGATTTATATCATTCAGCAGCAAAATTGGCTTTATTCATGATCCCGTGGCGCCTGAGAATGAGCAACACCTCATTGCTTACGGAGTGACTGCGATGCCCAAGTCAATTGTTGCTGCACTGCAAATCGGCGCCTTGCCCGGCGGCAAGGCCGAGACGCTGGAACAGATTCTTGCCTGGGAAAGCGCGATTATTGAATCCGGCGCGGCGCTGGTGGTCATGCCCGAAGCGTTGCTCGGCGGTTACCCCAAAGGTGAGGGCTTCGGCACTCAACTGGGTTATCGACTGCCGGAAGGTCGTGAAGCCTTTGCCCGGTATTTTGCCAATGCGATCGACGTGCCCGGCGCGGAAACCGAAGCGTTGGCCGGATTGGCAGCGCGCACCGGCGCCAACCTGGTGATCGGTGTCATCGAACGCGCCGGTAGCACCTTGCACTGCACCGCGTTGTATTTCGATCCGCAGGCCGGACTGGTCGCCAAGCACCGCAAACTGATGCCCACCGGCACCGAACGGTTGATTTGGGGCAAAGGCGATGGCTCGACGTTGCCGGTGATCGACAGTCAGGTCGGGCGGATTGGCGCGGTGGTGTGTTGGGAAAACATGATGCCGCTGCTGCGTACCGCGATGTACGCCAAAGGCGTGGAGGTCTGGTGCGCACCAACGGTGGACGAGCGGGAAATGTGGCAGGTCAGCATGCGCCATATCGCCCATGAAGGACGTTGCTTCGTGGTCAGCGCCTGTCAGGTTCAGGACTCGCCGCACGCCTTGGGCGTGGAGATCGCCAACTGGCCGGCGGACCGGCCATTGATAGCCGGTGGCAGCGTGATCGTCGGGCCGATGGGCGACATCCTGGCGGGACCGCTGCGCGATGGCGCCGGTTTGCTCACCGCAGAAATCGACACTGACGATCTGGTGCGCGCCCGTTACGACTTCGACGTTGTCGGGCACTACGCGCGCCCGGACGTGTTTGAGTTGTCGGTGGATGAGCGCGCCAAGCCGGGTGTCCGCTTCAACGCATAACCCCTGTGGGAGCGAGCTTGCTCCGGGCGGCGATCCGACGATAGCGGTGGTTCAGGCAACTAATGCGTTGAATGTGCCACCGCTATCGCGAGCAGGCCCGCTTGTGTCTTGCGCTGCTGGAGTCGCAATTACCAGGTGCCGGTCGTCGACGTTGGGAAGCTGAGTTTGCCACTGTCGACGAAACGCAGGGTGCCGAACAAGCCACCGGCCAGTTTGCCTCGCAGCACGTAGGGTAGGTTGTTCAGGATTTGTGTCTGGCTCAGGCCCAGAGTCTGACGCAGCACCGAGAACGCCGAAACGCTCACTGGCACCGTCAGCACGGTTTCGGAAAAGCGTGCAATCGAGCCCGCTTGATCGCTGACGCCGGAGGCGAGTGGTTGGCCATTGACCTCCAGGTCCAGGGCCACGCCGTTGTAGTTGATGGTGGTCTCGTTGGGATTTTGCACGCGTATTTTCACGGCAAAACGCACTTCCATGTCCTGGCTTTGCAGCGGTTCGATGCCGACCACGTTGATGTTCAGCGGATCACGATTGGGGAACAGGGCACAGGCGCTCAGGGAGAGCAAAAGAAGGGAAAGGATAACGGCGTGGACACTGCGCATGGACATGCTCTCTTAACGAAAAGGCCGAACCACCAGTGGCTCTGCCTCGAGCATTTTCTAGCGGTTCAAGGGTGCGACAGCTGCAGGCGAGACGGGTTCAGTTCAGAGCGTGGGAACGATCATTATCAAACGGGTGCCGCAAATGCCGCCAGCAAATCCTCTTCAAATGCCTTTTGCGCATCCCCCGGCACCTGGGCGCGATGCCGGGCCAGATGAAACGCCACGTCGAAACTCATGTCCTCTAGGCGCACGGCCCGCAGCAGTCTTTTGTCTTCCCAGCTACGGGCAAAGTGATTGGGTAGATAACCCACGTGTTTACCGGAAAGAATGAAGGCGAGGGTGCCTTCGACTTGCTCCGAACGCGCCGAACACATCTTCCCCTGGAAGGGTTCGTCGCTGCGCAGGAAACGGTAAGGGTGATCGACTCGATCACAATCCCGTAGCGCTTGATCGTCAGGTGCGACATCGGTGAACAGCGGATGTCCGGCGGCGCAATACAGGTGCTGGGTTTCGGTAAACAGTTCGCGGTAGTCAAAAGCGCTTTGCACTTGTGAGAAATAGCCGATCGCCAGGTCCAGTCGTTGTTGCAGCAGCAACCGTTCCATTTCACCGGGCATGGCGCTGATCAACTCGATGCGCACCGATTCGTCCCGCTCACGAAAGCGCCGGATCGCATCGGCCACCCGTTGCAACACGGATTGATCGAGCGCTTCGGACAGCCCCAGGCGCACCTCGCCGATCAAGCGTCCGGCCACACCATTGGATTGATGACGGAAGGCTTCGATGGACTCGAACAGGCTGCGAGTCGCGTTGAGCAGTTGTTCGCCCTTGGGCGTGATTTTGAAACCACCCTTGCCGCGACTGCACAGCCGATAGCCGAGCCGGGTTTCCAGTTTGGCCATTTGCTGGCTGATGCTCGACTGGCTCAAACCCAGTTCACCCTGAGCCGCGCTGAAGCCGCCGCACTCCACCACGTTGACGAACAGGCGCAGCAGTTGCAGATCGAGATCATGCAGTTGGCCGAGCATTAAACATTACTCCCGGATAAAGTCAGGATAACTAACTTGGTATTTTTCCAATGTATCCGACGACGCATTCTGCATCCACTTCATCTGGTCAGGTGTTTCGTCATGGCTCCCACGTTCAAACCGTGTTTACCCGCGCTGTTTCTCGCCATGGCCGTATCGGCCCAGGCCGAAGAAAAAGTCGTCAACCTCTACAGTTGGGCTGATTACGTCGCTCCCGAAACCTTGCAGCGTTTCGAACAGGAAACCGGCATCCATGTGCGGTACGACACGTTCGATTCATCGGAGGTACTCGAAACCAAGTTGCTCACCGGGGGCAGCGGTTATGACGTGGTCGTGCCGTCTTCCAGTGTGCTGGCCCGCGGACTGGCAGCCGGTGCGTTGAAAGAGATTCCCCACGAAGGCCTCAAGGGTTACGCCAACCTCGATCCGGATTTGCTGGAAAAACTCGCCGCCGTCGATCCCGGCAACCGCTATGGCGTGCCCTACACCTGGGGCACCCTGGGTTTGGGAATGAACGTCGAAGCCGTGAAGCAGCGTTTGCCGAATGTGCCGCTCAACAGCCTGGATCTGCTGTTCAAGCCTGAATACGCCAGCAAACTGAAAGACTGCGGCATTGCCATTCTCGATTCACCCCAGGAGGTGGTCGGCCTGGCGCTGCATTACCTCGGTAAAAATCCTTACAGCACCGACAAGGCGGATCTGTCAGCCGCCGAAGCGCTGCTGCACCAGCTGCAACCGAATGTGTTGTACGTCGCCACCGGTCGGCAGATCAGCGACCTGGCCAACGGCAGCGTATGCCTGGCGTTGACTTACAACGGTGATGCCAGCATGGCCGCCGATCAGGCGCGCAAGGCCAACAAGCCGTTTGAAGTGGCATACCGGATTCCGAAGGAGGGCACGCTGGTCTGGCAGGACAACCTGGCGATCCCCAAGGACGCGCCTCACCCCGAAGCCGCCCGTGCCTTCATCGAGTTCATGTTGCGCCCGGAATCCGTCGCGGCACTGACCAACGAACTGTTCTTCGCGACGGCCAACCAGGCGGCAACACCGCTGGTGGATGAGGCCGTGCGCACCGATCCGGACATCTACCCACTGGCTGACGTGCGTGACCGGTTGTACGCCGACCGCAGCATGAGCCTCAAGGACATGCGTCAACGCACTCGCGTGTGGACCACTTTCCGTAGCCGCCACTAAAAAGGAATACCTGATGGACGTCCCGATGCAAAACGATCAGGCCATGACCCGCGACAGCCTCTATGGCACCGCCGCAGAAAGTACCTACGCCGGTATCACCAGTTTCATGCGTCGTCGCTACAGTCGCGACTTGCGCGGCGTTGACGTAGCGGTCAGCGGTGTCCCGTTCGACACCGCCACCAGCAACCGCCCCGGAGCGCGTTTCGGACCCCGCGGCATTCGTGCCGCGTCCACCGGGATTGCCTGGGAACGCCACTGGCCGTGGACCTTCGACCCGTTCGACCATCTGGCGGTCATCGACTACGGTGATTGCGACTTCGATTACGGCACACCGCAGTCGGTGCCGGAAAGCATCGAAGCCCACGCCGAACACATTCTCAACGCCGGTAGCGCGATGCTGACGTTCGGCGGGGATCACTTCATCACGTATCCGCTACTCAAGGCTCATGCGCGTAAACATGGTCCGCTGTCGTTGATCCACTTCGACGCCCACAGCGACACCTGGCCGGACGAAGGCGGCAAGCGCGTCGATCACGGCACGATGTTCTGGCATGCGGCGAAGGAAGGGCTGGTGGATCCGTCGCGTTCGGTGCAGATCGGTTTGCGCACCACCAATGACGATCACCAGGGCTTTCAAGTGCTGGATGCGCGGCAAGTGCATCGGCGTGGTGTTGATGCAATTGTCGAAGCGATTCGGGCAAGGGTCGGCGATCACCCGGTGTACCTGACGTTCGACATTGATTGCCTCGATCCAGCCTTCGCTCCGGGCACCGGAACGCCGGTGTGTGGCGGCTTGAGCACGGTGCAGGCGCTGGAAATCCTGGGCGGCTTGCGCGGGATTAATCTGGTGGGGATGGACGTCGTGGAAGTGGCTCCGGCCTACGACAGCGCGGACATTACCTCACTGGCGGCGGCGACGTTGGCGATGGAAATGCTGTGTTTGTATGCGGCTAAACATAAGGTCGACCGGTAACACCGACATGCGGTGACTCCTCCGACGCCATCGCGGGCAAGTCGGATCGCCGCACCGCCGCTCCCACAAGTACAGCGCAGTACCTGTGGGAGCGGGCTTGGTCCGGGCGGCGATCTGACGATGCTTTTTCAGGCGACCGGGATGATTGGCAGATCCAGGGTTTCAGCCCTGCTTCCGACTGGCCAGCCTGATAGCCGTTGGCGGTGTCGATGAAATTGCCGCCAGCTTCAGAGAAGGGCCGACCACCGGCCCATCGCTACTGCCACTTTCTGACAGGGTGCTCTGCTAAGCTCCGACAACTTTTCCGGACAGAGCCTGCCGATCGTGTCGCGTACTACTCGTTTACTGACTTTGTTGCAAGTGCTGCGCGGCAAAAGTCGTCCGGTGACCGCGGCGACGCTTGCCGGCGAATTGGAAATTTCCGAGCGTACGCTGTACCGCGACATCGCTGAACTCACCGCACTGGGTGCGCCGATCTACGGCGAAGCGGGTATTGGTTACGTGCTGCGCAGCGGTTTGTTTCTGCCGCCGTTGATGCTCAACGCCGATGAAACCGAAGCCATCGTGCTGGGCTTGCGCTATGTGGATCAGCGCGGGGATGAAGTATTGAGCAAGGCCGCGGCGGATGCGCTGGCCAAGATTGCCGCGGTATTGGCGCCTGAAGCGCTCGACGCGTTACGCAACCCGACAGTCCTGCCGGGCCCGCGGGGTTATGGCTTTGCGCCAAACGCG
This sequence comes from Pseudomonas sp. MDT1-17, assembly GCF_054898105.1. Taxonomy (NCBI): domain Bacteria; kingdom Pseudomonadati; phylum Pseudomonadota; class Gammaproteobacteria; order Pseudomonadales; family Pseudomonadaceae; genus Pseudomonas; species Pseudomonas sp. MDT1-17. The sequence goes on along the minus strand of NZ_JBUBVM010000001.1, from coordinate 3,803,058 downwards.
GTGCCACTGACTGTGTTTCGCCAAGCCATCCGCGATCAGGCCAAGTTGCACATCGACTACGCGGACGCTCATCAGGTGCCGAGTCAGCGGCTGATCTGGCCGCTGGCCCTGGGGTTTCTGAACGAGGTGCGAATCATCGTCGCCTGGTGTGAGTTGCGCAGCGCCTATCGCACCTTTCGCACCGACCGGATCTCGACCGCCAGTGCGCAGGGCGCGCGTTATCCGGGGCGGCGCGGTGACCTGTTGCGGACCTGGCGCAAGCAGATGCAACTGGACGAAGCAGGGCGCTTCACTCCTGACAAGAACTGACACAAGCTTGTTCTAGCATGGTTCCAGAATCAATAAACAAGGAGCCGTAAACATGCCCAATCCAGCCTCTTCACTGGCACCCGCCATCGCCGCCTATATTGCAGCGGCCAATGCCCGCGACACCTCGCGGGTCGCCAGTTTTTTCGCTGAGGATGCCAATGTGTTCGATGAAGGCCAGCACCAGGTCGGCACCCAGGCCATCGCGCAATGGATGCAAGACACCGCCCAGCGTTACCAGCCGCGAGTTGAAGTGCTCAACGTGCAACTGCGCACCGGCAAAGTGCTGTTGCATAACCTGATCTCTGGGACGTTTCCTGGCAGCCCTCTGGAGTTGCGCTATATGTTTCGCCTGAATGAGCAGGGCAAGATCGCCCGGCTAGACATCTCCCTCTAACCAAGCCGCGTGGCATACTGCCGCGCATGAATGTCGACTCTCCCTTAAGCGCCTGGCAACACGCCATCGAACAGAAGGGTTTCGTCCAGGACGAAGCCCAGGAACATGCTGTCTGGGCGCTGCAAAAATGCTACGAAGCGTTGCATGAAGGGCGCACGCCGATCACTGGCGTGTACCTCTGGGGGCCGGTCGGGCGTGGCAAAACCTGGTTGATGGACCAGTTTTACCAAAGCCTGAAGGTCCCGGCCCGTCGCCAACACTTTCACCACTTTATGGGTTGGGTGCATCAGCGTTCGTTTCAGCTGACGGGCACCGCCGACCCGTTGAAGGCACTGGCTCGCGAACTGAGCGAGGAAGTGCGGGTACTGTGCTTTGACGAACTGTTCGTCAACGACATCGGCGACGCCATCATTCTTGGGCGTTTGTTTCAGGTGATGTTCGAGCAGGGCGTGGTGGTGGTTTGCACCTCCAATCAACCCCCGGATCAACTGTACGCCGATGGCTTCAACCGCGACCGGTTCGTGCCCGCCATCGAGGCCATCAAGAAACACATGCAGGTGATTGCGGTGGACGGTGGTGAAGATCATCGGCTGCACCCCGGCATTGGTTTGCAACGTTACTGGGTGGCCGCACCGGGACAGCCCAGTGCGCTGGGTGAAGTGTTCAAGGCACTGACCGTCGGCCAGTCGCTGTCCAGTGACCCGATCAAGGTTGGCTATCGCTCACTTAATGTCGTGCAGGCCAGTGAAACCGTGCTCTGGAGTCGTTACGCCGATCTCTGTGAACAGCCTTTTGCCGCCATGGATTTCATCGCCCTGTGCGACACCTTCAGCGCTATTCTGTTGAGTGACGTGCCCAACCTCAGCGCGCAAAAGCGCGAAGGGCGCATCGCCCGGGGCACTGAAGATGGCGTCGAGCGTGTGGTGGCGGGAGATCGCGAGTTGCCGCAATTGTCGGTGAATGACGACGGTGTACGGCGTTTCATCGCCCTGGTGGACGAGTGCTACGACCGCAAGGTGCCGCTGTGCCTCGAAGCGCAGGTGCCCATGGAATCGTTGTACACCGAAGGCTATCTGGAATTCCCGTTCCGCCGCACCCTCAGCCGTTTACAGGAAATGCAGCTGCAACGTTTCGCCGAAGCTTGAACCCAAGGAGCCGCGAACATGAATCAGCCTCTGTCGCACCATTTGCTGACCATGGCCTATCAGAACGCCTGGGCCAATCATCGACTCGCCAAGGCCTGGAGCCAGTTGAGCCCGACCGAGCTGGCGGCACCGCGGGTCAGCTTCTTCCCAAGTCTGCGCACTACCCTCAATCACATCCTGACCTGCGACTGGTTTTACGTGGATGCGCTGGAGCGGGAGTTGCGCGGCGACGATCCGCATCCCGATTGCTACGTGTTTTTCAACCAGGACGAGCCGTTTACGCAAGCGGTAGACCTCAAGCGAGAACAAGCGCTGGCAGACCGGCGACTGATCGCCTACTGCGAGCAAATGCGCGACGCCGACCTCGGGAAAATCGTGACCATCGCCCGGGATACGCCGCAATATGAGAGCCGCGTACGTATGCTCTCCCATCTGTTCGAGCACCAGATCCATCATCGTGGGCAGGTTCACGCCATGCTCAGCGGTACCCCGGTCAAACCACCGCAACTGGACGAATTTTTCTGTGCCGGCGAGTCAGGCTTGAGGGCCGAGGATTTTGCCGAACTGGGGTGGACCGAGTCGCTGATCTGGGGCGTTTGAGCGTAAAGATTGCAGCATAAGCAGCGCTCGCGATATCGTCGCTCGGCATTCCAGCGCGGGCAACGCGCCGGGCTACTTCACGTGTGATCGAGGATGGAAATGGAATCCGCAGAAATTCTTGTGCTTCAGGCCAGTTACACCAATGCGGTGCATGCCGAGGCTATTGGTATGGTGCTCAATGCATACGCCGAAGACCCGATGGGCGGCGGCCACTCGCTGTCCGCCGACGTGCTGGAGCAACTGCCGGCGGAACTGGCCAAGCGTCCCCACGCGTTCAGCGTTCTGGCCTTTGTCGGTGGCGAGCCTGCGGGGCTGGTCAATTGCTTTGAAGGTTTCTCGACCTTCGCCTGTCGGCCGTTGGTCAATGTGCACGATGTGATGGTGGTGAAAAAGTTTCGCGGGTTGGGGTTGAGCCAGAAAATGCTGCAAAAGGTCGAGGACATCGCCCGCCAGCGTGGCTGCTGCAAAATCACCTTGGAGGTACTGGAAGGTAATGCGGTCGCCCAGGCGTCTTATGGCAAGTTCGGTTTTGCCGCGGGCATGTTCGATCCGGCGCACGGTCGGATGCTGTTCTGGACCAAAGCGCTTTAAATACTGACGAGCCAGCATTCGCGGGCAAAGAAAAAGGGCGTCCATCAGGGCGCCCTTTGGCGTTTACGGTTTGTAATGCTCAGTCACTTGCGCAGTTTGATCATCCGGAACCCGAAGTTCATTGCTCTGGATAACCTGGCCTTGGGCCTGCTGTTGGCTGAGCCGCAAGCTCTCGAAGTAATACCGCATGCGTTCTGCCCCACCTTCGGCAAACGCGCTGGTTGAGCCGAGTGCCATCAGGCCGGCGAGGATCAGTGCTGTACGTTTTTTCATGGTATGCCTCCCACTACAGACGTCGGATGCTTCGTCCATGAATCGATGTTGCGCAGCCATTATCTGCCGATTCCGTTAAATGGGAGTTACCTGCGCCTAAAGCTTCCAGTCCAGGCTCAGGGTCACCGTGCGCGGATCGCCCCAAAAGTTGCCGTTGTAGAAACCGACGTTGTCGTAATACGTCTTGTCGAACAGGTTATTCACGTTCAACGAGGCCGACAGGTGCCTGTCGAACGCGTAGCGCGACATCAGGTTGACGACGGTGTAGGCCTCCTGACGGATATTCGCTCTTTCGGTGATCAGCTCGCCATCGGCGTCGCGTCCGACCGGGCGGCTGGCGGCGCGGTAAATATCGCTCTGCCAGTTCACCGCAGCACCGACGGTCAGGGCCTGCCAATCGCCGGGCAGGTGATAGGCCGTGGATAACCGGAACAAATTCAGCGGGTGATTGGTGTTGCTGCGCTGCTTTTCGCCATTGACCGAGTGGGTGTAGGTGTAGCCGGCCGTCATGTTCCACCCGGCCATGATCTCGCCCGAGACCTCAGCTTCGAAGCCCTGAACCTTGCTGCCTTTACCGCCCGACTTGAAGAACTCCTCGCCCGTTGCCGGGTCCGGTGGCACCGAGTCGTCGAGCTCCGCGACGTTGTCCTGTTTGCTCCAGAACAGCGCCGTGGCGAGATTCAGCCGCTCTTCCAGCAGGCTGCCCTTGAGCCCCAGTTCATAGTTACTGCCCACCACCGGTTCGAGGTACTTGCGATGGCTATCGCGGTTGGACTGCGGTTTGAAAATGTCGGTGTAGCTGACGTAAACGGTGTATTCCGGGGTGAGGTCGTAGAGCAGGCCGGCGTAGGGTGTCCACATGTCGTTGTGTTGCTGGCGGGTGTTTTCGGACCCGCTCAATTGCACATTGGCGTCGTAGCTGTTGGCCGTTTTCGACGCTTTCCAACTGCCATAGCGGCTGCCGAGTACGGCGTGCAGGTCGTCCGTCAAACTCAGGCGAGTGGCGAGGTAGCCGGCTTTCTGGCGGGTACTGTCTTTCGAACCGGTAAGGCGGGTGACGGTGTCGGGGAATTTGGCGATGTCGCCCATGTATTTCCAGTCGCGGATGCTTTCGTAATCCGCTGCCCGGGGGCCGTCCACCGTGTAGGGAGAAGCCTCGCTGCGCTCGGCCTCGCCATAACCCACCATCAATTCGTGCTCCCGGCCCAGCAGCGCGTACGGCCCGGACACGTTGAAGTCGTAGGCCTTCATTTTTTGCGTGCCGATCATGTGACTGACATTGGCGACCATGCCGCTGCGATCGGCATTCGGGAAGCCGCCACCGCCGTAGTAGATTTTGCCGTCCGTATCACTTTCCCGATGGGTGTAAGCCGCTTTGAGCTGCCATCCGCCGCCGAGTTGATGGTCCAGGGTTGCGAAAGCAGTCTTGTCTTCAAGCGGCCAGGAACTCCAGGACGTGGCCATGTTGGTCGAGCGTCCCAGGTTGGCTTTGCCACCGTCAGAGTTCCAGTACGGTACGGTGCCCCAGGAGGTGCCCTGCACGTGTTTGTTCTGATAGTCGTAACCCACGGCCAGCACGGTGTCATCGGTCAGGTCGGCTTCGAGAATGCCGTACCCGACTTCCCGTTGTTGCTGGTACTTGTCGCGGAACGAATCGCTGTCGCGATAGGCCAGCACGCTGCGTCCGCGCAGGCGTCCGTCGAAAGCCAATGGACCTCCGACATCCAGATAACTGTAGTAGTCGTCGTAGCTACCACCGCTGACGCCGGTTTGAACTTCCCACTGCGACGTCGGCCGTTTGCGCACCATGTTGATGGTGGCGGAGGGGTCGCCCGCGCCCGTCGTCAGACCGGTCGCGCCACGTACCACTTCGATGCGGTCGTAGATGATGGTGTCGGAATCGGACTTCATGTAGCTGAAGGTATTCAACATGCCATCGATCTGGAAATTGTTGATCGAGTAGCCTCGGGAGTAATAGCCAACCCGGTCGGAATCGTTGTGCTGAACTACCACGCCGGTGGTCTGGCGCATGGCCTCGGAAAGCGTGCCGAGTTTGAAGTCGTCCATTTGCTGGCGCGTAACCACTGAGACCGATTGCGGCGTTTCCTTGATCGACAGGTTCAAGCGCGTCGCCGTGCTCATGGCGCCGGTGGTGTACGACTCGGTGTTTTCGGTGGTGCTGCCCAAACCTTGGGCGGTCACTTGGGTGGCGCCCAGTTCGAGGGTGCGGCCGGGCGCTTTATCAGGGCCGGTTTCAGCCAGCAAGTCGGGGCACAGGGCGGCACTGCACAGGCCCAGGGTAAAGGTCATGGAACGGGTGATAGGCGCGAACATCGCAGCCGACTCCTTGTCTTCGAGGGAAAAATTCCGTTTGTTCAAAGACGAAGGGGGGAGAGGGGATTTAGCGATAACGAGAATTATTGTAATTGAAAAATGTTTCGGGCAAAGCAATCGCGCAATGTCGTCAGGGGAAAAGGGGCCGGAACCGGCCCCTGAAAAAGAACTAATTCTGAATGACTGCCACCGCCTTGGGTTTCATCAGGCTGAAGTCGATCAACGCCTTTTGCTCGCGCTCGTAAGGATTACCGATCATCAATGGCCGGGGCTTGAAGCTGTCGCTGACCAGGCTCTTGCTACGGTCCAGTTCATCGAAGCTCAGGCCCGCCAGATCAGCCCAGGTATGGATCAGATGCGAGCTGCTGTAAGGACGCCCCAGATCAGCGGCAAAACTCCAGTCATGGTTTTCGCGCCATTTCGGCGAGGCCCAGGCCATGAACGGAATGGTGTACATCGGCGCCGTCGGTTTGCTTTCGTTGCGCCCTAGTGTGCTATGGCCAGGGGAATCGAACACGTCTTCGCCGTGGTCCGAGAGGTACAGCAGGAACCCGTTCGGATCAGTCTTGGCGTAGTCCTTGATCAGGCTCGAGACCACGAAGTCGTTGTACAGCACCGCGTTGTCATAGCTGTTGTATGTCGGCACCTGATCGTCGCGCACACCGTCCGGAACGCCTTTGCGATCCTTGAACTTATCGAAGGTCGACGGATAGCGGTATTGGTAGCTCATGTGCGTGCCGAGCAAATGCACGACGATCAGCTTGCGCGGCGCAGCGTCGTTCAATGCCTTGTTGAACGGCTCGATCACGTCGCCATCGTACTGGGCGGCATTCTGGTTGCGGTTGTTGTTCAGGTACACCTGCTCGTCGGCCTGCTCGGAGAAGGTCGTCAGCATGGTGTTGCGCTTGGTCATGGTCTGCTGGTTGGTGATCCAGAAAGTCTTGTAACCCGCCTGCTTCATCATGCTGACCAGCGATGGGGTCGACAGGTACAGGTCCGGGTTTTCTTCGTCGGCGAAGGTCAGCACCTGCTGCAACGCCTCGATGGTGTAAGGGCGCGGGGTAATGACGTTATCGAAGACCGCCAGTTGATCCTTGAGCTTGTCCAGCTCCGGGGTGGTTTCCCGAGGGTAGCCGTACAGACTCATGCGCTGACGGTTGGTGGACTCGCCGATCACCAGCACCAGGGTCGCCGGCTGATTGGCCGTTGTATCCTTGAGGTTGTGCAGCGGTGGAATCTTGCTGGCGCTATTGAGCATGTCTTGCATGCCGGCCAGGGTATCGAGGTAGCGGTGATAGGCCACGGCCATCTGCCAAGGCACGGCGGGCTCGATGCGTGTTTCGAATTTCTCGAAACCGCCGGCGAGGCTGCCGGTACGTGCGGTTTGCTTGATCAGCGGATAACCGACGACAGCGACCACAATGGCCGTTGCAGCCACCAGCGCCCGACCGCGAGGCATGTACACCGGGCGCAAGCGGGTCCAGAGCAAGTAAGCGAAAGCGGTGTGGGCGAGGAACGCCGCGACCATCCACCAGGCAAAGTACTGAGTCATGTACTCGCCTGCTTCAGAGATGTTCGATTCGAACATAATGAAGATGACGCTTTGGGAAAATTCCTGCTGATAGATGAAGAAATAACCCAGGCTGGCCATCGAGCAGGCCCACAGCACCACACCGATCAGCGCGGCCATGACACGTGTTTGTTTGGGGAACAGCAGCATCGGCGCGAGCCAGATGGCGCTCATTACAAAGGCCTGGCGGAACCCGGTAAAACCGGAGGTGCCTGTCAGTTGGATCAGCAGTTGGGTAATGCCCGAAAAATACCAGAAGAACAGGAACAGCCAGAGGAATCCTGTCCAGTCGAAACCATTCGCAGACGTATTGCTGCGTTTAAACAAAGCCATTGTCGCTCCAGCCTAATAATCACTTCGACCGCCGAGGCCTTCCATGTCGCCGACGAACGGATGCCGCACGGATACCGAGCGGCCATAATGCGCCGGAGTATCAACAAGCCGATGTGAAAACTTTGTGAGTCGCCAGGATGGGCGAGGCGTCGTTGCGGTATCGGAAACAGCAGAGGGCTGTCTCCGATTCAAGCGAGGGGATCAGGCGTGCGGGGCGTGGTGGGCGATGGGCAAGGGCTGGGCCTGAGTGCCTTGTGTCAACAAGCGCAATTGCGCGAGCTCCTGCCTCAATTGGTCACGCTCGTCTTTCAACTGGCGCAATTCATCACGACGGATCGTGACGTATAGGGTTAGTGCTGGTCGTGCTGCGTGTACTGTGCCCATTGCTCACCTCGCAAACGGCTGTATCAACTGTAAACCTGCTCCGAAATCGGATGCTGACTTACTATCGGCGCCGATTTTGATTTCTTTTGCCCCCGAAGGGAACTTTTTTATTTTTCATGGTCGTTGTGTCTTCGGCGCGATTACCGACGTTATCACTCTGGATCGGGCACAATGCCCGGAAACTATGTGCCAGCGCTCTGGACTAACCCACATTAGTCGCGTTGGGCTATAACCTTTGACACACTTTATTTGTAGTAGGGAGCATCAGCACATGCAACTCGGGATTATTGGACTGGGCCGCATGGGCGGCAATATTGCACGGCGCCTGATGCTCAACGGGCATACCACCGTTGTTTACGACCGCAATACCGCCTTTGTCGACACCCTGGCCGCAGAAGGCGCCTCTGGCGTCATCGACCTGCCGGCGCTGGTCGCAGGCCTAGCCAAACCACGTGCTGTGTGGGTCATGCTGCCGGCCGGCGCACCAACCGAAGAGACCATCGACACCCTGAGCACCTTGCTCGAAGCTGGCGATACCATCATCGACGGCGGCAACACTTTCTATAAGGACGACATCCGCCGGGCGAAAACCCTGTCGGAGAAAGGCCTGCACTACGTCGACGTCGGCACCTCCGGCGGCGTCTGGGGCCTGGAGCGTGGTTACTGCATGATGATCGGCGGCGAAGCCGAGGTGGTTAAACGCCTTGACCCGCTGTTCGAGAGCCTTGCACCGGGCCTGGGCGACATCCCGCGGACCAAGGACCGCAAGTCCGAAGACGATCGTGCCGAGCGCGGTTACATCCACGCTGGCCCGGCCGGTTCTGGCCATTTCGTGAAAATGATCCACAACGGCATTGAATACGGAATGATGCAGGCCTTCGCCGAAGGCTTCGACATCCTCAAGACCAAGGCCAGCACCAACCTGCCGGAAGATCAGCGTTTTGACCTGAACGTGGCCGACATCGCCGAAGTCTGGCGTCGTGGCAGCGTCGTATCTTCGTGGCTGCTCGACCTGACCGCTGACGCGCTGGCCAGTGATCCGAAACTCGACGGCTATTCTGGCTCCGTGGCCGACAGCGGTGAAGGTCGCTGGACCATCGAAGCGGCCATGGAGCAGTCGGTGCCGGTACCGGTGCTGTCGAACTCGCTGTTCTCGCGCTACCGTTCGCGTGGGCAAGGCACCTTTGGCGACAAGATTCTCTCGGCCCAGCGTTTCGGCTTCGGCGGCCATGTGGAGACTGCAAAAAAATGACTCGTTTGATCCGCAATAAATCCAAGGCAGAACCTGCACCACCGACCACGCTGTTCCTGTTCGGTGCCCATGGTGACCTGGTCAAGCGTCTGCTGATGCCGGCGCTGTACAACCTGAGTCGTGACGGTCTGCTTGGCGATGGACTGCGGATCATCGGCGTTGATCACAACGCCATCACCGACGAAGCCTTTGCCCGCAAGCTCGAAGATTTCATTCGAGCCGAAGTGGCGAGCAAGGTCGGCAAGGGCGATCAAGCCCTTGACCCGGACTTGTGGGCCAAGCTGGCCAAAGGCATCAGCTACGTCCAGGGCGACTTCCTGGACGACAGCACTTATCAAGCGCTGGCGGCGAAAATCGCCGCCAGCGGCACCGGCAACGCCGTCTTCTACCTGGCCACCGCACCACGCTTTTTCAGCGAAGTGGTGCGCCGTCTCGGTGCCGCCGGGTTGCTGGCGGAAACGCCCGAAGCGTTCAGGCGAGTGGTGATCGAAAAACCTTTCGGTTCCGATCTGCATACTGCCGAAGCCTTGAACGCTTGCTTGCTCAAGGTGATGACGGAAAACCAGATCTACCGAATCGATCACTATCTGGGCAAGGAAACCGTGCAGAACATTCTGATCAGCCGGTTCTCCAATAGCCTGTTCGAAGCGTTCTGGAACAATCACTACATCGACCACGTACAAATCACCGCCGCCGAAACCGTCGGCGTGGAAACCCGTGGCAGTTTTTATGAGCACACCGGCGCCTTGCGGGACATGGTGCCCAATCACCTGTTCCAGTTGCTGGCGATGGTCGCGATGGAGCCGCCGGCCGCCTTCGGCGCCGATGCGGTACGCGGCGAGAAAGCCAAGGTGGTCGGTGCAATTCGACCCTGGTCGGTCGAGGAAGCGCGAGCCAATTCGATCCGCGGCCAATACGCGGCGGGTGAGGTCGATGGAAAGCTGTTGCCGGGCTATCGCGAAGAAAACAACGTGGCGCCCGACAGCAACACCGAAACCTACGTCGCGCTGAAAGTCATGATCGACAACTGGCGCTGGGTCGGCGTGCCGTTCTACCTGCGCACCGGCAAGCGCATGAGCGTGCGCGATACCGAGATCGTCATCTGCTTCAAACCGGCGCCGTATGCGCAGTTCCGCGATACCGAGGTCGATGAGCTGCAACCGACCTACCTGCGGATCCAGATTCAGCCCAACGAAGGCATGTGGTTCGATCTGCTGGCCAAACGACCCGGCCCGGCCTTGAAGATGGCCAATATCGAGCTGGGCTTTGCCTACAAGGATTTCTTTGAAATGCAGCCGTCCACCGGCTACGAAACGCTGATCTACGATTGCCTGACTGGCGATCAGACGCTGTTCCAGCGCGCCGACAACATCGAGAATGGTTGGCGCGCCGTGCAGCCTTTCCTTGATGCCTGGCAGCAGGACGCGAGCGTGCAGAGCTATGCCGCTGGCGAAGACGGGCCGAAGGCTGGAGAAGAATTGCTGACCCGCGACGGTCGCGTCTGGCACGGCCTCGGATGAGTGATGCAACGCAACATCCCATCCGTTTTCTGCTCAGCGACATGGACGGCACCTTGCTGCTGCCCGACCACAGCCTCAGCCAGCGCACCCTTTCAGCGGTTCGTTCCTTGCGCGAGGCCGGCGTGCTGTTCAGCCTGGCCACCGGCCGTCCGCCAAAAGCCATGTTTCAGCAGATCGAAGCCTTGGGCGTCGACCTGCCAACGGCAGCCTTCAATGGCGGGACCATCGTCAATCCGGACGGCAGTGTACTGGTCGCACATTACTTGCCGGCAACGGCGGCGCTGACGGCATTGGCGCTGTTTGCCGACCGGCCGGACATCGAAATCTGGGTGTTCAGTGGTGGCGACTGGTTGCTGAAAGATCCGAACGGCCCAATGGTGCCTCGTGAACAGCACGGCCTGGGTTACCCGCCAGTAGTGGTCGAGAGTTTTGAGCCGTACCTGGAACGCATCGACAAGATCGTCGCCACCAGCAACAACACACAGTTGTTGATTGAGCTGGAAGCGCTCCTGCTGCCCAAAGTGGAAGGCCTGGCACAGGTCTCCCGTTCACAGCCGATTTATCTGGACGTGACCGCGATGCAAGCCAACAAGGGGGCAGCGCTGGCGACACTGGCCGAATTTCTCGGTGTGCCACTGGAGCAGACCGCGGCGCTGGGCGACGGCGGCAATGACCCGGCGATGTTTCATCGCGCAGGCTTGTCGATCGCCATGGGGCAAGCGGAGGAGGCGGTGAAGCGCCAGGCCCATGTGGTCACCGGTGCCAACACCGAAGAAGGCGCGGCCCAGGCAATTGAGCGCTATATCCTGAAACGCTGAAACCCCTGTAGGAGCTGTCGAGTGCAACGAGGCTGCGATCTTTTGATCTTCGCTTGTAAAAGCAACATCAAAAGATCGCAGCCTCGTTGCACTCGACAGCTCCTACAGGTTGATTGGTGTTACAGCCAGTAACTCACTGCATACCAGCCAAGAACGCCCATCACCACGGTGTACGGCAACGCCATCCACACCATCCGCCCGTACGACAGACGAATCAGCGGTGCAATCGCCGAGGTCAGCAGGAACAGAAACGCAGCCTGGCCATTGGGCGTTGCCACGCTCGGCAGGTTGGTACCGGTGTTGATCGCAATCGCCAGTGTTTCGAAATGCTCTCGGCTCATGTGGCCGGAGATGAAGGCCCGTTTCACTTCGGTGATGTAAATGGTCGCGACGAACACGTTGTCGCTGATGGCCGACAGCAAACCGTTGGCAATAAACAGCATGCCCGGCTGTTGATCCGCCGGCAGGGCCAGCACCCACTGGATCAAAGGCGTGAACAGTTGCTGATCGTGAATCACCGCCACCACGGCGAAAAACACCACCAGCAGCGCCGTGAAGGGCATGGCGTCCTTGAACGCGTTGCCGATGCGGTGCTCGTCGGTGATGCCCGTGAACGCGGTGATCAGCACGATCACCATCAAGCCGATCAGGCCGACCTCGGCAATGTGGAACCCCAGTCCCGCCATCAGAATCAGCGCTGCCAATCCCTGCACGATGAGCGCTGCACGTTGGCGTGAGGTGCGTTCGGCATTGTCTTCGGCGGCGTAATCGGCCAGCACGACACGCACGTTATCCGGCAGAAGGGTGCCATAACCGAACCAGCGCAGTTTCTCCAACAGGACGCAGGTCACCAGGCCGGCCACCAGGACCGGCAACGATACCGGGGCGGTTTTCAGAAAGAATTCAGAGAAGTTCCAGCCCATCTCGTGGCCGATCAACAGGTTCTGCGGCTCACCGACCAGTGTGCAAACACCGCCCAGTGCCGTACCCACGGCGCCGTGCATCAGCAGACCGCGCAGAAAGGCGCGGAATTGTTCGAGGTCGGCGTGATGGAGTTTGGGCAGGTGCTGGTCATCGCCGAACTCGCTGTCCTGACGCGGATCATTGCCCGAGGCAACGCGGTGATACACCGAGTAAAACCCGACGGACGCACTGATGATCACAGCGGTTACCGTCAAGGCATCAAGAAACGCCGACAGAAACGCCGACAGGAAGCAGAACATCAACGCCAGCAGCGCCTTGGAGCGAACCCCGAGCAGCAACCGTGAGAACAGAAACAACAGCAGGTCTTTCATGAAGTAGATGCCGGCCACCATGAACATCAGCAGCAGGATCACCGGAAAGTTGTGCACCAGTTCGTCGTAGAGTGCCTGGGGCGTGGTCATCTTCAGCAACAGCGCTTCGACCAGCAGCAGGCCGCCGGGCATCAACGGATAACACTTGAGCGCCATGGCCAGGGTGAAGATGAATTCCAGCACCAGCAGCCAACCGGCCACCACTGGGCCCAGGGTCCACAACACCAGTGCGTTGAGAATCAGGAAGCCGACAATGCTTGCCTTGTACCAGCGGGGTGAATGCCCGAGAAAATTGTGCGCGAACGCCTGAGCCATTGAACCGGGCATCGGCTACTCCTTGTATTAAGAAGTGCGCAACTTGCCGTAAGTGCAAGGGAAGATCAAGTGTAGGCAAACTCTGCAGGCCTACCCCAGGTAGCGCGCGACGACCGCCCGATAATTGCCATCCAGTGAATAGCCGCCTACAACAATGTTTCCATCGGCCTGCATGACCACTGAAGTCGCGGCATCCAGGCTGCGGCCCAGGCGTGTGCGAACCCAACCGGTGCCATTGCCGAAGCTGTGATCAAGTTGCCCGTCAGGCAGATGCCGGGCCAGAATGAAATCCGCTTCGAAGCCGCCGATCGTGGCTCCGGCCGTCAGCACACAGCCATCAGGCAGCGCCTGCGCAGCGGTCCACTGGCAGCCACTGTGGCCGATCTGCAGCAATTGGGCCTGGCCACCATTGCAATGAATGTCCGGGCGACCGTTGCTGTGTACTTTCAGGGCCAGGCAGTGCATTGGGTCGCGGCTGCTGCCAAAACACTGCACATCGCCATTTTCGTGTTGGACGATCTGACTGACCTGAGCGCTACACCCCTGTACCTTGAACGTCATAAAACCATCCACGGCGAAACGATCGTCGAGCGTGCCGTCGGTGTGATAGCGAGCCAGAAGACCTTCTTCAGGAAAATTGATCGACCCTCCCACCAGGATTCGACCGTCTCGTTGCACCCTCAGGCTGCTGAGCCAGGTGTTCATCAGCAAGTGCCTGACAATCACGAAACCACGCCCGTTGAAGGTATCGTCCAGCGAGCCGTTGGTGTTGAGGCGTATCAGGATGCCGACATGATCGGCCAGTTCGAAGTGATGATTGGCCTGCAGCAGGATTCGACCGTCCTCCTGTACGCAGACATCACAGGCTTCTGCTCCCGGTACGCCGGGTGGTAGCCAGGCGTCACGCACACCCTGGGAAAGACCGCCGGGCAGACGCACGACGCAGCGGCCATTGTCGCCAAAACATTGAACCGGGCGGCCATGCTGATCAAACAAGGCGAGGGCGGGCAGTGTCCAGCGAGCATTTTCGTAGTGCAGGCCGGCAATCAGAATGTGCCCATCGGGCAGAACGTGGACTTTGCCGGCCATGGCCTCGAAGCCGTGTTCAAATTGCCCGATGACGCTGCCTTGATTACCGAACGCCAGATCGGCCGAGCCGTCCTCAAGCAGGCGAGCCAGGCCAAAGCGACTGCCGCCTCGCGTTTCGACCTTCGCCGCGACCAACAACCTGCCACGCGAATCAATCGCCACATCGTTGGCCATGCTTGAGAGGCTGCCAGCGAAATACACTTGGGTTTTGCCGGTGCCGGCAAAGGTTGTATCGAGCGTTCCGGCGTCGTTCAGTGCTGCAGGTGAGGCAAACGCTGTCTGGATTGACATGCACGCAGCTCCTTGCGAGTCGTCCTGATCCAGAAGTTGGGCGGCGACTGTATAAGGAAAACATTCAACCCCTGAATGATTGGATGCACAACTGTCAGAACTAATAAACGGAGGGTCGCCGTGTGCCAGAACAGTGTCTTTTCGAACCACTGGCAAGCCTGCCAAGTAGTTGGCTGCGTGCAACTTCGAATAATCATCGGGGAGGGCGCGGGTTACCGGTAAGTAACCCGCAAAATGCTTAGTGTGGCATCGACCACGATTGCAGCTTGTAACCTTCCTGGCTCAACTCGGCGCGGGCCTGTTCAAGCACGCTTTCAAGTTGTGCGGGATCGGTATAGGCACTGCTCGGGATCTGCTTACGGCCGATGCTGCGGGTGTTGGTGCGATCGATAACGGTCAGGCTGAGTTCGCCATTGCCGTCTTGTGGGGCCCAGGCCACGCATTGGAAAGGCTGAAATGCACGGTCGGCAATCAAAAGAGCTTCGTTGATACGGAGCGGGGCGTTCATGGGATCTTCTCTCTGTATGCCCAATCAAGTGATGTGCCGTCGGTTGGGCTTACCGTTCGGCTGGTTACTTGTACTGATGCCCTCAACCATGGGGCGGGTCACATACAATTAAAAAAAAATTTCAACTTTCTTTCATGGGCTCAAGGTTCAGACAGGTTTTGAAAGCTGAATGAAAGGTTTAACTCGATAGGTAACTAACAAGTTTGCTTCTTATAACTAATAACGCAACAGACCTATAGTCAAACGGTACAAGGTCACGTCAAATGCTTGCTAACGTTACAGCCAGGTCCGCCAAACGACTGTTTTTAATAATATTTCCTAAATTTGGCGCCAAGGAACAGTCATGATCGAAGTGCCTGCCTTACGACGTCTGTTAGTAGTGGACCCTTGCGACGACTGTCATCGTCTGCTGCCGGGTTTGCGCTCTGTGGGTTGGGACGTTGACAGCTGTACCCTGGAAAATGCTGGCGACAAAACCTGCGATGTCGGCCTGTTGCGTTTGCAGCCTTTTCATCTCGAACACCCGGAAGCCGTTAAAGAGCTGATCAGCCGTAGCGGCACCGAGTGGATCGCCGTACTCAACCAGGAAGTCCTGCGATTGCAGAATGTCGGAGATTTTGTCTGCGAATGGTTCTTCGATTTCCATACCTTGCCATTCGATGTGGCCCGGGTTCAGGTGACGCTGGGCCGAGCATTCGGGATGGCACGCCTGCGTGGGCAGGGCACGGTTCACATCGATCAACCGGAGCACGAACTGCTGGGCGACAGCAAACCCATTCGCGAACTGCGCAAGTTGCTGAGCAAGCTGGCGCCCACCGAGTCTCCGGTATTGATCCGGGGTGAAAGCGGTACCGGCAAAGAACTGGTCGCCCGCACGCTCCATCGACAATCCCTGCGTCACAGCAAACCTTTTGTCGCGATCAATTGCGGCGCAATCCCCGAACACTTGATCCAGTCCGAACTGTTTGGTCACGAGAAAGGTGCCTTTACCGGCGCCCATCAACGCAAGGTCGGACGGATCGAAGCGGCCAATGGCGGCACGCTGTTTCTCGACGAAATAGGTGATTTGCCTCTGGAGTTGCAGGCGAACCTGTTGCGTTTCCTCCAGGAAAAGCACATCGAGCGGGTGGGTGGCAGTCAGCCGATTCCCGTGGATGTGCGGGTGTTGGCCGCGACCCATGTCGATCTCGAGGCCGCGATCGAGAAGAAACGCTTTCGCGAAGATCTGTATTATCGCCTGAACGTGTTGCAGGTCGCGACCGCGCCTCTGCGTGAGCGCAATGGCGATCTGTCGATGCTGGCCAACCACTTTTCCCACTTCTACAGCCATGAAACCGGCCGTCGTCCGCGCAGCTTCAGTGAAGACGCCTTGATTGCCATGGGCAAGCATGACTGGCCGGGTAATGTTCGCGAGCTGGCCAACCGGGTACGTCGCGGGTTGGTACTGGCTGAAGGCCGACAGATCGAAGCGCGAGACCTGGGGCTGATCAGTCAGCAGGCCGTTGCCGCGCCGATGGGCACGCTGGAAAACTACAAGCACCGGGCAGAGCGCCAGGCCTTGTGCGATGTACTGAACCGCCACAGCGATAATTTGAGTAACGCTGCCAAGGTGCTGGGGATATCCAGGCCTACCTTCTACCGTTTGTTGCACAAGCATCAGATACGTTAGACGCAAAATCTAAAGATCAAAAGATCGCAGCCTTCGGCAGCTCCTACAGGGTGAACGCATCCCAATGTAGGAGCTGCCGAAGGCTGCGATCTTTTGATCTACAACAAAAAAAAACCCGCTGGGATTGAAGTCGCAGCGGGGCTTTGTCGTTGTGGATTAGAAGTAATACGGGAACTTCAGGCTGAAGGAAAAGTCTGGCGAGTCGTCGGTCAGGCCGATGGACAGGTTGGGAACGATCGTCAGGTTATCGGTTGCTGCCAGGGTCATGCCGATGTTGAAGTTGGCCGAGTTGTAATCGCTGTTGGAAATCGATTGCCAATCGCCACCGTCCGGTTTGATCTTGCTCTTGCGGGCGAACTGGTCGGTGAACGAGAACGACATACTCATCCTCTCGTTCAAGGCAAATGCAATGCCGGCGCCGACCTGCCAGGAATCGCCCAGCTTCACGTCCCCGGGCACCTTGGAGTTGACCTGAGGGCTGATGTCGCTGAAAGAGTCTTCCATGTTGTAGGTGTAGGACAGGCTGCCGAACAGCACGGCCGGGTCGAAGGTCTTGACCAGCGAGATACCCGGGGTGATCGACCAGACACCATTGCCGGTCGGCAAGTCCTCGGGTACCGAGAGGTTATCGTTGCTTGGATCATTGACCAGTTTGATCCCGTAAGGATCATCACCGGTCGGTGCCTTGACGCGCAGTGTAGCGACCGCGTCAGGCAGGTTGGCCGACTCATCCAGAAACTTGTAGGCGACGCCAACGTTCACATCGCCGATGGTTGGGTCGCGGGTAACGGTTGCGTCCGACGTCACCGGGCCTGCGCCACCGGCGCCACCGGAGGAATACGTTGATTCGCGATAAACCACGGGGACGTTAATGTCGAACTGCCAGCGTTGTCCAGTGTTGTAGCGGGCGGTCAGGTCCAGGGTCCAGTTGTCGGCCTTGATACGGTCGAGGTTGATGTTGCCGAGAAAAATCGAGTCCAGTGCCAGAAAGCCATTTAGCGTCAGCGCCCGGGTATCGTAGTGCGTGTAGGTCAAGCCGGTTTCGAGGCTGAACCTCCCGCCACCGAAGAAGCCGCTGGCTTCGTCGTACAGGTTGGAAACGCTTTGTGCCGGTTCCGAATCATCCTTGAGCGACTGCCCATAGGAACTGCCCGTGGTTCCGGGTGCGCCTGCAGCCACTGTCTGGCCACTCCTGGGCGTTTCGGCGGGGGATTTGGTCAGGCGTTTGGGAGCCGGTGTCGCAGGTGCTTCTTCGACTTGGCGAACGCGCTGTTCGAGTACCATCAGCGCGTTCTGTTGTGCTTCGTAACGCTGTTTCAACTCCATGAGTTCTTGTTTTAGTGCTTCGACCTGGGGGTCCGATGCTGCGTATAGCAATGGGGCCGGGGCCAGGCTACTTAAACAAACGATAACTCTGAACGTTAACGATCGGTGCATGGGTTCGCCGTCCCTTCTGACTACATATGATGAGACTGAGCGTAGATCAGAATCCTTGAGTGCGAAGACCTTTGAGCTGGTCCAGGTTGCCGTTGAACGAACCGGCTGACGCCACGTTGTCACGCAGCACGACATTGAAGGACGTGAAGTTCCTGACCTGGTTGCTACTGCCCAGCAAAGTCGTGTTCTGCATCAGTCCACCCTGGCCCAGGCGTTGTACGGTACTGCCCTGGTTGTTGTTGGCCACGATGTTGAGTTGCACACCCGTACCGATCGAGGAAACGCTCAGCGATCCCGCGCCATTGGCCCCGACCATCGTCGAGCCTGCTGCTAATGCCTCGCCCTGCTGTTGTGTTGCTGGCGCCTGGTTCGCCTTTGTGACGGTGATATCAACGTAGTTGTAGGCCGTGTTGTTGTCGCCGGCAGCCCGCACGACTTGAGTGACGCCTTCGGTGCTGTTGAGGCCGCTGCCGCCCGTGACGGTACCGGTACCGGTGCCTTGCGTACGCGTTGAGCCATTGCTTTTTTCGTCGATCATCGACACATAGAACTGTGGCTTGATGGTCGATTGTTGAATTTGCATCGAGGAAGTTGCCCCGATCACTTCACCGTTGGCATTTTGCCAAGTGCTGGTCATGGCAATGCCGAAACTGATAATCCGTCCCGGCATGACATAGCGGCCTCGCAGGCTTGCCAACTCCTGGTCGTTCAGTTCAATGGGTTTGAATGTCTCTGCATGGGTCGGCAGGCTGGCGGCCAGGCAAACCACGGCCAGCCAGATTGGAGTCTTCATTGGATACTCCCGGAGCGTCATGCCCCTTGTTATTAGAAGAAGTCGCTTTGGATGAATCCGAAATCCATCAACTCTGCGTCTTGCACCGGGTTGAAGGTGTTGACGCGGTTCTTGGCGGTCAGTGGCAGGGGCGGGTCGAGCAAGGCATTGGTTTTGTCGTAGCCCTGGCCGATGACCGCAAAGATGATGCCGTTCCAGCCTTTGACAAAGTCGTCGACTTTGTAACGTTTATGACCGAGTACTGGGTCTCCGATATAGACCCAGCCGTTATGGACTCTTTGCATGACCACAAAATGTTTGTAGCCACGGATATCCAAGAGCACCACCACCGGAATCTTGATTTCGCTCAACGTTTCCGGCGCTACCCGGTAGCCACGGGCCCGCATACCGATACTTTCCACGTAATGCTTCATGTCGAGCATGGAGAAGCCCTGGACGCGGACAAGATCTTGATCGGAGTGTTCCAGCATGCCTTCGATGATTTGTTCTTCGTTTACGTCCAGCCAATAGGCCTGGCGCAATATGGTCGCCAGCGCAGCCGCGCCGCAACTGAAGTCGGTTTTCTGTTGCACCAGGTCGGAAAATTTGCGCTCGCGTACGCTCTGGATCGGCTTGTACACCAACGCGCCGCTCGGCAGAACGGAAAGTGGCATTTGTGCAGCCTCGCTCACACTGGTCACGCAAAGCAAAAATGCCAAGGCGATAATGCGCATAGTGGGATGCCTTCTGGTTGTGTTGAAAAAAGGCCCCCATAAGGGGGCCTCCAGAGACAGCAATTAGAACGATTGGTTGGCAATGGCCAGCGAGTTGCTTTGTTGGTTACCCACACCGGCAGCCACGTTGACCCCCAGGTTGCCACTGCCGCCATTCACCGAACCGCTCAGGGTTGCAGTGTTGGTCACAGGGTTGGCCCAGCCAGTTGGAGTCAGCACTTGATAGGAATAGGTGTTGCTCAAATCAAATGAACTGCTCTCACTGAAGCTTCCCGCTTTTGCGAACTCGGATTCGGACGATTGACTGGCCGATTTTTCGAACGAGGAGGCGTTCGATTTCTCGAACGACTTATCGAACGATTTTTCGAACGAGGAATTGCGCGATTTGTCGTACGAGGAGTCATGCGATTTGTCATACGAGGAGTCGCGAGAAATGTCGAACGAGGATTCGCGCGATTTTTCGAACGATTTGTCTACCGCTACGTCAAGCGTTGCGTCAAGCGATGCGCTAAGCGATGCCTCGGAACTCCTGCTGCGGGTGCGATCGCCAAAGCCATTGTTGACGGTAGTGGAACTGGAAGCCGCCCTCTCAACGTCCAAAGTAGCGCCCAAGGAAGCGCTCAAGGATGCACTCGAAGAACCGCTTGCACTACTGCTGTTGGAACCGCTCGCAGAACTGCTGTTAGAACCGCTCGCAGAACTGCTGTTGGAACCATTCGCATTGCTGGCGGAAGAACCGCTTACATCAATGCTTAGGGAACCGCTGCTATTAGAGCTGTTGGAACCGGCAGCGGCCCAACTCGAAGAAGCGCTTTCACTGCCGCTAATCTCGAATGACTTATCTTTAGAGAAGCTACCGCTGGCCGTGTTGGTAACCGTAATCGTATCCACACGGTACGTCCGATCGGCGTTGTTATTCACTGTCAGGCCAGGACCGTTTTGATTGGCAGAGGCGGTGGCTCTTGCGCTACCCAGCGGGGAGTTGGAGTTGGCAATTGCCATGGTGTTTTTCTGTTGGTTAAGGTCGCCGCCAGCAATGTTGATCCCCATATTGCCGTTGCTGCCATCGGCCGATCCGCTCATAACGGCAGAGTTTGTGGTGCCGTGGTTGTAGACCTTGTTGTTGTTGCTGTGTTGCTGGACTCTAGCGCTGGCGTTGGCATGGCCGAACACGAAGCTGTTATCGAGACTGGAGTCGGAGCCAGCGTTTGCGATGGCGGCCGCGTTGTCTTGTTGGTTGCCCGCGCCTGCTGCCACGTTGATGCCGACGTTGCCGCTCGAACCTGAGCCAGAGCTGCTCATCTCGGCTGAGTTCTGAGTCCCTTCGTTGTAGACGCGGTTGCCGGTACTGTTCTGCCTATCGCTCGCATTGGCGGTCGCGTCGGTTTGGATCCATATTGGACGAGGGGTGTGGTTGCCACCACGTCGATCGTTCTGACCAGCTTGTGCAGCAACAGCCAAGACCGCAGCAATTGCAAAAACCAGAGGCTTTATTGCCATCGAAGGTTTCATGGTGATTCTCCGTACTTATTTTAGGTTAAGTGTTGTTCTTACCTGTTTGGGTCAATCCATGACCCGTACGCTCAGAGTGTTGGCAGTTCGGTTTCCCACCCCGGCGCTCTGATTCAACTGGATCACCCCACGGCTACCGGTGAAAGCCTGGTCACTGGTAGTGACCTGGCGATAGCCTGGTGCAGAGTCAGTTGGATCGGAGTTGTAGAGCAGCGTCACGTTCTGTTGCATGAGGACGCTGTCGTCGATACTTTGCGGCTGTGCACTGATGCTGATCCGCAGCGCATTAGCTTGCTGGTTGCTGGCGCCCGCGCTCTGGTTGACACCCAACACGCCATTGCCATGGCTGAAGGAGTCGCCTTGAATGCTGGAGTGGGCATCCATCTTGGGGTCGACAATGGTGCGCAACCGTTGGCGAATCTCTGTGGCCGCGCTGGTGCCACGGCCATTGGCGATGGCCCGGGCGTTAGCCTGTTGCTGCAGGTCGCCGGCCGCCTGGTTGACCGCGAGGTTGCCCTGGTACTGCGCGCCCGAATTGTCGATGTCGGCGTTATTGATGACGGGGGATTGGGCGAAGGTCGATGCACTGCAAAACATGGCGATCATCAGCAACGTACGATTCATCTTAACGGTCTCCCGTCATGATTCTCAGAGCACCCAGGCCCTGCTGGACATTTGAATTGACCATGTTGGCAATGCCGTTGCCGGAATTGCCCGAACGCCCGGCGGGGAGGTTGGAAAGCTGGGTCTGGTTGCTGATATTGCCGCCCAGGTTATTGGTGTTTTGAGTCACCAGGCGGGAGATGCCTGCACCACTGGCGACGCCGGCAAAGTCACCGTCGCTCAACTCGTTGGTTTGAGCGAGGGTCTGTTTGGACGGGTTGGCGTTGACGGTCGTGGGGCTAGGGTCGGGCATCAACGGCGGGCGGGTTGCCATGCGCGGTTGGACATCACGTTTGATGATGATGATGCCGTTGTCAGCCTGTACAGGCAGGCAGACACTTGAGCCCAGTGCGCATCCGATCAGTAGAAAGCCAAAGAAGCTTTTATCAAATTTCCCCACGGCGGCAATTCCTTCTGTAAGTGGAACGCTGGACCCTTATCAGCGTTGCTAGGAAGAGAGCAGAAGGTGTGCCGGTTTTTGTTTTTCTTTTAAAAACAGTTGGTTGGCTTTAATTGTCGAGGTGGTCAAAGAATTTTTGTAACGCCACCGAGACAGAGCCACGCAAAAGCGCCGTCCATGCTGG
Organism: Pseudomonas sp. MDT1-17; assembly: GCF_054898105.1. Taxonomy (NCBI): domain Bacteria; kingdom Pseudomonadati; phylum Pseudomonadota; class Gammaproteobacteria; order Pseudomonadales; family Pseudomonadaceae; genus Pseudomonas; species Pseudomonas sp. MDT1-17. The sequence continues at coordinate 3,780,666 of NZ_JBUBVM010000001.1, read as the reverse complement.
CGACATTGCTCGCTTAGGGCGCTTAAGGCAGGTTGTATCAGTGGCTTAACATTTTCTTGGCGCAGCGCTTGGGCCGCTTTAGCTCGCAGGTTTGCGCAGGGGTGGGTGTTTCACGAATGGACATTTTCGGCAGGGGCGGGGGACCCCTGTCAGGCCTTGAGCAAGCGCGTCACAGCCTCGAATGCTGCGTCCTTGCGCTGTTTCCAATCACCTTGCAGTACCTGGCAAGGCTGGCGGTGCAGGTCAAGCCATTGGCGGCTGGCCTGGAAAAACGCCTGACGTTCTGCCAGTTGCGGTTGGCAACGCTGCCCGTCGTCATGCCAGGCCACGGTTTCAGGGCTCAGCAGCAAATGCAGGTCGTAGTGCCGTGCCAACAATTCTTGCTCAATCCACGTCGGGCAAGCGCCAAACAAAGTGCGACTCCAAAGGATGTTGCTTAAGAGGTGCGTATCGAGAATCAACAGTGACGGTTGCTTGGCGCGTGCGTCATCTTCCCAATTCAGCTGGCCCTGTGCTATGGATGAAATGTCATCGTAGTAGGTTTCGCGGGCTTCGCTTTCGATGAAGTGCCGAACGTACTCACCGACCAATATGCCGCCAAAGTTGGCGTGAATCTCACTCGAAAGCCAGCTTTTTCCGCTGGATTCGGGACCGGTGAGCACCAGAACTTTCATGTGCGCAACGCCGGATCGGCGCGCCATTCCCGCCAGCCTTGCACGGCAATCAAGGCGAACATTGCGTAGAGCCCGGCGGTCAGGTACAGCGCTTTGTAGATAAACAACCCGACGAAGATCACATCCAGGACGATCCACAGCGGCCAGCATTGAACGCGTTTTTGCGCCATCCACAACTGCGCCACAAGGCTGAAACCCGTCAGCGCCGCATCGAGCCAGGGTTGGGCGGCATCGGTCCAGTTCGCCATTGCAGCACCCAGCAACAGACTGCCGACCGCTCCAATGACCAGGCTGAAAGCGACCGATTTACCGTCGAGTTGGCTGACTTGCCGACCTTGGTGCGCGTCCCCCACGCGCGTCCACTGCCACCAGCCATAGAGCTGCAACGCGGCGTAGATCACCTGCAACAGCATGTCCGAGTAAAGCTTCACCTCAAAAAAGATCCAGCTATAAAGCAGCACCATGACCAGGCCGATCGGCCAGCACCAGGGGTTCTGTTTGACCGTCAACCAGACGGCAATGACACCGAGGGCAGCGGCAAACAGTTCAAGCCCGGACATGGAGGCTCCTTGGGGGAAGTCGAAGAGGGCGGCGATTGTAACGGTAGTCGCTACCGAGTAGAACCGGCGTGCGCTGACCTGTGTAGCAGCTGCCGAGCCCGCGAGGCTGCGTTCGGCTGCGTAGCAGTCGTAGATCCTGACACAGCGGTGTCTCAGGATGCCGGATCACGACTGCTTTGCAGCCGAACGCAGCCTCGCGGGCTCGGCAGCTGCTATGTATGGACTCGCCCCCACTGTCTACCCGCTTTTGAAAAAACCGTCGCCCCGTTGCATCTATGTATCAGGCCTATTCGTGGAAGCCGTCTTCGGCTTCTGGCCAAAATTGGAAAAGCTCGTGGTATGCCGATTACAGTCAGGCCTCGAAGGCCAGTAGCAGCTAAGGCATCAATCCACGCCGGTCTTACCTGGGGTCAATTTTCTTCAGCAAAGGGTCGGACAGTCAGTACCTCGGTGGCAGAACTCTGTCGCTCAGTGGCTCATCGTCGCTTGCTGGCCATCACCAGCGTGGCGACGATAAGTCTGGTCATTCTGTAGAAGCACCCAGACGATTCGCAGGTTGCGGTTGGCTAGCCTGATCGCAGCCTCCTTACGACCCAGCCGGCTCATCCAGCGCAACAAGCGGCGGTCATCGGGTTGCTGGGAATCAGGTCGTAGTTGTTGCAGCACCGCATGGGCTCCCTGGATCATCAGGCTGCGTAAATAAACATCGCCTCGCTTGGTCATGTCCCCCAGCCGGACCGTCTGCCCGCTGCTGTGCTGGTCAGGCACCATGCCAAAGTACGCGGCAAACTTGCGGGCATTGGGAAATCGCTCAGGCTTGGTTTCCTTGGCCACCAGTGCCGTGGCAGTGACTGGGCCGATGCCGCGCACAGTCATCAGTCGCTTCGCCGTCATGTCGGCGTTGGCGGCCACTTCCAGGCGTCCCGTCAGCACGCTGATGCGCTCGCCCAAATGGCGCCACTCGGCCAACAGTTCGTCGATCAGTTCACGCAGCAGGCCAGGCACCGGCTGGGTAGCATCTTCCAGTACCCGCGGAATTTTCTGGCTGATCGCAACATCGCCCTGCGCCAAGGCCACGCCGTGCTCGAGCAGCAGGCCGCGCATCTGATTACTTACCGCCGTGCGTCGACGCACATAGCCCTGACGGGCGCGATGCAGCGCCTGCATTGCCAGCGCCGCAACGCTTTTGACCGGTACTGCGCAGATTTTTTCATCGCGACCAGCCCGCAGAATCGCCAGCGCATCGTTGCGATCATTTTTAGGCCCGCTGCGGTGTGTGGCCACCAAACCGGCTGGAAGAATGCGCGCCAGATTGCCTTGGTCTTGCAGCTGCCGGGCCCAGGCTTGAGCGCCCGGACCGGTTTCCATCAAAACCACGACATGAGGCGGTAACTGTTGGAGAAACTCATAAAACGCCTCACGCGACTTGATCCGCTGCTCATAGCGCACCTGGCCGAGGACATCTTCACCGGCGACCTGAAAGACCTGCTTGGCCAGATCGACCGCCAAGGTTGTGCAGGCCGACAAATCGGAAGAAGACAGGGATTGATCAATCGAACTATGATTTTTCATGGACTCGCCCTCGCTGTCGTTGGCTGTTTAGACTGCCACCGTGGCGCATTGACGCCTCGGCTTGGGCGAGTCCATCCAATTACAAAGGCGGTTACACCCGGAACTGCTTCAGTAGACCGTTCAATTGCTCACTCAATTCCTTCAGATGAACGCTGGCCACGCTCGACTGTTCGGCCGCCAGCGCCGTGCTGTGGGACAAACCGGCTGCCTGGGTGACGTTCTGGTTGATGTCCTCGACCACATGCGCCTGTTGCAAGGTCGCGCTGGCGATGGAGGCGTTCAGCCCGTTGAGATTGCGCAGCGCCTGGCCAATGGCATTCAGGCTTGCACCCGCCAGGCCGGCCTGCTCGATGGTCAACTGCGATGCGCGGCTGCTGTCGCCGATCACTTTGACCGCCGCTTCGGAATGACTTTGCAGGCGTTCGATCATCGACTGGATCTCGGCCGTGGATTTCTGGGTACGCTGGGCCAGCAGTCGCACTTCATCGGCCACTACGGCAAAACCCCGACCTTGCTCGCCGGCCCGGGCGGCTTCGATGGCCGCGTTGAGGGCCAGCAGGTTGGTTTGCTCGGCGATGGAGCGGATCACTTCGAGGACGCTGCCGATCTGCGTGCTTTCGGCGGCCAGGGTGCGAATCACTTCGACCGCCTGATCGATGGTGGAGGACAACTTGTCGATCTGTTGCAGGCTGCCATCGATATTGACCTGGCCCTGCTGCGCCTGTGACTCGGCATCGCGCATTTCGCTGGCGGCGTGCTCGGCATTTTTCGCAACATCATGCACGCCATACGTCACTTCATTGATGGCGGTGGCCACCAATTCCATTTGTTGGGACTGCTGCTGGCTGCGTTGCTGGGCCTGGGCGGCGTCATTGCCCAGTTCGCTGGACGACTGGCCCAGGGCACTGGCGGACACTTGCAGTTCTTTGATCACCAGTCGCAGCTTGGCGGTGAAGGCGTTGAAGTGGCGTGCCAGTTGCGTGACTTCATCCTGGCCATGGGTGTCGAGGCTGTGGGTCAAGTCGCTCTCGCCGCTGGCGATGTTGGCCATGGCGTTCACAGTTTCCTGCAGTGGACGCACGATGCTGCGGGCAATCAGGATCACCAGCAGCGCCATGATCAGGGCAATCACCAGCCCAAAGAACGAAGCCTTCCAGACCTGGCCATAGAACTCGGCCTGCATGTCATCGATGTACACGCCCGAACCGATCACCCAGCCCCAGGGTTCGAACAGTTTGACGTAGGACGTTTTTTCTACCGGCGCGCTGGCCCCCGGTTTAGGCCAGCGATAGTCGACGGTGCCGGCCCCCTTGGACTTGGCGACGGCGACCATTTCGTTAAACAGGGCAAAGCCATCCGGGTCGCGGATCGCCGAGAGGTTCTGGCCATCGAGTTTCGGGTTGGCCGGGTGCATGATCATCACCGGCGTCAGGTCATTGATCCAGAAGTAGTCATTCTGGTCATAGCGCAGACCGCGAACGGCCGTCAGTGCCTGCTTCTGCGCGGCATCGCGGGTGAGCGTGCCAGCGGTTTCGAGATCGTGGTAATAGGTCAGGATACCGCTGGCGGTTTGCACCACATGCTGGGTTTTCTGAGCCTTGGCGTGGTACAGGTCATCGTGAATCTGCTTGAGCATCAAGACGCCCAACGTCATTAGCATCATCACGGCCACGATCAAAATGAGCCACAAACGTCGGCTGATCGACATACTGCGCAAGCTGTTCATAACGCTGTCACTCCGGTTTCTTTTTCTTGTAATAAATGATCACCAGCATCCAACCACACTTTGCCAATCGGCCATATCCGACCCAAGTCCAATTACGCGGCAGCGCTAATCGGACTTGTCTGTTAGGATTTCGGCCCCGCACGGAAAAACCTGAATCTAAGTTGATTTTTCACGGAATTTTTATGGTTTCGTCCGGATTCTATGTGCGCGGTGCAGCAGTGACGCTGACCGCAGTCAACGTTCTGGAAAAAATATTAACGGGGCATGCCATGGCGCATCGCTTCTTGGGGGATTGATGGATCTTTGGACTGCCTTTTCGGCATTGATTCTTGGGGTTGTAGAAGGGCTGACCGAATTTTTGCCGATTTCCAGTACCGGCCACCAGATCATCGTGGCTGACCTGCTCGACTTCGGTGGCGATCGGGCCATGGCCTTCAACATCATTATCCAGTTGGGGGCGATCCTGGCGGTGGTGTGGGAGTTTCGCCGCAAGATCTTCGACGTGGTCATCGGTTTGCCGACCCAGCCGAGCGCTCGACGCTTTACCGCGAACCTGCTGATTGCCTTCCTGCCGGCCGTGGTATTGGGGGTGATTTTCGCGGATCTGATCCACGAGTATCTGTTCAACCCGATCACCGTGGCCACGGCGTTGGTCGTGGGCGGTATCGTCATGCTGTGGGCTGAGCAGCGTCAGCATGAAGTGCATGCTCACACCGTCGACGAAATCACCTGGAAAGACGCCCTGAAAGTTGGCTTTGCCCAGTGCCTGGCAATGATTCCCGGGACCTCGCGTTCCGGCTCGACGATCATTGGCGGCTTGCTGTTCGGCTTGTCGCGCAAGACCGCCACCGAGTTTTCCTTCTTCCTGGCGATGCCGACCATGGTCGGCGCGGCGGTGTACTCGGGCTACAAGTATCGCGATCTGTTCGTTCCGTCTGATTTTCCGGTGTTCGCGATCGGTTTCGTCACGGCGTTCATCTTCGCGATGATTGCCGTTCGAGCCTTGCTCGTGTTCATCGGCAGCCACAGCTATGCGGCGTTTGCCTGGTATCGCATCGCATTCGGTCTGGTCATCCTGGCCACCTGGCAGTTCGGCTGGGTCGACTGGACCGCGGTCAAGCCATGAATGACGCCAGCGCGGGAAACAACCCCGGACGCAAGCCCGCTGGAGAGACCCGCAATCTTCAGCTGAAACTGCTGGTGTTCGCGGTCCTGTGCGCGCTGCCGCTGTTCGGCTCGATGTCGTTGTGGCTGCGCGGGGTTTCGGTGATTCCCCTGGCGGCGTACGGGATCGTCAGCGTGCTGGCGTTCTTCCTGTACTGGAGCGACAAGCGCAAAGCTCGCGCCGACCATTGGCGCACGCCAGAGAACGTGCTGCATGCGGTGGAACTCGCCGGCGGCTGGCCGGGCGCCTTACTGGCGCAGCAACTGTTTCGGCACAAGACGCGCAAAGTGTCGTTTCAGCTGATCTTCTGGGTGATCGTGCTGCTGCATCAAATATTCTGGATCGATCAATTGTTCCTGGGGGCCAATCTGCTGGCGCTGTTTTAAAGCAGCAGTCCGACCTGGGTACGCTTGGGCAACTTGCTCACCACCAATTGATGGGAACGTTGCAACAAGCCTTGCAGCTCTTCGGTGCCCACAGGGTAGGGCGTTTCCATGATGATCCACTGAGCCCGCGCCAGATACGGCGCCGGGCGGACTCCCGGGCGGTCGCAATGACCGAGAAACAAGTCCTTGTCGACCTTGAAGGCCAGGGAGTCGCCCCGCAGATTCTGCAAGGCGAACATCTTGTTCCCCGCAATCGAAAACACCCGCACGCCACCCCATTTGTAGTCTTCCCGCGCACCCGGCAGTGCGAGACAGAATTGCGCGACGTCCTCTTCGCTCATACGCTCAGCCTTCATATCAATCGGTCCCCACAGGCATTGAATGATTCGATCAAATGGTCGAGCCAGGCGCGTACGGCCGGCATCACCCCGCGCCGATGAGGGTAGACCGCTTGCAGCCAGCCGCCAGGCAACGACCAGTCGGGCAGCAACTGCACCAGCGAGCCGTTTTCCAGTTCCTGCTCGCAATACATCATCGGCAGCATCGTAAAACCCTGGCCGGCGAGGGTGCAGGCCTTGCGCACGATAAAGTCATCGATGCCCAGTCGCGCTTCGAGGGTGAGATCGCAGCTTTTGCCCTGTTGGTCGAGCATGCGTATATGAACCATGCGGTCGGCTTCCAGGGCGCCGAGCACCGGCAGGTTCTTCAGGTCTTCGGGGTGGTTGATTTCTCGTCCGTGCAAGAATGCAGGGCTGGCAACCATCGCCATCTGCGCCTGGCGCAAACGTCGGGTGACCAACAGCGGATCCTCATCGCCCAACTCACGCACCCGCAGTGCGACATCGACGCCCTCGGTCACCAGGTCGACGCGGCGGTTGAGCAGCATGACTTCCAGTTGAACCTGAGGAAACTTTTCAAGGAAATCGCTAATCACTGTCGGCAGAATTTGGTGGGCCAGCCCGACGGGGCAGGACACCCGCAAACGTCCGCGTGGTTCGCTGGACATGCTGGCGACGGCTTCATCCGCCATCTCGGCTTCCAGCAGCATCGCCTGACAGTGCCGCAGGTAGCGTTCGCCCACAGCGGTCAGCTTCAGTTGTCGGGTGGTGCGTTGCAACAGACGCGCGCCGAGGCGCTCTTCCAGCTCGGCGATGCGCCGTGATAACCGCGACTTGGGAATCCCGAGCAGACGCCCGGCCGCAGCGAAGCCACCGGCTTCAACCACCTTGGCGAAATAGTAAAGATCATTGAGGTCTTGCATGGTTGGGCTCGATTGTTCTATCAGTGGGACGAACTATCGCATTGTTGCGGTCTAATCATCTATTGGTTTCGCCTGTAGGATTCTCTCCATCAGATCGCCGCGTAGCGATCCTCACCTGGAGATCCCACATGAAACTGCTGCATATCGATTCAAGCATTCTTGGTGACAACTCGGCTTCCCGTCAGCTGAGCAGTGAAACCGTTAAAGCCTGGCAAATTGCCGAGCCGGCTGCTGTGGTGACCTACCGCGACCTGGCCGCTGATGCGATCAGCCACTTTTCCGCCACCACCCTGGTCGCCGCTGGTACTACCGCTGAACTGCGCAACGCCGCCCAGCAGCATGAAGCCGATCTGAGTGCCTCGACGCTGGCCGAATTCCTCGCCGCCGATGCCGTGGTGATTGCAGCCCCGATGTACAACTTCACTATCCCGACTCAACTCAAGGCCTGGATCGACCGCATCGCTGTTGCCGGTCAGACCTTCCGCTACACCGAAGCCGGCCCAGAAGGCCTGTGCGGTGGCAAGAAAGTCGTTATCGTATCGACTTCCGGCGGTCTGCATGCCGGTCAGGCCACTGGCGTGGCTCACGAAGAGTACTTGAAAGTGCTGTTCGGCTTCATCGGTATCACGGACATCGAGTTCGTCCGTGCCCATGGCCTTGCCTACGGCGACGAAGTCCGCACCAAAGCCATGAGCGACGCTCACACGCAAATCAGCGAGCAGTTGTTCGCCGCCGCGTAAGGCCTGCGTAAAGGAAATCAAACAGCGCGGGAAATACCTGAAAAACTCTGTATTCTGATCACGCAAGTGTCAGGTGCGGAGTTTTTTGTTTCTGGCTGTTTCATCTCCTGGCCCAAGTTATGCAGTCGAGGGTTACCGTCTCCGGTCAAGTAACCAGATGGAGCCTCCCATGGTGCGTCTTTGTGCAACGTTACTGATTTGCCTGCTCAGCAGCCTGAATACAGTGCACGCCGCGCCTGCGCCGCATCCTCACTGGAGCGCCGGCTTCCATGAGATGAGTTTTCTCGACCCGCTGGACTTGCAGCCGATGCGCGCCATCGCCTTCTATCCCTCCAGCGACCAGGAGCATTCCAGCAAAATCGAGGGCTACACGGTCGAAGTATGCTCGCGCCCTTCGTCAACGCCGATCAGGTCGGAGTGATCGGCTATTCGGCGGGAGGGGAGACGGCGCTGATTCTGTCCGGCTCGACACCAGACCTGGACCGTCTGCGTCGCTATTGTCAGGAGCGCCCGGACGACCGCGATGCCTGCAACACCCAAGGTGAATTGATTGTCGACCGTGATGACTTGCAACCGGTGGCTGACCCTAGGGTGTGCGCCTTGCTGCTGATGGCGCCGCTGAGCCTGAAGTTTGGCCGCCATACCCTGGCCGACGTGCATGTGCCGGTGCTGCTCTACAGCGGCGACGGCGACAAGCTGGTGGCGTTCGACAAGAATGCCGCCGCCCTGGCGCGCAAACTGCCGATAGCACCGGACTTCAAGTTGCTGGCCGGGGCAGGGCACTTCGTGTTCATGGCGCCTTGCAACGAAGAGCAGATCATCGCCATGCCGGCGCTGTGCACCGATGCCGATGGCGTCGACCGCAAAGACATCCATCGCACCCTGGTGTCCGAAGCCGGACGTTTCTTTTCTCATGCTCTGGGCAAACCGACCCGGGCCGGGATGCAAACCGCGGATCAGTAATCAGGCGCTCATCGCACGGCGTTTCAACAACAGTGTCAGGCCCAATCCTGCTACCGACAACAACGCCGCGCTGAAGAAAATCCACGTGTACCCCAGGTTCAACGCCACCGCGCCCATCAACGGCCCGGCAATCGCCAGCGCCAGATCGAAAAACACCGCGTAAGCACTCAGTCCCGCCCCGCGACTGGAGTTGGGCACTTGCTTGATCGCTTCGACCCCCAGCGCCGGATACACCAGCGACAGACCGAACCCGGTCAAGCCGGCGCCGATCAGCGCATAACCGGTCGAAGGCGCCAGCCATAGCAATGCAAGTCCCACCGTTTCAATGCTCATGCAGGCAATGGCCGAGGTGAATCCACCGAAACGGCTGATGCTGGAAATGAACAACAGCCGCGCCAGAATGAAACAGACACCGAACACCGTCAGGCAATAGGCTGCGCCGGCCCAGCCGCGGCTGACGTAATACAGGGTAATAAAGGTGGTCAACGTGCCGTAGCCGATAGAGGCGAGGCTCAGGCTGGCGCCGAACGGCGCAATGCGTCCGAACACCGCCCAGAACGGCAGGCGCTCGCCGCGTATCACCGGCACCGAAGGTTTGTTTCGAATCAGCAACAACGCCGCCAGCGCCAACACCGACAGCGCGATCCCAAGACTGGCGAATCCCAGCTCACCCACCATCACCACCCCCAGTGGCGCACCAATGGCGATGGCGCCGTAGGAGGCGATGCCGTTCCAGGAGATCGATCGCGCGGTGTGTTCAGCGCCCACCTGGCCCATGCACCAACTGATGGTGCCGACCCCGATCAGGCCTTGGGCAATCCCCAGCAACAATCGGCCAGCGATCAGGACCAACAGGCTCAGCAACGGAAAGCTTTGCAGCAGCGTTGAAATCAACGTCAGCACGCCGCTCAACACAATCCCCGATAAGCCGTAAACAATCGCTCGCTTGGTGCCGATGCTGTCCGACATACGCCCGGCCATCGGGCGGCTGAGCAGGGTGGCCAGGTATTGCGAGCCAATGGTCAGCCCCGCGATGATCGCGCTGAAACCCAGCTGTTCGTGGACATACCCCGGCAACACCGCAATCGGCAGGCCGATGCAGAGGAAGGCAATAAAGGTATAGAAGACGATGGAGACGATCTGCAGGGTGATCGCCGTGGAGCTTTGTGGTGGCAGTTGCTGCGCAGACATGAGGGCTCGTTCGCGGGCGGCGGTGGGAGAACTGCATCATGGCGCGGGCTGCAAATAAAAGGAAGCAGGCTAACGAAAATCAAAAGATCGCAGGCTGCGCCAGCTCCTACAAGGGTATGCATTCCAAGGTAGGAGCTGGCGCAGCCTGCGATCTTTTGATCTGCAGGCAATAAAAAGCCCCGTCACCAGGACAGGGCTTTTCAGTTAAAGCGAACGCTTAGAAAACGACGCCTTGACTACGCAGGTAGTCATCGTACGTGCCGCTAAAGTCGATCACGCCACTTGGGCTCAACTCGATAATACGGGTGGCCAGGGACGATACGAACTCACGGTCGTGGCTGACGAAGATCAGCGTGCCCGGGTAGTTCTCCAGCGCCAGGTTCAGCGCTTCGATGGATTCCATGTCCAAGTGGTTGGTCGGTTCGTCCATGATCAGCACGTTCGGCTTTTGCAGGATCAGCTTGCCGAACAGCATGCGACCTTGCTCACCACCGGAAATCACCTTGACCGACTTCAGAATCTCGTCGTTGGAGAACAGCATCCGGCCGAGGGTGCCGCGAACGATTTGCTCGCCGCCCTGGGTCCACTGGCCCATCCAGTCGAACAGGTTGCAGTCGTCTTCGAAGTCGTGCGCGTGGTCCTGGGCGTAGTAGCCCAGTTCCGCGGCGTCGGTCCACTTCACGGTGCCGGCATCCGGGGTCAGTTCGTTGACCAGGGTGCGCAGCAAGGTGGTTTTACCGATACCGTTCGGGCCGATGATCGCGACGCGCTCGCCAGCTTCAACAACGAAGCTGAAGTCCTTGAACAGCGGTTTGCCGTCGAAACCTTTAGCCATGCGCTCGACGATGACCGCCTGACGGTGCAGTTTCTTGGTTTGCTCGAAGCGAATGAACGGGCTCACACGGCTCGAAGGCTTGACCTCGGCCAGCTGGATCTTGTCGATCGCCTTGGCGCGGGAAGTGGCCTGCTTGGCTTTCGAGGCGTTGGCCGAGAAGCGGCTGACGAACGATTGCAGTTCCGAGATCTGCGCTTTCTTCTTGGCGTTGTCCGACAGCAGTTGCTCGCGGGACTGGGTCGCCACGGTCATGTACTCGTCGTAGTTGCCCGGGAACAGGCGCAGCTCGCCGTAATCCAGGTCAGCCATGTGGGTGCACACGCTGTTCAGGAAGTGACGGTCGTGAGAGATGATGATCATCAGGCTGGAGCGCTGGGTCAGAATGTTTTCCAGCCAGCGGATCGTGTTGATGTCCAGGTGGTTGGTCGGTTCGTCGAGCAACAGCACTTCAGGATCGGAGAACAGCGCCTGAGCCAGCAATACGCGCAGTTTCCAGCCTGGGGACACTTCGCTCATCGGGCCGAAGTGCTGCTCGATGCCGATACCCAGGCCCAGCAACAGTTCGCCGGCACGGGATTCGGCGGTGTAGCCGTCCATTTCGGCGAACTCGGTTTCCAGCTCTGCCACGGCCATGCCGTCTTCTTCGGTCATTTCCGGCAGCGAGTAGATGCGGTCGCGCTCGGCCTTGACCTTCCACAGCTCTTCGTGACCCATGATCACGGTATCGATCACTGTGAATTCTTCGTAAGCGAACTGGTCCTGGCGCAATTTACCCAGACGCACGTTCGGCTCGAGCATGACCTGGCCGCCGGACGGCTCGAGGTCGTCGCCGAGGATTTTCATGAAAGTCGACTTGCCGCAACCGTTGGCGCCGATCAGGCCGTAGCGGTTGCCCGCGGCGAATTTGACCGAAACGTTTTCGAATAGCGGCTTGGCGCCGAACTGCATCGTGATGTTAGCTGTAGAGATCAAAGGTTTTTCCTGCGAAGCATTCAGAGTAGCTAGGGTTGCGGCAGTACCGATTCAGTACCCGTTTCCGGTATTCGAACCACAGGAAATGCATCCCGGTCAGAAGCGGAAGGTCCATCTGGCAATAAGTGGACAGCAGCATATGGAGCGCTTGGCCCGAGTCGAAGTGCGCTGAGACGGGGTTCATTCCCGTCATCAACCAAGGGGGGCGCGTAATGTTTGGCGGCGATTGTACTGGTCTGGCTCTTTAAACGATAGGGCGTTAAGGCCGCACGGCTGCTTTGGCAGCATCAGCGGACAGATTTTCACCGTTGAAGGTTAACTATTGGTTACAAACTGTGGCTAAAATGCCGAGACCTTTGGGCCGATTGCCCGGCAAGGGGCGCAGTTTGTTCACTTCTGACGTGTGACGATTTCTGTGAAACTGATCATTGCCGCTATTTACGTTGTATCCATTGCGTACGTTCACTTGCGCGGACGCGTGCGCCACAAGCTGGGCCGCCAACTGAGCGACCACTCGACGTTTCTGGCGCCGATCAACTGCTTCCTTTATCTGTTCTCGAAAATCCCCAACAAACCTTATCTCAACCCGGCCGATTTCCCTGATCTGAGTCCATTGCAGGACCATTGGGAAGAAATTCGCGCCGAGGGCCAGAACCTGCTCAAGGCCGGAGAGATCAAGCGCTCGAATCAATACGACGACGTTGGCTTCAACTCGTTTTTCAAGACTGGCTGGAAACGTTTCTACTTGAAGTGGTACGGCGACAGCCATCCTTCGGCCGTGAAACTCTGCCCGCGTACCACCGAACTGGTGCAAAGCATCGGCTCGATCAAGGCCGCGATGTTCGCCGAGTTGCCACCGGGTTCGAAACTGGTCCGTCACCGCGATCCTTATGCCGGTTCCTATCGTTATCACCTGGGCCTGGAAACACCGAACGATGCCGGTTGCTACATCAACGTCGATGGCGAGAACTACCACTGGCGCGACGGTGAAGCGGTCATGTTCGACGAGACTTTCATTCATTACGCCGAAAACACCACCCGGCAGAACCGCATCATTCTGTTCTGCGACGTTGAGCGCCCGATGAAGTATCGCTGGGCGGCGGCGTTCAATGGCTGGTTCAGCCGTAATGTGATGTCGGCGGCGGGCGCGCCGAACGACGTGGGTGACAAGACGGGCGGTATCAACCGCTTGTTTGCCAAAATCTACAAGATTCGCCTGCACGGTAAAGCGCTCAAGAAGCGTAACCGCAAACTCTATTACCTCGAAAAGTGGGCGATTTTTGGTGGATTGCTGGCGGTTTTCGTACTGATCTGATTTCCGCGTTGTGGCGTATGACGCCTTCGCGAGCAAGCCCGCTCCCACATTTGATCTGTGTCGTTCACAAGACCAATGTGGGAGCGGGCTTGCTCGCGAAGAGGCCGGCACTTTCAACCAGTAACTTACTGACACGCATTGCTTAATCAGCCACGAGAAGTCTTCGTGGCTTTTTTGATAGCGGCCGGTTTGGCTTTACCGGCACTCTTGCCGCCAAGGCTGCGTTTAAGCAACTCGGTCAAATCGATAACATCCGCCGTCTTGCGCTCTTCCTCACCCGTCGCCGACTCGACATCCTCGATCTTGCCTTCATTGGCCTTCTTCTCGACCAGCGCCATGATTTTGTCTTCAAAACTGTCGCGATAATCCTCGGGCTTCCAGTCGGCGCTCATGTCCTGAACCAGACGTTTGGCCATATCGAGTTCGCCCTTGGCCAGTTCGGGCTTGGTGACTTCGCTGCCCAACTCTAGCGTATCCAGACTTCGCACCTCGGCAGGCCAGCGCAGCATCACCAGCACCATTGCTGACTCCAGCGGCATCAGCGCCGCCAGATGCTGACGGGTATGCAAGACGACGTGGGCGAGGGCGACCTTGTTGGTTTTGCTGAGCGTCTCGCGCAACAGCGCATACACCTTGCCGCCGCGTTTATCCGGTGCGAGGTAGTAGGGCGTGTCGATGTTTTGCAGAGGGATCTGTTCGCTGTCGACAAAGGAAAAGATGTCGATGGTCTGAGTCGACAGTGGGTGCGCCGACTTGATTTCCTCTTCGCTGAGGACCACATACCGCCCCTTTTCGTACTGCACGCCTTTAACGATGTGTTCCTTGGTGACTTCCTTGCCGGTGACCTTGTTGATGCGCTTGTAGCCCACCGGGTCCATGCTGCGGCTGTCGAGCCAGTCGAAATCCACCCCTTGAGAAGACGTCGCCGAGACCAGCGCGACAGGGATATGCACCAGACCGAAACTGATTGCGCCTTTCCAGATTGCCCGTGCCATTGTCGTCTTCTCGCGAGTGATGTTCAGGTGACCGGTGACACTGTGCAAAAGTTTCAGCGGGTTGCGGCCCGGTCCTGCGGGCGGATCGGCAGTGGGGTCAACTCGTGTTACATCTTGTGAAGGAGGTTTTAGTTAACAAATCCGAACCTCGGGCGTAGCGTGCTATCGAAGACCCTATCCACGCTGATGTCGAGAGGCTCCCCATGAACAGATTTTTGCTCGGCTGCACCGCGTTGGGGCTGAGTGGCGTGCTGAGCAATCTGGCCTACGCCGACAGCGCAGCGCCAGCTTCTACATTGCTGTTGGCCCAGAGCCCGACGGGCAACACCAGCAATCCTTACAACAGCCCGATTCGCCGGGCCAATCCCAACAGCATGCAAGGCACGCAACCCAGCGCGCCGGCCATCCGTGGGCCGAATACAGTGCCGGTGCCGCGCCCACCGACGCTTGACAATCGTGGTGTCGGCAACCGTTATCCCCAGAACCGGCCGCCTCCCGCCGCCCCACCGACATTCATTCCCAATCCACCCCATCGGGACGCAGACACCAACAACCGTTGAACGGCTGGGCAGCATTTTTTCAAGCCATTCGAACGACAAAAGGAATCGTGCATGTTGCGTAAGACTCTTCTGACCACACTGTGTGCCAGCGCACTGATCACCGCCACGGCACCCGTTTTCGCGGCGCCGCCCCAGCATTTGAAAAGCGAACAGGGCACCCTTGAGGTGACGCCGATTACCAAGGGGCTCGAACATCCCTGGGCTTTGGCGTTTCTGCCCGATGGCCAAGGGATGCTGGTGACCGAACGTCCCGGCAACCTGCGGGTGGTCAGCGCCGACGGTAAACTTTCCGCCCCGCTCAGTGGCATACCCAAGGTGTGGGCCAAGGGGCAGGGCGGTCTGCTGGATGTGGTGTTGTCGCCTGACTTCAAGCAAGACCGCACGGTCTATCTGTCTTATGCCGAAGGTGGCGGTAAGGGCGACAAGGCCGGGACGGCGGTCGGTCGCGGACGTCTGTCTGACGACCTGACGACCCTCAAGGATTTCAAAGTGATCTTTCGCCAGGAGCCCAAGCTTTCGGTCGGTAACCACTTTGGTTCGCGCCTGGTGTTCGACCGCGACGGCTATCTGTTCATCACCCTTGGCGAGAACAATGACCGTCCGACTGCTCAGGACCTCGACAAGCTGCAAGGCAAGATCGTGCGGATCTATCCGGACGGCAAGGTGCCAGATGACAACCCCTTTGTCGGTCAGCCCGGGGTACGTCCGGAAATCTGGTCCTATGGCCAACGCAATCCGCAAGGCGCGGCCCTCAATCCCTGGACCGGCACTCTCTGGGAAAACGAGCACGGTCCCCGGGGTGGCGACGAAATCAACATCATCGAGCGTGGCAAGAACTATGGCTGGCCGATGGCAACTCACGGCATCAACTATTCTGGCCAGCCGATACCGGAAGCCAGCGGCAAATCCGCCGAAGGCACCGTCGCACCGCACCATGCCTGGGAAAAGTCCCCCGGCCTCAGCGGCATGGCGTTCTACGACGCTGACCGCTTCAAGGCCTGGCAGCACAACGTGTTTATCGGCGCGCTGGTGACTCAGGAGTTGATCCGCTTGCAGTTTGACGGCGACAAAGTGGTGCACGAAGAGCGTTTGCTCGGCGAACTCAACAAACGTATTCGCGATGTGCGGCAGGGGCCGGACGGGTATTTGTATGTGTTGACCGATGAGGACGACGGGGCGCTGTACAAAGTTGGATTGAAGTAACCCATCTCCTGTAATTGGATGGACTCGCCCAAGCCGAGGCGTCAATGCGCCACGGAGGCAGTCTAAACAGCCAACGACAGCGAGGGCGAGTCCATGAAAAATCATAGTTCGATTGATCAATCCCTGTCTTCTTCCGATTTGTCGGCCTGCACAACCTTGGCGGTCGATCTGGCCAAGCAGGTCTTTCAGGTTGCCGGTGAAGATGTCCTCGGCCAGGTGCGTGCCACCGTGGCGCATTGACGCCTCGGCTTGGGCGAGTCCATCCAATTACAAGGTTTGCCCTAAGTCACGTTCGGGCATAGAGGATGACCGCAGCCCGAAGCTTGCCCCGGCCGAAGCTGCACATCTTGTCGAACTCCCCATGACTGACCGGCAAATGCTGGCAGTCCATGGGCTGACGATGCTGGCTGTGGTCGACATCCGGGTCGTGCAGGTACACGAACTCTTCATCGCAATCGGTGACGATCACCCAATGCGGTGACTTCGAGCGGGTGAGTCGATAACTGCTGATCAGCACCAACGGCTGGCCGCCAGTGTCCAGCAACCGGCGCAGATCCAGTGGAGCCCCAATCACCCGTTCGACGTCAGTGGCTTGCAACTGCTGCGTAAACTCCTCGTGCACCAGACGCATTACGTCTTTTTTATGCTCGTCGCGCACGCCATCGAGAAACAATGGCCCGGCCATGCTCAGTTGCAGGCCCACCCGAAACCCCCGTCGTGATGCCGCCAATGCAAGGCCTTGAGGGCTGCAGCCACCGTGGCCGGCGGTCATGAACACGGTGGTCGCCTCGCGCCAGATCTGCAGTTCTTCGCGGCGCTCCAGCACTCGATCCTGTTGCAGTGCACCCATGGCCATCAGCAGGCAGGCCGGGCCACAGGTGAAATCGGTGGTCTGCGGGTAATAAGGCACCTTGATATTGCGTGAGTCGCGGTGCTGAAGGATGCGCTTTTCCAGGCGCAGCGCGTCGGCATGGTCCTGGTAATAGTCGTGAATCAGTGCAAAGCGTCGGTAACCATTGCGCTCATACAGGGCAATCGCCGCCGGGTTGTCGATACGTACTTCCAGGCGCAGGTAGGCGCAGTCGTGCTCAAGCGCACAGGCTTCGATGCGGTCAAGCAGCTGCTTGCCCAGTCCGCTGCCGCGCGCCTCGGTCGCGATTGCAATGGAATAGAGCCGAGCCAGCGAGGTGCCGCGGTGAAACAGCACGACCGCGTAACCCACCAGATTCTCGCCACGCTGGGCTACCAGCAGTTGCCCGTGGGCCCGAGTGATCATCCATTGAAAACTGCGACGGGTGAGCCGATCCGTGGTGAAACAGTGTTGTTCAAGTTCCAGCAGTGCCGGCAAGTCTTCAAAGACCGCCAGGCGAAAAACCAGATTCATATGACCACCGTAAAAGTTGCGTAACGAAACGGGACTTTCGAAAAACTTCGTGCTTAATAGGAAAGGTCTAGTTCTCCAACGGATCAATCACTATGTCAGCGGTACAGGGTCATTGGCGCGAAGTATCCGAGCAAACTTCGCCGGCAGCAACTTATTTAAGTGAGGGAGTTAGAACTTCCAGCCAGTTGATTATCATCGTCGAACGCAAGGAAGACTGGGCCTCCTACTTCCCCAGTGAAGACATTGTCAGCGCCCAGGAATACCTCGAAAAAACCCGTGCGAACGAGCAGGGCAAGCGGGTCCAGGTGATCAATCTGTGCCGCAGCTACAAGTACCTGGGGCACGGTTATTACTGCTCGCTGCTGGCCGAAGCCCGTGGGCACAAGGTGATTCCGTCGGTGCGGACTATCAGCGAACTGACTCGCAAATCCTTGTACGGTCTGGCCCTGGATGATCTGGATAAAACCCTGGAAAAAGCCCTCAGTCATCATCTTTACAGCGATACCGAAGGCTTTACCCTGACACTGTACTTTGGCAAGACTCATATCGAGCCGCTGCAGGATCTGGCGCGACAGTTGTTCGAAGTCTTTCCGTGTCCGATATTGTTAGTTGAGTTTCGTCGAACCAATGGTTGGCACATCGAGGGCATAAAGTCCGGCGCCTTACATAAGTTGCGCGAAGATCAGGAAGACCAGTTTGCCAACTCACTCGACAGTTTCAGTCGCAAGATCTGGCGCGTGCCGCGTTCCCGGCGATTGGCCCGTTATGACCTGGCGATCCTCCACGATCCCCAGGAAGCGTTGCCGCCGTCAAATGCCAAGGCGCTGGATAACTTCGTCAGGGTTGGCAAGACGTTGGGCATCGACGTCGAGCTGATTGAGCGCAAGGACTACGCGCGTATTGCCGAATACGACGGGCTGCTGATCCGCGAGACGACAAGCGTCGACAACCACACCTACCGCTTTGCCAAGAAAGCCGAGAGCGAAGGGCTGGTGGTGATGGACGACCCGGCGTCGATTCTGCGTTGCACCAACAAGGTGTATCTGACCGATCTGCTCAAGAGCCATCAACTGGGCATGCCCGCCACCGAGATTCTCTACAAAGAGCGACCGGAAGACTTTGAGCGGGTTGGCGAGCGCCTCGGTTTCCCGTTGGTATTGAAAATTCCCGACGGCTGTTTCTCTCGGGGTGTGATCAAGGTCGAAAGCCAGCAAGCCTTGCTCGAAGCCACGGCCGAACTGTTTGAACATTCCGTGCTGTTGCTGGCCCAGGAGTTCTTCTACACCGAATACGACTGGCGCATCGGCGTACTTAACCGAAAACCGATCTTTGCCTGCCAGTACTTCATGTCCAAGGGCCATTGGCAGATCTACAACCACAAGGCCAAGGGCCAGGACATCAACGGCGAATGCCGCACCCTGGCCGTTCACGAAGCCCCGCGGGCAGTGGTGGAACTGGCGGTGAAGACTGCGAACCTGATCGGCGATGGCCTCTACGGTGTCGACCTCAAGCAGTCCGGCGACAAAGTGGTGGTGATCGAGGTCAACGACAACCCGAACATGGACGCCGGCATCGAAGACGCTTACTTACAGGACGATCTGTATTCACTGGTGTTGGAAGAGTTCGTTCGTCGCCTGGAACTCAAACGCCGCGGCCAGGCTTGGTGAGCGACGAATGATCAAGCGCTTTCAACTGATTCACGGCGCCCTGAAAGCGGTCGAACGGCTGGACGCCGAAGTGATGCTGTTCAGCAACCCCGATGCGGCCGAGCGGGACTTGCTGCACAGCCATTTCAAAGTCGATGAACATGCCCTGGCCTCGGCCCTGGACCCCGACGAGGTGTCACGCATCGAGTTTCACCCCGACAACCTGTTCCTGATCTGGAAACGCCCGGAAAACTATTCCGGTGCCGGCAGCCTGGCCTTCGAAGTGTCGTCCTGCGGTTTGCTGTTTTCCGAGGACCGTTTGCTGGTGATTGCCACTGACGACTCTCCGCTCAGTGGCCTCGGCATGCGCCAGCCTCTGAACACGCCGCTGGATGTGTTGCTCGACCTGCTGTTCAACAACATCCATCACTATTTGGGCCACCTGAAGGTGATCAAGCTGGTTGCCCGGGAGTTGCAGCAGAAATTCAACGCGTCGATGCAGAATCAGCACCTGGTCCAGATGTTCAACCTCAGCGAAAGCCTGATCTATTACATCAACGCGATTCACAGTAACGGCGCAGTCCTGACCCGGTTGCGCAATCACGCTGCAAAGGAGCATTTCAGCGCCGAAGCCATTGGGCTGATCGACGACCTGATCATCGAAAACAACCAGTGCTACAAACAGGCAGAAATTTACTCCACGGTGTTCTCTGGCCTCATCGACGCCCGGGGCAACCTGATGAACAACAGCATGAACACCCTGTTGCGCAAACTGACGTTGATCACTGTGGTGTTTCTGCCACTGAACCTGATTGCAAGTATTGGCGGCATGTCCGAGTTCAGCATGATGACGGCGGGCGTGCCGTGGTGGGTTTCATATCCGCTGTTTCTGACCGCGATGATGATGGGAGCTGGAGTGATGGTGCTCGGGCTCAGGCGGTTGGCGAAATAACTTCGGTGGCTGTGAGATCGCCTTCGCGAGCAAGCCCGCTCCCACATTAGATCTGAGTCAACTCGGTCAAATGTGGGAGCGGGCTTGCTCGCGAAGGCAATCTCAACGGCACAACAACTCCTGGATCAGACCTCTTGAGGTGCCTCAACGGACTTTTTCTGATCCTGAGACCCCCGTACGACCAAATACAACAACGGCCCAACGGACACAAAAATCGCCGTGATCAGCAAGTAGGGCATCACCGACCGTGCCGACTGTCCACGCTTGCGCGCATCCTTGTACATCCAGATCCCGGCCAGCGTCGCCAGCAGGTAAAGATCAATCACCACCTGCGCAGTATCAGGTCGCGACATCAGGCTGATGCCGAAATCGATCAACGACTGTTCGGCCTGGAGCATCACCGACGCGGTGTAACCCGCAAAGGCAATAAGGGCAATGAGGGGCAGGGCGACAGACTTCATGGTTTCCTTCCTTGGGACGATGAGCAGAATCGCCAGCCTACAGAGGCCGAAGAAAATTGGCCATTGACTTGCCATCAGCGGCCGGCTAATTTCCAGCCATGACTTCCACCGTATTGCGCTGCCAGCCAAGCATTATTACCGCCATTCCTTATTTGGCGGGCTAGCTCACGACTGCAGCACCCAACCCGCCCTAGAGGCGGGTTTTTACTTTCTGTCTCTTGGGCTCCGATCATAGTCAGGAGACGACCATGAGCAGCATCCCCGCCCAGCAGGCTTTGCTTGAGCATTACGTGAAAAAGATCCTTGCCGCGCCAGTTTATGAGCTCGCTGTGCGTACGCCGTTGCAACCGGCGCCGGCGCTGTCCGAGGCGCTCGGTAATCAGATTCTGCTCAAGCGTGAAGATTTGCAGCCGACCTTTTCCTTCAAGATCCGCGGTGCCTACAACAAACTGGTGCAACTGAGCGATGAGCAAAAGGCTCGCGGCGTGATCACGGCTTCGGCAGGTAATCACGCCCAAGGTGTGGCGCTGGCGGCGCGTGAATTGGGGATCGCCGCAACCATTGTGATGCCGTGCACGACGCCGGAGTTGAAGGTGCTCGGTGTGCGCAGTCGGGGCGCCGATGCAGTGCTGTATGGCGAGAGTTTTCCATTTGCGCTGGACTATGCATTGAACCTGGCGCGGCAAACCGGTCGCACCTTTGTCTCGCCCTTCGATGACCCGGACGTGATCGCCGGGCAGGGCACCGTCGCCATGGAAATCCTGCGTCAGCATCAAGGGCCGCTTGATGCGATCTTCGTCCCGGTGGGCGGCGGTGGTTTGATCGCCGGCATCGCAGCGTACGTCAAATACCTGCGACCTGAAGTCCGCATCATCGGCGTCGAGTCAGAACATTCCGCCTGTCTGTACGCCGCATTACAGGCGGGTGAGCGAGTTGTCCTGCCCAGTGTAGGAAACTTCGCCGATGGCGTGGCAGTGGCGCAGATCGGCGCCTATGGCTACGAAGTCTGCCAGTTCTGCATCGATGAAGTGATCACAGTGAGCAACGACGAACTCTGCGCCGCCATCAAGAATATTTACGACGATACCCGCTCGATCACCGAGCCTTCTGGTGCCTTGGCCGTGGCCGGCATCAAAAAATACGTGGCGCAAACCGGTAGCCGAGGTCAGACCTTGGTCGCCATCGACTCGGGGGCCAACATCAATTTTGATAGTTTGCGGCATGTGGCCGAACGCGCCGCATTGAGCGGCGCCCCGGTGTAAGGGATGTCAGGCCAGCAGCGGGCGCAGGAAGGTTCGCTCATAACTGACGATAAACTTCTTCTCGACCAGCGAAGCCACGAGCGCGGCGCTTTCGGCGTCAGTCATCGCGATATGCCGGTAGCTTTCGTAGTCCGCCAGCGAAGGAAAACTGAACAGGCAGTAGGCGATATTGCTCGCGCCCTCGGACGGCAGGAAGTATCCGTGGTGCGTACCGCCCAAACGCTCGACGATGCCCAGCCAGGCCTTGGCGTAGGCTTCGAATTCACTGAGTTGATACGGATCGATCACATATTTGACGTGGCAGGTAATCAACATGGCGCTCCTGTGGCGGGTTATTCCTGGATGGCTGTCTCGACCTTGCTCGACGCCGACCAGATCCGGTAGCGGACTTCGACGTCTTTGGGCACGTAGAGCACGATCGGCAGTTTGCTGTTGTAGCGGAGCATGAACCCGTCACCGACCACCGGCACGAAGTCCTTTTTGCTCTTGCCATCCGGGCAGGCCATTTGCGTACTCATCGGGCCGATGACTTTTTCCAGACGATAGAACGGATAGCCCCAGCCTTCGAGGTTTTTCTCCTCAAGAATACCGCCCAGACGTTGGCGATTGCAGTCGACGGTCAGCGTTTTGCCGGCGAGGATCTCGACCTGGAAGCTGTCTTCCTGAGTCTGTGGGGCAAGGTGAATGACTTGGCGGGTGAAACCGCTTTCAGGTTTGGGGAACGGCGCAACCTCTTCGAGTTTCGCGGCGTGAGCGATGGTCGATAGCCCGGCAACAATCAGCCCGACGGTAGTGATACAGGTCAAAGAACCCATGATGCCTCCTTGCGTGTGTGTGGGGTCGGTGGATACTGAATGTCTGGACGCATTCTTACTGCCGTCAGCGGCGAATGCAAACATCAGGGAAGTGTGCATTTTGCAGGGTTACAACCGGCCTTTCTTGCAGATTGCATGAGGCCATTTAGCAGTAGTTTCGCTAAATCTTTGATTTACCGATGAGCTGCAGGGCGAAATCCTGGGCATGTTTTATGCTGTATCTGGTCTTGAACTGACCGAGGATTTCATTGAGTCAGTATCGATAGCTGATTGGCAGTCTCACATTAAAGAGAGGGTCGACATGTTTCTTTCTGCCTTGGAACTTCGCAATATCATTGAAAGCAGTTTTCTGCCGAAACGTTGTCAGTGCACGCTGTCGCCGGACCTGTCTATGACCGTCAAGGTGTATTCCGATCGTGAAACCGATCACCTCGATCTAATAAAGACCGGAATAAATGCTCAACAGCTAAATGGTTGCCGAGAAATAAGCGACCTGATTGCTGGACTGCGCTCTGACATGCAGCACCAAGCGGATGTCATTGCCCAGCCTCTGCATCCACACAGGAAAGCGCTTTAACCTGCGGTTTCGAGCTCCACCGACACGCGCTTGGTCTGGAGAAACGCCAGGCCCAGCGCCAGTTCGACCATCACAGCAAGCAGTATGCCCGGACCGGCATGGCCATTGAGCCATTCGCCGAAGCCCAGTGTTGCCAACCCCCAACAGCCGACCATGAAGCCATTGCTCAACGCATGGCGGGTATTTGAAGGTGGCTCGTTTCGAACCAGATAAAACATCACGCCCAACACCGCGAACAGCACCGCGCTGCGCCGCGCGACAACGCCCACCGCCAACGAATATTCGATGCTCCAGATTGACAGCAACCCGTCTGGCATCAAACCCCAGACCAGGGCCAGCAAAAAACACAGAAGGGATGTGAAGGTCGACAAGGCACGAAACGATAACTGCATGGCTAATCCTTGCGGCAGTGGGGGGGAGGTGCTAAGCATAGCGCCAGAACCCCTCACAGGAATACCGCAAAGTGTTGAATCAGACCTTTCAGTCAGTTTTGATAACTGCAAGCGTCGGAAAGCTTCCGATAGGTGATTTCCGCAGGCTTGCCCGAGGTGTCGATGTACTTCATCTCGGCCGTTACCACTTTGCAATCCAGCGTACTCGGCTCAGTCAGGGAAACGACCTTACCCACGTGAAGCGGCATGCCGTAGTGATAGGGCGTGGCCTGGGAGGTTGAAGTGTCATTGGCCTGAGCCAGTCCGGCGAACGCGGTGCAGGCGAGGGCGGTGGTCATCAGCAAGGTGCGCATGTTCATGAAGGGTCTCCGGTGCAGGCGTAAAGTCAGCTCGGCGTGTGAGGCGCCGAACCTGCCGCACTGGGCGTCAGAAGAGTCTGAAGGCGTGCGGTCCAGTAAAGTTTTGGACCGCGGGGTTAAGCGATGGTTAACCCGACAGAGTGCCGCCCGTCGTGAGGAGGTTTCTGACAGAGGTTTCATGTGGGTAAAAAAACTGAGAGAGGTTCGGCGTGTTCCTACACGCTCGGACTCTTTGTCGTCTTTCGCCGGCAAGCTACCAGCGTTTACTGTTTGACCTCGCTGCAAAATCAGCGAGCAGGTTTGGTCACCTGATATCCCGCACACATATGTGCCATCATTCGCCCTGCGGACATCTTTGTCTTCGTTGTGCGTTGTTATGGCGGCTGTGTGCTGGACGCCTTCGGGCGAGCCGAGTTGTGCGGGTTATCGGTTGACCAAGCCTGTACACAGTCCGCCTCCATCGTTTGGTCACGGTGCTGACGGTTACTTAACTAACGTATGAGTAATTCTTATGCCAACGTTCAACCCGTTTCCCGATCGTTATCGTTCAATCAAAAGCAGCGTTACCGACTCAAACCCAATGGTCATCGATACAGAGGCCGATCCCCAAGACATTCTCGAAGCGGCTTTACAGCGTGTCCGAGCCGCCAGCCAGTTACTTGAAACGCTCCATTGCCAATGCTTCAAGCACGGTGATGTTCAAGACATTCCGCACATTACTCACGCGCTTTATCTGCTGACGCAGGATGGGTGCGATTTGCTGCTGGTTGCGCAGCAGCAGATGATGGGGTGGAAGGCACCGGTCTGACGCTAAGCGATAAGGAAGTGGAAGCAGGAAGTGCGGTTCATATTGATCGTTGCGAATCAATTCTTTCCGTTTACTGCTTCCAATTCTTCGGCGAGGGTTGAGTGCTCACTGGATCTCGGAGGTGAGCTTTCAATAGGCTCTAGCGGCTCAGCTTGTCTGGGAAAAAAGATAAGGGCGAATGAGTGGCCTTCCAGTTTTTTGCAAATTCTTTGGCCTCTATAATTTGCTCAAGTGTCATTTTTTCGGAAATTAAAGGAAGTTTATATTCGACATTGACTTGCATTCCGCCGCCGCCATCCAGCTCTGAAAGTAAATATACAAGTGCATAAGCTTTTATGATGTCGAGTGGAAAGCCATATGTATCGGGTTCATGTGCGAGATAGGAGCCGTATCCATAAACTGTCTCCGCGTAGCCAGTCAGTGCTGCTTGTTCATTCCAATGCCGAAAGCCTTCGATATCTCCCTTTTCAAACAGTATCGCCGCATATTCCATCATTGATTTCGGGTAACCACCTTCGGCGGAAGCTTTAAACCATTTTTCTACGGCCTCTCTACGCTTCCATGGCAAGAAAAAGCCTTCGCCTTGTTGGTAACCTACGCCCATCCAATATTGAGCAAATGCATTACCAGCTACCGCTGACTTTTCAAGCCATTCTTCGTCTACAGTCAGCTCGTACATTACATACATGGCCTCTGCGTCACCCTGGATCGCCTTGGCCATGGCTATATGTTTAGCTTGATTTAACCATTCAATCGGCATTTTTTGATCGGGAGGGCAGTCGTTTGAATACGTGCACAAATCCTTCTCGCTACGCCCAAGTTGGATCATTGCGTATAGATCACCTTGGGCAGCCGACGCCTCATACCAATTACGTGCTTCAGGATTCATATAGTGATTTTTTCTCCTGAGCGACTCTCCCAGATAATACTGTGCTTCGTGATCGCCGGCTTCCGCGGCAATGGTCAGGAAGGAGGCAGCAGTAACGGCTTTGTACTGATTGTAGAGAATTATTCCTTGTATTTTTGCTGCTTGCTGTTCCGAGGAAAGTTCGGCGGATGATGGATTTGCAAGCGCAATAATTAACAGTGCGGTAAATAGACTTTTCTTAATCAATGTTAACGGCTCAACTTTTCCGGAAAAAACGACAGAGGTGGATGAGTCGCTTTCCAGTTTTTTGCAAATTCGTTAGCTTCTGAAATTTGTTCTGGTGTCATTTTTTCGGCAATTTCCGGAAGGGTTTCATTTACGTAAACCTGTACATCTCCGCCACCGTCAAGTTCAGATAGTAGCGAGGTCAGTGCATAACCTTTAACCCTATCTAATGGGAAGTCAAAAAGCGATGGTGAATGGGCTGAATATGCGCCGTAACTGCTGACGCCTGACTTGTACCCTTTTTTAGCTGCTTCGACAATCCAATGGCGAGCGACTGTTAAATCACCTTGATCTTCATAAATAAACGCAGCGTATTCCATCATTGCAGGGGGGTATCCTCCTTCTGCAGATAGTTTCAGCCAATTTCCAATTGCCTCATGCCGCTTCCATGGCAAGAAGAAACCGTCCCCTTGCCTAGTTCCAATTGCCATCCAGTATTGAGCTAATGCATATCCAGAATTTGCAGATTTCTCAAGCCATTCCTCCTTAAGCGTTAGTTCATACATTAAGTACATCGCTTCGGGATCACCACTTTCAGCAACAGGTTTCGTCAAATCTAGCGCGCCTTTCAACCATTGCGCCGGTGTTTTTGTGCTTTCAGGGCAGTTGCCCATGTTGACACAGAGATTATCACCACTTCGTCCGAGCTGTATCATCGCATAAACGTTATTTTGGTTCGCCGATTCCTCGTACCACTTTTGCGCATCCTCGGTCATGTAGCGTTTTGTATTTCTAATTGATTCAGCTAAATAGTACTGGGATTCCGCATCGCCACCTTTTGCAGCTATCGTCAAATGCTGTATTGCAGGCGCCATCTTGTACTGATTGTAAAGAGCTATTCCTGTTTGCTTGGCTGCATTCAATTCAGCCGTAGGCTTTGCAAGCAATTGGCAAGAAAAAGGCAGGGAAAAAACTACAGTAACGAATGTGAATTTTTGGCGCATGTGTTGTCCTCAGTTTCTACTGGTCTGGAGCAATGTACTTGGCTTTGCCAGCGGGTATATATGTTCGGCCATAAAATTGGCTGCGCTGGCAGTAATTGTCACTATTTGCGCCTAACAATTTTACATGTTGAGCATATCGAGTACGCATTTTGTCGTTTTCTGGATCGGCAAGTCTTAGGACTGCGTCTGACATAAAGTTATCAAGCGCCAGTCGATTTTCACAATAAAATTGCCGTTCATTCGCTGGCTTTAATCCAAAGCGATTCATGCACATGCAGATCTCCTCGAACTGGCTCTGGGCTTTATCGACGGTATTCTGTTTTTTTGCGTTATCTAATATCCACTTAAGAACACGCTCAATAGCTTTTTGGTGAATCAGGTGCGCTTGGCTTTTGTCGTATTTGCGTTCTGCTTTCGCTGTATCGCCCGATGAATTGGTACTGATAATGCTGAACTCGTCTGCAGGACTAATTAAAGTCATTAATAGCGGACCCAAAGCACCCGGAATCGCGTTAACGCACCACTCCTCCAATTCTGCTTGGTTCCCATAATAAATAATAGTATCTGCAATCGGCCCTCCCTTGCCGGTAGCGGTCAAACTCTCATAAAGGGCCATGACTGCATCCACTCCCATGATATAGACCATAGGCATATCAAAGCCGCAAATGGCCAAGGCATTTAGCTTGGACATGTAATCATTTGTATTTTTATCGATGGCGGTACGTGTCAAGGTACCTGTCGCCTTGGTACTCCTGCTGCTATGCCATCGCGGCCTTAACATCAGGGCGTTCGGGGTTCAAATACACCGCATCTGCCAATTTCCAGTTGCGCGTTCTGGTACTCCAGCGGCTCGGATTAGCTTCCCTGGCGTCTTCATACAGTGCTGCTCTGGCTTGTAATAGAGCCGTTGCCTTGCCTTCGTGGCGCTCGTTCGGCGTCACGTATTTCAAGGCACTGTGACGGTGGTCTTCGTTGTACCACTCGATAAATTTTTGCACCCAAAGCCTTGCTTCAGTGAGCGTATCAAACGGTTGGTCCGGCCAGAGCGGGCAGTACTTTGCCGTACGAAAAAGTGCTTCGGCGTAGGCATTGTCGTTGCTTACTCGCGGGCGGCTAAATGAAGGCTCGACGCCCAGAGCAACCATGCTTTCGCGTAATAAAGAGCCTCTCATGACGTGGCCGTTGTCCGAGTGCAGCACCAAAGGACGTCCCGCCGTTTGCTCTCGTAGACAGCCCTTTTCAAGCAGCTCACATGCATGCTCGGCGCACTCCACTTCATGCACTTCATTGGCTACCAATTTACGGCTGTAGATGTCCTTGACCATATACCAGTAGAAAAAACGGCCCTTAACTGTGCTCGGCAACCAGGTGATATCCCAGCACCAAACCTGATTGGGGCCCTCAGCACGATGTGTCGTCAGCACTCTGCGTTTCGGGGCTTTGACCCGACCACGGCGAACGTTTTGATTGGCGGCTTTTAATACGCGATAAAAGGTCGATTCCGAAGCCAGATAAATACCTTCATCTGCCAGTTTGGGCACGATCTGGTGGGGTGTGAGGCTGGCGTAGCCAGCCTGATTAGCGGCATCAAGCACTGCTTGGCGTTCTGCCTCGCTGAGTTTATTTGACGGTGCTGTCCGCTGAGCTAGCAGGCGCCCGTCGCCGTCGGTGTGTCGCCAACGTTGAACTGTGCGCAGGCTCAGTCCCAGCTCATCACATGCTCGATATCGGCGAGCCCCACCCAAGACCGCTTCAGTAATCAACTTCATGGCTTGCGTGCGATCAGAGGCGCTGATCAGTCTTCCTTGTCCTTGCCCCAAATCGCATTGGCTTTTTTTCTGAGTTCCAGCAAAGCCTCCGCTTCGGCCCGACCAGCGTCTGATCGGATCAACTGACGCTCCAGCTCTTTGATCCGTCGTTGCTCGGCAGTTTTCTCTGCGCTGGGCTTCAGATCAGCCAAGGTGTTGGCGTTTTGGCAGGCTTCGCGCCATTGCTGGATTTGCTCCGGATAAATGCCCTTTATTCGGCAATATTGAGAGATCTCCACCTCGCTCAACGGTGCGGTTTCCATGACGGCATTGAATTTGTCGGCGCTGGACCATTGATCACTGGTCTTTCCGTTCCCGGGCACGATCAGACCTTTATCTCTAGCCATTTGTCTCCAGTTACGCAGTGACTGTGGCGTGAGTTTGAGCGCAATCGCGAGCTCTGCCACCGAGCGATTAAGGGGCGGCATCATCTGCAGGACAACCCAGTCTTTGAAGTTGTCGTCATAACGTTTGGGCATTGCTAAATACCTTCGCCCTCTTGAATGAATGAGTCAATCAACAAGGGCGACAGGTAGCCTGACACGGAGGGATGGCAAAGAAAGGATTTTGCTTGTTTTTATAAAGCTCTCGACGGAACAAGTTGATCAACTCTGTTACTGCGTCGTAACCCACTTCGAACTTGAAAGCCCCACCCACCCCGGGGCCGGCTACCAACGAAGCCTTCAGTACTAAAATCAACCGGCCGTCATACAACGAAATACTCGCTTCGCCCTTTGCTCCCAAACCTGCGGCCACATTTAGTTCGGCGGTCAAACGAGCGAGGCTGAACCACTCGTTGGTCTTCATCGAGTCTTTGGACCCCGATGTGGGTGCCCGTTGTAGCATGGCGACTTCGGAGGGCGGGGCCCAGTTCAAGGCGCCGGTCACCATGATTCCCGATTGCAAACCGGCGAATAAATTGAAGGCGGCTTTGCCTCCATTCTGCACTTGCAGGTTTGTATTGACTCCCTTGATTTGATCGCTGGTTTCGGTGTGGACGAAATCGCGTTTGTCTCCGGTCCGTACCACGGGTTCTGGTGGAGCCAAATGGAATCCCGCGTTGCCAACGTCCAGCGCTATCTCGGAGGAAAGCAGCAGCGAGGCGCCGGCATAGCCCCAGGCTTTGGCGCCGAGATACAACGAAAACCGGCCCAGATTGAGTGTTTGCTGGACGCTATGGCCGTCTAGATAGGTAAACGTGATTTCTTTGGCTTTGCTGCGTTCAGGCAGATCGACTTTAAACAGTTCGACTTCACCACG
This sequence comes from Pseudomonas sp. MDT1-17, assembly GCF_054898105.1. Classification (NCBI taxonomy): domain Bacteria; kingdom Pseudomonadati; phylum Pseudomonadota; class Gammaproteobacteria; order Pseudomonadales; family Pseudomonadaceae; genus Pseudomonas; species Pseudomonas sp. MDT1-17. Next base: position 3,750,727 of record NZ_JBUBVM010000001.1, on the reverse strand, counting down.
GGCGAGGTCGACGCCGAATGACGCTTTAGCCGAGGCTTTAAATCCTTCCGCTAGGCTAAAAGCGGGGCCTTCGACTTTTGTTGACCCGTGAATGATCTCAGTGGATGACGACGTCAGGCAGCGAACCAGTTGCGCTTGGGGGCTGATATCAAAAATGCGAAAGGTCTTGCGCACGTTGTCTTTGAACAACACCTGTTGCAGGCGTACTCCCCATTCCTTGCGGCTGCCGGCACTATCAAGGGCAGTGACTTTGTAATTCCTGGTTTGCAGAAAGGTGTAAAACTTTTCGATCTCGAACCAGCCTTCGGGGGAAAACCAGTCGCTTTCCTGGTCCTTGATCCGCAGACCGCCTTCCTGTTCGAGCCATTGGCCGAACAAATTCAATTCACTGTCGGTGGCGGCTTTGCCAGTGCTGTTGCCTGGACGCTTGGTCAGGTCTTTGACTTTGGCGCCGACCTTTTTCCAGTCGTTCTTGACGGTGGCTTGAAGTCTTGGAAGCGAATACATGCTCAGGTAGGTCAGCGGTTTCTTGAGGTCATCCAGCATGCTCATTTCATGAAGCGGAAAGCCATCCTTGACCAGCCGATCCATCGGTTTGGCCTGGAACTGCTCGGGCTCCCACAACAGATGCCGACGAACAGGTGCGGTTTCCATGTTTTTCTCGGCTTGCAGTCGTAACTTTTCTTTATCTGCCTGCAGACGGTCCCATTCGGCGCGCTCAAGGGAAACAAGGTTGGCCGGCGTTTTGGCCTGCCGGCCGCTTGCTTCGATCCAGCCTTTATATTTTTTGCTGAGGCGTTCGTTGACCTCTGTCTGCTTTTTCTCAAGCGCCAGGAATTGCTTGAACAGGTCGACGCCACCTTCGACCGAAGCACCGCTCGCGGGAATCAGGGCGAATTCGGGTAAGGCAATTCCGTATTGAGCAACACTGGTAATGGACTCAAGGTAAGCAACATAGATCGCTTTTCTTTTTAAACGCTGTGCTTCCTGATCGCGCACGTACGTACAAAGAGGGAGTTGGTTATTCGCCCCGCAAGTCGCGACCTCGTCGAGTCGTTTTTTGTCTTCCGCCAGCAACGGCGCGAGTTCAGCCGAACCTAATGTGGCCAGGTCTTTTTCTTTGAGTAAGGTTTCTCGAGCTTTGAGGTATTTCTGGACGCCCCCGCGCGCGGCAATGGCTTCAGGGGAGTACAGACTTCCACTTTCGTAGGCGTAACCCTTTTCTTTAGCGGCGACGATGGCAGTGCGCTTCAACTTTTGCCATTCAGCATGAACGCCGTGCACCCGCGTTGCGTCTTGTTGCGCTGCCATCCATTCGGACTTTTTGATGTCATCTTGTTCCAGTCGGGTTAGAGGCGTCGAGGGAGCCGGAACCGGTGGCGTTGCAGCTTTTCTCTGTTGCTGCGCCTCCAGCAACGTGGCATCTAGGTCACTGATGCTTGGGTATTGCGCTTCAATCCCGAGCATTCGCGCTTGCTCTTCGCCCGCGAGAAAGTTACCCAACTTGGGTTCGAGGAAGTATTCAAGCAAACCAGTGCTATAGAGGCCTTTTTTGCGTTCCTCGGCAGACTTGCTTGAACTTACTTTTTGCTCCAGGTCATTGGCCGCTTCTTTGAGCGCCGAAGTCGTGCGTTCTGGCAGTAGCCAGAACGATTCATTCTCGGTGTCGTAAATCGCGCTGCCGTAGGTTGTTGAGCACGGCGTTTTTACTTTGTCATGAGAGCCGGGCGTTTCATCAGGTGCATCGGGCTGTTCACCGAGATCCCGTGGCGGCTTCGCGCAGGTTTGTTCGGCTGTTGGTGCAGTAGGTACAGCGCTGGTATTGGATTCCATAAATGCTTCCATTCATTCGTTACGCGGACGGGTTCATCAGGCGGCGCTGGTAGCGAGTTGCTTCAGCTGTTCAACCTTGATGAACGACTCTTCCCTGGATTGCAGGATGGCCATAGCCTGGGGCTGTGTTTCGAGCAGCGGGCCGTTGGCGATGTGGGCCAGTTTGAGCAAATGCCGGCCTTCGTAGATGTTGTGGTTGACCAGCACATCGAGGTTTGCCGCGATGTTGGGCAGCTCTTCGACAGTCGGTTCGCCAAATGCGGCGTACTGCTCGTCGACCCAGTAGACCCAACCCAGTCGCTCTTGAACCTTTGGTGCATCTTCCGGGATGTTGAACGCTGAGACGTCACCCAGCCATTCGAGTTCCGAGGTTGGGCGCCAGCTCAACCAATTACCATTGCCGGCACCGAAATGAGCCGGGGCAGGGGTGTAGACGTGTTGCCACGGTCCGAAGAACTGGTGCGAGGTTTCACCGGCGGTGTAGGCCAGTGCGGCCCACAGGCTGGGTTTGTGATAGCTCAGCAGGCTTTGGCCGCCGGAACCGTCATTGGCGCGCAACAGCCAGCGCGCATGGGCCAAAGCCTTGGCCGGGTCGCCAGTGGTCAGGGCGATGCCGGAAAAGTCTTCCTCGCAAAGCTTCGCGGCTTCGGCGGCCAGGCGGCTGCCCCATGGCGCGTTGAGCCACAAGGGGCCGTCAGCGGCGATCTCGGCGAAATCGGTACCGATGAACAAGCCTTGGGAGTTCATCGGTTCGCCGACACGGTAGAGGCGGCTCATGGCCTCAGGCTGGCGGGTGCGGTCGATGATGAAGCACAGCGTCTGGCTCGACGGTTCTCTCGGAAGTTGCTCGAACGAATGGCGGGGTTCGGCGAGGAGGGCGTTCAACGCTTTTACATGCATGTGCAATCCTTACGGCTGCAGGCGCCGTTGCTTTGTTTGCCGCACAACGGCGTGATGCCGGACTCGTTCAAGCGTTTTGGCAGTGGTATCGGGACTTTGCCGGCCTTATCCGCATCCGCCACCTTCATCGGCCCCGGCAACAACGGCGCAGCAGGCGTCCCTGACCCCGGCCCACCCCCCGAGTTAACCTTGACCTGCGCACCACTGATGGTCACGCCACCCGCGTCAATCTTCACAAAGCTCCCGCCAGCCTTGGCCGTCAGCTCCATGCCTCCTTCAACCACAACCTTTTCCCCGGCGTTGTAGTGAATCTCCTGACCCGCCTCGACAAACTGCGCCGTCCCAACCTTCACATGCTGAGTCACGGCAACCGTCAGGTGATCATCAGCCCGGGTCTCAGTCTTGCGATCCAGATGGGTAATCCGATGCTCCTCAACCTTGAACTCGCTGAAAACATTGGCCTCAACGGTGTCGTGCCGCTCATTGCCGATGCGAATCTTCTGGTCATGCTCGATGTTTTCATCCCAATCGCGCTGGGCATGCAGGTAGATCTGTTCCGCACCTTTCTTGTCTTCGATCCGAAACTCGTTGTAACCGTTGCCGCCCGGTGAGCTGAGGGTCTTGAAGGTGCTGCGGGTTTTGTTTGCCGGCAGGTCGTAGGGGACGACGTTTTCCTTGTGGTACAGGCAGCCGGTGATCAGTGGTTGGTCGGGGTCGCCTTCGAGGAAGGTGACGAGCACTTCCATGCCGATGCGCGGGATGGCGATGCCACCGTAGGCGTTGCCGGCCCAGCCGGTGGCGACGCGCAGCCAGCAGCTGGTGTTGTCGTCGGCCTGGCCTTCGCGGTCCCAGTGGAACTGGACTTTGACGCGACCGTATTCGTCGCAGTGGATTTCTTCGCCCGGTGGGCCGGTGACAGTGGCGGTCTGGCTGCCCAGGACTTTGGGTTTCGGGTGTTCGAGGGCTGGGCGGAAGTGCGCGTCCCACGGGGTGGCGAGGAAGCGGTTGCGGTAACCCTGGTGGAAATCGTCTTTGTTCTGGGTGACGTCGCTGGTGACGTTTGCACCGAGCACTTGCGGCTGTTTGCCTTCGTGCACCACTTCCAGCAGCAGCCAGAGGTCGTTCCACTCGGCACGCGGGTGTTCGCTCAGGGTCATGAAGTGGCCGCTGAGCTGGAGTCCCTACTTTTCACTAGACCAATACCACAACGTGTCGCCCCAGTTCGAACCACTGAAACTTGGCAAAAGCTCTCCTTGATTGAAGTAGCGTCGGGAACCAGCATGAGCAGGACTGAACCAATAGCCTGCTACGCTGCATAGTTGGCCAGCTTCTAATCGTGCTGGAGCTTTGGTCTTGCCATCATCTTGGTCAAAGCGCGCGTACCAACGGGCAGTACTTTCCTCTTCAAATCCATCACCGTAGGGTGAATAAGGATGCAGTTGGTCAGGGTTTGGAATGCGAACCGGTTTGACTATTCTATTAACGGCTACGTATGAACTGGGAAGTCCATCCTCCAGCTTCCCGAGTTCTGGGTATGCACCTGCGCAAATGATAAGCCCTTTGCTGTACGGGAGAATTGTAATGTCGCCCCGGCCACTGAAGGCGTGACGAAGAGACGATTCGCCGCCGAGAGCACCAATAAAGTCTTCGCCCAAAACGGTAAACCAATTCACGCCTTTGACCGAGTCCAGCAGTTCGATAGACGAGGCATGGGGCATGGAGTCAACTTCCAATCCTGAATACTGCTGAGCCAGTTGATACTCGGTTGGGATATAGCCATGGTAGTCATACGGCAAAATACTCGATAAGCCGCCGTATCCATGCTCTGCTTTGACTTGGTCGCACAAGTAGACTGCCCATTCCCGGAACCGTGAAAGGCCGTCAGTCTCTTTGAGAATGTTCCAAGGCATCACAAGTTTGATGTAGGAACGCAGTTTGTCACCATGGATCTCAAACGAGTTCATCGCGGACAAGGAGTATTCGTCCGCTTCTGTCTCATCAGGGGCACTGCCTAAAAACATACTGAATTCGTCATTGCCTCCGCTCTTTGAAATGGCCTGTTGAGCTTTTTCAAAATTGGTGGAGGTCAGTTTTTGATGGCGACCATAAACCAGGCATTTGAGCTGTGCCTGATATTCCTCATAAAAACGACGGAAGCACGCCAAGACATTTTCTTTGGTGTCGCTTGTGTACCCGCGTTTGAAATAAAGCGTGAGGATCAGCCCGAGTCTGACTACAGGCTTTCCATCCGGCAATTCGAAGGCAAGGTCAGGTGCTTGTTGTTCCAGTTTTTCCAATGTGTTCATGCGCTTTCTCGTTTAGCCGGCGGTTGCCGTGGCGGTAATTGCCGCTCCGCCCAAAATGGTGGCTAGCAAGGCCCAGGAAAGCTGCGCCAAGCGAACAATAACCAGCAGACCAGCAACGATGGCTGCCGGTATTCCCGCGGCGACGACAGCTGCGCCAATAGCAAAAGCAACGACAACGGTTGCCGCGACGATGCCCACATCAATCAACACCTGCACCCAGTCGACTTGGCGAAGGGCATCAAGCGTAATGTCCGTATATCGCTGCACTTCTTTCCAGATCGCTCTTAATTGTTCATCGGTCCAGCGCATCACCTGTGCACCGGTCTCACTTACCCACTCCCACGCTTTTTGCGATTCGCGACGGACCCAATCACCCTTGACTCCTAGCCAGGTTGCTGCGTCTTCCAGATGCTGCTGGACTTCCTCAGACAGTTGTCTGATACCTTGAGCGCCCTGTTCTAAAAGACTATCCACTGCGGACTGAACCTGTTGGGTCCAGCTTTCTACATGTGCGGGTCTTGGCGTGGCGGTGGGGCCATAAGCCGGAACCGGAACCGGTGCCGGTCTGGGTGGTGCATCTGGATTGCGCGGAGGTAAAAGCGTCGGCCATTGTAATGGATTGAATTCCCCCGTCGGCTTGTGCTCTCGGTTGTACTGGCGGTCTCGTTCGCGATCGCCATCATCACGACAATCGTTAATCTCCAAAACCGAGAATTTTCGCCGTCCGCCGGCGATCAATAAATATGCACGCTCTTGATCGGGGTACAACTTGTCTCCCGGAAACTTCACTTCAACCAAACGCTCCAGATTATCGGGATGCTCAAAGCCTTGATGATCTGCCCCTGCCTGTCCCGGCCAGCGGATACTGCGGCTTTTCACGATGATGACATCCGGGCGTCGCAGCAATCCTTTGACTGAGCCTTTGGGAAACGGGAACAAGGTATGACGCCGTGCCGGGTCGGGTTTTACATCGTCACCCATCCACGAGAAGCTAAGAAAGGGCTTGGGTGGAAGGAAGGCCATATCGAAACAAACTTCGGCTTTGTAGTCCCAGCGAAAATCCCACCGGTACTCATCCGCCCGGATCAGTCCACTCATGACCAGTTGCTTTAGTTCTAGTCCGGTAACACCGCCGTCCTTAGATTTTTTGATCGATAACTTTGGAAACCGGGCCGCGTAATTGGCTTTTTCCATCAAGTAAGGCTTGTTGTCGGGATTGGGCAAGGGTGCCTGTTTTACCGTGCCTTCAATGCTGGTGTTGGTACAGCCTTGCGGTGTTTGAGGTGGTTGCATAACAGCCATGTATCAGCCCTCCGAGTTGGCGTCTTTGAAGTCCATGGTCATTTCTTTTGGCGCACTTTCACCCGCCCTGATCAATGGCTCCTCAGGCTCTGGTTTGCGAATTGGCGTTAGCAGCTCAACTTCCGCCGGGTTGGTGCTGTGGGCCAGAAACGTCTTACCTTCTTCATTGGTGTAACCGGCAATGCGTGTGCCATCAGCCAGCTTTAAGGTGTAAGGGCTTCCTGCGAGCGGCTCGCTAGTCTTCTCATCCTGAAGCAGGTAGCGTGCCTTATGACTCCGAGGTGCACTTTCGAGCAGTTTGCCTGATTTGTCTTTATCCGCCGCGCCCGGGAGTAATGGTCCGAGAATCTGAATCCCTGTCCCCACCCCCGGAGCACCCCCGGAGTTCTGCTTCACCTCAGCCCCACTAATCGTTACACCCCCCGCATCAACCTTGACGAAACTCCCGCCAGCCTTGCCCGTCAGTTCCATTCCGCCCTCAATCACCACCTTGTCGCCAGCGTGGTAATGAATCTCCTGCCCAGCCTCGACAAATTGCGCCGTCCCCACCTTCACATGCTGCGTCACGGCCACCGTCAGGTGATCATCCGTCCGGGTTTCAGTCTTGCGATCCAGATGGGTAATCCGATGCTCTTCAACTTTGAACTCGCTGAAAACATTGGCCTCAACGGTGTCGTGCCGCTCATTGCCGATGCGAATCTTTTGATCATGCTCAATGTTTTCATCCCAATCGCGCTGGGCGTGCAGGTAGATCTGTTCCGCACCTTTCTTGTCTTCAATCCGAAACTCGTTGTAACCGTTGCCGCCCGGCGAGCTGAGCGTCTTGAACGTGCTGCGGGTCTTGTTCGCCGGCAGGTCGTAGGGAACGACGTTTTCCTTGTGAAACAGGCAGCCGGTGATCAGCGGTTGGTCGGGGTCGCCTTCGAGGAAGGTGACGAGCACTTCCATACCGACGCGTGGAATGGCGATGCCACCGTAGGCATTTCCGGCCCAGCCAGTGGCGACGCGCAACCAGCAGCTGGAGTTATCGTTGGTCTGACCGTCACGATCCCAATGGAACTGGACTTTGACACGCCCGTATTCGTCGCAGTGGATTTCTTCGCCCGGCGGGCCGGTGACAATGGCGGTCTGGCTGCCCAGGACTTTGGGTTTCGGGTGTTCGAGGGCTGGGCGGAAGTGCGCGTCCCACGGGGTGGCGAGGAAGCGGTTGCGGTAACCCTGGTGGAAATCGTCTTTGTTCTGGGTGACGTCGCTGGTGACGTTTGCGCCGAGCACTTGCGGCTGTTTGCCTTCGTGCACCACTTCCAGCAGCAGCCAGAGGTCGTTCCACTCGGCGCGCGGGTGTTCGCTCAGGGCCAGGAAGTGGCCAGTGACGAGCGTGGGTTCATCGCCTTTGCCTTCGGCAAGTTTGTAGTCGCTGCGATGGCGTTCCAGGGCACGGGTTGCCAGTTGCTTGCCACGCTCGCGAGTGAGGAAGCGGCCGGGGTAGTCGTAGTCTTCCAGGTCCGGGGCGAATTCACTTTTGGCGGCGCCTTCGGGAAGGATGCGCGGCTTCTCGAAGTCGTAGTCGCGGCGGCTGACGCGGGTGGTGCGGGTTTCCAGGCGCAGGTTGAAGCGCTTGATCACCGGTTTCTCGGCGGCCATGCCGGAGTCTTGCTGATAGGCCACGGGCGCGAGTTTGCGGAACACCGTCTGGTCGTCGCCAAACACCAGTTTGTGGCCGCTGGCACTGTGCTGGAAGTGGAAGTGAATGCCTTCCTCTTCGCACAGGCGCTGGATGAAATGCAGGTCGGATTCGTCGTACTGCACGCAGTAATCGCGTTCCGGGTAGATCGCGCCGAGCTGGAAGCTGTAGGCGTCGGCCAGGATGCCGCGCGCTTCGAGGACCTGAGCGATGATCTTCGGCACACTTAAATGCTGGAAAATCTGCTGGTCATGGTTATGGCGCAGGTAGGCGAGTTGCGGCACCAGGCTGATGCTGTAACGGGTCAGGCGTTTGCCAGAGTCGCCTTGCTCGATGCGGTACACCAGACCGTGGATAATGCCTTTGCCGGTGGCGCCGAAGGTCAGGCAGCCGGGCTTGTGCAGCAACTCTTCGAGTTTCAGGTCGGGGCGGGCGCTGACCAGTTCGATGTCGAAACAGAACGGTTGGTTGAGGGTTTCGCGACCGACGAAGCTGAGTACCTGAAGGTCAACGGAAACGCCCTCCAGCGTGAGGGAAATATGGATTGCGTTCGCGTCCAGCATGCCTTTAATTCCGTCCTTTGAATAAGCTGGGGCGGATGGTGCAGGATTAAAGCGCCCCGTTCAAGGCAACGGGCAGTCATTTACCGACTAAAGTCGACTGAAGCAGTAACAGCCTTCTGCCACCATTGCCGAAGCCGCCGTCGGTTTTTGTATCGATGCCTTGGACATGCTGGGACCTCAAGGTCGACTCTAGCACCGGAAGATCAGTGATGTAAGCGACACCGTCTTCGCGAGCAAGCCCGCTCCCACATTCGACCGCGATCCAATGTGGGAGCGACGGTGCGGCGATCCGACTTGCTCGCGAAGAGGCCATCACCTTCAGCGAAGATCCAACTGATGCCGAAACGGCAAATCCGGCCCGGTCTTGCTGCATGTCAGCGCCGCCGCCTGCACCGCAAACTTCAGCATCCCGTCGATCTGCTCGCGGCCGAGTGATTGCACGCCCTCAACCGAGTCCAGCTGCTGTTCGGTCAGCCAGGTAATCAGCGCTGCCTGAAACGTATCGCCAGCCCCCACGGTATCGGCAATTTTCACCGAACACGCCGGCACCGACCACGAACCATGGACCTTGCTGAACACCGTCGCCCCCTCGCCACCACGGGTCAGAAACACCAACTGACAGCGATGCTGCAGCCAGCCTTCAATCACCCGTTGCGGATCCTGTTCGGGATACAACAGGCTCAAATCTTCATCGCTGACTTTGATCAGGTCGGCCAGCTCAACCAAGGTGGCAATCCGCGAACGCCACAGGTCGATATTCGGCTCAGGATTGAGCCGCACGTTCGGATCAAGACTGATCAAACGGTTGCCGCTTTCCCGGCGTACCAGCGCCAGCAGCGTGTCAGCAATCGGCTGCACCACCAGCGAAAACGAGCCAATGTGCAAGCCGCGCACTTCAGGTCCCAGTTCCGGCAGGTGCTCGGTTTTTAGCTGACGATCCGCGCAGCCTTCGCCCCGGAAGCTGTAATGAGGTGAACCATTGGCACCGACGGCCACCATCGCCAGGGTCGTGGGCGCCGCGAAATCCACCAGGTAATCCGGGCGCACGCCCTCATCCTGCAACACCTGCTGCAAGCGCCGGCCGAGGTAGTCGGTGGACAGGCCGGCAAACAGTGCAGCCTCCACCCCCAAGCGGCGCAATCCCACCGCCACGTTGAATGGCGAACCGCCGGCAATCGCCTTGAAATTCACTTTTGAAGCCAGGCCGCTGGCGTCGTCTTCACTGAAGAAATCGAACAGCGCTTCGCCACACACCAGGTACATAGTTATTCACTCTTTAAAGGGTTGCGACATGCTGTTGATAGCGTTCGTAGGCCTGTTGACAGGCCGTCACATTCTCGGCGATCGGCAAGGTTTCGCTGGCCGGATCGAGCGTCACGCAGCGCTCGCAAAGATCCGCCAGGCTGTGTTCATGCCCGTTTGCCCAGGACGTGCACCACGCCGCCTGTATCGCCGCGCCGAGGGCGGCGGCTTCGCTTTGTTCGGTGCAGATCACCGGAGTGTTCATGATGTCGGCGACGATCTGCCGCCACACCGGGCTTTTCGAGCCGCCGCCAATCAGGCAGATGCGCAGGCTTTGTAAGCCATTCTGGCGCAGCAGGTCCAGTCCATAACGCAGCCCGAAGGTCGTGCCTTCCACCACCGCGCGGCACAGGTTGGCCCGAGTCAGGTTGGTCATCGTCAACCCCAGCAGGCTGCCGGTGGCATGGGGCAGGGCGGGGACACGCTCGCCGTTGAGGAACGGCAGGATGCACACGCCTTCGGCACCGATTGGCGCTTGCGCGACGAGATCGTTGAACCGTTCGATATCCAGCTCGAACAACTCGCGAATCACGCCGGTGGCATTGGTCAGGTTCATGGTGCAGATCAGCGGCAGCCAGCCACCACTGGAGGAGCAGAACGTTGCGACGCAAGCGTCCGGACTGACTTTCGGCTGATCAGCGTAGGCGTACACCGTCCCCGAAGAGCCGAGGCTCATGGTGATAGCGCCGGGCTTGATATTGCCGGTACCGATGGCGCCCATCATGTTGTCGCCACCGCCGCTGGAGACCAGCGCCTGCGGGTTGATGCCCAGGTGTTCGGCGATACTGGGCAGGATCGTACCGACCGCTTGATGGGCATCGATCAACTCCGGCAGCGCGGCTTGCAGGCGGCCGGTGGAATCAATGTCGCGCAGCAGTTGCAAGTCCCACTGGCGGGTGCGCACGTTGAAATATCCGGTGCCCGAGGCGTCGCCATACTCACTGCAACTGCGGCCGGTGAGCCAATAGTTGAGGTAGTCATGGGGCAGCAGGATGCGGGCGATGCGAGCGAAAATCTGCGGATGTTGTTCTTTGGTCCAGAGCAGTTTGGACACGGTGTAGCCCGGCGCGATCACGACGCCGAGGCGTTCCAGGGAGCCTTTTTCGCCACCCAAATGGGCAAGCAGACGGTCGTTTTCCGGGGTGGATTCGGTGTCACACCAAAGTTTGGCCGGACGCAGCACCTGACCTTGGTCGTCGAGCAGCACCAACCCATGTTGCTGGCCGGAAACGCCGATGCCGCGAATGTCCTGACCGTCGACCTTCGCTGCGAGCAATGCGCGGCGGGTGGCAAGCGCAAAGGCTTCCAGCCATTGGCAGGTGTCTTGCTCGCGGCGGCCGTTGGCGCCGGTGATCAAGGTGTGGGCGGCGGCACCCTGGCCCAGCACCTGACCGCTGATGGCGTCGAGGACGATGGCTTTGGTGCCTTGGGTGCCGCAGTCGATGCCGAGGAATAGTTGTTGGTTTGCCATGGAAGATCCTTGGTGTGTCAGATCGATCTCGGTGAAGCCATTCGCGAGCAAGCCCGCTCCCACATTAGGTCTTCAGTGGACACGGATTTTGTGTTCGACACTGATCGAGTGTGGGAGCGGGCTTGCTCGCGAAGACGGCAGCAGGTTCACTGTCGTACTTACGCCAACACCCGCTCCAACGTCCGCGTCACCCCAACATCCCGCAAGCTGTTACAGCACCACTCAAACGCCGCCACAAACTCCGGCGAACGGGGAATCGCCGTACCAAAAATCTCCTCAACCTCCAGCAACCGCTGTGTAATCAACACATCATCCGCCACCAGCGCCTGACAAAACGTCGCCCGCGGATCAGGGATGCTGTAGGTATCGCCATTCTCATCCACACCCTTCAAATACAACGCCCAAGCCGCCACCACCAAGGCCGCACGTTTGGTCTCCTGCCCATCAGCAATCAATCGATTGATCGTCGGCACGGTGAACTTCGGAAACTTCGACGAACCGTCCGAGCACACCCGCTCCAGCTGATCGGCAATCGCCTGATTGGAAAACCGCGCCACCAACGTGTTTTTGTACTCGGTCAAGTCGATCCCCGGCACGGGCGCCAGTTGCGGCGTGACGTCCAGGTCCATGTAGGCGCGCATGTACTGCACGAACAGCGGATCATTCATGGTTTCGTGGACGAAGCGATAACCCTTCAAAAAACCCAGATAAGTGAGTGCCAAGTGACTGCCGTTGAGCAGCTTGATCTTCATTTCTTCATAAGGCGTGACGTCGTCGGTGAACTGCACGCCAACCTTTTCCCAGGCCGGACGACCGTTGACGAACTTGTCTTCCAGCACCCATTGCACGAAGGGTTCGCAGACCACCGGCCAGGCATCGTCGAGCGCATGCTTGTCGGCCAGTTGCAGGCGATGTTCCGTGCTGGTCATCGGCGTGATGCGATCGACCATCGCGTTGGGAAAACTGACATTGCTGGAGATCCAGTCCTGCAGATCGGCATCGCGCAGGGCGGCAAACGCAAGCAACGCTTTACGGGTGACGGCGCCGTTGTGCGGCAGGTTATCGCAGGACATCAAGGTGAACGCCGGCGTGCCGGCTGCTCGGCGTTTGGCCAACGCGGTGCAGAGGAAACCGAACACAGTTTTCGGTGCGTCCGGGTGTGCCAGGTCATGCTGGATCTGCGGCAGCTGGGCCATGAACTCGCCGTTGCTGTCGTCGATGCAGTAGCCGCCCTCGGTGATGGTCAGCGAAACGATACGGATCTCGGGGCTGGCGAGTTTGTCGATCAGCGCTGCCGCGCCGTCTTCGGCCAGCAGCATGTCGCGAATCGCGCCGATCACCCGGACTTCTGTGTCGTCGGTGTCGCCCAGCTCGAACAGGGTGAACAGGTAATCCTGCTTTTTGAGATCGTCCCGGGCGCGGCGGTCTTCGGCGCGCAGGCCGACGCCGCAAATGGCCCAGTCCAGGCCTTCGCCGGTATTCATCAACGCGTCGGTGTAATACGCCTGATGCGCCCGGTGGAACCCGCCGACCCCGATGTGCGCGATGCCTTGGCGGGTGTCGCTCAGGGTGTAGGCGGGCAGGGCTACCTCAGGGGCGAGGCGGTTGAGGTTCTGTTTATTGAGTTTCATCACAGGCTCTCTAAATCAGGCGGCAACGCGCAACGGGCGAGTCAGCGCCACGCCGTCGGCATCGAATAAATGGCAGTGTTCGGCATCCAGGTGCAGGCTCAGCGTCTCACCATAACGGCTGGCCAGGTCACCGCGAACCCGCATGGTCAAGGCTTCGCCGGACGAGGTCACGACGTGGCAGAAGGTGTCGCTGCCCAAGCGTTCGCTGACGTCCGCCGTGACCTGCAAGGTGCAGTCGCCGGGTTGCGCAAGATTCAAATGTTCCGGGCGAATGCCCAGGGTTACCGCGCCACCGACGCTCAGGTTGGCGCCGCTCAGCGGCAACGTGATGCGGGTGCCGGCGTCCAGCAGCACTTCGCAGCTCTGGCTGTCCACGCGGGTGACGTTGCCCTTGAGAAAGCCCATTTTTGGCGTGCCAAGGAATCCGGCGACAAACAGGTTGGCCGGCTGGTGATACAGGTCCAGCGGTGAGCCGACTTGTTCGACTTTGCCGCCATTGAGTACGACCACTTTGTCGGCCATGGTCATGGCTTCGACCTGGTCGTGGGTCACGTAGATCATCGTGGCTTGAAGCTCTTTGTGCAGGCGCAACAGTTCCAGACGCATCTGCACCCGCAGGGCGGCGTCGAGGTTGGACAGCGGTTCATCGAACAGGAAGATTTTCGGGTTACGCACGATGGCGCGGCCGATCGCCACGCGCTGGCGTTGACCGCCCGAGAGTTGCTTCGGCTTGCGCTCCAGCATCGGCCCGAGTTCAAGGATGCGCGCCGCTTCGCCGACTTTCTTCTCGACTTCGGCTTTCGGGACGCCGGCCAGGTCGAGGGCAAACGACATGTTTTTGCGCACGCTCATGTGCGGGTACAGGGCGTAGGTCTGGAACACCATCGCCAGGTCGCGCTTGGCCGGGCTGACTTCGGTGATGTCGCGCCCATCAAGTTCGATGGTGCCGCCGCTGACTTCTTCCAGGCCGGCGATCAGGCGCAGCAACGTGGATTTGCCGCAGCCCGACGGGCCGACGAACACCACGAACTCGCGGTCGCTCACTTCCAGGTCGATGCCTTTGATGATGGAAAAGCCTTCGAAGCCTTTTTGCAGATTCTTGATTTTCAGGTTGGCCATGATGATGGGCCTCCACTTGTTGTTATTCAGTTAGGCGCGCCTTTAAGATCAAAAGATCGCAGGCTGCGCCAGCTCCTACACGGAGATCGCGTGAACCCTGGGCGCTCTGTAGGAGCTGCCGAAGGCTGCGATCTTTAGATTCATTTCACGGCGCCGAACGACAGGCCGCGAACCAATTGTTTCTGGCTGATCCAGCCGAAGATCAGGATCGGCGCGCAGGCCAGCGTCGATACCGCCGACAACTTGGCCCAGAACAAACCTTCGGGGCTTGAGTACGAAGCGATCAACGCGGTCAGTGGCGCAGCTTTCGACGAGGTCAGGTTCAGCGACCAGAACGCTTCGTTCCAGCACAGGATCAGCGACAGCAGCACCGTCGAAGCCAGGCCGCCCTTGGCGATCGGCAGCAGCACCCGGACCATTTCCTGCCACAGCGTGGCGCCGTCGAGGCGTGCGGCTTCGAGGATGTCCTTGGGGATGTCTTTGAAGTAGGTGTAAATCATCCAGACCACGATCGGCAGGTTGATCAGCGTGTAGATCACGATCAGGGCGATGCGCGTGTCGAGCAGGCCGAAACTCTTGGCCAGCAGGTAAATCGGCATCAGCACGCCCACCGGCGGCAGCATCTTGGTCGAGAGCATCCACAGCAGCGTGCCTTTGGTGCGCTTGGTTTCGTAGAACGCCATCGAGTACGCCGCCGGCACCGCGATCAGCAGGCACAGCGCCGTGGCGCTGAACGAAATCAACACCGAGTTCCAGGCGAAGCTGAAGTAGTCGCTGCGCTCGTTGATGTGCAGGTAGTTTTCCAGCGTCGGGGTGAAGATGAACTGCGGCGGCGTGGCGAACGCATCGATTTCGGTTTTGAAACTGGTCAGCACCATCCAGAAGATCGGAAAGAAGATCAGGATCGCGATGGCCCAGGCCAGGGTGCCGAGCAGCAGGCTTTGCAGGCGGCGGGATTGTTGAAGGGTCATGGCGCAGGCCTCAGGCTTTGTCAGTCAGGTTTTTGCCGATCATGCGCACCAGCACGATGGCCGCGATGTTGGCGATCACCACCGCGATCAAGCCGCCGGCGGACGCCATGCCGACGTCGAACTGCACCAGCGCCTGGTTGTAAATCAGGTAGGCAAGGTTGGTCGAGGCGTAGCCGGGGCCACCGTTGGTGGTGGTGAAGATTTCGGCGAACACTGACAGCAGGAAGATGGTTTCGATCATCACCACCACCGCAATCGGCCGCGCCAGGTGCGGCAGGGTCAGGTGCCAGAAAATCGCAACCGGTCCGGCACCGTCGAGGCGCGCAGCTTCTTTCTGTTCCTGGTCGAGGGACTGCATGGCGGTCATCAGGATCAGGATCGCGAAGGGCAACCATTGCCAGGAGACAATGATGATGATCGACAGCAGCGGGTAGTGCGCCAGCCAGTCCACCGGTTGTGCGCCGAACAGCTTCCAGACGTAGGCGAGGATCCCCGAGACCGGGTGGAAAATCAGGTTCTTCCAGATCAGCGCCCCGACGGTGGGCATGATGAAAAATGGCGAGATCAGCATCACCCGCACAATGCCGCGACCGAGAAACTCACTGGCCTCCAGCAGCGCACTGATCAAGACGCCGAACACCACGCTGATCAACAGCACGCTGCCGACCAGCAACAAGGTGTTGGTGGCGCCGGGCAGGAACCCCGAGTCGCTGAGGAAGTAGCTGAAGTTCTCCAGCCCCACGAACTGGTTTTCACCGGGGTAGAGCAGGTTGTAGCGGATCAGTGAGAAGTAAACGGTCATGCCCAGCGGCACGATCATCCACAGCAGCAACAACGCCACCGAGGGGCTGACCAGGAACCAGCCGGGGTTGGCCAACCGGCTTTTACGCACCGGTTGGGGAATGTCCATGTGAACTTTGGCAGTTGAAATATTCATGGCGTTAAACCGATTCATGCAGACCTATGAAGATCTAATGTGGGAGCGGGCTTGCTCGCGAAAGCGGTGTTCCAGTCACTGAAGATGCATCGGATGTACCGACCTCTTCGCGAGCAAGCCCGCTCCCACAAAAGGCGGGAGCTGCGGGGTTACTTGGGATAACCGGCGCGCTTCATTTCACGTTCGGTGGTTGACTGGGCAGCGGTCAGGGCCTGGTCGACCGTGGTCTGGCCGATCAGCGCCGCCGAGAACAATTTGCCGACCTGGGTGCCCACGGCCTGGAACTCCGGAATGGTCACCAACTGGATGCCGATATAGGGCACGGGTTTGAGGGTCGGTTTGCTCGGGTCCGCAGCTTTCAGCGACTCAAGGGTCACCTTGGCGAACGGCGCAGCCTTCATGTACTCATCGCTGTACGTCGAAGCGCGAGTACCTGGCGGTACGTTGGCAATGCCGTCTTTCTCTGCAACCAACGCTCCATACTCCTTGGAAGTGGCCCAGGCGCTGAAGGTTTTCGCGGCGTCCTTGGCCTTGGAACTGGTCGGAATCGCCAACGCCCAGGAATACAACCAGGCAGAGCCCTTGTCGGTGGTCTCGTGCGGTGCGTAGGTGAAGCCGACGTGGTCGCTGACCTTGCTTTGGGTCTTGTCGGTGACAAAGGAGCCGGCGACGCTGGCATCGACCCAAATGGCGCATTTGCCACTGTTGAACAGCGCCAGGTTTTCGTTGAAACCGTTGCTGGACGCGCCGGGTGGACCTGAGTCTTTCATGGTCTTGACGTAGAAGTTCAGTGCGTTTTTCCACTCGGGGCCGGTGAATTCCGGTTGCCATTTCTCATCGAACCAGCGCGCACCATAGGCATTGGCGACGGTGGTGATCAGCGCCATGTTCTCGCCCCAGCCGGCCTTGCCGCGCAGGCAGATGCCGTACTGTTCTTTGTCTTTATTAGTGAGTTTGCTGGCGAACTCGCTGATCTGCGTCCAGGTCGGGTGCTCGGGCATGGTCAGCCCGGCATCCTTGAACAGATCGGTGCGGTAATAGGTGATGGAGCTTTCGGCGTAGAAGGGCAATGCATACAGCGAACCCTTTACCGACAGGCCTTCACGCACCGACGGGAACACGTCGTCGAGGGCGTAGTTGGCCGGCAAGTCCTTCATCGGCTCAAGCCAACCCTTGGCACCCCAGAGTGCGGCTTCGTACATGCCGATGGTCAGCACATCGAACTGTCCGCCCTGAGTGGCAATGTCAGTGGTCAGGCGTTGGCGCAAGACATTTTCTTCCAGCACCACCCAATTGAGCTTGATGTCCGGATGCTCGGCCTCGAAGGTTTTCGAGAGTTTTTGCATGCGTATCATGTCGCTGTTGTTAACAGTGGCGATGGTCAGGGTCTGGGCGCCGAGGCTGACGCTGCTGAGGGTCATGCAGGTGAGGGCTAGCAGAGCTTTTACAGAAGGTTGCATCGAGCACTCCTTTTCTGCACCCGGCGGGTTACAGAAGGACAGTTATTGTTTTTGTGTCTTCCTGCTTAGGGAAGAATGTGCACTGATTACAGCCTTCTATTGATGACGTGACAAATCATCCATCGCACTTTGATCGATACTATTTTGCACTGGTGTTTGGAGGGAGAGGTGCAGGGAACGGCTATTCAGCGGTTACACCGTATGGATTGCGTATAGGTTTTCGGGCCTGACATCAAAAGATCGCAGGCTGCGCCAGCTCCTACATTGGAATGCGATCTTTTGATCTTTCTTTACCCGAGATTCTGCTCAGTCAACCGCTGCACGGCCAAGCGCCGGTAGTGCGACGGCGTCATGCCCTTGAGTTGCTGAAAACGCCGATTGAAGTTGGAAATATTGTTGAAGCCCGACTCGAAACACACGTCGGTCACTGGTTTGCTGCCATCGGCCAGCAGCTCGCAGGATTTGCTGATGCGCAGGCGATTGACGAACTCGATGAAGCAGCGGCCGGTGGCTTGCTTGAACACTCGACTGAAATACGTCGGCTTCATGCCCAGGTGCTCGGCGACTTCCTCCAGCGGCAGTTCCCGGGCGTAATGAGCAAAGATGTAATCCACCGCCCGGTTGGTGCGATCGATATTGTGCTCGTCGGCCAATTGCGGCGTCGTGGCCCCGGACAGCAGCTGATAGTCATCAGAGGCCGCCAGCAACTCCAGCAGAATGAAGAAGTGCCCAAGGCGAGTCACGCCTTGGGTGTCGGCGATACGCTGCATCAAGGTCATGGCCTGGCGAATGGTGCGTTTGCAGCGAAACTCGATACCGTACTGGGCACGCTCCAGCAGTGGTGCCAGGGTCTTGAGCTCGGCAAACACCAAGTGGCCGCTGTCGAACAACTCGTCCGTGAAGTTGACCAGCATGTCGCGCTTGGGCACCACTTCGTCTTCGGCCACCTGGCTGATCCAATTGTGGGGCAGATTAGGACCGGTCAGGAACAGGGTTTCCGGGTAAAAGTTGCCAATGTAATCGCCGATGAACACCTTGCCGGAGCTGGCGACGATCAGGTGCAGTTCGTATTCCTTGTGGAAATGCCAACGCACCAAAGGGCAGGGGAAGCCATGCTGGCGATAAATGATGGACAACCCGTTATGGTCGTCCATCAATTCGTAGGAAGGATCGGTAACTTTGGCTGGTCGGCTCATGTCAGGCACTTTTTTTGTTATCGCCCGTTGATCATGCCTCTTTCGGGGTGCCTGACGCCAGTTTGCAACGAGCCTGTACTCAGGCCAGGGCGTGCAAAGTCATTGCCGCATCTCTCGACGGTGGGAAGAGCGGCGAAATATCAGGTGTACCGGTTGTTGGCTTTGATGATGTTCGCGGCTCGACAGTTCATCACCAGATTCGATTCTTCAAAAAAATCGACATTGATAATGCTACAGTCGTGAATCCATTTGTTTTTTACGTCGAACCATTCGTTCAACTCTTTTTGTATATCTACCGGTCCACCTAAAGCCACATAGGCGGTGGCGGAAAGTGACCAGGGACGGTAGTCCGAAGGCGGTCTTTTCATCACCTCGGTAATATGTGTCTTCAGTTCCGATACATTGGTCAGGCCGCTACCGCTCCACTTGTGGGGAACGTCGTTGCTGAACGCCTCGGCATGAAAGTCCGGATGTCGATCAGCCGCCAGCAAGACGCGTTGGGTCCTGCTCAGGCGTTTTAACTCTCCCAGGGTTTTATGGCTGTTGTTATAAGGGATGATGCGTTCTCTCAGGCTGTCCAACAGTCGATCGCTGAGGAGTTTGAAGTTAAAGGGCCTGTTGCCGGGATCCAGTTTGTGGAAGTCGAGGATGACGAACTCGTCGGGGTTTTCGTTGAGGAATCGATTCACGTCGTGAGTGAGCTGAAAGAGCTCTCGGTAAGAGCGAGTGCCATTGTGATGAAAGTAAAAGGCGCTGTGGCCACGACTGTTATCGTATTCATAGTCAAGCCTGAGATCCAGCGCCCTGGCGCCGTTGATCAACTGGTAATAAAAAGAGTTGTTCTGGCAGACGAACCAATGCTGGGCGCCCGGCACCACGTAGTTGCCTTTTTTGTCCGAACCGGAGTTGTGAGCGCCGGGCAGGATAAGTTCGCCGAGTGTCAGATTGTCAATGACCGGGATATTGCTCATCCAGTCGTGCAATGTCTGTGGGTGACTTCCATATTCAAAGTCGGGTAGTTTATTAATGTTCATAGTGCGTCCGTGCAATAGGTTTAAAGTTAGTTGTGCGCTTAGATAAGTTTCGTGGCGCGCTGTCTTTATAACGCTATTGCGTGAAGAAAGTCATGGTGGTTTGATTGTTGAAGAATGACTGAATATTGCAACTTGAATATTGGCCAGGTCTTAGACCTGGCCAATAGTATTAAATGATTTGTTTGTGCTGGTTTTTAACTTCTATCCATTGCGCCATGTACTGCGTGCTCTTGTGGTGATGATGGCGGAGCATGCTGCCGGTGAAGTTGCTGTTTCGACGTAATGAAAGATGTTGGCGGCAATGGTTGAGTTTCTCTATCAGTGCCGGGCCGTGAATCGTTTTTCGGTAACGCTCGGTCAGTAGTTCGAAGCCCGAGAGTTGTGCGACTGACCATTGCGCTTTGTCGCTATACAGCCGGACGGCATTCGCGGCGATTGCCTTGGCCGACGTGCTCACCGCACCTGGCCACGGGTGTTCGCCGTGCATGGCTTCCGCACCGGTCGGAGTGGTGACATTAGGCGTGCCGCACAGCATGGCGTCGACGATTTTGCCTTTGATACCCGCACCGAAGCGTAACGGCGCCAGGCACACCCGGGCTGCAGACATGACTTGCAAGGCATCTTCTGCCCAGTTCATCACATGAAAACCTTGGGCCACATTGTGCAAGGCGGTGACTTTGGGCGGCGTATAGGCACCATAGATATGCAGTTGCGCCTCTGGCAACTGCGCACGGATCAGCGGCCAGATCGTGGTTTTCATCCAGAGCACGGCATCCCAGTTGGGCGCGTGGCGGAAGTTACCGATACTGAGGAAATGCGCTCGATCCTCAAAGGCTGGTGGTGGGAAACTCGGTGCATCGACCATCAGCGGACACCAGTGCAGCAGGTTGTGCGGCAGTTTGAACTGCTCGACCAGCAATTCGATCTCCACTTCGGAGATCATCAGGTTCAAGTCGCAGCGATACAGCGCGGCGATCTCCCGTTTCGCCAGATCGGTATCGGCCATGAGTTCGAACTCCTCACGCAATGCCGGGGCGAATAGCTCACTGAAATCGTCGGCGTCGTCACTGGCCTTCAAGCGCTCCTTGAGCCGCTGGTGCCGGGCATGTCGCAGGCTTTGCAGGTCGGAGGTTTCCAGCACACGCAAAGCATCGGGGCAATGTTTCTCTACTCGCCAGCCGAACTGTTCTTCCATCATGAACTGGTCGAACAGCACGATATCCGGTGCCAGTTCACTGACAAAGGTGTCGAAACTGCTGTTGTTCAATTCGATCGGGACTTCGCGAATGCCCAAGGCGGCGAGATCCGCCGGGTGTTCTCCGGTGCCAGCCGGACTGCTGAATGTAATGTCCCAGCCCTGCTGCAAGAAAGTCTCGAGGATTTGCATCATGTGCCCGCTGGCCGCAGAAGAGCGGGGCTCGGGCCAGACGTAACCAATAACCAATACTTTGGTTGCGCGAGGTTGACTCATTAACGGGTATTCCTTGGGGCGGGTAGAGGGCTGGGGGGAGAAAACGGGGGAGCGAAGATACCAGGCTCAGGCAAGCATGCCCTTGACCTTGTCCCGCAGCTGATCAATCGAAAACGGTTTACCGATCACTGACATGCCCGCGGGTACATCAATACTTTCGGCATAACCACTGGCGAACAGGATCGGCAGTTCAGGGCGCTGCATCCGCGCCTGAGTGGCCAGTTCACGGCCATCCATCACCGGCAAACCCACATCGGTCATCATCAAATCGATGTCCTGGTCTTCATCGTTGAGAAACTCCAGCGCCTGTTCGCTGCCATCAGCATCAAGCACCTTGAACCCCAGTTCCTCTAGCACATCGACGATCAGCATGCGCACGATGGCATCGTCTTCGACTACCAGGATGATGGATGGGGTGGAGGACATAGTGGTTCCCAAAGGTTGAATGTGCGGTTGCCGGTCGATCGAAATCGCCGGGCTCTTGCTTGAGTAAGTGACGGAACCCGACAAGTTCCCACGCGGCAGAAAAAAGAATAGCCGCACGCGTACCGGCAAGGATAACCGCTCCTTTGCGCTGGAGCAGTGGAATGTAGGATTTTGCTTGAAAAGGTGTCAGAAAATTGGATCAGTGTGCCACTTTTGGGGCAAACTCCCTGGTTTTCAACAGTTCGACAAGGCTCCCCCATGACATCCGCGTCTTCGGTTGATGAGCAACGATTCCGTAAACTCCTGAGCCGCAACGTCAGCCTGCCGTTGGGTGTCGGCGTGCTCAGTGCCGTGTTCTTTGTCTCGCTGATTACTTACTTGCTGTCGGTAATCCAGTGGGTGGAGCACACCGACCGCGTGATCAATAACGCCAATGAAGCGATCAAGCTGACCGTCGATCTGGAAACCGGTATGCGCGGCTTCCTGCTCACTGGCAACGAGCAGTTCCTTGAACCCTACGAGACGGCCAAGCCGCGAATCACTGTCGCCCTCAGGACCTTGCTCGAACTGACCGCGGACAACCCGGTGCAGACCGACCGCCTGCGCCGGCTCCAGGCCTTGCAGGATGAGTGGGCCACTTACGCAACAACGATGATCGATCTGCAACGTGCCAGCGGCGACTACCGCGGTGCGGTCAAGGCCGGGCGCGGCAAGCGGCTGACCGATGAGATTCGCAAGCAATTCGAAGACGTGATCGACATGGAGCAGCAGTTGCGCACCACGCGTAACGAGGAAGTGCGCCGCACCACGATCTGGAGCATCAGCCTTTATCTGTTGTTCATCGTCGGTATCAGCGCCTTGCTGGCCTACATTGGCCGTCGGGATTTGCTCAACCTTTCGCAAAGTTACAGCACCAACCTCGCGGCACACAAGACCAGCGCCCAGCGTCTGGAACAGCAGGCCTGGTTGCGCAACGGCCAGACCGAACTGGCCGAGCAAGTGCTGGGGCAACTGTCACTTAATCTGCTGGGCCGTAACATTCTGCAGTTCTGTGCGCAGTACCTGGGCAGCGCCGTAGCGGCCATGTATGTCCGCGAAGAACATGGCGGTCTCAAACGCATCGCATCCTACGGTTTCTCCCGTGAGCAGGAAGCACTTGAACAGCAGATTTACAGCGATGAAGGCATTGTCGGCCAGGTAGCGAGCCAGGCTCGCTTGATCCGTCTCGATGTCGTACCGAGTGATTACTTCAAGGTCAGCTCCGGCCTGGGCGAAGGTCTGCCGCATAGCGTGCTGGTCGTACCGACCAGTGACGACGATCGGGTCAACGGTGTGATCGAACTGGGCTTCTTGCGCCCGCTGACTGACCGCGATGTCGAATTGCTTGAGCTGATTGCCGGCAACATCGGCACGTCCATCGAGGCCGCTCGCTATCGCCAGCGCTTACAGGAAGTGCTGGCCGAAACCCAGCAGCTCAATGAAGAGCTGCAAGTTCAGCAGGAAGAACTCAAGACCGCCAACGAAGAGCTGGAAGAACAGTCGCGGATTCTCAAGGAGTCCCAGGCGCACCTGGAAACCCAGCAGGTCGAGCTTGAACAAACCAATGAACAGCTCGCCGAGCAGGCCGGGATCCTGGCTGAGCAGCGCGACGCGATGGACCTGAAGAACACCGAACTCAATCAAGCCCAGTCCCAGCTCGAAGAACGCGCCGAAGAGTTGCAGCGCTCGAGCAAGTACAAGTCTGAATTCCTCGCCAACATGTCCCACGAGTTGCGCACGCCGCTGAACAGCTCGTTGATCCTGGCCAAGTTGCTGGCGGAAAACCCTCAGGAAAACCTCAGCGCCGAGCAGGTCAAGTTCGCCGAATCGATCTACTCCGCCGGCAATGATTTGCTCAACTTGATCAACGACATTCTCGACATTTCCAAGGTCGAGGCCGGCAAGCTTGAGATGCGACCGGAGAACACCAGTGTCGCGCGTCTGATGGAGGGCTTGCGCGGCATGTTCCAGCCATTGGCTGTCGACAAGCAGCTGGATTTCCAGGTGGAGGTGCAGGCCGGTGCGCCGATGATGATCTTCACCGACCGCCAGCGCCTGGAGCAGGTCATCAAGAACCTGCTGTCCAACGCGGTGAAATTCACCGAAAAAGGCACCGTCAGCCTGACAGTCGCCGGCCAGCCCGACGACGGTATCGCCTTCATCATTCGCGATTCGGGGATTGGCATTGCCGAGGATCAGCAGGAAAGCATTTTCGAAGCCTTCCGCCAGGCCGATGGCACCACCAATCGCCGATACGGCGGCACCGGCCTGGGCTTGTCGATTTCCCGTGACTTGGCCGCCTTGCTGGGTGGTTCCATCAGTGTCACCAGCGAGCCGGGGCAGGGCAGTATGTTCACGCTGGTTTTGCCGCAGCAATACGTAGAACCGGGCGAAGAGCCTGTCGAGCCGATGAGAGCCACGCCGGTTGCGATGACGCCGAGAGTACCGACCGCCGCGCGGGTGCCGCTGATTGCTGAAGTTGATATCCCGCGTTTCGACGACGATCGCATCAAGGCGCCATTTGCCACGCGGTGCATTCTGGTGGTGGAAGACGAGCCGAACTTTGCGCACATCCTTTACGACCTGGCACATGAGCTGGGTTATCAGTGCCTGGTGGCCCACGGTGCCGACGAAGGTTACGACCTGGCCACAGCGTACATTCCCGACGCCATTCTGCTGGACATGCGCCTGCCGGATCATTCCGGGTTGACCGTGTTGCAACGCCTGAAGGAACACGCTGAAACCCGGCACATTCCGGTGCATGTGATTTCGGTGGAAGACCGGGTCGAAGCCGCGATGCACATGGGCGCCATCGGGTATGCGGTCAAGCCGACCACTCGCGAAGAACTCAAGGACGTGTTTGCCCGCCTTGAAGCCAAGCTGACCCAGAAGGTCAAACGCATCCTGCTGGTCGAAGACGATGATTTGCAGCGCGACAGCATTGCCCGGCTGATCGGCGACGATGATGTCGAGATCACGGCCGTTGGCTTGGCCCAAGATGCCCTGAACCTGCTGCGAACGACGATTTTCGACTGCATGATCATCGACTTGAAGCTGCCGGACATGCTCGGCAACGACCTGCTCAAGCGCATGTCCACCGAAGATATCTGCTCGTTCCCACCGGTGATCGTCTACACCGGCCGCAACCTGACCCGGGACGAAGAGGCCGAACTGCGCAAGTATTCGCGCTCGATCATCATCAAGGGCGCGCGCTCGCCGGAGCGTTTGCTGGATGAGGTGACACTCTTTCTGCACAAAGTCGAATCCAGGTTGTCCCATGAACGCCAGAGGATGCTCAAGACCGCGCGCAGTCGCGACAAGGTTTTCGAGGGTCGCAAGGTGCTGCTGGTGGACGACGATGTACGCAACATCTTCGCCCTCACCAGTGCCCTGGAGCAAAAGGGTGCAGTCGTGGTCATCGGCCGAAACGGCCGTGAAGCGATTGAAAGGCTGAATGAAGTCGAGGACATCGATCTGGTGTTGATGGACGTGATGATGCCGGAGATGGATGGCTACGAAGCCACTATCGAGATCCGCAAGGACCCGCGCTGGCGCAAGCTGCCGATCATTGCGGTGACCGCCAAGGCCATGAAGGACGATCAGGAGCGTTGCTTGCAAGCGGGTTCCAATGATTACCTGGCCAAGCCCATTGACCTGGATCGCCTGTTCTCGCTGATTCGCGTGTGGTTACCGAAGATGGAACGCATTTAGTGGAAAGCTTTTAGTGGAAAAGAATACCGAAATCGAATTGCGCTTGTTGATCGAGGCGATCTACCTCAAATACAGCTATGACTTTCGCGACTACTCCGGCGCTTCGATCAAGCGTCGGGTCAATCACGCGTTGAGCCAGTTCGAATGCGCCACTATTTCGGCGTTGCAGGAAAAGGTCCTGCACGACCCGACGGCGTTCATGCAATTGCTGCAATTGCTGACGATCCCGGTCAGCGAAATGTTTCGTGACCCTTCGCATTTCCTGGCGATCCGTCAGGAAGTGGTGCCACTGCTCAAGACTTACCCCTCGATCAAGATCTGGATCGCCGGTTGCAGCACGGGTGAAGAAGTCTATTCGATGGCCATTCTGCTGCGCGAAGAAGGCTTGCTCGATCGCACCATCATCTACGCCACCGACATCAATCCACGCTCGCTGGATAAAGCCAAGCAAGGGATTTTCTCCATGGAGAATGTCCGCGCCTACACTCATAACTACCAGCAGGCAGGTGGCCAGTGTTCGTTCGCCGACTACTACACGGCGGCCTACGGTTACGCCATTTTCGACAAGACGCTGTGTGAGAACGTGACCTTCGCCGATCACAGCCTGGCGACCGACAGTGTCTTTTCAGAAACTCAATTAATTTCGTGTCGTAATGTTTTGATTTACTTCAATAAAAAACTTCAGGATCGTGCGTTCGGTTTGTTCCATGAGTCCCTTTGCCATCGTGGTTTCCTGGTGCTGGGCAGCAAGGAAACACCGGATTTTTCTGCCTACGGGAACCACTTCGAGCCGTTGGTCAAACAAGAACGGATTTACCGCAAATCATGAACAGTGCAGCGGATTTGCCTTCTGTAGAGGCTATTGTGATCGGCGCCTCGGCCGGCGGTGTAGAGGCGCTGCTGAGTATCCTCAGTCCTCTGCGCGAGGGCTTTGTGCTGCCGATCATTGTGGTGCTGCACCTCCCTGACGCGCGTCGCAGCCATCTGGCCGAGGTGTTTGCCCGGCGAGTATCCATGCCCGTACTGGAAGCCCGCGACAAGACGCTGGTCGAAGCAGGAACGCTGTATTTCGCGACACCGGGCTATCACTTGTCGGTGGAGCAGGACCGCACCTTTTCCCTGAGTCTGGAAGACCGCGTGCATTATTCGCGGCCCGCCATCGATTACCTGTTCGAGTCGGCCGCCGATGCCTACGGTGCAGCCCTGGCCGCGGTGCTGTTGACCGGCTCCAACCGCGATGGCGCCAGCGGTCTGGCCCAGGTCAAATACCGTGGCGGCATGACCATCGTCCAGGACCCGGACGAAGCCCAGGTTGCAACCATGCCCCAGGCTGCGCTTGATCTACACCGGCCAGACCACATCCTCCCTATACGCGGCATCGGCCGTCTGCTTGTCGAGCTGGAACGAATCGCATGCTAAGTACTATCCAAGCCAAACTGCTGATCGTCGACGATCTGCCGGAGAACCTGTTGGCGCTCGAAGCGCTGATCAGGCGCGAAGACCGTATTGTCTACAAAGCCTTGTCCGCCGACGAAGCCTTGTCGCTGTTGCTGCAACACGAGTTCGCCATGGCCATTCTCGACGTGCAGATGCCCGGGATGAACGGCTTCGAGCTGGCCGAGCTGATGCGTGGCACGGAAAAGACCAAGAACATCCCGATCGTGTTCGTCAGTGCGGCCGGTCGTGAGCTGAACTACGCGTTCAAGGGCTACGAAAGCGGCGCAGTGGATTTCCTCTACAAACCGCTGGATATTCACGCGGTCAAGAGCAAGGTCAACGTGTTCGTCGAACTGTTTCGCCAAAGCAAGGCGATGAAACAGCAGGTCGAAGAGCTGGAGCAGAGTCGCCGTGAGCAGGAAGCGCTACTGAAGCAGTTACAGAGTACCCAGCAGGAACTGGAGCAAGCGGTGCGCATGCGCGATGACTTCATGTCCATTGTCGCCCACGAAGTCCGCACACCGCTCAACGGCCTGATCCTCGAAACCCAGTTGCGCAAGATGCACCTGGCCCGGGATAACGCCGCGGCGTTCGCGCTGGACAAAATGCACGCGATGGTCGATCGCGACGAGCGGCAGATCAAAAGCCTGATCCGCCTGATCGAAGACATGCTCGATGTGTCGCGAATTCGCACCGGCAAGTTGTCAATCCGCCCGACGCGCTTCGATCTGTCGGTGCTGGTTCGCGATTTGTTGCAGAACTTCGCACCGCAGATCGATGCTGCCGAGTCCTCGGTAACGCTCGACGCCGAGCAACCAGTTGTGGGCAACTGGGACGAATTTCGCATTGAACAGGTGATCTCCAATCTGCTGACCAATGCTTTGCGCTACGGCGCCAAGAGTCCGATCACCGTTAAGGTGTACAGTGAGAGCGGTCAGGCTCGGGTGGAAGTACGCGATCTTGGGATCGGCATCGGTGAAGAGAACCAGAAGCGTATTTTCCAGCAGTTCGAACGAGTCACGGCCAAACACGCTGTCGCGGGGTTGGGCCTGGGCTTGTTTATTTCCGAGCAAATTGTGGCCGCCCATGGCGGTTCCATAACCGTCGAAAGCCGGATTGGCGAAGGCGCCCTGTTTCGCGTTTGTCTGCCGCTGTAGGAAAACAGCCAGATAAACGCAACCTCTGTTCGACCCCACGGTCGTATCAGCAGCTATTGACCGAACAAAGGCTTCTTATGAGTGAAGATGCACAAGACGTCGTACTGATCGTCGAAGATGACCCCTCGATATTGATGGTGCTGTCGGCCTATCTGTCGGGTGAGGGCTACCGGGTATTGCAGGCCGAAAACGGCGAGCAGGCCTTCGAAATTCTGTCGAGCAAACCCCACCTGGACATGATGATCACCGACTTCCGCCTGCCGGGCGGAATTTCTGGCGTCCAGATTGCTGAACCTGCCGTGAAGCTGCGACCGGAACTCAAGGTGATCTTTATCAGCGGTTATCCGCAGGAGATCCGCGAGACGGACAGCCCGATCACCCGTAAGGCGCCGATTTTGGCCAAGCCGTTCGATCTGGATGTACTGCAAGAGCTTATGCAGGAAATGCTCTCCTGAAAGCTGCACGTTCTGAGTAGCAGCTGCCGCAGGCTGCGTTCAAGCCGGGGTCGCGCTCGACCGAAGTCCTCGCCTGGGATTTGCGCCACTCGGTTCAGCGGCCGCTGCGCGCCCGAACGCAGCCTTCGGCAGCTGCTACAAGGGTGGCGTCAAATCCGGATCATCTCCCGCACCTTCGCCGTCAACAGGTCGAAGGTGAACGGCTTGGTGATCATCTGCATGCCAGGGTCAAGGAACCCGCCGCGCACCGCCGCGTGCTCGGCATACCCGGTGATGAACAACACCTTGAGCTCGGGCCGGTACTGCCGGCCGATTTCCGCCAGTTGCCGGCCATTCATGCCGGGTAACCCGACGTCGCTGATCAACAGATCGATACGCTGCGCGGAATCGAGAATGGGCACCGCGCTGTCGGCATCACCTGCCTCGACGAAGGCATAACCCAGCTCACTCAATACCGTGCTGACCAACACCCGCACTGCCGGATCATCCTCGACGATCAGCACCGTTTCGCCGTTCTGTGCGAAGGGGGCGTTCTGGACGTCTACCGGGCTTTCTTGAGGAACGTCACCGCCGAAGCGTGGCAGAAACAGACTCACCGTGGTGCCTTCGCCCACTTTGCTGTGAATGGCGACATGGCCGCGTGATTGTTTGCTGAAACCATAAATCATCGACAGTCCAAGGCCTGTGCCCTGACCGATCGGCTTGGTGGTAAAAAACGGGTCAAAGGCTCGGTTGATGGTGCTTTGCGGCATGCCGCATCCGGTGTCCGTGACGCTCAGCTCTACGTAATCACCCGGTTGAAGGTTGCTCTGGGCTTCGGTGTAGCCAATGTCCAGATGTTGATTGCTGGTTTTCACCACCAGTTTGCCGCCGTCCGGCATCGCATCCCGAGCATTGATCACCAGATTGAGCAGGGCGCTTTCCAGTTGATTGGGATCGGCCTCGGCCACCCAGAGTTGCGCGTTCAGTTGCATGTCCAGCTGTATGCTTTCGTTGATGCTGCGTTGCAACAGTTCGCCCATGGAAACCACCAGGGCGTTCATCTCCACGGGTTTGGAATCCAGCGACTGACGCCGGGAAAACGCCAGCAGACGGTGGGTCAGGCCCGCCGCGCGGTTGGCTGAGGTCACTCCCAGGTCGATAAGACTGTCCAGGTCTTCGATGCGCCCACGCGCCAGACGCCGGCGCAGCAGCTCAAGGCTGCCGATGATGCCGGTCAGCATGTTGTTGAAGTCGTGGGCAATACCGCCGGTGAGCTGGCCGACCGCTTCCATCTTCTGGGATTGGCGCAGGGCTTCTTCATTGTGTCGCAGCTGGGCGGTGCGTTCCTCGACCTGCAGTTCTAGCGTTTCGAGGGTGTTTTGCAGTCGCAGCTCGCTTTGACTCAAATCGATCAACCGGTCCCTGGCTTCGTACTGTCGTCGACGTCCGCGCAACGCGGTAGTCACCAGGCTGATTAACGTAACCGGGTGAAAAGGGCGCTCAAGGAAGGTCACGTTCCCCAACTGTGGGCCGTAGCACGCCGCCGGGTTTTGTTCCGGGCCGCCATGGTAGGTCATCACCACAATTGGAAGGTCGGACCAGGCAGGCTGTTGCTCGATCAGACCGAACAGCGGTTCAAGGTCACCGCCCAACAAGGCCTCGGAAGAGATCAGCAGCAATCCTGCCCCTTGCTCCAATTCGCCGCACAACGCCACCAAGTCTCGAGTAATCACCCCGTCGTAACCCGCTTCGTTGAGCATCATCAACGCAATCTGGCTGTCGCGACCCAGCGGCGCGAGAATGATCGCGCGCTCGGACATCGCTTCCTGGGCAATCACGGGCTGCCTTCCTCAAGCAGGGGTTTGCTGGCACCCAGATAAGTAGGAACGCCGCGCAATACGCCCTGAAATGCATCCAGTGGTTCGCCAATGGTCATGCCCTGAGCGCTGATGCGGTATTCACGAATGGTTGACTCATGGCTGCCCGTGCGTTTCTTGATGATCGAGATCGCCCGGCGAACCTTGCCCAGTGCTTCGAAGTAGCGCAACAGGATGACCGTATCGGCCAGATAGGTGATGTCGACGGGGGCCTGCATGTCGCCTACCAGTCCATGCTGGGCGACAGTCATGAAGGTCGCGGCACCCTGGCGATTGAGGTACAGCAGCAGCTCGTGCATGTGCAGCACCAGCGCGTTTTCTTCGGGCATCGCCGCCTGATAGCCGTTGATGCTGTCGATCACCACGGTTTTGATATTGCCCTCATCGACGCAGCGACGAACCCGGTAGGAAAACTCTCCGGGAGACAACTCGGCCGCGTCTACTTGCTCGATCTGCAGATTGCCGGTGTCTTGCAGCGCCTTGAGGTCGATGCCGATGTTCTTCATGCGCTCGAACAGTAACCCGAGCTCCTCATCGAAAATGAACAGCGCGGCTTTTTCGCCCCGAGCCACGGCGGCAGCGGCGAAGATCATCGAGATCAGCGATTTGCCGGTACCGGCCGGGCCAATAATCAGTGTACTGGACCCGGTCTCGATACCGCCGCCGAGCAGGGCGTCCATTGCCACGATGCCACTGGACAATTGCTGGCGGACATAGCGGCCGCGATGTTCGGCGGCCACCAGGCGCGGAAATACATGCACGCCGTCACCCATGATGGTGAAGTCGTGGTAACCGCCGCGGTATTTCTGACCGCGGTATTTCACCACGCGAACCCGTCGACGCTCGGCGCCATAGTTGGGGGTCAGTTCCTCAAGGCGAATGACGCCGTGGGCCACACTGTGTACGGTTTTATCGAGGGATTCGGTGGTCAGGTCGTCCAGCAACACCACCGTGGCGTCATAGCGCACGAAGTAATGTTTGATCGCGAGGATCTGGCGACGGTAGCGCAGCGAGCTTTGGGCCAGCAGACGGATCTCGGAAAGACTGTCGAGCACCACGCGGGTTGGCTTGAGCCGTTCGACCACTTCGAAAATCTGTTTGGTGGCTTCGCCCAGTTCAAGGTCCGAGGAATACAACAAGCTCTGCTGATGCTCGGCATTGAGTACGCTTTCCGGGGGCGTCAACTCGAAGATGTGGATGTTCTCATCCAGCTCCCAGCCGTGCGATAACGCACCTTGTCGCAACTCGCGCTCGGTTTCCGACAAGGTGATGTACAACGAGCGTTCGCCGGCACGAGCGCCGGCCAACAGGAAATGCAAAGCGACGGTGGTTTTGCCGGTTCCGGGTTCACCCTCCAGTAAAAACACATGGCCACGCGACAATCCACCGGTCAGGATGTCATCCAGACCTTCGATGCCGGTCGCGGCTTTTGCACTGAGCAACTCGTTAGATGTAGACAAAAAATGCCCTCTCATGACTAGGGAAAACGAGGCAGCAGGCCGTAAGTGCCTGAATGGACTGCCTGTTCTCTTGACCCTTGGTCGAGACGACGAGTTCAACGAATTTTTTGCTGGGTTAAAGCCCTTGCTGCAGGGCCGGGTCGTCGGGGTTGAGTTGTTCAAGTTGCGCCAACAGAATCTGCACGTTTTGCAGTTGGCCGCTCTCTTTCCAGTAGTTGATCAACAATACCCGGGCCTTGCGGTCGGCCGGGTGGCGCTGGACGATCTCCTGCAACTGTTTTTGCGCCGCTTCCAGCTCTTGTTCATCGTGAAGCGTGGTGGCCAGGTCGTAACGGTATTCCTTGTTATCCGGCTCCAGCTCCACGGCTTTGGAAAGGCCGAGCAGGGCGAATTCACTTTGCCCGTGATGCAGCAGCCAGAGCCCCAGGGCATGTTGCAGATAAGCCGATTGGGGTTGAGCCTTCAGCTGCTTGGCCAACAGCTGCCGGGCGGCATCGTTTTGGCCCTGTCGATCCAGCACTTCGATTTGCATCACCAGCGCCGGGAGGTTGCCGGGCGCAAGGCGCAAGGTGTTCTCCAGTGCCAGCTGCGCTTCTTTCAATTCGGCATTGTGCAGATGCAGCCGAGCCAATTGATAGTGGTTGTCGGCGCTCTCCGGCTGACGCTTCAGGTCCTCTTCCCAAGCATCGATGGCCTGCTCCAGCGGCCCGAAATACAACCCGAGATCGTCCGGTGAAAGCCCCAACAAAGCGTTGACGGCGGCATAGCGGACGCGCTGTTCGCTGTCATCGAGTAACGGGCCCAGCAGCAGACTGCGCTGGCCGCTGGGCACCAGGCCGCTGATGCTTTTGATTGCCGCAATGCGCACCTCTGGTGATTCATGCTGCAAGTCCGCATCCGCCAGTTTCAGGGCCACGGAGCTGGGGTAGTTCGGCAGTTCGGCATGCAACCAGATGCGGCGTTTGACCGATATATCGGGGCGGCCCAATTGCTGGTAGAGCACCCGCGCGGCACCCGGTTGCCCTGCGCGTGCCTGGTTCAGCGCTTCGCTGTAGCCACGCTTGATCGCCTCCGGCACTGCGGGGGTGGTGCTGCGCAGGAAAAACCAGGCAAGTCCGATGGCAAACAGGACACAGAGGCTGATGAGCAGGTAGCGACGGGACTGGGGCATGCAGGAATCCAGGAGCTGGCAAGCTGTTGCAAGGTTGCCAGCTTCGGTCAGGCAGGGCTGTGAGTCAAACCCAGTGTCGGGGGCGGGCGGCTGTCCAGGATAACAAGTAGGCACACTAACCCCTGTGGGAGCGGGCTTGCTCGCGAAGACGGCTGCACATTCAACATTAATGTCGGCTGACAGATCGCATTCGCGGGCAAGCCCGCTCCCACAGGGTCAGCGTTGCATTCGGAACAAGCAAAAAAAAGCCCCGCGACCGAATGAGGCGCAGGGCAAAGAAATTGGTTGGTTGCGGCCAACCAAAGGAGCTCGTTAAAACATTACTTGCTGGCGAGCGTCTCTGGTTGCCAGCCACCGCCGAGGGCTTTGTAAATCGCGACAATGCCGCGGTACAGATCGACCTCGGCCTGGGCCTGGGTATCTTCAGCCGCCAGACGCTCACGCTGGGCGTCGAGCAGGACGAGGAAGTCTGCCGTGCCTTCGCGGTAGCGAATGTCGGCCAGGTTGGCCGCAGCGCGACTGGATTCGCTCTGACGAATCAGCGAGATCAGGCGTTGTTGACGTTTGCCGTAGTCGCTAAAGGCGTTTTCCGACTCTTCCAACGCCAACAATACTTGCTGCTCGTAGGTCGCCAGGGCGCCTTCGGCATCAGCATCGGCGCCACGTAAACGGGCGCGCACGCTGCCAAGGTCGAACGCAGCCCAGGTAATACTTGGGCCCAGCGCCCAGGCGTTGGCCGCCGAGGAGCCGATTTGCGAACCGCGCCCGGCAGTGAAGCCAAGGAAACCGCTGAGGCTGACCCGTGGGAACAAATCAGCCTTGGCCACGCCGATACGGGCCGTGGCGGAAGCCAGTTTGCGCTCGGCGCTGAGAATGTCCGGGCGACGTTGCAGCAGTTGACCCGGATCACCGATCGGCAGGGCCTTGGCGATCGCCGGCAAATCTTTTGGACTCAGGTCGACGGTCAGCTTGTCCGGACGTTCACCCAACAGGGTGGCGATTCGGTTTTTCTGCCGAACCTGCTCGGCCTGCAATTGCGGCACGCTGGCTTCGACGGACGCCAGGCGTGCATCGGCGCGGACCACATCGAGCTGATCGCCGACGCCGGCATCACGCAGGCTGACGGTGATCTTGCTCGATTCCTGTTGATTGTTCAGGTTGGCCAAAGCGATCTTTTCACGCAGTTGCGCACCGCGCAGTTGACCGTAGGCGTCCACCAGTTCGGCAATCATGGAAACTTGCAGTTGGTACAGATCGGCTTCGAGCGCCTGCTGTTCGGCGTCGGCGGATTCCAGGTTGCGCTGGATACGGCCAAACAGGTCGATCTCCCACGCCATGTCCAGGCCCAGGTCGTAGCGTTCGCTGCTAACCCGTTTCGTGGTCTGGCCCGGGATCTGACCCTTGGCCAGGTCACTGCTGGCCCGGCTGGTGATGGTCGGCATGGCGTCATTGCTGACGTCGTCGCGAATCGCCCGCGCCGCTTTCCAGCGGGCGAAGGCCACGCGCAAATCACGGTTGCCTTGCAGCGAGTGAGTCACCAACTGGTTGAGCGTCGGGTCTTCGAACTGCTGCCACCAGATGCCTTCGAAACGCGAGCGGTCGAAGTTCTTCTGACCGGCGCTGCCATCGGTGGCGGTCGTGATGTTGGCCGGCTCAGTGGCTGGAGTCTTGTAGTCCGGGCCGACGGCACAGGCACTCAGGGCCAGTACCAGAAGGCTCGGCAGGAAGGCTTTCAGGCTCATTGTTGCGCCTCCGGTTTCAGGGCCTTGGCCGCTTTGCGCGCTTCACCGCGCTCCACAAAGTTACGAATCAATACGTAGAACACTGGCGTCAGCAACAGACCGAAGAAGGTCACCCCGAGCATCCCGGAGAACACCGCCACACCCATGGCATGACGCATTTCGGCACCGGCACCGCTGGAAAAGACCAGAGGCACAACACCCATGATGAACGCGAAGGAGGTCATCAGGATCGGACGCAGCCGCAGCCGGCATGCTTCGAGCACCGCGGCGAGCGGGCTGAGGCCTTCGTCCTGCTGTTTATCCTTGGCAAACTCGACAATCAGAATCGCGTTCTTACAGGCAAGCCCCACCAGTACGATCAAGCCGATCTGGGTGAAGATGTTGTTGTCGCCCCCCGAGGCAATCACACCGGTGATGGCCGACAGCAGGGTCATCGGTACGATCAGGATCACCGCCAGTGGCAGGCTCCAGCTTTCGTACTGTGCCGCGAGCACCAGGAACGCCAGCAGTACGCAGAGCGGGAACACGAACAGCGCGGTGTTGCCGGACAAAATCTGCTGGTAGGTCAGGTCGGTCCACTCGTAGGTCATGCCGTTCGGAAGTTCTTCCTTGAGCAATTTCTCGATGGCTTTTTCGGCCTGGCCGGAGCTGTAGCCGGGGGCGGCTGCGCCGTTGATTTCAGCGGTGATGAAACCGTTGTAGTGCATCACGCGGTCCGGGCCCGAGGTGTCGCTGACCTTGATGAAGGTCGCCAGCGGGATCATCTCGCCTTTGTTGTTACGCACTTTCAGCTGACCGATCTGGTCCGGTTCGAGACGGAACTGCTGTTCCGCCTGAACGTTGACCTGATAGGTACGACCGAAGCGGTTGAAGTCGTTGGCATACAGCGAACCCAGGTAGATCTGCAGGGTGTCGAAGATGTCGCTGACGGCCACGCCATGGGTTTTGGCTTTTTCCCGGTCGATAGCCGCATCGACCTGTGGCACGTTCACGGTGTAGCTGGTGAACAGGGCGGCCAGTTCCGGCACGTTGTGGCTTTTGTTGATGATGTTCATGGTTTCTTTGTACAGCTCGTCATAGCCCAGGTTGCCCCGGTCTTCGATCTGCAGGCGGAAACCACCGATGGTGCCCAGGCCTTGTACGGGCGGCGGCGGGAAGATCGCCATGTAGGCTTCCTGAATCCCGGCGAACTGGCCGTTCAATGCACCGGCAATCGCACCGGCGGACATGCTCGGGTCTTTGCGCTCGTCGAACGGTTTCAGGGTCACAAACACGATGCCGGCGTTGGGACTGTTGGTGAAACCGTTGATCGACAGGCCAGGGAAGGCCACCGCACTTTCCACGCCAGGCTGTTTCAGGGCCAGGTCGGACATGCGTTTGATCACGTCTTCGGTACGGTCCAGGCTCGAGGCATCCGGCAGTTGAGCGAAGGCCACCAGGTATTGCTTGTCCTGGCCGGGTACGAAACCGGTCGGGGTGTTGGCGAAACCGAAGAAGGTCAACACCATCAGGCCTGCGTACACCAGCAGGGCGATACCGCTGCTGCGGATAACCCGGCCCACGGTGCCGACATAGCCGTGGCTGGCCTTGTCAAAGAAGCGGTTGAACGGGCGGAACAGCCAGCCACCAAAGATCTTGTCGAGGACCTTGGAGAAACGGTCCTTCGGCGCGTCATGGCTTTTGAGCAACACAGCCGCCAGGGCAGGCGACAGGGTCAGCGAGTTGAACGCCGAGATCACAGTCGAGATCGCAATGGTCAGGGCGAATTGCTTGTAGAACTGCCCAGTCAAACCGGAGATGAAGGCCGCCGGGATAAACACCGCACACAGCACCAGCGCCGTCGCGATGATCGGGCCGGTCACTTCACGCATGGCTCGTTTGGTGGCTTCGACCGGTGTGAGCCCCAATCCGATATTTCGCTCGACGTTTTCCACCACCACGATGGCGTCGTCCACCACGATACCGATGGCCAACACCAGGCCGAACAGTGACAGGGCATTCAGCGAGAAGCCGAACAGGTGCATTACGGCAAACGTACCGATCAACGAAACCGGCACCGCCACCAACGGAATGATTGAGGCGCGCCAGGTTTGCAGGAACAGGATCACCACCAGAACTACGAGAATCAGTGCTTCGAAGAGGGTGTGAACCACCGCTTCGATGGAGCCGCGCACGAAGATCGTCGGGTCATAGACGATGCTGAAGTCCATACCTTCCGGGAAGTTCTTCTTCAGCTCGGCCATCTTGCCGCGCACTTCGTTGGAGATTTCGATCGCATTGGAGCCAGGGCGCTGGAAGATCGGGATCGCCACGGCCGGTTGGTTATTCAGCAGCGAGCGCAGGGCGTACTGGCTGGAACCCAATTCAATCCGAGCGATGTCTTTCAGGCGCGTGATTTCACCGTTGTCGCCGGAGCGAATGATGATGTTCTCGAACTCTTCTTCAGAAACCAGACGGCCTTGGGTGTTGACCGACAGCTGGAACGCGGTGGCATTCGGTGCAGGCGGTGCACCCAACGCACCGGCAGCCACCTGACGGTTCTGTTCACGGATGGCGGTTACGACGTCGGTGGCGGTCAGGTTACGCGAAGCGGTCTTGTTCGGATCGAGCCAGACCCGCAGCGAGTAATCGCCCATACCGAACAACTGCACGTCACCGACACCGCCCAAACGCGCTAGCTCATCTTTGATGTTGAGCAAGGCGTAGTTGGACAGGTAGAGCATGTCGTAGCGTTTGTCCGGCGAGGTCAAGTGCACAACCATCGTCAGGTCGGGCGAAGCCTTGTCCACGGTGATACCGATGCGCGTCACTTCTTCTGGAAGCTTCGGCTCGGTCCGGGTCACACGGTTCTGCACCTGCACCTGTGCGTTGTCCAGGTCAGTACCCAGCGCAAAGGTGATGGTCAGGGTGATTTTGCCGTCCGCGGTGGACTGCGAGGACATGTACAGCATGTTCTCGACGCCGGTGATGGCTTGCTCCAGCGGAGCTGCCACGGTTTCACCGATGACTTTTGGGTTGGCGCCCGGGAAGTTGGCGCGGACCACTACGGTCGGCGGAACCACTTCCGGGTATTCGCTGATCGGCAACTGGAACAGCGAGATAGCGCCGGCGATCAGGATCAGCAGCGAAAGCACCGCTGCAAAGATCGGCCGTGAAATGAAGAATTGGGAAAAATTCATCGGAGTTGTCGTCCCTTAACCGCGTGGAGTCGCAGCAGCCAGTTTCACAACCGAACCCGGCGCGACCTTGGCAGGTGCGACTTGGGGCAGGTTGCTGGCTTCCAGCGCTTGTCGTTGTTGAGCCAGAGCGGCGAGGGTTTGCTCGCTGGCCATCGGGATCACTTCAGGGGTGACCGGCGAACCCGGACGAACCCGTTGCAGACCCTTGACGATGACGGTGTCGTCCTTGTTCAGGCCGCTGCGCACGATGCGCAAGCCTTCGATCTTCGGACCCAGCTCGACCGAGCGATACGCCGTCTTGTTGTCGGCATCCATCACCAGCACGAACTTTTTACCCAAATCGGTACCGACCGCTTCGTCATTGATCAGCACGGCGGAGTAGGTGCCGCTGCCGACCAGTTTCAGGCGTGCATACAGGCCTGGGGTGTAGGTGCCGTCGCTGTTATCGAACACCGCACGACCGCGGATGGTGCCGGTTTTCGGGTTGACCTGGTTGTCGACGAAGTTCATTACGCCCTGGTGCGGGTTGCCGTCTTCATTGGACAGGCCAAGGTAAACCGGGGTGGTTGCACCACGTTTGCCTTGGCGAGCGAGCGCGGTGTACTTGAGGAATACACGCTCGTCGGCGTCGAAGTAGGCGTAGACCTTGTCGGTGGAAACCACACTGGTCAGCGCGGTGGTGTCGGCGGTTACCAGGTTGCCGGCGGTAATTTCCGCACGGCTGACGCGACCACTGATTGGCGCGGTGACACGGGTAAAGCTCAGGTTCAGTTTGGCCAGGTCCAGTTGTGCCTGGAGGGCACCGACGGCAGCGCGTGCTTCTTGCGAAGCGCTGGTGCGTGAATCGGCCAGTTCGGCGGAAATCGCATTGCTGGTACGCAGACGCTCACCGCGCTGGGCTTCATTTTCGCTGCGGGTGGCGTTGGCGCGGGATTGGGCAACCAGGGCTTCGAGACGGCGGACCTCGGCCTGGAATGGACGCGGGTCAATCTGGAACAGCAGGTCGCCTTTCTTGACCAATGCGCCTTCAGTGAAGGCCACTTCATCGATCTGGCCGGAGACCCGTGGACGAATCTCTACGGTTTCCGGCGCTTCGAGGCGCCCGGTGAATTCGTCCCATTCGTTCACCGGTTGTTCCAGCACCTTGGCCACGCTGACTTTGGCTGCGGGCATAGTGGCGGCCGTGTCCGGAGTCTTGCCGCAGGCGCTCATCACCAGCACGGCCAACAGGGCCAACGGGAAGCGCAAATGTTTGAGTGATTGTTCCATGGATGCATCCGCCAATGTATTGAGAATGGACGGATGATGCTCGGCGAGGCTGTATCGCACGAATCGAATGAGGCAAAGGTAACTATCATTCGGAATGATATAAGGCCCAGGCAAGCCCTCTAGCGTGCACCTTTCGTTAGGTGGCTATCAATTAGATTGATGACAATTCAGTGTTGTGGGGAATGCAAAGGTCTGACTCGTCACCGAGTCGCCTTCTTCGCGAGCAAGCCCGCTCCCACAGGGAACGCATTCCAATTGTGGGAGCGGGCTTGCTCGCGAATGGGCCATCAGCCTCAATACAAAATCAGGATCAGACCAAACTATCAGGGTCACCAAAAAACATCTGAATCCGCGACCTCAGCCACCGCTCGCCCGGATCATTGTCCTGCGACCCGCGCCAGGCCATGTGCAATTCAAAGCTGCGGACCGGCAATGGCGGATCTTCAGCGCGCACTCCGCCGGCCGCCGTCAACGCGTCAGCCGTGTAATCAGGCACGGTCGCGACAATATCGGTCCCGCTGATGAGTGTGCTGAGTCCATTGAACTGCGGCACCGCAAGCACCACATGTCGTTTGCGCCCGAGCTTTTCCAGCTCTTCATCTATAAAGCCGCTCAGGTCGCCCGCGAACGACACCAGCGCATGAGGCCGCGCGCAGAAATCATCCAGGCTCAACGGTCCTGGTACCGTATCGGCCCGCAACAGCTTCGGCATGCTGCGGCGCAGCACCTTGCGTTTGGCGTTGGCCGGCAGGTCTTGGGTGTAGCTGACGCCGATGGAAATCTCGCCCGAGGCCAGCAGGCTCGGCATCAGGATGTAATTGGCCCGACGCACC
The DNA here is from genome assembly GCF_054898105.1 of Pseudomonas sp. MDT1-17. Lineage (NCBI taxonomy): Bacteria > Pseudomonadati > Pseudomonadota > Gammaproteobacteria > Pseudomonadales > Pseudomonadaceae > Pseudomonas > Pseudomonas sp. MDT1-17. The sequence goes on along the minus strand of NZ_JBUBVM010000001.1, from coordinate 3,710,809 downwards.
ACCAGCACAATCCCCGGTGATTCGGCGCGCAGACGCTTGAGCAGCATCGGCAGCAGGGCGAATTCGACATCGTCCGACAGACCAATGCGAAACACTGCCGTGCTGGTCGCCGGGTCGAATTCCGCCGCACGGCTGACCGCGGTGGAAATCGAATCCAGTGCAGGCGAGAGCAGGGCGAAGATTTCCACCGCCCGGGCGGACGGTTCCATGCTGCGGCCGGTACGCACGAACAACGGATCATCGAACAACCCGCGCAGGCGCGAGAGTGCCGCACTGATGGCCGGCTGGCCGAGGAACAATTTCTCCGCAGCGCGAGTCACACTGCGTTCGTGCATCAATGTTTCGAAAACGATTAACAGGTTCAGGTCGACACGACGCAGGTCATTACGATTCATCTGGAGTCCTGGCAGAGTCATCAAGCTTGACGAAAGCAGCCATATGAGAACAATGGCCGGCGTGAATATTAAGGGGAAAGGCTGCTACTCTGCACCGAGTAATTCAGTTTTCCTGAAAAGGCTGCTTCGGTTTTCACGGCATTGGACGATGTCGCCGGCGCTGCGGAATCAATGACAGGCATGTCGACTATTAATAGCCACTGATAGTCTTGGGTAGAAAGCCCAGATAGAGTTCAGGGCATTAGAGGTTTCTTTGACGAGGTTTGCGATGTCCCGCACGATCCGTTTTCACAAGTTTGGTCCAGCCGAGGTGCTCAAATGCGAAGAGCATGCGGCCGCTCTCCCTGCACCGGGCGAAGTGCAGGTGCGCGTCGAAGCGATTGGCATCAGCTGGTACGACATTCTCTGGCGCCAGAACCTGGCTTCCTCCCATGCACGTCTGCCTTCAGGCCTTGGCCATGAAATGTCCGGCGTTGTTACGGCGGTCGGCGAGGGCGTCGATGACCTCGCCGTCGGTGACAAAGTCGCCAGCTTTCCGGCTGAAAGCCCTAACGACTACCCTGTTTATGGCGAGCAAATCGTTCTGCCACGCTCGGCACTGACCCGTTACCCGGATGTGCTAAGCCCGATCGAAGCAGCCGTGCATTACACGCCGCTGTTGATCGCCTATTTCGCTTATGTCGATCTGGCACGGGTCAAACCTGGGCAATTCGCCCTGGTGACCGACGCCAGTCACTGTGCCGGTCCGTCCTTCGTCCAACTGGGCAAGGCGCTGGGCATTCGGGTAATTGCCGCAACCAAAACCGCGGAAGAACGTGAATACCTGCTGTCCCTCGGGGCCGAGAAAGTCATCGTCACCGAAGAACAGGACCTGCTGATGCAGATCAACAAAATCACCGACAACCGTGGCGTGGACGTGGTGTTCGATGGTCTTGGCGGTCCACAGATGTCGTTGCTCGGCGATGTGCTTGCACCTCGCGGCAGTCTGGTGCTGTACGGCCTGCAAGGTGGCAACCAGACGCCATTCCCGGCCTGCGCAGCGTTCCAGAAGAACATTCAGTTCTTTGTGCACTGCATCGGCAACTTCACCGGCAAGCCGGAGCTGGGCATCATCCAGGACCAGGTTGCACTGCAACGTGCCTTGCGCGACATCAACCAGATGACCGCCGACCGCGTGTTGCTGCCGCTCAAGACTCGGGTCTTCCCGTTTGCCGAGTTTGTCGAAGCTCACCGCTACATGGACGAATGCCCATGCCGCGAACGAGTCGCCCTTCGGGTCGAACCTGCATAAGCCCTTTATCTAAACCCCTCTGCAAGAGTCCGTGCCCCCACGGACTCTTTTGCATGCGTCATCTGCCATAAATGAGACCTTCCATTGACCGGTCAATGGGCTAGTTCAGCAACTGAACTGGTTTTTGCTCTCAATCTGTATCTTCTAATCATCATATAAGCCTTGATAATTGAATGATTACTTTCATCTCAAGGAATGAGTCATGGCTGGGTGTCAGCTTGATACTTTTCAATACACACTGTTAATACATATCCGACCAATAGTTCGTCGCTGCGCAGTTGGCGAAAAAACAGGGGCGACTTCTTTCTTTATTTCTTGTGCTATATGTCTGTGGGACGCTGTCGGACATTTCCTAGGATGTCGCGCGCAGCCGCAAGAGGCCGGCTCTGCAGGGCCTCGCGGCAACCTGGCTCTGGCCGGAGCAGGGGTGCCGTCCAAACATTTCAAATAATTACCGAAAACTTAAGTGTTAGCATTTGGCAATAGCGTCCAATACTTCAATCGTGGCAGGCACCCATTGCGCAGTGCATGTCGTTGTTCGTGCGATATCGAACTTACAAGCATCAGGTAAATAAAAATGACCAATATCCATGATCAGGCGATGAACTATGTCTATCAGCAAGTGCTGCAGCGATTGTTGAGTTTCTTCTCTCGCGCCGAACGCACCGCCTTGCAGCTTATGATTCAGCGCCTGGTGGTCGCCGCCGGGGGCATGGACCGTATTGGCGATTACAAGGTCCTGGCGATTCAGTCCGGGTCCCGCGACAGTTGCTACACCCTGGCGCTGCTGCGCGCCGCACAATTGAGTATTGCCGGTCGGGCGCCTGCGACGTTCCGGCTGCGAGTCGCCTCCTTGCGCTTGAACGGCGCAAGCTCGACGGCCCTGGCAAATATCCATCGCAGCTACAGCGCCTTGTTTCTCTACGACGATCCTCGAGTTGAAGTGTTGATGGTCGATAACCGGGAAGTCCTGCCGTTCAGCCAACTGGCACCGATCTCAGAAGCCGGCCGTGAGTCGAATCGGCTCAATCTTTTGATGGTTGGCCATCGTCGTGCCTGTCATGGGCCGCTTGATCTGTGGGACAACGGGTACCTCGCGACCGGCGAGTTCCATGGGCAAATTGCTCGTTGGGACAGCGGTGTCGATGCATTGGTCAGTAGCGATACGCCTCGCCAGCAAAAACAGTTTCTCGACGGATTGAAACGGGCTGCCGCCAAGGCCGGGCTACAGGCCTCCAATCACCACGAAAGCGGCTACGAGGCACTATTCGCGCTGCTCGATGCGTTGGGTAGCGACTGCTACCGCGCTTTTTATGCTGAGCATGAGCAGGCAGTGTGGCGTCCGGCCGAACGATTTGAGGCGTGTCGCCGTGCCACGTACATCGACATTCACGACATGCTGGTCAGCAACCTCGAGGAGCGCTGGCCACTGCTCACCGAGTTTCTTGGTTTTCAATCTGATGAGCCGGCGGCACAACTCAGCGACAACGAATACGTCAGCTTTTCTATCTGCGCACACGTTCGGGGTTTGCAATCCTGCTTCGTGCATGGCCGGAACTACGAGACAGGTGTCGCCGAATACCTGCAACGGGCATTGGTGATGATGCGCCGCAAACAACTGCCGGAACGTTTGTGCGAACAAGCGATGGAGGTGTTTGGTAGCCCGGCAACGTGGGCCGAGCAGCGAGTTCTGGCAGCGGCCGAGGCTCAAAAAGACCTTGGCCTGAGCGAAGCGCAACTGGTCTGCCTGCTCTATTCACCATTTGTCGAGAATGGCGTGGCGCTTGAGCGTTTTCTGCGTCAGTGCCACCCAGGCATGCTCGTAGCGATGCCTGATTTGCACCGGGCGATGCAGGGCAATCCGGTGCCGGAGCAGGTGCTGCAATGGATAACCGACGTCAGCGGGCTGCCTGTCAACCTGATCGGTAGGCTGTACCGCATGGGTCCGGTGTCTTTGAATGAGGGTAGGGCAGGCGCCCCGAAAATCGGCGTCGCTGGTTTGCAAACCGAAGCCGCCGACCATAACGACGACACGGCTGTGGCGGATGAATGGTCAACGGGGCGCTGAAAGTGCCTGGTTTGACGGACTTATTGACGATGCATGATTTCGTGCTCATGGCATTCGGCCCTCGCCCATGAAAGGGCCACGAGAAACCGACTTCGCGTATCAAGCGGTGTACCGATATCTGACCAGTTTGATCAATGAGCCGGTGGGTGACACGCGTATCCGTCTGCCGTCGTTACGACAGTTGGCGGATCGGCTGAGCGTGTCGATCTCGACCATTCAGTACGCTTATTCGCTGCTGGAGAAGGAAGGGCGCGTTTATTCGGTCGCCAAGTCTGGCTACTACGCGTTACCGGTGTCCTCCATCAGCGCACTCAGCAGCGGCAATGACCTGCTTGAAACCGTCTATGTCAACGCCAGGCGCCCAGAAATGCTGGTCTTGAGCGCCGATGAGCCGGCGCTATTACAGCCGCTCGACAGCCCGCTGTTACTGCTGGAGCGAGAACTGCTGCGCCAGTATCCGCGTCAGCCGCAACCGTCATCGCAACCGTGTGGCGAACTGGAGCTGCGCATCGCCCTGGCGGCGCGCTACACCACCTCGCCGCTGCGCTGCTGGCACGCCGACGATGTCTATATTGGCGCCGACCTGCGCGGCGTGCTGGAAATGCTGATCGCTGTGTTGAGTCTCAAGGACGCCACGGTGCTGGTCGAGTCGCCGTGCGACTGGGCGATTCTGCGGTTGCTCCAGGCGGCGCAGGTGCGAGTGATTGAGCTGGCGGTGCAATCCGGCGGCGGCCTGGATGTCGAATGGCTCAAGGAGTTGCTGGAGACCGAGCCGGTGCGGCTGGTGATGGTTTCATCCGGGCTGAACATGCCGCGAGGCAGCCTGGCACCCGAGGAAAACCGACAAGCTGTTGCGCAATTGCTGGAGCGACATGGCAGTTGGGTGTTGGAAAACGACTGCTACGGCGAACTCGGATTCGAACCGGACAGCCAACGATTTCGCGACCTGCTGGACCCCGATCGGCTGATCGTGTTTTCCACGTTCGAGAAAATCATCGGGCCCGAGGCGCCATACGGTTATCTGCTCTCGCGGCATTTCAGTGTTGAACTGCAACGGCACTTTCTATTGCGTTCGTTCCGCTTGTCACCGATTCGCCAGAAAGCCATCGCTCGCTTGTACAGCAACGGACGTGTCGATCAGCACCTTCAGGTATTACGGCGAATGCTCAAGGACCGCAAGGCACAGATGACTCAGCTGTTGCAGGAACGACTGGGCGATGCCTTGTGCTTCGTCGAGCCGCAGGGCGGTGCAACCATCTGGGTCGGTTCGTTGCGTCGGGTCGATGTACGGCGGGTGTTTCATCGCCTGCTCAAGCAACAGGTGGTGATCGCACCGGGAGAGCTGTTCAGTCTCCAGGGTTTGCACGCGCAACACTTGCGCCTCAGTCACACCTTCGGCGGCGACCACGACCTGGCCGCGGCATTGGGCCTGTTAGGGGATGCCTTGCGCCTGGAGTCGATCGACTGAAAGGGGCCATAAACATCCTTGGCACTCGTAGATCGATCCCATCGCGTTGCGGTCAAACTGCCAGTAAACTGCGTCCTATTCCTGAACCACTCTATTTCAGAGGTTTTGCATGACACTCAGTCATTTTGCGGGCAAACCGGCACCGGTAGAACTGTTGGTCGACATCCCGCGACTGGTAACGGCCTATTACACCGGCCAGCCCGATGCGGCCATCTCGACTCAGCGCGTTGCCTTTGGCACGTCCGGGCACCGTGGCAGCTCGTTCGACTTGAGTTTCAACGAATGGCACGTTCTGGCGATCAGCCAGGCGATCTGCCTGTACCGCGAAGCCCAAGGCATCGACGGCCCGCTGTTCGTCGGCATCGATACCCATGCGCTGTCCACTCCGGCCGGCGCCAGCGCCCTTGAAGTGCTGGCCGCCAACGGCGTGACGGTGATGATCGCCGAAGGTGACGAATACACCCCGACACCGGCCATTTCCCATGCGATTCTCTGCTACAACCGCGGACGCACTTCGGGCCTGGCGGACGGCATCGTCATCACGCCGTCGCACAACCCGCCGCAAAGCGGCGGCTACAAATACAACCCTACCAACGGCGGCCCGGCCGATACTCATATCACCAAGTGGATCGAAGCCAAGGCCAACGAACTGCTGGTCAACAAGCTCGCCGGCGTCAAGCGCATCAGCTATGAGCAGGCGCTTAAGGCCAGCACGACTCATCGTCACGATTACCTCAATACCTATGTCGCCGACCTGATCAACGTGATCGACTTCGACGCTATCCGCGACGCCAAGCTGCATCTGGGTGTCGATCCGCTGGGTGGAGCAGGCGTGCGCTACTGGTCAGCGATCGCCGAGCATTACCGACTGGATCTGGAGGTGGTCAACAAACAGGTCGATCCGACCTTCCGCTTCATGACGGTCGACTGGGACGGTCAAATCCGTATGGACCCATCGTCCAGCCACGCGATGCAGGGCCTTATCGGTCTGAAAGAACGTTTCGACGTAGCGTTTGCCTGCGACCCGGACCACGATCGCCATGGCATTGTGACGCCGTCCGGTGGATTGCTCGCGCCGAACAGCTACCTCGCGGTGTCGATCGACTACCTGTTCCAGAACCGTCCGCAGTGGCGCGCCGATGCCGCCGTGGGTAAAACCGTGGTCAGTAGTGGCTTGATCGATCGGGTTGCCAAGCGTCTGGGTCGTCGCCTGTACGAAGTGCCAGTTGGCTTCAAGTGGTTTGCTGACGGCCTGTTCGACGGCTCTCTGGGCTTTGGCGGCGAAGAAAGTGCCGGTGCTTCGTTCCTGCGCAAGGATGGTAGCGTCTGGAGTACCGACAAGGATGGCTTGATCCCGGCGCTGCTGGCAGCAGAAATGACCGCACGTACCGGCCGTGACCCCAGTCAGGCCTATCGCGCCTTGACCGATGAACTGGGCGAACCGTTCTCGGTACGAGTCGATGCCAAGGCCAATCCTGAGCAGAAGGCATTGCTGAGCAAGTTGTCGCCGGACCAGGTTACCTCGACCCAACTGGCGGGCGAAGCGATCCAGAGCATCCTCAGCCACGCACCGGGCAACGACCAGGCGATCGGGGGGCTGAAAGTCATGACCGAGAACGGCTGGTTCGCGGCGCGTCCGTCGGGCACTGAAGACATCTACAAAATCTACGCTGAAAGCTTCGTCAGTGACGACCACCTCAAGCAATTGGTGGCAGAGGCTCAAACGCTGGTAGATGGTGCAATTGCTGCAAAGTGATTGAGTGCAGCAGACAATAAAAAGGGGCGACCATGACGGTCGCCCCTTTTTTGTCCCGCGTTTACAGGATCAGGCCAAGTCCACCAGAACAATTTCACTGTCCTCGATGGCGGTCACCCGCAACACCTGCTCATTGGCAACGGCAACACCGTCCCGAGCTTGTGCACGCAAGCCATTGACTTCAATGATGCCGGTGGCCGGAACCAGATAGGCGCGACGGCCATTGTCCAGGCGATACTCCGCGGATTCACCGGCCTTGAGGTTCGCCGCCACCAGTCGCGCATCAGCTCTAATCCGCAGGCTTTGATCGTCGCCAGCCTTGCCGCTGGCGAGGGTCACGAAACCTTCACGCTGGCCTTTCGGGAAAGGCTTGGCGCCCCAGGAGGGGGCCAGACCGGATTCGTTCGGAATGATCCAGATCTGGAAGATCCTGGTTTCGCCCGCTTCCAGGTTGTATTCGCTGTGGGCAATTCCGGTACCGGCGCTCATGACCTGAACGTCGCCCGCTTCGGTGCGGCCCTTGTTGCCCAGGTTATCTTCGTGAGTGATTGCGCCTTCACGAACGTAGGTGATGATTTCCATGTCGCGGTGCGTATGTTTCGGGAACCCGGTGCCCGAGGCGATCACGTCGTCGTTCCACACCCGCAGGTTGCCCCAGTTCATGCGTTTTGGGTCATGGTACTCGGCGAACGAAAAGTGGTGATGAGCATCCAACCAGCCATGGTGGGCGCCGCCCAGGGAGTTGAAGGGTCTGAGTTCAAGCATGATCTTCTCCTGAAAAGGTTCGTCATGGGCAGGGCGCCTGAGCCACGAAACGAGAACCGGTGGTTGATGGCGAGCATCATCTATCAAGCACCAATCGATAAAAAGCGTAAAAATTGCCTCAGTACAATCGAATAAACCGATATCAAATGACCTCGAAAGATTCTCATCCAACCTTCACTTCATCGCATAAGCCAATGACCTGTAAGCATTTCACTAGAACTGAACGGCAAATGCAGACACCATAGCCGCAACAGCCTCACACCCTGGAGTCAGCCCGCGTGCCGCAACACACCCCCGATCTTCCTCCCGAACTTCGTCCCCTGGCCGAGATGCCACTGCTCAAGCGTTTGGCCGCTCGGTTTTTTGGCCACGGCCTGACACGTCTGCGCGCACAACACCGTGCCTCCTGGTTGCATGGCCAGGCGGATGGCTTTCGCAGCGGGCACAGTGCCGGGGTGGATTACGGCTATAAAGAAGGCAAGCTTGAAGGGTTGGAACAAGGCCGGCAGGTGTTGCTGATCCGCGACTCGCGCTCCGCCGAGCACCGGCCGCCCAACGTTGACGACCATCTGTTCGACGATTGGCGTCTGCCTTTGAGCGCCGAGTTGAAGAAGCGCATGAAGACTGATGTCGCTCGACTGCTGCCAGCGCACGCTCAACCCAGTGCCGCGCAGTGGAAAATGATCTTCAGCGACACGCCCTCGACCTCGGTGATTGCCGGCGCGGGGGCGGGCAAATCGACCACGTTGGTGTTGCGGATTTTGTTGCTGACCCATTATCTGGGGTTCGAGCTGAGTTCGATGACGGTGGTGACCTTTACCCGCGAATCGCGCAAAGACTTCATCAACAAACTGATCGAGCTGTTTGCACTCTGGGGGCGGGCGCTCAGTTTCAAAGAGGCACGTGATCTGGTGCGTACCTTTCATTCGCGAATCCTGCCGATGGTTCGCAGCCTGCCAGGCTTCGAGCGACTGCAAGCCTTCGAAAATCTCAGCCACCGTCCGCAAAACGGCGATGAGGAGGTTGACAGCAATCCCTTCGACTTGCGCATCAACGATGCCCAGCGCCAACAACTCAACGCTTGCTATCACAGCCTGCACACTCGTAATGAGCGCTTCCGCGAATTGATCAAGCCATTGTCTCGTCACGCGCTGCAGCTCAAGGAGTTGGAACGCGATCACCCTGACGTGCAGAAACGCGTGGCCGTGACCGAACTGGCCGCCAAGCGGGATGAAGAGCTCTGCGATGCAGTTGAAGATCTGTGGTTCCGCGCGGGTGCCTGGCCGATCAAAGGCATCGAGCCGAATCGCCAGACGTTCGATATCAACGGTTCAACGTTCCATTGTCATGGCTATATTCCGAGCCTCGACGCTTGGGTGGTGCTGGGGTTCGATCCTCGGGAAAATCCGCAGGTCAGCCGCCCGAATGCCAAACTGACAGTCCGGGCAGAATGGGCGGTAAAACGCACCCTGTTTCAAGCTTTCTGTCGTAAGCCACTGATATGGATAGATAGTTACGAATCTTCAAAGCGTGTACTGGCGTCTCTTGCCGGTGATGCCAGCGCTGGCCCGGGCTTCGATTACAAGGTCAAGGGTGAACTCGGTTCTGCGCCGTTGCTGGATTGTTTTGTCGCGGCGGCGGGGTTTATCGAGAACCTCGGCCTGGATGTGCCCAATGCCGTGGGCCAGATGAGTTTTGCCAAGGACGACCCTGATCGGTTCTTCTTCGAGGCCTTGAGCCTGTACTGGCGAGCGCTGGAAGATCATCTGCTTGATCAGAAGCCACCGGTGATGACCTACAACCGGATGTTCGCCTTGTTCAGCGAGCATTCTCCGGAAAACCTGAAGCTGTTGAACGATGAGTTGCTCAGGCCAATGTCGCACCTGATGATCGACGAATTTCAAGACGTATCCCCGCAGATCGTTTCCTGGATTCGCGCGAGCCTGACGGAGATCCGTAGTCGCGGACCGGCCATGCACGTGGGGCGCGGCGCACAACGTTCGTCATTGCTCTGTGTGGGCGATGACTGGCAATCCATCTATGGCTGGCGTGGCAGTTCGCCGACGTATTTCATGGAATTCAACAAGGAATTCCCTTCGCCAAGCACGACCAAGGTCATGCTCAGCGACAACTACCGCAGTCACCAACACATCATCGATGCCGCTGAACATATCGTTCGTGCGGCGCCCGCGATCGCTGGCAAGAAGGCCAAGGCCAGCGGCGAGCCGAAGGCGTTGCTGCCGGTGAACGTTCTCGATCGCGACGATCAAGGCATGGCCGAACGCCTGATGGAGCACTACAGAAAGGGCGATTCAATCTTGATGCTTTATCGAAAAAGTAGCGATAAGTCATTGATAGAAGAGCATATTAAGTCTGTAGTTAATGTGGATTCTAGCTTGCCATACGAAGCGCGACGGCTGAAGCAACTGACTTATCACAGCGCCAAGGGACTTCAAGCCGACGCCGTGTTCCTGCTGGGTGATTGTCAGCACCTGACCAGTTCACCTTACAAGAACCAGGTCTATCGCATGGCAGGTCTGGGCAAGGCTGGCGACAACGAAGCGTACGACAGCGCACAGAAAGACGAGATCCTGCGGCTGGCTTACGTCGGCATCACTCGGGCGGTGAGTCATTGCTACTGGTACGTCGATGGACAAGACACCCAAGCGGCCAATTTGCCTAAAGCTTCCGATCGGATTGGCAAGGGCAAGGCGTTCTTTGCCGATCACCGACAGCGTAAGACATTGGCGTGAGCCGTAAAATCTTGCGCCACAAAAAAGCCCACTTAACGTGGGCTTGTTGTTGTGTGTTCTGCCTTCAGGCATAGCTCCTGAGGGCGACTGGCGGAATGAAAGCCTCAAGCTCATCCTCCACCGCTTCGATTATTCGCTCTACATCCGCCGCATTCATTACCGTCGCGCAAGGAATACCCGCGATGGCGATCATGGTCTCGCCACTGGCACGGTCAAATAGACGGGCAATCATGCTGCCCGGCGCGTCCATGCTCGCCTCGAAACCCATGGGATGAAAATGCCAGCGCATCAGCTGGCAGGCGTTTGGAAAGGTGACTTTACTGAACCCTTTATTCATGTGTTGCCCGCCTTATTCATCGAGCGCTTCCTTTAGCTCATGTTAGGAGGGAAGAACCTTCAATGGCTCAACCGGTGACTGCCTTTAAAAGTAGCATCCAGATGTGAAATTAATGTGGATTTTTCAGTCCGTTTAGCGATTGGTTCAGTTTTTTTGATGCAGGTCACGAGAACGGTGGGTTTTCGGCAATTGGCTACCACTGGTTGGCCATTCATTTGCCATTGAAGCTGAAGCAAAACTTCGGCAAGCTCGGCTTTTTTTCGCCGAGTCCTTTATGCACGCCGATGATGATGGTCCGCTGCAAACCCAGGCCACGGGCGACACGGTGATGCGTTATCACTTGCGCTGGAAACACCGGGATCTGGATGGGGTCATGGCGCTCTTTCACCCAGAGGTTCAGTACAGCGATTTTTTCCAGAACCGTGTGATGGGGCTGTCTGAATTACGAGAGTATGTGCAAAGCAGCATGCCTCGAGATCCCGATGAAGCCCTGGAGCATTCGGACCGTATTCGCCTGGACGGCAACACGGCGTTCATTCAGTACCGCATCACCCTTCGCGGCGGTGAAGGGCTGGTGTCGTTCCGGGCCAGCGAGGCGATTACCGTCCGCGACGGACTGATCTGGCGGGTCAACGAGTACGCCTCGCTGGTGCGTGAGCAGCCCGTCAGCAAGGCCGCCAGCAGCCAACGCCCGGCGGTCAGTCGGCTCGGGCTGTCTGCGCGCCAGCTGAGTTTCATGGCTGAAGACTTGCAGCAGTATTTTCAGCGCCAGCAGCCGTATCTCGATCCCGAACTTGACCTGCAACGGGTGGCGAAGGAGTGCGGGTACAGCCGCAATCAGATTTCCTATCTGCTGAATCAGGTGCTTGGCCAGAGTTTCTATCGATACGTCAACCAGGCGCGCCTGCAGCATTTGCTCGCGGCACTGGAGAGCGCCGCGCTGCCACTGCGTATCGACGAGCTGGCGTTTGCCGCCGGGTTCAATTCGCTGTCGGCGTTCTATAGCTGCTTCCGTCAGCACACCGGCCAGTCACCCAAGGCTTACGTAAAACAAATTTCTTTGCGTGCACGCGCGCAAGACAACCTCTGAGTCCACGCACTAGGATCGACGCCATCGAAGTTTGAGTGGCGGAGTCTTGCATGCCGGCGTGGCGCACTATCAGTTTGTGGATGGATCAACTCGACGAGCCATTATTGGCGCGTCCCTCGTTGGAACAGGATCTGGACGTCGACGTCGCCATTATTGGCGCGGGGTACACCGGGCTCTGGACCGCGTATTACCTCAAGCGCCTGGCTCCCGACCTGAGCATCGCCATCGTGGAAGCGCAAACCGCCGGTTTCGGTGCCTCGGGGCGTAACGGCGGCTGGCTGATGGGCAATGTGCTGGGCGAAGACCGCTTGCTCGCCGACCTGCCGCCCGAACAGCGCCGGGCTTCTTTCGATTTGCTGCACGGCATCCCGGATGAAGTCGCAATTGTCCTCGAACGTGAAGGTATCGACTGCGATTACCGCAAGGGCGGGGCGCTGTATTGCGCCGCACGTTATCCAGAACAGGAAGCCAGTCTTCGGCACTATCTAGACAAGCTCTACCGCCAGGGACTGACCGAAAGCGATTACCGCTGGCTTAGCCCCGAGCAGTTGGCGCAACAGATCAGAGTCGCCAAACCTTATGGCGGTATCTATGCACCGCACGTTGCGACGCTGCACCCGGCAAAGTTGGTGCGAGGTCTGGCTCGAGCGGTGGAGAAAATGGGTGTCAGAATTTACGAGAACAGCGCGGTCACCCAGTGGCAGTCGGGTGGTCTACGCACGGCGAAAGCTTCGGTTCGCAGCCGCTGGATCGTACCGGCCGTAGAAGGCTACTCGGTCACCTTGCCACCGTTGGGACGTTATCAGTTGCCGGTTCAAAGCTTGATAGTGGCCACCGAGCCGCTGTCGGCTGCCACGTGGGATGAAATCGGCCTGAGTCGCGGCCAGGCCTTCAGCGAAAGCAGCCGCCAAGTTACTTACGGTCAGCGCACGGCTGACAACCGGTTGGTGTTCGGTGCCCGGGGCGGTTATCAGTTTGCTGCCAAGTTACGCCATGACTTTGACTTGACCACCAGCGAGGTGGAGCTGCGGCGCTATCTGTTCGGCGAACTCTTCCCGCAACTCAAGAACGTGCGGATTACCCATGCCTGGGGCGGCAATCTGGGGATGTCCCGGCGTTTCAAGCCGCACATGCTTTGCGATCAAACGAGCGGCATTGCGATTTCCGGCGGCTATGGCGGGGAGGGCGTCGGTGCCAGCAACCTGGGCGGCCGGACCTTGGCGGATCTGATTCTGCAGCGTGACACCGAGCTGGTTCGCCAGCCGTGGGTTCTCCAGGGTGGTCTCGACGCGCTCAGGGCCTGGGAGCCGGAACCCTGCCGCTGGCTCGGCTACAACGCGATCATCCGCAGCTTCGTCCAAGAAGACCAGACCCTGGCCAACCCGGCCACCGCACCCTGGCGTCGCAAACTGGCTACCGGTATTGCCGGCTTCATGGAAGGTTTCATGCAGTAAACGGCGCGCTCTTCATCTATAGGCTCAATCGACAGGTACTCCCATGAGCATCACGCAATTCAAGAACACCGCAACCTTGAAGCTGGAAGAGTCGAACCCGGTCGCCGTCCCGTTGGGCATGCCCGTGGCAGTGGCCTCGACCACCAGCGTTGAGCGCGACGATGGCGTCGAAACCGGCGTCTGGGAATGCACGCCCGGGCGCTGGCGGCGGCAGATTGTTGCCCAGGAGTTCTGTCACTTCATCCAGGGACGCTGCACCTTTACCCCGGATGACGGTGAAACCCTGCACATAGAAGCCGGCGATGCACTGATGTTGCCAGCCAACAGCCTCGGCATCTGGGATATCCAGGAAACCGTGCGCAAGACCTACGTTTTGATTTTTTGATCCTCTGATTGCCTGCCAGCTCTCCAATAAAAAGAATACAAACCAAACAGGAAGCGACTCATGATCCGAAAGACCCTGACTCTGGCTCCACTGGCGCTCATCGCGTCCTTCAGCCACGCGACCGAGACCGTCAAGATCTACAACTGGTCGGACTACATCGCCCCGGACACCACCAAAAACTTCCAGAAAGAAACCGGCATCGCGTTCAGCTACGACGTTTTCGACAGTAACGAAACCCTCGACGGCAAGTTGATGACCGGCAAATCCGGGTACGACGTGGTATTCCCGTCCAACCACTTCATGGCGCGGCAGATTCAGGGTGTGGCGCTGAAAAAACTCGACAAAAGCCAACTGCCGAACTGGAAAAACCTCAACCCGGCGCTGCTCAAAGCGTTACAAACCAACGATCCGGGCAACGAACACGGCTTCCCGTACCTCTGGGGCAGCACTGGCATCGGTTACAACATCGCCAAGGTCAAGGCCGTGTTGGGTGATGACGCGCCAGTGGATTCCTGGGACCTGATTTTCAAACCCGAAAACATGGAAAAGCTGCAAAAGTGCGGCGTGGCCATCCTCGACAACGGCCCCGAGCTGTTGCCGGCGGCACTGAACTACCTGGGCCTGCCGCATCACAGCAAAAATCCTGAAGACTACAAAAAAGCTGAAGCGCTGCTGATGAAAGTCCGCCCGTATATCAGCTATTTCCACTCGTCCAAATACACCAGCGATCTGGCCAACGGCGACATCTGCGTGGCCGTCGGCTTCTCCGGTGACATCCTGCAAGCCGAAAACCGCGCGAAAGAAGCCAAGAACGGTGTCGACATCGGCTATGCGATTCCCCGGGAAGGCGCCGCCATCTGGTTCGACATGGTGGCCATGCCGGTCGACGCCCCGGACGAAAAGGCCGGCTACGCCTTCATGAACTACCTGCTGCGCCCGGACGTCATGGCCAGCATCAGCAACTACGTGCACTACGCCAACGGCAACGAACAGGCCGACAGCTTGATCGACCCGGCAATCAAGAATGACACCAAGGTTTACCCGAGCCCGGAGATGATGGGGAAATTGTTTGCGCTGGAGGCGATGCCGCTGAACATTGACCGGGTTCGCACGCGAGTGTGGAACAAGATTCGGACCGGGAGTTAAGGGTTCATATTTTGTAGTCATTGCGGCCATTCGGGCTGGATGGTAACGCTGTAGATTTCTCGCCTCCTTTCAATGGTTAGGAGGCAATGGAATGCCTATCTGCTTGAATGCTGGTCGTCTGCGTATGGGTCGCTTCTGCGAGCCAGGGCGTATTTATTTGATAACGGCTGTCGTTGACCAACGGCAGCCGTTTTTTGTTGATTGGCGATTGGGGAGGTTGGTCGTTCAGGAGTTGCGTCAAGCGCAGGAGGAGGGCTGGGCCGATTTTTTGACGTGGGTTGTGATGCCGGATCATATGCACTGCCTGGTGCAGCTTCACGACAAGACGCTGGCGGAACTGATGTGCCGAATAAAATCCCGGAGCAGTCTGGCGGTCAATCAGGCGTTAGGGCGGCGAGGGCGTTTGTGGCAAAAGGGTTACTACGATCGTGCGGTTCGGCGAGAGGAAGATGTGAAGGAGCTTGCCCGATATGTCGTGGCCAATCCGGTTCGAGCGGGACTGGTGACGCGGGTTCATGATTATCCCCTGTGGGATGCGTGTTGGTTGTGATGATTCGGCGACTGCTTCGCAGCCGAACGCAGCCTCGCGGGCTCGGCAGCTGCTACAGGTTTCGCGTACACCACAAACCTTGTAGCAGCTGCCGAAGGCTGCGTTCGGCTGCGCAGCAGTCGTCAAAATCTGAAATCCAACAAATCCCTAACTGATATCAATACGCCGGCACTCATATTAATAACTCACAAAAAGCGAGACCTCATCGACAAAAAACAACTTACCTCTATTTAATAATTAAATAACTAATTGTCAGACGATTTGCACAAACCCCCATCTAACCAACAATATTTCGACAGCACAGTCATTGTTTCCGGGTACTTGCTTGGACTTAACAATTTGACGTCAAAAAAAATGTAGACGTTTGATTTCGAATTGTGTCAGTTTTCTTTCGCCTTCATTGGGCGAGTGATAGGACGATCTCGCCAGAGATTGTCGCTGTCTGAAAAAAAACTGTTCATAGCTAAACAAGGAAGTGTGTTTATGTCGAAAGTAAAAAACAACGCAATTGATCTTGCCGAACAGGCGTTCCAGCCACTGGCTGCATCCAGTTCTGCATTCAACCAGATCAATAACTTCAGCCATCAATATGATCGGGGTGGCAACCTCACGGTCAATGGCAAACCCTCCTTCTCCGTCGACCAGGCAGCTACACAATTGCTGCGCGATGGCGCTGCCTACCTGGACAAGGACGGCAGCGGCAAAATCGAACTCACCTACACGTTCCTGACCTCGGCGTCGTCGAGCACTATGAACAAGCACGGGATTACCGGGTTCAGCCAGTTCAGCGCTCAGCAGAAAGGCCAGGCCGTGCTGGCCATGCAATCCTGGGCCGACGTGGCCAATGTCACGTTCACCGATAAGGCCACGGGCGGCGACGGTCACATGACGTTCGGCAACTACAGCGGCGGCCAGGATGGCGCGGCGGCCTTCGCCTATCTGCCAGGCACGGGCGCCGGTTATGACGGGACTTCCTGGTACCTGACCAACAGCAGCTACACGCCAAACAAGTCGCCGGACCTGAACAATTACGGCCGGCAAACCCTGACCCACGAAATCGGTCACTCCCTGGGCCTGGCCCACCCTGGCGACTACAACGCCGGTGAGGGCGCTCCGACCTACAACGACGCGTCCTACGGGCAAGACACCCGCGGTTACAGCGTCATGAGCTACTGGAGTGAAAGCAATACCAGCCAGAACTTCAGCAAGGGCGGCGTCGAAGCCTATTCGTCCGGCCCGCTGATGGACGATATCGCGGCCATCCAGAAGCTCTACGGCGCCAACACCACCACCCGTACCGGTGACACCACTTACGGCTTCAACTCCAACGCCGGTCGCGACTTCCTGAGCGCGTCTTCGTCGTCGGACAAGGTTGTGTTTTCGGTATGGGATGCGGGCGGCAAAGACACGCTGGATTTCTCCGGTTTTACCCAGAACCAGAAGATCAACCTCAATGAGGCGTCGTTCTCCGACGTTGGCGGCCTGGTAGGTAACGTGTCCATTGCCAAGGGCGTCACCCTCGAGAATGCCATCGGCGGTTCGGGCAACGACCTGCTGATCGGCAATATCGTGTCCAACGAACTGAAGGGCGGTGCCGGTAACGACATCCTCTTCGGCGCAGGCGGTGCGGACAAACTGTGGGGGGGCGCCGGTTCGGACACCTTCGTGTTCGCGGCCAGCAACGATTCCAAACCGGGTGCAGTCGACCAAATCTTTGATTTTGTCAGCGGTCTGGACAAGATCGATCTGACCGGCATCACCAACGGCGCGGGCCTGCATTTCGTGAACTCGTTCACCGGTGCGGCAGGCGATGCGGTATTGACCTCTTCGGGCGGTAACAGCCTGTTGTCGGTAGATTTTTCCGGGCATGGCGTGGCTGATTTCCTGGTCAGCACCGTGGGCCAGGCGGCTTACTCCGACATTGCTGCGTGATGTGAGGTGAAAAAGGAGGGCGGCGCAGACGCGCTGCTCTCTGCCCCTTGAGATGAGTAAAGCGCCTTATGATCCATAACGGCTTCACCTGCAGAACAACCGCGTGGCTATTGGTGACGTTCATGATGTTTTTTGGAGATTCAGCCATGGCGAGCAGCCTGAAATTAACAGACCCCTCGGAACTGGCCGGCAAATGGCAGGCGACCCTGATCGCCCAAGAGGACTCGCCAGAGTCCCAGGCGTTGCAGGACAAACCGTCAAACGTGTGCACCCTCGAACTGCACGCTAACCAAACCCTGGGTGAGGGCGCCGAGTGCCTGAGTGCCTGGTCGGGCGAGCAAACAATCGGTTGGCTTACGGAGCCTGACGGCATCGCAATCACTGGGCCTGAAGGCTCAAAAGTGCTGTTTTTCAGTCGGCATCGTGATGGGCTTTATCAAAGCACGTTGAAATCCGGGTTGATCATTACGCTCAAGCGCGAAGTGCAATAAGTCCAACGCCCGCCGATAGCGTTATAAGCCGAAGATCAATAATCGAAGCGCTTTGTCGACGACAAAGAGTTGTTATAGAAGTGTAAGCGCTACTTGCAAAAAAAGATTAAACAGATCTCGCCAGGTAGGGCGGGGAATAACACCTCAGGAAGAACCCATGAAGATGGCAAAGAACCCGGCCGCCGCGCCGTTAATTAAGGTGCTGGGCGACTATAAGAGCATCCTGATTAGCGTCGGTTGTTTTACCGCTCTGATTAACGTACTGATGCTGGTTCCGTCGATTTATATGCTACAGGTCTATGACCGCGTATTGTCGTCGCAAAACGAAACAACGCTGGCCATGTTGTCATTGATGGTGGTCGGGTTCTTTGCCTTCATCGGCTTGCTGGAGATTGTGCGCAGTTTCATCGTCATTCGCATCGGCAGCCAACTGGAGCGACGCTTCAACCTTCGGGTCTATCAAGCCGCGTTCGAGCGCAACCTGCTAAAAGGCGAAGGCAACGCCGGACAGTCGTTGGGGGACCTGACCCATATTCGCCAGTTCCTGACCGGCCCGGCCTTGTTTGCCTTCTTCGATGCGCCGTGGTTTCCGGTCTATCTGTTCGTGATCTACCTGTTCAATGTCTGGCTCGGGGTGTTTGCGACAGTGGGCGCGGTGCTGTTGATCGGCCTTGCTTGCCTCAACGAGACCCTGACCAAAAAGCCCTTGGGCGAAGCGGCAGGGTTTTCCCAGAAATCCAGCCAACTGGCGACCAGTCACCTGCAAAACGCCGAAACCATTCAGGCCATGGGCATGCTCGGGGCGTTGCGTAAACGTTGGTTCCAGGTTCATTCACGGTTCCTCGGCCTGCAGAACCAGGCCAGCGACACCGGTGCTGTCATCAGTTCACTGAGCAAAACCCTGCGCCTGTGCCTGCAATCGCTGGTGCTGGGCCTTGGCGCCTTGTTGGTGATCAAGGGTGATATGACGGCCGGGATGATGATCGCCGGTTCCATCCTGATGGGGCGCGTCCTGAGCCCTATCGATCAGTTGATCGCCGTGTGGAAACAGTGGAGCGGCGCCAAACTTGCCTACCGCCGTCTCGACGCCCTGCTGCAAGCCTTCCCGCCAAGTGACGAGGCCATGGCGCTGCCGGCGCCCAAGGGCCAGATTACTTTCGAGCAAGTCAGCGCCGGTCCGCCGGGGCAACGGGCAGCGACGTTGCACCTGGTCAATTTCAACCTTGTCGCCGGTGAAGTGATGGGCGTGCTCGGCGCTTCCGGTTCCGGTAAATCGACGCTGGCCCGGGTACTGGTCGGTGTCTGGCCAACGCTTGGTGGCACGGTACGGCTCGATGGTGCGGATATCCATCGCTGGAACCGCGATGACCTGGGTCCTTACATCGGCTACTTGCCGCAAGACATCGAATTGTTCAGTGGCAGCATTGCCGAAAACATCGCCCGGTTTCGTGAGGCGGACCCGCAAAAAGTCGTTGAGGCCGCGCAGCAGGCCGGCGTTCACGAACTGATCCTGCGCATGCCTCAGGGCTACGACACTGTGCTCGGCGAGGACGGCAGTGGATTGTCCGGGGGCCAAAAACAGCGTGTGGCCCTGGCGCGCGCCCTATATGGCAATCCGAGTCTGGTGGTGCTGGATGAACCCAACTCCAACCTCGACACCGTCGGCGAATCGGCACTGGCTGGCGCCATTGCACACCTGAAGGCCCGGGGCACCAGCGTGATTCTGGTCACCCATCGCTCTTCGGCGCTGGCCCAGGCCGACAAATTGCTGGTGCTCAGCGAAGGCCGTTTGCAAGCCTTCGGCCCGAGCCAGGAGGTGCTCAAGGCACTCTCCGGTGCCCAGGAACAACAACGTGAAAAAGCTGCGCCGACACCGGGCGGGCTCAGCATGAGCCGGCAGTATCAGCCCTCGACAAGGAATTCGAGCTTATGAGCAACAACAGTGAAGCGACCATGGAACACGACTACATCGCCGAACGCCCTGAGCGCGACGCGCGTTTCTTCGCCCGCATGGGCTGGATTCTGGCGATCGTCGGCGCCGGCAGTTTCTTCACGTGGGCCAGTCTCGCACCGCTCGACCAAGGCATTCCTGTGCAAGGCACGGTCGTGGTGTCGGGCAAGCGCAAAGCCGTGCAATCGATGAGCAGTGGCGTGGTCAGCCAGATTCTGGTGCGCGAGGGCCAAGTGGTGAAGCAGGGCCAGCCGTTGTTCCAGCTCGACCAGACGCAAGTCGCCGCTGACGTGCAATCCCTGCAAGCGCAATACCGCATGGCCTGGGCCAGTCTGGCGCGGTGGCAGAGTGAACGGGACAACCTCAAGCAGGTGAGTTTCCCTATTGAACTGAGCAACAATCCCGACCCACGCCTGGCGCTGGTCCTCGAAGGCCAGCGTCAGTTATTCAGCAGCCGCCGTGAAGCTTTTTCCCGCGAACAGGCTGCCTTGCGCGCGAGCATCGAAGGCGCCAGCGCGCAACTGGCGGGCATGCGCCGCGCCCGCACTGACCTGACTGCCCAGGCCAGCTCTCTGCAACAACAGCTGAGCAACCTTCAGCCCCTGGCGGACAACGGCTACATCCCGCGCAATCGGTTGATGGAGTACCAGCGTCAGCTGTCGCAAGTTCAGCAACAATTGGCGGAAAACACCGGCGAAAGCGGCCGGGTAGAGCAGGGCATTCTCGAGTCGCGGCTGAAACTGCAGCAGCACATCGAGGAATACCAGAAAGAAGTCCGCACTCAATTGGCCGACGCGCAATTGAAAAGCGTGACGCTGGAAGAGCAACTGACCTCCGCCGGGTTCGATCTGCAACACAGCGAGATCATCGCCACCGCCGATGGCATCGCGGTCAACCTCGGGGTTCACACCGTGGGCGCGGTGGTGCGTCTGGGTGAAACCCTGCTGGAGATCGTGCCTCAGGGGACGAGTCTGGAGGTGGAAGGGCACCTGCCGATCAACCTGGTCGACAAGGTCGGCACGCACTTGCCGGTGGACATTCTGTTCACTGCGTTCAACCAGAGCCGCACGCCGCGCGTGCCCGGCGAGGTAAGCCTGATCTCCGCCGACCAGATGATCGATGAGAAAACCGGTGCGCCGTATTACGTGCTGCGCAGCAGCGTCAGCGATCAGGCCATGGAAAAACTCAACGGTCTGGTGATCAAGCCCGGCATGCCGGCGGAAATGTTCGTGCGCACGGGTGAACGTTCACTCCTCAACTATTTGTTCAAACCGCTGCTCGACCGGGCAGGCTCCGCGTTGACCGAGGAATAAGGATGTTCGGCTGTATGAGTAAGCTTTCCATGCTCGCCGCAACCCTGGCGCTGCTGACCTGCAACAGTGTGCTGGCCATGGGGCCGTTTGAGGTCTACGAACAAGCGTTGCGTAACGATCCGGTATTTCTCGGCGCTATCAAAGAACGCGATGCCGGCCTCGAGAATCGCGCTATCGGCCGCGCCGGGCTGTTGCCCAGGATCGGTTACAACTACAACAAGGGCCGCAACACCTCCAAAGTGACGTACTTGAACGATCGCGGTCGCAGCCAGAGTGACGATCGTAACTACAGCAGTTACGGCTCGACGTTCACCCTGCAACAACCGTTGCTCGACTACGAGGCCTACGCCGCGTATCGCAAGGGCGTGGCGCAGTCGCTGTTCGCCGATGAGAACTTTCGCGGCAAAAGCCAAGAGCTGCTGGTTCGGGTGCTGGAGAACTACACCAAAGCACTGTTCGCTCAGGATCAGATCGACATTGCCCTGGCCAAGAAAAAAGCCTTTGAGCGGCAGTTCCAGCAGAACGAGCAGATGTTTCGTCAGGGAGAGGGCACGCGCACCGACATTCTTGAGGCCGAGTCGCGCTATGAGCTGGCCACCGCCGAGGAAATCGAGGCCCGCAACGAACAGGATGCATCCTTGCGCGAACTGGGGGCGCTGATCGGCGTGCCGGCCATCGACATCGCCGATTTGGCGCCACTGGCCCCGCATTTCCAGACGTTTGCCCTGCAACCGGCCAGTTACGACACCTGGCACGAGATCGCGGTGGCCAACAACCCGAACCTGGCCTCCCAGCGCCAGGCGCTGGAGGTGGCGCGATACGAGGTTGAACGCAACCGCGCCGGGCACCTGCCCAAAGTCAGCGCTTACGCCTCTGTGCGGCAGAACGAGTCGGAAAGCGGCAACACCTACAACCAACGTTACGACACCAACACCATCGGCATCGAAGTCAACGTGCCGCTGTATGCCGGTGGCGGGGTCTCGGCCTCGACGCGCCAGGCCAGCCGCGCGATGGAGCAGGCCGAATACGAACTGGACGGCAAGACCCGGGAAACGCTGATCGAGCTGCGTCGGCAGTTCAGCGCCTGCCTGTCGGGCGTGAGCAAACTGCGGGCTTATCAGAAAGCCCTGAAGTCTGCCGAAGCGCTGGTGGTGTCGACCAGGCAAAGCATTTTGGGCGGTGAACGGGTCAACCTCGATGCGCTGAACGCCGAACAACAACTGTTTACCACCCGCCGGGATCTGGCCCAGACACGTTATGACTACTTGATGGCCTGGACCAAGTTGCATTACTACGCCGGGACCTTGAGCGAGCAGGACCTCGCCAAGGTTGACGAGGCGTTTGGCGGCCAGTTTTAACGCGAACCCTGTAGCAGCCTGCGTCCGGCTGCGCAGCAGTCGCAAAATCAGGCACTGCGGTCCGTCAGTTACACCGTGCATTCAGGGTTTACGACTGCTGCGCAGCCGGACGCAGGCTGCGCCTGCTACAGGGATTGTGCTTCACAAACATAAAAACAGGCGCTTTCAAGGCACAGGATTTTGGCAACACAACTAAGGACGGTAGCTGGATGAATAACAAATACAACAACCTTGCCTTGCTCTGCGCATTGGCCTCCATCGGCAACGCGCAAGCGGCGCCCTACGTGGAAAACGCTAGAGCGGGCGATCCCAATAGTTGGCGCAGCGCCGAATTCACTGCCGATTGGGGACTGGGAGCGGTCAACGCACAAGAGGCCTACGCCGCCGGTTACACCGGCAAAGGCGTGAAACTGGGGATCTTCGACCAACCGGTCTACGCCGCGCATCCGGAGTTTTCCGGTCCCGATAAAGTGATCACTCTGGTCACCAGCGGCATCCGCGAATACACCGACCCGTACATCCCGGTCAAAGCGGGGGACGCCTTTCGCTACGACGGTTCGCCCTCGATCGGTTCCGACGGCAAGCTCGGTGCCCACGGTACCCACGTTGGCGGGATCGCTGCCGGCAGTCGAGATGGCGGTCCGATGCATGGCGTGGCATTCGGTGCGCAGATCATCAGTGCGGATAACGGAGATCCGGGCCCGGAGGACGGCATCATTCGCGGCAACGACGGCGCGGTCTACAAGGCCGGTTGGGATGCCTTGATCGCCAGCGGCGCGCGGATCATCAACAACAGTTGGGGCATCGGCATCACCGATCGCTTCGACCTCGGAGGACGCAACCCGGCGTACCCGCATTTCACCGTGCAAGACGCCCAATTGCAGTTCAACGAGATCCGTCCGTTACTCGGGACCCAACCGGGCGGAGCCTACGACGGCGCCATCGCGGCGGCTCGCAGCGGTATCGTGACGATCTTCGCAGCCGGCAACGACTACAACCTCAACAACCCGGACGCCATCGCGGGCCTGGGTTTTTTTGTCCCGGACATCGCGCCGAACTGGGTCACCGTGGCGGCCTTGCAAAAGAACCCGGACCTCAACAGCCCGGACCTCTACAACATCAGCACCTTCTCTTCACGCTGCGGCTACACCGCTAGCTTTTGCGTGTCTGCACCGGGCAGCAAGATCTACAGCTCGATCATCAGCGGTACCAACGCCGGCAACCTGACCACCGGTTACGCCAACTACAACGGCACCTCGATGGCGGCGCCGCATGTCGCCGGTTCCATGGCCGTGCTGATGGAGCGCTTCCCGTACATGACCGGCGCTCAGGTCGCCAGCGTGTTGCGCACCACAGCCACCGACCTCGGTACGCCGGGTGTCGATTCGCTGTACGGCTGGGGCATGATCAACCTGCGCAAAGGCATCGATGGCCCGGCGATGTTCGTCACCGAGCAGGACATTCCCGAAGAATTTCGCATTCAGGGTGCCTACGGTTCGAGTCAGTTTGTCGCGGATTTGCCAGGCATCGGCGCGATCATCGACGCGGGCAAACCGACCGAACGCGTCTGCAATGACGTGCACTGCGGCCTCGACACGTGGCGCAACGACATTTCCGGGCACGGCGGTTTGACCAAGCAAGGCATCGGCACGCTGGTCATGACTGGAGCCAACACCTACACCGGCCCGACGCTGGTCAATCAGGGCCGCTTGGCCATTAACGGTTCGCTCGCATCAGCCGTCACGGTCAATGACCGCGGCATCCTCGGCGGTAACGGCCGCATCAGTGCGCTGACCGCGAAAAGCGGCGGCACCGTGGCGCCGGGCAATTCCATCGGCACCTTGCAGGTGGCGGGCGACGTGATCTTCGAGCCTGGCTCGACCTACGCCGTGGAATTGTCGCCCACCCGCAGCGACCAGATCGTGGCGGGCGGTAAAGCCGTGATCGAAGGCGCTACCGTCAGCCTGTCCCTGGAAAACAGCCCGACCTTGCTGACCACCAGCGAAGTGAAATCCCTGCTCGGCAATCAATACAACATTCTGCAAGCGGCCGGCGGGATCGAAGGGCGTTTCGGCGCGGTGCTACCGGATTATCTGTTCATCGGAGGCACGCTCGACTACTCGGCCAATGGCATCCAACTGGCGGTAGAGCGCATCGCAGCGTCCTTCGCCAGCGTCGGCCAATCCCCGAACCAACGCGCCGTTGCCGCCGCCGCCGAGCAATTGGGCGCCGGCAATCCGCTCTATGAAACCTTGCTGCTTTCGCCGACCGCGGCCGTCGCGCAACAAGCCTTCCAGCAACTGTCTGGTGAGATTCATCCGGCAATCGGTACGCTGCTGATCAACGACAGCCGTTACCTGCGCGATGCCGTCGGCGAACGCCTGCGCGAGCGTGATCTGTTCAATGCAGCGGCACCGACCGATGACCGTAGCAACGCCTGGGTCAAAGTCCTCGGCGCCTGGGGCAAGAGCGATGGCGGGCATGACAACGCCAGTTCCAACAGCTCCATCGGCGGCTTGCTGGCCGGTGTCGACGGTCTGATCACTGACGATACGCGGCTGGGTTTCGTGACCGGTTACAGCGACAGTTCGTTGAGCATGGGCGATGGCACGCATGCGTCAGCCTCCGTCGACAGCTACCACTTGGGCGCCTACCTGGGCCATGAAATCGATGCACTGCGTCTGAGTGTCGGCGGCGCCTACAGCTGGCATCGCATCGAGGTGAAGCGTGATCTGCAATTCGGCGATGTCAGCGGCAAACAGAAATCCAAACGCGACGCGACAACCGCACAACTGTTTACCGAAGCGGCGTATCGCCTGGACCTGCAACCGCTGGCACTGGAACCGTTCGCCAACCTGGCTTACGTGCACCTCAACAGTGACAGCTTCACCGAGAAGGGTGATGCCGCAGCGCTCAAGGGTGGCGAAGACAACCGCGACGCCGTGCTCTCGACCCTCGGTCTACGGGCGAGCAAAGCGATTGCCCTGTCGGACAAACAGCAACTGGAACTCTCCGGCACGCTGGGCTGGCAGCACAACCTGAGCAACACCCGTTCCGAAGATCACCTGGCCTTTGCCAACGGCAATACCGCGTTCAGCGTGCAGAGCGTTTCCCTGGATCGTAACGCCGCCGTTGTGGGGGCGCGGGCCGGTCTGGCGGTGGCGCAGGATGTGCGGGTGAGCCTGGATTACAACGGACTGCTGGGCTCCAACGAAAAAGACCACGGTGTGGGTCTGACGCTCGGCTGGCAGTTCTGATTCAAATGCTCCGGGGCGCCTCGTGATCGGGCGTCCTGGTTGTGAGCTATCTCTGACAACTCCAACAAAGAGAGAGGCAATACCAATGGGTGTGTACGACTACAAACACTTCGGCACAGCAGATTCCAAAGCGTTATTTACCGACGCCATGGCAATCACGCTGTATTCCTATCACAACCTCGATAACGGCTTTGCCACCGGCTATCAGCACAACGGCTTCGGCCTTGGCTTGCCGGCGACACTGGTCACGGCGCTGATCGGCGGCACCGACTCCCAGGGTGTCATCCCCGGCGTTCCGTGGAATCCCGATTCGGAAAAAGCCGAGCTGGACGCGGTGCAGAAGGCCGGCTGGACGCCCATCACCGCCACACAACTGGGCTATGACGGCAAGGTCGATGCACGCGGAACGTTCTTCGGCGAGAAGGACGGCTACACCAGCGCTCAGGTGGAAATCCTCGGCAAGTACGACGCGCAGGGTCATCTCAGTGAAATCGGTATCGCCTTTCGCGGCACCAGCGGCCCCCGGGAAACCCTGGTCAGTGATTCAATCGCAGACGTGATCAACGATCTGATGGCGGCGTTGGGGCCGAAAGATTACGCCAAGAACTACGTCGGCGAAGCCTTCGGCGACCTGCTCAGTGACGTTGCGGCATTTGCCCGGGCCAATGGCCTGTCGGGCAAGGACGTGCTGGTCAGCGGCCATAGCCTCGGCGGGTTGGCGGTCAATAGCCTGGCGGACCTGAGCAACGACAAATGGGCCGGTTTCTACCAGGATTCCAACTACATCGCCTACGCCTCGCCAACCCAAAGCAGCACGGACAAAGTGCTCAACGTCGGTTACGAAAACGACCCGGTGTTCCGTGCCCTCGACGGCTCATCGTTCAACCTGTCGTCGGTGGGCGTACACGACGCCGCCAAAGACTCGGCGACTGATAACATCGTCAGCTTCAACGATCACTACGCCTCGACGGCTTGGAACGTGCTGCCGTTTTCGATCCTCAACATTCCGACCTGGATCTCGCACTTGCCCACTGCCTATGGCGACGGCATGAACCGGGTGATCGAGTCGGCGTTCTATGAGCTCACCAGCAAAGACTCGACGATCATCGTTGCCAACCTGTCGGACCCGGCGCGCAGCAACACCTGGGTCCAGGATCTGAACCACAACGCCGACACCCATAAGGGCAGCACCTTCATTATCGGCAGCGACGGCAACGATCTGATCCAGGGTGGCCAGGGCAACGACTATCTGGAAGGCCGCGATGGCAACGACACCTTCCGCGACGGTGGTGGCTACAACATCCTGTTGGGCGGCAAGGGCAACAACGTGCTGGACTTGCAGCAGTCGGTGAAAAACGTCGACTTCGCCAATGACGGTGCCGGCAATCTGTACATCCGCGACGCCAAGGGTGGCATCAGCATTAGCCGCGACATCGGCAGCATCGTGACCAAGGAGCCGGGGTTTCTGTGGGGGCTGTTCAAGGATGACGTGACCCACAGCGTCACTGCCGAGGGCCTTAAGGTGGGCAACAACCTGACCCAGTACGCGTCAACGGTGAAGGGCGGTGCTGGCGCCGATACGCTCAAGGCTCACGCTGGCGGCGATTGGTTGATAGGGCTGGACGGCAACGATCATTTGATCGGCGGCAAGGGTAACGACGTGTTTGTCGGCGGGGTGGGAAACGACCTGCTGGAGTCGGGGGGCGGGATCGATACCTTTTTGTTTAGCGGCGCGTTTGGTCAGGACCGGGTGGTTGGTTACCAGGCCAGCGACAAACTGGTGTTTCTCGGGGTTCAAGGGGTGACGCCAAACGACGACTACCGAGCGCATGCCACGGCGGTGGGGCACGACACGGTGCTGACGTTTGGGGGGGATTCGGTGACGTTGGTCGGGGTTGGGCTGGATAGCCTGTCGGGAGGGGGAATCGTTATCGCCTAGGTTTGCTGCCACACCAGCAAAAGATCGCAGGCTTCGCCAGCTCCTACGCCCATGATCGGCGTAGGAGCTGGCGCAGCCTGCGATCTTTTGATTTGCTGTTCAGTCTTCCTGCCGAATCGTGGTCACTTCATCGGCCTTGACCTTCACTTTTGCCCCGGAAATATCTTCGAACTCAAAGAAACCATCCTTGGTCTTGGTTTTCGGTATGTCCTTGGTCAAATACTGGGTGCCGTTCTGCAGCGTCACTACCGTTGGCGTCGAGCAACCGGCCAGGACCAGAAAGGCCGCTACCGCCAGGGGCAAGCCCAGAGTCTTGATATTCATAACCACCTCTCATCCTTCAAAAAAACAGCGCGACTGTCGCGAACGAAATCAATCATCACTGCACCTCTAACGCGGTTGGTGCGATGGATCGGCAGAAAGTTCATAGGCACCCGAAAAATTACCGGATAGCGCCGCCGCTTATCCTTTTCCGTTTGCACCGGACAGGGCTCAGCTGGTATCTGTACGCATAACCAGTACTCGCTTGCCATGGCCTTTTTTTCCTGTGACTGCAAATCCTCTCGAAGACCCGTTCTACTACTTGAACAATTTCATGCAAGTGCTTGATTGGCTTGAGCACCGCTATGCCGATGTGCTGAGTGTCGAAGAGCAACGCTTCATCCACGACTTCAATCGGTTGCCCCGTGAGTCCAGGGCTCTGCTGGTCAGGATGGTGATGCGCAAGGGGAGTCACTTCAGGGCGAGCAAGCTGCACTACCTCGAAATCGGCGATACCGCCATTGCCGCCGGCCCATTGCTGGCGCTGGGCTGGATCGATGAGCAATTGCCGTTGTCGATCGATGCGCTGTTCGAGGTGTTGCTAAAAGCAGAAATTCTCCAGTGTTTTGGCCCCACCATCGATCAGCCCAAGGGAAAAAAGACCGATTGGCTGCCGGTACTGAGCGAGCGGTTTCCCCAGGATCAAACCTTCGACCAGTGGTGCCCGAAGCTGCATGACCGATTGTTCAGCCTGACCATCATGGGCCTGTGCGACCGGCTGCGTTTGATGTTTTTCGGCAATCTTTACCAGGATTGGTCCGAGTTCGTGCTGGCTGACCTGGGCATCTTTACCTATGAAAAAGTCGAGTTCTGCGCCGATTCCCGAGGCCTGCGCAGCCGTGACGACGTGGATGCCTGCCTCTTCCTTCATGAGTGCCAGCAGCATTTCGAGGCCGGCGAAGCCGTGGAAGGCATTGTCGAGCAGATCAACGCACTGGCCCTGAGCAATCCCTGGCTGCAACGACGTCGCGGCAAATTGTTGTTCCAGATCGGTCAGCACTGCGAGCGCATGGCGGATTTCTCTACCGCACTGACGATCTACCGCGCGTGTGCCTATCCCGGCGCGCGGCTGCGGTTGATCCGCGTGTTGGAGCGCTGCGGTGAATACCAGCTGGCCATGGACCTGGCATCCGCGATAGAGCAATCGCCGGAAAGTGCCGCCGAGCAGCAACAATTGCTGCGTGTGCTGCCCAGGCTGCGGCGCAAGCTTGGCGGGCCGGTGATGAAGCGCGTATCCCCACGGGAAATCCTGCGCCTGGACCTGCAACTGCCCAGAACCGACCCGGCGTTGTCGGTGGAGTATTACGTTCAGGCGCATTTGGCGGAAGAATCGGCACCGGTGCATTACGTTGAAAACAGTCTGATCAACTCGCTGTTCGGTCTGCTGTGCTGGCCGGCGATCTTCGCACCGTTGCCGGGGGCGTTTTTCCACCCGTTCCAGCGTGGGCCGGTGGATCTGCTCAATGAAGACTTTCACGCGCGCCGCGCGGAGCTGTTCCAGGATTGCCTGGCTGAACTCGATGACGGGCGTTACCTCCAGACCATTCGTGAACGCCATGCCAGCAAGTGGGGCGTGCAGTCACCCTTCGTGTTCTGGGGTGTGCTGAGCGAAGAATTGCTGGATCAGGCACTCGACTGCCTGCCGGCCGAACACCTCAAGCACTGGTTCAATCGCCTGTTGTTGGACATCAAGGCCAATCGCGCCGGCATGCCGGACCTGATCCAGTTCTGGCCGCAGGACAAAACCTACCGGATGATCGAAGTCAAAGGCCCCGGTGATCGCCTGCAAGACAATCAATTGCGCTGGCTCGAGTTCTGCCATGAGCACCAGATGCCGATTGCCGTCTGCTACGTGCAATGGGCGGAGCAGGGCGCTTGAGTTACAGCATCGCGGTGCGGGCGCTGTGTGAATTCACCGCCAAGGTCGGTGACCTCGACCTGCGTTTCACGCCCTCGCCGACGGCGCTGGAAGGGATTGTCGGGCACCGTACGGTGGCGTCCCGACGCAGCGAGGGCTACCAGAGTGAAGTCGCGCTTGAAGGCTTGTATCAAACGTTGAAGGTCAAGGGCAGGGCTGACGGCTACGACCCTGCGCAAAACTGCCTGGAAGAAGTCAAAACCTATCGCGGCGACTTGAGCAAGCAACCCGCCAACCACCGTCAGCTGCACTGGGCGCAGGCGAAGATTTACGGCGGGTTGATGTGTCAGAAACTGGATCTGGCGCAGATCAATCTGGCCCTGGTGTACTTCGACATCGTCAGCGAAAAGGAAACCTGCCTGGTCGAGGCGTTCAGCGCCGACGAACTGGGGCTGTTCTTCGAAGAACATTGCGCCTTGTTTCTGCACTGGGCCGAACAGGAAATGGCTCATCGCGCAGGGCGTAATCGGGCTGCGCAGCAACTGGCGTTTCCCCATGCCGACTTTCGACCGGGGCAACGTCATCTGGCGGAATCGGTGTTCAAGGCCGTCAGCACCGGTCGTTGCTTGATGGCCCAGGCGCCCACGGGGATCGGCAAGACGGTCGGCACGCTGTTCCCGATGCTCAAGGCTCTGGCGCCGCAGCAACTGGACAAGGTGTTCTTCCTCACGGCGAAAACCCCGGGGCGCAAACTGGCGCTGGACGCCGCACAGGTGATCCTCGACAGCGCCGACGCGCCGCCCTTGCGGGTCCTCGAAATGATTGCCCGGGACAAGGCCTGCGAGCATCCGGACAAAGCCTGTCACGGCGAATCCTGCCCGCTGGCCCAGGGGTTTTATGATCGCTTGCCCGCCGCTCGCCAGGCAGCCAGCGAACTGAGCCTGTTGAACCAGAGCGCATTGCGCCAGGTTGCTCTAAAACACGACGTCTGTCCCTACTACCTGAGCCAGGAAATGGCCCGCTGGGCAGACGTGGTGGTCGCCGATTACAACTACTATTTCGATTTCAGCGCGCTGCTGTTCGGGCTGGCCCAGGCCAATAACTGGAAAGTCGCGGTGCTGGTGGACGAAGCCCACAACCTGGTAGAGCGCGGTCGGCAGATGTACAGCGCCAGCCTCGACCAATCCACCCTCAACGGTGTACGAAAAACCGCACCAGAGGCGTTGAAAAAACCCTTGCAACGGGTCAACCGTGAGTGGAATGCCCTGCATAATCTGCAACTCGGCGCCTATCAGGCCTATGACAAGGCCCCGGAAAAACTGCTCCAGGCGTTGTCGTCGTGCAGTGCGAGCATCGGCGACTACCTGAACGATCATCCTCAGGGCCTGGACGGGGCGTTACAGAACTTCTATTTCGACATGCTGCAATTTTGCCGGGTGGCCGAACTCTTCGATGAACAGTTTCTGTTCGACATCAGCAAGCGCGACCTCGACCGCAAACGCAACCTGTCGCAGCTGTGCCTGCGCAACGTGGTGCCCGCCGGTTTCATCCGCCCGCGCTTGACGGCTGCACGCAGCACGGTGCTGTTTTCGGCGACGCTGAGCCCTCGCCACTACTACGCCGATCTGCTGGGTACGCCGACAAACACGGTGTGGATTGACGTCGAGTCGCCGTTTCACGCCGACCAGTTGCAAGTGCACATCGTCAGCCAGATCTCCACGCGGTTCGTCCATCGTCAGTCATCCCTCGCGCCAATCGTCGAGCTGATTGCCCGGCAGTTCAGCCAACGTCCAGGCAACTACCTGGCGTTTTTCAGCAGCTTCGATTATTTGCAGCAAGTGGCGCAGTTGCTGGCCGAGAAACATCCACACATCAATCTGTGGTCGCAGTCCCGGGGCATGGGGGAAGGGCAGCGTCAGGACTTTCTCGATCAGTTCACCGCCGACAGTCAGGGTGTCGGTTTTGCGGTGTTGGGTGGGGCGTTTGGCGAAGGCATCGACTTGCCCGGTGCGCGCCTGATCGGGGCGTTCATCGCCACCCTCGGGCTGGCGCAACTCAACCCGGTCAACGAGCAGTTGAAACAGCGCATGGCGGCGATTTTCGGCGCCGGTTATGACTACACCTACCTGTTTCCCGGTGTGCAGAAAGTGGTGCAGGCGGCGGGGAGGGTGATCCGCACCCAGCAGGATCAAGGGGTGGTGATGTTGATCGATGACCGGTTTGGCGACAGCAAGGTCAAGCAGTTATTGCCGCGCTGGTGGTCGATTGCTCCGAGGCTTTTTCACAAAACCGAGTAGGATTTTTTACCTTAAAAAACATAGACATACCTTGAAAGAAACACCTATTTGAACAAACAGCGAATGCCAGCTTTATTCAAAGGGCGAGTCATCACTTTCAAACCAATCTTTGATAAGGAAATCAAGGTATGTCAGCAGCACCGAGATACACGTACACCTCTGAGCAGGTCACTGCAGCATTCGATGAAATAAAAGCAACGTTGTTCAGCGGCATCACGGCCGAGGCAACCCCGAAAATGCTGGTTGTTGCCGGGCTGCAAGGGTCAGGCAAAACGTATCTGCTGGAAAAGAACCTGCTGCCTTCAAGACGCTACGACAATTATGTTCGTCTGTACCTGCCCGACTACCGCAAAAAACACCCCC
Organism: Pseudomonas sp. MDT1-17; assembly: GCF_054898105.1. NCBI lineage: Bacteria > Pseudomonadati > Pseudomonadota > Gammaproteobacteria > Pseudomonadales > Pseudomonadaceae > Pseudomonas > Pseudomonas sp. MDT1-17. The sequence goes on along the minus strand of NZ_JBUBVM010000001.1, from coordinate 3,678,271 downwards.
AATACTCAGAGATGATCAAACTCGGCGTCTTGCATGCGTATGAGCATACCGAGGCATTCGTCCGAGAAGTCAGCGCGAAGATCTTTACGCAAGCCTTCACCGGCAAATACAACATCATCATGGAATGTGCGTTCGACAGTATCGATTTCGCGGCCTTTCCACCGTCGGCAACAGCCCAGGGTTATCAGTTCGAGACCCACATCGTTGGCTGCACTCAAGCGTTTGCTCATGTGTCGAGCATTAAACGAGCGCTCAAAAGCCTTGAAAGTCAGGAAATGGAAAGGTTTCTCACGGTGTCGAAGCTGAATGCCAGTATGGGTCATGCACAAGCGATCATCCTGGCTTTCGAGACGGCTGCAAAGGCCGTCAGCGGTTCGCAAATCACTGTGTACGAACGTGGGTTCGGCGTGTTGAACGAGCGGACGGTGCGTGCTCAGAGTACCTACACCCATGCTGCCGACGGCTCGGTGACGACAACAACGACCATGAGGCCTTTTGAGTACATCGTTTACTCCCGTATTGCGGATAACCACGTTTTCGCGGTGAACGGTCACCACGAAATCGTCAAAGAGTGCCATCTGGCATTGCTCAAGGCCGGGACACATGCCCCATTTATCCCAGCCTTTGTCTACAACGACCTGTACACATACATCGCCAAGTACCTGCACCGATAACGCTTTACGTCCAGAGGTGCTTTTCGGCTTTCCAAAATCCCGGTTTGTCGCATACTCCAGAAAAACACCAGTGACGTGAGGGATCAATGAGCGAGGATCGGACCAAAGCCACCTCCATCGAGGACATGCCTTTTCGCCTGTTGATCGATGCCGTGATTGACTACGCGATCTACATGATTGATCCCGGTGGCATCATCACCAGTTGGAACGCCGGCGCCAGGCGTTTCAAGGGGTATGAGGAGGCCGAGATTCTCGGCCAGCACTTCTCGCGTTTCTATACCGAAGAGGACCGCCGTGCCGGTTTACCCCAGCGAGCGCTGGACACGGCCATCAGGGAAGGGCGTTTTGAGGGGGAAAGCTGGCGGGTTCGCAAGGACGGCACGCATTTCTGGTGCCATGTGGTTATCGATCCGATTATCGACCCGTCGGGCAGGTTGCTGGGGTTTGCCAAGATCACCCGGGACCTGACCGACCGCAAGATGGCGGAAGAAACCCTCAAGCAAAGCGAGCAGCAATTCCGGCTACTGGTTCAGAGCGTCACTGACTACGCCATCTACATGCTCACCCCGGAGGGCCGCCTGGCCAACTGGAACCTCGGGGCTCAGCGGATCAAGGGCTACATGCCCGAAGAAGTCATCGGCCAGCACTTTTCGATGTTTTACACCCCGGAGGACGGTGAGGCAGGCGAACCACAACGGACTCTGGACGTTGCAACCCGCGAGGGACGATTCGAAAACAAAGCCTGGCGCGTGCGCAAGGACGGTACGCGGTTTCTGGCACATGTCGTGGTCGACCCGATCTGGGGCGACACCGGCACGTTGCTCGGTTTTGCCAAGATCACCCGTGATATCACCGAAGTCACACAAGCCCAGCAGGCCCTGGAGCAAACCCGCGAAGCGCTGTTTCAGGCGCAGAAGATGCAGGTCATCGGTCAACTCAGTGGAGGCATTGCCCACGACTTCAACAATTTGCTGACCGTCATCCTTGGCAATCTGGAAATCATCCGCAAACGCGTCGGGGACGATTCGAGAATTACCCGATTGGTCGACAACGCCACTCAAGGTGCCTTGCGTGGCGTCACCCTGACTCAGCGCATGCTGGCGTTTGCCAGACGTCAGGAGCTCAAAGCCGAACCCGTCGAGCTCCCGGCGCTGGTGCAAGGGATCACTGGGCTGTTGCGCAGCTCTCTCGGGCCTTCCGTGGTGCTCGAATCGCGCTTTTCACCAGAACTCGAACCGGTCCTGGCCGACGTCAACCAGCTCGAACTGGCGATATTGAACCTGGTGACCAACGCCCGCGATGCAATGCCCCATGGCGGAAAAATCGTGATCAGTGCCCAGGTAGATGCTGTGCCGGACACGGCGCAGCTTACCCTGGCACCCGGTCGTTATGTCTGCCTGAGTATCACCGATACCGGTGAGGGAATGGATGACGCCACACTGGGGTCGGCGATGGACCCTTTTTTCACCACAAAAGGTGTCGGCAAAGGCACTGGCCTGGGGCTGTCGATGGTTCATGGATTTATCGAGCAACTGGGCGGTCGATTCGTTCTCAAGAGTCAGAAAGACAAAGGCACAACCGCCGAACTGTGGATACCCGTCGCCACTGCTGGTTCAGTTGCCAAACCTGTTGCCGAGGAGCCAGCCGCATCGCCCGTGCCCCGTCTGAGCGTGTTGGTGGTGGACGACGACAGCCTGGTTTTGACGAGTACCTGCCTGTTGCTCGAGGATTTAGGGCATCGAGTGATCAGCGCAACGTCCGGTGCACAGGCGCTGGCCATGTTCGACAGTGAGCAGGCAATTGATCTGGTTATCACGGACATGGCCATGCCACAGATGAATGGCGCGCAACTGGCGCAGGCTATCCGAAACCTTAAGCCGGACTTGCCGATCGTCCTTGCCACCGGTTACGCCGAGCGCCTGGAAGGTTTCGCAACAAGACTTCCGCGCTTGTCCAAACCTTTTACCCAACTCAATCTGGTGGAAATCATCGCCTCGACCATGAAATGACAAGCGAGCTCAATGTTCGGCCGCGGATCCCGCGTTCTTCTTGAAGCCGCGCACGTTCATGGCGCACAGGCAAAATTGCAAGGCGATCAGTGCGTAAGCTTGGGTGTGGTAACCCCAGATCACCCACAAAACATTGCTGACAATAAAACAGATGAAACCCGTAACCCGGCGCCTGGGGTTTTGCGACCCGATCAACCACGCCGCCAGCACCGTGACCAGCATCGCTGGCCATTGCACCCAATCGAGATAGTCCATCCCTATTCCTTAACGTCAGAGCCTTAACTGAGGGACCACAGTGGCGAAGCACCGTTCGAGACTGCCTGTGAATTTTTCGGCATTGAGCAGCTCACAGTTTTTATTGCCCTCTGGAGCACTCTCGCCATGAGCCATCCCATCGAAAACCCGCCGACCGCCCTGTTTTTCGACGATGACGGGCAGACGCCCAACAGTCGTCTGCCTGTTCTGCTATATCGACATGTCGCGCTGGAAAAGTATGACATTCAGCGTCCGAATCCTACGACTCACGCCCCGTCCGTTGTTCGAATCGCCAAGGTTTCCACTCCCCTTGGCCGATCCTGTGTCTGGCGGCGAGGGTGCCTTGATGGGTGCCTGGAGGGCGCGTTGAAATCCGGCTGAACTTGTCGGGAGGCGTTTCTTCTAAACGTTTTCCATCCCGTGCGTGACTCCTGTGCCAAAAATACTGACCGAGGCCCCGGCCGAAGAAACCCTGACTGAACACAACGCCAAGATGTTCGGTTCACCCAAGGAACGCCTGGATTTCTACCGCCGGGAAATCCAGTATGAAACCAGCATTCTGGCTAATCGCACCGACGCCTACCTGGCGGCGCAATCGTTTTTGGTGATTGCTTTCGCATCGTGCATGTCCAACCTCAACCCCGAGTGGGGAAAACTCTTCACGCTGGTGGTGCCGCCCTTTTTGGCACTGTTGGGGCTGCTCAGTTCGCTCAACGCCTGGCCGGGGATTCGCGCGGCATACGACATCATTGATCATTGGCATTTCAAGCAGAGTGAATTACTGCGCAGCGAGCCCTTGATGGGGCTTGCTTATGATGAGTCGCCGCTGTTCAGTGAGATGGAATCGACCCATAAGGGATATCGCAAGTCGTTATTATTTTCCGTGCGTACGCCGTGGATTTTCGCCACGTTCTGGGTGCTGCTGGGCAGCTATGCGTTTTATATTCAGGTGACCAACCCCGGCGCGTGAACCGAACAACTAAAAAGGCACGGCATATGCCGTAATGTTGTTCACTTAAGGTTGGGTATATATCCATTTCTGCGGTAGCGGCTGCTGGCGGTTTCGCTTTTACAGCGAGTCACTTGGAACAGCCCCAAGTAACCAAGGGCTCTTGCCCCTGACGTTCGGTGCCTCGCTTAGGCTCGGCATGCCCTCGCTCCGGTCCTGCTCCGTGGGCCCGCCACCATCGGCCATCCAAGGCCGGGGGCGGCTAACCCGGCATCCATGCCGGGTTGCCCACTGCGCAGAACCTCCACTCGGCCTCTCGAGGGGGCGTGCACCGCAAACGCCAAAGCGAGGCGGCCTACCGGCCGGCCTGGCTTCAAGTGAACGCATTTCCCTGTAGGAGCTGTCGAGCGAAGCGAGGCTGCGATCTTTTGATCTTGCCGTTGCCGTTGCCGTTGCTTTGGCTCCAGATCTGCCGCCCCTTTCCCAGAGGCCGTACGTCAGGGGCGAGAGCGTTTGGTTACTTGGCGCTTTTCCAAGTAACTCGCTGTAAAAGCGAAACCGCCAGCAGCCATCACCGCAGAAACGGATTTGCCCCCCAACTTTAAGTGACCAGAATCAAGCCGCCAGATTGGCTGCACTCAGTTCTTTCTTGTACTGGGCCTTCAAGCTTTCCATCTGTGCGCCCAATTCCTCGAGGGTAGCTTTACCCAGCAGCTTTTTAGCCTGAGGAAACATTTCCGTTTCCTCTTCTTCGATGTGGTGTTCCAGCAGTTCCTTGACCACTTTCACGCGACCGGCGAATTCCGGGGTCGACGGGTCGGTGACTTTCAGGTCTGGCAGCACCAGCGAATCAACGGTGCGATGTTCTTCCTTGGCTTCGTAATACATGATGTCCTGCTCCTTACCCCCGGCTTTCTTGTACGCCGGGTACAAGACTTCTTCTTCAAGACGGGTGTGGATGGCGATCTCCATTTCCAGCTTGGCCAGCAACTCGCCGCGCTTTTTAACACCCCGCTCGGTGGATTCGCTCAATTGGGTGAGGATGCCTTTTACACGTTCATGGTCGGCTTTCAACAGGTCTATGGCGTTCATGGTCGAGTCTCTCCAGCAAGTCAGGGGGGGAGCGCGAACGGTCTTAAGGCCGAACGTCGCGCATAGTCCTTGAGCATTTGTCGTGCCGGTTTTTCGCTGCGATAACTTGCTTATAAAACAATAAGTTGAAGTGACTGATGGCGAACTGAGGTCATGCAGCCTGCATGAGTCTGGACGTTGACTCATGCAGTTCGCAGTGGAGCAATAATGTCCCGGACAATAAAAAGCCCGGCGACGGTGCCGGGCTTTTCAGGTTCAGACCCTGGATTCGGGCTGCTGGAGCAAACGATGGTCGTTTTGCGTGGACATGGAGACAGGTGGAAAATCTTCGTTGATCACCCGCAAGTGTTCGATCGCCTCCTGGAACTTCAAGTCGGCCTTGCGGCGCATGGCCCGATACCGGTCAAACAGCTCCACGTCCATGTCGCTGCCCTCGAGTAATGCAAAAGCGCTACGGCTCAGCGCCTGGGCCTCTTCAAACATTTGACGATTACGTTCCAGGGCGAATGCCCGGCAGGCTTTGATTTCATCGGAGGTGGAATAGTGAATCATGACCAGCACCTGATTTTTCGAGGTCTCTTTTGATAGGCATCGACGCCACAGGGGAACCGATCCTGGCAAGTCCCACCGCGCATAAGCCGGGCGGGATTAAGGTTGTGACCTACGGGATCGCTAAAGGATTTCAAATTTATGAGCGTGAAAATTCGATAGTTCGGACCATAAACGCACAGGCATAGAATCAAATATCCTGCTTTTTTTGCCGTTCATATCGAATCAAAAGCGGTTGAGTGCTGATCCCGTGGATGAGGATGCTGAGCGCAACCACGGACAAGGTCAGGTCGATACAGAGCGTTGACATCGACTGATCCAGCCCATGATTGAGAGCATAAAACAGGTAATACAGACTGCCGATTCCGCGTATGCCGAACCAGCCAATCAGCATTCGCTGGCGACCGTTGAGCAAACCACCCCAGGGCATGGCGACAACGCTCAGCGGTCGAATCAGGCAAAACAACACGCCGGCGATCGGCAACGCACGCCAGTCCCAGTGCGCCATCAGCACCACGCCGAGCAGCGTCACCAGAAACACTTCCATGGCCCGTTCCACCAGGCTGCCGAAGGCGAGCATGTCACCCATCATGATGCCCGCGGCGACCTGAGTGTCTTCCAGGCGTGCGGTATCACCATGAACCGCGTGCTGCGGCTCGACGTTCTGATGACCCACAACAGGCTGAACCAGATACTCGGCAGGAAGTTCATCGTCGCCGGTGGATTTGACTTCTTCGTGGCGCAAACCCAGACCGGCGGCGAACACCGACAGAAAGCCGTAACCGTGAATCGACTCGGCCCCGACATAAGCCAGGGCGATCAAGGCGAGGGCGAGGTAGTCATTCGGGGAAAGGGTGCTGTCGTCATTCTTTATGCGCATTAACAAGGTCAGGCGGCCAATGCCGCGTCCCATCCAGTAACCGATAAGCAAACCGGCCGGGACTGCCCACAACAGACTGCGCAGCACCCAATCGACCAGCCAGCCGGGGTTGCCGTCGTGTTGCACCAGGAGCAGGCCGAGGATGACAAACGGGAAGGCGATCCCGTCATTGAGCCCGGCCTCACCCGACAGCCCGAAGCGCACGCTGTCGTCATCCCGGGCGTCGTTGACTTGCACCAGGGCGGCGAGTACCGGGTCGGTAGGCGCCAGAATCGAGCCGATCAACACGGACGCACCCCAAGACAATTGGAATCCGTAATGCAGCAACAGGCTGACGCCCACAATGGTCAAAACCATGACCGGTCCGGCCAGGCCGTAGGCGATGCGCCAGTTTTTATCCATGAGCGGCAAGCGCAACTTTAAACCGCAGACAAACAACGAAAAGAGCACCGCGACTTCCGTCAGGTGCTCCATCCAGGTGGACGCATTATCGGTGTCCAGTTTCAACAGCCCAAGCCCCGCGGGCCCGATGGCCACACCCAACACCAGACACACCGCCGACGTGGTCACCGGCATCCAGCGCAGGTACGACGACGTCAGCGCCAGCGTCAGCAGCACCGCACCCAACACCGCCACCCATAAAATGAAGCTCATGCTCTGTACTCGCAGGGGCCCCTAAACGTATTGAGGGACGATTTTTGACAGGGTTCACTTTTTTATCCCCTGAGTCGGACGTGGTCCGATAGGGGGAATGTTTGCAGACGCTGAAGGTCAACCGAGCAGCACTCCTTTCTGGATGACTTGCCATGAGTATCAGCCAATCCGTAGTCGAGTATCTGCATGAAAACGTCCATCAACGGGCATTGGTCGGCGAGCAAGGGCAGGGCGTACTCGATGAACGATGAATCTGGCCATACCGATTACCACAGCCGCGACTATCCGGTGCGTGAAGACATGGCGCATCAGGTCAAGGTCTGGCGATTCGAGCGTTGGGGCTGGTGCGCCCTGGTGCTGTTGGTGTTGCTGGCGCTGCTCGGGCTGTTTTCACGCGGGCCGCTGAGCACCCGGGATGTTCACGGTGACGACGGCAAAGTCCGGGTGCAGTACGAGATGTTCCACCGCCACGGATCGTCCAACCCGATGCAGATCAGCGTGAGCGGTGCGCCCAATGCCACCGTTGAGCTGGAACTGACCGGGGCGTTGCTGGACGGTTTCAACATCGAAACCCTGCAACCGCAACCCCTGCGCTCCGTCAGTGCCGGGCAGGGCATGAAGCTGTGGGTGCAGACCGACGCGCGGGGCCAGGCAAACCTTTATCTGACCTTGCGCGGCGATGGGCTGGGACTGTTTCGCAGCCGCGTTGCATCGCCCGGCGCCATGCCCGTGAACCTCGATCAATTCATTTTCCCTTAGGTGACCTATGGACTCGGTATTGCGCGCGGCCGCGATGTATCTGGCGCTGATGGTGCTGTTCAAGATTGCCGGTCGGCGTTCTTTGGCCGAGCTGACGACATTCGATTTTGTGCTGTTGATGATCATCGGTGAGGCCACCCAACAGGCGTTGCTGGGCGATGACTTTTCCCTGACCAATTCGATGTTGGTGATCGTCACGCTGATCGTCATCGACGTCGGCCTGTCGCTACTCAAACAGCGTTCGGAATGGATGTCGCAGTTGATCGACGGCGGACCGACGATCGTCGTCGAGAACGGCAAGGTACTGCACAAACGCCTGCGCCACGCACGATTGATCGAGGCCGACATCATGGAAGCCGCACGCTCAAGTCAGGGCATCGAGACCCTGGGTCAGATCAAGTTCGCCATCCTGGAGCGCAACGGCAAGATATCGGTGATCGCTCAAGAGCGGGCGTGAAGCTGCTGCCGAACGCAACCTTCGGCAGCGGCGGCACGTCCTGTTCAAAGCATCGGCTTACCGCCAGTGATCCCATACCGCTGGCCCGTGATGTAACTGGCCTCATCCGACGCCAGCAACACATAAATCGGCGCCACCTCCACCGGTTGGCCCGGCCGGCCGAGCGGGGTCTGCCCACCAAAGTTCTGCACTTCTTCATCCGGCATGGTCGAGACAATCAGCGGTGTCCAGATCGGCCCCGGCGCCACGCAGTTCACCCGAATGTTCTTCGGCCCCAGCATCTGCCCCAGGCCGGCGGTGAAGTTGGCAATCGCGCCCTTGGTGGTGCCGTATGGCAGGAGGGTGGGTTTGGGCATGTCCGAATTGACCGAGCTGGTGTTGGCCTTGTTTCGGGAAGGGTGGTTTTGGATAGGTGGTCATTGGGAATCTCCGTTCTCAAGGCAGAAGATTCAAAGGGTTGACCCCGGTCTTTTGCCTTGAGTTCGGTTGGATTTCATGTCGTGAAAAATCAAAAGATCGCAGCCTTCGGCAGCTCCTGCAGGGTGTACGCAATTGCGCGTAGGAGCTGCCGAAGGCTGCGATCTTTTGATCTGGATTCAGGCTTTGCGATTGAGCAAGCTGCGCTCCATCCGCGCAATGCCTTCTTCCAGCAATGCCCGTGGGCAGCCGAAATTCAGGCGCACGAACTGTTTGCTGTCATCGCCGAATTCCAGACCCGCGCTCAACCCGACTTTTGCGTGTTCAAGGAAAAACTGCTGAGGGTTATCCAGTCCCAGCGCCGAGCAATCGAGCCACGCCAGATACGTGCCTTGCGGGATGTTCATGGTCACACCTGGCAGTCGCGTGCTGACCGCTTCCACCAGATAATCGCGATTGCTTTGCAGATACGCCTTCAACCCGGCCAGCCAAGGGCCGCCTTCGCTGTAGGCGACGCGAGTCGCTTCCATGCCTAACGGGTTGACGCTGTCGACCATGCCGCAGCGGGCGTGGTTGACCTTTGCGCGCAAAGCCGAGTCCTGAATAATCATGAACGATGTTTTCAGCCCGGCGATGTTGTAGGCCTTGCTCGCCGACATCAGCGTGATGGTGCGCTTGGCGATTTCCGGGCTCAGGGAAGCCGTCGGAATGTGCACGCGCCCGTCGAAACACAGCTCGGCATGTATCTCGTCAGAAATGATCCAGGCGTCCTGCTCCAGGCAGATGTCGGCGACCGCTTGCAGTTCTTCTCGAGGGAAGACTTTGCCCACCGGGTTGTGCGGGTTGCTCAGCAGCAGCGCACCGCCACCGGACAGCGCCTGATTCAGGGCATCGAGTGGTGTGGCGTAAGTGCCGTCCGCCAACGCGTCGAATTCGAGTTCAACCTTGTTCAATCCCCAGTGACCCGGCGCATGACGCAGCGGCGGGTAGTTCGGGACCTGAACCACAACGTTCTGCTGCGGCTGGACCAGCGCATTCAGCGCCATGTTGAACCCAGACTCCACGCCCGGCAGGAAAATCAGCTCCTCAGGCAATACGCGCCAGGCGTACTTGTTCCAGAGGTCGGCGACGATGGCCTCGCGCAAGTCATCCTGGGCCACGCTGTAGCCGAGCATCGGGTGCTCCAGACGTTTTTGCAGGGCCTGGATGATCACCGGTGGTGCGGAGAAGTCCATGTCGGCCACCCACATCGGCAATACGTCGGCCGGGTAACGGCTCCATTTGGTACTGCCGGTGTTGTGGCGGTCGAACACCTGATCAAAATCGAAAGTCATGCTCAGTCTCATAAAAAAGCGTGGTTGAACGTGGGGCAATGATAAGCGCCAGTTTGATCGTTGGCGACAGAATGAACCGCAGCGCCGCCGACGGTCGGTTTTCACACAATGCGCTGATGCATTGTCTACAGTTTCAAGTGTCGGCAGCCAGGCTGCCGCCACCGTGATTGTCCAGAAAAACCCGGCACTAGTCCCGGGTTTCCACCTGATAGGAGTGCACGATGGACCTCAACCGTCGTCAGTTCTTCAAGGTCGCTGGTATCGGCCTTGCGGGCTCGAGCCTCGGCGCGCTGGGCATGGCCCCGGCGACTGCCTTCGCCGAGCAGGTGCGCCACTTCAAGCTTGCCCACACCCGTGAAACCCGCAACACCTGCCCGTATTGCTCGGTCGGCTGCGGCGTGATCATGTACAGCCAGGGCGATGCCGCCAAGAATGTCGCGCAAAATATCATCCACATCGAAGGCGATGCCGACCACCCGGTCAACCGCGGCACGCTGTGCCCCAAAGGTGCGGGGTTGCTGGACTTCATTCACAGCCCCGGCCGCCTGCAATATCCCGAGGTGCGCAAACCTGGCAGCAGCGAATGGACGCGGATTTCCTGGGATGAAGCGCTCGATCGCGTCGCCGACCTGATGAAGGCCGACCGCGATGCCAATTTCATCGAAAAGAACACCCAGGGCCAAACGGTGAACCGCTGGCTGACCACCGGTTTCCTCGCGGCCTCGGCGGCGTCCAACGAAGCGGGTTACATCACCCACAAAGTCATTCGCAGTCTCGGCATGCTGGGGTTCGATAACCAGGCGCGTGTCTGACACGGCCCGACGGTGGCAAGTCTTGCCCCGACGTACGGCCGTGGTGCCATGACCAATACCTGGACCGATATCGGTAATGCGAATCTGATCCTGGTGATGGGCGGCAACGCAGCAGAAGCGCACCCCTGCGGCTTCAAATGGGTGACCGAAGCCAAGGCGCATAACAAGGCACGCTTGATCGTGGTCGATCCGCGTTTTACCCGGACCGCTTCGGTGGCCGACTATTACGCGCCGATTCGCACCGGCACCGACATTGCCTTCATGGGCGGCCTGATCAATTACCTGCTGACCGAAGATAAAATCCAGCACGAGTACGTGCGCGCCTATACCGACGTGTCCTTCATCGTCAAGGCCGGGTTTGGCTTCGAGGACGGGATCTTCAGCGGCTATGACGCGGCCAAACGCAGCTACACGGACAAGTCCGGCTGGGGTTATGAAATGGGTGAGGACGGCTTTGTCAAAGTCGACCCGAGCCTGCATGACCCGCGCTGCGTCTATCAACTGATGAAGACCCATTACAGCCGTTACAACCCGGAACTGGCCAGCCAGATCTGCGGCATGCCCGTGGACGCGATGAAGAAGATCTGGGAGGAGATCGCCACGTGCTCTCAGCCGGGCAAGACCATGACGATTCTCTATGCGCTGGGCTGGACGCAGCACTCGATCGGTTCGCAGATCATTCGCAGCGCGGCCATGGTGCAATTGCTGCTGGGCAACGTCGGCATGCCGGGCGGGGGCGTCAATGCCTTGCGCGGGCATTCCAACATCCAGGGGCTTACCGACCTCGGTTTGCTGTCCAATTCGTTGCCGGGCTATCTGACTTTGCCGCAGGATGCGGAGCAGGATTACACCGCCTATATCACCAAACGCACGCAACCACCGTTGCGACCGGGGCAGCTGTCCTACTGGCAAAACTACGGCACATTCTACGTCAGCCTGATGAAAGCCTGGTACGGCGCGAATGCCACGCTCGAAAACCGCTGGGCGTATGACTATTTGCCGAAGCTGGACATCCCGAACTACGACATCCTCAAAGTGTTCGACCTGATGGGCCAGGGCAAGGTCAATGGCTATATGTGCCAGGGCTTCAACCCCATCGCCGCGTTGCCCGACAAGAACCGGGTGATGGCGGCGCTGGCCAAGTTGAAATGGCTGGTGGTGATGGACCCGCTGGCCACCGAAACCTCGGAGTTCTGGCGCAATGTCGGGCCGTATAACGATGTCGAAACCGCCGGCATCCAGACAGAAGTGATTCGCCTGCCCACCACCTGCTTCGCCGAAGAAGACGGCTCGCTGGTCAACAGCAGCCGCTGGCTGCAATGGCACTGGAAAGGCGCCGATGGCCCTGGCGAAGCGCGCACCGATGTGCGGATCATGAGCGAGCTGTTTATCCGTCTGCGCCAGCGTTACCAGGCCAACGGCGGGGCGTATTCCGAGCCGCTGCTCAAACTGTCCTGGCCATACAAAATCGCCGAGGAGCCTTCGCCGGAAGAACTGGCCAAGGAAATCAACGGCTATGCCACCACCGACTTCACCGACGCTAACGGCGCGACGATCAAGGGCAACACGCAACTGGCCGGTTTCGGCCAACTCAGGGACGACGGCAGCACCGCTTCCGGTTGCTGGATTTTCTGTGGCAGCTGGACCGAAACGGGCAACCAGATGGCCCGGCGCGACAACAGTGATCCGTACGGCATGAAGCAACATCTGGGCTGGGCCTGGGCCTGGCCGGCGAACCGACGGATTCTCTACAACCGCGCTTCGGCAGACCCGCAAGGCAAGCCGTGGGACGAGAAAAAGCGCCTGGTGTGGTGGAACGGCAAAGTCTGGACCGGCACCGATGTGCCGGACTACAAGGCCGACGTCCCACCGGAAGCGGGGATGAATCCGTTCATCATGAACCCCGAAGGCGTGGCGCGATTCTTCGCCGTCGACAAGATGGCCGAAGGGCCTTTCCCTGAGCATTACGAACCGTTCGAAACGCCGATCGGCATCAACCCGCTGCACCCGCAAAACAAGCAGGCCACCAGCAACCCGGCGGCGCGGATCTTCGATTCCGTCTGGGATTCCTTAGGCGTGGCCAAGGACTATCCGTATGCCGCGACCAGCTACCGGCTGACTGAGCATTTCCACTTCTGGAGCAAGCATTGCCGGCTCAACGCGATCTCTCAACCCGAGCAATTCGTTGAGATCGGTGAAGTGCTGGCCAAGGAGAAAGGCATCGTGGCCGGCGACCGGGTCCGTGTCAGTTCCAAGCGCGGGCACATCGAGGCGGTCGCGGTGGTGACCAAGCGGATTCGTCCGCTGCAGGTCAATAATCAGGTCGTGCACCAGATCGGTATCCCGCTGCACTGGGGGTTTACCGGCCTCACGCGCCACGGTTACCTGACCAACACCCTGGTGCCGTTCCTCGGCGATGGCAACACCCAGACCCCGGAATCCAAGTCGTTCCTGGTCAACGTGGAGAAAGTCTAAATGGCCAGCCAAGACATCATCGCCCGTTCGGCCACCACCACGGTCTCGCCTTCGGTGCGCAATCAGGAGGAAGTGGCCAAGCTGATCGACACCACCAAGTGCATCGGCTGCAAGGCCTGCCAGGTCGCCTGCTCGGAATGGAACGAGCTGCGCGACGATGTCGGCCACAACCACGGCACCTACGACAATCCTCAAGACCTCAGCGCGCAAACCTGGACCTTGATGCGCTTCACCGAGCACGAAACCGACGCCGGCAACCTGGAGTGGCTGATTCGCAAGGACGGCTGCATGCACTGCGCCGAGCCCGGTTGCCTGGCGGCGTGCCCGAGTCCGGGGGCGATCATCAAGCACGCCAATGGCATCGTCGATTTCGATCAGGACCATTGCATCGGCTGCGGTTATTGCATCACCGGTTGCCCGTTCAATATTCCGCGCATCTCGCAAAAGGATCACAAGGCCTACAAATGCACACTGTGCTCGGACCGAGTGGCGGTGGGCCTGGAGCCGGCGTGCGTAAAAACCTGCCCGACCGGGGCGATTGTTTTCGGGACCAAGAACGACATGAAGGAACATGCGGCGGAACGGATCGTCGACCTCAAAAGTCGGGGCTTCGACAACGCTGGCTTGTACGACCCCGAAGGTGTCGGCGGCACCCATGTCATGTACGTGCTGCACCACGCCGACACGCCGAAGTTGTACGCCGGCCTGCCGAGCGCTCCGACCATAAGCCCGTTGGTGGAGTTGTGGAAAGGTGTGAGCAAACCCTTGGGATTACTGGCCATGGGGTTGGCGGTGCTGGCCGGGTTCTTCCACTACGTGCGCGTCGGGCCGCAGTTGGTCGAAGAAGACGAACTCCCGACCACCCTCGATCCTGCGGTGCATGAGGTCGATCCGTCGGTGCATACCTTTGATCCGCGCGGGGAGGACCGATCATGATCCGCAAACAGATCCTGCGCTACACCTCAAACCAGCGCACCAACCACTGGCTGGTGGCGATCTTCTTCTTCATGGCGGCGCTGTCGGGGCTGGCGTTGTTTCATCCGGCGCTGTTCTGGCTCAGCCATCTGTTTGGCGGTGGGCCGTGGACGCGCATTCTGCATCCGTTCATGGGCGTGGTGATGTTCGTCCTGTTTGTGGGGTTGGTGATTCAATTCTTTCGGGCGAACTTCTTTATCGCCAATGACCGCGTGTGGCTGCGGCGCGTCGGGCGGGTCATGCGCAATGAGGAGGAGGGCGTGCCGCCCATCGGCAAGTACAACCCCGGGCAGAAAATGCTGTTCTGGATCTTGCTGGTTTGCATGCTGGTGCTGCTGTTCAGCGGGCTGGTGATCTGGCGCGCGTACTTTAGCGAGTACTTCGGCATCACCAGCATTCGCTGGGCCATGCTGCTGCATGCGTTGGCGGGTTTGATCCTGGTGCTGAGCATCATCGTCCACATTTATGCCGGCATCTGGATCAAGGGCTCGGTCAACGCCATGCTGCATGGCTGGGTCAGCCGCGCCTGGGCAAGGAAACACCATGAACTGTGGTACCGCGAAGTGACCCGCGACGAGCACCCCGACCCGCCGATCAGCAAAAAAGGATAACCCCTTGGCGACGATTCTTGAACCGGGTGAAATCGAAGCGGCGGCGAGTTCACCGCCGTTTTTATACCTGCCGCCGAAAAACCTGTTCACCTTGCGCGCCTTGCGCCTGGAGCGTCTGGCCGCCGGCCATCCACTGGCCGATTACCTGCGATTGGTGGCCGGCCTGTGCCACGTGCAGCAGCGTCTGATGGACGATCCGCCCGTCACCGCGATGCCCGATGCCGAGCGCCTGCGGGTGTGCCAGCAACAGGGTTTGCCACCGTTTGCGGCCGACAGTCTGGTGCGCGAGGGCAACTGGCTGCCCTACCTCGAAGCCCTGCTGCAGCGTTACCTGCTACCGCCGCAACCTGCCGTGGAAAAAGCCGTGGCGACTTTGCGCAGTGCCAATGCCGGGCAACTCAAGGCCTGGGCGATTGCGCTGGTCAGCGGCCAGTTCGCCTTGTTGCCCGCGGCCGTGGTGCCGTTTCTCGGCGCGGCGTTGCAGGTGGCCTGGAGTCATTGGTTGCTGAGCACGCCGGACCTTGTGCTGAAGCCCGGCGACAGTCTCAGCCAATGCCCGGCCTGCAGTTCGCCAGCCATGGCCGGGATCATCCGCCACCGTGGCAAATACAACGGCTTGCGGTATCTGGTGTGCTCGCTGTGTGCCTGCGAATGGCATGTGGTGCGGGTCAAATGCGTGTATTGCGAACAGAGCAAGGGCCTTGAATACGTCAGCCTCGATGACGACCGCCATGCCGCCAACCAGGCCCCGTTGCGCGCGGAAGTCTGCCCCGGTTGCCGCAGTTACCTGAAACTGGTCTATCTGGAAAACGACGCCGAGGCCGAAGCGCTCTCGGCAGATCTGACCAGCCTGATGCTGGACATGCGTCTGGAGCAGGAAGGGTACCTGCGTCCGGCGCCGAATCTTCTGCTGGCACCCGGAGGCGATTGAGCGCAACGGCTACACTCAGGCGCGACGGTCAATCGTTTTCAGGAGCGCCTGATGTCCTCCAGTTCCGCGAGCCAAACCCTGCGGCTGCCTTCCATCGACAGTTTGCTGCGTCATCCTGCGTGCCAACCGTTGGCCGAGCGTTATGGGCGTGACGCGTTGCTGGCCAATCTGCGGCAATTGCTGGATGACTTGCGCGAACCGGTTCTTTTAAGCCAACTCGACGCCGTTGAAATCACGCCCGAAGTATTGGCGGGCAGAGCGGGCGAACGCTTGGCCCTCCGGCATCGCAGTCACGTGCGCCGGGTGTTCAATCTCACCGGCACGGTGCTGCACACCAACCTCGGTAGAGCGCTATTACCGGAGGAGGCGATCGAAGCGGTGCAAATGGCCGCCCGCTATCCGCTCAATCTGGAATTCGACCTGCACAGCGGCAAGCGCGGCGACCGTGACGATCTGATCGAAGGCCTGATCCGCGAGCTGACCGGGGCCGAGGCAGTCACCGTCGTCAACAACAATGCCGCCGCGGTGTTGCTGACGCTCAACAGTCTGGGCGCGCGCAAGGAAGGCATTATTTCCCGGGGCGAACTGATCGAAATCGGTGGTGCTTTCCGCATTCCCGACATCATGGCGAGAGCCGGGGTCAGGCTTCACGAAGTCGGCACCACAAACCGCACCCATGCCCGCGATTACGAGGCCGCCATCGGCCCCCGTAGCGGTTTGGTGATGCGCGTCCATGCGAGCAACTACACCATCGAAGGCTTCACCGCGCGGGTGCCGACCGCCGAGTTGGCGCAACTCGCTCATCAACACGGCTTGCCATTGCTTGAAGACCTCGGCAGCGGCAGCCTGCTGGACCTGACGCGCTGGGGCTTGCCCGCCGAACCGACGGTGCGCCAGGCGCTGATCGACGGTGCAGATATCGTCACCTTCAGCGGCGACAAATTACTCGGCGGTCCCCAGGCGGGGTTGATTGTTGGCCGCAAGGACCTGATCGCCAAGATCAAGAAGAACCCACTAAAGCGCGCCTTGCGGGTCGACAAACTGACCTTGGCCGCCCTCGAAGCGGTGTTGGGCCTGTATCGCGATCCTGATCGACTGGCCGAACGGCTGCCGAGTTTGCGCCTGCTGACCCGACCACAGGCGGACATCCTCGCCCAGGCTGAGCGCCTGCAACCCTCGCTGGCCAAGGTGCTGGGTGACGACTGGAGCGTCAGCGCAGTCCCGGCGCTGGGCATGATCGGCAGCGGCAGCCAACCGGTGGCACGATTGCCGAGTGCCGCGTTATGCCTGCGGCCGCACGCGTCAAAACGTCTTCGTGGACGGCGGCTGCACGGTCTGGAAGCAGCCCTGCGTGCGTTGCCGATTCCGGTGCTCGGGCGCATTGATGACGATGCGTTGTGGCTGGATCTGCGGCAATTGGACGATGAGCCGGCGTGGCTGGCTCAACTCGATCAATTGCGGGAGCAGTAGGGTGATCGTCGGCACCGCAGGGCACATCGACCACGGCAAGACTTCCTTGCTCCAGGCACTGACCGGCCAGGCCGGCGATCGTCGCCGGGAAGAACGTGAACGCGGCATGACCATCGACCTCGGCTATCTTTACGCGGCGCTGGAACTGCAAGCGCCCCTGACCGGTTTTATCGATGTGCCCGGTCATGAGCGCTTCACCCACAACATGCTGGCGGGGGCTCAGGGCATTGATCTGGTGTTGCTGGTGGTCGCGGCCGACGACGGCGTCATGCCGCAGACTCGCGAACACCTGGCCATCGTTGAACTGCTGGGAATCCCTCGGGCACTGGTGGCAATCACCAAATGCGACCGCGTCGAACCGTCCAGAGTGCAGGTCGTGCGCGAACAGATCCAGACATTGCTGGCGCCGGGACCTTATGCAAACGCGCCGCAGTTTGCGCTGTCGAGTGTGACCGGGGAGGGCATCGAGACACTGCGACAGGCCTTGCTCGAGGCGCAGCGTGAAGTCCTAAAACGCAGCACCACTGGCGGTTTTCGTCTGGCGATCGATCGTGCCTTCAGCGTGGCCGGCGCCGGTATCGTGGTGACCGGCACTGCGTTGTCTGGCCAGGTAGCGGTGGGCGATACGCTGATGCTCGGCCCGCTGGGCAAACCCGTTCGCGTGCGCGGCCTGCATGCGCAGAATCTGGCGGCCGAAGTCGCAACGGCCGGACAGCGAGTGGCGTTGAACCTGAGTGCCGAACGTTTGGCCCTGGAGCAGATTCACCGCGGCCACTGGCTGCTGGCCGAGTGGCTGTACGCGCCGACCCAGCGAGTGGATATCGACCTGCAATTGTTGGCGAGCGAAGCCAAGGCGTTCCAGCACTTTCAGCCCGTACACGTTCACGTGGGAACTCAGGACGTGACCGGACGGGTGGCGTTGCTGGAAGGCGCCAGCCTGGCGCCGGGTGAGCGGATGTTTGCGCAACTGCTGCTGAATGCGCCGGTGCAAGCCGTGAAGGGCGACCCCTTGATCCTGCGCGACCAGAGCGCTCAACGCACCCTCGGCGGCGCGCGGGTGCTCGACCCGTTTGCACCGACCCGACAACGCCGAAGTCCTGAACGGTTGGCCCAGCTACACGCCCTCGCTACAAGCAATGCGTTGGAAGACTGCCTGCCGGCGTTATTGGCCAACAGCGACACCGGGCTTGATCCGCAGCGTCTGGAGCGTCAGTTCAACCGCCCACGCAACACGTGGGTTTTGCCCGATGGCGTGCGCCTGATCGACACCCGCCAAGGTCCGTTGCTGTTCAGTACTGCCCGCTGGGAAGCGCTGAAAGCGCCGTTGCTGGAGCACCTCGCACGTTTCCATCAACTGGAACCGGATCAAATGGGCCCGGACCGGGATCGCCTGCGCCGGTTCACCGGCACCGCGCTGGGGCGCCCGACATTCATCAGTCTGCTCGACGAATTACTCGCCAGCGGTGCTATTGCCGCCAGCGGGCCGTGGCTGCATTTGCCCGATCATCAAGTACGTTTGAGCGAAGACGATGAAGCCCTGTGGCAACAGGTGCAACCGTTGTTCGAACAGGCCGGTTTCGATCCGCCGTGGCTGCGCAACCTTGGCCATGACGAGGCGGCCGTGCGTTTGCTGCTGCGCAAAATGGCGAGGCTGGGTTTAGTGCATCAAGTCGTCCGTGACCTGTTCTACACCGACACAATGATCCGCCGGTTGGCGGCTATGCTGTTGCAACTGGCCGAGGAAAACCCGGTGATTCAGGTCACGGCGTTTCGTGATGCGGTGGGCCTGGGTCGCAAGCGCAGCATCCAGATTCTCGAATACTTCGACCGGATCGGCCTGACCCGACGGTTTGGCGACAAGCGCCATATCCGCCTCGACAATGCCTTGGCCCAACACACCGATCACTGACTTCAAGGAAGGCAATCGCGCCCGGTGGCGCGGCCGGGCTTCAAACCCGGTTGGGGACGGCATCCGTTCCCGGGCAGGTTCGACTCCGGCTGCCTTCCGCCATTTTTCCTTTCACTAGAGCAACCGGGTATCCAGCCCAAAGCGCTCCTGAGAAACAAGTTTGAATTGATCCGCGGCCAAGTCGCAGCTCACCAACAGATTCCACGAATGACGGGTGACCGCAGACGGGATGAGCAAAAAGGGATGCTCGGCCAGCAGCTCATCAGCAAACAGCTGCTGATTGGGCGAGAGTTGAGACGGGATGAGCCAATTCGGGTTCGGCACATCTTCGGGCTGAACAACCTTGATGAAATTCGAATCCAGCACTTCGAAACACGTCAACACGTGAGGCACCCTATCGAGCGTATCGAAGCCTGCGTGGGCCGCAACTTCCAAAATGGCAGTGGACGGATCGGCCGAAGCATAAATAACCCGGCGGCCGGGAGGGTTCCATCGACCACCGGATTGCTGCGCACCCATGCCACTGTCCCACGTGTCCTTGAAGACCTCGCGGTCAAGGCGCCAAGCGTGCCACTTCCCATCCCAGGGCAAAGGATTCATTGATAAACCCCGTGTTCAATCCGGGTCAAATAGTCCTCGACTACCTGGAAGCCAAGCGAGTTGTCGATCAGCTCCAGCGGGATATTTCCGTCCAGGTATTTGCAGGGTTTCTTCAACCAATCCTCAGCCAACTGCTGATTGCCAAACACGTTGATGGCGTGCTCCAGGGCCTGCGCATACTGGAAGGCGACTGTACTTTGTTGCTGGTTTAGCCGCACTGGTTTGGTCTCCTTCGCCAAGCGCTGGACGGTCCTGAGGGATTTCCCCGTAATACGCTGAACAAGGCCGTGCGCCATGTAAAGATCGGATATAGAAAGCATGTCCCTGACGTCGTTCAGGTCAAAACCTTCCTGTGTGTATCGGATGATCAACATGCGCGTATCACCTTTGCGGCCATGTAACAGCACCTCAGTCGGCTTTCGGGTGACACTCTTGGTCTCCGTCGCTACGACTGCTTTTCCTGTGGGTTTGACGGCAGGCTTGTCTGCTTGATTCGCGGCGGGCATACCGATTTCCTCCATGCGACATTTGACGCAATCATAGCGCCAAATGTCGCGACCTGCGCAATTGAGTTTCTCGGCGAAAGTATTGCTCCCGCACGTTGCGTTCTCACAGCATGAAACCAAGCCTGCCGGGTGGAGCTACCACGTTAAACGTCGCGCGTCCGACAGCCAACCCGAAAAACAGGTGGGACAAATCCTCGATTTTTTGATTTTCGACACCGCTTGTGGGAATCGCGCTGACGCCAATTCCACACCGTTAAGTTCGCGTGTTTAAAGACACTCAGTGTTACTTCGCGGAGGCTACAACACCTTGCGTCGTTGCCTACAGGTGCGTAAGAATCCGCCGGCTTGTGCGTCTTGGGCCTGGGCTCTATCGTTTCTCTGTCGCTGAACAACAGCGATCGGGTTTGGTAGACCCTCAGCATCGACGCATAGCGTCACCTTGTTCGGCCCTTTCTTAGGGCTGCGTTTTATGGTGGCCATGCGCAGGGCTCCTTCGGGGGCGCCGGTTCCGATGCCCGGTCTACCAACCTTCGTATGGCCGCCACCCTCCGTTTGGTAGCGAGAGGGTGATGGCTCCTTTTAAGTAGCATCGGAGTTTCATCTATGTTTAAACCAACACCGAATCCCCCGGACGCAGATCCGACATCTCAATTCGAAAGCCCCGATTCAGAAAAACACGACGAGGCCGTCAAACGCGCACTCGATTTCTATCTCGACCCTGCCGCCCACACCGCCCACATCAAAGCCACCCCGCGGAAGCTGACCACGATGTACACCGTCAACCCGGAAATCGATGTCGAAACCCTGTTGGGTGACGCTTGCGAGTCGCTGGCATCGGCCAACGTCATGACCATGGATTTGGCCGATCATTTGGAGGGACCCAGTCGCAATACCCTGTTGGGCATTGCGCAAGTCATCATGCTGGGCGAGCTGGCGGTAAACCGGGCGCTGGATCGACTCGACCCATCTGAGTAGCCACGAGGGGGCTTGTCAGAACGCCGCACCGCCTCGTTCGGCTCTGTAGCAGCTGTCGAGCTTGCGAGGCTGCGTCCGGCTGCGAAGCAGTCGTAAGGTCGGACAATGCGGTGCGTCAGACTCACCGCGTACTCAGGTTTTACGACTGCTCCGCAGCCGAACGCAGCCTCGCAAGCTCGACAGCTGCTACAAGGTAGGCGTTACTACTCCAGCGGTCACTGCATCACATAACGCCCCGGTGCCGACTCAATCGCCGGGTATTGGGCGTTACCGGTATGCAGCACCGAGGGCTGGCGTTCGCCGGACTGTTCAGCCAGCCAGACGAACCAGTCATTCCACCAGCTACCGGCATGTTGCTCGGCATTCTTGAACCAGGTTTCAGGGTTTTTTGTGACCCGGTTGTTGGTCCAGTAGTGACGTTTTTCCTTGGCCGGCGGGTTGATCACCCCGGCGATATGCCCAGAAGCGCCCAGTACAAAACGCTTGGTTCCGGAGAGCAACTCGGTGCTGGCGTAAGCGCTTCTCCACGGCACGATGTGATCGTCATGGGTGGCGAGGATGTACGCCGGCGCATCAATGGCACGCAGGTTGAGTTTGACCCCGCAGCAGTCCAGCTCACCGGATTTCAGGTCGTTCTGCAGATAGGTGTGACGCAGATACCAGCAGTACATCGGGCCTGGAAGGTTGGTGCTGTCGTTGTTCCAGAACAGCAGGTCGAGCGGGATCGGTTTCTGGCCCTTGAGGTATTTGTCGACGTTGTAGTTCCACCACAAATCGTTGGGGCGCAGCAGCGAGAAGGTGTTGCCCATGTCCTCGCCCTTGAACAGGCCGATCGGGCCATCCTGGCCGCCGATGGTGCGCTCGCGGTAGGCCACCAATTGTTCGTCGACGAAGATGTCGATGGGGCCGGTATCGAGGTAGTCGAGGAAGGTGGTCAACAGGCTTACGCTGCCGATCTCGCGGTCGCCACGCGCCGCCAGGACGGCCAGTGCCGAGCTCAACAAGGTGCCGCCGATGCAGAAGCCGACGCAATTGGGCCGCTGCTCGCCGCTGATCTCGCGGGTCACTTGCAGGCCTTTGATGATGCCGGTTTCGATCAGGTCATCCCAGGTGGTGCCCGCGTGTGCCTGGTCGAAGTTGCGCCACGACATCAGAAACACCGGGTGTCCTTGTTTCAACAGATGGGCCACCATCGAGTTGTCCGGGCGCAAGTCGAGAATGTAGTACTTGTTGATTGACGGCGGCACGACAAACACCGGACGCCGGTACTGGGTTTCGGTTTGCGGGTAATACTGAATCAGCTGGAAGAGTTCGTTCTCGAACACCACTTCGCCGGGGGTGTTGGCGAGGTCGACGCCCACTTTGAACGCGCCGGCGTCGCACTGGCGCATCTTGCCTTCTCGCAGGTCGCTGGCCAGGTGCAACAGGCCTGTGAGGAGGCTGCTTCCCTGGGTATCGACGACCCGTTGCAGCGCATCGGGGTTACTGGCCAGGAAATTGCTCGGCGCACCAGCAGCGATGGCTTGTTCCACCAGATAGAGCAGGCGCTGACGCGGTTTTTTGTCCGGGATTTCTAACGTGTCCAGCAGTTTCAGCAGAAACCCGGCGTTGAGCAGGTAAAAGGCGGCGAGGGAGCCGAAAAGTGGCTGGCTCCAGTTACCGCTGGCGAAACGTCGATCGTCGAAGGTGAAGGGCTGACCGGTCAGCAGACGCTGGCCGAGTTCGCCCCATTGCTGTTGGTAGTCCGATTGAAGACTGTCCAGGGTAGCGCGCGGCAGGTCAAACCACTCGTTGTAGGCTTGGCCGGTAAACCACGGGTTGGTGCTGACCCAGAGACGTAATTGTTGCACTGCAAAGGAGGCAATGAACGGTACCTGGCCTGACCAGAAGGTGTTAAAGGTATGTGCGTTGTTGTCCATGGAAATCCTTGCCCACATCAGTAAACTTGGCAGAAAAAAACCGCGGCGCCGGACTTCGGCGCCGCGTCAGCAGTCAAGCAAGCAGTCCTGTGTTGCTTTTATCGTTCGATGACCAGGCTGACACCCTGGCCGCCACCGATGCACAACGTGGCCAGACCTTTTTTGCCGTCGCGACGAATCAGCTCGTGCAACAGCGACACCAGAATCCGCGCGCCCGATGCGCCGATCGGATGGCCCAGGGCAATCGCGCCGCCGTTGACGTTGACCTTGCTGGTGTCCCAACCCAATTCTTTGCCGACCGCCAGTGATTGCGCAGCGAACGCTTCATTGGCTTCGATCAGGTCGAGGTCGTCCAGGGTCCACCCGGCTTTTGCCAGTACCAGGCGGGTGGCCGGTACCGGGCCGATACCCATGATCGACGGGTCCACACCGGCACTGGCGTAGGCCGTGATGCGTGCCAGCACCGGCAAGCCGAGGGCCTTGGCCTTGGCGGCGCTGGCCAGCAACAGCACGGCGGCGCCATCGTTAAGGGTCGACGAGTTGCCGGCCGTCACGCTGCCGTCTTTCTGGAAAGCGGGTTTGAGGTTGCTCAATGCTTGCAGCGTGCTGTTCGGGCGCGGCTGTTCATCGGTGTCGAACGCCAGCGGCTCACCCTTGCGCTGAGGGATCAGGATCGGGGTAATTTCACGTTTGAAGTAACCCGCTTCGATGGCAGCTGCGGCTTTCTGTTGCGAAGCTGCGGCGAAGGCGTCTTGGGCTTCGCGACTGAGGTCATACTTCTGCGCCAGGTTCTCTGCGGTGATGCCCATGTGGTAGTCGTTGAAGGCGTCCCACAAACCGTCCTGAATCACGCTGTCTTGCAGTTGCGCATGACCCAGACGCAAACCGGTGCGTGCCTTGGGCAGAACATAGGGCGCCAGGCTCATGTTTTCCTGACCGCCGGCAATCACCAGTTCGGCGTCGCCGCAACGGATGGCCTGGACCGCAAGCTGAACAGCCTTGAGGCCAGAACCGCAGACCTTGTTCAGGGTCAGGGCAGGGGTGGTATGGGGCAGGCCGGCCTTGATGGCCGTCTGGCGTGCGGGGTTTTGCCCCGAGCCTGCGGTGAGTACCTGACCGAGGATCACTTCATCGATCTGTGAGCCGTCCAGACCTGTCTCTTCCAGCAGGCGGCGAATGATCGCTGCGCCCAGTTCAGTGGCTGGAATCGCGGACAAGGCACCTTGAAAACTGCCAATAGCGGTACGAGTAGCGGCAACGATTACGACTTCGTTCATGCGTGACCTCATAAAAAAGACAACATTCGTCTAGCGCGAGCAGGGCGTCCTTGCCCTGGCCGGTCTACTGCATATTCATGCCGCCGTTGACCGAGAAGTCCGCGCCGGTGCTGTAGCCCGATTCATCGGAAGCCAGCCAGGCCACGATGGACGCGATTTCTTCGGGTTGGCCGAGGCGCCCGACCGGTGTGGCTGCGATCATGGTCTCGAGAATGTCCGGACGGATGGCCGCGGTCATGCTGGTCTGGATGTAACCTGGGGAGACGGTGTTGACGGTCACGCCCTTGCCGGACACTTCCCGGGCCAGAGCCATGGTGAAACCATGGATGCCGGCCTTGGCCGCGCTGTAGTTGGTCTGGCCGAACTGGCCGCGCTGACCGTTGATCGAGGAGATGTTGATGACCCGTCCCCAACCCTTGGCCAACATCCCTTCGATCACCTGTTTAGTGGTGTTGAACAGGCCTGTCAGGTTGGTGCCGATCACTGCGTTCCAATCTTCTGGAGTCAGTTTGCGAAAGGACGCATCGCGAGTGATGCCCGCGTTGTTGACCAATACATCGATCGGGCCGAATTGCTCACGTGCCATTTCGAACGCTTTGCGCGTTGATTCCCAATCGGTGATATCGCCATAGATGAATTCGAATTGATAACCCTCCGCCAGTTGGCTCGCCATCCATTCGTTCTTGCGGGCAGAGTCAGAGCTGCAGCCCACGATGACCTGGAATCCTTCCTTGTACAGGCGCTGGCTTATCGCAGTGCCAATCCCACCCATACCACCCGTGACCAACGCAATACGACTAAGCGACTTCATACACTCTCTTCCTTTTTGTGTTTTGCGCTGCAAGATGGGTGGATTGTTCGGTATTGGCGGGGCGTACGGAAGTGTTGAGAGGTGACTGTGTGGTGTCCAACGGTGCCATGCATGGAATAAAACTGAACTGTTCACTGCTGTTGGCATCGCCTCGCAGGCTCGGCAGTTGCTACAGGGTGACGAATGGTCTGAAAAACTGGCTAAAAGTGAGGATTACCTATACTGGGATCAATATTGGCAACGGAACACCCCGTTAGCATTTTGATTCAACGCAGATCAGTCATGGCTCCGGACAGGATGTTCGGTTCCACAGGTCATTGAGGACGTCATGTATAGAATCAGTTCAGGTTATGCCAGCGTGCTGGTGAATACGCTCTCGGCACAAGGGCTGGATGTTGCCCGTCTGTGTCGGGAGGCTGGGATGGACATGGAGACCGTTAACAACCCGGGAGCCTTCTGCGAACGAGGGGCTATTTATCGGCTATGGGAACTGGGAGCCCTGGCCGCTGGCGATCCAGACATCGGTTTGAAGGCCTATGGAAACTTCCATCCCGGTAACCTTCAAATCGTCGGCTACACCATGATGTCCAGTTTGAATCTGAAAAAAGCACTTGAACGCCTGGTGCGTTTCAGCCCTTTGATCAGTACCGGATTCAGCCTCTTCTTTTTGCCGGAGCAACAGCATTATCGACTGGCGTCGCTGGATCATCAGCAAAAGGGGTCGGTCAAACCCCGGCAGTACTCGGATGCAGGCATGGCTTCATTGCTGGGTTTTTGCCGTTGGCTGGCGGGAGGCAACTTACCGCAACCGCTGAGTGTGGAGTTCGCCTATCCCGAACCTGAAGACACGTCCGAGCATCAAAGACTGTTTGGCTGCGACCTGCATTTTGGGGCTGCCTATGACAGCATCCTGTTTGACGGGCAGGAGCTTCTGCGTCCGCTGAGCATGGCTAACGAAGAACTGGCGGTACTGCATGACAGTTTTGCCGAAGCTCGATTGGTTTCGCTGCATGGCTTCACCATCGTCGGCAGAATTCGGGCACTCATTACCAAGCGCTTGAGTCAGGGCCAGGGGTCGTGCGATATGGAGTCGATCGCGGCCGCATTGAACATCAGCAAGCGAACGCTACAACGCACCCTGGAAAAAGACGGGACGCAATTCAAGGACGTGCAGAATGCCGTGCGCCGGCAATTGGCCGAATTCTACTTGCGCAACTCTCGCTTCAACATGAAGCATGTCGCATATCTCCTTGGTTTTCATGACCACAGCAGTTTCAACAAAGCCTGTAGCCGCTGGTTTGGCATGACACCCGGTCAGTATCGGGCCGATGAATCGTTTGAAATAGAGGAAGCCGCGCCCGTGTGACGCGGTTCTCCTCACCGTTAAACGTTATTTCACCGGAGGTTTTTTTACGCCTTTCTTGCCCTTGGCAGGTTTGCCCGCTGGACTCGCAACCTTGGCGATGGGGTCAGGGGTCGCTGCGGGTATTTTCTGCTTGATCGGCTTAGGGATTACCGCTGGGGTTTTCTGCTTGATCGGCTCTGGCGTTATCGCCGGGGATTTCTGTTTGATCGGCTCAGGAGTTACCACCGGGGCTTTCTGCTTGATCGGCTCTGGGGTTGCCGTCGGGATTTTCTCCTCGATGGCATCGGCCTCACCGGGTGGTTGGGTCAGGCTGAAACCTGGCAAGGGAACGTCGAGCAGCGTGTGCAGCTCACACCAGAATGGGTTGTCGGCGCCGCTGGTCAGCAGTTCCGGCAGCAGATTGGCGACGGCCGCCAGCACTTGTTGGCGCTCTTCGACCTCAACCAGAATCAAGGGCAGGCTGTGCAGGCTTTCTTGCGGGTGGGTGGCGACCAGCAGTTTTTGCAGGCGCAGGGTTTCGCGCAGATCAAGTGGCTTGGCACTGTAGTCCTGGAGCAGCACTTGCAGTTGCAGGATCAATTTTTCAACGCTTTCCTTGCCCGACTCGTCGCTGTCGCGGCCCAGCAGGAACAGGATCCGTATCAAGGCTTCCATCAGACCGCCAAGGGGCAGGGCATCCTGCAGGCGCTCGATCAGGACCTTGTCGTGTTGCTTGGCATGTTCCTGGAGATTTCGCCCCGGTGCATTGCCGGCGAGGCTATTGAGTACGCCATACACGCCGTAGAAACACATTTCCCGAGCCGCATCACGCAGATCCCGATAGCCGTTCAAGGCGTCTTGCATCTGGTTGGAAAACAATTCCTGCCAGACCAGCAACGGATTGTTTTGACTGGCGGGGTGACGATCCTTGCTCACTTGGGCGGCGCTTCCCGCCAGCCACCACAGCGCCGGGTTCAAGCTGCTCCAGGCCACGTGCTGCTGATGGAAAGGGTGTGCCCGGCGCAGCAGTTCGGCGCTGGGTTCGTTGATCAGTTGGCGCAACCATGGGCGTATGAATTCGTCGTACACACTGTTGTTGATGGCGGACGCGCGCTGGACCAGCGCGAATTCGCGATCATCATCACGAGGCTTCTGCACTTCGCCATGGATGTCGGCGATGCGCCGGGGCTCGAAACGCACGGCATACGGCGTCGCCGAGTTCTCCGGCAGGTCTTCGATCAGCATTTCATACAGCCCGGCTGACAGCGCATTGATTGCATCGACCGCACCGAGTAACTCACGGTGCTCACGCCGCGCCACTTCACCGGATACGAAGATGCCCAGATGACCGATGCTCGCGTGCCGCAAGTACACGATGGTGCGTCCGGCATTTTGCAACGCGAGATCGCTGGGATAGACGTCGGTGATCCAGTCCAGTGCCTGCTGCGGTGAGGTGATGTTGTCGCCATACGAGCAGAACACCACCACCGGCACTTCGATCAGTTTGAGGTCAAGGCCGCTGCTCTTGCGACCGAGGCCGCCGGACAGCTGATTACCGATGAACAAGTCGTCGACAATCATCTCGATCTCTTCGCCATTGAGCAGGGTCGGGCTGCCCCACCAGCGTTCGAAATCCAGAAAACGTGCGGCCTCGCTGTCGACTTCACTGAACAGATGGTAGTACTTGCCCCAATAGGTGTTGGCCGGGTCCAGGCTTTCGAAATTGCTCACCAGCCAGGTGCCGTCGAAACGGTCATTACCCAGGTCGCTACCGAGGCGCGCCATCCAGCCACCGCCCAGCAAACCGCCGGTGTAGCGCATCGGATTGCGGCCATTGACCCCGGCCCAGTACGACAACGGCGCACCATTGACGATGATCAACCCTGGCAACTTCGGCCGGGTGGCGGCCAAACCCATTAACGCCCAGCCCGCCTGGCAGTTGCCAATGACGACAGGTTTGGCGCTGTCCGGATGCCGGGCGCTGACGACTTCGATGAACCGCGCCTGGGCTTCGACGATATCCGCGAGGGTTTGCCCAGGGCGTGGCGAGTGACTGAAGGAAATGAAATAGGTCGGGTGGCCGGCTCTCAGACTTTCGCCGATGACCGAATCCTGTTTGAAACCGCCGATGCCCGAGCCGTGGCCGCCGCGCGGGTCAATGATGATCACCGGCTGTTTTTTGCTGTCGATCCGTTGACCGGGGCCCGCGAGGATTTGCAACAACGAATAGTTGACCGGGCGAGGCAGGTCTTCGCCGGCAACCAGCGTTTCATGATTGAACTTGAGCAGCAGCGGATACCCGGCGCGTTCGTGGGCCAGGGTGTTGTCGCCGCGCTGGCGCAAGGTGTCCCAGAACAACACGCTGCGTTCGCCAAGGTCTGTGAAGTATTCCTGCCAGTCAGCGAGGGTCGGCTGGCTGAGTTGCCCAAGGCTTAAAGGCGCGAAGGTTTTTGCCTGGCGCTTCTGCACGGCGTCAAGGACGTTGCGGGTATTGAGGCGCTGCAGATGATTGAGGTGTTCGAACAAGCCAGCGGGTTCGGAAAGCTCTTCATCTTGCAGCGCAATATTGACTTCCTGACCCATCGTGATCTCCTGACGCTATACATGAGAACCTGCGCATCTGAACCCTTTAGTTAAACAGGGCTAGGCTGGCCGTTCGATAGGCTGGAGTTTATAGCGAATAGGGCGGGCTTGAGCAAAGTTTATTTTGCACCGCACAAAAATAGACGTTGCCAAATGGTTTTGTGCACTGCAATATCAAGGCTAACGCGATGACTGGCCGGATCGCTATCGCGTCCTCTGGTCCATAAGGGCCTTCCAGTACCAGGAGATTCAAGCATGTCTTTTTTCAATTCGGAAAAACTGCAAACCGCTCAGAAAGCCAACCTCGACCTTCTGCAGCAAATCAGCGGCAAAGTCTTCGCCAGCGTTGAACAGCTCAGCCAGTTGCAGTTCAAGGCACTGCGCGAATCCGCCGAAGAGCAGTTCGAAGGTGTTCGCAAGCTGATGGCCGTCCGTGATCCACAAGGTTTCGCTGAGCTGCAGGCTTCTTTCACCCAGCCGAGCGCGCAAACCGAACGTCTGGCCGAGTTCAATCGTCAGGTTCAAGCGCTGATCGTCGGTACTCAGTCGGACATCGCCAAACTGACCTCGAGTCAGGTCGAAGCGGGCACCCAACAGGTGCAAGAGTTCGTTGAAACGATCAGCAAAAATGCACCGGCCGGCTCCGAGCCTGTTGTGGCAGCGTTCAAGTCGGGCCTGGCGAATGCCGGTACGGTGTTCGAAAGTGCACAGAAAGCCGTAAAACAGGCTGCTGATGTGGCTCAGAGCAATTTCGACGCAGCGACTGCCGCGGCCACGAAAGCGGCCCCGGAAGCCAACGCCAAGGCTACCAGCGGTAACAAGTAAGTCACGTCAAGCAAGCGGCACCGATGGCGATGGGATCACTCCCCATCGCCATTTTTTTTCGGCCCGTTACCGGTGCCGGGTTTACCGCCAAACATGCCAAACAGGTTTTGGGTATTGAGATACAACGCCTTCGACTGGTCGACATATTGGCGCATCAGATCCTGCATTACCGGGGCCTGTTGATGCATGAAGTCGCTCCAGGCCTCTGACGACTGCGCGCCAGTCTGGGACTGGATGTCGATGACGGTCTGAATGCTCTTGTCCAGGTAACTGCCGAGTACGCCCTGATAAGGGCCGTAGAACTGGATAACTCCCAGCAGCATTTCGGTGGTGAAGATGGGCTCACCGCCGCTTTCGGCTTCCAGAATCACTTGCAGCAGGATGCTGCGCGTCAGATCCTCGCCGCTCTTGGCATCGACCACCTGAAAGGCAATTTTGTCGACCACCAACTGGCGTATGTCCGCCAGCGTCAAATGACTGCTGGTGTGGGTGTCATACAGTCGGCGATTGGGGTACTTCTTGATCAGGCGGGGAGGGGTGTCGGTCATGCTGGGCGTCTCGCGGCGGGCCTGGTTTGCAGGCATCTTAACCTACTCTGGCCACTGCCGCGGATCGGTGTTGGGAAGGCGGGGCTAAGAGCAGAATCAAAAGATCGCAGCCTTCGGCAGCTCCTACAAAAGGAATGCGTACCCAGTAGGAGCTGCCGCAGGCTGCGATCTCTTGATCTACTTACCAGATCGGCAAGGTGTAGCTGACGATCAGGCGGTTTTCATCCAGATCGCTGCCGAAGTTGGTCGAGCGCACCGTCGCATTGCGCCATTTCACCCCGACATTTTTCAGCGGCCCGCTCTGCACGACATAACCGATGTCGGTATCACGTTCCCATTCCTTGCCTTCCGGACGGTTGCCGCCCAGATCGATGTGGTCGCCGGTGATGTAGCGGGTCATGAAGGTCAGGCCCGGAACGCCGATGGCCGCAAAGTTGTAGTCGTAGCGAGCCTGCCAGGACTTTTCGTCCTTGCTGGCGAAGTCACCGATCTGCACGAAGTTCACCAGGAAGGCATCGGTGCCGTTGACGTAGGCGAAACCGGTGTCGCCGCTCATGCCTTGATAACCCAGCCCCAAGGCATGCCCGCCGAGGTTGTAGGTGAACATCGCGCCAATGGCATTGTTATCGACATTACTGCCACCATCGTCCGTGGAGCGGGCGAAGCGCAGATCCGTCTTCAGCGACTGGCCGGTTGTTACCGGCAACATGTAGGTCAGGTTGACCAGGTGCTGGCTGTAGAAGTTGTCGAGATGGCCGTAGCTGTAGCCGGCGGCGAGGTTGCTGGTCCATTTGTAATTCAGGCTGGCGAAATCGAAGCTGTCGCTATCGGCATGACGCGTGGTGATGCCCTTGGCGCCGGTCCGGGTAATACCCATGTCCTCGTAGTCCGAGGAGTCGCGCTGATTGACCTGCGTCAGTCGCCCGGCATCCACGGTCAGGCCTTCGATTTCCAGCGACGTCAACTGGCCGCCCTTGAAGGTTTGTGGCAACAGTCGTGAATCGTTCGCCAATACCGTCGGCAGTTTCGGCAGCAGCGTGCCGAGTTTCAGCGTGCTTTTCGAGGCACGCACTTTGGCGGTCAGGCCCAGTTCGCCGTACTCGTCCTGCGCACCTTTGCGGGTATCGCTATGGCGTTTGAGCAGACCGGAACCTGCGCGATCAGGGCTGGAATCGAGTTTGACGCCCAGCAGACCGATCGCATCGAAGCCGACACCGATCAAACCTTCGGTAAATCCCGACTCATAGCGCAGCAGGAAACCCTGCGCCCATTCCTCTTGTTTGGATTGGGGCGCGTTGTCCTGGCGATAGTCACGATTGAAATAGAAGTTGCGCAGCTCAAGGCTGGCCTTGCTGTCTTTGACAAATTCAGCAGCGGCGGGGGCCGAGAGGCTGACGACGCCGCCGGCCAGCAACAGTCGGGTAGCGAGGGTGCGGGTGTTGCGGTCCATAGTGAAGCCCCTTTGTTTTTATTATGGAAAGACAGGTCCTGCGGCCCTCGCCAAGTGGGCGAGGGCTTATCAATAAAAAACGCGAACGCCAAAGAGATAGGAGCGTGGCGCCGCGTGCGGTTCAATCGTTAGAACTGTTCGGCGCTCAGGCCAAACAAGGAGGCACTGCCCGCGCGAATGGATTGCTCCAGACTCAAAATGCGTGGCAACAGGCGGTGGATGTAGAAGTCGGCGGTGGCGATCTTCGCGCCATAAAACCCTTCATCTTCACCGCGTTTTTGCTGGGCAACCTGTGCCATGCGCGCCCAAAGCCAGGCGTAGGCGACATAACCGAACAGGTGCAAATACTCCACCGAAGCGGCACCGACTTCGTTGCGGTTGGTCGCGGCCTGATCCTGCAACCAGTCGCGCAGGTCCTCCAGACGCTGCACGGCATCGAACAGTTGAGTGGAGTAGGGCGCGCCAGGCTGATGGGCGAAGTGGCGAATCTCGCCGGTGAACTGACGCAGCGCAACACCCTTGTCGGCGAGCACTTTGCGTCCTAGCAAGTCCAGGGCCTGAATGCCGTTGGTGCCTTCGTAGATCTGTGCGATGCGTACATCACGGACCAATTGTTCCTGGCCCCACTCGCGGATATAGCCATGGCCGCCAAACACTTGCTGGCCGTTGATGCAGCTTTCCAGGCCGGTATCGGTGAAAAACGCCTTGGCCACGGGGGTGAGCAGCGCGACCAGGGTCTGGGCGTTGTCCCGCTCCTTGGCGTCATCGGAAAACTTCGCCAGATCGAGTTGCTGACCGACATAACTGGCGAACGCGCGACCGCCTTCGGTCATTGCTTTCATGCTCAGCAGCATGCGGCGTACATCGGGGTGGACGATGATCGGATCGGCCACTTTGTCCGGGTCGATGGCACCGGTCGGCGCGCGGCTCTGCACACGTTCGCGGGCATAGGCGACGGCACTCTGATAGGACGCTTCGGCGCAGCCAATGCCTTGAATGCCGATGGACAGGCGCTCGTAGTTCATCATGGTGAACATCGCCGCCAGGCCTTTGTTGGCTTCGCCGACCAACCAACCGCTGGCGCCGTCGAAGTTCATCACGCAGGTGGCCGAGGCCTTGATGCCCATCTTGTGTTCGATCGAACCGCAACTCACGGCGTTGGCATCGCCGAGGGAACCGTCGGCATTGACCAGCACTTTGGGCACGACAAACAGCGAGATGCCTTTGGGCCCCGCAGGCGCGTCCGGCAGTTTGGCCAACACCAGATGGACAATGTTTTCGGTCAGGTCCTGATCGCCACCGGTGATGAAAATCTTGCTGCCGGTGATGTTGAAGCTGCCATCGGCCTGAGGTTCGGCGCGGGTGCGGATAATCCCCAGATCAGTGCCGGCGTGGGCTTCGGTCAGGCACATCGAACCGGCCCAGCGGCCTTCGTACATCGGCGGCAGGTAGAGGTTTTTCAGGGTGTCGCTGGCGTGGGCATCCAGCGCCAGGCAGGCACCGGAACTCAACGCGGAATAGAGTGCAAAGCTTGAATTGGCGCCGTAGAGCATTTCTTCGAATTGCACGGCTAGCATCTTCGGCATGCCCATGCCGCCGAAATCAGCGTTACCTGACAGACCCACCCAGCCGCCTTCGATGTAGGTGGCATAAGCCTGTTTGAAACCGATCGGCGTGCTCACCTGACCATCGGCCCACTGCGCGCCTTCTTCGTCGCCGCTACGATTTAATGGCGCAATCAGGTGCGAGGTGACTTTCGCCGCCTCTTCCAGAATGGCGTCAGCGGTGGCGGCGTCGACGCTGTCGGCCAGGGCCGGCAGGCGTGCCCACAGGGCCGGGGCGTCGAACACTTCATGCAGCACAAAGCGCATGTCGCGCAGCGGGGCGTTGAATTCGGGCATAACGTGAACCTCAAAAGGTTGTGCGATGGGCACGGCGCCGCAACAGCGGGCCGTGCCCTTTCAATCAATGAGCGGAAGCGCTGGCGGCACCGAGGCCGGTCTGGGCGCGAACAAACTGGTCGGCGTAAGCGTCACGCTCCTTGTCGGCCCGCACACTGCGGTCGAGTTTCGACACCATGACGATCACGAAGAACGCCAGCGGCATGGAGAACAGTGCCGGATGGTCGTACGGGAAGATCGCGTGAGCATGGCCGAGCACCGTGACCCAGACCGCTGGCGAGAGGATCACCAGTACCAGCGCGCAGAGCAGGCCGGCGAAACCGCCGATGATCGCGCCTTTTGTGGTCAAGCCTTTCCAGTACATGGCCATGATCAACACCGGGAAGTTGGTCGACGCGGCGATGCCGAACGTCAGGCCCACCAGGAACGCGACATTCATCTTCTCGAACAGAATGCCCAGCAGAATCGCGATGATGCCCAAGCCGACAGTAGCCATGCGGGTCACGCGCATTTCCTGTTTCTGGCTGGCTTTGCCCTTCTTGAACACCGTGGCGTAGAGGTCATGGGAAATCGCCGAAGCACCGGCCAATGCCAGCCCGGAGACCACCGCGAGGATGGTGGCGAAGGCGACGGCTGCGAGGAAACCGAAAAACAGGTTGCCACCGACCGCTTTGGCCAGGTGCATGGCGACCATGTTGCCGCCGCCAATCAAGGCGCCGCCGACTTCACCATTGACGTAGTACTGCGGATCGGTGCCGATGATCACCATCGCGGCGAAGCCCAGGGTGCAAACCACCAGGAAGAAGAAGCCGATGAACCCGGTGGCGTAGAACACCGATTTGCGAGCTTCTTTGGCGTTAGGCACGGTGAAGAAACGCATCAGAATGTGCGGCAGGCCGGCAATCCCGAACACCAGGCCCAGCGACATCGACGCGGTGTTGATCGGGTCGGCGAGCATCGAGCCGGGGCCCATGATGTTCCAGCCACTGGCGTGGGCCTGAACGGCTTTGTCGGCCAGGGTTTCGTAGCTGAAACCGAACTGCGACATGGCCATGACCGCCAGGGTCGTGCCGCCCGCGAGCAGCAGCACAGCTTTAATGATCTGGACCCAAGTCGTTGCGATCATCCCGCCAAAAATCACATACACCAGCATCAGTGCACCAACGATCACCACCGCAACCGGGTAGTCGAGACCGAACAGCAGCTTGATCAATTGACCCGCACCGACCATCTGCACGATCAGGTAGCAGCACACCACCGTCAACGAACCAAACGCGGCAAAAATCCGCACTTTGTTCTGGTCCAGTCGATAGGACACGATGTCGGCAAAGGTGTAGCGCCCCAGGTTGCGCAGGCGCTCGGCCATCAGGAAGGTGATAATCGGCCAACCGACGAAGAAGCCGATGGTATAGATGAAGCCGTCGTAGCCCTTGGCAAACACCAGGCTGGACAGCCCCAGCAAGGTGGCGGCGGACATGTAGTCACCGGCAATCGCCAAACCGTTCTGGAACCCGGTGATGCCACCGCCCGCGGTGTAGAAGTCTGAAGTGGATTTGGTTTGCCGCGCGGCCCACCAGGTGATGGCCAGCGTGCCTAAAACGAATACAAAGAACATGCCGATCGCATGCAGGTTGAGCGGTTGTTTTTCCACCGCACCCAGCGCGGGCGCAGCGATCACAACGGAGGCCGGCAACAGTCCGGCAGCGGCGAGGATAAGTTTACGGAGCAGGTTCATTACTTGCTCTCCTCGAGAATAGCGGCGCCCAGGGCATCAAAGCGCGTGTTGGCGCTGTAGACGTACCAACCGGTCAGGAGCCAGGAAAAAATGATGATCGCCGCGCCAACCGGCATGCCCAGGGTCAACATCCGATGCTCGGCGATCGGCGCATGCAGCCATTGCGGGGCAAACGCCACCACCAGCATGAACCCGTAGTAGGTGCCCAGCACCGCAGCACTCAGCGACCAGGCCAGGCGCGACCGGCTGCTCACCAGTTGAAGGAATTTCGGGTTGGACCGAATGCGTTCACAGCGTTGGGTATCGGTTGAATGGATGTCGATCATGGTGGCTCCACCTTGTTTTTGTTATCGATGCTTTGGGTATTCAAGGGCAGGGCAGCGCCGAATCCGGCCTGCACGAGCCCGAAGCAGCCGGTAAAAACACCGGCCACTTGATGGGTACTACGTTGATTCGGTTAGAGCGCTTTGGCCCTGTCGCGCAGAACGTACTTCTGGATCTTGCCGGTCGAAGTCTTCGGCAGCAGGGTGAAAATCACCGTGCGCGGGACTTTGAAGCCGGCCAGGTGTTCGCGGCAGAAACTGATGATGTCGGCCTCGCGAACGTCCTGGTGATCAGCTTTCAATGTGATAAAGGCGCAGGGCGTTTCGCCCCACTTCTCATCGGGTCGGGCGACGACGGCTGCTTCCATCACACCTGGATGGCGATAGAGCACACCTTCCAGTTCGATGGTGGAAATGTTCTCGCCACCGGAAATGATGATGTCCTTGAGTCGGTCCTTGATCTCCACATAACCGTTGGGATGACACACCGCCAGGTCGCCGGTGTGGAACCAGCCGCCTTCGAACGCTTCGGCCGTGGCGGTCGAGTTCTTCAGGTAGCCCTTCATCACGGTGTTGCCGCGCATGAAGATCTCACCGATGGTCTGACCGTCACGCGGGGTGGGTTCCAGCGTCTTCGAGTCGCCGACCATCACGCCTTCGAGCGTCGGGTAGCGCACACCCTGACGGGATTTGATTTGCGCTCGCTCTTCCAGCGGCAACTCATCCCATTCGGCATGCCAGGCGCAGAGCGTCACCGGACCATACGTCTCGGTCAGGCCATAAACGTGGGTGACCTTGATGCCCATTTCTTCCACGGCACCGATCACTTTGGCCGGCGGCGCGGCGCCGGCGACCATGGCGTTGACCGGGTGATCGATCGCCGCTTTTGCCGATTCCGGCATGTTCACCAGCGCGTTGAGCACGATCGGCGCAGCGCACAGGTGAGTGATCTGATGCTCGCGGATCAACGTGAGGATTTTCTGTGGATCGACACGGCGCAGGAACACATGCACACCGGCCATCGCGGTGATGATCCACGGGTAACACCAACCGTTGCAGTGGAACATCGGCAGGGTCCAGAGGTAGACCGGATGGTTGCCCATGGCCCAGGTCATCTGGTTGCCCAACGAGTTCAGGTAAGCACCGCGATGGTGATAGACCACGCCTTTCGGGTTGCCGGTGGTGCCGGAGGTGTAATTCAGCGAAATGGCGTCCCATTCGTTCGCTGGCCACTGCCAGGCGTAGGCCGGATCGCCTTCGGCCAACAGCGCTTCATAGTCCAGATCGCTGACTGCCTGGCCTTCGCCGTATTCCGGGTCATTAACGTCGATGACCAGTGGCGGGTGATCCAGCATGCCGATCGCCGCGTGAATCACATCATGGAACTCACGGTCGGTAATCAGCACCTTGGCTTCGCCATGCTGCAGCATGAAGGCAATGGCTTCTGCATCCAGACGCACGTTGAGTGGGTTGAGCACCGCACCAATCATTGGCACGCCGAAATGCACTTCGAGCATCTCTGGAATGTTGGGCAGCATCACCGCCACCGTGTCGTTCTTGCCGATGCCGCGACCGGCCAGCGCCGAAGCCAGGCGACGGCAACGGGTGTAGGTCTGCGCCCAAGTGCGGCGGATAGAGCCATGGATCACGGCGGGGTAGTCCGGATAAACGCTGGCGGTGCGCTCGATGAAGCTGAGCGGAGACAAGGCAATATGATTGACAGCCGCAGGGCCTAGCCCTTGTTCATAGATCGACATGTACGGGTACTCGGTGGCTGATTGTTAGCTCTATAGGTGACCTTGCAGCGTAGCCGCCGGGTTCACCTTTTATGTCCGGCCTGCTTTATATAACATTCAGCTACTGATATGGAAGTACAACCTACGTCATATAGTATATGTACTATATTTTATTCTGGCAGGTCTAAATGAACTCAGTGACACCGCCATGGCCGGTATATCCTTGGCTTCCACAACGAAGCGGACCTGTGATGACCCTGACTCCCGTTCGATTGCACAGCTGGTTGCGCCTGCAGCGCGAGGGTGTGTCTCTGGCCGCCCGGGCCGATGCGTTGTGCCGTGCGTTGCAGGAATGTCCCGAGGTGCGCCGGGCGGTTTATTTGAGTTGGCAACCCAATGCGCGGATTTACAGCCACGAGGGCGCCGCCCAGCATTTTCCTCCGGGCCTGGGTGACCCGTCGCTGGCCAGCGATCAGTTGCTGTTAGATCGGCTGGTCGAGGCGGGGCGCCTGGATCTGGCGCAAGTGCGGCAACTCGATTGCTGGTTGTCCGGTCGATTGCGTCGGGCCGCCATCAGCCATGGCCAGGTGTCTGATCTGGCCTTGCAACCGGGGCAGCCGGGGTTGTTGCTGGTGGAAGTGTGCGAGGGCGTGAGTCTTGATTGGCTCGGTTGGGTGCAGGACTTGCTGACGACGTTGCTGAGCAGCGTCAACGGTATGCTGCGCGGCTCGCCGCTGTTGGGCCACGATCCGCAACCGAGTCTGTTGCTCGATGCACAGGGCCGGCCGCTGGAGTTCAATGCCGCGCTGTTGGCACTGCTCGCCGAAAAACCGCTGATCGATGTGCTGGGCTTTTTGCCTGTGAATCACCGGGTGCTGGTACGCGCCTGCCTTGACCAGCAACGCGCTATCGAGGGCGTCGAAGCCCAGTTCGAAGCGCAGATATTGATCTGGACGTTTATCCCCGATCCCCAGGACAACCGCGTGCTCGCCCGTTGCCGCGACGCCACGGCACAAGTGCTGGCCGAGCGTGAAGCGGCCACGGCACGGCGGCTGTACCGGCTGATCATCGAGAACACCACCGACCTGATTTCCAGGCACACACCGGACGGGCGTTTTCTCGATGCCTCGCCGGCGTCCTGGACATTGCTCGGCTACTGGCCGGAGGAGTTGCGCGGGCAAATGGCCCAGGGGTTGTTCCATGGTCAGGACCTGGCCAGCCTGGTGCAGCGTGCGCGGGATGCCCTGGAGCAGGACGGTTATCACACGATGACGTATCGCATTCGCCATCGAGACGGGCATTACCTGTGGTTCGAAACCGCGAGCCGGGCGATTCGTGAAACCTACACCGGGACGGTGGTCGAAGTGGTCAGCGTCTCCCGGGACATTACCGCCCGGGTGCAAGCCGAAGAGAACAAGCGGCGCCTGGCGGAAGTCGTCGAGGCCAACACCGATCCGGTGTTGTTCATCGACCCCGAGGGGCAAGTCACTTATCTCAACCCGGCGGCGCGGCGCATCCTCGGGATCGACGAGCAACAACCGATGCCAGCCCTGGCGCAATTGTTCGCCAGCAGCGACCTGGCACGTCTGAGGCGTGATGGCTGGAGCAGCGCCGAACGTGACGGTGTCTGGAGCACCGAGGCGCGGTTGCAGCCACCGGGTGGCGGCACTTCCGTGCCGGTATCGCTGGTGCTGCTGGCGCACCGTTCGGCCGGCGGCGAGCGCTATTACTCCTTGGTCGCACGGGACATGACCGAGCGTGAACTGCGTGAGGTGCAACAGCGCCGCCATCAGGACGAACTGGCACACACTGCGCGGTTGGTCACCCTGGGTGAATTGGCCTCGGGCATTGCACACGAAATCAATCAGCCGTTGGCGGCGGTGGTCAATTATGCCAATGCCAGCCAGCGCTACTTACAGACGCTGGACTCCAATCCCCAGGCCGCCGAACGGGTGGCGCAAGGGCTGCAACGCATTACCCACCACGCCACGCATGCTTCGGAGGTGATCAGGCGACTACGGGCATTTCTGCGCAAGGGACAGCGGCACCTGCAGGCCCTGAACTTTACCGACGTCGCCCGCGAGGCCGTGCGTTTGTGTGCCTGGGAAGCGAGCAATTGCCAAGTGACAATCGAGGATCGACTGCCGGATAATCTGCCGCCGATTTATGCTGATCGCGTGCTGCTGGAGCAGGTCCTGCTCAATCTGTTGCGCAATGCCATCGATGCCAACCGCGAACAACATCCGGGGCAACCTTCACTGATCGTGATGACTGCCGGGCAGGGCAGTGGTGCAACCGTGGAGATCAACGTGCAGGACCAGGGACCGGGCGTCAGCGAGCCCGAACTGGAGCAGATATTTACCCCGTTCTATACCAGCAAGGCCGATGGCCTGGGACTTGGCTTGTCCATGAGCCGCAGCATCATCGAAGGTTTCGGTGGCGAGTTGCAGGCCCGACGCCAACCTGTCGGGCTGCTGATGTGTTGCCGTTTGCCGCTGGCCGGCCCAACAAAACAACAACAGGAATAACGTAATGGCAGGTGTGACGGAGCACGTGGTGTATGTGGTCGACGATGATCAGGGCATGCTCGATTCAACGGTCTGGTTATTGGAGTCGGTAGGGCTCAAAGCCTTGCCGTTTACCAGTGGCGTAGAGTTTCTCGGTGCCTGTGATGCCACACTCGATGCCTGCGTGCTGCTCGATGTTCGCATGCCCGGCATGGGCGGTTTGAACGTGCAGGAAGAAATGCGTGCACGTGAGCTGAACCTGCCGATCATTTTCGTCAGCGGGCACGCCGATGTGCCGATCGTGGTTCGCGCCTTCAAGGCCGGCGCCCATGACTTCATCGAGAAACCCTATAACGAGCAGTTGCTGCTGGACAGCGTGCAACAGGCGCTCAGCAACTGCGCGGCCAACCGCTCAGGCAATCAGGGACACGAAGCACTGCAGGCGCGTTTGCTCACACTGACCCCACGGGAGCGCGATGTCTTACTGCCGCTGGTGCAGGGTTACACCACCCGTGAAATCGCTGAACAACTGGGCGTCAGTGCAAAAACCGTCGACCTGTATCGCTCGCGGGTGATGAAACGCATGCAGGCCAATACCCTGCCGGATCTGGTGGGCATGGCCATCGCCGCTGAACTGGTCGATCCGCTCAAGCTGCGGTGATTTCTCGTGTTTTCCATTGAGCGTCTATGCTGGGCTAACCGATCTCATACCTTCGCAGCAATCTGCAAGGAGGCAGCAATGGTGCCCACATCCAGCTCCGAGAAGGCGTTCACTCGCAGTCTGCTCGATGTTTTGATTCGTGCCGGCCTGATAGCCGTACTGGTGCTTTTCTGCTTTGAGATCTTCAGCCCGTTCCGCGACCTCATGCTGTGGTCGCTGATCCTGGCGATCACCCTTTACCCATTGCAAGAGCGGCTCAAAGGGCCGCTGGGCCAGAAAGACGGCCGTATTGCGACGCTGATTGTGCTGGTCGCCATTGTTGTGCTCATGGTGCCGATCTATTTATTGGTCACCTCGATTGCCGATTCGGTCACGCATGCCATGACCACTGTCAAGGACGGCAGCTTCCATATCCCGCCACCCGCTGACTCAGTCGCTGACTGGCCGTTAGTGGGCAAGTCTGTCTCTGCTTTATGGCTGCAGGCCTCAACCGATCTTCCCGACCTGACAGCGAAGTACCTGCCGCAGATAAAACATTACAGCGTGAGCTTTCTGGGCAAACTGGCCGGCGTCGGCATGGGGTTCCTCACCTTTATCTTTGCGCTGATCATCGCCGGCATTTTCATGGCCTATGGCAAGAGCGGCAGCCGCAGTGCGGTACAGATCGCGAGCCGCGTCAGCGATCCGGGCAAGGGACCGAAGATCGCCGAGCTGTGTACCGCTACGATCCGTGCGGTCGCGCTGGGAGTGGTCGGCATCGCTTTCATCCAGATGCTGCTGGTGGGCATCGGATTCGTGCTCATGGGCGTCCCCGGTGCCGGGCTGCTTGCCTTGGCGGTGTTGCTGCTCGGCATCATGCAATTGCCGGCGACGCTGATTACGCTGCCCGTGATTGCCTTTGTGTTCGCCACCGAAGGGGCCAGCACGGCGACCATCATCTTCGCCATCTATGTGTTCGTTGCCGGCCTGGTGGATAACGTACTCAAGCCATTGCTGTTGGGGCGCGGTGTCGATGTGCCGATGCCGGTGGTGTTGATCGGTGCCCTGGGCGGCA
Source organism: Pseudomonas sp. MDT1-17 (assembly GCF_054898105.1). Taxonomy (NCBI): domain Bacteria; kingdom Pseudomonadati; phylum Pseudomonadota; class Gammaproteobacteria; order Pseudomonadales; family Pseudomonadaceae; genus Pseudomonas; species Pseudomonas sp. MDT1-17. Next base: position 3,636,303 of record NZ_JBUBVM010000001.1, on the reverse strand, counting down.
TGGTCACCAGCGGTATCCTCGGGCTGTTCATCGGCCCGGTGGTGCTTGCGGTCGGTTATCAGTTGTTCTGGCAATGGGTGGAAGATTCGCCGCAGAACAGACCGGATGTCCCGCCGACATTATGACTGCCCGGGCTTGCGCTAGCATGAAAGATGTCTAGGCCACTCGCCCTGACGAGAGAGGGTTGAATCATGACCACCCATGCCTGGGGAAAACTCTACCTCGATGACCTGAGCCTGGGTCAGGCGTTCAAAAGCGACACCGTTCGAGTCGAACGAGCGGCGATGTTGGCCTTTGCTCAAGCGTTCGATCCGCAACCCTTTCACCTTGATCCCGAGGCCGCCGGCTTTAGCCTGTTCGGCGCGCTGGCCGCCAGTGGCTGGAACACGGCGGCGTTGACGATGAAACTGCTGGTTGCCAGCGTACCGCTGGCTGACGGGATCATCGGCCTGGGCATCGAATTGAGCTGGCCGACGCCGACCTACCCGGACGATCTGTTACGTCTCAGAACCACCGTGCAGGCCATCGATCCGTCTGCCACCAAGCCGGACCGGGGCGTGGTGACCATGCTCATGGAAACCTGCAATCAGAACGACAAGGTGGTGCAGCGTGCAACCGGAAAACTGCTGGTGTTCAGACGACCGCCACGTGACTGAGAGAGTAGTCATGGGTAGGTGGCGCGCGCATGATGGCTGAGGCCATCTCACCGAGTCAGTTGAGCGCGTTCTCTGTCAATTGCAGGGACCGGAGGAGCCGTTTTGAAACCATTTCTGCCCAGGCCCAGTGCCTCAACGATGAACATGTTGCGTGAAGGGTGCCTGCAACGCCGTGACGCGGTACCGCAAGCGCTGACGGAACAAGCGGTCATCCCGGGCATCCCGAATGCACGCTATTGGCTGGACCAGGACCTGACGCTGTTCATTCGGGACGCGACTCTGGCCAACGATCGAGAGGTCGAAGCGCTCGCCGACTCAGAGTTGCCGATCGACATGCTGCCACGGGGTTATTACCTGGCCGTTTCCGGGGGCGGCGATGCTGGCACCTTCGCGGCGGGAATCATTGCGGGATGGACCCTGCATGGCAGCCGACCTGCTTTCAAGGTCGTCACCGGTATCAGCGCGGGTGCCCTGGTCGCCCCGTTCGCTTACCTGGGGCCCGAGTACGACAGCGTCATTCTGGGGATCTGCAACGCAATCGGTCCAAAAGACGTTTTCCATTCCCGAAGTGTGCTGACCCGCCTGGCCAGCGACGGTATAGCGGACAGCAAGCCCCTGGCACGCCTCATTGCCAAGTACATCACTGCCGAGGTGCTTGCGGCCATCGCCGCGCAATATGCCAAAGGACGACTGCTGATGATCGGTACCACCGATCTGGATGCAGGGCGTCCCGTCACCTGGAACATGGGCGCGATTGCTTCAAGCGGAGCACCGGGAGCGCTCCACCTGTTTCGCCACATCATGGTCGCGTCGATGAGTATTCCCGGCGCCGTCTCGCCGGTCATGATCGATGTGGAGGTCGACGGCAAACAGTTTCAGGAAATGCACGTGGACGGAGGCGTTCTCACCCAAGTGTTCCTTTACCCGCCGGCCACCGTGATGGCGCTGAACAGCGTGACAGGAGCGCGTATACGCCGGGACCGTCATTTCTATGTCATTCGCAACGGCAAACTGGCACCACAGTGGTCCGGAACCAAGCGCCGTACCTTGAGCATCGGCGGTCGCGCCATCAGCACGTTGATCCAGACTCAGGGGATCAGCGACCTGGACCGCATCTACCGAATTGCACAGCAGGATGGGGCGGACTTCAACCTGGCGTACATCGGCTCCGATTTTAATATCGCTCGCAATCATAAATTTGATGGCGAGTACATGAAGCGCTTATTCGATTACGCCTTTCAACTCAGCGCGAAAGGCTATCCGTGGCATAAATCGCCGAATACGTGAGAGAGGCGCAGTCCGACTTCTAAGCCGATCGCGTATAGATTTCACTTATAGCCACAGCAAGATTCAGTATTATTTTTTCGCAAAGGAAGGTGTTCCACTCCCGCTATCAGTACACGCGGGAGGGCGATTTATGTTTCTTGTGACGGGGCAGGATGATGAGGAAATCAACAAACACTGGATGAGTTGTGTGGTACCGAGACCGATCGGCTGGATTTCCACACTCAGCAAGGACGGCGTACCGAACCTGGCGCCGTACAGCTTCTTCAATGCGCTGTCGGAGAACCCGCCGATTGTCGTTTTTGGCTCCAATGGTCGACATGCTCACGGCGCAAAAGATACGGCCAGAAACATTCTCGATACCGGTGAGTTCGTCGTCAACATGGCCACCTATGACCTGCGCGTTGAAGTACGGGCATCCAGTGAAGCAGCACTGCCTGAGGTCAATGAGTTTGATCGGGTGGGACTCGAATGTGAGGCGTCTTCGCTGGTAATGCCTCCGCGCGTTAAAGCATCGCCTATACACATTGAGTGCGTGTTGCTGAAGGCTATCGAGCTACCCTCGGAGATTGAGGAAAACCTGCTGATCATCGGCCGGGTTGTCGGCCTCCATATCAACAAAACCTGCCTCACCGAAGGACGTATCGATCTCTCCAAATTCCGACCATTGGCCCGGCTCGGTTACGGCCAGTTCTCAACGATCGGCGAGCCTGTTAAAGGCGTTGCCTGAGGAAGTGGGCAAATTCTCGCGCCAGCTGCGAGGGCTCTTCCTGGGTGGGAAGCAGTAGTGCGATCTCGTATTTGATCACCGGCGAGAATGGCTTCAGGACCAGATTCCTGGTGAAGGGCAGGCTGACTACCGGGTCGATGATCCCGACGCCCACTCCGGCGCAGACCAGTTCGCAGGCCGTGGAGAAGAACTCTGTCTCGGCCACCACGTTCCAGGATGCCCCGCACGCCGAAAAAGCCATGGCCAACTGCTGGTAGATCGGGTCACCCTTGAACAGCGAAACGAAAGGCATGCCATCCAGGTCAGCAGGCGTAATCACGTCCAGTTCTGCGAGGGGGTGGCCGATCGGCACCATGCACTGACATTCGTATGAAATCACCTCCATGTTCGAGGACGGGTAGTCGAGGGGCAGTTCGGCGATGGCCAGGTCGAATTGCTGCGTCGACATCAGCTCACGAACAGACTGGGAGTTGCGAGTGATGATTTTGAGCTCAAGCCCCGGACGCTCTTTCGCGAATTCGGCCATCAAGCGTGGCAACAGGTTGATCGAGATACTGGCGTAGGCGGCAATTGCCAGGTGACCGCGTTTCCCGGTCCGAATCTCCTTGGCGATGCGATTGGTTTTCTCCACCGCCTCCAGCGCTCGTTCCGCCTCGACAAAAAATAGCCGGGCTTCGGGGGTGGGTTGCAGGCGACCGCCTTTGCGCACGAAGAGTTTCAGGCCGGTCTCGTGCTCCAGATTGGCAATGGTGCTGCTAATGGCCGGTTGAGAAATGCCCAGAAGCTCCGCAGCACGGGTCATCGTCCCGTGGATCATCAAGGTTCTGAAGCACTCAAGTTGCCGAATTCGCATGGGCCACCCTATAGATTTCACTTATACAGGGGCGACTTTATATTATTGGTTTGAGGTTTTCCTCTGTGTTTTCCTTTACGGCAGGTACCCGGCCTGTAGGCCATCAGCCCTGCAAGAGGAGAACAACACAACATGACTGCAATTACGTCCGTTTACCCTGGTGAACTGGTCCGCTTGCCTGCCCGGCGTGGTGTAGCGATCCAGTTGAAACGGGGTCAAACCATCAAGCTTATCAACACCCATGGCAAGCAGGTCGTCGACACCTGGGCATTCAACCCGGACGACCTCTGCGAGGCCATGTCGATGGAGCACAGTCGTCCCTTCTGGTTGAAGCTCAATCCTCGGCAAGGTGACAGCCTCGTCACCAACAAGCGCCGGAAAATGCTGACACTCATCGAGGACACCTCACCGGGTATCCACGACACGTTGGTGGCCGCTTGCGATCCGACGCGCTATGAGCAACTGGGCGTTATCGGTCATCATGACAGCTGCAACGAAAACCTGTTTCTGGCCCTGGATGCCATCGGCCTGGTGACGCCTGAAACGCCGAGCCCGTTGAACCTGTTCATGAATGTGCCGGTGCATCAGGATGGGCGCATTGAGTTCGCGGCGCCGGTCAGTGAACCTGGGCAATACGTATCCCTCAAGGCTGAAATGGATGCGATTGTGGTCTTTTCCGCCTGTCCGCAGGACATTACTGCTGTCAATGGAATGCGGCCCCAGGACGTTCACTACAGCGTCACCTGACGCCAGACAACGCCTGCCGGTGGATCGTGTCTGCCGGCAGGACACTGAATCCGTCGCTATCAAAGACGGGTACCCGGAGTAAGCCATGCGCAAAATACCCCCATTGAATTCCGTGCGCGCGTTTGAGGCGGTCGCACGGCACCAGAGTTTTTCTGCGGCGGCCAACGAACTCTCTGTGACGGTCGCTGCGGTCAGTCATCAGGTCCGGCAGCTGGAAGAGGGGCTGGGACAGAAGCTCCTTGAGAGGGGCCGGACGGTGACTCTCACCCCTGCCGGTAAAACGATCTATCCGCTATTGCGCGACGGCTTTGACCAGATTGCCCAGGCGTTTGCCCTGATAGGTGCGCCCAAGGAGGGGAATGCCATTCAGGTCTCCACCACGCGCGCGTTTGCCGAGCGATGGCTGATGCCTCGCCTGGCTAAGTTCAACGGGATTTATCCAAACATCGTGGTGCATATTCATGCCTCGGAGAAGATCGTGGATCTGCGATCCGAGACGGTCGATCTGGCCATTCGGTACGGGCCGAGCGAGGCAGACAGACAGGGGCCGGTGTTGTTCGACGATGAGTACATCGCCGTGGCGGATCAAAGCATTTGTCCCGTCGACCGCCATCCAACGATCAGCGACTTTTACAACCGCTCCTTGCTGGCGTTCAAATGGAAGAATCAGGCGCTGCAGGCACCTTCCTGGTCCGCGTGGCTGGCCCGGGTCGAGCACGATACAACCCGGGATTTGCGAATCTCCTGGTACAGCGAAGAAACACTGGCACTGCATGCGGTAGAGCGGGGATTGGGGCCGCTGCTGTGCAGCAATGTGTTGATTGACGATGAGCTTCGCTCGGGTCGTATGCGTCGAGTGGCAGGACCGACCTTGCCGGGTTTCACTTACCACCTGATAGAGGACACAAGGACCAATCCGCGCCGCAATCTTTCGTTGTTTCGGGACTGGCTGCTGAGTGAAGCGAAATCGTTCAGGGAAACGGCTCTGAATGACCAGTCAGGCAGTCGGCTGGCGCTCACTTCCTGACAGGGCCGCCTCTATCGCCAGACAGGCACTGAGCAGTTTATCGTCGCGACCTCGCGTTGTGGAAAACAGGGTTGAGGTGGCAAGACCGACGCTATCCTTGCCAGACGGAATGGCCACCCCCGGCATGTCCAGCAAACTGCCAATCATGGTGAGCGACAGAGTCTCGAGATTGACGGCAGCAAACAGCTCGTCATCGTTTTCCAGAGGAGCCATCGGCGGCGCGACGTGTTTCACCGTTGGCATGACCAGGATGGCGCCCTCAAGCTCATGCTCCATCGCAGACATCAACTCAAGGCGCAGACTTCGAATCCTGGCTTCGGCCTCAGTATCGATAAGCTTGGCCGAGCGAAGACGAGCACGCACGCGTCTGTCCATCCGGGAGCCCAGTGGGCCTTCCACGACCTCGCCCAAGAGACGCCAGGCTTCTATCGCCCCCAACCAACCCGTTCGGGCAATCAGCTCGCGTGTGCGAGTGACGGCGGCGACCGGACGGCGCTCGACATGCGCTCCAATTACACGAAGCAGCGACATCATCGATTGCAGATTTTGTCGTACCACTGGCTGTAACGCTGGATCAGACATCACGCCGTCGTCGACGACAAAGCGCAGGCCGGTAAGGTTGGCGGACTGGATGGCCGCTTCTTTGAGACCCCGCATCGCTGCGTCGAACGCCACGCAATCCGCCACGGTATGGGCAAAAGGACCCAGACTATCGAGCGTAATAGCGAGAGGGTGCACACCCGCCATGCTGTAACGGCCCGTCGATGCCCTGTAGCCAACAAGACCATTGAATGCCGCCGGGATACGAATGGAACCCGCTGTGTCAGTGCCGATGGCGCTGGTGACGATACCCCTCTGAACCGCGATCGCCGAACCTGAGGAGGAACCACCTGGAACCCGGGCTTCGTCGACCTGAATGTCAGCGGTTGGCGTACCGAAATGAGGGTTCAACCCCAGGCCCGAATACGCGAACTCAGTGAGGTTGGTTTTACCGATCGGAATCATCCCCAGTGACGCCAGCGCGCCGATGACCACGGCATCCTCAAGCACGATCGGCGCGTCGATCCGGGTGATGGAGCCTGCGGTTGTCCGGCTACCGGCAACATCCAGCAGATCCTTGGCGGCGTAGGGTATGCCGTCAAAAGGGCTCAGGGTCGCACCTTGATGCCAGCGCTCGGTCGACGCTTTGGCTTCACTGATTGCCCGTTGATCGATGACGGAAATGAACACGTGTTCCGAGGCCCTGGCCGCGGCCAACGCGGCCTCGATCAACTCATCAGGTGTCGTGAGGCCTTGTTTCAATCGCTTGGCGGTTTCCAGCATCGTGATCATGGTTGCTCCGATTGGGTGGGCGACTGTACCTGGCAGTCAAGCGGGCGACAGCTCGCTTTGACGCTCTTCAATCAACTGCTTGACCAGCACTGGAACGGCATCGAACGCATCGGCGATGGAGGCCTCATGGCGAGCGTCACCAAACTCTTGGTAGTCGATGGAGATGACGTGGGTCTCATTCACGCCAAGATAATGCGCGCAGGTCTGGATGTGCGTGTCCAGGTGGTTCATCTTTTCGCGAACGCCGCCCGGGCCAAATCCAAACTCGCCCCGAGAAGACAAAATCACCAGTTTCTTGCCGCTCATGATGGGTTGCAGGGGGTAGTCGCCGCGAGCCAGATCAAACGTGAAGGTCTTGCCGATACGAATCACTTTGTCGAACCACGACTTGAGGGAGGCTGGCATACCGTAGTTGTACATCGGGGCGCCCATGACGATGACATCGGCCCGATCGATCTCATCGATCAACTCGTCCGAGAGCCGGGTCTCCTCGCGCTTTTCGGGCGTCATGTGCGCCTCGGGTGTAAAGACCGCGGCAATCCAGGCCTCCGTCACGAAAGGGGGAGGGTTGTGCCCTACGTCGCGGACAATGACTTGGGTCTTGTCATCTTGTTCAATCCAGGCCTCGACAAATGCTGTCGACAGTTTGCGGCTCAGGGATCGATCGGTTCGTGCGCTGGCATCAATGTGAAGAATAGTGGTCATGGGGCGCTTCCTGTTAAGCCAGAGGCGGGATTACCTCGGCGACTGAAACAAGTGGGCCACGAGCACCGATGATTCAGCTATTGATATTTATTTGAGCTGTGTCAAATAAAACTCAACAAGCGAGTTTTATTTGTTAATGAGACTTTAAAGTTGTTTTGTTTGAGGTTCGGGGAGGATGTTACATGTCTCGGCAAGCTGCACAATTGATGTTTTCTCAACATCACAATATTTCTAAAACGTCTTTTAGTTATTATCAATTACGTAAAAGTACGTAGCTCGCTTTAATGGTTCGGGGCGATACAAGTGGTCGCCGCTCAGCGAGGAAAATAATAATGTCAACGCGTCGCGATTCTGAAAATAGCGTAATGAACGAGGTCAATTATGATGCATTGGGCATTGAGCCAGTGCCTGATAGCCATCGTACTTCAAGCCCGTTGGACCAGTTCTGGATCTGGGCTGGAGCGAATGTGGCGCCCATCAATTGGGTGCTGGGTGCCATTGGTATCCAGTTGGGCTTGAGCCTGATTGAAACCCTGCTGGTAATAGCGGTCGGCAATCTGTTGGGCGCCGCATTGTTTGGCGGCATCTGCCTCATGGGGCACCGCACGGGGGTGCCACAAATGGTGCTCTCGCGGTTGGCGTTCGGTCGGCGCGGCGCCTACCTGCCCACTATCATGCAAGTGCTGATGCCCATGGGATGGGTGGCCACAAACACCTGGATCGTCCTTGATCTTGCGGTTGCCGCCCTGGAAAAAATCGGTATTAGTGGTGGGATGGAGCTCAAGTACGGCATTGCGTTGGTCGTGATGTTTATCCAGGTCGGCATCGCTGCCTGGGGCTTCAACGCCATCAAGTGCTTCGAGCGCTACACCATGCCGGTGATACTGCTGATCATGGTCGTAATGACCGTGCTGGCCTTCACCCACGTGGACATCCAATGGCACGCCTCGACCACCGCAGGCATCAGCAAGCTTTCGGCAATGAGCAGCCTCATGACCGCGATAGGCATTGGATGGGGCATTTCGTGGCTGGTATACGCTTCGGATTACACCCGTTTTACCCAGAGCAAACTGTCTGACGGCCAGGTATTCCGGTCGACCTTCCTTGGCATGTTCCTGCCCACCGTCTGGTTGGCATTTCTCGGCGCTGCCATCGCTTCTGCGGGTGGCGGCTCGGACCCTGCGCAACTCATCATTGCGGTGTTTGGCACGATGGCGCTGCCGGTACTCCTTGTGCTGTTACATGGCCCGGTCGCTACGAACATCGTTGTCATCTATTCGGCAGCACTGGCAACGCTGTCTCTGGATATCCGCGTTCCACGCTGGGTTGTTTCGATGGTCTCCGGGGTGGTCGCACTGTTCATCCTCTACCTGTTCCTGCAATCCGGCGAGTTTGTGCATGCCTTTGAAAACCTGATGGTCTTCTTTGTGGTGTGGATCAGTCCGTGGGCCGGTATCACTCTGGTCGATTTCTTCCTGATTCGTCGTGGTCAAGTCGATCTGAAATCGCTTTATTGCCATCACTCTGAAAGTGCCTGCAGCGACGTCAATTGGCGAGGCGTGTTTGCACTTGCAATAGGTGTGCTGGCGGCGTGGTTGTTTCAAGTGGGAACCATTAAATCGCTGCAAGGGCCACTTGCCATGGCACTGGGTGGGATTGATTTGTCATGGTTGGCGGGATTTGCTGTGGGAGGTGGCGTTTACTACCTGTTGCACCGCTCACGACGAATAGAAGTTACCCAGTCATCAGTCCTGGTGAAGTAAAAATAATTGATGTGTTGGTTAACTTTTAATTAATTTAAAGAGGTCACAGCAAATGTCTCATCTTGAACAATTAAATGTCCTGACGGCGTTGAACGCTGGAGCTGAAGTCGATGCGTTCCTGGGTAACGTCGTCGAGATTGCGATTGTGACGCGTGATCACAAACGGACCATGGATGGTTTGCTCAAGTTGGGTATCGGTCCATGGCGTGTCTACACCTTCAGCCCGGAAAACACCCAAAACCAGACCTATCGTGGCGAGCCTGCCGATTTTGTTCTGAAAGTTTGCTTCGCCCAGTCGGGAAACATGGTCTGGGAGTTGATGGAGCCCGTTTCGGGACCGACGATTTTCGCTGATTTCCTGGACAAGCATGGCGAAGGCATTCAGCACGTCGCTTATGACTGCAACAACATCCCGTTTGAAGAGCGTATCGCCGAGCTGGAACGACGCGGCTATCAGTGCGTGCAGTCAGGCTCCTGGATGGGCGTGAATCATTTCGCGTTCTTCGGCACCGAGGCTGATACCACCACCGTGTTTGAAACCTATGCATTTCCCGCGGATTGGGATTACCCGGAACCGGAGCAGTGGTATCCGCCGCGGGCATAAAGCAACGGCGGCAATGTCTCAGCGCCTGCGGTATGCAAGCCTGGCGCTGAGGCCTTCACCACAGAGAACGACGCCCGGAGTACAACATCATGAACACCGTTCGTATGGATAACATCAGTTGGGTCGACTACGAGCGCCGAGTGCAATCAGGCGCCGTGGTTTTTCTGCCGATTGGCGCGACCGAACAACACGGCCCTCACTTGCCCCTTGGAACCGATGCATTGCTTGCCAGTGCAATCAGTGAAGACGTGGCCAGAGAAATCGACGGGATCGTCGCGCCAGCCCTATCCTATGGGTATAAATCCCAGCCGAAGTGTGGAGGAGGGCAGCACTTTTGCGGAACAACCAGTGTGGATGGTGCGACCCTGATCGCGATGGTCCGGGACGCCGTACGTGAGTTTCATCGCCATGGCGTGAAGCGTCTGGTGCTGGTGATTGGTCACTACGAAAATCAGTGGTTCGTGACCGAAGGCATTGAGCTGGCAATGCGTGATATTGGCGAGAACTCCGGTTTGGAGGTCATGCGTCTCGAGCATTGGGAGTTCGTAAAGTCACCGACGCTCGACAAGATCTTTCCCGACGGTTTTCCGGGTATCGCGCTGGAACATGCCGCGGTCATCGAGACGTCGATGATGCTGCACTATCACCCACAGATGGTTTCTCTGGACAAGATCCCGGATCACGGGCCCGCTGAGTTTCCGGTTTACGACATGTATCCGACCCGGACCGAATGGGTGCCGGTGAGTGGCGTGCTGTCCTCTGCACGGGGATCCAGCGCAGACAAGGGGAAACTGCTGGTGAATGATGTCATCAGCGGGATCGTCCAGGCAGTACGGTTCGAGTTCAGGCTCGATCACACCTTGCGGTAATCCACGTCTGATTCAGCTTTCAAAGCAGGACACCAGGAAACTCATCACCGCCTGGACGGACGGGGTATGGCGGATGTCGCTGTGAACCACCAGCCATACATCCCGCGCAAGGTCCGCGCTGACGCTTTCCATCGCCTGCAAGCCGTAGCGGTCGCCCAGAAAGTAGGGCAGCGCAGCGACACCGGCGCCTGCTTGAGCAATGGTGGCCTGGATATTCAAGTCATTGCTGCGCAGCAGGATCGGTCGATCACCCGCTTGCGCCTTGAGCCAGACCTGTTGCGGGGTCTGTTCCATGGTCTCGTCGTAAGCGATGAACGCCAGATCTTCCGGTGCCGTTTTTGACACATAGTCCGCCGAGCCATACAGGTAAAACGGTATCGTTGCGACCTTGCGGGCCACCAGGTCCGGCTCCTTGGGGCGACTGAGGCGCACGGCAATATCGGCTTCGCGCCGCGACAACGAGGCGCTGCCCAGGCTGCCAATCAACTGCAAGGACAGCTGCGGATGTTGCGCCCGCAATACATTGATTCGGGGCGCTATCAACGCACACGCCAACGCCGGCGGGGCACTGACGGTGACTTCGCCGGTGTAGCTTTCCTGCCCGGCCAGCGCTCTGCGTTGCACCGCGAACGACTCGCTTTCCATGCGCCGTCCTAACTGGGCGATACGTTCCCCGTCTTCGGTCATGACATACGAGCGAGGGCGCCTGTCCACCAATTTGAGGTTCAGCGAACCTCCAGGGCGCTGATGCGTCGCGCCACGGTGGCATGGTCGACCTTGAGCTTGCGTGCCGCCCCCGATAAAGACTGTTCGTGGGCGAAAACGATGAAGTAGCGCAGATCCTCCCAATCAAACATGGGCGTTTTCTCATAGATGAGGTGACCCGCGCGCTGACGCTAACCCCTGACGGTGAACGGCTGTTGATGGGCGCGCGCAAGATGATGATGCATTTCGACACCTTCGTACGTGAGATCAAGGAGCCCGCCGCGGTGAATCTTCTGCGCCTGGGGATCTCGGAAAACCTGGTGCCCACTCAGCTTCCCAGGTTGTTGTCGCGATTCAGCAGACTCTATCCCGATGTTCAGTTAGAGCTCACCACGGGCTTGAGTCACGATCTGCTGGGCGACTACGAAAACGGGCAGTTGGACGTGGTCATTACCAAGCGAAAAATCAGCCCCAATGCCCAGCGAGGACGAGTCATCTGGCGCGAACCTTTGGTCTGGATCGCCGCCAGGGACTACGAAATCGAAGCCTCAAAACCTCTACGATTAGTGATGATGCGGCCGCCCTGCGCGTACCGGGCAATCATGATCGAGGCCTTGGCTACCGTCCGGCGGGAATGGACTTCAGCGTGCCTGGCCAGCAATTTGATTGGCGTTCAGGCTGCAGTCGTCGGCGGGCTGGGCATTACCGCATTGGGAACGTCGTTTCTGCAGGAAGGCATGCGGATTCTGGAACCGTCTGAAAAGTTGCCGACGTTACCGAGCACTGAAGTGGCGGTGATGGGTGACGACGTCCGCACTCAGCATCTCGTCCAGCCGTTGGTATCGCTGCTGACGGAAGGGCTTATGTCGGGCACCCGTCTGACCTGAGAAGAATGAAGTTATGCCGTACTTGCGCCTGAGCAATCAGCCGACCGGCTCGGCTGTACAATTCATGTCCCCTGAGCCTGGCTTCTGGAAAAGGGCCACGTTGCCGTCTTGCCAGAAGCGGTAGTTCCCCTGGTAATCCTTGCCCGTGTATTGGGTTCCCGAATCACTCGGCACCTGGTTCAGGGTGATCGAGGTGTTCGCCCATCTCAGGTACACGACACCAGGCTGCGTAGTAAAGAAGGAGGCAGCAATCAGCGCGTTAAACCCGGTACAACGAAAAGTCAGGGGGCCTTCGGTGAGTCGGTATGGATCCTTGGTTCTCACAATGGCCGAGCCTTGGCGCAACTGGTGCGCGCGTTCGGCATAACTTCGGATCGAGCACATCTTGGGGTCCGGCTCGGAGGCACACTGATTGCGGGCGTCGATCCAGAACTGCTGGTCAATCATGACCTTGTCTGGACGCGGTACTGAATGTTCATCGGTGAGCGCCAGGCGATAAAGACGCGTCAGTTCGATATCCATCTGCGCGAGTTGTGGATCGCGACAGATAAGCTTTTCGACGGATGCCCTTGCCGTGGAGCAGTCGAAGCTGGTCACGAACGACGCAGCATTTGCGCAGGTGCTCGTCGCCGCGCACACGCTGGCAGCGAGCAGACAGGTGAAAAGGGCCGTGACCGTTTTCATGTTGGCTTTACCCAGTTCATTACGTGATGCCCGGATTGCCGTGGGACGTATCGGTCCGTTGAACAGTTATTCATTCGCATTGGGTGTATCGCAGTGTAAGTCAGAGTTCAAAACTTGCCACGATTTCGCTTTATCGCAGCAATTCCTCGACCAACTCAGGCGTCACGTAGTGCGGCCCGTCGAACAGGTAAAGCGGATAACCGTCATAGGCCGCCAGTTGCGGCTTGAGCTCGGCAGCGGTCGCGGAGCGGAAGCCGCCGCCGAAGTTGGGACGAAAGGCTTCGACGATGATCCGCACACGCTCTTTGCCCAGACGCTGGCGCATGGCGTCGGCGTAGGTTCGGGCGACCGGTGCGGTGCGGGCGTAGACGCCGACGCCGTCCTGGAAGAATACGCCGATGTCGTCCGGCAGCCATTGCTTGAGCCATTCGGCCGTGGCGACGGGGCCGATATTGGCGCCATCATAAACGCTGATCCACAACGGTCGAGGCAGCTTGGCCAGCAGGGCGGGCAGCTCTTTGGCGCGGGTCCAGCTGGGGTCGACTTCGGCCGGGAAATACCATCCAGTCACGTGTAACGGCGTAGGCAATTTGGCGATCCGTTCCGAGACCTTGGCCAGTTCCTCGATGTTGTCCCGTGAGCGGTTCTCGCTGAAATAACCCGCCAGCCCAAGGATCACATCCTGCGCCCAGGGTGCCTTGGCGATGCGTGCCCAGTCGGGCAGGACCGGGACACTGGGCAGGCCGGTGCCGGGAACGAAGGCCTGATCGTCGACGACTGTCCATTGCACCAGCAACTCACGAGCGCCAAGTTTTTCCCAGTGTCCGCTGATACCAACGGTCTTGTTGTCCGGCTGCCAGACGATGCCGACAATCCCCGGGTCCAAGGCCTTGGTCTTCGTCACGTAGAGCATGCCGGTACCTGCGCCAACGGTGACGGCAAGCAACAGAGCCGCAACAGTCGCGCGACGTGTGGTGTAGCCGAAGATTTTCACGGCAGTACCTTTTTGATGCGTTGATGCCATTGGCTCAGCGAGGTGACGCCTTTTGCGCTCCAGTTGGCTGCCGCATCCGGGCCAAGGTGGAACTGGCCCTCGTTGAATTGCCAGACAATCACTTGTGGCTTGTGTTCGGCAAAGTCCGTCGACTCCAGGTATTGCAGCAGCGTAGCCCACGGACCGACGTCGCCGGGGTTCCATGTCAGTGCGACGGGACGGTCCAGCGCATTTGAGAGCTTCTGCGTAAAACCCAGGTAAGGCTGGACAAAGCTGTTGCCGATCACCTGGACCGGCGCCGGGGCGTCATCGATCAGCAAATCTTTCTCTGCCTGATGGCGAACGGTGTAGATGTCGCGACCAATCGCCTTGCGCTTGATCGCTGGCAGAAAATTACTGGCCAGGTCGCCGAACGCACGCCTGTCGAACCACTGGCCCAGCACCGAGCCACCACCGGGGTCACCTTGCAGGCGGTAGCGCGCGGTAATCAGTTGCGCCGTGGCGTCGGCGGTGTTTTCGGCGCTCCAGGCTGTCCAGTGGTAGTCGGCGCGGTAAAACGCGGTCTGTTTGCCTTGCTCGGTCCGTTGCAGGATCGGCTTGATGTTCAGCGTGGTCAGGCCCGCTTGCGTCAGGTCGCTCTGCAAATGGTCGTAACGCTGCATGACGGCCGCGCTCAAGGGCTGATCGGCAGGAAGACGCTGAGCATAAAACGGCGCTTTCATCGGCACCAACAGCACCACCAGCCCGATGTGTTCACGTTCAAGTTGCTGCTGGAGTTCTTTGACCAGCGCAATGTTGCGGGCAGTGCCGGTGTTGTCGACCTTGCTCAGGCTTTCCCAGGCAGGAAATAACCAGCCGCCGTTGCCGGTGATCACCGCCGAGGCCGCTTGAACGCCGGTGCCTGACAGACTCGACAGCAGGCCAGCGAGCATGGCGGGCATCGACCATCGACGGACAAACCGTTCGGATGTGACTTGAAGGTTCATGGGGCGCTCTGGTCGACAAGGCCGATCAGGCGTGGCGCCTGGCGGGAGCCGATCACGAACAGGCTATAGCGATCGCCGGCCTTGAACGGCGCCAGCTTCAGCGGCGGGCTGGCGATTTCATTGCAGCTGGCAATCAACGTCGCCTGTACCGGGTTGATCGTGCGCTGGGCTTGTCCGTTGAACGGCAGCTGGTTGAATACCGGGGCGCCATTGGCCAGTTTGACCCCAGCCTTTTCGCAACCGCTGCTCAGGTTATAAACGTTGAGTTCGGCGCGCAGGTCTTTACCGCGCAGCGGCGGGTCGACGACCAGGCGTGGCGCCCGTGCCGGGTCGCTGTCCAGAATCAAGGTCACCCTGGCACTTTTCGGTGCGCTTAGGCCTGTTATCTCGCGACCATTGACGGTCAGCTTGAGCGGCTGCCGCGAGTCCACGACCTGAAAGGGGCTGGCCACCGTGCTCCGGGCGGAAAGGCTAACGCTTGCGCTTTGGCCCACCTGGACCTGCATCGCGGTGTCGGCCGGATTGACTACCCGCACATACGCGGAGCCTTCGGGCAATTTGGGCGCGTACAGCTGGGCGATTTCCGGGGCGGCTTGTGCGCCTGTCGAGAGCAGGCCAAGACCCAGCCACACACAGATTCGAGCGTTCATACAAGTCCTCAGTAGGAATAAGTCAGGCGAGCGAACACGCCTTCGGCACGGTCATCGCCCAGCACCTTGACGCGGTACTGCAGGGAAAAATCAACGTAGGAGCGAGGCGCGTTGTACGCGTCTTCACGGAACCAGTACCGGACGTTGTTACCGACACCCACGCCGCCGGCCTTGCCGGACGATGAGTCCGAACGGCCATCGGCATCGGTGCCGCTGTTCATCTTCGAGTCGTAGTCGTATGCGGCCACGACATGCGGGAAGCTCACCCAGCGCGAGCCAGCGCCACCGATCGCATAGCTGCGGCCGACCTGCCATTCGCTGTTGAAGTAGTTGCGCGAGTCGTTGACGTAATGACCCGCTTCGGCGAACAACTGCGAGGTCCACCAACTGGAGGCATCGACGCGCAGGTCAGTGCCGACGCTGGAGCCGTAACCCAAACGCAGCAGCCAGTCACCGTCAACGTCGGACGATCCCAAGGGGAATGTGCGCTCGACGGCGGCCATCACGTTCAGAGCGGTGAAGGGTTTGACCCGCACGCCGACAGCACCTTGCAGCGCATCGAATCCGGTGTCCGAATCGCCGTTCTTGCTCCAGAGCGTATCGGTGACGCGTCCGTAAAGTTCGACAAAGCGGGCGTTGCGATAGCCCAGCGGACGCCAGGACAGTTCGGTGCTGTTTTGCAGGCTGTCATTGCTGCTACTGCCGCCGCTCGGCGCGGAGCTCAGCCCACTGCTGGAACTGTTGCCGCGATAACTGGTGGTGCTGGTCAAACCCATTCTGCGCGAGACATCGCCCACCGCGCGGCGAGTGTCGAACAGCTGCTGCGCGGGCATGTCCAGTTCACCGGTCTGTTGCGCATCGATGACGCGCTCGAAGTAGCCTACGGCTTGCTGGTCTTCGTTGGCGCGCATTGCGGTGTAGGCCGCATCCTGAGTGGCCGTCGGCGTGAGCCGGGTGTCGGCATCGGCCTTGCGGAACGAACCGAGGGCGCCGTCATCATCGCCGGCCTGAACCGACAAATACGCGATCTGCAGGTCACTCATTGATTCCAGTTCGCCGCTGTCCCGCGCTTGTTGCAGTCTTTCGCGGGCGGTGCGGCGCTGGCCGAGGGCGGCATACAGACTGGCTTCTTCGTAAGCGGGCAGGCTGCCGAGGGCCAGGGCTTGGGTGAAGTCTTTGCGCGCCCCGGCATCGTCGCCGGATTGCTGGCGCAAACGACCGCGCTGGGCCAGCAGCCGTGCGTCATCGCCATTGAGCTTGAGACCGTCGCTGGCAGCCACGATGGCTTCGGGCACACGCTTCTGCTCGCTCAGGGCACTGACCAACAGACGCCGATACGCCGGATTTTGCGGCGCGCGGCCGATGGCTTCGTTCGCCAGGGCAACCGCCGTCGCGGGGTCCTTGCGGGCCAAGGCAGCGTAGGCCTGGGCGGCCATGTCGGTGCCCGCATCGCGCTGGTTGCCCGGCCAGATATCACAGACCAGGCCGAAGGCACTTTCCTGACAGTTCAAGGCCGGTGCCGGAAAGTGGGCAACAGCGTTCAAGCCGTTGTTTTTCTGCCGCAGCGCCATTCGTGCGGCGGTGCGTCGACGGGCCACTTCGCCGCCTTCAACGTCGACCAGTGGCTGCAGATGATCGAGCGCCTGCTGAGGCTCGCCATGGGCCAGTGCGGCGTCCGCGGCGAAGAAACGAATGTCACGAATTTCCGCTTCCAGCAGGCCATCGATGGCCAGGGCGTGATTCAGGTCAGCCTGGGCTGCCTGAGTCTTACCCTGACGATCAAGGGCGTAGCTGCGCAAAATCCACGGTGCGATTTCCCCATCGTCCTGAGCCAACGCGCCTGACGCCGCCAGCTCGGCGCCACGGAAATCGCGGGCCGCGAGCAGGGCACTGATCAGCAATTGCTGATTGGCGCCGATTTCCGGGGCCAGGGCGACGGCTTTTCGGGCCTGGTCAACGGCGAGGGTCGCATGGCCTTGCTCCAGGGCGCGATAACCCTGAACCGCCAGCGGCGCCGCCAGTTGACGACGAATCGCTTCGCGACGCATCAACAACGTATCGTCGTCCGGGAACACCGCGAGGGCCTGGGTAGTGGCTTGATCCGCGTCTTGCAGATGCTGTTGGCGCTGCAAGGATTCGATCAGCAGCAATCGATAATCCATGCGTTTGGGCGCTTGGGCGATGGCTTTGCGTGCCGCCTGCGCAGCAGTGCCGAAGTCGTCGCGGTCGTAGGCCTTGAAGGCCTGAGCCGCGGCGCCGAAGCCTGGGGCCTGACGCGACTGGGGGTAGCGTTTGGGATGATCACGCAGTTCCTTGTCGCGTTGAGCCAGCACAATCAGGGTGTTCAAACGGGTGATATCAGCCCGCTGACGCAACGCTTCGCGGGCCTTGGCGATGGCCAGGTCGTAGTCTTTGCGCTCGTACGCGCTGTACGCCTCGTTGGCCGTTTCATAGGCCGGGCCGGTCAACGGCAGGGGCAGCGTCTCGGCATGAACCAGCCCGGGTAACAGGCTTAGCCCCGTGGCCATGAGGGTCAGGAAGGGGCGGTTCATGCCGGAAGCTCCTCAGGGTAATGGCTGTGCTGACGCGCCACGGCCTTTTCGATGGTGGAGCGGGGCAGCACGCCGCTGTCGACCAGATAGTCGCCAATGCGTCCGTGATGCTGCGGGCGGTACTGCAACATGGAGCGGCTGAACACGTCGCGATCCAGCAGTCCCATTTCGATCAACAGGTCGCCCAGCAGTGGCGCACGGGCATCCGGTACGGATTGGCCTTCGCGCACGTTCAGTTGACGCAATTGCGCAACGATTTCGCTTTCCCGGGCAATCAGCTGCACCGGTTCGCTGCCCAGTTCATCGCTGACCTGTTGCAGACCTTCGGCCGGCAGAGGGCTGGCGACGGCGACTTGCGCGCGGCCGTCGGCATTCAAGCCAAGCGGCACCACGCGCCAGCGCAGGGCGAACTCATCGTCCAGCGTCACGATTGAGTCGCGGGCCTTGGCGGCCACATCGAACACCCGCGGCAGATCGTTCTGGAAGGCGATGGCTTCCGCCAGCGTCTCATCGTCCAGCCAACCGTTGCTGAGCAAAATCCGCCCCAACGGCATGTGCCGGGTTTTCTGTTCGGCGAGGGCGCTTTGCAGGTCGGCGTCGTTGATCGCCTGCCAGGACAGCAACACGCTGCCCAGCTTGCGCGGTGCGGCAGCCACCAGGTCGGTGGACGGGAAGTCGTGCATGGTCTTGTCCCACACCAGCTTGCGGTTCATGACTTTGCCGACGATGAACATGCGCCAGGCCCGTGACGCGGCCATGAAGTTGACGAAGTTGCCTACCACCATGCGCGGGATGGACAACAAACCATGCTGCCAGCCGTACAGCACGGTGGTGAAATAGCAGCGGTGGGCGATGCGCCAGGCCAGCGCGGCACCGTTGGCCAGCAGCAGGTACTTGATGAAGCCGTTGGTTTCGAACGGCGTCGGGAAACTCACGTCCCACAGGCCACTCTGGCGCAGGATGATCAGGCCCAGCAGTTGCACCAGAATCACGTAGGCGATGATGCTGACGAACGCCGTCACCACGCCCTTGCGGTCACGAAACAGCAGGTACCGGTTGGCCAGCGAGCCGTTCCAGCCCATTTGCTCCCAGCCTTGCAGGCCAATGCCCAGCGTCCAGCGGGCTTTCTGGCGGAACGCGGTACGGAAGGTATCGGGAAAGAATTCGCGCACGCACAACGGCATCTTCAGGGTCGATTCGTAAGGCTTGCGAAACCAGGATTTGCGCAACACGCGAAACTGCACCGGGAAGCGCACGAAAATCGCGTTCATGCCGACCTTGGCCAGGCGTGCGCCGACGTCGTAGTCCTCGGTGAGGCTGTCAGTGTTGAACGGCTGGTTCTGGGTTTCCCCGGCCAGTACGCGCAGGGCACGGTGGGAGAAACAGGTGCCGACACCGGCAGACGGCACCGTGTCGGTCATGCTTTCCCGCACCACCAAATCCTTGCCATGCCATTCGGCGAATTCGTCCATATAGGTGCCGGCCACCCATTCGTACCAGTTGCGCTCCAGCGAAACCACGGGCAACTGGATCATGTCCTTGCGCGGCAGCAAGTAATTGAACAGGCGCAATTCCATCGGGTGCAGCACGTCTTCGCTGTCGTGCAATACGACGCCGGCGAAGGTCATGCCGTGGGTTTGCTCGTGCAGGAAGATCGCCTGGATCACCCAGTTCAGGCAGTCGGCCTTGCAGGTCGGCCCGGCATGCGGGACTTCCACGCGATGCAGCTGCTTGTAGCGCCGACGCATGCGTTCCACTTCATCGATGGTGCGTGGGTCATTGATGTAGGTGCCGACGAAGACCACATAGTTCTGATAATCCAGGGTCGACACCATGTTCTCGATCATCGGTGCGATGACGTCATATTCCAGCCAGGCCGGGACCATGATCGCCAACGGCTGCTCATCCCGGGCCATCAGTTGCTCGGCGGTCAGCGGCCGGTATTTGCGATCCACGGTGAACTTGCGAAACAGGCGGCGAGACCAGTACCACAGGTCAATGAACAGATCGTCCAGGCTGGAGATCAGAATCAGCACCGCGACCACGATGGTCGAGATCTCCAGGAAGCTGTAGTAATGGGCCAGCCAATAGGGCCAATAAAGCGACGTCATCGAAAGGTTCCGTTACTGGCGATTGCGACGGGCGCTACGGCCAGCCAGCAACAGGATGAGGACCAACAGAATGCCACCCGGAATCAGCCACAACAGCGACGGCGTGCGCCAGGCGTCCAGGCCCTTGGGTTCTTCGTTGTCGATCAATTGGCTGCCACTTGGGTCTTGGGTGTCGAAGGTGGTCAGTGCGCCGTTGTCACCGAGGATGGCCACGTCGCCGCGAGTCAGCAGAATCTGTTTGGCGAAGCGTGGCGCGTCATTGCCCAGGGCGCGATAGACCAGACCGTGCTGGCCGCCGGCATCCACCACTTGCAACGAGGCCAGGTGGTTGAGGGGATGGATGTCCAGCAACATCTGATCCTTGTGATTGATGCGCAAGCGACCCTGATCATCGACCTGCACCGATTCCTTGCTGTCCTTGATCGGCAACTCGAAGGCCAGGAAGGCTTTGTCCGGCGCGACCGAAACCTTTGGGTCGGCGCTGACGTTCAGTTGCGCCCGCAATGGCGAAACGCCGGCGGCGTCAGCCACCGAAATCACCTGCGGCAAGCTGCTCGCCGGATGCTCGAGGTAGGCCTGCGGCACGAGGATTTGCGTGTCCATGGCAAAGCGCGCGGCCATGCCGGAGAAGTCATCAGCCAGCGCGGTTTTTTCCAGCACGATATGGCTGGTCGGCAGCACCGAGACCGGGAAGGCCTGTGGCGTTTCCAGGCAACGATCGCTGACCGGCTGACGCTGGAACGACACGCGCAAAACGTTCTTCGAACCCAGGGCGTAACGCGGGATACGTGCTTCGATGCGTTGCTGTTCACCGTTGGCCACGAGCTGTTGCGCGCCAATCAGGTAATCGTTGAGAAACAGCGAGGCCACCGGCGCGGTGTCCGAGGCACCAGGGGCGGCAGACACATCGATCACCGCCCTCACCGGCAGGCGACCGTCGTAGGCCACGCTGCCCAGAGGGAACGAGGTACTCCAGTCGGATTTGGCCAGCACGTCGATGGCGCCGGGGTTACCGCCCAGGCGTGACAAGGCCACACGGCCGTCGGCGCTCAATGGCATCTGTGCTTCGCTGACCGTCAATTGGCGGCTGCGTGCGAGTGTGTTCCAGGCCGAGCTGAACAGGGCCAATGCCTTGCCGGTCGCTTGCGGCGCGATCATCAACACCGGACGTGTGCCCAGCAATGCCAGGCGTACGTTGTCGGTACCGGTGGCGGCCAGACCTGCATTGATATGCCGCTCACGCCATTGCGTGAAGGCGTTGGCTGCCGTTGCGTCGAGGCCCTGAATCTGGCTCTGCAGCGCGTCCAGCGATTCATTGACAGCTTTGAGCAGTTGCGGGTCGTTGATGGCCAGATCCGCCTGGACGTTCGGCGTCTGCCCCAACATCAACAGCGCACCGATTTGCGCCGGCTCGGCCAGAACGTGCGCGCCTTTGCCGTTAAGGCTGGCAAACGCTGGAATCGTCAACAGTTCGGCGGGGATCCGCAGGCCACTCAGGTCAATGCTGTCTTGCACGGCGGGGAAGGGCAGAACGCGGCTGTGCTTGCCAATCCGCTCCAGTGCCACACCGAGGCGCCAGGCCGCGTCGTAGCTTTCAGTGGATAAGGTGCCCGGCGCGACCATGATCCCCGGTTTGCCAGGCAATGCCGTCCAGGCAGCACCGACGTCCTGTAACTGGCTGGCGTCGTAGCTGTAATTGAGGCGGGTACCCGGTTCGATACGCAACACGTTGCCGATGGCACGCTCGTCTTCGCACAACACACGGGACACGACTGACGACCAGGCAATGCCCAGGCGCAGCGAGCCGCTGTCACGCGCTTTCTTGTCCACGCCCAGTATGGCGCTGGCATCACCCTGGGCTTCACTGAGCCCTTCGGCGCGTACCGGATAGCCGTCCAACGACAGCAACAGCGTGTTGCGTCCGCCTTCGCCATTGAGGTAACTGGCGTCGAAATT
Organism: Pseudomonas sp. MDT1-17; assembly: GCF_054898105.1. Classification (NCBI taxonomy): domain Bacteria; kingdom Pseudomonadati; phylum Pseudomonadota; class Gammaproteobacteria; order Pseudomonadales; family Pseudomonadaceae; genus Pseudomonas; species Pseudomonas sp. MDT1-17. The sequence continues at coordinate 3,614,208 of NZ_JBUBVM010000001.1, read as the reverse complement.
CAAGGTGGCATTCGTCAACGGCACACCCGCCGGTACCGGCAGATACAGTTCGCGTCGGGCGTCAGTGGAGCCGAGAATGATCGGTGCGTCGATCCCCAGATCGCTCAAGCGGATTTCACGCTCCTGTCGGGTGTCGGCGTTGAGCCGGTTGATTGCCTGGGTGAGCGGGCTGTCCGCGGCCAAGGCAAAGGTCGGCATGAGCGCGAGCAGGCTCACGCCACAGGCAAGGGCGCTGAGCGCACCCGTATGGATGGCAACGGAAGACTTCATTCAGGTAGATCTCGAGCTGATAGGGGGAGGAGTGGTTTGGTTTATTGAGAGGTAAAAGCCGGGTGATTTTTCTCGGGCACGGGCACTGCTGACGGGTAATGCAGGAACTTGGGCAAGGGCTGCCCGGCCACGACGAAATCATTGACCGGGCGACCCATCAGGGCATCGACGATGCGTGCACTGGCCTTGCCATCACCGTAAGGGTTGGCTGCCTGGGAGCATCGGCGCCACAGCAAGTCGTCATCGAACAATGCGTTGACGCCAGTGATGATCGAGTCCGGCGAGGTGCCAACCAGGCGCACAGTGCCCGCCGCGACAGCTTCGGGACGCTCGGTCACATCACGCATGACCAGCACCGGCTTGCCCAGGGAGGGTGCTTCTTCCTGCACGCCACCGGAGTCGGTGAGGATCACATGCGCACGTTGCATCAGGCGCACGAAGGCCAGATAGTCCAGCGGCTTGATCAGGTGCACGTTGGGCAGATCGCCCAGCTGTTCAGTGACGGGGCCCATGACATTGGGGTTCAAGTGCACCGGATAGACGATCTGGATATCAGCGCGCCGCGCCAGATGGCTCAAGGCCTTGCAGATATCCAGGAATCCTTCGCCGAAGTTTTCCCGGCGATGCCCGGTCACCAGCAGCACCTTGCGGCCGGTTTGCAGGAACGAGAACTGCCGGTCCAGGCTTGCACGCAGGTCAGCGTCCTGCTCGATTCGCCGGGCCGTCATCTGCAACGCGTCAATTACCGTATTGCCGGTCACGAAGGTGCGACCTTGAAGGCGTTCGTCGAGCAGGTTCTGGCGCGACTCGTGGGTCGGCGCGAACAGCATGTCCGCCCCGAGGTCGATGCAGCGGCGGTTCATTTCTTCCGGCCACGGGCTGCAGATATCACCGGTTCGCAGCCCGGCTTCGACATGACCGACCGGGATGCGTCGATGGAACGCAGCCATTGAGGCAACCATGGCCGAAGTGGTATCGCCATGTACCAGCACCCGGTCCGGGCGGGTCATTTCCAGCACAGGGTCAATCGCCCCGTAAAGCGCCGCGGTCAACGAGTTGAGCGACTGGTGCGGGGTCATCACATCGAGGGTGTAATCGGTCTTGAGGTCGAACAGATCCAGCACCTGTTTAAGCATGCTTTGATGTTGGCCGGTGACGCATATCTGGGAATGAATGCCAGGTTCCGCAGCGAGGGCTTTGACCAAAGGCGCCATCTTGATGGCTTCTGGACGGGTACCGAAGATCGAAAGGATTTTAACCCTTGAATGAGGACGAGCGATGATGTCTTCCTTGCGCAGTTTCAGTGCGCACACAACAGCGGCCCAAGTTTTATTGAAACTTGAGCGCGTCAGCGTTATTTGAATTTAGTAAAGACCGGGGCAGTCAGCGTGAGATCAGATGTTCACTTCATTGTGAGGTAGTGCGTCGCCTTAAGCCCGGAACCGGCCGGATTATTAGCATCGATGGCGAATGTTGCAAAGTGTTATATGCGTTATTTTTTTAATGATAAACGTTTGAAACTTTTATGTTTGTGGTCGGTCTTTTTTAGTTTTTTGTAATTCTTTGGAAGTTTGTTCTGATTGTTGTATCGCCATTAATATCCTGATTTATAACGATATAATTGTTTTTACATCCATTCGTCGGCGCGGATGAATTATTCATTTGTTACATCGGTCGCGCTCTGCGTGTTAACGGTCTGGATTTCTAAAGTGAGGGTTATGATAGTCACTGAAATGACGCCTGTATATTGTCATGGTGCAATAAGTGTTTCTTTGCGAAGTATTAATGAACTTTCCCTCTGTCTTCAATTATTGATAATCCTTCAGCCTTTACTGGTTAGGGAGTGACTCGGAGAATGGAGTCTTTGAGTGACCAATAACAGCAAAGCGCCATCCCATCTCCCACCGTTAAAACCCGCCTGATCAGTGATTGTCAGCCAGACATCGATACTCAAGGGGGGAGCCGTACGGATCTCGGCAATATTCCCGCCCGTCACCCACATGAAAACCCAGCCCGTCGAACCGGCACTAACCCAAGGATGCGTTGTCAGTAATTGGCGCCTGTAGCGACGAGATTCGTCTCTGATAGCGGCACGTCAGGCTACGTTTAGTGTTTCTCCAATGCCTTAGGGCAAAAGCTCGCGATGGATTGCGTCTTTGACCGACTATTCCTTTTGCGAGCGACACTCTATGGGTTTGCTTCTCGATCCGCGTCATGACATTGATGCCGCTTTATTAAGCTATCGCCGTGTGTTCTGGTCGTTGGCACTGTTCAGTGGTGTGATCAACCTGCTGGTGCTGGTGCCGTCGCTCTACATGATGCAGGTGTACGACCGGGTACTCACCAGTCGCAACGAAACCACCTTGTTCATGCTCACCTTGATCGCCCTGGGACTGTTCATGTTCAGCGCCCTGATCGAGTGGGCACGCGGCGAGGTGATGATTCGCATGAGCGCGGGGTTGGACGAGGCCTTGGGCGAGCGGATTTTCGACGCCGCCTTCGCCCGCAGCCTGCGTGAGCACAACGCCAACCCGGCGCAGGTGCTCACCGATCTGGCGACGCTGCGGCAGTTGATCACCGGCCAGGGCCTGATCGCCTTGCTGGATGCACCGTGGTTGCCCATCTTCGTGCTGGTGGCGTTCATCTTTCATCCCTGGTTCGGCGTGCTGACGCTGGTTCTGGCCTTGGTGCTGATCGGCCTGGCGCTGTGGGGCGAGCTGGCGACTCGCACGCGCTTGGCCGAAGCCAATCGCCTGGGCGTGCAGTCGTCGATCTATGTAAACAGCACGTTACAGAATGCCGAAGTCATCCAGGCTCTGGGCATGCTCGGGCCGTTGCGCCAGCGCTGGAGCCTGCTACAACAACGCATCATTGCCGCCCAGGCCCATGCCAGTGATCGCGGCGCGCGCATCACTTCGACGACCCGTTTCGTGCGCATCTCCGGACAGTCGCTGGCCTTGGGCCTGGGGGCGTTGCTGGTACTTGAAGGCCAATTGTCGGCGGGCATGATGATTGCGATGTCGCTGCTGCTGGGGCGTGCCCTGGCGCCCGTGGAAATCGCCATTGGCTCGTGGAAGCAATTTAACTCCGGCCGCCAGAGCTACCAGCGCCTGAGCCAACTGCTTGCCCAGCATCCGCGCGAGCGCCTGCGCATGCCATTGCCACCGCCCACTGGCGCGGTGCGCCTGGAGCAGGTGTATGTCGGCCCGCCCGGCGCCTCGCAACCGATCCTGCGGGGCATCAATTTCAGCCTGTCCAAAGGTGATGTGCTCGCCGTCGTCGGCCCCAGCGCCAGTGGTAAATCAACGCTGGCCAGGGCGCTGGTCGGCGTATGGCCGGCCATGGGCGGGTCGGTGCGCCTGGACGACGCAGAGATCAGTCAATGGTCCCACGACGCCTTGGGCCCGCACCTTGGATACCTGCCGCAGGACATCGAGCTGTTCGACGGCAGTGTGGCCGAAAACATTGCCCGCTTTGGCGAGCAGGACGCCGACAAGATCATCGCCGCCGGGCGTCACGCCGGCATTCACGAGATGATCCTGAAATTCCCCAAGGGTTACGACACGCCGCTGGGCCCCGGCGGGCTTGGCTTGTCCGGTGGACAAAAGCAACGCCTCGGCCTGGCTCGCGCGCTCTATGGACGCCCGTCGCTGATCGTACTCGATGAGCCCAACTCCAACCTCGATGAAGCCGGAGAGGTGGCACTGGTGCAGGCCATCAATGCGCTCAAGGCGGCTGGCAGCACCGTGGTGCTGATTACCCACCGGCCTAATGTGCTGGCGGTGGTTGATCACATCCTGGTGCTCAAGGACGGTACTCAACATGCATTCGGTCCAAGGGATCGGTTGCTCAAGGCATTGAGGCCGGGGCCAAGACCGGCCGCGGTCAGGGAGGCTGGCGGAGATGCGTGATCTGACCCCAGAGGCACAAACGTACAGCGAGCAGGGGCTGAGCGTGCGCGGCGCCACAACGCTGCCCTGCGCCAGCACCGACGCCGGGGGGGCGGCACGCTATGGTGTGGGTTTCCTGGTCCTGACGCTGGGTGGCTTCCTGCTCTGGGCCTGCCTGGCGCCGCTCGACCAGGGTGTCGTGGGCAGCGGCACCGTGGTGGTGGCGGGCGAACGCAAGGCTGTGCAGTCATTGGTCGGTGGGGTGGTGGAAAAGCTGCTGGTCAGCGATGGCGACCGCGTCACCCAGGGACAGTTGCTGGTGCAGCTCAATACGGTGCAGGCGCAGTCGCAACGGGACGTGACCTTGGGCAAGTTGCTCAACGATCGCAGCGTCGAGGCGCGGTTGATTGCCGAGCGCCTTGGCTCAGCCGAGATCCAATGGCCCGCCGAATTGCTGGAACGCGCCGACGAGCCGCGGGTCAAGGCCTCCATGGCCTTGCAGAGCCAGTTGTTTCTGACCCGCCGCGCAGAACTGGGCAGCCGCTTGCAGATCATCGAACACGAAGCCGCGGCCTTGCAGCAGCAATTGCTCGGCTACGAAGGCGTCAAGCGTAACTACGATACGCAGATGCGCTTCCAGCAGCAGGAGCTGGAAGGCCTGCGTAATTTGGCCCTTGAAGGCTACATTCCGCGCAACAAACTCTTCGAGGCCGAGCGCAATGCAGCCCAATTGGCTGGACAGATTTCCTCTGGAGTGGGCGATGTCGGCAGGACCCGCCAGGCGATCAACGAAAGCCGGCTCAAGGCTTTGCAGGCGCAGCAGGAATTTCGCCGCGATGCCGAAACCCAGCTCAGCGAGGTCTCTGCCGAGGCGGCAGGTTATGCCGATCAGATTCATGCCTTGCAGTTTGAAGTCGACAACGGTGCGATCCGTGCGCCGGCGTCCGGGCAGGTCATGGACGTGAGCATTCATACGGTCGGGGGCGTTGCGCAGGCCGGCCAAACCCTGATGCAGGTGGTGCCGCTGGATGCGCCGATGGCGATCACCGCGCGTTTCGAGCCGCTGATGGCCAATAAGTTACGCCCGGGTCTGCCGGTGCATGTGCATTTCACCGCGCTGCAACGGGTGGATACGCCGACCGTCACCGGTACGGTGACTACGGTGTCGGCGGACCAGTTGATCAATGAACAGACGCACCAGCCGTATTTTTCCGCCAAGGTCGAAATTCCCGCCGACACCGTCGCCTCGCTGCAAGCCGCCGGGCTGCTGGTGCGCCCCGGCATGCTCGCCGATGTCACGGTGGTGACGGGGGAACGCACCTTGATGAATTACTTGATGAAACCTTTGCGTGAACGCTTGCTTGCGGCCTTCAAAGAGGAATGACATGTGGGAGCGAGCCTGCTCGCGATAGCGGTGGATCAATCAGCATCCATGCTGAATGTACCGCCGTCTTCGCGAGCAGGCTCGCTCCCACATGAGGTCAGGCTGTGAAGTCGCTGGCGTGCAGCTCCTGCACGCCCACCATTTGTATTTCGAAGTCAGGCGTGGCGTCGGTGTTGACGCTACCATAGAGGATGCCATCGGCAAAGCGAAGTTGGCCGGTGGCGTTGGTGGGGTCGAAGGCGTTGCTGCCGATGAACGTGAAGGCATCAACGGTGGCGGTCAGCGGGTTGGCGTCCAGGCCGGTGAAATCCAGATGATCACCCTCGGTGGTCTTGAAACCGCTGATCACATCGTGCAACGCCCCGACGCCCATGTCCGACAGGGCACCAAACGCGTAGGTGTCCGCGCCAGTGCCGCCGGTGAGGTTGTCGGTGCCTGCGCCGCCGATCAGCCGATCATCGCCCGAACCACCCACCAGCGTGTCGTTACCGGCACCTCCGTTCAGGATGTTCGCGGCGCTGTTGCCCGACAGACTGTCGGCGTAGGCGCTTCCCGTCACGTTTTCAAAGAATTTCAAGGTGTCGAGCCCAGAACCCACGGTGTTTTGTTGTGCGGACGTCGAGAGGTTTACGGTAACCCCCGCCGAGGCACGCTCAAAGGACACCGTGTCTTTGCCATCGCGCCCGTCCAGCATGTTGTTGCCGGCACCGGCGAACAGCGTGTTGTCCAGCGCGTTGCCCGTGCCATTGGCGGCGCCAGCGCTGTCGATAGACAGATTCTCGACGTTGTTGCCGAGGGTATAGGCCGCCAGGCTGCTGTGGACGCTGTCGATTCCTCCAGGCACCGCATTGCTGTTGGTCTCGATCACGGTGTCGTCGGCGTTGTCGACATAGTAAGTGTCGTCACCATCGCCGCCGCTCATGCTGTCGGCCCCTGCGGCACCATCGAGCACGTTGTCGGCAGCATTGCCGGTGATGAAGTTGCGCCGCTCATTGCCGGTGCCGTCGATTTCTGACACGCCGGTGAGTACCAGGTTCTCGAGATTGGCGCCCAGCGTCCAACTGACCGAGGCCTGCACCGTATCGATCTGCGAGGTCGAGGTATTGGTTTCCATCACGCTGTCGAACGCGTTATCGACCACGTAGATGTCGTTGCCATCGCCACCGGTCATGGTGTCGGCGCCCAAGTCGCCATCCAGTGTGTCGTTGCCCGAACTGCCCACCAGGGTATCAGCCTGATCAGTACCGGAAATCATCCCGCCCTGGTTCTGAGCGTTGTCGAAAATGGCCTGCACGCTGTTGTTGTCGTTGGGGTTGCCTTGGAAGCCAAGGTCATCGGCGATGTAATCGGCCAAGCGCTGGCCGACGATTTCCGCCGATTCCTCGTGCAGGTGCCAGACGTCGTCCGGGTACACCAGCGGATCGACTTCATAACGCAAGGGCAGGTCGGTGTAGTCCACCGCCAGCTTGACGTCGGCGCGCTCGGCGGCGATGGCTTCCTGGGCGGCGCGGACATAGCCGGCCCCCCCGACGATGGAGGCAATTTTCTCTTCCGAATAACCACGGGCACGCGCCGCATCCTGCTCGTAGTGACCGGTTTCCATCATGTACACGCTGAAGTTACCGAACTGGGCATGCAGGTAATCAAACACATTCAGGGTCGCGGCCTTGTACGCCGCTGCTGCCGCGGCTTTGTCGGTGGAGCGGCCAATCTCCTGGGCGGCTTCCTCGCCCTGGCCCCAGATGATGCCCATGGTGACGTTATCAATGGATTTGAGTTCGGTGAGCTGGTCCTGCAGCAACGCCACGGCACGCAATAGCGCAGGCCCGGGTTGGTTGGTGTCGGTCAGCCACCAGCACAAATTGAGTTGCTCGGCGCCCAGGGTCGACAGGCCGTTGACCGTGCTGCCACCCACCGCGATGTCAATGCCATTGCCATCGGCGTCGGTAAACTGGCTGCGCACGTCATAGTCGGTGTAGCGGTCCAGGTCCTTGACCAGCATTGAGGTGCCGGATTGATCGTCGTCCTCCGTCATGCGCAGCAGGCGCGCATTGGATTGGCCGAGTGTGGGCAGGTAGAGGATGTCTTGCTGGGCGCGCTCACCGAACACGAAATCACTGGCGGTCAGGGTGTTGAGGTAGTTGCCGTTGAGGGCGATTTCGAAGCGATTGCCATCGGCGTCGGCCTCGGCGGATTTGATGTAGGTCTTGTCGCCGGCCGCGTTGAGGGTCATGTACAGCGTGCCATTGCTGCCATCGCCGAGGCCGAGAAAACCAAGTCCCGAAACATTGATCTTGTCGACGCCCACGGTGAAGTCATAAATCGTGTCGGTGGCCGTGACACCGCCGGTGTCGTAGTCGCGGTAGCTGTCGAGTACGTTGGTGTAGCGGAAGGTGTCGGCACCGTCGCCGCCGTACAGCGAATCGCGTCCGGCGCCGCCGTCGACGATGTCCGCGCCGGTGCCGGCCTTGATGGTGTCGTTGCCACCGAGGCCGAGGATCAGGTCTGCGCCCGCCGTACCGTTGAGGCTTTCGGCGTTGTTGGTGCCGGTGATGGTGTTGGCGGGCGCATCGGCCACCGCCAGGGCGAAGCTGTCGCTGACCGACGCCCCTGAAGGATCGGTGGCCTTGACCAGTACGTTGTAATTGCCGGACGCCGTGCTGATCGGCGTGCCGGAGAACGTCAGGCTGGTGGCATTGAAACTCAGCCAAACGGGCAGGGCGCTGCCGTCGGCGAGGGTCGCGGTGTAGGTCAGCGCATCCTGGTTGGCATCGGTGAAACTGTCGTGGGTCACGGTGTAGTTGAACGGCGTGCTTTCGGTGGCGCTCTGGTCGAGGAGGGGGATGGTCACCACCGGCGCTACATTGCTGGGGGTGTTTTGGTCGGCGAAGAGGAAATGACTCGCCGTCAGGCTGTTCACCAGGTTGCCCGCCAGTGACACTTCGAAGCGGTTGCCGTTGGCGTCGACGGTGAGGTCCTTGAGGTAGGTTCGGTTACTCGAGGCGCTGTAGGTCACTTGCAGCGTGCCGTTCAGGCCATTGCCCAGGGCCGTGTAGCCGAGCGCCGAGACATCGATCTTGTCGGCGGTCACGTCGAAATCGAGGATCTGGTCACTGGCACTGGTGGACCCGGTGCGGTAGCTGTCGAGTGTTGAGGTGTAGCGGAATACATCGGCACCCGCGCCGCCGGTGAGTTTGTCCGCGCCGGTGCCGCCGACCAGAATGTCGTTGCCGGCGCCACCATTAAGGGTGTCGTTACCGGCGCCACCGAACAGTTGTTCGTTGGCAGCGGTGCCCGTCAGCGTGTCGTTGTTCGGTGTGCCATTGATCACAGTGGGTGCGGCGGGTACGTCCTGTACGGCCAGGGTAAAGCTGTCGTTGACGGTTGCATTGCTGCCATCGGACGCGGTGACCTGTACGGAGTAAGTGCCCGACGCGGTGTCGCCAGGTGTGCCGCTGAACGTACGAGTGGCGGCGTCGAAAGTCAGCCAGCTGGGCAGGGCGCTGCCATTGGCCAGCTTGGCGGTGTAGCTGAGGCTGTCATTATCCGGATCGGTAAAACTGGCGGCCGGCACCACGTAGCTGAACGGGGTGTTTTCGGTGGCGTTCTGATCCAGCAACGCCGTTGCCACCACCGGCGCATGGTTGACCGTTGGCGAAGTGGCAAAGACGAAATTGGCGCTGGTCAGTTTGTCGAGGTAATTGCCGTCCAGCGCGACCTCGAAGCGGTTGCCATTGGCGTCGGCAGTCAGGGTCTTGATATAAGTCTTGGTGCCGGCAGTGTTGAGCACCAGGTACACGGTGTTGTTTTTGCCGTCCCCCAGGCCGGTGAAACCCATGGCCGAGAGGTCGATCTTGTCGGCGGTGATATCGAAGTCGGTGATCAGGTCGCCAAGGTTGGCGCCACCGGTGTTGTAGTCGCGATAACTGTCCAGGCGGTTGGAGAACACGAAAGTGTCCGCTCCGGTGCCACCGGTGAGGGTGTCCATGCCGGCGCCGCCGTCAATTTTGTCGTCGCCCGCGCCGCCACTGAGGCTATCGTTGCCTGCCAGGCCGAGCAGGGTGTCGGCCGAATCACTACCCGACAGCGAGTCGCTGCCGCTGGTGCCGGTGACCACACGGTTGAAGATGAAGTTGCTGGCGGTCAGGGTGCTGACCAGGTTGCCCGAGAGAATCAATTCGAAGCGATTGCCGCTGGCGTCGGCATCGTAGTCCTTGATGTAGGTGCGGTCGTTGCTGGCGCTGTAGCTGACCTGCAAGGTGCCGCCACGGCCATTGCCCAGGCCGGTGAAACCGAGGCCGGCGAGGTCGATCTTGTCCTGGGTGACGTCGAAGTCGGTAATGGTGTCATCGAAGCTTGCGGTTGCGTTGCGGTAACTGTCGGACTGGGCGATGAAACGGAACGTATCGGCACCCGTGCCGCCGGTGAGTTTGTCGATGCCTGCACCGCCCACCAGAATGTCGCCACCGGCCCCGCCATTGATCGTGTCGTTGCCGGCCGCGCCATAGAAAATCTCGCTGGCGGCGCTGCCCAGCAGGGTGTCGTTGCCAGCCGTGCCTTGCACGGTGGTCATCGGCACCGTGGCGCTGACGTAGCTGCCGTCGCCATAGACCAGGGTGGCGCCTTTACTGGTGTGACTGATGGTGTTGCCGATGATGGCGTTGCGATCGGTGCCGTCTTCATTGCGCTCTGCAACACCGTAGGTCGACAGGTCGCTGCCGCTGATGATATTGCCCTGGATGAGGTTATCACTGCCGTTGAAGTACCTGCCGGACACGCCCAGGGTGTCGTCGTAGGACTGGATGATGATCTCGGGTACAGCGCCGCCCAGTGAGTTGTTGTTGAGCGTGTTGTCGATGACTTCGACGTGGTTGCTGCCGTAGACGCGTATCCCGGCGCTGGCGTTGTCGTGGATATCGACGCCGCTGACGGTCACGTCGCTGGACAGTTTGATCAGCACGCCTTCGGCGCCGTTGCCGTACACCTCGCCACCGGTGATGGTGATGTTGCTGGGGGAGGGGATGTCCTCGCTGCCGCGCTGCACCACGATGCCATTGCCGCCATTGTTGTAGGCAATGTTGTTGGTGAGGGTGAAGTCGTGGGTACTGGTGACGACGTTGAAACCGTGGCGGTCATTGTCGTAGGCGACATTGTTTTCGAAGGTGCTGTCGCTGAGGAAGTCAGCAACAAAGCCGTCCAGGCCATTGCCGTGGGACACGCTGTTCTTGATGACCATGTTGACGGTCTGCTCGTGGGGGTCGAAACCGTACCCGGAGCAATCCTTGATCTCGACGCTGTCGAGGGTGACGTTGGAGTCGTAGCCTTCCTCGCCGGGAATGTAGCCGTTGAACCAACCGTCAATCTTGCCCGTGGTGTTGTCACGGTTGCCGTCGATGGTGAGGTTGCTGACGCCGAAGTCGTGGGTTTCCTCGCCATAGGCCGAGCGGATGACACCGGTGATCTTGGTGTCGGAGCCGTCAGCCACCTTGACGGTGGTTTCGCCCATGCCGTCCCCGTACAGGTAGACGTTGCTCTTGAGCATCAGGCAGCCGTCGGAAGGTTCCTCACCTCCCGAAACGATATAAGTTCCGGTCGGCATATACACCTGACCCCCGCCTGCGGCGGCCGCTGCATCAATCGCACTTTGTATCGCCGCCGTGTCGTCTGTGATGCCATCTCCTTTGGCGCCAAAATTTTGTACGTCGAAAATCATGAGGTTATCTCCGTATCAGGCTAGAACTCGCTAGACGCCAATATTCCATCGACGACCACCGTGTTATGACCCAGCGGAGCGCAAAAGTTGTGACCGCATATCGGAGAAGTGTCAATAAACCTAACTAACTGATCGGCGGCTGTTAAGAATTTCGAGCAAATAACGTTTCGTTGACGCTCGCTCAGGCAGCGTGCGATGCCCTGTGGGAGCGGGCTGGCAGGCACCTGGTCGCCGCGCTGGGTTTCATCGCTACGGTGTTTTTCGAGGTGTTATTTATCGAGAGGTTTCGCGAACGAGGCAGTGCAGAAGAAGTTATTTGTTGAGCCACAAGTATTCAAGAATAGACCGGAGCACTGTCTAACTCTTCGAGTTGAAGATTCACCGCTTCCGTGCGCCCGATCTGAAGTCTTCACCCTTCGGATCGGGGTGCCAACGGTAGTGACCTGAAGAAGCGACTAAATGTTGTGTTGGATCTCCAGCATCCTGAACGTCACTTTTCCGCCCTCGGTGGGATAGCCGGTGTTGTCCTGCACATACGCACCCGCTTTGAAATACAGTGGTTTGGTCTTCCAGCTCGGGTCGACGGTGGTTCTCCAGTTGTATCCTGCTGCGCTGATGCCCAGCGCGCCCTTCGGGCTGAGGTGGATCTGGTAGGAAAAGTTGCGGTTGAGCGGCACACCCGTCGCAATGGTAATGACCTGGCCCTCTTCATCGTCGGGGCGCAGGCGCACCTTGGCGACAATGTTTCCCGTCGAAGCCGACGTTTTGTATTGGTATTCCAGCTTCACCATGGGGCTGTTGCTGTCCTTGTTGTGAATCTGACCAATCACGATCTTGCCGGTGCTGGGCACCTGATTGACGGCCAGACTCGCCCGCAGTTTGTTATCCGCCGCTGGATACTGCCAGTTGCGCAGAGCTCCATTGCTATAGGTTTCTCGCAATTCGCTACGTGGGTACACAGCGTTGGCCGTCCTGGAACCGGTCACAGGTGCCCAGAAGGTAAGGGTAGCGGCTTCAGAACTGAAATACTGGTCGTTGAAGCCTTGCGCCAATCGAGGCGTTTCGATGGTGGCCGGTGGGCTGCCTTCAGGGATGCTCAAATTCCAGGTGGCGAGGTCGATCATGGCAATAATCCTGTATTCGGGGAATGTTGCGGCCACAGTTGCGCTCGAACCGACGCTATTGAACTGTGTCAAATGGGTCTGCTGATTAGGAAATCCGTATGGCGGTAGATTGACGTCAAATGTTCGTCGAGGTGGTTGTTGCAGGCTTTGTGCCTGCGGGGGGCACCGTTAGTCGGCTATTTTTGGAGTTGATGGAACTAATCCGGATTGCTTGGCAGATGCAGCAAAGGGGCCTCAACCATCAACGGTGGACGGTTCGGCTAGGACGAGTGCATGCTCCGGACGAAGAGCACGCGCAGAATCCGGTTCTGAATAACCGGCGCGCAGCGCCATAAAGACAGGAGACCGCTCATGAGCCACCGAAGCAATTTTGCGTTATTGAGCTTTGATCCGGCGTTTGCGTCGTTGCGCGATGGCCTTTCGGTCGCTCAGCAGATTGACGACACACTCTGGGTGGCGAACGACGAAACCACGAGCCTGGAACGCCTGAAAATCCAGGATGCTGCGCCCGGCGGCATCGTAAGGTGCGACGAGCACCAATCGTTTCCGCTTCTGGAATATCTGGATCTGCCCGTACCGAAACAAGGCGCCGAGATCGATATCGAGGGCTTGGCCTATGCCCATGACAGTGGTTACCTCTGGGTGGTGGGCTCCCATAGCCTGAAGCGCAAGAAGTCCGAGGCCGGCACTTCTGCACAAAAGAATATCAAGCGCCTGTCGACAGTAGAGGCGGACGGCAACCGTTTTCTGCTGGCCCGCATCCCTGTGGTGAAGCAGAACGACAGCTATGTACTCGCCAGGAAAGTGGATGCCGATGGACGTACAGCGGCGCAGCTGCAGGGCAACGAAGTCGGTAACGACCTGACCGCGGCCATTGCTGAAGATCCTCAGCTACGCGACTTCCTGCGTATCCCGGGTAAGGACAACGGCTTCGATATCGAAGGGTTGGTGATGATCGGCACGCGCCTTCTGCTGGGGCTGCGTGGGCCGGTTCTACGCGGCTGGGCCGTGGTGTTGGAGATCGAACCCGAGCTGAACGACGCCTCGTCTGACACGCTGGTGCTGAAGAAGATCGGTCCGGATGGGCGCCGCTACCGCAAGCACTTCTTCGCGCTCAATGGCCTGGGCTTGCGTGACCTGTGCACCCGCGGTGACGATCTGCTGTTCCTGGCGGGCCCCACCATGGAGCAGGACGGTCCGGTAACGGTCTTCCGCTGGCGCGGCGGTTTCGCTTCCGACGAGGAAAGCGTGGTCTTCACCGATCAATTGGAGACGGTGCTGGAGGTGCCTTTCGGGCAAGGCGACGATCACGCAGAGGGGATGTGTCTGTTCCAATCGGGCGAGCAGCCTGGGGAGGTCCTGATGATCGTCTACGACGCTGCAGCTGAGAGTCGTAAACACGGCGATACGGATGTGGAAGGGGACCTGTTCATCCTGGATTAGCCACGCACATCGACGTCAACGCGGCCTGTAGATCAGTTTGCCTGGACTGCTGGTCGCCACGCTCGGACTTGCAGGCCCTGCAGTTCGAGTCGGTCTTCATCGCGGTGAAATGCCTCGGCGCAACAAATGTCACCCTTTTTTGCAACGCAAAAGCCAGACGCTGTCTTAACAGCGGGTAGGCCAAGGGGGAAACCATGACAACGCACAAATTAACCATTAAAGACTTGCAGTTGAACGTTTCAATCCGCGGCCAAGGCTCACCGCTGCTCTTGCTCAACGGCCTGGGTGGTTTGATCTGTACCTTCGATCCCCTGCGCGATGAACTGGTGGACTACAAGACCATTACGTTGGACGTTCCCGGGGTCGGCAAATCGCAAATGCCCCGTTGGCCGATGCGTCTGCCGCGCCATGCCGACCTGATCGCCGAGATGCTCAAGCAATTGGGAATCGACCAGGTCGATGTGTTCGGCGTGAGTTGGGGCGGAGCGTTGGCGCAAGAATTTGCCCTGCGTTACCCGAGCATGGTGCGCCGGCTGATCCTCGCGGCGACCTCGGCCGGCCCGGCGATGCTGGTGAAGCCCGCCGACATCCTGGATTTTTTTGGCAGGAGCAAAAGCGCCAAACCGCGCAAGCAAGAAGGCTCGCGCAATTCGATACAGACGCTGCTGCGCTTCGGTGTGGTGAACGGCATGCTCACGGTCAACCCGCGAACCTATTACCACCAGCTCACCGCCTTGGTCGGCTGGACCAGCCTGCTGCGGCTGTTCCGTCTGCGCCAGCGCACGCTGATCCTCACCGGCGAACGCGACACCCTGGTGCGGCTGTACAACGCGCACATCCTGCGCCGCACCATTCGCCGTGCCGAACTGCACGTCCTGCAGGGCGAGGGGCATTTTTTCGTGGTGACCAGCGCCAGGCGAACCGCCGAAGCGATACGCGAATTCCTCTGCCAGCAGTACGGCGATGAAGAGCCCCAGGCTGTGTGAAAACGTTTCAGAGCAAGTTTGACAGTCAGAATCGAAACGAACCTAATAGGCTTCATGGTTTACCTAAAGCTCAGTCATATAGAAAATAGTAGGGCGTTCAGGTTAATCAGCGACGCTGACAACAAAGAGCAAAGCGGACGGCAGCGAAATGAACACCGATGTGAGCAGTTCCATCCAGACACACGATTGAATTTATGGGCGATGCCCGATGTTCGTAAGCGGCTGTAACCCTGGATTTTGAGACCCGTTAGCCAGAAACTAATTTAGAGTGTTCATCAATGTCTGTTCGTAAAGGCCCTGCACTCGATTCGCGTAGTCGCGCCAAGCGGTTCCAGCGAACGAACCAGGCAAAAAAAACCGTATATCAATCGTTATTTGAAGAATGAATCGTCCGCTGTTTGTTTCTCTAGACGGGCCCAAGGGAACCGGCAAAACCACACTTTTGGAAGCCGTCACGAAAGTACTGAGGGCAGACAACAAAAAGGTGATCCGACTTTGCGAGCAAAAAAGCGATCCCTATAGGGGTGAAACAATGGCCCTCGTTAACAAACTCGTCAGAAATCCCACTCGGGATTTGGAGTTGGAGGTTTGTGAGCGCTTTGCTGATAGCCGTACCTGGATTTCCCAGCACGTGCTGACTAAACAGCCACCAGACAGCATCATCTTGATCGATCGCTGGTACCCGTCTGATGCCGCGTTTCGCCGGATAGTCCCGTTTGCAGAGATTCTACAGTTGAACATTGATCGAAACGTGCGAGTGCCAGACCTGCATGTCGGAGTTGTCACCGCCCCTGATATTTCATGGGCGAGGGCAGCGGCACGACGGCGTGGACTGAGCAGTACTGTGATCCATAAGCTGGAAGAACATGTCGCTTGTACCAAGGCGTTCGAGCGAGCGATTGCAGATCACGGCTGGGTTTTATGCCGTAATGAAGGAACGATCGAAGACGCAACGATGCAGGTGGTTTCTGAGATCTATAGCGTCCTTCGATGCCACGCAGGCGAAGTTCGCTGCGCCGGCCTTGATGCGGTTGAGATAGCCGTAGATATATAGTTCGTTAGCAGGAGCGATGGGGTGATTTGTCGCCGCAGCGGCCGGCTGACGCTTTGACTGGAGGCCTGTCAACGAATGCGTAAAGCTAAAACTTTCCAAATTTGAAACTTTGGATGAAGACATGTAGTCGCTATTAAATCGAACTCGGTAAGCTGAGATTTGTGTGGCTGAACGATTGAGTCAATCTATTGCATCGACTGGTTGAGTCCACAACCCATTGAGGTGATTCGCATACGAACGTGAACTATCCAGTTGCGAGCGGGCCTTTAGGCAAGTTCCACGCAGCTCACCAGAAAATCTTTACCAGCCTTTTACTCCGCTCATATCCGGCAGCCTGTGAGCGATGCCCTTATGGCAGTCGATGCAGGTGGCCTCACCACTGGCCAATGACGTCGAGTGCATGGCCGCGGCCCGCTTGCCCTGGCGGGTGAAGTCCATGAACTCGAAGTTGTGGCAGTTGCGGCATTCGCGGGAGTCGTTAGCCTTGAGCCTGGCCCACTCATGTTCGGCCAGTTCGCGGCGCAGGGTGAGGAACTTGTCGCGAGTATCGATAGTGCCGAAAATCTTGCCCCAGACCTCCTTGGACGCTTGCATCTTGCGCGCGATCTTGTGTGTCCATTCGTGGGGGACGTGGCAGTCCGGGCAACTGGCGCGCACGCCGGAGCGGTTGGTGTAGTGAATGGTGTCCTTCAATTCGACGAATACGTTGTCACGCATTTCATGGCAGGAAATGCAGAACTTTTCGGTATTGCTCAGCTCGAGCGCGGTGTTGAACCCCCCCCAGAAAATGATCCCGGCGATGAAACCGCCTAACGTCAGAAAGCCCAGACTGTAATAGAGGCTCGGACGACGCAGGATGCCCCAGTAATCCTTGAGCAGGGCGAACAGTGCTTTCATGTTGCCTCCTCAGGGTTTCTGCGCGGCGTTGGCGTCGTCTTGCAGTATTTTGTCGATCGTCTCGAAGCTGTTCCCCACCAACGGCAGCACATCTGCTTGCGGCACGTGGCACTGGTTACAGAAGTACCGACGGGGTGAGACCGCTGCCAGCGCCTGACCGTCGCGGTCCATGTAGTGGGTGATGCTGATCATCGTCGCCTGGGTCCGTGCGCTGTTGGCACGGCTGTGACAGGACAGGCACTTGTTGCCGTTCTTGTCGATCTGATATCCGCGGATGGTGTGCGGGATGGTCGGCGGCTGATCCGGGTAGTTGCGTTCGCGTTTCAGGTCCTTGTTTTCTTCGTCGGCGATGGGCGGGGCCGGCATACTTTGGGTCAAGGTGCCGCCGGGTCTGCGCCCATCTGGCCCTGGAGCATCGAGCGGGTAACCGACTTCTGCAGCGATGACCACGCCCATCGCTGCGAGCAGGAGCAACGGCAGGATTCGAAAAGACATGACAGTTCTCCTCAGGCCACGCTGATCAACTCGATTCGTATCGCGCATTTTTTGTAGTCGGTCTGCTTGGAGATCGGATCGGTGGCATCGAGCGTGACTTTGTTGATCAGCTTGTTGGCATCGAAAAACGGCACGAACACCAAGCCTTGAGGCGGTTTATTACGCCCGCGTGTTTCGACGCGCGCACGGATTTCCCCGCGTCGGCTGATCAGTTTCACCTCACTGCCACGCCGTGCTTTCAAGGCCTTGGCATCTTCGGGGTGCATGTAGACCAGTGCGTCCGGCACCGCTTTGTGCAGTTCCTCGACGCGCTGGGTCATGGTGCCGGTATGCCAGTGTTCGAGGACGCGTCCGGTGCTCAGCCAGAACGGGAAATCGGCGTCCGGTGCTTCGGCCGGCGGCTCATAGGGAAGGGCGAAGATGATCGCTTTCTTGTCCGGGTAGCCATAAAACTGCACTTCGCTGCCTTTCTCGACGTACGGGTCCAGCCCCTCGCGGTAACGCCAGCGGGTTTCCTTGCCGTCGACCACTGGCCAGCGCAGACCCCGTTCGCTGTGGTAACGGTCGAATGCGGCGAGGTCGTGACCGTGGCCGCGACCGAACTGGGCGTACTCCTCGAACAAACCTTTTTGCAAGTAGAAGCCAAAGGCTTTGGCTTCATCGTTTTTGTATCCGGCTTCCAGTTGCTCGACCGGGAACTGATCAACCTGGCCGTTCTTGAACAGCACGTCGAACAGGGTCTTACCCTTGTACTCAGGAGACTTGGCCAGTAATTCGGCGGGCCAGGTTTCATCGGTGGTGAAACGCTTGGAAAATTCCAGTAACTGCCACAGGTCCGACTTGGCGTCCCCTGGTGCGCTCACCAACTGGTGCCAGAACTGCGTACGCCGCTCGGCGTTGCCGAAGGCACCTTCCTTTTCCACCCACATGGCGCTGGGCAGGATCAGGTCGGCGGCTTGGGCGGAAACGGTAGGGTAGACATCCGAAACAATCACGAAATTTTCAGGGTTACGCCAACCCGGCAGGACCTCCTGCATGATGTTCGGCCCGGCGTGCATATTATTGCTCGCCTGGGTCCAGTAGACGTTGAGAATGCCGTCCTTGAGCATGCGACTCTGTTCCACCGCGTGAAAACCAGGCTTTTCCTGAATGGTGCCGGCGGGCAGTTTCCAGATTTTTTCGGCGATGGCGCGATGCTTGGGGTTGGTCACGACCAGATCGGCAGGTAACCGGTGGGAGAACGTCCCGACTTCGCGTGCTGTACCACAGGCCGATGGCTGGCCGGTCAATGAGAATGGGCTATTGCCCGGTTCGCTGATTTTTCCGGTAAGCAGGTGGATGTTGTAAATCAGGTTGTTGGCCCATACGCCACGAGTGTGCTGGTTGAAGCCCATGGTCCAGAACGACACGATCTTGCGCTTGGGATCGGCATACAGCTCGGCCAGGTTCTTGAGCCGTTCTGCCGGAACACCCGTCTCCTCGGCGGTTCGTTCCAGGGTGTACGGTTTGACGAAGGCTGCGTATTGCTCGAAGGAAATGTCCGTCCAGGTGTTGGCCTTGCCGGCATTTTTCGCCTTCATTTCCCGTGGATCGTCAGGGCGCAGGCCGTAGCCGATGTCATCGGCGCCTTTGGCAAAGCGGGTGTGTTTGGTGATGAAGTCCTGGTTCACCGCGCCGCTTTCTATGATGTGGTTGGCGATGTAGTTGAGGATCATCAGATCGGTTTGCGGCTTGAACACCATGGGGATGTCGGCCAGTTCGAAGCTGCGGTGTTCGAAGGTCGACAGTACGGCGACTTTCACGTGAGGCTGACTCAGGCGTCGGTCAGTGACACGGCTCCAGAGCACCGGGTGCATCTCGGCCATGTTCGAACCCCAGAGCACGAAGGCGTCGGTGGCTTCGATGTCGTCGTAGCAACCCATCGGCTCATCCATGCCAAAGGTGCGCATAAAACCCATCACCGCCGAGGCCATGCAATGCCGCGCGTTGGGGTCGATGTTATTGCTGCGAAAGCCTCCCTTCATCAGCTTGTTGGCGGCATAGCCTTCCCACACGGTCCATTGCCCGGAGCCGAACATGCCGACCGACTCGGGGCCCTTACTCTTCAGGGCTTCCTTGAATTTCGACTCCATGATGTCGAAAGCTTTCACCCAACTGATCGGCTGGAATTCGCCCTGCTTGTCGTATTGGCCATTCTTCATTCGCAGCAGCGGTTGGGTCAGGCGGTCGACGCCGTACATGATCTTCGACAGAAAATAACCCTTCACGCAGTTCAGGCCTCGATTGACCTCGGCCTTGACGTCGCCGTGGGTGGCAACCACCCGGTTATCCCGAGTCGCGACCATAACGCTGCAACCGGTGCCACAGAAACGGCAGGGCGCCTTGTTCCAGTCCAAGGTGACCATGTCTGCTTCGGTAATCAGGTTACTGGAGGAGGTCACAATCGGCAGACCGGCAGCAGCGGCAGCGATGGCGGCCGCCTGGGTCTTGACGAATGCTCGGCGGGACATGCTCATTCGATATCTCCTTCGGGCTCGAGGAGTTCGTGATAAATCAACGCGGCGTTGAGTACGCCCGGCAAGTTGTTGATCTGTTCAATGCGTTGAAGGATTTGGCTTTCGTGTAAGGCTTCAAGTACCACCACCAGTTTTCCCGCAGCACTTTCCTGATGCAGTTCCACACCGTCCAAAAGACGCAAGTTTGCTTTAACCGAGTCGAATAATTCAGGTCGGGCAAGTACCACAAGGCTGGCAATATGCAGGGCGTCGTCCATGTGCAGGCTCCAACAGGCTTTTAAGAAAAGGCTATTAGTCAGTTGGGTGGTCCCGGTGGGCCGTACAACATTTGGAAAAACCAGACGATGAAGCCGTAGCCGCCGACGATAGCGACAGATAGCAACGGAAAGAGGCAGACGACAAGAAAGAGAAACAGCCGGGTTTCCTTGCTGCGTTCAGGTTTGCGTTCTTCAGCCCATGACATTGGGGAATCTCCAGCCGAACCTACGTTCATACTAGGTCACGATGTTTAGGCAGGCCGCCTATCAGGTATTTGTCTCGACCAGCGGTAAAAACGATCGCTCCTGCGCGCTCGATAGTAGTCCTGTCATGCTGAGTGAGCGTCCCCCTGGCTTGCCTCCCATGTTCTTCTGAACTGGATGATGCCGCACGGTGAGTGTGGGTTTTGTGGCTTTCTTGATCGATGTCAACCGTATGGATCGGACGGCTCTGTAGTCTCCAGAGACCGACATCCCGTGCGCTTGTGCCATAACGGGTTGCCTTGACTCAAGGCGAAACCTCCATGATTTATCCGCTGATTCTGACGTTGCACCTGTTTGCCGCCCTGATCTTTATCGGCACAGTGTTCTTCGAAGTCCTGTTCCTGGAAAGCATCCGCAAACAGCTACCCGCGAGGGTGATGCTGCTGGTCGAGCAGGGCATCGGCCGGCGAGCGCGTTCGCTGATGCCATGGGTGCTGCTGGTGTTGTTCGGCGCGGGGCTTGGCATGGTCTGGCTGCGCTACATGCCAGTGCTTGCCTCACCGCTGGCCTCATCGTTCGGCACATTGCTGGCTTTGAAAATCGCGGTGGCGGTGAGCGTACTGCTGCATTT
Source organism: Pseudomonas sp. MDT1-17 (assembly GCF_054898105.1). Taxonomy (NCBI): domain Bacteria; kingdom Pseudomonadati; phylum Pseudomonadota; class Gammaproteobacteria; order Pseudomonadales; family Pseudomonadaceae; genus Pseudomonas; species Pseudomonas sp. MDT1-17. Next base: position 3,593,344 of record NZ_JBUBVM010000001.1, on the reverse strand, counting down.
TCTGGTCGCCATGTTTTTGTTCAAAAGTGGCCGAATGAGTCCGCGGTACCTGCATTTCATCCATGGCAGCCTGTTCTGCCACATGGTCATTATCGTGCTGTTGGCCAAGGGCATGTTTTACCTGACCTGGTAATCGGACCTGACCGGTGGTCCGTTCTGCAAAGACATCGCTTGCGCTTGATACAAATCAAGGCGCATTGATCGTTAAGTCCCGACACTGATGATCCGCAGCCAGTCTCGGAGACCCGTCATGCTCGATCTATTTCACAACCCCGGCGAGCCGACCGCACGGTGCGATCAAGGCGTGCTTGACCCTAACTGCCATGCCGACACGCAAAAATTTCATAACGGTATTGGCTCTCTGGATCTGCTTCGTGCCCTGCGCGTCAGCCGCCAGAAGTGCCGTCCGCTGTCCCTGAACGTGCAACTGCCTTCCAGCCTCAAGCCGTCTTCCTGTTCCCCGCGCGATATCGTCGGCGAGCACCACGGTATCGAGCAGTACCTTGAGCACCTGGAGCAGGAAATCGACCTCGTCGGTTGTCACCTGGGTGCGGAGCAACGGGTCGAGCAGTTTCATTTGGGGGGCGGCACTCCCGCGCCTGCCCATCTGGAGCGGCTGATGAGTCATCTGCGTGGGCGGTTCAATTTTCTTGAACATGAAGGCGGTGACTACAGCGTCGAGGTAGACCTTCACCATACCGACTGGTCGACCATGGGGTTGTTGCGCAATCAGGGATTCAATCACGTCAGCATCGGCGTGCCGGATATCGACGCCGACTGTGACAGGTCGGTGGCCTGCTACCAGAACCCGGCGCCGATCCAGTCGCTCATGGATGCCGCGCGCACCTTTGGTTTTCGATCCATCAACGTCGATCTGGGTTTTGGCCATGCCTGGCAGACGCCAGACAGTTTTGCGCTGAAGCTGGCGAGCATTATCGAACTGGAGCCGGACCGGCTGATGGTGTTCGATTATGCCCGGCCACCACGGCGCTATCGGCCGGTGCTCGGTGACAAAATCAGAGCACTGTGCAGCCAGGACGATAAAGGCGCGATGCGCCAGATCTGCTTTGATCAACTGCTTTGCGCGGGTTATCACTACATCGGTCTGGGGCAGTTTGTCCGGCCCGATGATGATTTGGCGGTCGCCCAGGAGCGAGGCCGGTTGCGCCGTACCTGTGAGGGTTTCTCCCGTCACGGCTATTGCGATCATGTTGGATTCGGTTTGGGTGCCATCAGCCAGATCGACGATTTGTACACGCAAAACACCGACGAGATTGAACGCTATCAGCAGCAACTGGAGATGCGGCAATTGCCGACGTGTCGAGGCTGGCGCTTCGAGGCGGGGGATCAGATCAGGCAAATGGTCATGGAGCGTCTGGCCTGTGATCAGGAACTGGATATCCGCGCCATCGAGAGGCGCTACGGACTGGCTTTTTCCAAGTACTTCTCCGCCGTCTGGCCGTTGCTGGAGCAACTGAGCCGGGATGGGTTGATTGAATTGTCAGACCGTTTCATCAGCATCCTTCCCGCCGGTCGGCCGGAAGTGGATGCCATCTGCAACCTGTTTGAAAAAGATTTGGGCGGTGCGAAGCATTAACCCCATTGCGAGTTGATCGATCATGAACAAGACATTTGATTTCAATCGCGCCCTGGTCGAAAAGTATGACCGCCCGGGGCCGCGCTATACCTCTTACCCCACAGCGCCGCAGTTTCATCAGGCGTTTGCCGTTGACGATTATCAGCGTGCCGCCCGCGACAGCAATCAGGTGGCCGCGCCGAAACCGTTGTCGGTGTACATCCACATTCCGTTCTGCAAGAGCCTTTGTTACTACTGCGCCTGCAACAAAATCATTACCCAGAAAACCCATCGCGCCGTCGAGTACCTGAAGTACCTCAAGCGTGAAATCGCGATGCAGGCGGCCTTGTTCGACAGCACCCGCAAGCTCACTCAGTTGCACTTGGGTGGCGGCACGCCGACCTATTTGACCAGCGAGCAGCTGGCGGACCTGATGGACTGCCTGCACCAGGCATTCAACATGGATGACAGCGATGACCATGAGTTTTCCATCGAGGTCGACCCGCGCACCATCAGCACCGAGCAGATTCAGTCGTTGCGCCAGTTGGGCTTCAATCGCCTGAGCTTCGGCGTGCAGGATTTCGACCCCGACGTGCAGGCAGCGGTCAATCGCCTGCAAAGTGAAGAGCAGATTTATGCGCTGGTCGCGGCGGCGCGCGAGGCGCAATTCAAGTCGATCAGCGTCGACCTTATCTACGGTCTGCCACTGCAAACCGTGACGAGTTTCGACGTCACCCTCAGCAAGATCATCGCGCTGCGTCCGGACCGGATTGCCGCCTACAGCTACGCGCATTTGCCGGAGATGGTCCGCGCGCAACGGCTGATTCGACCCGCCGACATGCCGCCACCGGAGCGCAAGCTGGAACTGCTCGAGCTGACCATCCGCCGTCTGACCGAGGCCGGTTACGTCTATATCGGCATGGATCATTTCGCCTTGCCGGATGACGAGCTGGCGCTGGCCCGGGCCAATGGCACCCTGCAGCGTAACTTCCAGGGCTATTCCACCCATGCCGACTGCGATTTGATCGGCCTTGGCGTGTCGTCGATCGGCAAGGTCGGTGACAGCTACAGCCAAAGCGTCAAGGAGCTTTCGCAGTACTACGCCCGTATCGATCAAGGGTTGTTGCCGGTGCATCGGGGTTATCGCTTGAACGCCGACGACCTGCTGCGTCGCGAGGTGATCAGCGACCTGATGTGCCATGGCCGTATCGCGTTCGACAAGTATGAGGCGGGTCATGGCATTCGCTTTACCGAGTACTTTGCCGAGGCGCTGGCACAGCTGGACGAGCATGTGCGCGATGGGCTGCTGCAGATTCATCGCGACGAATTGGTGCTGTTGCCACAAGGGCATTTGATGATGCGCAGTGCCGCGATGGCGTTTGACGCCTATCTGGGTGGTGAACAAAAAGGGCAGTTTTCACGCACCGTCTGAGACATTGGAGCGTGTCCTATAACGACTTATGTTGATTTCAATCAAGGGCAGGGGGCGCAACGCTCCCTAACATGACCGCAAGCCCTTTTGAAATCAGCGAGCCCATGACAATTCATCAGCCTTCGATACACGGCAACCTGCGCGACTGGGGCGTCGGGCTGGTGGTCCTGCTGATGCTGATGCTCGCCACCTTCGACGGGGTTCAGGCCAAGCAATACGGCGACATCGAGCAGCAGCGCATCGAGAAAACCTTCCCTCAGACCGACTCGGTTTCCGCGCCCGAAGGCCCGTTCAAGGTGCGCACGCTGTCCGCCGCCGGCAAGGTGCTCGGCTATGTTTTCCAGAGCCTGGACGTGGTGGATATTCCGGCCTACTCAGGCAAACCGATCAACACCCAAGTGATCCTCGACACCGCCGGCATGATTCAGGATGCCTATGTGCTGGAGCACCACGAGCCGATTTTGCTGATTGGCATCCCTGAGGCAAAACTTCACGGCTTCAGCGCCAAATACAAAGGGATCAAGGTCAGTCAGCGGGTCGTCGTCGGCCATTCCAGCGATCCGAATGCGGTTACCGTCGATGCGATTGCAGGGGCCACCGTCACGGCGATGGTGGTCAACGAGGTCATCATGCGCGCCGCCCACGAAGTGGCGGTATCACTTAAGTTGATCGCGGACACGGGCGGTGCGGCGCGCAAACCCGCCACCGTGCGCCAGGACTTTTTCGAGCCTGCCACCTGGGAACAACTGACCGGCAACGGCGCCATCCGCCGCTTGAACCTGACCCGTGGCCAGGTCGACACCGCCTTCAAGGGCACCGAAGCCGAAGGCGTCGACAACGCCAGCGCCGATCAGGTTGATGAGACCTTTATCGAGCTCTACACCGCCGACTTGAACCCGCCGACCATTGGCCGCGCGCTGCTGGGCGACAATCAATATCGCTTCCTCATGCAAGACCTCAAGCCCGGCGAACAGGCCATCGCGGTACTGGGTCGCGGGCTGTTTTCCTATAAAGGCTCGGGGTATGTGCGCGGCGGGATTTTCGATCGGGTGCAATTGCGCCAGTTCGGGAATGTCATCAGCTTTCGCGACATGGACCACCAGCGGCTCTCGGATGTGTTTGCCAAAGACATGCCCGAGTTCACTGAGATGTCGATTTTCATTGTGCGCGAACCGGCGAAGTTTGATCCGGGATCGCCCTGGTCTCTTGAGTTATTGGTACGTCGCCAGACCGGCCCGGTCAGTGGCACGTTCAGCAGCTTCGAACTGGCCTATCAATTGCCCGAGCCCTACCTTGAGCGCCCACTGCCCAGCGCCGAAGAACTGGCCGCCATCGAGGAAGCCAGCCGGCCGATGTGGTTGACCATCTGGTATCAGAAACACTTCCAGATCGCTGTACTCGGGGCTGCGTTGCTGCTGCTGACGGCCATCCTGTTCCTGCAAGACAAGTTCACCCGCCGGCCGCATTTTCTGCACTGGCTGCGCCGCGGGTACCTGGTCTTTACCGTGGTGTTTATCGGCTGGTACGCGCTGGGGCAGTTGTCAGTGGTCAATGTCCTGACCTTCGCCCATGCGCTGTTCGATCATTTTCGCTGGGAGCTGTTTCTCACCGATCCGCTGATTTTCATGCTCTGGGTCTTCACCGCAGCGAGCATTCTATTGTGGGGTCGCGGCGTGTTCTGCGGCTGGTTGTGCCCGTTTGGTGCCTTGCAAGAGTTGATCAACGAAGCCGCGCGCAAGCTGAAAATCCCCCAGTACGAACTGCCGTTCGCGGTCCATGAACGGCTGTGGGCGATCAAGTACATCATTTTGCTGCTGCTGTTCGGTATCTCCCTGGAGTCGATGTCCACCGCCGAACTGTTCGCCGAGGTGGAACCGTTCAAGACCGCCATCACCCTCAGGTTCGACCGCCAATGGTGGTTCGTCCTCTACGCAGTGGCGCTGCTGGTCATCAACCTCTTCACCCGTAAAGTCTATTGCCGCTACATCTGCCCCCTGGGTGCGGCGCTGGCGATTCCGAGCAAATTTCGCCTGTTCGACTGGCTCAAACGCCGCAAGGACTGCGGCACGCCCTGCCAACTGTGCGCCAAGGAATGCGAGATCCAGGCGATTCACCCCGATGGCCGGATCAATGCCAACGAGTGCCATTACTGCCTCGATTGCCAGATGACTTACGAGAACGACCACAAATGCCCGCCGCTGATCAACAAGCGCAAGAAACGCGGCAAAGCGGCACCTGTCGCTGCGCAACTGATCCCTGTCGTGGAAGTAACCGCTCTGGAATGAACCCCGCGAGCGCACGTACGCAGCGACCGTTTTTATCCCTTCAAGGAACACACCTCATGAACGACACAGAATCCAAAAAACCCACTGAAGTGCCGGAGCCGACCGGCCTCAGTCGTCGCGGCTTCCTGGGCACCAGTGCGGTGACCGGCGCGGTACTGGCCGGTGCCACGGCCATCGGTGGCGCAGTGTTTACCCGTGAGACCTGGGCGGCAGCGGCCAAGGACGCGCAACTGAAAACCCACGTCGGGCCGGGCGAGCTGGATCAGTACTACGGTTTCTGGAGCGGCGGCCATCAGGGCGAAGTGCGGATCATGGGCATTCCGTCGATGCGCGAGTTGTTGCGTGTTCCGGTGTTCAACGTCGACTCTGCCACCGGCTGGGGCCTGACCAACGAAAGCAAACGGATCATGGGCGACAGCGCGCATTTTCAAAATGGCGACTGCCACCACCCGCATTTGTCGATGACCGACGGCAAGTACGACGGCAAGTACCTGTTCATCAATGACAAGGCCAACAGCCGCGTTGCGCGTATCCGTCTGGACATCATGAAGTGCGACAAGATGCTCACAGTGCCCAATGTGCAGGCGGTTCACGGGCTGCGCCTGCAGAAAGTCCCGCACACAAAGTACGTGTTCGCCAATGCCGAGTTCGTCATTCCGCACCCCAATGACGGCAGCACCTTCGACCTGCAGGACAAGAACAGCTACACGATGTTCAACGCCATCGATGCCGAAAAAATGGAGATGGCCTTCCAGGTCATCGTCGACGGCAACCTGGATAACACCGACGCCGACTACACCGGCAAGTATGCGGCGTCGACCTGCTACAACTCGGAGAAGGCCTACGACCTGGGCGGCATGATGCGCAATGAGCGTGACTGGGTGGTGGTGTTCAACATCCAGCGCATCGAAGCGGCGATCAAGGCGGGCAAGTTCATCACCCTGGACGGCTCCAAAGTCCCGGTGGTCGATGGGCGCAAAAACGAGGGCAAGGACAGCGCGTTCACGCGTTACATCCCGGTGCCGAAGAACCCCCACGGGATCAACATGACGCCCGATGGCAAGTACTTCATTGCCGCCGGCAAACTCTCGCCCACTTGCACGATCATCGCCACCGCGAAGCTGGATGATCTGTTCGACGACAAATTCAAGGACCCGCGTGACGTGGTGGTCGGCGAACCGGAACTGGGTCTGGGCCCGCTTCACACCACCTACGACGGCCGCGGTAATGCCTACACCACGCTGTTTATCGACAGTCAGGTGGTGAAGTGGAACGTGGAGGAGGCCGTTCGCGCCTACACCGGCGAGAAGGTCAACTACATCAAGCAGAAACTCGACGTGCAGTACCAGCCGGGCCACAACCATGCGTCGCTGACCGAAACCCGTGAGGCCGACGGTCAATGGCTGATGGTCCTCAGCAAGTTTTCCAAAGACCGCTTCCTGCCGACCGGCCCGCTGCACCCGGAAAACGACCAGTTGATCGATATATCCGGCGAGGAAATGAAACTGGTGCACGACGGCCCGGCCTTCGCCGAACCCCACGACTGCATCATGGCCCGTCGTGACCAGATCAAGACCAAAAAAATCTGGGACCGCAACGACCCGTTTTTTGCCGAGACCGTGGTGATCGCGGCCAAAGACGGGATCAAGCTGGAGACCGACAACAAGGTCATCCGCGACGGCAAGAAAGTGCGCGTCTACATGACCTCGATGGCCCCGGTCTACGGTGTCACTGAGTTCACCGTCAAGCAGGGGGATGAGGTCACCGTAATCATCACCAACATCGACCAGATCGAAGACGTGACCCACGGCTTTGTGATGACCAACCACGGTGTGAGCATGGAGATCAGTCCGCAGCAGACTTCGTCGATCACGTTCACTGCCGACAAGGCTGGCCTGCATTGGTACTACTGCAGCTGGTTCTGCCATGCGCTGCACATGGAAATGGTCGGCCGCATGCTGGTCGAGAAGGCCTGACGGTTGCCCATCGACAGGAGCGGGCCAATGACCGATTTCAAGCAAACCCCGATGAAGGTCATTGCACTGGCGCTCCTGTCGCTTGGCGGCAGCGCGCTGGCGGCGGTGCAACCCGTCACTAGCTTGCCGTTGAAACTGGACGCCGAGCAACGCTGGCACCTGCCGGCGGGGGAATACCGTGGATCGTTCAGCGTCGATCAACCGATGCAAATTGTCTGCGAGCCGGGCGCGGTGTTCCAGGGAGAGGGGCAGGGCAACGGCTTGATCATCAGTGCGCCGGATGTCGGCATCGAGGGCTGTACCTTTCTGGACTGGGGGCACGACCTCACCGCGATGAACGCGGGGCTGTTCATCCAGCCCAAGGCCCATGGTGCGGTGATTAAAGGCAATCACCTGCAAGGTCGGGGCTTCGGCATCTGGGTCGACGGCACTCAGGATGTGAGCCTGATCGACAACCGCATTCAGGGTGATCCGACGATGCGCTCGCAGGATCGCGGCAACGGCATTCATCTGTATGCCGTGCATGGCGCCAAGGTCATTGGCAATCAGGTCCGCGACACCCGCGACGGCATCTACATCGACACCTCGAACGGCAACCTGCTGCAGGGCAATACCCTCGAAGACCTGCGCTATGGCGTGCATTACATGTTCGCCAACGATAACCAGTTGCTCGGCAACACCACGCGCCGCACCCGCACCGGCTACGCCTTGATGCAAAGCCGCAAGCTCACGGTGATCGGCAATCGCTCCGAGCAGGATCAGAACTACGGGATCCTGATGAACTACATCACCTATTCAACCTTGCGTGACAACTTCGTCACCGACGTGCGCGACGGCTCGACCGGCGACAGCATGATCAGCGGTGCCGAGGGCAAGGCGTTATTCATCTACAACTCGCTGTTCAACAGCATCGAACACAACCACTTCGAGCACAGCGCCGTGGGCATCCATCTCACCGCAGGCTCGGAAGATAACCGCATCGCCGACAACGCTTTTGTCGGCAATCGACGGCAGGTCAAGTACGTCGCCACCCGTTTGCAGGAATGGTCGGCAGAGGGGCGAGGCAATTACTGGAGCGATTACCTGGGCTGGGACCGCAACAACGATGGTCTCGGCGATATCGCCTACGAACCCAATGACAACGTCGACCGTCTGCTGTGGCTGTACCCGCAGGTGCGGCTGTTGATGAACAGCCCCGGCATCGAGTTGCTGCGCTGGGTGCAACGGGCCTTTCCGGTGATGAAATCGCCGGGGGTGCTGGACAGTCATCCGCTGATGAAGTCATCCACTCAAACCCTGACCCAGGAGCCCGCGGCATGAACGTCATCGACATAGAAGGTGTCAGCCAGCGTTATGGGCACGCCACGGTGTTGCATCGGTTGAACCTCAGCCTGGCGGAAGGTGAAGTACTGGGTTTGTTCGGGCACAACGGCGCGGGCAAGACCACCAGCATGAAACTGGTGCTGGGCCTGCTCCAGCCCAGCGAAGGGCAGGTCAGGGTGTTCGGCCGTTTGCCCAGTGATCCCCACGTGCGGCGCCTGCTCGGTTATCTGCCGGAGAACGTGACCTTTTACCCGCAGTTGAGCGGTCTTGAGACCTTGCGCCATTTCGCGCGACTCAAAGGCGCAGCGCCTGCTCAGGTTGACTTGCTGCTCGAGGAAGTTGGCCTGGCGGGGGCGGCACATCGGCGGGTCAAGACCTATTCCAAAGGCATGCGTCAACGCTTGGGGCTGGCGCAAGCGCTGCTCGGCGAGCCGCGTTTGTTGTTGCTGGACGAGCCGACCGTCGGCCTCGATCCCATCGCTACCCAGGATCTCTATCGCTTGCTCGATCGCCTGCGCAGCCAGGGCACCAGCATCATTCTGTGTTCTCACGTGTTGCCGGGCGTCGAGGCGCACATCAACCGCGCAGCGATTCTGACCCAGGGCCGCCTGCTGGCCCTCGGCAGTCTGCACAGTTTGCGCGAGGAAGCCGGGTTGCCGACGCTGATTCGCGCCAACGGCCTCAAGCACGCCGGACCCTTGCAGCAACGCTGGAACAACGCCGGGCACGTCACCGAGCGCTGGGGCGTCGAAGGGCTTGAAGTGGCTGCGCTCAATGGCAGCAAGCTCGGGCTGTTGCGCCAATTGCTCAATGAAGACGAACCGGCCGACGTGGAAATCCATCAGCCGTCTCTGGAAGATATTTACCGCTACTACATGAGCCGGGCCGGTGCGGCGTCGATCGGGGAGGCCGTATGAACGCTGTCTGGAACATGGCCCGCAAGGAATTCAGCGACGGTTTGCGCAATCGCTGGTTGTTGGCGATCAGTGTGTTGTTCGCGGTGCTCGCCATCGGTATCGCCTGGCTGGGCGCGGCAGCCTCCGGGCAATTGGGTTTCACTTCGGTGCCGGCCACCATTGCCAGCCTCGCCAGTCTGGCAACGTTTTTGATGCCGTTGATTGCGTTGCTGTTGGCCTATGACGCCATCGTTGGCGAGGACGAGAGCGGCACGTTGCTGCTGTTGCTGACCTATCCCTTGGGTCGCGGGCAGATTCTGCTCGGCAAGTTTGTCGGCCACGGGTTGATCCTGGCGCTGGCGACGTTGATCGGTTTTGGTTGCGCGATGCTGGCCATCGCCGTGTTGGTGGATGATGTCGAACTGAGCCTGCTGCTCTGGGCCTTTGGCCGGTTCATGGCGTCGTCGACGTTGCTGGGCTGGGGTTTTCTGGGGCTGGCCTATGTACTGAGCAGTGTGTCTGCCGAGAAATCCACGGCGGCCGGGTTGGCGTTGGGTGTCTGGTTCTTCTTCGTGCTGGTGTTCGACCTGGCACTGCTGGCGCTGCTGGTGCTGAGTGAAGGGCAGTTCAACCCGAAAGTGCTGCCCTGGTTGCTGTTGCTCAATCCCGCCGACATCTATCGCCTGATCAACCTTTCCGGTTTTGAACCCGGCGCCCATGCCGCGGGTGTGCTGACGCTGGGCAGCGATTTGCCGATGCCGGGCTCGATGCTCTGGCTATGCCTGTCGCTGTGGGTGGTGGCGCCGTTGGGCTCGGCCTGGCTGTTGTTTCGACGCCGGGCGACATGAACTTCCCCTTTGATAGTTTTGGAGTAGCTGACGATGAGTGCGTTTTATCTGACGACGGTGCGCGCAGTGGCGGGCCTGATGATGTGTCTGTTGCTGTCGGCCTGTGACAATCCGGCGCAAGCCACCTACAACGACGCCGCCGCAGCCTTTCATCCCAGTGATGAATGCCATGTCTGCGGGATGATCATCAACGGATTCCCCGGACCCAAGGGCGAAGTGGTCGAGCCGGCCGGGATCAAGAAGTTCTGCTCCACGGCGGAAATGATCGGTTGGTGGTTGCAGCCGGAAAATCATCATGGCAATGCCAGACTGTATGTCCACGACATGGGCCGCAGTCCGTGGAACGCGCCGGATGACGCCCACCTGATCGATGCCAAAGATGCGTTTTACGTGGTCGGCACCCAACTCAAAGGCGCCATGGGCGTCGTGCTGGCGTCCTTCTCCAGTCGGCAGGCCGCTGAAAAGCTTGCCGCGGAGCAGGGCGGTCGCTTGCTGCGCTTCAGCGAGATCACTCCTGCGCTGCTGCAGCAACACTAGCGTCGTCGCGAAAATCTGATCGCCGTCAAGTCGGTATTTCTTCACCTGCTCAAAGATAGGGGCTCGCTACGTCCCCAGTGCTTGGCATCCGCGATGCCCAGGAGAAGATGATGAATACCGAGTTTCAGGATCGTTTGGCGGTGGTCACGGGTGCCAGCTCCGGGATAGGTCTGGCACTGTGCACCGCGTTGTTACTGCGTGGCGTCAAGGTGCTGGCGATGTCACGGACCCTGGGTGAACTGCCGGCCTTGCAGCAGATCTACGGCGAACGGTTGCAGTGGTTTGCCGGGGACGTCACGCATCAGCAAGATTTGCGCGAGCTGGCCGAGCGCGCTGCGGCGCTGGGTCCCGTGGACTATCTGGTGCCCAATGCGGGTATCGCCGAGATGGCCGACAGCCTGGATATGTCGGCCTTCCAGCGTCAGTGGGCGGTCAACGGCGCCGGGGCGCTGAATACCCTGGCGGCGTTGCGGGGTGAATTGGCGAGGCCGGCTTCGGTGGTGTTTGTCGGGAGTTTCCTGACCGGTTCGAGCTTCCCCGGGCTGGCCGCCTGCATTGCCAGCAAGGCTGCGCTCGCGGCTCAGGTACGCACGCTGGCGGTGGAGTTCGCGAGCTTTGAAGTGCGCATCAATCTGGTCTCCCCGGGACCGACCGCGACCTCGATGTGGGACAACCTTGGGTTGAGCGAAGATCAGCTTGAAGACGTCGCTACCCACCTCACCAAACGCCTGCTGCCCGGTCACTTTCTCGACGCGGCGGCGGTGGCCAATGTGATTGTCTTTCAGCTGTCGCAGGGTGCTCGCGGTGTTTACGGTCAGGACTGGAAGGTCGATAACGGTTACACCTTGGGCTGAAGGGTAAATATTTACGCTCGGGGTACATATCCGTTTCTGCGGTAACGGCGGCTATTGGTTCCACTTTTACAGCGGGTCACTTGGAGAAGCGCCAAGTAACCAAGCGCTCTTGCCCCTGACGTACGGTGCCTCGCCTAGGCTCGGCATGCCCTCGCTCCGGTCCTGCTCCGTGGGCCTTCCGACGGGGCAGATCAAGATCAAAAGCCAAAGCCAAAGCAAGATCAACAGCCCCCGCCGCTCACTCACTGATCGTTCCCATGCTCCGCGTCCCGCTGTCGACGCAAGGCGTAAGTCTTGTGCACTGGTGACCCGGAGCGTCACGGGATGCATTCCTTTGCTACGCGTGGGAACGATCTTCAAAGTCGACAATGGATACACCCTGGGCTGAAGCCTCTATGCAGTCTGTAGCAGCTGCCGAAGGCTGCGTTCGGCTGCGCAGCAGTCGCAAAATCAGACGCTGCGGTGTGTCAGGTTTACCGAGGAGGCAGGTCTTGCGTCTGCTTCGCAGCCGAACGCAGCCTTCGGCAGCTGCTACAGGGATGTGCGTGAGGGCAGGAGCCCTAATGCGAAGTCCCCTCAGCAAACTCAATCTTGTTCCCCACGTTGTACTTGCCCGACGGCTTGTTCATCGCAATGCGTTTGATCTCCTTAAGGGTGTTGCTGTCGTAGACGATCAGTGCGCCGTCGGTGGCCCAGATGCTCAGCAGCAGGTAGCGGCCATCCCGGGTGAACTCAACATGAGCGGCGGTTTTACCGGGCATCGGGCGCAGCGTGTGGGCGATTTCCAGGGTCTGCTTGTCGATCAGGTGGATCGCATCGTTGTCCGGCCCAAAGAACACGTCGCTCCAGGCATACCGCGAGTTGACGTGACTGCGCATGAAGAAACCCGGCCCCAGGGTCGGAATTTCCTTGATCAGTTTCCAGGTCTTGAAGTCGATGACCGAGATCAGCCCCTTGCTGATATTTGGCGTGGCGAACACCCACTCACCGTTACGTTTCCAATAGGTCCCCGACCCCAAATGCGGCATGCCCGGCAGCGGGATGTCGGTGACCACCTTGCCGCTGTCGAGGTCGACTACCTGACCGCCCTGGGCCTTGCGCGAGGTGGCCAGCAGTTGCTTGTAGTCCGGTGAAAAGGAGAAATCGTCGAGAACATCCCCGGCAGGGATCCGCCGTGGCTGGAAATCCGGGGTGCCGGCCCAGGACAGTTCCCAGACTTCCTTCACGTCTTTGAGCGCCACGATAAAGCTGTCGCGCGGCGGAGCGGAGTAGACCGCGCTGACCCGTGACGCGGTGCCGTCCTGCCCGATCGTGGGAATGGTTTTGACCAGCGACAGATCGCGGGCATCAAGCACCACCAGGTTGCCGGGCAAATAGTTGCCCACCAGCACCCACCGTCCATCCTTGCTCACCGCCAGGTTGCGGGTGTTGATCCCGGCGCGGACCTCGGCGATCAGTTTCAGGTTGTGCAAGTCATACAGGCTGATCCAGCCGTCACGAGAGGCAAAGTAAACGAAGCGCCCGTCCGGCGAGAATTTCGGCCCGCCATGCACGGCAAAGTGCGAGGCAAACCGCGCCAGCACCTCAAAGCGGTCACCGTCGAGGATGTCGATGTGATGGTCGCCGGCTTCCACCACCACGAACAGGTTCAGTGGGTCGGCGCCATGTTGGGGCGTGGTGGGCAGCTTACTGAGGTCTGCGAGCAGCGAGTGACTGCCGCGAATGTCGTCATTGCTCCAGGTGGGCGGGGTGGCGGGCGGTTGCTGAAGGTAGTCCACCAGCGCGTCGATCTGCGCGGGGCTGAACACGTTGGCATAGCCGGCCATCTGGCTTGCAGGGCGGCCGTTGTGAATCACGCTGCGAATTTCATCCGGTTTGATTCGGCTGAGACTTTCCGGCAACAACGCCGGCCCCGCACCGCCGAGACGGTTAATGCCGTGGCAGCGCTGGCAATGCTCCTGGTAATTGTGCGCGGCCTGTTCAAGTGCCGCGCCCGAGAGTGGAACCGCTGCGCCGGCATGGGCCGCACTGACCCATAACACGTGGGCAAGGACCATGCGCCTCATATCGCCACCTTGGCATGGCGGTGCAGTGCTTGAGCCGGGTAAAGCCGCGCCGGGTATTCCAGTTGTTCTGCCGCAAACAGATCGACCACGGTGCCGATCACCGTCAGTGTCGGAATGCCCGGTGGGCAATCCAGCGCCAGGGTCGGCAGTTGGTGCAGCTTGCCACGGGCGACGTGCTGGTCGGGACGCGTGCCGTTGCTGATCAGCGCCGCCGGCGTATCGGCTGACAGCCCGGCTTCGATCAAGCGTTGAGCGATGATGCCCAGGTTCGACAACCCCATGTAAAACACCAAGGTCTGGCTGCTGTCGGCGAGGCTGCTCCAGGGCAGCGACAACTCACCATCACGTTGCAAATGGCCGGTGATGAATCGGCAGGAATTGACCAGATCCCGGTGAGTCAACGGTATGCCCGCGTAAGCGCTGCAGCCGGAAGCGGCGGTAATGCCCGGCACCACCTGACAGTCAACACCGCGTTGCAGCAGGTACTCCAGCTCCTCGGCGCCGCGACCGAAGATGAACGGGTCGCCGCCCTTGAGCCGGACCACGCGCTGTCCTTGATCGGCGAGGTCAGCAAGCAGTTCGTTGATTTGTTCCTGGGGCAGGCTGTGGCAGCCGCTGGCCTTGCCGACGTAATGCCGGGCGCAGGTGAGGGGGATCAACGTCAGCAGCTCGGGGCTGATCAGCCGGTCATAGACCACGGTGTCGGCCTGCATCAACAGGCTCCAGGCGCGCAGGGTCAGCAGGCGTGGATCGCCGGGGCCAGCGCCGACCAGGGCAACTTCGCCCGGTCTGAACGCGGATTGAAGGGTGGCCGGTATAGCAATCGATGGAGGCATGGGACGTCCTTGGTGCTTCATCAGGTTGACCGGCCCCAGCCCTTTGTCAGCTGGTTGGCCGGACGGGCTATTCAGTGGGTGATGCAAGGAATGGTCGTTGACGGCGGCATACCGATTTCGTCATCGCTGAGGTGGCAGCCGGGGTCCTGGCCCCAGAGGTCACCCTCGGCCCAGGCGCGTGTGCGGGTATTGCCGTTGCAGATGTGCAACCAGCGGCATTTCGCGCAGCGGCCGCCGACGGCGCGGGGATGCTCACGCAGGCGCAACAGCAGCGCATCCGGCTGGTCCAGCCACAGTGTGCGGAAGGGGGTGCGCCGGACATTGCCCACTGAGTGCTGCCACCAGTAGGTGTCGGGGTGTACTTCGCCGGTGTTGTCGATATTGGCGATGCCGCTGCCGGACGCGTTGCCGCCCCAGGCGCGGAGCATGTTTTCCAGGCGTGGGTAATGCTCGGGAAGACGAAGGCCGGCCCATTGCAGCAGGAGAATGGCGTCGGCATCGTTGTTGCCGCTGACAAAATCGCTGTCGCGGCCCTGTTGGATGTCGTCCCAGGCGTGTTCGAAGATCAGTGTCATGGCCTCGCGGCTCATCTGCTGTTGCGCGTCGAGTTTGCGACTGCGTTTGCCGCGACCGCTGTAGTTGAGGTGCGACAGGTAAAACTTTTGCACGTCGTACTCGCGCATCAGCGCCAGTAACTGAGGCAGCTGCGGATGGTTCTCCTGGGTCAGGGTGGTGCGCAGGCCGACACGGATGCCCTGTTCGCGACAGAGCCGGATCGCCTGCAGGGAACGGGCGAAGCTGCCCTTGAGTTGGCGGAAGGCATCGTGGGTGGCTTCCAGGCCATCGATGCTGATCCCGACATAGTCAAAATTCGCCGCGCTGATCTGCGAAATGTTCTGCTCATCGATCAGCGTGCCGTTGGTGGACAAGGCCACAAAGAAACCCTTGGCCCGGGCATACGCACTGAGCACAAACAGATCCTCGCGCAACAGCGGTTCGCCACCCGAGAGAATCAACACCTTCACCCCGGCATCATGCAGGTCGTCGATCACGGTCAGCGCGGCGGCCGTATCCAATTCGTCGCGAAAGACACTATCAGCCGAGGTGGCGTAGCAATGTTTGCAGGTCAGGTTGCAGCGCCTGAGCAGGTTCCAGATCACCACCGGCGGCCGGTTGCTGCCCGGGGGACTGGTTCTGGGCGCAGGCGCCTGGCCGGCCAGCGCACGCAGGTATTGGCTGATCCTCAACATGCAACTCTCCTTGAGTCAGGGTGTGTTCAGCGTGAAGCGGGCGGCAAGCGCAAGCCTGATGCCCGTAGCAGCTGTCGAGCTTGCGAGGCTGCGTTCGGCTGCGCAGCAGTCGTAAAACCTGTGTGCGAGGTTTATCTGAAGCACCGTATCGCCTGATTTCACGACTGCTTCGCAGCCGAACGCAGCCTCGCAAGCTCGACAGCTGCTACAAGGTGTGTGTTGAACTGACCGGAATTAAACGCAAGCCGGTTTTTTTCAGGATGCGGCTGCTTACCAGCATCTCGTCGGCCACACAGGCGTCGCCCAGCAAGTAGCGCAGGTGCTCGCGGTAGCTGTTGATTTCATCGGCGCTGCGGCCATGAACCATGGCGAACAGGTTGTAACGCCAGTCGATTCGGCGCGGGCGGCGATAGCAGTGGCTGACGAAGGGTTGCGCGCCGATCAGCGCGCCGAGGCGCGGCATGTCGGTGTCGCGCACATTCCAGACCGTCATGCCGTTGTGGCGATAGCCTAATCGGTAGTGGTTGGGCACGGCGGCGATACGCCGAATCGCGCCCTCGGCCTGCAAGCGCTTGAGCAGATCCAGGGTGGATTCGATGTTCAGTCCCAGCTGTTCCGCGAGCCACGCCCAAGGGTCGTCCAGCAGCGGCAGACCGGCCTGGGTCAACACGATCAGACGCTGGACGAGGGTGTCTTCAGGCCGGGAAATACAGACCGACATGGTAGGTCTCCTCTTTGGGCAGGTTGAGCAGCGGGAGGCCGGTCAGGGTTTCGATGCGCTGCAGGGCTTCGGTCAGGTGATGTTCAGTTGCGCAGGCGAGCACGAACCACATGTTCCAGGCGTGCTCGCGTCGGTAGTTGTGCGCCACTTCCGGCATGCCCTGCAGTTGCTCGGCGACGTCGTCGAAACGCTCTTCCGGCACCGCCAGCGCGGCGAGAGTGAAGGCGCCGCCCAGCTGTTCAATGTCGAACATCGGGCCGAAGCGTGTGAGAACGCCGTCATCGAGTAGGGCATGCAGTCGGTCGAGCAGTTCAGTGCTGCTGCTCTCCAGTTCGGCAGCCAATGCCTGCCAGGGGTGGCGCACCAGCGGCAGGCCCAATTGCAAGCGGTTGATCAGTCGGCGGTCGAGGTCATCCATGGGTGGGTGCGCCTGTTCGCGAGGGCGCAAAGCGTCCACCGCACTGTTTGAAGACCTGGCTGCTGAACAGCAGTTGATGGGGCAGGTCGCTCAGCAGATGGTCTTCCAGCAGCGCCTGGATCTGCGCCTCCACCTGGACACGTTGACGCCCGTGCACCATGCAAAACAGGTTGTACCGCCACTGCGGCAAGCGCCGGGGTCGTTGATAGCAAAGGTTAATGCCGGGCGCTCGCCCCAGGCGCTGGCCGACTTCGTCGATCAGCGCATCGGGGATATCCAGCACCAGCATGGCGTTGGCGGTAAAGCCCAGCGCGCGATGGTGCAGCACCAGGCCAACGCGGCGGAACAGCCCTTGCTCGCTCCACAGACGCATTTGTTCGAGGACTTGGGCTTCGTCAGTGTTTATCCGCTCGGCGAGAGCTTGATAGGGGCGCGATACCAGCGGCAACCCGCCTTCGAGGTGCCGGCGCATCGCCAGCGCTTGTTTGGGGTTCAATCCAGGTTTCATGAGTCTTCTCCCAGGGCAAAGCCCAGGTCGATGCGGTAGGCAGTCAACATCGGCAGGTCCAGCGGCATGAGGCCGGTGTCGTCCTCGAGTTCTTTGAGCACACGCTCGATGTGAAGGCGATCAGGGCCGGTCAGCACAAACCACAGGTTGTAGAAATGCTCCCGTGCGTAGTTGTGATTGACCTCGGGGTACTGACTGACGCGATCGGCCACCTGTTGCAGGCGTTCGGCGGGCACGGCGAAGGCGGCGAGGGTGCTGGCCCCGGCGCGGCTGTGTTCGAACACCGGGCCGATCCGTGAGAGGGTGCCGGCCTTGTCCATTTCTTCCAGGCAGGCCATCACTTGGGATTCTCGGCAGCCGAGGATCCGCGCCATCTCCTTGTACGGTGCGGGGCACAGCGGCATGCCGTGCTGGAAGCGGTCGATGAGTTGACGACTGAGCAGCTCAAGGTTCATTTCAATACCCCATTTTCTGCGCGCGACTGCTGAAGAAGATGCCGCTCGGCGCGGTGGCCGGCAGGGTGCTCAGCAGCTTCAGGCTGTACGGATCCCAGACCTGAACCTGATCGCCGTCGCGTAACGACAGCCACAGTTGGTCACCGCGCGCGGTGAATTCCATGTGCAGCACCGCCGGCCCCGGCTTCAGATCGGCGACGACGGCGTGGGTTTCGGTGTCGATGACCTGAACCCGATCATTGTCCGGGTAGGCGAAATTGACCCATAGCTGCCGACCGTCCGGGCGTGACGTGACGAATATCGGTTGACCGGCGACCGGGATCACAGCGGTCTGCTGCCAGGTGCGTGAATCCATCACCAACACTTGATGACGGCCAACGGCGGGCACGAAGGCCTGGTTATCGGCGACGGCCCAGCCTTCCAGGTGCGGCATCTTGTACACGGGGAGTTTCGCCTGGCCGCGTCCGTAATCGCCGAGTACCCGCTGCACACCGCGTTCTGGATGCCAGAGGTCGAGTTGGGCCATGCCGTCTTCGCCGAACAGCCCGGCCATGTAGTAGCGCCCATCGGGAGTAATCAGGGCGTCGTAGGGTTGCTGGCCGATGCCGGTGAAACGGCTGATTTGTGGTGTGTTGCCCTGACTGAAATCGGCGGTCCAGATCTCACCGGTATCGAACAGGCTGAACACAAAACGTTGCCCCGGCGCGTCGACCAGGCCGACCACCCGGGAGCGCTTGCTGCCATCGGCCAGGGGCGTGGCCGGAATATCAGCGACCAACTGCAGGGTGGCGGCATCGAACACCTTGACCCCGCCGGGCACGTAGTTGGACACCGCGATCAACTTGCCGTCCTGACTGATGGCGCCGCCAATGCTGTTGCCGCCCTGGATCACACGATGGTCGATACGCCGGGTCAGCAAATCGATTTTGCTCAACCCGCCGTCGCGCCCAAACACATAGGCAAAGCGCTGGTCGCGGGAGAACACCACCGAGGCATGGGACAGATCGCCGAAACCTTCGAGTCGGGCCAGCGCGGTGCGTGTGTCGCTTTCGATGATTTGTACGCTGCCGGTGGCGCGCTCCACGACCACACCCAGATCGCCGGTGCCGCGCAACGGTGGCTGAACGCAAGCGGACAACAATAGCCCGGTCGCCGCTGACAGCAGGATTGAACGGATCATGGTGCGGGGTATCCCTGGAGAAGAAGATCGACCAGCCAACGAATGTCGTCGGGGCTGAGCAGCGGGGCCCAACCGGGCATCGCGGTACCGGGCCGACCTTGGCTGACGGTGGCAATCAGGCTGTCCCTGGACTTGCCGGCCAGCGCTGCGCGCGTCAGTTCGGGGCCCAGCCCGCCGGTCAGGTGCAGCCCATGGCAGGCGCCGCAGTCCTGGGTCAGCAGGTGGTCGAGTTGTGCCTGACGCTGGGCGTCCGGCGCCGCAACCGCAGTTGCGCAAATGAGGAGGAGGGCCGCCAGAATCGCAGCGTGTCGATAAACCATCATGACGCCCTCCAGTCGGTTATTTGAGTGTCAGTACCCAGGTCGCGAGAATTTTCGCTTCTTCATCCGTTACCGGATTAGCCGGCATTGGCATCGGCCCCCAGTTGCCTGATGTGCCGTTTTTGATGTGGCCTGCCAGGGTGTCCGCGGCTCCGGCCACGCCCGCATTCTTGGCCGCTACTTCCTTGAGCGCGGGGCCGACCAGTTTGGTGTCGATGGAATGGCAGGCGGCGCAGGGTTTGCTCTTGAACAACGCCGGCCCGTCCTCGGCAGCCATGGCCGGCTGCACGCTCAGCGCAGCGGTCAGGGCGAACAGTGAAAACAGAGTATTTTTCATGATGTTTCCTTGCATTGATGGAGCTCAATAAATGTCGTGTTGGGTGTTGTAGACGTTGAACTTCCCGGTGGGTGTGATCAGTCGTTTGTCCTTGATGACTGACTTGAGCTTCAGTGTTTTGTCGTCGATCACCACCAGCGCCGATTCGTCTTCCTGGCCGCTCCACACGGAGAACCAGACTTCATCGCCGGCCTTGTTGTATTCCGGTTGCACGACGCGCATGGCGCCTTTCTTGATGCCCGCGTATTCGGCGATGGGCAGCACGGTGTAGCCAGCGTCGAGCTTGTCGAGGTTGAACACCGCCACCGACTGACTCAGCTTGGTGTCCGGGTTGAGGGTGGTGTCGACGTACAGGTGACGGGATTTTGGATGGGTTTTGATAAACAGCGATCCGCCGCCCTGGCCCTTGAGCGAGGCGACCTGCTTCCAGGCGTATTGCGGGTGTTTGGTCGGGTCGGTGCCGATCAGCGAGATGCCGTCATCACCCAAGTGGCTGGTGGCCCAGACCGGGCCGTAGGTCGGGTGGTTGAAGTTGGCGCCGCGACCCGGGTGAGGGGTTTTGCCGACGTCCACCAGCGCGGTCAACTTGCGCTCCTTGGAGTCGATCACGGCGACCTTGTTCGAATTGTTGGCGGCGGTCATGAAGTAGCGGTGCGTGCTGTCCCAGCCACCGTCATGCAGGAACGGCGCGGCATCGATGTAGGTGACGGTGAGGTTTTTGATGTCCTGGTAATTGACCAGCATGACCTTGCCGGTTTCCTTGACGTTGACGATGAACTCCGGCCATTCGTGGGAGGCGATGATCGCTGCGACCCGGGGTTCCGGGTGATAGTCCTGCTTGTCGACGGTCATGCCGCGGGTCGAAACGATCTGTTTCGGCTCCAGGGTTTCGCCGTCCATGATGGTGAACTGCGGCGGCCAATAAGAACCGGCGATGGTGTATTTGTCTTCGTAGCCCTTGAACTTGGAGGTCTCGACCGAGCGCGCCTCGATGCCCACTTTGACTTCGGCGACCTTGGTCGGCTCGACTGGCCACAGGTCAATCATGTCGATTCGCGCGTCTCGACCAATCACCAGCAGGTAGCGCCCCGACGCGGAGATCCGCGAGATGTGCACTGCGTAACCGGTCTCGATCAGCTTGACGATCTTTTTGCTGTCACCGTCGATCAGGGCGATCTTGCCGTCATCGCGCAGCGTCACCGAAAACAGGTTCGGCAGGTTGAGTTTGCTCAGCTGCTTCTTCGGACGATCCTCGGGTTTGACCAACACTTTCCAGGTCTTCAGCGTCTCGGCCATGCCCCATTCCGGCGGCGTCGGTGGTGCGTGCTGAATAAACTTGGCCATTGACGTGATCTGATCCTTGGTCAGCGCATTGGACGTTCCCCAGTTCGGCATGCCCGCCGGCGACCCGTAGGTAATCAAGGCCTCCAGGAATGGCTGCCCGCGGTTCTGGGTAATGTCCGGTGTCAGCGGTTTGCCGGTAGCCCCTTTGCGCAACACGCCATGGCAGCCTGCGCAGCGCTGGAAGTAGATTTCCTTTGATGAGTCGAACTCGGCCTGGCTCATGTCGGGAGCGCCAGCAGTTTTGACCATGGGCGGGGTGGCCGCAGCGGCGGGCTCTTCAGCGCTGGCGGCATGACTCACCGCCAGGGCCAGTGACGAACACAATGTAGCGAGGGTCAGGGCAAACGTTTTTCTATTGCTGATCAGCATTCCATTTCTCCTCAGGCAAGACCTTTGCGATGTGCTGAAACGGCAGCGCAGAACGCAGGTTCTTAGTGCCGTGCAAGGCTATGCCCGAGCAGGCCAATGCTCGCTTGACGGCGATCAAGTTTGCCGACCATGTCCCTTGCCAGGTTGTCGCAGGGGCCCGTAGCGTGTTGCTTGAATCCGCTTATGGAACAGACAGCCCATGGACCGAATCCAGTCTTGCGAACACCCGATCGAACCCTTTTATCAACCGCTCAATAATGAAGAGGTGCTGTTCGAACAAGCCTGGCGACACGGCATGCCAGTGCTGATCAAAGGCCCGACGGGATGCGGCAAGACCCGTTTTGTCCAGCACATGGCCCATCGGCTGAAACTGCCGCTGTACACCGTGGCTTGCCACGATGATTTGAGCGCGGCCGACCTGATCGGTCGCCATCTGATCGGTGCCCAAGGCACCTGGTGGCAGGACGGACCGCTGACCCGCGCGGTGCGAGAGGGCGGCATCTGTTACCTCGACGAAGTGGTCGAGGCGCGCCAGGACACAGTGGTCGTATTGCATCCCCTGGCCGATGATCGTCGGGAACTGTTCCTGGAACGCACCGGCGAAGTGCTGAAGGCGCCGCCGTCATTCATGCTCGTGGTGTCTTACAACCCCGGTTACCAGAACCTGCTTAAAGGCATGAAGCCCAGCACCCGACAACGCTTCGTGGCGATGCGCTTCGGCTATCCGCCGGTGGCCGATGAGGAACGCATCGTTGCCCGGGAGGCTCAGGTGGACAACGCGCTGGCGGCGCAAGTGGTTCGGCTGGGTCAGGCGCTGCGCCGACTCGATCAACATGATCTGGAGGAGGTCGCCTCAACGCGACTGCTGATTTTCACGGCACGTATGATTCGCTCCGGCATGAGCCCGCGTGAGGCCTGCATGGCCTGTCTGGCCGAGCCGCTGAGCGATGATCCGCTGACCGTTGCCGCCCTGATGGACGTGGTTGATGTCCACTTCGGCTGAGTCCTCGGGCGTCTCGCGTCGCGACTTGCCGGGCGATCTGGCGATGTGGTTTTTCATACTGGCCGAACTGTCGGTGTTCGCCATCCTGATCCTGGCGTTCGCCGTGACCCAGGTGCTCAAGCCGCAGATGTTCAGTGAAAGCCGTTTATTGCTGAACACCTCGACCGGGCTGGCGATGACCCTGAGCCTGCTCACCGCGGGGCTGTTCGCTGCGCTGGCTCAAGAGCAAGTCAGGCGCTCACGGCCCCGACATGGCGCCGTCTTCCTGCTCATGGCGTTGCTCGTCGCCAGTGTCTACGTGGTGCTGAAACTCACAGAATACCGGCACTTGCTGGCCTCGGGGCTGGGCATGGAGCACAACACGTTTTTCACCCTCTACTGGATCCTTACCGGTTTTCATTTTCTCCACGTCTTGCTCGGCATGGTCATTCTCGGATGGCTGGCCGAGCGCTGTCGCCGTGGCCTGTACGACGCCAACAAGCGCAGCGGATTTGAATCCGGCGTGTTGTATTGGCACATGGTCGATCTGATCTGGGTCATGCTTTTTCCGCTGGTCTATGTGCTGAGTTGACGAGGTTCTCATGTCTGTTTCCAGGGTTTTGCTCGTCTGTTGGGCAGCGCTCGCGACGTTAAGCGTGTGCACGGTGATGCTGGCCCAGGCCGGTGCGACGTGGGGGCTGTCGATTGCCATCTTGCTGGTGGCGGTCGGCAAGGCGTGGCTGATCACCGATGGCTTCATGGAGATGCGCCGTGCACCGCGGCTGTGGCGCAGCTTGATGTTGAGCTGGGCGCTGGTGTTGGCGGCTGTTGTGGGGCTGACACTGATTTTGTTCCGTTAAGCGATCCATGTAGCAGCTGGCGAAGCCTGCGTTCGGCTGCGAAGCAGTCGCAAACCCTGAATGCACGGTGTAACTGACGGACTGCATTGCCTGATTTCACGACTGCTGCGCAGCCGAACGCAGGCTTCGCCAGCTGCTATGTATGGACTCGCCCCCACTGTCTACCCGCTTTTGAAAAAACCGTCGCCCCGTTGCATCTATGTATCAGGCCTATTCGTGGAAGCCGTCTTCGGCTTCTGGCCAAAATTGGTAAAGCTCGTGGTATGCCGATTACAGTCAGGCCTCGAAGGCCAGTAGCAGCTAAGGCATCAATCCACGCCGGTCTTACCTGGGGTCAATTTTCTTCAGCAAAGGGTCGGACAGTCAGTACCTCGGTGGCAGAACTCTGTCGCTCAGTGGCTTATCGTCGCTTGCTGGCCATCACCAGCGTGGCGACGATAAGTCTGGTCATTCTGTAGAAGCACCCAGACGATTCGCAGGTTGCGGTTGGCTAGCCTGATCGCAGCCTCCTTACGACCCAGCCGGCTCACCCAGCGCAACAAGCGGCGGTCATCGGGTTGCTGGGAATCAGGTCGTAGTTGTTGCAGCACCGCATGGGCTCCCTGGATCATCAGGCTGCGTAAATAAACATCACCTCGCTTGGTCATGTCCCCCAGCCGGACCGTCTGCCCGCTGCTGTGCTGGTCAGGCACCATGCCAAAGTACGCGGCAAACTTGCGGGCATTGGGAAATCGCTCAGGTTTGGTTTCCTTGGCCACCAGTGCCGTGGCAGTGACTGGGCCGATGCCGCGCACAGTCATCAGTCGCTTCGCCGTCATGTCGGCGTTGGCGGCCACTTCCAGGCGTCCCGTCAGCACGCTGATGCGCTCGCCCAAATGGCGCCACTCGGCCAACAGTTCGTCGATCAGTTCACGCAGCAGGCCAGGCACCGGCTGGGTAGCATCTTCCAGTACCCGCGGAATTTTCTGGCTGATCGCAACATCGCCCTGCGCCAAGGCCACGCCGTGCTCGAGCAGCAGGCCGCGCATCTGATTACTTACCGCCGTGCGTCGACGCACATAGCCCTGACGGGCGCGATGCAGCGCCTGCATTGCCAGCGCCGCAACGCTTTTGACCGGTACTGCGCATATCTTTTCATCGCGACCAGCCCGCAGAATCGCCAGCGCATCGTTGCGATCATTTTTAGGCCCGCTGCGGTGTGTGGCCACCAAACCGGCTGGAAGAATGCGCGCCAAATTGCCTTGGTCTTGCAGCTGCCGGGCCCAGGCTTGAGCGCCCGGACCGGTCTCCATCAAAACCACGACATGAGGCGGTAACTGTTGGAGAAACTCATAAAACGCCTCACGCGACTTGATCCGCTGCTCATAGCGCACCTGGCCGAGGACATCTTCACCGGCGACCTGAAAGACCTGCTTGGCCAGATCGACCGCCAAAGTTGTGCAGGCCGACAAATCGGAAGAAGACAGGGATTGATCAATCGAACTATGATTTTTCATGGACTCGCCCTCGCTGTCGTTGGCTGTTTAGACTGCCACCGTGGCGCATTGACGCCTCGGCTTGGGCGAGTCCATCCAATTACATGGACCGAGTACGGCTTAAGCGTAATACCCGACCAAAACCATCTGACTTTCTTGATCGCCATCAAGCAGGTTTCAACCCTTCGCTTCCTATCATGGACACGCCTAGCAAAGAGGAAGCGACCATGTCAGACACCTTCACCAAAGGCATGGCCAGGAATATTTACTTTGGGGGAAGCATCTTCTTCTTCCTGATATTCCTGGCTTTGACCTATCACACGGAACAGACCTTTCCCGAGCGCAGCAATGAAGCGCTGTTAACCGAATCAGTCGAGCGCGGCAAGTTGGTCTGGGAGCAAAACAACTGCATCGGCTGCCACACGCTGTTGGGCGAGGGCGCTTACTTCGCGCCTGAGCTGGGCAACGTGTTCCAGCGGCGCGGCGGGGAGGAGAGCTTCAAACCCTTCCTGCAGGCCTGGATGAAAATGCAGCCACTGGGCGTACCGGGCCGGCGAGCGATGCCTCAGTTCAAGTTGAGTGACCAGGAGGTGGATGACATCGCCGAGTTCCTCAAATGGACCTCGAAAATCAACACCAATGGCTGGCCGCCAAACAAGGAGGGCTAAGCGATGAGCATTGCTAATCCGCATCTGAAATTCGCCTCGCAAGCCGTGGCCAAACCGTACTTCGTGTTTGCCCTGATCCTGTTTCTCGGTCAGATACTGTTCGGTTTAATCATGGGCCTGCAATACGTGATCGGAGACTTTCTGTTCCCGATCATCCCCTTCAACGTGGCGCGGATGGTGCACACCAACCTGCTGATCGTCTGGATATTGTTCGGCTTCATGGGGGCTGCCTACTACCTGATTCCGGAAGAGGCCGACCGCGAATTGCACAGTCCGAAGCTGGCGATCATCCTGTTCTGGGTATTCGCCGCCGCTGGCGTGCTGACGATCCTCGGTTACCTGCTGGTGCCGTATGCCGGCCTGGCCAAGCTGACCCACAACGAGCTGTTGCCGACCATGGGTCGAGAGTTCCTCGAACAGCCGACCATCTCCAAGATGGGCATTGTGGTGGTCTGCCTGGGCTTTCTTTACAACATCGGCATGACCCTGCTCAAAGGGCGCAAGACCACCGTCAGTATGGTCATGATGACCGGGCTGATCGGGCTTGCGGTGTTCTTCCTGTTCTCCTTCTACAACCCCGGCAACCTCGCCCGCGACAAGTTCTACTGGTGGTGGGTGGTGCATCTTTGGGTAGAAGGCGTGTGGGAACTGATCATGGGGTCGATGCTGGCCTTCGTGCTGATCAAGATCACCGGTGTGGACCGGGAGGTCGTGGAAAAATGGCTCTACGTGATCATCGCCATGGCGCTGATCACGGGGATCATCGGTACCGGTCACCACTTCTTCTGGATCGGTGCACCTGAGGTCTGGTTGTGGGTGGGTTCAATCTTCTCGGCACTCGAGCCGCTACCTTTCCTGGCGATGGTGATATTCGCCTTCAGCATGGTCAAGAACCGTCGACGGGACCACCCGAACCGCGCGGCCACGCTGTGGGCCAAGGGCACCACCGTCACCGCGTTCTTCGGCGCTGGCGTCTGGGGCTTCCTGCACACCCTGGCACCGGTCAACTTCTACACCCATGGTTCGCAGTTAACGGCGGCTCACGGTCACCTGGCCTTCTACGGTGCTTACGCGATGATCGTGATGACCTTGATCAGCTACGCCATGCCGAAACTGCGCGGGCTCGGCGAGGCAGCGGACGAGCGTTCGCAGCAACTCGAGATCTGGGGTTTCTGGTTGATGACCCTGTCGATGGTGATGATCACGCTGCTGCTCACCGCTGCCGGTGTCGTGCAGATCTACCTGCAACGCTGGCCGGTGGATGGCGTCGCGTTACCGTTCATGGCCACTGTCGATCATCTGCAAGTGCTGTTCTGGGCTCGTCTGGGCGCCGGTCTCGGATTCTTCGCAGGGTTGCTCTGCTACCTGTTCAGTTTCAAGCGACGGGTGCCAGTGGGGATCACTGCTTCTGCCGCATCCGCTGTTCGTTCGTGAGTCAATAACATCCTTGAGGAGGACGGCCCGGCTGGTACAGCGGGCCGTTTCACATTGGTTTTCAGAGGAAAAAAACCATGGCCTTTACCGTCGAACTGGAAGAGTGGGTCGGCAGTGTCTGGCATCGCTTTATCACCCGTCGCGCCAGCCCGGACTTTCCCGAGGCCCGGGTCGAACTGATCCACCAGCAGCGACCGCTGGCGCTGTTGTTTCGCGCCATGGGCGGCGCCAATGGCGTCGGCGTGGAAGCCGCCAGCGACCGCGATTTGCTGCTGCGGCGCAACGTGCTGCAGCAGATCGCCGGCACCTGCAAACAAGTACCGTTGGCCTGGTGCGACGAGAATAACCTTCGCCTGCCATCGAGCCTCGCGGTCTATCCGGATGCCGCGCTGAATCAAGAGCTGTATCGCTGGCTCGCGCTGCTGGCGGCCCAGGCCGGGCAGATGCGCCACTGGGGGCGAGATAATCAACGCTGGACACAAATGCTCTTGCAACGTTTTCCGGCTTTGCGTTCGCGCTACGAGCGACTGGTCGATGCTCATTTGCAATTGCGCCCGGATCCCGCCTCGTTGAGGGGTGGCGAAGCGGCGCTGGAGCGAGCATTGCGCCAGGCACTGCGCGATCCCGTTAGCGTCGAACATTTTCCCCGCAGCGAACGGGCGGCCTGGCCGCTGCCGCTGTGGTTGTATCCGCCGCTGCATCTGGCAAGCCCCCAGGCGGGGGATCTCGAAGAGTCGCAAGACTCGGAAGATCACCTGGCCACGCCTCCCGGCGAACAGAAAAGCGGACGCAAACGCGCCACGCGGATTGATGAAAGCACCAGCAAAGGAGGGCTGCTGGTGGTGCGTCTGGAGAACCTGTTCAGTTGGAGCGAACACGTCGATCTGGATCGCTGGTCGGACGACAGCGAAGACCCGGACGCCGCAAGGGTCGCCGACGACCTGGACGAGCTGACCCTGTCGCGCACCCGTCTGCGCAAGGGCGGCGGCCTCAAGCTGCACCTGGATTTGCCGCCCGCCGATGTCGACGATATTCCGCTTGGCGAGGGCATCAAGTTGCCGGAATGGGACTATCGCAAACAGCAGCTGCAGGACGCCTTCGTCAATCTGCAAATGATGGAGCCCCGCGACTGTGAGGCGCAGCCATTGCCGCCACGGCTCAAGGCCTCGGCGCACCGTCTGCGCCGCCAGTTCGAGCATCTGCGCAATGACCGTCAATGGTTACGCCAGCAACCTCAAGGGTCTGAACTGGACATGCAAGCCTGGCTGGATTTTCACGTTGAACGCGAGCATGGCCAATGTGCGGAACGAGGTCTGTTCATGGAACAACGACAGACACGCCGCGACCTGGCGTGCCTGTTGCTGGCCGACGTTTCGATGTCCACCGACGCCCACTTGAACGATGAGCATCGGGTGATTGATGTGATCCGCGACAGCTTGCTGCTGTTCGGTGAAACCCTGTCGGTGCTCGGCGATGATTTCGCCCTGTACGGGTTTTCTTCGCTGCGTCGTCATCAAGTACGCATGCAAGAACTCAAGTCCTTCACCCAGCGTTATGACGACAACACCCGAGGCCGCATTCAAGGGCTAAAACCGGGTTATTACACACGCATGGGCGCCGCCATTCGCCAGGCCACCCAACTGTTGGGCAAGAGCAAACGACGCAGCAAACTGTTGCTGCTGCTGACGGATGGCAAACCGAATGATCTGGATTTGTATGAGGGACGCTACGGTGTCGAAGATACCCGCGAGGCGGTGCTGGAGGCGCGGCGCCAAGGGCTGACGCCGTTCTGTATCACGATTGATCGCGAGGCTGGGGATTACCTGCCTTACATGTTCGGTGCCAATGGCTACACCTTGATCCGCCAGCCCGAGCAATTACCCCTGCGCTTGCCGCAGTTGTACCGTCAGTTGACCCAACCGTGATCGACACGGTCTCTGTAGCAGCTGACGAGCCTGCGAGGCTGCGTTCGGCTCGGGCCGCGTTCGGACGAAGCAGTCGTCAAACCAGTCGCCGCGGTGTGTCAGGTAAAAAGGGGACTCAGGATTTACGATTGCTGCGCAGCCCAACGCAGCCTCGCAGGCTCGGCAGCTGCTACAGGGGAAATGTGCGGGGATCAGATACTGCGTGGCAGCCAGAAAAACATCGCTAAGCAGAAGATCGTCAGGCCGATGCAGAACCACTTGAATCGGCGCAACCGACGTTGCGCCGCGTGCGCGGCCAATGCCGGCAGGGGCATGCCACATTGGCTGCATTCGGTTTCCTGTGAGGGGTTGGCGTGTTGGCAATACAAACAGACGGGCATGGCACTCACTCGAACTGTTCCAGGCGCAGACGGTCGAGAATGGCGATCTGGCGACCGTCCTGGGTGATGATGTTTTCATCGATCAGGCGACGAATGATCCGAGAAAAGGTTTCCGGCTGGATCGACAGATGCCCGGCAATCAGTTGCTTGGCCATCGGCAGTTCGAATTGGCTGTCAACGGTTTGCTGGCGCACCAACTGCGTCAGCAGATAGCGAACGACCCTGTGGGTGGCGTTTTTCAGTGACAGGGTTTCGATTTCGTTGACCCGTTGATGCAGGCGAACGCAGAGCTTGCCGAGCAGTGCAAACGTCAGTCGGCTATTACTCTGCAGCAGGCGCATGTAGGTGTTATTGGATAGCCGATAGAGCTGAGTGGGGCAGATCGCTTCGGCCGAGGCCACATAGTTCGGGGTGTCCATCAGCATCATCGCCTCGGCGAAGGTTTGCCGATCGCTGATCACCTCGAATACTTTTTCCTGCCCATCCGGTGTCAGGCGGTAGATTTTCACCGCCCCGGCAATCACAAAATAGAACGAGTCTGCCGGCTCGCCCTGGCGGAACAATGGTTCGCCTTTGTCGATGCTCAGCAAGTGGCTGGTACTCATCAATTCATCCAGCTGTTCTTCGTTTAACGGTTCGAACAAATGATGACTGCGCAGAATCTGGTGATGGACGCGATGAAGCACCATAAGAATTCATCCTGAAGGTTGAGAAGGGGGCTGCTATCAAGTCAGACGAGGCCTAGAGAGACGCCGCTGGCCAACGCCAGGACCGAGGTCAGCACCACAAACCAGGCCAGTGGCTGGATGACTTTTTTCATGACGGCTCCTGGGCATTTAGAGGGATCTAAATTTTCTGAGTTCAAAAAGCATGAGCAAGACACGGGCCATGCCTGGGGGCCTTTATTTATTGAAGGTGTCGGGCATAAGGGTTAAAAAGACCATGAGCGTTAGGGTTTAAATGACCATTAAAGGGTCATTTTTACCCTGAATGGAAGGCCTCTGTGGGGAGGAGAGCCTGCCCCGGCACAGCGCGGCAGCGGGGCACGCCCCTTGCACACTTGATCTGCGACAAAGGCAATTGATCGCTGATACCCGATGATTGACCCACGTATTGACCTCGACGCTTGCGGGTTAGCGCCAGGTCAGCAGCAAGGTAAAGGAGTGGCTTTATGCAAGTGCTTGACCGCCGTAAAGCGATGGCCATCGCGCCCCTGTTACGTTTGGCCTTTCGGCCATTTTTCCTCGCCGGCTGCCTGCTGGCCGTGCTGGCCATTCCGCTGTGGCTGGCCGCCTTCAGTGGTGCGCTTTCCGGCTGGCAGCCGGCCGGTGGCTGGCTGGGCTGGCATCGACATGAATTGTTGTTCGGGTTCGGGCTGGCGATCATCGCGGGTTTTCTGCTGACGGCCGTGCAAACCTGGACCGGTCGCCCCGGCATCAGCGGGCAACCGCTGGCCGCGCTGGCGTTGCTGTGGTTGTTGGCGCGCGTGGCCTGGTTGGTCAATGCACCGTGGCCGGTGCTTGCGGTGTTGGAATTGGCGTTCCCGCTGGCGGTGGCCGCGCTCATGGGTTTCACCTTGTGGAAGGTGCGGCAGAAACGTAACTACCCGATTGCAGTGGTGCTGCTGTTGTTAGCGGCGGCCGACGGCTTGTCCCTGTATGGACTGGTCGAAGGTCATGAAGGCTGGCAGCGTCAAGGCGTGCTGACCGGTCTCTGGCTGGTGGCGGCGATGATGGGGTTGATCGGTGGGCGAGTCATTCCGTTCTTCATCCAGCGCGGCCTCGGCAAGGTCGATGGCGTTGCCCCATGGCCTTGGCTGGATTGGCTGCTGCTGATTGGCTCTCCTCTTGTGGCGTTGTTGTATGCCGCCGGACCTGCACTTGACCCCAATCTCTGGGTGGGCCTGTTGTTCGCCGTGTTGGCCGCAGCGCATCTGGTGCGTCTGGTTCGCTGGCATGATCGCGCACTCTGGCGCGTGCCGTTGCTGTGGTCGTTGTACCTGGCGTATGGCTGGTTGGCGGTGGCCTGTCTCGGCATGGCGCTGTGGCATTTCGGCGTGCCGGTGAATCCGAGTCTGGCGGTGCATTGCCTGACGATAGGTGCCATGGGCGGCCTGGTGTTGGCGATGATCGCGCGGGTCAGCCTGGGCCACACCGGCCGAGCGCTGGAGCCACCGTCGGGCATGACCCTGGCGTTCATATTGCTCAACCTGGCGTGTCTGAGCCGGGTCGTGTTGATCTTGTTCTTTCCCCTGCCTGCGTTGTGGCTGGCCGGTGTGTGCTGGTCGCTGGCGTTTGCCCTGTACGCCTGGCGCTACGGGCCGATGCTGCTGCGGGCCCGGGTGGACGGTCATCCGGGATAAGCAAGCGAACTGATGGAGGCTGCCGGTGATGTATCCCTTTTTACTGGTCACCCACTTGTTGGCGGCGATTGCCTTCATCGGCACGCTGTTTTTCGAGGTGGTCATCTGGCATCACGCCCGCCAGCCGTTGGCGGCTACCGCGCAAACGACAGCGGATCAGGCCATTGCAGTGCGTTCGCGCAAGGTGCTGCATGGCGTGGTGTTGCTGTTGTATGGCGCCGGCATCAGCCTGGCGTGGCAACACCGTGGCGTATTGAGTCAGCCGCTGGCCAGTAGCTTTGGCACGTTGCTGAGTCTGAAAATCATCCTGGCCCTGAGCATCATCGGCCATTACTTCCTGCTGGCGTACTGGCTGAAAAGCGCACGACTGACCGCGACCCGTGCCAGCTGGATTCGCCGCAGCATCCTCGGGCACATGGTGTTGATCGTGATCCTGGCCAAGGCCATGTTCTATTGGCACGGTTGATCACACGCCGGCCCTGAAAGACAAAACCCGCGTCAACCGGTTGGCTGGCGCGGGCTGGGTGTGACCGGCAATCGATCAATGGCGAGGGTTCAGGGCGTTAATGAACAACACGTTGTTTTCCAGATGGATGTGTTGCATCAGGTCATCTCGAAACTCCAGCAGCCCACGATAAAGGGCACGCCAGGTGTTACAGGCATCGGCAGGCGAGGTGATGTTGTGGGTCAGCGCAAGCAGCCTTTCCAGCGCTTCGCCATGTTGATCATGTTCAAAACGCAGCACCTGGATCGGCGGTGCGGCCTGAGGGCCGATGCCCTGTTGCAGCATAGGGAAGAGCACTTGTTCTTCCTTGAGCATGTGGCCTTCGAGTTCTTGCTGAATGTCCGTCAGGAGATCGGCCAGGCCGTTGGGGCAGCTGCTGCGCGCACCGTGGACCTGCTCGACACGACGGGCCAGGCGGATCAGTTCCGGCAGTTGCTCGCGGTGGCGGGCGTGGTAGCGCGCCAGAAGGTGGGCGATCAACAGCTCCGAAGGTTCGTTGCGCCAGTCGTGTTGGGTTTCGCCAGTGTCTTGCAGCCTGTGCAGCGCATCGGCAATCAGGACCGGATCGAGCGCTTTGCCAAGGGCGGCTTCACGCAGGCTTTTATGCCCGCCACAACAGAAGTCCAGGTTGAAGGTGTGAAAAATCCGGGTGGCACCGGGAATGTCGCAGGCCAGTTGGCCGAGACTTTGTTCCAGTAAGGTCAGGCTCATCAGGGTTCCTTGTTTGGATTTCAACGGTTCCCCAGGCTTATTGCATCCGGCATGCCATACTTAACATATTGAAAAATATAGGTTAATTTTTAATTGTGGTGATCGGCACCCTGACGCTTTAGGGTTAATCCAACCATAGAGGGTAATTACTACCATGCTGCGTGAAAGCCTGGCCGCCGACCTGATCGTCGAGTTGCCCAATGCTGTGCGGTTGCAACGACTGGTCCAGACCCTGCGCGAGTACTTCAACAGTGGCGCTGTCGGATTGCTGCGTCTGGATGACGACAGCTTGAGGCCGGTCGCGACGGTGGGGCTGGTGCATGAAGCGTTGGGGCGCCGGTTCGTCATCGCCCAGCATCCGCGGCTGGCGGCGATCATGGCGTCGCGCGAACCGACCTGGTTCGAGCCCGACAGTCGCCTGCCGGACCCCTATGACGGCTTGCTCGACAGCCACGTCGGCGAACCGCTGCCGGTGCATGACTGCATGGGCGTGAGCCTGTATGTGGAGGGGCGGATCTGGGGCGCGATCACCCTTGATGCGCTGCACGCCGGGACGTTCGACAGCCGTGCGCGGGAAGAACTCAAGCGCTGCACCTTGCAGATCGAAGCCGCCGTGCGGGTGACCCGGCTCGAGCAGGAAAACCGCAGCCTGCGCTTGTCCCGCAGCGATATTCAAGACGTGCGAAGACCCGCTGATGAAGGCGAAATCCTCGGGCAGAGTGAGGTGCTGCATCAGTTGCTCAATGAACTGGACGTACTGGCCGACTCCGAGCTGCCGGTATTGCTGCTGGGCGAGACCGGCGTCGGCAAAGAGCTTTTCGCTAGGCGCTTGCATCGTCTCTCGCGCCGCAGTCATAAGCCTCTGGTGCAGGTCAACTGCGCCGCTTTGCCGGAGTCGCTGGCAGAGAGTGAATTGTTCGGTCATGTCAAAGGCGCCTTTTCCGGCGCCACCAGCGACCGTGCCGGACGTTTCGATGCCGCCAACGGTGGCACGCTGTTTCTCGATGAAGTCGGTGAATTGCCGTTGGCCGTGCAAGCGAAGCTGCTCCGCACTCTGCAGAACGGTGAGATCCAGCGCCTCGGCGCCGACAAGCCGTTGCATGTCGATGTGCGAATCATCGCCGCGACCAACCGGCACTTGCCGGACAGCATCCGCGACGGCTTGTTTCGGGCCGATCTGTATCACCGGCTCTCGGTGTATCCGGTGCCGATTCCGCCCCTGCGCGAGCGGGGCAACGATGTGTTGATGCTGGCCGGGCATTTCCTTGAACTCAATCGGGCGCGGCTCGGCCTGCGCGGCTTGCGTCTGTCGCCAGCGGCCGAGCGCTCGCTGCTGGCGTATAGCTGGCCGGGCAATGTACGGGAGCTGGAACATGTGATCAGTCGAGCCGCGTTGAAGCAGCTCAGTCGCGGAACGAGTCGCACCCTGATCATGACGCTGGAACCCGAAATTCTGGATCTCGACAGTGCCGTGGGCGGGCAGGGTGCGGTCGTCGAAAGTCCCCTTGACGTTACGGCTGATGAGCCGTTCCAGCCCTTGGGTGAAGCGGTTGACGATTACCAGCGCAAGAAAATTCTTCAGGCCTTGAGCCTGTCCGGGGAAAACTGGGCCAGCGCCGCGCGGATTCTGGAAGTCGATCCCAGCAACCTGCACAAGCTGGCTCGGCGTCTGCGTCTCAAATAAGGCTGGGTGTGCTCAGTGTTGATGGTGGTCAAGGTGGTCTTGCGCAGTGCATCGCACACTGGGCAGAACCTTTTTGGAGATCACCGTCATGCCCCTTTCCCTGGCACAAATGCGCCGTAACTACACCCTTTTTGGCCTGCAGGACGAGGCTGCGCTGGACGACCCGCTGGCGATGTTCCGGCAATGGCTGCAACTGGCCCGCGACCTCGAGTGCCCGCCTGCCGAAGCCAATAGCATGGTGTTGGCGACGGTCGACAGTGAAGGGCGCCCGCACTGCCGGGTCCTGCTGCTCAAGGGCTATAGCGATGAAGGCTTTACCTTTTTTGGCAATTACCAGAGTGACAAGGGCCTGCAACTGGCCGCTAACCCGAATGCGGCCATGACCTTTTTCTGGCCGGGGCTGGAGCGTCAGGTGCGTATTGAAGGCCAGGTGTCCAGGCTCGACCCGACGCTGTCGGATGCGTACTTCGATTCCCGCTCGCTGGACAGTCGCCTGGGCGCCTGGGCTTCACCGCAGAGCCAGCTGTTGGCCAATCGGGCCGCGCTTGGAACGCTGTTGAGGGAAACCACCCAACGCTTCGCCGGCAAGACCGTGCCGCGGCCCGAACATTGGGGCGGTTACTGTCTGCACCCTGAGCGACTGGAGTTCTGGCAAGGCCGCGCCGACCGCTTGCATGACCGACTCGATTACCGGTTGCGCAATGGTGTTTGGCAACACAACCGCTTGGCGCCTTGAGCAGAACGTGTAGCAATGAAGAACAGTGTGGGAGCGGGCTTGCTCGCGAATGCGGTGTGTCAGTCACCATTGATGTTGCCTGACACACCGCATTCGCGAGCAAGCCCGCTCCCACAGGTTTCGTGTGCTCCGCACATCTTCTTATGTCCCTGTAGAGGTACCTCCTTGGAGGAATAGGCTCACTGCGGATTCCGGTTCAGGCTTTGGGCCATACCTCATCTACGGGAAGGCTTGGATATGGCCCATCTGGCGCAACGCACGTTTGAACCCCTGAACATTGCCGTGCTGACCATCAGCGATACGCGCACCTTTGACACCGACACCTCGGGACAGACTCTGACGGATTTGCTGCAAACGGCCGGGCATATGTTGATCGATCGCGATCTGGTCAAGGACGACATTTATCAGATCCGCGCAAAGGTATCCCACTGGATTGCCGACCCCAAGGTGCAAGTAGTGTTGATGACCGGCGGCACCGGTTTCACCGCTCGCGACAACACGCCGCAAGCGGTGCTGCCGTTGCTGGACAAGCATGTGGAAGGCTTCGGCGAACTGTTCCGTCAGGTGTCCCTGGCGGAAATCGGCATGTCCAGCCTGCAATCCCGGGCATTGGCCGGGATGAGCAACGGCGTGCTGGTGTGCTGCGTTCCGGGTTCGCCGGGAGCGTGTCGAACCGCCTGGAACCAGATTCTGCTGGAACAACTGGACAGCCGCACCGGCCCGTGCAATTTCGCCCCGCATTTGAAACCGCAAGGGCAGCGGGTCATCGACGCCTGCGAGTCACGCTCATGACCGGTCGGGTGCGCGACCTCGGCCACCTGATGCCCGTGGACGAGGCCATCAGCCGTCTGCTGGAGCAGGCACCGCCGCCGCCCCTGATGCAAAAGATCGGTCTGGATCAAGCCTTGGGGCGGGTTCTGGCGTCAGAC
Organism: Pseudomonas sp. MDT1-17; assembly: GCF_054898105.1. NCBI lineage: Bacteria > Pseudomonadati > Pseudomonadota > Gammaproteobacteria > Pseudomonadales > Pseudomonadaceae > Pseudomonas > Pseudomonas sp. MDT1-17. Next base: position 3,557,162 of record NZ_JBUBVM010000001.1, on the reverse strand, counting down.
ATTTATTCCCCGGTGAACTTGCCGGCCTGGGACAATAGTGCCATGGACGGTTATGCCCTCAGGGCCGCTGACCTGCCACCGGAAGGTGGCTATTTGTCGATTGGCGGGCGAATTGCGGCAGGAGATCCGGCGTGCTCGCCCTTGCTCGCGCAGCAGGCGGTGCAAATCTTTACCGGTGCGCCATTGCCACCGGGTGCCGACACGGTGGTGCCGCAAGAGCGTTGCCGAATCGAGGCCGAGCGCGTCTGGTTTCCGCCCGTAAGCATTGGCGATCACGTACGCAAGGAAGGCGAGGAAGTTCGTCGAGGCGATCTGTTGCTCAAGACCGGCAAGCGGCTGCGCGCGCAGGAAGTGGGGTTGCTGGCCGGCGCTGGCATCGCGCGGGTCGAGGTCTATCGACCCCTGCAGGTGTGCTTGCTCAGCAGCGGCAATGAACTGCGTGAGCCGGGCGATCCCTTGGCGCCGGGGCAGATTTACAACAGCAATCGTTACTGCCTCGGGGCGTTGTTAAGTGGTTGGGGCGTCGAGGTGCATGACTATGGCGTCATGGCTGATGAATTAGCCGCCAGCCGCCATGCCCTGAGCCTGGCGTCTTCGGAATGCGACCTGCTGTTGAGTTCCGGTGGCGTCTCGGTCGGTGAGGAAGATCACCTCAAACAGGCCATCGAGGAACTCGGCAGCCTGGATTTCTGGCGGCTGGCCATTCAGCCGGGTAAACCGCTGGCTTTTGGCGAAGTGGCCGGCAAACCCTGGATCGGCATGCCGGGCAATCCTTCAGCGGCGCTGATTACTGCGTTGGTGGTGGTGCGTCCGTTCCTGCTCAGGGCCCAAGGCGTCAGCGACGTGTTGCCGGTGCCCTTGGCCGTGCCCGCCGGGTTCGACTGGTTGCAGCGCAACAAGCGCCGGCAGTACCTGCGGGCACGACTGACGCCTGATGCTGACGGCCAGTTGAGCGTGGAACTGCACCCTCAGCAAAGCTCCGCGATGTTGAGCGCCGCGTGCTGGGCTGACGGGCTGGCGGTGATCGAGTGCGAGCAGCAAGTGCTCAAGCACGACAAGGTCATGTTCCTGTCCTTCGCTGACCTGATGCATTGATGGCAATTGATTGCCGTCAAGGCTGTGCCTGCCGGTCTCGCTAGACTGGCAGCGCCTTTTTCGATGGCTGCGCCACAGGCATCGAGGGTCGAGACGCGTTTTTCCATGAGGATTACCCATGCAACTGGTCTGCCCGGCAGGGAACCTGCCTGCGCTAAAAGCGGCGGTGCGCGAAGGCGCCGATGCCGTCTATGTCGGTTTTCGCGATGACACCAATGCCCGGCATTTCGCGGGGCTTAACATGGACGACAAACAGTTCGACGCCGCGGTCGCCCACATCCGCCAGCACCAACGAAAACTCTACGTCGCGGTCAACACGTACCCTCAACCCAAGGGCTGGGAACGCTGGCAGCGCGCGGTCGATCGGGCCGCCGATTTCGGCGTGGATGCGCTGATCGCCGCTGACCCCGGGGTGCTCAACTACGCCAGCCAGCGGCATCCGCAACTCGCGTTGCACCTGTCGGTCCAGGGCTCGGCAACCCATGCCGCAGCGCTGGAGTTTTATGCGCAGCGTTACGGGATTCGTCGCGCGGTGCTGCCACGGGTGTTGTCGTTGGCGCAAGTGCGCCAGGTCGCCGCGAGCAGCCCGGTGCCCATCGAAGTCTTTGGCTTCGGCAGCTTGTGCATCATGGCCGAAGGGCGTTGCCATCTGTCTTCCTACATCACCGGCGAGTCGCCAAACCTGTGCGGTGTGTGTTCGCCAGCCAAGGCGGTGCGCTGGAGCGACGACGCCGACGGCTTGAGCGCACGGCTCAGTGAAGTGCTGATCGACCGTTACACCCCCGAAGAACCCGCCGGTTACCCAACCCTGTGCAAAGGCCGCTTCCTGGTTGGCGGCAAACGTTTTCATGCACTGGAAGAACCCACCAGCCTCGACACGCTGGACTTACTGCCGGAATTGACCGCCATCGGCGTCGAAGCGGTGAAAATCGAAGGCCGCCAACGCAGCCCGGCCTATGTCGAACAAGTCACCCGTGTCTGGCGCGCGGCACTGGATGTCCACCGTGGCTCGCCGGGCAGTTTTCGGGTCAAGGATGAATGGCGTCGGGTGCTGGCCGGTTTATCCGAAGGCAGCCAGACCACCCTGGGTGCTTATCATCGATCATGGCAATGAGGGAGGCGACATGAAGCTCAGCCTGGGACCGGTCCTGTTTTATTGGGACAAAGAGCAACTCAGTCACTTTTACGCCGAGATGTCGGCCTTGCCCCTGGATGTGATTTATCTCGGGGAAACCGTGTGCTCGAAACGCCGGGCATTTTCACTCGATCAATGGCTGGGCCTGGGGCGCGAGTTGCAGGAATGCAGCCAGGCACAGTTGGTGCTCTCCAGCCTGACGTTGATCGAAGCGGCGTCCGAACTCTCCAGCCTGCGTCGGCTCTGCGACAACGGCCAGTTGTTGGTGGAAGCCAACGACATGGGCGCGGTGCAGTTCCTGGCCGAGCGCAAGTTGCCGTTCGTGGGCGGTCCGGCGCTGAATGTGTACAACGGTCATACGCTGGCGCAACTGCTGGACTGCGGGATGACCCGTTGGGTGCCGCCCGTGGAATGTTCGGCGGCGCTGATTGGCGATGTACTCGAACAGGTGCGCGAACTGGACCGTAAGGTTCCGCAAGTTGAAATCTTTGCCTACGGGCATTTGCCCTTGGCCTATTCCGCACGCTGCTTCACGGCCCGGGCGGAAAACCTGCCCAAGGACGACTGCCGGTTTTGCTGCCTCAACTACCCCGACGGCCTGGCACTGACCAGTCAGGAAGGGCAGGCGCTGTTTACCATTAACGGTATTCAGACGATGTCGGCCGAGGTGACCAATCTGCTGGCCGATTACGCCGGGTTGGTGGCTTGCGGTGCCGATGTGTTGCGTCTGAGCCCTCGCGCTCAGGGTATGGCAGAGGTCATTGCCGCCTATCAACGGGTTCGTCTGGGCGAGACACCGCCGCTGTTCGTTGACGGGTGCAATGGCTACTGGCATGGCCAGGCTGGCATGTTGCGCGTCGAGGAGGTCGGCCTGTGTTGAACCGAAAAAAATGGCTGTTGAAAGGCGCCGACCGGTTATTGCCGCTGGTACGCCGGGTGCCCTTTGCGGTGCAGCGCCTGGCGTTGCAGCAGGGGCTCAATCGCTGCCTCGCCGAGCCGTTGCGCGATGGCGAATTTGAAGTGTTACGTGGGCGTTGGTTGTGCCTGCGGATTCCGGATCTGGGTTTGTCCTGGTACCTGACGCTCAGCCGGGAGGGGTTGCGGATTGCCGAGCTCGCTCCGGCGGATGTGACCATCAGTGGCAACTGGCGAGAGTTTTTATTGCTGGCCAGCCGTCAGGAAGACCCGGACACGCTGTTCTTTCGCAGACGCCTGGTGATCGAGGGCGATACGGAGTTGGGGCTGGCACTGAAGAACCTGATCGACAGCCTTGATCCCGACGTGTTGCCGGTGTGGCTGTGGCGCAATCTGGAACGGGCCGGGAAGGGGTTGGCGGCGGGGTAACGATCAAAAGATCGCAGCCTTCGGCAGCTCCTACAGGTATTGCATACACCCGATAATTCGCGGCTGCCTGCGGTCGGTGTAGGAGCTGCCGAAGGCTGCGATCTTTTAGCTCAGACCACTGGCGAAGCGGCATAAACAGGTCGCTGTTCCTCCTGCCGACTATCACTGGCAATCAACTGCTTGATCTCTTCAAACAACTCATCACTCTGCGCCTGTGTGCAGTCCTCGCCATTGCGTTTGCGCAGCCCGTAATGGCTAAGAATCAGATGCACATCCGCATGCAGGCCATGTTGCTTCAGGCAGTTTTCGACGCATTCCAACGGGCAGCCGTCCAGCGCATAGATCCGTCGTCCGGAACGCGCCTTGTTGACCAGCGCCGTCACATGCCCGCCGACGCCGACGATGCAGGACATCTCGGCCAGCCCGCTGCGATCCAGTCGCACGGCCAGGGTATTGGCCAGTTGGGCAACGTTGGAGCAGCCTGAGCAGGCGTAAATCAGAGGCAAGCTTGAACGGGGCATGAGCACTCTCCATGTTTGCGTCTATTGGAATGTCGCGAGATCCTCTTCGGCGAGGATGCTGATGTTGCGTCGTTCCATGGCGATCAGGCCGCTGTCCACCAGGCGGTGCAAAATCCGCGAAAAGGTTTCCGGCTGAATACCAAGCTTCGAGGCCACCAGACGTTTGGACACCTGCAAGACAATCAAACCGCTGACCGGGTTGCGTTCCTGGAACAGAAAATTGATCACCCGACGGCTCGCGCTGGCCATGGTCAAGGTGTCGATGTCGCGCAGACGCAGGTGCAAGTGAACGCTCATGCTCGCGAGGATGGCCAGGCACACCTTCGGCTGGTCTTCGAGTGCATTGCGGTAATGGGTGCCCTCGATAGTCACCAGCACGCTGTCCTTCAGCGCCGTGGCGCTTACCGGGTAGAGGCGGGCCTGGCTGAACAGCAACGCTTCGGCAAAGGTCTGGCCGGGCTGAATGATCTCCACCAGGTTCTCCTGGCCTTCGCCGGTAAGCCGGTACAACTTGATCTGACCGCTGACCAGCAGGAAAAAGCGCTTGGCCGGATCCCCCTGGTGCATGAGTGTGCTGTGACAAGCCAGGCGCTTGAGCATCGCCAGGCCGCAGACTTCCTCGAAGACTTTCTCCGGCAGTTGGCTGAACAGGTGATGACGACGCAAGGTTAAAACGATGGAAGGATGGGTCAGCATGGCGTACCTCCGCTGACGGTCATAGTAAAGAGCGCCGGCCGGATGACCTATGCCTCTGCCGGCCTACCTCCAAGGAGGGATGCCCGTCAGCCTGCATTGCGCAGATGCTCCATGGCCCACACCGCCGCCTCGACCCGCGAGCGCAAGCCGAGTTTGTGCAGCAGGTTCTTGACGTGAACCTTGACCGTCCCTTCGGTGATGCCCAACTTGTGCCCGATGACCTTGTTGCTGAAACCGCTGGCAATGGTTTTCAACACTTGACGTTCACGCTCGGTCAGTTCCACCACGGTCTGGCGCTGTGGTGAGCGCAGCGCCTGGGCCATGACTTGGGTCAGGCCCGGGCTGATCACCAGTGCGCCGTTCAAGGCATCTCGAATGTACTGAATCAACAGTTCGGGTTCCATGTCCTTGAGCAGATAGCCGTCGGCATCCAGACGCAGTGCGTCGCGAATATCGTCTTCAGCGTCCGAAACCGTGAACAGCAGCACCTTGCCGGTGTAGTGCATTGCCCGTAATTGGCGCAGGGTTTCAATGCCATTCATCTGCGGCATGTTGTTATCGAGCAGCACCAGATCCGGTTGCAGCGGCTCGATCAGACTGAGTGCTTCTTCGCCGTTGCCGGCTTCGCCGACGATCAGGAAATCATCTTCGAGTTCGAGTATCTGGCGAATGCCGTGACGCATCATCGGATGGTCGTCGACCAGCAGGATGGTGTGTTGCAGGGACGGGTTCATGTGACGCTACCTTCTGTTTGCTGCCCGAGAAATTCCGGTTGGAATTCCAGTTGGACGCGGGTGCCTTGCGGCTCCCTGGAAACTATTTTGAGTTGACCGCGCAAGCTGCGGGCCCGCTCATCCATGATGTTCAGGCCATGGTGTTCGCGTTGGTCGACGTTGCCGCTGAACCCGCGACCGTCGTCTTCGACGATGAGCCTGACGGTTTCACCGTCCTGACGCAGTTCGAGCCAGGCGTTTTGTGCGTGGGCATGGCGCAGGCAATTGGAGAGCGCCTCACGGGTGATCTGCAAAATGTGGATTTGCTCGCTGGCCGATAGCTGAAAGGCCAGCGCGTCGACGTGCAGGTGCACCTGAAATTCCCCGCGACGGGAGAACTCCTCGGCGGTGTCCTTGAGTTCGTGCACCAGTCCCGCGTCGTGAATCTGCAAGCGAAAGGTGGTCAGCAACTCGCGTAGCTGGCGGTAGGCATTGTTCAGCCCGTCGCGCAGTTCGGCAGTGACATTTTCCAGGGTCTCGACCGGTTCGCCACGGCGCATCAGGGTCTGCAGGCGGCTGACTTGCAGCTTCATGTAGGACAGGGCCTGGGCCAGTGAGTCGTGCAACTCGCGGGCAATGATCGTGCGTTCGTCGAGCAACAGCAGGCGATGATCCTGCTCCCGTTGACGCTTGAGCGAGAGCGACGTGCCGATCAGGTTGGCCAGGGCCTGGATCAGCTGGGTTTCCCAGGCTTGCGTCGGATGCCCGTCGACAAAATGTGCCTTGAGTTCACCCAGTTCACTGCCCTGGTTACTGATGCTGAACGTTTGTGGACTGGCCTTATGGTGCTTCTGGCACGTGGCGCAGTCGCTGCTGGCGCAGACTTCCCGGATGTTCGCGCCGTGGAGGGCGAGCAACTGCTGGGCCGGTGCCTGCAATTGTCCTTGCAGACACAGCGACAGGCGCAAGCCGGGCAAGCGTTGCTGGAAGCGTCGAATCAATTCATCCAGGCCTTCGGCATTGGCCAGGCGTGTGGCCAGGCTGCGGCTGCTTTGGTACAGCAGTTCGAGAGCGGCATTGGCTTGTTGCAGGTTCAGGGTTTTTTGCTGGACCTGACTCTCCAGCGTGCGATGCGACTCTTCGATCGTCTCGGCCATGGCGTTGAAGCTTGTGGCCAATTGGCCCAGCTCGTCCTGGGACTGATGGTTGACCCGCACCTTGAAGTCGCCGCGGCGAAAGCGCTGGGTCGCATCCACCAACTCTTTCAAGGGCATGACGACCCCGTACTGCAATTCATAGAGCCCAATCAGCAGGACGAACAGGGTGGTGAACAAGGCCAGGCCCTGGATCACCTGTTGCCAGCCTTGCTTTTGTTCGCTTTGGCGCTGCAGCAGGCTGACGAACTGGTTCAGTTGTTCAATGAAGGGCAGGGCCTGGGCCTGAAAATAGGCGGCATCGCCGCGCTCCAGTGCCGGGCGCAAATCCTCGTTCCATTGTTGCTGGATTTGCCCATAGCTGATTTGCAGGGCAGCGGTCGGGCCATCTTCCAGCACCGCCTTGAGCGACTGGCTGGTGAGACGGGTTTGCAGGCTGTCCGTGACGGCGGCGATGTCTGAGGCGGTTGCACCCGCCGCCAGTTTCCAGCTCAGGTGGTAGGTCTCCATGCGCACCGAGCCTGCGGTGTTGATGGCAGCGGCATCGCCCTGGCTGAACCAGGCGATCAGTCCGGCGCTCAATGAACTGGCGAGAGCGAGCACGGCGATCAGGATCACCGCCAGCCCGGCGCGAGCGGGCAGGGAACTGCGCAACCAGCGCAGCATCAGTGCTGATCCGGGAAGAAATCAGGAAAACAGAGCATGTGCAGCTCCAGGGTGGGGTTTTGCCGCCGATCCCGGGCGCGCTACCTCTAAAGAGTTGTCGACTGATCCTAGTCAGCAAAAAACGTGGAGAAAACACCTAAGGCGCTGATAAACAAACGGTTTTAGGGTTTCCCTGAACTACCTCCTTAGAGGTAGACCGCACAAGCATAGGCCTATGCCCCCTATGGCTTCGTTGACATGGATCAAGTTTTTACGGGGTTGGCCTCTCTAGTCTGCCGGCATGGCTAACTGACTGGAGAGGATTGTGAACCAACCGCGTGTACGACAAGGCTTGGTGCTGGGCATGAGCACGCTGGCCTTCACTGTGTGTTTCATGGTCTGGATGATGTTTGCCGTGCTCGGGGTGCCGATCAAGGACCTGCTCCAGCTCAACGAAACCCAATTCGGCCTGCTGGCCGCGACCCCGGTACTGACCGGCTCGCTGGTGCGTTTGCCACTGGGTCTGCTGACCGACCGTTTTGGCGGGCGCAGCGTGTTCTTCCTGCTGATGCTGGCCTGCGTGGCGCCGCTGTACCTGATCAGTCACGCCACTGCCTACTGGCAGTTCCTGGTGTTGGGCTTGTTCGTCGGCCTGGCCGGCGGCTCGTTCTCGGTCGGGATTGCCTACGTCGCCAAATGGTTCGACAAGGAAAATCAGGGCTTCGCCATGGGCATCTTCGGTGCTGGTAACGCCGGGGCTGCGGTGACCAAGTTTCTCGCCCCGGCACTGATCGCCGCCGGCAGCTGGCAGCTGGTGCCGAAAGTCTTCAGCGCGATCCTCTTTATTACCGCGCTGTTGTTCTGGTTCTTCAGCGCCGAAAACAAGGACCACCGCAGTGCCACCGGCGCCACGTTGCGTGAGCAATTGAGCTCGCTGAAGGACCCGGCGGTGTGGCGCTACTGCCAGTACTACTCGATCGTCTTCGGTGGTTATGTCGCCCTCGCGCTGTGGATGACCAAGTACTACGTGCAGGAATACGGTTTCAGCCTGCAAAGCGCGGCGCTGCTGGCGGCCTGTTTTTCCCTTCCCGGTGGCGTACTGCGTGCCGTCGGCGGCTGGATGTCGGATCGCTGGGGTGCGCAAAGCGTGACCTGGTGGGTGTTGTGGGTCAGCTGGATCTGCCTGTTCCTGCTCTCGTATCCCCAAACCCAACTGCAAGTGCAAACGATCAACGGCCCGGTGGATTTCCACATCGGCCTCAATCCCGCGCTGTTCACCGTGCTGCTGTTCGTCATGGGCATCGCCTTCGCGTTCGGCAAGGCCTCGGTCTTCAAGTACATCGCCAACGACTACCCGAAAAACATGGGCGCGGTGTCCGGCATCGTCGGCCTCGCGGGTGGCCTGGGTGGTTTCGTGTTGCCGATCCTGTTCGGCGCCCTGGTGGACCTCACCGGCGTGCGCTCTTCCTGCTTCATGTTGATGTACGGCGTGGTCTGGGTCTCCCTCACCTGGATGTACTTCAGCGAAATACGCAAAAGCCCGGTGCTGGGTAAAGCACCGCTGCTGACCCCATCCCCGATTTCCAGCATTGCCCTAGGAGAAGAACATGTCCGTTCTGCAAAAGCCTGACAAAGGCCCGGTCATTCATGACTGGCGCCCCGAGGACCCAGCATTCTGGGGGCGTAGCGGCAAACAGACCGCCACGCGCAACTTGTGGATTTCCATTCCTGCGCTGCTGCTGGCCTTTGCGGTGTGGATGGTCTGGAGCACGGTGATCGTGCGTTTGAACGCCATCGGCTTCACCTTCACCACTGACCAGCTGTTCTGGCTGGCGGCGTTGCCGGGGCTGTCCGGTGCGACCTTGCGCGTCTTCTATTCCTTTATGGTGCCGATCTTCGGTGGCCGTCGCTGGACCGCCCTGAGCACTGCGTCGCTGTTGCTGCCATCGATCTGGATGGGCTTCGCCGTGCAGGACCCGAGCACCTCCTACAGCGTGTTCGTGTTGATTGCCTTGCTCTGCGGTTTTGGTGGCGGCAACTTCGCCTCGAGCATGTCCAACATCAGCTTCTTCTATCCCAAGTCGCAACAGGGCACAGCCCTTGGCCTCAATGCCGGGCTGGGTAACCTGGGTGTCTCGGTGATGCAGTTCTGTGTGCCGCTGGTGATTACTTTCGGCGTGTTCGGCTTCATGGGCGGCTCGCCGCAAGCACTGCCGGACGGCGGTCAGTTGTGGTTGCAGAACGCCGGCTTCATCTGGGTGCCGTTTATTGTCCTGGTGACGGTGCTGGCCTGGTTCGGCATGAATGACCTGTCCAGTGCCCGCGCTTCCTTCAGCGAACAGGCGGTGATCTTCAAACGCAAACACAACTGGCTGATGTGCTGGTTGTACCTGGCGACTTTCGGTTCGTTCATCGGTTTCTCCGCCGCGTTTCCGCTGCTGATCAAAACCTCATTCCCTGATGTCATCGCTTTGAAATTCGCCTTCCTCGGCCCGTTGGTCGGTGCGCTGGTACGCCCGTTGGGCGGCTGGCTGGCGGACAAGCTCGGCGGCGCGAAAGTGACCTTGTGGAACTTCGTGGCGATGATCGTGATGGTCTTCGGCGTCATGCACTTCCTGCCGCAGAACGGTGAGCCCGGCAACTTCTACGGCTATCTCGGCATGTTCATGCTGCTGTTCATTACCACAGGCATCGGCAACGGTTCCACCTTCCGCATGATCCCGGTGATCTTCCGCACACAGCATGAAAAAGCCTGTGTCGGCAAACCACCCGCCGTACGTGAACAAGCACTGAAGAACGCCGGCAAAGAGTCGGCCGCCGTCCTGGGCTTCAGTTCCGCCATGGGCGCCTTCGGTGCGTTCTTCATTCCCAAATCCTTCGGTACTTCGATGGCCCAGACCGGCGGCCCCGAGATGGCCTTCTACATGTTCGTCGGCTTTTACCTGAGCTGCATCGTGGTGACCTGGTGGTGGTACGCGCGCAAAGGCGCGGCGACACCCTGCTAAGACGACCCGAATCCAACCATTGCGTGGGCGGGGCACAGAACCCCGCAGCAAGCCTGAGAGGACTACACCGTGAGTCATTTACTGGATCAACTGAAGTTTTTCAATCGCAAGCAAAACGAGTTTTCCGACGGTCATGGCGAGACCCGCAAAGAGTCTCGCGACTGGGAGAACGTCTACCGTTCACGCTGGCAGTACGACAAGATCGTGCGTTCCACCCACGGGGTGAACTGCACCGGCTCGTGCTCGTGGAAAATTTACGTCAAGAACGGCCTGATCACCTGGGAAACCCAGCAGACCGACTACCCGCGCACCCGTAACGATCTGCCGAACCATGAGCCCCGTGGCTGTCCCCGTGGTGCCAGTTACAGCTGGTACATCTACAGCGCCAACCGGCTCAAGTACCCGAAAATCCGCAAGCCGTTGCTCAAACTCTGGCGCGATGCGCGGCAGACCATGGCGCCGGTCGAAGCCTGGGCCAGCATCGTCGAGGACAAGGCCAAGGCCGACTCCTATAAAAGCAAGCGCGGCATGGGTGGCTTCATTCGCTCCAACTGGGAGGAAGTCAACGAGATCATCGCCGCGGCCAACGTCTATACGATCAAGCAGTACGGCCCCGACCGGATCGTCGGTTTCTCGCCGATCCCGGCCATGTCGATGGTCAGCTATGCCGCGGGTTCGCGTTACCTGTCGCTGATCGGCGGCGCCTGCCTGAGCTTCTACGACTGGTACTGCGACTTGCCACCGGCCTCGCCGATGGTCTGGGGCGAGCAGACTGACGTGCCGGAATCGGCCGACTGGTACAACTCCAACTACATCATTGCCTGGGGCTCCAACGTCCCGCAGACCCGCACCCCGGATGCGCACTTCTTTACCGAAGTCCGTTACAAGGGCACCAAGACGGTCGCGATCACCCCGGACTACTCGGAAGTCGCCAAGCTCACCGATCTGTGGCTGAACCCCAAGCAGGGCACCGATGCGGCGCTGGCCCAAGCGTTCAACCATGTGATCTTCAAAGAATTCCACCTGGACAAACCGAGCGCCTATTTCACCGATTACGCCAAGCGCTTCACCGATTTGCCGGTGCTGGTGCTACTCAAACAAATGGTCGACAAGGCACCGGGCGCCGGCTACCAGCCGGACCGCTTCCTGCGCGCCAGTGACCTGACCGACAACCTCGGCCAGGAAAACAACCCGGAATGGAAAACCATCGCCCTGGATGTCAGCGGTGAACTGGTGTCTCCTCAGGGTTCCATCGGTTATCGCTGGGGCGAGAAGGGCAAGTGGAACATCCTTCCCCGTGAAGGCGGCGAAGGCCGTGAGATCGATCTGAAGCTGAGCCTGATCGGCGATGACGTCGCCGAAGTGGCGTTCCCGTATTTTGCCGGTGAGTCCCACGAACACTTTCAGCACGTGGCCGGCGATGCCGTGCAGTACCGCCGCGTGCCGGTGCATAACGTGGTGCTGGCGGACGGCAGCGTAGCCAAAGTCGCCACCGTGTTCGACCTGTCGGCCGCCAACCTGGCGATCGATCGCGGTTTGGGTGGCGACAACGTCGCTAAGGATTACGACGACGCCTCAGTGCCTGGCACCCCAGCCTGGCAGGAGCAGATCACCGGCGTCAGCCGCGAGAAAGCGATCCAGATCGCCCGTGAGTTCGCCGACAACGCCGACAAGACCAAGGGCCGCTCGATGATCATCGTCGGCGCGGCGATGAACCACTGGTACCACATGGACATGAACTACCGCGGGCTGATCAACATGCTCATGCTCTGCGGGTGTGTTGGCCAGACCGGTGGCGGTTGGGCGCATTACGTCGGTCAGGAAAAACTCCGTCCGCAATGCGGCTGGCTGCCCCTGGCGTTCGGCCTGGACTGGAACCGCCCACCACGGCAAATGAACGGCACCAGCTTCTTCTACGCCCACAGTTCGCAATGGCGCCACGAGAAGATGAGCATGCACGACGTGCTCTCGCCGCTGGCCGATAAATCGAAATTCCCCGAGCATGCCCTGGACTACAACATCCGCGCCGAACGCGCCGGCTGGTTGCCCAGCGCACCGCAACTCAACACTAACCCTTTGCACATTTGCCGCGACGCGGCTGCGGCCGGCATGGACCCGAAAGACTACGTGGTCAAGTCGCTGCAGGACGGTTCGCTGCGCTTCTCCTGCGAACAGCCGGACAGCCCGGTGAACTTCCCGCGCAACATGTTTATCTGGCGTTCCAACCTGCTGGGCTCCTCGGGCAAAGGCCACGAGTACATGCTCAAGTACCTGCTCGGCACCAAAAACGGCGTGATGAACGAAGACATCGGCCAGGTCGGCGACTGCAAACCAGAAGAAGCCGAATGGGTGGACGAAGGCGCCATCGGCAAGCTCGATCTGGTCACCACGCTGGACTTCCGCATGTCCTCGACCTGCGTCTATTCCGACATCGTGTTGCCGACGGCGACTTGGTACGAAAAAGACGACATGAACACCTCGGACATGCACCCGTTCATTCACCCGTTGTCGGCTGCGATCGACCCGGCGTGGGAATCGCGTTCCGACTGGGAAATCTACAAAGGCATTGCCAAGGCGTTTTCCAGCATGTCCGAAGGGCACCTGGGCGTTGAGAAGGACCTGGTGACCATCCCGCTAATGCACGACAGCGTCGGCGAACTGGCCCAACCGTTTGGCGGCACCGACTGGAAAAGCGCCGGCGTCGCACCGGAGCCGGGCAAGAACGCGCCGAACCTGCATGTGGTCGAGCGTGACTACCCGAACATCTACAAACAGTTCTCGTCCCTCGGGCCATTGCTGGAAAAACACGGCAATGGCGGCAAAGGCATCAACTGGAACACCGAAGCCGAAGTGAAGTTCCTCGGTGAACTCAATCACAAAGAAGGCGATGCCGGTATCAGCCAGGGTCGGCCGAAAATCGACACCGCGATTGATGCCGCTGAAGTGATTCTGTCGCTGGCACCGGAAACCAACGGCCAGGTTGCCGTGAAGGCCTGGGCCGCGCTGTCGGAATTCACCGGTATCGATCACAGCCACCTGGCGCTGTCCAAGGCCCACGAAGCGATCCGCTTCCGCGACATTCAGGCACAGCCGCGCAAGATCATTTCCAGCCCGACCTGGTCGGGTCTCGAAGACGATCACGTCAGCTACAACGCCGGCTACACCAACGTTCACGAAGGGATCCCATGGCGCACCATCACCGGTCGCCAGCAGTTCTATCAGGATCACCCGTGGATGCAGGCGTTCGGCGAGCAACTGATGAGTTATCGCCCGCCCGTCAACACCCGCACCATCGAAGGGGTGAAAGGCAAGCGCAGCAACGGCGAGATCGAAATCGTCCTGAACTGGATCACCCCGCACCAGAAATGGGGCATCCACAGCACCTACAGCGACAACTTGCTGATGCTCACCCTCAGCCGGGGCGGGCCGATTGTCTGGCTCTCGGAGAACGATGCGAAACGCGCCGGTATCGAGGACAACGACTGGATCGAGTGCTTCAACATCAACGGTGCACTGACCGCCCGCGCGGTGGTCAGCCAACGGGTCAAGGACGGCATGGTGATGATGTACCACGCCCAGGAACGGATCGTGAACGTGCCAGGTTCGGAAACCACCAAGACCCGTGGCGGCCACCACAACTCGGTCACCCGCGTTGTGCTCAAGCCGACCCACATGATCGGCGGCTACGCCCAGCAAGCCTACGGTTTCAACTATTACGGCACGGTCGGTTGCAACCGCGATGAATTTGTCGTGGTGCGCAAAATGTCCAAAGTCGACTGGCTCGATGGTTCGTCCGGCGATGACCTGCCGCGTCCTTTGCCGACCGATATCGAGGAAAACTGAGATGAAGATTCGCTCACAAATCGGCATGGTTCTGAACCTGGACAAATGCATCGGTTGCCACACCTGTTCGATCACCTGCAAAAACGTCTGGACCAGCCGCGAAGGCATGGAATACGCCTGGTTCAACAACGTCGAATCGAAACCCGGGATCGGCTACCCGAAAGAATGGGAAAACCAGGACAAGTGGAAGGGCGGCTGGATCCGCAATGCCAACGGCACGATCAACCCGCGCATCGGCGGTAAATTCCGCGTGTTGGCGAACATTTTCGCCAACCCGGACCTGCCGAGCCTCGACGACTATTACGAACCGTTCGACTTCGACTACCAGCACCTGCATACCGCGCCGCTGGGCGAGCATCAGCCCACCGCGCGCCCGCGTTCGCTGATCTCCGGCAAGCGCATGGAGAAAATCGAGTGGGGCCCGAACTGGGAGGAAATCCTCGGCACCGAATTCGCCAAGCGCCGCAAGGACAAGAACTTCGACAAGATCCAGGCGGACATTTACGGCGAATACGAAAACACCTTCATGATGTATTTGCCGCGCCTGTGCGAGCACTGCCTCAACCCGACGTGTGCAGCGGCTTGCCCGAGCGGGGCGATCTACAAGCGTGAAGAAGACGGCATCGTCCTGATTGACCAGGAGAAATGCCGTGGCTGGCGGATGTGCATCAGCGGCTGCCCGTACAAGAAGATCTATTTCAACTGGAAAAGCGGAAAGTCCGAAAAATGCATCTTCTGCTACCCGCGTATCGAAGCCGGGCTGCCGACCGTGTGCGCGGAAACCTGTGTCGGGCGCATTCGATACCTCGGTGTGTTGCTGTATGACGCCGACCGCATCAGCGAAGTGGCGAGCACCGCCAATGAGCAGGATCTGTACGAGAAACAACTGGAGATCTTCCTCGATCCGAATGACCCGGCGGTGATTCGTCAGGCTCTGGAAGATGGCGTCCCGCAATCGGTGATCGACTCCGCGCAACGTTCGCCGGTCTACAAAATGGCCGTGGACTGGAAACTCGCACTGCCGCTGCACCCGGAATACCGCACCTTGCCGATGGTTTGGTACGTACCGCCGCTGTCGCCGATCCAGAACGCGGCCACCGCTGGCACCGTGGGCATGAACGGGGTGATCCCGGACGTCGACAGCCTGCGCATTCCATTGAAGTACCTGGCCAACCTGTTGACGGCGGGCGATGAAAAACCGGTCAAGCGTGCGCTGAAACGCTTGCTGGCGATGCGCGCCTACAAACGTTCCGAGCAAGTCGACGGCGTTCAGGACCTGCAAGTACTGGAGGATGTCGGCCTCAGCGTGGCTCAGGTCGAGGAGATGTATCGCTACCTGGCGATCGCCAACTATGAAGACCGTTTCGTGGTGCCGAGTGCCCACCGTGAAGACGCCATGAGCGACGCCTTCGCCGAGCGTTCCGGGTGCGGCTTCAGTTTCGGCAGCGGCTGCAGTGGCAGCTCCGACACCAACATGTTCGGCGCCAAGAAAGCCAACCGCCGCGACATCCTGAAAACCGTCCAGTTGTGGGAGGAATGAGCATGCAAATTCTCAAAGTGATTTCACTGCTGCTCGATTACCCGACCGAGGCGCTGATTGGCGGTCGCGACGAGCTGGAGCAAGCGATCATCCAGTCACGGGAAATCAGCCCGACGCAGCGCGGTGCATTGTTCGAATTGCTCGAGCTGATCTGCGCCAATGATCTGATGGACGGGCAGGAGCACTACGGTGCGCTGTTTGGCCGGGGGCGCTCGCTGTCACTGCTGTTGTTCGAGCATGTGCACGGTGAATCCCGCGACCGTGGCCAGGCGATGGTCGACATGATGGCGCAATACGAAGCCGCCGGTTTTGCCATCGGCGTCAAGGAGCTGCCGGACTATATCCCGCTGTACCTGGAGTTCCTTTCTACCCGCGAAGACATTGAGGCCCGCGAGGGCCTGGCGGATGTTTCGCACCTGCTGGCCTTGCTCGCGGCGCGTCTGGAAGAGCGCGAAAGCGCCTATGCCAGCTGCTTCCGGGCGCTGCTGCAAATTGCCGGGGCCGAGCCCCATCAAGCGGTGGCCGACCTGCGGGCGCAAGTCGCGGCAGAACCTCGCGACGACTCCCTCGAAGCCCTCGACAAGATCTGGGAAGAGGAGGCCGTGGACTTTCTCCAGGCCGAACAGCAGGACCGTTGCAGTTCGCTGCCAAGCGCGCCGGGCAAGGCCCGGGAAGAAAGCGCGGTGCCGTTGCACTGGGTGGATTTTCAGCATGAAGGGTTGGCCGCCGCGCCAGCCAAGGAGGTGGACAATGTCTAAATGGAATCTTTTGTTGTTCGGGGTCTATCCCTATGTCGCCCTGGCGGTTTGCCTGATCGGTAGTTGGGCGCGCTTCGATTTGTCGCAGTACAGCTGGAAAGCAGGTTCGAGCCAGATGCTCAATCAGCGCGGCATGCGCGTGGCGAGCAACTTGTTCCACATCGGTGTGTTGTTCGTGCTGGCCGGGCACTTCGTCGGCCTGCTGACCCCAGCGTCGATTTATCACCATGTGATCAGCACTGAGAACAAGCAGTTGCTGGCGATGGTTTCCGGCGGGTTCTTCGGTCTGTTGTGCCTGATTGGCCTGCTGATGCTGGTCAACCGGCGCCTCACCGATCCACGAGTACGCGCCACCTCCAGTCCTTCGGACATCCTGATTTTGCTGGTGCTGCTGGCGCAATTGCTGCTCGGTCTGCTGACCATCGTCGCATCCACCGGGCACATGGACGGCTCGGTAATGGTGATGCTCGCCGATTGGGCGCAGAACACCGTGCTGTTGCGGCCGATGGAAGCGGCGGCGGCCATCGCGCCGGTCGGGCTGACCTACAAGTTGCATGTGTTTCTCGGATTGACCCTGTTTGTGCTGTTCCCCTTCACCCGTCTCGTACACATGATCAGTGCACCGATCTGGTACCTGGGACGTCGTTATCAAATCGTTCGTCAGAAGTACTGAGGAGACAATCATGTCAGGTGGATGTGGATGTGGTGGCGGTAATGGGGGCAGCGGTGGCTGCGGTTCTTCAAAAAAAGCGCAGGACGTTCTCGACATCGCGCCGGTCGCAGAGGCGCAGTTTGAAGCGCTGCCGGTTGAGTCCGCGGCTGACGATGACGCTCCGGCGCAGTTGATCGCCAGCAGTGAACAGGAGTGGCCGATCATCAGCGTCAACGAGGTGTCGATCACCCCGGAGGCGATGGCTCAGGAGCTGCAATATCACCCGGCCGAAAGCCGTGAGGAAGCGGTGTATCTGGCCGCTAGGGCACTGGTGATCCGCGAGTTGTTGCAGCAGCGCATCACCGAACTCGGTGTGTCGCTGGAGATCGGCGCCGGTGAGAACGAAGAAGAAGCGGCCACGCGCTTGCTGCTTGAGCGTGAGGTAAAAGTGCCTCAGTGCGACGAGGAAACCAGTCTGCGTTACTACGAAAGCAATCGCGGGCGCTTCCACAGCGCGCCGTTGCTGGCGGTGCGGCACATCTTGCTCGAATGTGCACCGGACGATGTCGAGGCCCGGGAGCTGGCGCATGATCAGGCACAAATCCTGCTGCAGCGCCTGGAAGAATTCCCCGGTAGTTTTGCCGAGCTGGCCGTGAAGTATTCGGCCTGCCCGTCGAAGGCTCAAGGCGGTTCTTTGGGACAAATCAGCAAGGGCCAGACCGTGCCCGAACTGGAACGTCAGCTGTTCACCCTGGCACCGGGCCTGACCAGCAAACCACTGGAAAGCCGTTACGGCTGGCATGTGATCAGTGTCGATCAACGGATCGAAGGCATGCCGTTGCCCTATGAAGTGGTGTCGACGGCGATCCGCACGCAATTGCAGCAAGGCGTGTGGCAGAAAGCGCTGGTGCAATACCTGCAAACCCTGATCGGAGCGGCGGATATTCGCGGCATCCACTTACAGGGTGCCGACTCACCGCTGGTGCAGTGAGCATTGGGCAAACCGGGAGAAGTGATGAACGTTGTGATGCAGGATGGTTTTGGGCGGCAGATCGATTATCTGCGGATGTCGGTGACGGACCGGTGTGATTTTCGTTGCGTGTATTGCATGGCGAAAAACATGACCTTCCTGCCGCGTCAGCAGGTGCTCACGCTGGAGGAATTGCAGCGTTTGGCGACGCTGTTCGTTGGCCTGGGTGTACGTAAAATCCGTCTGACCGGCGGCGAGCCGCTGATCCGTCCCGGCATTGTCGGACTGTGCCGCAACATCGCCGCCTTACCCGGTTTGCGCGAACTGGTGATGACCAGCAACGGCTCGCAACTGGGCCGTCTGGCCCGGCCGTTGGTCGACGCCGGGGTCAAACGGATGAACATCAGCCTCGATAGCCTGGACGGGCAGAAGTTTCGGGCGATCACCCGTAACGGCGATCTCGATCAGGTGCTCAACGGCATCGAAGCGGCGCGCGATGCGGGCTTCGAGCGGATCAAACTCAACTGCGTGGTGATGAAAGGACGCAACTTCGATGAAGTCCCGGCGTTGGTGCAATACGCGATTGATCAGCGCATCGACATCAGTTTTATCGAAGAAATGCCCTTGGGCGACGTCGGTCGTTCCCGGGGCGAATCGTTCTGTTCCAGCGACGAAGTGCGCACGCTTATCGCCAGCCAGCATCGGTTGCTCGACAGCACCGAAAACAGTGGCGGCCCGGCGCGCTATGTACGTCTGGAACGCCATCCCGAGACCCGGATCGGCTTCATTTCGCCCAACAGCCACAACTTCTGCGGCAGCTGCAACCGGGTGCGGATGACCGTTGAAGGGAAGCTGTTGCTGTGTCTGGGCCAGGACGATGCCCTGGATCTGCGCGGATTGCTGCGGCGTTATCCGCTGGATGACCAGCCGTTGATCAACGCGATCCAGAGAGCGCTGCGCGGCAAACCACTGCGCCATGATTTCAGCCCCGACGGGGAGGTGCAGATTGTGCGTTTCATGAACATGAGTGGTGGTTGAACTGACCTACTCGGTTCATCAAACAAAACAAATCCAATGTGGGAGCGAGCCTGCTCGCGAAGAAGGCAGCATATTCAACATCAATGTTGAATGTTCAACCGCTTTCGCGAGCAGGCTCGCTCCCACATTGGTTTTCGTTTCCCTTCAGGCATTTTTTTTCGCCGGCAAATCTTGATATCGATCAATTGCAGATCATTACAATGTCCGTAGCCTTCACTGCATGTTGTGCTTAGTTTCAACTAAACATCTATATGTAGTGTCTGGAGGACGAATGCAGAGCACGCTGATCGCAGTAGGATGTAACCGCTTGCACAAACGCGATGGCAGCCAGGTCGCCTTCGATGCCGACAAAATTCGTCAGGCGTTGATCGCCGCCGGCAAGGCGACGGGGGAGTACAGCGAGGTTGAGGTCGAAGGGTTGCTTCACGCGGTATTGGTCAGGCTGGAAGGGTTGCCGAGGCTGAATGTCGAACAAATCCAGGACCGTGTCGAACGCGTGCTGATGGACGCCGGATTTTTCCTCGCCATGCGCGCTTACATCGTATACCGCGAACAGCACGGGCGCTTGCGCCGCGACCGCCGGACGTTGGTCGAGGTGGCGACCTCAATGAACGAATACCTGGACCGTGAAGACTGGCGGGTCCAGGCCAACGCTAATCAGGGCTATTCCCTGGGCGGTCTGGTGTTGAATGTGTCGGGCAAGGTCACCGCCAATTACTGGCTGGACGAGGTGTACAGCGAAGCCATCGGTCAAGCACACCGCGAGGCGGATTTGCATGTCCACGACCTGGACATGCTCGCCGGTTACTGCGCTGGCTGGTCGCTGCGCACCCTGTTGCACGAAGGGCTTAACGGTGTGCCAGGGCGAGTCGAAGCCGGTCCGCCGAAGCACTTGAGCAGTGCCTTGGGGCAGATGGTGAATTTCCTCGGCACCCTGCAAAACGAATGGGCCGGCGCCCAGGCGTTCAGCTCGTTCGACACCTACCTGGCACCCTATGTGCGCAAGGATCAACTGAGCTTTCAGGAGGTGCGCCAAGCGATTCAGGAGTTCATCTACAACCTCAACGTTCCTTCGCGATGGGGCACTCAGACACCGTTCACCAACCTGACCTTCGATTGGGTTTGCCCGCAGGATTTGCGTGAGCAGATCCCCGTCATCGGCGGTGAGGAAATGCCGTTTGCTTATGGCGATCTGCAAGTTGAAATGGAGCTGCTCAACCGTGCCTACATCGAGGTGATGCAGGCCGGCGATGCGAAAGGGCGGGTGTTCACCTTTCCGATCCCGACCTACAACATCACCCATGACTTTCCGTGGGACAGTGAAAACGCCGACCGTCTGTTCGAGATGACCGCGCGTTACGGCTTGCCTTACTTCCAGAACTTTCTCAATTCGGACCTGCAGCCCAATCAGGTGCGCTCGATGTGCTGCCGCTTGCAACTGGATGTTCGCGAGTTGCTCAAGCGTGGCGGCGGGTTGTTCGGCTCGGCGGAACAGACCGGATCGCTCGGCGTGGTGACCATCAACTGCGCGCGGCTGGGCTATGTGTTCAAAGGTGATACCAGCGGATTGCTGCAGCGCCTGGACACGCTGATGGAACTGGCGATGGAAAGCCTGGAGGTCAAGCGCAAGGTCATTCAGCACCACATGGATGCCGGTTTGTACCCGTACACCAAGCGCTATCTGGGAACTCTGCGCAACCATTTTTCCACCATCGGCCTCAACGGCATGCATGAAATGCTGCGCAATTTCACCGGCGACGAGGAGGGCATGCACACCGAACAAGGTCGGCAGTTTGCCCTGAAAATGCTGGACCATGTGCGCAGCACGCTGCTGCGTTTTCAAGAAGAAACCGGCCATATGTACAACCTGGAAGCGACGCCCGCCGAGGGCACGACCTACCGCTTCGCCAAGGAAGACCTCAAGCGCTACCCCGACATTCTCCAGGCTGGCAGCATGCAAGCGCCGTATTACACCAACTCCTCGCAACTGCCCGTGGGCTACACCGAAGACCCTTTCGAGGCGCTGGAACTTCAAGACGAGCTGCAATGCAAATACACCGGCGGCACGGTCT
Source organism: Pseudomonas sp. MDT1-17 (assembly GCF_054898105.1). Taxonomy (NCBI): domain Bacteria; kingdom Pseudomonadati; phylum Pseudomonadota; class Gammaproteobacteria; order Pseudomonadales; family Pseudomonadaceae; genus Pseudomonas; species Pseudomonas sp. MDT1-17. The sequence goes on along the minus strand of NZ_JBUBVM010000001.1, from coordinate 3,535,981 downwards.
TGCACCTGTACATGGCCGAGCGGATTTCTTCGACCGAGGCCTGCAAGCAACTGGTGCGCAAGGCCCTTGGCCGCTTCCGCCTGCCTTACCTGACCGTGACCCCGACGTTCTCCATCTGCCCGGTGCACGGCTACCTCGATGGCGAGCATGAGTTCTGCCCCAAGTGCGACGAAGCACTGCTGCTGCGAGAACAGAAGCTCGGCACCGTTCATTGATTTCGATCCACTCAACTGCAAGGAGCTTCACCATGACTGCATCGCAAACACTGCCCCAGGCTCAACGTCAACGCTGCGAAGTCTGGACTCGGGTGATGGGCTATCACCGTCCTGTGTCGGCGTTCAATCCGGGTAAACAGTCGGAGCACCGCGAGCGGGTGCACTTCACTGAAAGCGCGGCGCTGGCCGGGCGCCAATGAGTCGAACGCTTCGGGTCGGGGGCATGGTGCCCCTGACCACTATCGACTACCCGGGACTGCTTGCCTGCGTGCTGTTTTGCCAGGGTTGCGCCTGGCGTTGTCGTTACTGCCACAACCCGCAGTTGATCCCGCCTCGAGGCACAGACGAAGTGGATTGGCGGCGGGTGTTGGCGTTTCTGCAACGGCGTCAGGACCTGCTCGATGCCGTGGTGTTCAGTGGTGGTGAGCCCACCTTGCAGGATGGTTTGCTTGGCGCCATGGATGAGGTGCGGGCGATGGGATTTCGCATCGGTTTACACAGTGCCGGCATTAAACCCGCAGCGTTCGCCAAGGCACTGACCGGGGCCGACTGGGTCGGCTTCGATGTGAAGGCGTTGCCCGAGGATTGCCAGGCCATCACTCGGGTCGAGGGTAGCGGAACCGCCAACTGGCGCAGCCTCGAGCATCTGCTCGCCAGCGGTGTCGACTACGAATGTCGGACCACCGTGCATTGGCATCTGTTCGAGCCTGCGCGTTTGTTGATCCTGGCACAGCGTCTGAACGAGCTCGGCGTCAAACGTTTCGCCGTGCAACTGGTGCGCACCGAGCGGATGTTCGATCCGCTGCTGCCAAGCATTTCGGCACAAGCCTTGCTACCTGACTTATGGGAAGCGATGCGCGAGCTGTTTCCAGCCTTCGTGCTACGGGGGTAGCCGAGCCTGCGGAATAACGTTTAGCAGTGACATCCATCATCAGGTTTTCAAATGCGCTGCCTTTCTGGCAGGTATCAAACGGGGAGCATTTGATATGGCCAAATTAAGCACGGCACACCGTATTGTCATCGGCTTTGCAATTGCGCCGCTGGCATTGATGGGCATGGCGTTTTACGCGTTGCACGATCTGGCAACGCTCAAGGAACAGGCGGTGGTTATCGTCAAGCAGGACTGGCCTAAGATCGATCCGATCATGATCATTGCCACCGGCGTGCGCGATAACGCCAGGAACACCCGGGATTTGCTGATCGATAAAGACAATCAGCAAGTGCAACAGTCGATCGACACCACCAAGAAACGCATCACTCAGGCGCTCGAAACGCTTGAGCCGCTGTTCTATTTGCCAGAAGGCAAAGCCGCTTACGCCGCCCTGAAAAAGAATCGCGAGGTCTATGTCGCTGCGTTCACCCAAGTGCAGGTGTTGATCAGGCAAGGGGCCTTCGATGACGCCATGGCGCAGCTCAAGCAAAAGGTCGTCCCGGCTGAACACCAGGTTTATAGAAGCCTGGATGAGCTGATGGCGCTGCAAGGGAAAATATTCGCCGACCGAGAACAGGCGGCGCAGGCACTGTACAGCGATGCCCGGCGCAATATGCTCGGGTTGTTTGTGTTCTGTGTGGCGCTGGTCATCGCCGCCGCGGTGATCGTCACGCGCAGTGTGACCCGGCCACTGGGTGGCGAGCCGGATGATGCCGCACGTTTTTTGAGTCAAATCGCTCAGGGCGACCTGACGATTCAGGTGCCCGTGAACTCAAGTGTCGGCGGCAGCGTGATGATGAATATGCATCAGATGCAGCAAAGTCTGAATGCCATGGTCAGGCACATCGCGAACTCGGTTGACCAGGTGGCCAGTTCTTCCGAAGAACTGAGTACGGTCAGCAGCCAGACCAGCAGCAATCTGCAATTGCAGGGTCTGGAGATCGAGCAGGCGGCTACCGCTGTGAACCAGATGACCGCTGCGGTCGACGAGGTGGCGCGCAATGCGGTGAGCACCTCGGAGGCTTCCCGGCAGTCCGAGCAAACCGCACAGCGCGGGCGCGAGCAGGTTCAGGAAACCGTGGTTTCAATCGGCGCACTGGCCGATGGCGTCACCGACACCTCACAACGCATCGAGCAATTGGCGGGCCGGGTGCAGGACATCAGCAAGGTGCTGGACGTGATTCGCAGCATCGCCGAGCAGACCAATTTGCTGGCCCTCAACGCGGCCATTGAAGCGGCCCGTGCTGGGGACGCCGGACGTGGTTTTGCCGTGGTCGCCGATGAAGTGCGCGCCCTGGCGCATCGCACTCAAGAGTCCACCCAGGAGATCGAGCAGATGATTGGCAACATTCGTCTCGACACCAGCCATGCGGTGACTGCCATGCAAAGCAGCAGTAACCTGGTTCGGGCCACCCTTGAAGTGGCGCAACGGTCGGGCGATGCACTGGACGAAATCACTCGGTCGATCTCGCAGATCAACGAGCGCAACATGATGATTGCCAGCGCCACGGAGGAGCAGGCATTGGTGGCGCGGGAGGTGGATCGCAATCTGATGGGTATTCGTAACTTGTCCGAGCAGGTCTTGCTAGGCGCTCAACATACCCACACCGCCGGCCACGAATTAGCGCAGATGGCAGGGGCGCTGCACCAGACAGTGGCACGTTTTAAAGTCTGAGTGTTCGGGTGGGTGGTTGCAGGAGGGCGCTGAAGTACTCAGGCCCAGCCCCAGAATTGCAACCACCAGCCAAACCCTACCAAGCCGATGGCGAGTAACAGGCAAGTGCTGCCAGCGCAGCGTCGAGCACGGGAAATGCCTTCGCGGTCCAGTCGTTTCCAACCTAGCAGCAGGCTCCAGCCCATCGCGGCCATTAACAGGCAGGCCCTGGTCGGTTGTACCCACTCCAGCAGCAGACCTTCGTAGCGCAGCAATTTCACCGTCGTGGCCGACAGTCCGAGAAACAATCCGGCACCACCCAAAGGCGTGAGGGTCAGTGCCAGGGGCCAATACAGTGCGCGATTGTGTGCCAGTCGAGCCGTCAGGCGCAGAAGGATCATCAACGCCGTGCCCAACACCATCGAACTCAAACTCAAGTAAGCGACGATGCTGAAACCGTCGAGCCAGCTGAAGCTGTCGTTGAGCTGCGGGTAATGGGTGAGCAGCCACCAGGGCGCGTTATCCTGCAGGGCCCAGAGTTGGTCGTGCTCGACCAGCCATTGGGCGAGGGTTTGTTTGAGGGCGACGAACCATGGGCTGACCGTCCACTGGAAAGCGCCCATGGCCAGGCCGATCACACCGAACAGCAATAAGCGCGCGTCCCACGGTGAAAGAGTCTGCCCCGTTGCGTGAAGAATCTCTTGGTTGCTGGAGCGGGCGATCAGCTGAACCGCACCGCGTTGGCCGCTGCAGCGTCCGCAGGCGTGGCAGTCACTGGCGCCTTGCATACGACGGATATCGAGCAAGGGCGCGCAGTTGGGAGGCGGAAGGCGCAGCGCGGTATTTTCCATCCAGCGTTGTTCGTCGACTTGAAAATGCACGGGGGCAAGGCGGGCGAGCAGGGCGAAGACGCCGCTGACCGGGCACAGGTAACGGCACCAGACGCGCTTGCCCCGGGCGAACAGCAACCCGACGACGACCGCGGCGACGGTCGAGCCGCCCAGAATCAACAGCGCCGCCTGGGCGTAGTCGTAGACGCTGATCAATTGGCCGTAGAGGGTCGTCAGGCAAAACGCCAGGGTTGGCCAGCCACCCCAGCGCAACCAGCGCGGTACACCCAAACCTTTGCCGTAATGGCTGGCCCATTCGCTGAGTGAACCTTCCGGACAGAGAACGCCACACCAGAGCCGTCCGAACAGCACGATCGACAGCAACACGAACGGCCACCAAATGCCCCAGAACAAAAACTGCGCGAACAGGGTCAGGTTATCGAGCAGCCGTGCCTGGCTGTCCGGGAGCGGCAACAGCGCTGGGGTCACCAACAGCAACGCATAGAACAGTACAACGGCCCACTGCACCGCACGAATGACCGGCGCATGGCGACGCATTCCATCGCCCAGGCGCTGCAGCCATCGATTGCGACGACTCAGCTCAGGCATGGGACTTTTTCCGCAGCACGCTGGCGCAGCCAACCGCCCACAGCCAGGCAATAACCTGCCAGCACCAGTAACGTCATGCCACTGGGCGTCGCGCGATAACCAGCAAAACCGGCAAGAAAACCACCCAAACCATGGCTGTCGCTGAGTACTGCGCTGCTATCCCAAAGCGCCTCGCCAACGAGGCTGTAGACCACCTCCGGTAAATCCAGGGCGAGTAATTGACCGCCGATTCGCTCGGTGCCGTTGACCAACAATGCCGCCCCGAGCATCAGCAAAACAGCTTCGCTGATGGCAAAGAATCGCTGCCACGAAATAAACCGGCGACTGCTGTGCAGCAGCGCAATCGTCAGCACTGACAGCACCAATCCCAATCCACCGCCGACGGCAAACAAACCAAGCTGCGGACCTCGTAACTGAGCACCGGCGCCATAGAGAAAGACCACCGTTTCACTGCCTTCACGGCTGACGGCGAGCATGGCCAGCAGTAACAGGCCTGCGCCACCTCGCCGGGCCAGGTGGCTATCGGCGTGTCGTTGCAAATCGTGCTTGAGCGTGCGCCCGTGACGGTGCATCCAGCCGACCATCTGCACCATCAGCAGGCTGGCAACCAGCGCGAGTGCGGCCTGGAACCATTCACTGGCTGAGCCGCTCATGGCCTCACCGGCAAACAGAATCAGCACAGCGAGCAGGCCCGAGAGCATCAACCCCAGCACCACACCTGCCCACAGGTATTTGAGCAGGCGACTCCCTTGGCTTTGCTGGCTGGCCCAGGCCTGAAGAATGCCGATCACCAGCAGCGCCTCGACGCTTTCGCGCCAGACAATGAACATTGATTGATTCATGGAAACTCCGTACTGAACGGGTTATTTCGCGAGGATGCCGCCCTCGGGCAATTGCGGATTGAACTCGTCGAAGAAGGGGTAGTGACCGGGCCTGAGGGGGTGAATGACCACGAAGGTCGTCACCCCCGGCGACAGGACTTTTTCAACCCGCAACGGCGTGCTCTCGAACTCTGCCGGACCCTGGCCGATGTTTTTCAGGATGATTTTGAAGCGCTGTCCGGCCGGCACCTCAAGCAGGGCGGGGGTGAAGTGGCCATCGCGCAGGCTGAGTTCATAGCTCTGTAAATCGGCATAGGCCGTCAACGGCGCAACTGCTCCGGCAAGCATCAGCCAGGCAAAGTGCAGACGCTTCATTCAATAACCGCCTTTTTTACCAATGCCGGCGTAGATGAACTCGTAGTGCAGTTCGCAGCGTTCGAACCACGGCGCGACACCGGTCTCCTTGTCGGTATGACGCCCGAGGGACCCATGACCGCTGGGTGGCAGGAGGGTGAAGGTCAGCTGATATTTGCCCGGACCTAGCAGCTTCACATTGTCGCCGTAGTGCGGGCCGTCATTGGCGACCATGGCGTGGAAATCACCCTTGAGTTCCGGGTCGCTGCCATGTTTTTTCAGGTTGAAAGAGACGTTGAGGTAGGGCACGAAACTGCCTTCCTGGAAGCCCTGCCGATTGTCCGCAGTGGCCCGAATGTCGGCTTCCAGATGTACATCGGAATCCGCGGTGGCCCGCATCATCCCGGCAGGCTCCATCTCGATCGGCTGTAAATACACCGCCCCGACTTCCAGCCCGGGACACAACTGTGGCTCACCGATCGGGTATTCCTTGGCGTGAGCCAGCGGTGTGAGCAAGAGCAGGGCAAGCGAAAGCGACAAGGGGGTACGCATGATTTCTTCCTGGGCATTGGCGAGTAGGAGCCCGAGTCTAGGAAGCTTTGCTGCGAACAATAATGATTAGTATCAAGTTTCGAGCAATTAAACCGATGGCTCGTCACGTTGGCGAAATCGCTGGGCGCGCTCGACGCTGTAGATCATCTGTTCGGCTGCGTGAATGGTCAACGGATGCTGAATAAAACCGGGTCTGGGGGAAATGTAGGTAGCCATCTCCCGGGCAACGGCGAGCTGGTGTTCCGAGCCTTCGGCCAGCAGGGCGATGACCAGGTTCTCCAGGGCAATCACTCGGACACGCAGATGAACCAGTTCGGCGTTCGTCAAGGCTGGCGGAGCGGCAAAAACTTCGTCATCGAGAGATGTTGCGGCGTTTTGATTGTCCCAGGTCGACAGAGTTGGATGGCCGCTTGGGACAGGATTTTTATTGAGCATGAGAAACGTCTCCAAGTCTATTCAGACGTTAGCTTAGCCCCGGGATTGCGAAGGAGGCAGTCGCCCGATGTCGATTCTTGATGTGTATCAAGGCTAGCTTTGCGCAAGGGCTGTAGGTTGGAAGAACTCCTCTCAATGATCGGAGATCGGCATGGCCAAGAACTTCCCCGTCAACCCCAAGCACCCCGAACGGATCTGTTGGGGGTGCGACCGGTATTGCCCGGCGAAGTCCCTGGCCTGCGGCAATGGCTCCGACCGTACGATGCATCCGGCCGAGCTGTTCGGCGAGGATTGGCATCTGCCTGGTGACTGGGGCATCGAGACGCTCATCACTACAGACAAGCCGACGGATGACGTAGCGGACGCCTCGACTGGCAGTCAGAGCGAGTAGCTGGTTGCTTGTATCAATGGACGGGACTTCCAGACTGCCCACAATTTGCAGGTGTCGCTCTCAGTTCGGCCGACTCGTCTGTCTTTGCCATAGCGACTCTCGCGTGGTTCGCTGCGATTTCATTGAGCGAAGATGGAATCGATGCGGATCATCGCAACAGGTCTAGCAGGAAAGCAGAACACGCCGCCGCATTCTCTGCCGGCCAGTTAACAACTACTGCGCCTTTTGAGTGGGGCACTGCGATTCGGATCGTAGCGGGAAAAGTTTGATGCACTGCTACCGGCGGCGATGCCTTGTCCGGGATAAAGGCGGTTTGAGGTTGAAGCCTATGGCGAAGGGTTCTTCCGGGGCAGCCTGCACTTTGGTTTTATCAAGGCGCCCGATGCACCCCAAGCTACACCAAGACTCTAAAAAGCCCGCCCCTCAAGAATCTGTTCATTCAATTGGATGAGTGGCCTTCCACCTTTCGCTCGGTTGAAGTCAACGGCGCTTTAACGCACGTCAAGCCTGAAACTGAAAAAGCGCTGAAAAAGCAGATCGACCGCTTGCATACTGCCGTGGATGACACTGGATTTGATCGACACGAGTTGAGAATCCTGGTCAAGCGGACTCGCTACCTCACGAAGGCTTTTCCCAAACTTTCACCGCTTTCGCGCAAAGCGGCGAGTTCTTTGAAAGCACTTCAATCGGCTTTAGGTTCCTGGCATGACCATTATCAATGGTGCCAAAAGGTGCTGATCGAATCTGATCTGCGACCGTTGGAAAAAAATTAGCAGCGCTGCGCAGCTACTGCTCTCGAAAAAGCAGAGGCCCAATTGGTAGGCTTGGCAAAACTGTTGCCAACATCATCAGGCAAAAAAAGCCGTCTGAAGGGGATCAAGCCATCACTAGCCTCTTGATCCATTCCAGCAGCGCGCTGGGCAACAGCTCCGGCCTGGGCAGTAAGACGTACTGCCGCAATCCGAACACTGCTGGCAGATAGTTCGCTGCCTGGCGGTCGATGGTCAAACAAAAAGGGTGGATGCCTTGTAGCTTGGCTTCGGTCACGGCTTGACGCATGTCTTCCACGCCATAGCGACCTTCGTACTGGTCAATATCGTTCGGCTTGCCGTCGGAAAGTAGCAACAGGAGCCGGTGTGTGGCCGCTTCGCGCATCAGCAATGTGCTGGCGTGACGGATGGCAGCGCCAGCCCGGGTATAACGTTCCGGTTCGAGTGCGGCAATGCGCCGGCCGACTTCACTGCTGTAGCACTCATCGAATGCTTTCAGGGTGCGTATCGTGACCCTTTGCGGCCCCTCGCCGGAAAACGCCAGCACGCTGTAAGGTTCGCCCAGGCTCTCAAGCGCCAGACAGACCAACAGCAACGCTTCGCGTTCGACATCAATAATCCGGCGATGGCAGGACAGCCAGCTATCGGTGGAGCCGCTGACGTCGATCAGCAACATGATCGCCATGTCGCGCCGACTACAGCGCTGGGACTGATACAGCGCCTGCGGCATGTTCAGGCCGGCGCGGGCCTCGGCGCAACCGTCGATGTACGCTTCCAGATCGATATCGTCACCGTCCAATTGTTTGCGCAGCCTGACGCGTTGGGCGCGCAGCCTTTCGAATTGCCGGCGGATGGCATCGAGCACCGGACGGTGAGTGGCGAGTGTTCGCTCGACCCACTGTTGCGGGCCTTCCGGGGCTGGACACAGTTGCAGGTTCGCACCCGGATCACGGTAGACCTGCCGGCGGTAATCCCACTCGGGGTAGCTGATTGCGTTGCTGGCGAGATCCTGTGCACTGTGCTGAGCACGGGTCTGTGGCAGATCGTCAGACAGCAGAACTTCTTTCGGGCGACCGGCCGTGACCACCAGTCGGGCTTCGTTAAGTTCGGCCAATGACTCGGCAAAATCAGCCGCCGGGGTGTCGGTATCCCGGTCGGCAGGCCGCTGCATTCCCATGGGGTCTTCGGCCTTTTCCAGCGGTTCGGCGGGCTGTACCATCCACAGGCCTTGTTCCTGATCGTCGTCCTCGTCGGCACAGGCTTCGCGCACATTTGGCTGGCGTTCAAGGCGTGCGCTGCGTGGCAGGGTGTCGGCGGTGTCGATTTCGCCGGGCAGCGTCGGCACCGCCCGTTGCGCCGACGGCTCGCGCAGATCGCCGGTCCAGGCATCGAGCAACAGCCAATTGGCACCGAGCTTGCGAGGTTCTTCGGCGGACATGAGGCGTGCCGCGAGGGTTGCTGAATGGCGCAGCGAGTCGGCCGTTTTGGCAGGTATCACCAGTCCCTCCAGAGGCTTGCCGCATTCACTGCTTAGCAGTAAACGAAGGAAGTTTTCCAGGGGCTGTCGCTGGCGGGGAAATGCGTGAAGAGGGGGGCGCATGGCAACCGCCTGTTGGCGCAACCCTTGGATCGATGCAGCCAGTCCCGGCAACACTCGCACCAGATCGGTATCGGCAGCCCAGGCTTCGAGGAGCAGATAGACGCTGCGCTGCATCGGATTGGCAAGGGTCGACAGGGCGGCGGCACTGCCTCTTTGCGCGCGCATCGCTTGTTGCAAGGCGAGGGTTCGATAACGTTTCAGCGTGAGTGGAAGATCATCGCTGCCCAGGTGCTCCGGCAGCCAGATAGACACGCCATCGGTAGCCGGGACCGCGCTTTGCCGACAAGGTATCTCGCTACGCTGTAAAAGCCTTTTTAACAATGTGGGTGGCGAGGGTGGTTGCGCGACACGCAGCGAATAGTGGGTATTGAACACCGCCTTGATCAGTAAGTCGAGGTGTTGTGCGACATCCCCTAGGGTGACGATTTTTGCAGGGGCCGAGGGTGCCTGGTGACGACGCCACAACGCCTGTGCATACCCCGTTGCGTGGCGTGCGACATCGGTGATGAGGTCCTCGGCTTCAGCCATCTAGATAAACGTCAGGTCGACGAGGTCGCGCATGGCCGCGACCAGCACCGCGTCATCGGACAGCGGCGAGATCAACGCGACCCGACACGCGACGGGCGCAGCAATGCCGTGGGTGATCAGCCGCGCAGTGGCGATCAGCAGACGGGTACTGGGGACTTCCGCCAGGCCCCGGTCCTGCAAGGCACGTAGCCGCTGGGCGAGGGTGACTAAGGCGTGGGCGGTGGCGTAGTCGGTTCCACCCTCATGGATGACGATAGCGATTTCGCGCTCGGGCGGCGGGAAGTCAAAATCCAGCGCCACAAAGCGCTGTCGGGTACTCGGTTTCAAATCCTTGAGAATGCGTTGGTAGCCGGGGTTGTAGGAGACCACCAGTTGAAAATTTGGTGAGGCTTCGAGGATCTCGCCGATTTTGTCCAGCGGCAGAATGCGTCGGTGGTCGGTCAGCGGGTGCAGGACGACAATCGTGTCTTGCCGCGCTTCGACCACCTCGTCCAGGTAACAGATAGCGCCTTCGCGCACCGCTCGGGTCAGCGGGCCCTCCGTCCAATGGGTGCCCTGGTGACCGATCAGGAAACGCCCGACCAGGTCGCTGGCACTCAGATCGTCATGGCAGGAAATGGTGATCAACGGGCGCTTGAGACGCCAGGCCATGTGTTCGACAAAGCGGGTCTTGCCACACCCGGTGGGGCCTTTGAGCATGACGGCCAGTTGCTGCGCATGGCATTGCTCGAAAATCGCGACCTCGTCGCCGCTGGGCTGGTAATAGGGTTCAGCTTGCAGCGGTGCGGGTTCGGCATGCATCAGCGAGCGTTCCATCACAACGCCGCGCTTGAGGCTTGAGGTGTGGCCAGGAGTGGATCGGCTTCATCGACATTGAAGTCCGGCGTATGGCGGAAAAAATCAAAGATGAACAGCCCGGCACCCAGGCTGAACAGCGACGCCGTCGCCACCAGCATCAGGAAGTGCACCTGAATTTTCAGCTGCACGTCTAGATAACCCAAGCCAAGAATGCGCTCTAGGTACACCTGAGCGATGCCCGCGGTGGCAAATGACAGGGTCATGCCGAACATGCCTCCCAACTGCAGCCAGAACGCCCAATAGCCGATACTGCTTTCCTCCACGGGACGACGGGTCAGGCCCGGCAGCGCATAGGTGATCATCGCCAGGACAATCATGGCGTAAGCGCCATAGAAGGCTGCATGGCCATGCATGGCGGTAATCAGGGTGCCGTGGGTCCACTTGTTGACGTCGGGGAAGGTGTGAGCCAACCCCAGCAGGCCGGCTCCAAACATGGTAAATACCGCGCTGCCCAAGGTCCAGTGCAAGGCCAGTTTGTTGGGGTGAGACAGGCCCGAGCGGCGCATCGCGTTGTAGGCATAGATCGCCATGCCGATCAGCGCCAATGGCTCAAGCGCACTGAAGAAGCCGCCCAGTGGCAGCCAGTAATGGGGAACGCCGATCCAGTAATAATGGTGTGCGGTGCCCAGAATGCCGGCAATGAACACCAGGCCGACGATCACGTACAGCCACTTCTCCATCACCTCGCGGTCAGCGCCGGACAACCGGATCAGCAGGTAGGCAAGAAAGCCGCCCTGGATCATTTCCCAGACACCTTCGACCCACAGGTGGATCGTCCACCAGCGGTAATAAATCGACACCACATAATTTTCATAATGCAGCAGCGCCGGCAGATAGAGCACGGCGGCGCTAGCCAGGCCCAGCAGCAGGACGCCCTCGGTGGCGGTGAAACGCCCGGCCTTCTTGATCGTCATGCCGATGTTGTAGAGAAACATCAGCATGCAAATCACGATCACGATTTTGTGGGGCAGCGGCTGTTCGAGCAGTTTGTTACCGGTGCCATAACCAAACAGGTAGCCAAGCACCGCGGTGACCCCCATGGCCGTCCACAGCCCGAGCTGGATGTAGGCCAGTCGGGTGCTGTGCAACTCGCCACGGGATTCATCTGGCACCATCCAGTAGGTCGCGCCCATGAACCCGGTGAGCACCCAGACGATCAACAGATTGGTGTGAATGGACTTGGTGACATCGAATGGCAAGAGGTCCAGCAGCGGATCCGGCCCGAGGTACTTGGCCGCCGAGAGCAGGCCGAATACCAGTTGCAGGCCGAACAGCACCATGGCAACGGCGAAATACCAGTAGGCGACGGATTGAGATCTGTAGCGCATGGTTATCCCCTGCGGTTACTGGAACGACGCCAGATAGGCGACCAGTTGATTGATCTGTTCGGGTGTTAGTGATTTGGCGAAGGTGTCCGGCATGAAGGACATGCCGTTGGCGGAAAACATGTCGCCCGGATGCAGGTAGGCACTCGGTGTGACGATGGATTCGCGGATAAAGCCCTCGGCGTCCTTAGCCTTGCCCTTGTAGTCAGGCGAGGCGATGACCTGCTTGGCCCGACTGGCCAACCCGGCCAGTGATGGCCCGGCGAGGTTGACGCCCGGCGCAATCGAGTGACAAGCGCTGCACACCGGGGTGGCGGTTGTTCGAAACAGCGCCTCGCCCAAGGCAATCGGATCTTCTTTGCCGGACATCGGGCGAGCTGCGGGTGGTGGTTGGTCGCCGGTAGCGTTCTGCTGAGCCACGGTGAGGTCCATGCCGGGGATCGACGCACCGGTTACTAGAATCGGGCGCGGTGGCCAGCCTTGATTGTCGACCTTGCTCACCCAGTCGAGGAAGGCGATCAAATCGGCGATTTCCTCGTCGCCGAGTTTCAGGTTCGGCATCAGACGACGATGGCGTTTCTCGTCATAGAACTTTGAGGGGTCTTTGAGAAACGCAGTGAGATAAGGGGCGCCGCGCTGCTGCGTGATTTTCGTCAGGTCCGGGGCGTAATAAGCTCCCTCGCCGAACAAGGTGTGACAATTGATGCAGTTGTATTGGTGCCAGACATCTTTGCCGCGAGTGACTTGGGGCGTGATCTGTTGAGCGTTGGTCAGTGTGGGAAACTGCCGGTGACTATCAACAGTCATGCCCAGAAACACCACAGCGGCAATAGCCGTGGATATCAACGCGAACGAGCGTGTTTGGCGTTTGTTCATTGCAATCTCTCTATACGCCGATACCGGTCCAATAGGTGATGCCGATCACTCCGGCATAAACGATCGCGCTGGCCATCAGCACGAGCACTGTATAACTGACGAGCTTCAAGACTTTTTGCACGGCTGCCTCCCGGAATTGAAAAGGTGGAAAATTCCTGGTTAGTCGCTCTGAAATTCGTATTAATACAGATGATTTGGTCGAAATAGAGCGAGAAATATAGGTCAAACCTAACGTTGGTGCGGCCAACTGAATTTGATTTCTACACACTGACAACAACCAGCAATCTGGATTCCAATAGACAAACGACAATTGAGAAAACTAACAACTTCACCTATTCGGGCATAGAAGTTCGTTGTAGTGTGTCACCTTTGAAGATCGTCAGTTGAATGGACTCAGCGTAGTTGAAATTCCTACGATGTCAATTAAATCCGTCGGGTCAAAAGGGAAGGTTTTCGATCTCAAATAATATGTGCAACACATGATGTAAGGCATCGCCCTACCTACAAAATACAATCATTCGAGTATCGAGAGTCGCGTCGCATTTTGATGATGCTATTTCAACCAAGACGCTTCGGGCTATTGCTTCTTCGCAAGTGTCCTATCTCCGAAATAGTATCTAGTATGCTGTTCTCGAAATAACTTACGCCCATGATTGTTCGCAATCGTGACGGTGCAGTTTTCCTGCAATAGCAAATTCGCCATTGGCTTCCCGACGATGTTTAACCTACCGTCAATTACAGCCTAAAAACTTGCCTTGATGCAGACGGCGGGCCGCTAGCCAGATGCCCAAACCGTCATGCACCAACACCTGATGCGCGTGGCGCGGCGAGACCTGGATGGCGCGCGAGAAAACGGAAGGAGCAATTCGACTGGCTGAGTCGGATGAGACGCTCAACCCGCCGGTCTACATGAAGGCTGCAGCGGAGTTCATCCACCATGCCTAATCATCTGACCTTGGCTGTCGCTGGAGGTAGAAAAACTCAAGGGCTGGTTGACCACTGCAGAGCACTACCTACCGATCGACGAGTGCTCGTTGTCACGTTCACTCAAACTAATCAGCAGGAACTGATCAATCGCCTCGGTTCGCAGGCCGGTGATCGCCATAATCTCGACGTTCTGGGCTGGTACACATCAAATTTACTATTTATTACTCCGGCTCTTAGTGCTCTTGGCCGGCCTGTTGCGAACTTCGTTCAGATGAGAAAAGGCCATCATCACACTTCACTAGAGATGTCCGAAAAACATTTATAACAGGGTCCCCAAAAGTGATCGAATATGACGACTTACGAGCGCCGCCCAACTTTCGATTGGTTCCGTTAGCAAAGCGGCGAGAAAGCCGCCGCGCTGCTGCAACGCAGCGTGATCGGCGAGCAGTGTTTACACGAACCGCTGGTGCTGCACTCGGACAACGGAGCGCCGATGAAATCGGTGACGCTGTTGAGCAAGATGTACGAACTGGGCATCACGCCCTCGCGGGGGCGACCGCTGGTACAACAACGAGCACCGGCATAGCCGTATCCGGTTCGTCACACCGGCTGAGCGGCATCGAGGACTGGACCAACAGGGCAACGATTCCGCAGCAAGAGAGAACAGCTTCTCGACGGACGCCAGTTCTGGCAGGTGAGTCAACGTGTCTCCCATGCACAAGATTAGATTTGCCTTTGCGTCGAGGTGGCGCTGAAATGACAAGAGGTCATCCTCGACCGCTCTGACGGGCAGCGCTTCAGCGTGCACCCGCAGCTCGTCAAGCAGGATAGAGGATGTGTCCACGGCGACCACTGAGCAGCCGCGGCGAGCCAATGGAATGGCGTGCATGCCGAAGCCCGCGCCGATATCAACGGCGGTGGTTCCACTGGCTAGATTTGGGAGAACGGCTTCGATCTCGGCTTCGCCCCGAGATACGGCGGCATCAAAGCCGCCGGCCATCCACAGATAGACAGGAGCGAGGTGGGTCTCGTAGTGATCAGCGACGGTGGCCATGAATGTGGGTTCCAAGCGTCTAACGTTCAGGTTAAGGGGCCGCGGTACGCGGTCCCAGTGAGCGGAGCGAGCGATTTGAACCGTTTGTTAGGCATTGATGCGCTTAAGGAAGCAAGCCATACCCCGCCGCGATGAGCAGCGGAGAGACCAGGAGCGTTGCCCAGAACCCTGATTTTGGAACGGCAATGACGCAAATGATTGAGGTGATGAGCACGTAGATGCCAACGATTTTGAGTAGTGCGAGGTCGCCAACTGCTACGGCATGAATGGCTGCGTGCCCGGCGAGCATGAAAAGCGGCCCCAAAATGGTAAACCAGAGTGCAGTACGCCGAACTTCATGCGCTCTGAACTGGTCGACGAAGCCGGCGCTCACGGCTTCGGCGAATGCTGTTTTGAACTTGATAATACCGAATGGAATATGGAAGACGCCCAAGGCGAACAGGGTCCATGCGACGATGTTTGACATGTCTTATGCTCCGTAACGGTAAGGTGGAATGAGTGGGCCTAACGACCGAGTTGAGGGGCGCGCGTGAAGCGGGCGAAGCCCGCAAAAGGCGCGTCCCGCTCGAACGACTGGTTAGACCTCAGTGGGCTGCGCATGGCGACTGGGAGTTTTGCTCACGCCTCCGCGGCCATTGGCCAGCCGATTCGTGCGGCACGACGGAGATTGGATTGAACGACCAAGCGGTGGAACGGGGCGATGACAAGAATATAGAGACGACCCAGGCGGTTGTGGCAATGGACCACGGTTGACAGAGTCAGGTGACGTTTGCCTCCCGCCGACGGCTGATTGGAACAGAGGACGGAGAGCCTGAAGTCCAGGTGCTTATCGTCTTCTCCAAGGATAACTTCGGTCGGACTTGTGCCGTAGATCCTGAAGATGCCGACGCGGCCTGTCTTGCTCTCCGCACCAAGTGACGCAAGTTGCTTGGCAGTTTTGAGGCCGAATCTGCCGACCACCGCATCTCGGACTGCCATGAGGCTGCTGACCCACGGTGCTTGTTGGGAGAAGATGAACCTCGCCAACAGTTCGGGATTGGTCGACGCTCCGGGCGGAAGCTCGATTGAGTAAGCATCAGCAAGATTCGTCGATGCGTAGGCTCTGGCAATTGCCGACTCCGGAGGAAGCGATACCGGCGTTGCGCGATGCTGTTGGGTTGACATGTGTGCGATCCAGTGGTTGGGTTCTGAGGTCTAACGCGCCGTTGAGCGGCGCCGGAGCGCGTAGCGCGGAGGCGTCCGCTCCAACGGCTGGTTAGGCGTCATTCACATCGTTTCCAGCAGACGGAGATTCTTCTCTAAGTCCAATTCTTCCACCGTAACAGCAATTCCTTTTGAGTTGTCTGTGCGGAGATGAATGATCTTTTGGTACTCGGGTGAGTGGTACCAACTATTAAGCGCTTCCTTTGATTTGAATCGAATAACGACCGTCATCGAGCCTGGCTCACCCTCTAACGGTTCCGATTCGTAATCGGCTACGAGTATTTCTGCACCGTGCGCTTCAAGCGTCGGAAAGACGGCGGGGACATAAGATTTAAAGCCTTCCGGCTTCGTGAGTTCGAAGTTGGCAACCAGATATGCGCTCATCAATTTCTCTCCTTGACTCGTCGTGTTAGTAACTTGGTTTTGTCATTTCGTCGAGGAACCTAGCCGCTGCAGGATAATGGGACGGTTCCGTGACGCCTAACGATTAAGCTAAGGGGCCGCGGCACGCGGTCCCAGTGAGCGAAGCGAGCGATTTGAACCGCTTGTTAGGCTTGTGAACTTGAACTGCTTTTTTGGCATTTGATTGCACGGCTTTTTGTACCAGAAATACGCTTGGATGTAGCCGTCCGGGCAACACCCCTTCCTGAAGCGAAGTTGCCACCTGAATTTTAAGTGGATACCAGCGCCCTTATGCCTATGATCAGGTAGGGGACATCGCCGGACGGTTACCGGCATGAATTAAGTGGATGTTGTTGAGGCGCCAACTTCTCCTTGTCGGATACTGAGCCCGATCAAGGCATCATAGAGCTCTTGCTGCCCAGCTGGCAGAACAGGGAGCAACGTCGCACGGCGCTTGTCGACATCGAACCAGGATTCAACCAACCATCCCACCAGATAGAGCGCCGAAAGGCATCCGCCAGCGGTTGCAATGTTCCCCTGGCATACAAGAGGCTGGTCCACGGGGCTCAAGTCCCAGAGCTTGCAATCTCGATCGTGCATCCGGGTGTGTAGTTGCTTGGCCGCTGAGCAGCCCAAGCCGTTCGAGAATGAAAGCTCCGGCGCATATGGAGCCGATTCGCTGGCGTCTGGAATCAAGTTCAAACGACGGCAGGAAATCTGGAGCGGCAAGTGCGGCGGGTATCCCTTCCTTGCCGCTGACGAACAGTACCGCGTCGGCGTTATTGGCCTCGGAAAGCGGACCGTGCACCGAAACAGGCAGGCCGTGCGCCGATCGCACGATAGAGCTAGAGCCCAATATTCGGACGTGCCAGTCCTCGGTGTTGCGGCCTAAAATGTCCCACATCAGGAATAGGTCGATATCAGTGAATTGGTCGAAAGCAACCAGAACGATTTTCTTCAAGGCGAGCTCCATGAAAAGTGCTGGCGTGCAAAACGCAACGGCCGTCTTTGCTGGTGTTCGCAGCGTATCAATCGGTTGCGCACCATACACAGTCTGTATGGCGCTAAATATGGAGCGAAGTAACTCGTGAGAAAACTAACTCGTAACCATTGGGTCGCGGCTGGCTTTGAGGCCCTCGACCAAATAGGGCATATTGGCGTTTCGGCCGAGAGTCTATCGCGCCGATTGAATGTGACCCGCGGATCGTTCTATCACCATTTCCGCAATCGCGAAGACTTTGTCCGCACCTTGCTGGCCGCCTGGGAAGAAGACTACACGGGGCGCATGCTCGCCTATGCAGCGCAGGGTCGTAGCGCGGGCGAAACCTTGAAACGCTACTTGAGTATTGCCGCTGAGAAACAACCTGGGCGGGAAGTTTCCATCCGAGCCTGGTCGCTGCACGATCCGTTGGTAGGCGAGTTCCAGCAGCGTGTTGACACAAGACGACTGGACTTCGCGATACGGACGTGCCGCCGCTTGGTCCATGTGCCAGGCGAAGCAGAAGTAATTGGTCTGGTGGCCCATCTGTGCCTGATTGGAGGTCAACAGGCAGGGCTGCGGCGTGATGCCGCTCGCTTCAACAGTTTCCTGCATCGAGCCTTTTCACTTTTCGAAGGGGCTCTTCCACCGTGGCGGGCCTAAGTCATGAGCTAAATTGGGTAACTGAATAAATAGAGGTCGCGTGCCTGCCTGGCCTGGATCAGTACAAGAGAAAGCGGTGTAGTTTTTCATCGCCCGAGTTACAGACTGAATCGCCCCTAATTTCGCAGTCACTCGATGACCGCTTCTGGCCGATTGCTGCTTTTCATGAAGGGCATTTGACGACCCATTGCAGTCATTCAATCCCCGAGCCTTTCCCGCGCCATTTTCTGATTGGTCGGCGTAGCTTCTTTCCATCGAACGGTTCAAGTGTTTTTCTAACACGCAGCAAAGACTCCAGAGCCCGTTCCTCTGCTTAATCCTCGAGGGATACAGACGAAGTCGGCGATTTATCAGATTGAGACGACCGTACCGAGTAGCGCCAAAAACGTGTATCAGAATGATATGTATTTACTTACAAAAGATAATCGTTATCATCTGCGCGATAATTCATATAAAAGGTGTCCATGGTGACTCGATCGCGCATTTATCCAGCTTCTCTGTCGTTGCTGGGCGTTCTGGTTGTACCTGATTTACAGGCAGAAACGGTGTCTGCTCTAACCCTGCCTGCCACCGCTGTGAACAGTGAGTACAGCGAGCAGAGCTACATGCCAACCGAGAGCAGGAGCGCGCTGAAAATCGATGCCCCGCTTCGTGATATCCCGCAAACCGTCAATGTCATTCCCCAGAGCGTCATCAAAGATCAGGGGGCTCAGTCGATGGAAGACGTGCTGAAGAATGTCCCCGGTATCGGCCTGTCCAATGGTGACGGTCAGCGCGACCAGGTCACCATTCGTGGTTTCAGTGCCATTGGCGACATGTACATCGACGGCATTCGCGACGATGCGCTGTACTTCCGGGATCTGTCCAACGTCGAGCGGGTGGAAGTGATCAAGGGGCCGGCCGCAGTGCTCTATGGCCGCGGTTCATCCGGTGGCCTGATCAATAGCATCAGTAAAAAACCCAACTTCACCCCCAAGCAGGAAGTGGGTGTCAGCTTCGACAGTGAGGGCAAAAAGCGCACCCAGTTCGATGCCGGTTGGGCCGATCAGCAGCAAAACGACAAGGCATTCCGGGTGACCGGTGCTGTGGAGAACAGCGACACCTTCCGGGATGACGGATACATCGACCGCAAAGCCATCGCGCCTTCGGCCTACTTCAAACTCTCGGATGATCTGGAGCTGGACCTGGGTGCTACCTATCTGTATGACAAGCGCCTGATTGACTTCGGCATCCCGGCACGAGGTGATCGTCCGGTCGACGTGGACCGCGACAAGCGCTTCGGTGCCGCCGACCCGGATGATGACTACACCCGCAGCGAAGTGTTCTCATTCACGGCGGGTGTCAACTACCGGATCAACGACGATTTCAGTCTGAGCAATACCAGTCGTTACTACCACTACGACCTGGATCGCAACAATACCCTCGCTGACTCCAGCCCGACACGTTTCGTCACTGCGCCCAATGGTGAACTGCTGGTAAAACTCAACCGCGGCAACGTGCAGCGTAAGGAGGACGGGTGGTTCAATCAGACCGAACTCAAGCAGCGCGCCGTGCTCGCAGGGATGAACCATAGCCTGCTCTATGGTGTGGAGCTGGGGCGCCAGGTGAAGGACCAGTCCGTGTTCAGCCAATCCAATGTGGCAAGGGTGCCGGTGTACCGAGATGCCTTGGTCGACGTGCCGTTCCAGGCCAACCGGCAAACCGCCAAGGGCACCAATACTCAGGACACTGCCGGCTTCTACGTGCAGGACCTGATCGAACTGGCGCCACAGTGGAAGGCTCTGCTGGGTGTGCGCTATGACGTCTTCGATCAGGAATACTCCGATGGCCTGACGCACAGCAATCTGTCCCGCACCGATACTACCTGGAGCCCGCGAGTCGGTCTGGTCTACCAGCCTGATCAAGTGCAGTCCTATTACGTCTCGGTGAGCCGTTCCTACCAACCCTCCGCCGAGATGTTTGCGCTAAGCACGGCGAACCAGGACCTTGAGCCGGAGGAAACAACCAACTTCGAGATCGGCGGCAAGTGGGACCTGCTCGACAATCGCCTGGCGTTGACGGCGGCGCTGTTCCGCCTGGAACGCACCAATATGAAAACCAGCGATCCGGCGAATCCGACCAAACTGGTGCTTGCCGGTGAGCAGCGCACCGATGGTCTTGAGCTGACCGCCAGCGGGCAGTTGAGTGACAAATGGCAGGTCTATGCCGGTTACGCCTATCTGGATGCCGAGATCACCAAGTCCAACAGCCGAACCAACGGTGTGGCCAACGAAGGCCAGGTCCCCACCTTGACGCCGCGCCACAGCGCCAACCTGTGGTTAATGCGTTCGCTAACGCAAACCTGGCGTGTGGGCATGGGGGCCAACTATGTCGATGATCGCTATACCGCGCTGGATAACAATGTCGTCATGCCGGCTTACACAACAGTGGACGCTGCACTGCTGTACAACCAGCCGAAATGGGACATGGCCCTGCGTCTGCGCAATGTCTTCGACAAGGACTATTATGCTTCGGCGCATGGTTCGGTGGATCTGATCACGCCCGGTGCCCCTCGGACGCTGGAGCTGAGCACCAACTATCGTTTCTGAGTACAGACCTTGAGAGCAGGCGTCCGGCATTGTCGGGCGTTTGTTTGGGGGATTGCCCCTGAAGGGATAGTCAGTTCCTCAGGGGTCAACAGCAACATCGAGGCCGTAGTCAGCGCCCCAGGCGGTACGCAGCACCGACGACTCATGCGGCCAAAGCGCCCAATCAGGTGAAATACTGCCCGCAATGGCCGCTGGATGGTTTTGCCAGTTTGGACACCGCACGAGCTTGGGTGAGGGATTTCATGCGCTGGTACAACAACGAGCACCGGCATAGCCGTATCCGGTTCGTCACACCGGCTGAGCGGCATCGAGGGTTGGACGATCAGGTCTTGGCCCGGCGACATGAGCTGTACGAACGAGCCAAAGAGAAAAACCCGGAACGGTGGTCGGGTCGAACACGTAACTGGGAGCCGATCAGCACCGTGCTACTGAACCCGGATCGGGAGCAACAGATCGAGAAAAGAGCGGCATAGTCAGACGGTTGATGCGACAACCACCTTGAAAACGCCGTAAGAGGTTCTTTGGCGCATGGCAATCCTGATGATAGGGGCGATTGTGTCCACGTATTTTTAAGTGGACAACATCGCCCTTATTGCCGGGATCGGGTAGGTGACTTCGCCGGACGGTTACAGACTTAGGCTCTACCCCGAACTCCGGGAGTCCAATAACGGCTTTGCACTATGCCGCCAGTGCGCGGCGATACTGTGGGCCAGTACCAGCTACGAGCCGTTTTACCATCGCCCCAGACGACTTGTTACCGGAAACGTTACCTATCCCTCCAGGAGTCACTTGGCGGTGCCGCTGCGCGATTAAGTTCGGTTGAAAAAAGCTGCTGAGTCATGGCAGTGGCGATCATATAGCCATCATTTTCAACGACATTGACGGCCGAACCCAAGTCTCAAAAATGACAAATATTAATTGCGCACCTGAAAAGCCTGTACTAGACCCAGTGCAGTTTCTAAAGCAATAACAGGACAGCCTTATGCGCACGGAACGATTGCTTCCACAGCCCCACCTGCTTGGTGTGGGCATTCTTTCCATTCTCTGTGTTGCCGTACAACAGGCCCAAGCGGCTTGCATACTCACCCCCGGCCCCGGCGTCGACTCTTATGTCTGTGACAGCGGTAGCAGCGCCACCGGCCTCACCGACCTGGTGGGCAACAATACCCTGACGCTGCCTGCTGGCGGTACCGGCACCATCAACGGCGACGTCGTCTTCGGGCCAGGCGTTGACGCCGTTGACATGAACTCCGGCCGCGTTGTCGGTAGTGTCACCCAAGGTGACGGCACCGACAGCTTTCGCATCAGTGCCGGTACTGTCACTGGCGCGGTGTCCCAAGGCAATGGCATTGATGACTTTGTCATGAGCGGTGGGCAGATCCAGTCGCTGGCGCAGGGCGATGGCCGGGACACGTTCCTGATGACCGGCGGCACCATCGTCGGCGCCTTTGAAGACGGTGACGTGTCCCGGCAGACTGCCGGCACCATCGGCCGGGTGGACATGAAGCTGGACAACAACATCTACGACATGTCTGGCGGTGCGATCCTGGGCAACCTAGTGACCGGTTTTGGTACCGACAGGATTATCTTCTCCGGCGGCACCGTTGGGGGCAATATCAGCGTCAGTGGCGGCGATGACAGCATCACCGTCAGCGGCGGCGTGATCAACGGCGAAATCCGCGCTAGCGTCGGCAACGACACACTCAACTGGCTCGGTGGCGGCCAGATCAAATCGCAAGTGTTAATGGGCGACGGCAACGATACCGCGTTACTCAGTGGCCTGACAGAAAGCCTGCTGAGTGCCACACCCTCCATCGACGGTGGCTTGGGCAACGACCAACTGACCTTCGAAAACACCACCGCCAGCACGGCCTCCCGTTACATCGGCTGGGAATCCGTCAACCTCAACAACGATTCTCACTTCGACCTGGCAGGGAACTTTTTTCTCGGTGACAGCGCGAGCCATACCGGTACATTTTCCATCGATAACAGCAGTGTGCTGGCCGTGACCCAAGGCAGTATCCGGCCCTACACCGCCGGCCAGTTGGCTACCCTCAACAACGCCGGTACCCTCGACATGACCACCGGCAGCAACAGTGCCACCGACTCGCTGACGGTGCACGGCAACTATGTCGGCAACAACGGTCAGTTGTGGCTGCAGACGGTGCTCGGTGATGACAATTCTGCCACTGACAAACTGGTGGTCTCGGACGGCACCATCAGCGGCAATACCCAATTGGCGGTGACCAATCTTGGCGGCCTCGGTGGCCTCACGCTCAGCAATGGGATTGAAGTGGTGCAGGCGCTCAACGGCGCCGTCAGCAGCACCGATGCCTTTGCCCTGAATGGCTCGCTCCGGCCGGGGCCTATCAGTACTACCTGTTCAAAGGCGGTGTGACGGCGGGTTCGGAAAACAACTGGTACCTGCGCTCATCCGTGGTGGCGGTGCAACCGCCGGTAGTGCCAACGCCTACGCCGGAACCACTAGTAGTGGTACCCGTGCCGCCGGTTCCGGCGACACCGCCCGTGGTCACGCCCGATGAGCCACCCGTGGAACCACCGACCGCACAACCGGTCGCGCCGGTCGAACCACCAGCCCCGCCTCCAACCCAAGTGCCGGCCGAAACCTCGCCGGAGCCCGCTGTTACCACTCCACCATTGCCGACGGCGGTTGCGGGCGCTGACCCGATTCCGCTGTATCGCCTGGAGGTGCCGGTGTATTCGGTAGTCGTGCCGGCGGCGCAATTGATGACCTTGCAAGCACTGGGTACCTTCCATGACCGTCAAGGCGAGCAAAGCCTGTTGAGCGAAACTGGCGCCGTACCGGCAGGATGGGGTCGCTCCTATGGTAGTGACTTCAACAAAAGTTGGTCAGGTACCGTGTCACCGAGTTTCGACGGTTCTATCAAGGGCTACCAGGTCGGCCATGATCTGTACGCCTCCGAAACCAGCGGTGGGCAGATCCAGCGCTTCGGCTTGTTTGTCGGTCAGACCCGCTTGCGGGGGGATGTCAAAGGCTTTGCCGAGGGCTTTCAAAACCGCCGCTCGGGCCGGGTTAAACTCGACGGTGATAACTTTGGCGCCTACTGGACACTCACCGATCCCAAGGGAGGGTACGTGGACTTGGTGGCCATCGGCACCCGCCTGGACGGTGATAACAAATCCGACCGTGGCGTGAAAATGGACAGCAAAGGGCATGCCTTGGCGCTGTCCGCCGAAGCCGGCTACCCCATTGCAGTGTCCGAACACTGGGTGGTGGAGCCGCAAGTGCAGGTGATCAATCAGCAGATCGATATGGACAGCCAGAATGATGGGATTTCCAAAGTGTCATTCGACTCCCAGGGCTACTGGACTGGTCGCCTCGGCGCACGCCTGAAGGGCCGCTATCTGGTGAACGATACGCCGGTCGAACCCTATGTGCGCGCTAACGCCTGGCGTACTTTCGGCGGCAGCGACACAGTGACCTACAATGACGCTGATCGGATCAAAAGCGATCATAAATCCTCCTCTGTCGATCTAGGGATGGGCGTGGTCACACGGTTGTCGTCCTCGGTCAGTGTGTACCTAGCTGCGGACTACAATACCAATCTGGATACCAATGCACTGGAAGGTGTGAGTGGCAATGCAGGGGTCAGAGTAAGCTGGTAAATCCCTCCGGTTAGACCAACTCATTACGGCATAGGAATGAGTTGGTCTAACCGGAGGCTCTCTGCAGCTTCGCCGAACTCAAGCGCGCCATGATCCCCGCGAGAGGATAGGCCCAGGGCTGGCTCAGGCCCGGCTGAAAGGTCGCGTTGGTGGGCGACGGCGCAAGCTCCGTGATAAAAAGCGGGGCGAGGTCGCCGAGTTCGTTCTTTCGAGCCGCAAGTCTGGCGCCGAAATGGCAAGGCTATACGATGTGACGAGACAACCGTCTCAAGAATCGTTGCCGAATTTCACCAGCGAGAGGCACATAAAGCACTGCATGACTTTGCTTGAATGACCGCTGTAGTGGATAGCGGAAGTTCCACAATTTTGATTTGTGCAGCATCTTCACTCGAGGACAATGGGATTATGGGCGCTCAATAATCAAGCAGATGGGATGGCACGACGCAGATCGGATGGCCACCAGGATTGCGGCCACCACCCATGGAGACGCAGATGTCTAAGTAGCGGTCTTGTTGAAACAGCATACCCGCCCAAAAGAGCAGGGCCCCACTAGCCAAGATGGCTATAGTCCAAAGCATTTTCTTCGTCGGCATAGCGTCCTCATTCAACCCTACTGAAGTAAAACTGGAGTCGTTCCATAGTCAACAAGCACAAAACTTGAATGGCTGAGAAGGGTCGAATTTTATCGATCAGACACCTCGAGCGAGCGTCCGAGGCAGATCACCACGGCATGGCCCGCCCGCTATTGGCAAGTAGTTTGTCGAACTCTGGCCGGGTGCTTCTGGCGTCGCTGGCAATGTCTTGATAGATGCGCTCGCCTCCGGCCTGCTTCAGGGTATCGACCTGGAGGTCAGCTTTTTGATCCCGCGTGCTCACCCGCGAATATCCGATCTTCATCAAAAGTACCGTTTACTCGACTGTGCTAGTAATAGTTGAACTTTTTTTAAGCAAACCCGTTAATTGAGCTGAAACGAGGCTAGATTAATGCGCTGAGTCATGTGGCGTCCAATATTTCGGGGTCAGATCATTAAGCGGACGCAATGATTCTTAACGCCAAGATCACCATGGGCGAACGTAAGTCTCCTCGAAATCCTTCAAAGCTCAGGTCGTCCAAGAATGCGGGCACCCCATTGCTTCCGTGCGGGCTATTGCGATCTGGCACGGTATCAACCTCAATGTTGTTCGCCACTGGCTCTCGCTTTATCGCGGTCAGCAGGCCATTACCCTGCGAGCTTAAAAAAGCCGCATTGAGCTGACGCCCCATGGAAGGATGCTTCTCAGGAAACTGACTCGCCATTGGGTCGAAACCTTCGCTGTGATCGAAGAACTGGTAGAGGAACCAGGCCTGCAATTGAGGCTTGTTCTGGAAGTAACCGCCAGAGCTCTAGAGCGACAAGGGTTTCTCC
This sequence comes from Pseudomonas sp. MDT1-17, assembly GCF_054898105.1. Classification (NCBI taxonomy): domain Bacteria; kingdom Pseudomonadati; phylum Pseudomonadota; class Gammaproteobacteria; order Pseudomonadales; family Pseudomonadaceae; genus Pseudomonas; species Pseudomonas sp. MDT1-17. Next base: position 3,510,362 of record NZ_JBUBVM010000001.1, on the reverse strand, counting down.
GAGGGCTCAGTCAGATCACACTGCTCTTGAGCTGACAGCGTCTACCACAAGTAATCCAAATAGCGAGTAGCCGGATTTCTCTTGTACGCAGCCCGCTTTTGAAAGCTAAGGACGTCCTGACCAGCTAGGGCCTCCTTACGGGATCTAATCATCTAATTGTATGGAGTCACACATGCATACTGACAAAGCCGCTCCTCCGTTCGATCATGGGCTGAGTATCCGGCACCACTCAGGGGTGTTCGAGATCCCCGTGCATTACATGCGTGGAGGCACATCAACTGGAGTCGTGGTGTGGGAGCCGCTTTTGCCCAAGGACGAGAGATTGCGCGATGAATTGCTACGACATCTGATGGGCGTCCCCCTGATAGGTACACAACAGGGGAACCGGCAGATCACTGGTCTCGGGCGTGGCCCTGCGACTAGCAATAAGGTGTTCCTGCTGCGCGTCGAACAGACGGCCCAAGGTAATCGATTGGTCAGTACGCTCGCCCAACTTGCCAGTGACCATGGCGAGATTGATTGGAGCGTGAACTGCGGAAACATGTCTAGTGCTTTGCCTCTCTGGGCTATCGATACAGGGCTCTTCAGCGCTCGGGCCAACGAAATATGCGAAATTGAAATCAAAAATACCAATACAGGTGTTGTGACAATTTCACGAATGAAGCGAGATGAGCACGGGTTGTTCGTAGCCGCTGAGATTCCAGGCGTCAGTGGCGCTTACCCTGGCGTCGATCTGTTCTTGCAATCGCCAGTTGGCAACAAAACTGGAGCCCTGTTACCAACGGGATCGGTGATGGACGTTGTTGCTGGGTATGAAGTCTCCTGCGTCGACGTTGCAGTCCCAATGGTGATTGCCGATGCCAGTAGCTTCGGTAAAACGGGCCACGAGCCGATTGCAGAACTTGAAGCGGATCCCGTGTTCATGGCGGCGCTGCGCCAAGTGTGGATAGCGGCAGGGTTGAAGATGCGCCTTCGTCGTAGGGACGGTGAACTGATGAATCGTGCGGACATGGAGAGAAGCGAAACCATTCCGAAGGTGTGCATCGTCGGCGCCCCGCGCCAAAGTGGCAACATTGCGGTACGTTACTTCACCCCCCAGACCGGCCACTCTTCAATGGCCGTATCGGGCGGTTGCTGTCTGGCCGCAGCCTGCTTGATTCCGGGTACGACTGCGTATAGAAATGCGACAGGTATAAGCCACCCTATCTATGAGTTTTCCGACGTCGAGGTCAGCATCGAAAATCCCGCAGGGCGCCTGGATGCCACGGTTGTTGCGGCGATTAGAAACAACCAAGTCGATATCACCAGCGCAGCCTATCGTCGCAGTGCGCAGATACTGATGCGCGGGTACGTGCCGCTTTACCAGGCATCTACCGAGTTGTTAAGCGCACTGGCTGCCGAAAACAAATCGAACAGCGCTCCAATGTGAGGACGTTCACGACGTCGGCAAAAATGACCAGAACAGATCAGGTTCCGCATGATTTTTTAATCACTTCGGCACCGGGCAGCCGGCTCAGCATTCATGAGCAAGAATGTTGGGATAACTGATGGTGACCACAGTTCCGACCAAGGCGATTGTCAGATACATCTGAACTTTGGAGGGGTAAAGGTAGAGCGCTTACGTAGATTCGCTGTAGGCAAGCGCCTATACGGCCCGCATAGTTGATCGCGAGGTCGAGCGCGTAGGAATTTCCTTACACGATTGCCGGAAAGGCCCTGCTCAAAACTCAAATGCCCAGCATTACAATTCAATACCTCGGTCTATGGGTAATTGAAAGAGAATTGATGACTTCCCCTCGCGTTCTTGTTCTAGAAAATCACTCGTTTCAAGGCGGCGTCGTCATCGCGGCGCTGAGAGAACTGGGAGTGTCCGATATCTTGCAGGCTGGTTCTGGCGAGCAGGCGATGGCTTTGTTGAATAAAGAGGGTGCGGTCGATATTGTCCTGTGCGATTTGAGCTATCACGGTCTGGAGACTCTTAAATTTTTGAGCTGCGCGAGCCAGCTGGGTACGGTTCGTGCAATCGTACTTCTTAGCAAATTGCATCCGTCACTCCAACGAGCGTTGGGTCAAATGGCTCATTTTTCTGGTTTGAAATTGTTGGGTGTGTTGAGCCCACCCGTGCATGTTCAGGCACTTGAAAAAATACTGCAGCGCTACAACCGAAACGGACTCATCGTATCCCCCTCCAGCGAACTCGCGAGCACTTTGCCTAGTGAAGAAGACGTTCGTCATGGGCTCGCCCTTGGAGAGTTTCGAGCCTACTACCAGCCTAAGTTTGTGCTCTGCAGTGGAGAGGACGCGGGTGCTGAAGTGTTGGCACGTTGGGAGCACCCTGTAAGGGGCCTGCTGTTACCCAAGGATTTTTTGGCAGCGGTGTTGGCCTACGATTTGATCGATGAGATGTTTAAGCAACTACTCGAGCAAGGCTTAAGCCTGCTCAGTGTGCTGCACCGCAGTGGATGTTGATCTGACCGGCTTGCAAGGTTGACTGCAGCGGCACAAAGGTTTTTTGCCCGTAGGTGTAGAGGGACTGAAAGTTTCGGTTGTTGTCCTGCACGCTGAACGACTGCCGACTACGCACAATCCAGTCACCCGCATTAAAACCTACTTCAGTATTCGTTGAGTAATAGCGACTATCGCTGCTTGAGAACTGGTTGTTTTGGCCAAGCACTTCATAATTAAACAGGCCGCCGGTACCCCCGGACTCATAAATGCCTTGGTCTTCGCTCACCGGTCAACGACACTTCTTCACGACTGGGTCGCAACTCGACTTCTGTCTGTGGGAAAGCGGCCATAAAATCATAGCAATCACCTTCAGAAGCCTTTGCGTCACTGTCGATCCTGAACCTATCAGCCGGAACCATCAGGTTAGCCTGATCCAATAACTCCCGGGTGAAACATAGCTGACCGTCATTGTCAAAACGCGCTAAGACACTACCGCGCTGACTTCCATTGACTTGCAAACCTACACGTCGATCACCTGCAGAAAATCGCGCAGCCTTACTGAAGAACTCAGCCACTTTTGGGTCAAGCCCACGGTTCTTGAGCACCTCCAGGTCGAACGAAGCAGTTTGGGGAACATTGCCTAAAGAGGGGAGTCGATCCGGGCCAACAATAAGCAGTTGTCGACGATTGTGCGGGCCGTTGAGCGCTTGCGTAGTAATAACCTGGTGATTTTGCGAGTGTCCTCCAGCGCCCGCCGGGCGTTATCCAAATCGCTAGTCTTCTTCGCCATCACCTCGCTTTGCGCGGTGTAATCGGCAGTCGTCTCATCAAGGCGACGGCCCAACGCCTCCTTCTCCTTGGCGTGCTTAGCAATAATCTCCTCGGCAAGATCAACAAACGCCTCCTTATCGCCGGCTTTAGCCACCGCAATCAGCGCCGCCTGCTGGTCCTGCGGCAAACGCCGATATTGACCCAACTCTCGGTAACCAATCCCCATACGCGACATCGAATCCAGCGCCTCCTCGCCGAAAGTCCGCAAGTTCGCGATGTCCCGATCCACCTGATCAACCGAGCGGCCCAGCAACGTACAAAACTCATCCCATGTACCGCTCAACACCTCCGCACCGTGCGGACTTCTACGCCCGGCAATCCCCCGATACAGCTTGTTCGCCTTAACAAACGCCAACTTCGACGTCCGCACCGTGCGGGAAAATTCCTCAACCGCGCCGGCCATCTGCGCCTGCCCCAGCAACTGATTAACCCTGTCCCGCTCGTCACTGTGCGAGGCGTGAAGCGCCGCCATCGCATTCTGATCAGCCGTCAACATCGCCCCATTCAAAACAGGCAACGCCAGCGCCTCTACAGGTGTGCTCTTCGTCCGTGCCATACAACCCTCCTTAAACGATCGACCCAGCGGCAATACGCTGATTGATTTCCTGCATACGCCCCGTCAAACGGGCCATGTGTTCGGCATGCGCCTGCGCGATCTGCAACACACCCACCGAGTGGGCAAAGCGGCCGTTATCCAGCTTCACTGCCAGACCTTCCTCAATCAGCGTCTGCATGGCCCGCGTAATATTGCTGGGGCTGTCCTGCGTCAGATGGGCCAACTCCGTATTACTTAAACCCGTCACCGTGTGGCCCTTCAACGCCTTCAGCGCACGCAAAACACGCGCAGCAGCCGACACTGTGCGATTCATAACATCGCCTCCGGCCCAAACATTTGAGGTAAATTGACACCCGTAATACCAATGGCATTAATAGGCGATGTGGTGTGGCATGAAGTGAAAACAACGAAAACGGTGTGGATTCGTGTGTTTTTTGTAGGAAGTTTCTTTTTTTGCCCCGCGCACTCATACGGCGGGTGTTTTAAAGCGGTAGATTCCAAATAACCGATATGATTTTTCATCACGAGCCTCACGCCACAAAACGGTTGAGCTCAAGAGCCGTCGCTGGATTAGTACAAATTTCGCCGGCCTTAAGCCCCAGCTTGATTGCTATCTCGTGGGCCTGACCCCGCACACATTTCTTGCGCCCACCCAACACCTCAAACACCAGGTTGGGCGAAAAACGATTAGCGATTGCCCATTGGGTAATCGAAACACCTTTGGCCTTGAGCTCAGCTCGGGCCTGGTCTGCTGTACGTAGCACCATGGGTTCACTCCGGGGGGCTGCTGGCGCCGCTAAGGTGCCGATTAAGTTGCCGTTCGTGGTCGAACGGTGTGAACCCATAATGGAACCTATCGGTTCCTTTTGAAAGGCTTTTGGGTAACCGAATGGTTTCTTTTTGTGAACGGCTGCGCGCAGAGCGAACACGACTTGGCCTCAACCAGACCGACTTCGCGGCATTGGCCGGCGTGACAAAGAAAACGCAGATGCTCTACGAAGCAGAAGAACGCGTGCCCGACGCCAACTACATGGCCGCCATCGCCAAAGCCGGCGCTGACATGTACTTCATCATCACAGGCCAAAAAATCGTCGTCCCGCCGCCAGCCGCGGCATGGGCCCCCATAGACAGCGAAAAGCTCGGCCGAATCATCGAAATGTTAGAGGCCGCCGCCAAACAAGCCGGTCGGCGCTGGCCGGCCAAAAAATTGGCCGAAGTGGCCGCAGAGGTCTACAACGCGTTGGGCGAAGATCAAGGATTTGATGAACCACGCGTTGAACGAATATTGAAGTTGGTAGTAAATCGCTAAATAGCAAAGGAGTTCTATGCGAAGCGAGGACGAAGACCTGGTCAAAAATCTGTCAGCCAGGCTTTCTGAGGAAATCGAAAATCTCCCCAGGGATGGAAAAGATCACGAACTCACCATCAAAATCAAAGGCAACCAAGGGCACATCAACCTCGGCCACCAGACCTTTGACATAAAGACCGCCAAAGAACCCCCACCCGAGGGCAGCGATCGCGCCCGAGAATGCCCGCAATGTCACCGCTGCACCTGGCGCTACACGCAGCTGTGCATGAACTGTGATTACAACCTGCACCGACACGACGAAGTCGCTGAACACGAAAAAGAACAGGCGCGCAAAGAGCGAAACAACCTTCAAATGTTGAAGATCAGTGTCACCTGCGTGGGCATCGCCGTGCTCAGCTTTTTCGTCAGAGACTTTCTGCCTGAAACGCTAAAACCGTGGGCCGTAGGCCTGACAGGCGTCTTTGGTTTCTTTGCATTTCTGATCATGACGTCACACAAATAACAAGCCGACAGACAGCGCTGTAACGACCAACTTGTAACCGGTCATGGACGACCAAAAAACACTAAGGAAGTTTTGATGACCGAGAAAAAACAGAGCACGCCCTGGAAAGATCGGCCCGCCGCCGAAAAGACCGCATTGATAATCGGCTGGTGTGTCGTCGCATTCCTCATGGTGTACTGGTTCCTACCGAGTAAACCCGCACAGACCGCCCACTCACAAAGCATCGCATCTGAAGTACAACCCACCACAGCCCAATACACCCGCGCCAGTGCGCAAGCACTGAACAGTGCCACCCAATACCTGTCGCAACTGGACAGCGCTATGGCCGAAGGCATGCACATACTCAAGGCTAACCAACTCCCTGAATTGGCTGCTCCGGCATTTTTCAAGGTAGTTGTCGCGTCAACCGTTCAACTATGCCGCTCTTTTCTCGTCCTGCTGCTCCCGATCCGGATTCAGCATCACCGCTCCTATCGGCTCCCAGTTCCGCGTCTGGCCTGACCAACGTTCCGGGCTTTTCTTGCGCGCTCGCTGGTACAGTTCATGCCGCCGCGCCAGGATCTGGTGGTCCAGCCCTCGATGCCGCTCAGCCGGTGTCACGAAGCGGATCCGGCTATGCCGGTGCTCGTTGTTGTACCAACGCATAAAATCTCTCACCCAAGCGCGTGCGGCGTCCAAGCTGGCAAAACCCTCCTGCGGCCATTGCGGGCAATATTTCAGTGTTCTAAACAGCGACTCCGAGTACGGATTGTCGTTGCTCACTCGCGGTCGGCCACGGGACGGCGTGATGCCCAGGTCGTACATCTTGCTCAACAGCGTCAGCGATTTCATCGGCGCACCATTGTCCGAGTGCAGCACCAGCGGCTCGCGTAAACACTGCTCGCCGATCACGCTGCGTTGCAGCAGCGCAGCGGCTTTTTCGCCGCTTTCTTCTTCGTAAACTTCCCAGCCCACGGCCTTGCGGCTGTAAATATCTTCGATCAAATACAGGTAGTAGTACTTGCCGCGTATCGGCGACGGCAAATACGTGATGTCCCACGACCACACCTGATTGGGCGCTTTGGCGACATGCGTCGTCGGTGCCGCATGCCGTCTGGGTCGCTGGCTACGGCCCCGATGATGTTGCTGACCGGCTGCACGCAGGATGCGATAAAACGTCGCTTCCGACGCCAGATAACGCCCCTCGTCAGCCAGCCTCGGTACGATCTGACTCGGCGGCAAATGGGCATACGCAGGGCTGTTACACAGGGTCACGATCGCTTGTCGTTCGATCTCGCTCAACGCATTACGTGGCGTGGGCCGCACGGTGGTTGTGCGGGCATCGGCTTGAACATCCTCACTCTGCGTCCATCGCTGCAAGGTTCTGAGCGACAGCCCCACCTCCTGGCACGCTCTGATTTTTCGAGCACCGGCCACGATGGCTTCGATCAACCAAGCCACCAACAACTGCCGTTCCGGCAAAGAGGTCAGGTGTCCTCGTTGTCGATCCCCCAGTAATCGTTGAGCTTTTTTCGCAGCACCAACAACGCGGCGGTCTCGGCCAGCGCCTTGTCTTTACGCAGCAGTTCGCGCTCAAGTTGCTGAATACGTTTCTTGTCCTTGCGAGATTGTTCGCGGTCGACCTTTTGTTGGTTCTGAACACTCTGCTGCCCCGTGATACAGGCTTGGCGCCAGGCGCTGACGTGTTCGGGGTACAGACCTTTTCGTCGGCAGTACTCACCCAGTTCGAGCTGCGACAGACCGGCGGTTTCAAGGACGACAGCGAACCGGGCTTCAGCAGACCAGTTCTCGGGGAGTGGCTTGTCTTCAGGCACTGCGCTTCCTTCAGAACTGACCTTCTTGCGCCAGTTGGACAAAGACATTTCGCTAACCCCTTCACGCCGGGAAACCTCGGCCATCGTCAGGTTCAGCGGGGGAAGCAGCATCTTGAGTAATGCGGCTTTGCGTTCAGGTGAATAGTACGGCACGACCAGTCTCTTTCCGCCCCCGATATGCTTTTTCAGGAAAATTCGGAGAGGCGACAACTATCCTGACACCGGGGGAACACGCCGTTCGTATTCCAAATCCTTCAAAGCCCAGGTCATTCAAGAGTGTGCCCAACCCGGCGCATCGATTGCCAGCATCGCCCTCAGCCATAGCCTAAACGCAAACCTCGTTCACAAATGGATTCGGGTGCAAGTGCAGAAAAGCACGGCGCTTCAACCAGCATTCATCCCATTGCCTATGCAAACAACGGCGCCCGTATCTTCATCGAATATCAGCGTTGAGATTCTGCACCCACGCGGCACCGTCAAAGTGAACTGGCCAACCGATAGCGCTGCTGCCTGCGCCGCTTTCCTTCGAGACCTGTTGCGATGATCCGCATCGACGCCATCTGGCTCGCCACCGAGCCCATGGATATGCGCGCCGGCACTGAAACGGCGCTGGCGAGGGTGGTCGCGGTGTTCGGTGCGGCGAAGCCGCACTGCGCTTATCTGTTTGCCAATCGCCGCGCGACTCGGATGAAAGTGCTGGTACACGATGGGATTGGCGTATGGCTGGCGGCACGTCGCTTGAACCAAGGTAAATTCCATTGGCCAGGCGTTCGGCAAGGCAGTGAAGTGCAGTTGGATACCGAGCAACTTCATGCTTTGGTACTAGGCCTACCTTGGCAACGCGTGGGGTCTGGCGGAGCTATTACGCTGCTTTAAAAACTGTAATTAGCATCTCGGTTTGCTGCCGCAAGCGGTCTGCTTTGGTAAAATCCACGGCATGACTTCCTCGCCCAATCTCGATCAAATGACTCCCGACCAACTGCGTGCATTCGCTGCGCAGCTGCTGTCGCAAGTCGAGACCATGGGCAGAACGGTCGAAACCATGGGCAAGAAGATCAACCGCGATCAAACGGTGATCGAGAAGCTGACCCACGAGATCGCACAGCTCAAGCGTTTGAAGTTTGCCAAGCGCAGTGAGCAGATGAATCCTGAGCAGGCCAGCCTGCTGGATGACCTGATCGATACCGATATTGCGGCGATTGAGGCCGAGCTTCAGGCGTTGCAAATAGCACCAGCGGCGACCGAGAAAAAGCAAAAGCCCAAGCGCACGGCATTGCCGGCAGAATTCCCGCGCACGTTGATCCATCACGAACCGGACAACACTCACTGCCCATGCGGCTGCGCACTGAAGCGCATCGGTGAAGATGTCAGCGAAAAGCTGGACTACACGCCGGGCGTGTTCACCGTTGAGCGCCATGTTCGTGGCAAGTGGGTTTGCGATGACTGCGAAACGCTGATCCAGGCGCCGGTACCTGCGCAAGTTATCGACAAGGGCATCCCGACTGCCGGATTACTTGCGCACGTCATGATCGCGAAGTTCGCTGATCATCTTCCGCTTTACCGTCAGGAATCAATTTTCGGTCGTGCCGGCTTGGCGATTCCACGTTCGACGTTGGCCCAATGGGTTGGCATGACGGGCGTGCCTGCACGAGTGTTTTGATCTCACCAGTGCTCATACTTTTGCTGAGCAGCTGCGCCTTAAAATTCAGGCGCTGCGAATCAAGGTTCGTGGCACGGATGAGATGCTAGACACTGTAACTGCGTCTTTTGGTGTTGCCCTCGCCAAAGCTGGTGACGATGTGGAAAGCCTTCTGACTCGCGCCGATGATGCGCTCTATCGAGCCAAGCGCAGCGGGCGAAACCGAGTGAACTGAAAATGGCGTTCGGACTCTTGCTGCAATCACATAGCTCCACAGGATATGGTGATTCGATTCGCATTCATTCGTAAGCGTCCATTCAACACACCTTCCGAACTCCAACATTAAGGTCGATGGTGTCCGCGTATTTTTAAGCGGGCGCGATTGCCCTTAACGTCAGGATTTCCATGCGCCAACGAACCTCTTATCCAAAGCCCTTCAAAACTCAAGTCGTCCAGAAATGCCTGCAACCGGGTGCCTCTGTTGCCAGTGTCGCGATGAGTCACGGCATCAACGCTAACGTCGTGCGCAAATGGTTGCCGATTTACCGCGATCAACAGCTCACTGACTTGCCCGCTTTCTTGCCAGTGAAGCTGGAAGAAAACATCCAGGAGGGGAAGTCCGTCAGCATCGAGTTGCCATACGGCCAGGGAAAGATGACCGTTAAATGGCCGGCCTCCGATCATTATGGCTACGCCCGATTCGTTCGCGGACTAACGCAATGATCCGCATCGACTCCATCTGGCTCGCCACCGAGCCCATGGACATGCGCGCCGACCGGTATCATGATGACGGAAAGTTATCCGATGCAACCAAGAATATCTCTTAACTACTTATAAAAAACGTCAAGAGTGCATGCGAATCCAGAAGCATGTACATAACTTTTCTTTGGATTAAAAACCTTGAACAAACTGTCCGAGATGCATTCTTTTGTCATGGTGGCGGACACTGGTAGTATTTCCGAAGCGGCTCGGCGTTTGGGTACGGCCAAATCAATGGTCTGCCAGCGTATCCAGAAACTGGAAAAACGTCTGGATAGCATCTTGCTTGAGCGTGGTCGCCAGGCTCGGCTGACTGAATCGGGTGAGGTGTTTTACCGTTATTGTGTGCGCATTCTTACCGATGTCGAAGATGCCGAAGACGCCGTCCTGACATCTCAATCGAGTTTGCGCGGGAGCCTACGGATTGCGGCTCCTATGGCTTTTAGCATTCGTTACCTGACGCCGATTTTGTCGTCTTTCGCTATGCTTTACCCTGAACTGCGGTTGGATGTCGAATATGATGATCGCAACGTCAACTTACACGAAGAGAAGTTTGACGCGGCCATCCGTATCGGTGAGTTACCTGACTCCTCGCTCATCGCCAGAACCATTACTGCCAACCGCCATATCATCTGCGCGAGCCCAGCCTACCTGGCTGCTCACGGAACACCGCAAGTCCCGCAAGATCTGGCCCAGCATTTCGCCATGCTCTATGTGAATCGCGAGCCACTTGGCAGATGGACGCTACCAGTGAACAACACATTGGAGTCGTTTCCTGTGCGCTGCCGTATGCGCACTAACAATGGTCATCAACTCATGGAAGCCGCCAAGGCCGGTATGGGTCTAGCTATTTTGCCCACCTTCCTGGCCGCACCGGACATTGTGGCCGGGGAACTTGAAGAGGTTCTGGCACCCTACGCGCCTCGTGGTGGCAACTTCTCAATGGTATATCGGCGATCTCAGAGGGCTTCGCCCAAGCTTCAAGCGCTGACTAACTTCCTCATCGAACAGATCGGCAGTCCCCCTGTGTGGGAACAAATGCTGGCGGCTCACTCGCAGCGAGCAAGTTGATGCGTTCGCAAAAAACGAATCGTTGATTCGTTCTTTGCCGGCTTATGGTGATCTGAGCCCTGAATTATGCTTTTTCCACCAGACGCACTACCGAGCGTCTGACAGGGAAGAAGACGGATGAAGAGCACACTTAACAATCCTGCTCGCCGTGCTGTATTGGCAGGTGGCGTTATGGTTGCCGCGACTTTGGCGGCGGGCAATGGTTTGGCGCAGGTTTTGGAACCAGGCAGCAAACCCGGTAAGAGTGAAGGTCGTAGTATCCCGGTCGATGTGATCATCATCGGTGGTGGTTCGGCCGGCGCGGTTATGGCCTGTCGCTTGAGCGAGAACAGCAAGCGTCAGGTGTTGTTGCTTGAGGCGGGCCATAGCTATGACCCGAATAATTACCCCGAGATTATCGCTAGCAGCGACACCGTTGGTGCCAATGGCAATCCGGAGTTTGAATGGGGCTACAAGACCCAGCCGGGCTACATCGAACATTCCATCGGGGCATTGCGCGGTAAGGTGCTGGGGGGGAGCTCGGCAATCAATGGCGCGGTGGCCATCCGTGCCCGCACTACCGACTTCCAGCGTTGGGATTTGCCTGGTTGGAGTTATGAAGAGCTGCTGCCTTCCTTCAAAAAATTGGAAACTCACAGCGGTGGTGCCAGCCAGCTACACGGCCATAAAGGGCCGCTCCCTGTGCATCAACTTAGTAACAACGAAGTAACCCCCATGCAGCGAGCCTTCATCGACGCCACGGTCGCCAATGGCTACAAAGTGGTTACCGATTTTGACGGTGCTGACGCCAACGGAGTAGGGCCGTACCCGATGAATATCGTCAACGGTGTGCGAGTCAACACCGGCATGGCCTACCTTACCGATGAGGTGCGAGCCCGCGACAACCTGCATATCCGCCCCGACAGCTTGGTAGATAAAGTTCTGTTCGACGGTAAGCGCGCAATCGGTGTGCAACTGGCCAACGGGGAAAAGCTCTTGTCTGGTGAAGTCATCCTTTCGGCTGGCAGCTATGGCAGTGCCGCGATCCTGCTGCGTTCCGGCATTGGCCCGAGGGAGGATCTCCGTGCCTTGCAGATTCCACTGGTCGCCGAGCTGCCGGTGGGACAAAACTTGGTGGATCACCCGTTCTACTACAACGCCTATGCCGCCAAGCCTGATGTGATTGGCAGTCAGTCGCCAGCCATTGGTGCAAAACTCTGGACTCACAGCACCACAGCCGAGAACGGTGATCTGGATATTCATATTACGGCCACCCACTTGTTTCCCCACGATCAGAGCCCGACCAAGGTTGGCTTCGTTCTCGCGGTAGCCCTGACTCGACCACTGTCCCGGGGCAAAGTGACGCTCGCTAGTCGCGATCCGTTCGTAGCACCGAACATAGATCTGAATTTTCTGGCTGAGGAAAAGGATCGCCAGCGTCTGCTGGATGGCATCCGCCTGTCCCGAAAAATCGGCACAACGGCACCACTCAATAAGCTGATCCATTCCGAACTCAACCCTGGCGAAGGCAACGACTCCGACGAGGCTTTACTGGCCAGTGTCAAAGCCAGCCTTGATACCTATCACCACCCAACCTCCACTGCTCCCATGGGCCGACCGGGCGATGCGCGGGCAGTGGTCGACCTGGAAGCACGAATTATCGGCGTGCAGGGCCTGCGGGTAGTGGACGCATCAATCTTCCCTGATGTGCCATCGGTAGCCACCAATATCACTGTGATTGCCACGGCCGAGAAAGTCGCCCGTCTCTACGTTTAATCCTCAGGAATCTGCCTCTATGAACAGCACTCCAGCTTTGAACTGGATCGACGGCCAATGGCTGGACTCCGGTGTTTACAAAGACTCCATCGACCCAGCGACCTATGAGCTGATTGGTCAATACGCCGAAGGCGGCTTAAACGAAGCACAACAGGCAATTAAGGCGGCACATCGGTCGTTCGCTGACACGCCTTGGAAAGACGATCGTAACTTGCGCGCCAAGGTGTTGTTGGAGTTGGCGGATGCTTTCGAGCGTAACGCAGATGAGTTGATCGACACCCTGGCGCTGGAAAACGGGAAGATCAGACCCGAAGCCGAGTTCGAGGTCACTATGGTGCCCTCCAAACTGCGCTATTACGCCGCTCTTGCTCGCGCCGAATACGGTCGTGCGGCGGAGCCAAAGCCTGGCAAAATTTCCCTGGTGATCCGTCAAGCAGTGGGCGTAGCGGGCATCATCGTACCGTGGAATTCGCCAGTGGTACTGATGATTCGCTCCCTGGCACCTGCCCTGGCTGCCGGTTGCACCACAGTGATCAAAATGCCCGGGCAAACGGCCCAGACCAACTGCCTGGTAGCACGGATCATGAGTGAGGCGGTGTCGCTGCCTCGTGGCGTCATCAATCTGTTCAGTGAGCTGGGCGCGGCCGGTTCCATACATCTGGTGGAGTCACCTAAGGTTCCGGTGATCAGTTTCACCGGTAGCACAAGCACCGGTCGGGCGATTTCCGCTGCGGGTGCACAGCACCTCAAGCGCTTTGGCTTGGAACTGGGTGGTAAAACGCCAATGCTGGTGTTTAACGACGCTGACCTTGATGTTGTAGTGCCAAAGTTAGAAAAAGCTCTGACGGTATTCGCTGGTCAATTCTGCATGACGGGGTCGCGGCTGCTGGTGCAACGTGATATTGCCACGGCGTTGACGGAGCGCTTGGCCGCACGGTTGGAAGCCGTGCGCGTGGGGCCGGCTGCAGATCCCGCCAGCGAAATGGGGCCGTTAATAGATAAACCTAACGTGCAGCGGGTCAACCAAGTGGTGGAGGAAGCGATCACCGACGGCGCTCAAATCATCGTTCGCGGCGGGCCAATCACCGAGGGGCCATTGGCCAAGGGCGCTTTCTATCGCCCGACCTTGCTGCTCGTCACTGACCCTAATATGTCCATTGTCCAGCGCGAGACGTTCGGCCCGGTGCTGACCCTACAGGTGTTCGATAGCGAAGCCGAGGCAATCGAGCTGGCTAACAACAGTGAGTTCGGCCTGGCGGCTGGCGTGTGGACTCGCGATGTCGACCGTTCTCTGCGGGTTGCCCGTGAACTGGAGGTTGGCACTGTATGGGTCAACGACTGGGCAGTGGTCTACGACGAGTTTGAGGAAGGTGGTTTTAAACAGTCGGGCCAGGGACGCCTCAACGGCGTAGCTGCCATGGATGACTTTGTCGAATACAAACATATCGCCCTCAATCCCGGCCTGCGCCAAGCTTAAATCCAATCAGTTCGCCTGCGCGCGTTGGTGCGTAGGCGGCTGTACAGAGAATCATATTCATGAATCGTACAAAAACCTTACTAGATCCTTTAAATGTCGGCCCATTCACCCTGGCCAACCGCGTGCTGATGGCTCCGATGACTCGTTCGCGCTCTGCCCAGCCCGGTGATATCCCCACAGCACTCAACGCCCGATACTATGGACAGCGTGCAGGTGCAGGGCTGCTGATCAGCGAAGGCATGCCGATTTCTCCCGGCGCCAAAGGCTACGCTTACACACCCGGGATCTATACCGAGGCCCAGCAAGCTGGCTGGAGGCAGGTGACTGACGAGGTTCATGCCAACGGAGGTCTGATCGCCGCCCAGCTGTGGCATGTCGGCCGCATTTCCCATCACTCGGTCTTGCCCCAGGGGCAGTCGCCTCTGGCGCCTTCAGCAATTCGTGCACAGGCCAAGATTTTCGCCTTCGACGATGAAGGTATGCCGAGTATGGTCGATTGCGACATGCCAGAGGCGTTAAGCGAAGAGGGGATCGCGGCGGTCGTGCAGGAGTTTGTCCAGGCCGCACTGTGGGCCCGCGCTGCAGGCTTTGATCTGGTTGAACTGCAAGGTGCAAACGGTTTTTTGCTGGAGCAATTTCTCTCCGTTACCACCAACGAACGCACTGACCGCTACGGTGGCTCGCTGGAGAACCGTGCACGTTTTGTCGTGGAAGTGGTGGACGCGGTCTCGGCTGCGATTGGCGCGGATCGGGTCGGTATCCGCCTTTCGCCATGGTGCCCACCCAGCGTCAACGATATGGACTTCAGCGTCGAAGCTCAGGACATTACTTTGTACCTCGCCGAGTCTCTCAGTCAGCGGCGCATCGCTTACCTGCATTTGTCTGAGTGGCCCGGTGTGGATTATCCCTCAGGGTTTCGCGCGCAACTGCGCTCGGCGTTCAGCGGTGCGATCTTCGTATGCGGCGGCTATCAGCAGGCCGACGCGCAACACATCGTCGCGCAAGGACTTGCCGATGCCGTGGCGTTCGGCAAACCCTTCATCGCCAATCCCGACCTGCCGCAGCGGTTCGCGCTCAACGCCGAGTTAGCGGAGCCTGATGGCAGCACCTTTTACGGTGGCGACGCCCGGGGTTACACGGACTATCCATCCTTTGCGGCTCAGAGCTGAGCCCCGATGCGACTGCCCCGACTAATGGCAGGCGCGCTGTTGGCAGGGACGCTGACAGCGTCCTCTGCCTTCGCCGCTAAAGAAGATAATTCTTCTCCCGTGAGAAACACCTCCATGCCCCAGGACAAACTCTACGACGCGTTACTTGACGCTCTCTATGCGACCTTCGGGCATCATCCTGGGTTTCGCATAACGCATGCCAAGGGCGTGTTGTTACGTGGCACCTTTACCGCCTCTGAAGCGGCTCCGGCGCTTACTCGAGCAGCTCATTTCCAGGGACAGCCAGTACCCGTATTGCTGAGGTTCTCCAACTTCAGTGGCCTGCCTGCCACCGAGGACGGTGACCCGATGGCCAGTCCCCATGGTCTGGCCGTTCGTTTCACGCTACCGGACGGTGAGTCCACGGATATAGTGGCGCACTCGTTCAATGGCTTTCCGGTGGCCACCCCCGAAGACTTCCTGAGCTTTTTGCGAGGCATTGCTGCCAACGTCGCCACACCGTCCGATCCTTTGCCACTGCAAGCATTTCTGGTCACCCATCCAAGGGCACAGCATTTTCTTGAGACGCCCAAGCCAGCACCGAGCAGCTACGTTAGTGCTGAATACTTTGGCGTCAACGCCCTAGTGTTCAGCAACCGCCAGGGTGAAGACCATGTCGGTCGCTACCGCATTGAACCGTTGCTGCCAGAACCTTTATTGAGCGACGAGCAAGCCGCCTCGATGCCTGCCGATTACTTGCAGAACGAAATCGGCGCACGATTGACCAAGGGGACGGTGAAGTTGCGACTCATGGTGCAACTGGCAGCCCCAGGAGATGCCATCGAAGACGGTTCGATTCCTTGGTCGCGCAACCATCAGGAAGTCGAACTGGGTATTTTGACCCTCGACTCTCTTGTTTCGGCCGAGGAACAACAACTCGCCCAGCAGCGGCTTGCCTTCAGCCCCGGACGCTTGCTCGACGGCATTAAGCCAGGTCACGATCCAATGATTCTCGCACGTGAAGGTATCTACCACCGGGCGATGCTCAGGAGGCAACAACAATGAGCATTGACGCCGACATTGGCGTCAGTGTGATTGTGCATGAGGTCAATCCGCAGCATCAGGCCTTGTATGAGCAATGGATGAACAAGGCCATCTATGCCCATCAGCAGTTCCCTGGTTATTTAGCTACTGATGTAGTCAAACCCGTAGGGTCTCAGTTGAGATACGCAATAATCCTGCGCTTTACCAGTAAGGGTCATGTCTTGGCGTGGTTGGGCTCTGACGTGCGCCAGGCATTGCTGCATGAGTCGCGGCCCTGGCTGCGGCAGGATTACCATCGCGCCGACGATGATTCGAAATTCTGGTTTGAGCCGATGCAAGGACGGGCCACGGTTGCACGCTGGAAGCAATGGCTACTGTCTTGGTCGGTAGTCTTGCCATTGTCAGTTTTTATGCCGGGTTTTTTGACGGTGTTGCTTGAACTTTCTGATCTGAATCTACCAGCTTGGTTGTTCATGGTGTTGGTGGCTGGGTTAGTGTCCTTCAATATGGCCTATTGGTTGATGCCCATGACGACACGTCTTATGTCACGCTGGTTGTTGCGCTGATCCGCCCAAATAGGAGATTTGCTGCAGCCGAATGTTCGGCACGCGCCTCACCGAGATAACACCGATAAAAGAAGCCATAGCGACTTACATGATGAGGGCTACGGACAAACTTCGGGCTCAGCAGTCGCGGGGTCTTCAATACCCAGGAAGCGAAATACGCTAATGGAGTGCTGATGGAATTGCCATAACACTTACATCAATAGCTTGAGCTGCGCGGAAGATAGCGCGTGGATCACCCCGCACGGGGGCTGGTAGATTGCTTCAGCCGTAAGTCTCACTCATTGTCAGGGAACCGAGGATCGTGACGCTCATGGTGAATGCCTTGCACTGATTATCTGTACATGTATCCAATCAACGTCGAAGACTACTTGTGGCCCATCCCAAGTTGGTGATTTGGACGGGGCGGAGCAGCAATGCGAGGACTGATTGATCAATTCGTCTCTCTGCCCAGTTGTTGTCTATGGGTACCGCCCCATCACCGAGAAGGTCAGGTTCGATCGATTCTGAAGTCAATTGCTGCATCAAAGCTCATTCAGCAGGTACTCAAGCAGTTCACGCTCCCAACTCAGTTCGACCGGTTCAGTGCCTTGGCGTTGCTTTCCAAGAAACGGGCAGGACTCGCAGTGATCCGAGGTGTCACAGTCATTGAGCGCGTGAGATTCCAGCCATCAACCTAAACACGCAAGAGGCCTGGCTGCTGGCTCTTGTCATGGTGCGGCTGCCGAGGGCGACGTCCCTGAGAACCTGGTAGACCTCACGGGCGGAGAGAGGATAGGTTGTGTTCAAATCATCCTGTGCTCGAGTCAAGGCCAAGTAGCGCTGGCGGTAGAGAGGCTAGCCGTGAACGGTGGCTGTCGCTGGCAATCCCTTCAAATGACGATCGGGGATCGACTACAAATAATTATCATTGATTTGATGGAAAGCTTGCGTGTCTTAAGCCCGGGTAATCATTGAGCGTTAAGTCAGGCCCGCAATCGTCTATCGGCGCGGGTACCGGCTTATGAAGCACACCAGCTTCAGCTTCCGCACGCATCTGTTCGAGCTCCTTGTGAAACGCCTTGTCCTGAACCGTGGGCTTACTGGTGTATGGCTTTCGTTCGGGTTCAGGCTGTGCAGCATAAGTCGTTACCGCGTCAGGGGCATGCTGTAGCTTTTCTTGAACTTTCGATTCCAACATCGCACGTAGCGCATCTTTGTCTGGCCGAGTCAGCAATTTGTCACTCCTATTAAGAAACCAGGCACCCAGTAATCGACTGGGCCAGTGGCCGGTTGGGGAACATCCAATCGATCGTGTCGAAAATTTGGGCTGCAGATACAGCCACAGGATTTCAGGTTCGAAGAGAAGAGGCGGATCATCAATTTCTTCCAACTCGGCGATCGTGTCAAATTGGGAACATGCCTGGGATGATTCCGTAGTCGATAAGAACGCAGGCAGTGAGAGAGTACAAAGCAAACCAACGCGATGGCGTGAGCTGATAGCTGGGTCTATTTCATCAGCAAATTGCTGTAGTCGAGTTCGGCCTATGCTAGTCCAACAGGCAGTAGGCATACATTATGTATGGCCTCTTGGTGTACGTAAGGATATGCTGCCCCCGACTTCATATGTGCCAATAAAAACCAACTACAGTGACGTTATGAACCAATCAGAGAAGCGTGCGACGGCCTTAACGCTGTATCCAGAGGACTCCCGCGAGGCGGCGGCTTTGCTGAAGCAGGCCGTCCCACTGATGGTGCGTCACAACATTCCACCAAATCCCGTGCACTATGCTCTCTGGTACACCTACAGCAAAGGTCAGGAGCCAGAGCTTAATCGTCATCTGGACAGGGCGGTCAAAGACTTCGACTGTTTCCCTCCAGAATCTGCGACGAAGCTTTTTCGCGACTACATCATTCGTGACGAATTGGAGGAGGCGCGCGCAGGGCAACAACAAGCGATCGATCTGGTTGACGACATGGAGCGCAATGTCTCGCGTAGCGTGAATGGCAGTTCCAACTTTCAAGCCAGTCTTGGCCATTGCATGGAAATGCTCGCGGAGCCGGTCGACCAGAGGTTGCCCGCTATTCTAAGCGAGCTGCAACAGAGCACCCAGGTCATGCAGGATCAGCAAGAGCTGTTCCTCTCTCAGCTGCACTCAGCGCAAAATGAAATTAAGAGTCTGAGAGACAAGCTCGAGCGAGCCCAACTGGCTGCATCTTTGGATGGTCTGACTAAGGTGTTGAACCGAGCTACCTTCACTCGCTTGCTGGAGCATGCATTGATCAACGCTCCTCATGGGGTAGCATTGGTCATGTTGGATATCGATCATTTCAAGCAGTTCAATGACCGGTATGGCCATCCTTTGGGCGACCGCGTACTTGAGCATGTTGGTCAGGTGTTACGGAACACAATCCCGCCTCAGGCCCTGGCGGCACGCTATGGTGGTGAAGAGTTCTGTGTAGTCCTGCAAGAGTGTTTTGATCTCACCAATGCTCATATTTTTGCTGAGCAGCTGCGCCTAAAAATTCAAGCGCTGCGGATCAAGGTTCGTGGCACGGATGAGGTGCTAGACACTGTAACTGCGTCTTTTGGTGTTGCCCTCGCCAAAGCTGGTGACGATGTGGAAAGCCTTCTGACTCGCGCCGATGATGCGCTCTATCTAGCCAAGCGCAGCGGGCGCAACCGAGTGAACTGAAAATGGCGTTCGGACTCTAGCTGCAATCACATAGCTCCACAGGATAAGGTGTTTCGATTCGCGTTCATTCCGCATGGCAGCCATAGTTAAGCTGTGGTGTGAAGTGACGTCAATGGAGAGGTCGCTCCTTCGGGTTTAAGCCCGACTCGATCTCGCGCCTTCAGGTGATGTGTCCAGGCATGCGTTTCCGGCTTGGCGAAAGACTCTGAAGTTCAGCCTGATGTACTGGTTCAGAGAAGCATTTTATGGCTTCCTCATTTCTCCTGGGCGTTGCCAGGCTGTCCGCTAGCCAGGCTTCAGCGGCTATCACCTGTTCTGTGCCTGTGGAACGCAGATGGCGTAGTAAATGCGGAAGGATGACTTCAGCGTCAGGCCCTACGCCTCTGAGGGTTGCTGAGGCGAAATTGCGTTGCTTTGGTAACCCCATAAAGTACAGGCCCGGGATGTGCATTGCTCGTCCATCGCGCTGCATCAATCGCCCTTGATCATCCGTCACCGCGAGGTCTTCAAGTAAGTAAATATTTGGGCGAAACCCAGTGGCGAAGACTAGGCAATCAACTGCTTCGTGGTGACCATCCGCCCAAACAACTCCGGTTGGGGTTACTTGCCCGAACATCGACCGCTGATTGAATAGTCCTGACTTCAACGCTTTTTTGTAAGTGCCGTCATCCAACACCGGCGTGCTCTGATCATTGAGCCAGCGAGTTCTTTCCAGGCCTGTCCATTTCAGCCAGGCGTGGAAATCCGCGCCGAGTAGCTTCTGCGGAAAGAATCGAATCTCCTCGCGCGTCGCAAGCGTGACCTCCGCCACCTTGGCTAACTCGTAAGCAATCTGAACTGCCGAGTTCGCCGCTCCAATCACTACGATGCGTTGACCATTGAGCATTTCCACATTCCGATACTCGGCACTGTGAAGGCGAACACCTTGGAAGCTTTCGAGCCCAGGAACTTCAGGTGTATAGGGGCGACTGAATGCCCCCGATGCCACGATCAGCGCCCTGGTAAAGAAGCGCTGCCCATTGGCAGCCACTATCTGGAACCCCCCAGCTTCTCTACTCACCTTTATGACCTGTATCCCCGGAAGAATCGGTAACTGGAAGAAGCTGGCGTACTGCTCCAGGTAGCGCACTACTTCATCGCGGGAAGGGTAGTGCCCCGGTTCTCCAGGAAACGGCAGCCCCGGTAGTGAGGAGTACGCTGCCGGCGAGAACAGTTCGAGGCTGTCGTAGTAGTTACGCCAGTTACCACCTGGTTGCTGCTGCTCATCCAGGATTAGGAAATCGAGTCCCTGCTGCTTCAAATGCCAGCCACAGGCTAGTCCTGCCTGCCCTGCGCCTATTACGACAACCTCGAATGGGCGATCTATTATGTTCATGTGTGCGCACCTATACACATATAAAGGTAAGAAAAAATCAGCGAGATCCGCCTGGGCAGCACAATAAAGCAATGCTCTTGGTGTGATGGAGGATGTCCTCCAGTCGCTTGACGATGGCTGGGCCATCCACCTCATAAAACATCTGACGTCCCACCTTGGTGGCGCGCACGATTCCCGCGTCAAGCAGCACCTGAAGATGACGAGATACTACAGAGCGCTCTTGAGGTAGATCAGCCGCAATCGCGGTCACATCTGCTCGACCTAATTGCATCACGCGCTTCAGCACAGCAACTCTTGGCGGCTCGCAGAGGGCTTTGAAAAATGTGCCGTCGAGAGACTCAATGGCAGACTCAATGGCTTGTGATCGGTTGGTGGTGACGTTCATGCCTAGAATATATGTGCATGTTGATGCACATGTAAAGCCCCGTGTGGAGGGTGGCACTGCCTCCTTCAGAAGAGAGCAGTGCCACTACAGTTATTTCTTAATGGTCTGTGCTGTCCGGCTGGATTTATCAGAGTTACGGATTGGAGGCCTGCTTGTGGGTTTCCTCGGCCTTCGTATTGCTGGCCGCCCTAATTTCAATCGCCTTACCTAGGCATGCCAAGGCGATATGAAACCGTCAGGCAGGACGGAGTGAACCTCTGCGCGTTGCGCGCGAGGGGGAGTTGGCAGAGCTTGAATCAGCTCATGTCGGAGCCACGCCATGCCACGGCAACCGCACCCAGCTTCACTACTTGAGAACTGTGTGAGAATCATACCTCCCAGCGCGGGTTGCGGCTTATTCAGCCAGGCCGCCGCTTTCTCTGTCTGCAAACACTTGCTCGGTTTGCGGCTGAACCAGCTCAACATAGTTCACGATTCTGGCTCCAGTGAAATAGGTTTCCTAGTGATCAGTGCCATGGCTGGCGTTTGCACTAAGCACTACGTCCGGAATGTTGTCGTAGGGTGCTGCATCTCTCTTAGCTGCAATCCGTAGCATATCGCCGCTGGGTAGAACTCTGCCTGTGGATCGATAAAGCGAGCGCTCAGCCAAGGACAAGCAATCCGGTCAATCTTGGGTCGTTCACGGGTAATCCACCTCATGGAACACCTCCTGCCTAGTTCAATAGGCTCGGGTGGTTTGGCGAGCACAATGCCCGCCAAAGATTGCTAATCAATTCATGCTTTCTAACGCAGCAAATGCACAGCCAACCCGACGAGCGCGCAGGCCATCAGCACCTGAATGACGCCCCGTTTGAAGCGGAACAAGGCAATTGCCGCCAAAATGGCGATCAGTGCAGAGGGCCAGTCGAGGTTGCCGCTGAAGCCTTGCGGCCACAGCACGTGATAGCCAAAGAAACATGCCAGATTAAGGATCACTCCAACCACCGCCGCTGTAATGGCGGTAAGCGGTGCAGTGAACTTGAGTTCGTTGTGGGTCGATTCCACCAGCGGGCCACCGGCGAGGATGAACAGGAACGAGGGCAGGAAGGTGAACCATGTCACCAAGGTGGCTGCGACAGCCCCGGCCAGAAACACATGATCGGCGCCGAACACTTGTGAGACGTACGCTCCGACAAAGCCGACGAAGGCCACGACCATGATCAGCGGCCCTGGTGTGGTTTCCCCTAGTGCCAAGCCGTCGATCATTTGGGTCGGGGTAAGCCAGCCATAGTGACCGACCGCACCTTGATAGACATACGGGAGGACTGCATAGGCCCCGCCAAAAGTCAGCAACGCGGCCTTGGTAAAGAACCAGCCCATCTGGGTCAAGGTGCCCTCCCAACCAAAGAGGACGATCAAAATGCCCATCGGCAATGCCCATAACACCGCGCCTATCAATGCAAGCAACGCCAGTTTCAACCAGCTGAACCGGGCATGTTCCGGGGACGGAGTGTCGTCATCGATCAAGGCTGGGCCGAAAGATTTTTTGGCAGCGCTATGGCCCCCGGCTCTGAATTTTTCAGGCGCCAGACGCCCTCCGGCATAGCCGATTAACGCTGCCCCAAATACGATCAGCGGGAAAGGAACATTGAACGCGAAGATCGCGGCAAATGAAGCTGCTGCTATCGCCCACAGCCAATTATTCTTCAGCGCCCGAGAGCCGATTCGATGGGCCGCCTGCACGACGATGGCGGTCACGGCAGGCTTGATGCCATAGAAGAGCCCAGCCACCACAGGCACTTCGCCGAAGGCGATGTACATCCACGACAAAGCGATCAGGATGAACAATGAGGGCAGCACAAACAGCACGCCAGCAATCACCCCGCCCCAGGTTCGATGCATCAGCCAGCCGATGTAGGTCGCCAATTGCTGAGCCTCTGGCCCAGGGAGCAACATGCAGTAGTTGAGGGCATGCAGGAATCTGCGCTCGGATATCCAGCGCCGCCGCTCTACCAATTCCTGGTGCATGAGCGAGATCTGTCCCGCAGGCCCGCCGAAGCTGATGAAGCCGAGCTTCAACCAGAACCAGAACGCCTCACGAAAACTGATCGCTTCCGGCCTCGACAGCTCTTCTTCAACCATTGGTGCCAAAACCTTACTCATTGGGTTGTTCCTCTTTTACAAACTCGGCGAGCAGGCCGTCGAAAATGGCGCTAGCAGCAGCCAGTAAGTGGTCGTCATGGGTAATGGTTTCGCGCAGTCCTGCCAGCACGTGCTTGATGCCGGCAGCCTCCAAAGGCTGAATGCCGCCGATATCGAGGTAGTGCACCAAGGCCGCGATGCGGTTTAGGCCGGGCTCTTGAATTTCAAAACTGGCTTGCAGGGTTTCGAAGGTCACGCGATTGCCGACATGACTGAAGGTTGCATCATCGAAGTCGAAGCCCAGCGCATCTGCCGGACAGTCATGTGGAGTATTCAGCCAGAGGATCTGAGCTTGAGGATCAATGAAGCGCCGAATCAACCAAGCACAAGCCAGACGGTCAACCCACGGACGCTTACGTGTTGCCCAGACACGACTTTGATAGTCGCCACGGTTGAATGCCGTTATGGGCTCGTCGCGGCTATGTGGTTCATCCGCAGACAACGCTCTGCTGACAGCCGTCTCAAGCTCCTGCAAGGCTGAATCAATCTGTTCCTTGGACTTACCTGGGAAATAGTCGATGTTGGCGAGCTGATCGTAGTTTTTGCGCAGCTTGCGAATTTGTTTGGTGGTCGCCAGTGCATTCTCGGAATTGAGCTGTGCCCGGCATGTTTCGATCTCAGCGCGCAGCTTGCTGTAGTCATCGCTCCGGTCAAACAGCTCAATAAAGCGCTCACCGTTAGGGTCGACAACAGGCAGAACATAGGCAGTGCCATTGATGGCGAGGATATCGCGTTCGACAGACGCCAGTGCTTCACGACATGCGCCAGTGTCGGGCAGCAGATAAGCGCCATCGCGCAGAACCGCCGCGCCCGAAGCTTTCAAAGCTCGCCAGGCTCGCATGCGTTCTGTGGCATTGGCTGTGGGTAAGCCAAGAATCAGGGTGAGCCAACATTTCATGTAGATACAGCTATATATTTTGTAGTAATGATCACATTACTCTTGATTCGAGCGCATGGAAAGCCGCCCATCAGCATGGGATTTCGGCGAGAAATACCGGAGGTGGAGTATCGCGCAAGCTAGGTCAAAAGGTGCTGCGCAAATATAAACAGTGTGCAAAAAGGCATCTATGATACTTCAACCGTTAGCGGTGAACGTCCGCTTTCGGCTGTCTGTCTTGAAGTAGTCACTCTGGCGTCATGAGCACAGCGAGCGTCATATTGATAAACGCCTCGTTCTTGCCCATTGTTTCCAACGCGCCGCGCACGTTACCTCCAACGTCACCCGATCCGTGCTGCTCGACCCAGAGCGTGAGTTCCATGATGGCAGCCTCAAGGTAACCGTCCGCCCAGTACCCACTACTGACCGCTACCAAAATTAGCCAAGATAGTGTCCACCATTTTTTAGTGGACACTATCTTGGATACTACTGCTCCCACCCGTCGAACCGGCCGCCGCCCCAACTTCCCGTTGGACTTCAAACGCCAGGTCGTTGAGGCCACGTTTCAGCCTGGCGCCTCCGTGTCGTTGATCGCTCGTGAGCATGACGTCAATGCCAATTTGGTGTTTCGCTGGCGGCACCAGTATCAAAAAGGAGCCTTCGGCCCGGTTAACCAGAGTGCGACGTTTTTGCCTGTCCAGGTGCTCGAGGCGTCTACGGATATTTCGCAAGCCGCTAGGCCTCAACTCCAGTTTCATTCCGATCTGGTCGTTGAAGTGGGTAAAGCCACGCTACGCATCACTGGCACGCCAGAACCGCAGACCTTGCAACTCATCTTGCAGCAGTTACTGCGATGATTGCTCCCCCTGCTGGAACCCGCATCTGGATCGCCGCCGGCGTCACGGACATGCGCCGTGGCTTCGACGGGTTAGCCGCACTGGTGCAGACTCAGCTTGAAGCCGATCCGTTCTCCGGTCAGATTTTCGCTTTTCGCGGACGGCGCGGTGACCGGATCAAATTGCTATGGTGGGATGGCGACGGGTTGTGCCTGTTTTGCAAACGGCTTGAACAAGGACGTTTTGTCTGGCCGCAAGCAACCAGCGGCAGCGTACCGCTGACAACTGCGCAGTTGTCGATGCTGTTGGAAGGCATTGATTGGCGCAGGCCAATTCGTACAGCGCCCGTCCTCGCGGTCTGACTTGTCACGCTGAAAAAATCCCCAGTAACATTCGGTCATGACTCTCGTGACCGATTCCCTGCCTAACGATCTTCAAGCCTTGAAGGCTCCGGTCTCTGCCCTGCGGGCAGAGATTGAGCGTTTGAAAATGATGATCGCCAAGCTGCGTCGTATGCAGTTCGGTCGCAGCTCCGAGCAACTGGACGCGATGATCGATCAGCTCCAACTGAGTCTTGAAGAGTTGCAAGTCAGCCAGACTGAACTGACGCCGCCAACCGAACCGCCACCTCGCCCTGTCTCTCGGCGCAAGCCATTACCTGAACACTTACCTCGCGAAACTCACGTCCATCAGCCCGAATCACAGTGTTCTGGTTGTGGTGGGAAACTTCGCCACTTGGGGGAGGATGTGTCTGAGGTGCTGGAGTACGTCCCGGCGCGTTTCAAAGTGATTCGCCATGTTCGCTCCAAGTGGGTTTGCCGCTGCTGCGAGCACATCGCTCAGGTGCCGGCACCGAGTCGCCCGATAGTCCGAGGCCTTGCAGGCCCTGGGCTACTGGCCCACGTGCTGGTCTCCAAGTTTGTTGACCATTTGCCGCTGTATCGGCAATCCGAGATTTACGCCCGTGAGGGCGTGGAGCTGGAGCGCTCAACCCTGGCCGACTGGGTCGGCCAGAGCAGTCAATTACTCAGGCCGCTGATCAGCGCCCTTGAATGCCATGTCATGAGCGGCCATAAAGTCCATGCCGACGACACGCCGATTGGTGTACTTGCGCCGGGCAACGGTAAAACCAAAACGGCTCGCCTGTGGACGTACGTGCGGGACGACCGACCTGCGGGCGACTCAACACCAGCAGCGGTATGGTTTGCCTACTCGCCGGATCGCAAGGGGCAACATCCCCGCGCTCATCTCAAGAGTTTCAGCGGGATCTTGCAGGCTGACGGCTACGCCGGTTTTGCCCAGCTGTATGCCTCGGGCACCATTCAGGAAGCTGCGTGCTGGGCTCACGCCCGGCGTAAGTTTTACGATGTCTACAAAGACCAGGCTTCACCGCTTGCAGCCGAGGCGCTGCAACGGATTGCGGCCCTGTATGCCATCGAAAGCGAGATCCGGGGACAACCGCCAGATCAGAGAAAAGCGGTTCGGAAAAACCGGGCCAGTCCGCTGCTGGAACAACTACACGCATGGCTTAACCAGACGCTGACTCAACTGTCGAAAAAATCGGCATTGGGCGGTGCGATCCTCTATGCCCTCAACCGGTGGCATGCGCTGACGCGCTACTGCAATGACGGCCGAATCGAAATCGACAACAATGCCGCCGAACGCGCGTTACGCGCCGTCGCATTGGGTCGAAAAAATTACCTGTTTGCCGGTTCCGATGCAGGCGGAGAACGAACGGCTGCGATTTACAGCCTGGTGGGCACTGCCAAGTTAAACGGGTTAAATCCACAGGCCTATCTGACCTACGTGCTTGAGCGCATTGCCGAACACTCGATCAATCGGGTGAGCGAGTTGCTGCCCTGGAACATTTCTTTGAACCACACTGAACACTGAGAGGCCGCCTGATCCATGGTTAAAACTGTCCGTTTACCCAAACCCGCCTCCGACTTGTTGCTGCTGCACATTGAGCTGAAGTGGATCACTCCGACGATCTGGCGTCGGTTCGCGGTGCCTGAAAATATTACCTTGGGCAAACTGCACCATGTCATCCAGGTCGTGATGGGCTGGAGTGATAGCCATCTGCATGAGTTTGAAATTGCCGGTGAGAATTACGGTATTCCCGATCCTGATGGCTGGGGGCCGACGGTGAACCCGGAAGCGCGTAAAACGCTGATCAAGGCGCTGAACGGAAAGCGGATATTTAATTATCTTTACGACTTTGGTGACAGTTGGCATCACCGTATCAAGGTCGAAAAAATGCTACCTGCTATTGCTTGTCCTCAGGTTCCGTATTGCATCGACGGCGCCAATGCTTGCCCACCGGAAGACGTAGGTGGCGGGCCTGGCTATGAAGAGTTTCTAGAAGCGATGGCCAACCCCGATCATCCAGAGCATGACGCGATGGTTGAATGGCATGGAGATGTTTTTGATCCAGCGGCATTTGAGTGCGAGCGCGTGAACCAGTGGTTTAAACGGATTAAGATTTGAGTTGCAAGACGGTGTAGCTCGGACGCTTACGCTTCGCCGCACCGAATACTGCAATCACTCTGGCCAACGCGGTCTCGGTACCTGCACGCATATCCATGGGCTCGGTGGCGAGCCAGATGGCGTCGATGCGGATCATTGCAACAGATCTCGGAGGAAGGTCGCGCAGGCAGCAGCGCTTTCGGTCGGCCAGTTCACTTTGACGGTGCCGCGCGGGTGCGGGATTTCAACGCAGATGTTCGCTGATGCAGCTTGCGAAGCTGCTCCGACTAGCTGCATGGGTAACGGAATAAAAGCAGGTCGCAGTCCCGTGCTTTTCTGCGTTTGCACCCGAATCTACTTGTGGACGAGGTTCGCGTTGAGGCTGTGGCCCAGCGCGACGCTGGCAATTGAGGCGCCGGGCTGGGCGCACTCTTGAATGACATAGGCCTTGAAGAATTTGGAGTAGGAACGGCGTTGAGGCTGCATGAAAGACCCGCTTAAAAGGCTAGAAATGGTGTCCACTTAAATCAGGTGGACACCATCGCGTTTAGCGTCGGGGTCAGGAAGGTGTGTTGGCCGGACGCATAGTGCGCCAGTTAAAGCTGGCGGAGGATAGTCGATGAAAGTTCGATACTGGTAAGAAATGGCGAATCAACCAGACCCCGAGTCATGCATGTTGCACCGTGAGGTGCAGGGTGAAGCGTTGACAGGGGAAACCGATGGGCCAGCCATTGAGCCGCGTAATCAGGAATCCGGGATGCCGATGCTGTTATGCGAAGCAGAAGGCAATATGGAGCATGGCGTTATACGCCAGTCATGCTCTGATCCCGCGCGGTCGGAGACCCTGTGCACGTCGGGAAGTCCTTCGCACAGAAACTGGGAGATCTCAGCGATGCCCGGTGCGCAAGCACCGGGCGGAGTAGGAAAGGCCAAAAGCCGTAACCCTGCTGTCTACGTCGCTGAGAAGTCGGATACGTCCGTAGTACCTGAGAAGCCATCGAACAAGGGGCTTAGCCCTGCGGAGATGGTGGAGGAAAGGGACGTAGCCAAGGGAAACACCGACACGTCCCCCGCGCCCCGGACACAGAGCCAGATCAGTTGCGCGTCGATGGGACTTGAAGGTGTACGTGAAGCAGCCCGAAGGGATAAGGGCATGCAGTTCACGGCATTGCTGCACCACATCACACCGCAATTATTGGCGCAGAGCTTTTATGCGCTTCGCCGCGATGCGGCGGTGGGCGTGGACGGCATGTCGTGGCGAGAATATGAGGAAGGTCTTCTCCAGCGGGTAACCGATCTGCACGCAAGGCTCCACAGTGGAGCCTATCGAGCAACGCCGTCGCGGCGGGTCTACATTCCCAAAGCCGACGGCAGGCAGCGTCCGCTGGGCATTGCCTCTCTGGAGGACAAGATCGTACAGCAGGCAGTTGTCACTGTTCTGAATGCGATCTACGAAGAAGACTTTCTAGGTTTCTCGTATGGGTTTCGGCCGGGACGTAGTCAGCACGATGCGCTGGATGCGTTGACGGTCGCGCTGAAGGGCCAGAAGGTGAACTGGATATTGGATGCGGATATCACGTCGTTCTTTGATGAGATCGACCATGAATGGATGCTGATGTTTCTAGGACACCGGATTGCAGACCGGCGCCTGCTCGGACTGATCTGCAAATGGCTTCAAGCGGGTGTTATGGAGGATGGCCGTAGGGTGGCTGCGACCAAGGGGACTCCCCAAGGCGCAGTGATATCGCCGTTACTGGCGAATATCTATCTTCACTACGTGCTGGATCTATGGGCAAGGCAGTGGCGCCAGCGCCACGCCCGTGGCGATGTGATTGTCGTGCGTTACGCGGACGACAGTGTGGTGGGTTTCAGGACGCAATGGCAGGCTCAGCAGTTCTTGGAGCAATTGCGGGAACGGCTGGCCAGGTTCGGTTTATCGCTCAACGCTTCGAAGACACGGCTGATTGAGTTTGGTCGTTTTGCTGCAAGAAATCGTAGAAAGCGAGGTTTAGGTAAACCGGAGACATTTGACTTCCTGGGCTTCACGCACTGTTGTAGTACCAACAGAAGCGGTGGGTTTCAAATACTGCGACTGACGGTCAAGAAGCGAATGCGTGCAACGCTACTGGCTATCCGGGATGAGCTGAAACGCCGACGTCATGAGCCTGTTCGGGTCGTGGGTCAGTGGCTTAACCGGGTTGTCAGTGGGTACTTCAATTACCACGCAGTGCCGGGAAACCTGATACGTCTTGGCGGTTTTCGGTTGGCGGTATGCCGTCTATGGCGGCAAGCCCTCAAACGTCGCAGCCAGCGTCATCGGCTTCAATGGTCACGCTACGGACGCCTTGCCGACCTCTATATACCAAGACCCAGAAATGCACATCCTTATCCTGAGGATCGCTTTGCGTCACGTACCCAAGGCAGGAGCCGTATGCGGTAGTTCCGCACGTACGGATCTGTGCGGGGGGCGGCAGGTAACTGCCGTCCCTACCGCGACCAGGTGAACCGCTCTATGGCGCGGCAAGATGGGCCGTCTTTAGCATGGTGGTGCGATCCTTGAGTTATCGGAGACCGCAAAAGCTACTGACTGGAGCAGCTGGCAGAGCCTCAAGAGTTGGGTCAGGAACTCAGCATTGGTTACCTCAGACCAGACTCGGCCGTATCTGAGAGTCAGGTGTATGCTGGTCACTGGCTCTCCATTCTGAGCTGACTCGAGCGAGTAGTGTTCACCAGCCGAAAATGCTCCTTGGGTACATCCAGGGAACACCAACTCCAGAAATGTGCTTACAGCCTCTGAGCACCCGATATCTAGCACGTCTTCAACGCAAGCCAGATCGTTTTCACTGACGTCTGTAGGCTTCAAAATAATGATGTCAAAGCTCATGACTGTGGGCTCTCATCTTGAAAAACAACTGGCGTCGGCGCCCCCATCCGTGTAAGCGGCTGGCTAATACGCCTGTACATTGCTTTCACGTCAATTTACGTTCTCTGCATCAGCCTCTCAAATCCCTGTCGGCAGGAGGGCTGATTATTTTCTGGGGAGCGATGCGATCATTTGATCAAAGGCCGTCACCGAATATCTCCCATCAAGGTTTTCCACGGTGGGCATTTTTGAAGGAAACCCGAATCGCACTCTGCCGGGTAGCACTTCATCCATAGCTGAGTACCAGGTCAGCAGAGCTTGTTGGAGGCGCACGTGTAGCTCGAATCTACTCCGTCGGCGGGTGGTGTCTGCTTTGGCTCGTTCTCGCGCGAGCTGAGGATCTATGCGGCCAACAATGTAACAGTCAGCAAAGCCAATACGTCCTTGTGCGATCGTTTCTCTTGTGGCGTCCAACTCTATTCGCCAGTCGTGTTCGCTCGCCTCGCCGATCTGCCAAAGGCTCCAAATGTAGTGGAGCTTGAGAGGGTCACTGTCACACAAAGCCCACGAAGAAATGTCTTCCATGGCCAACGCTTTTTGCCAGCGATCGACGTTTCGCTCTGCCCAAAAAGTTGCTGCTCCGACTGGATCCTTTATCCGATCCGGCTCGTTTTCAAAACGGCCGTTTTCAGGAATGACATGTTGCCCTCCATGCTTAGCGCACCAAGTGGTTTTCCCGCTGGCGCTGATACCTTCAACAACCAAAATCATCGTTATGACTACTCCGTTAATTGCGCCATCCTTGTAAATCCCAAAGCATGGGGCTTACGTGGTTTCTGCCGCCACCCACGCATGCGGCAGCAGTTGCCCGATCTCACTCGCTCGCTGTGTCGGCAGCCGCATCAGCACATCTTTGAGATAACTGGCAGCCACCTAAACTTTAACCTAAGGACATAGAATGCTCATTGTCTTCAGCGGCCTTCCAGGTACCGGAAAAACGACTATCGCAAGTGACCTTGCCACCAGAACAAGTGCCGTGTATCTGCGTATCGATACGATTGAGCAGGCTATTCGAGACTCCGGTGCTCTTGCACAAGATGTAGGACGGAGCGGTTATATGGTCGCCAATGAGCTTGCTCTGAGCAATCTTCGTTTTGGCAGCACGGTCATAGTTGACTGTGTTAACCCAGTAATTGAAAGCCGAAAGGCGTGGAGCGATATCGCCACACGCTCTGGTGCTCCATTAGTGAACATCCAAGTGATCTGCTCTGATAGACATGAACACCAGCGCCGGGTAGAAACCAGAAAGATTGATATTCCTGGGCTGACTCCACCAACCTGGCAATCTGTACTGGATCATGAATATGAGGCGTGGGAAAACGCTCCGTTTAATATAGACACAGCCCTGACGTCTCCGGCGCAGGCGGTGGCGATGATCACCGAACGATTTTTATCCAAGGAGTAGTGCCAGCTAAAAGCCCAAGGTCGCAAGGTGTGATTAGCAGACGCTTACATGGAGAGGTCGCTCCTTCGGGCTTAAGCCCGGCTCGATCTCGCGGCTTCAGGTGATGTGTCCAGGTATGCGTTTCCAGCTTGGCGGAGGACTCTGAAGTTCAGCCTGATGTACTGGTTCAGCGAAGAGTTTTATGGCTTCCTCATTTGTCTTCGAGGCTGCCGCGCTGTTCGCTATTCCAGGCTTCAGTGAGCTCGTCTATCCGATCTGTGATTTGAGGCTTTTTTGATAGGACAAGGCAGCGCGTGTTGCCGACAAATTCTTCTATCAGATACACAGAGTCGCCGACATCCAGCTCCAATTCCTGCAGCGCTTCATCGGGAATTCGAATCGCACCGTCACCATCCCACTCTTCAATGATGATTTTCATCGGGGGCTTTCTCACGTGTGGTCTCCATTGCTTTAAGTCGGCAAGCCGTTCCCGCTTTTAGATTCTCGGTGGCAGGTTTACAGATCCGGATAATCATCAAGCCTAAGGCTAGGAGCCCCAACGTCCTCCGGTTCACGCTTAGGCGTATGTATCACTCCAGCTTCAGCATCTGCACGCATCTGCTCGAGCTCTTTGTGAAATGCTTTGTCCTGAACCGTAGGTTTGTTGGTGTACGGTTTTCGCTCTGGTACAGACTTGGCTGCGTAAGTCGTTACCGCATCAGGGTCGTGCTGTAGCTTTTCTTGAACTTGAGATTCCAGCATCGCACGAAGTGCGTCTTTGTCGGGACGAGTCAGCAATTTGTTACTCCTACTTAGGAGCTAAGCACCAGTCATGGAGTGAGTGGCGGTTCAAGGGGCTGCCAGAGGTATGCAGGGGGAACATCCAGACTTCGCTGGAACGAAGTCAGAGCTGGATTGCACTCGTGCACTGCTCAAGGCTAGAGAAGGTATTTGATCACGACGGCGGTGATCGTCCCCACCGTGGCTACTAAGCAGAACGCCACTGTTATCGTTTGCAAGAAATGCACATGCGGCACGAAAAGAGGTTCGCAGACAGTATTGCTGGCTTGGGCACTGATACGCATGGTATCAGCCCTCAATTGGGCGATTTGAGTGTGAATCTCTTCAAGTTCAGCGGGAGTGAAAAGTGAGCGGGACATAATTACCACCAGCCAACGGAGTTAGGGCTTGAGGGCATTATATCCCTGATATTGCTAAGGTGCTGCGCGCGCTGCTTGTGGCCAAGAACTGAAGCAGCCACGCTAATGGCCACGCTTTTTAAGGGGCCGATTACTGGGCAGAAATGACCGCTTGAAAATGGCATTCCAGTGAGATCAGGTTTTATGTATGGGGATACCAGGCTGAAGAGGAGACGCTACCGCAGTCACCTTCCCAATTTACGTTCATCGAATCCTCGGCAGATCCTGATGACCGATGCAACCGCTCAGGCTATGAGTGTATTGCCAGTATCAAGATACGACGGCTGCCTCCTTCGCAAGCTCCCCATTCAACGTCGAGCAAATAGCGTCTGCCTCGGCTCTAGACTTGAAGACGCCATGCTTACTAGCTGAACCTCCTTCGACGAGATCAACAACCCTGTATCGCTTGCTGCCATCGTCCAATCTGGTCGTCTCTATCACCCTGAATCTTGGCTGCATGGTGCGCTCCCTGCTGACAATTGTCGTTTAGAAATACCGGGAACACGTGACGATTTCAACATCGACTCGGGGCTTACGCCCGGCAGGGAGGAGTGGCCAAGGCCTTCTGGTTGGTCAGCGAGTAGGTCTACTTGTTGAGCCTAGGCAAGCTAGGGTAGGGGCGTCCCGGTTTGTCGGTAGACGAAGCGCAGTTCGAAGAACTAGCTTGCTGGCATCCCAGACAGCCGATGTACTTGATTTATGGCCAAATGATATTATTAGCGTTACATTCCGCGCTCGCGTAACGCCATGGACAAGGATCGAGGCAAAAGTCTCGGTACATTAAGCGCATAGACTACGAGACGGAACGGATGAAAGACCCTGACGCGAGCCCCAGTGCAGCGGGCTACGGCTATCAGTACGAGCGCGCGCTCTACACGCTCCTATGCATTCAATAGGTCGACAGTATCAGCTCCGTCGCGTTGCCGGAGTTCAAGTGTCCGACTCGGCCATCAGGCGACCTGCAGTACTCGCAGTAGTCGAAGGTGACACCGTCATTGAAGAGCGGGAGTTGCCAGCCTTCGATCTCCACGGGCATGAGCTCGCCTAACCACGATCGCGTAAGCCTAGGCGCTTGATCGAGTGGGCACGTTCCTGGTCGTGTGAATGGTAATACGTGTTTTGGGTAGTGCTGAGATTGCTATGCCGCAGATCGACCTGCAGGACTTTGGCGTTCCGCAAGGGCGCGTCGAAGGTCGCAGAGGTATGACGCAGCCAGTGCAAAGAAGCGACCTTCAAGCTTTCCATCTCGTGAACCGCACGACCCTCGATTCGCATACTTTCAAAAGCTTTGTCGAAGACAACTTGGAGGAGGGCGCGTACCTGTCGATCTGACAGACCAGAACGTCCTCTAAGGGTCTTGATCAAAGGTGTGGTTTCGCCGATCTCAGGAAGTTCGGGCAGACCCAAGAATCGACGATATCGCTTCAAATATAGATTGATATATTCATCCCTGACGGCAACCTTTCCGACCTTGTTCCCTTTGCCAACGGTGTGATACCACCAGTTGCCCTCAGGATCCTGGCGGAAGTCACCCATAGACGGCTTCCAGTTTTGTCGCCCGACAACATCAGACACGCGTAGATACATGGAAAACAATGTTGAAAGTATAAACAGTGTTCGCTCATGCCTAGCAGGTTCGGAAATAGCCAGCTTTTCAGCCGTTTCAAGCACGTAGTTCCATTGTAGCGGCGTCAATGCACGCGTAACGCCTTCATCTTGAATATCATCGCTATAACGGCCAGACTTTTTGATCATTCGGAAAGGATTTGCCGCTGAATAACCATCCTCAACCATAAATTCAAAGAAGCGACTGCAAATCGAGAAAACTTGATTTATCGTGCCGTTAGCTGCGCTATATAGGCTCTCGCTTATTCCTTGCTCTTGATGGTCAGAACCAATCCGTGGCTTCGAGGATTTAATGTTGAATGGGCGCCAGTTAGGATTATGGATAACAGGATCTCCGAGCCCAGTCAGCGGATTATTATTTTTCAAGAAACGACTACGCGTCACAGGGCCAATCCAGTCTCGAGGTGGATTACGACAAAAATTCAAAAACCGCTCAATATTGATGCGATACGAGCTGAAGGTCTGAGCATTGTCGGAAAAGGCCCGCAGGAACGAGCGCACGGCTAGGTAGCCGCGCGGAGCCTCTAGCGCTGCGGGAAATGTGGCAAGGTAGGCTTTAACACACGGGGTGAGGGCCTCACTATAACTGAAGTCCTGATCAAGGAAGGACTCGTACGTGTCAAACAAGGGCTTCGGCGAGCGAGACATTCGTGACTACCATAGACGTTAGTTAGTGCTATTGAGAAACTTCCAGTTATAGCAGTAATCGGAAGTAATAAGCCTATTTTGCATAACCGGCCTCACTTCTCATGAAACTGGGATTTAAGAAAGCCCGATGGTATCGCGCTCGTTACTATCGAGCAACTCTAGAT
This sequence comes from Pseudomonas sp. MDT1-17, assembly GCF_054898105.1. NCBI lineage: Bacteria > Pseudomonadati > Pseudomonadota > Gammaproteobacteria > Pseudomonadales > Pseudomonadaceae > Pseudomonas > Pseudomonas sp. MDT1-17. Next base: position 3,474,707 of record NZ_JBUBVM010000001.1, on the reverse strand, counting down.
CCTCGCCGCACCGAATACCTGAACTTATCTCAATATTTCGTTAAATGCCCGCACTAACCTCCCGTTTACTTTACAGACATCCATTCGAATACCTCTTAAGAAAGGAGGCACCTGTGAATGCATCCTTTTAGTCTCGTGATTTCGTTACATGCTGTAGTCACGGTAAAATCTCGTAAAAACGTCACATCTACGCTAATGACTGGAATTTCTGGGCGGCGGGTAGTCAGATGGTTTAAATCCACTGGTGAAATCTCACGATTTTGTGTCCGGAAAGTAAGATCCGCAGCACTACATGAGGTCTAGTGCAGAGCAGTTCTCAGCCCAGTTTTTTCAAAAAAGCATTATAGGGTAGAGCTACTAGGCTAAGTCAGGCTTGATCTTCGGCAATCCAGCGCTGGGATTGCGCAAAAATCTTCCTACGCAATCAGAGCGGTCGGAGCCTAGATTTATCTCGTCAAATCTTCACAAAAAACACGACAGGCTATGTCTCACGATTTCGTTAAGAACAGATAACTCATTGTATTTATTTGTTTTTATCTCGAATCCGCAATCAGGGTTAAGCGAAGCTGTCTCACGATTAATTGATAAACTCTAAGCTAGCAACAAAAATGATGAAATCTGCTGAACCCCACGTAAACAAAGGCTTACAGGCAAAATCTAGGATACATGGCAGTCTCATGATTACGTAGAAATCGATGGTGAGATCAGCACTACATTTTTTGCAAAATTTATATAAATCAATTAGTTAATGGTTTGTCGAGGAGAAAGCTCGTCATTTCGCGACTGCCTCAGTTCTAATGACATCGCTTTCATTTCTAATGAATACCGAGGGCTAACACAATGTGAGAAGTTCCATCCAGACACACGGTTTAACATAATATACATTATGCGTACCGCCCTATGCAGGTCTGGGAGGCTCTGGTGGTCAGATTTGAAGCCAGGCTGTCACCTCAGGATGTCTTGGTCTGAACAAATCGACTGCAGGTGCAGACCGACAAAAACCAGTAGCGATAACGCTTTCAAGCTATTCACTTCAGTTCCCTCGCCATGCATCACCTGGTGACGATTCTGTGCGGTAAATGCAGCGACGTTTGATCTGGATGATTGGCTTCGGGCGGCAGAGCTTTTTAGAAAGTCGGATTCATGAAGCGTGAAAAACGGATGAAGAAGATCCAACGATTCTTGATCAAATTCAAACCTTTGCTTGAGCAGATGGCCTGCCGTTGTAGAACGGACCTTAGATTGACCTTTGATATCACGCATCATGCCCAATGGGGATTCAACGCTAAGAATCTCCGACAGCAACCCTGAGCAATCGACCATACATTGATCAATTCCATCATCAGGAAGACTTGCAATACGCTCGATCAACGGTATCAAGTCCTCTAAAGATGTCGACCAGCCAAAAAACCATCCCTTATCAGCAGCAACAGTCATGGCTATTTCGACTGTGCAGGAAGCGCGTCCAGCTACAGCGACGTAATCAAAGTGATGATTTTGCAATACCCTGCCCCGTTATTATTCAATTTAAGTATAACTAATCTAAACATCTATTTAGTTGAGTTATAAGTAAGCACGTATCGGCGCCCTCCTTCTTGGATTTTCCTTTGCAATATCCGATGACTGTCAGCTATGTACGTCCGTGTGTCTGACCTGCTCGGCCGTGACAACTGGCGGCCAGCAATGGGATATTTGCGGCGGGATACGACAGGCAAGCGGTGGTTTTACGTCGTTGGTAAAGATAACAAAACGGCCAAGGTGGCCCGCTCACAATCCCGGCGATCATCCCCGCCATCAGGAAGACCGCTGTGATACGGGCACGCTGGTTGGGCGCAAACCAATAGGTCAGATACAGGATGACGCCAGGGAAAAAACCGGCCTCGGCTATTCCGAGCAGGAAGCGGGCAACAATCAACTGGTTCGGCGTAGTGACGAAGGCGGTCCCCACGGTGACTAGACCCCACAAGACCATGATGCGGAGTCGGGCCATGGCCCAGTCACTGAGGCGTCAACGTGATCGCCGCCGGTGGAAACAAGGACGCAGGCTTGCAAGAACTCGACGGCCCTTTGTTGTTACTGGCCAGCGGCGCCGGCGCCAGCGTGACCGGTGCGGTGTTGCATATCGACAGTCTCAACATTTGAGGCAGCGCGCTGCCATTAATCACACCGCACTTGTGTTTGTGACCCGAGCGGTGCGAATAAACAAGGCGCGCACCTTCTCCCAGAAGTTTCCCCCCAGCACGAAAAAGCTGCCGATCAGCATGATGTCCCCCAGCAATTGAGTCTGCCAGAGGTTGGGTCTGAGCCCAGGCCAAAAGGTGTCAACGTAGGGTTCAAGGAATGAAGAGATCAACGGCAAGCAGAACATGACGATGCCGATTCTATGACGTACCGGCCCTGGTTCGACGTCTGCTGAGGGCGTAAGCGAAGACACGTAACCGAACATACTGCGTTTCAACTGCTGGAATCCGGACTTGCCCATGATACCGATCACGAGGATCAACAGGACCTTGTTGCTGATAAACAAGACGCCTGTCAGCGCCGCAATTCTTGAGCCCGGTACTCCCACCGCCGCTGCGACAGGCACCAGCAGCCATGATCCAAGCATCACGCAAATAATGATTATGCCCAGCTTGAAACGCCAACCGGTTGAATGAGGTTCAACATTTGCCTGAGTCGAATGCATGATTGTCCTACCTTTTAACAGGTCGCAGGTGATGGGATGGCGCCAAAAAAGCTTAGCACCCGGTTGCCCATTCTGACGTCTATGCTCCCAGTGATCTTCTTGAACTGGAAAATGTGTAATGTATTCACGTACATCCGGCCACCTCCTGATACTTGGCGTCATGGCCCTCGGTGGCTGCGTACGGCTGGGCCCGGACTTCCAGTCGCCCGGCGAAGAATGGGTCAAGCACTGGAACACCCCTGCCCTTGAGCAATCCAGCCAACGCGGGCAGAACCCGGATCTGCGTCAGTGGTGGCTCGTCTTCGCCGATCCGGTCCTCGACCGCTTGATAGCCGAGTCGGATGCTCATAACTCCAGCCTCAAGATTGCCGGCCTGCGCGTGATGGAAGCGCGCGCCCAACTCGGTATTGCCCAAAGCGGGCTTTACCCGCAACTGCAACAGGCCAGCGCCGACAGTCTGTACTTCAACCGTAAGCAATCCGGTGGGATCGCCCCGCAGGACAGCCATTTCTGGCAGTACAGCGCAGGGTTTGACGTCGGTTGGGAACTGGATTTCTGGGGACGCTTCAGTCGCGCCATCGAGTCGTCCGATGCCAGTTACTTCGCCGCCCAGGCCAACTATGAAGACGTGCTTGTACTGCTGCGGGCGCAAGTGGCCGATACCTACTTTTCCCTGCGTACCAGCGAGGCACGCTTGCGCGTCGCCCGGGAAAACGCCAAGCAGCAAAAACGCAACTTCGAGATCACCGAGAAGCTGTTCAACAGCGGTCAGCAAGCCGAGCTCGACCTGCAACAAGCCAAGACCCAATACCTGGGCACGCTGAGCACCATCCCCAACCTTGAAGATCAGATCCAGCGCACCCGCAATGCCTTGGCCGTGTTGATCGGCCAGCCTCCCGGCGGACTGCCGCAGTTGCGCGAAAATGAAGGGCTGATCCCCCTGGTGGACCGCGCCGTGCTGCAAGACGTGCCGGCCAGTCTGCTGCTACGTCGGCCCGACGTGCGCGCCGCCGAGCTGAATGTCGCGGCTCAGTCGGCGCTGATCGGCGTGGCCGAAAGCGATTTCTATCCATCGCTGACGTTGCTGGGCAGCATCGTCTGGTCGGCCGACACACTCAACGGTACTTCCAGGACTCTGGATTTGATCGGCGGACCCAGCTTGCGTTGGAATGTGTTCGATCATGGCCAGATCAGCAACAACGTGCGCGTGCAGGATGCACGTTTGCAGCAACTGATCGAGGCCTACCGCGACAATGTTCGACAGGCTGCACGCGAGGCTGACGATGCCGCGAACGGCCTGATCAAATCACTCGAACGAGAACGCCTCCTGCAAGAGGCCGAAGTGGCCGCCAAACGCTCGCTGGTGTTGGCCAGCGCGCAGTACCGGGAAGGCTATTCGGATTTCCAGCGGGTACTGGACGCACAGCGCGCTCTGCTCGAACAACAGGACAACTACCTGGTCGCCCGCAGCAACGCGGTGAGTAATGTGATTGCTCTATATAAAGCCTTGGGTGGTGGCTGGTACAGCGCCCTGCCGAAAGTCGATCACGTTACCCGCCAGCAGATGGAAAAACGCACCGACTGGGGCGATCTGCTGAAAGAGCCCGCCCCCGCACAGCCTGCCATTCCAATGTCTTACAAGGTAAAAGACCAATGAGTGAAGCCGCCAAGCCCACGCCCGAGACACCGGTCACCCAGGCGCCAGCACCGGCTGCCGACCCGGCGAAAAAAGGCATCAAGTGGGTGTTGCTACTTATCCTCCTGAGTCTGACCTGGTACCTGTTGGCCGATCGTTTCACCCCCTATTCCCAGCAGGCTCGGGTGGGCGCCTTTGTCATACCCGTGGCCTCGGAAGTGGCTGGGCGAGTCACCCGTGTCAATGTGCGCAACAACCAGGACGTCAAGGCGGGTGATGTCCTCTTCGAGGTGGACCCGCAGCCGTATCAGATTGCCGTCGAACGTGCGCGGGCAGACCTTGAATCGACACGCAGACAGATCGGTGCAAGCACCGCCGGAATCGCTTCGGCGCAAGCCAATTTACGCGCCGCCCAGGCCAACGAGCTCAAGGCGACGCAGGACAATCAGCGTCTGGAAGGTTTGTATCGCGAAGACCCCGGAACCATCTCCGTTCGCCTGCTCGAAGTGTCTCGCGCCAATCGCGAACAGGCTGTGAGTCAGGTGGCGGCTGCCCGCGCCGAAGTCCAGCGTGCACGCGAGCAGGAAGGTGGCAGCGAGGATGACAACGCCCAACTACGGAGTGCCGCCACGGCGCTGTCAAAAGCCGAACTGGACTTGTCCAACACGCAGGTACGCGCACGTTCGGCGGGGCTGATTACCGATCTGCGCACCGACGCCGGGCAGTTCGCCGCTGCAGGCAGCCCGGTCATGACGTTGATCACCATCCATGATGTGTGGATCACCGCAGACATGACCGAAAACAACCTTGGCCTGGTCAAGCTCGATACTCCAGTCTCGATCGTCCTGGATGCGTTGCCGGGCGAGGTTTTCGAGGGGCGCGTGCGCAGCGTCGGCTACGGCGTCAGCGTGGGCCAGACACCCGCGCCTGGCACCTTGCCCAGTGTGCAGAACAGTCGCGATTGGTTGCGTCCGGCCCAGCGTTTTCCGGTGATTATCGAGTTTTCCGAGGATTCGAGAAACACCCTGCGTGACAGCGGCGCCATACGCGCCGGTGGGCAGGCCGAAGTCATGGCCTTCCCTACCGAGGGCAATCCGCTGAACCCACTCGGCCGCGTGTTTGTGGGGTTCATGAGCTGGTTGAGCTATGCCTATTAAGGGTATGTCTACTCGGCGCACGCCGCGGGATCAACGCGCACTGCGCCTGGCCACCGGCACGGCGTTGAGCCTCACCGCCAGTTTCGGCCTGGGCTTGCCGATTCCTTTTATGGCGCCGGTGCTTTGCCTGCTGTTGCTGGCCTCGGTCAATCGCCCGTTGCCGTTCAAGGCCGGGCTGGTGCTCGCACTGGCCGCCATGTTGACCACCGGCATCGGCCTGCTATTGATCCCGGTCCTGCGTTATTACCCCATTAGCGGCGTGCTATTGATCAGCGTCGGTCTGTTCCTGGCCTTCCGCTTTGGCCTGCGCGGCGGCAACACCTTGATCATGACCTTCCTGGTGATTGGCCTGACCATGATTTCCTCGGCCGGTATCGCCGAATTCGATCTGGCGGCGATGGTTATCGGCGCACTGGTCAAGGGTTTGCTGCTCGCCGTTGTCGTCGTGGCGTTCAGTCATGGATTATTCCCGGATCCACCCAATGCCCCTTCACCGCCGCCTGCCCCACCCCTGCCGGCAGAAGAAGTCAGTCGGATTGCGCTGCGTGCAACCCTGATCGTGTTACCGGCATTTCTGCTGGCGCTGATCGACCCGGCCGGTTATCTGCCCATCATCCTGAAGGCCGTCGGCCTGGGTCAGCAAAGCTCCACGACAAACGCCCGTATCGCCGGTCGCGAACTGCTCGGCTCAACCTTGCTCGCAGGCCTGTTGGCGATCCTGTTCTGGAGCGCCCTCAGCCTGTTTGTGCATCTGTGGATGTTCTTTCTGTGGATGCTGCTGTTCGGCCTGGCGCTGGCGCGCAAGCTGTATGCCCTGAGCCCGACCCGGTTTACCCCGGGGTTTTGGCTCAACACCCTGATCACACTGATTATCCTGTTGGGTCAGTCGGTACAGGACAGCGCAGCAGGCAAGGACGTTTACACGGCCTTCGCCGTGCGTATGGGGCTGTTCATCCTCGTGACGCTGTATGCCTGCCTGATGGTTCATCTGCTCGATCAACGGCAGCCAAATGACGCTCAAGGATTAACCTGATACCCCTTCCCTTGCAGGCAGCTTGTATAGGCCGTTGAACTGGTCGCGGCAGTGGTTTTCTGCTGTGCCCGGCGCTCCTGACGCTGGCGTGAACCACCGACCACTGCGCCCGCTGCCGCGGTCCCTTTTGCCTGGTTCTGGCGATAGTCCTGCTTCACGTCATCATCGACGCGGTCATAAAACTCGTCATGCTGACGGCCGCGCACTTGCGCCCCCGCAGCCCCTGCGGCAGCGCCGACAGCGGCTCCCTTCAGCCGTCCACCGGCCGGAGGCGGTGCAGTCGAGGCGCTCTGACTGGCCGCGATGTTGTGGCAATCGGTGATGTCTGTTTGGGTTTGTTGCGAACTCTGCCCTTTGATCGGCACCACCGTTTCGGCCCATCCCTGGGTCCAGGAAACCGACAGTGCGATGCACAGGCTAATTGACGACAACGTTCTCATAATGACCTCCTAAGGAGTCCTTGCTACTCCACACACCGTGATTCTGAACCGAGCTCAACACCGAAGATTGTAGATCACCCCTCCTCGCCCCACATTCCACCGGGACTATGCCGTCGAATAACAATTTTTCGCGGCGGTGCAAGCCATGGCCTAACCTGAATGGCTAAAGCCGCCGGAGCATGCCTATGCGCCCTGCATTGAAGTTACTCATCTGCATTGTGTTTGCGCTGTTGGGGCCGAACATCGGCGTGCTGTCGGCAGACGAAATGGCAATGCCTTCAAGCAGCGCCGAGGCCAGTTCAACCACTACCGTGTCAAAGAGCGATCTGGAAGCACTGCAATTCAGGCTGGATAACCTTAAACAGCAGGTGTCACTGACCAGTAACTACACCCAGTTGGTAGGTTTTCAGGACAATGTTCAGTTGCTCTTCAGTGATGCGGACAAACTGGCGACCGCGTTACTTCCCGAGCAGGCGCAATTGCAAGGGCAACTCAGTGTGCTTGGGACTGCATCCCCTGACAGCCTTGCTATGGAAAAGGCTGATATCGTGAAGCAGAGATCCTATCTCACCGCACAAAAAGACAAGGTGGATGACGATCTCAAAATATTGCAGGCCATCAAGGAGGGCGCGACTAACCTCATCACTCAGATTGCCAGCATTCGGCGCACCCAACTGGAAACCGAACTGGCCCAGCGTACCGCCAGCCTCCTCAACCCCCGGTTCTGGTTACCGCTGTTTTCTCCACTGCAGGAGGATCAAAACCGTCTGACGTTTTTGATCGACCAGTCCAACAGTGTCATTCAGTCCGTCTGGCAACCCGGCCGGCGTGCCGTGACCGTCACGTTGTTATTGCTGGCCCTGGCCTTCTGGACGCCAGGGCGAAGACTGGCTGAGCGTGGTTTGACATGGATCTGCATCCATCGAGTACCGGAAGGTCGCCTGCGCAGAAGTTCATTGGCGATAGCGACGGTAATTGCCACGATGTTGAGCGCAGGTTGCGCAATACAGCTCATCTCCATTGCGGCTACCCGCCTTCAACCATTGCCTCAGCCACTGCAAGGTTACTTCGACGATGTCGAGAAAGTCGCTTACGCCTGCGCCCTGATCATTGGCCTGAGTCGGGCCCTGCTGTCTAAACGCAATCCCTCATGGCGGTTGCCCGGCATAGCCGATGAAGTGGCGCTTTCGATCAGCCCTTTTCCGGCGCTGCTGGCCGGATCAATGCTGATACTCATCTCGCTGGTACAAGTTACCAATGCGACGGGTATGAGTTCGCAGGTGGTTCTCTTCAGCCGGGGCATCGTGTCATTAGTCGTTATCTTGATTATTGGAGCGTTATTGCTACGCGTCAGTAAAACCCGGCGCGCGATGGTCATTGCCGGGGAATCCCCTGAATCAGGGACTACGCTGGCGGGGCTGATTTATAGCGGCGTCAGCATCGCCGTTTTGATCTCGATTATTGGCCTGCTGGTCGGTTACATCTCCCTGGCCCGCTTCATCACTTACGAAATTGTCTGGCTCTATATCGTTATTGCCAGCTTCTATTTGCTGGCGCAACTGTTCAGGGACCTATGTGATTACCTGTTTTCGCCAAAGCACCCAAGCGGCAAGGCGATCAAACAGCTGCTGGGTATCGGCGACGTGCGGCTTGAACAAATCGAGGTTGTTGTGACGGGTATTGGCAGGGTGGCATTACTGTTAATTGCCGTGATTACTACGTTTGTGGGGGGGATTGGAGCGACCTTTGGACAGCTGACAGACAGGGTTTCAGCGATCCTCGGCGGCGATGGCTTGCGCAAGTTGAATATCATCCCGGGAAATCTGCTGAATGCAGTCTTGGCATTGTTGATCGGTATTTACCTGATTCGATCGCTGCGCAGATGGCTGGATAACGAGTTCCTGCCGAAAACCGACATGGATCCCGGCATGGGGGCATCGCTAAGTACCCTGTTCAGTAACATCGGGTACGCAATGGTCATTCTGCTTGCGTTGTCTTCATTGGGCGTCAAATGGACGAATCTGGCCTGGATCGTCAGTGCGTTGTCGGTGGGGATCGGCTTCGGCTTGCAGGAGATCGTCAAGAACTTCGTCTCCGGGTTAATCCTGCTCACCGAGCGTCCGGTCAAGGTCGGCGACCTGATCAGCATCAGCGGGGTCGAAGGTGATATCCGGCGAATCAATGTCAGGGCCACCGAGATACAGCTCAGTGATCGCTCGATCGTGATCGTGCCCAACTCCCAGCTGATTTCCCAGAACCTGCGCAATGTGACCTTGGGCGGTAGCGCCCAAGGGGTGGCGACACTCGAACTGGTGTTCCCGCTGGATATCGACCCCGAACAAGTCAAAACCCTGCTGTACACCGCCTTTTGCGAACATGAAACCATCCTCGACAAACCCGCCCCCGTTGTTCGATTCAGCAATCTGAGCCCTGACGGCATCACATTAACCATCACCGGCTATGTCAGCAGCCCAAGGATTGTCAGTACGACCAAGAGCGATCTGCTCTTTGAGATCCTGAAGCGATTGAGTGCGGCCGGCATCGAATTGGCCAAGCCTGTTCCTGCGCCATGACCAATCGCTTGAAAATTTAACGGCTGCTTTTCAGCGTTTCACTGGGCAATTCCTTGAATAACGCCCGATAACTGCTGGAAAATCTTCCTAAATGCCAGAACGACCAACGCATCGCGACATCTGCCACCGTGGTGTCCATGGCTGTGCGGCTGAGCAATTCTCGGCGTGCGCCGTTGAGTCGACGCAAGCGCAGCCAAAGGGTCGGGGTCATCCCGGTATAAGCCTTGAACGCATGCTGCAACTGCCGCAGTGAAACCCCGGCGACCTGCGAAAGCTCCAGCAGATTCAGGGTTTCTTCCGGGACATCAGCGGCCCATTCACCGATGCGTTTTATCACCGAGCGCTCTTCGGCGCGGCGCTGTAAACCTCCGCGATCAAGGCACACATACGCGTTGTCGAGGATGTACAGGCAGTCTTCCAGCAACTGCTGGGTCAACGCCTCCTTGCTCGGCGGATCGAGCGTCTGCGCCAGTCGGGTCAACGTGCCGCTGAGCCAGCGACTGAACAGCGCGTTCTGTCCCGAATTCAGCGGTGCCATGAACAGGCCTTCGAGCCTGGCGACATTCAAACCGTGACGCTGAACGAACTCCGGACCGAACACCACGGCGATTTCCTGGTAGTTCTCCGGGGTGATCCAGATATTGCGGCTTTCACCATTCAACACGTACAGCGCGTTGTCGCTGCGATCGAAACAGAACGCCAGTGAGCCTTTCGGGGCGCTGAAATTCTGTTCGACCCGCGTGTTCATGTGTTCCTCGTAAATCTCCACGCCTTGCAGGTCCAAATAGCGAACCCTCCCGGCGAAATGCCCCGGCGACATTTGCTGGTAATGCTGCACCCAACCCGGTGTGGCGCGGATTTGCTCGGCCACATCGGCGGTGTTGAACGCTTGGACTTGTAAGGGATTGCACGTTGTCATGGGTGACCTTGCGCACTCTTTTGGTGCGCTTTGTGCTGCTGAAAGTGGATAGATGGAACGTCAAGGCTCGCCCAAGATAGTCGTCAACGCGCCACAGGGGAAGTGTGTGGTGGATGAAACCAGCCTCCCCGGCGTTAATAAAACCAATAACGAGGTCTTTATGAATGTCCCTTTCGATCAGCTGCTCACGTGGCTGAAAGATCACAAGATTACCGAAGTCGAGTGTGTGGTCAGCGACTTGACCGGCATTGCACGCGGCAAAATTGCACCCACCAACAAGTTCCTGCATGAGCGAGGCATGCGCCTGCCGGAAAGTGTGCTTTTGCAAACGGTAACCGGGGACTTTGTCGACGACGACATCTACTACGACCTGCTCGACCCCGCCGACATCGACATGGTTTGCAAGCCCGTTTCCGACGCGGTTTACGTGATTCCATGGGCCATCGAGCCCACCGCCATCGTGATTCACGACACCTTCGACAAGTTCGGCAACCCGATCGAGCTGTCGCCCCGCAACGTCCTGAAGAAAGTCCTGCAGCTGTACACCGACAAAGGCTGGAGGCCGATTGTCGCGCCGGAGATGGAGTTCTACCTGACCCAGCGCTGCGAAGATCCGGACTTGCCACTCAAGGCGCCGCTGGGTCGTTCGGGCCGTGCGGAAAGTGGTCGCCAGTCGTTTTCCATCGACGCCGCCAACGAATTCGATCCGCTGTTTGAAGACGTTTACGACTGGTGCGAACTTCAGGGTCTGGACCTCGACACCTTGATCCACGAAGACGGCCCGGCGCAGATGGAAATCAACTTCCGTCATGGCGACGCACTGGACCTGGCCGACCAGATCACCGTGTTCAAGCGAACCCTGCGCGAGGCGGCCCTCAAGCACAACGTCACCGCAACCTTCATGGCCAAACCGATTGGTGATGAGCCTGGCAGCGCCATGCATATCCACCAGAGTGTCGTGGACATCGCCACCGGCCAGCCGATCTTTGCCGATGCCGATGGGCAGATGAGCGAACTGTTCCTGCATCACATCGGTGGCCTGCAAAAGTACATTCCCAAAGTGCTGCCGATGTTCGCGCCCAACGTCAATTCGTTCCGCCGCTTCCTGCCGGACACCTCGGCACCGGTGAACGTCGAATGGGGCGAAGAAAACCGCACCGTGGGTCTGCGTGTGCCGACCTCCACACCCGATGCGATGCGCGTGGAAAACCGTTTGCCGGGGGCCGACGCCAACCCTTACCTGGCCATCGCAGCGAGTCTGTTGTGCGGCTACCTGGGCATGGTCGAGCGCATCGAGCCGAGCGCTGCGGTGCAAGGTCGCGCCTATGAACGGCGCAACCTGCGCTTGCCGATCACCATCGAAGACGCCCTGACGCAGATGGAAGAGTGCGAAACCGTCGGGCGTTACCTGGGCAGTAAATTCGTCCGCGGTTACGTGGCGGTCAAGCGCGCCGAACACGAGAACTTCAAGCGCGTGATCAGCTCGTGGGAGCGTGAGTTCCTGTTGCTGAGTGTCTGAGAACTGCGCTGTCTGTGATGGCCTCTTCGCGAGCAGGCTCGCTCCCACTCTGGAATGCATTCCCCTGTGGGAGCGAGCCTGCTCGCGAAGACGGCCGCCAGAACACCTAAGAAACGCCTGAAAAATCCAATAAATCTAAGAGGTGTCGATATGCGTCTACTCAAATCCGTGGTTCCGCTCGCGCTGGCGTTGGTGTTCAGCGCCGTCGCGCAGGCTCAGCCAACGGTCAGCGTCTACAACTGGACCGATTACATCGGCGAGACCACCCTCGTCGACTTCCAGGCGAAAACCGGGATCAAGGTGATCTACGACGTATTCGATTCCAACGAAACCCTGGAGGGAAAATTGCTCGCCGGCCGCACGGGGTATGACGTGGTGGTGCCGTCCAACCACTTCCTCGCTCGCCAGGTGAAGGCCGGCGCGTTCCTGAAGCTTGATCGTTCGCAGCTTCCCAACGTTGAAAACCTCGACCCGAAACTGCTCGCGCTGCTGGAGAAAAACGATCCAGGTAACGAGCACTCGGTCCCGTACCTGTGGGGCACCAACGGCATTGGCTACAACGTCGACAAGGTCAAGCAAGTGCTGGGCATCGATCGCATCGACTCCTGGGCCGTGCTGTTCGAACCGGAAAACATCAAGAAACTCAGCCAGTGCGGCGTGTCGATGATGGACTCGGCCGATGAAGTGTTCCCGGCCATTCTCAATTACATGGGCATGGACCCGCGCAGCGAAAACCCTGAAGACTTCAAAAAAGCTGAGGCCAAGTTGCTGAGCATCCGGCCTTACATCACCTACTTCCATTCCTCGAAATACGTCTCGGACCTGGCCAACGGTGATATCTGCGTGGCCTTCGGTTACTCGGGGGACGTGTTTCAGGCCGCGAACCGGGCCAAGGAAGCCAAGAACGGCGTGAACATCGCCTACGCGATTCCCAAGGAAGGCAGTAACTTGTGGTTCGACTTGCTGGCGATTCCCGCAGACGCCGGTAACCAGAAAGAAGCCCACGCCTTCATCAATTACCTGCTCGACCCGCAAGTGATAGCCAAGGTCAGCGCTGCGGTGGGTTACGCCAACCCGAATCCGGCGTCCAAGCAGTACATGGACCCGGAGTTGGTCAACAATCCTGAGGTATACCCACCGCAGGAAGTCCTCGACAAACTCTACATTTCGACCACCCCGCCCCAGGCGATCATGCGTTTGATGACCCGTTCCTGGAGCAAAGTGAAGTCCAACAAATGAATCAGTACAGCAACGAACATGCTCGCTCCTATTACGCGGCGTCAGCCAATGGCATGGCGCCCTACCCCACGCTGGCCGCGGATCTTGACGCTGATGTCTGTGTCATCGGCGGCGGCTTTACCGGCGTGAACACCGCGATCGAACTGGCTCAGCGCGGGCTCTCGGTCATTCTGCTGGAGGGCCGACGGATCGGCTGGGGCGCCAGCGGGCGTAACGGCGGGCAGCTGATCCGCGGCATCGGGCATGACGTCAGTGGTTTCGCTCGCTATATCGGTGAGGACGGCGTGCGCTATTTAGAGCGTGCGGGCACGGAATCGGTGGAGCTGGTAGGGAACCGCATCCGTGAACACGGGATTGATTGCGACTTGCGCTGGGGGTTCTGTGAACTGGCCAATACCAAAGCGCAATTCGCGGCATTCAAGGCTGAGCAGCTAAGCCTTGCCGAATCGGGTTACGCCCACGAAACCCGACTCGTCGGGCCGGAGCAGATCCGTCAGCAGGTGGTGAACTCCAATGTGTATGCCGGTGGTCTGGTCGACATGGGTTCCGGTCATTTGCATCCGCTCAACCTGGTGCTCGGCGAAGCGCGGCTCGCCGAATCTCTCGGGGTGCGGATCTTCGAGCAAAGCCCAGTGCTGGAGTTGATCCATGGCAGCACCGTGCAGGTTCGCTGTGCCGGCGGCACGGTGCGCGCCGCCAGCCTGGTGCTGGCGTGCAATGCCCACCTGGACGAACTCGAACCGAAATTGAGCGGCAAGGTCCTTCCGGCGGGCAGCTACATTATCGCCACCGAGCCGTTGACGCCCGACGTTGCAGCGCAATTGATCCCGCAGAATCTGGCGCTCTGCGACCAGAAAGTCGGCCTGGATTACTACCGGCTCTCGGCGGACCGACGCTTGCTGTTCGGTGGGGCCTGTCATTATTCCGGGCGAGATCCGGCGGATATCGAAGCTTACATGCGCCCGCACATGCTCAAGGTCTTCCCGCAATTGGCCAACGTGCGCATCGACTATCAATGGGGCGGCATGATCGGCATCACGGCCAATCGCTTCCCACAGGTCGGGCGCTTGAAACAGCATCCGAACGTGTTTTACGCCCAGGGTTACTCCGGTCATGGCCTGAACGTGACCCACTGGTGCGCAAAGCTGTTGGGCGAAGCGATCCATGCCGGACACAGTCAGGGCTTTGACGTGTTCAGCGCCGTGCCGCACATGACGTTCCCCGGCGGACCCATGCTGCGTTCGCCGCTGTTGGCGCTCGGTATGTTCTGGTATCGCCTGCGCGAACTGCTGGGCTGACGGCCCCACTGATCGTTTCCCACGCTCTGCGTGGGAATGATCTGTAATCGATCAGAACTCGCCTTTTAATTTGCTCAATCGCGAGGCGCTTCTATATTGTGGGAGTGCTCTGACTTCCCTGCGTTCTGGCGAGTGCGGCCTATGGCTACAACTGACCCACTGATCATCTGCGAGCACTGCGACTGCGTGTATGAAAAAGTCACGCTCGCCAAACATCAGAAAACCCTGTGTACGCGCTGCGGCGGCGTGCTTCAGCGCTATAACGGTCTGACGGTGGAGCAACGTCTGGCGTTGACCTTCACCGCGTTGATGCTGTGGGTTTTCGCCAACTTCTACCCGGTCATGAGCATCAGCCTCAAAGGCCTGAAAAACAGCGCAACACTCTGGGATTCGGTGCTGGCCTTGAGTCTGGGGCCGATCACTTTCATCGCCATGGTGGCGGCGATCGCGATGATCATCGCGCCGATTATCCAGCTGTTGCTGCTGATCTGGGTCCTGAGTTTCGCCCTCGCCCACCAGCGCTCGCCCGGCTTCAAGTTCTGCATGCGCTGGCTGGAAACCCTCAGGCCCTGGAGCATGCTGGAAGTCTGTCTGCTGGGGGCGATGGTCGCGGTCATTAAACTCGCCGGATTACTGGATGTGCTGCCCGGCATCGGCCTGTTTGCCCTGGCCATTCTCAGCCTGATGATGATCCGTATTGCCGGTCGCGACATCCGTGATTTGTGGGACATCTTATGAACAGGCCCCCGGTGGCGAGCGAACTCAACCTGTGCCTGTGTCACAGCTGCGGCCTGGCCTGTGACATGACCGATGAACCTCACGAATGCACACGGTGCGGTGCGCCGCTGCATCGACGCAAAACCAACTCACTGGCCCGGACCTGGGCCTACATGTTCACCGCCCTGGCGTTTTACGTCCCGGCTAATCTGCTACCCGTGATGAATACCACGATGGTCGGCAATGGCGCCGATAGCACGATCATGAGTGGTGTACTGGAGTTCTGGCAGCACGGTGCCTGGGACATTGCCCTGATTATTTTCATCGCCAGCATCGCGGTACCGGGCATCAAGTTCGTCGCGCTGACGCTGTTACTCGTGACCGTTCAGCGCGACAGCCAATGGGCGAGTCAGCAGCGGTCAACGCTGTACCGTTTCGTCGAGCTCATCGGTTACTGGTCGATGCTCGATGTGATCGTGGTGGCGCTGGTGGCCTCACTGGTGAAGTTTCAAGCCCTGGCGGATATCGAACCGCGCGCGGGCATTCTGTTTTTTGGCCTGGTGGTGGTGTTCACCATGCTCTCGGCAATGAGTTTCGACCCACGCCTGATCTGGGATAAAAAAGAGCGGGATCACCCAAACGAGGAGGTCAAGGATGAAGTCGCAAGCCACTGACGGGCCGCAAGCGCCTGGCCAGGCCCCTGTCAAAACCCGACGTTTCAGCGTTTCGCTGGTATGGATCGTGCCGATCGTCGCGGTGCTGGTGGGGATTTCCCTGGTCGTACACTCCATGATGCAGGAAGGTCCGACCATTACCGTCACGTTCAAAACCGGCAGCGGCCTGACGGCCAACAAGACCGAGGTCAAATACCGCAACGTAGTGATCGGCCAAGTGACCGATGTCGAACTCAGCGATGACCAGAAGAGTGTCAACGCCACCATCAAACTGGCCAAGCAGGCGGAAAGTTTTACCCGCGAAGACTCGCAATTCTGGGTCGTGCGTCCGCGTATCGGCGCCGGCGGGGTCTCTGGTATCGATACCCTGCTGTCCGGGGATTACATTGGCGCCGACATCGGCCAGGCCAACGCCCGCGCCAAAAACTTTACCGGCCTGGAAAAGCCGCCACCGATTACCTATGGCGAACCGGGCAAGCGCTTCACCCTGCGTACTCAGGACCTGGGTTCGCTGGACATCGGCTCTCCGGTTTACTACCGCAAGATTCCGGTGGGTCAAGTGGTGGCCTATGCCCTGGACGCCGACGGTAAAGGGGTGAACATCGAAGTGTTCATCCACGCGCCCAACGATGCCTACGTCACTGAAAACACCCGGTTCTGGAACGCCAGCGGGATCGACGTGAATGTCGGCGCCAACGGCTTTTCGGTGAAAACCGAGTCGTTGTCATCCATCCTCGTGGGCGGCATCGCCTTCCGCGCTCCGGAATACAGCCCCAACGATCAACCGGCCACCGAGGAGAAAGCCTTCGACCTGTTCGAAGACCAGCTAACCGCCCTAGCCCCGCCCAGCGGCAAGGGACAATTCTTGAGTTTGCGTTTCGATCAGGCCTTGCGCGGGCTCAGGGTCGGTGCGCCGGTGGAATTCCTTGGGATGGAGTTCGGCAGAGTGGTGTCGGTCAATCTGGATTTCGACGCGAAAAAGCGCAGTTTCCCGGTCAATGTCGGCATCGTGATCTTCCCGCAACGACTCGGCCAGGCCCACACCAAAATGCTCGAGGTCTTGAAGCATGACCCCAACGACGAAGCCGCAGGCGTGCGGCTGATGGGCAGCTTCATCGACAACGGTCTGCGGGCCCAGGCCCGTAGCGGCAATCTGTTGACCGGTCAGTTGTACATCTCGCTCGACTTCTACCCCAAAGCAGAGAAAGTCGTGTTCGATCCGAGCGCCCGCCCTGTCTCTATCCCAACCGTTCCTGGCAGCCTCGAGCAGTTGCAGGAGAAACTGGAGGCCATGGTCAACAAGATCAACCAGCTGCCCATCGAGCGCATTGCCGGCAACCTCGACAGTAACCTGGTCGAACTGCGTAAAGGCCTGGCGCAATTCAACGCCAAGACCCTGCCCGGCGTGCAGACCACACTGGCGGACGTCAGCAAAACCCTGCAATCGGCCAATTCGACCCTGGCTGAAGACTCGCCGCAACGCGAACAATTAGGCCAGACCCTGGACGAACTCGGACGCATGTCGCGCTCCTTGCGTGAACTCTCGGATTACCTGGGACGCCACCCGGAATCGCTGATTCGCGGCCGTCCCGACAATGCCGCGCCGATTGACCTGCAGGGGCCGCCGCGCAAATGACCACAGGAGCATCACCCATGGTTAATCCGCTGAAGATCAGCTTGGTCACTGCATTGTTGCTACTCGCCGCTTGCCGCAGTGATCCGATTCAATTCCACACCCTGACCCCGGCTCAACCGAGCGGCAACTCAAGGACCAGCGCTGCAGATATCCAGATCGAGGGCCTCAGCGTCCCTCCCCAGGTCGACCGCCCGCAGATTGTCGTTCGCCAGGGCAACAGCGGCCTGGCCATCCTCGAAACCGAGTGGTGGGGTGCGAGCCTGTCGGATGAATTGCGCAGCGCCCTGGTCGATCAACTGGTCAACAGCAATCCCCAGCGCAAGGTATCGGTGCGCCTGGACGTGCAACGCTTTGATTCGATCCCCGGCCAATACGCGCTGATTGACGTCAAATGGCGCCTGCGTAATTTCGGCGAAGGCGATAACGCGCTGGTTACTTGCCGCAGCACGTTGCAGACACCGTCAGGGCCTTCCGTCGACGACCTGGTGATCGCTCAACAGAACAACGTCAAACGCCTGGCCGCACTGATTAACCAGGCAGCGGCTGGAACACAAAGAGGTTGCCCGACGACGCCGTGATTTGACGTTTTTTTCTCATTCTTCGCCGTACATTTGCCGCCGCCTTAATCCTGCAAATGATTCGTATTGGCCTACACTACTTGACGACCGTCTCGGTTGAATCTGCGCGCACGATAAAAAAACTGGAGCTGCCACCGCATGAATGCCCATTTCCCTACTTTCCTGAAAACAGCACTGCTGACCACCGTGTTGCTGAGCGCCGGCCACGTATATGCAGCCGATACCGATGGCATCGTGGTCTACAACGCCCAGCACGTAAGCCTGACCAAATCCTGGATCAAGGGTTTTACCAAGGAAACCGGCATCAAGGTCACCGTACGCAATGGTGACGACACCGAAATGGGCAATCAGATCGTGCAGGAAGGCGCCGCCTCCCCGGCCGACGTGTTTCTGACCGAAAACACCCCGGCCATGGTGCTGGTCGACAACGCGGGACTGTTTGCACCGGTTGCGCCGGCCACTCTGGAACAGGTTGGCGATGCTTACCGCCCGGCCCATGGCAAATGGGTGGGGATCGCCGCGCGCTCTACGGTGTTTGTCTATAACCCGAGCAAACTGCCCGAAGCCCAGCTGCCCAAGTCGCTGATGGACCTCGCCGGCCCGAGCTGGAAAGGTCGTTGGGGCGCGTCGCCAGCAGGTGCCGACTTCCAGGCGATCGTCGCTGCCGTGCTGGAACTCAAGGGTGAAGCCGCCACCCTGGAGTGGTTGAAAGGGATGAAAACCAACTTTACCGCGTACCGGGGCAACAGCTCCGTGCTCAAAGCGGTTAACGCCGGGCAGATCGACAGCGGCGTGATCTACCACTATTACAGCTTCGGCGACCAGGCCAAGACCGGCGAAAACAGCAAGAACACCGCCCTGCACTACTTCAAGCACAAGGATCCGGGCGCGTTTGTCAGTGTCTCCGGCGGCGGTGTTCTGGCGTCCAGCAAACACAAGGAACACGCTCAGGCATTGCTCAAGTGGATTACCGGTAAAGAGGGCCAGGCCATCCTCAAAACCGGCAAATCGTTTGAGTACGCCGTGGGCAAGAACGCTGAATCCAACCCCAAACTGGTGCCTTTGCAGCAACTCGACGCGCCGACAGTCGACGCCTCAAAACTCGACAGTAAAAAAGCCGTGGATCTGATGACTCAGGCCGGACTGCTCTAATTGATGCCTGAAACCTTGCCGGCGGGTGTCGCTGAGACGATACCCGCGAACGTGCGACGACGATCCCGCGGTATTTTCGCGGGGCGTGGCGGCGCGTGGGTGATCGGTTTGTCGGTGCTGGTTTCGCTGCTCTCGCTGCTGCCGATTGCCTTTGTCATCGGCGTGTCGTTTCAGACAGGCTGGGCGACTCTGGTGCCGCTGGTGTTCCGGCCGCGGGTCGCTGAACTGTTGATCAACACCGTTTTACTGGTGGTGATCACGATTCCATTGTGCGTCGCGTTAGGTCTGTCTCTGGCCTGGCTGACAGAACGCACCAACCTGCCAGGTCGACGCTGGTGGTCGTTGCTGGCGACCGCGCCGCTGGCGGTGCCGGCCTTCGTTCACAGCTATGCGTGGGTCAGTCTGGTTCCACCGATTCACGGGCTGTTTGCCGGGGTGCTGGTGTCGGTCATCGCCTACTTCCCGTTCCTGTACCTGCCGATTGCTGCGACGCTGCGCCGGCTCGATCCGGCCATCGAAGACGTTGCCGAATCGCTCGGTCTCAAACCCTGGGCGATATTTTTCCGTGTGGTGCTGCCGCAACTGCGCCTGGCCATCTGCGGCGGCGCCTTGCTGGTGGGGCTGCACCTGCTGGCCGAATATGGCCTGTACGCGATGATCCGCTTCGACACCTTCACCACGGCAATTTTCGATCAGTTCAAGTCTACCTTCAACGGGCCCGCCGCCCACATGCTGGCCAGTGTGCTCGCCCTATGTTGCCTGGTGATGCTGACCGTAGAATCCGCCGCTCGCGGCACGGCGCGTTACGCCCGGGTCGGGTCGGGAAGCGCTCGCGAGCAGCGGGTTGTGCGTCTGTCGCCGACTGCAAACACACTCGCGCTGACCTTGCAGGCACTCACATGCGCCCTGGCGCTGGGTGTGCCATTGATGACATTAGGTAAGTGGTTGATCGCCGGCGGTACGCAGGTTTGGCAACTGGACGAACTTCTGCCGGCGCTGGAACAGACGCTGCTGTTCGGTCTTGCGGGTGCAGCCCTCACTACCTGCGCCGCTATCCCGATTGCCTGGCTGTCGATTCGCTCTCCGGGCCGGTTGCAACGTGTCCTGGAAAGCTGCAACTACATCACCAGTTCGTTGCCTGGGATCGTCGTGGCCCTGGCATTGGTGACCGTCACCATCCATTTCGCCCGGCCGATTTACCAGACCACGATCACGGTGTTGCTGGCGTATCTGCTGATGTTTTTGCCCCGCGCCCTGGTGAGTTTGCGTGCCGGTATCGCCCAGGCGCCGGTAGAGCTGGAAAACATGGCCCGCAGCCTCGGCCGCTCGCCCGCCCGTGCATTATGGCTGATCACCCTGCGCCTGGCCGCCCCCGGCGCTGCCGCAGGTGCCGCCCTGGTATTTTTGGCGATCACCAATGAGTTGACCGCCACCCTGCTGCTCGCCCCAAATGGCACGCGAACCCTGGCCACCGGATTCTGGGCGATGACCAGCGAGATCGATTACGCCGCCGCGGCACCCTATGCCCTGTTGATGATCCTGCTGTCGCTTCCGTTGACCGGACTTCTTTATCACCAATCCAAACGAACGGCTGGCCGATGAACGCTCTTGAACTGCATTCCATCTCCAAGTCCTACGGCGCCCATCAAGCGCTGGAGAGCATCAACCTGTCGGTGCCGACAGGCAGCCGTACGGTCATCGTCGGCCCGTCCGGCTCAGGAAAAACCACGCTGTTGCGGATGATCGCCGGCTTCGAATCCCCCGACACCGGCCGTCTATCACTCAATGGCCAAACGCTCGTCGACGACACCCACGAGGTGCCCGCGCATCAGCGCTTGATTGGTTATGTTCCCCAGGACGGCGCCCTGTTCCCGCACATGACCGTGGCCGCCAACATCGGTTTCGGGCTTTCGATCAGGGGCGGTGCAAAACAGGCGCGAGTCGCCGAGTTGATGGACAGCGTGGCGCTGGAGGCGAACATGGCCAACCGTTGGCCCCATGAGCTTTCCGGCGGTCAGCAACAACGCGTGGCACTGGCTCGGGCGTTGGCGCAACAACCGCGCTTGATGTTGCTGGACGAGCCGTTTTCGGCCCTCGACACCGGACTTCGGGGCGCCATGCGCAAAATGGTCGCACGGCTCCTGACAGACGCTGGCGTCACCACCATTCTGGTCACCCATGACCAGAGCGAAGCCTTGTCATTTGCCGATCAGCTGGCGGTGATGCGCGACGGCCGGCTGGTACAATCAGGCCATCCGCTGGATCTTTACCGCTACCCCGAAGATGAACAAACCGCGCTATTTCTGGGGGATGCCGTGGTCATGCCCGCCAGAATCGAAGCCGGCTGGGCCCATTGCGATCTCGGTCGTATACCGGTGAACAATCATCGCAACAACAAATCGGCGCAGATCATGCTGCGTCCCGAGCAGCTGCAACTCGTCAGCCTCGAGCCCAGTTCAACGAAGGCTGCCGGGTGCCGCGCGGTGGTGACCGAGCGGGATTTCAGCGGCAATACCTGCACGTTGACCGTGGAGTTGGAGTCTTTGATTTCCGGTGAACAGCCTGGTCGATCGTTAATGGTGCGCAGTTCGGGCCTGTATGCCCCACCCGCCGGCAGTGCGGTTCACGTCTCGATGATCGGCCATGCCCACGTACTGAGCGAATCTTGAGCCCCGTCCGTCAAAGATCGAACCGGTCCACTGCCCGACGCCGCTCGTTGTCATCGCGCACATCGTAGTTGGCTGTTGTCTGGATGTTGCTGTGATGGGCGAGTTTCTGGGCGATCGACAAGTCATGCTCTTCAATCACTCGGGTAATGAACGAACGCCGAAAATCATGTGGCATGATTTTCACCCCGACCTGTGCACCCCGTTGCCGGGCGATGTAATAGATCGCGTGCTTGGTAATGCGCTCGCGGGTGATGTGACTGCCGCGACGAATGCGGTTGAACAGGAACGGATCGTCCGTTTCACCCTCCTTCAGCAGTGAGCGCCGCAGTTCCAGCCAGTCATTGAGTTTGGCGAACGCCCAGGCCGGTGCGTACTTGATCAATTGCTTGTTGCCCTTGGCGGTCACACCCAGGCTGCGCTCGGTGAAATCGACCTGATTCAGGTCCAGGTTGACCGACTCCGATTTGCGCATCCCCGAACCGTACAAAATCCCGATAATCGCCGCGTCCCGCAGACCTTGTGGCCGTGGATCGGCGGCACAGACCGCCATCAATTCCTGGATCAGCGTGCGCTTGAGGTTTCGCCCCTGGGACAGCCGAGTGCCGGCAATCCCCTTGACCGAACGCATTTTCAGCAAGTGTTCCTGACTGATCAGGCTCATGCGCCACGCTTCGTTCATCACCCCGCGCACCGCATTAACGTACAGCGAAGAGGTGTTCGGCGCGTAGCCATCCGTGCGCAAGGTGGCCACCAGCGCGATGACATCCTCAGGTTGCAGGTTGTGCCAGGGAATCTCCTCGACGTTCATGTCTTCGAAGCCCAACCGGTCAGCGGCATCCTGCAACACGTAACGCATGGTCAGTTGGCTGGACGGTGCCAGGCGCGCCAGATACAGGGTCAGCGGGTTGGGCTTTGAGGGAATTGGGTCGGTAGCGGGTAAGTCAATCAAACGAAACGGCCTTGAGTAGAAACAGTTCATTAAACAACTAAGAATTGAAACATCCTTCCTGTAAAGCGGAACACTTCTGTAAGACTTTCTACTAAAAAACTCGATGAATGGCAGAAGTCGGAACAGTGGCTGTATGTCTTTCAGAATAAACAGAGGTGCCAGGCCTGGCGTCTGAAACGCCCGTACGTGACGTTATACAACACGATAGGCGAATTGAAATATGGCCTTGCCTATCCTGATGGCGCACGGCAGCAAGTCGATCCGCACTCAGGAGTGCCCCATGAAAATCAGTGTATTTGGTAGCGGTTACGTTGGCCTGGTGCAAGCGGCTGTCCTGGCTGAAGTCGGCCACGACGTGGTCTGTATGGACATAGACGAGAAGAAAGTCGAACTGCTGCAACAAGGCCACGTGAGCATTTTCGAACCGGGGCTGGCCAGCCTGGTGCGCGAAAGCCTGGAAGCCAAACGGCTGCAGTTCACCACCGATGAAAAATTCGCGGTGCAGCACGGCCAGGTGCTGTTCATCGCGGTCGGTACACCGTCCCGGGACGATGGTTCGGCGGACCTGCGTTATGTGCTGTCGGTGGGCGAAGCCGTGGCGCGTCATCGTGAACAACCGGTGATTCTGGTGGAAAAATCCACGGTGCCGGTGGGCACGGGTGACACCTTGCGCGCGCACATCGACAAGTGCCTGATCAAGGTCGGCCGGTTGCTGCAGTTCGATATCGTTTCCAACCCGGAGTTTTTGAAAGAAGGCTCGGCCGTGGCCGATTGCCGGCGTCCGGACCGGATCGTTATCGGCTGCGAACGCGATGCTGTACGTGATGTGATGCGCGACCTCTACGCGCCTTTCAACCGCAACCATGACCGGATCATGTTCATGGACCTGCGCAGCGCCGAGCTGACAAAGTACGCCGCCAACTGCATGCTGGCGACCAAGATCAGCTTCATCAACCAGATCGCCGAACTGGCCGAACACCTGGGCGCCGACATCGAGTCGGTGCGCCTGGGCATCGGCGCCGATTCGCGCATTGGTTACCACTTCATCTACCCCGGTTGCGGTTATGGCGGTTCGTGCTTTCCCAAGGACATGCGCGCGCTGATCCACAGCGCCGAAGAAGCTCATTGCTCCAGCGATCTGCTGCAAGCGGTGGAAGCGATCAACCAGCGTCAGAAGCACAAGCTGTTCGAGCGGATCAACGCGTTCTACAAGGGCGATTTGCGCGGCAGAACCTTTGCCGTGTGGGGCCTGGCGTTCAAACCGAACACCGACGACATGCGCGATGCACCGAGTCGGGTGCTGCTGGAATCGCTATGGGCCGCCGGGGCCAATGTCCGCGCGTTCGACCCCGAAGCCATGCAGGAAACCCAGCAGCTGTATCCCGATGAATCCCGGTTGATGCTCATGGGCACGCCGGAATCGGTGTTGTCCGGCGCTGACGCGTTGATCATCTGCACCGAATGGCAGCAGTTCAAGGCACCGGATTTCAGCCTGATCCAGCAGCGGCTCAACGCCCCGGTGATCTTCGACGGACGCAACCTGTACGACGCCGATCGCCTGGCTCGCGCCGGTTTCATGTACTTCCCGATGGGCCGCGGTGAATCGCGCAATCTACCGATTCCGCATCAGCAGTGGCCGGTCGCTTCGGTCGTCGCTTGATTGCGACGTTAGCCGAGATCCGCCGACAGTCCCTGGGGCCAGGGCTGTCGGCGTTGCTTATTTGTTTGGTTTCGGCCTGATGGCCCCGGACTTCATGCACGACGTGGTGCGCGTGCAGTTCATGGGCCGCCTGGACGGTAGCGTAGGCGTCAGCGGTTCGCTGTATTACTTCACCCGTTCGGTGGGCAACTGACAACCTTCACTCCGGCGTTTATCATTCTCGGCGTGCTGCAAGTGATCGCCCTTGCCGTGCTTTTCCGATCTCGCTGGTGGGCGCAAACATTGGCCTTTGGCGCGGTTCTGGCGCTTTGGTCGTTTTACATTCTGGTGTTCGAACCGGTGAGCGTCGGCACTACGACACTTAGTCTTTCAACCGCGCAGCGTTTGCACGGGTGCCCGTGCACGGTCGGCAGGCGAGCCTTTGCGCAGAGGTGCCGTTGGGGCACCGGGCAATCCGTTGCGCGATGAGGTGCTGGAGGAGAAGTTTTTCAGTTTGGCGGTGCGGGTGATGTCGCGGCGGCAGGCTGGAGAGCTGCTTGAGCAGTTGTGGCGGGTTGAAGAGTTGGAGTCAGTTCGTTCGCTGGATCGGTGGCTCGCTTGAATCTTGTGTTTCCATTGCGGGCCCCATCGCGAGCAGGCTCGCTCCCACAGTTGAAATGCATTCCCCTGTGGGAGCGAGCCTGCTCGCGAATGGCCGCGACTCGGTACATCGGCGAACACCACAAAATCTGAATAAGGACATTCGCACCACCGTGGCCACTTACTCACTTGTTATCCGCCGGTTGATGATCGTTTCGCTGACCATCGTCGTCAGCCGCGCCATCACCAGCCCGCTGCTGACGTTGTTCCTGAGCAACAAACTCGGCCTCAACCAACAGGATGTCGGCTTGCTGCTGGGCATCGCGGTGTTCATCGCCACCCTGCTCGCGCTCTACGGCGGTTACATCATCGATCGCCTTGAAAAGCGCCGGCTGCTGATCCTGGCGATGCTCTCCAGCGCCATCGGCTTCGTGCTGCTGACCTTCGCCGAAAACCTTTACCTGACCACCGCCACCCTGGTGATCACCGAAACCGCCTCGGCGCTGTTCTTGATTGGCTCGAAGGCGATCCTCAGCGAAAACCTGCCGATGGGCCAGCGTGCCAAGGCGTTTTCCCTGCGCTACACCTTGACCAACATTGGCTACGCCACCGGCCCGATGTTGGGCGTGGTGATTGCCGGCGTGTATCCGATTGCACCGTTCCTGATAGCCGGCGGCATCGCGTTCTTCAGTATTTTCCTGATGATCGGGATACCCAAGGACTCGGCCCAGACACCCGCGATCGGCCAGCCCCAGAGTTTTCTCAAGACGCTGATCACCCTGAAGAACGACCGCACGCTGATCATGTTCACCTGCGGCTGTCTGCTCAGTACCGTGGTCCATGGCCGTTTTACCCTGTACCTGTCGCAATACCTGCTGGTGACCCACGATTCCAAACGGGCACTGGAAACCATGGCTGCCCTGCTCGCCTGCAACGCCATCAGCGTGATCTTGCTGCAATACCAGATCGGCCGTTTCCTCAAACGCGAACAATTGCGCTACGGGATCGCGGGCGGTACCAGCCTGTTTATCGTCGGGTTGATCGGTTTCAGCGTGGCCGACAGCCTGGTGTCGTGGTGCGTGGCAATGTTCATCTTCACCCTCGGTGAAATGATCATTTACCCCGCCGAATTCCTCTTCGTCGACACCCTGGCCCCGGAAGAACTGCGCGGTAGCTACTACGGCGCGCAAAACCTCGCCGCCGTTGGCGGTGCCCTAAGCCCGGTCATTTGCGGTTTCCTGCTGATGCATACCCCCGCGCCAACGATGTTCTATGCCTTGAGCGCGCTGACCGCCATGGGTGGTTTCCTGTGCTTCATGAGTGGCCGTCGGGTGGCATTACAGCAAAATTAATGCACTGAAACTGCATTAATATGTATTTGTCAGCATCAGGAATGAACGGCACACTGTGCCCGTTCCTCCCCCAATAGTTGGAACAACTTCAAGGGCTTTCTGGGTATTCCAGCTAAGCCTTTTTTTTGCCTGGGTTTTTTCAACGGATCGTCTGCCTCATGTTCTCTCGCTGGTTTCCCGCCGCCATCAACACTCGCCCATCCGAATGGAGCCGGGCCGCCATCGGCATGTCCCTGGGCACACTGTTCAGCGTCTGGCTCTGCAGCCAGGTGTTCGGCATGCAAGTGGCGCAGCATCTGATCGGTCCGCTGGGCGCATCGGCCGTGTTGCTGTTCGCCGTATCCTCCGGCGCCCTCGCCCAGCCCTGGTCGATTCTTGGCGGCTACCTCAGCGCCGGGGTGGTTTCGCTGCTGGTCGCTCACGTGCTCGGACGAACCCTTGGCAGCGCTTGCCTGGCGGCCGGCATGGCGCTGATTCTGATGTGCTGGCTGCGTTGCCTGCATCCACCGGCCGGTGCGCTGGCACTGCTTTTAGTGTTGGCAGACCCGGCGACCATAGCCCTGGACTGGAAAGCCCTCGCCCCGGTGATGCTTGGCGCATCAACCATGCTGCTCAGCGCCCTGGCCTACAACAACCTGACGCGCATTCGTTACCCAAAACGGGCCAGCGAACCGGTGTCCAGGGTGCCGGCCGACCACCCGCCCGCCGACAGCCAGGCGATCACTGCCCAAGACCTGAAACGAGCGCTGGCGGACATGGAAGCGTTCTTCGACGTCACCCCCGAAGACCTTGAACAGTTGATTCATGCCAGTGAATTGCACGCCAGGCGCCGCAGTATTGGGGATGTATTTTCGAGTAAGGGTTAAAGATCAAAAGATCGCAGCCTTCGGCAGCTCCTACCTTAGAACGCGTACACCCTGTAGGAGCTGCCGAAGGCTGCGATCTTTTGATCTTGCCTTATCGCAAAAATGCAGACCAACCCTGCACATATCCCGGTTGTACATCACAAATTTGCACTGTTACGATCCAGCATCGCTCGCGCGCGAGCTTCTCTATAAAGAACAATAAAAGCAGGGAGTTAGTGATGACTGCTCAGGTTTCTTCTCCGCGGACTTCGTCCATGGATGCCATGCAAAACGAAGTGCTGGCCGAGGTTCGCAACCACATCGGTCACCTGACCCTCAATCGCCCCGCCGGCCTCAACGCCATTACCCTGGACATGGTGCGCATTCTGCAGCGTCAGCTCGACGCCTGGGCGCTGGATCCGCACGTGCACGCGGTGGTATTGCGCGGTGCTGGCGAGAAGGCTTTCTGTGCCGGCGGCGATATTCGCTCGCTGTATGACAGTTTCAAAAACGGCGACACGCTGCACGAAGATTTCTTCGTCGAGGAATACGCCCTCGACCTCTCGATCCACCACTACCGCAAACCTGTACTCGCCTTGATGGACGGCTTTGTCCTGGGCGGCGGCATGGGCCTGGTGCAAGGCGCCGACCTGCGTGTGGTGACCGAGAAAAGCCGTCTGGCGATGCCGGAAGTCGCAATCGGTTATTTCCCGGATGTCGGTGGCAGCCACTTCCTGCCACGCGTTCCCGGTGAACTGGGTATTTACCTTGGCGTCAGTGGCGTGCAGATCCGCGCGGCCGATGCGCTCTACTGCGGCCTGGCCGACTGGTACCTGGAAAGCGACAAGCTGGGCACTTTGGACGAGCAACTCGATCAGCTGCAATGGCACGACACACCGTTGAAGGACCTTCAAGGCCTGCTGGCGAAATTCGCCGTGCAACAGCTGCCTGATGCGCCATTGAAAGCGTTGCGCCCGGCCATCGATCACTTCTTCGCCCTGCCCGATGTGCCGAGTATTGTTGAGCAACTGCGTGAAGTAACGGTCGCCGACAGTCACGAGTGGGCCACGACCACCGCCGACCTGCTGGAAAGCCGTTCACCGTTGGCCATGGGCGTGACTCTGGAAATGCTCCGTCGTGGTCGACACTTGAGTCTCGAAGACTGCTTCGCCCTGGAGCTGCACCTGGACCGTCAGTGGTTCGAGCGCGGCGACCTGATCGAAGGCGTGCGCGCCTTGCTGATCGATAAAGACAAGAGCCCGCGCTGGAACCCGCCGACCTTGCAGGCGCTGGACGCCGAGCACGTCGCGAGTTTTTTCACGGGTTTTGAGCAGAGCGGGAGCTGAGCCATGCACGACATCGAATTGAGCGAAGAGCAAGTCATGATCCGCGACATGGCCCGGGACTTTGCCCGCGGCGAAATCGCGCCCCACGCCCAGGCCTGGGAAAAGGCCGGCTGGATCGATGATGGTCTGGTGGCGAAGATGGGCGAACTGGGGCTGCTGGGCATGGTGGTGCCCGAGGAATGGGGCGGCACCTATGTCGACTACGTCGCCTACGCCCTGGCGGTGGAAGAGATTTCTGCCGGCGATGGCGCCACTGGCGCGCTGATGAGCATTCACAACTCCGTGGGCTGCGGTCCGGTCCTCAACTACGGCACTGAAGAACAGAAACAGACCTGGCTGCCGGATCTGGCCAGCGGTCAGGCCATCGGCTGCTTCTGCCTGACCGAACCCCAGGCCGGTTCCGAAGCCCACAACCTGCGCACCCGCGCCGAACTGCGCGACGGCCAGTGGGTGATCAACGGCGCCAAGCAATTCGTCAGTAACGGCAAACGGGCGAAGCTGGCCATCGTGTTTGCGGTGACCGATCCGGACCTGGGCAAGCGCGGCATCTCGGCGTTCCTGGTGCCGACCGATACCGCGGGTTTCATCGTTGATCGCACCGAACACAAAATGGGTATTCGGGCGTCCGATACCTGCGCGGTGACGCTGAGCAACTGCACCATTCCCGAAGCCAACCTGTTGGGTGAGCGCGGCAAAGGACTGGCGATTGCCCTGTCGAACCTTGAAGGCGGCCGCATCGGCATTGCGGCACAAGCGTTGGGCATTGCTCGGGCGGCATTTGAAGCGGCGCTGGCGTACTCGCGGGATCGGGTACAGTTCGACAAGCCGATCATCGAGCACCAGAGCATCGCCAACATGCTGGCCGACATGCACACCCGGCTGAATGCGGCGCGGTTGCTGATCCTGCATGCCGCGCGTTTGCGCAGTGCCGGCAAGCCGTGTCTGTCGGAAGCTTCACAGGCCAAACTGTTTGCATCGGAAATGGCCGAGAAGGTGTGTTCGTCGGCGATGCAGATTCATGGCGGGTATGGGTATCTGGAGGATTACCCGGTAGAGCGTTATTACCGGGATGCGCGGATTACGCAGATTTATGAAGGGTCGAGCGAGATACAGCGGATGGTGATTGCTCGGGAGCTTAAAAACTACCTCGTGTGAAACGGCTGAAAAGCTTCGCGAGCAGGCTCGCTCCCACAGGATCTCATGAATACTGGAGATCTACTGTGGGAGCGAGCCTGCTCGCGAAGACGCCCGTGAGAGCGCTACATCACTTCCCTTTGAACTCCGCCTCACGCTTGGCAATAAACGCCGCCATCCCTTCCTTCTGATCCTGCGTCGCGAACGCCGCATGGAACACCCGACGCTCAAAGCGCACACCTTCCGACAGGCTCACTTCAAACGCGCGGTTGACGCTTTCCTTGATCATCATTGCAATCGGCAACGACTTCTTGGCAATCAGCGCCGCGACTTTCAACGCTTCTTCCAGCAACTCATCCGCCGGAACAATCCGCGCGACAATCCCGCAACGCTCCGCTTCCACCGCATCGATCAGGCGGCCGCTGAGGCACATTTCCATGGCTTTAGCCTTGCCCACAGCGCGGGTCAGGCGTTGGGTGCCGCCCATGCCTGGCAGTACGCCGAGGTTGATTTCCGGTTGACCGAACCTGGCGTTGTCGCCGGCCAGGATGAAGTCGCACATCAACGCCAGTTCACAACCACCGCCCAAGGCGAAACCGTTGACGGCGGCAATGATCGGCTTGCGGCGGTTGGCCACACGATCGCTGTCGCTGAACAGGTCGTCGAGGTAGATCTGCGGGTAAGTCAGCTCGGCCATTTCCTTGATGTCGGCGCCGGCGGCGAAGGCTTTTTTCGAACCGGTCAGCACGATGCAGCCGATGTTCGAATCGGCTTCCAGGCCATCGAGGGCCTGGTTCAGTTCGCTGACGATCTGCGCGTTCAACGCGTTCAAGGCTTGCGGACGGTTCAAAGTGATCAGGCCAACTCGACCGTGGGTTTCCAGCAAAATCGTTTCGTAACTCAGCTCTTTATTGCTCACAGATGCATTCCTTCTCAAAGATTGCGCGAAATAACCA
This sequence comes from Pseudomonas sp. MDT1-17, assembly GCF_054898105.1. Lineage (NCBI taxonomy): Bacteria > Pseudomonadati > Pseudomonadota > Gammaproteobacteria > Pseudomonadales > Pseudomonadaceae > Pseudomonas > Pseudomonas sp. MDT1-17. The sequence continues at coordinate 3,443,960 of NZ_JBUBVM010000001.1, read as the reverse complement.
TGCGTTGAATATCGCTGGTGCCTTCGTAGATCTGGCAGACCCGCACGTCGCGGTAGATCCGCTCCAGCGGGAAATCGTTCAAGTAGCCGTAACCGCCGAGGGTTTGCAAGGCCGCGGAGCATACCTTCTCAGCCATTTCCGAGGCGAACAGCTTGGCCATGGAGGCTTCGACCAAGGCCGGTTTGCCGCTGTCTCTTAACGCCGCCGCGTAATGCACCATCTGCCGGGCGACGGCGATCTGGGTTGCCATGTCCGCCAGGCGGAACGCTACCGCTTGATGTTCAATGATCGGCTTGCCGAAGCTTTCACGCTCGCGGGCATAGTCGCGTGCCGCTTCGAACGCAGCGCGGGCCATGCCCACCGATTGCGAAGCGATGCCGACGCGGCCGCCTTCGAGGTTGGCCAAAGCGATTCGATAGCCTTCGCCCTCCTCGCCCAAGCGATTGGCCACCGGCACTTTCACGTCTTCAAACAGGATCTGGCAGGTGTCAGACGCGTGCTGGCCGAGTTTGTCTTCGACCCGTGCGACTTTGTAGCCCGGCGAATCGGTCGGCACGATCAGCGCCGTGATACCACGCTTGCCGGCACTTGGATCAGTTACGGCGAACACGATCACCACCCCGGCGTTCTGCCCGGACGTGATGAACTGTTTGCAGCCGTTCAACACGTAATGATCGCCTTCAAGACGGGCACGGGTTTTCAAGCCGCTGGCGTCGGAGCCGGCCTGCGGTTCGGTCAGGGCAAAGGCCCCCAGCATTGAGCCGCTGGCCAGCGGTTTGAGGAAGCGTTCTTTCTGGTCGTCGTTGCCGTACTTGAGGATCGGTACGCAACCCACCGAGTTGTGCACGCTCATGATGGTCGAGCAAGCGCCGTCGCCGGCCGCTATTTCTTCCAGGGCCATGGCGTAGGCCAGGTAACCGGTGTCGCAACCGCCCCACTGCTCCGGCACCAACATGCCGAAGAAGCCCAGTTCGGCCATCTCGCCGATGGCTTCCTTGGGGAAGCGATGCTCGCGGTCCCACTCGGCGGCGAACGGTTTCAGCCGTTCCTGGGCAAACTGCCGGGCCGCGTCGCTGATCTGAAGTTGTTCGTCAGTCGGGAGCATAGTGATTCCTTAATACAGGCATTCAACGGCCATGGCCGTGGCTTCACCGCCGCCGATGCAGATCGCTGCGACGCCGCGTTTCAGGCCTTTCTGGCGCAGGGCCGAGAGCAAGGTCACGAGGATCCGCGCGCCGGACGCACCGATCGGGTGACCGAGGGCGCAAGCGCCGCCGTGAACGTTGATCTTTTCGTGGGGGATTTCCAGTTTGGCCATGGTGACCAGACTGACCACGGCGAAGGCTTCGTTGACTTCGACCAGATCGACTTCGTCCAGGGACCAGCCGGTTTTTTTCATCAGCTTCTGGATCGCGCCCACCGGTGCCACCGGGAACAGGCCCGGGGTGTCGGCAAACGCCGCGTGGCCGTGAATCACTGCCAGTGGTTTCAGGCCGCGCTTTTCAGCTTCGCAACGGCGCATCAACACCAGTGCCGCGGCGCCATCGGAGATCGAACTGGAATTCGCCGCCGTTACCGTGCCGCCGTCGCGGAACGCCGGTTTCAAGGAAGCGATCTTGTCCAGTTTGGCTTTCGGTGGCTGTTCGTCGTTGCTGATCAGCACTTGCTCTTTGCCGACGGTCACGGTGAGCGGCACGATCTCGTCCTTGAAGCTGCCGTCCTTGATCGCCTGCTGCGCGCGGGTGGTCGAGGCAATGGCAAAGGCATCCTGGGCTTCACGGGTGAAACCGTTGGTTTCAGCACAATCCTCGGCGTAGGTGCCCATCAGACGGCCTTTGTCGTAGGCGTCTTCCAGGCCGTCGAGGAACATATGGTCGAGTACGCGACCGTGGCCCATGCGGTAACCGCTACGGGCGCGGTCCAGCAGATACGGCGCGTTGGACATGCTTTCCATGCCGCCGGCGATGACCACGTCGGCGCTGCCGGCTACCAGCATGTCGTGAGCCAGAATGGCCGCTTCCATGCCCGAACCGCACATTTTGTTCAGGGTCGTGCAGCGGGTCGATTTATCCAGCCCGGCGCCCAGTGCGGCCTGGCGTGCCGGAGCCTGGCCGAGACCTGCGGAAAGTACGCAACCGAACAGCACTTCTTCAACCGAGTCTGGCGCCATACCGGCGCGTTCGACGGCGGCGCGAATCGCCGCAGCTCCGAGTTGCGGAGCGGTCAGGCTTTTCAGTTCGCCCTGGAAAGCGCCCATCGGGGTGCGGACGGCGCTGACGATAACGATTGGATCGTTGGCAATAGTCATGACAAATTCTCCTTATTTGGCGGCCATGCGCAAGGCGCCGTCGAGACGGATCACCTCGCCATTGAGCATGCTGTTTTCAATGATATGCCTGACCAGCCCGGCATACTCGCCCGGTTTACCCAGCCGCGGCGGAAACGGCACGCCAGCTGCCAGGGAGGCGCGGACTTCCGGGGTCATCCCGGCCATCATCGGGGTTTCGAAAATACCGGGGGCGATGGTCATCACGCGGATGCCGAAACGCGCCAGTTCACGGGCGGCGGGCAATGTCAGGCTGACAATCGCGCCTTTGGACGCGGCGTACGCGGCCTGGCCGATTTGGCCGTCGTACGCGGCAGCCGAAGCGGTATTGATGATTACGCCGCGCTCGCCATCGGCATCCGCTTCGGTTTCGGCGATCGCCGCAGCGGCCAGGCGCAGCATGTTGAAACTGCCGATCAGGTTGACGTTGATCACCTGGCTGAAACTGGCCAGCAGATGAGGGCCATTCTTGCCGAGGATCTTCTCGCCCCGCACGATGCCGGCGCAGTTCACCAGACCATTCAGGCCACCGAAGGCTTTGACCGTCGCCTGCACGGCGGCTTCGGCCGCGGCTTCGCTGCTGATATCCGCCACCACGCTTTGCACGCCGAGACGTTCAGCCTGAGCCGCAACGGCCTCGGCGTTCATGTCCACCAGCATGACTTTGGCGCCGGCCGCGACCAGCATTTCAGCCGTGGCCGCACCGAGTCCGGACGCACCGCCGGTGACGAGAAAAACCTTGTTTTCGATCTGCATCATTGTTTCCTTGGATTCAAGGTGAAACGTTCTTCGCGGCGGCCTCTTGAGCCTTGGCGATTTCCTGGTTGCGCAAGATAAAGCGCTGCAATTTGCCGCTAGGGGTTTTCGGCAACTCGCTGACAAATTCGATTTCACGGGGATACGAGTGCGCGGCCAGCCGCTTGCGCACGTGTTGGCGCAGTTCTTCGGCCAGCTCCGGTGTTGCGCGGTATTGCGAGCAAATCACGACGAAGGCTTTCACCAGTTCGGTGCGTTCCGGGTCGGGTTTGCCGACCACCGCTGCTTCGATCACCGCGGGGTGTTCAATCAGCGCGCTCTCCACGTCGAACGGGCCGACCCGGTAGCCGGAGGTGGTGATCACGTCGTCGCTGCGACCGACGAAGCTGATGCTGCCGTCCGGGTTCCATTCGACGGTGTCGCCGCTCAGGTAATAGTGGCCGACGAAGGCCTTGGTCGGTGCGCCTTCGTAGCCGGCGAACCAGCACATCGGCGACTGGGTGCGATCGATGGCCAGAATGCCCGGCTGGCCGACGCCGAGTTCTTTGTACTCGTCGTCCAGCACCACAATGCGGTGGCCTGGCGAAGTGAAACCGGCGGCGCCCATGTGGATCGGATGCTCCAGGGCATGGTGATTGCACAGGACCATGCCCAGTTCGGTCTGACCGTAATGATCGTGAATGACCACGCCTAGGTTGTCGGCAAACCAGCGAATCACTTCCGGGTTCAACGGCTCGCCGGCGCTGCTGACGATGCGCAACTTGCCCTTGATCGAGCGGGCGAATTCGTCGCCTCCGGCGATCAACAGGCGATAGGCCGTCGGCGAACCGGTAAGGTTGGTGATCCCGTATTTGTTGATCACCCGGCAGGTGCTTTCGAGTGTGAACGGGCCATCGTAAAAGGTGATCGGATGCCCCATGGCCATGGGACCTGTGACACCGAAATAGATGCCATAGGCCCAGCCCGGATCGGCGACGTTCCAGAAGGCGTCTTCTGGGCGCAAGTCCACGGCGTCACGGGTGTAGCTCTGGAAGGCGACGATCGCCTTGAGCGGTACGGACAGCGCTTTCGAAGGACCGGTGGTGCCCGACGTGAACATCAGCAGGAATGGATCTTCGCCGGTCAGCAGGACCGGTTCGCACACAGGAGAATAATTGGCCAGCTCGGCCCAGAAGCTGTAATCGCCACGGACGATGCCTTGGCCTTTCGCACCGGCGACGGTGACGATGGTCGGGCAGTCCGCGACTTCAGTGAGTTTGGCGCGATTGCCGGCGTCGGTGACCACCACTTTGGCGCCCGAGCAGCTGAGGCGATGTTCGATGGCTTTTGGGCCGAAGGCCGTAAAAAGCGGTTGATAGACCGCACCGATGCGCCAGGTGGCGAACACGGTGATCAGCAATTCGATATTACGTGGCAGGAGACCGGCCACCTTGTCGCCCTTTTTCACGCCCTGGGCCAGGAGGAAATTGGCGAAACGCGCGGCTTTGTCCTGCAAGTCGCTGAAGGTGTACGTCGCGCTGGCGCCATCGCGGCCTTCCCAGAACAGCGCGATGCGCCCTGGCAAGGCATGACGGTCGCAACACTCGACGCAGGCGTTAAGGGCAGTCAAATCGCCGGTGAGCGCGGCGTCTACGGTGTGCTGATAATTGAACTGAGATGTCGCAGACAAATAATCGCGCATTGCCAGAATCCCTTTGTATTTTTATTAGGTCATGGGAACCGTAATTAACAGGGAAATACTCGCTCTGCGCGGGGCGCGGGACAATGGTCAAAGCTATCAAGTTGCGTGACTGGTTTGGCCAAGATTCAAGGGATGCGTCGCCTGTCAGGGCCTCTTCGCGAGCAGGCTCGCTCCCACAGGGGAACGCATTCCAAATGTGGGAGCTTGCTCGCGAAGAGGCCGGCTGCATCACCACCAAATCCGGATCAGTCAGCTTCGTTAAGGATCAAACTCCGATAATGCCCCGGATTGGACCCCGACCACTTGCGAAACGCCTTGTAGAACGAGCTGGTGTCGGCAAACCCTAAACGCGTGGCGATCTCGGCGAAGCTGATGGCCGGTTCCGCCAGCCAAACAATCGCCAATTCCTTGCGCACACTGTCCTTGAGCCCTTGGTAAGTCTGGCCCTCTTCGGCCAGGCGCCGACGCAACGTCGACGCCGACATGCACAGCTGTTGCGCCAGGGCCTCGGTTTCCGGCCAGTGTTCGGCGGGCAGTTGCCGCAAGTCGTGCTTGATCCGGCTGGCCAGGCTTTCCGGATCACGGTACTTGACCAGAATATTGGCCGGCGCATGGGCGAGGAAACGCTTGAGTTCTTCCGGGCTGCGCTTGATCGGCAAATCCAGGCACTCGGCCGAGAAAATCATCCGCGTGCGCGGCCGGTCGAAACGCAGGTTTTCGGAGAACATCACCTGGTAGTCATCGCAGAAATCCGGCGTCGGGCAGCGCAACTCGATGGCCAGGATCGGTATCCGTCGCCCCGCCAGCCAGCAGGCGACGCCGTGGACGATCATCCAGTAAGTGAAATATGTGAAGGCGCGGCGCGGGTCGTGGTTGTCTTCGAGCAGGACGATTTCTGCCAGGCTTTGCTGACGAACCAACTGTGCGGGCAGGTGCTCGAGCATCAACGACAAAAAGCTCAACCCCGAGGTCAGACCGGCCGCCAGGCTCGGCTGGACCATGGAGCAGCGACAAAGAAACGCCAGACTGCCGGATTTGAGTTTGCGTGGGTCCATGCCAAAAAACTCATCATCTCCACGTCGTGCCAGCAAACGCCACAGACGCGCATAAGCGGTGGCCGGAACGCGTGCATCGCTGCTATGGAGCAGTGCCGGATCGATGCCGACTTTGTTCAACACCTCTTCGGTGGCGACTCCTGGGGCGCAGCTTTGCAACAGCGCTTCACGCACCAGTTGAATGGAGATGGTGTCTTTTTCCGACATTGACCTTGGCGAGCCCTGTTCTTGTTTGAAGTGGGGGCATATTAGCTCGTTAAGATCAAAAGATCGCAGCCTTCGGCAGCTCCTACAGGGAGTCCGCATTCCAATGTAGGAGCTGCTGAAGGCTGCGATCTTTTGCTTTAAGCATTACAGAATCCGATAGAGCAACCGCTCGATCCGCACACGACTCACGCGCTTGAGAAACTTGGCCACCCCCGCCGGGTATTCCAGCAGCGTTTCCAGTTCCTGATAACGCTCGATCCGGCGAGTGTTCTCGAAAATCTCCGCCAGCTCTTTACGACGCGGCTCCAGCAGCTCGCCTTTCGGATCATCGATCAGCAAGGCGTTTTCCAGATCGAGACGGAACGCCCGCGGGTTGAGGTTGTTGCCGGTCAGCAAGGTGAAACGCTGATCGATCCACATGCCCTTGAGGTGATAGGTGTTGTCGCCGTCACGCCACAGATGCAGGTTCAACTGGCCGCTGTCGACGCTGCGATGATGCCGCTTGGCGAAACGCCGAAGGCTGATCTCGTAAAGGTACGGCAGCGCCGAGATCACCTTGAACGGCTCGCTCGGCGGGATGTAGAAATCGTTGGCCGTCTTGTCGCCGACGACGATGTCGATCTTCACGCCCCGCGCCAGTGCCCGGTTGATTTCCCGGGTCACGGCCAGCGGCAGGTTGAAGTACGGCGTGCAGATGGTCAGTTGATGTTGAGCGCTGGCGATCAACTCGCAAATCACTCGACTCAGCGGATTGTTCTTGCCAACACCGAGCAATGGGCTGACCGACAAACTGCCCTTGTCCAGGGTGCCCGTCGTGGTGTCGTACGCCGCGTGCTTGAGGCGGCTGCGCAAGTCGCCGATGTCGTTGCGCAGGCTGCGAGTGGTTGGCAGGTTCGGTAGATCGAGACGATGCACCGCTTTGGAGGCGATCAGGCCGTGCTGAATCAGGTGCTGCATCGAATCGGCCAGGGCGTGGTTGTGCAGCAAGTGATAACGGTCGTAGCGATACTTATCGAACTTGTGCAGATAAACGTTGTTCAGACTCGCGCCGCTGTAGATCACGCAGTCATCGATCACGAAGCCTTTCAAATGCAGCACGCCGAACAGCTCTCGGGTCTGCACGGGAACGCCATACACCGGGACTTCGCTGGCATGAGTCCGGGTGGTTTCCTGATACCAGGCCGAGTTACCCGGCTGCTTGCCGGCGCCGATCAAACCGCGCTGGGCGCGCAGCCAGTCAACGGCCACCACCACGTCCAGTTCAGGACGCGCCAGCTTGGCCGCGTGCAAGGCTTCGAGAATCTCCTGGCCGGCTTCGTCCTGTTGCAGATAGAGCGCGACGATATAGATGCGCTGGGTGGCGCTGGCGATCCTCTCCAGCAGGCAACGGCGGAACTCGGCAGCGCCAGAAAGAACAGTGACGGCATCGGCGGTCAGCGGAAAACTGCGCAGTTTAGGCAGCAGAGAGCGTTTGAAAAGCGACGGCATAGGGCTCGCAATGGGTCGAATCCGAAGAACCCGAGAGCTTACACCATGGATCGGTTCGGGTCTTGTTACTGACTGTAATGGCCTCTTCGCGAGCAAGCCCGCTCCCACATTTGAAATGCATTCCCTTGTGGGAGCGGGCTTGCTCGCGAAGGCGATTTTGTAGGCGACAAAAATAGATGCTTGACCAAGGAGAACGATCGTTCTACTGTTCGCCGAATGAACGAAATCACCAGCATTGACACACGCGATATCATTCTGGACGTCACCGAAAAATTGATCTACAAAAGTGGCATCGCGGCCACTGGGATAGATCTTCTGGTTAAAACCGCCGGTGTCTCCAGAAAGAGTATTTACCGCTACTTCGCCAACAAGGAGGAGCTCACCGTCGCGGCCCTGCAACGGCGGGACCTGCGCTGGATGCACTGGTACACAAGCGCAGTCGACCAGGCTGAAACCCCGGCCGACCGGCTGCTCAACCTGTTTACCGTGCTCAAGGCCTGGTTCGCTTCCGAAGGCTTCCGTGGCTGTGCATTCATTAACACCAGCGGCGAAACCGGCGACCCGCAAGACCCTGTGCGCCTGGTCGCCAAAGACCACAAACAGAAGCTGCTCGACTATGTGCGCGAGCTCTGTACCGAATATGGCGCAACCGACCCGGAGACGCTGGCCAAACAGCTGCTGATCCTGATTGACGGTGCCATTACCGTGGCGCTTGTCATGGGTGATCACAGTGCCGCCGATAATGCGCAATGCATGGCGCGAAAGTTATTGGACCTGTAACACTTTAATCAAGCCCGACACCGTATTTGAACTTTAATTTATAGGGAGACTGTCAATGTCTAACGCCGAAGTTCGTCCGCCATTACCGCCATTCACCCGTGAGTCGGCCATCGAAAAAGTCCGCCTGGCCGAAGACGGCTGGAACTCTCGCGACCCGGAACGCGTGTCGCTGGCCTACACCCTGGACACGAAATGGCGTAACCGCGCCGAGTTCGCCTATAACCGCGAAGAAGCCAAAGGTTTCCTGACGCGCAAATGGGCAAAAGAGCTGGATTACCGCCTGATCAAAGAACTCTGGGCCTTTACCGGCAACCGCATCGCCGTGCGTTATGCCTATGAATGGCACGACGACTCGGGCAACTGGTTCCGTTCCTACGGCAACGAAAACTGGGAGTTCGACGAGAACGGTTTGATGGCCAATCGGTTTGCCTGCATCAACGACATGCCGATCAAGGAAAGCGACCGCAAGTTCCACTGGCCGCTGGGCCGCCGACCTGACGATCACACAGGCCTGTCGGACCTAGGCTTGTAAACACTGATCCCCTGTAGGAGCTGTCGAGTGAAACGAGGCTGCGATCTTTTGATCTTAAAAATCAAAGTCAAAAGATCGCAGCCTCGTTTCACTCGACAGCTCCTACAGGTGTTTGGTGGTGTTTAGGCTACTGCGGTCTGTGGCTTGAGCGCTGTCGTGGCTTCGAGCGCCCCTGTGGGAGCGAGCTTGCTCGCGAAGACGCCAGACCAGTCGCCGCAGTAGTTGGATATAGGTAAGATATCGGCCCTTCCCCGCAGCCCTGTTCTGCACCCCGCCGAATAAGCCGATGCCATGCCTTTCGAACTCAGTGTTGACCTCACCACCCTGGCCATTCTGGCCCTTGTCGCTTTCATCGCCGGTTTCATCGACGCCATTGCCGGCGGCGGTGGTCTGTTGACCACCCCCGCGCTGCTGACTGCAGGCCTGCCGCCGCATCTGGTGCTGGGCACCAACAAACTCAGCTCGACATTCGGCTCGGCCACCGCCAGTTTCACTTTCTACCGACGCAAACTGTTCCATCCCAGGCAGTGGATGCACGCCATTGTCGGCACGCTGGTGGGCGCGCTGACCGGTGCCGTGGTCGCTCACTACCTGCCAGCAGAATGGTTGAACAAGATGCTCCCGGTGATCGTTTTCGCCTGTGGGCTCTACTTGTTGTTTGGCGGCACGCCGAAAACGCCGCTGGACAGCGACGCACCGATCAAGAAAAAGTGGCAATCGACCCAAGGCTTCGGCCTCGGCTTTTACGACGGCGTGGCGGGCCCCGGCACGGGTGCGTTCTGGACCGTCAGCACGATGCTGATGTACCCCATCGACCTGGTGAAGGCCAGCGGCGTGGCGCGCAGCATGAACTTCGTCAGCAACATTGCGGCACTGTCGGTGTTCGTGTTTTCCGGGCAGGTGGACTGGATCATCGGACTGAGCATGGGCCTGTCGGTGATGGTCGGGGCGTTCTTCGGGGCTCGCACCGCCATCAGTGGCGGTGCGAAGTTCATTCGCCCGGTGTTTATCACCGTGGTGCTGGGCTTGACCGTGCGGTTAGCCTGGCAACACTGGTTCAGCGTGACCTAAGCGCCGCGCCACATAGACGTCGATCAGGTAACGGGCAATCGAGCGTGACGCCGGCAACGGCGGCAAGTCGCGCACGTTGAACCACTGGGCGTCTTCGATCTCGTCTTCCTGACACACGATCTCGCCACCGGCGTATTCGGCGTGAAACCCCAGCATCATCGAATGCGGGAACGGCCAGCACTGGCTGCCCATGTACTGGATGTTCTTGACCTCGATCTGCACTTCTTCGCGAACCTCACGAATCAGGCAGTCTTCGGCCGACTCGCCCGGTTCGGCAAACCCCGCCAACGTACTGTAGACCCCGGTGACAAAGCGCGGCGAACGGGCCAGCAGGACTTTATCGCCACGGGTCACCAATACAATCATGCTCGGCGAAATGCGCGGGTAGCTGCGTAAATCACACGGTTCGCAGTACATCGCCCGTTCCCGGGTCACCTGGCTCATCGCCAGCCCGCAGTTACCGCAGAAGCGGTGTTCGCGGGCCCAGGTGCCGATCTGCGCGGCATAACCAAGCACCTTGTAAACCGCGTGATCGCCCTCGAGCATGAACGCCCGCAGGCCTTTCCAGTTGCAGCCCGGCACTTCGCTGTGACTGCGCAGTTCCAGCAGGTAGACCGGTTCGCCGTCCAGGTGGCCGATGCCATGTTCAGCGAGAATCGACAAATCCTGGCGCTTGAGCCATTCGCGGGGGAACAACGCGCCATTGTCATCGAACAGAAAGCCTTCGGGGCTGCGGGCCACGGCCCAGCCGCCGGGCTGGTCGGTATCCAGTACTGCGGTGGTCCAGCGTGAAATCATTTTTTATCAATCCAGAAATTCGGGTTTCTGTTTGCTCATATGGGCGGCCATGGCCACGCGCAGATCAGTGGATTGCAGCATGGCGGCGTTCCAGGTGGCGACATATTCCAGGCCGTCGTCGATGCGATGGTCGCGCATGTAGCTGATCATCTCTTTGGTGCCGGTGATCGCAATCGGTGACTTGCTGGCGATCTCGCGGGCAATGCCCATGACACCGTCGAGCAGGCTGGCCGTGTCGCTGTAAACGCGATTGACCAGGCCCATGCCACGTGCTTCTTCGGCACCGAAAGTGCGACCAGTGTAAGCCAGTTCACGCAGCATGCCGTCACCGATGATCCGCGGCAAGCGTTGCAGCGTGCCAACGTCAGCCGCCATGCCGATGTCGATTTCCTTGATCGAAAACTGCGCGTCCTCGGCGGCGTAACGCATGTCGCAAGCGGCAATAAGGTCGATGGCGCCACCCAGGCAGTAACCCTGAATCGCTGCCAGCACCGGTTTGCGGCAATGGTCGACCGCATTGAATGAGGCCTGAAGGGCGAGGATTTTGCGGCGCAGCAAGCGCGCATTGCGACCCACGTCCTTGCCCAGCTCATTGGCCACGCCGGCCAGCATCATCAGGTCGATGCCGGAAGAAAAATGCTTGCCCGCACCACTGAGGACCACCACCCGGACTTCGTCAGTGTCGTCCACCCACTGGAAAATCTCGATGATCTCGCTCCAGAAGGCCGCATTCATCGAATTTATTTTTTCCGGCCGGTTGATCTGCACATGGGCGACTTTATCGGCCAGTTCGACGGTGAACGCGGTGTACTGAGACATGGCAGTGATCCTTTTACCGGGGCAGAAAATGAGGCCCGAACTATAACAAGGCATCCAGGCCGGCAGTGGCAGCGGTTCGGCCAAAAACTGGACTTGCCGGCTGCGCACCTTAACAGTGCGAGAGCCCGGCCGCGTTTGGCACATTCATGTGACATCTCAAATATTTTTTGAGGCATAAAGTTAAAAAAACATGCCCTTCGTCGGTGCGTTTCTCCCCCCAAGCGGTACGTCCGTACCTCTTTAAACCGATTGTCGAACAATTTTGCCATCTGGCCTCCCCCGCTCTAAGTTCTGGCCTAGACTCAGTTCCGCGGGGCGAAACCGACGGGTCATAAAGCGGAAAGAAAGTCTAAACTTTTGCCGCTCGTGACGGGTCAGGGTAAAGGTAGGTGCGTTGCGACTGGTGCAATCCTTGCAACGTTTACTCCAGCCATTCTGCTTCAACGCATTGGCAGCGCTTGCTCTCCGATGCGTAGCGCGTTTGCGCCCGGCCACAGGAATTGGCTACGAAATACCGTTTGTGCCAGACCTAAGAATTAGATCAACAACACGGGAGACTCATATGATCAGTACGGCTTTAGATATTCAGGGAGAACGTGCTCATCAGCAGGTCGGCGAAACGAGCGCTGTGAGCGCCCCCAGCCACCAATCGATCAGCGTCCCAGGCACCAAGACGCTGACACCGGTGGCCCATCAGAATCCCAATAAAAAGAAAGTACTGTTCGTAACCTCGGAGATCGCCGATCTGGTGAAAACCGGTGGTCTGGGCGACGTTTCCGCAGCACTGCCGCGAGCCATGGCGCATTTGCATGATGTGCGTGTGCTGATTCCCGGTTACCCGCAAGTGCTGAACAGCGAAAACCCGATTCATATCATTGGTGAGCTCGGTGGTCACGCCGCGTTGCCTCCCTGCAAGATCGGGCGCATGGACATGCCCGACGGTCTGGTCATTTACGTGTTGATCTGCCCCGAGCTCTACGAGCGCGAAGGTTCGCCGTACGGCGCCAACAACGGCCGCGACTGGCCGGACAACCACATTCGTTTCGCCCGCCTGGGTCTGGCGGCCGCCGACATTGCCGCCAATCTTGCACAAATCCACTGGTGCCCGGATCTGGTGCACGCCCATGACTGGCCTGCCGGTCTGGCACCCGCCTACATGCACTGGCGTGGACAACGCACGCCGACGCTGTTCACCATTCATAACCTCGCCTACCAGGGCGTGACCAGTCTCGGGTCGTGCCCGGAACTAGGTATTCCCATGCATGCCTTGCAACAAGAAGGCATGGAGTTCTACGGCAAGATGTCGTTCCTCAAGGCTGGCATGGCCTATTCGAGCCACATCACCACCGTCAGCGCCACCTATGCCCAGGAAATCACCACCCCGGCCTTCGGCTGCGGTCTCGACGGTTTTCTCGCCGCCAAGACCCAGCAAGGTCTGCTCAGTGGTATTCCCAATGGCATCGATGAAAGCTGGGACGCCGCCACCGACACGCACCTGTTCCGCCCGTTCAGCATCGGTGACTGGGATGGCAAAGCGGTCAACGCCGCCCACGTCCGTGAGCTGTTTGGCCTGGACGATAGCGAAGGTCCATTGTTCGCCGTGGTGTCGCGACTGGTCTATCAGAAAGGCCTGGACCTGACCGAAGCTGTCTCCGAATACATCGTCAAATCTGGCGGGCAGATCGCAATCATCGGTCGTGGCGAGCCGGAAGAAGAACAAGCCATGCGTGAACTGGCCCTGCGTTTCCCCGGCCAGATCGGCGTGCGCATCGGTTTCAACGAAACAGACGCCCGTCGCATGTTCGCCGGCAGTGATTTCCTGCTGATGCCTTCGCGTTACGAGCCTTGCGGCTTGAGCCAAATGTACGCCCAGCGCTTCGGTTCGTTGCCGGTAGCCCGCAACACCGGCGGTTTGGCCGACACCATTGAAAACGGTGTAACCGGTTTCCTGTTCGACGAATCCACGGCCGAGAGCTATCAGGAAGCCCTGAGCCGGGCATTCAAGGTGTTTGCCTTCCCCGACCTGCTCAACGCCATGCGTTGCCGCGCCATGGCAGCGCCTTTCAACTGGTGCAAGGCGGTCGAACCGTACGCCGAACTCTACGAACAGCTTGTTACTAAGGCATTGGGTAAATCGAGCAAACATTAAAAAGAGGTTTTCATAGATGCCGTTACGGACCCTTGAGACCTGGCCCCACGGCGCAATCATGCTGGACGCTGAGCACACGCGTTTTGCCTTGTGGGCGCCAGATGCGTTTTCCGTCAGTGTCGAACTGGAAAATGGACAATCCTTGCCGCTAACGCCTCAGGCCGATGGCTGGTTCGTGATCAAGACCCGCTGCCCCGCGGGTACGCGTTACCGCTTCAACATCGACGGCGAGCTTGCAGTGCCCGACCCGGCCTCCCGCGCACAGGCCGGTGATATCGACCGCCACAGCGTGGTGGTCGATCCCCTCGCCTATCAATGGCAAAACAGCACCTGGTCAGGCCGTCCCTGGAACGAAGCCGTCATCTACGAATTGCACGTCGGTGCGCTCGGCGGCTTCAGTGACGTCGAGCAGCACTTGGCCCGCCTTGCCGAATTGGGCATCACCGCGATAGAACTGATGCCGCTGGCGCAGTTTCCCGGCGATCGCAATTGGGGCTACGACGGGGTTCTGTCCTATGCGCCCCAAGCCTCCTACGGTTCCCCCGAACAACTCAAACATCTCATCGACACCGCCCACGGTCATGGCCTGGCGGTGATTCTCGACGTGGTCTACAACCACTTCGGCCCGGACGGCAATTACCTGCATCGCTACGCCAAGGCCTTCTTTAATGAAGACAAGCACACACCTTGGGGAGCGGCCATCGACTTCCAGCGACGCGAGGTGCGTGACTTCTTCATCGACAACGCGCTGATGTGGTTGCTGGAGTACCGCTTTGACGGATTGCGCTTTGACGCGGTGCACGCCATCGAAAGCCCGGACTTTCTCCAGGAACTGGCGCAGCGGATTCGGCAGCAGACCGACCCCGCGCGTCATGTGTGGCTGACGGTCGAGAACGAACACAACCAGGCCAGCTTGCTGCAAGAAGGGTTCGACGCGCAGTGGAACGACGATGGCCACAACGCCTTGCACGTGCTGCTGACCGGCGAAACCGACGCCTATTACGCCGACTACGCCGACAATCCCACCGAACAATTGGCACGCTGCCTGAGCCAGGGTTTTGTGTTTCAGGGCCACACCAACCGACACGGCGAAGCAAGGGGTGAGCCCAGCGGTCACTTGCCGCCCAGCGCGTTCGTACTGTTCTTGCAAAACCATGACCAGATCGGCAATCGCGCATTTGGCGAACGACTGCACCAACTGGCCCATCCAGACGCGCTAAAAGCCGCGACAGCGCTGTTGCTGTTGTCGCCAATGATCCCGCTGATGTTCATGGGTGACGAGTTCGCCGCGCAAGAACCGTTCCTGTTTTTTACCAGCCATCACGGCGAACTGGCGGAACGGGTTCGCGAAGGCCGACGTAACGAGTTTTCCGCGTTTGACGCATTTGCCGATCCGGATAAACGCGAAAAGATTCCCGACCCGAACGCGCGGAAAACCTTCGAAGACTCCCGACCGAATCTGACGGCAAGTCGACAATCCGACATTTATGAGTTGTATCGCCAACTGTTGAAAATCCGCCACGAGCAGATCATGACACGCGTGCCCGGCGCTCACCCGCTGGGTGCCGAAGTGCTCGCGCAAGGCGCGGTGACGGCGCGCTGGCAACTGGGCGATGGCAGTCAGCTGCGTATTGACCTGAACCTCAGCGACACGCCTGTGGTCCACTCCCCGCAGGCCGGCGCTTCGTTGTTGTATGAACATCCCTCGAAGTCCGCCGATCTGCTGGAACAAGGCACCCTTGCCCCGTATTGCGCGCTAGTCAGCCTCACGGCCGCAGACCCTTTGCTACCCCCGGATGGAGAGCGCCAATGAGTGATGCGCAACTGGAAATACTGGCCAGCCGTGCCGGCCTGGCAGTCGACTGGATCGACGCCAACGGCCGCCCACAGAAAGTCGCTCCATCAGTGTTACGCAACGTCCTCACCGGACTCGGCCACCCCGCCAGCACCGCACAGGAAATCGACGCCAGCCTGCTGCAATTGCAAGAGGTGCAACAGACCCGGCATCTACCGCCGCTACTGACCGCAGATTTCGGCGTCGGCCTGAGCCTGGCGCATTACTTTGAGCCCGAAACACCGTGCGAGATCCACCTTGAAGATGGCGCGCGGCTCAACCTGAAACTGGACGCCGAGGCGATGCTGCCCGGTCTGGTCCCGGTCGGTTATCAGCACGTCAACATTGATGGACAATCATTTACCTTGGCCGTCGCGCCCACGCGCTGCTACAGCGTCGGCGATGCCGTCGACAGTCCGATTCCGCGTACCTGGGGCCTGAGCGTGCAGCTGTACTCGCTGCGTCGCACCGGCGATGGCGGGTTCGGCGATACCCAGGCGCTGGAAGACTTGGCCCGTGTGGCCGGCGAACGCGGTGCCGAAGCGTTGGCGATCAGTCCGTTGCATGCAATGTTCAGCAACGACACCCAGCGTTACAGCCCGTATTCGCCGTCCAGCCGTTTGTTTCTCAACAGCCTTTACGCCGCACCGGGCGCCATCCTGGGCGAACGAGCGTTGCGGACCGCGATTGATGCAACCGGCCTGGCGGCAGAACTCAAGCAGCTCGAAGCATCGCCGTTGGTTGATTGGCCGGTGGCGGCCGAAGCCAAACATCGCCTGCTGCAGGCGTTGTACGAAGGATTTGTCCAGGGCGAACACCCGTTGCATGCCGATTTCAGTAGCTTCCGTCACGCCGCTGGCGAAGCCCTGGAAAACCACTGCCGCTTCGAAGCCATTCAAGAAGCCCGCGCCGCCAAAGGTGAAAACCTCGACTGGCGCGAGTGGCCGGAACAATGGCGCGACCCGCGAAGTGCCGCCCTCGCCGAATTTGCCGAAGAAAACGCCGGACGCATTGGCTTCTTCGCCTTCTGCCAATGGCTGATCACGCGCTGCCTGGAACGCGCACAAACCGCCGCCCGCAGCAGTGGCATGAGCATTGGTCTGATTGCCGATCTAGCCGTCGGTGCCGATGGCGGTGGCAGCCAGGCCTGGAGTCGCCAGGACGAATTGCTCGCCTCGCTGACCGTGGGTGCACCACCGGACATTCTCAATCGCACGGGTCAGGGCTGGGGCATTTCCGCGTTCTCGCCCGAAGGCTTGGTACGCAATGGCTTTCGCGCATTCATTGAAATGCTTCGGGCCAACTTCGCCCACGCCGGTGGTTTGCGCATCGATCACGTCATGGGCCTGCAACGGCTGTGGGTGATCCCCAATGGCGCGTCACCCGCCGACGGTGCCTACCTCTATTACCCGGTGGACGACCTGCTGCGTTTGCTGACCCTTGAATCCCATCGTCATCAGGCCATCGTCCTCGGAGAGGACCTCGGCACTGTGGCGGATGGTTTGCGAGATAAGCTCATCGCCCGTTCGATCCTCGGCATGCGCGTGCTGTTGTTCGAACAGGACAACGCGCACTTCAACACAATTCTCGACTGGCCGGACAACGCTCTTGCGACCACGAGCACCCATGACCTGCCGACGCTCAATGGTTGGTGGCATGGCCGCGATATCGACTGGAACGCCCGATTGGGTTTGGTCGACGCTCCGGGTGAAATCGAATGGCGACACCACCGCGAACGCGAACGCGAAGGCCTGCGCCGGGTGTTGAGCGAGGACCCGCAGAACTTTCGCGAAGAGTCCCATGAAACCGATCAGGTGCTCGACGCCGCGATACGTTTCCTCGGTCATACCCGTGCGCCGCTGGTGTTGCTGCCGCTGGAAGATGCCTTGGGCATCGAACAGCAGGCCAACTTGCCAGGCACCATCGACACGCATCCCAACTGGTCCCGACGTTTGCCCGGCAACAGTGAAGCTTTGCTCGACGACCCGGATGCCGCCCGACGCCTGGAACTGCTCGCCTGTGCGCGACTTCAGGCGGCCGAGCGTGACCAATGAATCAAACGATTACCCAACCGCTGCGGGCAACGCAGCGGCTGCAATTTCATAAAGGCTTCACGCTGGACGATGCGGTGCCGCTGGTGCCGTACTTCGCCAGCCTCGGCATCAGCCATGTCTACGCGTCGCCACTACTGAGCGCCCGCGCCGGATCCATGCACGGCTACGACGTCGTGGACCCGACCACCGTCAACCCCGAGCTGGGCGGCGAAGCGGCGTTACGGCGTCTGGTCAGTGCACTGCGCGAACAGAACATGGGGCTGATCCTCGACATCGTCTCCAACCACATGGCCGTCGGCGGTGGCGATAATCCCTGGTGGCAGGATTTGCTGGAATGGGGACGCCTGAGCCCTTACGGCGAGTTCTTCGATATCCAGTGGCATTCACCCGATCCGTTGATGACAGGCCAGTTGCTCTTGCCCTTCCTCGGCAGCGACTACGGCATAGCCTTGCAGGACGGCACCCTGCCCTTGCGCTTCGATGCGCAGAAGGGCACGTTTTATGTCGAGCACTATGAGCATCACTTCCCGATCTGCCCGACCCATTACGGCGAACTGCTCAGAACCGATGACCCACTGCACGCCGAATCGCTGAAGTCGCTGGCAGACCGTTTCACCACCCTGAGCTATCAAACTGACGCCCATAGTCTGGCGATGCCGCTGAAAGCCGAGCTGCGTGAACTGGCCAGTGATCCGGCGATTCTGCAAGCCATCCAGCAAAACCTCAGCGCTTATGACTCGCTCACCGCCGAAGGTTTCCACCGTCTGCACGTGTTGCTTGAACACCAAAGCTATCGCCTGGCCAGTTGGCGCACGGCGGCTGATGACATCAACTGGCGGCGCTTTTTTGATGTCAACGAACTGGGCGGCCTGCGCGTTGAACGCCCCGCCGTGTTCGAAGCCACCCACGCGAAAATCTTCGAACTGGTAGCCGAAGGCCTGGTCGACGGCCTGCGCATCGACCACATCGACGGCCTCGCCGACCCTCGGGGTTACTGCCGCAAACTGCGGCGTCGGGTCGACAGCCTGTCGCCGAATCGGCACCTGCCGATCTTCGTCGAGAAGATCCTCGGCGAAGGCGAAACCCTGCACCGTGACTGGTCGGTGGATGGCACCACGGGTTACGAGTTCATGAATCAGTTGTCGCTGCTGCAACACGCTCCCGAAGGTGCCCACACCTTGGGCGAACTGTGGAATCGATACAGT
Source organism: Pseudomonas sp. MDT1-17 (assembly GCF_054898105.1). NCBI lineage: Bacteria > Pseudomonadati > Pseudomonadota > Gammaproteobacteria > Pseudomonadales > Pseudomonadaceae > Pseudomonas > Pseudomonas sp. MDT1-17. The sequence goes on along the minus strand of NZ_JBUBVM010000001.1, from coordinate 3,425,205 downwards.
GAACGGCCCGCCGATTTCCGTCAGGAAGCGCAACTGGCCCGCCAGCAGATCCTCAACGGCTCCCTCGCCGGGGACTTCGAAAGTGTCGCCCAGGCCCTGTTGCAAGTGGCCCGGGATGACGTGATGACCCGCGACCTGACCCTCGGTGCGATTCGTCGGGCGTTGCAGGAACTGATCGTGCATTTCCCGGTGTACCGCACCTACATCAGCCCGCGTGGTCGTTCGGCTGAAGACGATGTGTTTTTCCAGCAGGCTATGGACGGTGCCAGGCTTACCCTTAGCGAGGCCGACTGGCCGGTGCTCGATTGCCTGGCCCGCTGGCTGGGGGGTGAATCATGGCGCAAACGCCCGTTGGGCCGCCCGCGCAAGATGCTCAAACATGCCTGCGTACGTTTTCAACAACTGACGTCGCCGGCGGCGGCGAAGGCCGTGGAAGACACCGCGTTCTATCGCTCGGCGGTTTTGCTGTCGCGCAATGACGTGGGGTTCAGCACCGAGCAGTTCAGCGCGCCGGTGGCCGATTTCCATGCGGCTTGCGCCAATCGCCTCGAAGCATTTCCCGATAATTTGCTGGCCACCGCCACCCACGACCACAAACGCGGTGAAGACACCCGCGCGCGCCTGGCGGTGTTGAGCGAGCGCAGTACCTGGTACGCCGAGCAAGTGCCGCTCTGGCAGGCCCTCGCCCGGCCCCTGCGCGACGACGACCAAATGCCGACGACGGGCGATGAGTTGATCCTCTACCAAGCGATCCTCGGCAGCTGGCCGCTCGATGTGCGCAGTGACGATCAAGCAGCGCTTGAAAACTACACTCAACGTGTGTGGCAGTGGCAACAGAAAGCCTTGCGCGAAGCCAAGTTGCAAAGCAGCTGGAGCGCGCCGAACGAGGCTTACGAACAAGCGGTTCAGCAATTCCTGCAACGACTGTTGCTGAGTCCTGAAGGGGAACTGTTGCGCGCGGCCCTATGCAAAGCGGCCAACAGCATCGCTGCCCCCGGCGCACTCAATGGATTGGCGCAAACCTTGCTGCGCATGACCGTGCCTGGGGTGCCGGACCTTTATCAGGGCGCCGAGTACTGGGACTTCTCGCTAGTCGACCCGGACAACCGCCGGCCGGTGGATTACGCCAGCCGTCAGCAGTCCCTGCAGGCGCCATTGGATTTGCCCGAGCTGTTGGCTAACTGGCGGGACGGGCGCATCAAGCAAACCCTGATCGCGCGTACGTTGAACCTGCGGCTAGAGCACACCGAGCTGTTTCGGCGAGGGACGTATCAAGCCCTTGAAGTCGTCGGCAGCCAGGCTCACCGGGTGCTGGCATTTGCTCGCGAGCTGCAAGGAAAAAGGGCCATCGTGATCGTACCGATACGCTGCGCCGAATGGCTGAAAAACAGTGCCGAACCCCGGATTGACGCGCCGCTGTGGGGCGATACACGGGTCAAATTACCGTTCACCACCCCTGATGAAGATTTGAAGGGACTTTTTTCCAGCGTGACAGTCACACACCACAGAGAGCTGGACATCAGCACCGCGCTGGGGGATTTCCCGATCAATCTTTTTATCCAAACTACCCCAACTTGAGTTCAGTTCAGGAGCATTGCGATGAGTACCAACGATAAACGCATCCGCGAATTTGCCTATCAGATCTGGGAATCGGAAGGAAAACCCGAGGGTCAGGAAGCCCGCCACTGGGAGATGGCCCGCAAGCTGGCTGAAGCCGAAGCCCTGGCACCGAGCAAAGCGCCAAAAGCCGCTGGCAGCAAAACCGCTGGCGCCAAGGCCCCAGCCAGCAAATCCACCAATGGCAAGGCTGGCGAGCCAAAAGCCAAGCCCGCCGCGGCATCGAAGGTGATCCCGCCGGGCGAAAAAGCCACCGAGAAAAAGCCTCGAGCAGCGCGAAAACCGCCCGCTGTCTGACGCCACTCACCGTTGACCTGATTGAATACGTGGCGAGTCCTCTCGCCACCGAGGGCTCGCTCGCCCTCAAAAAAAACCAGAGCCAAGAACTGTCCCCCCTTTGCAGGAGCACCTATGACCAATCCAAAGAAAGCCGCGCCAGAACCTCACGCCGAGGCCTCGCGAATCCGTGAAGGCTTGCCCTTCCCGCTGGGCGCGACCTGGGATGGCCTAGGGGTCAACTTTGCCTTGTTTTCCGCCAACGCCACCAAGGTCGAGTTGTGCATCTTCGATGGCGCCGGCGAGGTTGAACTGGAACGCATCGAACTGCCGGAATACACCGACGAGATCTACCACGGCTACCTGCCCGACGCCCATCCGGGGATGATCTACGGCTACCGTGTCTACGGCGCCTACGACCCGGCCAACGGCCATCGCTTCAACCACAACAAATTGCTGATCGACCCCTACGCCAAACAACTGGTCGGCCAGTTGAAATGGTCTGAAGCGCTGTTCGGCTACACCATCGGCCACCCCGACGCCGACCTCAGTTTCGATGAACGCGACAGCGCTCCGTTTGTACCCAAGTGCAAGGTGATCGACCCGGCTCACACCTGGGGCCGCGACCACCGGGTCAGCGTGCCGTGGGACAAGACCATCATTTATGAAACCCACGTGCGCGGCATCAGCATGCGTCACCCTTCCGTCCCCGAGAACCTGCGTGGCACCTTCGCCGGGTTGATGGTTGATGACGTGCTGGAACACATCCGCAAGCTCGGTGTGTCGACGGTTGAATTGCTACCGATTCACGCCTTCGTCAACGACCAGCATCTGTTGCACAAAGGCATGACCAACTACTGGGGCTACAACAGTATCGCGTTCTTCGCCCCCGACCCGCGCTACCTGGCCAGCGGCAAGATCGACGAGTTCAAGGAGATGGTCGCGCACCTGCACGAAGCCAATCTCGAAGTGATCCTCGACGTGGTCTACAACCACACCGCCGAGGGCAATGAGCAAGGCCCGACCCTGTCCATGCGCGGCATCGACAACGCCTCCTACTACCGCTTGATGCCCGACGACAAGCGCTACTACATCAACGATTCCGGCACCGGCAACACCCTGGACTTGAGTCACCCGTGCGTGCTGCAAATGGTCACCGATTCCCTGCGCTACTGGGCGTCGGAAATGCACGTGGACGGTTTCCGCTTCGACCTGGCGACCATTCTCGGGCGCTACCACGATGGCTTCGACGAACGTCACAGCTTCCTCGTCGCCTGCCGTCAGGACCCGGTGCTGCGCCAGGTGAAGATGATTGCAGAGGCCTGGGATTGCGGCCCCGGGGGTTATCAGGTTGGCAAATTTCCGCCGGGTTGGGTCGAGTGGAATGACAAATTCCGTGACACCGTGCGTGCGTTCTGGAAAGGCGACGACGGCCAACTGGCGGACTTCGCCAGTCGCATGACCGCCTCCGGCGAGATGTTCAATCAGCGTGGTCGGCGGCCGTATGCCTCGGTCAACTTCATCACCGCCCACGACGGTTTCACCCTTAACGACCTAGTGTCGTACAACGACAAACACAACGAAGCCAACGACGAGAACAACCAGGACGGCAGCAACAACAACCTGTCCTGGAACCACGGCGTCGAAGGCCCGACCGACGATCCCGAGATCAATGAGCTGCGTCAGCGGCAGATGCGCAACTTCTTCGCCACGCTGCTGCTGTCGCAAGGCACGCCGATGCTGGTGGCCGGCGACGAATTCGCCCGCACCCAGGAAGGCAATAACAACGCCTATTGCCAGGACAGCGAGATCGGTTGGGTCAATTGGGACCTGAGCGAAGACGGCAAGGCCCTGCTCAAGTTCGTTAAGCGTCTGATCAAGTTACGCCTGGCCTACCCGATCCTGCGTCGCGGTCGGTTCCTGGTGGGCAATTACAACGAGGACATCGGCGTCAAGGACGTCACCTGGCTCGCGCCGGATGGCAGCGAAATGTCCATCGAACAATGGGAGGAAGGTCATGGCCGCTGCCTCGGCATGCTGCTCGACGGCCGCGCCCAGGAAACCGGTATCCGCCGCAAGGGCGCTGACGCCACCCTGTTGTTGGTGGTCAACGCGCATCACGACATCGTCAATTTCCTTCTGCCGGAAGTGCCCGACGGCGTTTTCTGGACCTGCATGATCGACACCAACCAACCGTCGATTCGGGGTCAGGAACGCTTCGAGTTCGATCACGAATATTCGGTCACTGGCCGTTCGCTGCTGCTGTTCGAATTGCAGCGTGAGGAAGAAGAGTGAAATGGACCTTCAGGGATTTCTCCAACGTCAGCCAGCGGATTACGCCGACACTCAGGCGTTAGGCCGGTGCCTGCGCGCGCTGGTCGAGGCGGGTCTCGATCAGCTTCCGCTGCCCGGCGGTGGCCAGACACTGGAGCGATTTCAGCGTCTGGCCGAGGTCGGCGGACATGATCTGGGGTTGTGCAAGTTGTACGAGGGGCATACCGACGCCTTGGCGATCATCCAGCAACTCGGCGGTTCGCCGACGCCTTCCAGCACGTGGGGCATGTGGGCGGCAGAACCCCCGCAGGCGCGAGTGCGGGTCAGCCCGCAGGGGCAGATGGTGGCGTTGAATGGGCGCAAGGCCTGGTGTTCAGGTGCTGCGGTGCTGAGTCACGCCTTGCTCACGGCGTGGGATGAACACGACCGGCAACAACTGGTCGCGGTGGCACTGGACCAACCCGGCGTGACGGTCACTGATCAGGGCTGGCAAGCCGTGGGCATGAGCGCCACCGCCAGCGTCGAGGTGCTGTTCGAAGGCGCTGAGGCGCAAGCCATCGGCGACCCCGGCGACTACCTGCAACGGCCAGGCTTCTGGCAAGGCGGGATCGGCATTGCCGCTTGCTGGTACGGCGCTGCGCAAAGCATCGCCGAGCGCCTGCGCCGTCACTGCGCACGCAGTGAAGAACCCCATGCCCTCGCGCACCTGGGTGCGGTCGACAGTGCGTTGCATGCCGCCGCCCAAGTGTTGCGTACCAGCGCATTGACCATCGACGCCGCGCCACTGGATGACGCCGAACGTTTGGCCCGCCGCGCCCGGGCGGTGGTTGAACACGTCGCTGAACAGGTCGTCCAGCATGTCGGCCACGCGCTCGGTGCCGGCCCCTATTGCAAGGACAGACAGTTCGCCCGACTGATCGCTGACCTGCCGGTATTCCTGCGGCAAAGCCACGCCGAACGGGATCTCGCCGCGCTTGGGCAGCAGGTTCTGACGGAGACATGGCAGTTATGAAAACCAACCCCATTGTCGGCCAGGGAACGCCGCTGCATTTATGGCAAACCTCACACCATCTGGCGCAGTTGCCCGTGACCGACATCCTGACTCTAGTGCCGCAAAGCTCACGTGCAGTGATCATCGCCCCCCATCCAGACGACGAAGTCCTGGGTTGCGGCGGCTTCCTGCAATTACTCGCTGCGGCTGGCCGGCCGCTGCAACTGATCTCCGTCACTGATGGCAGCGCCAGCCATCCCGGTTCCGAGCGCTGGCCAGTGGAACGCCTGAGTGTGGTCCGCCCGCAGGAGTCGGCCCAGGCCCTGCGTCGTCTCGGCCTGCCGCTGCACAGCCTGAAATGGCTGCGCGGTGGTTTCGCCGACAGTCAGGTGGCGGCACGGGAAGCCGAGTTGTGTGAGTTCATCGAACGTCATCTGCGGCCCAACGATGTGGTCTTCACCACGTGGCGCGAAGACGGCCATTGCGATCACGAGGCTGTAGGACGTGCCAGTGCCGAGGCGGCAAAACGGGTGGGTGCGACGCTGCATGAGCTGCCCGTCTGGACCTGGCACTGGGCAACCCCTGAAGACAGTTTCGTGCCTTGGCACCGGGCTCGAAAGATTCTGTTGACCCCAGCCCTGGTGGCGCGCAAACGGCACGCCATTCATGCCTTCGCCAGCCAACTGGAGGGTGACCCGCACATCAGCTTGCCACCGGTGCTGGCGCCCTATGTTTTGGACCGGTTACTGCAACCGTTTGAAGTGGTGTTTCTATGAGCGTCGAGGATCGCTATTTCGACGGTTTGTTCGCCGGCAACGACGATCCCTGGGCTTTCCGTCAACGCTGGTACGAACAGCGCAAACGCGCCATAACGCTGGCCGCATTGCCCCGGCCGCACTACCGCGCGATCTTCGAGCCGGGTTGCGCCAATGGGGAATTGAGCGCTGATCTGGCCACACGCTGCGATCGCCTGTTGTGTTGCGACACAGCAGCCGCCGCCGTGGCGCTGGCTCGCACTCGCCTGAGCGTGTTCGACCACACCGAAGTTCGCCAAAGCCGCTTGCCGGGCGATTGGCCGAGCGAGCAATTCGACCTGATTGTGCTCAGCGAAGTCGGCTATTACCTGGACGCCGAAGACCTCAGGCGCCTGATCGAACACGCCACCCGGTCACTGACCGCCGACGGCCAGCTCCTGGCCTGCCACTGGCGCCCACCGATCGAGGGCTGCCCGCTGAATGCCCGACAGGTCCATGACTTACTCCACGAACAGTTGCACTTGCCGCGCCTGATACTGCATCAGGAGGCCGATTTCCTGTTGGAACTCTGGAGCCGGGAACCGCGCTCCGTGGCCGCTCTGGAGGGCTTGCGATGATTGGCATTTTGATCCCGGCGCATAACGAAGAAGCGTTGATCGAAGCGTGCATACGGGCCGCCCTGCGCGCCGCGTGCCATGAACGGCTGGAGGGTGAAACGGTCCTGGTGCTGGTGGTGCTCGACAGTTGCACTGACCGATCCTCAGAGATCGTTGACTGTTATCCGGTGCATAGCCTGGCGATCGAGGCGCGTAACGTCGGCCAGGCACGCGCCGCTGGCGCACGGTTTCTACTGGATCGGGGGGTGCGCTGGATTTCCTGCTCCGATGCCGACAGCCGGGTCGCCAAGGATTGGCTGGTGGCGCAACTGGACCTTGGCGCTGACGCGGTGTGCGGCACGGTGACGGTCGATCAGTGGAACGCGGCCTTCGATGAGTCGGCGCAAATTCGCTATCACCAGCATTATCAGGCCCGCGATGGCCACCGGCATATCCACGGTGCCAACCTGGGCATCAGCGCCGAGGCTTACCGGCGTGCCGGTGGTTTCGAGCCGCTGGCCAGCGACGAGGATGTGCAGCTGGTGCGGCAACTCGAACGCTGCGGGGCGAAGATTGCCTGGAGCCAACGTCCACAGGTACTCACCAGTGCCAGACTGGACAGCCGTGCTCGGGGGGGATTTGGCGATTTCCTGCGAGACATGGTGCAAACCGGATAAAAAAACTACCGGATGGAACATCGAGGCGACGAATAGCCTTACATGAGCAATACTCTGCTCGCGGCAATCCAGGGTTTGGAGCGCTGCACATTGCTATCAACGAGAACAAGGACGTAGCCCATGAAATCGGTAACCATCAACGAAAGCACCCTGCCAGCACAGATCTGGAACAGCGCCCCGCAACTGGACAACATTCCTGTCATCGGCACTCAGACCCTGGTTCCTGCCGGCGCTCGCGCTGTGGTGATAGCCCCGCATCCCGGCGATGAAGTCGTGACCTGCGGTGGTCTGCTGCAGTTGCTCAGCGCCCTGGGTCATCCCCTGCAATTGATCTCGATCACCGACGGCAGCGCCAGCCATCCGGGCTCGCAACAGTGGTCGGAAAAACGCTTGAGCGTGTTCCGCCCCCAGGAAAGCCTCGAAGCCTTGCGCCGGCTCGGGTTGCCGATGCACAGCCTGAAATGGATTCGTGGCGGCTTCACCGACAACGCCCTGGCCGAACGGGAATTTCAATTGACTCAATTCATTGCCCGCTACTTACGCCCCGGGGATGTGGTGTTCAGCACCTGGTGCGAGGATGGGAACGTCGACCATGACGCCGTCGGCCGGGCCAGCGTCAAGGCCGCGGCCATGGTCGGCGCGTCGTTCAACGAAGTACCGGTCTGGGCCTGGCACTGGCCAACCCGTGATCGAGGGCTCATCCCATGGCATCGTGCGCGCAAGGTGCGCCTGGATACCTGGACCGTCGCGCGTAAAAGCCACGCCACCCACGCCTACGCCAGCCAGCTCGACGGCGAACCGGCCATCGGCATCGCTCCGCTGCTGCCCCCGGTACTTTTGGAGCGGATGCGGTTGCCGTATGAAATTGTCTTCGTCTGAAGATCAAAAGATCGCAGCCTTCGGCAGCTCCTACAGGTGTACGCGCAACATGTAGGAGCTGCCGAAGGCTGCGATCTTTTAGCGTCACAAAGACTTACCGCAAATCGCGCTGAACTGCCCGCCCCCGTATCAGTCGCATACATAAGCAGCCCTGATTTAGAGGAGTGAACGTGACCAATGATTCCAAGTGGCAGGCCGTCGAATCCTCTCCATTGAACACGCCCCCGGCGATTCATCGACTGAGAGTGCTGACAGTCAACACTCACAAGGGTTTTACCGCACTCAACCGCCGTTTCATTCTCCCGGAACTGCGTGAAGCGGTACGCAGTACGTCGGCGGACCTGGTGTTCCTGCAGGAAGTCGTCGGTGAACACGATCGCCATTCCTCGCGCTTCAACGATTGGCCGCAGACCTCACAATACGAGTTTCTGGCCGACAGTATGTGGAGCGACTTCGCCTACGGTCGCAACGCGGTCTACCCCAACGGTCACCACGGCAATGCTCTGTTATCGAAATACCCGATCCGCGAACACCGCAACCTCGACGTCTCGATCACCGGCCCCGAACGTCGCGGTCTGCTGCATTGCGTACTGGACGTGCCGGGGCACACTGAAGTCCATGCGATCTGCGTTCACTTGAGCCTGCTGGAAAGCCATCGCCAACTGCAGCTCCAGCTACTTTGCCAACTGCTCGAATCGTTACCCGACGATGCGCCGGTGATTATCGCCGGCGACTTCAACGACTGGCAGTTGCAAGGCAACACCGCCCTTGCCCGACGCGACTACCTGCATGAAGCCTTCGAGCGCCACCACGGCCGTCCGGCGAAGACGTATCCGGCGCGCTTCCCGCTGCTGCGTCTGGATCGGATTTATCTGCGCAACGCCAGCAGTCATGAGCCACGAATACTGGGGCACAAGCCCTGGACGCATTTGTCGGATCATTTGCCGTTAGCGGTGGAAGTGCATCTGTAGCGGTTCAGCCACACGAACCGCCACGAATGATCGTTTCCAGCCTCATTATTGACAGTAACAATCTGCGAGAAACAGTCAGCAACTGGCTCATTCCGAGCCGCTTGAAGACCGACTGTCGGCTGACAAACGCCTCTGATTCGCGGGTTGCGCGATGATTTTTTGTACAAACAAGAACTTAGATAAGCGCAGAAAAACAATCGCTTGCATCGGCTAAATTAGCCGTACCGCTCATCGTTCACTTTCTTGACGCAGTGCCATCGGTCTTCTTAGCTTCACGTACTACCCCCGGAAATACCACCTGGGGCAAACCCCCAGACACCCGCAAAATCGGGCGGCCAGAGGCTTGCCCCACTACATTCGGTCGCCCCTCATTCGGGGTAGGAGAGACGCCAGAGCGAGATCCAGCATGCGATTGCAAGGTAGACCTCCATGAAAACCTCATTCACCCAACAAGAGATCAAAGTCACTTTCTGCACTGTCTCGAGCTCACTCCTTCTGTGCTCATCCATGGAAGTACAGGCAGGGCCGGCCGAAGAAGAAACCACACCCTGGTACCGTCAGGATGTTCCGGTCATGACCTTGCCCGCCGTCACGATCACCGCCCCCTACCCCGGCCATTTCAGCGCCGCTTCCGATACACGAAGTTCACGCCTGACCATCGAAGACGCCGCACCTTTGGCCTGGGATCAACTGTATGGGCAGGCTTCGCGGCAGGCGCAAACCGATGTTCTGGCTCAGGGGTTTTCTAATCCTGGCAGTAGCGAATCCAAAGGTCCGGCGATCCTGACTCTGCAAAGCGGTAGCGGTCATACCCAGCGCGTCGGACTGGTCGGTGGCATGACTCAGTTACAGGGCAACAACAACGGGCTGCTGACCAGTCGCGCCCTCGCCGACCCCGCCAATGACACCCTCAACCTGGAAGGCCAGAGCCTCGGCGCCTACTGGAGCCTGACCGGGCCCCAAGGCTGGCACGTGGACTTGACGGCCAGCGGCGGTCGGGTCAACGGCTACAGCCGTAACGACCAGGGCGCTCGGCAAGTGACCGAAGGCAGTGCGGTGACGTTGTCGGTCGAGGGTGGTTTCCCCATTGGTCTGAGCGATCACTGGGTAGTCGAACCCCAGGCGCAGTTGATCAATCAACGCATTACCCTGGACACCCCGTATGCCGGCTCCGGCAATGCCTCATCCAGCGACCTGACGTCCTGGAGCGGTCGGGTCGGTGCACGGTTGAAAGGTAGTTACGACATCAACGGCCTGGGAGTCGAACCCTATGTTCGAACCAACGTGTGGCACACGGTGTACACCGGCAATACCGTAACCCTCGATCAGGTCGACAAGATCAGCAGCAGCCGCAATTCATCGACCGTCGAAGTGGGGTTGGGGTTGGTGGCCAGAGTGACGCCCGCCGTGAGTCTTTACGTCAGCGCCGACTACAGCACTGATGTGGATGACAATGATTTGAACGGGGTGATCGGCAGTTTGGGTGTGCGGATGCGCTGGTGAAGATCCGGTTTGAAGAAATGTTTTGTCAGGGCTGACGCCATCGCGAGCAAGCTCGCGATTGGCCTCACCCCCTATCTAACTACCCCTCACCGCCACAAACTACGCAGTTGAGATTTCCTTGCAAAGACCGCTTCAAAGAAATGAATAATTGTTCACCCTGTGGTGTTCACCTCTCATCGCCCATGAGAATTGCCCATGAACAACCCAAGCCTGAACTCGCCGACACGTAACGACCGTCTGACCATGAGCCTGCATTGGCTGACCACCCCGCTGGCGCTCGCCGTCGCGTTTTCCAGCTCGCTTGCATTGGCCGACGGCGATGAAGAAGAACCGGCCAAACCCAACTGCCCCAAAGGCCAGGTCTGGGACAGCAAGCAGCAACGATGCCTGAAGCAGAGCAGCGCCCTGGTACCGGACGCCGACCGCACCGATTACGCTTATCGTCTGGTCAAGGACGGTCGCTATGAGGAAGCACTGGCCCTGCTCGATACCCTCAAACAGCCAAACACTGCCAAGGCCTTGAACTATCGCGGCTACGCCACGCGTAAACTTGGGCGCACCGACGAAGGCATCGGCTATTACCTGCAATCGGTCAAACTCAACCCGCAATACGCGCAGGTTCGTGAATACCTCGGCGAGGCTTATGTCATCAAAGGTCGACGTGATCTGGCGCAGGAACAGTTGCAACAGATCAAGTCAATCTGCGGCAACACCTGCGAGGAATACCAGGACCTGGCCGAAGCCATCAACGATTCATCGAAAACCTGACACACCGAGCAGACGGAGGTCGCCATCGCCAGCGAACATGCTATACGGGCAGAACTGAGCCAGCATCTGGCGCGACTATGGCGCTACGGCCTGCTGCTGTCCCGGCAACGGCATGTCGCCGACGACCTGGTGCAGGCGACTTGCGTGCGGGCACTCGAACGTGCTGTGCAGTTTGTTCCGGGCACTCGTATGGACCGCTGGTTGCTGAGCATTCTGCATTCGATCTGGCTCAACGAAGTCCGCGCCCGAAGGGTGCGTCATGGACAAGGGCTGGTGGATGCCGACAACGCCTTGTCGTTCGACGGTGAATACGCAGCGCAAACCCATGTCCTCGCGGCACAGGTGATCCGACGCGTCGATGCCTTGCCCGAAACCCAGCGGGAAACGGTGTTTCTCACCTACGTCGAGGGTTTGTCTTACCGCGAAGTGGCCGAAGTGCTGGACGTGCCTATTGGCACTGTCATGAGTCGCCTGGCCACTGCACGCGCGAAACTCGCCGAGTACCCGCCCTTGCACACCGTGCCGAACCCTACCGCTGGAGAACGTCGATGAACGACCACGCACGCCCGACAACACCCTCGGATGAGCAACTGGTCGCCTACCTCGACGACCAGCTCGACAGCGAACAGCGCATCCGCATCGACTCGGCCATTGCCGAGGACCCGACGCTCAACCTGCGCCTGCAGTGGCTGGCCCGCAGCAGCCTGCCGTTCAAGGAGGCCTACGATGAATTAGGTCGACAGGCGCCCGTGGACCGCTTGCAATCTATGCTCGACACCTTGCCTTCGCCTGAACGTCCGGCCATGAATCGGCGGTGGTTCCTCGCGGCGGCTGCTGGCCTGGTGGTGAGTGGCGTGTTGGCGGATCGGCTGTTTCTCGGGTGGCAGTTGAGTCAGCAAAAGGAAAACTGGCGCGGGCTGGTGGCCGACTACATGTCACTTTACGTGCCGCAAACCCTCGACCACTTGCCCAGTGACGAAGCCACTCAGCGGGCGCAACTGCGGACCATCGATGCGCGCCTGGGCCTGAATCTTGTGCCGGCGAAACTGGCCTTGCCACGGTCCGAGTTCAAGCGCGCGCAAATCCTCGAATACGACGGTGTCGCCATTGCCCAGATCACCTATCTGGATCCGGCGCACGGCCCCATGGCGCTGTGCGTCACCCGCTCCAACAGCGGCAGCCGGCATTTCGCCCATGAACGTCGGCACGGCATGAATGTTGTCTACTGGGCGGACATGGAACATGCCTGGATGCTGATCGGGCATAACCCGGCGGCGGAATTGGAGGACATGGCGAAATTGTTGAGAAGTCGGCAGAACGCGTAGCAGCTGTCGAGCCCGCGAGGCTGCGTTCGAGGACGTAGTCCTCGCAAATCCTGCATGCACGGTTTGCATGAAAGATCGCGTTAGTTGATTCACGACTGCTCCGCAGCCGAACGCAGCCTTCGGCAGCTGCTACAAAGAACGCGTCAGGCAGGGGTCGGCAACCACAACCTGAACCGTGCGCCGCCCAGTGGCGTTGCTTCAACCGTCAGCGTGCCGCCCTGAGCCTCCAGCGCCCGCCGACTGATCGCCAGCCCCAGACCAAACCCGCCCGTGGCCCGGTCCCGACTGCGATCCAGCCGATAAAACGGTTCGAAAATCCGCTCCCGCTCCTCATCCGGAATACCGATCCCATCGTCTTCGACCCAGATCTCGCATCCCTTCGAGCACACCCGCACACCAATCTGAATGCGTTTTTCGCAGTAGCGCATCGCATTGCGCAGCAGGTTCTGGAGTGCGCGGGCAGTCAGGCGTGGGTCGAGGCTGAAGCGTTCGAGCTGGCCGTGGAGCAGCACGTCGATGACGATGTCTGGCGACTCCAATTCTTCATCGACACTCCCCAGAATGCTGTCGATAAATTCATCCAGCGACACGTAGATCTGCTCTGGCAGCCGCGCCGGGTTTTGCAAACGGCTGTAGGACAACAGTTCCAGCACCAGTTCGTCGAGTTCGCGAATGTGCGCGACCAGACCTTGCAGACGCTCGCGACTGGCGGCGGGCAAATCGTCGGACAGCGCCAGCGCCAGGCCGAAATCCAGTCGTGTCAGGGGCGTGCGCAGTTCGTGAGAGACGGCATTGAGCAGGTCGCGTTGCTGGTTGAGCAGGTTTTCGATGTCGCTGGCCATGGTGTCGAAGACATTGGCCAGGCTGCCGATGTTGGAGCTTTGGGAAATCTGTGTGCGCTCGCTCAAGTGCCCCTTGCCGAAACGTTCAGCGGTACCTTTGAGGCGTTCCAGATCACGCCAGTGCGGGCGCAGCCACAGCAACAGGCAAGCAAGCATGGTCGCGCCGATCAGAACGTTGATGCTCCAATACAACAGGCTGACGTCCATCGGGTCCGGCGGCACGACCATCTCCACCACCGTCTGCCCGTTCAGCGGCGACACCGCCAGGGTGCGCCAGCCCCAGTCACCAATGCGCACGACGTTCTCGCCACGCTGCAGACGTTGCCGCTCATCATGGGTGAAATCGGCATCGTCGTTACCGGTCAAGACGATGTGCAGCGGCTGGAATTCCTTGTCCATCTCCGCAGCCAATGCCGGCCATTGTTCCTTAGGCACCGCATGAAACTGTTTGACGATGAGGGTTTGCAGCCCTCGTGAATAGTCGAGGTTGTAGGTGACGAAGCGCTCATGGAAGAGCTTGATCACCACGTCAGGCACCAGGTAGATCGCCGCGCTGTACGAAACGATCGTCACCAGGTACAGGCGAAACAGGATTCTGAACATCGCCTCAGCATTCCCACTCGGAACGGCTGAACAGGTAACCCTTGCCCCACACCGTCTTGATCTTGCGCGCCTCGCCGGCGTGGTCGTCAAACTTGCGCCGCAGCTTGGAAATCGCCACGTCCACCGAGCGGTCGGTGCCATTGAATTCGATGCCGCGCAGACGTTGCAAAATCTGGTCGCGGCTCAGCACTTCGCCGGCATGCCGAGCAAGCACCACCAGCAGGTTGTATTCACCGCTGGACAGCTCGACCAATTGCTCGCGCCAGGTCACGGTGCGCTCGGAGAGGTCGATGCACAGATTGCCCATCAGGATGCGGTCGTTGGCCGTCTGCGGTTCAGTCAGGCTGCTGCGCCGCAGCAAGGTCCGCACCCGGGCCAGCAACACGCGCGGTTCGCAGGGTTTGGTGACGTAGTCGTCGGCGCCCATTTCCAGGCCCAGCACCTGATCGTGGCTATCATCGCGGGCGGTGAGCATCAGTATCGGCAGCGTTGCCGAATCGGCGCGCAGCAAGCGGCAGACTTGCAGGCCGTCGAGCCCCGGCAGCATCAGGTCGAGGATCACCAGGTCCGGCGGATTGACCCGCGCACGCTCGCGCACAGGGTCGCCACGGCTGATCACGCTGACCGAATAGCCGTTGCGTTCCAGATAGCTGGCGATCAGTTCGGAGAGCGCGGTGTCGTCTTCGACCAGGAGGATGTTGGGCATGGGGTGTTTCCAGAAAGTGCAGTGGCGCCTGATAGACCGCAATCGCGAGCAAGCTCGCTCCCACAAGGGATCTCATGGGGACACAAATTCTGTGAACACCACCGAACCACTGTGGGAGCGAGCCTGCTCGCGATTGCGATCGATCAGGCGCAAAGGAATCAAGTCGCCAAGGATATACGCCCTCACCCGTGCCTGAGTAAAACCCTTACACAATTTCACACAGCGCCTACAAAGCTTCACCGCTACCCTCGTCGCCTCCCCGTAGGATGCCGGGGTCATTATTGGGGTATTTACATGTCAAAGAATCTGCTGGCCAGGCTCAGCCTGATTGCACTGGCGCTGACGCTGAGCGCTTGTGACAAGTCCTCGAATGCTGAAGAGGCGGCAACCCTGGCCACGGTTCGCATCGAGACCCTCTCAGCCCGGCCCCTGTCGATCACCAGCGAACTCAGCGGGCGGATTGCGGCACCACGGATTGCCGAAGTCCGTGCGCGGGTTGCCGGCGTGGTGTTGCAACGGGCCTTCCGTGAAGGCAGCGATGTAAAAAAAGGCGATGTGCTGTTCCGTATCGACCCGGCGCCGTTCAAGGCAGACCTGGACAGCGCTGAAGCGGCGCTGCGCAAGGCTGAAGCCAATGCCTTCCAGGCGAAACTACAAGAGCAGCGCTACGCGCAGTTGATCGAAGGCAACGCCATCAGCGGCCAGGATTATGACAACGCCCGGGCCAGCGTCCGGCAAACCGCCGCCGACGTCGCCGCGAACAAAGCCGCCGTGGAGCGGGCGAAACTCAACCTCGGTTACGCCACCGTCACAGCACCGATTTCCGGTCGCATCGGCCGCGCATTAGTGACCGAAGGCGCACTGGTCGGGCAGAACGAAACCACACCACTGGCGCTGATTCAGCAGCTGAACCCGATTCATGCCGACCTTACCCAATCGACCCGCGAACTCAACGACCTGCGCCGGGCGTTCCGTTCCGGCCAGTTGCAACAGGTCGGTCAGGACCAGGCCAAAGCCACGCTGATCCAGGACGACGGCAGTCTCTATCCGTTGCCCGGCAAGTTGCTGTTCGCCGACATCACCGTTGACCCGGGCACCGGCCAGATCATCCTGCGCAGCGAATTCCCCAACCCGGACCTCGACTTGCTGCCGGGCAGCTTCGTTCGCGTGCGTCTGGAGCAGGCGGTCATTCAGCAAGGCATCAGCGTGCCGCAACGGGCCATCCAGCATGACAGTGCCGGTATCGCCCACGTGTTGTTGCTCGACGCCGAACAGCGGGTCGGCCAGCAACCGGTCGAACTGGGCGCCGTACAGAACGATCGCTGGATCGTCACCAGCGGCCTCAAGCCCGGTGATCGCATCGTCACTGAAGGCCTGCAGCACGCCCGTCCCGGTGAACAGGTGCAGATCGACGACACCCCTCTTCCACTTGCCCAGGCTTCTGGTCAGTAAGCAGGACGCTTATTTATGCCGCAGTTCTTTATCGATCGCCCGGTGTTCGCCTGGGTGGTTGCCCTGTTCATCCTGTTGGCCGGCGCCTTGGCCATTCCACAGCTACCGGTTGCGCAATACCCCAACGTCGCGCCGCCGAAAGTCGAAATCTATGCCGTATATCCAGGTGCCTCGGCGCAGACCGTGGACGAAAGCGTGGTCAGCCTGATCGAGGAGGAACTCAACGGCGCTGACCACCTGCTGTATTTCGAATCCCAGAGTAGTCTCGGCAGCGCCATCATCACCGCGACGTTTCAGCCGGGCACTGATCCGGAAATGGCGCAGGTCGATGTACAAAACCGCCTGAAAGTGGTCGAGTCGCGCCTGCCTCAAGCGGTGACGCAGCAGGGTTTGCAGGTAGAGAAAGTCTCCGCCGGTTTCCTGCTGTTGATCACCCTCACGTCCAGCGACGGCAAGCTCGACGACGTGGCGCTCAGCGATTACTTGGCGCGCAACGTGATGAATGAGATCAAGCGTTTGGACGGCGTCGGCAAAGCGCAGCTGTACGGTGCCGAGCGGGCAATGCGGATCTGGATCGACCCACAGAAGCTGATCGGTTTCAACCTGACCCCGGCCGACGTCAACGCCGCCATCGTCGCGCAGAACGCTCAAGTTTCGGCGGGCAGCATCGGCGACTTGCCGACCCGCACCACCCAGGAAATCACCGCGACCATTCTGGTCAAAGGTCAGCTGTCGACCCCGGAAGAGTTCGCTGACATCGTGTTGAAGGCCAATCCCGACGGCTCTACCGTGCGCATCGGCGATGTGGCGCGGGTCGAGATCGGCAGTCAGGAATATCAGTTCTCCACCCGCCTGAACGGCAAACCGTCGACCGCCGTCAGCGTGCAGCTGGCGCCGGGCGCCAATGCCTTGAGCACCGCGACCCTGGTGCGGGCGAAGATGGACGAGCTGGCGCGCTACTTCCCGGCCGGGGTGGAATACAAGATCCCGTACGACACCTCGCCCTTCGTCAAAGTCTCGATCACCAAGGTGGTTTACACCCTCGGCGAGGCGATGTTGCTGGTGTTTGCGGTGATGTTCCTGTTCCTGCAAAACATCCGCTACACGCTGATTCCAACCCTGGTGGTGCCGGTGGCGCTGATGGGCACCTTTGCGACCATGTTGGCGCTGGGGTTCTCGATCAACGTGCTGACCATGTTCGGCATGGTGCTGGCAATCGGCATCCTGGTGGACGACGCGATTGTGGTGGTAGAGAACGTCGAGCGGATCATGGCCACCGAAGGCCTGTCGCCCAAGGAAGCGACGCGCAAGGCGATGAAGCAGATCACCGGCGCGATCATCGGCATCACGCTGGTGTTGGTCGCGGTGTTCATTCCGATGGCGTTCATGCAGGGTTCGGTCGGGGTGATTTACCGACAATTCTCGTTGTCGATGGCGACGTCGATTCTGTTCTCGGCATTCCTCGCCCTGACCTTGACTCCGGCGCTGTGCGCAACATTGCTCAAGCCGATTGCCCAGGGCGAGCATCACGAGAAACGTGGCTTCTTTGGTTGGTTCAACCGGCGTTTCGAGCAACTGACCGTGCGTTATCAGGGCTGGGTCGCCTATGCGTTGAAACGCACGGGCCGCTATCTGTTGATCTACGGTGTGCTGCTGATCGGATTGGGCGTGTGCTTCAGTCGCCTGCCCTCCTCGTTCCTGCCAGTGGAAGATCAGGGCTACACCATCACCGACGTCCAATTGCCACCGGGTGCGAGCAAGAACCGCACGGTGCAGGTGGTCGAGCAAATCGAAGCCCACAACGCCACTGAACCCGGCGTTGGCGACAGCACGGTGATTCTCGGCTTCAGTTTTTCCGGTAGCGGGCAAAACGCCGCCTTGGCGTTTACCACGCTCAAGGACTGGTCTGATCGGGGCAGCGACGACTCGGCGAGTTCGATTGCCGATCGCGCCAACATCGCATTGAGCCAGATCAAGGACGCCGTGGCGTTTGCGGTTCTGCCGCCGCCGGTGGATGGTCTCGGTACGTCCAGCGGTTTCGAATTCCGCTTGCAGGACCGTGGCGGCCTCGGCCATGCCACGTTGATGCAGGCGCGCAGCGAGTTGCTGGCGGCCGCCGAGAAAAGTCCAATCCTGATGAATGTGCGCGAAAGCGCCCTGGCTGAAGCGCCGCAGGTGCAGCTGGAAGTCGACCGCAAACAGGCCAATGCGTTGGGCGTGTCCTTTGCCGACATTGGTAACGTGCTGTCCACTGCCGTCGGTTCGGCCTACATCAACGACTTCCCCAATCAGGGGCGGATGCAGCGCGTGGTGGTCCAGGCTGAAGGCGATCAGCGCAGTCAGGTCGCCGATCTGCTGAAGATTCACGTGCGCAACAACGCCGGGAAAATGGTGCCACTGTCGGCCTTCGTCCGGGCCAAATGGACCCAGGGGCCGGCGCAATTGACGCGCTACAACGGCTACCCGGCGATCAGCATTTCCGGCGAACCGTCGCCCGGACACAGCACCGGCGAAGCCATGGCCGAAATCGAACGGCTGGTGGCGCAAGGCCCGGCGGGATTGGGCCAGGAATGGACCGGGCTGTCATTGCAGGAACGCTTGTCCGGCAGCCAGGCACCGATTCTGCTCGGGCTGTCGCTGTTGATCGTGTTCTTGTGCCTGGCGGCGCTGTATGAGAGCTGGTCGATTCCGACCTCGGTGCTGCTGGTGGTGCCGCTCGGCGTACTCGGCGCGGTACTGGCCGTGACCATGCGCGGGATGCCCAACGATGTGTTCTTCAAGGTCGGGTTGATCACCATCATCGGTCTGTCGGCGAAAAACGCGATCCTGATCATCGAGTTTGCCAAGAGCCTGTACGACGAAGGCCACGACTTGATCGACGCCACGCTGCAAGCCGCGCGCCTGCGGTTGCGGCCGATTGTCATGACGTCGCTGGCGTTCATCCTTGGCGTGGTGCCGCTGGCGATTGCGACTGGCGCGAGTTCGGCGAGCCAGCAAGCGATCGGCACCGGGGTGATTGGTGGGATGATCACGGCGACGCTGGCGGTGCTGTTTGTGCCGGTGTTTTTTGTGGTGGTGATGAAACTGGTGCGCAAGCGCCATAAGGAAATCTAACCCACAACACCTACCCCTGTGGGAGCGAGCCTGCTCGCGATAACGGTGTAACAGTCAACATGGATATTGAATGTTACGGCCTCATCGCGAGCAGGCTCGCTCCCACAAGGGTTTGCATCGACTTCAGGGTTATGGTCACAACCGACCACCCGGGCTAATGTGTTTGCATCCCCAGGCCTATCGAGTTCACATGCCCTTCCTCGCCCGCACCCACCCTCGCCTGTCCGCCGCGGCCACGCTCGGCGTCGCGGTGGGCATTCTGGCTCCGGCCGACTCGATCATCAGCAAAATACTTTTCGGCTGGAATGCCGGGGTCTGGACTTACCTGATCCTGATGCTCCGGCTCACCGCGCGCGCCAAAGCGCCGGACGTGAAGCGCATTGCCGTGGTCGAGGACGAAAACGCGGGGCTGGTGTTGTTTGTTGTGTGCATCGCCGCGATTGCCAGCCTGGCAACCATCACCTTCGAGCTGTCCGGCAGCAAGGACCTGGAAACCACTCGCAAGCTGCTGCATTACGGGTTTACCGCGTTGACGGTGATCGGTTCGTGGCTGCTGATCGGGGTGATTTTCAGCGTGCACTACGCACGGCTGTTTTACACCTGGGGCGGCAAAGACCCGGCACTGCGTTTTGCTGAAGGCCTGACAACGCCCAATTATTGGGACTTCCTGTATTTCTCGTTCACCATCAGCGCGGCGGTACAGACGTCTGATGTCGGCGTGGCGACTCGGGACTTGCGCAAAATTGTGCTGGCGCAGTCGCTGATCGGCTTTCTGTTCAACACGGCCATTCTCGGGTTCTCGATCAACATCGCGGCAGGACTGTTCAATTGATCGCAGCACAAAGGTTTTAGTCATCACCCTCGACGCGGGCGTTAAAAGAGTCGGCAATCCGACTCGCAGGTGCAGCATGAGAACTCACAACTGGATCGACCTGGCCCAGGACCCCTGACCCGCTATCTGCACTGGCGCGCCCGCTATGGCGAAGCCCCCCGCCTGCCACTGGTTCTGATCGATCCCCAATCTACGTCCGGCAACCCTCAACTCGGATTATGGAGAGCGGCCGGGCTCCAGTGGATAAACCCGGTTGCGATCACCCGCTGCGCGAAGGTATTTCAATAGAAGCATGAGCGCGCTGTTGTTATGTTCTGCCTGGCTTCCTGTCACGGTATAGCAGCGAGCGCTATCAGTGCATATCAGCAGACACCTGGGGTGATGTTTGGTCATTAATTTCACAAATGCCAGTCCTTGTAAACTGTCAACAATGACAGTTTACAACCTGTTCAAAAACGGGCTTTTATAGTTCATCCAGGATTAGGGCCGAGCATGGCCTTTGGATACCTTACTTCACGTAACGGAGACCGAAACCATGACCGCTACAATCAAACCTAACAGCTTTGCAAACGGCAACTACGTCAACGCCTCGGCTTTCGCAACTGGCAAAGAATTTCCGGAATTTATCGCTACTTCCCGACTGATCGAGAGGGTCAAAGCAGGCACCAAAATGACTGAAGCCGTGTTGATTACGGCCATTCATCGACCTGCCCCAAAAACAAAAGCAAAAAACTTGCCTGCTCGAGAGCTGTTGATTTCCATTCCCGCAAACTTCGAAACTGGCGACTATGCATTGAAAAGTCGCGATGATGTGAGTTTCAGCTTCAAAGACGAAGATAACACTATCTACGAAGGTATTTCGGGCAACATCGTGGTGGAGCCGGCCACGGGAGAAAGGGTCAAGGGCACCTTCAAAGTCAACCTCGAAATACCGGGCACTGACGAAAAGACCTTTCTTCTCAAGGGCAACTTCCAGGTGTTGAAGGCTGGATAAACTATTCTGACGCCAATAAAAAAGGGAAGCGGAAGCTTCCCTTTTTTATTAAATGTTTAGAACTTGTAATGAGCCCCCATATTGATGCCGAAGTCTTTGGTGACGTTGTCACCTTTACTGGTGTCCAGTTCAGCATGGAGTTGCCAGCGGTCATTCAATGTCCATGAGGCACCTGCCCCCACTTCGAGCCGGCTCCCCGACAGGTCATTGTTGAACTTGTTATCGTTGACTCGCACTTCGTTGTTTTTCGCAAACTCATGCACAATGGCTGCCCGAATATGCGGTTGCAGTACGCTACCATTGGACAGTGTCATACCGCGCCCCAGCGTCACGCCCACCTTGCCAAGCATGGAGTGCGTTGTGTCGGCGTCAGCCTTCAAGCCGTTATCCAGATTGAAGTCCTTACCCTCCACAGCGGCTGCTTGCCACTGAGTAAACACTTCTGCGTAATACCCGTCCTTGAAGTCGATGTGTTGTATCCGCTCCACGAACCCCACATTCCAAGCGAATAGCTGACAACGGATGCTGTACTCCCGATTTCCATCAGGAGCCCATCACCATGATGCGTCCCAATGCCAGTGTTGAAAAAGTGTACCTCTACCCCAAACCGGTGGACTTTCGAAAGTCCATCGACGGCCTGGCTGCGCTGGTCGAACTGGATATCAAAGTCGCGGTGTTTGACCCCGTGCTTTTCGTTTTTCTGAATCGCCACCGCAACCGCGTCAAGGTGTTGTATTGGGAGCGCAACGGCTTCTGCCTTTGGCTCAAGCGTCTGGAGTCCGAGCGGTTCAAAACTTCACCCGATGAACTGGATGAGGCCATCGTGCTGACGGTGCAAGAACTGAACTGGTTACTGGATGGGTTTGACCTCTGGCGCAACCGGCCGCACAAGGTTTTGACTCCAAGGTTTGTTGCCTGACGGGTATAATCCAGGGCATGCGACCATTGCCCGAAAACCTTCCTGACGATCCTGTACTGCTCAAACAGATGCTGCTTGAGAGTTACGAAGCACGCTCGCGCGAGCAGGAAGTCAAAGACGCTTACGCCACCCACATTGTTGATCTGAAAGAACAGATCAAGCTGTTGCGTGACCGTATCTTCGGGCGCAAATCCGAGCAGACGGTCGAGCCCAACACACCGCAACTGGCACTGTTCAACGAGCCCGAAAGCGAGCCGATGCCTTCAGTCGGCGACGCTGACGAAGAAGTCGTTGCTCCGACTCTACGCCGTGGTAAGCGCAAACCCTTGTCGGCTGATCTGCCGCGTATCGAAGTCATCCACGAACTGCCCGAACACGAACTGACCTGTGCCTGCGGTTGCCGCAAGCATGTGATCAGTGAAGAAACCAGCGAACAGCTGGACATCGTGCCGATGCAGATCCGCGTGATCAAACATATCCGCAAGGTTTACGGCTGCCGTGGCTGTGAAACAGCGCCGGTCACCGCCGACAAGCCCGCTCAATTAATCGAAAAGAGCATGGCCAGTCCAAGCGTGTTGGCGATGCTGCTGACCACCAAGTATGTCGATGGCTTGCCGCTGCATCGTTTTGAAACGGTGCTAAGCCGACATGGCATAGAAATCCCGCGCCAAACGCTGGCCCGCTGGATTATCCAGTGCGGCGAACATCTGCAACCGTTATTGAATCTGATGCGCGAGCGGTTGCTGGAAAGTCCGGTCATCCACTGCGATGAAACCCGCGTCCAGGTACTCAAAGAGCCGGATCGAGACCCGACCAGCCAATCCTGGATGTGGGTGCAAGCAAGCGGCCCGCCGGATCGCAAAGTCGTGCTGTTCGACTACACCTCCAGCCGTGCGCAGGACGTACCGCTGCGTCTGCTGGAAAGTTATCGCGGCTACGTCATGACCGACGATTACGCAGGCTATAACGCGCTGGCGTTGCAGCCGGGCGTGGAACGTCTGGCGTGCATGGCTCATGTACGTCGCAAGTTCGTGGAAGCACAGAAAGTGCAGCCCAAGGGCAAGACCGGGCGTGCCGATATCGGGCTGACGATGATCAACAAGCTGTATGGCATCGAGCGTGAGCTGAAAGACGTCAGCGACGAGCAGCGATTTATCGGTCGGCAGGAAAAGAGCTTGCCGATCCTCGCCCAGTTGAAAAGCTGGCTGGATAAAACGCAGTCCCAAGTGACACCGCAAAGCGTGCTGGGTAAAGCGGTTAATTATCTGGCGAGCAACTGGCTTCGGCTGGAGCGTTACGTTGAAGCTGGTTTTTTACCTATCGACAACAACGCGGCGGAGCGTGCAATAAAGCCGTTTGTGATTGGGCGCAAGGCCTGGCTGTTCAGCGATACACCCAAAGGCGCCACCGCCAGTGCGCAGATCTATAGCTTGGTCGAGACCGCCAAAGTCAACGGCCAAGAGCCCTATACGTGGCTGCGCCACGTACTTGAGCGCTTGCCGCATGCCTCGTCGGTGGAAGACTACGAAGCCTTGCTGCCGTGGAACTGCTCACCGGAAATGCCACGGTAAACGAGAGGCCCACCTGGCGATAGGTGTGCTTCATGGATCGGATACGATGTGTTTACCAAACTCACCCGATACACTCGCGCCCAAATTGTTGTAATGACCCTCGGTTAACCCGCCGTCACTCATCGACACTCTGGCATCGTTTTGGAAATGATTGAGTTTGGCCACAGTATCCAGGTAGTAGCCGCTATCACCGAGCCAGGTACCGTAGAGGCCGATGGATGTGCTATCGATTTCGCCGGAGCTGCCGCGACTCAAGTCGAGATTCGACTTGCTGTAACCGGCAAAAACACCCAGCAATACTTGCTCGCCTGCAATCTGTACCGGGGTGTCGACCCCCATGGAAATCCCGTACTGGTTCTGGCTGTAACCATTCCCGTAAGCATTGTTGCTAATACTGTATCGACTACCGAAAGAGCGGACCCACCCCCCTGTTTGCCCCCCGTTGACACGTAAGTCCCCCATCCGGTTGTTCAATAAAACGGTCTCGCCATAGATCACCGTAGGCGCTACGGCGGAAATCGCCATTACCGCACGGGTCGGTGTGCTAACGACCTCTTTATCGGGTTGCAGGTACCAATTATCTCCTTCCTTGACCAGCCGATAAGTAAACGCTCCGACATCGATCCGATCGTTGACGAGGCCGTATTGAGCGCTTCCTGCGACGCTCTGCACCACCTTGATCGACGAGTCATTGACAGGATCAAGACCTGTGCTGGAGACCAGTAACTGATGATTGCCGGCAGCGCCGCCGGTGACGTTCAACAGATCGCTGATTCCCTTGTTGAAATCAGTGCCCATCTCAAATGTACCGCTGCCCGCGAGATTGGCCACGTTCAGCTGGAAGTATTCCTGATTCCCCCCCAGGCGCACTCTGCCGCCGTTGTTAAGTGTGAGGTTATTAACCGACTGGCTGTCAGTCATCTGCCACAGTGCCTGATTGCTGATGGTGAAATTGGCTACATTGTTCACCTCACCGATCAGGCTGGCACCGTTGGCCAACGTCAGGCCGGCAACACTGCCGGGCGCGGCAGTGACATTCCCGGTCATCACGCTCTGGTTGCTGATTGTGGCATTGGCTACCTCTTGCAAATTGCCGGTGAATGTAGACGCGTTGTCGATCACCACGCTTGAGGCGCCCAGCACGTTGCCGGTCATGCTCGCGCGATTGTTGAGGGTTGCAGAGGTAACGTTCTGTAAATCACCGGTCAACGACGCATTGTTTTGCAAGGTGACGTTGGCCGAACTGCCTGAAGCAACCACGACATTGCCAATCAAGTCACTGTTATCCACGAGAAAACCGGCCGAGGCGCCAGGGCCCACTTCAAGCAGCGTACCGTTACCAGCGATCAGGCTCGAGCCATTGCGTACTTCGATGTTGGCCACGGTGGGGAAGTTCGGCGCATTGATGCCGACCACAATGGCCGAGCCGCTCTGGCCTTCCACACGAGTACTGTCCAGCACGATCGTCGTTGGAATGATCGCTGATGCCTGTGTGTCAGTGCCCACGGTCAAGCCGTTGAGACCACCGGTAATCGTGCTACCAGTGGCAGACAATGAACCCTCAAGCATGCGAATCCCGAAACTGTTGGCGCCGGTGCCTTCGACGGTCGAGTTCTGAACGTTGAGTTCACTGAAACGGTTGCCCGCGATCCCGCCTAGCAAACCTCGAACAACAGCCTGGTTACGCAGGGTCACTGTGGAACCGCCGATACTTGAGACGCCTCGTACAGCCGATATGCCGATTCCTGAGACACTGGTCACCGTTGAATTGCTCAGGATGGCGTTGGCGTTCGTCAGGAAAATACCTTGGGCAAAACCACCTTCCCCTGCTGAGGTGACGCTCGAGTTGGTCAGGTCGATCACCCCACCCGCTGAACTGGTGATACCGAGCGTTGCGGCGCCGGAGCCAATGAGTGCGGCGTTGGCTTCAAGTTGCCAGTTCTCAAGGGGCGTATTGGAATCGATGGACTGAGTGGTGCCCGCCGGGACAGTGGCAGCCTGGATCAGTGATGAATTCAACACGAGGGACAAAAACGAAAATGTCCAGATGCCGATCGATGTTTTGGGAAATGGAAATTGCGGCTTTGACGACATAGTTGAGTCCTACTCGATTGCATTCCGTCAGGAACGAGTCTCCGACTCAAACTGTGAGCGAGCCGGACTAAAGCGGCCGCCAGACTACGGTTTACCTATCAAACCATATGTAGGACAAATCCTTGTGTATGTACGATTTATCCATTTTTATTGTGCGAGGCTCCGTATCTGAACGTAAAAGTCTTCGCTTCCACTGATGAAGACGACAACTAATGCCGCCATCATCAGTAGGAAGACTTACTTCAAGCATCCATTAAGGGGTGGGCTCAGGACGCTCTTGCTCGCAATACACCAGGCTCGAGTTCAAGAGCGCGACGGGAACCGTGACCTGAGACTCAATTCCGTTGACCGTATAAGCGATACGCGCATAACGGGTAGCGGGACGTTGGCCCGGGACGGGACTTGGTAACTGGATCTCTTTGATTGCCGTGTAGTTCGTCAGTCTGAACTCCAGGTCGCCGGTCGCCGGCATAGTCGCTGTAGCTTCGATGCGTGTATTGGGGATGGCAGGGGCACCCACCGCGTTGGTTACCCGGCCTTCAAACACCAGATCCACCGTGGCGCCCGTCGGGATATTGGCGTCGCGCCGGATTCTGATCCGCAGGTTGCGCGCCTGATAAGGCGGCATGGGGCCATTCGCCACGGCCGGGTGGTTGAGGCTCGGACAGTTGATACTGGTAACGACGCGCTCCGGTACGATCGTGTTAGCTGCCGTTCTGAAGGCTGAAACAATAATTTGTGGCACCGCCAAATTGATCACGATCGCCGTCACATCGACTTTTGTCGTAATCAGCTGTTTCATCACGTTGGCGCTGCCAGGGTACTCGATGGTCACGTAAGCCTCTCGGGGATTTCCGTTCGCGGCAGTGCCGTTCCCTTCAGCCCGAATCGTGTCCCACGGCAATGTAGTCGTGACCACCCTATCACCCGCACGCACAGGCACCGGATCGCCAACCTGTTTGCCTTGGTAGTAGAACTTGACAATTTCACGCCCTGTGACAGGTCGATCGAGGTCAGTCCACACAGGCCAGTTCATTATTGCAGCAATTCCTGCCTGCGCCGGGCCAAGCGTGTTGGGTGCCGGCACTGGTGTGCCTGCGCCCTGAATGACCACCGGAGAAATATTGGGGTTTTCCAGCTCCGGCAAGTTCGGTTGTTCCGGCCCGGCGTAAGCAAAGTCGACTACGCCAAATGCGGACGGCGAAACCGGAGTGGGCACAATAGTAGAGCGAGACAGTTCATACCAATACTCGAACTCCACGTCTTCGGCCCCGTTGGGATCTCCGAACACCTGTTCAAAAATCTCGTAATCGAGTTCGAATGTCAGTGGGCCTGGAGTGCCTGCGGGTGGAATCACACGCTCCGGCAAGGCAATAGGCGCACCTGCCTGGTCGGAGGTGATGTACGGGATGATCCGGTCACCGGGTAACGAGTTAAGTGGAAAATCGATTTCCATGATGGCTTTGGTCGGTGCAGGATGCACCGTCGAGAAGGTGATCGGCGTACCGCCGGCAGTGACCGGAATTCTTGGAGCATCGAGCACCGGTGCCGGTGTCCTGACCCTTTGGAATAGGGTGGTGATGGCTGCGTTATTACTGATGTTCCCCGGTAAGTCTTTGAGGTTGTAGGAGTAAAAGTACGTGCCCTCCGGCAGGCCAGCCAGAAACGCATGCGTAACCGTGACAACGCCACCAACGGGTAGAGGCACGTCTTTAACGGCTGCCTCCTCGCCCTGCATCAATGAAAAGGTTGTTTGCGTGGAGATATAGAAGTTGACTTTGTCGTTGCCCGCTTCAAATTTTTGATAAGCGGTGGGGATGGTCAGGCTCAGCCCACCGGCGTTGGCGGGGTCGTTCAACCAGGCGTCGTCGATGACGGCAGGCACCGTCCCCCCCATGGTCAGTGGCGTCGGCCTTGTGCCTGTACCATTGGGCCCACCGGGTTGCCGTTGGTAGGCGCGGTCAAGTCGACCAAGGCTTCGGCGAACGGCCCGGAGGTATCGCTGTTATCGAAGGCATCGTAAATGATGAATGCAAGTTCGTAAGGCGTGTACTCACCGTTCGCATCAAACCTCTCGATCAGTGACGTGACGGAAACATCGAACTCGATCGGAAATGTCCAATCCCCCCCAGGCGCGTCGGCTTTGAATTTGGTCTCGACGACATAAGTGGGATCGAATTCGACAGGGGTTACACCTTTCGGGAACAAATGAAGTTCGACTTTAGCACCACCATCGGGGCTTTTATCGTCAATATCGGCTAACTGCACCTTTATGATCCGGTCTTCCCTGAGTTGCTTATAAGTGAATCGCTTATCCGGCAGTAGGCCAACAATGGTTGGTGGTAACGCTAAAATGCCGACATCTGTTTTAACCTGCATATTCATTTTCGTACACTCCATCGATGAGTTAATTACTGAAACATCAATATTATTACTCAATGAAGAATCACGCGACTGCAGGCTGCATGCTCCTGGCATTGATGCTGTGCAACGTTCAACATGATTTACAGCATTTAAAGAGGTTGAAACTAACCCTCCCTGTGTAACGGGGCCACAAGACGCACTTTCACCCGGAACACCCCGATCTATCTTCACCAAGCCTGGTGACGACTTACCTAAAGCAACGCGATTTCGATAAAGCGTGTACTGGGCCACTGCCGATGCATTTTTTTCCATCGGTTTTATATGTTGTTCGTATTTATCGCTCTCCAGTATGAAATCGAATCCCTTGCTGGAACTGGCGTCTTCTTGCGTCAACCTTTTAGTAAGTTGCAGCGCCGTACCCGGAATCGACCCGACGCCATTCAGACTGGTGAAGCCCTCCCAATCCAGCACGCACTCATCATCCAGAACGAACCGCCCCGGTTGTGCGAGAACATGCACGAAAACCGACTCCCACAACTTCGGCAACGAGCTGCAATTGAGGTACCCCCACAAGGTCGCGCTCGGGAATGTCGGCTCAGCCAGATTGACGGGGATCGCACGCTTTACGGTGAATCGTTGGGGCATTGATGTATCGTCGTTACCGGTATCTTCGGCCGTTACCCGATACCGCAGGCTAATCTCTCCCTCTCGCTGCAGGTATTGCGCCGGCAAAAGGAAAAATGCCGGGATGGTCACTGGCACGGGAAACCGATTACTGTAGAAAAGCGTTTCCTGCGCGGCGCCCGGTTCAAGCACCCAGATCTCCAGCAGATCTCCATTGCCGGGTTTAACGGATGGTGCCTCCCACATCGGAATCAACAACTTCGCACCGACGACGGAAGCTTCGGGCGGTAGCAGACCGTCGGCTCCGACACCGTCAATTCTCAACGGCTCTGCCAATATTCCGATGTTTGCAACACCACTTATTGAAGAGTTCATCCACCGTTCTCCAGGTACAGCGCAAGCCTTCGATCTGAAAGAAATTAAACGTGGTTATTCGCTCGTCGCCTACTGTCACATATGACAGGTTTTGTGACCGTTCGTCGGACTTACGAGATCCATCTGCCTGGCGTGGGGCAAACAAGACTTGACGAGTTGTTGAGTTATGCTGCTTCCTGAAACCGGTTTCACAGCTGAATGATTGACCCTGAATAATTCCAATAAGAAGGCCGCCCATTCGTGAACGATTTCTCAGCTGCCCAACGCAGCCGCGTCACCATGCTGGACGTCGCCGAACACGCCAAGGTCTCCATGGCCAGCGTTTCGCGTTTCATTGGCGACGACCGCGCCCTGCTTTCCGATGCGATTGCCTTACGCATCGAGCAGGCGATCAGCGAGCTCGGCTATCGCCCCAACCAGATGGCCCGCGGCCTGAAACGCGGGCGCACTCGTCTGATCGGCATGCTGGTGGCCGATATCCGTAACCCTTATTCGATTGCCGTGATGCACGGGGTGGAAACCGCCTGCCGTCAGCACGGCTACAGCCTGGTGGTGTGCAACACCGACCGCGATGACGAGCAGGAACGCCAGCACCTGGCGCTGCTGCGCTCGTACAACATCGAAGGTTTGATCGTGAACACCCTCGGCCACCACCGCGACGAGTTGCGCGAACTGCATCGGGAAATGCCGCTGGTGCTGGTGGATCGCAAGGTCGAACAACTCGAGAGTGATCTGGTTGGGCTGGACAATTCGGCAGCGGTCGAACTCGCCCTCGCGCACCTTGAAGAGCGCGGCTATCGCGACGTGCTGCTGGTCACCGAACCTTATGACGGCACCAGTTCGCGGATCGAGCGGGTCAGCAGCTTCAAGGCGCAGATCGAGCAGCGTCCGACACTTCGCGGCACCCTCATCGAAACCGGTAGCGAACTGACCGCACGGTTGAAAACCTTCCTCGAAACGCCCGGCCCCGGCCCGAAAGCGCTGTTCTGCGCCAACGGCATTGCCGCGTTGGCCAGCACCCATTCGTTGCGTGAGCTGAAGTGCAATCTGTTCGAGGACGTCGGCCTGATAGCCCTCGATGATCTGGATTGGTATCCGCTGGTGGGGAGCGGGATTACCGCCCTCGCCCAACCGACGGCCGAGATTGGCGCGAGTGCGTTTGAGTGTTTGCTCAAGCGTTTGCGCGGTGATGACGGGCCGGTGCGGACCCTGGATTTTTCGGCGCGGTTGATTGTGCGTGGGTCGACTCTTGGGAATTTGCGGTGAATGTTATGGCCTCTTCGCGAGCAGGCTCGCTCCCACAGTGGTTACCCACCTTTTTTTGAACAAAAATGAAACCGGTTTCAGAGGTATACAATGCCACCCAGGCCCAAGGTCTCGAAAGTGTGTATTCCTCCCCGATGGAATTGTGGTTGGTTGGCCAGTCCAAACCCAATCCCGAACTGATCTCTGCGTTGCAGCGCGCCCAGGCATTCGGCGCCAAATGGCTGAAAGTGTCCCTGGGCTATTTCACCGACAACAGCGACCTTCAAACCCTGGCCCGCATATTGGGCAAAAGTGCCGTGCAGCTGTTGGTGGAAAATGATCAGCCCCTGCACGGTGGCCGCATCGAACCCTTCCAGCGCTTTTCACTGAAGTCGAGCAACATACCGCCTGCCGCCAGTGACTTGCATCTGTGGGAACAACTGATGCGGCACATGGCCCAAGGCATCATGCGGGCGGCGGAATATCCGCTTATCCGCTGCAAGGCGACGACCTGGTGCAGTTGACCACCGAGCATGTCGCCACCCTCGCCCGCCTCGGTCAATCCCGGTTGGAGAGCGCTAATGTCTGAGATCGATATTCTGTCGTTCGGCGAAACCATGGCAATGTTTGTCGCCGAACAGAACGGTGACCTGGCCGACGTCGGCCGTTTCCACAAACGCATTGCCGGGGCTGACAGCAATGTCGCGATCGGCTTGTCGCGGCTGGGTTTCAACGTCGCCTGGCTGAGCCGGGTCGGCGCTGATTCGCTGGGCCGGTTCGTCATCGACACCCTGGAAAAAGAAGGCCTGGATTGCAGCAACGTCGCCATCGACACCGCGCACCCCACCGGTTTTCAACTCAAGTCGCGCACCGACGATGGCAGCGATCCGGTGGTCGAGTAGTTCCGGCGTGGTTCGGCGTCGAGTCATCTGTCGCGGCAGTCGATCGCGCCTGAGTTACTCAACGCCCGGCACTTGCACGCCACCGGCATTCCCCCGGCATTGTCCGAAACGGCGCGGGAAATGTCTTTCGAATTGATGACCCGCATGCGTGATGCCGAGCGCAGCGTGTCCTTCGACCCGAACCTGCGCCCGAGCCTGTGGGCCAGCACGCAGCAGATGATTACCGAGATCAACCACCTCGCCGCCCTCGCCCACTGGGTGGCGTCGGGACGCATCATGGTTGCGGGCTCCTGATGGATATCGGGAACACAGCATCTGGCTTCAACTGACAGCTTTGAATGTGTACACAGTGGATCGCTTACGGTTTAAACGCTTGCCAGCAAACATCGTGGGTCTTCACCGTATAGGCAACCACTGTCATCTTGAAAGTTCGTTGGATGTGTCGGCCTTTTTACCGATGGTGCCGAACTCGATAGGCGCAGAAATTTCCTCAGCCTCCAGACGTTCAAACAAACGAGCGCGTCCACTTTTTCGACCATCATGTCGCCAAGAGGTGGCTATCCGAGACTGTATAGCAGTCAAAGCATCACTTGATGCCAAGTGGTCGATCCAGCGACATTGCACCTCCACCACGTGCGACGATGAGCAGTAGCAGGCCCGCCCAGGAAAAGTGCGTTGGCCAGGCGTCAGGGTAGACAAACACCTGGATCACAAAAGTCATGCCCAGTAACGCGAATGCTGATAGTCGGGAGAACAGGCCCAGCACAAGAAGCAGTGGAAACAAATGCTCACTGTAGGTAGCGAGATGCGCGGCCAGTTCTGGAGAGATGAATGGCAGTGAGTATTCTGTGCGGAATAGCTCATAGGTACTGGGTGTGATCGTCAAAAATCCACTGACTTTGGTGCGTCCTGATATAAAGAAAATGGCTGCGATGGATAGGCGAGCAACCAGCACCAATAGCGAGTCACCAATCATTAAGCCAAGTCGGTCTGCAATGCGGTTCCAAATGCCACGCAGAGATTTGTCGGCGGTGGACGAAGTATTTCGTATCACGCCCATGATGTGCTCCGTTGGTAAGTTGGTGTTAAGTCTTCACAAAGAGCGATGGGTGTTTACAGCGACGAACGCGTCGGCTCTGAACAAGCGGACAATGAGGTCTTCCAGATCTAAATCAGGCTGAACTTCAAGGGTTTTTTCTGCGGCCAGTTCAAGCGGCAGGTGTGCCGCGCAGGCGTCTAGAAATGTGCAATCCGCAGCACTGGCGGCCTCCCAACAAACCCGACCTTGCTTGCGCGTCAGAAGCGCTCCTTCGCCGCGCCAGTCGAGTTCATCAGGCATGTCCCGCTGTTCGCGATTGAAGCGCCAGAGGGTGTAGGCCGGGTGGTCTGGGAACCAGGCCCAACGGGAAGCGGCCCTCGGTGTGAGCCGGCTACGCGCCAAGTCCTTTTGGGACAGGCTCGCAAATGCGCGCGGATCAATGTCGGGCTCATCTTTAGCGCAATGGACTTCTGTCCAGAGCAGATCCAGGCGGGCGACGTCGCCCAGATAAGACATTTCTCGCGCATGCTCAAAAGCGTCGAGAAAATCCGGGAAGTCAGCGCCGTAGTGCAGCAATCGGGAATCCGTCGGTGGCGACTGCCGGGCATAGATCGCTGCAGCGGCCTTGAGCCACTCTGTACCGACCAAGCGCTCTATTGTGGGAAAGTTCGCGAGTAATGCGTCCGTCGATCCTTTCAATACCGTATTGCGGTACACCATAAAACCGGGCTGTTCGATTAGAGCAGTCATTCCGATCGAATTTCGCTCATATAACGCATCGACGAATGCATCCTGAAAGCTTTCGAGTGATGTGTTCATATCGTCACTTCCGATGGTTGCTTCTTCCCGATGCTCAACAGAGTCTGCGCTCTGTCTCGTTCAGCCAGCAAGACGTCGAATCCTGGGATATTGTCGTCGCGCTCGATCAAGGTCGGGCGCATGCCGATCCGTTCGATAACGCGTTGATACAGCAACCAGACGTCGTCAGCGATGGGAGCATCGTGAGTGTCTATCAGCAACCGCGTATCCCCCGGATCCACTGCGTGGCCTGCCAAATGGATTTCCACAATCGCCTTGGCAGGGAAGGCATCCAGATACGTCGCCGCATCGAAGCCCAGGTTATGCGCGCTGATGTGTACGTTATTGACATCCAGTAGTAACCCACAGCCAGTTCTCACGCTCAGCTCGGTCAAAAAGTCGAGTTCGCTGAATTCATGACCATCCAGGCGTAGGTAATGGGTGGGGTTTTCAATTGCGATATGACGTCCTAGGGCGTCTTGTGTACGTTGGATATTGCCTACGATGCGCTGCAATGCCTCGACCGTACGAGGGAATGGCAGTAGGTCAGGATGATACTGACCACGCCATGCTGACCAGGCTAGGTGTTCGGAAATCAATGCGGGCTGAACGTGATCGGCCAGTGCTTTCAGGCGCTTCAAATGCTTTTCGTCCGGCGGACAATCGGCGGCAAGTGAAAGTGAAACACCGTGCAGCGAAAGCGGGTGTTGGCTCCCAATCGCCTCCAGCCATGCGAGACGGGGGCCACCACCTACCATGTAGTTTTCCGGATGAACTTCGAACCAGAGACCCTCAGCCGTGCAGTCAAGCGCGTCTGGGTAATGGTGCGGTTTCAGGCCGAGTCCGGCCCCCATCTGGAATTCAGTTTTCATGATTGGTGAGCCCCCGTGGTATTACGATTACATAGGCGCGAGAGTGCCCATGCCTTTTGGTGTTTTGATGGAAGTACAAGTACCCACAGGAACGTTTTTCCAGGCATTAGGCTGGTAGTCCACTTTGGCGGTGCCTGCACAGGTGGTACCTGCGCCCGCCTTGCAATCGTTCTTTCCGGCCAGGGAAACGCCGTAACATTTCTCCATGGTGCCTGCTGCGGCAGGAGTCTCTGCGGCCATAGCAGCACCGGCAGCAAACGAAGAGAAGGCAACGGCGAGGGCGGCAAGTTTGAGATTGTTCATGGTTTGTCTCCAGATGATGGGGGTGGCGTCGCATCAGCGCTTGAGCACTTTGGTTGCGATCCAAAAGGTAGTTCGATGGCTTCCTATAACCGGTTACAGCGACCGCAAAATATTTCTCAGATCTGCAAAACTGATTCGCTTGTAACCTTATGCCGGTAACCGCATGTAAGATTCGCTGCCCGTCACCAACGCCGGCTTCGTGCATGAGCGAGATATTTTAATTTCCGTGTAACCCGAGCGAACGATGGAACGAACTACACATAACGACGTGCTGCGCAGTCGAGAGCTCCATCTTCAGGCTCTGTTTATCGCAGGACTGGACGGAGACGAACGGGCTTATCGCACGTTTTTATCGGAGTTAAGTGGTCATCTTCGCGGCTTTTTACGCTCGAGACTTCAGCAGCGACCTGGTGAAATCGAGGATTTGCTGCAAGAGGTTCTGCTGGCCGTTCATAATGCGCGCCAGACGTATCGGGCGGATCAACCGCTGACGGCGTGGGTTTTTGCCATTGCGCGCTACAAGCTCACTGACTTTTTCCGAGGGAAGTCACGTCATGACGTGTTCAACGATTCCCTTGACGATGCGGCAGAGCTATTTGCCGAGCCGCATCTTGAACCTGCGCAGGCCAGTCGCGACCTCAGCAGGCTGCTTGAGCAGCTACCTGAACGTCAGCGTCTACCTATCGTGCACGTGAAACTAGAGGGGCTGTCTGTTACTGAAACCGCTCGGGTGACGGGGTTATCTGAGTCTGCGGTAAAGATAGGCATACACCGTGGGCTTAAAGCACTGGCGTTAAGAGTTAGAGGTGCACGATGAATACTGATGATTTTATTTCCATGCTCGCGTCGGGTGTGGCCCCGGTTGACCATAGGACGCTCGCTAAGCGATTCAGCGGCGCGGTGCTGGCCGGCCTCTTGGGCGCCACTTTGCTCGTAATGGTAATAATGGGCGTTCGTCCAGATCTGGATCAGGTCATAGCAACACCGATCTTTTGGGCGAAAATCGCCTTTGCGCTTTGCCTGATGATCGGTGCGCTGAGCATGCTGACGCGGCTGGCAAGACCGGGTATGGCTCCGGGCTCCGGGAAGTTGCTGATCATTGCCGCAGTCGCAGCGGTGTGGGTCGGCTCCATCTATGTACTCATGGTGGCCGCACCTGACGTCCGCGTCGCGATCATCCTCGGCAATACCTGGCAAGTATGCGCACTCAATATAACCTTGCTGTCGATTCCAGGATTTATTGCCGTGTACTGGGCATTAGGCGGTCTCGCACCCACTCACCTGAAACTGGCGGGTGCCTGCGGCGGACTACTCGCCGGTGCAATGGCGACGATTGCATACTGTCTGCACTGCCCCGAGATGGAAGTGCCATTTTGGGGAATATGGTACTCACTGGGTATGTTGGTGCCGACTATGATAGGTGCGTTACTCGGACAGCTCTGGCTGCGCTGGTAGACAGTCAGGATAACGACAACAATAGTTAGGCCGGTTGCCATTAAGCACCCCGCAGAAAGTGAGGTGTTGTCTTGACTTTGGTCGCTCTGCCGCCGTCAGAAGTCAGTATCGAGAAGTTCCTTCATCTGGTCTATCACTCCAATCGGCGTTCTATTTACCTCGTGGTTAAAGAACTTTTCTGAGCCAGGGATTTGGGGAGCAACGGAACAGAAAGTCCACTTAAGCTCAGTTAGCTCGGTTTCGTGATCTGCCGACAGACCTGCCTGATCAGGTTTTTCATAGATCGCTCATCGACCTGCGCGCTACTGGATCTGGTCTCACTTACTCCCTGGCCGGGAGACTTGTTGTCTGAATAATCAGGATGAGAAAGGCATGGCCGAAGGGAGCTAGGCAGGACACTTCGACAAGGTGTGTTAGGGGTCATGCCGAGATAAGGGAAAAATCAGGACATCAGGCCTGTAATAACATGATTTATTTAGCTTTTAATGGATAGACATTTCGCACAAACAAAAGCGCTCGGAAGTAATGTCGTGAAAAAATCGGAAGTAATTCCTTGAATCACACCCTCTGCACCACATTCAACACTTTAGGGGCGCCTACAGAATTCGAAAAAAATCGTACGCTAAGACTTTGGTTGATAGCTTTCGACAACGATTTACCGTTGACCTAACAACAAAAGAGTCTAATCGTTGCTCGATGGTTACCTAAGCTTGATACTGAACCCGAAGCCAACTCTGTGGCCCAAAAAGGCGCAAATACCACGCCGACCTCACGACTAAGGCCTCTTAGCTTACCGTTGTTGAAAAGTGGCGAAAATGATATCTACATTAGAACTCCGGCATATCATCGAGCAAAGTTTCCTTCCCCTCTGCTATCAATGCACCGCTGACTCGCATACGTCGTTGACGGTGCGTATTTATCAGGGTTTGTACAAAAGATACCTCGCTAACTCGAGATAAACTGCCTGGTAAACCATCACCAGCAGTATGTAAAAAAACGGACAGGCAGCTGCATTCCACCAGAATCATACAAATTAAGGAATCAACATGAAACTGGAAAACATTTACAGAGGTTTGAATGAATCCACTAACGTGAGAGTTTGCATTGCGCCGATTTTCTCCACTTGGTTAGTGATCGCGCTGTCAGCTTGCACGCCGATGGCCGAGGGGAAAAAAGCGGGTCAGCAACCGGATTCGTCAACTCCCACTTCGGAGGCATCGACAGGCGCATCACCGGGGAACGCCCAGGCCGGCCGCGACGTATTTCGCTTCGAAACGTTTGGCAACGAAGGGTTCTGGACCGACGCGATGCGGCTGCCGCAGGGCATGATGCAGGAGAAGGTCACGCTGTTGCAGCTTCTGGAGACCGGATTTCATATCGACGCGGGCGCTCTCGACGAAAACCTGCAGCGCACGCTCGCTCAAGAGTTCAAGACTGACTTATCCGCAGCCAAGGCGACGCGCCTGCACGACCCGGCAGTCGCCTTGAAAGTTATCGAGGCCAACGCCCTGATCGGCGTTGCCGCCAAGGACAGCAACAACGACGGCAAGATCGACCTTCGCCGGGGCGACAAGATAGGCGTCACGTGCGCGATCTGCCACACCATCACCGACGGCTCGGTGGCGGCGATGGCGGGCAAGGGGTCGATCGGGCGGCGTCTCGATGGTCTCGGCACCTTCTCGCTGGACATGGGCAAGGCGCTCGCAATGTCCGCCAATTCCCGTGCCTATTATCCGAATCTGCAGCTCGAACTGGGCGGCGAGACGATAGGGCGAGCCCCCAAAGGTATCGGTCGGGATTCGACCGAGGCGGAGGTCGATGCGTACCTGAAAAACTCCGAGTTCTATCCGCGCGGCACATTCGACGAAACCGCGGACGGCATCGGCAACCCGGTGCAAAACACCCCGTTGTTCCGTCAAGATTTGGCCGGGCCCTATGGCAGCAATGGCCTGCACGAAAAACTGGAGGGCATCAGCAACGCCTCCTATACCACGAACCTTGACCTCACCACCCTTGCCACACCCCAAGGGCGCGAATTACTCATGTTACTCGCAGGAAAAAAAGGTGAAGAGTTACATGCGAACTACGTTCAGATCCTGAAGGAAACGGGGGTCACCGGTTATCCGTTCATCAAGGCATCCAGCGGGCACAAGGCGGGTCACCGCGACACGCCGTCCGGGCGGCAGGTTGATATGCAAAAGTTGCTGGATCTGAAGGCATATTTACACGCTCTGCCGGCACCCAAAGGCGCTACGGTCGATACGTCCATGGCGGGCCGCGGACGAACGTTGTTCCAAGAGAACTGCATCCAGTGCCACAACGCGGACCAAAACAGGCACGTGGCGACGAAGCTCATCAACTTGAAGCAGCTATGGCCGGCGTACGACCCTGTCACGCTGGCGCAGCGCAAGCCGCCCCTGAGCCCGATCGAGAATTCCCCCGGAGGCTATGACGACAAAATGGTCATCATCGACGCGAGCGAGCGCGGCGCGCCGCGGGGGTTGGCCTTGCCGCTGCTGCTCGATCTGGCACGCAAGCCGGCCTATCTCCACGACAACTCGGTTGTTAGCCTCGATGCGCTGCTCGATCCGAAGCGTGGGAGCCGGGAGCCGCACCCGTTCTACGTCGCGAAGCCGGCTCAGCGGGCGGATATGGTGGAATTTTTGCGCGGACTTGATACGACGAGCAAATGATGAGTGAACGCCGGTCTTATGATCGATAATTTTCGACAGCGGGCTGGTCGTCTCAGCATCCGACCTCCCGTCGATGCGGCAGCCGCGGTACATATCGACGGTCACGTCCCAAGAAAACCTAAGGAGCACACCATGGCGGGACTGCTGATGTTCTCGTTATCGTGCTGCTGGCCGAGGTCGCTGGCAACAGATTTGCGTCCGAATACAAGTCAGTTGTGGAGGGGACCGTGCTTGTCGCCACACTTTTATTTTGGACATATTCCCTTGAATGGGTGGCTCATCGTTCTCCTGCGATGGGACGATTTTTGCATGCCACGACTTTGCTCCATATAGAGGACGGAAAAATGCTGCGAAGAAATATGCGAATGGAGCTAATCACGACTGAAGAGTTGATGGCGCAGTTACGCGAAAACGGAATCGAAAATTGTGCTCAAGTCAAACGAGCATGTATCGAGGCAGATGGCAGGATCAGTATTATAAAAATCGAGTCATAATCAGCAGACCGCAGCGCGGTGAATTATTTCCGGCAATATGCAGAGTCTCCGTGGGGGTCGACAACTATGATATCGACTACCTGACCGAGCGGCGAATCCTGCTCAGCAACACCCCGGACGTACTCACCGAAACCACCGCCGACACCGGTTTCGCGCTGATCCTGGCAACCGCCCGGCGCGTAGTGGAACTGGCGGACATGGTTCGCGCCGGCCAGTGGAACCGCAACATCGGCCCGGCGCAGTTCGGCAGCGATGTGCACGGTAAAACCCTGGGCATCATTGGCATGGGGCGGATCGGTGAGGCCCTGGCCCAGCGTGGGCATTTCGGTTTTGGCATGCCGGTTATCTATCACAGCCACTCGCCAAAACCGGCGGTGGAACAGCGATTCAACGCGCAATACCGTAGCCTGCCGGAGCTGTTTCAGCAGGCGAGCGGCACTGGCGGGTGAGCGGCCGGCGAATCTGGTGAATGTCGGGGCGTGGAAAGGCTGAGGAATTCGGCGCCTGTCAGTCAGTCTTCGCGAGCAGGCTCGCTCCCACATTCGACCGCGATCAAATGTGGGAGCGAGCCTGCTCGCGAAGAGGCCATCAAGTCCAACACAAAACTGTCAGGCGCGCCGCGCTTCCAGAAGGTCCGCCGCACACAACGCAATTCGCTGGCACGCATCCGCCAGCTTCAGCTGATCCACCACCAACCCCAATCGAATATGCCCCGCCGCGCTCGGCCCAAACGCTTCACCGGCCAGCACCGACACGCCGTAACCTTCCAGCAGCCGCTCGGCAAAACTCTGGGCACACAACCCGGTCTGGCGCACATCGACCATCACGAACATCCCGCCATCAGGTCGAATCGGTCGGATGCCCGGGCAATCACGCAGACTCGCGCACACCAGGTCGCGACGCTGGCGATACTCCTCGCGCATCAGCGCCACTTCCGGCAAATCCGCATCGAGCGCCAATTGCGCAGCGTTCTGGATGAAATCCGGAATGCCAAACAGCATGCACAACGAAAGATGCTCCAAGTGGTCATTCAAGCGTTTCGGACCGATCACCCAGCCCACTCGCCAACCGCTCATGGCGTGGGATTTGGACAGACTATTGATGGTCGCCGTGCGCTCGGCCATGCCCGGCAGACTCGCCGGGCTGATGTGCTCGCCTTCGTACAACAGATCGCTGTAAACCTCGTCACTGATCAGCCACAGGTCGTGACGAACACAGAGCGACGCCAACTCCTGCCAGATCATCAGCGACAAACTGGCGCCGGAAGGATTGTTCGGACTGTTGAGCAAAATGGCGCGGGTTTTAGGTGTGATCAGCGCCGCGACATCCGCCGGATCGACCCGAAAGCCGTTCTCGGGACGCACCGCCACCGGCACCACCTTGGCTCCACAGGCACCGAATACGCCTTCATAGGTCACGTACATCGGTTCGGCGACGATCACTTCATCGCCCGGGTCGAGCAAGCATTGCGCGACCGAATACACCGCACATTGTGCACCCGGCAGCACAATCACATGGTCGGCATCCACGACTTGACCGCTGCGCTGTCGGTGACGGTTGGCGATGCTGTTGCGCAATCCCTGACTGCCGCGTACTGCCGGGTAGTGGGTATCGCCGTCCAGCAAGCTGTCGATGCACGCCTGAATGATGGGCTGCGGCGTATCGAAGTCGGGATCGCCGATCGATAGCAGCAGCACATCAATGCCTTGCTCACGTAACTCCAGTGCTCGGTCATGAATTTGCCAGGCCGCAGCGCCGTCACCGGCGATTCGTTTGGTCAAGGCTGAGTAGCGCATGTATTTCTCCAGTCGCGCGGGTTCCAAGCCTCAACCCTATCTCAAATCACGAAACGCGCCACCATGGCATTTAAATCCACGGCCAGGCGCGACAGTTCGTGAGTGGCGGCGCTGGTCTGGTTGGCGCCAGCGGCGGACTGGGTGGCCAGGTCGCGGATGTTTACCAGATTGCGGTCGACTTCGCGGGAAACCTGGGCCTGTTCTTCCGAAGCGCTGGCGATCACCAGGTTGCGTTCGTTGATCAGTTGGATCGACTGGGTGATCTGCTCCAGCGCGACACCGGCGGCGCGGGCCATTTCCAGGGTGCTTTGGGTGCGTTGATTGCTTTGCTGCATCGACGAAACCGCTTCGCCGGTGCCGTTCTGGATGCCGGCGACCATTTTTTCGATTTCCTGGGTCGATTGCGCGGTGCGATGGGCCAGCGCCCGGACCTCGTCCGCCACCACCGCAAAACCGCGCCCGGCTTCACCGGCACGAGCGGCCTCGATCGCGGCGTTCAGCGCCAACAGGTTGGTCTGTTCGGCGATGGCGCGGATCACGTCCAGCACCTTGCCGATGTCGCGCCCCTGAGCGGCCAGGCCTTCGATCATCACCGAGGTGTTTTGCACATCGTGGGTCATGGTCTGGATCGCGCCGACGGTTTCCACCACACGGTCGCGGCCTTCGCGGGCCGCCTGGGTCGACTGATTCGAGGCTTCGGACGTCGACACCGCGTTGCGCGCGACTTCTTCCACAGCGGCGGTCATTTCGTTGACGGCAGTGGCGGCCTGTTCGATTTCGTTGTTCTGCTGTTGCAGTCCGCGGGAGGCTTCTTGGGTGACCGTGCTGAGTTCTTCAGCGGCGGCACCCAGTTGGGTGGCGGAGCCGGCGATCTGTTCGATGGTTTTGCGCAGGTTAGTTTGCATCGTGGACAAGGCACCGAGCAAACGGGCCGGTTCGTCCTTGCCGTCGATGTCGATGGTTTTAGTCAGGTTGCCGCCCGCAATGGTTTCGGCCGCCTGGAGCGCACGGTTGAGCGGCGTGACGATGCTGCGGGTCAGCAGCCAGGCCAGCAGCACGGTCATCAGCGCCGAAATCACCACCACTGCGATGATGCCGGTCACGGCGTTGCTGTAGTGCTCACCCGCTTCGGCCGAGGCGGTTTTCGCATATGTGTTGTTGAACGCTACCAGTTTGTTCAACTGCTCGCCCATCTGGTCCGTACCGTCCTTGATCCGGGTGTTAATCAGCGTGCGCATCTCATCGAGTTTGTTCTGCCGCGACAGCTCCAGCATCTGATTCTGGTCTTGCATATAGTTGTCCAGTGTTGTCGTGAACGTCTCGTACAGCGCGGCTTCTTCCGGGGTGGCCGGCAACGCTGCATAACTGGCTTGTGCGCTGCGAACCTTGTCGACCAGCACGCCGATGCGCGTCTGCGCTTCCTGCAACGCGTTCGGATCACGGTTGACCAACACCCGGAAAGAAAGAATGCGCAGGCGCAGCATGTTTTCTGTCAGGTTGCCGAGAAACACGATGCTGGGCAGCTGCGTGGTTGCCATGTCGATGGAGGCTTGGCGGATGGTCGACATGCGGTTCACGGCAAACACACCCAGCACGATGACGAGCAAGGCAATGAAGGAAAAACCCAGGAAGGCTCGAGGCGCGATATTCAGATTACGCAGTGACATAGGATGATTCTCGGGTGATTGAGGCTGCGAGCATCCTTGCCGTGATCGCTGAATGGCGGGCGATGGCGCGCGCGGTTTCAGCTTGGCGCCACTGTTGGAATTGGTTTGTGTGGGCCTATTGGCTGTATCGGCTGGGGATGAGGATTCCTGCGGGGATTGGAGAAAAATATTTCACCGAATTACATGTAGCAGCTGCCGAGCCTGCGAGGCTGCGTTCGGCTGCGAAGCAGTCGTGAAGTCATGCGGCGCGGTGTGTCAGGAAAAACCGGTTGCCGGATTTACGACTGCTTCGCAGTCGAACGCAGCCTCGCAGGCTCGGCAGCTGCTACAGGTGATCGTACGGTTTCAGGCTTTGCGGGCGGCCACCCGCCAAAC
This sequence comes from Pseudomonas sp. MDT1-17, assembly GCF_054898105.1. Taxonomy (NCBI): domain Bacteria; kingdom Pseudomonadati; phylum Pseudomonadota; class Gammaproteobacteria; order Pseudomonadales; family Pseudomonadaceae; genus Pseudomonas; species Pseudomonas sp. MDT1-17. The sequence goes on along the minus strand of NZ_JBUBVM010000001.1, from coordinate 3,382,444 downwards.
CCGCGCAACATCAATGGCCCGCTCCCGCAACAACCGCGAGGCCTCGGCACACGCCTGCTCCAGGGTCATCGGCCCACTGGCCAAGGCAAACGCAGCATCAATGCCATGTTCATACAGCGCCTGATAACCCTCGCCCAGTGTCCCGGCGATGACGATCACCGGCACGCCCTGCTGCCGAGCGATACGCGCCACACCAAACGGCGTCTTGCCGCGTAGGGTCTGCGCATCGAAACGGCCTTCTCCGGTGATCACCAAATCGGCGCCCTTGACTGCAGCGTCGAGGCCGACCAGTTCAGCGATCACTTCAACGCCGGCCTTGAACTGCGCGCCCAGAAACGCTTTGGCGGCAAAGCCCAGCCCTCCCGCCGCACCGCTGCCCGGTTCTTCACGTACGTCGTTGTTCAGGACCTGAGCGCACCGTTCGGCGAAGTGCCCAAGCGCGATATCCAATTGCTGGACTTGCTCGGGCGACGCGCCTTTCTGCGGGCCGAAAATCGCTGAGGCACCATGAGGGCCGCACAGTGGGTTGTTCACGTCGGCGGCGATGTCGAATCGCACCTCGGCCAGACGCGGATCGATTTCACTCATGTCGATTCGCGCTAATTGCGTGAGCGCCAGACCGCCCGGTGCAAGCGTCTGGCCCTGTGCGTCCAGCAATTTCACACCTAAGGCCTGCATCGCCCCCGCACCGCCGTCGTTGGTGGCGCTGCCACCAATCGCCAGAATGACCCGTTGCGCTCCGGCGTCGAGCGCGGTGCGGATCAATTCGCCGGTGCCGAACGTGCTGCTGATGCAGGCATCACGCTGGCCTGGCGGAACCAGTTGCAGGCCACTGGCCTCGGCCATTTCGATAATCGCCGTGTGGCTTTGGGGCAACCAGCCCCAGGCGGCCTCAACCGTTGCGCCGAGCGGCCCGCGGACGTGGGTTCGGCGCAGTTCGCCCTCGCACGCCGCCAGAATCGACTCGACGGTCCCCTCCCCGCCGTCAGCCATCGGGCATTTGACCAGCTCTGCATCGGGCCAGACCTCAGCCAATCCTTGGGCAATGGCATCAGCCACACCCTGGGCACTCAGGCTGTCCTTGAACGAATCGGGGGCGATGACGATTTTCATGCGAATTCTCCAGTTCCAATACGTTCCATGCTGCCAGCAGGCAAGAACAATAACGCCGGTCCGCTGCACAAGCGGGCATGCCGATTATTGTTCATTTCCACAAACCCCTTCTCCATTCACATCGATCAATGTAGGAGCTGCCGCAGGCTGCGATCTTTTGATCTTGCTCTTTTCGGGCTCGCTGAAAATCAAGATCAAAAGATCGCAGCCTGCGGCAGCTCCTACGGGATCGTGTGTATCAGTCGGTTTGGGGCAGGAGTTGCACACCGAGATAAAGCGCGAGCATCCCGTCCAGCCTGAGCGGGTCGACGCCGCTGAGCTCGGCAATTCGCTCCATCCGATAACGCAGGCTGTTGCGGTGGATGCCCAGTGCATCGGCACAGGCCTGGCTCTGGCCGTCGTGATCGCACCAGCTGCGCAGGGTTGCCAGCAATTGGCCGTTGCCATCCTTGGCGATGACTTTGCGCAGCGGTTTGAGCAGCTCGTCCAGCGCGTCGTCGTTGCGGTGCCGCCAGAGCATCACCGGCAACCGGTAACGGGTGAGCGTCAGCAAACGGGAGTGCGGCAACACATCGCGCCCATAGGCCAGCAAGTCGCCGACACGGCGATAACAGCGGCGCAGTCCGGACAGCCCATCGGCCTGCCCTCCTACGGCAATGCGCAGGATGTTCCAGCCCAGGCCATCGAGCTTCTCCAGCAGCCGATCATTCTCGATCGCCTGGCTAGCTGGCCGGCACCAGAGCAACGAGGACTTGGCCGAACTCACACACCAACTGTCCGCGTAGCGCGACATCAGCCAGGCGCTGAGCGCCTCGACGGTTTGCCCCGGACCGTGTTCCATCCCTAACTCGAACAGATACGGCACCCGCGTCATCTGCGGCTTGAGCCCCAGCTGTTGCGCTTCATCGATCAGCCGCGGTGAATCCCCGGCCTCACTGAGCAGCAATGCCAGCAGATCGTCGCAACGCTGACGCCGCCATTGCTGTTCGGCCTGCTGATTGCGCTGGCCGACCAACATCTCGGCGGTCATCCGCACCAGTTCGGCGTAGGTGCGCAATTGCTCGGGTTCGCCGGTGATGCCCAGCACGCCAATCAAGCGCTGATCGAGCAACAGCGGCAAGTTGATGCCCGGCTGCACCCCTTTGAGATGAATCGCTGTCTGGGCGTCGATCTCCACCACCCGCCCGTTGGCCAGCACCAGTTGCGCGCCTTCGTGACGGGTGTTGACGCGCTCAGGTTCGCCGCTGCCGAGAATCAGCCCCTGGCTGTCCATGACGTTGACGTTGTACGGCAGGATGGCCATCGCCCGGTCGACGATGTCCTGGGCCAGGTCGTGATCGAGTTCGAACATAGCGGTGATCCTTGAAAGCGTGATGGGCGGATTGTTCACCCGCACAGGCCTTGGTTGCAAACCCTGTGCTCAGGCACAAAGACAACGACCCAAGGGGTGGCCGAGACTCGTTGGGCGATCAACGTTACCCTTTGCATCGCAAAAAATCATAATAAAGAGAGAGCTGCCATGTCACAGAGCGCCGCCACTACCCAGGCCATCGTTGACGAGAAAAACGCCGTCTACAAACGCATTACCCTGCGTTTGATTCCCTTCATCTTCATCTGCTACCTGTTCAACTACCTCGACCGGGTGAACGTTGGATTTGCCAAGCTGCAGATGCTCGACGCACTGAAATTCAGCGAAACCGTGTACGGCCTCGGGGCCGGGATCTTCTTTATCGGCTACGTGCTGTGCGGCGTACCGAGCAACCTGGCCCTGACCAAATTCGGCCCGCGCCGCTGGATCGCGCTGATGATGATCGTCTGGGGCTCGCTCTCGACCTGTTTGCTGTTTGTCACCACACCCACCGAGTTCTACACCCTGCGCCTGTTCACCGGCGCGGCCGAAGCCGGATTCTTTCCGGGCGTGGTGCTTTACCTTTCGCAGTGGTTCCCGACCTTCCGCCGTGGCCGCATCATGGCACTGTTCATGTCGGCGATCCCCGTGTCCGGCCTGCTCGGCAGCCCGTTTTCCGGCTGGATCCTCAATCACTTCGGCGCCGGCCAAGGTGGCTTGGCCGGCTGGCAATGGCTGTTCCTGTTGCAAGGTATCCCGACAGTGATTCTCGGCGCGCTGGCGTACTTCCTGCTCAGCGACAGTTATGCCAATGCCAAATGGCTCACGCCGTTCGAGCGCTCGGTGCTGGAAGCCGACCATGCTGAAGACCTGGCCAACAAACCGAAAAGCACCACCGACTCACTGCTGGCGGTGTTCAAGAACCCGGCGATCTGGGCGTTTGGTCTGATCTACTTCTGCATCCAGAGCGGCGTCTACGCGATCAACTTCTGGCTGCCCTCGATCATCAAGAACCTGGGCTTCAGCGATAACCTGGTGATCGGCTGGCTCAGTGCGATTCCGTACCTGCTGGCGGCGTTGTTCATGTTAATGGTCGGCCGCTCCGCCGACCTGCGCAAAGAACGCCGTTGGCACTTGGTGGTGCCGATGCTGATGGGGGCATTGGGTCTGCTGATCGCCGTGAACTTCGCCGCCAACCCGGCCATCGCCATCCTCGGTCTGACCATCGCCACCATGGGCGCCCTCACCGGCCTGCCGATGTTTTGGCCAGTGCCCACTGCGCTACTCAGCGCGGGTGCTGCGGCGGGTGGTTTGGCGTTGATCAACTCCATGGGGCAGATGGCGGGTTTCCTCAGTCCGTATCTGGTGGGCTGGGTCAAGGACAGCACTGGTTCGACTGATGCGGCGTTGTATGTGCTGGCGGGTGTGATTGTGTGCGGGAGTTTGTTGGCGTTGCGTATGACGCGGACGTTGCGGGTGTAAGGCATCACCGCTGAACGCGCTCTCCAACAAAAACGGCCCTTTCGGGCCGTTTCTTATTTTGCGCGTACACAGGCTTTTGTGGCGAGGGGGTTTACCCCCTCGCCACAGGAAAGTGCTCACTTCAGAATCTGCGCTAACCCTGCGGATCGACGTTATCCAGCACCCGGTTCGCCGTGATCTCCGCCACCATGATGCTGTTCGAAATACCCAAAAGCGCGTAACGCGACTCACCCTCCAGATGATCCACCAACTGGTGCACCATCACATCGACCGAGGCCAGCGTTTCAACCAGATAAACCGCCAAGGTTTCGGTCGTGGCCTCCGGGTCCACGGTAAACAGGGTGCTGCGTGTTCGCGGGGTGGCTTTGATGTCGGCACTTGACGGGAAGTGGAAGTCGAGAGCGCGTTCGGCGGCCTCGTTGAGTTTTTTGGAATCGGCGGTTTCGTAGGGGGAAACGTCGTCCGATTCCGGAGGATTTGGCGTTGGTTTGAACATAGATGAAACTCCTTGCATCGTAAAAAGGAGCCATCACCCTCGCTACCAAACGAAGGGTGGCGGCCATGCGCAGGTTGGTAGACCGGGATGCAAGGAGACCGGCGCGCCCGAAAGCGCCCTGTGCATGACCACCATAAAACCGAGACGAAAAACGCCACGAATGGTGAGCTGTACACCTTGCATTAACCCGGGGCTACCAAACCCCATCGCTGTTTTTCAGCGACGGGGTAACGATAAGATCCGGGGCCAAGGCGCACAAGCCGGCGGATTCTGGCGCAGTCGTAGGCAATGACGCAAGGATGTGTAGCCTCGCAGACAGTTCCGAGAGGCTACTTAAACATTACTTTTTATTGCCCTCTCGACGCTGCCTCTGTCAGTCGAACATCGAACTCAATATTTCCGTTTGCCCCGCCCCACCATTCTGGTATTTGATTGAGCCTTTCCCACCGGTAAAAGGATTTAGTCATGAGCTATCGCACGCTGGGTCATTCGGGTTTGCAGGTATCCACCCTGACCCTGGGCACCATGATGTTCGGCGAACAGACCAGCACCGAAGATTCCCTGCGGATCATCGACAAGGCTTGGGACCAGGGCGTCAATTTCATCGACACCGCAGACGTTTACACCAACGGCCGATCCGAAGAGATCGTCGGCGAAGCGATTGCCGGCAACCGCCACGAATGGGTGCTGGCGACCAAGGTCGGTTTCGGCCCGGTGGACGGTGTGCCGAACCGCAGCGGCCTGAGTCGCAAGCACATTTTCAATGGTATCGACGCCAGCCTGACCCGTCTCGGTACCGACTATCTCGACATCTATTACCTGCACCGCGAAGACCACAACACGCCACTGGAAGTCACGGTGTCGGCCATCGGCGATTTGATCCGCCAGGGCAAAATCCGCTACTGGGGCCTCTCGAACTACCGTGGCTGGCGCATCGCCGAGGTAATTCGTGTGGCCGATCAACTGGGCGTCGATCGGCCGGTCATCAGTCAACCGCTGTACAACATCGTCAACCGTCAGGTGGAAACCGAGCAGATTACCGCCGCGCAAAACTATGGCCTCGGCGTGGTGCCTTACAGCCCGCTGGCTCGCGGTGTGCTCAGCGGTAAATACGCACCCGACGTGACTCCGGACGCCAACAGCCGCGCGGGCCGTCAGGACAAACGCATTCTGGAAACCGAATGGCGCGTCGAATCACTGCGCATTGCTCAGCAGATCCAGCAGTACACCGAAGGCCGCGGCGTGGGCATCGTCGAATTCGCCATCGCCTGGGTGCTCAACAACAGCGCCGTCACCTCGGCCATCGTTGGACCGCGGACTGAAGAACAGTGGGATGCCTACACTAAGGCTCAGGCGGTGAAGATTACGGCGGAGGATGAAGCGTTCATTGATTCGCTGGTTGTGCCTGGGCATGCGTCGACGCCGGGGTTTAATGATGTGAGCCACTTTGTGTCGGGGCGAAAACCGCGCTAACAGCAAAAGATCGCAGGCTTCGCCAGCTCCTACATAGATTGGTGTACCCCAGTAGGAGCTGCCGAAGGCTGCGATCTTTTATCTGGCGACACATTCTCCGACCGAACCACGTATCCTCCGCACCCTTTTAACGTTCAACCCCGCGAGGACAGTTTGTCTAAAGGTATCGCTCTATCGGTTTCAGCCTCGGTGCTGTTTGCCGTCATGTATTACTACACCTCGCTGCTCTCGCCTTTGAGCGGCGTGGAAATTTTCGGCTGGCGGATGCTGCTGACCCTACCGTGCATGACCGTGTTCATGGTGGTCTCCGGTGAATGGAAACGCGCGGTCGCCATCCTTCGCCTACTGGGCGGCAAACCCAAGATACTCGCCGGCCTGATCGTTTCCTCGACGCTGCTTGGCCTTCAGCTCTGGCTATTTATGTGGGCGCCGCTCAACGGCTATAGCCTTGACGTGTCACTGGGCTATTTCCTGTTACCGCTGTCCATGGTTCTGACGGGGCGAATCGCTTATGGCGAGCGGTTGTCCTACCTGCAAAAGGTTGCCGTGTTTTTCGCCTCTCTCGGTGTGCTCAATGAGCTGTATCAAGTGGGCGGATTCTCTTGGGCGACGTTACTGGTCGTCGTCGGATACCCGACCTATTTCATCCTGCGCAAGTGGCTGGCCACAGATAATCTTGGTGGTTTGTGGGTGGACATGGCCTTGATGCTGCCAGTGGCGTTCTGGTTCGTTCAGGGCGGTGAACAGGGTTTCGGCGTGTTCGATCAACATCCGTGGCTGTCGCTGCTGATCCCGTTGCTCGGGGTGATCAGCGCTTCGGCGTTGGTGGTCTACATCATCGCCAGCCGGCTATTGCCGTTCAGCCTGTTCGGGTTGTTGAGCTATGTCGAGCCGGTGCTGTTGCTCGGCGTTGCGTTGCTGCTGGGGGAAAGCATCAAGGCCGGTGAGTGGCTGACCTACATCCCGATTTGGTTGGCGGTGGTTGTGCTGGTGTTCGAAGGGTTCAAACACCTGGTCCGGCATCGACGAAAATCGTTGTAGGACCGACACGAAAAAGCCCGGCCAGCATTGCTGCTGACCGGGCTTTTTTACATCTGAAACGGCTTAGTCGGTGGAGAGCACGCCACGACGAACCTGGTCGCGCTCGATGGATTCGAACAACGCCTTGAAGTTACCTTCGCCGAAGCCATCGTCGCCTTTACGCTGGATGAATTCGAAGAACACCGGGCCCATCAGGGTTTCCGAGAAGATCTGCAGCAGCAGACGCTTGTCACCCGACTCGGACGAACCGTCCAGCAGAATGCCGCGCGATTGCAGTTGATCAACCGGCTCACCGTGGTTCGGCAAACGGCCTTCGAGCATTTCGTAATAGGTTTCCGGCGGCGCGGTCATGAAGCGCATGCCAATGCTTTTCAAATGATCCCAGGTCTTGATCAGGTCATCGGACAGGAAGGCCACGTGCTGAATGCCCTCGCCGTTGAACTGCATCAGGAACTCTTCGATCTGCCCGGCACCCTTGGACGACTCTTCGTTCAGCGGGATTCGGATCATGCCGTCCGGCGCGGTCATGGCCTTGGAGGTCAGGCCGGTGTATTCGCCTTTGATGTCGAAATAACGGATCTCGCGGAAGTTGAACAGCTTCTCGTAGAAGTTGGCCCAGTAGGCCATGCGACCGCGATACACGTTGTGGGTCAGGTGGTCGATGATCTTCAGGCCGGCCCCGACCGGGTTGCGGTCAACGCCTTCGATGAACACGAAGTCAATGTCGTAGATCGAACTGCCTTCGCCGAAACGGTCGATCAGGTACAGCGGCGCACCGCCGATGCCTTTGATCGCTGGCAGGTTCAGTTCCATCGGGCCGGTTTCGATGTGAATCGGCTGGGCGCCAAGTTCCAGGGCTCGGGCAAACGCCTGCTGGGCATTCTTGACGCGGAACGCCATGCCGCACACCGACGGACCGTGCTCGGCCGCGAAGTAAGAAGCGACGCTGTTAGGTTCGTTGTTGAGGATCAGGTTGATCTGGCCCTGGCGATACAGGTGCACGTCTTTGGAACGGTGGGTCGCGACCTTGGTGAAGCCCATGATCTTGAAGATCGGCTCCAGGGTATTCGGGGTCGGCGATGCGAACTCGATGAATTCAAAGCCCATCAGGCCCATTGGGTTTTCGTATAAATCTGCCATGGTTGGCGCCTCATCATTTTTTTATCAATTAACGGATCGTTAGTTGCTAGCAATGCTGAGACCGGCGGGTGGCGCGCAGGAGATGCCCCGCACGCTGCGGGCGAGAAAGTCACCGTAGATCAATTGAAACCCAAAACTCTTCATTGTCGACCCAAGGCTCTTGCGGGCGAGGCTTCTGCTGCCAGAAGACGATTATTCTTATATGCGTAACCCGATTCTACACAGCGTAAATCGGTTTGTCCGCCTTCTGTATCAAATCCCCTTTTTCCCTGCTCGCGCAAGGGGTTTGTTGCACAGGAAAATCCCCGCGAGGATCAGCCCGCCGCCAAGGCACATCGTCAGGGTCAACTGCTCGCCCAACAGCAGCACACCGAGGATCACCGCCGTCAGCGGGTTCAGGGCGATGAACACGCCTGAACGCGTCGCGCCGATTTTTCGAATGCCGTCGGAAATAGCCGATATAGGCCAGCGCCGAACCCAATACGCCCAGGTACATCAGGCTCAACCACTGCATTGGTCCGAGGCTGGCGAGTACAGCAATACTCAACTCACCGCGAACAGCACTGGTCACCCACAGCATCAGCGTGCCCATCAGAATCGAGTACGTCACCGTTTGCACCGGCCCCAGGGTTTGATTCAGGTCTTTGGAGAATAGCGAATAAACGCCCCAGCCGAGCACGCAGCCGAAAATCAACAGATCGCCGATCCAGGCATCGGGATTGCCGGCCAACAATTGTGGGTTACGGCTGACGATCACCAGGCTCGCTCCAGCAATACAGATCGCAATCCCGATGACTTTTGCTCGACTCAAGCGCTCCTTGAATAGCAACCATGATGCCAGGCCGATCACCGCCGGGTTCAACGCCACGATCAATGACGCCCGCGAGGCATTGATGTAGTGCAAGCCATAAAAGAAGCACAGGTTGTAGAAAAAGATCCCGAAAAAACCCAGCAGCGCCAATTGCAGCCATTGCCTCGGGTTGGGCCTTGCGAGAGGCACGCGGGCCAGTAGCAGAAACACCAGCAACGCCACGCTGGCCAAAAAGAATCGCAGGCTGGCGGCAAACAAGGGGCTGAGGCTGTCAACCAGAAACCGCCCGGCGACAAAGGTGCCGCCCCAGATCATGGTGACTGCCGCCAGTTTCAGATAAACCGACACATCCGAAGGGTTGGACAGGCTCTGCTCACAGGTTGTCATAGGTTTCCAGAACGAGATATCGGGGAAGATGACGTATCATCTGGCTAATACCTTGTCATCGTAAAATGAGCAAACACTCATGACCCTTACCCAACTGGAGATTTTTTCTCTGGTCGCCGAGCTTCACGGTTTTACCGCGGCAGCCCATCGCTTGGGGATTTCCCAATCCGCGGTCTCTCATGCCCTCAAGTCGCTGGAACAGGAATTGGGCGTGGAGCTGCTGCGTCGGCATCAGTCCCAGGTCGAACTCAGCGATATCGGCCAACAGCTTTTGCCGCGCGCCCGGGCGATGCTGGGCCTGGCCAATACCTTGCGCCAGGAAGCGGCCGATGCGCGCGGAATGAAACGCGGTACCTTGCGCATCGGCTCATTCGGCCCGACCTCATCGATCAAACTGCTGCCGCTGATCCTGCAGCACTACCGCGCGGCTCACCCGGGCATCGAGGTCCACATTGACGAAGGCCCGGACCGGCAGGTGATCCAGTGGTTGGAGGAGCGTCGGATCGATATCGGCTTCGTGGTGTTGCCCGAGGAGCGGTTCGACACCTTTGCGCTGATCGAAGACCAAATGGTCGCACTGCTGCCCGTCAATCATCCGCTAGCCCGTCGCGACAGCCTGAGCTTGAGCGATTTGTGTAACGACCCCTTTGTGTTGACCGAGGCCGGGTCTTCGGAACTGGTGTTGCGGCTGTTCAGTGCCGCCCGGCTGACACCGAACGTCCGTTATCGCTGCTCGCAACTACTGAGTACGCTGGATACCGTTGGCCGAGGCGATGCGCTGACGGTCGTGGCTGAAGGCTCATTGCCCGACGGCCGCGACAGTCGCCACGTGAAAATACCACTGTCGCCTCCGGTCGCACGTCAGGTGGGTCTGGCGGTGCTGGACCAGCGCCAGTCATCACCTGCAGCGCTGGCTTTTATCAAATTGGCCGAGGGTCTGAACTACCCCTGAGCGGCACACGTGCCAAGAGCCAACTATCATGGCCTCTACTTGAACTCTTTTTTGAAGGCGCCCCGCCCTGCCAGCATTTGAGAGCCCTATTTCATCGTCAAAGGTTTCGCAAATGCCGCTGAACGTCAAATATCGCCGCAAACGCAGCGTCAGGATCGCTGTGACGCTACTGAGCGGATTACTCCCGGTACTGCTGGGGTTCGCCATTCTCTATATGCAGGCTGAACGCGCACTCAAACACAGCACCGAGCAGACCGCCGAAGAAGCCATTCATCAATTCGAATTGATGCTCGACAACACCGCTCAGGCCGCGCACGAATTGCTGCCGCTGGCGGGCCAACATTGCAACGACGTCAAACTGGCCTTGCGCGAACAGGTCACCCGCCGTCCATTCGTGCGCTCGACCAGTCTGGTGCAGGACAACACCCTTTATTGCAGTTCGCTGTTCGGTGACTATCAGGAGACGGTCAATCCCGGCGACTACACCCAGGGCAAGTTGTGGCTCATGAACGGCAACCCGGTCACGCCCAACACCGCATTGCTGGTGTATCGACTCAGTGAAGGAAAGCAAGGGGCGCTGACCACCCTGGACGGTTACCACCTGAGTAATGTGCTGCGCCTGATCGGTCGCAAGACAGTGCTGCTACTGCAAGTCGGCCCCGATTGGTTGTCCGCCGATGGCAAGGTCCACGAAGGTGCCCTGCCCGCCTTGCCGGTGGCGCAAAGCACACTGACGTCCTCGCGTTATGCCTTCACGGTGGCGGCCGGCTTCCGCGAAGGTGAAACCTGGCGTTACATGACCAGCGAGTATCCATCGCTGTTCAGTTTGCTGATCTTCTTTGGTGTGGTTTCAGGCGCAATCGGGCACGTCCTGCAGAAGCGCTCGTCGTCGCCCAGCCATGAAATGCAGCGCGCTCTGGAAGCTGCGGAGTTCATTCCGTACTTTCAGCCTGTGGTGCATGGCGCCAACAAAAGGTGGTCGGGCGCCGAGGTGCTGATGCGCTGGAATCATCCAAAGGAAGGTCTGGTGCGTCCGGATCTGTTCATTCCGTTTGCCGAACACTCCGGGTTGATCGTGCCGATGACCCGCTCGCTGATGCAGCAGACCGCCGCATTGCTGGCGCCTGTTTCATCCTCGTTCGAGGGCGCTTTCCACATCGGCATCAACATCACCGCCAGCCACTGCAAGGACCTGGAACTGGTCAAGGATTGCCGCGAATTCCTCGGTGCCTTCGCACCAGGTGCCGTCTGCCTGGTGCTGGAGTTGACCGAGCGTGAACTCATCGAGCCGACGGCCATTACCCACCAACTGTTCGAGCAGCTCCACGCGCTGGGCGTGATGATCGCCATTGATGACTTCGGCACCGGTCACTCAAGCCTTGGTTACTTGCATCAGTTCAACGTCGACTTTCTGAAAATCGACCAGAGTTTTGTCGCCATGATCGGTGTTGATGCGCTTTCACGGCACATTCTGGACACCATCATCGAACTCTCGGTCAAGCTCGATCTGGGTATCGTCGCCGAAGGCGTGGAAACCGTAGAGCAAAGTGATTATCTGACCGCTCACGGCGTGAACTTCCTGCAAGGTTATCTGTTCGGCCGGCCGATGCCCGGCGCAGAGTTCATTAACGCATTAAGTCACCATTAACTAGCGGCTCTAAGCGACGAGACAAGGAGACCGCGCACCCATTTGAATCAAAAGACTACTGTTGTTACATGAAGAAAAAGACAGGATTTACTCTTGGCCAATTAACTACTACAATTTTTCATGCCTGCGCAAGATTGGCAGGTGAGCCACTATCACCGAGTCGCTTCAAGGCTCTTGGCTTATAGCTTTGTTTGCGGTTGGTATCAGCCAAACACACTATTGGAGTAAAGATATTGTCCAGACTCGCTGAATTTCGTGCAGCTGAAAAGGCCCTTCAAGAGCAGCTCAAACAGCTGGAATCCCTGAAGAACGATGCCGGGCTCAAGAAAGAAATCGAATTCGAAGAAAAGCTCCAGGGGCTGATGAAAACCTACGGCAAGAGCCTGCGTGACATCGTCGCCATTCTCGATCCGAACCCGGCAAAATCCGGCCTGCTACAGGCAACAGCGCCTAAAACCCGCCGCGCACGCGTGGTCAAGGTTTATCAGAATCCGCACACCGGTGAACTGATTGAAACCAAGGGTGGCAACCACCGCGGACTGAAAGCCTGGAAGGAACAATACGGTGCAGCTACCGTTGATTCCTGGCTGCGCGGCTGAGCACTCGCGGTGACAAAAAAAGCCCTGCCAATGCAGGGCTTTTTCATGGACACCTTCTAAATGCAACGATTGACGTCGATCAACTCACTACTTGTTGAATAACTTTGGGTTTAGTCCTTTTGGGTATCTAAAAATTTCAGAAGGCGCTGAAACCGGCAGCCATTGAAATCCTTAACTAAAGTTTCAAGCTGTTACGGGCTGCCTCTATTTCATCCTGACTTGCCTTATAAACCTCTGCCTGCCCCGCGTAGGAAAGAACATAGGCCTTATCGCCATCCACGGCGGCAACCAATGTTTGAGAGAGCACATGCCTACCGTTCTGCGTGATCGTGCAGGTAGTTTCCAGCGCTGATAAGCGGCTCAAGGTCGCCGGGTGAATCTTGTTGCAGACACTTTGATAACCGCCTTGAAAGAAGTCCTTCTGCACCGACTTGCGCATCTCCAGCAACACGCCTTGCAGATTCACCTGATGACCGCTTTCCACCTGAGTCATGGTCAACTCCATCACCATCACCGGCGTGCCGCCCTGATCGTTTTTCACCGCGCGCTGGCGGAACACCTGGGCGTTGGCGGCATCGTGCGGGACGGCTTCGACCTCCCAGCCGCTGGGCCAGGTCATGATTGGCTCGTCTGCGTCGGCGCAGGTAACCGCTGAAAGCACGCCAATCAGGACGAAGGTCGATTTACAGAATCGAGTCATTGCGATGGACACTCACGGATAGAACCGTAAAGTTTGAGCTTCGCCCGTCTGTCAGGCAATAGCCGACGGTTTGGGTTTGGTGATGTCCGAACCCTTGCGTATCATTGTCGCCATTCGTTAGCCCCACTTATTTTCCGGAGGGCCCATGAGCCTGCACGAATTGAACACCTTCCCAGGCGTGACTGCCCAACCTGACACCGCCACACAGAAGTTCGTCTTCAACCACACCATGCTGCGGGTCAAGGACATCACCAAGTCCCTGGATTTCTACACGCGCATCCTGGGTTTCTCGCTGGTAGAAAAACGCGACTTCCCGGAAGCCGAGTTCAGCCTGTACTTCCTGGCGCTGGTCGATAAAAACCAGATCCCGGCCGACGCCGGCGCTCGCACTGAGTGGATGAAGTCGATCCCCGGCATTCTTGAGTTGACCCACAACCACGGCACCGAGAACGACGCGGATTTCGCCTACCACAACGGCAACACTGACCCGCGCGGTTTTGGCCACATCTGCATCTCTGTGCCGGACATCCGCGCTGCCTGCGAGCGCTTCGAAGCGCTGGGCTGCGATTTCCAGAAACGCCTGAATGACGGCCGCATGAAGAGCCTGGCGTTCATCAAGGACCCGGATGCTTACTGGGTTGAAATCATTCAACCCGCACCGATGTAATCAAAATCAAAAGATCGCAGGCTTCGCCAGCTCCTACAGGGTTCTGTGTACACCCGTAGGAGCTGGCGAAGCCTGCGATCTTTTGAGTCACACACAAAAAACCCCATGATCGCTCATGGGGTTTTGTGTTTTCAGCATCGGGTTTTATGCCGGCGCGGAGGTCCGGATCAAGTGATCGAATGCGCTCAGGGAGGCTTTGGCGCCCTCACCCACCGCAATCACGATCTGCTTGTACGGCACGGTGGTCACGTCACCGGCAGCGAACACGCCCGGCATCGAGGTTTTACCACGGGCATCGACGATGATCTCACCGCGAGGCGACAACTCGATGGTGCCTTTGAGCCAGTCTGTGTTGGGTAACAGACCGATCTGCACGAAGATCCCTTCCAGCTCGACGCTACGCAGTTCGTCCGACTGGCGATCCTTGTAACGCAGGCCATTGACCTTTTGACCGTCGCCCATCACCTCGGTGGTTTGCGCACTGGTGATGACGGTGACGTTCGGCAGGCTGTGCAACTTGCGCTGCAAGACCGCATCGGCGCGCAGCTGTACATCAAACTCCAGCAGCGTTACGTGAGACACGATACCCGCCAGGTCGATGGCCGCTTCGACGCCGGAGTTGCCGCCGCCAATCACCGCCACACGCTTGCCTTTGAATAGCGGACCGTCGCAGTGCGGGCAATACGCCACGCCTTTGTTGCGGTATTGCTGCTCGCCCGGGACGTTCATTTCACGCCACCGCGCACCGGTCGCCAGGATCACAGTCTTGGCTTTCAGGGTCGCGCCGCTGGCGAAGTGAATTTGGTGCAGCTCACCGTTCTTGCCCGGCACCAACTTGTCGGCGCGTTGCAGGTTCATGATGTCGACGTCGTATTGCTTGACGTGTTCTTCCAGCGCCACCGCCAGTTTCGGCCCTTCAGTTTCCTTCACGGAGATGAAGTTTTCGATGGCCATGGTGTCCAGCACCTGCCCACCAAAACGTTCAGCCGCTACACCGGTGCGAATGCCTTTACGGGCTGCATAAATTGCGGCCGAAGCACCGGCCGGGCCACCACCGACGACCAGTACGTCAAACGCTTCTTTGGAGTTGATCTTCTCGGCCTGACGCTCGATACCGCTGGTGTCGATTTTGGCGAGGATTTCTTCCAGGCCCATGCGGCCCTGGCCGAAGTTCACGCCATTCAGGTAAACGCTTGGCACGGCCATGATCTGACGATCATCGACTTCGGCCTGGAACAGCGCGCCGTCGATGGCGACGTGGCGGATGTTCGGGTTGAGCACGGCCATCAAGTTCAACGCCTGGACCACGTCCGGGCAGTTCTGGCAGGACAGCGAGAAGTAAGTCTCGAAGCTGAACTCGCCTTTGAGCGAACGAATCTGTTCGATCACCTCAACGCTGGCCTTCGAAGGGTGGCCGCCGACTTGCAGCAAGGCCAGCACCAACGAAGTGAATTCGTGACCCATCGGGATGCCGGCGAAACGCAGGCTGATATCAGCACCCGGGCGGTTGATCGAGAACGATGGCTTACGCGCATCGTCACCGTTGTCGAGCAAGGTAATCTGGTTGGAAAGACTGGCAACGTCTTTCAGGAGTGCAAGCATTTCCTGGGATTTCGCACCGTCGTCGAGGGAGGCAATGATCTCGATCGGCTGGGTGACCCGTTCCAGGTATGACTTCAACTGGGCTTTAAGATTGGCGTCCAACATACGGGCGATTTCCTTGATTTTGTATAAAGTCGATTCGAAAAAAAACGCCCGAGCGAATCTCGCCCGGGCGTTTTTTAAAGGGCGGTTGCAGCTTACTTAGGTGCGGAAACCCGCCCTGGTGAGGCTTTTCTCACAGACTTAGATCTTGCCGACCAGGTCCAGGGACGGAGCCAGAGTGGCCTCGCCTTCTTTCCACTTGGCTGGGCAGACCTGGCCTGGGTGAGCAGCGACGTACTGAACAGCCTTGATTTTGCGCAGCAGTTCGGAAGCGTCACGACCCACACCGCCGTCGTTCAGCTCGACGATTTTGATCTGGCCTTCAGGGTTGATCACGAAGGTGCCACGGTCAGCCAGACCTGCTTCTTCGATCAACACGTCGAAGTTGCGGGAGATGGCGTGAGTCGGGTCGCCGATCATGGTGTACTGGATTTTGCCGATGGCTGGCGAAGTGTTGTGCCAGGCAGCGTGGGCAAAGTGGGTATCGGTGGAAACGCTGTAGATTTCGACGCCCAGCTTCTGGAACGCGTCGTAGTTGTCAGCCAGGTCTTCCAGTTCGGTCGGGCAAACGAAGGTGAAGTCGGCTGGGTAGAAGAACACGACAGACCACTTGCCTTTCAGGTCAGCGTCCGACACTTTTACGAAGTCGCCATTTTTAAAGGCGTCAGCTTTGAACGGTTTAACTTGGCTGTTGATGATAGGCATCAATGACTCTCCGTCAGGGTTGAAAAGTTTGGTTGAGAAGTTGATGGAGTGAATCCTACCCACTCGATGGCCGGATGGCTCATTGGCAAAGCTCATGCTGCTCATTGGTTTTCGCTATTAGCCGCACGTATTAATAGAAGAAAACCTACTTAGCAGCGCCAATGGTTTTTTCCGCGAGGGGCGTCATCCCGAGAAACGGGCTGGCTTCAACATAGCGCATGGCGGACTTCATATCCTTCCAGCCCACGTAACTCATCAACGACTTCAAATCCCAACCGCTTTGATGGGCCCAGGTTGCAAAGCCGCGTCGCAAGGAGTGACTGGTGTAGTGCTCGGCCGGGTGCCGGCACGTTCCAGCGCCTGGCGCAGTAACGGAATCACGCTATTGGCGTGCAGCCCCTCCTCGCTCAAGTTGCCCCAACGGTCGATGCCACGAAACACGGGGCCGCGGACCAGTGCGGCTTCGGTGATCCAGTCGACGTAGGCCTGCACCGGACACAGGCGCTGCAATGCCGGGGTCTGGTACGTCTTGCCGAGGTTTTCGCGATCACTCTTGCTGCGCGGCAAGTAAAGCGTGATGCCTGACTGGGCGATGGCCTTCACGTGCTCGATCTGTACCCGGCACAACTCATCGCTACGAAAGCCGCGCCAGAAGCCCAACAGGATCAGCGCCGTGTCGCGCCTGGCCCGCAGGAGTGCAGGTTGATCATTTTGAGTCCTTGCTTGTGTAGCCTCCCGCTCCAGCCAGGCAACCACCTGCTCGAGATGCTGAAGCTGCAACGGTTCGGCCTGTTTCTCCTGAGCCGGGTGCAGCGCGCGAATGCCCTTGAAGACCTTGCGCACCACCGGCGCCTTGGTGGGGTCGGGAAAACCCTGGCTGTTGTGCCATTGCGCCAGTGCTGACAAGCGCAACTTCAAGGTATTGATCGACAGCACGCCCGCGTGAGCCACGAGGTAGCGCGCCACGCTGTCGCTGGTCGCCGGCAGGAAGCCGCCCCAACTGACTTCGAAATGCTCGATAGCCGCCCGATAGCTGCGACGGGTGTTGTCGCGCGTGGCGGCCTGCAGGTAACGATCCAACTCAGTCATCGGCTCAATTCTCTAAAACGTACTGCTTTGGCGGGTGATAACGCGCAACAGTACCCATCACACGGGGTAATACCAGTATATCCCGCATGAATACTTGTCGTATTTTAAGTTTTCATTAGGCGTGGTACATTGTGTACTTTAGTGGCATGTACCACAGTACGAAATCGTAGGAGAACTCATGGCTCGTGGCGGTGTAAACAAAGCGGTGGTCCAAGCGGCGCGCCTGGCGATTCTGGCTCGCGGCGAAAACCCAAGCATCGATGCGGTACGGATCGAGATGGGCAACACGGGCTCGAAAACCACGATTCATCGCTATTTGAAGGAATTGGATAACGGCGCCGACCGCGTCGAAGTGGCGCCGGAACCGATTGATGACGAGCTGGCGGGACTGGTTTCCCGGCTGGCACAACGACTCAAAGAGCAGGCGCAGGAGCCCATCGATCAGGCCCTCGAGCAATTTGATAAACAAAAGAAAGCGCTGGATACGCAACTGCATGAAGCCCAGCAGGCCAACACGCAATTGCATCAGCAATACGAGATTCAAAGCCTGGCACTGACTCAAGAGTCCGAAGCCCTGCAAGAAACCCGCGCCATGCTGCAGACCGAACAAACCCGCAACGCCGGGCTGAACCAGGCGCTGGCCGATTTCGAATTACGCTTGAAAGACAAGGATGAGCAGATCCGCTCCCTTGAAGAGAAACACCTGCATGCTCGCGACGCACTGGAACACTACCGCAACGCAGTCAAAGAACAGCGCGAGCAGGAGCAGCGCCGCCACGAAAGCCAGGTGCAGCAGATTCAGATGGAATTGCGCCAGGCCCAGCAGAGCGCATTGGTGCGCCAGGATGAGATCACGCAACTGCACCGCGACAACGAGCGTTTGTTGACGGAGAACCGTGGCACCTTGAGAGAGCTGAGCCTGCTGCAGGATCAACTCAAACAAACCAACGCTCGACAGGATCAGTTGCTGGAACAGGTCAATCGTATCGACAGCGAACGCACCCTCCTCCAGGAACGCTTGCGCGCAGCCTTGCTGGAAAGCCAGTCGCTGAAACAGAACATCGACGAGCAGTCGCAGATAAACAAAGGTTTGGAAATTGAGCTGCTCAAGACTCAGGCGAGCCTGGATGAGCGCGTGCGCCTGGCGGCCGTCATTGCGACAGCGCCAGACGCATCAGAGCCCCAAACCGACGATTAACCCGCGGCCGGCGTGCGCATCGTGACGAACTCTTCGGCGGCGGTCGGATGCACGCCGATGGTTTCATCGAAATCGCGCTTGGTGGCGCCAGCCTTCAAGGCAATTGCGAGGCCTTGAACAATTTCCCCGGCATCCGGACCGACCATGTGGCAACCCAGAACCTTGTCGGTCTTGGCGTCCACTACCAGTTTCATCAGGGTGCGCTCCTGGCATTCGGTCAGGGTCAGCTTCATCGGACGGAAACGGCTTTCGAAGATCACCACATCGTGCCCGGCCTCCCGGGCCTCTTCCTCGGTCAAGCCGACCGTGCCGATGTTCGGCAAGCTGAACACCGCGGTTGGAATCATCTTGTAATCCACCGGGCGATATTGCTCAGGCTTGAACAAACGTCGCGCCACGGCCATACCTTCGGCCAGCGCGACGGGTGTCAGCTGAACCCGGCCGATCACATCGCCCAGCGCCAGGATCGACGGCTCAGCAGTCTGATACTGCTCGTCAACCTCGACGAAACCTTTCTTGTCGAGTTTGACGCCGGTGTTTTCCAGCCCAAGATTATCGAGCATCGGCCGTCGACCCGTGGCGTAGAAGACACAATCTGCCTCCAGCTCACGGCCATCCCTGAGGGTCACCTTCAGGCTGCCATCGGACTGTTTGTCGATACGTTCGATGTCGGCGTTGAACTGCAGGTCCATGCCGCGCTTGGTCAGTTCTTCCTGCAGGTGTTTGCGTACAGCACCGTCGAAGCCGCGCAGGAACAGTTCTCCGCGATACAGCAACGTGGTCTCGGCACCCAGGCCGTGGAAGATCCCCGCAAATTCGACGGCGATGTAACCACCGCCCACTACCAGAACGCGCTCGGGCAACTCTTTGAGGAAGAACGCCTGGTTGGAACTGATCGCGTGTTCGTGCCCCGGAATTTCCGGAATCTGCGGCCAGCCGCCGGTAGCGATCAGGATGTTTTTGGCGGTGTAGCGCTCACCATTGATCTCGACCTGGTGCGGATCAACGATTTTGGCGTGGCCTTCATGCAAGGTCACGCCGCTGTTAACCAGCAGATTGCGATAGATGCCGTTCAGGCGATTGATCTCGCGATCCTTGTTGGCGATCAGCGTCGCCCAATCGAACTTCGCTTCACCCGGCGTCCAGCCAAAACCTTGCGACTGCTCGAAGTCTTCGGCGAAGTGTGCGCCGTAGACCAGCAGCTTCTTCGGTACGCAGCCGACATTCACACAAGTGCCACCCAGGTAGCGGCTCTCGGCCACAGCCACTTTCGCGCCAAAACCGGCAGCAAAACGCGCAGCCCGCACACCGCCGGAACCGGCGCCAATCACATAAAGGTCAAAATCGTAGGCCATTTTTTCAATCTCCTCGGCAGTCCACAAGCATACCCGCAGACATCCGTTGGGCAAGCGCTGCAAACGATATGGGGACAGAAAATGAAAAAGCCACCCGAAGGTGGCTTTCAATACAAGTGGATCAGAAGCTATCAGTAAGCCTTGCCAGTCTTGTAGAAGTTCTCGAAGCAGAAGTTGGTCGCCTCGATGTAGCCTTCAGCGCCACCGCAGTCGAAACGCTGGCCCTTGAATTTGTAGGCAATCACGCAACCGTTCTTCGCCTGCTTCATCAGGGCGTCGGTGATCTGGATCTCGCCGCCTTTACCTGGCTCAGTTTGCTTGATCAGCTCGAAAATGTCCGGAGTCAGGATGTAACGACCGATGATCGCCAGGTTCGAGGGAGCGTCTTCCGGAGCCGGTTTTTCGACCATGTTACGCACGCGGTACAGGTCATCAGCGATCAACTCGCCAGCGATCACGCCGTACTTGTTGGTTTCCTGCGGATCCACTTCCTGGATCGCGACGATGGTGCAGCGATACTGCTCATACAGCTTGACCATCTGGGTCAGTACGCCGTCGCCTTCAAGGTTGACGCACAGGTCGTCCGCCAGCACCACGGCGAACGGCTCATCACCGATGAGCGGGCGGCCAGTCAGGATCGCGTGACCAAGGCCTTTCATTTCGGTCTGACGGGTGTAGGAGAACGAGCACTCATCGAGCAGTTTACGGATACCAACCAGGTATTTTTCCTTGTCGGTGCCCTTGATCTGGTTTTCCAGTTCGTAGCTGATGTCAAAATGGTCTTCCAGAGCGCGTTTGCCGCGACCGGTCACGATGGAGATTTCGGTCAACCCAGCGTCCAGTGCTTCTTCGACGCCGTACTGGATCAGTGGCTTGTTTACCACCGGCAGCATTTCTTTGGGCATGGCTTTAGTCGCTGGCAGGAAGCGAGTACCGTAACCGGCTGCTGGGAACAAGCATTTCTTGATCATATAAGTCCTTGAAAGGGCTGTGTGTACGAGTTTCGGCGCAGTCTAATCAGGCGGCGTGCACCTTACAATGCCCCGCACTGGCTAACCAATGCCATCATAGAGAAATATTCTCGCGGATAGTTCCCGAGATAGCTCCGCAGCCCTTTATAGATAGCACAGGCCATCAGATCTGCACGGCCGCGAATCGCACCACCCTACACCATCAGCACCCGTTGAGTGCTTTTGGCGCTATCATTGCGCAATTGAACCAGTCAACGAGGCAGATAGATGTCGGAAGCAAAAAGCGTCAACGGATTCCTGATCAATCAGGCAAAAGACGGCCAGTGGTGGGTAGACAGCGTAGGCGGTGAAAATATCGCCGGGCCTTTCCCTACCGAAGCGTCGGCGATTGAAGTGGCATCCGTATTGGAACTCGAACACCCAACCGTCAAACGACGCGGCAAAGACAAGACTTGATCTGAGCCAAATGCTTGACCAAGCCCTGCCTCACGCAGGGTTTTTTTGTGATTACCTGCAACGAAGTGGCCATTCGCTATAACCTTTTGATGCCAGCGCTGTCACTGGCTCAGCCCCATCATCCTGACGACGACAACGACATGAATAAATTTTTGCCACTGATTGCGGTACTGGCCCTGAGCGGCTGCGCTACTTCCGAAACGACTTACCTGAACAACGGCGAGCAAGGCCTGGCCATCGACTGCTCCGGGGAAGCCAACTCCTGGGCGACTTGCTACGAAAAAGCCGATGCCTCTTGCGCCGGCACCGGCTATCGAATCGTCGGCACCGACGGAACACCTTCTTCCAAGGAAAGCGAGAAGACGCTGGGCGTCGACGTCGGTAACTACAAGAACCGCAGCGTCGTGGTGGTCTGCAAGTAAGGCGCCCTGTCCTACATGTGAATTTCGGCGAACTTGATCCCGAGGCCGCGCACCGTCTCGATCAGGTCGTCGAGACGACTGAAGGATTCGACTTCATCGTTTTCATCCACCAGAAAATAACTGCGCCCGGCGCTCTTCTTGAAAAACACGATCCATTCTCCCGAATTCGCCGGATTTTGAATCACGTGGGTGGCAGAGATGTGACCTTCTGCATGGCACTCCCGTACCTGCTCTCGCTTCATGCTTGACTCCAAAAATGACAATGCCGCCAAAGCGCTGCTTTGACGGCATCGGTGCTGACGGGCGACAGTCTATCAGCCGGAAATGCACGCAGTAGCGGCATTGCGTACGTCCATTGGGCGCAATGGCACATTGGAGATGCGCTCATGCAACTTGATGCTGCTGCCAGTGGAGCGGTCTTCGATATCAAATACGGCGGCGGGTCCCGAGGAGAACTTCTGCGGCACGATAACTCGCATACCGTCCTTATGCGGCTCGACTTGCAGGGCTCCCCGGCTGCTGGCCAGTTTCTCGGTCAGGCATTGCGCGTATTCATGAGGTTTCTTGCCTGAAATCACGCTCATGGTGGGCAACGTCTCATTGATCTCAGTGACACTCGCACAACCACTCATCGCTATCGCCATAGGCAGGACCAGCACACCCCACTTCATACAACACCTCCGATAAAGACACTCCGACACTACAAATGCTGTTTTTCTCCGAGGCTTGCTGGGTTTATCGCTCATAGAATTCCGTATAACTGTTTTTAATTGTCAAAGCGGACCCCGACGGCCGGATAATAACCCGTTCGGGCTGATAAACTGCGCCAATCGCCCATGCTATCGTTTTGATTTTGTAGAAAAAGCCCTTCTGGAGGCGCCTCATGAAATTTATCCACCAGCGCGAGCACCTCAACGAAGACGACATCGTCGTCATTCAATGCTCCCAAACATGCAACATCCGCTTGATGAACGACGCCAATTTTCGCAGCTTCAAGAATGGCGGCCGCCACACTTACCATGGTGGTGCATTCGACACCTTCCCGGCCCGGATTACTGCACCGAGTACCGGTTTCTGGAACATCACCATCGACACGGTCAACAGTCGGCCGATCAGCGTGACTCGCAAACCGACCCTGACTCACACCATCAAGATCATCCGCCGCTCCAGCACGAAACTGAGCTGAGTGACACCCAGACACGAAGACAAGCAGGTATGACCGTGGCCCAAACGACCAAGTACGTCATCAAATACAAACTCAATGGTGAGCGTCGCTTCGAATTTGCCCAGCTTGCAAAAGGCACTGAAGAAGAAGCCAAGGCCGCGCTGGACGCCATTCATGGTCCGAGCGAAGACGTCATCAGCGAAATCAGCGTCAGCAAAGCGCTGTAACGAGATCCGGAGCGACAACCAGGACGTCTGCTCCCCCGTCTGAAATTCGACCACAAGCGCCGGAGTGACCACCCACTCACCGCGCCCTAGACTGGCCACCTCAACCTTGGGTTAAGGCGTCAGAACATGTCTACTTCCTCGATTCGGTTCATCAGCGGCAGTTCCAGTCTGGGCGTCCTGCTGCTAAGGCGTTTGTGGCTATTACCGGGTCACCCTGCGCCACGGCGTGAGTCGCCTGCACAGTGGAAAACGGCATACCCTTTGAATCATCTTTCACGATACGTTATGACCCCATGAACCCGACCACCTTCGACTTGTTTGCCGACGCGGAACCCGAGCAACAACCCCGACTCGATCAGATCGGCGAACAATCCTGCGTCCTCAGAGGCTTTGCCCTGCCCTGGCTGGATCAGTTACTGCCCGCACTGGACGCGGTTCTGACGGCTGCACCGTTTCGACAGATGATCACGCCCGGAGGCTTTACCATGTCGGTAGCCTTGAGCAGTTGCGGCGCGCTGGGTTGGACCACCAATCGCAGCGGTTATCGCTATACCCGCAATGATCCGCAAACCGGCCTACCCTGGCCGAAAATGCCCGACGTGTTTCTCGAACTGGCACAAGCGGCGGCGCGGGAAGCGGGGTTTGCGGATTTCGTGCCTGATTCCTGCCTGATCAACCGCTATGTTCCCGGAGCGAAGATGTCGTTGCACCAGGACAAGGATGAAGATTCCTACGCAGCGCCCATCGTTTCAGTGTCGCTGGGATTGCCGGCGATGTTCTTGTTCGGCGGCTTCGAGCGCAGCGATAAAAGCCAGCGGATACCGCTGTTGCATGGCGACATCGTGGTCTGGGGCGGTGTGGATCGCTTGCGGTATCACGGCGTTTTGCCGATCAAGGACGGCCAACACCCGCGACTGGGCGAACAACGGATCAACTTCACCTTTCGCACTGCTGGATGAAGCCTTCGAATTCGACCGCAAGACCCGGGGTGCAGCGACCCCGTCGGCTGGTTAATCTGAATGAAACAGGTCAGGACAGTAAGCCATGACAAGCCAGTCGACAAAGATCGCCACCGAAAATGATCCTCGCTGGGCCGCCGTCGTTGCGCGCGATCCCCGAGCAGACGGACAGTTTGTGTACGCGGTGAAAACCACCGGTATTTACTGTCGCCCCAGCAGCCTGGCGCGTTTACCGAAACCGCAGAACGTCGAATTCTTCGACACCGCCGAGCAGGCGCAGGCGGCGGGTTATCGCCCCAGCAAACGAGCCGCGAAGGATCAAAGCGACGTCGCCGCGCAACATGCCGCGACCGTGGCCGCCGCGTGCCGCCAGATTGAAACTGCGGAAAATCTGCCTGTACTGAGCGAACTGGCCTTTGCTGCCGGCCTCAGCAGCTTTCACTTCCATCGGGTGTTCAAAGCGGTTACCGGTCTGACGCCCAAGGGATACGCCACGGCCCATCGTTCACGCAGGGTCCGTGAGCGTTTGGCGGACGGAGGCTCAGTGACCGACGCGTTGTATGACGCCGGCTTCAACTCCAACAGTCGTTTCTATGAAGCAGCCGATCAACTATTGGGCATGAAACCCGGTGATTACCGCGCAGCAGGCCAGAACAACGACATTCGTTTTGCCGTTGGCCAGTGTTCCCTGGGAGCGATTCTGGTGGCGAAGAGCGAACGGGGAGTTTGCGCGATCTTGCTGGGAGATGATCCGCACCAACTGGTCTGCGAGCTGCAGGACAAATTTCGGCGTGCGAATCTGATTGGCGCCGACCACGCGTTCGAGCAACTGATCGCCAAAGTGGTAGGTTTTATTGAAGCGCCGGCCCTGGGTCTGGACTTGCCGCTGGATGTTCGCGGCACCGCTTTTCAGGAACGAGTCTGGCAAGCCCTGCGGGAGATTCCCGCTGGCTGCACCGCCAGCTACGCCGATATCGCCCAGCGAATCGGCGCGCCAAAAGCGATGCGCGCCGTGGCGCAAGCCTGCGGTGCGAACACCCTGGCGGTGGCGATTCCGTGCCACCGCGTGGTGCGCAGCGACGGCAACCTGTCAGGCTATCGCTGGGGCGTAGAACGCAAACGGCAATTGCTGGAGCGTGAAGCCCTGTAATCAGCGATTCACATCCACCACAACCCGCCCGCGTAATTGCCCCGCGAGCAACCGCGAAGCGGCGTCGATCGCTTCACTCAAGCCGATTTCGTGGCTGATCAACGGCAGCAAGGCGAAGTCGAGATCCTTGGCCAGACGATTCCAGGCCAATACTCGCTTGGCTTTCGGTTGAGTCACGCTGTTGATCCCGGCCAGGGTCACGCCGCGCAAAATGAACGGTGCGACTGAAGCCGGGAAGTCCATGCCTTGCGCCAGGCCACACGCGGCAACAGTGCCGTTGGCCTTCGTGCCGGCACAGGCGTTGGCCAGGGTGTGACTGCCGACTGAGTCGATAACCGCCGCCCACCGCTCCTTCGCCAATGGTTTGCCCGGCTCGGACAGCGTAGCGCGGTCGATGATTTCGCTGGTGCCCAGTTGCTTGAGGTAATCGTGCTCGGAGGTTCGGCCAGTGGACGCGACCACCCGATAGCCGAGCTTGCTCAGCAGTGCGATAGCGAAACTGCCTACACCGCCATTGGCGCCGGTGACCAATACTTCGCCTTGGTCGGGCGTCACGCCATTGTGTTCCAGCGCCAGGATGCTCAGCATCGCCGTGTAACCCGCCGTGCCGATGGCCATCGCTTGCGCCGCGGTGAATGCCTTGGGTAGCGGAATCAACCAGTCGCCGTTCAAGCGCGCCTTCTGCGCCAGTCCGCCCCAATGTCCTTCGCCAACACCCCAGCCATTGAGTAGGACCTGATCACCGACCTTGTAGTCCGGGTGCCCACTGACTTCGACAGTGCCTGCCAGATCGATCCCCGGCACCATCGGGAATTTTCGCACCACCGGGCTACTGCCGGTGATCGCCAGGCCATCCTTGAAATTAAGCGTGCTGTACGCCACACGCACCGTCACATCGCCCTCGGGCAGTTGATCGTCATTGATCTCTTGCAGTGTGGCGCGGTACCCGCTGTCGTCTTTGTCGATCAAAATGCCTTTGAACATCGCTGCCTCCCAATGGAATCACTCAGTTGTGGTGCAGTTGAAATAACACATAGACACATTTTGTCGTACTCGACTTTACGCCAAGAGTGGCACACGAAACGAAAACTCGACTGGCCTTGTATCAGCTATTGCTGATACAAAAACTGTCCTACCGTCCCTGCCCTGTTATGACGTCGGAGAAACTTTCAAATGAGCAAATGGCCAGACACCCGCATTCTTGACCTGCTTGGCATTGAGCTGCCGATCATCCAGGCGCCCATGGCCGGCGCGACCGGTTCGGCCATGGTTATCGCAGCCAGTAACGCCGGCGGCCTGGGCTCGATGCCCGCCGCCATGTTGACCGTCGATCAGTTGCGCGAGGAGCTGAAAACGATTCGCCAACACACTCAGCGCCCGATCAACGTCAACTACTTCTGCCATCAGCCACCCGTCGCCGATGAGCAACGCGCTCGAGACTGGAAGAATCTGCTGGAGCCCTACTACCGGGAACTTGGCGTGGACTTCGACGCGCCGACGCCGGTGTCCAATCGAGCGCCGTTCGATAACGCGGCCTGCGAAGTGATCGAAGAGCTTCGCCCCGAAGTCGTGAGTTTCCACTTCGGCCTGCCGGAAAAGTCGCTGCTGGAGCGCGTGAAAGCCACGGGGGCGAAAGTGCTCTCGTCAGCCACCACCGTTGAAGAGGCGATCTGGCTCGAGCAGCACGGTTGTGACGCGATCATCGCCATGGGGTACGAAGCCGGTGGCCATCGGGGCATGTTTCTCAGTGATGATCTGAGCAGTCAGGTGGGGATCTTTGCGCTGGTACCCCAGATCGTCGACGCGGTGAAAGTGCCAGTGATTGCTGCCGGCGGTATCGCCGATGCACGAGGCGTCGCGGCGGCTTTGCTGTTGGGGGCTTCGGCGGTGCAAGTGGGCACGGCGTACTTGTTTACGCCAGAGGCCAAGGTCAGCGCCTCTCATCACAAAGCGTTGCGCACCGCCAAGGAAAGTGAGACGGCCGTCACTAACATTTTCACCGGACGCCCGGCGCGTGGAATTCTGAATCGAGTGATGCGCGAACTCGGGCCAATGAGCGCCAAAGCACCGGCCTTCCCGCTCGCGGGTGGTGCGCTGATGCCATTGCGGGCCAAGGGGGAAGCGGATTTCAGCAATCTCTGGGCGGGTCAGGCATTCACGCTTTGCGTTGAAATGACCACGGCTGAACTGACCCGGAAGCTGGCTGAGGAAGGATTGGCCAAGTTGGTTCGTCGGTAACGCACTTCCCCTGTAGCAGCCTTCGGCTGCTGCAGGTTTATGCGTGGTCTCAACAACGCGCATCCAACACGTTCCGTTTGCAGGCATTTCGCTATATATTCCGCTATATAGCGTTTACTCCCTCGCAGCACTTGCCTACCACGGAGCCGTTTCATGACCATTCGTGCCTCACGTTTTGCCCCCACTAGCCTGGCAACCCTGCTCGCAGTGTTCGCTTTCGGGTCAGCCCAGGCGGACGAAGTCCAGGTTGCCGTCGCCGCCAACTTCACTGCACCGATTCAGGCGATCGCCGCCGATTTCGAGAAAGACACCGGGCATAAACTGGTCGCTTCCTATGGCGCAACCGGGCAGTTCTACACCCAGATAAAGAATGGCGCACCGTTCGAAGTGTTCCTTTCGGCGGACGACACCACCCCGCAAAAACTCGAAGCCGAAGGCGACACCGTCAAGGGCTCGCGATTCACCTACGCCATCGGCACTCTGGCGCTGTGGTCGGCCAAGGAAGGTTACGTCGACGCCAAGGGCAAAGTGCTGAGCGACAACCCGTATCAACATCTTTCCCTCGCCAACCCGAAAGCCGCGCCTTATGGCCTGGCCGCCACTCAAGTGCTCGCCAAGCTGGACCTGACTGACAAGGTCAAAGCCAAAATCGTTGAAGGCCAGAACATCACCCAGGCCTACCAATTCGTCTCCACCGGCAATGCCGAACTCGGTTTTGTGGCCTTGTCGCAGATATACAAAGACGGCAAAGTCACCAGCGGTTCGGCCTGGATTGTTCCAGCCGACATGCATGACCCGATCAAACAAGATGCGGTGATCCTCAACAAAGGCAAGGACAACCCGGCTGCCAAGGCGCTGGTTGACTACCTCAAAGGCCCGAAAGCCGCCGCTGTCATCAATTCCTACGGTTACCAACTCTAAATGACGCTATCGAGTGCCGACTTTTCCGCGATCTGGCTGACCCTGAAACTGGCGTCGCTGACGACAGTCATCCTGCTGGTCATCGGCACTCCGATTGCGTTATGGCTGTCGCGCACTCGCTCGTGGTTGCGCGGCCCGGTCGGGGCGATCGTCGCCCTGCCCCTGGTGCTGCCACCGACGGTGATTGGCTTTTACCTGTTGCTGGCGCTAGGCCCTAACGGGTTTGTCGGCCACTTCACCCAGTCACTGGGGCTCGGCACCCTCACGTTCAGTTTTGCTGGGCTGGTGATCGGCTCGGTGCTCTACTCGATGCCGTTCGTGGTCCAGCCACTGCAAAATGCTTTTTCTGCCATCGGTACTCGCCCATTGGAGGTGGCCGCGACCTTGCGCGCCAATCCCTGGGACACGTTTTTCAGCGTGATCCTGCCGCTGGCCCGCCCCGGTTTCATCACCGCTGCCATTCTCGGCTTCGCCCACACCGTCGGTGAATTCGGCGTGGTGCTGATGATCGGCGGCAACATTCCCGACAAAACCCGCGTGGTCTCGGTGCAGATCTACGATCACGTCGAAGCCATGGAATACGCCCAGGCCCATTGGCTGGCCGGGGCAATGCTGGTGTTCTCCTTTGTTGTATTGCTGGCGCTCTACTCCAGCCGTAAAACCAAAACGGGCTGGAGCTGATCGATGATTCATACCCGTCTAAAACTGACGTATTCGGGGTTCACCCTGGAAGTGGATCTGCAATTGCCCGGCCGCGGGGTCACCGCACTTTACGGTCATTCCGGTTCAGGCAAGACCACCTGCCTGCGCTGCATCGCCGGCCTGGAGAAGGCTGAGCAGGGTTTCGTCCAGGTCAACGATGAAGTCTGGCAGGACAGCGACAAGAAGATATTCGTACCGCCACACAAACGTGCGCTGGGTTACGTCTTCCAGGAAGCCAGCCTGTTTCCCCATCTGTCAGTGCTGGCCAATCTGGAGTTCGGCCTCGACCGCATTCCTCGCCAACAGCGCCGGGTCGACATGGCTCACGCGACTGAACTGCTCGGGATCGGCCATCTGCTGGATCGCCATCCGCAGAATCTTTCGGGCGGCGAACGCCAGCGCATCGGCATCGCCCGGGCCCTGCTCACCAGCCCCAAACTGTTGCTGATGGACGAGCCACTGGCAGCATTGGATAGTCAGCGCAAAAACGAAATCCTGCCGTACCTGCAGCGACTGCACGATGAACTGGACATCCCGGTGCTGTACGTCAGCCATTCCCAGGATGAAGTCGCGCGGCTGGCCGACCACCTCGTCTTGCTCAGTAACGGCAAGGCGCTGGCCAGCGGCCCTATCGGCGAAACCCTGGCCCGTCTCGACCTGCCCTTGGCGCTGGGCGACGACGCCGGCGTGGTGATCGAGGGGCGTGTCAGTGCCCATGACGCCGACTACCAGTTGCTGACCCTGCAACTGCCCGACACTCCCCTGAACATTCGAGTGGCTCACTCACCGATGACACTGGGTCAGGCGCTGCGCTGCAAGGTTCAGGCGCGGGATGTCAGCCTGAGCCTGCACAGCGTCGAGCACAGCAGCATCCTCAATCGCCTGCCGGTCACCGTGATCAGTGAAATGGGCGCGGACAACGCCGCCCATGTGCTGATCCGTCTGGATGCTGGCGGCACCCCACTGCTGGCGCGGATTACCCGCTACTCCCGGGACCAATTGGGCGTGCATCCCGGCCAGCAACTCTGGGCACAGATCAAGGCGGTGGCGGTGCTGGCATAAATCCGCTGGCACCACTGTAATGGCGCATGGTCAATGGCTGTAACGGCCCCTGATCTGTCGCCAAGGACTATCGCCATGCCCGATAACGCGCTGCCCGATGTACTGCCATCCGACCTGCATTACGTCGATGATACCCAGCCCGGCATCACCCGTAAGAAACTGCGCGGCAAGTTCTGCTATTACGACCCTGCGGGTCAGCGCATCACCGATAAAGATGAGATCAAGCGCATCAACGCCCTCGCCGTGCCCCCGGCCTACACCAATGTGTGGATCTGTGCCGATCCGCGCGGCCATCTGCAAGCCACCGGCCGTGATGCCCGAGGTCGCAAGCAATACCGTTATCACCCGCGCTGGCGAGAAGTGCGCGATGCCGACAAGTATTCGCGCTTGCGGGACTTCGGCCTGGCCCTGCCGAAACTGCGCAAACAGCTTGAAGCACTACTGGCGGCTCCCGGTTTCAGCCGCGACAAGGTCATGGCCACGGTCATCACCTTGCTCGATGCGACGCTGATCCGGGTCGGCAACACGCAGTACGCTCGGGACAACCGCTCCTACGGCCTGACCACCCTGCGCAACCGTCACGTCGAGGTCAACGGCAGTGCGATCCTGTTCCAGTTCCGCGGCAAGAGCGGCGTCGAACATCAGATCACTGTGAAAGACCGGCGCCTGGCGCGGATTATCAAACGCTGCCTGGAAATTCCCGGGCAAAACCTGTTTCAGTATCTGGATGAAAACGGTGAGCGCCACACCGTCAGTTCCTCCGACGTCAACGCCTACCTGCAAACCCTCACCGGCGCCGACTTCACTGCCAAGGATTACCGCACCTGGGCTGGCAGCGCGTTGGCGTTGGCGGTTTTGCGGGAACTGCAGTGGGAGCCCGAGTCGGATGCGAAGCGGCATGTGGTGGAGATGATCAAGAACGTTGCCAAACAACTGGGCAACACCCCGGCAGTCTGCCGCAAGTGCTACATCCACCCGGCGGTGCTTGATGGCTTTCTTCTCGGTGCGTTGTCTGAACTGCCCAGGTCACGGGCGCGCAAAGGGCTCAGGGCAGAGGAAGTCGGGCTGGCAGTGTTTTTGGAAATGAGTGTCGCAATGGCTGAGGCGACGAACTGACCTGTCTATTTTTTGCACGATCGCAAATGGCTTCTATAGTTGTTGTGAACCTGAATTAGCTGCGGTGGCGCCATGGAAGACATTTTCGTTGTGAAGCGTTGCACCAAGATCATCATCCATGGCCGCCGAGCCGGAGAAACCAGCCATCCGCCACCGGACGCCGCCTTCTGGTATCGCATCGCCGATACTCGAACTCATGGCTTCATCGGTGACGGTTTTGCTCGTGAAGAAGACGCCGAACATGAATGCTGGCATTTAAATGCCAGGTCACAAGTGACGGCCCGACAAGGCTAAGGTCACCTGCCTTTTACGGGTCTATACTGAGAAAGCTGAAGGAACAGCGACCCCATCGGCAGAAAGCTCGCTCCTCGCGGGCTTTTTGTTGCCAACTACAGGTTTCTTGAACGGAGGTGTTTGCCATGTCCGAAAAAGAGTCCATCACCACGCTGCTCACGCTACTCGACTCCCGTCAGGCTCGCCTGGCAGCGGCGTGCAAGGAAATTGCCGACTGGGTCGATCATCAAGGCGGTCACCCGACGGCCCTAAGAATTCGTGATCGTCTGAACGACATCGAGAAAGACGCGCCACTGATTCGCAATACACTGTCGTCACTAAAGCCTGTCGACAAGCCCCTGCCGCGGTTCAGATGATTCGATCTGGACACCTTCAAGGACACGGCCTGATTCAGGACGCATGAACGGCGACATGGTCGTCACCGTATGCGTCCTTGCCTGATCGCTTTCTGGTACATCCCCACCCGGCCTGGCGCTGGGCTTTTTTGTTGCTTGGTCTATTTCACACGATGTTCACATCTCAGGCTTTACATTGACCGGACTCCTTTGAAGAACCCCCCTGGCCCGCCCGCATGCGGGCCTTTTTTTTGCGCATTACGCAGGCAACGAACGTCCCCCTACGCTGGAGGTCAAACGATTACACGTCACCAAGGAGGCGTCTGATGGTTACTCACTTCAAAGTCAGCGGGCATTTGGCCTGCGGTCACAAAGGCAGCAAACTCGTCTCAACCAGCGAACTTACCCGGGTGAAATGCAGAAGCTGCCGCAACACCGACGCGTTCAAGGATGCGCGTAAAGACCAGCGCAATGCTACACGCCGCGCCGCACGCAAAGCCAAAGTCACGCACACTGCCATTGACTGGCGTGCGTCTTGGGTCGAACGGCTCACCGCCATGGATGGACTGCAACGATTGCCTCGTGGTTTTACCGGTCAGCCGTTCGTCTAGCTGACAACTTCGGCGGCTGAATCGAACTCACTCGATTCGGCCGCTGACGCCATGCGCTGCTTGTCTGCTTGCATCCCGGACTCGATTGTTTTTGTTACGCCGGCGTGCGCTTCCGTTGAGATAACGGGTGTGCGTTAGTTAAATAATCTTTGACTGATGCACGCTGAACTTATTGTTAGTTTTCTTATTGGTCGTCAGGACTGCGTGAGCGTGGTGCGCACCATCGCCATGCATTTTTTGGCGGCAAACAGATTCCTCGACTAGGGTTCTATCGAACCAAATTGCGCCGACGGTATTGGCGGGCACTCATCAAGGAGGGGACAGATGAAATCAATTCGTGATACTGAGAAAACCTATCGCACCTGGTCCAGCCCAATCTTGCTTGAACTCAAGGAGAGAGAGCACCAGCTGGACGCTGCAGCCCGCCAGGCCCTTCAAAATGTCTTGGCGGAGAGAAGGCTTGTCAATATCGGCAACCCTTCTGGCGATGATCGACGAGGGGCTAATCCAGCGACTGACGGCCGGCATCAATAGCTGTGACCGAAAAAATAGCAGGCCAGAAACAAACAAGGGTTTGCATCAGCTTTCGCTCGCAAACCCTTGATTTAAGATGGTGCCCGAAGCCGGAATCGAACCGGCACGCCCTTACGAGCGGGGGATTTTAAGTCCCATGCGTCTACCAGTTTCGCCATTCGGGCGGTAGCGCGGTGAAGCAGTCTGAAGACTGTCAAATAACGATCTGGCAGTTCTGACGCTTGTGCAGCAGAGGGGGAAATATATACATCCCGCTCCGGTGAAGCAAGTTCGCATCGGCCCTTTTCAAGACTAAATCTTGCAGGGCAACGGAAATAAAAAAGCTCCGTAAATCATAGATCTACGGAGCTCGTTTAAAGTGGAGGCCGAGGTCGGAATCGAACCGGCGTAGGTGGATTTGCAATCCACTGCATAACCATTTTGCTACTCGGCCTCAAGCATCAGATGTCATGTAGCACAACATCAAACGCGTACAAACTTGGAGTAAGATACGTGATCTAACTCCTTGAAAACATTGAGCTTTTTCAGCGGTCAGTGCTTTCGATGGCGTGAATTATGTACTGATTTCCCGAGGCTGGCAACCCCTTGATTTCAAAAAAAATTCCGTCAGGTGGTTTCTATC
The DNA here is from genome assembly GCF_054898105.1 of Pseudomonas sp. MDT1-17. Lineage (NCBI taxonomy): Bacteria > Pseudomonadati > Pseudomonadota > Gammaproteobacteria > Pseudomonadales > Pseudomonadaceae > Pseudomonas > Pseudomonas sp. MDT1-17. The sequence goes on along the minus strand of NZ_JBUBVM010000001.1, from coordinate 3,348,751 downwards.
TTTCAAGGGGGTTGCTCAGCCCTTCCGGCCGGGATCGTCCGTTACGTCTCCTACCGCGATCAACGGTTCAATGCCCCACTCCCCATGCAGATACCAATCCCTCCGATCATTTTGGCCGGATGCATCGTCAGGACAGTGGGTTTCTGGAGACTACAGAGCCCGGTTGGCACCGATCAAGAAACGCGCGAAGCCCCAATTCACCGTGGCACTGACCGGTTCAGTGCCCGCGAATGTAATGCTCCAGTTGCCGAATCAGATCCGCCTGTTCGACGATGGCTTCCTTGACCAGATCACCAATCGATAACAGACCGATCAGTTCGCCGCCGTCCACCACTGGCAGGTGACGCAGATGACTGTCGGTCATGACCGCCATGCAACGCTCGATGCTCTGCTGACTGTCCGCTGTCACCACGGGCGCACTCATAATGTCGCGCACCGGCGTTCCGACCGAGGAGCGCCCCTGCAGCACGACCTTGCGCGCATAGTCGCGCTCGCTGATCACGCCGACCACCTGCCCGGCCTCGATCACCGGAAGCGCGCCCACGTTCTTTTCGGCCATTATCCTCAGGGCTTCCAGCACCATTTCATCGGGCGCGATGCTATGCACCTGGTGGTTTTGCACGACCTTGAGTTTCAGCAATTGTGCGGCTGTTTTCATAAGTGCCTCCGATAAGGATACGCGATGCTGTTGATCACCCTCATGCCACCCCGACTTCCACCACACCGCTGTTCAACCGCACGGGCCAGACACGCAGACGCTGTTGCGGGTACTCAAGGCAAGTACCGTCCTCAAGGCGGAAATGCTGCTTGTAGATCGGTGATGCAACGACCAGATCACCCTTGATGCTGCCGACCAACCCGCGACCGATCACATTCGCCCCGGATTGCGGGTCATGGTTGTCGATGGCATAGAGGGACCGCCCCTCGGCACCCGGCAGGTAGAACAGCGCCACTTGTGCGCCGTCGAGCCAGACGACGACGCCGGAGTTGCTGACCAGGTCCTGTTGCTCGCACACCGTTTGCCAGGCCTCGATGTGTTCCAGGGAATCGATGCGTTGGGTATTGGACTGGCTCATCAGGCAATCTCCTCGATGACAGGGATAAGGTTGAGTTCGGCGGCCATGATCGGACGCCGCTGACCGCGTTCCTGGACAAAGTGAATATCCGGGTCCGGGCGCTTATCGTTGACGAAGGTACGGAAGCGCTTGAGTTTTTCCGGATCTTTGAGGGCATTCGCCCATTCGCATTCATAGCGATCGACGACCAACTGCATTTGCGATTCAAGTTCCGCGCCAAGTCCGAGGCTGTCGTGGATGATCACGTCTTTAAGGTAATCGAGGCCGCCTTCCAGCGTTTCACGCCACACCGAGGTGCGCTGCAGTTTGTCGGCGGTGCGGATGTAGAACATCAGGAAGCGGTCGATGTAGCGGATCAGGGTCGCATCGTCGAGGTCGGTGGCGAACAGTTCGGCATGGCGCGGACGCATGCCGCCGTTACCGGCGATATATAGGTTCCAACCCTTCTCGGTGGCGATCACCCCGACGTCTTTGCTCTGGGCCTCGGCGCATTCCCGGGTGCAACCGGATACTGCGAACTTGAGCTTGTGCGGCGAGCGCAGGCCCTTGTAGCGATCCTCGATGGTCAGGGCCATTTGCACGCTGTCCTGCACGCCATAACGGCACCAGGTACTGCCAACGCAAGACTTCACCGTGCGGGTCGATTTGCCGTAGGCGTGCCCGGTTTCGAAACCCGCTTCGATCAGCTCGGCCCAGATGTCTGGCAATTCATGCAACTGCGCACCAAACAGGTCGATACGCTGGCCGCCGGTGATTTTGGTGTAGAGGTCGTATTTCTTCGCCACCACACCGATCGCGATCAGTTTGTCGGCGGTGATCTCACCACCGGGGATGCGCGGCACCACCGAATAGGTGCCGTTTTTCTGCATGTTGGCCATGAAGGTGTCGTTGGTGTCCTGCAGCGGCACCAGCGACGCGTCCATGATCGGCTGGTTCCAGCACGACGCGAGGATCGAGCCCACCGCCGGTTTGCAGACGTCGCAACCGGTGTGGCCGCGGCCATGCTTGGCCAGCAGTTCTTCGAAGGTGATCACCCTTTCTACCCGCACCAGCGCATAAAGCTCCTGGCGGGTATAGGCAAAGTGTTCGCACAGGCTCTTGTCGACGCTGACGCCACGGGCAATCAACTCATGCTCGAAAACCTGCTTCAGCAGCCCGGCACAACCACCGCAACCGGTGCAGGCCTTGGTCTGCGATTTGAGCAGGCCGAGGTCGGTGCAACCACCGTCAATGGCCGAGCAAATGGAACCCTTGGTGACGTTGTGGCACGAGCAGACCGTTGCCGACTCTGGCAAGGCGCCCGGGCCCAGGGTCGGCGCGCCTTCGGACGACGGCAGAATCAGGCTGGCGGGTTCCGCCGGCAGCGCAATCGCGTTCTGCATGTATTGCAGCAGCGTGTCGTAATAGCTGTTGTCACCCACCAGCACCGCACCGAGTACGTGCTTGCCAGTCGCATCCACCACCAAGCGTCGATAGCTGGCCGTGGTTTCGTCGATGAACTGATAACTGCGCGCGCCCGGCGTGCTGCCGTGCGCGTCGCCGATGGAGCCGACATCGACGCCCAGCAGCTTGAGCTTGGTTGACATGTCCGCGCCCATGAACGGCTCGGCCGCCTCGTTGCACAACAGTGCAGCGACGCCGCGCGCCATCTGGTAACCGGGCGCAACCAGACCAAAAATGCTGTCATTCCAGGCGGCACACTCGCCGATAGCGTAGATGTTCGGATCGCTGCTCAGGCATTGGTCGTCAATCACGACACCGCCACGTGGGCCGACTTCCAGCGAGCATTGGCGAGCCAGTGCATCTTGCGCACGGATACCGGCGGAGAACACGATCAGGTCGGTTTCAAGAAATTCGTCATTGGCGAAATTCATCCGGTAGCGGTATTCCTCGCCGGCGCTGATCGATTGCGTTCCGCGCGACAGGTGCACACCGACGCCGAGCCGCTCGATCTGCGCCTTGAGCGCCAGGCCACCGTACTCGTCCAACTGCACCGGCATCAGGCGCGGGGCGAATTCCACCACATGAGCTTCCAGCCCCAGGGTTTTCAGGGCGTTGGCCGCTTCCAGGCCCAGCAAGCCACCGCCGACCACCACACCGCGTCGGGCGTTGGTCGCCGCGGCACGGATGGCGTCGAGGTCTTCAAGGGTGCGATACACCAGGCGCGAATCGCCCTCGGCGCCTTCGATTGGTGGGACGAACGGATAGGACCCGGTGGCCAGCACCAATTTGTCGTAGGAGACACACCCTTGACCGGTGATCACCTGGCGACAGACGCGGTCGATTTCCAATACCGGCACACCCAAATGCAGGGTGACGCCCGGGGTCTGGTACAGCGAGGCTTCACCGAGGGCCAGCGACTCGGCATCACGACCGGAGAAATACTCGGAAAGGTGCACGCGGTCGTAGGCACGCATCGGCTCTTCGCTGAAGACGTGCAGCCGATAGTGATCAAGGGCACCGCGTTCGATCAGCTGCTCGACACAATGATGTCCGACCATGCCATTGCCGATCACGATCAGCGTTTGCAGCTTGTTCAAAGTGGCAACACTGGAATTCATAAGAGACACCCGTCTATAGCTGTTCAAAAAGCAAAAAAAAACGCCTGAAACCTTACGGTTCCAGGCGTCTTTGCCTGTTCATTTACGGTGTCAGGTCAGGCATCTATGCCGGATCCACCGATGTTGCCCACGACCTGTTCGGCCAATCGATCGTCGTTGACCGAAGGGGCTGCCCACTCGACTGCGTTCACAGTGGGCCTGAACAGTGTCTTGCAGACTTTGTGCCAGTCGGCCATTGGCCGTATTTGCGTAGGTAAACGTTGACTACGGGTGCCCATGAAAGCCCGATAGTTGCCTTCGCATAGTGCAGAGGCGTGGTGCGCGGCCTTATAAAAGTGCACGAATGAGCGGCCTCGATGTTTGCACGATGGGCGGTTTGCACAGTGCTTTGTAAAGGCGTGGGTGGCGCTTGAGTTCAGCGGCTGGTGCTGAACTCAATACCCGAAAGGTTCCATTCTCTGAGTCAAATCCCTGACCAATACAGGCTGTGGGATCAAGCCATCAAGAGCGCACTACGGAACCTGTGACCGGTAGATTCCCCGAAACGAGGAGGAGTTCATATGCGCTACAGACCTTGCTGCACTGATATTTTTTCAAGTGACTGCATCCAGCTTGTCCTCTAGCGGGTAGTACATCTAGCAGCCATGCGCCGCTGAGCTGATCACCCTTCTGGAGAGATTTGCATGAACGTTAAACGATTCCTCTGCATTGTCAGCGCTGCGCCTGCTAACACCACATTGTCGGGTAAAGCGACGGCTGCTCATGCATGTCCCCACCACCAAAGCCCGCGCAGCGAACCGGAGAGACATGATTTGTCTCCAGTGAAAAGGAACTAGCCCCTACTAACACTCTTAGCCGGCCAACCGGTGAAATAGTTGTACAAAAAAATTGACTTGTACAGCAATTATTCTATTCTTTAAAAATTGTACAAAATGCTTAGCGCTGTACAAGAAAAGAAGGGGAAGTACCATGGTCGACACCGCAGACACCGGCAAAATCGAAATCAGCACCTCATCCAAGCGAAGTGACCTGTTTGGCATTGCGAGTTACCCAGGACAGATTGTCCACGTCGCCAGAAGACACCAGCGAACGCTGAATTCGAGCAGGAACCTGCCATCAATGGAGACGCATCGTGACTGACTTCCTGCGGTGTTTTGCCAACGACTTCGCTGCGCTGGACGCCAGCAATTTGCACAAACTTAAGGAGCTGTACAGTCACGATGTGCGCTTCAGTGATCCACTACATGAGATCCAAGGCCTGACAGCGCTGCAAGAATATTTTACAGAGCTATACGCCAACGTCAGCGAGCTAGGTTTCACGTTTCACGGCTACGACCAGGTGCAAGACGGCATCGGTTACCTGCGCTGGACCATGCAATATCACCATCCTCGCCTGCGCCGTGGCCGACTAATAGAGGTCGATGGCTGCTCGTACCTGCTGTGGCACGAGAAGGTGTACCAGCATCGCGACTACTTCGATGCAGGTGCTCTGCTCTATGAGCACCTGCCGTTAATGGGGACAGCGATTGGCTGGTTGAAAGGGAGACTGGCATGAAACGCATCTGGCTCACCGGCGCCAGCAGCGGCATCGGCGCCGCCCTGGCGGAGATTCTACTGACCCAAGGCCACTTTCTGGCCATCACCGCGCGCAATGTACAGGCCCTGGAAAAATTACACGCGGAGTACCCGCAGCAGGTACTTCTGCTGCCAGGCGACCTGACCGATCCACGCGAAGTTCGAGCCATGGGCGAGCGAATCGAGCAACTCTGGGGCCACCTGGATCAGGTCATCCTAAACGCTGGCACCTGCGAGTACCTGGACGTTGGCACCTTCGAAGCCAACATGATTGAACGCGTGATGCGGGCAAATTTGTTTTCCGCGGCCTACTGCGTGGAGGCAGCCCTGCCGCTATTGCGCAAGGCGCAGCGACCTCATCTGGTGGCGGTGTGTAGCTCGGTTACCTACCTGCCATTACCTCGCGCCGAGGCTTATGGCGCCTCCAAAGCGGCTATGCGTTACCTGTTTCAATCGCTGCGCATCGACTTGGCACACGAGGGTGTCGACATCACTCTTGTCAGCCCGGGCTTCGTCGATACGCCGCTCACGCAACAGAATGATTTCCCAATGCCTATGCGCTGGCCAGTCAACAAGGCTGCCGACTACATTGCCACCCGGCTAGAAAGACGACCGCTAGAAATCTCATTTCCCGGGCCATTCATCGCCGCCCTGCGCGTATTAGCGATATTGCCTCAACGCCTGCAACTGATGCTGGGCAAACTCATGGCGCGTCCCGTCACAGAAGAATCATCGTGAAAATAGCCATCATCGGTAGTGGTATTTCCGGCCTGACCTGCGCCTACCTGCTCAACCGTAAGCACGACGTCACCGTATTCGAGGCCAGTGACTGGATCGGCGGTCACACCCACACTGTTGATGTTGAGGTAAAGGGCGAGCGCTATGCCATCGATACTGGTTTCATCGTCTTCAACGACTGGACATATCCCAACTTCATCCGTCTGTTGGATCAACTCGGCGTGGCCTCGCAACCCACCGAGATGAGCTTCTCGGTTCAGGATCCGAGTTCTGGCACTGAATACAACGGCAACAACCTCAATGGCCTGTTTGCCCAGCGGCGCAACCTGCTATCACCCGGCTTCTGGGGCATGTTGCGCGACATCTTGCGCTTCAACCGCGAGGTATTGCGTGACCTGCACGAACAACGCATAGCCGCCGACACCACCCTCGGAGCCTACCTGCGGCAAAACGGCTACGGTCCGCGTTTTATCGAACATTACATAGTCCCTATGGGGTCGGCGATCTGGTCGATGTCACTGGGCGACATGCAGCGTTTTCCGCTTCAGTTCTTCGTACGCTTCTGTAAAAATCACGGGCTCCTGTCGGCCACCAATCGGCCACAGTGGCGTGTGGTCAGCGGTGGCTCGCGCAGTTATGTAGCACCGCTGAGCGCCGGATTTGTCGAGCGTATCCGCCTCAATTGTCCGGTGTATCGTGTGGTACGTGACATCGCAGGAGTGAACCTGCACAGCTCCGCCGGCATGGAGCGCTTTGACACCGTGGTTTTCGCCTGTCACAGCGACCAGGCATTACGCCTGCTGGCGGCTCCAAGCCAAGCCGAACGGGAGATACTCGGCGCACTGCGTTACGCCGAGAACGATGTGGTGCTGCACAGCGACACCCGTCTGCTGCCGAACCGTCGCTTGGCCTGGGCAAGCTGGAATTACCGCCTCGGCGGCTCAGCCCAGCAACCGGCCGCTGTCACCTACAACATGAATATCCTGCATGGGCTCCAGAGCGACACCACCTTCTGCGTTAGCTTAAACCAGACCGCAGCCATTGACCCGAGCAAAATCCTCGACCGTTTCCGCTACGCCCATCCGCAATACAGCCATGCAGGACTGATCGCACAGGCACGTTGGCAAGAACTACAAGGCGCTCAAAACAGCTACTACTGCGGCGCCTACTGGGCCAACGGTTTCCATGAGGACGGTGTGGTGAGCGCCTTGCGCGTGGCAGCGGCTTTCGGAGAACAACTGTGAACAGCGCACTGTACCGCGGCTGGGTCAGCCACCGCCGGCTGCTTCCGCGCGTCCATAAGTTTCGCTACCGCATGGGTATGCTCTACCTGGATCTTGCAGAACAATCCCAGGTGCTGGGCTTATCGTGGCTCGCCGGACATTCGCGCTGGGCCGCCTTCGCCTTCCGCGAAACCGACTACCTGCCGCTTTTCACCCGCCAGGGTATGACATTGAGCGATGCCGTACGTCAGCGCGTGGAGCAGGCCCTCGGTCACGCTCCGCAGGGAAGGATCTGTCTGCTCACCCAGCCGCGCAGTTGGGGGCTGTCCTTCAATCCGATCAGCCTGTTTTACTGCTTCGAATCCGACGGCAGTCTGGCCGCCATCCTCTGCGAAGTCAGCAATACCCCTTGGCGAGAGCGTTACCACTACGTACTGCCGACCCACGCGAGCGGTGAGTCACGCCATAGGGTCGCCAAGAGTTTTCACGTCTCGCCCTTCCTGCCTCGCGATCTGGAGTACCGCATGCATTTCTCTGCTCCCGAGCAAACGCTGCACGTGACCATGCAGGACTGGCAGGGCGAGCAAAAAATGTTTGAAGCTGGCCTGGGCCTTGAGCGCATCGAACTGACGCGCCAAAGCCTGCACCGCCACCTTCTGGACTTCCCCTGGATGACCGGCAAGACCCTGCTCGGCATTTATTGGCAGGCCCTGCGTCTGTTGCTCAAGCGTCTGCCACTGTTTTCCCATGAAGCGGCCAGCGGTGAATACGGCACCGCGAATCTGGAGTCTCGTCATGACAAATCCTAGCCTGAATCCCTCCAGCACCTGTGGCTCTGCTGCCAACGGGGTAAGCGCCCGACTGCTGAAGAAAGGGGTCTTGCGCCAGCTGGCACAACTGCGCCACGGACATTTGGTGATCATCGTCGACGGTGAGCGCCTGAGCTTCGGCGAGCCTGGCGCTGTTCTGCATGGCGAGATCGAAGTGCTTAATGCGGCCCTGTGGTCGATGGTGGCGGTGAATGGCTCAATTGGCGCTGGCGAGGCCTATATCCAGGAGTACTGGAGCAGTCCCGATCTGACTGCGGTGATCCGCATTTTCGTTGCCAACCTCGACGTGCTGGATGGAATGGAGCGCGGCCTGGCACGTATGCGCCGTCCACTGGTAAAAGCCCTGCACTGGCTCAACCGCAACACGCGCCAGGGCTCGCAACGCAACATTTCAGCGCACTACGACTTGGGCAACGCGCTGTTCGAACAACTGCTGGACCCCACCATGATGTATTCCGCAGCCATGTTCCGCTCCACCAGCGACAGCCTCGAACAAGCCCAAATGTACAAGCTGGAGTGCATCTGCCAAAAACTCGATCTCAAACCCAGCGACCACCTGCTGGAGATCGGCACTGGCTGGGGCAGTATGGCGCTGTATGCGGCCACCCACTATGGCTGCAAGGTCACCACCACCACGCTGTCCCGAGAGCAATTTGCGTACACGAAGCGCCGAATTGAGGAGCAGTGTCTGCAAGACCGCATTACCCTGCTGTTGCAGGACTATCGTGACCTGACGGGCAAATACGACAAGCTAGTATCGATCGAGATGATCGAGGCAGTCGGCCACCGCTTCCTGCCCACCTACTTCAAACAGTGCGCCCATCTGCTCAAAGAACACGGGCTTATGCTATTGCAGGCCATCACCATTCGGGAACAGCGCTATGAGCAGGCGAAAAAAACGGTCGACTTCATCCAGCGCTACATCTTCCCGGGCGGTGCCTTGCCTTCGGTGAGCGCCATGCTGCACACCATCAGTCGCGACACTGACCTGAACCTTCACCACATGGAGGACTTCGGCCTTCATTACGCACGGACTCTTCGCATGTGGCACGATAACCTGCGGCGCAGCCGGCACAACCTAGAAGCACTAGGCTACGACCAGACGTTCTATCGCCTCTGGGAGTTCTACCTGTGCTATTGCGAAGGCGGCTTCCTGGAGCGAGGTATCGGCACCGCGCATCTATTACTCGCCAAACCCGGGGCACGACCGGAGCCCTTCGGCCTAAAGGCGTGAGCAGGCGGGGCCGGTTGTTGCTGAACGCAGGGCTGTTCCAACTCGGTTGGTTCGCCTGCGTGTTTGGCGCGCAACGACCTTGGACGTTGCTGATTGCAATCGCATGCCTGGCTACACACCTGCGTTGGATTGCCAACGACCCAAATGAATGGCGCATTCTGTTGCGGGTGGCAACCTGCGGTTGGGTCCTGGACAGTATTCTATTGCACCTCGGGCTGTTCTCCTTTTCAGATGCCACTATTGTTCTGCCGCTATGGCTGGCAATGCTTTGGCTGCTTTTCGCCAGCACTTTGCGTCACAGCCTGAGCTGGACAAAGCGGCCTTGGTGGATGGGCAGCCTACTAGGGGCCTTTGGCGGGCCGCTCTCCTATTTGGGCGGCGCCAGGTTAGCAGACGTGGGTCTACCGCTAGGTGTTTGGCCTAGCGCTCTGCTAATCGCATTGATATGGGCGATGTTGATGCCGGCGCTGCACTGGATAGCCGGACAGCATGCACGTTGACTCAAGACTTGCGGAAGAACAAGGTGATCTGGCCTACCTCCACCCCGAACTTGGTCATGAACGAGCGATTGATCATGGTGTTCTTGTCCATTAGGTACATCCAGTCGTCCAATTGAACCTGATATACCTTTCCATCCACCGGTAGGCTCAGCACATATCGCCAGCGCAGTGTATTGCCTGCCACCTCACCAAGCGCCTCGCCTACCACGTCGCCAGCGGTTCCGCGCCATTGGCTAGAACCAACTGGAGTTAGCGTCCACACCCTTTTTTGCTTAGTACCATCGCTGTAAGTAAATGATTCGTCGAGGATCAGCCTGCTACCTTCGGAGTGGCCATTGATCTCCACGTGGAAGCGCTTGGTGACCTCGCCAGAACGCTTTTGAAACATACCCCAGGCTTCGACCCGGCCCTCAAAGAATTCGCGCAACTCAAGCGTGGGCGTCTCCTGTCTGTAGGTGTGCACATCCACCCGGCTGCAACTTGCAAGGCCAATGCATAGCAGCAATATCCATATCTTCAACATGTGCATTTCCTCAACGGTCTCAGGGTTTAGCTGCGCCCAACAATTGGGCGCGCAGCTCCGGGTCGCGTGTTCGGGGGTCAAGCCAGATGGAAAAAAAGGCTTTGGCGAACGCATCATCCCTCACCACATGCTGTAGGTTCTCGCCGACGTAAAAACGTGCGCCCTCTCCAGGCAAATAGACTCCAGTGATGCGGTCACCGGCGCGCACATCGACAAACGCCTGCTGCATCTCCCACTCCCAGCGGACCATCAGCTCTGAATTCAGGGAGTTGGGTGAAAGGCGACGGATTTCCTTGATGCTGGCCTCAACCAGATCATCGCGACTAATAGTGCGACTGTAGGTCAGCTCTAGCGCAAAGGGCACATCTGCACCCAGCGGTTCTCCGGCAATCAGGCGTGGGCTCCAGAGCTGCGCAGTGTAGATAGAGAAACCGAACACGCGCATCTCCCCGCTACCCATCCGACGAGCTTCGGGTAAAGCCTCGCGCCAATCAGCAAATAGTTCTGCACTCTGGAGCATCAGAACAAGACAGATAAGGTGGCGGATTAAGCGGTCCGTCTGCATAGCCATGCAAAGACCTCGTTAAGACTCAATAGACGCCTTTAAAAGTTATACCAAATTATTATTTTGTACAGCTAATACCTCAAAACCGGACCTCGAGTACGTTGGCCAGTTGTAGCAGCTGCCGAGCCTGCAAGGCTGCGTTCGGCTGCGCAGCAGTCGCAAAACCAGGCACTACGATCTATCTACTCATACACCGTCACCCGATTGCGCCCGGCATTCTTCGACGCAAACAGCGCATGGTCCGCCCAGGCGATCAGGTCGGCGTAGTTGATCGTGGGCTGGCTCAGGTCGGCCACCCCCAGGCTGATGGTGAAACGTATGCTCTGGCCGTTGTGCAGCACTTCCAGCCCTTCGACTGCCTTACGCAGACGCTCGGCGAAAACCCTTCCACCGGTCTTGTCGGTGTCCGAAAGCACCACGCCGAACTCTTCACCGCCATAACGCCCAGCCACATCGGTTTCGCGCACATGCTCGTGGATCAGCCTGGCGACTTCCTCGATGACCTTGTCGCCCGCCTGGTGACCATAGGTCTCGTTGACCCGCTTGAAGTGGTCGATATCCAACATCACCAGGCTGGTGGCATTGCCATAACGCTGGTGCCGAGCATAGGCGACTTTCAGGCTTTCTTCCCAATGACCGCGGTTGTATAAACCCGTCAGCCGATCGGTTCTGGAGAGTTGCTGCAATTGCGCATTGGCGGCCTGGAGCTGATGCCGGTTGGTGGCGACGTCGGTGACGTCATAGATCACCAGGCAAATATGGTTAATTTTGCCGTCGGTGGAGCGCAGCGGTAACAGCGTGGTGTTCTGGTACATGAACTCTTCCTGACCGGTGATCGGTTGGTAGTTCTTGAACCGCACCAGATACGGGCGCTGCTCCCAGATAGTGAACGCTGGCGTGCCCAGGGTAGCGACGCTTTCCACCTTGCGGCTGAACCATTGGCGGTCGATTTCGGGAAACAGACTTAAGAAATTCTGATTTTGTGTCAAAGTGCCCACCTTTGGGAAGCTTGTTGTAATGCACAAGTTTGGGATAGGCCTTCTGCGACCAACTTTTCGGCGCTTCATAGAGTTCATCAGGAAACACGCTGACCGCGACCGGAATGTTGACGCCCTTGACGGCGAAGAATGTCGACTTGTTCTCGTAATAAAGGGCTGACGGGCCCGACAGTGACACTCGTCGTCGATTTCGCTCAGTCGTAAACAATCAGACATCGGCCAAAGCGGTCATAGAGAGCTTTAAAGGTACGGCGAAATGTTTGCCATTGCGCGCGTCACGTAGATCTCCTTTTCTCCCACCGGCGCCACATAATGAATCGCACTGCGTGCAGCCTCGACGCCTTCCAGACGGGCGATGAACCAGGCGGCTAGATACTGCGACGACAGGCACCCTCCAGCCGTCGCGACGTTTCCCTTGGCCACGAAGGGCTGATTGAGCACTGCCACGCCGACCTCCTCGACCCACGGTTTGGTGGTCAGGTCCGTGCAGGCCGGAATGTCGTCCAGTAGGCCCAGTTTGGCAAGTATGAGCGTGCCCGAGCACTGAGCGCCCAGCAGCTGACGCGTCGAGTCGAATTTCAGGCGAGACATCAGCGTGGCGTCAGCGACGACGTCCCGGGTCTTTCTCCCACTACCCACAAGTACAGCGTCCGCACCGCATGCGTCCTCGAGCGACGTCTGCGACTCGATCAGCACGCCGTTCATCGACAGCACCTTATCCGTGGGACTGGCGATAGATACCCGCCAACCGGGCCGCTGGACCCGGTTGAGGATGCCCAGCGCGATCAGCGAGTCGAGTTCGTTGAAACCTTCGAAAGTCAGGATGGCGATGTGCATCAGGAGCCTCGTGCGAGTGGAGACGTTGTTGGCGTCATCGTAAAATCGACAATCAGTACATGCAAAAAATTGTCATGGATACATGACGACATGCCACAGCCCACAAGCTACTGATTCAGAAAGTTCACGTGCCCCCCCCACTGCCGCGAAAGTATTCGCGGCAGTGGGTGCTGATTGACAGGCAGAACAGCATCACACCCCGTTTGGATAGTTGATTAACGACTAAAGGTGAACCGCCAGGAAGGCTCGCAAAAATGGACGTTATTAAAATGGAGTCGTGTCGATTAATACCGATAAGTTGCCTGCACTGAAATTCCTTTCGCACTGTTTTCGTAGTTGGCACTGTATTCCGGTTGAAGACCGGAGTTGTTCTACTGCGATTCCCACCCAAAGCGGTCGGTGGTGATATTCGACATGATCGACTACCATGCCGGCCGCCGGTTTCCAAACGGGATTAATAGGGAATCCGAGATGCCTGACACGGCATCAAACGGAACTGCCCCCGCAACTGTAGGTGCTGAGCCTGCTCCTGAACTGCCACTGGGATCACTCCCGGGAAGGCTGGAGCCTGGCGACGACGCATCAGTCAGGAGACCTGCCGGCCAAGCAAATCACTAACCGGCGGGGTGTCCGGGAAGGACATCCTTGCGCCGAGCGTCACCTCAGTGATCGGCACTTCACTGCTTTAATGGCAGCGTTCGATGATGTGTTTCCAGTCCGTACCCCTGCTCTTGTACGGTCAAATGGAGATTGCGTCATGTTGCTGTCCCGCCCTGCCACCCTCGTCACTGCCCTGGGTCTGTCCACCCTCGCCCATGCGGCCCCGACCCACTACCCCCTGACTGTTGAGAACTGTGGCAGCACACTGACGTTTCAGCAGGCGCCGAGCCGTGCCGTGACCATTGGCCAGGCTGGCACTGAAATTCTCTACGCCATGGGCCTTGGCAACACGCTGGTCGGCACTTCGCTGTGGTTCAACGATGTGCTGGCCAAGTACAAGCCAGAGAACGACACGATCGAACGCCTGGCCGATAACGAACCGAGTTTCGAGGCGGTGATCGGCAAGCGTCCGCAGCTGGTAGCAGTGGAACTGGAGTGGATGGTTGGCCCGCAGGGCGTGGTCGGTACTCGCGAGCAGTTTCACGAACTGCAGATCCCGACCTACCTGATGCCCTCCGACTGCGAAGCCAAGGACAACCTGGTCGGTGCCGACGGCACACGTCTGGAGGCGTTCCGCATCGACAGCCTCTACAAAAGTATCAGCCAATTGGCTGAAATCTTTGACGTGCAGGAACGTGGCCAGCAGCTGAACGCCCACCTCAAAGCCAGCCTGGCCAAGTCCATTGCCACCGTACAGAACAAGGATCTTAAGCACACCAGTGCGCTGTTCTGGTTCTCCAGCGCCAGTCTGGATATCGACCCCTATGTCGCCGGGCACAAGGGCATTCCCGACTTCATGTTGAACACGTTGGGAGTGCGCAACGTGGTGGAGTCCGATGAAGAATGGCCCACCGTCGGCTGGGAAACCATCGCCAAGGCCAACCCGACCTTCCTGGTCATCGCACGCATGGATCGCCGTCGCTTCCCGGCTGACGACTATCAAAAGAAACTGCAATTCCTGCGCAGCGACCCGGTGACCCGCAACATGGACGCCGTGAAAAACAACCGCATCATCATCCTTGACGCCATGGCCATGCAGGCCAGCGTGAGAATGTTCGACGGTCTTGAAATCCTGTCATCAGCCATCAACGGCTACGACCTGCCGAAATGACCGGGACGTTGATTCGTACGCTGCTGGCATTTCTGACACTGCTGCTTGCCGTGATTGCCGGTGTGGCCATCGGTGAAACGAGCATCGAACCGAGCGTGGTGTTCCAGGTACTGGCCAACAAACTGTGGACTGCCGGTTATGTCCTCGACCCGATAGACGAAGGCATCGTCTGGAATTACCGCCTGACCCGCGCGCTGGTGGCAGCCGCCTGCGGTGCGGGCCTGGCCACCTGCGGGGTGATCTTGCAATCGCTGTTGCGCAACCCGCTGGCCGATCCTTATCTGCTCGGTATTTCCGCTGGCGCCTCGACGGGCGCGGTGCTGGTGGCATTGCTGGGCCTCGGCGGGGGGCTGATTTCGCTGTCGGTCGGGGCGTTTGCCGGTGCTGTTGCTGCCTTCGCCGTGGTTGTTTTACTGGCCCGTGCCAGCGGCTCACCTGGCGGTACCGGGCAGATCATCCTGGCGGGGATTGCCGGTTCGCAATTGTTCAATGCGCTCACGGCATTTCTGATCACCAAGTCGGCCAGTTCCGAACAGGCCCGCGGCATCATGTTCTGGTTGCTCGGCAACCTCAGCGGCGTGCGCTGGCCATCGGTGTGGCTGTCGGTGCCCGTGGCATTGACCGGTCTCGCGGTGTGCCTGTGGCACCGTCGGGCGCTGGATGCCTTCACTTTTGGCGCCGACTCAGCCGCCTCGCTCGGCATTCCGGTACGCCGAGTGCAATTTCTGTTGATCAGCTGCGCCGCACTGGTGACGGCAGTGATGGTGTCGATTGTCGGCTCCATCGGTTTCGTCGGACTGGTCATCCCCCATGCCGCGCGACTGCTGCTGGGCACCCGGCATGCGCGTCTGCTGCCGGCGAGTGCGCTGGGTGGTGCAGTGTTTCTGATCGCCGCCGATGTCCTCTCTCGAACGCTGATCAAAGGCCAGGTGATCCCGGTCGGCGTCATCACTGCACTGGTTGGTGCGCCGGTGTTCGCGTTGATCCTGATCGGTCGGAGGAATGCCCGATGAATGCAGCCTCGCCTGTTATCGACGAATCTGTACTACGTTGTTCCGCCCTCGGGTTTCATGTCCGCGACGCTGAGTTGCTGCACGACATCCACCTGGACATCCGTCGTGGTGAAACCCTGGGCCTCGTCGGGCCCAACGGTTCGGGAAAATCCACGCTGCTCAAACTGCTGGCCGGCGTGCGAATCCCCAGCCGGGGAGACATCCACCTCAACGGCCAGAGCCTCAAAACGCTGTCACGGCGAACCATCGCGCAAACCCTGGCGGTGGTTGAGCAACAGGCCGACACCCTGGATGCCATCAGTGTGTTTGATGCTGTAGCCCTGGGTCGAACGCCGTGGCTGTCGGCCTTGAGCCCGTGGTCGAGTAAGGACGATGCCATCGTCCTGCAAGCGCTGCGCGACGTCGATGCGGCGCACCTGAAAAACCGTACCTGGCACAGTCTGTCCGGCGGTGAACGTCAGCGTGTCCACATCGCTCGCGCCCTGGCCCAGCGCCCGCAGATTCTGTTGCTGGACGAACCGACCAATCACTTGGATATCCAGCATCAGCTCGCCATTCTAAAAGTTGTACAGGCACTGCCGGTGACGACATTGATTGCCCTGCATGACCTGAATCAAGCGCTGACCTGTGATCGATTGGCGGTACTGGAACGCGGCCGATTGGTCGCCCTCGGTAAGCCACTTGAGGTGCTGACCCCGCAACGCCTGCGGGACACGTTCGGCGTGCAGGCGCATTACCTGATCGACCCTTTCGACGGCGCGCAGATTCTGCGATTTCGCTCTGTTTGACTCGCTGACCAATCCCGAGCGGCGGAACTCGGGAAGGACGAACAGACGCACCACTTCCACGGCCTTTAATCCACGGTTCTGCCCAATGATTCAAAAAACCGACCTAGGCAGTACTCAAAGCAATCCAGCCATGAATCCCCACGTAAAGTCCGACACCGATGATAAGCACGCTGGACAGATAAGGTGCGCGACGCGCAACTGCGCCAAGCCAAGGCCAGCGATTGGAAGCTTGTTTAGCGCCAATGGCCGCCGCCGCACCGACGGATACCAACGTAAGCGCTAAACCAAGGCTGAAACACAGTACTAGCATGCCTCCCAAGGCGACTTCTTTGACTTGAAGGCAGAGCAGCAGAACGGTGATAGCCGCAGGGCAAGGAATCAGCCCCCCCGTCAAACCGAACATGACGATCTGGCCAGTGGTGACCTCACGATTGGTGAAGCGCTTACGGATATCGTTGGCATGGGCACGCTCATGCGCATCCTGATAACCGTCAATCGACAGTTCCAGGCCTTCCAACTCGGAGTGCTCGTGAGTGTGTCCGTGCTCCTGGTAATCCAGATCGTAATCATGGGAATGGCCTGCATGCACAAGACTCAAGCGAGCACTAAACTCATGAGGCTCAGGAATATCGGCGGTCGATTCCAGGAAACCTCCGCGCTCGACGAACGAGAACGCTTGAATGCTGCCATCTGAACGGGTAGTCGTCAGTCGAACCTGTGCCGCTGACCAGGCATGACCACTCAACACCTTCATGCGCCAGTGTGGTGGCATTCCCTGCTCGAAGATCGACATCTCGATCCGCCCGTGGCCCGTGTCAATGCGATGAGTCTCATCGTGATGAGCATGGTCATGTTCGCCATGATGGTGATCATCTCCTTGCTCGAACTTGAACATCTGTTCGCCGCGCCAGGTACGCCACAACATCCACACCGCAATCAGAATGATCAGCGCGGAGGACGCAAGCAGGAAGTAAGGCTCAGTAGTTTGAGCGTCCAGACCTTTGCCCAGATACATGCCACCGATGGCAACCAACCACACCACTGCGGTGTGCGAGACCGTTGCGGCCAAGCCCAGCAGCATCGCTTGTTTCACCGATCCACGAATGGCGACGATGAACGCTGCCATCATGGTCTTTGAATGGCCGGGCTCAAGCCCGTGCAACGCACCTAGCAGTATCGCGCTCGGGAAGTAGAGCCACGCGTGGGTGCCACCCTGTTGAAGCAGTTCTGCAAAATTTGGCATGACAGGATCTACTTCGAGTAACGACGGATGGCTTCGAGCAACTCTTCGACACCTTTAGCGCGCTCTTCATCGCTCAATTCAGGGTTCGCGACGTGAGCGTGCGCGTGTGCTTCTATAATTTCATCCATCAGACCATTCATTGCCCCGCGTGTGGCCGCGACAAGATGCAGCGTTTTGGCACAGTCAGCGTCCGACTCCAGCGCTCGCTCGATAGCCAAAACCTGACCGGCGATACGCCGAACACGCTTCAACAGGTCGTCTTTTTGCCCATGAACATGCGACATACCCTACCCCCCTATCCTATACTGATGCGCATGTTCACTCTGAAACCAGGCATTAGCAATGCCAGCATTCGAGTGGGTCACGGCCAAGGCTGCGGGTGAAGCTGACAAAACCGTAATCTTTGGCTCAGCCTTCTGAAAGGTTGCACCCATTACCCTCTTCATCGAACTTGGCAGTATCTCCTGTTTGCTCTGTCATCCGACTGACTGGGAACAAAGCGCCATGCAACCTGAAACATCAAGACGAACCTTTGTGAAGGGGCTCGCCGCCGCCGGGATTCTCGGCGGCCTCGGGCTATGGCGTACACCTGTCTGGGCGATCACCAGCCCCGGCGAGGCGAATGTCCTGGCCGGTACCGATTTCGACCTGTTCATCGGTGAAACCCCGGTCAACATCACCGGCAACCCGCGCACCGCGATGACCATCAATGGCGGCATACCCGGCCCCCTGCTGCGCTGGCGCGAAGGCGACACAGTCACGTTGCGGGTGAGGAACAAACTCAACGCTGACACTTCCATTCACTGGCACGGCATTCTGCTGCCGGCCAACATGGACGGCGTGCCGGGCCTGAGCTTTCACGGCATCGAACCGGGCGGGATGTACGTCTATCAATTCAAGGTTCGGCAGAACGGCACTTACTGGTACCACAGCCATTCAGGCTTACAGGAACAGTCCGGCGTTTACGGGCCGTTGGTGATCGATGCGAAGGAGCCGGAGCCTTTCCAGTACGACCGCGACTATGTGGTGATGCTGACCGACTGGACCGACGAAGACGCCGTCGACCTGATGAAGACGCTGAAAAAACAGTCGGACTACTACAACTACAACAAGCCCACCGTGGGTGATTTCATCCACGACGTGAGCGAGAAAGGTTGGGGGGCCACGGTTGCCGATCGAAAGATGTGGGCCGAAATGAAGATGAACCCCACGGACCTGGCCGACGTCAGCGGCGCAACTTACACCTACTTGATGAACGGCCAGGCGCCGAACTCGAACTGGACGGGTGTGTTCCGGCCGGGCGAGAAGTTGCGCCTGCGCTTCATCAATGGCTCCGCCATGACGTACTTCGACGTGCGTATTCCCGGGCTGAAAATGACGGTGGTCGCTGCGGATGGGCTGTACGTCAAACCGGTGAGTGTCGATGAGTTTCGCATTGCGGTGGCGGAGACCTTCGATGTGATTGTCGAGCCGACCGAAGCGGCTTACACCTTATTCGCCCAATCGATGGATCGCACTGGCTATGCCTGTGGCACGCTGGCGGTGAAGACGGGTGTGTCCGCGCCGATACCACCACTGGACCCGAGGCCTCTGGTGACCATGGATGACATGGGCATGGGCGGTATGGATCACGGCAGTATGGGCGGCGACATGGAGGGCATGGATCACAGCCAGATGACGGGTATGGATCACAGCGGCATGGCTGGAATGGGCGAAATGCAGTCCCATCCCGCGACGGAAAGCAACAATCCTCTGGTAGACATGCAGGCCATGACCACCTCACCCAAACTCGATGACCCTGGCCTCGGCCTGCGCAACAACGGCCGCCGCGTCCTGACCTATTCCGACCTGCGCAGCACCTTCGAAGACCCGGATGGCCGCGAGCCCAGTCGTACTGTCGAACTGCACCTCACTGGCCACATGGAAAAATTCGCCTGGTCGTTCAACGGCGTGAAATTCTCCGACGCCGAACCCCTGCGCCTCAAATATGGCGAGCGGATCCGGGTGGTGCTGGTCAACGACACGATGATGACCCACCCCATCCATCTGCACGGCATGTGGAGCGACCTCGAAGACGAGAACGGCGAGTTCATGGTGCGCAAACACACCATCGACATGCCGCCCGGTTCCCGACGCAGCTATCGCGTCACCGCCGATGCGCTCGGCCGTTGGGCCTATCACTGCCATCTCCTGTACCACATGGAAATGGGCATGTTCCGTGAAGTTCGCGTGGAAGAATGAGGCGCCTACCCATGACCAGACTCACTCCCCTCTCATTGGCACTCGTGACCGCGAGCCTGACGCTCTCTTCGGCGATGGCCGCCACCGACGACATGCAGAACATGGATCACAGCCAGATGCAGGGCATGGACCATAGTCAAATGCAAAGCATGGACGACGGCCAGATGCAGCCCGCCGCGCCGACCGAAAGCCGCACGCCGATCCCGCCGCTGACCGATGCCGACCGTGCCGCCGTGTTCGTCAGCCCGGACGGCCATAACGTGCATGACTCCGCGCTCAACTACCACTTCCTTGCTGACAAACTCGAATGGCAGGACGCCGATGATGGCAGCACCCTGGCCTGGGATTTCTCAGGCTGGATCGGGGGCGACATCGACCGCCTGTGGCTGCGCTCCGAAGGCGAACGCACCAACGGCAAGACCGAAGATGCGGAAGTCCAGGCCCTCTGGGGCCACGCCATCTCCCCGTGGTGGGACCTGGTGACCGGCGTTCGCCAGGATTTCAAACCCGGCGACCCGCAAACCTGGGCGGCATTCGGTGTACAAGGCATGGCGCTGTACAACTTCGAAACCGAAGCTACGGCGTTCATCGGCGAAGGCGGCCAAACCGCTGCACGACTGGAAGGCGACTACGACATCCTGCTGACCAACCGGCTGATTTTGCAGCCAACCGCCGAACTTAATTTCTACAGCAAGAACGACCCGCAACGAGGCATCGGTTCCGGCCTGTCCAACACCGAAGCGGGCCTGCGCCTGCGCTATGAAATCCGCCGGGAAATCGCGCCCTACATCGGCGTAACCTGGAACCGCACCTACGGCAAAACCGCCGATTACGCCAACGATGAAGGTGGAGATCGCAGCGAAGCACGCCTGGTCATTGGCGTTCGCCTGTGGTTCTAAACGCACTGACTCAACAACCAAAAAAACAACCGCTTAAAGCGGTAAGAGGCCTCGCATGCGCATTCTCAAAACCACCGCTGTTGCCATTGGGCTGCTCATGAGCACATTCGCTCAAGCGCACCCGAAACTGCTCTCCTCCACCCCGGCAGAAGGCGCGGACGGCGCGGCCCCCGGCAAGATCGAACTGCACTTTTCCGAAAACCTCATGACCCAGTTCTCCGGCGCGAAGCTGGTCATGACCGAAATGCCCGGCATGGCCCACTCCCCGATGCCCATGAAGGCCAAAGTCTCCGGCGGTAGCGACCCGAAAACCATGGTTATCACGCCGCTCTCACCGTTGCCCACTGGAAGCTATAAAGTCGAATGGCGCGCGGTGTCATCGGACACTCACCCGATCACCGGCAACGTTACCTTCAAAGTGAAGTGATGGATGAGCGATTCGGCCAGCATTGCCCTGCGGTTTGGCTTGTATGTGGATTTGATGCTGTTATTTGGGGTGGCGCTGTTTGGGCTCTACAGCCTCAAAGGGCAGGAACGGGTGTCGGGGGTGGTGTTACCGTTCCGGTTGATGCTGCTGGGGGCGGCGGCGCTGGGCGTACTGGTTTCTGTCGCCAGCATGGTGATGATGGCGAGCGCCATGAGTGGGGAGTCGGACTTCACCGAGCTGCGTCCGCATATTGAGATGATGGTATTTGAGACGGACGTAGGGTTGGCCTGGGTCGTGCGAATCATCGTGTTGGTTATTGGCGGTTTAGCGGTGATGCTCAACCAACGTGCGCCTGGCGTTAGCTTGTTGGTCGCAGCTATTGCCGGCGGTATCGCCCTAGCCAGTCTAGCCTGGAACGGTCATGGGGCGATGGATGAAGGCAGTCGTCGTTATTGGCATTTTGCGATGGACATTCTGCACCTACTGGCGGCGGGAGCCTGGCTCGGTGCATTAGTCGCTTTTGCCTGGATGGCAAAGCTTGACACGCTGCAAACCGAAAAGAGCATCAGATTGTTGGCCCGGGCCGTTACCCGATTTGAATCTGCGGGCGCATTGATCGTAGTCGTCATCACGGTCACAGGCGTCGTGAATTACCTGTTCATCGTGGGCCCAAAACTCGATGCCCTGCTTCTAAGCACCTATGGGACTTTGCTGATCATCAAAGTGCTGTTGTTTGCCGGGATGCTGGTACTGGCCGCATGGAACCGATTTCACCTTGGCCCGCTTTTGGAGCGGTCGTTGCGGGAGGGTGAATATCGAGTGGCGGTTAATGCGTTAAGGCGTAGCGTGTTGGTCGAATTATCGGCGGCGGTTTTGATTGTGGGGCTCGTGGCTTGGCTGGGAACGTTGAGTCCCGAAATGGAGATAGCATCCAAATAGCGCCGCCATCGTCATCATCGTTCTGTGGGGAGCCGCCCTACTCGCCCTATGGAGAGTATTCGCTTAATGTGTGTACTCCCCACGTCGGCCTCTCCGGAGATTACGACACTTGCCCGAGCAGAAAGCACTGAACAGCTATCTGACTTTGTTTGCCCTTACATCTCTACTTGGGTGCCCAGCTCAATAACCCTATTCAGTGGCAACTTGAAGTATTTCAGGTTGCTGTTGGCGTTCTTCAGCAGAAACGCGAAAAGACTCTCCCGCCAGCGTGCCATACCCATGCGCCTGGTGGGGATCACCGTCTCCCGACTGAGGAAATAGGTCGTGCGCATCGGGCTGAAATCCAGCTCATTCAAGTGACAGAGACTCAACGCTTGGGGTACGTCGGGCTCCTCGATAAAACCAAAGTGCAGACTGACCCGGAAGAACCCTTCGCCATAGGCTTCAACCTCAAACCGCCTGTCAGCACTCACGCGAGGACTGTCTTCGGACACCACGGTGAGCAGTACCACTTGCTCATGCAAAACCTGGTTATGCAGGAGATTGTGCAGTAGCGCATGCGGAACAGCATCTGCCCTGGCCGTCAGAAAAACCGCCGTGCCTTGTACGCGATGGGGAGGCTGCGTACGGAGGCTACTGATGAATAGTGGTAGTGGAAGCGCGCTCTCATCCAGCCGCTCAACAATAATCTTCCTGCCCCGTTTCCAGGTGCTCATCAAGATGAACAGGCCAATGCCGGCAATCACCGGGAACGCACCGCCTTGAAAAATTTTCGGCGCGTTGGCCGCGAAATACAGGCTGTCAACCAACAAAAAACCGAGAAGCATCGGTATGGCCAGCCAGCGCGGCGTTTTCCAAAGGAGCAGGACGACGGCCGAGGATAAAATTGTCGTGATCAACATGGTGCCCGTCACCGCGACGCCATAAGCGGCGGCCAAGGCACTGGATGACTCGAAACCAATCACCAGCAGCACGACACCGACCATCAACGCCCAGTTAACCGTGCCGATGTAGATCTGCCCCTGCTCCTGGCTGGAGGTATGCTGGATAAACATGCGAGGGACGTAACCCAGTTGAATGGCCTGGCGGGTCAGAGAGAAAGCCCCGGAGATCACTGCTTGAGAAGCGATGATAGTGGCCAGGGTAGAAAGCGCGACCATCGGCAGCAGGGCCCAGCTCGGCGCGAGTAGATAGAACGGATTGCGCACAGCCTCCGGGTTCTCCAGGATCAACGCACCTTGGCCAAAATAATTGAGTACCAGCCCCGGCAACACCAAAATGAACCATGCACGAGAAATCGGTTTGCGACCAAAGTGGCCCATGTCGGCATACAGTGCTTCAGCACCCGTCAATGCCAACACGACAGCGCCCAAAATCGCCACACCCATGCCCGGATGAACCACGAAGAACTGCACGGCCCAAGCAGGGTTAAGCGCTTGCAGCACTTCGGGACGCTGCAAAATACCGTAGATCCCAAGGGCACCCAGCACCACAAACCACAGCACCATGACCGGGCCAAACAGGATGCCGATTCGAGCCGTGCCATGTTTCTGTATCAAGAACAGCGCGACCAGCACGATCACTGACAAAGGCACAACCCAGTGCTCTATTCCATCAAACGCCAGCTGTAGTCCTTCAACCGCAGAGAGCACCGAAATAGCCGGGGTGATCATGCTGTCCCCGTAAAAAAGTGCCGCACCGAACAGACCGAGCAGAACCAGTACCTTGCTCATGTGCGGATAAGGTGCTGATGCGCGGCGGGCTAACGCCGTCAACGCCATGATGCCGCCCTCACCCTGGTTATTGGCACGCAGGATGAACAGCACGTATTTGATCGAGACTACCCAGATCAGTGACCAGAAGATCAACGACAGAATACCTAGTACTCCATCGTGATTTACCTGAACGCCGTAGTGGCCGGAAAATACTTCTTTCAGCGTGTAGAGGGGGCTGGTGCCAATGTCTCCGTAAACGACCCCGACAGCAGCGACGAGCAAGCCCACTCCTGAGGTTTTGGATGGGGAGTCTTCGTTTGCAAAGGTCGCTGTCTCACTCAAGGGGCGCTTCTCTCAATTAGCGGGGAGTCACTGCACGCCATCCTTGGGCAATACATTTTTCCAGGGCCATCGGAAAAGCAAGGCACATGGACGATCGAAAAAATCGCGGCCAGTATCGTTGCGGGCAAAAACACCTACCGTAAAGAAATCGTAAAAACATTACGGCAGGCTTACAACTGCCTCTAACACTGCCTGCCTCACATCAATTGCCTGACGGTTGATAGCGATTGGCTGCAAACTACTTTCAGTGTGGTTTCACATCGCCCTGGCATGCCTCGGCAACCCGATAGAAATCAGCGCTGCGAGCAGCACGAAGGCGCTCGATATCCATAAGCACGCCCCCAGCCCATGCACCTGATAAACCCAGCCGGAGAGCACCGTGCCGATCAGTCGCCCCATGGCATTCGACATGTAATAAAACCCCACATCCAATGACACGCCATCTTCCTTGGCGTAGGACACGATCAGGTAGCTGTGCAGCGAAGAGTTCACCGCGAACAGCGCACCAAAGACCATCAGTCCGCCGAGCAACACCGCCTGTTGCGACAGCCCGGTGTTTAGCCCGAGCGCAATGGCCGCTGGCAGACCCGCCAGAGCAAGTGCCCACAGAAATGCCGCACGACCATCCGGTACGTGCCCACGTTTCTTTCCGGTGATGTTGGGCGCAAAGGATTGCACGATGCCGTAGCCAATCACCCAGGCCGCAAGGAAGCCGCCGACCTTCCAGAAGTCCCAGCCGAAGACGCTGCTCAGGTACACCGGCAAGGCCACCACAAACCAGACGTCGCGGGCACCGAACAGAAACATCCGCGCCGCTGAGAGGATATTGATCGCCCGGCTCTTGGACAGGATGTCGCGAAACTTGGGCTTGGCTTTCGCTTTGCCCAGGTCCTTATTCAACAGAATCAAGCTGCTGATCCAGATCAGCGCCAGGACACCCGCCATGGCCAGCAAGGCACCTTTGAAGCCGATCAATGCCAGCAAGGCTCCGCCGAGAAAGAAGCCCACACCCTTGAGTGCGTTCTTCGAACCGGTGAGGATCGCCACCCACTGGTAGAGCTTGCCCTGCTGCCCATCCGGAACCAGAAGCTTGATGGAGCTTTTGGCACTCATCTTGTTCAAGTCTTTGGCAATTCCCGACAGAGCTTGAGCGCCCATCACCCACGGGATGGTCAGCCAGGCTACCGGAACGGTCAGCATCAGCAGCGCCGCGACCTGGATGCCCAGCCCGATGTTCATGGTTCGGTTCAGCCCCAGCCGGGCGCCGAGGTAGCCACCCACCAGGTTGGTGATCACGCCAAAGAGTTCGTAGAACAGAAACAACGCCGCGATTTGCAGTGGGCTGTAGCCCAACGCGTGAAAGTGCAGCACCACCAACATGCGCAAAGCGCCGTCGGTGAGGGTGAAGGCCCAATAGTTACCCGTCACGAGCAAGTACTGCCGCACTTGCGGAGCGAGGGCTGACAACGCTTTCATGACCGCTCCTTAGACTGCCAGACCGACCATTCTGGCCAGCTCGACCGTGCGATTGGCATAGCCCCATTCGTTGTCGTACCAGGCATAGAGTTTGACCTGAGTGCCGTTGATGACCATGGTCGACAGCGCATCGATAATCGATGAGCGAGGGTCGGTACGGTAGTCGATGGACACCAGTGGACGCTCCTCGAATCCGAGAATGTCTTTAAGCTCATTCTCGGAAGCGTCCTTGAGGAACTGGTTCACTTCTTCGACGGTCGTGGCGCGCTCGACCTCGAATACACAGTCAGTCAGCGAAGCGTTGGCCAGCGGCACGCGTACGGCGTGACCATTCAGGCGCCCACGCAGCTCCGGGAAGATTTCGGCAATGGCGGTGGCCGAGCCGGTACTGGTTGGAATCAGGCTCATGCCTGAAGCACGCGCACGGCGCAGATCCTTGTGCGGCTGATCGAGAATGCTTTGGGTGTTGGTCAGGTCGTGGATGGTGGTGATCGAACCGTGGCGAATGCCCAGCTTCTCGTGGATGACTTTCACCACTGGCGCCAGACAGTTGGTGGTGCACGAAGCGGCGGTGACGATGCGATGTTCAGCCGGTTTGAACAGCTGATGATTGACGCCCATGACGATATTCAGCGCGCCTTTTTCCTTCACCGGGGCGCTGACCACTACGCGCTTCACGCCTTGGTCGAGGTAAGCCTGAAGCACCGCGACGGTCTTCATCTTGCCGCTGGCTTCAATCACCAGATCGCAGCCCGACCAATCAGTGTCGGCAATCGCCTTGTTGGCCGTTACCTTGATTCGTTTGCCGTCGATGACGATGCTGTCGCCCTCGGAATCGGCCTGGTAGTTCCACCGACCATGCACCGAGTCGAAGTTCAGCAGGTGCGCATGAGTCGCCGCATCACCTGCTGGATCGTTGATCTGCACGAATTCGAACTCTGGCCAGCTCCAGGCTGCTCGCAGCGCGAGTCGACCGATCCGACCAAAACCATTGATGCCAACTTTGATAGTCATGTTTCCCCCTTCAAATGGAGCGCTGATTGACACGTTTCATGAGTTCATCCGCCGACTCTTTGCGTTCGGAATAACGATCGACCAGATAGTCCTGACGGTCGCGAAGCAGCAGCGTGAATTTCACCAACTCTTCCATCACATCAACGACACGGTCGTAGAACGGAGAAGGTTTCATCCGGCCGTTATCGTCGAATTCCATATAGGCCTTCGGTACGGAGGATTGATTGGGGATGGTGAACATGCGCATCCAACGTCCCAGCACTCGCAGCTGATTGACCACGTTGAACGACTGCGAGCCGCCGCACACCTGCATGACGGCGAGGGTTTTGCCCTGGGTCGGGCGTACCGCGCCCATCGCGAGAGGCACCCAATCGATCTGAGCCTTGAAGACCGCGCTCATGGAACCGTGACGTTCTGGAGAGCACCAGACCTGCCCTTCGGACCACAGCATCAGCTCGCGCAGTTCCTTCACACGGGGATGATCGTCGGGTGCGTCATCTGGCAGCGGTAAACCTGACGGATTGAAAATCCGCGCCTCGGCGCCGAAGTGCTCCAGCAGTCGAGCGGCCTCCTCTACCAGCAGGCGGCTGAAGGAGCGCTCACGGGTCGACCCGTACAGCAGCAAAATGCGCGGCTTGTGGATGGAGGTCTTCTCGATACCTAGTTTGTCTGCCGAGGGGACATCGGCCAGTTCTGCATCGAGTTGGGGGATAGCGTCAAACATAGTTTTTGTCCTGCGCAACGGCGCTCGTGGAGTCATCGAACCAGAGGCGTTTCAATCAGAGCGCAACACCGTCACGGTGTGCGACAAGGCTACAAGCTTGCACAGCAGGCAAGTGCCCGTTCAGGGCGGTCGCCCATTTCATCAAGACGTTTGGCGTCAGGGCTCAACCAATGCTTGTTGCTTTCGAGCACAGTGGTCAGCACTTGATGGACCCAATCCGGGAGATTCGGGTGCAGCCGGTAATACACCCATTGGCCTTGCCGACGGTCCGACAGCAAACCGCAACTGCGCAGCTGCGCCAGGTGTCTGGAGACTTTTGGCTGACTCTCGTTCAACGCGCAGGTCAGCTCGCAAACACATAGCTCTCCTTCACGGGTGATGAGCATCATCGTACGGACCCGAGTGTCGTCAGCCAGGCATTTGAAAACAGTGGTCGGTGTCAGATCGTCAGCCATATCGTTTCTCAGTGTTTGTTTTTGACCAAGATGAACATCTTGATGCGCTCATGAGCTTATATACGATTTACCGAATATATGTTTTTCCGCATATAAGGTAAAGGCTCAGCGGCAAATTAATCCTGACCTGCCGCAATTGACCATGATTTAGCTGAAACTACCCTCCAACGGGTGAAACCCCCCGTCCAGCCAGAAGCAGTCATTTTCCACTCGGGTCGGCATGCCCATCAATTCGCAAGTCAGGTGGACATTACATTCCGATCAGCGCTGACACAGCTATGCTCGCTAGCATACAGACATCAGCCAACTCCTTTGGCAGACTCGAGCCTGCCGTCGTTGTGTGCTGCAAAGTGCTCGTGACGCAGCCATCAGGTCTCGAGCTGCGTCGGGAGCCCTCCCACCCTCATCACTCCATTCGTCGAGGGCGTGTCATGCAAGGGAACATGGACAGTCATTGGACCCACGTCTTCTTCCGGTTCTGGCGTTTGCCTGCCATTTACTATCGCCAGTGGAGCGAATCACGTCGTAAGTTCGAGTACGAATCGCTGCTGCGCTCGGAGTTGTTCAGCGCCGAACAGATGGCCAGCCATGGAACCCTGCTTGCCCAACAGCACCGTATTAGTGGCCACTCGTCGAAAGACTCGATGCTGGCGCGCCTGGCCGACAACGAGGCGACGCTAGCCAGTAGCTGCAAGGCGCTCACTGCTGCACCGTTGTCCGCCCGGCGTGCAACCCCGGCAGCTGAATGGCTGCTGGACAACTATTATCTGGTCGAAGAACAAATCCGCACCACCAAGTCTCACCTCCCCCGAGGCTACAGCCGTGAGTTGCCGCAACTGGCCGATGGCCCGTCGGCCGGATTGCCACGGGTCTACGACATCGCTCTGGAGACCATTTCACATGGTGACGGCAGGGTCGATGAGGAGAGTCTGAGCCGTTTTGTAGTGTCCTATCAGACGATCACACCACTCACGATTGGGGAATTGTGGGCGATTCCAATCATGCTGCGGCTGGCTCTGATCGAGAATCTGCGGCGAGTAGCCTCGCGAGTCATGGCTAACTGGGATGACCGCAACCTGGCCAATGACTGGGCCGATCACTTGATCGAAACCGCCGAGCGCGATGCCAAAAGCGTGGTCCTGACGGTCGCTGACATGGCGCGCTCGGAGCCGCCGATGACCTCGTCATTCGTCGCTGAACTGGCGCGACGGTTACAAGGGCAAAGTGCCGCACTGATACTGCCATTGGCCTGGATCGAGCAGATGCTCAGCGAGTCAGGACTCAACATCGAACGCCTGGTGCAGGTGGATGCCCAGCAGCAAGCCGCTGATCAGGTGTCCATCAGCAACAGCATCGCCAGCCTGCGTCTGCTGTCGGCCATCGACTGGAAGGAGTTCGTCGAACACCTGAGCCACGTCGAGCATGTGTTACGCACAGACCCGGCAGGGATCTACGCGCGTATGGATTTCGCGACCCGAGATCACTATCGGCATGTGGTCGAACGCTTGGCCAAGAACTGTGACCAGGCTGAAAAAAGTGTTGCGCAAGCGGCCATCGCCCTGGCCGATGCCCGGATAAGGCCCCCGCCCGAGGGTGACGTGGCTGGACATGTGGGTTACTACCTGGTGGGCCCTGGACTCAATGAGCTCGAGCATCGAATCGCCGCCCGAGTGCCCTTCGGCGAGCAATGGCCCCGCCTGTTGCTTCGCGCACCGCTGACCTTCTACTTGGGTCTGGTGCTGGTCCTGTCAACGCTGTTCGCCTGGCCTTTCCTTGAGGCCGTTTATCGCGAAGCAAGGCCTGGATACGTGCTGGTATTGCTCGCGATACCTACGTTGCTGATGTCCAGCCGCCTGGCTATCGGGCTGGTCAATGGGCTGATCACTCTCACCATGCCCCCCAGCATTCTTCCCCGACTGGACTACAGCCAGGGTATCCCTCTGCAAGCGCGCACGTTGGTGGTCATTCCCACCCTGATAGCCCATTGCGCGGATGTCGAAGAGTTGGTCGAAGGCCTGGAAGTACGCTTCCTGGCCAATCGGGATGCCAATCTGCACTTCGCCCTGCTCACCGATTTCATGGATGCCCCGACCCAGGAGCTGGAGCAGGATGCAAGCCTGATGTTATTGGCGCGGCGGTTGATTGAAGGGTTAAATCAAAAATACCCCGATCCACACAATGACCGCTTTTTCCTGTTGCACCGACCAAGACGCTGGAACGAGGCCGAGCACACCTGGATGGGCTATGAACGCAAACGAGGCAAACTCGCCGAGCTCAATGCCCTGCTGCGAGGCCGGGGCCAGGAGTACTTTTCACTGATCGTCGGCAATATCCAGGCACTGACTGCCGTTCGTTACGTGATCTCCCTCGACACTGATACCCAATTACCGCGTGATGTAGCACAGCGATGCATCGGCGCGATGGAGCACCCGCTCAACCACCCCGTGTTCGACCCGCACAAGGGCCATATCAGCAGCGGTTATGCGATTTTGCAACCACGAGTGGGCATCAGCCTGCCGAGCACTGCACGCTCTTCCTATGCCCAGCTGTTCGGAAACGATGCAGGCGTCGATCCTTACACCCGCGCTGTTTCGGACGTCTATCAGGATCTTTTCCAGCAGGGTTCATTCATTGGCAAAGGCATCTACGCCGTGGATGCTTTCGAGCACGCCCTGGAAGGCTGTTTCCCGGAGAACCGCATCCTGAGCCACGACCTGATCGAGGGGTGTTATGCCCGCTCGGGGTTACTCAGCGACGTGCAATTGTTTGAAGAATACCCCGCCCGTTACAGCTCCGACGTCAAGCGCCGGCATCGCTGGATTCGCGGGGACTGGCAGTTGCTGCCTTGGGTCATGCCCTGGACACCCAAGGCAGGTGGAGGGCTAGAGCGCAATCGTCTTTGCGCCTTGGCGCGCTGGAAAATTTTTGACAATCTTCGGCGCAGTCTGGAGCCGAGCGCTTTCCTGATAATGTTGCTGTGGGGCTGGCTTGGAGCAATGGAGCCGCGTTCATGGACCTTCGCTGTGCTTATCCTGGTACTGATCCCACCGCTATCGAGCGCCTTGCAGGAGCTCATGAACAAAACCGTCGACGTTCCGATCGAGCAGCATTTGACCGCGGCCCTGGGCACCTCCAGCCGACACTTTTTGCGGGCGGTCCTTCCTCTGGTCTGGCTGCCGTTCGAAGCGTTATACAGCCTGGATGCAATTGGCCGTACGCTGTGGCGCATGCTGATCAGCAAGCGTCGTCTGTTGCAGTGGAACCCTTCACGGGAAGTGGAACGCAGCGACAGCAACACGCTATCCGAGCTGTACCGCACGATGTGGATAGCCCCATTGCTGACGACGGTCCTTTTTGTACTGTTACTGCCCACTCCGAGCGTGCTCGCCTTGGCCGGCCCCTTTTTGGTGCTGTGGCTGACGAGCCCGGCTGTCGCTTGGTGGCTCAGCCGGCCTTCCCCCCGGGCGAAGTTCAAACCTTCAACGCAGGAGCTGCGCTTCTTGCGCTCCCTGGCGCGCAAAACCTGGGCGTTCTTCGATCAATACGTTGGTCCGGCCGACAACTGGTTACCCCCTGACAACATCCAGGAGCAGCCCCACCTTGCCATTGCACACCGTACATCGCCGACCAATATGGGCATGGCGCTGCTGTCTCATCTGGCTGCGCACGATTTTGGCTATCTGAGTGGCGAGCGGCTGCTGGAGCGCCTCGATCAGTCCTTGTCCAGCATGGCTGGCCTTGAGAGCTACCGCCGGCACTTCTACAACTGGTATGACACCTTGACACTCAAGCCCTTGCCACCGCTCTACGTATCGACGGTAGATAGCGGGAATCTGGCAGGGCTGCTATTGACCTTGCGCCCAGGGCTGTTGGACCTGATTGATGCGCCACTGTTTGATCTGCGGGTGGTCAATGGGCTGATCGACACCCTGAATGTGCTGCAAGACACGCTGCTCACCGCGGGCCTGGACGACGCCGAGGTACGAACCCTGCAAGACGAAGCGCTCGTGGCGCAGGCGCGGATTGTTTCGAACCCTGACGACGCCCCCGAGACGCTCCTGACCTTGCTGGAGCGCATGAATGCACCCACTGCCCTCAGCGACTTGGCGACGGTCGGTGAGGCCGCTTTTTGGCTCAAGGCATTGTGCGCGCAATGTCAGGATCTGCAGGCCGAGTTGCTGCGCTTTAGACTTCCGCCCGCCATCGACAGGGCAGAGCCGCTGGCACTCAGCTGGCGCCAATTGGCGCAACTCGATGTCGCTCGCTGGTTGCCGGCTCAGCAGGCTCAAGTGACGTCCGTGCAGCGCCTGGCTGTGCAGCGCATTGCCTCGGTCACCCGCCTGGCCAATCTGGCCGACACGCTGGCGAACATGGACTTCTCCTTTCTCTATGATTCCCGGCGCAATCTTTTCGCTATTGGCTATAACGCCAGCGACCACAAGCTGGATACGGGTTATTACGACTTGCTGGCCTCGGAGGCGCGACTGACCAACTATGTGGTTATCGCTCAAGGCCAGTTACCTCAAGAAGGCTGGTTTAGCCTTGGAAGGCTGCTCACCAGCAGCGGCGGCATACCCGTGCTGCTGTCATGGACAGGCTCGATGTTCGAGTACCTGATGCCCATGCTGGTAATGCCCAACTACGAAGGTACCCTGCTCGACCAGACCTGCCGCGCAGCGGTCGCCTTGCAGATAGAGTACGGCAATCAGTTGGGCATTCCCTGGGGGGTTTCCGAGTCGGGTTACAACATTCAGGATGCTCACTTCAACTACCAGTATCGCGCATTCGGTGTCCCAGGCTTGGGTCTCAAGCGAGGCCTTGGCGAAGACACCGTTGTCGCCCCCTATGCCAGCGCCCTGGCGCTGATGGTGGCTCCCGAGGCCGCGTGTCGGAACCTGCAGCGACTTGCCGCGCTGGGCCTGGCCGGGCGTTATGGCCTGTATGAAGCCGTGGATTTCACCGAGGCGCGCTTGCAACGCGGGCAGCCTTGCGCAGTCGTCTATTCCTTTATGGCGCATCACCAGGGCATGAGCCTGCTGGCGCTGACTTTCCTGCTGCTTGACCGTCCAATGCAGCGACGTTTCGAATCCGACCCGCAATTCCAGGCGACCACCCTGTTGTTGCAGGAGCGTGTGCCGAAGACCGCCGCACAGTACCTGCATGCCGCAAGCGCGCCGGCTGCGGACCGGGCCTCACGAATACATGAAACCAAGCTTCGAGTCTTTTCCGATCCTGACCGCAAACGCCCTGCGGTGCAGTTGCTCTCCAACGGCCGCTACCATGTGATGGTCAGCAGTGCCGGCGCAGGTTACAGCCGCAGCAACGAGATAGCGGTCACCCGTTGGCAAGAGGACTTCACCTGCGACAACTGGGGTATGTTCTGTTACCTGCGCGATGTTGCAAGCGGCACGTTCTGGTCCGCCGCGCACCAACCGACGTTGCGCCATCCGGAAAGCTACGAAGCCATCTTCACTGATGCCCGTGCCGAATTCCGTGTACGCGAGCAAGACTTCGACACGCATACCGAAATCGTCGTATCACCGGAGGACGACATCGAGTTGCGCCGCTTGCATATCACCAACCGCGCGCAAACGCGCCGCAGTATTGAACTCACCAGCTATGCCGAGGTAGTGCTGGCTTCTGCCATCAGCGATGCGATGCACCCAGCCTTTAGCAATCTGTTCGTGCAGACCGAGCTGTTGCACCCGCTGCAGGCAATCATCTGCACGCGTCGTCCACGTTCCAGCCAGGAACCAGTGCCCTGGATGTGTCATTTGCTGGCAGCGCATGGTGTAGATGTCGATGCGCTCTCCTACGAGACCGACCGTGCGCGCTTTATCGGTCGTGGGCGCAGTGTCGTGGCCCCGGCGGCAATGGACGATGAGGTCGAACATTTATCAGGAACCGCCGGCCCGGTACTTGATCCGATTGTAGCGATACGTTGCCGCATCACCCTGGACCCCGGTCAGACGGCGATCATCGACCTGGTGACCGGCCTTGCCGACAGCCGTGACAACTGCTTGCACCTGATCGACAAGTACCGCGACCGTCATTTGGCCGATCGCGTCTTTGACTTGGCCTGGACCCATAGCCAGGTGCTGCTGCGCCAGCTCAACGCTTCATTGAGCGACGCGCGTCTGTTCGAGCAGATGGCCGCGTCGATCATCTACGCCAGCGCTGCATTACGGGCCGAGAGCAGCGTGCTGGTGGCCAACCGGCGTAACCAGTCCAGCCTCTGGGGCCAGGCAATATCGGGCGACTTACCCATCGTGCTGCTGCAGATCAGTGATCTGGCTAACATCGAGTTTGTGCAGCAGGTGGTCAAAGCTCATGCCTATTGGCGTCAGAAGGGCCTGTCGGTCGATCTGGTGATCTGGAACGAGGATCAGGCCGGCTATCGCCAGCAACTGCAAGACCTGATTATGGGCCTGGTGACCTCGGGCAGTGAAGCGAGCCTGGTCGACCGTCCTGGCGGGATTTTTGTGCGGCAGGCACAACAGTTGTCGGGCGAGGACCGGACACTGATGCTATCGGTGGCCCGCCTGGTCCTCAATGACGGCCACGGCAGCCTGGCCGACCAAGTCCATCGGCGCCGCGCGGACCCTCTGCTCCCCAGGCTCGAACCGAGTCTTATGCGAGTGGAGCAACCACCTGTGGTTTGTGCCGCACAAACCGACCCTGCCTTGTTATTGAGCAACCCCTTCGGTGGCTTCAGCCCGGACGGTAACGAATACGTAGTGACCCTGCGACCCGGCCAACCCACACCCGCGCCTTGGGTCAATGTGCTGGCCAATGCGCACTTCGGCACGGTGATTTCCGAAAGCGGCGCAGCTTACACCTGGAGCGAGAATGCTCACGAATATCGCCTCACCCCTTGGCATAACGACCCGATCTCTGACCCCAGCGGTGAGGCGTTGTACCTGCGCGACGAAGATACCGGCCACTTCTGGTCGCCGACCCCGCAACCCTGCCCAGGTAGTGGCCTTTACCGTACTCGCCATGGTTTCGGCTACAGCGTATTCGAGTATGAAGAGGACGGCATCCAAACAGAGTTGTGGGTCTATGTGGCGCTGGATGCACCGATCAAATTCTCGCGCCTGAAAATTCGCAATACCAGCGGCCGGCCGCGGCGCTTGTCGGCAACGTGCTATGTGGAGTGGGTACTGGGGGACCTGCGCAGCAAGTCGGCCATGCATGTGGTCACGGAGGTGGACCCCTTCAGTGGCGCGCTATTCGCGCGCAACGCCTTTTCGATCGAGTTCTCCGGGCGCGTCGCCTTTCTCGACACGGATTCGACGGGGCGCAGTTTTAGCGGTGATCGTGCCGAATTTATGGGTCGCAACGCAAACCTGAAAACTCCGGCAGCACTGACTCGTGCCCGACTGTCTGGACGCTGCGGTGGTGGTTTCGACCCGTGCGCAGCGATGCAGGTCGCACTGGAACTGGCGGACGGCGAAAGCCAGGACGTGGTGTTCCGTCTCGGGGCCGAGCAGGATGCCAAATCAGCCACCCACCTGGTGCAGAAATACCGCGGCGCCAAGGCCGCGGCGGGTGAACTGGACGCTGTGCGTATGCATTGGCGCACGACCTTGGGGGCCATACAAATTCAGACGCCCGATCCAGCCATCGATGTGTTGGTCAATGGCTGGCTGATGTATCAGGTCATCGCGTGCCGCTTCTGGGCCCGTAGCGGCTATTACCAATCCGGCGGGGCCATTGGCTTCCGTGATCAATTGCAGGACAGCATGGCAATGATCCATGCCGACCCGGCTGCCGCGCGCCGGCACCTGCTGCTCTGCGCCGCGCATCAGTACCCCGAAGGTGACGTCCAACACTGGTGGCATCCACCGTTAAGTCGGGGTGTGCGAACGGGCTGTTCCGACGACTTCCTCTGGCTGCCCCTGGCAACCAGCCGCTACGTGTCCATCACCGGTGATCGTAGTGTACTGAGAGAAGTGGTGGGTTATATCGAGGGACGCGCACTGAATGCTGGCGAAGATTCCTACTACGATCTGCCCGGCACTTCGCAACTCCAGGAAAGCCTCTACCAACATTGCGTGCGCGCCATTGAGCATGGCCTCAAGCGCGGAGTCCATGGGCTGCCGTTGATGGGGGGCGGAGACTGGAATGACGGAATGAATCGGGTCGGCGAGCAAGGCCTTGGTGAGAGCGTCTGGCTTGGCTTCTTCGGCTACGAGGTGCTGCTGCAATTCTCCAGTACTGCGCAGCTGGAAGGCGATATGGTCTTCGCCCAGCGTTGTACCGACCAGGCCGCAACCTTGCGTGTGAGCCTGGAGAATCAGGGTTGGGATGGCGCTTGGTACCGCCGCGCTTACTTCGACGACGGCCAGGTATTGGGCTCTGCGAATAACGAGGAATGTCGTATCGATTCGATAGCGCAAAGCTGGTCGGTGCTCAGCGGGGCTGCATCGCAGGTACGGTG
Organism: Pseudomonas sp. MDT1-17; assembly: GCF_054898105.1. NCBI lineage: Bacteria > Pseudomonadati > Pseudomonadota > Gammaproteobacteria > Pseudomonadales > Pseudomonadaceae > Pseudomonas > Pseudomonas sp. MDT1-17. Next base: position 3,312,601 of record NZ_JBUBVM010000001.1, on the reverse strand, counting down.
CCGAACGGCCATGGATTCACTGGATCTGCACTTGGTCCGGCGCGATACCGGTGTGGTGTTATTACTGGACCCGCCGTTCGACAAGGGTGCACTGGATCCTGGTTACATCAAAGGCTACGTACCCGGCGTACGCGAAAACGGAGGCCAGTACACGCACGCTGCTGTCTGGGCAAGTATGGCCTTCGCCCGTCTCGGCGACAGCGACAAGGCGTGGGAGCTGCTGCGCATGATCAATCCCGTCAGCCGTCGCAGCGCTGCACAAATCGAAACGTACAAGGTTGAGCCTTACGTGATGGCCGCCGACGTCTACGGGGTTGTGCCCCACACAGGGCGCGGCGGATGGACCTGGTACACCGGATCGGCGGGCTGGATGTATCGACTGATCGTCGAATCACTACTGGGACTGACACGCTGCGCCAACTCGCTGCGCATTGAACCGGTGCTGCCAGCCGATTGGCCGGGTTTCACCCTCCACTATTGGTTCGGTGCAACCCTCTACCACATCGAGGTGCGCCAAAACGAAGACGCAACACCCACACTCAGCCTGGATGGCAAGCTACTCACCGATGCGACGTTAGGACTGCTGGACGATGGGATCGAACACCGCATTCTGGCGACTTGCCCGAAACCTGCGGCGGTGAATGAGGGGCGCATCACATCAACTTCTTAATGACAGATGTAACAGGGACTCTGAGCGATAGCGCAGTGAGAGCCCGTTTTGGACCAGGCTTAGCTGTCATCCACTGCGGTGGGTGTCGCAGCCGTGCCTGCTAAGAGACCGCCGTCAATGTTGAACTCACTGCCGGTAATGTACGTCGCTTCATCCGAGGCGAGTAACAGTGCCAAGGCCGCGACTTCTTCGGGCATCCCGAACCGTCTGAGTGGTGTATCTCGAACCACTGCGGCCATTCGCTCTTCACGACCCGCGTCGGCGCCTAACATGGGCTCCCACATTGGCGTGAGGATGGCCGCCGGATGAATCGAGTTGCACCGAACTTTGAGGCCTTGCTCGGCGCAGTAGAGAGCCACCGTCTTTGTGTGATTGCGAACTGCACCTTTGGACGACGCGTATGCCGCGGCACCCGGAATGCCAACCAAACCGGAGCGGGAGGAGATGTTGATAATGGAGCCTGATCCTAGAAGTCGCATGGCGCGAATGGCGTACTTGCAACCGAGGAATACACCGTCGAGATTGGTATGATGCACTGCGTGCCAGTCCACCAGACGCGCATGTTCCGGATCGTGCCGCACGGCGCCCTGCTCAAATCCGGTAATACCTGCGTTGTTCACTAAGACGTCTAACCTGCCGCGCTCCTTTAAGATTTTCGTCGTGACTCGCTGCCAATCCTCTTCGCGCCGCACATCAAGGCGCAGATAACTGGCGCGGTCACCGAGTGAGTTTGCAATAGTTCTGCCGAGTTCGTCGTTTATATCAGTGACGTAAACAAAGCAGTCCTCCTGCACGAAGAGTCGCGCAATCGCGGCACCAATCCCTTGGGCCGCCCCTGTAACGACCGCAGTCTTGGAAGTGAGTTTATTGTCCATATTGATGCAGCGCCTCCCTTGGCTTGATGCGTGCGAAGCGTGAAAACACCAGTCTACGCCGTGCCGTCGCCTCGAAAAAGCGTCCGCTCCCGAAACAGCTTTCCTCCGCCGTCGGCTGAGCGTGAACGTCGCAGCTTCGGCCAATTATTCTATTTACGGTTCGTTAAGGTGATGGCGAAATTATGTTGTCGTGACATAACGTGCTGATCTTTCAAGCTTCGAGGGGGGTCGAGTCAAATTCACGAATCGCTCGACGCATCGGCAGCTCCAGCGTGATCGTTCAGGGTCGGCCACCGCGTTCTTTCAGGACTAGTTCGCGCAACGTATCGAGAAACAACTTGAGCACCGGCGAGTCATCGTCTGCGCGGTAAGTGGCGTACAGCGGCACTTCCGGCAACGCTGGGGTCAGGCGGCGGAACACCAGCCCGGCTGGTGCCAGCTGCTCGATGGACGCTGGCAATAACGCCACACCGAAACCGGCTTGCACCAGGCTGAGCAAGGTTTGAACCTCGATCACCTGTTGGCGGATTTGTGGGGTAAAACCGGCCTTGATGCAGCACTGATAGAGAAAATCAGCAAACCGCGACTGCTTGAGTTCCAGCGCCACAAAAGGCTCCTGTGCCAAGTCCGCCGGCGCCAGGCTTTCGCATCGAGCCAAAGGATGATCGACAGGCATGACCACGCGAATCGGCTCGTAGATCAGCAGTTCATTGCGCAACTGCGGATCGTCATAGCCGACCCGGAACACACAGGCATCGATGCGTTTCTCCTTCAACGCCACGACCTGTGCCGCCGGCGTCATTTCATGCAGCCGCCAGGACACCTGAGGATAGCGCTCGCGGAAAAGGTGTAAGGCCCGCGGCAGCACGCCAACCATCACCGAACTGATCATGCCGATTTCCAGCTCGCCCAACTGACCACGACCGGTCTGACGAGTCAGGTCCAGCGCGCGGTTCAGTTGTTCGAACACAAGCGGCGCCTGTTCCTTGAGCATCTGTCCGGCCGCCGTCAGCTCGACCCGGTGATGACTGCGCTCGAACAGCGGTGTACCCAGTTCCTCTTCCAGCAGACGAATCTGCTGGCTCAGCGGCGGTTGGCAAATGTGCAAACGCGTGGCAGCCCGGCCAAAGTGCAGCTCTTCAGCAAGGGCCATGAAATACCGCAGCAATCGCAAGTCCATGACGGCTATCCCAGGGTCAGCGGCGTCGAGCGCTGGCGCACACCGGTCAAGCTGAACAGCGCATTGGCGATGGCCGGGACCACCGACGTGCTGCCCAGTTCACCGACACCTCCAGGTTTGCTCGGCTCGCCGTCCAGTACCAGAATATCTATCGCCGGCATGTCCGACATGCGGGGCACCCGGTAATCATGGAAGTTGCTCTGCACCACCCTGCCCTGTTTGATGTCCATGCGGTCGAACAGCGCGTGGCCGAGGCCCCACATCAAGCCGCCATAGATCTGCTCTTCGACACCGCCCGGCGACACCGCCAGGCCGCAATCGACCACGCAAGTGAGCTTATCGACCTTGATCACACCGTCTTTTTTCGAAAGCCTGGCGACCACCGCGATGAAGCTGGTGTAACCCTGATTGGTGGCGATCCCCAAGGCTGTCCCTTCCGGCAATGGCTGGCCCCAACCGGCGCGTTCGGCGGCACTCTTCAGCACCGCGACGTGCCGGGGCCGTTCGTGCATATGGGCCAGGCGAAAGGCCAACGGATCCTGTCCCGCGCCGTGTGCCAATTCGTCCATGAAACTTTCGACGGCAAACACATTGGGAATGAAACTCACGGAGCGATACCAACCGCTGGGCACGTTGCTTTCGTGCTTGACCCAGACCAGGTCCAGATTCGCAGGACGATAAGCAAAGTCCCACGCGGTGATGGCTTCGGTCGTGCTGTAGTCCATGTGGTCGGGGCGTTCGAAATAGCCTGGTTCCCACTGTTCCGGTGAAGCCGGTGAGACCGCGTCAAGTTTCAACGCCGTGAGTTTGCCCTGAGCGTCCAGCGCACCTTTGACTCGATGCAGAGTCGCCGGGTGCATGAACAGCGAACGCATTTCGTCTTCACGGCTGTTCATCAACTTGACTGGCACCTTGGCCTCCTGCGCCAGGTAGGCCACTTCGAACAACCAGTACTTGGCCTCCCGCGCCCCGAAGCTGCCGCCGGACACCAACTCATTGATGGTGACCTTATCCTTGGCGATCTTGCACACCTTTTGCGCAGCCTCCAGCGCCGAGGATGGCACCTGAACGCCGCCCCAGTAGGTGATGGCGTTATTCTTCACCTCGGCGGTGATGCAGATCGGTTCCAGCGGGTTCTGCACCTTGTACGGCATGAGGTAATCGGCTTCGAGCAGCTTCGCGGCTTTCGGCCACTGAGCGCTGACATCCCCCGCCGCCATGGCGGACACCCGCTGTGCATTCTTGTCGTCGATGGCCGCCGCTTGCGCCGTCGCCAGTTGATCGCTGTCGAAACCGGCCAGGGGTGAATCGCTCCATTGCACCTTGAGCAACGCACGACCCTGTTGGGCGGCCCAGTAATTGTCCGCGAGCACTGCGACGCCTTCCTGATTGCCGCCCAGCACATCAGGCCGGCCGGGAATCGTGATCACCTTACGCACGCCCGGTACTTGCAACGCCGTACTGGAATCCACCGCGACAACCTTGGCGCCGACCACTGGCGTGCGCTGAATCACCGCCACCAGCATCTCTGGCAATTCCACGTCGATGCTGTACTTGAAGCGCCCGCACACCTTGGCCGCCGCATCGCGCTTGTGCCGCAGTTTGCCAATGTACTTGAACTGCGCGGGGTCCTTCAGAGTGACCTTGGCCGGTGCTGGCAATTTCGCGGCAACACTCACCAGCTCACCGTAACCCAGGCTGCGTTTGCTCGCGGAATGCACCACCCGGCCCTCTTCGGTTGTGCAACTGTCGGGACTGACTTTCCATTGCTTGGCCGCCGCAGTGATCAGCAGTGCACGCGCCGTGGCACCGGCCATCCGCAGGCGATCGTATTCCAGCGAAACACTGGTGCTACCACCCGTCGAGTAGACTTTCCATATCGGGTGAATGTAGGTTTCAAAGAACGGATTTTCCGGCGATATCACCTGCACGGTCATCGGGTTGACGTCCAGTTCCTCGGCCACGCAAGCGGCCAATGCGGTGTGGGTGCCTGTGCCGGAATCGTGTTTGTGCACCACCAGCTTCACCGTGCCGTCGGGCAATACCCGAACCCAGGCGTTGGGCTCGAATTCACCTGCAGGCGCAGGTCCTTTCAGGTCCGTGGCGGCTATGCCTGAGGGCAGATAGAAACCAATTGCCAGGCCGCAGGCAACAGTGCCAGCCTGCTTGAGAAAGAGACGGCGCGGCAGTTCTTTCTGTGTGTCGTCGATAAACGTCATCACGCCTCCTTCGGCGCAGCAGCTGCGCGCTTGATGGCTTTATTGATTCGCCCGTAAGTGCCGCAGCGGCACACGTTGCCGGACATGGCGTTGCGGATCGAGTCATCGGTGATTGTCGCACCGGTGTTGAGCAACGCGGCCGCGGACATGATCTGCCCGGATTGACAGTAACCGCATTGCGGGACATCTTCGGCAACCCAGGCCAGTTGCAGCGGATGCTGTTCGGTGGGCGACAAGCCCTCGATGGTGGTGATGCTGTGCCCCGCCACGGCGGCGACCGGCAGTTGGCAGGAACGTACTGCGACACCGTCCAGGTGCACGGTACAGGCACCGCACAGGCCCATGCCGCAACCGAACTTGGTGCCGGTGAGTTTCAAGTGATCTCGCAACACCCATAACAAGGGCATGGAGGGCGATGGCTCTACCAGCTCGTGTCGTTCGCCATTTATCGTGAATTCGATCATTGTCAGGCTCCAAGAGAGCGGCCCGTCTTTGTGCAGGCCTGGTCGCCGATTATTGGGAGCCTGTGCAAAAACGGGCCAGCGACGATTTCTGCCATCTTGTGTAAGTAGGACTAACAGCATGTACAAGCGATACCCGTCGGTGCAGTCCATGAGTGCATTCATCCAGGCCGCGCGCAGCGGAAGCTTCTCCAGTGCCGCGCGCAAACTCGACCTGACTCACAGCGCTATCAGCCAGCAGATCCGCAGCCTGGAAGACTTCATCGGCCAGCCGCTGTTCGTCCGCGAAGGCGGCGGCAGTAACCTGACCGATGCCGGGCAATTGTTTGCCAGCGTGCTGTCCGACGGCCTGGCGCAGATCGACCGGGCGCTGTCCTCGGTGAAAAACCGCAGCGTCGCGCAACGGCTGACCCTTGATGTCGACAGTGAACTGGCCCAAAGCTGGCTCAATCCACGGCTACCGGAACTGCTCGATTTATTGCCTGACCATCAAGTGGTATTGCTGTCGATGCCGCGCTCGGATCGCAGCTCGTTCGAGCGGGTGGACCTGGCGTTGCGGTACGGGTATGGCGATTGGGAAGACTGCGAGATGACCCAGATCTGCGGTGATCGGGTGACTGCGGTGGCTTCACCTGGGTTGCTTGAGCGCTATGGATTGCAGGTGCCGATCACACCGGCGCAAGTGCTGGAATTGCCGTTGTTGGGGTATACGCGGCGCTCGTGGATTCCTTGGCTGGATGCGGCAGCAATGGCGCCGACCGAGCCGAATGCGCGGGTGGTTTTCGATAATGCGGCCAACCTGATTGCAGCGGCCGAAGCCGGGGTTGGCGCGGGATTGGTGCGCGGGCTGCTAGCGGCGGATGCGTTGCGCGCGGGGCGTTTGGTGGAGCTGAACGACGCGCAGATTCCGGCGCATTACAACCTGTATGCGGTGTGGCCACCAGGGCAGGCCGAGCGGGTGGCGCCGGTGGTTGAGGTGATCAAGACTTTGGCTCAGCAAACGCTGATCTGACGCCTTCGTCGGATCGCCGCCCGGAGCAAGCCCGCTCCCACATGTTGATCGGTGCCAGACACAAATCCTGCACTCATTGAAGATCCCCTGTGGGAGCGAGCTTGCTCGCGAAGAGGCCGGCACAGACACCACAAAATCCCGGCCGATATCGAACACATATCAACACCCCGCCCAATTAATATTGTACGAACCCCAACCCCTCTTCCAATACTTCCCCCCAAGCAGCCAGCGTCCCGAGCCGGATGTGACCAGGCGAGGGAATGCGCAGCACTATGCGCATAGAAATGGCCGATTGCCCGGGACGTGGCTGCTGCGAACCGCAAGGTTCCCTTCCCCGCTATCAGGAGATCGACTTCAATGATCATCGATATCAGTTGCTATCCCACCGACCTGGTGGACCTCGCCTGGAGGCATGACGGTGACCCGTTCACCGGCGAGCGTCTGCTGGAGATGATGGATGGCCCGTATATGATCAACGGCAAACCTCGCCGCATCGACAAAGCCTTCATCCAGCCACCACAAGGCAACACTATCTACACCTGGACCGACGGCGACCTCACCGGACGCGAGTCCATCGATGCCTACATGGCTTACACGCTGAAGATGGTCCAGACCTACCCGGATCGCTTCATTGGCTGCTTCGTCTACAACCCGCGCTGCGGCGTGGAAAACGGTGTCGAGGCGATTGAGCGCTACGTCAAGGAACACGGCTTCAAGATGGTCCAGATGCAGGCCAACATGCACGCCTATCGCCCGGACCGTGCGCTGGACTGGGTCCGTCCGGCCTTCGAGAAATGCGCCGAGCTGGGCATCCCGGTCAAACTGCACACCGGCGACGGGCCGTACAGCATCCCGTCGGAATGGGTGCCGATGATCAAGGAGTTCCCCAACGTCGATTTCATCATGGCGCACTTCGGGGTGCAGACCGGTGGCGTCTACGTGTTTGAACCGATGCAATGGGCGATGGAATTGCCCAACGTTTACTGCGAATCGGGCTGGTGCCTGCAATCGCGAATCGTCGAATTCGCCAAGGTCCTGCCGACCCACAAAATCCTGTTCGGCACCGACACCCCGCCAAACGAACCGGGCATGTGGCTGCGCCTGCTGGAAGTGCTCTGTCATGAGCCGCCGCAAGGTCTGAATCTCGACGAGGACACCCTCGAAGAATACCTGGGCAACAACACCGCACGGATGATCGGCCTCGAACCGACCCCGCCGCCACGGTCCGTGTCCGAAGCCGAGGCGCAGTTGAAGCGCCCTGTCACTACCCAACTGGCCAGGAGTTGAACCGATGATTATCGATACCCATCTGCACCCCACCAACCTGGTCGACGAGGCCTGGCGCCACACCGGCGAACCGTTTACCGGCGAGCGCATGCTCAAGCTGATGGACGGCCCGTACATGATCAACGGCAAACCGCGCCGCATCGACATGGGTTTCATCCAGCCGCCACCCGGCAACACCGGTTATCGCGACGGCAACCGGCGGGGCCGCGAAGGCGTGCGCGACTACATGTCGTACATCGCAGAGCTGTGCATGAAGTACCCGGATCGGTTCATTGGCAACTTCAACTTCAACCCGCGCTGGGGACCGGAAAACGGTGCGGCAGAGCTGGAGTTTCATATCAAGGAATACGGTTTCAAGATGCTCAAGCTGCACGCCAACATGCACGGCTATCGTCCCGACCGGGCACTGGACTGGCTGCGGCCGGCGATGAAAGTCTGCGCCAAGTACAACATCGTGGTGCTGATCCACACCGGCGACGGTCCGTACACCATCCCGACGATGTTCTACCCGATCATTCGCGAATTCCCGATGGTCAACTTCATCATCGGTCACTTCGGCATCCAGACCGGCGGCAACTACTCGTTCGAAGCGTTCTGGATGGCCATGGACACGCCGAACGTGTACTGCGAATCCGGTTGGTGCTTCCAGTCGCGGATCGTCGAGTTCGCCAAGGAGCTGCCGCGCAACAAGATCGTCTTCGGCACCGACTCGCCGCCGAACGAACCGGGCATGTGGTTGCGCGAACTCGAAGTCCTGTGTTCGCCAGCGCCACAAGGCCTGGGGATTGATGAGGATCACCTTGAGGATTACCTGGGCAACAACATTGCCCGGTTGTGCGGCATCGAACCGACACCGCCACCCAAGGATCTGATCGAGGCGGACATTCGTCTGACCACGACCTACCTCTAAGCGTTTTAAAACCAGAGCAAAGCGGCTTTCCAGGCGTACAGATGAGCCCGGCGTTCGATCGACCGGCAGGCCAACGGCTTGTCGATCGAACGTCACCCTCAGCCCTGCACGCCTGCTTTTTACGAGGTGAAACCATGACCCTCTCTACGCTCGGCGATACCCAGGACTTTCACGATTTCATCGACGCCTATCGCCGGCAGTACCCGGACGATGTGCTCACCGTCCACGAATCTCTTTCGGCCGATCAGGACGTCACCGCCCTGGTCGATGCCCTGGCCACACAAGGCCGCGACCCGCTGCTGATCTGCGAAAAAGTCGGCAACCTCGGTGTGCCGGTGGCGACCAACCTGTTCGCCTCCCGAACCCGCATCGCACGGATCTTCGGTGTCACCCCGGCGCAACTCCACGAAACCTTCCAGGCCCGCGCCAATCATCCGATCGCGCCCCGCTACGTCGAAACCGGTCCGGTACTGGACGAGATCTTCGAAGGCGAAGCCGTGGACCTGGCACTGTTGCCGATGCTCAAGCACTTCGACAGTGACCGTGGCCCGTACATTACCAACGCGATCATCATCGCCGAAGACCCGGTCACCGGAATTGCCAACATGAGCTATCACCGCTCGATGCGCCATGCCCGGCAGACCCTCGCCACCAGCCTGCATTCGCGCGGTCACTTGTGGCGCATGCTGCAAACCGCTCGCGAGCGCGGTGAAGAATTGCGCGTGGCCATGGTGGTCGGCGCCCATCCGCTGTTTATGCTTGCCGCAGCAGCACGTTTGCCGTTCGGTAGCGATGAACGCGCAGTGGCAGGTGGCCTGTTTGGTGCGCCGTTGGAACTGGTCAAGACCCCGCTTTATGGCATCGGCGTACCGGCCTATGCCGAGTTTGTACTGGAAGGCGCCATCGATCCGGCGGCCTATGCCGAGGAAGGTCCGTTCGGCGAGTTCAGCGGCTATTCCTCAGACCGTTCAACCAATAACGTGCTGCGCATCGACACCCTCATGCGGCGCAAGGACGCTTGGCTGGTGGACGTGGTCGGCGGACGGTACGCCGAACACCTGACCCTGGCGCGCCTGCCACGGGAAGCGGAAATGAGCGAAAAACTCAAGGCACGCTTCCCCGCCGTCACCGCCGTGCACTACCCCAACTCCGGCACGCACTTTCACTGCTACGTGGCGCTGGATCAAAGCCGCGACGGCGAGGCGCGGCAGATCATGCTCGCCCTGCTCGGCTGGGACCCGTACCTGAAAACCGTAATCGCGGTGGACAGCGACATTGACATCAGCGACGACAGCCAGGTGCTGTGGGCATTGGCCACACACTTTCAGCCGCATCAGGACATCTTTGTCATCGACGGCTTGCCCGGCAGTCCACTGGACCCATCGTCCTCGGTCAACGGCACGACTTCGCGCATGGGGCTGGATGCTACTCGCGGTTCGGGGTTCGACGGGATCAAGGCGCAGTTGAATCAAGACGTCGTCGAACGCGCGCGCAATCTGCTCAAGAGCTATCAATCGTGAACCGCCAGCGGATGGTGGTCGGCATCAGCGGCGCGTCCGGCTTCATTTACGGCGTGCGCTTGCTGGAGTTGCTGGCTGAACTGAATATCGAAAGCCACCTGATCATCAGCCGGGCCGCGCTGCTGACCATGGCCCATGAAACCGACTACAAACTGGCGGACGTCACCGCGCTGGCCAGCCACTACCACCGGGCCGACGACGTGGCTGCCGGAATCGCCAGCGGTTCGTTTCGCTGCCTGGGCATGGTGGTCGCGCCGTGCTCCATGCGCACGTTGGCGGAGATTGCCACCGGCTCCTCCTCGGGGCTGATCGGCCGCGCTGCCGACGTCACATTGAAAGAACGCCGGACCTTGGTGTTGATGGCCCGGGAAACGCCGCTGACCCTCGCCCACCTGCGCAACATGACCGCCGTCACCGAAATGGGCGGGATCATCGCCCCACCGGTGCCGGCCTTCTACGCCCGCCCGCAAAACCTTTCGCAAATGGTCGATCACAGCCTCGGCCGTGTCCTCGACCTGTTCGGCCTCGACGCCGGGACCGCGCTGCGCTGGGGTGAACCCGGCCCATCGGCCACCGGCCATTTCGCAACAACCAAGGAGCTCGCATGAACAGCCCATTCAACGCCCCTACCCCGAACCGCAAAATTCCGGTGACCATCCTTACCGGTTTCCTCGGCGCCGGCAAAACAACCCTGCTGAACTACATCCTCAGGGAAAACCACGGCCGCAAGATTGCCGTGATCGAAAACGAATTCGGCGAAGTCGGCATCGACGGCGACCTCGTGCTCAGCTCTGAGACCGAAGAAATCTACGAGATGGTCAACGGCTGCGTGTGCTGCACCGCCGAGGTTCGAGAGGACCTGGTGCGCATCGTCCGCGAACTGGTGGCGCGCCCGGTGCGGCTGGATCACATCTTGATCGAGACCAGTGGTTTGGCCGATCCGTACCCGGTGGCGCAGAGCTTCTTTATCAACGACCCGATTGCGGATGAAGTCGAACTGGACGCCATCGTGACCATGGTCGACGCCAAGCACATCGCCCAGCATCTGGAGGATTTGCAGTTGGATGGCGTGGACAACCAGGCAGTAGATCAGATCGTCTGCGCCGACCGCATTGTGATCAATAAGGTCGATCTGGTGAGCGAGGACGACGTGGCAGCGCTGCGCGGCAAGATTCGTGGGTTAAACGCCACGGCGGACCTGGTGACCTCCAGCTACGCCGAGATCGACCTGTCGAAGATTCTCGGCATCGGTGCGTTCGAGTCGACGCAGAAGCTGATGGAAATCGGCTCTGAGCACGATCACCACGCCGACGAACACCACCATGATTTGGATCATGACCACGATCCGAGCGTGTCGTCAGTCGGCATCGCCGTGGACGGCGCCGTGAATCTGCTCGCCTTCCACCAGTGGATCAGCGAGTTGCGCGATGAGCAGGCCGACAACCTCTACCGAATGAAAGGCGTGCTGGCCGTCGCGGATCAGGATCAGCGTTACGTGCTGCAGGGCGTTCACAGCCTGGTCGAGTTCCGTGCCTCCACCTCATGGGGCACGGAACCACGCTCCAGCAAGATTGTGTTCATCGGCCGCGACCTGGACCGCGCGGCGTTGAACCAAGGCTTTGCCGCCTGCCTGGCAGGCTGAAAAAACGGCATCGGAGCCGGTGGATGGCGGCTCCGGGCTCACAGAACGAATACCCCTCTCTACAGCATAAAAACAGCAAGAGGTGATTCCCCATGTCGTCAGCCACATCCCCATCAAAAACCCCTTCCACCGTCCACCCGGTCGACCAGATTCTGCCGGTCCGCCAAATGCTCACCCTTGGCCTGCAACACATGGCCGTCTCGTACATCGGCGCCATCGCTGTGCCGTTGATTGTCGCCAGCGCCCTGAAAATGTCCCAGGCCGACACCGTGGTGCTGATCAGCACCACGCTGTTCTGCTCCGGCATCGCCACGATTTTACAAACCGTCGGTTTCTGGAAATTCGGCGTGCGTTTGCCGATCTTGCAGGGCGTGGCGTTCAGCAGTGTCGGCCCGGTCATCGCCATCGGCACCAACCCGGAGGTGGGGTTCGCCGGGGTCTGCGGGGCGGTGATCGGCGCGGGGATCTTTACGATGCTCGTCGCGCCGTTCGTGGGCCGATTGCGTCGGTACTTTCCGCCGGTGGTCACCGGTTGCATTGTCACGGTGATCGGTTTGCAGCTGTTCCCGATTGCCTATGAGTGGATCGGTGGCGGCCGCAACGCCAGTGATTTCGGGGCGCCGGCGTACCTTGCCGTCGCCGCCGTGGTGCTCTCGACCATTCTGTTGGTCAACCGCTATGGTGGGCCGATGATGCGCAACATGGCGGTGCTGATCGGGATGCTGGTGGGTGCGGGACTGGCTTACGGCCTGGGCATGGGCAGTTTTCACAGCGTGCAGGAAGCGCCCTGGCTCACCGTGCCTTACCCGTTCTACTTCGGCCTGCCGACCTTCAGCCTGATCCCGATTGCGACCATCGTGGTGGTGATGATCGTGCAGATGGTCGAGTCCATGGGGCTGTTCGTGGCCATCGGCGACATCGTCGACAAACCGGTAGAAGAAAAACAGGTGATCAATGGCCTGCGCGCCAATGGCCTGGCGAGCACCATCGCCGGGATGTTCGCCGCGTTTCCGTTCATTGCCTTCATGGAGAACGTCGGGCTGGTGATTTTGACCGGCGTGCGCAGTCGCTGGGTAGTGGCGATCAGCGGTTTGCTGATGTGTTCCGTGGCGCTGGTGCCAAAGGCTGGGGCGATCATCGCGTCGATGCCGACCGCCGCCCTCGGGGGTGCCGGGATTGCCATGTTCGGGGTGGTCGCCGCAGCGGGCATTCAGACCCTGGCCAAAGTCGATTACGAGCGCAACCGCTTTAACGTGTTGATCGTCGGTTTCACCATCGCCGCCGCCCTGGTGCCAGTGCTGACGCCTGCCCTGTTCAAGCAAATGCCCGAGTGGTCCCAGCCGTTCCTGCACAGCAGCGTGGTGATTGCCTGCCTGGTGTCGGTGCTGCTCAACGCGGCGCTCAACGGCGTCAGCGTTCCCGACAGCGCAGCCACCAAGCCTGCGCCCCACAGCCTCTGACTGGAGAAGCACATGACTCAACTTCAAAACATCCTGATCAAAAACCCGGTGGCGGTGATGACCGGCCTGCGTGGCCCGCGAGCCCGGGCCGGTGCTGTAGACATTCGAGTGGTGAACGGGCGCATTGCCGAAATGGCTGCGGGCCTGGTTGCGCAACCCGGCGAACGAGTGATCGATGCCCGCAACTCGGTGGTCTACCCAGGCTGGATCAACACGCACCATCACCTGTTCCAGAACCTGCTCAAAGCCGTGCCCGAAGGTTTGAATCAAGACCTGCAAGGCTGGCTGGCCAGCGTGCCCTACCCGCGCCTCAACCGTTTTACCCCACAACTGGCGCAGATCGCCGCGCGATTAGGCATGGCCGAGTTGCTGTTGTCGGGGGTAACGACCTGCGCCGATCACCATTACCTCTATCACGCCAACGGCACAACCGAGACCGGCGACCTGCTGTTCGACACGGCTGACGCGTTCGGGATGCGTTTTGTTTTGTGCCGGGGCGGCGCACTGGAGTCCGCCAGCGCTCATCCGGGATTCTCGAAAACAGCGCTGCAACCGGAGACGCTTGAGCAGATGGTCGGTGACATCGAACGGCTCAAATCGCTGTACCACCAGGACACGCCGGATGCGATGCGTCGAGTGGTGGTGGCGCCGACGACACCGACCTTCTCGCTGCCGCCGACCTTGCTGCGCGAGCTTGCCCACACCGCTCGCGGCCTCGGGTTGCGCTTGCACACGCACCTCTCGGAGACGCAGAACTACGTCAACTTCTGCCGCGAGAAATACAACTGCCTGCCGGTGGAATTCGTCGCCGAACACGAATGGCTCGGCCCAGACGTCTGGTTCGCCCATGCCGTGCACCTGCAACCGGGGGAAATCCGCATGCTTGCGCAGACCGGCACCGGGATTTCGCACTGCCCGGTGAGCAATGCGCGTCTGGGCAGTGGTATCGCTCCGGTGCCGCAAATGTTCGAGGCTGGCGTGCCAATTTCCCTCGGGGTGGACGGCGTGGCGTCCAACGAGTCCGGGAGCATGGTTGGTGAAGCGCACACCGCATGGCTGATCCATCGCGCCGAGCAAGGCGCGTCGGCCACTACCGCCGAAGACGTGATCCATTGGGGTACGGCCGGTGGCGCTCAGGTGTTAGGGCTCGGTGCGGTGGGAACATTGGAAGTCGGACAGGCTGCGGATCTGGTGGTCTATGGCCTCGACCATCCACGGTTCTTCGGCTTCCACGATATCGCGCTGGCGCCGGTGGTCGCGGGTGAGCCGATTGCCGTGCGGTACAGCATGGTCGGGGGGCGACTGGTGGTCGACGACGGCGTGATTCCAGGTCTGGACCTGGAGCGCATGCGTGCTGAAGCGTGGGAGGGGGTGGAGCAGTTGATGCATGTCGTCGACTGATCCAACCGCCAACACAACCCCCTGTTGGAGCTGGCTTGCCGGTTCCAACAGGTTGCGCACCGACTTTTGGGATAACACACCATGTCCGGCCTCAACGACCTCCTCCAAGCCATTGAAACCTGCGCCCGGCAAGGCGAAGAAACCGTCCTCGCCACCGTGGTCAAGGTCGAAGGTTCGGCCTACCGCCGCCCTGGCGCACGCATGCTCATCCCCCTCCACGGCCGAACCATCGGCACCGTCAGCGGCGGATGCCTGGAACAGGACCTGGCCAAAAAGGCCTGGTGGCTGACCGATTCCGGCGAGCCGGTGGTGCGCCGCTACAGCACCGGCGCCACCGAAGATGAAGACGACGACCAAAGCGCCCTGACCTTCGGCCTCGGCTGCAACGGCACGGTTTTCGTCATGCTCGAACGCCTGCGCGCGAAGACCCCGTCATTGGCCATCGAACTGTTGCGACAGGTGCGTGACAGTCTGCAACCCGCGGCCATGGCGACCATCATTGCCACGTCTCGCCACACGTCAGTGCGGGTCGGTGATCGGGTGATGTCGCACGCAAGCCCCGCGCTGCGCAATCGCGCACTCGACAGCAGCATCCGCAAAGACCTGCGCAAAACACTCACCGAGAAAAAATCCTCTTTGCGGCTCTACACCGATGCCCGTGGAGAAGTCGAAGTGTTCTTCGAATACGTGGCTCCGCCCCCGCGTCTGGTGATCTTCGGCGCCGGCCACGACGCCCAGCCACTGGTGCGCATGAGCAAACTGCTGGGCTGGCACGTCAGCGTGATCGACAGCCGCAGCCACTTTGCCCGCCCTGAACGCTTTCCGCAGGCCGATGCGGTCATCGTCGCGAACCTCGACGCCTCCATCGTCCTCGGACCGTTGATCGAGGGGGCCGCGGTGGCCGTCATGACGCACAGCTACCGCCAGGACCGACACTGGCTCGGCCAATTGCTGCAAGGCGCACCGGCCTACATCGGCCAACTCGGCCCCCGCGAGCGGACCGAGCGCTTGTTGACCGACATTCGCCAACATAATCCTGCCCTGAATGCATTGCTACAGCTGCACTACCCAATGGGCCTGGACCTTGGCGGCGATGCGCCCGAAAGCGTCGCGCTCTCGATTCTGGCGGAGATGACGGCGGCGTTGAATCTGCGTAACGGCGGGATGCTCAAGCATCGGAGCAAACCGATTCATTACGTGGATTTGCTGGTCTGTGAAAAGTTGGAGGCAGTGGCAGCGGTCGAGTGAGCGGGCTTCAAACGGCGACAGTTTTTCGGCACCTATAACAAAGTCCATCAAGCCGAAGTGGACGACTACTCAAGGAAATGAAAGATGCAGAACCGCACGTTTCTCGTTCGGCAGACCTTTGCCATCAGTACTTTGTTATTGACGACGGCCACTTCATTGCAAGCTGCCGACTGGAGCGATAACTCAATCAGTTACTGGTATGGCACCCACTTCGCCGAGCCGGGCATCGATGGCCCGATCGCCAAGCACATCGTTGAGTTCACTCACGTTGACGGATACAAATACGGCAGCAACTTCCTCGACGTGCAGGTGTTGTTTTCCGATAAAGACGATCCAGCCAACGGCGGCGACAACGGTGCTACCGAGGTGTATGCGATATATCGCCATCAACTTTCACTGAATAAAATATCCGGCCAGGATTTCAAGTGGGGACCCGTTCGGGACTGGTCACTGTCGGGTGGCGTCGACTGGAACACTAAAAACACTGCCTTCGCGCCGGCAAAACGCATGCTCGTCATCGGCCCGACGATCAATTTCAACGTGACAGGTTTTTGGGACTTCAGTGTGATGTACCGCTCCGAGCGCAACCACAATGGCTTGCCGTTCGCCCAGGAGCACGATATCCGCTTCAACGACACGTACTACCTGGAAACCGCCTGGGAGATTCCATTTCAGCTCGGTTCGGTACCGCTCAAATGGAAGGGCTTTGCCAACTTCATCCCGCCCAAGGGCAAGGACGGCTTCGGCAACGACAGCGTGAGCGAAACGCTCGTGCACGCCACTGTACTTGTGGACGTGGGCGAGTTCATTTTCGGCAAGAAAGATACCTTCTTTGCCGGGGTGGGTTACGAATACTGGAAGAACAAGTTCGGTAACAACTCTGCCAACACACCTGGCACCGAAGCCAACACGCCGTTTCTGAATCTGGAATGGCATCTGTAATGCTCCAATCAGAAGGCACACCGTCTTACACGGACAGTTGCATTGGGCTTACCGACTCCATGGAATGTCCGCACTAATGCGTGGGAGTTGACCCTACAACTTAGCCTCGGACCGGAAGCCGGGCGGTGTGCTGACCAGCTCATACAGATAAACCTCAATGTAGCCCGAGGTCTGCGACAGGCAGCAATCGGCAAAAAGCGGTCATTTTCGAACTGTCGAACAATGGCTGAACGCGACTGGCAAATTTACCCATCGCGACCGACGCACATTTCACCGCACTCCTCACTCGATCAATTCGAAATCCGGCAGTTTGAAGCTCTTGTTGTTTAGCGCCTCGGTGCCGCCGTAAAAGCGCATGGCGGGAAGCGGTCGCTTGCCGGCGGTTGGAATCCAGTTGCTTTCAAGCCCACCGGGGGATTTGGGGCCGATGCAGATGGTTACGCTGCCGTCGGCACTTCGAGGCCCCAGATATGGTTGGCAAGAATGCCCCGAGTCCAGCCGTTCGATTGTTTCAACGCGACTGCGGTCGGGCCAATCCCCCATTGCTCGCTACCGAGCAACTCGTCACTGCCGGTAGGGATCAATATCGCCGGGCCAGCGCCGAGTATCCAGCCACTGTCAGTGGGGTTTTTCGGCGAGAAGAAAAAACTCTGCGTGATATCGCCGACACCAGATTTATCCGCCGCGCCATTGCGCGCCAGGCCGTGTTGGTCGATGACAGGCAAAATAGTGCGAGAGATGAGGTTCCAGTCATCGTTCAACGTAAAAGGCAGCACTGGCTGTATGTTAGTGACGCTGTGCATGCCATCACCGGTCGGCCCCATCTTTTGATCCCAGTTGTACTGCACTGGAAGGCTGTACATGGCGGCGACCGGGTTGAGGGCCTTCTTGGCCAGTTCTGCCGAATCCTCGGCTTGGGTCGTGGGCACGAAGCACAACGAAGCGGCCAATGCCGAGGCGGCGTATTTCCATCGTTCTTTTGAATTCATTGCTAATCACCTGTAATCGACAAAAGCGCGCAGCAATTGATTAGCGTAGGCAACAGTGGTCAATGTGCAATTTTTTCCAAAGATTGAAACGTCTGGGAAAGGTGTTTGACGGGTAGGTGGCGATTAAAACCACCGGCAATTGGTTAGTCTTTTTCCCTCCGTCCATCGCTGGTTTCGACTGAAAACTGCAGACAAATATCGACGCCTTGCTCGTCTGCCGGTCGGTTTTAACCTTAATCATCAGCGCTTGAATGTCTCATTTTTACAGTGACGAACATTTTGATGCGGTCGTGAATTTCCTGGAGAGCATGTCGAAAAGGCTCATGCTTTTCACTGGTTGCAGGATCCTCAAAATTCCACGAAATCACGTTGTCAGAGATCGGCATCCTGTCTGCCTCTTCCGATGACTTGTCACACAGCGTGATGACGTAGTGGAACGGCTGCCCTTCAAACTCGCCGATTGACTTGCTGCGCAAGCCGGTTGCTTCGACGCCGATATGATCAAGCGATTCAAGCGTGCGCGGGTCGACCTCACTGGGTTCCAGACCCGCACTGAAGGCTTCAAAGTGTTCGGGATCGGTATGTCTGAGGAGAGCTTGCGCCATCAATGAACGAATGTCATTTTTAGCGCAGACGAACAGCACCCGGGATTTTTCGGTCATGATCAACTCCCCTCTCTCGAGACAGTGAACGGGACAACGGTTGCTGTTATTAGAGCAGTCTTTCTGCCTGCGGGGAGTCTTGGCCGATGGGAAGCACGCGCTAGCAGACGAGGATCGAAGAATTGTCATGCGCCTGTCATCTGTCGCCTGCGTTCGGCCTCTGGGAAAGGGGCGGCAGATCTACAGCTAAAGCAACAGCAACGGCAGAAGCAACGGCAAGATCAAAAGATCGCAGCCTCGCTTCGCTCGACAGCTCCTACAGGGAAATGCGTTCACTTGAAGCCAGGCCGGCCGGTAGGCCGCCTCGCGTTGGCGTTTGCGGTGCACGCCCCCTCACGCCCTGAGCCTGTCCGTCAACCTGCGACTACCTCCAACGCCCCCTCGCTACGCATATGTGTGTGCCTGGAAACATCGAGCTTAAGTGAACAGCATTACGCCACTGAGCGGGCTTTTTTGCCTTTGACATCAGGCAACAATCGGCCAGAAACGGGCGCTTCGGGTATCGGGAACTCAACAACCTAGCCACTGCCCCCGATTCACGCTTACCATACTCCCAACTCGTATTACCGTGGCTGCTGAACCCGGTACTCACGAGGAAATGACCATGGAAAGAACCCGCGCCTGGAGACGCACACAGGCCCGTAAACGCGGCAATGATTCAAGAGCTTACAAGCCGAGTAGAAAATATGAATCGTCGTAAAAAAATAAAGCAGTTATTAAAGGCTCACGCCAAAAAGGCCAGTGCCAAACTGGCACCGCCAAGCAAGTCTAAATACATTAGTAAAGCTGACCGATTGAAACTAGCTTCTGAGTCCACTCACGACTCAATCATTTCCTCTGAGAGCTGATCTATGGATCTTAAGCACCACCGGAGTTTACAAATAGCATCTATGCCCTCCCCTAGAGCCCGCCAACCGCGGGCTTTCTGATTTCTACGGTTCTACCCCAACGAGGCTCGCGTATCTTCCTCGTTCGATAAACGAGCCAACGATTCTGGTAAGTGGGCTTAACTCTGGACCTGTTGGCTCCTGCCGTAGACATCTTCCAGGCGCTCGATATCGTCCTCGCCCAGGTAGCTGCCGGACTGCACCTCGATGATTTCCAGCGGGATCTTGCCGGGGTTGGACAGGCGATGCACCGAAGCGATCGGGATGTAGGTGGACTGGTTTTCAGTGAGCAGGAAGACCTTTTCGTTGCACGTCACCTGGGCGGTGCCGGAGACCACGATCCAGTGTTCGGCACGGTGGTGATGCATTTGCAGGGAAAGCTGCGCGCCAGGTTTCACGGTGATGTGCTTGACCTGGTGACGGGTGCCGCTGTCCACCGAATCGTAACTGCCCCAGGGGCGATACACCGCGCAATGGCTCTGGGTTTCCGAGCGGCCTTTGGCATCGAGCGCATTGACCAGTTTTTTCACGTCCTGCACGGCATCGCGGTGCGCGACCATCAATGCATCCTTGGTTTCTATCACAACCAAATCGTCCAGTCCTAGCAGGGTCACCAGCTTGCTACTGCCATGCACAAAGCAATTGCGGCTGTTGTGGCTGACGACATCGCCCTTGAGCACATTGCCATCGGCGTCCTTGTCATGCACATCCCACAGCGAAGACCAGCAACCGACATCACTCCAGCCAGCACTTAGCGGGACGACGCAGGCGCGGCTGGTGCGCTCCATCACCGCATAGTCGATGGAGTTGTCCGGGCAGCATTCAAAGGTGACCCGATCAATGCTGGTCACGCCTTCACTGCTGCGGCTGCGCTCCAGGGCCAGCACGCAGGTGTCGTACATGTCGGGTTCGTGAGTGCGCAACTCGTCGAGATAGCGGCTGGCACGGAACAGGAACATGCCGCTGTTCCAGAAGTACTCGCCGGACCGGACAAATTCGCTGGCGGTTTGCTGGTCGGGTTTCTCGATAAACTTCTCGACCTTGAAGGCGCCGGCGCCAGCATCGTCGCAGGCGGCCTTGATATACCCAAAGCCGGTTTCCGGACGCGTCGCCGGAATGCCGAACAGCACCATATTGCCTTTGAGCGCCTCTTCCTGCGCATGTGACAGCGTGGCGCGCAAGGCGGGTACGTCACTGATCACATGGTCGGCAGGAAGCACCAGCAGCAACTCATCGCGGCCCTCAGCGATCAGCTTGAGGGCCGCCAGCGCCACCGCCGGCGCGGTATTGCGGCCGAAAGGTTCGAGCAGTATCGCCTGCGGCGTACAGCCGATGGCGGCGAGTTGTTCATTGACGATAAAGCGATGCTCCTGATTACAAACCACGATCGGCTTGGCGATACCCTCGAACGCCAGGCGCTGCAGGGTCTGCTGAAACAGCGACCCCTCGCCTGCCAGACTCAGGAATTGCTTGGGATACAACTTGCGCGACAACGGCCACAACCGCGAACCACTGCCACCGGACAGAATGACTGGAATCATTTCACCTCCTCCCGCACCTTCATCACTCGACATGAAGGCGCTTCAAACAGCGAAGGACTGCCTTCTCTTTTACAACACAAGCTCAATTACGAATGACCCCACCGGGTATCCAGAGCGTGTTGGTTGTTACATTTATTCTTTCTGGTCAGCAAATAGCTGGGTGATGTCGCCGCCCAGGCGGTAGGTTTTCATCGGTTCGAACGATTGGCGCCAGCGGTCGGTTTGCGCCGAGCAGTCGTACAACGCGCAGTAAGGTTCCAGCCAGGCAAACTTGCCGTCCTCGTTGAGGTCCTCAAGTTCTTGCTTGTAGCCGGTCTTGCGTTCAAACGAGCGTGGATCCTTGATCCCTTCCTCGACCCGCGCCGCCAGACGCCGCATGGCGCCGTGGTTTTCTTCACGCAGGTCGACGTCATTGGCTCGGGCAAAGGCAGCGATCATCATCAGCGGACCCATCGCATAGTTGTGGTAAGCCAGTGCGCGGGTGTCGCGGCCCAGTTCGTTGGGCAGATAGCCGTCTGCATCGACTTGGGAAGCACCGATGCGAAACTGCGCTACCGACCAATCGAACAGGTTGCGCCGGTCGACCACCACCGAGGCCGCCATGACGGCCCAGGCTGCCCAATACTGGTGATTGTTCAGGCGGTCCAGCGGCTGGTCGCGCCAGTCCTGCACCACCTGATCGGCGACCTGGCCGATCCAGATCTCGATTGGCCGGGTCTGCGCCTCGCGGCCCCTCAATGGCTGCGAACTCGAATACTTGAGCCGCAGATAGGCCGAAGAAATACTGCCCAGCGCCCATTTGCGCATCGACTTGCCGGTATGGGTGTAGGTGGTACTCAGCAGCGCCTGCGCCCTGGCCCAATCGCCCAGCCAGCTCAGGGTGCATTCCACATGGCCGGCGCGGCCGAGCCGTAAATAAGCTGCGACTTGTTTGTTGACGCCTTTCTCCAGTTCGTTGATATCAGCTGACATTTGCTTGTAGCGTTGGTTGGATTGCGCGTTGAACTGATCACGTGCCTTGCCCGAGCCCTCGTACTTACTGGGGATCAACAGGTCACCGGTATAGGGTTTGGGCGCCGCCGGACAGCTCGGCACGTCGCCCTTCTTGTCCACGGCCGGCGCGTAATAGCCCTGCAGCGGGCGGAGTTGAGCGGCCACCGCCTGCACGGTCGGCCCCATCAGAATCAAGGCCACGCCAAAGGCGGCCCAATGCCCCTGGCGCATCAGTGCCCCTCCGTCTGCGCAGTGCGCAGGGATGTTGTCTCAGAAATGACCGGCTTGGCGCACAAGCGAGCCGAGAGCTCCATGGAGGTCGCCCCAAGGGGTGGCTGCACGTCCATGGAAAGAAAAGTCAGTTCGTCCCAGTCCGCATCAGCGCGCAGCTCGAAGGCGAAGCGGCCCTGGGTGTTGACACTCGACGCACGGCTCAAGTTGATGTTTTCCTGGCGACCGTTCATGTAGGTCAGGGTCGCGCTCATCAGGTGCACGGCGGGATCGGCGAACCTGAGGTCGACCTGATAACGATTGCCCTTGATCGGATACACATTGCCGCCACCGCCGTTGAACAACACCTGATTGCGCCCGCTGTGCAGGGTCGAATGGCTTTTGAGCAGCGGCGCCTGGATGTCGCAGCCATCGCTCAGCGCCGCCATCGCCTGCCGGTAGAAGCTGGATTTCTGGATGCTGTCGAGATTATCGGTTTCCCACACCAGCACCGTCGGCGGGCGCTTCTGAAAGTCGTCGCTGAGCAGGTAGGCGATCAACGAATCATCGTAGCCACCGCCCGGAACACTGAAGTTGCTGACCGGCGTCTGCAGATACTGTTCGAGGAAACCGGCAAAGTTGAACGCCTCGCCGCTGGCGCTGGTACCGATCAATGCGACCTTGGCGGGGACCTTGGAGTCGTCCTGGGCCCGGGTTTGATAACGGGTGACAAACTGCGCCGCATAACCGTTGCCGCAGATCTGTGCGGCGGCTTTTTGCAACGAGCCAGAGCGTCCCAGCAGGCCGGCCGGCTGGCTGGCAAAGACCTGATGCGGCAACGCCTTGAGCACATCGTTGCCCCTGAGCGTCTGGGCCACCAACTGGGCGCTGCGTTCGGCGCCATAGGGCGTCCAGTTGTGATCGCCCTTGAAGTAGAAGGGCTGCCCGGCTGGCTGCGGCGCACTCAGCAGGTTGGTAAAGTCGGGGACCTGAACGCCCAAGTCGCGCACCCGGACCAGCGTTTGCAAGTAGTTCTGCCGGGCCTTGGTCTGATCGAAGTTGGCCAGTTCCAGCGGCGTCAGGCGGTCGGCATGCAGCAAGCCGCGGCTGGGTGGCATCACCAGCACCAGCTCGACCCCGCGCTGGGCCAGCCCGTCGCGCAGACGCTTGAGGGCCTTGTAACCGCTCTCATCGAGGCCGAAGTCAGTGCGAAAATCGCTTTGGGTGCGAAAGAGCCACTGGTCCTTGGCCTCCACCAGGGTCGCGTAGTTTTTCAGCGCCGGCTGCTCGTAAAGTGTCGCCTGTGCCGCTTGTGGGCACAGCTGACAGCAGGCCTCGGCCGTGTATTCCGGCTGTGCCTGTCCCCACGTCGGCACAGACAGCATGCATAGCGCGGCATACCCATGGATTGTTTTCATCAGCAGGCTCCTCAAAGTTTCACCGGCAGAATCAATGCGGCTTCACGGCGACGCAGGAGAATGTCCATCAAGTCGCCCTGCACCTCCCCCAGCAAACCGGTGAAGGCAAGGCCGTCCTGTTTCTGCGGCGCCAGAAAGGTCAAGTCATAGAGTTCCAGACGCGACGGTGAAAATACGGTGATGGGGCTGGAACCGTTGCCGATCAGCTTGCCGCCGACCACGGTGAGCGACAGCTTGGCTTCGAAGGGGTCTTCCTTGAGATCGCGGTCGGTGCCGCGCAAATCCTTGATGTGGCCGTAGATGCCGGTCAGGGCATTGGCCATCAGCTCGTTTTCATACAGCCGCACACCAGTACTGTTACGCACCCGAATCCCATGGCGGTTATTGTCGATTGCGCGGTTGCGCCAGAGCAGGTTATTGCCGCTCTCATACAGAGTTATGCCGTCGGAGAGGTTCTTGTAGGATTCGTTGTAGGCCAGCAGGTTATTGACGCTGGAACGGTCCAGGACGATGCCCGACAGGTGGTTGTTGTAGGCGCGGTTGTAGATGATCCAGCTGTCGTTGACCTCGCGTGAGAGGATGATGCCGTGCTTCTTGCGGGTACCAAATGCGTCGTTGTGGGCAATGATCAGCCGGCGCGAACGGTCGTGCGGGTCGATGCCATAGACGATGTTGTCGCGGTAGGAATTGCCGAGAATCACCACGTCGTCGGCCTCATAACAATAGAAGCCGTACCAGTTGTCGACGAACTCCGAATTGAGCAGCCAGCCGGTCGGCCGCTTGCGCTTCATCTTCGGCGCCATGCTCGGGCTGTACTGGGAAATACTCACGCCATAACTCTTGCTCGCGGTGTAGCCAAAGCTGGCGATGGTGCTGTTGACGATGTACGTCTCGGTGCCGCCCCAGGACACCAGGAAAGGCCGGAACTCCCCCTCTTTCTTGTACCAGGCCGGGCTGTTGTTCTTCTCGCTCCAGGCGCTGACCTTGGAGTCGGTGATAAACAGTTTGCCGTCATTGACCAGAAAGGAACCGCCCTCCTGAGACAATCGCAACTCCTTGACCGACTTGTCGATATGCAGGGTCCCGCCGGGACGTATGACGATTGGCAAGCGCGCCAGAAACACCCCCGGCGCAGTTTCGCGCAAGGCCGTCGGTGGCAGGCTGCGCGCCAGTTGCGTCAGGCTCATGTAGCCACCGTCGATGAAGATCGCCACCGGCATTCGCTGCTGGCGCACCACCCATTCCTTGAGACGATCCTTGCCGCCGATGAACTCGTCGAGCGCGTTTTCCTTGAGCATCGGCTGGATCAAGGCACGGCCAGCGGGTTTGTAGGAAATCTTCGCCATGGCTGCCTCGGCCGTATAGCCGGACAGGTCAGGGATCTTCGGCTCGCTGATCAGCAAGGGTTTTCCCGGCGCCTCGCTGATGGTATAGCGCGGTGCGAAGACGACTCCCGCCGCGCTGACAGCCGCGGTCTGCACCAACAGCAGACCGGCGAGCAACAGCCCTATCTTGACGACACTGTCCATAAGCCTCACTCATCAAAATAAATGCAACCTGGTGTGATCAAGGCGCTGTTGCCCACAATGGCATCACGGCGGGCAACAACCCGAACCTAGATTTTCCAGACGAAATCAACGAACGCCCGGTGCATGCTTGAATCGGTATCGCTGGCGTAAGCGTCGCCCGGGAAGAACACGCCGAGGCGCAAGCGGACCAGTGCCGAGGGTTCGTCAACCCAATCCACCATGCTCGCGGGCAACAGGCCTTGTTTGAAGTACTTGGTCATGACCAGATCGACTTCCTGGCCCAGGTCCTTCTCACCGTCCACCAGTGCCGCATTGACGATCCCGCCGTCGCCGGTGTCCTGCTGGTCATCTACCCGCCAGAAACGGTGGTAGACAAGGCTGGCGTCGTAGTCCTCGCGCAACTGCCAGGAGCCGAACAATGTAGCCACCTGGAGGTTGCTCAGTTCACCGCGAAAGGCTTCGCCGAAGCGGTGTACGCGCGAACGCGTGCCGGTGTAGTTCGAGCGGTTGCTCTGCAGGCCGGTTTGCTGGAACTGCTGCTCGTTGTCACTACCGCCGCCTTCGCCGCGGGCCGCGGCAGCGCCGAGGCGCCAACTGTCATCGATGTTCCAGCGCAGGCCCAGGTCCGCGGCCCAGGCGTCAACGTCACCACTGTTTTCCCCTGCCGCAATGCGGTTGCCATTGGCGTCGACCACGCTGTTGAGGGTGTCGCGACTGCCGGTCAGCCAAGTGCCGCTGAGCCAGTAATTGACCGGCATCGTCGAGCGATAGTTGTAGCCGTCGCCGTTCGCTTCAAGACCGACCCAGGTCAGGCTGCCGGTGTTAGTCTTGTCGAGCGCATCGATCTGCTCGCCTGCATCGGGCAGACTGCCGCTGTCCTCAACGTGATGTACACGCAGGCCGAACCAGTGATTGGGCGACCATTGCGTAGAGACGTCGGCGAACGCATGGGTGCGGTCTTCGTCTGCGGGCGCCAGGTCGCTCACGTCAGTCCGGTAGTCGGAAAAGCGCTGGGCGGCACCGAGGTGGGCGCGCAGCAGAGTGGTCTCGAAGGTCCAGTTGAGCGCTTCGATGTTGGTGTCCATCCACTCACCGCTGTCCTCGCGCAAACGCTGGCGCCCCAAGCGCAAATGCTCGCCCGGATAGGCGCTGATGCCCGAATAATCGACCCAGAACTCGCGTAGCGCCAAGTAGCTGTCATCGGTCTCACGGGCGTTACTTTCGTCGACGCCATTGTTCACCGTATCGGTGTCGATGGTATCGGTCGCGGCCACCGCCTGCCCCATCACATAGGCACTCCAGTTACCCCACTGGCCATAGGCCCAGGGGCGCAAGTCGATGCCAACACCGTTGACCGTGCCTCCGGGCGCGGTGCCCAGGTCACGGTCTTCCTGCGACTCGGCGGTAATTTTCACATCCAGACCGAAATTCTTCGGTGCCACTTCCGCCGCCAGCACCAGACCGGCGCTGCACATCAGCGAAACCCCAAGACCACATCCTGCCAACAATGCTTGCTTCATAGTAAGTCCTGTCCATTTTCCGGAGTTTGCAGTCTGGCTAGGGCCGCGCCCGTCAGACGAGCCTGGGCTTCCCCCTCAAGCAAGGGCTGCGCGATTTTCCTTTCTGCCGGGGTCAGCCCCGACTGCAGGGCCGACAGCACTGGCTCTGCATTCACCACGCCCTGGCGCTGCGCGAGTTGCGCAAAGACAAAGGCATTGATCCGATTGACCTTGACCCCGCGGGAGTCGGAAAACATGTGCGCCAGGGCCAGGTCGGCATTGGGCGAACCGTTGCGCGCCGCCAGCAGCAAATGTTGCAGCGCCTTCTGCGGTTCGACCTGGCCCAGATAACCGCGCCGGTACAACTGACCCAGGTAGTAATGTGCCCCGACTTCACCGGCCGCGGCCGCCTTGAGCAAATGCTCTTCAGCCAGACGCGGGTCCTGCGGCAACCATTTGCCGAGGTAATACAGCCGCCCGGTCAGCAGTTCCGCCCGTGGGTCGCCCGCCTCGCGCCCGCGCTGCAAGGCCGAGAGCAATTGCGGCGCATCGCCTTGTACGGGGTAATCGTTGATCAACCTTGCCAGGCTGGTCCAGGCCGGCGCATAGACCGGCGCCAGTTCCTCGAGCAGGCGCTGGGCGCTTTGTGCATCGGCCGGGCCTTCGAGGGTTGGCGACGACAGAACGCGCGCCACCGACTCGACCCGCAAGGGCGCTACTCGTCCTTCGCGCCAACCCTGGCGCAACTCCACCAGCAAGGCCGCTTGCGCCTTGGGCTGGGCGCGCATTCGGTTGAGGGTGGCCAGCTCCACATAACAGGCATCGAGTACCGCCAGCCGAGCCCGGCACATCTGCTCGATCTGCGGCAGGTGAGCCTTATAGGTGCCCTGATTGCGGTAAATCAGAATCTGCGCCAGATCCGCCTCGACAATGCCTTGGGCGCGCCAGCTATCGACCTTCTTCTGCGGATCCACCCCAGGCGCCAGTTGCGGGTAGCTCAGGTACAACAACGTCAGCGGTACCACCGCACTGAACTCGCCTTTATCCAGCGCGCCTTCCAACAATTGCCGGGCCTCGCGCACTTGCTTGGGATCAGTCGGTCCCTGACGCAGCAACAAGCGGCCCAGACGTGACTGCGCCTTGACCGACTCCGGCGCGGCCTGCCGGTACAAGCCTTCAGCCTCTTTCAGGCTCGCCGGGTCGCCCGCCGACGCCGTCAGGTCGCCCATCCCGGCCTGGGCATCGGCATAGCCGTCCTGGGCCAGCGCCGCATAGTGCTTGCGTGCCGTTTCATAATCGCCGCGCAACATGGCCTCGCGCGCCACCCCCTGATCCGGCAGGGTGCCGCAACCCTGACTCATCGTCAGAGCAGCGGCCAGCGCAGAAAACCGCAGCCCCGATCGCCATGCGCCGTTCATTTTCCGGCCGCCATGGCTTTATTCTCCCAGGCGTTCTTCACCCAGGTATTGGCCGCCCAGGCATTCTTCACCCAGGCATTGCTCTGCAGGTTTTCGATACTGACCTCCACCGGACGCCCGGCGAGATCGGTCTGCAACGCGCTGTCAGGCTCAATGGTGACCCGCAGGTCGGAGGCCAGGCCGCCGTTGTCCAGCACCACCGTGGCGATTTTGCCCGTGCGTGGCTGTTCTTCACCAACCAGTTGGAAGCTCACTGCCTTGCCAGGCTGGATCTTGGCAAAATTCTTGAAGGGGAAGCGCGCCTCAATGGTCGCCACACCGTCGATCGGCATCAACTCGTATACCGTGGTGCCCTTGCCGACGACCTGGCCGTCCGGCACCAGCTGCGCCACCACCCGGCAATCGCAAGGGCTGGTCAGCGAACCTTGCAGGGTCCGGCTGAACAGGCGCTCGAGGTTCTCCGGGGTCGCCTGCCCGGGCGGCAAGTTGCCTTTCATTACATCCAGCAGCGAGGCGGAAAAAGTTGCCAGCGGGGCTCCCTTGGACACCACCGCCCCCACCTTGACCAACGATTTGACGCTGCCATCGCGCGGCAGGCCGATCAACTGGCCGGGTACGTTGACCCGCGCCGATTCGGCGTGCGTGACGAAATAAATGCCATACAACTGCTGCAGCACATAACCAAAGGCAGCCAGTCCCACCAGGAAAATCAGCAGGCTGACCGTGGTCGCCCGCAAGCGTGCGAAAAAGCCCAGGCCATTGCCGCTTTCGTGCTTTCGCGGCCGGGTGAAGTTGTCACGCTGCTGGGTTGCGAGCATGTCACCCAGGCTGATCACCCCTCCCGAGAGGTAGGAGGTGATCAGATAACGCAATGCGGAGATCGCGCGCGGAGGCAGGTTGTGGAACTCGCAACCCACCCGCAGCCCCTCGCTGCATACCGAGCGCACGACAAACTCCACGTCGATGGCAAACCCAAGCGCATCGACCTGAAACACCAGTTTGCCTTTGTGCTGTCGGCCCAGGATCAGCGGTGTGTCCGGCTGACTCAGGCTGAAGCCACCGGCCGACAAGTCGATCAGCTCGCAATCGAACGCCTCCCGGCCCTGTCCGTGAAATTTGATTCTCGCCGGCAGATTCAGCCGCGCATGCTGACGCTGCACCTCTGATTCATGCACGACATTGTCATCAACAGCAATAACGGCTGTGTTCATAACGCGTTCCTTCCCATCGATTGAGTCCGATCCGGCACGGCTGCCGACTGCCCTGATTCCTGCGCTACACCACCCACATCAGCAGCGCGCAAAACACACTGCCGGCTGAAAAGGTCATGGCCCGCGACGACCAGGTATTGAACCAGCGTTGATAGCTGGCCAGTCCGCGGTCGAGTCTGGTTTTCTGGCGCGTCCACGATTGCCGGTCGAGACGGAAGAACACATAGATCTTCACCATGGCGCCGACCAACTGGTTGTAATAGAGAATCAATGGATAAGCCGGGCCGACCGGGTGTCCCGAAGCCAGCAACAGCAGACTCAGGATCAAGCGAGTCACACCGATCCAGAGCACATAGATCAGCAGGTAGGCCATGCTGTATTTGAGGCTGGCAATGATCGCTATTGACGGCCCGAGCAGGCTGGCCCACATCGAGACGCGTTGGTCGATCAGCACCAGCGAGGTGAACCAGCCCAACCGCTGCACGCCCAGGTGCAGGGCCCGCGAGTTCTGCCGCAGGTTATTGCCATACCAGCGGAACATCAGCTTGCGGCTGGCCTTGAAGAAGCTCTTTTCCGGTGGGTGCTCAACCGTGTTGATCGCCGCATCGGGCACATAAAAGGTGTCGTAGCCCAGCCGCATCAGGCTGTACCAACTGGACTTGTCATCACCGGTCAGGAAGCGGAAACGCCCCAGGCGCCAGTGCTGCAGATAATCGCTTTCAACGTCTTGAATAAAACCGGGGTCGGTCACCACCTGGGCGCGGAAAACCGACATTCGCCCGGTCATTGTCAGCACTCGCTTGCCCAGTGCCATCGAACACATATTGATGTGCCGCTGGGCGAACCGCAGCTTGTGCCATTGGCTCATCAGGTAGCTTCCGCGCACCTCGCAGAACTCATTGGTGGTCAGCCCGCCGACTTTCGGGAACAGCTTGAACCAGGGCACGGTCTGACGCACGAGCCCGGGCGAAAGCACGGTGTCGCCATCGACCACCGCCACCACCGCATCGGCATCCGGCAAATGCCGGGAGATCGCCCGAAAACCATGGGCCAGGCCGTCACGCTTACCGGTGCCGGGAATCCGCACGAAGCTCAGCTTCACCTGCTTCGGTGGGTTATAGCTGTCCCAGAGCGCTTTGATCAGCAGCTCATCGGCCAGCTCGACGATGGAACAAACCACCGTGGTCGGGTAACCACAGCCGATGGCCTCCTCGATCACCGAGCCGTAGACCTGCGCCGTGGTCAACGCATCGATACGAAAACTGGTGACCAGCAAAAACACTTGCGACGGATCGGCACTGCTGCCCAACCGGGTGACTTTGCGCCTG
Organism: Pseudomonas sp. MDT1-17; assembly: GCF_054898105.1. Classification (NCBI taxonomy): domain Bacteria; kingdom Pseudomonadati; phylum Pseudomonadota; class Gammaproteobacteria; order Pseudomonadales; family Pseudomonadaceae; genus Pseudomonas; species Pseudomonas sp. MDT1-17. The sequence goes on along the minus strand of NZ_JBUBVM010000001.1, from coordinate 3,282,089 downwards.
TAATAAGGGAATACCAGATAAAGGAACAGCACCCCCCGCAGGTAATGGATCGCGCCCATCGAATAACGCCAGATACCGACCGCCCCCAGCAACAGGAGAAAGTCCCTGGACTCGGGATCGAACACTGTGCGCGGCAACAACAGTGCAAGCCCCATCAGCGCGGTGACGTAGAACAGCCAGCCCGCCGCTTCGCGTAAGTAAACCCTGGAATTCGCCATACATGGGACCCCCTGTTCGATAAACCAAGTTGCTCGGGGCGCGTCAGCTCCGCGTCCCGCTCAAGCGCCTCGCTTACCAGCAAATACCCTCGAGCCGATCGTCACTGGCGTGCGGCATGAAGCCCACGAGGTCGACCACCTGCTTGCCCTCGGGCACCTGAAGCGCAATGGCTTCGAAGGACTCGTCACTGTTACCCAGCACGATCACGTCCGCCTGGTCGATCACCTTCGCAAGGTCAGCGCATAACAGCGAAGCCAGGTGCGGAATCTTCGACTCGATGTATTCCTTGTTGGCCCCGTAGATACGCGCGTACTCAACGTTGCGGTCGAAGATATGCAGGTCGTAGCCCTTGCCGATCAACATCTCCGCCAACTCCACCAGCGGGCTTTCGCGCAGGTCATCGGTGCCCGCCTTGAAGCTCAGGCCGAGTAGCGCGACACGCCGCTTGCCGAAACTGCTGATAATGTCGAAGGCTCTCTGTACCTGCACCGCATTGCTGCGCATGATCGAGGCCAGTAGCGGGTGCTCGACGTCCATTTGCCCGGCGCGGTAATTCAGCGCACGCACATCCTTGGGCAGGCAGGAACCGCCAAACGCGAAGCCGGGGCGCATGTAATAACGCGACAGGTTGAGTTTGGTGTCCTGGCAGATCACGTCCATCACATCGCGACCGTCCACGCCGGCGGCCTTTGCGATATTGCCGATCTCATTGGCGAAGGTCACTTTGGTCGCGTGCCAGACGTTGCAGGTGTACTTGATCATCTCCGCCACTTCGATGCTCCTGCGCAGGAGCGGCGCGTCCAGCTCTTGATAGAGCGCGGCAAGCATGTCACCGCTGCGCTGGTCAAGTTCACCGATCACCGTCATGGGCGGACAGTTGTAATCCTTGATCGCGGTACTTTCGCGCAGAAACTCCGGGTTGATCGCCACGCCGAAGTCGACCCCGGCCTTCTTGCCGGAACAGTCTTCAAGTATCGGGATCACCACGTTCTTCACGGTGCCCGGCAGAACCGTGCTACGCACTACGACCGTATGCCAACCGTCCTTGTCGTGCAGGGCTTCGCCGATCTCGCGGCAAACCGACTCTATGTAGACCAAATCCAGATCGCCATTCTTCTTGCTGGGGGTACCGACGCAGATGAACGAAATATCCGTGCCCATCACTGCCGCCTTCACATCACCGCCACCTCGCAGCCGCCCAAAACTCACCCCTTGCTCGAGCAGCGGTTCCAGGTCCGGCTCAACGATGGGCGACTTACCCTGGTTGATCAGGTCGACCTTGACTTGCGAGACATCCACACCAATTACGTCATGACCGCGAGCACAGAGACATCCCGCACATACAGCGCCCACGTACCCCAAACCAAATATGCTGATCCGCATTGGTGAATCCCCCGTATACCCTGATTCAGGAAGGCCATCGGCATGCCGCGCCGGCCAACAGTCGCTCTAGCGCGCCAACTAACCGGCAGTTAGGTACAACTTTATTCTCAACCCCACTCGTAGAAATTGGAGTGTAGACAAACATTAAACAGGCACTGTCATTTTATAAAAAAAATTTCGAACACTTCGCGCCGCCAACATGCGCAGTTAGACCAGCAAGGCGAGTGCCAATATCGACAACACCTCAACTCTTAAAAAACATTAATAAAATCAGATTGATATAAACATTATCGGGCATAACAACTTGAGCAAAAACTGTATCCACGCACCAAAAACAAGCAGACGCTTACGGTGCTTGCTGAGTAGACACGCCTAAGGCCCTGACACGGTGCGACGTCAACGTTAAGCGCGCCTTATTAAATTCACCGCACAGTGTAAAGCAAATGAAACACGTCAATTTTTTAATAACTATTTATTGGCGCTTATATAAAGAGCAATAGTAAATTTCTTAACGTAAGCTCGTGTTGATAACTGGAGATGGACAGCGAGTTGAAAAAATCGACCCGCCTCAAGTTTTCAACGTCTGTAAGAGTGAGAGTTAGTCGTTAAGCTTAAGCTCGGAGTTTCGTCAGCTACTGTCGTTGACGACCGGTTGAAGTCGCAGTTGATTGCTTGCCCTCAACAAGCCCAACAAATGAGGCACAAACCAAAACGCCGCTCAAAGAGCGGCGTTTGTGCGTTTAGAGCGGGAAACGAGATTCACCTGTATTTCAGGCATCGCAGGCGTTTCAGCTCCAGGGACGGTCTCCATTCTCGTCCTTGATCCGGGTCGGCAGGCCCATCACATCCAGCGCCTTGAGGAACGGCTCAGCCGGCAGCTCTTCGACGTTGACCATACGCTGCACGTCCCACTCGCCACGGGCGACCAGCAAGGCTGCGGCCACGGGCGGCACGCCAGCGGTATAGGAAATGCCCTGGCTGTCGGTTTCTGCGTAGGCGTCTTCATGATCGGCCACGTTGTAGATGAACACCTCGCGCGGCTGGCCATCCTTGGTGCCCTTGACCAGATCGCCGATGCAGGTCTTGCCGGTGTAGCCAGGGGCCAGCGAGCTCGGATCAGGGAGCACGGCCTTGACCACTTTCAGCGGCACGACTTCCAGGCCTTCGGCGGTCTTGACCGGCTGTTCGGAAAGCAGACCGAGGTTCCTGAGTACGGTGAACACATTGATGTAGTGCTCGCCGAAGCTCATCCAGAACCGCACGTTGGGCACGTTGAGGTTCTTCGACAGCGAGTGCACTTCATCGTGGCCGGTCAGGTACAGGTTCTGCGCCCCTACGACCGGCAGGTCGTCAGTGCGTTTGACTTCGAACATCGTGTTACTCGTCCACTGGCTATTCTGCCAGCTCCACACCTGTCCGGTGAATTCGCGGAAGTTGATTTCCGGGTCGAAATTGGTGGCGAAATACTTGCCATGGGAACCGGCATTGACGTCAAGAATGTCGATCGAATCAATGCGGTCGAAATACTGTTGCTGCGCCAGCGCTGCATAGGCGTTGACCACACCCGGGTCGAAGCCCACGCCGAGAATGGCGGTGATGTTCTTCTCTTTGCACTCCTCGAGGTGGTTCCACTCGTAGTTGCCATACCAGGGCGGTGTCTCGCAGATTTTGCCCGGTTCTTCGTGAATGGCGGTGTCCAGGTAGGCGACACCGGTGTCGATGCAGGCACGCAGCACCGACATGTTGAGGAACGCGGAACCGACGTTGATGACGATCTGCGATCCGGTTTCGCGGATCAGCGCCTTGGTCGCTTCGACATCCAGGGCGTTCAGCGAGAAGGCCTGGATTTCGGCGGGCACTTTGAGGCTGCCCTTGGCCTTGACGCTGTCGATGATGGCCTGGCATTTGGAGATGCTGCGCGACGCGATAGCAATACGACCGAGTTCATCGTTGTGCTGTGCGCACTTGTGGGCCACCACCTTGGCGACACCTCCTGCACCAATGATAAGTACGTTCTTCTTCAATTTTTCTCTCTCTCCTTCTCAGCCAGCTTACGAAAGGCTGGACATGTAGTCGTTGTAACCAAACTCACGAACCACCTCGACACTACCGTCGAGTTGTTTCACTACGATGGACGGCATTTTCAGGCCATTGAACCAATTCTTCTTGACCATGGTGTAACCCGCGGCGTCGATAAACGACAATCGGTCGCCGATGGCCAGCGGACGATCAAATTGATACTCACCGAAAATGTCTCCGGCCAGGCAGGACTTTCCGCACACCATATAGGTGTGCTCGCCTTCGCTGGGCGTCAGCTTGGCATTCAGGCGATAGATCAGCAGATCGAGCATGTGGGCTTCGATGGAGCTGTCCACGACTGCCAGGTGCTTGCCGTTGTAAAGGGTGTCGAGCACGGTGACTTCCAGCGAAGCGCTCTGAGTGATAGCGGCTTCGCCCGGCTCCAGGTAGACCTGCACGCCGTATTTCTGCGAAAAGGCCTTGAGGCGCGCGCAGAATTCGTCCAGCGCATAGCCTTCACCGGTGAAGTGGATGCCGCCACCGAGGCTGACCCACTCGACCTTGTGCAGCAGGTGGCCAAAGCGCTCTTCAATGGTGCACAGCATTTGGTCGAACAGGCCGAAGTCGCCGTTCTCGCAGTTGTTGTGGAACATGAAGCCAGAGATCTGGTCGATGACCTGCTCGATTTTCACCGGGTCCCACTCGCCCAGACGGCTGAACGGCCGCGCCGGGTCGGCCAGCAGGTAATCCGAGCTGCTCACCTGCGGATTGACCCGCAGACCGCGCACCTTGCCTGCTGAAGCCTCGGTGTAGCGCTGCAACTGGCTGATGGAGTTGAAGATGATCTTGTCGCAGTTGTCGAGCATCTCCTCGATCTCGTCGTCGGCCCAGGCCACGCTGTAGGCGTGAGTCTCGCCAGCGAACTTCTGTCGTCCGAGCTTGAGCTCATAGAGCGACGACGACGTGGTGCCGTCCATGTATTGCTGCATCAGGTCGAATACCGACCAGGTGGCGAAGCACTTGAGTGCCAGCAGGGCCTTGGCCCCGGACTGTTCGCGCACATAGGCGATCTTCTGCATGTTCGCCAGCAGCTTCTGTTTGTCGATGAGGTAGTACGGCGTTTTGATCATTTCGAGGAGCCTCCGGCAAGGCCAACCAAAAAAGGATGCGCATTGTGCCTTCACTGACTGCATATCGAAAGAGCAGAAAGCGCTGCTCGCTGAACACTGACTCGTTACACTTCGAAGCCGCCCCGCTCAGGCCTGGCTTTCAAGCAAACTGAACAGCTTCACGAATTGCCGGGTCAGCTTGTGTTGCGGTTCCAGATGGATCAGCGGCCTGCAGGCTTGATGCGACTCACGCATCTTCACCGAACTCATCAGGTACGCAGGCAACACCGGCATGTTCTCGGCAATTAGCTCGTCGAGCAATTGTTGCGGCAGGGCGTTGCGAACCTGGAATTGGTTAACGACGATGCCCTCAACTTCCAGCCTCTCGTTATGATCACTTTTGATCTCCTCGATTTCTCTCAGCACACCGTAAATCGCTTGGCGAGAAAAGCTGTCGCAATCGAAAGGGATCAAACAACGGTCAGCGGCAATCAGCGCCGAAACACTGTAAAAATTCAGACCGGGCGGCGTATCCATATAGATCCGCTCATAGTCTTCATCGAGCCTGTCCAGCAGCTTACTGAGTTTCTGAATTTTGTAGCGTGTCTCGAGTTTGGATTGCAGATCGCTCAGCTCCGACGAGGCAGCGATTAAATGCAAGTTGGCGAAGGGGGTTTCATGGATATTGGCTTGCGCCTTCTTCGATGCAGGGCCTGGAAACAGTGTCTGTTTGAAGAAGTCGGCGATCCCGAGGGGAATATCGTCGCCGCTGAATCCCGTCAAGTAGTGAGTAGCATTTGCTTGGGCATCCAGGTCTATCAGCAAGGTGCGATAGCCCTCGAAGGCACTGATGGCCGCGAGGTTACACGCAATGCTGGATTTACCGACGCCACCTTTTTGATTAAAAACCACACGTCTCATGAAATGTCCGAAAAATGAGCATAGGTGGACATCATGTCTTTCCCTGGGTTCTATACACGTTAAGCACTGTAAAAGCGGGTTCCTGCTCTACAAGGTTGCGATGGGTCGATCAGTGTCTAGACATCAGACCATGGAGAACGCCGAACCTCAGACCCGGCTCGGAAGGCATCATATGCGAGACACCAAACACCTTGAATGCCGCCAGCATGAGCACCAGACCGCCAGGCAAGATGCTCAGGCGATGGCTTTGCAAGCCCGCCAATCTGAGCTGTTTGACATGCCCCACTTCAAGCAGGCGCAACGACAAGCGCAACAGGCCGCTGTAAGTGATGCCGCTCTCACCGAAGTCGTTCAAACCATTGGCCTTGAGCACTTTGGCCAGCATCCGTGCTGTGCCTGAAGAACCTATAACCTGCTGCCAACCCTGCGCGCGATAACGTCGCGCCACTTTTTCAAACTGCAGAGTGGCGACACGCTCAGCCTCCAGGAGCGCTTGTGCCGTGATACAGCCTCCCTGAAAGTAGCGTGCGCCGAAGGTGCCGCTGCCAATGGCAATACTCTCGGTCATCAGGGGCCGAGCGCCCTGCCCCAGAATCAATTCAGTGGAGCCGCCCCCGATATCCACGACCAGTCGCCTGTTTTCTGTACCGGGTATCGTATGGGCAACACCGGCGTACACCAGTCGGGCCTCTTCATGCCCAGAGATGACGTCAATACGAAAACCCAGGTGCCGCTCCGCGCTGGCTAAAAACAGTTGAGCATTGTCGGCTTCGCGCACGGCACTGGTCGCCACTGCCCGCACACGACCGGCTTCGAAACCGCGTAACTTTTTGCCAAATCGCGCGAGCGCTTGCCACCCCCGATCCAGCGCCAACTCGTCTAGCGCTCCGCCTTGAGACCCTTCCGCCAAACGGACTGGCTCACGCAAGGTTTTCACTTCCTGGATCACGAACCCCTGATTCCGTCTGACTGACTGGCCGATCATCATGCGAAACGCATTGGAACCAAGATCAATGGCTGCAAACAGGGACGCGTCTCCTTTCATGGGGGATTCCTTGCAAATTCATCAACCAGCAGGTGAAACCTGCTGAACGCTCTGGATGGTTTGCGAGGATCTTGCCACGGGCAAGATGACGCTAAGATGACACCCTCTACCCTCTACCCTTTACGAATGAGCAGACACCATGCTCATGCTCTCGGGTCTAGCAGGCGCAATACCGTCTAATCTGAGTAGAGTACGACTACAAATATGTCTCTAGCCTCTTGATACAGGGGAAATAGGATGACCGTGAAAACAGTGCACCAATGCTCGTCATGGGTCCTACTCTCCTTGCTCGCCATCAACCTGGTGCTGACAGCGGGATGTGCAGGCAAAGCTGCCACGGCTCGCTACTCGGCCCCAAGCGTAGGCTCAAGCTGCTATGCAAAAGCGCTACCCTCTGCGGGCGAGGGCGGCCTGGCTTGGGGCGCCACCTTGAGCATGGCGCGCAAAAAATCCCTGGATAATTGCATACGCTATGCCGGCCGATCCGGTGGCACGCCGAATACCTGCAAAGTGGTGTTGGCGGAGTGCAGAAATTAATAGAGCGACAGCGCAGCGGGCCGAGGGCAGCTGATTCACACACCCATTTTTTTAACTGAGGTGGCCGGGCAGCCGGCCAAGTATTCGTTGATCTCGTCTTTCTTCATGAAACCGTGAGCCTGCTGTCGATTCACGACTCGCCATCAACAAGTCTCACCCTGTGGCAGTCAGAGGGTCCAAGTTTCTGACCGCTTGATGAGCGAACTTCAATCGGCAGCAGAGGCTGGCCGGACTCGTTGTCCATCAGTACAGAACGCGTCTCCTGTGGCTTGAACAAGTAACGTTCGCCCCACTGCCTCATGCTGACCACAACCGGAAAGATCTCCCGTCCTTTGTCCGTAAGGACGTACTCCTTGTAAGCGCTTCCATCTGACGCCGGTCGAACGTCGAATACACCGACCTCAACCAGCGTTTTCAGTCGCGATGCCAGAATATTTTTGGCCACGCCCAAGCTCTTTTGAAATTCGCTGAATCGACGAATGTCATCAAAAGCGTCGCGGATGATCATAAGTGACCAGCGATCCCCAATTGCCTCCAGTGTCCTTGCTACCGGGCATTCACTGCTTTGCGGTGAAGCGTCTTCGACCATCTTTTTTGACCTTCCGGAATGTGGATTTGCCCAGTCTGCCCACCAGCCTGACGCAATGTGGTTGCAAATCAAAACCGGATACAGCAACAATTGAATCTAGTTTTTAATTGAAACCAGCTTAACGCCACGGAGGCGCGCATGCCAGCAGATGCCGATTCAGCCACCAAACCCTTCGCCAGGCAGGCTTCGCAATCACCGCCTGTGGAGACCGGAGAACGCAGCAGGACTGACCGGCCTTCAGGGCTTTCTCCGTCGCTCACGCTGTTGTTTTCTGTCACCTGCGCGCTTGCAGTCGCCAACGTTTACTTCGCACAACCGTTACTCGATTCAATGGCTCAGAGTCTGGGTGTGGACTCATCAATGATCGGGGTTGTGGTGACTGCTACTCAGATGGGTTACGCGCTGGGGTTGCTGTTCATCGTCCCACTGGGCGATTTGGTAAACCGTAAACGGCTGATTCTGACTCAAGTACTGCTGTCTGCGGTTGCGCTCGCGGCAGTCGGCGCAGCACAGCAATGGCTGGCCTTGTTGGGAGCCATGATCGTGATGGGCTTGTTGGCAGTGGTCGTTCAGGTGCTGGTGGCCTATGCCGCCGTGCTGGCAACGCCATCACAACGCGGGCAGGCAGTGGGGACGGTCACCAGTGGCATTGTCCTGGGCATTCTTCTGGCGCGGTTTACCGCTGGCCTGATTGCGGACATCGCAGGTTGGCGCGCCGTTTACTTTGTGTCCTCAGGATTGATGCTGGCCATCGCGACGGTGCTGTGGAAAGTGGTGCCTGTCACAGCGCCGCCACGGCATCAAGACGCCTACCTGGCGCTCATAAGTTCGCTCTTCAAACTGTTCATCACCGATCGCACTCTACGCGTCAGGGGCCTGCTGGCCTTACTGATCTTTGCCGCTTTTTCCGTGCTGTGGACGTCCATGGTGCTGCCGTTGAGCGCCCCGCCGCTGTCACTTTCACACACGGCCATCGGCATGTTTGGCCTGGCCGGCGTCGCCGGTGCCCTTGCTGCCAGAAGAGCCGGTCGCTGGGCCGATCAAGGTCTGGGGCAACGAGTGACCGGCATTTCGCTGGGGCTCCTGACGCTTTCCTGGTTGCCCATCACTTTTGCCGAGACGTCCCTGATCGCGCTGGTCTGTGGAGTGGTGTTGCTCGACTTCGCGGTGCAGGCAGTCCACGTCACCAACCAGAGCCTCATTTTCGCTGCACGACCCGACGCCCAAAGTCGCATGGTCGGCGCCTACATGTGCTTCTACTCGATCGGCAGTGCGCTGGGGGCGGCAGCGGCAACCCAGGTTTATGGGCTTTGGGGCTGGATGGCCGTAAGCCTGTTGGGCGCCTTGATCAGCGCTACTGCGCTGGTCCTGTGGTTTCTCACGTTTCATTTCTCAACGACCCATCGCTGAAGCGTCTCCGCTTTTACCTACCGGCCACTACTCATAGAACGGCTCAACCAGCGCCCGACTCCCAACAAAAAAACTGTCGGCAACCAGTCGCAGCGGCTGAAGGTCCAGATCACTGGCTTTGTCGCCGATCAGCTGTTGAAAATGTCGATACACCGCCGCGTACTCGCCCTCCTCCGATACGGCCTGGCGCACGCCATCAATACTCAACAGTGCGCCACCGTTGTCCAGTCGCAGGATGCCTTCGGTGCAGCGAATCTCGATGCTCCAGAGTTCCTCATGACCGTGGTCGAAATCGAACTCCGCGCGGACATCGAGGTGGCGCGCGTCAGACATTTTGATGGAAGCGGCAATAGGCGACTGGCAGTTGCTGGGGACTCGCAGTTCGGCAGACTCAACAAACAGCGGCAGCGCCAGCAGATGGGTTGCAATCGACAAGGCATTGATGCCGGGATCGAACACGCCCAGGCCTCCGGGTTGCCAGATCCATGCCTGGCCGGGGTGCCACTTGCGTACGTCTTCCTTCCAGTCGATGTGTACGCTTTGCAGGGTGCGGCTGGCCAGCCAGTCACGGGCGGCTTCGATGCCGGGCGCGTAGCGTGAATGCCAGGCGAACAAACCGCTGACGCCTTGCTCACCGGCCTGATTCACCAACGCCATCGCTTCACCCAATGTGGCGCACGGCGGTTTTTCGACCAGCACGTGTTTGCCTGCGGCCAGCGCTTGTTGCACCAGCGCGAATCGTCCTTGCGGCGGTGTGCAAAACGCAATCGCATCGACGTGCGGGCCGTTTTCGAGCAGCTCGCCCAAGGATTGAAAGTTCTCTACCCCGGCGCAGGGCCGCCCTTGCGTTGCGACAGACACCAACTGGAACGCAGAATTGGCGTTGATAGCGGGGACGTGTTGATCCTGGGCGATCTTGCCGTAGCCCACCAGACCGAGACGGATCGGTTGCATCAATGACTCCTGTTTTTTTGTTTTGTCTTGGACAAATCCTGACGACCAATCAGCGAACTCGCCAACAACGCCTCCAACCCCATCGGCTTGGCAAAATAATAACCCTGGGCCTGCCCTGCGCCCATTTCGTGCAGCAAGTTCAGCGTTGCTTCATCCTCGACACCTTCGGCCACCACACTCAGGTCCAGCGATTCGGCCATCCGCACAATCGCCCGGACGATCGCGCGACTGCGAGCACTGGTGGTCAGTTCGAGGACGAACGACTTGTCGATCTTCAAGCCGCTGAAACGGTATTGATGCACATAGCTCAGGGATGAAAACCCTGCGCCGAAGTCATCGAGCACCACCGACATGCCGTTGTCGGCCAATTGCTGCATGTTCAGCCGGGCAATCGCCGGCTCAGCCACCAGCGCACCTTCGGTCAACTCCAGGCATATCCGCGACGGCGCGACCCGGTGCTGCGCCAACAGAACAAGCACATCACTGGCAAAGTCCGGGCGCGTCATGCTGTGGCTGGAGCAGTTTACGTGCACCGCAGGCCAATTGGCGTGCTGGGGTTGTGCGAGGATCATTGCGATGCTGGTGAGCATGTACAGGTCCAGTCGACCGATCAGGCGCAAACCTTCGACATCCGGCAAAAACTCCCCCGGGGCGATCACCCGGCCGCCAGGCTGATGCCAGCGGATCAGCGCTTCAAGGGCCACCAGTTCGCCGCTTTCAACGCTGACAATCGGCTGGAAATACGGCAGCAGTTCGTCGGTACGTTTGAGCGCATTGCGCAACGCCCCCTCACGTTCAACCTGGTCCGAGACTTCACGGCGCACTTCCTGATTGAACACCGCGTAGCTGTCACGCCCGGCACTCTTGACCCGGTACATCGCCGCATCGGCATCGCGCAGCAAGTCGGCTGGCTCGTGATGAAACTGACTGTCGGCGCTGACAATACCGATACTGCAGGACGAAAAAACTTCATGGCCATTAATGAAAAACGGCAGGTCAAACGCCGCCAGGATCCGTTCGGCGATTTCGATCACCACGTCCAGCGGCGCCTCTGGCGCGAGCACCGAAAACTCATCGCCCCCCAGGCGCGCCAGCATGTCGGTGTCGCGCAGACAACCGCGCAGACGGTGGGCGGCCTGCATCAACAGCAGGTCGCCAAAATGGTGGCCGAGGCTGTCGTTGACCATCTTGAAACGGTCGAGGTCGATGAACATCACCGCCAGGTGCCCGCCTTCGCTGCCGAACCGCGACCAGGCCAGATTGAGGCGCTGTTGCAGGTAGGTACGATTAGGTAGCCCGGTCAGCGCATCGTGGGAGTTTTCGTGCTGCAACTTGGCATTGGCGTGATCGAGCTCGCGGGTGCGGTTCTGCACCCGGGCTTCCAGCTTGAGGTTGGCGGCATGGATCGCTTCGGCGGCCGTGCGTCGCGACAACGCGGTGTCAATGTGCCGCGACACGAAAGTCAGCAGTTCCTGGTCACGCAGGGTATAACGCACCTGCGAGGTATAGCTTTGCACCGCCAGCACGCCACGTACCACATCGCCATCGAACAATGGAATGCCCAGCCAGGAGTAGGATCGGACATATTCATCGGCCAGTTCGATTTCACCGTGCACAGACAATCGGTCAGCCTCGCCGGGGTCAATCAGACAAGGTCGACGCTGTCGGATAACGTACTCAGTCAAGCCCCGACGACCACGCCGTGCCACCGGGCAGGTCGTCTGCCGCTCATCGACATAGTACGGAAATGTCACTTCACCGGTCGCGTCGTCGAACAGCGCAATGTAGAAGTTCTGCGCGAACAGCAGATCACCGACAATGCCATGCAAGGTTTGAAACAACTCAGCCATGTCGCCGGGCTGGCTAGACAGTTCAGCAATCTGGAACAGCGCGCTCTGCAGGTGTTCGGCGCGCTCTCGGTCTGCCACTTCTTGCCTCAATGCGTCGTTGAGTGCCGAAAGCTCCAGGGTGCGACGCATCACCGTCGCTTCCAGGTCCTCTCGGTGCAGAATCCGGTCCAGTGCCATGGCCACGTGGCGGGCCACCACCAGAAACAGCGCGCGATCTTCAGCGCTGTAGGTACGAGAAACGTCGTAGACCTGCATCGCAAGCATGCCGAATACGTCATCCGAGGCGTTTTTCAACGGTGCGCCCATCCAGAACTCGGGACGATCACCCACGCAGTAGAAACGGTCCTCGGCCTGAGCCGCGAGAATGCCGGCGGCGTCGATCAGCAACGGCTGGCCGGTGGTCAACACTTGGCCGGTCAGCGACAGACGCGAAAGATCCAGGTATTCGTAGTTCTCGGACTCCAGGGCATCAACGTCGATGATGTCGACGTAATACGGGTAGTCAATCTTGCCACTGTGCGGGTCATACAGCGCGAGATAGAAGTTCTCGGCGTCGATCAGGCTGGCCAGCAGCCGATGAACCCCCACCAGAAACACTGACCGGTCGCGGGTCGAACTGGCCAGGTAGGTAATTTCATACAGCACACGCTGAGTAATTTGCGCGCGGGCAAGGGTATTGGTCTGTACCTGAACGCCCAGGCGCTGGGCAAACGCGGCGAGCGCTGGTTCTGCGGCATCTTCGAGGGGCGCGAGCAGCCAACCCAGCACACTTTCGCCTCGTCCGGTCGGCCAGCGGTGCACGCGCCAGCTCAGGCAAAAGGCTTCGAACTCTTCATTCGCAACGCTTGACGGCCACTGCACCCGTGGGTCGCCCTGCCCGACCAAATGCATTTGTTCACCGGCGCGGTACACCACCCACGCAGTGGTGTGGACCCAGTTACGCGCTGAGTCCAGCAATTGCTCTATCGTGTCGTCATTGCCAACGTAGGCCATGCCGGTAGTATCCGAATGCCCTTTTAGTTGAAATGCGACATCGTCGCAGTCGTTCGATTGCCGCGGGGAGTCGGTCAATGGACTAAAACTCATCAGCGCTCCCTGAGCCAGAAACTGGCGGTACTCACTTACTGGTGACTAGCAATGTGCCAGTGAACTTCCCGTTTAAAGCTTATAGAGTTTTTATTCAATAGTTTTATTCGCTTTGGTACAAACACCAGGCCGGGCTCAAGCCAGCAACTCGGTGATCCACCGGGCTTGCCGAGCGACGTCCTGCACTTTCTCCTCGGGCACGGCCTGCCGCGCCCGGGCGAAGTGGGTCAGGGTCTGCTGCTTATGGCGCAGGATGCGCTGCCACTTGGCCAGGAACGCCGAGTTGCGTGCCCGCATCTGCAGCGGGCCGAAGTACAGCTCCTCGGCGGTGTACATCACCGGCCCGACGCGCTCGGCGACGATGATTTCGTAGTCGAAGCGGTTTTCCCGCAGCAATTCCTCGCAGAGGATGCGGTAGCCATTTTCCATCAGCCATTGGCGCAGTGGCTGCTCGCCGCCGTTGGGCTGCAGGATCAGGCGCTCCTGTCCGCTCAGGCGCGCCTTGCCGCTGTCGAGGATGTCGCGAATCGTCTCGCCGCCCATGCCGCAGATGCTGATCGCCGTGATTCCGTCTCCCCGCTCGATCGCCGCCAGGCCACTGGCCAGGCGCACGATGATCCGCTGGTCCAGGCCGTTCTCGCGCACGGTGCGTTCGGCGGAACGGAACGGCGTCAATGCCACCTCGCCGGCCACCGCCGCGGCGATGGCGCCACGGCGCATCAACGCCACTGGCAGGTAGCCGTGATCCGAGCCGATATCGGCCAGGCGCGCACCGGCTGGCACATGCGCCGCCACGCGCTCCAGGCGCATGGACAATGTCTGTTCGTTCAACTGCAGTTCCTTTTCACCACAAACGTCCGGCACCTTGGGCATGACAACTAGCGTCGCATCATGCTTGGCGGGAGAGGCAGGATAAAGTGTCGGCGCGGGTCACATCAACCGGGTTAACCGACGACCTTTATCTGCGTCAGCCCTACCCGCTCAGCCTGCTCTAAAATCTGCTCAGGTGTGGCGTCCGCATTGGGCATGATCAGGCTGTTCTCTCCATCCCCAAAATGCAGCTGTAACAGGTGCATTGCCGCCTCATGGACGGGTAGTTGAGGCTGCTTGAGTTCGAACATGTGGGTGCGGGGCTCGCCGTTGAACAGGTATTCCAGGGTGAAGTTGCGCATGGTGGGATCCTCGTAATGGGAGAAGTGCAGCTGACTATCCTGACTTATTGGTCAGTTCTTAGTTCAATTGCTTGGCTTAGCCCTCCCATTTGAATCTTAGGCACGCTGTAGTCGCAGACAAAAAAAGCCCCGCGACCGAATGCGGTGCGGGGCAAAAAATTGGTTGGTTGCGGCCAACCAAAGGAGCTCTGTAGAAAGTGTTTACGGGCCGGGGTCAGATGCACTCCTGTGCTGCGCGCTCAAAACTCGAAGGCACCAAGTTCGAGGCCAGCAAGTGCCACTCGTAGATGAACACCTTGCCGCCGTTCCCTGCCTTGTAGGCTTCCAGCACGTTGTCCGCCGAGACTTTGCTCGGCACCACGATCCGGTAGCTGCGCTGGGTCTGGGACGGCATCGCCCAGGCAATATGACCATGGCGCAAGTTGTGCGTCTGCTCGACGATGTGGCAAAAGTGAACCCGGATTAGGCACGACGATACCGGTGGGCAGTGGACGTAGAGTGCGGCCATAAACAGAACTAAGCTGACTCTCCAAGTGCTGCGAAAATGCACATTTCGCTGCAATATCACAGCGTTTACTCACTCACAGGCCCTTAAACTTCAATGTTTACAAGCCTTGTAGTTGGCATGCGATATGCCCAGCTTTACTTGCCTGAGTGTTTCAATCAGGTACCCATAAGCCAAATCGAGCCGATCAATCGTGGATACCCTGAATTTACTGGCCAACAAAGTCCAACCCCTTTCAAGCACCGTAAGTGCTGACGGGCAACTCGTCAGTCTGTCCGCCAGCCTGAGCGATCAATTGGGTTATGCGCCAGAGGAGCTGCTGAATCAGCCGATTGAACGTATCTACAGCGTCGAGTCAGTGCGTGTCTTGCAGTTGCTGTTCGCTAATCCTCCTGCCGACGAGCAAGTCCAAAGCCTGGAGCTGACCCTTATTCGCCACAACGGCGGTCTGCTTCAAGTGGTCGCTTGCGGTCTTTTGGAGTGGCGCTCGGTTCAACCGGCGCGCCTGCACCTGCTGAAGATTCCACTTGGGTCGCTGGGACATCGGCTGCGGGAAATGCACAACGCCAATGAAGTAATGAGCCAGATGTTGCAGAGCGCAAAGGTCGCCTACTGGTGCATCGAGTTCGCCGAGGCGGTGGACATCAATACTTCGCCGGATGAAATCGTCCGCCAGGTATTCGAAAACGACTCCCACTGGCGCCTGTGCAACCGGGCCATGGCCGACGTGTATGAGATGCCATCGGATGTCGATTTCAACCAACAACCGGTTCGCCTTTACTGGCCTCGCAGCCCGGCCAACGAGGAATTCGTGCGGCGCCTGATCGAAGCCGGTTTCAGCGTCGACTGCGCACTCTCGGTGGATCGGCGTCACGATGGTTCACCGGCCTACGTCGAGAACGATGTACGCGCAACCATCGTAAACGGGCATCTACTGCGCATGTGGGGCAGCATTCGCGACGTCAGCCAGGAATTGCGCATGCAGCACGACGCCGAGCAGCGCATCGATGCCTTGCGCCGGGTCTTCGATGCGGTGCCGGATGCGGTGCTAGTGATCGACGAACATCTGCAACCACAATGGCGCAACGCAGCCTTCGAAGAGACCTTTGGCATTACCCATGGCGCCGGCATCGCTCGACTGTTGCTGGATAACGCCCTGCCCGAGCGCACCTGGCACAGCCTGCCGCTGCCCGATTTGAGCGGGCGAGACTTGAACTTCAATGTGCATTGTTCGCGCATCCTGATTCGTGAAGGCGTGGCCTGGCGGGTCGCGGTGTTTCGCGAAAGTCAGGGCGTGCGCCGTGCGCAAGAGTTGCACCCATGAAAGACAAGAACCTGCCACCCACGCTACAGATGGGCATGCGCTCGTCAGTAAATGTCAGCAGCGAAGTTCTCGGCGCATTGCTGGAAACACCCGCGCTGCACGCCTTACTCGACAGCTTCAGTGAAGCGCTGATGGTGACGGACGGTGAAGGCCGGGTGCGTTTTCTCAATCTGGCCGCCGAGCGCATTAATCGACTTTCCAAACAGCAAGCCGTCGGGCTGTCCGACAGTGAGTTTTACCAACGCTCGGCATTGAATTACGACGACTTGCAGGCAGCACTAAATCGCGGCGGTAACAGCGCCTTGACCCGCTCACGGGAAGGCCGGGCTCTGCTCAGCAGCACCCACGCCATCCCCACTGGCGCCTACGAAAAACCGTTCAGGATGTTGACTCAGAAAGACTTCGACGGTAGTCAGCCTCAGCGTCGAGCATCGCTGGGCAACCGGCCAGTAGAGCCGCAAGGTCTGCGCGATCCCCAAGACAGTGCCCTACACTTATCACCTCAGCTATCGAGCATCGCCGACACCGGCGTGCGCGCCTTCCGACGTCGCGCGCGGTTGTTACTGCTTGGCGAGCCTGGCGTCGGCAAGACCGCCATTGCCCAGCATATCCACCGTGCGGCCGGCTGGGGTGATCGCCCATTTATTCACGTTAACTGCGGGAGCATTCCGGAGAGCCTGTTCGAGTCGGAGATGTTCGGCTATGAGCGTGGCGCGTTTACCGGCGCACTGCAGGGCGGCAAGCAAGGCTATATCGAGGCGGCTTCGGGCGGGACCTTGTTTCTCGATGAAATCGGAGAAATTCCTCTGCATGTCCAGGCCAAGCTGCTGAAATTCCTTGAGGACAGTACTATCCAGTCTGTCGGATCGCCCCTGAGCAAAACGGTACAGGTGCAAGTCATTGCGGCCACCAACAAGGACCTGCGTCACTTGGTGAGCATTGGTGAGTTTCGCGCCGATCTCTACTATCGCCTCGCCGTCCTGCCGGTAGAAATTCCGCCGTTGCGCCAGCACCGGGATGACTTGCCGTTTCTCATCGACATCCTGTTGAGCCGCATCAATGGCGATCGCGAGCCCTCATTGAGTCTGTCTGCGGGCTGCCGGAAGCGGCTGATGGACTATGATTTTCCGGGCAATATCCGCGAGCTGGTGAACATCTTTGAACGGCTGGCCGTCCTCGCCGACGATGAAGCGCAGGAGCATCATTTGCCGGCTGAATTGCTCGAGCCGGTGCGCCCTCAGGAACGTTTGGAACCCTCGGTTACGGACGATAAACCGGAGGACAACTCAGAACAGAATCTCAAGCTTCAAGTCCAGTATTTCGAACGCCAGGTCATCCTCAGGGCCGTACATCTATGTGGCAGCAAGCGCAAAGCCGCGCAGCACCTGGGCATCGACATCGGTACGCTGATCCGCAAGCTCCAACGCGACTGAATCGCCCCGGCACAGGGATGTGTCCAACTCCCATCTTTTCGCATAAAGCGCTGCAAAAACGCCTACAACCGTGGCTATTTCTGCCTGCACCTTACGCCAACAATGCTATAAAACCCTTTAAATTCAACTAGTTGAATATTTGGCACGACCTATGCTCCTGCTATCTGCACCCCATCATCGTTGGGCTATGCAACAGAGCCGGCTTCCATCAGCCGAGCCGGTAGTGAGGAGGAATAATAAAAATGTTGATCACCGGGATCAAAAGTCGACCGATCTACGACCGGTTGCAACCACTGCCGGGAGGTATCAGGCACATCATTGCCGGGCAAGGCAGCGGCGGTCAGGCCATGTTGCGCTTGCTGGGTGATATGGCCGGCCTGAATCGACCGATCACCTTGCTGTACTCCCAGGAGTCGTTTTCCGGCCAGGACTTCCTGGACCAATTGCATCAGCACACCGAGCATCCATTGCACGTGCATGCCTCTAACCAGGCACTGATCGACGAGTTGAAGACCCTACTCGGCGAAGCGCGCATGGGCACTCGTCTTTACCTCGCAGGTTCTGAAAGTTTCCTCGGTAGTGCCATGCAAGTGGCCACGCATTTCGACCTGAATCGCGACGAGGTGCTTCGCGAGCACTCTGGAACGCTGGTCCGTCGCGTCTGGTGCGTGCACTGCGACAGCTACACCGAAAACGTCACCCAACGCGTCTACGACTGCCCCGGTTGCGGCCTGACGCTGGTGGTTCGCGATCACTATTCCCGGCGGCTGGCAGCCTTCCAGGCGGTCAAAGCCGATGCCGAAGTCCCGGGTGAATTGCCTGAAGCCGAGGAGCTCGACACATGAGCCAGAACAATGGGACGCTGAATCTGCGCGTGGACCGAATCGAATCGGTAACCCCGGAAATCAAACGCTTCACCCTGGTCTCGCCTACCGGCGCGCATCTACCGGCGTTCTCCGGCGGCAGCCACGTCGTGGTGCTGATCGCCAATCAAAACAACACCTTGCGCAACCCCTATTCGCTGTTGAGTTCGCCCTACGACACCAGCAGCTATCAGATTGCCGTGCGCCGAGTAGAGAGCGGTCGCGGCGGTTCGGTCTTGCTGCACGACAACGTCAGTGAAGGCGATCTGATCGAGGTCACGCCACCGGCCAACCTCTTCCCGCTGATCAAACAGGCGCGCCTGCACCTGTTCATCGCCGGTGGGGTCGGCATCACGCCGGTCATTTCCCAACTGGAAGAATTGCGCCTGAGCAAGGTGCCCTTCGAGCTGCACTACGCGGTGCGCGGCGAAGAGCACGCCCAGCTCGGCAAAGAGTTGCAGGCGACCTACGGCGAGCAGG
Source organism: Pseudomonas sp. MDT1-17 (assembly GCF_054898105.1). NCBI lineage: Bacteria > Pseudomonadati > Pseudomonadota > Gammaproteobacteria > Pseudomonadales > Pseudomonadaceae > Pseudomonas > Pseudomonas sp. MDT1-17. The sequence continues at coordinate 3,263,190 of NZ_JBUBVM010000001.1, read as the reverse complement.
TTCACCTGTATCGCAAAGGCATTGAGTCGCGCATGGACATTCGCCGAATCCTCACCGGCCGCCCGCTGGGCAGCCACGTTTACGCGTGCGGTCCAGACAGCATGATCGACGCCACCCTGACCTGTGCCCGCGACCTTGGCTGGACCGACAGCCATGTGCACTTCGAACGCTTCCTTGAACAAACCAGCGGCGGCGAAGCCTTCAGTTTCACCCTCGGCCGCAGCGGCGCGACGATCGAAGTTTCGCCGGACCAGACCATGCTCGAAGCGGTGGAAGCCGCTGGCTACACCATGCCCTACCTGTGTCGTGGCGGTGCCTGTGGTCACTGTGAAACCGAGGTATTGGAACTCGACGGCGAGCTGCTGCACACCGATGACTGGCTGTCCGACGAAGACAAAACCAGCCGCAAGAAAATCATGCCCTGCGTATCCCGCGCCAAGTGCAATCGCCTGGTCATCGACCTCTGATCGACGGAGACATAACAATGAATATCAAATTCAATCCCGACGAAACCTACCGCGACGATTACACCTTCGCTAACAGCCCGGAGACGATCGCCCGCGCACCCTTCCCGTTCCCTGATGACGACTACATGTACTCGATGAACCTCGAGCCGCATGTCTCGGTCGGCGACGGTGCGTTTCGCGCCGCCTTCGATATCGATGAACACTACATCAGCGAGTGCCGGGACCGCGCGATCACCCTGGAGAAAGATCCGGGTATGCACTACGTCTCGGCGCCGCACATGATGGAGGCGCAATGGGATTTGCTTGAACTGATCATGGAATCCTACGCCCGGGACTATCCGCAGTACTTCAGCCTGGCGCGTGAAGGTCGGCAGTGGCATTGGACCAACCGTCTGCTGGACATCGACGATCACTTTACTTTCGGCGATCCGACTACCCTGCCCTACGAGCCAATGGAATACGTGACCCGTCAGGCCCAGGGCGATTGGGTGCTGCAAGAAGAACGCGACGGCACGTTGTACTGGGGTGCCGGGATCGCTACCCAGCGCGCCGATTATTCCCTGCGTTTCAACCTCGGCATGAGCTGGGAAGAGTTCCATGGGCCGGTGCCGTTGGTGAAGGAAATCGGCATGCTCGACCGCGCGCTGAAGTTTTTGCTGCGTCTGCGCACCGGCCACCCGGTGCGTCGTTTGAACTGGTCGCTGACCGTCAATCCGCGCCTCGAAGTCTCGGCTGAAAGTCTGCCGGAATGGGCGCCGGACCGCACCATCGTCACTGCGGAAAACGCCGGCAAGCTGGTGTACCTGCGTATCGAGTTGCAGCCGCTGCATCGCCTGCCGCGCAGTAACGCCATCGTCTTTCCGATTCGCACTTACCTGCTCAGCCTCGAAGACATCGCCACCAATCCGGCGTGGGCCCGACGCATGCACCGGGTCCTGCGAGACTTGAACCAGCAACTGGTCGATTACAAAGGTTTCAGCCGCTACCGCGATGCCGCCGTCGAATGGCTCTCCAAGTACGACGACGGCCGCGACAGCGAGACCAAAAAACAGGCTTGAGTCTGACATTTACTACAACAAGAAACTCAAATAAGCGGGACAACCCGCCAGTACTGCAATCAACTGCCATTGATAATGAGGAAATAAAATGAGTGGCTTATCCAACGCGCGTGCAAGCGTCGCCGATCAGGATGCGGAACAACTCCGCGCCCTCGGCTACAGTTCGGATTTCAATAGAAGCATGAGTCTGTGGGAGAACTTTTCCCTGGGCTTCACCTACCTGTCGCCGGTCGTCGGTGTCTACACCTTGTTCGGTTTGTGTCTGGCCGCGGGCGGCCCGCCGATGTTCTGGTCCTACCTGCTGATCGGTGCCGGCCAACTGTTGGTGTGCCTGATTTTTGGTGAAATAGTTTCCCAGTTCCCGATCTCCGGCGGTGTCTATCCTTGGGCCCGTCGTTTGGTAGGCAAGCGCTGGGCATGGATGGTCGGCTGGGTCTATGCGTGGGCCTTGTGCGCAACCATCGCCGGAGTAGCGGTCGGTGCGGGACCCTATCTGGCGATTATGCTGGGCTTCAATCCCGGTCCCGAGGCCAATATCTATATTGCCCTGACGATCATCCTGCTCTCGACCTGCCTTAATCTGGTGGGTACCAAACTGCTGGCACGAGTCGCAATGTTCGGCTTCCTCTGCGAGCTGGTCGGGGCAGTTCTCGTTGGTGGTTACCTGCTGATCTTCGAGCGTCATCAGCCATTTAGCGTGCTGTTCGACACCTTCAACCTTGAAGTCAACGGTTCGTACTTGCCGGCGTTCCTCGCGGCATCCTTGGCGGGTCTGTTCCAGTACTACGGCTTCGAGGCCTGCGGCGATGTCGCCGAAGAAACCCCGAACCCGGGCAAGCGCATTCCTAAAGCCATGCGCATGACCATCTATATCGGCGGCGCAGCAGCGATGTTCGCCTGCCTCGCGCTCATTCTTTCGGTGCCGGACATGGCCAAGGTGCTGGCCGGTGAAGATACCGACCCGGTCGCTACCATCCTGGCTAACGCCTTTGGCCCGGTTGGTTCGCGACTGGTCATGGCGGTGGTGATGGTGTCCTTTATCTCTTGCGTGTTGAGCCTGCAGGCAGCGGCCAGCCGTCTGTTGTTCGCTTATGCCCGTGATGAAATGATCGTTGGTAGCTCGCTGCTCAAACGACTCTCGGGCAACCACGTGCCGTCGTTCGCGTTGCTCATCAGTGGACTGGTGCCCGCAGCGATTGTCTGCCTGGGAATGTTCATGGCCGATGCGGTGGCGACCATCGTCGGCTTCGCGGCGATTGGTATCTACGTCGCGTTCCAGTTGATCATCGTCGCGGCATTAATCGCTCGCGCCAAGGGTTGGCGCCCGAATGGCCAATTCACGCTCGGCGCCTGGGGGCTTTGGGTGAACCTGGCCGCACTGGTCTATGGCGTTTGCGCCATCGTCAACATGGTCTGGCCGCGATCACCGGATGCGCCTTGGTACATCAACTATTCGATGATCCTGACGACTCTGGTGGTGATGGGGGTCGGCCTGGTTTACATGCTGCTCGGCAAGCCTTACGACAAAGGTACGGCCCCTGCGGGCGATGCCTGGAAGCTCTCCAAGCCGCTTGCCAAACCCGATGATAATTCGGGCATGCCGGTACAACAGCGCTGACAAAGTGCCAGGGAAGTTTCACTTCCCTGGCCTATAAAAAACAGAGGAACAGTCATGCAAACCAAACTGCTGATCAATGGCCAACTGGTCGACGGCGAAGGTCCCGCCCAACCGGTGTTCAACCCGGCCCTCGGCCGTGTGCTGGTAGAAATCAACGAAGCCAGCGAAGCGCAGGTCAATGCCGCCGTGCGTGCCGCCGACAGCGCCTTCGAAACCTGGTCGCAAACCACCCCGAAAGAACGCTCGCTGCTGCTGCTCAAACTCGCCGACGCCATCGAAGCCCACGGCGAAGAACTGGCCAAACTGGAATCGGACAATTGCGGCAAGCCTTACAGCGCCGCGCTGAACGACGAGATCCCGGCGATTGCTGACGTGTTCCGTTTCTTCGCCGGCGCCAGCCGTTGCATGAGTGGATCGGCGGGCGGTGAATACCTGCACGGCCACACCTCGATGATCCGCCGCGACCCGGTCGGCGTAATCGCATCGATTGCGCCGTGGAACTACCCGCTGATGATGGTCGCCTGGAAAATCGCCCCAGCCCTGGCGGCCGGTAACACCGTGGTGCTCAAGCCGTCGGAACAAACCCCGTTGACCGCGCTGCGTCTGGCGCAACTGGCGTCGGAAATTTTCCCGGCCGGTGTGCTTAACCTGGTGTTCGGCCGTGGTCCTACGGTCGGCAGCCCACTGGTCACACACCCGAAAGTGCGCATGGTCTCGCTGACCGGTTCGATCGCCACCGGTTCGAACATCATTTCCAGCACCGCCGACAGCGTCAAACGCATGCACATGGAACTGGGCGGCAAGGCCCCGGTGATCATCTTCGACGACGCCGACATCGATGCTGCCGTGGAAGGCATTCGTACTTTCGGTTTTTACAACGCCGGCCAGGACTGCACCGCCGCCTGCCGCATCTACGCGCAGGAAGGCATCTACGAAAAATTCGTCGAGAAGCTCGGCGAAGCGGTCAGCAGCATCAAGTACGGCGTGCAGGATGATCCGTCGACCGAGCTCGGTCCGCTGATCACCGCGCAGCATCGCGACCGCGTGGCCGGGTTTGTCGAGCGTGCCGTGGCGCAACCGCATATCCGTTTGATTACGGGCGGCAAGGTTGTTGAGGGCAATGGCTTCTTCTTCGAACCGACGGTGTTGGCCGACGCTCAGCAGGACGACGAAATCGTCCGTCGCGAAGTGTTCGGGCCCGTCGTGTCGGTGACCAAATTCACCGATGAAGCGCAGGTGCTGGGCTGGGCCAACGATTCCGACTACGGCTTGGCGTCGTCGGTCTGGACCTCTGACGTCGGTCGCGCGCATCGCTTGTCTGCACGCTTGCAGTACGGCTGCACCTGGGTGAATACGCACTTCATGCTGGTCAGCGAAATGCCGCATGGCGGTCAGAAACTGTCCGGTTATGGCAAGGACATGTCCATGTACGGGCTGGAGGACTACACCGTGGTGCGGCATGTAATGTTCAAACACTGATTGCTACTCAGTGAGCCGTGTCGCTTTCGGCGCGGCTCTGAACCGAACCACCTACGACTTTTTGCTCACCGTCCAGTTAGCCATCGTCACACTATTGCAGTCGATCAGCGCAAACACCTGCTCCAATCTTTCAGACATGGCTGCGCACACTGCTGGTGATCACGCCCCAGATCGAAAGCTCATCGCCCTCAAGCACGTACCGCGGTGGGTACTTCGGATTCTCCGACAGCAGGATCATCTGACTTCCCCGCTTGCACAGTCGGCCGTTGCTCGCTGAGTCACGCAACGGGAAACCAGCCGGTTTATGTCTGTCACCAAAAGGCCGCTTTTGGCCCAGAGTGTGTAAAAACGCTCATGACCTCATCGTCTTGGGTCATCGACGTTCGTTGGCTAAGCGATCGCTCGATCAATGCTCCGAGTCGCATCGGTCGTGCGTCGTTCCGTGCTCGGTGTACACTGCGATTTCAACGCGCAGCCTTGGCATTTCGAACGCCAGTAACGATGCAATTTCAGGCCTTTTTCGACGTAGGAATAATGCCAGATCAGCGACTCTCCAGCCTGGCAAATTCGTTTTTCCCGCGTCATAGAGGAAGGCATCGTTATTGAAACGCCCGTCAGCCTTGGCTCCAGAGGTCATCGGCTTGGGCACATAGGCGGTGATGCCTGCATTGTGGCAAGCCTGACAGGGCCGTCAAACTCTCCGGCGCAGTGCCTAGATCATCGGCGAGCTACTGACCACACGCAGTGCCAATCCTTCATAGGCATCCAGCGTGATGGTGAACTCGCCCTCGGGCGTGAGATCGCCTTCGACCCGCTCATTGATGATGTCAACCACCGGCCCCGGGGCAATATTGGGCAGGTGCAGGGTTTCGGTGATCGGAGTCGAGCCGAAGTTCAGCGCAGTGATTTGCGTGCCTTTGCCGGCCGGTAATTCGTGGACCATGATCAGCAGCCCCGGGTGCTCGACATCCGGCACCAGAATCTGGCGGCTGGCCGCAATATCGTAGGAACGCCGAACAGCCAGGATTTTCTTCAACTGTGAGGCAAACGAATCCGGGTCTTTTAATTGACTGTTCAGGCTGCCGTACAACGTTTTCGGGCGTGGCATCTGACCCGCCGAAAAAGGCGCGTCTGGATTGAGATCAACCAGATCGTAGGCACCGCGATGAATCCAGCGCGTATCGCCGTCGAGCATCAAATGCGCGACCTGTTCTGCCGGCAACGGCAATGCGCCCACAAGGTCCCAGCCAGACAACGCGAAAACGCCCGGTTGCATCGCGTTGTACATCACCAACAGCAAATGAATCTGGCGTATCTGTTGAATATCCGCGGGGGTAATCGCATCGAGGTCGCGAATGCCGAGCGCTGCCGTGATAATGCTGGCGGTGGTACAGGACACGCCGTTGGTGACGAATTTCAGGTTATAGGGAGCGTGCTCTCCGGCCAGGCGTTCGTACATCTGCTCGCGAATGTGCTCGCGCAAGATGTTGCCGGGAAAAGTCTGGCCCTGGTAGAGAAAGGTGTCATGGGCGTGCAGGGTCCAGAAATGCACCAACTCAAGGGTCAGTTCGTCATGGTTCTGCAAGGCATGAATCAGCGAGCCCGGATCGATGCCGAAAGTGTGCATCTGACGCAGCATCAACCGCAGAAATTCAGTATCGCCCATCAGCAATGCATGCTGGTAGGCGGGTCGGGTGATGAAGTCGTACGAGAGATCGGCACCCCCGTGGGACATAGCGGCGATATCGTCAACGGTCAGGTTCAGTTCCTGAAAGCTGAACCCGCCGGCCTTGCGAATCGCACCGGCCAGCAACTGGTTGCCGGTGATCGATAATGGATGGCTTTCAGACCAGGCGGTGCCGTCGAGTTTGCGTTCTACACCGAGAAATCCGTTGGCATCCAGACGCAGAATTTTCGCCCCCATGACATCGATGGCGTGCAGGGCGTCTCCAATAATCATCTGTTGTGCGGCAAAGGTCGGGTCCAGCCAGTTCAACGACGGTTGCCCCTCCTTGAAGTAGTGCAGGTAAACCCAGCGTCGCGGCTTGCCATCAACGCCCACCACGATCGGTGTCGCACTCCAGTCGGTTTCCTTGACCCCTGGCTCGAAGAAGATCACCCGTTGCAGCTGGCCGACGATGTAATGCTTGTCTCTGAGCACGTCGACCTGCAGCGGATTTAGATTCTGTGCATCACGACCTTCGGCAACGTCAGGTAACAGCGGCCAGTCCTCCTCGCGGATTTCCACCATGTGGTAGAGCCCCGGGTAGTCTTCATACGCCATCTCGGCCAAGCGAAAATCCGCGCCTTTGCCAGTATGAGACGGGATGACGTCATCGATGATGACCGCATTGTGCGCGGCAGCCATACGGGTCAGCGCCTGAAGTTGCGCCTCGGTGCCCAGCTGCGGGTCGATTTCGAAACTGATGCGGTCAAAATTTCCGTCAATCGTGGGCGTGTGTTCGAGGCCCTTCAAGCCGCCAGACATTTTCAGCGGGCCATTGTGAATAGCCTGGATACCGATTTTCGACAGCGCGTGCCATAAGGTTTCATCACCCAAGGCCTCCAGCACCGTGCCATTTTCGCTAGTCACAATGGACGCCGGATACGCGGTGAACCACACCGAAGCCAGGGCAGTAGCATCACGGGGCCGAGTATGAGCATAAGGCTGTTGCCACAATCGACCTTGCCCAGAGTAGAGTTTGGCCCGCTGCCTTGCGGCATGAAGCATCGATTGCTCAACCAGCCATTCCACATGGTTTTTCTCAGCCGCCGTCATAAAAACAATCACCTGTTGTCATGAAAAAAAACGCTCTCGGCCATCGCATCTATACCTGCACCAATGGCACTGCTCGTTTTTATAAGAGGCCCTGACGTGGCATTCGTTGCATCGAATCAGGCGGCGTGGCGCTGGGGCTCCACTTTTCTCTGGACGAAAAAAATGGACCTCTTTTCAGAGATCCATTTTTTAATGCTTGGAGCGGGAAACGAGACTCGCATCTGGCGTCCTACCCATTGAAATCTAAGGGGTTTCTTTTCCTCAGGAAGCAGGAAAGGACTCAATTCTGGACTTGTTTTCAGGGTGTATCAAGAGTAAAAAAAGAGCATTCCCAAGCCACGCTATCGAGTTCTACCTACAGCCAATCGGGGGAACAGTCATGAGGTCAACGGTATCAATTGCGCTGGATTGACTCGGAGTTCAGACCACCACCGAAAAACCAGGTCGAGCGGCGCCTCGTTTACGCCGCAGGCGTGCCTAAGCGTGTATCGGTCGCGGGCAAGTGATTGCCAAGCATGCTCTAAAACGTGTTCACACAGCCTCGGTCTATTCCGGCGCTTGGTGACAAGCAGAAATCGGCCAACTCTATTGCTATTAGCCCGACTTCCCCTAATTACATCAGCTCTCATTCATCTAGCTTCGCAGCAGAACCCCTGACAATCGATATTTATCGTGACGCTAACTGTGGATGCTGTAGGAAGTGAATGCAGCACCTTGAAGCCAACGGCTTCACCGTCGTTGATCATGTAGAAACCAACATGAGCGCGGTCAAGCAGGACCTGGGGGTTGTTACGCGTCTCTCGTCATGCCACACCGCGGTGATCAACGGAAAGTTTGTTGAAGGCCACGTACCTGCTGAGCAGAATAGTTGCTTTGAGCAAACGCGACGACCTTATAGGGATTGCTGTGCCGGGCATGCCGGCAGGCTCGCCTGGTATGGAGGTCGGTGGGAAGCAGGATGCTTATCAGGTCATCGGCCTGAGCAAAGCAGGTACTGACCAAGTGATTGCCGAGTACCCGGCAAACTGGTTTTCAAACTTTCCTTAATTCTTGCGTGGTCCGGGATCATGCAAGCAACGTGTGCTCTTACTACGTTGTGCTATCAGCAGTATGAGCGCTACCGCAGAAAAAATTGCTCCGGCATAAAACGTCATTGCTGAACCATACGTTTGCCAAAGTAACCCCGCAATCCCGCTTGCCAGCAACATGGATACACCACTCACCAGATTGAAAATCCCGAAAGCGGTTCCTTTTAATTCTGCCGGTGACGTGTCAGCGACAAGAGCAGCCAGTAACCCCTGACTGAATCCCATATGAAGTCCCCATAGGGCGACGCCGAGTATCAACATTGAAACGGACTCGGCGCTGGCTAGAACCAGATCGGACAAGATCAGCAATATCAACCCGCCCCCGAGAAGACTTGTGCGGCTTACACGGTCAGAGACCTTCCCCACAGGGTAGGCCGAGAACGTGTAGAACAAGGCCATCACCACCATCACTATAGGCACCCAGGTTGCAGACAGTCCTGTTTGCTGAGCGCGCAAGACCAGGAAGGCCTCGCTAAAACGTGCCAGGGTGAACAATGCGCCAATTATCACCACCCACCAATAAGCCGGCGAAAAGCTGTAGAGCAGTTGTAGCCGTATGGGTGAACGAAAGCGCTGAGCTGACGGCTCATGTTCGGACTCATCGACGCCAACAAAAATCAGACTGACTGCTACCAACGCCGGTATCACCGCGATCCATAACACCAGTGGAATGTTTTCACTGAAGGCATACATCAAGCCGATGGCTACTGCTGGCCCGAGGAAGGCCCCTATCGTATCCATGGATTGACGTAAGCCGAAGCAAGCGCCACGGATTTCCGGTGGCGATACATCAGCGACCAGGGCATCACGTGGAGCGCCGCGAATACCTTTGCCAATCCGATCCAGAAAGCGTGCGGTGAATACCATTTCTGCGGAGTGGGCCAGCGGAAAGAGCGGCTTGGTGAGTGCAGCCAGTCCGTAGCCGAGCAACAGCAGGCCCTTGCGTCGTCCGAAATAATCGCTGATGGCGCCTGAAAAGACTTTAACGATCAGGGCCGTCGCCTCCGCAATACCCTCGATCAGCCCCAGGGTGATCATGCTGACGCCTAGAGAACCCACCAGATACATCGGCAGCAGGCTATGAACCATTTCTGAAGACAAGTCCATGAACAAGCTGACGAACCCTAACGCCCAGACCGTACGGGGGATGCTACGTGTCGCAATTGTCTGGGACATATTCAAGTTTCCTTGGCTATTGCCCGCAAGTGTATTTGCTGCATCCAGTGGTTCTGTTGCGGCAAGATCACATTGAGCTATCAGCTCAACAAGCGGGATACGATACCAGGTGTTTCGCGGCATCGAATAAACGCTCTCCTACCAACCCAATTAGTACCTCCAAAAGACGGGTGTGAGCAGCACCAGCACGGTCAGAATTTCCAGCCTACCCAAGAGCATGCCCACCGTCAGCAGCCATTTTGCTGCATCCGGCAAGGTCGAGAAGTTACCTGCTGGACCAATGATCGTGCCCAGTCCGGGACCCACATTGCATACTGCGGTGGCCGCACCGCTTAAGGCCGTCGTCCAATCAAGACCGATAAGCGCCAACCCCAGGGCAATGCCACCGATGGTAATGGTAAAAAAGAATGAAAAGGTCAACAGTGAACGTGCGATGTCTTCGTCGATGGGATGGTCGTTGTATTTTTTCCGAATCACCGCACGAGGATGAATCAGTTGTTTCAGGCTGCCCATCAGCAATGAAGAGGCTACTTGAAAGCGGAAAATCTTCAGTCCCCCCGCCGTAGACCCAGAGCAGCCGCCAACGAAGGTCAAATAGAAAAACAGCAAAACAGAAAAGCTGCCCCATAAGGTGTAATCCCCGAGGGCTAAACCCGTGGTGGTGACCACAGAGGTTACATTGACAGCCACGATACGAAACGCTTCCCACCAGCTGTAGTCACTGTTAAAGCACAACCACGTACCAAATAGCAGCCAGGTAATCACCAGAAACCCGATGAACCCTCGCACCTGGTGGTCTTTTAATAACGCACTTTTGTTGCCCCGGAGTGTGGCGACATACAAGGTGAAAGGCAGGCTACCGAGAATCATGACAACCACGGATACCCAATGAACAGCCGGTTGAGGCCAGTGCGCCAGGGATGCATCCGAAGTTGAAAAGCCGCCCGTTGAAATAAATGACATCGCATGATTGATCGCTTCGAAAGGCGTCATGCCCGCTACCCATAGCGCCAGAGCGGCCACCCCGGTCAGCCCGAGGTAGAGCACCAGAATATATTTCGCCGCGACATGAGAGCGTGGTGTGACTTTCTCTGACCAGTCTGAAGATTCTGTCTGAAACAAACGCATGCCGCCGACTCGCAACAAAGGCAAAATCGCCACGGCCATGCCGATAAAACCAATTCCCCCGAGCCAGTGCAGCATCGAGCGCCAAATCAGTAATCCTGGAGACGCGGTATCCAGCCCCGTCAAAATCGTCGAGCCGGTGGTGGTGATGCCGGACATCGTTTCAAAAAACGCATCGGTGTAGCTGATGTGATGGATGAGCACCATCGGCAAAGCCGCAAAGGCGCAGACGACAACCCAACTGGCCGTGGTCAACAGGTACATATCTCGTGGACGAAGTTGGGCAACCTCTGGACGCCCGCGAATAATCAGCGCCAGCCCACAGACGAAGGTGATCAGGCTCGACCAGAGAAACGCCGACAGATCATCACTGCGTTCATAAACCACCAGTGTGAACATGGGAATCACCATGCTCACGGCCAACGTGATCAAAAAAACACCCAGAATAAACCCGATAAGCCGCAGTGCTGCAATGGACATAAAAAATGCCTGGTCGATGAGCGCCGCACAGTATCAATAGACTCAATATGGCTGCCCGTAAAATTTGCGTAAAGTTCACCGGTGGAACTGAGTCCATCTGATCGTCATTAGCCATCTGCGCGAACGCTTAGCCAAAGCGTCGTGACTGACAATGTCCGCTGTCAGTGTGGACCCCAAAGCTTCTGCTACTGTGACATATGGCCCGCTGGACCGGTTGAAGTGATGCGAACGACATGCTATGAGCTGCAACTATTTCCTATGTTCAGGGCGTTGGACTTGGCTGTTTAGCGAATTCCTGTATCTAGCAAAGGAGGCTATCCGGCGGGTTCTACCTGACAGATTCGTAATTGTATAGCCCGTTACCAGCGACTAGACTCCTCGCATGAAAGGCTATCTGCGGTGTTGCCTCATTTTCCTGATCAGCTTGGCGCTTCCCCTGAGCGGGATGGCGGGCATTCAGTCACCGATAGAACCTTGTCCTATGCAAACGACGGGCATGACCATGATGGGTGATGTGAGCCAGGACTGTTGCGTCGACATAAGCAACTCCGCCGATCACGGCAAAACCTGCAAACCTGGCCAGGAATGCAGGAGCGCCAGTCTGCTACAAGTGTCGTTTGGTAAACCTGCCGCCCGTTTGTCCAGTCCGCAGATGCTGACAATCTTCAGCGACCTCCTCCCTACTCAGGCCCCGTCCGGGGTGTGGCGACCGCCTCGCGCTTGATTCCTGTACCACACTGAGCCGCTCCCGCCCTGGCGCGGGATGGCATTTCTGCGCGCGAGCCCAAGAGGCGCGCAGTGGATCATCACAGGAATCTTGAACATGAATTCCAAGTGCTACTGCACCGGTTGGCCCCTCGTGACTGCCCTGGCGGCAAGTGTGCTGGCATTGCCCACCCTTGCCGCGCCGCTGACACTCGACGAAGCCTTGCGCCTTGCCGAAACCCATGCACCATCGCTGACTGCCCAAGCGGCCAAACTGCAAGCCGCCAGCAGCGCCGCCATTCCAGCCGGCGAACTACCCGACCCGAAGCTACTGCTGGGCGTACAAAACTACCCCATCGGTGGCCCTGACCGCTGGCGCCTCGAGCAGGACTTCATGACCATGCAGATGGTCGGCGTCATGCAGGAGGTACCCAACCGTGACAAGCGTAGGGCGCGAATCGAAGTTGCCGAGGCATCCGTAGATCGCGCCGCGGCCGAAAGCCGTGTCGAGCGACTGAACGTTCGTCAGGCCACTGCGCTGGCCTGGATCAGCAGCTACTCCGTCGAGCGTAAAGAGGCGCTGTTTCAGGATTTTTACCGGGAGAACCGTCTTTTGGCTGATACCGTCCGGGCGCAGATCGCCGGAGGCCGTGGTCAGCCTGCCGATGCAGTAACGCCAAAACAGGAGGCGGCTCAGTTGGCGGAACAACAAGACGACCTGATCCGTTTGCGGGCACAAGCCAGAGCAGCTCTCAGACGCTGGATAGGTCTGGCCGCCAATGACCAGCCCGTCGGCAGCTTGCCCGAGTGGCCCATCGACGCTTCGGGTTACCCGCATAAGCTGCAACATCACCCCGCACTGGCGGCGTTCGTTCCAATGACTCGAGAAGCGCAGGCCAAGGTCCGTGAAGCAGAGTCGGAAAAGCAGTCCGACTGGAGTTGGGAACTTGATTACCAGCGCCGCGGCCGTCAGTTCGGCGACATGATCAGCGTGCAGTTCACGTTCGACCTGCCACTGTTCCCCGACTCCCGACAAAACCCGAAGATCGCCGCCAAGCATGCGGAACTGAATCAGTTGGAGGCCGAGCGCGAAGCGCTTGCACGCGAGCACACCCAGCAATTGGAGGATGACCTGGCCGAATACGAGCGTCTGAACCGTGCCGTGCGCCGCAGCCAGGACAGCCTGTTACCGCTGGCCCAGGAAAAGGTCAAGCTCAGCATGGCCAGTTACCGCGCCGGTAAAAGTGACTTGGCGACGGTCATCGCTGCTCGGCGCGAACTCATCGAGACCCGCCTCAAGCAGGTCGACTTCGAAGAACAGCAAGCCCTCACCAGTGCTCGCTTGTATTTTGCTTATGGGGACGCCAATCAATGAGCTCTCGAATCTGGAATGGGGCTTTGCTGGCAGGCTTCTCGATTGCCCTGGGCGCCGCCGGTGGTTACTGGTTCGCTCAGCAGCGTATGACTGCAGTGTCTGAGACTACCGCCGAACAGGCCCCTGAAACACAAGACGAACGCAAAATACTGTATTGGTACGACCCGATGTCCCCGCAGCAGAAGTTCGATAAACCAGGCAAATCGCCCTTCATGGACATGGAATTGGTACCCCGATACGCTGATGCTGCGGCGGACAGTGCGGCCATCAGTATCGATCCCAGCCTGACCCAGAATCTCGGCTTGCGTCTGGCCACAGTCACTCGCGGCATGCTTGCTTCCAGCCTGGACGTGGTCGGTGTGCTGGCATTCAATGAGCGAGATGTTGCGGTGATTCAATCGCGAACTGCTGGCTTTGTGGAGCGGGTGTATGCCCGTGCTCCAGGCGATGTACTCAAAGCGAATGCGGCGTTGGCCGATATCCTGGTCCCGGAGTGGGCCGCTGCTCAGGAAGAATTCCTCGCACTTAAACGTAACGGTGATGCTGACTTGCTGGCGGCGGCACGCCAACGGCTGCGCCTGACGGGAATGCCGGCGACACTGATTACTCAGGTAGAGCGCAGCGGCAAGGTCCAGCCAAACCTGACCCTCACCAGTCCCATTGGTGGTGTGCTGCAAGCGTTGGATGTACGCGAGGGAATGACGGTGGCCGCCGGCGAGACCCTGGCACGCGTCAATGGTTTGAGTAGCGTCTGGCTGGCCGTGGCCGTTCCAGAGTCGGAGACTGGATCGATCGTCGTCGGTCAACCGGTAGAAGCACGCCTGCCTGCCTTCCCCGGGACTGTGCTCAACGGCACGGTCAGCGCGATTCTGCCCGAAACCAATCCGGACAGTCGCACTATTCGCGTACGCGTCGAACTACCCAACCCTGACGGACGCCTCAGACCCGGTATGACGGCGCAGGTGCGCCTGAATCGTTCGACTGAGCAAAGCGTGTTGTGGGTACCGAGCGAAGCGCTCATTCGCACCGGCCGACGCGTCCTGGTGATGCTCGCCGAAGACGCGGGTCGCTACCGACCCGTAGAGGTGCAACCCGGGCAGGAAAACGAAGGCAAAACGGTGGTATTGAAAGGTCTGGAAGAAGGCCAGCAGGTGGTCAGCTCTGGACAGTTCCTGCTCGACTCTGAGGCCAGTCTCAAGGGCATTGCCGCGAGAGCGCTGGAAGTTCCAGCACCTACCGCCGCAGCCTTCGCCCTGCATGAGGCCGATGGCCAGGTTGTCGAGATCAACAGCAACGACGTGACCCTCGCCCATGGGCCGTTCAAGACGCTGGGCATGCCGGGCATGACCATGACCTTCCCGTTGGCTGACCCGGCGCTCATGCAAGGACTCAAGGCGGGCGACAAGGTTCGGATCTCTGTGAGCCAAACCGATGATGGGTTGCGCGTTGAACGCCTGGAAAATACCGGGGGTCAGCCATGATTGCCGCCCTGATTCGCTGGTCAGTCGCCAACCGCTTGCTGGTGCTGCTGGCGACGATCTTCGTCACGGTCTGGGGCGTCTGGTCGGTTCAGAGTACGCCGATCGATGCACTTCCGGATCTCTCTGATGTTCAGGTGATCATCCGTACCCCTTACCCGGGACAAGCGCCGCAGATCGTTGAGAACCAGGTGACCTACCCATTGGCCACCACCATGCTATCGGTGCCGGGGGCCAAGACCGTGCGCGGTTATTCCTTTTTCGGCGACAGCTTCGTGTACGTGCTGTTCGAAGACGGCACCGATTTGTATTGGGCCCGCTCGCGGGTGCTGGAGTATTTGAGTCAAGTCCAAAGCCGCCTGCCGGCTTCCGCCAAACCGTCCTTGGGGCCAGACGCCACGGGAGTGGGCTGGATCTATCAGTACGCACTGGTGGACCGCAGTGGCGGACACGACCTGGCGCAACTACGCGCCTTGCAGGACTGGTTCCTCAAGTTCGAACTCAAGACCCTACCGAACGTTGCCGAAGTCGCCACCGTGGGCGGCATGGTCAAGCAGTATCAGATCCAGCTTGATCCGTTCAAACTCGCCAGCCTGGGTATTACTCAGGCTGAGGTGACCGAAGCTATCGGCAAGGCCAATCAGGAAACCGGTGGTGCTGTGCTGGAGCTGGCGGAAACCGAGTTCATGGTGCGCGCCTCAGGCTACCTGAAGACGCTGAATGACTTTCGCGCGATTCCACTCAAGCTTGGTGCTGCTGGCGTACCGGTGAATCTTGGCGATGTAGCCACTATCCAGCTGGGACCGGAGATGCGTCGCGGCATCACCGAACTCGACGGCGAAGGCGAGACCGTCGGCGGCGTGGTGATTTTGCGCAGCGGCAAAAACGCTCGCGAGACCATTGCCGCGGTCAAGGCCAAACTCGACGACTTGAAAAGCAGTCTGCCGGCCGGGGTAGAAATTGTCACCACCTACGACCGTAGCAAGCTGATCGACCGCGCGGTAGAAAATCTCAGTCACAAACTGATCGAGGAGTTCATCGTCGTCGCGTTGGTCTGTGGGATCTTCCTCTGGCACCTGCGCTCATCCCTGGTGGCCATTATCTCGCTGCCGGTGGGGGTACTGATTGCCTTCATCGTCATGCGCTACCAAGGGATCAACGCCAACATCATGTCTCTGGGCGGGATCGCCATCGCCATCGGCGCCATGGTCGATGCCGCCGTGGTGATGATCGAGAACGCCCACAAAAAGGTCGAGGCATGGTACGCGGCCCATCCCGGCGAAGAGCTGAAGGGCGAACATCACTGGCATGTGATGACCGAAGCGGCGGCCGAGGTCGGGCCGGCGCTGTTCTTCTGCCTGTTGATCATCACCCTGTCGTTCATTCCGGTGTTCACCCTGGAGGCGCAAGAGGGCCGCCTGTTTGGCCCCCTCGCCTTCACCAAGACCTACGCCATGGCAGCGGCGGCGGGACTGTCGGTGACCCTGGTGCCGGTGCTGATGGGTTACTGGATTCGCGGACGGATCCCCAATGAACAACAGAATCCGTTGAACCGTTGGTTGATCAGGCTCTATCAACCGGCCCTCGACGCGGTGCTGCGTCGTCCCAAAATCACCCTGCTGGTCGCGCTACTGATCTTTCTCAGCGCGCTATGGCCGATCTCTCGCTTGGGTGGCGAGTTCCTCCCTGCGCTGGACGAGGGCGACCTGCTCTATATGCCTTCGGCTTTGCCAGGGTTGTCGGCGCAGAAAGCGGCGCAGCTGTTGCAACAGACTGACCGTCTGATCAAGACCGTCCCCGAGGTCGAACACGTCTTCGGCAAGGCTGGCCGCGCCGAAACCGCCACCGATCCGGCACCGCTGGAGATGTTCGAGACCACCATCCAGTTCAAACCACGCGAGCAGTGGCGCTCAGGGATGACCCAGGAAAAACTGGTGGAAGAACTGG
Organism: Pseudomonas sp. MDT1-17; assembly: GCF_054898105.1. NCBI lineage: Bacteria > Pseudomonadati > Pseudomonadota > Gammaproteobacteria > Pseudomonadales > Pseudomonadaceae > Pseudomonas > Pseudomonas sp. MDT1-17. The sequence continues at coordinate 3,246,415 of NZ_JBUBVM010000001.1, read as the reverse complement.
ATCGAGTGGTACGAGTCCCGGGGCTGACCAATATCTGGATACCACCCATCCGCAACCGCATCGACATGCTCGCCACCGGGATCAAGAGTCCAATCGGGGTGAAAGTTGCCGGCACCAACCTGACCCAGATCGATGCGGTTACTCAGGCGGTTGAGCGCGTGGCCAAGGACGTGCCCGGGGTCAGTTCAGCCCTGGCTGAACGGTTGACCGGTGGCCGCTACATTGATGTGGATATCGATCGCAAGGCTGCTGCCCGCTACGGGCTGAACATCGCCGATGTGCAGTCGATCGTTGCCGGCGCTATCGGTGGTGAAAACATTGGGGAGACCATTGAAGGGCTCGCGCGCTTCCCCATCAACGTGCGTTATCCCCGTGAGTGGCGTGACTCGCTCGGTGCCTTGGAGCAGCTGCCGATCTACACCCCTTTGGGGAGTCAGATCACCCTCGGCACTGTGGCAAAGGTCAAGGTCAGCGACGGCCCTCCGATGCTCAAGAGCGAGAACGCCCGGCCTTCCGGCTGGGTGTATATCGACGTGCGTGGCCGGGATATTGCCTCAGTGGTCGCCGACCTGCGCCGGGTTGTCAGTGAGCAGGTCAAGTTGCAGCCTGGAATGAGCCTGAGCTATTCAGGGCAGTTCGAGTTTCTTGAACGGGCCAACGCACGGCTCAAGCTGGTGGTGCCAGCCACGCTGTTAATCATTTTCGTGCTGCTGTACCTGACGTTTTCCCGATTCGACGAGGCTTTGCTGATCATGGCCACCTTGCCATTCGCCCTTACAGGTGGGGCGTGGTTCCTCTACCTGCTGGGATTCAACCTGTCGGTGGCTACTGGCGTCGGTTTTATCGCCCTGGCCGGTGTGTCTGCCGAATTTGGTGTGATCATGCTGCTCTACCTGAAGAACGCCTGGACCGAGCGAGAAGACGCCGGTGATAACACTGAGCGTGGGTTGATCGCCGCGATTCGTGAAGGCGCGGTGCAGCGGGTCCGACCCAAGGCCATGACAGTGGCCGTCATCATTGCCGGCCTCTTACCCATCCTGCTGGGCAGCGGCACCGGTAGCGAAGTGATGAGTCGTATCGCCGCGCCCATGGTCGGCGGCATGATCACCGCGCCCTTGTTGTCCTTGTTCGTCATTCCGGCAGCTTACCGCTTGATGCGCCGCCGACGCCTCGCTGTTGAACCCACCAAAACTCGGCGAATGTGACGATCACTTCATCGCAAAACGGGTTACATGGACTGCTTGGACAAAAAAAAGGCGCCTAACTCAGGCGTCTAAATCATGTAGCGTTTGAGTTTCGTGCCGAGGGAATGGCAGCCCCCATCGCTACAGGGTGCGGAATTCAGCCTGACCTGGATCTTTGCCTTGAGGCTTCGCTCCCAGCCGGATATGCGACTGCTCCGCTGTGACCTGACAGGTTTGGAAAACCTTTACTCACTGCTCGTGGTGCGTATCTCTATAGGCCCACTAGAGGATCAGCAGCAGGCCGCTGGATACAGCACGCAGCGCCGATGAGCTGTGTATCAGACACCCATTACGAATAGGGCGTTTCGCAAGCTCCGGGCGGAGCCGTCTGCGGGCGTTTCGCCAGGAGGATCTTGCGGGCTGTTTCCACAAAGGGAGTGACGATCAGGCTGTAGATCGTCAGGTAGCGGCCGTGATCCTGTTCCCCGGTGCCGAACCGGATGAGCTCGGGCTTCGAGGTGGTGACATAAAGCGTACCGAACATCCAGTCCCAGAGTGACAGGTTGGTACCGAAGTTCTTGTTGAAATGTCGGGGCGCGTCACTGTGGTGAATCTGGTGCTGGGCCGGGCTGTTCAGCACATGCTCGAACGCTGGCCCGAACGAAAGCCAGACATGGCTGTGACGCAAGTTTGCCGCAAACCCGTTGAGGATGAACACCAGATAGGTCACGCCAAACAAGGTGTAACGGCTGATCTCCCCGCCACAGGCGTACCAGAAGACACCGGCGTAGGCGCTGAGGCAGACGGCGGAAGTCAGTTTTTCGACAATTTTTTCCACAAAGTGAACCCGGCTCGCAGTCGCCGGTACCAGGACGGGCGCCGAATGATGGACTTTGTGAAACGCCCAAAGCCATCGGGAATGAAAGGCCCGGTGCGCCCAGTAATGCGTAAAATCCTTCACAAGGAACACCCCCAGCCCGTAGAGCAGGGAAAGCGAGAGGTTCTCACTCAGTTGCGAGCGCGCGCCCCAAAGGTTGGTGAAAAAAGCGATGTAATCCCCGGAGCGTAGGATATAGGGGTCTACCAGGCCGACGATGGGCAGCACCAGCGCGACTTTCAGGATAGCCCGCACGAAATAGTACCGGTAATCCAGCAACGCCGAGCGATGGAAGTGAACCCGACTGCCGCCGATGAACTGCCCGAACGAGTGCGCGTCGGTGAGCCCGCGACGCTTCCTGAATCGGAACAGGCTGTAAGCGATGCTGTAGGACGTGAAGAGAAACAGTACACCGAAGCGGCCGTTCAGATCGAAAATGCCGAAAAACTGGTCGGTGACAGGCTGAATCACCAACTCATTCAGGTAGTCATAGATAAGTGATAGAACATCCACGAAAGGCTGGCCTCCGTCAAAGGGAGGGCATTGTAAATCAGATAGGAACTGCCAAAACATTTTATGCGTGGTGTTCAGCCCAAGGTGCGGCTGGCGCTGACGCAGTGGAAATACGATCAAACGTGGGAGGAATGGTGACAGATTTTTTTTTAATAATCAGACCGTTCGCTTCTTGCCATTTTTGACCGTCAGGTCTGGGTGCTTTGGGTCGATAGCGACGATCAAGCGTAATGCCTACTCGTGCACCTGCCAAACTCAATGCATTGAAATCGCGCCAGCGCTAATAGACCGCTTCGAAGGTGTTTTCCGTGGCCAGACGTGAGGCATTGCGTTCTTGTCGCCGACGGATGCGCGGATCGACACCTCTGGCGATCAACATCCCGGCAAAATTTCACGCAAAGCGCGTGCATCCCGCAAACCAATTTCAGGATAGGTACCGAGAGACATACGGGGTTGCTTATCCGCCCAGGAAAAGCGGAAGTGCCAGCACTTGGCGCCTTTCGTAATCACGAAAAGGGCGAGGCCGTCGTAGTCAGGAAGGGTGTAGTTCTTGGCTCGGGGTTTGGCCTGCCGGACTGCAGTATCGGTGAGAGCCATCGCACAATCTCCATCTCGTTTGGATGGAGGAGATTCGTACGGTTTCCAGTGAGGCGAGTACCACAAAAAAGTGATCTACCAAGCGCCGGATTAATGTACTAAAAAATGTACTAAAAAATCGTGGCTGGTAGTGGTTTCGTGTGGAACTTACTGGAACGAAAAAAGAGGCCGAAGCCTCTTGTTTCAATCTCTACAAACTTCGATGGAAGTCAGCAGAATAATATTTGGAGCGGGAAACGAGACTCGAACTCGCGACCCCGACCTTGGCAAGGTCGTGCTCTACCAACTGAGCTATTCCCGCGTCTTGGTGTGGCGCATTCTATAGAATCCAGAAGCCTCGTCAACACCTTGATTCAAAAAAGTTTATTTCTTTTCCACGTCGGTCTTCAGATGCGGCCAGGCAGCCCGCAGATATTGGACCATGGACCACAACGTCAGGCCCGCGGATATCAGCAGCAAGGCGTACCCCACCAGCACCCAGAACGTGAAATCCGACGGATTCGCCAGCAGAATCACTAAGGCTAGCATTTGCGCGGCGGTTTTCCATTTGCCCAGGTTCGACACGGCGACGTGAGCGCGTGCACCGAGTTCGGCCATCCATTCGCGAAGTGCCGAGACGACTATCTCGCGACCGATGATCACGGCGGCCGGCAGCGTGAGCCACAGGTTGCCATGTTCTTGCACCAGCAACACCAGCGCAACAGCGACCATCAGTTTGTCAGCAACCGGATCGAGAAAAGCCCCGAACGGCGTGCTTTGTTCCAGTCGGCGGGCCAGATACCCATCTAGCCAGTCTGTGGCGGCAGCAAATGCGAAGACCGAGGCGGACGCCAGGTAGCTCCATTGATAAGGCAGGTAGAACAGTAAAATGAAGATCGGAATGAGCAGGACGCGTAGTACGGTAATCAGATTAGGGATATTCATCGGCACAACTGGCTACGAGGTGAGGGGGCATTCTACTCGCTGTGCAGATTTGCATAAATCAACTCTGCGAGCTTTTTACTGATCCCGGGGGCTTTGGCGATTTCTTCGATGCTGGCACGAGACAGCTCCTGCAATCCACCAAAATGTTTCAACAAATCGCGGCGGCGGGTCGGTCCGACACCGGCGACGCCTTCAAGTGTAGACGTTCGACGGGTTTTCCCACGACGTGCGCGGTGTCCGGTAATCGCGAAACGGTGAGCTTCGTCGCGTATCTGCTGGATCAAATGCAGCGCGGGAGAATCGCCGCGCAAGGTAAATTCGTGGGCAGCATCGTTCAGGTACAGGGTTTCGAAACCGGCCTTGCGCGTGGCGCCCTTGGCCACACCCAACAGAATCAGGTCAGGCACCGCCAGCTCATTGAGCACGTCGCGGGCCATGGACAACTGCCCCTTGCCACCGTCCACCAGCAAAATGTCCGGTAGCTTGCCCTCCCCGTCCTTCAGTTTGCTGAAGCGTCGAGTCAGGGCCTGGTGCATCGCGGCGTAGTCATCGCCAGGGGTGACGCCTTCAATGTTGTAGCGGCGGTAGTCGGACTTGATCGGACCTTCGGGGCCGAACACCACGCAGGAGGCTACGGTCGCTTCGCCGCTGGAGTGACTGATGTCGTAACACTCCAGACGCTGTGGTGGCTCGTCCAGGTTCAGCACTTCTGCCAGCGCATCGAAACGTGCGGCAACGTGTTGACGATTGGCCAGGCGTGCACCCAGTGCCTGTTCGGCATTGGTGACCGCCAACTGCTGCCAGCGTGCTCGCGTGCCACGAACCCGATAACTGATGGTCAATTCCCGACCGCGTAGCTCTTCGATGGCCGCGATCAGGGTCGGAAAGTCTTCGTGAACCACGTTGACGATCAGTTCGCTCGGCAAGTCGCGTTCGGGACTGCTGATGAAGTACTGGCCGAGAAACGCCGCCATGACTTCGGAAACGTCTTCTTCAATACCCACCTGCGGGAAGAAGTTCTTGCTCCCCAGCACCCGCCCGCCGCGCACACTGATCAAATGAACGCAGGCACCACCCGGATTGACGAACGCGGCGATCACATCGACATCGCCGGTCCCGCCTTCCATGCTCTGCTGGTCCTGAACCCGGCGCAGTAATGAAATCTGATCGCGCAACTCGGCCGCACGCTCGAACTCGAGGTTGATCGCCGCCTCTTCCATTCCTGCGGACAACTCATCCGTCAGCGCATTGCTGCGCCCCTCAAGGAACATCACCGAGTGCCGCACATCTTCGGCATACACCTCGGGCTCCACCAGCCCGACACAGGGCGCCTTGCAGCGTTTGATCTGGTATTGCAGGCAAGGACGCGTGCGGTTCTTGTAATAGCTGTCTTCGCACTGACGAACGAAAAACGTCTTCTGCAGCAGGCTCAGGCTTTCACGAATCGCACCGGCGCTGGGATAAGGACCGAAATATTTGCCCTTGGCCTTTTTCGCGCCGCGATGGATGCTCAAGCGTGGAAACTGGCCATCCGAGAGAAAGACGTAGGGGTAGGATTTGTCGTCGCGCAGCAGGATGTTGTAGGGCGGACGCCACTCCTTGATCAGCGTCTGCTCAAGCAACAAGGCTTCGGTTTCATTGGCCGTAATCGTCGTTTCGACCTGAGCGATACGAGCCACCAGCGCAGCGGTCTTGGGCGCAAGACCGGATTTGCGGAAGTAACTCGACAGACGATTCTTGAGGTTCTTGGCCTTGCCGACGTAGAGCAGGCGTGCCTCGCTGTCGAACATGCGATACACACCGGGACGCCCACTGACTGTCGACAGAAAGGCGCTGGGATCGAAGGTTTCAGTCATTTTCAGAGGCTGGCATCAACCATGCCGTGACGAACCGCCAACAGCGTCAGCTCGACATCGCTGCTGATCGAAAGCTTTTCGAAAATGCGGTAACGGTAGGTATTCACTGTTTTTGGCGACAGGCAGAGCTTGTCGGAAATGATCTGGACTTTCTGACAGCCGACAATCATCAACGCGATCTGGATTTCCCGCTCCGACAAAGCGTCGAAAGGCGAATCATTGGTCGGCTGGAAGGATTTGATCGCCAGCTGCTGTGCAATCTGCGGACTGATGTAGCGTTGCCCGGCGAATACCAGGCGGATGGCCTGGACCATTTCCGGCAGCCCGGCACCCTTGGTCAGATAACCCGCGGCACCCGCCTGCAACAACCTTGTAGGAAACGGATCTTCTTCACACACGGTGACCGCGACGACTTTGATATCCGGATGGCTGCGCAATAGTTTGCGCGTAGCTTCAAGACCACCGATACCGGGCATCTTGACGTCCATCAGCACCACATCGGGTTTCAACTCACGCGCCTTGAGCAAGGATTCTTCCCCTGACTCAGCCTGGCCGACTACTTGCAGGCCATCGATGTCAGCCAGCATTCGTGTAATGCCTGTACGAACGAGATCATGGTCATCGACTACTAGCACCCTAATCAAGCAGACACCTCGCGATATGGTCCTATTGGGTTGCCGACACCTTAGCAAAAAGGAACTGGCAGACCTAGCGGCAAGCGTCATATAAAAAGTTTCAATACGTCTTGAAAGGCTTGTCGTATGCGTGTTTCAGCCAGGCAAGGCATCGATATCGCGCTGCATTCTCAGGAAACACTCGTCCGTACCGACGACCTTCAGGCCCTTTCTCTCATACAACCCTTGCGCAGGGTTGTTTTCAAAAACCGTCAAACGCAATGCCGGACGCCGCTCCTTGCGCGCCATGGCGAATACCTGATCAATCGCCCAGGAACCGGCGCCCTGCCCTCGAAACGCTTCGATGACATGCAACTCGCGGATGTACAAGGCTTTGGCATCACGACTCAGACTGAAAAAGCCCAGCAAGGTCTCGCCGCGCACAATCAACCAGTTCTCGCGCCCTGCCCAGCCCACATCGAAACCTTCGTCCTGCCACAACAAATCGTGCTGAATGTAATAGCGCAGCATATTTTTGCGGGTCAGTTCACGAGCGAAGCCGAGGTCCCGGAGCGTCGCCGGGCGTAATTCAAATGCCATCAAGCCTCCGCAACGGCCACTATTTGCCCCTTCCAACTGTCAGCATCGCGGCGAGCCACGACCATCAGGTTGCCTGTTCCCGGTGCGGCCGCAATCAGCGAGCCGTCCGACGCCCAGATTGCGCTGCGGCCTGCCGATTCCCAGCCACCCGTCGTACCGCCATGGTTGGCCATCAGGACCGCCATCGAATGAGTACTGGCGTAGCCTTGCAACAACGCGGTATCCGGGGCGTAGCCGTTTTCCGTGATGAGTACGCCCGCGGCATAGAGATCGGCGCCTTGCTGTGCCGCCGCGGCGGCATGACTGGCGTGAGAGAAATCCGCACACACCGCCAACGCGACCGTATCGGCACCCATGGTCAGGGTTGAACCGCCGGTTCCCGGTGCAAATGCCACCTCTTCGCCTGGATGCAGGTGCTGCTTGCTGTAGATTCCGAGCGAACCATCGACGCCCAACACCAGCGCCCCGATCAATACTGGCGAATCCTCCGACAGCCGAATCGGCATCCCGACGACAGTCGTCACACCGACTTCCCGCGCGAAATCCCGCAGCGGCTGCAGAGCCTCGGCGTGCGGCGCAATGGCCAATTGCGCCGCGAGTCCACGCTCGTACCCGGTCAGCGATAGCTCAGGGAACACCAGCAATTGCACGCCCTGCTCCGCGGCCACCTGCATGAAGCGCTGATGCCACACAATGTTTGCGGCAAGGTCACCGGCGATGGAAATCGATTGAGCAGCAGCGATGGTCAGGGGCTTCATGATTCGTCCTTGTGACGTTGCATATAGCAAAGCATAAAGTGTGTCACAACCGGTGACGCACTCAAGCGATAGAAAACGCCGCCGGTGATCGATAGCATTTTCTGATTGAATCCGCGTACCGGCCTCGAGTAAGCTCGGCGCATTCATCGGAGAACGTCCATGTTCAACACCCTCTTACAGCTTCACACTGCCAGCGCCCTGCGCTCGGTTGCGGCTGCTCGGGTGAATGACGTCTGTGCTCCGGTCAGCTTTTATGTTGGGTATTGGTTTAGCCACTGGCGCGCCTGATACCTACACGGCGCCCACTTTAAACGGGTCGCCACCAGAGAATTCTCAACCCCCGGCCGGCTTCCCGACCGGGGGTTTTGTTTTTTCAGCCCCGCACATTTTTAGCGACACACCAGACAACCAGAGGATTCAAAAATGAACTACGCCACTTATTACCGTCACGACAGTTTTACCGCCTGGCGATTTACCAGCTTCCGCTCGGGACAGCCTGCCGCCTCCGATCGGTCACCCACAGGTGGCAAGCACACACACGCAGCCAATCCGGCCAATTGTCGAACACCCCAGTAGGGCCGAGTGCGCGGGAACGAACCCGCCGCCTGCCCAGGAAGCCCGAATATGAACTCGTCCGTCTCCGCTCTACCGCTGTCCACCTTGAGCCCTGCCAATGAAGCGCTGACCTTGCGTCTGCCAAGCTCATTGCAACTCAAACAGCAACTGCCACTCAGCAATGCCCTGAGCCAGCAAGTCGACGCCCACCGCCAAGCGGTTCGCGCGATCCTCAACGGTGAAGATTCCCGTTTGCTGGTCATCGTCGGCCCCTGCTCGATTCACGATCCAAAGTCCGCCCTCGAATACGCCGGCAACCTCGCCCGCCTCGCCGCCGACGTCAGCGGTGAAATACTGCTGGTGATGCGCGCTTACGTCGAAAAACCCCGCACCACCGTCGGTTGGAAAGGCCTGGCCTACGATCCCCACCTGGATGGCAGCGATGACATGACGGGCGGTTTGACGCTGTCCCGCAAGTTGATGCGCGAAATGCTCCGCCTGGGACTGCCGATTGCCACCGAACTGCTGCAACCGATGGCCGCCGGCTACTTCGACGACCTGCTGAGCTGGGTCGCTATTGGCGCTCGCACCACCGAATCGCAGATCCACCGTGAAATGGCCAGCGGCCTGAGCATGCCGGTCGGCTTCAAGAACGGCACCGATGGCGGTGTCGGTGTTGCCAGTGACGCCATGCGGTCCGCCGCCCATCCGCATCGCCATTTCGGTGTCGATAGCCAGGGTCACCCTGCAATCATTCAGACCCCGGGCAATCCCGACACCCACCTGGTATTGCGCGGAGGCCATCGCGGGCCGAACTACGACTGCACGAGTGTCGCCCAAGTGCACAGCGATTTGACCAAACTCAAAATCCCGGCCCGGATCATGGTCGACTGCAGCCATGCCAACAGCGGCAAAAACCCGTTGCGTCAGCCGGCGGTGTTCAACGACGTGCTTGAACAACGCCTGCAAGGTGACCGATCGCTGATTGGCATGATGATCGAGAGCCATCTGTTCGAAGGTTGCCAGCCGCTGGGCCCGTCAATGCGTTACGGCGTATCGGTAACGGACGGCTGCCTTGGCTGGAGCGGGACGGAACAGCTGTTGCGCGAGGCAGCCGACCGGCTCAGCGCACAGAGCCGGGATCAACAACCGGCGTGAGCCACACCCCTCGTCCAGCCCTCAATAGAGGACTGGACGTCGGAATCGAGACACGATTAACAGGCAAATGGTGTTCCCGAAGTAGGCCATCACAGAAAAACGCTCTGTTACAGATAAAAAGATGTCCAAATATTCCGACCAAGACTTCATCTACTTTCGAGATTTCGTACATTTTCTATTCCGTTTTCATCAGGTTATAGCGGCTTTTTCATACAACGTCGAACAGCGGGTGTGCTTTAGAGTGAGCCCATCAACACACCTCTGAACGACCTCGAAAAAGGAAAGAACATGCTACGGAATGCAACCACTCAATATCCGATCCTGTTGGTCCACGGGCTCTTCGGCTTCGACCGCATCGGGAAGATCGAACTCTTTCATGACGTCAAGCAGGCCCTCAGGAGTGCAGGCGCAAGAGTGTTTATCCCGCACTTGTCGGCTACCCATAGCAATGAAGTCCGCGGCGACCAACTCCTGGCGCAGATCGAACGAGTGCTGGAAGGAACCGGTGCGAGCAAAGTCAACTTGATCGGTCACAGCCAAGGCGCACTCGCCGCACGTTATGCGGCGGCGGTCGCACCGCAAGTCATCGCTTCAGTGACTTCCGTCAGCGGACCGAATCACGGCTCGGAGCTGGCTGACTTCTTGCGCAAGGCGTTGACGCCCGGGCGCCTGCCGGAACACGTCGCCGAGACGGTTGCCACCTTGTTCGCAGACTTTCTGTCATTGCTCAGTGGTAATCGCCAACTGCCGCAAAACGCCATCGCCGCGTTGAATGCCCTGACCACGGAGGGTGTGGGCGCATTCAACGACAAATACCCTCAGGGATTGCCGAAAACCTGGGGTGGCAAGGGTCGCGAACGGGTCGACGGCGTACGTTATTACTCCTGGAGCGGCACCCTGCAGGGCGATATCCTCGACAAAGGGCTAGATGCCCTGAATCCTCTGCACGGGTTTCTCCGCGCCTTTTCCCGCTACTTCACCACCGAAGCCGAGCAGAACGACGGCATGGTCGGCCGCTACAGCTCTCATTTGGGTAAAGTGATCCGTTCCGACTATCCGCTGGATCACCTGGACAGCCTCAGCCAGACCGCCGGCCCGTTGCGCAAGGGCATCGACCCGATTGCCCTGTATGTGCAGCATGCCGTGCGACTGAGAAATGCCGGCCTATAAAGGCGTGCCCTACCCGCCTGTGCGGTCTGGACGGAACTTTGAGAAGAAATAGACCACTGAATCCGGTAGGCTCCGCACTTTACTGAACATTGAAAGGAGAATTTTGCCATGCCTAAAGCCACTGCCCGTCACATCCTCGTTGCCTCGGAAGCCAAGTGCAACGAACTCAAAACCCAGATCGAAGGCGGCGCCGATTTCGCCGAAGTCGCCAAAGCCAACTCCACGTGCCCGTCCAGCCGCCAGGGCGGTGATCTGGGTTCGTTCGGTCCAGGCCAGATGGTCAAGGAATTCGACACCGTGGTCTTCAGCGCACCGCTCAACGTGGTGCAAGGCCCGGTCAAGACCCAGTTCGGTTACCACCTGCTGGAAGTGACCAGCCGCCAGGACTGATCAGCCCTTAAGTTTTCTGCACGACGGCCCGCCTTTTGGTGGGCCGTTGTGTTTGGGATACGTGATACGAGTGGCGAGGGACGCGCCGCTAGCGTACAAATTGTGGTTATTGACCACCCGGCTCTAAGGCTGACAATGCGACTGGCTTTCCCTACTTTGTTGTTCACTGCCGTGACCCTGTTGTTGGGCGTCACCGGTGTGAATGCAGCACCGCAACATGCGTTGACCGTGTACGGTGAACCGGCGAAGTATCCTGCCGGCTTTAGTCATTTTGCCTACACCAACCCGCAAGCCCCCAAGGGTGGCACGATGCGCCGCTCGGCAATCGAAATCGGTCAATTCGACCATATCTTGCCGTACATCGATAAAGGCATTGGCGTCACACAGATCGACGGCCTGCTTTACTCGCCACTGGCCCAGCGTTCGCTGGACGAGCCTTACACCGTGTACGGTCTGGTGGCTTCGATGATGGAGCGCTCGGACGACGGTTTGTTCCTGCGTTTCTACCTGAACCCCAAGGCCCGTTTTGCTGACGGCAAACCGATCACGGCCGAAGACGTGCGCTACACCTTTGACCTGTTGATGACCCAGGGCAGCCTGCGTTATCGCACCCAATTCGCCGACGTCAAAGGCGTAGAAGTGGAATCACCGCTAACGGTTCGGTTCGACTTTAAAAGTAATGAGAACCGCACCCTGCCCCTCGATATCGCGACCTTGCCGGTGTTTCCCGAGCATTGGTGGAAGACCCGCGATTTCGCCAGTGGTGGCGGTTACGAGCCGCCTTTGGGCAGCGGGCCCTACAGGGTGGGCAAGGTTGACTCCGGTCGCAGCATCACCTTCGAGCGTAATGCCGATTGGTGGGGCAAGGATTTGCCGGTCAGCCGCGGCCTCTACAACTTCGATCATTTCAACATCGAGTACTTCGGCGATACCGACGTCGCCCGCCAGGTCCTGCGTGGCGGCGCCTACGACTACAACCGCGAATTTTCTGCCACCGGTTACTCCATCGGCTACGAAAGCCCGGCCCTGAGCGACGGGCGCCTGCAAAAGGCGCATCTGGCAACACAAGCCCCCCAACCAGCTCAGGGTTTTGTGTTCAACCTGCAAAACCCGATGTTCCAGGACCGTCGAGTACGCCAGGCACTGGTCATGCTCTGGGATTTCGAGTGGAGCAACCGGCAGATGATGCGAGACATGTACATCCGTCAGCAGAGTTTCTTTTCCAACACCGACCTCGCCGCCCGGCACCTGCCGGACGCTGGCGAGCTGGCGATTCTCGAACCGTTGCGCGGGCAGATCCCCGACGAGGTGTTCACCCAGGTTTTCGAAGCACCGAAAACCGATGGCAGCGGCCTGATACGCGACAAACAGTTGCAGGCACTGGACTTGCTCGAACAGGCCGGCTGGAAACCCGATGGTGATCAACTGGTCAACGCCAAAGGCGAGCCGCTGAGCTTCACGTTCCTGGTCAGCCAGAACGGCATGGACCGATTGCTGCTGCCCTATAAGCGCACCCTGAAACAGATCGGCATCGACCTGAACATCCGTCGCATCGACTCGTCCCAATACGTGAATCGCCTGATGAGCCGCGACTACGACATGATCGTCACCGGCTACCCGGTCACGACTTCGCCAGGGAGTGAACTGTTCAATTACTTCGGCTCGGCCTCGGCCAACGACCCTGGCGCCAATAACTACATGGTCCTGAAAAATCCGGCGATCGACACACTGCTCACCGGACTGGTCCGCGCCACCACCCAGCCCGAGATGCTGCGCTACGCCCATGCGCTGGACCGGGTGCTGCAATGGAACTACTACTGGATTCCCAACTATTACCCGCCAGGCACCTCCACCGTGTGGTGGAATCGTTTCGGCAGGCCCAACGAGCAAGCGAGCAATGACGAAGCCATCGAGAGCTGGTGGGAAATAAGCACCACGCCGTTGACCAACCAACAGATGACGGCTGAGCAAATCAGCCGTGGCAAACCCGGAGGGCCGCACTGATGTGGGCTTACATACTGCGGCGTCTGCTGCTGATCATTCCGACGCTGGTGATCATTCTTCTGGTCAACTTCATCATCGTCCAGGCCGCGCCGGGCGGCCCGGTGGAGCAGGCCATCGCGCACTTGCAGGGCATCGGTGGTGCGAGCGTCGGCGGCGGTTCCGGCGAGAACATGTCCGGCACCTCCCGATCCAGTCGCGGCCTCGACCCGCAACTGATCAAGGACATCGAAAAGCAATACGGCTTCGATAAGCCGGCGCACGAGCGCTTGTGGCTGATGCTCACCAGTTACGCGCGCCTGGACTTTGGCAAGAGCTTTTTCCGCGGCACGACCGTCACCGACCTGATCCTGGAAAAAATGCCGGTGACCATTTCCCTGGGGCTCTGGGCGACGCTGATCACCTACCTTGTGTCGATTCCTTTAGGCATCCGCAAAGCCGTGCACCACGGCAGCCATTTCGACATCTGGAGCAGCACCGCGATCGTCATCGGCTATGCCATGCCGGCGTTCCTGTTCGCGATGTTCCTGATCGTGGTTTTTGCCGGTGGCACCTCGCTGAACTGGTTCCCGGTGCGCGGGCTGGTCTCGGACAACTTCGAGTCACTGTCGACCGTGGGCAAAATCGCCGATTACTACTGGCACCTGGTATTGCCAGTCACCTCGCTGGTGATCGGCGGGTTCGCCACGCTGACCATTCTGACCAAGAATTCCTTCCTCAATGAAATCACGCGCCAGTACGTGGTCACCGCCCGTGCCAAGGGCCTGAGCGAACGCCGAGTGCTTTACGGCCACGTGTTTCGCAACGCCATGCTGCTGGTGGTCTCGGGGATTCCCCAGGCGTTTATCAGCATATTTTTCGCTGGTTCCTTGCTGATCGAAGTGATCTTCTCCCTCGACGGCCTGGGTCGCATGAGCTACGAAGCCGCGGTTTCACGGGACTATCCGGTGGTATTCGGTTCGCTGTTCATCTTCACACTGTTCGGTCTCTTGATAAAACTCGTCGGCGACCTCTGCTACACCCTCGTCGACCCACGTATCGACTTCGCCGCGAGGAACGCCTGATGTTCAAGCTCTCGCCGTTAGGTCGTCGTCGTTTCGAGCGATTCAAGAAAAACCGTCGCGGCTGGTGGTCACTGTGGTTGTTTGTCGGCCTGTTTCTGTTGACCCTCGGTGGCGAGCTGATCGCCAACGACAAGCCGCTGATCGTCAGCTATCAGGGCTCACTCTACTTCCCGACCCTGAAGCGTCATACCGAGCAGGAATTTGGCGGCCAGCTGCCGTTTCAGGCGGACTACCGCAGCGATTATGTGCAGAAGCTGATTCACAAGGACGGTGGCTGGATGCTATTCCCGCCGATCCCCTTCAGCGACGACACACCGAACTATGACCTCAATCAACCGACGCCCAGTCCTCCAACGAAGGTTAACTGGCTGGGCACCGACGACCAGGCGCGGGACGTGTTGGCCCGAGTGATTTTCGGTGCACGGGTGTCGATCCTGTTTGCCTTGATGCTGACGTTTGTCAGCGCACTGATCGGCATCGCTGCCGGCGCCCTGCAAGGCTACTACGGCGGCTGGGTCGACCTGATCGGTCAACGGTTGCTGGAGGTTTGGTCGGGGCTGCCGGTGCTGTATCTGCTGATTATCCTGTCGGGTTTCGTCGAGCCGAATTTCTGGTGGTTGCTGGGGATCATGGCGTTGTTCTCCTGGCTGGCCCTGGTGGACGTGGTGCGCGCCGAGTTTCTGCGCGGACGCAACCTGGAATACGTCAAAGCCGCCAGGGCGCTGGGCCTGACCGACCGCAAAGTCATCGTCCGGCACATCCTGCCCAACGCGATGAACGCGACCCTGAGCTACCTGCCGTTCATTCTGACCGGGGCGATCTCGACCCTCACAGCGTTGGACTTCCTCGGTTTCGGCATGCCCGCCGGCAGTGCATCGCTGGGCGAGCTGATCGGCCAAGGCAAGCAGAACCTGCAAGCGCCGTGGCTGGGATTGACGGCGTTTTTCACCCTGGCGCTGATTCTTTCTTTGCTGGTATTTATCGGGGAGGCGTTACGTGATGCTTTCGATCCCCGATCTTGATCCGAGATCATGATGCGGACTGTTGATATGAGTAACAACCTGATCGAAATCCGTGACCTCCGCGTGGCCTTCAGCGGCCAGACCGTGGTGCGCAATCTGTGCCTGGACATCCGCCCCGGTGAATGCCTGGCGCTGGTGGGCGAGTCGGGCTCCGGTAAATCGGTGACTGCTCACTCGATCCTGCAACTGCTCCCCGAAATCGGCACCGAAACCAGCGGCAGCATTCGTTATCGGGGCCAGGAACTGGTTGGCGCCGATGCCAAGGTTCTGCGCGAGTTGCGCGGTAACCGCATCGCGATGATCTTCCAGGAGCCAATGACCTCGCTCAACCCGCTGCACAGCATCGAAAAGCAGATCGGCGAAACCCTGCTCCTGCACAAGGGCCTGGCCGGCAAAGCGGCGCAAGCACGGATTCTCGAGTTGTTGCATCTGGTAGGCATTCAGAAGCCCAAAGAGCGGCTCAAGGCCTATCCCCATCAACTGTCCGGCGGCCAACGGCAACGGGTGATGATCGCCATGGCCCTGGCCTGCGAACCGGAGTTGCTGATCGCTGACGAGCCGACCACAGCGCTGGATGTGACGGTGCAGCGCAAGATCCTGCTGCTGCTCAAATCCCTGCAACAGCGTCTGGGCATGTCGCTGCTGCTGATCAGCCACGACCTCAATCTGGTGCGCAGCATTGCCCAACGAGTGTGCGTGATGAAGGCCGGGGAAATCGTCGAGCAGGCACCTTGCGAAACACTGTTTACCGAGCCGAAACACCCTTACAGCTGCGTATTGCTGAACGCCGAACCGGAAGGTGAAGCCCTGCCCCGGGACGAGCGCGAGAACGTGCTGGAAGTGGACAATCTGCGGGTGCAGTTCGCCCTCGGTGGCGGGCTGTTTCAGCGCAAGACTTATCTAAAGGCGGTGGACGGTATCAGCCTGAATATTCAGCGCGGCAAGACGCTGGGCATTGTGGGCGAATCCGGTTCCGGCAAGTCGACGCTGGGTCAGGCGATCCTGCGCTTGCTCGATTCCGAAGGTGGCATTCGCTTTCAAGGTGAGGCGCTGGACGGTCTGACGCAAAAGCAGCTTCGACCATGGCGCAAGAAGATGCAGGTGGTGTTTCAGGACCCCTTCGGCAGCCTTAGCCCACGGATGTCCGTGGCGCAGATCATCAGTGAAGGTCTTGAGGTGCATAGCCAGTTGACGGCGGACGAATGCAAAGCCGAAGTGATTCGGGCACTGGAGGAAGTTGGTCTCGACCCGCAAAGCCGTCATCGCTACCCGCACGAGTTCTCCGGCGGCCAACGCCAACGCATCGCCATCGCCCGGGCGCTGGTACTGAAACCGGCGCTGATCCTGTTGGACGAACCGACCTCGGCGCTGGATCGCACGGTGCAAAAACAAGTGGTCGCCCTGCTCCGCCAGCTTCAGGAAAAACACGGCCTGACTTACTTGTTCATCAGCCACGACCTGGCGGTGGTGCGCGCACTGGCTCACGACATGATCGTGATCAAGGACGGCAAAGTCGTGGAAAGCGGTGCCAGCCACGACGTGTTCGATTCGCCGCAGCATCCGTATACCAAAGAGCTATTGGCGGCGGCGCATGTTGGGGCCGTTCGATGAACACCACCGAAAGCCTCAAGGACTACCAGCGCGTTCGCCTGCTGGCGATCCGTTCGTTGTTCGAGATCATCGAGCAGTCGAGTGAAGGTACGGTGATAGTCGACCGCGATGCGAACATCGTCTGGATGAACGAGCGTTATGCCCGACGCTTCGACCTGGAATCGGCGGAAGTAGCCATCGGCAAGTCCTGCGAAAGCGTGATCCCCGGCAGTCTGTTGCGCGAGGTGGTGCGCACGGGGCGACCGATTTTGCTCGACATGCAGGACACCCCCAAAGAGCCGCTGGTGGTGATGCGCCTGCCGATTCATGACGACGCCGGTGTGGTGATCGGCGCCATCGGTTTTGCGCTGTTCGACGAATTGCGCAGTTTGTCCCCGATGCTCAAGCGCTACATGAGCATGCAGGAAGAACTGGCGTCCACCCGCTCGTTGTTGCGGGCGCGGCAGACCAAGTACAACTTCGCCCACTTCATCGGCACCAGCGCCGCCAGCCTGGAAGTCAAACGCCGCGCCCGACGCAGCGCCAGCGCCGAATCCCCGGTGTTGCTGCTGGGTGAAACCGGCACCGGCAAAGAGCTGCTGGCCCAGGCGATCCACGGCGCTTCGCCGCGCGCGCACAAAGCCTTCGTCAGCATCAACAGCGCGGCGATTCCCGAATCGTTGCTGGAAGCGGAATTCTTCGGCACCGCGCCCGGCGCGTTTACCGGTGCCGATCGCCGGGGCCGCGCCGGCAAGTTACAGATTGCCCAGGGCGGCACACTGTTCCTCGATGAAATCGGCGACATGCCGTTACCACTGCAAAGCAAATTGCTGCGGGTCCTGCAGGAAAAAGAATTCGAACCGGTGGGCTCCAACGAAGTGATCCAGAGCGATGTGCGGGTGATCGCCGCGACCTCCACGGATTTGCAGGCCGCGATTAAACGCGGCGAATTTCGCGCCGATTTGTATTACCGCCTCAACGTACTGCCGATCCAGGTCCCGCCGCTGCGCGATCGCCTCGACGATCTCCCGGCTCTCAGTGAAGCCATTCTGGAAGAACTGCGCAGTCAACACGAATTGAACCGCGAAGCCCTGAACCTACTGGGTCAACATGCCTGGCCGGGGAACATTCGCGAACTGCGCAATGTGCTGGAGCGGGCGGCATTGCTCAGTGATGACTTGATGCTGAATGCCACAGATATCCGCGCGGCGATTGGTACGTTCACACCGGTAGCGCGTGCGGCGCCTGTCACGATTGTTCCGGTTGCGCACGAGACTTTTGGTGAAGCTCGGGAGCGGTTTGATCGACAGTTGATTGAGGTAACCCTCGCGCAATGCGGCGGGAAGGTTGTTGAAGCGGCGGCGCGATTGGGACTGGGGCGGTCGACGTTGTACAAGAAGATGGTGGCGTTGGGGATTGCAGAGTCTCCGTAACGAGACACAAATCTCCATCGATAGACAGACCTTCGCGAGCAGGCTCGCTCCCACCCTTGACCGCATTTCTACAAGTTGAACACTCAACCTGTGGGAGCGAGCCTGCTCGCGAAGAGGCCTTCAAAATCGACACATGTCTCCAAATAGAGACGAAAACCTCAAGCGCGCCATGAAAATCTGAAAAAAATCCATATATTTCAATGTCTTAACCGTCTGGCACGAAACTCGCTATAGCCCTCTCCCACAAAGGATCCACCCTACAAAAATAAAATCCAGGAGACACACATGAGTGTGATCATTGCCTTGGCAGCCCTTACGCTGCTGATGCTTGCCGCTTACCGTGGCTACAGCGTTATCCTTTTTGCCCCGATTGCCGCCCTCGGCGCCGTTCTGCTCACTGACCCTTCCGCCGTCGCCCCTGCCTTCACCGGGGTGTTCATGGAGAAAATGGTCGGCTTCATCAAACTGTATTTCCCGGTGTTCCTGCTCGGTGCGGTGTTCGGCAAACTGATCGAACTGTCTGGCTTCTCGCGCTCCATCGTCGCCGCGGCGATTCGCCTGCTCGGCACCCGCCAAGCGATGCTGGTGATCGTGCTGGTCTGCGGCCTGCTGACTTACGGCGGCGTGTCGCTGTTTGTGGTGGTGTTCGCGGTCTATCCGTTTGCCGCTGAAATGTTCCGCCAGAGCAATATTCCCAAGCGGCTGATTCCGGCGACCATTGCCCTCGGTGCATTCTCGTTCACCATGGACGCCCTGCCCGGCACCCCGCAAATCCAGAACATCATCCCCAGCACCTTCTTCAATACCACCGCCTGGGCCGCGCCTTGGCTGGGCTTGATCGGCTCGATCTTCGTTGTCTGCGCCGGCATGCTGTTTCTCCAGCGCCAGCGCAACAAGGCGCAGCACGCCGGTGAAGGGTATGGCACCGATCTGCGCAACGAGCCGGAAACCGCTGCCAACATCAAACTACCAAATCCGTGGATCGCGGTGTCGCCGCTGCTGGCCGTCGGCATCATGAACCTGCTGTTTACCCAGTGGATTCCGCAGTGGTACGGCAAGACCCACAGCCTCGCGCTGCCGGGCATGGCCGCGCCGGTGACCACCGAAATCGCCAAGCTCACGGCGATCTGGGCGGTGCAGGCCGCCCTGCTGGTCGGCATCATCATGGTACTGGTGTTCGGCTTCCAGACGATTCGCGGAAAACTCGCCGAGGGCAGTAGAAGTGCGGTCAGCGGTTCGTTGCTGGCGGCGATGAACACCGCGTCGGAGTACGGTTTCGGTGCTGTGATCGCCTCCTTGCCGGGCTTCCTGGTATTGGCCGACTGGCTCAAAAGCATTCCCAATCCGCTGGTCAACGAAGCGATTACCGTGACCCTGCTCGCCGGTATCACCGGTTCTGCATCGGGCGGCATGAGCATTGCGCTGGCGGCCATGGCCAATGACTTCATCGCAGCGGCCCACGCCGCCAACATTCCACTGGAAGTGCTGCACCGCGTGGCCGCGATGGCCAGTGGCGGCATGGACACCCTGCCGCACAACGGCGCGGTGATTACCTTGCTGGCGGTCACCGGCCTGACCCACCGTGAAGCCTACAAAGACATTTTCTGTATTACGCTGATCAAGACCCTGGCGGTTTTTGTGGTGATCGGTACTTTCTACGCCACTGGCATTGTGTGAGGTATTCATGACAACTCTTTCGGGCAAGACTGCACTGGTCACCGGTTCCACCAGCGGCATTGGCCTGGGCATTGCCCTCAGCCTGGCCAAGGCGGGCGCCAATCTGATCCTCAACGGTTTCGGTGATGCTTCCAAGGTGATTGCTGAAGTGGAGCAGTTCGGCGGCAAGGTCGGCCATCACCCGGCCGACGTCAGCAATCCTGAACAGATCGCCGACATGATCGCCTACGCCGAACGTGAGTTCGGCGGCGTGGACATTTTGGTCAACAATGCCGGCATCCAGCATGTGGCACCGGTCGAGGATTTCCCGGTGGAGCGCTGGGATTCGATCATTGCGATCAACCTGTCGTCGGTCTTCCACAGCACCCGTTTGAGCCTGCCAGGCATGCGCGCCAAGGGCTGGGGACGGATCATCAACATCGCTTCGGTGCATGGCCAGGTCGGGTCGGTGGGCAAGGCGGCTTACGTGGCGGCCAAGCACGGGGTCATCGGTTTGACTAAAGTTGTGGGTCTGGAAACGGCCACCACCCATGTCACCTGCAACGCCATCTGCCCGGGTTGGGTGCTGACGCCGCTGGTGCAGAAGCAGATTGATGATCGCATCGCCAAAGGGGTCGACCCGCAGCAGGCGCAGCATGATTTGCTGGCCGAAAAGCAGCCGTCGCTGGAGTTCGTCACGCCGCCGCAACTGGGCGAGCTGGTGCTTTTTTTGTGCAGCGAAGCGGGCAGCCAGGTGCGTGGCGCGGCGTGGAATATTGATGGTGGGTGGTTGGCGCAGTAATCAGCCGCTAAATCGCGTTATCGTTCTTCGCGAGCAGGTCGGATCGCCGCACCGTCGCTCCCACAGGGGATCGCATTTCAATGTGGGAGCGCCGGTGCGGCGATCCGACCTGCTCGCGAATGGATCTGAAGACATAAGAAGAGGCAAGCCATGTCCGACATCCTCTGGCAACCCAGCGCCAAGCGCATCGGCAAGACCCGCATGGAGGCCTTTCGGCGCTTCATCAATCAACGACACAACCTCCATGTCGACGACTACCCTGCCCTGCACCAATGGTCCATCGATCAGCGCGAGGCGTTCTGGCAGGCCATCGTCGATTTCTTCGACATCCATTTCCACGATCAACCGGACGCTGTGCTGGTCGAAGGCGCGCAAATGCCCAGCGCCCAATGGTTTCCCGGCGCTACCCTGAACTTCGCCGAACACCTGCTGCGCCGTCGCGACGATGCCGTGGCCGTGGTGGCCATCGGTGAAAACGGCCAACGTGAACAATTGACCTGGGCCGAACTGGCAGAGCATGTCGCCGGTTTTCAACAGAGCTTGATCGCCGCCGGCGTCGTCGTTGGCGACCGAGTGGCCGCGTGCATGCCGAACACCTGGCAGACCCTGGTGGCCATGCTCGCCACCACCAGCCTGGGGGCGATCTGGTCCTGTTCTTCGCCGGACTTCGGCACTCAAGGGGTGATCGATCGCTTCGGCCAGATCGAACCGACCGTGTTGATCACCTGCGCCGCTTACCGCTATGCCGGCAAGGAAATCGACCAGACCGCCAAGGTCAATGAAATCCTCGAACGCTTGCCGTCCTTGAAACAGCTGATCGTCGTGCCTTACGCCCGGCCACAGGCGCGCATCGAGGACTTTAAGACTCGGGCCAACGTGACGCTCTGGGAGGATTTCTACGAGGCTGGCGGCGAACCGGATTTCGTTCCCGTGCCCTTCGCGCATCCGCTGTACATCCTCTATTCCAGCGGCACCACGGGCGTGCCCAAATGCATCATTCACAGCACCGGCGGCGTGTTGCTGCAACACGTCAAGGAACATGGCCTGCATTGCGATCTCGGCCCCGGCGATCGTTTGTTCTACTACACCACGTGCGGCTGGATGATGTGGAACTGGCTGGTCTCGGCGCTGGCCGTGGACAGCGCGGTGGTGCTGTATGACGGCTCGCCGTTTCATCCTGCCACCGAGCGCCTGATCGATCTGATCGACGACGAACGCATCAGCGTCTTCGGCACCAGCCCCAAGTACCTCGCAACCCTGGAAAGCAGCGGCGTCAAACCTCGCAAAAGCCATGACCTGAGCAGCCTCAAAACCCTGCTCTGCACGGGTTCCGCGTTGTCGCCCCAGAGTTACGACTATGTCTACCGCGACCTCAAGGCTGACCTGTGCCTGGCCTCGATGTCCGGCGGCACCGACATCGTCTCGTGTTTTGTGAACAGCAATCCGCTGCAACCCGTGCGCCGTGGCGAGATACAAGGCAAAAGCCTGGGCATGGCGGTGGAAGTCTGGAACGACGACGGCCAGCCTGTGATCGGCGAAAAAGGTGAGCTGGTGTGCACCCGGCACTTTCCGGCAATCCCCATCGGGTTCTGGAATGATCTTCAGCAGGAAAAGCTTCGCACCTCGTATTTCAGTCAGTTCCCCGGCGTCTGGGCCCAAGGCGATTACGCTGAACAATTGCCCCATGGCGCGATGATGATCCACGGACGCTCCGACGCCGTACTCAACCCCGGTGGCGTGCGCATCGGCACGGCGGAAATCTACCGCCAGGTGGAGAAGGTCCCGCAGGTACTGGACAGCGTGGCCATCGGTCAGCAATGGCTGGATGACGTTCGGGTCGTGTTGTTCGTACGTTTGCGCGACGGCGTCGAATTGGACGAGGGGCTTGAGCAGCAGATCCGCCAGGTCATCCGCGCCAACACCACGCCACGGCATGTGCCGGCGAAGATTGTCGCGGTGACGGACATTCCACGGACGATCAGTGGCAAGGTTGTCGAGTTGGCCGTGCGAAATGTGGTGCACGGGCAGAAGGTAAAGAATACCGATGCCCTGGCCAATCCTGAGGCGCTTGAGCAATTCCGCAACCGCCCCGAACTCAACGACTGAAACACAACCTGTGTAGGAGCTGCCGAAGGCTGCGATCTTTTGATCTTTAGCGACATCATTGGCGCCATAAAATCAAAAGATCGCAGCCTTCGGCAGCTCCTACAGGGGGCGGTGTCAGTCCATCAACCCCCATTCACCCGGCGGTGCATGGGGGACCGGTGACGCTTCGGTGTGCAGCTTTAGCCGTAACCTCAAATTGTTCACCGAATCCGCATGTTTGAGCGCTTCTTCCTCTTCAATCGCCCCCTCGACGACCAACGCGTACAACGCACCGTCGAACGTCTGCATTCCCAGTTCCACAGACTTCTCCATGATCCCCTTCAGTTCTGAAAACTCATTGCGCCGAATCAGGTCGCCGATGGTCGGCGTCCCGAGCATCACTTCTACCGCCGCCCGGCGCCGACCGTCGCGGGTGCACACCAGGCGCTGGGAAACGAAGGCCTTGAGGTTGTTGCCCAAATCATTAAGCAGCTGTGGCCGGCGCTCTTCAGGAAAGAAGTTAATGATCCGGTCCAGCGCCTGATTGGCGTTATGCGCATGCAGGGTGGAAATGACCAGATGGCCGGTATCGGCAAACGCCAGCGCGTGCTCCATCGTCTCGCGGTCACGGATTTCGCCGATCAGCACGACATCCGGTGCCTGACGCAGCGTATTTTTCAATGCAGCATGAAAACTGCGAGTATCGACGCCAACCTCGCGCTGGTTGATGATCGACTTTTTGTGCCGATGGACGTACTCGACCGGGTCTTCGATGGTGATGATGTGGCCACTGCTGTGGCGATTGCGGTAATCGATCAATGCCGCCAGCGAGGTGGATTTGCCAGAGGCGGTGGCGCCGACGAACAGCATCAAGCCTTGTTTGAGCATCACCGTCTCGAGCAGCACCGACGGCAGCTTGAGGTCTTCGAAACGCGGAATGTCGAGTTTGATGTTGCGCGCCACGATCGACACATCGTTGCGTTGTTTGAAGATATTGACCCGAAAACGCCCGACACCTGTCAAAGAGATCGCCAGGTTCATCTCCAGCTCCCGATCGAACTCCAAACGTTGTTCGGCGTCCATGATGGACGCGGCAATGGCCGCAATTTCTCCCGGTTTGAACGGCTGATCGGCCAAGGGTTTAAGCACACCGTCGAACCGTGCGCTGGGGGGCGCACCGGTGGACAGGTATAGATCGGAGCCATCCTGATTGGCCAGGAGCCTCAACAGCGAATCGATTTCCATGGCAAAAAGCACCCGCGAAGCATTCAATGAACAGAAATGACCCACAATGGGGCATCCAGCGTCTACCGCCTCAGGATAGTTGACGCCGCCACACCGACTAAGTGCAGGACATGTTGATGAATGCATCACCGACCGGCAGCGATGCCCAGGCCTTGATTGCCCGACTGGACTGGAGACGCAGCCCGCTGGGCGCGGCCAGTACCTGGCCGCAGAGCTTGCGAACCGCCGTGGACATCGTGATTCATTCGCCGATGCCCATGCTGTTGTTGTGGGGTCCGCACCTCACGCAGATCTACAACGATGGCTTTGCCCTGCTGGCAGGCAGCAAGCATCCCCACGCTTTCGGACAGCCGACGCACCTGATCTGGCCAGAGTTAAAGGAATTTACCGACCCCATTTACAGCGCCGTCCTACAAGGACAGGTGCGGACCTACAGCGAACAGCGCTTCACCGTGCAGCGCGATGGCCATGATTCCGACTTCTGGCTGGACCTGACCTACAGCCCCATCCGCGATGAAAGCGCACAGGTCGCCGGGATTCTGGTCACCGCCATCGAAACCAACGAAAGACGACGCATCGCCCTCGAACTCGAACAGCGCTCGGCCGCCAGCCTCAAGGCCCAGCACGAAACCGAGGAGCGCCTGCAACTGGCCCTCGCCGCCACAGACGCCGTCGGCACCTGGGATTGGGACATCGGCGAGGATCGCTTCATTGCCGACACCCACTTCGCCCAATTGCACGGCATCGACCCGCTGCTGGCCAGCCAGTTGCCCATCAGCGCTTACCTCCAGGGGGTGCACCCGGAAGATCGCGCCATGGTCACCCGCAGCATCAAGCACTCCATCACCCAAGGCACCGAGTACGCCGAGGAGTATCGCCTGCTGCAACCCGACGGTCAGCTGCGCTGGGTGTTTGCCCGGGGTCGTTGCTACAAGGACCACCATGGCCGGCCGATTCGTTTCCTCGGCGCTGCCCTGGACCTGACTGAACGTAAACACACCGAGCAAGCCTTGCGGCAAAGTCAAACCGAGCTGCAACTGATCATCAACGCCATGCCGATCCTGATCAGCTACGTGGACAGCGAGGAGCGCTTTCGCCTGAACAATGCGGCCTACCTCGATTGGTACGGCCTGACGCCTCAGGAGCTCTATGGCAGAACCATCCGTGAAGTATTGGGTGAAGAAGCCTATGCGTTGCGTGCCGAACACATCGTCCAGGCACTGTCCGGCAGGTCTTGTTGTTTCAGCATCAGCACCCCGCACCGTGACGGCAGCATCCGCCATGCCCTGATGAACTACTTGCCGCGCCACGGTGCGGATGGTGCGGTCAATGGGTTCTACATCTTTGTGATCGACGAAACCGAGCGCAAACAGACCGAAGAAGCCCTGCGCAACCTCAACGAAACCCTTGAGGAACGCGTTGTCGCCCGCACCCAACAACTGGCCGAAGCCAACCAGCGGCTGCAGAACGAGATGTTCGAACGCGAGCGCGCCGAAGAAGCGTTGCGGCATGCACAGAAGATGGAAGCGCTCGGCCAGCTCACCGGCGGTATCGCCCATGACTTCAACAATATGCTCACCGGGATCATCGGCAGCCTGGATTTGATGCAGCGTTACATCGCCGACGGGCGCGCCGCCGAGGTGGGCCGTTTCACCGAGGCGGCAGTATCCTCGGCCAACCGTGCCGCCGCCCTGACCCATCGCCTGCTGGCGTTTTCCCGGCGTCAGTCACTGGATCGCAAGCCGCTCAACGCCAATGACCTGATCCATTCCCTGGAAGATCTGCTCAGCCGGACCAAGGGCGACCACATCGAGCTCACACTGCAACTGGCCGATGACGTCTGGCCGGTCAGCACGGACGTCAGCCAGCTGGAAAACGCCCTGCTCAATCTGGTGATCAACGCCCGGGACGCCATGCCCGATGGCGGTGAGTTGCGGATCGAAACGGCCAACGTTTACCTCGACAGCAGTGACATCAACACCCTGGAACCGGTCAAGGCCGGGGATTATCTGATGATCGCCGTCAGCGACAACGGTACCGGCATGACACCGTCGGTGCTGGCCAAGGCCTTCGACCCGTTCTTCACCACCAAGCCCATCGGCCAGGGCACCGGTCTCGGGCTGTCGATGATCTATGGTTTTGCCCAGCAGTCGGGTGGGCATGTCAGCCTGTTCAGCTTGCCGGGCCAGGGCACTAGCGTGCGTCTGTACCTGCCGCGGCTACACGCCTCAGAGCCAGAAAACATCCTGATGCCGGTCACCAGCGAGGCGCCGGCCGCGATTGCCGGTGAAACCGTGGTGTTGGTGGAGGATGACCCGGCGGTGCGCATGCTGGTGCTCGACCTGCTCAAGGAGCTGGGTTACCACGCCCATGAAGCCGAAGACGCGAAGACCGCCCTGCCCCTGCTGGAATCCGACCTGCGGGTCGATTTGCTGGTCACCGACGTCGGGCTGCCGGGAATGAACGGTCGGCAACTGGCGGAAATCGCGCGCCAGCACCGCCCCCAACTCAAAGTGCTGTTCATGACCGGTTATGCGGAAAAAGCCGCCGAGCGCCAGGGCTTCCTGGAGGAAGGCATGGACATGGTGTCAAAGCCCTTTTCCATTGACCTGTTGGCTAACAAGATTCGCGCGATGATCGGTCAACCGGACTGAGTTAAGGCATAATCGCGCGCCCCCCCGCTGGCACCAACATAGCCACCACCGTTGCAAGGTACTGCTCATGAAAGCTCAAGCCCGCCATATTCTGGTGAAAACCTCGGAAGAAGCCGAACAGCTCAAACAACGCATCGCCAAGGGCGAAGCCTTCGATGTACTGGCCAAGAAGTATTCCACCTGCCCGTCCGGCAAGCGCGGCGGCGACCTTGGTGAAGTTCGGCCCGGGCAGATGGTCGGGGTCATCGATGCCGTGATCTTCAAAAAACCGCTGCGCGTGGTGCACGGGCCGATCAAGAGCAAGTTTGGTTATCACCTGGTGCAGGTGTTTTACCGGGATTGATGGATCATTGTAGGAGCTGCCGAAGGCTGCGATCTTTTGATCTTGCTCTTTTAAATCAAGATCAAAAGATCGCAGCCTTCGGCAGCTCCTACAGAGGATTGCATTTCAATCTTTGGGGATCAGCGCTCCTGGTACTTGAATCACCCGGCTCGCCAACCGATGCCCCGCTTGCGCAGCCTCAACCGGACTGCCGCCCTTGAGCCGACTGGCCAAATACGCCGCACTGAACGAATCCCCCGCCGCCGTGGTGTCCACCACTCGCTCAACGACCTGAGCCGGCACTTCGAACGACTCTCCATCACAGCGAATCAGACAGGCCTCGGCGCCACGCTTGAGCACCACTTCAGGCGTGCCGATCTGCTCGTAAGCAGCAAACACCGCCTCACAATCAGAAAAATGAAACAACGCCTGCTCGTCATCGACGGTCAGCAACGCCAGGTCGACATAGGGCAGAACGCTGCGATAAGCCGTCCGAGCCTCTTCAACCGATGCCCACAAACGTGGCCGGTAGTTGTTGTCAAATACGATCCGCGCATCCCGCTGCCGGGCTTCGATCAGGGTATCCAGCAACTTCTCCCGCCCCTGCACACCCAGTACCGCCAGGGTGATACCGCTGAAATACAGCACGTCGTAATCCGGCAGCGCGGCCAGGATCGGCGCGGCGGCTGGGGTCGTAAAGCAATCACGGACTGCCGCTTCATTGCGCCAGTAGAGAAAACGCCGCTCGCCGGCGGCGTCAGTCTGGATGCAATACAAGCCGGGCAAGCGACCGGGCAAGCGCTGGACCATGCCCAGTCCGATGTTTTCGTCGGCCCAGCTCTGGCACATGGCATCGCTGAAACTGTCGTCGCCCAGCGCGGTGACGTAATCCACGGTGCCGCCCTCGCCCAACGCCCGGGACAGGTAGACCGCCGTGTTCAAGGTATCGCCACCGAAACTCTGTTGCAGGCTGCCGTCGGCGCGTTGCTGCAACTCGATCATGCACTCGCCGATCAGGGCGATGCGTGGGGTGTTGGGGCCGAGGGTGCTGATGGTGTTCATTGTTCTTGGGGTCTCAGGTGTTTCTGCGTTGTCTGGTAGGGCCCTTTCGCGAGCAGGCTCGCTCCCACAATGGAATGCGTTCCCCTGTGGGAGCGAGCCTGCTCGCGAAGGCCGCGCCTCGGCCTGGAGCCTTAGAAACAGGTTTCCATGGTTTCGATGACATTAAGTTGCTCATCCACCAGACACCCGGTACGCCACTTGTCGAACGTCAGGCACGGATGGGACGTGCCGAACGAAATGATGTCCCCCACCCGCAACTCAACGCCCGGCGCTACGGTCATGAACGCATGCTGGTCCATCACCGCCGTCACCTTGCAGGCGCTGACGTCATCGCCCGTCGCCGGCACTACACCGGCCTTGTAGCGCAACAGCGGCACCGGCAAACCGGCGTCGTAGGCCACGTCGCGTTTACCCAGGGCGATCACCGCAAACCCCGGCTCCGGCAACGACTGCACATGCGCCCAGACTTCCAGCGCCGGGCGCAGGCCCTCGTGCAGATCGCTGCGGCGGTCGAGCACGCAGCATTGCGCCTCTTTGTAGATGCCGTGATCGTGCGCCACATAGCTGCCGGGACGCAGCACACTGAGGAAACGCCCACCGGCGTTCTGCGCTTCGAATGATTCAGCGATCAGGTCGTACCAGGCCGAACCCGATGCGGTGATGATCGGCTTGGCAATGGCGAACGCTCCGCTGTCCTGCAACTGCACGGCCAGGCGCACCAAAGAAGCAGCGAACGCTCGGATGCCGCTCTCCGCGTGATCGCCGTGAATCACCCCTTCGTAACCTTCGATGCCGGTCAGCGCCAGGGCCGGTTGCGCAGCAATGGCCTTGGCCAGTGCGACCACTTCCTCTTCCGTGCGGCAACCGCAACGACCGCCGACCACGCCGTACTCGATCATCACGTTCAGCCGCACGCCGCGCGAGGCGAAATAAGCGCCCAGGTCAGCGACGTTGTCCGGGTGATCGACCATGCAATGGAAGTCGAAAGCCGGATCGGCCAGCAGGTCAGCGATCAACGCCATGTTCGGCGTACCGACCAATTGGTTGGCCATCAGGACCCGATGCACGCCATGGGCGTAAGCCGCGCGGGTTTGCGTGGCGCTGGCCAGGGTGATGCCCCAGGCACCGGCGTCCAGTTGGCGCTGAAACAGCGCCGGGGTCATGCTGGTTTTGCCGTGGGGCGCGAGTTCCGCACCACTGTTGCTGACAAACGCCTGCATCCAGCGAATGTTGTGTTCCAGCGCTTCGCGGTGCAGCACCAATGCAGGCAAGCTGACGTCGCGCACCAGGTTGGCGCCCGCGTGGGCGAAACCCTTTTCCACGGCAGCCGTATTTTTGGCAGAAGACATGGTCGAACTCCTCACATTCGCGGCCGCAGGCAGCCGCTGTTATTCGTTGATGCGACGGGCCAGGTTGTTGGCACTGTCGATCAGCACCCGGCGATAGTCGTTGTAGTTGTTCTTGGCATCGGCCCGGGGGGCGACGATGCACAGGGTCGCAATGGCCACGCCGTTGGCGTCTTTGACCGGGGCGGCGAAACAATGGGTAAACGTGTCGGCGACGCTATCGAAAGAGAAGAATCCATCGATACCGGCCTGACGAATCTCCTGGAGAAACTGTGCAAGCGGCAGGCGCTCGCCGTTGGGCAGGATGAAGTCGTCGTGATCGATCAGGTCGACGATTTCCTGGTCGCTCAGATGCGCCAGCAAGAGGCGCCCGGAAGCGGTCCAGGGAATCGGTGCGTTCTCGCCGATGTCCGAGGAAATGCGGAAATGCCGCTCGCCCTCTTTCATCAATGCCACGGTGTACTTTCGTCCGTTGAGCAGGCACATCTGCGCGGTTTCGCGGGTCTGGCTGACGATCTCCTGCAAGGCATGATCGGCCTCGCGGGTCAGGTCGAAATGGCGCAAGTGCGCCTGCCCGAGGAAGTACAACTGACGGCCGAGGTAGACGTGACCGTCCTTGCCCACGGGCTCGAGAATGCGCCGTTCCAGCAGGGAGGCGACCAATTCGTAGACCGTGGATTTCGGGCTGCCGATGCCGCTGGCGATTTCGTTCGGGCGCAGGGGCTTGCCGACTTCCTTGAGGAAATCGAGGATATCGAACGCCCGGTCCAGACCGCGAGCCCGGCGCTTGATGGTGTCTTCGGTCATGTCTGTGTTCCCATTCAAAGTCGCCCTGTAGGAGCTGCCGCAGGCTGCGATCTTTTGATCTTGCCCTTGTGGCTTGTCCAAAAGCGCCAAAAGATCGCAGCCTTCGGCAGCTCCTACAAGAGCGATCGCGGTTCAGGCCTTTTTCTTGTACGCAACACAGTCAATCTCAACCTTGCAATCGACCATCATGTTCGCCTGCACACAGGCCCGCGCCGGTGCGTGTTCGCTTTTGAAGTACTCGGAAAACACCTTGTTGAAGCTCCAGAAATCCCGCGGATCTTCCAGCCACACGCCGGTGCGCACCACGTCTTCCAGGCCATAACCGGCTTCTTCGAGAACGGCGATCAGGTTCTTCATGGTCTGGTGAGTCTGCTCGACGATGCCGCCCGCAATGATCTCGCCGTCCAGCGCCGGCACCTGGCCGGACACGTGCAGCCAGCCATCGGCTTCAACGGCGCGGGCAAAAGGACGGGGCTGGCCGCCACCGGCGGTGCTGCCGGTGCCGTAACGAGTAATGCTCATGAGTGTTTCTCCTGATTGAAAAGTGAAAGGTCAAAAACGCGTGTTCTTGAGAAACTCCGCCAGACGTGGCGATTGCGGGCGTTCGAACAGTTTCTTGGGGGGCCCCTGCTCTTCAATCCGGCCCTGATTCATGAATACGATCTTGTCCGAAACCTCGAAGGCAAAACGCATTTCGTGGGTGACCAGCAACATGGTCATGCCTTCATCGGCGAGCCCCTTGATCACGTTCAGCACTTCGCCGACCAGTTCCGGGTCGAGGGCCGAGGTCACTTCGTCGAACAGCATCAGGCTCGGGTTCATCGCAATCGCCCGGGCAATCGCCACACGCTGTTGCTGACCGCCGGACAACTGACCGGGATAGTGGTCGCGTCGTTCCAGCAAGCCGACCCGTTCCAGCCATTTCTCCGCCAGGGCAACAGCTTCATCCTTGTGCAGCTTTTTGACCTTGAGCAGACCGAGGGTGACATTCTGCAACGCCGTCAGATGCGGAAACAGGTTGAACTGCTGGAACGCCATGCCGGTCATGGCCCGATGCCTGGCGATGACTTTTTCCGGGTGACGCACGCGCTTGCCGTTGATCTCGTCATAACCGATGGACTCGCCATCGAGCACGATTTGTCCGCCTTGGAATTCTTCGAGCATGTTCACGCAACGCAGCAGCGTGGTCTTGCCCGAGCCGCTGGAACCGATCAGCGTCACGACGTTGCCGCGCTGCATGGCCAGGTCGACGCCCTTGAGCACTTCAAGCTTGCCGTATTGTTTGTGCAGGCCACGGATGTCCAGCAGCGCCTGATTCTGTGTCGAAACTTGAGGTTGAGTCATGGCAAATCCACCCGCTTTTCAATGTGCCGGCCGAGTAATTCGATGGCGTAGTTGATGACGAAAAACAGAAATCCGGCAAACAGGTAAAACTCCAGCGTCATGAAGGTGCGGGCGATGATTTGTTGCGTGCTGAGCAACAACTCAGCCACACCGATCACCGACAACAGCGTCGAAGCCTTGACGATCTCCGTGGACGAGTTGACCCAGGTCGGCAAGATCTGCCGCAGCGCCTGAGGCAACAGCACGTAGCCGAGCGATTGATAAAACGTCAGGCCGATGGCCTTGCTCGCTTCCATCTGACCACTGGGCAGCGCTTGCAACGCGCCGCGAACAATCTCGGCGACGTGGGAGCCGCAAAACAGCGTCAGCCCCAACGCGCCGGCCTGAAACGCACTGATCTGCCAGCCCAGCGCAGGCGCCATATAGAAGCAGGCGAGCACCAATACAAACACTGGCGTGCCGCGAATGATGTCGACGTAAAACCGAAACGGCGCACGCATCCAGAACTTGCCGTAGGTCAGCACCAGACCGGTGACAATACCGACCATCGTGCCCAACAGAATCGCCAAGGCCGAGACCTGCACACTGGTCAGAAAACCTTGCCACAGGACTTCCCGCGCTACCCATAACTCATGCAACCAACTGGGGGATTCGTACATGTGGCCTCCTATCGGCGAATCGCCAGACGCTGCTCGAGGTAACGCAGCATCATGGCAATGAGGTAACAGGCCGCCACATAGAGCGCTGTGGTCACCATCCAGGTTTCAATCACCCGGTAGCTCTCGACATTGATCTTGCGCGCGTAATAAGTCAGCTCCGGCACGGCAATCGCAGCCGCCAACGAGGTGTCCTTGAACAGCGAGATAAAATTGTTCGACAAGGCCGGCAGTACATTCCGCAGCATCACCGGCACAGTGACGTAAGCCTTGACCTGCCACTCACCGAGACCGATTGCCAACCCGGCTTCACGTTGTCCCTTGGGAATGCTCAACAACCCGCCGCGGAACACTTCGGTCAGATAGGCCCCGGCATACAGCGACAGCGTGATGATGAACGACGGGATCTTGTCCAGACGGATCCCCAGGCTCGGCAAGGCGAAGTAGATCAACAGAATCAACACCAGAATCGGCGTGTTACGGATGACCGTCACATACACCGACGCCAGCACCCGCAATGCGCGGTGCTTTGAAAGCAAAGCAAACGCCATCATCAGGCCGATCACGCAACCGATGGCGATCGACACCAGCGCCAGTTCAAGGCCCAGACCGAGCCCCACCAGCAAGGTGTCGAAATCGCGCCACACGGCGGCAAAGTTCAACTGATAGTTCATGGTCAGCAGTACCTTGAACGGGGCGATCGGAACCGCCCCGCTCTCACGGGATCATTTGAATTCGACGGGGAAGCCAATCGCGGGAGTCGGCAAATCGACTCCGAACCACTGCTTGAAGGACGCCGCGTAAGTCGGGAACTCAACGCCGGTCATGGCTTCATGCAGGGCTGTGTTGACGAAGTTCAGCCAGTCTTGATCGCCGCGTTTGACCGCGCACGCGTAGGTTTGCGGGCTCCAGGCGAAAGCCGGACTGCGATAGCGTCCCTGGTTTTGCACCATCAGGTATTTCACCGACGATTGATCGGTGGCAGCGGCATCGGCGCGGCCGGAGTTCACCGCCTGATACATCAGGTCCACGCTGTCGTATTGATCAACCTTGGCGTTAGGCAAGGCCTGATGCACTAACTCTTCGGCGTACACGTTCTGCAGCACCGCCACCGTCACGCTGTCGCCGGCGCCTTTAAGGTCTTCGATTTCCTTGTACTTGCTGTTGGCCGGTAACAGCAGGCCGACACCTTCGCGGTAGTACGGCAACGTGAACGCCACCTGCTGCGCACGGCTGGCGGTGACGGTAATGAACTGACAGCTCATGTCGACCTTGTCGGTCAGCAAATTGGGAATCCGCGCATCGGACGACTGCACCACGAACTCGACCTTGCTCGGGTCGTTGAACAACCCTTTGGCCACCATTCGCGCGATATCGATATCGAAACCCTGCAACTTGCCGTCCGCCCCCTGGAAGTGCCACGGCGCATTGGTACTGCCCGTGCCCACAATCAGTTTCCCGCGGGCCAGCACGCTGTCGAGCTTGCTGTCCGCCGCCTGGGCCACGCCCATGGCAACAGCCGAAGCTGCGAGAACAAAAACACACGCTTTAAACAAGGAAGGTCGGCATTGCATGGCAAGCACTCCAGGGTGATGTTTATTCCGCTATACCGGAACTAGGTATGTAACAACGGAATAGACAGCAGAAAGTGTGCCACAGGATGAGGGGGGGGATGTTGGGGAGATTGAAAAGTGTTTTGAATCAGATGGATGGATAAAATACAGAACGGACATTACGAAATGGGCAGCTGAGAGATCGCTACCTTTAGCTACAAAGTGCGGGTACCTGGTTCACAGTCGGAGTTTTGATGAGCTGATTCGGTGCGGTGCTGCATTAGACTGGGCAGCCGGAAAATGAAGTTACCAAGGACCATCAGCGATCGGCTGCATTCTTGTAAACATCGCTCCGCTCTCTTTTGCCCACGGCAATCACGGTCACTACCAGCACATCATCAAGGACGCGATATACCATTCGATATCCGGCACTACACAGCTTGATTTTGTAAGCATTTTCCAAGCCCGCTGAGTCGGTCAGCGGGAACGTGGGGGTTTACAAGACGCTCCTGAAGTTTCCTTTTGAACTGGCCCTTCAGGTTTACTCCGAGTTTTTTCCATTCTTTCCAGGCTTTTTCTGAGAACTCCAGCTCATAGGTCATCAATCGAAACCCTTATGGTCGGATCATTTTCCCGCTCGTTACAAAGGGCAAGTAACTCCAAGTCATCCAGGCGATTCATCATGGCTTCGTACTCTTTGGCGGGAACACAATAGAAAGCCGGCTCATTGCGGTTAAGGATTGCAACGGACAGGCCACCGCCAGCAGCGACTGTACCCATCGGATTTTTTTTCAGTTCAGAGATGCTAGCCACCACCTGCGAAAGCACGATATGTGTCATGAAGTTATTCCTTAGGGTGCTTTTAGAAGTGCTAAAAAATAGCACTCCAAAGCGTATCTGCCTCTGTCTCTTTTGTCATAAAGGAGGCGCTCAGTGCTTGCCGCTTTTTGCCCTTCGATTGGATTGATCTTGCGCTCCAGGTTCCCACTCATCTGTTCGGACACTCCTTTCCTAAAGCCCCTGACTGTCTCCGTTGAGGAATGAACAAAAAGTATCACGCCACACGCTTCCGGCTTTCCGTGTTTCCTGTCGGGTTGGTCCTGCAACGCGGTAAGGAGTGTCCTGGTTTACGTAGGAAAACCTACCTGTTATTTCTGACAGTAGACTGATCGCGGCTGACTCCTTTACTGTCAACAGGCACTCGATGCACGATGAAAAAGGAGGTTTCAATGAGCTCGAAAATCGCTCGCAAAGCGCTGGCCCCGGTCTACCGCAAGGCCCTGAAAACCTGGCGTCCAGTGATCTTGTACTTCGGCAGTCAACACTGTCCCGCCTGTGAAATGGCCGGACCGATCTTTCGCCAGATTGCTGAGCCGTATCGGCTTCAGGCCCAAATCTACATGTTGAACACCAGTGAATCGCCTCGGCATCCGGACGTCACTGGCACCCCGACCGTGCTGTTTTACAAGAATGGGAAGCTGATGAAGAGGCTCAAGGGCATTGGCACTGAGCAAACCCTGCAGGAAGACTTCGCCAGGCACATCGGCCAGGTGAAACCGGCAATGGTGCTCCGTAAACCGGGTCACGATCTGGCGTGGTTGCGCCAAACCCTACGCAGACTGTGCACTGTTCCTCGGGCGCACACGTTGATCGGGGTTTGAGAAATGATCGTTCCCGCGCGTGGGAACGATCTAAACAGCGCGCACCAGCAACACCCGCGTCACCCGCCGCTCTTCAACCGCCGCCACCGTGATCCGCCAGCCTTTCCACTCATGGCTGTCACCAATCATCGGCAGGCGATCCAGCAGGCTCACCACCAGCCCGGCCAAGGTCTGATAGTCGTCGGTGGGCTCTGCCGCAAACCCGGTCCGCTGTCGCACCCGCGCCAGGTTCAACGCGCCGCTGACCATGAATCCACCCTTCTCCTCGACCACATCCGGGCCCTCGATTTCGCTGGCGTCTGGCAACTCGCCGGCGATCGATTCGAGAATGTCAGTCATGGTCAACACACCGACGAAGTCACCGAACTCATTGACCACAAACGCAATGTGAGTCGAGGCGTGGCGCATCTGTTCCAGGGCATTGAGGATCGAGTAACTGTCCAGCAAGTTGATGGTCTTGCGCGCCAAATGCTCAAGACCAGGCTGGTTGCCGGCCAGGTATTCCTTGAGCAATTCCTTCTTGTGCACAAAGCCCAGCGGCTCATCCACCGCGCCATCGCGAATCAGCGGCAGGCGTGAATAGGACGAATGCATCAGGCGCGTGCGAATGGCTTCGGCATCGTCGGACAGGTCGATGTGATCGACATCAGCGCGCACAGTCATCAAGGTGCGGATCGGTCGCTCGGCGAGTTGCAGCACACCACTGATCATCACTCGTTCGCGACGGTCGAACAGCTCTACGCTCTGCGCTTCGCCGTTGTCCAGCATGTCGGCAATATCCTCGCCAACCTCCTCCACCGCCAGCTTGCGACCACCAAGCAAACGCATCACGGCGTGGGCCGTGCGCTCACGCATCGGTCGCAGGCCCTGCATCGATCTTTTACGGCGAGCCCGGGCAATCTGGTTGAAGATCTCGATCAGGATCGAAAAACCGATGGCCGCGTACAGGTAGCCCTTCGGTATGTGGAACCCCAGGCCTTCAGCGGTCAGCGCGAAGCCGATCATCATCAGAAAGCCCAGACAGAGCATGATCACCGTCGGGTGTTCATTGACGAAACGGGTCAGCGGTTTGCTGGCGACGATCATCAGGCCGATGGAAATAATCACCGCGATCATCATCACCGCCAGTTCATCGACCATGCCCACAGCGGTAATCACCGCATCCAGGGAGAACACCGCATCAAGCACCACGATCTGCGCCACGATCGGCCAGAACATCGCATAAGCCGCATTAGAAGCGCGCTGACCGACATGGCCTTCGAGTCGCTCGTGCAATTCCATGGTGGCCTTGAACAACAAGAACACACCACCGAACAGCATGATCAAGTCGCGGCCGGAGAAGCTCTTGTCGAACACCTCGAACAACGGCTGAGTCAAGGTCACCAGCCACGAAATACTCGCTAGCAGGCCCAGGCGCATAAGCAACGCAAGGGACAAACCGATGAGCCGCGCACGGTCGCGTTGCTCGGGCGGCAGTTTGTCGGCAAGGATTGCGATAAACACCAGGTTGTCGATGCCCAGCACCAGTTCCAGCACAATCAACGTCAACAAGCCCAGCCACGCGGTGGGGTCAGCTATCCATTCCATAAAAACGTCTCGATCTCTTCAGTGAATTCAGAATGCCGGGCACGGCAAGGCGCGGCGCAGAGGCCGTGGCGGTGAAATGACAAAGGGATTCGGAAGTCGGAAGACCGGATGCTTCGCGTGCATCAAGACCGCGCGGTTGCGCGAGGAGAAAGGATAACTGGGAGGCTCCGAGAGGGTGTTCATGCAGGTCCTGAAAGGAAAAAGGCCTTGGAGCGTACAGGCGAAATCGACATTTCCTACAGTCGGAAATCATTACAAA
This sequence comes from Pseudomonas sp. MDT1-17, assembly GCF_054898105.1. Lineage (NCBI taxonomy): Bacteria > Pseudomonadati > Pseudomonadota > Gammaproteobacteria > Pseudomonadales > Pseudomonadaceae > Pseudomonas > Pseudomonas sp. MDT1-17. Next base: position 3,209,070 of record NZ_JBUBVM010000001.1, on the reverse strand, counting down.
ATCTGTAATCAGCGCTTTTTGACCCGCTCGATATACCGCTCCACCGCGGGTGATTTTTCGAATCGCCGATGGATCAACGACAACCAGGAGTTCGCCTCACACCCTTTGATCGGCCGGTACAAGACCCCGGGCAGACTGACATGCCCGACCACCGATTCCGGCACGACTGCCACGCCCTGCCCCAACGACACCAGCGCTATGACCGCCACCAGGCCACCCGGTTGCGCCCCCAGTTTCGGCGCAAACCCGCCCTCGGCGGCGACTTGCAAAGTGCCGCTGATTTGCTCCGGCAGGATGAACGTCTCGTTCTGCAAGTTTTCCGGGGCAATCTCTGGCAGACGGCACAGCCAGGACTCGGCCGACAGCGCCAGCACAAAACCTTCTGCATCCAGGCGAATGGCTTCCAGGCCTTCAGGCAAGGTCATCGGTGAGCGGACATAGCCAATATCGAAACGCCCCTCGACCACCATCACCGGCAATGACGCCATGGGACTTTCCCGTACATTCAGGCTGACGTCAGGACACTCGCGACTGAAGGCTTGCACCTGTTTCTGCAGCAAGCCCGAATACACCGCCGAAGCCACGTAACCCAGTTCGATATGGCCAATATCCCCGCGCCCGGCACGCTGGGCGTTGTACTGAGCGTATTCGAATTGCCGCACCGTCGCCTCGGCCTCGATCACCAGCGCGGCGCCGGCCTCGGTCAGGCTGACTTCACGTGTCTGGCGCACGAACAATCGCGTGCCGAGTTCGTTCTCCATGTCCTGGATCTGTCGAGTCAAGGTCGGCGGTGCGATACCGAGTTGTTCGGCGGCGCGGGTGAAGTTGCCTTGCCGGGCAACGGCCAGAAAATAGCGGAAATGGCGAATATCCATCGGTGCGCTAGCTCAAAGGTAATGGAGTGACAAGGCGTGCCTAACAAAGAAAGCACCAACCGGCGATAAGCTGCACTGACTTTTACAGTAGAGAAACGCTGCCATGTCCGTCAAACACAAGGTGATCCCGCGACTGACGTTACTCACAGCCTCAGGGAATGCGCTGTTCCTCGACACCGCGGGCGATCAAGGGTGTCGGTGCAGCATTGCTGCTGACCTCAGCCCTCGCCTCCATCGGCCACACGTTTCACGATGAAGTGGAACGAGCCAAGGCTCTGATGCGTAATCCAATCCCCGTCCCCTCGACTGCTGCCGTCGGCGTTAAGGCTAAAATGACGCCAATACACGCTCGACATTCGCTACCAGCCCCGCGAGTGTGTTTACCGTCCTGAAAAACGCAATCTGGATAGCTGACGCAAATCCCCGTCGAGGTAATAGTCATCGGTCCAGCGGTCATCCGCCGCCAACGGCTGGACCTGCTTGAGCGCGAGTTTCTTGGCGAAATAGCGAAAGCGGTAATGCTCGTAAAATCGTAGCAACTCCAGTCCATAACGGTCCGCCAGATCGGTATTGCCGCGAATGATCAAGTAGTTCTCGTCATTGCCATTGCTGGCCGCGGCACTGAGGTTATGGCTGCCGCTGATGATCGTCGGTGCATCGCTGGTGAAGTCGGTCACCACGGCTTTGGTGTGCACCAGCAGGTTGCCCTTCTGGCCTTTCATGTTCTCTCTGAGCCAGCCTTCCAACCCGGTGTTGAGCAGCGCGGTGGCGGCGAATTCGGCGGTGCGGTCGGCGTGAAAACCGGTGATGCGGCTGGCGGTGTTTTGCAGGCCGTAACGCAAAATATCGTCGTGGGGCTGGCCGAGCAAGGCGTTCAGGATATCGTCGGGCAAGGCGAACGCGGTGACGAACAGCACGTCCTTTTTCGCGGCGCTGATGATCTCGACAAACTCACCCAGATCCCCTTTGCCCGAGCGCGGCGAGAACCCTGCGAACATCGGTTGCAGCGGATCCATCGGGTTGTTTTGCGTGAGCCAGTTTCGGGTGGCGCCGACATCCGCCGGGTGGGTCCAGACCTGCTCGAAGGTGTGCAGATAGCTGGCGCTGACTCGCGTGTCGTCCAGCACATGCACCACGTTGGCCTGACGGTAGACGCCGTTGGGGGTGAAATTGGTGCTACCGCAAAGCACCGCTTCGGGCTGCCGTTGCCCCGCTGCGTCGAGCCGGCTCAGCACCATGAACTTGTTGTGGAAGATGTTGTGGGTGACTCGCCCGCGCTTTTTCTCTGCCGGGATATTTTCCAGGCTGGCTTCGTTCATGGCGGTGTCCTCATCACCCGGCTGGGCGTGATACAGCACGCGAACGTTTACCCCCCGTGCAAACGCTGCATTGACCGCATCGACGATAGGCTGCAATTCATACTCGTAGATGGCAATGTCCAGCGCCCACTGAGCATCCACCGCACGCTCAATAAAACCCAACAGACGCCCGAGCAAACCGTTTTCCAGCCATTGCCGCGGGGCATCCGGCCAGGCTTCGATGGGCAGGTTTTTGTTGGCGCTGATCAGCGCGTCGAGCTCGGGAAATTTACGCTGGAACGCCTGGCTGGCGGCGACCGCACGGTTGAAGATCACGCTTTGGTTATTCGGCAGGCCATTGTCGGAAGTGACTGTCACTTCCAGGTATTCACCCAGTTGCGGCGCATCAACGGTGCCGTAAGCCAGGTGGATTCGGTAATGGATCGTCATCCCCGGATTGACCGCGTAATCAGCCCAGCGAAATTTCTGCAATGGCGCGATATCGCTGGGGGTGGCGTGAAAGTGGGGAAACGTATGCACCTTGCCGGGGAAGGTCAGCCTGTTGAACAGAAACAGCCAGGGCTTGGGGCCTTGCTGTTTTTCGATGGCGAAACCCAATAGGCCTTTGCGGCGGGGTTCGGCCAGGTCCATGGCCAATAGCACGCCGTTGGTGCCGGCGTAGGCCTTGACGCGGAAATCATCCTGATGGTTGGTGGCTAGAACGCGCATGACTCACTCCTGTGAAGATCAAAAGATCGCAGCCTTCGGCAGCTCCTACAATAAACGGCGTACATCGGTAGGAGCTGCCGAAGGCTGCGATCTTTTCGGTTCACTCCATATCATCGATATGCCGGTACTGAGCCTGCAATTGATTTGCCAAGACTTTAGCCCGTCCAAGCCGAATCGGCCCGCGTTCGATGTCGATCAGCAGCCCCGGACAATCAAGCGCCGGCAACCTTGACCAGTCCTTCAATCGGCCATCGGTGACCAACAACAATCGCTGCTGTTCCGCCGGAAAGCGTTTTTGCCGTGCTGTCAGCCAATGCCCCGCCTCACCCAGCGCCGCCAGTAACGGTGTGCCACCGCCCGCTCCCAGGCCATCAAGCCAGTTGCGCAAACCGGCGGAGGCTTTCAACCCTTGCACTTGCCATTTCGGTAGATTGCCACTGGCCGTCAGCAATGCCAGGCGCGCACGCTGGCGATAGGCGTCGTCGAACAACTGCGCCAGCAAGCCCTTGGCATCGCTCAACGCCTGATGGCGGCGGGTCGAGGCCGAGGCGTCGACGATCACCAGCCACAGTTCGTGGGGCGAACGGGTGCGCAGGTGAAACAAGACATCGTCGCGTTGACGCGGGCGGCCATTCAGCAACGTACCGGGCCAGTTGATCGAGCCGCTGCGCGCCGCGTGACGTTTACCCTGTTTGCCATTGTCCAGCCGTCCGGCGCGGGGTCTGGCATTCGCCCCCGCGTCAGATCGAGGGCGAATGCCTAGGGCTTTTTTGGCCAGCTCGGCACTTCACGTCGTGCGCCGACCGTTAACGCCTGGGCGGGCATTTCACCCCATTGACCCTGGCCTTCGCTCGGGTTGGCGTTTTGGGTCGATGGCGGCTGACTGTGGTGCGGCGCCGGTGGCGACTGCTCGCGGCGGCGATGGCGCAAGGCAAACTCGGCGACGGCGTCGATATCTTCCTCGGCGATTACGCTCGCCCCGCGCCACGCTGCATGGGCACGCGCCGCGCGCAACCAGACCAGGTCGGCCCGCAAGCCATCGACGCTGGCGGCAAAGCAACGCTCGGTAATCTGCGCCAGCGCATGATCGTCGAGCGGGATGCTTGCCAGTGTGCTGCGCGCCTTCTGGCAACGTTCGCGCAAAGACTGCTGTTGGCTTTCCCATTCAGCGCAGAAGCTGTCCGGATCGCTGTCGAAATCCAGCCGACGGCGGATGATCTGACCACGCTCGGCCGGTGCTGTGTGACCACTGAGGGCGACGTTCAGGCCAAAACGGTCGAGCAGTTGCGGACGCAGCTCACCCTCTTCCGGGTTCATGGTGCCGATCAGCACGAACTTCGCTGAATGCCGATGGGAAATGCCGTCACGTTCGATCAGATTGGTGCCGCTGGCGGCCACATCCAACAGCAGGTCCACCAAGTGATCGGGCAATAAATTGACCTCATCAACGTAGAGCACACCGCCGTCAGCCTTGGCCAGCACACCGGGGGAAAACTGCGCGCGCCCATCGCTCAGGGCGGCGTCGAGGTCGAGGGTGCCGACCAACCGTTCTTCGGTGGCGCCCAACGGCAATGTCACGAATTGGCCGCTGGCCAGCAGATCCGCCAGGCCTCGGGCCAGCGTTGACTTGGCCATGCCGCGGGGGCCTTCGATGAGTACGCCGCCGATTTTCGGGTCGATGGCGGTCAGGTAGAGGGCGAGTTTCAGATCGTCGGCGCCGACCACGGCGGAGAGAGGGAAATGGGGGGTGTCGGTCATTGTTAATACTCGGTCATGGTCGGTAGCAGGTACACCTTGTACCTGTGGGAGCTTGGCTTGCCCGCGAAGGCGTCCGGTCAGTCAATATCAATGTTGAATGTGAGGGCCTCTTCGCGGGCAAGCCACGCTCCCACAGGGTTAGCGGTGCCGCAGAGTTAGCTGTCTTCTTCTATGTCGAGCAACAAATTTTCTAGCGCTTCGCGATACTCACCCGGCTCCTTCCACATCCCCCGCTGCTGCGCCTCCAGCATCCGCTCAGTCATGTCACGCAACGCATGCGGATTGTGCTCACGTACAAAATCCCGGGTCGCCGGGTCCAGCAAATACGCATCCGCCAGCAATGCATATTGGTGATCGTCGATCAACTGCGTGGTGGCGTCGAACGCAAACACATTATCAACCGTCGCCGCCAGTTCAAACGCACCTTTATAGCCGTGGCGCTTCACGCCGTCGATCCACTTGGGATTGGCTGCCCGCGAGCGAATCACCCGGTTCAGCTCTTCCTTCAACGTGCGGATCTTCGGCAAGTCCGGCTGACTGTGATCGCCATGGTAACTGGCCGCTGCTTCACCACTGAGGCTTTCCACGGCCGCGAGCATGCCGCCCTGGAACTGGTAATAGTCGTTGGAGTCGAGCAAATCGTGTTCACGGTTGTCCTGGTTTTGCAGCACCGCTTGCACTTGGCTCAGGCGCTGAGCGAACTGCTCTCGCGCCGCGGTGCCTTCGTCAGAACCGCCGTAAGCGTAGCCACCCCAGTTCAGATAAACCTCGGCCAGGTCATCGCGGCTTTGCCACAGACGACCATCGATGGCGCCCTGCACGCCCGCGCCGTAAGCGCCCGGTTTGGCGCCAAAGATGCGCCAACCGGCCTGACGCCTGGCCGCATCTTCATCAAGCCCCGATTGCATCAACGCTTCGCGCTCCGCCCGCACCTTGGCAGCCAGGGGGTTGAGGTCGTCCGGCTCGTCAAGGGCGGCGACCGCTTGCACGGCGGCGTCGAACAGACGGATCAAGTTGGCAAAGGCATCGCGAAAGAATCCGGACACGCGCAAGGTCACGTCCACGCGCGGACGGTCCAGCAGACTCAGCGGCAGAATTTCGAAATCGTCGACCCGATGACTGCCCGTCGCCCAGACCGGGCGCACGCCCATCAACGCCATGGCCTGGGCGATGTCGTCGCCGCCGGTGCGCATGGTCGCGGTGCCCCACACCGACAAGCCGAGTTGGCGCAGATGATCGCCATGGTCTTGCAGGTGTCGTTCAAGAATCAGGTTGGCCGACTGGAAACCGATACGCCACGCGGTGGTGGTCGGCAGGTTACGCACGTCCACCGAGTAGAAATTGCGCCCGGTCGGCAGCACGTCGAGTCGACCGCGACTCGGCGCACCGCTGGGGCCGGCCGGCACGAAGCGACCGCTGAGGGCGTCGAGCAGACCGCGCAGTTCCGCCGGACCGCAAGCATCCAGCCGTGGCGCGACGACGTCACGCAGGCTGTCGATGATCGCGCTTACCTCGGACCAATCCGCCTTTTGTGGGAGCGAGCCTGCTCGCGAAAGCGGTGGGTCAATCGACATCAATGTTGAATGTTCAATCGCTTCGCGAGCAGGCTCGCTACCACAGGGTCCGGGTTTGGCTTGAGGCTGGTTCAAAGCCTGCTCGATCAGTTGAGCGGCGAACAGTTCGAGGCGTTCGCGGGTATCACCGGCAGTGCGCCAGACTTCATCGTTAAGTGATTGCAGCTCAACGGGACGCGGTCCGGCCCACGGCTCGGCCAGCGCGCAATCCAGCGGATCAAACCCCAGCTCAAACGCCTTGGCCAGCGCCCGCAACAGACTCGATTGCGCCCCACGACCATCGCCACGGGGGATCCGCAACAGGGCCAACAACGTATCAATGCGCAAACGCCCGGTCGGCGACTCGCCGAACACATGCAAACCATCGCGGATCTGCGACTCTTTCAAGTCGCACAAATACGTGTCCAGACGCGGCAACCAGATCGCCGCATCGGCATCACTGTCGAGTTTTTCGTCCAGCTGCAGTTCGCGGTCGATGTGCGTCTCGCGCACTAGCTGCAGGATGTCGCGCTGCAATTCCCGGGCACGGCGCGGATCGAGCAATTGTGCTTCGTAATATTCGTCGGCGAGTAATTCGAGGTTGCGCAACGGGCCGTAGGTTTCGGCGCGCGTCAGCGGCGGCATCAGGTGATCGATGATCACGGCCTGGGTGCGGCGCTTGGCCTGGGCACCCTCGCCCGGGTCGTTGACGATAAACGGATAGATGTTCGGCAGCGGCCCGAGCAGCGCATCCGGCCAGCAGCTCTGCGACAGCCCGACGCCCTTGCCCGGCAGCCATTCGAGATTGCCGTGCTTGCCGACATGAATCACGCCGTGGGCGCCGTAGGTGTTACGCAACCAGAAGTAGAACGCCAGATAACCGTGCGGCGGCACCAGGTCCGGGTCGTGATACACCGCGCTCGGATCCACCTGATAACCGCGCGCCGGTTGAATGCCGACGAAGGTCAGGCCAAAGCGCAGCCCGGCGATCATCATTCGCCCGCCCCGGCACATCGGATCGCTTTCGGGCGTGCCCCAACGTTCCAGCACAGCCTGACGGTTGGATTCGGGCAAGGCGTCGAACATCAGCAGGTAGTCATCCATCGCCAGGCTTTGCTGACAGGGACGCTGGTCAAGGGTGTCGAGGTCGTTGCTGACGCCACCGAGCAATTGCTGGATCAACGCGGTGCCCGTGTCCGGCAATTCGGCGGGCAGCGGATAACCTTCTTTATGCAGCGCGCGCAGGATATTCAGCGCGGCGGCCGGGGTATCGAGGCCCACCCCGTTACCGATACGCCCATTACGGGTCGGGTAGTTGGCGAGGATCAGGGCGATGCGCTTCTCGCCATTGGGCACACGCGCCAGATCAATCCAGCGCCGCGCCAGTTCGGCGACAAAATCCATGCGTTCAGGTTGCGGTCGGTAGCAGACCACATCCGACTGGCTGCGCTCGCTGCGCCAGGCCAGGTCCTTGAAGCTGATCGGCCGGCTGATGATCCGCCCGTCCAGTTCCGGCAGCGCGATGTGCATCGCCAAATCACGTGGACCGAGGCCTTGTTCGCTGGCGCGCCAAGCAGGCTCGTTGTCCTGGGCGCAAATCGCCTGGATCACCGGGATGTTGCGGCGAAACGGTCGCAGGTGCGGCGCTTCGGGGCTGGATTGCGCGAAACCGGTGGTGTTGAGAATCACCCCCGCCTCAACTTCGTCCAGCAGGTCCTCGACCACCGTCAGGCAGCCGGGTTCTTTCAAACTGGCCAGCGCAATCGGCAATGGGTTCAGCCCCGCCGCCTGCAAGCGCTGACAGAAAATATCGATGAAACCGGTGTTCGCCGCCTGCAAATGCGAACGGTAAAACAACACCGCCGCCACCGGTTGATCGGCCTGCCAGTCGGCTTGCCAATCGTGAAGGTCTGCGGGGCTTTTTTGCGGATGGTAGATCGCCGTGCGCGGCAGGGTTTGCGGCTCGGCCCAGGCGTAGTCGCGTTCCAGCCAACGATCGGCAAGGCAGCGGAAAAAATCCAGGGCATTGCTCATGCCGCCCTGACGCAAAAACTGCCAAAGCCGATCGCGGTCGCAGGCAGCCACGGTGCTCAGGTCGCTGAGTTCCGGGTCCGGACGGTCATCGCCGGGCACCAGAATCAGCTGCACGCCGCGCTGCGACAACTCCACCAAGCGCTCCACGCCATAACGCCAATAAGCGATGCCGCCATGGAGCGAGATCAGAATCACCTTGGCGTGGCGCAACACTTCGTCGACATACAGATCGACTGAGGCGTGGTTCTGCACCTGCATCGGGTTGGCCAGACGCACGCTCGGGTAATCGTCGGGCAACTGCTGCGCCGCTTCGGCGAGTAGCGCGAGGCTGGAGTCGCCGCTGCACAGGATCACCAGCTCGGCGGGGGTTTGTCCAAGGTCGGCAATGTTGTCATCCGACACGAAACCGCCGGGCTGGGTCCTGAGCAGGTGCATGGCTTAAACGCTGAGCGCAGCGCGCAATTGCGTTTCGATTAGCATTCCGTCCAGCTCCTGGCCGATCAATACCAGGCGCGTGGTGCGCGCTTCATCGGCGCCCCACTGACGGTCGAAATGCTTGTCGAAACGTGTGCCCACGCCCTGGATCAACAGGCGCATCGGTTTGTTCGGAATCGCCGCAAAACCTTTGACGCGCAAGATGCCGTGTTGGACCACCAGTTGAGTCAGCGCGTCCAGCAGCAGGCTTTCGTCTGCCTGAGGCAGTTCGATGGAGATCGAATCGAAAGCATCGTGGTCGTGATCGTCTTCACCTTCATGGTGGTGATCGTGATGGCTGTGACGGCTGTCGATGTGTTCTTCGGAACCGGCGCCGAGGCCGATCAGCACGTCCAGAGGCACGCGACCGCTGCTGGCTTCGATGACTTTTACGGCGGGCGGCAATTCTTCCGCGACTTCCAGGCGTACACGGGCCAGGTCTTCAGGGCTGATCAGGTCGGCCTTGTTGAGGATCACCAGGTCGGCGCTGGCCAGTTGGTCGGCGAACAGTTCGTGCAGCGGCGATTCGTGGTCCAGGTTCGGATCGAGTTTGCGCTGGGCATCGACCTGATCCGGGAAAGCCGCGAAGGTGCCGGCGGCGACCGCTGGGCTGTCGACCACGGTGATGACCGCGTCAACGGTGCAGGCGCTGCGGATTTCTGGCCACTGGAAGGCTTGCACCAACGGTTTTGGCAGGGCCAGACCCGAAGTTTCGATGAGGATGTGGTCGAGGTCGCCGCGACGGGCGACCAATTCGCGCATCACTGGGAAGAACTCTTCCTGGACGGTGCAGCACAGGCAGCCGTTGGCCAGTTCATAGACGCGGCCGTTGGCTTCTTCTTCAGTGCAACCGATGGAGCACTGCTTGAGGATTTCGCCGTCGATGCCCAGCTCGCCGAACTCGTTGACGATCACCGCGATACGGCGGCCCTGAGCATTGTCGAGCATGTGCCGCAGCAACGTGGTTTTGCCCGAGCCGAGGAAGCCGGTAACGATGGTGACGGGGAGTTTGGCCAGTGTTTTCATCGGATGCCCTTTGGCAAGGTGGCGGGCATACGGGACGACGACCGGCAACGCGGACGCGCGTGCCTGAAGAGTTCGCCACCGGATCACCCCGCCCGGTTGAAAGTGAGAATCTGTGTCGAGGCAGGTCTCCTGGCTGACGGCTTGCCAGTCGTTCGACTGACGTTGGCTGCGCCTTCCCGCGGGCCCGATAGACAGGGCTTGCAGTGGCGTGGCAGCCAACAGAACCGTTCACAGTTGCGGGGGCAGCCGCGGCATCGACCGCGTTCCCTTCTTAGCTTCGGCAGACGCCGAAGAACCTCGAAAGCGCAAGGCTACGCATCGTCTTGGAGCGGGTCAATGTCTGTAGGAGCTGCCGAAGGCTGCGATCTTTTGATTTTAAAAAACAAGATCAAAAGATCGCAGCCTTCGGCAGCTCCTACAAAGAGCCAATCATCTTTCGGTTCCAAGTGAGAACCCTTGCCAATTGACGCCCAACCCCCGCCCATGCTCTCCTACGCACTTTGTTACGGGTGCCCTTCACAGGGTGAAACGGGAAACCGGTGAATCATGTGCTTTACTCTAAAGCCATGTCAGTCCGGTGCTGCCCCCGCAACGGTAAGCGAGCGAAGCGTCAGATCCACTGTGCCAGTCGTTCGGCATGGGAAGGTGATGCTTGCAGGTCAAGGCGAAAGCCAGCGCCCCTCGTGAGCCCGGAGACCGGCCCGCAACACAAAGTGACCATTACGATCACTGAATAACAAACCCGCGGTGGGCGGGCGCTGTTTGAACCTCTGCGCGCCCGACTCGCAGGGTCTCCCATGCGCTCTAATTCACCCACTGACAGACCAGAGGGAAGCGCCATGTCGATCATCAGCAGCACCGGCAGCAACACCGATAAGAGCTCCGCCAGCACCACCACGACCCTGACTCAGCGCCTGACCGCCGCTGTGTGTGCGTCGATCCTTGGTGCGTGCCTGGTGTATTTCGCCGGTTTCTCGCACATCGAAGCGGTGCACAATGCCGCGCACGATACCCGCCACAGCTCTGCATTCCCGTGCCATTGAGACCTGTCGACATGATCAAGCGTATTGCGCAAACCGCAGGGTTCACCGGGCTGCTGGCCGCCCTGTTGCTGACCCTGCTGCAAAGTTTCTGGGTGGCGCCGCTGATTCTGCAGGCCGAGACTTACGAAAAATCCGAGCCCGCCGCTGTTGAACTTCACGAACACGCCTCGGGTGCTGTCGCCGCTCACACTCACGATGCCCAAGCCTGGGAGCCGGAAGACGGTTGGCAGCGCGTGCTGTCGACCACGGGTGGCAACCTGGTGGTAGCGGTCGGTTTCGCCCTGATGCTCGCCGGTCTTTACACCTTGCGCGCACCGACTCGCACGTCCCAAGGCCTGCTCTGGGGCCTGGCCGGTTATGCGACGTTCGTGCTGGCACCTACCCTCGGTCTGCCGCCTGAGCTACCAGGCACTGCCGCTGCTGATTTGGCGCAACGGCAGATCTGGTGGATCAGCACTGCCGCCTCCACTGCAGTCGGCATCGCATTGATCGTGTTCAGCCGCCACTGGTTGATGAAAGTGCTCGGCGTGGCCATTCTGGCCGTTCCTCACGTGATCGGCGCACCACAACCGGAAGTCCACTCGATGCTGGCTCCAGAAGCCTTGGAAGCTCAGTTCGAAATCGCTTCGCAGCTGACCAACGTCGCGTTCTGGCTGGCCCTGGGCCTGATCAGTGCCTGGTTGTTCCGCCGCAAAAGCGATGGCCAATACCACGCATGACTGACACCAGCACAGCGCCGACCCTGGTGGTCGGTCTGGGCTGCCAGCGCGGCTGCCCCGTCAGCACGTTGCGGGCGCTGCTCGATCAGGCGTTACAGGCTCATAAAATCGAACTTCACCAGATCAAGGCGCTGGCCAGCATCGACCTGAAGCGCGAAGAACCTGGTTTGATCGAATTGGCCGCACAACTCGCACTGCCACTGAAGTACTTCAGCAGCGAACAACTGGCCGGCTATCAACCGCAGCTCAGCCACCGCTCGGACATCGCGTTCGAACGCACCGGCTGCTACGGCGTCGCGGAAAGTGCCGCCCTGGCCTTGGCCGAACAGTTGGCCCAGGCGCCGGCAAAATTGCTGATCTCACGACAAAAATATGCCCAGGCCACCTTGGCATTGGCCTGCGTCGCCTAAAATCCCCGATAATCCCCGCTTTCGATCATGAGCAATCTTCATCTGAAGCCTTGCCCTGCCCCTTTTTTTCACAGGAACCGACGATGACCGTTTACTTCATTGGCGCAGGTCCCGGCGACCCGGAACTGATCACCGTAAAAGGCCAACGGCTGATTCGCAGCTGCCCGGTGATCATCTACGCCGGCTCCCTGGTGCCTGCCGCCGTGTTGGAAGGCCATCGCGCCGAACACGTGGTCAACAGCGCCGAACTGCATCTGGAACAGATCATCGAGCTGATCAAGACCGCCCATGCCAATGGCCAGGACGTGGCCCGGGTGCATTCCGGCGATCCGAGTCTTTACGGTGCCATTGGCGAGCAGATTCGCTACCTGCGCGAACTCGACATCCCGTTTGAAATCATTCCCGGCGTGACGGCCACGGCGGCCTGCGCGGCACTGTTGGGCGCCGAACTGACATTACCCGATGTGTCGCAAAGCGTGATCCTGACCCGCTACGCCGACAAGACCGCCATGCCCGCGGGCGAAGCGCTGGGCAGCCTGGCGCAGCACGGGGCGACCATGGCGATTCATCTGGGGGTCAATCATCTGGAGAAAATCCTGGTTGAATTGCTGCCGCATTACGGCGCGGACTGCCCGATTGCGGTGATTCACCGGGCGACCTGGCCGGATCAGGATTGGGTAGTGGGGACGCTTGAAGACATTGCCGCGAAGGTTGAAGCCAAGGGGTTTCGGCGCACGGCGTTGATTTTGGTGGGCCGAGTGTTGGGTAGCGATCACTTCAGTGAGTCATCGCTGTACCGCGCGGGGCATGCGCATTTGTATCGCCCATAGGGCCCCTTCGCGAGCAGGCTCGCTCCCACATTGGAATGCGACCAACTGTGGGAGCGAGCCTGCTCGCGAAGGCGTCAGTGAATTTCACGCGAAAAAAAACGGCACTCACGGACGCCGTTTTTTTCGTTTCTGCAGCGAACACCTTACTTAGTAGTAGGCGTTTTCTTTCTGCGTGTGGTCGGTGACGTCACGAACACCCTTGAGCTCGGGAATGCGCTCGAGCAAGGTGCGCTCGATGCCTTCGCGAAGGGTGACGTCAGCCTGGCCGCAGCCTTGGCAACCGCCGCCGAACTTGAGTACGGCGATGCCGTCTTCGACCACATCGATCAGGCTGACCTGACCGCCGTGACTGGCCAGCCCCGGGTTGATCTCGGTTTGCAGGTAGTAGTTGATGCGCTCGTTGATCGGGCTGTCGGCATTGACCATCGGGACTTTGGCGTTTGGCGCCTTGATGGTCAGCTGGCCGCCCATGCGGTCGGTGGCGTAGTCGACTACAGCATCGTCCAGAAAGGCTTCGCTGAACGAGTCGATGTAAGCGGTGAAGCTTTTCAGCCCCAGCGCCGTGTCTTCAGGTTTTTCTTCGCCCGGCTTGCAGTAAGCAATGCAGGTTTCGGCGTACTGAGTGCCAGGCTGGGTGATAAAGACGCGGATGCCAATGCCTGGGGTGTTCTGCTTGGAGAGCAGATCAGCCAGATAATCGTGGGCGGCGTCGGTGATGGTAATAGCGGTCATGGAAACTCCTCGCAGGCTTGGGCGCAGTTTACGCCAATCATCGCGCCGCACAAAGTCCTAGTATTTTTGTCGGGAAAGATTCGACGTTCCTGCAAGGGTCGAGGTGTATCAAAGATTCTCGTACCGGTTCATGTCCAGCACGCCCTCTTCCACCGGATCGGTCTCGTGGACGAACCGGCTCAAGTCATGGAAGTAGAACCAGAACTGCGGATGGCTGCGGCGAATGCCCCAACGCTCGACGATTTTTTCGAAGCGATTGACGTCCTTGGCGTTTTCCATCTCATCCACGAACTCAGGCACTTGCTCCGCCGGGATGTTGAACATGAAGTTCGGATAGCTGCTGAGCACGCCCGGGTAAATAGTCACGGTGTCGAGCCCTGGCTGATACCGCAGCGATTCACCGAGCAGGAACGCCACGTTACTGTGCGCGCGGTTGCGCAGCAGGCTGTAAACCTCGCGTTTGCCGCTCTGGGTTTCGATGCGCAGCAGGGTCGCTTCCGGCAACTGATCAATGACCCTCAACCCAGCCGCCGGACGCGACGTCAGGCGGCTCAAGGCCTGCTCGGCGCTTTGCAATGCCGGATCGATGTTCGGCCGCGAGCAATAAGCGCCATCACACCGGTTGATCGGATCAGGCTTGGCGTTGAGGTCGCCGTAGCGGGCCAGCAACTGCATGGCGAAATCGCGTTTTGGGTCCTTTTCGTCCAGCACCAGCGCCGTCTCTTTGTCGTTATCGATGGACTCGTAGTCCATCCACATCTTGAATTTCCCGCCGCTCTGGTACCAATCGTCGAGGTAATCATCCCGCGATTCGGCGGGCATCAGACGCAGGAAGTTTTGCTCGGCGCCGTTGCGAATCAAGTCGAAGTACAGGCGCGTTTGCGCCTGATGGGAGACGTTGCCGAACACGTCGAAATTGACCGCCAACTGATAATAAGTGCGCTCCAGCAGCGGGAAGTCGAACAGCCACATCGTTTGCGGCACGTCACCGATCAGGCCCTTGTTCACCGAGGCACTGTCGAAATGCCGAAAAATGCTCAGCAGCGCGTTATCGTTGCCCGCCCACAAGGTCGACCAGCTCGGCGCAGGCTGCTCGGCGTATCTGTCACGGCGCAGCGCCTCGTACTCGTTACGCTTGTTGCGGTAGTCATGCCACAGACTCAGGACACTGCCGACGTCATCGTTCTGCCCCGGCATCGCCAGCAGCGGCGTGGCCTGACCGCGGTAGTTCGGATCGATGATGTAGAGGTCGTGCTCAGGCGCCTGGAACATTGCCCAGAAGTTATCGCGGATCACGTCGGTGGCGATCTGACCGCGGCACACCGGGCCGCGAATGAAGGTGCGCACGAAGTATTCGGCGTTATCGAGCATGAACTGATAACGCGCCTGGGCCGGGATCGCCTCGAACGTAGTGAACGGATTAGCCCGACGATCCGGCCCATAGCCCGGCAAGGCATTGACCTGCCATTTGCCGTTATAGAAGAGGCTTTTGGTCCGCGCCATCTTCGCCGCGCTCAACGGGTAGGTGATGTGGGTCTTTTGCACAATCACGCCTTGCACCGGCCACAAGCGGTAATACACCCGAGTACCCGGATCGTCATTCGGGCGGCGTGTGTTGATCAGATCGATCGGCTGGCCGGTCGGCGTGCGTGAACGTACCCACTGAAAGAAATGCCCCGGCTCGCCGTCCTTGAAATAGAGATGAGCGAGAAACCAATGCTCGAACAACCAACGCCCCACCAGGCTCTGTCGCGCGCCCGGTGCGTTGAGCAGGTTTTCCCACTGCACCACCTGCAACGCTTCTTTGGCGCTCGGCACAAGGCCTTGCTCGTCAATCGGCGCGCCGGACTCCAGCCAGCGTTGCAGCGTCTGGTATTGCTGGTCGGTCAGGCCGGTGACCGCCAGCGGCATGCCCTCTTTGGGGTGTGAATGGGCGTAGCCGTCGAACTCGGCCGGCATGGCGCAGAGGTTCTGCCGATTCAGGCCAAGGACGATGTTTTCCGGCAACTTGGCGTTGGGTTGCAATGGGGTTTTGTGGCCCTGCTCCAGCATCCGCGCCATCAGCGACGCTTGGCTGCCTTGAGCGTCGAGCACCGAATAGAAGTCCTTTTGCTGCCAGGCGCGTTTACCGAAAGCGTCATAAAACAGCCGGGTCGGCGCGGCAGCCTGGCTGCGTTCGCCGTCGTAGACCGGGATCTTGGTCGCGCCCCGAGCAGCCCCTTCCCCACTGCCCAGATTGAGCTGACAGGCGGCGTCATAGCAGGCGTGGCAGGCCACACACTTTTCGGTGAAGATCGGCTGGATGTCGCGGCTGTAGGAAATCGCAGAGGAAATCGCCGGACCTTGCGCGATGGCATCCCAGCTTAAAAGCAGCATAAACAGGCTGGTGATGACGCGATTCGACATGTCCCTGGTCCCAATCATGAAAAGCGCGCGATTCTACCGGTCTGTCCCCCACACCAACATGAGCGATATTCATGCAAAACCGGGGCATGCTCTAAAACCACGCAGGTTTGCTATTATCCCGCCCCTTCGTCATGGTCTTTCCGAGTAGTCCAAATGTCCGATCGCAGTGTTCGCCTTCAAGCTCTCAAGCACGCCCTCAAAGAGCGCATCCTGATTCTCGATGGCGGCATGGGCACGATGATCCAGAGCTACAAGCTCGAGGAGCAGGATTACCGGGGCAAACGTTTCGCCGACTGGCCAAGTGACGTCAAGGGCAACAACGACCTGTTGATCCTGACGCGCCCGGACGTGATTGGCGCCATCGAAAAAGCGTACCTGGATGCCGGCGCCGACATTCTGGAAACCAACACCTTCAACGCCACCCAGGTTTCCCTGGCTGACTACGGCATGCAAGGCCTGGCGTACGAGTTAAACGTAGAAGGCGCTCGGCTGGCGCGCAAGGTGGCAGACGCCAAGACCCTGGAAACCCCGGACAAGCCGCGCTTCGTCGCCGGCGTAATCGGGCCGACCAGCCGCACCTGCTCGCTGTCGCCGGACGTGAACAACCCCGGCTACCGCAACGTGACCTTCGATGAACTGGTGGAAAACTACACCGAGGCCACCAAAGGCCTGATCGAAGGCGGCGCCGACCTGATCCTGATCGAAACCATTTTCGACACCTTGAACGCCAAAGCCGCGATCTTCGCCGTGCAAGGGGTGTTCGAGGAGTTGGGCATCGAATTGCCGATCATGATTTCCGGCACCATCACCGACGCCTCCGGCCGTACGCTCTCCGGCCAGACCACCGAAGCCTTCTGGAACTCAGTGGCTCACGCCAAACCGATCTCGGTCGGCCTGAACTGCGCCCTCGGTGCCAGCGAACTGCGCCCTTACCTGGAAGAGCTGTCGAACAAGGCCAGCACCCACGTGTCGGCGCACCCGAACGCCGGCCTGCCGAACGAATTCGGCGAGTACGACGAACTGCCGTCAGAAACGGCCAAGGTCATCGAAGAGTTTGCCCAAAGCGGCTTCCTCAACATCGTCGGCGGCTGCTGTGGCACCACGCCGGGCCACATCGAAGCCATCGCCAAAGCCGTGGCCGGTTACGCACCGCGCGAGATTCCGGACATTCCCAAGGCCTGCCGCCTCTCGGGCCTGGAGCCGTTCACCATCGATCGCAACTCGTTGTTCATCAACGTCGGTGAGCGGACCAACATCACCGGCTCCGCCAAATTTGCCCGTTTGATCCGTGAAGACAACTACACCGAAGCCCTGGAAGTCGCCCTGCAACAGGTCGAAGCCGGCGCCCAGGTGATCGACATCAACATGGACGAAGGGATGCTCGATTCGAAGAAGGCCATGGTGACCTTCCTCAATCTGATTGCCGGCGAACCGGACATCTCCCGCGTCCCGATCATGATCGACTCCTCCAAGTGGGAAGTGATCGAAGCCGGCCTCAAGTGCATTCAGGGCAAAGGCATCGTCAACTCGATCAGCATGAAGGAAGGCGTCGAGCAATTCATTCATCACGCCAAACTGTGCAAACGCTACGGCGCCGCAGTCGTGGTGATGGCCTTTGACGAGGCCGGTCAGGCCGACACTGAAGCGCGCAAGAAAGAAATCTGCAAACGCTCCTACGACATTCTGGTCAACGAAGTCGGCTTCCCGCCGGAAGACATCATCTTCGACCCGAACATTTTCGCCATCGCCACCGGCATCGAAGAACACAACAACTACGCTGTGGACTTCATCAATGCCTGCGCCTACATCCGTGACGAACTGCCGTACGCGCTGACCTCGGGCGGCGTGTCCAATGTGTCGTTCTCGTTCCGCGGCAACAACCCGGTACGCGAGGCGATTCACTCGGTGTTCCTGCTGTATGCGATTCGCAACGGCCTGACCATGGGTATCGTCAACGCCGGCCAACTGGAGATCTACGACCAGATTCCGGCCGAACTGCGTGACGCCGTGGAAGACGTGGTGCTCAACCGCACGCCGGAAGGCACCGACGCCCTCCTCGCCATCGCCGACAAGTACAAGGGCGATGGCAGCGTCAAGGAAGCCGAGACCGAAGAGTGGCGCGGCTGGCCCGTCAACAAGCGTCTGGAGCATGCACTGGTCAAGGGCATCACCACGCATATTGTTGAAGACACCGAAGAATCCCGTCAGTCGTTCACCCGGCCGATCGAAGTGATCGAAGGCCCGCTGATGTCCGGTATGAACATCGTTGGCGACCTGTTCGGTGCCGGCAAAATGTTCCTGCCGCAGGTGGTGAAATCCGCCCGTGTGATGAAGCAGGCCGTGGCCCACTTGATCCCGTTCATCGAACTGGAAAAAGGCGACAAGCCGGAAGCCAAGGGCAAGATCCTCATGGCCACGGTCAAGGGTGACGTGCACGACATCGGCAAGAACATCGTCGGCGTGGTGCTGGGCTGTAACGGCTACGACATCGTGGACCTTGGCGTGATGGTGCCGGCCGAGAAAATCCTGCAAGTGGCCAAGGAGCAGAAGTGCGACATCATCGGCCTGTCCGGCCTGATCACACCCTCGCTGGATGAAATGGTCCACGTGGCCCGTGAGATGCAGCGTCAGGACTTCCATCTGCCACTGATGATCGGTGGCGCGACCACCTCCAAGGCGCACACGGCGGTGAAGATCGAGCCCAAGTACAGCAACGACGCGGTGATCTACGTCACCGACGCCTCGCGCGCCGTGGGCGTGGCGACACAGTTGCTGTCCAAGGAATTGAAGCCGGCCTTCATCGAGAAAACTCGCCTGGAATACATCGAAGTCCGCGAGCGCACCGCCAACCGCAGCGCCCGCACGGAACGCCTGAGCTACCCGGCGGCCATCGCCAAGAAGCCACAGTTCGACTGGAGCACGTATGAGCCGGTCAAGCCGACGTTCACCGGTGCCAAGGTACTAGAGAACATCGACCTGAAGGTTTTGGCCGAATACATCGACTGGACGCCGTTCTTTATCTCCTGGGACCTGGCCGGTAAATTCCCGCGCATCCTCACGGATGAAGTGGTCGGTGAAGCCGCCACCGCGTTGTACGCCGACGCCCAGGAAATGCTGGCCAAACTGATCGACGAGAAACTCATCAGCGCCCGCGCGGTGTTCGGCTTCTGGCCGGCCAACCAGGTGCGTGAAGATGACATTGAAGTCTATGGCGATGACGGCAAGCCGATTGCCAAGCTGCATCACCTGCGTCAGCAGATCATCAAGACCGACGGCAAGCCGAACTTCTCCCTGGCCGATTTCGTGGCCCCGAAGGACAGCGAACTCACCGACTACGTGGGTGGTTTCATCACCACCGCCGGGATCGGTGCAGAAGAAGTGGCCAAGGCTTATCAGGACGCGGGCGACGACTACAACTCGATCATGGTCAAGGCCCTGGCCGACCGTTTGGCCGAGGCGTGCGCCGAGTGGTTGCACCAGCAAGTGCGTAAAGAGCATTGGGGCTACGCGAAGGACGAAACGCTCGACAACGAGGCGTTGATCAAAGAGCAATACACCGGCATCCGCCCTGCCCCGGGCTACCCGGCCTGCCCGGATCACACCGAGAAATCCGCGCTGTTCAAGTTGTTGGACCCTGAAGCCGCGGAAATGAAAGCGGGCCGCAGCGGCGTGTTCCTCACCGAGCACTACGCCATGTTCCCGGCGGCAGCGGTCAGCGGTTGGTACTTCGCTCACCCGCAGGCGCAGTATTTCGCCGTGGGCAAGATCGACAAGGATCAGGTGCAGAGCTACACGTCGCGCAAGGGTCAGGAGTTGAGCGTGACCGAGCGGTGGTTGGCGCCGAACCTCGGTTACGACAACTAAGCAGTCTCCTGGCCACAATACTGTGGCCAACAGAGATCCCCTGTGGGAGCAAGCTCGCTCCCACATTTGGTTTGTGCATGCCGCAAATTGTCTATGCTTAGCTCTCACACATGGGTGACGAGGGGTTTATGGACGATCCAGTCGACAACAAACCGCCGACGTTCTGGCAGATGCTGCACAGCATCATGGCCGCGGCGTTCGGGGTGCAAAGCGGGAAGAACCGGGCCCGGGACTTTGCGCACGGCAAGCCGAGTCATTTCGTGATTCTGGGGATTGTGTTCACCGCGGTGTTCGCCCTGACCCTGTTCGGCATCGTGCAACTGATAGTGCACCTGGCCGGGATTTAGCGCATCAAGGTTTGCAGGCTGAACGGATAGCGATACGACGTCGGCCGGCCCTTGGCTGAAAGACGACGGAAGTTCACACCGTAATCCGGTGATGCCCCCATGGCCAGCAATCGCTTGGCCTGTGCCTTGTCGATCAGCTGCAACAACGGGATCTGCCGGTCACGGCCGCCGTACTGGCGCAGATCCACGCCCTGATCAAGGTCATGCAACTCCACCAGTGCCCAGCCACCCAACGTGAAGTGCCCACCCAACAACACGCTTATGCGTCCGTCGACCGTCGACTGCAACGCTGCTGGCGAGGTGTTGACCGCACTGAACAACGCATCCTTGCCGGGCACCCCACCCGCCTCCGAAAACGCCTGCATGGCGCCAAACGCCATTTCGTCATTGGCTGACCACACCAGCGAGACCTTCGGGTAACGCCGGAACAGCAGCGTCGCCTGTTCATACGCCCGATCCCGGGTCCAGCCGCTATAAACCAATTGGCGCAAGCGCACTTCAGGGTGCTCGGCCAAGGCCCGCATCATGCCTTGCTCGCGCAGTTGCGCCGACGGTGTGATCTTCAGGCCGGAAAACGCCAGCAACTCGATGACCTGACCGGGTGCCGCGGGCCGATGCTGGCGAATAAGTTCCTTGAGCATCAGGTAGCCGCCCTCCTCATCGTTGGGCACCAGGCTGCCCAACCGATCAGAGCGATCCCCCAGCAGACTCAGCTGATTGGCCGTCAACGAAGCGTTGACCATAAACAACTTCACCCCGCTGCCCTCGGCCAGACGCAGGATTTGCGGGGCGACGTACTGTTCGTTGACGAAAACCAGATAGTCCGGACGATTGTCACCCTGCAGCGCCAGGCGGGCTTGCGCCAGCGTGAGCTCAGGCATGCGCCGGGAATAGAGAATTCGCAGGTCTATGCCCAGGTCCGTGGCTGCCGCCTGCATGAATTGCGAATAGCTGACCCAGAACGCTTCGTCAGTGTTCCCGGGATTCAGAAACAGCACCGATTCCGCGCGCGCACCGGGTCCGTAAACCGCGCCGAACATCAGCAGGAATGCGTAGAAAAACTTCAACATTGATCGTCCGGGCCCCTCGGCAATTCGCCGGGCAGTATAGCCAGCGAAGTCCCGGAAAACGGCGTTTATTCGGTGTATTGTCCGGCAATCGTCGGAATCGGGCCCGGGCGGGGTCGGTTATTGATGGTTGACCCAAAATACCGCGGTGCCCACGACCAGAATGATCAGGAACAGAATGGCCCAAGCATCGACCGTGCTATCGGGTTTAGACGTTTTGGTAGGGTTGCTCATTGCATCGCCTCTTGTCGGTTTTATCGGTGATTGCATAAAGACTCGAGCACAGTTAAGACGATGATTGCCCGCACCACAAATGTGGGTTTTACCGTATTGCTCCTCATTAGTCGTTTTGGTTCTTTACATATACTCAAACATCACTTTTGCGCATAACTGCAAACTGGTATCTTGCCCCGGCTCCGTTGGGAGTGCGCGGCCGTGCGCGCAGAATTGCCGAAGCAGTATCGGAGACTTCCAGGCGTCAAACGCAACTGGATCCGACCGGCCCAAGCCTGAGAACAGGACTTATATGTACGTATACGACGAGTACGATCAGCGGATCATCGAGGACCGCGTCAAGCAGTTCCGTGATCAGACCCGACGCTATCTGGCAGGCGAACTGAGCGAAGAAGAATTCCGCCCCCTGCGCCTGCAAAATGGCCTTTATATCCAGCGCTTCGCGCCGATGTTGCGGGTGGCGGTGCCTTACGGCCAACTCACTTCGCGCCAGACGCGAATGATGGCCAGGATTGCCCGTGACTATGACAAGGGCTATGCCCACATCAGCACCCGGCAGAATGTACAGTTCAACTGGCCGGCGCTGGAGGACATTCCGGACATCCTTGCCGAACTGGCTACCGTGCAGATGCACGCGATCCAGACCAGCGGCAACTGCCTGCGCAACGTCACCACCGACCAGTTCGCCGGTGTCGCTGCCGACGAGTTGATCGATCCGCGCCCATGGTGCGAGATCGTCCGCCAGTGGACCACGTTCCACCCGGAATTCGCTTACTTGCCGCGCAAGTTCAAGATCGCCATCAACGGTTCGACTTCCGACCGTGCAGCCATCGAAGTCCATGACATCGGCCTTGAGCCGGTGCACAACGCCGCTGGCGAACTGGGTTTCCGTGTGCTGGTCGGTGGTGGCCTCGGCCGTACACCGGTGGTGGGTGCGTTCATTAATGAATTCCTGCCGTGGCAAGACCTGTTGAGCTACCTCGACGCCATCCTGCGGGTCTACAACCGCTACGGCCGTCGTGACAACAAGTACAAGGCGCGAATCAAGATTCTGGTCAAGGCCCTGACACCTGAAGTCTTCGCGCAAAAAGTCGACGCGGAAATGGAACACCTTCGCGGTGGCCAGACCACGTTGACCGACGCCGAAGTGCATCGCGTCGCCAAACATTTCGTCGACCCGGACTATAAGGCTCTGGACAACCAGACCGCTGAACTGGCCGAACTGGACAAGCAGCATCCTGGTTTCTCGCGCTGGCGCACCCGCAATACCCTGGCCCACAAAAAGCCGGGTTATGTGGCCGTGACCCTGTCCCTGAAACCGACCGGTGTTGCACCGGGCGACATCACCGACAAGCAGCTCGATGGCGTTGCCGACCTGGCCGATCGTTACAGCTTCGGTCAGCTGCGCACCTCTCACGAGCAGAACATCATTCTGGCCGACGTTGAACAAAGCCAGTTGTTCGCGATGTGGGGCGAGTTGCGTGAGCAAGGTTTCGCCACGCCGAACATCGGCTTGCTGACCGACATCATTTGCTGCCCGGGCGGCGACTTCTGCTCCCTGGCCAACGCCAAGTCGATCCCGATTGCCGAATCGATCCAGCGTCGTTTCGAAGACCTGGATTACCTGTTCGATATCGGCGAGCTGGACCTGAATATCTCCGGCTGCATGAACGCCTGTGGTCACCACCACGTCGGCCACATCGGCATCCTCGGGGTGGACAAGAAAGGCGAAGAGTTCTACCAGGTTTCCCTGGGTGGCAGCGGAAGTCGCGACGCCAGCCTGGGTAAAATTCTCGGCCCGTCCTTCGCCCAGGACGTCATGCCTGATGTGATCGAAAAGCTGATCGACGTGTACATCGAACAACGTACCGAAGACGAGCGTTTCATCGACACCTATCAGCGTATTGGTATCGACCTCTTCAAGGAGCGCGTCTATGCAGCGAATAATTAAGAACAACGAGGTCGTCGACGAAACCTGGCACTTGCTGCCCAAGGATTTCAACATCGACGAAATCAGCAACTGCGACGACCTGATCGTCCCGCTGCAGCTGTGGCGCGAACACAGCCGTATGCTCAAGGCCCGCGACGGCGGTTTGGGTGTATGGCTGGATGCTGACGAAGAAGCCGAAGAAATCGGTGAAGACGTGGCAGACTTCAAGGTGATCGCCTTGAATTTCCCTGCCTTCACCGACGGTCGCAACTATTCCAACGCTCGTCTGCTGCGTGACCGTTATGGTTTCAAAGGCGAACTGCGGGCGATCGGCGATGTGCTGCGCGACCAACTGTTTTACCTGCGTCGCTGCGGGTTCGACGCCTTTGCATTGCGCGCCGATAAAGACCCGTATGAAGCCCTGGAAAGTCTCAAGGACTTCTCGGTGACCTATCAGGCCGCCACCGACGAACCGCTGCCGCTGTTCCGTCGCCGTTGATCGTGATGCCTTGAGCCTCCCTCCGGAAGTTCAAGGCGTTCTCCCCTCCTGTCAAGGCACTGGATGCTCCCCTAGCGCAATTGGCCGTCCCATGGCCACCCAGTTGCTGTAAAGGCGCACCCGATCTTCCAGAGCGGTGAACAGCCTGAATGGATTCTCCGCGTCGGCCAGCGTCGTTTCGACACGCTGACGCAGCCAGCCCCACAACTCCTCTGAAACATCCGCTTCACGCAGCAATCGCCATACCCGGGCTTGCAGCAACCAGTAACCAACGCGGAAATCCGCCGTCAGGCTCAATCTGTCCATGACCCGCAGAAACACACCACCCGAGGGTTTTGCCGCCAACCGTTGCCAGATCTCCCGTCGGGTTGTGCGCAATAGCTCATCGCCGTCCTCCAGCCACGGTATCGCGCTGCCATAATCAACGCCCGGCTCGCTCAACCAGAGATTGATGCCGGTGCGCTCCCGATGTTCGACCAGTCGTATCAGCGTCTCCTCATCCGTGAGCGGGTTGCCCCAAAGCCGTACCCGATCCTTGGCGACAGCCTGATTCAGTATCGCGTCGGGAACCCGAGTGATCCGGTTGTCGCGCAAATCCAGCGAAGTCAAATACGGGTCATTGGCAATGCCAACCGGGCATCGGGTAATACCGGTGTTTCTCAGGTTCAGAACGCGCAATTCGTTCAAGCCCAGGACCACAGGCGGGACGGCCAACGGGTTATCACTCAGGTCCAGCGTTTGCAAACTGAGCAGATCGCACAAATGCCCGGCGGTGTCCTCTTTGAACGCTAGAAACGTGGCGTTGAGATTCAGTGTTTCGAGTCGGTTCATTCGCCGAATCGTCGGGGGCAGCTCACCCTCCAGCACGCCAGCGGCGTTGAGGCGGCGCAGGTCGACATTTTTCAGATTCAGAGAATGCAGGTTCGGGAAACTCTCCAGAAACGCATTCAGGCTCTCGCGCTCGATCAGGTGCAATCCGTGCATCGACAGCTCGATGACTTCGTCGAAACGGACATTCATCACCGGCAACCGGTGATAATCCTCAAAATCCAGATCGAGTTTGTAGCCGGCCACCCCCTCGCCGGAAAGGACGCGACCAGTGTGAGCCGAACGCTTTTGCCAGATGGCGATCAATTCGTCGGCCAGTTCATTGCGTGTCTGGCGTTCGTAATTAATCGCATGCTGCAACACTTCAACATTGTGCACCGCCACTTGTTGAGCGTTCATGCCGGCAGCGTCTTCCTCGCCCAGGGCGAGGAAGTCCAAATCCATATCATCGACATCCAGCAACGACTGATCGACCCAGTAGCGCAGATCGATGCGCAATTGCTGCAACTGTAACTTCAGACTGTCCAGAAGCGCCTGAGCCCCGACGCCCGCCGTTCGAAGCACGTCATCGGCTTGGGCGTTGGTGAAATCCGGATAAAGATCCTTGACCTGCAACCGCATCACTTCATGGGTCAGCGCCGCAGCTTGCGGGGTGTGCGGAAATCCGCCGCCGCGCAAACCCCGGGATTCGAAAGGCAATCCGCTATCCATCCGCTCCAACCCAAGCATCAGCTCGGAACGCGGGATTGCCCGCTCACCGAGTCGAAGCCGTAACTCGTAAGCCTGATCCAGCGAGCGCAAAGACAACGCCTCGCGCTCCTCGGCAGACAACGCACCGAGTAGCGCGCAAAACAAATCCGACTCTGCGGTGGTGGTATCCGCCGCTGCAGAATTTCGATAGCGATTGCCAGTCTTGATCAACCGACGGCAGTCCGCGGAGTCGAGCGGACCACAACGATCCAGTACCCGGCCACTGATCGAACCCTCAAGCACTTCGATTCGTACGCGCCAGGGCCAACCGGGTAAACGCCCGAGTGAATGCAGGGCCAGGATGTCAGATTCGGTGTGATCGATCGAGTGCAAATAAAGACTCTCATAGGCGCGATTGAGCCTTACGTGGCCTTGATACTGTCGGGCCTTGCCGTCCATGCGCTTGAACACCTTAAGCGCTTCGACAGCATCGACCGACCGGCCGATTTCGACGCCTGAACGGTCCAGGATCTGCTCCACGACGGTTTTCGGCAAACCGGGATACTCCCGTTGAAACAACCGAACCCATTCGTGCTTCGACTGCTGGAGTGCCTGATAGCGGGTATTGAACAATTGCGCTCGCGCTGCCGGGTCGGCAATCGATTCAAGCTCCTGATCGAGCTTGAATCGGCTGATGGTGTCGACCAGTAGCGGAGTCGGCGCACGCCCGACTTGCATCAGGCGCAACATGTCGTCGTCGACGGTACTGATTCTGGCGATTTGGCTCAGCACCTCATCGCTGAACGTAGCAAACGGGGCGCACACACCACGAATCAGCTCCAACCGTGTCAGCATCGACGTCGGCGCCTGCCCGGGCGGGAGGAGAGACGTTGCGTCGGGCAGAAGCTCGCTGCTTGGTTCGCTGACGGGCTCCGAGGATTCGTGGAGTGTTTCAGCCACGCTGCCCGCGCTTGTGCCTTCGCCCTTGAGAGCCGCGACAGCCCCGGCCAACGGTAGCGCGTTGAGCAAGCCGAACACAGTGCGCGTCACGCCTTCGGAACGTTTTTCGGCGGTTTGGCCGTTGACTGCCTGATTGATGCCATAGCCGGCATCGATGAGCCCGGCCAGCGCCAACAAGCCCTCGCCACCGGGAACAAACAGTGCCAACGGACCAAACTGGTTGATCCACCGCACCAGCGGTTCGACTACCGCACTCAGATTGTCTCGATTGACCTGAGCATCGTCACGGATGGCTTTGACGCTGGCCATGGCCGCCCACTTCATGGTCAACACCAGTTGCGCAAACGGGTCGACTGCGGCAGACGCACGCTCAAAGTCGATGTAGTCCTGCGGCTCCCAATAGCCGTCATCGTTAAAGAAACCGGCGTTCTTTGTCAGCCTGTGCTTTCTCGGGTAGATCACCATGCCCTCCAATGCAGTCAAGACACCCGCATGAAAGGTGCCATCCTCACGGTCCTCCTCGGCAAAGTGTGCGGCCAAGGCTTGTTTGGTGTCGGCCCCCTTGGCTTGCGTAACGACCCATTCATGCAAGTGATGGACGTCGAGGAACTCATGTAACGGCGAGGAATTCGCCGGGACGTACAGCAAAATCCTGGTGCCGGCGCGGTGGCGAAAACACCAGATATCGGACGAGGTGTAGCGATAGATCGTCAGGCGACTGGCCTCGACCTGCACACTGGCGCGGGTCGGGGCTTGCAGATCGGTGGTGGTCAACGCACCCCAGGTTTGATCCGCCGGCAATCCGCCGGCCTGCATCGCCAGCGCCAGGCCTTCCTGGCTCAGACTGCCTTCCTGATATTGCAGGCAGGCACTCATGACAAAAGCTGCCTTGACCGACGTTCTCAGCGGGTACGGTTCGGCCTGCAAGATCCGCTCATCAGCGGGCCAGGCATGATCGAGATAAGCCTGAAAGCGAGTCTGCAGACCCAGTGTCCACACCCACCGCTTGAAATCGGCTGGCCTGAGGGCGATTTGCGTGGTGGGGCCGAAGGCTTGTGGCACAGTCTGACGGTAGATGCCTTCGTAGGTTTCGTGGTTGCCGCTGCCCTGGTAGGCGAACTCATCGACATTGGCCACGATGCGAACGCAAGGGCCGACATCGGGTGGTGTATACAGGCCGAATGCGGTTTCGCCGAAACGACCGTCGCCGACGGTCTGATAGTTGGACAGCAGCGCCTGTAACAGTGTCTGCGAGTTTGCCACCCGACCTTGCTGGCTACCGTCCTGATAGGGATGCCCATGGTAGTTGTAGTCGAGCGTTACCAACAAAGTCGTCTGCGGCTCAATGCCCGGCCCCCACTTTTCCTTGATCAACTGTGCACCGAACTGTTCGGGAGATTGCGGCAGCGCTGTGTTCACTGTCGACTTCAGTTCTTCACGCATCGGCAGGACGGGCGAACTCGGCGCAGTAACATTGTCACGCAAGTGATCATTCATATGCATTCCATTGCAAACATAGGGAATAGCACCATAAACCGCTATTTTTGGATCGGCAGCAGGAAGGATCGTCAGCGCACTTAGGAGAATTCGCTGATGGTTGAGGGCAGTGGGTAATTCGAAGATGACAGGCAAAAAAACCGCGGCGCACGCCACGGTTTCATTTGTTTACGGACGCGAAGTGAAGCTTTACCAGAAGCGTTGTTGAGTCAACCGGCTCCACCAGCTCAGCAATACGCGATCGACCGAGCCGCTGGCCGCCATGCCGATGCGCTCCTGCAGGCTTTTACGCTCGGCGTAATGCAGGTGATAAAGCTCGGATTTTTTCGCCCGTTCGGCGAGATACTCGTCGCTGGTCTTGAGCTCGTCCACCAGTTGCTTGTCCAGCGCCGTGACGCCAAGCCAGATTTCACCGGTGGCCACCTCGTCGATGGCCAGTTGCGGGCGATAGCGCGAGACGAAGTTCTTGAACAACTGGTGAGTGATGTCCAGGTCTTCCTGGAACTTCTCGCGGCCCTTCTCGGTGTTTTCGCCAAACACCGTCAGCGTGCGCTTGTATTCGCCGGCGGTCAGCACTTCGAAGTCGATGTCGTGCTTTTTCAGCAGGCGGTTGACGTTAGGCAACTGCGCCACGACGCCGATCGAGCCGAGAATGGCGAACGGCGCACTGATGATCTTCTCGCCGATGCACGCCATCATGTAGCCGCCGCTGGCCGCGACCTTGTCGATGCACACGGTCAACGGCACACCGGCATCACGGATACGCGCCAGTTGCGAGGACGCCAGACCGTAGCTGTGAACCATGCCGCCGCCGCTTTCCAGACGCAGCACCACTTCATCCTTGGGCGTGGCAAGGGTCAGCAGCGCGGTGATTTCATGGCGCAGGCTTTCAGTGGCCGACGCCTTGATGTCGCCGTCGAAATCCAGCACGAATACCCGAGGTTTGGCTTCAGGTTTTTTCTTTTGCTTTTTCTCGGTTTTAGCCTCGACCTTGCGCAGCGCCTTGAGTTGGTCCTTGTCGAGCAAGGTTTGCTCCAGGCGATCGCGCAGCCCTTTGTAGAAATCATTGAGTTTGCTGACTTGCAACTGGCCGACCGACTTGCGCCGACCTTTGCTGCGCAACGCCGCGAAACTGGCCAGGACCACCAGAATGGCGATCACCAGTGTCACGGTCTTAGCCAGAAAAACTGCGTACTCGGCAAAAAACTCCACAGGGACTCCTTTAATACGATGCGCTGCAAAAACGCGCGCGGGATACCTCCAGCATACCCATGCACCGGCTCGGCGGCCAGCCGTGAAACCTTTGGCAACAGGCCTGCAACAGGCATTTCAAACAAGCGTATGTTTTTTCATTGACAGCACACTGTCATCCCCATAACCTCGCCGAACCTTCAACGTACCGGGATGACGCGGACGTGGGCAGTATCTATTTGATTCGACATGGCCAGGCCTCCTTTGGTGCAGACGACTATGACGTCCTGTCGCCGACCGGTATTCGCCAGGCAGAAATCCTCGGCCAGCACCTCGCTGAGCTGGGTATCAGCTTCGATCGCTGCCTGTCGGGCGACTTGCGCCGCCAGCAGCACACGGCCAACAGCGCACTGGAACAGTTCGCTGCCGCAGGCCTGCCGGTTCCAGCCCTGGAAATCGATTCCGCTTTCAATGAGTTCGACGCCGACGCGGTGATCCGCGCGCTGCTGCCGGCCATGTTACCGGACGAACCCGAAGCGCTGGACATCCTGTGCAACGCCACGCAAAACCGCGGTGAGTTCCAGCGCATCTTCGCCCTGATCATAGAGCGCTGGCTCGCCGGCACCTATGACACGCCGGGCCTGGAAAGCTGGCTGGGCTTTGTCGAACGCGTGCAGGCCGGTCTTCACCGCATCCTCGAAAGCGCCGACAACACCCAGAAAATCGCCGTGTTTACCTCCGGCGGCACCATCACGGCCCTGCTCCACCTCATTACGCAAATGCCTGCCAGGCAGGCGTTTGAACTGAACTGGCAAATCGTCAACACCTCGCTCAACCTCCTGAAGTTTCGTGGTCGCGAGGTGGCTCTGTCTTCTTTCAACAGTCATGCGCACCTGCAACTGTTGAAGACCCCGGAACTCATCACGTTTCGCTGAGTCCGGACTATTGTGACCCTGGCTGTATTCACCCAGCTCTAATTACCCAAGAAAGGATCGAACCATGACCTCCGTAGCTGATGCCGTACAAGCAATGAAAGCCAAGTTCAACCCAGCCGCCGCTGCCGGTCTTGACCTGGTATTCGGTTTCCGCATCGACGACACCAAGAACTTCTCGCTGATCGTCAAGGACAGCACCTGCGAGCTGCAAGAAGGCGAAAACCCTGACGCCCAGGTCACTCTGGTGATGGATGGCGAAACCCTGGAAGGCATCGTCGACGGTTCGACCGACGGCATGCAAGCGTTCATGGGCGGCAAACTGCGCGCTGAAGGCGACATGATGCTGGCCATGAAACTGTCCGAGCTGTTCCCGGCCTAAGCGCGTCGCTCCCGACCTTCGGGAGCACGTCTGGCTGCAAACGAATCCCGCCCTTCGAGGCGGGATTCGTCGTTTTTCGGCATCGGAAAACGGCTACCTGTGGATTTGCCGTCTATATTCTTTTTGGGCCGCATGCGTCAGACATCGGCTGTTTGCCCTCGCTTCTTTTGTGAAGAGCCTTTGCGCGGAGCATTGCCATGAGCCCACCTGACGGCCACGACGGATTCAATCGCCGACGTGTATTGCAAGGCCTTTCGGCAGGTGCCGTCGGTGCCTGGATCAGCCCGCTATTCGCAGGGAGTAAAACAATGCCCGACGCCCCCGCCGACCTCATCCTGTACAACGGACGCCTGCACACCGTCGACCGCAAAAAACCCCAGGCCAGTGCCGTCGCGATCAAGGACGGACGCTTCGTGGTGGTCGGCAGCGATGCTCAGGCCATGGCGCTGCAAGGCCCTGGCACACAGATTATCGACCTCCATGGCCGCACGGTGATTCCCGGTCTCAACGATTCGCACCTGCACCTGATCCGTGGTGGCCTTAACTACAACCTTGAGCTGCGCTGGGAAGGCGTGCCGTCCGTGGTCGACGCGCTGCGCATGCTCAAGGAGCAAGCCGATCGCACACCCACGCCGCAATGGGTGCGGGTGGTCGGTGGCTGGAATGAATTCCAGTTCGCCGAAAAACGCCTGCCGACCCTCGACGAACTGAACAAGGCGGCGCCGGATACCCCGGTGTTCGTCCTGCACCTCTACGACCGTGCCCTGCTCAACCGCGCGGCGTTGAAAGTGGTCGGTTATACCCGCGACACGCCGAACCCAACTGGTGGCGAAATCCAGCACGATGCCAATGGCGAACCGACGGGCATGTTGATCGCCCGCCCTAACGCGATGATTCTCTACTCGACCCTGGCCAAAGGGCCGAAACTGCCGCTGGACTATCAGGTCAACTCGACCCGCCAATTCATGCGTGAACTCAATCGCCTCGGTGTCACCAGCGCCATCGATGCCGGCGGCGGATATCAGAATTATCCGGACGACTATCAAGTCATCCAGCAATTGGCCAAAGACCAACAGCTCACGGTGCGCATTGCCTACAACTTGTTCACGCAGAAACCCAAGGAAGAGCTGACCGACTTCAAGAATTGGACCAGCACCTCCCACTACGGTCAGGGCGATGACTTTCTACGGCACAACGGTGCCGGGGAAATGCTGGTGTTCTCGGCGGCAGACTTCGAGGACTTCCTCGAGCCGCGCCCCGACCTGCCGCAAACCATGGAGCAGGAACTGGAACCGGTGG
The DNA here is from genome assembly GCF_054898105.1 of Pseudomonas sp. MDT1-17. Taxonomy (NCBI): domain Bacteria; kingdom Pseudomonadati; phylum Pseudomonadota; class Gammaproteobacteria; order Pseudomonadales; family Pseudomonadaceae; genus Pseudomonas; species Pseudomonas sp. MDT1-17. The sequence continues at coordinate 3,177,463 of NZ_JBUBVM010000001.1, read as the reverse complement.
TCCGCCATCTGGTGGAACAGCGCTGGCCGTTTCGCTTGCACGCCACGTACAACGAATCCATCAGCCGCATGCTCGACGTGTTCGAGAAGGTCAATCGCGACATTCCGTTCGATGGCTTACCGTGGTTCTTCGACCACGCCGAAACCATTACCCCGCAGAACATTGAACGGGTGAAAACCCTCGGCGGCGGCATCGCGATACAGGATCGCATGGCATTTCAGGGCGAATACTTCGTCGACCGTTACGGCGCCAAGGCTGCCGAAGCCACGCCGCCCATCGCCCGAATGCTCGCCGAGGGCATTCCGGTCGGCGCCGGCACCGATGCCACGCGAGTGTCCAGCTACAACCCCTGGACTTCGCTGTACTGGCTGGTCAGCGGTCGCACCGTTGGTGGTCTGGCGCTGTACCCGCAAGGCTTGAGCCGCGATACCGCGCTGGAACTCTTCACCCACGGCAGCGCCTGGTTTTCCTCGGAGCAAGGTAAAAAAGGCCAGATCAAGGTCGGACAACTGGCGGACCTGATTGCGTTGTCGGCGGACTACTTCCACATCGAGGATGAAGCCGTCAAATGGATCGAATCGGTGCTGACCATCGTCGACGGCAAGATCGTCTACGGCAGCGTCGAGTTTGAAAAACTCGGGCCGCCTCCAATCCCGGTGGTGCCTGAATGGTCGCCCGTCGCTAAAGTCCCGGGCCATTGGAAACCCCTGGCGCCGCTGACGGCGCAGGTTCATCAATGCGTCGGGGCTTGCGCGGTGCATGCCCATAGCCATGAACGGGCGCGGTTGTCGTCGGCGCCGGTCAGTGACTTTCAGGGATTCTGGGGAGCGTTTGGCTGTTCGTGTTTTGCGTTTTGAAATGAGCCGCTAAAAGATCGCAGCCTGCGGCAGCTCACAGGGGTATATGCACTATCTCGTGTAGGAGCTGCCGCAGGCTGCGATCTTTTGATCTTTGTTTACCCAACTGGCTGTGAGGTATCAGTTGCCGGCATACGCTCTTACAATGGCGCACCTCCCGCACCGGCTGCCCCATGGACATCGATCTCGCCCGCACCTTTCTGGAAATCGTCCGCCATGGCAGCCTTGCCGCAGCCGCCGAAAAACTCCACGTCACCCAGACCGCGATCACGGCGCGCGTGCAGAAACTCGAGAGTCAACTGGGCAGCACGCTGTTCGTGCGTAATCGCGCCGGTGCCCGTCTTACGCCTAACGGTGAAGCCTTCGTGGTCTACGCCAATCAACTGGTCGAAACCTGGGAAGCGGCGCGACGGGATTTGCCGTTGCCCGAGGGCTACCGCGACGTGTTGCACATCGGTGGTGAGGTCAGTCTGTGCAACCCGCTGATGCTCAGCTGGGCCGGCGAGCTGCGCGAGAAGATTCCCAGCCACGGACTACGGATGGAAATCCGTGACGGTGAAAACCTGCTGCGCCAACTGGAACTGGGGGTTCTGGATGCGGCGCTGGTCTACCAGCCCGAGTATTGGCCACGCCTGCAAGTCGAGCAGGTATTGGAAGAAAAGCTCGTCCTCATCCGCCTGGCCGCAAGTCCCGATCCCTACGTGTACATCGACTGGGGCCCGGACTTCCGCCGCCAGCACGATGCGGCCCTGCCGGAAAAAGCCAAAGCGGCGTTGAGCTTCAACCTCGGCCCACTGGGCTTGCAGTACATTCTGGAAAACGGCGGCAGCGGCTACTTCCGCACCCGGGTGGTCCAGAGTTACCTGGAAAGTGGTGTGCTGGAGCAAGTCCCCAAAGCCCCGGAATTCAGCTACCCGACTTATCTGGTTTACTCCCGCGACCGCGACTCGGCGACCTTGCAACGAGCCTTCGACCTGTTGCGCGAAGTGATCAAATCCGACGATGACTGGTCGCAACGCTGGAACCCGCTGACCTGAATCCGGTTTGCACCGGATCATGGCGTTTGTGACCTCATGGTTCGGCCCGCCAGAATCGTCGGGATCGTCTAATCTGCTGGTTATAACAATAATCACAGGTGAACGCAGTGAGGCAGACGACCGAAGGATTCCGCGCCCGCTACCGCGCTGATATTCATCCGCTCTACAACCCATGGCTGCACGGCGCTTTTGTGCTGTTGTTCGGGTTGCTGGCCATTGGCGGATTCTGGAGCACCGTGCATCAGGTTCAGCCACTGGAATGGCTGGCAATGCCGCTGACCCTGCTGTTCTTCAACTTTGGCGTGTATAGGGTGCATCGGCACCTGGGGCATCACAAAAAAAGTTTCGCGCGAATGTTCTACGCCCGCCATGCCGGCGATCACCACAGTTTTTTCGCCCCCGGCCACATGACCTACGACAGCGCACGAGACTGGCGGGTGATTTTGTTTCCGGCCTGGCTGATCGTGGTGCATACCGTTGTCATCACCCTGCCCATCTGGTGGCTGCTTGCGCAGTTCGATGCCAACGTCGCCGGGATGGTTGGCGGCTGCCTGATCCTCGGTTACCTGACCTATGAAGTGTTCCATGCCTGCGAGCACCTGCCACCCGAGAACCCCGTCACACGTTTGCCGTGGATCCGCCAGATGCGCCGACTGCATGAATTGCATCACCGTCGTGAGCTGATGCAGGAACGCAATTTCAACATCGTTTTCCCGCTAATGGACTATCTGTTCGGCACCCTTTATTGGGAACCGGACCCGACCGACCTGCACCTGACGAGAACGCCCATGACGCGCATGCAGCATCAGATCGACATTGCTGGAAACCCGATTGACGTGCTCGCCTACGCCAGCACCGTGACCCGTTGGCCGGAATGGCATCCATCGTCCCTCAAGGTTGATGGCCAAAACGGTCCGCTGCATGCCGGGAAGCGGTTTGAGGAAGACATCAAGGCTGGCGGGCGCGAGGGACACTTGATCTGGGAGGTTAACGAATACCTGCCAGGACGCCGCTGGAGTGCCTGGGCCCGTGGCGATCACGGGTTGTCTTTAGTGGTGACTTACGAGTGCGAGACCTTGGGCGACAGCACACGTTTTGTCCGCACCCTGGAGTATCAGTTCAGCGGCCTGGCGATGCGCATTGCCAATCGACTGCTGCTCAAGCGGCGCGTCGATCGTGAGTCGGCAGCGTCGATGCTGGCGTTGCGCGAGATGGCGCAAAAACAGTTCGCCCCGGCAGGAGCCAGCGCGTGAGTCGAACCGTCAAGTTTCGCCATGTGGTGTTGCTGGTGATCGTTGCCACCGGCGCCTTTCTGTTGCTGATGCCGACCAAGGTTCAACCGGTGGCCTGGACCCCGCAGCCGGCGCCCTCCCTCACCAGCGGAATCTACGCCGACAATCAGCGCCTCAAAGGTGTGGAGCGCGTCGGCGCCGCGAATATCGACGGGCCGGAAGCGTTGCTGCTGGAGGAAGGCGTCCTCATCACGGGTTTGCATGACGGCCGACTGCTACGTACCAGCCTCGACGGCAAGGTCACCAAGGTCCTGGCCGATACGGGCGGCAGACCCTTGGGCCTGGCCCGTCACCCCAACGGCCTGCTGGTGATTGCTGATGGGGTCAAGGGCTTGCTGTCGCTGGATGCCCAGGGCCGGTTGATTCCATTGACCACGACGGCCAACGGCGTGCCCTTCGGTTTCACTGACGACGTGGCCATCGACAAGTCCGGGCACTACGCCTATTTCAGTGATGCCTCCAGCCGCTTTGGCTATGGCAGGGACGGCGAAGCGATCATCGAGCACGGCGGTGACGGCCGTTTGCTGCGTTATGATTTCCAGACTGGCAAGACGGTGGTTTTGCTGGATAAGCTGGAGTTCGCCAACGGCGTGACCCTGGGTCCGGACGATGCCTTTGTACTGGTCAACGAAACGGGTGCCTATCGCATCAGTCGTTACTGGCTGAGCGGGCCGAAAACCGGCACCCACGATCTGTTCATCGACAACCTGCCAGGGTTGCCGGACAACCTCGCGTTCAATGGCCGTGACCGCTTCTGGGTCGCGCTTTATGCACCACGCAATACGCTGCTCGATGCCACCGCGCCGCATCCATTCGTGCGCAAGATGATCGTGCGGGCAATGACGGTCCTGCCGAAACCGGTGGAGAAACGCGCCTTCGCGTTAGGCCTGGATCTGGACGGTAAAGTGATCGCCAACTTGCAGGACGGTAGCCGCGACAACTACTCGCCGATTACAACCGTTCGCGAGTATGGGGATTGGTTGTATTTCGGGTCGTTGAAGGCGAAAAACATGGCGCGGTTGCCGTTGAGTACCGCGCTGCAGTAAAAATCTTTTGATCCTGGTTTAGCGAGGATCCTCGTCCATCGGAATGGCACCTTCGTTGTTCGGCAGTTCGTCGATACCCGGCTCATCTTCCGGATTGACGGCAGTGCGTCCTGGACTCAGGGGTTCGGGATGTGTCGGGATGGGATCGTAGCCACCCTGCTCTTCGCTGGGGAATTTTTCATCGGTCATGGGGCACCTCGCATGGAGCCGTAAATTCGGACTCTGATCATTCGAGGTGCCGGGATTTATCGCCGTTCCAATTTTTCAGTCACCGATCGTCGGTGACCAGACATGACGCGTCAGGACGGCGTCTGGAGCCGATCAACGATCTTTTGCTTGACCTGCACGCGCTTCTCCTTGAGTTTCTTCAATGCGTCATCGCTGGGTGCATCGGATTTGGCGGTTTCAGCCTTGACCACCTCGGCGTCCGCCTGCGAATACTTGTTGATCAGTGAATCCAGTAACGGATCCTTGGTGCGTTTTTGCTGGATATCTTCCTTTGAAAGTTTGAGATCCTGATAAAGGTCGTGTGGCACCGGCATGGAACACCTCCGTTTGTTGATCGGAGGCAAACGCGATCAATGGCGTTCACCAACTATCAGAATGGCCTTGGTTAGCGGGTTCTGTCGACCGCCTATCAGACCAGCGGTGCCCGTTCGTCGCCCTGCCGCAATCGCAATAAAACCTTTGCCCACTCGTCGGCCTCCACAGATTAACGATCACTCGATCGCTCATGAAACCTGTGTGGAGAATAACCAATGGACGGATTTACCCTGCGCCACCTCACCTTGGCCGTCGCCTTGAGCACCAGCATGGGCACGGCTTTCGCTGCCACTTCCAATGACTTCGTCGACAGCGCGGCCGCGAGCAATATCGCGAAAATCGAAACGAGCCGATTGGCCCTGGAAAAAAGTTCATCGGCGGACATCAAGAAGTTCGCCAACATGATAATCACCGACCATTCCAAGGCCAACGATGAGCTGGCGGCGCTGGCGAAAAAAAATGACATCGAGCTGCCGGACAACACCACGCTGGTCAAGCAGGCGAAAGAGAAAATCCTCGACATGCGCGATGAATCCTTCGATGCGGCGTACGCCAACAATCAGGTGAAAGCTCACGAAGACACCCTCGAGCTATTCAAGAAAGAAGCCAATACGGTGACAGACGACAAAACCAAAGGCGCCACGGAGCTGAAAGGTTTCGCGCAAAAAATGCTGCCGGCGCTGGAGAAGCATCTGAATATGGCGAAAAAGCTCCAGGCTGCTCACCCCAGCAAATAACGCGCCCACAAAAAAAGGCCGCATCGTTTGATGCGGCCTTTTCAATGGCTGACTAGCCGCCATCGGTGTCGATATCGGCATCGGTGTCATCCCCGGATTTTGGCCGATCGGGACTCGGCTTGAAACCCGGACTGAACTCATTATCGTTATCCGTGTGGATATTCTTCTGGTCAACCGCTTTGTCTGCGCTTTCCGGTTCGGCGGTTTTTGCGTCTTCTTCAAGACCACTGTCATCGTTCATAAGTACCTCATTCGTCACTGCAAGAGCGCGGCTGAAACAGTCGCGCTTTGTAGATTCGAAGCCTCCCCGGGGACAGGGTTCCATCGCAAGGGAAATTCAAGGTCAAAAACCGCATCCCTTTGACTATGCTCAAGTGACGGACACTGACTGATCATTCCACCCTGGAGCCCGTCGATGAAGCGTGACATCCGTTTGCTGATCGTCGACGACAACGTTGCCACGCGCTACGCCCTGCGCCGGCGCCTGGAGCGCCACGGCTATGAAGTGCTCGAAGCCGGCACGGGTAGCGAAGGCCTGGAGCTGATCGAAAGCGTAGCGATCGATGCGCTGATCCTCGACGTCAATCTGCCGGACATGAGCGGTTTCGACATCGTACGCAAACTGCGCGCCGAAGCCGCCACCGCCCTGCTGCCGGTGATTCACGTATCGGCGGCCTCGATCCAGACCGGCGACATCATCACCGGCCTGGACGCGGGTGCCGATGCCTACCTGATCCACCCGGTGGATCCGGATGTACTGCTCGCCACTTTGCGCACCTTGCTGCGGGTGCGTGAAACCGAAAATGCCCTGCGTGAAAGCGAGGCGCGGTTTCGAGAAATCTTTGTCAATGTGTCGGCGCCCATCGCGGTGCTGGATGCCGAGTTGAAGGTGCACGAATGCAACCATGCCTTCGCGCAGCTGATTCAGGACAACCGCGACCCGGACGCCCTGCGCGATTGCTTTGCCGAAGACCAGGACGCCGTCATCGAGGAGCTGCGCCTGCGTCTGGCCTATGGCGAGCGCTGGAAAGGCACGCTGAGCATGCAGGTTCACGGCGAGGCTCGCGAAACCGAGTGGCAAATTTCGCCGTATCGCACGCCGGAACTGAGCCTGGTGTTTGTCGAGGATGTCACTGAACACCGTCACCGCGAACGCTCGCACCTGGCCCGGCTTGACGACGCCACCACCCAATTGGCCAAAGAGGTCGCCGAGCGGGCGCGAACCGAAGCTCAGCTGCTGCAAGTGCAGAAAATGGATGCACTGGGCAAGCTGACCGGGGGCATCGCTCACGACTTCAATAACTTGCTGACCGGCATCATCACCAGCCTGGAATTGATTCTGAAACGGATCGCCGCCTCACGCACCGACAAGGTTCAGTTTTACGCCGAAGCCGCCTTGAACTCGGCCATAAGTGCTGCGTCCCTGACCCATCGCCTGCTCGCCTTTGCGCGCCAACAACCACTCGATACCCGGCCCGTGGACATCAACGAGCACGTACGCTCCCTTGAGGAACTGCTGGCGCGCACCATCGGCGAGCGCATTGCCTTGAAACTCGAATTGACCTCTAAAGCCGCCATCGCCCTGGTCGACCCCATTCAGCTGGAAAGCGCGATGCTCAATCTGGTGATCAACGCTCGCGATGCCTTGCCCCAGGGCGGCAACATTTGGGTCAGCACCTATGCCGCCTATTCCCATGGCGACCCCAATCTGGCCGATGGTGCGTATGTCGCGTTGTCGGTGCGCGATGACGGTACCGGCATCGAACACAGCGTGATCAACAAGGTGTTCGACCCGTTTTTCACCACCAAGCCGCTGGGCCAGGGCACCGGGCTGGGGTTGTCGACCATTTATGGTTTCGCCCGGCAATCGGGTGGCGATGCGCACATCCGCAGCGTCGCCCGGCGCGGCACCGAAGTCACCATCATGCTGCCGGCCAATTCCACCCCCACCGCCGGCGAAGCCGAGCCGGCCACCGTCGATCATCAGGGTGACGGCGAACATGTGCTGATCGTCGAGGACATGCCGTCGGTGCGCATGTTTGTGGCCGAAGTGTTGGTGGATGCCGGTTATCGTTGCACTCAAGTGGGCGACATCGAAGGAGCCCTCGAACGCCTGCAAAACGACGAGTCCATCGACCTGTTGCTGACCGACGTCGGATTGCCACGCATGAGCGGCCGCGAGTTGGCCGATGTGGCACGGGGCTGGCGCGAAAAGCTGCCGATCCTGTTCATGACCGGTTATGCCGAAACCGCAATCAACCGTCAGGTGTTCCTAGGCGATGGCATGGAAATGCTGATCAAGCCGTTCCAGATCAATGAACTGCTGGACAAGGTCCGACGCACACTCGACAGCGCCTGACAAATTGCCTTCGCGAGCAGGCTCGCTCCCACACGGGATCGGTGGTGTTCACAAATCCCCTGTGGGAGCGAGCCTGCTCGCGAAGGCGTCAGCAAAAACACCACCCGACTCAAGCCGTACCAAGGGTTCTGGCCAAAAACGGCGCCGTCTGGCTCTTTTTACTCTTGGCAACCTTCTGCGGTGTACCTGCAATAACAATCTTCCCGCCTTGGTCCCCTGCCCCTGGGCCAATATCAATCACCCAGTCACTCTGCGCCACCACGCGCATTTCATGTTCGACGACGATTACCGTATGCCCCACCGCCACCAGCGTATTCAACTGTTCGAGCAAACGATCGACATCCCTTGGGTGCAATCCGGTGGTGGGCTCGTCGAGCACATACAACGTTGCCCCACGCGGGTTGCGTTGCAACTCGGTGGCCAGTTTGATCCGCTGGGCTTCGCCGCCCGACAGCTCTGTCGCCGGCTGACCGAGGCGCAAGTAACCCAGGCCGATATCGCGCAACACCTCCAGCGAACGGCGTATCCCCGGTTGTTCGGCGAATACCGTGACCGCTTCATCCACCGTCAGCTGCAACACCTGGGCGATGTTCAACCCTTGCCAGATGATCGCCAGCGTCTCGGGGTTGTAGCGCGCGCCGTGGCAGGTCGAGCACGGCGCATAGACGCTGGGCATAAACAGCAACTCGACGCTGACAAAGCCCTCACCTTCGCACGTCGAGCAACGGCCCTTGGCAACATTGAAGGAGAACTGACCGGCGTCGTAACCCTCGGCCTGCGCCTCGGGTGTGGCCGCGTACAGTTTGCGCACGTTGTCGAACAGCCCGGTGTAAGTCGCCAGGTTCGAGCGCGGTGTGCGGCCGATGGGTTTCTGATCGACTTGCACCAGACGCTTGATCGATTCCAGCCCCGCCGTGACCTGACCGCCGCTCACTTGCGGTGCGTCGTCCTCAAGGCTCAACTCTTCAGGTTCGCTGGCACTGGCGCCACGCCCCAGATGCGCACCCACCAACTCCAGCAACGCCTGGCTGACCAGGCTCGACTTACCGGAACCCGAGACGCCCGTCACCGCGGTAAAACAACCCAGCGGAAACTCGACGCTGAGGTTGTTCAGGTTGTTGCGGGTGATGCCTTCCAGCCGCAGCCAATCGGTCGCCTGGCGGCTGGCTCGAGGCTGAGTGGCCTGCTCGGCGAACAGATAAGCACGTGTCTGCGAGTTCGTCACATCCGCCAAGCCTGCCGGCGGTCCGCTGTACAGGATCCGGCCGCCATGCTCGCCGGCCGCAGGCCCCACATCGATCAACCAGTCGGCGCGGCGCATGGTTTCCAGGTCATGCTCGACCACGAACAAGGTGTTGCCAGCGGCTTTCAAGCGTTGCAACGCTTCAAACAACGCTTCGCCATCCGCCGGGTGCAGACCGGCCGACGGTTCATCCAGCACATAGATCACCCCAAACAACTGCGAACCCAATTGCGTCGCCAGGCGCAGACGCTGCAACTCACCGGACGACAGCGTCGGCGTGCTGCGGTCCAGCGCCAGGTAACCGAGCCCCAGATCAGTCAACGTACTGACCCGCTCCAGCAAGTCCTGAGCGATCCGCTGCGCGGCCAGGCGTTTCTCCACTGACAGGTTCGGTGTGTGGCGCACATCTGGCGCGTTGGCGTGGCCGCTGGCGCCGTGGGCCACTCGCTGCTCACGGGCCTGGCGAGTCTGACTATGCGTCAACACCTCGCCCGCCTCATCGGCCTGTTCGAGGTAACTGTGGGCCGCCACCGGTTTCAGCACCTGCGCCACTTGCAGCAACGGCATCTGTGACAGTTCGCCGATGTCGTAACCGGCAAACGTCACCAACAACGCCTCGCGCTTGAGCCGTTTGCCGTCGCACAGCGGGCACGGGCTGCCGAGCATGAATTGCGAGACGCGCTTCTTCATCAGTGCGCTTTGGGAATGGCTGAAGGTGTGCAGGATGTAGCGCCGGGCGCCGGTGAACGTGCCCTGGTAACTCGGTTCCATTTTGCGTTTGAGCGCGACCTTGGTTTCTTCGGGGGTGAGCCCGGCGTACACCGGAACCGTCGGTGTTTCTTCGGTGAAAAGAATCCAGTCGCGCTGTTTTTTCGACAGATCGCGCCAGGGTTTGTCGACGTCGTAACCCAGGGTCACCAGGATGTCGCGCAGGTTTTGTCCCTGCCAGGCCGTTGGCCAGGAGGCGACCGCGCGCTGGCGAATGGTCAGGCTCGGGTCCGGGACCATGAGGGCTTCGGTAACTTCATACACCCGCCCCAAGCCATGACATTCGGGGCACGCGCCCTGGGGCGTGTTGGGCGAAAAGTCTTCGGCATACAGCATCGGCTGCCCCGGCGGATAACTGCCGGCCCGGGAGTAAAGCATGCGGATCAGGCTCGACAACGTCGTCACGCTGCCCACCGAAGACCGCGTGCTCGGTGTACCGCGCTGTTGTTGCAGGGCCACCGCCGGCGGCAAGCCTTCGATGGAGTCGACGTCCGGCACGCCGACCTGATCGATCAGGCGCCGCGCATAAGGCGCCACGGATTCGAAATAGCGGCGTTGCGCTTCGGCGTAGAGGGTCGAGAACGCCAGCGACGATTTCCCCGAACCGGACACGCCGGTGAACACCACCAGGGCATCCCGGGGAATGTCGACATCGACGTTTTTGAGGTTGTGTTCCCGGGCGCCGCGCACCCTGACCATGCCGGAAGGAGGGTTGAAGGTGCGTGTGGAATTCATCGTCAAGCCTTGTTTCGAGAGTTCAAAGGAATGATCTATAGCTTGGGGTCTGTACTCAGAGCGGGGTCAGCCATTGAGCACCGTGCGAACCATCTGTGTGAGCGCCTCGGGACCATAGGGTTTGCTCAGCAGCCAGGTGTCGGGGTTGAGTTGGTGATTGCGCGAAATAATGTCACGGGTGTGGCCCGAGGTGAACAGCACGGCCACCGGCGGCGTCTGCACCTTGGCCCAGGCGGCCAGGTCCGAACTTTTGATCAGGCCGGGCATGACCACGTCGGTGAAAATCAGGTCCACCGCCGCGCCCTCCAGCAACACCTGCATGGCGGCGTCACCGTTGGCAGCCGTCAGGACTTGATAACCTTCTTCGCTCAGTAATTCCACCGCAGCACTGCGCACCGCCTCGTTGTCCTCGACCACCAGAATGGTTTCGTGTCCGCCTCGTTGTTGCGGATCATGAAGTGTCGTTTCGCTGAGCATCGGACGCAGGCTGCGAGGAAAATACAGCTGCACCCGAGTGCCCTCCCCGACCACGCTGGAAATCTCGATATGCCCGCCACTCTGCTTGACGAACCCGAACACCATGCTCAGTCCCAGCCCCGTGCCCTGGCCGTCGGCCTTGGTGGTAAAAAACGGTTCGAACGCCTGTGCGAGTACCTGCGGCGACATGCCGACACCGGTGTCAGCCACCGCTACACAGACATAGTCGCCGGCGACGATGCCCTTGCCTGCACAAAACTTGCTATCAAGGGCGATGTTCTCGGCGCTCAGGTCAATGGTCCCCTCGCCTTTCATGGCGTCCCGGGCATTGATCGCCAGATTGAGGATGGCGTTTTCCAGTTGATTGCAGTCCGCGTAGATGTACCAAAGGGCTAGCGCAGTGGTGACATTGATCTGGATGGTTTCCCCCAGCGCTCGCTGCAACAATTCCCCAAGTCCGTCAAAGACCTGCCGCAGATCGCAAACTTTTGGCGACAAGGGCTGGCGACGGGCGAACGCGAGCAATTGCGAAGACAGTTTGGCGCCGCGCTCGACCGCGGCAATCGACGCACTGACCCGGCGCTGCACGTTGGCGTTGTCCGGTTCATGCCGCGCCAGCAAGTGCAGGTTGCCGGCGATCACCTGCAACAGGTTGTTGAAGTCATGGGCCACGCCGCCGGTGAGGCCGCCGATGGCTTCGAGTTTCTGCGATTGACGCAGTTGTTCTTCAGCAGCCAGCCGCGCTTCGACTTCGTCGGCAACGCGCTGCTCCAGGTTGCGGGTGAACTTGAGCAAGGATTCTTCGGCAGTCTTGCGTTCGTGGATGTCGATCAACACCCCGGGAAAACGGAACGGTTCGCCCTGTTCATTGAACTCGCAAGCACCACTCGCTTGCACCCACAGATAACTGCCATCCGGGCGCTGGACCCGATACTCGGCGTTAAAAGGTTCGCCGGTTTCCACTGATTGATTGATCTGTTCCTGCACCCAGCTGCGGTCATCGGGATGGATCTGTGCTTCGGCGATGTCCGTTGGCAGGTCGGCGAGGTTTTGCTCGGGCGGGTAGGAAAAGGTGCGGGCGAAACGCTCATCGCCGGAGAGCACATTGCCCTTGATGTCCCAGACGAACGAGCCGAGCAAAGCCCCGGCATTGAGCGCCAGGCGCACCCGTTCGTTGTCGGCGTGATAGGCGTCCTCGGCGGTCTGACGACGACGTTCGGAAATCACATGCTCGGTGGTCTCGACCACCATCGCCATGACCCCGGCCGGTTTCCCGTCATCATCAGCCACCGGGCTGTAATAGAGGTCCAGCCAGACGTCTTCGGGTATGCCGTCCCTCAAAAGCACAAGCTCTTTATTGCGATAGGACAACGTGCCGCCCGCCAGGCAGGTGTCGACCACATGCCGATTGAATTCGGCGACTTCCGGCCAGCCCAGTTCCACCGGGGAACCCAACAGGTAAGGATGTCGGCCACCGGCAAACGTCGAGTACGCATCGTTATAGATCATGTAACCCGGACGGCCCCACAGCATCACCATCGGCAGTGGGGACGCGAGCATCAACTGCACCGCGCTGCACAGGCTTGCAGGCCAGGTGTCCATGCTCCCCAGCTCGGTCACGCGCCAGTCGAACGCGCGGATGCGCCCGGCCATTTCACCGTTCCAGCCGGCACACCCGTGGCTATCGTCTAGAAACTGCATCGACTGATTGTCTATCCCTGTAGATGAGCTGGCGTGAGGGCTCGCAACGGCATGAGGACGGTGCGTGCCCGTTTGTTTCGAGCATCGCGGTCGCCAATGGTTTCATAGAGGTTAGCTGATTCACATCATCCAGGCTTTTGTGGCAATGGAGCGTACTCCCGCTGGAGTGCGAAGCATTTACCCTGTAGGAGCTGCCGCAGGCTGCGATCTTTTGACTTTGCTTTTTTAAGGCAAGATCAAAAGATCGCAGCCTTCGGCAGCTCCTACAGGGGAATCGGCGCAGTCCACTAAACCTCAATGAGGTGCTTGAGCGGGTGGTAGCCGGTTTTCAGCGTGGCGGCAACGTCGAGAATGGCCTTCTCGATGCCATTCAAATGCATGCAGGTCAGTTCGATCGCGGCGCTCTGATTGCCCGCTTCGATGAACTCGATCAGCCGCAAATGTTCATCGTCGCGGCAGGCTTCGTGACTGTCGTCATCCAGCGCGGCGGCGTACAGCGAGGCGCGGGATATCAGCTTGCGGAACCAGTCCAGCAGCACAGGGTTGTTCAGGCTTTGTGCGAGTTTGATGTGGAACTCGCCGAGCAAATGAATCAGCCGCTCATGGTCGCCACTGCGGTGCGCCTCATCCTCAAGCAACAGGTGATCACGCAAATCCTGGGTCACGGCAGTATCACGCCGGCGGCAGAGTTCGCTGACGATGCCGATCTCGATCAGGCGCCTGGTTTCGAACAGCGAGCGGATCTCTTCGTCACTCGGCAACGACACCGACGCACCTTTGTTGGGCTCGGTGGTGACCAGCCCGTCGGCTTCCAGTTGTTTGAGCGCGGCACGAACCGACGTCCGGCTGACGTTAAAAAGTTCGGCCAGCGACGCCTCGCCGAGCTTCATGCCGGGACGCAATGAACGTTTGCTGATCGCCTCGTAAACCCCTTGGTAGACGCGGTCGACCGTGGTCTCGAGTTTTTTCTCGGTCATCTGGACTCTCCCTTTAGCGCTAAGCAACCAACCCTGCCGACGATCAGCCCTTTCAAAAGGGGGTTGCACGAGCAGATTAATCCGGTTATTTCTATATTGCATCCAGATATTGCATACAATAATTAGAGGAATGCACCATTATGGGTCATCCAACAGCAATCGAAGTGCGTAACGTCTCCAAACGGTATTCCGACGATCCGGGGCTGGCTCCAGCCCTCGACAACGTTTCAGTCGACATTGCCGACAATGAATTCTTCACCCTGCTTGGCCCTTCCGGCTGCGGCAAGACCACGTTGTTGCGGACCATCGCCGGCTTCGAACAGGTCAGCGAGGGCGAGATTCGTCTTGCCGGCGAACCGGTCAACGACCTGCCGCCGTTCAAGCGCCGGGTCAACACTGTCTTCCAGAGCTACGCGTTGTTTCCGCACATGAGCGTCGCGCAGAATATCGCCTTCGGCCTCGAGATGCAGGGTCTTGATCGCAAGCTCATCCCTCAACGTGTCGATGAGATGCTGGCGCTGGTGCAAATGCAACACCTGGCCAAGCGTAAACCCGCTGAATTGTCCGGTGGCCAGCAGCAGCGCGTGGCCCTGGCTCGGGCCCTGGCGCCGAAGCCCAAAGTGCTGTTGCTGGACGAACCGCTGTCGGCGCTGGACTTGAAGCTGCGCAAGGAAATGCAGGTCGAACTCAAGCGCGTCCAGAAGGAAGCCGGGATCACCTTCATTTTCGTCACCCACGATCAGGAAGAAGCCCTGACCCTGTCTGATCGTATTGCCGTGATGTCCGCCGGCAAGATCCTGCAAATCGGCACACCGAACGATATCTACGAACGGCCGCAGCATCGCTTCGTTGCTCAGTTTATCGGCGACATCAACTTCCTCCCCGGCCACATCAAGCGCGGCCAGCAGAACGAAAAGCTCTTCGTGCCGAGCGGCATGCCGGTGGAGATCCCTTGCCCGGCTCAAGGCTTCGACGGCGCCAACGTCCAACTGGCGTTCCGCCCGGAACGTTCGCAATTGGTCGACCCGGCGCAACCGCATCACCTGCGCGGCGTGGTCGAAGCGGTGTTGTATGTCGGCACTGCGACCCTTTACCAGTGTCGGTTGAACAACGACATCAAGGTCATGCTGCGCGAAAACAACGAAGGCCTGAACCGCGGCCGAGTGGTCGGTGATCGCGTCGCGGTCAACCTGCCACCCCACGCCTGCCTGTTGATGGAGGCCTGAGATGAGCGTCAGCAGCACTTCTCCCGCCCTCAACCGTGCGCTGTTACTCAGCCCGGTGGTTCTGACCCTGCTGGCCCTGATCGCCATTCCGCTCGGCATCATGGGCTACATCAGCCTGCTGCCCCGCAACGTTTACGGTGGCGTCGACTGGCAGGCCGACTGGCAATTGCAAAGCTACGTGCAGCTGTTTTTCCAGGAAGGTTTCGACGGTGAACTGGAGCTGAACTGGGTCTACGCCCAGGCGCTGTTGCGCTCGGTGTTCCAGGCCGGCGGCACCACGTTGCTGTGTTTTCTGTTTGGCTTCCCGGTCGCCTTGTGGATGTCGAGCCTGACCCCGCGTCGGCGCAACCTCATGGTGTTGCTGATCACCATTCCGTTCTGGACCAACCTGCTGATCCGTAACTACGCCTGGCTGATCATTTTGCGCGAACAGGGCTGGGCCGCCCAAAGCATTAATGCACTGTTCCCCCAGGCCGGTGGCATCACCCTGCTCTACAACGACTTCGCCGTCAGCGTCGGGCTGGTCTATAGCTTCCTGCCGTTCATGATTTTGCCGATCTACTCGACCCTGGAAAAACTCGACTGGCGTCTGGTGGAAGCGGCCTACGACCTCGGCGCCAATCGCTGGCACGCCTTGCGGCGCATCATTCTGCCGCTATCGATGCCCGGCGTGATTGCCGGTGCGCTGTTGGTGTTTGTGCCGAGCCTCGGCGCCTTCATCACTCCGGCGATTCTCGGCGGCGGCAAGACCCTGATGATCGGCAACCTGATCCAGCAACAGTTCGGCACCGCGCGCAATTGGCCACTGGGCAGTTCGCTGTCGTTCCTGCTGCTGGGGATTCTGCTGCTGTCCTTGGTGCTTTACGCCCTCTATAGCCGCAACGCCGCCAAGACCCTGCGTCGGGGAGCCACCGCATGATCGCCCTGCACCTGAAAAAACTGCCGCTGACCCGCGAAGTCAGCCTGCTGATCCTGGCCTACCTGTACGTGCCGATCTTCGTGCTGATCGCCTACAGCTTCAACGCCAACCGCTCAGCCACGGTGTGGACCGAGTTCTCGTTTGCCTGGTACGGACGGATTCTGGCGAACCCGTCGATCCAGACTGCCGCGCTGAATTCGATCATCGTCGCCGGCATCGCCACGGTCTGTGCCACGGCCATTGCATTGCTTGCTGCATTGGCGACTTACCGGCCGTTCTATGGACAGAAGATGGTCGAGGGCGGGATCAACCTGCCGCTGATCCTGCCGGAGATCGTCACCGCCGTGGCCACCCTGCTGCTGTTCATGGCACTGGGGATCAAGCTCGGTTTGCTGACGGTGATCGTCGCGCACATCGGGTTCTGCATTCCCTTCGCGTACCTGCCGATCCGTGCGCGGCTCAATGACCTGGACAAGAGTTTGCTGGAGGCGGCGAACGATTTGTACGCCAACCCGTGGCAGGTGTTTCGCCGGGTCACGTTGCCGCTGTTGTGGCCGGCAGTGTTGTCCGGTTCGGTGCTGGCATTCGTGGTCAGCCTCGACGATTTCATCATGACCTTCTTCGTTGCCGGCCCCGGTTCGACGACGTTGCCGGTGTACATCTTCTCGGCGATCAAGTCCGGCGTGACACCGGAGATCAACGCGATCTCGACCTTGATGCTGGTGATTTCCATCGTGCTGGTGGTGCTGGCCTTCTGGCTGGGACAGCGCGGCAAAAACCAATAACCCTGGAGCGCACAAAAACATGAAAATGAAAAACATGTGTTTCGCAGTCACCGGTATGGCCCTGAGCTGCTTCACCGCATTCAGCATCCAGGCCGCCGAGCCCAAGCAATTGTTCTTCTACAACTGGACCGACTACTACCCGGTGGAACTGCTGGCCAAGTTCGAAAAGGAGACCGGGATCAAGGTCACCATGGACGGCTACGACAGCAATGAAACCTTGCTGGCCAAGTTACAGGCCGGTGGCGCGGCGTACGACGTGATCGTGCCGTCGCAGTCGATCATGCGCACGTTGATCAACCAGGACCTGCTGCTGAAAATCGACGCGTCGACGTTGCCTAACTTCCAGTACGTCAAACCGGCGTTTCGCGACCCGAGCTTCGACCCGGGCCGCAAATTTTCCGCACCGTACCTGTGGGGCACCACCGGGTTTTCTTATGACAGTGCGCGGGTGCCCGGCGGCAAACTGGACGATTCGTGGAAAGAGTTCTTCGAACCCCGCAAGGAACTCGAAGGCCAACTCGCCGCCCTCGACACCTCCAGCAGTGTGATCAACGCCGCCAGTCATTACCTGAACGTCGACGAATGCAGCGAAAACCCGCAGGACGCCAAGCGTATTCTGGAGCTGCTGAAAAAACAGAAACCGCACTTGAAGATGTACAGCTCGGACAACACCGTCGACCGCATGGCCTCCGGTGAAGTGATCATGATGCAGAACTGGAACGGCTCCACCGCCCGGGCCACGTTGCAAAAAAGCACCATCAAGTACGTATACCCGCGCGAAGGCCTGGCGATGTTCCAGGACAACTTCGCCGTACCGAAAAGCGCCCCGCACCCTGGCAACGCGAAGATTTTTATCGACTGGATGATGAAACCGGAAAACGCCGCCGCCGTGTCCAACGCCATCGCCTACGACAACGGTATCCAGAGCGACAAGCTGATCGACGCCAAATGGCGGGTCATGGACGCCATCAACATGCCCGACGAGTTCGCCTCGCGCCTGCGCCCGGAAAAAGAGTGCAGCAACAAGGCGCGGGAGCTGCAGGATCGGATCTGGTCGAAGCTCAAGGGCTGACGACCGAGTCGCGGCCATCGCGAGCAGGCTCGCTCCCACAGGGTTTTGTGAACACTACAGATCCAATGTGGGAGCGAGCCTGCTCGCGATGAGGCCCGACCGAATACCATCGAACTCACTGAGGTGACTCATGACCCAACCCCGCTGGCTGCGCAACGTGCGGCCCTACGGTTCAACCGCCGAAGACCTGCTGATCGAAGACGGCCTGTTCAAAGATCGACGTCCGGCATCCAACGCACCGTTGGTCACCACCGACATCAACGGCCAACACCAGCTCCTCACCCCGGCCCTGGTTGAAAGCCACGTCCATCTGGACAAAACCCTCTGGGGCCAACCCTGGCGCCCGAACAGCGCCGGGCCGACGCTCAAGGATTACATCGCCAACGAGCGCCGCGTGTTGCGTGAAGTCGACGCCCCCATCGCTCAACGCGCCGGCGCACTGCTGGAAAACTGCATCGCCCGTGGCTCGCTGACGATGCGTTGTCACGTCGATATCGACCCGGACTTCGGCCTGCGCCATGTTGAGGCCATGCAGCAACTGCGCGAACGTTACCGCGACCTGATCGACCTGCAACTGGTGGTGTTCCCGCAAACCGGCCTGATCAGCCGCCCCGGCACCGCCGAACTGATGCGCGAAGCCATGGCCCTGGGCGTGGAAAACGTCGGTGGCCTCGACCCGTGCGGCATCGACAATGACCCGATCGCGCAGCTCGACTTCGTGTTCAAACTGGCCAGCGAATTCGAGCGCGGCGTCGACATTCACCTGCACGACAAGGGAGAACTCGGCCTGTGGCAGATCGCGCGGATCGCCGACTACACCGAGCGCTTCGGGTGTCAGGGTCGGGTGATGATCAGCCACGCCTACTGCCTTGGGATGTTGCCGTGGAGCCAGGTCAAACCCGTGGCCGTGCGTCTGGCGGCGCTGAACATTTCGTTGATGAGTTCGGCGCCGGCCGATTGCGCGGTGCCGCCATTCCTCGCGCTGCGCGAAGCCGGGGTGAATGTCTGCCTGGGTTCGGACGGCATTCGCGATGCCTGGTCGCCCATGGGCAACGGCGACATGCTCGAACGGGCGATGCTGCTGGCCTTTCGTTTCGACTTGAACAAGGACGATGAACTGGCGGCGGCGTTCGAAGCGGCGACGGTGAATGGTGCTCGGGCGTTGGGTTGTGAAGGTTATGGGGTGGAGATCGGCCAGCCAGCGGACTTTTTGCTGATGCCAGTGCAGACGCTGGGTGAGGCGGTGGTGTCGCGGCCGGTGCGCCAGGTGTATCGCGGTGGCGAGTTGATCGCGTCCGGTGGCCAACTGCTGGACAGTCGCTTGTGAAACGGATTGCGTTGAAAGCCAGTTGCGTGGTCGGGTTCGACGGCACACAGCACGTGCTGTGGCGCGACGGCGAAGTAGTGTTCGAAGGCTCGCGCATCGTGTTTGTCGGGCGTGAATATCCGGGCCCGGTGGATCAGTGGATTGATTACGGCAACGCGTTGATCGGTCCGGGCTTCATCGATCTGGATGCGCTCGGGGATCTTGATTCGACGGTACTGACGCTGGACAACGGCGATGAACGCGACATGGGCCGGATGTGGTCAGAGGACTATCTGGCGAGCGGTCCGCGGGAGAGTTACACCGCGGATGAACAAGTCTTCAAGTACCGCTATGCCTTCACTCAGTTGATCCGCAACGGCATCACCACCGCGATGCCGATCACCTCGATGTATTACCGCGAGTGGGCCGAGACTTACGACGAGTTTTCTGCAGTGGCCGGTGTCGCTGCCGAGTTGGGGCTGCGCACTTACCTCGGCCCCTGCTACATGAGCGGCATGAGTTACTGGCGCGCCGATGGAACCCTCGGGCATCACTGGGATGAAGCGCGAGGAATGGCCGGGCTCGATGCGGCTGTGCGGTTTTTCCATGATTTCGACGGTGCACACAAGGGTTTGATTCGCGGCGCGTTGCTGCCGGATCGCATCCAGACCTGCACCCCGGCCCTGCTGCAACGCACCGCCGCGCTGAGCCGGGAACTGAACGCGCCGATGCGTTTGCATTGCTGCCAAGGGCTTGGTGAGGTGGCGATGGTCGAGCAACTGCGCGGTGTGTCTCCCCTGACCTGGTTGCAGCAACTGGACCTGCTGACCCCGCGCAGTCTGCTGCCTCACGGCATTTACACCTCAGGCGATGACGATCTGCAACGAGTGGTAGATGGCGGCGCGAGTCTGGTGCATTGCCCGGTGGTGTTTGCCCGTGACGGCGAGGCGCTGAACTCCTTCGGTCGCTATCGGGCCAAGGGCATCAACTTCGCCTTGGGCACCGACACCTGGCCGGCGGACCTGCTGGAAAACATGCGCCAGGGTCTGAACATCGCGCGATTGATGGAGGGCGATGGTTCTTTGACCCGTACGCTGGACTTCTACAACGCCGCCACGCTCGGTGGCGCCAAAGCCTTGGGTCGAGACGATCTCGGCCGTCTGGCGCCGGGGGCCAAGGCTGACATCACGGTGTTCAACCTTCGCGGTCTGCACCTGGGGCCGCTGTTCGACCCACTGAAAAACCTGGTATTGGCCGGCCGCGGCGACGACTGCATCGCCAGCTACATCGACGGCCGCTGCGTCATGCAAAACGGTCAGGTTCAAGGCGTCGACTACCCGGCCCTGCAACGCCAGGCCCAACAACAATTCGAAAAACTGATGCGCAGCCACAGCGACCGGGCCTTCGGCCAACCGGACTGGAAAGGCCTGTTCAAACCGGCCATCCCATTCGCTGACGACTACAGCGCACACGCGCCGCTGAGCGCAATTGATCCACTTCTTTAGAGAGTTCTGCCCATGCAAAGCTTCGACTTCAGCCAGTTGAGTGCGCGAGACAAATACAAGATTCTGATCGGCAGCGTGGTGCCACGGCCGATTGCCCTGGTCACCACCATCGACGGCGAAGGTCGGATCAACGCCGCGCCCTTCAGCTTCTTCAACGCCCTTTCGGCTGACCCGCCGATCCTCGCGTTGGGCGTGGAAAACTACGGCGACCAAAGTCCCAAGGACACCACTCGCAATATCCAGCTCAACCAGGAATTCACTGTGAACATCGTCAACGATGCCCTGGTGGAAGCCATGAACGTCTGCGCCGTGCCGTTCGCTCCCGGCTTCGACGAACTGACCGCCGCCGGCCTTACCGCGATTCCCGGCACCACGGTCAGATGTCCAAGGATTGGCGAAGCTCCGGTGGCGTTGGAGTGTCGGCGGATGATGGCGTTGTCCATCGGGCAGTCGCGGGAAATCATCTTTGGCGAAGTGCTGATGGCGCATGTGCGAGATGAATTGATCGACCCGAAAACGTTGTACATCGATCAGTTGGGGCTGGATGCGATTGGACGCATGGGTGGGCATGGGTATGCGCGCACGCGGGATTATTTTGATTTGCCGACACGCTCGTTGCAGGCGTGGACAGAGGCGCCGGGGGGTGGGGAGCGGTTTTGGCCAGTAGCCAAATAGAACTCTGCCCACGTACCCAAACCCTGTAGGTGCTGTCGAGTAAAACGAGGCTGCGATCTTTTGACTTTGCTTTTAAAAAACAAGATCAAAAGATCGCAGCCTCGTTTTACTCGACAGCTCCTACAGGATTGCGGACATCAGTCAGTGCCGTATTTCGGCGAACGCGGCCCGTACAGCAACCCTGCCGGTTGGCCGGCCGACAGCAGTCGTGCACTGGTCACGCCGGCAATCGGGTGACCGGCGTCGGTGGAACTGTTGATGATCTGCTTCACCGCTGCGGTGATCAGCATGCCGATCAAACCACCGCCACCGTTGTTGCCGCCCTCTTCGCTCGAAGCCCGCGCCGAGCCGGTCCACAACGTGGTGCCGGTCTTGAGGTCCACCAGTTTTGCACTGGCGGTCACCACGGTTTCGCTGCTGATGATGATGTAGCGCGTCCCGTAGTCAGTCACAGTGATGTAGAGCGCAGCATCGGCACCGAAGATTTCTTGCAGCTTGTTGGCCGGTGCCTGGTGGATATCCGCCGGCGTGGTCAAGCCATTCTGGCGGAACGTCTCATCGACCAGGGCGATCGGCAGCACGTAGTAACCGGCTTCAGCCAACGGGTACGTGACCTGCGACAGCATGCTGTAGGACGCCTTGACGTCGGGCGAGTTGTTCAGCGGCGGCAGCACCAGAATGGTTTTCGGACGACTTTGCTTGTACGCCGAATAGTCCACGGTCTTGGGGCTGACGCAACCGCCGAGCACAGCCAGGGCCAGCAGACCGGCCATCAGTTTCAATGAGCGCGCGATCATTGGGTGTCTCCAGTCTTGGCGTTTTTAAGCAGAAAGTCCATGTACGGTGTCGACTCGGGAAACAGCGTCTTCTCGGTTCTGAATTGCTGCACCATCTGATCGTCCTTGCCCATGCTCAGGTACAACAGACCCAGGTGAGCGTGGTAGCCAGGCGGCGGCGTCTTGCCGGTGGACTTGATCTTCTGCAGGTCGCGCTCCAGCGCTTCGGCCTGAGCTTCCTTGGGTTCTTCACCTTTGAAGTACTCGTAGACCTCAGGCTGGTAGCTTTCCCACTGGTACAGGGTTTTCGGGCCGGTGTTGCAACCGGTCAACAGGCCACTGACCAGCAATGTCGAGGCCATCAGCGCCCATTTCGTATAAGTCTTGAACATGCTTGTACTGCTCCTTGTCATCGACCTTGATCAGTTGCCCGGTTTCCATGCACCCGCATTCATGCCGTCCACCAGACGATTGATCGCCTCGCGCATGGCCAGGTCGAGCACTTTGCCGTTGAGGGTCGAATCGTAGGCAGCGGT
The DNA here is from genome assembly GCF_054898105.1 of Pseudomonas sp. MDT1-17. NCBI lineage: Bacteria > Pseudomonadati > Pseudomonadota > Gammaproteobacteria > Pseudomonadales > Pseudomonadaceae > Pseudomonas > Pseudomonas sp. MDT1-17. The sequence continues at coordinate 3,154,891 of NZ_JBUBVM010000001.1, read as the reverse complement.
GCCGCCGAAGCCGATGACTTCACGGTTGGACAAGGCGTATTCGCCCGCGCCCTGGGTCGAATAAACGACTTCGGAGGTGCTGATGTTGACGATGTTCAAGTTGACCTTGGCGTAGGCCACCTGGGTCTTGCCACGGCCAAGAATGCCGAACAACTGGTGATCGCCGGTCTCTTTGCGGCCGAACTCGGTGACATCACCGGTTACCACAAAGTCAGCCCCCTTGAGGCGCTGCGACTGGCCCTTGATCGCGGCCTCCTGCTGGATCTCGCCCATGTTGTCGCGGTCCAGCACGCTGAAGCGATTGGTTTGCTGCAAGTGAGTGATCAGGATGGTCTTGGCCTGACCGCCGAGGCGATCCACACCGTCGGAGAAGATCCCGCGCATGTAACTCGAACGGTTGTCGAACTTGCCGACTGCCATGGGTACGCGAACACCGGCATAAGCGAGGCTGGCGCTTTCAACCTTTTCTACCGGCAAGGCGCGCGAGCTTTCGGTCGCACACCCAGCCATCGCGCCCAAGACGGCAATCGCTGCCGCCGATACCAACATTCGAGAGATCATTCTCACTGTGCATTCCTTTTGAAAAACGGTTTATCCCGGCACGGCAATAGCCAGCCACTGCGGGTTGCAGCGGCGAAAAAGCGAGGGAGAATCAAATTGACAATCGACGTGCGGGACGTCGGCGGCCGGCATTATGCCAAAGTGCCATCACTGAAGACAGTGTTTAATGTTTTATTGCCGCCAGTGATTTGTCAGCGGAAATCCCGGCTGCGCACACTGATGCCGTCGAGCAATGGGCTCAAATCGCTCAACCGTCCGGCAATCAAATGCCGCACCTCGCCTTCCCTCTCCCAGCGCCCATCAACCTTGAGCAATTGCGAGCCGACCAATACCTGGCGCTGCCGGTCGGCCAGGTCGCGCCAGACAATGACGTTAACGTTGCCGAACTCATCTTCAAGGGTGACGAAGGTCACGCCACTGGCGGTACCCGGCCGTTGTCGACCGGTCACCAGCCCGGCGACGCTGACCGGTCGGCCATGCTCGATATCCAGCAGTTCCTTCGAGCTACGGCAGCGCCGGGCTTTCAATTCACCCCGTAACAACGCCAGCGGATGCGGACCGAGCGTGGTACCGACACTGTTGTAATCGGCTAGCAGGTCCTCGCCCACGGTGGGTTTGGGCAACGACACCGCGTCCTCCTCCTGACTCGGCAGACCGGCAAACAAGCCGAGCTGTTTCTGCACACCCGCCACTTCCCAGCGCGCCCGATGACGGTCGCCGGCCAGTCCACGCAGCGCACCGGCATCGGCCAGTTGCTCCTGGGCGCGGGCATCGAGTCGTGCCCGCTCGCCGAGGTCGGCAATGTCGATAAACGTCCCCTTCGACCTCGCCGTTTCGATGCGCCGGGCATCGTCCTCGCGAAAGCCCTTGATCATCCGCAACCCCATGCGAATCGCCGGCTGGGCACCGGTGATCGGTTCGAGGCTGCAATCCCAGTCACTGGCGCGCACGTCCACCGGGCGAATCTGCAAATGATGCCGACGGGCGTCTTGCAGAATCTGGTCCGGGCTGTAAAAACCCATGGGCCAGCTGTTGATCAGCGCACAGGCGAAGGCCGCTGGCTCGTGGCATTTCAACCAGCAACTGGCGTAGGTCAGCAAGGCGAAACTGGCGGCGTGTGACTCGGGAAACCCGTAACTGCCGAAGCCTTTGATCTGTTCGAAAATCTGCGCGGCGAACTCGGCCGTGTAACCGTTTTTCTTCATCCCGGCGGCCAGGCGATCCTTGTGCGGTTCGAGCCCGCCGTGGCGTTTCCAGGCAGCCATGGAACGGCGCAACTGATCAGCCTCGCCGGGGCTGTAGTCGGCGGCGACAATCGCAATCTGCATCACCTGTTCCTGAAACAGTGGCACGCCCAGCGTGCGCTTGAGCACGACTTCCAGTGCCGGGGACGGATAGACCTCGGGTTCTTCCTTGTTTCGGCGTCGCAGGTACGGATGCACCATCCCGCCCTGGATCGGCCCCGGACGGACGATCGCCACCTCGATCACCAGGTCATAGAAGGTCCGGGGTTTGAGCCTCGGCAGCATCGACATCTGCGCCCGGGACTCGATCTGGAACACGCCGATGGTGTCGGCACGGCCGATCATGTCGTAGGTCTGCGAGTCTTCGGACGGGATCGTCGCCAGGCTCAGGTCCCGGTTGCGATGACGGCGCAACAGATCGAAACAACGGCGGATCGCACTGAGCATGCCCAGCGCCAGAATATCCACCTTGAGCAGCCCGACCGCGTCGAGGTCATCCTTGTCCCACTGAATGATGGTGCGCTCGGCCATGGCGGCGTTTTCCACCGGGACCAGGCTGTCCAGAGGCTGCTCGGAAATCACGAAACCGCCGGGGTGCTGGGACAGGTGTCGGGGGAAACCGATCAGTTGCCCCGTCAGGCTCAGCACCCGGCGCAGTACCGGGCTCTCGGGGTCGAACCCGCCTTCAAGCAGGCGCTCCACGGGCGGTGTTTCATCACTCCAGTGGCCACAGCAATCGGCCAGGGCGTTGATCTGATCCGGCGGCAACCCCAAGGCCTTGGCCACATCACGCACCGCGCCGGCCGCGTGATACGTGCTGACCACTGCCGTCAGCGCCGCACGGGTCCGGCCATAACGCTGGAACACGTACTGCAAGACTTCTTCGCGACGCTCATGCTCGAAATCCACGTCGATGTCCGGTGGTTCATTGCGCTCCTTGGAAAGAAAGCGCTCGAACAACAGCGTGGTGCGATCCGGATCGATTTCCGTGATGCCCAAGGCAAAACACACCGCCGAGTTGGCCGCCGAACCACGGCCCTGACAGAGGATTTTCTGTTCACGGGCGAATCGCACAATGTCGTGGACCGTCAGGAAATAGCTTTCGTAGCCCAGCTCGGCGATCAGCGCCAACTCTTTGTCGATCTGCGTCAGCACCTTGGCCTGCGGGCCTTTTGGCCAGCGCCACGCGATGCCCTCCTCGGTCAAATGACGCAGCCAGGACGTGGCTGTCTGGCCTTGCGGTACCAACTCCCGGGGATATTGATAACGCAACTGACCGAGGTCGAAGGTGCAGCGCCGGGCGATGCTCAGCGTTTCGTCGAGCAATGCTTGCGGATAGATCGATTGCAGCGCATCGAGACTGCGCACATGCCGCTCGCCATTGGGATGAAGACGCAACCCGGCCGCTGCCACGGGCAGGTGATGACGGATCGCGGTCATGGTGTCCTGCAAGGCGCGTCGACCACGAGCGTGCATGTGCACATCGCCGCTGGCCACTGCCGGGATTCGCAGTTCGCCCGCCAGGGTCAACAGCGCAGCCAGCCGTCTTGTATCGTCCTGGCCGCGATGTAACTGGACGGCCAGCCACAGGCGTTCGGCGAAGGTCTGCTTCAGCCAGTGGCCCTGTTCAAAGTCATCGACAGCGTCCGGCACCCACAACGCCAACAGCCCCGACAAGGGTTCGCTGAAGTCTTCCCGCAGCACTTGATACTGGCCCTTCTTCGTTCGGCGTCTGGCTCGGGTAATCAGTTGGCACAGGTTCTGGTAACCCTCGAGGTTTTCCACCAGCAGCACCAGTTTCGGGCCGTTCTCGATCCGCACTTCGCTGCCGATGATCAGCGGCAGCGCCACGGATTTGGCCGCTTGCCAGGCGCGGACGATACCGGCCAGGGTGCATTCATCGGTGATTGCCAAGGCCTGATAGCCGTGTTTTTTCGCCCGCTGAAACAGTTCGAGGGCACTGGAAGCACCACGCTGGAAACTGAAGTTCGACAGGCAGTGCAGTTCGGCATAGTCGATGCTCATGCGAACCACCCTTGCAGCCACAACGGGCCATCCTCTCCGACCGCACGATAGGCCCAGCCTTGCTGGCCGGAGCGGGTTTCGATCAGGAAGTAATCGCGGCGCACATCGTCACCGTCCCACCAACCGGACTCGATGCGTTCCGGCCCCATCAGGATGCGCGTCGAACCTTCATGCACCGCCAGCGGTTCAGTCAGCAGCCAGCCCGGTCGTTGCACGACAGGCAGCCCGCCACAGCGCTGACTGTCGACACTGGCCTGCCACGCGCATTCCGGCCGGTGATCGGCCTGGAACCGCAAACCCTGCACCGCGTCATCTCCCAACCGCGCCCGCAAGCGTTCGCGCAGTTGCTCCCAGGGCAAGGACTGCTGCGGGCGGTCGTCGAACAGCTCCTGATACTGCGGAACGAAGGCCGGCAAGTCTTCGGCGCGCAGGCGAAAACCGCGCACCGGAGCCTCGACCTGGACGTGCTCCAACCGGCCCCGGGCCAGTTCAAAGAGCATCGCCGGATCACGTTCGGCGCTGAGCAGGCCGACCTTGATGAGGGTGTCCGGCAACCCGGCATGCTCCAGGTACAAATCGAAACGCTGCACGCCGCTGTCCCGCCCGCAAAGAAACGCCGACAGGTCACCGGTCAATCGGCGTAACGGAAACAGCAGCGCCTGATGGGACTGCACGTCGAAGTTGAGCTCGATGCGCACATCGAAGCGGTCCGGCGGCAGGTAGAACGTCAGCGCCAGCCGCCGTAATCCGAGCAAGGTGTCCAGATGCTTGAGCACCTGAGCCTCGAAACGCCGGGCCAGACTATGGCGAGGCAACGCCTGAACCTGACTCAAAGTGCGCAGCCCCATGCGCGACAACGCCGTGGCGACGCTGGTCTCCAGCCCGATCCGGATGGGCAATTGCCCAAGATGATGGTGCAAGGCTTGATCGTCGGGCACCACCAGACCGTCATACGCGTTGGCCAGCACCCGTGCGGCCACCGGGTTGGGCGCGGCAACAATCCGATGGCGAAACCCCAGTTCGCCGAGCTCGGTCCGTAACCGCGCCTCGAATTGCGGCCAGGCGCCGAACAATCCCAGGCTGGACTCGATTTCAAACACCACTGCACGTGGGTAATGCACGCTGACTTGTGAACTGAATCGATAAGCCCATGCAGCCAGAAACTGCTGCCAGTATTCGATCTCGGCAGCGTCGTATTCGGCCGTGGCAAAACCTTTGCTCAGAGCCTGCGCGGCGGTCATCGACTGACCGGGACGCAAGCCCAGCGCCCGCGCCGAAGCGTTGACCGCCTGCAACACCCGACGCTGGGCCGGGCCGGTCAGCAGCGCCAGCGGCGCATCGGGATCGGAGCGCTGACGCAGTACCGCGTCCAGCGCCAATTGCGGGAAAAGAATGCAGACCCAGCGCATGGCAACCTCAATGCCCCACGGGAAAGGCAATCGGCGCCGAGCGCGCCAACCCGCCCCGGCACTTGAGCACGCGCAATTGCGCCGGCCTGGCGTCGATGGCGATGCGCAAAGCGGCTGGCGAAGGGTTGATGGCTTCATTGATCGAACGATAGGCAAACGCCAGGGTCGAGCCGGTTTCCGCGGCCACCTGCAAGCGGCGCAACGCCCGGTCATCAGCCTTGTGCGGCCAGCACAACACCGCACCGCAACTGCCCGAGCGCAAGCATTGTTCGGCCGCCCACAGCGCATCGCGCTGGCTGGCCTGGATGATCGACAGCTGGCGCAGGTCGACCCCGGCGTTCTGCCAGGCCTGGGGATACGGCACGTAAGGCGGTGCCACCAGCACGATGCGCTCGCCAGCGGCCGACAACCGCGCCAGCGCCGGCCACACCAGTTGCAATTCACCGACGCCCTGCCCGGCCAAAAGGATTTCGGTCAGCGCTGCTTCCGGCCAACCGCCAGCAGGCAATGCCGCATCCAGCGCGGCATGTCCGGTGGGTTGCGGGCTGACGGCCGGTGGCGCAGGCCGGCCCTTCCAGACCTGGCCGCCATTGAACAGCGTATCCAGCGCAACGACGGCGCCCATCACCCTTGCCTCACCAGACCACAGAACACCCCTTCGATGGCCAGGTCCTGAGTGGCTTCGACGATGATCGGCTTGTAGGCCGGATTACGTGGCAGCAATCGGACAACGTCGCCGACTCGCTCGAAACGTTTGATGGTGACTTCGCCGTCAAGTCGCGCGACGACAATCTGGCCGTTGACCGCCTCGGGATTGCGGTGCACGCCCACCAGATCGCCGTCGAGAATGCCGTCCTCGATCATCGAGTCGCCCTGGACCCGCAGCATGTAATCCGGCACCCGCGAGAAGATCGACGGGTCGAGCAGCAAGCGGCTGTGAACCTCGGCATCGGCACCGATTGGCGCACCCGCCGCCACCCGGCCGAGTACCGGAATGTCCAGCAACTCGGGCCGCGCCGGTTGCCCGAGCAAACGAATGCCCCGGGCCTGATGCGCATTGACCTCGATGAAACCAGCCTCGGTCAGCGCCAGCACATGCTTGCGCGCCACGCTGCGGGAGGCGAAACCGAACGCCTCGCTGATTTCAGCGAGGCTCGGGGACTGACCGTGCTCGGCGATTCGATCGCGGATAAAAGTCAGGATGGCGGTACGGCGGGGAGTTAAAGTCGTCATGGAGTACATTTGTACTCTTTTGGTTCTTTCCTGACAAGGACTTGTAGGAGCTGTGTAGGAGCTGTCGAGTGAAACGAGGCTGCGATCTCTTGATCTTGCTCTTTATAAAAACAACATCAAAAGATCGCAGCCTCGTTTCACTCGACAGCTCCTACAGGGGAAACGCCAGCGTCATCGGCCGCAGTCATCATTCAACCCACGAGACGCCAGAAACCCTGCGATGTAATCGATGAAAGCCAGCACTTTGGCGGTCGCCCGCCGATGGCTCGGGTACACCGCCAGAATGTGCGCGCCGAAACTGTCCGGATCGATGTCGTAGTCGGCCATCACCCGCACCAGTCGACCGTCGGCCAGATACGGCGCGGCACTCCACAGCGGCGTGTGCAGCAACCCGCGCCCCGCCAGCGCATTGGCCAGCAGCAGGTCGTAATTGTCGCTGCGCAAACGCGGCGCCTGCGGTTGCGGCAGGCTCAAACGCTGGCCGTCGCGCTCGGCCCACCAGAATTCACGGCTGAGCAACGGATGGCGATACAGCAGCCATTCGTGGTCATCGAGGGTTTTCGGAGTAACGGGCAACGCCTTGCGCGCCAGGTAATCGGGGCTGGCACACAACGCCAGACGGTTACTGCCGACGACGCGAGCAATCAGCCCCGGCAAGTCGTCATGCCCCTCGCGCAACGCCAGGTCGTAGCCGCTTTCCAGCAGATTGACGAACGCATCGCACAGGTCCACTTGCAGATTGATCTGCGGGTACTGCTCCAGAAAACCGCCGCACACCTGATCGAGAAAAGCCTGCCCGTACGCCAGCGGTGCGGTGATTTTCAGGTTGCCGCGCAGGCCATGCTGCAACTGTTCGATTTCCTCGCCGGCCTCCTCCAGCCGCTGCAATACCTGGCGCGCGGTTTCAAGGTAGAGGCGCCCCACTTCCGTCAGCAGAATCCGTCGGGTACTGCGCTCGAACAACCGGGCGCCGAGCTCGGCTTCCAGGTGATTAACCGCTTTGGTCAGGGCCGAAGGCGTCTTCCCCAGTTGTTCGGCGGCACGACTGAAACTGCCCAGTTGCGCCGTGACCACGAACATTTTCAATGCACTCAGCTTGTCCATTCTTTTTCCATTCAGGCAAAAACGTTTTTCGTGAGTGAGGCATTCTGCTTGCCATGACAAGCCACTAATCTGGCCATCAGACGCAATAACAAGGAAATATTCAATGAAAAGATTCATCCCGAATCTATTGATGGTGGCAGTGAGTTTTGCCTCGTTGGAAGCCATGGCTGCGACCGATCTGGTGTTGCTGAACGGCAAGATTTTCACCGCCGACCGCAGCCAGCCCAAGGTTCAAGCGTTGGCGGTGCAGGACGGCAAAGTGTTGAAGGTCGGCAGCGATGCGCAGATCAAAGCCTTGATCGAGTCGGGAACCCAAGTCATCGATCTGGGCGGCAAGACCCTGATGCCCGGCCTGATCGACAGCCATTCCCACGCGATTTTCGGCGGTCTGGAAATGGCCTCGGCCAACATGGAAGACGAGGTGGTCGACCTCGTTGAGCTGGAAAAACGTCTGCGCGCCTGGCGTGACGACGGCAAGGCGAAACAGGGCGATGTGCTGAGCGTGGCCGGCATGAGTTCCGCTTACTGGGCTCAGTCCGAGGCCTTCGGCAAGACATTCAACACAGGGGAATGGGCCGAAGTGCCGGTGGTGTTCACCGGCAGTGACCACCACACCGCGTGGGCCAACGACGTCATGCTCAAGCGCGCGGGCATTGATGCGGCACTGCTCAAGTCATTGCCGGATGCCGAAAAAGACACCATCGGCAAGCGCGCCGATGGCCGCCCCAACGGTTTCCTGGTCGACGCCGGTTGGGATCGCGTCGCGTCAAAAATGCCGGTGCCGAGCGCCGCCGACATGCTGAAGGCCGCGCAAGCCGCCGTGCGCTACAACAACAGCCTGGGCATCACCGCCTGGATGGACCCCGCCGCTAACGCCGCCCCCGGCGAGCCCGTGTTTGCGCTCAAGCCCACGGAGAAAACCGTCGGCGTGCTACCAGTGTACAAAGCGCTGGCCGAAACCGGTGGCCTGAGCGCCCATGTCGCCGCGCTGCTGGTGGCCAATCCGAAAAGCGTACCGGCCGATCTCGACACGCTGGACAAGGTCCGCCAGCAATTCCAGGGCATCCCCAACCTGACCTTGCCCGGTATCAAGATCTTCGCCGACGGCGTGATCGAGTACCCGGCGCAGAGTGCGGCAATGATCGATCCGTACAACAACTCGCACAAACAGGGCGAACTGCTGATCGATCCGAAGCATTTCGGCGAACTGGTCAGTGCGATCGATAAACGCGGTTGGCTGGTGCACATCCACGCCATCGGCGACCGCGCGGTGCGTGAATCACTGAACGGCATTGCCCAGGCACGCAAGGATCGTCAGAGCGGTGTGACGCACTCGATCACTCACTTGCAAATGGTCAATCCAAAAGAGTTTGCGCGGTTCAAACCGCTCAATGTGATCGCCTCGATGCAACTGCTTTGGGCCTCGGCCGACGAATACACGCTGGACATGATCAAGCCTTACGTCAGCGCGCTCGCCTTCCGTTATCAGTACCCGGCACATTCGCTGCTCAAGCAGGGCGCGACCATTGCTGGCGCCAGTGACTGGGCGGTGTCTTCTCCAAATCCGTGGAACGCCATGGCCCAGGCCATCACTCGAGAAGGCCCACTTGGCGTGCTGAACGCCGATGAACGCATCGACCGCGAAACGATGTTTTACGCCTACACCCTGAACGCCGCCCGCACCATCGGGTTAGAGAAGCAAATCGGTTCGCTGAGCCCCGGCAAGCAAGCCGATTTCATCGTGCTGGACCGTGACGTGTTCAGCGTCGACAACAAAGCCCTGCACGACACCCAAGTGCTGCAAACCTGGTTCGCCGGGCGCGAAGTTTACGCACCGACCCTCTAAGAAAAATCACCTGAAACCACTGCCCGCCCCGCGCTCATCGCCGGGGTTCGGCGCAGCCTTGCCGCAAAAAAACTGCCCAAAACAAACCTGCCCTTAACAATAAAAAACAACGGGACGCACCCCATGAAAGCTTTCACCCTGTTCGCCCTCGGCTCCCTGAGTCTGCTTCCCTTGAGCAGCCAGGCGTTGCCCTTGAATGACGATTTTGCCGTGCTGGTCGACCTGACTCTGGCCAGCGACTACCGCACCCGCGGCATTTCGCAAACCCAGAACGACCCCGCCGTGCAGGCCGGCGTAACCCTGGCCCACAGCACTGGCTTGTACCTGGGCGCATGGAGTTCGAACGTCGATTTCGGCGGCGGCCTGAAAACCCGACAGGAAATCGACTACTACGCCGGTTGGCTCTGGCAAGCCACCGATGCCGTCAGCCTGGACGTCGGCTACCTCAAATACGCCTACCCAAAGGAAAGCCAGTTTAATCAGAGCGAGGTCTACGGCATTCTCAACGTCTATGGGGTGAAACTCGCCGCCTATTACTCCGCCGATGCGCCGGGCATCGACAGCAAACAGAGTTCGCTCTACAGCTACGTCGGTTACGAAACTGAATTGCCTTACGACACAGGCCTGAAACTGCGATACGGCAACATGGATTTCAAAGATCCGCATTTGTACGCGTCCAACGGTCACGCCGAGGACTCATACAACGAATGGGAAGTGAAGCTGACCCACGAACTGGCCGGGGTGATGCTGGGGTTGAGCTACATCGACACTGACCTGTCGCAAAGCCAGTGCATCAGCAACTGGGGGTTTGGTGATGTGTGCACCGCGACCTTGGTCGCAAGTGTCAGCAAATCCTTCTAGCCACCCCATCCCCACTGTAGGAGCTGTCGAGTGAAACGAGGCTGCGATCTTTTGACTTTAACTTTTAAAAACAAGATCAAAAGATCGCAGCCTCGTTTCACTCGACAGCTCCTACAGAGGATCAAGTTAGGCTGGAGAGACAGGGCCACGGATAGATTCCGCGCTCATGGCCATCGCTGACGTTCAGTTGCTCGGCGGGGCATTCAGCAAGCGTTAGTCGCGCTTGAGGATCTGGTCCATCACCCAATCGGTTTTCAATGCCTGCTCGGCCACCGCCGGGTGCTGCGCTTCACCCCGAATGTGCGCGTTCATGCCCAGCACGTGATGCCACTGAATGTGTGGGTGATTGTCGATGTGCAGGCTGAGGTTTTCATCGGCTGCAAGCTGGACCGGCTGCTCATCGAATACGGAAAAGGTAATCCGGCCTTTGCTGCCGATCAGTTCGACCCGATCTTCGCGGCGATCCGCCACAAAATTCCAGCAGCCCATGCCCAAGGCCCCGCAAGCAAACCGCCAACTGGCGCTGACGGCATCTTCAGCAGCATACAAACCAGCTTGTCGAGCGGTAAATCCGGCGACTTCGACGATGTCACCGAGCAGGTACTGAAACAGGTCGAAACCATGGCTGGCCAGGTCGGCGAAATAACCACCCCCAGTAATTGCCGGGTCAGTACGCCAGTTATCGGTGCCATCCTGATCCGCCACCGATGGCGCTTTCGTGAGGGTCCAGGTCAAGTGCCGGACTTCGCCAATCCGCCCCTCTTCCAGCCATTGCCGCACCTGCTGGAAGCGCGGCAGCGAGCGTCGGTAGTAAGAGACAAACAGGTGCAACCCTGTGTCGGCAAAGACCTTTTGCATTTCACGGCTTTGCCCGGCATTCAGCGACATGGGTTTTTCGACGCAGCAATGTTTACCGGCGGCGGCCACCCTCAAGGCGTAAGCGTGATGACTGTCAGGTGGCGTGGCGATGTACACCGCGTCCACTTCGGGATCATTGATCAGCGCTTCGACGTCGGTGTAGAACCGCGCGATGCCGTGGCGCGCGGCGTAATCCGTCACCGCTTCCAGACGCCGGCCCATCACCGCCACCAGCGCCGAGCCGGGAGCCTTGTAGAAGGCCGGCCCGCTCTTGCGCTCAGCGACGCTGCCACAACCGATCATGCCCCAGCGCACCACGTTCATATGCACTCCCTGATGGTTAGCCAACGCGCAGTGCGCGCAGGTCAAGATGACCGTCCTTGAGCGGCGGGCACCAGTAGTAGCCGCCGGTGATCGGCCGGCTCATGCGGTACAAACCGTCGGTGATGCCGTCTTCCAGACCGCTCATGCGCCGCAGTTGGGCTTCGAAGGCGTCGAGGGAGAAACCGAAGGCCAGGAACATCAGGCCGGCGCGGTCGCCTTCGATCCAGGGCATGGAACGGCGCACCACGAATGCCTCCGGGGCGAAGCTTTCCTGGGCGGTGCGTTTGACGTGAGCGGAGATCGGCGCGTCATCGATCTCTTCGTTGTCGCTCAAACGACGGCCCATGATGTTGTCCTTCTCATGGGACGGCATCGCGTGGAAGCCTTTCAGATCATGCTGCCACTGCTGGATCGCGGCGAAGCTGCCGCCGACCATGCCGTCAGCGCCGTCACTGACCAGCGCGGCGGCGACGGCGGCTTCATCGTGAGGATTTTCGGTGCCATCTTCGTAACCGGTCAGGTCATGGCCGGTGAGGTGGCGGAAGGTTTCGTTCATCTGCACCAGGCGCAGGGCGGGTGCCAGCGCGGCTTCGATGGCGTTGCTGCGATTGAGCAATTCGCCACGGTCGACACCATGCAACCAGCACCACAGGGCGTGCTGGGTCGACGGGTTGTCGACGCCGACGCCAGTCAACGCTGGAAAGGCGCGCAGGCCTTGGATCTGACCATCAAGTGCCTTGACCAGGGATTCACCGAAACCGACCACTGCCGACTTTCCGTCCACCAGTTGCATCAAGTTGTCGAGCGCAGCCGGCAGTGCAGCGGCGGATTCGAGTGCGAAGAACATATGACGGGCTTGAGGTGGAACTGGGGTGGCGAGAATGCCCGGCTGGTAGTAACTCATATGAACTCCTTTAGAAAGAGCGCGAAGTTTAACCGCAGCATCAGCCGTTGTGTGTTTTCAGGTCAAAAGATCACGTGTTTCTGGCGTGTATGAAACCCTCGATCCCGTTTCGATTTTCAAGGCCCTGCCCAAATGCGCTCAGTCCGCTAAAAAGCGCAAAGGGCAGGCGCAAGACGAGCCACAAAAAAGCCCACTGACCGTCACCGGTTCAGTGGGCTTTTCGATTACATCTCTACTTACAGAGCCATATCACTAGCAGCGTTAGCCTTCGGCGCCTTAGGCGCTTCAACCGGAGAAGCAGCCGGGGCCACTGCCTGACCCATCACCGGCGGCGGAGTCAGCTGCAACACCTTGGCGGTGTAAGCCCACTCCTGTGCAACCTTCTCAGGACTGCCATTGAGCTGAGTGCCATAACTCGGCACGATCTGGTGCAGCTTTTCCTGCCAGGCAGGGCTAGCAACCTTGTCCTTGAACACTTTTTGCAGCACGGTCAGCATGATCGGTGCAGCAGTCGAAGCGCCCGGCGATGCGCCCAGCAGACCTGCGATGGTGCCGTCTTGCGAGGCAACAATCTCAGTACCCAACTTCAGCACGCCACCGGCGGCTTCATCACGCTTGATGATCTGCACGCGCTGGCCGGCTTGCCACAGGCGCCAGTCTTCAGCTTTGGCGTTCGGGAAGTATTCTTTCAGGGCGTCGAGGCGGTCTTCATCCGACAGCATCAGTTGGCCAGCAAGGTACTCGACCAGCGGGTATTCCTTGATGCCGACTTTGGTCATTGGCCACACGTTGTGCGTGGTGGTAGTAGTCAGCAGGTCCAGGTACGAGCCTTCCTTGAGGAACTTGGTGCTGAAGGTCGCGAATGGGCCAAACAGGATGACGCGCTTGCCGTCCAGGACACGGGTGTCCAGGTGCGGAACCGACATTGGCGGTGCGCCAACGGAGGCTTTGCCGTAGGCCTTGGCCAGGTGTTGCTCGGCGATGGTCGGGTTCTCGGTCACGAGGAACGAACCGCCGACCGGGAAGCCTGCGTATTCCTTGGCTTCAGGAATGCCGGACTTCTGCAGCAGGTGCAGTGCACCGCCGCCTGCGCCGATGAACACGAACTTGGCGTCGGTTTCGGATTTGCTGCCGTCTTTCAGGTTTTTGTAGCTGACGCGCCAGCTGCCGTCGTCGTTCTTGGTGATGTCTTGCACTTCGCTAGACAGTTTCAAGTCGAACTTTGGCGTGGTTTGCAGGTGCGCAACGAACTGGCGGGTGATCTCGCCAAAGTTGACGTCGGTGCCGATCGGGCTCCAGGTGGCCGCGACTTTCTGGTTCGGGTCACGCCCTTCCATCATCAGCGGAACCCACTTCTTGATCACAGCCGGGTCTTCGGAGTACTGCATGCCGGCGAACAGCGGGCTCGCTTGCAGGGCTTCGTAGCGCTTTTTCAGGAACTTGATGTTGTCATCGCCCCACACAAAGCTCATGTGCGGCGTGGAGTTGATGAACGAACGCGGGTTTTTCAGCACGCCTTGCTGAACTTGCCAGGCCCAGAACTGACGGGAGATCTGGAAGGCTTCGTTGATTTCAACGGCTTTCGGGATCTGAACTTTACCGTTCTCGTCTTCCGGGGTGTAGTTCAACTCGGCCAGGGCGGAGTGACCGGTACCGGCGTTGTTCCAGCCGTTGGAGCTTTCCTGGGCGACGCCGTCGAGGCGCTCGATCATTTCCATCGAAGTGCCGGGTTCCAGCTCGTTGAGCCAGACACCCAGGGTCGCGCTCATGATGCCGCCGCCGATCAGCAGTACATCAACTTTCTTTGCCTCTTCCGCGTGAGCGGACGTGATCCCCATCGACAAAGCCAGCCCCAGCAGGGCCGTGTTCATTTTTTTAAACATGTGTAGCACCTTTGATAAAACGCCATCCGCCCTTCCATCTTCACTAACGAGCCCCTTGTTTACGGCATTCAGGCAGGATGTCGTGGGTTCTCGCACATGACGATTGGAGGGTGGGCACACAAGGCCGACGTGTCTCCATCGACCTCAGTTATATGTCCCTACTGAACTGACTTTTTATCTTTATTGGCTTCAGCTACTTGAGCGACAGTGATTCTGTTGGCGCGTCTCAAGGACGCGCAAACTGAATAGGTCAAAGCAAGTTGAGGCGAAGAATATCACGACCGGACAAACCCGCGCGTCTGTTGCCGACTTGATAGCCCGGGCACGGGCGCCGGGTCCACTATACTGATCCTGATTTTTCTCGATGAGCCGGTGAGGAGCAGTCATGAGCGACAAAGACGATTTGCGCAAATATTCCTCCCAAGTGGTCGACGGCGTGGAACGCGCGCCCGGCCGCGCGATGCTGCGAGCCGTGGGTTTCACGGACGAAGACTTCAGAAAACCGCAGATCGGCATCGCCTCCACATGGGCGATGGTCACGCCCTGCAACATGCACATCGACAAGCTGGCCATTGAAGCCGAACAAGGCGCGAATGCCGCCGGCGCCAAGGGCGTCATTTTCAACACCATCACCATTTCCGACGGCATCGCCAACGGCACCGAAGGCATGAAGTACTCGCTGGTGTCGCGTGAAGTGATCGCCGATTCCATTGAAGTCGTCGTCGGCTGTGAAGGCTTTGACGGTCTGGTGACCGTGGGCGGTTGTGACAAGAACATGCCGGGCTGCCTGATCGGTATGGCGCGGCTGAATCGCCCTTCCATCTTCGTCTATGGCGGCACCATCCGGCCGGGCGCCGGCCACACCGATATCATCTCCGTGTTCGAGGCCGTGGGTCAGCACGCGCGGGGTGATATCAGCGAAATTCAAGTCAAGCACATCGAGGAAGTGGCGATTCCCGGCCCCGGCTCCTGCGGCGGCATGTACACGGCCAACACCATGGCTTCGGCCATTGAGGCATTGGGCATGAGCCTGCCCGGTTCCAGCTCTCAGGACGCCGTCGGCAGCGACAAGGCTTCGGACAGTTTCCGCGCTGGCCAGCAGGTGATGGAGCTGCTCAAGCTGGACCTCAAACCGCGCGACATCATGACCCGCAAGGCCTTTGAAAATGCGATTCGGGTAGTGATCGCCCTCGCCGGCTCGACCAATGCCGTGCTGCATCTTCTGGCCATGGCGCATGCCGTGGATGTCGAGCTGACGCTGGATGATTTCGTCGAGCTGGGCAAGGTTTCCCCGGTGGTGGCCGACCTGCGGCCCAGCGGCAAATACATGATGAGTGAACTGGTTGCCATCGGTGGCATCCAGCCGCTGATGAAGCGCATGCTCGCCGCCGGCATGTTGCATGGCGATGCGCTGACAGTCACCGGCAAAACGCTGGCCGAAAACCTGCAGAACGTGCCCGATTACCCCGAGGGTCAGGACGTGATCCTGCCCTTCGACCAGCCGATCAAAAAAGACTCGCACTTGGTGGTGCTGCGCGGCAACCTCTCGCCCACCGGCGCCGTAGCCAAGATCACCGGCAAGGAAGGCCTGCGCTTTGAAGGCACGGCTCGTGTGTATCACGGCGAGGAAGACGCGCTGGCCGGCATTCTCAACGGCGAAGTCAAGGCCGGTGACGTGATCGTGATCCGCTACGAAGGCCCCAAGGGAGGGCCTGGCATGCGCGAAATGCTTTCGCCAACGTCGGCGGTCATGGGCAAGGGGTTGGGCAAGGACGTTGCGCTCATCACCGACGGCCGCTTCTCCGGCGGTTCACATGGGTTTGTGGTGGGGCATATCACGCCTGAAGCTTTCGATGGCGGACCGATCGCGCTGATTGAAGACGGCGACAAGATCACCATCGATGCCGAAACACGGCAGATTACGGTCGATGTCTCCGACGCCGAACTGGCCGAGCGCAAGACCCGCTGGGTGCGCCCGGAATCCAAGTACAAACGCGGGGTGTTGGCCAAGTACGCGAAGACCGTGTCCAGCGCCTCGGAAGGCGCCGTCACGGATAAATACCTCTAACGCCTCAAAGCCGAAACCGATCCACCGACTGCGAGAGTTTGCCCGCCAGGGTGGACAGCTCATCGGTGGTGGTGGCGGTCCGGCCAATGACCTTGCTGGTGCCTTCGGACATGCCGGCAATCATTTCGACCTGATGGGCGATTTCATTGCTGGCCAGGCTCTGCTCACCAATCGTGCGGGTGATGTCATTGACCAGCTGAGTGGTGTTCAGCGTGGCGTCGAGGATTTCGCGGATCGCGCGCTCGACGTCGGCGGTCACGGCCATGCCTTTGTCGACTTGCGCCACGCCCGCCTCCATGCTGGTCACCGCCTCGCGGGTGCTTTGCTGAATGCGTGAAACCATCGTGGCAATTTCCTGGGTGGAGGCGCTGGTGCGTCCCGCCAGGCTCCGTACTTCATCGGCCACCACGGCAAAACCACGCCCTTGCTCACCGGCGCGAGCGGCTTCGATCGCGGCGTTGAGCGCCAGCAGGTTGGTTTGATCGGCGATGCCCTTGATCACCTGGATGATGCTGAAAATCCCCTCGGACTCCTTGTCCAGCGTGCGGATCACCTGGGCCGATTGCTGCGCCGAACGCGCAATACCGTCCATGTCGTTGACCACCTGATGGATCACCCGACCGCCATCCTTGGCCAGTGCCTCGGCCTGGTTGGCCATGTTCAGCGCCCGCTCGGCGTGCCGGGTGATTTCCTCGATGCTCGCGGTCATTTCGCTGGCTGCAGCCGCCATGGTGCTGGCCGCTACGCTTTGCTGCTGGCTGCTACCGGCCACTTCGTGACAGCCACTGCTCAATTGCTCGCTCATGCCACTCACGCCGTGAGCGTTGCTGCGCACGACTTCGATCATGCCGCGCAGGTCGCGCTGCATGGTCGCAAGGCTGCGAATCAGTGCGCTGGCTTCGTCCTGCTGAGTGGGCTCGACAATCGATTCGCTCAGGTTGCCATGGGCGATGCTGTTAGCGATGCGGCTGGCGGTCTGCAACGGCCCCATGATGCTCAGAATTACCCAGCGGCCTTGGGCGAGCAGCAATAACAGGCTGGCAATCAGTACGCCGCCAAGGGCGAAGTTGGCATTGCTGATCGCTTGCTGAGTGCCTTGGCTGGTCTGTTGGGTGTTGGTTTCGATCAGTTCGCTGAGGGCGGCCATCTGGTCTTCCAGCTGGCTGAACGCAGTATTGAAGGTGCCCAGGTCTTTTTGAGCAGCCTCCGGATTTTCCAGCGCCAACCCGACAATCCGTTCGGCTGCGCTGATGTAGTTGTCGAGGCTTGGCTTGATCTTGTTCAGGCCCATTTTGATGGTGTCGTTGACCGGCAGTTTGAGGTTTTCACCGAGCATGTTACGAAAGTGCGCCGCATGTTCCTCGATGGAACTGCGCACCTCTGCTTTGCTGCTGGTGCTTTTGCCCAAGCCCACCACCATCGCGGACAGCACGTCGGCGCGTAACGCGTCGTGCATCATGTCGGCTTCGAGGTGATTGCGCAGCGCGGTCATACTGACCTCGTTGTCATTCACCGCTTCAGCCATCTGGGTGTTTCCCAGATAACCGACCAGGCTCATGATCAACGCGGTGAGCAGGCTGGTGCCAATCAGCAGAATCAAACGTAATTTTATGGACACTCTGTGGATCCTCTCTCGGCACGTTTGTCAGTTGCGTAATGCCAACTGCGGATTGGTTTGCTGAAGAGGCTATCGGCTGGCGCGAGCGGATATTTAAGCGAATTTCCATACGCGCATGTCTTTACGACATGCGGTATGTCTTGCCGGTGTTGATTGCGCCCTGATCAAGCAGCAGAGAAGAAGTATCGCGTGAGGTGAAAGAAGATCGGCGCCGCGAAGCAAATCGAGTCCATCCGGTCGAGCATGCCGCCGTGGCCTTTGATCATGGTCCCCCAGTCCTTGGCGCTCAAACTGCGTTTGATCGCCGACATGACCAACCCACCCAGGAAACCCATCACCACGATGACGAACGACATCATCAGTGACTGCCAGAAGCTGAAGGGGGTCATCCAGAACATGCACCCGCCAATCAGCGTTGCAGACAGGCCTCCTCCCACCAGTCCCTCCACCGTTTTCGACGGACTCACCAGCGGCGCTACCTTGTGCTTGCCGAAGAGCTTCCCGAACACGTACTGCAACACGTCACTCAACTGAACGACGAACACCAGGTAGAACAGCAAAAGCGCGTTTTGCCCCGTGAATCCTTCCAGATCCAACAGCAACAGCGCTGGCGCATGGCTGATGCAGTAAATGCAGATCATCACGCCCCACTGAATCTTTGCCGTCCTTTCCAGAAAGGCGTCAGTGTCCTGGCTCAGCACCGCAATCGCCGGTAGCAGCAGGAATGAATACACCGGGATCAGCAGCGTGAACATCGAATACCAGTGCGTACCGATCAGCATGTATTGCAACGGGATCAGGATGAAAAACGCCGAAAACAGGGCGTTATGGTCACCGAGCCTGGTCGGCGTCAGGGTGATGAACTCCCTGAGCGCGAACAGTGAGATGAAACCGAACAGGACGACCGTTGCATTGCCGCCAAGCAGGTAGGAAACGAAGAAGATGATGACCATCCCCCACCAGGCATTCACTCGCTGATTGAGGTTTTCGATGGTCGAGACAGCGCCTTCTGTTTTGGCCCGCAAGGCCAGCAGCCGACCGGCGAGCGAAGCAATCGCCAGCAAGCAGGCCAATCCAAAAAAGAACCACAAGAACTTACTTTCAAGACTCATTTCGACAGCCCCACAATGGCGTCACGCGCGCGCTCCAGGAACGCCTGTTTTTCCTCGCCAGCAATCCTTTCCATCGGGTTGCCGATACGGATTGTGCAGATGATAGGCAGAGGAACGTGTTTGCCTTTGGGCATGGAGCGATGAAGGTTTTCCAGGTAAATAGGCACCAGATCGACATCGGGAAAGGTCTCGCTTAACCGGTAAAGACCTGATCTGAATTCCCCGGGCAGTGCCTCGGATGACCGAGTGCCTTCTGGAAAGAAGATGATCGAATGGCCCGCCTGCACCACCTCAAAAATGGGCTCCAGCGCGTTTTTACCGGGCGCCGGTTTACGGTCAATCAGCACGGCATTGAGCCCTTTCTGCGAGATGTACGACAGAAACCGGTTCTTTCCCCAGTAATCGGCAGCGGCAATCGGCTTCACATTTAATCGTGCTTCGGGCGGCAGGGCCGCAATGATGGCCAAGGTGTCCATGTGACTGGTGTGATTGGCGAAGTAGATTCGCTGACGCGTGAGATCCGGTGGACTTTCCCACCTGGCCGTGACGCCGATAAGGAGTCGAAGAACAGAAATCAGCGCACTACTGATCCACATGGTCAACCCCCTTGAGCTGCCCGCAGATCACCAGCGTTCGCGTGATGCACGTTGCGACTGATCCAATGGCGATGACCGCCAGCGCGATCAACAGTACGTAATGAGTGCCATATACGCTGGCTTCGACGGTATTCAACAGCAGACCTGCGGTCATCACGGCCATTCGATGCTGCTTGGCCATGGGGCCCATGAAGGTCTGCTTGAGACCCATCGAGCCGCCGAACACCCTCACATACGCCGTCAGTGCAGCGACCAGGGCAGCAAACCACCCCAGGTCCGGGTGCCCAATGGCATATCCGAGCCCGACGATCAGCAGGCTGTCGGCAATCCGGTCCGGGAATTCGTTATAGAGACTGCCGATGTCGGACTTCTTGCCGCCCTCTATCGCCACCATTCCATCGAAGAGGTTGCACAGCAGGCGCAACTGAATGCCGACCGCGCAGCAGATCGACCCAATGACACCGTTATCAATATTGAGCGCCACGACGCCAGCGAGCGCGAAGACGATGCTGGCGACGGATATCTGATTGGGGGAAATGTCTCTTTTCACCAGAACGTCGGTGATGCGTTTTGCCCAGCCCGCAGAACGCGTCTTGATGGGCCGTCTGTTGTCATCCACTGTTTAATATCCCTATAAATGATGAGTTACTGCAGTTGCATTGTAGTGGCGAGTCGCGCTGACGACACCCGCAATATAGTGCCTTTGCTTCGGTCGGTTTTTTTGGGTTTTCCTTAAGCTGTCAGGAACCGTCAGCAATACCTAATTTGTCGATGCAGGCCTGCAGGGTCAGGGCATTGCCCAGTGCAAAACCGCTGGCGGTGTTATCGAAGATGCACCAAGTGGTGATCCCCGCCTGCGCCGAGTTTTGCATTTGCTGCGCCAACGCCTGCAATCGTTCCGGTTCATAGTCACTGTGATAAATACGCGGCGAGCCATGCAGCCGCCAGTAATGGATTCCAGGCCAGCCGCCCGGTGTCCCCCGCCTGTCATCGGCGACGGATCAGCCGCGACCCGCCCGACGCGCTGCTCGATCAACAAAGCGTCTGCGTTCAGCCAGGTTTCATGCCGAGGCTCAAGCACCAATGCCCCTGAGTAACGCTGCCGCAACGCCCTGAAAAATTCTGTGGCGATGCCTTCGTCGTAAGCCAGCGACGGCGGTAACTGAACCAGAAGACACCCCAACGAATCGCCAAGCGCCGTGCACTCGGAGAGAAACTCGTCCAGCAGCTGCTCACAACCCTGCAATCGCTGAACATGAGTGACGAGCTTGGGCACCTTGACCGAAAAACGAAACGGCTCCGGAACCGACTGCGCCCAGCGTAAATACGTTTGCAATCGATGCGGGCGATAAAACGAGCTGTTGATTTCTACCGCCGTCAGACGCGACGCATACCGCTGCAAATGCGTGCCCTGGGCAGGAAACATCGGCCAGTACTCACGAGGCAGATTCCAGCCCGCACAACCGATGTAAAACAACGAACCCGGATTCGACCCAGCCAAGCGTTTTCACCTTCATTTTTCGGAGCACCGTTGCGACCTCAAACTTCGAGATAAGCCCTCAACACAAGTTCGTTTTTTCCTCGCCATCACCGTGTCGGGTGACGTGGCGTTGGTCCGCCATCACTTCTCGGCACAATCGCCAAAGACACGCACCGCGGTTCGCCAGCATCTGGCTGGCGTCTTCCACCGCCTGGCCGGGTCTCAAGGAACCAGAAAACTCAGACCGCACGAGTCTCATTCATGGCCACTCCCTTTCGCCCCAGTTGCTTGACGCCATACATGGCCTGATCCGCAGCTTTGAGCAACGTATCGAGACTCTGGCCATGGACAGGACACAGCGAGACTCCAATACTGCACGATATTGATAGTTCTCCTGCGCTTGTCACGACTGTCTGCGCGATGGTTTCGAGCACCCTCGCCGCCTTCAGTTCAGCACTCTCTGGGTGAGTAAGATCGGTAATCAGAATTACGAATTCATCTCCGCCATACCGTGCGACGGTGTCACACAAGCGAGTGGCCTTTAGCATACGATTTGCGACCGCTTGCAGAACTTCGTCGCCGACCTCATGGCCGTACTTGTCGTTAATTTCCTTGAAGTGATCCAAATCGATCAACAGTACGGAAAACGGCACTCCTTTTACTTTCCAGTCGTTGAAGGCCTGGTCAAAACGATCTGCGAAAAGGTAGCGATTAGGCAGTTGGGTGAGCACGTCATGAGTGGCGAGATAGGTCGAGCGTTCGTGTTCGACCTCTGCCCTTTCAATCGCCTTGAAATGCCGAATCAATACCATCGGCATTAGTACGAGTACCCCTGCCAGAACAGCAAGGATTATCAATGTTTCCGCAGTCAGAACATCCCCTAAACGCAACTGACGCTCAAACAGCAAGGTCATCGGTTGTGAAACACTGCTGATCTCGACCCGATCAGCCAGACGCGGCAAGAACAGGCGATCCAGGAAACCGGCTTGCTGGGTCTGCGTTGAAAACACATTGCTTTCAGACCCTGCAGCGGTTTTCAGGACAGCACTGATGTGAACCAGAGGATCCACGTTCGCATAATTCACCGCATCCAGTAGCGCACCCGTCTTGATCAATAGCAGAGACACCATCGTGCTACCAAAAAAATTGGGGCGGGTGTTCGCTCGCACCTGTTCAGGCCGACTGACTGACTGCATCAGAATGTATGCGCTGCCACCCTCAAACATTGTGAAAACAGGTGATACGACGGGCTTTTGATTATTGTGGGTTCGAGCCAGCGCATAGGACAGATAGGCGACGGTTTCCAGCCTGACGCCATAGATCGAACTGGATTCCGGGAGTAACGGGTACATGAACAACACAGGCCAAGTCTCGCTGAGATAGACCTGATGTTGGGCAGGTTGTTGTGTGAGGCTCGGGAAATCCTTGAGTTCAAAGTCTGGCCGCCAAGTACGGCGCAACAGATCTTCAAAGGCAGCCTGCTCAGCGATGGGTACAGCCCTTGCCGCCTCGAGCATGTAAATATGAGGGTAAGCTGATAAAACGGCTGCCGCGTAACGGGCCGCCGCTTGCGTGTCGCTCTGATCGACGGCCTGGAGAAATGCTGAGAAACCCGCCAACACGGCTTCATTCGTATCAAGCTGATTGCGCACGATGCCGGAAATATTCTGCACGTATTCTGAGAAGCGCGTTTCCCTGCGTTGAGTCTCGGACTTCAGCAGCAACAAGGCCGAAAAACCTACCAGGCCGACAGCCAAAATAATGAACCCCACCAAGGAGCTGCGCCGTTTAGTAAATATCATCCTGATTTCCCGTTGCGCAAAGCGTGCGTAGAGCCTTGGCCAGCCTTTTTGACGTCAGCTGGTGTTGAGTCCTGTAAGACCAGTGTTGTAGATGACGCTAGCCCCAGCCTCACACCAATATTTCGGAATCAGAGTTGGGTCGGACACCCGATAATCAGAACTCATCTTCGGCAAGATTATAGGTGGTCATATTGCCGTTTTGGACCTTATACAACGTCAGTGTGAGGTCACTGTGTTTCGTACCTCGAGCAGTCTTTTTTTCTTCAAGCTTGAACGGTTCAGAGCGCGACAGATAGCCGGAGACTAGATCTCTATAACGCAGATCATAACGACCCGGTGTAACCGCTTTGGCCGTAAAACGTCCGTGTGCAGGAATGAACACGAAGCGGGCCGGCTTGGCTTGTTTTCCGTTTAGGGATACCAGCTTTACAAAGACGTCCGAACTGTTCTGTCCGTTGTCGATGGTGACGGTCGAAAGCCCCTTAGCGTTGGTTTGAGGGAGCCCCTTCAAATAAGAGGCCAACCTCGGCCAAGGTTGCCCGTTTGGTGCTTTCGGTGGTCTGATCCAGGCTTGTTTGACCACCGGAGTGCCAGCGTTCGTCGAGTCCCCCTGGGCCACTGGCTGGCGCGTTGAGCTTGTCCCGACCGCATTCGGAGAAGGTATTTCGGCAGTTGAAGTCTGCTTGCCGTAGTCGACATTCGCCGTAGCTTCAGCTACGTATGACTTAGGGTCTACCGGCGGAGCATAAGTGTTCGTCTGTGCATTCAGTAGTACTGATGAAATGCCAGCGGCCATTACAGCGACTGCCCCTAATTGCACAAAAAACCGTCGCTGTATGAGTTTCCACGCGTTCCTGAGGCGGACACTACTGCCGCCGAGCGCGTCTAAAAACGTTTCAATGTGTACGCGTAACTTGGCCCCTTCGTCATCGACGTAACTACCGTCGGAGTTTTTTTTGCGAGGAATTTTTTGCGCTAGGCCAAGCGCGTCCAAGGCCACTGCGCGCGCCATGTCGGGGCGGCCTGTGGCGGCGAAAAACCGGGCCTGTTGGGCAGCCAATCGCGCGTTAGGCATCACCGGTCGCTTGCCGCCGAGCATATTGACCCATAGGGCCTGGACGGAATAGATCGGGCCCCACGGAAAGCCCCACCACCCCAGGGCCCAGGTAATCGCGGTGGCCTGAAGTGCCTTTTTTTCGGCACAAGGGCTACAAAAAACCCCTTGGGTCATTGAGCGTACCGTGAAAACCAGGAAGCTCTTGGCTTTTAAGAAAATCACGTAACGAGGCTGGGCAGAGACTTTGCCGCAACATGAGCAGACGATGGGCTCGGGCGCCTCGACAGCTTCGGCGCAGACTTCCTCGGGTGCCTTTACCGACTTCGTGTCATATTCGGCTCGAGACGCTGGTTGGGAAAGTACGGCGTAGGCTTCAATGAGGTGCTGAAATTGGCTGGTCGCGCCTGCTGACGCGTTCCGATCAGGATGCAGTTCCATTGCCCGCCGACGGTAGGCGGCTTTGATCAACGCGCCATCAGCGTCGTTATCTACGCTGAGAATCGCATAGTAGCCTTTCGGATCCCTACTCCCCATAGCGTCTCGTCCCGGTCTTATTCCCATACTGCTTGCGTGCCTGATCTAACCCTCTATTGCGCTCGGGCTAAAATCCCGGCCTTTCGAGTGGTCACGTTTTTCAACGTTTGCAAGGTTTCGGACTTCGCTTGAAAAACAACAGAACGGGACAATTCTAGGGCAATTCGCCACTATTCAGAAGAGCAAATTCTACTCCCATGCCATAAGCCCAATTCTGCGCAGTCTGCCAATCAGAAAGTCGGGATTCATCGCGCCAGGTACATACCCCAGTTGGTTTTCCTCATAGAGGCTATTGTCTTCTACGGATGAGCTACCATAGCTACACCGTGTTTTCTTTCAGGGGAAGATTATGCATCGATTGGTGAAGCCGTCGGATTATGTTCTTCAGACTGCAATGGACAGAATGGTTTACATCCTTCCCTGGGAACGTCGACATTGTCCGGGAAACCCTACGGATGAACCCGAGCAAGGCGCTCTGCTCTATAACAAATACATCCTGAATTTCATACTTGGTGTAACACCGCGAGCACCCAGCGAACAAATAATTGAAATTGCGCAATGGTGTCTGGGGTTAGCCGGAGAGCCTGCCAGGGCGTTGGCAGATGATATGTCTGCGGCCTACCTCAGTCGATACAGCTTTGTGCTCGCTGACATTTCAAAATACGATGATGAATCGAAAGAGTTTCGGGGACACCTGGCGCTCTGGCCTGACGAAATTAAAAAAATGCCAGCGAATCTGGTGATGGCTCTACGAGCCCGGGCTGCAGGCCTTTTGTTGCGCTGACACCTGGGATAGCCAAAAATCGGGGCAGGGCTACGAATAGTTATATCTTGACCTGCTCACCCCTCATACGCCGACCGGCAATTGCAACGCTCCGCAAATCTGCGGCACGTTCTTTCTCACCCAATAATGGGTGGGTGGCCGTTGAAGTCTGACGCCAGCGAATTCCCCTCGCTTTCCCGGTACCTTGCCGAGCGTCTACCTTTAATCGAACCCCTCCTGACCAGATTGGTCTGCTCTTGTATGACATCTCTGGAATTAAATACTATGTCCGCGCACAAGAGCCTTGTTGTACTCGCACGGGGGGGTTATGCCGCTCGAGGCGTTCTTTATCTGATCATTGGTATCTTTGCTCTGCTGGCAGCTCTGGATTCGACAAAACCGAAGGATAGCCACAAAAGCCTTGAGGCATTGTTAAGCCAGCCATTCGGTTATGTTTTAGTCGGGCTAGTGGTGGCGGGTCTGCTCGCCTTCGCCTGTTGGCGAGTGTTGCAAGCAACGCGGGACGTTGATCACCACGGTAAAAAAATCAAGGGACTGGTGATTCGTGCAGGTTTGTTGGTCGGAGGCGTACTCAACGGCGCGCTAGCATTTTTTGCTTTGGGCCTACTCATTAGCGGCGTCAGAAGCTCGGGCAAATCCGGAGGGGAACAAACAAAGGATTTACTGGCGTATCTCTTGTCTTGGGAACACTCAAATGTATTGGTGTACCTAGTCGCACTCGTACCACTCGGCGTAGGCATCGCTCACATCATTAAGGGCTGGAAGGCGTCGTTCGAAAAATATTTTGAAGCCGACGAAGACGTTATGCGCTATGTACGTCCGGTGTCCCGGTTCGGCCTTATAGCCCGTGGAGTCGTCTTTATCGAGATTGCCCTGCTGTTGATAATAAGCGGCTTAAATTACAAGACCATGGATCCACCGGGGATGAAGGACGCCCTCGATGCCCTCCAGAACTTACCAGCCGGAGGTGTGGTTTTGATGGTGATGGGCTTGGGGTTGATCGCTTTTTCGGTTTACAGCTTGTCCGAAGCCGTTTGGCGCAAGATAAACATGGACGTGCCTGGAGTACCGAGATCATAGCTGCGTGATACGAATCACCGAGATGGGTTGTGGATTCAACCGGTCGATGCAACAGATTGGCTGAATCGTTCAGTGGCGCAAGGCGATCACGGCCGCTGCACTCGGCAACGCGATGGAGTGGTTCGATTTCGGCGTCTATGGTTTTGTCGCCTATGTTCTCGGCAAGGTATTCTTCCCCGGCGCTGATCCCGGGGTGCAGATGATTGCCGCGCTGGTCACCTTCTCGGTTCCCTTCCTGATCAGGCCTCTGGGCGGTTTGTTTTTCGGTACGTTGGGCGATAAGTACGGTCGGCAGAAAGTCCTGGCGGCCACCATCGTCATCATGTCGCTCAGCACCTTCGCCATCGGGCTGATTCCGTCGTATGCCTCGATTGGCATCTGGGCGCCAATCCTCCTACTGCTCGCTAAAATGGCCCAAGGTTTTTCGGTGGGTGGTGAATACACCGGTGCCTCGATCTTCGTCGCCGAATATGCCCCCGATCGCAAGCGTGGCTTCCTTGGCAGCTGGCTGGACACTCCCAGAAAACATTCGCTACCACATTATTCGTGAGCGTCATGAAACCGGGAATGACCTTCCTTATGTTCCCGAAGCAGCCCGCATTCTTGTCTCAATGGCTCAGGCTTGCGCGGAATTGGTCGGGGCAGCCGACGCAGCACCCGCTCAGAAAGCGATTGCGGGAATGAATCATTGGTACAAGGCCTACGCCGTACCGCATATGACTACCGCCATTGGGCTGGCAAAAAAACAGTCTGACGCTTAGTTTTAGGGGCACTCACCAGGCAGAGACGGATGTGTTTTCTCTGGTTTTGAAGTCATCTATGGGTCGTTTTATGCCGGTCGCGACAGGTAGAAATCGGCCATAAGCAGTCAGTGGACACACTAGGTGTAACCTGATTGCCGCGTTGCGCCATCGTTGTCGACCAACTGGACTGGGGGCAGTTGCTATGTATGGACTCGCCCCCACTGTCTACCCGCTTTTGAAAAAACCGTCGCCCCGTTGCATCTATGTATTAGGCCTATTCGTGGAAGCCGTCTTCGGCTTCTGGCCAAAATTGGAAAAGCTCGTGGTATGCCGATTACAGTCAGGCCTCGAAGGCCAGTAGCAGCTTAGGCATCAATCCACGCCGGTCTTACCTGGGGTCAATTTTCTTCAGCAAAGGGTCGGACAGTCAGTACCTCGGTGGCAGAACTCTGTCGCTCAGTGGCTCATCGTCGCTTGCTGGCCATCACCAGCGTGGCGACGATAAGTCTGGTCATTCTGTAGAAGCACCCAGACGATTCGCAGGTTGCGGTTGGCTAGCCTGATCGCAGCCTCCTTACGACCCAGCCGGCTCATCCAGCGCAACAAGCGGCGGTCATCGGGTTGCTGGGAATCAGGTCGTAGTTGTTGCAGCACCGCATGGGCTCCCTGGATCATCAGGCTGCGTAAATAAACATCGCCTCGCTTGGTCATGTCCCCCAGCCGGACCGTCTGCCCGCTGCTGTGCTGGTCAGGCACCATGCCAAAGTACGCGGCAAACTTGCGGGCATTGGGAAATCGCTCAGGCTTGGTTTCCTTGGCCACCAGTGCCGTGGCAGTGACTGGGCCGATGCCGCGCACAGTCATCAGTCGCTTCGCCGTCATGTCGGCGTTGGCGGCCACTTCCAGGCGTCCCGTCAGCACGCTGATGCGTTCGCCCAAATGGCGCCACTCGGCCAACAGTTCGTCGATCAGTTCACGCAGCAGGCCAGGCACCGGCTGGGTAGCATCTTCCAGTACCCGCGGAATTTTCTGGCTGATCGCAACATCGCCCTGCGCCAAGGCCACGCCGTGCTCGAGCAGCAGGCCGCGCATCTGATTACTTACCGCCGTGCGTCGACGCACGTAGCCCTGACGGGCGCGATGCAGCGCCTGCATTGCCAGCGCCGCAACGCTTTTGACCGGTACTGCGCATATCTTTTCATCGCGACCAGCCCGCAGAATCGCCAGCGCATCGTTGCGATCATTTTTAGGCCCGCTGCGGTGTGTGGCCACCAAACCGGCTGGAAGAATGCGCGCCAGATTGCCTTGGTCTTGCAGCTGCCGGGCCCAGGCTTGAGCGCCCGGACCGGTTTCCATCAAAACCACGACATGAGGCGGCAGCTGTTGAAGAAATTCATAAAACGCCTCGCGCGACTTGATCCGCTGCTCATAGCGCACCTGGCCGAGGACATCTTCACCGGCGACCTGAAAGACCTGCTTGGCCAGATCGACCGCCAAGGTTGTGCAGGCCGACAAATCGGAAGAAGACAGGGATTGATCAATCGAACTATGATTTTTCATGGACTCGCCCTCGCTGTCGTTGGCTGTTTAGACTGCCACCGTGGCGCATTGACGCCTCGGCTTGGGCGAGTCCATCCAATTACTCGTGCATAGGTCATTGCCAGTTTTTTACCGTTGTATTTCGTGTGCGCAATCTGCGCAGTTAGAACCAGTTGCCGCCCACAGGTGATGCCAGCCGCTCGACAGAAGTCGCAATTCAATCCCGAGCAATCTTGTCATTTGCCAAGGCTTAGGGCAGGGTCGATACCACTGACATCTCTGCCAAAGGAGTCACCCCATGTCAAAGCTATATCCCAGTATCGATCCTGAGGGGCTGGTCGAGTACTCAGTGGTCTACACCGACCGCTCGCTCAACCACATGTCGCAGTCATTTCAAGCCGTGATGAAGAACATTTCCAGGACCCTGAAACAGGTCTACAACGCCCAGGCTGTTGCGGTAATCCCGGGCAGCGGCACATTCGGCATGGAAGCGGTGGCGCGACAGTTTGCCACCGACCAGCAATGCCTGGTGATACGCAACGGCTGGTTCAGTTATCGCTGGAGCCAGATCCTTGAGATGGGCAACATCCCGGCGGCCACTACGGTGCTGAAAGCCCGACCGGTCGACACTGGTCGCCAGGCTGCCTACGCCCCACCCCCTTTGGACGAAGTGCTGGCAGCCATTCAGGCGCAGAAGCCGCAGATTGTCTTCGCCCCCCACGTTGAAACCTCATCAGGGATTATCCTGCCCAACGACTACCTGCGGGCCGTCGGCGACGCCGTGCATGCGGTGGGTGGCCTGTTCGTGCTGGACTGCATCGCCTCAGGCACGCTTTGGGTTGATATGCAGAAATGCGCAGTCGACCTGCTGATCAGCGCACCGCAGAAAGGCTGGAGCGCCTCCCCTTGCTGCGCACTGGTGATGCTCAGTTCTTGGGCCCTCGAGCGCATCGAACAGACGCATAGCAGCAGCTTCGCCTGCGACCTGAAAAAGTGGCTTCAGATCATGCAGGCCTACGAACAGGGCGGACATGCCTACCATGCGACCATGCCCAGCGATTCCCTCGCGCGATTTAACGAAGTGATGAAAGAGACGCAAACCTACGGTTTCGACAAGGTCCGCGGCGAACAACAGGCGCTGGGCGATCGGGTGCGCGCAATGTTGACCGGCAAAGGCATCAAAAGCGTGGCCGCAGCTGGCTTTCAGGCGCCTGGCGTAGTGGTGAGCTACACCGATGATGCCGACATCAAGAGCGGTAAGAAATTTGCCAACCGCGGCCTACAGATCGCCGCCGGAGTGCCGTTGCAATGCGACGAGCCGGCCGACTTCCAGACCTTCCGCATCGGTCTGTTCGGACTCGAAAAGCTGCACAATATCGAGCGCACGGTCAGCACCCTCGAGCAGGCACTGGACGAGGTGATGGTTAACTAAGCCCTCATCTTGCCCGCAGCACATACCGAACTTGTGAATTCCAGGAAGGCATCCTGCTCTGGGCACTGCCGGCCCATGGCGCTGATCTTCGACGAGTATGACGCTGGTCGTCCGGACGTCATGTTAGAACCACAAGGGAAAGCCCGTGCACGCGTCATACTGACACGTGCGCCTTTCAGCGCTATCAAAAAAAGGGTTCCAACGAAGCCTTTCACGGGGCGGATGATTGGCGGCTGTATGACTTGGATCGACCCAAAGCTGACTGTGGCGACGGGCAGAAATCGGCCATTTCCGGTCAGTCGTGGCAGATGTAAACTCGCCAGCGTGCCTTGCTGCGGATCCAGATCTTTGCCATGTGTGGGTACCCGAGCGTATCGGATTGACATCCGCTCCTTCTCAATGCCACATCTATCGCATTTCATGTCGCAGATAATTGAGCACCTGCGACAGACTCACGCGACATCGCGAAGCCTTTACCGTCAAGCGCGAGTGAGTCGCCGCATAACTTAGAATTAAAGCGACGACTGTGGCTTCGCGTGATCAAGCGAAGGTGCTATCGTACCAATGTGGCATATTGACATAACTTTTTTTTGGATTGTTATGATTGACTTTTTTAGTTTTGCAGTGTTTTTTCGCACGCAATAATTTTGATTTTAAATCTACCTTTAATTGAATTTATGCCTTCCAATCAATTGTTGTACCTGCTTTACGGTAATAAAACAGTCTACCGGCATGAAGCCAAATTTAGCATCCTATCTGCCCTCCGTCATCAGAAGAAGCTAGGCAGCTTCGTCATCACCTTGATGACAGACTCGCCTGAGCAATTCTCCGGCTGGCCTGTCAACATTGTCGCCCTAGACGAGCAAACTATTACTGCCTGGAAAGGCACTCAAGGGTACACTCACCGTCTGAAGGCTTGTGCCATTGAAGTTGGTTCAAAACTTGCCGACAAAACCATTTTTGTCGACACTGATACCGTATTCCTCTGCGACCCTGCATCGCTATTTGATCAGGTATCAGATCATAAATTCTTGATGGATCGATTTGAATTCACGTGGGAAGAGGCCATTAAGCGGCCCTCCTTCGCAGAGTTTTCGGCGGACGTTATTGTCAAGGGACAAGCACCAGCTGATAACCTGAAATTGTACAACAGCGGTATATGCGGCCTTACTCTTCAGAACTCTAATCTGATCAAGCAAGCGATTGATTTAATTGATGAGTGGTCTAGCTATGGCAAAACCCTACACACCATCGAGCAAATTGCGATTTCTTTCATGCTAGCAGATAAGCAGGTGAGTGAGTCGTATGGCAAAGTGAATCATTACTACGCGTGGAAGCGCTATCATCATGCGATGTTTGAAGTTTTTTTCAAAACGAACGGTGAGGATTATTCTTGGGCATTGCTACAGCGTAGTTATGAAGTCCCAAGCTTCAAGCCTCTCCCCTCTTATTTCGCAAGGTTCAAGGTCAAAATCCAGCTCCTGTCTGTCGATAAAGATCTATTAAAAGCGGCCAAGTGCTACTTGTACGGTAATGCCTTGCGGAATAGTCCGTATATGCATGTCTGTCGTGACATTTGGTGGCAGCGAGCATTGGAATCGATACGCAAAAGAAACCCAAGCCAAGCCAAACTTCGGCGGCTGGGTAATTTCTGGAACGGCAAAAACGAAAACTCTCGTTTCAAGGCGATGCTTGCGGAAAAGCTTAAGGTGGGTTGAGTCGCCCCTATTTTCTAGACGCTTTCACAGGCAGCTTAAAATCGAAAGCTACCAGGACATAGACGCGAGCCGACATAGGCGCGGTCAGTCTTGGCCGGATTTACCATAACTCCCGTTATGAGCAGTCTAGTACCCTCGCTCAGACCCGGTTGCCGCAGTCCGACAGCACCTTGTTGGATCGAGTAAATGGGCCACACATACCATTGCCGCCTGGTGGAAGAATTTCCGCTGACTATGACTGACCGGTATGGGTCGATTTTCGCCTGTCGCCACCGTCAGCTATGGGGCTTGGGGCTGGTGATCAGTTAAACATTGAGATTTTTGGATGGAGTGATGGTGTTAAAGCCAGTCCGCGATACGACTACCGTACCCTAATGTTTGAGGCTTCAATCGACACGAACCGGTCGGGTGACCCGCGGTAACCGAATGCGGTTCAACTCCAGGCGAGCGAGCCAAGTGAGAGTGCCCGCTTACATCGACTTGACCGACACCACTTCCACAAACCTGAATTTTTTTCTGGCCGTCTTAGTAGCTTCTTGCTCTGCAACTAGAGCGCTCAGCGTATCGGCCTCATTTACCATCTCGTGCATCTTGCCTTCAAATTCATTTCCCACCCGCAGCGTGACTCTCAGCCTGGGCGTGAAGTCTTTTGAGACTTTCTTTTTCTTCGCTGCCTTTACCGGTTGCACGAGCACGACATCCGGGGCGGAGTCTTGCACGTGTGAGTTAATTGCCGGCGCAGGGGACTCAGAATCACCGAATAGTGCCCGGCGCATCTCTTCTTCCGTCAATTCTGTATTCATACCATTTCTCAGAAGGGTGTTATCTATAACCTGACCGATTCTATCAGCATGGCCGGACTCAGTAGTAAAGCGCCGCTGGGTCAGACCTGAAGCGGTAGAGGGCCAGCAGATACCGGCGAGCGTCAGCGTCTGGCCAATAGCGGCCTGTAGGAACGGCGCTTTAATTTCTTGAAATCGTACCCAGTCAGTAATTAGGTTGTTCATTTTCCGGGAGCTTTGTGAATGCCAGTTTTTGAAATTTCCCCGCTAAGTGCAGTCGGCCCCGTGATGCTTGGCGCTTCTCGCGCAGCGGCAAGGGAAGCAATGTTTGTAAATGGGTACCCACTTGAGCAGTCCCATGGCGGCGTCGATTATTTCAGCAACGCGTCCATGCAGCTTTCGTACAGCCCATACGATGAAGTCTGGTTCATAGGCGTCTCGGGAAACTCGCCGATTACTTACGTGTTCAAAGGGGTCAATGTTTTTGCGGTCGCTGCGAGTGAACTGTTTTCACTGATGGCCGCCTCGGACGGTTCCGGCCCCCATGATTTCGACCGATACGAGTACTGTTTTCCGAACCAGATACTCACTCTTTGGGATGCGGATGAACAATATGACCGCCAAGGAGGAGAAGAACGAGAGGTGTGGGGGCAAGTCGGAATCGGAAATGATGCTTATGTGGCAGCGATTGACGCGATTGAGAAAAAGCTGTAACGGGTTAGATCGAACTCGCCGAGGGAGCGGGAGCTGGAAAACTCCTGCGGGCGCTGCCAACCATGGCAGGTAATTATCGGCCAAGAGCGGCCTTTGAGTCCAAGGCGCAGCTACCGGCCAAGAGTGGCCACTCAATCTGCTTTTCGGGCACCATAAAGCCGGGCAAAAACGAGCTATGAATATGAAACATGAACTTTGGCTGGAACCCGATGGTTGCCAGACTTTCTGCCTAGCTGGTGCTCACGGTGATGACGCGCGCAATCTTCTTTCAGCAAACTCCAAACTGATCTGGATGGTCGAAGCTGACAGTCACTTTGAAGCGATGACCAAATACTATTACTTCATGGCATGGGGTGAATACCGGACAGACTTCCCCGAACAAGACCAAATATCCTACGCAGAGCTGGGATGGGGTGAGTAACGGGTGCCAAGCGAGAGGACGGGTAGTCCACCGTTTTGAG
This sequence comes from Pseudomonas sp. MDT1-17, assembly GCF_054898105.1. Taxonomy (NCBI): domain Bacteria; kingdom Pseudomonadati; phylum Pseudomonadota; class Gammaproteobacteria; order Pseudomonadales; family Pseudomonadaceae; genus Pseudomonas; species Pseudomonas sp. MDT1-17. Next base: position 3,121,119 of record NZ_JBUBVM010000001.1, on the reverse strand, counting down.
CTCTAGACCCACCGTCCGCATTGGGTCAATTTCAACCAGTCGCGACAGGCAGAAAACGGCCAGAAGCGGACGTTTAACAAGACAATGTGAGGGCGACATTTGCTTCATCTGCAAATAGCGCAGCAGGCAACAAAAGTTCATTTCTGTGGTGCGGTCTCCCATCAGCCTTTAATTGACCACCCAAAACCTGCACAATTGTCGGCTTTTTTCGCGACAGGAAGTCCCCATGCAACGGATTGTAATTCTGGGCAATGCCGGTAGCGGCAAATCTACCCTCGCCCGCGCCTTGGGCAAGCGCCTCGGCCTGCCCGTGGTGCACCTGGACACCCTGTTTTGGGAGCCCGGCTGGGTCGAACCCGACGCCGAGCAGTTTCGCGCACGGGTCAGCGAAGCGATCGCAGCGGATGCCTGGATTTGTGAAGGCAACTATGCCCGGCGCACATTCGACCTCCGCCTGCCCCGTGCCGACCTGATCATTTGGCTCGATACGCCGCGGCTCACCTGCTTCACCCGGGTGATCATGCGCAGCGTAATGAACCGCCCTCGCTCAGACCTTCCAACAGGCTGTACAGAGAAGCTCGACCGGGCGTTCCTGACCTTCCTGAACTTTGTATGGAATTTCGATGGTGGCTACCGCCCAGGTATCGATGCGGTGCGCCAGGCCATTGGCCCGCAGATTCCTACGGTGCACTTGCGATGCAGGTGGCAGATTGGCGCATTTCTAGACAGCTTGCTCGCGACACCTGAAACCTGCCTTGAATAGATGGACACCAGTTTCAGCCAGCTAAAGCGGGCATGGTCAGAGCTGTTTGTCCCGCTGATTCCGGTCATGGTGGTGGGCTTCCTGGGGGTTATGGCGCTGGCTGACTTCATCGGTATTACGCTCTTGGTGGTACTTGGCGAACTGGCGCTGGCTGGGACCTAGCCTTGGATTCGGCGGCGGTCAGCAGAATCCACCCTAAACCCTTGTTGCTGCCGACAGAGCCATTTGTCACCGCAATGCGCGCCTTAGGGTTTGGCACCCCCAACGCCAGCCTTAGCATGTCGTTGTTTTGCTCGGCGCGCATCACTCTTCGTTTTGGATAGGGACGGTTAGCTCTTGTCGATACTTTGTCTCTGGACAGTATCGTAATCGAAGGGTTTAGTTCCATAGAAAGAATGGATTTCTGTTGCCCAAGACTTGTCGGCCATATTAGGCCAACTGTCCTTGTCAAAGCCTGGTGCATTTTCCAAGCGCTCTTTCTCTATATTTAGTACGAAGCGCTTATTGAGTGTATCGAGTGACAATGCATTCCAAGGTACCGCAAACAGTTTTTCTCCCATGCCAAGAAAGCCACCAAAGGATAGAACGGCATAACTCACTCTACCGCTGCGAACATCAAGCATGATTTCCTTAATATCTCCCAAGTCCTCTTCATTATGGTTATAAACATCATTTCCAATGAGCGTGTCTGCACCCATCAGGTCGGGCCCAGGCCCCTGTTCCTCGGAGCCGGCATCTCGTAGGAGGTTGGTTTTGTAAATGCCATAGGTATCGCGATCTTCATAGTTCATTGCTATCTCCTATCAACAATCAACAATCAATCAGAAAATGTATATGCAGCCTTTATGACTGTATTGATGAGAGTCACCCGCTTTTGAAAAGTTTGATTTTTTTTTCGCGTGACGACAAATGGTAGGTTGGAAATGAAACTAATATTTAATCAGCTTTTAATTAGGGTGCTACCCATGCATAAAATTGATGCTTTGTGTTGTTTTATATATTGGCATTCACCTACATTGCTTATCGTAGATACCTGAATAAAGCGATTTCCTGTTGTGGCAATTATGTCTCCAGCTTGCATATGACCTCATAAATATGACGATTAAGTTTTGCCCACAACTGTAACCGACCTCGGTCAGCGAGGCGAACTAATTGAGTAATAGTCCATATAGGGAACTACAGTAAAGTCCGGAGCAGGACATGAAAGCGGCAGGCGAATGTCCGCTTTTGGACCCAGAGTGTGTAAAAACGTTTTTCAGCGAGATTGGCGCCCAGTGTTGGAGTGAAAATCGCGTTTCTACGCAAAATCCAGATCGGCTGAGCAGTCGATAATTTTCAGATTTCGCATAGACGCGCAAACTTCAATTTTGACGAAGCGTTTTTTACACACTCTGGGCCAATAGAAGACATTCACACATCGCTAAACATCTTGAATAAACGACGCATTGAGAATGCATGACTCCCGAAAAGCCTCACGGCGGTGAGGCTCAATTGCGAGGAAATCCGATCAATCGTTTACTTCAGGTTGCTCTGAAAAAAGGTCGTCAGCTTGTCAAAGGGAATGAGATTGACGCGGTCATAGAGGTCGACATGGCCTGCGCCTGGAACGATGACAAGCTCCTTGGGTTGACCGGCCAGCTTGTAAGCCTCTTCGCTGAATTCCCTTGAGTGCGCATCTGCACCGGCAATGAACAACATCGGACGAGGCGAAATTGTCTCAATGTCATTGAACGGGTAGAAGTTCATGAACTTGATGTTGCTGGCCAGCGTCGGGTGCGTCGTCAGTTCTTTCGTCGAGTTGAGTGGCGTGTACTCGCCGCGCGGCGTGCGGTAGAAGGCATAGAACTCCCGCTGAATGGGATGCGTATTCTCATCCAGTTGATGCACCGAGCCACTGGTGTAGCGGGTTTCACCACCAGCGAACTCTACATAACGTTGCTGCGCGGCTTGCGCGATGATGTCTTCGCGTTGTTCCAGTGTTTGGGAATGCTTCAGCCCGTTGCGATTGGCTGCGCCCATGTCGTACATGCTCACGGTTGCAATGGCTTTCATTCGTGGATCGATCTTGGCCGCACTGATCACGAAGCTGCCGCTTCCACAAATCCCGATGGCTCCAATACGCTCCTTGTCTATGAAAGGCTGGGTGCCCAGAAAATCCACCGCCGCGCTAAAGTCCTCGGCATAGATATCCGGCGAAACAGCGTTGCGAGGTTGTCCCTCGCTTTCGCCCCAAAACGAGAGATCCAGGGACAGCGTCACGAAGCCCTGCTCGGCCATTTTCGTGGCATAGAGGTTCGCACTCTGCTCCTTGACCGCGCCCATTGGGTGGCCGACAACGATAGCGGGACTCTTCGCTTTGCGATCCAGATTTTTGGGCGTGAAAAGATTCCCGGCCACGTTCATTTGGTATTGGTTTTTGAACGTGACTTTTTGCACAGTCACTTTCCCGCTCGTGTAAAAATTATTGGCGCCGTTAGACATATCCGCTCCTATTGCTGAAAGTGAACTGACCAGAAGCGCGAGTAGAAGAATGATTTTTTTCATTGGAAACCCTGTTCATACGCAGAAATTAGTCTTTGGAAAACACAACCCGCACATCACGCGGACCTAGCGCCTGAGACAGGCCGGCAGGGTCGTCCACACGACCGATACGCGTGTACGAGTACGACGAGTTAAAGGTCAGATAGAAGACCACCAGCGTGTCCGTGCCATACAACACGAGATCGCCATTGCGCAGCGTTCCTGGGACACTCGCCTGGATAGGCAGCGCTTCAGGAAGACTGGCGAATTTCTCATTACTGTTGAGATCGCTCATCTCCAACGTCAGCGGCAGCATCGCGACAAATGCACGAGCGGAAACGGAGTCGGTCAAAGTAATGGCGAAGCGATGCTCGCCGACGTTCATCCACATGTGTGATTTCTCCGAGATCAACGACGCCGATGCGGCATCTTTCGCAGCTGTTTCATGTAAGCCAGATGCGGGATGTTGGCGGGTTTCGTAACCGCCGAGTAAAAGCATTCCATACAGCAATCCCAACCAGCGCAGGCCCCAGACTCGGCGGTGCCCGATTGCCGAGGCGAAGGTGCGCATTTCACAAATGGGGGCGCTTAAGTAGCTCATGGTCATGACGCGTCTCCTTGCTCTTCTCGCAGTTCAGGCGGTCCGGGGCGTCTTGGAGCGTGATGCCAGAACAGTCAGGAAAGCCGCAAGCAGAAGCACGGCGGCGCTCGCCACGAACGTGCTCTGGTAGCCGCGACTATCGAACAGCAGACCTCCAACGGTAGACCCCAAAGCGATGGCCAACTGAATCACCGCCACCATCAGGCCGCCTCCAGCCTCAGCATTCCTTGGCAGGACTTGCGCAACCCAACTCCACCAGCCCACAGGCGCGGCCGTAGCCACACCCCCCCAGAAACCGAGCAGCACAGCAACGGCAAAGACCGAGGTTCCGAAGGGGATCAGCGTCAAGGCGATCCCGGCCATCAGTAAGGGAATGGTGACGAGTGTCCGGAATAGCCCACGCCTCAGGAACGTTCCGATAATCAGGGTGCCGATGAAGCCTGCTCCGCCAATCACGAGCAAGATCAGCGACAGCGTGGTTACGTCAACTTTCGTCACCGTTTCGAGGAACGGCCGCAGATAAGTGAACAGAGCGAACTGCCCCATGAAGAAAGCGGCGCAACCGGCCATGCCCAGCGCCACGGACCGGTGCTTCAGCAGTTTGAAGACATTGCCGGAACCCGGCGTGCGCTCATCCGCCTTCATGGTCGGCAGGCTGGTCCATAGCCATATCAGGGCAATCGCCGCTACCGGCACCAGGCAGAAAAAGGCGCCGCGCCAACCCATGACCGAACCCAGATAGCTGCCCAGTGGTGCGGCAATCACAGTCGCCAACGCGTTACCGCCGTTGAAGATGGTCAAGGCCTTGGACAACTGGTTGGCAGGCACCAGGCGCATGGCCGTTGCCGCGGACATCGACCAAAAACCACCGATGACCACGCCGATGAGCGCACGGCCGACCATGTACATCAGATAATTTGGCGCCATCCCGACGACAACACCGGATAGAGCCATCAACCCGGTCAGCGCCAACAACAGCCTCTTGCGGTTGAGGGCTCCTGCCAGCCTCGAGATCGACAAGCTCGTCAAGACCGCGAATGCCCCGGAGATCGCGATGCCTTGCCCTATCAGCCCTTCGGTGACATGAAGATCATCGGCTATCGGTGTCAGCAGGCTGACGGGCATGAACTCCGACGCGATCAGCGCAAAAACGCAAAGCGTCATTGCAAAGACCCCGCTCCAGTAAGCGGGTTGCTCATTTGCCTCAGCTATCGGGAAAACAATGGCCATCGGGGCCTCACCTTCATTCAAATTCATGAATGGAATGGTGAGGTAAGGACTTTCCTCTGACTAGCTAATGAATACTTAATAAGGCTATAAGTAGAGCTAATCAATAGACTGCAAGGGCGGTTGCATTATGGTCAGAAGGAACCTCAACGATCTGCTGTCCTTCGTCACCGTGGCGCGCGAGGGCAGCTTCACACGCGCCGCCTCGATCCTGGGTGTCAGCCAATCTGCCCTGAGTCAGGCCATCAGCGGCCTGGAAGCGCGCCTCCAGATCAGGTTGCTGACACGGACCACGCGCAGCGTCTCGCCTACGGTAGCTGGCGAGCGACTGTTGCAGGCCATCGGTCATCGCTTCGATGAAATCGAAGCGGAATTGGATGTACTGACGGAATTGCGCGACAAGCCAGCGGGCACAGTACGAATCACCTGCGGCGATCACGTTCTGCGCAAAACGTTGCTGCCCAAGCTCACACCGTTGCTACACGAATACCCGGATATCGAAATCGAATTCGACGTCAATTATGGCTTCAGAGATATCGTGGCTGATCGTTTTGACGCAGGTGTGTGTCTGGGTGACACCATCGATAAAGACATGATCGCAGTACCCATAGGACTGCCGTTACGGATGGCTGTCGTTGCCGCGCCAACGTACTTTGCCACCCGTGGCATTCCCAAAAATCCGCGCGACTTGATGGACCATAGCTGTATCAACCAGCGCATGCAGACATCTGGCGGGCTTTACGTGTGGGACTTTGAGCGGCGCGGTAAGCAGTTGAACGTCCGCGTAACCGGACAGCTCACTTTCAATACGTCTGTTCACATAGTGGATGCAGCATTGTCGGGGTTGGGAATTGCCTACCTGCCCGAGGAGGAATTTGAACCCTATCTTCAGGAAGGCAGGCTGATGCGAGTACTCGATGACTGGTGCCCCCCGTTCGCTGGATACTATTTGTATTACCCCAGTCGACGGCAACCTTCTCCGGCATTTTCGCTTGTTTCCAATGCGCTGCGCGAAGGAGTCTAGAAGCGGAGAATTGCAGACTCAGTACCTGAGTAGAGCAGAATAGATCGTCCTTCTTCGTTGATGTCGGAGCATTTCTGGTGGCCGAGAAGACATAGTTCATGAGTGGGAGTATTTATGGCCGTTCCTCATGCTGGTTGAGCGCCTGGCTTATAAGCGCCTTTGGTTCGTCATTCTCCGGTGAGCAGGTCATGATCCTCCTTGGCTGGCATGCAAGGTGTGCTGGGCAGGTCTTACGAATGAGGGACTGGACGCTATGAGTCAGCCACTTTCCGCAATGGGTCCGATAACAGCGACAGGCCGAATTCGGCCAGCAACGGACGCGGCGATATCACTTGAATCTGACCGCCCGTTTGAATCATTCCGTCAGTTGTTAGCTGGCCTTAAAACATTTGTTACTGCACGACGGGGCAATCACCAGATGTCCTACCGGAAGCCTCACTGATTAGGGCGGCCAGGCGTTTTACATTGTCTTGATGAGCTATCACCAAGTCATCGATGGTGGGGCCGGATGACGAGCGGAGGGTCGTTCGGCAAGTCATCAGCGAGTTATTACTCTCACCTGTTTTGCGCAGTCGCCATTTGACGTCGATCAACGCGTATTGACCGGGAATGGAGTCAAAGCGCTGCACATCCAGGCGCAACGACACTCTGCGTTGCAGATTGCTATTGACCAGTTGATCGACCAGGGCGCTGCGCAACTCATCCACCAGACTCGCCGCCCACCATTGGGTTTCGAGGATCGCCAGGCCACTGTTGCCTTCACGAATGACGATCTGAGGGCGATCGACCTGGGGCGGCACCGTGATGCCTTCGATCGAAATTTCCTCACCGTTGCTTTGCGCCGTCGCCGGTTGTGCCGGGGTCAGCGTGTGAAATTGAATCGGATCACTGCGGCAAGCGGTGAGCAGTAACAGCGCGGTAACCACGGTGATCTTCAGCGGAAAAGCCATGGGGTGTTGCTCCTGTGGTCAGTTGCGCGGTGGCGCCTTCAAATCTATTGGCGCGGCATTGTCGGGACGACCACGAAGCAGCGACTCCGGATGCCGGCCCAGGTAATCCGAGAGTTCACGCAAGGAGCGCGACATGCGCCCGAGTTCATCCATGGTCTGGGTCAACTGCTCCCGTTGCGGCGAGTCTTCAGCGAGAGTCGAACTGGCCGATTGCAAGGTCTTGCTGACGTCCGCCAGGGTGGTCTGCACGCCGGGCAGGGTCTTGGCATTGAATTGTGTCAGGCCTTTGCGCAGTTCGACGAGGTTGCTGTCGAGGTTGCCGGCAATGCGTTCGATTGGCAGCTGGTTGATCTTGTTGACCATGCCCTCCAGTTTTTCCTGCAACTGCTCGAGGCTGCCAGGAATGGTGGGAATAGTGACGGGACGGGCAGTTGGATCAAAAGCGACTTTCGCTGCTTTGGGGTAGAAGTCGAGCGCGATGTAAAGCTGGCCGGTCAATAGATTGCCGCTACGGGCCTGGGCCCGCAGGCCGTTTTCGATGAAGGTGCCCATCAGCCTTATGCCAGCGGTTTCGTCCTTGGGGTCATGCTTCAAGACCTTAAGCATTTTGCCGTGGGCCTGGCCGAGGCGTTGTGGGTAGATCACGATGCCGACATTGAGCGGAAAACTGCGTTTTTTTGCGTCGAAATCCAGATTGACCGACACGACTTTGCCAATTTCCACGCCGAGAAATTCCACTGGTGCATCGATCTTGAGCCCGCGCAATGCCTGATCGAAACGCAGGCTCAAGTACTGCCCCTTACCGTTGGGCGGAGCGAGGGCGGTTTGCTGATCTTCGAACAGGTCGAAGGCTTTATCTTCGCTGGCCGACAAATCGTTGGGACTGTATTCCGGCGCGCGAAACGCGATGCCACCCACCAACAACGAAGACAGGGATTCGGTCTTCACCGCAAAACCATTGGCACCGACGCTTACATCGATACCACTGGCGTTCCAGAACCGGGTGTTTTCAGTGACGTAGGCGTCGTTGGGCGAATGCACGAAAATTTCGATGTTCACCCATTTGCCCTCGGCATCCAAGGCGTAGGTCACCACTTGGCCGACTGGAATCTTGCGGTAGTAAACCGGAGAACCGATGTCCAGCGAGCCCAAGTCTTGGGTGCGCAGTGTGAAGCGCTTGCCCGGCTCGCCATAGGTAATGGGCGGAGGGTTTTCCAGGCCTGTGAAATGTTTGGAGCGGGCATCAGCCTGACCGATGTCGGCACCAATGTAATCGCCTGACAGCAGGGTATCGATGCCCGAGACACCGCCGGCACCGATGCGTGGCCGCACGACCCAGAATTGCGAATCTTCACGGGTGAAGCTTTCAGCCTGTTTGTCGAGTTTGATCGTGGCGTTAACGCTTTTTTGATCGTCGCTCAGCTTTACTTCCGAGACATGGCCGATGACCACATTGCGGTATTTGACTTCGGTCTTATTGGCGGTCAGGCCACTGCCGGTCTTGAACATAATGGTAATGGTCGGCCCTTCCTGCATGAGGTTGTGCACCACCAACGAAATCCCCACCAACACCGCGATGATTGGAACGATCCACACCAGCGAAACGCTGAAACGGAGGGTCTTGATTGGGGCTTGCCCCGGGACTAGCGGCCTGTCAGTGACTCGCAGCGTCATTCGTTTGCTCCTTTTTTTGTGGGTTATCCCAGATCAGACGCGGGTCGAAACTCATGGCAGACAGCATGGTAAATATCACCACCAGACCAAAAAACAGAATGCCTGCGCGCGGTTCGATATCGCCCAGGGCCTGGAATTTCACTAGCGCTGCGACCAGCGCGACAACAATCACGTCGAGCATCGACCAGTAGCCGATAAGTTCGACGAAACGGTAAAGCTTCGACCGTTCCTTGCGCGCCCAAAGGCTGCCGCGTTGCACGGTAACCAGCAGCATCGTCAGGGCGACGAACTTGACGCCTGGCACTGCGATACTGGCAATGAAGATAATGAGGGCGATGTCCCAGGCGCCGTGCTGCCAGAACTCCAGCACACCGCTCATGATGGTGCTGTCGGACCCGGAGCCGAGCATGGTGGTATTCATCACCGGCAACAGATTGGCCGGGATATAAAACACCAGTGAGGCCAAAAGGTAGGCCCAGGTCCGTGTCAGCGAGTTGGCTTTGCGCTGGTGCAGTGGCGCGCCACAGCGTTCGCATTCGTGAGCGTTGTCCGTTATGTCGCAGGCCATGCCGCAGCTATGGCACAGGCACAGGTCGAGTTCGCTGGCGATCGGTGGTGTCTTCATGAAATGTCCCACAGCTCGCGGATATCGCGCCCGGCGATTCGGATCATCATCAAGCTGAGCACAGCCAGGGCAAACAGGCCGATGCCGGGCAGTACATCAAGCAAACCGGCGAGTTTGAACACCGCCACCATTGACCCCAGCAGACAGACTTCCAGCATGCTCCAGGGCCTGAGGCCCTCCAGCCAGCGCATGCACCACTTGAACGCCGGCGAACGTCGCTTCACGAGGGCGAAACTCAAGACCCACACTAATAACATCAGCTGAAAAATGGGGGCGATGATCATGGCAATTGCGGCCACCAGCGCGATGAAGGTGATGGGTCCCACGCTGAGTGCCAGCACCGAATCCCATAACGTTGCACTACTATTCAAACCTTGCAGACTGATGCTCATGACCGGGTAGAAGTTGGCGAAAATCCACAGCACTGCCGCGGTAAAAGTCAGCGCCAGGCGCTGTTCCACCGACAGACCGTTAAAGCGCTGAAGAACGCCATCGCAACGTGAACAATAAGAGGTTTGATAGTTGACGAGCGTAACTTTTTCATACACGCAGTCGCAGTGCTCACAGATGACCAATTGGTCACGATTCGCCATGGATCTTACTCGTCAAGAAGTCGAAGAATACCGAAGGTGTGCCAATATAGAGATGTTGGGGAAATGAGCAAATTTTATTGAAAAAATGACTAAACCTGTGAGTCGGTTCAACACAGGCGCCAGAAATTTTGGTATACACCTTGGCGCTCTAGTGCCTGATCATTAAAAATCAGGAGTGAGAAATACCTGCTTGCTTTTCATTTTTCAGGTTGACTGAGCGGCCATTGCCTCGCGACAGTCAAGGAGATTCAAAGAATGAGATTCGCGTTTTTGTTGAGTTCGCTCTGTGTTGTTTCCCTAACTATGACGGGGTGCGCGAGCAAGTTGAGTGAGCCTGATGAGTATTCCGGTTTTCTAAAGGACTACAGTCGACTAACCGAAGCTCAATCTGCATCCGGTGTGCCGGTTATGCGTTGGATTGATCCCAAGCTCGACCTGAATCGTTTCACCAGCTTTTATGTTGAGCCGAGCCAACTTTTCCCTAGGCCGAAAGCGACCGAAAAAATACCGCAAAGCACTCTGCAGGGCATCACTTCTTATTATGATCAGGCACTCAAACGTGAACTAGGGAAGTCGTTACCTGTGACGACATCGCCTGGTCCGAAAACGCTTATAGTTCGGCCTGCCATTACTGCAGTTAGTAGCAAAACGCAAGGATTACAATTTTACGAAGTGCTTCCGATTACCTTGGTAGCAGCTGCCGTCAGCACTGCCTCTGGCATCCGCGATCAAGAAACCAATATTGCGACTGAGGCTGTATTCCTTGACGGGGCGTCGAATCAGATCGTTGCGCAGGTGGTGCGTAAGGGGGCGGGGGCGCCATTGGAAAATTCCAGTCAAGTCATGAAAGCAACTGATATGAAAAAGGTGCTTGATGGCTGGGCGAGCGATTTGAACCAGACTTATGTAAAGCTCAAAGGAAATTGATCCCGTAAAAAGAGGGAGGCGAATTTTCCTTGAATCAGCACGTTTTTAGTGAGCTGATTCCGCTTCTCGCGAATCCAGGCAACTTTTACGAGTTGCCTGGATGTGTAAGGAGGACGCAGTCCAGTACAGAAATTCCTGTTTCTAAATCAGATCGCTTCTGTATTGCTAACCCGAGCGGTTCGAATAAATAACGCGCGCACCTTCTCCCAGAAATTACCCCCTAGTACGAAGAAACTGCCAATCAACATGGCATCGCCAAGCGCTTGAAGCTGCCAAAGGTTGGGTCTAAGACCAGGCCAAATGGTATCGATGTAGGGTTCAAGAAATGCGGAAATCAATGGCAAACAGAACATGACGATACCCACTCGGTGACGAACAGGACCTACGTCAAAATCGGCTTTTGGTGCAAGGTTGGAGACGTAACCGAATGCAGTGCGTTTCAGTTGTTGGAACCCTGACTTGCCCAGGATGGCGATGACTAGAATCAGCAGGATTTTGTTACTGATAAACAAGATGCCCGTGAATGCTGCGATCTTGGATCCTGGTACCCCGGTCGCTGCAAGAATGGGCACCATCAACCAGGAACCTGCCATTAAACAAATAATCGCAATACCCAATTTGAAACGCCAGCCGGCAGAATGAGGCGTCGCAGTGATCGGTGTGGAATTCATTAATGTTTTACCTTATTTATCATTTTTAGCGGATTTTACAGCGCCGAAGAGTAGCATCGGGCACGATAAAAAGAGTGCCTGTTTACGTTTTTCAATAGCGCAGATTGACAACTCCGCGTGGTGATGGACATTACTACACGCCCCAAATGGGCGGCTATGCACCACTGAACTTTTTATGGAAAAAACCAATGCTTTCACGTGCAGCCATGTTGATACGCCCAAGCCAATTTCTCTTGATGGGGGCTCTAGGCCTCAGCGGCTGCGTACAGCTTGGACCGAATTTCCAGGCGCCTGGAGAAGCATGGGTCGAACACTGGAACACACCCGCCCTCGAGCAATCCAGCCAGCGCAGTTTGAACCCAGACATTCGTCAGTGGTGGCAAGTCTTCGCCGATCCGGTCCTCGATCATTTGATAGCCGAGTCGGACGCCCGCAACTCCAGCCTCAAAATCGCCGGCCTGCGCGTCATGGAAGCCCGTGCCCAACTCGGCATTGCTCAAAGCGGTCTTTACCCGCAACTGCAGCAAGCCAGTGTCGACAGTCTTTACTTTAACCGCAGGCAATCCGGCGGGACCAATCCGCAAGACAGCCATTTCTGGCAACACAGTGCGGGGTTCGATGTGGGGTGGGAGCTGGACTTCTGGGGCCGCTTCAGTCGCGCCATCGAGTCGTCCGATGCCAGTTACTTCGCCGCCCAGGCCAACTATGAAGACGTGCTCGTCCTGCTGCGCGCGCAAGTGGCCGATACCTATTTTTCGCTGCGCACCACCGAAGCCCGTTTACGCGTCGCTCGGGAAAACGCCAAACAGCAAAAGCGCAACTTCGAGATCACCGAAAAGCTCTTCAACAGTGGCCAAACTGCCGAGCTCGACCTGCAACAAGCCCGAACCCAGTACCTGGGCACGCTGAGCACCATCCCCAACCTTGAAGATCAGATCCAGCGCACCCGCAATGCCTTGGCCGTGTTGATCGGCCAGCCTCCCGGCGGACTGCCGCAGTTGCGCGAAAATGAAGGGCTGATCCCGCTGGTGGACCGCGCCGTGCTGCAAGACGTGCCGGCCAGTCTGCTGCTACGTCGGCCCGACGTGCGCGCCGCCGAGCTGAATGTCGCGGCTCAGTCGGCGCTGATCGGCGTAGCCGAAAGCGATTTCTATCCATCGCTGACCTTGCTGGGCAGCATCGTCTGGTCGGCCGACACACTCAACGGTACTTCCAGGACTCTGGATTTGATCGGCGGACCCAGCTTGCGCTGGAATGTGTTCGATCATGGCCAGATCAGCAACAACGTGCGCGTGCAGGATGCACGTTTGCAGCAACTGATCGAGGCCTACCGCGACAATGTGCGACAGGCTGCACGCGAGGCTGACGATGCCGCGAACGGCCTGATCAAATCACTCGAACGAGAACGCATCCTGCAAGAGGCCGAAGTGGCCGCCAAACGCTCGCTGGTGTTGGCCAGCGCGCAGTACCGGGAAGGCTATTCGGATTTCCAGCGGGTACTGGATGCGCAGCGTGCCTTGCTCGAACAACAGGACAATTATCTGGTCGCCCGCAGCAATGCCGTGAGTAATGTCATTGCCTTGTACAAAGCCGTGGGCGGTGGTTGGTACAGCGCCCAGCCGAAAGTTGATCCGACCACCCGCCAACAGATGGAAAAACGCACCGACTGGGGCGATCTGCTGAAAGAGCCCGCCCCCGCACAGCCTGCCATTCCAATGTCTTACAAGGTAAAAGACCAATGAGTGAAGCCGCCAAGCCCACGCCCGAGACACCGGTCACCCAGGCGCCAGCACCGGCTGCCGACCCGGCGAAAAAAGGCATCAAGTGGGTGTTGCTACTTATCCTCCTGAGTCTGACCTGGTACCTGTTGGCCGATCGTTTCACCCCCTATTCCCAGCAGGCTCGGGTGGGCGCCTTTGTCATACCCGTGGCCTCGGAAGTGGCTGGGCGAGTCACCCGTGTCAATGTGCGCAACAACCAGGACGTCAAGGCGGGTGATGTCCTCTTCGAGGTGGACCCGCAGCCGTATCAGATTGCCGTCGAACGTGCGCGGGCAGACCTTGAATCGACACGCAGACAGATCGGTGCAAGCACCGCCGGAATCGCTTCGGCGCAAGCCAATTTACGCGCCGCCCAGGCCAACGAGCTCAAGGCGACGCAGGACAATCAGCGTCTGGAAGGTTTGTATCGCGAAGACCCCGGAACCATCTCCGTTCGCCTGCTCGAAGTGTCTCGCGCCAATCGCGAACAGGCTGTGAGTCAGGTGGCGGCTGCCCGCGCCGAAGTCCAGCGTGCACGCGAGCAGGAAGGTGGCAGCGAGGATGACAACGCCCAACTACGGAGTGCCGCCACGGCGCTGTCAAAAGCCGAACTGGACTTGTCCAACACGCAGGTACGCGCACGTTCGGCGGGGCTGATTACCGATCTGCGCACCGACGCCGGGCAGTTCGCCGCTGCAGGCAGCCCGGTCATGACGTTGATCACCATCCATGATGTGTGGATCACCGCAGACATGACCGAAAACAACCTTGGCCTGGTCAAGCTCGATACTCCAGTCTCGATCGTCCTGGATGCGTTGCCGGGCGAGGTTTTCGAGGGGCGCGTGCGCAGCGTCGGCTACGGCGTCAGCGTGGGCCAGACACCCGCGCCTGGCACCTTGCCCAGTGTGCAGAACAGTCGCGATTGGTTGCGTCCGGCCCAGCGTTTTCCGGTGATTATCGAGTTTTCCGAGGATTCGAGAAACACCCTGCGTGACAGCGGCGCCATACGCGCCGGTGGGCAGGCCGAAGTCATGGCCTTCCCTACCGAGGGCAATCCGCTGAACCCACTCGGCCGCGTGTTTGTGGGGTTCATGAGCTGGTTGAGCTATGCCTATTAAGGGTATGTCTACTCGGCGCACGCCGCGGGATCAACGCGCACTGCGCCTGGCCACCGGCACGGCGTTGAGCCTCACCGCCAGTTTCGGCCTGGGCTTGCCGATTCCTTTTATGGCGCCGGTGCTTTGCCTGCTGTTGCTGGCCTCGGTCAATCGCCCGTTGCCGTTCAAGGCCGGGCTGGTGCTCGCACTGGCCGCCATGTTGACCACCGGCATCGGCCTGCTATTGATCCCGGTCCTGCGTTATTACCCCATTAGCGGCGTGCTATTGATCAGCGTCGGTCTGTTCCTGGCCTTCCGCTTTGGCCTGCGCGGCGGCAACACCTTGATCATGACCTTCCTGGTGATTGGCCTGACCATGATTTCCTCGGCCGGTATCGCCGAATTCGATCTGGCGGCGATGGTTATCGGCGCACTGGTCAAGGGTTTGCTGCTCGCCGTTGTCGTCGTGGCGTTCAGTCATGGATTATTCCCGGATCCACCCAATGCCCCTTCACCGCCGCCTGCCCCACCCCTGCCGGCAGAAGAAGTCAGTCGGATTGCGCTGCGTGCAACCCTGATCGTGTTACCGGCATTTCTGCTGGCGCTGATCGACCCGGCCGGTTATCTGCCCATCATCCTGAAGGCCGTCGGCCTGGGTCAGCAAAGCTCCACGACAAACGCCCGTATCGCCGGTCGCGAACTGCTCGGCTCAACCTTGCTCGCAGGCCTGTTGGCGATCCTGTTCTGGAGCGCCCTCAGCCTGTTTGTGCATCTGTGGATGTTCTTTCTGTGGATGCTGCTGTTCGGCCTGGCGCTGGCGCGCAAGCTGTATGCCCTGAGCCCGACCCGGTTTACCCCGGGGTTTTGGCTCAACACCCTGATCACACTGATTATCCTGTTGGGTCAGTCGGTACAGGACAGCGCAGCAGGCAAGGACGTTTACACGGCCTTCGCCGTGCGTATGGGCCTGTTTATCGTCGTGACGCTTTACGCCTGCCTGATGGTTCATTTACTCGATCAGCGGCGTGAGTCGCAGATTTTACCGACGACTAACGAATGAACGCACTCAGATCAGCGCCCAATCCATTGATTGCCTGGGTAAAGTCCTCAGTCCTAATCTGCGTTGAAGCGTTTTCCAGTTTTTTCCCAAACACCTTGCGCACGGCTCTTGCTACCGGCTCATTCGTGGCTGGATCAAGCAACACGGCCTCAATATACAACTCGGTGTTTTGATCGCGATGTCCGGTGACGGCACCGACTCCTCCCACAACTGCTGCTACAGGGATGATTTCATACCACTTCATGCCTTCGTTCGAGGCATTGACACCGGTAATCGCAGCTTTCATGACCAAAGGATGCGCATTGGGAGGCAAGGGCTGCAGGGTATTGGATACCCGGTATCGCTTGGACAGTGCTGTAACGACAGCCTGGTTGGCAGTCTGCTGAAGTTGCACGAATGTCTGCATATTGACGCGATCGGTTGCCCTGGGCGCAGGAAACAATTCCAATCCGTCGAAATCGACTGTATCAAATGCCGCCGGATTAAAAGTCGGGGAAATCCAGCGAAGTGTCGGCGCGCCTGTGGCAGAAACCGACGGCTGCAAAACGTCATAACGATCTAGGTAACCAGAGTACTGGTCTACTTCAGTGACCTTGGAAACGCAGCCGCTGAGCAAAATTGCGCTCAGTACGGCACCTGAAAGCCAATAGCGTGATTTATCCATGATGAATCCTTTGTTAATAAAGAGCATCGACCCATTAAATAGGTGAACAAATGTCCATCCTTGGTAGGAGCGACAAATTGACCGCTGTACAGCATAACTTTTTTACACACTCTGGCCGACAGCTGCCCGCCATGATAGGCGGCAGATGGGCAGACGCTGACGCTCGCCGGTATCTGCTGGCACTTTACCACTTGAGGTCTCACCCCAGCGACGCTTTACAACAGAGTCCGGCCATCCTGATAGAATTGATCAGGTTATAGATAACACCCTTCTGAGAAACGGTATGAATACAGAATTGATGGAAGATGAGATGCGCCGGGCGCTATTCGGTGATTCTGAGCCCTCTGCGCCGGCAATTAACTCAGACGTGCAGGACACAGTCCCGGATGTTGTGATCGTGCAACCGGTGAAGGCCGCGAAGAAAAAGACAGTCTCAAAAGGCTTCACACCTAGGTTGAGAGTCACGCTCCGTGTGGGAAATGAATTTGAAGGCGAGATGCACGAGATGGTACATGAGGTCGATACGCTGAGCTCCCTAGTTGCAGAACAAGAAGCTACTAAAACAGCCAGAAAAAAATTCAGGTTTGTGGAAGTGGTCTCGGTCAAGTCGATGTAAGTGGGTACTCTCACTTAGCTCGCCCGCCTGGCATTAAACCGCATTCGGTTACCGCGGCTCACCCAACAGGTTCGTGTCGATTGAAGCCTCAAACATTAGGGGGCGGTAGTCGTATTCCTGACTGGATTTAACACCATCACTCCATCCAACTCTCAGTGTTTAACTGGTCGCCAGCCCCAAGCCACATAACTGTGGGTCGCGAAAGGCAGAAATCGGCCAAAAACGGACACTCGGAAACTCAGCCGCGCACCAGGTAGGCCCCTGAGGGAACCCGATATCGCAGCTTCTTGCATTTGCCGGGTGCAGGCTGATGCCCCGGCGGACGATCAGGAAACCAAATTCGGCATTTGCCCGGAGGTGGCATATGGCCGCGGGGAATCTCAACCTCAGCGTACGCCCGCTCTCGCTCGACATTAGCCATTTGCAATTTTCCTTCGGGCCCGACTCTGCCAGCCGTTGGTGCATCTGAAACCCGATCTGCCTCTGCGCTAGCGAAGTTTCCAGCGTCGCGCCCAGTGTCCGGAGTGGATTGCTCAACAACCGCCATTTCCGCTTCGTGGCGCCTTTGGGTCTCCTCTTCCAGCCCCTTCTGAACTGCGACCAGATCCTCTTTGGCATTGGGTGGGGTACCCGAAGATTGGGCCTGCTGCGCCGCCTGGATCAATTGGAAGTTGCGGTTACGCAACTCGACGTTGCGACCGACCCGCATGTTCGAGCGCGCCGCCAAGGTTTCAGCCTGCTGGTACTGCCCCTGCTGAAGACGCAACACACCAAGGTAATGCAGTGTCGCGGGATTGTTCGGCTGGATATGCAGGGCACGCTCCAGCGTGGCGGCGGCCTGGTCCAGTTGGCCATTTTCATACTGCCGCGAGGCTGTTTCGATCAGGGTGGTTGATGCGCTGTTGCTTTGCGCGGGCGCTCTTCGCTCTGCAGCGACAGAACAAAACGACGCGACGACGCAGAATACCAGGATAAGGCCCGGCAGAAAATTCTTGGTTGGCATCAGGGGGCGGACTCGACTGAACTCGGACGGCACTGCCGTAAAACAGACACAGCGCTGCTCGGCATTACCGATACAGGGCCGCTATTGACCTGGCCAATACCCTGAAGTTCCTTGTGAGACCGTTGACTATTCAAGCAACGGTTCCCTAGAACTTTTCCCTATTTATCGGTCTATGTGGATAGGCACATCCGCTCGGTAAGCACGCCCCCCCGCAGGCTTCCCGCCGCCAGATGGCCACACGTCCAATTGTCAATCAGAGGTTGTCTTCGCACATGAAATTCCATGTCCCACGGATGGTGCTCTTCGGCCTATTCGCGTTCGCGGCAGTGGGCTCGGCATCAGCCAAACAGATGAAGACCTCAACCCCTGTTTTCACAACTGAAGTCACAGCCGTTCAGGTTCCTGTCCAGGCCGCCGGCCGCCCCTGGCCGACCTTGGCCAGCATGGCCGTCAAGCAGCCAGGGCCGTTCCTAGCCCATGACGACCGATACTGGCATGACGGCCGTTGGCACAATCGTAGAGACGATTGGCGCCGAGACGACTGGCGCAGAGATCAGTGGCGTAGAGAGCAAGCCCGCCGAGAAGCTGAGCGCCATCGTGATTGGGAGCGCCACCAGGATCGGGCCATGCGGCACCGTTACGAGGACGATCACCGTTACTATCGTCGCTAGTGCGAAGCCACGGAACAATCCGCCTGCAACACGCCTTCTGCTTACACAAAATTTAGTTGCGTTGCATCGACCGGTTGAATCCACAGCCGATAGCGGTCTGTCGGGGTAACTTGCTAGCTCAACACTGGCCCGCGGCCCCCGTACACCTTTCGTTTATGTGCAGGCTCTACTACGGTGAATACATGACTGCTTTCCAACGCAGGAGCACAGCGCATGCCCAGAGTCCTCTTTTTGATGTTCGCCAGCCTGGTCCTGTGCGCCAGCCAGGCGATGGCGGACACCCTTAAGATCAGTGTGATCGGCGCCGGTAAGGTCGGCGGTACGCTGGGTACGCTATGGGTAAAGGCTGGGCACTCGGTGATGTTTTCGTCACGCCCCCCCCCCGAGGAGCTGACGGACCTGGTCGAGACCGCCGGCCCCAACGCTCAGGCGGGCTCGCGGTTTTTAGTTCTGCCTATCTGGGTCGTTAGCAGCCTGTCTTCTGGAAGAAAAACCAGGCGCCTTGATATTCTGTGTGACCGATCGACGAAGGACACCAACGCACATGGACATTGCACCACGATTCATCATTCATGAAACCGATCATTGGATACTCAATCATCACATGTCATCCGCGCTCCCTGGTTATTTGATGCTGGGTTCGCGGACTCACGCCAACTCGCTGGCCGATCTTCCGGACTGTGCCCTGGCAGAGTTGGGTGGCCTGCTCGCAGCAGTTCAGAAAGCCATTGAATCGCGACTAAAGCCGAAGTGGATCTACATCAGTCGATTCGGCCATGTTCCTGGTTATCCCATTCATTTCCATTTCATCCCTGTGTATCACTGGGTCGAAGAACTGTTCTGGAAGGATGCGAGATACAGACTCTTGGAGACCTTCACTACAGCTGAAAACGCTCAATCACTGACTGACGGAGCAGAACTGACACTGTTCATCTGGCGCGAATTTGGGGAGAGACCGGAGCCACCAGCCAACCAAGGACCTTCCATCAACCAAGTCATTAATGATTTTCGCGGATCATTCAAATAGGACGACGAGTCTGTCCGCTTTGGGTTGTGGATTCATCCGGTCGATGCAACACAGCTATATTCTGTGTAAGCAGAAGGAGTGTTGCAGATGAAGCAGAGACCTCGGATCTATTACACCGACAGCCAGAAAAAATGAAAGGAACGAGCGACAGCGATGATTCAAACGACCGCTCCCCTTTCACTTCGCGAGCGTATGCTCTAGCACAACCTCCAATGGATGGCGCAATTGCATGTTGGCAAAGCGCTTCACCTGACTGCGACAGGAGTATCCCGTTGCCAGCGCCTCGCTCTTTTGTTTCAGCTTGCCGGACCAAGACTGCTCAAAAATGGTCCGTGAGTTGCCTTGGTTACGTGCTTCATGGCCGAAGGTTCCGGACATGCCGCAGCAGCCGGTCGCCTCAGTCGTCAACTTGAGCCCGAGCCGGGCAAAAACGGCTTCCCATTGCGAAGTGCTGGCCGGGACATTGGTTTTCTCGGTGCAGTGCGCCAACAAACGGAATGTCTCTGTCGCGGGATGCGGGTTTTCCGGTAACACATCGCAGAGCCACTCCTGAGGCAGCAAGACCTTCGGGCAATCATTCAGCCCCGGTACTTTCTGATATTCCTGGCGGTAGACCAGCGTCATCGCCGGATCCAGCCCCACCAGCGGCACTCCAAAGTCGGCGAGCGCACTGAGTTGACGGGCGTTGCGGATCGCCGCCTTGGCAAACGCCCCGAGAAACCCCTGTACATGCAAAGGCTTGCCGTTGGCGCTATAGGGCGCCAGAAACACCCGATAGCCCAACTGATGCGCCAACTGTATAAAGCTCGCCAGCAACGGTGTTTCGAAGTAACGGGTGAAGGCGTCCTGCACCAACACCACGCTACGCACGCGTTGTGCGACGGTGAGTTCGCGCAGGGCTGGGACGCTGGCGACAGCGACGTTGCAGCGGGTCAGCGTGGCCTGAAAGTCATGACGATTGATCAACGGACTGTCGAGCATGCCGACCTGTCGCTCAAGCAGACGGCTCATCCATTTCGAGCCCATCACCGCGTTGTACAAACCTGGCGCGTAGGCCATGTAAGGAATGGTGAACTCAAGCGAGCCGATTAAATAGTCGCGCAGCGGACGTTGATAACGACCGTGGTACAGCTCCAGAAATCGCGAACGGAATTCCGGCACGTTGACCTTGACCGGGCATTGCCCCGCACAGGATTTACAGGCCAGGCACCCCGCCATCGCGTCGTAGACTTCATGGGAGAAGTCCGCCTCGCCGCGCGAGCGCGCCAGGTTATTGCGCAACCTCGTCGGCAACCCGCTCAACCACGACAACTTGCCTCGGGCCGCTTGCAATACATCGATATTGGCCGCGCCTTGCAAACGCAACCACTCGCGGATCAACGACGCCCTGCCCTTCGGCGAATGCTGGCGTTCACGGGTGGCTTTCCACGACGGGCACATCGCATCGTTGGGATCGTAGTTGTAACAAGCGCCGTTACCATTGCAATGCACGGCGGTGCCGAAGCTTTGCCAGACTCGCTCATCGATTTGCCGATCCAGATCACCGCGTAGCGTGACTTCGTTGACCTTGAGCAAGCCCTGGTCGGCATCCGGCGGGGTGCAGATCTTGCCGGGGTTGAGCTGATTGTGCGGGTCGAACGCACCCTTGAGCAATTGCAGCGCCGGGTACAGCTCGCCAAAAAACTCGGGGACATATTCCGAACGCAAACCCTTCCCATGCTCGCCCCACAGCAGACCACCATACCGCCTGGTCAGCTCGGCCACGGCATCGGAAATCGGCTTGACCAGAGCGGCCTGGGCCGGATCTTTCATATCCAGCGCCGGACGTACATGCAACACACCGGCATCGACGTGACCGAACATGCCATACGCCAAGTTATAGCTGTCCAGCAACGCACGAAACTCGGCGATGTAGTCGGCCAGTTTCTCCGGCGGCACGGCGGTGTCTTCGACGAATGGCTGCGGGCGAATCTCGCCTTCGACGTTGCCCAGCAGCCCGACCGAGCGTTTGCGCATGGTGTATACGCGTGTCACAGCTTCGGCCCCTTCGGCCAGGGTATGGCCCAGTCGCTCGATCGTCGTATCGGCCTGCAGATGCTCCACGAATGACGCCACGCGAGCGTTCACGTCCGCCAGGTCTTCTGCGCTGAACTCCACCAGATTGATGCCCAGCGTCGAGCGCTCGGCGTCCGTCGGGAAATACTCGGCGACGCTGTGCCAGACAATGTCTTTCATCGCCAGCATCAACACCTTGGAGTCCACGGTTTCGATGGACAACGGCTTGTGCACCAGTAACGCGTTGGCGTCGCGCAGCGCATCCATGAAGCTGCTGTAGCGCACGTTCACCAACACGGAATACTTGGGAATCGGAAGCACGTTGAGTTTGGCTTCGACGATGTAGCCCAGCGAACCTTCCGCACCGCACAGCACGCTATTGAGGTTGAAACGCCCGTACTCGTCGCGCAGGTGCGCCAGGTCGTAACCGGTCAAGCAGCGGTTGAGTTTGGGGAACACCGACTCGATCAGGCCGGCCTGGGTTTCCTGGATGTGTCGCGCTGTCCGGTACACCTCGCCGATGCGGCCGGGTTGCGTGCACGCCACTTCCAGCTGCGCGTCGGACAGCGGATGGCTGTGCAGGCGCTCACCGCCGAGCAGCACGCTGTGCAGCTCCAGTACGTGATCGCGGGTCTTGCCATAGGTGCAGCTGCCCTGCCCGCTGGCGTCGGTGTTGATCATGCCGCCGACGGTGGCGCGGTTGGACGTCGACAGCTCCGGGGCGAAGAACAGTCCATGGGGTTTGAGCGCGGCATTGAGCTGGTCCTTGACCACGCCCGCCTGCACCCGCACCCAACGCTCCGCGACGTTGATTTCGAGGATGGTGTTCATGTGCCGCGACAGATCGACCACGATGCCATCGGTCAATGACTGGCCGTTGGTGCCGGTGCCGCCGCCCCGCGGGGTCAGCTTGATCTGGCGAAAGCGGGGTTTGGCCATCAAGGTCGCGATGCGCGCGATGTCGTCCGCGTCCAGGGGGAACACCGCCGCTTGCGGCAGGCGCTGGTAAATCGAGTTGTCGGTCGCCAGCACGGTGCGGGTGGCGTAGTCGGCGCTGAGCTGACCGCGGAAGCCGCTGGCGCGCAGGGCTTGAAGAAATTCCGGGTACTGTGCCGCGAGTGCAACGGTGGGCAACTGAGCGATCATCGCAGCCTGTTCTCTTGTCGGTCTAATCACGGAAAAAATCAAAACACTTGTCGCCTGAGCATTAATGGGTCAGCCTCAGGTCGTCGTTTCGCCAATGATCCTGCAGGCTCTGGCGCTGGACAAACGGATAATCCTGCCGCTATCGATGACTTTTACGAATGAATTACCGTCACCTCACGCCCTCGATGTCGTTGCTGCTGGCCTTTGAAGCCGCCGCCCGCCATGAAAGCTACACCCGAGCCGCGATGGAACTGTCACTGACCCAAAGCGCCGTGAGCCGGCAAGTCCAGGCGCTGGAACAGCAACTGGGCCTTACACTGTTTCGCCGTGAAGGCAGGCAAGTGCAATTGACCGATGTCGGCCGTCTCTACCAGCGGGAAATGAGCGAAGCGCTCGGACGCATCCGCAGCGCCACGTTGCAAGCCATGGCTTATCAATCCGGCAGCGGCACCTTGCGCCTGGCCACCTTGCCGACCTTCGGCTCGAAGTGGTTATTGCCGCGCCTTCATGACTTCTACAAAACCCATCCCGGCATGCTGGTGCACATCAATTCCCGGATCGACGCCATCGACTTTGAAACCACCGGCATTGATGCCGCGATCGTCGTCGGCAATGCCGATTTGCCGGGCCTGATCAGCCATCGCCTGCACACGGAAGAACTGATGGTGATCATTTCTCCACAAGCGGCCGAACTCCATGACACCTGGACGCCGGAGCGCATTGGCGAACAGACGCTGCTCAACGTCGCAAGCAATGCCAACGTCTGGGGCGAGTGGTTCAGCCACCACGGCCTGCCCCATCGAATGATGCGGCTGGGGCCGAGTTTCGAACTCACCTCGCACTTGATCCAGGCCGTCAGGGCCAGCATCGGCATCGGTCTGGTGCCACGTATTCTGGTGGTCGACGAGTTGGCCAACGCAGAGCTGATCAGCCTCGACCTGCCGTTCGCCAGTCAGCGCAGCTACTACCTGACCTACCCGCCGCGCAACGAAATGCTGCCATCGCTCGTCGCGTTCCGTACCTGGTTGCTGGAACAGATCTGAACGGCCCGCCCCTCTGATCAGCGCTCGAGGAACGCGTAGCCAAAACCCACCACCTTGGCGTCTTCGCCGTAGCCACCCAGGAACGAAACGCCGACCGGCAGGTTGCCCTTGATGATGCCTGCCGGCACCGTAATTTCGGGAAACCCTGTGGCGGAGGCAATGTACGACGATGCGTAGGTGTCACCGGAATTGCACACGTAACTGTCGTCGGTCACGCCGTGAACCACTGACGCCGGGCAGTTGATGGTCGCGAAGAACAGGCTGTCGACTTTGTTCTGCTTCATGATGCCCGTCAGCTCCGCGCGCAATTGCGGGATCTTCCGCGACAGGATGGAGATGTATTGCGGCGAATCGGTGCTGGTGGCATTCGCCACGGTTTCCAGTCCGGCCAGGCGTGCCGGGTTCATGCCATGCGGTCCGTTTTCAGCCTGATTCTTTTTGGCCAGGTCGAGAAATTGCGCAAGTGTTCGCGGTTGGCTTGGGTTGAGCGTAGCCAGGTAGCGTTCAAATTGCGGTTTGAATTCGCTCTCTCCCACTGGGCCGAGCACGTCGCCCCATAGGGTTTCAAAAGTTTTTGGCAATTCGATGGAGACGACTTTTGCACCGCGTTTGCCGAGGGTTTCCTGCGCAGTTTTAAAGACCGCATCCACCTCCGGGTTGGCGCCTTTGAAATTGGTGATCACCCCGATGGTCTTGCCTTGCAGCGAGGTACGGCTCAGCGCGGTTTCGAACTGTACTTTGTCCGCGGCAATATCCAGGGTCGCCGGATCCGTTTTGTCCTGGCCCTTGATCGCATCCAGCACGATGGCCTGATCCAGCACGCTGTTAGTAATGACGCCACCGGTATCGAACGCAAGTGACAGCGGAATAATGCCGCTACGACTGATCAAACCCAGCGAGGGTCGAAAACCCACCGTACCGGTGACGCTGGCCGGGGCACGGATCGAACCGCTGGTATCCGACCCCAGCGCAAAGGGTGCAAACGCTGCTGCCACCGAGGCAGCAGAACCGCTGCTGGAGCCAGAAGCATCACGCTTGGTGTTTCTCGGATTCAGCGTCTGGCCGCCAAACGAGCTGTAGCCAAACCAGCCAAAGGACGCGGCCAGTTCCGACAGGTTGGTCTTGCCGAGAAGAATCGCTTGCCCGTCGATCAACTTCTTGACGGTGAAGGCATCCTGGCTCGGCACCGACGAACGCAGAACGTAGGACCCACCGGAGGTGACCATTGCGGCGGTGTCAAAGTTGTCCTTCACTACGAAAGGAATGCCGGCCAACGGTGCGAATTTGATATTTGGATTTTTCGCCCGTTCAGCATCCCACTTCCGGGCCTGATCGATCGCCTGTTCATTGATAGTCACCAGCGCATTGATGTTTTGGCCCTGGTGATTGTTCGCCTGGATGTTATCCAGATAGTGCTGGACCAGTTGCTCAGAACTGAGGGTCCCGTTATTCAACGCATGACGCATATCGGCGAGGGTCATGCGGTCGATACTGTCATCCGCCTGAGCACTTGCCGCCAGTAGCAAAAACGAACACGCCACGAACTTTTTATTCAACTGCATTTTTTATTCTCCGAGTGGGTACAGGCGAACGAAACCAGCTCGCACCTCAAGTGGGTGCAAGGGAATGGGTGGGAGGCAGGGGTAAAAAGGCCGGCGTTACTCTGCCGGCCCTGGAAGGTTGTAAAGGCAACGTTGAAGATCGCAGCCTTCGGCAGCTCCTACAGCAACTGGTTCTTTTGCAGAAATTCCTTGGACACGCTCTCGATAGATTCACGGCCAACGTCGACCCGAGAGTTGAGACCCGCAATGGTGTCATCGTCCAGTTTTGAAGACAGGGCGTTAAGCAACTCGCCGATCTTCGGATTCTCTTTAAAGACTTCAGTGCGAATCACAGGTGTCAACGCGTAGCTGGGGAAGAAGCCTTTATCGTCCTTCAGCACCACAAAACCGAAGGCCGGAATCCGCCCATCGGTCGACAGGACCAATGCCAGATCGACCTGACCGTCCCTGAGCGCCTGGTAGGTCAGCCCGCCGTCCATACGGACGATGTTCTTGCGCTCGAATTCAAACTTGTACGTCTCTTGAAGAGGACGCAGGCCATCGGGCCGGGAAAAGAATTCAGCATTCGATGCGAATTTATAGGATTTGCCCGTTTCGATGTTTTTTGCAAGATCGCTGATCGTGACGATGCCATCCTTCTCGGCCTCTTCCTTGCGCATGGCAAATGCGTAGGTGTTGTTGGCCTTGGAAGGGTTCAGCCAGGTGATGCCCTTCTGGGCGTCAAGGGTGCTGATCCTCTTATACGTTTCGTCAGCGTCCAGCTTGTCCGTGACTTTGTTGTAAGTAATCAGGGAAGTGCCGGTGTATTCCCAATACACATCGACCTGACCGTTCTCCTGCGCCGCACGCAATACCGACGAACCCAGATCCGGGCGTTTATCGACACTGTAACCATTGGCGCGCAAGAGTTGAGCGGTCATCTCGGCAACCAGTTGCTGCTCGGTAAACTTCTTGCCGCCCACCACAATCGTGCTGTTGGCAGAAGCGCTGCCCACAACACCTGAAACAAGACTAAAGCTAAAGATCAGACTGGCTAGCATTCGATAAATCATCGTGCACCTCATATTATTGGTTTAGGTCTATGGTCTTCAGATTCATTCGCGTCCGGCCAACCTCAGTCCCCGTGACACTGCAATGTTTTGAATCAAGCCGCAGCCCAGATCGACTGCAATCGCCAGGAGCGCGGTCGATGCGGCACCGGCCAGCATCATGCCGAAGTCGTTCAAGTCGATCCCTGTAAAGATCAACTCGCCCAGCCCGCCGCCGCCGACCAGGAAGGCCAGCGGCGCGGTACCGACGTTGATCGCCAGCGCCGTGCGGATGCCCGCGAAAATCACATTCATCGCGTTGGGAATTTCGACTTTCCACAGCGTCTCCCGCGGCGTCATGCCCATGGCCTCGGCCGCTTCGACCAAGTGCTGCGGCACCGCGCGCAAGCCTTCATAGGTGTTGACCGCCACAGGCAACAACGTCGCGACAAACAAGCCGATGATGGCCGCGCCGCTGCCGATGCCAATAAAGCTCATGGCCAATGCCAGCAACGCGAGCTTGGGGATCGCCTGCCCGACGTTAAGAACCTGCATGCTGGCCATGGCGTAACGCTGGTTCGCCGGACGGCTCATCCAGACACCCAACGGCAGCGCGATGGCCAAGGCCAGCACCCCGCTGACTGCCACGATCTGCAAATGCTGGACCGTCAGGTAGCTGATGTCGCTCCAGTAAAACTGCAGCCCTTCCCAAAATCTGCTCAGTAAGTCAGGCATGGTCAGTGCACCACTGGAGTAATGTTTTCAACCAGCCGCGCCAGAATGTCAGCCTGGTGGACATAGCCGATAAAGCGTCCGTCGCTGTCGTTGCACAGTGCCCAATCCTGGCCACGGCCCAGCAGTTGCGAGAGCACTTGGCGTAGATCATCTGCGGGCTTGACGACCAGGTGCGTGTGCGACGTAACGCCGCTGTTGCCACCCACAACCAGCATGTGTTCCCGTGGCGGGACCTTGCTGGCCACGTCAGCCGCGCGCAGTAGACGCAAGCGTTTCATGATCCGGTCGCCACCCATGAAGTTCGCCACGAACTCGCTGTTGGGCCGGGCCAGCAAATCATCCGAACTACCGAATTGCTGGATTTTTCCGTTGTGGAACAGAGCGACACAGTCCGCCATCTTCACCGCTTCATCGATGTCGTGACTGACAAACAGTACGGTCTTGTTGACGAGGCGCTGGATGCGCATGAACTCGTCCTGGATCACTTCCCGGTTGATGGGGTCGATCGCGCCAAACGGCTCATCCATCAACATGACTGGCGGATCCGCTGCCAAGGCTCGGGCCACACCTACTCGCTGCTGTTGGCCGCCGGAGAGTTCGCACGGGTAGCGCTTGAGGAATTTGGACGGATCCAGCGCGACCACTTCCAGCAACTCCGCGGCGCGCTTGCGGCTCTTGGTTTTGTCCCATCCCAACAGATTTGGGACGACGCAGATGTTTTCCTCGACGGTCATGTTCGGGAACAACCCGACTTGCTGAATCACATAACCGATTGAGCGCTTGAGGGTGACGCTGTCCAGTTCGGACGTGTCGCGACCACCGATTCTGATCGTGCCGGAGGTGGGCGTGATCAGTCGGTTGATCATTTTCAGCGTCGTGGTTTTACCGCAGCCCGACGGCCCAAGCAGTACGCAGATCTGCCCCTCTTCAACATTGAATGAGACATCTTCTACTGCAGTGATTGAGCCGAATTGCTTGTTCAGGTTTTCGATCTGGATCACGTCGTGGCTTCCTTCATTCGGCCAGTGGCCAATTTGTTCTTGTTCAAGCCTTTTGGCGTCAGGAGGCGTTGCAAGCCGTACAGCGCGTAATCGGCCGCAATGGCAATGACACTGATGACGATCGCGCCGGCTAACAGCTGTCGGGTATCCGATTGAGCGATGCCGCGAATGATGAGACTTCCCAGGCCGCCGGCGCCGATGTAGGCCGCGATGGCCGCAATGCCGATGTTGATGACGGTCGCCATCCTGACGCCCGCCATGATCAGCGGGACCGCAATCGGCAGCTCAACCTTGCGCAGTCGTTGCCAGGTGGACATGCCCATCCCGATCGCCGCTTCGCGCAAGGCGGGATCGATGTTGGAGATCGCGGTGGTGGTGTTTCGAATGATGGGCAACTGGGAGTAGAGAAACAGCGCAATGACCGCCGGCACGACGCCGATTCCATAACCAATCAGGGACAGAGCCGGAATCATCAGCCCGAACAGCGCGGCAGAAGGAATGGTCATCAGGACAGCGGCGAAAGCCAGGACCCAACGGCGCGTTCTGGGGTGCTGGGATATTGCGATCCCGACAGGCACGCCGGTCAGAATCGCCAGCCCCACCGCTACTGCCACGATGAGAAGGTGCTGCCCGAGTAGCAGACTGATCAGCCCGCCGTTTTCCAGAATGAAACTCAAGGTTTCCATGGTTGATATGCCTTCTGTACGTCATTGTTATTTTTGTCGGCCGTGCATCTGGAAGTGAACGCCGGATCTTGTAGCAAACATTACCGCGCTACCGTAGGCAGCTTGAGCTTTGAGTTCGACGATTTCTATCAAAAAACCGACGTCACGAGGCACGTCAACGGGCAATGCAAGGTGAAGGGTTGATTGAAGAAGGAAGTATGCAGGATCACCAAATTTCCAAGGCTAGTCGGAGCGCACCGCCTGTCGGGCCGAGTCATTAGCTTGCTATGCGGTTTTGCGGGGAGGATCGGCTCAGCCGTTTTTCGGGGGGAACAGCCGTTATTGAGCGACGCGCTCAGTGACCGCAATCAGGAATGAGCATCATCAAATTTCCGCCGCTCTTCTCCAGGTGTGCAGCCCCGCACCCGACGGTAAGCCGCGCCCAGATGTGATGCCGAGACGAACCCACAGCTGTAGGCAATGGACGCAATGGGCTGGGTACTCTCACGCAGCAATCGGCGTGCTTCGTTAAGCCTGAGTTCCAGATAGAATTTTTTCGGTGTCATTGCGAAGTGCTGATGCCACAACCGCTCCAATTGACGGTGCGACAGATTGCACCGGTCGGCGATTTCTTCGATGCCGACAATGTTCTCCAGATTGTCTTCCATGAAGGCGATGGCGGCCGTCAGCCTGCGATCGTGAATCCCGAACCGCCACTGAATCGACATCCGCTGATGTTCTTCCGGGGCTCTTATCCTGGCGTGCAGAAATTGCTCGGCGATGCTTGCGGCCAGCTGATTGCCGAAATCAAGCGCGATTTGCGCCAGCATGAGGTCGATGGCCGCCGTCCCCCCGGCACACGTCCAGCGGTTGCCATGGTTGACGTACAGCTCTTTGGTCACTTCGATCGAGGGGAACTCCTCCGAAAATTGACCGATGGACTCCCAGTGCAACGTGCAGCGCTTTCCTTCGAGTAGCCCGGCCCGTGCGAGGATGAACGTACCGGTGCTCAGTGCGCCGACAGTTATCCCGCGAAACGCTGCGCGTTGTAGGAAGCGCAGCATTTTCGGCGGTTTCTGATGTTCGATGTCGAGGCTTGCCAGGACAAAAACGCGATCCAGCTCCGGAGCCTGATCAACCGGCATGGTCTGGATTTCGATGCCGCTGCTGGAGCTGACCGGCCCACCGGATTCCGTGAGCAGGGTCCACTCATAAAGTGTTTTTCCGGACAACCGATTCGCCGCCCGCAAAGGCTCGCTGGCTCCTGCCAGGGCCATCATGGAGAACTGAGGGAGAATGAGCAGCCCGATTCGCTTAGTTGTGTAGCTATTCACAGACGTCGCTGATTCGCTGGGGGCTGCCATCGCCAGATCCTTTCATGGGTATAGGCCAGCCCGAGAGAGTGGCTTTGGACACGCCATGTTAGGGGTTGATCACGCATTCAGCCAGACTCAATCGTTGCGACAGCGAACGAGCCAAGCCGAAGCGTTACGACAGATCGCAATGACGGGGAAATGCAGCGCGACGACTTGAAAGCCGCTGTGAGACCTCGTCGCCCGAGGTCTCACATGATAATGGGAGCGGATCAGCCGCGCGCTCGGATGGCCTCATCGATGCTCTGGATCATCGACTTGAACACAGGGCTGTCGACCTGATTCTGCTGGCCATGTTGCATGTGGGAAATGATCAGCGCGCTCGGGCCTGCATCACCCGGATAGTTCTGGTGCAGACGCACAGACTCAGAGGGCATGTGCAACGTGTTGTCGGCGCCGTGGATGATCAGCGCAGGCGGGAAGCCTTTTGCACCTTCGATGGACTGCTCCGGGTCATACGCCACATACGACTTGTAGGATTTTGCCGTCACGTGCGTGCAGCCAGGCCAGCGATCCGCGCCGCCCGCTTCGGTGTAGCCGCCCAATTGTTGATCAACGTAAGCCTGAGTCTCGGGATCAAGTGGGTAGTAGCCGAGGCGGGTCGCGTCGGTCCCGGTGTCGAACGGAGGGATCGGCGCGTCATCCGCGAGTTGGTTAATGGCGGCATCAGCCGCGTCTTTGTCTGCACGCAAGGCTTGCAGCTTATGAATGTTGGTGTAGCTCATCGGCACCCAGAAGCGGATCTGTTCACCGCCTGCAGCGGCCAGTTCAGCCACTGCACCAAGGCTCGCCACCGAACCCATCGCCCAGGACGCGACCACCGGCATTTCACCAAAATTCTCGCGCGCCCATTCAACGGCACCGAGGACTTCATCTTTCTGGTCTTCCAGAATGACGTTGGTGATCTCAATGTCTCCTGCCTGGATCGTATTGCGGATGTGCTTGTTGGAAAAGAAGCCCGCCACATCGTAGGTCATGACGCGATAACCGCGGGCTGCCAGGGCACGACCGAACAGCTGACCGTACATCGTGACCCCGCCGGTGAAGCCGGAGTTGAAAATGACGGGCGGAAGTGCCGAGTCGATTTTTTCTGGCTGAAATACCGTGCCTTTGAGGGTCAGGGTTTCATCGCCGTACTTGACGGTGAAGTCGATTTCTTTCGTTGTAATGTTCGTCATCGCTAATTATCTCGAAGTTAGAGCGTGGGCGTAGATCAACTTACCAATTGGCCAGAAGCTCCTCGGAGAAGTTGGCCAACGGGAATTCGGGTTTCATTGGAAACATGATTTGCGACGGCACCAACGAAGTTGAAAGCCTTGTTCAAATCAAACAGCTCGGAATACGGCACACCCAGGTTGTCAGTTCCAACATGAGGTGCATCGGTGGCTTCCAGCAGGATCTTGTCTGCGCCGACTGCGCATACAATCTGCGTCACGAAACGAGCTGTTTCCTCGGGATAGACGGAAGTGCGATAGCCAGGGCCTTTGAACCACACGTTGCCTCGTTCTCTCGCTTCAGTGAGTAGCCCGATGTAAGCCGGCTCAGTGATGTCACGCTCGCTGTGACAAGTGCCTAGGTGATCGATAATGACGCGCACATCGCGAGGGATCTGGCGCAATACGCGCAGATTCGTCTCGGCTTCTTTCGCGTAAATGTGCAGATGCTGGTGCGGTTGCAGACGGCCATAAAACGCCGACCACTGCCCATCACTGAACTGCGCATCAGAAATCGTTTCAGGCCTTGCATCGTGCAGAACGATTCGGGCGCCAACCACCTGCGGGTG
This sequence comes from Pseudomonas sp. MDT1-17, assembly GCF_054898105.1. NCBI lineage: Bacteria > Pseudomonadati > Pseudomonadota > Gammaproteobacteria > Pseudomonadales > Pseudomonadaceae > Pseudomonas > Pseudomonas sp. MDT1-17. Next base: position 3,089,255 of record NZ_JBUBVM010000001.1, on the reverse strand, counting down.
CGAGAGACGTTCCTGGGTGGCGTAAGCAGGCTCTGCCTTGATCGTCCCCACCAATTTGACGTCCCCATAGCGCAGAGGGTTGGCTGCCTGGAGAATCTTGAGTTCGTCAAATGAAGCAAATACGTTTTCTGAATCGGGCAGGATACTTAAATGAACGTTATTGAGGATCGTCGGAGCAATTCCGGCATCGATCAATGTATCCAGATAAGCAGTCAGCGGATGCGGCTCAGGTAACGTATAGGGCAGCGAACCGGCCACTCGGCGGAGGTCTTGCGAAGTATAAAAATGAACGTGACTGTCTATTCTTTTGATCAACGGCAGCATGATTATTGTTTCCTGCTTTTGTGCGAAAACAATAATCGTCGTCAGTGCTTCGTCGCTCCCGCCAACTCGACGTGTAGTATCAAAATTTCGCCATGCGCGTTTTTGTGAGCAAGGAGGCTTTGGAAATCTCCGCGTGGATTTGCAGGGGCGAAGTAGCCCTTGGGATCCCTCTGTTGCACTGCTGGCCGGATTCTAGCGTGGTGAAAATGAAGCCCGGGGCGGTCGATGGGTAAGCGGTCCGTCAGGCGGATGGCGAAAAATTGATGGGGTTTGGACCGCCTATGGTTGCCTTCCCGGATCCCAACCATTTGGCGACGATTGAGCTTTGCTCCGCCCAAACATCCCCTTGGATATCCATAATTAGTTTCTCCGCTGATCATCGCGGCAGGGTATGGCTTGTACGCCTGACAAACGGTTCAAGTCGTTCGCTTCGCTCACTCGTCTCTCGCGAGGGTTTCAACGTCCGCGCGGGGTCGATTGCGGTCCTTCACGATAGGCAGCAATCGGGAGGCGGCGGCTCGACTGAATGCGGTTCAGATAGCCGTAGATGCAGATCTTCAGGAGGATCGCGGGGTAGTAAACCGGCCGGCCAGTATCTGCCGGTATGACGCCTTCAAAACCCAGATTGATTAGGTCGAGTTCGTCGACAAAAACGTCGACTACCACCGGATTGGTATCGCTGACGTAGTCGTCGAGGCTCTCGGGAAGTAAGGTGTTTTGATCTCGATGTTCACCTTGAATAAAGCGCTTCACGAGGCGATCCTCGATCGCTACTGATTCCGACGCGTTAACGCTCAAAGCCATGGCCGATCAATCCCACCAACACCTCCCCTGCCTCACTCAACTCCCCCGGGGCCAACATCAGTCGTAATTCATGCACGGGTAGTTCAGGAAACCCGTCAGCAACAGTCAGCACGCGCATGCTTTGACGCACTTGGGCACGGTCGACGATGCCGATGGCCAATCCGGCCTCAATGGCGGTTTCCAATGCGGTGACCCCGGCGCTCGTGATGACCGCCCGCCAGCGCCGACCTTGCTGGGTCAGCGCGTCAACAGCCACGCTTCGATACGGGCAACCCTTGCCGTGCAATGCAAGGGGGACCGGTTTGGTGAGGTCCTGTATGTAGTCGAGGGCGGCAACCCAGACGGGTTGGGTGATGCCGAAGGTCTTTACGCAGCGCATGTCCGGCGCAGCAACATCAACCGGCGCCACTAACAGTGCCATATCCAACTGTCCACGCAGAAGGCGGGTGTTCAAGCGGCCACTGGCACCGGTTTCTACCTCCAGTTCAATGTAAGGAAAATCCGCCGTCAAGTGCGGCAGCGTACAACCCAGTACCGCGCCGGCGTACTCCTCGGAAATGCCCAGTCTGACTCGACCACTGGCCTCCGGCACGGTAAAGCTGGCAAGCAGCCGGTCGTGGAGCCGTATCAGTTCGGCGCTTTGCAGCGCAAAGCGACGGCCCAGTGGAGTCAGGCTCACTGCCTGATTATCGCGCTCCAACAAGCGTCCCCCTGCCAATGCTTCCAGGCGACGAACATGCAGACTGACCGCCGATGGGCTTTTGTTCAAAAAGCTTGCAGCAGCCAGAAATTGTCCAAAGCGCACAATCGCATGAAAAGTTCGCAGCAGTTCAATATCAAGCGCTTCGGCCATGGTTTATAAATCCTGCATCAATGGTGCTGATCGTATCGATTGATTGCATCAGCGTATGACTCATACCATCGAATTCAGCCCCCTGTCAGGTGCCATTCGATGAACGTAATACAAACTCGCTTATCACGTTTGATGAGCGGCGCGTTGCTGTTGGCCATGGTCGTCAGCTGGAGCTCTGGTTTCATCGGTTACCGCTATGTCGCCGATCAGGGAAGCGTCTATCTCGCCTCTTTATGGCGCTTCATCCTGGCGGCGGCGGTGTTGCTGCCCTTCGCTTGGACGGGTTTGCGTGAATTGCGCGGCAGTGATGTAGCACATCAAGGACTACTGGGGCTTTTCGCGATTGGCGGTTACATCGGACCGATCGCCGGATCCATTCAACTGGGGGTCGCGCCGGGCACTGCCTCACTCATCGCCAATCTATTGCCACTGACGATTGTGGTATTGGCAGGTACCGTGCCCGGGCAGCGCACGCGCGGCTGGCAGTGGGTGGGCCTGGCGCTGTGTCTGACCGGCATGCTGGTGGCCAGCGGTGCTAGCGTCGAATGGGATGCCGCTGACCTCTGGGTTTACAGCTTGCCACTGCTGGCAGTCCTCTCCCTGGCGGCGGCCACGCTTTATCAGAAAGCTTCGCCAGGTGCATCGATGCCGGCCCCGACCGCGCTGTTCATTCAGGTATGTGCAGTGATCCCGGTGTTTACGGTGCTGGCCTGCCTCGAAGGGGAAATACGACCGCCGACCAGCGCAGGCTTTGCAGGGGGTGTTTTGTGGCTAGTGGTCTTTGCGACCTTGGGTGGCTATGGATTTTATTGGCTGTGCCTGCAACGTTTCAGCATTCAACGCATCAGTGGTGCACTTTTTCTGACACCACCGGTGACCATGATGTGGGCATGGCTGCAGTTCGGCGACCCATTGACCGTCAATGCAATAGTGGGCGTCGGATTGACCCTGCTGGGGTTGCTATTGCTGGGGATGAGCCCTGGGGACGGGCTTCGTTCCAGCAAAGCCAGCCGGCGCGAACGTTGCTCTTTATAAACACGGGGGGCGTGCGCCGACGATTAATGGAATCACGTTCCCCACCTGTTTGCCCATCAGAAAACTGGCGACCAACAGCTTGAACATCCCCTCTTCATTCGCCTCATTGAGGCTGTTGTGCAGATCCTGCGCGCTGATGATTTTGGGCATTAGGCGCCTCTCTACAAACTCGGAACACCGCGATCAGCAAAGCCGCTGCATGCATAACCCGACCTTACTCATATAGGCCTCAGACTTCGACCGCTCAAGGCACCAGCAGCGCTTCATGGATCTCGATAGAAGGAATAGCGCGTTCTATGCGCTGGCTATCCAGCCATCCTCTGGTTTTGGCAACATCGAAAATCTGGCCCTGATCCATCAGGGCCAGAATGAGCTCGTCAGAAACTCGGTAGCGTCCGCAGTCCGGACAATCTCGCTCTTCCCATGGGCCGTGGCACTGAATGCGCTGGGCGGCACCGACACAAATCAGACAATTCATCGTGATCACCCTTTTTATGTTTGTACCCGATCCCTCATGGGTCGGTTGCGACGGCCTCCACACAGACACGTAATCACCCGTGCTGATGAAGCTGATATTGGGTCGACTGAGCAGATCGAAAGAAAGTTCGGAGCAATGACGCTTTCAGTACAAATAGGTCGTATCTACCTTTCCACGATTGAAAACCACGCCGACTCTCGGAGACGGCGAAGGCAGCAGATTCCATCGACTCAAGCAGCCGGTTTGAGCACAACCTTTGTCCACCCATTGTCACGCGCATCAAAATGTTTATAGGCGTCAGGCCCGTCAGCGAGCTTCAGTCGATGAGAGATGATTTGCGCTGGGGCGGCACGACCGTGATGGATGACCATTAAAAAATTTGCCAGGCCGATGGTGAGGGCGGCCAGCACAATATGAAAGCTGATGGTAATCGCGAACTGGGCACGCGCCGCCATTAGCGCCGAATCAACTGCGTCACGATCAGTTGCGCTCAACAGAAAACAGCCACAAAAATGGTTTTCAGTAGAGCAAAACTACGGGAGCACTGGTCAATAGTTTGAGCTGCGTCATCTTCTCAGCGGACAGCTGGCTTTCAGTCATACAAGTGGTCAACGGCGCGCCCACGTTCGTCGTGACTTCTCGACAAATCGCCAGAGTGAATCCGGTTCGCGATAGCTGGCTGACTTCTGCCGATTGGGTAAAAACCACTTTCTCGGTGATTGGATATGACCGAAACACTTACACCAACACGTTGTTGCGAAAGGCCGGCGTGGAAGTCATTACCATTAGCGCCGGCGAACTCGTTCGCGGACGTGGCGGCGGCCATTGCATGACCTGCCCGATCATTCGAGACCCTGTCGACTATTAACTTTCTCACCCAACCGGGTATGCCTCTCAGTGATAATCCTCTCCAGCAATTGCACGCAAATAAGCCTGATCTGCCTCTATCCGTAGATCTCTCCATTCCTCCCAATTGACGATGCCGAGGCGATCCATCTCGTCCGCTTGCGTCAAAAGGTCTTCATGGTAGTCATCGGGACACTCCATCCGCAGCGCGCAGTTCTCCAGAGTCCGGTGCCAGGTATCCAGCGCGAGCAGTCTTTGTTCCTGAGCCTGCGTCAGCAGATTTCTAAAGGAGTTCATGGATGCGCAATCCAGAGCTGTTTCTGAATGGAGCAAGAAGATTCGTCATAAATTCATGAAAGCTGACAGGAGGTGGTAAAGCGCTTCTACACACTCTGGGCCAGTGGCGGACATCAGGCGGTCCCAAATGGCGATTTTTACAACTAATCGTCTATGCCGATTGTCTATGTGTTCATGTGATATGCGCTTGCGAAAAACCCCTTTAACCCCTGGGTTCGTGAAAAATCCACTGACACATATCGGAAATCTATGAGCCATGTCTACGGAAAGCGAAGAGGGCCGCCGGATCGTTGCGTCTCTGGCGCTCCGGGTGAAGCACGTCGCAGACATTGACCAAGTCGCCGATGTGATTATTACGATGCTTCGAGATACAGACGCATCTCTTGTTCCAATCATCGGGCCGAAAGGCGTCGCTGCGCTCTATCGCCGTAGTCTTCATTTGAGTACGTCTCTGCATCCTTGCCTGTTAGACACCTACATACCCCTGGCAGACCCTCTAGATCTGATAGATCTCAACGCCATACTCATCCTGCAAAATCGAAACGACGCCATATTTTTTTGCCAGGAATTGTTGAAAGCACTCTACGAGTTGCTGGCCACGCTGATTGGTTCATCGCTCTCCCGACGTCTGCTACTCGACGTATGGGACAACGACTTGAGCGCCCCACCTTCGCAGGAAACTTCGCCATGAACACCAAAGTGACAATAAACCGTCTGGCTACCGGCGTACCTGGGTTGGACGAGGTGCTGGGCGGCGGGTTGCCGGAGTTCTCCTTCAACCTCATTGCCGGCCCGCCTGGCTGCGGCAAAACTACCCTGGCGCATCAAATGATGTTCGCCTTGGCGACACCGGAGCGTCCCGCCTTGTTTTTTACCGTGCTGGGCGAACCACCGCTGAAGATGCTCCGTTATCAACAGCAATTTGACTTTTTCGACAGCGAGGCGATCAACAAGTCTGTTCGCTACATCAACCTGGCGGACGACACCCTGGCGGGTGATCTGGACGAAGTGCTGCGCCGTATCGTTATCGAGGTTGAAAAACATACACCGGCCCTCGTATTTGTCGACTCGTTCCGCTCCGTCGTCCTGGCTAGCCAAACCCAGGTCAATCCCAATAACAATCTGCCGCAGTTTGTTCAGCAACTGGGTATGTTGATGACGACTTGGCAAGCGACCACGTTCTTGATTGGCGAATATTTCACCGAAACTGATACGAACCCCATTTTCACAGTGGCGGATGGCTTGATCTGGCTGCGCCAGAGCGTTCAGCGCAACTCCATGGTGCGTAAAATAGAAATCATGAAGATGCGGGGCCAGCCTACTTTGCCGGGGCTACATACCTTCCGCATTGCCAGTTCCGGGATGGAGGTCTTCCCGCCTGCGAGCGCGAGTGCCTTAGAAGGCCTGAAGCCATCAACTAACAAACTATCTGTACGAATGAAAATGGGCGCGCCGGGGCTTGATGAAATGCTCGGCGGAGGCCTGCCCAAGGGTTACTCGCTGCTGGTGGCTGGGCCCTCCGGATCAGGAAAAAGCATTTTGGCGTCGACGTTCCTCGCCGAAGGTGCCCGTAACGGTGAAACCGGAGTTATCGCGGTATTCGAGCAACGCCCCAATCGCTTGCGCAATGCCGACCTCACAGCGTTAATTCTTGATGGCAAGGTCGGACTGGTAGAGAGCCACGCACCAGATCTTTCTATCGATGAGATCGTCCATCTGCTGCTCACAGAGATCCGCCGCTTGGGAGCCACCAGGGTGGTCATCGATTCGCTCTCGGGTTTCGAAATGGCGGTGGCACCAACGTTTCGCGAAGACTACCGTGAGTCGCTGTCGCGCCTGGTCACCGCGTTGACGGGTATAGGTGTTACTGTGCTAATGACATCAGAACTCGAAGACCGTTACACCGATCTACGGTTTAGCCCCTACGGTACAGCGTTCCTGACCGATGCAATCATCGTTCAGCGCTACATCGAAGTAGACAGCCGCCTGCAGCGCATCATGGGCGTTGTCAAGGTTCGGGCCAGCGCTCACTCGGATGAACTGCGCCTGTACCATATTGACAATAACGGCTTGCAGGTTGGGGAAATGCTTCACGGCCAGGAAGGTTTACTGGGTGGTCGACCCAAAAAAAGCAGGTCTGATGACGCACACCTTGGAGATGACAATGGTTGAGTGCCACTTATGAGCGATACCGATAGCGAGAACGAACGTGGAGTGGCAAATGCCGCTCGCGAACTCTTACTGTTGGGTAAAAAAATCGTCCAATCTCGAGAACTCCTGGTGTCGCTGGAAAAAGATCTAATCGGAGTAGAGGGTGACCTGAGAGATAAAAGGAAAATAGAACTTCTGATTGAGGCCAATCAACAATTGGTGTTGAAGCTGCTGGATGAACCATCAGACTCAACAGCGCCTCCAGATGCAGGATTTCCTGATCAATGTCAGGAAACGCTTGAAGCCAACGAGCAGCTTGTTTTAGCCGCCTTCAACGCCCAAGACATGCAATCCAAAGCTGAGCAGGCATTGGCAGAGCAAAAAAGTGTTCTAGCGAAGGTGGCCCACGAGCTGCGTAATCCGTTGACTCCGATCAGCATGATTGCGGAACGCATGGTCAGCATGCCCAGCGTGGAACTTCCCCGAATGCGGGCGCTGATTGAGGGCCAGGTTCAGCATTTATCCCGCATTGTTGATGACTTATTGGATGTGTCTCGCGTCAGCAGCGGCAAGCTGCGCCTCAATCGCGTCGATGTCGACATTTTCCAAATTATCGGTGCTGCCGTTGAGGCGTGTCGCCCAATGATGGTGGCCAAAAAACTGGATTTCAGCACCCGTTATCCTCTAGAAACGCTTGTAATGAATGGCGACCCAGTGCGCCTCACTCAGGTTCTGCATAACCTTCTCAGCAACGCGGTCAAGTACACCCCAGATGAAGGCAGCGTCGAGTTATCCGTTTCCTTTGAGCATGACGTATTGAAGTTAAGCGTTTCCGACAACGGCATCGGCATCGCCGCACAAACGCTTCCGTTCATCTTCGATCCCTATGTGCGGGACGCTAACGCCGTAGGCTTTTGCGTGTCAGGATTGGGGATTGGTCTAACCGTGGTACGTGAGTTAGTTGAAGCGCATGGCGGAAAAATTATTGGCCGAAGCGCAGGTGAAGGCAAAGGTAGTGAATTTATTGTGACATTTCCGATCGCTTCCTAAATTTGGAATACCGGCATGCGACTATCAGAATTCATCACCAACAACCTTGAGCCAATTCTGCAGGCTTGGGAAGATTTCGCACGTACGATTGACACACCCGGTGCGCCGCTGGATACCGAGGCACTACGGGATCATGCGGAACAAATGCTTCATGCCATCGTGCTCGATTTACGTACAAAACAATCGGTGCAAGAGCAAATTGCAAAGGCACAGGGCAATGCCCCGACGACCGATACGGAAACGCCTGCGGAGACCCATGCGGTTACAAGATTGATGGCAGGTTTCACCATTGATCAGATGGTGTCGGAGTATCGCGCTCTCAGGACAAGTGTCCTCAGTCAGTGGTTGAAGCAAATCAAAACTGGCACTCCACTTGATGTGGATGATATGACTCGATTTCATGAAGCAATTGACCAAGCGCTTGCAGAATCCATCGCGAGCTACTCGCGCGCAGTTGAGGCATCACGTAACGTGTTTCTCGGCATTCTGGGCCATGATTTACGAACACCGTTGGGCGCTATCTTGCTCGGCGCTGACGTATTGAGGCGATCGGAGGGACTAGGCGTAAGGGCGACCAAAATCTCCTCTCAAATTTACACCAGCGTTAAGCGCGCCAGTCAGATTGTCGGTGATCTGCTGGATCTCACAAGGTGTCAGATGGGCCCAGGAATACCCGTCAAAAAAGAGGGCTTGGATCTGTTGCCCCTGTGCGAGCACATCGTAGATGAGATCCGGGCCTTTCATCCCGGTACTGATATTCTTTTCGAGAAGAAAGCGTCGGTTGAGGGAGAATTTGATGGTGCGCGAATGGAGCAGGTCTTCTCCAATATTATTAGCAACGCGGTACAGCACGGGGACAATCAGCATCCTATAGAGGTGACGCTGGACGTCGTGGAGGACAGCGTTATTTTCTCTGTTCACAATAGCGGTGAGCCAATTCCAGACGATGTCTTGCCCTTCATTTTTAATCCAATGGGCCGATTTTCCCAGCACTCGATCATCGACCACGGCCCTAGTGACGGATTAGGCTTGGGGTTATTCATCGCTTCAGAAATCGTCGCATCTCACGGCGGCGTAATCGAAGTGATATCGAATCAGGGACACGGCACTACCTTCCTTGTCAAAGTACCTAAGCTTCATATCAATGAATGACCATCCTTTGATTTCACCCGTTCTATGGCTGAGCCTATGAACGCGTTTCCCCACGACCATAACCTCATCACTGCAGGCCGTTGGGACAAATATCGAAATCATCCGATCTCCTAGCGCGATTGAGCGCATTTACCCTATGTGAACGGTTGACCATTACCATCCACAGGAGCTTTCGCTGTCTCCATTAGCAGATGATCAACTACGTGTGAGAGTGCTTCATGGACACTCCGTCCACTGCCTATGGCTTCTTCGTAGACATGACGTTGCCGCTCGGCACTTATGCCTTCACGGATAATTCGTCTAAGCTGAGAAAAAACGTTCTCTACACCCAGTGCTCGAGCTGTTTCTCCCAAAATCTGCTCGGCCATGAAAAGCCATTGTTCAAGCGTAAATGGCCGGTCGTACCCCTCAACGATGAACGCTGTGTGCACTCCATATCTTTTAGCTCTCCACCGATTCTCCATCAGTATCCATCTGGATTTTTGCGAGTAGTCCGATCCTGGACGAGGTTGCTCAATAGCGTAGGCGATCAACAATCGGAAAAAAGAGGCAATACACAAAGCGTCATCCAAACGCGGACAGGCGTCAGTCATTCGCAATTCCAGCGTCGGGTACCTGGCAGAGGGCCGCACCCCCCACCAGCAATCATTTGGCAGTTTCATCGAGCCGGTTGAAATCAAAAATGCGACGTACGCGTCATAGGCGAGATGATCCTCAAGGAACTCCGGTACGCCCATCCGAGGCCATTCATCACAGGCTGTCTGGCGATAGCTTGCAAAACCGCTGTCGCCTCCATCCCAAAAGGGTGAGGAGCTACTTAAGGCCAGTAGCAAAGGTATCCACGGAAGCACTTCGTTCATCACCTGAATTCGATCCAAGTGATTCGGAATTTCCACATGCACGTGCAAACCCGATAGCAGACTGCGACGAGCTACGCGTTGGTAATCGTTGAACAGCTGCTGAAAATGTCTCTCGTCTGTGGAGTGTTGCATGCGCCAGTCCGCCAACGGATGACTGCCGGCACAAAGCAGACCTAATCCAAAAGGTTGGAGAGAGTGCCGCAATGTGCCGCGCGCGTAAGCAAGATAATCCGCTGCTTGCGCAAGACTCGTGAAAATAGGCGAAGCTACTTCGATCTGTGCCTGGAACATCTCGAATGCGAAGCTTTGGCCCAGGACAGCTTTGCACTTGTCGCTCACCGCGCGGGAAAGTTTCCCTGGCATCTGCCGGGTGACCAGGTCGGTTATGAAATACTCTTCTTCTATACCGAACTTCAGCTGTCCGTTCATTGCTCCTCCCTACCTCCTGTACGAGGTTCAGTTCAGCCGACAGAGCCGACGTTTCACTCATCGTCTTCTGAATGGAGTTGAAGAGTCGGTGACAGGTTCATGAAGGCCGACAGGGGGTGTTTTTCCTCGATTGGTGTACGGACCGGGGACATCGTTACAGGTGAATCTCAACCGCAATCACAACGAACTCCATCCACACAGCTTGATCCAATGTGTACGCCAATGGAGGTAAACAACATGAACAATGATGACCGCGATAACGACCTCGAATCAGAATCGACGTCAAACGACCCGCCCACGGATACGTCCGGCAAACCCGTGAATGTGGTCGAACGAAATCTGCGACATGCGGACAGAGACACCAAAGGTGTCGATGAAACCATTACACCCTCTTCTACCCGAACCAAAGAGCAGGAAGTTGAGGAGCTCAATCGAAAAACAGCGGAGATAGAACGCAAGGTCGCGGATGGTAATTAACCACAAGCGGCAGTATGTTTTGCCGGTGAACAGCGGGAGGTCAGCATTGAACCTCCCGCCTTTCATACCACCCTTTTTATGACGTTCCCAATCCTCGAGAAAGATCAGCAGACGTATCGGATGCCGTGCGGATCTCCCCTTCCGGCTTCACGCCCACGTCCGAATGATCAGTCGTTTTGGTCACCGTATCGCGCACCGCTTCAAATCCCTCCCGTGCTTGCTGTTTTACTTTGTCGGCCAGGCCTGCGCTGGTCTTGCCCAGGTAGCGTTGCTCTGTGGCTGTGGAAGGCAAGGCTGCCCCCAACATCGCCCCTAACGCGATCCCGGCAGCGGCTACCATCAGAGGCTGCTCCTTAAGTAAATGGCTGAATTGATTGCTCATCACTTGGGTACTACGCACCAAACGGTCGCTGGCGTCTTGAACGACATGGCTGATATTTTCGGTGGCAGCCCCCAGGTTATCACCCAGGTTCGCCGCTTTGCCTTTGACGCTCTGGTAGCCCTCCTTGAGCGTGTCGGCGGTCTGGTGCAAATGATCACGTGCACTGTCGATGCCATCAGCAAGGCCATCGGCCCACTCACCAACCCTGTTCTGATCGGGACCGACTTGATAACCGGGGCGTGGGGTCGGCGGACGATTCTGACTCATCATCAACCACAACAACCCGACCGACGTCAGTACAGCGGGAACGGGGTTATTACGAACGCTGGTGCCCAGGTTGGCCAGGAACGTCGAGCCATTGCTCTGCATGAAGGACAACGCCTGATCAAACACCTGCCCTGGCGTAAATTTGCTTTCCAATGCATCAACGATGTTACCGATACTCGCCCGCTGCGCGTCGATTTCACGTTCGATGGCTTCAGGGCTTTTCTGCGACTCGGTTTCGAATTCACTATTCATGAGACTTTCCTCCGCAGCGCTTCCTGATCTTTGTTCAAGGCATCCAGCGTGCGATCAGGCTTGAAGTTGGACGGTTCGAATTGTTTTTTTCCTGACTGCAGCATGGCGAACCCAACGATCATCACCACGACACCGACAATCAGCGCTGCCAGCCAAGGCGCCATGATGATGCTCAGGCCGTAGACGGCGGACATCAATAAGATGATGAACCCCGCCAGCAGCACAATCGCACCACCCGCGACACCAGCAATGCCGGCCTTAAGCGTCGTGAGGCTGGCCTGAAGCTCGGCTTTGGCCAAAGCGAGTTCCTTGGTAAACAGCGCTGGCACTTCGCGGGATAGCTGCCGTATCAGCCCGACAACCGAAGCGTCGGGATCAGGCACGGGCACTGGCCTTGAGCCCGGAAAATCTGAATCTTCTCTGTTCATCACAGTGTTCCTTTGAAGGTGGTTGAACCGGGTGTCAAGTTTGTTGCGAAGTCCGAAGGAGGGTCTTGCTCACTCGGCGAGGCCGGCGTGATGCCAGTGGCCAGGCCGGGGCCTTGATCGGCGCGTGACGCAACTGAAGTTTCATAGGGTCTTTGCGCGCCGAAACCGCCTGATGGAGGCATTGAGTTGCCTGCTGCCGGGTTGCTGGTATCGGTGAATGTCGCCGCTGGCGAGCTACCGGCCTTGAGAAAGCGCGACAGGCCAAAGCCCAACGCAATACTGCCGGCGATGAACAATGCCGGGTTGTTACGAGCAAGATCCGCCCCGTCATGAAGCAATTGTTCGGCACTCTTTCCACGCAGATTCCCGGCCAAGCCGCTCATGGACTCCGCCATATCCGCGAGGTAGTCGGACATGCCTAGCGTGTCCTTGCTTTCAATCTCGGAAACGAAGGATTTCGCCCCCTGAGCCAGAGCCTCGATCTGGTCCGCTGCCGTATCGCGGTATTGCCCAAACTGCGCATCCGCCTGCTGCCTTGCGCCGCCAAGCGCCTCTGTTACGTTTTCTTTCAAATGTTGAAAGTTCTGCTCTGGCCCTCCGGAGTTGGGTTTATCTGGCTGACTCCCAGTGGTGCTGTCTGAAGTATTCATGTCGTCCCTCGCCTTCTGAGTGAAAAAAGCGTTATCAGGGTTCGCCACGAATTACCCGCAGCCCCCCTCATTCCAGATGACGGAGCAGCGTTATGGGAGTTCCAATAAAATGATGAGCGATGCAGTGCGGAAGGTTAAACGGACGGCCCCATCGATCTATACGCCTTTACGTCAGCTCGATGGAACATTGTTTACGGCCCGTCCTCTATCGCAACAGCCAAGAAACTGAGGACGTTCCCGTGATCGATTCCTTAACCGGTATGGGACAGCGAGAGGTTGCACCCCTAAACAAAAAAAGGGCCCTGAGGGCCCTTTGTACTCAAACCAATATCACTGGGTGAGCCAGGACTCTACCGTGTCCGAACCGTATTTCGCTTTCCACTCTTTCAGTTTTTTGTGGTTGCCACCCTTGGTTTCAACTACTTCGCCAGATTCAGGATTTTTATAGACCTTCGTCTGGCGAGGCTTGCGAGAGCTGCTCTTCGACTCGGTCGTGGGTGCACGACGACCGGCCTGTTGATCAAGAAGGCTAATCACATCTTTCAAGCTGTAGCCATACTTCGCAAGCAGATCGCGAAGCTTCTTTTCGAATTCGATTTCCTGCTTGAGGCCAGCATCATCTTTCATGGTTTCGAGCGCTTGGAGCTGTTCTGCCAAGTGTTTTTCAAGCTGACGAAATTCTGCGAGCTTAGACATGGGCAATCTCTATGTGATCAATCCCCTAACGTTACACCAAAAACAGCGATGTGCATGAAACGGCGACGAGAGAATGTTTGAAAGATCACAAACAAGAAATTTTGCTGCGATAGCGCCGTCTTTGAGCCTGATGTGTGGAACGGAATTGCATGCGAAGGTGTCGTTTGTATTAGACACCTTGGTGTCGAAATCCTATTCAGATAGAGGGGTGGTTTTCATGAACAGCATTATCTACATCGTCGGGGCAGTTGTGATCGTCCTCGTTATTCTGTCGTTTGTCGGCCTTGTTTAGACTTCACTGCTGAGCACGTCACTGACTCATGCGCAGATAGCGCTCAGTCAAGATGCGCGAGTCCAGCGAAGCCTCTGTGCCCTTGGGTTTCATTCAACTCGGCAGCCCGCTACAGTGGCGCGACCCACAGCGGAGAAGACATTGAACATGGATGGAGTCCACCAAGGAAGTTGCCTCTGCGGCGCAGTAAAATATTGTGTGGCCGCCGAGCTGAAAGCGGTTACCCATTGCCACTGCAGCCAATGTCGCAAGGGCCACGGGGCAGCGTTCGCGACGTATGCAAGCGCGCCCGGAGCTGCGATTACGATCATTACGGGCGTCGAGACGCTGAAAACCTATCATTCGTCTGAAGGCGTCGCCCGACAGTTCTGCAACGACTGCGGCTCTTCGCTGTTCTGGTCTGATGCCAAGGGTGCATTTTCGGAGTGGATGTCAGTGGCGATAGGCACGCTGGATACGCCGTTTCTGAGTGAGAAACAGAAACACGTATGCGTCGATTCCAAAGCGTCGTGGTTCGCAATCGAAGATCAGTGGCCGCAGACGGGATGATAGCTTTCGGCCAAAAGGCGAATCCATTTGAGGTACATTGATATCGGATCCACCGAACCAGACAACAGCCCTCAATCTCTCCTGGGATAAACACCGTGAACGCCAATCAGAAGCGGCGGACTTTCGACTTGATACTTGAGGCCGTGTTACCGGAGTACCGCGACCGGGTCGCCGAGTACCTGCAGCTCTACGAGGAAGCGCTACACGACGATAATGCTCGCTCAGACAAACTGCATGCATCGGCAAATCAGCTCAGGGGTTATCTGCGGGGCCTCAACACGACCAGGGTGTTGGGCATGGCTGATTGGGAAGAGCTGGACCAACGTGTTGCCGAGTCGTGGTTATGATTGATGCGATGAAGCTAAATTCACTCATGGGAGCGACCGTATTATGACGACGCGAACTGAAACGGCCATCCTGGCCGGTGGCTGCTTTTGGGGCATGCAGGATTTGCTGAGACGCTACCCCGGCGTGCTGTCCACGCGGGTAGGCTACTCGGGCGGCGATGTGCCCAATGCGACTTACCGCAATCATGGCACGCACGCGGAAGCGATCGAGATCGTGTTCGATCCGGACCAGATCAGCTATCGCCAGATCCTCGAGTTTTTCTTCCAGATCCACGACCCGACGACGACGAATCGTCAGGGCAACGATGTGGGTATGAGCTACCGCTCGGCACTCTTTTATCTCAGCGATGAACAGAAGCAGATGGCCGAGGATACGGTGGCCGACGCTGATGCATCTGGCTTGTGGTCCGACAAGGTCGTCACTGAAATCGTGCCCGCCGGCCCATTCTGGGAGGCAGAGCCGGAACATCAGGACTACCTCGAACACTATCCCAACGGCTACACCTGCCATTTCATTCGCCCAGACTGGAAACTGCCCAAACGAGGGTGATGGTGAGACCAAAAAACGGTCCCAGCCGGTGGCTGTCGGCGAGACCGTTTCTGCCCCGGGGGATTTGTATCGGTCTGTATTTTCGCTGGCGATCTTACACAGCGATACACAACCCCCGGATCAGGACACATACGCAGTACATGAAGGTGAAAAAGTGGGTGGCGTCGCAAACCTGGTGTTCTCCGATGAACCCAGACTAAAGAGCCCAACACCCCAGCAGGAGCCACCTCATGATCAATGAAATCGATACCGTGCTTTATACCGGCAAGACCCACACGACCGGAGGCCGTAACGGCGAGGCGCGAAGCGACGATGGACGTTTGGACGTCAAGCTTTCCGCCCCTGGCTCGTCAGGGAGTGGCACCAATCCCGAACAGCTGCTGGCCGCAGGCTGGTCAGCCTGCTTCATCGGTGCAATGGGTAAGGCGGCTGCCGCTTTGAAGGTAACCCTGCCGACCGACGTCGCCGTCGATGCCGAAGTAGACCTGGGCAAGACCGAAGACGCCTTTTTCCTGCAGGCTCGCCTTAATGTGAGCCTTCCGGGCCTGGACCCTGCTGTCGCGCGGGCGGTGGTGGATGGCGCACACCTAAGGTGCCCGTACTCCAAAGCGACCCGTGGCAACATCGACGTCACGATCAATCTGGTTTAACCGAAGCGCCCCGTGCGGCCTGCCTTCCCGGCAGGCTGTGCTGGCAATCACTGCAAGCCGCTCAATCGTCTTCATGCAACTTGATGCCGCGGGCGTGAAGCAGATGCGGGACCAGCAGCACCAGCAGCGTGAGCGCGAGGAACGAGGCTGCAATGGGTTGCGTCACAAACACCAGCCAGTCTCCTTCGCTGATGGACAAGGCATTACGCAGCTGCTTTTCAGCCATCGGCCCGAGCAGCATGCCGACGATCACGGGCGCGACGGGAAAATCGAAACGGCGCATCAACACCCCTCCCCAACCAATCGCCAACATCAGCAACAGGTCGAAGGAAGAATGGCGCATGCCGTACACGCCGATGGTGGCAAACACCAGAATGCCGGCGTTCAGGTACGGCCGGGGAATCTGCAGGAGCTTGACCCAAAGGCCCACCAACGGGAGGTTCAGAATCAACAGGATCACGTTGCCGACATACAGCGAGGCCACCAGGGTCCAAACCAACTCCCCCGACGTCTGGAAGAGCAACGGCCCCGGTTGCAGGTTGTAGTTTTGAAACGCGGCCAACAAAATCGCCGCGGTGGCGGACGTCGGTATGCCGAGCGTCAGCAGGGGCACCAAAGAACCCGTCGCGCTCGCGTTGTTGGCCGCTTCGGGACCCGCAACCCCCTCAATCGCGCCCTCACCCTTGCTGCCAGCAAACTCTTTCGGGTACTTGCTCAGTTTGCGTTCCGCCGAATAGGACAGGAACGTCGGAATTTCAGCGCCACCGGCCGGAATAGACCCAAATGGAAAACCGATCAGCGTACCCCGCAGCCAGGCGGGGACCGAGCGTTTCCAGTCAGAGCGCGTCATCCACAACGAGGTCAAGCGGTGCCGACCGGACGCTTCTTCCTTTTGATAAAGCAGGCTGTACAAGGCCTCGCCTACGGCAAACAACCCGACCGCCACGAGCACGACTTCGATACCATCAACCAACTCCGGCACCCCCAAGGTGTAGCGGGCAATGCCTGAGGTCGAGTCCAGGCCGATCAAGCCGATGGTCAGTCCAATACCGAGTGAGGCGAAACCGCGCAGCATTGAAGCGCCGAGTACCGCGGACACCGTCGTGAAGGACAGCACCAGAATCGCAAAATACTCCGCAGGACCAAACTTGAGCGCCAGCGTGGCAACGATGGGGGCAAACAGGGTCAGAAACACCGTCGCGATGGTGCCGGCCACAAATGAGCCGATCGCGGCCGTTGCCAAGGCCGGTCCTGCCCGACCGTTGCGGGCCATGAGATTGCCTTCCAGGGCCGTGACCATGGAGGACGATTCACCGGGCGTATTGAGCAGGATAGAGGTGGTCGAGCCGCCGAACTGCGCGCCGTAATAGATACCGGCAAACATGATCAAGGCGCCCGTAGGATCGACCTTGGCGGTAATCGGCAGCAGCAGCGCAACGGTCAGTGCCGGGCCGATACCCGGCAAGACACCAATGGCGGTGCCGAGCAAACAGCCGATAAAGCCCCACATCAGGTTGATCGGTGTTAGCGCAGCGGAAAAACCAATGGCCAGGTTCGCGAGAGTTTCCACCTTGTTTACCTCCTTCGGCCCGAGTCAGATCCAGTCATTGATAAGGGGCGCAATGGAAACCCCGAGCACGGCGTTAAACTAAATCCCCTTGCCAAGCATGCGAATAGAAGAGCAGCAGCCAACAAATCGACGGACTGAAGTGAACATGAGCTTCTCCCGTTACTTGTTTTTTTGGTGCCGGTTGAATGTAGATTAGGACACTCACCCTGTTTTTGTTTTTGGAAAAGCGACAAACGTCGTTCTGTCGGCAGCCTCTATTGGTGGCTTTAAGGCGGCAACGGCTTCACAAACTGCCGCAGGAACGGGCCTTAAAGAAAACTCATGCGCTGTTTTGAAGTCTGCGATGCTCCGTAAAATTGCAACGTGTTGGTTGGAGGCAGGCAGAGCAAGGGGGAACGAGGCGAGCAAGTTCCCCCTTTAGTTGTTACGAGACACCAATGACGCCAAGCATGGGAATGATCAGTTACAGGGCTTCGCGGGACGGCTGGCCATTCACCAGGCGTTGGATGCGCAACGGATTAGCGTTCTTCAACGGTTCCGGTAACAGGCTGTCGGGGTAGTTCTGGAAGCACACCGGGCGCAGGAACCGATCGATGGCCAGGGTGCCGACCGACGTGCCCCGAGCATCGGAAGTTGCCGGATACGGCCCGCCATGGACCATCGAATCGCAGACTTCGACACCGGTCGGATAACCGTTGAGCAGGATCCGCCCGACCTTCTGCTCCAGCAACGCCGTCAGCTCAGCGAATTGCGCAAAGTCCGCCGGCTCACCAATGATCGTCGCCGTCAGTTGCCCGTGCAGGCCGTTCAACGCCGCGCTGAGTTGCGCCTGATCCGCCACTTCGATAAATACAGTGGTCGGACCAAACACTTCCTCTTGCAGCACTTCATCGCCGTCGATCAGCAGGCTGACATCGGCCTTGAACAGTTGCGGCTGGGCTTGAGTACCCTGTTGCGCAGCGCCGGCCAAATGCTCGATACCAGGATGCGCCAGGAGTTTTTGCAAGCCTTGGCCATAGCTGCTCAACGTCCCGGCATTGAGCATGGTTTGCGCCGGTTGATCACCGATAAAGCCCGCCACCTGCTGCACGAATGCGCTGAACTGTAGCGAACGAATACCGATCACCAGACCCGGATTGGTGCAGAACTGACCACAGCCCTGAACCACCGAAGCCGTCAGCTCACGGGCGACGCTTTCTGCCCGAGCGGTCAGCGCCTGCGGCAAGACGATCACCGGGTTGATGCTCGACATCTCGGCGAATACCGGGATCGGCTGTGGACGTGCCGCCGCCATGTCGCACAGCGCGCGGCCACCCTTGAGCGAACCGGTGAAACCCACTGCCTGAATCGCCGGGTGCTTGACCAACGCTTCGCCGACCCCGCCGCCGTAGATCATGTTGAACACACCGGCCGGCATGCCGGTTTTTTCGGCGGCGCGAATGATTGCATCCGCGACGAGTTCAGCCGTGGCCATGTGGCCGCTGTGGGCCTTGAACACCACTGGGCATCCTGCGGCCAACGCCGACGCGGTGTCGCCGCCAGCCGTAGAGAACGCTAAAGGAAAGTTACTGGCGCCAAACACGGCAACCGGCCCGAGGCCGATGCGGTACTGGCGCAAGTCCGGACGCGGCAACGGTTTGCGCTCGGGCAACGCCAGATCAATCCGCGCACCGTAGAAATCACCGCGACGCAGCACCTTGGCGAACAGGCGCATCTGGCCGCTGGTGCGGCCGCGCTCGCCTTGAATCCGCGCGGCGGGAAGCGCGGTTTCGCGGCAGACCAGCGCGACAAAGTCATCGCCGAGGGCGTCCAGTTCATCGGCAACCGCATCGAGAAATTGCGCACGACGTTCGGCGCTCAAGCTGCGATACGTCGGATAAGCCGCGGCGGCAGCCTTGGCGGCGGCATCGACTTCTTCAGGGGTCGCCTGGGAGAAATCGTACGGCAACGCTTCGCCCGTGCTGGCGTCGACGCTCTGTAGTTTGAGCTGGCCGGCCGCACTGCGCTGGCCGCCGATGTAGTTGTGACCAAGAATCCGGGTCATGCAAGTCTCCTTAAAGGGTGCCGACGGTGCCGGGCTCGAACGCCGCTTCAACCGGTGCAATACCGTTGATCAACGGTGCACCGAACTCGGCCTGACTGATCTCGAACACGTCACCCGGTTGGGTGCGAATGCCGTCGGCAAAGGACAGGGTCGCGGTGCCGAAAAAGTGAATGTGCACATCGCCTGGACGCAGGAACTGGCTGTACTTGAAATGGTGGTACTCGAGGTTTTCCAGGCTGTGGCACATGTTGGCCTCACCGCTGAGAAACTCGTTCTGCCACAGCACCTCACCGTCACGCAGGATGCGGCTGGTGCCTGCCAGATGTTGAGGCAGTTCACCGACCCGAAGTTCCGGGCCATAACTGCAACTGCGCAATTTAGAGTGCGCCAGGTACAGGTAATTTTTGCGCTCCATCACGTGGTCGGAGAACTCGTTACCCACCGCGAAACCGAGGCGATACGGCTTGCCGTCGTGGCCGATGACGTAGAGGCCGCTCAACTCTGGTTCTTCACCGGCGTCTTCGGCGAACGGTGGCAACGGGAACGGTTGACCCGGACGCACGACGATGCTGCCATCACCCTTGTAGAACCATTCCGGTTGCACGCCGGCCTGCCCCGCTGCCGGTTTACCGCCCTCCACGCCCCATTTGAAGATGCGCATGGTGTCGGTCATCGCGGCTTCGTCGCCGACTTGCTGATGCATCTTGTCCCGCGCCGACGCACTGCCCAAATGGGTCAGGCCGGTACCACTGACCAGCATGTGCGCCGGGTCCGGGTGATCCAGCGGCGGCAGGATACGCAGCTTGGCCAGCAGATCAGCGTAGTCGTGGCTGATGCCCAGGCCCAGGTTTTGCACCTGTTGCTCAAGGCTGGCGCCCGCCTCGATCGCCGCCAACGCCAGGTCGCGAACCGCGCGCGCGTCCTGCACTTCGCGTACTAAACCGTCCTCGACCACGCCAACCCGGCGCTCGCCGTTACTCAATTCGAACTGAACTAAACGCATGAACCTTCTCCTGTTTGCAGATTAAGTGCGGGTCGCGCCAC
Source organism: Pseudomonas sp. MDT1-17 (assembly GCF_054898105.1). Taxonomy (NCBI): domain Bacteria; kingdom Pseudomonadati; phylum Pseudomonadota; class Gammaproteobacteria; order Pseudomonadales; family Pseudomonadaceae; genus Pseudomonas; species Pseudomonas sp. MDT1-17. The sequence continues at coordinate 3,068,778 of NZ_JBUBVM010000001.1, read as the reverse complement.
GCGCACTGGCGGCGAATTGGTCGGCCGGCAGCACATGCTTGCGTTCCAGCAGGCGATAGACCACGCCGGTCAACATCAGCCCGAACACCATCACACCCGAAAGGAAATACAGGCCTGAGGCCAGGCTGCCGGTGTACTCCTTGAGCGCGCCGATCACGAACGGGCCGATATAGCCGCCGAGGTTGCCTACCGAGTTGATCAAGGCGATTCCGGCCGCCGCGCTGGCACCGGCAAAGAAACGACCCGGCAAGGTCCAGAACACCGCGGTGCAGGAAAACAGCGCGAATGCCACCAGGCACAAGGCCGCCAGTTGCAGCACTGGCACCGTCATCCAGGCGCTGAGGAACAGGCCGATGGCACCCAACACGTAAAGCACCGCCAAGTGGCCGTAACGATCATTCAAGCGGTCGGAACTGCGCGGAATGATCAGTAGGCCGATGATCCCGAAGATGTACGGCACCGAGGACACGAAGCCAGTCACCAGGTCGGTGCCACCGAACTGCTTGATCAGGGTCGGCAGCCACAAGCCCAGGCCGTAAATGCTCAGGGTCACCGGCAGATAGAACAGCGCCAACAGCAACACGCGTTTGTCCTTGAGGGCGTGCAACGGGTTGCCGTGGCGAGTCTGGCCGTAGGCTTCCAGGTCCTTTTTCAGCTCACCGGCCAGCCAGTCTTTCTCTGCCTGGTCCATCCATTTCACTTGTTGGGGACCATCAGGCAGCCAACGCAGCACCGGCCAGGTCAACAGGATCGCCGGGGTGCCGATGACAATGAACAGCCACTGCCAACCGTGCAGACCAAGGATGCCGTCCATGCCGAGCAAGCCGCCGGACACCGGACCTGTGATCATCATCGCGATGGGTTGGGAGAGGATGAACAACCCCAGGATCTTGCCGCGATGGCGAATCGGAAACCATTGGGTGATGTAGTACAGAACGCCCGGGAAGAACCCGGCTTCTGCCGCACCGAGCAAAAAGCGCATCACATAGAAACTGTGCGGGCCCTGGACGAAGGCCATGCCGATGGTGATGGCGCCCCAAGTGACCATGATCCGCGCAAACCAGCGTCGCGCGCCGAAGCGATCAAGCATCAGGTTGCTGGGGATTTCCAACAGGAAGTAGCCAATGAAAAACAGCCCGGCACCCAGCCCGTAAGCTGCGTCACCGATGCCGATATCGGCGCCCATGTGCAGCTTGGCGAAACCTACGGCGGAGCGATCCACATAGGCGATCAGGTACAGCAGAATGAGGAAGGGAATCAGTTTCAGCGTGATGCGACGAATAAGCCGCAATTCCTGGCTCATGAGATCGGTCTCCGATTGTTGTTGTTATAGAACCTCGGGGGACGCCTCTCGCGGAAAACCGCCAGGGCCATCCCTTCGCTGGAACGGACTATATAGTAATACTATTTACGCAACAACACTTCCAAACTACCGAATTTGAGCCTATGTTACGCCTCACAACGAACAATATAGTCTTACAATAAGAGAGCCGATCATGTCTGATAAGAAACCCACCCTGCGCTCCGCCCAATGGTTTGGCACTGCCGACAAGAACGGCTTCATGTACCGCAGCTGGATGAAGAATCAGGGCATCGCCGACCACCAGTTCCACGGCAAGCCGATCATCGGCATCTGCAACACCTGGTCGGAATTGACCCCGTGCAACGCGCATTTCCGCCAGATTGCGGAGCACGTCAAACGTGGGGTGATCGAGGCAGGTGGCTGGCCGGTGGAATTCCCGGTGTTCTCCAACGGCGAATCCAACCTGCGCCCGACCGCCATGTTCACCCGCAACCTGACAAGCATGGACGTCGAAGAAGCGATTCGCGGTAACCCTATTGACGGTGTTGTGCTGCTGACCGGTTGCGACAAAACCACCCCGGCGCTGCTGATGGGGGCGGCCAGTTGCGACGTGCCGGCGATCGTCGTCACTGGCGGACCGATGCTCAACGGCAAGCACAAAGGCCAGGACATTGGTTCGGGTACCGTGGTCTGGCAGCTCAGTGAGCAGGTCAAGGCCGGCACCATCACCCTCGACGACTTCCTTGCGGCCGAGGGCGGCATGTCCCGCTCGGCCGGTACGTGCAACACCATGGGAACCGCGTCGACCATGGCTTGCATGGCCGAAGCCCTCGGCACATCCCTGCCGCACAACGCGGCAATTCCGGCGGTCGATGCACGTCGTTATGTTCTGGCGCACATGTCCGGCATGCGCGCGGTGGAGATGGTTCGTGAAGATTTGAAGCTGTCGAAAATCCTCACCAAAGAAGCCTTTGAAAACGCCATCCGCGTGAACGCCGCCATTGGCGGTTCGACCAACGCCGTGATCCACTTGAAAGCCATTGCCGGGCGCATCGGCGTGGATCTGGAACTGGATGACTGGACCCGCATCGGTCGCGGCATGCCGACCATCGTCGACCTGCAACCGTCCGGACGCTTCCTGATGGAAGAGTTCTACTACGCCGGTGGCTTGCCAGCGGTATTGCGCCGCCTCGGCGAAGCCAACCTGATCCCGCATCCGAACGCCTTGACCGTCAACGGCAAGACCCTCGGCGAGAACACCAAGGACGCGCCGATCTACGGCCAGGACGAAGTGATCCGCACCCTCGACAACCCGATCCGCGCCGACGGTGGCATCTGCGTATTGCGCGGCAACCTGGCACCACTGGGTGCCGTGCTGAAACCGTCCGCCGCCAGCGCCGAACTAATGCAGCACCGCGGCCGTGCAGTGGTGTTCGAGAATTTCGACATGTACAAGGCGCGGATCAACGATCCGGAACTGGACGTCGACGCCAACTCGATTCTGGTGATGAAAAACTGCGGTCCGAAGGGTTATCCGGGTATGGCCGAAGTCGGCAACATGGGCTTGCCAGCCAAACTGCTCGCTCAAGGGGTGACGGACATGGTGCGCATTTCCGATGCGCGCATGAGCGGCACGGCGTATGGCACGGTGGTGTTGCATGTGGCACCGGAAGCGGCGGCCGGCGGTCCTCTGGCGACCGTGAAGGAAGGCGACTGGATCGAACTCGATTGCGCCAGCGGGCGTCTGCACCTGGACATTCCGGACGCGGAACTGGCGGCGCGCATGGCGGATCTACAACCGCCGCAAAACCTGATCGTGGGCGGTTATCGTCAGCTCTACATCGACCACGTGCTGCAGGCGGATCAGGGTTGTGACTTCGACTTCCTGGTCGGCTGCCGCGGCTCTGAAGTCCCCCGCCACTCGCACTGACTCCCCCCTGTCGATCGTTCCCACGCTGTGAACTGCCCCCACAAAGTTGGACGATTTTCTATCTATGCCTGAGCGGCCTGAGTTCTGTATTCAACAGGGCTCATGCCGTTTAGCTTCAGTCTGATACGCGAGAGTTTCCACCTTGTTTACTGTCTTCGGCCCGGGTCAGATCCAGGCGTTGACAAGGGGTGGCAGGGAAACCCCTAACCCGGCGTTGAACAGCCAGTAAATCGGCAGGGTCAAGGCAATGCCGATGGCGAGGTCGCGCACCGGACGGCGACTGCCAAACCCCCGTGCCGAACAGGCAAACAGCAGCGCGGCCGCCAAGACGAACCCGATGAGGTTAATCAGCACGGCCACCCCCACAAGTCCTGCGGTCACCCAGGCTGCGCCGAGTTTGCCGCCGGGCAGCGCTTTGGCAGCTTCGTCATCGTGAGCCGCCAACTCGCGGAATCCACCGGTGACTGCCTGATAACACAGCAACAGACCGACAACCCCCAGGAACACCGCGACGGCATACGGATAGACGTGGGCTCCCAGGATGACGAACCCCATTTCAGGCGGAAACCGAAACGCGCCGAACGCCAACACGGCGCTGATGGCAATCACTCCGATGCCAATCGCCAGTTGTACCGGCACTATTGCGCGAGGCTGGGTCATTTCGCAATCAGCCCGACTTCGACCAGCATCGCACGCAGCCGCACGTGCTCTTCGTCGACAAATTTGCCGAACTCATCGCCGGTCAGGACGTTAGGTGACCATTTATTGGTATCGATATTTTCTTTCCAGACTTTGCTGTTGGCGGCGGCCACGACGGCGTCGGTGACTGCTTTGCGCTGCTCAGGCGTGAGATTCGCGGCACCGTAAACACCACGCCAGTTGCCGATGGTCACGTCGTAGCCTTTCTCCTTGAGGGTCGGTGCATCGATGCCTTCAATGCGTTCCGGCGCGCCGATGGCGAGTACACGGAACTGGCCGTTTCGGATGTATTGGCCCAGCTCGGCATAACCACCGGTGATCACCTTGATCTGCCCGCCCAATGCCTGAGCAACGACTTCACCCCCACCCGCGAAGGCGACGTAATTCACCTTGTTGACTGGCACACCCATTTTCGCGGCCAACTCGGCAATGCCGATGTGATCGATCGACCCCTTGGAGCCACCGCCCCAGGAGATACTGGTCGGCTTGTCCTTGAAGACTTTCAGCAAGTCCTCCAGGGTTTTGAACTCAGACTCCTTGCGGACGGCAATCACGTTGTATTCGGTAAAAAGCCGGGCAATCGGCGTTACGTCCTTCAAGGTAATTTGCGGCTTGTTCTGTTCTATGGCAGCGACCATGATCGCGCCGACAACGAGCAGCGCATCCGGATCGCCCTTGGTGCTGTTGGCGAACTGCGCCAGCCCCAACGTCCCCCCTGCTCCGCCCTTGTTCTCGAAGGTAGTGGATTTGGCCGCGTTGGCCTCGATCAAGGCTTTGCCCAGGACCCTGGCTGTCTGGTCATAACCGCCACCCACAGAACCTGGGGCCATGAACTTGACGGAGTCCAGCGCAAAGGCCGGTGTCGCGAGCGCGGCAGCGGTAATGGCCGTAGCGATGCAGCGGCTGAATCGACGGAACAAAACGGACATAAGTTGTCTCCCGATTGCATTGTTTTTATAGGTGCCGGGTGAACGTCGAGCAGGGAGAAAACCCTGCTCAATGAACATTGGCCTGCGGATAAGCGTAGGCCATGGTTAGGGAGACGGCATTCAACGAATTCGCTATCGTCACTCGACTATAGAACCGGACCCGCTCGAACCAGGAAGTTAACTACATGGCCAATCCTCATGCCGATGACCGCAGCAGCGCGTGGTCGGTGTTTCTCATCTTCCTGCGCCTGGGGCTGACCTCATTCGGCGGGCCCATTGCGCACCTGGGCTACTTCCGCGATGAGTTCGTCACACGACGGCGCTGGCTGACTGAGCGCAGTTATGCGGATCTGGTCGCGCTGTGCCAATTTCTGCCGGGGCCGGCCAGCAGTCAGGTCGGCATCGCGCTGGGCCTGTCTCGGGCCGGATACCGCGGGGCGCTGGCTGCCTGGGCGGGTTTCACGCTGCCTTCGGCCATTGTCCTGATCCTGTTTGCACTGGGCATTTCCCAGTACGGCACTGCCCTCTCGCCCGGCGCACTGCATGGCCTCAAAGTGGTGGCCGTCGCAGTGGTTGCGCAAGCGGTCTGGGGCATGGCGCGAACCCTGTGCACGGACGTGCTGCGAGTCTCCATCATGGTGATGGCGGCCTGCGTCGCGCTGCTTGAACCGTCCGCCTGGGGACAGGTCAGCGTGATTTCCGCCGCGGGCTTCGCCGGCCTTCTGTTGTTCAAACCCGACCAGAATACCGAGCACGATCCACTGCCGATCACGATCAGCCCACGGGCCGGGGCGATCTGGCTGTCGTTGTTTCTGGCATTGCTGTTGAGCTTGCCGCTCCTGACCCAGCTGTTGCCCAATCAAACCGTGGCGATGGTGGATGCCTTCTACCGGTCCGGCTCACTGGTGTTCGGCGGCGGTCACGTCGTTCTGCCACTGCTGCAAGCCGAGGTGGTGCCTTCCGGCTGGGTCAGCAACGAAACCTTCCTGGCCGGGTATGGCGCCGCACAGGCCGTACCCGGCCCCTTGTTCACGTTCGCCGCGTTCCTCGGCGCGTCGATGAACCTCGCCCCGTCGGGCTGGATCGGCGGCATGATTTGCTTGCTGGCGATCTTCACGCCGTCCTTTCTGTTAATCGTGGGCGCCTTGCCTTTTTGGGAACGCTTGCGCCGCAGTTTGCGCACACGGGCCGCACTGGCCGGCGTGAATGCAGCGGTGGTCGGCCTGCTGTTGGCCGCGCTGTATCAGCCTGTCTGGACCAGCGCCATTTTCAAGGCGCAAGACTTCGGTTTGGCCCTGGTCGCCCTGGTTGCGCTGATGTTCTGGAAACTCCCGCCGTGGCTGGTGGTTGTCGGCTGCGGGGTCGCGGGGTGGCTGTTGAGTGTCCTGTTGTGAGGAACGAGCTATTCTAAAAACCCTCTGTGGTTAAAAGTACGTCAGGACTCACGTTGATCAACGATCTGCAACAGGAGACTTGCCATGAAAGGCATGCTCGGCAGCATTGGATTGTCACTATTGCTGTCTGCAACGGCCGCGTTTGCTCACCACGGCTGGAGTGAATACGATTCCAGCAATACCTTGCAGCTGAACGGCACGATAGAAGAATCCGGTTACTCCCATCCTCACGGATCCGTGCGCCTGAAAACACAAGACAAAACCTGGAACGTCGTCTTGGCACCGCCCTCGCGCATGGAGAACCGCGGCCTCTCCCAGGACATGCTGAAAGTGGGGAACACGGTCACCGTGGTCGGCTATCAGAATCGCAACAAACCCGATGAACTGCGTGCAGAACGCATCACGGTCGGCGACAAAACCACAGAGTTGCGCTGATGCAGGCCATCAATACCAGCGTTGGTTCGGGATCGTATAGCTGGTTGGACTGGGTGGGCGACTCGCAGCTTGGGGCGGCCATGCGCGGCGACCTGTGGCTGTATCCGATGGTCGAGGTGGTTCACATCATTGGATTTGTGGTGCTTGTCGGCTCTGTCGTGATGTTCGATCTGCGGGTGCTCGGGCTGTCGAAAGAGATTGCGGTGACGGCCCTGGCTCGCCACCTCCTCACCTGGTCCATCCTGGCCCTGCTGTTGATCGTGCCCGCCGGGCTGATGATGTTTTCAGCCCATCCCCATGACTTCGCCTCCAACGGCGTTTTTATCTTGAAGCTGTGCCTGATCGCTACTGCGGGGGTCAACGCTGCTCTTTTCCACGTCGGGATATACCGCTCGGTCACCCAGTGGAACACTGGCGTTGCGGCGCCTGGCATCGCAAAAATCCAGGCGCTGCTGTCGATTGCGGTATGGGTCAGCGTCATTTTCTGCGGTCGACTGTTGGCGTACACCTGATCATCAGGTATTGGTTTTCAACTTGGTCCACAGGCGAGTCGTCAATCGGGCGATCGCTGCGGGGAGTTCCTCAACGGTGAACAACTTGTCGAGCACACGTGTCGGCGGGTAAATCGCCAGGTCCTGCTTCACGGCCGGAGTCACATACTGATCCGCCGCAAGGTTAGGGTTGGCGTAATGGATGCTGTTGCTGATGTTGGCGATGACTTGAGGCGTCAGCAGGTAGTTCATGTAGGCGTAGCCATTCTTCTCGTGCGGCGCGCTCTTTGGCATGACCACCATGTCAAACCACAGGGTGGAACCTTCGTCAGGTATCGAATAGGCGATGTCGATACCGTTGTTGGCTTCCTTGGCGCTGGCCGCCGCTTGCACAACGTCGCCATTGAAACCAATCACCGCGCAGACATTGCCGTTCGCCAAATCGCTGATGTACTTGGAGGCGTGGAAATACTGAACGTAAGGCCTGATCTTGAGTAACGCCTGCTCGGCTTTCTTATAGTCCGCAGGCTCATGGCTGTGGGGAGGCAGGCCCAGGTAATTGAGGGTGATCGGCAGGATCTGCGTAGGGTTATCGATAATCGCCACACCGCACTGGCTCAGCTTTTTAATGTTGTTTTCATCAAAAAACAGATCCCAGGAATGGGTGACATCGGTGTTGCCGAAGATCGCCTTGATCTTCTCGACGTTGTAGCCAATACCCGCCGTGCCCCACATGTACGGATAACCGTATTGGTTGCCCGGGTCATTGACCTCGAGTTTTTTCATCAACGCCGGGTCCAGGTTTTTCCAGTTGGGCAGCTGGCTTTTATCGAGCTTTTGGACAGCCCCGGCTTTTATCAATCGGGACAGAAAATGGTTCGAAGGGCTCACCACGTCATAGCCGGTGTTACCTCATTCGACTGTCGTTCTGCAAGCACCGCACATGACCTCATCGCATGAGTATTTCCGGCTGGCGCTGGCTAGAGCTAGAATCTATAAGGCCTGTAGAGATACAACCAACGTTATAAAATCATCGAGCTATTCAAAAAACGCATGGATAAAATTCATCACGTCCCCTCTCTCAAGGCCTTGCAGGCGTTGGTCGAGGTCGCAGGCTCGGGCAGCTTCACGCAAGCTGCGCAAAAGCTGTGCCTGACCCAAAGCGCCGTGAGCCGAAAAATCCAGCAGTTGGAGAGCCACTTCGACCTGCCGATGTTCGTGAGGAATAGCCGCAGTGTTCGACTGACTCCGGAAGGCGAACAGGTGCTTGCGACCGCGCGAAGTATTCTGGCGCAACTGAAAGCACTTGAAGATCGCCTGGCACCGCAGAAACGCCCTTTTCGGATACGTATGCATGTGTCGCTGGCGGTTCGATGGTTACTGCCAAAGTTGAGCGAGTTCTATCGAAGTCATCCGCAGGTTTCGCTGTCGATCGAAACCGTGGCCACGGAAGTGGTGGAGCCAGCCATCGACAGCGACGCCTACATCCTCTATCTGCCTGAACCGTCCCGCGATCCTGACTGCCTGACCTTGTTCGAGGAAGCCTTGGTGCCGGTGTGTGCCCCCGGCCTGGTTAGCACGACCCAGCCGTTGGAGTCAGTGGCAGACCTCGTTCGTTTCCCGCTACTGCATCGCTCGGCGGATAAACATGACTGGGGCCAGTGGCTGCAAGCCAACGGTGGCAAGCCGCTGGAGGACTACCGCCACATCCCTTTCAACCTCGACGAGTTGGCACTCGATGCCGCGGCGCGAGGGCTGGGCGTCGCCATGACTGACCTGACCCTGGCGGGCGAGTCAATCGAACGGGGCGTGCTCGTCGTTCCGTTCGGCAACCCCTTGAAGACCCGAGGCATCTACGCCTTGAACCTGCAACCTTGCGCCGCCTCTCATCCAGCCTGTTCGCTGATCATGCAATGGTTTGCCGAACAGGCCGAACAGCAAGCAGGCGAGTTTGACCACTAGGTACCGCGCTCCAACCCTTCCGTCGCATTGGCAAAAGCCGCGCTCGCCGCTTGAACCAGCTTGCGCCATTCAACGCTGTTGATGAGTCCGGTGCGCTCCATCTCATCAGCGGCCTTTAGCAGTTCGTCGTACTGCTCTTCACAATCCATCCGTACCTCGGGCTCTTTCAGGAGCTGATACCAGGCCGCCAGGGCTTGCCTCTTTTGCTCATCACTCATGCTCAAACTCCCAGGGATAGTCTTCGTTTAGAAGTGTTCCATGGGTAGCCGTTCCTCGCTCCCGACATACGGCAGTCATGCAAACACGCGAGCCGTGCATTACAAACTTGTCATTGAGTTGTCAGCGTAGCCAGCACCCTCACTTCATACAGTGGCGTCGTCAGTCACCCACAGCGGGTGACACACCTCCCACTGATGATGAAAAGGGTCCACACCATGAAAGCAATGAGCAAACTCTGCCTGATCGCCGCCAGCCTGTTGATGCTGGGCACCGGACGCTGGCGAGGACTTCGTCGCACTGTCGGCCAAATACCCGACCATGCCCGTACGTGCTGACAGAGGAACACGACGGTTTCATCAGCCTCAAGCAAGACGCCTTCCTCAAGTACTTCGCCAGTGACGTGCCCCACGACAAGGCGATGGAACTGTTCGCCGTCCAACAACCGATCGCCAAAACCCTGTTCACCGACCGCACCACCGCCGCGGCCTGGCACACCAAGCCGTCCTGGTACGCGGTCTCCAGCCTCGACCAGACCATCAACCCGGACCTGGAACGCTTCCTCGCCAAGCGCATGGGCGCGACCACCATCGAGCTGCCGTCGAGCCACCTGTCCCTGGTCTCCCACTCCAAGGAAATCGCTGACCTGATCCTCGAAGCCGCCGGTCGCCAACCGTAACGTCGGCGCTGTTTCATTACAAAATTGTCATTGAACTGTGGGTCGGCTGTCCGGATCGCCTGGTTAACCTGAATTCACTGCCAGGCAACCCATCGGCAGCCAACCCGCCCCTGAATAGAGGGAATCATCATGAAACTGTTAACCCTTGGTTTTGCCGCTCTCCTCGCCACGGGTTCGGCGTTTGCCGATACTCAGACCGCTGAACCTGTCATCCACGACAAGGACGGTTTCTTCGTCCACCTGGATATCGCCAAAGACCTGTCCAGCAATATCATCACGCAAGAATGCGGCATCGTCCCCGCGCAGCTGATTTACCTGGACCATCAGGGTCGCAAACACGTGCTGGATTACCAGGTCCAGGGCATGGGTTGCCTTGGTGAGAATTGATCCACTGCGCAGAACCTCCACTCGGCCTCTCGATGGGGCGCGCACCGCGAAAGCCAAAGCGAGGCGGCCTGCCGGCCGGCCTGGCTTCAAGTTGACGCATTTCCCTTTAGGAGCTGTCGAGCGAAGCGAGGCTGCGATCTTTTGATCTTGCTTTGGCTTTGGCTTTTGATCTGCCCCGTCGGAAGGCCGAGCGCAGGTTCTGCGCAGTGGGCACCGCGGCAGGGATGCCGCGGTAGCCGCCCCCGGCCATGGAGCCGATGGCGGCGGGCCCACGGCGCAGGACCGGAGCGAGGGCATGCCGAGCCACAGCGAGGCACCGTACCTCAGGGGCAAGAGCGTTTGGTTACTTGGGGTTGGGCTTTTTTGTTTTCTTTTCTGCGCTTTTGACCGGATCAGACTGATCCAAAAGCGACTTCACTTGAAATGGCAAAAAACGCCACCCCCCTTGAGCAGTTTTGGCATTTGCCAAAATCATCGCTGTCTCTAGACTCACCCCCCAAATAACAGTGCTAATGCACACTTGAATCCAGGACTGTCCCAGGGGAATCCGCATGAACCCATCCGATATTTTTGTTATCAGCGCCGTCCGCTCGGCCATCGGCAGCTTTGGCGGTTCGCTCAAAGATGTACCGCCCATTCAATTGGCGACTGACGTTTGCCGTGCCGCCATTGAACGTTCAGGCCTGGCACCTGAACACATCGGTCACGCGGTGATGGGCCATGTGATCCCGACGGAAGCACGTGACGCCTACATCTCGCGCGCGGTGGCGATGAATGCCGGCCTGTCGAAAGAGACGCCTGCCTTCAACGTCAACCGCCTCTGCGGCTCTGGCTTGCAGGCGATTGTCAGCGCCGCGCAAAGTTTGATGTTGGGCGATGCAGGTGCTGCGTTGGCCGGTGGCGTCGAGTCCATGAGCCGCGGCCCGTACCTGTTGCCGCAGGCACGCTGGGGCGCACGGATGGGCGACATGCAAGCCATCGACTACATGCTCGGCGTGCTGCAAGACCCGTTTGGCGGTTTCCACATGGGCATCACCGCGGAAAACATCGCCGAACGCTACGGCATCACCCGTCAGGCCCAGGATGAACTGGCGCTGGTCAGCCAACAACGGGCTGCCCGGGCGATTGCTGAAGGCCGGTTTGCCGGGCAAATCGTGCCGATCGAAGTGGCGACCCGCAAAGGTACCGTGACATTTGCCACGGACGAGCATGTTCGGGCAGACGTCAGTGCAGAGCAATTGGGCAAGATGAAACCTGCGTTCAAAAAAGACGGCAGCGTCACCGCCGGCAACGCGTCCGGCCTCAACGATGGTGCCGGAGCACTTATCCTGGCCACAGGTCAGATGGTTCGCGAGCAAGGCCTCAAGCCCATCGCCCGGCTGGTCGGTTACGCCCATGCCGGTGTTGAGCCGGAACTGATGGGACTGGGTCCGATTCCGGCCACCCGGCTGGTACTCAAACGCGCAGGTCTGACGGTTGCCGATCTGGATGTCATCGAGTCCAACGAAGCATTCGCTGCCCAGGCGTGTGCCGTGGCGCAGGAACTTGGGTTCGACCCTGAGAAGGTCAATCCGAACGGTTCGGGGATTTCGCTGGGTCACCCGGTCGGCGCGACCGGCGCGATCATTGCCACCAAAGCCATTCATGAACTGCAGCGTGTTCAGGGCCGTTATGCCCTGGCAACCATGTGCATCGGCGGCGGCCAAGGCATCGCCGTGTTGTTCGAACGCGTTTGATCGACTCAAACGCTGACGGCGCCCATTGCGGGCGCCGTCTCGTTTTACCGCGATGGAATCAGTGCGCGATGCACACCGATTTCAGCTCGGTGTAAGCCTCATCACCACACGCCCAGTGATCGCTTAGCGTCCAGCCTCTCCCCGAACAATCCCGACTACTGACAGAGCACTGACGGCAAACGCCGCGGTGGGCCTTGCCATTGCCATTTCAAGCGTTAGCAACGGTCTTGAACTCAGGCGGCAAGCCCCATCAGCTCGACGTTGCGCAGACGGTTGACTGAAACCGTTTCGATTGAGTGAATGATTGCGCAGCGGTGCTAAAGTGATAGCACGTCAGCAGATTCTCCCAAGTCTGCTAATTTCGATGGTGAAGGGACTTAGCACGAGTATGAGTAGCTTGCCGGTGACGCTAACGGTATCAAGCGTGGGCAATTTGAACTGATTCTCGTCATCATTGAGCGCGAGGGAAAGCAAATGAGGTCTGAAAATGATTTTTGAGCCCAACAGTACCCGTTCCGTACTCCAGCGAAGAAGCAGTACCAGTATCGTTGTTCAGGCAGGTCTCGATTGCGTTGCGGTTACCGGTGTTGCTTGGTTTTTGATCAATTATCATATCGGCTTTATCTCGCAGGACTACGTCATCCTGCTCCTGTTGCTGCTTGGGGCGCTGGCTGTCGTGTACGACCACTATGCTATTTACCGCAGTAATGTCGGATTTACCGTCAAAGCCTTCAAGCTTTTAAAGGCGTGGACTGCCACGTTTGGCTTTCTCGTTGCCATGGCCTTTCTTACCAAAACAAGCGAACGGTACTCGCGTTTGTTGGTTGGGGAGTTATTTGTTATTGGGTATTTTGCTCAGTTGCTTTTGCACCTTGCTACACGCGAAATGCAGAAGAAGTTTTTGGCCCATCCGACGCAGTTGGAAAACTCTCTTATTATTGGCTCGGGCGAACTGGCCAACTATCTTCACAAGAAAATCAGCAATAATCCCTGGCTGGGTGAACGTATCGTCGGGTGTGTGTTGATTGGCGCGAACGATGATCGGGGAAAGGACGTTTTGGAAGGCGCACAACGCCTGTCGATACTGGGTGATATCTCCGACCTTGATGAGTTAGTCGTTAAGCACGCCATTCGTACCGTCTATTTCGTAACGCCTCTGGGTGGCTCAGAGGTTATCCAGGATGTTTATTTAAGGCTGTTCGATAAACACATCTCTGTTAACTGGGTGCCTGACATTTTCTCTTTGCGTCTGATCAACCACAGTGTTCGCGAAATTGCCGGCATTCCCGTACTGACCTTATCTGAAACTCCGCTAATGGGGATGCGTCTGTTTCTGAAGAATCTTGAGGACAAAGTCCTGGCTTTTCTCATCTTGCTTTTTGCGGCACCCGTGCTGGCGATTGTTGCCATTGCGATTAAGATCGATAGCCCCGGCCCCGTGTTCTTTCGTCAGCAGCGCATGGGGTGGAGTGGAGAAGCTTTCCGTATCTGGAAGTTCAGGAGCATGGTCGTCCATCAGCCGTCAGACGGCATCGTCAAGCAGGCACAAAAGAATGATCCGCGCTTGACCAGGGTGGGAGCCTTTATTCGGCGAACCAGCCTCGATGAGCTACCGCAGTTATTCAACGTTTTGATGGGGGAAATGTCGCTGGTGGGGCCTCGCCCGCACGCTATTCAACACGATGTGCAGTACTCGCCTGACGTCTCGGGCTACTTTGCGCGCCACAACATTAAACCGGGCATCACAGGCCTGGCTCAAGTACGTGGCTATCGTGGTGAAACGAGGGATATAGACCAGATGATCCGGCGTGTTGACTCGGACATTGAATACATCAACAACTGGTCGCTGTGGCTCGATTTCGTCATTCTTTTACGGACTGTGTTTGCCTTCTCCGGCAAGCATGCTTATTAGCCCTACATTACTCAGAACACCGGGGTGGCATGCTGCTCCGGTATGAACTCAAGAGCTGTCATGACGGAAACAGATCTAGCGTACGCTCAACTTCATCAGGGTCGATACTAAAGCCATTGCCCTCAGGCGTACCGACCACAAAACCAAAATTTTGCTGATCGCGATCCGTTAGATATTTGAAAAAACAGAGGAACCGATCAGGGGGCTGCAACACCAGCAGCGAATCACCTGGCTGGAGCACATTAACGCCGTGTATAAGATGACTCCCCTCAATCCCTACCACGGTCCTTGCGCCGGCACAGGCCGCCACTATCGTCGGAACATCGGACTTAGCAGGATCGATAATACGAAAGCCTCTGCGGTCACGCAGACGTTCTGCAAGTTCCATTTCATTGCGTAACAATCGCAATTCACCCGTGCCACCTCGCAAAATGAACACGCCAGGGTGATCGCAAACTTTTACGTGTGAGAGCAACTTTTCACCCATCGCACGAAAACGCAGGTGCTTATGTCTATTTTGACTTAGATCGTCAAAGATCACGAGTTCACGAAAAAATGCATCACGTAACCGAACCGGCGTCATACCAAGCCAGTCCTCATAACCGGGGGTGTGAAGTATGCCGGTCGTCACGGTGGAAACAAGGTTGGCAGACGCTGCCGTCGTCACCGGAACGCCTTCGTTGCAGGCTATTGGATAGGTAATACAATCATCCATTAACCACGAGCCAAACCATTTGTTCCCTCCCGCCGTACAAAACATCGCACCGCGATCAATTTCGTTTTCTACGCGAATCTTTGGTAACCATCCAGATCTGGGCGACAACGAAGATTTTGCATTACCTTTGTAAAGAGCGCCGTCAATTAACCAGACATCTTTAAGCAGGTAGCCTCGAGTTGGCCCATGTTCAACACTACCGACTCCTTCCATTGTGCGACGGGGGTGCTCGTAAGGATAAAAAAGCTCCCCTGCCCATCCCGTCACACGTTCGAGTTGGCCAGGAAGGAAAAAAGCGGGCGGAGCCATCGAGATTTCGCCTGGAGCAATTTCCCAGGTTTTCACGGCTAGACTTTGCAGCGTTAACGGCGGCTTCCGTATAAGTCGTGTTTTAAGAAGGTGCTTGTACGCAGCAAGGCTCCACTTTGATTGGCCGGCACTCGTTAATGCATTAAATCCCGACATATGCACCCCCATCGCAATGTGGTTATACAGAAACAGTGTTCATGGCCAAACACGTAAACCGTACATCTTTAAATCAGCAACCTGTTCAGGTGGATACAATAGTTTCCAGTACAGGGGGTAATGTCAGATGCGTGTAACGGCTGCGCAAGGTGTCGAGAAGCGCCTCCTGCGGTTGTTTGGAACAATGAAGATATATTTTGAACAGTCCACCAAAACCCATTTCACGGTATCGACCCGCGACCTCCTCATCACTCGGACCGTCCGGCAAGCCAAGATGAAGTGTCAGCTTTTTGCCTTCAACAGCAAATAAAGGCGTCTCCCAAAGAAATTGGGCTGCGCCTACCTTGGGCAGTCGAACAAATAAATAGCCGTAGTTTCCAAGCGTATCGATATCACCGCCACGCCGTCTTTTCCACTCAAGAAGTCCATCGTCCGGGCGTGCCAGGCACGTTCCGATATCATAATAGTCAAAACCATTTTCTATCGCCCATTCAAGTGCCATGAACGTGGTAATCGAGTTAACTTCACGTAACTTCTTGGCATCTGAAAATACAGCATCGGGATAGCCAAAACGGACCGTGCTCCAGTAGCGTTTTCCTGCCCGGGTAATTACGCACCCAAGATGGCATGCAACAATTTCATCCTCCAACAATACTAGATCGAGCCGCCCGGCACTTTTTGCCACCCTTTGAACCTCATGCGATTCAATTTGAGAGGCGGCTGCTCCATGCCTTGCTCTGGCGTAGGGCTTAAGCATTTCCCGATCTGCGATTTCAATTTCGTCATCGTTCAAGGCCTGTTTCATACGATAGCGCAGCCGGTTCTTGCGCAGATTTCGACGTAACTCGGTATTGTATCTGGCCGTAATATCCTCAATTGACCTGCTCAGAGGAACAACAGCACTCAAATATTGAGGCACGTACAATGCACCCAAGGTCGGCATTTCACTGACCCACACTGTCCGGTCTGACTTCTCCAACTTCAACTGGCTATCAACCGTTTGAAATTCAGAGCCCAGTAGAACCTTCACAAATTCCCGCTGTGTTTTCCTGCCCACATAGAGAATGTCATAGGTGCTGTTTTCCCGCAGCTTGAATCTGGCAATTTCCCAGCGCCAAAAACATGCCCTACCCAGTATATCTCGCAGCCAGGCAATGGCTTTCCTTAGCTCAAATCGCATTGAAGGAGATATAAACTTACGTATTAATGTTTTAATGTATTTTTTCATTTGGTTATTAGCACAATTCAAGGAAGGGCCATTTGAGTTTACAAATCAATAACCTAACTACTCGACATGAATGCTCTACAGCTGAGTACATTTTCAAGGTTGCTCAACAACATTTTGTTGACGCCAATCTTAACGAGGAAAATAACCCCGAACACACCCGTCAAGTCGATAATTTCAACCTGAGTAAAGGTGCTGCACCTAAGTTTCGCAAGATATTTCAGCCGTGTTTTTTATGGCGCCAGCCAGGCGTCAAAAACTGTGACGTCAGGAATCCCTGTAGATCAATGTGCGCAACAAGAACGTCGGATTACCCACCACATAGCGACTGAATAATCGCTTTGGCTCACCTATCAACCTGAACACCCACTCACAACCGAGACGGCGCACCCATAGCGGAGCACGAGTCACCTTGCCGCCGAGAAAATCCAGGATCGCCCCTCCGCACACGACCAGACATGGCACGCCGCTGACGGCTAATCTGGCGGCAACGGCTTCTTGCTTGGGCATGCCCATCCCCAGCACGACCAATTCTGGCTGCGACTGCCGGGCAAGGTTGAGGTAGATATCTACCTCAGCAAATCCATGGTGAGCAGAGACGACATTTACCGCATATATCGCTTCGCTACGCTGCACCGCATTGGCGAGAAAGGGCTCTTCAGTACCCCAGAAAGCCACGCGTCGGCCCTTGAACGCTGCCAATAATTTAGGGATAAAATCTGTGCCATTCAAATTCAGCCCCGGCTCCAAGCCGAGTCGGCGAAACAGGATGGCCATGCCGGAGCCATCCCGTAATAACACGTCAGCAGCCGACAGCGCGTTATAGTAATCAGTGTTGCCCGCCACCAGGTTCATGGCATGGGCATTGACGAATCCAAGCACCGTCGTCGACTCAGTCCTGGATAAAGCATCAATCAATTCTTGTTCATCGCCCAGATCACTGACCACCCTGAGTTTCTGGATAATCGTTTGCCAGTTGTGCAGCCAGGATAAAGCGCGCATCAGGTGTCATCTCGCTTCGAACGCACCCATTCAACTTGGCGCTTAAGCAAGAATCTGAGATACAGGGGGATTTTCTTCACCGCGTAGAACGGCGCATACAACAAGGCTGAAAATGAAATAATCCCACGCCCAAATTGGCTCCATGCCAGCAAGATAGTCACCCCCAATATTGCTACTCCGGAAGAAGCTATCAATGCTGGCGCCAAAGCTCCGGACAGCATAAATACCAACCATGACATTCCAAATGCCGCCCCCAAGGCCAACGTCAATAAGGCCAACGGAGGGACCAGCAAATCCAGCGTCATAGCTAGCAGACTCCAGTTACCCTGGCCAATCGACTCCACAAACAACTTTGGCGTATCCCCAAGAATCACCCCTAGATGACCATGTTCCCAGCGCGTACGCTGGGTAGCTAAGCCTTCATCGCTGCGTGGAAAATAGCTGGTCACCAGAGCATCGGGACAAAACAAAGGCGGCTTGCCGCTTCGACAGAAATCCAGGCCCATCTTCAAATCTTCAACGATGTGGCCACTGGCTAAATCGATCAAAGTCAGATCCCGCCAGACGAAAGCCATTCCCGTGCCCATTAACTGACAGGGCAAACCAAGCCGGGTCCAACCCCGCGGCCGTACCCGATTCTTCACGCACCAGGCAAACTCGGCAAGCCGCACTTTTAGCCCGGAACCTGCTGGAGCACGCATTAAATTCAGGGCTTGCGCTGGCCGCCCTGAGTCGATGCAACAGATTGCCAAACGCTCAATAGAACCCTCAGCCACCTGGCAATCCGCATCAATAACAACCATGACGTCCGGCGCATCGCTCGCCAAATGACGCACCCCACAGTCCAGCGCATAACCCTTGCCGCGCTGCTGTTCATTGCTGCGCTCCACCACCTCGGCGCCCGCCGTGCGGGCCAGCGCGGCAGTCTCGTCAGAACAGTTATCCGCCACCACCAATAGGCGATCACCCAAAAGCAACTGCGGCCGAATGCTGTTTAATGTCGCGACGATGATCGAGGATTCATTGTGTGCCGGTATCAACACCGCCACCCGCGGTCGCGATCCTTTTGCCGACGAGCGCGACCGTGCAGGCAGACAGGCCATCAGCACCTGCACAAACAGCACCAACACTGGCAGGAGGATGAGGATCAGCAGTGAGCTGAACAGCCAACCAATTAACGTGATCATGCTTGCGCCCTGAACAAATGAGCCAACTTGGCTGCTTCGGTATCGATATCGTGTCGCTCCAGCACTCTCTGATAAGCGGCCTCGCCCATCCGCTGCAGCACCTCGACAGGTTGCGCGAGGCAGTCCGCCAGCGCCGCCGCCAACTCATCCACCGCTCCAGCGGGAAACAACCAACCGTTCTCACCCTGTCGCACTAACTCGGGAATGCCCGCCACATAGCTCGTCAGCACGGGTCGGCGCAACGCCATGGCTTCCATGATGACCACCGGCAAGCCCTCGGCGAAGCTCGGCAACACCAAGGCCCGCGCCGCAAGAATTTCCGCCCGCACCTGTTCGCTGCTGATCCAGCCGGTAATTCGCACCCGCGCCTGCAAGCCATGCCGTGCAATCAGGGCTTCGATTTGCGCACGCATTTCCCCATCGCCGGCCAGCACTATCTCGAACTCCACGTTTTGCGCTGCCAGGATGCGGGCGGCCTCAAGCAACAACAGTTGACCCTTCTGCTCACACAAACGACCTACGCAAACCAACCGCGGCGCGGATGGCACGGCAACGGCCGGCACATCGTGAAACGCCCGCTCCAGCCCACAGTGCACCACCTTTACCCTTGGCCAATGCGCATGAGCCACCCAGCGAAACAGCTGGCTGCGCCCATAAGAACTGATCGCCGCGACAAAAGCCGCGCGCCGGACTTTCTCGCCCAAATGAATAAACTGCGGTTTGTCGAACTCTTCCGGGCCGTGCACGGTAAAGCTGTACGCCGGCCCGCCGAGTGCATTGGCCAGCATCACCACCTCGGTTGAGTTAGTGCCGAAATGCGCGTGCACATGCTCGGCGCCGAACGCCTGCAACCAAGACAGCACGCGACATGCCTCAAACAAATAGACCAAATGGTACGGCCAGGGGCGATCGGCACGACGACCCATGCGTAGCGCCAGCCACAGCGCCGAAAAAAAACGTCGCGGCTGGGCGCGCAGCACCTGCAGCACGGGCACTAACAGGCCTTTGACTCCGCCCTGCAGCACATAACTCGTTTTACTGCGTTCGGACACGTCCTCGGCATCCACCAACTCGGCATCCCAGCCACGCAGAGCTATGCGCTGCACCACAAAGCCCTGACGCTCTAACGCCAAAATCTCGCGACGAATGAAGCTATGGCTGACCTTGGGGTATTGATTGATGAAATAAGCGATACGCATAGGAACCAAGCTTAGTTGTCGTTGCGGTGGATTATTACTGCAGGCAATCCCGCAGCCGTACAGGGACCAGGAACATCAACTCGCAACACGGTGGCTGCTATAACTGCCGACCAACACGCTGTCTATTTTTGTAAACGTATCATCCAGAAGTTCGTAACGCCTGCGGTACATGGCGCGTTTTTTTGAAGGAATACTGTCAAGCGCCTTCTTGGACGGGACCATGGGAATCTCAAAAAAGTCTTCGCGCTCTGACGCAGTGGCTCCATGCTCCAGCCAGATCAAATCATAATTTGCCGCAAGTTCCTTAGCTTTTTCAGCGCCGAAGTACGGATGGCGATGATGACGATACCCATCCCCTACCGCATAAATCTTCCCAACACCAATATTGACTGCAATATATTTAATCACTTCAATCAGAAAGCTTCTTGGTCGAAGACCTTCAAAATCTTTTGTCAGGTCCCTATAAATACTCAAAGACCGATCACTCTCCACGCCTTTATGTATGCCTTGAACTGCACCGATAAAAATACATAACTCAGTGTCCGTGCGACACAAGGTGAAGGCTATGGATGCAATACGCAAATCGCCCTGAAACAGGTTCAGCACCAGCTCCCCTTCACGCATAAACCATACTGGACGATCCAGAACCAGGGAACAACCCGCCGCGAACGCCGATAAATCACTCAACATCAAACGGTCGTTGCGCCCCAACAGCAACAGCTCCGGACAGCTTTTGGCGACAACTTCGTAATGCGAGGCTAATACGCTAAGTTTATTCTGAGAACTCCAGCTTCTACTGATGTATGGCCAATGAACAACACCCACACAATCTCCGCCCAACTTTTCAACTCCGGTCTTACCCAGAGCGTTCGACATGCGCCAAAAAAACAATTTTAGCTCGGACCAGTTTTTTACAACTAAAACCAGCATTTTAAACTTATTATTCAACGCTCTTAACGAATACCCTGCATGTAAAAACAACACGCTTTTTAATATCACCCAATTATTCATGGAAGTCTCACTTGTATTCGATCAACGCCGTCTTGCCGGCGCCGAATCTGTTCAAAAGAAACTTGACTTGCCCGAGCATCTCGGGAAATTTCCCCAAGACAAGAAAGAAAGCCCGCAGCCAGTTTTCACGCGTGGATCTATCGCCCCTGCGGGCCAAGCGCACGACCTGCAATGGATAGACCAGCAGCAGAAGCAGCCCAAACCACCCCAACATCAAACTCGCGATAACAGTCGCCAGCGGGACGCCCAATCCCCAGAACCAGGCACGGCGCGACTCACGCAACCAATGCTGCTCAGGTGCGGCCCCATGCAAAAATGCGCCCTCGGCAAAGGCATAACCACCGCGCAGGGTACGCTGCCACCATTGGCCGAACCGGGTCAGGGTGGCATCGTGCAAGGTCATTTCCTCACCCAGACGCCAGACCTTCCATCCATTTCCACGAAGACGCACACACAATTCAGGCTCTTCCCCGGCAATAAGATCCGGTCGAAATCCGGACACCTCGGCGAAGGCATCGGTCCGCATCAGCGCATCGCCACCACATGCCTTGGCCTCACCTACCGGCGTATCCCATTCGAGATCACACAGTAAGTTGTAAACCGAGTGTTGCGGAAAACGTTCACGGCGCCGTCCACAGACCACCGCAACATCAGGGTGTGTATCAAGAAAGGCCTGGGCCTGGGGCAGCCAGCCACCGACCACCTCGCAATCACCATCGACAAACTGCACATAACGCATCGACGGCAATAAGCGTTGCACGCAGGCGAATCCTTCATTGCGCGCGCGCGCAGCCGTAAACGGAATCGTCATATCCAACTCGACCACCTCGACCCCAAGCGTCAAGGCCAACTGCACTGAACCATCCGTTGATCCAGAGTCGACATAAACAACCTTCTGCGCTGCACCGATCAGTGAAGCCAGGCAACGCTCCAGTCGCGGGCCTTCATTGCGACCGATTACAACGACACCCATATCCGTAGCCATGGCGTTCACTCAGCGACGCAATTGAAGTAATCCATCGGGTGGTTCATGAGCGTTCCCTCGCTTCTGCGTACTTCCTTTTCTTGATAGTCGCAGGCACGCCTACTGCCACCGAGTCGTCCGGTACATCGGTCAGCACCACGGCATTGGCACCAATCACGACATTGTTACCAATACGGATATTGCCCAGCACCTTGGCCCCTGCACCGATATCTACATTGTTGCCCATCACCGGGGCAATCGGCTCATTCACATTCTTAAGGCCCACGACGACGCCATTGCGAATACGGCAATCATCGCCAAACTGCGCATAGCCACTGATCACGATTCCACCGAAATGATCGATGACAAAGTTGCGTCCGATCACTACCTCACACGGCAACTCGATACCCGTGACGATCTGCACCAGTTTGAAGAGCACTTTGTATATAAAGGAGAGCAATTTACGTAACAGCGCTGGGCGCACACCGTAGCGCCAGCGCCCAAAGCGATAAACGACCATCACCCAAAACCCCTGAGCCCCCCAATCTCCCGCGTAGGCACGCAAGTCAGCACGTATGTTTTCGAACATAAATTGTTCTACCGTGTGGGTTGGCTAGCGAATTGGGTATCACGCAACAACGCCCAGGTCACACGAGCATGCTGCCAACAAGCCCCTATAGCGGCCCAGTCGCGGCCTTTCAACAGCGCCTTGAGCGCCAAAATCAGATCACCCAGACTCACCAACACCATATGTAAGGCCAAACCCAGCAGACCGTGGTGCTTGCGGAAGTACAAAAGCTCACTTTCGATTTGCAAGGTGGGTAGCTGGTGACAAATCGCATTGAGTTTGGCAACAGACTTGGCACTTTCACCGCCGATATGCACCACTGTGGTATCCGGGTAGTAAACCACCTTCCAACCCGCCTGTTTAACGCGCTTGCAGTGATCTACCTCCTCGAAATAAAGGAAGTAGCGCGGATCGAACAAGCCAACCTGGTCGATGACTTCACGGCGGATCAGGTAATAGCACCCGGGCACCCAGTCGCACTCACGCACCGAAGCATGATCCCAAGCCATGTCGTCGACTCTCTTCACCACAGGGAAAAAACGTTCAAGCCCTGTGCGCGAGAGGAAGACATTCAACGGCGTCGGAAAATAGCGGCAGGAGGGTTGCAAATCTCCCTCTCGTCCAACCAGCCGAACGCCGAGGACACCGCAATCAGGATGAGCCTCCATGTAGTCAAGGGTCTTGCTCAGCGTATCCGCAGCAACGAAGGCATCGGTATTGAGGAGCAACGCATACTTGCCCTGTAAGTGTTCAACTAATTGATTGTTGGCACGCCCAAAGCCAACATTATTTTCATTGGCCAGTTGCAACGCCTCTGGACAAACAGTTGCCAGACACTCCAGCGAATTATCAGCAGAGGCATTGTCCACCACCAAATAGCGCGTGCGACCCACACTAGTGGACTGGCGTAACGCATTAAACATCGGTTGCAACAGAGCCGCGGTATTGTAATTAACGACCAACACATCAAGAGGGGCACTAACCATTGGGCTGCTCGCCAAAAAAATACTGCACTCTCATTGCTTTAAGTTTCGGTTCAAGTTCCGGATCGAATAGTCCGCTGCGTTGCCTGATGAGGTCAATCCACGGGTAGGTGGCGCAACGTTCTTCGACTTTCGCCAACAGATCTTCCAGCGTACAAATAACCTTGGCTGGATTACCCCCAACCACGACCCCAGGCGGAACATCTTTCACCACTACTGCACCGGCTGCAACAATCGAATCCGGACCAATAGTCACACGTGGCATGATGATTGCGCCATAACCGATAAAACAATTATCACGTATATCAATAGGGCCGACAGAGTCAAGTTTTGTACCAAAGCGTGCATCGAGCAAGCCGACTATGCCATCGTGGCCGAACAGTGTGCAGTCAGATAAAGCTATATTATTTCCGAGTCGTACTAGCGTAGGGTCAGTTATGTTGCACCCAAGATTGATCCATACGTTTTTACCGACGGAGTGCAGAGATCCCCATCGAGTCAGGTGTTTAGCCCATTCATACCCGTCCGGTTTACAGAATTTTTTATAGAGCGAGGTTCCACGCCCGGTTGTTTTGGCAATATGAGCAATAGTGCGCTTTAGTAGACCAATCATCCTGTCAGCCTCAATAATTCAGCGATATACATCTGTGCCAGGGTTCGATACACCCTGATTCTTGATTACCACTACCCTAAGCGTAGACGCCTCCCTAAAATTCAACACTCAAAAAATCCACAAATGCTCCCACTCATGAATACCTGCCCACCCCGGGCCCCATTTGATCGTTAAGATGATCCGCCAGCCTTAAAGCAAGCTGCAAAAGAGGCATCGTGGGGTTAGAGGCACCGCCTGTAGCGAAAACACTGCTGCCCGCAGCGTAAAGATTCTCGACACCGAATACTTTGCAGTTCTCGTCGACAACGCCAAACTCAGGCGACGTTGCCATCCGTGTGGTCCCCATATGATGAGCATGGGGATTGGCCTTCAGTGGCAAATCGACTTCATAAACGCACTCTTCCAACTTGACAAAGCCCAGCCCTGTGTCGGCAAAACACTTTGCCACTTCGAGCCCTATGGATTTGACGGTATTTCTGTCTGCAGGGGTCAGTTCCCAATGAACGCTTGCCTTCCTCATCCCCAACGCATCTCGCTCGTCGAGCAATGAGAGGCGGCTATTGGGGTTGGGAAACTGCTCGATCAGCGTGCCGAGCACCCCATCCCCAGGGCAATCGAACTTGGTAATAAATTCAATCTTGTGCTCCGCACCCACCTCGCAGATGAGGTTCTCGAGAAAGCTTTTGATGGCAGCCATTCGCCCATAGGTTTTCACTTCAGCTACAAGCGAGGCCGTCACATTCCCTTTACCCGACCCGTGCTCCATCACGAATGCATCGGTCGTGAAGTACTGTCGAGCATCTGTACCCTGCCCGTCTTTCAGGATGAAGGTACCCAGATCGACGTTAAGGTGCTCCATGAAGCATCTTCCGACGTAACCATCTTTGCTAACAATACCGCCAGCTGCCAGGGACTCACTGTTGAGCAGTTGCCTGGCATTCTCGATCGCGCCCGTCGCCAAAATGAATAGTTTTGCCGTGACTCGTTCTCGATGTAATTCGTAGTCCGAGACGACTATCGTCGCTATGCGGCCGGTCTTGCTGTCAAATTCAAGATCGACGCAGTTGCAGTTGATGAAGACATCAAGGCCCTCGGTCTCATCAAGCTCCTTGGCATATTTTTGTGCAAAACGCGTGGGAGGGCTGAGCAAGAAACGATCAGCTTCAAATTCGGCGTCGTCCAAAGAAGCGTTGATGGCCTTGAATCCAGAATGCGGCGGAAGATCTACAATGGCCATGGCCGCTGGCAAATTACGCTCCATCTCGGAAAACGCGATGGGCCAACCGGGTAAACCCACCGGAGGGCCCACGGTAAAGTCGGACTTCTCAAAGGGACGGCATCGCCCGGCCCAGTGATTGGAGGTGCCGCCAAGATAGCGCAGGCGTGTTTCCTCAGCGTAAACATCGAGGCCAGACGATGGACACTTGTAGAGGCTTTGCGAGGCCCTTGAATACTCGCGCCCACCGCCCTCGACAAGCACCACACGCCGACCATTACCGGCTAAACGCAAAGCCAGCGTAATGCCGGCTGGCCCCCCACCTATGATGCAGACGTCGTAGTGGTCGTGGAGTTCTTTCTGCGATTGGTAGTCTTTGATCATGCTTGTGTTTGCCGAAAATGCTGGGCAGGCAGCACCCATCCGTTGATGACAACAAACTCGGATTTAGCAGCAGAAGGCCGAGCAACGGCTTTGGAAAATCCGAACATCGACCCCCCAATACTTAACAGGGCAAAAGCCAGGAGGAAGCCTCTGCGACCCATCACAGAGGTATTCAAATCAGTTTCTCTCATGATTCAAAGCTCCACGACATCGAGATTACGTTGGAAATTTCAACTGCACATCAAGGTCACATTTTTTTGGCGACCGCCATCAACACCGCAATGGCGACGCCTGTGCCACAGCATTGGAAACATCAAGAGAAATAGATCAAATCAAAGCCATTCAGCAATACTCGTCAACAACTCTCCACACAAAGCCCCCACCACCAGCATTGGCAGCACCACCAGTTCACGCTTGAGATTGAACATCCCTAGACGACAATTGACATAAAAAACCAGGATAAGCGTAGGAAACGTATAAAGCGCGGCACCCCAAATTGCATATTCGACCCCGCCAATCGCCAGCAGCAGAGGCAGCAGCACCCACAACGAGACCACGCGAATAATGTTATCCATGGCCTGGTATTTTGTGTGCCCCAAGGCAATCCAGACCTGATGCGCCAGCATGTAGCGCATTGTGAAAAAAGAGAGTGAAAGAATGGCCATCATGTTGCCGGCCTGGGCATAACGCTCATCGTACAAAACGCTGATGACCAGTGGACTCCCGGTAAAGAACAGTCCACATAAAAAAAGACAGGAAAGATCGAACATCAATTTCAAACGGTAGTACAAAGCCTGGAGCCGTACGGGGTCATTAGTTCTTGAGGCCTCACTGAAGGCCGGCAAGGCCACGGCCCCGAATATCTTCTGCATCCCAAGCTGAAGAGCTCCCAAAATCAGCACGGCAATGGAGTAAACGCCCAGTTCGCTGGTCGTCATGCTGCCGCCGAACCAGATACGATCACCGTACATGGCCAATACGCCCACTGCCGACGACAACAATATCCAACGGCCGAAGCCGACTAATTCCGTGAGCGCAGAACGCTCCCACTGCAGACGGTTAGGCGGGCCCTCAAACCAGACATGCCCCAGCAGCGTGCTGACCATCGCTGAGACCAGACCCGCGGCCACCAGTGACCAGATGGATCTGGTGAAGTAACCGATGGCCAGCATCACCAACAGCCCGACGAGCTGGGACGCAAACTCGGTGAGTACCACTTTCTTTTGCTGGAAAGCGCGCACTGCCAGGTCGATTTTCGTCGACTGAAATCCAGTGATGATTGCCGAGAAACTGGTCACGGCCAACACCAGCGGCAACTCGGGTGCCGCGTAGGTGGAATTGATCGACCACAGATTGAGAGTCTGTGCAAACCAGGCGAGGGCCGCGAGGAGAAGTGTCAAAGCAAAAAGGATAAAGCCGCGCAAGATCTGCACAGTCCAGATGGTATTGAGAAATACCGGGTCGTCGCCGCGCGGGCTCTGAATAATGTTCTGGCGCAAGCCGACATCGGAAAGCAAGTGCAGAACCAGCGAAACGGTGATGGCGATCATCATGATGCCGAACATCTCCGGCATCAGCAGGCGGGCCATTATCAGGTTGCCACCCAAACGAAAGGCTTGGGACGTAACCAGCGCCCCGAGATTCCATGCCCCAGCGGAGATTGCTCGCCTGCGAAGGCTCAACGATGGCGATAGATCAGCTAACGACATAACATCATCCCCGGACTCAATGGCTCAAAAGGTACTATAGTCGCAATTTGCCATTCCAATAGCCGTCGCTCATCAATCAATAAGTCCAATTATCTATGCCTGAGCACCTTCGCGCGTTAATCGTCATTCTGGTCCTTGCTGGCATCGTTTTTGCGATGGCACGACGACCAGCAGCAGACCTGATTCCCGACCGCAATTTCACTCGTCGGCGCAATCTGTGGTTCGTATTGACGCTACTGGCCTTTTTTTCGCACAGTTTCTGGGTGTACGCGGGCATTGCCGCGATCGTTCTGACCTTCGCACGAAAAAGCGAACGCAATCCCGTGGCGCTATTTTTCCTTTTGCTGTTTCTCATCCCGCCGGCCCCGGCGGAGATTCCGGGCTTCGGCCTGATCAATTATTTTTTTGCCCTGAACCATGTTCGTCTGCTGGCATTGTGTGTGTTGCTCCCGGCTTTTTTTGCTCTACGCAGGCGAGCAGACACGGTCCCTTTCGGGCGCACATGGCCTGACAAGCTGTTAGCTGCCCACCTCCTGCTGACGAGTCTGCTTTTCCTGCGCGAAACCACGGTCACCGACACCTTGCGCCAAATACTTTACCTGTTCATCGAAGTTTTTTTGCCTTACTACGTTGCCAGCCGGGCGCTGAAGAACCTCAGCGACTTCAAGGACGCTCTGTTCGGTTTTGTACTCGCCGCCATGGTGCTGTCGCTTATAGGTCTCTTCGAATTTTCCAAGCACTGGCAGCTGTACAGGGCGGTTGTCAACGCCATGGGCATGCAATGGGAGTCCGGCTACTTGAGCCGTGGTGGTTCATTACGCGCCAGCGCCACTACCGGCCAAGCCATTGCGCTGGGCTTCGTCATCAGCGTGGCCATCGGCCTTTATCTGTACTTGCAAGAGGATGTACGCAGTCGATTGCAGAGAACCCTCGGCGCACTCTTGCTCGCCGGTGGTCTGTTCGCACCGCTGTCGCGTGGACCCTGGATCGGTGCAGCCGTCATGATCGTCGTGTTCATAGGCACCGGCCGTAAAGCGATCAAACGCCTGATGCTGCTGGCGGCCGCCGGAGTGCTCGCCCTTCCCCTGCTGGCCATTGTGCCGGGCGGGCAAAAAGTGCTTGATCTGCTACCGTTCATCGGCACGGTGGAAGTAGAGAACATCACCTACCGGCAGCGCTTGATTGATAACGCCGTGATCGTTATCCAGCGCAACCCTTTGCTGGGTTCTTTCGATTTCCGCAGCACACCGGAAATGCAGTCCTTGACTCAGGGCCAGGGGATCATCGATATCGTGAACACCTATATCGGCGTAGCGCTGTCGTTCGGTTTGATTGGATTGACGCTTTTCGTGGTTTTTTTCGTCAGTGTTTTGCTGGGCATCCGCAAGGGGATGCGTTCGTTCCCCAACGAAGACGATGAGGCACGCCGACTCGGTCGCGCACTTCTGGCGACACTGGCCGGGATCCTGATCACCATCGTTACCGTTAGCAGTATCACGGTAATCCCCGTGGTGTATTGGTCGGTGGCTGGTGTGGGCGTCGCCTATGCTCAGATGGCGCGCAGGCTCAAGCACACCTCTACGGCTGTCACAGCGAGTGCCCATCTCCAACTCAGGTAGAACCCATGATCCAGTTGTTTCGCCGCCCCCAGATACTGATCCTGCTACTGCTGTTTTTTGCTATTTGGCCGTTTCGTACCTGGGCGTCGGACTGGGTCGTCAGTGTGGATGAGCGCAACGGCCTGCCAATGCTGGTGCGTGGCGGCAGCCCGGTAATGGCTACGACATTCTCGTTCTTTGGGAGAAACTGGGACTGGACGTATTTGCAGACCGAATTCAAGGTAAACACCCCTTATCGATACTCCCTTGCAGGCAAAAACAAAGCGCTGGATTTCGACTTGACTGCGCAGATTCAGAAGCAAGACGAGCAAAAGCTGACCTGGAACTTTGTCCTGGATGCACACAGCATGAAGTCGGGCGTGTCAGGTGGCGGCATCGTCTTCACGTTCGACCCCGCCCTTTTCGCTGGAGAAATGGGCGAGCCCACTTTGCTACCCGACAACCGTGGCTGGTCCTGGGGCAATGCCCAAGGGCGACGCATCGAAATGCGCTTCGAGCCCGCACTGGCGAGTGTGTACTTTGAACCGGGCGGTAAATCCGAGGTGCGTGCTT
This sequence comes from Pseudomonas sp. MDT1-17, assembly GCF_054898105.1. Taxonomy (NCBI): domain Bacteria; kingdom Pseudomonadati; phylum Pseudomonadota; class Gammaproteobacteria; order Pseudomonadales; family Pseudomonadaceae; genus Pseudomonas; species Pseudomonas sp. MDT1-17. The sequence goes on along the minus strand of NZ_JBUBVM010000001.1, from coordinate 3,039,293 downwards.
TTATCTACAAGAATACGATCAAACCTGGCCGCCAGGATTTCACAGCCACTTTGAGCGTTTCTGGCGATGTGGCGGTCGGCCCGACCAATACCGAGCGCTTCGGGCTGTCGGACCCAAAGAGCTGGCCGACTGACAAGCTCGACTGGAAAACCTCGCCGGTCGACCTGTCCTTTCTCAACGCTCAGGAAAAGCCTGCAGGCAAGCGCGGCTTCCTCAAAGCCTCCGGCGAGCAATTGCTATTTGCGGACAACACTACGGCGCGTTTCTGGGGCACCAACCTGTCAGCCTATTCGCTGTTCAGCACGCCAGACGATGCAATCAAGCTGCAGGCCAAACGCCTGTCGGCACTGGGCTTCAATCTCGTAAGACTGCACCACCATGACTCGCCATGGGTCTTCCCGAACATCTTTGGCGACCTTAGGGTCACGCGTAACACCCAGCAACTGAGCCCGGAATCGCTGAAAAAAATCGACTGGTGGATCAAGTGCCTGAAAGACGAAGGCATTTACGTGTGGCTCGATATGCACGTCCAGCGAGTCTTTACTGAAAAAGACAACATTTATGGCTTCGATGAATTGCCAAAAGAAGACCAAAATTATACTTATCTCAAGGGCTATGCCTATGTGAATCTCACCATTCAGAAAGCCATGAAGCGCTTTACCGAAGCCTACATGACCCATGTAAACAGCTATACCGGTCTCGCCTACAAAGACGACCCGGCGATCGCCGCCGTACTGATTACCAACGAAAACGACATCACCCGCCACTTTGGCAACGCCCTGTTACCAGACAAGAACGTACCAAAGCACAACAAGATCTACATGGCCGAGGCCGCGGCCTTTGCCAAGCTGCACAATCTATCTGCAGACCAGACCTGGCGCGCCTGGGAGCCAGGCCCCTCCAAGCTGTTCCTTAACGATCTGGAGCGACGTTTCAACGTTGACATGATTCAACACCTGCGTGAAATAGGCGTGAAGGTCCCCATCGCCACGACCAGTAGCTGGGGCGGCGATAGCCTGAACTCCCTGCCGGCCCTTACCGCCGGCGACGTAATCGATGTCCATAGCTACGGGGGCTCGGGACAGATAGAGAAAAACCCGCTCTACAGCGACGGCATAGTGAATTGGATTGCCGCCGGCCAGGTCACCGGCAAACCCTTGACCGTCACCGAGTGGAACAATGAGCCCTTCCCGACACCAGACCGTCACTCGCTGCCACTCTATATCGCCGGTATCGCCAGCCACCAAGGCTGGGATGCACTGATGCAATATGCCTACAGCCAGGAACCACTGGGGGGCGAAGGGATGAGTGCCGGCAACTGGCACGCCTATAACGACCCTGCAATGCTGGCCACTCTGCCCGCCGCGGCCTTGCTTTATCGCCGTGCAGACGTCCGCGGAGCAACAACGACCTACGTCTTCGCGCCGACGCCAAGCACCCTGTTCAATCAAATGATCACACCGGCCAACTCTGCTCTACTGCGCACAGCCATGGAGAAAGGCAAGCTGGAAATCGCGATGCCACAGACGCCGGAATTGCCCTGGTTGCAACAGGGCGTTATCCCAAGCAATGCACAGGAATTTCATGACCCTGGTCAGTCGCTTCTGGACACTAATGCCAGCGAATCCACGACCGATACAGGCGAGCTCAAGCGCAACTGGAAACAAGGCATCTACACAATCAATACACCGCGTACCCAAGCCGCTACCGGCTGGATCGGTGGCGAGTCGATCAGCCTTGGCAACATTAAAGTTCAAGTGAAGACCGCCAACGCCAGTGTGGTGGTGCAAAGCCTGGACGACGCGCCTTTGGGCCGATCCCAGGATTTACTGATTTCGTTAAGCGCCCGCGCCATCCCCCAAGACGACGAAAAAATACCTTTTTACGTCGAGCCCCTCGAGGGCACGCTAACAATCCAGGCGCCGCAAGGCTTGACACTGTTCACCCACGGCATCCTGGGGCAAATGAAGAAGCTGCCCGCGACCTACCTTGATGGCCGCTATACAATCAAGTTCGACGGCTTGCAGGCGTCGAACTGGTTGTTTTTGAAAAAAGGCGTCACGCAAGCACAACCTTAGGCGCGGCGAGCCAATAATCAACGCCTTGCGGCGTTGTTCAGCAAGGGCTGTTTAATGGGGTCAAAATCAAACGATGGAACATAGCCTGCGCCGAGCATATGTGGACATTTCGACGATACAAAATCATCACTTAATAAATCATCCGAACTTTTATACTTATTCGTGAAAACCCCTGTGATATTTAAAAGAGTATGTGGCAACGATGATATGCTGATTTTCTGACTTTCTCTTTCCCTCAGCTTTAAAAGCTTGATTGATTGCTGGCTTGAAACATTATCGGATGCCCAGATAAATGCCGACACCGGGAGGTCATATTCATTGCCAATTCCATGACCCAAGAGTCCTCGACTGTCATCCATCATGTTTTCACCATGATCCGATGAATAAAATAAGACAGAGGGTTTATTGCTTGACTTCAATTGATCAATAATTGTACTTAACAGCCAGTCCGTATATAAAATAGTATTATCATACTCTGCGGTAATTTTGTCTTTGAAGCTGTTTGTTGCCGGCTTGAATTTATCGAAATGTTCTGGGTATCGGCGTGAGTACTCGAAATGGCTACCCTTGACATGAATAAATATGGCTTTCTTTTCTGAATCGCTCTTCTTTAGTATTTTTTCATATTCTGAAATCAATGCCCCATCATAGCTTCTCTCAAAATATTGACGGTATTGTGCCTCTGCAGCTATTTGTGGAATTATTCCGCCAAAACTATCAACTTCCTGTACCGACAACCAATAGGTCATGTACCCGGCTGCGCGATAGATGCTCACCAATGATTTCGTTGAGGCAATGGCGTCCCAATCCCATATAGGCTCAAGGCTCAGCATTGAAGGAACCGCGAACGAGGTATATGGGGCTGTCGTGCAGATGTTATTAAACTTGAAAATCCCCGCCTGCTTACCGAGATTCGGGGTCGTTTCCTTGTTATAACCGTAGAGGGACCAGTTGTGCGGCCGTGATGACTCACCGATCACAAAAACAATGGTTTCTATATTTGATTGATTCGACAGGCTGGTTATTTTTACATCAGATTCTCGACGGCGTTTGATAAGTTCCTCCGTCCCCATATACAAGTCTGCAGTAAGGCCAATTTGTGATAAATAGCCTATAGGCGTGCTTTGATCTTTTGCAAGGAGATCCATGACTGCAGATTTTCCGAAAGAATTAATTTTCACCGTCTTATAAAAATACGCCCCATACCCCAATAGCAAGGCGCTAAAAGCCAGAACAAAAATTCCTTTGTTTTTATATAATTCGCGCTTATGCAGGCCTATTAATCCAGCCCCATAGCAAAATATGAAAATCACCAGAACGATACTGATGGACCGCCAGTAGGTCGGTAGAAACTCGCTTGCCTCCTTATGGTTTGTCAAGCCAATAAATATATAGGCAGCTGTTAATCTCGAGTTGAAATTCAAAACCAAAAAGAGATCAGCAGTTGCTGCCAAATAAAAGGGCAGTAGAATGATGTGAACTTTGAATTGATAAGACGAAATAAATCTAATTGCCAAAAGCCACAACACCGACATGCCAATGGTGTAAAAGACCAATAAATCAATTTTTGAATATTGATAGTTTGTTAGCAACCTAACAATCAACGGCGATAGCAGATAAGACCACAAAACTAAATTTGGCCATTCAGCTTTGAATATTTTTGATGAGTAATCGATAATTTTGGCGGAGTTTTTCATTTGATAATTATTCCCGCAAGATACCCTTTTTCAAGGGTAGCTCTAATGGGCGCGCTCGCTGTATCTTGTTCCAAATATTCTTTCCTTTGACGTTCCAAACGTAGCGAGTCTCGGTTATTAATGGTCAGGCGGATCGCACTGACGTTGCACTCTGTGCTTGCACAGCAATAGTGTCCAGGAAATCGGAGCTCAGGATGAAATTTTTGGTGGTGGGTGGCGCAGGCTATATCGGCTCGCACATGGTTAAGCAGTTACTGCGTGCAGGTCACGAAGTGGTGGTGGCAGACAATTTTTCCACAGGCCATCGCAGCGCCTTGGCGGGCGGAAAATTGGTCGAACTAGACATAGCCGATGCGCAAGCCCTGGACGTCTTGTTTGCCTCACAACACTTTGATGCCGTGTTTCACTTCGCCTCCTTTATACAGGTAGGCGAATCCGTGACTGAACCTGCCAAGTATTACCAAAACAACTTGGCCGCCACCCTGACGTTGCTACAAGCCATGGTTCGTGCGGGAGTCAAGAACTTCATTTTTTCCTCGACCGCCGCCGTCTACGGTGACCCGGTGTATGTACCGATCGACGAGGAGCATCCCAAGGCCGCGATCAACCCTTATGGGCGCAGCAAGTGGATGGTGGAGCAGATGCTTGAAGATTTCGACCGCGCCTACGGGCTGAAATCGGTCTGCCTGCGCTACTTCAACGCCGCCGGAGCAGACCCTGAAGGACAGTTAGGTGAACGCCATGAACCGGAAACCCACTTGCTGCCCCTGATCCTGCAAGCAGCCTCCGGACGGCGCGCATCCATCACCGTCTACGGGCGTGATTACGACACGCCTGACGGAACCTGCATTCGAGACTACGTCCACGTTGTCGATCTTGTTGCCGCTCACGCACTTGCCGTGGATTATCTGCTGGGAGGGGGTTCCAGCACGGCGTTTAACCTCGGTAACGGTCAAGGGTTTTCAGTACAGGAAGTGATAGAGACCGCGCGCAAGGTGACCGGCCAGGATATCTCTGTCAGCGAAGCGCCACGTCGCGCGGGCGATCCACCACGCCTTGTGGCCGATCCGCGCAGGGCCAACACATTACTTGGCTGGCAGCCGCAATTTGGTTCGCTTGAAAAGATAGTGGCGCACGCCTGGAGCTGGGAGCAGAAATACCCTTGGCACTGAAAGTCGGCGCTGGCCAATAGCGCCGATCTCCTGAGGGTGATGCTCTAGTAGTAAGAGCGGTTTTCGGGCTCGGCTTTGTTTAACACCGTGCCAATCAGATTGGCTGTCCCAAGATGATGCAGGCTTTCCTCGATCTCTTTCTTGCTGTTCAATCCATTGGCGACCACGAGCAGGACGCAGTCGAATTTGGGCAAGACGTTAATCACATCATCCGAACTCAACAACGGCGGCAAGTCGAAAATCACGATGCGTGAGTTGTAGCGCTCGCGCAGATCAGCAATCAAATGGCTCACTGCGGGTGATGACAGCACCTCGGTGGAGAGAGGAATCGGCTCACGCGTCGGCAGGACCACAAAGCGCGGCAAGGTCGGATTGACCAGTACATCTTGCAGATCAGCTTCATCTGCCAACAATTCATTAAGCGATTTATCCATCGGCAGACCCAGATACTCACCCACCTTCGGACGACGCAAGTCAAAGTCCACCAGCAACGCCGTCTTGGTCGTGTGATGCGCGATACTCATTGCCAGGTTTATAGCCAACACCGTTTTACCTGCCTCCGGCGTCGGCGAGGTGATGGCGAGCGTGCGCCAGCCATTTTCTTCCATGATTTTTAGAACTTGTGTACGCAGTAGATCGAAAGCCGCGCCCATGTTCGAATTCTTGTTGTAAGCCACAATGCGGTGGCGCTCGAGGTGATCTGGCCGCAAAGGTACAACCTTGGTTTGCACATAACTGAGCGCATTCAGACCTGTGGACTGCGCGGTCGGTGTCATGGCTTTTGAGGAGGTCTGTTGCTCGGCTTTTTCGGTATCGGACTTGATTATTTCCATGGCTATGTTCCTTATGCAAACCGACCCAGAGCTTTAAATATCAGAAGATCCAGAGGCATGTAGAGGAAGTGCAGGAGCACCAGAAAGATCACGATTATCGCGACTCCACAGACGATCAACTGCGCTCGCCACTTCCTGCGGCGTGCCAGTTCAGACTTGGTGTGAATGTAGGGAATGGAAACCAATACGCGTCTACCCAGCACGCTGGCCAAGGCAGCGGCACCGCGCACACGCTGACTCATCATCTCGAGGAGCATCACCAGTGCGCCAGCACCTACCGGGGCAAGCACGAAGCCCATGGCAATCACTTTTTTTCGGTTCGGCCGTATCGGCTTTTCGGGCATCAGCGGTGACTCCAGAAGAACAAAACGCTCGGCTTTGTTTTCCTGCTCCAGGCTTTCGGAAATTTTCGCACCCATTTCCTTCGTGCGAATCTCCTCATATTTTTTACGCGCGTTATCATGGTCACGCATCACCGTGACCAAGCCGCGCTCGACTTGCGGCGTCTCAAGAATTTGCGCCTCGTACTCGGCTATTTTTCTGAGTATTTGCTGCTTTTGATCGGCCAGCGACTTGATACGTGCGTCTGCCGCAGAGATCCGCGCCTGGGCCTTGGCAACGTCCAGATTGACCGAAGCCGCTGCACCACCCGCACCAGCACCTTTGCCAGCCTGAAGTGCAGCAATTTTGCGTTTGACGGCACGCACGTCGGGGTGGGCTTCCGTATACAGCGACTGCAGCCTGATGTACTCCGCTTTGAGGCTACCCAGATCCTGTGGTTTATCAACTGCCGCGCCGGGTGCTCCAGGCTTGGTCGCTAGCCCGGCATTCGCGGCGGAAAGCTCCAACTCATTGAAGCGCAATTCCTCACGGGCAGTTTTGTAGTCACGGTCGACCTCTTTAAGCTCGGTTTCGGCGCGCGTCAACATATTCATGCGCAGCTCCTGATGCTCGGGCAGCGCGTTGCTGTTTGCCTGCTTGAAGTCCGCCAACCGGTTCTCAAGGGCTTCCAGTTCCACCCTGAGCTTGTCCGCCTCCTGCGTCAGGAACTCTGTCGTTTCACTGGCGCGTTCGGTGCGCTGCTTGATGTTTTCATCCAGAAACAGCGTCACCAGCTCGTTGGCCACTTTGGTCGCAGTCTCGGGCTGCCGGTGCTCAAAGCCAAGACGGAAAGCAATCGTCACCTCTCCGCGCCCCTTAATGACAGCACTGACCAGAGTGACTGTAATCGCATTGCGCATTTCCTCGATCTTCTCGGTAACACTCAGTTGCCGGCTTTGCGCAGCGAAAAGATCGTATTTGTTGATGATCCCTTCCAGATGCTCGCGGGTCATCACGCGCTGGCGAATGACTTCGATGCGCTCATCGGCAAAGGTATTGTTATTCGCCGCCACCAGGTCTGGCGAAATCTGCTGAGACTCCACCAGAATCGTGCCGGATGACTCATAGGTAGGCGGGAGAGAAAGCGCGACCGCTACGCACACGCCGAGTATGACCACGAAACTCAGGATCAACAGCAGCGCATGGTGCTTGATGATTGCAATGTAGTCGTTGAACGACATTTCGTATTCAGAGGCCATATTTCTCACACACCTGAATTTCAGAGACCGGGATAACTATAAGTTACCGTCAACCCGACGACGTTTGCAGTGGCATCCGGCAAGCCATCTTGCTGGCGTTGTTTGTATGTGTAGGATAGGCGCGCAATCCAAAAAGGCGAGAGTTCTTGGCTAAACCAGGCACTGTAATTTTGCAGGGTATTAGGCGTCTGGCCTTTGGCGTCTTGCCAGGAGGCATCGAAACCGAGGCGTCGGGTCTCGTCGACGGCATAACTCCATGTACCCCTCAGGGCATCAACCTCGACGAAACCACCGTCCCCGCTGGCGAGAGTGCTACGACTGGCGTCGATGCTGGTATCAATACGCTCACCGGCATATTGCAACGCAACACCCCCCTGGCCTTTGGGGCCGCTATCTGTGCCGGAGACTTGATTGAGACCCGCGTAGACCGTCCCCTTAAACCGCTCGGAGAGCTGGAAATTCAAGCCCGCCGTGGGGGTGTAGCTGTTTGAGGAACCCACCGCAGCCCCCTCTTCCGGCTCATAGCGACTCACTCTAAAACGGGTGAACAACTCGACCTGCTCACTCCATGCATAGTTCCAGCTAAAGCGGGTCGCCAGCTCGTCATAGTCGGTCAGTGAATCAACATCGTAAGTGACATGAGTGTAGTCAGTCTCGTTAACCAGGGTACTTCGCTCGCTGAGAGCAGTGCTCCAGTTGCCGCCCAGAAAATACATCTTTTGCGTGCCATCGGAGGCAACTACGCCGGTGTCCTGAACCACCGTGGAAAGCGTCGAGTTTTCTTCATATCTCGCCGCCAGCCCAAAAGCACCCGTTTCGGTCTCGCGCTGCCACCCTAACCTTAATCTGGGGTCTTCACGGTCCGAAACGATGGACGTATCCGACGAGCGCACGATATTTAACCCGAGACCGAACTGGAATTCATCCTGGCCGGAAGTACCCACGAGGCTGTAATCGGGAGCGATGATGGTACGGGTCACCCCCTTCTCGCCACTGGTAAGAAGCGTCGGGTTGCTGTCGTACTCGACCGTCGAAGGTACCGCTATTGCAGATTGCCAGGTGGCAGCATAGGCCGTGTGCGAACACGACATAGCCAGGATTGCCGTCGCAACCCCGGTCGTTCGAAATCTAAGCAAGATAATCCCTATTGCATCGCGCAAGGCTAAGGCACAAGCACCGTATCGCCGGCCTGAAGTTGGATATTGGTAGACATGTCATTTCCTGACATCAACTCGCTGTAGTTGACGCGCAGGATTTCTTGTTTTGCCCCATTAAGTCGCACGACCTTGATGTCATCCTTGTCGGCGAATTTGTCGAGCCCGCCCGCCATGCTTATTACCTGCAGTACTGACGTTTGACCTGGCATATGCACGGTGCCGGGTTTCAGCACTTTGCCCTGAACGTAGACGAGATTACCTTCGGTGCCTGTGACGACAACGCTCACTTGCGGATCAGGTATAAATTTCTCAAGCTTGGCAGCGATTTTCTCCGCCACAGCGGTGGTATCAAGCCCCTTAACATCGACTTGCCCTGCCAGCGGGAAGGTAATGCTGCCATCGGGAAGTACTTTCACCTCCTGTTTCAGCTTGTCTTCACCCCAAACGGAAACAGAAAGGGAATCTCCCGGACTCAGCCGGTAAGCCGCGTCGTTTCCGACGGCACTGGAAATGCTGGGCCAAACAGCCAGCGCGCAAAGCACAGGTATCAATGAACGGAACATCGGCATTCCTCCGCCTAAGTAGCCATGCAAGGAGCTTAGAACAATAAACCGAGCCAAATCACTCTATCCTAATTTCACGCCAAAGAAACGACTAAACAGCAATCACTTGGAGCGTCTGGGCGGCCAAATCCACCAACGCAACTCATCCGCAACCAGCAGTGCAACTACGAAAGCAAAATAGTGTTATTTCACAATGGCTTAGATTACGCAAGCCACCCCAACCCTTACCGCGCCAAAATAAACTACATCATGCCAGTTAGAGCTGGCTCAGCTGAAACACTGCAAATCTACTGATGCAAGCACAACTAACAGGCATCAATAATTACACACTAAGCATCATTGCAAGACAGGCAATCATCCGCAAAAAACGCCTCTATACCTTCCGCCGGTTGGCGACCACAATAAAACCAAACAACGCGGAAGAAAACAACCAGGCTGCTGCCGGAAGCGATACCGCATTCGGTTGATTGATATAAGAATCAGATCCCCCAACCAACTCTTTATGCTGAACATCAAGCCCCACTAACGGGTCACTGGTAGCCGCCGCCATTAAACCGTCGCACGAAAAAGTATTGACGGTACTTCCTGCCCCAGAACCAGAATCCCTCATGCTGTCAGGCTGGTCATCATCCAAGATAGCAGAGATCGAAGAAGCCAACCCTAAGCTACTTCCAACCGTTAACGGCGCACCACTCGGCCGCTCTTCGAGCGCCTTGCCAAGTTGAGAACTTAACGCATCGCAAGCGGTACTTATGCGACTATTTTCATTGGGCAAACTGGTCGCCTGAACACTGGCAACGGCCGCACCATTCAGGATCACAGAAAACAACACAAATTTTATGACAAGTGTTGAGCGCATAACACCGCCTCCTTGCGTAGGGGGTTATTCTTTTGTCGGCTGACGGAATCTTTATCGGATAAATTGAGCGTATGTGCACATCGCCATTACGTCAACAGCTCGTCACCATAATAAATTTAAATTTCATTTTACGGAGGGTGGCGTCAAAATAACGACACGGCAAGCACCCCAGTTGAGTAAATCTATCCCTATGAAATAGCTTAGCGCTTGGGCATTAGCCCGCAACAGGAGGCTCGCCTCCGACCTGGCGCAGCGCCATGCACCGGGGGACGAAGCACTGTTGGCAACCTTCTGAAAGTACCCGGCGGGTGCCCCCTACTTCGGTTGCGCCACCGTGCGCAAATAAGGTTTCACCGTGTTGAAGCCGTCCGGGTACTTCTTCCTTGCGTCCTCGTCGGAGACCGACGTAGGAATGATCACGTCCTGACCCGGACGCCAGTTCACCGGGGTAGCGACAGTGTGCTTGGCGTTTAGCTGAATGGCGTCGAGCAGCCGCAACACTTCATCGAAGTTGCGCCCGGCACTCATCGGGTAGATCAGCATTGCCTTGATCTTTTTGTCCGGGCCGACAATGAACACCGAGCGCACCGTGGCGTTGTCCACTGCAGTACGAGCGCCGCCACTGGCATTGGGGTGAATCATGTCGTAGAGCTTGGCCACCACCAGGTTCTCGTCACCAATCATGGGGTAGTTGACCGCATGACCCTGAGTCTCTTCGATGTCTTTGGCCCAGGTCTGATGGTTACCGACGGGGTCGACGCTGAGACCGACAATCTTGGTGTTGCGTTTGTCGAACTCCGGCTTGAGCCCGGCCATGTAACCGAGTTCAGTGGTGCAGACAGGGGTGAAGTCCTTGGGATGCGAGAACAGGACGGCCCACTTGTCGCCGATCCATTCGTGGAAATGGAGCGTGCCTTCGGTGGTTTCGGCGGTGAAATCCGGTGCTTCGTCGCCAATACGAATGGTCATGTGCGTTCTCCTCGCGGTGAAGGTAGGGAAACTCTTGGAACGGTCCAGTATAGGAGACCTTGAAGACTTCGCCCTGCACCCCGCCGAAGGGACGCACGCCGATTTTCGAGACCAAAACTTCATCAGGAAATGCTGCCTATACTGCAATCCGGGGTCGATACCGCCTGTCGGCAGTGCCTAACGTTCGATTTTTTCCGAAGTCTGCGAGTTCCCCAATCCAACCGCCCTGATTGTCTGCTCTGAGGACCTGACAGATGAATGTGATCGACTATTTTGATGGAGCAAGAATCATCAATATCTCGTCAAGAAAGGATCGCCGTTTAGAAACAAAAGAAGAATTCGCTCGCTACGGCTTTCACATTGATGATGAAAAAATAGGCTTTTTTGAGGCTGTTACGCCCAGTGAGGGAAATGGCTTCCCGAGCGTCGGCGCCAGAGGCTGCTTTTTGAGTCATCTGGGGGTGCTGGAAGAGGCAATACGCCTGAATCTGAAAAATATCTTGATCATGGAGGACGACATACAGTTTTCCAGACGCACTCTTGAATTTGGGAGACAGGCCATCAAGTCTCTGGAAGGTATGGAGTGGGACATCGTCTATTTTGGGCATCCGTTTGAAGGAAATTCAAATTCGCCAGTCTGGGAAGTAGTCGACCGCCCCATACATTTGTCCCATTTCTATGCTGTAAACGGGAAAAGCATTGGGAAATTGAGGGATTTTCTATTACAGATTCTGAAGCGGCCGCCGGGACATCCTGACGGAGGTCCGATGCATTATGACGCTGCTCTCAATACGCTTATTCACCAGAACAAAGATATCCGGGCTTACTATTTCACCTGGAATTTTGGCTATCAAAGGCCCTCGCGGACAGACCTGCATGCGCTTTCCTTCTTTGACAGGACGCCTCTCCTGCGGCCGGTAATGGATATGCTCAGGAGGTTGAAGGCAAAAAACCTGAGAAGAACTCGATAGTTTTCTGTTACTTCTCTCTCCTTAGGGAAGGTCTGATGTATTTACCCAGCCCGACACGGCGCAGGAGCCGTGTCCGGGTGATGTGCTGGGCCGCACCTGGTCATTTGCGCGCCAACTTATACCGCACGCATTCCTCATAAAAGCTCTCGCGCAGGGCAGCGGGCTTCATCCGCGAATGACTGTCATAGGTCTGCTCGGTAATGCCCATCGCCATCATGTGCATCCACGGCTTGCTGAACTTGTAGGTACGTAACTTCTGTCGCGCTGTATACAGTGAAACGCCGGACAGTTTGAGTTCCTGTGCCCTCGCCGCGGTACCTGCGCCCCAGTTGCAGAGGTAACGATCATTCGATGCCAGTTCTTTGGCCTGGACAGAGGCGGCAACGCTCGCCAAGCCTAACGAAATCAGCGCAACCATCACATTCCGCATTTGCATTCGATCCCAACTAACTGAAAATAAATTGATTTTGGTCAAAAATTTGAAACTTCGGGGCCAGCAAAATGCCTTAAGTGAGCTATAGCCTGTTTTCTCAGTGCCTTGCGGGCAGTTCTTGCGGCATTTCAATCCTTTGCTATAGCTAGCACTTCTCAATGCATCCAGTGAGGCAACGGAATGTCAGTCGCAAAAAAAATGACGGTGGGTCAGCTGACGATGTTGACGGCCGTCAACATGTTGGGCTCAGGCATTGTGCTGCTACCTACAAAACTCGCCGAAGTCGGCGGTATTTCCATTCTTTCCTGGCTGATCACAGCCACCGGCTCCCTGGCGCTGGCCTATGCCTTTGCGCGCTGCGGGATGCTCAGCCGAAAGACCGGGGGCATGGGCGGCTATGCCGAGTACACCTTCGGCAAGGCGGGCAACTACATCACGAACTACACCTATGGGCTCTCGCTGTTGATTGCCAACGTGGCGATCAGTATTACCGCGGTCGGCTATATCCAGGAACTGTTCCACATCAAGCTTGATTCACTGCAAGTGGGCCTGGCGACCATCGCTCTGTTGTGGATCACCACGTTCGCCAACTTCGGCGGCGCGCGGATTACCGGCCGGATCGGTGCGATCACGGTTTGGGGGGTGATTGCGCCGGTGGTGCTGGTGTCCACCATTGGCTGGTACTGGTTCGACAGCAGTGTCTACGCCGCCGGTTGGAACCCACACAACATGGGCTGGTTCGAAGCTGCAGGTGCATCGGTGGCGATCACCTTGTGGGCATTCCTCGGTCTGGAGTCGGCGTGCGCCAACACCGATGCCGTGGAAAATCCGGAGAAGAACGTTCCGATTGCGGTACTCGGCGGCACCCTCGGCGCGGCGGTGATCTACATCGTCTCCACCAACGTCATTGCCGGTATTGTCGATAACCCTGCACTGGTCGCCTCCACCGCCCCCTTCGGTCTGGTCTTCGCCAAGATGTTCACCCCGTTGGTCGGCGACATTGTGATGGCCGCGATGGTACTCGCCTGCATCGGTTCGTTGCTGGGTTGGCAGTTCACTATTGCTCAGGTGTTCAAAAGCTCGGCGGACACCGGTTACTTCCTGTCGATCTTCGCCAAGTCAAACAAGGCCGGAACGCCGATTGTCGGCATGTTGGTGCTGCTGGCCGCGCAGACGGCGCTGGGCTTTCTCACCATCAGCCCGGACCTGAGCAAACAGTTCGACACCCTCGTCAACCTAGCGGTGGTAACCAACCTGGTGCCGTACATCCTGTCCATGGCCGCCTTGATGACCATGCAGAAGGTGTCCAACGTACCGCCAGGCAAGGCGCTGGTCACCAACATCATTGCGTGGGTGGCGGCGTTTTATAGCTACCTGGCGCTCTACAGTTCGGGCGAGCAAGCACTGATGCTCGGCGGCGTGGCGACCATCTTCGGTTACACGCTGTTCGGCTTCGTCAACAACCGCCTGATCCGCCTCGAAGCGCTCAATAACAGCGTTCCGACGCAGACCGTCAGCGCCCAGCACATCACGGGCAAACCGGTGCCGGTCAACAACTTGCAAGCAGGCACAGTGGAGGCTCAATCATGACGGAACATAGACATACGCTCGGGATGCTGACGCTGTTAGTCAGCAGCCCGCCGGACAAACGCACCGTCTTTGGTCGCGCCCTGAACCAGTTGGTCAACGATGTGGAGGAACGCGCCGTCAGGGTGCTGGCGTCGGAAACCTTGAGCGACGCCACGTCGATCCTGCGTTCGGACCCGGCCATTCAATGCGTGCTGCTCAGCTGGGAAATGGACAACAGCGAAGGCCACGAGGAATGCATCAAACTGCTGGTCAGCCTGCGCGAGCGCAACACTCGGGTGCCGGTCTTTTTGATCAGCGACCGCAGCACCGCGTCGAGCATTCCGCTGGTGGTCATGCAACACGCCGATGACTTCATCTGGCTGCCCGAGGACACCAGTCGCTTCCTCAGCGGGCGCATCCTGGCGGCCATCGAACGCTATCGCCAAGCCGCGCTACCGCCCATGTTCGGCGCGCTGGTGAAGTTTTCCCGGACCTATGAATACTCGTGGCACACCCCCGGTCATGCTGGCGGCACGGCGTTTCTCAAGAGCACGGCGGGCCGGGCGTTCTACGAGTTCTTCGGAGAAAACCTGCTGCGTTCCGACCTGTCGATTTCGGTCGGCGAACTCGGTTCGCTGCTCGATCACAGCGGCCCCATCGGCCAAGGCGAGCGCTACGCCGCCAAGGTCTTCGGCGCGCACCGCACCTATTACGTCACCAACGGCTCGTCGACTTCCAACCGCGTCATTCTCATGGCCAGCGTCACACGCAATCAGATTGCCCTGTGCGACCGCAATTGCCACAAGTCCGCCGAGCACGCGATGACGCTGTCCGGGGCCATTCCGACGTACCTGGTGCCGACCCGCAATCGCTACGGCATCATCGGCCCGATCCTGCCGCAAACCCTGAGCAGCGACGGCGTCAAAGCCGCCATCGCCAACAACCCCTTGGTCAAGGAAGGGATCGACCCGACACCGATCCACGCCATCATCACCAACTCCACCTACGACGGCCTGACCTACAACGTCACCCGCGTCGAAGAGCTGCTGGGCCAGAGCGTCGACCGTCTGCATTTCGATGAAGCCTGGTACGGTTATGCACGTTTCAACCCGTTGTATCGCGAACGCTTCGCCATGCACGGCAGTCCGGACGATCACGATGACTCGAAGCCGACCGTGTTCGCCACACAATCGACGCACAAGTTGCTGGCAGCCCTGTCCCAGGCATCGATGATTCACGTGCGCAACGGCCGTAACCCGATCCATCACGGGCGTTTTAACGAGTCGTTCATGATGCACGCCTCGACCTCGCCCAACTACGCGATCATGGCCTCCTGCGACGTCAGCTCGGCGATGATGGAAGCGCCCAGCGGCCAGATCCTGACCACCGAATCCATCGAAGAAGCCATCAGCTTCCGCCAGGTCATCTCGCGCATGCACAACGAGATGCTGAGCAAGGATGAGTGGTTCTTCACGTGCTGGCAGCCACCGTCGGTAAAGGTTGGCGCGGTATCAGTGCCGTTCCATGAAGCGGATCCGGTGCTATTGAAAACCGAGCCGAATTGCTGGGTGCTTCATCCCAACGAGGTGTGGCACGGTTTCGGGGACATCGAGGAAGGCTACTGCATGCTGGACCCGATCAAGGTCTCGGTGCTGAGCCCCGGCATGGGCGACGACGGCAACCTGCTCGACTCGGGCATCCCCGCCTGCGTGCTCACGGCGTACCTCGGACGTCAGGGCATCGTCGTCGAGAAAACCACCGACTTCACCATTCTGTTCCTGTTCTCTATCGGCATCACCAAAGGCAAATGGGGCACCCTGGTCAACGCGCTGCTCGACTTCAAACGTGACTATGACGACAACGTCGACCTGGAGCTGTGCCTGCCCGACCTCCTGAGCGCCAACCAGCAGCGCTACGCCGGTATGGGTATCAAGGACCTGGCCGACGATATCTTCGCCGCCATGAAGAAACACAAAACCACCGCAACCATGGCCCAAGCGTTCGGCATGCTCCCGCAAGCCGAATTCAGCCCGGTGGAGGCCTACGAAAAACTGGTCAAGAACGAAATCGAACGGGTCACACTGGAAGAAGCCGCCGGGCGGATCGTTGCGACCGGGATAGTGCCCTATCCACCCGGTATTCCACTGCTGATGCCGGGCGAAAACGCAGGGCCAGCGGACGGTCCGTTGTTGGCCTACCTCAAAGCGCTGGAAAGCTTCGACAAATCCTTCCCGGGCTTCACCCATGACACCCATGGGATCGAAAGCGAGGGCGGGGTTTATCGCTTGCTGGTGTTGAAATGAGTTAAAGCTTTCCCTATGGCCGTCCATCACGGTGATGTGATGGCCGTAGGCCATTTCCAGAACCCCGCTGGCGCCGCCAACCACTCTGCACTAACGTACACACTCGGCCTGAACCCTTCAACAGGCCGCTCAACGCTGCATTTTTTGCCTGTTATCCTCGTATAGATCATGCGGAGTCTACAAAATAACATGCAGGATGCCCGCCCAAACCCCACGCTTCGTCTGGAGTATTGTGTCGAACGTCCGATATTCATGGACTTCTTACAGCAAGCAAGACGCTCGCCGGATGCAATGGCTGTCATCGCTCAAGACGCGACTTGCAGCTACCGTCAGCTTGAAGAGATCAGCCGGGGCATTGCTTCCTTCTTGATTGGAAAGGGCGCTACCGAATCCGACCGGGTGGTTATTGTTTCGAATCGCTGTGCGGGGTTGGTCTACGCAATGCTCGGTGCCTCACGTGCCGGAATGACGTTCACCGTTGCCGACATTGCCTATCCACCTGCGCGCATAGCCCAAATCATTCAAACACTTCAGCCTTCCTTTGTGCTGCTATGCGGTGGGGCTACCGTCGACCTCAATCCCGAACACCTTGAGCCGAGTGCAGAGAGTTCGTCTCCGCACGTCGTTAGAATCCCGGAAATCCCCACTGAATCACTGCGTGAGTTCGCCGTTGATCAAAAGGCTTTGCTGGAGGTCAATCCTGGTCATCCGGCCTATATAACATTCACCTCGGGCAGCACCGGTGAACCGAAGGGGATTGTGACAAATCATGCGCCTTTGGTGCATTTTATCGAGTGGCATACCCAGCGTCATTCGCTATCAAAAGACGATTGCTTTTCCTTACTGTCCGGGCTGGGTCATGACCCTGTCTACAGGGACGTATTTACACCGCTCTCCATTGGCGCAAAAGTTATCATTCCGGCAC
Organism: Pseudomonas sp. MDT1-17; assembly: GCF_054898105.1. NCBI lineage: Bacteria > Pseudomonadati > Pseudomonadota > Gammaproteobacteria > Pseudomonadales > Pseudomonadaceae > Pseudomonas > Pseudomonas sp. MDT1-17. The sequence continues at coordinate 3,022,184 of NZ_JBUBVM010000001.1, read as the reverse complement.
AGTCGACGGTCATAGATCCTTCGGCTTTGGCGGCGTGGATACATAAGAACAAAATATCCATTATTCACGTTACCCCGCCACTGGGAAAACTCATTGAAACCGGAGCAAAACTTAACGCACTAAGATTCACCACCCTGCGATATCTGTTTTGGGGAGGAGATGCATTAAGCATTACGTTATACGAACAAATACGCGTGGTGGCGCCCAATGCCGTTAGTGTGAACTTTTACGGCACGACGGAAACACCGCAGGCCATGGCGTACCATCACATTGACCCTGAAGCCGATAATTCAAAAATCCCACTTGGGAAAGGAATTGAAGACGCACAGTTGCTGGTCGTGGATGACACTAATCAGTTGGTCTGCGAAGGAAAGACCGGAGAGATTTTAATACGCAGTCCCTATTTGTCGCTGGGATACTGGGATGACACAGCGCAAACCCGGGAAAAATTTGTTGTCAATCCATTTACCAATGTCGAGGACGACATTTGTTATAGAACCGGCGACCTTGGCACTTATCTTTCTGATGGCAGTGTCAGCTTTCTAGGGCGGGGCGATAGCCAGGTCAAGATTCGGGGACATCGAATTGAGCTCACTGAAATCGAAGGCGCATTATCACGGCATCCCCGAATCAAGCAATGCGTTGTTTTAGCCGTCAATGAACGGTCGATCGTAAGACTGGTTGCTTATTGCGTTTCGACAAAGCCTGTTTCATCTGTTGATTTACGTGAACATGTCAGCAGTGAACTCCCGGAGTATATGGTGCCGGCGTTGTTCGTCTTTTTGGACGCTATTCCACTGACGCCGAATGGAAAGATTGATAAGCGAGCATTGCCTCCGATTGCCACTCACACGGATGTGTCGTCCGTAAATTCGAGCCAGGATCTATCGCCGCTCGCGCTAAAGCTGGTGGCTACATGGTCTGGAATACTTGAAGTCACGCACATCAATGCAAACTTATCGTTCGTGGAACTGGGTGGGGATTCACTCTCGTTTGTTCAGGCTTCAATGGTGCTTGAAGAGCTTATTGGTCATCTGCCAAACCAATGGGAAATGATACCCGTACGTGAACTTTGTGAACTGGCCAACAAAACCACGTCTTCAAAGTGGTCAATTCGGGCAATGGAGATGCCCGTCTTTTTACGCGTGATATCTATACTGCTTATTGTTGTCGGACATTTTCATATTTTTTCAAAATGGCCAGTGGCAGGAGAGACGACGATCTTGTTTTTAGTCTCCGGCATCAGTCTGGCAAGGTTTCAACTTCAAGCCATCAATGAACGCGGCAACGCGCGCACGCTGGTAAAATCCATTATCAGTATCGCTGCGCCCACTATTCTGTACACCCTGCTGACTCAGATTCTGTTCGACAGGATTCATTGGCAAACAGTGCTGCTGATTTCGAATTGGTTTCCAACGAATGTCATCGGCGTGTTTGCCTATTGGTATATTGAAGTTCTGCTGCAAATGATAATAATCATTGGATTCGCTCTGTCGTTCGAGCGCGTCAGAAAAATAACAATGTCGAACCCGTTTCGTCATCTTGTCATTGCGTCATGCGCATTGGCAGTGGCTGACGTTCTGATTAATGCGTATGTGTTTGATGCTACAGCGCTCTATAACAGAGTGCCACAGCACTACCTTGCGATTATGGTGCTCGGCATGGCCATTCACTATGCCCATTCAAGAGCCCAGAAACTGGTTGTCAGTGCGGTGGCTGTCATTGTGATGGGCGGGCGAGATATTCTGGGAATCTTCGGGCATGGATTACCCGGACTCTACATGAAGGAATATATTGATATCGCCTTGCCTGCCGTTCTCGCGGTGATTTGGATCAGGTCTATCCCCGTGCCAGGCATCATCGCGCGGGGACTTGCATTAATAGCGTCGTCAACGCTGTATATTTATTTGACGCACTTTCAGTTTCTGTCCCTGGCCCGTCACATCTATGATCAGCCGGCGCTCGCGGTAGTCCTTGCGATAGCCGGTGGTATTGCGGTTGGTTACGCCTGGAACCTGAGCGTTCGAATGCTTGTAATGCGCTGGAATCGAGGAGCAAAGAAGAGCAGTTCGGATACGGTTGAGCGAGTGGCGTGACCGTTCACGCGCCCTCCTCCCGGGCCAGGCTAGCTTCCCGATAACCTGGCGCAGGCACTGCCTCTATCGGCTCAAACTCTCACATTGCGCCCCGGCAATGATGATCGCTGGCTGGTTTCCCAATCCTGGCCCAGACCGACAGGCGCATCGGACGTCGGCAGCATGGTGCACCCACGAACCAGATCGGAGGCCCGTTCGGCCAGCATGATAGTCGGTGCGTTGAGGTTGCCGTTCGGCTCGGTCGGGAACACCGACGAGTCGATCACCCGTAAACCCGCGATGCCCCGCACACGCAGCTCGGAGTCAACCACTGCCATCTCGTCCTCACCCATGCGGCACGAGCCGCAAGGATGGTAGGTGCTTTCCAGGTTTTCACGAACGAAGGCGTCGATCTCTTCATCGGTGTTCACCTGCGGCCCGGGCGCGATCTCGCCGTCGCGGAAGCGGTCCATCGCCGGTTGGCCGATGATCTCGCGAGTCAGGCGTATGCAGCGGCGGAAACCTTCCCGGTCCTCTTCGCGTTGCAGGTAGTTGAATTGGATCTGCGGATGCTCGTAGGGGTCAGCGGAGCGAGCCCGCACATAACCGCGGCTCTTGGGTTTGTTTGGCCCGGTGAGCACCATGAAGCCGTGGCCCTTGATCGGTTTGTTGCCGTCATAACGCATGGCCGCGGGCAGAAAGTGGAACTGAATGTCCGGCCAGCGCAGGCCCTTGTCCGAGCGGATGAAACCACCGGCCTCGAAATGGTTGGTGGCACCGAGTCCGTCCTTGAACAGCAGCCAGCGCAGACCGATCAACAGCTTGCTCAGCGGGTCCATTTTGCTGTTGAGCGTCACCGGTTCCTTGCAGCCGAACTGGATGTAAACCTCGGCGTGATCCTGCAGGTTCTCCCCTACTCCCGGCAGGTCATGGCGGACGCCGATCCCGGCTTTGCGCAGGACCTCGGCCGGGCCGATACCGGAGCGTTGCAACAAGTGAGGAGAGCCGATGGGCCCCGACGATACGAGCACTTCCCGGTTGCAATAGACCTGGTGGGTCTGGCCTTCATGATCATAAATGATGCCGACGGCTCGCTTGCCTTCAAGGATGATCTGGCGGGTCATTGCATGGGTGATCACGGTCAGGTTCGGACGTCCCATGGCCGGGCGCAGGTAAGCGTTGGCCGTGGAGCAGCGCACACCGTTTTTCACCGTCATGTGCATGGCACCGAACCCTTCCTGCATGTAGCCATTGCAGTCATCGGTCTTGATGTAGCCTGCTTCTGCGCCGGCCTCGACCCAAGCCCCGTACAAAGGGTTTTTCATATGATTGCCGTTGGTGGTGTGCAACGGACCCGTGCTCCCGCGATAGCCGTCACCGCCCTCCTCGTAGTGCTCTGCCCGCTTGAAGTAAGGCAGGCAATTGCGGTAACCCCAACCCTGTGCACCGAGGGACTCCCACTCGTCAAAGTCATAGGCGTGACCACGGATGTACACCAGGCCATTGATCGATGACGAGCCACCGAGCACCTTGCCTCTCGGGCAGTGGATACGACGGCCATTGAGGTACGGTTCGGGCTCGGTTTCGTAGCGCCAGTTGTACTTTTTGGTGTTCATCGGGATCGAAAATGCACTCGGCATCTGGATCACCACACTGCGGTCGCTGCCGCCGAATTCCAGCACCAGGACTGAGGTGGCCGGGTCTTCGCTCAGGCGGTTGGCCAACACACAACCCGCCGAGCCGGCACCGATGATGATGTAGTCGTATTTTTGCGTAGCCATGATTATCTCCGGGCCGCCGATTCGTTGAAAACAGGCAACGACGGCTTGGTCAACGTGTCGCCGGTGGTGTATTGCGGGGATGTTTTTTCGATGTGCTGGATGATGGCCTCTTCACGCTTGAGGTCGATCGAGCGGCTGAACCAGTAGTAGACCAAACCCGATACGATCAGCCCGACGAGCCAGGCGATGTCGATGCTGCCCAGTGCTTTGGCGAGTGGGCCGACATAGACCTCTCGCTGTTCAACGCCGTCGTAGATGTAGAAAAACGGGATCATCGAAATGAAGCCGATTGCGTACGCCGCGATGCCGCGCAGGCCCCAGCTGCCGTAGATGTTGCCGTGCGGCATGAAGAAGTGCGGGATGGCGTAGCGGCCCTTGCGGACGAAGAAGTAGTCGGTCAGGTTGACCGAGGTCCAAGGCACCAGGAAGTACAACATCACCACCAGGTAGATCCCCAGCACCGACAAGCCTTTGCCCGAACTCTGGATGCTCAGGGCCACGCCCAGTTGCAGCAGGATCACGAAAGCGATGGCCAGGATGCGCGCCTTGCGCGTCGGTTCGATGTGCTTGATGGAGTCGACGCAGGTCAACGTGGTCAGCTTCGCACTGTAGATGTTCATCGCGATGACCGGCAGAAAAGCCAGGATCGTCACAACCACCACTGCGGTACCCACCAGCGGCGACAACGTGTTGCCGACTTGCCCGAGGGCGACCAGTACGTCAGTGGAATGCAGATGATCCGCCAACCAGCCACCCACCGAGATCATCCACGCGCCGGACAGCGAGGCGCCCAGAAACACTACGGCGATCAGCTTGCCGCTGGAGGTGTTCTTCGGCAGGTAGCGCGAGTAATCGGACACATACGGGGCGTAAGCAATGTTGTAACTCGCTGCCGCCGCGAACTGGGCGATGAATCCGGTCCAGTTGAAGCCCAGCGGTGGCGGAGCCACTTCACCGGCCGCCAGCACCGGCATCGGCGCATCGGGAACCCAGCCCATCAGAACCGCCAACGTCACCAGCCCGTAAAGCGGAATCGACAAAAACAACGCCCATTTGAAACTTCGGTGCATCCAGTCATGACCGAGAATCGCCAGGATCGCCGCGGGCACCGTCACGGCCACCGCCACCACGGCAGGATTGAAACCGAAGAGCGTGTGCAGGCCCTGCATCATCAACACCAGATTGACGATGTTGAAACCGGCGAACACGAACAGTGTTGCCAGCAAAACGAGAATGACGCCGCGATAGCCAAACTGCGCACGCGACTGGATCATTTGCGGCAGCCCGAGGTGTGGGCCTTGCGAGCCGTGAAACGCCATGAACAGCGTGCCGAACATGATGCCCAGCGTGCCGGCGAGTGTGGTCCAGAGCGCGGTCAGGCCGACGCTCGGACCGACGAAGCCGATGGTCATGGTGAAGAAGGTGAAATTGCCGAGGAACCAGAACGGACCCTGGCTCGACAGTTTGTCAGTGCGCTCGCTCTCCGGGATGAAGTCAATCGAATGCCCCTCGACGACGGGTTTGTCATCGCGGGTCAACACGCTTGGGGCGGCTTTGGCGTCAATGTTCATGATGGTCTCTTATTGTTGGAAGATCATGACGAGATAACTGCATTCTTTTGGATGAACGTCCCTGTGGGAGCGAGCCTGCTCGCGAAGGCGATGTGTCAGGCGACATTGATGCTGGATGTGCCGGCCTCTTCGCGAGCAGGCTCGCTCCCACAGGGATTGAGTCAGCCATGACTCAGGGCAGTGTGATCCAGACGGCCTTGGTCTCGAGCAGATAATCGAGCTGCTCCGCGCCCAGATCCTTGCCGAATCCGGACTGTTTGTAACCACCGAACGGCATCGACGGGTCGATGGTGCTGTGGGCGTTGACGTAGACCGAACCTGCCCGCAACCGTGGAATCAGGCTGTGCACGCGCCCAAGGTCATTGGAGTAGAGCGCGGCCGCCAATCCGTACGGCGAATCATTGGCCAGGGCCAACGCCTCTTCTTCATCGTCGAAAGGTGCAGTGACCAGCACCGGACCAAAGATCTCTTCCTGGACGATGCGCATATCGTTGCGGCAATGGGCAAAAATGGTCGGCTCGACGAAGAAGCCGGGACCCTCGACAGGCTGGCCGCCGTAGACCAGTTCGGCGCCTTCTTGTTTGCCGGTTTCGATGTAGTCGCTCACTCGCTCCTTTTGCAGCGCCGATACCAACGGGCTGATAAAGCAGTCGGGGTCCAGGCCCGGCGCGATCTTCAGCGTGCGGGTGTAGGCGATCAGTTCGCGCAGGAATTCGTCGTAGACGCTGCGATGCACATAGGCGCGAGTACCGGCATCGCACACCTGACCCGAGTTGAAAAACACCCCGTTGGCGACGGCTTGTGCGGCGGCTTTCAAGTCCGCATCGGCCAATACGATTACCGGTGATTTTCCTCCGAGTTCGAGGGTTAGTCGCTTCATTTCGTCCAGCGCAGCGCGGCCGACGGTGCGGCCGACCGGGGTCGAGCCGGTGAAGGTGAGCTTGTCGATACCGGGGTGCGTGGCCATGGCCGCACCGACCACGCTGCCACGTCCGGTCACGATGTTGATCACCCCGTCCGGGATCCCGGCTTCCTGCACCAGTTCGGCAAATCGCAGGGCTGAAAGAGAGGTCAGTTCGGCGGGTTTGACCACCACGGTGCAACCGGTTGCCAAGGCGGCGCCGAGCTTCCAGGCCATGGTTTGCAGCGGGAAGTTCCAGGGCACGATGGCACCCACGACACCCACCGGTTCCTTGCGCGTATACGCCAGGTAGTTGCCCGGCAGCGAGGGCTCGACGGTGCGCCCGTGAAGCTTGGTGGCCCAGCCGGCGAAGTAACGCAGGGTATCGACCGTGCCCTGGATATCAACATCCCGTGCCTGGGCCGCGGACTTGCCCATGTCGATCGATTCGATTTCGGCCAGTTCGGCGGCGTTGTGTTCTATCAGGTCAGCCAAGCGATGCATCAACCGCTCGCGCTCTGCCGGCTTGGCCTGACGCCAGGCGCCACCGTCAAACTGTGCCCGGGCGGCTTGCACCGCGCGATCCAGATCCTGGGTGGTGCCCATAGGAATACGCGTGATCAGACCCTCGGTCGACGGTTCGATAACGTCGGATGTCTGCCCGTCGCTGGCCTCCACAAAGGCGCCACCGATGAACATTTTCTGAACCTTGCTGAGGAAGGTCTGGGTGGCTTCGGATACACCGAATTTCTGCAGGTACTGCTTAACGATCGTGTCCATTTTCATGCTCTCTGTGCGGCGGTCAGATCACGCCGTGGCCGTGGAGGTTTCGCTCATGGCGTGCCGTGCTTGAGCCCGCTCGTGGAAGATGAAACCGATGCTGTTGAGCAGCAGTTGCGCCGCCAGAATCGAGGTGATGCCGGATGGGTCATAGACCGGTGCCACCTCGACCAGATCCATGCCAACAATGTTGCCTTGGCTGCGTTTGGCCAGGGCCTGGATGATTTCCAGCACTTCGTAATAGAGGAAGCCGCCATGGCTGGGCGTGCCCGTGCCGGGTGCGATGGACGGGTCGAAACCGTCGATGTCGATGGTGATGTAGTAGTTGATGTTTTGCGGGATCAACGCCAGTACGCCTTCGACACCCAGGCGACGCACGTCGCGTACCGAGAGAATCTTCGAGCCGGCCGCGTGGGCTGCTTCGTAGTCGTCGCGGTTGGACGAAGACACGTTGCGGATGCCCATTTGGGTCATGCCGACAATGTGGTTCATTTCCGAAGCGCGGCGCAGCGGGTTGCCATGACCGTAGCGAACGCCGTGGCGTTCATCGACGAAGTCCAGGTGCGCATCGAAGTGGATGATGTGGATCGGGCCGCGCCCCTCGAACGCCTTGATGACCGGGGCGTGAACTGAATGATCGCCACCGAGTACAACGGGCATGACGCCGGCATCGAGAATCTTGCGCACGGCGTACTCGGTGTTCTCGTTACTGGTGACCATGTCGGTGTGCACGATGTCGGCGTCACCGACATCGACCATGCGCACGTCCGATGCGGTCAGGTACATGACGTCATCTTCATGGTCATAGGCGCCGGCATGGCCGAAGGAAAACAGCGTCGATGCCTCGCGAATTCCGCGTGGTCCAAAGCGTGCGCCGGAACGCCACTGGGTGCCCATGTCGTTCGGTGCGCCAAGGATGGCGACATCGGCATCGAGCGTCTCCCAATCGGTGCACACCGGGGATTTGGCGAAGGTGCAGTGGCCCACGAATGGCAGGTTCAGGCGACCGGATTCATAACCGTTATTCGACATTTCAGGCATCTCCAATTCTTGTTATCAGCTAGCGGACTTGGAAGGCGACCGCCGTTGGAATGACTATGGGCGCAGGTTTTCGTGGAAAAAATGCTAAACATCAGATACTCATATCGGCATTACCGATGCATCCACACGCGGGAGGTCCAAGGTGATCCAGCTGCACGATGTCGATCTGAAATTGCTCAGGGTGTTTGCCACGATTGTCAGGTGCGGGGGCTTTTCTGCCGCGCAGGCGGCGTTGAATGCCGGCCAGTCAACCATCAGCGAACAAATGACTCATCTGGAAACCCGGCTCGGGGTCAAACTCTGCCAACGCGGGCGCAGCGGCTTTCGCCTGACCGAGCAGGGCGTGGCGATCCATGAAGCCACTCAGCGCCTGCTCTCGGCGGTAGAAAATTTCTGCATGGACGCCGACGTGCTCAAGCAGCACATCAGCGGAAAGCTCAACCTGGGGATCATCGACACCACCATTACCGACCCCGATTCACCACTGCCGCGCACCACCCAACGCTTCGTGTCTAGGGGGCACGACGTGCACCTGAACGTGTACGTGGGCACTCCCGCAGAACTGGAAGAACGCGTGCTCGACGGCCGACTGCACCTGGCCATCGGGCACTTCCCGATCTACGTTCCGGGCCTGTTGCATTCGCCGCTGTATCAGGAAGCACTGGGGTTGTATTGCGGACGACGGCATCCGCTCTATGGCAGCAAGGCCGAGGGGGACGAACTGCTCGAGGAGATTGCCGCGAGCCGAATCGTCGTCAGGGGTTACATGCAGCAATACGACCTGGAACACCTGGGTGTCAGCAAGGCTGCGGCCACCGTGGACAACATCGAAGCGCTGGCGATTCTGCTGATCTCCGGTGCCTACCTGGGCTTCCTGCCCGTGCACTTCGCCACTCAGTGGGTCAAGACCGGCGAGATGCACCAACTGGCGCCCACCAGCTTGCAGCTGATGTCGCCGTTCGACGTGATCACCCGACGCGGCACTGCCCCGCCGCCGATTCTTCAGGCGTTCCTCGAGGATCTGGCCGCCTGTTCGCGTAACACCAGCAATACCTGACAGGCACGGCTCTTGCCACTCATACTCATTCAAATCGCAACCCTTGCAGGCCTCCCATGCGCATCCACGTCACCTTCATCGACCGCGTCGGCATCACCCAGGAAGTACTGGCCCTGCTCGGTGGGCGCCGTTTCAATCTGGATGCCGTCGAGATGGTGCCGCCGAACGTTTACATCGATGCCCCGACCCTGGGTGCCGATGTTCTGGAAGAGTTGCGCGAGGCCTTTCTCGGGGTGCGGGGCGTGCAAGCGGTGACGATGGTCGACATCCTCCCGGGGCAGCGCCGACGCTTGCAACTCGATGCCTTGCTGGCTGCCAGCACCGACCCGGTGTTGGCGGTGGATGAGCGCGGTCATGTGCTGCTGGCCAATCCGGCGCTGATTTCACTCTGTGGCCGTGAGCCGGCCGGGGAACCGCTGACGGCGCTGTTTGATGATCCCGCCCTGCAACGCACGTTGATTGAACACGGTTACCGCCTGCCCATGCACGAGGTCAGTCTCGGTGGCCAGACGCTGCTGCTGGACGCCATGCCGATCACCGATGCCGGCGCCCTGTTGACCCTGTATCAACCGAACCGCATCGGTGAACGCCTCTCGGCGCTGCATCATGACCATGCCGAAGGTTTCGACGCGCTGATCGGCGAGTCCCCGGCGATTCGGACCCTCAAGGCCCGCGCCCAACGCGTGGCAACGCTCGACGCACCGCTGCTGATTCAGGGCGAAACCGGCACCGGCAAAGAACTGGTGGCCCGCGCCTGCCACGCGATCAGCACACGGCATGACTCGCCCTTTCTGGCCCTGAACTGCGCGGCACTGCCGGAAAGCCTCGCCGAAAGCGAGCTGTTCGGCTACGCCGCCGGCGCCTTCACCGGCGCCCAGCGGGGTGGCAAACTCGGCCTGCTGGAATTGGCCGATCAGGGCACGGTGTTCCTCGACGAAGTCGGTGAAATGTCGCCGTACTTGCAAGCCAAATTGCTGCGTTTTTTAAGCGATGGCTGCTTCCGCCGAGTCGGTGGTGATCGTGAGGTCAAGGTCAACGTGCGAGTCCTGAGTGCGACCCACCGTGACCTGGAAAAAATGGTCAGCGAGGGCAGCTTTCGCGAGGACCTGTTCTACCGCCTGAATGTGCTCAATCTGCAAGTACCGCCGCTACGCGAACGCGGCCACGACATCCTGTTGATGGCCAACCACTTCATGCAGCAGGCTTGCGCACAGATCCAGCGCCCGGTCTGTCGCCTTGCGCCAGGCACCTATCCGGCGCTACTCGGTAATCGTTGGCCGGGCAATGTGCGGCAACTGCAGAACGTGATCTTTCGCGCCGCAGCTGTTTGCGAAAATCCGTTGGTGGACATCGGCGACCTCGACATCGCCAGAACAGCCGTGGAGCGGCAAAACGACGGTGAGGTGGGCAGCCTGGAAAATGCCGTCGAAGGGTTTGAAAAGAACTTGCTGGAACAGCTCTACAGCAGTTATCCCTCCAGCCGTTTACTCGCCGCACGCCTGCAAACGTCGCACAGCGCCATCGCAATTCGCCTGCGCAAATACGGCATTCCCGGCAAGGCCTGATCGCTTTGCCGCAACACAATCCCACCACCGACACTTAACCCCTGTGGGAGCGAGCCTGCTCCGGGCGGCGTTCCGACGAAAGCGGTGTGACAGGCGACATAAATATCGACTGACACTCCCTCTTCGCGAGCAGGCTCGCTCCCACAGGAGATGAGTGTCTGCAAATCGATACAGCGTATTGAATTCAAGACAAGCCTTCTCGACTCATCTGACCCGGACTTCGCTCTCTCCTCTGCGCATGCCTGTATTGAATTCAATACGGAAGCTGTTCGCCAATCCCGCTATAAATTACTCAAGACATTGATTTACAAGCAATAAACAAAATTGGCACCACCCTTGCTATCAACCCTCAAGCCACGCTCGTTGCCCGGCACGAGCCTGCCAATCGCCATCCGCCACCAGCAGCGGATGAGTCAGAACAATGAGGAGTTGATATGAGCGAATTGCGTTTTACCGTCGATCACGAATGGCTGCGTCTTGAGAGCGATGGCCTGATCACCGTGGGTATTACCGCTTACGCCCAGCAAGCGCTGGGTGACGTGGTCTTCGTTCAGGTGCCTGAGCTGCGTGCCTTCCGCGCCGGTGATGAAGTGGCGGTGCTGGAGTCGGTGAAAGCCGCCAGCAGCGTGTACATGCCGCTGGACGGTGAAGTGCTCGAGGTGAATTCGACGCTGGAAAGCTCCCCAGAATTGATCAACGAGGACGCGCAGGGTGAAGGCTGGTTCTTCCGTATGCGCTCCAGCGATTCCGACGCAATGGAAGCCCTGCTCGACCAGACCGCTTACGAGCGCCTGACCAACGCCGACGCTTGAGGATTTCTGTATGACCACCCTCCTCGACACCCGAAATGAATTCATCGCCCGCCACATCGGCCCGCGCTCCGGCGACGAGCAGGCCATGCTCAACAGCCTCGGCTTCGACTCGCTGGAAGCCCTGAGCGCCAGCGTCATCCCCGACAGCATCAAAGGCACCAGCGTCCTCGGCCTCGAAGACGGCCTGAGCGAAGCGGATGCCCTGGCGTTGATCAAATCCATCGCCGGCAAAAACCAGCTGTTCAAGACTTACATCGGCCAGGGTTACTACGGCACTCATACGCCGTCGCCGATCCTGCGCAACCTGCTGGAAAACCCGGCCTGGTACACCGCGTACACCCCGTACCAACCGGAAATTTCCCAGGGCCGTCTCGAAGCGCTGCTGAACTTCCAGACCCTGATCAGCGACCTGACCGGCCTGCCGATTGCCAATGCCTCGCTGCTGGATGAAGCCACCGCCGCCGCCGAAGCGATGACCTTCTGCAAACGCCTGAGCAAGAACAAAGGCAGCCACGCGTTCTTCGCCTCGGTGCATTGCCACCCGCAAACCCTCGACGTGTTGCGCACCCGTGCCGAGCCGTTGGGCATCGACGTGGTGGTCGGCGACGAGCATGAACTGACTGACGTGACGCCGTTCTTCGGTGCCCTGCTGCAATACCCGGCGAGCAACGGTGACGTCTTCGACTACCGCGAACTGACCGAGCGCTTCCACGCCGCTAACGCGCTGGTCGCGGTGGCCGCTGACCTGTTGGCCCTGACCGTGCTGACCCCGCCGGGCGAGTTCGGTGCTGACGTCGCCATCGGCAGCGCGCAGCGCTTCGGCGTGCCGCTGGGCTTCGGTGGCCCACACGCGGCGTATTTCTCCACCAAGGACGCGTTCAAGCGCGACATGCCGGGCCGTCTGGTCGGCGTCTCCGTGGACCGTTTCGGCAAGCCGGCCCTGCGCCTGGCGATGCAGACCCGCGAGCAACATATCCGCCGCGAGAAAGCCACCAGCAACATCTGCACCGCCCAGGTTTTGCTGGCCAACATCGCCAGCATGTACGCCGTGTATCACGGCCCGAAAGGCCTGACCCAAATTGCTAACCGCGTGCATCACCTGACCGCGATTCTGGCAAAAGGCTTGAGCGCACTGGGTCTGAACGTCGAACAAGAAAACTTCTTCGACACGCTGACGGTTAAAACCGGCGCGCAAACTGCTGCGTTGCACGACCAGGCTCACGCACAACAAATCAACCTGCGCGTGATCGATGGCGAGCGTCTGGGCCTGTCCCTCGACGAAACCACTTCGCAAGCTGACGTGGAAACCCTGTGGGCCCTGCTGGCCGACGGCAAAGCGCTGCCGGATTTCGCTGCATTGGCTGCGAATGTTGAAAGCACCATCCCGGCCGCACTGGTTCGCCAATCGCCGATCCTCAGCCACCCGGTGTTCAACCGTTATCACTCGGAAACCGAGCTGATGCGCTACCTGCGCAAGCTCGCCGACAAGGACCTGGCACTGGATCGCACCATGATCCCGCTGGGTTCCTGCACCATGAAACTCAACGCCGCCAGCGAAATGATCCCGGTGACCTGGGCCGAATTCGGCGCCCTGCACCCGTTCGCCCCGGCCGAGCAAAGCGCCGGCTATCAGCAACTGACCGATGAACTGGAAGCGATGCTCTGCGCCGCCACCGGTTACGACGCGATCTCGCTGCAACCGAACGCCGGTTCCCAAGGTGAGTACGCTGGCCTGTTGGCGATTCGCGCCTATCACCAGAGCCGTGGCGAAGACCGTCGCGACATCTGCCTGATCCCCTCGTCCGCCCACGGCACCAACCCGGCCACCGCCAACATGGCCGGTATGCGCGTGGTCGTCACGGCTTGCGATGCCCGCGGCAACGTCGACATCGAAGACCTGCGCGCCAAGGCCATCGAGCACCGCGAGCATCTCGCCGCGCTGATGATCACCTACCCGTCGACCCACGGCGTGTTCGAAGAAGGCATCCGCGACATCTGCGGCATCATTCATGACAACGGCGGCCAGGTGTACATCGACGGCGCCAACATGAACGCGATGGTCGGCCTCTGCGCACCGGGCAAGTTCGGCGGCGACGTGTCGCACCTGAACCTGCACAAGACCTTCTGCATTCCGCACGGTGGTGGCGGCCCGGGCGTCGGCCCGATTGGCGTCAAGTCGCACCTGACGCCGTTCCTGCCGGGTCATGCGCAGATGGAGCGCAAGGAAGGCGCGGTCTGTGCGGCACCGTTCGGCAGCGCGAGCATTTTGCCAATCACCTGGATGTACATTCGGATGATGGGTGGCGCGGGCCTGAAGCGTGCGTCGCAACTGGCGATCCTGAATGCCAACTACATTTCCCGTCGCCTCGAAGAGCACTACCCAGTCCTCTACACCGGCAGCAACGGCCTGGTGGCGCACGAATGCATCCTCGACCTGCGCCCGCTGAAAGACAGCAGCGGCATCAGCGTCGATGACGTCGCCAAGCGCCTGATCGACTTCGGTTTCCACGCCCCGACCATGTCGTTCCCGGTCGCCGGCACGCTGATGATCGAGCCGACCGAAAGCGAATCCAGGGAAGAACTGGACCGCTTCTGCGACGCCATGATCCGCATCCGCGAAGAAATCCGCGCGGTGGAAAACGGCACCCTGGACAAGGACGACAACCCGCTGAAAAACGCTCCGCACACCGCACAGGAAATCGTTGGCGAGTGGACGCATCCGTACAGCCGTGAGCAAGCCGTTTACCCACTTGGATCCTTGATCGAAGCCAAATACTGGCCGCCCGTAGGTCGCGTCGACAACGTGTTTGGCGATCGACACCTGATCTGCGCTTGCCCGTCGATTGCGGACTACCAGGACGCCTAAAAACAACGCAAATCCCTGTAGGAGCTGTCGAGTGAAACGAGGCTGCGATCTTTTGATCTTGGCCTCTAAAAAATCAAAAGATCGCAGCCTCGTTTCACTCGACAGCTCCTACCGGTGCACGTCAAACCATCCAAGAACAACAGAGGATTCCACCATGTTCAGCAAGCACGACCAGATCAAAGGCTACGACGACGAACTGCTGGCAGCAATGAACGCCGAGGACACCCGCCAAGAGCACCACATCGAGCTGATCGCCTCGGAAAACTACACCAGCCAACGGGTGATGGAAGCGCAAGGCAGCGGCCTGACCAACAAGTACGCCGAAGGCTATCCGGGCAAGCGCTATTACGGTGGCTGCGAACACGTCGACGTGGTCGAGCAACTGGCTATCGACCGCGCCAAACAGCTGTTCGGTGCCGATTACGCCAACGTTCAGCCGCACTCCGGCAGTCAGGCCAACGCCGCGGTCTATCTGGCGTTGCTGCAAGCCGGCGACACCGTATTGGGCATGAGCCTGGCCCACGGCGGCCACCTGACCCACGGCGCCAAAGTCAGCTTTTCCGGCAAGCTCTACAACGCCGTGCAGTACGGCATCGACACTGCGACCGGGCTGATCGACTACGACGAAGTCGAACGCCTGGCCGTCGAGCACCAACCGAAGATGATCATCGCCGGTTTCTCCGCCTATTCGAAGACCCTGGACTTCCCACGTTTTCGTGCGATTGCCGATAAGGTCGGCGCTTATCTGTTTGTTGATATGGCCCACGTCGCGGGGCTGGTAGCGACCGGTCTGTACCCGAACCCGATTCCCTTTGCCGATGTCGTCACCACCACCACTCACAAGACCCTGCGCGGTCCTCGTGGCGGCCTGATCCTGGCCAAGGCCAATCCGGAACTGGAGAAAAAACTCAATGCAGCGGTGTTCCCCGGTGGCCAGGGCGGCCCACTGATGCACGTGATCGCCGCCAAGGCCGTGTGCTTCAAAGAAGCGCTGGAGCCAGCGTTCAAGACCTATCAGGCGCAAGTCATCCGCAATGCCCAGGCGATGGCCAAAGTCTTTATCGACCGTGGCTACGACGTCGTGTCGGGCGGTACCGACAACCACCTGTTCCTGGTCAGCCTGATTCGTCAGGGCCTGACCGGCAAAGACGCCGACGCCGCCCTCGGCCGTGCCGGTATTACCGTGAACAAGAACGCCGTACCTAACGATCCGCAATCGCCATTCGTGACCTCCGGCCTGCGCATCGGCACGCCGGCGATCACCAGCCGTGGTTTCAAGGAAGCCCAGAGCATCGAGCTGGCGGGCTGGATCTGCGACATTCTCGATCACCTCGGCGATGCCGATGTCGAGGCCCACGTCGCCAGACAGGCTGCCGCCATGTGCTCTGATTTCCCTGTCTACCGCGACTGAGCCATAGCGGGAGGGCTGACCCACAACACGATCTGTAGCAGCTGGCGAAGCCTGCGTTCGGCTGCGCAGCAGTCGTAAACTCGACCTACGTGGTCTACCTGACGCGCCGCGTGTTCTGGTTTTACGACTGCTTCGCAGCCGAACGCAGGCTTCGCCATCTGCTACAAAGTGCGGGCCGCCCCCGCTCGCGCAAAAGGAAAAAGTACATGAGCACTTTCGTGGAATCGACCGGCAAGGTGCCGGTAAAAATGCAAGTCGGGGTCAAACTGCGCGGTGCGGAAAAGGTCGCGCGAATTCCGGTCAAGATCATCCCCACCGATGAATTCCCACGCAAACCCGACTGGATTCGCGTGCGCCTGCCGATCTCCCCCGAGGTCGACCGGATCAAACAGCTGCTGCGCAAACACAAGCTGCACAGCGTCTGCGAAGAAGCCTCCTGCCCGAACCTCGGCGAGTGTTTTTCCGGTGGCACGGCGACCTTCATGATCATGGGTGACATCTGCACCCGCCGTTGCCCGTTCTGCGATGTGGGCCACGGCCGTCCAAAACCACTGGATGTCGGCGAACCGATGAACCTCGCTGTGGCCATCGCCGACCTGCGCCTGAAGTACGTGGTGATCACCTCGGTGGACCGCGACGACTTGCGCGACGGCGGCGCCCAGCATTTCGTCGATTGCCTGCGCGAAATCCGCAAGCTGTCGCCGGGTGTGCAACTGGAAACCCTGGTGCCGGATTACCGCGGCCGCATGGACGTCGCCCTGGCGATCACCGCCACTGAGCCACCCGATGTGTTCAACCATAACCTGGAGACCGTTCCGCGCCTGTACAAAGCCGCACGGCCGGGCTCGGATTTCGAGTGGTCGCTGGATCTGCTGCAGAATTTCAAGTTATTGGTCCCGCGTGTACCGACCAAATCCGGCCTGATGCTGGGCCTTGGCGAGACCGACGAGGAAGTCATCGAAGTCATGCAGCGGATGCGTGAACACGATATCGACATGCTCACCCTCGGCCAGTACCTGCAACCATCGCGCAGTCACTTGCCAGTCCAGCGTTTCGTGCACCCGGACGTGTTCGCCTGGTTCGCCGAGGAAGGCACCCGGATGGGCTTCAAGAACGTTGCATCCGGTCCTCTGGTGCGCTCTTCCTACCATGCTGACCAACAAGTTCAGGGGGCAACGAACACGGTGGAGCACTGCTGGTGAACGTCAAGGATGAGGATGAACTGCTCGCCGTCGCTCGCCCACTCAACGGCCAGCTCAGCGCCGCCATGCAGCTTGAAGAGCGCGATATGCCGCTGGCTCATCGCTTGCTGCCGGTCCTGGAGCGGCGCACCGGGCGAATCGTGAACCTGCATGACTACACCGACACCCTGCCCTTGCCACGCTGTCCAGACGCGCATTGCTCAATACCCTGAGCTCCCTCAGCGCCCGAATTTTCAAGGGCCGTATCCTCCATTCTCTTGCCCAAGACGTGATGGGTGCGCAAAAGAAAATGTGACAACGCCGGGATCAGAATCAAGGCGCCCAACATGTTCCACAGGAACATGAAGGTCAGCAGAACGCCCATGTCCGCCTGGAACTTGATCGGCGACCAGACCCAGCACACCACGCCGGCCGCCAGGGTAATACCCACCAAACCCACTACACGACCGGTGAACGACACGGCGCGTCGGTAGGCTTGCATCAACGACAGACCCTGACGCTGGTATTGCAGTTGGACGCTGAGCAAGTACAGCGCGTAGTCCACGCCGATACCGACCCCCAGAGCAATCACTGGCAGCGTTGCCACCTTCACGCCGATCCCCATGACCACCATCAAGGCCTCGCAGAGAATTGAAGTCAGTATCAGCGGTAGCAGGGCCACCAAAGTCGCGCGCCAGCTGCGGAAGGTAATCAGGCAAAACAGCGTCACCGCGGCATAGACGTAAAGCAGCATGGTGCGATTGGCCTCGCGCACCACGATGTTGGTCGCCGCCTCGATCCCGGCGGTGCCGGCGGCCAGCAGAAACTGGCGATCCTCGGTGCTGTTTTCCCGGGCGAACTTGTCCGCGATGGCCACCACCGCATCCAGGGTCTCGGCCTTGTGGTCCTTGAGGAAAGCGATCACAGGCATCAGCGAACAATCGGTGTTGAAGAGCTCCGGGGAATTGACCGAGGCTTGTTGCGCGCCATAGTTCAGTACGTTCTGGTTGCGCTGGATGCTGTTGAGCTTGGGATTGCCCTCGTAGGATCCTGCAGTGATCTGACGTACCGCGTTGACCAGCGATGCCGTGGCCTGCACCCCGGGATACTGCTGAAGCTCCCAGGCCAGACGGTCGGCGAGGATCAGCGTCTGATAATTCAGACAACCCTCCGCCGGTGTCTTGATCATCACCGCAAACAGGTCGCTGGACAGCGCATAATGCTGGGTGATGTAGGCGTTGTCGCGGTTGTAGCGCGAGTCCGCACGCAACTCCGGGGCGCCGCTGTCGAGGTCGCCGATTTTCAGATGCAGGCTGACCATAAAGCCACCGATCCCCAGCAAGGCTGCGACCAGTACAGCGCCGGTGGCCCACTTCCGTGTCGTGAAGCGATCCAGTCCGTCCCACAGTTTGCCAAAGCCTTTATGCGCATTCGCTTGCGTGTCGATTTTCAGCGCACGCTCGGCAGCTTTAGCACCGACGCCGACAAAGGACAGCGCCACCGGCATGAGCAGCAACGACGTGAAGATCAACACTGCCACACCGATACTGGCGGTGATGGCCAAGTCCTGGATCACCGGTATGTCGATCAGCATCAGCACGGCGAAACCCACCGCATCAGCCAGTAGCGCGGTGACGCCGGCGATGAACAGACGGCGGAAGGTGTAACGGGCCGCTACCTGTTTATGGGTACCACGGGCGATGTCCTGCATGATGCCGTTCATCTTCTGCGCCGCGTGGGACACGCCAATGGCGAAGATCAGGAACGGCACCAGGACCGAATACGGATCGATGGCATAACCCAGCCAGGCGACGATACCCAATTGCCAGACCACCGCGATCAGCGAACAGCCGACCACCAGCAACGTGCTGCGCACACAGCGGGTGTAGAGGTAAATGATGACCAGCGAGGTGACCACGGCCAGGCCGAAGAACATCATCACCTGAATCAAACCATCGATCAGGTCGCCGATCAGTTTGGCAAAACCGATCACCCGAACCTTGTAGTGACCCTTGCCCTCCTCCCCGCTCTGGCGCGCCGCGCTGTCACCGGCGAATTCGATCTTGTCGCGCAACTGCTCTTCGAGCATCCTCGAAAATTGATGGTAGTTAATGCTCTGGCCAGTGGCCGAGGCTTTGTCCAGCAACGGCACGATCAGCATGCTCGATTTGAAATCACTGGCGACGAGACTGCCGACGATGCCGGCGCGGGTGATGTTCTGCCGCAGCTGTTCGATGTCCGACGGTGAGCCCTGATAACCGTCGGGCATCACCGGGCCACCCTGAAAGCCTTCTTCGGTGACTTCGGTCCAGCGCACGGCCGGCGTCCACAGCGACTTCATCCAGGCGCGATCAACACCTTCGGTGAGGAACAATTCGTCGTTGACCTGCTTGAGCACGTTCAAGTAGTCGGGGTCGAAGATGTCGCCCTGGGTGTTTTCCACCACCACCCGCACCGAGTTGCCCAGACCGCGCAACGACTGGCGGTTCTCCAGGAAATTCTGAATATACGGCTGGCTCTGCGGGATCATTTTTTCGAAGCTGGGGCGCAGCTCCAGACGGGTCGCCGCCATGTAGCCCAGCACCAGAGTGGCCAGCGTCATGAGCACGATGAACAGCGGGCGGTAGTTGAACACCAGCCGTTCCAGCAGGTTGCCGGAGCGCCGATCAAAGTCATGCAGATCGCGGATCACCGGCATGTTGTCTTGCTTGGTAATGGCCATGTCTGAGTACTCGCTTTTATTGTTCTGGCTCTTATTCTTTGGGAAGCGCACGCGCACCACGGCTGCCCACCACGATCAGCGAACCATCGCTGGTCAGGGCGGCACCGGCCACCGGTGAAGTGTTCTGTTGCGGCATCAGTTGCAATTGGGCGTTATGGGTCTGATCGACCAACATGTGCCCCGCCTGGGTGAACAGCCGATAGTGACCCTGGTCATCGATCGCGGCGGCGGTGACACTGACTTGCAGCCCGGTATCGAACGGCTTCCAACTCAAACCACCGTCGGTGCTGCGCAACACATTGCCGCGCAGGCCGAAGACGACGACTTCGCCAGGCTTGCCGACGACACCGAAAAAACTGCCCTGGTACGGGGTGTTCAGGGCGGCAAATCGCTGGTGCGGGTCGTCCCATTTCAGCACCAGACCTTGCTCGCCGACGATGTACAACGCATCGCCAGTCGCCGTGATCGCGTTCAAGTGAAAGTTCTGCGGGTTGTCGGTTCGGTCCTGAAAAGGCGTCCAGCTGTGGCCACCGTCCTCGGTGCGCAGGATCAGGTTGAACACACCGACCACGTAACCGACCTTGTCGTCGGCAAACCAGACGTCGAGCAAGGGTTTGTCGGCGCCCTCCTCGACCAGCCGCTGACCTTCAGCGACGAGCAGCGGCCATTGTTCGCTGGCCGGCTCGGCATCGGCCAGCGCAGCATAATGTTTGACCAGCAACGCACCGATCTCTCGACCGTCCAATTGCTTTTTCCAAGTCACACCGGCGTCGCTGCTGTGCAGAACGACTCCATCGTTGCCGACGGCCCAGCCTTGTTCAGGGGTGGAAAAGTACACGGCATTCAGGTCGCTGCTGACGGGCACGCTGGCCTGCAGCCATTGTTGGCCGGCATCGTCGGTATAAAGAATGTGGCCGCGCTGCCCGACGGCAACCAGGCGCTGCCCGGCATTCGCGACATCGAGCAAGGGGCTGCGCACGGCCAAGGCACTGGGCTTGGCGGGCAGATCCAGCACATCAACGTACCCGGAGGCCTGTGCAAGCGTCTGCCACAACACCAACATCAACGGCGCAAGCGTTTTGAATAAACACATAGTGCGTCCTCTTGCCAAAGCTGAAGCCGGCGCTCTACCGCAACCGGCCCAGACTTTTGTTGTGCGTGACTTAGCGAACGCCATTACCGGCCAGCGCATCCGGCGACCATTGCGCCTTGGAGAGCGGCGCGATGTATTTGATACCGCCGTAGGCGCCCGACAAACCATTGATGTTGTAGGTTCCGCCCACCAGGTCATAGATCACGTGAGGCGTGGTGTTGGGGGTCGTCACGTCGTAGCTTTGCGAGAGGAAGCTGAATGAACCGCGGTACAGTTGGCCGCGCGCATCGTACTGGTCGGATGCCAGAGCGACCCAGCTGTCCTCATCCAGATAGAAGCGACGCTTGGCGTAGACGTGACGGGCACCGGCCTTGAGCGTGCCTTCCACCACCCACACCCGATGCTTCTCCCAACGCACGAATTGCGGCGCCAGGTGGT
Organism: Pseudomonas sp. MDT1-17; assembly: GCF_054898105.1. NCBI lineage: Bacteria > Pseudomonadati > Pseudomonadota > Gammaproteobacteria > Pseudomonadales > Pseudomonadaceae > Pseudomonas > Pseudomonas sp. MDT1-17. The sequence goes on along the minus strand of NZ_JBUBVM010000001.1, from coordinate 3,000,890 downwards.
TCGGTGTGGTCAAGGCTTTCGGATCCTTGATGTAGCTCAGCGCGTAGGTGTTGTACGGCACGATCATTTCCTGCTTGCCGACCAGTTTCCAGTCATAGCGATCCAGCGCACCGTTAAAGACATAAACGTCGTCATAGGTCCCGGAACCTGCGGTCCCCGGGTTTGGCGTGTCGTAGGCCAGGGTCGGTGCCAGCTTCACGCGGCGTTGCCCGGGCAAGTACTGCCAGGCACGACGCGACTGCACCAGCGGGTTGGCGGCGTCCTTGAGCATGATCGCTTCGCCCGCCCGGCGCGCAGGGCCGGTGTAGAACAAGCGCGTCTGGAAGTAGGTGTCCTTGCCATCGATGACCTTGTTCGGGTCTTCGAAGATCGGAAACGAGTTGACGATTTCGCCGCTGGTGGCCAGGTTCTGCGCGCCCGAGGCGTCGACGTTCCAGGAGTCATATTTGGTGGAATAAGCGACGCCCTGATAGCGCAGCAAGTGGTTCCACATGGCCTCGGCCCCGTTCTGCGGGATCGGGAACGGCACGCCCGGCAGAACGTTCTCGATCGCGTTGCCACCTTCCAGCGACTTGGCTCCGGTAGCGTTCTTCAACGTGTTATCCAGCACGCTCTGCGGCAGGGCCACGCTGCGGTGGGTCGGATAGACCTCAACGCGGAAACTCGGAAAACGCGTGGCCAATTCGACGGTAACGGCAGTCAGCTGATTTTTGTACTGCGCGACATTCTTGCCATCGATCACCAGCAGCGGCTTCTCGTTGGCGTAAGGATCCGGGCGAAAGGTGTCACCGGCCTTGAAACCTGCCGGCAGACTGGTCAGCCCGCCGGTGTAGGCCGGAATGGAGCCATCGGCACTCGCGGCTTTTTCGGCGCCGACGGCGGTCAGGTTAGCCCCCAGTTTGGCGGCGTCTGCGGCGGGTACAGCGGCCTGCACGAGACCGGCGAAGGTCAGCGCCAGGGAGGCAGTCAACAAAGTGTGCATGCATTTCATGTGTCGTTCTCCTGCTTGTTTTTAAGCAATCGAAAATCAGAAAGTTGTCTTGAAGGTCGCCGTGACCATGCCGCGATCCTTGAGCTGGGCCGGGGTCCCGCCGAAGGCAGTGGTTTGACCGGGTACGCAGTTGTACTGGCCGTTGGCACCCGGTGCAGCGCCGTCTCCCTGACTGCCAGTGCTGCCTGGCGAACTGCAGGTGTCGAATGGACCGAAGTTGTCCACGTATTTCAGGTCGAAGCGGTACTGGTTGCGCACGTCCATGCCGATACCGATCGAATAGCTGCCGGCGTCCTCGTTACCGCCCAACTGCACGGCGGAGTTGCCATTGAGGCCGACGTTGTAGGTCATCGGCAGGTACATATCGATGCCCGGGAAGACCTGGAACCAGGTCGGGTTGAAGTTGACGCCGATGATGTAGTTGTCCTTGGTGACCTTATCGGTCCCGTGGTACCAGTCCTCACCCTTGAACAGCTGTTTGTTGTCGGTCACCTTCAGCCAGCGGCTGTAGCCGAGCTCGACCAGCAACGAAGAACTGTCCCACAACGGCGTGTCGCCAAAGGTGGTCAGGCCGTTGAGCACCGCGTGCACGGTGTTGCCGCGGGCCACGCCGTCTTCGCCGTTGAAACCGCCGATAAAACCGGGCAAGCCAGCATTGGCCGCGGCCGGGCTGACGGTGCCCGCCACACTGGCCAGCGGCATGTTTTCGCGGTAGTTCAGGTCGAAACCGACACTGACGTCGCCAATGCTTTTCGACAGGCTGATGCCATAGATATCGATGTCGTCGACATAGAACTGGTTGTAGCTGCCGATGTTGCCGGAGATCAGCTGTGCCGGGCCGACGGCGGTCGGCTGCAGAACCAGGTTGGGCAAAATGTCGGAGGTGTTGCGGTAGTAGACACCGAGGGTGCCGTCCAGCCATTCCGGGCTCCACTTGGCCATCAGACCGAAGTCGCCGCGCTTGTCCGGGGTGAAAGTGTGACCATTGCTCAGGCGCAGGAACTGATTGGCACCGAGCGGTCCAGGGGTACCAAAGCGCGGATTCAAACCACCGATCAACGACAGGTTATGCCCGCCGCTCTGGATGCCGTCGTTGAAGCCCAGGTACGTACCGGACTCCGGCAGGCGCGAAGCGTCCCAGTCGAGGAAGTATTGCGCACCGAGGGTCAGCTCAGGGTTGACCGTAAAGCTGACAGACAATTGGTTACGCGGGATGAACAACTCCTTGGCTTCGGTGCCCGGTACCGCCAGCGCTTTGGAAATGTCCAGGCCGGACTGGCCGTAGCTGTTGCCGTGTGCAAAGGCCAGGACACTTTCGCCCCAGTACTGGGTGTGCTTGCCGGCCTTGCCACTGAGGATCGACTCCTCACCAATTTCCGTGCTGCCAAAGACAAACGCATCGAGGATTTCGGCCGACGGCCCGTTGTAGTAGCGATCGGCGTAACCGCTGATATGGCGTGAGTCCGGCACCCCGTGGTTGAGCTGATTGGTCGCCGCATTGTCGCTGCCGACATTGTCATAGGCATGGTCGTACCAGCTGTTGGTACTGACGCGAAAACCCATCTTCTTTTGGTAGGCCACATCCAGTTCCGAGAGCACATCAAGACGTTGGGACACCGCACTGCCCGAGGAGAAATTGCGGTTACCGTCATTGTTGTTCCACGAATTGGCCAACTTGCTGTTCGGGCTTTCAACCCTCTGGGCATAGTTGAACTTGAACGTGTTGTCGAAACGCACGGCCCAGTCTTCATTTCCGGTATTCAGTTCGAAGGCATTAGCCGCCGGCAATACAGCGACGAACAGCGCCGAGGCCAACAGCGTTGGCTCCCACACTCTCCCACCCGTAATTTTGTTTATTCGCATACGTTGGCTCCGATTTTTTTTGTTGTTGTTTTTGTGTTTATGAAAAAACATCTGGCCACCCAATCCGGGCGCGGCAGTGCTCACCACTCTTATCCCCATCAGGGGAGCGTTCGATTCATTCAAAGTGACCCAATCAATACCGCCGGAATCAGCACACCCCGTGGTATTGAACGACCAGACTCAACTACCGAGTCGTATCAACAGCAACACCAGTCCCAGCAAAAACACGGTTTCACCGACCATCAACAGAATGGGTTTGAGCCCCACCGTGGCCAGCTCCTTCAACTGGATTTTCATCCCCAGCGCACTGATGGCGACGACCAGGCACCAGCTCGACAATTGGTTGCCCAGGGTCAGCACCGCTGAAGGCAGCCAACCGAAACTGGTCACCGCGGCCAAAGCGATGAACGCCACGGCAAACCACGGCAACAAGGGAGGCCTCTCACCCGTCCCCTGCCCACCCTGAGCGCGGGTGATCAACACCGCGCAGACGATGACTGGCAGCAACATCGCCACTCGCATCAGTTTCACCACCGTCGCGGTATCGCCGATGTCATGGGACATGCTGTACCCGGCCCCGACCACCTGAGCGACGTCATGAATCGTGGCGCCGAGAAACACCCCGGCATGCAGCGGATCCAGACCGAGCGCCCGGGCGATCACCGGATACACAATCATCGCCAGGGTCGACAGGGCGGACACGCCAATGACCGTGAACAACGTCGCGCGCTCCTTGGCATGATGGGCCGGCAATGCCGCCGCCAACGCCAGCGCCGCGGAGGCACCGCAAATCGCGGTGGCACCGCCGGACAGCAGACCGAACAACACATTGAAACCCAGCGCCCGCGCCGCCAGCATCGACACCAAAATGGTGACCACCACCGACACCACAACGATCAGCACCGGATGCCAACCGAGCGCCGCAATCTGCTCCAGGGAAATGCGCAGCCCGAGCAAGGCAACCCCGACGCGCAGCACTTCACGAGCGCTGAAATCGATGCCCGGTTTGCTCGGCCCCGCCGTCAGAAAATTCATGGCCATGCCGAGCAGGAGTGCCAACAGCATCACCGGCGCCTGGTACTGATCAGCCAGAAACCGCGCTGCAATCGCGACGACGATACTGGCCAGGACACCCGGCAGGTGCTGGCTGACAACCGACTGAAACTGAATGACGGCGGATCTGGACATAGCTAAACCTTGATACCCATGGCCGGCACCGAACGCGTGCTTTCACGCTTGATACGCGCCGCCACATAAAAGAAGAATCCACCCAGCACCAGCGCGAGAATGTCGCTCACCAGCAATACATGGGTCAGCGGCGAAGCCACTCCGGCAGCCGTCAGCGCATCGCTGATCCAACCAACAACGAACGTGCCGAGCGCTACCGAAAAGAGGTTCAGCAGCAGCATCGAGCAGCCCATCACCGTTGAACGCATGCGCACGGGGACGGCGCCCTGAATCGCGGTGGTCGCGGAACCGTAAAGCGACATCACCATAAAAATGCCGACCGCCATTCCCACGTAGAACAGCGGTGAATCGGTCGGTACCAGGCGATAAGCAATCATGAACGGCGCACACACCAACATGAGCAATGCCAACACGCTGGCGTGGCCACCCTTGAAACGAGGGGCCAGGCGGTCGCTCAAGATGCCGCCGGCCAAGGCGCCCAACGAGCCGAAAACGATCTGCATGATGCCCATGGTCATGGCGATGGTGGCCGGGTCCATTCCTCTCTCGCGGGCAATCCACAATTGCGCGAACGAAATGCCGGGATAGACCAGATGCGCCAGCACAAACCCGGTAACGGTGTAACGCACGACCCGGTTGCTATTCAGCTCACCGAGCACCGCGGCCAGTTGAGTCTTGAGGGGTGCACCGCGCTCTTGCACAGTGCCGCTATTGCGTTTGTCGCTCATCAGCATCAAAGGCAGGCCGATGATCACCCCGGCAATACCCAGGAAATGGAACGTGGTGCGCCAGCCATGGGCGGCGCCGAGCGTGCCCGCCAGCAGAAAACTGCAGCCAATGCCCAGCGGGATACCCAGGTAGAACAGCCCCATCGCCGTGCCCCGGCGCTTCTCCGAGAACAGCTCCATCAAGAGCGCTGTGGCAGCCGGGACCAACGCCGCTTCACCGGTGGCCACCAGAAAACGCGCCGCCACCATTTGTTCGAAGTTCTGGACGTAGCCGGAAGCAATCGTGCAGACGCTCCAGATGAGCATGCCGGCACCGATCACCCGCGGACGGCTGTGGCGGTCGGCCAGTGCACCGAGAAACACCGCCATCACGCCATAGCTCAGCACCCAGACCGCGCCGACCAGAAAGCCGTACTGCGCGTTATTGATCGCCAGCTCGCTGGTGATTTGCGGCGCGAAACCCAGCAGAATATTTCGGTCCACCTGGGCCAACAGGTGAATCACCATCAGCGTTGCCAAAACGGCGCAAGGACTCTTTTTCCAGAACATCGTCTGTACCTTTGAGTTGTTTTTATGAAGGCAAGGCCGGATGCCGCTCGTCCTGCCAGGACTAGCGCATGGTCCGCCGCTTCGGCCCAAGGGAAAGCGCAGTGATGCGATACGCGTCACCCACCCAGTTGCACAGCAGCGGACGCGTACTGTCCGGCTCAATAACATCGATGACGCCAAAGCGTTCAGCCGTCCGCAGCGGTGAAGCCAAGGCCTGGTAATGAGCCTCTAGCTCCTTGCGCCGCGCCAACGGATCATCCGCTGCAGCGATTTCCTGCTTGTAGGCGGCTGCGACACCCCCCTCGATCGGGATCGAGCCCCACTGCGCCGAAGGCCAGGCAAACCGGTGCGGTAACGCCGTGCCCGTCGGACCGTGCCACGGACTGACCATGGCACCGGCGAGGCCGACACAGCGGCGCAATACGATGGTGATCACGGGCACGCTGGCCTGCTCGATCGCATGCACGGCCTGCATCGCGGCACTCAAGGTGCCCTGCATTTCCGCTTCTTGCCCGGTCATGACACCCGGCTGGTCGACGAGGAAGATGAGCGGCAGATGAAAGGTGTCGCACAGGTCGATGAAGCGGGTCTGCTTGAGCGCCGCCGCACGGGTCAGCGCACCGCCGCCAACGCGCGGGTTATTGCAGATGATCCCCACCGAGTAGCCGTTGAGACGGGCGAACGCGGTGATGGTCGACGCGCCGAAATCCGGGGACATCTCGAACAGACTGTCTTTGTCGACCAGCGACTTGAGGATCTTGTGCGGGTTGAAGATCTTGCGCCGGTCGTGGGGAATGGCATCGTTGAGCCACGCGTCGCGGCGACCGGGAGCGTCCGTCGATGCGATACGGGTTGGCTGTTCCCAGACATTGCCCGGCAGATAAGACAAGAAACGCTTGGCCAGATCCAGCGCCTCGGCATCAGTGTTGGCAGCCAGGTTGATCATGCCGCTGTGACGATGCACCTGGTCATAACCGCCCAAGTCATTCTTGTCGATATCGATACCGAACGCCTGCTTCACAACCGGCGGGCCGGCCGCAAACACCTGGCTCTGGCCACGCACCATGATCGACAGGTGTGAGGCGGCGACCCGCAACGCACCCAGCCCCGCACAGGCACCGTGAGCAATGCCGACGACCGGCACCGCCCCCAACAGACTGGTGATCGGCAACAGGGCATACCCCGGAATCTTGGTATGACCGAGCTTATCGAGCAGCTTCACACTGCCGCCGGCGCTGTCGATCATGCGAACGATCGGCAGCTTGTATTCCCAGGCGTAACGATCGGCGTAGATCCACTTTTCAGCGACGGCCGCCTCCGATGAACCGCCGCGGATGGTGAAATCATCGGCCGCCACCACAGTGCGCCGCTGCGCGATCTGGCCCACGCCGACAACGGCCGTGCTCGGTGTGGCGGAGGCAATTTTTCCTTCCGGCGTGTATTTCACGGCGCCGGCCAATACGCCGAATTCCTCGAAGCTTTCGCAATCAAGCAGGTGGCCAATGCGCTCACGCGCCGTGAGTTTGCCCTGGGCATGATGCTTTTCCACCGCTTCCGGGCCACCCAATGCATAGGCGACGTCTCGACGCGCGCGGATGTCGGCGAGCTCCAGTGACCATTCAGGGGCAACAGGCGTGCTCATGATGATGTCCTCTCCAGGCGCGCGAGATAGTCATCGCGCAGAATGTTTTTCACGACCTTGCCGGCGTTGTTGCGCGGCAGAGCGTCAACGAACTCGATCAGACGTGGCTTCTTGTAGCCGGCGATCAGTGAAACGCAATGACTGCCCAGTGCCTCGCTGTCGACCGTGGCGCCTTCGCGTCTGACGACAAACGCGGCGATCCGCTCGCCCCATTCCGCATCGGGTAACCCCAGCACCGCCACTTCGACGACCTGCGGATGGCTTTCCAGTGCATCCTCGACTTCCCGTGCGTAGACGTTAAAGCCACCGGAAATGATCATGTCTTTGTTGCGTCCGACGATATAAAGGAAGCCTTGCGCATCGAGGTAACCCAGATCGCCCGAGTAGTACCAGCCATCGCGGATGGCCTCGGCCTCCAGATCGGGACGGCGCCAGAACGCCACTTCGCCGATGCCGTCGGTGGCGATGGCGATCTCGCCGATTTCACCCGCTGCCAGCTCCTGACCGTGAACATCGCGCACGGTAATATGCACATTCGCGGTCGGTTTGCCGCAGGAGCGCAGCACGCCGTCTTCAGCGTGTTCGTGCGGATACAGCACCGCCAGTGGCTGCACCGCCTCGGTCATTCCGTACTGCTGACGCATCACCGGACCAAACCGCGCAATAGATCGGCGGATCAGGTCAACGGAGGTCGGCGCCGTTCCGTAATGAATGCACTTGAGCGACGACAGATCGGCTTCGACGCCGCTGTCGAGCGAGTCAAGCAAGCGCGTGAGCATGGTCGGCACACACATCATTTGGGTGATGCGATGGCGTTCGATTTGCTGCAGCGTTTCCAAAGGTTCGAACTTCTCCAGAATCACATTGCGCGCACCCCGCAAGTAGCAGGGCAGCAAATGGACGCCCGCGGCATGGGTCAAGGGGCCGACGTGCAACATCGCATCGTCCACGCCCAGGCTGTATTCCATGGCGTAGAAATGATTGGTCAGGCGCTCGTACCAGCGCTTGACGGTATAGGTCACGCCCTTGGGCTTGCCGGTGGTGCCCGAGGTATAGGCAATGCGCAACTGAGTATCCGCAGAGACCTGAATATTGGGCGCAGTGGCCGGCATTGAAGCGAGCACTTGGCGATAATCCAGAACCTGCGGCGCCTGCCAATCAAGCCCGATCACATGGCGCAGACTCGCAACGCGATCGCGGACACCTTCGCCGATGTCACGGAACTCCGGCCCCGCCACCAGCAGGCTTGCGCCGGCATCATTCAGGATGGCGATCTGTTCGGCCAACGTATGCCGGGCATTCAGCGCGACGTAGACCAGGCCTGCTTTCTCGACAGCAAATACGCTCTCGATCGCCTCGGGCGAATTGTTGAGTAAAACAGCCACGCGCTCCCCGACCTGCAACCCAAGGGAAATCAGGGCATGGGCCAGGCGGTTACTGCCCGTCTCCACGTCGTCATACGTCAGGCAGTCGTCCCCAAAAATAAGGGCGGTGCGGCCACGGTGCTGTCGGGCGGCCCAACTCAGCATAAATCCTGCGGTACGTTTTTTTGTCATGATATTTTTTGTCTTATTGTCGACAACTTGACACAGCACTTGGGAGTGTTGTGCCCCCGTGTGGTTTATTCCAACTGATTCGATGCGGCTTGATGGGAAGCGTTGATCAGTTCAACCATCATTTTCGCGGCAACCGTGCTGCTGTTTTCTCTGAGTGCCTCGACCAGCGAACGCCAATGCATGACGGAAGCCTGCCGACGCTCTGGCGAACGCAACCCCAGGCGGGTGTAGCGTGCGGTCTGAATTCCCAATGCGCCCATGAGTTCTGCCAGCTGCTTGTTACCGCAGGACTGGAACAGCAACGTGCTCAGGCGATAACTGCCCTGCGCGTATTCATCCAGCGCATCCGATTGCGCTGCGATCAGCTCAAGCCGGGTGACGATGGCATCCATCTGATTCACGACAGACGCATCGAGATCAGCCAGGTACTTGGCCAACAGCCCGGCCAACACGGCGCGGATCTCGAACAGGTTGTCGATCTCCTGCCGGCTCAATGACGTTACATGCGCGCCACGCTGCGGCACGATGGTGACGACGCCCACCTTCTCGAGAATACGCAAGGCTTCGCGAATCGGCCCCCGACTGACCTGAAAGTGATCGGCCAGTTCCTGCTCACGCACCGAATCTCCCGGCCCGTATTCACCGCGCAGAATCGCAAGCGTAATGCTCTCGGCAATCTGCTCAGGCATCGTCAACACGCGCTGGCGACCAGCCCGCATGATACCTATTGCACTACCGCCCTTGGCGGCCGACGCCGAACCTGCATTCATTGACATAGACTTCAATCGCACTCCATAAGCAAAACATCCTGGCCGTCTTTCACGACGTCGCCCTCGGCAACGAGAACGCTCACCACGCGACCCGAATCTGCGGCCATCAAGGGAATTTCCATTTTCATGGACTCCATGATGATCAGCGTCTGATCTTCTTCAACGACATCACCTTCGCGGACATGGATCTGCCACACCGTTCCAGCGACATCCGATTTAATCGCGATTGTACTCATTCTCGCCCCCTCCAAAACACAACTGTTTTCTGAAATCGCCGGGCCATTGGCCGCCGCACGCTACGCTTTTTTATCAAGAGCTGCGCAAACGCCCTGGGTGATGATCAGCAAACTACATGATTGTCTGATTGTTGACAATCCTACGTTTCGATGTTTTTATCGGTCAAGGCAATTCGAACAACAAGAGGCCTGAAGGCATGTCACTTACGCATAAAGAAGCACGACGAATCCTTGAGATACTGGATCACACGACGCATCTGGACTTCCTTGAAGTGCGCATCGGTGACACCACGCTGACTGCCAGCAAGTCCGGCACGATTCAGCGCTCGCTGGAGCCTGCCCAAGGCGCCACGCCCACAAAACCCGCACAGCTAGCGCCCTCCGTGGCGGCCACCAGCGAACCCGAAGTCGCCGAGGGTCAGGTGGCCGTGCGCGCGACCATGATGGGCACCTTCTATCGCAAGCCCAGCCCCGACCAACCGTCGTTTGTTGAAGAGGACGCCATGGTCGAGACCGGCACGCCCCTGTGCCTGGTCGAAGCCATGAAACTCTTCAACACCCTCGCCTCCCCGGTGACAGGTCGCGTCGTGCGCATCATCGCCCAGGACCTGCAGATGGTTCAGCGTGACCAACTCTTGATGATTATCGAACCGGAGACTCGCTGATGAGCAGCATTCCCGTGGCAACCCGTGACATTCGTCGGGTATTGATCGCCAACCGTGGCGAAATCGCTGTGCGTATCGTGCGCGCCTGCAAAACATTGGGTATCGAATCGGTCGCGGCCGTCTCCGAAGCCGACCAGGACAGCCTGGCCGCCCGTCTGGCCGACCAGTACGTCATCATCGGTCCGCCACCGGCTGCACAAAGCTATCTGTGCGCCGATCTGCTCGTGCGCACCGCACTGGAACACCGTTGCGACGCCATCCACCCGGGTTATGGCTTCCTTTCCGAACGCTCGCATTTCGCCAAAGCCTGCGAAGACGCAGGGCTGGTGTTCATCGGCCCATCGGCCGAGATCATTGACTCGATGGGCGACAAAATCACTGCCGTCGGTCTGGCCGAAAAAGCCGAAGTGCCTCGCGTACCGGGCTCCGATGCCGTGGCCGATGCCGACACCGCCCGCACTATCGCCAGCGAGATTGGCTACCCCGTACTGTTCAAGGCAACGGCCGGAGGCGGCGGTCGTGGCATGCGGATCGTACGCAGCGACGACGAGGCCGAGGCGGCATTTCGTTCGGCTTCATCGGAAGCGCAGGCTGCCTTTGGCGATCCGACCCTGTATGTCGAGAAGTTCATCGAACTGGCGCGCCATATCGAAATCCAGATCATGGGCGACCGTCATGGCAACGTGGTGCATCTGGGTGAGCGGGAGTGCTCGACGCAGCGCCGCCACCAGAAGCTGATCGAGGAAGCCCCCTCCCCAAGCCTTGCGCCACAAACCCGCGAGCAAATGGGTGAATGCGCCGTACGTCTGGCGAAAAATGTCGGCTACTTTGGCGCGGGTACGATCGAATTCGTGGTCGATGACCGCGATGGCAAATTCTATTTTCTGGAAATGAACACCCGTATTCAGGTCGAGCATCCGGTGACGGAGATGATCACCGGCTACGACCTGGTCGCCGAGCAGATTCGCATCGCGGCTGGCCTGCCGCTGTCGTTCAGTCAGGCCGACGTGAAACCGGTTGGCCATGCGATCGAGTGCCGGATCAACGCCGAGGACCCGGACCGCAATTTCCTGCCCAGCCCCGGCCAGGTGAGCGAGTGGCTGCCACCCAAAGGCAAAGGCGTACGGGTCGATACCCACTGCTACAGCGGCGCCACCGTGCCGCCTTTTTATGACTCTTTGCTTGCGAAACTGATCGTGCATGCGCCGACCCGCAGCGAGGCCATCGTGCTGATGCGCAAGGCGCTGGAGGACATGAAAATCGTGGGTCTGTCGACCACCGCCAGCTTCCATCATGCCGTGCTCGATCACCCGGACTTTGTCGCGGGCCTCGTCACCACACGCTGGGTTGAAGACGTCTTCGTACCGGCCCGCAAACAGGCTTTGAAACAAGCCAAGGAGCGCGCATGAGCATGACAACTTTGGTCGATGTCAGCCTGAGCGACGGTCAGACCGCGGCCTGGGGCGGTGCCGTCAGCACGGCGATGATGCTGGGGACGATGAATTCGCTAGGGCACGCTCGACTTGCCGCCATCGAGGTATTGAGCCCGGCCGTGATCGCGCAATGCGTAAGTCGTGATGAGAATCCGCTGCAGCGCGTCGTCGCATTGCGCGAACGCGCCAATGGCACACCCCTGCGCGCAACCGTGAACCTGCTGCCAGCCCATGGCCACATCGACGTGCTCGCCGGTGAAGCGCTGGACACCTGGCTGCGAATGCTGGCGAAGTCCGGCATCAGCGAGGTCGTTTTGATTGATCCGCTGCTGGACCTTTCGCGCCTGGGCAACGCCGTGCAAAAGGCGCAGGCCAACGGTTTGACGGCTATCGCCGCCCTGCCCTACGTGGACGATCCCGAACATTGCAACGCGTCCTATTCGGCCTGTGCCGCACAGTTGGTCCTGACCGGTGCACAGCGCATCATGCTGCGCGACGAAGCTGGTTTACTGCATGTCGATCGCCTGCCCGGCTTGCTCTCGGCCCTGCGTAGCGGCCTCGATGGCACACCGCTGGATTTGCACACACGCTGCCATACCGGCCTCGGCCCGCAGGTGGCGCTGGAGGCGATTCGACTCGGCATCGATCGCCTCGATGCTGCGCTGCCCGCTGTTGCCAACGGCGCATCGGCGCCTTCGCTGTCGCTGCTGATCCGATCCGCAGCCTTGCTCGAACTGCCACTGCAATCACCGGATCAGGATCGTCTAAAAGAAGCCCAGGCTCAGCTCGCTGCCGTGGTGGACCAAGAAGGGTTCGCCGAGAGTCTGCCTTGGGCTTTCGACCTGGCCCCATACGAACATCAATTGCCAGCAGAAATCGCCGCCCACGCCATGCAAGCGTTGCGCAAGCGCGGACGCCTGGCTGATCTGTTCGAGTTTTCTCGCGAATGCACCCGTATTCGCCAAGAGTTGGGCAATCCACCGATGCTGCAACCCTTCGCACAGGCAATCGCGCGACAGGCACTCGAGCATCTCGATGCCAGCCCACGCTACGCCACGTTGCAGCCCGCACTGCGCCGCTGGTTGCAAGGCTGCTACGGCCCGATCGACACGTCGTTGTCCAGCCTGCAACAACGCATCGGCGCTGTGGCAAACCCTTGCCGTCCGATCAACGTACCCGCCACTGAAGGGGCGCTGGCGGCGCTGATCTGCGGCTGCTCTGCGCTGCCACCCTTGCAGACACTTCACTACGAAGTTCGCACACCCGAGCAAGCCCTGACACACGGGCTGCTGAAACGCTGGCCCGATTACACCGTATTGAGTGTCACAGGCCCTGGCCTGTCCATCCATCTCGAACACAGCAAGGGGTGACATGTGCTGAATCAACTACGTGAAAAAGTGAACGCAGAATTCGCCCGTACCGGCAAACGTCGCCGTATCCAGTTGGTCGATGCTACCCTGCGTGACGCACACCAGTGTTTGTGGGCCACTCGCATGCGCACCGAGCACATGCTGCCGATGGCCGAGCGACTGGATGCCTTGGGTTTTGATGCGATTGAAGGCGTTGCGTTGGTGCAATTCGACGCCAGCGTGCTATTCCTCAACCAGAGTCCGCTGGAACGGTTACGCCTGTTGTCCGAACGCATCCGCCACACGCCGCTGCGCGGTGTCGTGCGCAGCAACATGTTGCGTAGCTTCTACCCCGAGCCGGACGATTTGAGTGAGCTGTACGTCGAACGTCTGGTCGCCAACGGTGCGCGCGATATCGGCTTTCTCGATTCCCTGCACTGCTGGGATAACCTGGTGCCGGCGATCACCACCGCCAAGCGACTCGGCGCGACAACGACCCTCGCCATGATTTACAACCTGGCCCCCGGCTACGACGCGCCGTTCTACGCCGCCAAGGCGCGCGAGGCCATCGAGCGCTTCGATATCGATGCCTTTACCTTCGGCGACGCCGGCGGCAGCATGACCGTGGAGCAGGTGCGCAGCATTGTGCCGGCGATCAAGGCCGTGATCGGTGATCGACCGCTGGAAATCATCACCCATTGCCTGAACGCGACCGGTTCGCTGGTTGCGCTGGAAGCAGCCGTGCACGGTGCCGATCGCCTGCTGTGCTCGATCGATCCGCTGGCCAACGGCAATGCCGGACCATCGGCGCAGATGCTGGCTCGCAACCTGCGTGAGATCGGCTTCGAGGTCAATTTCGATGACCGCGCAGCAGACGAAATCGGTGAATACCTTGCCGGGGTTGCCGAAGAGAACGGCTTCCCTGTGGGAGTCCCGGCGGAATACGACCCGGCTCACTTCGTGACCCAGTACGCCGGGGGCGCCATGTCCAATCTGCAATCGCAGCTTCAGCTGGCGGGAATTGCCGACAAGCTGCCAGTCGTGCTCGAGGAGATCGGCCGCATCCGCGTGGAACTGGGTTCGCCGGTGATGGCTACACCCTTCCCCGCCATGATCGCCGCACAGGCGGTGATGAACGTATTGAGCGGCGAGCGTTACAAGGTGGTGCCGGACGAAGTGAAAAAGTACGTGTGCGGCTATTTCGGCGCCCTGCCGCTGCCGGTCGATCCCGACATAAAGGATCGAGTGCTCGCCAACGGTTCCCGTGAGATTGCCATCACGCCGCCAGTGCTGGCGCCAAGGGTTCCAGAGCTGCGCCGTCGCTATCCCGGTTTGTCGGATGATGACCTGCTATTGCGCGCCATGTACGGCGACGAAAAGATCACCGGGCTAACCCCCACCGTGGTCGACGACACGTTCAGTGTGCGCCGTCCATTGCACGAACTGATCGCCGGTCTGGCCAAGCTCCCGGAACAACGTCATGTGCACATCGCCATGGCCGGTTTCGAACTGCGTACTCACTGAGGCTGCCATGTCGACTCCTCTTGCTGCACGGCCACTGCCGCAACCCACCACCGAAACGGCCGCCTACTGGGCGGCCGCGCAGGAACATCGACTGGTGATCCAGCGTTGCGGCAGCTGCGGCCACTGCCAGTTTTACCCGCGGGCGTTCTGCATCGAATGCCTGTCCGACGGCATCGAATGGATCAATGCCAGCGGTCATGGGCGCATCTACACCTACACAGTCTGCCGGATCGCGCCCTCGCCGGCCTTCGAATCGCGGTTGCCCTATGTCGTTGCGCTGATCGACCTCGATGAAGGCGTTCGTCTGCTGGCCAACATCCTCGACACCGACCTTGAGCGCGTCGCCATCGGCGCCCGCGTCAGCGTCTGTTTCGAGTCCGTCAGCGAATCCTGCACGCTGCCCCAGTTCACTCTTTTGGATTAGCCGCCACCATGGAAATGATTACCGACCACTTCGATGCCGGCGCCAATCGCCACCCGGATAATGTCTGCCTGCAAGGCACCGGTTTCAGCCTCACCTACGCCGAAGTCCAGGCCGACTCCCATGCCATTGGCCATGCCCTGACATTGCTGAGACTCCGGTCCCCCCATGTCGGCGTACTCGCGCCCAATCATCCATTAAGCTTCGTCGCCATGCTGGGTGCCTTGCGTGCGGGGGCGACCTTCGTCCCCCTGAATGCCCGTGACTCGATCGACAGCCTGATCTGGTTCATGAGCTTCACCCAGCTGTCCGTACTTGTGCTGCATTCCCAATACGCCGAGCATGCCGAGCGCATCCGCGCAGGCGTACCGACGCTGACCACGCTGATCGGCCTCGACGAACCGATCGCCGGACTGAGTATCGCCGAGTGGTGCCGAGAGCACGCCGACCAGCGCTGCACCGTGCGCCAGTCCCTCGACGACACCGCCCTGATCAAGTCCTCGGGGGGCACGACCGGTCGGCCGAAAGCGATCATGCAAAGCCATCGTGCCCTGCTGGCCTGCTACCGCATCAGTAACCAGTTCATGCCACCCGCCAAGAGTCCGGCGCATCTGGTTGTGGCGCCGCTGACCCATGCTGCAGGTGCGACCGCCATGGCGCTGTCGAGTTTCGGCACGCGCAACGTCATCGCACCGTCCGCCGACCCGGGTGCCGTCCTCGAAACCATCGAACGGGAACGCATCACTCACCTGTTCCTGCCGCCCACCCTGATCTACCGGCTGCTGTCACATCCGGACGCCAGGACGCGTGACTGCTCCTCGCTTGAGTACGTGATCTACGGTGCTGCGCCGATGTCCGTGGACAAACTGCGTGAGGGCATCGCGTTGTGGGGACCGGTGTTCGTTCAGGCCTACGGCCAATCCGAAGTGCCGGGGGTCATCACGGTGCTGACCCGCGAAGATCACATGCGTGACGGTAAGCACCTGGGCTCCGCCGGTCGACCCACCGGCGCCTGCGAAGTGGCGCTGATGGATGAGGAAGGACGGTTCGTCGAGCCGGGCGAGCGCGGGGAGATCGTCGCCCGTGGCGAGCTGGTTGCCCCGGGTTACTACGACAACCCGCAAGCCAATGCCGAGGCACGACGTTTCGGCTGGCACCACACCGGTGACATCGGTGTGTTCGACGAAGGCGGTTACCTGTACATCGTCGATCGCACCAAGGACATGATCATCTCCGGTGGCTTCAACATCTACCCGAGCGAAATCGAGCAGGTGATCTGGGCGCATCCGGCGGTCATGGATTGCGCGGTGGTCGGCATTCCCGATGCCGACTGGGGCGAGAAGGTCATCGCCGTCATCGAACTCAAGGCTGGCGCCAGCGCGACGGCCGAGGAGTTCATCGCAACCTGCCGCGAAAAACTGGGCAGCCTGAAGACCCCCAAACAGGTGCTGTTCTGGGACAGTCTGCCGCGCAGCCCGGTCGGCAAGGTATTGAAGAAAGATGTACGTGCGCAGCTCATCGCCCAGGAGCCGCAACCATGACGCTCGACGTTTCCCGTCTGGCCGGCCGTTACGCCATCGTTGGCGTCGGCGAGGCCGGCCTTGGCAAGGCGCAGCCGGGTGACACCGCGCTGTCGCTGCAATGCCGATCGGCACGCGACGCGTTGCTCGATGCAGGGCTCACGCTCGCCGACGTCGATGGTGTGTTTGCGCACTGGGACGACCGCGCCAATGCGTTGCTGGTGAGCGAGTACCTGGGCATCACGCCGCGCTATGTCGACAGCACGGTGGTGGGCGGTGGCTCGCCGCTTACCCATTTGATTCACGCCATGGCCGCGATCGAGGCCGGACTGTGCTCGGTGGCGCTCGTGACCTATGGCAGTACCCAGCGACTGGATCACAGCCGCAACCGTGGTGGAGCGATCACCGACCCGCGCTCGCCGTCGGGCCAGTTCGTGTCGCCCTACGGCGTGCTCAGTCCGATCAGTTGGTATGCGATGCTCGCGCAGCAGTATTTGCATCGCTATCAGGCGAGCGCAGAGGACCTCGGCGAAGTGGCGATCAACGCGCGGCGCTGGGCGCAGTTAAACCCACAGGCGACGCTGCGAAAGCCGCTGACGATGGAGGAGTATCTGGCTTCGCCACTGATTTCGGACCCGTTGCGCAAGGCTGATATTTGCCTGGTCAGCGACGGTGCCGGTGCGCTGATCCTCACCAAAGCCGACCGCGCACGCACGTTGGCGAAGCCGCCGGTGTTCATTCGCGGATTCGCTGACACCTATCTGCATCACGTCACACCGCTCGGCACGACCGACTGGCTCGACCCTGGCGTTATCGGCGGCTGCGCCGAGCGTGCACTGAACATGTCCGGCATCGCGCGCGACGAATTGAGCATGGTGCAGATTTACGACGCCTTCACCATCAACGTGCTGGTTGCACTCGAAGCCATGGGGTTCTGCGCGCCAGGCAAGGCCGGCGCGTTCCTGCGCAGCGGCATTGCTGCGCCCGGCGGCGCACTGCCGGTGAATACCTCCGGCGGTGGACTGGCCTTCAACCACTCCGGTCAGTTCGGCATGCAGTTGATGATCGAATCGGTGCGCCAGCTACGGGGGGAATGTGGCGAGCGGCAGGTCGCCAATGCCAGTAGCTGTCTGGTTCAGACCAGTGGGCTGCTGATGTCGGCATTCATGTCCATGGTGTTGGCGAACGGTGATTGACGATGAATACGGCAATCCCCATACGCACCATGCAAGCCTTTCGCATGTTCGACTGGCACGACGGCGGCCGCCTGTGCGAAGTGCCTGTGCCGGTTCCCGGTCCTGGTGAAGTGCGCTTGCGGGTCGGCGGCAATGGCCTCTGTCAGTCGGATCTGCATGCGCTGGACGATTTGTGCTGCTCGCCCCCGCACCTCGATGTGCAGCTGCCGATGACCCTTGGCCATGAAATCGCCGGCTGGATCGACGCGCTCGGGCCGGGCGTCAGCTGCTGGGCGATCGGTCAGGCCTGCGCCGTGAGCATTCCCGGTTGTGGTCATTGCCGCGCCTGCATCGATGGCTGGAACAACTATTGCTCCGCCTCGCGGCGCATCTATGGCGGCGGCTATGACGGCGGGCTTGCCGAATACGTCGTGGTCCACCAGGACTGCCTGGTTGATATCGGCACTCTTGAACCCTGGAAAGCCGCGCCGCTGACCGACGCTGGGCTCAGTTCCTACCACGCGGTCAAGCGCGTCGCACCGTTGCTGCAACCCGGCAGCAGCGTGCTGGTCATCGGTGTCGGTGGACTGGGGCATATCGCTATCGCCACGCTTGGCGCGATCACGGCGGCCCACGTCATCGCCATCGATACCCGCGTCGAGGCCCTGGGGCTGGCCGTCAGCCAAGGGGTGGATCGGGTGCTGGATGCCAGCGGGTTAACACCTGAGTTATTTCTCAAGCGCATCGGTCGGGTCGATGCGGTCCTGGATTTTGTCGGCAGCGGCGACACGCTGCGTCTGGCGGCCGGCGTGATTCGCCCGCTCGGGCACATCGTGGTGGTCGGGCGCGGGCACGGTGCCTTCGAGTTGCGCAACGGCTCACTGCCCTACGGCGCCATGATCAGTACCACGTTCGGTGGCAGCAAGTCCGAGCTGATCGAACTCATCGCGCTGGCATCGACCGGCCGTCTACCGATCCACCTGCACCGACATCGACTGGATGAAGTGCCGCAAGTCCTGCGCAAAATGCGTCGCGGCGAAATCGTCGGACGTGCCGTCATAGTTCCCAATGAGACTTACTGATGACTCGCGAACACCTGTCACCGGAACAAGAGCTGCAAGCCCGTCGCACGAGCACCCTGCAAATGGGTGGCGAGGCCAAGCTTCAGGCGCGCCGCAATGCCGGCGTACTTAACGCACGGGAACGTCTGGAGGGTTTGCTGGATACCCAGTCGTTCAGCGAGATCGGCATGTTGGCCCACTCTTCTCGCCCCGAGGACCGGGACAGCACCCCCGCCGACGGCAAGATCACCGGCTTCGGCCGCATCGACTCGCGTCGCGTGGCCGTTGTGTCCAACGACATGACGGTGAAAGGCGCGTCCTCCTCGTGGATCAATGCACGCAAGATCGCTTACATGAAGGAATGCGCCACCCGCAACGGCATGCCGCTGATCTTCCTTGGCGAATCCTCGGGCCAGCGCATGCAGGACGCGATGGGCGCGGCGAGCATGGCCAGCGGTGGTCAGGATGCCCAGCAGTATTGCCGACGCCGCGAAACCCCGTGGGTCAGCGCGGTGCTCGGGCCATGCTTCGGCTCGGCCAGTTGGTATTCGTGTTTGGCGGATTTCACGGTGATGCGCAAAGGTGCATTGCTCGCCGTCTCCAGCCCCAAGGTCACCTCAGTGGCGATCGGTGAATCATCAGATACCGAAGAACTCGGTGGCTGGCGCATGCACGCTGAAATCACCGGGTTGGCCGACATGGTTGTCAACAATGACCAGGAGGCACTGACTGCCATTCGGCGTTTTCTCAGCTATCTGCCTTCTCACTCGAACGAGTCGCCCGCCGTACTGCCCTGTGAACCCGAGGACCGGCCGGACTCGTCGGGACCTGAAAGCATCGTCCCGGTCGAGCGCGCCAAGACCTACGACATGCGCAAGCTGCTCGCCACGCTGGTCGATCGCGACAGTCTGTTTCCACTCAAGGACCGCTTCGGTCGCTCGGTGGTCACCGCCTTCGCCCGTCTTGAAGGTGCCAGCATCGGAATCGTCGCATCCAACCCGCAATTCAAAGGCGGGGCTCTGGACGCCGATGCCTGCCGCAAGGCCACCGGTTTCATCGCCATGTGCGACTCGTTCAATATCCCGCTGGTATTTCTTGTCGACACGCCCGGTTTCCTCGTGGGTATCGAAGGCGAGAAACGCAGCGCGCCTGCCCACATCATGAACATGATTCACGCGGTGCAACTGTGCTCGGTGCCGAAGCTCTCGGTGATCGTGCGCAAGAGTTTCGGTCAGGCCTACCTGAATTTCGGCGGTGGCCGCAACAGCGACCAGTCGGCCGCCTGGTGCATGGCCGATGTCAGTTTCGTCGACCCCGCCGTTGCGGTCAGCGTCGTGCATGACGTGACACGCGAGTCCGACCCCGAGCGCTACGACCGCCTGCACGCTGAATTCTCAAAAGACACGTCGGCCTTTGCCCTGGCCGGCGCGATGGGCATCCACGAAGTGATTGCACCGCGAGAAACCCGGCGCTTTCTCGTCGAGGCGCTGGCGGCTCAGCGACGCGGATTCAATAACGGTGTCGGGCGCCATGAAATGAGTACATGGCCGACCTACTTTTGACTTTTGTGAGTTCAATTCACGCTGAATACGCCCTCTAAATGCCAAGGAATCGCCATGAACGTTTTAATCGTGCATGCCCACCCCGAGCCAAAATCCTTTACCGCGGCACTGCGCGACCAGGCTGTTGAGACCTTGCAATCCCAAGGGCATGAGGTTCGGGTATCCGACCTGTACGAGATGAATTGGAATCCGGTGGCCAGTGCCGATGATTTCTCCGTCAGAGAAAACCCTGAGTACCTGGTCTACGCACTTGAGCAACGACGCAGCAGCAAGGAACAGACACTCGCCGCCGATATACAACAGGAGCTGGACAAGCTGCTGTGGGCGGACCTGCTGATCCTCAACTTCCCGATTTACTGGTTCTCGACACCCGCGATCCTCAAGGGCTGGATTGATCGTGTACTGGTTTCCGGCATCTGCTATGGCGGCAAACGCTTCTACGATCAAGGCGGTCTGCGCGGCAAGAAAGCGTTGGTGACGATAACGCTGGGCGGGCGTGAACACATGTTCGGCGAAGGGGCCATCCATGGTCCTTTGGAGGACATGCTGCGCCCGCTTCTGCGCGGGACGTTGGCCTATGTCGGATTGGAGGTGTTGAAGCCTTTTGTCGGCTGGCATGTACCGTATATCAGTGCTGAAGCTCGACAGGCGTTCCTGACAAACTATCACCAACGACTGGAAAGTATCGGCGAGGATCAGCCCATTGAGCATCCACGTTTGAGTCAGTTCGATGATCGACTCTATCCACTTGGGCTCGCGCCTGCCTGAATCCTCTGCCCGGTGGCGGCCGCTCGCTAAGCGCGACCGCCGGAAAAATCCGCAGCCTCAGCCCTTGGCTGCCATCGCGGTAACTTCCACGCGCATGCCTTCGACCGCCAGGGCGGCTACGCCAACGGCGGCGCGAACCGGCCAGGGCTTGGCGAAGAAGCGCTGGTAGACCTCGTTGAAAGCGGCGCGGTCGGCCATGTCGGTGAGGTAGATGGTCAGATGCAGAACCCGGTCCATGGAACTGCCGGCGTTTTCCAGCGCAACCTTGAGCGCCTGCAGCGTGCACTCGCTCTGCTCGGTGATGCCGCCCAGCTCCAGGCTGCCGTCGGCGCGGGTGGGAATCTGAGTGGAGACCAGCAGGCCGCCGAAACCGGCAACGTCGGAGGAGATGGATTCCGGGTCGGGATCGGGGAGGAAGGTGATGTCGTCGTTTGCCATGGGGATCTCTTGCTTGAGGTAATAAAGGGATCGCCGAGTATACGCTCCGCTATTTAGTGTTTAGGACAGATAAACCCCAACGCGAACGAAAAGCGGCCCCTAAAAAGGGACCGCTGCGCTGCCCAACGTCAGTTACCCACTCACCACAGCAGACCGCACCTACGTGGGTAGATCAATTTTATCCAACACCCGGTTCGCCGTGATCTCCGCCACCATGATGCTGTTTGAAATGCCCAGCAAGGCGTAGCGCGATTCACCCTCTAGATGATCCACCAATTGGTGAACCATCACATCGACCGACGCCAGCGTCTCGACCAAATAAACCGCCAGGGTTTCGACCGTGGCTTCTGGGTCGACGGAAAACAGGGTGCTGCGTGTTCGCGGGGTGGCTTTGATGTCGGCAATCGACGGGAAGTGGTAATCGAGAGCTCGCTCGGCGGCTTCGTTGAGTTTGTTTGAATCGGGTTCGTACGGGGAGACCGGATCGGTGTCCGGTGGATTGGGTGTGACCTTGAACATATTCAATTCTCCAACAACGTGGAGCCGTCACCGAATCGCTGCTAAACGCAGGGTGGCAGCTGTGTGCAGGTTAGCAGACCGGTGGAGACGAATCCGGCGCGCCCGAGGGCGCCCTGCGCACAGCTACCATAAAGTGCAGGCATGAAATGACCTGACTGTCTGGATGCAGATGCGCTTCGTCAAGACGGGCTGCTAAACCCGATCACTGATGAGCAGTGACACGAATCAAGTTACCGAGTGACCCCAAGACGCACAAGCCGGCGGATTCTGGCGTAGCCGTAGGCAACGGCGCAAGGTTTTGTAGCTTTCAGGACGTAACCTTGAGGGCGATTAAACAAACCACATCCGGCGATGTTTAAAAGTGGGCGTGCACGTCAGATAGTGGGAGTCATCGATACTGGCTAAAGAATGGAATTCGCCCACATAGAGTCAAAGTGCCATCCATTGCTTCCCCAATCCCCGACTGTCACCCTGCGCCCGTTCATCAAGGAACGGAACAAGGAATCAAGGATTGAGTGGCTACGTACCCAACTCGCCCAAGGGCTATCGAAACAGCGGCGTCGAACCCGTTGATACTAATGCCCAGCACTGGGCGCAATACAAAGACCTCCCACCCAAGCCAGACTCAAAGCCCAATCCCCTAGGCTGTGTGTTTGCCAAGAGCTGTAACCTGCCGGACGGCGAGATCAATCACACCAACCCGGCAGGGTTTGTGCCCGTTGAAAAACTAGCGGACTACGGACTATGGGCCGTGCTGGCCACTGGGGCCGCAATCACCGCCGAAGGCACCTCACTCCAACTGGTAGGTGGCTCAACAACCGGTGGCGCCATTGCCCAGCGGCTGGGCGGATCTCTTGCACTCAATTTGCTGGAGGGGGCAGGCGCAATGGCGGCGGGTGCTGCGGTGGGCACCGTCGCGCTATTAATGCCCAACACCAGCATTGCCCCCGACAGTGCCTTCTACATAAACGATCAGTACGCCACGCTTAAGGCGGGCCGCACGCGTGTCCGCGTCAATGTGAAGACCTTGCCGGATGGCTCCGTCAACGCGTATGGCTTCTACACCGGCGACAAAAAGGACTGGGAAAATGTCCCCGTCATAGAGGCCACGAAGAACGGTGAACAATACGTTGCCGACATAGGCAACGGCATTGGCCTCACCTGGACGCCAGCGGCAAGCCCGGACGGTGTACTGGGTATTCCTGCATTAGAAGGCGCCCCACAATTACCTCCCGTGTGGGTGTACCCGCCGACTGCGCAATCTGACACGTTGCTGCAAAACCCAGAGCATCCTCCTGAATTTCAGGACGCAATCATCTGGTTTCCGGCTGACGCGGGCCTAGAACCCATCTACATTGTGCTCAGCGAACAGCTGGACAAAAACAAGAAACAAGGGAAAGACTTCGAAGACACCACATACGAAGAGTTTAGCCAAAAGCAGGGCCAAAGCGGCCGTGAGGTCACGGTTAAGACCGAAAGCGGAACACGTACTCGGCTTGATATGTTGGGCCGCAACACTGACGGTGATATCACATGCGTCGAATGCAAATCATCGGAAACCGCGCCACTCACCAAGAACCAAAAAAGTGCATTCCCCGAGATTGAACGAAGCGGCGCCACCGTCGTAGGCAAGGGGAAGCCCGGCTTCCCAGGCGGGACTCAAATCCCCCCCACCAAAGTCGAAATTGTTAGACCAAAATTTTAAGGAAGCAGACATGTCCATCACCAACTCACGGGTCATTGATATCTGGGCTACCCCCGACTGGGAGCCCGAAAATGTGCTGCTCATCATCACCGACCACCTTGAGTGGGGTAACAAAACCGAACAAGGCGAGCACCTGCAACTGCTGCAAGACAAACTCAACACCTATATCGCGTTTATTGAAAGCGGCGAGATCTACACCGAGATTCCCGGCGCGATGGGCAAACACCCCATCATCCGGATTCACGGCCTGTACGAACTGCCCGAGCAGGGGGAGATCTTCATTGACCGCGCCACTGAAATGCTGAAAGACGCGGGTATCGGACTAGAATTCGTGCTTAAAGCGGACGAATCGATACGTAACATGTGATCGAGCAATTCCACTACACGAGTCCTACCTCGTCATCTCAAACCGCACTGCTGTAGAGGGTCAAATAAATGCCCGCAAGTGCGGGCTTTTATCAACAGCTGTGCACTTACTCAAGTTCAACTTCGGCCATCGCACCTACGATTTTCACTCCGCTGGATCGTTGTGGTGAGCGTCGTAAGCGTCGAAACCATTATCTTGAAAGAGTTATAGATCGAACTTCCACCAGAAATCGCGAAACGAGCCGGTTGCCCCGACGCAGGACGCGATTCGCGAGCAACACCCTCATGTACCTGACTGGACGCTTTGGTAATGAAACGACTCATCACGCTACTGAGCATTCTGCTCATCGCCGGCTGTCAGTCTGCCGACCCGCTTTCAGCAAAAAATGACCCCAAGTCACAATGGTGGGAGCTCGCGTTCACTGAACCCAACTATATGAAGGTGTGGGTTGAGGACAGCTCAGTACAGGACATCACCGGCAAAGTCTTTTTCAGAACCGGCGGCGGTAGCGCTTCTGGCGGTGAACCTGAAGACGGCAAAGAATCCGCCCGTGGCTGGGTGGCGGTCGGCGGCAGCGGGAAAACAGTGGTTGGCGCCGATTTGCCAATACGGGTGTTTGTTCGATGGCAATCCATCGTTGAGCAAAAAACCTGGCGGGCGTGGGTGGACATCCCCGAGCAAGCCAGACAGCTAATGCGCTCATCAATCATGCAACGTTGCCCGCAAACCCCGGAACAAGAGGCGCGATACATGGCCGCTATTTACATGGGCCTAGCCCCCGGTGGCGTCATACAGGTATGGGTCAGAGACTCATGTCACCGTCCCGTCGAGGTGGCGTATGCCCAAGCAGAGGTTGAGCCTTTAGGCCCCGGCCAAGGCAAGAATGAAGGCCGTTATGCTTACCCTGTGAGTGAAAAGTCCAAGCGCTACATCGAACAATTCGGAATACCTTACGGCAGCTGGTGAGTGCCCAAACTGTCTTGCTCTGGAGAATCGCAGCCAGTTCGCTGTACTTGGGTGCCCATGGCATGACCCCCGACTCAAGGCGCATTGACCACGATATAAGTCACATCGCTGCCCTGATACTGCGGTTGATACCAGGTTGAACCGCATTGCATGTAAGCCGTGTTGTACTGGATGACTTGCACGCAGCTGGTGGGCAGTTGCGCAGGGGTGAAGATGGACCCGACCACCGCCGCGGTCACCGCGACCGTTGCGGTGACGACCGCCGCCGTGGCGATCGGATGGTAGTGATTGTCGTAGCCATAGCGACCACGCCCGTCGACGTCGATGTCCACGTCGCGACTGTTATCGATGTTGACGTTACGGGTGCTGTTGTTGATGTTGGTTCGGTTGCCCACCGTGTTTCCAGCATTGACCCGATTTCCAGAATTGACCCTGTTGCCCGCGTTGACCCGATTCCCCGCATTGACCTGATTCGCTCGTTGCGCGGTATTGCCGGTGTTGATGCGCTGAGCTCTTTGGGCCGTGGGCGGCGGCGCACGATTGACCGATGCCCTGGCGTGCCCTTGTGCACGCTGGGGTCGGGCATCCACATAACTGACCAGGCTAAGCGTCAGTACCGAGGTGGTTGCGAGCGATAACAACAGGCTCCACGACATAGTCCTGTTCATGTCATTCCCCTTCCTGATCACTGGTTTTCTTCAAAGGAATCGCCACATCGCCTTTACCCGGTGCGAAGGTGAAGATCGAGTCCTTGATGCCCGGTTTCAGGTTCCAGTGATACAGCGCGCTGTATTCCGGAAAACCCGGTTCATCTGTGGTAGTGATCACCAGTTTGCACGGCAGCGGTTGCTCGGATCGGGTGATCCACAACTGCCAATCAACGCCCTCCTGCCGAAAGGCCAGGTGATCACACAGTTGCCCTTTGATCGTCGACGGCCCGACATACAACGCGCTTTTCAGCGCATCGATCTGCGCCTGATCGCTGCCAAACAGAAACAGGTCCTCCATGGGGATCTGAACACCATAATGGTTTTCGATCATGTGCAACGCATCGGACAATTTCGGCGGTGCGTCCACCGTCGTGTAGTACTTCAAAAAAGGCGAGTACTGGGTCAGTTTCTTGCCGTTGTAGAAGAACTCGCGCGTTCGAACATCGCCTTCCGTCTTGGCGTACATCCGATCACGCGTCACTTTCAAGACATTGAAGGACTCGGTCTTGATCTTCTGGCCAGACTCCAGAACGGTATCCCGGGACACCTCGGCGTCCACCTGAAACTTCGGCAGGCCGCGCAGGTAGTTGCCCATATCGATGAGTTTATCGACCACTTGCGGGTTGACCGTCGGGGTGGCGTCCGGTGTTGGCGGATCGTCGGCACGCGCCCCGGAGGTCAGCGCCAGGGTGAACAACAGGCAGCAAAAACTTGCGTTGGCTTTCATTGATCCCGCTCCTGGCCTGTGCTCATGCTCAACGCCCCGGTATCAAGGCAGATTAATAAGCCTAGACGCGGTGTGACCCGTTCGCCAGAACGGCAAGAAACCCTATGGGCAAACCCGAGCGGAGCGCTCTATGATTGAAGCCCATGACGACCACGCCTCCGATTCGCCAACCCTGCCCGCCCGGCGCCTGCGACTGCGGGCGTGACCCGCTGCTGGAAACACCGGGAGCGGACGTGCGCATCCTGTTTCTGACCCGTGCAGAGGAACAGCGCCTGATCGAACGCCTGGAAAACCTCCAGAGCCTGAGTGACCTCGAGCGTCTGCAACAGCGGATGTTTGAGCAGTTGGGCATCCGCGTGAGCATCGCCCCCGGTTTCAACGAAGTACGCACCATGCGGGGTATTGGTATCAACCTCGGCGAACAGCCAGGGTTATGCCGCAAAACCCGTCAGTCGATCCCGGCCGCGATTCGCCGCGGTCTTGAGCGGCGCCCAGAGATTGCCTACGAGCTGCTCAATGCCAACGACCTGTTGCGCGACGCGTGAAATCAGCCCCGCAACGAAACAGGATCAGCGGTCATACGCAGAGTCCGGGCCGCTGCTATGCCTTCTCATGGGAGTAATGGTTTCAAGCCAGCCAGGATGAGACTGGAAACACACGCGTGACCGTGGTCCCGGCGCCAGCCAGGTGCGCGAAGAGAAACAGGTGTCCATCCGTAGCAGGAGGTGGCAGATGATATTCATGGTCAGTTGGTCCATCAGTCCAGAAAATCGAAACACCGTGATCAAGCGCTTTCTCGAAACCAAAGGTGCCCCACCAGAAGGCGTCAAGATGTTGGGGCGCTGGCATGCCGTTGGTGGTTCCAACGGTTTTGGCATCGCTGAAGCCGATGATGCCGTAAAGATTCAGAAATGGGTGCTGCAATGGAACGACCTCATGAACATGGAAGTTCATGTAGCGTTGACCGACGAACAGGTGGCGCCGCTGCTGGCCGCCGCTGTCGGCAAGCAATAGTCGTTGAGGCGGCGAGCCGCGCTCGCCGCCTCATGCCTTTGTATTGGCAACCGAAGTTTTTACCGTGCCCATGGGCGAATCCTGGCGTTGCGGCCGGAGCCACCTATGCTCTGACCAGGGCAACGACATCAATCCATGGAGCACACACCACAATGAATCTGTCCCGAAAACTGTTTATTGGCGCTGCGCTGGCCAGCCTGCTGCTCGGCGGTTGCACCTCGAAAGTCACCGAGCGTGAGCAGTATTCCGGTTTCCTCTCCAACTACAACAATTTGCAGCAGGTCACCACCACCAGCGGCGAAACGGCCATGCGCTGGGTGAGCCCGTCCTGGAATCCAGATGCCTATAACACTGTGGCCTTCAACACGCTGGAGCTCTACCCGGCGCCACAGCCCAACGAACGCGTCAACCGGCAAACCCTGGACGAGTTGCAGAACTACATGACCAGCAAGGCCAAAGGCGTGCTGGGCCAGAAGTACCAGATGGTGTCGAGCGCAAAAGCAGCGCCGGCCGGTTCAAAAACCTTGATCATGCGCGCGGCGATCACCGGGGTGAATGCCGAAAACGAGGGCATGAAGTGGTATGAAGTGGTTCCGGTCGCCGCCGTCGTGGGGGGTGTTTCCGCTATCAGTGGCCATCGCGATCAGGACACCACACTGTTCATCGAGGCCGAGTTTATCGACGCCAGCAACAACCAGACCGTGGCCAAAGTGGTGCGCAAAGTCTTTGGCAGCACACTGTCAAACGCCAGCCAGAAGATCACCACCAAGGATTTCAAAGTGGCGATCGATAAACTGACCAGCGATCTACAGGCGTTCATCAAGTAACACCACCACCCCTGTAGGAGCTGCCGCAGGCTGCGATCTTTTGATCTTGATTGGTCGGTGTAACAACCGCCGCCAAAGATCGCAGGCTACGCCAGCTCCTGCACGGACCGAATACGCCTCGCTCGCTACTTCTTCATCCCCACCCGCCGCCGCATCTCGGCAGTGATCGACTGCCGGGTTTTCTTCAGGTCCGCCCAAGGTTCATCACCGACCTCGGCCAGGCGTTCATGCACGGTGTGCACGTTCCACTGATTCCCGCCCTTGAGCTCACCCACCTCTTCTCGAAAGATCGGCACCGACACCGGCAGCCCTTCGCGGGTGCGCACGGCGTAGGCGCAAATGGTCGTGGCGCCCAGACCGTTGCGCAGGTAATCGATGAAGATACGCCCTACCCGGTTCTTCGGTCCCGACACAGCGGAAAAACGCTCCGGCAGCAACTTGGCCATGTGGCTGACAATCGCGTGGCTGAAGTCTTTCACCTCGTCCCAACCGAGCTTGCGGGTGAGTGGCACCACCAGGTGAATCCCTTTGCCGCCGCTGGTCTTGAGGAACGCGTTGAGCCCCAACTCATCGAGCACCGACAGGGTCAGTTGAGTCGCCTCCACCATGCTTTTCCAGGGCAGCGCCGGGTCCGGGTCGAGGTCGAGGACGAAGCGGTCGGGTTTGTCGAGATTGTCCGAGGTCGCGTTCCAGGTGTGCAGCTCAACGGTGCTCATTTGCACGGCGCCGATCAGGGCCTCGGCATTATTGATGATCATCACCGGTTGGCCGGTGAGTTCTTTGTCCAGGGTGGTGATGCCCGGAATAGCCAGGCGTTCGGCGTTTTTCTGGAAAAACAAGTCGCCGGCGATGCCGTCCGGGGCGCGAACCAGCGCCACTGGCCGGTCCTTCAATTCGGGCAAAATCCATTCGGCGACGCTGGCGTAATATTCGGCCAGTTGCCCTTTGGTGGTGCCGCTGCTGGCGTCGATCACCCGGTCCGGGTGAGTGATGCGCACCTTGCCCTCGCCCAGGCCGATTTGTGATGGCGCAGGCGCGGCTTGGGCAGTTTTCTTTTTCGATGCGGCAGAGGGTTTTGCTGCGGGGGCTTGTTTAGCGGCTTTGGGCTTCACGGCTTTTGGACGCTCCTCGGTAATGTCTTCGGCAGGTTTGTCGTCACGCAGACCATGGAACACCGCATGACGGACTGAACCTTCTTTGGTCATTTCGGCAAAAGCGACCTCGGCCAGCAGCGTGGGCTTGAGCCAGTGCACACCCTTGGCGTCAAATCCGGTCGGTGGATTGACCACTGAACTCTTTTTGGTTTGCAACGGTTTCAATTGCTCGTAGATGCGCTTGAGCGTCGTCTCGTTGAACCCGGTGCCGACCTTGCCCGCGTAACGCAATTCACCGCTGTCGCGGTCATGCAATCCCAGCAGCAGAGCACCAAAGGCATTGCGCGAACCTTTGGGATCGGTGAAGCCAACGACGACGAACTCCTGCCGATGCTTGCACTTGAGTTTGATCCAGTCGCTGCTGCGCCGTGAAACGTAAGGCGAGCCCAGACGCTTGCCGATCAACCCTTCCATCTGCATTTGGCAGGCACTGTTGAGCAACGCTTCCGGTTCTTCACTAAAGGCATCGGAGAAGCGCAGCAACGGGTCTTTATGGGGGTTGAGCACCGTCGACAGCGCCACCCTTCGCTCCTCTACAGCCACCTCGCGCAGGTCCACTCCATTGAGGTAAGGCATGTCGAACAGGTAGTAAACGATGTTGCCACTGCGGCCCGAGTCGAAGGCGTTTTGCAAGGCCTGGAAGTCCGGCACGCCCTGCTCGTCGGCAATCACCATTTCACCGTCGAGCCAGGCGGATTCGAGACCCAGCGCAGCCAACGCCTCGGCTTGTCTGGGCAGTTTATGGGTCCAGTCGTGGCCGTTGCGAGTGAAGAGTTTGACCTCGTCATGGTCGATGCGGGCCATGATCCGATAGCCATCGAACTTGATCTCATAGCTCCACTCGCCGTCCGGGGCTTTTTCGACCAGCGTCGCCAGTTCCGGTTTGATCAGGTCCGGCAATTTGGCTTTGTGCGCGCCCGTCAATGGCGCCGACTTTTCCTTGCGCGCCACGGCGGCGGGTTTTTTGATGGGTTTGGGTTTGGCAGTGATCTTCGGTTTTTTGGCAACAATGGTGCGATCACTGAGCACACTGTCGGGCTCGGCAGCGACCACGTCGTAATCGCTTTCGGGTTTGGCTGCGTCGTCCTGATGCTTGATCAGAAACCATTGCTCCTGCTTGCCCGGCATGTGCGTGCGCACCAGGTTCCACAAGCCGCCGAGCTTCTCGCCTTGCAGCTCGAATTTCAGCTTGCCCTTGGCGTACGCCTTGGCCGGGTCTTCCTGAGGAATCCACACCCCTCGGTCCCAGACAATCACCTCGCCGGCGCCGTAATGCCCCTCGGGAATGCTGCCCTCGAAGGTCGCGTAATCAATCGGATGGTCTTCGACGTGGACCGCCAGACGCTTGACCTTGGGGTCCAGTGACGGGCCTTTAGGCACCGCCCAGCTTTTCAGCGCGCCATCGAGTTCCAGGCGAAAGTCGTAATGCAGGCGCGAGGCGTCGTGCTTCTGGATGCAGAACTGCAAGGCATGGTCTTTCGCGTTTTTTTTGCCCCCGCGTTTGGCGGCGGCCGGTTCAGAGGTCGCCGAGAAGTCGCGCATGCGGTTGTAATCGTCCAGGCTCCTGGTCATGGCGCACCTGCTGACGACGTAACGGTTCCCCCGATGCCTGTGCCGATGCGCGTGACGATCAGGGCGACGACGGCAATGCGTTCCACCCGCTGATAGCCAGGCGTCAACAGTTCTTCACCGAACACGTCAGGGTCGAGTTCGTGGTAAGTCCAGCCGAACATCGGCGATTCCAGACGCGGCGTCACCGCGTCCAGAAAAGGATCGAGACCATCGATCATCGCCACGCCGGTGTACAGCACCAGGGAGCCACCAGGGGCCAATCGATACAGGGCTTGCTCGACAATGCGCAACGACAATTGCGCACCGAGCGCCCCGCCGCCATGCCGGTAGGCACGCTCTGCCGGGTCGGCCATGTAGGGCGGATTCGCGACGATCAGGTCGAAGTTGCCGTCGACGTCCTGCAGCACATCGCTGGCTTCGATGCTGACGTTAGCCACCTCGGCGAGCGCGGCGTTGATCGCGGTCATGCGTAACGCCAAAGGGTTGATGTCCACGGCCAGCACCTGCGCTTCACGGCGAGCGCGGGCAATCACAATCGCCCCGACGCCTGCGCCGCAACCGATGTCCACGGCGCGCCTGATCGGCGCGAAGCTCTGTTGCAGATGGGCGTGAATCAGCCGGGCAAAACGGTAAGTGTCGGGTCCGAAGAACACCGCATCAGCGGCGTCGGTGGGGAAGCCCGAATGCACGAACAGCAGGTCATCGAGGCTTGACCAACGCACATGACTTTTCAGCCGGCCGTTGCTTTCCCCGAGGACGCCCGCCTGTTGCAACTGCCGCTGTTCATCCACCGACAACAGACCGGGTTCAAACGGCCGCGACCAACCGAATACTTCGCGCAGGGTCCGGGCGGTTTGTCCGAAGTTGCGATCATTGACCCGCTGATGGGTCAGCGGCGTTGGCGTGATGAAACGATAACCGTCGGCCTGCAAGCGCCGCCCCAGCTGCAGCAAGGCCAGATCGGGTGCGAGAAGCTGTTCTTCCTGATTCATGAAGGACTCCCTATCGAAAACCGGATTTGAGTTCGATGAACCGTCGCGTGGCCATCAGGCCAGCCGGATGAGAGTGCCTATGGGCAGACAGCCATGGGATCAACACCTGCATTTGCTCGTCGGCGGCAAGCCCATCAAGTGTAGCTTGGAGGCGTTGGACATCCGGGTCATTGGCGGGCACTGGCGGTTCGGTTGCGGCACTGGTGCCACGTCGAACCGCTGCCGGCGAACGCTCGGGGCGCCAGTCTCCGGCGATCCAGTCGTGCAGCAGCTGTTTTTCGTAGGGGCTGAACACCCCGAACATGGCCGCGCCGTCGCCATCGACCAATTGCCAGAAACGGCTGGCTTGCGGATCCTCGTGACGTTTGATCCAGCCCTTGTTTTCCAAGGCGCTGAGGAAGCCCGGCAACTGCTCCGGCGACGACAGCCATTGATTGACGGTCTTGCCTTCAAACCGGCAGTAATCGGAATGCATGTGCTGACCAAACGGACGCTTGCGTTCAAGCATGTTCAGCAACTCGCCGTACAAATCGAACGACTCGATAATCGCGCGACTGCCCTGCCCCAGATCGTTGAGCCGATAACCCAACGCGACCCTGCGCAGAAAATCTTCGCGGTCACCTTCCACCGGCAGCAATTGCAGCACCGACTGCACGGCTTTTTTCGCGTGGCCGGTGCTGGCATTGTCGATGGTCACGTGCAGCGTGAAGTAATACGGATCGATACCCAGCTCGCTGAGTTCATAGGCGCTGATCAGCAAATGCAGCGGCAGTTGCTCATAGCCGAGGTTGTAGCCGATCACCTCCGGCAAAAACTCGTCGCTGCAATAACCGAGCGCCAATTGCACCGCACCTTGCAGGTAACGCTCATCGAAGATGAATCCGCTGTCTTGCAAGCCATGCTCGGCGAGCAGTTTGCGGTAGATCACCACATGATTTTGCGCCGGGTAGCCATCGCCCAACTCTTCCAGATAGGTGCAAATCAGCCCTTCGAAACGAGGGTCGTGCCAGTGCCGCAGCAGGCCATACAGCCACGCACCGTCCACCAGTTTGGTCGGGGCAACGGCTTGCAGGAAAAACAACGCGTGCGCCTTGTTCGTAAAGAACTGCCGAGGCCCGCCTGCCTTGCGTTTTTGCAGGTAGTCGGCGTATTGGCGAGCGACTTCGACGCAGTGCTGTTCGACAAAGGTTTGCAGGGCCGACAGGTCTTGCGGCAGGTCCTCGGGCAGGTCCGCTGCGTGCGCAAGTTGAGCCTCGAGGAAGGTTTTGCCAAGGATGCGCTGGTGTTCGATATCGTCGCCCAGCAATAGCTGTTCGTAGACAAGTTTCAGGCTGCCGGCGGTCTGGATCAAGCGTTCGTGGGCAGGCTGGGATTCAAGTCGTGTCAGGGCAGTCATGGGTACGTCTCTCGGTCTGAGGCCAGTGGCAGGACGCTGAATCAGCACGTCTCTACATCAGCAGAGCGACTCGCCCGGAAAAAAATTCCATCGGCGTTGAAATCGCCCGGACAGACGGGCTTGTGGCGAGGTGCTTGGCGGGCGTTCGAGTGAATATACTCAGCGGGTGTGGACTCATCCTTTGGAGAGCAATCATGCGCACGGTTCATGTCATCGAGCCCGAAAAAACCCCCGACCCGGTCAGCGTCGTGGGTGAGGCCATCACCATTCTCGCGGGCGGGGATCTGAGCAAACCTTTTGAAATGCATATCCAGGAAGGCGTGCAAGGGGGTGGGCCGCCCCCGCATTTTCACCCTTGGGACGAGGCGTTCTACGTCATTGACGGGCAGGTGGAAATAACGGTTGCGGGCAAGTCCACCACCGTTTCGACTGGGGGTTATGTGCATATCCCTGGTGGGTCCATTCATGCTTACAAGAACATCAGCGCCACCGCGAAAATGATTGGGGTGGTGTCTGATCCGCGCGGCGGTCAATTCTTTGCGGCGGTGGATCGGCTCAAAGTGCCGGAGGATCTGCCGCGGATACTG
Source organism: Pseudomonas sp. MDT1-17 (assembly GCF_054898105.1). Classification (NCBI taxonomy): domain Bacteria; kingdom Pseudomonadati; phylum Pseudomonadota; class Gammaproteobacteria; order Pseudomonadales; family Pseudomonadaceae; genus Pseudomonas; species Pseudomonas sp. MDT1-17. The sequence goes on along the minus strand of NZ_JBUBVM010000001.1, from coordinate 2,966,915 downwards.
GAGATCGCCGAGCGTTTCGGGGTTACGTTTCTGGTGCCTAAGTAGTGTGATTTATGATCGTTCCAACGCGAGCGTGGGAACGATCATCAGGCCACGACACCTTTGGCCTGTTGCTCCAGATGCACTTGTAGCTCCGGTTCGATCTTCAGCGCCGCAGCCAATTCATCCAGATAGCTACGCTCGGCGTCCTGTTGATCGTCAACCAGCATCACACTGGCCAGGTACATCTCCGCCGCCATGCCAGGATCAGTGGCCGACTGCGCCACATCGGCGGCGTCCAGTGGTCGTGTGACTTCATCGTCCAGCCATTGTTGCAATTGCGGGTCATCCGTGTGGCGGCCGATTTCGGTGCTGATCAACTGCATCTCGGCGTCGTCGATCCGGCCATCGGCCTTGGCCGCCGCAATCAATGCGCGGAGGATCGCATGGCTGTGGTCCTCGACTTCCGGGCCAGACAACAGGTCAACAGTGCGCGGTGCCTGTTGCGGCGCCGAGGCCTGGCTGCGTTGCCAGGCCTGATAGGCCTGGAACGCCATCATCCCCAGTGACGCCAGCGCCGCGTAGTTCGTGCCACCACCCGACCGGGTCCGGGTCCGGGTCGAGCCGCCCATGGCTGAGCCACCGCCCAAAAGACCACCGAGCAAACCGCCCAAACCACCGCCCCCGACGCTAGAACCGGCGCCACCGCCCAACAGGCCGCCGAGTAATCCACCGAGACCGCCGAGGCCACCTTGGGCCGACGTTCCACCGCCACCCTGTTGCGACATTGAGCCTTGGCCGGCCCGCAGAAGTTGTTCGAGCAGATCGCTGGTGTTCATGACGATGTCCTCTTCGATGGGAGTGATCCAGTCAGGCAACAATAGTCCTCGCCGGCAAATGTGCCACCACCGTTTGGCTGGCCCTGATGACCCACGGTTGCGAGTGTTCTACCCTCGCTAACCCGATGCCCACAGGATCAACGAACACATGGACCGCACTCTGATTGTCGTCAGCGACATTATCGAACCTGAAGTCGAGCAAGTACTCAGCGCCGGGCTGAGTGCCTTTAATGATCAGATGAGCGGAATCAATGACCGCCAGTCGCTGGCGGTAACGGTCCGCGATCCGCAGACCCATAAGGTGCTGGGCGGTATTACCGGGCGTACATCGCTCGGTTTGCTGTTTCTCGATCTTTTCTACTTGCCTGAGTCGCTGCGTGGCTCCGGGCTTGGCTCTCGACTGCTCAAGGCATACGAAGACGAAGGTCGCCGTCGCGGTTGCCGCTCGGCGGTGCTCTATACCCTCAGTTTCCAGGCCCCGGAGTTCTATGAAAAAAATGGCTGGCAGCGCTTTGGGGAAGTGCCCTGCGAGCCGCAAGGCACGAGTCGGGTGTTTATGAGCAAGGTGCTGTGAATGAACCTGGCTGCACCCGGTCAATCCGGAGATCGCCACGTTTGAGTAAAAAGATCGCCCTGCGACTCATGCTGTTCACTTAAGGTTGGGGTACATATCCGTTTCTGCGGTCACGCCGGCTGGCGGTTTCGCTTTTACAGCGAGTCACTTGGAACAGCCCCAAGTAACCAAGGGCTTTTGCCCCGCCATTCGGTGCCTCGCTTAGGCTCGGCATACCCTCACTCCGGCATTGCTCCGGGGGCCCGCCGCCATCGGCCATCCATGGCCGGGGGCGCCTACCGCGCAACGCCTGCGCTCGGCCTCTGGGAAAGGGGCGGCAGATCTGAAGCCAAAGCAACGGCAACGGCAAGATCAAAAGATCGCAGCCTCGCTTCGCTCGACAGCTCCTACAGGGAAATGCGTTCACTTTAAGCCAGGCCGGCCGGTAGGCCGCCTTGCTTTGGCTTTTGCGGTGCACGCCCCCTCGAGAGGCCGAGTGGAGGTTCTGCGCAGTGGGCAACCCGGCATGGATGCCGGGTTAGCCGCCCCCGGCCATGGATGGCCGATGGCGGCGGGCCCACGGAGCAGGACCGGAGCGAGGGCATGCCGAGTCTAAGCGAGGCACCGAACGTCAGGGGCAAGAGCCCTTGGTTACTTGGGGCTGTTCCAAGTGACTCGCTGTAAAAGCCAGCCCTTTCAAGGTGTTTTCCCTTTATGGGCTTTGAGCACTCGATCGGTCGACACATGAGCATTCGCAGCCTTTCCCTCCAACCACTCCTTGGGCTTGGCGATTTTGGGGCCGCGTATGCTTTTGGCAACCTGTTTGGGCTTGATATTCCTTGCCAGCGCCAACAAGCGCTGTGCCAGCGTTTCTGAGGTCGATTGAAGTGACAGATAATCCGACGGTAACGCGATCTGCATGCCCTCATAACCACTGCGCACTTGCACTGCCAAATGGAAAATCGATGCCTCCCATCCCTCTGGTTGCGTCTGGCGATGAGCCTGTTCAACGCTGCGCTTAAGTACTGACAAAACGTTGTAAGCCAACACGGCCGCGGCAAATCCCAGCAGAGCCGCCTTGGGGTTGCCCAGGCTTTCGATTTCACTGTCCAGCACCGATTCCAGGCGCTGGAACATCCCTTCGATACTCCAGCGACGACGATACAAATCGGCGATTTGCTCAGCGGTGATGGTGTCGGGCAAGTTGCTCCAGAACAACAGCATGGTGTCGCCTGATTCGGTAGCTTTTTGCAGGTTCAGTTCAACACGCCGCCACTGACGTCCGCCTTTCACTTCGATGGTTTGCTCGCGCACGCTTCCCGCCTCGACCGCGACAGGTTCTTGCCAGTCGCTTTCCTGAAGCAGGCGCGGATGCTTACTCGGCTCACGAATAATGAAAGAAGCGCCAGCGTCTTCGCAGGCCTCCATGACCGGGAGCGTGCAATAGAGCCGATCAGCCATCCACAACTGGCCCCTACTGGCGTTTTCCAGCAACGGCAGCACGCCGACGCGCTCACTGGCATAAGCATCTTCACAGGGCTGAAGATCGACGACCTGGTCGAGATCAGGGTCGTAAACCACGACCGAAAAACCAGGCCGGGCGGCGCCTCGTTCACGGCGCAAAGCGCTCAGACGTTTTTCGCTGGAAGGCAGGTGATTGCCGTCAACGACCCGCAGTTGCCAGCCAGGCAAAATGGCCGAACAGCCCAACTCTTCAATCGTCGGTGCCAAACGTTGTGCACTGCCGGCTACCAAGGCGCGCAGCAGCGCAGGCTCTGTGCGGCTGACCTTGTCATAGAGCGCCGCCAAGCTGACAGGAAGATCCATCTGCCGTGCGGCGGCATGTAGCGACGGCCGCAAACCCAGTGAAACAAGGGACATAAGCTCAACGATGGTCGAAAATAAAAGCTCACGCGGGTACTGTCGTTGACGATGCTCTTCGAACACCTGATCGACCCACTCAGCTGTAACAGCCTGCTCCAACACCAATTTGGCCATGACACTGGCCGGTGCTTTTTTCTCGAACCGCGCTAAAACCTCTTCCCACATCGTCTCGTCGCCCTGACTGGAGTTTTGGGAGATTCTAAACGAAGACCTTGAAAGGGCTGGCTGTAAAAGCGAAACCGCCCTCAACCATCACCTGAATAACGGATATACACCCAATCAAAGCCCCCGATCAGCCCCACCACCAATGTGTAGGTCCGCCTGAAGACCCGAGCCTAAGTGAACAGCATTACGCCCTGCGCCGATGTTTCATTTATTACCCCGAATTTATCCGGGGTATTTTTTTGCCGCGCAGCTAAGATTTACAGATGGTGAACCTTATCCCCGAAAACCCGGTCGATACATGCAACCTGACTTGGTTTGCCGACACCCCCAATTGAAGGGGTGATAACAGGCTTGCTTCACTTTCTGGAGAACGCCCCCGTGATATCGACCCTACACATCGCCAGGCTCAAAGCATGGGGCGCCCATGGTTTTACCGCCACTGGCGTGGTCACTGCCTTCCTCGCAACCCTCGCCTTGCTGGAAAACCAGGCCACAAACTGCTTGCTGTGGCTGGGCGTCGCCCTGATTGTCGATGGCCTGGACGGTGCGTTGGCGCGCAAGGTCAATGTCCAGTCGGTGCTGCCAAGTTTCGATGGCTCTGTCCTTGATCTGGTCATCGACTACCTGACGTATGTGTTTATCCCAGCACTGTTCATCTATCGCTACATACCTTTGCCGGACTACACGGTGCTGCTGACCGTGTCGCTGATTCTTGTCTCGTCGCTGTTTTGCTTCTGCAACGTCAACATGAAGAGCAAGGACAATTACTTCCAGGGCTTCCCCGCCGCCTGGAACGTGGTAGCCCTGTGCCTGTACATCATCGCCCCGTCGCCGTGGATCACTTTTCTCACTGTCATCGGCCTGGCGCTATTGACCGTGACCCGGATGAAGTTCCTCCACCCGTTCCGCGTGCGCAAGTTCATGCCGATCAACATCGCCGTAACGGCGATCTGGCTGCTGTGCAGCTTGTCGCTCGTGGTCAATCATCCGGTGATCAACCCGATGGTGATGGGGCTTTGGCTGCTGATGTCGGCTTACTTCCTGGGGATCTGCATCTGGCGCACGGCGCTGGAGTGGTTCGATAGCTCGCGGGGATAAAGGACTGTAGAGCGTGGCCGATTTCTCCCACAAACTGCAGAAATCGGCCATAAGAGGGAACACATCGACCATGCCCATCCATATCGTGCGACTCGGCTCACCGCGCGCCGCCAATGAAGGCCTGCGTCTGGGCACGGTACGTCGTCCGCCGCGTGGCGTGCCGAAGGCCGAGTTTGCCAGTCGTGATTTTTATGACGTGTGGCAGCCGCTGCTGTCTCCCAGTGCAGAACTGGTCGCAGAAGCCAAAGCGGCGGAAGACGCCAAGGCGTGGGAAGTCTTCAAGCGCAAATTCAAGACTGAAATGAACCACCCGGCGCCCAGCCAGTTGCTCGATTTGTTGGCTGCGTTGTCCCATCAAACGTCAATGGCCATTGGCTGCTATTGCGAAGATGAAGAGCATTGCCATCGGTCGGTATTGCGGGCTCATACGTGATTGACCTGGATATCTGAGGCAACACGGCCCTGTTTCCTGGAAGCTGGATCCAGAAAACCGAGCAAGGCCTGCCGAGTGTCCTGCCAGGCCGCCGGGTGTTCCATATCGAGGAAGTGCCCGGTGTTCTTGATGGTATGGAACCGGGACTGAGGGGCATGATCGGCAAAAAGCCGGGCGTCTTCGACCGAGGTGTATTCATCCCATTCGCCGTTGACAAACAGCAGCGGGATTTCGATGGCATCGGCACAGGCGACGTAGCAATGGGTGTCTTGGGTCAGCACTTCATTGACGTGGAAATGCATCTGCCTGTACTCGTGTTCGGCCAGACTGCGGATATGGCGGTCATTAAAGCGTTTGAACAGCGATGGCAGGTGCTTGCCGATCGTGCTGCTTATCAAGCGACCGACATTGAGGCGGTCGCAGGCCTGGAGATGGTTCAGGCCGCTCTCCAGGTAATCGCGCATCGGCGAATTGATCCGCGCTGCGAATGAATTGATCACCGCTTTCTCGATTCGTCGCGGCCGCTGGGCCAGCGCCAGCAAGGTGGCCGCGCCGCCCCAGGAAAAGGACAGCACGTGGTGCACACAAAAGTGTTCGATCAATTCCAGCAGTATCGCTGCCTCGTCTTCCTTTCGGATCGGTTGGCCCTGGAGATTGTGTTGCCTCGACTGACCGGCGTAGGGCTGGTCATAGAGAACCACATTGAATCGCGGCTGCAGGTAACGCACCGTTTGGGCAAAGGATGCAGTGGTTGCCAGCGAGCCATTGACCAGAATGATGGTCTTGTCAGCGGCGGTGTTGAGATAGTGCTCGGTATAAACCTTGTACTTCCCGCAGATCTCGACGATGGCAGTTTTCGGCATCATTTCATTTACTTCCTTGAACCCATTGGACTAAGCGCACAGCGTGAGGGATGCCCGCAGGGCCCTATCGCAGGACAGCAGAACACGTGGACCTGACAGTGAAGTGTCAGGCCAATACATTAATAATTCAGGGCGGTTTTCAAGCGTCAACGCATAGGCCTCCTCGGGCTTAACCTGGCAACACGGGCAAGCAACAACAGCGCGAGGGTGCTCCGATGGCTGCCGTGACCAATGAGTCACTGACTGACCATTGATTCAGAGTTAAGCAGGAATTTCCTCGTCTGCAAGAACGCAGACGAGTTATTGCGTCGCCCCCAAGCGCTGAACGAGCTCAGATCCCGGATCTACAGTTGCAAAAAAACCGTCCGTGGGCGGCATCTGCCGTGTGCGCTGTTGCAGAGCCGTTGGAGCGCGGACAATCCCTGACTGACTTCCGCGCCTGTACCGTTCAAGAGACGGTATTCCTTAGCCGACTAGACGGGGCATGGCTTCCTTGAGCTTTAGCAGAGATTCATCGACTCGATACTGACCGGGCGTCGTGCCGAACCAGCGGATGCAAGCTTTGTGGAAACTGCTGTGGTCGTGGAACCCGAGCAGATGAGTCACGTGCTTCATATTGAAATGGGAATGACGCAGGTAGAAGTCGGCCAACTGCCGACGCACATCGTTCAGCACGTCCTTGAACTGGGCGCCATCCTTCTCGAGTGCTCGTTGCAACGTCCTCTTGCTGATGTTCAGCGCGGTGGCGATCGATTCCATATCACACTGCCCTTGCCCCTGACTCAGGCGCTCGGTGATCAGCCCACGAATCCTGCATACAATGGTGAAGCCGTACAATAGGTCCAGCTGAGCTTCGGCAAAACTGTCATGGAGTACAGCCAACGCCTCGTTGGCCATGCTCAACGGACGCAGAAGCTCTTGGCCATCGAACAGGATGCTGTCATAGGCCGCCCCGAAACGTAGCTCACAGCCAAACAGCCGTTGATGCTCCGAGATGTCTTCAGGTTCGGGATAGGTGAACTCCACGCTTAACGGTTGCGGCAATTTGCCACCGGTCAGCCAACTACAGAATCCCAACAGCGACGCGAGTCCGGCATCGGTGTACTGCCGTGGTTTGACCGAGTCGCACTGGTGATCCAGCCCGGCCAGTCGATAATTCTGCTCTTCTTGACCCAGAAACAGGCTAAGTCCAGAGCTAATCAATGGGCTGAAACGCACGAGGCGTTCAAGCGCCCGCTTCAGATTCAAGCTGGACATCATCGTGTACCCCACAATCTGGAAGTTACTCGGATGCACATGCCCGTAGGCTTTTAAACCAATATTCGAATCGCCAGACGCCTGCGCCGCCAATTCCCACAGACGGTAGATAACACTTCGTTTATAGAAGGCTTGCTGCTGATTCAGAAGCATCATATCCAGCCCGGCTTCCCGGGATAAATTGATCACATCCAAGCCTTCAGCCGAGAGCGTATTCACCAACACACTGGTATAGCCGGTACCCACTCTATACATGACGACCTCAAAGCCCTGTTGAACCAAGCATCCTTTAGTGAGCCATTGCGAATTTGCTCTGAAATTCATACTAATGGCCATTCATTACAGGGTCGTTATACGAGCTGTTCCCGCTGTGCCTGCGCCGGAATAACCGCCCTGACTCGCGCTTCGGTGGAAGACAAAACTGTCATCGGCCTCATCGAAATGGCGATTGGCCCAGACCTTGCTTTGGCACCTGTGCGGTGATGAGTAGACACCGCGACGAAGGAACCGGCAATGGAGGTGGTCATGGTGGTGGCAGCAGCGGTGGCACTATTTATAGCTGCGTCAGCAGCGATAGCGATGGTCATCACGGCAGTAGTAGCCGGAGCAGTGGTCACACCGCCAACCACCACCGTGATGGGCATTGCAGAGCGCGTCACTCAGGACGTTCATCTTTTGGACGCCCTGGCATCCACACCAATCCCTATGATGTTAATGGTGCTAATGCTGACGGGATGCCTGGCGACAATCACGGAGTTGATGCTGGACCTGAACATGTTGTTGATTGTGGCAAACCTATAGGGGAAAGGCCGCCCCACTTTCAGGAACTCCCCCAACGTTGGGGACACGCTCCGCGCGTTAAACAAAAAATAAATCAATAACAAGGGAATCCAACCTTGAAAATTTCAACACTCTGCGTCGCGGGCAATCTTCTGGTTTCAGTCGCGGCTTCTGCTACAGGGACTATTCCCGTCATCGACCTCGACTTCACAAGGTCAGCGGCTGAAACGCTGAAAAAACGCGGCATCCACGACGCTTGTATCATTGCCGCTTCAAACCCTAAAACGTTCACCTATTGCCTAGAAGGATCGTCAACGCTCTGGAAGTATCAGGCTTTAGATCTGGAACAACAGGCGGCGATCCTGAATGGCGAAAAGCCGCACTCGACAGACTACGGGCAAATCACCCTCGTGGAAGCCGATAGCGCAGCCTGCCAACAAGATGACCTTGTGCCATTTGTTAAACCGGCTATTTCTCGTGGGCTGGCCCTCGGCCTGATCACCCTGTTTCTGTTGATTGGTTTGCGATATACCTTCCGGGCAATCATGCACTTCCACTATGAACCCGCTGCGTTTTCGGATCCCCGCTTGCAGCGATTGACCGAACCCTTGCCTGCGCACAATTCAACGGTAAAGGCGTTGGGAGCGTTTGGTATCGCCGCTACCGTGGCACTCGTTTACTTCGGCTATATAGGGCTTTGAACCCGACTGTAAATTGCGCCGCCCTTATTTGACGAGTCGCGTTTCCTTGGAAGGCCTGTATCCGAAGTACGAGCTATAGCACTTGCTGAAGTGGCTGGGCGATACAAAGCCACAGGCAACCAACACGTCCACCTGGGACAGTTCTGTGTGCTGCAGCAGCCGACGCGCTTCGGTAATCCGCAATTCCATGTAATACCGTTGCGGCGTTGTGCCCAATTGCTCCTTGAACAAGCGCTCGAGTTGTCGACGCGAACGGCCTGCGTAAACCGCCAACTGCTCCAACTCCAGAGGCTCTTCGAGGTTGGCATCCATCAGCTTCACCACCTCGCGTAATGGCGCGCTCACACAGATATTTTCAGTCGGTTTTATGCGCCGATAACGAGACTCCTCGAAAGCCAGGATGTCCTCGATACCCTCGACCAGTGCTTTGTCGTGCAGCCCTTTGATCCAGTCCAACGCCATGTGGAACGCCCCGGAGGGACTGGAAGCGGTGAGCCGGTCTCGATCAATGACGTAGGGCTCACTGGTGACATGCGTCGCCTTGGAGATTTCCGCGAGTGCGGGGCGATGTTCGGGGTGAATCGCGCAACGATACCCGTCAAGCAAGCCTGCCCTTCCCAGGAACCATGCGCCATTCCACAACCCGGCCAGACTGACACCCTGATCTGCCGCCGCTCTCAACAGACTGATGAGATCATCACTCGCCTTCAGTTCTGTTCGGTAGCCGCCACAAATCACCAGCAAATCCAGGTCCTGGATCGCTGAACAATCGATGCGCGCATCTGGCCGAATGACCAGGCCCAGGTCACTGACGACTTCCCCATCGGTCAAGCCGAACGTTCGGGAAGAGAACAACAGGGGTCGTAGTAAATTCGCGGTGACAATCGTATCCAGTGCTTGCGTGAATGCGGGCAGCGAGAAGTGCTCAAGCAACAGAAATCCTACCCGAACCCTTTGAGTCGTCTTGTTGGGGTTATCGTTCAGATAGCGAAAGTTCTTCCCCTTCATGCCTCCGCTAAATTGGCGTCGCTCGATCAATGTTTGATCCACTCGGTTACGTTAACGACCCTGTCGTCAGGTGCGTTGATATCGCGCAATGCTAACCGCAACAGTTTCAAAACCACTAGTGCCATTATGCGACTGATCAGGCAAGTTGAAAGCCGTGACGAAGTGGGTTTTCATCATCGACAAAAAGGGTGTTGTGTCCAGTAACCCGGGCCACTCGAGAGTGGTGGACACAAGCGCCTAAACAATAGCGGGATACCCATCGACACTGTCGGGCCAACGGGTCAGAACCTCGAAGCCGTCGTCAGTGACAGCGATCATATGCTCCCATTGCGCCGAGAGTGAGTGATCCCTGGTGACCACGGTCCAGCCATCGGCCAGCGTTTTCACATGGCGTTTGCCAGCGTTCAGCATGGGCTCAATGGTGAAGATCATGCCGGTTTTCAGTTTCAGGCCCTGACCTGGGTAGCCGTAATGAAGGATCTGCGGCTCATCGTGATAAACCTTGCCGATACCGTGACCGCAGTATTCGCGCACGACACTGAATCCGTCTCTTTCGGCCACGGTCTGAATCGCATGGCCAATGTCGCCCAGCGTAGCGCCGGGACGGACGACGCGAATACCGGCACACATTGCTTCATAGGTCGTCTTCGCCAGGCGTCGAGCTTCCGGGCCGGGCTCACCCACGAAGTACATGCGGCTGGTGTCGCCGTACCAACCCTCCTTGATAACGGCAATGTCGATATTCACGATATCGCCATCCTTGAGGGCGTTGGCCGAAGGAATCCCATGGCAGACCACCTGGTTGACCGATGTACACACGGTTTTCGGAAAGCCGTGATAGCCGACATTGCCGGGTATGGCTTTTTGCACGTTGACGATGTAGTCGTGACAGAGCTGATCAAGTTCGTCGGTGGTGACCCCCGCCTTGACGTGGGGAGTAATCATGGCCAGGACCTCGGCGGCCAGCGTACCCGCAGCGCGAGACATGGCTATATCTGCCGGGCTGTTGATAGCGACACTCGCCTTCATTGCTTGGCTCCTGGTGTTGTATGAACCGGAGAGCTTTGCGAAAAATCGGCGAGTGCGCAGAGCTGTTTTAAATCAAGGCCACCCGCCAGTTCGGCACGAATCAGCACACGGCAGAGGTCGCTGTGATCCAGGTTGGGATGTAACTCCGCAAGCATCCCGATGCGCATCCAGTGCTCGGCCTGAGCGTTGATCGAGCGGCTCAGCGCATCGCTGGCGACGCGCAGATTCTCGTGCATACCCTCTGAAATTTTTACGATACCCACTGACTCATCCAATATGAAATGCATATGAAACATATATTAGTTGATGAGGGTGTGGGATTGCAATTTCACGGACAGAACGGCGCGAGCAATGGACGAGTCGCACGGGACTTCAATAGCTGAGGGAATGAAGTGCTGAGCAATCATCGTTTGTCCCCCTACTCGATAATGCTCAAGATTCAAGCCATCAGCAGCAAACCAAATTCGCCTCTTCACATCGCACTATTCGACTCAGGAGATAACGATGAATAAAGCCATTTCTCGTCGTAGCGGAGGTCAAATATTGGTGGATGCCTTGCGCATCCATGGCGTTAAAAGAGCTTTTTGTGTTCCGGGAGAGAGCTACCTCGCGGTGCTCGACGCATTGCATGACGTGCAAGAAGAAATCGATCTGATCGTATGCCGTCAAGAAGGTGGGGCGGCTTATATGGCGGAAGCCTACGGCAAGCTCACTGGAGAGCCAGGCATCTGCTTCGTCACCCGAGGCCCGGGGGCAACAAATGCCTCTGTTGGTGTTCACACAGCGTTCCAGGATTCGACGCCGATGATCCTCTTCATCGGCCAAGTCGCTCGCGATCAGCAGTATCGCGAAGCCTTTCAGGAAATTGATTTTCGCCAGATGTTTGGCCCCTTGGCGAAATGGGTCGTACAAATAGACGACACAAACAGAATTCCCGAATTGATAAGCCAAGCGTTCCACCGAGCGGTCAATGGCAGGCCAGGGCCAGTCGTGGTCGCACTGCCGGAAGACATGCTGACCGAAATGGCGGAAGTCAGCGATGCCGGGCCTTTCAAACGGGTCATGATGACCCCGGCAGCCGAGCAAATGTCCGCCATGCAGCAACTGCTTGAGCAATCGGAGCGGCCATTGATGGTGCTGGGTGGCAGCGGCTGGGATAGCGAGTCAGTGCTCGACATTCGGCTTTTTGCTGAACAGCAAAATATCCCGGTGGCAGCCTCTTTTCGCTGCCAGGACCTGTTCGACAATCGACACCCTAACTATGCGGGTGATCTTGGGTTCGCGGCGTCAGTACAGCTGTCGTCAGCCGTGAAAGATGCCGATCTGCTCCTGGTAGTTGGCTCGCGAATGGGGGAAGTTTCGACAGGTGGATACACTGCTTTGGATATTCCCGTCCCCAAGCAAACCTTGATTCACATTCACCAAGGTATTGAGGAACTGGGGCGTGTCTACCAACCGGCGTTGGCGATAAACAGCAGCATGTCGAGCTTTGCGAAATCAGCGGCAAGACTCCCGGCAACAACCCCGCAAAGAAACAGTGAGTGGACCCGCACGCTGAACCAAAACTATCGGAAAAACCTGGAACGCTCAGCCTCCCCTGGCCCGGTTCAAATGGCCGACATCATTGAATGGTTGAATCGCAGACTGGCGGATGACGCGATCCTGACCAATGGTGCTGGAAACTATGCTGTCTGGCTTCAACGTTTCTACCAATTCCGTCATTACCGCACCCAGTTAGGCCCTACCAACGGCTCAATGGGCTACGGCGTTCCTGCGGCCGTGGCCGCCAAACTGACTTGCCCGGATCGAGTGGTGGTTTCGTTTTCCGGGGATGGCTGCTTCTTGATGAACGGTCAGGAGATAGCGACTGCAGCGCAATATGGGGCCAATGTGATTTTCGTTGTGATCAACAATGGAATGTACGGAACCATCAGAATGCACCAGGAACGCAATTACCCTGGACGCGTGTCAGGCACTGATTTGCACAACCCGGATTTCGCAGCACTTGCCCAAGCCTATGGACTCCATGGCGAGGTGGTCACAACGACGTCGGAATTTGCGCCAGCGTTTGAGCGCTGCCTTGAAATGTCCCGGCCATCTTTGATTGAAGTCAGAGTCGACCCTGAAGCATTGACACCTCGACTTAGCCTGACTCAGATCAGAGAGCAATCACGCTAAAGGGTTTTGCTTTCATAGATGAATGGGAACCTTCAGTCAGTCATCCACCTATCATGGTTCAGACTATGCTCTGGACTCTGTCAACGAAGTGACTTCGTCAGTGCCTGAAGCAGTGACATGGAGAAAGGAATTCCAAATCTCATAAGCATCGTGATGCCGTTTGGTCGCCTCTTCCCATTCTGGTCCTGAAACACATCTGGAAGAGACCAGCGTCATCATGCCCATCGTTGCGGCGTCCAGCTCGATCAGGAAAGCATGAGATTTGATCCTGAAATCTTCGACCGTTGCCGTTGCCATCAGGTGTTCCCCCGGCGGATTGCACCGCAATCAAGGAGCGACTGCTCCTCGGACAGTGGAGTAATGCCATCTAGGGAAAATTCATGCGGTCCGACCGCCGGTACATTTCATGGGAACGCTGACAAAAAAAATCTCGAACTCAAGCCATAGCGGCTGAAACCATTACGCCCTCTTCAACCCGAACCACGGCGCTCCCGGACAGCGGAAAGGCTATCCGAAAGGTTTACTGAATGCGCCATAACCTTGAAGACACGTCGCGCCTTCCCCCCTGTATTTGCACGACGTTAGACGGGGCTAGGCCGGTTCCGGTGCTACGCTTTCATTTCCTCGAATAGAGAACGAAGCGATGCCGACCGAACCCTCAATCCCCAGTCGTTTACGACTGTACCCATGAAACGGATCCTGATCGGTGGTATCACCGTAGCGATTATCGGCACGATGACGTTTGGATTTTTCCAATGGAAAGTCGCGGAAAACCACAAACATGACGTTCTGTGTGGAGAGGCCAAGCAGGCGCTGAAAGGCGTGGAGATCCGAGCACGGGCGTTGGCTGCCGGACTGTCCGTAGACGCCTATGGCAAAGCTGAAGAAGCCGAAGTGGCGACACTCATCGGTGCCCTCGACGCCGCCCACAGCGACGCAGAGGTCGACTCGGTCATAGAGGCACACGCTGCCGCCATAGAGGCAGTGGATTCTGCTATCGACGCTGAAGTCGATACCCGAGGCGATCAGACATTCCTCGAGCAGCGACTCGTGAAACAGCGGATCCCTGTTGACGTTAAAAAAGAACTGCAACGCGCCGCGAAGGCCGTTAGCGTCACGTGTAGTTAGCGTTCGACGATGACACGGCTCTCGTTGTGCCCGCGGACTGGCCCTGCAGTTGATATCTGCAAGCCCTGAGGACTACCTCAAGGCGTAATCGCAACCTTCATCACCCCGTCCCGCTGATGCGCAAACAACTCATAGGCGGCTTCGATGTCGTCGAGTTTGAAGCGATGCGTCACCAGCGGCGACAGATCGACGCCACCGCTTTGTACCACCGCCATCAACCGTCGCATGCGTTCTTTACCGCCGGGGCACAGGGTGCTGACGATGCTGAAATCCCCGAGCCCCGCGGCAAAGGCTTCGAGGGGAATGCGCAGATCACTGGAATAAACCCCCAGACTGGACAAACGACCACCGGGGCGCAATACCCGCAGCGCGGACTCGAAAGTGCCTTGGGTGCCCAGCGCTTCGATGGCCACGTCGACGCCTCGACCGTCGGTCAGGGTCATGATCTGCGCAACCACGTCGCCGTCCTTGAAATTGACCACGTGGGTCGCTCCCAACTGCCGGGCGACGCTCATTCGTTCAGCGACGGTATCGATGCCGATAATGGTGCTGGCGCCTTTGAGACGCGCGCCGGCCACGGCACACAGGCCGATTGGCCCGAGGGCGAACACCGCGACGGTATCGCCAATCTTGACCTCGCCGCGCTCCGCCCCGGAAAACCCCGTGGACATGATGTCAGGACACATCAGCACCTGTTCGTCGCTGAGGTCATCGGGAATCGGGCACAGGTTGGCCAACGCATCCGGCACCAGCACGTACTCAGCCTGGCAACCATCGATGGTGTTGCCGAACTTCCAGCCACCGGCAGCGCGAAAACCATGGCGGGTGTCCGGACCATCCTGTGAGCTGCACCCGCACAGGCAGGCGTAACTTTGTCCGCTGGGGGTGATGGCCCCGGCAATCACCCGTTGTCCTTCGACAAAACCACGCACTTGCGAGCCCAACCGCTCGATGATGCCCACCGGTTCGTGACCGATGGTCAGCCCTTTGGCCACCGGGTATTCACCCCGAAGGATGTGCACATCGGTGCCGCAGATCGTCGTGGTGGTGATGCGGATCAGCGCATCCAGCGGCCCGACCTCGGGGATCGGTTTGTCATCCAGCACGATGCGGTTTTTTTCAACGAATATCGCGGCTTTCATGGTTGCCATCGGGGCTCTCCTGAGCGTTCACGTGCGCTTGAGTTCAGCACGAACCTCAGCCTGCGCCCGGTTTACGGACGAGAGGTTGATCATGGTCAATACTTAGAGACTGGATGTACGTTGCACGAACCGCACATCGGGCGGCTAATCCACGGGAGGTTCGTCATGTCTGGTCAATCGCGCTTCATGCTGGTTGCATCACCGCTGATGGAACACAGCCCCGCTTTCGACAGGGCCGCTGCGCTGGCAAAGGCCGAAGACGCAGCGCTGCACATCGTCGCCTTCGATTACCTTGAAGGCCTGGCGACCGCCAGTCTGGTCAACGAAAAGGCCCTGGAACAAATGCGCCTGGGCTACGTCGAGCGCCACCGCCAATGGCTTGAGGAACAGGCCCGCCCCTTGCGCAAAATCGGGGTAACCGTCACCACCGAAGTGGCCTGGGTCGAACGCCCATTGGAAGAAATCCTGATTCACCTCAAAGAGCAGCCGATGGACGTGCTGATCAAGGCGCTGGAGCACGAATCGCGGCTGTCGCGGCTGATGTTTACCCCGCTCGATGTGCATTTGCTGCGCGAATGCCCGGTGCCGCTGCATTTCGTGAGCCACGCGGTGCACGCCTTGCCGCGAAAGATCGTCGCGGCGGTCGACCCCTTTCATCGCGATGACCAATACAAAACCTTCAATGACCGAATTCTTCACGAGGCGGCGAAACTGGCGAGCGCCTGTAATGCCGAGCTCGATGTGGTCTACGCCTATGACCTTTCATCCATCAGCGCCGACGAATTTGGCTTCGACAACGGTTCGACGTTCTTCTCGTCGGGCAAGGCCAAGACCGTTTTCGATTACCAGGAGGATGCCTTCAACGAACTGGCCGAGCGCAACGGCATCGCACCGCAGCAACGGCACATGATCATGGGCAACCCGGCCAAGGTCCTCACCCGCTATGCCGATGCCTTTGATGTTGACGTGATTGTCATGGGCCGGATAGGTCATCGCGGCATGGGGCGACTGATCGGCAGTACGGTGGAGCATCTGCTGTACAAAATGCCGTGCAGCGTTTGGGTGGTGTACACCGAGCGGCTGGATGAATAGCTGCGATACACGCGGTCCCTGTAGGAGCTGCCGCAGGCTGCGATCTCTTGATCTTCATTCGACGCGACGGGGTCAAGATCAAAAGATCGCAGCCTGCGGCAGCTCCTACAGTCCCCTCATCAGATATGTGAATGAGTTCAGCGCTGGGTGATGACTACTTCCAGGTATTCACTCGGCACCACCAGCGATTTTTCTCCCGCTCTGTTCAAACGGTTGATCAGTTCAGTCAGGTCGTTTTCCAGCGCCTGGGCGCCTTCAGGAGGCAGCGCCGCGAACGCCTTATGGACCGGGCCGTACCAGGTGCGGAACGTGTCGATGAAATGCGCGGCCGAGCGGTAACGGAAATTGAAGGCCTTGCGCGTCACCTGAACCAGAAAGTCACTGTCGTCAAAATGCGTGTGCAACCAGGCTTCGGTGCCCCACTGCGAAGGCGGTTGTGCCCCCGGCGGTGGCGGTAGGTGGCGTCCGAGGGTCTTGAACATCTGGCCGACGAAACCTTCGGGCGTCCAGTTCGCCAGGCCGATCCGCCCTCCAGGACGACAGACCCGCGCCAATTCTGCAGCGGCCTTGGGCTGGTCGGGTGTAAACATCACGCCGAAGGTCGACAGCACGGCATCGAAGCTCCCATCCTCGAACGGCAAGGCTTCAGCGTCGGCCACTTGAAACATCACATCGAGGCGTTCTGCCCTGGCCCGGTCTTCGCCGCGTTCCAGCAGCGCGGCCACGTAGTCAGTGGAGGTGACGTGGCAACCACGGCGCGCGGCGGCGAGTGTCGCGTTACCGTTGCCGGCGGCCACGTCGAGCACGCGTTCATCGCAAAGCAGGTCGCAGGCTTCGGCGAGTTGCTCGCCGACGATCTGCAAGGTGGTGCCGATCACGGCATAGTCGCCACTGGCCCAAGAGGCCATCTGACGGTTTTTCAAGGCAGTAAGATCAATGGGTGTACTCATGAATTCCGCTCCGTTGTGGGCTGGACCTCTCATTCTTGTTGTTGATGACAGGGTCGGCAGACTCTGTTTGCCCACTATCGCGCCAGGCAACGCTGGCGTCCTGCCCGATCGTCGGCCAACTCTGTCCGATCGTCCGGAGATTTCACACTCTGGCGCGACAGGCTCACAATCAAGTTCACCACCCGCGGCGTGGCGGCGCAGTCAGGAGAAAAAAACAATGGCCTACGGCGCGGAGCCTGTGAGCCATTGATTTGATGCATTACGCAGCGGGCGCTTTAGCCTCTTCCAGCAACTGCTGGATCATCTTCTCCTGGGTTTCATATCGACCTTCACCAAAGTGGGTGAAACGCACCTGACCCTTGGCATCGATCAGGTAGTGAGCAGGCCAGTACTGGTTGTCGAAGTTGCGCCAGATTGCGTAGTTGTTGTCGATGGCCACCGGGTAGGTGATGCCGAGCTTTTTCACCTGATCCTTGACGTTGCCGATGATGCGTTCGTAACCGTATTCAGGGGTGTGCACGCCGATCACGACCAGGCCGTCCTTCTCGTATTTCTTCGCCCAGTCCTTCACGTAAGGCAAGGTGTTCTGGCAGTTGATGCAGTCGTAGGTCCAGAAGTCCACCAGCACCACTTTGCCTTTCAGCGAATCATTGCTGAGCGCCGGCGAGTTGAGCCATTCGACCGCGCCGGACAGCGACGGCATGGCGCCTTGGGCGTTGTCCATGGACGAGTCTGCCTTGACCTTGCTGACGAAGTAATCGACGACTTTCGGTACGGTCTCCAACACCTGTTTTTCAACCGTGGTAACGCCTTCGGACGAGGTGCCGGCCAGCAGTGTTTTGTCGGCGCCGGTGGAGATCACCGCCGCAGCCGCCAGCACCGCAACACCGGTGCCGCGACGCAACCAACCGGTGACCGGGATCGACGCTTTCAAGCGATTGACCAGGCCGCGACCGGCGAAGATCAAGGTGCCCAGAGACAATGCGCTGCCCAGGCCGTACGCCACCAGTAACAGGCTGGTTTGAGCGTTTGCACCTTGCAGCATGGCGCCCGTAAGGATGACACCGAGGATCGGCCCGGCACACGGTGCCCAGAGCAGGCCGGTGGCAACACCGATCATGACCGAACTCAACGGGCCGGACATTTTGCGGGTGTCGGGGTCGATGCGATTGCCCAGCGCCACGAAGGGACGGGCGAGCCAGTCACCGACACGGGCGGAAATCAGCGACAGGGCGAACAGCACCATCACGATGAGGGCCACATGACGGCCGGTGTTGCTGGCGTGTATCACCCACTCACTGCTGACCACGGCCAGGCTGGAAATCAGGGCGAAAGTCAGGACCATGCCGCCAAGGGTGAGCAGGATCGAAGAACGTGTACGTTTAACACCGGCGAACAGGAACGGCACGACTGGGAGGATGCAAGGGCTGAGGACGGTCAATATGCCGCCCAGGAAAGCGATGAGAAACATGGGATCACCTTGAAATTATGGAGGGCGACTCACCACCCATCCCCTGTGGGAGCGAGCCTGCTCGCGAAGAGGCCAGCAACTTCAACATTGATGTTGACTGACACTCCGCCTTCGCGAGCAGGCTCGCTCCCACACGGGAATTGTGGTGTTTACAGATCGGTATTCGGGCCTCAGGCCGTCTGGTTATCCATCAACTGCCCCTGCGGCGTCCGGCTGGAACCGTCCTGCGCCAGGAAGGCATTACCGCCCTTCTGCGCCACCGGCGTCAGCTGGAAGCAAGTAGCGCTGCCACAGCTTTTTTGTTCAACAGCCGCGTTAGCATGGGCAGCGGCGCCGGCTACGGAGAAGGCAATGGCAGTCAAAAAGCGGCTTACGTTGTTCATGATGTGCTTCCTGTTTCAAATGGGGTTGGCGTTGTTTGGCCGAAGCACTCAGTTGTCTGAGTTGCAACTGTCAGCGACTTTGCGGTAGTCCAGAACCTGGGTTTTGTTGTGGGAATCCAGGTAGGTCAGCTGGGCATCCACAACCCCGCAGGAAGGCGAGGCGTCCTGTTTCAACGACACCACTTTCTTGATGTCCAGGGGCGTGCCGTAGGTGTAGGTTTTAGCGGTGACATCGGCTTCGGCGCGGGCCGACAAGGTGCAGATGTTCAGGGCGGCAAACAGGCAAGCGGCGTAGACGGCTTTGGTGTTCATGGTGGTTTCCTCAAGGCTTCAATAGGTCAATCGTTTATTGGGCCGAGGCGGCTTGGCTTGCCTCGATGGAACCTATTAAATGCCCGCGAGGTATCCCGTATGTGTCGGGAACAGGCGCCTGTAAATCGGTACGTATCAAAGCTGCCCCCTGATACACAGCGATACAAACCCCCTTAAAATTCGGGGTTTTGCGTCCGCGTGTATCCGTCGACACGCCAGATACACTGCAATACAAAGGGCGGCGGGCGAACGGACCAAGGCTCGATAGACTGCGCGACATCCCCCATCTACAGAGGTCTGGCCAAATGGAACACGTCGATCACATTCTCATCGTGGACGATGACCGCGAGATCCGAGAGCTGGTAGGCAACTACCTCAAGAAAAACGGCCTGCGCACCACCGTCGTGGCGGATGGACGGCAAATGCGCGCCTTCCTGGAATCCACGCCGGTGGACCTGATCGTGCTCGACATCATGATGCCGGGCGACGATGGCCTGATGCTGTGCCGTGAGTTACGTGTCGGCAAACACAAGGCCACGCCGGTGCTGATGCTCACCGCGCGCAACGATGAAACCGACCGCATCATCGGCCTGGAAATGGGCTCCGACGATTACCTGGTCAAGCCGTTCGCTGCCCGTGAATTGCTCGCCCGAATCAACGCCGTGCTGCGCCGCACGCGGATGCTGCCGCCCAACCTGGTGGTCACCGAAAGCGGTCGCCTGCTGGCCTTTGGGCGCTGGCGACTGGACACCTCGGCCCGGCATTTGCTCGATGACGACGGCACGATGGTCGCGCTCAGTGGCGCGGAATATCGACTGCTGCGGGTGTTCCTCGATCACCCTCAGCGGGTGCTCAATCGCGATCAATTGCTGAACCTGACCCAAGGCCGCGACGCCGATCTGTTCGACCGTTCCATCGACTTGCTGGTCAGCCGCTTGCGTCAGCGCTTGCTGGACGATGCCCGCGAACCGGCCTACATCAAGACAGTGCGCAGTGAAGGCTATGTGTTTTCCCTGGCGGTGGAAGTCCTCGGGGCGCCCTCATGAAACGCTCGATTCGTTGGCCCCGCACCCTGGCCTCGCGACTGTCGCTGATCTTCCTGATCGGCTTGATTCTCGCGCAGGCACTGTCCTTCGGTGCGCAATACTACGAGCGATACGAAAGCACGAAGAACACCATGCTGGGCAATCTGGAAACCGACGTCTCGACCTCCATCGCCATCCTCGACCGCTTGCCGGCCGAAGAACGCATGAGTTGGCTACAACAACTGGATCGACGCAACTACCGCTATTTGTTGAACGAAGGCTCGCCGGGCATGCCGATGAGCGAATCGCCCATAGCGATGAAGTCGATCAAAGAGGCCATCGGCAAGGATTACCCGATGACGGTGAGCGACATTCCCGGGCCGAACAAACATTTTCAGGTCCACCTGAAACTGGCGGACGGCAGCCCGCTGACCATCGACGTGCGACCCTCGATGGTGCCGTTGTCGCCGTGGTTACCCATCGTGTTGCTGGGGCAACTGGCACTGATGCTCATCTGCACCTGGCTGGCCGTGAGAATCGTCATTCGCCCCCTCACCCGCCTGGCTCAGGCCGTAGAGACCCTGGACCCCAACGCCCATGCGGTGCACCTGGATGAAAAAGGCCCGACCGAAGTCGCGCACGCCGCCATGGCCTTCAATTCGATGCAGGCGCGCATCGCCGCTTACCTGAAGGAGCGCATGCAACTGCTGGCGGCGATTTCCCACGACCTGCAAACCCCGATCACCCGCATGAAACTGCGCGCCGAATTCATGGATGACTCCGCCGAGAAAGACAAACTCTGGAATGATCTTGGCGAGATAGAACACCTGGTGCGCGAAGGCGTGGCCTATGCCCGCAGCGTTCATGGCGCCACCGAGGAAAGTCGTCGCACCAATCTGGATTCGTTCCTCGACAGCCTGGTGTTCGACTATCAGGACATGGGCAAAGACGTTCAGCTCGGTGGCAAAATTGACGCGGTGATCGACACCCGACCGCACGCCTTGCGGCGGGTGCTGGTGAACCTGACGGACAACGCACTAAAGTTCGCCGGTGCCGCCGAATTGTGGGTGGAAGCGAAGGCTGACGGCAGTTTATCGGTGAAGGTGATGGACCGCGGGCCAGGGATTGCCGAGGAGGAATTGGCTCAGGTGATGGAACCGTTTTATCGCGTGGAGAACTCGCGTAACCGCAGCACCGGCGGGACCGGGTTGGGCTTGGCGATTGCGCAGCAGTTGGCTATCGCGATTGGTGGGTCGTTGACGCTGAGTAATCGTGAGGGGGGTGGGTTGTGTGCGGAGCTAAAGTTACCGACACAAAGAGCACAGTGACCGGTAACACCTAATACCCCCTGTGGGAGCGGGCTTGCTCCGGGCGGCGTTCCGACGATGAGGCCGGCATATCCAACATTGATGTCGGCTGACACTCCGTCATCGCGGGCAAGCCCGCTCCCACAGGGGTATTAGGTGTTTTGGAGATTGCGGGCGGTCAAGCCACTAGACCAACCACCCCTTCCTCATGCATCTGCCGCAACAACCCCGCCCCACTCTCCATAAACGCCGGAGACCCAGCCATCCCCGCCTCCACCGCCAACCCTTCCAGCTGCGCACGCCCGTTCAGTTCGGGAAACGCCTCAATCCGCTGCAACAACCGCCACGCCAGCGGGCTCAGTTCGGAGAACTTCACACTCCAGTCCTCAGCCCGACGCACCAACAGCAACGTCGGCTGAGCCGGTGGCGCGTCCGGCTGGTAATCCGGCCCCACCCATTGCACCGGCCAGGCATACGCCAAAGGCCAGGCCAGCGGCGACACCTGCAACGGTCGGTCCAGCAATAACCCGGCATCGCTCACCGGCAACGGCTCGGCCTCGGACTGCTGCAGCGCCATCTCAACCCACTCGTAATGCGCCAGCTCCACCATGAACGGCGGCCATACCCCTTCGCTCAACGCTTGCGGTTCCGAGGCCAGGAACTCGACAAACTCCTTGGCAATCTCGCCGAATTTCGGCGTGTGCGCACGGTAGTCCCGCAGGAAAATCCGCACCAGCAAACGCCAGTGTTCATCGCCCAATACCTTGATCAGCACCGGAAAGGTCCCGCTGAGCAGCGACGATAGGTTTGAGAACACCAGGTCGCGGTAAACCTGCGCCCGTGCCACGTCCATTTCAGCCGGTGGCGCACAATGATCGGGATCACGCAGGTAAAGGCCCAAGGTGTTTTGCTGCTGAGACAGGTTCGATTTATCCACGGTTCACCCCCTCGGTTTGCAGGCGGCGGATGGTCTGCAATTCAGCCACCAGTTCGGAAAATGCCGGAAAGTTGAAATCCCGTTCCAACAGTGTCGGTTGCGCGCCGAATCGAGCATAAGCCTCAGCCAGCAACGACCAGACCACCGGTTTCACTGAAGCCCCGTGAGTGTCGATTTTCAACGTGTCGGACTCATCGAAATGCCCGGCCACGTGCATGGCAACCACCCGGCCCGTATCGATACCGGCCAAAAAGCTCTGCGGATCGAAACCATGATTGATCGAGTTGACGTAGACATTATTGACGTCCAGCAGCAGGTCGCAATCGGCTTCGCGCAGCACCGCGTTGGTGAAGCTCAGCTCGTCCATGTCCTGCTGTGGCGCCGCGTAGTAGGAGACGTTTTCCACCGCCAGGCGCCGGCCGAGAATGTCCTGGGCCTGGCGAATTCGCGCGGCGACGTGATGCACCGCTTCTTCGGTAAAAGGCAACGGCAGCAGGTCGTAAAGGTGACCGTCATCGCTGCAGTAGCTCAAATGCTCGCTGTACAGCGGCACGTTGTATTGATCGAGGAAAGCCCGGACTTCCTGCACAAACCCGACGTCCAGCGGTGCCGGGCCGCCCAATGAAAGGGACAAGCCATGACAGGACAACGGATAACGCTCGGCCAGGGTTCGTAACGCATGGCCATGCGCGCCGCCGATGCCGATCCAGTTTTCCGGGGCGACTTCCAGAAAATCAAAATCACCCACTCGGGCGACTTGAAGGTCCTTCATTAAACCGCGACGCAAGCCGAGCCCGACGGTCGCTTTCGCTGAGAGGGTGGGAGTTTGCATGATGTCGATCTCAATGATTGTCAGAACGGAATCACAGTTAATCGAAGCGGTGTATCGGGTCTGTGTTCGGCAGTGCCTTGGTGTTGGGGGAACTGTATCGGGACGGGGGGTGGATACAGTGGGATACACGGTGGCATTCAGGGAAATGTGCCGCAGGACTTTCGTCGCTCCGAGCAGCGGTACACGGACCCCGTACTAAACTTACTGCACGCAGGGCGTGCTTATCGTCCTGTTCATTCCCACGACCACCGTCCAGAGGTGAACGCCTCGAAAAACAAGGCTTCTGGACCGTGATCCTGCTGAAGGAGCGCACGTGATGGACGAGGCCAGACTCAATGATTTCATGGGCAAACTGGTGAACGACATGGGCGGCGCGGCGATGCTCGCCAATGTCATCCTCGGCGAAGAGCTCGGGCTGTACCGGGCCATGGCCGACAGTCAGCCAGTCACCCCTGAAGCCCTCGCCGACAAAACCGGCTGCAACACCCGCCTGCTGCGCGAATGGCTCAGCGCCCACGCCGCTTCCGGTTACATGGAACACACCGACGGCCAGTTCCGCCTGCCCGAAGAGCAGGCTTTGGCATTGGCGATCGAAGACTCACCGGTCTATATAGCGGGCGGCATCGGGGTGGTCGCGTCGTTTTTCCATGACAAGGACAAACTGGTCAAGGCCATGCGCGGCGACGGCGCCCTCGCCTGGGGCGATCACCATCCGTGCATGTTCAGCGGTACGGAGCGGTTTTTCCGGCCCGGTTACAAAGCGCACCTGATTGCCGAGTGGCTGCCGGCCCTCGACGGCGTCGTCGCCAAACTGGAGGCAGGCGCCAAAGTCGCGGACATCGGCTGCGGACATGGTGCGTCCACCGTGATCATGGCCCAGGCGTTCCCGGACTCGCGGTTCGTCGGGTTCGACTACCACGCGCCCTCCGTCACGGTCGCCATCCAGCGCGCCGAAGAAGGCGGTGTGGCCGCGCGTGCGCGATTCTTCCAGGGCACGGCAAAAAGCTACCCCGGCGACGACTATGACCTGGTCTGCTACTTCGACTGCCTGCACGACATGGGCGACCCGGTGGGCGCGGCGAAGCACGCTTATGACTCGCTGAAACCGGACGGCACGGTGTTGCTGGTGGAACCGTTCGCCAACGACTCGCTCGACGACAACACCACCCCCGTTGGTCGGTTGTTCTACGCCGCCTCGACCTTCATCTGCACCCCGAACTCGCTGTCCCAGGAAGTCGGCCTCGGGCTCGGCGCCCAGGCTGGCGAGGCGCGCCTGCGCAAAGTCTTCACAGAGGCGGGGTTCAAGACGTTCCGTCGGGCGACGGAAACCCCGTTCAACCTGATTCTGGAGGCACGGAAATAAACATTGCTGACCACTGACCGGTGACTGCTTACTGTAGGAGCTGCCGCAGGCCGCGATCTTTTGAGCTTCAGCGATTTGAGCATCGTCAAATCAAGATCAAAAGATCGCAGCCTTCGGCAGCTCCTACCGGCCCACCGGAGTGTTGCACATGCTCGACAGCCCCATCCGCGAACAACTCGACCGGCTCCAGCAGCTGATGGCCGATCAACCGTTTGTGGTCCTGACCGGCGCCGGCATCAGCACCCCGTCGGGCATTCCGGATTACCGCGACAACCAAGGCGTGCGGCGGGGGCGGCAACCGATGATGTATCAGGAGTTTCTGTCGGCCCCGGAATCCCGGCGTCGCTATTGGGCGCGAGCGATGCTCGGTTGGCCACGGGTGCGCCAGGCTCAGCCGAACGTGGCCCACGAGGCCTTGGCCAGTTTGCAAAGTTCCCGGCAGATCAGCGGGCTGATCACGCAAAACGTCGACACCTTGCATGACCAGGCTGGCAGCCATGACGTCATCGAACTTCATGGCAGCCTGCATCGGGTGTTGTGCCTCGACTGCGGCCAGCGCAGCGAACGGGATTCGATCCAGCGACTGATGGAAGCGCAGAACCCGTATCTGGCCGGAGTGGACGCGGTGCAGGCACCGGATGGCGATACCTTGCTCGACGCCGCATTTGAAGCGCGCTTTCAGGTGCCGCATTGTCCGCACTGCGCCGGGGAACGGATGAAGCCGGACGTGGTGTTTTTTGGCGAGAACGTGGCGCAGGCGACGGCGGCCAAGGCAATGGCGGCGGTCGAAAAGGCGGCGGGATTGTTGGTGGTCGGGTCTTCGTTGATGGCGTATTCGGCGTTTCGGCTGTGCCGGGCGGTGGCGGATCAGGGGAAGCCGTTGATTGCGATTAATTTGGGGAAGACTCGGGCGGATGACTTGCTGGATTTGAAGATTGAGGAGTCTTGTGAGCGGTTGCTTCCATTGCTGGCTCAAACCACTTAACAACTGACGAAGCCCAAACCCTGTGGGAGCGGGCTTGCTCGCGAAAGCGGTGTGTCAGTCAACATTAATATTGAATGTGCAGGCCTCTTCGCGAGCAAGCCCGCTCCCACAGGGGATTGTGATCAGTGCATGGAAATTTGTTGGCCGAGGTTTTGTTCCTTGAGAATATCGAACAACGCCTGAGCCGCCGCCGACAGTTCAACCCCAGGCTTGGTCAACACCCCGATCGCCCGCTCCACCACCGGGTCGCGCAAGGTAATACACCGCGCGCCCAGCTCCCGCATCTGCCCGGCGCACAACGCCGGCACTGCACTCACCCCCAACCCGCTGGCCACCATCCGCCCGACCGTCGCCAATTGATGGCTTTCAAACTCTACTGGCAACTTCATCCCTCGTGCCTGCAAGTGTTCTTCCAGCATCACCCGCACCGTCGACGGACGCTGCAAGGTAATGAACGGCTCCTTGAGCAAGGTCTGCCAATCGATGTCTTCCAGTTCGGCAAAAGGAGAATCCTTCGGCACAACGGCAACAAACCGATCCATATACAACGGCGTGAATTCCAGCGACGAGCTCTGAGTCGGCTCAAAGGCCACCCCCAGCTCGACTTGTCGATCACGCACCATTTCCAGCACCTGCTCGTTGATCACGTCATTCACCGTGACGTTGACCTTGGGATACCGCGCGCGGAAGGTTTTCAGGATCGGCGGCAGCAGGTTGCCGGCAAACGACGGCATTGCCGCCAATGTCACGCGCCCGCGCTGGAGGGTGAAACGCTGCCGCAGTTCATCCTCGGCATTGTCCCAATCAGCGATCAACCGTCGAGCCAGTGGCACCAGCGATTCGCCTTCAGCCGTCAACGCCACATTGCGTGTAGTGCGAGCGAACAAACGTCCGCCCAGCCCCTCCTCCAGCGCCTTGATGGTCAGGCTCAATGCCGATTGCGACAGGTGCAACCGCTCGCAGGCCACGGCAAAACTCAAACTCTGGGCCACGGCCAAAAATGCCCTGATCTGCTTGACTGTCATGTTCGAATTGCTCCA
The DNA here is from genome assembly GCF_054898105.1 of Pseudomonas sp. MDT1-17. Lineage (NCBI taxonomy): Bacteria > Pseudomonadati > Pseudomonadota > Gammaproteobacteria > Pseudomonadales > Pseudomonadaceae > Pseudomonas > Pseudomonas sp. MDT1-17. The sequence continues at coordinate 2,940,181 of NZ_JBUBVM010000001.1, read as the reverse complement.
GTAATGAGCGCAGGCGCTCCATTCGCGAGCAGGCTCGCTCCCACAGGATTGATTGGTGAGTTTTATCTATCAATCAACCTTAAAAATCAACTTAACAAATGAATACGACGGCGAGACACTCCACCCCATACGGCTAGCCAGCCGCCCACAAAGAATAAAAGAGGTGCATATGGCAGGTTTCGACAAGCGCGTGAGTTCCTATGAGGAAGCTCTGGCAGGTCTCGAAGACGGCATGACCGTGATCGCCGGCGGCTTCGGCCTGTGCGGGATCCCGGAAAACCTGATCGCCGAGATCAAGCGCAAAGGCACCCGTGACCTCACCGTCGTTTCCAACAATTGCGGCGTCGACGGTTTCGGCCTCGGCGTGCTGCTGGAAGACCGGCAGATCAGCAAAGTAGTGGCCTCCTACGTCGGCGAGAACAAACTGTTCGAAGACCAACTGCTGAAAGGCGAAATCGAAGTCGTCCTGACCCCCCAAGGCACCCTCGCCGAAAAAATGCGCGCAGGCGGTGCCGGCATCCCCGCTTTCTTCACCGCCACCGGCGTCGGCACTCCGGTGGCCGACGGCAAGGAAGTGCGCGAATTCCACGGTCGCCAGTACCTGATGGAAGAATCCATCACCGGTGACTTCGCCATCGTCAAAGGCTGGAAAGCCGACCATTTCGGCAACGTGATCTATCGCCACACCGCCCAGAACTTCAATCCGCTGGCCGCCACAGCCGGCAAGATCACCGTGGTCGAAGTCGAAGAAATCGTCGAACCCGGCGAGCTGGACCCGGCGCAGATCCACACCCCTGGCATCTACGTCGACCGGGTCATTTGCGGCACGTTCGAGAAGCGCATCGAACAGCGCACCGTGCGTAAGTGATCCCCTGCCCCCGGACCTGAAGGAATAACAACAATGGCACTTTCCCGCGAACAAATGGCTCAACGCGTCGCCCGCGAAATGCAGGACGGCTTTTACGTGAACCTGGGCATCGGCATTCCGACCCTGGTCGCCAATTACATCCCTGAAGGCATGGAAGTCATGCTGCAGTCGGAAAACGGCTTGCTGGGCATGGGCCCCTTTCCTACTGAAGAAACCATTGATGCCGACATGATCAACGCCGGCAAACAAACCGTAACCGCACGTATTGGCGCGTCGATCTTTTCCTCGGCCGAGTCCTTTGCGATGATTCGCGGCGGTCATGTCGACCTGACCGTACTCGGTGCGTTTGAAGTAGACGTGCAAGGCAACATCGCCTCGTGGATGATTCCCGGCAAACTGGTCAAGGGCATGGGCGGCGCGATGGACCTGGTAGCCGGTGCAGACAACATCATCGTCATCATGACCCACGCGTCCAAGGACGGTGAGTCCAAGCTGTTGTCCAAATGCAGCCTGCCGCTGACCGGCGCCGGGTGCATCAAGCGTGTGTTGACCGACCTCGCCTACCTGGAAATCCAGGACGGCGCGTTCATTCTCAAGGAACGTGCACCGGGCGTCAGCGTTGAGGAGATTGTCGCCAAGACCGCCGGTAAACTGATCGTGCCGGATCACGTTCCAGAAATGCAGTTCGCTGCTCAGTGAGGAATCATTCCATGCAAGAAGTCGTCATTGTCGCCGCCACCCGTACCGCCATCGGCAGTTTCCAGGGTGCCCTGGCGAATGTTTCCGCCGTTGACCTCGGCGCTGCGGTGATCCGCCAGCTGCTGGCACAAACCGGCCTGGACGTTGCTGAAGTCGATGAAGTGATCATGGGCCAGGTGTTGACCGCCGGCGCCGGGCAGAACCCAGCGCGCCAGTCAGCGATCAAGGCCGGCCTGCCATTTACTGTACCCGCCATGACCCTGAACAAGGTCTGCGGTTCGGGCCTCAAAGCGCTGCATCTGGCAACCCAGGCCATTCGTTGCGGCGATGCCGATGTGATCATTGCCGGCGGCCAGGAAAACATGAGCCTGTCCCATTACGTCATGCCCGGTGCCCGCACCGGACTGCGCATGGGTCACGCGCAAATCGTCGACACCATGATCAGCGACGGTCTGTGGGATGCGTTCAACGATTACCACATGGGCATCACCGCCGAAAACCTGGCTGACAAGTACAACCTGACCCGCGAACAGCAAGACGCCTTCGCCGCGGCCTCGCAGCAGAAAGCCACGGCCGCCATCGAAGCCGGGCGTTTTGCCGACGAGATCACGCCGATCCTGATTCCTCAGCGCAAAGGCGATCCGGTTGCTTTCCAGGTTGACGAACAACCCCGGGCCGGTACCACCGCTGAAGCGCTGGGCAAACTGAAACCCGCCTTCAAAAAAGACGGTTCGGTGACTGCCGGTAACGCCTCGTCCCTGAATGACGGTGCCGCTGCGGTGATCCTGATGAGCGCCGAAAAAGCCAAGGCCCTCGGCCTGCCAGTGCTGGCGAAAATCGCTGCGTACGCCAACGCGGGCGTCGACCCGGCGATCATGGGCATCGGCCCGGTCAGCGCGACTCGTCGTTGCCTGGACAAGGCCGGCTGGTCCATCGACCAACTGGACCTGATCGAGGCCAACGAAGCTTTCGCCGCACAATCCCTGGCGGTGGCCAAGGACCTGGAATGGGACTTGAACAAAGTCAACGTCAACGGCGGCGCCATCGCTCTGGGTCACCCGATCGGTGCATCGGGTTGCCGGGTACTGGTGACCTTGCTGCATGAAATGATCAAGCGTGACGCCAAGAAAGGCCTCGCCACCCTGTGCATCGGTGGTGGTCAGGGCGTGGCACTGGCGATCGAACGGGCGTAAGCGTTCAACAGACGGCGCGGGGACCCACGAATATCCGTTCGCCGTCTGGCAAAACACCCGGTGCGACTTCGGTCACACCGGGTTCTGTAGCAGCTGGCGAAGCCTGCGTTCGGCTGCGAAGCAGTCGTAAAATCAGACGTTGTGGTGTTTCAGAAAGATCGCGTACTTAGGTTTGACGACTGCTGTGCAGCCGAACGCAGGCTTCGCCAGCTGCTATGTATGGACTCGCCCCCACTGTCTGCTGCTACTGGCCTTCGAGGCCTGACTGTACGATGGCTTGTGCGGCGGCCTCCTCGCGGGTTCCGGCACGCGCCGTTGGTCCGAGTTCTTCCACCAGCGAGGCCAGGCTTTGCGGGCTACGGCTGTTGGCAATAACCACTTCAATGCCTTGACGCGAGAGTGCTCTGGCAAAGGCTGCGCCGATTGCGCCAGCGCCGATGATTCCGATGGTGCTCATGGTTGTTCACTCCGAGGGTTGTCGATGGAGCGATACTGCGCTTGCCATTAGCGATTGATTAGAGGGTAATGCCTTGAATGATCTTCAAGCATGACTAGCAGGTGCCCGCCATGGAAACCCTCGCCAATCTCGAATCCTTCGTACGCAGCGCCGAAACCGGCAGTTTTTCCGCCGCCGCGCGGGCGCTCGCGCTGACCCCCGCCGCTGTCAGCCGCAACGTGGCGATGCTCGAACGCAACATCGGCGTGCGGCTGTTCCAGCGCTCGACCCGCAAGCTGTCCCTGACCGATGCCGGGGAAAGCTTTCTGACGAGCATCGGCGGCAATCTGCAAGCATTGCAGACAGCCATCAGCTCGGTGAGCAGTGACCGATGCGAACCAGCGGGAGTGCTCAAAGTCAGCCTCGCACCGACCTTTGGCATCGGTCATATCTTGCCGCTGCTACCGGCGTTCCTGGCACGCTACCCGCTGATTCGCCCGGAATGGCACTTCGAGAATCGTCCCGTGGATTTGATTGCCGAAGGGTATGACGCGGCCATTGGCGGCGGTTTCGAGTTGACGCCCGGGGTGGTGTCGCGGACGTTGGCGGCGGCGCATGTCGTGGCAGTCGCCTCACCGGCCTACCTCGCGCAACGCAGCCTGCCTGACTGTCCGGCGGACCTGTCCGGACACACCGGCATTGTGATGCGCGGCACCCGCACCGGGCGGATTCGCCAATGGCTGATGCTTGATGGCGCGGGTAATGAAGCGACGGCCAAGCTGAACGAAAACATTGTGCTCAATGATCCGGCCGCCATGCGCGAAGCGGCGATACTCGGCTTGGGTGTGACACTGCTGGTACTGCCGGATGTGCTGGCGAATATCCAGCGTGGCGAACTGGTGCGCCTGCTGCCCGATTGGCACGCCGACGCAGGGCCGATTTCGCTGTATTACCCGAGCCGGGCGTTGATGCCGGCCAAGACCCGGGTGTTCATCGACTTTATCGTTGAGGCGTTTCAGAGGGAGACCGCGTAATCGTTCTTCGCGAGCAGGCTCGCTCCCACATTTAATCTCGGTAGTTCACGGAATTTGTGTACGCAGAAAATCCAATGTGGGAGCGAGCCTGCTCGCGAAGAGGCCCGGCCAGGCAACACAGCTTCAGGCTCAGGCTACAAACTGCAAGATCAACCAGCTATTCGCCCCGCTGATCACCACAAACACCCCCCACGCCAGTACCCGCGTCGGCACCCGATTCACAAGCGTTCCCATAAGCTTGTGATCGTTGGTTATGCGAATCAGCGGATACATCGCAAACGGCAATTGCAGACTCAAGACCACCAGACTCAACACCAGCAATTGCCGATCGCATTGTCGCCCATCAGCCAGACGCCAATGAACGCCGGGATCAGCGCCAGCCCGCGCTTGACCAATGGCCTTTTGTATACAAAACCCGGAAATCCATAGAGCAATCCACCGTCCGCGATGCTAACGTTGCCGCCTCACTCAGGTCGGAGGTGCGTGCGTGCTGATTCTGAAATTGCTGGTAATACCGGGATTTCTCTTATTAATTTCCCTGGCCGGTAAACGCTGGGGACCGAGTGTCGCGGGTTGGCTGTCGGGGTTGCCGGTGGTGGTCGGGCCGATTCTGTTCTTTCTCGCCATCGAACAGGGCCAGGTGTTCGCCGCTCAATCGGCGACGGCAGCGCTGTCTGCCATGTTCGCGATGATTGCCTTTTGCGTGGCCTACGCTCAGGTTGCACAACGCGCGAGTTGGCCGTGGGCGCTGCTCATATCGCTGTTGGTCTGGGCCACGGCGGCCGTTGTGCTGTCGTTGATTCCTCCGTCCCTGGTGTTCTCGGTGATTGCCGCCGCGACTGCGCTACTGGCGGCGCCGTACCTGTTTCCCTCGGTACAGCCGATCATTTCAGGCCCGGCGCCGAAGTCCGACAAACTGCTGTTGCGCATGCTTGCCGGCGCCCTGCTCACCCTCGCGGTCACGTTGTTGGCCAGCACCGTCGGCGAACGCTGGAGTGGCCTGCTTGCCGTGTTCCCGGTGCTGGGCAGCGTGATGGCGGTGTTCTCCCAGCAAACCCGCGGCCCGGCGTTTACCGCTGCTTTGCTGCGGGCGACGGCGACCGGGATGTATTCGTTCGCCGCGTTTTGCCTGGTGTTGGCGCTGGCGTTGCCTGGCATGGGTCTGACCTCGTTCGCCCTTGGCGTTGCGGTGTCAGTGGGTATGCTCGGGGTGACCAGGCGCTTGCTGGCAAAACCGATGAGCCCGACGGCGGGCGCTGGACGTACGGCAATCAAACGCTAAGCTGCTTGATGTCATCGGGCCAGGATGGTCGCCCGCTCATCGCGCTGAAGGAACAGACATGACTCAGCTCCGAAACAGCCACCGCGCTACGGCCGTCGGCGTGATTGCGATCGTGCTCTGGTCCTCCCTGGCCTTGCTGACCACCCTCACCGAAGGCATTCCACCGTTTGAGTTGCTGACACTGGGTTTCGGCGCGGCGTTCGTGGCGAGCCTGGTGATTCTGGGCCGACGCGGAATCGCCGGGTTCGCTAGTTGGCGCCAGCCCTGGGCGGTTTGGGCGACCGGGTTCGTCGGAATTTTCGTTTACCACGCGCTGTACTTTTTTGCACTCAAAGCCGCGCCGGCGGCCGAAGCCAGTCTGATCAACTACCTTTGGCCGCTGTTGCTGGTGTTGTTGTCGGCGTTCTCGGCCGGCGAAAAGCTGCACAAACGGCAACTGCTCGGTGCACTGCTGGGCTTGGCCGGTACCGCTTTCATCATGCAGCAGCGCGCCCCGAATGCTGATGCCGCGATGCCCATCGCCGGTTATCTCGCGGCGTTTGGCTGTGCGCTGATCTGGTCGGTTTACTCGGTGATCAACCGCCGGTTCAGCGAAGTACCGAGCAGCATCATTGGCGGAATCTGCGGCCTGGTCGCCGTGGCGGGTCTGGTCTGTCACCTGGCCTTCGAAACCACGGTAAAGCCCGACTTCAGCCAATGGACCGCGATTGTCGTCCTCGGGCTGGGGCCGGTAGGACTGGCGTTTTTTGCCTGGGACCACGCCACCAAACACGGCAGTCTGGCGACGCTGGGCGCGCTTTCCTACCTCGCACCGCTGATCTCCACGTTGTTGCTGATCACCGTCGGGCGCAGCCATGCCAGCCCCATTCTGATCGTCCCCGCGCTGCTGATTATCGCTGGCGCAGTCATCGCAACGTCGCGATCAACCTCTAAAGTGCCGATAACACGTTCGATTATTTCGAACGAGTAAAGCAAAAAGCTCGTACGTCAATCGAACGGGCTTCGCCCACCATCAGCCTCAGTTCAACACCCATCACTGACTGAGGCCTACACCATGGCTGATGTTCATCGCCACCGGCCTGTCGCCATTTTCCGGCCAGGCGGTGCATTTCCTGCACCACGCACCAGAAGACCTGCCTTACGCGAAAAACCGCTACCTCAAGGAAGTCGAACGCCACTACCGCGTGCTCGATCAGCGTCTGGCCGACCATCAGTACCTGGCCGGCGATACCTACAGCATCGCCGACATGGCGCTCTGGGGTTGGGCCAATTACGCGCCGTACATCCTCGGTGAGAACGGCTTGGCGGCGTACCCGAACGTCAAGCGCCTGTTCGATGAAATCAGCGCCCGCCCGGCCGCCCAACGCGCGCAGGGCTTGAAAGAAAAACTGGTGCTGAAGGCTGAATTCGACGAAGAAACCCGGCGCAATCTGTTCCCGCAGAACCAGGCATAACACCCCTGTTGTTGTAGCAGCTGCCGAACGCAGCCTCACAGGCTCGGCAGCTGCTATGTATGGACTCGCCCCCACTGTCTACCCGCTTTTGAAAAAACCGTCGCCCCGTTGCATCTATGTATTAGGCCTATTCGTGGAAGCCGTCTTCGGCTTCTGGCCAAAATTGGAAGAGCTCGTGGTATGCCGATTACAGTCAGGCCTCGAAGGCCAGTAGCAGCTAAGGCATCAATCCACGCCGGTCTTACCTGGGGTCAATTTTCTTCAGCAAAGGGTCGGACAGTCAGTACCTCGGTGGCAGAACTCTGTCGCTCAGTGGCTTATCGTCGCTTGCTGGCCATCACCAGCGTGGCGACGATAAGTCTGGTCATTCTGTAGAAGCACCCAGACGATTCGCAGGTTGCGGTTGGCTAGCCTGATCGCAGCCTCCTTACGACCCAGCCGGCTCACCCAGCGCAACAAGCGGCGGTCATCGGGTTGCTGGGAATCAGGTCGTAGTTGTTGCAGCACCGCATGGGCTCCCTGGATCATCAGGCTGCGTAAATAAACATCACCTCGCTTGGTCATGTCCCCCAGCCGGACCGTCTGCCCGCTGCTGTGCTGGTCAGGCACCATGCCAAAGTACGCGGCAAACTTGCGGGCATTGGGAAATCGCTCAGGTTTGGTTTCCTTGGCCACCAGTGCCGTGGCAGTGACTGGGCCGATGCCGCGCACAGTCATCAGTCGCTTCGCCGTCATGTCGGCGTTGGCGGCCACTTCCAGGCGTCCCGTCAGCACGCTGATGCGCTCGCCCAAATGGCGCCACTCGGCCAACAGTTCGTCGATCAGTTCACGCAGCAGGCCAGGCACCGGCTGGGTAGCATCTTCCAGTACCCGCGGAATTTTCTGGCTGATCGCAACATCGCCCTGCGCCAAGGCCACGCCGTGCTCGAGCAGCAGGCCGCGCATCTGATTACTTACCGCCGTGCGTCGACGCACATAGCCCTGACGGGCGCGATGCAGCGCCTGCATTGCCAGCGCCGCAACGCTTTTGACCGGTACTGCGCATATCTTTTCATCGCGACCAGCCCGCAGAATCGCCAGCGCATCGTTGCGATCATTTTTAGGCCCGCTGCGGTGTGTGGCCACCAAACCGGCTGGAAGAATGCGCGCCAGATTGCCTTGGTCTTGCAGCTGCCGGGCCCAGGCTTGAGCGCCCGGACCGGTCTCCATCAAAACCACGACATGAGGCGGTAACTGTTGGAGAAACTCATAAAACGCCTCACGCGACTTGATCCGCTGCTCATAGCGCACCTGGCCGAGGACATCTTCACCGGCGACCTGAAAGACCTGCTTGGCCAGATCGACCGCCAAAGTTGTGCAGGCCGACAAATCGGAAGAAGACAGGGATTGATCAATCGAACTATGATTTTTCATGGACTCGCCCTCGCTGTCGTTGGCTGTTTAGACTGCCACCGTGGCGCATTGACGCCTCGGCTTGGGCGAGTCCATCCAATTACACGTGGTGTGAGGGCTGCTACAAAGTGAATTCCATGGGATGATCGCCCTTAAAGCGCGACCATCCCCTGGAGTTTTTGAATGTCATTGTTGAGTAAAAAAGCCGTTGCCCTGTTGTTGACGGCGGTTGCCAGTCTGGGAGCGCTGAATGCGCAGGCCGCCAAGGCCACTGCCAGTGATACCGCGCCCGCACAGAAAGTCTCGATGCTCGGCGGCAAGTTCACGTTCACCCTTCCCAAGGGCTTCATCGCCAACCCGTTGCCCGCCGGCGACGCGGCCACCGGTACCGCCGGGGCAACGGGCACCATGTACACCAATCAGGCCACTAAAACCGTCGTGATCGCCGCTGAAAACACCATCCCCGGCGGCCTCAACGTCAAAGACAACGACGGTCAGTTCCTCGACTCGGCGGCGTCCGACTTCGCCACCGAACAAGCCACGGCGCTACCGGATTTCACCAAGCTCAGCGAAAAAAGTCTGACCCAGAAAGGCACCGGCCTGGGCCTGCGGCAGATCGACAGCAGCGCCACCCAGGGCGGCGGCAAAACCCTCGACACCACAGTGATGGCCGCGTCCAACACGCGCATGGCGATCGTTCAGGTGATTTCCCGCCTCAGCGACAATGCTGGCCACGAGACACTGGTCAAACAGATCGTCACCGGCAAGTAACAATCAGGGATTGAGACGTTGCAACCAGGCGCTCAAGTCCTGCATCTCGGTGGCACTGATGCTGTGACCGACGCCAGGGTAGGCGTGGAATTCAGGTTTGAGTGACAGGCTCTGCAACAGGCTGTCGGCGTCCGTCCCGTCATTGTAGGGAAGGCGTTTGTCCGCGGTGCCATGACCGATGAAAATTGCCAGCTTCTGGCGTTTTTCATCCGGTTTCAGCTCGGACCTGAGCACCGGCAAAATCCGCCCGCTCAACGCCGCGATCCCGCCCACCGCCTCGGGATGACGTAGCGCCACCTCGTAGGACATGATCGCGCCCTGGCTGAAGCCCACCAGGAAAACCTTGTTCGGATCGGTATGATATTTCTTCGCCGCCTGTGCGACGAAATCCTGCAGCACCTGGCCGCTGGTCTTCAGATCATCGGTCTCACCGTCGTAGGCAGCGTTGCCCTTCTCGCGAAACCACTTGTAACTACCCTCCTCCATCACTATCGGTGCGCGTACCGACAGGTAGTTGTATGACGCGGGTAATTCATCCTTGATGCCGAACAAATCCTCCTCGTTACTGCCGTAACCGTGGAGGAAAATCACCAACGGCTGATTGCGCGATTCGGGGTTGGCTTGCTCCAGGTACTTGAGCGGCAGATCGGTTTGCAGCGGGGTTTGAGCGTGGACGGCGGCAGACGCCAGGAGTGTCAACAGAGCAAAAAACTTCAACATAAACCTTCCTTCACACGTGCAGGATTCGGGGCAGAGCCTAACACTGTGAAGCTTGCCGGGGCATATTCGGTGCTGCTGATGCCGCCTTCGCGAGCAGGCTCGCTTCCACAGGGGGAACGCATTTCCAATGTGGGAGCGAGCCTGCTCGCGAAGAGGCCTTAAGACACTACGAAGATTGCACGGCTAATCGTTGATGAGTTTCCCGACACGAATCGGCTCACGCCCCGCCACCTTCGCCTGCCAGGTGCCCGGCTGCGTATAGCGCCCGCGATCAATCGCAAACAACACGCCACTGGTCCCGGCGCAAACCGTGGTAACTCGATCATTCAGCGGATCGACCACTTCAAACAGGGCATCGCCCTTCTCCACCCACTCACCCGAATCGCGCAGGAAACTGACGACCCCGTGATGCGGCGCGAACAGGTATTGGGTGCCTTCGAACGGCATGCCTTCACAGCATTCGCTTGGTGCCGCAGGCCAGGTGCCGTTGATGAAACCCTGCTCGGCGAGGAACCCGAGAATCGCCTCACAATTGGCCTGGGCCTGATCGACCCGCGTATCTCCCATGCTGCCCAGCTCCAGCGTCGTCGCCAGGTTGGCCGGCGGGATCGCGGCCTCAGGGAAAGCCCTCGCCAGGCGTAACCATGGCGATGAACACGACTCATCGAATGAGCTGCCGCCGGAGTCTTCGCAGAGCAATGCCACCCCAGCCTTCAAACGCGCCGCCAGGGACTGCCACTGCGGCCAGTGTTGCGGCAAGGCATACAGATGAATCGCCGCGTCGAAATCACAATGCAGATCGAGGGTGATGTCGGCATCGCAGGCGTGGCGCAGCAGCAAGCGGTGCATGGCTTCAAGCTGCGAGGCTGGTGCTGGCAAGCCGTCGAGTACCTGGCCCATGGTCTGGCGAATCAGCGCGATGTTGGCCGCCGCATCACTGCCCAACCGATCGCCGATCAACTCGGCCACCGGTGTGCTGAGTTCAACGAAGGAGCGGTTGAAGTTCTTGCCGCTGCCCAACTCGAAGCGGCCCATGTGGCTGCCTTGCAGGTGCTGATCGAGGCCGATGGGATTGGCCACCGGGACCAGTTCGATCACCCCCTGCAACTGGCCTTGGGTGTCGAGTTCGGTCAGACGCTTCTTCAGCTCCCACGCCGTGCGCATGCCCGGCAGTTCATCAGCGTGCAGGCTGGCCTGGATGTAAACCTTGCGAATGCCCGCGCCAAATCGAAACACGCTGAGGGTGCGTTCGGTGCCCAGATGACTCCAGGGCAGTGAATGGTCGATGCGTTGCATGGGGACTCCTTGTTTCCTACATGGGATGTGTGCCGCAGAATAAATCATGAAGGCAAAAAAAAGTGGCAACCGCGTCAACGGTTGCCACTTTTTTGAACGGCGTGATTACTGGCCGTAAACGTCAAAGTCGAAGTACTTGTCTTGCACTTGCTTGTACTTGCCGTTGGCGCGGATTTCGGTGATGGCGGTGTTGAATTTGTCCGCCAGTTCTTTATCACCCTTGCGCACAGCGATACCGGCGCCGCCGCCGAAGTACTTGGCGTCTTCGTAAGTCGGGCCCACGAAAGCGAAGCCTTTACCGGCGTCGGTTTTCAGGAAACCGTCGTCCAGGTTGACCGAGTCGGCCAGCAGCGCATCTACGCGGCCGGAAACCATGTCCAGGTTGGCTTCCTGCTGGGAGCCGTAGCGAACCAGATTGATACCGGCCGGCACCAGCACTTCAGTGGCGAAGCGGTCGTGGGTACTGGCGCGCAGCACACCGACTTTCTTGCCCTTGAGTTCGGTCAGCGGGTCCTTGATGTCCGTGCCTGCCTTCATCACGAAGCGCGCCGGGGTGTGGTAGTACTTGATGGTGAAATCGACGTTCTTTTTGCGATCGTCGGTGATGGTCATGGACGACAGGATCGCGTCGATTTTCTTGACCTTCAGGGCCGGGATCAGGCCGTCGAACTCTTGCTCGACCCAGGTGCACTTCACTTTCATCTGCTCGCACAGCGCGTCACCGATGTCCACGTCGAAACCGGTGAGTTTGCCGTCGGGGGTTTTCATCGAGAATGGCGGATAACCGGCTTCGATCCCGATGCGGATCGGCTTGGCGTCTTCGGCCACAGCCGTCAGGGACAACATCGACAGTGCCAGGGCACCGAACATCACTAGCTTCTTCATTTACAACTCCTGTGTGCGGAGGCTTTTATTGGCAACTTTCGGTAGGCTGCGTCCGGTTGGAGAGCACCGAAGTGGCGGCAGTCTAGAGCGGCTTCAGGAGGGCAAATTGTGTTTAAGCGACAAATTCTTATAGAAAAGTGGCCGACGAATTCACGCCCCTTGAAGTGTGCGCCAAGCCGGTGCAAAGACTGTAGGACAAGCCCTTTTTTCAGACAAATCCTACAAGCAAAAACTACAAGTGAGCCTTGATGGCAACGTTGAATCTGATCCAGCACCACCCCGCCGAAGGCCCTGGCGCCATTGCCGACTGGGCCAAGTCCCGAGGAGTGACGCTGAACGTCTTTCGCGCCGACCTCGGCCAGTTGCCGCCAGTCAGCGCGGCACCCGTGATCCTGTTAGGCGGTCCGTATGAATCCAACGCCGGGCCGGCCTGGCTGGAAGCCGAACGTCAGTGGTTGGCCGGCAGTCTGGATCAAGGCGCGGCGGTGTTCGCGATTTGCCTGGGGGCGCAGTTGCTGGCGTTGAGCCTGGGCGGGAATGTGCGGCGAATGGATCGAACCGAAACCGGCTGGACGCCTGTGACCTTCGTCGATGGCCAGACGTTGCAGGTGCTGGAATGGCACGAAGACGCGATCGACTTGCCGCCCAACGCGCAGTTGCTGGCCAGCAGTGATCAGTGCGAGCAGCAGATGTATTGCGTCGGACCGACGCGGGTGGGTTTGCAGTTTCATCCGGAGTGGAATGCTGAATCAGTGGCGACGCTCAATGCGCATTTTGCCGACGAGTCACCGCTGCCCCGGGGCCAACAGGACAGCGCCGCCTACGCAACCGTGTTCGAGTGGTTGCAGGCGACGCTGGATGGGTGGTGGGCATCCGTTTAGAAACAAGATCAACAGATCGCAGCCTCGTTTCACTCGACAGCTCCTACAGGGGATCGCGTAGACCTGTAGGAGTTGTCGAGTGAAACGAGGCTGCGATCTTTTCGACTACATCAACATTCGCAACCGATGACGGTGGTGGCAGGCCGTTGCACCGCAGTGCTCAACTCAAACCCTTCATCCAGCCACCCGGTCACCCCGCCGATCATTTCCTTGACCGGGTAACCCAGCGCCGCCAGTTTCACTGCGGCCTTGTTGGCGCCGTTGCAGTGGGGCCCGGCGCAATACACCACGAACACGCTGGTTTTCGGGTAAGCCGCCAGAGCTTCAGCGGTCAGCAGTCGTCCCGGAATATTGATCGCTCCCGGCACATGCCCACGTTCGAAGGCGAGCGGACCGCGCACGTCCACCATGACAAAATCCACCTCGCCGGCCTGTTGGCTGCCGTGGACGTCGGAACAATCGGTTTCGAAGGTCAGACGGTTGCTGAAATGCATAAGGGCGATGGCCGATGGGGCGGCGGGAATCTCGCAGACCAGGCTGGTCATGGGCTTTACTCCAAAGTCTCGGTGGGTGTGGGAAGACTTTATCCGCCTGACGCTTGCCGCTACAGTGGCGCACAAGACACTCACCGGGAACTTTCCGCCAAATGCAGCCCACCCCTGGATTGGTCGCGATTCTGGCCTACGACGGCCTCTGTACGTTCGAATTCGGCATCGCCGTGGAGATCTTCGGCCTGGCACGTCCGGAGTTCGACTTCCCTTGGTACGAGCATCGGATCGCCGCTGTCGATCAGGGCCCGATGCGCGCCATGGGCGGCATTCAGGTGCTGGCCGATGGCGGCATGGAACTGCTCGAGGACGCCCGGACCATCATCATTCCCGGCTGGCGTGATCGCAGTGCCCCGGTGCCTGAGGCATTGATCGCGGCCCTGCGCCAGGCCCATGTTCGGGGTGCGCGGCTGCTGTCGATCTGTTCGGGCGTGTTCGTGCTGGCGGCCACCGGTTTGCTCGATGGTCGCGGCGCCACCACGCACTGGCGCTACACCGCTGAGTTGGCCGAACGTTTTCCGAACATTCTGGTGGACCCGGACGTGCTCTATGTCGATTCGGGTCAACTGATCACCTCGGCCGGCAGCGCTGCCGGTATCGATGCCTGCCTGCACTTGGTGGCGCGGGACTTCGGGACGCAGGTGGCCAACTCGGTGGCACGACGGCTGGTGATGTCGCCGCAACGCACCGGCGGCCAGGCGCAGTTTATTCCGACACCGGTCAGTCCTACGCCGCGTAGCGATTTGTCGCGCGTCATGCAGTGGGCGCGCGAACGTTTGCACGAGCCGTTGGAGGTTCGCGAGCTGGCGAGTGAAGCGGCCATGAGTGAACGGACGTTTCTGCGCCGGTTTACCGAAGCCAATGGCCTGCCGCCTAAAGCCTGGTTGCAGCATGAGCGCCTGGGCCGGGCCCGCGAGCTGCTTGAGAGCACGAATCAGAACACCGACCAGATTGCTCAACGCTGTGGGTATCGCTCGGTGGAGAGCTTTCGGGTGGCGTTTCGCAGCGTGGTCGGGGTGCCGCCGTCGGTGTATCGGGAGCGGTTTGGACGGGAGCTTAGAGCAATAATTTGAGGTGTCGCTGAGGACCTCATCGCGAGCAGGCTCGCTCCCACATTGGGTCTCCAGTGCCACACAATCCCTGTGGGAGCGAGCCTGCTCGCGAAGGCGTCAGCCCAGACACCGGTGCAATTAAGGTTTGCGCAGCAGATACGTATCCATAATCCACCCATTGGCCAACCGCGCCGCCTTGCGCACCCGTTCGATCTCATCCGCCACGTCCTTGAGCTTGCCGCTGATCAAAATCTCATCCGGCGTCCCGAGGTAGGCCCCCCAGTAAATTTCCGTCTCCTGATCCACCACTTGGTGGTAGGAATCTTCCGCATCCAGCATCACCACCAGGCTGTCGGCATCGCTCACCTGCCCCGCCGCCAGCCGCCGGCCGGTGGTGATTTCAATCGAGCGGCCAATGCGGTTCAGCGGCACCTTATGCTGCGCCGCCAGCGCCTGGACACTGGTGATGCCGGGAATCACTTCGAACTCAAAGACGCACCGGCCTGAGGCCAGTATCGCCTGCAGGATCCGAAGGGTGCTGTCGTACAGCGCCGGATCGCCCCACACCAGAAAACCGGCGCACTGGTCGTCAGTCATTTCCTCATTGATCAATCGTTCGAAGGTCCGCTGCTTGGCCAGGTTCAGGTCTTCCACGCTGGCCTTGTAGTCCACATCCCCACGTTCGCGCTCCGGGCTGTGGGCTTCGACGAAGCGGTAGTCGTGATCGGTGATGTAGCGCTCGCAGATCTCGCGGCGCAGGTCGATCAGTTTGTCTTTACTCTGGCCCTTGTCCATGAGGAAAAACACGTCGACGAGGTTCAGCGCTTTAACGGCTTGCATCGTGATGTAATCGGGGTTGCCCGCACCGATGCCGATGACCAGAAGTTTTTTCATCAACGTGTTCCCTCGGGGTCAGTGCCCGTCAAGCGTAGGCGCCAGCGGCCGTTGAACCGCAACTCGAGGGTCGACAGCGGTTCGACGTCGATAAAGTTGAATGCTGCACCTTTAAGCACGTGCGTCAGGGCGGCGCGAATGACAAACGGATGGGTGATGGCAACGATGTGCCCCGGTGCTGCCTCCAGCGTTTTCAGCCACGCAGCCACCCGCTCTGCGAGTTGCGCCACCGACTCACCACCGTGGGGTGCCGAGTTCGGGTCATCGAGCCAGAGCTGCAGCGCTTCGGCTGCGGATTTTTGCAGATCGTCGATCCGCGCGCCTTTCCAGCTCCCGAAATCGCAATCCCTCAGTGCCGCGACAATCTCCACGTCGCTGCCGAACAGCTCGGCGGTTTGCCGGGTTCTCAGTTCAGGTCCACACACCAGCCGTGGCGTCCCTTTGAACTGAGCACAACGAGATCCCTTTGCCGATTGCCAATCCATTTCCACCGGCTCATTCGTAGGAAAACGCGCCAATTTCTGTGCGACGGTTCGAGCGTGGCACATCAGGGTCAAACGGGTTGCCTGCACGAAGGATCACTCGGTCGATGGGAATGGAAAACGGCGTCACGCCGCGATAATTGCCCAATTGTGCCGCAAGAAGCGCGATCCAGGGCGTTTCGTTTGATCCAGTCATACTCGTTCGAAAAAATCATATCACCTGAAAAATCGGCGATGTCCGACATCGCTATGGGCAATGACCTACAAGCTCTGTCGACTTCCGTGTAGCCCCTGACGCACAGGCTTTTCGCCCCATTCTGGGGCTTTAAAAAACCATGGAAAAATTCACTAGACATGTCGAGTCCGCTACATAAATACTGTTTTAGCAATTTATGAAACGAAACCGACATACCCATCCAGCAGGAGCCCGGATGCCTTCTCTCAGAGACCTGATCACCGATCCCGGCCTGGAACTTACCCCGTCGGAACGCAAAGTCATCCGTGCCTTGCTGGACCAGTACCCGCGTAACGGACTGGGCCCGATGTCACGATTGGCCGAACATGCCGGTGTCAGCGACCCCACCATCGTGCGGCTGGTGAAAAAACTGGGTTTCAGCGGTTACGCCGATTTTCAGGATGCCCTGCTCAGCGACATGGACCATCGCCTGCGCTCCCCCAGCGCCCAGTTGCAGCCTCGTTCTCATCTTCAGAAAGGCGACGCCTGGAGCCATTATCTGGCGGACAGCCATCGAGCGCTGGTGGACACACATGCCCTGACCCAGCCCGAAGATGTGCGGATTCTGGTGGAATGGCTGCTCGACACCCGCCATCAGGTGCATTGCTTCGGTGGTCGCTTCAGCAGTCTCCTCGCCCATTATTTGCTCAACCACCTGCGCCTGCTGCGTCCGGGCTGTTTCGCGCTGGAGGACAACGCGCAACTGCCCGACCGATTGTTCGACGTGCAGCGCCAGGACGTGGTGCTGGTGTTCGACTATCGCCGCTACCAATCACAGGCCCTGCGCGTGGCCAATGCGGCGAAAAGTCGATATGCACGGGTGGTGTTGTTCACGGACATCTATGCTTCACCGCTGCGGGAAATGGCCGACCTGATTATCAGTGCGCCAGTGGAATCGGTGTCGGCCTTCGACTCAATGGTCCCAGCGCTGGCACAGGTCGAGGCGCTGATTGCCTGCCTGACCCTGCGCAGTCCGGATCTGGCCGATCGCCTGGAAGGCATCGATGCGCTGCGGACCGATTTCGACACCCACCTGCTGGAGGAAAAATAAGGATGTTCACGCTCCCCCACCATTCGCCTCGGGATCTACCGTTCGTCACCGATCACACCGCGCTGTTGCTGGTGGACATGCAACGCGCCTGGCTTGAACCGCAATTCGACCCGCACCTCAACGGGCCGGACGCCGAGTACTTCCTGACCCGCACCCACATGCAGGCGGTGCCCAATCAACGCCGGCTGCTCAGCGCCTTTCGCAGCGCCAGGCAAAACGTGCTGCACACCCTCATCGAAAGCCTCACCGCCGATGGCCGCGACCGCTCGCTGGACCACAAACTCTCGGACATGCACTTGCCCAAGGGCAGCCCGCAAGCGCAGATCATTGACGACCTGACCCCGGCAGAAAACGAAATCGTGCTGCCCAAGACCTCGTCCGGGGTCTTCAACTCCACCAATATCGACTACGTGCTGCGCAACCTCGAGACGCGGCACCTGATCATCGCCGGCATCGTCACCGACCAGTGCGTGGACATGGCCGTGCGTGATGCCGCCGATCGCGGTTACCTCGTCACACTGGTGGAAGATGCCTGCGCGACTTACACAGCCGAGCGGCATCAGGCCTGCCTGAATGCAATCAAGGGGTACTGCTGGATCACCGACACCCAGACCGTACTCGGCCGGTTGCAGGAGATGCGGCCATGAGCGAGCGCCTGTTGCCACTGCCCATGATCACCCTCGTCACCACCGACCTGATTGGCGTGACTCGCGGGCGCTCCTTTCCCACGGACGAACTCGAGCACTATCAAAGGGCGGGTTGTGGCTGGGTGCCGGCCAACAGTGCCCTGACCCCGCAAGACATCATCGCCTCCACAAATCCTTGGGGCGCTTATGGCGATTTGCGGCTGATGCCCGATCTGGCCAGCCGAGTGACGGTCAATAACGGCCCGGATCCCGACGCCCCGGCGCTGGATTTTATTCACAGCGACATTCAGGAAACCGATGGCCGCCCGTGGGGTGCCTGCCCGCGTACGTTGTTGCGTAACGAAGTAGCGCGTTATCGCGCCGAGTTGGGCTTGCAGGTCAATGCTGCGTTCGAGCATGAATTCAACGTGAACACCGGCGAAGTTGAACACCTGGCGTTTTCTCTGCAAGCCCAGCGTCAGGGTGCCGAATTTGGCGGTTGGTTGCTCAGCGCCCTGCGCGCCGGTGGCGTCGAACCGGAAATGTTCCTGCCCGAGTACGGCAAGCATCAATACGAAATCACCTGTCGCCCGACCCTTGGGGTGGCCGCTGCCGACCGCGCAGTGAACGTTCGTGAAATCACCCGCGAGATCGCCCGGCAAATGGGCCTGGAGTTGAGCTTCGCGCCCAAGGCCTCGGAGCAGGCGGTGTGCAACGGCGTACACCTGCACGTCAGCCTGCTGGACCTGGCCGGCCAACCGGTGATGTACGACGCCGGCACCACCAATGGCTTGTCGACTCTCGGCCAGCACTGGGCCGCCGGCATCCTGCATTACTTGCCGGCGCTCTGTGCGTTTACCGCGCCAACGCCGGTGTCCTACGAACGTTTGCAACCCCATCACTGGAGCGCGTCCTACGCGTGCCTCGGGCAACGCAACCGTGAAGCGGCGCTGCGAATCTGCCCGACGACGAGCCTGGGCGGCAAATCAGTGGCGACGCAATACAACCTGGAATTCCGCGCCATGGACGCCACGTCCTCGCCACACATGGCCATGGCCGCGTTGCTGATTGCCGGTCGGTTGGGCATCGAGCAACGCCTGGCCTTGAACGCGATCACCGATGAAGTCCCCGACGCCCTCAACGAAGAACAACGTCAGGCGCGCGGCATCGTCGCCCTGCCCGCGTCCCTTGCCCACGCCCTGGATTGCCTGCGCAACAGCGAGGCCCTGATCGAAGCCCTGCCGAGCGCGTTGCTGGACACTTACTTCGCCCTTAAAACCGAGGAACTGACGCTGACGGAACAGCTGTCGCCCGCCGAACGCTGTGAGCACTATGCGCGCCTGTACTGAATCTGCTGAGCTCGGACATTACACCGAGCCGGCGTACACCCTGAGCCGGGAAGACTCCGGGCACCCGTTGATTCTGGTGTGCGAACACGCCAGCCGTTTTATTCCGGCCGGGTTGAATGACCTGGGCCTGAGTCACGAGGCGGCCCGCGAGCACATCGCCTGGGACATCGGTGCCCTGGCGCTGGCCGAGGGTTTGTCCCAGGCATTGGGCGCAACGCTGTTGGCGGCCAATTATTCGCGACTGTTGGTCGACCTCAACCGACCGCGCCAGGCCCCGGACAGCATTCCGGCGCAGAGCGAAGTTTATCAGGTACCGGGCAACCGGGACCTCGACGAAGCCACCCGCGAGTACCGTCGGCAATGCCTGTTCGAGCCATTTCATGCTCGACTGCACACCTTGATCGACCAACGTGTCGCTCAAGGGCGGCCGGTACGGGTGGTGGGCATTCACAGTTTCACCCCTGTCTATCACGGCCAGACTCGCGCACTGGACGTTGGCGTGTTGTATAGAGAGGCCAAGGCGTATGCCCAGCGATTGATCGATGGTTTGAGCCTGCATCCATTGAAGGTTGCCTGTAATGAGCCGTACACAATCAACCCGTTGGGTGACATGACCGTGCCGGTTCACGGCGATGCACGAGGCCTGGAATCGGTGTTGATCGAGGTCCGCAACGACCTGCTGCGCACGCCTGAAGACGTCAGTCGCTTTACCGAATACCTGGCGCCGCTGCTGTAACGGAATCGCTTCAAACCCGCAGCGTGCAGCTGCTTTCATCCCAAGGAGAACGGCTTCATGGAATTAGAAGAATTTGGCTACAAGCAAGAGTTGAAACGCAGCCTGTCGCTGACCGACCTGGTGGTGTACGGGATGATCTTCATGATCCCCATCGCACCGTTCGGTGTTTATGGCTACGTCAACGCCGAGTCGCCGGGGCTGGTGCCGCTGGCCTACATCATCGGCATGGTGGCGATGCTCTTCACTGCCCTGAGTTACGGCAGCATGGCTCGGGCCTTTCCGATGGCGGGCTCGGTTTACTCCTACGCCCAGCGGGGCCTGAACCAGCACGTAGGGTTTATCGCCGGTTGGCTGATGCTCCTCGATTACCTGCTGATTCCGCCGTTGCTGTATGTGTACGCGGCCATGGCCCTGAATCATTTGTACCCGGACATTCCGAAAGTCGGTTTCATCCTGGCCTTCCTGGTCAGCGCGACCTTCGTCAATCTGCGGGGCATCACGTTCACGGCGCGAATGAACATCGTCTTTCTGCTGGCGCAACTGGTGGTGCTGGGAATCTTCCTGTTCTACGCCTGGAACGCGCTACACAGCGGCGGCGGTAACGGTCAGCTGACGCTGGCGCCGTTGTACAACCCCGAGACATTCAACTTCGCCCTGCTGATGCAAGCGGTGTCGATTGCGGTGCTGTCGTTCCTCGGTTTCGATGCGATTTCCACCCTCGCCGAAGAGGTCAAGGGTGACCCGGGTCGCAGTGTCGGCAAGGCAGCGCTGATCACACTGGTGGTGATGGGTGTGATCTTCGTGGCGCAGACCTGGATTGCGACTGATCTGGCGGCCGGCATGGGTTTCAAATCGGCTGACACGGCATTTTATGAAATCGCTGAAATCGCGGCCGGCAGCTGGCTCGCCACCCTGACTGCCGTGGCGACGGCCCTGGCCTGGGGCGTAGCGGTGGCAATCACTTCTCAAGCGGCGGTGTCTCGTCTGCTGTTCGGCATGGCCCGAGACGGCAAGCTGCCGAAAGTACTGGCCAACGTTCACCCCAAACACAACACGCCGTACGTGAGCATCTATCTGGTGGCCGTGCTGTCGCTGGTGATCTGCTACCTGTTCATCAACTCGGTGGACATCCTCACCTCATTGGTGAACTTCGGTGCACTGAGCGGCTTCATGCTGCTGCACCTGACAGTCATCAACTATTACTGGCGACGGCAGAAATCCGGCCAGGTGATCCGTCACCTGATCTGCCCGGTGATCGGCTTCATCATCGTTGCGGCCATCATGTACAACATGGGCGTCGATGCACAAAAGCTGGGCCTGATCTGGATTGCCCTGGGCCTGGTCTACCTGGTTGTGCTCAACAAACTGGGCGCCAGCACGGTACTGCCCGACCCAAGTAACGGCTGACAAGAAAAAGAGCGGCGTCTGACAAAAATTCAGGCGACCGCCGATATAACGCGTGGAAATCGACAGTGATAGTCAGGTTCGGTGCTCACCGCCGAACTCTTTGATACAGGAGTGCATCCATGCTGGTCTTACGCCCAGTCGAATTAACCGACCTGCCCCAGTTGCAGCAACTGGCGCGCGACAGTCTGGTAGGTGTCACGTCACTGCCGGACGACACCGAATGCCTGCGCGAGAAGATTCTCGACTCCTGCGCCTCATTCGAAAAAGACGTTGAAGGTCAGGGCCCGGAGAATTATTTCTTCGTGCTGGAAGATCTGACCCGAGAGCGTTTGGTGGGCTGCTCGGAGATCCTCGCCACCGCCGGTTTCAGCGAGCCGTTCTACAGCCTGCGCAACCGGAATTTCACCAGTGCCTCGCGGGAGCTGAACATCGAGCACGGCGTGCCGGCGTTGTCGTTGTGTCACGACCTCAGTGGCCATACCTTGCTGCGGGGTTTTCATATTGACGCAGCGCTGGTGCGAACACGGTTCTCTGAACTGCTGTCCCGGGCACGGCTGTTGTTCATCGCCGCCCACTCGCGGCGCTTTGCCGAAGCCGTCATCACCGAGATTGTCGGCTTCAGCAGCGATGAAGGGCAATCGCCGTTCTGGGATGCGGTGGGCAAGCACTTCTTCGACCTGCCCTACACCGAGGCCGAGCGGCTTTGCGGTCTGGAGAGCCGAACCTTCCTCGCCGAACTGATGCCGCAATACCCGATCTACGTGCCGATGCTGCCCCAGGCTGCGCAGGACTGCATCGGCCGTATCCACCCCGATGGCCAGGAGGCCTTCGATATCCTCGAGCGCGAAGGGTTCGAGACAAACAGCTACATTGACCTGTTCGACGGTGGTCCGACGCTGTATGCGCGCACCCCCGGTATCCGCTCTATCGCCCAGAGCCAGACCGGCACGGCTCGGTTGGATTCGTCCATCGACGCACGCGGCAGCTTTCTGGTCAGCAACGATTCGCTGACCGACTATCGGGCCATCGTCGCCGATCTGGATTACCAGGCCGGGCAACCTGTGGGGTTGAGCGCCGAGATGTGCGCCGCCCTGAACGTGACCGAAGGCAGCCCGATCCGGCTGATCGCCCTGTGAGCATCACCCGGCCCCGTGCCCAACGACAGCGCCCGAGCAGGCGTGCAGAAGGAGTTGCATCATGATTGTCCGCCCGGTTCACGTCACCGACCTGCCCGCCTTGCTGAATCTGGTGCACCAGGCAGGCCCTGGCTTCACGACCCTGCCGGCCAACGAAGAACGCCTGACCCACCGGATACGCTGGGCGCAACGAACTTTCGCTGAACAGGTCGAACGCGCCGATGCCGATTACCTCTTCGTGCTCGAAGACGACGATCAGCAACTGGTGGGCGTCAGTGCCCTGGCGGGCGCCGTGGGCCTGCGCGAGCCCTGGTACAACTACCGGGTCGGGCTCACGGTCAGTTCGTCACCGGACCTGGGTATTCAACGGCAGATTCCGACGCTGTTCCTGAACAATGAAATGACCGGCCAATCGGAGATTTGCTCGCTGTTTCTGCGACCCGATCAACGCCGGGGCAGTAACGGTCGATTGCTGTCGTTGGGGCGTTTGTTGTTTGTTGCCGAGTTTCAGCACCTGTTCGGCGACAAACTCATCGCCGAACTGCGTGGCAGCGCCGACGAACAAGGCTGTTCACCGTTCTGGGACAGCGTGGGCCGGCACTTCTTCAAGATGGATTTCAGTCACGCCGATCACTTGTCGGGGCTGGGCAGCAAGTCGTTCATTGCTGAACTGATGCCACGTCAACCGCTCTACACCTGCCTGCTCACCGAACAGGCTCAGGCCGTGATCGGCAAGGCGCACCCGAACACCGAACCGGCCCTGAAAATCCTCACCGCCGAAGGCTTTGCCCATAAGGGTTACATCGACATCTTTGACGCCGGCCCGGTGATCGAGGCCCCGGTCTCGACTATCCGTACCGTGCGCGACAGCCAACCGCTGGTGCTGGCCATCGGCACGCCCGACGAGCAGGCCCCGGTGTGGATGATCCACAACCGTCGCCTGGAAAACTGCCGCATCACCGCCGGCCAGGCCAGACAGGTAGGCAACAGCCTGATCGTTGACCGCCTCACCGCCAAACGCCTGCAACTGCAACCCGGCAACTCGGTACGTGCCGTACCGTTGCTCAATCAACAGCAGCAAGCGGTGGCGGCGTGATCGATTGAGGTTCATCCGCCACTGCAAAATCGTCATCATCCTTCTCCCGCTCGCGTGATAGCCTTTTGTTCCTTCGGCGTTGACACTTTTGCTCAAGCCTTTCCATTCCCATTGCAGTGGTGGAACTCATATGTCCAGGCTTTCTCATCAAGATTTACGCCGTAACTTTCGCGAGCTATTCGCTTCCAACACCTGCTATCACACGGCGTCGGTCTTCGACCCGATGTCGGCGCGCATTGCCGCTGACCTGGGTTTTGAAGTGGGGATCCTGGGCGGTTCGGTCGCGTCGTTGCAGGTACTGGGCGCCCCCGACTTTGCCTTGATCACCCTCAGCGAGTTCGCTGAACAGGCCACCCGCATCGGCCGCGTTGCCCAATTGCCGGTCATCGCCGACGCCGACCACGGTTACGGCAACGCACTCAACGTCATGCGCACCATCGTCGAACTCGAACGCGCCGGCGTGGCGGCCCTGACCATCGAAGACACGCTGCTGCCGGCCCAGTTCGGCCGCAAGTCCACTGACCTGATCGGGGTAGCGGAAGGCGTCGGCAAGATACGGGCGGCGCTGGAAGCTCGGGTCGATTCGGAAATGGCAATCATCGCCCGCACCAACGCCGGGATCCTGCCGGTGCAGGAAGTCATCAGCCGTACCTGTCATTACCAGCAGGCCGGTGCGGACGGGATTTGCATGGTGGGCGTGCGGGACTTCGACCACCTCGAACAAATCGCCGAGCACCTGAACGTGCCGCTGATGCTGGTCACCTACGGCAACCCGTTGCTGCGCGACGACAAACGTCTGGCTGAACTGGGTGTGCGGGTCACTATCGATGGTCACGGCGCCTACTTCGCCGCGATCAAGGCCACTTACGACAGCTTGCGGGAACAACGGCAAATCTTTACTCAGGCGTCGGACCTGAATGCGACCGAGTTGACTCATACCTATACGCAGCCTGAGGAATACATCCGTTGGGCAGAAGAGTTTATGAGTGTTAAGGAATAGCTGTCAGTTGGCGTATTTGTAGCGACTGCAATGGCCCCTTCGCGAGCAAGCCCGCTCCCACATTTGACCGTCTTCTTCAGATAAAACTCGGTCAAATGTGGGAGCGGGCTTGCTCGCGAAGGGGCCAGATGCCACACCACTAAACTGCGGCTTTGAACCCCGCCTCCCGCTGCAACGCCCGCGCCTGAACCACATCCAGCATCGCGCAGCCTTCGCGCATCAGCAGATGAACCGCCCGGGTAACGCGCGTCAGATCGCAATCGGAAATGTCTTTGAGGTTCAGGCTGGACAAGGTGTCCGCCAGATCGCGAACCACGGTGAAGCGATGTGCAGCGCAAGCGGTAATGTCGCTGAGTTCTTTGTGGGTGTTGATAAAGAGCACCGGGGTTTCGGCGTCGTAGGTGTCGATGGGGAAGTAACGGGGCATGACTTGGTCGAACATATTGGTAGCTCCTGATTAATGAGTCTTTCAGGTGTTCGACCGGCCAAGATCGTCGCGGAGAGATGC
The DNA here is from genome assembly GCF_054898105.1 of Pseudomonas sp. MDT1-17. Lineage (NCBI taxonomy): Bacteria > Pseudomonadati > Pseudomonadota > Gammaproteobacteria > Pseudomonadales > Pseudomonadaceae > Pseudomonas > Pseudomonas sp. MDT1-17. The sequence continues at coordinate 2,915,150 of NZ_JBUBVM010000001.1, read as the reverse complement.
CGCGAGACGGAACTATAAAGGTCGATGTCGAAACGCGGCAACAGGGTACGTCGTAGGAAACGTCTTGGAAAGTTGTGCGCCACATGATGATCGTCTTAACCCTCTGCGTGGGAACGATCACGTTTCACACCGAATCAAGTAATTCGTGGTGAAGACTGCCATCGCCGCAGCAGATGACGCGGTTACGACCGGTGGCTTTGGCTTCGTAGAGTGCCTGGTCGGCGTCGTTGAGCCACAGGGTCGCGTCGGTGTGGGCCGGGTTGAAGGCGGCCAGGCCAATGCTCAGGCTGACTTTCAGCGTCGGGCTCTGCTCGTAGCCCAAGGTGGCGAAGCGATCACGCAGGGCATCCATGACGGCCGCAGCGCTCGTGAGCGGAAGGTCCGGGAGGATCACGCAGAATTCGTCGCCACCGTAGCGCCCGGCAACATCGGCCGCGCGCAGGTTCTGCTTGAGCATTTTGCTCAACTGACGCAGGACGATGTCCCCGGCAACGTGGCCGTACGTGTCGTTGATGGTTTTGAAATGGTCGATGTCGATCAGCGCAATCGCCCCGCCCTGCTGCTGACGTTTGCAACGCTGGAATTCGACTTCCAGTTGATCCTTCCAGGCGCCGTGGTTCAGCAGGCCGGAGAGGCTGTCGGTACGGCTCAGGGCCAGCAACTCACGCTTTTGTCGGCCGAGGGTGTGGGCCTGGCGGAAGCAGAGCCAGCCCAATGCCAGCGGATACAAACACATCAAGGGGAGACAGGCATACAGCTGCATTTGGCTGGTTTGCGGGATGAATGCGGGGGTGAAAATCAGCAGTCCGACACCTATCCCGAGAATCTGCGCCACGGTTCCCGCCAACAGAAAACGCAAACCGCCAATGGCCACATTGTTCATCGCCATCATGGACAGGGTCGTCGCGCTGGGCAGCGGATTGAACTGCATGGCTGCGACCCAAAAGCCGCCGAGAAAGGCGTCCACCAGCAGGTTGCGGTGTTCGGCGTGATAAGGCACTTGCGTGCGGCGCGCCCATTGATAAGCCAGGTGCGGCCAGAGTACGGCGTTGAGCAGCATCACCACCCAGACCCACGGTGCCGGGTTGAGTGGATACATCGCCGCGCTCACGAGCAACAGCCCCAAAGCTAATCCCAGGATTCGCGATGTATAAAGCCTCCTGGCCAGTGAAGGTCCTTTTCCTCCGGTTTTTCCCATTGGAGCCTCTGCGCCACAGAACGGAACCTGAAAACACAGGGTTTCAGGTGTGGTGAGAGTCTATCAGGGCAACGGCAAATAGCCATCACCGGCTGGCGGTCTGAATACCCAGGCATAGCCATGAGGCGAGCGCCCAATGTTTGGCTATACATGAGAGGAGGGTTCGATCAATAACGATAAAAAAAGGAGGCCCATGCAGACCTTTCAAGTGTTGATCATCGGCAGCGGTTTTGGCGGCCAGTGCGCGGCGATCAATTTGCTCAAGGCCGGCATCAGCGATTTCCGCCTGCTGGAACGGCGGGACTTTTTCGGCGGCACCTGGTGCCAAAACACCTACCCCGGTGCGGCGGTCGACGTGCCCTCGCCACTTTATTCCCTGTCCTTCGCGCCCTACCGCTGGACGCAAATGTTCGCCGAACAGGCCGAACTGCACCACTACACCCAGTACGTGGTGGAGCACTTCGGCCTGCGAGACAAGGTGGAACTGCAGGCCAATGTCGAGCGCATCGAATGGGACGACGACGGCAAGCGCTGGGCGGTGCACACCGCCAGCAAAGGCACGTTCCATGCGCAGTTCCTGATCAACGCCACTGGGCCGCTGAGCCAACCGGTAGTCCCATACTTCGAGGGCCAGGAGCGGTTTCAGGGCAAGACTTTTCATACCAATGACTGGGATCACGCCTACGATTACCGGCAAAAACGCGTGGCCATCGTTGGCAGCGGCGCCAGCGCGGCCCAGGTGATTCCGACGATTGCCCCGGACGTCGAGCATCTGCATGTGTTCCAGCGCACGCCCCACTGGGTATTGCCTCGGGCCGACCGCGCCTTCGGGCCTTTCCAGCGTTGGTTGCTGGGGCTCAAACCCGCCTACAAGCTGTTGCGCTGGATGATCTACTGGCAGTTCGAAACCCGGGTGATTGCCTTCAAATACTCACGGCCGGCCATCCGTTTGGTCCAGCAACACGCACTGCGCGTTCTCAAACGGCAAGTGCCCGATCCGGAACTGAGGCGAAAACTGACGCCGGATTACGCAATCGGCTGCAAACGGATAATCGTCTCGAGCACCCTGTACCCGGCACTCGGTCGCAGTAATGTGACGCTACACAGCCGCGAGCAAGGCATCGTTTCCATCGACGAAACCGGCATCGTCACCCAGGACGGCCAACACATCGACCTGGACCTGATCGTCTGGTCCACCGGTTACGACGCCACCGATGGGGTGATTTCCTACCCGGTCACCGGAAAAAACGGCAAGCGACTCAGCGATTTCTGGGCGCAGTACCCGCGGGCCTATCTCGGCACCAGCCTGCCGGACTTCCCCAATCTGTTTATCGTCACCGGCCCCAACACGGGCATCGGCCACACCTCGGCGCTGTTCATCATCGAATCCCAGATGAATTACATCCTTGATTGCATCCGCACGTTAAAAGAACACGGTTTGAGCAGCATCGAAGTACGCCCCGAAGCAGAACGTACCTACACTGAAATGATCCACCGGGAGATGGAACGCACCGTATGGAAGTCCGGGGGCTGCCACAGTTGGTATCAAAGCAAGAGCGGCCATGTGATTGCGATGTTTCCGGGGTTCAGTTTCAGCTATTACCGGTTGACCCGGGCGCTGAAACCCGCCGATCACATTCTGTCCTGATCACGTAAAAGGAAGATGCCTGATGCTTGTGTTGGTTGTCGCAATCGCAGTTTTCGTGGCCTGGAGCTGGTTGAGTTACCCGGCCATCGGTCATTGGCTCTATGACTTGAGCATGTCTGTAGAGGCGAAGCTGTATCGACTGCACAAAATTATTGTGCCGATCGCCGAAATGACCGTTTCGACCTGGCAAGGCGGGCCGTATGAAGCGTCCAGCAGTGTGCTGATGCTCCACGGTTTCAGCGCCGACAAGAACATCTGGCTGCGTTTTGCCCGGCACTTTGTCGGCAGCTATCGGGTGATCATCCCCGACATCGCCGGCCATGGCGAAACCGGCTTCAAGGCGGGCGGCGGCTACGACATTCCTTTGCAGGCCAAGCGGATGATCCAGTTGCTCGATGTCTGCGGCGTCGAGAAAGTCCATGTGATCGGCAACTCGATGGGCGGTTACATGGCGGCGTGGCTCGCGGCCACGTATCCCGATCGCATTGTTTCGGTCGCACTGATCGACCCGGCGGGCGTCACCGCCCCCGAAGTCAGCGACCTGGAGCGGCATTTGGCCAAGGGCCACAACCCGTTCCTTATTCATTCACGGGAAGAATTCCAGCGTTTCTACGCCATGACCATGGCCGAACCACCGTGGGTCCCCAAGGTGGTACTGGACGCCATCGCCCAGCGCTATGAACAGCAATGCGAGGAACTGGAAGAAATTTTCACGGAATTGCGCGCCAGCCCGCCGATGGAGCCGAAACTGCCCGACATCAAGTGCCAGGCGCTGCTGCTGTGGGGGCACAAGGACCGCTTGATCGATGTCAGCAGCGTGGCGGTCTGGAGCAAAGGCATCGCCGATCTGCGAGTGGAAGTCTGGGATCACACCGGGCATATGCCGATGGTGGAACAACCCGCGAACACTGCGCGGCTGTATCGGGAGTTTTTGGCATCGCTGCGCTCCGAACTTCCTGTGTAGCAGCTGTCGAGCCTGCGAGGCTGCGTTCGGCTGCGAAGCAGTCGTAAACCCTGGCGATATGGTCCACCTGACACACCGAGGTGGATAATTTCACGACTGCTGCGCAGCCGAACGCAGCCTCGCAGGCTCGACAGCTGCTACAACCAGCAGTCCTTTGCAGAATGAAGTTCGTAAGATTCTTCGTTTGTCGGCGCCGCGCAAGGCTGCGATCTTTTCCCGCATCCTTTACGTCACCGCACCAGGAATTTTTCATGAGCCACCCGAACTTCATCAGCCCTGACCTGATCCGCCAACGCTTCTCCAAAGCGATGTCCGACATGTACCGCGAAGAAGTGCCCCTGTACGGCACGCTGATGGAACTGGTGGAACAGACCAACCGCCATGTGCTGGACAGCGATCCGCAGATCGCCCGACAGCTGAACAGCACCGGCGAAATCCAGCGCCTGGACCTGGAACGGCATGGCGCGATTCGTGTCGGCACCGCCGATGAGCTGGCGACCCTCGCCCGGCTGTTTGCGGTGATGGGCATGCAGCCGGTGGGTTATTACGACCTGACCCCGGCCGGCGTGCCGGTGCACTCCACGGCTTTTCGCGCGGTGCATGAGGCGGCGTTGCAAGTCAGCCCGTTCCGGGTCTTCACCTCACTGCTGCGCCTGGAACTGATCGACGACCTGGAACTGCGAGCGTTCGCCCAGTCGGTGCTGGATAAGCGTTCGATCTTCACGCCCTCCGCGCTGACCCTCATCGATCGCGCCGAAACCCAGGGCGGCCTCACCGAACAAGAAGCCGAGCACTTCGTCGAGCAGGCGCTGGAAACGTTCCGCTGGCACCACAGCGCCACCGTCACCGCCGAGCAGTACCGCAAACTGATCGCCCAGCATCGTCTGATCGCCGACGTGGTGGCGTTCACCGGCCCGCATATCAACCACCTGACGCCGCGCACCCTGGACATCGACATCGTCCAGGCGCAAATGCCTGCCCACGGCATCACCCCCAAAGCGGTGATCGAAGGCCCGCCCCGCCGTCAGTGCCCGATTCTGCTGCGCCAGACCAGTTTCAAAGCCCTGGACGAGCCTGTCTCCTTCACCGATCAAGCCGAGACTCGCGGCAGCCACAGCGCTCGTTTCGGCGAAATCGAGCAACGCGGCGCCGCACTCACCCCCAAGGGCCGGACGCTTTACGACCGCTTGCTCAATGCGGCCCGAGACGAACTCAAGGACTTCCCCAATGAGGGCAATGCCGCACGTTACAACGCGCTGATGGCGCAGCATTTCAGCGAATTTCCTGACACCTACGAAGGCATGCGCCAACAGGAACTGGCGTACTTTCGCTACTTCGTCACGGAAAAAGGTTTGGGGGCCGACGAGCTGAAATCGTTGTCGCTGGAAGATCTGCTCAGCGGCGGGTATTTGCAGGTTGAACCGTTGGTGTACGAAGATTTCCTGCCAGTCAGCGCAGCGGGCATTTTTCAGTCGAACCTGGGAGATGCGGCACAAACTCACTATGGCGTGCATTCGAACCGGGAAGTGTTCGAGAAGGCGCTGGGGCGATCGACGATTGATGAGCTGGCGTTGTATGCCGAGACGCAGCGGCGCTCGATCGAGGAATGTTTTGCCGCTATTACACGATGACACGTTGAAAAGATCGCAGCCTGCGGCAGCTCCTACATGGGAACGCGAACTCCTGTAGGAGCTGCCGCAGGCTCGGGCCGCGTTCGGACGATCTTTTGATCCTATTTCAGCTTCGCCAACAACGCCTCAGCGGCAGCCTCGGACGATGCAGGATTCTGACCGGTTATCAGCATCCCATCCGTGACCACATAACTCGCCCAATCCGCCTCCTTGGAATAAATCCCCCCCTTCTCCTGCAGCATGTCCTCCACCAAAAACGGCACGACGTCCGTCAGTTGCACAGCCTCTTCCTCAGAGTTGGTGAAGCCGGTCACGCGCTTGCCTTTGACCAGCGGCTGGCCGTCCGCACCCTTGGCGTCACGCAACACACCCGGTGCGTGGCAGACGGCCGCGACCGGTTTGCCCGCCTTGAAAAACGCCTCTATCAGCGCGATCGAAACTTTGTCTTCGGTCAAATCCCACAGAGGGCCATGGCCGCCTGGGTAGAAAATCGCATCGTAATCTTCAGCTCTCGCACTGCTCAGCAAAGCAGTAGACGCTAATGCGGACTGGGCGGCGGAGTCTTTGCGAAAGCGCTCGGTGGCCGCCGTTTGCGCGTCCGGCTCGTCGCTTTTTGGGTCCAGCGGTGGTTGGCCGCCCTTGGGCGAGGCTAGGGTCAACTGAGCGCCGGCGTCCTTGAAGGCGAAATACGGTGCGGCAAATTCTTCCAGCCAGAAGCCGGTTTTCTTACCCGTGTTACCCAATTGATCGTGGGACGTTAGAACCATCAGGATTTTCATGTCGTGCTCCTTGAGTTCGCAGATGTTCATTCATCTCGGCGCTTGAGTTTGACCTCCAGGCTGCAGTGTTCGTTGCACCTGTCACCCTAACGGTTCTGCTAAAGGTTTTCGGCCAATAAGACGATTGGTCACCGGATGATGGCTAACCGCCTTGATGCGCAAGAAGTTGCGCACTCATCGCTGCGAAAGCCCTGCCCGGGGCGCTGATCGCCCCGCCCGTCAGGCGCTCTAGCCAAGTGCGCAAGAAGTTGCGCAGTACTGCGCAACTTCTTGCGCACATTCACCGGCGATCTCTGCCAAAAATTCTCCGCGAACGCTGAATAACCTCTCAACCATTTGATTTATATAGCATTCACCGTTTCTGGCACGGACCTTGATAACAGTCAGGCACCCACCGGGCGATACCGCCTCCCGGGCACCCTCACTATTTAGCAAGGAGAGCATCCATGGCTACACCAGCGTATATGTCCGTCACCGGCGAGAAACAAGGTCTGATCACTGCCGGCGCGTTCACTGCCGACTCGGTTGGCAACACCTACCAGGAAGGCCACGAAGACCAGGTCATGGTTCAGGCGTTCAGCCACGACGTGATCATCCCGCGTGACCCGCAGTCCGGCCAACCGACCGGTCAGCGCGTACACAAGCCAGTCGTGATCACCAAGGTCTACGACAAGGCTTCGCCACTGCTGCAGGCGGCTCTGACCTCCGGCGAGCGCATGAGCGAAATCGTTATCCAGTGGTACCGCACCTCGGCTCAAGGTACCCAAGAGCACTACTACACCACCAAACTGGAAGACGCGATCATCGTCGCCATCAACAACAAAATGCACAACTGCCAGGATCCGTCGAACTCCCACTTCACGCACCTGGAAGAAGTGCAATTCACCTACCGCAAAATCACCTGGACCCACGAAGTATCCGGTACTTCGGGTTCCGATGACTGGCGTCAGCCGGTCGCTTAATCGCGGCTGACCGCTTCACGCATCGGCCAGCTCTGCTGGTCGATGTTGTTTACGCCTTTCCAGAATTTTGCGTCTGCTGATCCTTTGATCGGGTATTGGTTTACGCCGCAGCACTGCACGAGGAACAAGGGATGTTCGCGCCGGCCAATCAGACTCACTTTGCCCTGACTATCGAAGGTCTGGATAACGATCTCCAGGTTCTTTCCCTGCGAGGTCGGGAAGCCATCAGCCAGCCTTTTGTGTTTGAGGTGGAGCTGGTCAGTGAACAGCCGTCCCTGGACCTCGAGACCCTGCTGCACAAACCGGCCTTTCTGCAGCTCTCGCCTGACGGCAGCGGCATCCATGGCCAGATCTATCGCGCCGCCCAGGGTGATTCCGGCAAACGCCTGACCCGCTACGCGGTGACCCTGCGTCCGCAACTGTCCTACCTGGCGCACCGCATCAACCAACGCATCTTCCAGAACCTTAACGTGCCGAAAATCATCGGCAGTGTCCTCGAAGAGCACGGCATCCAAAGCAATGCCTACGAATTCAAAGTCGGGGCGATTTATCCAGAGCGCATCTACTGCGTTCAGTACGATGAATCGGACCTGCAGTTCATCCAGCGCCTGTGCGAGGAAGAAGGTATCCACTACCACTTCCAGCACAGCGCCACGGCGCACAAGCTGGTGTTCGGCGATGACCAGACGGTGTTCCCGAAACTCGCGCCCGTGGCCTATCAGCAAGATTCCGGCATGGTCGCCAACGACCCGGTGATCAAGCGCTTCGACCTGCGCCTGGAAACCCGCACCAGTCGCACCACCCGCCGCGACTACGACTTCGAAAAACCGCGCCTGACCCTGGAAAGCGAAAACCGCGGCGACGCCCTGCCCGACCTCGAAGACTACGACTACCCCGGCCGTTTCATCGACCGCGAACGCGGCAAGCACCTGGCCAAACGCGCTCTCGAACGTCACCGCAGCGACTTCCAGCTGGTCGAAGGCAAAAGCGATCAGCCGTTGCTGGTCAGCGGCCACTTCCTGGCCCTGACCCAACACCCTAAGCCTAAATGGAACGACCTGTGGCTGCTGACCGAAATCCTCCACGAAGGCAAACAGCCGCAAGTGCTGGAAGAGTCGGTCACCAGCAACACCACGGCGTTGAAGGACGACTTCCACCAGGGCTATCGCAATCGTTTCCAGGCCACCCCATGGGACGTGCCGAACCGCCCGCCGCTGCACCACCCCAAACCACGGATCCTCGGCAGCCAGAGCGCCGTGGTCACCGGACCCAAGGGCGAAGAGATCCACTGCGACCAGTACGGTCGCGTCAAAGTGCAATTCCACTGGGACCGCGAAGGCCAGGCCGATGATAAAACCAGCTGCTGGCTGCGCGTCTCCTCCGCCTGGGCCGGCGCCCACTACGGCGGCGTCGCCATCCCGCGCATCGGCATGGAAGTGCTCGTCAGCTTTCTCGAAGGTGACCCCGACCAACCGCTGATCAGCGGCTGCCTGTACCACAAGGAAAACGTCGTCCCGTACGCCCTGCCGGCAAACAAAACCCGCAGCACCTTCAAAACCCTGAGCTCGCCGGGCGGCGCTGGCTTCAACGAGTTGCGCATCGAAGACAAGAAAGGCCAGGAACAGATCTTCCTGCACGCCCAGCGCGACTGGGACGAGAACGTCGAGCACGATCAGAAAATCCGCGTCGGCAACGAACGCCATGACACCGTCGAGCAAAACAGCTACAGCGAATTCAAGGCCGAAGAACACCACACCGTCTACGCCGACCGCAAAGTCGAAACCCGCGCCAACGACCACCTGACCGTGGGCGTCAACCAGCACATCAAAGTCGGCACCGGCCAATTCATCGAAGCCGGCCAGGAAATCCACCTGAGCAGCGGCATGAAAGTCGTGCTCGAAGCCGGCAGCGAACTCACCCTAAAGGGCGGCGGCAGCTTCATCAAGATCGACGGCAGCGGCGTGACCCTGAGCGGCCCGGTGATCAACATGAACTCCGGCGGCAGTCCGGGCAGCGGGAGCGGCGCCGCGCCACTGATGCCTGGGCCGTTGAAGCAGGCGGATGCAGACAAGGCTGGAGAGTTGTTGGTGCCGGCACAGCGGCAGGCGTTGATGCAGAAGAAGCCTATTTGCGCGATTTGCGAGAAAGCCAAGCTGGAGGCGCAAAATGCTTAAGTCCCAGTGGACGCTAGAGAATGGCCTACCGCAAGGCCTGCCATGGAATGGCACGGTAGGTTTGCTGCTGGATGGTGTCAGCGTCGAGAAACTTCCACAGCATCTGTATCAATGGTCAGATAACCTGGTGTTCGAACCGCTCTACCTCGGTACACGGTGGGCCGAACTGGGTGATGTTTCTCCGTGCCTCGTCCAGATAAAAACACAGAACAATCCGATCCTGATGCGGTTCCTCAACGCGTCCTCTCAAGAATGGGGCCACCTTGTTTTCAGCGATCAGCCCTGGGATCACATGGTCGCGCACTTCCGTTGGCTCACCAGCGTGATGCACCCGCAAGGCGAAGAAGTTCTATTGCGCATAGCCGACCCTGCTGTGACTCATGCGTTGCTCGCCCATGCGGATACCGTCAAGGATCCGACCCTGTTCGGCCCTTGCGTACAGATCGTCACCGCCGATGCGGCGCTGGGCTGCTGGCATGTAAACCAGCGACCGGGCAAGCCCCCCGAGCCGAACTACAGAAAACTCTACCGCTTGAGCGACGAGCAACTGAGCCAACTTGATGAAGTGAATTTTCGCAGCATCGTCCTTCGACTCGACGAACACATGCACGAATACTTCCCGTCCTATCAGGCGCAAGCGACGCCTCTGCAACGCTGGGAACACCTGCATGCATTGGCTTCGACTTCGTATGATCGAGGCTTCAACACCGAACTCGATATCACGCTCTACGCCAACATTCACGGGTTCCTCGGCGAAAGAACGCTGGAAGAACATCCAGACCTGGATGCAATACTCAAAACCCCATCGGAACAAACGCCCGCTCAGCGACTCGAACGCGTCGCTGATATCGCTCAGGAACGGGCTGAAACCTTCAACAGGAGCCAAGGATGACCACGCCAACATCGGCCGGCAAAAGCCCGAACAACGTCGCAAAGAGCCGAGACGATGGCAAGTGCGCCATGGGCGGCTGCCCCCTGATGAAAGCCAAAATTCAGCTCATCCCCCTACGCTATGGTTTGGTCGAGCGACTCGACCCGTCCAGCGCACTGGCGATGCCGTACAAAACCACTTCACGTCCACTGGGCATTCGCTTGATCCGCGATGGCTGGCTCTACGTCATCGTCGACAAAAAACCTCAAGCCGTCATGCACGAATACCGTGTTCAGAATGGCATCGTGACCCAACTGCTGTGGGAAAAAGGCGAAATCACCGCCAACAAACGCGAAAGCAACGTGGGCGAAGCCGTGCTGGTCTTCCCGCGTTTGAGCAAGCTCTACGTCAATTACTCCGAAGTGCAATGGACCGCCGCCAAATGCACGCAGGTCATCAAGCACAAATCCGAGCGTGAATACTTCATGCAGGCAGTGGACCTGACCAAGGTTGATCCGGAGAAAGGTGCGGCTAATCTGTTGACGCCAAGTCAGGCGGAAAAATGGATTGCGGAGGTTGCGGAGCAGCCGAGTAAAGAGCCGGCGGTTACAGGTGCCAAGCCTGAGGAAAGCAAAGACTATCTCTGGGAGCAAGTGTCGCACTTCAAAAAGACTCAGCTGGGCGCGCTGAAAAAACAGGTCAAGGCAGAAAACGAGCGTGACCATCTGTATGTGGTCATACAGGATGACTTGGGCGTGCTGCGCGATCTCGCCGAGCATCAGGATTTGGTCACTGGCTGGATCAGTGACTGGAGTGACGCTGAGGCGAATCAAAAGAAGTATGTGTTTGGCTGTTATATCGAGTCGCTATATAGGGTAACCGGCGATTCGATCCTTAAAGCCGCTCAAGGCGATCCGCGTTTTGCCGAACTCAAGGACGAAACCACCGAAGAACAGCGACAATCCATCGTCGATTACGTCAACATCAAAAACCAAACTCATTATTCAGGTGCGGGCACACAGCGTGGTGCTGTCGTAGCTTCAAAGTTGCGTATGCGCACAAGCCTTGGGGCTTTGTACGCTAAGTACGAAGACTTGATCGATTCCATTGACGACAATGCAGATGACGCGTTAGATGGCGCAAAAATGGGGCAAGACGGTATCAATGACCTAATTGATCGTCCCGCTATGGAAGCCTTCCTGAAACAGCAACGAACTCAACTCAGCCGCTGGAACAGGCGGTTGGACTTGATCACAGATGACCGAGTCAAATTAGCAAGCGAAAAACGCTTCCATCGCTCCGCCTGGTATTTCGACTCTAAGCTATCTAATCAGATAGAAACATCTCTAGCCACTGAATATGCATGCTTGAAAGATATTTGCCGAACAGACAAGGCGACTGACGCGATCGCAGAGCTAATCGAAAAACAACCCAGCTTTACAGTACCTACATTCTTCACTCTGAGCCTTACAGATCAAAAAGATTTTTACGCGAAGATGAGTTCGATTGTAAAAACCGTACGCGACATCCCTCTTTCCACTGGTGACTACAAGGGAATAAAGGATCTTAGTGTCGAGTTCAAAAAACTATTGAATCAAGACCTTCCTGCAGCAATGAACCTCAGCGAAGATGGCATAACTTTCGACCAAACAAGAAGTACTGTATACGAACCTGCCAAACAACTTCGATTAGCGAACGCCCTTGAAGAGGCCATGCAAAGCGTGCGCAGTGGCCAGCCCATTGATCCAGCGAAAGTTCTACGCCATATTCCCGGAGCCGCGTGGATTGACGTATTAAGAACCTTCGGCAAAGAAGGGATGACCTTGGAGTTCGCGTCGGCGGAACAAGCTCGAGCGTACAAAGCCGATTCAGAAAAAGCCGGCGAGATTCGTAAGAAAATGGCTTCGCTAAAAAACGAAATCAGGCAGATGCTGGCGAATGAGCGTAAAGGTAAAGCACCTAAAGGCAGTCATCGTGCATTGATTGCACAACGTAAATCCATTCAGCAGATGCTACCTCCTCTGGAAGCAAGCATTGCTTCCGCTATGAGGCTCGTTGGTGAAGGGCCCAGCAAAGTCGGATTAAAGATTAAGGGCCTGACCAGCGCACAAGAGGTCGAGTTCCATCGTATGGCAGAAGACTATCGATTGAACCGCCCAGACAAATTGAAAGGTCTTGGAAAAGATATATTCAAATCGGCAGGTGGAGATATTTTTGCGTCTGCGGTTATGGTAGTTCAAATCATGAGCTTTCTAACTGTACAGTCGGAGTTCTCTCGAAAAAAAGATGCTGATTTTTCTGACAAGCTAGCAGTAACCAACTCATTTTTCTCGATGCTAGGCGGGATATTTGCTGCGGCTCAAGGGATATCGATAACGACCTTAACAGCAGCGCAACGTAATTACTCAAGTGCGGCCGGAAAAATCAAATTGGCGGCGCGCTTTGGCAGACTCACAGGTGGATTGGGGTTAGCCGCGTATGGATTTGGAGCGTCAGCCGCAGCAACTAGCTTGTATGGAGAGAAAGGTTCAGTTGTCAAATGGACAGAAGCGTTAAGATCAGGTGACGGAGGCAAACTGGCTGGTGCCTCTATGACACTTGTTGGAGATTCTGGACAACTTGCAGTTAATGGCTGGGCAACGGTTCGTACCGGCCAATACATGTACGAGGCCGCTTCAAAAATCAGCGAAGCGAGAGCAGTTGCGTGGGCAACAGCAGGTGGCAGAGTCCTAAGCGTGGCAGCTCGCGCAAATTTGATCGGACTTGGACTCACTATTTTGCAGCTCGGCGGTGAGTGGATCTACAACCATTACAACAAGTCAGAATTGGACAAATGGTTACAGCAAGGTGCATGGGGTAAAAAAAGTCTGCAGCGCCCACTGGAAGAGGATCGCCTGCAATTGGCAGACATTACTGCGGCACCTCAAGTAGGCTTAAAAAATATTAATGGCCAACCAATGGCTGTGATTAGTATTCCGGGCATCACGACTAGTGAGTTAGACCACGTAAGTTTCGAACTAGAGGCATACTGGCTCAATAACTCACCCCATTACAATTGGGAACCATGGACCGAGCCGATGGCATATCAACTAAATCTTCTCAGCACTCCCGACGCACCACTTAAAATGGGTCTTGAGATTTTTCAACACGAAGCTAATGCGATGCACGGGTTAGCTATTAAACTGCGCTATCATCCTCTCGCTGGAAATAGCGCAATCCGAGAGAAATACTTTCAGACCATGACACTTAATGCAGGGAAAGAAAAAACGATTCCTTCTATTCCCGCGCTACGCGTCCGCAATGCCAGTGCGCCATCATTGCTCGTGACTACTGATCTTCTCAACGTGCCTGGCTCCACCCAACGCCTCGGTAAAATTTGATGCCTTTACAGAACCAATCACCTCGCGACGATATGCTTGGACTGAACAAAAAAAGACCTGCATCCGGTGAAACTCGTAGTTTTGCGACTGGAGAGGCTGTTTTCTTTTCTCCACTTCCCGTACCTACGGGTAGCACTCCAATGGATCTGGGGGGTAGCTTCATCGAGGTCAATGAGACCTATCTCGATGTAGGTAGCACCAACTTTGGCAAGGCATTTCAGGCAAGAGCGATGATCGGCCTTTGTATGGGTTTTATAATTGCCTGTCTATTAGTTTTACCGACGATCATGGGCTTTTCGACCTTCAACAATCCATTTGGCCGTGATTTCTCTTGGTATTTCAGCGAGTTCTTTGAGTCGGGTTTATATATTTCAGGATGGGGAGGAACAGCGTTCGCGGCCCTTGGTTTGTACGTCGTCATAAGCACGACAAGAAAAAAATCTCAAGCCCGCCCTATACGCTTCAACAGGCAACGCCGTGAGGTCTGTTTTTTCGCGGACGGGTCTGATGAGCCTGTGATTCAGCCATGGGAAGGGATGGTGTCCTGGCTCTCGGTCAGCACTGGTGTTACCGGTGTAGGCGTCATGAGCACTTATACATTCGGCATGGCTTTCGACGATCTTAAAGCCGATACCGTGCATTTTGTAAACCAAGGTGTAATGACCCCAACTCATGGTTTGGGCAAGTGGGAAGCGATCCGCCTCTACATGGAAAAGGGACCGCAATACTGCCCGAATAAAGCACCTTACGAGGGTCGCCATACTTTCGATCAACAACGTGCAAATATGCACGAGGAGTACCAACACAACGAGCGTTCCGCTCTGAGCGTTGGCTGGTGGTATTTTTCTCATGCAATCACTTTGTGGCGCTTTCCGTACTGGGTAGCAGAATGGGATCATCGTTTCAGCATGAAATCTCTACCTGAATCCATTGCCGAATGGTCCAAACCTTTGCCTTCTGAACAATGGGCCAAACCAAGCGCCGCTCTGAAAGAGCAAACCATGAAGATCGAAAAGGCCTTTACTCAAGGACAGGATTTCATGGCGTACTTTAAGGCCAACCTAAACGAAACCAAGGCAGAAGAATCAACAAATAATTGAATAGAACTGAACAAACTTTATGGCTTTCTGCGTGACACCTACCTCTCCGCAGTACGACGAGTTCGATATACAAAAGCAACGACCTATCGTTGGTGAAACTCGTCGTTTTGCCACTGGAGAGGCTCTATTTTTGTCGCCACTGCCGGTGCCCACCAGGCAAACCCCCATGGATTTTGGCGGAAGCTTTGTTGAGGTTAATGACACATTCCTTGACGTAGGCAGTAGTAATTTCGGCAAGGCTTTCCAATCCAGGGCAATGATTGGGCTCGGTATGATGTTCATTTTTTCATGCCTGATTGTTCTGCCTTTGCTTGCAGGAACTACTACCTGGGGAAATCCTTTTTCCGAGTCCTTTTGGGACAGAGCGGCAGGCATGCTCAATTTCGGTGTGACCTTTAGTATTTGGGGAGGAGGAATAGCTGCGCTCCTGGGTACTTACGTTATCTTGAGCACTACCAGAGCAAAGTCGCGCACCCGTCCTATTCGATTCAACCGCCAACGTCGTGAAGTCTGTTTCTTTCCCGAAGGTTCTGACGTCCCCGTCATTCAACCATGGGAAGAGACAGTATCTTGGCTTTCAATCAGTACAGGTGTTACTGGAGTAGGAGTAACAAGCGCTTATACCTTTGGTATGGCGTTCGACGATTCCAAAGCTGACGTAGTGCATTTTGTGAGACAAGGCGTGATGACTCCTGCTCATGGCTTGGGTAAGTGGGAAGCCATACGTGTCTATATGGAAAAAGGTCCAGAGTTCTGCCCTGGCAAAGCACCATACGAAGGCCGTGGCACCTTCGATAAAGAACGACAAGACATGCATGAGGAGCACCAACACAACGAACGTTCCGCTTTCGGGGTTGGCTGGTGGTACCTGACACACCTGATCACCTGGTGGCGTTTTCCGTACTGGGTAGCAGAGTGGGACCATCGTTTCAGCATGAAATCTCTACCTGATTCCATTGCTGAGTGGTCAAAATCTCTACCGACTGAGCAGTGGGCCAAGCCGAGCCAAGCCTTGAAAGAGCAAAGCGCCAAGATCGAAAAGGCTTTTGCTCAGGGACAAGATTTCATGACCTACTTCAAGGCGAACCTAAATGAAATCAAGACAGAAGAATCGATAAATAATTGAATGGAAACGATGAGTCGCGTCCTTGATGCCCCCGGTGTCAGGATAGTTGTCGCCTCTCCGAATTTTCCTGAAAAAGCATATCGGGGGCGGAAAGAGACTGGTCGTGCCGTACTATTCACCTGAACGCAAAGCCGCATTACTCAAGATGCTGCTTCCCCCGCTGAGCCTGACGATGGCCGAGGTTTCCCGGCGTGAAGGGGTTAGCGAAATGTCTTTGTCCAACTGGCGCAAGAAGGTCAGTTCTGAAGGAAGCGCAGTGCCTGAAGACAAGCCACTCCCCGAGAACTGGTCTGCTGAAGCCCGGTTCGCTGTCGTCCTTGAAACCGCCGGTCTGTCGCAGCTCGAACTGGGTGAGTACTGCCGACGAAAAGGTCTGTACCCCGAACACGTCAGCGCCTGGCGCCAAGCCTGTATCACGGGGCAGCAGAGTGTTCAGAACCAACAAAAGGTCGACCGCGAACAATCTCGCAAGGACAAGAAACGTATTCAGCAACTTGAGCGCGAACTGCTGCGTAAAGACAAGGCGCTGGCCGAGACCGCCGCGTTGTTGGTGCTGCGAAAAAAGCTCAACGATTACTGGGGGATCGACAACGAGGACACCTGACCTCTTTGCCGGAACGGCAGTTGTTGGTGGCTTGGTTGATCGAAGCCATCGTGGCCGGTGCTCGAAAAATCAGAGCGTGCCAGGAGGTGGGGCTGTCGCTCAGAACCTTGCAGCGATGGACGCAGAGTGAGGATGTTCAAGCCGATGCCCGCACAACCACCGTGCGGCCCACGCCACGTAATGCGTTGAGCGAGATCGAACGACAAGCGATCGTGACCCTGTGTAACAGCCCTGCGTATGCCCATTTGCCGCCGAGTCAGATCGTACCGAGGCTGGCTGACGAGGGGCGTTATCTGGCGTCGGAAGCGACGTTTTATCGCATCCTGCGTGCAGCCGGTCAGCAACATCATCGGGGCCGTAGCCAGCGACCCAGACGGCATGCGGCACCGACGACGCATGTCGCCAAAGCGCCCAATCAGGTGTGGTCGTGGGACATCACGTATTTGCCGTCGCCGATACGCGGCAAGTACTACTACCTGTATTTGATCGAAGATATTTACAGCCGCAAGGCCGTGGGCTGGGAAGTTTACGAAGAAGAAAGCGGCGAAAAAGCCGCTGCGCTGCTGCAACGCAGCGTGATCGGCGAGCAGTGTTTACGCGAGCCGCTGGTGCTGCACTCGGACAATGGTGCGCCGATGAAATCGCTGACGCTGTTGAGCAAGATGTACGACCTGGGCATCACGCCGTCCCGTGGCCGACCGCGAGTGAGCAACGACAATCCGTACTCGGAGTCGCTGTTTAGAACACTGAAATATTGCCCGCAATGGCCGCAGGAGGGTTTTGCCAGCTTGGACGCCGCACGCGCTTGGGTGAGAGATTTTATGCGTTGGTACAACAACGAGCACCGGCATAGCCGGATCCGCTTCGTGACACCGGCTGAGCGGCATCGAGGGCTGGACCACCAGATCCTGGCGCGGCGGCATGAACTGTACCAGCGAGCGCGCAAGAAAAGCCCGGAACGTTGGTCAGGCCAGACGCGGAACTGGGAGCCGATAGGAGCGGTGATGCTGAATCCGGATCGGGAGCAGCAGGACGAGAAAAGAGCGGCATAGTTGAACGGTTGACGCGACAACTACCTTGAAAAATGCCGGATGCATAAATATAATCGACTACCTCATGCCGGAGATGCACTTTATGGTTATCCTGCATGACACCTACCCCTCCGCAGTACGACGAGTTCGATATTCGACAGCTGCGCCCCGTCGCTGGGGAAACTCGTCGCTTCCCCACTGGTGAAGCATTGTTCCTTTCACCTCTACCTGTTCCTACCGGGCAAATCCCAATGGATCTCGGCGGAAGTTTTGTTGAAGTCAACGACACCTACCTGGACTTGGGTAGCAGCAATCTCACCAAGTCTTTCCAAGCACGATTAGCTGTGTCACTCCCTACAGTCGTAGTTATTGTTTGTCTATTTGTTCTCCCAGCCTTGATGGGCTTCGCAGCATTCATAAATCCATTCGGCAGAAGCTTTTGGTTTTACTTCAACGATTTTTTTGAGTTCGGAATATCACTAGCGCTCTGGTGTGGAGGGGGAGCAGCGCTGATTGGCCTGTACGCGATTATCAGCACCACAAGAAGCAAAGCCCGCGCCCGCCCCATCCGATTTAACCGTCAACGCCGAGAGGTCTGTTACTTCCCGAATGGCTCCGACGAACCCGTGATCCAGCCTTGGGAAGACACGGTTGCGTGGATCTCAGTCAGCACCGGATTCACCGGGGTAGGCGTAATCAGTAGCTACACCTTTAGCATGGCCATAGATAATCCCAAGGCCGATACGGTGCACTTTCTTACACAGGAGGTCATGACTCCTGTTCATGGACTAGGCAAATGGGAAGCCATACGTGTCTACATTGAAAAAGGACCAGAGTTTTGCCCTGGTAAAGCACCATACGAGGGTCGCCACACTTTCGATCAAGAACGACAGGACATGCACGAGGAATACCAGCACAACGAACGGTTGGTGGTACCTGACACACCTGATCACTTGGTGGCGTTTTCCGTACTGGGTAGCGGAATGGGATCACCGTTTCAGCATGAAATCTCTACCTGCATCTATTGCTGAGTGGTCCAAACCTTTACCGTCTGAGCAATGGGCCAAACCGAGCGCCGCGTTGAAAGAGCAAAGTATCGAGATCGAGAAAGCCTTCGCTCAGGGGCGAAGTTTCATTGAGTATTTCACCGTCAACTAACACCCATTAGCGGAACAGTCATGAATTTCCTCAAACCTTACTTGCTCACATTGACCTTGTTGCTGAGCGGCTGCAAAGAAGACTTCGCCACCTTGCACTTCCCGGACACGGTGCGCTCGGATCCTGCTTCCGGGCCTCGATACACCGATACCCTGGTCCATGAAAAATACAAAAAACTGATTTTCGACGCCGTTTCAGCGCGTGGCATTGATCCCGACGCGGTGGTGCTGGAGCGGGTTAAAGATCAAGACAAATTGATCCTGCTACGCTTGGCCGATAGTTCGCTCAGCGACGATCAACGCAACATGCTGCGCGCGGTATTTGATGAGGTCATCCAGGCTCGCAAGGCCAGCTCGCGAAAACTAAGTCTCGATCTCGCCGAGGAAAAGGGGGACGCACCTGAGCGGGAGCAGGTCAGAACCGTTGATTTTATTCTCGATATACAACCGAAAATCGAGCTCACCAGCAAGTTGGCAGGCATTTGGGGCGATGGCTTTCAAAAGATGGCGAGCGCTTTCAAATATGGCATTGGGGACGAAGTTAAATGCCAGCTGTCCGCCAATCTTTTACCCAACCCTGCCTTACGAATCACGGCTTATGAACCGAATTTGAAGACCCGTGAAAACGCGTTCGTGACGCTACTGACCACCACCGAACGCCCCGCCAAGGTGAGCGCTCACTGGCGCTTTCAGGATCCAGCGCTGATGAACGCGATTCACAGCGGCTTGGTCAACGTTTCACCCTCGACGTCTATTACCACTCGCGATAATCGCAGAACGTGGATGGTGGTCGACCAGATAGCACTTGAATTTGGCTCTATCGGAGAACAGACGATACATCCGGGTCAACTTGGTCGCACAGACCAAAGCGGGATGGAGGCATTATGTGCCAAGAAAGGCGAAGCGCTTGGACGACCGTTTTCATTCTATTTAGGGGACAGCCTGGATCGTTTGAGCCATGTCGAATACTTATGATCTGCGCAGATCTCAAGCCGATGCCTCTATGACGATGGCGCGCTTTTGCACGGCTTTGCGTTAAAAAAAAGGACGACCCAATGATCGCCCGTTTTTTTATGCACTTCAGGTCAGTAAACTTTCCTCAACCTCATACTTAACCACCACCCGATTCTTATAAAGCCGCTCACTCTTCAACACCTGACTCTCCTGCCCCTTGCTCCTGACCTCCCGCCATATCTCGTTCTCGCGAAAAACCCGCCCACCGCCTCGCACAAACCGATGCCCAAGTTGATAAACGTGATACCGAAACTCCCTCACCTGATCGCACAACAACTCCCCTTCCAACTGTTGCTCGGCGACATTGAGCTTCAACTGAAAATGGCGATCGGTCGGGTTATGCAACACCAGGTCAATATAGTTGTAAAAGATCGCTGCACCAGAGCCGAATGGAAGCACCCGCCCTTCGTCAGGAAAGGGATCGAAGCTGTGGCTCGACCGCTCAACCACGACCAATGGTGAGTGAATCGCGATCCAGTGAATCAGGTTGCTCAGTTGGCAAATTTCTCCGCCAATGCCGCTGCGGGCTTCACCAAATGACAGCTCCATTCCTTCGACATAGCCGCGTTGACGGGTGGGTCGGCCCACCAAGCGGCAGAAGGAAAAGTATTCTCCGGGTGCGATGACGACGCCGTCGATGCTGGCCACCGCCAGTTTCAGGTTGATGACTTTGTTGTGCTGCAGGGCGAGATCGGAGTTGCCGAGTTTGCGGATCAGTTTGGAGGTGTGCTTGAGGTAGCGAAATGGTAATCGGGAGACGGCGCTCACCGAAACTGCGTAATGCTTGCGGGAGAAGCGCCAGGCCACTTGCCGGAACAGTCTTTTTTGCCACACGCGAAGCCAGTAGGGCGCCGGGGGGGTAGAGGGAGAGTGGTTTCATCCGCGTCAGAACGGTAGCCGTTTTCTTCCTTGATCTGCAAAATACCGCGCATCTTAACGTATTGCTGCAAGTGCGTATCGCACGTCGAGAAGGTGTTCGCCCAGTGTAATGGCCTGGCAATCCATGCACCGGCAAAGAGCCCTGACACTGGGCGAACGGGAAGTATTTTAATTGAAGTTTTCGAATATGTCCGCGTATATAAACATGAATTTATCGAAACAACATTGATTAAATGTCGGCCCAAATACTATTTTAACAAGCTACTTGAACTAACCGATCCGACCATCAAATTGATTATTCTTGTACCAAAACTTGTACAATAATAATCAATGTATATAGAGCTATTACGCAACTTCCGTACTGACTGGTCACTTTCAATGTATCGGTATAGGTCACCACAATGCGCTGCCCTACTTTCAGATCCTTCAGTTTCTTCTGAACTACAGGTTTTTCGACGTTGATGGTTGTTGGCTGACCAGCCGGAAAGAGCGCTGCCCCCCAAGCCAGCGCCCTCTGTGCAGATAAGCAATGGCGCTGATCAGGGCGTTTTTGCCGTTTCCTGTGCGGTGGATTCGCCGCTGTCTGTGCCCTTGCCGCTCTCCTTGCGTCGGGTCGGATCGGTCGGGCGCAGGGCGTCGTTGTCGCGCTCGACTTCACCCGGTGGCCGAGGTTCGTCAGGGTGCTCAGTGGGGGTTGTCGGTTTCATGTAAGTTCTCCTCAAGCTTCGGGATCGTCAACCTCATGGGCGACGTTCACGGCAGGCGAGTCTTTATGGGATTGATCGGCCTTGGCTTTCAGGGCTTGCCACTGTTCCAGGTCGATGGCGCCCTGCCCCAGCAAGTCATCGGCCACCCGCAGCAGTTCGGTGTAATGGGCGTCGGGGGACTGCTGCCAGTAGGCCTTGTCGTCGAAAAGGCGTTGCCACGAGGCAAGGTCAGGTGGTTTGAGGTCGTCGCTCATGGCGGGCTCCTGTGTACCGGTGTCTTAACTTAGGAGGCTGTCGCCCAACCGAGAGTTCCGACTCAATACCCGGTCATTTCCAGATAACCCTGCCCACCGTGGCTGCCGCTCAGTTGCACCGGCCCTTCCCAATAGGGAATGCGCAAAGTCATCCACGCGTTGGGATTGAGGGCGCTGATTGTGATGTCGAGGTGTTTGTCGGGAATTTTGATCGACCAACGCACCGGCATCGATCGTCCGGCGACGTTGGCGGTGTCTTGCGGTGTGAGGCTGATGTCGGCGGCGTTCAGCAACTGCGTCTGGCCCTGAGCGTCGACCCAGGTGCCGGTGAGGTAAGGCGCGCCGTCCTTCTGCCGCATGCGGTAGAGCATCACCTGTTCGCCGCTGTCCAGGTGCAGGGAGAAC
This sequence comes from Pseudomonas sp. MDT1-17, assembly GCF_054898105.1. Lineage (NCBI taxonomy): Bacteria > Pseudomonadati > Pseudomonadota > Gammaproteobacteria > Pseudomonadales > Pseudomonadaceae > Pseudomonas > Pseudomonas sp. MDT1-17. Next base: position 2,893,266 of record NZ_JBUBVM010000001.1, on the reverse strand, counting down.
CAGTCCCAGCCCGTCTGGTTGGCGGTCAGGGGCTGGCTGCTCCATTCGCGGTCGAGCCAGGCCGGACCGCTGACTTGATACGTTTTGCCGTCGATTTCCAGTGTGCCGCGGGCCTGAAAAAATGGCTGACTGTAGTAGTACGACGCCTGCCCTTGTTCGGATTTCTGACTGAAGCCTTTGTCGCCCTGAAGCACCAGCGGACGTGTGGAGGTCAGCCGCAGTTGATAGCCAAAATCCTTGTCCCGGGCGCTGAGTTGAAGGTCCGCCAGAGGATCGGAACCCTGACTGCTGAAACGCCAATCATCGATCCACGCGTTGAACGGCGCGAGGCTTACGCCAGCCTGACCCACGCCACCACGGGCATAGCGCTCGGCGGCGTGATGCACTGTCGCCGAGGTCACGGCCGCGTGGCCAAGCCAGATAGTTTGATTGCTCCAGCCAGACTGCTCGGGTGTAGCTTTCAAGGCGCTGCGAAACAGCGTCCACTGCGCGCCGAACTCTTGACCCTGATCGTCCTTGAGGTTGGCTGTGACGTACCACCATTCAATTCGAAAACCGTCATGAGGACCGTGATCCGCCGGAAAGCTGAACACCCGCCCGGGCACCACCGGCGTAAACGCGGTGGCCTGATTGCCCAGACCCGCGAAGCCTTTTTCAACCGGCACCGAGTTATCGCACCCGCCCAATAAAGCCAAGAGCAACACACCGAGCTTAATCTTCATGAGCAAACGTCCTCAGCAGATCCGCCGGTTGCGAGCGATACAGCGAGTACAGCGGCCACGCCGACGCCAGTAACGTCGCCAGCAGCGCCAACCCCATCAACTGCAACAGCTGCATCGGAAACACCCGCAGCGGCAAGCGCCAGCCGAAGGCCTGGACGTTGATCACCGTGTCCAGGCACCACGCCAGCGCGATCCCCAATGGCAACGCCAGCACCAGGGTCAGCACCGCCAGCAACCAGGTCTGCCCGAGATTGAGCAGCATCAATTGTCGGCGAGTCACACCCAGCGCCCACAGGGGTGCGAGCTGCCCGAGGCGGCTCTGACTTTGGGTCAACAGGCTGATGAACAGCGCCACGCCCGCCACGCAGAGGGTCAGGCTGTTGAGCGCGGCGGTCGCGGCAAAGGTGCGTTCGAACACTTGTGTGGACCAACCCTTGAGCCGGGCCTGGTCGACGATGCGGCTGTCCTCCAAAGAAAAGCGTGTTTGCAGCGTGGTCAGGAACGCGGGGATCAACGGCGGGTCGATGCGCAGGTTGAAACGGCTGGGTGTCAGCTGCGGCCAGCCGCGCAGCAGATGGTTGACGTTGACCAGAATGTGGCCCTTGGGATTGCCGTAATCGGCGTAGATGCCGACGATCCGTGGCGACCAGGCGCCGTTCGGCGTGGGAATCGTCAGGTGATCGCCCAGACGCACCTTCAGCCGACGGGCCAGTTGCTCGCTGAGCATCACAGCATCGTCCTTGGCCAGTCGGTCCCAAGGGTTGTCGCCCAAGGCTTCCAGCAGCGGCCAATGCTGGCGATACGTCGGGTGATCGATCACGCCGAAGACCTCCGCCGGCCAGCCTTGCAACTGAATCGACACTTGCCAGCTGGGCAGCACTGCCGTGAGTCCGGGTTGCTGCTTGAGCCAGGTTTGCAGCTCTCTGGCCTGGGCCGGATTTCGCGGATTAACGTACAGTTCGGCGGTCAGGCGTTGCTCGAGCCAATCGCTGAAGGTCTGGCGAAAACCGGCCGTCATGCTGCCCGCACCAATGTTCGCCGCCAGTGCCAACAACAGCGCCATCAGCGCCAGGCTCAGGGCCGGCAGTTGCTGACGGCAGTCGGCGAGAAACCATTGGCCGAGCACCGAGCGACTGCGTTGCAGCACCAGGTTCAACACAATGTTGAGCACCACCGGCAACGCCAGTGCGGCGCCGATCAACAGTGCCGCCATCAGCACGAAGCCACTGCTCAGGCTGTCGCCAAAGATCAACGCCAGCAGCGCGACCACCGCGGCAATCACAGCGACCCAACCCTGGCGCCGCAACCAGCGCGCGTGAGCCTGATGCCAGGCTTGCGGGTCGGCCAGCGCCAGCAAAGGCAGGCGCGCTGCCCTTAACAAACTGTTGGCACCGGCCAACAACGCACCGAACAGGCTCAGCCCGACGCCGCTGAGCCACCACCACAGACTGAGGCTCAACTGCCCCGCCATTTCGGCGCCGTATAACCCGCGCAGACTGGCGGCGACGTCCGGCAACAGCACGCTGGCCAGCAGGTAGCCGCTGACGACCCCGGCCAGTCCGCCGATCAACGCCAGGCCACCCAATTCAACCGCCAGACAGGTAATCAGCATTCGCGCACTGACGCCACAGGCACGCAGGGTTCTGAGCAAGCCACGGCGTTGTTCCAGCGCCAGGCCGATCGCGGCGTGGACGATGAACAGGCCGACCACGAATGACAGAAAACCCAGAGCGTCGAGGTTTAAGTGAAAACTCTCGGTCAGGCGCGACAAATTGTTCTCTTCGTCGCTGGTCTTGAACTGCAGTTGTCCCTTGAATTGATCAGGCAGGGTCGCGGTGAAACCCTTTGGCAGCAGCAGGCGCGACAGCTGATCCGGCAGGCCGAGAATCTGCTGGGCGAAGCCGATGTCCACCAGCAACACACCGGGAGCCATATCGGATTGGGCATGCAGCGGCGGCAAGGCCTGGCCACTCAAACTTACCGGGCGTTCGCCCTCGTGCAGACCCAGTGCCTGCAACGTCTGCGGCGAAATCCAGGTACTGCCCGGCGGGCTGAAAAACTCGACAATCTGCTCAATCGCCAACGCCTGCCCGGCCACTGCGGAACCCGCGGGCAGCGACACCGGCTCGATCCCCATCAGCTGCAAGCGCTGATCGTCATGGCCCTTGAGCGTCACCCGACCTTGCAGGACCGGCGACACCGGCCACCCCGCACGGCGCAGGTCGACAAACACTTGCTGGGAAAAGGTCGCGCCGCTGGGCGCACTGAGGCTGGCCTGGGGTTCGCCGCCGATCAACTGACTGGCCCGGGCATAACTTTCACGCGCCTGACTGTTCAGCGCCTGCACGCCGGTCAGCAGGCTGGTGGCGAGCCAGAGCCCGGTCAGCACACTGAAAAACTGCACCGGATGCTGCCGCCAATGACTGAGCAGCGCCCGCAGCGTCTCGCGAAAGACCCGCACCTCAGCGCTCGTCCGCGCCAGCCAGACGGCCACCCTGGAGCACCACTTTTTCTGCCAGCCGCGCGGCAACCCTCGGGCTGTGAGTGACCATCAATAAGGTGGTGGGACTGTCATCGAGCAACTCCAACAATAGCTTCAAGACCTCATCGCTGGTGGCTTCATCGAGGCTGCCGGTGGGTTCGTCGGCCAGCAGCAGTTTTGGCTGTGACGCCAGGGCCCGGCCCAACGCGACCCGTTGCTGCTGGCCGCCGGACAGCTGCTCCGGATAACGCCGCAGCAAATCCCCCAACCCCAGACGTTGCACCAGATGCGCCTGCCAGCGCGGATCATGCCGCCCCGCCAGTCGCGCCTGGAATGCCAGATTGTCCTCCACGCGCAAACTGCCGATCAGGTTGAACTGCTGAAACACCAGGCCAATTTCGGTCCGCCGCCAGTTCGCCAGTTGCCCTTCGCTCATCTGCTCCAGCCGATGTTCGCCGCTGCGGATGCTGCCGCGATCGACCTTGTCGAGCCCGGCAATCAGGTGCAGCAAAGTGCTTTTGCCACTGCCCGACTCACCCATCAACGCCAGGCTGCTGCCGGGTTTCAAGGTGAGGTCGACACCTTGCAGAACCGGTAATGGGCCCTGAGGAGTGGCGTAGCTTTTGAAGACGCCTTGGACCGTAAGCATTGGGGAAAACCGTTCGATGTGCGTGGAGCAAGGATAGCGGACGGCAGCCGCACCGCGAATAGGCGGGCTCAGACACCCCATAGCCCACACACTTTAGGGAAAAAACATACATGACCAAGGAAACGTCTGACTGTTCATTCGTATCCATTTGGATACATTTGAGCAATGAATTATCTTATTCAACAAACCGCAAACCGCCGACATCAGGCGGGCGAAAAAATTGGCAAAGGAGGTTTAAACATGAGCCAGACTTTGACTACTTTCGATATGGCGGCTCTGCTGGACAGTGACGAAGCCATCAGCGAGTACCTTTCGCAAGTGCTCGCAGACGGCGACAACGAAGAATTTCTTCGCGCTATTGGCTACGTGGTGAAAGCGCGTGGAATGACACAAATAGCCAAGGATTCGGGTATGGGCCGCGAAAGCCTGTACAAGGCCTTCGCACCCGGTGCAAAACCACGTTTCGATACGGTTCTAAAGGTTGTACATGCCCTTGGCATTGATCTCTGCGCGCAGCCGGGTCATTCGGTCAATCACTCGACTCACTGAGAGTCTCTTCTGGCTAGGCTGCTCGCTTCACCGCCACCCACGTAAAACACAACGGCAACTGCGCCGTTTGCTGTTCATACCGATCATAGAGTTCCTCGCGGTTGGAATGCGGGTACTCCTTGAAGTGGCTGACCTGCAATCCGGCGTCGATCGCCCCCGTGAAGATGGCGCCCAGGGTGTGGACGAACCAGTAGGACGAAGGCGCCTGCTGGTCGACTTTGCCTTCGTAGACGATCGGCTGATCCTGCACGAAGGGTTCACTGCGAAAGTACGAGCTGTCCGGCCGATACGGATCGGCTGACTCGGGGTCGAACATTTCCAGGAAAGGGTGGGTTTCGTACACCACCAGGCTGCCACCGGGCTTGAGGGTTTGTGCGACATGGCGGAAGAATTCGCCAATATCCGGCATCCAGTTCAAGACGCCGATGGTGATCAGGGCGACGTCGAAATGCTCGTGCAGTTCACTCGGTAGACGGTGGATGTCGGCCTCGATGAACTCAGGCGCATGGGGCGAGCGTGACGCCAGTTCCCGCGCCTGATCGAGGAAGGCCTTGGACTGGTCGACGCCCACGACGCGGTGGGCCCCCAACGCAAACAGCGAGATACTTTCGCGCCCGTTGTTGCAGCCCAATTGGACGACGTCCTTGCCGTCGACACCCACGTGCTCCAGCAAACCTCGGAGGGTGTCGTCCAGGCAGCAAAAATCCCCATTACCAACAGCCGTCAAACGGGCCTGCCATTCAGGGGTGTCTTTGTGGTGTCGGGCGGAATCATTCCAGGCATCGCGGTTGCTGGCGATGGCCTTTTCTTTTGTCGGCATTTCCATTGCGCGCTCCAGACTGGGGTCTTGATTGACCGGCACGAGTCTAGATCAGGGTTTCGAAAAACCCCATTCAGTCTTTGTTGAAATCTTGTAATCCGGGCATCGCGAACGCGTCCCCGTACGGCAGCTATAGTTAATGACCTTGGGGAAATGCGGGAAAAACCGATTTCGCAGGTGTCGCCATGAAAAAAACCGATTTGACGCTACTGTTTGCCCTCTGCCTGACCGCCACAACCGGTGCTCACGCAGACGACAGCCTGACTCCCACCAGCGATTACAGCAGTGAGTTCAACTATTACGGAGCCGACCAACCCTTTGCTCACCCCGTGCCTCCGTCCCTGAACGCGGTGCCCCCCGGGTCCTACATCCCGACCGCCCCCCAGGATTTCATCCCCATTTCGAGCCAGCATGAGTTCTACGACTCAAGATTGCCGACGGTAGCAGATGCCACTGTTCGCGTATTCATCCGCTCTTACGATCAGGAACGCGGTGTCTACGTGAACGAAGAAGTCCTCGACCCCACGTGTCTGCTCGCGTGCCTCAGCCGTCAGGGGCCAGTGATGCAATAGGCCTACCACTGGCGTTTGTCCGGGCGCGCGAGACCGAGTTTTTCGATCCGGTAACGCAGCATGTCGCGGCTCAGGCCCAGCAGTCGTGCGGACTTGGTGACGTTCCAGTCGGTCTTGTCGAGCATCTTGCGCACCATGTCGCGCTCCACTTCCGGCAGGTTCATGGACTCGGTGCCGTTGTAGACCGGACGCGGCTCGCTGTATTGCGGCTCTTGCTGAAACACCAGCGGCTCATCCACCAGGCTCAGGCACACATTCAACTGATGGGCGGCGATGGTGTCGCTCTGGGCCAACAGCACGGTTTGCTCAAGCATATTGCGCAACTCGCGCACATTGCCCGGCCAGCTGTAACCGAGCATCAACGCTTCGGCCTGGTCGCTGAAATGCAGGTGCGGCTTGCCATAACGTTTGCCGTGGACCGCCAGGAAGTGCCGGGCCAGCAACAGGATGTCTTCGCCACGGGCATACAGGCGCGGCACCTTGATCGAGATGATCCGCAAACGGAAGAACAGGTCGCGGCGGAACTTGCCCTGCTGGACCATTTGTTCGAGGTTGCAGTTGGTGGCGCTGATCACCCGCAAATCGACCTTGCGCTCCTTCACCGAACCCACCCGGCGGATGGTCCGGTCCTCCAGCAGCTTCAGCAGTTTGGCCTGCAGCAACAGGTCCATCTCGCCGACTTCATCGAGAAACAGCGTTCCGCCATCGGCCGCTTCCACCAGCCCGACGCGCCGTTCCTTGGCGTCGGTGAAAGCGCCCTTCTCATGGCCGAACAGTTCCGACTCCACCAGGTTGGAAGGAATCGAAGCGCAGTTGAATTCGATGAACGGGCCTTTGGCACGCGGGCCATCGAAGTGCAGCGCCCGGGCCACCAGTTCTTTGCCGGTACCGGTCTCGCCTTCCACCAACACCGGCGGCAGATCGGTATTGGCCATGCGCCGTTCGGCGTCGAGTAACTGGCCAATGGTGCTTTTGAGGTACTGCATCGGTGCCGATTCGCCAATCAATGCCTGCACCCCTGACTTCTGCGCTTCGCGTTCCTGATAGAACGACAGCGTGCGTTCCATTCGGTCGGTGGCCAAGGCCTTGTCCAGCAGCAGCTTGAGCTCCGGCAAGGCCACCGGTTTGGTGACGTAATGGAAAGCGCCCTCTTTCATCGCCACCACGGCGTCTTCGACGTTGCCGTAACCGGTCATCATGATCACTTTCAGATCCGGCGCGCCGATGCGCAGCTTCTGGATCAGGTCGTGACCGCTCATGCCCGGCAGCGAGTTATCGGTCAGCACCACGTCAGGGACGAAAGTGCCCAATTGCTCCAGTGCATCCTCAGCCGAGTGGCAGACCGTCACCTCGAAGTCCTTGCGCTCCAGGTAGGTCTGAATATTCTCGGCGAGGAGTTCGTCATCCTCGACCAGCAGAATGCTGTGCTCCATATACCCCTCCCGTTGCCACTTTAAAATTGAGACAGACGCGGGTTCCTTCCTGCTCGCGGCTGGTCAATTCGACCGAGCCTTCGAAACGCTCCATTATTCTTTTGACCAGGGCCAGGCCCACGCCCAACCCTCCTTGTTTGGTGGTGAAAAAAGGCTTGAAGGCCATTTGTTGCTGCTGTTTGTTCATGCCCTTGCCGGTATCGCTCAGCGTCATGCGCACGAGTCCGGGCTGCGGCGTTTCGATGTCGATACTCAGCAGGCCGCCCTTGGGCATGGCTTCCAGGGCATTGGCAAACAGGCTATTGAGAATTTGGGTGAGCAGCACCTGTTGGCTGACGACCGGCGGACAACTGCAAGGCGCGAACCGTACTTCCACGTCGGAGCGTTTAATCTGCGCGTCGAACGCACTCAGCGTGTCGTCGATGACCAGCACCAGGTCTACCGATTCGTAGTCGTCGTTCATGGGCCGCAATGACACCAGCAACTCCCGAACCCAGCGCGACATGCGATCGACCTGACTGATGATGTCGCCGATGTTCTTCTGCGCGTTCTGGCTGGCGATTTCCTGAGCCAGTTCGGCGCTGGAACGAATGTTGGCCAACGGATTACGCAAACTGTGAGCCACTGCCGAGGACATTTCCCCCAGCGCCACAAAGGTCTCATTGTTGATCAGTTGTTTTTGCTGGCTCTGAAGCAGCATTGCCGCACGCCGCACAATCCAGAACAGCCCGAGGTAGATGGCCAGACCGCCGAGGATGGTTGCCAGCCAGATCGACCTGAAACCGCGCTGGATACGTTCCACCAGGTCCACGGGTTCTTTGTAGATCTCCACCATGGCGATCACTTTGCTCTTGTCGGCATTGAACATCGGGATGTAGTTCTCGATGAACAGGTATTCAGGCTCACGCAGCAGCCTCTGCTCGGGACGCCCCTCATCGATTTCGTGGTAGCTGGTGGACACCAGTTCCTTCATTTCGAAAGATTCGTCCAGTTCTTCGTCATCTTTGATGCGAACCCCAATCAGCTCCGGATTGGTCGACCACACCACCGTGCGATCCAGGGCGTACACCGTGGCCAACAGAATGTCCGGCAGATGCTCCACATGATCGAGAAATTCGCCGCGCGAAGCGGCGCGAGAGGCTGGACTCACGTCGGGATAAGCGTGGTCCAGGCGTGGATCGAGCATTTCACCCATGGTTCTGTTCGGGGCAATCGCGGCATGGCGAATTTCGGCATCACCAATGGCCTGGACGAACTGCGCGGTCAGCATCGAATCGCGCTCGATGCTTTCCTCGACCACAAAGCGCGTGGAAACGTAGCCCAACCCCAGCGCAACGGCGGCGATGATGAAAAAGCTGCCAAGGGAAAACCAGCGCAGCAAATTGAACTGTCCTCGCCAGCCCTTGCCCACTGCTGCCGACGTCACCGGCGCAGGTATTTTTTGTTGTCCTGATATCTGCATAGGTCCTTCCCGGATGCCTTGCATCAAGCCTTTTCAGCCGCGCTTCGGATCAGTGTAGGTGGCATTGATCGAGACTGACGGCGCCAATGATAGTATTTAGCCGCTATTGCGTTTGCACTGCCTGTAGCGGTTGTTGGCGATCGGTTTCTTCTTGCAAAAATTCTATAATTGACTGCGCAGCGTTCTCATCCAGTCGCAGGTTGGGCATGGGGATTTTGTCGAAACGTTCAAACAGTTCCATCGCGATTGGGTCCTTTTCCGCCAGCATGCGGTCTGGCTCGCGAATCCAGCGACTCAGCCATGCTGGATCACGCTGGCGAGTGACGCCGATCAGGTCCGGGCCGATGCTGCGCATGCCGATGCCCTGCCCATCCATCGGGCCCAGGCTGTGGCACGACGCGCAACGGGTGCGAAACAGTTCTTCGCCATTGCTGGGTGGGCGAATCTCGGGCGCATTCGCGTAGTTTTCTTCAACGCTGGGCTGCTTCCAGTTCTGCAGCGTGTTGGCCAACTGATCGGCGAGGATCCACGGGTTTTCGAACGGTGAAGCTTTCATCCAGCGACCGGTGCTTTGGTTGCCGACGATCAGGCTCAGGTTGTGGTCCTTGCTGCGGCCGTTGTCGACGCCTTCGATGAACAGCCCGAGTTTTTTGCGCAGGTCGGTGACAGCTTCGAACTCCCCGGTGAGGAACTGCCAGCCGGGTCCGACCTTGAAGCGCTGCGCATAGGCCTTGAGCACTTGCGGCGTGTCGCTCAACGGGTCGATGCTGATCGAGTAGAAAAAGATGTCTTGGCCGACCCGGTCCCCCAGCAACTGTTGCACCTGGCGCAGGCGCGCGGTTTCCAGCGGACAGGAGTCGCTGCACGTGGTGAAGACGAAGTTGATCACCACCACTTTGCCCTTGATCAGGTCATCGAAAAAACGCACCTGCCGACCGTCCTGATCGGTCAGTAAAGTATTGGGAAAGTAATCGCCGCCCCAGGGTGTCGCCGATTCCGTCGGCGACGGTGTCCTTTCATGAGCGAGCAGCACCCAAGCGGCCAGCCCACAGGTGACCAGCAGCAAAATCAAGTGCATGCCCAAGGGGCGGGAGCGCGGCGTACGTGATGTCATGTCGGCTCCCCTGCGGATCATGGTGTGACCTCAGCTTTGGTGCCGTAGCCGTCGCCGGTGCGGAAGGTTGGAAGCGCAGCTGAGTTCACGTAGCGCACGCCATCCCAGGTCGGCAACGGAGTCGGCATCAACTGCAGTTGCCCGGGTTTTTCAAGGTCCCACCGCAGCAACATGGAGTTATCCTCATGTTGCGTGTTGTGGCAGTGCTCCATGTAGGTGCCGGCGAATTCGCGAAACTGGATCGCAATTTCGACATTGTCCGTACCATCCTTTTCCGAACCGACGCGATACACGTCCTTACGTGCCCATTTTTCCCATTCCGGTGGTGGCTTGCCGCCACGGCTGAGGATGATCCCTTCCTCGAAGTGCACGTGCACCGGGTGGCCCCAGCCCGTGTCATTGCCCTTGATGTGCCACACTTCCAGCGTGCCGAAACCCGTGACGCCGGCGTCGGTCGGACCGCTGGCCAGTTTGGTCGAGACGGCCAGTCGGCGCGGGTCCATGCGATACCCGAAACCGCCGTCGAACTTGACCGTCCAGGGCGCTTCATCGGTGCCATCGGAACGGCCGAAGGTAAAGGTGCGGTGGCGGGCTTTGGCGAGCAGCGCCTTGTCGGCAGCATTGTCGTAGTGAATCTTCAGCGGGATCATCGCCAGGCCTTCAGCCTTGCCCGGTTTGGCCGGTTCATAAGCGGTCGGGTCCATGGCCAGGTCCTGACCGGTGTAAGCCTTGACGTTCAATTGCAAGACCTTGCCCACTGCCGGGTCGCCCCTGTCCCACATGGGCCCCTTGCTGGTTTGCTTGATGATCGCCTTGTATTTCTCAGACAGCACGTCTGCCAGGGCGACAGGTTCTTCCGGACCCTTGCCGTCTTGGTGCACCAGCAGGTTGACGAAGAACAGCTTGTCGCCCGTCTTGATCCCGTTTTTCGAGAAGTTAACGATGATGTCGAAACGCTCGGCGATGCCCAGGGTTGGCAAAATCGCGTTGTGGTTCTGTTTATCACCGTCGGCATCCAGGTCCATGCTGCCGTCGAACGGCACGCTGTGTTCCATGATATTGCCGTCGTTGGCAATCATGTGGAACGGCACCCGGGCATACGACACGCCCGACCCGACTGGCCCTTGAAACTCGCCGCTGGTGCCCTTGATCTCGCGCACCAGCGCCATTTTGAAGTAGCGCGACACTGAGCCATTGAGCATGCGCAAGCGATAGCTGCGGGCGCGCACGTCCAGGGTCGGTTTCCACGACCAGTTGACCAGCACCTGGTCACCGAGGAAGCCGTCAGTGTTGAAGGGGTTGAACCACAGCTGACCGTTCTTATCCCACGCCTTGTCGGCAAACATCAGGTTGACGTCGTAGTCGCGGTTACCCCAAGGCAAGGCGCTGCCGCTGGGGAGGCGCAGGTTGACGCCGTCATTTACCGATTCATTGCCGCGATCCAGGGCGCTGTAGTAGTTCATCATCGCCGCGTTGCCCTTGTAGACGTTCTGCGCGGTGAAATCGAGCATGTGGTCGTGGAACCAGTGGGTGCTCATGGTTTCGCGCCAGTCGCCGCGGACCTTGATCATTCCGTTGTCGCAGGTCTTGCGGCCGGGGGTGAGGTCGTTGGTCCACAGGGTTTCACCCGGTGAACACGGAAATGCTGCACGCGGGTCCTCAGCCTTAGTGTTGATGCTGTCGTAGCCGGCCAACTGGATCGGCCAGCGATAGTCGTAAAATTGCCCGGGGAAGAAAAACGCATTGGCATAGCCGTCGCTTTCCGCCGGTACGTGACCGTTGTGTTCGTGGGTGGTGATGGTGTGCAGGCCAAACCCCATGTTCGCCGACGGGTCGATTGGCAAGCCGTTGTAATGGCGCATCAACACCGGTTGCCCATATCGCACCATGAGCAATTTGGGCGGGAAGGTCCCGTCGAAGGTCCACAGCGAATTGTGTTTCTGCACCGGCATTTTCGGGTGCAAACGCGGCGCGACGCCCTTGGTGGTGCCAGCGGTCGCCGGCACGCCAACCACATTGTAATAGAGGCCACTGGGGCCAAACTCACCCATGGCATAGCGGTGCATCTGACGACTGTCACGTAACCCGGTATTCACCCGTGCGCCGGTTTGCACGGTTTTGTAAGCCACCTGCGGGTAAAACTCGTTCCAGCGCTGGTGCGACCAGCCTTTTCCTGGCGGACGGCCTTCCGCCGACGAGCCGATACGGCGGTTGAGGAAAAATTCAATCTGCTTCTGCCAAGGGTTGCGGTCGACCACGTTGGAATAATGGCTGGGAAACGGAGTCAAGCCTGGTTGACGCAAGAACGCGTCGAGCGCCGCACTCGGTGGGGCGCTACGAGCGACGCTGGTGGGATCTTGTTGCGGCAGCGGGCCGATGGCGGCGGGTGGAAACGGCAACAGTGCCGCCGGTGTCGCGGGGTCAAGTTTTTCCAGACCGAATTCTTCGAACAACGCCATTTGCTGAGTGAACGGCAGCGCTCCGTACAGTGGGCTGGGTTTTCCGTTGGTGGGGTAATTGAAACTGGTCTGCAGCGCTGGCGGCAGGATGTTTTCCTGGCGTGGGGTGTTGCGGTTGCCTTTGACGCCACCCGGCAAGTCGAAGGAATCCAGGTTAGCCGGGGGCATGGTCAAAATGGCGTTCAAGGCGCCTGCTTTGTCAGCCGGTTCGTCGTAATACGCCGAGGGGTCGGACGGTTCGGGCTGTCGTTCGTCGTCGATCGGGCTGGCGCGCAGGTTCGTTGTGCCGAACGTCATTGTCAGAAGGACGCTTACACGCGTCAGGAGGCCGAACCATTTGAAGGGGGACCGCGCTTTTGTGTCCATTACCAGCCGCCTCGAAGTCGTGAAGGGGTAATGGGGCTTGTGCAAGGACCTCGCCAGATATGTAACTGTTTTTTACGAAAGCATTAGAACTAACAAAACAATGGCTTATCAACATCAATTTGCCATATTCGGGGAAACGACTGGGGAATGGCACCCGCTAACGGGGAAAGTTCACACCCATTATCAGGGGACCATCTTGAACGACAGACGCACACTCGTGCCCTCGCCTTCACGGCTTTCCAGGGTCACCGTACCGCCGAACCGCTCCATGATCCGCTTGACCAAAACCAGCCCGACACCGAGCCCGCCTTGTTTAGTGGTGAAAAAAGGCCGAAACGCCATGCTGCGCTGCTCTTCGTTCATGCCTTTGCCGGTGTCGCTCACCACCACGCTGATGCCATGGGAATCGGTCGGTTCCAGCGTGATAGCCAACGTGCCGCCCTTGTCCATGGCTTCCAGTGCATTGGCCAGCACACTGTTGAGGATCTGCGTCAACTGCACCTGCTGGCTCAGGACCATGGGCGTCAGCTGCGGGTCGAACACCACGTGGACCGAGGCTTTGGCGATTTGAAGCTCGAAGGCCATCAGACTGTCATGCAGCGCCGCTACCAGATTCACAGGCTCAGCCTCGTCATTGAGCGGGCGCAAGGATTGCAGCAGCTCCCTCACCCACTTCGACATGCGATCCACCTGGCCGATGATGTCGTTGATGTTCTTGTGGGCCGGGCTGCTGTCGAACTCCAGCGCCAGTTCGGCACTGGAGCGGATGGTCGCCAGCGGATTACGCAAACTGTGTGCCACCGCCGACGACATCTCGCCCAGGGCGACAAAGGTTTCGTTGGTGATCAGTTGCTTTTGTTGCGCCGCCAGCAAAATCGCCGCCCGGCGCACGATCCAGTACAGCCCCAGATAGATCAGCCCGCCGCCCAGTGCAGTGGCCAGCCAAATCAGCATCAGTCCGCGCTCCATGCGGCTGATCAGGTCCTTGGGTTCCTTGTAGATCTCGACCATCGCCGTGACTTTGTCGCCGTCGGCATCGAACAGCGGAATGTAATTCTCGATGAAGATGTATTCCGGGGGCGTCACGAACTTCTGTTCCATGCGGCTCTTGTCCACATCGTGATAGCTGGCCGACACAGGCGTTTTGGAATTGAACGCTTGATCCAGGTCTTCGTCGGTGTGGATCGTGGTGCCCATTAACGCCGGGTTGGTCGACCAGATCACCATGCGGTCGGGGGCGTAGATGTTGGCCAGGATCACGTCCGGCAAGTGCGCGATATGGTCGAGGAATTCGCCTCGGGCATCGGCACGGGCCAGCGGGTCAACGTCGGGAAAGTCCTTGTCTTTGCGCGGATCGAGCAGTTCACCCATGGTCCGCACGTTAGGAATCGACACATGACGCACCTCGGCCGAGGCAATCGCCTGAATGAACTGGGAAGTCAACAACGCATCGCGCTGCACGCTTTCGGTAATCACAAACCGCGTGGACACCGACCCCAACGCCACCGCCACTGTGCCAATCACTGCCAGGCTGATGAGCGAGAACCAGCGCAGTAAATTGAACGGTGGCTTGCGCGCGCTCAGGCGAACATCACCCTCCTCGTAGTGGAGTGTTCTAGTTGGCATGTCCATGGACGTGTTCCCGACGATTCCCCTATAGGGTTATAGCCCACTAATAGCCGTTTGCCCGACGTTGGGTCTTGTCCCCCCACTTCCTCCTTATAACCATCTACCCCCAATGCTGGGGACAGTGGCCCGCTCCCAAAACTCGCGGTCTGACGCTGGTTGTGCGTGACACGCCCATGGCTCGGGCCTCTGCCGGCCGTTTTAGCCGGTTGGTATGGAAGTTGCCGAAGACCTCTCAACTGACCCGTCTCCATGGGGCAGGCATTTTGATAGAGGGCTTTACTCATGCACCCTTTACTGTCCAAAACCGCGGCCGCCCTGGTCGTTAGCGCACTGGCCCAAGGCGTCGCGCAGGCAGCGCTTTATGCCGTCGACCCCGGTCCCTATGTACCCGCCAACGGCTCGTTCGCCGCCTGGTATCAGGACACTCACGGTCGAACCCTCGACCTTTGCCTGTCCAAGGCCCTCAGTTCCAGGGTCCCCAGCGCACCGGGCGCTCCTTCGTACATGTGCACGCTGCTGCCGACACCCGGGGTATTCGACGACGCGCAACCGATCGTCTTCCCGACCAACTTCCCTGACGAAACATTCTGGTTCACTGCAGACGCGGCAATCGTCGATGCCGGCAGGGGCATCGACCTGTCTTTTGGTACTGCCATTGAAGCGGCCTTCGCCGCTGAAGAACCGATTGAAGGTGACCAGGTCAGCTTCGCCCGCGTGCGCATTCGCGTCGACGTGCCCACCGCCGGCACCTACGTCATTACCCACCCCTACGGCGTCGATGTCTTCAACGTCGATGTTCCCGGGCAGCGGGCGATCAACATGACCCGGGACATTGGCATCGGCGTGCCGAAAACCTACGACGGTGCCCTTAAGGGCGATGTCGGGCCGTTCCTGCGCAGCGTCAATGGTCCCTACACCGAGACCAATCCGCTGACCGGTGCGGCCGAGCAATTCATTGGCGATCCGAACATAGAGGAAGCCATTACCGGCAGTCCTTTCAACACCAACTACGTGCGCATCGAAGGGCCGAATGGTCTGGACTTGCGCACCACGGTGTTTGCCATCTCTGGCAAGTTGTCGACCGTGGTCCGGCCGACACCGATGATCACCCAGCGCAGCACCTACTCGCGCAAGGCAGGTGAAAGTGCGCCGGTGGCCCAGCAAGACGTGTTTGTCATGGCCCCTCCGCCACCGGCCACTGTGACGCTGGACAGCAACAGCCCGGCACTGCACCTGACCGAAGCCGACACCACCGGCAACTGGTACGCGCAATCCTCGGCCAACCCGACCTTGCCGAGCACCTTGCAGGTGACTGCCGACAACCACCCGGCCATCCCCAGCAGCACACCGACCACCTTGTCCATGGTGCTGACCGACCTGGTGGTGATCCAGCGTGCCGAGTACAGCCTGAGCTCCGGGCAACTGACGCTCGAGGCCTCGACCAGCGATGAAACGTCGCCGCCGGTGCTCACCGCCACCTCTGGCTCCGGTGTCGCCATCGGCGCCCTCAGTGGCGACGGCGCGGTGAAAACCCTGGCCACCGGCATCTCGCCGATTCCACCGGCCAAGGTTCGGGTGACGTCATCCAATGGCGGCAGCGACACCGAAGAAGTGGTCATCGTGCAATGAACGCTCTAATGCCCAGATCCTCATCAGGAGGCATCATGAACAATTGGCCACGCCTGGCGCTCAACGCCCTGGGACTGACTCTATCGCTGTCCGGCAGCGCGTTCGCGCAACTCGCTGCCGTCGACCCCGGCCCTTACACCTTTGCCACGGGGAAATTCCCCATGTGGTATCAGGACAACAATCAACTCTCGATGGAACTGTGCCAGTCCCGGGCCGCGAGCTCGCGGGTGCCGGCCACCGTGCCACCGTCCTACATGTGCATCCTCGCGGCGGAACCGGGTGTTTACGACGACGCCCAACCGATGATCTTCCCCGACAACTGGCCGGCAGAAGCGTTCTGGTTCGCGGCGGAAACCGCGATCCCGCAAGTTGGCAACAGCGGGTATGAACTGGAAGTGTATGTGGCCGCTGTCGAGGCGGCATTCAGCTCCGAAATCCCCGTAGATGGTGATCAGGTATCCTTCGCGCGGATCCGCCTACGTGCCTCGGTGCCGACGCCCGGGGTCTATACCATCACCCACCCTTATGGGGTGGAAACGATCAACGTCACCACCACTGGCGTGCGCGCCATCAACATGACCCGGGACATCGGCATCGGTGCGCCAGGTAATTTCAGCGGTGTGCTGAATGGCAACGTCGGTCCGTTCCTGCGCAGCGTAAACGGCCCCTACACCGAGGTGAACCCGGACACCGGGGCCGTCGAAACCTTCGTCGGCGATCCGAACCTCACCGAGCAGGTCACCGGCAGCCCCAACGACACCAACTTCGTCCGTATACAGGGACCGGCCGGGACCCTCCAGACCAACCTGTTTACTGTGTCCGGCAAAGTCCTCGATAACCGCGCGCAAACACCGGTGGAGATTGACCGTGCCACCTACCGGCGCAGCGGCGACAGCACTCGGGTCGAAGTCTTTGGCAAATCGGGCAACAGTTCGAGCCTGTGCTTCCGCGAAAGCGTTGCCCTGGTACCCGGCCCACCACTTTCGCCGTGTCTGATCAACATGACCGGCGACAACAATGGATTGTTCTTCGGCCAACGTCTGTTCACCGGCAACGTGCCTCCGGTCGTAGTGGTCACCGCCTCCAACCCGACGGGTACAACCCGGCCGACGGCGGTATCGAGCAAGCTCACTGACGTCGCGAAAATCCAGACCGCCCGCTACAACTGGAGCGATCACAGCCTGCTGATCGAGGCGACTTCCACTGACGAAGTGGCCGTGCCAGACATGGTCGTGCAGGGGTACGGACGTCTGTCGAAATCCGGCACCTTGCAACGTTTGACCATTGCCGACCTGACTCAGCCACCGGCCAGCGTCACGGTCAAATCCGCGGCAGGCGGTAGCGATACCGAGCCCGTCGTGGTCGTCGGAACCGCACCGGACACCGGCGAGAACCAGGCGCCGTTGGCCATTGCCGATACCGGCAGCACCAGCTTCGGTGTGCCGATCACCCTCAACCTGCTGGCCAACGACAGCGACCCGGACGGCAACACGCCACTGAGCATCACCGCGCTGACCCAACCGGCCGCCGGCCAAGGCACCGTGGCATTGAACGGAGCGGCATCGGTGGTCTATACCCCACCCGCCGTGGTCAATGCACCGCTGACCACGACCTTCACCTACAAGGCTCAAGACATCAAAGGCCTGGCCTCGACCGCTTCGGCGACCGTGACCATTACCGTTGCGCCTAACCAGTCTCCAGTGGCGGTCGCCGACAGCATCGCAACCCTGGGCGTGGCGGTTCCGATAAACGTGTTGGCCAACGACACCGATCCGGAAGGCAACGTGCCTCTAGCGGTCGCCAGTTTCACCCAACCACCGGCGGATCGCGGCACCGTCAGCAGCAACGGCACGGTGATCACCTACACCCCACCGGCCACGGTCACGACGGCCTTCACCACGACCTTCACCTATATCGCCCGGGACAGCTTCGGCGCCCTGTCGACGCCGGCCACGGTCACGGTGCAAGTCTCGCCAAGGCCTGCTGCGGAAACCTTTGCGGTGACCACTGCAACGGTATCGGCCCGCTCCAATAACCGCTTCAACTGGGACTTTGCGGGCACCTCATCGGTGATCACCGGCAACACCATCACCGTGCAGGTCACCACCCCGACCGGGCTGGTAACCCTGGGCACCACCACGGTGCCGGTGACCGGGCGCTGGCGGTTGACGGTGAGCAACAGCACTACGGTGATTCCGTCGGCTAATCCGACGGCGACCATCCGCTCGTCCCAGGGCACCGTGCGCACGGTGTCGGTGATCTCGAACTGAGCCCTTGCCCCACCCGCCGATTCGGTGGATGGGGCCGGCCTCTTCCTAAAGGACGCAGCCATGAAAACGCCGACCACCGCCCTGCTCTGCCTGCTTCTGCTCTGCAGCAGTGCGGGCGTGCTCGCCGACGATTTGATGGAAAACGACGACCTGGCCCCCGGCGCCGACCTCGGCGAGTTACCACCGCCGATTGGCCAGCAAGCACTGATTGATCAGAACGGCCAGGCCAACGTTGCGCTGCTGCAACAGAACGGCCAGTCGCTGCTCGGTCGCATCGTCCAGTCGGGCAGCAATCAGGAAGCCTACATCCTGCAACAAGGCAGCGACCTGATGGCATTGATCACTCAGCAAGGTTCCGGCAACGCCGCCTCGATCACTCAGACCGGCAGCCACAACCGCGCGCAGATTTCCCAGAACGGCAACAACAACGACGCCAGCATCGACCAGGCCGGTACGGGGCTTTCAAGCGCCGTGACCCAGTCCGGAGATGGCATGAGCGTTTCGGTCAAACAATACCGCTAAAGCACTGCACCATTTGGAGGTTTCATCATGTTCAAACTGACGCCCCTCACCGCCGCCATCCTGGTCATTGTCAGTGCCCAGGCGATGGCCGACGACAGCGTTTCCACCCAGGACCAGCTCGGTACCGCCAACGTCGCTGATGTGAAACAGATCGCGGCCCCGTTCAGTACCGCCACCCAGCAGCAACTCGGCGAGGGCAACGACGCCGCAGCGGTGCAAGACAACGCCACCGACACCATCACCCAGGATCAAGTTGGTGACTACAACGCCGGTTATGCCGAGCAACTGTTCGAGAACGGCAGCACCATCACCCAACAACAGTTCGGCAGCTCCAACACCAGCCACGCCAGCCAGTCGATAGGCGTGGGCGGCAACGAAACGCTGCAACAACAGCAAGGCACCGGCAACTTCTCGTTCATTTATCAGGACACTCAGGAAGCCACCAAAGCCCAGACCTTCCAGTTTGGTGACGGCAATGAGGCCAATATCGAACAGATCCAACTGGGCATTGCCAACAACGCAGTGATCATCCAGTACGGCACCGCCAACTACGCCACCGCCGAACAGATCGCCCACATGGGTGGCCAGATCAATCTCAACCAGGCGGGTGAAGGCAACTACGCCTATGGCGACCAGCGCGATGGCAACGGCGGCACCGTGACCATCAACCAGTTCGGCGACTTCAACGGCGCCGAAGTCTGGCAAGGCGGGCAAACCGCCAGCGAGGCTACCGTCAACCAGTACGGGCAAACCAACGAAACCGTGGTCGACCAGAGCTTCGGCGTAAACAACAACGCCCAGGTGCTGCAAGTCGGCGACGTCAACGCGATCTACGCCGACCAGTTCGACTCCGTCGGCTCGGTGCTCGCGCTGTACCAGCAAGGCACCGGCAACGTGCACTTCACCTATCAGAGCGGCGACAGCCATGTGCTGAACGCCACCTCCGAGGGGACTGAAAACAAGGTCTACGCCAGCGACTGGAAAGGCCCGCAACTGGGCGGTCAATTCGGCAGCAACCAGCGCGCCACCATCACCCAGGCTGGCACCAACAACACCGCCAGTTTCAAACAAGACGGCGTCAGCCACATCATGACCACCAACCAGACGGGTACCGGCAACAAAACCACGGTCAAACAGGCTGAAAACTACAACGAGCTGTACTTCGACCAGAACGGCAGTGACAACATCCTCATCGCCGACCAGCGCGGCACCACCAACCTGGCCCAGGGCAGCAGCAACGGTACCGGCAACACCACCGACTTCGACCAGTCCGGCACCGGCAACCAGGCGTTCACCACGCAGCTGTATGGCAGCGACAACATGATCACGGTCAAACAGACAGACACCATGAACGTGGCTTACGTCACTCAGGGCGGCACCGGCAACATTGCCAATGTTAATCAGAGTGGCATGACCCAGATGGCGACTGTGCAACAAACGGGCAGCGACAACCGGGCGACTGTGTTGCAGCAATAATCGCAAGGCATAAAAAAACCGCGGCCCTGGGTGGGGGGGGCGCGGTTTTTTATTGATCGGTAGCAGCTAAACGCTATTCCTGGGGATCGATGTTATCCAACGCCCGATTCACTGCCAGGTCGGCCAGCATGATGACTTGTTGGATGCCCAATAACATGCTGCGCTGTGGCCCCTCCAGAAAGACCGCGAAATCAGTGGCCATGACACTGGCTGACGCCAGGGATTCGCAGGCATGGGCTAACAGGCTTTCGGTGTCGATGTCCGGGGCGATGAGGAACATCGTGCCGGGTTTGCGTATCGGGGAGTCTTTGGGGGGATTGGGTGTGGGTTTGAACATGGTGAAGCTCCTTGATCAATGGAGCCGCCACACATCGCTGCTAAACGAAAAAGGGTGGCGACTGTACGCGGGTTAGCAGACCAGGGATCAAGGAACCCGGCGCACCGAAGTGCCCCACGCACAGCCACCATAACGCAGATCAGCAAGGACAAAAAAAGCCGACTGATCGAGAGGTGACACTGGCGTGCCTTGATATTCACCG
The DNA here is from genome assembly GCF_054898105.1 of Pseudomonas sp. MDT1-17. NCBI lineage: Bacteria > Pseudomonadati > Pseudomonadota > Gammaproteobacteria > Pseudomonadales > Pseudomonadaceae > Pseudomonas > Pseudomonas sp. MDT1-17. Next base: position 2,872,573 of record NZ_JBUBVM010000001.1, on the reverse strand, counting down.
AGCTGCTAAACCCGATCGCTGAATTGGCAGCGATGGGGGAACGATAGAGACCAGGGCCAAGGCGCACAAGCCGGCGGATTCTGGCTTAGTTGTAGGCAACGGCGCAAGGCGGTGTAGCTTTCAGGAAGTAACGTTAAACGCTCTTAAACATCCCCTTCAAATCAGTACATATCCCCTGTGGGAGCGGGCTTGCCCGCGAAGGCGGAGTGTCAGCCAACATCCATGCTGAATGGCACACCGCTTTCGCGAGCAGGCTCGCTCCCACCGTTTGGTCGGGGTACATCTGCGGGAGATTGGTCGGCTGTCAGGCCGCCATCGCGGGCAAGCCCGGCTCCCACAGGGTTTGGGTACATCTGCGGGAGATTGGTCGGCTGTCAGGCCGCCATCGCGGGCAAGCCCGGCTCCCACAGGGTTTGGGTACATCCGCAAAAGCCAGGTCGGCTGTCAGGCCGCCTTCGCGAGCAGGCTCGCTCCCACAAAAATCAGACATGCGCCCCCAGCCAAACAACGAGGCCGAGCGTTAGCTCGCCTCGCCTGCTTTTGATCTGCCCGCCCCTTCGGCAGGCTGAGTGGAGGTGTTCATCTGGGGGGTAGGCGCGCAGCGCCGTTCGACGAAGTCGAACACATCGAGAGGAGGTTGAAGCGAAGCCAACCGGAGGCGATGCCCCCAGATGAATGCCGGAGCGAGGGCACGCCGAGCCTAGGCGAGGGGCCGGACGCTGGGGCGAAGCGTTTTGGTTCCTTTTGGGCGTTTGCAAAAGGGACTCGCCGTAAGGGCGAAACCATTAGCAGCCGTTACCGCAGGAATGGATATGTACACCAGAAAAAAATAGGTCGGCTATCAGGCCGCCTTCGCGAGCAGGCTCGCTCCCACAGTTGGACTGGGTACATCCATGAGAGATTGGTCGGCTGTCAGGCCGCCAAGATCAAAAGCCAGGTCGGCCCGAAGGCCGCCTCGGTTCACTCTTCCTCACCCTCAGACACAACCTTGTTCTGAGTCAGGTAACGGTCAAGCGTTGCATTGTTGTCAGGCGAAGAATTATCCCCCGCCACCTGCCACAAATTCCGCTCAATCCCCTGCGCCAGCAAATGCCCCACCGCCGCCTCGATCGCCGACAACACACACAACTGCGCCGGCTCGTTCGTGGTGTACCCGACCTCAGCCTCCAGCAACTTCTTGAACTCGATAAACTTGAACACCCCCGCACTGCGCCCAACAGAGTAGATCGTCTTGCTCGTCATCACATTCGCCAGCACCTGCCCACTGCGCACATCCACGGCACGAAGGTTCACCGACACCTGATCCACCCGATACTCCCGGGAAATATCGATCCCCAAGTACCGCGCCCCTTCCCCGCCACTGCGCACGTTGGTGTCATAGGCAATAATCCCGCCCTCAAGCATCAAATTGGCGGCCTGCAACGGCGGCAACTCGCCCTGGATATTCACCGGCGTATTGGGCTTCTTCTGCGAGGCGCGAATGATCTTGCGTTCGGTCAACAGATTCTGCAGCCCTTCCCGTTCCAGCACCACAAACCAGCCACTGGCCTGCAACGCATCCATCAACATGCTCGCCGCGCCCTGCGTCACGCTGGTGGAAAACGAACTGGCCGGGGTCGGTTTGTACTGCCCGGTCTGATCCCGGAAGCCATACACCACCGCCATCAACCGGCCCTTGGGTCGTGGCATGTTCAGCAAGTCGTAATAGGTCGACGCCCGAGGTGTCAGGGTCGGTGATTCGGTGTCTTGCTCGGCCCCCATCGGCTCGCGCAAACTGCACCCTTGTAATGCCGCCAACATTAGCCCTAGCGCTATTATTTTTTTCATGTCCTTAACTCCCCATCGACCCAAATCCCCGTCAAGGGGCCAGGCCATTCACCTGGATTTCGGAAACTTCACCGGTCGCTCGGTCGGTCACTTCAATAGTCAGTGCACCGGAGTCATCGATGACGTTGACGATAAAAGCGTCGGTGGCCATGCTCCCGGCATTGCCCGCGGAGATGTTGTCCATCAACTGACCTAGCAGTCGTGATTGCAGCTGACTGGTGAAGCGCTCCAGGGCCGAAGCACCGGCCACGGACGCACGGTCTTTCAAGTCAGGGTCGTCGTAGTCGTTCTGCGCCTGGGCGTTGTTGAGCAACCAGGTTCCGTTCAACGGGTTACCGCCAAACGACGGATTGATGGGCGTGTAGACCAGCTCTGTGGCCTGGACCAGCCCACAACTACCGAGCCCTAATAACCACATGCCCGTGCGTTGCGAGAAAGCTCTAATGTTCATAGTTCGTCCCTCTCAAGGTCGGTTGTGTCCTGCAACAAGGCTTCCAGCTTGCGCTGGACGATCTGCCCGCGAACCCAGTCGGCGGCGTCATAGGCCTCATCCTTCAACTCCACGGTGTTCGGCGGCAGGAAGCGCCGATAAACCAATCGTTGCTGATATTCCACGGTCACCAGGCTGCCCCAGCGAGCCGAAGGTCGTTCACGCACCACCAGGTTGAAGTCCATCGGACTGGTAGCGCGCAGGCGTTCACTGAACGAGTAATAAAAGTCGTGGCCGATGTGCGAGATCGTGTCGTCGACGATAAATCCCATCATTTCGTCTTCTTCGGCGGCCGACACGAAGGACGTCATCAGCATCAGGGCCAGGGCCGGTAGCCAGTGTCTGTTCATGGCATCACCGCCCCAGCGCCTGCGGCGCTTTGGGGTTGGCCTTTGGGCGCGGACGCACCATCGAGAAACGCCTTCTCGGCCACGAACTGCCAGTCCTTGTAACTCGCCATGCCGGTGAAGTCCGACCATTGAGTAGGGAAATCCGCCTGCTTGAGCGGCGTGTCCGTGGAGGGGCTGTTGAGGCCGGTGATGCGTCCGTCGAAACCGCGCATCAACGTCCACTCGCCCCCCCCGATCGGGTCCGGGTACAGGTTGCGCAAGTGGTGTTTGGGCGACGGAAAACGCTCGTCCTGCAACAGATCCGCCAGTGCTTGAGGGTACTGGGCCAGGCCAGGTGAACTGCGGTAGTAGCTGCGCAATGCCTGAGCGTATTGAGTACCGACCCAGAGCAACTGGCGCTCACGATCACGGCGTGAGGCGGTGGACCACAACTCGCCAGCGCTGGCCAGGCCCATGCCCATCAACATGATCAGAAACAGCACGCCCAGGTAAGTGAAACCGGCCTCGCTGCCGGGCTTACCACTCTGAATACAAGCTGCCATCACGCGCCCTCCCTGTGGCACCGCTTTTGATGTCGGCAACCCCGCCCGGCACGCCGTCAGGCGGCGCCACCAGCACCCAGAGGTCTTTGCGTTCAGCGATCGGGTCCATCGGCGGGTTGCGCAGGTAACGCTGCTCGACCAGCTGTTCGATGGAATCGGGATAACGCCCGGTGTCGCCGTAGTAGTGATCCAGTGATTCGCGCATGGCCGACAGGCTCTGGCGCAGCGTGGTCTCTTTCGAGGCCTCAAGGCTGTTGAAATAGCGTGGCAACGCGATGGTCATCAAGGTGGCGATGATTGCCATGACCACCATCAGTTCCAGCAGGGTAAAGCCCTTTTCCCGACGCATAATCTCACCACTCCCGGTAGGCGATGCCGTTGAGACCCTTGCCGCGAGCCTTGGAGTAAACGTCAAAGACGTCTTCGCCTTCCCGCGGGTTTTGAGCCGTACTGTCGTAGGAGCGCACGCCCCAGCCGCCTTCGTCGTCACGCTTGACCGGCGTCAGCGGGTCATGGGGCACGCGCCGCAGAAAATAGAACTTGGCCCCCTTGGCGCTGCGCACATCGCGCACCCCCTCCACCAGCACTTGCAGGTTCGGCGGGTAGCCGCTGCTGTTCAGGGATTTCTCGATGTAGCCGGCGTCGAAAGCACGTTTGTAGGCGTCGATGGCATCGCGAATCTGGTACAGCGCAGCGCGCAGATCCTGCTCCTTGCCCCGGCGTACCACGGTCTCGGTCAGGGGCGCGGCCATGCCGGCCAGCAGGCCGATCAGGGCCAGCGTCACCACGACTTCGATCAGGGTAAAACCGCGTTGCGAGGCGTTCATGATCAAGGCTTCTCGACGACAACGTGGGTGGAGGCAACCGGAGTACCGAGGGTCTCTGTGCGAATCGCCGAGTCCATCCCACGGTCCGGTGCCTGAATGTGCATGCTGGTTTCGGTACCGGTGGTGAACTCCATGTCCGACGGGCTCTGGTATGGCAGGTTGCGCACGATCCGCGGCGTGATCGACAGCACCAGCTCCGACTTGCCGACTGTGTCCTTGTTGCTGCCAAACAAGCGGCCCAGACCAGGAATGTCGCCAAGGCCGGGGATCTTGTTGCCGGTGGCGCCATGGTCGTTGCGCATCAGGCCGGCGAGGATCTGGGTTTCGCCGTCATGCAGGCGCAAGGTGGTCTGGGCGTTGCGGGTATCGACCTGGACCGGAATGGTGCCCTGACGGGTGGGTTCCAGTGGCGTGGCGTTACTCACTTCAAGGGCGATTTTGATCGCCACTTCGTTGTTCAAATGCACGGTCGGCTGGACTTCGAGCTTCAGACCGACGTCCAGGTAGGTGACGCTTTCAGTGATCACCGGGCCTTGAGTCGAAGGCACCGAGGTGGCGCTGATGATCGGCACGCGCTGACCGATGTGGATGCGTGCCTGTTCGCGGTTGCTGACCCGAATCACCGGGCTGGCCAGGGTGTTGATGTCGTTGTCCTGGGCGTTGATCTTGGCCTGCGGCGACGGCGAGATGGAGATCCGGCTGGAGTTGATGCCTTTGAGTTGATCGAGCAGGGTCACAGCCGAGCCGTCGCTGTTGACCACACCGAAGGTGTTCGGCCATTGCAAGCCAAGGTCGAGAATCCGCTGGGTGGCGACTTCCATCACCTCCACTTCCAGCACCACTTCAGGGTTGGACTGGTCCTGCGATTGCAGGAGTTTTTCGGCCATGCGGATCGCGTCTTCAGAGTCGCGCATGGTCAGGGTGTTGAGGCGTTCATCGACGAACACGTCGCGGGTCTTGAGCATGGTTTTGATCATGTTCAGCGCGGTGTTGGCATCGATGCTGGTCAGGTAGAAGGTGCGCATCACCAGCTCTTGGTAATCCTTGACCTTCTGCGGCGAGTCCGGGTAGATCAGCAAGGTGTTTTCGTTCACCACTTTCTGGTGCAGCTGGTTCTGTTGCAGCAGCAATTCCACAGCGTCTTCGATGCGCACATCACGCACGAAGATCGTGGCTTTCATGTCCGGGCGCAGGTCCTTGTCGAAGATAAAGTTCAAACCGGCGACCTGCGACAGCACTTCGAAGATGGTTTTCAGGTTGGCGTCGCGAAATTCAAGGGTCACCGGACGGTCCAGACGGGTCCGCAGTTGTGGATACGCAATCACGTTGCGGCTTTGCACCAGGCGGACATTGCTTTGCAGCTCCAGCGCCCCTTCATTTTTCGGGTCCAGTTCGAGAATCTGCTTCACCTGGCGGTCGGCGCCGTAGATGTCGCCGCGACGCAAGTCGCCACGGGCCAGTTCGAGTTTTTCATCCAGGCTGCGCATGTGATCGAGCTGACGCAGCGAGTTCTGGGCACGGCGGTTGTTCGATTCGATGGTCAACACCCGGCCGTAATTCAGGTGGGCAGAAGCGAAATCACGCTGGGCACGATCCATGTCGCCCTGGGTCAACAGCGCCGTCACCGCACGGGCACGGCCGCTGGTCAGGGCCAGGTGCAGCTCGGTGTTGCGAGGGTTTTTCCTCAGCCCTTCCTCGATGCGGGCCAGGCCGGCTTCGTACTGTCCCGACTCCATCAGGTCGGTCGCCTCCTCTTTGGCGACCTGCGCGGAACTGCACGCGGCCAACCCTGCACAAAGGCAAAGGCTCATCAGCAAACGGGATCTGTTCATTGCGTGCTCCCCACAGACAAAGTCTGAGACAAATGCAGAGGCAGGTAGATAAAGCTGAGTTCCACATCGGAAATCCCTTCTATCCGCCAGGTTTCGTCGATCACATCCCCCTTGCGTACGACGTATATTTTTTCGCCGTTCTGCAAAAACACTTGCAGGTCCGAACGGTCACTCAGCTTGCCAATGAACTGGAAAGGCATCGGTGGTGCGCTGGGGGCTTGCACGACCGGGGTGAAGTTGACGGGTTGTTCGGTGACGGTGGCGAGCTTTTGCGCAGCCTTCCAGCTACGGGCGGCGAACAGGTCACCAGCCGGGCCCAGGTCCTTGACTGCCGCCGCCGTTTTACCGGCGGATGCGGCGGGCAGTGCCCCGCGGGTTTTGCTTTTGGTCGGGGTGGCCACAGCGGCAACCGAAGCATCGGCCTCCTGCGACGAGGTGAAATATTCAGGCAACCAGGTCAGCGCCGCCGCCACGCCGAAGAACGCCACCCAGCCCACTACGCGTTTGGTATTCATCATGACCTCGACAGGTAAAGGGTCATGCGGATCCGCCCGGTCAGGTCGGTGTCGGCGATTTTTTTACGCTGGAACTCCACGTCTTCCACCACCACCGCCGGTAACTGGCCGAGCAAGGCATGCAGGAAGCGCCGCAGTTGCGGGTAGCTGCCGCGTACCGGCAGCAGAATCTGATACCGGGCCAGGTGCGTCTTGGGGTCTATGCCCAGGGAGTATTCACCGCGCGCCAGGGTGATGTGTTCCTGGGCCGCCAGCGCGTAGATCTTGTCGATGGCGACGGTGGCCTGAGGCTGGGACGGCAGCTTGCTGCGGAAATCGTCGAGCTGACGGTGCGGCACCACCGGAGCGGCGACACTGCCATCTTCGACTTTGGCCAGGTACTCGCCGGCTTCGCGCGTCTGCTGGCTGAGCGTTTGCAGTGACTGCCAGTCAGGCATCAGGCCCACCAGGCCATACGCCAGCGCCAGCACCAACATCGCCAGCCCTGCCAGGCCGGGAATGCCCAAACCTTGCAGGTATTCGTGGACGATCAATCTAGGGATTTGCATCGCCAATCTCCCAGCTAGCCGACAGGTTGAATTGCACCGGGTGTTCCGGCACGTTCGCGACGATTTCGTGGCTGAGCAGCGACACATCGGACAGCTCGTCGCTGGCTTCGAGGCTGCGGTGGAAGTCGAGCATGGCTTCCAGATCCCGCGCTTCGGCGCTGATTCGCACCTGGCCTTTGCGGGCATCCGGGGTCAGGGTCAATAAAGCAATGTCGTCCCGGGGCATGGCTTCGAGCATGGCGAACAGACGCTCCCAAGGCCGACGCAATTGCTGCGACACCTTGCGCATCTCGGCCAGGTTGTGCGCCTGTTCGCGGGTTTCGGCCGGGGTCAGGCTGACCTTGCCGCCGGTATCGCCGGTGAGTCCGCGCTGGGCGGTTTGCAAATGGCCTTGCTGTTGCGCGGCCTGTTCACTGAGGTGCTGCTGAACCAGCAAGCAAGTCAGCGTCAGCACTACGCCCCCGACCAGCAGGCTCCAGCCCAAAGGGCTTGAGCGGCGAGGCGGCTGGAAGTCGAGCATCAGGGCGCGCATATCAGGCCACCGCCCGGGACATGACGTACAAGCCATCGCGTACGGATGTCCGGTCTTCATCGAGGGTTCGCAGGTGCACGCCGGGCACCTCAGGATGCGAGTCAATGCGGGCCGGCGCGTGCAGGTAAATATTCAGCGGCCGGTCGCTGGTGGACGCCTGTAATTGGTTTTCACGACCGATCAATGCCGTCAGTGCGGCGTCGCTGTCGCTGCTGCCCACCGAACGCACCGATGCCCAGCGCCCTTCCCGGGCCAGCAGCAACACACTGCGCACCGGCTCGGCGACCACGAACAGGAAGTCCCCGGCGTCGAAGCTTTTATCGAAATGATTGAACGCCGCCATCAGGTACGGCTGCACCGAACGCAGGCGCAGGGCACGACCGGTGACCAGCGTGCGCAGCTGCGTCAGCAAGTCTTGCGGCAGCGCGGTGGCGACCCGGTCGTAGCCCGCCGGTTCAGCCGACAGCACCAGGCTCCAGGGTTGATTCGGCACACCGTAAAGGTCTTCGAAACACAGTTGGGCAAACCCGAGCAATTCGGCAGGGCTGCTGATCTGTTCGCTCCAGGGCACCAGACAGAAGCGGCTGAAGTGCCCGGAGATCACCACACTCAATTCGGCACCGGGACGGGTGTGTTCGGCCAGCAGACGGTCGAGCGTTTCCAGGGCCACGGCCCAGGCATGGAAGCCTTCGTCGATAAAACCGACGCTGCCCAGCCACAGGGTTTCACTGCCACGGCGCTGGCCCAGACCGACACCACTGGCGCCGAGCACGGCGACAAAACGATCACGAGATAAAAGTGACACGATTGATCTCCTCGAGCGTGGTCCGCCCCTCTGCAACCAGTTCCAGTGCCGACTCGCGCAACAGGCGCAAGCCACGACTGCAAGCCAGGATCTTGATTTTCGAAATGGGTTGGCGCTCGACGATCATTTGCCGCAACTCGTCGTCGAGGTGCAGCAGTTCGGCAATCGCCGTACGCCCGCGGTAACCGGTGCCCCGGCAGTGGCCGCAGCCCTTGCCATGGACGAAGTGGTAGTGATCGACCTGTTGCGGATCGAGGCCCGAAGCGCGCAGTTCTTCGTCAGTCGGGTTGCTTGGCGCACTGCAACTGGCGCAGACCAGTCGAATCAAGCGCTGGGCCAGCACGGCATTGAGTGCCGAAACGAGGCTGTAAGGATCGATTTCCATCTGGGTGAAGCGGCCGATCACGTCGAACACGTTGTTGGCGTGAATGGTGGTGAACACCAGGTGCCCGGTGAGCGCCGATTGCACGGCGATCTGTGCGGTGTCGGGGTCACGGATTTCACCGACCATGATTTTGTCCGGGTCATGGCGCAGGATCGAGCGCAAGCCACGGGCGAAGGTCAGGCCTTTCTTTTCGTTGACCGGGATTTGCAGCACGCCAGGCAGTTGGTATTCCACCGGGTCTTCAATGGTGATGATCTTTTCCACGCCGTGGTTGATCTCGGTGATCATCGCGTACAGCGTGGTGGTTTTGCCGCTACCGGTGGGGCCGGTCACCAGCACCATGCCGTAAGGTTCGGCGGCCAGCCGACGCAGATGGCGCAGGGTTTCGTCGTCGAAGCCCAAGGCTTGCAACTGCACACCGCAGACCTTGTCGGCCAGGTCCTGTTTGTCGAGGACCCGCAGTACGGCGTCTTCGCCGAAAATGCTCGGCATGATCGAGACCCGAAAGTCGATCTGCCGGCCGCTGATGCCGATCTTGAAGCGACCGTCCTGGGGCACGCGTTTTTCGCCGATGTCCAGTTCGGCCATGACCTTGACCCGGGAAATCACCTGCTCGGCGAACTCGCTGCCCTGGATTTTGCTGATGTTGTTCAGCACGCCATCGATCCGGTACTTGATCACCAGGCCGCTGCCGGTGGTGCCCAGATGGATATCGCTGGCGTGCATTTTCAGCGCGTCGTAGAGGGTTGAGTTGACCAGTTTGACCACCACGCTGGCGTCTTCGCTGATGCTGGTCAGGGACAGGCTTTGCAGGGTATCGATTTCGACGTTGGCGCCGGCCTGGGCGTTGAGCGATTCCACGGCATGGAAGCTTTCTTCGTGGCGTGCCAGGTAGGCTTTCAGGTCGTCGGCATGCACCAGGTACAGCGGCGCGCCGTGCAGGCAGTCGTCGATCCAGGCCAGGCGAGTCGTGTCGAAGGGGTCAGCGAACACACCAATGACCGCATCGTCGTGACGCAGCAGGATGAATTCGCGCTTGAGGCATTGAGCCAGGGTGATCCGGTCGAACACCGGGGTGGATTGAAACAGGGCGTCGGTGTCGAGCACCGGATAATGCAGGGTAGCGCCGAGGCACTGGATGAAGGGCATGGGGGCCAGTTCGCACAACACCCCGAGGGCTTCCAGGATACGTTCGCCGGAACTGGTTGCCCTGGCCCGGGCCTGGGCCAATTGCTCACTGGAAAATCTTGACGGTACACAGTCCAACAGCGCCGATTCGACGGCAAGGGATAGACGGTCCATGGCATGCTCTCCAACGCCGGGGGCTTTGAGCCCTGTCGACGCGGCAGGCCATTGCGGCGGATGCCGGAACGTCTTGTCGCGCCACTACTCCCCGGTGAACAATTGTTCGTCGTCTGGTGCCATGGAGGTCGATAGATTTCGTCGACGATCTGCCAGCACCCAACTGCCGTCGTACAACTGCAGCGGGAAACTCTCGGTCCTGCTCTGGCGTCGTTCGACAAAACCTTGCGAATTGCTCATGCCTGCTTTGGGTTCGCGCTCCATCCCCAGAAGGTCGCAGACTGCTCGGGCCAATTCCGCCAATGGAAACGGTTTGAACAGGATATGGCTGACTCCCAGTTGCCGGGCCCGCTCACAGACTTCAGCGGTGGGGTGCCCGGTAATCAGCACAAAATGACACTTCCTGTTCTGGCGGACAGCATCGAGCACCTCAAAGCCTTCCATGTCGGGCAAGCGGTAATCGAACACCATCACATCAGGTGCAAACTGTTCGGCTTCACCGATACCCGTCACACCGTCATGTGCAATCCGGACGTCGAGCTCTTGCGCCTGAAGGTAATCCTTGAGGTTTTGGGCAAGGAGCAGTTCGTCTTCGACAACCAGTACTTTGTTTAACAAGGTCGACTCCTTGAAACCGCAGGTCCGATGTTCCAACCCTGGGAGTACGCGCCTTCACTGAGGCTAACGCACACTTCATGCCAGGCTGAGCGCCGGTTTTTTTACCGTTGCACGTCTTTGATTTTCATGAAAAAACCATTTCGTCCAGAAACTCCATCCCCCAAAGGCGGGGAAGCGCTCGGATGTGCCTTGAAGCTATTCCCCACTATTGGGGGGGGGGGAACCTTCAATCATCGTCAATCCGTTCGATTCGATTGCTTGATCGCAGCTGCGCGAGCACCTGTAGACGAGCCTGAGCCTGTTGCTGTCGGGCAAGGTAAGCCCTGACCATTTCAAGCCCCTGCACCTCTGAGACATCGGTCGCCTCCAAGTGGTTCTGCAGGTAGATCAAATGCCAGCCCAGCGGCGTACGCACGGGTGTACTGACAGCCCCCGGCGCCAGGGCAAAGGCCGCCGCTTCGAATTCAGGCATCATCCGCCCACGCGGAAAATAGCCCAGATCACCGCCCTCGCTCGCAGAAGCGTCTTCGGAGCCGGCCCGGGCCACGCTGGCAAAATCCTCACCCTGACTGATTTTTACCTGCATCTCCTCTAAGCGTAGCCGGGCTGCTTCAACTGTGGCGGAATCAGCGCCTTGAGGCACTTTGATCAGAATGTGCCGTGCCTGGATTTCTTCCGGCCGGCTCATCTCGGTGAGATGCTCCTCATAGAACGCACGGACCTGTTTTTCGTCTGGCCCGGCGACCTTGGCGAGGTCAGCAAATACCTGCTGGGCCGCAAGTTCGCGGCGGGTGTACTCGGTATACGCGGCCTCGTCGAAACCGGCGTCTTCCAGGCGCCGCACGAACACGTCGGCACCGCCCATGGCTTGCCGGGTCTGATCAACCTGGCTTTGCACCACTTCGTCACTGATCACCACCCCGCGCTTGACGGCTTCCTGCCACAGCAATTCTTTATCAATCAAGGCTGTCAGTGCCGCCTGACGCAATTGCTTGTAGGCCTTGGGATTACGGATGCTGCCCAGCGCCCGGCCCTGGTCCTCCAGGTATTCGGCGAAATAGCGCTCCAGGCGGAACGCGGATATTTCTTCGTCATTGACCCGCGCGGCGGCCGGGCCATCGCTGCAGAACGCCAAGGGAACCCACATCGTGAGCAGGAGCAGCAGCGTCTTGAGCATCATGATCGAGACCTCCAGTCAGGGTGTAGCGGCAATCGGTTTGTAGGGAGCGACCAGATAAAAGCGCTGGTCGGGCAAGTCCACGGTGACGATATGCGCGCCGCTCAAGCCCAGGCGGCGGCCCGGACCGAAGCTGATCAGCGGGGTCAGCCCGGTATCGAAGTTGTGCAGGCCTTCCAGCGCACTGATGAGTTTCTCGCGGCTGGCGTCGCGCCCGGCCTGTTTCATGCCTTCGCTGAACAGCAACATCGAACTGAACGCGCCGACTTGCAGCACCGCGTGCTGACCACCAAGCCCCTGGTGTTTGCGCAACTGGGTCAGGGCCAGGCGTCCGGCCAGCGTCCAGTCACTGGGTACGAACGGATAAGCCAGAAACACCCGCCGGGAAAAAGCACTGGGCACCTGCAACAGATCACCCGCCACCTGGTTTGACGCGGCGAACAGGTAAGGCACCTGCCCTGCCGCCTGCAAGCGCTCGGCGAGGCGACTGAAACCGCCGCCGCTGCCCAGGTAAAACACGGAACGCGAGCCCAGTGGCAGTTCGTCCAGCGCCGAGTCGTAGGCTTGCAGACTGACCTTTTGCCAGGCGTTATCTTCCAGGTACTGGCCGAGGTTCTGCGCCGCCAACCGTTGACTGGGCTCGTCCGGGTAGGTGATCAGCGTCGGTCCCTGGAGCACCCGCAAACTGTCGGTGGCGTAATCGGCCAAGGCAATCAGTTGCTCGCGCAAACCCGGCAGCGGTTCGAAGATCTGTCGACTGGTCTGCGCCGTGCCCAGCAATGACAACGGTCCGATCAACGGAATGCCGGTCCGCTCCAGGCGCGCGGCCAGGTCCAGATCCAGTGCCGGTGCCAAAGGCGCGATCAGGGCGAACACCTGCTCCCGCTCGATCAACTGATCCAGCGCCTGCTCGGCACTGGCGCGGTCCGGGCCCGGGTCGGCCATGGTCAGGCGCAACTGCCGGCCATGAATCCCGCCCGCTTCGTTGATGCGCGCCACGCTGCCCTGGAGCACCGCCGCGATCGTGGCACCCTCCCCGCTCAACGGCCCCTGGCGTGGCAGCAAGGTGCCCAGGTGCAGACTGTCGGGGGTCAGGCCAGGGTCGTGGTCATCGGCCACACGTTTGAGGTAGGCCGTGAGGTTGCGCTGATCATTCATCGACAGGACGAAGCGCGGCATCGCCGGATCAAGTCGATTGTTACCCGGATCACGCCCTTCCTGGATGGCACGCGCTAACGTGCCTTCGGTATACGCCGGGTAATTACGACCATTGATTTGCTGCTGGCCGTAGGTGCTGGTGAGTCGCGACCAGCTAAGCTCCGGCGGTCGCACCCCGCCCTCGGGCCGCCCCAGGCCATCGGCGCCGTGGCAGTTGGCGCACGGCAGGCTGGTGGCCGGCAACAGCATACCCGCCGCCCCGACCCGCGCCATGATCGGCTCGCCACTGCCGGAAACACCCTCGCGATACAGCCGTTTACCGGCGCTTTCGTTGGGGCTCAGCGGCAACGCTTCCGCGGCGAATTGGAGGCCGCCGAACAGTAACAGGCCGAGGATGAGTGAGGTTTTCATGGCGCAGGCTCAACGGCCAGCCACGGGCATTGTCAGCAACTGCAAGCGCTGGGCAATGGCGGCGGCCGGGGCATCGGGACGGATTTTGCTCCAGCGTTTGTTGGCCACGTCTCCCACGATCAGTTGGGTTGAATGCTGCTCGGGGGTCGGCACGATCTGGCCGATGCGCCTCAGTACAAGGTCCATTTGCGCCTTGTCACCGGTTAGAAAAAGCCAGTGGGGGCCATCGACGCCCTGCTTCAAGGTGTAAGCCTTGAGTACCGCCGGGGTGTCCCGCAGCGGATCACTGGTAAGGGAGATAAAAGTGATGCCGTCGGCCTTGTCGCCCAGCAACTCACGCACTTCCTTGAGCTTGCGGGTGATCAGCGGGCAGGCATCATTGCAACGGGTGAAAATCACGTTGAGCAGCACCACGCGATTTTGCAGCGCGTCGCTGTAGAAACGCAGGGTCTCGCCGTTCTGGTCCTGCAACGGCGTGTCGGTAAACCAGGTTTTCGCATCGCGGGTGCCGCTGGCCGGTGGTGCGGTAACGGCGGCAACAGCGGTCACCGCGGGGGCCGGCGCTTCGTGCCCTTCATGGGCCAACGCCAGCGAACTGAACAGGTAAAAGCAAACCGTCCGGGTGATCCAGTCGAGGGCTCTCATGGCTGCTGCTCCATAGCGATGGCGGTGTGCTTGGCGTGGGCGTTGCGCTGACCGCTGAGTTTCTCCACTTCACGGGCCAGCACCTTTGGGTCGGTGAAGCCGTAATAGCGGGTCCAGTGGCGGCTGTTGCCGTCCCCCACCAGAATCAGTGGCTGATGGCTTTTGAAGTCCCCGCTGAAGGTGCCCAGGCCCTTGAGGGTTTCGTTGATCGACTTCGAGCTGCCGGTCAGCCAGCTCCAGCCCGGGCCGTTCTGGAAGTTGCGGGCGTAGTCGTTCAGGCGCTTGGCGTCATCGCGCTGCGGGTCGATGCTGATCGACACCAGTTGCACCTCGTCGCCGACCCGGGCACCCAGCTGTTTTTGCACCTTGCCCATGATCGACGACACCACTGGGCAGACCGTGGTGCAACGGGTGTAGATGAAGCTCATGACCACAATCTTGTTGGTCACCAGGTCTTTTTCCAGGCGCACCGGTTTGCCGTTCTGGTCCACCAGCGCCACGTCGGCGAACTTGATCTGGGCGCTCTCCGAACGGGCGCTTTTGGCCGGCATTTCGTGACCGGCGTGCTCATCCGCCGAGTGGGCCAGGGCCTGACCGGTGCCGGCGGCCAACAGGCAGAACGTCAGCAGTCCACGGTGTGCGAATCGGTTCATGTCGAAACTCCTTTTAGTGGGCATCGCCGGGCAGGACCCGAACGCTGGCAAAAGTCTTGTCGTCGAAACTCGCGCCCAGCGACGCCGCGCGTACGTGCAGGTACCAGGCGCCGTTCTGGTCGAGGGTCACCGGGGCTTCATAAACCCCGTCGGCCACTTCCAGCGCGGCGACTTCCTGGGCCCGGGATGTCGGGGCCCGGAAGTAGCGCACCTGAACGTCCTTGACCCCGCTGCGCTGGACCTTCTGTTTGCCCTGAACGATGCGAAAGCGCACCACGTAAGGACTGCCAAGGGCGGCCGTGGATTTGTCGAGCATGAATTCCACCTTCGGCACACCCGCACGCGGGTCGAGGTTTTTATCCGGCTCAACCAATGCCCTGAAGCAATGGATGATGTTCGGCTGGTTCAGCAGGAAGGCCACGTCGAAACGCCCGGCGGGGGGCAGTTTGATCCGGGCGCTGTACAGCCCCGGCTCGACTTCGCGCAGGCTGCGGTCGATGACCATCGCCGCCCGCGCCACTTGCCCACGATTGGGGTAGCCGGACATCGGCGCGTTCATGCCTTCGGCGTAGAAGTAGGTGGTGTTGTCCACCGGGTTGACCACAAACACCGCGTTGTCGTCCCGTGACACGGCCAGGCTCGATGCCAACGGCAAATCACCCGCCAACCGTGGCGCCTGAGGCCCGGCTTCGAAACCCTGGCTGATGGGCGTGCGGCCCTCGCCGAGGGATGACAGGTTGATCATCGTGACCTTGGCCGAGGCCAGCCCGCGAACGTAGGCATAGGCCTTGGTGAACACCACTTGATAGGGTTCGGCGGACACGTCCAGTTCATGGATCAACGAATCGGTGGCCGCGTCGATCACCGAGGCCTGGTTCTCCAGGGTGTTGAGTACGATGCCGAAACGACCGTCAGCGCTGAAACCCATCGGGCCCAGGCCCTGTTTCATCTTGATCACCCGCCGTACCGCGAAGCTGGCGGTGTCGACCACAGTCACCGTGCCGTCCTTGCCATCGGCGACATACACCGCCTGGGACAGTGGCGAGTACGCCACGGACAACGGGTTTGAGCCGGTTTGCAGTTGCTTGCTGATGGTCAGGCTGGCGATGTCGATGATGCTCAGCGTCCCGTCATCGCGGTTGGTGACGAAGGCAAAACGACTGTCCTTGCTGAAGGCGATTTCGTGATGCCCGGCACCGGTGGCCAGGTGCTTGAGGGTCTTGAAGCTGCGCGTGTCGATCACCGTCACCCCCGACGCCTCGGCCGACTTCGCGTTGTTGCCAACCCACAGCAGACGCTCATCGGGTTGCAATGCCAGTCGCACCGGGTTGCTACCGGCGGCCACCGAGTCGATCAACTTGAATTGCTCGCTGTCGATCACCGCAATCTCATCGGCCGTTGGCATCGAGACGAACACCCGCTTGTTGTCACGGGGGGTTACCCAGTCCATCGGCGGCTGCTTGATATCAATCCGCGCCATGGTGCTGGTGATCCCGCCCACCGACACCGACGGGTCGACCACCGAGACACTGGCATCGCGGTTCATCACCAGCAGAAAGTAGCTGTTCAGATCGAGCAACGGCCGCGCGCCGATGCTCGATTTCAGAAACACCCCCACCCGCGACTTGCAGCTGTGCTCCCGGCCTTGCGCCTTGTCGGCGGCGACGGATTCCGGATCGAGCCAGGCCCCCGGGTTCACGCCCGACAAGGGTTGGCCCGAAGCGCTGTCAGTGACCCGAAAGCGTACGTCGGCGAATCCACCTTCGCGCAGCACGCCGTCCTCCGCCAGCGGCCGCACCTCGAGCGCCACCGACACCCCGTCGCGCTTAAGCTTTTGGCCGCTCCAGGTGTCTGGCAGCGCGACCTTGCTCAGCATGTCCGGGGGCGCCGTGCGCCATACCCCCAGCCAGATCAGCGCCAACCCCACAACCAGCGCACATCCAGCCACTTTGATGGTCCTGCTCATAATGCTTCTCCCCTTCAGATCTGTGTCTGCTATGGCTCAAGGTGCCGGAGCCGGTTCTGGTTCGTTGGTCACCCGCAGCAATCCCCAAAGCCCGGCGGTGTTGCCATAAGCGCCGTAATCACGGAACAGGTAGTCGCCCGGTATTGCGTTGCTGCCCCCGGCGCTCGGGTGCATGAAGCTGAAGTGCGCCGCCGGCAGGATGCTTTCGCGGGCACCGATGTACATCGACATCGGGTTGTAGCCGAACCGCACCGACCCCACCCCTGGTGTATTCGTCGGATAACCGCCGGTATCGCTCTTCTCCGACTGGAACGGGTTGACCGACCAGACGTGACCGTCAAGCTGGAAGGTCGTACCGCGGCTACCACCGGTGGGCATCATGATGTGGGTGCGGAACGGTTGCCCCGGCTTCACATACAGCACCGGCGTTTGCGGATCGCCTCCCACCAGCGCGTTGCTGTAAGCCATGTGCGCATTGGGCACGTCACCATAACCATGGCCGTCGGCACGGCCGAACGGCGCATCCGGTGCCAGCCCGAAGCGGTACCACAGCGGCTCGGCCTTGTAGTTGATGGCCATGCTCGAGTTGTCCTGCGGATCGGTCGGCACACCCAGGCCTTCGGCGGCAATGCCTTCGACCGGCCGGCCGTTTGCCCAGCGGATGTTCAGGGCTTTTTGCCAGACCATCGCAAAGTCGCGGTAGGTGGTTTGCCCCGCAGCGGTGACCGTCGCCGTCACTTTGCGCGCATCGTCAACCCAGGTCGCCCCGATCGGCAGGATGCTCATCGCTCCGCCCAGGCCTTTCTGCGGCTGTTTGATGACGTCCGCCGGGGTGAAATTCAACCCGCCGAACTCCACCGCCGTGGCGTTGATGTTGTCGACACTGCGGCCCAGTTGCGTGATCGGCTTGCCTTCACGCTCCAGGTGCCCTGCGTAGTACTGATAGGTACGCGTCGGGTACGCGCCGATACTGCCAACACGCGGCGGCACGGTCTGGATCGGGTTGGCGCCGACGTTAGTGCCGTCGGATTTGGTGATGTCGTACGCCAGCAGTTGCGCGTGCAGGCCAACGTGGCTGGACGGCCGCATCAGGTTATTGCTGAAGGTGGTCGCCCCCAGGCCGCTGTTGCGATCACGCTTGACCACGCCTTGCATCACCGCTGTCTGGGTCAGGTCCGGCATGATCATGGGCAGACGGTTTTCCAGGGTGATTTTGATGCAATCACCGGCCGCCGCGCGCAGCACCAGCGGTTCGACAGGCACACCGGGGTTGAGCTTGCCGGTGATCGGGTCGAGATCGCCCTTGCGCACATAAAGGATCGCCGTCGGGTCATGCAGCGGCCCGCTTTGCCCGCCGATGGTGAAGGTCTCACCGTCTTCGGGGTCGGTCACGGTGACCTGCGCAATGCTCACGGGGCGCGAGTTGAACACCAGCGTGCCGCCCGCCGGATTCAACGCCCCACCGACATGTTGCCCAATCCCCGCCGGATCGCCGATGGACAGGTTCAGCGGGTTGCCGAGGATGTCGTTGGCCAGCGCCGCGACCACGTCATAGTTGCGTTGCACGGTCGGCCGGGTGCCGATGCCATTAGGGTTGGCGCCATACCGTGGGCAGATACCATCGAACGCCACAGTGTTGCGCATACCCATCGGTTTCGGGTTGTTCGGCAGCGCGAACAGATCGCTGCGCTGGGCCGTGTAGTTGCGCATCACGCCCCAGATCCCGCTCCAGTATCCTTCCAGGGAGGCGTCCATCGAGTACAGGTAGTCACCCGTGGTCGCGGCCGAGCTGGAGACCATCGACACCGGTGCATTGAAGCCCAATTGCTCGGAGATCCCGACCATCTGCGACGAACGCCAGCCCGAGTTGGAGCTGTTGCCGAACCCGGAACCACTCTGCAGCCATTTCACGCCATGCAGGGTCACGTTGTGCTCTTCTTCATGACCGCCGGCATGCACCCGCAGCCGCACGTTGTCACCGGTGTAGGTACGCAGCATCGGGGTGAACGGGTCACCCGGTTCTGCGCCGCCACGGTTGATGTGCGGCGGGAACAGCGTAGTGCCGCCGGTTGGACCGGTGGCCGCAGTCACCAGGTTCGGTGCCAGGTTCATCGCCGGAATGGCGCGGTCGGTGCGGCTTTGCATGGCATACGCCAGGTCGCCGCCGAGGTCGTCGGCCTGCATGCCGCGCTTGCCGTCCGGGCCGACCTTGTTCGGGTCGTACACTCGCAGGGCCAGCGGTTCGTTGCGGTAATTGACCACGAACATGCCCGGGTCATCGACCGAGATGGCTTGTGGGCATGGCCGGCTTGGGCAACCGGGCACTTGCCCGCCTTGCACTTCGACGATCCCTTCCAACAAGTCGCTGGCGTTATTGCGCACCGGTGGGTTGATCGCGAAGCGGAAGCTGTCGGCGGTGGCCGGGAAGGCTTGCGGATCGGGTATGCCATCGGGGCCGGCGCCTACATACACACCCGCTTCATAGGCGTGCTGGAAGTCGCTGTACTCAAGGAAGAACTCCCGGAAGCTGTCGTTCTTGCCGTCACCATCGATGTCACCGGTGGAAATTACCGCTTGCCATGAAGTCGGCCCGCCATCCTGCCGCGCGCCGCTGTACAACGGCTCGCCGGTTTCGGCGTGGAACCAGGTAGAACCCGCCGGTTCAGCCAGTACAGTGGCATACAGACCGATCTGTTGGTGAGTCGATGGGCCAAAGTGGTCATGGGTGAAAATGGTCCCCAACCCACGGTCGACACCTTTGGCGTTCACCACCGGATCGATAAACCAGCGCTGCATTGCAGTGCGCGCTCCGACCCAATCAGCACGGCCAAATTGACCGAAGTACGGGTGATTTGTGGCTTTCGGACAGGCCGGCGTGGCGTCACGCGGGTCGGTGCCTTCGCACTGGTTGAACTCGCGAATGGCGCGGATGCGTGATTGCACCGCACCGGGTGAAAGCACGCCGTCTTCGTAGTTCCAGCCGTTGGCCGAACCGTCGGCGGCCGTCAGGTCCCATTTCGGCAGGTGAATGTGCTGGCCAATCACGTCGGTTGGCGTGCGCACCTGATAGTCGTCCATTTCATAGGTGGCCGGCACCAGGTTGGTTTGCTGGTATTGCACGCAGTCAAAGGTGTTCATGCGCATCACCAAAGGCTCTGGTGGACGCTGCTTGGTAATCACCGGCCAGGCGTCTTCCCACAGCGCAAGAATGCGTGCTTGCGGGAAGTGGTAACCGACCTTGTTGTAGACCGCGTCGAACTGGATGTTCGCGGCTTTGTAGACGCGTGGACGGTCGGCGGTGAACGTCGACGTACCGGTGAAGGACATGCCGTCGAGCCGTTCGCCGCTGGCAAACTCGCCAGTGCCGGCGCTGCTGCTCAGGCGTTTTTGCCGGTCATCCATGCAGGGTTCGTAATACGGTGCGCCCGCAATCGGCAAGGCACCGTTGGTGCGGAAGTTGCGCGCCACCACCTGATTGCCCGGCAGCACGGCAAAGCTTGGGTGGTCCTTTTTGGCGTGGAACGCCATGGCCGCCTGTTCGACTTCGGTGCCCTCTTCCGGCATGTAAATCGGTTTGGCGCGGGTCACTTCCTTGGAGAAATCCAGGGACGTGGTAATCGTGTTCGCCTGGCCACCGGAGGAGAAGCCGTCCAGCGTATGACGCCCCAGACCGCCGTCCCAGCCACCGGACTGAGCCGGGTCGAGGTTGGCCCACAAGGCGTTGCCGCTGGATTTCAAGGACTGAGCCGTGGCAGCGTCGAGCATGTCCAGCGGTGGGGTCGGTGGGCGTTGGCCGACCGAGCTTTCCATGCCGCCGATCCAGAACGGATAGCCAGGGTTTTTCAGGCTGCCATCGGCATTGCGGTTGGCTTCACTGCGATCCACCAGGGCCAGGGAACCGATGGCTTGAGCGCCGCCGTTGCCGCCATGATGTTCGCCGTCGTCATCCTCCTCGTCATCGTCGCCACCGGCCACCAGGATTTCGCCGATTTTCGGCACGACCGCGACTTTGCCCGGCATCGGTGGCATGGCTTTGCCTGGCAGCGGCACGACGGCTGGAATCGGTGTACCGGCAACGATCTCGCCATCGGGCAAGGCCCGGGCGCCTGCAGCCGGTTTACCGCTGCGCAGCGCATAAGGCTCGCTGTGATAACCGTCGGCGCCCTGCTGGGACACCTCGAGTTTGGTGCCTTCCTCAAAGACGTCATGCACCCGCCACATGCTCCACATGCCTTGCGCGAAGTGCGGATAAAAGTGGCAGTGATAGATCGCATCGCCCGCGACCCGGTTGCGGTTGCCCGACCCACCGTTGGCGATTTCGTAGGTGTAACCGGCGCCCGGACCAATGCCTTGGGCGTCCACATAGTCGGAGTTGTCGTCGTTGGGGTTGAACAACCACTGGTGCCCGTGCAGGTGGAAAATGTGTGCCTCGTGACCGTTGTGGGTGTTGCGGAATTTGATGAAGTCACCGATGTAGCTGTGGTTGACGTTCGACGGCTCGGACGGATACAGCGCCATGGTCGCCTTGACCCCGACCTGATCGGCGCTCGGCACTTGACCGGGGAGAATGCCTTCCAGGCCGGCGTTGGCCGGCACGTCCACCAGCATGGCCACGTCGCCGACAGTGTGGGAACTGAGGAAGAATTCTTCATAGGCGCAGGACAGGCAATCGTGCATCGGCCCGACGCCCAAACGGTTGGCGACCACTTCGGCGCCCAAGCCGCCGGAGCCATAGTTGATCATGAACGAGTCGCGGGTCGGCTCCAGCACGTGGGCCATCACCGGGTCTGCCCAGTAGGCGGGGAACGCCTGGGTCGCAGCGGTTTCATCCTGGAACTGCGAAGCAAAATCGCGGAAAGGTTCCAGACGATTCGGGATCGCCGGGTTGCGTTTACCGATAGATTCCAGCGGATAGGTTGACGGCGGGAAGCTGCCATCGGCGTTGCTGCCCATCACCACCGCGTCACTCTCGCTGGAAATGATTTCATTACCGTCGACCATGTTGATGATCGGCGTACCGGCCTTGCCTTCACGGACCCACGGCTCGCGTTGTGGGTAGCGCGCCTGGTAATCCACGATCGGTTGACCGGCCGGGGTGCGGCCGACGCTGGCCAGGCGCATTTCTTCTTCGGTCACGGTGTTGCGATAGGTGCGGCCGCCCTTGGGCACCACGACAACCTGGCCGAACAGTCCGTTGGCCACGTTGCCTGCATCCCCTTCACCGCCGAAGGTCGCGCCGCGGCTGCTGGCGGCAAACGCGCCTTCGCGCTCGGCGTACAAGGTGTAGGAGCGGGTGGCACCCGGGGGAATCAAAGTATTGGCGTTGCGCCCGGTATAGGACGCAATGTCGTCGATGCTGTTGACCGCTTGCAGGCCATTGACCTGGAAGCCGACGTGGCGGTCGGCGACCTGTTCATCGACCTTGAATTCGTCTTTGTTGCCGATGGCGACTTCGCCCTCAATCTCACCCTCTTCCTCCCCCCCGTCTTCATGGCTGCCGGGGTTGGCCTGGTAGGCGAGCAGGTTCTGCAGGTTGATGGTCAGGCAGTCACCGGCAGCGACACGCAATACCAGTGGACGCGGACGCTTGTCGGGCCGCAGCGACACTTTGCCCGGCACCGCCGCCCCGCCCTGGGCCAGGGACATTTCGTGGTCGTCGACCACATCGCGGCGCAGGGCGAACATCATGCCGTTGACGTTCTGCGCGCCGAGGCGGTTGAACATCAGCGGTTGATCCAGCGCCACGACGTTGGCCACCAGATTACGCTCGCAGCGCACGGCCGCCTCAGCCAGCTCAATGCCAAGCATCGACACCACCAACAACAGCAAGTTAAAAACGGACGGAGTGTTGGGTATGCCGGTCATGATCACGGGGCCTCGCTGTGGGTGCTCACAGGGAATAATTCTCGATAAATCCCTTGAGCAATCCGCATGCCATAAATAATTCGATTGTTTTTCAATTGCTTACATCAACGACTTAATAACTCGGGGGATATTCCCCACCCATTCCCCCCACTTTTCGGGTTGGAATTAATCTCGCCCAAAACGCAAATCCGGTAGCAGCTGCCGAGCCTGCGAGGCTGCGTTCGGCGGCGCAGCCGTCGTAAAACCTGAACGCGAGGTAGTGCTGAAACACTGCGTCGTCTGAATTCACGACTGCTTCGCAGCCGAACGCAGGCTCGGCAGCTGCTACAAATACGTTGCCCCACTATTGGGGGAACCCCCAATCACAGCGGCGCATCCGCGGCCAGGCCCTGCAAGCGCCGGTATTGGCGCAAGACACTGGGCACGTAACGCTGGGTTTCGGCGAACGGCGGGATCACTCCGCCACGGCTGAGCACCGCTTGCGGCCCGGCGTTGTAGGCCGCCACGGCGAGGCTGATGTCGTTGTCAAACAGGGTCATCAGGCGCTTCAGATAACGGGCGCCGCCCTGGATGTTGGCCTTGGGGTCATAGACATCTTTCACCCCCAGTTCCCGAGCGGTGCCGGGCATCAACTGCATCAATCCTCCCGCCCCCTTGGGTGACCGCGCGCCGGAGTCGTAGGCAGACTCGGCCTGAATCACGGCATGCAACAGCGCCGCCGGCAATTCATTGGCCGTGGCCGCGGCTGAAACCAGCTCGGCATAGGGCTGCGCGGCAATCATCTGGGGCTGCTGATCGAGGCTGACCAGAGCCTTTTCGGGCTCGTGAATCACCCGTTCATAGGTGCGGCCGGGACGGTGGACATTGGACAGAACGTAGCTGCCCTTGGTGTCCACGGAAACGAACACATCGGCCTGTACGACGCCGGTCAGCACAAGCAGACCGAGCAGTCCTGTGGTGAGTGTTTTCATTTTTTTGCCTCCCCTGCCCGGCCCCGAAAAATGGGGCTAATGCCCCAATGGCCGGTAGTAAACCAGCTGTACGCAAGCACTGTGCCGAAAGCGCAAAGGCCCGTAATACAGGGGATGCAGAAGGTTCTCCGGGTGTGAGCATGGCAATTGCATAAGCCTTCACGGCGACCCTTCTGCCGACTGTGTGAGGTCATCATGAATCAGCGTTTGCGTTCCGCCCCGCGTACTCAAAGCGGGTTCACCCTGCTCGAACTGTTGGTGGTGTTGGTGGTGCTCGGGCTGTTGGCCGGCATCGTCGCGCCGAAGTATTTCGCCCAACTGGGCCGCTCCGAAGTGAAGGTGGCCAAGGCGCAGATAGAAGGCCTGGGCAAAGCATTGGATCTGTACCGTCTGGAGGTCGGTCACTACCCGTCGACCGAACAGGGTTTGCAGGCGCTGATCACAGCGCCCAGCGATGAAACCAAATGGACCGGTCCTTATTTGCAGAAAAAACTGCCGCAGGATCCGTGGGGCCGTAACTACGCCTATCGCTACCCCGGTGAAAACGGCGAATACGACTTGCTGTCCATGGGCAAGGACGGCCAACCCGGCGGCGAAGGCGAAAACGCTGAAGTCACCAGCTGGCAATGACGGGAGCGGCGACCATGCGATTTCATCTCAAAGCCGTTGGCAAGGCTGGCGTAGTCTCGATGACCGTCGAGGCGCTGGGCCACAGCGAAGCCCGGCGCATCGTCGAAGATCAGGGCTATCGGGTGGTGAGCCTGTACGCCGAGAGGCACTGGCGTGCGTTGCGCTTACGACAGCGCGAGACCTTCAACCTGGTGCTGTTCAGCCAGGAGCTGACTACGTTGCTCAATGCCGGCCTGCCGCTGATCGATGCGCTGGAAAGCCTGGCGGAAAAAGAGAACGCGCCCCAGGCCCGCAAGACCTTAAGCGAACTGGTGCGCCTGCTTTATGAAGGCAAATCGTTCTCCCAGGCACTGGGCCAGTTGTCGGCGGTTTTCCCCCCGCTCTATGTTGCGCTAGTACAGTCCAGCGAGAAGACCGGCGCCGTGGGCGATGCCCTGGGCCGCTATGTCAGCTATCGCCAGCGCATGGACGAGGTTCGGCAAAAAATCGTCAGCGCTTCTATCTACCCCATGCTGTTGCTGGTTGTCGGCGGTGGCGTAGTTTTGTTTTTGATGGGCTACGTGGTGCCTCGCTTCAGCCTGGTGTTCGAAGGCCTGGGGAATAACTTGCCGTGGCTGTCGCAAATCCTGATGAGCAGCGGGATGTTCCTCCACGCCCACCAGGGTGAATTCTTCGGCACATTGGCGGCAATCGTCGTCGCCCTCGGCTTCCTCCAGCGCCAACCAGCCTTTCGCCGGGGCGTCGACCGCGTGGTTGAAAAACTCCCGGCAGTCCATCAACGCATCTTCATGTACGAACTGGCGCGGTTCTATCGCTCGCTGGGGATTCTGCTGCAAGGCGGTATTCCCCTCGTCACCGCCATGGGCATGGTTCGCGGCCTGCTCACCGTCGCCTCCCGCGTGCGCCTGGACCAGGCCTGCGAACGGGTGCGCGAGGGCCAGTCGCTGTCGACCGCGCTGGAACTCAATCATTTGGTGACCCCCGTCTCCCTGCGCTTGCTGCGCGCCGGCGAGCAGTCCGGCAACCTCGGGCAAATGATGGAGCGCAGCGCCGACTTCTACGACGAAGAAATCAGCCGCTGGATCGAATGGTTCGTGAGGTTGTTCGAGCCCTTGCTCATGACCTTCATCGGCCTGCTGATCGGGGTGATCGTGATCCTGATGTACATCCCGATTTTCGAGCTGGCCTCAAGTATTCACTGAGCCCTGGAACAGGGTCGAGATGGACGTTTTAGCGCTCATCGTCGTTACAACTGAATAAATTGGTGCGTTGAGGTGTTTACCCACTGAATCAGGCAGCAAGTTGCATTCATCAACGTTCCAATCTGAATAAGAAGACGGAGAACGATATGCACATGAAAAAGCTTTTGCTCGCAGTCGCTATTGGCGCAGTTCTGTCGGCATCCACCGTTCTGATTCCGGACAGCCTGTCCGGTGTGTCGAGTGCTCAAGCCAAAGACGGAGGCAGTGGCGGAAGCGGAGGGGGTGGCGGAGGCGGCGGTGGCGGCAATGGGGGTGGCGGAGGTAGTGGCGGCGGTGGAAGCGGTGGCGGCGGCAATGGCGGCGGTCACGGTGGAAGTGGCAGTGGCGGCAATGGCGGTGGTCACGGTGGAAGCGGCGGTGGCGGCAATAGCGGCAGCGGCCACGGTGGAAGCGGCAGTGGCGGCATTAGCGGCAATAGCGGCAGCGGTCACAGTGGCAGCGACCATGGCTCGGGCCATTCCGGCAACTCAGCCTCATCCTCCTCCGGACGCAGTGGCACTCACGCCGAACCGGGGGATGATCACGGCGTGCATCGTTCCGGTGAAGTCGGTGACGATCACGGCGTACATGTCGGCGGCGAACCCGGTGATGACAAAAGGTCCTGACGAACACTGATTACAGAGAACCCACAAAACCCTGTGGGAGCGAGCTTGCTCGCGATATAGGTAGTCCGTTCCTTTCTCTTCCATACTGACTTCGCTGGAAGTTGGCTGTCGGCGAGGAAGGAACATGCACCTGCGGGCTACGAATATGCTCGCGAAGCACTCGATGATTACGCCATCACCTTCGAGTCCACAGGTGCGCTTGCGCCCTCTAACGAATTCTCAGGGAAAGCCCGACACGGCTCTCTATATCGCCTTCGCTGGACGCAAGCATGCATGTCCCTGCATGTACTTTAGCGTCTGTGGAGGTGTTCCATGCAAACGCTCCTGTCTCAGAGTTTCACTGCTTATATCGGAATTGATTGGGCAGACGCCAAGCACGACACCTGTTTGCAGATAGCTGGAGAGGCTCAGCGGAGTTTCGCGCCGCGGCGGTCCCGGAAACTTTCTTCACGGTGTGGGCCAATCTGTTCGACATGGGCGGCGCCAGCAAAGGCCAGCGTGCATTGATTCACGGAGGCACCAGTGGCATCGGCACCACCGCGCTGATGCTCTGCCGCGAATTCGGCGTCAAGGTCTTCGCCACGGCGGGCAGTGAGGAAAAATGCGCGGCGATTCGTAAGCTGGGGGCCGAGGCGATCAACTATCGCGATCAGGATTTTGTCCAGGTCATCCAGGAAAAAACCGCCGGCAAGGGCGTCAATGTCATCCTCGACATCATGGGCGGCTCGTACCTGAATCCGAATATCGCGGCGCTAGGCATGGACGGTCGGCTGGTGATGCTGGGTTTCCTGGGTGGCGCCCATGCCAAAGACGTCGACCTGCTGGCGATTCTGGGCAAACGCGCGACGATCACCGGATCACTGATGCGCTCGCGCACCCGCGAAGAAAAAGCCTCGATCGCCGAACAGTTGCGCGAGTAGGTCTGGCCGCCCCCTTCATGCCCTCGCGGTTCAGCCAGCAGTTATTCAATGCTGCCAACGAACCCAAGCGCCTGTTATTGGTGCCAGGGGGTACGCACAACAACAGCTTGAGCCGGGGCGGTACCCAGTATCGCCAGGCACTCGAAGGTTTGATGAAGGCAAAACCACCGCAAGTGGCCGGGCCAGCGGTGACTCGGATTTCTCGGGAGTCTTGAGGTCTATCGGTAACCGCGGGCCTGCAAATCAAATAACTGCGCATAACGCCCGCCCGCTGCCACCAGATTGTCGTGATCGCCCCGCTCAAGGATCGCGCCCTGATCCAGCACGATGATGTGATCTGCATTGCGCACGCTGGAAAACCGGTGAGAGATCAGCAATGTCATGCGGCCTTCGGTGTGCTCACTGAAATGCTCGAACACCGCCGCTTCCGCCGCCGGGTCGAGTGCCGAGGTCGGCTCATCCAGAATCAGGATATCGGCGTTGCGCCGCATGTAGGCGCGCGACAACGCGATCTTCTGCCATTGCCCGCCAGACAACTCCTGCCCCCCGGCGAACCAACGCCCTAATTGCGTGGCATACCCTCGATCCAGCCCCTCGATGAAGGGTGCGGCCATGCCCTCGGCAGCAGCTTCCTGCCAGCGCTGCTCATCATTGAACGCCAGCGTGTCACCCACACCAATGTTCTCGCCGACGGAGAATTGGTAGCGAATATAGTCCTGAAAAATCACCCCGATGCGCCGACGCAGCGTGTCTTCTTCCCACGTCTGCAAATCGCTGCCGTCCAGCAGGATGCGGCCCTGATCAGGTCGGTACAGCCGAGTCAGCAATTTGATCAGCGTGGTCTTGCCCGAACCGTTCTCCCCCACCAGCGCCACACTGTGCCCGGGTACAAGGTGAAGATCGATGCCTTCCAGCGCGGCGCGACTGGCACCCGGATAACGGAAGCCGACGTTTTCGAAACGCAGGCCATCGCCAGGTACCGCGCCCACGGTGAGATTACCGGTATCCGCCACAACAGGTTCAGCCAGGTATTCATAGAGACTGGAAAGGTAAAGACCATCCTCGTAGAGACCGCTGATGGCACTCAAACTACTGCTGACCGCCGTCTGCCCCTGCTTGAACAACACCAGGTACATGGTCATCTGTCCGAGGCTGATGTTGCCGTGGACGGTATCGACCACAACCCAGGCATACGCCAGATAAAATGCGCCGGTGCCCAGTAGGCCGAGGACAAATCCCCAGCCATCTCGACGTAGCGTCAGGCGCCGGTCTTCGGCATAGAGACGTGCGAATGTCTCGCGGTAACGCTTCAACAGCAACGGCGCGAAGCCGAACAGTTTGACCTCTTTGATGTAGCCCTCGTGGGAGAGCAGCGTTTCAATGTAATTCTGTTGTCGACTCTCCGGCGCGCGACGCGTGAAAAGTCTGAAAGCATCACCAGAAAAATGCGCTTCGGCGAAGAAAACCGGTAACGCGCCGACCACCAGCAACACCAACGCCCACGGCGAAAAATGCACCAGCAACACACCGAAACTGATCAACACGATCAGGTTCTGGATCAGCCCCAACGACTTCATCACCAGCGCCAGCGGCCGGGTCGAGGCTTCGCGCCGCACCCGAACCAGCTTGTCGTAGAACTCGGAATTCTCGAACTGCACCAGCGATAACGTCTGGGCCTTTTCCAGAATCATCGTGTTGACCTTCTGCCCCAACTGCACCCGCAACAGCGATTGCTGGACCGACAGCGCACGCTGGGCCCCGGACAGCAACGCGAGCACGCCCGCTTCGAATAACACGTAACGCACGACCGGCCACAACGGCGCACTGCCCTGCTGCGCGTGCAACTGCATGGCGGTGACCACTGCATCGACAATCCGTTGCCCCAACCAGGCCGCCAGTGCCGGAAGCACCCCGGCGATCAGCGTCGCTAGCACCAATCCCAGAAACAGCCCGCGAGACGTCGCCCAGACCAGCAGCAAGGCGCGTCTGGCCTGGTCGAGTAATGAGGTGAAGCGATCAAGAACTGGGGTCACTCCGTGAGCTCCCCCTGATACCTTGCCCGATACCGTCCCGGACTTTCCCCCGTCCACTTCTTGAACGCCCGATGGAACGCACTCGGCTCCTGAAAGCCTAGCTGCTCGGCAATATCGCTGATACTCGCCCGACTCTGACGCAGTTGCTCAAACGCAACACCGCGCCGCACCTCGTCCTTGATCTCCTGATACGAACACCCTTCACGCTCCAGTTTTCGGCGAAAGGTGCTGGGGCTCAGGTGCTGTTCCAGGGCGAAGGCCTGCAAGGTCGGCCATTGGCTGTAATGGCTGTTACGCAGGCGCTGGTGGACCTGCGACGCGAGGCCGTGCTGATTACGAAAACGGATCACTAGCCATTGCGGCGCGGTGCGCAAGAACACTTTCAGCGACGCCAGATCCTGGACCACCGGCAGACGCAAGTAGTGGCTGGCGAATTCGATTTCAGTGCGCTCTGCACCAAAGGTCAGGTTCGGTCCCCAGAGCAAACGGTCATCGCTGAGCGACACCCGCTCATGGCGAAAGTCTGCGCGATCGATGGGAATCCGTCGACCGCCGAGCCAGCAGAGCAGACTGATCATCAACACCAGAAACGTCTCCTCGCCCAAACGACTGACGTCGCAGTTTGGCGAGTGGTTCTGCAAGCTGATCACCGCACGTTTGCCCCGCACCGTCAGCGTGCCGCGAAAGTCGTGGAGGAACAGCGCGAAATTGGCCAGGCACTGGCGCATGGCTTTGTGCAGGTCAGGTTCCTGAATCAATGCCCGGCAGATCAGGGCGAAACTGCCCGGCGGCATGCCATGGGAATCGAGCCCGAAGAATTCATCGTTCAGTTCGCGGATTTGAATCAACCACAACGCGGCAAACGCGCTCGCCGGCACGCGCGCGGTGGGCTGCTCCATCAACACCGGATCAATGCCGGCCTCTTCAAGCACAGCCCTCAGACGCTGCGGATATTCCCCCAGCCCATGGATCATTGCCTGCACGAAGTAGGCGGCAACCGAGTCCTTTTCCCGCATGTGAACGCTTCTCTCCCCATCACCCGAATGGCAAAAAACACCAATGCCGTTGAACAGTTTCGGCATAGGACAACCGCCCTGCCGGCTCTAGACTCGCGGCCAATAGTACGCCTTCGGCCACTACGGCGGCCAAGGTATCGTGGGGTTTGATCGGAAGGACGGAACATGAATCTGCAAAACATTGGCGTAATCGGCGCAGGCACAATGGGCAACGGCATTGCGCAAGTCTGCGCCTTGGCCGGTTTTAATGTGACCTTGCTCGACATCTCCGAGAGCGCCCTGCAAAAAGCCATCGCGACCGTGGGCAAAAACCTCGATCGGCAGATCGCCAAGGAAACGCTGACGCAAGAGCAAAAGCTCGCCGCCCTCGACAAAATCCACACCAGCACCGACTACAGCAACTTGCAGAACGTGCAAATGGTGATCGAAGCTGCCACCGAAAACCTCGACCTGAAACTGCGCGTGCTACAGCAAATCGCCGCACAGGTCAGCACCGAGTGCGTGATCGCCTCCAACACTTCGTCGCTGTCCATCACCCAGCTCGCTGCCAGCGTCAGCCAGCCTGAGCGTTTCATCGGCCTGCACTTCTTCAACCCGGTGCCGGTGATGGGCCTGATCGAGGTGATTCGCGGCTTGCAAACCAGCGACGCCACCCACGCCCTGGCGCTGGACATGGCGACAACACTCGGCAAAACCGCGATCACCGCTGGCAACCGTCCGGGTTTCGTGGTCAACCGGATTCTGGTGCCGATGATCAACGAAGCGATTCTGGTGTTTCAGGAAGGCCTGGCCAGTGCCGAAGACATCGATGCCGGCATGCGCCTGGGCTGCAATCAGCCGATCGGGCCGCTGGCGTTGGCGGACCTGATCGGCCTGGACACCGTGCTGGCGATTCTCGAAGCTTTCTACGATGGCTTCAACGACAGCAAGTACCGCCCTGCTCCACTGCTTAAGGAAATGGTCGCCGCCGGCTACCTGGGACGCAAAACGGGGCGTGGCTTCCATGCCTATGCCTGAGCGTTGCTCGCGCTTTGCCGAGTACCGGGACAAGGTGCTGGAGTTGTTCGCCAGCAAGGGTTTCGGCCAGGTTGGCATGCGTGAGCTCGCGACCTGCCTGGGGCTCGCCCCCGGCTCGTTGTATCACCATTACCCCAGTAAACAGCACTTGCTGCTCGACCTGATCGAGGAGTTCTACGAGGAGCTGCTGGCAACCTTGGGCCGCATCGAGCAAAAGGCCCCGGCAAAACGTGACAAGCTCCATGCCCTTATCCGAGCGCATTTGAATTTGCATCAGGAGATGCCCTGGCATTTTCGTCTGGCGGAGCGTGACAGCGGCTGCCTGAATGAAGAGCAGCAGGAACGGGTTCGAGCGCTGCGCGAGCAATACGAGCACAAGTTGCTCATGGTGCTTGGGGTCCGATCGCGGTTCAGTGAGCAAGGCCTGTTGGCCACCGGACATGCAATCGCCAACTTACTCAACAGCGCGCCCAGTTGGCTGGCGCAGCATACATTGAGTGAAGCGGAGCGAGATGAGCTGCTGGAAAACCTGGTCAGCGGTGCCATCGAGCGCTTGCTGCGTCCCTCGGCACCACGCGCAGTGGCCTAGGGACCCAAGACGATATCCCCGCGACCCTGGATTGCCACATGGCCACAGCAAGCCATAAGCCACGTCGCTTCAATAGAAAAAACGTCTAAACGATTCCTGCGAATCGCGCCGTCTAACGCTTTGCTAAAGGGAGCCAATCACTGCGGAGCCGGAGGTGAATCCAGCCACCCTCCGCCTCCTTCGTTACCGGGAGCCAAAAATGAAAATCAATCCCTACCTGATCTTCAACGGCGACTGCAAAGCCGCTTTCACCTTCTATGCCCAAAGCCTGCCAGGCCAGCTCGAAGTCATGATGACCTTCGGCGAAAGCCCTGCGCGCGAGCACTTTCCGGCGGACTACCACAACCTGATCATCCACACCCGCCTGCTGGTGGGCGATCAGGCGATCATGGGCTCGGACACAACACCTGACCGCCCCACTGACGAAATGAGCGGTTGTTCGGTTTCGCTGATCATCGACAGCATTGCGGAGGCAGAGCGGGTGTTTTCTGCGTTGTCGGACGGCGGCAAGGTGGGAATGCCACTGGAAGCCACGTTCTGGGCAGCTCGCTTCGGCATGCTGGTTGATAGGTTTGGTGTGTCGTGGATGGTGAATTGCGAAAAGGATCAGTGAAATTCACTTTCTCAAGGATCGAGTAGGAGGCGGGGTTGCCCCCGCCGTCCTCTCACACCACCGTACATACGGTTCCGTATACGGCGGTTCAGGTTACACGGCTAAGCCGGTTTATCGTATCCAGTATCGAGACCAGCCCGAGTCGGTCCCACAGCTTCTTCGGCAACGCCTGATTCATATGAGGCGCTCCCGAGTTCCACCATGGGCCTCGGCCATTGACTGCCGATTTCCACGCCCGCGCCTCATTAAGTCCCAAGCGTATCAAGTTGCGCGCCCTCGTAGAGGGCCGCTTCCATTGACGCCAGACGACACAACGAAGCTTGTGACGCACCCAGCCGTCCAGTTCCTCAAGTGGCCGTTTGCTTTGGCTCAGCTTGAAGTAGCCCGCCCAACCACGCAGCACGGGGTTTATCCGCTCGATGATATTCGCCATCTTGTGGCCCCGCGCTTTACGTAGCAGCTCTCTGAGTCGGTCGCGCAAGCGACCCAGACTCATCGTCGCCACTCTCAGCTTCGGTTGCTGATGCCAGCTCATCCCGTAACCCAGATAGTCGCAGGCCCAAGACCCCGCAACTCGGCTCTTGTCCCGGTTCAGCGTCAGTTTCAGGCGCTGATTCAGGAAGCGCTCGACACTCCTCATCACTCGTTCGCCAGCACGAGGGCTGCGCACATAGATGTTCGCATCGTCGGCATAACGCACAAAACGATGACCCCGTCGTTCCAGCTCGCGGTCGAGTTCGTTGAGCAGGATGTTCGACAGCAACGGCGAGAGCGGGCCGCCTTGCGGCGCCCCTTCCTGCCGTCGGCTGGCGATACCGCCTGACATCGTTCCCGCTTCGAGGTAACGACGGATCAGCTTGAGCACCCGCTTGTCTTCGATTTGGCGCGCCAGATAAGCCATCAGGATGTCGTGATTAACCCGATCAAAGAACTTCTCAAGATCGAGTTCCACGCACCAGCGATGCCCTGCCGCCACATGGGCACGGGCTTTCTCGATGGCTTGGTGGGCGCTTCTGCCCGGTCGAAAGCCGTAGCTATAGTCCGAGAATAGCGGGTCGAAGATCGGCGTGAGCTGTTGCAGCAATGCCTGTTGGATCAGGCGATCCACAACGCTGGGAATACCCAGCTGCCGGGTGCCGCCTTTGGGTTTGGGGATGTCGACGGCGCGTACACCTTGCGGGTGGTACTCGCCGGCCAGCAACCTCTTCTGGAGGGTCGGCCAATACTGTTTCACATAGTCCGCCAACTGGTCGACCGTCATGCCATCGGCACCCGGCGCGCCCTTGTTGCTGACTACGCGATGATACGCACGTCTGAGGTTGGCGGGTGCAAGCACCCGCGCCATCAGCGTGTCCGGCTCCGCGTTCGTCCACGTCACAGACGCCGTCGATACCTTTGCGCTGTCAGCCGTCATCCTCGGATTCTGTCCGGGACTCGGAGTAACAGTCTTCTCTGGGAGAAATTTCTGCATTTCGGTATTCGACGAGACTCTGACACCTACTGGCGGCATAACCTGTTCGGCCCTTGGTGGCAGGGTTATTTGCCACTTACTACGGCCTCGGCTGACTTCTGCACGCTCATCCCGTCGCCTCTCGACGCTCGGTAGCACAGTGGCAAACGTGCAGATCTCCCAGGGTAATTCGCGCGACCTTCCTGCTTATGCCTGTCGGATCTACGTCGTAGCGTTCCGTGCAAGTATTGGGCTTTGACGATTATGGCCGTCTTACCCCGCTACGCCGCCTCATCCGCTTCCTGTTCGTCAGGCCAGCATTTTGCCTCGGGCTTCCTTCAGATTCGCAGTCACCCGCGACACCCTTGCCTCTGGCTAACACTTCCCCTTGCCGGGTGTGTAGAGGACTTTCACCTCCAAGTCACCAGCGTGGCCACCACAGCCAAACTGGTTGCGCTTGCGCGCAACGCGCCATACCTGGCGCACCATGAAAAAGCCCAACCTGAAAAGGTTGGGCTTCTGGCAACTGTCGGACCGTCTGCTACCGTCAACCCGCTACCTCGCACAGCAGCGGATTGTTCGGAGGAACCCCACTATGTCTGCCCATGACGTGCCTTGGTCTAATCGTTTCAAACTGTCACTGCTGGCTGGAGGGCTCACCGCTACTCTGCTCGCGCTGAGTGGGTGCGCCACCGTCGACGCCCAGACCACTGCCTAAGTGGGCGTGGAGCATCCCGCACCGAGCCCCTTCGTCCTCACGTCCGATTAGGTGAAGTGCTCATCGATGCAAGCGTCGAACCTGCCCCTCCCATCACCCAGGTAGAAGAAAAACTGCGCGATGAGTCCGCCAAACTCGGCGGCGATGCCGTGGTGGTGGTCTACGACCATATCCAACCGGTGGGCGCCTATGTCAACGGGCCGCTTTGGGCTCGCGACGTAAAAACCATTGAGGGTCGGAAACTCAAAGGGATTGTGATCAAGTATCGGTAATGCCCACTCACACTTTCCTGCGGACAAAACAAAACCCCTACCTGCATACGCAGATAGGGGTTTCGGAATTTAATCTTGACGATGACCTACTCTCACATGGGGAAACCCCACACTACCATCGGCGATGCATCGTTTCACTGCTGAGTTCGGGATGGGATCAGGTGGTTCCAATGCTCTATGGTCGTCAAGAAATTCGGTAGCCAGGTCGTGGGCCTTTTCAGGTTCACGCTCCAGCGAATGGGTAGGCGATAGATTTGTGTGTTGCCTTGCGAATTTTCGACTGGTGTCGTCTTCACACACCGCAATCTGGCCTCTTTCGAGTTCACAAATTGCTTGGGTGTTATATGGTCAAGCCTCACGGGCAATTAGTATTGGTTAGCTCAACGCCTCACAGCGCTTACACACCCAACCTATCAACGTCGTAGTCTTCGACGGCCCTTCAGGGGACTCAAGGTCCCAGTGAGATCTCATCTTGAGGCTAGTTTCCCGCTTAGATGCTTTCAGCGGTTATCTATTCCGAACATAGCTACCCGGCAATGCCACTGGCGTGACAACCGGAACACCAGAGGTTCGTCCACTCCGGTCCTCTCGTACTAGGAGCAGCCCCTCTCAAATCTCAAACGTCCACGGCAGATAGGGACCGAACTGTCTCACGACGTTCTAAACCCAGCTCGCGTACCACTTTAAATGGCGAACAGCCATACCCTTGGGACCGGCTTCAGCCCCAGGATGTGATGAGCCGACATCGAGGTGCCAAACACCGCCGTCGATATGAACTCTTGGGCGGTATCAGCCTGTTATCCCCGGAGTACCTTTTATCCGTTGAGCGATGGCCCTTCCATACAGAACCACCGGATCACTAAGACCTACTTTCGTACCTGCTCGACGTGTCTGTCTCGCAGTCAAGCGCGCTTTTGCCTTTATACTCTACGACCGATTTCCGACCGGTCTGAGCGCACCTTCGTACTCCTCCGTTACTCTTTAGGAGGAGACCGCCCCAGTCAAACTACCCACCATACACTGTCCTCGATCCGGATAACGGACCTGAGTTAGAACCTCAAAGTTGCCAGGGTGGTATTTCAAGGTTGGCTCCACGCGAACTGGCGTCCACGCTTCAAAGCCTCCCACCTATCCTACACAAGCAAATTCAAAGTCCAGTGCAAAGCTATAGTAAAGGTTCACGGGGTCTTTCCGTCTAGCCGCGGATACACTGCATCTTCACAGCGATTTCAATTTCACTGAGTCTCGGGTGGAGACAGCGCCGCCATCGTTACGCCATTCGTGCAGGTCGGAACTTACCCGACAAGGAATTTCGCTACCTTAGGACCGTTATAGTTACGGCCGCCGTTTACCGGGGCTTCGATCAAGAGCTTCGCGTTAGCTAACCCCATCAATTAACCTTCCGGCACCGGGCAGGCGTCACACCCTATACGTCCACTTTCGTGTTTGCAGAGTGCTGTGTTTTTAATAAACAGTCGCAGCGGCCTGGTATCTTCGACCGGCATGGGCTTACGCAGTAAATGCTTCACCCTCACCGGCGCACCTTCTCCCGAAGTTACGGTGCCATTTTGCCTAGTTCCTTCACCCGAGTTCTCTCAAGCGCCTTGGTATTCTCTACCCAACCACCTGTGTCGGTTTGGGGTACGGTTCCTGGTTACCTGAAGCTTAGAAGCTTTTCTTGGAAGCATGGCATCAACCACTTCGTCACCCAAAGGGTAACTCGTCATCAGCTCTCGGCCTTAGAATCCCGGATTTACCTAAGATTCCAGCCTACCACCTTAAACTTGGACAACCAACGCCAAGCTGGCCTAGCCTTCTCCGTCCCTCCATCGCAATAACCAGAAGTACAGGAATATTAACCTGTTTTCCATCGACTACGCTTTTCAGCCTCGCCTTAGGGACCGACTAACCCTGCGTCGATTAACGTTGCGCAGGAAACCTTGGTCTTTCGGCGTGGGTGTTTTTCACACCCATTGTCGTTACTCATGTCAGCATTCGCACTTCTGATACCTCCAGCAAGCTTCTCAACTCACCTTCACAGGCTTACAGAACGCTCCTCTACCGCATCACCTAAGTGATACCCGTAGCTTCGGTGTATGGTTTGAGCCCCGTTACATCTTCCGCGCAGGCCGACTCGACTAGTGAGCTATTACGCTTTCTTTAAAGGGTGGCTGCTTCTAAGCCAACCTCCTAGCTGTCTAAGCCTTCCCACATCGTTTCCCACTTAACCATAACTTTGGGACCTTAGCTGACGGTCTGGGTTGTTTCCCTTTTCACGACGGACGTTAGCACCCGCCGTGTGTCTCCCATGCTCGGCACTTGTAGGTATTCGGAGTTTGCATCGGTTTGGTAAGTCGGGATGACCCCCTAGCCGAAACAGTGCTCTACCCCCTACAGTGATACATGAGGCGCTACCTAAATAGCTTTCGAGGAGAACCAGCTATCTCCGAGCTTGATTAGCCTTTCACTCCGATCCACAGGTCATCCGCTAACTTTTCAACGGTAGTCGGTTCGGTCCTCCAGTTAGTGTTACCCAACCTTCAACCTGCCCATGGATAGATCGCCCGGTTTCGGGTCTACTCCCAGCGACTAGACGCCCTATTAAGACTCGCTTTCGCTACGCCTCCCCTATTCGGTTAAGCTCGCCACTGAAAATAAGTCGCTGACCCATTATACAAAAGGTACGCAGTCACCCAACAAAGTGGGCTCCCACTGCTTGTACGCATACGGTTTCAGGATCTATTTCACTCCCCTCTCCGGGGTTCTTTTCGCCTTTCCCTCACGGTACTAGTTCACTATCGGTCAGTCAGTAGTATTTAGCCTTGGAGGATGGTCCCCCCATATTCAGACAAAGTTTCTCGTGCTCCGTCCTACTCGATTTCATGACTAAGAGATTTTCGCGTACAGGGCTATCACCCACTATGGCCGTACTTTCCAGAACGTTCCGCTAATCTCAAAGCCACTTAAGGGCTAGTCCCCGTTCGCTCGCCACTACTAAGGGAATCTCGGTTGATTTCTTTTCCTCAGGGTACTTAGATGTTTCAGTTCCCCTGGTTCGCCTCTTAAGCCTATGTATTCAGCTTAAGATAACCATCTTATGATGGCTGGGTTCCCCCATTCAGACATCTCCGGATCAAAGTCTGTTTGCCGACTCCCCGAAGCTTTTCGCAGGCTACCACGTCTTTCATCGCCTCTGACTGCCAAGGCATCCACCGTATGCGCTTCTTCACTTGACCATATAACCCCAAGCAATCTGGTTATACTGTGAAGACGACATTCGCCGAAAATTCGCATTCTTACTCATTAAGAGCAACTCACAAATTTTACCTTAGCCTGATCCGTTACCAGTGAAAGTAACGTCCAGTCTATCTTTCTATCACATACCCAAATTTTTAAAGAACGATCTAGCCAAAGACTAGAAATCAACATTCACCATCATCACAATGGAATGCTCATTTCTAAGCTTTCAACAAACAGAAGCAGTTAGTGGTGGAGCCAAACGGGATCGAACCGTTGACCTCCTGCGTGCAAGGCAGGCGCTCTCCCAGCTGAGCTATGGCCCCGTATTTCTACAGGCGTTTCCCACACAAAATTGGTGGGTCTGGGCAGATTCGAACTGCCGACCTCACCCTTATCAGGGGTGCGCTCTAACCAACTGAGCTACAGACCCAATTTCGGGCTGCTTCTATATCGTCTTCTTCAATGAATCAAGCAATTCGTGTGGGAACTTATGGAGCAGCTGATGTCGTCGATTAAGGAGGTGATCCAGCCGCAGGTTCCCCTACGGCTACCTTGTTACGACTTCACCCCAGTCATGAATCACACCGTGGTAACCGTCCTCCCGAAGGTTAGACTAGCTACTTCTGGTGCAACCCACTCCCATGGTGTGACGGGCGGTGTGTACAAGGCCCGGGAACGTATTCACCGCGACATTCTGATTCGCGATTACTAGCGATTCCGACTTCACGCAGTCGAGTTGCAGACTGCGATCCGGACTACGATCGGTTTTCTGGGATTAGCTCCACCTCGCGGCTTGGCAACCCTCTGTACCGACCATTGTAGCACGTGTGTAGCCCAGGCCGTAAGGGCCATGATGACTTGACGTCATCCCCACCTTCCTCCGGTTTGTCACCGGCAGTCTCCTTAGAGTGCCCACCATGACGTGCTGGTAACTAAGGACAAGGGTTGCGCTCGTTACGGGACTTAACCCAACATCTCACGACACGAGCTGACGACAGCCATGCAGCACCTGTCTCAATGTTCCCGAAGGCACCAATCCATCTCTGGAAAGTTCATTGGATGTCAAGGCCTGGTAAGGTTCTTCGCGTTGCTTCGAATTAAACCACATGCTCCACCGCTTGTGCGGGCCCCCGTCAATTCATTTGAGTTTTAACCTTGCGGCCGTACTCCCCAGGCGGTCAACTTAATGCGTTAGCTGCGCCACTAAGAGCTCAAGGCTCCCAACGGCTAGTTGACATCGTTTACGGCGTGGACTACCAGGGTATCTAATCCTGTTTGCTCCCCACGCTTTCGCACCTCAGTGTCAGTATCAGTCCAGGTGGTCGCCTTCGCCACTGGTGTTCCTTCCTATATCTACGCATTTCACCGCTACACAGGAAATTCCACCACCCTCTACCATACTCTAGCTCGACAGTTTTGAATGCAGTTCCCAGGTTGAGCCCGGGGATTTCACATCCAACTTAACGAACCACCTACGCGCGCTTTACGCCCAGTAATTCCGATTAACGCTTGCACCCTCTGTATTACCGCGGCTGCTGGCACAGAGTTAGCCGGTGCTTATTCTGTCGGTAACGTCAAAACAGCAAAGTATTAATTTACTGCCCTTCCTCCCAACTTAAAGTGCTTTACAATCCGAAGACCTTCTTCACACACGCGGCATGGCTGGATCAGGCTTTCGCCCATTGTCCAATATTCCCCACTGCTGCCTCCCGTAGGAGTCTGGACCGTGTCTCAGTTCCAGTGTGACTGATCATCCTCTCAGACCAGTTACGGATCGTCGCCTTGGTGAGCCATTACCTCACCAACTAGCTAATCCGACCTAGGCTCATCTGATAGCGCAAGGCCCGAAGGTCCCCTGCTTTCTCCCGTAGGACGTATGCGGTATTAGCGTCCGTTTCCGAGCGTTATCCCCCACTACCAGGCAGATTCCTAGGCATTACTCACCCGTCCGCCGCTCGCCACCAGGTACAAGTACCCGTGCTGCCGCTCGACTTGCATGTGTTAGGCCTGCCGCCAGCGTTCAATCTGAGCCATGATCAAACTCTTCAGTTCAAACATCTTTGGGTTTTTAAGAAACCCTAAACTTGGCTCAGCAATCGTTGGTTACATCTTTGATTTCTCGCGGAGTAACTTGTGATGCTGATAATCTTGTTGACTATCAGTCTGACTCCACAAGCACCCACACGAATTGCTTGATTCAGTTGTTAAAGAGCGGTTGGTTAAGATCTTTCGTCTCAACCGAGGCGCGCATTCTACAGCAGCCTCTGTTGCTGTCAAGCGGTTATTTTAAGAAGTTTTCAAAGTTTCCTCTGCAACTTCAACCACTTGCGCTTCCGATCTCTCGTTAGCGGGAGGCGAATTCTACAGCGTTACTCACTGCTGTCAACACCTCTTTTACACCACTTTCGACCGAGAAGATCGAACCGTTAAAAGAGCCAAACAACCCTGCCCTCTCAACTCCTTCTGGGCTTCGATGACCTGAAGCAACCCGCTGCCGAAAACTGCGTAACTCATTGTTTACCAAGGAGTTTCCCGTTTCGACTGCGCCGGAAGTGGGGCGAATTATAGACTTCCAGAATCTGCCGTCAACCCTTAATTGAGCTTTTCTATCAAACACTTGCTGAACGCCAGAAAACAGCCCCTTTCCTCTCTATATAGAAGAGCAAAACGGATCCCTCTATATAGAGGGAAGTGCTTGATCCCCTTAGGGCGACCCAATCAGCTGCCGTACACTTTCGCCGCAGGCACCGCCCGGGCCATCAACTGCGCTACCGCCGGCCCCACCTCGCCCACCGCCCAGCGCCCTTGCCTGTCCAGTTCAGGACCTCTACGCCAGCCGTCGGCAATCGACAACTTGCCCCCCTCGACTTCGAACATCTGCCCGTTGACCGCACTGGACGCTTGCGAGCCGAGCCAGACCACCAACGGCGCAACGTTTTCCGGAGCAAAGTAGTCGAAGCCCTCTTCGGGTTTTTTCATGGTATCGGCGAACACCTGCTCGGTCATTCCGGTGCGCGCGGCCGGGGCCAGGGCGTTGACGGTTATGCCATAGCGACCCAGTTCGGCCGCCTGCACCAGCGTCAACGCAGCGATACCCGCCTTGGCAGCGGAATAGTTGGACTGACCGATGGAGCCCTGCAAACCGGCCCCGGAACTGGTGTTGATGATCCGCGCACTCAGCTGCGCACCACCCTTGGCCTGCTCGCGCCAGTAACGCGCGGCGTGGCTGGCGATACAGAAATGGCCTTTGAGGTGCACGGCCACCACCGCATCCCAGTCGGCTTCGGTGAGGCTGGCGAACATGCGGTCGCGACAGATGCCGGCGTTGTTGACCACCACGTCCAGGCCGCCGAAGGTTTCGATGGCCTGGCGCACGATCAACGCCGCATCGTCGTAGCGAGTGATGTCGTTGCTGTTGGCTACCGCCACACCGCCCTGCGCCTCAATGTCGGCGACGACGGCCAGTGCTGCTTCTCGGTTGATATCGTTGACGACCACTTTGGCGCCCTCGGCGGCGAAGGCCAGCGCGTAGGCCCGGCCCAATCCACCACCGGCACCGGTGATGATCACTACGCGGTTCTCACAGATTTTCATGGTGCTATTCCTTCACATTCATAGCTAGTCGACTAATCCCCTGTGGGAGCGAGCCTGCTCACGAAAGCGGTGGGTCAGTCATCATCAATGTTGAATTTGATGGCCCCTTCGCGAGCAGGCTCACTCCCACAGGATCAGTGTGCATCCTGGAATCAGGTCAGCTTACAAGCGTTCGATAATCGTCACGTTGGCCTGGCCGCCGCCTTCGCACATGGTCTGCAAACCGAAGCGACCACCGCTGCGTTCCAGCTCATGCAGCAGGCTGCACATCAACCGGGTGCCGGTGGCGCCCAGCGGATGGCCGAGGGCAATTGCGCCGCCGTTGACGTTGGTCTGCTCGTGGGGATAGCCGGTCTCCTTGAGCCAGGCCATCGCGACCGAGGCGAAGGCTTCGTTGATCTCCACCCGGTCGATGTCTTCAAGCTTCATCCCGGCTCGCTTGAGTGCATAAGCGGTGGCCGGGATGGGTGCGGTGAGCATCCAGATCGGGTCTTCGGCGCGCACGCTGAGGTGGTGGATACGCGCGCGCGGTGTCAGCCCGTAGCGCTTGAGTGCCGCCTCGGAAACGATCAGCATCGCGCTGGCCGCGTCGCAGGTCTGGCTGGACACGGCTGCGGTCACCCGGTCGCAGCCAAACAGGACGTCCAGTTCGGCCATTTTCGCCAGGCTGGTGTGGCGCGGCGTTTCGTCGTGCACAACTGCGGCCAGTGGCACGATTTCCCGGTTGAACCGCCCTTGCTCGATGGCCCGCAATGCCCGCTGATGGGACTCCAGTGAATAGGCTTCCAGTTGTTCGCGGGACAGCCCCCACTTCTCGGCAATCATCTGCGCCGAACGGAACTGCGTCGGCGGCTGCGTACCGTAGCGTCGGACCCAACCTTCAGACCCACTGAACGGATCGCTAAAGCCCAGCGGTTCGGCAGCGATCATGGCTGAGGAAATAGGAATCTGGGTCATGGTTTGCACGCCGCCGGCGATGACCACATCCTGGGTGCCGCTCATCACCGCTTGGGCGGCAAAGTGCACCGCTTGCTGGGACGAACCGCACTGGCGATCGATGGTGGTGCCGGGTACCGCCTGCGACAGGCCGGCGGCCAGCCAACTGGTGCGGGCAATGTCCCCGGCCAGCGGACCGATGGTGTCGACACAGCCGAAGATCACATCGTCGTAATCGTCATCGGGGATGTCGTTGCGCTCGACCAGTGCACGCAAGACGTGGGCGCCCAGATCGGCTGCGTGAATCTGGCTCAAACCACCCTTGCGCCGCCCGGTGGGTGTACGCAGTGCGTCGACAATATAGGCTTCAGGCATGGTGTACCTCGGGGTAAATGTTGAAGTCGGGCACAGTCGCCGTCAGAAAGTGTTGCCAGCACCCAGTGCTGGATTGCCGTCGAACAACGCCGCGCGGATCCGCCCTTTGTGATGGCCACGATCACCCCAGACTTTGTCCAGTGCCCAGGCGCGCTTC
The DNA here is from genome assembly GCF_054898105.1 of Pseudomonas sp. MDT1-17. Classification (NCBI taxonomy): domain Bacteria; kingdom Pseudomonadati; phylum Pseudomonadota; class Gammaproteobacteria; order Pseudomonadales; family Pseudomonadaceae; genus Pseudomonas; species Pseudomonas sp. MDT1-17. The sequence goes on along the minus strand of NZ_JBUBVM010000001.1, from coordinate 2,829,727 downwards.
ATGAACAAATGCAGGTCGACTTCCCAGGTGTAACCCATGGCGCCGTGAGCCTGAATGGTGTTTTTCGCGGCGAGCATGGCGGCCTCCGAAGTCGCCAACTTGGCATGGGACACCAGCACGTCCTGTCCCGGTTGCTGCTCGGCCAATGCATAGGCAGCGCGGTACAGCGGCCCTTTGGCGAACTCGATCTGCACCGCGACGTTGGCCATCAAATGCTTGACCGCCTGGAACGAACCCACCGGTTTGCCGAACTGTTTGCGCTCGAAGGTGTAATCCACCGCGAGGTCGACCATGCGCTTGGCCAGTCCCAGCATTTGCGCGGCACTGCCCAGGGCGCCACGATTGAACGCGGCGGCCCACAAGCGTCGGCCCTGTTCGCCAGCGGCCACGCAGGTGGCGGGCGTTGGCGTCCAGTCGACCTGAAACAGCTGACGACTGGGATCGACCGACACATTGCGGGTCAAGCGCACCGCGCCAGGTTCGACCGCATGCACCTCATCGCCATGAGCCAGCAACAGCAAATCGGCGACATGGGCATCGCTGACCAGCGGGTTACCCGGTTCGGCAATCGCCAACCGTGCGCGGCCTTCCGCGACGCGCGCCAGCCAGTGTTGTTTGAGCACCGCGTGGCTTTCATCAAGGGCGGCGAGCAACGGCACGCCGATCAGCATCGTCTCCACCAGCGGCTCGGGCAGACCGGCATACCCACATTCCTGAGCGAGCAGAATGAAGTCCAGCTCATTCATACCCATCCCGTTTTGCTCTTCGGGAACGGTCAGCGCAGTCAGGCCCAACTCCACCAATTGGGCCCAGAGCTGATCGCTACGTCCGCTGTCGCTGAGCCAAAGTTCGCGAATGCGCTCCGGGGTGACCTCGTTGATCAGAAAACTTCTGACGTTGTCCTGGAACAGCAACTGGTCGCGGCTGAAACTAAAGTCCATGGTCTATTCCTCAGGCACGCGGCATGCCGAGCATGCGTTCGGCAATGATGTTGCGCTGGATCTCGTTGGTGCCGGCATAGATCGGTCCGGCCTGGGCAAACAGAAAACCTTCCAGCCAATGGCCGACGTCGCCCGCAGCAGGTGCTTCGGGCAGCAGCTCGCCACGCAAGCCGAGAATGCTCATGGCGGTGTCGTGCATGCGCTGATCGAGTTCCGACCAGAAGATTTTGTTGGTCGAGGATTCCGGCCCGATCTTGCCGCCCTGCACCAGTTGCGAGGCGGTCATGTAGGTGCTCAGGGTGTAAGCCTCGGCGTCCAGCCAGGCGCGCATCACTGCTTCGCCAATGGCCGGGTCGCGGTCAGCCTGCTCGCGGTTGGCCTGGTACAACTGCACCAGTCGCCGAGCGGTTTCCTGAAAGCGTGCGGGTGAACGCAGCAGCAAACCGCGCTCGAACCCGGCGGTGGACATCGCCACATGCCAACCCATGCCCTCACCACCCAAGGCGTTTTCCACCGGCACCTTGACGTCGTCGAAGAAGATTTCGGCGAACCCCGGCAAGCCATTGAGCTGCGGAATGGGCCGTACGGTGATCCCCGGACTGTCGAGCGGCAGCAGGATAAATGTCAGGCCTTGATGGCGCTGTGAGTGCGGATCGGTGCGAAAAATACCGAAAATCCAATCGGCCCATACGGCGCGGGTCGACCAGGTTTTCTGGCCGTTGATCACATAGTGGTCGCCGACCCGCTCGGCCTTCGAGCGGATCGCCGCCATGTCGGAACCCGCGCCTGGCTCGGACCAGGCCTGGGCCCAGATATCTTCACCGGTGGCCATACGCGGCAGAAAGCGCGCTTTCTGTTCCTCGCTACCGTATTCCATCAGCGTCGGGCCGAGCAGGAAGATACCGTTCTGGTTAACCCGTGCAGGCGCGCCAGAGCGGTAGTATTCCTCCTCGAAGATCAGCCACTCGATCAAGTCGCAACCGCGTCCGCCGAGATCGATGGGCCAGGTGACCATGCCCCAGCGACCGTCGTTAAGCCGGTTCTCCCAGGCACGATGCGCGGCAAAGCCTTGCTCGGTGTCGAACGATTGCAGCGGTTCACCGGGTACATTGGCCGCCAGCCAGGTCCGCGCTTCCGCGCGAAAGGCCTGTTGGGCCGGGGTATAGGTCAAGTCCATGAGAGTGCCTTCAGCCGTTGAAGTGGGCATCGCGCTTCTCGACGAACGAGTCGCGTGCTTCCTGTGAGTCCAGTGAGCGATAAGCCTCGAGCGTGAAGCCCTGCTCCCAGCGATATTTGTCTTCCAGATTGCCGTCTTCGATACCGCTCAGCGCTTCTTTGGCGAGGCTGATCATGGCCGGGCTCTTGGCGGCGATGCTGCGGGCGATCTGCAGCGCGGCTTCACGCAAGTCCTCGCGCTTGACCACACGCTCTACTGCACCCAGGCGCCAGGCCTCGGCGGCGTCGATCATCTCGCCGGTGAAGTACATGTGACGGACCTTCTGCACCGGGAACAGCCGCTGCAAATGCGCACCGCCGCCCATGGCACCGCGATCCACTTCGGGCACGCCGAAGGTGGCGCATTCGGAGGCCACCAGAATGTCGGCCGCGCCGCAGATGCCGATGCCGCCGCCAAGAACGAAGCCGTGTACGGCGACGATGACCGGTTTCGGATTGCGGTGAATCGCCTTGAAGCTGTCGTAGTTGCCCTTGTTCACCGCCACGATCAGGTTGCCGTCGGCGGCCAGTTCCTTGATGTCGACCCCGGCACAGAAACCGCGACCTTCGGCGCGAATCACGATCACCCGCACGCTGCTGTCGCGACCGAGGGCTTCGAGCTCGCTGGCGATATCGGCCCAGCCCTGACAATTGAAGGCGTTGACCGGTGGCTGGTTGAACACCAGTTCGGCGATGCCGTTATCGATACTGACGCTAAATGGTTTCATGCCTTTCCCCTTCACGACACACGGCGGCACAGCTCGCCCAGACGCAATTCGGCGTCGCGGACGATCTGTTCAATCAATTGGGCGCAGCTGGGCAAGCTGTCGATGGATGCGGCGATCTGGCCGGCGGGCAGCACACCTTCGGCGGGTAACCCGTCGACCATGGCTTTCTGAATCACCATCGGTGCGTTGGCGGCCATGAGGCTTTGCGCGGCCGTCAGCTCACCGCTGCCGCGCATTTTCAAAACGCTGCCGAGCAGTTGCGTCAGGCTCATGCCACTGTGGCGGCGGTACGCCAGGCCACTCTGGAATGCCAACAACAAGCGTTTGAGACCACCACTCGTTTCAAGCTGGTTGAGCAGTTCGTTGCGAATCATCCGTTGCGGCATGCCGTCGATGGCGCGGCTGATGATGATTGCCGCCGGGTCGTTGACTGCCAGGTAACGCGCCAGCGTCGCCTGCGGCACCGGGCTGTCGGCGCACATCAGAAAGCGTGTGCCCATGGCGATGCCTTCGGCGCCGTACGCCAGGGCCGAGACCAGGCCTTTGCCATCCTTGAAACCACCGGCGGCCACCACGGGCACCGAGACCGCGTTGACCACTTGATCGAGCAGCAACGACGTCGGCACCGACCCGGTATGCCCGCCGCCCTCGCCGCCTTGTACGGTGACGGCGTCAGCACCCATTTCCACGGCTTTTTGCGCGTGTTTCAGAGCACCGACCGTGGGCATGCACACCACGCCGGCGTCCTTCAGACGGCTGATCATTTGTTTGCCGGGCGAGCGGCTGTAGCTGACTGCCCTGACGTTATGGCGCAACACCAGCTCAACAATCTCGCCGGCGTTGGCCTGGTACATATGAAAATTGACGCCGAAAGGCTGATCAGTCAGGCGCCGTGTTTCGAGGATCGCCGCCTCCATCCGTTGCGGCTCGATGGTCGCCCCGGCGAGAAAACCGAAGCCGCCGGCATTACCGGTGGCCGCCACCAGTTTCGGGTCGGCGACCCAGCCCATGGCGGTCTGGATGATCGGGTAGCGGCAACCGAGCAATTCGGTCAGTCGAGTGTTCAGAGAGATCGCCATGCTTACGCCCCGCCCGATGTGCGCTGCGAACTGGCCATGGCCTTGGCGTCATAACCGCCGAGGCGGTCACCGGACACCAATTCATTGTGCGCATGGGCGAAGTGATGCAGACCGAACACCATGTCCATGGTTGCGCGCTTGCCCATCAAGTCTTCAGCGTTGTTAACCGCCTGCTTGCTCAGTTGCAGCCCCAGGCGCGGCATCTGCGCGATGCGCCCGGCGATGTCGAGGGTTTCCTGTTCCAGCACTTCACTCGGCACCACCCGATTGAGCATGCCCATCTGATAGGCGCGCGCCGCCGGCATGCGCTCGCCGAGGAATAGAAACTCCTTGGCGATACGCGGATTCAGCTCATGCACATGGGCGAAGTACTCGACCCCGGGAATGCCCATGCGCACCACCGGATCCGCGAAGTACGAATCCTCACTGGCGACGATCAGGTCGCAGACCCAAGCCAGCATCAGCCCGCCCGCGATGCACGCCCCCTGGACCATGGCGATGGTTGGCTTGGGCATTTCGCGCCAGCGTCGGCACATGCCCAGATAGACTTCCTGCTCTCGGGCGTAGAGAAACTCGCCGCCCGGCTTGTTCACATGGTCGTACCACAGGCTGGCACGGTCGAAGGTCTGATCGACGTCGCGACCCGGCGTGCCGATGTCATGCCCGGCGGAGAAATGCTTGCCGGCACCACGCAGCACGATGACTTTCACCTCATCGTCATCGCAGGCCCGGCGAAACGCCACATCCAGCGCGTAGGTCATCTGCGAGTTCTGCGCGTTGTGGAACTCGGGGCGGTTCATGGTGACCAGGGCCACCGCGCCACGCACCTCGTAAAGCACCACGTCGGCCCGGTTTTTATCGTTATGTTCAGCCATCACTTTTCTCCAAAACCGGGGGCGCTCAGCGTTGGCCTGGCGGGTTGTCTTTGAGCTGGCTGGCACGCAGGTTGTGCGGATCCAGACGCTGGATCAGCTGCAATTGCTCGACACTCGGGCCAGCGGTGGTCGGGCAGTCTTGCGGCACATGCAAAGCAAACCCGGTGTTGTCCTGCACCTCGGCCACGCTCACGCCAGGGTGCAACGAACGAATCCGCATCTGCCGTTGCGGCCCCTGGAAATCCAGGACGCAGAGGTCGGTGATGATCAGGCGAATATCGATCTCGTCCAGCGACCAGCCGCGAGCCAGGCGGGCCGGGTTGTAGCCGACCGAGGCGACCATATCGACCTCGCCTTCGACGAACACCCGACGGTTATGGCTGGGCACGCAAAAGGAGTTGGCGTGGCTGATCGAGTTGCCGGGAAAACCACGCACCCCGAGCATCTGCGCCTTGGGTTTGGCGTAGTCGCCAATGCACGAAATGTTCGCCTGGCCGAAACGGTCGATCTGGGTCGGGCCGACCAACGCATGGCGCTTGCCGCCCCAGACATTGTCGAAAATCCGCGAGAACCCCATCCAGCTGTCACGCTTGGGCTGATAGCCGTTTCGCGCACCCAGCGGCACCGGTTCGGCGACCATGTAGGCTTCAGAATCGGTCATCAGCAGCTGCGGATTGCTGCTGAGCATCGCCAGTGACGCAGCGAGACGCGGGATCACCCCGATGCCGCTGGCCAGAACCTCGCCATCGTCGCGCCAGGCCTCGGAAGCGGCGCAGATCATCAGTTCGGCGAGGCTGTAAGTGGTTGCAGTAGTGGTCATATCGAGGCTCGCTTAGAAAACCGGCAGAGGAAGCTGGCGGATGGCAGCCAGGCCGCCGACCTTGTCCAGGTACTGTTCGTGAGTGCAGTCAACGTAATCCCGGACGTAATCCTGCCAGCCATCGACCGCCTGGGCCGAAGCGTTGTAGGCCTTGAAGTGCGCCACGTCGAAACCGTACAGCGGCGCGCAGGAAGACGGATGCGCACCGCCTGGGACGTGGGCCACGGCGGTGGTCAGGTTGCGTTCCCAGAACACTTGATGCGCCTGCCCTGCATTGGCATGGAAAGATTCGCTGTCGACCAGTTCGTCGCAGGTGACGTAGCTGTGAGTCGCGGCACGCACGAACAGGTCGTCCATGTAGTGATCGGGGCCACTGATCTGGCAGACACCTCGCGCATCGGCACGGTCGACGTGAATCAGCGCCGCATCGAGTTTGAGCGCCGGCATGGCGACCCAGTCCTTGCCATCGGCATAAGGCGAAGCGATCAACTTGATCTGCCGGTTGTGGCGCAGCACATCGGTGCCCAACCCGACCGCCGTCGGAATGAACGGCACGTTCATGGCTGCAGCCCGCAGACCGAGCAGGAGCATGCCTTCGTCGATTTCCATCACGTGCAGTGCCGCCTCTTGGCGCGCCTTGCGGAAATACGGTTCCAGTGGAATGAAATCCAGGGAAACGAAGGCGAACACCAGTTTCCTGATCTTGCCGGCCGCGCAGAGCATGCCAACGTCGGCACCGCCGTAAGCGACGACGGTGAGGTCCTTGAGGTCGGAGCGCAGAATCTCCCGCACCAACGCCATGGGTTTGCGCCGCGGTCCCCAGCCACCGATGCCGATGGTCATGCCGTCACGCAGTTGGCCAACCATCTCGGCCGTGGTCATTCGCTTGTCCATCGTCATAGTCCTCATTGGCGACCGACACTGAAATCATGGCCCCAGTGGCTGACCACGGTGCTTTCAAAAGGTGTGTGGCGATCCCAATCGACCACCAGGCCATCGCAGCCGTATTCCAGGTCAAACCCGGACGGCGTCTTGATGTAGAACGAGATCATCTGATCGTTGGTGTGCTGACCGAGGGTGGCCGACAGCTTCACGCCGTTTGCCTGCACGCGATCGAGGGCGCGACCGACCTCGTCCAGTGTGTTGACCTCGACCATCATGTGCACGCAGCCGTGGGGCATCGGGCACTCAAAAATCGCCAGCGAGTGGTGCCGGCCGTTATTGCAGTGCAGGAAGTGGATGCGCTTTTGCGGCTCGGCCGGGTCCGGGGTAAAGCGGACTTTCATCAGGTCGGACAGACCGAAGCCGAGTACCTGCTCGTAGAAATCCCGGCAACGCTCAAAGCTCGGCGCCGGCAATACCACGTGGCCCATACCCAGTTCGTTGGTGACAAAACCCTTGACCCCAACCGGCGAGACGAACCGTGCGAAGTCCTGCTGAGGTCCCCAGAACAGTTCGTGGCGATTGCCATCCGGGTCGCTGAAGTGAACCAGTTCCTGGACCTTGCGCATTTCGGCTTGAGCCGTTGGGCCGCGGGTGACTTGCACATCGGCCTGTTGCAGGACGCTGACGGCGTGCTCGAGTGCCGCTTTTCCCGGGACTTCCCAGCCGCAGGCGCCGAAACCATCTTGAGTGCTCTTCTCCACCAGAATGCGGTAATGGCGATCGTCCATTTTCAGGTACAGCCGCTCATCATCAGCGCTGCCGATGACCATCATGCCCAGCACCTGGCTTGCGTACTGACGCCATTGCGCCAGGTCGCTGGATAACAGGGTGACGTAACCCAGACCACGGATATCCATGGATGCACTCCTCGTTTTTGTCAGGCCGAGCCGCCCCTCGGCGGTGGCCGGGGGAGACTTTATGTAGGGCTATTCAAACGGGTTTGCGCGGGGGCAACATCGTCCAATGGGACTAGCGGAAATGATTGGTGGGGGCATAAAAACATGTGGGAGCGAGCCTGCTCGCGATGGGGCCATAACACTCAACATTGATGTTGAATGTAAGGCCGCTATCGCGAGCAGGCTCGCTCCCACAGGGGTTATGCGGTGTTCAGTTACTTAAGTGTCGGGGCTCACGCCTTGCGAAAATGCGGGATCACTTTTTCGCCAATATTGCGCAAGGTCTCCAGTTGCGCCCACTGCGGCACGGTACCCATCTGGCAGATGAACAGGATCTCGTCGGCGCCGGCGTCGATCAGGCGCTGCACGTAACCGATGCAATCCTCGACCGTGCCGTAAGCGTGGTTGGGGTTCATCATGGCCATGGTCGGGTCGGAGAAATCGACGCTGACTTCTTCCGAGGCGAAGCGCGACTTGATCACGCTCTGGCCGTTGCCATCGACGAAGGTGTCGTCCTTCCACTTCTCCGGGTCCGGGCGCTCGCCACCGCCGTACCAGTAGCCCAACGATTCCATGAAGTAGCGCTGGCCACGAATACCGATGCGGCGCGCCTCTTCATTGTTTTCAAGAACAATGGCCGGGCACAGTGCCGCGATGTGCCGGTTGGGACGGAAACCCACCTGTTTCTTCTCGTCGCGGTTGTCCCAGGCTTCATGGTAGACCGCGACTTTCTTGGCGATTTCTTCCGGGCCACCGAAGCCCAGTACCAAGGCACCCATGCCGCGCCCGCCGGCATTTTTCAGCGAGTCGGTGTTGGTGCAGGCCAGGTACATCGGCGGGTGCGGGTCTTGATAAGGCTTGGGGTGGATGGGTCGTTTGGGGATCTGCACGAAGTCGCCGTTATGTTCGATTTCGTCCTGCACGAACATCTTCGGGATCAAGTACATCATTTCGTCGATCTGCGGCTGCAACGTGGCCAGGTCGTAGCCGAAGGTGCCGGCCTCCTGCTGGGTGCCACCCTTGCCGACGCCAAAATGTACCCGGCCTTTGGACAACAGGTCGAGGGTCGCTATGCGTTCCGCGACTTTCACCGGGTGATTCATCGCCGGCGGCAGGCAGACCACGCCGTGGCCGATACCGATGCGTTCGGTTTTACCGGCGACGAACGCCAGCATGGTTTCCGGCGCGGACATGTGCGAGTAGTTGCTCAGCGCCGTGTGCTCCACGCACCAGAAGGTGTCGAAGCCGAGCTTGTCAGCCAGCACAGCCTGCTCGACGGTGTCTTCAAAAATCCTGCGGTCGCCTTCACGGCTGGAGTCCACCGTCTGGGCTTCGTAAATTAGTGAAAATTTCATGGTTGATCCTTGTGTTTATTGGATGCGCAGTCGGCGCCGGAGACGTACGCCTTGTGCCCATGCTCGGGCATCAAAGGGGCGCTCGAATCACGCAAACGGACTAGCCGACTCATGGAAAGAGCCGTAGGAAAAAGTCAGAGAAAAAAGTCATTGCTGTCCTGGCCCATGCTGACCCCGCCGAGATTCCAGGCGTACTTGGCCGGGTTGTTCGCGACGTGGGCGCGGCCAGTGTGAATGTCGCGGAATGCCCGGTTGATTGCGTGGCTGCGGAAGATGGTCGAGGCGCCGCTGTTGAACATCAAGTCGGCAACCGCTTTGGCGCACTTGTCGACCACCAGCGCCGAGTCGTAACGCATCTTCACCCGCTCGGACATGCTCAACGGCTCTGCGCTTTGGGCCCGTTGCAGCATCAGGGCGAAGTTGCGCATCAGCACGGTCTTGCACTCGTCGACGCAGACCATGGCGTTGGCCAGCGCGGATTGCGCGGACGGGTCCTGGACCATTTTCCGACCGTCGTTGACCCCGACCCGCGCGCGGTTGTGCTCGACAAACTGATCTACCGCACCTTGCAGCGCGCCGATGGCCGAGGACGACACCGCACGCACAAAAATCTGCCCGAACGGCAGGCGAAACAACGGCGCGGTGTTCACGGCGTTACCCGGACTGTTCTGCATGAAACCGTCAAAGGCGCGATGAGTGCGGTACTCCGGCACAAAGGCGTTTTCGACCAGAATGTCGTGGGAGCCGGTGGCTTCCAGGCCCATGACATTCCAGTTGTCGAGAATCTGGTAGTCGCTGCGCGGCACCAGGAAAGTCCGGTAATCCGGCGCTCCACCGGCTTCTTCCGGTGGCACCAGCGCTCCCAGGAACACCCAGTCGCAGTGTTTGCTGCCGGAAGAAAACCCCCAACGCCCGCTCAGCTTGAAACCACCCTCGACCCGCTCGACCTTGCCCACCGGCATATAGGAAGAAGAGATCAGCACACTGGAGTCGGCGCCCCAGACATCTTGTGCCGCACGGTCATCGAACAGCGCCAGTTGCCAGTTATGGATCGCCACCACACCCAACACCCAGGCCGAGGACATGCAGCCTTCAGCCAGGGTCATCTGCACGTCAAAGAAATCCTTGGGCTCCAGTTCATAGCCTTCCCAGCGAGAAGGCTGGAGGATGCGAAAGAAGCCGGCGTCCTGGAAATCCTTCAGCGTTTCTTCAGGCAACTGGCCGGCTTGCGCGGCATTCAGGGCGCGTTCACGCAGGATCGGCACCAGCTCGCGGGCACGTTGGCTCAGACGCTGGCGAATCAGGTCTTGATTGAGCATTTTTATTGTTCTCCTTTGTTCACCCCATCCGCCGGGGCGCGCGTGCAGCGGGGCGTGTGTAGCGCCCCTACCCTGGCATTCAAGCAATGTGCGCAATGGTGGGCATCCCTCAAACGGACCATGTGGTTTGAGAGAAAAGCGAAGATCAAAAGATCGCAGCCTGCGGCAGCTCCTACAGGGAGATTGCATACAGCAGAAAGAGATTGGTCGGCTGTCAGGACGCCATCACGCCCTGAGCCTTTCGCCTTTCGCCTTTCGCTTCTCACCACTCAACAGGCCGAGCGTTAGCTCGCCTGCAGCTCTTGATCTTGATCCACCCGCCCCTTCGGGAGGCTGAGTGGAGGTATTCATCCGGGGAGTGGCGCGCAGCGCCGTTCGACGCAGTCGAACACGCTGCATGTAGGTCGTCGCGAAGCAGACCGGAGGGCAGTGTCCCCGGATGGATACCGGAACGAAGGAACGCCGAGCCTAAGCGAGGGGCCGGACGCTCGGGGCGAAGCCTTTTGGTTCCTTTTTGGCGTTTGAAAAAGGGACTCGCCGTAAGGGCGAAACCGCCAGCCGCCATAACCGAAGGAATGGATATGTACTCGATCAACAAGAGCCTGGTCGGCCCAGAGGCCGCCAAGGCCTAGTCCCCTCGGACGATGTTATAGCGGGGCGTCAGAGCAAGAATCCACCGCACTCCATGCACAACAAAAAGGGCTAGTGCGATGAACGACGTCAATCTGAAAGCCGACATGCTCCAGGCCATGCGCCGCCTGGCCAAGTCAGTCACCATAATCAGCACCAGCAATGGCTCTGAGCGTTTCGCCATGGCCGCCACGGCAGTCGATTCCCTCAGCACCGAACCACCATCGCTGCTCATCTGCATCAACAAAACCGCCTCCCCCCACGCCGCACTGGCCACCGGCGCAGACTTCTGCGTCAACATCCTCGGCGTCGAGCAACAAGACCTCGCACACCTGTGCAGCGGTGCGATCAAAGGCGAAGCACGGTTCGACCGCGGCAACTGGCTGACCAGCGCCGGCGGCATTCCCTACCTGGGAGATGCCCAATCAGCAATCCTCTGCCGCCAGGACGGCCACTTCAGCTACGGCACCCACACCGTCTTCATCGGGCGCATCCTGCAAATCCACACCAGCGCCGCGATCACCCCGCTGGTCTACCTCGACGGCAGCTACACCACCACCGCCAAACCCGCACCCTCCTTCGCTTTCGCCGGCTGAGGCCTGAAAAAATGGACAGCCTGAACGGGTTGACGGCACTACGAATAAGCAGCGCCGACCAGCTGAACTGGGATGATCGCTGCGACTTGCTAGTGGTCGGTTTTGGCGGCGCCGGCACCTGTGCCGCCATCGAAGCGGCCAGTCGCGGATTGGCGGTGCTGGCACTGGACCGCTTCGAAGGGGGTGGTGCCACCGCGATCAGTGGCGGAGTGGTGTATGCCGGTGGCGGCACGCCCTATCAGCGCCAGGCCGGCTATGACGACACCAGTGAAGCGATGTTCAACTACCTGCGTCAGGAAGTCGGCGAAGCCGTCAGCAGCCAGACGCTGCGAGATTTCTGCGAAGGCAGTGGCGAGCAACTGGCGTGGCTTGAGCGACAAGGCGTTGCGTTCGAATCCAGCATGCCGCCGCATAAAACTTCATACCCGAGCGATCAGTACTACCTCTATTACTCCGGCAACGAAGCGGTGCCGGCCTATGCCGCCATTGCCAAACCGGCACCTCGCGGTCACCGCACCAAAGGCCCCGGCATGTCCGGCGCCAGCCTGTTCGCCCCGCTAAAGGCCAGCGCCTTGCGCCACGGCGCACGCCTGCGCAGCCAGTGCGAAGTCCGGCGGCTGGTGCTCGATACCAGCGATCAAGTGCTGGGGGTCGAAGCCTGGCAGCTGCCGCCCGGTAGCCACGCCGCCCGTCAACATGCCCGGCTTTCACGCTGGGCCAGCGCCATCCACATGTATGCCCCGGCATTGGCCGACCGTTTGCGCGCTCGCTTGCGACGCATCGAACAGACCAGTGCCGAGCGCCTGTTGATTCGCGCCGAACACGGTGTATTGCTGAGCAGCGGCGGGTTTATCTTCAATCGCGACTGGGTCCGCCGGCATGCGCCGCAGTACCTGGCCGGGTTGCCGCTGGGGACCACTGGCTGCAACGGCAGCGGCATCGCCCTGGGTCAGAGCGCCGGAGGCAGCGTGGCGCGGATGGACAAAATCAGCGCCTGGCGTTTTATCAATCCACCGCTGGCCTGGGCCCGAGGACTGATCGTCAACGCGCGCGGGCATCGCTATGCCAACGAAGAAATCTACGGTGCGACCCTCGGCCATGCCATGGTCGAAGAGCAGGACGGCCGCGCAATGCTGATTCTCAACCGGGCGCTGGTGCGCGAGGCATTGCGCCAGGTCGGTCCGGGCAAAGTCTGGCAATTCCAGCGTCTGCCGGTGCTGCTCAACTTGCTGTTCAACGCTCGGCGCAGCAGCAGTCTCACGGGTCTGGCAAAGCGTTGCGGATTACCCGCCGAGGCCCTGCAACAGAGCGTGGCCTCCTACAGCCGCGCCGCTCGGGGCGACGTCGCTGATGCTTTTTGCAAGTCGCAAGCCATGCTCGCCGATATGGAACAAGGCCCGTGGTACGCCCTGGATCTGTCATTCGCCAGCCGCCTGTTCCCCTGCCCCGTCATCACCCTCGGTGGATTAAAAGTCTGCGAACGCAGCGGCCAGGTGCTGGACCACGCAGGTCGGCCGATCCGCGGTCTGTACAGCGCCGGTCGCAATGCGGTCGGGGTCGCTTCAAATCTGTATGTCTCCGGCCTGTCGCTGGCCGATTGCATCTATTCCGGTCGCCGTGCCGCTGCCCATGTGGCCGACCAGGTCGCACTTAAAACCACACGCTCAGGAGAACAACAATGCAACGTGTAGAAGGCAAAGTCTGCATCATCACCGGCGCCGCCAGCGGCATCGGTCGCGAAGACGCTCTGCTGCTGGCCCGTGAAGGCGCCAAAGTCGTGCTGACCGATCTCAACGAAGAAGCCGGTCGCCAGGTCGCCGCAGAAATCGGCAGCAATGCGCTGTTCATTCGCCATGACATAGCCAGTGAAAGCGACTGGCAACAGGTGATCAAAACCACCCTGGAACACTTCGGACGCCTCGATGTACTGGTGAACAACGCTGCGATTCTGGCCTTGGGCAGCATCGAAGACACCACGCTGGAACTGTGGCAGAAGGTGCAGAAGATCAATGGCGACGGTTACTTCCTCGGCTGCAAGTACGCGATCCAGGCCATGAAAGAAACCGGCGGCGGCTCGATCATCAACATGTCGTCGGTAGCAGCGCTGGGCGCGATGCCGATGTTCTGTGCCTACTCGGCGTCCAAAGGCGCGGTGGCGGCAATGACCCGTTCCATCGCCTTGCACTGCAAACAGCAGGGCTATCGCATTCGTTGCAACAGCGTACACCCGGACGGCGTCAACACGCCGATGACCCAGGCCCTGACCGGCGGCCAGCCGATCCCTCAGGAAGCCCTTGACCAAGACCCGATGAATCGTATGTGCGCGCCCCGGGACATTGCCAATGTGGTGCTGTTCCTCGCCACTGACGAGTCACGTTTCGTCAACGGTGCCGAGATCCGCGTCGACAACGCCCAATTGATCAGCGGGCTCTGAGACCGAGGTGAACATGGGCACGCAACAGCAGAACCTGACACCGGCCGAATCAACGACGGGAAGCTACTCATTGCAAGTGTGCGCGGTGATCGACGAGACCTTTGATGCGCGCTCGCTGGTGCTGGACATACCGCCAACCTTGCGTGAGCGCTTTCGTTACAAACCGGGCCAGTTCCTGACGTTTCGCGTGACCTGCGCCGGCAAGCTGTTGACCCGCTGTTACTCCATGGCCAGCTCGCCGCTGGCGGATGCGCTGCCCAAGGTCACGGTCAAACGGGTCGAGGGCGGTCGGGTGTCGAACTGGATGAACGAGGTCCAGGTCGGTGACTGGCTGGAGGTGTTGCCGCCAGCCGGGCATTTCTGTGTGGACCAGCATCAGCAGGACGCCGACTCCAGGCCGTTGGTGCTCTTCGGCGGAGGTTCGGGCATCACCCCGGTGTTTTCCATTCTCAAATCGACGCTGCACAGCAGCCAGCGGCCGATCAAGTTGATCTACGCTAACCGTGAAGAAGCCTCGGTGATTTTCAAGGATGAGCTGCGGCAGTTGATCAAGGCGCATCCTGATCAACTGCACGTGGTGCACGTCCTCGACTCGGTTCAGGGTTTCCTGACCGAGGCTCAGGTGCGTCATCTGCTGCGCGGTTCGGCTGGCGGTGATTACTTCATCTGCGGACCGGGGCCGTTCATGGACACCGTGGAGCGCACGCTGCTGGGTCTGGGCGAAGCCGCCGAACGCATCCATGTCGAGCGCTTCCTCTCCCCTCCGGATCCCGACGAACTACTGGCCGAAGAAACCCTGGCCCGGGCGGCTGCCCTCGGATCACTGTGCGAGGCGCTGATTGTCGAGCTCGATGGTCAACAGCACGAGATTGCCTGCCGGCCTGGCGACACCCTGCTGCAAAGTTGCAAAGCGGCAGGCCTGGACGTGCCCTCTTCTTGCGAAGAAGGTTTTTGCGGGGCCTGCATGTGTGTCGTCCAGGAAGGAGAGATCCAGTTGGCTCGCAACGATGTGCTCAGCCCCAAAGAATTGGCCGAAGGCTGGACGCTGGCCTGCCAGAGCCGTCCAACCGGCGCCCGGGTACGGCTCAAATTCCCTGACTGAGTACGCGTTCCCCTGTAGGAGCTGTCGAGTGCAACGAGGCTGCGATCTTTTGATTTTTCAAAGGCAAGATCAAAAGATCGCAGCCTCGTTGCACTCGACAGCTCCTACAGGGGGGGTGGAGAGCCACAGCATTCCCCAATTGAGACGCTCTGTCGCCATAGTCTCAACGGACGATCACCCGGGCCCGGTCTGCAGTTAGACTCGGCCACAGCATTAGCCCACAACAATAAAAGAGGTGCAGTTATGGCTCGTTTGCAGAATAAGGTCGCGGTGGTAACCGGCGGCGCTTCGGGGATCGGCCTGGCCTGCGTACGCCGCTTCGCCGCTGAAGGTGCGCACGTGGTCGGGCTGGACATCGGCACGGCACCGGCGGATTTCCCTGGCCTGTTCATGACCCTCGATGTGCGCGATGAAGCGCAGGTCCAGCAGGTCATGCAAGAAGTCATCGGCCACTTCGGGCGCATCGACGTGCTGGTCAACGCGGCCGGCGTCGCCGACCAGGGCAGCGTCACTCAGACCACCACCGCCAACTGGCAACGGGTGATGGACATCAATCTGACGGGCAGCATGCTCACCAGCAAATATGCGCTGCCATCAATGGAGTCGCAGCGCAGTGGCTCAATCATCAACGTCGGTTCGATTTTCGGTCTGCAAGGCTGCGACGGCAATGTCGCCTACAACGTCTCCAAGGGCGGCATTAACCAGCTGACCCGCTCGATGGCCATCGACTACGGCTACGCCAATATCCGCGTCAACGGCTTGTGCCCAGGCCTGATCGAAACGCCGATGACCAGCATGGTCCGTGAGCAGGAAGCCTTCCACGCCTTCTTCGCCTCGCAGCACATGCTCAATCGCTCCGGGCAACCGGAAGAAGTGGCCAACGTCGCGCTGTTCCTGGCTTCAGACGAGGCGTCCTTTGTCAGCGGCCAGATGATCGCCGTGGACGGTGGTTTCTCCGCCGGTCGCCGCTTCGCCCCGCCCGCCGCGTAACTTCTATCCAGCCGGGCACCCTGCCCGGCCTCCCCCTTTTCGCACTTGTCCTCTAGCCGAGGAGGCCCCATGCCGCCCGTCGTAATCGCACAGACCATTCCCCAACTGTTCGCCAACGCTGCCCAGACCTACGGCGACCGCCCGGCCATCGAGGATGACGGGCGCTCGATCAGTTACCGGGCACTCAACCAACTGCGCCGACAAGCCGCCCGCGCGCTGCTGGCGCTGGACGTAAAGGCCGGGGATCGGGTGGCGATATGGGCGCCTAATATGTGGGAATGGATCGTGGCCGCCGGTGCGCTGCAAACTGTCGGTGCTGCACTGGTACCCCTCAACACCCGCATGAAAGGCAGCGAGGCGGGTTACATCCTTCGCGAAAGCGGCGCCTGCGTGCTGTTTGCCATCGGTGAGTTTCTCGGTGCCGACTACCCGCGCATGCTGGCGCCTGAAGAATTGCCGGCGCTGCGCCAGATCGTCACCTTGCGCGGTGGTGGTTCGGGCACGCTGGCGTGGGAAGATTTTCTCGCGCTGGCGGACGAGGTGCCGCAATTGGCGCTGCAAACCCGCGAACGGGGCGTTGACCCGCAAACGCTGTCTGACCTGCTGTTCACCTCGGGCACCACCGGCAAGCCCAAAGGGGTGATGACGAGCCACGGACAAAACCTGCGGGTGGTGCGCGACTGGAGCGAGGTGGTGGGTTTGCGTGAGGGCGATCGCTACCTGATCGTCAATCCGTTCTTCCATTCCTTCGGTTACAAGGCCGGTTGGCTGGCGGCGCTGATGCGCGGCTGCACCATCGTGCCGCAGCAGATTTTTGATGTGCGGACAGTGCTTGAATGCGTCGAGCGCGAACGGATCACCGTGCTGCCTGGCCCGCCGACCCTCTATCAGTCATTGCTCGCCCACCCACAACGCAGCGATTTTGACCTGACGTCATTGCGGGTAGCAGTGACCGGTGCCGCGGCGATTCCGGTGGAAATGATCCGGCGCATGCGTGACGAACTGGGGTTTGCCACCATCGTCACCGCCTATGGTCTGACCGAAGTCTGCGGTTTTGCGACGATCTGCCGTCCTGGCGATTCGCCGGAATTGGTGGCCAACACCAGCGGCCGGGCCATGCCTGGCGTGGAAATCCGCTGCGTTGGCAGCACGGGCAACAGCCAACCGGCCAACATCCCCGGCGAGGTTCAGGTGCGCGGCTACAACCTGATGCAGGGTTATTTCAATGATCTGCCGGCCAGTCAGGAAGTCCTCGATGCCGACGGCTGGCTGCACACCGGGGACATCGGCGTGCTCGATGAACAGGGTTATCTGCGCATCACCGACCGCCTCAAGGACATGTTCATCACGGGAGGTTTCAACGTGTACCCGGCGGAGATCGAACACTGTTTGCTGACCTACCCCGGCGTGGCCCAGGTTGCGGTGATCGGTATCCCCGATGAACGTCTGGGTGAAGTGGCAATGGCCTTCCTGCTGCCGGCGCCGGGCATAGAGATCGAGCAGGCCCGATTCCTCGCCTGGTGCCGCGAGCAGATGGCCAACTACAAAGTCCCGCGCCGGGTGCGAGTACTTGAGAGCATGCCGCTCAACGCAGCGGGCAAAGTGACCAAGAATGTGTTGCGTGAGTGGGCGTCAAACCCCGTCAGTTAAATGCAATCCCTGTGGGAGCGAGCCTGCTCGCGAAAGCGGTGTATCAGTCAGCATCAATGTTGAATGAACAATTGCCTTCGCGAGCAAGCTCGCTCCCACAGGGTTTTGTGTTTGACCTGCCGAATGTGGACTAGATCACCCGCGCCTGATGCTGCTGGCGCGGGTCGCCGAGCATGGCGCGGTGGGAGGGTGGCTGGCGGCCGCCGGCTTCGCTGATGCCGTAACCGGCAGCTATTTCGGCGGTGATTAAGGTCTGCCCGGAGAACGCTATCAACTGCGGGTCATTAAGCAGAGCGTGAATCACCCGGCCAGTGAATTGCGGGGTTTCGGCATCCGCCAGAAACGCCCGGTATTGCTCGCCATGTTGTTCGCCGGCAATCCGTGTGCGTTCGGTCAGTTGCGGGCCAAGCCATAGCGATAACGCCGCCACGCCCCGCCCCTCGAAGTCGATGGCCATGTCGGCCGCCAGTTTGTCGCAACCCGCCTTTTGCGCGCCGTACGCGGGGCCGTGCATGTAACACCCGGCACCGAATGACGAGGTGAAACAGATCAGCCCCCCCCTTTTCAGCAACAACGGCGCGGCATAGTAGCTGGCGATATACGCCGAACGCAGGCCGACGTCGAGGATGCGCACCAGGTCCAGCGGCTTCTCCCAGAAAGGTCCCGGTTCAATCAACTGGTCATGAATGAACGCGGCATTGTTCACCAGCAGATCCAGTTGCCCGCATTCCTTTTCAACCCGGGCGAACAGTGCCTGAACCTGCGCATCATCGGCATGATCGCAGACCACCGCGATGCCCCGCCCACCCGCCGCCGTAATCGCGGCAGCCGTGTCCTTGAGTGAGCCGCGCAATGCATGCCCGTACACATTCGATCCGCCGTGTTCCGGAGCGCGTCCGGTGACGAATACCGTCATGCCCGCAGCGCCAAGGGCCAGGGCGATACCCTGACCGACCCCGCGACTGGCGCCGGTCACCACCGCGACGTGTTTAAGTGGCTGATTCATTCGACGCTCCTGAACAGGCTTTTGGCCGAGCTGGTCTGGCTCTGGCGCTTGATGTGATTGGCCGCCACGTAACCGAAGGTCATCGCCGGACCGATGGTCGAACCGGCGCCCGGGTACGTGCGCCCCATCATCGAAGCGGCACTGTTGCCGATGGCATACAAACCGTTGATGGGTTGCCCGTCCTCATGCAATACGCGGGCGTGAACATCGGTCAGCAAACCACCCTTGGTGCCGATGTCCCCGGCATCAATGCGCACGGCGTAGAACGGACCTTTGAGCAATGGCGCCAGGCAAGGATTGGGCTGCACATTCGGGTCGCCGTAGTAGCGATCGAACAGTGATTCACCTTTATGGAAATCTGTGTCGACACCCTGCACGGCCATGCCGTTGAAACGCTGCACTGTGCGGACCAGACCGGCACCGTCGACGCCGATTTTTTCTGCCAGTGCCTGCAAACTCGCAGCTTTGTAAAAGTACTCACGCAGGTGCTCGGGCAGCTGCCAATCGCGCTGGGCGTAGCCTGGCAGTAACGCGCCGCAGGGGTACTTGCGGCGGAATTCGGCGTCGAACACCATCCAGCACGGCACACTCACCGCGCCTTCGCGGTTGTTGGCGTACATCGCGTAAACGATATCGGTATAAGGCGCCGCTTCGTTGACGAAACGCTCGCCGGCAGAGTTGACCAACACGCAACCCGGCAAGGTCCGCTCGACGAACAGTGCACGCTGCTTTTCTTCGCCCTGGACATGGGTGGTCGGCGCCCACCAGCTATGGTCCATCAGCGCAGTGCGAGCACCGATTGCCTGACCGGCGCGAATGCCGTCACCGGTATTGTGCGGCGGCGTGGCACTCCAGGTGGCCTGGGTCGGCTGCGGCAGGTATTGGGTGCGCATCGCCTGATTACGCTCGAAACCACCGGCCGCGATGATCACGCCGTAGCGGGCCTTGACGTTGAGTAACTGCCCGTCGCGACAGACGCGAGCGCCGCCAACCCGATCATCAACGAGCAGCAATTCTTCCAGTGCACAGTTCAGCCAAAGGGACTTGCCGCGATCCTGCAACGAACAGCGCAAGGCGCCGATCAAGGCATTGCCAAGGGTCAGGAAGCGGTCGCGGCGTGACAACCGTCGCCCCTCGCGGTCACGCCAGTAACGCCACATCACCCGCAGCGTCAGTCGCAACCAGCCAGGGCCACGGCACAACAGTACCTGCGCCTCTTTCATGGTCATCGCCATGCGCCCCATCATCAGTGTTCCGGGAGACGGCGCACGCATGCGCAGAAATTCCTCACCCAGTTCGGCGGCGTCAAACGGTTGCGGATCCATGGAGCGGTAACCCGGTTTTCCGCCTTCGACTTCCGGGTAGTAATCGGCATAACGAGGCTGCGCCTCGAAACGCACGCGGGTCTGTTGTTCGAGGTATTCGACCATTTCCCTGCCGTGCTCGACATAGGCTTCGATTCGTCCGTCATCGACCTCGCCGTGGGTTACCGCCCGGATGTAGGCAATCGCTTCGGCTGCTGAATCGCTGCCGCCCAGGGCTTTGATCCGGTGGTTGTCGGGTATCCAGATGCCGCCGCCGGACACCGCCGAGGTGCCGCCATATTCGGCGCTCTTCTCGATCAATAGCGCATTGAGGCCCAGATCGTGGGCGCGCAATGCAGCGGTCATGCCCCCTGCTCCGGAGCCAATCACCAGTACATCGCAGCACTCATCCCATTTGATCCCGGCAGCGTTCATGCGATCACCCTTGCTCAGCGCCCATCAGGCAGAAACCGCCGCCGCCAGATCTTCGCCCGGTGCAGTCGGTCTCGGGATTGTTCGCCGCGCGCACTGAGTGTTCATCGTCCGATGGGACTAAGGCGCAGACGACTGCCCTCCCCTTCAAATCGCTTAGTCCGCTTGGACGATGTTGCGCCCGATTGCTGACTCCATAGTCGCCCACAGCACCAATCACCCCCCTGAAATGCAGGTCGGGCAGGTCTGACCTGGGCATGAGGACGACATGATAAAAACAATAATCGCCCCACAATCGCTGCACCCTCGCGTACAGCTGGCCATGCTCTTGCTGGCTGGTGGACTGGGCAGTCAAGCCAGCGCCATGAGTTTCCAGCCGAGCGAGGATTTGAGCGTCGACTGGGATACCACACTGACGTACAGCCTGGCCTGGCGGACCGACTCTCGCGATCACAAGCTGACGGCCAATGCCAACGGCAACGATGGCAACAACGCGTTCGACAAAGGCAGCCTGATCAACAACCGCAGCGGTTTTCTCACCGAGGCCAACATCAAATGGCGTGAGGACTACGGCGTGTTCCTGCGTGGGACGGGCTTCTACGACAACGTTTACGATCAGGGCAACGACAACGACACGGGCACTTCGAACTGCTTCGCCGGCGGTCATTGCAACCGTCCCGATCGGTTTTCCCAGGACACCATCGACCAACACCGCAATGAACTGCGCATGCTCGATTACTACGCGTATGGCACCTGGGACATCGGCGGCCACAACTTCAACGCGCGGCTCGGCAATCAGGTGGTGAGCTGGGGTGAAAGCCTGTTCTACCCCGGCATTTCTGCCGCCCAGAGCCCGGTGGATGCGACCAAGTCGACCACTCCTGGGGTTGAGGTCAAGGAGATCTTGCTGCCCGTCGGCCAATTGTTCACGCAGTTCAGCCTGACCGACAGCCTCGACCTGCAGGCCTACTACCAATACAAATGGGAAAAGACCGAGCTGTTCGGCGTGGGTAGCTACTTTTCCACCACCGACTTCATCGACGAGGGTGGCTTCAACGACGCCAGCGGTTTCCTGACACGCCTGGGTGACGACAAGCCGAGCGACAGCGGCCAATACGGTGTGGCCCTGACCTATGCGGTAGAGTCGCTGAACAACACCGAGTTCGGCCTCTACTACTCGCGCTACCACGACAAGACCCCGTCGCTGGATTTCCAGACCGACCTGGGGCACTACCGAGTGCGCTATTTCGACAACATCGACCTGTACGGCGCCAGTTTCGCCACGGTGCTGGGCAGCGTGAGCTGGGCCGGTGAAGTCAGCTACCGCGACGGTCAGCCAGTGATGGTCGACAACGGCTTCTCAAGCCCGGTGCGCGGCAAAACCATGCAGGCGCAGACGTCGATGATCTACGTGCTCGGCCCGACATCATGGGCCGACAACACCACCCTGATCGGTGAGCTGGTCTACAACACCGTGCTCAGCAACGACAAGTCGGAACCTGTGACATTGGCCCCCGGATTCTCACTGCCGGGCACCGACAGTCTGGTCTATGACCGCGACGCCTTCGGTTACACGGTTCAGGCGAACTTCGATTACAACAACGTGTTCAGCGGCTGGGACATGTCGGTGCCCGTCACCTACAGCACCGCGGCCCAGCATGACAGCGCACTGGTGGGCTCGATCAACTCAGGCCAGGGCGACGACCGTGCGAGCATCGGCAGCTCATGGCGTTACCTCGGCAACTTCACCGTCGAAGCCCGCTACAACGCCTACCTCGGCAACGCCAACAACGCCCCGTTGGCCGACCGCGACAACGTCGCGCTCAACTTCAAATACCGGTTCTGAATCCCCTGATGGAGGAGTACAGCATGTCTAGATTTACCCACACGTTGTTGGGCACGGCGCTGGCCGTCAGCCTGCTCGGCAGTGGCCTGGTTCAGGCCAAAATCAGCAATGAAGAAGCCGCACGCCTGGGCCAGGACCTGACCCCGATGGGCGCCGAAAAAGCCGCTAACGCCGACGGCAGCATCCCGGCCTGGACCGGCAAATGGCGCGGCCTGCCACCGCAACTCAAGTACGCCGGCCCCGGTACGCCGTACCCGGACCCGTACGCGGCGGAAAAACCGTTGTTCGTGATCAATGCGCAGAACATGGACAAGTACGCCGACAACCTCACCGATGGCCAGAAGGCACTGCTGAAACGCTACCCCGCAACCTTCAATATTCCGGTTTACCCGAGCCATCGCGACTTCCGTTTCGATCAGCGCCTGGAAGACCTCGTCAAGAAAAACGCGGTCAGCGCCGAACTGGCCAACGACAACAACGACACGCAAAACGCCTGGGGCGCCTCGCCGTTCCCGATTCCCAAGAACGGCAGCGAGTTGATGTTCAACCATACCCTGGCCGGACGCGCCAATACCGAAGAGGCCAACTACGGTCAGGCCGTGGTGTACTCCAACAAGGAACGGGTACTGGAAGAGGTCAATTACAAGATCTTTTCGATCTGGTCCAGCCCGGATAAAACCCTGGAGAGCGCCAACGGCATTCTCACCAACTTCCTGATCACCACCCTGGAACCGGTGCGCAAGAAAGGCGAGATTGTCGTCGGTCACGAGTTCATCAACCCGACCGCCTCCCCTCGCCAGGCCTGGCAGTACAGCCCGGGGCAACGTCGGGTACGTCGAGCGCCGACGGTAGGCTATGACTCGCCAAGCGGCGCCGGCGGCTTCCGGGTGTATGACGAAGACCGTTTGTTCAACGGTGCGCCGGATCGCTACAACTGGACCATCGTCGGCAAGAAAGAAATCTACATCCCGTACCACAACTACAAGATCGACGACCCGAGCGTGAGTACCGACCAGATCCTGGCCACCACCGGCCACATCGATCCGCAGTACATGCGCTATGAAAAGCACCGCGTCTGGGTCTTGCAGGCAACGCTTAAAGAAGGTGCCCGGCATGTTTACGCCAAGCGTGTGTTGTATCTGGACGAGGACTCCTGGGCCGCGACCCTGGCCGACAACTACGACAGCCGCGGCGAGCTTTGGCGCACCAACATGCAGACCTCGATCTACGCCTACGAGTTGCAGCGTTACCACGCTCGCCTCGGGCTCTACCATGACCTGATCGCCGGTTCGTATCTGGTTGACCGAATGTTGATCGATCAAAAGCCCGCCAAACTCAACGCCACCGCCTTCACTGAAGACGAATTCACCCCCGGCAACCTGCGCAAACTCGGCACCCGCTAAACCCTCGACGCCCTGACCGATTTACTCGGTCGGGGCGTTGTGCTTTCTTGAACTCGCTCATTTCACGGAAAATCCCCCATGAATAAACTGCTCACTGGCGCCATTGCCATGGCGGGCGCAGGCCTGTCGATGCAGGCCAATGCCCTGAACATTCTGCTGACCAATGACGATGGCTGCCGGGCACCCGGCATCGATGCGATGTACCGGGCGCTGACGGTCGCCGGGCATCAGGTGACCCTGGTCGGCCCGTTGAACGACAGCAGTGGTATCAGCGCGGCCAGCGTGGTCGTGCCCGGCCAGGCGCTGGCGGTGACCGAACTGGCGCCCGGCAGGTTTTGCGTCGGACCACCCGATGCCTACACCCCGCCCCCAGGCAAGACTTCCGCCATCGGCACCCCGGTGGATGCGGTCAATGTCGGCCTGGACGTGCTGCTCAAGGACAATCGGCCAGACCTGGTGGTGTCGGGCAGCAACTTCGGTGAAAACGTCGGCCCGCTGACGCAAATGTCCGGCACCTTGAACGCTGCGGTTCGCGCGATGTTCAAGGGCATTCCGGCGGTGGCGGTGTCGACGGCCATCGACATGGACCTGATCATCCACGATCAACAGGCCGGCTACCGCAAAACCCTCGGCGCCATGGACGACACCGCCCGGTTCGCGGTAACGGTTATCGAGCAGGCGAGCCTGGCGGGTGCACAAGCCAGACAGACCTGCGAAAAAAACAAACACCACTGCGAACTGAACGTGCTCGGTTTGCCAGGCGTCAGCGGGCTGAACATCAACTACCCGGCGCTGGCGGCCAGTGAGGTCAAAGGGGTGAGCTTTGCACCGATCGGCAATTGGGACCGGGTGAACTTCACTTCTCAGCGCGGCGCCGACGGCGTAATTCACGTCAACCTGGTCGCCCCGTCGACACCCACAGCCGCCCAGCAACAGGCCGATGCGTATCAGTTGTGGCAGGGGCATGCGGTGATCACCGTGATCGACGGCAACATGAGTGCACCCGGTGCGGTGCAGGATCAGGCGAAGGACATGTTGCGGGGAATAAAACCTTAAGGCACGCAGAACCTGTGGGAGCGAGCCTGCTCGCGAAGAGGCCGGCACATTCAACATCTATGTCGCTGTTAACTCCGCTTTCGCGAGCAGGCTCGCTCCCACAGTTGATCGTCGGAAAACACAAAGCCTGTGAACACCCTAAATCCCTTGTGGGAGCGGGCTTGCTCGCGAAGAGGCCGGCATATTCAACATCTATGTCGCTGGTAACTCCGCTTTCGCGAGCAAGCCCGCTCCCACAGTTGATCGTCGGTAAACACACAGCCTGTGAACACCATGAGTCCCTTGTGGGAGCGGGCTTGCTCGCGAAGAGGCCGGCCTATTCAACATCTATGTCGCTGGCAACTCCGCTTTCGCGAGCAAGCCCGCTCCCACAGTTGATCGTCGGTAAACACACAGCCTGTGAACACCATGAATCCCTTGTGGGAGCGAGCTTGCTCGCGAAGAGGCCGGCATATTCAACATCTATGTCGCTGTTAACTCCGCTTTCGCGAGCAAGCCCGCTCCCACAGTTGATCGTCGGTAAACACACAGCCTGTGAACACCATGAATCCCTTGTGGGAGCGAGCTTGCTCGCGAAGAGGCCGGCACTTTCAACATCTATATCGCCTGTAACTCTGCCATCGTCGGAACGCCGCCCGGAGCAAGCTCGCTCCTACAAGTTATGTGTTTGCTTCAGATAGCGCCCTGCGCAGGTCTGCTGCGGCATCGGACAAGGCTTGCGCAGCGCGCTCGACAAACGGCGCCATGCTGATAAATCCGTGAATCATGCCTTCGCAGCGCTGCACGCGCACCGGCACGCCCGCCTGTTGCAAGCGCAGGGCAAACGCTTCGCCCTCGTCACGCAACGGGTCGAACTCGGCGCTGATCAAGGTGGTCGGCGGCAGGTCCGCCAGGCTGTCGGCGCGCAAGGGCGAAGCCAAAGGATCATCACCCTGCCCGGTGTCCTGCAGGTATTGCTGCCAGAACCAGTACATCATGGCGCTGGAGAGGAAATAGCCCTCGGCAAAATCCTCATAAGACTGACTGTCACATCGCGCATCGGTGACCGGGTAAAACAGGCATTGGTGACTGATCTTTGGCCCTTGCCGTTGTGCGCATAGGCGACTGACGGCGAGCGCCAGATTACCCCCGGCACTGTCCCCGGCCAAACCCAGCCGGCTGCCATCGACGCCCAGTTCAGACGCGTGCTCGACCAGCCAGCACGTGGCCGCGTAACAATCCAGCGGTGCCGCCGGAAAATGGTTTTCCGGTGCCAGTCGGTAGGCGACCGACACCACCACCGCCTCCGTCAGACTGGCGAGTGAACGGCAGAGGTTGTCATGGGTGTCGAGGTTGCCCATGACAAAACCGCCACCGTGGAAGTACACCAGCAGCGGCAGGTTGTCCTGCTCCAGTGGCCGATACAGCCGCGCATCCAGTTCGCCCGCCGCGCCGGCGACCCGCAGGTGACGCACTTCGATCATCGGGTCGCCGGGGATGGCGGGCTGCAGGTTGTCGCAAAACTGCCGATATTGCTCGGCATCGAGCTGGCTGAAATCGGGCTCCGGCAGGTCGCGAAATTGCTGGAGCACCGCGGTGATCTGCTTATCGAGCGGCATGGGCATCTCCCTCTACATCGGTCATTTGAAACTGCGGATTGGTTTCTTCCAGGATGCTTTGCACCCTTCGCTCAAGGGCGGGTTTGAAACCTTTGTGGGGGAAGATCCAGAAGCGCTTTTCAGCGATGGCGACGAACACGTGCGCTGCCAGCTCAGTCGGCGTCATACCTTGGCGAATCGTGCTGTCCAGCAGCTGACTGAAAGAAGAACCGGCTGTGTCGACCACCTGGTTCGAGGCCATGATTTCGCTTGCCACGGGACCTGGGCACAGCACTGAAACCGACACCGGCGCGCCGAGCATGGTCAATTCGTAATGGAGGGTTTCCGAGAGGGCGACCACGGCCTGTTTGGTAACGTTATACGGCGCCATCAACGGACTGCTGACCAGGCCAGCAAGGGACGCCGTGTTGATCACATGGGCGGCTCGCCCCTGACGCAGAAACAACGGGACGAAACTGCGAATGCCGTTGATCACCCCGTTGAGGTTGACGTTCAGCATCCGTTGCCATTGCCTCTGAGTGATTTCCCAGCTGTAGCCGGTCTGCATCACTCCAGCATTGTTGAACAGCAGATCAACCCCGCCAAAGTGCTCGACGGCGATATCGCGCAAGCGCTCAACCTGCGCCAGATCGCCTACATCCGTGACGCAAGCCATCGCCTGCGCACCGCCAGCCTGTAATTCATCGCACAGCGCTTGCAGGCCTGGGGCATCCAGGTCGGCCAACACCAGACGCATGCCCTGCTTTGCCGCGTGTTCGGCCAGGCCTCGGCCAATACCACTGGCGGCACCGGTAATCACCGCGACCGGCCCTTGTTCATTGCTCATCGCCAACTCCTGCCATGGGTCCAAGGGCACCAGTAGAGCCGGCCGTCGTTCACCGGCCATCGTCCATTCAGACGATGCCTGCTTCTACAGGGGCGGCAGAATCCCTGATACGCGCCAAACCCGTGAACCTTGGGAGAATAATAAGATGAGTACCCTGCACCGCATCGAAGCCAAACTGCTGGAAGACCGCTACGCCCGTGGCTGGCATTGTCTGGGTCTGGCCGCCCAATACCGCGACGGCAAAGCCCATCGTCTGGAGGTGTTCGGCACCCGGCTGGTGGCCTTTCAAGGCGATGACGGCGAGTTGCATATTCTGGATGGCTACTGCCCGCACATGGGCGCCGACCTCAGTACCGGTTGTGTTGAAGGCAACTCGATTCGCTGCCCGTTCCACGCCTGGCGCTGGGGTGCCGACGGTGTCTGCGATGACATTCCTTACGCCAAGCGTATTCCGCCACGGGCGCGACTAAAGAGCTGGCCGCTCATGGAAGAAAACCAGCTGCTGTTCGTCTGGAATGACCCGGAAGGCAACCCGCCGCTCCCTGAGCAACGCATCCCGCGCATTGACGCTTGCTTCAGTGACGAGTGGGCCGCGTGGGAAGTCGCCGAACTGCAGATTGGTACCAATTGCCGCGAATTGATCGACAACATCGCCGACATGGCGCACTTCGGCACGGTGCATGGCGCACCCGTCGAGGCGTTCAGCAACGTCTTCGAAGGCCACCTGGCCACCCAGATCATGAGCGCTCGCAGTGAGCGCTTGTCCGGTGACAGCGTGTTGAGCACCGTGGCCACCTACTTCGGCCCGGCCTACCAGATCACCGAAATGACCGGCGCGATGAACGGCCAGCCGATCCATTCAATCCTGCTCAACTGCCATGTGCCGATCGACCTCGACAGCTTCACCCTGCGCTACGGCGTGCTGGTGAAAAAGATCCCGGGGCTTAGCGAAGAACAGAATCAGGCGATGGCAAAGGCCTATGTGCAACAGGCCCAGGAAGCCTTTTACGAAGACGTGACTATCTGGCACAGCAAGACCCACGTCGACAACCCGCTACTGTGTGACGGCGACGGTCCGGTCTATCAGTTGCGCCGCTGGTACGAGCAGTTCTACACCGACATCGCGGCACTCTCGGCCGACGTGCTGGAGCACAAACGGTTTGTCGTGCGCGCCAGCGAACGGGCCTGATTCCCACGGCCTGTCGCGCTCCCTGCGCCTGACCGGCTGCCGCCCGTCAGGCCTTGAGCCCGAGCGTTGCAAGGAGTCGATATCGGCGCTTATTCTCGGCCACCGCCAACGCTAATAATAAGAACGGTTTTCCCTATGCAGCAGAGCCTCAGCCTCGATACGTTCAGTGATCTACTCGGCAACCTCTATCAGGGGCCGCTGGAAACCATTCCCTGGGCGACCTTTCTCAACCAGCTCAACGTGTACCTGGAAAGCAAGTACGTGACCTTCATCCTGCGCCCGCCCAGCGCGCATGTGGACGGTCTGATGGTCAACACCACTGGCACCTCGACCGAGGCGACCGCGTCGTACAACAAACACTTTTTTACCCTCGACCCGTTCGTCGACCTGCCCAACCGCCAGGTGGTGACCCTCGCCGAGTTCGTCTCCAACGACGATTGGCAACACTCGGAGTTCTACAAGAATTTCCTCGAACCGGTGGATGTGTTCCACATCCTCGGCGCCGATATCAACACCTGCGACGGCGCCCAGTGCCGTATCCGCATCAGTCGCGGCCGCGATGACAAGGCCTTCGGCAACGAAGAGAAAGCCTTGCTGACGCATTTCATTCCGCACCTGGAACGCTCGATCAAGATCCACATGCAGCTCAATCGCATCGAAGCCGAACGCAACCTTTACGCCGGTGCGGTGAATCAGATGGCGGTCGGTACGATCATCCTCGACGAGGCCGGCAAAGTGCTGCAAACCAACCAGGTCGCCGATCGGCTGATCCAGGAAAAGGACGGCATCAAACTGGTCAACGACGCCCTGCAAGTCGGCACGGCACGTGACACTCAAGAGTTTCGGCGGTTGGTGAAACAATCGCTGCTCTCGCAAAAAAGCAGCAACCCGTCGGTGGTCGAAGCCCTTCGCGTGCAACGGCCGTCCGGGCGTGCGGACCTGGGGATCATCGTGCGCTCGGTGCCATTGTCGGACTGGAGCGAAGGCAAACAGTGCCCCACCGTGGTGATTTTCATCAGCGACCCGGAACAACAGTCCACCGCGCCACAGGAGATCGTCCGCGCGCTGTTCGACTTCACCCCGGCCGAAACTCAACTGGCGATGTTGTTGGCCAACGGCTTGACCCTCGACGAAGCCTCAGAGGCGCTGGGCATCAGCCGCAACACCTCGCGGGCGCACCTTCGGTCAACCTTCTCCAAAACCGGCGTGACCCGCCAGACCATGCTGGTGCGCCTGATCCTGCGCAGCGTGGCGACCCTCGGTTAGCGTTCAACCTCCGCCCTCGTCCGCTCGGACGATGGCGGCCATCCCGGCATGGCGCACAGTGGTTTTATCCCAACCAGGGGCCTGACCATGCGCAACTGTCCAACCATCCTCAAGACCGAATTGCTGGCTGAAAGCGGCTATTTTCAGATCGAAGCGTTGCACCTGCAATTCAGCAATGGCCAGCAGCGGGTTTACGAGCGTCTGCGCGGCACCGGCTATCGCTCGGTGATGCTGGTGGCGATGCCCGATCCGCTGCATGTGTTGCTGGTTCGTGAATATGCGGTCGGTGTCGAAAAAACGGTACTCGGCCTGCCCAAGGGCGGCGCAGAACCCCATGAAGACTATCTGCAAGCGGCGCAACGCGAACTCTGCGAAGAAGTCGGGATGCGCGCCGCACGCCTCAGTGAATTGGGTGAGCTGACCCTGGCACCGGGTCATCTGTGTCATCGCTACCAGGTGGTGCTGGCCGAGCAACTGAGCCCCTGCCAACTGGTCGGCGACGAGCCCGAACCGTTGGAATGCCTGCGCGTGCCCCTGACGCAAATCCCCGACCTCGTCGCCCGCGGCGAACTCAACGAAGCGCGGGCCATTGCTGCACTGTTCATGGCCATGGGGGCCATCGCCCGGCGCATCTAAAATCGCCAAAATCAAAAGATCGCAGCCTTCGGCAGCTCCTACAGGTTTCGTGTACATCCATTGATTTGCGGGTGTACACAATCCATGTAGGAGCTGCCGAAGGCTGCGATCTTTTGATCTTTTTCCATCTAGTCCATTTGGACGAAGCCACGTTCCGCCAGCCGCAATACCTTGCCTCTACAACAATAAAATTTGTGTCGAGACTCGCCATGCGAAAAGCCACCTGTGCCCTGTTTATCATCGTCTGCGCCGGCAGCAGTGCCAGCCTGTGTCAGCTGTTCAAGAACGAAGCCTACCGACCGACCACCGCGTTTTTCAGTTGTTCGAGTGCTGCCATCAACTGCTATCCCCCACTGGTGCGTAATCTTCTTCCATAAAAAAACCACCGGGCCTGCAAGCAAGGCCGGTGGCTTTTTGTGCGGTCGCCAGATCAGGTTGGCAGGACACCCCGCGAACGTGACAGGGTCAGCGCCAGGTCTTCGATCATGTCTTCCTGACCGCCGACGGTGCCGCGTCGACCCAATTCCACCAGCAGTTCACGTGCGGCAATGCCATACTTTTGCTCGGCACGTTTGGCGAACAACAGGAACGAACTGTAGACCCCGGCGTAACCCAGGGTCAGCGCATCGCGGTCGAGACGGATCGGCTGGTCCATCATCGGCACCACCAGGTCCTCGGCAACGTCCATAATCCGGTACAAGTCGATGCCACTGTTGACGCCCATCCGCTCCAGCACCGCGACAAACACTTCGAGCGGCGTATTGCCCGCCCCCGCGCCCAGCCCCGCCACCGAACCGTCGATACGTGCGGCGCCCGCCTCGATCGCGGCAAGGGAATTGGCAATCGCCATGCCCATGTTGTGGTGACCGTGAAAACCTACTTCGGTCCCGGCACTCAGCCCTGCGCGCAATGCAGCGATTTTCTCAGTGACTTCATCAGGCAGCATGTAGCCGGCCGAGTCAGTGCAATAAATGCAGTTGGCCCCATAACTCTCCATCAACCGCGCCTGCTCCAGCAGCTTTTCCGCGCTGATCATGTGCGCCATCATCAGAAAGCCGACGGTATCCAGGCCCATCTTCGCTGACATGCCGATGTGCTGGCCGGAGACGTCCGCCTCGGTGCAGTGGGTGGCCACGCGAATGGTCGATACTCCGTGTTCATGGGCCATTCTCAAATGATCGAGGGTGCCGATACCGGGCAACAACAGCGCCGAGACCTTGGCCTGCTTCATACGCGGGATCACCGCCGCGAAGTATTCCTCGTCGCTGTGGGCGGGCAAACCGTAGTTCAGCGACGCACCGCCCAGGCCATCGCCGTGGGTAATTTCGATCAGCGGCACGCCGGCCGCATCGAGACCGGTCGCCACCGAGATCATCTGTTCCAGACTGATCTGATGCTGTTTGGCATGCATGCCGTCGCGCAGGCTCATGTCGTGCAGACGGACGCTTCTACCTTGCAAATTCATGGCAATTCTCCACTCAACGGACGGGCAGTTGCAGGGTGCCCTTGTGGGCTTCTTCGGCGAACATCTCCGCGGTACGCAGCCCCGCGGCGGTCATGATGTCGAGGTTGCCGGCGGACTTTGGCAGGAAGTCGCCGAGGCCTTCGACCTCGATGAAAATCGACACCTTGCGCCCATCGAACACCGGTCCATTGATCAGCTTGTAGCCGGGAACGTAGCGCTGCACCTCGTGAACCATCTGCAACACCGAGGTGCGAATCGCATCCTGATTCGGCTCATCGTCAGTCAGGCAGTGGATGGTGTCGCGCATCATCAGCGGCGGTTCGGCCGGGTTGATAACAATGATTGCCTTGCCGCGTCGGGCGCCGCCGATCTTCTCGACCGCGCCGGCCGTGGTGCGGGTGAACTCATCGATGTTCTGACGGGTGCCCGGACCGACCGACCCGGAGGACACGGTGGCGACGATCTCGCCGTAACTCACCGACTGGACCCGCGACACCGCAGCCACCATCGGAATGGTCGCCTGACCACCGCATGTCACCATGTTGACGTTCATCGCCAGGCTCAAGGCATGCTCCTTGAGATTGACTGGCGGCACGCAGAACGGACCGATGGCCGCTGGCGTGAGATCAATCATGATCACCCCCAGTTCGTTGAGCTTGCGGCTGTTTTCTGCGTGTACATAGGCCGACGTGGCATCGAAGGCGATGCGAATATCATCGTCGAGCACATGGGGCAGCAGCCCGTCGATGCCCTCGGCCGTGGTTTTCACGCCCAATTCACGGGCGCGTTTAAGGCCCTCGGATTGGGGGTCGACGCCGACCATCCAGACCGGCTCGATCCATTGCGATCGATACATTTTCATCAGCAGGTCGGTGCCGATATTGCCCGGGCCGATAATGGCCGCTCTGAGTTTCTTGCTCATCCGGTTAAACCCCACAGGTCAGGCGCAGAAGGACACCTGGGCACTGCCCAGGCCATCGATGGTCAGAGAAAAACGGTCGCCCGCACGCGCAGGCTCCAGCGGCACCAAAGAGCCTGAGAGAATGATTTCTCCGGCCTTGAACGGAATACCGAA
This sequence comes from Pseudomonas sp. MDT1-17, assembly GCF_054898105.1. NCBI lineage: Bacteria > Pseudomonadati > Pseudomonadota > Gammaproteobacteria > Pseudomonadales > Pseudomonadaceae > Pseudomonas > Pseudomonas sp. MDT1-17. The sequence continues at coordinate 2,797,050 of NZ_JBUBVM010000001.1, read as the reverse complement.
AGCACCCAGGGTGTTGGCCAGCCAGGCCACGGCCGTCAGCGGATTGCCCTGCACCGCCGAGCCCAGGCCTTCGCTGAGAGGCTCGCCATTCTTGAACACGCGCATGCGCAAGTTGGGCAAATCCAGCGTCCGTGGATCGACCTGAACATCGCCCAGCACGAACACACCGCAAGAGGCGTTGTCGGCGACGGTGTCCTGAATGCGAATGCGCCAGTCATGAATTCGTGAGTCGACTATTTCGAAGCACGGCATCACATACTCGGTCGCTTCCAGCACGTCGGCTTCGGTAACACCGGGGCCGATCAGATCGTGCTTGAGCTTGAACGCAATTTCGCCTTCGGCGCGCGGCTGGATCAGCTTGTTCGCGGCGAGGGAGATTTGCGCGTCATTGGCGAATGACATCTGCCGGGTGATGAAGCCGAAATCCGGCTGATGCACGTTGAGCATTTGCTGGACCGCCGCCGACGTTACGCCGATTTTCTTGCCGACAATCCGGTCACCGGCGGCCACGCGGCGTTCGATGCTGTAGAGGGAAATATGGTAGGCGTCTTCGATGCTGATCGATGGCCAGCGCTCGGTCAGCGGCGCCAGGGTGGTGCCGCTCAGTAGCGCCTGATAAAGCTCTTCGCCGTATTGATGACGCAGTTGTTCACTCATGAGCGAGCCTCCTCAAAGAACGCCAGGCACTCGCGGTTGAACAGCTCACGGTGCTCGACCATGACCCAATGCCCGCATTCGCTGAGCAGTACAAAGCGGATGTTCCGGCAGTGCTGCATCATCGTTTGCGCGCCAGACACCGGGCAGAATTTGTCGTTCATGCCCCAGAAACCGAGGGTCGGACACTGCAACTCACCGAGGCGCGAGGTCATGTTCGGTACTTGCATGGTCGACAACACGCAGACCGGTTGTTGTCGCACCACGGCGACCCGCTCATTGACCGTCTCGTCGCTGATCAAGGACTCATCGAACAATTGCAGCGCCAGTAGCCGACGCATTCCTACCGCATCGTGCAGTTCACCCTTGGCGAACGCCGCACCCATTTTCTGGATGCCTTCCATCTGCGAGTAATACTGTTCTTTTTCCATCAGGCCGCCCGGGGCCATCAGCACCAATCGGCTCACCCGCTGCGGCTGGTCGAGGGCCAGTTTGATCGCGATTGCACCGCCCAAAGAATTGCCGACCAGCACGCATCGCTGGATATCCAGGGCATTGAGCAAATCGCTCAAGGCGGCCACAAAGAAGTCCAGGGTGTAGAGGGTGTCTGGCTTATCTGAAGCGCCATAACCCGGCAGGTCGGGGACGATGGTCCGGTAGCCGGCCGCGACAAACGACGGGTAGTTTTGCTTGAAGTTGCCGTGACCACTGGCGCCCGGTCCGCTGCCGTGGATGAAAATCACCGGCTCGCCGCTGCCGACGTCCTGCCCGCCGATGTCCAGATAATGCAGCTGCAAACCCTGCGGCAGCGTAACGAAGTGCCCTTGCGCTGATGCGCCCATAAGGTGTCCTCCCGGCCTGTTGTTGTCGCCGGATTATTCCGAGCGCCCGGGCAAACAACATCGTCCGACAGGACTACGCCGCTCTAGTCTTTTCGGACGTTGGCTACCTGGTGCCGCGGACCTAGCATCGGCAGCATTCCCGAGCGACAGAACGAGGTATCCCATGCTTGATCCGATGGACTTTCGCGGCAAAGTGGTACTGGTCACCGGTGGTGGCAAAGGGGTCGGTCGCGGCATCAGTCAGCGTTTTCTCGACTGCGGCGCCGAGGTGGTGATCTGCGGTCGCGAAGCACCGCAAACGTTGCCCGCCAGTGTTGAACGCGAGGCGCTGTTTGTGCCCTGTGATCTGCGGGATGTCGAGCAGTCCGGGCGGTTGATCGACGGTATCGTCGAGCGTTTCGGTCGCCTCGATGTATTGATCAATAATGCCGGCGGTTCACCGAATGCCGACGCCGCCAGTGCCTCGCCGCGCTTTAGCGAAGCGATCATCCGCCTCAACCTGTTGGCGCCGCTGAATCTCTGTCAGCAGGCCAATCAGGTGATGCAGATGCAGACCGACGGCGGCGCGATCATCAACATTTGCAGCATCAGCGCGACCCGCCCCTCGCCCGGCACTGCCGCCTATGGCGCGGCCAAGGCCGGGCTGCTGAACCTGACCCGCTCGCTGGCCGTGGAGTGGGCACCCAAGGTACGGGTCAACGCCGTCACGGCCGGGCTGATTCTCACCGAGCAGGCGGCCATGCATTATGGCGATCAGGCGGGCATTGCCCGGGTGGCAGCGACCATCCCGCTGCAACGCCTGGCGGCTCCGGAAGACATCGGCGATACCTGTCTGTACCTGGCATCAACGCTGGCACGTTATGTCAGCGGCGCGGACATCACCGTGCACGGCGGTGGCGAGCGCCCGGCCTTTCTCGACGCGGCACACTCCCATTGAACAAGAGGAATTCCAACATGCCCGCGATTGCCAGCCACAGCGTCCTGCTTGACCTTACCCCGGCCGCTGCCTGGGCCAAACTGCGCGACTTGAGCCTCGCCCCGCATTACGTGCCGGGCTTGACCGGTTGCCAGCTTCATCCCGGCGCACGTGAAGGGCTTGGCGCCAGTCGCCGGGTGTTTCGCAAAGGCGGCCAGTGGCTGGATGAGAGCGTGGTGCAATGGCAGGAAGGTGCAGGCTTTGTCCTGATCCTGCACCGCGCCAGTGACGGCGCGCCCTTCCCGTTTCGCGAGGCCAGCTTCAGTTATGCCTTGCAGGCTGAGGGTGACGCGACACGCATCACCACCCAAATGAACTACAGCCTGCGCGGTGGCAGGCTGGTGGAATGGTTGCTGGCCAAGGCGTTCAACAACGTCGTGCGACAGATCGCCGAGAACCTCAAGGCCTTCTACGAAACCGGGCAGACTCAGAATGCGGAATATTCCCAAGCCCTCGGGGTGTAACCGGTCACTGTAGGAGCTGCCGCAGGCTGCGATCCTGGCGATATCTGCGTCGCCGACCAGATCAAGATCAAAAGATCGCAGGCTGCGCCAGCTCTCCTACAGGGAATCGTCTCAGGGCTGCGGGCCCAGATTGACCTCGCTCCAATAGGCTTTCATCGAGCGGATCTTGCCGTCCGCATCGAACTCCATCACATCGATCACATGAAGCGAACACGGTTGCCCGGCCCACTCCATATCAACCCGAAATGGCATAGCCCCGCAACCGTTCGTCGTCGCCCGAACAGGGCCGGTCAAGGTCGCCGAGACGTTGCTCGCGCCCAGACCTTCACGGTAAAAGCGTTCGATGGCGACAAGGCCCTGAATCGGCGGCTTGCCGACCGGGTCTTCGACCACCGCGTCCTGGCTATAGAGCACAATGATTGCGTCGATATCACCGGCATCCACCAACTCCACATAACGCGCCATGGTCGTTTGAATCTGTTGTGCACTGACCATTCAGACCACCTCGAAGAGTGCTGCTGCACCCATGCCGCCGCCGATGCACATACTCACCACCACGTAACGCAAACCGCGGCGCTGCCCCTCGACCAACGCGTGACCGACCATCCGCGCACCGGACATGCCGAAAGGATGGCCCACCGAAATCGCGCCGCCATTGACGTTCATGCGTTCGGGGGGAATGCCCAGGGTGTCGCGGCAATACAGCACCTGACAGGCGAACGCCTCGTTCAACTCCCAGAGGCCAATGTGGTCCACGGTCAGTCCATGGCGCTTGAGCAGTTTCGGGATGGCGTAGACCGGGCCGATGCCCATCTCATCGCTATTGCAGCCGGCGACCGCCATCCCGCGATAAATCCCCAGCGGCTCCAGGCCACGCTTCTCGGCCAATTTGGCACTCATCAACACCGAGGCAGAAGCACCGTCGGACAGTTGCGAGGCGTTGCCGGCCGTGATGAAGCGGCCCTTTTCACTCCACTGACCGCCCGGCCACACCGGTTCCAGCGCACTCAGGCTTTCGCGGGTGGTGTCGATGCGGTTGCACTCGTCGCGCAGCAAGGTGACGGCCTCAAAGCGCGTTTCGCCACTGGCCTTGTCGAAGATCGCCTTGCGGCTGGCCAGCGGTGCGAGTTCACGGTCGAACAATCCATTACTCTGAGCCAGCGCGGTACGCTCCTGGCTCTGGTAGCTGTATTCGTCCTGTTCCTCGCGGGAAATGCCGTAGCGTGCGGAGACGATCTCGGCGGTTTCGATCATTGGGATATAAGCGTGCGGATCCAGCTCAATCACCGAGCCTGACTGATTGCGGTACAGGTTCTTGTGCTTGTTCTGCACCAGCGAAATCGACTCCAGGCCACCGGCCACGGCGATGTCGATTTCATCGCACATGATGCCTTTGGCGGCCATGGCAATGCTCATAAGGCCCGATGAACATTGGCGTTCAACGGCCATCCCGGCGACGGAGGTCGGCAAGCCGCCGGCAATCGCGCACAGACGCCCCAAGTTATAGGACTGCGTGCCCTGCTGCGCCGCCGCGCCGATGATCACATCGTCCACTTCGCCCGGCTCGATGCCGGCGCGACGCACGGCTTCGCGCACCACATGACCGCCGAGCTGCGGGGCTTCGGTGTCATTGAATGCACCGCGAAAGGCTTTGCCGATCGGGGTACGGGCGGTCGAAACGATGACGGCTTCTTTCATACTGGATTCCTCGAATGTTCTGCTAAAGGGTTCACGCGGGGTAGTAACGGCTGATGGTGTCGACCACACAGCCGGGACGCTCCTCGCCGTCGATTTCGACGCTGACGCGAATGGTCGCCTGAACGCCGCCCTTGACCTCCTCGACCGCCATCAATTGCGCACTGCCGCGCACCTGCGAGCCAACACGTACCACCGTGGGAAAGCGCACCCGCTCGCAGCCATAATTGACACCCATGGCAATGCCGCGCACCTCGACGATCTGCGGTAAAAACAGATTGACCAACGCCAGGCTCAGATAGCCATGGGCGATGCAGGCGCCGAAGGGACCGCTGGCTGCCTTGAGCGGATCAACGTGAATCCACTGGTGATCACCGGTCGCCTCGGCGAACCGGTCGATGCGGTCCTGCGCAAGAACCAGCCAGTCGCTGACGCCCAGCACCTCTCCCACGGCATCGTGCAAGGCGCAGGGCGTGTCGAAAACACGTGGCATGTTCAAGCCCTCTGACTGGAAACCGACAACACTTCGCCGGTCATGTAGGAGCTGTAGTCGCTGGCCAGAAACATCATCACGTTGGCCACTTCCCAGACCTCGGCGGCACGGCCAAACGCCTCGTTGGCGGCGAGCTGATCGAGCACCGCCTGGGGGGCGGACTTACGCAGGAAATCGTGCAACGCAATGCTCGGGCTCACCGCGTTGATGCGGATCCCGTAGTCGGCGGCCTCGACCGCGGCGCATCGAGTCAACGCCATGACCCCGGCCTTGGCCGCGGCGTAGTGCGACTGCTCTTTCTGCGCCCGCCAGCCCAGAACCGAAGCGTTGTTGACGATGACCCCGGCGCGCCGCTCGATCATCTTCGGCAACATGGCCCGGGTCATGCGCATGGTGCCGGTGAGCGTCACATCGAGGACCCGGCTCCACTCCTCATCCGTCATGTCTACCAGCAGCCGTGAACCACCCAGACCGGCGTTGTTGATCAGCACATCGACACCCTGCAGATCACGCTCGGCGCTGGCAATCAGCTGTTGAACCTGAGCTTCGTCAGCGACATTGCAGACCTGACCGAAGACCTGTTGCAGACCAGTCGTTTCGCGGATTTTCGACACCGCTTCTGCAAGCCGGCCTTCATGGATATCGCTGATCATCAAGGCGCGGCAACCCTCCTCGGCGGCACGCACCGCGGCGGAAAAACCGATACCGGCACCGGCCGCGGCCGTGATCAGCACCGACTTGTCACGCAACAGGCCGTGACCTGCAACATAGTGAGGAACAGACATGGAAAACTCCTTGGTCAGGTAGGCAGGCGCGGTTCTTTGGGCATTCCCAGGGCGCGCTCGGCGATGATGTTGCGCTGGATCTCGTTGCTGCCGCCGTAGAGGGTGTCGGCGCGACTGAACAGGTACAGCGATTGCAAACGAGTGAGTTGGTAAGGCGCGGCCTCCAGCACTTCGGCCTCGGCGCCGAGGACGTCCATCGCCAGCTTGCCGAGGCTGGCGTGCCAGGTGGACCAGAACAGTTTGTAGATGGTCGCTTCCTTGCGCAGCGAACCGTCCTGCGCACCCGACAGCATGCGCAGCGAGTTGTAGCGCATGATCCGCAGTCCGCTCCAGGCCTCGGCCAGGCGCTGGCGCAGGATCGGGTCACGCGCGGCGCCATTGGCCCGGGCGATGGCGATGATTTCGTTCAGTTCATTGTGAAATTGCATCTGCTGGCCGAGGGTCGATACCCCGCGTTCGAAACCGAGCAACGCCATCGCGATCTTCCAGCCCTCGCCCGGCGCGCCGATGATATTGGCGGCGTCGGTGCAGGCATCATCGAAGAACACTTCGTTGAACTCGCAGGTGCCTGTGAGCTGCTCGATAGGCCGCACGGTAATCTCCGTCTGGGCCATGGGCACTAGCAAGAAGGACAAGCCGCGATGGCCAACGCTGCCCGGTTCAGTGCGGGCGATCACAAAACACCAGTCCGACTCATGGGCCAGGGAGGTCCAGACTTTTTGTCCGTTGATCACCCAAGTGCCGCTGGCTTCATCAAGCACCGCGCGGGTCTTGACGTTGGCCAGGTCGGACCCGGCCCCCGGTTCGGAATAGCCCTGGCACCAGAACGCCGTGCCACTGACGATTCCCGGTAGAAAGCGCTGTTGCTGCTCGGCAGTGCCGAACGCGGCAATGGTCGGCCCGGCCAGCCCTTCGCCGATATGCCCCATGCGACCGGGGCCGCCAGCGCGGGCGTACTCTTCGTGGAAAATCACTTGCTGGCTGATCGACAGACCACGCCCACCGTGCTCCGGCGCCCAACCGACACAGGTCCAGCCGCCCTCGGCGAGTTTGCGTTCCCAGGCTTTGCGTTCCTCGGGAAACATATGTTCGTCACCCGGGCCACCCCGAAAACGCAGGGGCTCGAATTCGCCGCACAGGTTCGCGCTCAACCAGTCGGCCACTTCCTGACGGAAGCACTCGTCCTGCTCACTGAAACTGATTTTCATGGCTGCTCTCCAAGAATCACTGCGGCAATGCGCTCGCGATGCCAGGCCGGTAGCCCGAGAAAGCTTTCGCTGGCACGGGCGCGCTTGAAGTAGAGGTGCGGGTCGTATTCCCAAGTGAAACCAACGCCGCCGTGCAACTGGATCGACTCGGACGCGCAGTGGAAATAGGTTTCGGAGCACTGCGCCTTGGCCAGCGCCGCCGCCAGCGGTAGCTCGGCGGCCACCTGCGGGTCGCCTTCAGGATCGAGGACTTCCTGGGCCACGCAGGCCGCGTAGTAACTGGCCGAACGTGCACATTCGACCTGCAGCATCATGTCGGCGGCGCGGTGTTTGAGCGCCTGGAAACTGGCGATGGGTCGACCGAACTGCTGGCGTTCCTGCATATAGGCAACGCTCAGGTCGAGCACCTGCTGCGCGCCACCGGTCTGTTCGGCAGCCAGGCCGATGCAAGCCAGTTGCAGGACCCGCTGCAGATGCGGCCAGCCCGCGCCGAACTCACCGAGCAGGCAGTCAGCGCTGAGGTACAGCCCCTTGAGCTGAATCCGAGCCTGACGACGGGTCTGGTCCATGGTCGGCAACATTTGACGCTCGATCCCTGCCTGGTCCGCATCCACGGCGAACAGGCTGATGCCCGCCTCGCCGGTCGACCCGGGAGCCCGTGCGGCGATGATCAAGAGGTCAGCGCTGTGCCCGTCGAGCACATGATTGAGGGTTCCATCAAGCACAAAGCCCTCGCCCTCTGTCACCACCGTGGCCTGAACATCCTTGGCCGCCCAGCCGTTGGCGCTGCTGAAGGCCAGCGTTGCGGTGAGGCTGCCGTCGGCGATCAACGGCAGCCAGCGTTGTTTTTGTTGTTCGTTGGCGGCCAGCAACAGCGCGGGTGTGGCCATGCAGGTGGTGGCGAAGAACGGCGAACACAGCAAGCGTCGGCCCATCTGTTCCAGCAAAATCGACAGTTCGACAAAGCCCAGTCCCAGGCCGCCGTACGCTTCGGGAATATGAATTGCCGGCCAGTACATTTCGCGGCACAGGCGCTGCCAGAGCGCCTCGTCAAAACCTCGCTCGCTGACCATCGCCGCTCGCACGGCGGCAGAATCCGAGACGTCGGCGAGAAAGCCCTCGGCCGATGCGCGGATCATTTCCTGTTCGTCGCTGAATGCAAACTCCATCGCGGCGCCTTCTGCTCGTTAGGCGGGGCACGCATGAAGCGACACCCCTCTGGCCTTCGAGTTTGGTGCCAGTGGCACACGACAGAATCGTCAGCCTTGCCTAGTCCGAATGGGCGATGCCGAGGCCGATCCGCCGAGGATTGAACGCCTGGCCCATGGGCGGCCGCCCCCATCACTACTGATACCAACCCTGTAGCACTCGGTAACATCCGGCGCTGTTACGGTGCGTCTTTTCAAAGACTCGACATCACGCGCCCCGCCCTACAAGGCCAAAACAGCCATGGCGTAAATTGTGCATCTAAATGCAATCCAATTCTGCTTGAAGCCGCCATGCGCCCCAAGGAACTGAAACTCTGGACTACCGGTGTTGCCCATTTACTGGACCTTCCTCCCGGGCATGCGCGGTTAGCGGGCTTAAGTCACTGGTTGCGGCAAGTATGCCCGGTCGATCACTTCGTTCTGTTCGTCTATGAAGGCAATCATCGGCCATTGGCGCTGTTCGACACCTTCGCAGCCGACAAGCGTGTGGTGTATGTCGATGACTATCAGTGCGGGCCCTATTTACTTGATCCGTTCTACCTGGCATGCACTCGCGGGCAAGCGCCTGGACTGTGGCGTTTGCGACAGTTCGCACCCGACCACTTCTACCTCGGCGAGTATTACCTGACGTATTACCAGCAAACCGGGCTGGCTGAAGAAGTGGCGTTTTTCGTCGACCTCGGTGGCGGCGCCATGGCCGTTCTGTCGTTGATGCGATCCACCGCCAGCTGTGCTTTTGGTCGTGACGAGATGCAGTTGATCGAGTGCGCGCAGGCCGTGGTTGAACAGGTGATCAATGAAGCCTGGCGTTTGCGTCAAGCCCAGCAACCACGCCCGGCGCAGGACCTGGACTTCAAGATCCGCGAAGCCTTCGATCAGTTCGGCGCGCACATCCTCACCGGCCGCGAACAAGAGATTGTGCAGTTGCTGCTACGCGGTCACTCCAGCGCCTCGGTCGCCGAACAACTGAGCATCAGTCCTGGCACGGTGAAGATTCACCGCAAGAACATCTACGCCAAGCTCGGCATCGGCAGCCAGTCCGAATTGCTCGGGCTGTTTATCCGCGACCTTACCGGCCAGGAACTGGTCGTCGAAACCTGACACCTGAAAACGACTCTATCCCCCAAGGGATATATACAGCGCAAAACCCCGATTGCTAGTTTGGCCCTCGACGCACTGATTCATCACTGCAAGGGAGCCCGCCTCGTGAACAACAGCGTGAACGACACTTCGCCAAGCGATATCGAATTCTGCAATGTGGTCAAACGCTATGGCGAGGTGTCAGCCGTCGATGGCCTGAACTTCGCGGTGCGCCGCGGCTCATTCCATTCCTTCCTCGGCGGTTCCGGCTGCGGCAAAACCACCACCCTGCGCATGATCGCCGGCTTCGAACAGCCCAGTAGCGGCGAAGTGCGCCTGTCGGGCAAAAACGTTGCCGGAGTGCCGGCGTTTGAGCGGCCGGTGAACATGGTGTTCCAGCACTACGCCCTCTTCCCGCACCTGACAGTGGCGCAGAACATCGCCTATGGACTGCGTTATCGCACCCCGCGACCCGACAAAAAAACCCAACTGCGCATGGCTGATGAAGCGTTGGAAATGGTGCGCCTGAGCGGCTTCGGTCAACGCAAGCCGAGTGAACTTTCCGGCGGCCAACAGCAGCGTGTGGCCCTGGCCCGGGCGCTGGTCAATAAGCCGACCGTGTTGCTGCTGGACGAGCCGCTGGCGGCGCTGGACCGCAAGCTGCGCAAGGAAATGCAATCCGAATTGCTGCGCCTGCAACGCGAAGTCGGCATCACCTTTGTGCTGGTCACCCACGATCAGGAAGAAGCCTTGTCGATGAGTGACAGCATCAGCGTGATGCACAACGGTTCGATCATCCAGACCGCCACCCCGGAACAACTGTATGAAGCGCCGGCCAGCCGTTACGTGGCCGATTTTATCGGCGAATCCAATCTGTTCAACGGCACGGTTCGTCAATTGCAGGGCGACTCAGTAGTGCTGCGCACCGAGCAAGGACTGGAACTGACCAGCCCACTGACGCCCACCGGCAAAGCCTTAAGCGCAGACGCCGCCGGTTGCATCGCGGTGCGCCCGGAGCTGATCAGCATCGCCAGCGCCAACGCCGACATGACCCGCGAAGTGAAGCTGCAAGGCTACGTGGAAGACCGCATCTACCTCGGCAACTCCACCGAATATCGCGTGCGCACCCAAGCCTTTGGCGTGGTTTGCGTGCGTGTGCCGCGCCAGCAGGATCACGGCGCCAATGCATTCGAACACGGCGCTGCAGTGAGCGTCGGCTGGGATCACGCCAATGGCCTGGCCATGGCGTTGTAATTCATCGATTCGTTTCATCAACCGAATGTGGAGCGTGCTATGGACCGGAAGACGTTTATCAAAACCCTGCGTAGCTGGCAGAACGGCTCGATCAGCCGCCGCGAGTTCCTTGGCCGCACTGGCCTGGGAATTGCCGCAGCGGTGGTCGCAACCAACATGCCCGGCCTGCTGACCTCCACCGCTGAGGCTGCCGAGCAGGCCAAACTGGGCGATCGCCTGTCGCTGGCGACTTGGCCGAATTACCACAGCCAGGAAAACCTCGACACCTTCGCCAAAACCACCGGTGCGCGCGTTTCGATGAGCGTGTTCGGTTCCAACGAAGAGATGCTTGCCAAATTGCAGGCCGGTGGCAGTGGCTGGGACGTACTGGTGCCGACCAACTACACCATCAGCACTTACGTTGGCCTGGGCCTGATCGAACCATTGGACCTGTCGCGCATTCCCAACTTTGATGCGTCGGCTTTCCAGCAAAAATTCATGGCCCAAGGAACGGTGGACGGCAAGGTGTATGCGGTGCCGAAAAACTGGGGCACTACCGGCATGCTCTACGACACCGGCAAACTGAAGAACGGCCCCTCCAGCTGGAAAGAATTCTGGGTTGCAACTCAAGGCCCCGCCAGCGGCCGGACGATAGTTCACGACTACCAACTGACCGCCATCGGCAACGCGCTGAAAAGCTTCGGCTATAGCTTCAATTCCCTGGACCCGAAAGAACTGGCCGATGCCGAAAAACTGCTGATCGAGGTCAAGCCGCACCTGTTCGCCATCAACTCCGACATCCAGCCGTCAATGCGCAGCGGCGATGCCTGGCTGGCGATGGCCTGGACCGGCGATGCCTCTCAGTTGCACCGCGACAACGCGCAGATGCAGTTCGAACTGGGCAAGGAAGGTGGCGAACTCTGGAGTGACTTCTTTGCCATTCCCAAAAGCTCGGAGCACAAGGACGCGGCCTACGCCTTCATCAACTACCTGCTCGATCCGCAGCACAACAAGCTCGAAGTGTTGAGCCACGGTTACCCGAGCGGCGACAAACGCGTCGATGCGTTGCTGCCCACCGCCATGCTCGACGATCCGATCATGTACCCGGCCGCCGAAGCGCTCAGTCCTCTGGAGTTCGGTGCCGCGGCGACGCTCACCAGCCCGGCGCGCGCCGAACTGATGGCTCGCTTCAAATCCGCCTGATCGCCTAGCCATGGCCAATGAGGAGTCCCCCATGAACGCTGCCACCCACCCGCAAACGGTGCAGCCGGACAATGCCCGGTCGGTCGAGGTTCGCCAGCGGCGCAGCCTCGGCCGGCGGATCACCCTGCTGATGCTCTTGCCCTCGACCTTGTGGTTCCTGCTGCTGTTGTTGATGCCGCTGGTGATCATCCTGGTCTTCAGTTTCGGCGAGCGCAGTGCCGTGGGCGGTTACGCCGGTGGCTTCACGCTGGCCAACTACCTGAACCTCGGTTCCCGTGGCGCGGCGTTCAGTAACACGCTGATGTTGGCGCCGCTGGGCACGCTGGTGTGCCTGGTGGCGGCTTACCCGCTGGCGTATTTTCTGGCGGTCAAGGTCAGCAGGAACCGCTCGCTGCTGCTGACGCTGGTGATTGTGCCGTTCTGGACCAGTTTCCTGATCCGCACTTACGCCTGGATTTTCATCCTCAGCGGCAAGGGCATTCCGGCCTTGCTCGCAAGCCTTGGCCTTGAGGACGTGCGGCTGATCAATACGCCGTGGGCGGTGCTGATCGGCATCGTTTACGGCTACTTGCCGCTGATGGTGTTTCCGATTTACGTCAGCCTGGAAAAACTCGACAAGCGTCTGCTCGAAGCCTCGGCGGACCTGGGTGCCAGCGCTTTCGAAAGCTTGCGACGGATCACCCTGCCACTCTCCGCGCCCGGGATCATCACCGGGGTGATGCTGGTGTTCATCCTGTTGATGGGCGAGTTCCTGATCCCGGCCATTCTCGGTGGCGGCAAAGTGTTCTTCGTCGGCAACGCACTGGTCGACCTGTTTCTGCAATCGCGTAACTGGCCCTTCGGCAGCGCGCTGGCGATGACCTTGGTGGCGATGATGCTGCTGATCATCGGTGTGTATTTGAAACTGGTGGCGCGCTATGGCGGCCGCCCTGCCGACGGAGGGTTGTGACATGTGGCTGCGCAGCTATTCGACTTCGCTGTACCTGTTTCTCTACGCACCGATCGCGTTGATCGTGCTGTTCAGCTTCAACGCCGGGCGCAGTGGCCTGGCGTTCGAATGCTGCTCGGTGCAATGGTTTGGTCGCGCGTTTGGCAACCCGTTCATCATAGAGGCGCTGGGCCATAGCGCGTTCATTGCCTTCACTTCTGCGGTGATTGCGACGCTGTTCGGCACGCTCGCGGTGTTCGGTTTGCAACGTGCCGGCGCCAAAGTGCGGTTGCTGTTCGATGCGCTGACCTATTGCGCAATCATCGTGCCCGGGATCGTCATCGGCATCTCGACGTTGATTGCGTTCATTAGCCTGTTCGACCTGATCAACCCGTTGCTGGCGAGTTGGATACCGAGCATTCCACGGTTGAACATGGGCTTCTTTACCGTGATCGCCGCGCACTCGCTGTTCACCATGGCGTTCATGGTGATCGTGCGCAGCCGCGTCGACTCACTGGACAAGGCCTTGCTGGAAGCCTCGGCCGACCTCTACGCGCCCCCAATGCAAACGTTCTGGCGGGTCACCCTGCCGCAGATCAGTCCGGCGATCATGGCCGGGTTTCTGCTGGCGTTCACCTTCAGCTTCGACGATTTCATCATCGCGTTCTTCGTCGCCGGCTCCGAAACAACCTTGCCGATCTACATCTTTTCATCCATCCGCCGCGGCGTGACCCCGGAGATCAACGCGGTTTCGACCGTCATCATCTGCGCGTCGCTGGCGCTGCTGTTCACTTCCCGTCACCTGCAAAACCGCCGCACCGGCGTCCAGGAGTCTCACAATGCGTGATCAGCTATACATCAACGGCGAGTGGGTCAGCCCGGATCTGGGCGGTTACCTGGACGTCATCGACCCGGCCACCGGGCAGGCTTTCCATCGGGTAGCCGCGGGCACCGAAGAAGACGTCGATCATGCGGTGCGCGCCGCCAGGCGAGCGTTCGATAACGGCTGGAGCCAAACCACTGGCGCCGAGCGCGCGCAGTGGCTGGAAGCGTTGGCTGATGAACTGGACAGTGGTCAACAGGCGTTGGCTGAACTGGAAGTGCGTGACAACGGCAAACCGTTGCCCGAAGCGCAGTGGGACGTTGGCGATGCGATCGGTTGCTTGCGTTACTACGCCGGGTTGGCCCGGGAACTGGACCTACAGCAGGACCAACCGCTGGCGCTGCCGGACGAGCGTTTTCGCTGCCGCATCCGCCATGAACCGATCGGCGTTGCCGGGCAGATCATCCCCTGGAACTACCCGCTGCTGATGGCCGCGTGGAAGGTCGCGCCCGCCTTGGCCGCCGGGGCCACGCTGGTGTTGAAACCGTCCGAACTGACACCACTGACGGCGCTGGAACTGGCCGCGGCCGCCGACCGCATCGGTCTGCCGGCCGGGGTCCTGAACGTCGTGACCGGTCTTGGAGCCGACGCCGGCGGTCCGCTCACCGAACACCCTGGCGTGGACAAACTGGCCTTTACCGGCAGCGTACCCACCGGGGCAAAAATCATGTCGGCGGCCGCTCGCGACATCAAGAACATCAGCCTGGAGCTGGGCGGAAAGTCTGCATTCATTGTGTTCGACGACGCCGATGTCGAAGCGGCGGTGGAGTGGATTCTGTTCGGGATTTTCTGGAACCAGGGCCAGGTGTGCAGCGCCACTTCACGCTTGCTGGTACAGGAAAACATCGCCTCGCGGTTGATCGAGCGACTGGTTGAGGAAACTCGCAAGATCACCATCGGCCCAGGGCTGGAACCCGGCGTGTTGTTGGGCCCTTTGGTCAGCCGAGGTCAACACGACAAGGTCCTCGGCTTTATCGATCAGGGACTGGCCAGCGGTGCACGCCTGCTTACCGGAGGTCGGCAACCGGCGCATCTGCCAGAGGGTTATTTCATCGAACCGGCCATCTTCGACGAGCCCGGACACAGCAGCATCCTCTGGCGCGAAGAGGTGTTCGGCCCGGTGCTGTGCATCAAGCGCTTCAAGACCGAAGAGCAAGCCTTGCAAATGGCCAACGCCAGCCGCTTCGGCCTCGCCGCCGCCGTGATGAGTGCTGATTTGCAACGTACCGCCCGCGTCGCCAACCAACTGCGCGCCGGGATTATCTGGGTCAACTGCTCGCAACCAACCTTCGTCGAGGCACCGTGGGGCGGCATGAAACACAGCGGTATTGGCCGGGAACTCGGCCAATGGGGGCTGCACAATTATCTGGAGGTGAAGCAAGTGACCGAATACGTCAGCGACCAGCCATGGGGCTGGTATCTGAAATAGACGGTCAGTGCCTCAGCTCACGCGACATGACAGCCGCTGCCAGGCCGAAGGGCGATTTACCGCCCAGCTCCCAGCGGCTGCTCCAGCCGAATATTTTCCAGACGACTGAACGCGTCGACCCGCACCCCGCTGCCCACGCTCACCCCCGGTCCAAACACCACGCAAGGTTCGATGCACACGTCCCTGGCGAGCTGCGTATCAGCACTGAAGAACACCGTATCCGCCGCCATCAGGCTGACGCCCGACCGCATGACGGCCTGGCGTCGACGCTGCTGGAAAAGCTGTTCGGCAGCATGCAATTGCTCGCGATCATTAACCCCGAGCACGTCGCCCTCGTCGACCTCCACCGCTGTAACTTGCAGCCCGGCGTTGTTGGCCACGGCAACCGCGTCGGTGAGGTAGTACTCGCCTTGCGCGTTTTGATTGCCGATGCGTTCCAGCAACCAGAGACAGGTGTCTGCACGCAAGCCCATGACACCGCCATTGCAGAAGCCGACTTCCAATTCTTGTGGGCTGTGTAGTGGTCTAATGAAACCGGACACCCATTTAGGCGAGGATGCTCGCCAGATAGAGGTGTCTGATGACCAAGCAAGGTCGCAGGCCTCGTGCTCGATCGCTTCAGATTTTTTTCAACGCTGGTAACGGATTGACGGCGCGCCTTTGTCGTCTGCTGAATGGCTGCGGGACGATCTGCGAAGCGGTGTTGGAACGCTGCTGGCTTCGGCCTCAATTCGGATCCAGCAAACCACCGCTCCAATTACGCGATACCCGGCTGCCGGTGAATTTGGCAACGACCATGCCTTGAGACACCAGCCGATCCCGATTGCGTGTCACCATCCGCCCTGCTTGCTCGGCGTACAACACCACTTCAGAAGAGGGATCGCCTGGCCGTTGGAGGATTCGCGCAAAGCGTTGCGCTGCTTCGACGAAATCGCCCAATTCCTTTTCAAAAATCAGCACCCCGGACTGCGGTGCGAGGTGGGTTTCCATATGGCTCATCTGCACGGCCTCGACGGGCCAGTCGCCGGACGTCAGCGCCTCTTCGATAACACCGAAACCGCACAACCAGGCATACAACCCTTGCGCATCCTGTTCGGCAAACTGATCGCTGACATCGCCCTGCCCTCGCAACTCCAGGGTCGCCGCCATCTTCCGATCGGTGACGCCATCGCGCAGCCAGGGCGCAATGATTGTTTCCTCGAAGGACCCCTCTTCGCCGTCATCCCAGATGATCGCCACGTCCATTTTCATCGCCGCCGCCAGTGCACGGCCACGGGGCCAGAAGCTGCTGTGCATGTAGAGGTATGGCAGGGCTTCATCATCGGTGTGCAGATCAAGCATCACGTCCGCCGTGGCCGCAAGTTGCACCAGGCTTTTTTGCCATTCCTGGACGTTAGTCGAGGGTCGCTGCAGCGCAGCCGACACGTCAAACGAGCGGTTGAAGTTATGCCCGGTCGCGTCATGAAAGCGCCCGAGAATCCGCCCTTGGCGAAACTGCCCGATGCCAAGGGGATTGGCCTGCGGCACCACCGTCACGCTGCTCTTGAGCCGGCCCTCGGCCTCGGCGATCTGAAGCCGCTGTATCAACAGATGCAGGACCAGCATCCCGGCGATTTCATCGGCGTGCACCCCCGCCTGCAAGTGTACATTTGGCCCGTTGCCATTGCCCTCAAAGCGCCAGGCACCGACCCGCACCGCGTCGCCGTTATTGTTGCGAACACTGAACGAAATATCCTGCGCCATCTGTTTGTCCTCCTGTCATGACCATTAAGAAGCGATGTTTCGCCGTCGTCTATGCTGGATATTGAACGCACGTTCAACTAAGCTCGCCAACCAGGCACTGCACCCAAGGATTCCCTTGTGACCACCGACTCTCCAAAATTCCGCCGCGTTGAACCCGACGAGCGTCGCGAACTGATGGTTGCCGCCACCCTGCGTTGCTTGGCTCGCGACGGCCACGCTGGTATCTCCGTGCGCCGTATTGCTACCGAGGCCGGGGTGTCCGTCGGACTGCTCAATCACCATTTCGGCAGCATCGATGCGTTGATTGCTGACACTTACCAGAAGCTCGCCAGCGAACTGACCAGCGCCCTGCTCCAGGAAATCCAGCAGGCCGGTACACCGGCCGAAAAAATGGACACCTTCCTCGTTGGCTCGTTTTCGCCCCGGGTCATGGACCCGCAATTGCTCGGCGTTTGGGTGGTGTTCTGGAGCCTGATTCGTCACTCGGAACATGTCAGCCAGTCACACGAAAAAAGCTACCGCGACTACCTCGACCTGCTTCGCCAACTGCTGGACGATCTAGCGGCCAGCGAGGGGTTCGTAATCCACGACACTCGCCTGGCCGCCATTGGCTTATCGGCGATGCTCGACGGACTCTGGATCGAGTGGTGCCTGAACCCCGAAACCTTCAGCCCCGCCAACGGCCTCCACATCTGTCGTTGCTGGATAAAGGGACTGCGTCACGGAGCATTCAGCACCGACGACGTCCTGTGACGGGTGACGGCCGAAGATCATTGCCAGGGTGCCGCTGACCGCGATCAGCCCGGCACCGATCATCAGCGATACATCCATCAGCGTGCCCCAGATCAGGTTCGATAGCGCAAACGCCCAGATCAGCCCGGTGTACTCGAATGGCGCCAGCAAGGTCGCGGTAGCGCGCTGAAAACTGGCAAATAGCAGGAACTGGCCGATACCGCCCACCAACCCAGCCGCAAGCATTCCCAGCCAGGCCGGTGTCGGCGCCGGGGTGTGAGTCCAGGGCAGCGCCACCATCATGCAAATGACAAACACCACGTTGGTGATCAGCATTTGCTCCAATACCGAAGTCTGATCATCCACCTGCCGCAACTGGATGTAGGTAAATGCCCAACACATTGCCGCCAGGAGCGTAAGGATGATCGGCAAAGGATCGGTGATGTTGCTCGGGCGACAGGCAATGATCACACCGACAAAGCCTATGACCAGGCTGAACCATTGCCAGCCGCTGGCGCGTTCCTTGAGGATCATCGCGGCCAGCACTGTGACCATGATCGGCGCCGAAAAATACAGCGTGGTCATCTCGGCCAGGGTCAGATCCCGGGCTGCCGTGTAGTACAGCAGCCAGGCCACAATCGACAATAAACCGCGAACCACCAGCAAGCGCCGACTCGGCGAACGCCAGGCCCGCTGGATCAGCCGAAGTCGTCCCGCCAGCAAACAGGCGACCACCACCACGAGGCTGCGCCAGAACAGAATGCTGACCACCGAATAGTCGGCCACCAGCCACTTGATGCCCGCGTCCTGCAATGCCAGGAATGCGTAGCCCAAGGTACATAGGCCAATGCCCTGCAGCGACCGGTCGACGACCTGTGGCGTACTCATTACACGGAACTGCGCACGGGTGTCCCGCGCCGCTCAACAAAGGCAAATAGCGCCTCAATCAGGAAGGTCAGGCAAACGTACACCCCTGCCACCAGCAGCAACGGTTCATATACTTGCAGGGTCTGCGCCCGGACCACGTTGGCGGCGCCCAGCAGGTCGATCACCGCGATGGTCGAGGCCAGCGCCGTGGATTTCAGCAACATCACAGTTTCCCCGGCCAATGTTGGCAACAGCAACCGCATGGCGCGGGGCAAACGCACCCGCAACAGTGACTGGCGTGAGGTCATGCCGAAGGCCGAGGCGGCTTCAATTTCACCCTTTGGCACCGCCAGCAGGCCGCCGCGAATCACTTCGCCGACATAGGCGCCCATCGACAACACCAAGGCAAACACGATGTACCAGTAACCGTCACGCAGATAGGGCCAGAGGAAGCTGCCGCGAATCAGCGGAAACTGCGCAAACAGGCTGCCGAGCCCGTAGTAGAAAATGTAGATCTGGATCAGCAACGGTGTACCGCGAAACACGCTGGTATAGAACAGACTGGCCTTGGCGATCACTCTGTATTTCGAGATCCGGGCCAGCGCCACCAACACCGCCAGCAAAAAACCGAACACACTGGACAGCAACAGTAGGGTAATGGTCGTTTGCAGCCCTCGACCCAACAGTGCCGCGTATTCAACTATCCACGCTGGAATCATTTCAATCACTCAGCCAAAGGCATCCAGCGACGAATGCGTCGCTCAAGCCGTCCCGACAGATAGTTGGACACCAACGTCACCGCGTAATACATCGCCGCGGCCGTGAGGTAGAACAACAGATAATGGCGCGTCGAACCCGCGCCTTGCTTGGCGGTGTACAACAGCTCGTTGGTGCCGACCACACTGATCAATGCACTGTCCTTGATCAGGTTGATCCACAGATTCGACATCCCCGCCATCGCATAGGGCGCCATGATCGGCAGTGTGACTCGCCGGAACAGGCCAAACCCACTCAAGCCGAACGCCCTCGCCGCCTCGATCTGGCCGAACGGAATCGCCTGGATCGCCGCCCGGAAAATTTCCGAGGCGTACGCGCCCTGCACCAACCCCAGCACCACGATTGCCGCCAGAGGACCACTGACATTCACAACGCCGTAACCCAGTTGGGCCATCAGCGAGTTGAGGAGCATGGAACCGACGTAGTAGAGCAACAGGATCAGCAATAGCTCCGGCACTGCGCGGAACAACGTGGTGTAACTGCGCATGAGCGCGGCAATCGGTTTCGGGGCGTTCAGCTTGAGGCAGGCAACGACCAGCCCGATAGCTAGCCCGAGCACAAAGGCCCCGGCCGAAATCTGCAGGGTCATCCAGAGCCCTTTCAGCAGCGCACCGCCCCACCCTGTTTCGCTGAAATTGATCAACTCGAACATTGCTGACTCTCCTCTCTCCCGTCGGCGGTCTTGAAAACACCGCCGCTCCTACAGGGATATGTGTTTGTCATACAAACTGTGTTCAGGCCTTGGCGTCAGAAAGCAGGTTTCACGCTGGTGCCGAAGTAGTGCTGGGAGAGGTCGTCGTAGTCCTTGCTCGCCAGCAAGGAGGTGATTGCCTTGTCGAGCTTGGCCTTGAGTTCGGCGTCATCCTTGCGCAGCCCGGCGCCCACACCTTTGCCGAAGATGGGGTCATAGGGCACCACGCCGAGGTAAGCCTGGTCCTTGGCATCGGGGGTCTTGATGAAGGCCGCCATGGCCGTGCCGTCCGCCATCATCAGGTCAATACGTCCGGCAATCAGGTCTGCGTTGGCCGAGTCCTGCGTGTCGTAATACTTAACGTCCGCAATTTTCTCGTAGTAGGTCTTCAGGAAGCTGGCGCTCACCGTCGAGTTCTGCACACCGATGGTCTTACCCTTGAGATCATCCGGATACTTTTTCACTGAAGCGTCCTTCGGCCCGACAATCGCAATCACCGAGTCGTAATACGCCTTGCTGAACGCGATGTGTTTTTCGCGTTCTTCAGTCACGGACATGGAGGAGAAAATCACGTCGATCTTCTTTGCCAGCAGCGACGGAATGATCCCGTCCCAAGCGACTTCCTTGATCTCGCATTCTGCTTTCATTTCGCTGCACAGCTTGTGAATCAGGTCGACTTCAAACCCTTTCCACTCACCGTTGGCCTGTTTCTCGGTATACGGTGGATAGGGTTCCGCTGCGACTGCGAACCTGATCGGCTGCGGCTGAGATTGAGCTTGGGCCGCGCTTATACTGGCCAGCATTACGCAGGCCACGCCGGTCAACCAGTTTGCCAAACGTCGATTTCCCATGATTTTTTCCCGTCTTTTTATAATGCGTTAGCGAGTCTGATGAGCGTTGACGAACTGCCGGCAACGTTCGCTGCGTGGGTGTACGAACACTTCATCCGGCGAACCGGTTTCTTCGATTTGCCCTTGATGCAAATAAGCGACTTTGGAAGACACATCGCGAGCAAAAGCCATCTCATGCGTCACCAGGATCATGGTCCGGCCTTCTTCGGCGAGGGAGCGGATCACCCGCAGCACTTCCCCGACCAGTTCCGGGTCGAGTGCCGAGGTGGGTTCATCGAACAGCATGACTTTAGGTCGCATAGCCAGGGCGCGGGCGATGGCCACCCGTTGCTGCTGTCCCCCGGAGAGAAACGCCGGGTACTCGTTGCGCTTGGCCGCAAGCCCCACGCGTTCAAGCAAGGCTTCAGCCCGCTCAATGGCTTCGGCACGGCTTTCACGCAGGACCTGCGTTGGCGCTTCGATGAGGTTTTCCAGCACCGTGCGATGGGGCCAGAGGTTGAAGTTCTGGAACACCATGCCCAGGCTCGAACGAATACGCACAAGTTGTTTGGCGTCCGACACCAGCGGTGCGCCGGGACGATCGAAGTTCAGGTGAATGCTTTCACCATCCACCAGGATGCGACCCTGGTCCGGCACTTCGAGCATGTTGATGCAGCGCAACAAGGTACTTTTGCCCGAGCCGCTGGCGCCGATCAGGGAGATCACATCGCCTTCGCGGGCGGTCAGCGAAACACCCTTAAGGACCTCGATATTGCCGAAGCGTTTGTGCAGGCCATCGACTTCGATCATGGTTTTGGCCGCGACCGGCTCAACCGCCGCTGCGCTGGTAATGCCCCGCGCAATCACGGGTCTGTGCGCTTCGCCTTTCAACACCAGGACAAAATCGCGAATGCGCTGGCAGGCCTGGGCCAGTCTTTCTTCACCCAGGGTGAACGAAAGTCGCACAAAACCTTGTGCTGGCTCACCGAAAGCGGCCGCATCCAACACCGATACACCCGCCTCGCGCAACAAGCGCCAGGCGAATTCCAGCGAGGTCAGCCCGGTGCCACGCACGTCCACCAGCACAAACATGCCGGCATCGGGGTTGAGCACTGATATCCCTGGGCAATCCGATAGACCGGCCACCACCAGATCGCGGCGATGGCGATAGATTTCGCGCATGCCGTGGGTGACTTCCTCATGGGTCTGCACCGCCTTGAGCGCGGCCTCCATGACAAAACCGGGCAAGCCGTAGAGCATGCTCAGCACCAGATTTTCGGCATGGGCCACCATCGCTTCGTCGGCGACGATCCAGCCGGTGCGCCAACCGGTCATCGCATGGGATTTCGACAGACTGCCGATCACCACGCAACGTTCGCCCATGCCTGGTAAGGCCGCCAGGCTGAGGTGCTCACGTTCAAACGTCAGGCTCTCATAAACCTCGTCCACCACCACCCACAAGTCGTGGGTGATGGCGAGGTCGGCGATGCCTTGCAGCTCCTCGCGGCTGAGCACCACGCCGGTGGGGTTGTTTGGGTTGGAAAAGAAAATGGCCCGGGTCCGTGGGGTGATGGCCTTGGCCAGTACGGCGGCATCAAGCCTGAAACCTGCGTCCGCCGAGCATGGCACGCGGACCAGCGTCGCGCCGGACGCCTTCAGCGTTGCCTCGTAGGTGACGTACATCGGGTCCAGGGCAATCACTTCGTCGCCAGCATTGAGCAGGCACATCGAGGTCGCAAACAGAGCGTTCTGTGCCCCGGCAACGATGATGACATTGGACGCTTGCAGCTCACGGTCGAACAACCCGCTGTACCGCGCAGCGATGGCTTCGCGCAAGGCCTGGCGACCAGCGATTTCCGTGTAGTGGGTGTCGCCCTCACGCAACGCATGGATCGCCGCATCGGTGATGAAATCGGGGGTGGGGAAATCCGGATCGCCAACGCTGAGGATGATCACATCTTCGCCGCGGCGTCGGGCGTCAAACGCCGCATTGTGAATATCCCAAGCGGCCACGCCATCACCTGAAATCCGCTCAACAAAGGGTGAAAACCGCATGCCAGTGCCTCGTTCGAATGGAAGAAACGCAAGCCCGCAACCAACCGGGGGTGGTGGGGCCAACATAGTCGAAGCTGAACAGTCGTTCAATAGAAAAGTCGTGACGCTTCGCGTTCAGCGTAAACAGGTCGTTTTCACGACAGTCGAGCCGTGTTTCAGTACGAGATTTCTTGGGTTTATTGGCAAGCGCAGGCGTGCTTGAGCTCGATCAGGGTCACGCCGCCATGGGTAAAACCGCGGCGCAGATCGCGCTCCAGTTCGTCGAGATTTTGCGGCTCGTGCACCGTGCAGCCGAATGCTTTAGCCAACAGCGCGAAATCCGGATTGCGCGGCAGCACACCCACCGGTTCGATATCCAGGCTGAGCATGTCGTCGCGGATCTGCCCCAGTGCGTCGTTGTTCCAGAGCAGCACCACCAGCGGGCTGTCCAGTTCCTCGACAGCGGTTGCCAACTCCTGCACGGTGTAAAGAAAACCGCCGTCCCCCACCAGCACCAGACCAGGCCGCTGCGGTGCGCCGAATTTCGCACCGATGCCTGCTGGCAAGCCATAACCCAAGGTTCCGTAGCCAGTGGGGTGCAGCCAACTGCGGGTACTCTGGCTGGCGAACGCGTAGTTGCCGGTGTAGGCCAGTTGGGTCATGTCACTGCTGATGCAGGTGTCGGCGGGCATCGCGGCGGCGATGCGGTCCAGTATGTGTTGATGGATCGTTTGTAATTCACCGTGACCGCTGCGGATAGCTGCCTTCAAACCCGCCACTGCCGTCGCCGCTTCACGGGTATCGCGCGCCTCGTCAGGCAAGCGTGCCAGCAAGGCCCCGAGGGTTTGCCGGGCATCGCCGTGCAAGGCAACGGTACAAGGATAGAAATCGTTGAACTTGCGTGAGTCGATATCAACCCGGATCACTTCACCGCTCAGCGGCAGGCGCTCCCGCCAGTAATCGGTATCGGCCATTTCAGTACCGACGGCCAACACCACATCCGCTTGCGCGATCAAGTCCCAACCGGCTTGAACGCAGAGGCTTGAGCCGGCATTCAACGGCGCATCCGGGGCCAACAGACCTTTGCCTGCAACACTGGTGAACAGCGGCGCGGCGAGACGTTCGCTCAATGCCTGCAACTGGGCACCCGCCGCCAATGCACCGCCGCCAGCAATGATCATTGGACGCCTGGCCTCTCGCAAACGCCGGGACGCCTCATCCAGCGCGCCAGCCTCCGGCAGACCGCGCCCGGGGCGAAGCACCACTTCTGCGCTCCAGTCACGACTGATTGCCCCGGACAGCACATCCAGCGGTACCGAAATATGCACCGGCCGTGGCCGCTCACTGTCGAACACGGCAAAGGCGCGGGCGATCAGTTCCGGTAGATCGTCAGTGCTCAGGGCCACCGCCGAAAACGCAGTGATGGGTGCTGTGATTGCCCGTTGATCCTGGGTTTCATGCAGGCAACCCCAGCCTTTGCCGAGGCTGGCGGTGTGGTTGACGCTGGAGATCACCAGCATCGGAATCGAGTCGGCGTAGGCCTGGCCGATAGCGGTCGACGCGTTGGTGACGCCAGGGCCGGTGATGATGAAGCAGACGCCTGGTTTGCCACTGACCCGAGCATAACCGTCAGCCATGAACCCGGCGCCCTGCTCGTGGCGGGTCAACACATGACGAATGCCGCTTCCAGGCAGGCCGCGATAGAGCTCCAAAGTGTGCACGCCAGGAATACCGAACACGGTGTCGACACCGTAATTAGCCAGCAAACGAACCAGTGCCTGGCCGCCGGTGAGACTCGAGGAAAAAGGTTGCAGGGTCGATTGGGAGCTCATGCTAGCCCTCGTTTTTTGTTTTGGAGTGATGGAGGATTGCGTCGATATTAAACACTCGTTCAATAGCGAGGCAAGCTTTTACTTAAGCGCGAAAACACTTCACAAAAACTCGTTAATTGATTGTTTTAAATAGAGTTTATTGAGCTGCAGCAGATAACCGGCTGACGAGTGTTACATCTTCGTACATTCCCGCATGCTCAGGCCGCCAGCGATGTACCGGCGGTAAACAGATAGCCTGCACCGTGAATAGTGATGATCAATTCCGGTTCGGCCGGATCATCATGCAGTTTGCGGCGCAGACGCCCCACTAGCACATCAATGGAACGGTCGTTGGGCAGCCATTCACGGTTGCGCAACTGGTCCATCAATTGGTCGCGGCTCAAGGTGTGACCGCTGTTGCGCATGAATACATTGAGCAACTGGAATTCGCCATGACTGAGCAGGGTTTCGCGACCGTCGCAGGCCTTCAGTCGGCGGCGGTCGGTGTCCAGGGTCCAGTCGGCAAAACGCTTGAGGTGCGCATCGGGTTGCACCGCGGGTTGCGCGAGCAATTGGGCGTGGTGCACGCGACGCAGCAGATTTCGGGCGCGCGTGACCAGCTCAGGTGGGGTCAGGGGTTGGGTCAGGTAATCATCGGCGCCGCATTCCAGGCCCGCGAGACGTCCGGCGTCATCGCAACACCCACCGATCAGGATAATCCCGACCTCCGAACGCTCTCGCCATTGGCGAGTCAGGGTCAAGGCGTTGCTGTCCTGCAAATGCACGTCCAGCAACACCAGCCCCACCGGAAAACAATTGAGGCAAACATCGGCCTGATCGGCAGTGTCGGCACAGTGGACTTCATACCCTTCCCCGGCCAGAAAAGCCTGTAACGGTTCACGGATCAGCGGGTCTTCACTCACCACCAGCACGCACGGCATCACCTTCATGATCTGGCTCCTGTTCGTGCCGCGAACGGCCGATTTTTGGATTTTTACGAAGCGCGAAGAACGGCACTGTAGCGCCTACTGAACAGTTGATCAACAAGCCGACGTCAGTGCTGAATGAAACGTCGGTACCCGCCCATTTGCAGGCCATCGACCCACGCCTCACAAATTTGCATGCCCTGGGCCGGGGTGAACGTGCTGGGATTGAGCCCACATTCCAGCCACAGGCCATCCAGCAAGGCGCTCAACCCGATGGCCGCCAGACCGCTGTCGAAACACTCCCAGCCCTCCTCCTGGGCCAGTAAAGTCAAGGCGTCACCCATAATGGTCCGGTACTCGCCATAGGAATGATCGTGCGCGCGGTTAATGGCGTCGGCAGTTTTCACCGCGCCCCAGAACGCCAGCCAGGCTTCAAGCAGTTCCGGATCGAGCATGCGCGCGGAAAACGATGCCTCGAAGAACGCTGAGAGATGTTGTCGCGCGCCGCTGCCCGACGCAGCCACGGACTCGCGCAACAGTCCCATCACCTGACCGGTGATCTGCAAATAGGCGTCGGCCACCAACTCATCTTTGCCGGCGTAGTGATGACTGATCAACCCCACCGAAACGCCGGCCTCAGCGCAAATCTTGCGGATCGAGGTCCCGACAAAGCCGTACTTTTTCAGGCACGTCAGCGTGGCGGCCACCAGATTGGCCTTGCGTAACTCGGGGTCCATTCGCAGAAAACGCGCTTCCTCGGCCATGGTGCTCCTGCCCTCTTGAAATCAACGGATCGGATACAGCGCCTCGTCAAACTGCGCCAGGAGCGGGAAGACCAGCGGCGAATCCTGCTCTAGATTCTCCAGGCGCTGCTGGTAATCAACCAGAAACTGTTCGCGGGCATCGGCGCTGATGTAAGGCACATGCCACGCCACAAACGGCGGCAGGACGTCCAGGCCGACATACGCCAGCGTGCCGCGCAGCAGTGGCCGCAGCATATCCTCCAGAGGGCCGTGAATCGCGTCTTCGCCGAACATGTGCTCGCGTCCGCCAAGGGTCACGGTGACCAGCGCTTTCTTGCCCGCCAGCCCGCCCTGATCGTAAAAACGCTTGCCGCCGTAGCAAACGCCGGATACCAGCACCCGGTCGATCCAGCCCTTGAGGATGGCAGGCATGGAGAACCAGTAGATCGGAAAGTTAAGAATCAGCAGGTCAGCCCACAGTAACTTGTCCAGCTCCTGCTGGATGTCCGCGGCCAGGCTTTTGGTTTTGACGCCCAGGCGCTGTTCGAGCGCGTACACCAGATAGTCGGGGTTGTCGCGGTCGGAGAAATCCTCGGCGCTGGCGACCGGGTTCCAGTTCATGGCGTAGAGGTCGGAGACCTGGACGTCGTGACCCAAAGCTTGCAGGGTTTGCTCAGCCTGACCGCGCAAAGCGCTGGTGAAGGATTGCGGTTCGGGATGGGCGTGCAGTATCAGAACATTCATTTGAGCAGCCTTATGGCAATCGATGATTCAGTCAGTGTTCAGGCCAGCCGGATCAGTGCATCCACCGCCACAGCGCCTTCGGCATTGACCAGCAATGGATTCACATCCAGCTCCAGCAACCGCTCGGCGTTCTCGCAGGCGTAATCCGCCACCGCACGAATCGCGCGGACTACTGCTGGCATATCCACCGCTGGCCCACCTCGAAAACCCGTGAGCAACGGCGCACAGCGCAGGCCCAGCAGCGCCTCGTGAATGGCTTGGTCGGTGGTCGGTAGCAACAGGCTGCGACTGTCCTTGAGCAGCTCGACCAAAATGCCGCCAGCACCCATCACCAGCGCCAGGCCGAAGCCGGTTTCGCGTTTGATCCCGACGATCAATTCAGCCATGGGTGGCGGCGCCATGCGTTCGAGCAGAACCTGATCGAACACCAACCCCGGTGCATGCCTCGCGAGGCTGCCTCGCATGGTATCCAGCGCTGACTTCAAAGCCGCCTGGTCTTTCAGGTTGAGGTCGACCCCGCCGGCTTCGGTCTTGTGCGGCAGGTCGGCACTGACCACCTTGAGGACCAGCGGATAACCCAGGCTGAGTGCTTCGTCCAGCGCCTGCTCCGGACTGCACAGGCGCGCATCGGGCAATGGCAGTCCAAACGGACGCAGCGCCTGTTTGGACTGCCACTCATTCAGCAACCGCCCTTCAGCCATCGGCGCATCCGGACAGATCGGCGCCAGCGCCGATTCACCATTGGCCAGTAACGCCTGACGGTGCGTCTGGTATCGGGCGATTCGCCCCCACGCAGCCAAGCCATCTTCTATCCCTTGCAGCGCTGCCACGCCGCGGGCATGCAGTCGATCACGAGCAACGGCCGGGAGCAATTCGGGGAACGCCGAGGCCACCACACCGGTCTTGCCATGCCGTTCCAGCAGCTCGCAATACAACTCCAGCAGCAAGTCGCATTCCTTACGTTCACCGGTGAATTCGGCAGGATAATCCAATACCAGCAGTGCCGCATCCGAGGGCGTGCGCAAAGCACTATCGAGCATTTTTTCCAGGGCGTCGCGGTCGCCCCAGATCGCCGTGGTGAAGTCCAGCGGATTGACCAGGTTGGCGTAGCTCGGCAACACCTGCGCCAGTTCAGCGCGCTGGCTGTCGTCAAACCCAGGCAACTTCAGGCCATTGCGTTCGGCGTAATCGGCGATAAACCCCGCGTCGCCACCGGAACAGGCCAGCGCCGTCAGGCGAGGACCTGCCGGCAAACGCCCACAGGCCGCTGCCTTGAGGGTTTCGACAAAACTCACCGGCCCGCTGACACGGATCACGCCGAGACGCTCGAACAGGCTGTCGTACAGCGCATCTGAACCGGCCAGGGAGCTGGTGTGACTCAATGCCAGTTCGGCGCCGATCTGCGACACACCGGTTTTCAGGGCGATCACTGGAATACCCTTCTCCAGCGCCTTATGCGCGGCGCGGGCAAAACCGGGGACATTCTTCAGCCCTTCAAGGTGCAAACCAATGGCCGTGACACGCGGTTCGTCGAGCAGCACATCCATTAATTCTGCCACGCCCAATTGCGCCTGGTTGCCCACCGACGCCATGTAGGCCAACGGCAGCGACCGATCGCTCATGCTCAGGTTGTAGGCAAAGTTGCCGCTCTGGGTCAGCACCGCGACCCCCTTCTCCACGGACTTACCTCCATGGGCCACTGGCCACAACGCGGCGCTGTGCAGGTAGTCGAGCAAGCCATAACAGTTCGGCCCGAGCAGCGCCATGTCGCCAGCGGCTTGCAACAGTTGCGCCTGCATAGCCTGCCCCTGCTCGCCGGTTTCAGCGAAGCCGGAGGCATAACAGATCGCGCCACCAGCCCCCTTGACCGCCAAGTCGGCGACACAGTTCAGCGTAAGCTCGCGGTTGGTGGCGATAAATACCGCATCCGGCCCGCAGGGCAAGTCGGCAATCGATGCCACGCACGGAATGCCGTCAAGGCTTTCGTGCTGCGGATTGACCAGCCACATCTGCCCCTGAAAACCGCCGTCGGCGCAGCGTTTGAACGCCCGCGCCATACTGCGCCCGCCAACGAACGCCAAATGACGCGGGGATAGCAAGCGCTTGAGATTGTCTCTGATTGACATGGGACCCTCCTCGACTAATCAGCGCAACAACGGCCGCAACAGCTCGCGGGAAATGATATGGCGCTGGATCTCCGACGTGCCTTCCCAGATCCGCTCGATCCGCGCGTTGCGCCAGATACGCTCTACCGGCCCCTCGTCCATAAGACCCATGCCACCAAAAATCTGCACCGCCTCATCGGCAGCCCGGCCCAATACCTCGCTGGCGAACAACTTGGCCATGCCGGCCTCGCCGTCAGTCATGGTGCCTTGGTCCATTTTCCAGGCTGCGTGCAACGCCAGCAATTCAGCGGCGCGGATTTCGGTCGCCATGTCCGCCAGTTTGAACGAGATGCCCTGGTAAGTGCCGATGGCCTGACCGAACTGTTTACGGTCCGCCGCCCATTGCAGTGCCACGTCCAGCGCGCGCTGCGCCTGACCGACACAATTGGCTGCCACCATCACCCGTCCCGCGGTCAACCAGGCATTGGCAACGTCCCAGCCTTTGCCAACCTCACCCAGCACCTTGGACGCCGGTACACGGCAATCGTCAAAGAAGATCTCACTGGTGTGATAACCACGGTTGCTCACGCATTTCGGTCCTCGGCGGATGGTCATCCCCGGTGTGTCGCGATCCACCAGGAAGGACGTCACGGCGTTGCGATTGCGGCCGTTATGCTCATAGGTATCGGTTACCGCGAAAACAATGGCGAAGTCGGCATGCCCGGCGTGGCTGATGAAGTGCTTGCTGCCGTTGATCACGAAGTCATCGCCGTCACGCAAGGCGCGAGTCTTGATCGCATTGGCGTCCGAGCCAGCGCCCGGTTCGGTCAGGGCAAAACAGTCGATCTTTTCCCCACGCACGCACGGCAACAGATAGTCCTCGATCTGCGCGCCTGTACAGGCCATGAGTATCTTCGACGGACGCGCGACGAACACGTGCAGCGCCCACGACACCTTGGAAAGCTCGCGCTCGATCAATGCTTGGGACAGATAATCGAGGCCGCCACCGCCGACTTCCTCGGGCATGTTGAAGGCATAGAAACCCGCGGCAATCGCCTTGGCGCGAATCTGTGCGGCCAGTTCCGGCGGCACGGCATCGGCTCGGTCGACGGCTTCTTCGTGGGGCAGCAGTTCTTTCTCGACAAAACGACGCACCGCATCCACCAACATGTCCTGCTCTTGAGTCAGTTGGAAATTCATGGCTATCAGTACCTTCTGTTCGATTACCGGCCGATAAAATTAGGCGAGCGTTTTTCCACGGCAGCCTTGAGGGCTTCGGCGCCGTCGTGGCTGCGACCACAGAGCAAACCAGCGGCCTGTTCGGCCTCAAGCTGTTCGGCGAGGCTGCGTTGGGCACCGTCGCGGATCAGGACTTTGGTCTGGATGAAGGCGAACGTCGGGCCGCTGGCCAGTCGCATCGCCAGCTCGGCGGCGCTGCTCAGCAACTGCTCATCGGCGCAGATTTCGCTGACCAACCCGACGGCCAACGCGCGATCGGCACTCCAGATTTCGTCGAGGAACAGCAGACGCTTGGCCTGTTCGGCGCCGATCAAACGTGGCAGGTGCCAGCTCGCGCCCGCATCCGGCGAGTAGGCCAGGCTGGTGTAGCCAGCCTTGAAACGCGCCGACCGGGCTGCCAGGCGAAAATCGCAGGACAGGGTCAAGTCCATCCCGGCGCCCACGGCGATGCCGTTGATGGCGGCGATGGTCGGTTTGCTGAAACCATTGAGGCGGTTCATCAAGGTGTGGGCTGTCTCGGTCCAGCCATAGCTTTCGAGAATGCCGCGGCTTTCAGCATCGGCCCATTCGGCCACATCGGCGCCAGCGCAGAAGCCTTTGCCAGTACCGCTCAACACCAGTACCCGGACCCCAGGGTCGGTATCATGCTGGTCGAGCAAATTGATCAATGCCTTGAGGGTCGGAATATCCAACGCGTTGCGTTGCTCTGGGCGATTGAGAGTGACCCAGGCGATGCCGTTTTCAACCCGGCTCAGCAGTGTCGAATGGGAAGTCATGAAAGGCCCTCATCTTATTGTTTTTGAACAGCGGGTGTAGAACTGCAGCCGATACTAAACAACTGTTCAGTAAGGCGGCAATCCCGTGCAAAAAGTCGTGCGACGCTTGTCGCAGGACTTAACTCATTGATTAATTGATAACTTTTTAAGAAATAGAAGATGACGAGGATGGAAGTTGTTACATCTTCGAACAACTCCCTCCCCGTTCCCCGTGGGAGCGAGTCTGTATTACTTTCCGGTTTTCACGTTATTCCACACCCGGGTGATTGCCCGCATGCCCTGCGCGTCATGTGTCTTTTGCGCAAACAGGCGCTGACGTGTCGTGTCATCGGGGTAGATAGCCGGGGTGGCAAGCACATCCGCATCGACTAAGGCGGTCGCCGCCGAGTTGCTGTTGGCGTAGTGAATCAGGTTGGTGACGTCGGCCATGTTCTGTGGCTGCAACATAAATTCGATGAACTTGTGTGCATTAGCGGCATGCGTTGAGTCTTTCGGGATGTACAGGTCATCGAACCAGATCAGCGAACCTTCTTTGGGCACGAAGTAAGACAACTCCGTCTTGAGCCCTGCCTCTTTCGCCCGCGCCTGAGCGGTTGCTGCGTCACCCGACCAGGTCATTGCCAGGCAAGTGTCGCCGTTGGGCAAACTATTGAGGTAACTCACCGAGTCAAACTTTTTGATGTACGGGCGTACCGCCAACAGCACGTCCTGCGCGGCTTTAAGATCCTCGGCAGAAGCGCTTTGCGGGTCACGTCCAAGGTATTGCAGAACCAGGGGAATGACTTCGGTGGGGGCGTCGAGCAAGGTCACGCCGCAATCGGCGAATCGCGAAACAACTTTTGGATCGAAGAGCATCGCCAATGAACTGACCGGCGCATCGGGCATCCTTTCCTTGATCATGTCGACGTTGAACGTCACACCATTGCTGCCCCAAGTGTAAGGAGCCGAATAGACGAGACCCGGATCGTAAGTCTGCAACTTTTGCACAATCTCCGGGTTAAGGTTATTCCAGCTAGGCAACTGTTTCTTGTCCAGCGGCTGGAACACGTTCGCCTTGATCAAGGGTGGAACGAGCGAAGCGTTAAGCATGACCAAGTCATAGCCGGAGTGGCCGGTGAGCAGTTTGGCCTGGACCGTCTCGTAACCATCAAAAGTGTCGTAAATGACTTTGATTCCGGTGGCCTTTTGGAAGTCCGCCAGTGTGTTTTCACCGATGTAGTCCGACCAGTTGTAAATGCGAAGCGTGTTATCCGCCTCCGCCGCATGAGTCACCGAGCACAAGGGGAAAATCAAAAGACTGGAAAGGATGGCAAGCGCAGTTCGCATTGTTGTTCACCTGTTGGTGTTTTCTTCTGAAGGAAGCGTGCGCCTCTACTATTTAGCCATTGAGGGAACCGCACCATACTCCAAATGGGTAGGTGCACTTTTGTGCCGATAGAATCCGTTTGCCAAGGCAGCGCTAAGCTTTCTGCAACCACTCGATAAACTGCGCAAACAACTCCGACTGCGAGTTGATGCCCAGCTTCACGTACAGATTTTTCCTGTGCATGCGCACGGTCTCGGGCGAGATGCCCATTTCCCGAGCGGTGGATTTGATCGAGTGCCCGCGCAATACCATGTGCGCAACCTCCCGTTCGCGCTCGGTCAACACGTCACAGCCGAACTGCTGCATCGCCACCTGGATGCGCTGGTTGAGCGCGGTCGACGCCGTTTGCGCGGCGGTTTCGCCGGCCGCAATGATTGAATGGCGTTGCCGGTCGATGTAGCCGCACTGGCTGAGGAACAAACGCACCATCGGCTCGACGGCCCGCAGCACATTCAACTGGTCGGCGCTCAAGCTGCTGGCACCCATGCCCTGGAAAAGACTGACGGAAATCTTGCTCTGGTCATCCAGGTTGACGATGTAATAACTGTCTTCGGTGCAGCCCAGATTCAGGTAATAGGTTTTGTAGTAGTCGCTGTCGAAAAAATTGTCAGGGGCAATCTCGGCCAACGAATAAAAGCCTTGCGCAAGACCACTGTCCACCGCCAGACAGAACGGATCGAGCAAATAGCCCACAGAAAAGTAGCGATTGAGGATGGCGTCCAGGTGCTGCTCGGGAATGCCATGCTGATAGAGCAACCTGGGAGGGCAATCCTTGCGCTCCAGGCTGATCATGACCGACTCGAGCGGCGCCAGCGCCGTCAACGCCACCACCAGATGCCGAAGTGCATCGGGCTCTGCGGCATGTGTGAACGCGCGCTCAAGTTCAACATGCCATTGGTGCAGCGCATGCAATGCCAGAGTGATCGAGTGAGGGGGGGCCAATGATTCCATGCGGGCCAGTCTAGCGATTACCCCCTCCCCGTGCAAAGTTGCGAAGCTGCGGTTCATTGCCCGGCGTATTCACCACTGCATTGAAGCTCCACGGCGACTTCGAGAATACATTCCCGCAGCGTCTCAACGATCTCATCGACCTGTGCATGGCTGATCGTCAACGGTGGTGACATCACGTTGAGGTGCACGATCGGCCGGACCAGTAAACCCTTGTACTGGGCCCGCAGATGGATTTTCTCGCCAATGTTCAATGCCTCTGGGAATAGTTTTTTAGTGCTCTTGTTCTCGACGAACTCAACACAGGCCATCAATTTTTTGCAGCGCACATCACCCACCAGCGGCAGCCCGACCAGGGTCTTCAGGCGCCGTTCAAAGTAGTCTCCAACATCATCGACATGGGCCAGCAGGTTTTCCCGCTCGATGATTTCGATGTTCTTCAGCGCCGCCGTGCAGCACACCGGGTGCCCGCTGTACGTGAACCCGTGGGTGAAGCAGCGTCCCTGGCCTGGCTCGCTGATCACGTCCCAGATGCGCCGGGAAAATATGCAAGCCCCCAGTGGCAGGTACGCAGAAGTCAGGCCTTTGGCGGTGGTGATTATGTCGGGTTGCACACCGAACACATCGCAGGAGGAAAAGAACTTGCCCAAACGACCAAAGGAAGTCACCACTTCATCCGCGACAAAAAGAATGTCGTACTTTTGGCAGACCTCCCACATCCGCAGCAAATAACCTTCTGGCGGAATGATTACACCGCCGGAGCCCATGATCGGCTCGGCATAGAAAGCGGCGACCTTGTCCGCACCGATGCTCAGGATCTTGTCCTCGAACTCGCGCACCAGGAACTCGAGCAGTTGCGCTTCGTTCATGCCATCCGGTGCACGATAAGGATTGGGGCTGGAAACGTGATGGATCTTGTCGTGGACATAATCGAACTCGGGGACCCGGTCCGCCGCTTTGTTGCCAATCGACATCGTCAGGCAAGTCGAGCCGTGATAGGCGCCGAAACGCGCGATCACATGCTTTTTCTCAGGCTTGCCACGGCAGTTCTGATAGTACTGAATCAACCGGTAGCTGGTGTCCACCGCCGTCGAACCGCCAGTGGTCAGAAAAACGTGATCCAGATCACCCGGTGCCAGGCTTGCCAGTTTCTCGCACAAGCGAATGGCGACCGTATTGGCCATATCGGAGAAGGGATTTGAATAGGCCAACTGACGAACCTGGTCTGCGATGGCTTCGGCCATTTCTTCACGGCCAAGGCCAATGTTGGTGCACCACATTCCGCCGACCGCATCGAGAAATCGATTGCCGTCGGCGTCGTAGATGTAAGCGCCTTCACCGGCAACAATGTTCAGAGCGCCCATTTCCCTGTGGTCATCGAACACATGATATCCATGCATGTAATGCGCCTTGTCAGCGTTGGTCAATTTCGCCTGCTCTGCAGGAGTCAAAAACGCTTGTTTTGAAATCGGCATGAACGCTTCCTTATCGAATAGTTGTCATGGCGATCATTCAGCCGATTGAATAGCCGCGCCATACTCCAAATGGGTAGGTGCTTTTTCATCGTGGATTATTCGCAGGGATTTGATGGATGTCGTTGTACCGAAGAACACGGGATCCAGCACCAAATCGCGCAAAGTCTTCAAGCGTTTTTCGGCTCAGCTGGCAACAGTAGCGATCACAGCGACGACGTTCAAAAAATATCTCTAGGTGCTCAGTTAAGCTTTTTACTACCTGTTAGCCAGTTCGGTCTGAAGCGCATTTACCTGGGACACCGTTGTAATATCCGGCACTCGATCTGGTTCCATGGATAGCTGCACCGCGAGGTATGCCAAGGCCTGAACACGGGCCAGTGGTGTTCCAAATTCCTTGGCAACTTTCTTCGCAGTGGCCATGTCATTCAGCGCAAATTGTGCGTTGTCCAGCAGTTCGGTCAGCACGGCATCATCAAGCTTTGCAAGGGTGTCTTTGATGCTCATCATCGATCCTTTTTTTCGCGGACGCGAAACTCACGCCCTGGTACTGAATTTATGCTGACCAAATTATGTAACCAATCTTACTCGGCAACGAAAAATAAGGCCCTTGGAGAGCCAAGGTTTCTAAAGAGTGGAAATAAATACCCGAGATTCGACGAGATATTAACAAAACTCAGAAATCGCCCCAGCCCCCTCATTTGCCATCGGGTCAGTCGTGACGGGATCCGGGGCGACTCAGTGAACAGCATTACACCAAGAACAGGATTTTTATGAGGGCCATCACGAATATCACGTATCGGTGACTAAAAATGTTTACTTATGTTTGGGAATGATTACTATTAGCGCGCACCCAGCTTGAAGGATTAGCGAAGTGATACGAACCTCTCCGGTGTTTTCCCGGTTACACGCAGGGAACAACGTCTACGGCCTGCTCAACTCTCTCCCTTCACCAATGCTCTGCGAAATGCTCGCATTTGCGGGCTACGACTTCGTAATTCTGGATCTTGAGCACTTACTGCGCTCCGAAGAAGACATCATGCATTGTGTCCGCGCGTGTGAGGCCGCTGGCATTTCGCCTTGGCTGCGCATACCTGAAGTGGACGAAAAAATGATCGGTCGGGCACTGGATGCCGGTATCGAAGCCATCGTCCTTTCACGTACCGAAAGTGCTGCGCAAGTTCAGCGCGCCATCGAAGCGGCCTTCTTTCCTCCCTTGGGGAAACGTGGAATAACCGGTGGCCGTATCACCGGATTCGGTCGCCTTCCATTACCCGAATACATTGATCTGGCCAATCGTCAGACGCCGATTATTCCCATGATCGAAAGCCGCGCCGGGGTCGACGCTCTCGGCGAAATCCTGCAACTGCCGGGCGTCGGCATGATCATGGAAGGCGCTCTGGACCTGTCCCTCGATCTAGGTCTGGGACCCGATCCGCTCAATCCTCAAGTCTGGCAAACGCTGCAAAACATGGCCGATGCCTGCCTCAACGCCGCAATACCTTTCTGCGCAAATCCCCGCACGGCCGAACAGAACACGCTGTGGCGCGCTCGCGGGATCCGAAGCTTTCTGGCCGGCGAAGACCGGGGCTTGTTGCATAACGCATTGAAAGCCCGCCTGCATTCTCTCCAACAGTAAAAACGAGCCAACGTAGCCCACATGAAATTAACAAACCTGCATTTTTCACTCAGTCTGATCACTTTGGGCATCTGTCACGGTGCCATGGCCGCCGATCAAGCCGTCGATTTGTCCACAAGCCCTGCCAGTAACCTGGAATTGGCACCCACGACGATTCAGGGTGACGTGCTGGGCACGGCCAGCGATCAGGACGTGCGTACCTATGCCGGCAGCCGCAGCGTCGTCGACGCAAGCGAACTGAAAAAAGCCAGTGTTCGCGGTCTGGACGATGCGCTGCAACGGGTACCGGGCGTCAAGGTTTTTGACGAAACCGGCACCGGCGCCCTGCCACAGATATCGGTACGCGGGCTGTACGAGAGTCGTAGCGGCCGGATTCAAGCGTTGTCGGATGGCATCCCACTCGCACTGGCGCCGTACGGCCAGACAGGTATGTCGCTGTTTCCAATGACCATGGCCACTGTAGACCGTATTGATGTAGTGCGTGGGGGCGCCGCGGTGCAATACGGTCCGAACAACGTTGGCGGGGTGATCAACTTCATCAGCAAGCCGATTCCGCGCGAGTGGGAAACCACTCTGCAGGAGAAGTTGACGTTCAACGCTGGTGGGCGCCAGTTGTGGGACAACTATCTGGGTACCGGCGGCTACCTGACCGATAACTTCGGCCTGCAACTGGACCTCAATACCCTGGGTGGCGAATACGGGCGCGAGCACTCCGAAACCGATGTTCAGAACTATCGTCTGCGCGGACAGTGGAACATCGACGACGATCGCGATCTGAGCTTCGGTATCCAGCACTACAAGGCCGATATGGACCTGGCCGGAGCACTCAGCGTGAAGGATTACAAGGATGATCCACGGCAATCGACGCGTCCGCTGGACCGCTTCGAGGGCGACACCAATCGCGTGTGGGGCACCTACACCCAGCGCCTCGGCGCCATGGGGCCGTTCGACTCAGTGGAATACAGCTGGACCAACTTCGCCCACGACAGCTACCGCAACTTTGTCGTCGGCCTGCCGTTCACGCCGGACGGTACGGCGGTGACCAAACAGGACGGTCCACGCGACTTTAAAGTCTGGGGCTCGGAGCCGCGCATCAGTGCCACCATCGATGGCGACACGGTTGGCCAGACCTGGTTGCTGGGCGCCCGCTATGTCAGCGAAGACATCGACTACAAGGTCAACCGCCAGAGCGTCGCTACCGGCAGAACGACGCCATTCCGGGACTGGAAGTTCGATGACGACGCCCGCGCGTTCTACCTCAGCAACGCCATCAGCCTGCTCGATCATCGCCTGACCATTACTCCCGGCGTGCGCTACGAAAACGCCCGTATGGATTACGCAGACGGCATTACCGGTTTCTCGCGCGAGAACAAATCCCAAGAATGGCTGCCGGGCCTGACAGTGGGTTATCAGGCGACCGACACCTGGTACGTCTACACCAACGCCCAGAAGTCCCTGCGTCCACCGCAAGTCACGCAGATCGTCAAGGAAGGCGATGTCGGCGCCGAGCTGGCGTGGAACTACGAAACCGGCATGCGCTATACCCCGTGGGACGGCCTGCGCGTCGACTTCAACCTGTACCGCATCGATTTCGACGACCAGATCAGCTACAACGCCACGACTGACCGCTTCAACAACCTTGGCAGCACACGTCACCAAGGTGTCGAGAGCGAAATTTTCTGGACACCGCAAGCGCTACCTGATCTGGACCTGCACGCCAGCTACGCGTACCTCGATGCCAAGCAACGCAATGGCACATTCAAGGGCAACGAAGTGCCGTATTCCTCGCGCAATCAGTTCACGGTTGACGGTCGTTACCGTTTTGCCGAGCACTGGACCTACAACCTTGACGGCCTGTATGTCAGCAGCGCTTACACCGATGCGGCCAACTCCAGCGATGAAAATGCCACCGCCAGCGTGGGCAAACTGCCTGCTTACTGGGTCTGGAACACCGCCCTAGAGCGTGAATTCAAGCTGGCCGACAAAAGCCTTCTGACCGCATCCGTGGGCGTCAGCAACCTGTTCAACCGCGAGTACTACTTCCGCGGTATCGACACCAGCCCATGGGGTCGTCAACCCGCGCCAGAGCGCTCGCTCACCGTAGGCGCCAACTACCGCTTCTAAACCGCGCATCTGCGCCCCTGTAAACCTGCTGCCCGATCCTTCGGGACGGACAGCAGCTGCCCCCAGGAAACTGCCATGGAACGCCCATTCGTCATTCTTGCCCACGTCGCCCACCCTGCCATTCTCGAGGGTTTCCTGCCTGCCGCGCACAAACGCGGGTTGCCGATCGTGGTGATCACCGACCACGCTCAGGAGCACCGGCGCCTGCTCGCCACCTCGCACATTTCGCCAGATGAGCTGCACATTATCGAATGTGATGTGTTCAACCCGCTAGCGGTCGTCGAGACACTCAACAGCCAGGGTTTGCGCCCAGCCGCAGTGTTCTCCAACAGCGATCACCTGCAGACCGCGACAGCCATGGTGGCCGAGATATTCGAATGCCCCGGCAAGGACTGGCGACTGTGCTATGCGGCCAAGAACAAGGCGGCCATGCGCGAGCGCATGCAACGTCTCGGCTTGCCCGGCCCCTGGTTCCAGGTGATTACATCGAATGCCGAACTGCCGACCGACGCGCCATGGCCGGTGGTCGCCAAGCCTCGTGAAGGCGTCGCCAGCCTGGACGTCAGACTGTGTCACAACGCCGCCGATCTGGTCGTTTACTGCGAACAGTTCTGGCAGCAGCAACCGGACCGGGCGTTGTTGCTGGAGGCGTACATGGAAGGTCCGTTATTCACCCTCGAGACGCTGGGCGACGGGCGCAATCTGCAAGCCATTGGTGGTTTCGACGTCACCCTTTCCGCACCGCCGCATTTCGTCGAACTCGCCGCTCGCTGGAACGGCCAACTCAGTCGCGAACAGCGCGCTGGCGCACTGGCTCAAGTGGCCGCGTTCGGGGTCAATTTCGGGGTTTGCCACAGCGAGTTCATCCTGACCACCGAAGGCCCGGTACTGGTTGAGATCAATTACCGCAGCATCGGTGATGGTCGCGAGTTCCTGCTGGATAGGCTGCTGCCCCAGGGTTGGTTCGACCGCATCATCGCTTTGCATCTGGGCGAAAAGCTGGTCGACACGCAACCCGCGCAAGCCGAAGCCACCGTTCATTACCTGGTGGCCAACGCTTCGGGACGGCTGAAACAGGCCAGTGCCAGCTTCAATACCGAACGTGAGAGCCATTGGTGCGATTACCGCGCACTTCACAACACCGGCGACTCCGTGACCATCAGCCATTCCAACAAGGACTACGTTGGCGTACTGAGACTGATCGCGCCGGATGAAGTGAGTCTCGAAACGCAACTGAATTTGACGCTGAACGACCTGAAGTGGGTGATGGCATGAGCCTTTCTCCGAATGCCGCGGATCAGGCGTTCATGACTCGACGCATCATCGATTGCTGTCTGCGCGAAGACATCCGAGGGATCGTCAGCGCAGGACAGATGGGGCGGTTGCCGCAGGAACTGAGGCACAATTTGCTGCACCAGCCCGACGCCAGTTGGCTGCGAATCGCCCATCTGGGCCCCGACGAACTCTGGCTGCCGGTGGTCAAGGCGTATCCGTTGCAGGACTGGATCGGTACCGGCGACGCCTGGATCAAGGTCTCGCCGCAAGGCCACGGCGAGATTCAACGCGGCTACGCGCTCTGGCTGGGCCACCTGAGCCACGGTCTGGACGAAGAAAGTCTGGCACTGTTCGCGGCGTATCTGAAAGAAGCAGATTGCGCGAACGAACACCGGACCCTGTGCAATCAGGCGTATCGCCAACATGCGCCCGCGCTGAGCGATGTGACCGACCTGAAGGACTGGTCGCAGAGGCTGCTGAAGATCGATCAACTGGCGAGCTATCTGGATCACCCGTTTTATCCAACGGCGCGGGCCAAAAGCGGCTTCGATGCCGCCGCGCTCAGAGGCTACGCGCCGGAGTTCGCGCCGCGCTTCGATCTCAATTGGCTGGCGATTCCCAACAACGCCCTGACCCTGACCAGCCCGCAGCCGCCGCACTGGCCGAACTTCGAGGAAGTCGGCTTGTCATCGGCCCTGCAAAACAGCCATTCATTACTGCCAGTACACCCGCTGACATGGGGCGAACTGGAGCAATACGGCTTGCCTGAAGGCACGCTCAAGGCTCCACGTACCGCCATGCAGGTCGAGCCAACGCTGTCTGTGCGCACGGTGGTCTGCATCAATCAACCTCAGTGGCACATCAAACTGCCGTTGTTGGTCAGCACGCTCGGTGCACGCAATTTGCGCCTGATCAAGCCCAGCACCCTCTACGACGGTCACTGGTTCCAGACCACCCTGCAGGCCTTGACCGAGCGCGATCCGGCACTGGCGTCACATTATCTGCACGTTGACGAAAAACACGGTGGTCATGCCGCCGAGAGTCGTCATCTGGCCTATATCGTGCGCCGTTATCCGACAGGGCTGGAGAACGTAACACTGGTACCTGTCGCCGCGTTGGCCAGCCCGCTTGCCGACGGGCGCCTGTTCCTTGAACAACTGGTCGAGCGCTTCTACGCAGGTTCGTTGCAACACTGGCTGGATGAATATCTCGATCTACTGCTGCAGGTGCATCTGCGACTGTGGCTGCATTACGGCATCGCGCTGGAGGCCAACCAGCAGAACGCCGTTTTGATGTTCGAGCAAGGTCAGCCATTGCGTCTGTTGATGAAGGACAATGACGCCGCTCGCCTGTGGCCTCAGCGCTTCGCCACTGCCTGCCCGGATCTCGCTGATCTGCCGGCAACCTTGCAGGATGAGCGCATTCGCGTCGACAGCAGCCAACCGTTGGCCGAGATGTTCTGCACCATCACGTTGCAGTTGAACATCGTTGCGATCCTGGAAGCGATAGCGACCGCAGGCCTGGCCTCCCGATCCAGCCTGTACGGCACGCTGCGTCAGCGTCTGGTGACCTGCCTGCAACAACTCGAAGCCGAAGGAATCGACTGCAACGATGCGCGCCGATGGCTGCTCGACAGCCCGAAATTGCCGGTGAAATACCTGCTCAGCGCCGGCAGCCTGTTCAGCAAGGCGCATTCCGGTGCCAGCGACATCAACAAATTCTATGGCTACAGCGCGGCGAACTTCCTGCTGGAGGACGCTCCATGCAACGACGATTGATCTCCAGCGTCTTGCTGGGACATTACCTCTCGGCTTTCACGGCGTTGGGTATTCCATTGTACCTGCCGCGCATCCTCACTGACCTCGCACCTGGCACCCCAGGATGGGCCATCGGCGTGTTGTTCGTGTTGCCGACGCTATGCACCGCACTGGCGGCGCCGATCTGGGGACGCTGGGCCGATCGCAACGGTTGTCGCTTGTCGTTACTGCGCGCTCATGCCGGATTGTTCGCGGGTTTTCTACTGGCAGGCTTCAGCCCCAATCTGACGGTATTCGTCCTGGCGTTGGTCATCCAGGGCACCTTCGGCGGCGCAATGGCGGCGTCCAACGCCTACCTGTCGACCCAGTTCAAGGGCGGCGATTTGTCCCGTGCCCTGAACTGGACACAGTATTCGGCGCGCCTGGCGATGATCAGTGGCCCGATCCTGTTGGGGCTGCTGACCGCGCAAGGCATGGGATTGAGCCTGTATCGCTATCTGACCTGGTTACCGCTGCTGGCCTTCGTTCTCATCCTGCCGCTACCCAAGGACGCCCCCAAACATGTCTTGCGCAGCAAAAAAACTGTGGCATTGGGCGAACTACCAGACGACATGCCGCGGCTACTGGCCGTGCAGTTTTTGTTCAGCTTCGCGATGGTCGTCACCTTTCCATACTTCATGCCTTTCGGCGAGCAACTGGGAATTGGCAGCGATGCCGTGATCGGCGTGCTCTACAGCCTGCCGCATCTGGTTTACCTGCTGGCCCTGCCTTGGGTTCAGAAACATCAGGGCAATCTGCTTTTGCCGGGGCTGGCGTTGCTTGCAATCAGTAACGCGCTGCAATTCTGGAGCGTGCAGGCCGAGCCGCTGTTCATTCTGCGTCTGCTCAGCGGGGCCGGCATGCTGCTCAGTTTCGTCGGGTTGCACCGCTGCCTGAGCCAGCGCAGCCGGACAGGCAGCGCCGGTCGCTTGTTCGGCTGGTTCGACTCCAGTGGCAAATGGGCCGGTACCGCTGCGGGTGCCGCAGCCGCTCTGGTCAGTCAAACCTGCGGCATCGCGTCCCCCTTTCTTGTTGCGTGCCTGGCAGCCATGGCGGCCATGGTGCTAGCGCGCCCTCTATTGATGACCTCCCGGGAGATTCCGGCATGACGCTCGTTACGAACACCGCATCGTTGAACACCGTATCCCTGCATGATCACGCCCTCGATGGTGAAGCCCAGCGACATGCCATCGAGTGCCTGCTCAATTGCTATCTGCGCGAGTATGCATTGCCACGCAACGAAGCGAACCTGAACTATCAAGCCCAGGATCTGCCGATGAGCCTGCGCCAGGCCAACGGCCGTTGCATCAGCATTCGCCTGCCCAGTGGCCGGTTGGTTGTACGCATTGATCGCGCCAGCCTTCTGGGTCGTTGCCATTACATCAGCGCGCCCTATTT
Organism: Pseudomonas sp. MDT1-17; assembly: GCF_054898105.1. Taxonomy (NCBI): domain Bacteria; kingdom Pseudomonadati; phylum Pseudomonadota; class Gammaproteobacteria; order Pseudomonadales; family Pseudomonadaceae; genus Pseudomonas; species Pseudomonas sp. MDT1-17. The sequence continues at coordinate 2,753,933 of NZ_JBUBVM010000001.1, read as the reverse complement.
CAAAGGCAACAACCAGAGTTGGCGTCCATTGAAGGCCCACGAACTGGCGCGCCTGCTATGTACCCCGTTGAGTGGCGCTGACCGCGTCGGCGAGATGCTGCAACAGGTCGCCAACAGCCTGCAGGTCACCCGCACCTTTCTGCGTCATTCACGCCCGGCCGACGACGCTGCCGACAGCCTGCTGGCGTCCGAGCAGCATCAGCTGTGGGGCCACGCCCTGCATCCGACACCGAAAAGTCGTGAAGGCATCTCCCATGACGATTTGCTGGCCTGCTCGCCGGAAGTCGGGGCGCACTTTCAGCTGCACTGGTTCAAGGTCGAGCCCACGCTGATTCGTCATCAGGGCGAAGATCCGCGCAGTACTCTGCGCCAACTGTCGGGACGCGACGACGCCTACCCGTGCCACCCCTGGGAAGTCGCCCGCGTGCTTGCCGACCCGCTGGTACAGCGTGCTCAACAACAGGGTTTGATCCAATACCTCGGCCCCCTGGGCCAAGGCATGTACCCAACGTCGTCGGTGCGCACGCTCTACCATCCGCAGATGGCCTATTTCATGAAGTTCTCGATGCATGTGCGCCTGACCAACTGCGTGCGCAAGAACGCCTGGTATGAACTGGACAGCGCCGTCGCCCTCACTCGCCTGCTCGGCCCGATCATGAGCGAGTTGGCGACACAACAACCGGGCTTCATGTTGATGCCCGAGCCCAGTGCCACCAGCCTGGACCTCAGCGCCCTGGGTACGCTGGAAGAGGCCCGCGAAGTCACCGAATGCTTCGGTATCGTTTACCGGGAAAACCTTCCCGTCGCCGACCGCGAGCGGTACCAGCCGCAAGTGGCAATGGCGTTGTTCACTTGGGATAAACAAGGTCGCAGCGTGTGCCACCAACAGTTGCAGCGCTACGCCGACAAGGTGGGATTAACCATTGAGCAAGCCACGCTGAACTGGCTGGATGCCTACGCCAGCCAGATGCTCGGCGGTGTGCTGTATTGCCTGTTCCGCCAGGGCGTAGTGCTGGAGCCGCATCTGCAGAACACGGTTATTGGCTTCGGTGAAGACGGACTGCCTGGCCTGGTCTGGATTCGCGATCTGGAAGGCACCAAGCTGGTCCCTGAAATCTGGCCCGCCGAACGTCTGAGTGCGCTGGATGAACGTACCCGCAGCTCGGTGTACTACAGCGCGCAAAAAGCCTGGCAACGAGTCGGTTACTGCGCACTGGTGAACAATCTCGGCGAAGCGATTTTCCATCTGGCCAACGGCAGCGACGTGCTGGAACAGCAACTGTGGGCGCGAATCGGCGACCTGCTGCACGCGCAATCCGCGCGTCTCGGCTATCCGACAGAACTGCGAGAGTTGTGCGCCGGCGCGCCCTTCCCGAGCAAAGAAAACTTCATGACGCGCCTGATGATGCGCGCCGACCGCGAGGCCGGTTACACCTCACTGCCCAGTCCGCTGGCGATCATTGAAAAGAGGAAACGCGCATGAATCTTCCTGCCTCCGTCACCCGATGCATCGAGCAGCTCAAGACTGAACACGACGCGCCGTTGTGCGCGTACGTCTACGACCTGCCTGCCCTTGAACGGCATGTAAAGGCAATGCGTCAGGTGCTGCCGGAAAACTGCGAATTGTTCTACGCCGCCAAGGCCAACCCGGAAGCCCTGGTGCTGAAAACCCTGGCGCCGTGGGTGGATGGTTTCGAGGCGGCCTCGGGCGGCGAACTGACGTGGCTGCATGAGCAGTGTCCAGACCAGCCACTGATCTTTGGTGGACCCGGCAAGTTCGATCGCGAACTGGACCTCGCCATGCAGTACCGAATTTCGGCGTTTCACGTGGAGAGCGTGACCGAACTGCGTAGCCTGGCACGCATCGCCCGCGAACGCGGTGTGCGGGCTCCGGTGATGCTGCGATTGAATCTGAAGCTGGCTCAGGCACCGCAGAGTCGATTGGTCATGGGCGGCAAACCCACGCCGTTCGGCCTGGATGAAGAAGGTCTGGCAAGCGCCCTGCAATTGCTGCGCGAAGAACCGTCTCTGGAGCTCAAGGGGCTGCACTTTCATCTGCTGTCGCACCAACTGGATGTCGACGCGCACCTTGAATTGATTCGCAGCTACTTTCTGACCTTCCACGATCTGTGCGCCGACCACGACCTGCAACTGCCGCTGCTGAATGTTGGCGGAGGGATGGGCATCAACTATCAGGATGCGGCGAAGTCGTTCGACTGGCCACGGTTCTGTCAGGGCCTGAAGGGGTTGATCGATGAGTATGACATGGGCGCGACCCGCATACGTTTCGAGATCGGCCGCTTCATCAGCGCTGCCTGTGGCTATTACCTCATGCAGGTGCTGGACATCAAAAGCAGCCACGGCGAGTTTTTTGCCATCGGACGAGGCGGTACTCATCACTTTCGCACGCCTGCGGCTCAAGGCCACGACCATCCGTTCACGGTACTGCGAGGCTCGCAGCCGGCGCAAATCAGCGATCAGTCCGTGACGCTGGTGGGTCAATTGTGTACGCCAAAGGACGTCCTCGCCAGGCAACAACCAGTGGCGCAGTTAGCGATTGGTGACCTGCTAGTATTCACTCTCGCGGGCGCCTATGCCTGGAACATCTCGCACCAGAACTTCCTGATGCACGAACCACCGTTGAAGGTTTTTATCGAGGGCTGATTCCACGCGTATCTGTGGTTGCTTGTCCGATGTGTCCTTCAAACTCTTCGGACAGCTTTCACCCTGTGTAATCAAATTTTCAACGAATGAGAAGTGAGTGGTGATTACTCCTTTCGAAGTCCCATATTGAGGCTCGGCACTTGCCGATGGGGTTGCCGTCTGCCAGCGGACAGCATGTCGAGATGACAATCCGGGTCATATGATGAGTGGGTCAGAGCAGTTTTGACATTCCCTGTGAACAATCGGAATAAACTCGCGATCTTGCAGATTAAGCGCAGGGTGCAAAATGCGCGACCTTTCGAGTAATCGGCCAGTAGCGTCACCCGGTCGTTGGCATCACCGGCAACAGCCAGGGCCACAAACGCCCGATCCAACAGTCACCACACCAGGCAAGCACCGACCCAGCGGCGCCTCCTGAATCGTTTGCAAAAGTCACGACCACCCAGCGGGTCAGTTTTGAAACGGTAGGATGAGGTAGTTTGCATTGGCACTGATAGCTATCCGGCAACCGGTAAGGCGCCAGCAAGTCTCAATTCTGTGAGTTAGCAGCGGATTTGGCACCGACCAGGACCTTGAAAGAGATTCCGAGCTGACCGCTAGAAGCCGCGGCCGACGGATCTTTCGAGGGTTCAGCGGCACTCAATCGGTGCCAACTACCTGCAAAATGGTTTGTCACCAAAACAGCAAGAAGTCGGGTGAATTTGCGGTCTGTTTGGCACTGCGGTTTGGGCCCAAAAACGTCGAATTTGGAGGTATCCGTCAGGCTCTCGGACGCGATGGTTTGATCCCAAATCGGCCCCAGGACCTTGTGATCAAAGGGCTCGGCCGGCGACTAGAGACCTTCCGCAGACCTGGCGATTGCCCAACCACCCTCCCCGCCTCCCCGCGCTCTGTTCCGTTTCCCTAGCGCACAATCGGAAGTCCGGCCTAAAGGTGCTTTCGCTGCTTCCGTTTGTCTTCAAAGGCACGGCCCGCTTGACGTACAGCCGGTTTCGCTGATTTGGGATGGTGACCTTTAAGAACGAAGAATCGGAACTGAGCTTCCAGGGTTTAGCGCCGTGGAGCGGGTGAGGAAAAACGCCCTAATCGCCCGGAAACAGGGCGCTTGGCAAGGCTATCTGACATGCGAAAAAGCGGAGAAAGGAAGAGAAATATCAGACAGGATTGGTGCCAAAGGCAGCACGAAAAAGGGCCAGAAGCGGCGTGAACTCACATGGACGCAGGCTAGAGAGTAAGAAAGAGCGCTAGAAAGGCATTTCGATAGGTGCTGACAAGGTACAAGGTGTTTTGACTTGGCGATTTTCGTGCAGCACATTAGCGCAAAGCGAAAGTGATGATTCGAAGTGGCCGCTATTGGCCGGTGGTAGCCCATCGCGACAGGCAGCATTCGCACTAGAGTGCTAAAACAACGCTCATTGCCTCCTTGGATCATCGAAACTTTTGCTGAGCGACTGCACGGCCAATGTTGCGAGTTGCATCGGGCGCGACCTGAAACGCGTCAATAAAGCGGCTACTCGCCGATCTAACTGAGAAGCCGTGTGGTGTAACAGGAAGGCTGGCAGTCATGGGTAGTACAATTGGCTCATTTCCGCGTAGCGGGCGCACGAAAGAGCCGCTACGCGGAAAGAATCCAGAGGGTTACTGCTGACCTAACCTACGGCAGGTGCCTGGATCAGGTTTAGGTCAGCGGTACCATTCATAACTGCGTCACGGAATGACGCCGTGCTCAAGCTGTCCGATGAGCGTCAAGATCTGGTGCTGGCCGCCCACAGTTCCTGCCAACGCCAACGGAATCGTATGTGCAAGCGCAGGCGCTGGTTGAGTCAACCAGCGGGCCGCGGCCTGACCATCAAGTGCGAATAACGCCAACGCAGCGCCCAGCAACTCACCCATAGGAGGAACTAGCAGCAGGTTATTCTCCAATGTCAGGGGAGCCCCTTCATAAACAGTCGTACTTTCATGCGCCGGGCAACGCGTTTGCATCCAACCGAAGAGTGACACCGACTTGCCGAGAGCGCCGCATATTTCACAGATGTACGGCGATAGAAATTCTGCGAGATCAACCGCAGCAGTTGCGTAACCGCTTCCCTGCCGGTAGTAAAAACGAAGCCCGCCAAATTTTTCTTTAATTTGTGAAGCCAGTAACTGCTGAGAGCCATTGGTCTCGATGTCGTGCTGAATCAACTCACACGTAGCATCGATAAGCGTGAACCAGCCATCACCGCACTCAAAGCCGAACAAGCGCTGACCCGCCGAGCGCTCGGCTGAGAAAATGGCTGGATATCGCGTACACAGAAGCGTGTCGAGTTCTTCATGCATGATTTTAGTACCCTCCTCTTGCAAGTCAGTGGTGGCCCATGCTTTAGACAATGCGCTTGAATGACTTGTTAGGCGCCGCCCTCTAATGATTCAATGGCTGACATTGCGAGCCGCTTGAAGGTGAAAACTTTCTGTGCAGGGAATTTTATTCCTTTATACTTTAGTAGAGCGATAGCGAGAGACGCAAAATACAGCCAGTAGAAGTCATTCTCCTCTAGTGCAATGCTGCCTAGTGTGTTCGACCACCGTTTATGTACTGGCGGATGACTTGTTGTGCCCCCCAAGTTGGCTCTAGGTGTGGCTACGGCTAAAAAGGCATTGCCGAGAGAAATCCCTATGGCTCGCTTCATGCGCACCTTGTCTTTTGTGAATCCACTTACTTCGGAGTATTTCTCTATCTGAGAAAGCATCATTTCAGAGGCGAACGCATCGCACTGCATTTCTTCTTCTACGCGATCTTCTGGCGCATTTCCTTCTGTTTCGAATATCACATGCTTGAGTTCATGAAGGAATACGTAAGCAGTTGCCATTAAAACAAGATCAAAGACAGCTGCTTGCTCAATGTTGTTTGGCCTCCCATCTTCGGGCTTTGGAATGCCGTCAGGCCAAGTGAAGTCATACTCACTTTCTACGCTATTTAGCCGACCAATGATATCAATAAGTGATGAGAATCGATCATCCGCCGCTTTTTGATCTGGCAGGCTTTCAATTTCATTTAGAGAAAACGTGAGTTCATCGTTTTTTGCCAAGAAGGCAATTCCTGCGTAGCAATGCAGTGCAAATATTCCGGAGAATCCGAAAAGCCACAGTTGGTCTAAAGAGCGCTGTGTAAATTGAATGGCACCGAAGGCACCTGCATCAAGATTGAACCCTGATTTGTCTCCAACTCTGCGAAATTGAGCAGAGTTGGTTTTAATAAGGCCAAGAATCTCATCCAGCCTTTCAGGTACGACACCTTCAAATAGCTTCTGTATTTCGATGTTCTCGCTCATGGTCTTCCGTGGTAGCTAACTATAAGTAGAGGAAAGAATTAGCATTGTACTATTCCGTCGCTTGTGTCGCATAGCGTTTCGCGCTCATATGCAATTCCTTGAGCAGATCTCATGACGACCAAAGACGCGACATAATAGAGGGAAGAAAAGCGGCTCGACCCATACGCAGATTATAAAGTCGGTAACAGCGTGTCTATGGTCTGCTTTTGGCTAGTTGCTGATTATCGAGATCGGCAGCCACTGACCGTTAGCTGTCTTTCGCGAAGGGCTGCTACGGGGCGCCCTCCCTTCACCACAGCCCACTTTCGGCCGAGAACGCCAATTGCAGTAACAATGGAAAAACGGTTTCGGCACTACAGCCGATGTTACTACTGGCACCATCCCGATCAGCGGGTTCCGGACTTCTGAGCAGCTACGCGGAAGCAGGACAGCGGTACTCGGAAAACCAGCAGCTATTGGCCCGACTGTGTGAAACCGTTTTTGAACGTGTTTGGCAGTCAAAACCGCAATGAAAATTGCGCCCCTACACAGATTTTAGATCTGCTCACTATCCAACGCCTCTCACCCGGAGTTTCGTCAAGATACACAGCTGTGTAATCAGACGGCTGATTCAATGCCCCTCCTTACGAAATGAACAAAATTTACACAGCTGTGTAAACCAGGGGTGATTCAGTGCCCCTTCAGCGCGAAAGGAACAACATTTACACAGTTGTGTAATCTGACGGCGGATTCAATGTCCATCCTTACGAAATGAACAAAATTTACACAGTTGTGTAAACCATGGGTGATTCAATGCCCCTTCAGCGCTAAATGAACAACAATTACACAGCTGTGTAATCAGGGGCTAATTCAATACCCCCTCATTGCAAAATGAACAACATTTACACAGTTGTGTAATCAGGGACTCATTCAATACCCCCTCATCGAGAAGTGAACAACATTTACACAGCTGTGTAATCAGGGACTCATTCAATACGCCCTCATCGCGAAATGAACAACATTTACACAGCTGTGTAAATCAGGGGTGATTCATTGCCCCTTCTGCGCGAAATGAATCAAAGTTACACAGCTGCGTAATCAGTTTGGATATGCAAGATTGATAAATGACAGCGGGCTGAATAATTTGCCCGCGAGTATATTTCCGGCAACGATAGGGATTAAAATTAGGTCAGCGCCCGCAAAAATTAACGCTCGGAACAAGTCCGGAAACTCCACGACCTGTAATTGCCGCATATCGCTTGGCATGTGCTGGATATGTGGGCGACTGAGATATGTCCCGATGTTCCACACAGCGTTCATGCCAACGCAGCAGCAACCCAAAATATCGCAGATTCGAGTCCAAGCGAAAATAAACGCAGCCCGGACTTGCCGAAGTTGACCAGCAGGGTTAATAATCTCGGCTCATATTCTTAGTGTGAGGGATTTGATTATGATTCAAGTTACGATTGATTCAGAATTTCGAATAACAATCCCAAAAAACCTACGTGCCGGTTTTCCAGCAGGCTGCACCGTAACAATCCAGGAGAGTTCCGAGGAAGGCCTTTTCATCTCCCGCAGCATAAAGCACCGCTTAAGAAACTTCTATCTGCGATGCCCGCTGATTCGATTATCCTAAAGTGGGAGAACATGCCAGCGGCTGGGTTGGAATTGAAGTAACTTGCTCTCTCAGTCCTACGAAATAAAAGCAAGCAGTTCATGGACGTTGCGGACAGGTTAAATGCGATTTACGGTCGCGGATTTATTAGATATTTGATTACGCTAGCCATGTCTCTTGGGTATATTGAGAAGCAGTTACTTAGCCGAACGACACAACACGGTGGACCGATGTGATGAGCGTTAACACATGAGTGAGATGAAACAAGTAGTAATGGCTAATGAGTCAAATCTACTCAAAAGGCTATTGAATACGCTGCATTGCGGCGCCCGAGATGGCCTAATTTCAATTGCAGATGTCCGAAATTTTGTTTCCTCACCGAAACTTTCCGAGTTTCACATCCGAGGCTTACATGGCGAAGGATTAGTGCCCGTAGGCGATACATTTCTCGACGCTCGAACAATGCTTGCTGATCGACCGTATAAAACTTTCGCAGTGCCGATTCAAATCTGGCCGGAGTTTTCAAAGGGGAAGATTTTTTTCGAAAATGTTGAATTACACGATAAACAAATCACCCGAATCGAATTGTGGCCATTCGATCCAGCCGAGCTAGACGAGGTTCAGCTAACTCTCGCAATTGGCCTCAGCTACACCCTGAGGGAGTTTTATGCGGAGCCGAGAATTGCAGGTGCGGTAGACGAGTTGATCCGCCCTCTAGGTTTTTTTGTGCCAGACGAAGAGTACTGACACGGCTTCGCCGTAAGCTGGCCAGCGGGTTTGAGGGTGATTGCCAATCGCTCTCATGAAAGTCAGGTAAATTGTTTCAAACCTAATCTATAGATCCATTCTGTCAAAAACGGCTCTACGCGAAATCAATAGACCTACGGGCACTGCAAAAACCCGGATTTCACGCAGCGAAACCTATCCAATATTTTTTGTTGTCAACCAAGGGTCTGATCATGAGTGATGAAAGAGAAAAATCAGTAGATCCACTTGCGTCAATTCGGCATATGCTGCCCGACGCTAAAACTGAATTTAGCTGGCTTGGTGAGAATTATCGCGGCTGGCAAGGCTTTGCCAATTCCCTGCAAATTTTGAGCGAGGATTACGAATGCGAAGTCGTGTCTCGGCCTGAACATGGGTTCCTACGCGTAGATTGCGCGTTTGCACCACCACACATTCAAAAACTTGGCTATGCCGTTGAGCTTGCGACTAGCCAAGTCTGTCAGCGCTGCGGTGACTGCCCAGCTGCCGAAGAAATTATCGACGGTTGGAAATGGAAGCTATGCCAGCGCTGCATCAATAGAAAGGGTCGTTGATTCTTACGCCTTGGGGGCGTGTTGCACTGACTGGAACTGACGGTCGGCAAATGCAAAATGCCCCTACTATTACTAGATTCTTAGGAACAATTTGAGAGCACTTATCGGCATGTGTACGCAGATTGTTCCAGTCCTAAAGCCCGTTCTAATACGGGCCTTTGGTGGAATCACTCTGTAACGCTTCTCCTGAGTTCTTTCAATATTGCTCTGCCTTCGGTGGCGGCGTTCCTACCGTTGCGATCACCTGAAATTTTGCCCTGTCCAGTAATGTCGTCTTCCATCGTTGCTCCGAGGGCAGACCAAGCAGCGCGAATATCCAGCAATTCGTTCACGTTGTACAAGTTATCACCCTTGTATCCGGTGCGATATTGATGCCTCAGAATTCTGGAAGAGATCTCCAAAATCGAGTGAATGATGGACTGAGCATCTACTCCATCGATTGGACCAACTGGAGACACGGACTCAACTCTCTGACCGGACATCGCTGCCTTAATCAATCCGACCTGTACTTGAATGACTGGTTCGATGACGCCGCTGAACTCACCAACCTTGGCTGAAGAGTCACCAAAGATGGTGCGTGTTTTGAGAACTGGTGAGCCGCCCAGTTTGCCGACAGCGGCGGCGTCAATGAACGCTTTACGAATGCGACTGATCTGGAGGTCTCTCCAGGATTCGAACTCGACCGCTTGTTCAAGGGGAATATCAGGATGAGCTATCGGCTCAAGGAGGCCGAACGATGCAATCTGGACCGTCGTGCTCCTACGGACGCCTTTGAGCAGATTATGGTCCGCATCGAATGCCTCTACGGAGGTTGAAACTGATTTGAGAATGACTACACGGTCGCAATTTTGGTTCATACGAATATACATACTTTTTACTCATTATTATTGTTCTTATATCTAAAGTATAACATGCTAAAGATAGCTCCAACACACACCCATTAAAATTATTAAACACAGTTAATAAATTTAAATATTGCGTTATTCTGCGATGCTTGACGATTTCAGAGAATTTTTTGCTTTTTAGCTCAGCAAACCCGTCTTCAAAATCACTGGACTACTCCGCCTATTTTTGATGCAAACTTTTGCCCGAATATACCTGAACGCTGAGCCCCTGCCTGCTGACACATCGCGACTGGGGCTTTATTTTAGGACAATGAAATATGGCCTTAGAAGCGTGCAGATGCGTACTCTGAAATTGATCGCATAATATGAACAACCCTTAATACCAGAGAGTCGATAAAATTATCTTGCTCTTCAACTTGACCCCAGTATTCATTTGAATCAAGCGGCGCGCATGGCATGAAGCGGTAGTCATCTCCGAGAACCCGATACTTTGACTCTTCGATAACTTCAACTATCTGTTGCAGGAGATCAACTACTTCGTCCTGTTTAGCTCTGAGATCCGGGTCGTGTGATCTCAGTCTCTGCTCGTAGTCTAATTCGTTACAGAGAAAATCTTTAATCTTATTAAAAATTTCAATCGGGAAATCGTAACCGGCACCTGTTAGTATTAAAATATAATCATCCGCATTATGATAGTGCAAAATATCTAGTATAATTTCCTTGAATGCGAACGCACGATCACTCTCAGCAGCTCTCACAAACGCAACAGAAAAAGATTCTCTTTTAAGCTCATTCTTGTATTGCCTGAGAGTTTCGGCCTTAATTTTTCCATCGTGGGCCATACGGTGATGCACAAGGCAAAGAACAATTAAGTTCTCTGGACGATTATCTTCCCGATTTTCATTTATGTGATGAATGTCATTGTAAGTGAAATTCTCAGTACAACGGCGCACACTGCACCTGTGACCAGCCTCAATTAGCAGCTCCTTTCGGATTCGCCCAGGTATGCGCGGCCTACTTGCATCATATCTCTTAGACATTTTTCACCATTTGTCCGATCTAGAATCTCTGAATAGCTTCACCTCATGATACCTTTTTAGCATCAACTCGACAGCCCACCCTAGCAGTATCTAAGCGTTGCGTTTAGCTAAGAGACCTCCTTGGTAGGAACTGTAGGGAAATGGCGAGGTTATCTTGGAAGATTCATTTTTGGCGCGAGGGCTTCGTCTTTGCAAAGCGTTGCCACAAGCTGTAGCTGTGTTACGCTCTGGTCATTTATCGCCTCCTCAGCATCATCGGCTAGAATGAGGTTTTCGACACCTATACTCAGTCGCAAGGCAGGCCTAACAAACTCAGAAGTATCTGCTTGATAGTCAATGTGTACTTCGAAGATGGAGAATAAATTTCGCAAAATTGATTCAAGCAACTTCATGGTTTGACGAAGCAGCTCACTCAGTCTTGTGCGCTCTTTTTCAAGCTCAACCTCGGCTTTCTTAAGCTTTCTGAATGAGTAATTTATTCCAATGTTGAACCCCAGATAGGTACTGAGAAGGTCATCACTTCTGAAGAAGCTCATGCGATTCGAGCGCTTACGTACATACTCCTTTAACTCTTTAGTTTGCCGGGGGAGTTTTACGTATACGCGGAATAACGTGCCATCATTACGGACGGATTGCGCATCTGGCTGAGCTATGCCAACACCGACACCAAGCTTTACGTTGTCACGATGAGGGGAATAACTGACGCCGTTTCGTTGCAAAGCACTCCATGTCAGCTTTGTTGACATCACTGTGGTCCCACTGATCCAGCGTCCGTCCTGACGATCAAGGCGATAGCTAATACCTTGGACTATTCCGTTCCTCTCAGAGACACGAATTTGGATCCCCCTCTCAGCAAGCCGGTCAACAAGCTGAGACATCGTGCGAGGCCTGTTTGGTGCCTTAAACACGCCTTTGGAGATACCTCGAATAATGTGCGCTTGGTCTTTCACAGGATCTGTATGTCGCGGAAGTTCTTTTGACCAGCCATCTGTCTTCGGTGTTGAAAGTTCGTATTTGTGCTCAATCTCGCGTGCTGCGCTAATCCCCTTGTGCCTGTCGTTGCTGTCTGGGACGAGCTGAAAATTTGCCCCAATGGAAGCTCGCTGGCTGCCGGGATCGCGCTCTACGAGCCGCACACGTGATGCAACTATGTGGACATGCTCTTGCTCTGTGTCTCGATGCACGACTGCTACGTACTTCGTAGAGCTGTCGTAGCCCAGATCAGTCATGTACTGATTGACCGCTACCAGCCAGTCCGCGCTGGACAACTTCTCGCCGGCGGCGAGGGAAAGGATGTAGTGGGCACACAGCTTATCGCTATCACCCTTATACATTGAAGTGTGGTTTTCAAACTCTTCAATGATGGGTTCAGGATCTACGAACACCCTTCGCTCACCCGCTTCATTGAATTCGTAGTAAGGATTCGCTGAGATGAGATTTCCCCCGACAAATTCAACGTGCTTGATTTTTTCTCTATCACACTGACGAGCAGCGAACTCGTAAATAATCCGCTCACGAAACGTTCTTGAAAACTCTTTGATTTTGCTGATCATAAATCCACCTTTCTTATTATTGTTTTTGGATGAGGCTGTTTAACTTCCTGATTTTTTCTTGTACTGTGCCAGAAATGAGAAATGCTGCCTCAGGCATGCCAGGACGGCTTGAAAGTTCGTGCAATGAACTGATGTCTGATGCAATTGCGCCGAGATGCGCTGCGACAGCCGCAGATTTGAAACCTAGGCCAATGCTCTTTTGCTCTATAAGCGCAAACGCTGCAACGCGAATAAATTGAGAGAGGTAAGCGAACCCAAACGCTTTCCCTGCCGTTCGAAGCTCCTTGGCCTCTTCGGGTGTCAAATAGATTTCCGCTACAATGGTTCTGGGGTTGTATTTTTTTGGGCGACCGCCCTTGTTTTTGATTTTTTCCATCCAGCACCTTTGTTATTTTGTTATTTTTATTATTCTATTATTATTATTTGACAACTCGCGCAGAACCCGAAGGGTTTGAGCACAAGCGTTTGATCACTGCGCCAAGCTGAGGGACGAGGTTTGGTGCGGGGGTCAAACATAGCTTGCAATTTAAATCAATAAATACATTATACCATCTCGACATTGACTTTTTTTGAAGCCCTGCTGATTAACTTTAATTATTTACTAGCAATCTATCCGGCTTTGAATATACTTTGGATATGTAAAGGATTGCAGAACGTAAATTCGGCTATGCGGACGTACGCGCTTGAACCAGCTGACGCTGAAATGGCCCAGTTGATAGGTACATTAAGTTTACAGACTCTCGAATAAAGAAAAATACAAGTGAAGTGTATACCGTTAAATCCATGCGTCGGCATGGAATAATGTGGAGTACCCAGATAAGCGAGCATGCACTCTCAGTAAAACTTTAGCATATTGAGCAGACAACGCAGCCCCCTCTTTTTCCTTAGCAGCCTTGGAGAGATGCGACCAGCGGTGTAATCACTCAGTAATATCTCGCACTCCAGAATGCTCACGGCAAAAGCTTTCCGCGACTCAAGAGACTTTCCGTTAATTGATATTGAGTCCGCATTCCGGTTTGATGTCGAACTGCTCTTCGACACCATCAACCATTGTCCTGGTGGTCTCGACCTCGGCCGTTCGATGAGCAGGTGTTGGTTCCACATCCACGATTACACCGTGTTCGGTATCGATCAGATAGTTCGTGGAATAGGCGAAGAACGCAGGGCCTCCCGGAGCAGCGGTCCAGCGGGATTGAGGATCAGTCAGCGATAGGCGCTTCGGTAGCGTTTCGGCCAAGGCCTCTTCATCGAGTGCCTCAAGGTACTCACGCACGGCACGGGCGCCAAAGCAAAGGAGGCTTGCAACGAGGAGGAGTCCATATACGGTCGTTCAGCTACAACAATCTGGGCGCCCGATTACCGGCAAACGAATTCGACTTCATGATTGACAGAAGGATCTCAGGTTGAGAGCTTGGAAGCCGCCACCCAGCGGAACGGAACCCCATGTCGCGCAGACCTAGAAGCCGAGAAGCAACACCATTACAATGGTGTTTCCGCGTTTTTCACGAAATTAAACTCCTTCGCGTTGCTAACAATATTATCCTAACGGCTAAACCTAAAATTCTGCCGTCCCAACAACTTCATAATGAGTTGGATCATGATCTGCGATAGATGTGTTTTAATCCCGCCTTTGAAAAGGTTTGTTGTTGAATCTGGCCATTTCTCTAAATGCACCTATTGCGGAGCACAAGGAAATGCGTGCGATGAAAAAAGTCTCATTTCATATATACGAGACCGATTCGTAGAGTCTTACAGCCCTGTCGACACCCTGTCACCATATGATTACTACATGTCGATGGAAAGCGGAGCGGATGAACCGCGAGCAGTTGAGTATTGGGAGCCACTACAAGATACCTACGAATTAGCACATCCAGACTTTGTCGAGAAGCTTGTAGAGGTCTTGGAACCAGAACTTGGTGAAAACCAATTCTACTACCTAGACGACGGCAGCCTGGAAAATAACTCATATGAGGTAGAGTGGAATGATTTTGAATGGAGTGTTCACCACCACCAACGATTCTTCAACTCTAACGCAAAAGATTTCCTCGACTCGCTTTTCAATTTTTCGTGCAACGATAACAACTTAAGTTCCGAAGTTATTATCCGCCTTACCAATGTTGATTTACTGTATAGGGCACGCAAAGCCGATGGTTTCAAGAGTTTACAGGAAATTGAAAAAGATCCGATAGTCCAGCTTGGCCCTACACCTAAACAACTCGCCTCGAGTCAACGTATGACGCCGCGAGGCATTTCTGCGATGTATTGTGCTCGCGATAGACAAACTTGCCTTAGCGAATTACGCCCTTTGGCTGGCGACATAATGGTCTCTGGAGCATTTGTACCAACATCCTATTTGGACTTCCTGGATTTGTCTAGGCTGGAAAGTATGAGCAAACCAGACCTACACCCTTTTGATCCCGGTTACACGAAAGCTAACAATGCGCATAGCTTCTTAAAGAAACTAGTAAAGAAAATGTCCAAGCCGAACACTAAAAAAGATGAATTAGCCTACTTGGCAACTCAAGTTGTTTTTGAATACCTAAGAGACCGATTCAGTGATCAAGTGGCAGGACTCGCATTCCCATCGGTTCAAACTGGTCTGATTGGACAGAATTTCGTAATCTTTCCAGAAAACTGCATTTTGGATACAAAGCCACTCGATGAGTTCTATCCCACTCCCCCGACGCTCGCATTCAAAGAGTTGTCTTTAAAAGTTCACCATATTAAGGCGGTTGTAACCGACGCCGAGGATTTTGACGGGGCGCTAGATTATCGTATAAAATTCAAACTTTAATCTAGCTGCGAGTAATGACCAATAGGTCCCGCGGCCAATTTCTTCTGAGATATTAAAGTTTTTTCGGGGGGGCGGACTACGCCGCAAAAGCTTTGCTATGAAGTGGCTGCCCATATATGGCCAAGGCTGGCCAGATGCGCTTATCACCCTGCAACCGAGCTGATTTTGCATTCACTCCGGCACCCCAGCGTCAGTTGTCCTTTAATAAGTCCGCTTGGAGTCAAAAGCTACCGCTTGGCACTGTCCGCTCTCGACCGAGGCTGTGTAAAAACGTTTTTGAGTAGGTTTCTCGGTCTGAACCGGAATAAAAATCGCACTCCTACGAAAGTTCCAGGTCAGCTGACTAGCCAAATGCGGGCAGATTTTACGTAGCAACGTACACGTCAAAGCGGTGTCTGCGTTTTTACACAGCCTCGGCCAGAAACAGACATTTAGAGTAAGGAAAATAAATTGTAACCTTTTTCCAGATACTCGCCGCGCTCGCGATCGGAAGCACCGCCAATGAGCGGCTGTATCGCGCTCGACCTGACCGTCACGACGGCGGTTACCGTCGCAGCAATCTTTCGGACAACTGTTGTGCGCGAATACGTTCGCTCGTACCACTTTACGATTTACTGCCAGTCGCATCTCAGTTCAGGATCACCGCATTTTTATGATTTGGGGCGCTCCCTCAATCTGCGCGAGATTGCATTCGAGTTCGAGACCGGCCTTAGGCAGCCAGACGCCTACGGTGAATCCACCCCACGCCTGGATGCGCAGTTGGGCGCGGCTTCCTCGAAACGTAACTTTCAGTGCTGACGGCGAGAAGGTCGGGTGAAGAACGAACCATGCGAAGTCGCCGAGCCCAATTTCGACTGACCGCTCGGCCTCCAACGTAAGGATGATCGTGACCCAGTTGCGGCTTTTCGTCGGTTCGAATGCCGCTGTCAGGTGAACCCCCCTACGACTGGTCTGCCCGCCGAACCTACCTTTGTTGGGGTCGTCGTGAGGTCCCGGAGTTCGGCCGAGCGCTGGCATCTGGGAAAAGCCATACTCCGGCTCGACGACACTGGAAGTGCCCTCGTTCGGTAAGTGCTGAAAGGCGTTTGGGCCTCCTCCGATGATCGCGATCTGGCCGGCGCTCACCTGCCCTTCAAATATGATCGAAGAATCTCTCTGTCGCAGCTTTCCGGACGAGTCCCGGTACGGCACAAGGACCTTGTGCTTTTTCAACGCAGCCTGATCGCGTGCAAGCCAGGTGAACGTCGATCCCGCGCCACGTTGCAGTGGAAGCTCGCGATACCAGCGGCCATAAAGCCGATCGAATCTCTTCACAGCGGCTGGATCGACGCGAGGCTTGTTCGTCTTGAGATAGTCGGCGATGCCTGCCGCCATCTCCGCGAATAGCTGGTTGGTGTAGCGGTAGTAGGGCGATCCCGCGACCTGCGCCTTGGCGAGAAAAGCAACGGCTTCAGCGACGGCTTCGTCCTGAGCCTCAGGAGAGGTGTCACGTGCTACGGAAAGCGCCTGGCTGGCTCGAATGACATGTGCGTCGAAGGCCCAGCCGGCCCGCTCGACAAGCTTGTCAGCCCATGCCGAATCGATCGGCGGGAACACCTCCGGAAAGCGGATCGCAAGAAGCCCCACGAGAATCGCAGCCCAGGGATCAGCCTGGTCGGCGAGCAAGGCGGCCGGATCACTCTTGCCGAGTACATCGTCGCGAACCGCGATCACCTCGGCGGAAGTTCCGGTATCCAATGCCCGCACGAGGGCTCGCAGCTTTGGATCAACCGGCATGATGCCGAGTTCAAGATCAGAGGGCGCGAAGGGCGGTGCCGCTATCGTGATCCTCGTCCCGCCACGATAGAGTGGGAGAAGGCATCTTTCGACCCGTACCTGCTCGATGGCGGCCGATAGCCTGACCCGATGGCCAGCCCAGTGATCGCGACACAGGTCCGTCGGGATCTCGATTTCCAGCCGCCCGGAGAACAGCTCCATCTTCGATTGGCATCGGAACGTATCGAAGGTCTCGCGGCCGTGTTTTTCTTCCGACAGACCGATGGAGATGCGCTTCCTCTCTTTGGAGATGTCGATCTGCCGCGAACGTTTGGAATCGAGGATCTTCTCGCTGACGAGGCCAGAGAAGGCCTCGCTCTGATGCGGAAGCAGATCCAATTTTTCGAGGACGTTCAGGTTCACCAAATACGGCACTTCCGCAACCGTTTGCTGGCTGTCCGTATTGAAGAAGCTCGTGTTGCTGCCGGACGAAGAGAGTGCCGAAAAGGACGGCAGGAGCACGTTGTTGGCTTGTCCCTCGTGGATTTCGAAAACGACGGACTGGGGCGAAACGCCGGCAGGGCTGATTACACAGGAATAGATACCGGGCTTCAAATCGTCCCGCAGGAAGGTGCGATTATCGGGGGTCGCGACCCAATCGGCAATCGTTTGCCCCTCGCCCTTAATCTGAACGGTCCCAACGGAAAGGTCGCTCGGCGCTTCGAAATGCAGGCTCGTTTTCATGGCACGGACACCCACTGATCGAACAAAGGCCCGTTGGGTTGGAATAGCAGCGGATAGTGTTCGGCGCCCTTGACCGCTATGGCATAGAGCGCATTGCAGCTAGGTGGAACCGTTGTACACCAAGCGTTCGGGTCACCCGCATCTCTGTTCTTCAGCCAAGGCAGTGTCGGATCGTTCTTCTGGCTGATGACGAAGTTGTAGTGGGACATCCGGTCCGGCGGATCGGTCATGATGACGAGTGGCAGCTCGAACTCGTCGGGAAACACGATCGAGATCGGATCCGTCGGCGTGACAGCCTGGTAGGGTTCGAAGGGGTGGTTCTCGTCCCAGTGGCTGAAAAAGACGCGGCGCAGAGATTTGAGATCACCAAGCAAGTCGCGAGAGCTGACGCCCCAACGGTTCCTGGACCACCGCGCAGATGAGCCGCTCAGCCCTTTCAGCACCGCCTGGGTGAAGCGTCCGAATTTGAGAGCACTGCCGTCCGTGCCCTCGCCCTCGTAGGCCAGTTGGCCCTCGGCGGCGGCGCATAGCAGCGATACCTGGTTGCGGCATGCTGCGAACAGGTTGGGGTTAGGGAAGAAACGGCAATCCTGTGCCATCCCAAGTTCGAACTCGGGCACAAACTGACCGCACGCGTCGGAAAACAAAAAAGCGGCGGAGATGGACTGGCTCTTTCTCAGCGCATGCGCGAGTGAGCCCAAATTTATGTGCTTCCATACATTAACCGGGCTTTGGTTTAGGTCTTCGAGGAACAAGACCGGCTGCTGGAGATGCGACGCGCCATGCCCACAGCAATAGAAGAACGCGATGTTGCCCGGTTCGGCAACGACGCGATCGTACCATTGTAGTCCCCTGGCCGAGACGTTGACCTCGGTGGCTGTGTCAACCGGCCCTCGGGCCCACGGGTAGCGGCCATTGGGATCCTCCGGATCTGAAATCAGTACGTCGAGAGTCGCGAGCGGAGCGGCAAGCCTGTCCTGGTTTTCGAGCAACCAGTCGCACATGAGCTTGGCGCTGTCCGCAGCGCTGGGGAGATTGGGAACCCTGCGAAGGTTATCCTGAACACCATGGCCTGCCCTCGCGTGCGGGTAATTGCCCACGCCGATGATGAAGGCGTGGGTCTTGGGGCCTTGGATGGGGCGATCGAGCAGCAGTGGCAGTGGCATTGGTTCGACCTCACAATATCCCGAATCCCTGGAGACGCTCGCGCGAGCGTGCATAAAACTGCGGCCGCTGGAAGTACTTCGAATGCGCTTCCGTAATCCCCGTCACGGAGTTGAACGCGAAGTCGACCGCGTCCTTGAAGATCTTCTCCGTTCGAAAGGCCAGAGGATCGATCGGGTCGAAGACATTGAGCCAGTGCTTGACGCAGTCGGGCTTGCGACGCTGCGAGCCGGCCGGAAGGTTGTGCGCGAGAAGATCGAGAGCGGCGAAGAAGCCGGGCTGCGAGCCAACAGTCAGAAGGGCATCGACCTTGAACCCATCAGGGAGGCCCGCCAAAGCTGGATTTGTCAGCATATCGACGAGAATGACGCCACCCATGCTGTGCCCGACGACCACGAGGGGGCCCTTGCCCGCCTTGGCCCCCTCATGAGCCTTGGCTAGAGCCTCCCCGACTTCGCTTCGGATTCTCTGGCGATCCTCCCCTTCCTTCAGGTAGACGAAGACGTCACCGATGAAGAGACCGATGGCGGGGCTAAGGCTGTCTCTGATAGCGCCAAAGCCGAGCGTCGACGCCGCGTTGCGCACCCGATCCGTGACGGCTGAGATGGCGTCGCTGATCAGACTTCCGATGCCGTACGCTGTCGGCGCCCCGACGTTTAGTTGATCCGCGATTGTCTGTGAGTTGGCATCACCAACGAACGCGGTCGAGGCTTTGCCCGTGGCGATGAGATCGGAAGCTTTGCGGAACGCCTGAAGTTCCTCCGGCTTGAGGTCTCGTCTCTCGCGCGCAGCCCGGTCGGCTATTTCTGAGCAAATGGCGTCAAGCGCCGCTATGGGATCCTGCTTCCCTACAGCACCAATCGAAACATCGGATGTGCCCCCCGCCTGCCCGCCCCCCATAAGACCACCACCAAGCCCTGGAGTCGCGCCCACATTTAGAGCGTAGGTCCCCACTCCCTTATCGGTGCCGAAAACATCTTGTGAGATTGGGGGGACGAACTTGCCCCATATTGGCGAGTGGATCGTGACGTCACTTCCGGTGAACAGCAATTCGCGAAACAGCTTGTCACGGTTTGCGATCGCGTCCTGATACTCCAGCGTGTCGCGCGTTGCGACACCATGTACGAACACTAGTTGTGCCATTTGTTCCTCCCTGAACGATGTCCATGCGCTTAAGGTACATGTCTTGTAGCACAGTTCCCCATTGTCATCCACGGACCCAGCTTTTACCGAGCCGTTGATTTGAAATATGATTTATAGCCAAGCGAAATAACCTTTCAGCCTTATGCTAAATATTCGCGTTACCACATCGTCACTTAATAAATTTCGGCTGTTGGCACATTGGAGCGCAACTCTGGGCTGAATCGCTCTTGGACTTAGCGGACACATAACCGATCGCTTCGAGCGAGAACTCGACTGGACACCCATCAAACCACGACTACGCTAAGAATCTACCAGCCATAAAAGTAATCGGCTAGAGAAGCTCGATATCAGCGAAAAGCTGTGTATTTTTTAAGCCAATAAACTTGAACAGGGGTCAGCTCGTGAAAGCACTAAAAGCAATAAGTTCTATTGTTTTTGCATTGCTCGCTCAGTCAGTTTATTCGGCACCTACTGTTCAAACACGTAGCACTTGGGAACAAGCATGTCCCAACGCAAAGGCCGGACCTGGTATCGCACCCATTGCAGCGATACTCGCCCCGGCCGTTATTGACGCTGTCGTCGACCACACAGCAGCCTCGTTAAAAGCAGCAAGTGACTCTGAGACGAAACAATTCACGACTTCCACCTCCACTGGTTTATTTTACGAAGTGAATAACTCCGGAGAGCTTTCATTAAACCGAATGGATAGTTGCTTGGTCGTAATACGTGGCGAGTTTGAAGGGCAAAATGTAACCAAAGAGTATTTTCGTTTAGAGGTTGAAAGAAAGGCTATCCCCAATAGCGATTATTTCAGGCTTGAACCTAGGTATTTCAAAGCGAGCAAGCTTGAAATTGGTAACTGGCTATCTAAAACTGGTGATCACAGTATTTCCGTATCTCTTTATGCCCCGGCAGCAGCGACCCCATACGGGTCAGCAACATTCACATTTGAACAAATAAAAGAAGATACAGAAATCAAAATTGGAGACTATCGATTAGAAACGGCGTATAGCGATCCAATTCCATATCCGGAGGTTTTAGAAGATGCCAATGGAAGCCGAGACAAACAAGCAAAGGCGGCGGCCCCATATTTACTTGCCCTTGGAGTGCTTAAAAGGCAGAAGAAAGAACTAGAAAATACTGCGGGCCAGCATGCTATAAGCAACCAAAAGCCTGACCCGTTAGACTTGGCGACCGTGAAAATATTACTCAAAAACTACTGTGATGCCGAATCAAATGACAATCTAAACATTCCGAGCAAGCAACGAGTACGAAGCGAACGATGTGCCATTGATAAAAGCACTGCATCAAGACGACTTGAAGAAGGAATATTGCGAGCCAATCTTTCTTCTGAAGTTAAAAAATGGGCTGAGGAAATATGCATAGATTGGAACTACAAAGATCAATGCAATAAAGCGTTTGCGCTTGAAGGAACGAAGCAACCAACAGGATTGTTTGTTACTAAAACGATACTAACCGAAACTAGAAATGCGAACATATATGGCCAAAAGCTCGCTGGTATATTGGGTGCTGCGTCAGACGATTTGAAGAAAGAATTCAAGTCCAAGCTTCCAGATGCGAAGGAAGCAACTGAAAAAGCTAATGATACAGAGGACAGAACATTACTCTATACGTACAGTCTCGCGCTGAGCAAATTAAACGTAGCCAAATACGCTTACACCTCAACGTCAAAGCAGGATGAAAAGTTAGATGCCCATATAAAGCTAGTCGAAGCCTGCTTCGCTGCTAACGAGGCAGGAATTGCAGTCGGAATGCCACCAGCATGCCCTCAGTATGAGTAATATAAAATGAAAAAAACTCCTTCACGTCGCAGGAAATACCGTTCAGGCTGGATACCGGAACCTCAAGCCCCGGTAGATCATAGCTACTCTCTACAACTTGACATCTCTTTACAACTTGGCATTGAGACAGTTGATTTAAGAAGCAACGACATACCAATATTCGATCAAGAAAATCTTAGTAGCTGTACAGCTAATGCACTGGCAACAGCGCATCAAATATGCCAACAACAACAAGGACACAAAGTATTCGAACCATCCAGACTTTTCCTACACCACAATGCCCTCCGCTTAACAAATAATATTGGAGTTGATAATGGTGTAGAAATAAGCCTGGCATTTAGCGCACTTGAAAAATATGGCGTATGCCCAGAGGAAATGTGGCCATATATAACCGCTTACGCCCCGGACAAACCATCAGAAAATTGCTATGACGACGGCGCCTTCCATCGAACTATAAAATCTAAACCTCTAGGCCAAAGTATATCTGCCTTGACATCGTTTCTGGCATCTAAACGACCATTTGTATTTGGAATATATGTGCGTGAGAGCTTTGAGTCAGAAGAGGCCATTCAAACTGGGGTTATTCCAATTCCAAAGGAAGGTGAAAAAAAACTATATGAACATGCTGTAGTTGCTGTTGGTTTTAATCCTGGTTTTATAATCTTTCAAAACTGCATGGGAAGCGGATGGGGGGACCAAGGTTACGGATACATGCCGTTTAATTTCATAGCGAATCCAAAGAATGCTAGTAATTTTTGGGGCCTCATTGAGGTTAACCACCCGCATGATCATTAACCTAGACAGGCTGAAACCACTTTCAACTGACTCAATGAGGCGATCATGAGCGTGCATAGTCTTTTAGACTTAGCACGTAGCTTTCAAATTTTTTTGTCGGTGGAGAGAGCGCCGAAAACGCAAACAGCTCAGCAAGGAGCTGTTTTTACATCGAGCGGGCAGAGACCCGGGGCTTCACGGACAGAGCCTCGTGCCCCCAGCCTAGCTCCAGACGCCAGATTCAGACCGGGGCATGTATGTCTTCGCGTTGACTTTCCTCGTCAGTTTTTGCCTTCTTGAGCACCTCGGCCAAGTGATGGCCCGCAACCGGATCGTGGTGCGCCTTTAGCGGAACGCGGATCTCGATGCTCCAGTAGATCAGCGGCCAGTAGTTATCTTCGATACGCTCGAGAATGCCACCCTTGCTACGAATATGTTCCTTGAACAAATACGACCAGCAGAGCAAGCCTGGCAGGAAGTCTCGGACGATCACCGACTCCGGGTACCGGTGCAGATCCAGCTTGGGGCCGATCAGATCGTCGGGCTCTATCTCGTACCGTTGCGCCATCTCTTTGACCGACACATCGGAGAGGTAGAAGCGAAACACCTGACGCTCTTTATGGTTAGCATGAATACCCCAAGGCGAAAAGGAGTTACTGCTGTGGCCGTCTGCCTCCCAGCTCTCCGCCCCTTGCAGGTGATAGGCATGACGGACCAGGCCCAGACAGACCTCGGCGATCTCGTCATCATTGAGGAGTCGCTCCATTCGTGTCTCCGCGTCCTCGGGGTTCTGCACGAAGGGGAGCATCAAGGCGTTACAGCGGGCAGAAAATTCCGTGAGCCCCGCACGAAACTTCGCGAACAGATGGTCGCCAGGCGCGTCACCTCGGTCGACATTCACCCCCTGAGCACGCCGCGCCTCCTTGCGCACCTCCCACACCTGTGCATCGATATGCACCAACTCTAGGCGACCGTCACGCACCAGCCGGGCCAGTCGGCCCCGCGCCGCCACGGTGTCACTGGTCGCGCCTTTGGACCAGAGCCCTTGCAGATACGGCAGACAGACCACATCACCGGCTGGGGTGATACGCAGCGTGACGGCCTTGATGCAGCGTCCGAAATCCTCGATCACCGCCGTCAGATAGCTATTCAGGCCGGCTATGGCCATCAGCGAGCCCAGCACTTCCCGCCAGTATTGACTGTTGGCGCTGACCAGCAGCACCTGGACGCTGGTAATCAGCCAGATCACCGAGCAGATAACCACCACCAGCGGCATAAGGCGTGGCATAAGGCGTGAGTTCATTCGGTTTGATTCCCTATCACTTGATATTTTTACAAGCGATAAGTCTATCTGGTTAGGAGGAAGTGGCGAAATGCCATTTCACTGCGAGAGTCTTTGAAGTCGTAGTGAATTGCCCCTAGTTTCGTCGACGCTCCCGACTGGCCACTTTTGGCTAATTCTGCCGGTGCCAACCAGCAGCTATGGGTCGACTGCTCGGGGTGTCGCTCAATGAAACTGAGGTGCTGGCCCGTCGAAGGCCTGACGCTGATACTCGTTAACAGCAACGAACAGCGCTTCCGCTTCGAGGCGCAGCTTCTCCACTTCTTCCGCAGGCTGAGTCTCTTGCGCTTCGTGGTACCGGCGTAATGCTTGCACCGCCTGTTCCATCACGGGTTCGCCTGCCTTTACCTTTTCACCCAGGCTCTGGTCTCCCCTGCTATCCCTATCCTTACTCATCGAATCCACCATTTCCTTTTACTTTGCCAGCGCAGTATAGGCGTCGTTACTAGCCGGCACCCTACACAGCTGTGTAATCAAGGGCTGATTCATTGCCCAGTCATCGCGAATTGCACAGCGATTACACAGCTGTGTAATCAGGGGTTGATTCAATGCCCAGTCATCGCGACACGCACAACGATTACACAGCTGTGTAATCAGGTTTAGATATGCAAGGTCGATACATGACAGCAGGCTGAATAAAATTCGCCCGAGGGCACGTTGCCGACAAAGACTGGGATCAAAGGGATGTCAGCGTCCGCAAAACCAACCTTTGGAATAAAGCTCGAAATTCCACGGCCGGTAATTGACGCATATCGCTTGGGATGTACTTGATATGTGGGCAAGTGATGTATGTCCCTGTGTTCGACACTGCGTTCAGCGTTTATGCCGACGCAGCAGCCAAAATATCGCTGCTTCAGGTTCAGGCAAAAAAGTGCAATCGCAGATTTACGCGAGTACGGCGTCACGAGGAAGGCCTATGCCTTTAAAAAAGAGCCCCCCAAAGGATGAGGAACAACCGTACGCGGTCCATGAACTACACCTACCGCCAGAAGCGCGTAGTTTTTACCGAGGCATCTCTGGCGAGCAGTTCCACCGCAGCAACGCTTCGTAGTCCGCCACTGCGGCAGTCGCCCCAGGACGTCGCGCAGCCACGCATAGGGCTCTTGGCCGTTGACCTTGGCGGTCGATTTGCGCACTGGCGGTGGCGCCTTTGAGCCTATCGCTGAACAGCCATGCCTTGCGATTATGCCAAGCTTGGCATAAACGCAATTATCCGCAGTCGGAAATTATGCTCAGTTCGCCCATGCCCGGTTTTGTTATCGCATAGCCCGCCTGCTTTCCGGGTCTCCTGACGCGTTTAGGGCACGCCATAATTTTCGGTGGTTTCCTGTAGATCCAGCCCCCTCTACTGGAGCGCACCATACCTGCGGATCAACACCTGGCGAGACTTTCTTGCCACCACGCAATCAACGACAGCCCGTTAAGCAGCGCTGAATGTGCTTGCCGCCATCGACCCACCAGGGCGCTAGCCCACGCGCTATAGCCCGACTGACGCCCTGCTCAAGTTTCTGTGAAGTCTCTGAAATTATGCAAAGCCGACAATGGTGAGCAGCCAGGCACGCTGCCACCGCCGCCGCATACCTGACATAATTTCCGACCTCGCATAATTGCGCCCGATCACAAACGGCTTTATCGCTCTTTTCGGCGGCGTTGTTGTTGATCGGTAAAAACCCAGCCTCCACGTAGCGCTCCAGCCGGTTCCAGTTGTTGGCCAGATAATTCACCGCCTTGCCCAGCACGCTTTGTGCCGTGACCAGTGGCTGCGTTTTATCCAGCCAGTTTTTCAGTTGGGTCAGGACCGGTAGACTCTTTTCCTGGCGGCCAGTAAAACGCTGCTCATCGCTGGTGTCCCTGAGTTCGCGCTCGATGTCGTACAGCTTGTTGACCATCGTCAACGCGATATCGGCACGTCCGGTCTTGCCCTTGAGCTACCCCGTCCGCGCCAGTAGAAACCAAATGCATCGCTCAGAGACAGACAGCGCCAGCGCTGAGTACCCCGCTAATTGAAAAAGGAAAACACCAGCCCGAGTGTGTCCCCCCAGGTAGTGTTTCGATCTGCGGAGCCGCGGCTTTCCCGAAGCGTCGAGGCACGACTGTTCGAATGTTTACGGCGAGCAAGGTTTCTACAAGCTCAAAAGCGGGTCGGCCACAGTTGTGCTAACAATCACGTACGATCGCTCTCGCTCGCCCAAGCGCACAAACGACTGGCCTAGTAACGAGCGTGCCCGAACATTTAGTCCGAAAAGGTGGCTGGGATGCTCGTAGGTGCTGGAGGTGATCGTAATAGGCCGTTTCAATCCTATGCTCGAAATGCTCTCTAGCGCCTTGGCAACCTGCTTTTTTTGTCCTGGGATCGTGGATTGAGTATGCGGATGCGCTCCAGAGTCATCATTACTGGTCGTGGCATCCCCGAAATGGTGCGGTCTAATTGAGTGTTTGGGTATATTCACGAGACTCTACCCACGACCGTGCAATGAGAAAACTGCGCAAAAATGGGCAATTCCACCGGGCGATGAGCGTCCAGCATCCAGGAGTTCACCGAACGGCTAAACAGTTTCATCTTCACACCCCCGGTTTTTAACGAAAACCTGCCCTTTCAACCATTCAAATCTCAACGACACTTGGCAGCTAAAATTTTTTGCCTTCCTAAGGGGTCAAATACGACCAAGCCCGCCGGGAGTTTTAGAAAAAACAATACCAAAACAACACTTGACAAAAAAATAAGTTCATTGACGGTCATATGAGAGCGGCTTATTATGGGAAACCTCAAGCAAATGAGGTAAGTCATATGCCAGCACAAAAAAGCCTTCCAAGCATCCAGCAAAGCCCCACTTCAAAATTCAGTTTATCGAAAGACTTATAGTCATCTTCAGTCCTTAATCGACCAAATTTTCGTGTTCACGTGAATGCGAGAATCAGGCTCTTTTCGACTTTTTGCAGCCCGCCTCGGGTACTTATAATCTGGCTATTTCAATGGCGCTCGCTTGTCTTTGATTTAAGACCAGGGTGGCGGGTTCCTGCAACACACTTACATAACCAGCCACATTTAAACCACCCTTAAACAATTGCCGTTTGGCATATCCATACGACACTCCTACCAGGACATTCCATGACCATGATGACCGCTGAAGAAATTCTTGCACGGTGCAACATGCGCAAAGTGCTCAAAGACGCTGACAAAAAACCCGAATGGATCATTCAAGGCCTCATCGAGCGTGGAGAGCAGTGGATAATATCCGGCGCCCCAAAGACAGGAAAATCAAGACTCGCTCTTCAACTCGCTGTAGCAGCAAGCTTGAATTCAGAGTGCATTGGATTCAAAGCTAACGGCCACCAAAAAGTGCTCTATATGGACATGGAAATGTCAGAACGTAGTTGCGGTAGCCGGGCCCTACGGCTTCATGGTAACGATCGTGAAAAAATGTCAAACAACGCCAATCTTTTCATATGTAAAGACTTCATGAACATAAACGTACTTAACTCAGATGATCTAGCCAAGGTCACCCCCTATATCAATACAATCAAGCCGGATCTGATCGTATGGGACGTACTCACCAGGTGCCACATTGCCAAAGAAAATGACAACGGCGAAATGGCCCAAGTAATGCTCGCGTTTCGAAAATTGTGCGCAGGAGTCGCACACATTGTGGTCCACCACGACAAAAAACCCCAATTTCAGGGTGGCGCCATGGGTGCCGGTGCCATGCGTGGCGCGTCCGCAATCCATGGCGAAGTAAATGGTGTTCTCTCAATCGTACGTCCAAACGAAGCAAAAAACGATTATCGACTGAGTCTTTCCGGTCGCGATATCAATATGGCAGAACGAATGCATTTGGTAGGCAATGACGACTTGTCTTTTTCGGCCGTGTTGCCACCACAAAAGGTCTCTATTGAATCAAAATTGTCAGTTGCTTTCGGAGTTGAGAGCACGCTGACAAAGACCGTCCTGATAGATGCGTTGAAAGGGAGTCAGTCGATCAAGACTGCTGAAAGGCTGCTCAAAGAAGGCGTTGAGAAAGGCCTGCTGACTAGCCAACGCGCAGGCAAAGCGGTCGAGTACACGTATCTCAAATCGAATCAGGTCTGTGCTGTTTAGAAGCGGTACAGCCCCCCTTAGCATGAATGTCGTCCGATGTTGGCTGATCGAATACTGTCAATGGACATACGACACATCCCCCCTAAAGAGCGAATTGTCTAAGGTCACCCCCCTCTCTAAAACTCTCCCCCGTTATAAATGGGGGGCGGGACAAAAAAAAACAAAAAAAAATTTTATTGTTTACAAAAAAACCGCATCCACGGTGCTGAAAGGGATCCAGAGGGCGGTCTGCTACAGAGCCCATTAGATTCGGGAATTTTATCAGCCAAGAACGAATATCGTATTTAAATAATATCAACATTGAAAATATCAAAGCCCAACACTAATAGGTGACCCCATAGAATCACCCCACTGGCTACATTCCGGCAAAGCCGGCTCTGGCGGAGAGGGTCGAAAAAATTTGGATAGACAGAGTGCTAAAGTCAATGATGAGCGGCGAGGTGACCAAGGGAGCGGCAGAACAGACCTGCAACCCTTACACTCAAGGAAGCTCAATCTGCGCCTTTACAGGCAGCCAAAAAACTGAACCCCTACCTGTATGCGCAAATAGAGGTTTCGGAAATTAATCTTGACGACGATCGACGCTCACAGAAAGAAACCCCGCACGACCACCGCCGACCATTACCTCTCCTACAGCAGCGAACCCCACCCGCTCTCGCAAGCTTGTACGCTGCTCTTTAATACGCAAGCAGTGCCACTGCCCTGGCGGCACATCTGCGGCGCGCCTCAAGCTCAACCCCACACAGGGTCGATTGTCCTGGTGCCTCCGTTACGCGACGGTTTGACGCCTGCCCAGCCTCTATCGCGCGGCAACCGCGGCGTCGAATGCACGCTGAAGGTCCGCTGACGAAAAAGGATCGGAGATGTGTTCCCGATTAAAAGGTGCCTCGGGGCATGAAGGGTTTGTGATTGGCGCCGCGATAGGGATTCACGTTGCCATTGGGGAAACACACCTGGTAGTTGGGCTGGATCCCCTGCCCCATTTCACCGGACTGCACGGTCGCGCCTTCAACGGATCGTAGGTTTTTCATCACCTTGCGCAAAAAAATACGACCGAGCGAAGTGAGGGTGTCGACATCCCATTGGAGCGTGTTCATCGTGGAGTTCCTCTTGAGGGGGGTAAACAGGTTTGGAGAGCGGATTCAAAAGCCGAAGACGCGTGGCCTCAAGCCTGCGTCGACGGTGTCAGTAGCTGCGCTTCGATTTGAAACGCCTCCTCCACCGACAGGCCGTTCATGATGTTTTCGATAATGGCTTCGCGCAGAGCGCGAATGCCGCTCGGGTAAACATTCAGCGGGTCGTGGTAGTGGGCGGCCATCAGCTGTTTCGCTTGCTCACGCGGTACACGCCGAAGGGGCGTGACCGCTTTTTCACTGTGCTGGCCGTACCGGTCAAAGGCCTGATCGGCCGTGGACCAGTCAAAGGCAAAACAGCGTTGTTGTTCGCCGAGGCAATCGTGCTGCCACATGGCGCTGCCGGGGTACTGATCCCCGGCGCTGACGATGATCAGGGTCAAACGCGGCAGGTCGCGCTCTGCCACAAAATCGTAGATCACCCAGAGAATGCGCCCCATGCGCACCGGAATCAGGTTGGCCACCCGTTGATCATCTGGGTAACGGGCCTGGGCGCGTTCGATCAGTTGGCCATACGTCAGGATCTGCCGAGCGGTGGCCAGCTCAATGAGCAGCGGATACAGCAGACGGGCGAGTTGGACATCCAGCAAGGTGCGGGCCATGGCGCATTCCATTGAGGTTTATGAGGGGGACGCACGGTTCGTCCGTGCTTTAGCGTGGGCGGGTCACCTGGCTGAAAGCAACGGGGCTTATTCCAGGGCCAGTTCGATTGTGACTTTACCATTGGAGGTTTCAAGCTTTACGATAGTGCACGCGCTGAGGCCGATGCCCAGCAGCGTCTCCAGCCCCTCTTTAATGCAGGTTTGGACCGCCAATGGGGTCACGGCGCGCAGGGCATCGGCGGCGTTGCCAGCAGCGGGCCGTACGGCAGTCCCCGCCGGTGCAGTGATGAGGGTCTGGGCAAAGTTCACCAAGGCTTGAACGCGTGAGGCTTGGCCCGAGTTGTTTTCACGCCAGCGGCGCACGCCTTGTTCCGTCACGCCGGCGGCGTCGCCGATCTTTTTGTAGGAGAGGTGGGTGTGGGCTTTGATGCTCTCGACCAAGGCGGCGGTGCCATGGATCAGGTCACCCTCGGTAGTGAGTTGGTTTAAAGCGGCTTGGATGGTGTCGACCATGGGGAATGTCCTGTTGGGTAAACGGTTGATATGGTCTGCACGGTACTTGAGCTAATTAAGACTGTCAACGTCTGCTTATCAACACTTTGGTTTACAGCTGTGCGGTGTTTACCCTGTAACGGGCTAGGTAGGCTTGGGCCCTAGCGTGTGATCCGAGGGCTCGACCGCTGTCTCGGTGCGCTTCTGGGCGGGGCCGGCGGATTCGAACCGCGTTGCGTGTAATCGAGGATCGGTTAAATGGTAGAAATCTATGACCGGGCACAGCTGCTGGACGAGGTCTGGTCCGAGCCGGTGCAGGCGGTGGCGCCACGTTACGGGCTGTCCGACGTCGGCCTGAAAAAGCTCTGTGCTCGCTTACAAATCGCCACCCCGCCACGCGGTTATTGGGCCAAGCTCAAGGCCGGTAAACGGGTGCCCCCTCGCCCCAAGCTACGCGAATATAAAGGACCTGCCCTCCACTTGTACCGCAGGGTGCCGCCGCCCCATCCGCCCAAAGCCGCTTTGGACGACAGGCTTGAAGCCGTGCTGGCGTTTGAACGGCAGCCTGAACATCACATCACGGTGCCGGAGCGCGTCACGCGTTGGCATCCCATGGTGCTGGCCGCACGGGAGTCGCTGAAGAAACCGGTTATCGACACGCGGGGACTGCCGCAAACCCGAGGCAACGTGCTGAATATTTCGGTCTCTGAACGCCTGCAACCTCGCGCCTTGAGAGTGGCGGACACCCTGCTCAAGGCGCTCGAAGCGCGCGGCTATGCCGTCACGCAGGGCGAGCGTCAGGTCGAGATTGTGATGCTCGACCAAACGCTGCGTTTGCGTCTTTATGAACCGTCTTTGCGCTCAGAGTACGTTCCAACGGCCGCCGAGGTCACCGAAAAAACCAAGGGCGGTTGGAGCTATTGGCCGAAATGGCAATTCACCCCGTCCGGGCGACTCCAGGTGCTGGCCGATGACGGCTATGGGGGCAAAGTCACGGATTCGGAACGTCACTCCGTTGAGTTACAGCTCAATAAACTGATTGGGCTGATGGCCACAAGGGCCGTCGAGTTTCTGGCCCGCAATGAACGCCAGGCAATTGAAGACGCCGAGCGCCAGCGAGCCCGCGACATTGCACTGGAGCGAAAGCGCCTGCAAGACGCAGAAAAGCAGCGGCTGGCGAAGCTTGAAATTGATGCGCAGAACTGGCGGCGTGCTCAAGCCATCCGTGAGTATCTCAACGCATTGGAGCAGACAGTCGAACGCCACGAGCTTTCTGCGGAGCAACTAGAACTGCTCCGCTGGGGCCGTGCAAAAGCGGACTGGCTCGATCCACTCACGCTTGGGGTGGTGGACGTTCTGAACGAAAAGATTCCGTCTCTGGAAGCACGCTTTCAGTATGAAGTGCTTCGCAAGTAAATATTGAGATAGGGCAAACGGCTGATTACACGCTGCTCGCCACCCCCTCCGATCAATGCGGCTTTAGCCTTGGTCGAGCACGAGACCAAGACCGCGCGTTTGAATTCAGCGGAGAAGAAACGATGACGCATGGTTATCTACGACGTTAAATGCAGCGGAATCCTCACTCACAAACCGTACCTGTTCGCTCAATCGGATGCCCCGAAAAAACCTCTTTGAGAGTCGGGTTTCTGAATACCAGGCTGGTAGTATGCTTATTAGTAAATACTTCGGATCGCCATGGCGTCGCATTAAAACCTGAACCCGTCTCATCAAAAAATGAAACGGTTTCTGCGAAAAGAGTTGCCAACTGGCAACCCTTTTTTGTTTTTTCTTCTGCGGAATAGTGAGCCTTCACGCTCAAAAAAATCAAACCGTGAAACGTGTTTATTCCCGGCGAACGATCGCACCAAAACAATGCAAAAATGAAACCCCAAACGAAAGGGCTTTTATTTTGTCCCGCTGATCGGCAGCTCAAAGACCCACGTCGTTAACGCTTGGGCGATTCAATCGGTATCAGATCATACAGATCGAACTTCCCAATGATATTGACCACGAGTACTTTCACGTTTGGTTGATGGGCTCTCAATGCTTTGATTTCGGGTCTTCATAAATTTGAAGCTAATCTCATTGCGATAGAAATCAACCATCGGCGTCATCGCCAGTGCGCGAGCGGATTCCCGCAAGGTACGGCCAATCACGCTCCTAAGGATCAACCTGAAGATCACACTTCGACTGGATAAACTCAAAAATTGGACGGAAAACCTCAAAGCACTCCGAATCCAGTGTATGCACCACATTTTTTGAAAAGTATGTTTTGTCTCCATCCGACTTGAAAACTATTTTGCTACCGCCAACACAAGGCTCCTCTTCGTAATAATCCTCCGTTCCTTTTTTCCCGTAAAAAAGATGCTCTATCTCACAACACGAATCGCCGCCAAAAGTGCCGGTTGGTGCGGCCGGGCTAATTACTTGCCTCTGAATTTTAGGATGTAAGGGCACCGGCAGCATGATGGCAAAAGACTCTCCGCCAGCCCATTTCTTAATCATGCCCAACAAAGGGTCAGCCGCAATGACATCACCGTTTAGCCCATTCCATTGATTGAAAGCCTTATCAAAATCAAACAGAGCAAAAATTGGCAAGCCACCCATCTCGGTATGTATACGGTTGTCCGTTAACAACTGATTGATATAGGTACAACTAAATGCATAAAAGGGGATAAAAGGCATCTCCCTCTCATACAGCTTGTACCAAGCAGCCTTGAGGATAATGGGATCGGTACTACCTTCGGTGAATAGCACCGGCTTACTTTCGATCTGCACAGCATTGATTATGCTAAGTAATTGCTCCTGTTCGGAGTACTTGATCAAGTCCGAACTGAGCTTCTTGATGGCAATGTTTTTTGGCAGATCGTAGCAACTGACCTGGTTATCCTTGATATCGAAGAACTTAATTTTCTTTTTGTCGTGTGAAATCAGCGTAACCGCACTGTGACTGCTCATCAGCACGTGATTGTTCTTTGCTACAATGTCAGTAATGTCGAAAACCTGCTTAAGGAAGTCGAACTGCCATTCGGGGTGCATGAAAGCATCGGGTTCATCAAGCAGGGTCAAGCAATTACGGTCTTTGAAAAGTTCGACGATGGCGTAGATGTACACTGACTGAAACTGGCCATCGCTGAAATGAGAGACCGTTGCATCGACTCCGCTGGTCAATCGTAGCGGTATGGATATGTCGGCCAACATATCCAGCGTTTTGAGGTTGTCGAATTGGCGAAAAATATCGGCCGCCCCAATACCCGCAAAGCATTGCTGGAACAATTCCAGATTAATACTGAGTCGATAACAATCGGAGGCAGCGTCATATAAGTCAGCGTGCCTGAACTCGCCCTTGATGCAGCTTGCCAATTGGTTAACAAACTCACTGGTAATGCCTTTCGCGCCCCAGTAGTGGGTGCGCGGATCAAAGTCCTCAATACCCTCCACTTTCAAGGCTTTCAAACTGTTAGTTGCGAATTCCGGGCGACTGAGTTCTACTAGAATCTCTGTTCCTATCGATTCTATGCCCAGCTTCTGACGAGTGAAATCGCTGGCTTTGTTACCTTTTGGCTGCGCTAAAAGTACCGCTAGCAACAGAGACTTGTACTCGGGGCCGATGCCTATAAAGCGTCGACTGTCGTCAAGACTTGCGCCCTGAATGCGTTTACGGAACGAGATTTCATAGCGTGCCACCAAACCAGATACTGCAATGTTGTGACCGGAGTAATAAATCAAAACATTGTCAGGCAAAGGGGTTTTGCCGAGTGTCTTGCGATCTGCATCTTCATTGATCTTGAGTTTGCCATCTCCCCATTCGATGCAAATGTCCTGCCCATCGATCTCGTAGGACACTACGTAGTCAAAAATAATGCTGTTATCGGGCCTGCCGAATTCGGTCAGATGGCGAAAAATTTCGATCAGAGCTTCAAACAGATTGGATTTTCCACTGCCGTTCTTGCCAACGAACACGTCAATGAAGCTGTCGCCGTCAAAGCGCAGCTTGAAGTCACACAAATTCTTGTACTGACTGATAAACACAGATTTCAAACGCATAGCACGCCCCTCATGCCTGCGCCATCATGGCATTCAACAATGCAGACTGCTTCTCGGTCGCCGCGTTGATCTGCTGCTTCAACGTATCGCACAGCGCCATTAGCTGGTCGACTTTGGCGACGATGCGGTGTTGCTCGGCAAGGGGCGGCAAACAAACGTTTATCGACCAGAGCTTTTCTGAAATGAGCTTACAAGTGCCATGACTGGAGCGATCAACAAGTTCAACAGCCATGCCCTTCATAGCCTGCAAATAGAACAGCATGTAATTTTTAATTTCCGACGGGACAACGAGCGCTTTCATGTCTTGATTGATCGTCACATCGCTGGTGGTCAACGCGACAGGAAACGAATGGATCAGAATCATTCCTCTGACCACCATCAGTAAGCTGCCTGTCGGTACAAGTTTCAGCGCTGTTTCTTGAACTGCTTTAGCGCTTACATGGTCTGCGGCATCACCTATCAATGCGCGCTTCATATCTTTTGGGGAAACCCATGGGATATCGCCCACCCAATATTCCGGTTTAGCCTTGCTTGGGGTAGCTCCGCCAAGCACGGGCCCTAGCTTGCCGAGTGGAACATTGACCCATCCTGCCAGCGCGGAGGGTTCTGCATTTATACCTTCGCGTTTGAGCAGTTCGCTGGCGGATTCGTCGCTGGGGTCTTGGGGAACGAGTTTGCCCTTGACGGCCAGTTCCAGAAGGGTTTGTTTGAGGGCGTCGATGCTGGGTTCGGTGCTGAACAGGGTGTGGAAGTGTTCGGTGAGCCGTTGCCAGTTGGCGGCAAAGTCGGTGGCATCGTTAGCTTGGGTCAGGCTGCCGAGAAGGGCTTGCACCAGTTGGGCGTGGGCGCTGACGGCGTGGGCTTGCTGGGTTTCCAGGCGGTCGCACAGAGCCATCAGCTCATCGACTTTGGCTACGATACGGTATTGTTCGGCGAGTGGAGGCAACGCAACAGGAATCTCTTTGAGCCGAGATGATTTTATCCCCGTTGCTGTCATTCCTGTTGCAGCGTTGAGGAGTCGCATCTGAAAAGCAGTGGACATGATTGCTAGTTTCAAAAACGGACCAATTTGTAGCTCGTGAAGCTGAAAGCAGATTACCCGCTGGGCTAGTGCAAATTTCTCTGAAATATCAATGAGCGCAATGTTGCCCATTGGGGCTTCGGTTGTAAAAAGCATGTCTCCCAGCCGAGGGAGGCCTCTTGTCATCCATGACATATAATCTTCTTCTGCGATGAACTCCTGCGGGTCACGACTGATGAAGCCTACCCGTACATTCTTTGCCGTGATAAGTGGGATACCGGTTGTTGTTTTTGTAGGTGTTCTCCCTCGGTAATCAATAAAACGGGCAAGATTTCCAAGGCGGGAATATACCCAACCGCTGTTCAGTTTAAGGTAGTGCTCATCTTCCGGCACATCGTCTCTTGCGGTGGTGCGCAAGCCATCCTCTGCTACTAACCGCGTCTTTTCGTTGGCAATGCGCTTAAGCAAGTCACTGGCGGGCTCATCGCAGGCGTCCTGCTCCACCAGTTTACCGCGCACGGCCAATTCCAGAATCAGCTCGCGCAACTTCTTGATGCCATTGGGCGCACCGGCCAGCAGAGGCAGGTTATCGGTGAGCAGCGCGGTCATGCCTGGCGCTCCAGGGCTTCAGCCAGAACGGCCTTGAGCTGATCGCGAAGCTGGGTGATTTCGGCCTGCATCCGGTTGTAGTCGCCCAGCAGTTCATCCGGATCGTGGCTGACTTGCTCGCCGATATGCGGATTTTTGCAGTCGAGGTTGTAGTTGCGGGCTTTGAGGTCGTCGGCACTAACCTTCCAGGCGAACGGGCCTTCGACGCGGGCGGCAAAACCGTCTTCCGCGTTTCCCCACCAGGCTTGCTCGACCATGAACTCTTCGAAGCGCATGGGTCGGGTTTTGCTGTAGTTCTTTACGCCGGCTGGGTACTGGTGCTCGTAGAACCAGGTCTCGCGGGTCGGGCTGCCTTTGCTGAAAAACAGCAGGTTGGTCTTGATGCCGGTATAGGGGTTGAACACGCCGTTGGGTAAGCGAACGATGGTGTGCAGGTTGCACTCGTTGAGCAACTTTTCCTTGATGCGGCTCTTGATACCTTCACCAAACAGAAAGCCGTCAGGCAAGACCACGGCGGCGCGGCCACCGTCTTTAAGCAGGTGCATGATCAGCACCAGGAACAAATCGGCGGTTTCACGAGTGCGGAAGCTGGCCGGGAAGTTGCTCTCGATACCGTCTTCCTCCATGCCACCGAACGGCGGGTTGGCGACGATGCAGTCGACCCGCTCCTTGGGGCCCCAGCTGATCAGCGGGCGGGCCAGGGTGTTGTCGTGGCGGATCTGGCTAGGCACTTCGATGCCGTGCAAGATCATGTTGGTGGTGGCCAGCAAGTGCGGCAGCGGCTTTTTCTCGACGCCGAAGATGCTGGCTTGCAAGGTACGTTCGTCATCGGCGGTGTGCACATAATGTTTGCGCTTGTACTCGATGGTGCAAGTGAGGAAACCACCTGTGCCGCAAGCCGGGTCCATAACTTTTTCGTCGATTTTTGGGTCAACCATGCTGACCATAAATTCTGTGACGGGTCGTGGAGTGTAGAACTCGCCAGCATTACCGGCGCTTTGCAGGTCACGCAGCAGTTGCTCGTAGAGGTTGCCGAACTCGTGGCGCTCTTGGGATTTATTGAAGTCGACGCCGTCCTGGATCTTGTTGATCACCTGGCGGATCAGCTGGCCGGACTTCATGTAGTTGTAAGCATCTTCAAACACGCCGCGCACCACATAGGCGGCCGGGGTAGCGTTATAGTCGTGGACGTTTTGCAGGGTCGGGAACAGCTGGGTGTCGATAAATTCTTTTAGCTCATCGCCGGTCATGCCCTCCGGGTCGGCGGCCCAGTTGCGCCAGCGGACGCTCTCGGGGATTGGTGAGCGGTAGTCGTCGCTAAGCAGCTCCCACTCCAGCTCACGGTCGTCATAAATCTTCAGAAAAAGCATCCACACCAGTTGGCCGATACGCTGGGCATCACCGTCGACACCGACGTCTTTACGCATGATGTCTTGAATGGATTTGATCGTGCTGCTGATGGACATGCGTCTTCCTTAAAACGGGCAAGCCTGAGCCTTGGGGGGCTCAGGCGTAGAGAGTTTGTTCGAGTTCGTGCAGGGCTTTGTTGTAACCGGCCCTGCCGCCAAAGGCTTTGACCAGCTCAATCGGCGCGCCGATATGGCTGAAGGGGGCGAGCTGAAGGATTTTAATGTCTTCGATATGCTCGATGCCGGTGTCGGCGTATTTATCCAGCAGCGCTTCAAGCACTTGGCGAGCGGCCCCGGAGTATTTGCCGAAGTAGTTACATTTTTTAACCTGCGCGGCACGCTCTTGGCGCGACAGGGCTGGCTGGTCGAAGGCAACGTGGCAGATCAGGTCGAATGGATCGAGGGGCTGGCCGTGTTTGGCTTGCACCTCTTCGGCCAGCGCCTCCCAAAACACGCCTTGGACTGCGAGTTCCTCGATGATGGCCCTCTTCTGCTCGCTGTCGCTCCAGCGCCGCAGGAAGTCGTCGAGTGAGGCGAAGTGTTTTTTCACGCAGGCGCGGGTGTAGTCGCGCAGCGACTCGGTGATCAGCTTACCGTCAGGGCCGTAGTACTGCACGCGCTCCGCAATCACCGAAATCGGAATATTATCGATCACGTACTTGAGGCGTTTTTTGCCGCCCTTTTCATCTTCGCCAAAGGGATCGACCTCCTGGCCTTCACCTGCACTGATTTCATCACCTGCCGGCACTTCGTCTGGCGGCACGGGGGATGCATCGCCTTCGGGGGCGTAAATCACCACCGGCTCGCCATCGAAGGCTGGATCGGCAAATAGCTCGGTGGCTTTTTTGAAGTCCATGATGGTGAACCAGAACTTGTTGTAGTCCTCGTTGATGCGTGTACCGCGACCGATGATCTGCTTGAACTCGGTCATGGACTTGATGTGCTGGTCGAGCACGATCAGCTTGCAGGTCTGGGCATCGACGCCGGTTGTCATCAGCTTGCTGGTGGTGGCGATAACCGGATAACGCTCTTCGGGGTTGATGAAGTTATCCAGCTCGGCCTTGCCCTCTGGCTCATCGCCGGTAATCCGCATGACGTATTTTCGGTTTTCTTGGATGCGCTCAGGGTTGAGGTTGACCAGCGCTTGGCGCATGCGCTCGGCA
The DNA here is from genome assembly GCF_054898105.1 of Pseudomonas sp. MDT1-17. NCBI lineage: Bacteria > Pseudomonadati > Pseudomonadota > Gammaproteobacteria > Pseudomonadales > Pseudomonadaceae > Pseudomonas > Pseudomonas sp. MDT1-17. Next base: position 2,715,517 of record NZ_JBUBVM010000001.1, on the reverse strand, counting down.
TGGTTTATGTCGTCGCAGAAGATAATGGTCTTTTGGAATGGGTCAGTGGCCTTGAGAAAATCTGTGACCTTCTGCGCCACCATGCGGGTGCGCGCCTCGATAACCAGGGTGCGATCCATGTCTTTAAGGTTGTAGATGCGGTCCTCGATCAGCTCGCCATTTTTATCGAGCATGCCCTTGGGCGGCCGCCAGCCTTGCAGGTCTTTGTCGAAGTCGATGCGTACTACTTTATAGGGCGCGAGAAAGCCGTCTTCAATACCTTGCTTAAGTGAGTAGCTGTACACCGGATCGCCGAAATACAGGCTGCTGGAAACTTCTTTGGTCTCTTTGGGCGTGGCGGTGAGGCCGACGTGGGTGGCGTTGCCGAAGTATTCTAGAATCTCACGCCAGGCGGAGTCTTCGGCGGCGCTGCCACGGTGGCATTCGTCGATAACGATTAGGTCGAAGAAGTCGGGGCTGAACTGTTTGTAGACGTTGCGCTCTTCTTCGCTGCCGGTGACGGCCTGATACAGCGACAGGTAAATCTCGTAGGAGGTGTCAATGTTCCGGTTGCTGATTTTGGTCATCGCCTGGCCGAACGGCTTGAAGTCGTTATTCTTAGTTTGATCAACCAGGATGTTGCGGTCGGCAAGAAACAGGATGCGTTTCTTCTGCTTGGACTTCCACAGCCGCCAGATGATCTGGAAGGCGGTGTAGGTTTTTCCCGTGCCGGTGGCCATCACCAGCAGAATGCGTTGCTGGCCTTGGGCCATGGCCTCAACGGTGCGGTTGATGGCGTTGGTTTGGTAATAGCGCGGCATGCGCCCGGAGCCATCGTCGTAATAAGGGGCTTCGATCCTTTGCTGGGCCGGGCCATCGAGGCCCTTCCATTGGCAGTAGCGCTGCCAAAGCTCGGTTGGGCTGGGGAACTGATCGAGGGTTAGCTCGGTTTCCACCAGGGTGCCGGTGCCACTACGGTCATGGAACAGAAAGCCGTCGCCATTACTGGAGAACACAAACGGGATGTCGAGCGCCTCGGCATAACCCAGCGCTTGCTGCATTCCGTGGCCGAGTGAGTGGTTGTTGTCCTTGGCCTCAATCACGGCGATGGGCAGGTTGGCTTGGTGATACAGAATGAAGTCGGCGCGCCGAGACTCGCCACGGATGTGCAACTTGCCGCGCACGATGATGCGGCCTTTGGTAAAGCTGACTTCCTCGCGAACTTGCTTCTGAATGTCCCAGCCGGCCAGGGCAATGGCCGGGGCGATGAACTTAGTGCAGATGTCTCGTTCGGTGAGCGACTTCTTGTTCATTACCCCAAATCCCTTTCATGCCTGCACGGGTCACCAAGCGGGCAACACTGATGTTTGATGGGTTCAAATATACCTTGTTAGGCGTTAGTACAGACTGACCAAAGGCAACTTTTGCTGCTTATCACTCAAGGGCTTGCTGGATAGCCGTATTGCGAGGTAAGTTTCAGTCGTCGTGATCCCATTAGGGTCGATATTGGGCCAGTGCGCTTGAGTCGACTGGCACCGTGTGTTGCCCTGAGAACACAGCGGACTTCCTTAAATTATTAGGAGACCGCCGTGGTCACTCAGTCAAAAAACCTCTTCAAATCCCGATCCACGGCCTTTGAACGCCAAGACGGTCGCTGCTTTTATTGCGACTATCCGATGTGGCGCGGCGCTCTCGAACCTTTTGCCCGCCTTCACAGCCTCACCCCTGGCCAGGCACGCCAGTTTCAATGCACAGCCGAGCATCTGGTGGTGCGCCAGGATGGTGACAAAGACGGGGTCGGCGATATCGTTGCGGCTTGTTGGACCAGCAACCAGCGACGGTATAAGCGCAAGTTCGCGCCAGAACCTACAGCTTACAGAGGGTCCAAGGCCAGATTAGCCGTGGAGGGTGGCATCCGGGCATGGGTGTGCGCAACACCGCTCAATTACCTAGCTGTTAGGCGCGTGAGTGCAGCGTTCCGCCATTCCTACAGGCTAAGCTCCACTGTCAGCACCTTGATCACCACCGCTGCACAGAACCGCCCCACCGCCGTCAGCGAGCGCCAATACCTAATCGGCTCCGTGAGCAGATCGGCAGCCATTTGGCGCCAAGGCGCAGTTCCAGGCGCCAGGGTCTCCTGCGCGATGGCTTTCTTCATGTCGTGCCCCTCCAGCGCGACGGTTTAACCATAGCCCAGGGTACTGGTAGTGCGCAGCATGCCGCTCTGGTGCTCAGCATCCACTCGGCATGTCACCAGCGCCGCCCCGACTGTGGGGCTGATTTGACGTAACGTCCAACTACGCGCAGCCGCTTGCACTGCTGGGGGGCCGCCTCAAGTGAACTCATTCGGCGCCTATCCAATCTGTTTATTGAGGCAGGGAAGGCAGCCATGTGTTTTGACATGCACGGTATGTAGGTACACCTCCACCATTGATACCAGCTCGGGATCAGACACGGTCACCACCCCCAGAAAGGCATCACCTCCGAGGATACAAGCCGTTTGCTCAGGTGGATAAGCTCGCTCACTGAACCCATGCTTTGGAAAAGTTCGTCTGCCATCAAGCTCGACCTGCGGGGTTTTCACATGGTCCCATACTCGGTGATGCAGATTTGTTTTTGGTCGCCTTGCCGATATAGATAATCTCGCCCTCCGGCGAGCCAAAAAAGTACACCCCGCTCTTGGAACCAACGCCATCACCGGTCGCGAGGAGGCCTAAGTGTAGTGGATCGAACCAGTTCCCTATGGCCGGTCTATTTTCGCCAAACGCGAAATTGACCGTGACATCGAAAAAGAGGCTAGGGAGGCTATGAATCAGGCTTTCTAGGGCGGCATAAGCTTGTTGAAAATTCAACGATTTCTCCAGGTGATCAGTCGGTCGCGGTAGGGACGGCAGTTACCTGCCGCCCCCCGCACAGATCCGTACGTGCGGAACTACCGCATACGGCTCCTGCCTTGGGTACGTGACGCAAAGCGATCCTCAGGATAAGGATGTGCATTTCTGGGTCTTGGTATATAGAGGTCGGCAAGGCGTCCGTAGCGTGACCATTGAAGCCGATGACGCTGGCTGCGACGTTTGAGGGCTTGCCGCCATAGACGGCATACCGCCAACCGAAAACCGCCAAGACGTATCAGGTTTCCCGGCACTGCGTGGTAATTGAAGTACCCACTGACAACCCGGTTAAGCCACTGACCCACGACCCGAACAGGCTCATGACGTCGGCGTTTCAGCTCATCCCGGATAGCCAGTAGCGTTGCACGCATTCGCTTCTTGACCGTCAGTCGCAGTATTTGAAACCCACCGCTTCTGTTGGTACTACAACAGTGCGTGAAGCCCAGGAAGTCAAATGTCTCCGGTTTACCTAAACCTCGCTTTCTACGATTTCTTGCAGCAAAACGACCAAACTCAATCAGCCGTGTCTTCGAAGCGTTGAGCGATAAACCGAACCTGGCCAGCCGTTCCCGCAATTGCTCCAAGAACTGCTGAGCCTGCCATTGCGTCCTGAAACCCACCACACTGTCGTCCGCGTAACGCACGACAATCACATCGCCACGGGCGTGGCGCTGGCGCCACTGCCTTGCCCATAGATCCAGCACGTAGTGAAGATAGATATTCGCCAGTAACGGCGATATCACTGCGCCTTGGGGAGTCCCCTTGGTCGCAGCCACCCTACGGCCATCCTCCATAACACCCGCTTGAAGCCATTTGCAGATCAGTCCGAGCAGGCGCCGGTCTGCAATCCGGTGTCCTAGAAACATCAGCATCCATTCATGGTCGATCTCATCAAAGAACGACGTGATATCCGCATCCAATATCCAGTTCACCTTCTGGCCCTTCAGCGCGACCGTCAACGCATCCAGCGCATCGTGCTGACTACGTCCCGGCCGAAACCCATACGAGAAACCTAGAAAGTCTTCTTCGTAGATCGCATTCAGAACAGTGACAACTGCCTGCTGTACGATCTTGTCCTCCAGAGAGGCAATGCCCAGCGGACGCTGCCTGCCGTCGGCTTTGGGAATGTAGACCCGCCGCGACGGCGTTGCTCGATAGGCTCCACTGTGGAGCCTTGCGTGCAGATCGGTTACCCGCTGGAGAAGACCTTCCTCATATTCTCGCCACGACATGCCGTCCACGCCCACCGCCGCATCGCGGCGAAGCGCATAAAAGCTCTGCGCCAATAATTGCGGTGTGATGTGGTGCAGCAATGCCGTGAACTGCATGCCCTTATCCCTTCGGGCTGCTTCACGTACACCTTCAAGTCCCATCGACGCGCAACTGATCTGGCTCTGTGTCCGGGGCGCGGGGGACGTGTCGGTGTTTCCCTTGGCTACGTCCCTTTCCTCCACCATCTCCGCAGGGCTAAGCCCCTTGTTCGATGGCTTCTCAGGTACTACGGACGTATCCGACTTCTCAGCGACGTAGACAGCAGGGTTACGGCTTTTGGCCTTTCCTACTCCGCCCGGTGCTTGCGCACCGGGCATCGCTGAGATCTCCCAGTTTCTGTGCGAAGGACTTCCCGACGTGCACAGGGTCTCCGACCGCGCGGGATCAGAGCATGACTGGCGTATAACGCCATGCTCCATATTGCCTTCTGCTTCGCATAACAGCATCGGCATCCCGGATTCCTGATTACGCGGCTCAATGGCTGGCCCATCGGTTTCCCCTGTCAACGCTTCACCCTGCACCTCACGGTGCAACATGCATGACTCGGGGTCTGGTTGATTCGCCATTTCTTACCAGTATCGAACTTTCATCGACTATCCTCCGCCAGCTTTAACTGGCGCACTAAGCGTCCGGCGAAGTCACCTACCCGATCCCAGCGATAAGGGCGATGTTGTCCACTTAAAAATACGTGGACACTATCGCCCCTATCATCAGGATTGCCATGCGCCAAAGAACCTCTTATCCCAAACCCTTTAAAGCCCAGATCGTCCAAGAATGCCTGCAACCTGGCGTGTCGATGGCCAGCGTGGCCCTGCGTCACGGCATTAACGCCAACCTGGTTCGAAAGTGGATACCTGCTTATCGTGATCATCAGGCGCCGGCTTTGCCTGCTTTTGTTCCGATGAAGCTTGCGCCCGCAACCCAGCCCGATCAGCAGATGTCGGTCAACATCGAGGTTCCTTTCGGGCCGCAAAAACTCACTGTGAAGTGGCCATCCTCAGATCCTGGCGGGTGTGCTCGTTTTGTCCGAGAGCTTGCCAAGTGATCCGCATCGATGCCATCTGGCTCGCCACCGAGCCCATGGATATGCGTGCCGGTACCGAGACCGCGTTGGCCAGAGTAATTGCAGTATTCGGTGCGGCGAAGCCGCACTGTGCTTATCTCTTTGCCAATCGACGTGCTAACCGAATGAAAGTCCTGGTTCATGACGGGATTGGTGTTTGGCTGGCTGCACGGCGGTTGAACCAAGGCAAATTCCAATGGCCAGGCATTCGGCAAGGTTGCGAGATGGAACTGGATACCGAGCAACTTCAGGCCTTGGTATTAGGTCTGCCTTGGCAACGTGTTGGCGCTGGCGGCACAATCACACTGCTGTAAAAACTGTAATTAGCTTCTTGGCCTACTGCCGCAAGCGATCTGCTTTGGTAAAATCCAAGGCATGACTTCTTCGCCCAATATCGATCAGATGACCCCCGACCAACTGCGTGCATTCGCTGCGCAGTTGATGTCGAAGGTCGACACCATGGGCAGAAAGATCCACCGCGATCAAACCATCATCGAACAACTGACCCACGAGATCGCCATCCTCAAGCGGCACAGGTTTGCCAAGCGCAGCGAGCAGATCAGCCCTGAGCAAGGCAACTTGCTCGACGATCTGCTCAACACTGATCTTGAGGCTATCGACGCCGAGTTGAAGGCCCTCCGACCAGCTCCCGCTCCAGAAGAGAAGCGCCAGCAACCCAAGCGTGCGCCGCTGCCACCGCAGTTTCCACGCACCGTAATTCATCACGAACCGGAAAACACCCAGTGCGCCTGCGGCTGCCAACTTCAGCGCATCGGCGAGGACGTCAGCGAGAAGCTGGATTACACGCCGGGCGTGTTCACCGTCGAACAGCATGTGCGTGGAAAATGGGCCTGCCGTCAGTGCGAAACACTGATCCAGGCACCGGTGCCGGCCCAGGTAATCGACAAGGGAATACCTACAGCAGGTCTGCTCGCTCACGTAATGGTGGCGAAATTCGCCGACCACTTGCCGCTGTACCGGCAGGAGAAAATCTTTGGCCGCGCCGGCTTAGCCATCGCGCGTTCAACTCTCGCGCAATGGGTTGGGCAGACCGGTGTACAGCTTCAGCCATTGGTTGATGCCTTGCGAGAAGCTGTTCTGGCCCAACGAGTTGTCCATGCTGACGAAACTCCGGTGCAGATGCTTGCGCCCGGGGAGAAGAAAACTCACCGCGCTTATGTCTGGGCTTACTGCACCACGCCGTTCTCGGCGCTTAAGGCAGTGGTTTATGACTTCAGCCCGAGCCGCGCCGGTGAGCATGCACGTAACTTCCTCGGCTCGTGGAACGGCAAGCTGGTGTGCGACGATTTTGCTGGCTACAAAGCCGGTTTCGAGAAGGGCATGACCGAAATTGGTTGCATGGCCCACGCACGCCGCAAGTTTTTCGATCTGCACGTGGCGAATAAAAGTCAGTTGGCAGCACAGGCACTGCACTCGATTGGCGGCTTGTACGAAGTTGAACGCCAAACGTGCGAGATGAGTGATGAGGATCGCTGGCGGATACGGCAAGAAAAAGCTGCGCCGTTAGCGAAAGCGCTGCACGACTGGATGTTGGCCCAGCGCGATCTTGTACCCAACGGATCAGCGACGGCCAAAGCCTTGGATTACAGCCTTAAACGCTGGGTCGCGCTGACGCGCTACCTGGAAGATGGGGCCGTGCCCATCGACAACAACCCAGTCGAGAATCAGATCCGGCCGTGGGCGCTCGGGCGTTCAAACTGGTTGTTTGCCGGGTCGCTTCGCAGCGGCAAACGAGCGGCGGCGATCATGAGCTTGATCCAGTCAGCGCGTATGAATGGGCATGATCCGTATGCCTATCTCAAAGATGTGCTGACGCGGTTGCCGATGCAGCGAGCGAGTGAGATCGACCAACTGCTGCCGCATCAGTGGGTATCTGCCTGAGTCATGCAAGGTGACTTCGGCGGACGCTTACGATCAGTCCAGGGCTGAGCGAAAGCGGCGTAACGATTCGCGTCCATAAATGCCATTTTACGAGACCGCGCTCCAACCTGTTCCACTGCGAGCAACGCACCACGAGAGGTCGGAATGCCTACCTCTCGGTCAATTTCACGTCCACTCACATCACTCAAGCATTTAGAAACATCACCACTTCGATAGCTCGTAGCGGTGACACTGGGTAACCCATTTTTTCGTTGATCGAAGAGTGAAGGCCCGGAAACCGTTCGTCCTTTCGAAGCTCACTCAACTGGCCCAGATACTTCAAATAAGCCCCCGTATTGTTCACTCTGTACTGATGAGCCGCATGACCATGAATAAAGCGATAGATTTTCGAATCCCAAATAGCGAAAGCATCGGGATTAACAAAGTGCAGCAGCTTGGATGCCCCTACCACCGAATTGTTGACTAGCGCCGCCAGCTCGGACAATTCGCATTGATTCAAAACGCCATTGACACGCGCTTTGTTGAGTAAGTTGGCTCCTTGCTGCAATGTCCGTTCAGCCGTTGGGTACAGATCCAAGATGGTCGGCATCCAGCCGTACACGATGTGCGCTCCGCAGACAAAATCCCGCTCGGTTAAGGCCGACTCTGTCTGCAATTGCGCGAGAATATGCGGGTAAGATCGAATGTAGGACTTCTTACGGTCTACCTTCGTTTGAGGCTCCAACAGAAATATGTCCTGCATTGGTTTGGGCTCCTGATTAACGTGAGTCGTGTTTAGATAAAGCGGGCTTCGAAAGGTAAATCAACGGCGAGTCGCAAAAAAATCAACCGCGACACAAGTTGTCGTCAAACGGCTTAGGCTAGGAGATCAACAAACAAGGAGCCTCACCTGATGAAAATTTATTCAGCTTTTATGCAGCGCGTGGTCGCCACCGCAGGCCCCCAGGCCAACTTCAGCATCACGGTGCAAGCCGTGACTTCAAACATGGCCAAGATCACCGCCGAAGCCCAGTACCCTGGCTACAAATGCATCAACGCACCGACGCAAGTTCGCTGAGAGTACTACTCGATGCAAAACTGCGCCGCCCGTTGGAGCGGCGCACCGTCAGCTCTACACTCTGTCGCGCGTCATTGATCCACTCTTGACCACCTTACAAAGTGTATTCACCAGCGACATCTCCTCTGGTGTCTTGCAGCGGATGGCCGTCAAGGCTGGGCTGGCTATCACACAGGCCAAGGTTTTGGCGCGACTGACCGCTACATTCAAGCGGTTTTTTGAGTAGAGAAAACCAATATCACGAGGTAAATAGTCTTCATTCGAAGTGGCCATCGAAACAATCACAATTTCGGCCTCTTGCCCCTGAAACTTGTCCACCGTCCCGACTCGGGCGCCGGCCGGCAGCTCCCGCTTGAGCAATTGCACCTGAAGGTTATACGGTGCGACAACCAAGATATTGTCCACGTCGACTCTGTGCACTTCGCCATCCTTATCTACATAAGTTTGCCCTAGGAAATAGCAGTAGAGGTCGCGGACGACAGCGGCTTCCTCCTCTGAGCTTTGGCTATTGGCATCGTGCTCCACCGCACAAAAATACAGCCCGCAATCGGGTATCTCTGGACGCTCGCCATCTAGCACCAGTACTTGTCGCTCGGTTCCCGGGGCCGATGTTAATTGTCCGTCGTACACCGCATCGGAAATAAAGGAACACACCTCAGGGTGCATACGCCATGTCTGCGCCAGGAATACCCCACGATCCGTGGGAATCGTGGCCACGCCATCGAGCAGATAATCCAGAATCGAATCTCCTGAGCGCCCTGGGTGCGCCCCCTTAATCGGTTGCGATAACTGCATCTGATCGCCCATCAGCACCAAACTGCGGGCTGACATCCCCATGGCCACGAGGTTGGCCACACTGACCTGACCAGCTTCGTCAATGAACAGGTAATCCAACGCTTCGCTAAATGCTTCATCCGCGAACAGCCAAGCAGTACCGGCGACAAGGCCTGCTCCCGAGTTCCATGCGGCCAACAATTTCGTATTGTCCTCTAGGGACGTGATGCAGCGCCCGGCAAAACGACTCTCCTCAGCCCCCTGAGTGGATTTTTTCAAGCCGACGAAGTTGAAACCAGACGCCTCAGCACAGGTTTCTATCGCTGCAAGCAAGTTGTTGATCGCGTGATGAGAGTTAGAGGTAATCCCGACCCGCTTGCCAGCTTGCAGCAGATCAACTATCAGGTAAGACCCCGTATACGTTTTACCAGCACCCGGAGGCCCCTGAATGAACAGCACACTATGGTCGAGGTTACGCACCACCTGCTTGACTGCATCGAGAGGATCCAGTCCAGCCGCTAAAAGGGCCGTCCCGGCTTCCAAGCCAATCACTCTGGGTGAGCGACGAAACAAAAAGTCCTCCACCGCTTGAAAATGCCCACCACCTGCCAGAACCGCATCGGCGTAGCGGAATAATGCTTCGCGAATAACGTTGCTATTAATTGGCCCACCGGGTCCCATATCAAAGTCTTCGGGAGGTTGCCGTTCGGCAGTGGCCTTAAAGGTCGCCAATCGGTTTTCCATGTCCAATTCATGCAGAGTAATCGCGCTCAGTGTTTCGACCACCATTCCCTGCGACCCGATACGCAGCTTGGTCTCCTGCTCGGGGAAGCGGTATTGATAAAGGAATGAGCGCTTTTCCGGTACGGGTGGCTGTGTCGTGCGTGTCAACCCAGCCAGGCTCTCGATGTCCTCAAGAAGCTCATCCCTCGCCATGTCCTGACGCTTGAACATATCCCACCACACCGGCTTCTCGGTGCGCCGATGAAAATCAAGCAACTGAAAAACCAACGCCCTGACAAGCGCCTCGTCATCCCACTGCGATTCATCCTCCGGCAACTGACCAATAAGGCGCTGACGATAACTTTCCAGGCGAATCTCCTGTTCGCTGGCCCCTACGGCAACAGGATCAACTTCGACGGTCCCCACATTCTTCGCGGCAATATTGCTGCCAGCGGGGTTGATCGAAAGCAGCCAGTTACGCAGCAAGTAAGTGGAGCGCACATCATCCTCGTTGTAGCGCTCAATGGTTTCCAACAGTTCAGCATCACCGCTCTGCTTCCAACGCTCATAAAACACGATACTCGCGCCGGCACTGGTCACCTCGCCAACCCGTCTTTCCATGTAGAAATGTTCGATGTACTTGATCGAGTAGCTCGGTTCGGAAACGCGTATCGCCTCCCGCACCACTTTATACAGATCGATCAACTTGCCGTTCCGCAGCAACCAGTCGACTTGAGTCTCACGGGTGCCGTGCTGGCTCATCAAACGCTTGATCGCTGTCTCTTCGTAGCTGGCGTAGTGATAGATGTAGGCTTGCGGATAGCGCGCCAAATGCGCCATCAAAAAATCGATGAAAGCCTCGAATGCTAGTTTTTCTCCTGAACGAGAGTGCCCCCAAAATGGCATGAAGCGTTGGCTCCCTGACTCATCAATGTACAAGCCAAATAAATACTCCAAACCACCCTCTTCAAGCGGATCGCCCTCCATATCAAAAAACAGATCGCCTTCCGCTCGTTCAGGCATACGGCCGAATCCACGTAGCCCAGCCTGCGGAGGCAACAGTTCATAAATTGGTGTGTCGCTATGACGGCCTTGGTGTTGCAAACGGGCTTGATACCTCAATTTATTCAAGGACTCGCCGTTTAGTTTGGGAATTGAAATACGTTCCGGAATGTTGGCCAATTGCTCCAAGGTCTGAACACCGGCGCTTTGCAATTTTTTGATTTGGGACTTGCTGATATTCGCGACCGCAGACAAATGATCATCTTGCTCGCGTCGAATGGTACAAAGGTCGCGCCATCCGCAAAAGCGGCAATGATCACAAGAGTCAGGATAGGTGATTGACGGTTGTGGGGCAGAGACAAAAGCGTCGAAGCGCTGAAGAACCTGATCGAGATAATCGGAGTAATCTGCCACACGAAATGGCCGTTCGCTCCGCGCTGCATCACCGAGCACAACATGCATGAAGTGAGGACGAATACCTTGCAGTGGAACCAGCAGCTGGGAGTACAGCGCTAACTGGACAATGAACTTTGCTTTGGGTGTTTTCGCCAGTTTGGTATCGATCACTTCGTAGCTGTAATCACCAAGATCTGAGGGCAGTGCTACCTTTCGGAGAAAGTCGGCATGACCAATAAAAACATCGTCCTGTAACGTCGCCTGGAAAATGATATCGGCACCGGCCTGCATCGCTTCCCGTGTCAACTCGACCTTCTTTGAGATAGACCGCGCGCCGCTCGCAGCGATATCGACCACGAAGGGATACGCGAGCTTCAGCCGTTCAAGATAGGCCGCCTCATGCTCAAGTCCCTTATCCTGAATCAGGCGGTTTTCTTCCGTTTCTGGTGCCCTCTCCATAGTCGATAGCAGATGGGCCATATCAAGAGCCGTCAGGTGCTCGCATTCTAGAAAACCGCAGAGATCTGAAGCGGAGTAAAGCCGGACACCATCGACGATTTGCATACACACTCTCCCTTGCAGCGAACTGCCCCTGCATGGCGAGGCGCCCATCGTATCGAGTGCCAGAAGGCTCTCCATAATCCCAGCTAACTAAACGCGCGGAACGAATTACTGCACTAACGAAAGTTTTCTCTGGAGCTGCTCGACATGGGCGCGTTCAGCCCGCAATCCCGCAGTCAATTCCTTTCTTTCCAACTCCAGCTGTCGAATGACTGCGCCGATGTTGTTCAAGAGGTTGCGCAGCACCATCAACTCCCGCTTTTGCACATCAATATGCTGCCACTGCAACCACAGCAATAACGCCATGACTGCCACCATGAGCATCGCCCCTCCCATGCTCAACCAATACCAGCTCATCGCATCCATTTTGTAGCTTCCTTCGCTTGTTCGACGGTTACAAGATATGTAGTCTTTTATGACACGTCGATAATGTTTGCCTGTACAGGTAAACAAATGGAACAGGTACTCAACCGATGAAACGTAAGCAGCAGTTAAATCAGATTCGCTGGGATCTGGCATTACGCTACCGACTCATCGAGACCATTGCCTGGTGGGAAGGCCGCCTGACTACTGGTCACCTGATGCAGAGCTTTGGCATCAGTCGGCAGCAAGCCTCAAAAGACATCAACACTTACCTGACCGAACATGCGCCTAAAAACCTTACATATGACAAACATCTGAAAGGCTACAAACCAAGCAAAGTGTTCAAACCGCTATTCATCGATGGAAGCGCCAGTGCTTACCTGCACCTGCTCAACCAGAATCGGGAACGTGCCGCGCATATCGAAGGACTGGCCTTTGCTTATGCGCACACTGAACTGCTGCTCATCCCTGATCGCAGCATTCGCCCCGAAATATTGCGACCGATTTTGCAGGCCTGTCGTGAAGGTCTACGGCTTGAAACGGACTATGTGTCCTTGGCCAACCCCAAACCGGAAACACGCGTGATCGTGCCGCACACACTGGTATTTACCGGGATGCGCTGGCACGTACGCGCTTACTGTGAAAAGAATGGTGACTTTCGAGACTTTGTTCTGAGTCGCTTTCGCGGCGTACCGGATTTAATCCATGCGTCCGATCATAAACGTGAGGCCGATGTGGATTGGATGGCCGAAATAGATGTGATTTTTGAGCCTGATCGAAGGTTAAAACCTGAGCAAAAGCTGATAATTGAAGCAGATTACGGCATGCAAAACGGCCAACTGTTGATACGCACCCGAGGGGCGTTGGTACAGTACATTTTACAGCGCTATCAAATAGACCCCACGAAAATACAGGCCAAAGCAGCGGCACAACAGATAGTGGTGGCAAACCTGGAGGAGCTTGGGCGCTGGCTTTACGTTTGATGATTCGAACCTATTTTGCGTAAACCCCACAGCTCCTCCCCCCTTCAATACTGCACGAGCGTGTAGTATCGAAGGGGCTGCAAGAATGCTGTTACACGTCAAATCACGCTTAGCCCTTTGAGTACCAGTGTTGTAGCCATCACTAGACTAGAACCGGCAAGAGCCACCAGCAGGCGATTAGTACGCGACGAATAACGTGCAAAGCGGTTTTCCTGAACCACTAATCGCTCTTTAAACTCCAGCACCTCACGTTCCAGCACCTGAATGGCCTGAGCGCGTGTGAGATCACTACGACTGCTTTTTTGTAGCGTCTCCAGGATCGCTCGAATGGCGTTGTCTCGTTTCTCACTCAGCACATTTTGTTCATTGAGCAGCTCGTTCAGGCGGGCTATTTGTTCAGCATTTTGGGTCAACGATGTATCGACTGCTCCCAAATGCAGCTCCTGACGTGCGATTTCCTCCACTTTCAGCGATAAAGTAGATTGTATCGCTTCAATGTCACCGCTGTTGCGCTCAATGGTTTGCGCCCGCTCCTGATCGACACGACCGTTTTCCTGCAACTCCACCAGAATGGTTTGGATAGCATGATCCTGTTGTTCATCAAGGGTGCTTTTTTGATTGAGTAAAGTATCGATGCTGGCCAAGCGTTCAGTCTTGAGTTCGAGCGCGGTCTTGATTCTGTCGATATCCTGACTTTGTTGTGTGTCCAGCGCGTTCTTTACCGACAGGGCACTCTTGACCTCTTCAATGTTCTGTTTATTGAGTTCAATACGGTCTTGAGTAGACTTCGAACCTTCGGCAATTTTTCGAAAAATGGATTGGGCTTTGTCCGCAAAACCCTGGCCAGTTTCGGAAAGCTCTTGGAAACGGCCTTCGCTATCCGTCCAGCCCATTTTGGCGCGCTCTTCCAGCTCGCAGATTACTGCGGCAAGGAACGAGTAGCTCATAGTGTTGAGGGTAATGACCTCTTGAATTAAGCCCAGCATGAGGTCGTTGATTTTGTTCTGAGACTTGGAGATGTCCACCAAATCGGTTTTAGCACTGGAGAAGGTGCTTTTGAACCAGCCTCGATTTTCTATAGCGCTAACATGACTACTGGCATTTTCGATGCTTAACTCAATATCCTTGATTACATCCAGAAGACCTGAAGCGATGTTGACTGGGGTCAGATCTTCCTTGATTATCAGTTCTTGCGCGCTCATTAAAATAGCTCCAGTAAATCATCCAGGCTGTTTACAGAATTTCGGTAGTCGTTTAGACGGTGTTGCGTTACGACTTTGGCGTCTTTTACTTCGAGCCAGTCGCTTTCGAATTGTGCTCGCATGACTTGAGTCGAGACAATCATGTGGCTGTAAGCCCTATCGATCATCACTACTGTTTGCTTGACCCTCAACAGATTGACCTGCTGACCACGATGGGTATCGGCCAGCGCCTTGTTGCGAAAAGCGATACCACTTTTTAACCGGTCAAAAGCTAAGACGGTGAAAAGCGTCAAGGCACCGGTAATGACACCGGTAATAACCGGGGCCAGTGTCGCAGCAAAAGGCAGTAGCAGTGGTACGGCTTCCAACGCTTTCTGGATGACCTCCTCAAGCGCAATACCGAGACACAGCACGACAGTGCCCGAGAGAATTTTAAGCACCTCCATGGCTATATCGCCACGGGCCATGCTTTTCGGGGGGGAAACAATCACTTTGATCGCCCGAACAATCGAAAGTATCGCTTCCCGAAGCATCCGCACCACATTTTTTGCGGTAGTGATAAAGGAGTTGATGACTAACGTGATCAAATTTGAGAGAAAGCCCGTTAGCCCCGCGCTAACACCTTCTTTCAGGTATTCCGCCCACTTCAACTTAATTTTTTCGTAAGTCGACTTGATTCGCTCTTCAGCCAAAGTTAGCAGCGATTTGGCGCCATCAAAGCCTTCTTTGACCAGATACCGTACATCCTGAATCAAACCTTCGATTAGATCTTTGAGCAGTAAACCCAGTACTTGTCGAAGGGCAAGCTTACCCGCCGCAGCGCTGCCCTCGATCAGTAATTCGCCCATTTGCTTGTCAAAGACAGCCTTTTTTTGTACCCCCTCCACTGCTTTTTTGGACTTCTCGTAGGCCGTATCTATTGCCTGCGGATCCAAATCGTAATATTCAGCGTTGGTCTTACTCGGGTCTTGACTGTTTTTTCCTGCCGCCCACACTTTCAGATCGGACTCTTGTTTCGAGGAGTTCATATTGAAAGATGTCAGGACGACGTTTTCTTTTTGCGTTGCTGTTGCCACACGCTCTTCACGTGTTTGTGCCAGGTGACCACGCGTAGACCTCTCGATTTCGCTGGCGCTGGTAACGTGATCCCGTGCAGTCATTCTCGGGCCTTCGGCAAACTCCGTCTCAGGCTTCTTGTACGCGTCGTAGAACTTGCCGTCGGCACTACTCATGTCGGAGTGGGCGGCATCCATCGCAGCATCGTAATCCTTGCGTTGAAACGATTCCTTTTGGGCCTCCTGCCAGCCCGCATGACGTTTTTCATCTGCGTCGTTGGCGACGACCCCTTTTTCGAAGTTATGCAGAGATGTAATGGCGCCGCCATCGCGATCCTCGAACATCGCAGCAGTCAATCCGAACGGCCCCATCAACTGATCGATCATCATCTTTTGAAACGAATCGATGAAGTCTGTTTGTTGCTGCCCATTTGGTGCAGCATTTATGTCTCTGATCAACGCCTCAACGTCCGCGTCGATTTCGATAATCATTTCTTGCATGCCGCTCTGCATTGTAGTGATCTCAAAATGCCATGCCTCTAACAATATCCATATGCTCGTCATGGTGTCTAGCGCTGTCTTGATCGTTAGGAGCATCCAATCAAAGACATAAAGCCCGAAATTTAACCCGCCATCGGTCTAACCTTTCATAAACCGAAGCCTGATGCTGGCCACACTTTGCTTGTCCTCCGCCAAGAAAGGGGCTGGGTTCAAACAGAGTTTTTCAAAGCAATGGCACTCATTCGTGAGTGCAGTTAGCTATTCAGGGAAAAGCTTAGAGATCACAATCAGTCCCTTGCAACGATGTCCGGTTGTTGGACAGCTCATGTTCACCCGACTAAAACGGCCAGTGGCAACCAACTGGTCGACTACCTGCGTTTCCGCTTGCATCTGGTTTTTGCGATGAGCCCCATTGGTTCTGATCCAGTAATCCAATGAGTCCGGCTTCTTGTGATCGGTCAACGCAGCCTTGATCGGCCCAAGCACCATGGAACCGCCCAAGGCCTCAACTTTTGAAACCAGAGCATCAATGCTGAATGAGCCGCCATCTCTCAACGTAATCATCACGCGTCCTTAAATTTTTTCATCCAATACACAGTAAAAAACTGGAGACCATCAGTGGATGTCCAGGCCAAACAATGGAAGCCCCCCTCATTTACCCTAAATCAACGCGACGGGCTCTCAAAAGGTTCTCGCAGATCTTCGGCATACGATGCCCAGAACAAACGCATACGTCCTTGAGGATCCGGCATGTACAGGGCATCCTCGTAAAAATACTCCAAGGCATCAGCAGCCGCTGCATCACCATTGAGCGCCGCTCGCTGCAACCAAAAAAGTCCCTTTGAGACGTGACGCGAAACGCCATTGCCCTCCAGGTAACTCTTCCCAAGGCGTGCAAACGCCGCAGTGTCACCGGCACGAGCGGCTTTTCGGTACCAACGAAATGCCTTCCGGTTATCGGCCTCAACCTGTGAAGCTTCACAACTGCCTTTTCGATCCCGCGCGTCGTAAAGCCACGCGACCTCCAAAGCTGCCTCGCGGATCCCACCTTTAAACGCCTTTTTCAGCCATCGCTGGGCCATTTGCTCATCGACGGCGACACCTATTCCGTAGGTATAGAGCTGCCCTAGATTGAAAAAGGCTTCAGGTAAATCGTCCGCCGCAGCCAGCCGAAAAAGGTGCAGGGCAATCGCTGGATCCTCAATCAACGTGCGCCCATCCAGCCATAACCAACCGAGGTCATTTAGCGCATCTGCATCATGTTCGAGAGCTGCTCGTCGAAGCTGCGCATATAGCAGGAGAAATGATTCTCGCGGCAAGACTGCTTTTAAAGGATTCATAGCCTTCACTTCAGCGTATGACACCAGCCCATAACGCTCATACATCTCAACAATCCTCAGCGTCGGCATTCCCAACCCGGCCCCCAGACCGTCATTTTCACTGGTCTCCTGGAACTCCAGCAGTTCAGGCGCGACCAGAAAAGCTTCAAGTATGTTGACGACATTGGCAGGCTTGGGCATCGCCATTTCTCGACTCCGGCATCACATTGATTTCTCAAGACGAATCATCCACCCTCTGAACGACAAATTGTGTCGCCATTTAGGGAGCATTCACATGTCAGGAAAACGGCTGGAAGAAAAATTTCGTCTGGAGCTGCTCTTGGCCATGATCCCGACGGCGCGCGGTAATACAACGGCCACTGGACTGCGCGTGGCGCAGTTCCAACAACGGCTGAGGGCGCAGGATGTGGCGGTTGATGACCGGACGATTCAACGCAACCTTAAAGCGCTGATCGACGATAAAAGATACGGCATTAAGAGAAGAAAAGAGGGGCGTGAGTATGTGTATTGGGCCGATAAAGAATTGTCGAGGTTCGTACTCAAGCCAACGGACGCGATGAATTTGATTATGGTCATCAAACATGCGCGCCCATATCTCAGTCGTACACTTGGAGGGAATCTTCAGGAACTGTACGAGCATGCCCAGGCCATTCTGAACAAGCACTCCCACCGGTTGCATGATTGGACGAAGAAGGTGATCAGCAACTCCCGCTTCCAAAATTTACAGCCAGGATTGATAGACCCTCAGGTCTTTCAAACCATCCAAGAAGCATTGCTGGAAGGAAACAAGCTGGATGTACTCTATCAACCACGCGGCGCGCTGCACCCCAAGCCCTATCGGTTAACCCCTTTGGGACTGTCCTTTCAGGACGCCAACATCTACCTATCGCTCATCGTTGACGGCAGAGACCCGGCCACTCCCTATGCCTGGCCGGTGCACCGTTTCAATTCCGCTGAAACGGCGGGTTTTGAACCGGCTCAAGTACCTGCTGATTACGACATCCGCAATACCAGTTCACTGAAGAGCCTAATTGGGCTGGAGGACGAACATCCCATCCAGCTAGAGTTGCTAGTCGATGAAAATATGTTTCAGCGCCTCAGCGAAAACTCGCTCAGCTCAGACCAAAAATTACGAGTCTATGACGCAGGGCGCTGGCACTTGAGTTGTGCAGTGCACTTGAGTCAAGGTTTACGGCTTTGGATCCTGAGCCAAGGACCGAGCGTTGAAGTGCTCAGCCCCTCGGAACTGAGAGTTGAAATCTACGCGGAAATCCAAAAAATGGCGGCGCTATACCAAAACAGTAAAATGCCTCCTGCCTATTGAGTTGTACCCACAGGACCTGCCCCCTCAATTCAGCCACACATTTTTCGCTGAGTAGCTTCGCATTTGGGATCCACCAGTGCTTGCAAGTGCAGGCGCGCAATACTGAGCTACGTCGCTTCATCGCGACATATTTGGTCGTTCCAGCAGTCAATCCTGCCTCCGTGTTCACTGCGCTCAGAAGGTTGTATGTTTCCCTTGGTTTCCAGCGGTCATTTGAACTCCCCAGAGGGTGATACCTGCCCATTGACCAAACTCTGGATGTTTGCCCTGATCGTTGATCTCGGCGACGTGATGCACCGGCCTTATACGCTTGCTGTGATCTTGTTTCATCGCACTCAAAGCGTCATAGAGACGAGCGTCCGACACACAACAGAACTTGCCTGGAGTCAATGGGTGCCCGACAACTGAGCGCCCATACCCGAAACCGCGAAGCAGTCTTCGACAGGGCCTGCTACCAACAGGGTGGTGACATGTTGGTGCTCACTAGAGCTAGGTGATCAAAAAACAGGCGTTTGTGGCGGGTCTAAGCTGATATCAGGTCGACATCATAGAATGGATTTGCTAGCGTAGCGCCGTGTGTACATACCACATGCTTTTCAACTTTGTAATGGAATACAACTCGGATGACGCAGCAGACCATAGACCGTGACGCATCCGATAAAACTAAAGGGTTTCGCCTACAAAAAATTCGAGCAATTAAACACATAATTGAAGAACTCGAAAACCCAGCCAGCGTCATGTTTTATGCATCTATCGAAGTCCTTGAAGATGTATCAATAATAAAAGTCAGCGAATCGGGAACATCGACTTATCTTGAAGAAGATAAAAACTATGACCCCAACAAAAACTTCACACTCTTTTCGCATCAAGTGTTAAACACTCTTGTGGCATTCTCGGATATTTATTTTGGACAATGGCAGGAAAGTGAAGGACTTTTATTAGGATTTTATACCACCGCGGGTATAGGCAAAGAAAACAAAATAAAACTCAAAAATGGCATCGATCTGACACTGCCGGAAGATCCGATACTGGAAATACTAAAAGACAATTCCGAGATTGCTGACACCACTCTGCAAACAATCAAAGACACTTTGATTGAGGAATATTCAGCTCAGTATGAAAAAAGAAACAGTACTGGAAACCTAGAGAACCTTAAAGCTCTTACACTACAAGAGCTGTCAAAATTCCTGGGGAAAATTAAATGGTGTTTTGGTCAAGCTGACGAAATCAGCCTAAAACAGTCCGTTCTGTCGGCAATCAAAGAAAGTTCTCTACAAAACATTCACACTGAAAAAAAAGAAGAGTGCGTATTTTCACTTCTAATGGAGTGCCTAGATGAGCGGCAAAATCTTCCGAACCTAAATCAGCGATTCGTACATATTGCCGATGTCAAACTTGTCTTTAAAAATGTGGAGTCTGAGCCATTGGATGATCGAACTGATCCAGCTTGGCTTCAACTGAAAACGCAAAAAGACAAGGTATCAGACAAAAGAAATCTAGAAAATAAATTGTCTGATGTATGTGCAGATTATGATCAAAAGAAATCTGGTCGATATGCTCGCATGGCAAGTATGTCGAAGCATGAGGAGACCGAGAGCAATAGAAGCTTTAAGTCTCTTAAGTACCGTGTTTTTGAAGCCTGCGACGAGTTCTACAGCTGCCATGCACCGATTACTTCCCCGATAGAATTTAAAGATATCAAACCAATTGTGGATTCCATAAAAGAAATCGCATTAGAAAACGTGCAAAATTTGAAGCGCGACTATACATACTCCGCATCTAACAGCATCACAATCGAGCAAATAATATTAAACCTATACGACGAGTGCTTTGTTTCGTTCGACGTCGGGGTAAGCAATGACTGACGCTATTAAAAAGCGGATAATGTTTTCGCCAGACTATGATTTTTATTTTACGACATACGCACTACTAGTAAGCCTAGACGCACTTGGCTGTAAGAAAGGGCGCTACTTCAAGGACTATAGAAAACTAGCGTTTTTGGTTGAGTTCGCCACCGAAGAAAAATTAGTTAGCATACTTGAGCGCCCCGAAGGCAAAGATCTAAACAGAATTGACAAAGAATATCTATTCAAAAGCTATACAAACGGTCTAAGCCGGAGAAGTGAAATTCTGAAAATATTATTCAGACTTGAAAAGTCAGGATTTGTCATACTGCGAAAAGGAGACATAAACTCACTAGTCGATGTATCCCTTTCCGAACTAATCCCCAAGAGTTTTTTTGACAAGAATTTTTTTCATAGCGAATATTCAAATGTTCGACGAACAACTGCGCAGATCAAACAACTGACTCGACTTACTCTAGACACAACCATACAAAAGATCTACGAAGCTCACGGGGTCAAAACATGGGATTTCTAAGAATAACCAAAATCAATTACAGGGGCAATATCTACCAATATGAATCACCTGATCTTGATCAGGATATTGTTATGATTGAAGGTGACAATGGCACCGGAAAAACCACGTTTTGCAACCTGATATACTTCGCACTCGGCGGTCGAGTTTCTGAATTCATCCGAGATGAAAAAGAAACACACAAAGAGATCACAGGAGATCGCGATAACTTCGTAGAGCTTTTTTTAAACCTCAACGGTGAAAATTTTCAAACAATAAGATTTATCGGTGACAACGACGTTACAATTACGCCTTATAATTGCAGCGAGGTGACTTTACCGGACGGCACAACTAAAACACACTATCACTATGACAGCCAGAATCTGAGAATTCTTCCTGTAAACAGGACTGCACATACTCCTGAAACCTATTCAGACTGGCTTCTTGGGAAACTGGGAATTTCTGTCGTAGATATTCAACAAGGCATTTCATCGTTCAAAATTAACGCCTACGACATCTTCCGCCTCATTTATGTAGACCAACAATCCGACACCAAACAAATCTATAAAAAAATCGACAAGCAAGATAACTACGTATCAGACTCAAGCACACTTCGCCGCGCTATATTTGAGCTTTTAGTGGGAAAATCATTTTCAGACTACTACAAAGCAATTATAAACTCGAAGACACTTGAAAGACAGAAAAATGTAGCCAGCGGGTTGCTTCGAGAGTACAAACGACTTGCTGAGGAGCTGGGCGACGGCGATACGCCCAAGAACAAATCTTTTTTAGTCACCGACCTCAACTTAAAGGAAGAGCAGCTTAATAAATTACATGACACCAGATCCAGATTCAAACGCAACAGAAGTTCAGACTCTGCGATAGAGTCCGCCATTACCAGTACCAAATCGGCAATGATGAGCGCTCAGATTATTCTCAGCGAGAAGAAGGAAACGCTGACTAACCTACTAGAAGAGAGGCAGAAATTAGCGTTGATACGTGAAAGCGCAAAAAAAGAAATTGATCAGATAACGAAAATCATACACTCCCACGACCAACTGAATCTTTTCTCTTCCGACAGTTGTCCGTACTGCCTGGCGAAAGTTGACCGCGTCAGCGGTCATTGTGTTTGTGGCTCGGAAATTGACGAGGAGCAGTACGAGCGTTTTTCGTACACGTCGCTAGAATATAAAAATATCTTAAAATCAAAAATAAAGTCACTCGACACCATCGATCTCGCTATCACTGACTGCAATTCCGAAATCACTGGCATTAGAATTGATGTACGAAACTCCGAAAGCACAATCCCCATGCTGACTGAAAAATTGCGCTCACAAATCTCCAACATTGATGAACATGTGGACTTAGAAACAATCAACACCATCGACGACAAAATATTAGATTTGAGAGAAGACATAAGCAGATTACACCAACTTATTGCAATCGAATCCAAACTAGAAATCTTTCAATCAGACTTTGATTCAAAAAGAACTGAATTTCAAAAATCCGAGCTAGCTTTAAAAGGCTTAGACGCACAAACCAAATTGGACATAAGAAATAAAGTTGACGAATTCAGCATTATTTATAAAAAACTCATGACTGAGACACTGGCCGAATGCAGAACAGCTCGAATTAGCCCAGACACATACCTTCCAGTGCTCGACGAAGGGGAATACAAAGAACATAGTTCAAGCGTATCAACAAGACTCATGTACTACCTTACTCTGCTTCAGATGTCACTTGACGACCCTGATGTTCCCTTCCCACGTTTCTTGCTAATCGACACTCCTGAAACGGCGGGTATCGAACTAGACAAACTAAAAATCTGCTTGAAAAAAATTGAAGAAATCAAAGAAAAATCTAAAATTCAGTTCCAGGTAATACTGACGACTGGCCTCGGAAAATATCCGGAGGAATTTAAACCATATAGAAAAATATACATGCCAACCAAAGCTGATGCATTGCTTAAGCGTAAGTAATGGTTCGTACCAGGCATCAAAAAGGCCGTACAGATTATTTTCTGCTACAAAGTCTACATCCAAGCCCCGCTAGCAGATTGTGATCCCAGGCAAATGGTGCTACTGGCCTTACCAGCTATGCCTAACAACCTGTGCGGCTTGAGTTATCCACTCAAGACGCCGGCGACTTCAGAGTCAAGACATGAATTTATACTAGTTTTAAAAGACGACGGCCTGAATCGAGTATGTTGCGGACCCAACGCCTTTTACTCATAAAACCCCAGGAGCACCCGATGGACAAAAGCAAAGAACTGTTATCGGCGCTGCTGACTCCGCACGTGTTTGAGTTTATTGATTTTTGAAAGCTGGCATTTTCATCCTTAATACTCGACTTGGCGACCAATGCTGCGCTGCATGCGATTCAACATGGCGATACTGGATACATTGATAAAATTCTTGAAATCTTTAAGGGCAGCCAGTACGCCATGCAGATGAAGAACTGGTTCAGCTTTCGAACTGGTTTAGATATCCAAGAGGTGCTAGGGCAACACCTATTCACGTCAACAGGCATGCCGCCCGACTTGCGGGTGCAGTTCCAAATGTTTCTAAAGTATCCGCTCCACGAACCCCACATTCCAAGCGAATAGCTGACAACGGATGCTGTACTCCCGATTTCCATCAGGAGCCCATCACCATGATGCGTCCCAATGCCAGTGTTGAAAAAGTGTACCTCTACCCCAAACCGGTGGACTTTCGAAAGTCCATCGACGGCCTGGCTGCGCTGGTCGAACTGGATATCAAAGTCGCGGTGTTTGACCCCGTGCTTTTCGTTTTTCTGAATCGCCACCGCAACCGCGTCAAGGTGTTGTATTGGGAGCGCAACGGCTTCTGCCTTTGGCTCAAGCGTCTGGAGTCCGAGCGGTTCAAAACTTCACCCGATGAACTGGATGAGGCCATCGTGCTGACGGTGCAAGAACTGAACTGGTTACTGGATGGGTTTGACCTCTGGCGCAACCGGCCGCACAAGGTTTTGACTCCAAGGTTTGTTGCCTGACGGGTATAATCCAGGGCATGCGACCATTGCCCGAAAACCTTCCTGACGATCCTGTACTGCTCAAACAGATGCTGCTTGAGAGTTACGAAGCACGCTCGCGCGAGCAGGAAGTCAAAGACGCTTACGCCACCCACATTGTTGATCTGAAAGAACAGATCAAGCTGTTGCGTGACCGTATCTTCGGGCGCAAATCCGAGCAGACGGTCGAGCCCAACACACCGCAACTGGCACTGTTCAACGAGCCCGAAAGCGAGCCGATGCCTTCAGTCGGCGACGCTGACGAAGAAGTCGTTGCTCCGACTCTACGCCGTGGTAAGCGCAAACCCTTGTCGGCTGATCTGCCGCGTATCGAAGTCATCCACGAACTGCCCGAACACGAACTGACCTGTGCCTGCGGTTGCCGCAAGCATGTGATCAGTGAAGAAACCAGCGAACAGCTGGACATCGTGCCGATGCAGATCCGCGTGATCAAACATATCCGCAAGGTTTACGGCTGCCGTGGCTGTGAAACAGCGCCGGTCACCGCCGACAAGCCCGCTCAATTAATCGAAAAGAGCATGGCCAGTCCAAGCGTGTTGGCGATGCTGCTGACCACCAAGTATGTCGATGGCTTGCCGCTGCATCGTTTTGAAACGGTGCTAAGCCGACATGGCATAGAAATCCCGCGCCAAACGCTGGCCCGCTGGATTATCCAGTGCGGCGAACATCTGCAACCGTTATTGAATCTGATGCGCGAGCGGTTGCTGGAAAGTCCGGTCATCCACTGCGATGAAACCCGCGTCCAGGTACTCAAAGAGCCGGATCGAGACCCGACCAGCCAATCCTGGATGTGGGTGCAAGCAAGCGGCCCGCCGGATCGCAAAGTCGTGCTGTTCGACTACACCTCCAGCCGTGCGCAGGACGTACCGCTGCGTCTGCTGGAAAGTTATCGCGGCTACGTCATGACCGACGATTACGCAGGCTATAACGCGCTGGCGTTGCAGCCGGGCGTGGAACGTCTGGCGTGCATGGCTCATGTACGTCGCAAGTTCGTGGAAGCACAGAAAGTGCAGCCCAAGGGCAAGACCGGGCGTGCCGATATCGGGCTGACGATGATCAACAAGCTGTATGGCATCGAGCGTGAGCTGAAAGACGTCAGCGACGAGCAGCGATTTATCGGTCGGCAGGAAAAGAGCTTGCCGATCCTCGCCCAGTTGAAAAGCTGGCTGGATAAAACGCAGTCCCAAGTGACACCGCAAAGCGTGCTGGGTAAAGCGGTTAATTATCTGGCGAGCAACTGGCTTCGGCTGGAGCGTTACGTTGAAGCTGGTTTTTTACCTATCGACAACAACGCGGCGGAGCGTGCAATAAAGCCGTTTGTGATTGGGCGCAAGGCCTGGCTGTTCAGCGATACACCCAAAGGCGCCACCGCCAGTGCGCAGATCTATAGCTTGGTCGAGACCGCCAAAGTCAACGGCCAAGAGCCCTATACGTGGCTGCGCCACGTACTTGAGCGCTTGCCGCATGCCTCGTCGGTGGAAGACTACGAAGCCTTGCTGCCGTGGAACTGCTCACCGGAAATGCCACGGTAAACGAGAGGCCCACCTGGCGATAGGTGTGCTTCATGGATCGGATACTTTCTAAAGGCCAAACCTGCTCGCCAAGCTACGATAAAGCATGCGAAACAAGCCACTCAAATCACTGCCAAGATCACCACAAAAAAATCCAACAAAAAAGCCAAGCGTGTTGACATGCTGGACTCTTGGGCTCGATTACCAGGAAGCTTTGGAGCGGGTAACCGAGGTTAATCCCATCAGACATTTGCAGCACATGCTAATTGCGCAGTCGAACCGCTGTGCGCATAACACGGTATCGGTTAAACGCCGGACGACGCACCCGGCCCGGCGGTTTGATCCCGCCCCCCGCCGACTGATAGCCTAAACCCCACAGGTCATTCCCCAACACCGAGGCTCGATGCGGTGACCGACACCCAGCTGTTGGCGACACTCCAGGCGGAGAACGCGCGCTTGATTGCCTTGCTCGACGCGCACGGCATCGATTGGCAGCCGCCTTTCGAACCGGCGCTGATCCCCCTGGCGCCCGTTGATCCGTCGTCCACCCTGGACACCCGCAGCAAGGTCGCCCTCTTTCGGAGCTTGTTCAGAGGCCGTACCGACATCTACCCGCTACGCTGGGAAAGCAACAGCGGCAAGTCCGGCTATGCGCCCGCCTGCGCGAACGAGTGGCGTCCGGGGATCTGCGAGAAACCCCGGATTAAATGCGCCGACTGCCACCAGCGCCAACTGCTGGCCGTGACCGACGACGTCATCTTTCGCCACCTGGCCGGCGCGGTCGTCGTCGGTGTCTACCCCCTGCTGAAGGACGATACCTGCTACTTTCTGGCCGCCGACTTCGACGAGGCCGAATGGCGCGATGACGCCCGCGCATTCGTGGAGTCCTGCCAGGCGCTCGACGTGCCCGTCGCCTTGGAAGTCTCACGCTCGGGCAACGGCGCGCATGCCTGGATCTTCTTCGAGGACAAGGTGCTGGCCAGCGATGCCCGTCGTCTCGGGGCCGCCATCATCAGCCATGCCTGTGAACGCACGCGGCAATTGTCGCTCAGTTCCTACGACCGGTTGTTTCCCAACCAGGACACCCTGCCCAAAGGCGGCTTTGGCAACTTGATCGCGTTGCCGCTGCAAAAACGCGCCAGGGCCCAGCATCACAGCGTGTTTGTCGACGACGCCCTGGTGCCCTATGCCGATCAGTGGGCGTTCCTCGCCACCCTCCAACGCATGAACCCCGAGCGCCTCCACCCTGTCATTACCCTGGCCATGGGCAACCGCGACCCCATTGGTGTGGCGAACGTCGATGAAGAAGAAGGAGCCCAGCCATGGAAAGCCCCCTCGCCTCGACCACAGAAGCTCAACGGCCCGATGCCGGCCACCCTGAGCATCACCCTGGCGAATCTGATCTACTTTGAAAAGGCCCAGCTGCCTCAACCCTTGGCCAATCAGTTGATCCGCCTCGCGGCGTTTCAGAATCCCGAGTTTTATAAAGCGCAGGCCCTACGCCTGTCGGTATGGAACAAACCCAGAGTCATTGGCTGCGCACAGAATTTCCCCAAACATATCGCCTTGCCCCGTGGCTGCTGGGAAGCGGTGCAGGCGCTGCTGGCGGAGTACCAGATCACGCCATTGGTGGAAGACGAGCGTTTCGCGGGCCATCCGTTGGACGTCAGTTTCCTCGGCACGCTGCGCCCTGACCAGGAAACGGCCGTCACCGCCATGCAAGCGCATGACACCGGTATCCTCTGCGCGCCGACAGCGTTCGGTAAAACCGTAAGTGCAGCGGCGCTGATTGCCAGGCGGCGTGTGAACACCTTGGTGTTGGTGCACCGGACCGAGCTGCTCCGGCAGTGGCAAGAACGCTTGCAGGCGTTCCTCGGCGTCGGCAAAGAAGTCGTCGGCACCTTGGGCGGCGGCAAGCCCAAGCTCACCGGCCAGATCGATATCGCCGTCATGCAATCGCTGTCGCGCCAGGGTGAGATCAGCGACTTGGTGAAAAATTACGGCCAGATCATCATCGACGAATGTCATCACTTATCGGCGGTGTCCTTCGAGGCCCTGCTGAGGAGTGCTCCCGCACGTTACGTCCTGGGACTCACCGCCACCCCGATCCGTCGTGATGGGCAGCAGCCCATCATTTTCATGCAGTGTGGGCCGATCCGCCATACGGCGGCTCGCCCGGCCAGCGCCCCTCACGACTTGTCCGTGAGCCCTCGCCTGCTGTCCGGCCCGATCCTCGTCCCCGAGGGCGCGGGCATCCAGGAGGTATTCAGGCGACTGGCCGATGATGCACAACGCACGGCGACCATCGTTTCTGCGGTGGTGCAGGCTTACCGGCAAGGCCGAAAGGTACTGGTACTGACCCAACGCACCGAGCATGTGGAGACGCTAGACGTCGCGCTCAGGGAGCAGGTGGCGAATCTGTTTACCCTGCATGGCCGCCTGCCCAAGAAACAGCGGACGTCGCTGATCAGCGCCTTGGAATCTTTGCCCGAAGCCGCCCCTCGGGTGCTCCTGGCCACCGGCACGCTCATCGGCGAGGGCTTTGACCACCCACCGCTGGACACCCTGGTGCTGGCCATGCCCATTTCCTGGCGAGGCATCCTTCAGCAATACGCCGGGCGCCTGCATCGAGCGCACGCCGCCAAGGCCGACATCCAGGTGATCGACTTCGTGGATGAGGGCCAGGTCGCCTTGCTGAGGATGTGGGAAAAGCGCAAGGCAGGCTATAAAGCGATGGGGTACCGGCTGGCAGATCCGTCGACCACAATGGCACTGCTCTAGCCGGTATATGTGGGGTGTACCTCCTGACAAGATGAGCCAATGAGACAAAGTCCACTTGGCAACTGGGTCGAGCATGAGGCGCGGTGAGAAATCCGGCCACCCTGATACCGTTTGGGACAAGGGTTCGCCCTCCTGGTAGAGGACCGCGCTGATGCTGCAAAAGTACGACCGGGCCAAGCTGCTCGCCGAGATCTGGACAGAACCTGTGACGGCCGTCGCACCGCGCTACCAACTGTCCGACGTGGGACTTCATAAACTCTGTCGCCGCCTTCAGATTCCCACGCCCCCCCGAGGCTATTGGACGCGGCTCAAAGCCGGCAAGCCGGTTGCGCCGCGCCCGAAGCTGCGCGAATACATTGGGCACCCGATGCACCTGTTTCGCACCACCGCGCCGCCTGTGCCACAGCCGATGGATGAACGGCTGGCCGTAGTGCTGACCTTCGAGCGCGACCCGGCCAATCACATCGTCGTGCCTGACCACATCCGCCACTGGCGTCCACTGGTCGCCGCCACGCGCGAATCGCTGAAAAAACCGCTGATTGACGCACGCGAGATGCCCAGTACGCGACGTCCAGCGCTGAGCATCTCGGTGTCTCTAGCGCAGCAAGCACGCGCCTTAAAAGTCGCCGACGTGCTGCTCAAAGCGTTCGAGTCCCGAGGTTATTTGAAGCATGTTCTCACGCGTCTACCGACGCAGCGGGCGAGTGAAATTACGGAGTTGCTGCCGCATAGGTGGGCACCCGTTTAAACACGCAAGGTGTGCTCGGTAGACGCTTACCTAGCTTTCTCAACGGCCGTCTCAGGAGACCAGCAACAATCGGCCAGACTCCGCCCTCCTCTGGATATATTCCGGCGCCAAGCCGGCTTCGTTAGGAGGCTTCAGAGAGACCGCACAGACTGAACTGGACCGTTAGCGGACAGCTCCGAAGATACAAGCAAGCAACATCGTGCCTTGGAATCCATGCAGCTTCAGTCGTGAACGTACGGAATAATGCCTAAATAGCTCCCAAGCTTGGCACAGCTATTGGCGTGAGCCGCAATGTCGGCACAGCAACGAGTAAACAACAACCTCCCACGCTTTATGCCAAGCGCGTAGCTGAGCGGAATTCTCGTTGATATCCGCACTGTAAATCGGGATAAACATAAGAATCTCTTCATTACAAACACCCCGAATCGGTTCCGATCATAAAACCAAAAATGAAAAAAGTGTCAGAAAAGGAAAGGTATCTTTCTGGACTGACTACCACGGTCACTTCGATATCGAGCCACTCATCTGACTTGGGGGTACAGCCATGAAACCAACTCACAATACATATCAGCAATAAAAATATTTAATACCTAACATTGACGATCAAAATTCGAGTCCTACATTCCTAATACATACCGTAGCAAGGAGCCAAATGTGATTATCAAAACCAACACCACTCAGCGAACAAATTACAGCCCGCTTGAGCCGTTTGTAGGCGAACTGGAGACAGTCGAATACGACCTGTCAGGGCCATATCACTACACCAAAAATGGGAAGCCGTATACTGAAGTTTCAATTGAAGCCACAATAATCGGCAGCATGCATCATATGATCAGCAGGTACCATGCTGGCCGACCTTATGATCAATTCAATGACAGCATTAATCTACGCCCCGCTGAAATTGATGACGAGCTTAATTATGGATACCCCTCAATACAAGATATTTGTCCAACATACCATGAGAATTATAACGCGAGGCTTGTTATAAACTTATATCTGACAGCACTACTTAAGGAAAATAACGAACTGCTTACCCAGCTCCTGGGTAACGCGGCGACTTCTCACTAATCGAGATCAGAACCTTAAGCCAAACAAAATCATCACCTAGAATGGCCAACAATAATCGACATTCTGGACCAATGCCTCTTCGTCACTGATTAAATATCAGAGGTACCTATGAAAAGCGGGTACACAGCTAAAGAGCTATCAGGAAAAATAGGCATGCCCAGTACTGTTCGAGGCGTAAAAGCACGAGCCGCTCGCGAAAACTGGCCAGGTCAACGCCGCTCACATAGTAAGGCAATTGAGTATCCTCTCAACGTACTACCAACAGAGACACAAACGGCGATAATCGCAGCGCAAACCCAATCCTGCTCAGACTTTTCTGACCATAAACAATGCTTTCCGGAAAAAGGAAAATCCACCCCCTTCTCCGCCACAGCGCTAAATGATGATCAACGCCTAACTATGGGGGCTCGTCTTTCATTCGTTTTGGAAATAGAGAGAATGACGTCAGCCATGACTCAAAAGCAGGCTATTGCAGTGACAGTAGCATTCTCCAAGGAACGCAAGCTGGATCTCTTTCTGCAAGATCGCCTTCTGTTTGCCAATGATCGCTCGACGCCAATTTCAACTCTGTCAGAAAGGACGCTAAAGCGTTGGCTAAGTAAATACCGTGAGCATGGGGAGGTTGGATTAGCACCAGGCCGCCGCAGAAAAGATCTGACTATGCCGCTCTGGAGTACCGATTTCTTGCGTTGCTATCAGCGGCCGACAAAACCTAGCGTTGAAGCCAGCTATATGGAATTCTGCAAAAAATACGCCTCTGACCGACCGAGTATTCATCAGGTACGCCGATTCCTAGACAAACTCAGTCCAGAGGCTCGCAATATAGGCCGTCATACTGCTCAACAGCTCAAAGCTCTTCAACCATTTAGACGCCGCACAACCAAAGATCTAATGCCTTGTGACGTATTCACGGCTGACGGTCATAAATTCGACGCAGAGATAATTAATCCTCGCACGGGAAAGCCATACAGACCCGAAGCTACCACAGTGATTGATGTGGCAACCCGAAAGGTTGTCAGAATATCCATTGGAGAGTCGGAATCCTCAATCGCAGTCATTGATGCTCTAAGAGATGCGGTACAGCACGGTATGTTTGCGTTGCTATATGTCGACAACGGATCCGGTTTTGTAAACGATACTGTTCGAGAGGTAGTTGAGCGACTGGGAGGAACTCTTACCCATGCCCTACCATACAATAGCCAAGCACGCGGCCTAATTGAACGCGCCCATAAAACAATCTGGGTTAACGCCGCGAAGAAGCTTACTAGCTACATCGGCGCAGACATGGATCGACATGCAAGCTCCAAAGCATTTCGTATCAGCCGCAAGCAGATTCGAGAAAACGGAGGCACCAGTCTCATACCTAGTTTCGAAACGTTTATGGCTGGCATTGAGTACGAGATCGAAACTTATAACAACGCCCCTCATCGAGGACTTTCCAAAGTTCGCGACCCTATTACAGGCAAACGCCGACACTTAAGTCCAAATGAAGCTTGGGCAAGAGCAAGCTCAACTGGCTGGCAGGCAATTATTGCTCCTTCGGATGTCTTGAATGATGTAATGCGCCCTCAAGTAATTCGCCCCACCCGTCGCGGCGAAATCAGTTGGGCCGGGAACAAATATTTTCTAGACAGCTTGCGAGACTTCCATGGGGCGGATGTTCGTATCAGCTATGACCTTCGTGATGCTTCGAGGGTATGGGTCAGAAATCTCAGTGGTGAATTAATAGGTGAGGCACATCTCGATGGAAACGCCAGCCCGTACATGCCGAAATCGATGGTAGAACAAGCGTACGAAAAACGGGAACATGGTCAAATAAGGCGAACATTAGAAAAACTTAAAATGCTTAGTGATAAAAAAAATCACATGAGTATAGTTGAGCACTTTTCTGCACCAACACTTGACGCCGCTCGGCTTGCCGAGGCTAAACGAGTCGCTATAGCACTTATCGATTCGGGCTCTACCCCATTTACGTTGCCACCCGACCCAATAGCGAAATATCGACTATGGCAAAAATTGAACGCAGACATATGCAATAGTTCACCTCTAACAAAAGATGAATCCATCTGGCATTCAAACTATCAAACAGACGTTGAGTTTGCTGCTATGCGCCGAATGTTTGAACATGTCGAAAGCTAACTTTTACCACACCACAGATTCAAAAATATGAGAAGGCTGAATTGATATGAGTGCAACAAAAATAGCGCCTTTGACAAATGTTGGCCTTATAGCAAGTGCAATTGAAAAATCT
This sequence comes from Pseudomonas sp. MDT1-17, assembly GCF_054898105.1. Lineage (NCBI taxonomy): Bacteria > Pseudomonadati > Pseudomonadota > Gammaproteobacteria > Pseudomonadales > Pseudomonadaceae > Pseudomonas > Pseudomonas sp. MDT1-17. The sequence continues at coordinate 2,683,364 of NZ_JBUBVM010000001.1, read as the reverse complement.
TTAGCTCGACCGAAAAACTTGCCAGGGCTGGTTGTCATGTACGGAGCAAGTGGCTTGGGAAAAACTGTGGGGGCCACCTTCGCAGCGAACGTATATCGCGCCTATTACATAGAATGTCGAGATACCTGGACGAAGAAAGCTTTCTTGACCGCAGTTCTAAGGGAGATGACCGTCATGCCAAGCCGTACAACATCAGAAATGGTTGACCAGATTTCAGATCAACTATCCCGCAGCGGTAGGCCTCTTATCATTGATGACGCCCAATATCTCTTAGACAAGCCTGCTGCAAACGTCCTGACAGACATCTACAACTCGAGCAGAGCCACGATCATTCTCATCGGAGAAGAACGTATCCCTGCAAGCTTAGCGAAGCTAGAGCGGCTTCATAACCGCGTTCTAGAGTGGGTACCCGCCCAGCCGGCGTCTAAAGATGACATTAGGGCTCTAACGCAGCAGAGCTATCCCGAACTCCGCTTTGACGATGACCTTTTAGAAAGCCTGAGGCTGACAGTGAGGGGTTGTTTACGCCGAGTGGTCGTCAATCTTCATCGCGTATTTTCTGAAGCCCAGACGCAAGGTTGGTCTTCTGTCAGTCTTTTGCAATGGGGACAGCGCGGCTGGTTTACCGGTGAGCCGCCGTTGAGGAAAAACGTAAAATGAGTAATGGCCGTAAGCCTGCTCATCTGACCATCTTAGAGGGGCGAGATAATCGACAGAGAATTTGGGAGACGCTGAGGAACCAACCGCAGGGGATAAGTATTTACACAATCAGTCGCCTAACCAGCATTCCGGACGAAACAGTTAAGACCTACGTCGATTCTCTTCGTAAGGGAGGCTACCTTGAACGAGGAGAAGGAGCTGGTACTCAGAAAATATACAAATTAATGCTTGATACTGGAGTCGAGGCTCCTCGGCTCAAATTAGATGGGAGCCCTAGCAAAGTTGGGCAAGGCACAGAGGCTATGTGGAGAACGTTACACATGCTCAAAGACATCAACGCCACGGAGCTGGCGGCCCACGCCAGCCATGCAACGAACACCAGCACTTCAACAGCCAAGAACTTTCTTAAGTGGCTAAATTGGGCAGGGTATTTAGACGTAACGATACCAGCGCGACCCGGAAGACAAGCGCGTTATCGCCTAGCATATGGAATGTATACCGGACCGTTACCTCCGGTAATTCAGCGCAGCGGGCAGCTTTTTGATCCGAATCTCGGGACAGTCGTTTACGTTCTTCCCTCCAAACGCTCAAACCATGAGTTGTAAGTTCCGATTGTTCTGAATCCTCGATACCCACGCCCTATAGCCTTCTTCGTCGCTGTACCCCATCTAGTGCCAATTCAACCGCAAAAAATCATTTCTGATTCCTTTCTATGTGAGTTAGCAGCGGATTTGGCACCGACCAGGACCTTGAAAGAGATTCCGAGCTGACCGCTAGAAGCCGCGGCCGACGGATCTTTCGAGGGTTCAGCGGCACTCAATCGGTGCCAACTACCTGCAAAATGGTTTGTCACCAAAACAGCAAGAAGTCGGGTGAATTTGCGGTCTGTTTGGCACTGCGGTTTGGGCCCAAAAACGTCGAATTTGGAGGTATCCGTCAGGCTCTCGGACGCGATGGTTTGATCCCAAATCGGCCCCAGGACCTTGTGATCAAAGGGCTCGGCCGGCGACTAGAGACCTTCCGCAGACCTGGCGATTGCCCAACCACCCTCCCCGCCTCCCCGCGCTCTGTTCCGTTTCCCTAGCGCACAATCGGAAGTCCGGCCTAAAGGTGCTTTCGCTGCTTCCGTTTGTCTTCAAAGGCACGGCCCGCTTGACGTACAGCCGGTTTCGCTGATTTGGGATGGTGACCTTTAAGAACGAAGAATCGGAACTGAGCTTCCAGGGTTTAGCGCCGTGGAGCGGGTGAGGAAAAACGCCCTAATCGCCCGGAAACAGGGCGCTTGGCAAGGCTATCTGACATGCGAAAAAGCGGAGAAAGGAAGAGAAATATCAGACAGGATTGGTGCCAAAGGCAGCACGAAAAAGGGCCAGAAGCGGCGTGAACTCACATCAGCCTTGACAGGCTTCAACGTGACGAAGCCCCGCATGGCACTTTACGAGCTTTTTGCTAACGGTGACCCAACGGTGACCAATATGATCAAAGCCCAGAAACAACAAAGCCCGGTCGTTTCCGAATCGGGCTAAGTCATTGAAAAATATGGTCGGGACGGAGTGATTCGAACACTCGACCCCTAGCACCCCATGCTAGTGCGCTACCGGACTGCGCTACGCCCCGACTAGGCGTGAAACTCGCTCTCCTTCTCGAAGAGCGCTCAAGAATATATCGCAAGCTTTTGAAAACTGGAAGTATTTAAAAGCAGGAATTTATTTCTTGAGTACCACCAGAACATCTTCCAGTTCGGCGATCATCTGGCGAATCATTTGCTTGTATTGAGTGGTGTCGTCTTTAGCTTCATCACCGGACAATCGCAAGCGTGCACCGCCGATGGTGAACCCTTGATCGTAAAGAAGCGCGCGGATCTGCCGGATCATCAGCACGTCTTGTCGCTGATAATACCGGCGGTTTCCGCGGCGTTTGACCGGGTTGAGTTGAGGAAACTCCTGCTCCCAGTAGCGCAGCACGTGTGGTTTTACCGCACACAGCTCGCTGACTTCACCAATGGTGAAGTAGCGTTTGCCCGGGATGACGGGTAGCTCGTCGTTATGACTTGGTTCCAGCATAAGCCTCAACTCGGGCCTTCAACTTCTGCCCTGGACGAAAGGTGACCACACGGCGAGCCGTGATCGGGATTTCTTCACCCGTTTTCGGATTGCGGCCAGGCCGCTGGCGTTTGTCCCGAAGGTCGAAATTGCCGAAACCAGACAATTTGACTTGTTCGTTGTCTTCAAGAGCGTGCCTGATTTCTTCAAAAAACAGTTCGACCAATTCCTTGGCTTCCCGTTTATTCAGGCCCAGCTCTTCATACAGACGTTCCGCCATCTCAGCTTTCGTCAGAGCCCCCATACGTCACTTCCTTAACGTGGCGTTCAACCTTTGTTCGAGCGAGGTGAGGATGTTTTGCGTCGTGGTATTCACCTCATCGTCATTAAGAGTGCGCGATGGATGCTGCCAGGTCAAGCCGACTGCAAGGCTTTTTCTATCAGGATCAATGCCTTTACCCTGATATACGTCAAATAGCCTGAGGTCTGTGAGCCATTCGCCTGCATTTTCACGGATTACATCCAGTACAGCGCTGGCCGCGACGTCCTTGGCCGCAATCAGTGCCAAGTCACGACGCACTTCAGGAAAGCGCGATAACTCCTGGAATTTAGGCATTTTGCCCAATGCCACTTCCGCCAGAACCAGCTCGAAAACGAAGACCGGACGGTCGAGACCGAGGGTTTTCGACAATTCAGGGTGAATAGCACCGACGAAGCCGACCAATCGACCTTCACGTTCGATGCGTGCGGTTTGACCCGGGTGCAGCGCAGGATGTTTGCCCGGTACGAAAGTGAACGAACCCAGTGCACCGGCAAAACCCAACACCGCTTCCACGTCGGCTTTGACGTCGAAGAAGTCCACGACATCGCGACCTTGTGCCCAGCCTTCCGGCAGACGGCTACCGCAAACAACACCCGCCAGCATCGGCTCTTGCTTCAGGCCTTCCAGCTGACCGACGAAACGCAGGCCGCTTTCGAACAAACGGACACGATCCTGCTGACGGTTCAGGTTGTGCTGAAGTGCCTTGACCAGACCAGGCCACAGGGACGAACGCATGGCGGCCATGTCGTTCGAAATCGGGTTGGCCAGCAACAGCGGTTCAACACCAGGATTAAACAGCTCAAATTGTTTCGGATCGATGAAGCTGTAGGTGATCGCTTCCTGATAACCACGGGCTACCAGCAGACGGCGCAGCTCAGGCAGATCGCTACGCGCTTCAGCCTTGGCTTGCGGCGCCAGACGAGCTTGCGGGTAACGAACCGGTAGACGGTTGTAACCGTACAGACGGGCCAGCTCTTCGATCAGATCAACTTCCAGACTGATGTCGAAGCGATGGCTTGGCACTTCAACGCGCCACTGCCCTGCCCCATCGGCAGCAATCTTCAGACCCAAGCCACTGAGCAGACGCTCGACTTCAGCCGAATCCATTTCCATGCCCAGCATCTGAGTGATGCGTTGCGCACGCAGAGTAACCGGCGCAATCGACGGCAGATGCTGCTCGCTGACGGTTTCGATAATCGGGCCAGCCTCACCGCCAGTAATTTCCAGCAGCAGGCCAGTGGCACGCTCCATGGCTTCACGGGCCAGTTGCCAGTCCACGCCACGCTCATAGCGGTGCGAAGCATCGGTGTGCAGACCGTAGGAACGAGCCTTGCCTGCGACTGCAATCTGATCGAAGAACGCGCTTTCCAGGAATACGTCGCGAGTGGTCGCAGTGTTGACACCGCTGTGCTCACCACCCATCACGCCGGCGATTGCCAGGGCGCGGGTGTGGTCGGCAATCACCAGCGTATCGCTACGCAGGCTGACCTCCTGACCATCGAGCAGCACCAGCTTCTCGCCTTCTTCAGCCATGCGCACGCGGATGCCGCCATTGATTTCGGCGAGATCGAACGCGTGCAGCGGTTGACCCAGTTCCAGCATCACGTAATTGGTGATGTCGACGGCAGCGTCGATGCTGCGCACGTCGCCACGACGCAAGCGCTCGACCATCCACAACGGTGTCGGCTTGGACAGGTCGACGTTACGGATCACACGACCCAGGTAACGCGGGCAAGCGGCAGGCGCCAGCACTTCAACCGAACGCACTTCATCGTGCACGGCTGGCACGACAGCAACCACCGGGCGGGTGACTTCAGCGGCGTACAGCGCGCCGACTTCACGGGCCAGACCGGCCAGGGACAGGCAATCGCCGCGGTTCGGGGTCAGGTCGACCTCGATGCTGGCGTCGTCCAGGCTCAGGTATTCACGAATATCCTGACCCACCGGCGCATCGGCCGGTAACTCCATCAGACCATCGTTGCCTTCGCCGACTTGCAGCTCGGACTGGGAGCACAGCATGCCGTTGGACTCAACGCCACGCAGCTTTGCTTTCTTGATTTTGAAGTCGCCTGGCAGTTCGGCACCGATCATGGCGAACGGGATTTTCAGGCCCGGGCGCACGTTTGGCGCACCGCAAACGACCTGGAAGGTCTCCGAGCCATTACTGACCTGGCAAACACGCAACTTGTCGGCGTCCGGATGCTGTTCGGTGCTTAGCACCTCGCCCACCACCACACCGGTGAATTCGCCGGCGGCCAGCGTAACGCTATCGACCTCAAGACCGGCCATCGACAGACGAGCAACCAGCTCGTCGCGACTTACCTGCGGGCTTACCCAGCCACGCAGCCATTGTTCACTGAATTTCATCCTGCTCTCCTAAAAATTCGTTACGACTAGCGAAATTGCGCGAGGAACCGCAAGTCGTTGTCGAAGAACAGACGCAAGTCGTTCACGCCGTAACGCAGCATGGCCAGACGTTCAACGCCCATGCCGAAGGCAAAGCCCGAAAACTCTTCCGGGTCGATCCCGGACATGCGCAGCACGTTCGGGTGAACCATGCCGCAGCCCATCACTTCCAGCCAGCCCGTCTGCTTGCAGACACGGCAGCCTTTACCGCTGCACATCACGCATTCCATGTCGACTTCAGCGGATGGCTCGGTGAACGGGAAGTAGGAAGGACGGAATCGCACGGCCAGTTCTTTTTCAAAGAACACGCGCAGAAACTCTTCGATGGTCCCTTTCAGGTCGGCAAAGTTGATATCGCGGTCGACCAGCAGGCCTTCGACCTGGTGGAACATGGGCGAATGGGTGATATCGGAGTCGCTACGGTACACACGGCCCGGGCAGACGATGCGGATCGGCGGCTGTTTCGATTCCATGGTGCGGACCTGTACCGGCGAGGTATGGGTGCGCAACAACATGTTGGCATTGAAATAGAAGGTGTCATGCATCGACCGGGCCGGGTGATGGCCTGGGATGTTGAGCGCTTCGAAGTTGTGGTAGTCGTCTTCGACCTCAGGACCTTCGGCGATGCCGTAGCCGATGTGGGTGAAGAACTGTTCGATACGTTCCAGAGTGCGAGTAACCGGATGCAGACCACCCGAGGTCTGGCCACGGCCAGGCAGGGTCACGTCAATGGACTCGGCAGACAGTTTGGCGGCCAGGTCGGCCTCTTCAAACAGTGCCTTGCGCGCATTGAGAACCTCTGTGACACGCTCCTTGGCAACGTTGATCAAAGCACCGACTTGCGGACGCTCTTCTGCCGGCAAATTCCCCAGGGTCTTCATCACCTGAGTCAATTCGCCCTTTTTGCCAAGGTAGTGAACCCGGATTTGCTCCAGGGCATTGATATCTTCAGCGCTTTGCACAGCCTCTAGTGCTTGAGAGACGAGCGCATCCAGGTTTTCCATGTACAGACTCCAGATACAAAATAGGGGAAGAGCTTGAAGGCTCTTCCCCTATTTATGACGTTTAACACCTGGCCCCACAGAGGTGAGGCCGGGTGACTGTCGGGGGTACTTAAGCCAAGGTGGCTTTAGCTTTCTCGACAATCGCAGCAAACGCCGCTTTTTCGTTCACTGCCAGATCAGCCAGAACCTTACGGTCGATCTCGATGGACGCTTTTTTCAGGCCGGCGATGAAACGGCTGTAGGACAGACCGTTGATACGTGCACCAGCGTTGATACGAGCGATCCACAGAGCGCGGAACTGACGTTTTTTCTGACGACGGTCACGGTAGGCGTATTGGCCTGCCTTGATTACCGCTTGCTTGGCAACACGGAATACGCGCGAGCGAGCGCCGTAGTAGCCTTTAGCAAGTTTCAGAATTTTTTTGTGACGTTTACGGGCAATGACGCCACGCTTTACACGAGCCATGAGTTACTTCCTCTATTCTTGACTAAAATTAACGAAGGCGCAGCATGCGCTCGACTTTTGCCACGTCACACGGTGCCAGCAAGCTGCTACCGCGCAGTTGACGCTTACGCTTGGTCGACATTTTAGTCAGGATGTGGCTCTTGAAAGCGTGCTTGTGCTTGATACCGTTAGCAGTTTTCAGAAACCGCTTAGCAGCACCACTTTTAGTTTTCATTTTTGGCATGTTCGGATACTCCGCATTCAGTTGATAAACATAATCAGAAGGCCTGCCGTGCCCTATTGATTATTTCTTCTTTTTCGGGGCGATGACCATGATCAGCTGGCGTCCTTCCATCTTAGGATGCTGTTCGACCGAACCGTACTCGAGCAAGTCACCTTCAACTCGCTTGAGGAGTTCCATCCCCAGCTCCTGGTGGGCCATCTCACGGCCGCGGAATCGCAAGGATACCTTGGCCCTGTCCCCATCACTCAGGAAACGTACCAGGTTGCGCAGTTTTACCTGGTAATCCCCTTCCTCCGTCCCTGGACGAAACTTGATTTCTTTAACCTGAATCTGCTTCTGGTTTTTCTTGGCCGCGGCAACCTGCTTCTTCTTCTCGAAGATCGATTTGCCGTAGTCCATCAGTTTGCAAACAGGGGGTACTGCATCGGCGGAAATCTCCACCAGATCCAGCTTGGCCTCTTCAGCCTTAAGAAGCGCGTCTTCAATTGACACAATCCCAAGCTGTTCACCTTCAGCCCCAATTAACCGAACCTCGCGTGCCGAGATATTCTCGTTGATCGGGGCTTTCGGTGCAGCTCGTTTATCTTGTCTCATTTCACGCTTAATAGTAATTACTCCGAATCTGGGCGACCACGCCGGGAAACCGCTTGCGCGAGAAACTCAGCGAACTGGGCGACGGGCATCGAGCCCAGGTCAGCACCTTCACGAGTACGCACAGCGACAGTCTGCATCTCGACTTCCCGATCTCCGATAACCAAGAGATAAGGAACCTTGAGCAAAGTATGCTCGCGGATTTTAAAGCCGATCTTTTCATTTCTCAAGTCAGACTTGGCACGAAATCCGCTTTCATTGAGAGTTTTTTCAACCTCAGCAGCAAAATCGGCCTGTTTATCTGTGATGTTCATGATCACTGCCTGGGTCGGAGCCAGCCACGCAGGGAATGCACCCTCGTAGTGCTCGATCAGGATTCCGACAAAACGTTCGAAGGATCCGAGGATCGCCCGGTGCAACATCACCGGGTGCTTGCGACTGTTGTCTTCGGAGACGTATTCGGCTCCCAGACGGACAGGCAGGTTAAAATCGAGCTGCAGGGTACCACACTGCCAGACACGGCCGAGGCAATCTTTCAGCGAGAACTCGATCTTCGGACCGTAGAAAGCACCCTCGCCCGGCTGCAGATCGTACGGCAGGCCAGCACTATCAAGGGCTGCAGCCAATGCAGCTTCGGCGCGATCCCACAGTTCGTCGGAGCCGACGCGTTTTTCCGGACGAGTGGACAGCTTCATTTCGACGTCTTTGAAGCCGAAGTCGGCGTAGACGTCCATGGTCAGCTTGATAAATGCTGCGGATTCGGCCTGCATCTGCTCTTCTGTGCAGAAGATGTGGGCGTCGTCCTGAGTGAACGCACGCACACGCATGATGCCGTGCAGCGCACCCGATGGCTCATTACGGTGGCAGGCACCAAATTCGGCCAGACGCATCGGCAGTTCGCGGTAGCTCTTCAGGCCTTGATTGAACACCTGCACGTGGCAAGGGCAGTTCATCGGCTTGATGGCGTAGTCGCGGTTTTCCGACTGAGTGGTGAACATGTTGTCGGCGTAGTTGGCCCAGTGTCCGGATTTCTCCCACAGGCTGCGGTCAACGACTTGCGGAGTCTTGATCTCCAGATAGCCGTTGTCGCGCTGAACCTTGCGCATGTACTGCTCGAGCACTTGATACAGAGTCCAGCCGTTCGGGTGCCAGAAAACCATGCCCGGCGACTCTTCCTGGGTGTGGAACAGGCCCAGACGCTTGCCGATCTTGCGATGATCGCGCTTTTCAGCTTCTTCGATGCGCTGGATGTAAGCCGCCAACTGCTTTTTGTCGGCCCATGCGGTGCCATAAACGCGCTGCAATTGCTCGTTCTTGGCATCGCCACGCCAGTAGGCGCCGGACAACTTGGTCAGCTTGAAAGATTTCAGGAAGCGAGTGTTCGGCACGTGCGGACCGCGGCACATATCGACGTATTCTTCGTGATAGTACAGGCCCATGGCCTGTTCGTTCGGCATATCCTCGACCAGGCGCAGCTTGTAGTCTTCGCCGCGGGCCTTGAACACTTCGATCACTTCGGCGCGCGGAGTGACTTTCTTGATCACGTCGTAATCTTTTTCGATCAGCTGCTGCATGCGCTGTTCGATGGCGGCCAGGTCGTCCGGAGTGAAAGGACGTTCGAAGGCGATGTCGTAATAGAAGCCTTCGTCGATGACCGGACCGATGACCATCTTGGCAGTCGGGTACAGCTGCTTGACCGCATGCCCCACCAGGTGGGCACAAGAGTGGCGAATGATCTCCAGCCCCTCTTCATCCTTTGGCGTAATGATTTGCAGCGTAGCGTCGCTGTTGATGATGTCGCTGGCGTCGACCAGCTTGCCATCGACCTTGCCGGCCACGGTGGCTTTGGCCAGACCGGCACCGATGGATGCGGCGACCTCGGCTACGGAAACCGGGTGATCGAATGAACGTTGACTGCCGTCGGGAAGAGTAATAGTTGGCATGGCGCCTCCTCTCCTAGTGGTGACCCCTACCAAAGGTCACGTGGGTTGGGATGAGCCAGTACAAGATCCGATCCAGGCCATTCAATGACGAACGCCTGCCTTACAGCGGCAGGAGCCTTGCGGCCAACCGGAAAACCGAACCAGAGTGACTGGGATTCAAATCAGGGTTATTCGCTCATTTGCCGCTACCGGGACTGAAGATCATCCGGAGCCTGCAAATGCCGAGCGAGGCATGCTAGCACAGATGAACGGTCGTCGATGCAACGAGGCTTTGCACTGGGGCAAATCATGCAATTTATGCCAGAGTGCTGAACTTGAACCCCGCTTTACCCCTCAGATAACAAGACATTGACCCAAAAGGAGCATCCCAGCATGCGTCTGAATCGTTTGTTCGCAGTCGTCGCCCCCATCGTTCTACTGCTGCCAATGGCCGCCCATGCCGATTGGCCGAAGGGCGAGCGCGAGAAATATATGGCTCAGTGCACTCAGGCAGCCACCCCGCAAATCGGTGCTGCTGCAGCGAAGTCTCACTGCGCTTGCGGTGCTGATTCGATCAAGTCTTACCCGGCGGCTGATATCCAGGCGCTGATGGACAACAAGGCCACCCCGGAATTGCAGCAAAAGGCGTTGGGCCAGATCGCCAAATGCAAGGCCAATGCGCCGGCGAAAAAGTGAGTAAAAAGGCCTTTTGACTCGGCTCAACGCTGATAAAAAGTGCTGGATTTGAGCTTTTTCGTACAATTTATTCAGGTTTTACAGGTTTTTTTATTGTCTTTACTTTTGGCTGAAAGCCTTTTAAAACGGGGCTTGCAGCCAAACAAAGCAGCAAACAGAACGCGACTGCAGGGCAAACAGCACGTCCGGGGGGCTCCCAAAGCGAACATTTCGACTATGATACCCCGGTGTGCCCAGTTGGCCTGAGCAGCACAGCACTACTGAAAATATATGTTTCTTGGAGATACACCATGTCTAATCGCCAAACCGGCACCGTTAAATGGTTCAACGATGAAAAAGGCTTCGGCTTCATCACTCCTCAAGGTGGCGGTGACGACCTGTTCGTACACTTCAAAGCTATCGAAAGCGACGGTTTCAAAAGCCTGAAAGAAGGCCAAACCGTTTCCTTCGTGGCTGAGAAAGGCCAAAAGGGTATGCAAGCTGCACAAGTCCGCGCTGAGTAATTTTCAGCCGCACTAAAAAAACCCCGTCCATGTGACGGGGTTTTTTATGGGCGAAGCAAAAGCCTGAAAAGATCAGCCGCAGTTGACGCGGGTAACCACCCGGCTAGCATCGGTATTCAGGTTCAGGCGATCGGAGCGGTACTCCAGGGTCACCATATCGTTAGGCGACAGGAATCGTGCGTTCTGTGCACCTGCGCGGGTCCGCGCCTGCTCCAGCAGGGCGGGCGAAGCCGCTTTGCCGATGGTAAATTCGGCCGCCTTGGCCTCACAACGGCTGTGACCCGTATCAGTCGTCGTGACAGGGTCTGTTGTCGACTCGGTGGAGGTAGTGCTGCAACCGGCCAGCATGGCAACGGCCAACAAAGTACCCAATGACGCGAGTTTCCAAGGCATGAAGCCTCCTTTTTTCAATAGTTAAGCTGAGATCGTGCGACCGCCAATCTGGCGTTTGGTTTCACAGGGAGTACTAGCATCCTGCCCTCTACTCGGACACGCGGCGAGTTTGCCTGAGCATCGCCCTGCCGTTTACCACTCAATCGTGACTGAATATGAACAGTGTTCAATAGACGTCAATGTAGTCGAACGGCGGATTCGGCCAGTTCTCTTCCAGCGCATTGAAAATCTGCATGACCCAGACCTCGTCACTGGCCGCGACCAATCCGACATATCCGGAACCCTTGGCCCACGTCTCCAGACGAAACAGCAGCCCGCTGATATCAGTGCCGCCCACAACACCTGATGAAATGTAGGCGATGCCGCCCTTGGTCACCCGCAATTGAGTGTGCTCATCGTCGCTGGCAGAGGCCAGCAGCTGACGCACGGCCTCAAGGGTCAAGCCGTCAGGAGTGTTCAAATCGATCTGCACAGCACAGTCCTTGAAAATTCGTCAAAGACCAAGTGTCGCATAGCCCTCCCCTCATGCCTAAGTCGGAGTGCCAAAAGCCGCGCAAAATGGTTAACTCGACACTCAGACTTTCCGACTTCACGAGCGCCATCATGACCACCGTAAGCATCGACGCCGACATCAAAGCCAAGTGGCCTCAGGGCCACAGCTCTTACAGCCCGGGCAGCCCTGAAGAGTTGGCAATCATTGGCATCGATCTACTGGTCAAGGAGTTGGGGACTGTAGCTGCACGATCCTTTATCGCGCAGGTGTTCGAGAAGTACCCGGTCGACTACAAAGGCGCAGAACATAATGATAGAGAGTAAAACCCGCAGGCTGTCACCTGCGGGTGTATGGCTTACTTCAGACGAGCCAGACGCTCGGTCAGCAGGTCAAAGAAGCCCTGGGCGTCACCACTTTCAACCCAGAAGGCATTCTTCGGCGCTTTAAGGCCGTCATACCAGTCAACGATGGTTTGGCCGAACGTCGGGCCTTCGCGACTATCAACGACCACATTGACCGAACGACCGGTGAACAACTCAGGCTTGAGCAGGTAGGCGATGACGGTTGCGTCATGCACCGGACCACCCGGAATACCGTAGTGCTCCATGTCGCCCTTGACGTATTCGTTGAGAATATCGCCTACCAGCTTGCTGGCATTGTTGTTGATTGCCGCGATCTGCTTCAGGCGCGCTTCGCTGGTGAGGATCTTGTGGGTCACGTCCAGCGGCAGGTAGGTCAGCTTCACGCCACTTTTCAGTACCACTTCCGCAGCCTGTGGGTCGGCGAACAGGTTGAACTCGGCCACCGGAGTGATGTTGCCACCATTGAAGTGCGCACCACCCATGATCACCACTTCCTTGATGCCCTGAACGATTTCAGGCTCCTGGATCAGCGCCAGGGCCAGATTGGTCTGCGGGCCCAGCATGGCGATGGTGATGCTATGGGGCTTGGCGGCTTTCAAGGTATCGATCAGGTAATTGACCGCATTGCCTTCGGCCAGGCCTTTCTTTGGTTCATGTACGGTGACGCCCGACAGGCCTTCCTTGCCATGGATGTTCTCGGCATAAATCGGCGTACGCATCAGCGGCTTCGGTGCGCCCGCGTAGACCGGCACCTCCTCGCGCCCCGCCCACTCGCGGGCCAGCCGCGCATTACGGGAAGTCTTGTCCAGACGCACATTGCCGGCGACGGTGGTCAGCGCACGAATGTTCAGTTCTTCCGGCGACGCCAGGGCAAACAGCAAGGCGACCACATCGTCGGCACCCGGATCGGTGTCGATGATCAAGTCGATTTTTTCCGCCGCCTGGGCGCTTGTTGCGGTAATCAGGGACAAAAGCAGCAGACTCCGGAGCAGGTGGTGCAGTTTCTGAGCATAGCGGTGCATAGCGCACTCCTTGTGCGTGGGACAGCAGAAAGACAACAGCGAGTTAGAACGTTACCCCCGCCACCAGCACGATGTTGCAATACGGCTGACATTCGCCTGTACGAACAATCGCCCGTGCCTGTCGGCTGAGAACTTTGAATTGGTCATGACTGAGCAGCTCACGCTGACCTAGCGCACCTTCAGCATTCAGCTCATCGAGCGTCGCCAACGCCGAAGGTTGCTTGTCCAGGATCTCCTGCGCCAGCACATGGCTCTCGACCTGCATTTCGCTGAGTACAACCTTCAACGTGCTGACGAAATCCGGGATGCCATGGGTCAGGGCCAGGTCGATCAGCTCAACGCCTGGTGGCACCGGCAGACCTGCGTCGCCGATCACCACTATGTCGCCATGGCCCAGGGATGCGATCAGCCGCGACAGCGCGACGTTGAGCAAAGGTGTCTTTTTCATGGTGCTTTAAAGGCCTGTACGTCGGACAAGGTGGGGATCGAGGGTTGCGCGCCAGCACGGGTCACCGACAACGCTGCGGCGACCTGGCCGAAACGAATCGCTTCGGCTTCGCTTTTGCCGGCCGCCAGTGCTGCGGCGAAACCTCCGACGAAGGTGTCGCCAGCCGCCGTGGTATCGACAGCCCTCACCTTCGGCGCAGGGAAATGCTCGAAGCTTTTGCCGTTGGCAAACAGCGAACCCTGAGCCCCCAGGGTGATGATGACCTTGTCGGCGCCCATGGCGATCAACCGGGTCGCAGCGGTTTCAGCAGATGCCAGAGAATCCACTGGCAAACCACTCAGGGCCGAGGCCTCGCTTTCGTTGGGAACCAGGTAATCGATGGACGCGTACCAGTCCGCCGGCAGCGGGCGGCTGGCTGGCGCCGGATTGAGGATCACGGTCTTACCCAACTCACGGCCGCGCTTGAGCGCATGACCGACAGTGGCATCCGGCACTTCCAGCTGACAGATGATCACGTTCGCCGCCTGCAATACTGCATCGAAACGGTCGATCACCGCTGGCGTCAGCGCGCCATTGGCACCGGCAACGATCACGATTGCGTTCTGACTGTTGTCATCGACCACGATCAACGCTACGCCGCTGGAATCGTCGACAGTGCTGACCGCCTGGCAATCGATCTGCTCGGCCAACAGCGCCCCGCGCAGTTCTTCGCCGTAGGCATCGCTGCCCACGCAACCGACCATCGACACCTGCGCCCCCAGCCTCGCCGCGGCAACCGCCTGATTCGCACCCTTGCCACCGGAAACCGTGGCAAACGACTCGCCGATCAGCGTCTCACCGCCACGGGGCAGCCGTGGTGCCCGGGTGACCAGGTCCATGTTCAGGCTGCCTATAACCACTACTTTTGCTGGCATACATCATTACTCATAAATGCTATTCAACGGTATTCGGCGAACACGCCGGCCAGCGGCGCAGTCGACTCCCGCAGGACAATACTGGGTGTCACGATTCGTTGATCGGTCGCCATATCTGGTGTGGCGATTCTTCTTAAAAGCACTTCGGCCGCCATTTCACCGAGCTGCAGAATCGACTGCCCCACGGTGGTCAACGCCGGGTACACATAGCGGCTCATCTGAATATCGTCGAAGCCGATCACCGACAGCTCCGTCGGCACACGAATATTGCGCTCGGCCGCCGCTCGCAGCACACCGATGCCAATCATGTCGTTACCGGCGAAGATCGCGCTCGGCGGGTTCTTCTCCAGCAGGATCGCGGCGGCGCTGTAACCGCCAGTGCTGGTGAAGTCGCTTTCAAGCATGCGCTCGCGGGACACTTCGACACCCGCCTCTTTCAGGGCACGGCAATAACCGGCCAGACGCATCTGCGCCACGCTGGTACTCGCCGGCCCACCAATGGTGGCGATGTCCCGATGCCCCAACTCCAAAAGGTGGCGGGTGGCCAGATAGGCACCGTATTCGTGATCGATGCGCACCAGATCGGCATTTACACCTTCCAGTCCACGGTCAACGATCACCATCGGTGTACGTACGCCTGCCAGGCCTTCTGCAAGCCCCGCATCACCGCCGGCCGAAGCGACGATCAGCCCGTCGATGCGTTTTTCCAGCAGTACGCGCAGGTAGCTGCGTTGCTTGTCCGGGTTGTCGTCGGAATTACAGAGGATCACGCAGTAGCCGTTACGCTCGCAGTAATCCTCAATGCCTCGCGCCAATTCGGCGAAGTACGGGTTGAGGCTGTTGGGCACCAGCAGACCGATGGTCGCCGTGGTTTTGGCCTTGAGGGACCGGGCGACGGCACTGGGCACGTAGTCAAGGGTTTTAATCGCAGCCTCGACCTTGATCCGCACCTGCTCACTGACCGGCCGGGTCTTGTTCACCACGTGGGAAACCGTGGTGTAGGAAATCCCCGCGAGCGCTGCCACATCCTTGATCGTTGCCATGACTCAGGTCCGCCGGCTTGCGCGCTGACTGCGATAAGTATCAAGCACCACCGCCACCACGATCACTGCGCCGGTGATGATGCGTTTGGTGGGTTCAGTCGCACCGATCTGAGCCAGACCGGCCGCCAACACAGAAATGATCAGAACCCCGAAGAACGTGCTGATGACCGAACCGCGGCCCCCCATCAAACTGGTACCGCCGATCACTACCGCGGCGATCACTTGCAGTTCAAGCCCGGAGCCGGCATTCGGATCTGCCGCTTCCAGACGGGAAATCTGGAACAGCGCGGCAATACCCGCCAGCAGCCCCATCAGGCTGAACACCAGGATCTTGTAAGGCTTTGGATTGATCCCTGCCAGACGCACCGCCTCTTCGTTGGTGCCAATGCCGATCAGGTAACGACCGAACACGGTACGTGTCAGCACAGCCTGGGCAATGAAGATGATCAGCAAGGCAATGATGAACGAAGGCGATATACCAAAGGCGATCGGGTTGGACAACCAGGCAAAGGCGTCACCGATATAGGCCGTGCGCGATCCGGTCATCTGATACGCCACGCCGCGGGCCATTTCCAGGACGCCGAGGGACACGATGAACGACGGAATCCGCCAGGCCACGGTGATCGAACCGGTGATGGTCCCGGCCAGTGCCGCCGCCGCCATTCCAAGCAGCGCCGCAGGCAGTACGCTCCAGCCCCAACCTAGAATGGCCACGCTGACCGTTGACGCCGCGAGCGCGAGCACCGAACCCACCGACAAGTCGATGCCGCCGATGATCAACACGAACGTCATGCCGACCGCCAGCACCATCAAGTCCGGAATCTGGTTGGCCAGGGTGCTGAAAGTGTCGTATGACAGGAAATGGCTGCTCAGAACCGAGAACAGCGCGACCATTGCCAGCAAGGCACCGGCCAGGCCCAGATAGGTACCGAGGCCGTAAAAGTTGCCACTACGTTTGCCGGCAGACACTGCAGTATTCATGTGAGATCCCTAGGCGCTGCTTCGTTGAGCAACGCATCACGTTTTTGGTAGCCGGCGAACGCGGCGGCAAGCAAGTCATCCTGGGTCCAGCTGTCGCGCTCAAAGGTGTCGATCAGACGTCCCGCGGAGAGCACACCGATACGGTCGCAGATCAACATCAGTTCACGCAGGTCGCTGGACACCACCACCAGCGCTTTGCCTTGACGGGTCAGCTCGCCGAGCAAGGCATAGATGTCAAACTTGGCGCCGACGTCGATGCCACGCGTTGGCTCGTCGAACAGCAACACCGAACAATCGCGCTCCAGCCAACGGCCGATCACGACTTTCTGCTGGTTGCCGCCGGAGAGTTCCGAAACCAGTTGTGTCGGGCTGGAGCTGCGGATGCGCATGACGTCGATCTGACGCTGGGCCAGGGCCATCTCGTCACCGTTGTTGACGAAGCCACCGCTGGATATCACCGGCATATTGCCCAAGGCAATGTTCGCGCTGATCGATTGAGTCAGCAGCAGGCCTTCGCCCTTGCGGTCTTCGGTGATCAGGGCGATGCCATGGCCGACCGCGTCAGCCGGTGAGCGGATACTGACAACCTGCGCCGGCGAACCGAGCGCAACAGTGCCGCTGTCTGCGATATCAGCACCGAAAATCAGCCGCAGCAATTCGGTGCGCCCTGCCCCGATCAAACCGGAAATCCCGTAGATCTCGCCGGCGCGTACTTCGAAGGATACGTCGCGAACCTTGTCGGAACGGGTCAGCCCTTTGACCGTCAAGGCTGGAGCACCGATCTTGCGCGGGCCCATGTCGATGTGTTCGCCGAGCTCACGGCCGACCATCAGCGTAACCAGTTGCTCGCTGTTGTAATTGGCCATCGGCTCGACGCAAACCAGGTTCCCGTCGCGCAGGACCGCAATACGCTGGGCGACCCGCGCCAGCTCTTCGAGACGGTGCGAGATATAGATGATCGAAACGCCGCGAGCTTGCAGACGAGTGATTTGCTCGAACAGCATCTCGACTTCACGGTTCGTCAACATCGCCGTCGGTTCGTCGAGGATCAGCACGTGGCAATCGCCGATCAGGTTACGGGCGATCTCCACCATTTGCTGATGACCGATGCCCAATTCGCCCACCAGCGTGTCCGGGTCAATCGCGTCGAGGCCGACCTGGGCCATGGCTTCGATCGCAGCCTTGCGCAATTGCTTGCGACTGATCCAGCCGCCGTTGCTGGGCAGGTTGTCGAGAAACAGGTTTTCCGCCACCGACAGGGTCGGCAACAGATTGAGTTCTTGCATCACCATGCGGATGCCCAGGGCTTCGGCCTGAGTGCGGCTTGCGGGGCGGTAATCCTGCCCCTGGAATTGCATCTGGCCGGTGGTCGGTGTGACCAGCCCGCCGATGATCTTCGACAAGGTGCTTTTGCCGGCGCCATTTTCGCCGGTCAGCGCCAGCACTTCACCGCGCATCAGCGTCAGGTCGATGCCAGTCAGGACCGGTTGGGCGTAGGTCTTACCGATACCGCTGACCGAGAGGACAGCGTTCGGGGCGGAAACTGACATAAAAACTCTCCATGCGCTCGCCCCGATGGGCGAGCACCGTTGTGTCGCCAGAAGGACTACTGGGTGACCAGCTCTACCGGAGTTTCGATGACGCTATAGGCGCCGCTATCGACTTTCTCACCTTTGATGATCTTCAGCGCAGTCTCGATGCCGAACACGGCTTGCCTGGCTGCAAACTGGTCAGCAGTGGCCAGAACCCGGCCATCTTTAAGCATCGGTTTGATGGCGTTGATGTTGTCGTAACCGACCACTTGCACCTTGCCAGCCTTGCCCGCTGCACGCACGGCGGATACTGCGCCGACGGCCATGCTGTCGTTGCCGGCCAGCAGGGCTTTGACTTGCGGGTACTCGCTGAGGATCGAGGCAGCAACCTTGTTGCCTTTGTCGATTTCCCAGTCACCGGACTGCAGGGACACGACCTTGATCTGCGCCGCTTCCATCGCATCCTTGAAGCCTGCGGTGCGGGCCTGGGCGTTGGTGGTGGTTGAAACACCTTCGATGATGCCGACTTCGTCGCCAGCCTTCAGCTGCTTGGCCAGGTACTCGCCCACCAGACGCGCGCCTTTGCGGTTATCCGGGCCTACGAACGGTACGGTGATGTTCTTGCTTTTGACCACAGCCGGGTCCAGCTGGTTGTCGATGTTGATCACGGTAATACCGGCATCGATGGCTTTCTTGATCACTGGCACCATGGCCTTGGAGTCAGCTGGCGCGATGACCAGCGCATTGACCTTGGCCAGAATCATTTGCTCGACGATGCGCGTCTGGCCAGCCGTGTCGGTTTCGTCCTTGATGCCGTTGGAGATCAGCTCGAAATCGCCGGAGTGGTCTTTCTGATAGGCCTTGGCGCCGTCTTCCATGGTCAGGAAGAATTCGTTGGCCAGGGATTTCATGACCAGCGCGACTTTGGGTTTTTCAGGGGTCTCGGCGAGGGCCGAAGAGACAGGCAACGCAGCAGATGCGGCAGCCAGCATAGCGACAGCGAGAAGACGTCCAGCGAATGGCAGCTTCATGGGTTCACTCCGATCTTATGATTATGGTGAGCAACGCTTGCGCTGGCGTAGGCTTCATTGCACTCACCGACGAATAACCACCGGAAGCACTGCGCAAACGTTTGCGTTGATCGAACTATGCGAACCCTGCCGGAATTTGTCAACGACCAGGAAAGCCGTTTTGCGGGGCAACCGGCAAAACAGGGTATTCACGTCATGCCGTCGTGTTGACCACCGATCCAGCACCGGAGCCCTTGGCCATTTCCTTGTACAGGCTGTTCGCCGTTTCCAGAATTGCAGCAGTGGTATCGGCTATTTGCCCTTGAATCGCCATTACAACGGTGGTCTTGGCTTCAGGCGTCGGGTAAGACGCCGATTGGGCCGCTGCCAATTGTTGCTGCTGTTGACGCAGTTGCTCTTGCAGCTCTTTCAGACGTTTGAGCAATACCTTTTCCGCGACAGAGGCGTTGTCCGCCCCATCCGTTTCAGTCGATTCCGCACTTTCACCCAGCCCCACAACACCGGTTCTGACTTGCTTGCTGTCGCTTTCCTTCGTGCCCAACGCTTGATTCGCGGCATCAGCCGTCTCATCGCTCAACGCTCGAATCGTAGCGGCGGACTTATCGCCGATGGTGACCCCTACGGCGTTTGGGATACCAACAGATAACGACATGTGAACTCCTGAAAAAGAAAGATCCTTTGAAGAAGCATCGACCGGCGCGCAGGTTTCTTTAGCACTGATTTGCAATCTGGCAAGGCGATTTGCTCTACAGAGGTCGTAGTACTTTTCGGAGAGCCGAACAAAAACGCTCAACACGTTCGGAAACCCGGACAACCGACTGTGTAACCGCTTCATCAACTCACACAAATATTGATGAAAATCATCGGGTTAAAAGTTTTTCTCATTCAAGGTACGACTGGTACGGATCCTGCTCTTCTCCTGCACCCCAAGCGTTCAGACCGACCTGGGGCGTATCTAGATGAACCTGCATCAGCACCGTCTCACAACTAGAGAGAAAAATAATGACATCTGCTTTCAAGACCTTCGTACCGGGCGCTTTGGCCCTCTTGCTGCTCCTGCCCACCGCCCTTCAGGCAAAAGAAGTCGAAACCCAACAGAAACTGGCGAACGTGGTGATCCTGGCCACCGGCGGCACCATTGCCGGCGCGGGCGCCAGCGCTGCTAACAGCGCTACCTATCAAGCGGCAAAAGTCGGCATCGAACAATTGATTGCCGGGGTTCCGGAATTGAGCCAGTTGGCTAACGTTCGTGGCGAACAGGTCATGCAGATCGCGTCCGAAAGCATCACCAACGACAACCTGCTGCAACTGGGTCGTCGCGTGGCTGAACTGGCCGACAGCAAAGACGTCGACGGCATCGTCATCACCCACGGCACCGACACCCTGGAAGAAACCGCCTACTTCCTCAACCTGGTGGAAAAAACCGACAAGCCAATCATCGTCGTCGGCTCCATGCGCCCAGGCACCGCGATGTCGGCCGATGGCATGCTGAACCTGTACAACGCAGTGGCCGTGGCCAGCAGCAAAGATGCACGCGGCAAAGGCGTACTGGTGACCATGAACGATGAAATCCAGTCGGGTCGCGACGTCAGCAAAATGATCAACATCAAGACCGAGGCGTTCAAAAGTGCCTGGGGTCCACTCGGCATGGTGGTCGAGGGCAAATCCTACTGGTTCCGCCTGCCTGCCAAGCGCCACACCATGGACTCTGAATTCGATATCAAAACCATCAAGAGCCTGCCTGACGTCGAAATCGCCTATTCCTACGGCAATGTCAGCGATACCGCCTACAAAGCGCTGGCGCAGTCCGGCGCCAAAGCCATCATTCATGCCGGTACGGGCAATGGATCAGTCTCTTCCCGTGTAGTCCCAGCGCTGCAAGCCCTGCGCAAGGACGGCGTTCAAATCATTCGTTCGTCCCACGTCAACGCCGGCGGTTTCGTACTGCGTAACGCCGAACAGCCTGACGACAAGTACGACTGGGTTGTCGCGCATGACCTGAACCCGCAAAAAGCCCGCATCCTGGCCATGGTCGCACTGACCAAGACCAACGACAGCAAAGAACTGCAACGGATGTTCTGGGAATACTGATTCACCCTCGCCTGACCGGGTCCGGTCGGGCACCGTTTCACCACTCGCCAACCCAGGCGAGTGGTTCATACCTCCTTCCAATAATCCGATAAAAATTTTCTCATCGTCCTACACCAAACGGGGAAAAGCGCTGTCAGAGGATTTTCTTGAATTTTAAGCAGTTGCGAAAATGCTTACAGTTAAATACTGTATGCACGTACAGCTTAATAAGGATAATTCCGTGGCCAACACCTCTGCCTCTCCTGACGCCTATGAACGCATGGGTATGCGCGTTCAGAAAATCATCAATTCCCCCACCGCCCAAAAAGCCAAAGCCGCATTGATCTTCCGTCTACCGGACGAACCCGTGGACGAGTGGGAGCAATTGCTCGAAGAAATCGACGAGAACGACAACGTCACCCTCGCCTATCGCGACGATGGCGGTGTGCAGATTTTCTGGGTTGTGCCGAAGGAAGATTGAGTCAATGAGTGTTCGCTGGTTTGCTTTTCTGTTTCTCCTCATCACTCTCGGCGCCCAGGCTGGCGCGCCCCGTACCTTCAACGAAGCCAAGAAAGTTGCCTGGAAGCTCTACGCGCCGCAATCCACGGAGTTCTATTGCGGGTGCAAATACACCGGCAACAAGGTCAACCTCGCAGCCTGCGGTTATGTACCGCGCAAAAACGCCAAACGCGCTTCCCGCATCGAGTGGGAACACATTGTTCCGGCCTGGCAGATCGGCCATCAGCGTCAGTGCTGGCAAGAAGGTGGGCGCAAGAACTGCACGCGATACGATCCGGCTTATCAGAAAGCCGAAGCTGACTTGCACAACCTGGTGCCGAGCATTGGTGAGGTGAACGGTGATCGCAGCAACTTCAGTTTCGGCTGGTTGCCGGTGCAGTCAGGCCAATACGGATCGTGCCTGACCCAGGTCGACTTCAAGGCGAAGAAAGTCATGCCCCGCCCATCCATACGCGGCATGATCGCCCGGACGTATTTCTACATGAGCAAGCAGTACGGTTTGCGCCTGTCGAAACAGGATCGACAACTGTACGAAGCCTGGAACAAAACCTATCCGGTAGAGGCCTGGGAACGTCAGCGTAACCAGAGCGTGGCGTGCGTCATGGGACGCGGCAACGAGTTTGTCGGCCCGATCGATATGAAAGCCTGCGGTTAAGCGTTCGCTGAAAACACGAAGGCCTCGGGTTTAATGCCCGAGGCCTTTGTTCGTTTCTTCGACAGTGACTACGTCTAGAAACGAGTCAATGTGGATCCTTTTTAAGGCGTTCCGTCGAAAGCTCCCAAGAAAAGTCCGTTATTGGGCCACCGGACGTTCGACAACCAGCAATTCGATGTTCCGTTTCTTCGCCCGGACGAGCGCCGCGCCCACTTCTGCCTGTTTGGCCTCGGCCTCGGCTTTCGAATTGAATGGCCCGACCAGAATCCGGGTCTTTCCATTTTCCTTGACGACACTGGAAACGAAACTGTGCTCAATCAGCCAGCCGCTAAGGTCGCTGACCGCCTGAGTTGTTTCGCCTCGAACTTCGAGATCCCATTGTGGCGCGGATGCCACCAAGGGTGCAGCCGCAGCTGTCGGCTGCGGCTTTTGCGCGTCAACGCTCTTACCCTCACCGCATCCCGCCAGCGCCAGCACCGCGATTACCAAGACCATTTTGCGCACAACGCTTCCCTCAAAATGCTTAAAGCGACGATTTTAACATTCATGAATACTTCGCGAGTGCCGCAAAATGGACTTAAAACAACGAGAATGATGGTTGCGGCCTCTGTATAGTTACGCCTTGGGAATTAATGCAGCATCTGCACGTCAGAAAGAGGCACCCAAACCGTGAGACTTCGCACTAATCTATACATACCACCGACCCCTGCACTGTCCGAATCAGGTGCCCTACCAAGCAATCAAGGAGAAGACCATGCTGATACTCACCCGCAAAGTCGGTGAAAGCATAAACATTGGTGATGACATTACGATCACCATTCTTGGCGTTAGCGGCCAGCAAGTCAGGATTGGCATCAACGCCCCGAAAGACGTTGCGGTGCATCGCGAAGAAATTTATCAGCGCATTCAGGCTGGCCTCACCGCTCCAGACAAACCACAGACCCCCTGAATCCTGTTGCAGTCAGTAGCCAGCCCGTTCGTTACAGCGCAATGGCTGGCTAAAGATTCATGCTCGGCATTTTGCTGAGCACTCGCCTCCTCCCCCCATTACGTGAAGCCGATGCTACCGGCTTCGGCCACGCCGTGGCTGTCAGATTATTCGCTTTAACCCCGACGAATCACGCCGTTATTAGCCGAATGTCACACCGCGCGCCATGCCGGTGGCCGCAATCAACATCAACATCAACAACAGCGCTTCGATATGGCTGATGCGTACAAACAGCTTGGCTCGGCCCTGGTCAATAGAAGCGCCCCTGCCCAAGGCGATCCGCCACTTGATCAAGGTGATCATGGGTGCCACTTCAAGCAGCAGAATGATCACGAATAGCGTCATCTTCAGATGGAACAACGGCTGATGAAGGTAGTAATCGGTGCCTTTTTCGTACCCACCGAAGGCCCGCATCAAACCTGTGATCAGCAAAATACCCGCACAGATGCCCCATACGTTATCGGCAACCAGCACGTTGCGAACCTGCCCCGAACCGACGACCAGGCGGTTTAACGCCGTCCCTCGGGTGAGCACCGCCCAGAGGCCCAAGGCAACAGCCAATAGGTGGATCGCTGCAAGAAACCAGTGAGACAGCATAGGGATGCTCCTGTCAGGGATAAGGAAATGAGCTTGTCAGTAGTAGTCCAAAACCTGGAAATCTGCCTGCCAGGCACCCACGGGCTGAGGCGATTTTTTCGAAGCATGCCTGCTCAGGGCGACATGACTGGCGAACAGCCAGCTATCTCCCTATCATGCCGCCCACTGGCCCTTGCGTAAGGAGCCAGAGGATAATCATTCAAAAGGGAATAGACGTGAAAGAATTCGTAATTGGCGTAAATAACGTAGTTCTGTATGTCGCACTGGCCGTTATCTGGATCGCCGCAGTGGTCATGATCTTCGTTCAGGGCTTCTGGCCCGGGGCAGGGGTTTTCATTACCGGCACCCTAACGTGGTGCATCATCTCCGGCTTCTGGTTTGTACAGTCGGCGACTTACGAAGAACTGAAGAAGTTGAACGCCAAGTAAGATTGGTTTTAGTTGGCTGGACCTGCCACGCAGTCCTTAGGTCGGCGATAGCACTGGCCATAACGCTGGCCGGCGCCAACGATTCGCAGGCAAGGACGAGCAGCGCTTCTTCATCCACCGCCGGATCAACCCACGCCGCTGCCTTGCCTTGCCTTGCCTTGCCTTGCCTGGCAGCAAGCGCTGCACCAATGCCGAAATCCAGAGGTGAAGAGCCCCGCGCGATGGCTGGGCTCTGGTTATTTTCTGTTTTCCATCATCTTGTCGGCGAGAGCTTTGGCCCTTTCAATCAACAGGTTCTGCCTGTCTTCATGAGTAGCCCCTCCTACAACCGGTGCCGTCAGATTGCTTTCCGCAATCAACGCAGCGCAGAAGTATTGATCCCAAACAGCTCTGTCCTCAGATGCCTGTTTGCTCGTTTGGTCGGCGATCATATGCGGCTCCTTTCGATGAGGTAGCACCGCTATCTTACGCCTGAATCGCAGGCAACCCGCGCACTGAAGACGATCAGCAACTGGGTGGATACCAAAGCAGAAGGAAACTTATTTGCACGCCGATAAGGAAACTTATAAATTCCAGCGAATGAGCACACTCGCCGAAAAAATCAAATCCGCACGAATTCACGCCAAGCTGCCAGTGAGCAACGAAGCCACGCTCAACAAGCTCGTCAATGATAGCGGGAGATTGTACTTAAAGCCGTTGAACACTAGGTACCCGATTGAACCGCTTCACGAACAATGCCGGATCGTGGGCGTCGTCGTGCGTGCGCTGCAGAAGATCTGACAATGCCAAAGAAGCGGCCGGCAGACACCACTACAACAACCTCTGCAGAGATTGAAAGATCTATCCAGGCCCTGAATAAAATGGCTGAGCGCCTTTGGGGAGATGGTCGAGAGACCGAGGCGAAAGCCCTCCTTGATGCCTTGGACTCTCTAAACCGTGCGCTGGACCGGATCAGGATTGGCGAAAGTCGCAGGGTCAGGACTCTTCATTGAAGACCGCCATGGACTCATTGGCATCATCACTGGCGCGTACCGAATGCTCGAAGACGACTTCCGAAAACGCTTCGGCCACGCTCCTTACCATCGCCCTATCGCGCAGAGCCCGCACAGTGCGGGCTCTTTTGTGCCTGCCGCTCGTCAGACGCCCAGCACGCTCCCTCTCCCCCATCTTCCAATGCAGTACATCCCCCGCATGGAAGACTCCAAAATGAACAAAAAAATCGCAGCTCTCACGCTTGCCAGCCTTGTGGCAACTTGTTCGCATTATGCGTTTGCTGCCGAGACGACGACTCAGGAATCCACCCTTCCTCCCACCGCTATTCCCGGCATTAACCAGGCTCAAGGCTCTGAATCCAATGAGGAGAAGGCCGACAAGAAGGGCGAAGAAGCCGCGGGCTCGAACTCTGGCGCCGATGCAGAAACCCTGGAGAAAGATGCAAAGTCGACGGACGACGGAACGAAGCAAAGCGGTAGTGGTTCTGGAAGCTGAGCCTCACCAAAGCCTGCACTAGACATCAAGGCCTTCAATCCAGAGAAACGCTGGAGAGGAGATCAGCCGGGGCATTAACCCACCCGGAGGGCAAGCCAGAAAGGGTCAGTCGTCTCTATCGTCACGATCGCGACTGTGATTGCGGTCATACCGTGAGTCGTTGTCACGGCGCTCATATCCACGGCCATGCCCTCGATCATCGTCATACCCTCGGTCGTATCCACGACCGTGATCATGACTTCGATCACGATCACGATCCCGACCGTATCTTTCTCCGTCTTCCCAGTGAGGCCCACAGCCTCCCAGTAAGAGAGAACCTGAAATGGCCATAAACATTATTACTGCGCGCTTCATTTGAACGTCCTGAAAACAAAGGTCGGCGTTATGACCATGAGGCGGATCAATGATTCATTGGTGAGATACAGCGCACGATGAAAAGAAGATCAGTACTTGGAGGTGGGCGCCGAGTTGGCGTTTTGAGTGGGGTTTTGCAGAAGTTTTGCAAATCGCATACAACAAAAAAGGGCCCACCTTTCGGTGAGCCCTTCTAGACCGCCCAGCAGAGCGGATTTTGTTTGGTAGGCGCGATTGGACTCGAACCAACGACCCCCACCATGTCAAGGTGGTGCTCTAACCAACTGAGCTACGTGCCTGCTGTGAGGCGGCATTCTACGGATTTCCGAAGGGCTGTCAACACCTTTTTTCGAGCTAACCCTATGAATATGCAAAATATTTAATTTTGCCGCTACAAAGAAGATTTTACGGTGGCTGGCGGTCGATTTTTATCTCGGGTAGGATCGATGCACTCGTAAAATATATTAAACAGAGGCTGCAGGATGGCGAACACACCCTACCCGGAATCCTATTACGCCGCATCGGCCAATGCGGTCCCGCCGCGCCCGGCGCTGCAGGATGACGTAGAGACTGATGTCTGTGTGATCGGCGCCGGTTACACCGGTCTGTCCTCTGCCCTGTTTCTGCTGGAAAACGGTTTCCGAGTCACAGTGCTTGAAGCCGCGAAGGTAGGTTTTGGTGCATCGGGGCGTAACGGTGGCCAGATCGTTAACAGTTATAGCCGCGACATCGATGTGATCGAGCGCAGTGTCGGGCCCAAGCAAGCGCAGCTGCTGGGGCAAATGGCGTTCGAGGGCGGGCGGATCATTCGTGAGCGGGTCGCCAAATATAATATCCAGTGCGACTTGAAGGACGGTGGTGTATTCGCCGCCATTACCGCCAAGCAGATGGGCCACCTGGAATCCCAGAAGCGCCTGTGGGAGCGTTTCGGTCACACGCAGCTTGAACTGATGGATCAGCGTCGCATCCGTGAAGTGGTCGCGTGCGATCAGTACATCGGCGGCATGCTCGACATGAGCGGCGGGCACATTCATCCGCTTAACCTGGCACTGGGTGAAGCGGCGGCCGTCGAGTCGTTGGGCGGCACCCTTTATGAGCAGTCGCCGGCGGTGCGCATCGAGCGCGGCGCGAATCCGGTGGTGCATACGCCTCAGGGCAAGGTGAGAGCCAAGTTCATCATCGTCGCGGGCAACGCGTATCTCGGTAATCTGGTGCCGGAACTGGCCGCCAAATCGATGCCCTGCGGGACGCAGGTGATCACCACTGAACCCCTGGGCGACGCATTGGCCAAGAGCCTGTTGCCGCAGGATTACTGTGTTGAAGATTGCAACTACCTGCTCGACTACTACCGTTTGACCGGCGACAAGCGTCTGGTCTTCGGCGGTGGCGTGGTGTATGGCGCGCGGGATCCGGCGAACATCGAGGCGATTATTCGGCCGAAGATGCTCAAGGCCTTCCCGCAACTCAAGGACGTGAAGATTGATTTCGCCTGGACCGGTAATTTCCTGCTGACCTTGTCGCGCCTTCCTCAGGTCGGACGCCTGGGCGACAACATCTACTATTCCCAGGGCTGCAGCGGCCACGGCGTGACGTACACGCACTTGGCGGGCAAGGTGCTGGCCGAAGCGTTGCGTGGCCAGGCCGAGCGTTTCGACGCCTTTGCCGACCTTCCCCACTACCCGTTCCCGGGTGGACAACTGCTGCGTACACCGTTTGCTGCGTTAGGCGCCTGGTATTACGGACTGCGAGACAAATTCGACTTCTGACCGAATAGATGAAAAAAGGGGCAACTGCACAGTTGCCCCTTTTCATTTCAGCTCGGAAAGTCAGCTCTTTCGCCAACGCGCGCGTTGTCGCCAACTCACTGACCATATTCGATAAAACACTGCGATCTGGATGATTCATGGGTGCTCCACAGTAGCCGTGATGCCACTGGATACGTTATATCTCGGCAGAAAATTAGTTGCTGGCCGACCCATTTAACAGCCGACAGAACCCCACATAACGAGATCACCTCGCTGAACCTTTTAAATAATCGGACGACTATCAAAATTACTAGAGCCAATGCCATCAAACTGCACGGCGAGTTGTTAACGTAACTTCGATTGACTCATTAAATGGCGCAACTGCAATAAAGCTGCCGCCACGGCGTTATCAATACGCTGGATCACTTGCTGGCATTGTTCATCGTCGATAATCAATGGCGGCAATAAGCGGATGATATTGCCCTGACGCCCGCCGCGTTCCAGCAACAGGCCTTGTTTGAAACACTGTTGCTGGATGGCCAGGGCCAACGCCGGGTCCATCGGGAAATGCCCGTGGCGATCAGCCGGCTGGCGCTCGTCGACGATTTCGACGCCCAGCATCAGGCCGCGACCGCGCACCTGGCCAAGGGCCAGATAATGCGCCTGCAACTCGACCAGTCGGTCCTTGAGCCACTGGCCGCGGCGCTCGACCTGGGCGGCGAGGTTTTGCTGTTGCAGCACCTGCAACGTGGCCAGCCCGGCGGCCATGGCCATCTGATTGCCACGAAAGGTGCCGGCGTGGTTGCCTGGCTCCCAGGCGTCGAATTCACGACGGATGCCCAGCACCGCCATGGGCAAACCGCCACCGACCGCTTTGGACATGACGATCAGGTCTGGCTCGATGTCGGCGTGTTCGAAGGCAAACATCTTGCCGGTGCGACACTTGCAGGCGCTCGGCAATCTCGTGATAACCCAGGCCTTCCAACTGGCTCCAGAGAAATGCCCGTCGCACCGCTGTCGGCAATCCATCGAGCAGTTCGTCCAGGGCCTGCAGGGTTTCCAACAGCAACCAGCGTTGCTCGGGCGACGGCACACAGTCCTCCGGCAGCAGCGCCAGGGCATCGAGGTAAGCCTGCTCCAGGCTGCGACGCTTATAGAAGTTAGTCAGCAGCCGTTTGCCCACGGTCGCCAGATAGGCACGAGGCTCTTGCAGATCAGCAATGCGCTGGGAGCTGGCGAGTAAACGCACGAACGTATCCTGACTCAAGTCCGCCGCATCATGGCCATTGCTCATGCGTCGCCGCAACCAGCTTTCGAGCCAGCCACGATGGTCGCGGTACAGGTCGTGGAAGGTTTGCCCCGTCGGCATCGCTGCATCACTCATCTAAAGGAACCCTGCGCGAAGAAATATTTTAAATGCGACTCATTCTAATTAGTGTTGAGACGTCAAACCAAGCCTTTTGTGCGGTTTGCCCCCAGGAAAAATTTGAATACGTGAATGAGAGGCAGGTGTTTCTGCCGCGCGACCACCGGTTAATCAGGGCTGAGCGTTATTGAGGGAAATCGTCGAGATGAGTAAGAATTCGAAGCACGGCACACATGGTCGGCAGACACGAATACCCGTGGATGCGGGGCAAAGGAGAAAAGCCAAATCGCAGACACAAAAAACCCCGGTCTTTCGACCAGGGTTTTTGCTATCGACTCGAAGTAGACACTGGCTTTACCAGCACCTTTCTTCGTAGCTCCAAGGCGTTCAGTGGGCCTTGAGGCAGATATGGCGCAGCGGACGGGACTCGAACCCGCGACCCCCGGCGTGACAGGCCGGTATTCTAACCGACTGAACTACCGCTGCGTATCGCTTTGGACTTGCGTCCAATTAACTCGTCTGACTGAAAGCTTCGAGGCTTTTCAATCTCGAGGCAGGCGAACCTGACTCGGAAAATATGGCGCAGCGGACGGGACTCGAACCCGCGACCCCCGGCGTGACAGGCCGGTATTCTAACCGACTGAACTACCGCTGCGCGTCGGTGGAGGCTTTTAAAAGCTTCCATCTTGCTTTCGCAAGACTCTCGGAAGTGGTGGGTGATGACGGGATCGAACCGCCGACATTCTGCTTGTAAGGCAGACGCTCTCCCAGCTGAGCTAATCACCCGTTTGCATCTCCGAGGCCGCGAAATTTACGCAGGTACCGAAGCTAAGTCAATACCCCGCTTGAAGTTTTTCTGAAAAAGACAAAATCATGTCATTTCCCGCGGTGCTGCCAATGGCCACCTGCAACCTCAAGCCGCAGCTTTCGCGGCCCCTGCCCGGATTACTCGCTGTAAATCATCTTCTTGGTCATGCCGCCATCGACCACGAACTCCTGGCCCGTGACGAAACCGGCGTTCTTCGACAACAGCCAAGCGACCATCGCCGCCACGTCCTCGACCGTCCCTACCCTGCCCGCAGGATGCTGGGCATGGTCGGCATCGGTCAGCGGTTCGGCTCGACGTGCGGAGGGGTCTCGCGCATCGATCCAGCCCGGGCTGACCGCATTGACGCGGATTTCCGGCCCAAGGCTGATGGCCAAGGCGTGAGTCAGGGCCAACAAACCGCCCTTGCTCGCCGCATAAGCTTCGGTGTCGGGTTCCGACTGCCCGGCGCGGGTCGAGGCCAGGTTGACGATCGCACCGCTGTGAGCGCGCAGGTACGGCGCACAGTGCTTGGCCAAGAGCATCGGCCCACTGAGATTGACTGCCAGTACCCGATTCCAGTACGCCAGATCAAGGCTCTCAAGGGTGATGTTGTGCGGATCGGCAACCGCCGCGTTGCACACCAACGCATCCAGGCGCCCGAATTGCCCCAGCACCTCGGCGACGCCCAACGCCACCTGCCCTTCGTTCGCGACGTCCATGGCGATGAACCAGGCATTGTCGCCGAGCACTTTCGCCACTTTCGAACCGCGCACTCGATCAAGATCTGTCAGCACCACCTGCCAGCCTTCGCTGATCAGCCACGCCGCGATACCCAGACCAATGCCCCGTGCAGCACCCGTGACCAGCGCGACGCGGCCATTGGTGCCGGTGGTCGGTGTGGACAACTCGATCACAAGGCAGCCAACCCGCGCGCCAGATCGGCTTGCAGGTCTGCCACGTCTTCCAGACCGACCGCAACGCGGATCAGGCTGTCACGAATGCCCGCTGCTTCACGCTCTTGCGGCGCCAGACGGCCGTGAGAGGTGGTGCTCGGGTGAGTAATGGTGGTCTTGCTGTCACCGAGGTTGGCGGTGATGGAAATCAGACGGGTCGCATCGATAAAGCGCCAGGCGCCCTCTTTGCCACCCTTGACTTCAAAACTCACGACCGCACCGAAGCCTTTCTGCTGACGCAGGGCCAACTCGTGCTGCGGATGGCTTTTGAGGCCGGCGTAATGGACTTTTTCGATGCCGTCCTGCTGCTCCAGCCACTCGGCCAGTTGCTGAGCGTTGGCGCAATGCGCCTTCATCCGCAGGCTCAGGGTTTCCAGGCCCTTGAGGAAGATCCAGGCGTTGAACGGGCTCAGGGTCGGCCCGGCTGTGCGCAGGAAACCGACGACTTCTTTCATCTGTTCGCTGCGACCGGCCACAACACCGCCCATGCAACGGCCCTGGCCGTCGATAAACTTGGTCGCCGAGTGCACGACGATGTCCGCGCCCATTTTCAGCGGCTGCTGCAACGCAGGGGTGCAGAAGCAGTTGTCTACCACCAGCATCGCACCTTTGGCGTGAGCGATTTGCGACAGCGCGGCGATGTCCACCAGCTCGGCCAGCGGATTGGACGGCGATTCGACGAAGAGCAGTTTGGTATTGGCCTTGATCGCTGCATCCCAGCCGGACAAGTCCGCCAGGGGCACGTAATCGACTTCGATGCCGAAGCGCTTGAAATACTTCTCGAACAGGCTGATGGTCGAACCGAACACGCTGCGCGACACCAGCACGTGATCACCAGCGCTGCACAGGCTCATCACCACCGCCATGATCGCGGCCATGCCAGTGGCCGTGGCCACGGCTTGCTCGGCGCTTTCCAGCGCGGCAATGCGCTCTTCGAACGCGCGCACGGTCGGGTTGGTGTAGCGCGAGTAAACGTTGCCCGGCACTTCACCGGAAAAGCGTGCCGCCGCGTCGGCAGCGGTAAGGAATACGTAGCTGGAGGTGAAGAACATCGGTTCACCGTGTTCGCCTTCCGGCGTGCGGTGCTGACCGGCGCGTACGGCAAGGGTATCGAACGCTACGCCTTCGAGGTCGCTGTCCAACCGACCGGCATCCCAATCCTGACTCATGCTGTCACTCCTTGCCTTGCTCGTTTAGTAGATACAAAACCGGCCCCTCAGGGCCGGTAGTTACTCAGTTGTTGTACAGATCGATGATCGCACTGACTGCCTGCGTCTTGACCTTGGAGGCATCGTTACGTGCCTGCTCGATCTTGTTCAGGTAAGCCTCGTCGACGTCGCCGGTCACGTACTGGCCGTCGAACACTGCGCAATCGAACTTCTCGATCTTGATCTTGCCGCCACCGACCGCTTCGATCAAGTCAGGCAGGTCCTGATAGATCAACCAGTCAGCGCCGATCAGATCAGCCACGTCCTGGGTCGAACGGTTATGGGCGATCAGCTCGTGTGCGCTCGGCATGTCGATGCCGTAGACGTTCGGGTAGCGAACGGCCGGTGCCGCGGAGCAGAAGTAGACGTTTTTGGCGCCGGCTTCGCGAGCCATCTGGATGATCTGCTTGCAGGTGGTGCCGCGAACGATGGAGTCGTCCACCAGCATTACGTTCTTGCCGCGGAATTCCAGTTCGATGGCGTTGAGCTTCTGGCGTACGGATTTTTTCCGTGCTGCCTGGCCCGGCATGATGAAGGTCCGGCCGATGTAGCGGTTCTTCACGAAGCCTTCGCGGAACTTGACGCCCAAGTGATTCGCCAACTCCAGGGCCGCGGTACGGCTGGTGTCCGGAATCGGGATAACCACGTCGATGTCGTGTTCTGGACGCTCGCGCAGGATCTTCTCGGCGAGTTTCTCACCCATGCGCAGGCGTGCCTTGTAGACCGACACGCCGTCGATGATCGAGTCCGGACGCGCCAGGTAGACGTGTTCGAAGATGCACGGGGTCAGGGACGGGTTAGTCGCACACTGACGGGTGTGCAGCTTGCCGTCTTCAGTGATGTAGACCGCTTCGCCCGGTGCCAGGTCGCGAATCAGGGTGAAACCGAGCACGTCCAGGGAGACGCTTTCGGAGGCGATCATGTACTCGACGCCTTCGTCGGTGTGACGCTGGCCGAAGACGATCGGACGGATGCCGTGCGGGTCGCGGAAACCGACGATGCCGTAACCGGTCACCATCGCCACGACCGCATAGCCACCGACGCAACGGTTGTGCACGTCCGTGACGGCCGCGAACACGTCTTCTTCGGTTGGCTGCAACTTGCCGCGCTGGGCCAGTTCGTGTGCGAACACGTTGAGCAGTACTTCCGAATCGGAGTTGGTGTTGACGTGGCGCAGGTCAGATTCGTAAATCTCCTTGGCCAGC
This sequence comes from Pseudomonas sp. MDT1-17, assembly GCF_054898105.1. NCBI lineage: Bacteria > Pseudomonadati > Pseudomonadota > Gammaproteobacteria > Pseudomonadales > Pseudomonadaceae > Pseudomonas > Pseudomonas sp. MDT1-17. The sequence continues at coordinate 2,649,925 of NZ_JBUBVM010000001.1, read as the reverse complement.
TGTTCAACGTTGGTCAGGTTACCGTTGTGCGCCAGGGTGATGCCGTAAGGCGAGTTGACGTAAAACGGTTGGGCTTCGGCCGAAGTCGAGCTGCCCGCGGTCGGATAACGCACATGGCCAATACCCATGTGGCCGACCAGACGCTGCATGTGACGCTGATGGAACACGTCACGCACCAGGCCATTGTCCTTGCGCAGGAATAACCGGCCATCATGGCTGGTCACGATACCGGCAGCGTCCTGGCCGCGGTGCTGGAGGACGGTTAGCGCGTCATACAGCGCCTGATTGACGTTCGACTTACCGACGATACCGACGATGCCACACATGCGACGCAACCCCTACTTAATGGATCTGAACTGAACACAACTCACTGAGGCGTTTTGGCCATCGGCAGGAGGTGCTCCTTGAACGGTATCTCAGCGGGTACGCTGATACCGCTGGCAAGCCACTGACTGCTCCACCCGAGGATCAGGTTTTTGGACCAGTCTGCGACCAATAGAAATTTTGGCACGAGCTGTGACTCTTGCCACCACCCGTCCTGCTGTACCGGCCCCAGGCTCAACAGCCCGACCGCCACGACCACCAGCAACACGCCACGCGCGGCGCCGAAGGCCATGCCGAGGAATCGATCGGTCCCGGATAGCCCGGTGACGCGAACCAATTCGCCGATAAGATAATTGATCATCGCGCCTACGATTAACGTGGCGACAAACATGATGGCACAACCCGTGATCACACGAGCCGACGGCGTTTGGATGTATCCGGCGAGGTACTCGGACAATGAACCACCGAACATCCAGGCGACGACTCCTGCGATGATCCAGGTCACCAGCGATAGTGCTTCTTTGACGAAGCCGCGGCTTAGACTGATCAATGCGGAGATGGCGACGATTGCAACGATCGCCCAGTCAACCCAGGTAAATGGCACAGTGCAGCCTACAGACGGATAAGGCGGCGTATTTTAGCAGAGCCCATGCTTATCGGTAAGCTGCGATTGTCAGTGCATTTCAATCGGGCGATAGTTTTAACCACGCTCTGGCTGGAAACGCACCACAAAACCCTTGAGGTTCTGCTGGCGGCTCAACAAGTCACGCAGACGATCGGCTTCAGCGCGCTCGATCAGCGGTCCGACAAACACTCGATTCTTACCGTTGGCAGTACGGATGTAGGCATTGTAGCCCTGGCTGCGCAGGGATTTCTGCAAACTTTCTGCGCTTGCACGGCTAGACAGACTGGCCAGTTGCACCGACCAGCTGACCGACAGGCCATTGGCATCGACGCGGCTTTGAGTCGTGTCCGGTTTGCCCGGTGCGGCCGTGATCGACTGGCCAGGCGCTGTCGTAGGCTTGGTGACCGGAACAGGAGCCGGAGCGACCGGTTTGGCGGCAGGTGCAGGCGCCACCGGGACACTTGGGGCAATCGCTGTCGACGGCGCCTCTTGCTGAGCAATTTCATCATCACTCGGCACAGGTTCCTGAGGCAGCACTTGTGGCTCAGGCACCACCACCGGTTCGACCTGCACTTGCGGCATCGAAGGCGCTTGCGGCGCAGCCGGTGCTTCAACCGTCACTTGACGCTGTTCATCCTGACGGGAAAACAGCATCGGCAGGAAAATCACCGCCAGCGCCACCAGAACCAGGGCGCCAACCATGCGCTGTTTGTATGCCTTATCCAGCAATGCCATTTGCCGCTTCCTCCGTGGAGCGCCGGGCCAGCCATTCAAGGGCCTCGGCGACACAATAAAATGATCCGAACAACAGAATTTCGTCGTCGCTCGTCGCCAGCGCACACTGCCCTTCCAGGGCGGCGGCCACGCTGTCATACGACGTTACCGACGCGCCAAGGTTCTGCAATGCCGCGAGCAAATCGGTAACCGGGCGTGCTCGCGGTGAATCCAGCGGCGCGACGGCCCACTGCTGGACACTAGCATTCAATTCACCGACAACACCATCCAGATCCTTGTCCGCCAGCAATCCGAACACCGCCAAGCGCTTGCCGGCCGGTGGTCGGCTGGCCAGGCGGCGAGCCAGATACTCTGCCGCATGGGGGTTATGCCCCACGTCCAACAGCAGATTCAGGCGCTTGCCCTGCCAATCGAACTGACGGCGATCGAGGCGACCGACCACACGCGTCGCTTTCAGCGCTTCAATAATCTGTGCATCCACCCAAGGCAAGCCGAGCAACAGGTAAGCCTGCAATGCCAGCGCGGCGTTTTCCATCGGCAGATCGAGTAACGGCAGTTCATGCAGCTCGACCACACGCCCTTTAGCGTCTAGACCGCGCCATTGCCAGTTGTGATCGGTGATGCCGAGGTCGAAATCGCGCCCACGCAGGAAAAACGGGCAATTGAGTTCGCGCGCTTTGTCCAGCAGAGGTTGTGGAGGATTCAGATCGCCACACAGCGCAGGTGCGCCCTGGCGGAAGATGCCAGCCTTTTCATAAGCCACGGACTCACGGGTGTCACCCAGATAGTCCGCATGATCGACGCCGATGCTGGTGACCAGCGCCATGTCGGCATCGACCACGTTGACGGTATCCAGACGCCCGCCCAGCCCGACTTCCAGCACCACCGCATCGAGACTGGCGTGTTGAAAGAGCCAGAACGCCGCCAGGGTGCCCATTTCGAAGTACGTCAGGGAAGTGTCGCCACGCCCCGCCTCGACTGCCGCAAAGGCTTCGCACAGCTCGGCGTCGGTGGCTTCGACTCCATTGACCTGCACCCGCTCGTTGTAACGCAGCAGGTGCGGAGAATTGTAGACACCCACTTTCAGACCCTGCGCCCGCAGCAACGAAGCCACGAATGCGCAGGTGGAACCTTTGCCGTTGGTGCCGGTGACCGTAATCACCCGTGGCGCCGGCTTGCCCAGTCCCATGCGGGACGCTACCTTTTGCGAGCGCTCAAGGCCCATGTCGATGGCCGAAGGGTGTAACTGCTCAAGGTAGGCGAGCCACTCGCCAAGGGTACGTTGGGTCATAGGTTGGCAGGTACCGGTGGAACGACGATGGGTTCGATTGGCGCGGCGACGAATTTCGGTGTCGGCAGGCCCATCATTTGTGCCAGCAGATTGCCCAGACGCGGACGCAGTTCCTGACGGTGAATGATCATGTCGATCGCACCGTGTTCCAGCAGGAACTCACTGCGCTGGAAGCCTTCCGGCAGTTTTTCACGCACGGTCTGCTCGATCACGCGCGGACCGGCGAAGCCGATCAGGGCCTTTGGCTCACCGACAATCACGTCGCCGAGCATCGCCAGACTGGCGGAAACGCCGCCGTAGACCGGGTCGGTCAGTACGGAGATGAACGGAATGCCTTCTTCACGCAGACGCGCCAGCACCGCAGAGGTCTTGGCCATTTGCATCAGGGAGATCAGGGCTTCCTGCATCCGCGCACCACCGGAGGCGGCGAAGCAGATCATCGGGCATTTGTTTTCCAGCGCGTAGTTGGCGGCGCGGACAAAACGCTCACCCACAATGGCGCCCATCGAACCGCCCATGAAGGAGAATTCGAACGCCGAAACCACCACCGGCATGCCCAGCAGCGTCCCGCTCATGGAGATCAGTGCGTCTTTTTCGCCGGTCGCCTTTTGCGCAGCGGTCAGGCGATCCTTGTACTTCTTGCCGTCGCGGAACTTCAGACGGTCAACCGGCTCCAGGTCCGCACCCAGTTCGGCACGGCCTTCAGCGTCGAGGAAGATGTCGATACGAGCGCGAGCGCCGATGCGCATGTGGTGGTTGCACTTGGGGCAAACATCCAGGGTCTTTTCCAGCTCCGGACGATACAGCACAGCCTCGCAAGACGGGCATTTGTGCCACAGACCTTCAGGCACCGAGCTCTTCTTGACCTCGGAACGCATGATCGAAGGGATCAGTTTGTCTACTAACCAGTTGCTCATGCTTTCTTTCTCCAGTACCGGCGGCCCGAACGCTTTGGTTCGCAGCCCCGCGTATGCCCTTGAGCTAAATTCATGTGTGTGGCGATGATTGATGGGTTGCCGGGTCAGTGAAGCGTGACCTGCGTACAACCCAAAAACCCTCAGCCATGCCTGTGGACGGCGGCAGTGTGCCAGCCGTCACATCAACGTAGGAGCTGTCGAGTGAAACGAGGCTGCGATCTTTTGATCTTGTTTTTAAAAAGCAAAGTCAAAAGATCGCAGCCTCGTTCCACTCGACAGCTCCTACAGGCTCCTACGTACAGCCTTGATAAATGCCTGAATCTTTGCGTGGTCCTTGATGCCCTTGCTTGCCTCTACCCCACCGCTGACGTCCACGGCATACGGCCGAACCCGGGCAATCGCCTCGGCGACGTTATCCGCGGTCAGGCCGCCAGCGAGGATGACCGGTTTGCTCAAGCCTTGCGGTATCAATGACCAGTCGAACGCTTCGCCGGTTCCGCCGGGCACGCCTTCAACATAGGTGTCGAGCAAAATACCGCTGGCGGTTGGATAAGCATCGCAACCGGCCGCGATGTCATCACCGGCCTTGACCCGCAGTGCCTTGATGTACGGGCGGTGCCAGTCTTCACAGTCGGCTGCGGTTTCGTCGCCATGGAACTGCAACAGATCCAGCGGCACGGCGTCGAGGATTTCCCCCAACTCGCAGCGGCTGGCGTTGACAAACAACCCCACGGTGGTCACGAACGGCGGCAGCGCCTTGATGATCGAGCGCGCCTGCTGGAACGTCACGGCCCGTGGGCTTTTGGCATAAAACACAAACCCAATGGCATCGGCCCCGGCCTCGACCGCTGCCAACGCATCTTCTATGCGGGTAATCCCGCAAATCTTGCTGCGAACGGACGACATGTCGATAGAACCCCAAGGCAAATCCGAGAAAGTCCCGGATGGTAACAAAAGCGTTCGAGGGCGTCAGCCGTCAAGTTCAGAGAAGCCGGTGAGGAAGTGCGGCCCGATGTAACGCTCGGGCAATTCGAACTCGTCGCGGTACTCGACCTGCACCAGGTAAAGACCGAATGGATGCGCCGTCACCCCACCGGAACGGCGAATGCGGCTCTCCAGCACCTCTTTCATCCACTCCACCGGGCGCTCGCCAGCTCCGATGGTCATCAGTACGCCAGCAATGTTGCGCACCATGTGGTGCAGGAAGGCACTGGCACGGATATCCAGCACGATCATCTTGCCGTGGCGCGTGACGCGCAGGTGATGCAGTTCCTTGATCGGTGACTTGGCCTGGCACTGACCCGCGCGAAAAGCGCTGAAGTCGTGGGTACCGACCAGATACCGGGCCGCCTCGGCCATGCGCTCGACGTCCAGCGGGCGGTGGTTCCAGGTGATTTCATCGTTCAGGTGCGCCGGACGAATCTGATCGTTGTAGATCACGTAGCGATAACGCCGGGCAATGGCCTTGAATCGCGCATGAAAATGCGCCGGCATGACCTTGGCCCAGCTGACGCTGACGTCATGGGGCAAGTTGATGTTGGCGCCCATGACCCAGGCTTTCATCGAACGCTCGACCGGAGTATCGAAATGCACCACCTGGCCGCACGCATGCACGCCAGCATCCGTACGCCCGGCGCAGAGCAGCGACACGGGCGAATCGGCGACTTTGGACAAAGCCTTTTCGAGCGTCTCCTGCACGGTGAGTACGCCGGAGGCCTGACGCTGCCAGCCGCGATAGCGCGAACCTTTGTATTCAACGCCCAACGCGATCCGGAATAAGCCGTCGGCCGCCATTTCGGCGGCCGGATTATCTATATTTGCCAAGGAGTGACAGCCTGCTGATGTACGCAAAGGCGGGCATTATAAGGCTGTCAGGCAGGGACGCCAGAGCCGTGTGTTTTTTGGGGCCTGCGGGGGCGGGAATTATGTTGAATGTGCCGACCTCTTCGCGAGCAGGCTCGCTCCCACAGGGGTTTTGTGAATACCAGAGACTCAATGTGGGAGCGAGCCTGCTCGCGAAGACGGCCCAACAGACACCAACGCACTACCGACAGAAACAAAAACGGCAGCCTCAATGGGCTGCCGTTTTGTTTACACCTTACCGATCAGTCAAGCCAGACGCGAGAGCATTTCCTTGGCTTCGCTCTTCTGACCGTCGTCACCCTCGGTCACCACCTCATTGAGGATGTCCCGGGCGCCGTCGGCGTCACCCATGTCGATGTAGGCCTGGGCCAGATCGAGTTTGGTAGCCACTTCGTCGGTGCCGGAAAGGAAGTCGAATTCCGGCTCGTCAGCTGCGGAGGCCATAGCGTCTTCCGCTGTGAAGGTCGGCTCGCCAATGCTCTGGGATAGACGATCCAGCTCGGCGTTGACGTCATCCAGCTCGGCTGCGAAAGCATCCGGAGCGTCAGGGGCGTCCATTTCGTCAGCCAGCGACAGGTCGAAATCGGCCGGCAGCTCCAGATCGTCCAGCGCAACTTCGGGAACAGCCGGCGCTTCTGGGGCAGGTAAATCCAAGTCCTTGACGCCGTCATCCAGGCTCAGCAGGAAGTCGTCTTCGGCCAGGGTCGCCGGCGAGGCATTGCCACCCAGATCCATATCCAGGTCAAAGTCCGACAGGTCATCGAGGTTTTCCTTGATGTCGGTTTGCTGCTGCAACACCGACTCGAAGCTCAGGTCGTCATCCAACGGGAACTCGTCCAACTCAGCCGCAGACACTGGCTCTGGCTGTGCTTCTGCTTCTGGTGCAACCACTGCCGGCGAGGCCGCTTCCAGATCATCCAGACTCAAATCGAAGGCACTGTCGAAATCATCGGGCACTGTCGGTGCCGGCACTTCAGGCTCGTCCAGCAGCAGATCCTTGACGTATTGCGCGTCCAGTTCGGCAGCGATCGCAGCAGCTGCGATACCACCGGCAGCCGCAATGACCATGGCCGGGAAGCGGCTTTTGAGTTTTTCGACCTGAGCAAAGTTGTCACCATTGGCCACCAGTTGGCGCTCCTGCGCAACGAATGCATCGCGGTCACCTTGCTGACCGTAGACTTCCATCAACTTGAGGCGCAGGTCACTGCGTTGCGGCTCTTGCTTGATCCCGTCCTCCAGCAAGGCAGCCGCCTGATTCAGACGACCGGCGGTGATGTGCGACTGCGCCTTGCTCAGTACGTCGGCATCGCGCTCGGCAGCAGGCGATACCAGTGGCGCGGCGATCGGCGGGGTTACCACAACCGGAGCGATCACCGGTGCCGGTGCCGGGACTGGTGCAGGCGTTGGCGTTGGCGTTGGCGCCAGCTTCACGCTCGGCGGCGGCACTTCCAGGTCTTCAAAGATGCTTTTCGGCAGGTCGCGGTCAGCGGAGAACTCCTGCTCATCGGCCAAGTCACGGGCCATGCGCAAATGCTTCTCGGCTTCTTGCTGGGCTTTGCGGCGACGCGCCAGCAACAGCAGCAACAGCAGCAGAACCAACACACCGCCACCCACCAGGCCGAGCAGCACCGGATTGGTCAGCAGCTCGTTGAATTTTTGATCGTCGGACGCTACGGGCGTCGGTTCGATTGGCTTATCGACCGGAGGCGGAGTGGCCTCAGGCGCAGCAGCCGCTTCAGGTGCTGCCGGAGCTGCGTCCGCAGGCGTTGCCGCAGGGTTGGCCGCCAGTTCGGCTGATATCGCCGGAGCGGTTGCAGCAGCCGGTGCGCCCGCGGCACCTTCAGCCTGCAACTTGGCCAGTTGATTGTTCTTCAGTTCGATCAGGCGTTGCAGCTTGTCCATCTGGCTTTGCAGATCGGCCACGCGGCTTTTCAGTTCGGCGTTGTCACGACGGGACGTGTCGAGGCTTTCCTGGGTCACGGCCAGCTTGTTGCCCAGGTTCTTGGCATCACCCGCGGCGCCTTTGCCACCGGCCTTGCCGGACTCGGCAGAGACCAGGCTCAGGCTGTCTTTCGCCGTTTGCGACGAAGTGTCTTCACCGCGAGCGCGCTTGGTGGCATCGAGCTGCTGCTGTCCGGCCCCGGGCTTCGCCACGTAGCGACGACCCTGACGCCACGCGGTGTTCTGCGCGGAGACTTCAGCAATGGCGTTCTGTTGCGCCAGGCTGATGCTTTGTGCCTGATCCGGCAAACGCAGCACCTGACCGGTTTTCAACCGGTTGATGTTGCCGTCGATAAAGGCATCCGGGTTCAACGCCTGGATGGCCAGCATGGTTTGCTGGACCGAACCGCCGTTGCGCGACTTCGCAGCAATCTCCCAAAGGGTGTCGCGCGGCGTGGTGGTGTATTGGGTCGGCCCGGTCACTGGCGCGGTGACGGATTGCGTCGGTGCAGGTTGCGCCGCCGCATCAGCGGTCTGCGGCGAGAATTTGGACGGATCGAGCAGCACACTGTAATCGCGCAGGAGGCGACCGTTGGGCCACGTCACTTGAACCAGGAATTTGAACATCGGTTCGGACAGCGGCTTGCTGGACGTCACTCGCAGGATGCTTTTGCCGCCGGCGTTGAGCACCGGAGTAAAGCTCAGGTCATTGAGAAATGCCTGACGGTCGACACCGGCCCGGATGAAATCTTCAGGGTACGCAAGGCTCGGCACCACTTCAGCAGCGGTGAGGTCCTTGACGTCGAGCAACTCGATTTCCGCCACCAGGGGCTGGTTCAGCGTCGACTTCAGGGTCAATTCCCCGAGCCCGAGGGCATGCGCCATACCGGAGGACAGCGCCGAGGCGGCCGCTATTGCTAACACCAGTTTGCGAACTTGAACCATAGCCTCATCCTTTGTTTGAACATTCCTCGGCCAGCGAGAAGGTGTTGATAGCCGCTGCCGTAAGGCATTGCGCGCGGCGGCGAAGAGTCGTCGCGCGCGATCGTTTCATTCCTGCCACGCAAAGCCCCGGAGGGTGACCCGCCTTCAGCAGTCCGGCCAAGCATAGTGCCCAGCTGAATTCATTCGACAATTTGTTGCCAAGTATCTTTTACAGCAGGTCTTTTATCAACAATTCAGCCACCTGCACAGCATTGAGCGCGGCGCCTTTGCGTACGTTATCTGACGTCAGCCACAAATTAAGTTCCGACGGGTCGTCGATCCCGCCGCGGACCCGACCAACGTAGACCACGTCCTGCCCTACCGCATCGCCTACCGGCGTCGGGTAATCACCGGCTTCCACCAGCTCGATACCGGGTGCGTCTTCCAGGGCGGCGTTGATTTTCGCCAGGTCGATGTCGCTCGCTGACTGCAAAGTCACGTTAAAGCTATCGCCAAAAAACACCGGGGCTTGAATGCAAGTGACGGAAATCTTTAATAAAGGCAGTGCCATGACCTGACGCAGCTCGCGTACCAGGCGTTTTTCCAGCAGCGTATGCCCTTGCTCATCAGGCTTGCCGACTTGCGCCAGCAGGTTGAAGGCCATCTGCCGATCGAAGAAGGTAGGCTCCAGCGGACGCACGTTGAGCAGTTCGGCGGTTTGCCGGGCCAGCTCGGTGACGGCTTCGCGACCCTGGGCGGACACGGCCAGGCTGGCGGTCAGGTTGATGCGTTGCAGGTCGAGCAAACCGAGCAACGGCGCAAGCACGACCGCCAGCGTGGTGGCCGAAGGGCTTGGACTGCTGACCTGGAACGGCTTTTTCAAACCGGCGAGGATTTCGGCGTTGGCTTCAGGCACTACTTGCGGCGCCTGATCAGCCGGCAAGGCGCCGGACAGGTCGATCAGCGAGCAACCCGCCGCTGTGGCACGCGAAGCGAAACTCAGGGTCACCGCCGGGCCTGCAGCGAAGAACACCAGCTGGACTTTACTGAAGTCGAACTCATCGACTTCCCGCACCCGCACGTTCTTGCCGCGAAAAGGCACCGAATGCCCGGCCGATTCGCTGCTGGCGAGCAGGTGCAGATTGCCGACCGGGAAGTCGCGTTCTTCGAGAATCTGCACGAGCGTTTCGCCGACAGTACCGGTGGCGCCGATCACGGCAATATCAAAGGACTGGCTCATGGTTCTACCTCTGGCGAAACGGGGGGAGCGGCACTTTACCGGGTGGTTGGCATGCAGGCAATTCTGCCTGGGATTTGCGGTGGCAGAACCGGCCCCTTCGCGAGCAAGCCCGCTCCCACAGGGTTCGGTGACTTCCTTGTGGGAGCGAGCCTGCTCGCGAAGAGGTCGGCTCAGGCAACCGATCAACACCAGACTACCTGGAATAAAAAAACCCGCATCTCTTTCAAGGCACGGGTTCTTTCATTACTTCAATCGATCAACGCTCAAGCAGGATCCGCAGCATGCGACGCAGCGGTTCGGCCGCGCCCCACAGCAGTTGGTCGCCGACGGTGAACGCGCCGACGTACTGCGTGCCCATGTTCAGTTTGCGCAGACGGCCAACCGGTACGTTCAGGGTGCCGGTGACTTTCGTCGGGCTCAGTTCCTGAATGCTGACGTCACGCTGGTTCGGCACCAGTTTGACCCAAGGGTTGTGCTGGCTGATCAGCCCTTCGATGTCGGCAATCGGCACGTCTTTGTTCAGTTTGATGGTCAGCGCCTGGCTGTGGCAGCGCATGGCGCCGATGCGCACGCAGATGCCATCGACCGGGATCGGGCTCTTGAAGCGACCGAGGATCTTGTTGGTCTCGGCCTGGGCCTTCCACTCTTCGCGGCTCTGACCGTTCGGCAGTTCCTTGTCGATCCACGGGATCAGGCTGCCGGCGAGCGGTACACCGAAGTTTTCGGTCGGGTACGCATCGCTGCGCATGGCTTCGGCGACACGGCGGTCGATGTCGAGGATCGCGCTGGCCGGGTCGGCCAGTTGATCGGCGACAGCGGCGTGGGTCGCGCCCATTTGCTTGATCAGTTCACGCATGTTCTGCGCGCCGGCACCGGAGGCCGCCTGATAGGTCATGGCGCTCATCCACTCCACCAGGCCGGCTTCGAACAGACCACCCAGGCCCATCAGCATCAGACTGACGGTGCAGTTGCCGCCGATGTAGTTCTTGGTGCCCGCGTCGAGCTGCTGGTCGATGACCTTGCGGTTCACCGGGTCCAGCACGATCACCGCGTCATCCTGCATGCGCAGGCTGGAAGCGGCATCGATCCAGTAACCCTGCCAGCCGGCTTCGCGCAGCTTCGGGAAGACTTCGCTGGTGTAGTCGCCACCCTGGCAGGTCAGAATCACGTCGAGGGTTTTCAGCTCTTCAATGCTGTAAGCGTCCTTGAGCGGAGCAATGTCCTTGCCCACGGACGGGCCTTGGCCACCGACATTGGAAGTGGTGAAAAACACCGGCTCAATAAGATCGAAATCCTGCTCTTCCAGCATCCGCTGCATGAGCACGGAACCGACCATACCGCGCCAACCGATCAGACCTACACGTTTCATCGCAACTACACCTTCTTTAAAAAGTGGGCCGCTGCTTTCAAGAGTGAAAGTTGCAGCGGGCCCAAGAGATTACAGATTCCGCAGCGCGGCGACTACTGCGTCGCCCATTTCCTGCGTACCGACTTTAGTGCAACCGGCCGACCAGATGTCGCCAGTGCGCAGGCCCTGGTCCAATACCAGACTGACGGCCTTCTCGATCGCATCGGCCGCATCCTGCAGATTGAAGCTGTAACGCAGCATCATCGACACCGACAGAATGGTCGCCAACGGGTTGGCGATGCCTTTGCCAGCGATGTCCGGCGCCGAACCGTGGCACGGCTCGTACATGCCTTTGTTGTTGGTGTCCAGCGACGCCGACGGCAGCATGCCGATGGAACCGGTGAGCATCGAGGCCTGGTCGGACAAAATGTCGCCAAACAGGTTGTCGGTGACGATCACGTCGAATTGCTTGGGTGCGCGCACCAGTTGCATGGCGGCGTTGTCGACGTACATGTGGCTCAGTTCGACTTCAGGGTAGTCCTTGGCCACTTGCTCGACGATTTCACGCCACAGTTGGCTGGAGGCCAGCACGTTGGCCTTGTCCACCGAGCACAGCTTCTTGCCGCGCACCATGGCCATGTCGAACCCGACACGGGCGATCCGACGGATTTCGCTTTCGCTGTACGGCAGGGTGTCGTAAGCCTGACGCTCGCCGTTTTCCAGGGTGCGGGTACCGCGAGGCGCGCCGAAGTAGATACCGCCGGTCAGTTCACGGACGATCAGGATGTCCAGGCCCGCAACGATTTCTGCCTTCAGGCTCGAAGCTTCGGCCAGTTGCGGGTACAGAATCGCCGGACGCAAGTTGCCGAACAGGCCCAGTTGCGCACGAATCTTCAGCAGGCCGCGCTCAGGGCGGATGTCACGTTCAATGGTGTCCCATTTCGGGCCCCCCACGGCGCCGAGCAGTACAGCGTCGGCTGCGCGCGCACGGTCCAGGGTTTCGTCGGCCAAAGGCACGCCATGCTTGTCGATGGCGGCGCCGCCGATGACGTCGTGGCTCAGCTCGAAGCCGAGGCTGTACTTGTCGTTCGCCAGCTCCAGCACCTTGACCGCTTCGGCCATGATTTCCGGGCCAATACCGTCACCTGGGAGAATCAGAATCTGCTTGCTCATGCTTTCCTCATGTCATCAGTCGGCGTGCCCGCAGGCACACCGTGGAAAAAGTCTATCGCTGCGCCCACAGCACCAGTACATCTGTACTGAACGAACCATCGGCCTCAATCTCAAAATATTCGCGTACTTCGTTGCCCATCGACTGCTGCAACTCACGGATCGCCGCGCGCATCACCTCTGGCGTGCGCATGCGTTCGACCCAAGAGCTGTACTCCAGACGCAGCCGTTGACGCGTGGTGCTGCGGGTATGCAACCCCGCTTCGCTGACCTGACGCAACCACTCGCCGGCGGAATAATCGCGCACATGGCTGGTGTCGCGCAGCACTTCGACGCTTTGCAGGTAAGTGTCGAACAACGGACTGCCCGGTGACAACACATCGATGAACGCCGCCACGCCGCCCGGCTTCAGCACCCGTCGAACCTCCCGCAGCGCCAGGCCGAGATCGCTCCAATGGTGCGCCGAATAACGGCTGAAGACGAAATCGAACTCGCCATCGGCGAACGGCAACCGCTCGGCGGCGCCCAGCACCGTGGACACATTGCTCAGGCCGCGATCGACAGCGGCACTGGCCACCACGTCGAGCATTTGCTGCGACAGGTCGTAGGCCACCACTTCTTTCACCAGTGACGCCACATGGAAACTGACGTGACCGGCGCCGCAGCCCAGGTCCAGCACTCGGGCATCGCCCTGCCCTGCCAGTTCAGCCTGTAGCAGTGCGAATTCGGTGCCTTGAGCGTGTACGGCACTGCTCAGGTAGGCCGAGGCCTGTTCACCGAATTGCTTTTGTACAACCTGACTGTGGGCGGTGCTAGTCATCGTAATGTCCTGATATTTGTGTTGTCTGGGCTGCCGCCATCGTCGGAACGCCGCCCGGAGCAGGCTCGCTCCCACAGGGATTTCGTAAACACTGACGATCCAATGTGGGAGCGAGCCTGCTCGCGAAGAGGCCCGCCTTACCTACCGAAATGCCGGATCAATCAAACGTCGCGAAACAACCACGGCTGGCTCGCCCGGTGCTTGCTTTCAAACGCTGCAATCGCCTCGTGATCCTGCAAGGTCAGGCCAATGTCATCCAGACCATTCACCAGACAATGCTTGCGGAACTCGTCAAGCTCGAAGCTGTAAACCTTGCCATCAGGCCGGGTCACGGTCTGGGCTTGCAGGTCGACCGTCAACTCGTAGCCAGGATTCGCTTCGACCTGTTGAAACAGCTCATCGACTTCAGCATCGCTCAGGATGATCGGCAGCAAGCCGTTCTTGAAGCTGTTGTTGTAGAAAATGTCGGCGTAGCTCGGCGCGATGATGCTGCGAAAACCGTACTCTTCCAGCGCCCACGGCGCGTGTTCGCGACTGGAGCCGCAACCGAAGTTCTCGCGGGCCAGCAGCACGCTGGCGCCTTGATAACGCTCGGCGTTGAGGACGAAGTCCTTGTTCAGCGGACGCTTGGAGTTGTCCTGGTAGGCATAGCCCACGTCCAGGTAGCGCCACTCGTCAAACAGGTTCGGACCGAAACCGGTGCGCTTGATCGACTTCAAGAACTGCTTCGGAATGATCTGGTCGGTGTCGACGTTGGCTCGGTCCAATGGCGCGACCAAACCGGTGTGCTGGGTAAAAGCTCTCATGTGCGGTTCCTCAGATCAGTTCGCGAACGTCGATGAAACGACCGTTGACGGCAGCCGCCGCGGCCATGGCCGGGCTGACCAGGTGCGTGCGGCCACCGGTGCCCTGACGCCCTTCGAAGTTGCGGTTGGAAGTCGAGGCGCAATGTTCGCCCGACTCCAAACGGTCCGGGTTCATCGCCAGGCACATCGAGCAACCCGGTTCACGCCACTCGAAACCGGCTTCGAGGAAAATCTTGTCCAGGCCTTCGGCCTCGGCTTGTGCCTTCACCAGGCCCGAACCCGGCACTACGATGGCTTGCTTGATCGTCGACGCGACTTTACGGCCCTTGGCAATCACCGCCGCAGCGCGCAAGTCTTCAATCCGCGAGTTGGTGCAGGAACCAATGAATACCCGGTCCAGCTGAATATCGGTGATCGCCTGATTGGCGCTCAAACCCATGTATTTCAAGGCGCGCTCGATGGAGCCGCGTTTGACCAGGTCCATTTCTTTCGCAGGATCGGGCACGTTCTGATCAACTGCCAGGACCATCTCGGGCGACGTACCCCAGCTGACTTGAGGCTTGATCTGAGTGGCGTCGAGCTCGACGACGGTGTCGAACACGGCGTCAGCGTCGGATACCAGGTCTTTCCAGGCTTCGACCGCCATGTCCCATTCCGCGCCTTTCGGGGCGAATGGACGACCCTTAACGTAAGCCACGGTTTTTTCGTCGGCAGCCACCAGACCTACGCGAGCGCCGGCCTCGATGGACATGTTGCAGATGGTCATGCGGCCTTCGACCGACAGATCGCGAATCGCGCTGCCGGCGAATTCGATGGCGTGGCCGTTACCGCCGGCGGTGCCGATCTTCCCGATCACCGCCAGCACGATGTCCTTGGCGGTCACGCCGAACGGCAATTTGCCTTCGACCGACACCCGCATGTTTTTCATTTTCTTGGCGACCAGGCACTGCGTGGCGAACACGTGCTCGACCTCGGAAGTCCCGATGCCGTGGGCCAATGCGCCAAACGCGCCGTGAGTCGAGGTGTGCGAATCGCCGCAGACCACGGTCATGCCCGGCAAGGTGGCACCCTGCTCCGGACCGATCACGTGAACGATGCCCTGGCGCACGTCATTCATCTTGAATTCGGTGATGCCATATTCATCGCAGTAGTCATCGAGGGTCTGAACCTGCAAACGCGAGACCTGGTCGGTGATCGCTTCGATGCCGCCCTTGCGATCCGGTGTGGTCGGTACGTTGTGGTCCGGGGTCGCGATGATCGAGTCGACGCGCCAAGGCTTGCGCCCGGCCAGGCGCAGGCCTTCGAAAGCTTGGGGCGAAGTCACTTCATGGATGATGTGGCGGTCGATATAGATCAACGACGACCCATCGTCGCGCCGTTTCACTTCATGGGAATCCCAGAGCTTGTCGTAAAGCGTTTTGCCGGCCATCAGACGGTCCTCATCAGCTTGCTTCTTTTCTATGCCTTGGGTCGTGCACGGTTCTATAACCCCTTGGCTTGTGAGGTCGATCCTAGGGGGTTACATTAAATAACTCAAATTCATATTTTTTATGCTTTGGATAACCAACTGGAATACCACAATGGATCTGGCCAACCTCAACGCTTTTATCGCGATTGCCGAGACCGGGAGTTTCTCCGGCGCGGGCGAACGGCTGCACCTGACCCAACCGGCCATCAGCAAGCGCATTGCCGGACTGGAGCAGCAATTGAAGGTGCGCCTGTTCGATCGCCTGGGCCGTGAAGTCGGCCTGACCGAGGCCGGTCGCGCCTTGCTGCCGAGGGCCTATCAGATCCTGAATGTGCTGGACGACACCCGCCGTGCCCTGACCAACCTGACCGGCGAAGTGTCCGGTCGCCTGACCCTCGCCACCAGCCACCATATCGGCCTGCACCGCTTACCCCCCTTATTAAGGGAGTTCACTCGACGTTACCCGCAAGTGGCGCTGGATATTCAGTTCCTCGACTCGGAAGTGGCCTACGAAGAAATCCTCCATGGCCGCGCCGAACTGGCGGTCATCACCCTGGCACCGGAGCCCCACGCACTGGTCAAGGCCACGCCGGTGTGGGACGACCCGCTGGACTTCGTGGTCGCCCCGGAGCACTCGCTGATCAGCGACGGCCCGGTCAGCCTGGCGGACATTGCCCTGCACCCGGCGGTATTTCCGGGTGGCAACACCTTTACCCACCACATCGTCCGGCGCCTGTTCGAAACTCAAGGCCTGACGCCGAACATCGCCATGAGCACGAATTATCTGGAAACCATCAAGATGATGGTCTCGATTGGCCTGGCCTGGAGCGTGTTGCCGCGCACCATGCTGGATGATCAGGTTGCGCGAATACCTTTGCCGGGCATACAACTCACTCGCCAGCTAGGCTATATCCTGCACACAGAAAGGACGCTATCGAATGCGGCGCGAGCCTTCATGGCCTTGCTGGATGCACAAATCGATCTGCCAGGGACTCTCGGCTAAGCTGTGCTACTTCTATAGAGCCTCGAGTTACTGTCACTAACACCCCACTCAGCCAAGGCTTGCCAATGCCGAAATCTGTTGACCGTATTCCGCCGATGCCGCGTATACAGGCGCTTGACCCAAAACGGTCCGAGCAGAGCTGGGAAAGCGCCCCACAATTGCTGGCCGCCCTCAACGGTGCACGTCTGGGCGCCTGGTATTGGGACATCGAGCGCGGGCAGATCAGTTGGTCGCGCGGTACCCAGGCGCTGTTCGGCTTCGATCCTCGGCAACCGCTGCCGGCGGATCTGGAATACCTCGACTTGTTGCCGCCGGAGGATCGGGCGAAAACCATTCGCGCCTTCGACGCGGTGATCGCCGGCGCCCCGCTGGAACAGGCGATGCACCACCGCATTCGCTGGCCCGACGGCAGCCTGCACTGGCTGGAGATCAATGGCAGCCTGCTGCCGGACAAACACGGCCGGCCACGGATGATTGGCGTCATCCGCGAAATCACCCACCAGCGCCAGCGCGAACAGGCGTTGAGCAGCTCGGAAAAGCGCTTTGCCACACTGTTCCACCTGTGCCCGAACATGGTCCTGCTGACCCGCCAGGAAGACGGCCTGATTACCGAAGCCAACCAGTATTTTGAAAGCCTGTTCGGCTGGCCCGTGCAAAACGCCATTGGTCGTACCACCGTGGAACTGGGCCTTTGGGTGCACCCGGAGCAACGGGAACAACTGGTCAAGGCCACCAAGGCCAAGGGCGAACTGGTCAGCATGGAGGTGCAGTTTCGTGCCAGCAATGGCCAGGTCCATGACGGCATTCTCAGCGCACAAAAGGTAGAGCTCGAAGGCCAGCCGTATCTGCTGAGTACGTTTCTGGACACCACCGAACGCAAAGCCGCCGAGCTTGCCCTGAAAGACAGCCAGGAGCGGCTCGACCTTGCTTTGGATTCGGCGCAACTGGGTACCTGGGACTGGCATATCCCCAGCGGCATGCTGTACGGCACGGCACGCGCCGCCCAGTTACACGGGCTGGAAGCCAAACCGTTCCATGAATCTTTCGATGCGTTTTTCGAAGGCGTGCCCGACGAAGAGCGCGGCACCATGCGCGACGCCTATCACAGTCTGCGAGAAGGCCCTGCCGGCAATTATCAACTGACCTACCGCGTGCAATTGCCGGATGGCAGCTCGCGCTTCCTGGAAAGCCGCGCCCGACTCTATCGCGACGACAACGGCGCCCCGTTGCGCATGGCCGGCACGCTGCTCGACATCACCGATCAGGTGGAGCGCGAGCAGCTGCTGGTGGCGTCCGAAGAGAAGTTTGCCACCCTGTTCCAGGTCAGCCCGGACCCGATTTGCGTGACCCGTCAGGACACAGGCCAATTCATCGAGATCAACTCCAGCTTCACCCAGATCTTCGGCTGGAGCACCGCCGATGTGATTGGCCGCGGCGCCGACGAAATCGGTTTATGGGACGCGTCGACGAAAAGCCTGCGACGGATCGAGCAGGTCATCCGCGAGCAAGGCCTGAACAACGTGGCGATCCTGGTTCAGCACAAAGACGGGCAATCCCTGACCTGCGTGATTTCCAGCCGCCAGATCAGCGTTGGCGACCAGCCGTGCATCGTCACCACCCTGCGCGACATCACCCAGCAACAGCGCTCGGAAGCGGCGCTCAAGGCCAGCGAAGAGAAGTTTGCCAAGGCGTTCCACTCAAGCCCCGACGCCATCACCATCACCGAGCGCGACACCGGGCGTTATCTGGAGGTCAACGATGGCTTCTGCCGCCTGACCGGCTATCGCGCCGATGAAGTGGTCGGCCGCACGGTGTATCAGGTCGGCATCTGGGCCGAGGAAAAACAACGCTCGGCGCTGCTTGCCGAACTGCAGATCAAGGGCCGGGTGCATCACCAGGAAATGCTCGGGCGCAATAAACGCGGCGAGCTGCTGACTGTCGAGGTCTCGGTGGAGCCGATCATCCTCAACGAAACCGCTTGCCTGCTGCTGACCGCACGGGACGTCAGCCTGCTGAAAAATGCCGAAGCGCAAATCCGGCACCTGGCCTACCACGACCCGCTGACCAACCTGCCTAACCGCGCGCTATTGATGGATCGCCTGAGCCAGCAGATTGCCCTGCTCAAGCGCCATAATTTGCGCGGCGCCTTGATGTTTCTCGATCTCGACCACTTCAAGCACATCAATGATTCGCTCGGCCACCCGGTGGGCGATACGGTGCTGAAAATCATCACCGCGCGCCTCGAAGCCAGCGTGCGCATGGAGGACACCGTCGCCCGTTTGGGCGGTGACGAATTTGTGGTGCTGCTCAGCGGGCTCGAAGGCTCGCGCAACGAGGTCAGCGAACAGGTTCGGCAGTTGGCGGACACCTTGCGTGAACTGCTGTCGGAGCCGATGTTCCTCGACGGACAACGCCTGCAAGTGACCCCGAGCATCGGCATCGCGTTGATTCCCGATCATGGTTCGACCCCGACCGACCTGCTCAAACGCGCCGACATCGCCCTCTACCGAGCCAAGGATTCAGGCCGCAATACCACGCAGATGTACCACCACACCATGCAGAAGGCTGCGAGCGAACGCCTGCGCATGGAAACCGACCTGCGCCTGGCCCTTTCCCGGGGTGAGTTCCGCGTGCACTACCAACCTCAGGTGGACGCCCGGGACAACCGCATTGTCGGTGCCGAAGCGCTGGTTCGCTGGAACCATCCGGCACTCGGCGCGCAATCGCCCACCGAGTTCATCAAGGTGCTCGAAGACAGCGGACTGATTCTGGAAGTCGGCACGTGGATCATCGACGAAGCTTGCGGCGCCTTCAGGCAGCTGATTGCCAAGGGCCTGATAGACCCGCTCGACTTCAGCCTGTGCGTCAACATCAGCCCGCGGCAATTCCGGCAGAACGACTTCGTCGAACGCATCGAACACAGCCTCGTCAGCCACGGCCTGCCCTGTTCGCTGCTGAAACTGGAAATCACTGAAGGCATCGTCATCCAGAACCTGGAAGACACCATCAGCAAAATGCGAAGCCTGAAAAAACTCGGCGTGAGCTTTGCCATGGACGATTTCGGTACGGGTTATTCCTCGCTGACTTACCTCAAGCGTCTGCCGGTCGACACCCTGAAAATCGACCAATCGTTCATCCGCGACGCCACCACCGACCCCAACGACGCCGAGATCATCCGCGCCATCGTCGCCATGGCCCGCAGCCTCGAATTGAAAGTGATTGCCGAAGGGGTGGAGACGCCAGAGCAGCTGGAGTTTTTGCAGGGGCTGGGCTGCCATTTTTATCAGGGGTATTTGCACAGCCCGCCGCTGCCGGTGGAGGGGTTTCAACAACTCCTCAAATGACACCGAGCTTGGATCAGCTACAGAGCCCGCGTAATGCTTGAAATCATCTGGATGACGGGCACAAAAAAAGGGCGCCATTGGCGCCCAGGACAGTTTGATCAATCGGATTCAGGCGGCTTCAGACACCTGAAGACCCAGTAAACGCGAAACCTGGTCCAGCTCGGTTTCGCGACGAAGGACGGTGAACAGCTCGACCGCTTCGGGATAATTGCGGGTCAGCATTGCCAGCCACTGCTTCAAGCGACCTGGCGACTGGCGTGGCGTCATTTGCGCCTTGGCTTGCAGCCAGAAGTCCTGAATCAGCGGCAGCAACTCGGCCCAGGTCATCTCGACGACGTCGTCACCGGCCCGCGCCGCCGCGATTTGCCGCGCCAGATCCGGACGCGAGACCAGGCCACGACCGAGCATGATGTCTTCCACGCCGCTGATTTCGCGGCAACGACGCCAGTCTTCGACGCTCCAGATATCACCATTGGCGAACACCGGCACCTTGACCACGTCCTGCACCCGCGGAATCCATTCCCAATGGGCCGGCGGCTTGTAGCCATCGGTCTTGGTCCGCGCGTGAACGACGATGTGCGCCGCGCCACCTTCGGCCAGGGCCGTGGCGCAAACCAGCGAACCGTCCGGGCTGTCGAAACCGAGGCGCATCTTCGCGGTCACTGGAATGTGCGCCGGGACGGCACGACGGACATGTTCGACGATCTGGTTCAGCAGCTCAGGTTCTTTGAGCAGCACCGCGCCACCACGGGACTTATTGACGGTCTTGGCCGGGCAGCCGAAGTTCAGGTCGATAACTTCGGAACCAAGTTCGCAGGCAAGGGCGGCGTTTTCTGCCAGGCATACAGGATCGGAGCCGAGCAGTTGTACTCGCAACGGCACGCCGGACGCGGTCCGGGCGCCGGTCAGCAGTTCCGGGCCGAACTTGTGGTAATAGGCAGGCGTGAGCAGTTGATCGTTGATCCGAATGAACTCGGTCACGCACCAATCGATACCGCCCACACGGGTCAGTACGTCCCGCAGGATGTTGTCGACCAACCCCTCCATGGGCGCCAAAGCAATTTGCATGAAAAACACACTCAACGAAAAACGTGCGGCAGTTTACTCGAAAGCATCAATTAGATCGCGACTTGCAACGCGGGGCCGTAACCCTCGATGAATTCCGCAGGCATGCGCTTGGGCTTGCCGGTCGACAGCTCGATGCAGACGAAGGTGGTTTGTGCTCGCAGCAACGTGGTGTTGTCGCTGGGGCGCTTCAACTGGAAGTGGCGGGTCATTTTCAGGCGTCGGTCCCAATCGACGATCCAGGTCGCCAATTGCAATTCATCGCCTTCATAGGCGGCCGCCAGGTAATCGATTTCGTGCCGCACCACCGCCATCGCCCGGTCCAGCCGACGATACTCGACCAGGTCCAGGCCAAGCCGCTGGGAGTGGCGCCAGGCACAGCGTTCGAGCCAGGTCACGTACACCGCGTTGTTCGCGTGACCCAGCCCATCGATGTCCTCTGCGCCGACTTCCAGATCAATGATAAATGGCGTTGCCCGATCCCAGCCCATGCCCCACTCCTGGTCAGAAAATTTTGACCGGGGCAGTGTAACGGATGCTCAGGCCGATTGGCGCGATTGCAGACTGCGACCGGCCAGCAGCGAAAGAACGCCTTCGATCACCCGAGGGTCAGCCAGCACCCGTTGATGACCACCCGCTTCCAGGCGCAACAGACGACTGTCAAACCAGGCTTCGTTGATCAGCTGCGATTCCTTGACCGGAACGTAGCAGTCGTCTTCGGCATGGACGATCAGGCCGGGCATGTCGAGCTGATAGTGCGCGACATCCAGCGCCGCAGCGCGCATGCCGACGTCTCTTTCGATCTGACGAATGAACGCTGAACGAGCTTTCGGTGGTAACCGCACGTAACGGGCGAAGCCGCGCAACACGGCGAGGATTCGCGCCGGGGCGGCGATAGTGACCAGGGTTTCGGTGCGCAGGCCCAGTTGAACGGCGAGCATGGCACTGGCGCCACCCATGGAGTGACCGATGACGGCTTGCAGCGGCGGCAACTCGGCGGCGGCTTCAAGCATGGCCCGGGCGAACAGCACCACATTAGCCTCGCGACCCGGCGAGCGACCGTGAGCCGGACCGTCCAGCGCCACCACGGTGTAACCGGCATCGACCAGTGCGGTGATGAGGCTGGCAAACTGCGTTGGCCGACCTTCCCAACCGTGCATCAGCAACACGGCCGGGCCCTGCCCCCAACGCAGTGCCGAGAGGCCGAAGCGCAAGGTGATCCGCTCGGATTTCGCCAGCAGCGGCAATTCCCAATCACGCGGCGGCAGCTCGCGCGGCGTCATGAATGCCAGTCGCATTATGTTCGCAACCAGTTTTGGTGCGACCCAGCCCAAGGTGCCATTAACGCCACGAACCCACTTCAACGTGCTCATCGCTCTCACTCCTCAGGCCTAGGCCTTTAGGTCATAGCACCGCCGATTTGGCGGCGCGCAGCAATCGATCGGACAACTCTCCTGGTCCCAGCGCACGCGCCAGAGCCAAACCACCGACCATCAAGGCCATGTCGGCCAAGGCTTTGTCGGTGTCTTCCGGGCTGGCCGCCAACTGCGCGACCATCATTTCCACATGCTCATTCAACGCCACGCGAAACGCGTCCGGCAGCCGACCCAGCTCACCGACCGAAGCCGGGATCGGGCACGCTGACTCAGAGGAATCACGGTGTTTGCGTGACAGATAAAACGCAGCAACCAACACGCGACGCTCTTCGCCGGTCAACTCGGCGTCCATGTCGGCGATCAAGCCACGGCGGTGACCGAGCAGTTGCTTGAACGCTTCCAGCATCATCGCGTCCTTGCTTTCGAAGTGCGCATAAAAGCCGCCGACGGTCAGGCCGGCCGCGCCCATCACTTCACCCACGCTCGGTTCGGCTGGGCCGCGCTGAATCAGCGCTGCGCTGGCAGCCTTGAGGATGCGTTCGCGGGTTTGAGCTTTTTTATCGTTCATCGTTGCCTCCGAATATTACGACTAGAATATTATTCTCATAATAATTTTACGCAAGTCGTGGATGTGACCGCTGGTCTGAAGAACAGTTTGAAAGAAATAGGGGATTTGGCCAAACGCCAGACAAACAAAAGGGCCATTCAATAATTGAATGACCCTTATAAAATCCCGCAGAGCGGGTAATCGTGGCGTCCCCTAGGGGACTCGAACCCCTGTTACCGCCGTGAAAGGGCGGTGTCCTAGGCCACTAGACGAAGGGGACGCAAAACCTTCTATACAACTGATCAGTGCTGAGAGCTGATCGATTCAAGGCCGGTGTGGCCAGACCTTGAACTGTAAAATTGGTGGAGCTAAACGGGATCGAACCGTTGACCTCCTGCATGCCATGCAGGCGCTCTCCCAGCTGAGCTATAGCCCCGATTTATCGCCTGGCGGCGGAGCAGCATCTTGCGACACTGCTTCTGTAAAACTGGCGTCCCCTAGGGGACTCGAACCCCTGTTACCGCCGTGAAAGGGCGGTGTCCTAGGCCACTAGACGAAGGGGACGCAAACCCTTCTATACAACAGATCAACCCTGAGAGTTGATCGCTTCAAGGCCGGTGTGGCCAGACCTTGAAGTGTAAATTGGTGGAGCTAGACGGGATCGAACCGTCGACCTCTTGCATGCCATGCAAGCGCTCTCCCAGCTGAGCTATAGCCCCTCATCGCTGAGGACGGGGCGAATCTTAATGGCGCTTCGGAAAGCTGTCAAACTTATTTTTAACAATCTCCAAAATTTTTTGTCGCCATAACAATCACTTACCGCCCTCCCCCCGAAAAATCGGGGCTTGGGGAAAAAACGCAGGCCCGTAGGAGCTGGCGCAGCCTGCGATCTTTTCGGGCCACCGCAGATCAAGATCAAAAGATCGCAGCCTTCGGCAGCTCCTACGCGATGTTGCCCAAGAGTTTTTCCCACTCCTTGTTTTCCTTCTTCGACACGCCGCCCAGCAAGTCGATTGCCTGGCGCAGACGGAAACGGGTCAGGTCCGGACCGAGGATTTCCATTGCATCAAGCACCGACACCGAACTGGCCTGGCCAGTGATCGACGCAAACATCAGCGGCATGGCGTCACGCAACTTCAGTTCCAGGGATTCGACCACGGCTTGAATCGTTGCGGTGATGCTGTCCTTCTCCCACTGACGCAGGCTTTCCAGCTTCCACAGAATCAACTGCATCAACTGACGCACCTGATCGCCCGACAGCTTCTTGGATTCAAACAGCTTGGCGTCCGGGTTCACGCCACCGGCGAAGAAGAAACCAGCCAGCGGTGCGACCTGGCTGAACGTTTCAACCCGACCCTGCACGTGCGGCGCGATCTTCATCATGTATTGCGGGTTCAGCGCCCAGGTCTGCAAGCGGCTGGCGAACTCTTCCACCGGCAGGTCCCGCAGCCACTGGCCGTTGAGCCACGACAGTTTCTCGACGTCGAATATCGGGCCGCCGAGGGAGACGCGGCTCAGGTCAAAGTGGTCGACCATTTCCTGCAGCGAGAACTTCTCGCGCTCGTCCGGCATCGACCAGCCCATGCGCCCCAGGTAGTTGAGCATCGCTTCCGGCATAAAGCCCATGCGCTCGTAGAACGTCACCGAGGTCGGGTTCTTGCGCTTGGACAGCTTGCTCTTGTCCGGGTTACGCAGCAGCGGCATGTAGCACAGCTCCGGTTGTTCCCAGCCGAAGTACTCGTACAGCAGAATCAGTTTCGGCGCCGAGGGCAGCCACTCTTCGCCGCGCAGAACGTGGGTGATGCCCATCAGGTGGTCATCGACCACGTTAGCCAGGAAGTACGTCGGCAGGCCGTCGGTCTTCATCAGCACTTGCATGTCCATACGATCCCACGGGATCTCGACATCGCCACGCAACATGTCCGGCACCACGCAAACGCCTTCGCTCGGCACTTTCATGCGGATCACGTGCGGTTCGCCGGCGGCCAGGCGGCGGGCGACTTCATCCGCAGACAGCAACAGCGCACGGCCGTCGTAACGCGGGGTTTCGCCGCGAGCCATTTGCTCGGCGCGCATCTGGTCGAGTTCTTCGGCGGTGCAGAAGCACGGGAAGGCGTGACCCATTTCGACGAGTTGCTGGCAGTACTTCTGATAGATCTCGCCGCGCTCACTCTGGCGGTAAGGACCGTGCGGACCGCCGACATCCGGGCCTTCGCTCCAGTCGATACCCAACCAGCGCAGGGCATCGAAAATCTGTTGTTCGGACTCGCGGGTCGAACGCAATTGGTCGGTGTCTTCAATGCGCAGGATGAACTCACCGCCATGCTGCTTGGCAAAGCAGTAGTTGAACAAAGCGATGTAAGCGGTACCTACATGGGGATCCCCGGTAGGCGATGGCGCGATGCGAGTGCGGACGGTGGTCATGGCAAGTCTCGAAATGAAGATAAAACAAAGGGCGAATGGTAACAGGCGTTGCCCGCCCGGCTCCAGTGAGCAGGGCATTTAAGCCAAGGTTGCGTCTACAACGCGCGTATGGCGCGGCGGCTCGCGGTGTGGGTGTCGCTCGATTGTGCCGACCAACCCGCAGGTCGCCGAGCGGATGGCATCGCTGGCGGATCGGTTTGGCAGTGAGGCGGCGGCGCTGGGCAACCTCAGTGAGATTGCGCATCAGCAGGCGTCGATCATGGCTTACAACGATGCGCTTCACTTTGTCGGGATTGCGCTAGGGATCAGCATGCTGGCGGTGTTGTTGACCAAGGCGTTGCCGGCGGGGTTGAAGGCTGGTGGAGCACCTTGAAATCGCGGCGCGGCCTCGGGTGCTGCAAAACTCAAACGGCGATCAACCGCTCCCGCAACTTGCCAATCTCATCACGCATCTGCGCCGCGGCTTCGAATTCAAGGTCGCGCGCAAGCTGGTACATCTTCTCTTCCAGCGCCTTGATGCGCTTGGCGATTTCGCCCGGCGAACGCAATTCGGCCTCGTACTTGGCGTTTTCCTCGGCGGCCTTGGCCATGCCTTTGCGCTTCTTGCTGCGCGAGCCCGGCACGGTGGCGCCTTCCATGATGTCGGCAACGTCCTTGAACACGCCCTTGGGCGTGATGCCATTGGCCAGGTTGAAGGCGATCTGCTTGTCGCGACGACGCTCGGTTTCGCCGATCGCCCGCTCCATCGAGCCGGTGATGCGATCCGCGTAGAGAATCGCCCGACCATTGAGGTTGCGCGCCGCCCGGCCGATGGTCTGGATCAGCGAGCGCTCGGAACGCAGGAAGCCTTCCTTGTCCGCATCGAGAATCGCCACCAGGGACACTTCCGGCATGTCCAGACCTTCGCGCAGCAGGTTGATCCCCACCAGCACATCGAAGGTGCCCAGACGCAGATCGCGGATGATTTCGACCCGTTCAACCGTGTCGATGTCCGAGTGCAGATAACGCACCCGTACGCCGTGGTCGGCCAGGTAATCAGTCAAGTCTTCGGACATACGCTTGGTCAACGTCGTGACCAGCACCCGCTCCTCCAGCGCCACGCGCTTGCCGATTTCCGAGAGCAAATCGTCGACCTGGGTCAATGCCGGGCGGATTTCGATTTGCGGGTCGACAAGTCCAGTCGGGCGGACCAGTTGCTCGACCACGCGACCGGCGTGTTCCGCCTCGTAATTACCAGGGGTCGCCGAGACGAAAATCGTCTGAGGGCTGATGTTTTCGAACTCGTCGAAACGCATCGGCCGGTTATCCAGCGCTGACGGCAGACGGAAACCGTATTCCACCAGCGTCTCCTTACGGGAGCGGTCGCCCTTATACATGGCGCCGACCTGCGGCACGCTGACGTGGGATTCGTCGATCACCAGCAAGGCGTCGGCCGGCAGGTAGTCAAACAAGGTCGGTGGCGCCTGGCCAGATTCACGGCCCGACAGGTAGCGCGAGTAGTTTTCGATGCCGTTGCAATACCCCAGCTCGAGGATCATCTCCAGGTCAAACCGGGTGCGCTGCTCCAGGCGCTGCGCTTCCACCAGTTTGTTGTTGGTACGCAGGTAGTCCAGGCGCTCCTGAAGCTCCACCTTGATTCCTTCGATGGCGCCGAGCAGGGTTTCCCGTGGCGTCACGTAGTGGCTTTTCGGATAGAAGGTAAAGCGCGGCAACTGGCGGATCACTTCGCCGGTCAAAGGATCGAAGGCGGAAATCTTTTCGACTTCATCGTCGAAGAGTTCGATGCGGATCGCTTCAAAGTCGGATTCCGCCGGGTGGATATCGATCACATCGCCGCGAACCCGGAAGGTCGCACGGGCGAAGTCCATATCGTTGCGGGTGTATTGCAGGTCCGCCAGGCGTCGCAGCAACGCACGCTGATCGAGCTTGTCGCCGCGATCCACGTGCAGCACCATCTTCAAATAGGTTTCCGGGCTGCCCAGACCGTAGATGCACGACACCGTGGTGACGATGATCGCGTCTTTGCGCTCCAGCAACGCTTTGGTCGCGGACAGTCGCATCTGTTCGATGTGATCGTTGATCGAAGCGTCTTTCTCGATGAACGTATCCGACGACGGCACGTAGGCTTCGGGCTGGTAGTAGTCGTAGTAGGAAACGAAGTACTCGACGGCGTTGTTCGGGAAGAACGCTTTGAACTCGCCATATAACTGTGCAGCCAGCGTTTTGTTCGGCGCCAGTACCAGGGTTGGACGTTGCACCTGGGCGATCACGTTGGCGATGCTGAAGGTCTTGCCCGAGCCGGTCACACCGAGCAACGTCTGGTGTGCCAGCCCGGCTTCGATGCCCTCGACCATCAGGCGGATGGCTTCCGGCTGATCGCCGGCGGGCTCGAAGCGGGTGACTAGCTGGAATTCAGACATGAAAAACCTCTGGGTTCGCGCCTGTCCGGGCGAACCGGGCAGCAACGGGAAAGACCGCAAACGACCGATGTCGCCCGAGGAAAAAACTGGATTGTGCTCAATGTGGAGTCGATTGCCCGCGCTTTCAAGGCAAACGTCCTACATCGGGTAAAACGTTTGACGCTGCCAATCGACTAACGGTCGAAAAATATTCGGGAAAACTTAACGTAAAAGCCGAATCGTCTGTCGCCATCAATCGCCGATGACCTCTATACTAGCTCCCCGTTTGTGCACCGCTCTAGTGCATTCGGCTGGAGCGCGACACGTCCCTCCACTCTCCATTCAGAGCCGCCGCAAAATGAGCCTGTTCTCCGCTGTCGAAATGGCACCACGTGATCCAATCCTGGGCCTCAACGAAGCATTCAACGCCGATACCCGTACCAACAAGGTCAACCTGGGGGTCGGTGTTTACTGCAACGAGGAGGGGCGAATTCCACTCCTGCGCGCCGTTGTCGAAGCCGAGACGATTCGCGTCGCTCAACACGCTTCCCGTGGCTACTTGCCAATCGACGGCATCGCCGCCTACGACCAGGCTGTGCAGAAACTGCTGTTTGGCAACGACTCCCCGCTGATCGCTGCAGGCCGGGTCATCACCACCCAGGCCGTTGGCGGTACTGGCGCGCTGAAAATCGGTGCCGACTTCCTCAAGCAACTGCTGCCGAACGCTGTCGTGGCGATCAGCGACCCGAGTTGGGAAAACCACCGCGCGCTGTTCGAAACCGCCGGTTTCCCGGTTCAGAACTATCGCTACTACGACGCTGCGACCCACGACGTTAACCGTACCGGCCTGCTGGAAGACCTGAATGCCCTGCCGTCCGGTTCGATCGTTGTGCTGCACGCGTGCTGCCACAACCCGACCGGCGTGGACCTGAGCCCGGCGGACTGGAAAAACGTTCTGGACGTGGTGAAAGCCAAAGGTCACGTGCCGTTCCTCGACATGGCCTACCAGGGCTTTGGCGATGGCATCGACGAAGACGCCGCTGCCGTACGTCTGTTCGCTGAATCGGGCCTGACGTTCTTCGTTTCCAGCTCGTTCTCCAAATCCTTTTCGTTGTACGGAGAGCGCGTGGGCGCCCTGTCGATCGTCAGCGAATCGAAAGAAGAAAGCGCGCGCGTGCTGTCGCAAGTCAAACGTGTGATCCGCACCAACTACTCCAACCCGCCGACCCACGGCGCTAGCATCGTCGCCGCCGTGCTGAACAGCCCGGAACTGCGCGCTCAGTGGGAAGAAGAACTGGCCGAAATGCGCCTGCGGATTCGCGGCATGCGCATTCAGATGGTCGACCTTCTGGCGAAAAACGCACCGCAACGCGACTTCAGCTTTGTCGGTCGTCAGCGCGGCATGTTCTCCTACTCCGGCCTGACGGTTGAGCAAGTGACCCGCCTGCGCAGCGAGTTTGGCATCTACGCCCTGGACACCGGCCGCATCTGCGTTGCCGCGCTGAACCAGAGCAACATCGACGTCGTGACCAAGGCCATCGTTGCGGTGATCTGAGTCTCGCGCGATACGAAAAACGGGAAGCCCTTGGGCTTCCCGTTTTTTATTTGTCTCAGATAATTCTCAATGCATCGACCGAGGGCTCTAGACTGCACCCTCAGGTTTTATGTACACCCCGAAATTCTTACGAGAGCCGACATGAAAAACGATGACCTACGCGCCGACCGCGATGAGCTGGACCACTTCGCGCCTCGCACCCCGGCCAAACGTAGTAATAACCTGGTGATGCAAGTCGCTGCCGGCGTGTTTCTCGGCGGCCTGGCCTTGTGGCTGGTGCAACTGGTCGCAACGATGCTGTACGCCAAACTAATGCTCGGCACCGTCACCTTCGGCGGTTAGGCCAATTCGGTTGCGCGTTGGCTGGCAGCGTCGTCATAAGCGACGTAGAGCGATTCGGCGACCTGGCTTTTGATGGCCTTGGCGCTTTCCAGGCCCAGGACAAAACCCTCGGCCTTGCCACCGGCACGGTTCAATTCGTCAGCGGTGCTGGCCTGAGTGATTGCGTCGAACAGTTTTTCGGCGTGAGGACCGACGCCTTTGGGCAAGCTGATCTGAGCGATGCTCATGCGAACACCCCGTTGTGGCGAGGCGTGGTGGTTGGTTGATTCATGGCGCGTACCTTTTCGGCGAATGGCCGGCAGCGCGTGTAACCGCTTCCGGGCGGCCATGGTAGACCTCTGAGGGGATTCTGGTAACCGCCCACGGTCGATAAACCACCGTCCGTCCCCATGAATCCGTCAAGAGGCCAACAGGTGCTTGACTTCTCTTTTTGAATCAGTAACATACACGCCATTCCGCGATAGCTCAGTTGGTAGAGCAAGTGACTGTTAATCACTGGGTCCCTGGTTCGAGTCCAGGTCGTGGAGCCAGACAGCAATATCGAAAAGCCCCTGAATCGAAAGGTTCAGGGGCTTTTTTGTGGCCGCAATAAAAGCAAAAAGGCCGACCTGTCTATTCGACAGATCGGCCTTTTTTAGTGTGAGCAGCCGTCAGACATGCTCACTGCTTTTAGCATGAGCCCCTCGATGCTCGCTCGAATCATGAGCCGCTTCCACCGGGATCTCATTCCCGTCGCAGTCACGCAGTTTACCTTCGCTGAAGTAATCCCCTTCGCGCAACGCCGCCAGATCCTGATAACGCAGGACGCGCTCAGTACCGGCCGCGAACACGGACTGCTGATCGGAGTTACCGGCAGTGAGGTGGTTGAAGGTCAGGTTGAGCACGATGGCCATGATCGCCGAGGAGCTGATGCCTGAGTGGAAGATCGTGGCGAACCAGCTTGGGAAGTGGTCGTAGAAATTCGGCGCAGCGATGGGGATCATGCCGAAACCGATGGAGGTCGCGACGATGATCAGGTTGACGTTGTTGCGGTAGTCGACCTTGGACAGCGTACGAATACCGCTGGCCGCCACGGTGCCGAACAGCACGATACCGGCGCCGCCGAGAACAGAAGTCGGTACCGCGGCGATGACCCGGCCCATAAACGGCAGCAAGCCGAGGATCACCAGAAACAAACCACCGGTAGCCACCACGAAGCGGCTCTTGATACCGGTCACCGCCACCAGTCCGACGTTCTGGGCGAAGGCGCTTTGGGTAAAGGAGCCGAAGATCGGCGCGATCATGCTCGACAGCATGTCGGCGCGCAGGCCGTTGCCCAGGCGTTTGGAGTCGACCTTGGTGTCGATGATTTCACCCACCGCCAGGATGTCAGCCGAGGTTTCCACCAGGGTCACCATCACCACGATGCACATCGACAGGATCGCGGCGAAGTGGAAGGTCGGCATGCCGAAATGGAAGGGTGTCGGGAAGCCGAACATTGGGCCTTGGGTGACCGACGAGAAGTCTGCCATGCCGAGGAACACTGCGATCACCGTACCGATGACCATGGCCAACAGAATCGACAAACGAGAAATGGTCGCGCTGCCGATCTTGCTCAACAGTAGAACCAACACCAGCGTCACGGCCGCCAGACCGATATTCGCCATGCTGCCGAAGTCCGGGGCGTGGCTGTTGCCGCCCATGGCCCAACGAGCGGCTACCGGCATCAGCGTCAGGCCGATGGTGGTGATCACGATGCCCGTCACCAACGGCGGGAAAAACTTGGTAATGCGTGAGAATACCGGCGTGATCAGCAAACCTATCAGGGAGGCGGCAATCACCGCCCCGAGAATCGATTGAAATCCGCCCTCCCCGCCGCTGCTGACAATCGCCACCATCGTCGCGACGCCAGAGAAAGACACGCCCTGCACCAGCGGCAATTGGCAGCCGAAAAACGGTAGACCCAGCGTTTGCAGTAATGTCGCCAAGCCACCCGCAAACAATGAAGCAGCAATCAACAAACCGATGTCCGCCGGCGAGAGCCCGGCCGCCTGGCCGATGATCAAAGGCACCGCAACGATGCCGCCGTACATGGTCAGAACGTGTTGCAGGCCGTAAGCCATATTCGCGCCGACACCGAGATTTTCGTCCTCAGGCCGTTCGTGTGAAACAGGGGGCGTTTTCATGGTTTGGGGGGTTCCCTGGTTTTTGTTGTGCGCACACTGTATGCAAGAGTCAGGACAAATGTCTATAGAGTTGTATACAACTTATCAGTCATATTTTCGACACCTGTCCATGCGGTCCTTTACCTGCGCCGCCTCCACTCCAAAAACTTTTGAAATACATCCTTTCTTTGCCTCCTCCCTCGCCCGCTAGTCTTTGGAGTTCCAAGCGACCGCTGGCACGGACGCCTCTCATTTATACATATAAAGTATGCATAATGAAGCCATTCGAGTTTCAGTATCACAAGGCAAAAAACGCAGCTAACAAATTAAAGCATCAAGGGATCAGCCTCGCGGAAACGGAGGCCGTGATTTATGACGAGAGCGAGCGCCGGCGCTATACGGAGGTTTGATCAATGAAAGACGAATACGACTTCAGCAATGCCAAGCGCGGAGCCGTTGCTGGCGGCAAAGGCAAAACCCGAATTACCATCATGCTGGATGATGTCGTCATAGAGGCTGCTCGCTCAATGGCCGAGAGCGAGGGGTTTGGCTATCAGACGGTGATCAACAACACCTTGCGCCAGGCCTTGCTCACCGATAAAGGCAAAACGGCGGATCCGGATCAATGCACCGCTGTGGCGAACGCGGGACATTTCAAAGAAGGGATTACGACCTCCGAACTGCGCAGTCTGGAGAAAAAACTCTCAGAGGTACTCAGCGAAATCCATCGAGTGATGGAGTCTTGATCCTGCCTCATGAGCACTGTCGAGCGATTCACGCCCGAATTCCGCGGCTTGGTACTAAAGCTGCTAGCTGGATTCAATCAGCCCCGCAAACACCCGCTTCAACCCGGCATGCACCGGCACCCGAATTCCGAACTCACGCTCCAGCAACTCGATCAACTCATCCAAATCCGCCACTTGCCGCCGCTCAGTCTCACTGCCGATCCGATGAATCGCAAAATTGCCGTTATTCAGCGTGCGTCGCCATCCCTCCCCTGTGCGCGCCACCATCAACTGCCTGGCAAAAGACGATTCGGGATGGGTAGAGACATACCAGTTGCCGACGGTGTAATCGATGTCCTCCTGACGCTGCAAATCGAAAATGTACATCGCCCGCCACTCGCCGGCGACGTTGGCACGGAGGGTGTAGCCATCCTCGTGCTGTTCTATGCGATAGGGTTCGTGAGGTGTGAGCTGCTCAGCCGAGGTATCGAGCATCAGCGGGGCGGTGGGCACCATGCCGCCGAAGCCAACGTCAGTGATGTAGCGCACGCCGTCCAGGGTGACCAGGCTCAAGCGGTGCGTACGGGCGGTCCACGCGCCTTCAGGCTGGCCCAAGACCACTCGGCCGGAGAGGCCGCGAGCATCGAAGCCCAGTTCCTGGAGCAAGACCAGAAACAGATAGTTGAGTTCGTAGCAGTAACCACCGCGGCCATCGCGCAGGACCTTTTGCTCGATGGACGGCAGGTCGATGAGCACCGGCTGGCCCGACAACGTGCTGAGGTTTTCGAACGGGAAGGCACCGGTGTGGCGCAGTTGAAGTTGGCGCAGGGTTTCCAGAGTCGGCGCCGGGGGCGCGTCGAAGCCCAGACGCTGCAAGTACAACGCTCGGTTCGTCAGGTGTGGCTCGCTCATTGCTCTGTCCTTATGCAGGGTGCCGCGGATCTCTCCGCCGATGGGCGCCATGTATAAGGGATAAAGCGGTTCGACTGACAATTGATTTAGCCAATCGCCGCACACATAAAGATCAACGCCGTTTGCGCGAACCCAACCGAATCCACGTCGGCGCGTGATCGCTGGCATGCGGCTCATTGCGAACCCAGGCATCCACTCCGGCCTCATGCAGATAAGGGCTCAGCGCAGGGTTAAGCAACAGATGATCGATGCGCAGGCCTGAGTTTTTCTGCCAGTGCTGGCGAAAATAATCCCAGAACGTATAGAGCCGATCTTCCGGATACAGGTGGCGCAAGGAATCAGTCCAGCCCTGGGCCAACAGGCGCTGATAACACTCGCGGCTTTCGGGTTGCAGCAACGCATCCTTGAGCCAGGATCGCGGGTTGTAAATGTCCAGGTCGGTGGGCACCACGTTGTAATCACCGGCCAGCACCACGGGATGCTCACTGGCCTGCAGCGTCTGCGCGTACTGGATCAGCCGTTCGAACCACGCCAGCTTGTAATCAAACTTCGGCCCCGGCTGCGGGTTGCCATTGGGCAGGTACAGGCAGCCCACCAGAATCCCGTGCACGGCGGCCTCCAGATACCGGCTGTGAGTGTCGCTGTCATCGCCCGGCAGACCTCGACGACTCTCCAGCGGCTGTGCATCCCGCGCCAGAATCGCCACCCCGTTCCACGAAGACTGACCTTGCCAGATCGCGCCATAGCCAGCGGCCTCAAGCTCGGCGGCGGGGAATGCACTGTCGACCGACTTGAGCTCCTGCAAACAGGCAATGTCCGGTTGCTCTCGCGCAAGCCAGGTCAGCAAGTTCGGCAGTCGGGCGCGCATGCCGTTGACGTTGAACGTCGCGATTTTCAGGTTCTTCATGTTCCAACGCTCGCAATGGCGGGTCGATATCCAGTTGTGACCGGGGTGCGCCCCGGCAGTTGCCGCCGCGAGCGAGACAGGCGACTAAAGGCACGCCTCTACACGGGGAACTCGTCCTGCGACGCCTTGAGCAATGGCAGCAACGCCTGCTTTTCCATAGGTCGACTCAAATAGAATCCTTGCACCTCATGACACTGATCCGAGATCAGGAAGTCCATTTGCTCCAGGGTTTCGACCCCCTCTGCCGTCACGGTCAGGCCCATGGCCTTGCCCAGGTTGATGATTGCCTGCACCACGGCGCGGTCATTGCCGCCGCTGCTCATGACAAGGCCAACAGGGCGATCAACACACCCAGAACAAACAGCAGGCCAACGACAAACACCAGGCTGCGGGTGATCGGCGTATAACGGGGAGCGACGACGGTGGTAACGGCAGTCATATCCATGCACTTGATCCTGTCAATCGATTACCTGATCGGGATGCGACGCTCTCAATGCTTTTTTTTACCAGGGCACTCGCCGAACGTTCACTGACCATAGCAGCCATGCTGGGCCCTGGCGCCTGGATAACGCAAGTCATTGCCGCCATTGAAGAACCGTTGACACAACCCTTGCCAATCGACGGCCGCTGCCCTGTAATTGCACGCATCCCCCGCGTTCCTTTTGATGCCGAGACTGCCTGCTGATGGACACACTGGAAGGTCAACGAATCTGCCTGCGCCCCCTGCAATTGAGTGACGCCGATGCTCTGGTAAATGCTGCGCGGGAAGGTGAAATGTGGAACCTGACCGTCACCGTTGTGCCCTCCCCGACCACCGTCGACAGCTACCTCAAGAAAGCCCTCGACGGCCGCGATGCCGGCACTGTGTTGCCCTTCATCATCATGCTCAAGGACACCGGCGAGGTCATCGGCTCGACACGCTTCTGGAAAATCGACCGGCTCAACCGCAAGCTCGAAATCGGCAGCAGCTGGATTTGCGCCCGCTGGCAGAAAACCTTCGTCAACACCGAAGCCAAGTACCTGATGCTGCAGTACGCCTTCGACACGCTGGATTGCGTGCGGGTGCAATTCACTACCGACGAAAACAACCAGAAGTCGCGCAATGCGATCCTCAGGCTCGGCGCGCAGCAAGAAGGCATCGTGCGCCACGAACGGATCATGCCGGACGGACGCAAGCGCAACTCGGTGCGGTTCAGCATCATTGATGATGAATGGCCGCAGGTGCGGCAGAACCTCGAGCAGAAGCTGGCCGACTAAAACTTAGCTGACTCCTGCGTGAGGCTTTCGCCTGAAACGCGCGTCAACCACTCGTCAACCCACCGGCACCAACCACCCAGCCCTTCACACCAACATCAGGTAACGACTCATCTTTGGAGACACACCATGATGATCATCAAAGTCACCTCGCTGTTATTGGCGGGTGTGCTGTCCGTCGCATCCGTGGCCACGTTTGCAGCCTCCGGCGATGGCGCTGACGCTACCGGAACCCAGTCTGGCTTGACCGGCGGTTCGACAACGGCGCCGAACACCAACCCAGGCGGACCTTCAGGCGGCCATAGCGGATCGGACTCTACCAGCGGCGGCAACGGCGGTAATGGTGGAAACAGCGGCTCTGGCGCGGGTGGTGGCACGGGTGCTGCCGGGGGAGGAACGGGCGGTGCCGGAGGCGGGACAGGCAGCTGAACGCGTAGAGACAGCCGATGAGGAGAGATCGTCGGCTGCTGTCAGTTGGGTGCTACACACCAGCCTTGAGCTCACACAAACGTATGGTCAGATTGAACCTACCCTTCGGCCGTTGACCCCGCGAGTCTTCAGGTCCACGGTCGGGTCGATTTTCACGCTGGCCGGCTCGGGGCTTTTACCCAGCCGGGACAACGGTGTCACGGTGTAGCCAGCCTGAATTTTGTGTACGGCCGCGTAGTCCGCCGCGCCGTCGGTGTTGGCGCGGCCAATGACCCAGACAAAGGGTGTAGGCGCCGGCAGATGGTTCAGTCCGGCAGGCACCGTCCCGGTCCAGTCCGGCGGTGTCACCAGAAACTGCCCCGCTTGTGTACCCGTGGTGTGCCAGCCCGGTGAGGCGAACACATCGGTCCACAGGTCGAGCATCGGCAGCACGTAAAAACGCCCGGCCGTATCGGGCGCTGCGATCACCAGCGGTTCTTTGGTCAAATCCAGCCAGGCAATGGAATACACGGTGTCGACGTTCGAGCGCACCACCCCTTTGAAATCGGCAGGTGGATACTGCGGCACGCTGACAAACCTATTCATCGGACCTGTACCGAATTCCTTGCCCGGTTCGATGTTGGTGAATTGCTTGCGGGTGATGTCCATGGTCAACAGCGGGTAAAAATAAAGGTAGGCATCCACGCCGGTGACGCGAGCTTCTTCGGCTGTGACTTTCGATTGAGCGTGGCTCGCGAGCGGAAAGATCGCGGTGACTGCAACGGTTAGAGCAACGGCTGTCAATGCTTGAGTTATCAACATTTTGGCGATCGTCCGTGCTGTGGGGAGATCTACCGGGTTCGGCAGAGCTACCGCAACTCTAGACGATCAATTGAAGAGGATCTGACAGCCAGACAGCCGGCTGGTCGGGGTGTTGCGCGGGCGAAACAACCTTGAGCTACACCTCAACGATCTGAACGCAGCAGTGCCTCGACACCGCCCTCCATCGACAGCACCGCCGAGCGGTTTCGCCCCGAATGCTTGGCTTGATACAGCGCCGCGTCCGCTCGTTCGATAAACACTTCCATGCTGTCCCGCCCCGTCGGCACAAACGAATAACAGCCAAGACTGACCGTCACGAAGCCCGAGGGTGAACCGCTGTGGATGATGTTTTTGTCCATGACGCTGCGGCGAATCTGCTCGGCAATCACCATCGCGCCGCGGATGTCAGTGTCGGGCAGCAAAACCGCAAACTCCTCACCGCCGTAACGCACGGCCAAATCGGCTTTTCGATGGCAGCCCCCCTTCACCGCCCGCGCCACTTCAGCCAGGCAATGATCCCCCGCCACGTGGCCGTAAGCGTCGTTGTAGGGTTTGAAGTAGTCGATATCGAGCATGATCAGGCTCAGCGAACTCGCCTGCCGGGCGCCACGGCCGAACTCGATGTCCAGAGCCCCTTCGAACAATCGGCGATTGGCCAGGCCGGTCAGGCTGTCATGCGTCGCAATCAGCTTCAGCGCTTCCTTCGCCTTGCGCAAATCCGCCTCGACTCGTTCGCCGAGGCGCACCTGATAAAGGAACACCCAACCGAACAGCCCCACGCCCAGTACCACCAGGGCAACGATGACCGTGGATTGAAACGCCGTGTCGTGCCAATCCTTGAGAATCGACTCCCTGGATGAGGCGGCGGACACAACCAGCGGATAAGTGTCGAGCTGACGGTAGCCATACAACCGCACAACACCATCGACCAGCGAGCTGAACATCGCGTTACCGGAGGGCGCATGGGGCAGCATCTTCTCAAAGATCTCGCTCTTGGCCAGTGATGTGCCGATCAGCGACTCCACAAATGGCCGTCGCGCCAGCAGCGTTCCGTCGGTCAATCCCAAAAACATCGAACCGTTGTCATCAATGCTGAAGCTTTTGAAGAACTGATCGAAGTACGCCATCTTGATGCCGGCCAACAAGACGCCTTGGAAATTGCCATTCTTGTCGTTCACACGCTTGGATATCGGAATGATCCACTCGCCATTTTTCCGACTGCGAATCGCTGGCCCGATGTGCGCCAGGGATGAGACGTTCTGCTGGTGGAACTTGAAATA
Organism: Pseudomonas sp. MDT1-17; assembly: GCF_054898105.1. NCBI lineage: Bacteria > Pseudomonadati > Pseudomonadota > Gammaproteobacteria > Pseudomonadales > Pseudomonadaceae > Pseudomonas > Pseudomonas sp. MDT1-17. The sequence goes on along the minus strand of NZ_JBUBVM010000001.1, from coordinate 2,611,946 downwards.
ATCGCGATCCGCCACACCCGGGCCGCGAGGCAGATCGTCGAAAGAGGTCACGACCCACTGCCCCTTCTGGTCGAACAGAAATATCCCGTGCAATTGATTCAGCGCCTGCACCCGTCGGGCGAAAGTCTTCTGCAAGCGTGGATTTTGCAGCGCGCCGAAACCGTCAGCCTGAATCCAGTCCGCCAGGCTGGTCAGCACCAGATCGGCTTGCATGAAGGTGTCTTCGGCCTGCTGTGCCATGGCCCGTGTCAGGTTTGATGACGCGACTTGCGCCAATGCCAGGTCATGCCGGCGCGACTGCTCCAGTTGCAGGTAAAGCAAACCGCACAGGCTCAGGCACACAACCGCAATAAACAGCACCGCTGCTTTGCGCAGCGGTAAACGTTTCAAGGTGACACCAATAGCGTTGTGCGGATCGTGAAGAGGGATTGGCAAAAGCTCATCCTGCAAGGGCAAGGCATGGGTAAAAGACCCAAAACCCTTATTTTTTGTGAGCTTAGTCTACGGGGGGGTAACGGGCAAATGTCCATTGGCTAGCCGCCGCATCGCACTGTGCAAATGTGCCCGGGCACTTTCTGCATCCCCCAGGCGTATTTGCTCGTACGCACGCTGCGCAATCTCGTGGGGCACAGGCTTGAGTTCGCGCTGTGTCGCCATCGCCATCAACTGCACCTGGGCGGCACGTTCGAGGTAATACAGGTCGTCCCACGCTTCGGCGATGGTTGGCCCGGCGACGATTACCCCGAGGTTCTTCAAAAACACTCCTGCTGGATGTGGCTCAGCGGCCCTGGCGGGTTGCGTTCGGCAGTCATAGCCTGACGGGCATTCAGGCGGCGGTGACGTCCGGTCTGGGCGTGTCGGTGCTGCCCGCTTCGGCGGTATTGCCTGAGCACAGTGTGTGCACCGACTTACCCGAATTGCCACCGACAGAGTTGGCGTTGATCAGCCGCGAGGGTGCGCTGACCGGGTTGCAACGGGCGTTGGTGGAGTTTTTGTGCGAGGAGCTGGGCCAGGCATGATCACAAAGAATCGGCGCTTCCAGGGCGCCCATTTCAATAAAGCACGAGCAACCGTTAGATCAACTTGTCGATCTCATCCAACGTCACCCGGGGAATGAGCTCACCAGGAATCCTTGAAGAACTGGACAGGTTGTACACCTGAAAAACTTCATCTACGACGTACTTCGACAAGATCTCGAACGACGGCAGGATTCGCGTATAAAAATGCTGATCGAGCAGGCATGGCGACGCTAACGTGTCGGCCTCTTCGTAAAAACGGCTCACAGACTGATTCAAGTCGACGCCTACCAAAAACACCTTGGTAAACCCCACGTGATAGGCAATCTGCAATGCCAGATAGGCCACCGTGCGCGCATCAAAAAAACCGCGTTTGAGGTTCTTGCTGAAACCGAGGGTTCTATTGCGGCCATTTCCGAGTTTGCGACTTCTGACGAGTTCTTTATCAGCCCTGAACACCAGGTCCGTCCAGGAGAGCTTGGGTGCTCGGCCGAGTAAATACAGCTCGCCCTCAGGCGCTACCGTCGTGTGCCAGATATGCTCTTCACGCAACGCAACTCGCTGACTGATGCGCATGGCCTGTGAAAACAGTTCGGGCTGCTCCCGGGAAAAGCCTTGATCCGTACAGGCATAAAAGAACGGCCTGATACCCGACCCGGTGAACATAGAGATGGCGCCGTTCATCGTGATCATCGGAATGTCGGCAAACTTTTCCAGCGGGAAATCTTTAGCGGTCGCCCCCGAGGCAATGATAAATACAGCTCCTTTTTGAATGTTGCGGCACTCATCGAGGTCATGCGCATGAAGCATACCTGTGATGAGTGACGAGTTTTTTTGCGCAACATCCATCTTCAATTTCCCTATCCCTTTACATCGATGATCGGTGACTATTTTTGCATTGTGATAGTTTTCAACGGGTGAGCCAACCTTTTGGGTTCGCCATTGCCGGAATCTGCGACGGAGCGCAAAGGCTGACGCAGAGCGCTTGCATCGTTGGTGCATCGATGACATGCCCTTAACCCTACCGATATCGATTCCCCGCCTTCATGCCTACTGCTGGTGTTGCTTCGTGGCTACAGCAGACGTTCCTGCCTGCCGCACATCCAGAATGGGCAGCTCCGAGGGCAGATTCAATCCCCGCAGTACCGCTGTATCGTACCCGTAGACATCGGGCTTAAACATAACTCGACCATCGTTACTCAGGTCCACCGTCCAGTACGCCAACAGCACCGGCACCTTGACGGGAAGTCTGATGTTTTCGGTCTTGCCGTTAGCCAACTGGGCCTTTATCCCCGCGCTATTCCAATGAACCGGGTCGTTGAACAGCAGCTCAACCAACTGCAATGGATTCTCCACCCGTATACAGCCTGAACTGGTGGCACGGCGCGATTGAGCAAACAACTCGCGATGCGGCGTGTCGTGGAGATAAATCGCATAGTCATTGGGAAACCGAATGACCACCTGCCCCAGCGAATTGTCCGGCCCGGCATCCTGTCGTAGCGTGATACCGCGAGCGTTATCCCAGTCGACGGTCGACGGATCGAGCACATTCCCCTCTCGATCAAGGGCTCTTATACGGTTGGCGGCAAGGTAGCCGGTGTCTCTTTGAATTTTTGGCAGCATATCTTTGACGAGGATCGTCGGTGGCACGGTCCAAGTGGGGTTGAACGTTACATAAGTAATCTCGGATTGAAACACCGGCGTACTGCGAAACGGCTTACCGACCTGTACCCGGGAACGCCAAATCGCTTTACCGTCGCGATAGAGCGCAACTTTGTAACCGGCTATATCAACAATGACAAACGTACCCTGAAGTTTGAACAGTAACCAGCGCGCGCGCTCCATGTTCACCCGGACCTGGTCTATCCGCGCCTCTACGGGCACATTCAACGCAGCCAATGTCGCGGCCCCCGCCACGCCGTCCGCGCCCAGGTATTGCTCGGTTTGATACTTTTTCACTGCCGCGGTGACACTGTCGTCGTAATCAGTCCGTTGCTTCATTGATGGGGCCAGATAACCTCCCACCACCAAACGTGCTCGCAACTGCGCGACAGAGGCGTCATCCATGCCTGGCTTGAGCGATTGGCCTTCGGCAATCTTCGGCCAGCCGCCCGCGTCCCGAACCTTGCGCAGTTGCGCCAGGCCCATGCGCAGGCTGCCGTAGACCGCCTCCTGTGGCGGCGCTTGCGCGAAGGCGCGCGCCACGTCATGAGCATCGAGCGCGGCGAATAAGTTGTTCATGTCTCCGCGAGGATCGGCACCCACGGGGTCGAAGTTCCAATGGATGTCCAGGCGCGAAGGGTCAACCTTGCCGCGCCTCAACTGCAGCAGCGCCGTGATAAAGGTCCGGGTGGCAGCAATATCGAACGCCGCCCTTTGCTCCACCGTCGGCTCTGCTGCCTGCATCGACGCTCTGGCGTTCGCCAACTCATCAATATGAAAGTCTGCGGGGTCCAGCCCGTCGGCCTGAGTGTCACTCAGGCTTTTCAATAACTGAATGACATCGCTGTCGTTCGCCCAAGCCGAGCGATAACCGCGGTGCATGTAAAAATCCATGACCACGCGACTCGGATCCATCCGTTGATGGCCACGTGAAGTGAGCAAAGGTGGAAAAGACGAACTCAACGGTTCAAGTGCCGCCTGAATCGCTTGAGCGACGATATCATCGGGTGCCGCGTCGGTTCTGCTGATGACTGAAGATACCGGCTGAATCGGCGAAGTTTGTGCGATCGCTGCGCCGCTGATCAGAAAGCCCATAAAAAAGACGCGGCTTATGACGAATAATCTTGTTAACTGCCCCATGAATAATCCTTAATCGCCCCGTATTCAACGGCTAGCATCCTGCCCACTGCTAGACTCGAAACATTAATGTGAGACTTACCTATGGCGCTAGACCGCTTTGGCTTTCTATTCACGGCCCTGCTGCTGACATCAGTTTCGGTACCGGCAGCCTACGCCGATTCGCTTGAAGCCGCATTGATCAAAGCCGCTCCACATGCCAACGCCAAGGTGATCGGACTGGCCGTCCGTGCTTCCCAATGCAGCTTGGCCCAAGGCGCCGCTCCTGTGCAAAGACTCGCCGTCATCGATTATTCCCTGCCCTCCACCGCGCAACGCCTTTGGGTTTTCGACCTTAAAAAGCGCAAGTTACTGTTTCACGAACTTGTGGCCCATGGTCGCAACAGTGGCGAAAACATGACAGTCAAGTTTTCCAACCAGAATGAAAGCTTTGCCACCAGTTTGGGCTTGTACCGCACGCAATCGAGCTATGTCGGACAGAACGGTTACTCCTTGCGCATGGAAGGACTGGAGCCGGGTTTCAACGACAACGCGTTCGAGCGAGCGATCGTTATTCACGGGGCGCCCTATGTCAGTCCGGTGCTTGCCCGAACCAATGGCCGGATCGGTAGAAGCCTGGGTTGTCCGGCAGTGCGGCCGGCGATTGCGCATAAGTTGATTGATTCGATGAAGGATGGGCAGTTGTTGTTTTCGTATTACCCGGATCAGCGTTGGTTGAAGTCTTCTTCGTATATCAATTGCGGGGGCGGCACTGTAGCCGCGGCTTCAACGCCCGATTCACGCCAATAGACACGGTTTGAACCTGTCAAAATTGTAATCTGCGCCTCAGCCTGCTGAAAGGCATCGCTCGTTAGCCTCGTCGTCAAGCTGTCCTCTCCACGCTGACGGACCGGGAAAACGGAATGCATTCCAACACATCAAGACGTACCTTTGTGAAGGGGCTGGCCGCGGGCGGGCTCCTGGGCGGCTTCGGGTTATGGCGCACGCCTGTCTGGGCCATCGCCAGCCCTGGCGAGCCTCAGGTGCTGGCGGGCACCGACTTCGACCTGTTCATCGGTGAAACCCCGGTCAACATCACCGGCAACCCGCGCACCGCGATGACCATCAATGGCGGCATACCCGGCCCCCTGCTGCGCTGGCGCGAAGGCGACACGGTCACGTTGCGGGTGAGGAACAAACTCAACGCTGACACTTCCATTCACTGGCACGGCATTCTGCTGCCGGCCAACATGGACGGCGTGCCGGGCCTGAGCTTTCACGGCATCGAACCGGGCGGGATGTACGTCTATCAATTCAAGGTTCGGCAGAACGGCACTTACTGGTACCACAGCCATTCAGGCTTACAGGAACAGTCCGGCGTTTACGGGCCGTTGGTGATCGATGCGAAGGAGCCGGAGCCTTTCCAGTACGACCGCGACTATGTGGTGATGCTGACCGACTGGACCGACGAAGACGCCGTCGACCTGATGAAGACGCTGAAAAAACAGTCGGACTACTACAACTACAACAAGCCCACCGTGGGTGATTTCATCCACGACGTGAGCGAGAAAGGTTGGGGGGCCACGGTTGCCGATCGAAAGATGTGGGCCGAAATGAAGATGAACCCCACGGACCTGGCCGACGTCAGCGGCGCAACTTACACCTACTTAATGAACGGCCAGGCGCCGAACTCGAACTGGACGGGTGTGTTCCGGCCGGGCGAGAAGTTGCGCCTGCGCTTCATCAATGGCTCCGCCATGACGTACTTCGACGTGCGTATTCCCGGGCTGAAAATGACGGTGGTCGCTGCGGATGGGCTGTACGTCAAACCGGTGAGTGTCGATGAGTTTCGCATTGCGGTGGCGGAGACCTTCGATGTGATTGTCGAGCCGACCGAAGCGGCTTACACCTTATTCGCCCAGTCGATGGATCGGACTGGCTTTGCACGTGGCACGCTTGCAGCGAAGGCTGGTTTATCCGCGTCGGTACCGCCACTGGACCCTCGACCGCTGGTAACCATGGATGACATGGGCATGGGCGGGATGGATCACGGCAGCATGGCGGGCATGGATCACAGCCAGATGACGGGTATGGATCACAGCGGCATGGCTGGAATGGGCGAAATGCAGTCCCATCCCGCGACGGAAAGCAACAATCCTCTGGTAGACATGCAGGCCATGACCACCTCACCCAAACTCGATGACCCTGGCCTCGGCCTGCGCAACAACGGCCGCCGCGTCCTGACCTATTCCGACCTGCGCAGCACCTTCGAAGACCCGGATGGCCGCGAGCCCAGTCGTACTGTCGAACTGCACCTCACTGGCCACATGGAAAAATTCGCCTGGTCGTTCAACGGCGTGAAATTCTCCGACGCCGAACCCCTGCGCCTCAAATATGGCGAGCGGATCCGGGTGGTGCTGGTCAACGACACGATGATGACCCACCCCATCCATCTGCACGGCATGTGGAGCGACCTCGAAGACGAGAACGGCGAGTTCATGGTGCGCAAACACACCATCGACATGCCGCCCGGTTCCCGACGCAGCTATCGCGTCACCGCCGATGCGCTCGGCCGTTGGGCCTATCACTGCCATCTCCTGTACCACATGGAAATGGGCATGTTCCGTGAAGTTCGCGTGGAAGAATGAGGCGCCTACCCATGACCAGACTCACTCCCCTCTCATTGGCACTCGTGACCGCGAGCCTGACGCTCTCTTCGGCGATGGCCGCCACCGACGACATGCAGAACATGGATCACAGCCAGATGCAGGGCATGGACCATAGTCAAATGCAAAGCATGGACGACGGCCAGATGCAGCCCGCCGCGCCGACCGAAAGCCGCACGCCGATCCCGCCGCTGACCGATGCCGACCGTGCCGCCGTGTTCGTCAGCCCGGACGGCCATAACGTGCATGACTCCGCGCTCAACTACCACTTCCTTGCTGACAAACTCGAATGGCAGGACGCCGATGATGGCAGCACCCTGGCCTGGGATTTCTCAGGCTGGATCGGGGGCGACATCGACCGCCTGTGGCTGCGCTCCGAAGGCGAACGCACCAACGGCAAGACCGAAGATGCGGAAGTCCAGGCCCTCTGGGGCCACGCCATCTCCCCGTGGTGGGACCTGGTGACCGGCGTTCGCCAGGATTTCAAACCCGGCGACCCGCAAACCTGGGCGGCATTCGGTGTACAAGGCATGGCGCTGTACAACTTCGAAACCGAAGCTACGGCGTTCATCGGTGAAGGTGGCCAAGCCGCCGCGCGACTGGAAGGCGACTACGACATCCTGCTGACCAACCGGCTGATTTTGCAGCCAACCGCCGAACTTAATTTCTACAGCAAGAACGACCCGCAACGAGGCATCGGTTCCGGCCTGTCCAACACCGAAGCGGGCCTGCGCCTGCGCTATGAAATCCGCCGGGAAATCGCGCCCTACATCGGCGTAACCTGGAACCGCACCTACGGCAAAACCGCCGATTACGCCAACGATGAAGGTGAGGATCGCAGCGAAGCACGCCTGGTCATTGGCGTTCGCCTGTGGTTCTAAACGCACTGACTCAACAACCAAAAAAACAACCGCTTAAAGCGGAAAGAGGCCTCGCATGCGCATTCTCAAAACCACCGCTGTTGCCATTGGGCTGCTCATGAGCGCGCTCGCTCAAGCGCACCCGAAACTGCTTTCCTCCACTCCGGCGGAAGGTGCGGATGGCGCGGCACCGAGCAAGATCGAACTGCACTTCTCGGAAAACCTCATGACCCAGTTCTCCGGCGCAAAATTGGTCATGACGGAAATGCCTGGCATGGCGCACTCCCCCATGCCCATGAAAGCCAAAGTCTCCGGTGGTAGCGATCCGAAAACCATGGTTATCACACCGCTTTCGCCACTGCCTACCGGCACCTACAAAGTCGAATGGCGCGCCGTGTCGTCGGACACTCACCCGATCACCGGTAACGTCACATTCAAAGTGAAGTGATGGATGAGCGACTCGGTCAGCATTGCCCTGCGCTTTGGCTTGTATGTGGATTTGATGTTGCTGTTTGGCCTGGCGCTGTTTGGGCTGTACAGCCTGAAAGAACGGGAACGGGTATCGGGCGCGGTGTTGCCGTTTCGGTCGGTGTTGACGGGGTCGGCGTTGCTGGGTGTGCTGCTTTCTGTCGCCAGCATGGTGATGATGGCCAGCGCTATGAGCGGTGAGACGGACTTTGCCGAGTTGCGCCCGCATATTGAGATGATGGTGTTTGAGACGGACGTGGGACTGGCTTGGACGGTTCGCATTGTTGCGCTGGTTGTCGGCGGCTTAGCAGTTATGTTCAACCAACGAACGCCCGGCGTCAGTCTGCTGATGGCGTCTACTGCCGCAGGCATCGCCCTCGCCAGTCTGGCATGGAGCGGTCATGGGGCGATGGATGAAGGTGGCCTGCGGTATTGGCATTTCATCACCGACATCTTGCATCTGCTGGCGGCGGGGGCGTGGCTTGGTGCGTTGATCGCATTTGCCTTATTAGCGAGGATCAACTCACTGCAAAGCGAGGAGCGCACCCGGCTGCTGGTCCGTGCTGTTAATCGATTTGAATGGGTGGGCGCAGTGATTGTGGTCGTGATCACCGTGACGGGAATCGTGAACTACCTGTTCATCGTCGGCCCTAAACTTGACGAGGTGTTTCTCAGTACCTACGGGATTTTACTATTTATTAAAGTGGGGCTGTTTGCCGGGATGCTGGTGCTGGCCGCGTTGAATCGGTTTCACCTTGGGCCACTTTTGGAACGGTCGCTGCGGGACAGGCAATACCGGGTAGCGGCGAATGCATTGCGGCGTAGTGTGGTAGTAGAGTTGGTGGGGGCGGTGTTGATTGTGGGGTTGGTGGCCTGGTTGGGGACATTGAGTCCAGAGATGGAAGTGAGCGCGGAGTAACGTAAAGGGCACCACTTGATATGGATCAATGACGGCCTCTCTTGCTTGGGACTAAGCTCAAGATAATCCCTCGGATCGGGTACACAATATGCTCTGGTTTCGCAGTCACCTATCGCTGCTGATCCGCCAAGTGCTCGCACTGTGGCTGTTGGCCTTTGCGGTAGCGGCGAGCCAGGGATGCCTGAGCCTGCCGCCTCATGACCTGACCACCGCCCATGAAATCAGCCGCAGCGCCGGCCATGACGACAGTCATGAGCTGCATGCCAGCGGCTGCCTGCCATACTGCGAACACAGCTCGACAGCACTGAGCCCCACCCTACCCCTGCCCACCTTCGAACACACCCTTTGGGCCGTCCTGTTTCTGCTGCCCGCGCTGATTCTGAGTGCACGCTCCCAGACTCCGTTCGCGTTTCTCACCTTACACCGCCCGGCGCCACCCCGGCCGCCAGCACGCCTGCGCTTCGTTCGCTTCAACGATTAAAACCGTCCTCCGAGCGCCCGGAATTCCGGCCGCCCCCTTTTGGCTTCGCCTCTTTAGCGCGGCTCAATAGTTCCTGTACGTCCCTGACTCACTGGAGATTGCCATGCATACGCACTTCAAAACACTCGTCGCCGCACTGCTCATCAGTAGCCCATTGGTTGCTCTGGCCGTCGACGAACATCACCCCGACACACCGCCAACCGTACCGGCCACCGCCACCGCCACCGCCACCACGCAAGACAAGGCCATGAGCGAACAGATGCAAAAAATGCAGGCGGCCCACGAAAAAATGATCGCAGCCAAAACCCCGGCCGAACGCCAGGCCGCCATGCAAGAAGGCATGGCCACGATGAAGGACAGCATGGGCATGATGCACAACCACTGCCAAGGCATGGGAATGGGAATGGGAATGGGCAAAGGCATGTCCCACGGCAAGGACCGCTCAGACCAGATGATGAACATGATGATGAAAATGATGGATCAGCAATCGAGCATGATGAAGATGCCGATGAGCAACTAACGTCCTTAAAGAAGCGCTTGACCTTGCCATCGTGGCAGGGTCAACCATCGACCCACGTCATCACACCACCTGCCACTCACAGTAAAAGAGGCTTACGCAATGAACAGCACTGAACTGCAAGTCGAAGGCATGAGCTGCGGGAGCTGCGTCAAACACATCAACGCCGCGTTGCAGCCGCTCGCCGGGGTGGGTGAAGTGACAGTCGATCTGGCGTCCGGTCGGGTCAAGGTAACTGGGGATGCCGAGAGCGATGTTCTGTTATCCGCACTGAAGGAGGCAGGGTATCCAGCAAGCGTACTGACAGAAGACCAGCATGAAGGTGTAAAGAAAAAATCTGGCTGCGGCGGTTCAAGTTGCTGCTGTCACTGAATCCGCCCCGACCAGGATGATGTTGAGCGGGGCAGCAGAAAGTAAGTATTCTCAGCCCCCACTCCATCATGGAAGCCGGATAACAATGAACAACCTGAAAAGCACACTGATGCTCGGTGGCCTGCTCGCTCTATCGTTTGCCGCTCAGGCAGAGCCATCGCACTTGGACAGCGTCATCCAACAGGGCCAACTGCGCGTGTGCACAACAGGCGACTACAAACCCTATACCGTCAAAGCCGAGGACGGCGAATACTCGGGCATCGACATCGCCATGGCTCGTTCGCTGGCCGACAGCCTGGGCGTCAAAGTCGAGTGGGTGCAAACCACCTGGAAAACCCTGATGCCCGACATGCTCGCGGGCAAATGCGACATCGGCGTCGGCGGCATCTCCGTCACGCTGGAGCGCCAGAAAAAAGCCTTCTTCAGCACCACGCTGGACGTCGACGGCAAAATCCCGCTGGTGCGCTGCGAAGATCAGGCGCTGTACCAGACCATCGAGCAAATCAACCAACCTTCGGTTCGCTTGGTCGAACCGGCCGGCGGCACTAACGAAGCCTTTGTTCACGCCTTTCTACCCAAGGCGCAATTGCGCCTTCACGACAACGTGACCATCTTTCAGGAGCTGCTGGACAAGAAGGCTGACGTGATGATCACCGACGCCTCGGAAGCGCTGTATCAGCAGAAACTCAAACCCGGCCTGTGCGCGGTGAACCCGACGCAATTCATGCAGTATGGCGAGAAGGCATACTTGCTGCCCCGGGACGACATCACCTGGAAGTTGTATGTCGATCAGTGGCTGCACCTGGCGAAGGTGACGGGCAACTACCAAAAAGTCCTCGGCCAGTGGATAGCAACGCCCTCCCCCAAATAGCCGCCACACATACAACCCATGTAGCAGCTGGCGAAGCCTGCGTTCGGCTGCGCAGCAGTCGCCAACCCAAAGCACACGGCACATCAGGCGAAACGCAAAACGGCGGAAACACTTCCGCCTTTAATCGTCGTGCAACAACCCCGAACTGTACTCGCCGAAGCTGTTGCCGAGCGCACTGCCATGGGAACTCATCTTATTGGGGTTGTTGGTAGGCCCCGGACCAAAACCGGCAGACGGCAGGGTGGCTTCCGAATATTCGCTATGGGTGCTTGCACCCGAACAGGCGCTCAACAGCAATGCACCGGCGATCAACACGACTTTGAAAAGGTTCGAGATCATTTTTCAGTTCCCTGTGGGTTGGAAGCGCGGTGACCTTAGGGAGTCATCCTATGCCGCGAGACCACCAGGAATTATGAAACTTGGTTGGGCGACAGCGTTGGTTCAGGTGATGCGGTTTCTCGATACAAAAAAGGGCGCTCCCCCAGACAAACTGTCAAAAGAGTAACGTCCTACACGACTCTGGGAATTGTCCGTACACTTGCGCATTGCTGTGCCTTTGTCACGAGGCCTATAGTCCGATCCGCGTCCATATGACGTATCGGGTTTGGCGACTCGATGATAAGGCACAGAAACCTCCGAGCCAGCTCGGAGAGTTTCTAAACGCACTTGGCTACCTTTTTTTTGGTGGCTGTGCGTGGGAGATCTTCGGGTCTGCCGGTTTGTGCCTTGTCCGGTTCGCCAACCCGCGTACAGCTACCACCCTTTGTTTGGCGACAACGAGTGGTAGGTGATCTCACTTCACTTCAAGGCAATCACTCATGAAAGAATATATGGCTTTAACCAGCAACGCCGACGACCTTCCCTCGCTGTATGTAAATACCACCCAACCGCTGCACTCACTGCTTAGCACCGCTCGCTACCGAATTGGCGCGGTAACGCAGATCCTGGAAAACCTCGCGATGCGTGGCGATATCACCACGGACTCGGTGATTCTCAGCGACTTCGCATTGCTTTGCTGCATACCCTTGCGCGATGGCTGTGATGTGCTGGATGTCGTTGCGCGACGTATGGATGCTGAACCGTCCTGATGTCACAACGGGGCGCCCTGCTCGGACGCCCCTTCGGTCTCATGGAACCTGGCAGTAAAAGAAACCCCCATACCGCCTTTTGCGGTTTGCCCATACCATCGATCACATCAGCTGATCACATCAGCTGATCACATCCTTCGGAGGCTCCGATGGCCACCACTAAAAAAACCGACAAGCCACGCAGAAAGGTCATCCATAGAGAACTGACGTTCCTGGATGTTCGAGAAGCAGCGTGTGATGGGCAGAAAGTGTTCAATACGTTTGTGACCACTGGCAAGCTTCCTAGTACAAAGTAGCTCTCAGTGCTGGTTACGAAAAACACATCCACCGTTCTATTTACTCGTAGCGATCCAGTCGATTTCTCTCATGCTTTTGCTCAGATGTACTGAACAATCGCAGAAAAGCTCGTCTGAGCCCTGCAACCCCAATCCTGATAAACTCCCCACCTCCCAGCCCCACCCATCTCAGAACCGCCAATGCCCCCAATCACCGCCGCACCCGCCCCGCTCTCCCGCCGCTTCTCCGTCGCCCCGATGATGGATTGGACAGATCGCCATTGCCGTTTCTTCCTGCGCCTGCTCTCCAAGCACGCGCTCCTCTACACAGAAATGGTCACCACCGGCGCGCTGCTCAACGGCGATCACGACCGTTTCCTGCGTCACAACGAGGCCGAACACCCGCTCGCCCTGCAGCTCGGCGGCAGTGTCCCGCTGGACCTGGCGATGTGTGCACGCATGGCTCAGGACCACGGTTACGACGAGGTGAATCTGAATGTCGGCTGCCCGAGTGATCGGGTGCAGAACAATATGATCGGTGCGTGCCTGATGGGGCATCCGCAGTTGGTGGCTGATTGTGTGAAGGCGATGCGCGATGCGGTGTCGATTCCGGTGACGGTGAAGCATCGGATCGGGATTAATGGGCGGGACAGTTACGAGGAGTTGTGTGATTTCGTCGGCACGGTTCGGGATGCCGGGTGCACGAGTTTTACGGTGCATGCGCGGATTGCGATTCTGGAGGGGTTGTCGCCGAAGGAGAACCGTGACATTCCGCCCCTGCGCTATGACGTGGCGGCGCGGTTGAAGACGGATTTTCCGGAGCTGGAGATTATTCTCAACGGCGGGATCAAGACGCTGGAAGCCTGTCACGAGCATTTGCAGACGTTCGACGGTGTGATGCTGGGGCGAGAGGCGTATCACAATCCTTATGTGATGGCTGAGGTGGATCAGCAACTGTTCGGCAGCACTTCGCCGGTGATCAGCCGGGCCGAGGCGCTGGCGCAGTTGCGGCCTTATATAGCTGCGCACATCGATGCGGGCGGCTCGATGCACCACATCACTCGGCATGTGCTGGGGCTCGGTACCGGATTTCCGGGGGCGCGCAAGTTTCGGCAGTTGTTGTCGGTGGATATTCATAAGGCTAAAGAGCCTTTGGTGTTGCTGGATCAGGCAGCGGAGTTGTTGGAGGGGCGTTGATCAGTTGCGTTGGTCAACTCCTCCAGCCCGTGTTTGTTGTGCCGGGATAATGCGTCTTTACCGAAGCGGCTGGTCTGTTCCAGGATCAGCTTCGTTTTCACCGCCCATCGTTCCCTGTTCCGTTGAGCATTGATTTCCAAAAATCCTTACCTTAATGTAAGGAAAATCTGACTTGACGGAGTATCCACCATGGCAACCGCCACACTGACCTCGAAAGGACAAATCACAATTCCGGCACAGGTTCGGGCTTCTCTTGGCCTCGACACGGGGGATCGCATTGAATTTGTAGCCATAGGCGATGGTAAATTCGCCATTATGGCCGCGACTCATTCGGCTCGCGACCTCAAAGGACTCATACGCAAGCCCGCTAAAGCTGTAAGCATCGAGGACATGAACCAGGCCATCGCGGTACAAGGATCCAAAACCATATGATAGGTCTGGATACCAACGTACTGGTCAGGTATGTCGCTCAGGATGATCCAAAGCAGTCAGCTAAAGCCTCCGAACTGATTGAGTCGCTGACAATAGCTTCTCCTGGGTTCATCACGATGGTTTCGATAGTCGAGTTGGTCTGGGTACTTCAATCCTGCTACGAGAGCGCAAAAAGCGAGATCATTACTGTCCTCGAAACGCTTTTGCGGACTCGTGAATTGACGGTGGAAAACTCCGAAATTGTTTGGCAGGCGCTGCGTAGATACTCACAGGCCAACGCCGACTTCGCAGATTGCTTGATTGAGCGCAGCGCCAACGCGGCAGGCTGCGAGTACATCGTCACCTTCGACAGCAAGGCCGCCAAGACGGCAGGCATGCGTCGCTTGGCGTGACTTGGCACGCTCAGATCAACCGCTTTGCATTCGTAGCGCGACACGCCCAGGAGAGAAATGGAATACCACCGAGCTCGCCTTCAGTATCAATTCAATAAACTCCAACCTATCCGCGATGGCATCTTTCCGGCCTACGGTGGGAACATCGAGTTTGAGTTATTTAGCTTCTTTGAGGTCTGTTATCACCTCAAAGACTGGGTGAAACACTCCCCTAGCTACGCCTCGTTCAGCAACGTGGAAGACTACATAAGCCAAAGCCCTGCACTGAGAATATGCGCCGACGTCTGTAACAAGCTTAAGCACCGGAAGCTTGATAGGAAGTTGCGAAGCGGGTCAGAGCCTGGAGTCTTCATGATCACATCTACGATGACTGTCGGTCCAATTGGGACTACCTCGATCGTGAGCATCGACGAGGCAAGAATTGAGACTGAACGTGGCGATGAATGCTGTTTTGAGCTCGCTCAGGAATGCATGGAGGCGTGGAAGACGTATTTCATCTTGAACAATGTCACGTAGCCTCAGCTCCATCGGCATTAAGCCGCGTTAGCCGTCAGACCGGTTGAACCTGTGGTCTGATTTGGCATCGTATTTATCGACACCGCGCCCCGCCATTCAAACAGCCGTTTTCCAGATGTTGCCGCAGGGGCCATCGATACGTACACGCACCCTTGAGTGGCTGACAGCGCTCGGGTAATGTCATTAGACCCATAGGACAGAGCACGCCCATGACTTCCAAGCTGGAACAACTCAAACAAATGACCACCGTGGTTGCCGACACTGGCGACTTCGAAGCTATCGCTCGCGTTAAACCCGTGGACGCTACCACCAACCCTTCCCTGCTGCTCAAAGCGGCGGCCATTCCCGGTTATGCCGAGTTGCTGAACGCTTGCGTTCACGACTGCAAGGGCGATGTTGGCCTGGCCAGCGACCGTTTTGGCGTTGCGGTAGGGCAAGAAATTCTGAAGGTCATCCCTGGCCGTATTTCCACCGAAGTGGATGCGCGCCTGTCGTTCGACACTGACGCCGTATTGAAGCGTGCGCACCGTCTGATCGACCTGTACGACAAGGCCGGCATTGGCCGTGACCGCGTGCTGATCAAGATCGCATCCACCTGGGAAGGCATCCGTGCCGCCGAGACGCTGGAAAAGGAAGGCATCCAGACCAACCTGACCTTGCTGTTCTCGTTCGCTCAGGCGGCGGCGTGTGCTGATGCAGGGGTGTTCCTGATTTCGCCGTTCGTGGGCCGTATCTACGACTGGTACAAAAAGGCCAACGGCAACGACTACACCGGCGCGGATGATCCGGGCGTGCAGTCGGTGACGCGTATCTACAATTACTTCAAGGCCAATGACTACAAGACTGTGGTCATGGGCGCGAGCTTCCGTAACCTGAATCAGATCGAGCAACTGGCCGGTTGCGACCGTCTGACCATCAGCCCGGATCTGATTGATAAGCTGGCGGCGGACACCGGCAAGCTGGAACGCAAATTGGCACCGGGTCATGCCGGTGAAGCGCGTTTGAGCCTGAATGAAGCGCAGTTCCGTTGGTTGTCCAACGAGGACGCGATGGCGACCGAGAAACTGGCTGAGGGTATTCGTCAGTTTGCTCGCGACCAGGAAAAACTCGAAGCATTGTTGCAAGCCAAGCTCTGATCCAACAAGAGCAAACGCAAAAAGGGCAAACCCTCATAGGTTTGCCCTTTTTTGTGTGCGGTCGCTTATGGAATCAGTGACGCTCGAGGGCGTTCACCAAGTCATGGAATGCTTCACGATTGGAGTCGTTCAAGCCCATGAGGATCTTGTGCGCCTCGAGCACTTTGATCCGCACCACTTCTTCGGACTGATCCTGGTCTGGCAGGTCGGTCAGGCATTCCGGGCACGGGATCGGGCGGTCAACGATGTTGAACACTTGCTCGAAGCCCATGGACTGCAGCAGACGGGTGATGTCTTCGTGGGTTGTGACGACAGTCGGCAGCAAGCCGACCTTTTGCCGAGACAGGATCGACAACTTGGCCAGCAGGCCCAACGTGGTGCTGTCGATGCTGCGGGTTTCGGTCAGGTCGATCACGATCGCATTGAAGTTCAACGCCGTGAAGATCCGCTCAATAGTCGCATCCAACGCCGAACATAGGGTCAGGCGAACTTCACCGACGAACTTCAGGACGAAGGTGCCATCCTGCTCGGCGAACTGGATTCTACCGGTACTCATTGAAGATTCCTGCTCAACACCAACAGGGCGATATCATCCGGCATCTCCCCTAGCGTGGCCAATCCAAAAACCTGCCGCAGACCATCCAGGCTGCCGCCCGCTGCCTTGACCCGTTGGGGCAAAGCCGCTTCTTTTTCTTTGAGTGTAGGTTCTGGCAAAAGGTCCAGGATGCCATCAGACATCAGCGTCAGGCTGAATGTCGGCGGCAGCTCCAGTACGTGGTCTTCGTAGGTGGCTTCATTGAAGAGGCCCACCGGCAGACCACGCCCTTCCAGATAACGAACACTGTCTGGCGTGTACAACACAGGCAACGGCAAATGACCACCGATGCTATAGGTCAACAAACCTGTCTCCTCGTCGATGACTCCACCGACCATTGTGACGTGTTTACCCAGCTTACAACTGATCAGGCCTCGGTTGATATGACCAAGGACCTCTGAAGGCTTGAATTCCGGCAATGTGCCGCTGCGCTTGGATTCGAACAGCAAGCGCGTGGTCATGAACTTCAGCAGCACGGTAACGAAGGCTGAAGAGGCGCCATGCCCGGAAACGTCCGCCAGGTAGAAGGCTACCCGACGCTCGTCGACCCGAAAGTAGTCAACGAAATCACCCGACAGGTACAGCGACGGGATGATCTGGTGAGCAAACTGGAACTCGTCGATGGTCCAGGGACTGACCGGCAGCATGTTCATCTGCACCTGGCGACCGGCGTTCTGGTCTTCCTGGAGCAGGTTCAGGCTGGCGGCGAGCTCGCGGTTGGCCTTTTCCAGCTTCTCGCGATAGCGCTGGTTTTCCAGCAGCAGGCGCGCACGATCCAGAGCCCGGCGCACAGAGTGCTCGAGCACGGCAAGATCTTCGAGAGGCTTGATCAGGTAGTCCGCCGCGCCCAGGCGCAAGGCCTCGACCGCGTCGTTCATCACGCCGGCACCCGAAACCACGATCACCGGGGTTTGTGGCGACAGCTCGGTGACCTGGCGAATGAGTTCGAGCCCGCCCATCTGCGGCATGCGCAGATCGCAGATGACCAAGTCGGGCTTGTCTTGCTCGAATACCTGAAGTCCCTGCTGGCCGTTGCTGGCCTGCAGGACACTGAAACCACTGTCTTCCAAGTAGGCCGCGAGGCTCGCGCGCACTACTTCGTCATCATCGATTATCAGCAGCGTGGCACTGGTTTTTGGCATGTGGGCAAACGGCGCCAGAATTAGGTTGGCGTAGCAGGCAGGGCTTTATCCCGGCTCACACTACTGGATTCGCTTTCTAGCCTCTCTGCTGCACTGTTTTCGAGCGTTTGCCCTACACACAGCTCCACCAGAGGTGCCCTTCTAAGGCGCAGACGGTACTCCCATCCGCGGGGCGTTTCAAGCTCACGCCGATGGTCGCTTGACGACTTTCCATTTCAAATCACCGGGAGTTATAAGAACCGTCAAAACCGTAACGTAATGGAAGGTTCGAGCCCCTGATTCAAACCGGTCCCGGAGGCCCAACGAAAGAAGGCGGCCAACGGGCCGCCTTTTTTCGTTTTTACCGGTCGAGATCAAAAATCGTCTTCGACCTGGCCGTCTTTGACTTTGAATTCGCGGTTCTGCAAGTACGCATTACGGATGAAGGTGTACTTGTCGCCACTGATCAGCTTCTCGGCCGACAGCAGGCTGGCACGCGTATCGACAATGTTCAGGCCGAAGATCGAGTTACGCACGGGCACGTCGTGGATGTACGGGTACGGGCCGGTGTAGCCGTCGACATACTTGGACGGCGCGTCACGTAGCGTGCTTGGCCCCATCAACGGCAACATCACGTACGGGCCGCTACCCACACCCCAGTAGCCGAGTGTCTGGCCGAAGTCTTCGTCACTGCGTTGCAGGCCCATTTTGGTGCCCACGTCGATGAAGCCCAGCAGGCCGAAGGTGGTGTTGAAGATCAAGCGTGCGGTATCGACGCCAGCGGCGGCCGGCTTGGCCTGCAAGATGTTGTTGGCAAGGTTGGTGACATCACCGACGTTGCGGAACATGTTGTGAATGCCGTCTTCAAGAAACTGCGGCGTCACGAACTGATAGCCTTGCGCCAAAGGCTTCAGTGCATAGGTATCGACTACGTCGTTGAACCTGTAGATCGGACGGTTGATGCTTTCCCAAGGGTCGTCTTCCGAGGCTGCCTGGGCAACGAACGGAACCAGCAATACGCTGGCAAACACACAAAGCTGAGCTAGATGATTGCTCCAGCGCATAGAAAAACTCCTTGGATTGTACTGGCGCGGGCGCTTGGCCCAAGCGTAAAGCTGGCTAGTATAAGACGGAAAAGCCGCTTAAGGCAGCACCGCGCGAAGCAGCCTACGGATCATTCGCGATGATTGTGAGCGATTCACCTCAGTGTCACTCAACTGTCACCGTCGCCCCCTAGCCTTGAGGCTATTTCAGGGACGTTAATATGCCGCACGCCGAAACATTACCCCACGTTGCGCCCAGCCTGACCGCCGTACTGTTCGGCCTCAGTGGTTGCCTGGTGGATTTCGGCGCCCGCACGCGCACGCACGGCAGCCACTCTGCCGTGCACGCCGAGACGACGCCCGGTGCGCTGGATAGCCTGCGCAGCTTGCAGCATCAGCAGATTCCCTGTGTCTGGCTCGATGAGCTCCCCCCTGCCCTCAGCCATTCCCTGGCCGCCGCATTGCCTTCATGGATCAAACCCTCGCAATACCCCGAAACAAACAATCCATGGCCGGCACCGCACGCCTGCTGGCAAGCCTTGATGACGCTGAATGTCGAACGACTGGAGGGTTGCGTGCTGGTCAGCGGCGAACCGCGATTGCTGCAAGCGGGGCTCAATGCCGGATTGTGGACGATTGGGCTGGCGTCCTGCGGCTCACTCTGCGGCCTGGCACCCAACGACTGGCAGGCGCTGACTCAACAGGAGCGGGAATTCAAACGCGGCAAGGCAACGGTGCAACTGTTCGGCCTGGGTGTGCATTCGGTGATCGATCACCTCGGTGAACTTGACACCTGCCTGGCAGATATCAGCCTGCGTCGGCTCAAGGGCGAAAAGCCCTGATGGAGATCATGCAGGTTGCGCGCGAGTGGATTAATCTAAAGGTCAAGCCATAGACCTTTGGCGTGCTGCTGCGGTCTATGCCAGTGCCTATCGATAAAAGGAAGAACGCCATGCCTGCCCGCGAACTGCAACAACAGCTCAATACTCTGCGCGAGCAATTGGAACAGAATCCACCGCTGACCGAAGCCGAGCGCGAAGATCTGCACGCGCTGATGGCACAAATCGAACTTGAGCTTGAACTTGAAACCAAAACCCAGGACACCAACCTCGCCGACAATGTGAACCTGGCCGTCGAGCGCTTCGAAATAGATCACCCGACCCTGGCCGGCACTTTGCGCAACATCGTGCAAGCCCTGGGCAACATGGGGATCTGAACCCACCGAATACGCAAAAGCCCCGCTATCACTAGCGGGGCTTTTTCATATCCGGGATGTGCAATCCCACATTGGTTCTTTACTGGCGGACCAGACGATGGTTCGGCAACTGCACTTCTTCAGTGCTGCGATACGGGTTGATGTCCAACCCACCGCGCCGTACATACCGCGCATACACCGTCAATTTCTCCGGTTTCAGCAACCGTTGCAGGTCGAGGAAAATCCGCTCCACGCACTGTTCGTGGAAGTCGGAGTGCTGACGGAAACTCACGATGTACTCCAGCAAACTCGCGTGATCCAGCGCCGCGCCACGGTATTCCACCGCCACGCTGCCCCAGTCCGGCTGGCTGGTGACCGGGCAGTTGGATTTGAGCAAATGACTGTGCACGCTCTCCTCCACTGTGCGCGATTCATCACAACGCAATAGCTCAGGACGCGGACGCTCGTAGTTGCTGACGCTAATGTCCAAGTCATCAATACACACGCCCGGCAATGCCACGACGCCTTCCGCTTCTACGTCGCGCAGGCTGCGAATGCGCACGCCGACCGGTTTACCGGCAGCGGCCGACAGGTCTTTCGCCAACGTCGATTCGAGGCTTGCGGCGTCGGCAAACGGTGTCTGGTTCAGGGAGTTGAGGTACAGCTTGAACGACTTCGACTCGATGATATTCGGTGAATCCGCCGGGATGCTGAATTCACCAATGGCCACCACTGGCTTGCCCGACGGCAATAGCCACGACAGTTCGAAGCAGTTCCAGAAATCCACGCCTTTGTAGGGCAGGGTTTCAGCCGTCAGGCCCAGTTCGGCCCATTTCGCGGTGCGCGGGATCGGGAACAGCAACGACGGCGTGTAGGTGGCGATGTATTCGCTGGATTTGCCCAGCGGCGAGTGTTCGGCTGCGGGATGCATGGCGGAAACCTGACTGAAGAATCAGCGGATTCTACCAGCCTTTGCTCCCGCCTTTGAGTGCTTACTGACTGACAGTCAACTTGCCGACCATCCCGGACTGGTAATGACCGGGGATGTTGCAGGCAAATTCCAGGTTGGTGGCCTTGCGGAAGATCCAGGTCAGCTCGGCGGTTTTACCCGGCTCCACGAGCACGCTGTTAGGGTCGTCGTGCTTCATTCCATGATCCAGACCGGGCATTGAGCCGTGGTCCATATCCTCCATGCCTGTAGGCGTGAGCATGCCGCTTTGCTGCATCTTCATCATTTCCTGCTGATGCCTGGCATGCATCGCTGCGTCACCAAGGTTGAATTCGTGCAACAACTGGCCTTTATTCACCAACACAAACCGAACCGTCTCACCGGCCTTGATATCAATCGCCTTGGGGGTAAACGACATGTCGCCCATGACAACTTCAACGCTACGAGTCGCCTTGGCCGCCGGGGCCGATTGACCGAAATCGTAGGCCGGCGCCGGGGAAGCCCACGCCGGCGAGCTCAACGCCAGCAAACACGCGGCCCGCACCAGTGATTTGCGCAAAAACATAGTCGTACTCCAACAAGGTAAGGTTCAGCCTGTGGAAAACTCTAAACTGCTGCGCCTGCCCGCTACCTGACAGCCAGATTACAAGTTTGTAAGGTTGGCCTGTACTAACGCCGCCCACGGTATAAAGCGTTCGTTCCATTCATCCCGAGTTGCCCATGAAACTACTGATCGTCGAAGACCAACCGAAAACTGGCCACTACCTGCGCCAGGGCCTGACCGAGGCCGGCTTCAACACTGAGTTGGTGGCGGACGGCTGCACCGGCCAGCAATTGGCGCTGACCGGCGATTACGCCCTGTTGATTCTCGATGTGATGCTGCCCGGCCGCGATGGCTGGCAGATTCTGCAAGCGGTGCGCGGTGCCGGCCTCGACACACCGGTATTGTTTCTTACAGCGCGAGACGCGGTGGAGGACAGGGTTCACGGCCTCGAACTGGGCGCCGACGATTACCTGGTCAAACCTTTCGCCTTCTCCGAACTGTTGGCCCGGGTCCGCAGCCTGCTACGACGCGGTAGCGCCACTCCTCAGGAAACCAGCCTGCAACTGGCGGACTTGCGCCTTGATCTGATCCGCCGCCGGGTCGAGCGCAGCGGTCAGCGCATCGACCTGACGGCCAAGGAATTTGCCCTGCTGGAAATGCTCCTGCGCAGGCAAGGCGAAGTCCTTCCCAAGTCGCTGATTGCATCCCAGGTCTGGGACATGAATTTCGACAGTGACACCAATGTCATCGAAGTGGCGATCCGTCGTTTGCGCCTGAAGATCGACGATGAATTCCCCAACAAGTTGATCCACACCGTGCGCGGCATGGGTTATGTCCTTGAAGAGCGCCCCGCCTGATGCGTCGACTCTCGTTAAGCAGTCGCCTGGCGCTACTGTTTGCGGCGTGCACCGCCGTCGTTTCATTGTTCGCCGGAGTGTTGTTCAACCGGGCCAGTGAAGCGCATTTCGTTGAACTCGATCAGCAGTTGCTGGACGGTAAGTTGATTGGCTTGCGCCGGGCACTTAATGACATTCAGTCGAGTGAAAGCGAAGTCAAACTGGCCGATGAATTGAGCCGACAGGCTGATCTGTCGCTGCGAATCACCGGCAGCGACGGCAAGCGTTGGTATGACAGTTCGACTCGTCTGCCCCAGACATTGCCTACCCAGGCGGGCTTGTCCACGGTGAGCAACGACGGTACAGACTACCGCGTCCTCAACGCTCCGTTGTATCTCGACAAACCCGACTCGCCGCAGCTGACCTTGCTGCTGGACATCACCCATCACCAGCACTTTCTGCAACGCATGCAGCACCTGATCTGGCTGACAGTCGGTTTGTCAGCACTGGCCACTGCCCTGCTTGGTGCCTGGGCGGCGCGCAGCGGGTTGTATCCGTTACGGCATATGAGCGCGGTCGCCCGGGGCGTTTCGGCGCAATCGCTCAATGCACGCCTGCCCGAAGAAAACATGCCACCAGAGCTCGCGGAAATGGCCCACAACTTCAACGCCATGCTCGGACGCCTTGACGACTCTTTTCAACGGCTCTCGGCCTTCTCCGCTGACATCGCCCACGAATTACGCACGCCGTTGTCGAACCTGCTGACCCACACCCAGGTCACCCTCACCCGCCCACGTCCCATCGAGGATTATCGCGAAGCACTGCACAGCAACCTCGAAGAACTGCAATGGATGGCGCAACTGGTTAACGACATGTTGTACCTGGCCAAGGCTGACCACGGGTTGTTGACGCCCAAGCGCGAACCGCTGGAGCTGGCGGAAGAAGCGGATTTATTGCTGGAGTTTTTTGCGCCGCTGGCGGAGGACGCGCAGGTGACATTAAGTCGTGAAGGCAGTGCGCTCATGCAGGGCGATCGCAGTATGTTGCGGCGGGCGCTTTCCAATTTGCTGGACAATGCGTTGCGGTTTACGCCTGCCCAGGGCGAGGTTCGGGTGCGGATCGTCGAGCAAGCCAAAGGGTTGAGGCTGACTGTTGAGAACAGTGGAGACGGAATTGACGGGGCGTTGCTGCCGCGTTTATTTGATCGCTTCTACCGGGCTGATCCGGCGCGCCAGGAAGGCAGTAGTGAACATGCGGGATTGGGGTTGGCGATTACTCAGTCCATCATCCGTGCCCATGGCGGGCAGATTCGTTGCGAGTCGGATAACGGGTGGACCAGGTTTGTGATTGAGTTACCAAAGGGAGATTGAGACCAGCAGAGCTGACCTCATCGCGGGCAAGCCCGCTCCCACAGGGTTCGGAGTCGTTCACAAATGTGTGATTCAACTCGATCAACTGTGGGAGCGAGCTTGCTCCGGGCGGCGTTCCGACGATAGCGGTGTAACGGCTTACGAATACCGCAACGCGTGAGCCGGCTCGATCTTCGCTGCACGCCATGCCGGGTAAACGGTGGCGAGGAAGCTCAGAATGAAACCCGCGGAGCAGATCAACAACACATCCCCACCCTGCAATTCAGACGGCAAGTTACTGACGAAGTACACGTCAGAACTGAAGATGTGCTGCCCACTGACCCGCTCCATCCAGCCCACCAGCTCACTGACATTCAGCGCCGCAATCACGCCAAGCACGCCACCGATCAAAGTGCCGACAATCCCGATCACCGTGCCCTGAACCATGAAGATCGCCATGATTTGTCCCGGCGTGGCACCAATGGTGCGCAGGATCGCGATGTCCGCGCCCTTGTCGTTCACCACCATGATCAGGGTTGCGATGATGTTGAACGCCGCCACCGCGACGATCATCAGCAACAACAGGCCGATCATGGTTTTTTCCATTTTCATCGCGCTGAACAGACTGCCCTGAGTGTGGGTCCAGTCGTCAGCCTTGTAAGCGGTGCCCAGCCCGCCCGCAATATCGTTGGAAACCTTCGGCGCCGCGTACAAATCCTTCACCGCCAGGCGCACGCTCTGCACCTGATTCGGCGCCCAGTGCTGCATCTGCGCGGCATCGGCCACGTGGATCAGCGCCATCGAACCGTCCAGCTCGGCGCCGACCTTGAACACGCCGACCACGTTCAAGCGCTGCATGCGCGGGGTGATGCCGCCCGGTGCGTTGCTGACTTCCGGCACGATCAGGGTGATCTTGTCGCCGACGTTCAAGCGGAAGCGGCGCGCCGTGATCTCGCCGATCACTACGCCGAACTCACCCGGTTTCAAGGCATCGAGACGGCCCTGAACAATGTGCTGGGCGACGATCGAAACTTTGCCTTCCAGCGCCGGATCAACGCCGCTGACCTGGATCGGCTGCATCGTCCCCTTGTAGGACAGCATGCCTTCCATCTCGGTGAACGGCACGGCGGCCGTCACCTCAGGATTCTTCATGGCCGCAGCAGCGACGGGCTGCCAATCATCGATCGGATTGACGCCGACGATCGTCGCGTGAGGCACCATGCCGAGGATGCGCGAGCTCATTTCGCGCTGGAAGCCGTTCATCACCGACAGCACCACGATCATCGCCAGCACGCCCAGGGCGAGGCCGATCATCGAGGTCATCGAGATGAAGGAAACAAAGCGATTGCGGCGCTTGGCGCGGGTATAGCGCGTGCCGATAAAGATCGATAACGGTCTGAACATTCGCTGGGGCACCGTATAAAAATAAAAGACCCGACGCACTTTTCAGTTGCGCCGGGTTTCGGCCAATCAGATGGGCGTCAGGCAACCTTCCTGCAAATGCAGGACGCGATCCATCTGGCGAGCCAGGTTCATGTCGTGAGTCACCACCAGAAACGCCGTGCGCATCGAGGTGCTGAGTTCCAGCATCAAATCCTGAATGCCCTGGGCGGTGTGGGAGTCGAGGTTGCCGGTCGGCTCGTCGAGCATCACCAGGCCTGGCTTGTTCACCAGGGCGCGGGCGATGGCCACACGCTGACGTTCACCACCGGACAGTTCCGAAGGCTTGTGTTCCAGACGATGCCCCAGCCCTACCCGCTCCAGCAATGCCGTCGCACGCTGACGCGCCTCCGGGATCGCGGTCTTGCCGATCAGCAGTGGCATGCAGACGTTTTCCAGTGCGGTGAACTCGGGCAGCAAGTGGTGGAACTGGTAAACGAAACCCAGCGACCGATTGCGCAGCAAACCGCGAGCCTTTTCGTTCAGCGCCGACAACTCTTCGCCGGCCAGCCAGACGCTGCCCTTGGTCGGCGTATCGAGGCCGCCCAGCAGGTTGAGCAAGGTACTTTTGCCCGAACCCGAGGTGCCGACAATCGCCACGCGCTCACCCGGATGCAGTTCCAGTTGCAGACCCGCCAGAACTTCTACCGATTCCGGGCCTTCCTCGTAGGATTTGCCCAGGTTGCGGCAGCTCAAGATTGCTTTATCACTCATGCCCGACTCACTCATAACGTAGCGCCTCCGCAGGCTGGGTGCGCGCGGCACGCCAGGCTGGATACAGGGTGGCGAGGAAACTCAGGACCAACGCGGCGGCGCAGACCATCAACACATCCTGGCTCTGCACTTGCGACGGCAGGTAATCGATGAAGTACACGTCGGCGTTGAGGAACTTGTGCCCGATCAGGCCTTCGAGGGCCGAAATTGCGGCGCTGACGTTCAGCGCGGCGAAAATCCCGACCACGGCGCCGATCAGCGTACCGATCACACCAATGACCGTGCCCTGGACCATGAAGATCGCCATGATCTGCCCCGGCGTGGAGCCAAGGGTGCGCAGAATCGCGATGTCGCCCTTCTTGTCGTTCACCACCATCACCAGTGTGGAAATAATGTTGAACGCAGCGACGGCGACGATCAGCAGCAACAGCAAACCGATCATGGCTTTCTCCATGCGGATCGCTTGATACAGATTGCCGTGGGTGCGCGTCCAGTCGCGGGCATAGAAATGGTCTTCGCCAAGCTGCTGTGCGATGGTCCACGCGACACGTGGCGCCTGGAACAGGTCGTCGAACTTCAGGCGAATGCCCTGGACCTGATCCGGTTTCCAGCGATGCAGTTTGGCCAGATCCTGAAGATTGGTGATGCCCAGGTAGCCATCCAGCTCGCCGGCGCCGACATGGAAGATGCCGACCACCGTGAAGCGTTTCATACGCGGGAACATCCCGGCCGGGGTCACGGTGACTTCCGGCGCCACAAACGTCAGTTTGTCGCCGATCGCCGCGCCAAGCTTGGCCGCCGCCTTGTCGCCGATGACGATGCCGAAACTGCCCGGCGCCAGGTCGTCGAGTTTGCCCTGCTGCATGAAGTTATCAATGATCGAGACCTGCCGTTCCAGCGCAGGGTCGATGGCATTGAGCAGGACTTTGGAGACCTTGCCGTTGTTGGTCAGCAAACCCTGCATCTGGGTAAACGGCGCCACGGCCGTCACCTGCGGGTTCTGCTTGACCTTGGCGGCCAGGCTTTTCCAGTCGCTGATCGGTTCACCGGACTCGATGGTCGCGTGGGGCACCATGCCCAGCACGCGGGTGCGCATCTCATGATCGAAGCCGTTCATGACCGAAAGTACAACGATCATCACGACCACACCAAGGGCGAGCCCGATCATCGAAGTCAGGGAAATGAACGACACAAAATGATTGCGACGCTTTGCACGGGTATAACGCGTGCCAATAAATACGAAGAGAGGTCTGAACATGTCGGGGCTTGTTCGGAGGGAAAAGGAACGTCCTTGTGGCGGGGGTCGATAACCAGCTTTACACTCAGACCACCGCCGCTACCATGGGTTCGCCATGTCGACATTAGATGAAGAAGATCGCCGCGAATACTACCGTATCGAGGACACGATCGCACTGGAAATTCGGCCCCTGTCCGCTCCCGAAGCCGCAGGCCAGGAAGTGTTGCAGGATGCTTCTCCTCTGTTCAATTTGCTCAGCGAACTGCACCTGAGCGAATTCGAGTCACAGCACTTGTTGCGCCAGATCAATGAGCGCGACCGGAACCTCGCGGCGTTCCTGAAATCCCAGAATAAACGCATCGATTTACTGAGCCAGGTGATCGCAATCACCGTGCTCGGGCAAATCGGCGAGCCGCAGCCGGTGATCATTTCCGAGGGCGGGATCGAGTTTCAGCATCCGACGCCCATTGCCGAGGGTGCACACCTGTCGGTCAAACTGGTGCTGATGCCGCAATCCCTCGGTCTGTTACTGCGGGCCCGGGTCACCCATTGCGATCGCAAAGGCGACGGCTACGACGTCGGTACCGAGTTCGAGTACCCCTCCGATGCCCAGCGCCAATTGCTGGCCCGCTACATTTTGCAGAAGCAGGCCCAGGAACGACGTCTGGCCCGCGAACAAAACGAATCAGGCATTTAATTTAAGGAAGAACCGTGACTCTCATCTACGGCCATCGCGGCGCCAAGGGCGAAGCACCGGAAAACACGCTGACCAGCTTTCAGCAATGTCTCAAGCACGGCGTACGCCGCTGCGAACTGGACCTGCACCTGTCCATGGACGGCGAGTTGATGGTCATCCATGACCCGACACTCAAGCGCACCACCGACCGACGCGGCAAAGTCGTCGAGCACACGGCGGCCAATCTGGTGACCTACGACGCGCGCATTGGCGGCCCGGGCTGGATCAAGCCCTGCCCGATTCCCACACTGGAAGAACTGTTCGAGAAATGCGATTTCGAGCACTGGCAACTGGAAGTCAAAAGCGCCTCACGCACCCGCGCCGCGACGACGGTGTTGGCGATTCGCGAGTTGGCTCAGCGTTTCGGCTTGCTCGACAAGGTCACGATCACCTCGAGTTCACGCGAAGTGTTGAAAGCCGCGCTGGACCTGGTGCCGGATGTGTCCCGCGGATTGGTGGCCGAGTACGCCTGGCTCGACCCGTTGAAGGTCGCGCAAAGCTATGGCTGTGAGATTCTGGCGCTGAACTGGACCCTGTGTACGCCGGAACGCCTGCAGAAGGCGCAGCGTCAGGGGCTGCATGTGTCGGTATGGACAGTCAACGAGCCCGCGCTAATGCGCAGACTCGCCGACTTCGGCGTTGACAGCCTGATTACAGACTTTCCCGGTTTGGCCAGCGCCACGCTCGAGAATTGCTGAAATCGGTCTCCCCGGCCGGCTCAGGCCACCGGCCGGAGCCACTCAAAAAAGCCGGTTGAGGCCATCGTACGCCGCTACCCGATAGGCTTCGGCCATGGTCGGGTAGTTGAACGTCGTGTTGACGAAGTACTTCAGCGTGTTCAGTTCGCCCGGCTGGTTCATGATCGCCTGACCAATGTGAACGATCTCCGACGCTTGGTAACCGAAGCAGTGAACGCCCAGCACTTCCAGGGTTTCGCGGTGGAACAGAATCTTCAGCATGCCCTGAGGCTCGCCGGCGATCTGTGCACGCGCCATGCCCTTGAAGAACGCCTTGCCCACTTCGTACGGCACTTTGGCCTGAGTCAACTCCTGCTCGTTCTTGCCGATCGAGCTGATCTCCGGAATGGTATAGATACCGGTCGGCACGTCGTTGACGAAGCGCCAGCTATGGTTGTCAACGATGCTGCCAGCGGCCGAACGACCCTGGTCGTGAGCGGCACTGGCCAGGCTCGGCCAGCCGATCACGTCACCGGCGCCGTAGATGTTCGGCTTGCAGGTACGGTAGGCCTCGTCCACTTCGATCTGGCCACGGCTGTTGACCTTCACGCCGATGTTTTCCAGACCCAACTGATCGGTGTTGCCGGTACGACCGTTGCACCAGAGCAAGGCGTCGGCCTTGATCTTCTTGCCCGACTTGAGGTGCAGGATCACACCGTTGTCCACGCCTTCGACGCGGTCGTAGTCTTCGTTGTGGCGAACCGTGATGTTGTTGTTGCTGAAGTGGTAGCTCAGGGCCTGGGAAATTTCCGAGTCGAGGAAGCTCAGCAACTGACCGCGGTTGTCCACCAGCTCAACGAGTACACCCAGACCGCTGAAGATCGAGGCGTATTCGCAACCGATTACGCCAGCGCCGTAAACGATGAGTTTGCGCGGGGTGTGGCCGAGGCTGAGGATGGTGTCGCTATCGTAGATACGCGGGTGGTGGAAATCGATGTCCGCCGGGCGATAAGGACGCGAACCGGTGGCGATGATGATGTGCTTGGCCACCAGTTTTTCGACCACGCCGTTGGCGCAGACCACTTCGATGGTTTGCTCGTCGGCGAAGCTGCCGGTGCCGAAGAACACGTCGACGCGGTTACGGGCGTAATAGCCCGTGCGCGATGCGACTTGTTTGGAGATGACTTTTTCGGCGCTTTTCAACACGTCCGGGAACGAGAACCAGCGTGGCTCACCAATGGCCCGAAACATCGGGTTGGTGTTGAACTGCATGATCTGCCGGACCGAGTGACGCAGTGCCTTGGACGGGATGGTACCCAGGTGGGTGCAGTTGCCGCCGACCTGGCGACGGCTATCGACCATCGCCACCTTGCGCCCTGCTTTGGCGGCGTTCATTGCCGCGCCTTCTCCCGCCGGGCCGGAACCCAGCACCACCACGTCGTAGTTGTAGACAGCCATGCGTACTCCTCAGAACAGGCCGCGGCGCCATCGGCACCTGCGGCTAAATCACGCCGATCTGCGGCGTGAAGGAACAATTTGGGGCCAGTGCAGAACCCGGACACAGTCTATATAAGCGTCAACGCCGCGCACATTAACCCTTGGTCGCGTCGTAGGCTACTTTTGCCTGCACTACAACGCCAGTCTTCGATGCGTGCATCGCCGTCATCATTCGGTTTTTGCGCCACTCAAGCGTTCAAAAGCCTGATTGGTTCGTGTGACGAAACCTGTATCGGCACGAATCACAAAGAATGCACCGATGTCGTGTTTTTCTGCGTAGTCCCAACCCCGTTCAGGACCCAGAATCAGCAACAGCGTCGATAAGCCATCGGCCATCAACGCTGAAGGATGAATCACCGTGACTGACGCCAGGGTGTGTAAGACCGGTGCCCCGGTGCGGGCATCGAAGGTGTGGGAATAACGCCGCCCGTCCTGCTCGAAATAATTGCGGTAGTCGCCGGAGGTGGAAACGCCGTAGCCGTCGACATCGATGATGCGCTCGGCCACTTGCTGGTCGTCGCGGGGCTCTTCCAGGGCGATGCGCCACGGTGAGCCGTCGAGTTTTTTACCGGCCGCCTTGAGTTCGCCGGTGGCTTCGGCAAGGTAGTTATGGATGCCCATCCCATCGAGTTTTGCGGCAATCGTATCGACCGCATAACCGGCGGCGATGCTATTGAAGTCGACCTCGACCGCGGCATCCTTGCACAGCTGCTCGCCGTCGATACGCAGGTGCTGGTAACCGACGCGCTGCCGCACTTCGGCCAGCGCTTGGGCCGTGGGGATTTTTTCCTCGCGAGCCTGCGGGCCGAAACCCCAGAGGTTGAGCAGTGGTTCCACCGTAAGGTCGAAGGAACCTTCGCTTTGTTCCGACAGACGCTCACCGATTCGCATCAGTTTGAGGATCGGCGCGGGCATCTTCTGACAGCGGTTGGCGGGCAGATCGTTGAAGCGCTCGATGTCCGAGTCGCTGCGGTAGGTCGACATTTGTTGATCGACCTCAGCGAGGATCTTTTCGACCTGAACACGGACCTCGGCCGGGACTGGAAGACCGGCATGGCGCAGGTACTTGATCGAATACGTGCTGCCCATGGTCGGGCCGCCGAAGCTTTCCATGGAATCGCTGTTGCCGCAGCCTGACAGGGCGCCCATCAGGACCACAAAAACGCACAGCCGCCATTTCAACAATCCTGCATCCCCTGGAGAGTCCCATGACACAACGCCAAGGCTCGCCATTATGCGGTAGAAGTGTGGGAGCGAACACCGCACAAACAAAAACGCCCCGACCAAAGTCGGGGCGTTTTCATGTGCAGCTAACGCTTAGCGCGGGAATGCTGGCGGGTTTACACCGGCCATATCTTCCATCACGCGAACCACCTGGCAGCTGTAACCGAATTCGTTGTCGTACCAAACGTACAGAACAACGCGGTTGTCTTGGCTGATGGTCGCTTCAGCGTCCACAACGCCTGCGTGGCGCGAGCCAACGAAGTCGGTGGAAACCACTTCCTGCGAGTTGACGTAGTCGATTTGCTTGTGCAGATCGGAGTGCAACGCCATGTAGCGCAGGTAATCGTTCATCTCTTCACGGGTGGCGGCTTTCTCAAGGTTCAGGTTGAGAATGGCCATCGACACGTTTGGCGTCGGAACGCGAATCGCGTTACCGGTCAGCTTGCCGGCCAGTTCAGGCAGCGCCTTGGCAGCAGCGGTGGCAGCACCGGTCTCGGTGATAACCATGTTCAACGCGGCGCTACGGCCACGGCGATCGCCTTTATGGAAGTTGTCGATCAGGTTCTGGTCGTTGGTGTACGAGTGAACAGTTTCAACGTGACCATTGATGATGCCGAACTTGTCGTTGACGGCTTTGAGCACCGGCACGATGGCGTTGGTGGTGCACGAAGCAGCAGAAACGATCTTGTCATCAGCGGTGATTTCACCGTGGTTGATGCCGTGAACGATGTTCTTCAGCTTGCCTTTGCCCGGCGCGGTCAGAACAACGCGGTCGATACCCGGGCAAGCCAGGTGTTGACCCAGGCCGTCGGCGTCACGCCATACGCCGGTGTTGTCCACCAGCAGCGCGTCTTTGATGCCGTACTGGGTGTAATCCACTTCAGTCGGGTTTTTCGCGTAGATAACCTGGATCAGGTTGCCGTTGGCGGTGATGGTGTTGTTGGCTTCATCAATAGTGATGGTGCCATCGAACGGACCATGAACCGAGTCACGACGCAGCAGGCTTGCACGCTTGACCAGATCGTTCTCGGCGCCCTTGCGGACAACGATGGCGCGCAGACGCAGGCCGTCGCCACCACCGGTTTTCTCGATCAGGATGCGCGCCAGCAGACGGCCGATACGACCGAAGCCGTACAGGACAACGTCGGTGCCTTTACGAGCGGCAACGTTTTGCTGACCAACGACGTCAGCCAGTTCTTCGCGGACGAACTGCTCGGCAGTGCGACCATTGCCTTCGGCCTTGAACTTGACCGCAAGCTTGCCCAGGTCAACCGAAGCGGCGCCGAGCTTGAGCTCGCTCATCGCTTTGATCAGCGGGAATGTTTCGTGGACGGACAATTCGCTGTCATCGGACTGACGATGACGAGCAAAGCGGTGAGCTTTGAGAATCGCAATGACTGAACGATTGATCAGGCTGCGGCCATAGATCGAGCTCACCACGCTGTTGTTGCGGTAGAGCTGACCGATAAGCGGAATCATCGCTTCTGCGAGTGCTTCACGGTCGATCCATTCACCAAGACACTGGTCGGGCTTCTGAGTCACGGGAACCTTCCACATATGTAGGGGCAGAAAAAAGGGGCTACATTATGCCGCCGAGTGCCTCCCGTAGCAATGCGCGCCTGTCGCGCGGGCCGTAACAAAATCCTCTTCAAAAAAACCACGCAGTGCTGAAGCCCAATAAAACCGGGGCCTCCAACGTAGTCAATTTTTTGGGGACTGCGCTACCTTGTCCGTAACCATCCGTAACACCGGTTCGTTTTGCCACTACATAATCGGTAGTTTTCACAAAAAAACGGCCGGATTTTGTCTTTACCACTACATTTCGCCCAACCCGCGTAATAGACATATCTGCAACTGACAGCCGGCACCTGAGACCGCTACAATTACCGACTTTGTCGCAACGCTTGGAGCTCAACCTTCCGTGCCCGTTCTGCGTCTACCGCTTCTCCCTGCTGCGGCAGGTAAACAGCACTGGGGCAATCTGCCCGGTGCCGCCTTGAGCCTGGCCATCGCCGAGGCCGCCAGCGCTGCCAAGCGCTTTACCCTGCTACTGACCGCCGACAGCCAAAGTGCCGAACGGCTGGAACAGGAGCTGAGTTTCTTCGCCCCGGATTTGCCTGTGCTGCATTTCCCGGACTGGGAAACCCTGCCCTACGATCTGTTTTCGCCACACCAGGACATTATTTCCCAACGAATCTCCGCGCTGTATCGATTGCCGGAGCTGAGCCATGGCGTTTTGGTCGTGCCGATCACCACGGCCCTGCATCGCCTGGCGCCGACCAAATTCCTGCTCGGCAGCAGCCTGGTGCTGGACATCGGCCAGAAGCTCGATGTCGAGCAAATGCGCACCCGGCTTGAGGCCAGCGGCTATCGCTACGTCGATACCGTCTACGAGCACGGCGAATTTACCGTACGCGGCTCGCTGATCGATCTGTTCCCGATGGGCAGTAAATTACCTTTCCGCATCGACCTGTTCGACGACGAAATCGAGACTCTTCGTACATTCGATCCGGAAAACCAGCGCTCCATCGACAAAGTGGAAACGGTTCGCCTCCTGCCAGCGAGAGAGTTTCCGCTACAAAAGGATGCGGTCACCCGCTTCAAGGCGCGTTTCCGTGAGCGTTTCGATGTGGACTTTCGTCGCTGCCCGATCTTTCAGGATTTGAGCAGCGGGATTACACCGGCCGGTATCGAGTACTACCTGCCGCTGTTTTTCGATGAAACCTCCACGCTGTTCGATTACCTGCCTCAGGACACACAAGTGTTTTCCTTGCCGGGCATCGAGCAGGCGGCGGAAAACTTCTGGAACGACGTGCGCAATCGTTATGAAGAGCGCCGCGTCGATCCGGCCCGTCCTTTATTGCCGCCAGCCGAGTTGTTCCTGCCGGTGGAAGATTGCTTCGCTCGCCTGAAGAACTGGCCGCGTGTGGTCGCCAGCCAACAGGATGTGGAAACCGGTATCGGCCGCGAGCGCTTCCCCGCTCGGGAGCTGCCGAACCTGGCCATCGAAGCCAAGGCGACTCAACCGCTGGCGGCGCTGGCGGGTTTCCTCGACGAGTTCCCCGGCCGCGTGCTGTTTACCGCCGAATCCGCGGGCCGTCGTGAAGTCTTGCTGGAGTTGTTGGAACGCCTGAAGCTGCGACCGAAAACCGTCGACAGTTGGCCGGACTTCGTTGCGAGCAAGGAGCGCCTGGCGATCACCATCGCGCCGCTCGACGAAGGTCTGGTGCTCGACGACCCGGCCTTGGCCCTGGTCGCCGAAAGCCCGTTGTTCGGTCAGCGGGTGATGCAGCGCCGTCGCCGCGAGAAACGCGCCGATGCCAACAACGATGCCGTCATCAAAAACCTCACCGAGCTGCGTGAAGGCGCGCCAGTGGTGCACATCGATCACGGCGTTGGGCGTTACCTCGGGCTGACGATCCTGGAAATCGACAATCAGGCCGCCGAATTCCTGACCCTTGAATACGCCGAAAACGCCAAGCTTTACGTGCCGGTGGCCAACCTGCACCTGATCGCCCGTTACACCGGCAGCGACGATGCCCTGGCTCCACTGCACCGTCTCGGCTCCGAAACCTGGCAGAAAGCCAAACGCAAAGCCGCCGAACAAGTGCGTGACGTCGCCGCCGAGCTGCTCGACATCTATGCCCGCCGTGCCGCTCGCGAAGGTTATGCGTTCGCCGACCCGAAAGCCGATTACGCGACCTTCAGCGCCGGTTTCCCGTTCGAAGAAACCCCGGACCAGCAAACCACCATCGAAGCGGTGCGCACCGACATGCTCGCGCCGAAACCGATGGACCGCCTGGTCTGCGGCGACGTCGGTTTCGGCAAGACCGAAGTGGCGATGCGTGCAGCGTTCATCGCGGTACACGGCGGTCGTCAGGTGGCGATTCTGGTGCCGACCACCCTGCTCGCGCAGCAGCACTACAACAGCTTCCGCGATCGCTTCGCCGATTGGCCGGTGAGCGTTGAAGTGATGAGCCGATTCAAGTCGACCAAAGAAATAAATGCTGCGGTCGCGGATCTGGCCGAAGGCAAGATAGACATCGTCATCGGCACCCACAAACTGCTATCCGACGATGTGAAAATCAAAAACCTGGGGCTGGTGATCATCGACGAAGAGCACCGTTTCGGTGTCCGTCAGAAGGAACAGCTCAAGGCGCTGCGCAGTGAAGTCGACATCCTCACCCTGACCGCTACGCCGATTCCCCGCACGCTGAACATGGCGGTGTCGGGCATGCGCGACCTGTCGATCATCGCCACGCCGCCGGCCCGTCGCCTGTCGGTACGGACGTTCGTCATGGAGCAGAACAAGAGCACGGTCAAAGAGGCCTTGCTCCGTGAGCTGTTGCGTGGCGGCCAGGTCTATTACCTGCACAACGACGTGAAGACCATCGAGAAGTGCGCCGCTGACCTCGCCGAACTGGTGCCGGAAGCGCGGATCGGCATCGGCCACGGGCAGATGCGCGAACGCGATCTCGAACAGGTGATGAGCGACTTCTACCACAAGCGCTTCAACGTGCTGATCGCCTCGACCATCATCGAGACCGGCATCGACGTGCCGAGCGCCAACACCATCATCATCGAGCGTGCCGACAAGTTCGGCCTGGCGCAGCTGCACCAATTGCGCGGCCGGGTCGGTCGCAGTCACCACCAGGCTTACGCTTATTTGCTGACGCCGCCGCGTCAGCAGATCACGCCTGACGCCGAAAAACGTCTGGAAGCGATCGCCAATACACAGGACCTTGGCGCGGGCTTCGTGCTCGCCACCAACGACCTGGAAATCCGTGGCGCCGGCGAATTGCTCGGCGACGGGCAGAGCGGGCAAATCCAGGCCGTCGGTTTCACGCTGTACATGGAAATGCTCGAGCGCGCGGTGAAATCGATCCGCAAGGGCGAACAACCCAACCTCGATCAACCGCTGGGTGGCGGCCCGGAAGTCAATCTGCGAGTACCGGCGTTGATTCCCGAGGACTACCTGCCGGACGTACATGCTCGACTGATTCTCTACAAACGCATCGCCTCGGCCACCGATGAGGAAGGCCTCAAGGACCTGCAAGTGGAGATGATCGATCGTTTTGGCCTGTTGCCGGAGCCGACCAAGAACCTGATGCGCATCACCGCGCTGAAATTGCAGGCCGAGCTCCTGGGCATCAAGAAAGTCGACGGCGGCCCGCAAGGGGGTCGAATCGAGTTCGCGACGCAAACCCCGGTTGACCCGCTGACACTGATCAAGCTGATCCAGAGCCAGCCCAAACGTTACAAATTCGAAGGCGCCACGATGTTTAAATTCCAGGTGCCGATGGAGCGCTCGGAAGAGCGCTTTAATACTGTAGAGGCGCTGTTTGAGCACCTCATTCCAAAAACTGCTTGAAGGACGCCGCATGCGCCTGTTTCGCTCACTGATCCTATTGATGACCCTGGTTGCGCCGACGACGTTTGCCGATGACCTGTATCAGATTGAAATGATTCTGGTCCGTCAAAACGCCGTACCTGCCATTGTCAGCAAAGCCGCACCCGAAGACTGGGCTGCCGGAGCTCAACCCATCAGCCCCGACAGCCTGCGCACGCCGAGCCTCAATGGCGAAGTGGAAAAACTCACCGCCAGCAATGAATACACGGTGTTGCTGCACAAGGCCTGGCAACAGAACCTTGGCGAAGAAGCCAGCAAAGTCGCGATCAGCGAGGGCAAAGAACAGTTCGGCCAATTCCCGATCGAGGGCACGTTGAACCTGAAACTGGGGCGTTTCACCGACGTCGACGCCGACTTCTGGGTCAACCAGATCGACGCCAACGGCATGGTCACCGCCAGCGAACGCCTGAAACAGGAAAGCCACACCAAGAACGGCCAGCTGAACTTCCTCGACAACGGCCACCTTGGCCTGCTGATCAAGATCACGTCCCTCACCGCCCCTGCGCCTCGGCCAGACGCTGTTGAAATACCGGACTGATTGAAGTCCTTATGCCTGCGACCCTGAGCAAACCCCTGGCACCTTCCTGGGTCAGCCGATTCAAGGAACAGAGCCTGGAGCGTGGCCGCCGCTACGCGCTGGAAAACCGCGTCAGGATCGTCGAAGCCGGCGACGCCACAATCATCGCTGCTTGCGAAGGCTCTGGCGGTAACGTTTATCGTCAGACCATTCGCCTGCGCGAGTCGGCCAAAGCCACCTTGCTGATGATTGACGCCACCTGCACCTGCCCGGTCCACAGCAACTGCAAACACTGCGCGGCGGTGCTACTGAAAGTACAGGAAACCCTCGCTTATCCCGCTGCGGCGCAAGACGCCGAGCTGCTGGAAAAACTTCAGGCCGTACTGGAAAACCGTAGCCCGAAAGCGCCGCCGCAAGTGCTGGTGGATAACGTGCAACCGGTGCCGCGCTTGTGGCTGGCGAGCATTGAATTCAGCGCGTTCGAACCGCGCAACGGCAAGATGCAGCGCTATATCCAGCATCGCGCAGCGCTGTCCTTCAGCTACCTGGATGAATACGCCAGCGGGCAGAAGAACGCTGACATCCTGATCCGTCAGGAAACCCAGACGCTGCGGATAAAACGTCACCCCGAAGTCGAACAGACCTACCGGGAACAGCTGCGAATCCTCGGTTTCAAAATCGCCACCCGGCAAAGCAAGGCCTTGCCGGAAAGTGCCGGCGAGCTCTTCGAGATGGTCAACGACAGCGCTTGGCTGACCTTCACCCTCAATGAACTGCCGAAGCTGCGCACCCAGGGCTGGGAGCTGCAGATCGACGAAGACTTCGGTTTCGACCTGACGGCCGTGGACGACTGGTACGCCACCGTCGAACAGGCGCCGGAGCGCGACTGGTTCGACCTGGAACTGGGGATCATCGTCAACGGCGAGCGACTGAGCCTGTTGCCGATCCTGTTGAACCTGATGCGCTCCCACACCGAGATCCTCAACCCGGAACGTCTGGCCCGACGTCGCGACGACGAGTTGATCCTGGTGAACATCCCCAACCGCCCGAACTCCGAGTACGGCCCGTTGCAAGTCGCCCTGCCCTTCGGTCGGTTGAAACCGGTGCTGGCGACCCTCGGCGAGTTCTACCTGCAAGGGCCCGGCGAAACTGCGCTGCGCCTGAGCAAGGCCGATGCGACGCGATTGAATCCGCTGGAAGATCTGCCGTTGCTCTGGGAGGGTGGCGAGCAAATTCGTACCTTTGCCCAGCGCCTGCGGGACATCAAGGACTTCACCGCGACCGCGCCGGAAGGCTTGAACGCGACCTTGCGCCCGTATCAGCTGGAAGGGCTGAGCTGGATGCAGTCGTTGCGGCAACTGGAAGTTGGCGGGATCCTCGCGGACGACATGGGTCTGGGCAAAACCCTACAGACCCTGGCGCACATTCTCAGCGAGAAGATCGCTGGACGCCTCGATCGGCCGTGCATGGTGGTGATGCCCACTAGCTTGATTCCTAACTGGCTCGACGAAGCCGCGCACTTCACACCGCAACTCAAGGTGCTGGCGTTGTACGGTGCCAGTCGCAAAAAGCATTTCGACAATCTGGCCGATTACGACCTGATCCTGACCACCTATGCGTTGCTGCCCAAAGACGTCGAACGTCTGGCGGCGCAGCCATTGCACGTGTTGGTTCTGGATGAGGCGCAGTACATCAAGAACCCCAACAGCAAGGCCGCCCACGCTGCCCGCGAGTTGAATGCTCGTCAGCGCTTGTGCCTGAGCGGCACGCCGCTGGAAAACCACTTGGGTGAGCTGTGGTCGCTGTTTCACTTCCTGCTACCCGGCTGGCTGGGTGACGTGAAAAGCTTCAACCGCGATTACCGTGTGCCGATTGAAAAGCGCGCCAGCGAAGTACGACTTCAGCACCTCAACGGTCGGATAAAACCATTCCTGCTGCGCCGAACCAAGGAACAGGTGGCGACCGAGTTGCCGCCGAAAACCGAAATCATCCATTGGGTCGAGCTCAACGAAGCCCAGCGCGACGTGTACGAAACCATGCGCTTGGCCATGGACAAGAAAGTCCGCGACGAGATCACCCGCAAGGGCGTGGCGCGCAGCCAGATCATCATTCTTGAGGCGCTTTTGAAGCTGCGTCAGGTGTGCTGCGATTTGCGCCTGGTCAATGACGCCGCCCTGCCCACTCGCGGCAGCACGTCCGGCAAGCTCGACAGCCTGATGGAAATGCTAGAGGAATTGTTCGATGAAGGTCGGCGGATTCTGCTGTTCTCGCAGTTCACCTCAATGCTGTCGTTGATTGAAGATGAGCTGAAAAAGCGCGGAGTCGAGTATGCGCTGCTGACCGGGCAGACCCGCGACCGGCGCGCCCCGGTAAAAGACTTCCAAAGCGGCAAGCGTCAGATCTTTCTGATCAGCCTGAAGGCAGGTGGCGTTGGCCTGAACCTGACCGAAGC
Source organism: Pseudomonas sp. MDT1-17 (assembly GCF_054898105.1). Taxonomy (NCBI): domain Bacteria; kingdom Pseudomonadati; phylum Pseudomonadota; class Gammaproteobacteria; order Pseudomonadales; family Pseudomonadaceae; genus Pseudomonas; species Pseudomonas sp. MDT1-17. Next base: position 2,572,426 of record NZ_JBUBVM010000001.1, on the reverse strand, counting down.
CGACACGGTGATTCACTACGACCCTTGGTGGAATCCGGCGACGGAAAATCAGGCGACTGATCGGGCGTATCGCATTGGTCAGGAGAAGCCGGTGTTCGTCTACAAGATGATTGCCAGAGGCACGGTAGAAGAGAAGATTCAGCACCTGCAGAAAGAAAAATCCGACTTGGCGGCTGGCGTGCTGGATGGGCGCAAGACCGGGGACTGGAAGCTGCAGAGTGATGATATCGAGGCGTTGTTTGCGCCGCTGCCGGACAAGTTGGAAAAACGCTGAGATCGGCGACGCCAGAAAAGTTGCTATCGCGGGCAAGTCGGATCGCCGCACCGCCGCTCCCACAGGGTTGACATCAATCCTGTGGGAGCGTGGCTTGCCCGCGATGGCGTCAGCTCGGACTCACTGCAGTCACGCTTTATCAGGATTTCGAATCAGGCAATGGCGCAAATAGCGCTTCAATGTCACTCTGCTCAAGCTTCCACCCACCCGTCGTCCCACCTTCAAGCACCGCCCCAGCCAGCGCCGCCTTCTCCTGCTGCAGCGCCTGTATTTTTTCTTCCACCGTGCCGCGCGCAATCATCTTGTAGACGAACACCGGCTTATCCTGACCGATACGATAAGCACGGTCGGTCGCCTGGTTTTCAACGGCAGGATTCCACCAAGGATCGAAGTGGATGACCGTGTCCGCCGCTGTCAGGTTCAGTCCTGTCCCGCCTGCCTTGAGGCTGATCAGGAACAACGGCACCTTGCCGCCCTGAAAGTCTTTTACCGGCGTGCGCCGATCCGTCGTTTCACCCGTCAACAATGAATAACCGATCCCTCGCCGCTGCAACTCTTCCTCAATCAATGCAAGCATCGACGTGAACTGCGAGAACAGCAAAATCTTGCGGCCTTCGCTGAGCAACTCTTCGAGCATCTCCATCAGCCCGATCAACTTGCCGCTGCCAGCACGGAGGGCTTTCGCCGTCAGGGGCATTTTGATCAGCCGTAGATCGCAGCACACCTGACGCAGCTTGAGCAAGGCATCGAGAATGATGATCTGGCTACGCGCAACGCCGCTTCGGGCAATTTCGTCACGCACCTTCTTGTCCATCGCCACACGCACGGTTTCATAGACATCCCGTTGCCCATCGCTGAGTTCGACCCAATGCACAATCTCGGATTTAGGCGGCAACTCGGTGGCGACCTGTTCTTTCTTGCGACGTAGCAGAAAGGGTTTTATCCGAGCCGTCAGGTGCTGCATCCGTTCGATATTGCCGTGCTTCTCGATCGGGGTACGGTAGTCACGATTGAAGGTTTTACTGTCGCCAAGCCAGCCGGGTAACAAGAAGTGAAACAGTGACCACAACTCGCCCAGGTGATTTTCCAACGGCGTGCCGGACAAGCACAAACGCTGCCGAGCTTCCAGATCTCGGGCAGCTTGAGCGGCCTTGCTGAGCGGATTTTTGATGTTTTGCGCTTCATCGAGAATCAGCACGCTCCAGACCTGTGGTTGCAAAACCTCAAGATCACGCGGCAGCAACGCATAGGTGGTCAGCACCAGATCGTATTCGGCAAGGTTGATGAAGTCCTTTTGCCGAGTGGCGCCATGCAGTGCCAGTACTTTCAATTGCGGAGTGAAGCGTGCCGCTTCGTCTAGCCAATTGGGTATCAGGCTGGTCGGCATCACCGCGAGCGCCGGCCGATCGAGTCGACCCGCCTGCTTTTCCAACAGCAGATGAGCCAGGGTTTGCAGGGTCTTGCCCAAGCCCATGTCGTCACCGAGGATACCGCCGACCTCCAGCTCACGAAGGGTTTACATCCAGTTCAGGCCTTCAAGCTGATAAGGCCGTAGTGTGGCGTTGAGGCCTTGCGGAACAGCAACGTTTTGCTGAGTCGATTCACGCAAGCGTTTCGCGAAACTACGTAAACGCTCGCCGCCCTGCCAGACCAGCGGCAGCCCTTCCAATTCACTCAAGCGCGCTGCATCAGGGGCGTTCAAGCGCAACGAGGTGCCGCTGCTCACACCCATATACAATTCGCCGAGCGTCGCCATCAATGGCTTGACCCGCCCTAGGGACAGCGCAACTTTTATGCCTGGCTTGGCACCCAACTGCCCACTATTGAGATCGATCAGCACTTGCTCGTCATCGTCACGCAACGCCAGTTCTGCCAGGTTCAACAGTTGCGGTTGCCGGCGCATCAATTGCAGCAGAATTGGCAGCAAACTGTGGCGCTCGCCGTTGACCACGATGCCCAACTGCAGATCGAACCATTCGCGCCCCGGAGACTCCTCGACGTCGGCATACCATTCTTCTACGGGCTGCAAATTGAAATGAAAACCGTCGTTGATATGGATCTGCCAATTGGCCTCTCTGAGCACCGGCACACCGGACTGCACAAAAGCCAGCCACGCCGAGTCATCCGGCAACCCAAACATTTCACCTGCGCTGTCGGGTAACGCATCACTTTTACGGGTGGCCTTTTTCAAGCCTTGTTTTTGCAAGGCTTGACGCAAGACTTTTTCGGCGGCGGGTTTACGTTGAATGCGTTGGGTTTCGGTGCCGGACAGTACCAATATTTCCGTGGATTTTTTGTCTGCCGCCCTATGGCCGTCGTAGGTAAAGGCCAGCGCAGCGCGATGCTCGTGTTCATACTGCCAGCGTCGATTTCTTTGCACATAGCTTGCAAGTGTCAGGTGGGCTTGGGGTTCAACGTCATCGAAAACCCGTTCGGTCAACGCGTGCGGAGGAGAAACGACTCGAGTCGCTGCACTCATCCGATGGCTGAACTGCATCGCCTGACGTGCCGGAATGTCAGGGGCCAATGACAGATGGCACGCCAGTTTCTCATCCAGCTCACTGAGCAGCGGTCCAACCTCCATCCGTTCGCGGTCCAGGTAGTACAAAGGTTCCAGCGCCAGAATCGTTTCTTCAGACGCTTCGTCACTATGCCACTGAGGACGGAAACTGCCACTGGCTTGCTCGGCCCAGGAAAACTGCGCAGACCTGCTCATTCCAAATGCCAGGGGCTGCAATTGTTCGAAGTCGAGAAATAACCGCGAAGTTTTCAATGCCAACTGGAGGACTTCAGCCCCACTGCTGCCTTGCAGGGGGTAACCGCTGTAAAAAGAATGATAGGAGTGGATCGCGACCAGCAACCTGGCGATTCGCAGGTCAAGCTCGGATAGATAGCCAGGCTCTCGCATCAATGCTTCTGACGGCGAGACCACAGGTTTGATGTCCTGCAAGCGGCCGTCCTTGAGTTGACGAGCCTTGCAGATTTCCAGCAACCATTTGCCTGCAGTCGACGTTGCTCTGAGTTTGTATACCCAGCACGTGCCGGTGCTCTTGGCAGACTCATCGCGATCTGCAACGTCGCGAGGAACATAATTGAGCCAGCGCTCCAGGTCGCGATTCAGCTGGACTGGGGCAGTGCTTTTGAACGAGTCCATGGGGAGTTCTTGCAACATATAAAGCACGGTCGCGCAGTGCTTGCAATTGACCACTACAGGGCACGAACAGCAGCACTCCAGTTCAAACTCGCCGTTAAAGTCTTCGATGAGTTCAATGGTTTGCTCGTAGATGTTCCCCTGGGAACCTTTGCAGGTTGCGAGAACGAAGACGTCCTCCATTTCGCGGACCTGCACCCGATTTTCCACAGCGTATCGGCGAGCTTTATCCAGAGCGCGATGACTGAACTCATCCGCCCACGGTAGCTCACGGAGCTGTTCAATTATTGTCAACATTAGATGCAACGCTTCTGAAAATTGCTGGAGTCTGGAGCGTCAAGATCAGCGTTTCAATACCCGCGCCAACGTCGACTTCACCTTGCCTATCCCGTCATGCAACGCTTGCTCGATCTCGGCCATGGTGATCACCGACGTGGACTTGCCCGCTGCCGGGTTTACTACCAACGCCAGACAGGCGTAATCCAGTTCCAGCTCGCGCGCCAATGCCGCTTCCGGCATCCCGGTCATGCCGACGATGTCGCATCCGTCGCGCTCCAGTTTCGCAATTTCCGCTGCGGTTTCCAGACGCGGCCCCTGTGTGCAGGCGTACACGCCTTGACTGCTGAAGCCAACGCCCTCAGCCGCCAACGCCGCGATCAGCTGCTGACGCAGGGGTTCGCTGTAGGGATAGCTGAAATCGATGTGGGTAACCTGTTCGAGATTATCGGCGAAATAAGTGTGTTCGCGACCGCTGGTGTAGTCGATCAGCTGATGCGGCACGCAGCAATGTCCGGTACCCATCGCAGCATGAATTCCACCCACGGCATTGACCGCGAGAATCGCTTCGGCACCGGCCTGCTTCAGCGCCCAGAGGTTGGCGCGGTAGTTCACCTGATGCGGCGGAAAACGGTGAGGATGACCGTGGCGCGCGAGGAACAGCACTTCCTTGCCGGCGTACTCGCCGATCTGCACTTCAGCTGAAGGTGCACCGTAAGGGGTGTCCACCGCCAATGACTGACGAATGCTCAGCCCCTCGAATTGAGTCAGGCCGGTGCCACCGATAATCGCGTAAACCGTCATAACGAAAGGTCCTCAATCAATCAGTTGAGCTTCTTTGAGCGCGCCGACCGCTGCGAGCCAGCGCGGGTGCTGACGGTATTCGATGTTGGCATATGACTGGCCGCGCATCCGCGCGATGCGCTCGGATGGTTCTACCTTCAGACGTTGGGCGGCGCTCAGGGCCAATTCGGCGGCGGCGCGATCGTTGCACACCAGGCCCATGTCGCAACCGGCCGTCAGCGCCGCTTCGATACGGCTGGCAGCATCGCCGACTACGTGGGCGCCGGCCATGGACAGGTCGTCACTGAAGATGACGCCGTCGAATTGCAGCTCACCGCGCAGAATGTCCTGCAACCAGCGGCGAGAGAAACCGGCGGGCTGGGAATCGACTTGCGGATAGATAACGTGGGCCGGCATGACCGCAGCCAGTTGCTTGCTCAATTTGGCAAACGGCACCAGGTCGTTGGCGCGGATCTCGTCGAGGCTGCGCTCATCATTAGGGATTGCGACGTGGGAATCTGCCTCGGCCCAGCCGTGACCGGGAAAGTGCTTGCCGGTGGCGGCCATGCCGGCGCTGTTCATGCCACGAATAAATGCACCGGCCAGCAACGCTGCGCGCTCGGGATCACCTTCGAATGAACGGGTGCCGACCACGGCGCTGCGCTGATAATCGAGGTCCAGTACCGGAGCGAAGCTCAGGTCGAGGCCGACGGCCAGCACTTCAGTCGCCATGATCCAGCCGCACTGCTCGGCCAGGTATTCGGCATTCGGGTTGTCAGCGATGGCGCGCATGGCTGGCAGTCGCACGAAGCCTTGGCGCAGGCGCTGCACCCGGCCACCCTCCTGGTCGACGGCCAGCAGCAGATCGGGGCGAATGGCGCGGATCGCGGCACTCAACTCGCGCACCTGGCGCGGGTGTTCGATATTGCGGGCGAAAATGATCAGGCCGCCCACTTCGGGTTGGCGCAACAATTGGCGATCTTCAGCCGTCAGCCAGGTACCGGCGACGTCCACCATCAACGAGCCTTGCAGGCCAGCAGTCATAGAGATTCCTTGATAATGATAAACCCGGCTCGCACGAAATCGCCGCCTTGGGCTGTACCCGGCAGGTCGGCGATATAAATGGGGAACAGGTTCAGAACGAGAGTCGGCATGGGCGGCTAGCTTAGCGGATGTCAGCTGCCGCGCCCACCCGTGTGCGGTTAAACCTTAGCGGCAACCGGGGTCGATTTGCTGCGCGGCCGCAACTGCGCAGTGGCCATGGCCGTGTCGGTGACGCCGGTTTCGGCACGCATGCCGGCAGCCAGGAACGGTACCATCAGGCGCATGACCTGCTCGATGGAGGTGTTGACGCCAAAGTCGGTCTCGGCAATTGCGCGCAGGGCTTTGATACCGGACATGCTGAACGCGGCGGCACCGAGCATGAAGTGCACGCGCCAGAACAGCTCAATCGGCGGAATACGCGGTGCAGCTTCGTTGACCAACATCATGTAGCGGCGGAACACCTTGCCGTACATGTCTTCCAGATAACGCCGCAAGTGCCCTTGGCTCTGACTGAAGGCCAGCCCCAGCAAACGCATGAAAATCGACAGATCGTTACCGCTGCGTGGTTGCACCACCAGGGCTTGCTCGACGAGGATTTCCAGCAGCTCTTCAAGTGTCGGCTTGTTCTCTGGCTTGGCCTGACGCCGCTCCAGCTCTTTATCGAGGCTTAAGCAGAACGGCCCAAGAAAGCGCGAGAAAACGGCCTGGATCAACGCCTTCTTCGAGCCGAAGTGATAGTTCACCGCCGCCAGATTGACACCGGCCTTGCTGGTGATCAGACGCAATGAGGTTTCAGCGAAACCTTTTTCCGCGAACAATTGCTCGGCAGCATCAAGAATGCGTTCAACGGTTTCCGACTGGGCCATGGCTACTCCGCCTGACAAACACTTGTTTGAAACATACGTTTCAGCCTGTGCATTGTCAAGCCTGCCGGTTCGTTTTGGGAATGGTCGGTCAGCTATTTAACCATACAACTCCCAAGCGTGAATCAGCAGGCTGATCGACCGTCTGGCGGCCGGCAAAAAAAGGGGCATTGCCAAGACCGTTTCACTGTATATAATCCCAGTCACTGTATAAAAAGACAGAGCGATCAATATGCTAAAGCTGACGCCACGCCAAGCAGAGATTCTGGCCTTCATCAAACGTTGCCTCGAAGACAACGGCTACCCGCCAACCCGTGCGGAAATCGCTCAGGAACTGGGTTTCAAGTCACCCAACGCTGCGGAAGAACACCTCAAGGCGCTGGCTCGCAAGGGTGCTATCGAGATGACGCCCGGCGCTTCCCGTGGCATTCGCATTCCCGGCTTCGAAGCCAAGGCCGACGAGTCCACCCTGCCGATTATTGGCCGAGTGGCTGCCGGTGCTCCGATCCTCGCCCAGCAACACATCGAAGAGTCCTGCAACATCAACCCGTCGTTCTTCCATCCTCGCGCCGATTATCTACTGCGGGTTCATGGCATGAGCATGAAGGACGTGGGCATTTTCGACGGTGACCTGCTGGCAGTGCACACCACCCGTGAAGCCCGCAACGGCCAGATCGTGGTGGCGCGGATCGGCGACGAAGTGACCGTCAAGCGCTTCAAGCGCGATGGCAGCAAGGTCTGGTTGATTGCGGAAAACGCTGAATTCGCCCCTATCGAAGTGAACCTGAAAGATCAGGAACTGGTGATCGAAGGCTTGAGTGTCGGCGTCATTCGCCGCTAAAGGAGGCTTTATGCAGTTCCCACACACATCACAGCAAGCCCAACTGCCGTTGTTCGAGGCTTTCATGGTGCAGCCGTTGGCGCCGATCCTGAAAGAAGTGGTCGAGTCACCCTGGAGCGCCGAGCCCGAAGTCTTCAGTGAGCTGTCGCTGCGTGGTGCAGCCGGGAATTGCCTGAACCTTCTTGCGCCGATCCTCAGGGAACTGAGCCAAGACCAGGACGCGCGCTGGCTAACACTGATTGCCCCGCCCGCCAGCCTGACCCAGACCTGGTTGCGGGACGCCGGCCTTAACCGCGAACGCATCCTGCTGCTACAACCGCGTGGCGCTCAGAGCGCGCAGCAGTTGACCTGCGAGGCCTTGCGCCTGGGCCGCAGCCACACGGTGGTCAGTTGGCTCAACCCATTGAGCGCGACTTTGCGGCAACAGTTGATCAGCGCCGCCCGGATCGGGGACGCACAAAGTCTGAATATTCGATTGGGTTAACTGACAAACAATACGCGCTTTGAACAGCGCGGGGCTTCTCCAAGGATAGAGAAGCCGACCTGTAGCGATACCAGTAAAAAACCGACGAGCGGGATCAATGAAGAACCCGTGATCCCTCGTCTGTATTGAATTCGCCTTCAACCAAGCGTCCGGCCATCTGAACGCCGACGCTCAGCATCGCCTTCGCGACTTCAACGTGCTGGCCTTGCAGGAATGCTTTGGCATCCTCGGAGAAATTCAAAGTAACCAGAGAACCCTCGTCCTCGGCCCTGCGCAGCTCGATACGGCCGTCTGGTAACTCGACGATTTCTAGAAAGGACGTTGGCATATAGGTCTGTTCTCCACGAAAGGCGGGGATTATATAGGCATCAGCCAGGCTTCGCTCGGGATCTTGACCAGATGCCACTACAAAGAGAAATTTCCGACAGCTCTCATCCCTGAACGGACAACCCACCGGGCCATCCGTTATTCCGCTCGATCCTTCAGCACTCGTTCAGCCCTTCTCGAAACCGAATCGCCAGCCCTTTGAGGTTCTGACGCCAGCTCTCCAGCTCTTCCCGGCTCAGCTCTTGCGGAGCCTCTTCTTCATCCAGGTTAACGGCCAGGATCAGCGGTTGCGTCACGTCACCCTTAGGTTTGTGCGGCGCCCGTGGCGGCTGAAACAGTGCAGCATGGGCCGCGAGCAGTTTGGCCAGCCAGGTTTCCGAATTATTGGCCAACTCAACCATCTCGGCCATTTCGGGAATAGCGATGGCTTCCAGTACTTCTCGAGTCAGCAACAACTCGGCCCGAGGCGCATTGGCCTGAGGCAAGCGATAGAAACCGGCGATTTCATGGCACAGCCCCAGCAACGCACCGTACAAGTGAAACAACGCCGATTCGCGTCCGGCCTGAATCAGCGCCAGCGAGTTCATCGCACGCCCTTCTTCGGCTCTGGCGAGCGCTTCCAGCGACAGGCCGGCGAAGTAAATCTTCTGGTTAGTACGGGTATAGAGTTCGTGGGCCATGACGGCAGCCTCCACAACGAAATAATTGCTTCACGCAGATCAGACAGTGTCGTGGATCACCCAAGTTCACCGCAAGCACAAAACAAAAGGCCGCATGAAAACCCGAGGGTTGTCATGCGGCCTTTTTGTATACAGCGCCTTTTAAGCCTTGGCTGATGGACGCTTGTCTTCAACCTTCCACTTGCCGCCGTCGTAGTACGCCTTCCAGCCAGTCGGCTTACCGTCGACTTCAGTCTGCACGTACTGCTCTTTGGTCTTGCGGCTGTAACGGATCACGGCGGGGAGGCCGTCCGGATCTTTCTTCGGTGCTTCACAGAGGAAGTGGTACTTCGGATCGATCTCATCCTTGTGCGGCACAATTTCCATGACCAGCGGAGCACGCGTCTCGCGGTTTTTCGGGAATTGGCTGGCCGCCAGGAACAAGCCGGAAGCCCCGTCGCGCAGGATGTAGGTGTCGTTGACCTTCTCGCATTTCAGCTCAGGCATCTTCACCGGATCCATCTTCGGCGGCGCTGCATCACCGCTTTTCAGCAGTTTGCGAGTGTTCTTGCACGTCGCATTGGTGCAACCGAAGAACTTGCCGAAACGGCCGGTCTTGAGCTGCATCTCGCTGCCGCACTTGTCGCATTCCAGGCTCGGACCTTCGTAGCCTTTGATGCGATAAGTGCCCTCTTCGATTTCGTAGCCTGAGCAATCCGGGTTGTTACCGCAGATGTGCAGTTTGCGCTTCTCGTCCAGCAGGTAAGCATCCATCGCTGTGCTGCAGATCGGACAGCGGTGCTTGCCGCGCAGTACCAGCGATTCCGATTCACCCTCGTCGTCCGCTGCAATTTCATCGCCCGGCACCAGGTTGACGGTGGCCTTGCAGCGCTCTTTCGGCGGCAGGCTGTAGCCCGAGCAGCCGAGGAACACGCCGGTCGATGCGGTACGAATCTGCATCGGACGACCGCACAACACGCACGGAATGTCAGTCATCACCGGCTGGTTGGCGCGCATGCCGCCTTCGGCGCTTTCGGCTACTTCGAGTTTCTTCTTGAAGTCGCCGTAGAACTCGTCGAGCACGTTTTTCCAGTCGCGTTCGCCTTGCGCCACGTCGTCGAGGTTCTCTTCCATGCCGGCGGTGAAGCCGTAGTCCATGAGATTGGAGAAGCTCTCGGCCAGACGCTCGGTAACGATGTCGCCCATCTTTTCCGAGTAGAAACGTCGGTTGTGCAGCGCAACGTAGCCACGGTCCTGGATGGTCGAAATGATCGCGGCATAGGTCGAAGGACGACCGATGCCGCGTTTTTCCATTTCTTTAACCAGGCTGGCTTCCGAGTAACGTGCCGGTGGCTTGGTGAAGTGCTGGGTCGGATCAAGCTTGATCAGCTTCATCGCGTCGCCCTGGGCCATGTCCGGCAGCACGTCGTCGTCACCAGGCTTGGCGATTTGTGGCATGACGCGGGTGTAACCGTCGAATTTCAGGATGCGGCCCTTGGCGCGCAACTCAAAGTCACCGGCACCGACGGTGACAGTGGTCGACAGGTATTGGGCCGGCAGCATCTGGCAAGCGAGGAACTGGCGCCAGATCAGCTCGTAGAGCCGCTCAGCATCACGCTCCATGCCCGACAGCTTGCTTGGCTCGGTGTTGGCGTCGGACGGACGAATCGCTTCGTGAGCCTCTTGTGCGCCTTCCTTGCTGCTGTAGACGTTCGGGTTTTCGGGCAGGTATTTCTTGCCGAACTCGCCTTCAATATAAGTACGCGCCATCGTCACCGCATCAACCGAGAGGTTGGTGGAGTCGGTACGCATATACGTGATGTAGCCCGCTTCGTACAAACGCTGGGCCATCATCATGGTTTTCTTCACGCCGAAGCCCAGGCGATTACTCGCAGCCTGTTGCAGAGTGGACGTGATGAAAGGTGCCGACGGCTTGCTGCTGGTCGGCTTGTCTTCGCGCTTGACGATGCTGTAGCTGGAAGCCTTGAGCTTCTCCAGCGCGGCCATGGCCTGGGTTTCGTTGAGTGGCTTGAAGGCCTCGCCTTTCTCGCGAGCCACGTCAAAGCGCACGGTTGCGCCCTTGGCGGTGCCGAGATCAGCGTGGACTTCCCAGTACTCTTCCGGGTTGAACGCGCGAATTTCACGCTCACGCTCGACCACCAGCTTCACGGCAACCGATTGCACACGACCGGCGGACAAGCCACGGGCGACCTTGGCCCACAGCAGTGGCGAAACCATGTAACCCACTACGCGGTCGAGGAAACGACGCGCCTGCTGGGCGTTGACACGATCGATGTCCAGCTCGCCCGGTTTGGAGAAGGCTTCCTGAATCGCCTTCTTGGTGATTTCGTTGAACACCACGCGCTTGTAGCGGCTGTCATCACCACCGATGGCTTCGCGCAGGTGCCAGGCAATGGCTTCCCCCTCGCGATCCAAGTCGGTTGCGAGATAGATGGTGTCAGCATCTTTGGCGAGCCGGCGCAGCTCTTCGATGACCTTTTCCTTGCCCGGGAGGATCTCGTACTTGGCTTTCCAGCCATGATCGGGATCGACACCCATGCGCGAGACCAACTGCTTGCGCGCCTTCTCTTTCGGCGTGAGCACCGGACCTTCACCCGCGGCGGCCTTGCCGCGCTTGGCGGCTGGCTCTTTGCTGGCGCTAGCCGAACCGCTGGTGGGCAGGTCTCGGATATGGCCGATACTCGACTTCACCACGTATTGGTTACCCAGATACTTGTTGATGGTCTTGGCCTTAGCCGGGGATTCCACAATGACCAGCGATTTGCCCATGGATCAGAAAATTCCTGAATTCTAGAAGTGAAAGGCGGTTGGCGCCTGACGCGGCACCGCTATATATAGTGGCTACAAGGTGAGGTCAAGCGCAGGGTTTTGCGCGCACTCAGCTTATGGCTTCGAAAAAAGGCTCGGTTCGGCTTGCACCAAAGCAAAGCGTGGTACCTGTTCGCCGTCAACCTCGACCGACTCCAGGAACATGCTCAAGGGACGCACCCAAAAGCCGTAATCGCCATACAGGGCTTGGTAGAAGACCACTTCTTCTTCGGTTTCAGAATGCCGCGCAATGCTGAATACACGGTACTGCGGACCTTTGTAATGTTGGTAGAGCCCAGGTTGTATCGGCATGCTTTGGCCCTCACTCAAATCTTTTCAAAATAAAAACAAAAATAAATTCAGAAAAACAAAAACCGGGGCACTTGGCCCCGGCTTCCTTCGACGAAACGCTTAAACGCGTTCGAAGACGGTGGAGATGCCTTGGCCGAGACCAATGCACATGGTGGCTACCCCAAAGGTGCCGCCATTTTGCTTCATCACGTTCAGCAGAGTGCCGGAGATACGCGCACCGGAGCAACCAAATGGGTGACCCAGGGCGATCGCGCCGCCGTGCAGGTTAACCTTCTCGTTCATCTTGTCGAGCACTTTCAAATCTTTCAGCACTGGCAGGGCCTGTGCGGCGAAAGCTTCGTTGAGCTCGAAGAAGTCGATATCGTTAATGCCAAGACCCGCGCGCTTCAGTGCTTTCTGCGTAGCCGGTACTGGACCATAGCCCATGATTGCCGGGTCCACACCTGCCACCGCCATCGAACGAATCACTGCCATAGGCTGGATGCCCAGGTCCTGTGCACGCTGCGCCGACATCACGATCATGCACGAAGCACCGTCGGTGATTTGCGACGAAGTACCGGCTGTCACGGTGCCACCCTTAGGGTTGAAAGCAGGCTTGAGAGCCGCCAGGCTTTCCAGGGTAGTTTCCGGACGAATGGTTTCGTCGTAGTCGAACAGTTTCAGGAAACCGTTCTCGTCGTAGCCCTGCATCGGGATGATTTCGTCTTTGAACTTGCCCTCCAGCGTCGCTTTATGAGCGAGCTGGTGGGAGCGCACGCCGAAAGCGTCCTGTTGTTCGCGAGTGATGCCGTGCATTTTACCCAGCATTTCAGCGGTCAAACCCATCATGCCCGAGGCTTTCGCCGCGTACAGCGACATGTGCGGGTTCGGATCGACACCGTGCATCATGCTCACGTGACCCATATGCTCGACGCCGCCCACCACGAACACGTCACCGTTACCGGTCATGATCGCTTGCGCGGCAGTGTGCAGTGCGCTCATCGACGAGCCACACAGGCGGCTGACAGTCTGACCGGCAGCGGTGTGCGGGATCTGCGTCATCAGGGACGCCATGCGAGCGATGTTCCAGCCCTGCTCCAGGGTCTGGTTCACACAGCCCCAGATCACGTCTTCGACTTCGTTCGGATCAACCTTGACGTTGCGTTCCAGCAGTTTGCTGATCAGGTGCGCCGACATGTCTTCGGCGCGGGTGTTGCGGTGCATGCCGCCCTTGGAGCGGCCCATCGGAGTACGACCGAAGTCGACAATCACGACGTCTCTTGGATTCAAGCTCATAAAATTTCACTCTCGCTCAAGTGTTTGGACGCTTAACCGAAGAACCGTTGGCCGGTTTTAGCCATTTCACGCAGCTTCGCGGTCGGGTGGTACAGCGCGCCCAAATCAGAGTACTGGTCAGCCAGGGCAACGAACTCTGCAACACCGATCGAATCGATGTAGCGCAGCGCACCGCCACGGAATGGAGGGAAACCAATACCGTAGACCAGACCCATGTCGGCTTCGGCAGCGGTTTCGACAATGCCGTCTTCCAGGCAACGCACGGTTTCCAGGCACAGCGGGATCATCATCCAGTTGATGATGTCTTCGTCTGTAACTTCGCGCTGCTCGTAAACGATCGGCTTGAGCACTTCCAGCACCGACGGGTCGGCGACTTTCTTCTGCTTGCCGCGCTTGTCGGTCTCGTAGGCGTAGAAGCCCTTGCCGTTCTTCTGGCCCAGGCGCTTGGCTTCGTAGAGCACGTCGATAGCCGAACAACGGTCATCTTTCATGCGATCCGGGAAGCCTTCAGCCATCACGTCACGACCGTGGTGACCGGTGTCGATGCCGACCACGTCCATCAGGTAGGCCGGGCCCATTGGCCAGCCGAATTTTTCCATGACCTTGTCGATACGGACAAAGTCCACACCGGCGCTGACCAGCTTGGCGAAACCGCCGAAGTACGGGAACAGCACGCGGTTGACCAGGAAGCCCGGGCAGTCATTGACGACGATCGGGTTCTTGCCCATTTTCTTGGCGTAGGCAACGGTGGTGGCAACAGCCAGCTCGCTGGACTTCTCGCCACGGATCACTTCTACCAGCGGCATCATGTGCACCGGGTTGAAGAAGTGCATGCCGACGAAGTTTTCCGGACGCTTGAGGGCTTTCGCCAACAAGGTGATGGAAATGGTCGAGGTGTTGGACGCGAGGATGGTGTCCTCTTTGACCTTGTCTTCGACTTCGGCCAGAACGGCTTGCTTGACCTTAGGGTTCTCGACGACAGCTTCAACCACCAGGTCAACGTGACCGAAATCACCGTAGGACAGGGTCGGACGAATACCGTTAAGCACTTCAGCCATTTTCGCCGGGGTCATGCGACCTTTATCAACGCGACTTACCAGCAGCTTGGCGGCTTCAGCCAGACCTTGCTCGATGCCGTGCTCGTTGATGTCCTTCATCAGGATCGGCGTCCCTTTGGAAGCCGACTGATAAGCGATACCGCCCCCCATGATGCCGGCGCCCAATACGGCAGCCTGCTTCACGTCTTTGGCGATTTCGTCGTAGGCCTTGGCCTTTTTCTTCAGTTCCTGATCGTTCAGGAACAGACCGATCAAGCTCTGCGCGGCAGAGGTCTTGGCCAATTTGACGAAACCGGCGGCTTCGACTTCCAGCGCCTTGTCGCGACCGAAGTTCGCCGCTTTCTGGATGGTCTTGATCGCTTCAACCGGCGCCGGGTAGTTCGGGCCAGCTTGACCGGCCACGAAACCCTTGGCGGTTTCGAACGACATCATTTGTTCGATGGCGTTGAGTTTGAGCTTTTCCAGTTTCGGCTGACGCTTGGCCTTGTAGTCAAATTCGCCGGAGATGGCGCCCTTGACCAGGTTCAGTGCCGCTTCCTGCAATTTTTCCGGGGCGACCACGGCGTCGACGGCACCAACTTTCAATGCGTCTTCAGCGCGGTTTTCCTTACCGGCGGCAATCCACTCGATGGCGTTGTCGGCACCAATGATGCGCGGCAGACGCACAGTACCGCCGAAGCCCGGGTAGATGCCCAACTTGACTTCCGGCAGACCGATTTTGGCGGTGATGGCCATGACGCGGAAGTCCGCCGCCAAGCACATTTCCAGACCGCCACCCAGGGCGATGCCGTTGATCGCGGCGACAGTCGGGACGTTGAGGTCTTCGAAATCGCTGAAAATCTTGTTGGCTTCCAGATTGCCAGCAACAAGCTCTGCATCAGGCAGCTTGAAGTTTTCGACAAATTCGGTGATGTCGGCGCCGACGATGAACACGTCCTTGCCACTGCTGACGATCACACCCTTGATCGAAGCATCTGCCTTGATAGTGTCTACAGCCTGACGCAGTTCGTTCAGGGTTAGACGGTTGAACTTGTTGACGGACTCACCCTTGAGGTCGAATTTCAATTCGACGATGCCACTTTCAAGAGCCGTAACCGTGATGGCTTTACCTTCGTAAATCATCAACTGATCTCCACGATATGGAAGCTGAACAGTACACGTCGGACGCAGGCGAATGGCTCGGCAGGGACGTTTATCGTCGATGCTAACGCCAATCCACCCGGCACACCCGCCAACGCGATAGTCGGGATTCTGTAGGAGCGATCTGTAATACAAACGCTCAATTCATACGCCCGTTTGATTTGGGTACGTTACCTTCACGGAATTTCCGACAATTGTCAATCGCCCAAAATACTGGTTGAAACGCGACTTTCCGGTCATTTCCGTACCACGAAGACCTGCAACACGCCGCTGCATGTGAGGCCATTCATAGGATCAATAGTTAGAAAAGTCGCCCTAATTCGCTGCAGCCTTTGTTTAACAAGCTACGCTGGCGGGACCTTGAGGAAAAAAACATCAACGCTTTTGGCGAATGCCCAGCGTAAGAACAGCTCCACACCGAATTACCGGCCTGCCTGGCCAACTCCAGCCCGATGATGATGTCGGGCTTTTTATTGCCTGGCTGCCCGACGTTTCGCACCATTGCGGCGCGAAATTTCCGCGATTTATGCCAGCGCTTTCAGCAGCGCATCAATATCCTGCAAAACCGCCGCTTCGCCCTTTTCACCCCAATACAAAGTGATCATCTGCTTGTCCGCTTCGATCTTGTAGACGTTAGCTGGCAATTTTTCGAAATGATTAAGCAGCGCCTGATCCTCGCAGACCTCCTGCCACTGGTTGACCCACACACCGGGTGCTTTTTGCCAGTAACTCCAGCACGCCGGCTGAGTGCCTCGCCGCGGCCGATGGTACTGGGCGCAAGGGCTCGGCGGCTCCTGGCTCAGCCAGTGCGGCCAGTCCTGAGGCGCCAGCTGCATCGCCAATCCGATGCGCCGTGCCTCCATGCGCAGGGCCATGCGGCCGCTCTGGTGGCGCGACGGCCGCAACCATGCCAGCGGACTCAGAACCACCAGCAGGATTGACACCACTATCCAGACCGTCATATGTGTACTCCCGATTCTTGATGAGCGCATTGAATCACTTTGAAACCAATGCGCTTGAAACCAGCCATACTTACCAATATCGCAATCCTCAGGAGGAGCACCTCATGCCCTACAACCACATTCTGGTCGCTGTAGATCTAACCGAAGAGTGCGATCCTGTTATCCACCGTGCTCGCGAACTGTCGGTGAGCAACGGGGCGAAATTGTCCCTGGTACACATTGTCGAGCCGATGGCCATGGCCTTTGGTGGCGACGTCCCCATGGACCTGTCACAACTGCAACAACAGCAGTTCGATCAGGCCAAGGAACGCCTGGACCGACTGATCGTGAAGTATCCGGAGCTCTCCAAAGAATACAGTCACCTGACCTACGGCCAGCCGCGTCAGGAGATCCACCACCTGGCCAAGGAACAAACCTGCGACCTGATCGTGGTGGGCAGCCATGGACGACACGGCCTGGCATTGCTGCTGGGTTCGACCGCCAATGACGTGCTGCACGGTGCGCCATGCGATGTGCTCGCGGTGCGCCTGGTCAGAAGCTAAACGACCCCTGCGAAAAGCCCGGCGCTCATCACTGAACGCCGGGCTTTTTTATAGCTGGATCAATCAGGCATCCAGCTCTGCCCAGCGCTCGACCATTACATCGTGCTCAGCCTGCAACTGCTCCAACTGAGCGATCACTGCAGCGGTCTCGGCAGCAGGACGCTGATAGAAACCGGCATCGGCCATTTGCGCCTCAACGGTAGCGATCTGCTGTTCCATGGCTTCGATCTGACCCGGCAACATTTCCAGCTCACGCTGCAACTTGTAGCTGAGCTTCTTCTTTGCCACTGGCGCTTCAACTGCTGCAGCCACTGGCGCAGCTTCGGCTGTCACGACCGCAGAGGTCAGGTCAGCCTTGCCCGATTTGCTCTCGGTCACGCCCAGCAGGCGCGGCGAGCCGCCCTGACGCAGCCAGTCCTGATAACCACCGACGTATTCGCGAACCTTGCCTTCACCTTCGAAGACCAGGGTGCTGGTGACCACGTTGTCGAGGAATGCCCGGTCGTGACTGACCATCAGCACGGTACCGTTGAAGGTCAGCAAGACCTCTTCCAGCAACTCGAGGGTTTCGACGTCGAGGTCGTTGGTCGGTTCATCGAGGACCAGCAGGTTCGCTGGCTTGCTGAACAGTTTGGCCAGCAACAGACGGGCACGTTCACCACCGGACAGCGCCTTGACCGGCGTGCGGGCACGCTGCGGGCTGAACAGGAAGTCGCCGAGGTAGCTCAGCACGTGACGGCTCTGACCATCGATATCGATGAAGTCGCGACCTTCGGCCACGTTGTCGATCACGGTCTTTTCCAGGTCCAGCTGATGGCGCAACTGGTCGAAGTAAGCCACGTCGATGCGCGTCCCCTCTTCCACTGTGCCGCTGGTTGGCTGCAGACCGCTGAGCATCAGCTTGAGCAGTGTGGTTTTACCGGTACCGTTAGCGCCGAGCAGACCGATACGATCGCCGCGCGTCAGGACCATCGAGAAATCCTTGATCAGGAACGGGCCACCCGGATGAGCGAAGCTCACATTCTCGAGGACCATCACCTGCTTGCCGGACTTGTCAGCGGTGTCCAGCTGAATGTTGGCCTTGCCGGTGCGCTCGCGACGCTCGCTACGCTCGCTACGCTCGTTGCGCAGGGCTTTGAGGGCGCGCACGCGGCCTTCGTTACGGGTGCGACGGGCCTTGATGCCCTGGCGGATCCAGACTTCTTCCTGGGCCAGTTTTTTGTCGAACAGCGCGTTGGCCGTATCTTCAGCCGCCAGAGAGGCCTCTTTGTGCACGAGGAAACTGGCGTAGTCGCCGTTCCAGTCGATCAGACCACCGCGATCCAGTTCGAGAATGCGGGTAGCGAGGTTCTGCAGGAATGAACGGTCGTGCGTGATGAACAGCACAGCGCCCTGGAAATCCTTCAGCGCTTCTTCGAGCCAGGCAATTGCACCGATGTCCAGGTGGTTGGTCGGTTCGTCGAGCAGCAGCAGATCGGGTTCGGAAACCAGAGCCTGAGCCAACAGGACGCGACGACGCCAGCCGCCGGACAATTCGGCGAGGGTCTTGTCGGCCGGCAACTGCAGACGGCTCAAGGTGCTGTCGACCAGTTGCTGCAAACGCCAGCCGTCACGGGCTTCGAGGTCGTGCTGGACGTGCATCAGTTTGTCCAGATCGGCGTCGGTAACGATGTTCTGGCTGAGGTGGTGATACTGCGCGAGCAGCTCGCCGACACCGTCCAGGCCTTCGGCCACCACGTCGAACACGGTCCGCTCGTCGGCTACCGGCAATTCTTGCGGCAATTCGCCAATTTTGAGGCCGGGTGCACGCCAAACAGAACCGTCATCAGGCTTCTGGTCGCCCTTGACGAGCTTCATCATGCTGGACTTGCCAGTGCCATTGCGGCCGATGATGCACACCCGCTCTCCACGGGCGATCTGCCAGGACACCTTGTCCAACAACGGCATAGAGCCGAAAGCAAGGGACACATCGCTGAATTTGAGCAGGGTCATGAGCTTCTCCAAAAACCGGGCGCGCATTCTACCTGACTTGAGGCTTCAGAAGGCCGGCAATTTCACCTTCGCGGTACTCTGCACGACAAATGTTGCGAACTGATGCTGACAGGCCGGCAAAGCTTTCACCCGCTGCTGGCAAAAGGCTAAGCTACAGATAATTCAGCGCGGGCATTGCCCGCGCTTGTCATGATTTCTCTGCCCGGACGTCTCATGCGCAGTCGCCTTTTCAGTCTTTTATCCTGTTTTCTTCTTTCTGCCACTGCCGTTCAAACCGCCCAGGCGGTGGACCTGTCTACTCAGCGCCAGTATTACGATGAAGCCAAGCGTGCCCTCGCCAAGGGGGATACCGGTCCTTATTTCCGTTACAGCCAGGCCCTCAGCGATTACCCGCTGGAGCCATACCTGGCGTATGACGAACTGACCGCCCGCCTTAAAACCGCGAGCAATGCCGAAATCGAGAAATTCCTCGCTGAGCACGGTGACCTGCCCCAGGCCAACTGGATGAAGTTGCGCTGGTTGCGTTGGCTGGCCGAACGCGGCGACTGGGCGACCTTCGTCAAGTACTACGATCCCAAGCTCAATTTCACCGAACTGGACTGCCTGAACGCGCAGTATCAGATCGGGCATAACCAGAAAACCGAGGGTTACGCCAACGCCAATAAACTCTGGCTGACCGGCAAATCCCAACCCGCCGCGTGCGATGCGCTGTTTGGTATTTGGGCCGCCGAAGGTCAACTGACCGAGCAGAAACGCTGGGAGCGCGCCAAGCTTGCCGCCCAGGCACGCAACTATCCGTTGGCCAACAGCTTGGTCAACGGACTGACCACCCTCGCCCCTCGCGGTCGTTTGCTGGTGGAGGTGGCGCAGAAACCCGAACTGCTCAACGCTCCTTCACGGTTCATTCCGGCCGACGAGCCGATGTCCGACGTGGTCAGCCTTGGCCTGCGCCGTCTGGCGCGGCAGGATCCTGACCGGGCGATGCAGATGCTCGATAGTTATGCCAGCAGCATGCACTTCTCCCGTGACGAAAAAGTGGCGATCGCCCGGGAAATCGGCCTGTCCCTGGCTAAACGGTTCGACAGCCGCGCGCTGGACATGATGACTAAATACGACCCGGAACTGCGTGACAACACGGTGTCCGAATGGCGCTTGCGTCTGCTGCTGCGCCTGGCCCGCTGGGACGATGCCTATCAGTTGACTCGCCGCCTGCCGCCGGACCTGGCGACCACCAACCGCTGGCGTTATTGGCAGGCCCGCAGCCTGGAACTGGCGCAGCCGCAGAACCCGGAAGCGCAGACGCTTTATAAGGGCCTCGCCCGCGAGCGTGATTTCTATGGCTTCCTCGCGGCGGATCGCTCGCAGCTGCCCTACTCGCTGAACAACAAACCGCTGGTGCTCAGCCAGGCGCTGATCAACAAGGTCCGCAATACCCCAGGCGTGCGTCGGGCGCTTGAGTTTCACGCTCGCGGACAGATCGTCGACGGTCGCCGCGAGTGGTACCACGTCAGCCGCCACTTCAGCCGCGACGAAATGGTTGCCCAGGCGAAACTGGCTTACGACCTGAAATGGTATTTCCCGGCAATCCGAACCATCAGTCAGGCGAAGTACTGGGACGACCTGGACATCCGTTTCCCGATGGCCCACCGCGAAACCCTGGTGCGCGAAGCCAAGGTTCGTGGCCTGCATTCGAGCTGGGTGTTCGCCATCACCCGTCAGGAAAGTGCTTTCATGGTCGACGCCCGTTCCGGCGTCGGCGCCAGCGGCCTGATGCAACTGATGCCCGGCACCGCCAAGGAGACCGCGCGCAAGTTCAGCATCCCGCTGGCTTCGCCGCAGCAAGTGTTCGATCCAGACAAGAACATCCAGCTCGGCGCCGCGTACCTGAGCCAGGTCCACAGCCAGTTCAACGGCAACCGCGTCCTCGCTTCCGCCGCCTACAACGCCGGCCCGGGCCGCGTACGTCAGTGGCTGCGCGGTGCGGACCACCTCAGCTTCGACGTGTGGGTGGAAAGCATCCCGTTCGACGAAACCCGTCAGTACGTGCAAAACGTGTTGTCGTACTCGGTGATCTACGGCCAGAAGCTCAACTCACCGCAGCCGCTGGTGGATTGGCATGAGCGCTACTTTGACGATCAATAACCGGTAATGCCGGTTATGTAGGAGCTGTGTAGGAGCTGTGTAGGAGCTGTCGAGTGAAACGAGGCTGCGATCTTTTGATCTTTTTCGGCACAGTTGAAGATCAAGATCAAAAGATCGCAGCCTCGTTTCACTCGACAGCTCCTACAGGTGAAGACCGATTTCAGCCTTGCCATCATTAAACTGCAACGCCGCCAACCGCGCATACAGCGCATTGCTCGCAATCAATTCCTGATGCGTGCCCACCGCCACCAGTTTCCCCTGATCCATCACCGCGATCCGGTCAGCGTTTTTCACCGTAGCCAGCCGGTGGGCGATGACCAGCGTGGTGCGGTTTTTCATCAGGCTCGGCAAGGCTTGCTGGATCAGGTGTTCGCTCTGTGCGTCGAGAGCGCTGGTGGCTTCGTCCAGCAGCAGGATTGGCGCGTCCACCAGCAGCGCCCGGGCGATGGCCAGGCGTTGGCGTTGGCCGCCGGACAAACCGAGGCCACCGTCGCCAAGATGGGTCTGGTAGCCGTTGGGCATTTGTTCGATGAAGTCGTGGGCGTATGCGATTTTCGCCGCTTCCTGAACCTGGGCCAGGGTTGCCGTCGGATTGCCGTAGCGGATGTTCTCTTCGATGCTGCCAAAGAATAGAGCCGGTGTTTGCGAGACCAGGGCGAAGCAGCGGCGCAGGTCCAATGGATCGAGTTGAGTCAGTGGCACGCCGTCGAGCAGGATGCGTCCTTCGACCGGGTCGTAAAAGCGCAGCAGCAAGTCATACACTGTCGACTTGCCGGCACCGGACGGCCCGACCAACGCGAGGGTTTCGCCGGCATTGATGGTCAGATTCAAACCATCAACGGCATAGCTTTCGGGACGCGAGGGGTAGGAAAAGCGCACGTCTTGCAGCACCAGGTCACCCTTGACCCGTTCAGGCAAGGTCACCAGGCCAGTGATCGGTGGCTGGATCATGTTCTCCGAGCGCAGCAACTCGGCGATCCGCTCGGCGGCGCCGGCGGCACGCTGCAGTTCGCCGATCACTTCGCTCAACGTGCCGAAGGCGCTGCCGACGATCAGGCTGTAAAACACAAAGGCCGCCAGCTCACCCGCGGAAATCCGCCCGGCGATGACATCCATTCCGCCGACCCAGAGCATCACCCCGACCGCGCCAAGCACCAGCACGATCACCAGGGTAATCAGCCAGGCCCGCTGAAAGATCCGCTTGCGAGCGGTGCTGAAGGCCTCCTCCACCGTTACGGCAAAGCGCTGCTCGTCCTGGACCTGATGGTTGTAGGCCTGCACGGTTTTGATCTGGCCCAGGGTTTCGGAGACATAGCTGCCAATATCGGCAATCCGGTCCTGACTCAGGCGCGACAAACTACGCACCCGACGGCCGAAGATCAGGATCGGCGCGATCACCAACGGCAAGGCGACCACCACGATGCTGGTGAGCTTGGGGTTGGTGATAAACAGCAGGACGATCCCGCCGATCACCATCAACAGATTGCGCAGAAACAGCGACAGCGAAGAGCCAATCACCGATTGCAGCAACGTGGTATCTGCAGTCAGGCGCGACTGAATTTCGGAGCTGCGATTGTCTTCGTAAAATCCTGGGTGCAGGTAGATCAGATGGTTGAACACCTGACGGCGGATATCCGCGACAACGCGCTCGCCGATCCATGAGACCAGATAGAAACGCGCAAAGGTGCCAATCGCCAGCCCGACCACCAGCACCATAAACAGGCCGATGGACTGGTTGAGCAAATGCGGTGACTGGGTCATGAAACCCTGATCCACCAACAGGCGAATCCCCTGCCCCATGGACAAGGTGATGCCCGCCGTGACGATCAATGCGAGCAAGGCACCGATGGCCGGCCAGCGGTAAGGCGCGACGAAACGCAAAGCCAGACGCATGGCGCGCCGTTGACGGGATGAGAGGATGGAGATCATTCGATGGCGCAACCAGTAGGGTTTGACTCGATCAAGCCTACACCGGTCGATGGGATTGAACGCTGTAAATCATAATGAGTCAGGTTAATTATGACCGCAAAGACTAGGCCCTAGACGCTATTGGTCTAAAGTCCGGGTGGCAACACCGCGCTATTTCTGGTGGACTGGTATTGCCGCCCTGGAAAGATCGCAGGGAGTTGTCACAGCCCGGTCACCTGGCGGTTCTACAGTAAGCACACAACCTGATGAGGAGACAGGCAATGTCCTTGCAAAACAGCAGCGATGACAAGATTGAAGTGATCCGCACACAGCCAGACCAGTCTCTGGGTTGCTCAATTATCGATAAGGATGGGCACGAAGTACCGATCACTGAAGGTATGATCCAGGACGCTTGCCGTGAACTGGAACAGCGATTGGTCAAGCCTGCCGAAGAAAAGTGATATAGCCACCGTATTCTTGACCCGGCCCATGATGGCCGGGTTTTTTATGCCTGTTTTTCGAGGGTGCAATTATCAGATCGTTTGCGCACCGAGGGCCGCCACTATCTTCAGCAAAGCCGGCGAATCCCCCTCAATCCGCACCTTCAACCCATCAATCTCCCGCCGCTGCGGATAATGTTTGCGCAGTGAGTCGAACGCCGCACGCTGCTCGTTCACATTGCCTACAAGGCTGCGACGGAAATCCGCATCATCACGGCGCGGGTCGTACACGCCACGGCACAACATGGCCAGCGCCCAGGCCGGATCGCTGTCAGCGTTCAAGGTCACTTGCGACAACCACGGCGCCGGCAGCAAATCGCTCAAGGCGACCTGGGCCGGTTGCCCCATAAATGTGCAATACGCCTCATAGATCTGCGCGGTCCCACGCTGTTTGCCGTCGAGGCTGTAACCGGCAATGTGCGGGGTCGCCAGCACGCAGAGATCGGCCAACGCTACATCGACCTCAGGCTCGCCCTCCCAAACATCCAGCACTGCTTGCAGGTCTTCGCGTTGCAGCAGCACCTGGCGCAGGGCGGCGTTGTCCACCACTGGGCCGCGACTGGCGTTGATCAGCCAGGTACCGGATTTGAGCTGGCTCAAGCGGTTCTTATCGAACAGATGCCAGGTTGCCTGGGCGCCGTGTTTCTTCAACGGCGTGTGCAGACTGATGACATCGCACTGCTCGATGATCTGTTCGAGGCTGACGTAATCGCCCCCTTCAGCGGCTTGCCTTGGCGGATCGCAGACCAGCACCTTCCAGCCCAGACCTTGCAGAACCTTGACCAAACGGCCGCCCACTTCACCGGCACCGACGACGCCGTAGGTGCGCTGCGTCAGGTCAGCGCCTTCAATTTCGGCCAGGGTCAGCAGACTGCCGAGCACGTAGTCGACCACCCCCCGGGCATTGCAGCCAGGTGCGCTGGACCAGGTGATGCCGGCCCGCTGAAAGTAATCCAGGTCCAGGTGATCAGTGCCGATGGTGCAGGTGCCGACAAAGCGTACCTTGCTGCCTTCGAGCAACGCGCGGTTGACGTTAGTCACCGAGCGCACCAGCAGCACATCGGCCTGTTCGACGGTGGCGCGGTCAATGGAACGTCCCGGTACCCGGCGGATTTCACCGAAACCTTCAAAGAAGGCATCGAGCAGCGGGATATTTTCGTCGGCAACAATCAGCATGGCAGGCTCCTTTGGCGGATCGGCAGTGTAGGCGGAGACGGCACATCTCGCCTAGCACGCATCCCGGCGTACAGCGGATGTGCACTATGTTGAGAGATTACAAATCCGCAACACAGCTCTTTTCCTGACCACTGCGTCAGGGCGTAGAATGCGCCGCCTCGCGCATCAATATCTTTGGACGTTTCGCCCTTGAATTCCGTGACTGACCGCCCTACCGCTATTGCTCTCACCCGCCCGGCCCGGGTTCGCCTGGAGCTGAAAAACCTGCTCGGCCTGGCCCTGCCGATCATGATCGCGCAACTGGCGACCACCGCCATGGGCTTCGTCGATGCGGTGATGGCGGGCCGGGTCGGCCCGCGTGATCTGGCGGCCGTGGCGCTGGGCAACTCGATCTGGGTGCCGGTGTTTCTGTTGATGACCGGCACGCTGTTGGCCACCACGCCGAAAGTCGCCCAGCGTTTCGGCGCCGGCAACCACAGCGAGATCGGCCCGATCGTGCGCCAGGCGCTGTGGCTGGCCTTGGTGGTGGGCTTGATGGCAACCACGATGCTGTTCAGCGCCGAACCGATTTTGCACATCATGAAGGTCGATCCCGAACTGATCGGCCCGTGCATGCAATACCTGTACGGCATCGCCAGCGGTTTGCCCGCCGTCGCGTTCTACCATGTGCTGCGCTGCTTCAGTGACGGCCTGGGGCGCACCCGTCCGGCCATGGTCCTCGGCCTGTGCGGGCTGGCGCTGAACATTCCACTGAATTACGTTTTCATCTATGGCCACTTCGGTGTGCCGGCCATGGGCGGTGTCGGCTGCGGTTGGGCCACGGCGATCGTGATGTGGGTGATGGCGCTGGGCATGGCCGGCTGGGAGCGCTGGGCGCCGGCGTATCAGTCGAGTCAGTTGTTCAGCCGTTTCGACTGGCCGCAATGGCCAGTGATCAAACGCCTGCTGGGCATCGGCCTGCCGATCGGCATCGCGGTGTTCGCCGAATCGAGCATCTTCGCCGTGATCGCCTTGCTGATCGGCAGCCTCGGCGCGACAGTGGTGGCCGGGCATCAGATCGCGCTGAACTTCAGCTCGCTGGTGTTCATGATCCCCTACTCCCTGGGCATGGCTGTGACCGTGCGGGTCGGCCAGGCGCTCGGCCGTCAGGAACCGCGTGAAGCACGCTTCGCCGCCGGTGTCGGCATGGGCACGGCGCTGGCTTACGCGTGCATTTCTGCGAGCATGATGCTGTTGCTGCGTGACCACATCGCAACGATCTACACGGCTGATCCGACGGTGATTCAGGTCGCGTCGATGCTGATTGTGTATTCGGCGCTGTTCCAGTTTTCCGATGCGATCCAGGTCACTGCCGCCGGCGCGCTGCGCGGCTATCAGGACACTCGAGTGACGATGATCCTGACGCTGTTCGCTTACTGGGGGATTGGTTTGCCGGTGGGTTACGCGCTAGGCCTGACCGACTGGTTTGGCGCGCCGAGCGGCCCGAGCGGGCTGTGGCAGGGTTTGATCGTCGGCTTGAGTTGCGCGGCGCTGATGCTGTCGATCCGCCTGACGCGCAGCGCACGCAAGCGGATTCATATCAGCCATTCGGCAGGTTAAGCGAGCTTCTTGCGGATCCAGTAGAGGTAGGTGCCTGCCTCTTCGTGCTGCGCGACCAGCTCGTGGTCGAGAAACACGCAAAACTTGGGAATGTCGCGACGGGTCGACGGGTCGGTGGCAATCACCTTCAGCAGACCGCCGGGCGCCAGGTCACGGATGTGCTGGTGCAGCATCATCACCGGCTCCGGGCAGTTGAGGCCGGTGGCGTCGAGGGTGCCGTCTACCGGCGTATCAATCATTTCACTCATGATTCACTCCTGAAACTTGCCGGCATTGTCGCGCATTGCCGGGATAAACGTCATCTGTGGCGTACATCGTACCTGTGGGAGCGGGCTTGCTCGCGAAAGGGCCGTGTCAGTGACATCAATGTTGACTGACACGGCCCTTTCGCGAGCAAGCCCGCTCCCACAGGGGTCCGTGTGAATCAGCGGGACTTGGGTTTCTTCACATCGAGTCGGCGCAAGTGGCACGTCACTTCTTCACGGTCGTGGTACAGCTGTTTGCAGCCGATCTCGACCCGAATGCCGCGCTCCTTGAACCCGTCGGCAATGCGCTCCAGCAAACGCTTCACTTCGGCGTAACGCTGCTTCATCGGCAGCTTGAGGTTGACCACCGCTTCACGGCAATGCCCCTCGCCAATCCATTCTTCCAGCATCGCGGCGTTGCGCGCCGGTTTCTCGACGATGTCGCAGACCATCCAGTCCACCGGTTGCTTGGGCTTGAAGGTAAAACCGTCGGCCATCAAGTGTTGCACCAGACCGGTGTCCATCAGGCTTTCAGCCATCGGACCATTGTCGATCGCCGTCACCAGCATGCCGCGGTTGACCAGTTGCCAGGTCCAGCCGCCGGGCGCGGCGCCAAGGTCGACGCCCGTCATATCACTGTGCAGACGCTCATCCCACTGATCGCGCGGGATGAAGTGGTGCCAGGCCTCTTCCAGCTTCAGGGTCGAACGGCTTGGCGCGTCGCGCGGAAACTTCAGGCGCGGAATGCCCATTGGCCACATCGCCGAGTTATTCGACTCGGCCAACCCCATGAACACTTCGCGGCCACTTTTGAACGTCAGCAGCAGGCGCGGTTTATGGGCATCTTCAACCAGTTTGCCAGCCGCCATCAGCGCCTTGCGCAAGTGGCCTTCGAACTTCTTGCAGAAGTTCGACAGTTCCTTGCCATCGTTGGTGTCGACCATTTCCAGCCACAGGCTGCCGCACAGCGGGAAGTCCGCCATGTGGGCGAGGATCACGCTGATGCGGTCGGTTTCCGGCAGATCAATGAAGATCCCGCGAGCCCATTGGCGCGGGAAGATCAGATCGGCGAAACGCTGGCCACGCATCAGGCGCTGGGCGCCGTCTTCTTCGGTGCAGATGAATTCAGCGCAGGCGCTTGCAGTCTTGGCCTTGGCATAACCGGCCACGTTCAGCCGCGCGGCGTGTTCGGCAATCTCGGAACAGACTTCGCTTTCGAAGCCCGGCCGGCAATGCATAAAGAGGGTGTTCATTCTTACTCCTGGGCAGATGGCGAGAAATTCAACCACTGCGCGATGCCCAGACTTGCGTCGAAGCAAAGCCTGTCACGAAAACCGGCGCATGATAGCCGAGTTCGCAACCTTGGACTTGTCCATAGAGTCCAGTTACTAGCCTTAAGCACCAAACAGGACTAGGTTTAAACCTCAGTTCGTTCCCTCAGTCCGTAGCCGTGCGGCCCAAAGGAGTCATTTCAATGCCGTCCCTTGATAGCCTGAAAACCCTTAAAACCTTACAAATCGACGACAAGACCTATCACTACTTCAGCTTGCCGGAGGCTGCCAAAAGCCTGGGCGATCTCGACAAGCTGCCCATGTCGTTGAAAGTGCTACTGGAAAACCTGCTGCGCTGGGATGATGAAAAAACCGTCACCGGCGCCGACCTTCGGGCGATTGCCGCCTGGCTCAAGGAACGTCGCTCCGACCGCGAAATTCAGTACCGTCCCGCACGGGTATTAATGCAGGACTTTACCGGCGTGCCTGCCGTAGTCGATCTGGCCGCCATGCGCGCCGCGATGGCCAAGGCCGGCGGCGACCCGCAGCGTATCAATCCGCTCTCACCCGTGGACTTGGTGATCGACCACTCGGTAATGGTCGACAAGTTCGGCAGTTCCAGCGCCTTCGAACAGAACGTCGACATCGAAATGCAGCGCAACGGCGAGCGTTACGCGTTCTTGCGCTGGGGCCAGAGCGCCTTCGACAACTTCAGCGTGGTACCGCCGGGCACTGGCATCTGCCACCAGGTGAACCTGGAATACCTGGGGCGCACGGTCTGGACCAAGGACGAGGACGGCCGCACGTATGCCTTTCCGGACACTCTGGTCGGCACCGACTCCCACACCACCATGATCAACGGCCTCGGCGTGCTCGGCTGGGGCGTCGGCGGGATTGAGGCGGAAGCGGCGATGCTCGGCCAACCAGTGTCGATGCTGATCCCGGAAGTGATCGGCTTCAAACTCACCGGCAAGCTCAAGGAAGGCATCACCGCCACTGACCTGGTGCTGACCGTCACCCAGATGCTGCGCAAGAAAGGCGTGGTCGGCAAATTCGTCGAATTCTACGGCGACGGCCTCGCCGACCTGCCGCTGGCCGACCGTGCGACCATCGCCAACATGGCCCCGGAATACGGCGCCACCTGCGGCTTCTTCCCGGTGGACGACATCACCCTGGACTATCTGCGTCTATCCGGTCGCCCCAGCGAAACCGTGAAACTGGTCGAGGCCTACAGCAAAGCCCAGGGCCTGTGGCGCCTGCCGGGCCAGGAACCGGTGTTCACCGACAGCCTGGCGCTGGACATGGGCAGCGTTGAGGCCAGCCTTGCCGGGCCGAAACGCCCCCAGGACCGGGTATCGCTGCCGAATGTCGCGCAAGCGTTCAGTGACTTCATCGAACTGCAATTCAAACCCACCAGCAAGGAAGTCGGTCGTCTCGAAAGTGAAGGCGGCGGTGGCGTCGCAGTGGGCAATGCCGATCTGGCCGGTGAAGCAGACTACGAATACGACGGTGAGACCTACCGATTGAAAAACGGCGCGGTGGTGATCGCCGCGATCACCTCCTGCACCAACACCTCCAACCCGAGCGTGATGATGGCCGCCGGCCTGGTGGCGAAGAAGGCCGTGGAGAAAGGCCTCAAGCGCAAACCGTGGGTCAAGAGTTCGTTGGCCCCTGGCTCGAAAGTGGTCACCGACTACTACAAGGCTGCCGGCCTGACCCAGTACCTTGATGAACTGGGTTTTGCACTGGTCGGCTACGGCTGCACCACGTGTATCGGCAACTCCGGGCCCTTGCCGGAGCCCATCGAAAAAGCCATTCAGGCCGCCGACCTGACCGTCGCCTCGGTGCTGTCGGGCAACCGCAACTTCGAAGGTCGCGTGCACCCGTTGGTGAAAACCAACTGGCTGGCCTCCCCGCCGTTGGTCGTTGCTTACGCGCTGGCCGGCACGGTGCGAACTGACATCAGCAGTGAGCCTTTGGGTACCGACAAGGATGGCAACCTGGTTTATCTGCGGGACATCTGGCCGAGCACCGAAGAGATCGCCGACGCGGTGAACAAGGTCAACACCGCGATGTTTCACAAGGAATACGCCGAAGTGTTTGCCGGCGATGAGCAATGGCAGGCGATTGAAGTGCCGCAAGCGGCGACCTATGTCTGGCAGGACGATTCGACTTACATCCAGCACCCGCCATTTTTCGATGACATCGGCGGCCCGCCGCCGGTGGTCAAAGACGTCGCAGGTGCCAAGGTTCTCGCGTTGCTCGGCGACTCGGTGACCACCGACCACATTTCCCCCGCTGGTAACATCAAGGCTGACAGCCCGGCGGGCCATTACCTGCGCGAGAAAGGCGTGGAACCGCGGGACTTCAACTCCTACGGTTCCCGTCGTGGCAATCATGAAGTGATGATGCGCGGCACCTTTGCCAACATCCGCATCCGTAACGAGATGCTCGGCGGCGAAGAAGGCGGCAATACGATCTACATTCCCACCGGGGAGAAAATACCGATCTACGACGCGGCCATGCGTTATCAAGCCTCGGGCACGCCGCTGGTGGTGATTGCCGGGCAAGAATACGGCACCGGTTCGAGTCGCGACTGGGCGGCCAAGGGCACCAATCTGCTGGGGGTGAAAGCGGTGATCGCTGAAAGCTTCGAGCGGATTCACCGTTCCAACCTGGTGGGCATGGGCGTGTTGCCGTTGCAGTTCAAGCTGGATCAAAACCGCAAGAGCCTGAACCTGACCGGCAAGGAAACGCTGGATATTCTGGGTTTGACAGGCGTCGAGCTGACACCGCGGATGAACCTGACGCTGGTGATCACCCGTGAAGACGGCAGCCGCGAGAAAATCGAGGTGCTGTGCCGGATCGATACCCTTAACGAGGTGGAGTACTTCAAATCAGGGGGGATTTTGCATTACGTGTTGCGGCAGTTGATTGCGTCGTAACAGCTTGCTGACACAGACACCGCCTTCGGGCGGTGTTTTTGTTTGTGCGCTGCTTATAATCGCCTCCCTCGCCACAACAGCTCTTCAATCTGAAAGGATTTTCGATGCTTGCCCTGCCATGGAGATCTACGGCCGACTCGGCTGGTGGGCCGGGATCTCCCG
The DNA here is from genome assembly GCF_054898105.1 of Pseudomonas sp. MDT1-17. Taxonomy (NCBI): domain Bacteria; kingdom Pseudomonadati; phylum Pseudomonadota; class Gammaproteobacteria; order Pseudomonadales; family Pseudomonadaceae; genus Pseudomonas; species Pseudomonas sp. MDT1-17. The sequence continues at coordinate 2,541,666 of NZ_JBUBVM010000001.1, read as the reverse complement.
GTTTCTACAACGGTCGTGGCATCGACCCTCAGCGATTCACTAACGATGCCGCGCCGTTTTCCATGTACCTGAATCAGGACAAACCCCTGATCGGGTTCTGGCTTTTTGCTGGTTTGCCCATGGATTGTCGGCCGGCGTTCGCTGCGCCTTTCCATTTATGCGACTGTGTTCGCGTTGATGCTGAGCGCCGTGCTGCCTTGGGTGGCGCGTTGCTGTTGGGCGTGATCAGTTGGGTACTGAAGTGGCCGGATCAATCCTGGTTGTGGCTGCTGAACAATCTGCTGCTGGTGACGCTGGTCGAGGAAGCGCTGTTTCGCGGCTACATCCAGGGGCGGCCTGAGCCAGCGCTTGAAACACCTGCCCTACGGCGAAAACCTGGCCTTGCGCCTCGCCTCGCTGCTGTTCGGTCTGGCGCATGTGGGCGCGGGCTGGCAGTGGGTGTTGCTGGCGAGTCTGGCGGGGGTCGGCTATGGTCTGGCCTACCGTTTCGGCGGATTGGGTGCAGCCATCGCCACCCATTTCGGTTTGAACCTGCTGCACTTCGGCCTGTTCACCTATCCGATGCTCTCCGGCTGACGCAATGGCCGTTTTGCGACGTGCTGCTGATTACTGAAAAATAATTTCAACTAATTCCTGACAGCGCCGACAACCACTGAAAGCCTTGCGGATTGAAAAAGCCATGCGTAACAACCAACCCACCACACAGCGCGAACGGACTTTCCCGGCTCAGCAACGGTTGATTTCCACCACCGATGCCAAAGGCGCGATCACCTACTGCAACGATGCTTTCGTCGAGATCAGCGGGTTTTCTCGTGAAGAGCTGATCCGTGCGCCGCATAACCTGGTCCGTCATCCTGACGTCCCGGCCGCGGTGTTCGCACACATGTGGGGCACACTGAAACAAGGCTTGCCATGGATGGGCATCGTCAAGAATCGCTGCAAAACCGGTGATCACTACTGGGTTAACGCCTACGTCACACCGGTTTTCGACGGCAACCAGGTGATCGGTTACGAGTCGGTGCGGATCAAACCCACCGCCGAACAGATCCAGCGTGCCGAAGCGCTCTACCAACGCATCAACCAGGGCAAGTCGGCGATTCCTTCAACAGACAAATGGCTGCCGGTGCTGCAGGACTGGCTGCCGTTCATTCTGGTCAGCCAGCTGAGCTTCATGATCGGTGCGTCGCTTAACTCCCATTGGGGTTTTGCGTTGGCCGCCGGTCTCTCTGTGCCATTGGGTTTGCTGGGTTTGAGCTGGCAACAGCGCGGCCTCAAGCGTCTGCTGCAACTGGCCGGGCAGACGACCTCCGACCCGCTGATCGCGCAGATGTACACCGACAGCCGTGGCGCTCAAGCACGTCTTGAGATGTCGATCCTCAGCCAGGAAGCCCGCCTGAAAACCTGCCTGACCCGTCTGCAGGACACCGCCGAGCACCTGACCGAGCAAGCGAAACAGTCCGACACCCTGGCGCACAACAGCTCCACCGGCCTGGAACGTCAGCGCGTCGAAACCGAGCAAGTGGCTACCGCCGTCAACCAGATGGCGGCCACCACTCAAGAAGTCGCCAGCCACGTGCAGCGCACTGCCGATGCTACTCAGGAAGCCAATCGCCTGACCGGCCGCGGCCGCGACATCGCCGGGGAAACCCGCGAAGCCATTCAGCGTCTGTCGGTGGTGGTCGGTGAAACCGGTCTGACCGTGACCCAACTGGCCAAGGACAGCGACGAAATCGGTGGTGTGGTCGATGTGATCAAAGGCATCGCCGACCAGACCAACCTGCTGGCGTTGAACGCTGCTATTGAAGCGGCCCGTGCCGGTGAGATGGGGCGTGGGTTTGCAGTGGTCGCCGACGAAGTCCGTCAACTGGCGCAACGCACCAGCGAATCCACCGGACAGATCCACGCGCTGATCGCCAAGCTGCAGCAAACCGCCAGCACTGCAGTGCAAACCATGGAAGCCGGGCATCGCCAGGCCGAAGAAGGTGTGGCGCGGGTACTGGAAGCGGACCAGGCACTGGTGGGGATCAGCGAAGCGGTGGCCAACATCACCGACATGACCACCCAGATCGCCGCGGCTACCGAAGAGCAAAGCGCTGTCGCCGAAGAGATCAGCCGCAACATCAGTAACATCTCGCAACTGGCTGACAAGACTTCGGAACAGGCTCAACACTCGGCGTTGTTGAGTGAAGAGCTGACGAAGACGGCGAATACGCAGTATTCGTTGGTGGCGCGGTTTAACCGCTAAGAAAAGATCGCAGGCTGCGCCAGCTCCTACATCGATCGGGTAACCCTGTAGGAGCTGCCGAAGGCTGCGATCTTTTGATCTCGCGTCTCACAGAAATTCGGCAACCTTCTGCGCCGCAGCCGCCAGATGCTGTTCATGGGTAAACCCAGAAGCTTTCAATGGCTTCAAGTCATGGTCCCCCGCTATCAGCCAGAACACCTCGATACTCGGCGCTAACGAGTAAGCCTCAACGGCCTCACGATTATCCAACGCATCCCGCTCGCCTTGCACGATCAACGTCGGCGTCTGAAGCGCGGCCAAATGCTCGACCCGAGGCTTCTCAGGTTTCCCCACCGCATAAAACGGATACCCGAGGCACACCAACGCATCGGCCTTTAGTTCATCCGCCAAAAGGCTGGCCATCCGCCCGCCCATGGACTTGCCGCCAATGGCCAAACGCCCAGCGACATGGCGTCGCACCACGGCATACACCTCACGCCAGCACTCGAGCAGTTTCGGCGCCGGGTTCGGAGGACGTTTGCCGCCATCAATGCGCCGTTGCGCCATGTACGGAAACTCGAAACGCAGCACGTTGACCCCAGATGCAGCAAGGCGCGCAGTCATGTCGTTCATCCAGCCGCTGTCCATCGGTGCACCGGCACCGTGAGCCAGAATCAGCGTCGTCGATGACGGCGCCGAGGCGGCTTCCCACAGCCAGCCATGTTCCGCCACACACCGCGCCCATTGATCCCCGTCAATACTGGCCTTGTGCTCTTTGTCCATGCTTGCCTCGCTTTTAGTCTGCCTATAACTCCAGGCGAAGGGAGCGTCTGCCGTGCGGCTTACTCGCAAAGGCAGGCCTTCACTTCGGCTGAACCGTGGATGGGGAACCATGAACACTTCTATCAGTACCGCCTACAACTACAAGGTGGTCCGCCAATTCGCCATTATGACGGTGGTGTGGGGCATCGTCGGCATGGGGCTCGGGGTTTTTCTCGCGGCTCAATTGGTCTGGCCTGAACTCAACTTCAATCTGCCGTGGACCAGCTTCGGACGCCTGCGCCCGTTGCACACCAACGCAGTGATCTTCGCTTTCGGCGGCTGTGCCTTGTTCGCCAGTTCGTTCTATTCAGTGCAGCGCACCTGCCAAACGCAACTGTTCGCGCCGAAAATCGCCGCGTTCTGCTTCTGGGGCTGGCAAGTGGTGATCCTGCTGGCGGCCATCAGCTTGCCGCTGGGTTACACCAGCTCCAAGGAGTACGCCGAGCTGGAATGGCCGATCGACATTTTGATCACCATCGTCTGGGTCGCCTACGCCGTGGTGTTCTTCGGTACGCTGGCGAAGCGCAAGACCAAGCACATCTACGTTGGCAACTGGTTCTTCGGTGCGTTCATCATCACCGTGGCGATTCTGCACATCGTCAACAACCTTGAGCTGCCGGTGAGTTTCACCAAGTCCTACTCGGTGTACGCGGGTGCGACCGATGCCATGGTTCAGTGGTGGTACGGGCACAACGCCGTCGGCTTTTTCCTCACCGCCGGTTTCCTCGGGATGATGTACTACTTTGTGCCGAAACAGGCCGAGCGCCCGGTGTATTCCTATCGCCTGTCCATCGTGCACTTCTGGGCGCTGATCACCCTGTACATCTGGGCCGGCCCGCACCACTTGCACTACACCGCGCTGCCGGACTGGGCGCAGTCGTTGGGCATGGTGATGTCGCTGATCCTGCTGGCGCCAAGCTGGGGCGGGATGATCAACGGCATGATGACGCTCTCGGGCGCCTGGCATAAGTTGCGCAGCGACCCGATCCTGCGCTTCCTCGTGGTCTCGCTGGCGTTCTACGGCATGTCGACCTTCGAAGGGCCGATGATGGCCATCAAAACGGTCAACGCCCTCTCCCACTACACCGACTGGACCATCGGCCACGTTCACGCTGGCGCCCTCGGTTGGGTAGCGATGATCTCCATCGGCGCGCTGTACCACATGATCCCGAAAATCTTCGGTCGCACGCAGATGCACAGCATCGGCCTGATCAACGCGCACTTCTGGCTCGCGACCATCGGCACCGTGCTGTACATCGCTTCGATGTGGGTCAACGGCATCGCCCAAGGCCTCATGTGGCGCGCAGTCAATGAAGACGGCACGCTGACCTACTCCTTCGTCGAAACCCTGGTGGCCAGCCACCCAGGCTTCGTCGTGCGGCTGGTGGGCGGTGCGATCTTCTTCAGCGGCATGTTGCTGATGGCCTACAACACCTGGCGCACCGTGCGGGCCTCGCAGCCTGCCGAAGTCGCCGCTGCCGCGCAGATCGCCTGAGGAGGCCGCCATGAAACACGAAACAATCGAGAAAAACGTCGGCCTGCTGATGTTGTTGATGGTGCTGGCCGTGAGCATTGGCGGCCTGACCCAGATCGTCCCGCTGTTCTTCCAGGACGTGACCAATAAGCCGGTGGAAGGCATGAAGCCCTACACCGCGCTGCAACTGGAAGGTCGTGACATCTACATCCGCGAAGGCTGCGTCGGCTGCCATTCGCAGATGATCCGCCCGTTTCGCGCAGAGACCGAACGCTACGGCCACTACTCGGTGGCCGGTGAAAGCGTCTGGGATCACCCGTTCTTGTGGGGCTCGAAACGCACCGGTCCGGACCTGGCCCGGGTCGGCGGTCGCTACTCCGAAGACTGGCATCGTGCGCATTTGTACAACCCGCGCAACGTGGTGCCGGAATCGAAAATGCCCGGCTATCCGTGGCTGGTGGCCAATCAACTCGACAGCAGCCACACCGAAAGCAAGATCAAGGCGATGCGCACCCTCGGTGTGCCATACACCGACGACGACATTGCAGGCTCAGTCGCCTCGCTCAACGGCAAGACCGAAATGGACGCACTGGTCGCTTACCTGCAAGTGCTTGGCACATCCATCAAGAGCAAGAGGTGAGCCATGGCCATGCCCTTTGAAATAATTAGCGAAATGAGCAGTGGAATGATCCGCGGCCTGGGCACGGTCGTGGTGTTTGTGGCCTTCGTCGGCCTGACGCTGTGGGTGTTCAACGGCAAGCGCAATCCGGAATTCGCCGAAGCGCGTTTGCTGCCGTTCGCCGATGAACCCCTATCCGACGACGCCACCCAAGAACCTGAAACAAGGAGTACCCGGCCATGACCACCTTCTGGAGTACGTGGATCTGCGTACTGACCATCGGCAGCCTGATCGGCCTGACCTGGCTGCTGATCGGCACCCGCAAGGGCGAAACCAAGGGCAGCGTCGACCAGACCATGGGCCACAGCTTCGACGGCATCGAGGAGTACGACAACCCGTTGCCGCAGTGGTGGTTCATGCTGTTCGCCGGCACGCTGGTGTTTGCCGTGGGCTATCTGGTGCTTTACCCCGGCCTGGGCAACTGGAAAGGCGTCCTGCCGGGTTACGAGAACGGTTGGACCGGCGTCCACGAGTGGGAAAAGGAAATGGCCAGGTCAGATGCGAAGTTCGGACCGATCTTCGCCAAATTCGCGGCGATGCCCGTGGAAGAAGTGGCCAAGGATCCGCAAGCGCTGACAATGGGCGGTCGCCTGTTTGCTTCCAACTGCGCGGTCTGCCACGGCTCGGATGCCAAGGGCGCGTTTGGCTTCCCGAACCTGGCAGACAACAGCTGGCGCTGGGGCGGCAATGCCGACACCATCAAAGCCACAATCATGGGCGGTCGCATGGCCGCGATGCCGGCCTGGGGTGAAATCCTCGGTGATGCCGGTGTGAAGAACGTTGCCGCGTATGTGCGGCATGACCTGGCCAGCCTGCCGTTATCTGAAGGCAGCGGCGCCGACCTGAAAGCCGGACAGCAAGCGTTCAGCACGATGTGCGTAGCCTGTCATGGGGCAAACGGCCAGGGCACTGAAGCCATGGGTGCGCCGAATCTGACGCAACCGGCCGGTTTCATCTACGGAACAAGCCTGACGCAGCTTGAACAAACGATTCGTCATGGCCGCCAGGGCCATATGCCGGCGCAGAACGAACTGCTCGGCAACGACAAGGTGCAACTGCTGGCCGCTTACGTTTACAGCTTGTCTCAGGGGTTGAACACCGAGCGTTTGCAGGCTGAAGGCAAACACGAATAAATCTCGACCGCTCTGCTGCCGCATTCTTCCGGATGCGGCAGTTCCCTGCCCCTTTGCGACCCATTGTCGCACCCTCCGTTAGTCCTCCTTTCGATTCCCCAGATTTGGGGCTAAGCTTGCTCCGATGCGAACTGGCGTGAGCCGGTTCCAGGTCGACCCAACCCGATGTGTTTGACGAATCTGCTCGATGACAAGCCGCAAAGGCTGGTAGATACCGGCTGTCCTGCCAATTGCCATCTGTCACCCGATCGTTATGTTTGAACATACCCCGTTACATCCGACCTGACCCCCTCACCATTTTCGTCTGCCGCGACATTTGCCCTTGGGCAATTTTGTCCTTACGCGGCGCATGGAAAGGCCGCAGAATCAGCTTTTGAAAGCATTGACCCAGGTCATGGCGCGTTGCAATGACCCCCCGCTTTCTCCATACTTGCGGCCGATTTTTACTCCTAATAAAACACCCAAACCGTGGAACCTTAGAATGAGCACAGCAATCAGTCCGACTGCTTATAACTATAAGGTAGTCCGCCAGTTCGCCATCATGACGGTGGTCTGGGGGATCCTTGGCATGGGGCTCGGTGTCTTCATCGCCTCGCAACTGGTCTGGCCGGAGTTGAACTTCGGTCTGGAATGGACGAGCTTTGGACGCCTGCGCCCGTTGCACACCAACCTGGTGATTTTCGCCTTCGGTGGTTGTGCACTGTTTGCCACTTCTTATTACGTCGTGCAGCGAACCTGCCAAACGCGACTGATTTCCGACAGACTCGCGGCCTTCACCTTTTGGGGTTGGCAAGCGGTGATCGTCGGCGCAGGCATTTCCTTGCCGCTGGGCTACACCACGTCCAAGGAATACGCTGAACTGGAATGGCCTATCGCCATTTTGCTGGCCATTGTCTGGATCACCTACGCCGTGGTGTTCTTCGGCACCATCACCAAGCGCAACACCAAGCACATCTATGTGGGTAACTGGTTCTACGGTGCCTTCATCGTTGTGACGGCGATGCTGCACATCGTCAACCACGCTTCCCTGCCGGTCAGCCTGTTCAAGTCCTATTCGGCCTACGCCGGTGCGACTGACGCGATGATCCAGTGGTGGTACGGCCACAACGCGGTGGGTTTCTTCCTGACCACCGGCTTCCTGGGGATGATGTACTACTTCGTTCCGAAGCAGGCCGAGCGCCCGATCTACTCCTATCGCCTGTCGATCGTGCACTTCTGGGCGCTGATCACCCTGTACATCTGGGCCGGTCCGCACCACCTGCACTACACCGCGCTGCCGGACTGGGCTCAGTCGCTGGGCATGGCGATGTCGATCATCCTGCTGGCTCCGAGCTGGGGCGGCATGATCAACGGCATGATGACCCTGTCGGGCGCCTGGCATAAGCTGCGCACCGACCCGATCCTGCGCTTCCTCGTGGTCTCGCTGGCGTTCTACGGCATGTCGACCTTCGAAGGCCCGATGATGGCCATCAAGACTGTGAACTCGCTGTCGCACTACACCGACTGGACCATCGGCCACGTACACGCCGGCGCTCTTGGCTGGGTAGCAATGATCTCGATCGGCGCGATCTACCACATGATCCCGAAACTGTTCGGTCGCGCGCAGATGCACAGCATCGGCCTGATCAACGCGCACTTCTGGCTCGCGACCATCGGTACCGTTCTGTACATCGCTTCGATGTGGGTCAACGGCATCACCCAGGGCCTGATGTGGCGTGCAATCAACGACGACGGCACCCTCACCTACTCGTTCGTCGAAGCGCTGCAAGCCAGCCATCCTGGTTTCATCGTTCGCGCCCTGGGCGGTGCGTTCTTTGCCAGCGGCATGCTGTTCATGGCCTACAACGTATGGCGGACCGTACGTGCCTCGAACCCGGCTGAAGCCGAAGCCGCCGCTCAGATTGCTGTAGTTGGAGCTCACTGATGAAGCATGAAGCAGTCGAGAAGAACATTGGCCTGCTGGCCTTCTTCATGGTTATCGCCGTCAGCATCGGCGGCCTGACCCAGATCGTTCCGCTGTTTTTCCAGGACGTCACCAACAAGCCGGTCGAAGGCATGAAGCCTCGCACCGCCCTTGAACTGGAAGGCCGCGATATCTACATCGCCAACGGTTGTGTCGGCTGCCACTCGCAGATGATCCGCCCGTTCCGTGCTGAAACCGAACGTTACGGCCACTACTCGGTCGCCGGTGAAAGCGTCTGGGACCACCCGTTCCTGTGGGGTTCCAAGCGTACCGGCCCGGACCTGGCCCGTGTTGGCGGTCGTTACTCCGATGACTGGCAGCGTGCGCATTTGTACAACCCGCGCAACGTGGTGCCTGAGTCGAAAATGCCGGCCTACCCGTTCCTCGTGGAAAACAAGCTCGACGGCAAAGACACCGCCAAGAAAATGGAAGTCTTGCGCACGCTCGGCGTCCCTTACACCGACGAAGACATCGCCGGTGCCCAGGATGCTGTGAAGGGCAAAACCGAAATGGACGCGCTGGTGGCCTATCTGCAAGGCCTGGGCACCATCATCAAAAGCAAACGGTGATTTAGATGGATATCGGGATGATTCGTGGCCTGGGCACCGTTGTTGTGATGGTGGCCTTCATCGGTCTGGCGTTGTGGGTGTTCAGTCCCAAGCGCAAGTCGGAGTTTGAAGACGCGACCTTGCTGCCTTTCGCGGATGATCCCGAAGCCATCAAGCACGTCGAGCAAGCTTCTAGGAGTAACAAAGAATGACTACGTTCTGGAGTCTGTACGTCACAGTCCTCAGTCTCGGCACGATCTTCGCCCTGACCTGGCTGCTGCTGTCCACCCGCAAGGGCCAGCGCAGCGAAGCCACCGAAGAAACGGTTGGCCACTCCTTCGACGGGATCGAGGAGTACGACAACCCACTGCCGAAATGGTGGTTCATGCTGTTCGTGGGCACCATCATCTTCGCCCTGGGCTACCTGGTTCTGTACCCGGGCCTGGGTAACTGGAAAGGCCTGCTGCCGGGTTACAACTACCTCGATAACGACAAGCAAACCGCGTTCGCCAACGGCCAGAGCGGCTGGACCGGCGTTCACGAGTGGGAAAAGGAAATGGCCAAATCGGACGCCAAGTTCGGCCCGATCTTCGCCAAGTTCGCTTCCATGCCCATCGAAGAAGTGGCCAAGGACCCGCAAGCCCTGAAGATGGGTGGCCGCCTGTTTGCCTCCAACTGCTCGGTCTGCCACGGCTCCGATGCCAAGGGCGCTTATGGCTTCCCTAACCTGACCGACGCCGACTGGCGCTGGGGTGGCGAGGCAGAAACCATCAAGACCACCATCATGGGTGGCCGTCACGCGGTCATGCCGGCGTGGGCTGAAGTGATCGGCGAGCAAGGCGTTGCTAACGTTGCCGCGTTCGTACTGACCAACCTCGATGACCGCAAGCTGCCGGAAGGCACCAAGGCTGACCCGGTTGCCGGCCAGAAGCTGTTCGCTGCCAACTGCGCGGTGTGCCACGGTCCGGAAGGTAAAGGTACGCCTGCGATGGGCGCACCTGACCTGACCCATCCGGCAGCGTTCATCTACGGTTCGAGCTTCGCTCAGCTGCAGCAGACCATCCGTTACGGCCGTCAGGGCCAGATGCCTGCGCAAGAACAGCTGCAAGGCAACGACAAGGTTCACCTGCTGGCCGCTTACGTCTACAGCCTGTCTCATGGTGAGAAAGCGCCGGTGGCGGACGCCCAGTAAGGCAAACGCTTGATGCAAAAAAACGGCCCCGCCAATGTGAATTGGCGGGGCCTTCTTATTCGCCCTCGACACAAGCGGTGGCTATGCAGATGACGCGGGGCGCGACTCGGTTTCCTGTTACTTGCGCACTCGCGGTTCGGCTTCTATTCGACGAGTGGACCAGTCATTGTTTTTGACGACGCTGACCTCAAGGGTCTGCCTGTCCTCGATAAAACTGGCGATCAGATACGTTTGTTGCGAAGACGATCCGCTCAGGAAAACCGGCACGTCGCCAAAAAGCTCTTTCCCACGGCCATACCATCCAACGCCCCAATGGTCATGACCACCGAACACCGCGGTAACCTTGTAGGTGTTGATCATCTCCCTGAAGCGCTTGATCTGAGCCGCGCTAGCCTTTTTCCAGTCATAGACCTGATGCATGTTCAAGATAATGATCTTACCGTCAGCCCGTGCCCGAGCCAGATCTTTATCCAGCCAGTCAAGCGCATCGGTGATTTCATAGGTGGTCGTCTTGACGAGCCCTGACGTGAAGGTAACGGTATAAGTCGGCTCCTTGTGCAACTGAACCATGTGCACATCACCGAAGGTTTTTGAATAGGCGAGACTGCCGTAATAGGTTGTGCCTAGCCCCGATGCTCGGGCACCCAAGTCCATCGAATCAACTTTCCCCCAATAACGGCTTTTTAAATCATCAACACTTCCAGCCGCACAACTATTCAGAAAACAATCATCTACGTTATTGGCGTAATCGTGATTACCCAGCCCGTAGTCATAGACACCCTCCAGTTTATCCTCGAACACGGCGCGCATGAACGAACGTTCGCCACCATGGCCGAACGACGTAATGTCCCCATTGATCATGACCGGCACTCGAGCCGCACCGCCATTGAGCTTGCGAAAACTGGCCATACTGGAATATTGCGCGTCAATCAGCTCAGCCGAACGCTTTTCGACGTTCGGATCACGGATATCTTTATCGGTCAGATCACTCCATGGATATTGCGAATCAGAAGCGAAGATCAAGTGTTCGGGTAATTCTTCAACGGCCCATGCCTGAATCCCGGCCAGCAATAGAAACAGCCCCAGCCATCGCGGGGGCCTAAAGTTTAAGTTCATAGAAATCCTTTTCATGACAAAGTAGTTACTTAAATAAAACATGCGTTGCGTGCTGCACTTCCAAACTTATGGCAATACCGACGACAAGACAATTAGTGTGGCTTTTTAGATTACTAACGGATATGTCGACCTCCACCGCAACCCACCAAGGCCAACGCCATGAAGCAGCTATAGTCAATTGACTTGGGTCACGACTTGTTACATCCGCTACACTATCCGCCCCCGCCACCCAACGCGACCAAAGGTCGCACCCCTGACCCAGAGCGACAGGCGTATCATTGCGCCACTGCAACACCTCTTTTTGACCGCGGCCGGCATGTACTGACCGAGGCATTTTTCCACTGCCGTGGGATGCAATGATGAGCAACCAGATTCCGGTACACGACGTCACACCTGCCAAGAACAACAGCGTCGACCTCTACGCCTCTAGAGAAAAGATCTACACCCGCGCCTTCACCGGCCTGTTCCGCAACCTGCGGATGATGGGCGGTGCCGGGCTGTTTCTGCTGTATTTCGGGACGGTCTGGCTGAGCTGGGGCGGCCATCAGGCGGTCTGGTGGAACCTGCCGGAGCGCAAATTCTTCATCTTTGGCGCAACCTTCTGGCCTCAGGACTTCATCCTGCTCTCGGGGATCCTGATCGTCAGCGCCTTCGGCCTGTTCTTCATTACCGTGTACGCCGGGCGAGTCTGGTGCGGCTACACCTGCCCACAGAGTGTCTGGACCTGGATTTTCATGTGGTGCGAGAAGGTCACCGAAGGCGACCGCAACCAGCGCATCAAACTCGACAAAGCGCCCATGAGCGCCAACAAATTCCTGCGCAAACTCAGCAAACACTCGATGTGGCTGTTGATTGGCTTCGTGACCGGCATGACCTTCGTGGGTTACTTCTCGCCCATTCGCGAGCTGACCATCGACTTCTTCACCGGCGAGGCCGATGGCTGGTCATATTTCTGGGTCGGTTTCTTCACCCTCGCCACCTACGGCAATGCCGGCTGGTTGCGCGAGCAGGTGTGTATTTACATGTGCCCGTACGCGCGCTTCCAGAGTGTGATGTTCGACAAAGACACCCTGATCGTGTCCTACGACCCGCGCCGTGGTGAAAGCCGCGGCCCGCGCAAGAAAGGCGTCGACTACAAGGCCATGGGGCTGGGCGACTGTATCGACTGCACCATGTGCGTCCAGGTCTGCCCGACCGGTATCGACATCCGCGACGGCCTGCAAGTCGAATGCATCGGCTGTGCGGCCTGCATCGATGCCTGCGACAGCATCATGGACAAGATGGATTACCCGCGCGGCCTGATCAGTTACACCACCGAGCACAACCTGTCCGGGCAAAAAACCAATAAACTGCGCCCGCGCCTGATCGGCTATGCCACGGTGCTGCTGGCGATGATCGCTTTGCTGATGTCCGCGTTCTTCATGCGTTCGCTGGTCGGTTTCGACGTCAGCAAGGACCGCGTGCTGTACCGCGAGAACGCCGAAGGCCACATCGAAAACGTCTACAGCCTGAAGATCATGAACAAGGATCAACGCGACCACACCTACCTGCTCGAAGCCGCTGGCCTGCCGGACCTCAAGCTGCAAGGCAAGCGCGAGATCAAGGTCGCCGCCGGAGAGATTTTCAGCCAACCGGTCGAACTGTCCATCGCTCCGGAAAAACTGCCATCGAGCACCAACGAGGTGAAATTCATCCTCAAGGATGCCGATGACAACAACGTCCACATTGAAGCCAAGAGCCGGTTCATCGGCCCACAAGTTCGTTGAGAGAAGTGATCATGCCCGCACCAACTGCCGCAAGTCCCTGGTACAAGCACCTTTGGCCGTGGATCATCATCGCCATCCTGGCGTGTTCCGTGACCCTGACCTTGTCCATGGTGACGATCGCGGTGAAAAATCCGGACAACCTCGTCAACGATAACTATTACGAGGCCGGCAAAGGCATCAACCGCTCCCTGGACCGTGAACTGCTGGCGCAGACCCTGCTGCTGCGCGCCAGTATTCATCTGGACGACGTGACCGGCGAAGTCGATCTGCACCTGAGCGGCAACAGCCAACCCAAAACCCTGGAGCTGAACCTGATCTCGCCGACCCAGCCGGAGAAGGATCGCAAGATCACTCTGGCGCGCAGCGAAACCGAACAGGGCCGCTACATTGGCCAGTTGAGCGACAAGGTCGATGGACGCCGCTTTGTCGAACTGCTGGGCGTACAGGACGACAAGATCTGGCGCATGTTTGAAGAAGAACAGGTCAGCCATGACAAGGATTTGCTGCTGGGTGATGAACCGCTGCAGGGGGCGGAAGACCTGAAAAAACCGTAAACCCTGCAAACCTGTGAAACCTGTGAAACCTGTAGGAGCTGTCGAGTGAAACGAGGCTGCGATCTTTTGATGTTGTTTTTAAAGAACAAGCAAGATCAAAAGATCGCAGCCTCGTTTCACTCGACAGCTCCTACAGGGATGAGGCCCCTCCCGGACGATATAGACTCCACCTCATGACCACTCCACTCCCCTGCTACCACTGCGCCCTTCCCGTCCCGGCCGGCAGCCGCTTCACCGCTGCCGTCCTCGGTGAGACCCGCGAGTTCTGCTGCCCGGGTTGCCAGGCCGTGGCCGAAGCCATCGTGGCCGGCGGTCTGGAGAGTTACTACCAGCATCGCAGCGAGTCATCGGCCAACCCCGAAGCGCTGCCGGTGCAGTTGGTGGACGAACTGGCGCTGTACGACCGCGCCGATGTACAAGCCCCCTTCGTCCGCCACGAAGGCGACCTCGCCGAAACCACCCTGTTGATGGAAGGCATCAGTTGCGCCGCGTGCGGCTGGTTGATCGAGAAACACCTGCGCGGCTTGCCGGCGGTGGCTGAAGCGCGCCTGAACCTGTCCAACCATCGCCTGCACGTGCGCTGGGCTGACGCGCAACTGCCGCTGAGCCAGGTGCTCAGCGAATTGCGTCATATCGGCTACGCCGCCCACCCCTATCAAGCCGACCGCGCCAGCGAACAACTGGCCAGCGAAAACCGCCTGGCCCTGCGCCAACTCGGCGTGGCCGGGCTGCTGTGGTTCCAGGCGATGATGGCGACCATGGCCACCTGGCCGGAATTCAACATCGATCTCAGCCCTGAGCTGCACACTATCCTGCGTTGGGTCGCGCTATTTCTCACCACCCCGATCGTGTTCTACAGCTGCGCGCCATTCTTCAAAGGCGCCATGCGTGACTTGCGCACCCGCCACCTGACCATGGACGTCTCGGTCTCGCTGGCCATTGGCAGTGCCTACATCGCCGGGATCTGGACTTCGATCACCGGCGTCGGTGAACTGTATTTCGATGCGGTGGGCATGTTCGCGCTGTTCCTGCTGGCCGGACGGTATCTGGAACGCCGTGCCCGCGAACGCACCGCCGCCGCCACCGCGCAACTCGTCAACCTGTTACCCGCCTCGTGCCTGCGCCTGAGTGCCGATGGCCAGAGCGAGCGGATCCTGCTGAGTGAACTGCGCGTCGGCGATCAGGTGCTGGTGCATCCCGGCGCCATCCTTCCGGCTGACGGCAAGGTCCTCGACGGTCAATCGAGCATCGACGAGTCCCTGCTGACAGGTGAATACCTGCCACAGCCGCGTACACCGGGCGATGCCGTCACCGCCGGCACCCTGAATGTCGAAGGTGCACTGACCGTGGAAGTCCTGGCGCTGGGTCAAGACACCCGACTGTCCGCCATCGTCCGCCTGCTGGACCGTGCTCAGGCCGAGAAGCCGCGACTGGCTGAAATTGCCGACCGCGCCGCGCAATGGTTCCTGCTGCTGTCGCTGATTGCCGCTGCCGTCATCGGCCTGATCTGGTGGGAACTGGATTCGTCGCGGGCCTTCTGGATTGTTTTGGCGATGCTCGTTGCGACGTGTCCGTGCGCCTTGTCCCTCGCCACGCCGACCGCCCTCACTGCCGCCACCGGGACACTGCACAAACTCGGTTTGCTGCTGACTCGCGGCCATGTGCTGGAAGGCCTGAACCAGATCGACACGGTGATTTTCGACAAGACCGGCACGTTGACGGAAGGTCGCCTGGTCTTGCGTTCGATTCGCCCGCTCGGCGCACTTAACAGCGATCAATACCTGAGCCTGGCCGCCGCCCTGGAAAACCGCTCTGAACATCCGATCGCCCGCGCATTTGGCCGCGCGCCGCTCGCTGCCGAAGAAGTCCACAGCACGCCGGGGCTTGGCCTCGAAGGGTTGGTCGGTGAGCAACGCTTGCGCATCGGCCAACCGGGTTTTGTCTGTGAACTCAGTGGCGCTGCCGTGCCGTTGATGCCGGATGAAGCCGGTCAATGGCTGTTGCTCGGCGACAGCCAGGGGCCGTTGGCATGGTTTGTTCTCGACGACCGTTTGCGTGCCGACGCACCCGCCCTGCTCGCCGCCTGCAAGTCTCGCGGCTGGCGCACGCTGTTGCTGTCCGGCGACAGCTCGCCGATGGTCGCCAGTGTCGCCGCGGAACTCGGTATCGATGAAGCCCATGGCGGCTTGCGCCCGGACGACAAATTGCGAGTCCTGCAACAGCTGCACAAGGAAGGCCGCAAGGTGTTGATGCTCGGTGACGGAGTCAACGACGTTCCGGTGCTGGCTGCCGCCGACATCAGCGTGGCCATGGGCTCGGCCACCGACCTGGCGAAAACCAGTGCCGACGCGGTATTGCTGTCGAACCGCCTCGACGCATTGGTACAAGCCTTCAGCCTGGCTCGGCGCACCCGTCGAGTAATCATCGAGAACCTGCTGTGGGCCGGGCTGTACAATGGCCTCATGTTGCCGTTCGCTGCCCTTGGCTGGATCACGCCGGTATGGGCCGCGGTCGGCATGTCCATCAGTTCGTTGACCGTGGTGCTGAACGCCCTGCGCCTGACTCGCATGCCAAAGACGCCTGCGGTCAGCGCCACGCCAGAAACCCGCCCGCTGCCGGCCTGAGCCGCGTGGGCATGGAGTCCAGATGCCAGCTCTCTACGTGATGATCCCGGCCGCGCTGCTGATCGTGGCCATCGCTATTTATATCTTCTTCTGGGCAGTCGACAGCGGTCAGTACGACGACCTCGACGGCCCGGCCCACAGCATTCTGTTCGACGACCAGGACCCTAACCACAAGGCGGCCGTCGACGAGGCCAGCGGCCATCCGGCCAAACCGGACGACAAGGCCCCTCCCCATGCTTGAGTTGGCGCCGCTGCTGGTGTCTGCGGTGATTCTCGGTCTGCTCGGGGGCGGGCATTGCCTGGGCATGTGTGGCGGTTTGATGGGCGCGCTGACCCTGGCGATTCCCAAGGAGCAACACAGCCGACGCTTTCGACTGCTGCTGGCCTACAACCTGGGGCGAATTCTCAGCTATGCAACGGCCGGCCTGCTGATCGGTCTGGCCGGCTGGGCGGTGGCCAACAGCCCGGCGGCGCTGTTCATGCGCGTCATCGCCGGATTGCTGTTGGTCGCCATGGGCTTGTACCTCGCCGGTTGGTGGAGCGGCCTCACCCGCATCGAAAGCCTCGGTCGCGGCCTGTGGCGGCATATTCAGCCGGTTGCCAACAAACTGCTGCCGGTGTCGAGCGTACCCCGTGCGTTGCTGCTGGGCGCACTCTGGGGCTGGCTACCGTGCGGGTTGGTTTACAGCACGTTGCTGTGGTCGGCGAGTCAGGGCAATGCGCTGGACAGTGCGCTTTTGATGCTCGCGTTCGGGCTGGGCACCTGGCCGGTGTTGCTCGCCACGGGGTTGGCGGCTGAGCGGGTCACGGCGTTGTTGCGCAAGCGTAGCGTGCGCATGACGGGCGGGTTACTGGTGATTCTGTTCGGCATCTGGACCTTGCCGGGACCGCATCAGCATTGGCTCATGGGCCATTAGATCGACGGCGCACTCTTGTAGCAGCTGCCGAGCCTGCGAGGCTGCGTTCGGCGGCGCAGCCGTCGTAAACCCTGAGTACCAAATTCACCTGACACACCGCACAGTCTGATTTCACGACGGCTGCGCCGCCGAACGCAGCCTCGCAGGCTCGGCAGCCGCTACAGGGTGATGTTTGGCAATGACACCGTTGATGCAAATCAAGATGCCCCACCGCGCCGCCCCCTAGACTCGCTGACACTGCCAGCCTATCCGGGGGAATGCCCGCATGTTGCTCGACGCCATTCGTTGGGATACCGATCTGATCCGCCGTTATGACCTGGCGGGACCGCGTTACACCTCGTATCCGACTGCCGTGCAGTTCGACGGTCATGTCGGCACCTTCGACCTGTTCCATGCGCTGCGCGAAAGCCGTAAGGCCCTGCGTCCGTTGTCGCTGTACGTGCATGTGCCGTTCTGCGCGAACATTTGCTACTACTGCGCCTGTAACAAAGTCATCACCAAGGATCGCGGCCGGGCCCTGCCCTATCTGCAGCGTCTGGAGCAGGAAATCCAGTTGATCGCCTGCCACCTCGACCCCGCGCAGAAAGTCGAGCAACTGCATTTCGGCGGCGGCACCCCGACCTTTCTCAATCACGATGAACTGCGCCAGTTGATGGCCCAGTTGCGCAAAAGCTTCAACTTGCTGGACGACGATTCCGGCGACTACAGCATCGAAATCGACCCTCGCGAAGCCGATTGGTCGACCATGGGCCTGCTCCGTGAACTGGGTTTCAATCGGGTCAGTATCGGTCTGCAAGACCTCGACCCGGCGGTGCAACGTGCGGTCAATCGCCTTCAAAGCCTGGAAGAAACCCGCGCGGTGATCGAAGCTGCCCGCACGCTGCAGTTTCGCTCGATCAACATTGACCTGATCTACGGCTTGCCGAGACAGACACCCGAGAATTTCGCCCGCACCGTCGATGAAGTCATCAACCTGCAACCGGACCGCCTCTCGGTGTTCAACTACGCGCACCTGCCAGAACGCTTCATGCCGCAACGGCGAATCAACAGCGACGAACTGCCGACACCGGCGCAGAAACTGGAAATGCTCCAGGGCACCATTGAGCAGCTGACCAAGGCCGGTTACCGCTACATCGGCATGGACCACTTCGCGCTGCCCGACGATGAACTGGCGATTGCTCAGGAAGAATCGACCCTGCAACGCAACTTCCAGGGCTACACCACCCACGGTCATTGCGACTTGATTGGCCTGGGCGTCTCGGCCATCAGCCAGATCGGCGACTTGTATTGCCAGAACAGCAGCGACCTGAATTATTACCAGAACACGCTGGCCAGCGCACAGCTGGCCACCAGCCGCGGTCTGCTGTGCACCACCGATGACCGTCTGCGACGTGCGGTCATCCAACAACTGATCTGCACTTTCAGCCTGGAATTCGCCCAGATCGAACAAACCTTCAATATCGACTTTCAAGGCTACTTCGGCGAACTGTGGCCACAGTTGCAGGGAATGGCCGACGACGGACTGATCGAGCTTGATAACGAACGGATGACCGTGCTGCCCGGCGGACGATTGCTGGTGCGCTCGGTGTGCATGGTGTTCGACGCGTACCTGGAACAGCAAAATCGCCAGCGATTTTCACGGGTGATCTAGCAATCACCTCGCTGCCGGTCTACGAAACGCTGACTTTACAACCCTGCGACAAAATCGCCGCGTGCCTGAATGTCCTCCCGTGGGTTACCCTTACGGCTTATGTGTGTTTTCCCACAAGGATTGAAGAAATGTCCGAGCCAGTAAAACTGCGCGCTCATAGCCAGGCCCATTGCAAGGATTGCAGCCTGGCCCCCCTCTGCTTGCCACTTTCTTTGAATCTGGAAGACATGGATGCGCTGGACGAAATCGTTAAACGTGGTCGCCCACTGAAAAAGGGCGAATTCCTGTTCCGCCAGGGCGACACGTTCGATTCCGTTTATGCAGTACGCTCTGGCGCCCTGAAGACCTTCAGCCTGAGCGATGGCGGCGAAGAACAACTCACCGGTTTCCACCTGCCGAGTGAACTGGTCGGCTTGTCGGGCATGGACACCGAAAAACACCCGGTCTCGGCGCAAGCCATGGAAACCACATCGGTGTGTGAAATCCCTTTCGAACGCCTCGACGAACTGGCGCTGCAACTGCCGCAACTGCGTCGTCAGTTGATGCGCGTGATGAGTCGCGAGATTCGCGACGACCAGCAAATGATGTTACTGCTGTCGAAGAAAACCGCCGACGAGCGCATCGCCACGTTTCTGGTCAACCTGTCGGCCCGTTTCCGCGCCCGGGGGTTCTCGGCCAACCAGTTCCGCCTGAGCATGTCACGCAACGAAATCGGTAATTACCTGGGCCTGGCGGTGGAAACCGTGTCCCGGGTATTCACTCGTTTCCAGCAAAACGAACTGATTGCCGCTGAAGGCAAGGAAATCCATATCCTCGACCCGATCCAGCTCTGCGCCCTGGCCGGCGGTTCGCTAGAAGGCTGATTTCGCCATTGCGGCTGAGCGAAATGGTTCAGCCGCCGTTATACTGCGACGTTTGCAACCTGCCAGGATTCTTCGACGATGGCCTTCGACTCCTTCGACATCAAATCCCTCATCCGCCCCGTGATCGACTTTCCCAAACCGGGCGTGATCTTTCGCGACATTACCCCGCTGTTCCAGTCCCCCACGGCCCTGCGCCTGGTGATGGACAGCTTTGCCCATCGTTATGTCGAGGCCGACTTCACCCATATCGGTGCGATGGACGCTCGTGGTTTTCTGATCGGCTCGGTCCTGGCCTATCAACTGAACAAGCCGCTGGTGCTGTTCCGCAAGCAAGGCAAGCTGCCGGCCGACGTGCTGGCCGAGGGTTATGCGACCGAGTACGGCGAAGCGTTCCTCGAAGTGCACGCCGACAGCCTGTGCGAGGGCGATTCGGTGGTGATGTTCGATGACCTGATCGCCACGGGCGGTACGCTGATTGCGGCGGCGAACCTGGTTCGACGCATGGGTGCCCGGGTTCATGAAGCGGCGGCGATCATTGATTTGCCAGAGCTGGGCGGGTCGCAGCGTCTGCAAGACATGGGTATTCCAACGTTTTGCCTGACGCAGTTTGCGTTGACTGATAAGTAAGCGGCGTCTGGGCTGACGTCATCGCGAGCAAGCTCCCACAGGGGTTTTGTAAACACCACAAATCCAATGTGGGAGCGAGCTTGCTCGCGATATAGGTAGTCCAGACACTACAAAACGATCGGCTTACGCCCGGCAAACGAATGCGCCAACGTCCCGCCATCCACCAATTCCAGTTCGCCACCCAATGGCACGCCGTGGGCGATGCGCGAGGCGATCAGGCCTTTGTTGCTGAGCAATTGGGCAATGTAATGCGCTGTGGCTTCACCTTCCACGGTCGGGTTGGTCGCAAGGATGACTTCCGTGAAAGTGCCCGCGTCTTCGATCCGCACCAGCAGTTGCGGAATACCGATGGCTTCCGGCCCGAGCCCGTCGAGCGGCGACAGATGGCCCTTGAGCACGAAGTAGCGACCACGGAAACCGGTCTGCTCCACCGCGTAGACGTCCATCGGGCCTTCCACCACGCAAAGCAAGGTGTCGTCGCGACGGTTATCGGCGCATTGCGGGCAGAGGTCATCTTCAGTCAGCGTGCGGCACAACCGGCAATGGCCCACCCCTTCCATGGCCTGGCTCAATGCAAGGGCCAGCCGCGAGCCGCCGCTGCGATCACGTTCGAGCAACTGCAACGCCATGCGCTGGGCGGTTTTCTGACCCACTCCTGGCAAAATTCGCAGGGCGTCGATCAGTTGGCGAATCAAAGGGCTGAAGCTCATGGGGAAAAGTCCGACAAAACAACGAGACGCGGTTTATACCCGCGCCTCTGTTTAGCGTCAAATTGCAGCGTCAATTACTCAGTCCTGGGCGACCCGAACAATCAGTTTGCCGAAGTTGCGTCCTTCCAGCAGACCGATGAACGCTTCAGGTGCCTGCTCCAGGCCATCGACCACGTCTTCGCGGAACTTCACCTTGCCGTCGCGCACCCACGGCGCCATGGCACTGACGAATTCCGGCTGACGGTCGCCATAGTCGTCGAATACGATGAAGCCCTGGATGCGCACACGCTTGGTCAACAGCGTGCGCTGTAATTGCGGCAGGCGATCCGGGCCGCTCGGTGCTTCGTGGGCGTTGTAGGACGCAATCAGGCCACACAGAGGAATTCGCGCCTTAGGCTTGAGCAGCGGCAGCACTGCATCGAATACCTTGCCGCCGACGTTTTCGTAATAGATGTCGATGCCCTCGGAGCACGCCCTGGCCAATTCATCGGCGAAGTTCGGGCTCTTGTGGTCGATGCAGGCATCGAAGCCCAGCTCTTCAACCACATAACGGCACTTGTCCGCGCCACCGGCCACGCCGACCACGCGCAGGCCCTTGATCTTCGCCACCTGACCCACCACCGAACCCACCGCCCCGGACGCCGCCGCAACCACCAGGGTTTCGCCGGCCTTGGGCTGGCCGATGTCCATCAGCCCCATGTAGGCAGTCATGCCCGGCATGCCCAGCACGCCCAACGCCATCGATGGACTCGGCAGCCCGGACGGCACCGGAATGATGTCGCGACCGTCACTGATGCTGTGGCTCTGCCAACCGGTGGCGCCCACCACCAGATCACCTTCGTGGAATTTCGGATTCAACGAGCGCTCGACTCGGCTGACAGCGCCACCGGTCATCACCTCGCCGATTTCAACCGGTGCGGCGTAGGACGGCGCGTCGCTCATGCGTCCGCGCATGTAGGGATCGAGCGACAGGTAAAGGGTCTTGAGCAGCACCTGACCGTCGGCCAGGTCCGGTAGCGCAACGCGCTCCAGGCGGAAATGCTCCGGCGTCGGCGCGCCTACCGGGCGGGACGCCAGAACGATACGTTGGTTGAGGGTCAATGCGTCTGGCATGTGAGCGTCTCCTTTGATCGATGAATTCGGCGGTATAAGGGAGCAGACCGTTGTGATGGTATGGCGTTCGATGTTTCTATCTGAGACTGAGTTGACTTCTTCGCGAGCAGGCTCGCTCCCACAGGTGACCGCGTTCCCATGTGGGAGCGAGCCTGCTCGCGAAGGCTGCTTCACAGGCACCACATTTCCAACAGACAGAAACAAAAATGCCAGGCGTGATGCCTGGCATTTTTTTGTAGCCCATCCGACACGCTTTGGCGAATCAGAATGGCAGTTTCATACCCGGTGGCAGTTGCATGCCAGCGGTCATGCCGGACATTTTATCCTGGCTGTTGGCTTCGATCTTGCGCACGGCATCGTTGACGGCGGCGGCGAACACAGCCTCCAGCATCTCTTTGTCGTCTTCGCTCAAGCCTTCGACCAGGCTTGGATCGATGGTCACGCGCTTGACGTCGTGACGACCGGTCATCACCACGGTGACCATATCGCCGCCGGCTTTACCGGTGACTTCGGCGTTGGCCAGCTCTTCCTGCATCTTGGCCATTTTTTCCTGCATCTGCTGCGCCTGCTTCATCAGGCCGGCCATGCCACCTTTCATCATGGGAATCACCTCAAAAGTACTTGGATAAAAACAGCGCCCGGCCCATTCGGCCGAACGCCTTCAGATTAGCCCTGAGTGACCAGGGTCTCGACAGGTTCAATAGTATCGTTACGGACGACCGCACCGAACTGCTGCATCATTTGCTGGATGAACGGATCACCGTGGATCGACTCTTCCGCCTCGCGCTGACGGTTCGCACGGCGCCGGGACCCGGCCTGGGCCGGGGTTTCCTGCTCGGGCTTGATCAGCTCCATGCTCAGGTTCAGCGTACGCCCATGAAACTGATTCAACGCATCGTTCAAGCGACGCTGTTGAGTCGCGTTGAACAACGCGCTGTGAGCCGGGTCCAGGTGCATCAGCCAGTTGTCACCCTCGACGGCGATCAGTGTGCAGTTGGCGGCGATGCTGCCGGTCATGCCGGAGATCGGCAATTTCGGGAACAGCTCCAGCCATTGCAGCGCCAGACCGGTGGCCGGCATGGCGGCCGGTTCTGGCTCGGGTTCTGGCACTGGTTCGGCGGTGTGTTCGCTGGCCAGTTCATCGAGGTAGCTGTAGGCCGATTCCATATCCGGCTCGATGTAATCCTCGTCCAGCGGCGGTTCGTCATCCAGGTCCATGCCCGGCGTCGCGGCATCGACGTCGGCCACCGACGGCTCTGGAATCGGCGCAGCGGCCCACTCAGGAGCGTCCGGCACCACGCTGTCGGGGGTCGGCAATGGCATCGGCGCCAATTCGGGTTGTTCGCTGGCCGTTTCCAGCACCGGCTCGACGGCGGGTGCCTGAACGACTTCGGGTTCTATCGGGTCGTTCCAGGGCAGATCGACGGCTGCTTCGACCTCTACGGCCGCAGCGACAGGCTCGGGCACGACGATGGGCGCAACCGGCTCAGGCTCGGGCGCTTGCACGGGAGCAACCAACGCCGCAACCGGCGCAGGCGCAACGGTTGCCACTGGCGGTGCAACTGCCACAGCGACTACCGGCGCAACGACGGGCGCGGCAGCCACTGAATTTGCGGAATCAACTGTGGCCTGGCTGATCCCCACTGGCTTTAGCGGTTGCCTCGGTGCGTCCGCGGTGTCTGCCGGGCGGAACGCGAGCATTCGCAGCAGGACCATTTCGAAACCACCGCGCGGGTCCGGCGCCAGCGGCAAGTCACGGCGGCCGATCAGCCCCATCTGGTAATAGAACTGCACGTCTTCGGCCGGCAATGCCTGAGCCAGCGCCAGCACCCGATCACGGTCGCCATGACCGTTGTCGACGCCTTCAGGCAAGGCCTGGGCGATGGCGACACGGTGCAGCACGTTGAGAATTTCCGAGAGCACGCCATTCCAGTCCGGGCCTTGTTCGGCCAGATGACGGACGGCTTCGAGCAATGCCTTGGCGTCGCCTTCGATCAGCGCATGCAGAACGTCGTAGACCTGACCGTGATCGAGCGTGCCGAGCATCGCCCGCACGTCGGCAGCCATGACTTTGCCTTCACCGAAGGCGATCGCCTGGTCGGTCAGGCTCATGGCGTCGCGCATCGAACCGTCGGCAGCACGGCCCAACAGCCACAGCGCGTCGTCTTCGAACGGCACATTCTCGACACCCAGCACGTGGGTCAAATGCTCGACCACCCGCTCCGGCGTCATGTTCTTCAGAGAGAACTGCAGGCACCGCGAAAGAATCGTTGCAGGAAGTTTCTGCGGATCGGTCGTCGCCAGGATGAACTTGACGTAGGGCGGCGGCTCTTCAAGGGTTTTCAGCAGCGCATTGAAGGAATGGCTGGAGAGCATGTGCACTTCGTCGATCAGGTAGACCTTGAAGCGCCCGCGGCTCGGCGCGTACTGCACGTTGTCGAGCAGTTCGCGGGTGTCTTCGACCTTGGTCCGGCTCGCGGCGTCGATCTCGATCAGGTCGACGAAGCGGCCCTCATCGATCTCACGGCACACCGAACAATCGCCACAAGGCGTTGAAGTGATACCTGTTTCACAGTTCAGGCATTTGGCGATGATCCGCGCGATAGTGGTCTTGCCAACCCCGCGGGTACCGGTAAACAGATAGGCGTGGTGCAGCCGCTGGCTGTCCAAGGCATTGATCAGAGCCTTGAGCACATGGGTCTGGCCGACCATTTCGCGGAACGAGCGCGGACGCCATTTACGTGCAAGAACCTGATAACTCATCGAAAACCGTCGCAACGAAGGAACAGAAGCGGCTAATGCTAGCGGAGCAAGGCCAAAATTGCATCCGGTGCGCTCGTCTAATCTGGCTAAGAGAGTCTCTGTTGCAGGAACAGAATGTCGGTTGTTATATGCGTAACGACCCCAAGATGCCGGTGCAACGCATTCTGCGCACCTTGCTGCGAATGAAAATGTCCGGTGAAATCGACGACATTATCCGGCTCTACATCGGTGGCGAGCCACTCAACGAGGACAATGGCAAGCCTTAGCCTGCCTGCTCCAAAATCTGCCATTGCGGCGGCGCAACAAACCCCGCGACCCAGCCCGGCACGTCTGCGGGCGGCATCGGCCGGGCAATGAAATAGCCTTGAGCAACTTCGCAACCCAGCCGCAGCAGCATTTCACCGTGCTCGATACTTTCCAGCCCTTCGGCGATCACTTGCCGACCAAAGGCCCGAGCCAGGCCAATGACCGCCATGGTCAGGGCCAGATCATCACGATCATTGACGATGTCGCGTACAAACGACTGGTCGATCTTGATGGTTTGGGTCTGCAATCGCTTGAGGTGGCTCAGGGACGAATAACCGGTGCCAAAGTCGCCCAATGAAAACTGCACCCCCAGCGCCTGGCAGGCCTGTAAACAGTCACTGACATGCTGAATGTTCTCGATCGCCACCGACTCGACAATCTCCAGATCGAGCATCTGCGGAGCCACTTGGGCATGCCGGGCGAGCACGTGTTTGAGCCGGTCGACGAAATCCGCGCGCTGAAAATGCCGCGCCGCAATATTGATGCTGACTGGCCAGCCCTGCCCCACCTGCTGCCAATGGTGCAACTGCGACAGGACCTGATCCATCACCCATTCACCAATATCGATGATCAGGTCCGTCTCCTCCACCAGGGGCAAAAACTCCCGGGCCGGCACCATGCCGTGTTGCGGATGCTCCCAACGCAACAACGCCTCGAGGCCGACAACCTCACCACGACGCATATTCACCTTGGGCTGGAAATGCACGCGAAACTCACCGGCAGCCAATGCCTGGCGCACTCGCTCGACCGTCTGGTGTGTGGCCTTGACCTCCTGATCCCGGGACACGTCGAACAAATGAAAGCGATTGCGACCGCTTTGTTTCGCCACGTACATGGCCTGATCGGCATGACGCAACAAGGTTTCGGCATCTTCATTGTCGTGAGGGAACAGGGTGACGCCGATACTGGCAAACACATTGACACCCTTGCCATGCAGCGAGTACGGCGCCGAAATGGCGCCGAGCACCCGGTTCAACGCCGCACGCAGTTCCGGCAGATCACGCACGTAACGCAACACCAGCACAAACTCGTCACCGGCCAGCCGCGCCACCACATCTTCACCGCGCACAATGGCGCGCAAACGCTTGGCCACCTCGACCAACAGCAGATCGCCACTGGCATGCCCGTAGCCATCATTGACCGCTTTGAAGCCGTCGAGGTCGAGCATGCACACCGCCAGCGGGATGTTTTCGTTCCGGGAGAACTCCAGCGCCTGATCCAGCAAATCCGAAAGAAACGCGCGATTCGGCAGCCCGGTCAGCACGTCATGCCCCACTCGCCATTGCAGTGAGTGCAGCAATTGGCGTTTTTCGCTGATGTCGAAACGTATCGAAAGATAGCGGTCAACCCGCCCAGTGGCGTCATCAAGCACCGGCACCATGGTGCTGTCGACCCAATACAGGCTGCCATCCTTGGCGCGATTACAGATCTCGCCTTTCCAGACGCTGCCCAAGGCGATGGTGCGCCACATAGCCGCGAAGAAATCAGCGGGGTGCAGACCCGAATTGAGGAGGCGATGGTTCTGCCCGAGCAGTTCTTCGCGGCTATAGCCGGACACGGCACAGAATTGATCGTTGACGTGGGTGATCCGGCCGCTC
Source organism: Pseudomonas sp. MDT1-17 (assembly GCF_054898105.1). Taxonomy (NCBI): domain Bacteria; kingdom Pseudomonadati; phylum Pseudomonadota; class Gammaproteobacteria; order Pseudomonadales; family Pseudomonadaceae; genus Pseudomonas; species Pseudomonas sp. MDT1-17. Next base: position 2,515,023 of record NZ_JBUBVM010000001.1, on the reverse strand, counting down.
AGATCGGTCTCGGAAAAAATCGCGGCGGCATCCACGGCCCTGCGGTACTTCTCATCCATGAGTCAGGCTCGTTGTCGCTAGCGGTGGTACCGGTCGACCAGTGCAGGATGCCCGGAAGAGATGTTTTTATAGGTAATGCGCAGCAACACGATATCACTCCATGAACAGTGTTTGATGGCCTCCTGACAGCAGAGATCAACTAACCTTAAAGACCCAAAATACCCTTTTGGAGCGGCGATTCTACGAAACGCATCACATTTTGCAAAGCAAGGTGATGGATCATGCAGTTGTCTAATGCAAAAATCTATCGTTAAGTTCTTGATTCTAAATGGGAATTAAGCGATGCAAATTTCAAGTTTGGGTGCGGCCATTCGGCGCTACCGCAAGGTCGCAGGGCTGACTCAGGCTGAACTCGGCGAAAAAACCGGTTTTGACCCCAAAACCATCAGCCGCTTCGAAACCGGCACCTACACCCCCAGCGTGGAAGCCTTGTTCCTGCTTGCCGATGTGCTGGGCGTGAAGCTGAAAGCCTTTTTCGCAGATCTAGGCGATGAAGAAGAGCAGCGGGCGTATCTGTTCGGTGTCATACATAAAGCCACCCCGAAGGATCTGGGAAAGCTGATTGCAGCGGTTGACCAGGCCTTGTCCAAACCTTAGTGCCAGAAATAAAAAAGGAGGCCGACGTGTCGCATTCGACAGGTCGGCCTCCTTTTAAAGGTTCGTTCTGAAAAATCGGAAACGAAAAAACACCGCCCCGGACAAGATCCATGGCAGAGCAACAAGAACGTATTTTTTTGACCGATAACGCGAGAGAGGACTCGCGGTGCGTTATGGAGGCAACCCCACCAGCCACACCCCGGCACACAATGTTCCCGCTGTGGCTGCTCCCTTCCGGGTCTGACCAGGTTCACGGGTAATCGTTGCGGGGGGACCGATGGGGTCACCATAACGACGCTCACCTGACGGCGAGCCGCGCCATTGTACCTGTCTGAGACGAAGTTACAACCGTTCGGGCGGATTAAAAAATATGAGCCCGGTCAAGGACATGCGCTGGCCCTGGAACACCGTGACCTGTAGCGGCCTTCGGCAGCTACTACAGGGCTGCGATCTTTTGATCCTATTGCGCCAACACCTCATCCGCCCTGCCGGCTTGCTGCTGGATCAACGCTTGGTAATCAACTTGCGCACCGATGTGGCGCAGGCTGGGGTGTCCACGCTTGGGAAGATATTCAGAATTGTGCGCTTGTCAGCGAATCTCGCCAGGTTCACACCGGACAGATTACCGGCAACCAGGGAAAAGACAGGCCTCTTGGAACCGGGTTGCTCTTGAGCCATGAACGGAGTCCTTCTGACGCTGTTGTGGAAATAGTCGACTTCTACAAGCTTCCACCTTACCGCAAACAAAAACCTAGTAGTTTTGACAGTAGACAAGCCCTGCATTGGAGATAAAGCTGAAGGCGCTTTCTAACAGGTTTGGCCGGACCAACTCGACAGCCCAGTACAGCACTACCGGCGATCGATACATCAATACCCCCGGGCGCAACTTCAATTGTTCGAATGGAGAAAATCATGAATTCAATCATTGAAAATTTTTCGAACGCACTCCAACCAGTTGAACTGGTAGTCACCGATGAAAAGTCCATTCTTCGGGCTGATGCAGAAGTCGATGCTGATGCAGCCAGGAAAAGTGAGGGGCGGTGGTTTAACCACAGTAACCTTCAACCCACTGGCCGTTATGCCCGGAAAGGCACTCAATTAAACGTCATCGTTTCCCCATTGCTGAGCGGTCTCGAACTGGTCATCGGACTGTTTGGGAACTATGGGGAACATAATGGCGGGGAGGAGAAGTCACACGCACGGTTCGCTTTGAATCCGGGGGCGAACGTGATCGTGGCGCCGCTCGATGGCATGATCTACATTCAAAACCGGATATTCAACACCGTTGCGACCGTCGAAGTGAGTGGTGGAGAACCGGTTCCCACCTACATTAAAGGCGTGACCACCAACGCTGACTTCCGTGCGCAGGTCAATCGCTGGAAAACAGCGCCCTTCGTCGAGCTTATCGGTGACTATGTCATCGGTGACTTTCAGAGCCGCAGGGCTCTTCCGGGGCTACTTGATATCGACCTCGACAGAAGAATCGGCATGTTCGACGCGGTCGTCGCTCATACTAACGCCCTCTACGGATTATCAAAGTACGCGTACGATGTCGCGCATAAATCTTCAAACCGCATCTACATCGCCAATCCCGACACCGGAGCCGGTTATGCTTCAGCTACGGATGGGCGCATCACCTTCCAGGTCAACTCTGGTGCAGGTGCGGCTATTCTAACGGGCCCCGAAAATGATATGTGGGGTCTATATCATGAAGTAGGCCACACCTATCAACCCGAAGCTCGCTGGGCTGGCATGGGCGAAGTCTCGGTGAATTTATCATCGCTTGCGGTACAAGAAGCACTGGGTTTTCCAAACACTCTAGACGATACGCCGACACGAAATGCGGTGGCCGAGTTTCGCAAGACGCCAATTGCTGACCGTAACTATTCATCTATTTCCAACGTGTGGCTCAAGCTACTGATGCTCGACCAACTCCGCCGTGGTTTCGGAGGTAACTTTTACGCTCAACTTTCCCAACAGTTTCGCATTGAAAACTCGGCGGGTATTCCCGAGCCAGAAACTGCCCCAGCTGTTCAGCGGCACTTCATGCTCACCGCCGGGAAAGTGGCTAACCGTAACCTGACCCGGTTCTTCGAGGAGTGGGGCATGCCGCTTGATGCCGCGACCCGTTCGGAACTCGCCAAGCTTCCCGAACTCAAGCACGAGATCTGGAACAACATGAACCGACCCACCGACGTCATCGAACGCGACGCTCCTCCTCTCATGGTTCCTGCCACATTGACGTCTCCAGCCGGGGGGTCGTTTGGTGAGAGCCACGCACCTTTATATGAGGGTACAGGTTCGCCGGGGGCAACGGTCACCATCGAGCAGGGTCTGCCTGGCGGCCGCTGGCATCCTGTTGGAACGACCACGGTCAAAGATTCCGGTAACTGGTCGCTCCAGGGTCTGCCGCTCCCTGCCGGTGAGCGGGAAGCGCGGGCAACATTGAGCAATGGGGGCACTGGCTTCGCAAGAAATACCTTCACAGTCAAGGAGGTCGCTGATGTGATTCCTGTGACAATGACGTCGCCGAAGCCAGGCGCTACGTTTGATGTCAACCACGAACCGTTGTATGCCGGCAAGGGTACCCGGGAAGCCTGGTCAAAATCTCGCAGGGTTTGATTTGGGACCTGTTGCTACCTGTGGCAAACGTCAATGTCGGGACAAACGGTGAGTGGTCCAAGGTGGGTCCGAAACTCCCTGTGGGTTGGCGCAAGGCAGTGGCGGCCAACCCGCAAGTCGTAAAAATACATGTCTTCACGGTCACGGAGGTGATTAAGGCCCCAGTCACAATGACCTCGCCTGCGGAAGGTGTTTCGTTTGGTGAGAACCATGTACCTATCTACAGCGGCAAGGGTACTCCGGGCGCGACGGTCAGAATCGAGCAGGGTCCGCGCAAGGGCGCGTGGTATCCGGTCGGCACGGCCACTGTCAATGCTTTCGGGGACTGGCTCTTCATCGGCCAGCGACTCACTGCTAATGAACGGGAAGCGCGGGCGACGCAAGGCGACGGTGGCACTGATTTCGCGAGGAACAGCTTCACGGTTTCCGAGGTGGTTCAGATTCCTGCGACCTTAACGTTTCCTGCTGAAGGTGCTTCGTTTGACGAGAATCACATACCTGTCTATGCGGGCAAGGGTACTCCCGGCGCCACGGTCAAAATCGAGCAGGGTCTGCGTATTGGCGGCTGGCGCTTGGTGGGCGCGGCCATTGTCAACACGAACGGAGTTTGGTCTTACGTTGGCCTGAAACTCCCTGCTGGCGAGCGGGAAGCGCGGGCGACGCAAGGCGACGGTGGCACTGATTTCGCGAGAAACAACTTCACGGTTACGGTTTCCAAAGTGATTGAGATTCCTTCGACCTTAACGTTTCCTGCTGAAGGTGCTTCGTTTGATGAGAATCACATACCTGTCTATGCGGGCAAGGGTACTCCCGGCGCCACGATCACAATCGAGCAGGGTCGGCGTACTGGCCAGTGGTTCTTCGTGGGAGCGGCCATTGTCAATACGAACGGAGATTGGTCCTGCGTTGGCATGACACTAGCTGCTGGCGAGCGGGAAGCGCGGGCCACACAAAGCAAGGGAGGCAGTGGCACTGTGAAAAACAGGTTCACCGTCACAAAATAATCCAACCGGGTCAAAACACTGGACAAGCAAGTGGAACGCCAAGCCGCGGGGGCGCCCCCCCCCCCCCGCACAGACGCCGGATAGAGAATGGCAAGCCAAACACACGTCAACAACACAGAAAGGGGTAACCATAGATGAGCTGCCGCAGGCTGTGAACTTTTGATCTTACTGCGCCAACACCTCATCCGCCCGGCCGCCCTCCTGCTGGATCACCAAGTGGATGAAGTGCAGCTTGGCGATCACTGCCGGCGGCAGGACGAACGGGTAGAAATCCGGCTGGCCCATGCTGCGTGACAGCTCATTGAGCATGCCCGCCAGTTCGATCCACGCATTGACGAATGACAGGAACGCGGCACCGCCGGGATGCTGTGAATCGTAGAGCGTGTCGGGCGGAAATGGCTTGTAGTCGAAGTCCATTTCCCGCGCGCTCATGCCAAATCCCAACGCGGTATCCACCGCGTCCATCATGTGCAGGTAATGAGCCCAGGTTTCGGCCCAATCCTCCCATGGGTGCATGGTCGCGTAGGCGCTGACGTAATGTTGCTGCCAGTCGAGCGGTGCGCCTTGCTGGTAATGCCGTTCGAGGGCCTCGGCGTAGCTGGCGCGCTCGTCGCCGAACAGGCTGCGGAACGGTTCCAGCCAATGGCTGTTGGCGATCAGCCGATCCCAGTAGTAATGCCCGACCTCATGACGAAAATGCCCGAGCAGCGTGCGATAAGGTTCATGCATCTGCACCCGAATCTGCTCGCGATGGGCGTCGTCTGCCTCTTTGAGATCGAGGGTGATCAGACCGTTGGCGTGACCGGTGGTCGGCGGCTTGCCTTCGAGGTCGACACCAATGAAATCGAAGGCCAGGCCAGTCTCTTCGTCCACGGTTTTGGGGATCACCTGCAAACCAAGGCTGACCAACTGTGCGACCAGACGACGCTTGGCCGTTTCGACCTTGCGCCAGCGTTCGTGGTTCTCGGGAATCGACAGGTCGGGGATGGTGTGGTTCAGGCTACAAGCGATGCATAACGCATCGTGGTCATTGGCAGGGAGCAGCCAATTGCACGCGGCCGGGGAATCGAGGTTGGCGCAGCGGCGAAAGACACCCGCCTCGGGATCGGCGTCGAGTAACCAGGTGTCGGCCTGCAAGCCGGGCTGCAGCGACGACAAGCGACTCTGCTCCGGCTGATAACCCAACGCCGCCGAACAGGCCAGGCACTGACTGTTGCGAAAAAACAGCGACTGCCCGCAGCGGCACTGCCAGACCTTGCTGTTGCGCGAGCTTTCGCCAAGGAAGGGCGCAGCGATGCGTGAACTGAGCTGTTCGAAGAAGCGGTACATGGCGATCTCTCCCTGGGGCTTGCCAAGACTAGATCATTCGCTGACAAAGATCGTTCCCACGCACTGCGTGGGACGATCAACTAAACCGCAATACCGTGTTTACTCAGAAACTCGACAAACGCCTCTTCATCCAACACCTTCAATCCCAGCTCATTGGCCTTGGTCAACTTGGAGCCAGCGCCTGGCCCAGCGACCACGCAGTGGGTCTTGGCCGATACCGAGCCCGCCACCTTGGCGCCGAGGCTTTCCAGCTTGTCCTTGGCGATGTCGCGGCTCATCAATTCAAGCGAACCGGTCAGCACCCAGGTCTGCCCAGCCAGCGGCAAACCTTCAACGACTTTCTTCTCGCTCTGCCAGTGCATGCCGAAATCGCGCAGCTGTTTCTCGGCGGATTCAGCAACTTGACGATTTTGCGCAACCACGAAGAACTCGCGAACCGAAGTGGCCTGCTTCTCCGGCAGTGCCTGACGCATATCCAGCCAGTCGGCGCTGAAAACCCCTTTCAGCGAACCAAATTTGTCGGCCAATTTCTGCGCGCCACCCGGCCCCACCGAAGGGATGTGCAACTTGTCGAGGAAACCGCCCAACGTGGTGCTTGCGGCAAACTCCGCACCCAGATCGCCCTGATCCTGAATCTGCAGACCGTGCTTCAGCAGATCGGTAATCACCTGCTGGTTATGCGCATCTTCAAAGAAGCTGTGAATCTCATGTGCCACTTCCAGGCCGACATCCGGCAAGTACGTGAGCACTTGCGGCAAGGCCTGCTGAACCCGCTCCAGCGAGCCGAGTGAACGCGCCAGCACCTTGGCCGTCTCTTCGCCGACATCGGGAATCCCGAGGGCGTAGATGAAGCGTGCCAGGCCCGGCTTCTTGCTGTCTTCGATGGCGCTGAGCAGGTTCTTGCTCGACAGCTCGGCAAAGCCTTCCAGGTCGACAATCTGTTCGAACGTCAGGGCGTACAGATCGGCCGGCGAATTCACCAGGCCTTCATCCACCAATTGCTCGACGCTCTTCTCGCCCAGGCCTTCGATGTCCATGGCGCGACGGGAGACGAAGTGAATGATCGCCTGCTTGAGTTGCGCACCGCAGGCCAGACGTCCAACGCAGCGGTACACCGCGCCTTCGCTGACGGTTTCGCGACCCTTGCTGCGCTTGACCAGTTGCGTGCGCTCGACATGCGAGCCGCAGACCGGGCACTGCTCGGGAATCTGCACCGGGCGCGCGTTATCGGGGCGGCGCTCGGTGACCACTTGCACCACTTGTGGAATCACGTCGCCCGCGCGGCGGATGATCACAGTGTCGCCGATCATCAGACCAAGGCGCGCCACTTCGTCCATGTTGTGCAACGTCGCATTGGCCACGGTGACGCCGGCCACCTTGACGGGTTTCAAGCGCGCTACGGGCGTCACCGCACCGGTACGGCCGACCTGGAATTCCACGTCGAGCAGTTCGGTGAGCTCTTCCATCGCCGGGAATTTGTGAGCAATCGCCCAGCGCGGTTCACGAGCGCGAAAACCCAGTTCACGCTGGGACGCGATGCTGTTGACCTTGAACACCACGCCGTCGATTTCATAGGGCAGCGAATTGCGGCGCTCACCGATGTCGCGGTAGTAATCCAGGCATTCATCGATGCCCTTGGCCAGCTTCAACTCATGACTGACCGGCATGCCCCAGGCTTTGAGTTGCTGCAGGTTGCCAATGTGCGTATCGGCAATATCGGCGGAAATCTGACCGATGCCATAACAGCAGAATTCCAGTGGACGGTTGGCGGTAATCTTCGAATCCAGTTGCCGCAAGCTGCCGGCCGCCGCGTTGCGCGGATTGGCGAAGGTCTTGCCGCCGACTTCCAGTTGCGTGGCGTTAAGGCGCTCGAAACCAGCCTTGGACATGAACACTTCGCCGCGCACTTCCAGGGTCGCTGGCCAGCCAGTACCGTGCAGCTTGAGCGGGATGTTGCGCACGGTGCGCACGTTGACGCTGATGTCTTCGCCAGTCGTGCCATCTCCGCGAGTGGCTCCGCGCACCAGCACGCCGTCCTGATACAGCAGGCTGACCGCCAGGCCATCGAGCTTGGGTTCACAGCTGTATTCCACCGCCGCGCCGCCACCGAACAGATCGCCGACCGGCAGGTCCAGCCCTTCGGTTACCCGACGATCGAACTCGCGCATGTCCGTTTCTTCGAAGGCGTTGCCGAGACTCAGCATCGGCACTTCGTGACGCACCTGAGTGAACGCCGACAGCGCCGCGCTGCCGACGCGCTGGGTCGGCGAGTCGCTGGTGATCAATTCGGGATTGGCCGCTTCGAGGGCCTTGAGCTCATGGAACAACCGATCGTATTCGGCGTCCGGAATGCTCGGCTCGTCCAGCACGTGGTAGCGATAGTTGTGCTGATCCAGCTCAGCGCGCAGCTCTAGAATGCGGTTTTTGGCGGCGGTCATGGGTGTTCTCTCATAAAGCAAAAGAGCAGCCGAGGCTGCTCTATCTCATCTAATCAAGATCAAAAAATCGCAGCCTGCGGCAGCTCCTACAGGGATCGCTAGCTTCTGTAGGAGCTGGCGAAGCCTGCGATCTTTTGACTTTAGCGCTTCTGGGTCAGGGCGCGACGTTCGAATTCAACGATGCGCTGACGGTAGTGCTCGATGGTCTGGGCGGTCAGCACGCTGCGCTGATCGTCTTTGAGCTCACCGTTCAGCTCCTGGGACAGTTTGCGCGCTGCGGCCACCATCACGTCGAAGGCTTGCTTGGGATGACGCGGGCCTGGCAGACCGAGGAAGAAACTCACCGCCGGTGTGCTGAAGTGGTCGATGTCGTCCAGATCGAAGACGCCTGGCTTGACCGCATTGGCCATCGAGAACAGGACTTCGCCATTGCCGGCCATACTTTCGTGACGGTGGAAGATGTCCATCTCGCCGAAACGCAAACCGCTTTCCAGAATGTTCTGCAACAGTGCCGGGCCTTTGAAGCCAGCGGCGTCGCGGCAGATCACGCTGATCACCAGCACTTCTTCGGCGTGCGGTTGTTCCTTGTCGCTGGCCGAACCCGACACCTTGGTGTCATCCGGGAAATCGTCGTCACGGCTGCTGAAGCTCGGGCCGCCGTCCAGATCCAGGCTGAGGTTCATGTCGCCCTGGGAAGGCTCGCCGTGGCCACGCTTGCCGCGCTTGGAACCCGACTCACGCGGCTCACGGGCAGGCATGCTCACCGACGGCAGATCGTGCTCGTCCAGTTGCGGTTCTTTATGGGCATCCAGCACGCGGGGCGGACCCAACAGCTCGGCGCTGGCGTCCTCGTCCGGCAGATTGGACAAACTCCGGTCAAGACGAAATTTCAGTTTTCCCTTGCCGCCGCGCATGCGACGCCAGCCGTCGAAAAGAATACCGGCAATGACAATAATGCCGATGACGATCAGCCACTCGCGCAGACCGATTTCCATGTAATCCCGTGCCTCTATAAAAAATGCTGAAAAATAAGGGGTTTACAACTCGCAAACCGCTTTAAAACGTGGCGCCAACTCTATGTTCTGACAGGCGTTTTGCCCACGTATACGAAAAATTGACATTAAACTAGCACGACCAAAGGCAACTTTACACCGTCTGTCACAATGGCTTGCGCGAATATGTCGATTGGCCAGCAAGTAGGGGCAGGTAAAAAGGTCCTACAACTCAATATCACCTCTCCTACAAGCACCCCTTCAGGCATCCACCATCGCCATCGCCTCCTCGACATCCACTGCCACCAGACGCGAACAACCCGGCTCGTGCATCGTAACGCCCATCAGTTGATCGGCCATTTCCATGGCGATCTTGTTGTGGGTGATATAGATGAACTGCACCGTCTGCGACATCTCTTTGACCAGCCGAGCGTAGCGTCCAACGTTAGCGTCATCCAATGGCGCGTCAACTTCATCGAGCATGCAGAACGGCGCCGGATTCAACTTGAAGATGGCAAAAACCAGAGCCAAGGCAGTCAGGGCTTTTTCGCCACCGGAGAGCAAATGGATGGTGCTGTTCTTCTTACCGGGCGGCTGCGCCATGATCGTCACCCCTGTATCGAGTAGATCTTCGCCCGTCAGTTCCAAATACGCGCGACCTCCACCGAAAACTTTTGGGAAAAGCGCCTGTAATCCGCCATTGATCTGATCAAAGGTATCTTTGAAGCGGTTACGGGTTTCCTTGTCGATCTTGCGAATCACGTTTTCGAGCGTATCCAGCGCTTCTACCAGATCGGCGTTCTGCGCATCCAGATAACGTTTACGCTCGGATTGTTGCTGGTATTCGTCGATGGCCGCGAGGTTGATCGCACCGAGTCGCTGAATGCGTGCGGCAATGCGTTCAAGTTCTTCCTCGGCGTCTTTCTCGTTAGCCTCCGTCGTCAGCGTGGCGAGCACGCCATGGAGGTCATAACCGTCCTCGAGCAATTGATCTTCGAGGGTCTTGCGGCGCACGCTCAGGGCTTGCCATTCCATGCGCTGCTGTTCGAGCTGGCTGCGGATCAATTGCGATTGCTGCTCGGCCTGGTTGCGGCGCTTCTCGGCGTCGCGCAATTCGCGATCCGCGTCTTCCAGGGCGATCTGCGCAGTCTTGAGTTCTTCGTCGACCGTCATGCGCTTGTCGAGCAGCTCTTCAAGTTTCAACCGCAGTTCTTCCAGCGGCGCCTCGCCCTCCTCCAGGTTGAGACTCAGCTGTTCGCGTTTTTCGGTCAGGCGCTCGGACTGCATTTCCAGACGTTCAAGCGCCTGACGCGTGGAATCATGCTGGGCCTTGAGCGACCCCAGACGCACCGCCAGTTGATGCGCGTGATCCTTGTGCTGCCGGGCTTCCTGACGCACCCGATCAAGCCGCTCGCGCAAGCTGTCGCGCTGAGCCAGCAGCAACTCACGCTGCTCGGTGTCCAGCGCCATGCTGTCGATGGCTTCCTGCAATTGCAGGCGCGCTTCGCCGATGTTTTCGTGCTCGAGTGCACGCTGCTCGCCCAGCTCGGTCAGCTCTTCGTCGAGACGGGTACGACGTAACTCAAGCTGTTCGGCCTTGGCTTTACCGGCGGATAACTGAGCTTTCAACTCACCTTGCTGACGCGCTTCGTCTTGCAGCAGACGGCGCAAATGTTCGCGACCGTTTTCTTGCTGACGCTGTTGCGCCCTGAGATTTTGAAGTTGGGTTTCCAGGGTCTCGACCGTGGCTTCGCGCTCATCACGCTCAAGGCCCAGGCGCTGGATTTCCTGACCACGAGCCAGCACACCGCTTTCCGCTTCACTGGCCCGACGCACACGCAAAAAGTGTCGACCGACCCAGTAACCATCGCGGCTGATCAGACTCTCGCCGGCGGTCAATTGACTGCGCAGGGCCAAGGCCTGTTCAAGGCTGTCGACCGGTTTAACCTGCCCCAACCAGGGCGACAGATCGATCTGCGCTTGCACTTTATCGAGCAAGCTGCCGGGCACGCGCGCGCCATCACTGGCCGGGCTGAGCAAGCGCAAGTCGCCTTGGGCAAAACCGGCCAGATCGAAATCGCCGAAGTCATCCACCAGCACCGCTTGCAGGTCGGCGCCGAGCACGGTCTCCACCGCCAGCTCCCAACCGGCTTCGACTTTCAGGCCTTCGGCCAGACGTGGACGGTCGGCCAAATGCTGCTCGCGCAGCCATTCAGCGGTGCCAGTGCCCGGGTCGAGTGCGGCTTGCTGCAAAGCTTCAAGCGAGGCAAGGCGGCCGTTCAGACGCTGCAAATCACCCTGAGCCTGCTGCTGATTCTGCAGCGCCAATTGCAATTCCTGACGCAGTTGCTCAAGGCGTTCGACCTGGGCTTCTTCGCTGGCCTGCAAATCTTCAAGCGTGGCCTCGGAAGCGGCCAACTGCTCGCTGAGCTCCATGATTGCCGCGTCTTCCGGGTCCGCCGACAGCAACGCGCGCTCCTCGCCAAGACGCTTCTGACGATCGGCCAGTCGCTCCATGCTGGTTTCCAGCTGCTGGATCCGCGACTGCTGAACTTCGGATTGGCGACGAGGCTCGGCAGCGGTGAGGTTGAACGTGTCCCACTGTTCCTGCCAGGCGTGCATGGTGGTTTCGGATTCTTCCAGCGCGGCGGCGGCCTCTTCGGCGGCGGCGCTGGAGACTTCCTGTTCCGGGGTGAGCAAGTCCAGCTCTTCGCCGAGTGTCTGCAGCAAGGTGCGGTCGAGGCCCAGATGAGACTCGGTTTCCAGACGCGCACGCTCGGCCTCTTTCAGGTCGTCCTGCAATTGGCGCAGGCGCTGCTGTCCGTGTTGGATGCTCTGCTCGACCCGGGCGATGTCGCCGCCGACCGAATAGAAGCGCCCCTGCACCAGATTGAAGCGCTCGGACAGGTCGTGGTGACCGTCACGCAAGCGTTCGATAGCCGCGTCGGCGTTGCGCTGCTCGGCGACCAACGCTTCGAAAGTGACTTCCTGATTGCCGATGATCGCTTCGCGCTGACCGACCTGCTCGTTCAACGCCTGCCAGCGCAGGGCCGACAGCTGAGCCTTGAGCTGACGCTCCTCGCCCTTGCATTCCTGATACTTCTTGGCAGCTTCGGCCTGGCGGTGCAAGCGCTCCAGCTGACGTTCGAGTTCTTCACGCAGGTCGGTCAAGCGTTCCAGGTTTTCGTGGGTGCGACGAATGCGGTTTTCAGTCTCGCGCCGACGCTCCTTGTACTTGGAGATGCCCGCCGCTTCTTCAATAAAGTTGCGCAAGTCTTCAGGCTTGGACTCGATCAGCTTGGAGATCATCCCCTGCTCGATGATCGAGTAGCTGCGCGGGCCCAGGCCTGTACCGAGGAAGATGTCGGTGATATCGCGGCGGCGGCATTTGGTGCCGTTGAGGTAATAGGTGGTCTGGCTGTCGCGGGTCACTTTGCGGCGAATGGAAATTTCCGCGTAGGCGGCGTATTCGCCGAGCAGGGTGCCGTCGGAGTTATCGAACACCAGCTCGATACTCGCCTGGCTCACCGGCTTACGGCTGGTGGAACCGTTGAAGATGACGTCGGTCATCGACTCGCCGCGCAGGTTCTTGGCCGAACTTTCGCCCATCACCCAGCGGACGGCGTCGATGATGTTCGACTTGCCGCAGCCATTGGGCCCGACCACGGCCGCCATGTTACTGGGGAAGTTCACTGTGGTCGGGTCGACGAAGGATTTGAACCCCGCCAGCTTGATGCACTTTAGCCGCACGCTTAAGCGTCCGTCAGCGCAGAAACCACCAGATCGCAGCTGCGCTGGGTGTACGCCGTCAGCACGATGCGGATCTGCAGAAAATCACGGGCCAGCACGGCGGCGAGCAAGCGTTCGAACAGTTCGAGAAACTCGCTCATCGAGGCCTTGCGCTGGTCCAGGGCGAGGAAATACGCACGGCTCATGGCTGGCTGCAAATTCTCGACGGTTTCCTGCAAATACGGGTTGTTGGCGAACGGATACGCGGCGCGCATCACATTAAAGCTGTCGTCGACGAAGGTGCGGATGTCCTGACGTTCGTAGCTGGCGGTCAGACGCTGCTGGATTTGCACGAACGGCGCCATGTCGGCCTGGACTTGCCAGCCACTGGCCACTGCATTGCCCAGCAGAATGTAAAGCTCGCTCATCAGCGTGCACAGGCTCTGGACCTTGTGGGCCGTGAGTTCTGTCACGTGGGCGCCGCGTCGCGGCAGGATCGCGATCAGGTGGCGGCGCTCGAGGATCAGCAAGGCCTCACGGACCGAACCGCGGCTGACATTGAGGGCCAGCGTGACCTTCTGTTCCTGAATGCGCTCCCCGGGCTTCATTTCGCCACGAATGATGCGTTCGGCGAGGTGGTGAGCGATTTGCTCGGCGAGGCTGTCCGGCGCCTTGAACGTCATGATTGTCCCTTCAAACTCTTCGATCTGCACAAGCGGCGCAGTGTACCGCACATAAAGGGTCATGGCGGAGTGCCCTCTCGGCGGTTTTTGGCACGATTCAAGCAAAAAGCAGGCTATCCCGTGAGGGTCAATAATGAAGGAACGAGTTGTTGATCGACAAAATGCCATTTCCTGACCTTTAAGTCAGAAAACCATTGACCGGAAAGTCAGACCTGATAAATTCGGTTCAAGTCGGTTAACAACAATAATGAGTCTGCGAGGCCTTCCGTGATCCAGTTTTTACTTAACCAGGAACTCCGTAGCGAGCACGCCCTGGACCCAAACCTGACCGTGCTCAATTATCTGCGCGACCATGTGGGCAAACCCGGCACCAAAGAAGGCTGCGCCAGCGGTGACTGCGGTGCGTGCACCGTGGTGGTCGGCGAGCTGCAAACGGATGACGATGGCCGCGAACACATTCGCTATCGCAGCCTCAACTCGTGCCTGACGTTCGTTTCGTCACTGCACGGCAAACAACTGATCAGCGTCGAAGATCTCAAGCATCAGGGCCAACTGCACAGCGTGCAGAAAGCCATGGTCGAATGCCACGGCTCGCAATGCGGTTTCTGCACGCCGGGCTTTGTGATGTCGCTGTTCGCGCTGCAAAAGAACAGCGATCAACCGGATGCTCATAAAGCTCACGAAGCCCTGGCCGGCAACCTCTGCCGCTGCACAGGCTATCGGCCGATTCTGGCCGCCGCCGAACAATCCTGCTGTGGCAAGCAACCGGATCAGTTCGATGTTCGCGAAGCCGACACCATCGCTCGACTGAAAGCCATTGCACCTACCGACATCGGCGAACTCAACAGCGGCGACAAACGCTGCCTGGTGCCGCTGACCGTCGCCGATCTGGCTGACCTCTACGACGCTTATCCACAGGCTCGCCTGCTGGCCGGCGGTACGGATCTGGCGCTGGAAGTCACGCAATTCCACCGCACCCTGCCGGTGATGATTTATGTAGGCAACGTCGCCGAGATGAAGCGCGTCGAACGCTTCGACGACCGCCTGGAAATCGGCGCCGCCACGGCACTCTCCGATTGCTACGAGGCCTTGAAGGCCGAGTACCCGGACTTCGGCGAATTGCTGCAGCGTTTCGCCTCTTTGCAGATCCGCAACCAGGGCACCCTCGGCGGCAACATCGGCAACGCCTCGCCGATCGGTGACTCCCCGCCCCTGCTGATTGCACTCGGCGCGCAGATTGTCCTGTGCAAAGGCGAAGTCCGCCGCACGATGGCGCTGGAAGATTACTTCATCGATTACCGAGTCACCGCGCGTCAGGAAAGCGAGTTCATCGAAAAGATCATCGTGCCTCGCGCCAGCGCCGAACAACTGTTCCGCGCCTACAAGGTGTCGAAACGCCTGGACGATGACATTTCCGCGGTCTGCGCCGCGTTCAACCTGCGCATCGACAATGGCGTGATCGCCGACGCCCGCGTCGCCTTCGGCGGCATGGCGGCAACGCCAAAACGTGCCAAGGCCTGCGAAGCTGTATTGCTCGGCGCCACCTGGAACAACGACACCGTCGAACGCGCCTGCGCTGCATTGGCCGAAGATTTCACGCCGCTCTCGGACTTCCGCGCCAGCAAGGAATATCGCCTGCTCAGCGCGCAAAACCTGCTGCGTAAATACTTCATCGAACTGCAAACACCGCACATCGAGACTCGGGTGACCGCTTATGTCTAATCATCACGCCGTAGAGAAGACCCAAGCCGAACTGGCTGAACTGTTCGCCAAGGACCTGACCACCGGCGTCGGCCGCAGCGTCAAGCACGACAGCGCCGACAAGCATGTATCCGGTGAAGCGCAGTACATCGACGACCGTCTGGAATTCCCCAATCAGCTGCACGTTTACGCACGCCTGTCGGACCGCGCCCACGCGAAGATAATCAGCATCGACACCAAGCCCTGCTACGCCTTTGAAGGCGTACGCATAGCAATCACCCACGAAGATGTACCGGGCTTGAAAGACATCGGTCCATTGCTGCCGGGCGACCCGCTGCTTGCCATCGACGATGTGCAATTCGTCGGTCAACCGGTGCTCGCCGTTGCCGCGAAGGACCTGGAAACCGCACGCAAAGCCGCGATGGCCGCGATCATCGAGTATGAAGATCTCGAACCCGTTCTGGACGTGGTCGAAGCCCTGCGCAAACGCCACTTCGTACTCGACAGCCACACCCATCAGCGCGGCGATTCGGTCAATGCTTTGGCCACCGCCGAGCATCGCATCCAGGGCACGCTGCACATCGGTGGCCAGGAACACTTTTACCTCGAAACCCAGATCTCTTCGGTGATGCCGACTGAAGATGGCGGGATGATCGTTTATTGCTCGACGCAGAACCCCACCGAAGTGCAGAAACTGGTGGCCGAAGTGCTCGATGTGTCGATGAACAAAATCGTCGTCGACATGCGCCGCATGGGCGGTGGTTTCGGCGGCAAGGAAACCCAGGCCGCGAGCCCGGCATGCCTGTGCGCAGTGATCGCGCACCTCACCGGACAGCCGACCAAGATGCGCCTGCCGCGTGTCGAAGACATGCTGATGACTGGCAAGCGTCACCCGTTCTACGTCGAATACGACGTGGGCTTTGATAGCACCGGCCGCTTGCACGGCATCGCCCTGGAGCTGGCCGGCAACTGCGGTTGCTCGCCAGACTTGTCGGCGTCGATTGTCGACCGCGCAATGTTCCACGCTGACAACTCGTACTACCTGGGCGATGCGACCATCAACGGTCATCGCTGCAAGACCAACACCGCGTCGAACACCGCTTACCGGGGTTTCGGCGGCCCGCAGGGGATGGTCGCCATCGAAGAAGTGATGGACGCGATTGCCCGCCATCTGGCCCTTGATCCGCTGGCCGTGCGCAAGGCCAACTACTATGGCAAGACCGAGCGCAACGTCACCCATTACTACCAAACCGTCGAGCACAACATGCTCGAGGAAATGACCGCCGAACTCGAAGAAAGCAGCCAGTACGCCGAGCGCCGCGAAGCGATCCGTCGCTACAACGCCAACAGCCCGATCCTGAAAAAAGGCCTGGCGCTGACCCCGGTGAAATTCGGTATTTCCTTCACCGCCAGCTTCCTCAATCAGGCCGGCGCGCTGATCCACATCTACACCGACGGCAGCATCCACCTGAACCATGGCGGCACTGAAATGGGCCAGGGTTTGAACACCAAGGTCGCGCAGGTTGTGGCTGAAGTTTTCCAGGTGGAAATGGACCGCGTGCAGATCACCGCGACCAATACCGACAAGGTCCCGAACACCTCGCCGACCGCCGCTTCCAGCGGTGCCGACCTCAACGGTAAAGCCGCGCAGAACGCCGCTGAAATCATCAAGAAACGCCTGGTTGAATTTGCCGCGCGGCAGTACAAGGTCAGCGAAGAAGACGTGGAATTCCACAACGGCCACGTGCGTGTTCGCGATCACATCCTGACCTTCGAAGCGCTGATCCAGCAGGCGTATTTCGCTCAGGTTTCGCTGTCGAGCACCGGGTTCTACAAGACCCCGAAAATCTTCTACGACCGCAGCCAGGCTCGTGGTCGGCCGTTCTACTACTACGCCTTCGGTGCAGCCTGTTGCGAGGTGATCATCGACACCCTGACCGGCGAGTACAAGATGCTACGCACCGACATCCTCCACGACGTCGGCGACTCGCTGAACCCGGCGATCGACATCGGTCAGGTCGAGGGCGGTTTCATCCAGGGCATGGGTTGGCTGACCATGGAGGAACTGGTGTGGAACAACAAAGGCAAACTGATGACCAACGGCCCGGCCAGCTACAAGATCCCGGCGGTGGCGGACATGCCGCTGGACCTGCGCGTCAAGCTGGTGGAAAACCGTAAAAACCCGGAAGACACGGTGTTCCATTCCAAGGCCGTGGGTGAGCCGCCGTTCATGCTTGGCATCGCGGCGTGGTGTGCGATCAAGGACGCTGTGGCGAGCCTTGGCGACTACAAACATCAACCGAACATCGACGCGCCGGCGACGCCGGAGCGGGTGTTGTGGGGCTGTGAGCAGATGCGCCAGTTGAAGGCGGCGAAAGCTGCCGAGGCTGAGCCGGAGTTGGCTTCGCTCTAGACCGAGGCGCGGCCTTCGCGAGCAGGCTCGCTCCCACAGGGGGATGCATTCCAAATGTGGGAGCGAGCCTGCTCGCGAAGAGGCCCGAACAGACAACAGAGATGTTGAGGTGAAACATGTACAACTGGATCGACGCCCTCGCCGACCTGCAAACCCGGGGTGAACCCTGCGTGTTGGTGACCATCATCGAAGAGCTCGGCTCGACGCCGCGCAATGCCGGCTCGAAGATGGTCATCAGCGCCACCCAGGCCTTCGACACCATCGGTGGCGGGCATCTGGAATACAAAGCCATGCAGATCGGCCGCGAGATGCTTGCCAGCGGCAAGCAGGACACCCATTTGGAGCGCTTCAGCCTCGGCGCCAGTTTGGGCCAGTGCTGCGGCGGCGTGACCGTGTTGCTGTTCGAACCGATGGGCCAGGTCCAGGCGCAGATCGTCGTGTTCGGCGCCGGCCATGTCGGGCGGGCGCTGGTGCCGCTGCTCGCCAGCCTGCCCTGCCGGGTGCGCTGGATCGACTCGCGGGAAACGGAATTCCCCGAACAGATCCCTCACGGCGTGCGCAAAATCGTCGCCGAAGAACCGGTGGATGAAATCGATGACCTGCCCGCCGGCAGCTATTGCATCGTCATGACCCACAACCATCAGCTCGACCTCGAACTCACCGCCGCGATCCTCAAACGCAACGACTTTGCCTACTTCGGACTGATCGGCTCGAAGACCAAACGGGTGAAATTCGAACACCGCTTGCGTGACCGTGGTTTCGACAGCGCCGTGCTGCAACGCATGCGCTGCCCGATGGGCATTGGCGAAGTCAAAGGCAAGTTGCCTGTGGAAATCGCCATCTCCATCGCCGGCGAAATCATCGCCACCTATAACGCGAATTTCGGCCAGCACACTGCCAGCGCCGGATCATCGATTGCCAAACTGCTGCCAGCTTCACGCCGCAGCCAGGCCTCTAACTGAGAACTCTCATGCCTCTGACTCGCAAAGCCTACCGCGCCGCCATTCTGCACAGCATCGCCGACCCCGCTGAAGTGGGTATCGAAGCCTCGTATGAGTATTTCGAGGACGGTTTGCTGGTGGTCGATAACGGCCAGATCAGCGCCGTTGGCCACGCCAGCGAATTGCTGCCGACTCTGCCGGCCGACATCGAAATCACCCATTACCAGGATGCGTTGATCACCCCAGGCTTCATCGACACCCACATTCACTTGCCGCAAACCGGCATGGTCGGTGCCTATGGCGAGCAGTTGCTGGACTGGCTCAACACTTACACCTTCCCTTGCGAAAGCCAGTTCGCCGACAAGGCTCATGCCGACGAAGTCGCGGGCATTTTCATCAAGGAACTGCTGCGCAACGGCACCACCACCGCGCTGGTGTTCGGCAGCGTGCATCCACAATCGGTGAATTCGTTCTTCGAGGCCGCCGAGCAGCTGGACCTGCGGATGATCGCCGGTAAGGTGATGATGGACCGCAACGCCCCGGACTACCTGACCGACACTGCCGAATCCAGCTATGTCGAAAGCAAGGCGCTGATCGAACGCTGGCACGGCAAGGGTCGACTGCACTACGCGGTCACCCCGCGCTTCGCCCCGACCAGCACCCCGGAACAACTGACCCTCGCCGGCCAATTGCTCGGTGAATACCCAGACCTGTACATGCAGACCCACATCAGCGAAAACCTCAAGGAAGTCGAGTGGGTCAAGGAACTGTTTCCGGAGCGCAAGGGCTACCTGGACGTCTACGACCACTACAAACTGCTCGGCGAGCGCTCGGTATTCGCCCACGGCGTGCACCTGTGCGACGACGAGTGTGCGCGGCTGGCGGAAACCGGCTCGGCGATCGCCTTCTGCCCGACTTCGAACTTCTTCCTCGGCAGCGGCCTGTTCAACCTGCCTATGGCTGAGAAGCACAAATTGAATGTTGGGTTGGGCACAGACGTCGGTGGCGGCACCAGTTTCTCGCTGCTGCAGACCTTGAACGAAGCTTACAAGGTCATGCAGATGCAAGGTGCGCGACTGAGCCCGTTCAAGTCGCTGTACCTGGCGACCCTCGGCGGTGCCCGCGCGTTGCGCCTGGAAGACAAGATCGGCACCCTGCAACCGGGCACCGACGCCGACTTCCTGGTACTGGACTACAACGCCACGCCGCTGCTGAGCTATCGCTTGAAGCAGGCCAATAACATTGCCGAAACGTTGTTCGTATTGATGACGCTGGGGGATGACCGGACGGTGTTGCAGACGTATGCGGCGGGGAATCAGGTGCATCAGCGCTAAGATTTTCCAGGCATAAAAAATCCCCCGCAGCTATACAGCCCGGGGGATTTGTTTTGCCTGTCCTATCGCCTTCGCGAGCAAGCCCGCTCCCACAGTTGATCTCTGGTAGACACAGGATTTGCATTCACAACAAAACCCTGTGGGAGCGGGCTTGCTCGCGAAGGGCGCGCCGCGGTATTTCAGAGCTTCGCGGTCGAGCGACCTGGCTTCTTGGTCTGCAACAAATGCGAGAACACCGCATGCAAATCATCCGACGCGCTTTCTTCATCGAGGTTGAGTTTGCTGTCGATGTGATCCATGTGATGCATCATCAGGTCCACCGCCAGCTCAGCGTTGCGCGCTTCGATGGCGTCGATCAGCTGGGTGTGCTCATCGTAGGAACAGTGGGAACGATTGCCGCTTTCGTACTGGGCAATGATCAACGAAGTCTGGGACACCAGGCTGCGCTGGAAGCTGATCAGCGGCGCGTTTTTCGCCGCTTCGGCCAGCTTCAAGTGAAACTCGCCCGACAGACGGATGCCGGCACCGCGATCGCCACGGGAGAAGCTGTCGCGCTCGTCGTCGACCATCTGCCGCAATTCAGCGATCTGCTCGGCAGTGGCGTGCTGCACCGCCAGTTCAGTGATCGCCCGCTCCACCAGACGACGTGCGAGGAACACCTGACGAGCCTCTTCGACACTCGGGCTGGCGACGACAGCGCCACGGTTCGGACGCAGCAGCACGACACCTTCATGGGCCAGGCGCGACAGCGCGCGGCGAATAATGGTGCGACTGACCCCGAAAATTTCCCCCAGCGCTTCTTCGCTCAACTTGGTGCCGGGCGCCAGACGCTGTTCGAGAATGGCCTCGAAGATATGCGCGTAGACAATATCGTCCTGGGTACCGATACGGCCGGCTTTGCCTGCTCGCGGTTGTTTCTTTAGGGGTTGCAACTGTTCGTTCATGGGCACTCGAGTCGGAAGAACTGCGGCGAATTGACCGTGACTGTAATACGGCACAGTGGGTCGCTGGCAAGTATCGCGTAAAAAACACTGCGATTGTACACAATGGAGGGTGGCAACACGACTGTACGGCTGTTTGCGGACTCGGCTGTATTGCAACGCCTGGTTACTTTTGAGTTTAGGCTTGAACCCAGAATCCTGTAGGAGCTGTCGAGTGAAACGAGGCTGCGATCTTTTGATCTTAGAAAATCAACATCAAAAGATCGCAGCCTCGTTTCACTCGACAGCTCCTACATTGGAAGACTTCACTTCGGAACATCTTCATACGTAAAAAGGAACACCGCGGTCATGAACGACGCCACGCACACGCAACTCCGTCCTTTGGCCGATACGTCGCCTTCGGCGATCGTCGCCGGATTCATCGCGATGATGACCGGTTACACCAGCTCGCTGGTCCTGATGTTCCAGGCCGGGCAAGCGGCGGGTCTGACCAGCGGGCAGATTTCGTCGTGGATCTGGGCGATTTCCATTGGCATGGCAGTGTGCTCGATTGGCCTGTCTTTGCGCTATCGAACCCCCATCACGATTGCTTGGTCGACCCCCGGCGCAGCGTTGCTGATCACCAGTCTGGGCGGCGTGACGTACGGCGAAGCCATTGGTGCCTACATAACCTGCGCGGTACTGGTGACCCTTTGTGGCCTGACCGGCAGCTTTGAACGGTTGGTGAAAAAGATTCCAGCGTCATTGGCCGCAGCTTTGCTGGCGGGAATTCTGTTCAAGATCGGCAGCGAAATCTTCGTCGCCGCCCAGCATCGCACTGCGTTGGTACTGGGGATGTTCTTCACTTACCTGGTGGTCAAACGCCTGTCACCGCGTTATGCCGTACTGGCCGCGCTGTTGATCGGCACGGCGCTGTCAGGGTTCATGGGGCTGCTGGATTTCAGCGGTTTCCATCTGGAAGTGGCGACGCCAGTCTGGACCACACCGCACTTCTCGCTGGCCGCGACCATCAGCATTGGCATCCCGCTGTTTGTCGTGGCAATGACGTCGCAGAACATGCCGGGCATCGCCGTGCTGCGTGCTGACGGTTATACCGTGCCGGCCTCGCCGCTGATCACCACCACCGGCATCGCCTCGTTACTGCTGGCGCCGTTCGGTTCCCACGGAATCAACCTCGCGGCCATCAGTGCGGCGATTTGCACCGGGCCGCATGCCCATGAGGATCGTAACAAGCGTTACACGGCGGCCGTCTGGTGCGGGATTTTCTACGGGATCGCCGGGGTGTTCGGCGCGACGCTGGCGGCGCTGTTTGCCGCGCTGCCGAAAGAGTTGGTGCTGTCGATTGCCGCGCTGGCGTTGTTCGGCTCGATCATCAATGGCCTGAGCATTGCCATGAGCGAAGTGAAGGAACGTGAAGCGGCGCTGATTACCTTTATGGTCACGGCGTCGGGGCTGACGCTGTTTTCCATTGGTTCGGCGTTCTGGGGGATTGTGGCGGGGGTGTTGACGCTGGTGATTTTGAATTGGCGTAAAAGCTGAAAGATCGCAGCCTCGTTTCACTCGACAGCTGCTACAGAGTGAAACGAGGCTGCGATATCTTAATCTTTTGGGCATAAAAAAACGGCGACCCTTGGGTCGCCGTTTTTTAGAACATCAAGCTACCGGATTGATCGGCTTTTCCGGGTACCAGACGTCGATCAGCGGGCTGACGGTTGCTTCAGTCAGTTCGCTGCGGCCTTTGAGCCAGGCTTCAACAGCGGCACGCTGCTCTTCGGACACCGAGCCACGCTTCTGCAGGCAAACCAGACCGAAGTCGTCGCCGCCAACATAGCCCAGACCGTTGGCTTCCATGGCTTCTTTCAGGAACGCGTCGAGGAAAGCATCAATGGCTTCATCAGCCAAATCTTCTTTGAAATCCAGGTTCAGTTCGAAACCCAGCTCTTGAAATTCATCGACGCACAGTTTTTTGCGCAGACGCTGGGAACGGTTAGTCGCCATTGGAACAATCCTCATAAGTAATAACGGGCGGCACTTTAGCAGTTTAAGGCGCCGATTGCCCGTCTCTCTGGGTTGCAGGCCCTACCGTCGGTAAAAAAATAGCGGATTAGACGACCAGGGTACGGCACAAGCCGCTACACCTTGGGGCATAATGCCGACACTTTCATGACCGCTGAGGGAATTTATCTTCATGCCCTCGTCTTTTTTCCCCTCGGCTGTAGGGTTTTATTTCACATGATCAAATCTTTGCGTCCATTGTTACTGGCCGGTTTTCTGCTCCCGCTGGCCTTCTCTGTTTGCGCCGCTCCGATCAACACCGCGCTGTCGCCCAACGTTGAAAAAGCCCTCAAGGCCAGCAAGATGCAGGACAACGCCCTGTCGCTGGTGATGATCCCGCTCAATGGCCCTGGCACCCCAACCATTTTCAACGCTGACGTCTCCGTCAATCCGGCCTCGACCATGAAACTGGTCACCACTTACGCGGCGCTGGAAATGCTCGGCCCGAACCACCAGTGGAAAACCGAGTTTTACACCGACGGCATCCTCAGCGGCGGCATCCTCAACGGTAACCTCTACCTCAAGGGTGGCGGCGATCCGAAGCTGAACATGGAAAAACTCTGGTTGCTGATGCGAGACCTGCGCGCCAATGGCGTGACGCAAATCACCGGCGACCTGGTGCTGGACCGCAGTTTCTTCGTACAACCGCAACTGCCCCAGTTCAACGACGATGGCAATGACGACAACAAACCGTTCCTGGTCAAACCCGATTCACTGCTGGTCAACCTCAAGGCCCTGCGTTTTGTGGCGCGTAACGACAACGGCAGGGTTCTGATTTCGGTAGAACCGCCGATTGCCAAGATTCGCATCGAAAACCTGGTCAAAGCCGTCAACTCCAAGCAATGCACCGGTGGCGTGCGTTACAACCCGGTGACCCAGGCCGATGGCAGCGTCACCGTAACGGTCGGCGGCCAGTTGGGCGAGGGCTGCAGCTCCCAGACTTATCTGTCGCTGCTCGACCACGCGACCTACACCGCGGGCGCCGTGCGGGCGATCTGGAAAGAACTGGGCGGCAGCATTCAGGGCGTGGACCGTCTGGCGCCAACGCCCAAAGACGCCAAGGTCCTGGCTCGGGCCTTCTCGCCGGACCTGGCGGAAATCATCCGCGACATCAACAAATACAGTAACAACACCATGGCCCAGCAGCTGTTCCTGAGTCTGGGTCAGAAATTCCGCACCGACGCTGATGGCGATGACGCCAAAGCCGCACAGCGTGTGGTCCGTCAGTGGCTGGCGAAGAAAGGCATCACGGCGCCGCACCTGGTGATGGAGAACGGCTCCGGCCTGTCCCGCGCCGAACGCGTCAGTGCCCGGGAAATGGCCGCGATGCTGCAAGCCGCATGGCGCAGCCCTTATTCCGCCGAGTTCATCAGTTCGATGCCGATTGCCGGCACCGACGGCACCATGCGCAAACGCCTGAAGACCACAGCGATGCGCGGTGAAGCTCACGTCAAGACCGGCACCCTGAACACCGTGCGCGCCATTTCGGGTTACAGCCGCGACATCAACGGCAATACCTGGGCGGTGGTGGCGATCCTCAACGACAAGGCACCGTTTGGCGCCTCTTCGGTGTTGGATCAGGTGCTGCTGGACCTGTACCGCCAGCCGAAACTGCCGGAAACGGCTTCGGTACTCTAACCTTTAAAATCAAAAGATCGCAGCCTTCGGCAGCTCCTACAGGTGTACACATGACCCCGTAGGAGCTGCCGAAGGCTGCGATCTTTTCAATTCACCGCAGAATCGCCTAGTTCATCTCCCCTTCTACCCGATCCCGTCCCGCCTGTTTCGCCGCATACACCCCCGAATCCGCCCGCAGCAGCAGCGCATCCGCGCCCTCCCCGACTCGCCAACTGGCAATCCCGAAACTTGCGGTCACTGTCCCGACGCCTTCGATCGGCGAACTGCGCAACCCTTGCCATAGCTGCAAGGCCAGGACATTCGCATGCTCGCCGTTGATGTCCGGGCAAAGCACCATGAACTCCTCGCCACCCAGGCGACAGAACACGTCGGTGCGCCGCAGCCGATGGCCGATACGTTCGCACACAATCTGTAACACCCGATCGCCGACAGCGTGGCCATGCTGGTCATTGATACGTTTGAAGTGGTCGATATCGAGCATGATCACTGACAGTTCGCCGCCACCGCGCTCGACCCGGGCCATTTCGGTGGTCAGGCGTTCCTGGAAATAGCGGCGGTTGTGGATCCCGGTCAGCGAGTCAGTGATCGACAGCGCGCGCAATTCTTCTTGCACCCGCTTGAGGTCGGAGATGTCCGAGATGTAGCCATGCCAGAGCACGCCGCCACCGGGCAGTTCCTCCGGCGTCGCCTCGCCACGAACCCAGCGCAGGCCGCGCAGGGGCAGCAGCACGCGGTATTCCTCGCGCCAAGGGCTGAGGGTGTCCGCCGACGCCCGGATCGAGGCGCGAACTCGGGTGGTGTCCTGCGGATGAATCCGCGTGAAAATCGCTTCGGCGTTGAGCAACAGCACATCCGGCTCAAGTTCGTAGATCTCGCGAATGCCGTCGCTGGCGTAGATCACGCTGAAGCGCCCATCGAACTCCATCTTGAACTGGTAGATCCCGCCGGGCACATGAGCGCTGAGTTTCTTCAGCAACAAGTCCCGTGCCGCCAGGGCCTCGTGGACCCGCTTGCGCTCGGTGATGTCGATACAGATCGCCAAGTGCCCGACCCACAGGTCTTGCTCGTCGAGTACCGGGGTCGCGAGCATGTTCACCGTCAAATGGCTGCCGTCGCTACGTAGCAGCGTCCATTCCCGCGCTTCGTGACCGCCCTCCTCGCCGCCCTCGACCAACATCGCCTGACAGGTCGGAATCGGCTTGCCATAGCGCGCACTCAACTCCGCCGAGCGGGCGAGGAGCTCCCGGGGCAGGTGCAGGTTCTCCAGGGTCATGTGGCCCACCACCTCAGCATTGGTGTAGCCGAGCATGTGCTCTGCACCGGCATTAAAGGTGCTGATGACCCCGCGCAAGTCAGTGGCGATGATCGCCACCTGGGTCGCGGCATTCAGCACGCCGCGCAACTGGCCATGGGTGCCGCGCAACTCCTGCTCGCGGGCGCGCAGTTCCTGGGTTCGTTGCTCGACCATTTTCAGCGCCCGTTGACGCTGACTGACCAGCACATAGAGCAAGGCACTGAGCAACAGACTGAGCAAGCCACCAAGCACCATTAGGCTGGTCACTGGAGAGTGGTTGGCTTTCAGGAAGGCATCGCTGGGCTTGATGTCGACTTGATAGTCATGGTCCGCAAGCCGCAGCAGCCGGGTCGCGGCCAACTCACTGCGGGCCGGCGTATTGGGGGACTCATAAAGCACTTCGTGCTGATCGTCTGTGGATAAGTCGAGGATGCGCACCGATAGGTAGTCACGGCCCGCCTCCGGCAGCCCGTCCGCGAGCAACTGGCGCATGCTGATCACGGCCATGACATAACCGAACGGTTTCAACTCCGTCGTTGCCGGGTTATTGCGCAGCAGCACCGGCGCGACCAGCAGCACGCCACGCGCATAGGCCGGCTCGATATTGACCAGATGCATCGGCTGCGATACCGCCATGCCGCCATGCTGATCTGCCCGTTCAAGGGTGGAACGGCGCAAGGGTTGAACCAACAAGTCATAGCCCAGTGGTGAGCCAAGCTTGCTTTGGGTCTGGCTATAAAGCACCGCCACGTACTCATTCCGTTCGGCCGCCAGTTGCAGCTGGCCGTCGGCATTGAGTTCCCGCAGGGTGAAGTCGGGTAAACCCTGTGCACGCACCTGGCGTTCAAATTCCGCTCGTTCGGCGCGGGTTATCCGTTTGGCGAAGGTATAGGCCTGAGTCCGGTGCAGCAGCGGTTGGGTGTAACCGTCGAACTCCTCGCGGGAGACCGAATCGGAATTGGCAAAGAACCGGCGCAGGCCATCGAGGCGCTGCTCCTGATCTTCGAAACGTTCTTCGATACGGCTGTAACGTTCACTGGCCAGCAGTTGGAAACGTTGCCGCAATTGATGGTGAAACAGATTCAGCGTCGACCACGCCAGCAATCCCGTGAGAATTGCGCCGACGACCAATACCAGCAGCGTGACCAACCAGGCCGAAGCATCTTCACTGATAAAACCCAGGATCTTCGGGCGCACGGCGTGCAACGACATAGACGCAACTCAAAACGCCAGGTGCGGGAAAGCCCATTGGCCATGCGTTGAGTTATAGCTATTAGCCATCAATTTGACCAGTACAGAAAGAAGCCAAGAGCCTTTGAAAATCAAGGCTCTGTGGATCCAATGCAGGAAGTGTCAACGGGCCGTGATTTTCCAGGCACGGTGGATTTTGCCATTACGGGCGAAATCCGGATCGATGGTCTGGGCGGTGATTTCCTCGACCGCGTAACGCTCGGTGAGGTTTTCCTCGAGCTGGAACTTGCGGAAGTTGTTGGAGAAGTACAACACGCCGCCCGGTGCCAAACGCGCCATGGCCAGATCGATCAATTGCACCTGGTCGCGCTGCACGTCGAAGATCCCTTCCATACGCTTGGAGTTGGAGAAGGTCGGCGGATCGATGAAGATCAGGTCGTACTCGTCACGGCAGGCGTCGAGCCAGGCCATTACATCGCCCTGCTCCAGACGGTTCTTGTCAGAGAAACCGTTCAGCGACAGGTTGCGACGCGCCCAGTCCAGATAGGTTTTCGACAAGTCGACGCTGGTGGTGCTGCGTGCGCCGCCCTTGGCTGCGTGAACACTGGCGGTCGCGGTGTAGCTATACAGGTTGAGGAAGCGCTTACCTTCGGCCTCTTTCTGGATGCGCATGCGCATCGGCCGGTGGTCGAGGAACAACCCGGTGTCGAGGTAATCCGTGAGGTTCACCAGCAGCTTCACGCCACCTTCGTTGACCTCGACGAACTTGCCCTGTGCCGCTTGGCGTTCGTACTGTTTGGTGCCGCTCTGACGCTCGCGACGCTTGACCACCACGCGACTCTTGTCGATATTCAGGGCCTGCGGAATCGCGGCCAGGGCATCGAACATACGCGCCGAGGCTTTTTCCGGATCGATGGATTTCGGCGCGGCGTATTCCTGGACATGCACCCAATCCTGATACAGGTCGATGGCCATGGAGTACTCCGGCATGTCGGCATCGTAGACGCGGTAGCAGTCGATGCCTTCACGCTTGACCCACTTGCCGAGGGCCTTGAGGTTCTTTTGCAGACGGTTGGCAAACATCTGCCCGCCTTCGCTCAAGCGCGGCTGCTCGATTACCACCGGTGCCGGTTTGATCGGATTACCGTTCTTGTTGTACTTCTCGTACTTGCCCGGTGCCACATCGTTGTCGGCGACTTCGACTTCGGCTTGCTCGCGCTCGACCTGACGCTGTTCCGGAGTGCGACGCTCGCCGGTGACGAACTGGTCCGGCGTGACTTTGATCAGCAGCAATTTGCACGGCAAGGCGCCGTTCCAGAACGAATACTGTTTGTGGCTGCGGATGCCCATGCGCTTGCCCAAGTCCGGGGCGCCGGTGAATACCGCCGCTTCCCAGTTCAAGCAGGCCTGACGCAGACGTTCGCCGAGGTTCTGGTAGAGATAGAGCAAGCTCGCTTCGTCACCCAGACGCTCGCCGTACGGCGGGTTGCAGATCACCAGACCTTTCTGGTTCTGGTCCGGACGTGGCTCAAACGTGCCAACTTCGCCCTGGTAGATCTTGATCCACTCGCTCAGGCCGGCACGTTCAACGTTGTTGCGGCCCGGTTGAATCAGGCGCGGATCGGCTTCGTAACCGCGAATCCACAGCGGTGGCTTGGCCAGGCCGGCGGCGCAACGCTCGGTGGCTTCTTCGTGGAGTTTTTTCCACAGCGCCGGGACGTGACCGAGCCAGGCGGTGAAGCCCCACTGCTCGCGGCGCAGGTTCGGCGCCATGTCGGCGGCGATCATCGCCGCTTCCACCAGGAACGTACCGACACCGCACATCGGGTCAGCCAGCGCGCCGCCATCGGCCGCAATGCGAGGCCAGCCGGAACGGATCAGGATCGCTGCCGCGAGGTTTTCCTTCAGCGGCGCCGCGCCCTGCTGCAAGCGATAGCCGCGCTGATGCAGGCTGTGGCCGGAGAGGTCGAGGGAGAGAATCGCTTCGCCGCGATCCAGGCGCAGGTGAATGCGCAGGTCCGGGTTGAGCTTGTCGATGGAGGGACGGTCGCCCTGCGGTGTGCGCAGTTTGTCGACGATGGCGTCCTTGACCTTCAAGGCACCGAAATGGGTGTTGTCGATGCCCGAGCCGTGACCGCTGAACTCGACGGCCAGGGTTCCGTCATTGAGCATGTGGTCTTGCCACTCGATATCGAGCACGCCGTGATAGAGGTCTTCAGCGTCTTTCATCGGGAAACGCTTGAGCACCAGCAGCACCCGGTTCGCCAGACGCGACCACAGGCACAGGCGATAAGCGGTTTCCATGGTTGCCATGCCGCGCACGGCAGAGGTGTGCTCACGCGCTTCTTCAAGGCCAAGCCCGACGGCTTCCTCGATGAGCAGGCCTTCAAGGCCTTTTGGGCAAGTGAGGAAGATTTCGAATTGATCGGACATTGGAATTTCAGAGCCTTTGGCTAAGTGAACCGACAACGCATTGCCGGCCCGGTTTTCAATCAGGCGCTTTTCTAAAAGAGCGCCCGCGTGGCACGAAGGTGTGCCGTTCCACCCTTGCTGCTCGGGTTAAAAGAGCTTAGATGCAAAGGCAGATAAAAAAGTTGATGCAACAAAATGTCATAAGTCGACCCTTCGTCGAATAGTTCCCCTGCTCAACAGGAGGCATTCTCACTTAGGTATTTAATCCATCATGCAGCGCAGGGCCGATCATACCGGGGTTTTGTCAATAAACACGGGACAACATCGTGTTACTTATGGCCATACCACCTTAATAGTTACGTCCTTATGACAAAACGATCATTCCCTCGATGTGACGCATTGGTTAGAACTCAACACAGGTTGACGCCGCAATGACGTCAACACCTTGGCTCGCGACGCCGGCAGCGAGCCCCAACGGCAGGAGTTTTTCTGCCAGACCTCAATTGAGGTCGACGCGATAAATACAGTCAACAAGTGAGGGCAACACCCTATGAGAAGACTTAAGCGTGATCCGTTGGAAAGAGCATTTTTGCGCGGATATCAATATGGCGTTGGTGGCAAATCCCGTGAGCTTTGCCCATTTACTCTACCGTCGGTACGCCAAGCCTGGATTAACGGCTGGCGAGAAGGACGCGGCGACAACTGGGACGGTATGACCGGCACTGCGGGAATCCATAGACTCAACGAACTTCACGCCGTCGGCTAATTACAGGGCTTAACACACTCCGACACGACAATCTGATGACTGAATGACTTAACCACGCACGCCCCATCCGGGCGGCGGGCTTCGGCCCAGGGGCTCCTTCGAGGAGCCCTTTTTTATGCCTGCAAAAACTCACCTCGAGCTGCAAACACATTCCCTGTGGGAGCGGGCTTGCTCGCGAAAGCGTTGTTTCAGTCAGCATCATCTTTGAAGGTTAAATCGCTTTCGCGAGCAAGCCCGCTCCCACAGGGGTTAGCGCAATGCTGCGATGGCGTCTACGGATTCACGAATCAACGCCGGCCCTTTATAGATGAAGCCGGAATAGAGCTGCACCAGGCTCGCCCCCGCAGCGATTTTCTCAGCCGCGTGCTTGCCTTCGGTAATGCCGCCCACGGCGATGATCGGCAAGCGACCGGCCAACTCGGCCGCCAGCACCTTCACGGTGTGAGTGCTCTTGTCGCGAACCGGCGCGCCGGACAGACCGCCCGCCTCCTCGCCGTGCTGCATGCCTTCAACGCCGACGCGGCTCAATGTGGTATTGGTGGCGATCACCGCGTCCATCCCGGTTTCGATCAGAGCTTGCGCGACCTCAGCGGTTTCTTCGTCGGTCATGTCCGGCGCTATCTTGATCGCCAGTGGGACATGTTTGCCGTGGCGCAGCGCCAGTTCAGCGCGGCGCGTAGCCAGGTCCGCCAACAATTGCTTCAGCGAATCGCCGAACTGCAGGCTACGCAGGCCCGGGGTATTCGGCGAGCTGACGTTGACCGTCACGTAGCTGGCGTGGGCGTAGACCTTGTCCAGACAGATCAGGTAGTCGTCGACCGCCCGCTCAACCGGGGTATCGAAGTTTTTGCCGATATTGATACCCAGCACGCCCTTGTACTTGGCCGCCGCCACTCGGGCCAGCAGGTGATCGACGCCGAGGTTGTTGAACCCCATGCGGTTGATGATCGCCTCGGCATCCGGCAGACGGAAAATTCGTGGCTTGGGGTTGCCTGGTTGCGGACGCGGGGTGATGGTGCCGATTTCGACAAAACCAAAACCCAGTTGCGCAAAACCGTCGATGGCCGCGCCGTTCTTGTCCAGACCGGCCGCCAGACCTACCGGGTTCGGGAAATCCAGGCCCATGACGGTCACCGGCATTTTCGCCGGCGCCTTGCACAGCAAGCCGTTAAGGCCCAAACGCCCGCCCGCGCCGATCAGGTCCAGGGACAGATCGTGGGAGGTTTCCGGGGAAAGTTTGAACAACAGCTGACGGGCCAGGGTGTACATGGGCGGGTTTGACTCTGGGCTACGAAAAGTGGCGGCGATTATAGCCGGGCATCGAGGTTGCAGGCGAGGCGCGCGACAAAATCAGTGAGCGATGGCATATGCCTTGCACCGTCACAGGCATATGCACTCATGCCAACGGCGGGATGAGTGGAAGGACAATGGCGTCGTCACCTGGCTTTGCTTGCGCGAGGGACTGGGACGACGCTTTTTTTTGGAAGGTGTTTAGCCATGAATGAAACCACAGCGGGCCCTCTGGCCTGGGTCAACGGCAGCGATGCCCCGGAAAAGACCGAAATCAACCTCGGCTTCATGGCCCTGAGTGACTGCGCCTCCGTGGTGGTCGCCGCCACGCAGGGCTTCGCCCAACCTTATGGCCTGACCCTGAATCTCAAGCGTCAGTCGTCCTGGGCCAACCTGCGGGACAAACTGGTCAGTGGCGAACTCGACGCCGCCCATAGCCTGTACGGTTTGATCTACGCCGTGCATTTGGGCATCGGCGGTGTCGCGTCGACCGACATGGCGGTGCTGATGGGCCTGAATCAGAATGGCCAAAGCATCAATCTCTCCCATGGCTTACAGGCCCTGGGCGTGACCAGTCCTGAAGCACTCGACCGCCACGTGCACCAAAGTCGCCCAAAACTCACATTCGCCCAGACATTTCCTACGGGCACTCACGCCATGTGGCTGTATTACTGGCTCGCGAGTCAGGGTATCCATCCGCTGCAGGACGTCAACAGCGTGGTGGTGCCGCCGCCGCAAATGGTCGCGCACCTGCAAGCCGGACGCATTAATGGCTTCTGCGTCGGCGAGCCATGGTCCGCCAGTGCGGTGCAGCAGAACCTGGGGTTCACGATGGCCACCACCCAGACCATCTGGCCCAATCATCCGGAAAAGGTCCTCGGTTGCACCCGCGCGTTTGTCGAGCAATACCCCAACACCGCCCGGGCGCTGGTGATGGCGATCCTCGAAGCCAGCCGCTTCATCGAACAAAGCACGGAAAATCGCTGCAGCACTGCGAAGCTGTTGAGTGCGCCCGAATACCTCGACGCGCCACTCGACTGCATCGCGCCGAGGCTGCTCGGTGACTACGCCGATGGCCTCGGTAATCGTTGGCAGGATCCGCACTCCCTGCGTTTCCATGCGGACGGCGAGGTCAACCTGCCTTATTTGTCCGACGGCATGTGGTTCATGACCCAGTTCCGCCGCTGGGGTTTGTTGCGCGATGACCCGGACTACCTCGGCGTGGCCCGTCAGGTCCAGCAACTAGACTTGTATCGAGAGGCCGCCACGGCGGTGGGTGTCGCCACCCCCGATCAGGCAATGCGCAGCAGCCAGTTGATCGACGGCAAGGTCTGGGACGGCTCGGACCCCACCGGCTATGCCCGCAGTTTCAAGCTGCACGCCATGAGCGACAGCTCGCCCCTTCTCGCCAGCCGCTGACAGGAGACTGCGAATATGTTGCGTATCCTGCTGATCAACGACACCGCGAAGAAAGTCGGTCGCCTGAAGGCGGCGCTGACCGAAGCCGGGTTCGAGGTGATCGACGAGTCGGGCCTGACCATCGACCTGCCTGCACGCGTCGAAACGGTGCGTCCGGATGTGATTTTGATCGATACCGAGTCACCGAGCCGCGATGTGATGGAGCAAGTGGTGCTGGTGAGCCGCGACCAACCGCGGCCGATTGTGATGTTTACCGATGAACATGACCCCGATGTGATGCGTCAGGCGATCAAGTCCGGGGTCAGTGCCTACATCGTCGAAGGCATCCACGCACAGCGCTTGCAGCCGATTCTCGACGTCGCCATGGCACGCTTTGAAAGCGACCAGGCCCTGCGCGCCCAACTCAACGCCCGCGACCAGCAACTGGCCGAGCGCAAGCGCATCGAGCTGGCCAAAGGGCTGTTGATGAAAATGAAGGACTGCAACGAGGAAGAGGCCTACACCCTGATGCGCCGCCAGGCGATGAGTCGGCAGCAGAAGCTGATTCAGGTGGCGGAACAGATCATCGCGATGAGCGAGTTGCTCGGCTGAGGTTTTGTGGTGCCGTTGAAGGCCCCTTCGCGAGCAAGCCCGCTCCCACAGGTTTTGTGTACACCAAAGATCCATGTGGGAGCGGGCTTGCTCGCGAATGGCCGCAACTCGGTTTTCGCCTGTTGGCACAGATCTCGCTAAGTAATCGCTACAGGTAACCAACGGCGGTTGCCCCACCTACGACAAAGACGTCGCTCACCTCATTTGCCCATGGCGAATCCGGTGGCGGCGTTTTTTTGTTTTGGCCCCAGAGACCGGGGCCGGTGGTGCGGCCGATGCGGCGCCCCACCTGCAAGCTCATGACTCCTTCTCGAGACTCCTAACAGCTGAGGTGCGCGATGAATTCAAGCTTCTGGAAATCCGGCCATACCCCGACATTGTTCGCGGCCTTCCTCTATTTCGACCTGAGCTTCATGGTTTGGTACGTGCTCGGCCCACTGGCGGTGCAAATCGCCGCCGACTTGCACCTGACCACCCAACAGCGCGGGCTGGTGGTGGCCACGCCAATTCTGGCCGGGGCCGTATTGCGCTTTGTAATGGGCTTGCTGGCTGATCGCCTGTCGCCAAAAACCGCCGGGCTGATTGGCCAGGTGATCGTCATCTGCGCCCTGTTCGTCGCTTGGAAACACGGCATTCACAGCTACGAGCAAGCGCTGCTGCTGGGCCTGTTCCTCGGCATGGCCGGCGCGTCCTTCGCCGTCGCCCTGCCGCTGGCGTCACAATGGTATCCGCCAAAACACCAAGGCAAAGCCTTGGGCATCGCCGGTGCTGGTAACTCGGGCACCGTACTCGCGGCACTGATCGCCCCGGTACTGGCCGCTGCATTTGGTTGGAGCAACGTGTTCGGCTTCGCCCTGATCCCGCTGATTCTGACCATCATCGTCTTCGCCTGGCTGGCCAAAAACGCGCCTGAGCGGCCGAAAGCCAAGTCCATGTCCGACTACTTCAAGGCCTTGGGCGACCGCGACAGCTGGTGGTTCATGTTTTTCTACAGCGTGACCTTCGGCGGCTTCATCGGCCTGGCCAGCGCTCTGCCCGGCTATTTCAACGACCAATATGGCCTCAGCCCGGTGACCGCCGGCTATTACACCGCAGCCTGCGTGTTCGGCGGCAGTTTGATGCGTCCGTTGGGCGGCGCTCTGGCAGATCGCTTCGGCGGGATTCGCACGCTATTGGGGATGTACACGGTGGCGGCAGTCTGCATCGCCGCGGTCGGTTTCAACTTGCCGAGTTCCTACGCAGCATTGGCACTTTTCGTGTGCACCATGCTCGGTTTGGGTGCGGGTAACGGCGCGGTATTCCAGTTGGTTCCGCAGCGTTTTCGTCGGGAGATCGGCGTAATGACCGGACTGATCGGCATGGCCGGCGGCATTGGTGGTTTCGCCCTCGCGGCAGGCATGGGCGCGATCAAGCAAAGCACTGGCAGCTATCAGTTGGCGCTGTGGTTGTTCGCCAGCCTCGGCGTCCTCGCCTGGTTCGGTCTGCACGGCGTAAAACGTCGCTGGAGAACCACTTGGGGTTCGGCTGCCGTCACCGCTGCCCGGGTGTGAGGGCTGAATGAGCCTGCAACTGAGTTTTGCCGAAGCCAGCGCCATCGGCCCTCGCGAGGAGAATCAGGACGCCCTGCGCCTGGTGACCCCGGCCCCGGCGCTGGCAGCGAGCAAGGGTTACCTCTTCGCCATCGCCGATGGCGTCAGCCAGTGCGCCGACGGTGGCCTCGCCGCCCGCTCGACGTTGCAGGCCCTGGCGCTGGATTACTACGCCACACCGGAAACCTGGGGCGTCGCTCAAGCGCTGGATCGCCTGCTACTGGCGCAAAATCGCTGGCTACAGGCCAACGGCGGTGGGCAACCGCTACTGACCACTGTCAGTGCTTTGGTCATGCGCGGTAGGCGTTTTACCCTGGCCCATGTCGGCGATTGCCGGGTTTATCGCTGGCACGCCGATCAGTTGCAGCGGGTCAGCGAGGATCACGTCTGGGACCAACCGGGCATGCAGCATGTGCTCAAGCGGGCGCTCGGGCTCGATCAGCATTTGGTGCTGGATTTTCTCGATGGCGAACTGCGCCTTAATGAGAGCTTCGTGCTGCTCAGCGACGGCATCTGGGCCGTGCTGGGCGACACCGCGATTGCCGCGATTCTGCGCGATCAGCCAGATCTGAACAGCGCGGCGCAGACCTTGGTCAACGCGGCGCATCTGGCCGGCAGCCAGGATAACGCCAGCGCCTTGCTGGTGCGGGTCGATGCCCTCGGTGAAACGAGTATCGGCGATGCGTTGATTCATTTGCAGCAATGGCCGCTGCCGCCAGCACTGAAACCGGGTCAGACGTTCGAGGGTTGGCAAGTCGAAGGCATACTCGCTCAGAGCCAGCAGTCGTTGCTCTATCGGGTACGCGACGGGCAACAACAACCCTGGCTGCTGAAAACCTTGCCCGGTGCGCTGCGCGACGATCACTTGGCCGGGCAAGCATTGCTGTCGGAAGAATGGTTTCTCAAACGCGTGGCCGGCCGGCATTTCCCTGAAGTCCATGCCGCCAGTCAGCGTCAGCATTTGTACTACGTGATGCGCGAATATTCCGGATCTACGTTGGCTGCGTTGCACGCAGATGTCGGACCGCTGCCTCTGCCCCAATGGCAGGATCTGGCCGAACGCCTGTTGCGAGCGGTTGGCATGCTGCATAGACGGCAGATTCTCCATCGCGATATCAAACCGGAGAACCTGCTGCTGGGGGACGACGGCGAATTACGCCTACTGGACTTCGGCCTCGCCTACTGCCCCGGCCTGTCCGAAGATCAGCCTTCTGCCCTGCCCGGAACGCCCAGCTATATCGCGCCGGAAGCCTTTCGCGGGGAAACACCGACACCGCAACAGGACCTGTATGCCGTCGGCGTGACCTTGTACTTCCTGCTCACCGGGCATTATCCCTACGGCGAAATCGAAGCTTTCCAGCGCCCCCGGTTCGGAATTCCTGTCAGTGCCAGTCGCTATCGACCCGACCTGCCGGAATGGATCGCGCAAAGTCTGGAGCGCGCCGTGGCGGTGGATCCGGGTCAGCGATTTGAAACGGCGGAAGAATGGTTGCTGCTGCTGGAACAGGGTGAGCGACACAGCTTGAGCGTGCGACCCAGACCGTTGCTTGAGCGCGAGCCATTGAAGGTCTGGCGGACCTTGGCGCTGGCGTCATTGCTGGTGAATCTGGTGCTGCTGGTTGTGGCGCTCCATTAATGGGCAAGGCGCTTTGATTCGGTGCAATAAATCACACCCTTCGATTTGAGACCGCGCCAAAACCCAACAAATCCGGGCCCCTGAAGAACTTGGCACAACCACTGCATTACCTCTCTCATCAACTATAAAGCCCAGCCTTCAACGACGAAGGATGCGCTTCCCGAGAGAACGGGACCAGGACAAAGGCGTCCTCGCTAGGCAACTAGCGGGACGCCTTTTTTTGTTTGCGCAAAATGTGTCGAGCAAGACCTGACAGCCCTGATGAGGCGGGTCTGAGCTCCCCGGAGAACCTGATGAAAAAACTAAAACTGGTGATGATCGGCAACGGCATGGCCGGGGTTCGCACCCTGGAAGAGTTGCTCAAGCTGAGCAATGAGCTGTACGACATCACGGTCTTCGGCGCCGAACCCCATACCAACTACAACCGCATCCTGCTGTCTCCCGTGCTGGCCGGCGAGCAGACGTTTGAAGAGATCGTGCTCAACGATCTCGACTGGTACCTGGACAACAACATCAAATTGCTGCTCAACCGCAAAGTGATTGAGATCGACCGGATCAAACGCCGCGTGATCGCCGAAGACGGCACCGAGGCTGAATACGATCGCCTGCTGATCGCCACCGGTTCGACCCCGTTCATCCTGCCGATCCCCGGCAACACTTTGCACGGCGTGATCGGCTACCGCGACATCGCCGACACCCAGGCCATGATCAACACGGCGAAAACCCATAAGCACGCCGTTGTGATCGGTGGCGGCCTGCTCGGTCTGGAAGCCGCCAACGGCCTGATGCTGCGCGGTATGCACGTCACCGTGGTGCATATCGGTGAGTGGCTGCTGGAACGGCAACTGGACAAAACCAGCGGCCAGTTGCTGCAAACCGCCCTGGAAGCCCGCGGCCTGCACTTTCGTCTTTGCGAGCAAACCCAGGCCCTGCACGATGCCGGCAATGGCCGGGTCGGCTCGGTTGAGTTCAAGAATGGCGACATCATCCCCGCCGACCTGGTGGTGATGGCCGCCGGCATTCGCCCCAACACCGAACTCGCGGAAAAATCCGGCATCCCTTGCAACCGCGGGATTCTGGTCAACGACACCCTGCAAACCTACGACCCCCGCATCTACGCCATCGGCGAATGCGCCAGCCACCGCGGCATCGCCTACGGCCTGGTGGCGCCACTGTTCGAACAGGCCAAGGTCTGCGCCAACCACCTCGCCCAACTGGGCTTCGCCACCTACAAGGGCTCGGTGACGTCGACCAAATTGAAAGTCACCGGCATCGACCTGTTCTCCGCTGGCGACTTCATGGGCGGCGAAGGCACCGAAACCATCACCCTCTCCGACCCGATCGGTGGAATCTACAAAAAACTGGTGATCAAGGATGACGTGCTGGTCGGGGCCTGTCTGTACGGCGATACGGCAGACGGTGGCTGGTATTTCCGGCAGATCCGTGAGAATCACGACATCGCGCAGATCCGCGATCACCTGATGTTCGGCGGCTCTTCATCCATGGAGCTGGCCTTGGGCGACGTAGGACATCAAGGCCAGGACAAAGCCATGAGCATGGCCGACACCGCCGAAGTCTGCGGCTGCAACGGCGTGTGCAAAGGCACCATCGTCAAGGCGATTCAGGAACACGGATTGTTCAGCGTCGACGACGTCAAGAAACACACCAAGGCGGCCAGCTCCTGCGGTTCCTGCGCAGGGCTGGTGGAACAGATTCTGATCAACACCGTGGGCGGCGCGGCGGACGTTAAACCGAAAAGCGAAAAAGCCATCTGCGGTTGCAGCGACCTGAACCACGGGCAAATCCGCCAGGCCATCCGCGAGCAGCATTTGCTGACCATCGCTGGCACCCTGAACTACCTGAACTGGCGCACCCCGAACGGCTGCGCCACGTGCCGCCCGGCGCTCAACTATTACCTGATTTCCACCTGGCCGGGAGAAGCCAAGGACGACCCGCAATCGCGCCTGATCAACGAACGGGCCCACGCCAACATTCAGAAAGACGGTACTTACTCTGTAGTCCCACGGATGTGGGGCGGTGTGACCAATCCCTCGGAACTGCGGCGCATTGCCGACGTGGCCGACAAATACAACGTGCCCATGGTCAAGGTGACCGGCGGCCAGCGTATCGATTTGCTGGGGATCAAGAAGCAGGACCTGCCGGGCGTCTGGAAGGATCTCGACATGCCATCTGGCCACGCCTACGGCAAATCCATCCGCACCGTGAAGACTTGCGTGGGCAGTGAGTTCTGCCGCTTCGGTACCCAGAACTCCACACAACTGGGCATCGAGCTTGAGCACGACCTGTTCAACATGTGGTCGCCGCACAAAGTGAAACTGGCCGTCTCCGGTTGCCCACGCAACTGTTCGGAAGCGGGCATCAAGGACGTCGGAATTATCGGCGTGGATTCCGGCTGGGAGATGTACATCGGCGGCAACGGCGGGATCAAAACCGAAGTCGCGGAGTTCTTCGTCAAACTGAAGACCGCCGAAGAAGTGCGCGAATACAACGGTGCGTTCCTGCAGCTGTATCGCGAAGAAGCCTTCTACCTCGAGCGCACCGTGCACTACCTGCAACGGGTCGGCATGGAACACATTAAGAAAGCCGTGCTGGAAGACCCGGAGCGACGCAAGGCACTCAACGATCGCCTGCAATTTTCCCTGTCGTTCGAACAGGATCCGTGGAAGGAACGCCTTGCGCAGCCGCTGCTGAAAAAAGAATTCGACGTCATTGCGGTGAAGAATCTGGAGGTGCCGGCATGAACTGGCTGGATATCTGCGCACTGGAAGAGATCAACACCCTTGGCTCGCGGATCATCGCGGGCCCGAAAGGCGACATCGCGATTTTTCGTACGAGCGACGATGAGGTTTTCGCACTCGACGACCGCTGCCCGCACAAGGGTGGTCCGCTGTCCCAGGGTTTGATTTACGGCAAACGGGTCGCCTGCCCGCTGCATAATTGGCAGATCGACCTGGAGACCGGCGAAGCACAGGCCCCGGACATCGGTTGCGCTCACCACCATTCAGCACGGGTCGAAAATGGCCGGGTGCTGCTGGCTCTGCGGGAAGCAAGCTGATGAACCGCCAGAGCACCGCTTCCACCTGCTGCTACTGCGGGGTCGGCTGCGGCGTGCTGATCGAGCATGACGGCGAGCGCATTCTCGGCGTCAGCGGCGATCCGGCCCACCCGGCCAACTTCGGCAAACTGTGCAGCAAAGGCTCTACATTGCACCTGACCGGCGACCTGGCGGCCCGGGCGTTGTATCCCGAACTGCGCCTGGGTAAAGGCATCGCCCGCAGCCGCACCGACTGGGACACCGCCCTCGATCACGCCGCCAGCGTTTTTGCCGAAACCATC
Organism: Pseudomonas sp. MDT1-17; assembly: GCF_054898105.1. Lineage (NCBI taxonomy): Bacteria > Pseudomonadati > Pseudomonadota > Gammaproteobacteria > Pseudomonadales > Pseudomonadaceae > Pseudomonas > Pseudomonas sp. MDT1-17. Next base: position 2,475,001 of record NZ_JBUBVM010000001.1, on the reverse strand, counting down.
GCCGAACACGGCCCGGACAGCGTGGCGTTCTATATCTCCGGGCAATTGCTGACCGAGGATTACTACGCCTTCAACAAACTGGCGCGAGCGCTGGTGGGCACCAACAACATCGACAGCAATTCGCGCCTGTGTATGTCGTCGGCTGTGGTCGGCTACAAGCGCAGCCTGGGGGCTGACGCACCGCCGTGCAGCTACGAAGACCTGGAACTGAGTGATTGCGTGATGATCGTCGGCAGTAACATGGCCTACGCCCACCCGATACTTTTCCGTCGGCTGGAGGAAGCGAAATCCCGTCGGCCGCAGATGAAAGTCATCGTCATCGACCCGCGTCGTACCGACACCTGCGATTTGGCTGACCTGCACCTGGCGATTCTGCCGGGTACCGATGTCGCGTTGTTCCATGGGATTTTGCACCTGCTGTTGTGGGAAGACTGGGTCGACCGCGACTTCATCAAGGCCCACACCGAAGGCTTGGCCGAGCTGAAAAACCTTGTGCGTGATTACACCCCGACAATGGTTTCGCAGCTCTGCGGGATCAGCATCGAGCAACTGCAGCAATGCGCGGAATGGATCGGCACTTCACCGAGTTTTCTGTCGCTGTGGTGCATGGGACTGAATCAGTCCACCGTCGGCAGCGCGAAGAACAGCGCGCTGATCAACCTGCACCTGGCCACCGGGCAAATCGGCCGCCCCGGCGCCGGACCTTTCTCGCTGACCGGTCAGCCGAATGCCATGGGGGGGCGGGAAACCGGCAGTTTGTCGAACCTGCTGCCAGGCCATCGCGAAGCAGCCAATGCTGAACATCGCGCGGAAGTGGCCGCCTATTGGGGCGTAGAACAACTCCCCGAGAACACCGGCCTGACCGCCATTGAACTGTTCGAGCAGGTGCGTAGCGGGAAAATCAAGGCGCTGTGGATCGCTTGCACCAACCCCGCGCAGTCAATGCCGGATCAAACCGCCGTGCGCGCGGCACTGCAAGCCTGCCCGTTCGTGGTGTTGCAGGAAGCCTTCCGCACCACCGAAACCGCTGCATTCGCTGATCTGCTGTTGCCTGCCGCCAGTTGGGGCGAAAAGGACGGCACGGTGACGAACTCCGAGCGGCGCATTTCCCACGTTCGTCGAGCCATCGTCGCACCGGGCGAAGCCCGCCCCGACTGGGCTATCACCGTCGATTTCGCACAACGCCTGGAAAAACATCTGCGTCCTGAGCAAACCAGCCTGTTTACCTTTGAAACCCCGGCGCACGTCTTCGATGAGTACAAACAACTGACCCGCGGGCGTGACCTGGACTTGTCCGGCATCAGCCACGAGCTGATCGACCGCCTCGGCCCGCAGCAATGGCCCTTCCCCGAGGGTGCCAGTGAAGGCACAGCTCGGCTGTACCTGGACGGGATTTTCCCGACGGCCAGTGGACGTGCGCAATTCGTGGCCGACCCGTATCGCGCCGCCAAGGAACAACGCGATGCGCGCTTCCCGCTGACCCTGATCACCGGCCGCCTGCGGGATCAATGGCACGGCATGAGCCGCACCGGCACCGCCGCGCAGCTATTCGGCCACGTCAGCGAAGCCGTGTTGAGTTTGCACCCGGATGAACTGCGTCGGCATCGGCTGCAATCGGGCGACCTGGTCAGCCTGAAGAGTCGTCGTGGCGCGGTGATTGTTGCCGTCGGCAGCGACGACAGCGTGCGCCCGGGCCAGGCCTTTCTCCCCATGCATTGGGGTGACCGCTTCCTCAAGGGTGGCGTGAATGCACTCACCCAACCGGCTTTCGACCCGTTGTCGAAACAACCCGAACTCAAGCACAGCGGCGTGCGCCTCGAACCTGTGCAACTGCCGTGGAACCTTTTCGCCCTGATAGAGGGCGATGCTCAACAGCATTTTGAGACGCTACGACCGCTCTGTGAGGCGTTTTCCTACGTCAGCCTCAGCCTCGCTGGCCGTGAACGCCCCGCGCTGCTGATACGCGCTGCCAGCGCCGGCGCGCCAGATCCGCAACTGTTGCGTGATATCGATCAATGCCTGGGGCTCAACGACGGCCCGGTTTTGGCTTACGACGACCCACGACGCTCCATCGGCAAACGCGTGCGGATCGAGAACGGTCGAATCACCGCGATTCGTCTGGCCGGCGAAACCCTCGCCCAACACTGGCTGCAAAGTCTGTGGCTCGAAGGTCGCGCCGATGAACAACTGCGCCGCTGGTTGCTGGCACCGCTGAGCGCACCACCGGGCAACGCCAATACGCCGGCGGTCGGTAACAAAACCCTGTGCAATTGCAAAAACGTCAGCCAGAGCGCGGTCTGCGCGGGCATTAGCCGCGGCCTGGATCTGCAGGGTTTGAAACAAGAATTGGGCTGCGGCACGCAATGCGGCTCCTGCGTCCCGGAAATCAAGCGTTTGCTGGCGGCCACTGCGCAGCCGATCGCCGTCATCTCGTGAGGAGAACACTATGAGCGCAAAAGTCTGGCTGGTGGGTGCGGGTCCTGGCGATCCGGAATTGTTGACCCTCAAGGCTGTGCGAGCGTTGAGAGAAGCAGATGTGGTGCTGATCGATGACCTGGTTAACGACGCGGTGCTGGAGCATTGTCCACAGGCGCGGATTATTCCCGTGGGCAAGCGCGGCGGCTGCCGCTCCACACCTCAGGCATTCATTCATCGCCTGATGCTGCGATATACCCGCCACGGTAAATGCGTGGTGCGGCTCAAGGGCGGTGATCCGTGCATTTTCGGCCGTGGCGGTGAAGAGGCGCAGTGGCTGCGCGAACGCGGCGTCGAGGTTGAGTTGGTCAACGGCATCACGGCCGGGCTTGCCGGCGCAACGCAATGTGACATTCCGTTGACCCTGCGTGGCGTCGCGCGAGGCGTGACGCTGGTCACCGCCCACACTCAGGATGGCAGCAGCTTGAACTGGCAAGCCTTGGCGCAAGGTGGCACGACGCTGGTGGTGTACATGGGTGTAGCAAAACTGAGCGAGATTCGTGAGCAGCTGCTGGCCGGCGGAATGGCGGCGGATACACCGGTGGCGATGATTGAAAATGCTTCCCTGCCACACCAACGGCAATGTCGGAGCGCTCTGACAGCGATGGAAGAAGATGCCTACGCCTTTGAGTTGAAGAGTCCGGCAATCCTGATCATCGGTGCTGTGGCGGGATGTGATGAGATCAAAAGATCGCAGCCTTCGGCAGCTCCTACAGTGGATCGACACATCGGCGCAGTCCGGTAGGAGCTGCCGCAGGCTGCAATCTTTTCGGAACACCGCCAAACCCTCACTGAAACCTAAATCGCAGACAAAGAAAAGCCCGGCCTAAGCCGGGCTTTTCAAAGCTGCAAGCTAATTACTTAGCGTTAGCTTCTACCGACGCTTCTACGCGACGGTTTACAGCTTGGCCAGCTTTAGTTGCGTTGTCAGCAACTGGGCGGGATTCGCCGTAGCCAACAGACTGAACGCGGGTCGATTCAACACCGTACTGGTTGGTCAGAACTTGCTTAACGGCGTTTGCACGACGCTCGGACAGTTTCTGGTTGTAAGCGTCAGGACCGACGGAGTCAGTGTGACCTTCAACAGTAGTGCTGGTGGATGGGTACTGCTTCATGAAGTCAGCGAGGTTTTTGATGTCGCCGTAGCTGTTAGGCTTGACTACCGACTTGTCGAAGTCGAATTTCACGTCCAGCTCAACACGAACAACTTCAGCAACTGCTGGGCAGCCATCAGCGTCAACAGTTACGTTGGCTGGGGTGTCCGGGCACTTGTCAACGTTGTCGCACACGCCATCGTTGTCGCTGTCGGAGCAGACTTCAGCTGGTGCTGGAACTGGAGCAGCAGCAGGCTTGGAGCCGCCACCGAAGTTCACACCGATACCGACGCTTGGAGCCCACTCGGTGTCGCCCTGGTCGATGTTGTACTGAGCTTCAACGCCAGCACGGGCGTAGAAGTTCTCGGTGAAGTACAACTTCGCACCGCCGCCAACGTTGGCGAAGGTGGAACGGTCACGACCGCCGGAGCCGTTCTGACCGATGCTTTGATCGGAGAAACCAGCCGAAACGTACGGACGCAGCATGTCGCCCGGGTTGTTGAAGTGGTACAGAGCGTCCAGAGCGGTGTTAGCGCCCTTGATGTTACGACCGTCGTCGGAACGAACGTTATGCACTTCGTCGTAAGCCAGACGCAGTTCAACGTCGTCGGTCAGGAAGTAACCAACCGAACCACCGAACAGGTTGCCGTTGTTCTTGAAGTTATGAGCGCTGTCGAATTGTTCTTTCTTTGCGAAGCCTTCGATTTCAACTGCGCCTTGGCCTTGTGCCAGAGCGCCGAAAGAAGTGGCGGCAATCAAAGAACCAATGGCCAAGCCCAAGGTGTTTTTCAGTTTCATCCGTTAAATCCCCATCTGGTGATTGTGAAGCAGTCCCGCAAACCGGGGGACAACTCGGCGGCAAGTCTATCAGAACTTGCCTACACGTAAGAGATATTTGCGCCGAACTAAGTTTCAGCAATGCCTGCAAATTTCTCACGCAATTTATCTAGAGCGCGTTTGTACCGCATTTTTGTTGCACTCAAACCCATGTGCATGATGTCTGCGATCTCCTGAAACTCCAGCTCTGCGACAAATCGTAGCACCAGAATTTCACGGTCAATCGGGTTCACATACACCAACCAGCGATCAAGTCCACCCGTTTCCTCGGGTTTCGGCGCCTTTTCTTCAGACGCTTCCTCGAGGGGGTCCAGACTCAAAGCATCCATCAAGCGACGCTTTCGCCGTTCTTTTCGATACTGCGTGATGCACTCGTTGTACGTGATGCTATACAGCCACGTCTTGAACTTCGATTTACCCTCGAAGTTCTTCAGGCCATACAGCACCTTCAACATCACTTCCTGACAGACATCGTCTGCATCACGATCGTTCCCAAGATATCGCGCACAGACGTTAAATAATGTTCGCTGGTAACGCCGCATCAGTTCTTCATAGGCGCGCGTTACGTGAAACAGCTCGGTATGCGAGCGCGCGACCAACTCCTCATCAGAGAGCTCGCGGGGGTCGTAGCGCGTGGACAGCGATTGAGCTTTATTCAAAACAAGTCGGGCCGACAGTCAGGTCAATGTCCGCCGAAGCGCCTTCAGGGCACTTTGCGGCGGCATACATTAGCAGGGTTTGCCGGGTTAGCGGCTACTCACATGCTGCTCCAGGAGAATCCGATTGGAGAGAGAGACTAGCTCACCTTCATCGGTCAGCAATGTGGTTTTAACCGTGCCGATCTCTTCGATCTGACCTTCGACCTCGCCAACACGCACTTGTTGCCCAACCTGATACAACTCACGCACATAGATTCCCGCAAGAATCTGACCGGCAATTTCCCGGCTTCCCAACCCCATGGCCAGCGCAACCGCCAGACCAACGGTAATCAAAACGATCACAATCACATGGTTGAGCAGGTCAGTCTTGACCTCCAACTGGCTGATTGCGACCGAAATACTGATGATAATCACCAGGCCCTGGGCAATTCGCCCCAGGCCCGCAGCGTAATCCAGCCCTACACCCTCTGCCGCACCCCGCACCAGCCCATTGGCCAGTTGCGCGAGCAATACACCCACCAGCAGCACCAGCGCGGCGCCGAATACTTTCGGCAAATACAGCGCAAGCATGTCAAGCGTAGCCGAAACTCGCTCAAGTCCAAGGGATTCTGCGGCAGAAACCAGAAAAATCAGCAAAACGAACCAATACACGATCTTGCCGATCAAGGTCGAGATCGGCACTTGAAGGCCAGCCCGGGACAGCAATTTAGTCAGACCGGTACCACCCATCAAGCGATCGAGCCCCAGCTTGGCGAGCAACTTGGACAACAAAGTATCCAAAAGTTTCGCCACGACGAAACCCAACAGCAACACAACCAGTGCACCGAACAGGTTCGGGATGAAATTTGCAACCTTGGTCCATAACGCAGTCATTGCAGTGACGAGGCTCTGAGTCCAGAGATCAAGTTCCATATTCAATCAGCCTTATCAGCAGTGCGAACGGTAGGTTTACGGTGACGGGATACCGGCGAGACGTGGGCCGAGCCGTTGTTGAGGGCAATCATCAGCGCGGGCAGCCAACGGCCCAGCAGGCTGAACAGATCACCGGCGCCGACCTGACGGTTAGCGGTTTTCAGTACACGCCCCAGGCATGCATCGTCGTCCCGGGTGGACGGTGATGCCTTGAGCATGTCACGCAAAGATTGTTCAAACGGATCGTGCATACGCACCTCTCGTGATGTCTGTGAAAGACGCGATCAAATTTGCTCGGGTCACATGACTCACCCTCAGACCCAGCGCAAACGTCGGAATAACCACCACTGCCCCAGTGCCACCGAGACCATCATCAGGCAGGCAATCGGGAAGCCATAAGGGCTTGCGGAGAACGGAATCCCGCCGACGTTGATACCCAAGAGACCTGCCAGAAAACTCATCGGCAAAAAGATCCCGGTGATGATCCCGAAGCGGTACATCGTGCGGTTCATGCGCACGCTCAAACGTCTATCTTCGGCCTCGAGGACCAACCCCACCCGCTCCCGGGTCAATTCAAGCTCCTCGAGATATCGGGTCAGGCTGTTGTTCAATTCGTTCCAGTAATCGCCATCGTCTTCGACGAACCAGGGCAGTCTTATCCGTGTCAGCTGACCAAAAATATCCCGCTGCGGCGCAAGAAAACGTTTCAGCGCGGCAGCCCTGCGACGGATCTGCAAAACGGCTCCGTGCTCGGGTGTATACCGTTCGTCGGTATCCAGCTTTTCTTCTTCCTCATCGACCACTTCCGAGAGGCAACTGACCAGATCCTGCACCTTGTTGGTGAGGTATTGCGCCATATAAAGGATGAGTTCTGACGCAGTTTTCGGTCCTTTACCTTCGCCGAGCTGCACCAGCAACTCATCGGTGGCGCGCAACGGACGCAAACGCAGAGAAATAACCCGCTGGGCCGACGCAAAAATCCGCACCGAGACCATGTCTTCCGGCTCGGCGCCCGGGTTCAGATTGACCCCACGCAAAAATAGCAGCAGTTCGCTGTCCGAAAGCTGTACAAGACGCGGCCGGGTGTTTTCTTCAAGCAACAGGTCACAGCTGAATTCACTCAGACCGCTGGATTTGCGCAGCCATGTCTGGGTTTGCGGGTGACTTCGATCCCAGTGCAGCCACAGGCTTTCATGGGCCTGCAGCTGCAAGTCATCGAGTTCAGTCCGGGCTATCGAACGCGCACCGCCTTTACCGTCCAGCACCAGGGCATGCACCAGCCCCCACTGCGCGTTTTCTTCCTCGAACATCCTCACCCCTAGTCCTGAAACAAAAAGCCAGCAGTGCTTTATTCAGGCATCGCAAGCGGGCTTGGCGAAATGATCACGCCGTTGTTGTCCGCATAGATGTAGTGACCTGGATGGAAGGTCACGCCAGCAAAGGTCACGGCCACGTTGAGATCACCGATACCGCGCTTGTCGGTTTTCATCGGGTGACTGGCTAGGGCCTGAACCCCCAGATCGGTTTGCGCGATGACGTCGACGTCGCGGATACAACCGTAGACCACCAGCCCTTCCCAACCGTTTTTCGCGGCTTTCTCGGCCAGCATGTCGCCCAGCAGCGCGCGGCGCAGGGAACCGCCGCCGTCGACCACCAGCACCTTGCCATTACCTTTGAGCTCGACCTGCTCCTTGACCAACGAGTTGTCTTCGAAGCACTTGATGGTCACGATTTCGCCGCCGAAGGAATCTCGACCGCCGAAATTGCTGAACATCGGTTCAAGCACCTGCACCAGTTCCGGATAGGCGTCGCACAGGTCAGGCGTGAGGTAATGGTTCATCGAGAAACTCCTGTAAAGAGGAAGACAACACGAACATCACTGATAGCTCAGCAACCGAAAATGACCAGAACAGCTCAATGCGTCGTATCTTAGCCGCAAGCCGAACGGAGCGAAATGCCCTTGTTAGAGCATCAGGCTCAGACCGTCCTGGCCAGATCTGGTTTTTCACCCGGCAATGGCGTCTGCTGATCGACCAACCAGCGCGCCACCAACGGCCAGACTTCAGTCTGGGCGGCTTTGCTGACGAGCATTTCCACATGACCGAAATTTTCGCCAAAGCCTTGGTCGCGACCCAGGTTGATAAATTGCTTCTGCTCGGAACCGAGCTGATCGAACAGTTTGCGACAGGCCCAGGTCGGGTCCTGATGATCGCCCACTGCGCTCACGGCCAATACCGGCAACTGAACCTCGGCCAATCCGGCCCACCAATCCTTGTCGGCATCACCAAAGCGCCCGAACAAGCCATTCCAGCGCATGCTTTCCAGTGCCAGGCCAATCGGCTCGTCCTCCGGGCCGCGCTTGAGCCGTGAACCGGACAGCTGGGCAAAACGCTTGAGAATGAAGCGCCCGCTCCACTCCACCGGCGGAATCTTCAACGGCCAGTAGGTGCGACTGACTTGCGTACCAAAAAAGGCCGCGGAAGCCACGACCGGTTCGCCGATGTACTCGCCACCCAGCGCCGCCGCCAGCGTAATCCCGCCGAGCGAATGACCGATCCAGTGCGGGACCTGGCCGCTCTGCTCACGCACGAACGCGCCAATGGCCGGCAAATCGTAACGAGCGTAGTCGGCGACGCGGTTCTTGCGGTAGTTCTGGTTGCGCTGGGACAGGCCATGACCGCGCATTTCCGGAATCCATACATCGAATCCCAGGCGCGTCAGATAGGCGCCCAGCCCCAAACCTTTGGGGGAAAACCAGAACCGGCGATTTGAAAAGCTGCCATGAAGCAAAATGACCGGAACGCCGCGCGCGTCAGAGCCATCCGCCATGCCCAAACGTGTCACAGCCAGTTCGACGGTGCCGTCAGGGCTGTTGCCGGGTTTCAGACGATAGACGTCTTCGCTCAGATCGCCGCGCCGCTCGGCGCTGATCAGCGCGACAGGAAATAGGTTGCTGCTGCTTTGCATAATGCTCTTGCACAAAAAAGGGCGGCTTCCAGAGGAGCCCGCCCTACTTGAATCTCGAAAAGGGCCGATCATTGATCGGCCCTTTCACTCACACCATCAAGCCGGAGCTTGACCTTCAGCCAGGAAGAACCAGGTTTCCAGTACGGAATCGGGGTTCAACGAAACGCTTTCAATGCCCTGCTCCATCAGCCATTTGGCCAGATCAGGGTGGTCCGAAGGGCCCTGACCGCAAATGCCGATGTACTTGCCAGCCTTGTTGCACGCGGCGATGGCGTTGGCCAGCAGCTTCTTGACCGCAGGATTACGCTCGTCGAACAGGTGAGCGATGATCCCGGAGTCACGGTCCAGGCCCAGCGTGAGCTGAGTCAGGTCGTTGGAGCCGATGGAGAAACCGTCGAAGAACTCGAGGAACTCTTCAGCCAGGATCGCGTTGGACGGCAGTTCGCACATCATGATGATGCGCAGGCCGTTTTCGCCGCGCTTCAGACCGTTCTCCGCTAGCAGGTCGATGACCTGGCTGGCTTCGCCCAAGGTGCGGACGAATGGCACCATGATTTCGACGTTGGTCAGGCCCATCTCGTTGCGCACGCGCTTGAGGGCACGGCATTCGAGTTCGAAGCAGTCACGGAACGCTTCGCTGATGTAACGCGAGGCGCCGCGGAAGCCCAGCATTGGGTTTTCTTCTTCCGGCTCGTAGAGCTTGCCGCCGATCAGGTTCGCGTATTCGTTGGACTTGAAGTCCGACAGACGCACGATGACCTTTTTCGGCGTGAACGCAGCGGCCAGGGTGCTGATGCCTTCAACCAGCTTCTCAACATAGAAACCGACCGGATCGTCGTAGCCGGCAATGCGCTTGTCGACGCTCTCTTTGATTTCCTGCGGCAGCCCGGCGTAGTTCAGCAGCGCCTTGGGGTGAACACCGATCATGCGGTTGATGATGAACTCCAGTCGGGCCAGGCCCACACCAGCGTTCGGCAACTGTGCGAAGTCGAAGGCGCGGTCCGGGTTGCCGACGTTCATCATGATCTTGAACGGCAGATCAGGCATGGCGTCCACGGAGTTTTTCTTGATGTCGAAGCCCAGTTCACCTTCGAAGATGTAACCGGTGTCGCCTTCAGCACAGGAAACGGTCACGCCCTGGCCGTCTTTCAACAGCTGGGTGGCGTTGCCGCAACCGACCACGGCCGGAATGCCCAGTTCGCGAGCGATGATCGCCGCGTGGCAAGTACGACCGCCACGGTTGGTGACGATGGCACTGGCGCGCTTCATGATCGGTTCCCAGTCCGGGTCGGTCATGTCGGAAACCAGAACATCGCCTGGCTGGACTTTGTCCATCTCGGACACGTCCTTGATGATCCGCACCTTGCCGGCGCCGATACGCTGGCCGATGGCGCGACCTTCAACCAGCACGGTGCCGGTTTCTTTCAACAGGTAGCGTTCCATGACATTGGCCGAGGTACGGCTCTTCACGGTTTCAGGACGGGCCTGAACGATGTAGAGCTTGCCGTCGTCGCCGTCTTTGGCCCATTCGATGTCCATCGGGCACTTGTAGTGCTTCTCGATGATCATCGCTTGCTTGGCCAGTTCGCTGACTTCGGCGTCGCTCAGGCAGAAACGTGCGCGATCAGCCTTGTCCACGTCGATGGTCTTGACCGATTTACCGGCCGTGGCGACTTCGCCGTAGATCATCTTGATGGCCTTGCTGCCCAGGTTGCGACGCAGGATGGCCGGACGACCGGCTGCCAGCGTGCCTTTGTGGACGTAGAACTCATCCGGGTTCACCGCGCCTTGTACGACGGTTTCACCCAGGCCGTAGGCGCCGGTGATGAACACCACGTCACGGAAGCCCGATTCGGTATCGAGGGTGAACATCACGCCGGCGGTGCCGGTTTCGGAGCGGACCATGCGCTGCACGCCGGCCGACAGGGCCACCAGCTTGTGGTCGAAGCCCTGGTGCACACGATAGGAAATGGCGCGGTCGTTAAACAGGGAAGCGAACACCTCTTTGGCGGCGCGAATAACGTTTTCGACACCACGGATGTTCAGGAAGGTTTCCTGCTGACCGGCGAAGGAAGCGTCCGGCAGGTCTTCGGCAGTTGCGGAAGAGCGCACGGCCACGGCCATGTCAGGGTTGCCGGCCGACAGCGTAGCGAACGCAGTGCGGATCTCGGCGTTGAGCTTTTCGGGAAACTCGGCTTCCATGATCCATTGGCGAATCTGGGCGCCGGTCCTGGCCAGGGCGTTGACATCATCGACGTCCAGGGCGTCGAGGGCGGCATGGATCTGATCGTTCAGGCCGCTCAGTTCCAGAAAATCACGATAAGCCTGAGCTGTCGTGGCGAAGCCACCGGGCACCGATACACCGGCACCTGCAAGATTACTGATCATCTCGCCGAGGGATGCGTTCTTGCCCCCTACGTGCTCTACATCATGGACGCCGAGCTTATCGAGGGAAACTACGTACTCTACCAAGGTGATCTCTCCACTAACTGTGTTGGAAAAGCTCAGAAGCCGGCTGCTACAGGGAGCGTTTGCCGGCTGTATGGCCTGGACCTGGAAAATAAGTGAGAATGCGGGCCACTGGCGGCCGGCAAATCGCGCCTATCATATCCAAGATTCGTCACTAGCTTAAGGCCCAAGGTGCAAATGAAACGATCTGCTTTCTTTATTTCCGACGGCACTGGCATCACAGCCGAGACCCTCGGTCAAAGCCTCCTGGCGCAGTTCGAAAACATTACCTTCAGCAAATTCACGCGGCCCTACATCGACAACGTGGATAAAGCGCGGGCTATGGTACAACAAATCAACAAAGCCGCCGAAAACGACGGCTTTCGGCCGATCATCTTCGACACCATTGTCAATCAGGACATTCGTGAGATCCTCGCAACGTCCAATGGTTTCATGATCGACATTTTCTCGACCTTTCTGGCGCCGCTTGAACAGGAATTGACCGAGCATTCTTCCTACACCGTCGGCAAGTCCCACTCGATTGGCAGCAACTCCAATTACATGGAGCGGATCGAGGCGGTGAACTTCGCCCTCGACAACGACGACGGTGCGCGCACGCATTATTACGACAAGGCGGACCTGATCCTAGTGGGCGTGTCGCGTTGTGGTAAGACGCCGACGTGCCTGTACATGGCCATGCAATTTGGCATCCGTGCGGCCAACTATCCGCTGACCGAAGACGACATGGAGCGCCTGCAACTGCCAGGCACCCTGCGTGCCCACCAGCACAAACTGTTCGGCCTGACTATCGACCCGGACCGCCTCACTGCGATCCGCAACGAGCGCAAGCCCAACAGCCGCTACTCGAGCTACGCCCAGTGCGAATTCGAAGTGCGCGAGGTGGAAAATCTGTTCCGCCGCGAGAACATTCCGCACATCAATTCCACGCATTTTTCGGTGGAAGAGATTTCGGCGAAGATCCTGGTGGAGAAAGGCGTAGAGCGGCGGTTCAAGTAGATTTGTAGTACCTGATACACCGCTTTCGTCGGAACGCCGCCCGGAGCAGGCTCGCTCCCACAGGGATTTATGGCATTACATAGATCCAGTGTGGGAGCGAGCCTGCTCGCGAAGAACGATTACACGGTTTCAGTTAATGCCCCCACCAACGCTTCAAACCCTTGAAGCAGCAACCTGTCATCCCCCGCCGAATTGCAAACACTCGCCCGAACATACTGCGGCACCGCCCCCTGCCCGACCGCAAACGCCTCGGCAGTGGCGATCAGATAGTTATTCTCCTTGAGCTCCGCTGCAATCTGCGACGCCCGCCAAGGCTCAGGCACTTCAATCCAGAAGTGCGGACTATGGGGATGGGTTTTGTACGCCAAACTCTCCAACAACCCACTGACCAACGCCTTGCGCCGACTGATCTCAACAATCTGCTGGCCCAGCAACTGCTCGGCCATCCCGTTTTCTATCCACAGACTCGCCACCTCCAGCGACAGCGGGCTGGCCATCCAGCACATCCCGCGCACCGCTGCGCTCAAGCGTCCGATCAATGGTTGCGGCGCATGCAGGTAACCGACCCGCAAACCGGCCGATACAGCCTTGCTCAGACTGCCGATCAGCACCGAGCGCTCCGGGGCGAAATGGCTCAAGGGTAACGGGCGCTGTTGCGCCAGCACGGCATGGGCTTCGTCTTCGAAGATCAGCAGATTGTGCTGCCGACAGACTTCAGCGATCGCCTCGCGTCGTGCGAAGGACATCACCGCCGCCGTAGGATTCTGGATCGTCGGTGTGCAATACAGCGCTGAGACACGATGAATGCGGCAAACCTCCTCCAGGGCCTCGGGCATCAGACCTTCATCATCCATCCCGACGCCGATGAGTTTGATCCCCAGCTGGCGTGCGACGCTGATCAACCCCGGGTAGGTCAGGTGCTCCGTCACCAACGTATCGCCTGCCTTGAGCAACCCCATCAAGGCACACAACAGGCCGTGCTGGCCGCCGTTCACGCAAACGATTTGCTCGGCGCTCGGGACAAACCCTTGATGCCTGAGCCAATGCGCGCCCGCCGCTCCATAGCGCGGCAAACCGACATCGGCGGTGTAGCCGCTGATGTGATGCAACGCTTCAGGATCAAGGGACAACGCGTGCAGGCTCTGACTCAAAAAAAGCGCTTCCTGCCCGGGAATCGGTTGATTGCGGCTCATGTCGAAAAACGCTTGCGGCTCATCGCTGACATTGCGAAAGCCACCGTCCCGCGGCCGTTCTATCCCGCGCTGACGCACATAGGTGCCGTCTCCTACGCGAGCGACCACCAATCCCACACGTTCGAGTTCACCGTAAGCGCGACTGATGGTACCGATGGTCACACCGAGGCTATCCGCCAGCAACCGATGAGGCGGCAATTTGCAGCCGGGCTCGATCAACCTTTCAGCGATGCCTTTTTCGATTGCGTCGGCGAGGCGCTTGTATTTGACCCCCAGACCGTTGGCGAGGCCGTCGCGCAGGATTGACACCATGGCAATACTTGTTTTGACAGTCATTCCAGCCCCGAATAGCGTGCTTGAAACAGGTTCAATCAGGGATAGACCTTTTGCAGAAGGAGGTCAATTCCGACGATAAAAGGAGTTCGATCATGTCCATCGCCGTCAGCGCACCTTCACGTACTGCCAAACCCTGGCTGGCCGCCCTGATCACCAGCGTGTTGTTCCTGATCGTATGCCTGAGCTGGGGCACGACATGGCTGGGGATCAAGATTGCCGTTGAAAGCGTGCCACCGCTAACTGCTGCCGGTTTGCGGTTCCTGATCGCTTTTCCGTTGTTTCTCGGCTTCGCTTTGATCCGTCGTGAACCGCTGCTGTTTCCCAAGGAAAGTCGCTGGTTCTTTGTCTTCGTCACGCTGACGTATTTCAGCCTGCCGTATTACTTGCTCAACTACGGCGAGATGTACGTGTCATCGGGTCTGACGGCGCTTTTATTCAGCTGCATGCCGGTGTTCATCCTGTTGTTCTCCGCACTGTTTTTGCGGGAGAAAATCTACCCGTCGCAAGTGCTCGGCATCGCCATCGGCTTCGGCAGTCTGTTCATGATCATCCGCAGCCAAGGGCTGCATCTGGACCATACCGAATTGCTCGGGGTGTTGGCGATCCTCTGCGCGGCGGTGATGCATTCGCTGTGTTACGTGGTGACTAAAAAACACGGTACGGCGATCAGCGTTATCACCTACAACACGCTGCCCATCGGCATTGCCGGGCTGATGCTGTTTGTCGCCGGATTGAATGTCGAAGCACCCGTGTTCGATGCCATCACCGCGCGTTCATGGAGCGCCCTGCTCTATCTGGGGCTGGTGGCGTCGGTGGGCGGGTTTATCGTTTACTTTCTGCTGCTCAAGCGGCTGAGCCCGATCATTCTGTCGTTTGTGTTCATCATTTTTCCGGTGTTCGCGGTGATCATCGGTGCCTGGTACGAGGGACAAGCCTTGTCCCAGGAACTGATGATGTACTCGGCGATTTTGTTGACGGGGTTTGCGATCACCAAATTGCCTGTGGAAAAGTGGCTCAAATGACGAATAAGTCGACGAACCGATTCACGGGTGTCGCCTCAAGCGCCGCCTGGTCCTTGCACAACGCAAAGATCTCAGCGCTGCGCTGGGCGTTGAAGCGGGTCGCCAGGTTGGCCTTGAACTTGTCTTCCAGCAACGGAATGCCGTCGGTGCGCCGACGGCGATGGCCGATCGGGTACTCCACCAATACGTTATCGGTGCTGGAGCCGTCCTTGAAGAACACCTGTATCGCATTGGCGATGGAGCGCTTATCGGCCTCCAGGTATTCGCGGGTGTAGCGCGGGTCTTCGACGATGACCATTTTTTCGCGCAGCACGTCGATGATCGGATGCGCCGTGTGGAAGTCGTCCTCGTACTGCTCGGCCACCAGATCGCCGAACGCCAGCGGCACGGCAGTCATGTACTGAAGGCAATGGTCACGGTCCGCAGCGTTGGCCAACGGGCCGACCTTGGAGATGATGCGGATCGCCGATTCGTGGGTGGTGATGACGATTTTGTCGATCTCGTGCAGGCGATTTCTGACTTGCGGGTGCAGGGTCACCGCCGCTTCGCACGCCGTTTGCGCGTGGAATTCGGCCGGAAAGCTGATCTTGAACAGCACGTTTTCCATCACGTAACTGCCGTACGACCGGGAGAAGCTGAACACGCGTTTGTCTTCAGGCTTGAGCGCCAGATCGTTGTTGGTATGGCTGAACAACACGTCGTAGAAGCCCCACTGTTTGGCAGTCAGCACGCCGGGGATGCCCATCTCACCGCGCATCGCAATGTCCGCCAGTCGCACACCGCGACTGGACGCATCGCCTGCCGCCCAGCATTTACGCGATCCGGCATTCGGCGCATGACGGTAAGTGCGCAGCGCCTGACCGTCGGCGAAGGCATGAGACAACGCGGACAACAACTGCTCGCGATTGGCGCCCATCAGCTTGGCGGTGACAGCGGTCGAGGCGACTTTCACCAGGATGACGTGATCGAGGCCCACGCGATTGAAGGAGTTTTCCAGCGCGATCACGCCTTGGATTTCGTGGGCCATGATCATGGCTTCGAGCACCGCGCGAACGGTCAGCGGCGCGTCGCCATTGGCCAGACGCTTTTGCGAAAGATGATCGGCCACCGCAAGAATGCCACCGAGATTATCGGACGGATGGCCCCACTCGGCCGCAAGCCAAGTGTCGTTGTAGTCAAGCCAGCGGACGATGCAACCGATGTCCCACGCAGCTTTGACTGGATCGAGACGGTAAGGAGTGCCGGGGACGCGAGCGCCGAAAGGGACGACGGTGCCTTCCACCATGGGCCCGAGGTGTTTGGTGCATTCGGGGAAACGCAAGGCCAGGAGACCGCAGCCGAGGGTGTCCATCAGGCAGTTGCGAGCGGTGTCCAAGGCTTCTTGGGATTCGATGTTGAAGGTCAGGACGTAATCGGCGATGTCCTGCAGGACCGTGTCGTAGTCGGGGCGGTTGTTCAGGTCGACGTTGGCGCTCATGTTCGATTCACTCTTGAAGTGGTTCGTTGATGGGACCTCGGTTCAGGGGGCAATCTCAGTCAGTTATTGCTTTCTTATTCTGGAAATGGGATCAACTGTAGGAGCTGCCGAAGGTTCGGGCCGCGTTCGGACGATCTTTTGATTTTTCTTTTTAAAGACAAGATCAAAAGATCGTCCGAACGCGGCCCGAACCTTCGGCAGCTCCTACAGGGTATGTGCATTTAGAAAGAGTCGCCCGGCACACGAACAAACCCTTCCATCAACACCCGCGCACTGCGGCTCATGATGGCTTTGTTCACGGTCCATTCACCGTTCACCTGACTGGCCTCAGCACCCACGCGCAACGTGCCGGACGGATGTCCAAAGCGCACAGCATTACGTTCAATACCACCCGCCGCAAGATTCACCAACGTGCCGGGAATCGCCGCCGCCGTACCGATCGCCACTGCCGCCGTGCCCATCATCGCGTGATGCAACTTGCCCATCGACAACGCGCGCACCAGCAGGTCGACATCATCCGCCGCAATCGCCTTGCCACTGGAGGCAACGTAGTCCGCTGGCTTGGCAACAAAGGCAACCTTCGGCGTGTGCTGACGCTTGGCCGCTTCGTCCAGATCCTTGATCAGGCCCATGCGCAACGCGCCGTAAGCCCGAATAGTTTCGAACATCGCCAACGCTTTCGGATCGCTATTGATCGCGCCTTGCAGCTCAGTGCCGGTGTAGCCGATGTCTTCGGCGTTGACGAAGATGGTCGGAATACCGGCATTGATCATGGTCGCCTTGAAGGTCCCGACACCCGGCACCTCCAGGTCATCCACCAGGTTGCCGGTAGGGAACATCGAACCACCGCCGCCCTCTTCTTCCGCCGCCGGATCCATGAATTCGACCTGCACTTCCGCGGCCGGAAAGGTCACGCCGTCGAGTTCGAAGTCGCCGGTTTCCTGTACCTCACCCTGGGTGATCGGCACGTGGGCGATGATGGTCTTGCCAATGTTGGCCTGCCACACGCGAACCACCGCAACGCCGTTCTGCGGAATGCGGCTGGCATCCACCAGACCGTTGCTGATAGCGAACGAACCCACCGCTGCCGACAGGTTGCCGCAGTTGCCGCTCCAGTCGACGAAGGGCTTGTCGATGGAGACCTGACCGAACAGGTAATCGACGTCGTGATCGGCCTTGATGCTTTTCGACAGGATCACGGTTTTGCTGGTGCTGGAGGTCGCACCGCCCATGCCGTCGATTTGCTTGTCGTACGGGTCGGGGCTGCCGATCACGCGCAGCAATAAAGCATCGCGAGCCGGGCCGGGAATCTGTGCCGCTTCGGGCAAGTCTTGCAGGCTGAAGAACACGCCTTTGCTGGTGCCGCCACGCATGTAGGTGGCAGGGATTTTGATTTGAGGTACGTGAGCCATGTCATTCCTCTATTGGCCGCCAGGGGATTCGAAATCCCCTGCGGCTCTGCGTTTTAAACGGCGACGGCCGATTCCAGGAAGTCTTGTGCGAAGCGCTGCAATACGCCGCCCGCCTCGTAGATCGACACTTCTTCGGCGGTGTCGAGGCGGCAGGTCACCGGCACTTCGACGCGTTCGCCGTTCTTGCGGTTGATCACCAGCGTCAGCTCGGCACGCGGGGTGCGTAAACCAATCACGTCGTAGGTTTCGCTGCCATCGATACCCAACGTCTTGCGGTCGGTGCCCGGTTTGAACTCCAGTGGCAACACGCCCATGCCCACCAGGTTGGTGCGGTGAATGCGCTCGAAGCCTTCGGCCGCAATCGCTTCCACACCCGCCAGACGCACACCTTTGGCCGCCCAGTCGCGGGACGAACCCTGACCGTAGTCGGCGCCGGCGATGATGATCAGCGGCTGCTTGCGCTCCATGTAGGTTTCGATGGCTTCCCACATGCGCATGACCTGGCCTTCCGGCTCGACGCGAGCCAAAGAACCCTGTTTGACCTTGCCGTTCTCCTGAACCATTTCATTGAACAGTTTCGGGTTGGCGAAGGTGGCGCGCTGCGCAGTCAGGTGGTCACCGCGGTGGGTTGCGTAAGAGTTGAAGTCCTCTTCCGGCAGGCCCATTTTCGCCAGGTATTCGCCGGCGGCGCTGTCGAGCATGATCGCGTTCGATGGCGACAGGTGATCGGTGGTGATGTTGTCCGGCAGTACCGCCAGCGGGCGCATGCCCTTGAGCGGACGAGCGCCAGCCAACGCGCCTTCCCAGTACGGCGGACGACGAATGTAGGTGCTCATCTCGCGCCAGTCGTACAGCGGCGTCACTTTCGGACCGGTGTCTTCGTGGATGGCGAACATCGGGATGTAGACCTGACGGAACTGCTCAGGTTTGACCGATGCTTTCACCACTGCGTCGATTTCTTCGTCGCTTGGCCAGATGTCTTTCAGGCGGATTTCCTTGCCATCAACCACGCCCAGCACATCTTTTTCGATGTCGAAACGGATGGTCCCGGCGATGGCGTAAGCCACGACCAACGGCGGCGAAGCCAGGAACGCGTTCTTGGCGTACGGGTGAATCCGGCCGTCAAAGTTGCGGTTGCCGGACAATACTGCAGTGGCGTACAGGTCGCGGTCGATGATCTCTTGCTGGATCACCGGATCCAGGGCACCGGACATGCCGTTGCAGGTGGTGCAGGCGAAAGCGACGATGCCGAAACCGAGTTGTTCCAGTTCGCTGGTGAGGCCGGCCTCGTCGAGGTACAGCGCGACGGTTTTCGAGCCCGGCGCCAGGGACGATTTGACCCACGGCTTGCGGGTCAGCCCGAGCTTGTTGGCATTGCGCGCCAGCAGGCCGGCGGCGATGACGTTGCGCGGGTTGCTGGTGTTGGTGCAACTGGTGATGGCGGCGATGATCACCGCGCCGTCCGGCATCTGGCCGGGCACTTCGGTCCACTGGCCGGAGATGCCTTGGGCGGCGAGGTCCGAGGTGGCGACACGGGCGTGCGGGTTGCTCGGGCCGGCCATGTTGCGCACCACCGAGGACAGGTCGAAGGTCAACCCACGCTCGTATTGCGCATTCTTCAAGCTGTCAGCCCACAGGCCTGTGGTCTTGGCATATTGCTCTACGAGCTGCACCTGCTCGTCTTCGCGGCCGGTGAGTTTCAGGTAGTCGATGGTCTGCTGGTCGATGTAGAACATCGCCGCCGTGGCGCCGTATTCCGGGGCCATGTTGGAAATGGTCGCGCGGTCGCCGAGGGTCAGCGCGGAGGCGCCTTCACCGAAGAACTCCAGCCACGCACCGACGACTTTTTGCTGACGCAGGAACTCGGTCAGCGCCAGCACCATGTCAGTGGCGGTGATGCCCGGTTGCAGTTTGCCAGTCAGCTCGACGCCGACGCTTTCCGGCAGACGCATCCACGACGCGCGGCCAAGCATCACACTTTCCGCTTCCAGACCGCCAACACCGATGGCGATCACGCCCAGTGCATCGACGTGCGGAGTGTGACTGTCGGTACCGACGCAAGTGTCGGGGAACGCCACGCCGTCGCGCACCTGGATCACCGGAGACATTTTCTCCAGGTTGATCTGGTGCATGATCCCGTTGCCCGGCGGGATCACGTCGACGTTTTTGAAGGCCTTTTTGGTCCAGTTGATGAAGTGGAAACGGTCTTCGTTGCGACGGTCTTCGATGGCGCGGTTCTTCTCGAACGCCTCCGGATCAAAACCACCGCGCTCGACGGCCAGGGAGTGGTCGACGATCAATTGCGTCGGCACCACCGGGTTCACTTGCGCCGGATCGCCACCTTGCAGGGCGATAGCGTCACGCAGGCCGGCGAGGTCGACCAGCGCGGTCTGGCCGAGAATGTCGTGGCACACCACGCGGGCCGGGAACCACGGAAAATCGAGGTCGCGTTTGCGCTCGATGAATTGCTTCAGGGATTCGGTGAGCGTGGCCGGGTCGCAGCGACGCACGAGGTTTTCCGCCAGCACACGGGAGGTGTACGGCAGCGTGTCGTAGGCGCCGGGCTGGATGGCTTCGACAGCCGCGCGGACGTCGAAGTAATCCAGATGGCTGCCGGGTAGCGGTTTGCGGAATTCAGTGTTCATCGTCAGGACTCGGTCACGGTGGTTGCAAAAGGTGGGGCCAGACACAGCTCCTGAAGTGAACACGGTCCACTGTGGGAGCGAGCCTGCTCGCGAAAGCGGTACATCAGTCGACATCATTGCTGGATGTCAGTCCGTATTCGCGAGCAGGCTCGCTCCCACAGGGTGCCCGGTTCCTTCAGTTAGCTGCCTCAGCTCCCCACCATTCAGCGTTGTTCGATTGGCACGAACTTGCGCTGTTCGACGCCGACGTACTCGGCGCTCGGGCGGATGATGCGGTTGTTGGCACGCTGTTCGAACACATGCGCCGCCCAGCCGGTCAGGCGCGAGCAGACGAAAATCGGTGTGAACAACTTGGTCGGGATGCCCATGAAGTGGTACGTCGACGCATGGTAGAAGTCGGCGTTCGGGAACAGTTTTTTCTGCTCCCACATGGTCTTGTCGATGGCTTCGGAGACCGGGAACAACACCGTGTCGCCCACCTCGTCAGCGAGTTTTTTCGACCAGCCCTTGATCACCTCGTTGCGCGGATCATTGTCCTTATAGATCGCGTGGCCGAAGCCCATGATCTTGTCCTTGCGCTCGAGCATGCCGAGGGTGCCTTTGATCGCCTCTTCCGGCGAGCTGAAGCGCTCGATCATTTCCATCGCCGCTTCGTTGGCGCCGCCGTGCAGCGGACCACGCAGCGAGCCAATGGCCGCCGTGACGCAGGAATACATGTCCGACAACGTCGAGGCGCACACCCGTGCGGTGAAGGTCGAGGCGTTGAACTCGTGTTCCGCGTAGAGGATCAGCGAAACGTTCATCACTTTGACGTGCAACTCGCTTGGCTTCTTGTCGTGCAGCAGGTGCAGGAAGTGGCCGCCGATGGATTGCTCGTCGCTCACGCAGCTGATGCGTTTGCCGTCGTGGCTGAAGCGATACCAGTAGCACATGATCGCCGGGAAGGCGGCCAGCAGGCGGTCGGTAATGTCGTGTTGTTCAGAGAAGTCCTTCTCCGGCTCGATGTTGCCCAGGAACGAGCAACCGGTGCGCATCACGTCCATCGGATGGGCGTCGGCGGGGATGCGTTCCAGCACTTCTTTGAGCGCTTGCGGCAGGTCGCGCAGCTTGCTCAGTTTGCTCACGTAAGCCGCGAGTTGTGTTTTGGTCGGCAGTTCGCCGTAAAGCAGCAGGTACGCCACTTCTTCGAATTGTGCGTCAGCCGCCAATTCGCGAACGTCGTAGCCGCGATAGGTCAGGCCTGCGCCCGACTGGCCCACGGTGGACAGAGCGGTTTGCCCGGCAACCTGGCCACGGAGCCCGGCGCCACTGAGTACTTTTGCTTCGGCCATTGCTGTCTCCAATCTTGAATTTGTTTGAGAATCTGTAGGAGCTGTCGAGTGAAACGAGGCTGCGATCTTTTGATCTCTATTTCTTCGCCGCAAACAACGCATCGAGCTTCTGCTCGAAGGTGTGGTAGTCGATGCGATCGTAAAGCTCCATGCGGGTCTGCATGGTGTCGATGACGTTTTGTTGCGTGCCGTCGCGGCGGATCGCGGTGTAGACGTTTTCCGCCGCCTTGTTCATCGCGCGGAACGCGGACAATGGGTATAGCACCAGCGACACGTCCGCAGCGGCGAGTTGCTCGGTGGTGTACAGCGGCGTCGCGCCGAACTCGGTGATGTTGGCCAGGATCGGCGCTTTCACGCGGCTGGCGAACAGCTTGTACATGTCCAGTTCGGTGATGGCTTCCGGGAAGATCATGTCGGCGCCAGCCTCGATGCACGCGGCGGCGCGATCCAGCGCAGATTCCAGACCTTCCACCGCGAGGGCGTCGGTGCGGGCCATGATCACGAAGCTGTCATCGGTGCGCGCATCGACGGCAGCCTTGATGCGGTCGACCATTTCCTGCAGGGACACGATCTCTTTATTAGGACGGTGACCGCAGCGCTTGGCGCCGACCTGGTCTTCGATGTGAATCGCCGCCGCGCCGAACTTGATCATCGACTTGACGGTGCGCGCGACGTTGAACGCCGAGGAACCGAAGCCGGTGTCCACGTCCACCAACAGCGGCAGGTCGCAGACGTCAGTGATGCGACGCACGTCGGTCAGCACGTCGTCCAGGCCGGTGATGCCCAGGTCCGGCACGCCGAGGGAGCCAGCAGCCACCCCGCCACCGGACAGATAAATAGCCTTGAAACCGGCGCGCTTGGCCAGCAGTGCGTGGTTGGCGTTGATCGCGCCGACCACCTGCAAAGGATGCTCGCTGGCGACCGCATCGCGGAAACGCTGGCCTGGAGTGCTCTTGTTCAAACTCATGACTCACCTCGTTGAGTGGCTGTCGGGTTAGCGCCGTCCTGGTAGTGACGGGCAATATTGCGTTTGGAGGCGCCGATGTGACGGCGCATCAACAACTCGGCCAGCTCACCGTCACGGTCGGCGATGGCATCGAGAATTCGGTGGTGCTCGGCAAAGGCCTGACGCGGGCGATTGGGTGTGGTGGAAAACTGGATGCGGTACATGCGCACCAGTTGATAAAGCTCGCCGCAAAGCATCTGCGTCAGGGTGCGGTTGCCGCTGCCCTGGATAATTCGGTAATGGAAGTCGAAATCGCCTTCCTGCTGGTAGTAGCCGACACCGGCCTGAAACGCCGCATCACGCTCATGGGTTTCGAGGACCCGGCGCAATTCGTCGATTTCTTCGAGGGTCATGCGCTCCGCTGCCAGACGGCAGGCCATGCCTTCGAGGGATTCGCGGATCTCGTAGAGTTCCAGCAGCTCGGCGTGGCTCAGCGACACCACCCGCGCCCCGACGTGCGGCACACGAACCAGCAGGCGCTGGCCTTCCAGACGGTGGATCGCCTCGCGCAGCGGCCCGCGGCTGATGCCATAGGTGCGCGCCAGTTCCGGCTCGGAGATCTTGCTGCCTGGGGCGATCTCGCCCTTGACGATGGCCGCCTGAATGCGTCGGAAGACGTTCTCGGAAAGTGTCTCGGAATCGTCTTGAGCAATGACCGGGGGATCGAGTTGATCCAGCATATTGTCGACACCTTGAAAGCTGATGCGGCAAAAACTAGCGAAGACAGACCTTTTAGTCAAAGGATAAATAGGTATTGTCGACAATCGTCTAATAACCGACAGCACCATAACGACGCAGCCCCTCTGTTTATGACCGCCTCCCGGCGCTGGCGCCATAAAACCACCGTGCTAGAATGCCGGCCGCATTTGTTTGTGACATTTGCACTGCTTGTCATAAACAGTTGATAGGCATACGAGGGAGCTTGCGCAGCGATGCCAAGGCCTTGAATAGAAGTACGGACCGCTGCGCACCAGGATTTATGAGACTCAAGCCCTTCCCCACCTTCCTTTATCTTCTTTGCCTGCCAGGTGTCGCCGCGGCGGGGGGAAAGACCGTGTACGGCCTTAACGAGTACGCCTCCCTGGGGGGCATCGACCTGGAAGTCGCCGCCAAACTCGACACCGGGGCGAAAACCGCGTCCCTGAGTGCCCGCGACATCAAACGCTTCAAACGCAATGGCGAGTCCTGGGTGCGTTTTTATCTGGCGATTGACACTGCGCACTCGCACCCCATCGAACGGCCACTGGCCCGGGTCAGCAAGATCAAGCGCCGGGCCGGCGACTTCGACCCGGAAGAAGGCAAGAAGTACACCGCCCGTCCGGTCATCGAGTTGGATATCTGCATGGGTTCGGCTTTACGCAGTATCGAAGTGAACCTGACCGACCGCAGCGCGTTCCAATACCCGCTCCTGATCGGCTCCGAAGCACTGAAACGCTTCGATGCGCTGGTCGACCCCAGTCTTAAATACGCTGCTGGCAAACCCGCCTGCGCCACCGACGCTCATACCGCAGAGTAATTCCAATGCGCTCTCTTACCCTCCATCTGAAATTCCTGATCGCCATCCTGGTGGTGCTGGGTATTTCAGTCACGGCCTATCAGATCTTCGTGCTCGGCATTCCAGTGACCGAAGACGCCACCGACGACTTATGGAACATCGACGCCAAAGTCGAGTTCGTCGCCAGCGCCAAGGACCCGGTCAAGATCCAGATGTTCGTGCCGCCGCTGAGCCGCGATTACGTCAGCCTCAACGAGAGTTTCATTTCCAACAACTACGGCGTGTCCGTGAACCGTGCCGACGGCAACCGCAAGGTCACCTGGTCGGCGCGCCGAGCCAAGGGCAATCAGACGCTTTATTACCGCTTGGTGCTGACCAAGCGTTACACCGGCGAAAAATCCAAGATCAAAGGCCCGACCTTCCGCGATAGCATTGCGGTTGAAGGCGCGGAAAAAGTCGCCGCCGAAGCCCTCCTTGCGCCCATTCGCCAGCACTCGGCCGACGTCGAAACCTTCATCGGCGAAGCCATCAAGCGTGTCAACAATCTCAACGACGACAACGTGAAGCTGCTGCTGGCTGGCGATCCGTCCGCCGGGCACAAGGCCAAAATCGTCGAGCTGGTGCTGTCCATCGCCCACGTGCCGGTGGAAAAGGTCCACACCATCCGCCTGGTGGCCGACCAGCCGCAAACGCCGGAACTCTGGCTGCGCAGTTTCAATGGCACTGACTGGCTGTATTTCAACCCGGAAACCGGTGAACAGGGCCTGCCCACCGACCGCCTGCTGTGGTGGACCGGCGACGAAAACCTGATCACCGTCGATGGCGGCAAGAAAGCCAACGTGACGTTCAGCCTGAACAATAGCGAGATGAATGCGATTCGCCTGGCCAAGCTGACCGACGAAAACACCGACGCCAACTTCCTCGAATACTCGCTGTACGGCCTGCCGCTGCAAACCCAGCAGACCTTCATGATTATGGTGATGATCCCGATCGGCGTGCTGGTGATCCTGATCCTGCGCAACCTGATCGGTATTCAAACCCTCGGCACCTTTACTCCCGTGCTGATCGCCCTGGCGTTCCGGGAAACCCAGCTCGGCTTCGGTATTGTGCTGTTTACGATCATCACGGCGCTGGGCCTGTCACTGCGTTCCTACCTTGAGCACTTGAAGCTTCAAATGCTGCCGAGGCTGTCGGTGGTGCTGACCTTCGTGGTGGTGCTGATTGCGGCGATCAGCCTGCTCAGCCATAAACTCGGCCTGGAACGCGGGTTGTCGGTGGCGCTGTTCCCGATGGTGATTCTGACGATGACCATCGAACGCCTGTCGATTACCTGGGAAGAACGCGGTTCCGGCCACGCCATGAAAGTGGCAATCGGTACGCTGTTTGCCGCGTCGCTGTCGCACCTGATCATGAGCGTTCCGGAGCTGGTTTACTTCGTGTTCACCTTCCCGGCGATCCTGTTGATCCTGGTGGGCTTCATGCTGGCGATGGGTCGCTATCGCGGCTACCGCCTGACCGAACTGGTGCGTTTCAAGGCTTTCCTGAAAAAGGCTGACGCCTGATGTTCGGCTTCTGGAAAACCTGGAAGGCCCTGGAAGCCCGGGGCATCATGGGGATCAATCGGCGTAACGCCGACTACGTGCTCAAGTACAACAAGCGCAGTCTGTACCCGATTGTCGATGACAAGATCATCACCAAGGAACGCGCCATCGCCGCCGGCATTCATGTACCGGAACTGTATGGCGTGATCTCCACCGAGAAAGAAATCGACAACCTCGACGGCATCATCGGCGGGCGCAACGACTTCGTGATCAAACCGGCCCAGGGCGCGGGCGGTGACGGCATCATTGTGATTGCCGACCGTTTTGAGGGCCGCTATCGCACGGTGTCCGGCAAGATCATCAGCCATGAGGAAATCGAGCACCATATTTCCAGCATCCTCACCGGCCTCTACTCCTTGGGCGGTCACCGGGATCGGGCGCTGATCGAGTACCGCGTGACCCCGGACCAGATCTTCAAGAGCATCAGCTATGAAGGCGTGCCAGACATTCGGATCATCGTGCTGATGGGCTACCCGGTGATGGCCATGCTGCGGCTGCCAACCCGCCAATCCGGCGGCAAGGCCAACCTGCACCAGGGCGCCATCGGCGTCGGTGTCGACCTCGCCACCGGCCTGACATTGCGCGGCACCTGGCTGAACAACATCATCACCAAACACCCGGACACCACCAACGCGGTGGATGGCGTGCAACTGCCCTACTGGGACGGTTTCATGAAACTTGCCGCGGGCTGCTATGAGCTGTGCGGGCTGGGTTACATCGGTGTCGACATGGTGCTGGACCAGGAGAAAGGACCGCTGATTCTTGAGCTCAACGCCCGGCCAGGGCTGAACATTCAGATTGCCAATGATTGCGGGCTGACGTTGCGCACCCATGCGGTAGAAGCGCGGCTGGAAGCGTTGAAGGCTCGCGGGGTGACCGAGACGGTTGAAGAACGCGTGGCGTTTGTGCAGGAGATGTTTGGGCATATTCCTGCTGTAGAAGGCTGATCCTGAACCGCGGCGCGCCCTTCGCGAGCAAGCCCGCTCCCACATTTGATCTGCGGTGTGACACAAATCGAGTGTGGGAGCGGGCTTGCTCGCGAAGACTGACTCCCAGTCACTACAGCACCCAACGCCTGCCCCCAATCTGCCAAACCCCGACATGCCCTCTAGGAGCAATTCCCCGAGAGGACTACAATCGCCCCCCCCCGCCTCGTTGGCTGATCTGCCCCGCCCATGTTGACCTGTTCCGTACACCCGCTCCCCTATCGCGCCAACCCCGCCGAGTACTTCGCGGCGATTCGTCATGCACCCGGTGCCGTGCTGCTCGACAGTGGCCGGCCGACTGCCGAGCGTGGGCGTTATGACCTGCTCAGCGCCTGGCCGCTGGAACAACTGGCGGTGTTGCCTGACGAAAGTGGCAGCGATTTCCTGCAACGCCTTCGCGACAATCTGACACGACTCGGTGAAGCGACGGTACCTGCTGACCTGCCCTTCGCGGGAGGCTTGATCGGTTACCTGAGCTACGACTTCGGTCGGCATCTGGAAAACCTGCCGAGTCAGGCGCAGGACGATCTGCAACTGCCCGACGCACGTTTCGGGTTGTACGACTGGGCACTGATCAGCGATCACCAACTGAGTACCAGTCAGTTGGTCTTCCACCCATCGCTGATCGACAGCGAACGTCAGCGTCTGATCGCACTGTTCAGTCAGCCTTCAGCTGAAGCAGTCGAGCCGTTCAAGTTGAAAGCCCCGATGAAGGCCGACCTGAGCGCTGACGAGTATCGCCACGCGCTGGAGCGCATTCACCACTACATCCAGGCTGGCGACTGCTACCAGGTCAATTTCGCCCAGCGTTTCCGCGCACAGTGCCAGGGCGATCCATGGGCTGCGTATTGCGCGCTGCGGGCGGCGTGTCCGACGCCGTTCTCCGGTTTTCAGAGCCTGCCCGACGGCGGCGCGGTGCTGAGTCTGTCGCCGGAGCGGTTCGTCAAAGTCAGCGAACGCCATGTCGAAACCCGCCCGATCAAAGGCACCCGCCCTCGCGGGCTGACCGCTGCAGAAGATGCGGCAAACGCCGCCGAACTGCTGGCCAGTCCCAAGGACCGCGCGGAAAACCTGATGATCGTCGACCTGCTGCGCAATGACCTCGGCCGTACTTGCCGTATCGGTTCGGTGCGGGTGCCGGAGTTGTTCAGCCTGGAAAGCTACCCGAACGTGCATCACCTGGTGAGCAGCGTGACCGGGGAACTGGCGGATGACCGGGATGCGCTGGACCTGATCGCTGGCAGCTTCCCTGGCGGTTCGATTACCGGTGCGCCGAAGATTCGCGCGATGCAGATCATTGATGAGCTTGAGCCGACTCGGCGCGGGTTGTACTGCGGGTCTTTGCTCTATCTGGACGTGCGCGGCGAGATGGACAGCTCCATCGCGATTCGCAGTTTGCTGGTCAAGGATGGGCAAGTGTGTTGCTGGGGCGGTGGCGGAATCGTCGCGGACTCGGAGTGGCAGGCCGAGTATCAGGAATCGATTACCAAAGTGAAGGTGTTGCTCGATACCCTTCAAAACCTCTAAAAGCATCGCGGGCAAGCCCGCTCCCACAGGGGTTCGCATTCCAATGTGGGAGCGAGCCTGCTCGCGAAGGCGTCTTCGAAAACGACTATAAACTCAACGCCCGATTCGAAGCCTTGATGAATTCCTGCTTCAGCTCTTCAAAGCTGTGCACCGCCGGGAATTGCGGAAACTCGCGAATCACATTGTCCGGCGCATGGAACAGAATCCCCGCATCCGCCTCACCCAGCATCGTGGTGTCGTTGTAGGAATCCCCCGCCGCGATCACCCGGTAGTAAAGGCTCTTGAAGGCCAATACCGACTGGCGCTTGGGATCTTTCTGACGCAATTGATAGTTCGTCACCCGCCCGGCATCGTTAGTAATCAGACGATGGCAAAGCAAGGTCGGGAAGCCCAGTTGACGCATCAGCGGCTGGGAAAACTCGTAGAACGTGTCCGACAGAATCACCACCTGGAAGCGCTCGCGCAGCCAGTTGACGAACTCGATGGCGCCGTCCAGCGGCTGGAGCGTGGCGATCACTTCCTGAATGTCGGCGAGCTTCAGGCCATGCTCATCAAGGATCCGCAGGCGCTGCTTCATCAGCACGTCGTAGTCAGGGATGTCCCGGGTGGTAGCCCTCAAGGATTCAATCCCGGTTTTTTCGGCGAAGGCGATCCAGATTTCCGGGACCAGTACACCTTCAAGATCCAGACAGGCAATTTCCACAAGACACTCCCATTTGTATTGATTATTGAGTCGAGCGAGCAAAAGGACTGCCGAACTCTAGCGACTCAGGCAGGCCCGCGCAACGCAGAGTGCGCGCCAGCGGCTGCAGGATTTTGTTACCATCAGGGCCATATAGAGCGCCCAGCGCCACCGACCTGTAGGAAGCCGCCCTGATGAGCCCATCGTTCGATGTCGTGGAACTCGCCACGACTTATGCCAACAAATCCGCCCAGGACATCCTGAAACTCGCGTTCGCCGAGTTTGGCGATGACCTGTGGATATCTTTCAGCGGCGCCGAAGACGTGGTGCTGGTGGACATGGCCTGGAAGCTGAACAAGAACGTCAAAGTGTTCAGCCTCGACACTGGCCGCCTGCACCCCGAGACCTACCGTTTCATCGATCAGGTGCGCGAGCACTACAAGATCGACATCGAACTGGTGTCGCCGGACTACACGAAACTGGAACCGTTCGTGAAGGAAAAGGGCCTGTTCAGTTTCTACAAGGACGGCCATGGCGAATGCTGCGGCATCCGCAAGATCGAGCCGCTTCGTCGCAAGCTCTCCAGCGTGACGGCCTGGGCCACCGGCCAGCGTCGGGATCAAAGCCCTGGCACTCGCAGCGCCGTCGCGGTGCTGGAAATCGACAGCGCGTTCTCCACCCCGGAACGCACCCTGTACAAATTCAACCCGCTGGCACAAATGACCAGCGAGGAGATCTGGGGTTACATCCGCATGCTGGAGCTGCCGTACAACAGCTTGCACGAACGCGGGTTCATCAGCATCGGCTGCGAACCGTGCACCCGTCCGGTGTTGCCGAACCAGCACGAGCGCGAAGGTCGTTGGTGGTGGGAAGAGGCAACGCAGAAAGAATGCGGCTTGCACGCAGGCAACATCATCAGTAAATCCAAGGCCTAACCCCCCCTCTACAAAAAATGTGTACACACGACTGTCACCATAGGTGCCATTTGTGTGTGCACTTTTCATTTCTACGCCCCCAAAAGTTACACACTCCCGCCCTGACTTCCTCAGTCGACCTTTCGTACAAACTCTGCTGAAAAATAAATACCTGTTCAAGTGGTCAATTTATATCGTCTTTATTTCAGCTACTTATCGACAACTGATAACAAAACGAAATTAGCGATGAAATTCATAGATCGGGATCTGGCATGGATCTGGCTTAAGTGCATACATGTTTTGTATACAATCATGCCAAAACATACACACACTTTAGATCCGCAAGCCTGAAGCGCCCTATCCCGTACAGGCTGCAGATGCCCCGTAACCAATGATGCTGACTGCCCGCGACGAAGATTTGTCGAGCCAACGCTCATGCACAGTCATCGCGGTGCCAAGCTCGGAGCCTGCCGGAATGCGTACTAGCCTCTCCAATAACAACATCGCGCTGGATCTGCCCTCCTTCCCACCTACTTCAACCACTCCCGACCAAACGTTTGAAGAACCCGTCGTGCTCAGCCCTCGCCTGCACAACAAGGACCTGGCGCCCACCAAGGCCGAAGGTCGACGCTGGGGCCGCTACAGCATCTTCGCCCTGTGGACCAACGACGTTCACAACATCGCCAATTACTCTTTCGCCATAGGGCTGTATGCCCTCGGGCTGGGTGGCTGGCAAATCCTGCTGTCCCTGGGGATCGGTGCGGCGTTGGTATATAGCTTCATGAACCTATCCGGTTACATGGGGCAAAAGACCGGCGTGCCGTTTCCTGTCATCAGCCGGATCAGTTTCGGTATTCACGGGGCGCAGATTCCTGCGTTGATCCGCGCCGTTATCGCCATCGCCTGGTTCGGAATTCAGACGTACCTCGCCTCGGTGGTTTTTCGAGTATTGCTGACAGCGGTTCATCCAGGCTTCGCTGACTACGACCACAACTCGATCCTCGGCCTATCGAGCCTGGGCTGGGTATGCTTCGTCGCGATCTGGTTTGTGCAACTGGCAATTCTCGCCTACGGCATGGAAATGGTGCGGCGCTACGAGGCGTTCGCCGGGCCGGTGATTCTGCTGACCGTCGCAGCCCTCGCCGGGTGGATGTACACCCAGGCCAACGCGACCATCGCCTGGTCGATCCGCGAACCGCTGACCGGCGCCGAGATGTGGCGCAACATCTTTGCCGGCGGTGCGTTGTGGCTGTCGATCTACGGCACGCTGATCCTCAATTTCTGCGACTTCGCGCGTTCTTCGCCGTGCCGCAAGACCATCAAGGTCGGCAATTTCTGGGGCCTGCCGGTGAATATTCTGATGTTCGCCATCATCACCGTCCTGCTCTGCGGCGCGCAATTTCAGATCAACGGCCGGATCATCGAAAGCCCGACCGAAATTATCGCCTCGATTCCCAACACCTTCTTTCTGGTGCTCGGCTGCCTGGCATTCCTGATCGTCACCGTGGCGGTGAACATCATGGCCAACTTCGTCGCCCCGGCCTTCGTGCTGAGCAACCTGGCGCCCAAGTACCTGACGTTCCGCCGCGCCGGCCTGATCAGCGCGACCATCGCGGTGCTGATCCTGCCATGGAACCTCTACAACAGCCCGCTGGTGATCGTGTATTTCCTGTCCGGCCTTGGCGCCCTGCTCGGCCCGTTGTACGGCGTGATCATGGTCGACTACTGGCTCGTACGAAAAGGTCAGGTCAACGTGCCGCAGTTGTACAGCGAAGATCCCAACGGCGCTTATTACTACAGCCGCGGTGTCAATTTACGCGCCGTCGCGGCGTTTGTTCCTGCCGCGCTGATCGCTATCGTCCTGGCGCTGGTACCGGGCTTCGACAGCGTATCGCCCTTCTCCTGGCTGATCGGTGCCGGGATTGCCGGGACGCTCTACCTGATCATCGCCAAACGGCAGCCCCATTACGCAGACGTCAGCGGCGAAGCCATCGCCGTCGATAACGTCAGCCATTAATCCCTTGGCGGCCCGGCACCGTCGGGCCGCAGAACCACCCCGCTATAAGGACTACCCATGCGAATTCTCGTGGTCAACGTCAACACCACCGAATCCATCACCCAGGCCATCGCACGCTCGGCCCAGTCCGTGGCTGCGCCCGGCACGGAAATCATCGGCCTGACGCCCTATTTCGGTGCCGACTCCATTGAAGGCAATTTCGAAAGTTACCTGGCCGCCATCGCGGTGATGGACCGGGTGATGTCCTACGACCAACCCTTCGATGCCGTGATCCAGGCCGGTTACGGCGAGCACGGCCGCGAGGGTTTGCAGGAGCTGCTCAACGTGCCGGTGGTGGACATCACCGATGCAGCGGCCAGCACCGCCATGTTCCTCGGCCATGCCTACTCGGTGGTCACCACGCTGGATCGTACCGTGCCGCTGATTGAGGATCGCCTCAAACTGTCCGGGCTCTGGGACCGCTGCGCATCGGTGCGGGCCAGTGGCCTGGCGGTACTGGAGCTGGAGTCCGATCCCGAACGTGCGCTGGAGGCGATTGTTCGTCAGGCGGAGCTGGCCGTGCTTGAAGACAAGGCCGAGGTGATTTGCCTGGGCTGCGGCGGCATGGCCGGGCTGGATGAACAGATTCGTCAGCGCACTGGCGTGCCGGTGGTGGATGGTGTGACGGCGGCGGTGACCATTGCCGAGTCGTTGGTGCGGTTGGGCTTGTCGACTTCCAAGGTGCGGACTTATGCGACGCCGCGGCCGAAGAAGATTATTGGTTGGGCGGAGCGGTCTGGTCGGTAGACCGCGTTATCGTTCTTCGTCGGATCGCCGCCCAGAGCAAGCTCGCTCCCACAGGGATCTATGTCGTTCACAATTCCAATGTGGGAGCGAGCCTGCTCGCGAAGGCAACACCTCGGTCTTGAGCCTGACTCAGAGCGCACTAAACCGCCGCCCCAACCCCTGCTCCGCAAACTGCTCAATGATGAAATCAACAAACGCCCGGGTCTTGCCCGGCAACAGTTTGTGCTCCGCGTAATAGATAGAAATGTTGCCATCGTCGACGTACCAATCGGGCAATACTCGCTGCAAGGTCCCCGCCTCCAGATAGCCCACGGCAAACGGCATGCTCACCAGCGCAATGCCCAACCCTTGAGCCGCCGTGGCACACGCCGCTTCCGAATCACTCATGGTCATCCGAGCCTTGAGCGTCAGCGGGCTGTGTTGCTGAGTGCGACTGGTCAATTGCCAGGAGCGCACACGACCGGTCTGCGGCGACCGAATCAGGATGCCATCGTGATGTTTGAGATCATCCGGCTCGACGATCGCCTCACGCCCCGCCAGATACTCCGCAGATGCCACCAGCACCCGATGCGCCGGCGTCAGCTTGCGCGCCACCACGCCCTGCGGCAGCTCGAATCCTCCACCAATCGCCGCATCGAAACCCTGAGCGATCAGATCGACCTGACGGTTATCGAAATGCCAGTCCGGGTTGATCGCCGGAAATCGACGTAGAAACCCTCCAAGCAACGGCACGATGTACAAACGCCCGAACACCGTGCCCATGCTGACTTTCAGTGTTCCCGCCGGTCGCCCCTCGGCGCTGGCCAGATTGGCCACGGCGTTCTGGATCGTGTGAAGACTGGAACTCACTTCGCCCAGAAACAAATGACCCGCTTCAGTGAGCGTCAGACTGCGAGTGCTGCGCTGAAACAGCCGCACACCCAGTCGCGCCTCGAGTTTGGCGACGCTCTTGCCCACCGCCGCCGGGGTCAGACTCAGCCGGCGGGCGGCTTCGGCGAAGCTGCCGACCTCGGCACTGCGCACGAAGCATTCGATACTGCTGAAGGTTTCCATAAGCGCCACTATAAACTTTTGGTTTACACAGACTATCGCAATTACCGTCTACACAGCCTGTAATCCTGCATCGATACTAGGCTCCATCAACCGAGACATTTCGCCTCGGGACTTTGGAGATCGATATGACTACTCAGAACCTCAGCGGCAAAGTGGCTTTGATTCAAGGCGGATCCCGCGGTATCGGCGCCGCCATTGTCAAACGCCTGGCTGCTGAAGGCGCGACAGTTGCCTTCACCTACGTCAGCTCCACGGCCAAAGCCGAAGAGTTGCAAAACAGCATCACCGGTAACGGCGGCAAAGCCCTCGCCATCAAGGCTGACAGCGCCGACGCCGAGGCCATCCGCAACGCCGTGACCGCCACCGTAAAAGCCTTTGGCCGCCTGGACATTCTGGTCAACAACGCTGGAGTGCTGGCCGTTGCCCCCTTGGAAGACTTCAAACTCGAAGACTTCGACCAGACCCTCGCGATCAACGTGCGCAGCGTATTCATCGCCACCCAGGCCGCGGCCAAACACATGACCGAAGGCGGTCGCATCATCAACATCGGCAGCACCAATGCCGACCGCATGCCCTTCGCCGGTGGCGGCCCCTACGCCATGAGCAAATCGGCGCTGGTCGGCCTGACCAAAGGCCTGGCGCGTGACCTTGGCCCGCGCGGGATCACCATCAATAACGTGCAACCAGGCCCGGTCGACACTGACATGAACCCGGCCAGCGGTGACTTCGCCGAAAGCCTGATCCCGTTGATGGCGGTGGGTCGGTACGGCAAAACGGAAGAAATCGCCAGTTTCGTTGCCTACCTCGTCGGCCCCGAAGCCGGATACATCACCGGTGCCAGCCTGACCATAGACGGTGGTTTCGGCGCCTGATGAGTTAAACGCAATACAAAATGTGGGAGCGAGCCTGCTCGCGAAAGCGGTAGTTCAGCCGACATCAATGTTGCCTGATCCACAGCCATCGCGAGCAGGCTCGCTCCCACATTTACCAGTGTCTTAGCACCTATCGCATCAAGCCCATTCAAGCGCCGGCAGGCCGAAGGCGCTCGGTTTGAACGCCGTCAGCGTACGAAGAATGCCATCGGCGTGTGCGTACTTTTCGTCCGCCATCGCCGCATCCGGGATCGCAATCGCCGTCATCCCCGCCGCTTTCGCCGCTGTTACACCAAACGGCGAATCCTCGAATACCAGGCAATCCTCGGGCGCGACACCCAGGCGCCGTGCCGCCGTGAGGAAGATGTCCGGCGCCGGTTTGGCCGCGCCGACTTCCGGGTCATCGGCCGTCACGATGAAATCGAACAGGGCGAACCAGTCGCGGTGCAAAGTGGTTTTCTGGCCGAACGACTGACGCGAAGAACTGGTGCCCACCGCGATCGGAATGTTGTTGGCCTTCAAGTGCCGAACCAGCTCCTGTGCGCCAGGCATCGCCAACGCTGTAGGAAAACGCTCGCGCATCAGCGGTTCGCGGATCACCAGAAACTCTTCGGCGGTAATCGGCAACTCCAGAGCCTCGACCACATAACGCGCCAAATCACCTGCGCCACGGCCGATGATGTTCTGTTTGACGCTCCAGTCGAAGACTCGACCGTAACGCGCGGCAATCATGGACGTGACCTCGGTGTAAATGCCCTCGGTGTCCAGCAACAAGCCGTCCATATCAAAAATCACGGCCTTGATCGGGCCGAACTCATTCAGCGGTGCATTCATCGCATCTGATCCGTTTTCTAATGACATCCCAGAGGCGGCTCAGGTACGGCCGGGTCCGCGATCGATTAAAGGTTTCAGCAGCATAGCGAGCGCGGCTGGCATAGGGCAACGGGCAATGCCTGAGCGGTACTAAAACCTGCGCCGAAGTGCTCTTCGTCATTTAACGATTTCCCCTACACCAAACACCTACTTTCCCGACTTCTTTCCACGCCGATCCTCCGCAAAGTCCCGCGTTCTGAATTGATCCACGCGAGAGACTGTGAATGTTCGTTCCTGACAAGGTCCTGGCCTTGAATAACACCATCGGGCTGCTGGTGGTCGCCGCCATGAATCCTGAGCAGCCGAACGTCGAAGCGCTGCTCGGTGATTTTCGTCTTTGCCTCAACGACTACGACGCCTGGGCTGAAAGTTTCTGGACCGGCAAGACACTGGATGTCGAGCAAGTGTTCAAGGTGGGTAACGAAGTTCGTCTTGTCGCGCCGAAGAACTCCACCACGCCTGTCAGTTCGACAGTCGCTGCGTGCTCTGCCAGTGGTTCTTTGACCCTGGTGCACATGTTCGATGCCGCGCGGTTTGTGCCGATCGGCAATACGCCAGTGATGCTTGAGCCGTTCATCTCTGAAGGCACGTTTGGCGAACCGATCTACCGCGAGATCGGCCCCAGCGGCATCCTGGAAATCCCCGATTGCGAGCGCAGCCTGCGGTATCGCATCACCTTTTTCCCCGACGTTTGCGCTAATCACGTCAAAGCGCTCTATGCCTCTTATCAAGGCGTCATCAGCGACCTGGAAGGCTGGCTGCGAAACGAATGGGCGACCGAATTCGAACGCTCGTGGGCGGAGTTCTCTGAGGCCGCTTTCAGCGAACGCTACCGCCTGCTGCAACAGGCTGATTGGCGCGGTTTCGAGAACTCGCTGAATGGTTTGTGGGATGACGTGAAGCAGGTCTACGCCTTGATCGCGGACCTGCAAGCCAACAGCGAAAAGCTCCTTGAGTACCTGACCGAGGTCGAACTTAAAGCGCTGCTGGACGCTTCGGCCGAGACCATTGCCAACGTGTTGCTGATGCTGAGCGATGAGCCGTTGATGTTCATTCATCTCGCGGCGATCACCAGTTGGCTGAGGATGTTGCCGCCGCAGCATATCGCTGAGGTCGTGGCGGAAATTCGCACAGGAATATTGATCGGATTGCTGTTGGCGCGCTTCACCGGCGCTACAGGACTGAAACTTGGCCTAAGTGCCAAGGTGCTGAACAAGGTCAAGTCGGAGCGAGCACGGAACTGGCTGGCGGCCGCGAGTTTGCGGCTGGCCGAACTGACCGCCAAGTCCGACCTGACCGCCCACGCAGGCGTACTCAAACCCCTCGCCGTCAGCGCCCGGCATGTTCCGCTGAACCCCGCACCCGAAGTGTCACTGCAGATCAGCGCGGGGGCTGCACCGGTTGTGCGGGTAAAGAACCCGGTCGCAATTGCTCGCGACAAGTCAGAGGCCATGACCCGCCTGGTTCGTCAGGAACATCGTGACGATGCTCCCGATCAGGCGAAAAACCCCAACGGCGACAGCGCCGATTGCGGACCGTTGACCTGTACCAATGGCTGTCCGGTATCGATGGTCACGGGCGAAGAACTGCTCACGCTGACCGATGGTTCGCTGGACGGGATTTTGCCGTTCGATTTCACCCGCCTCTATCGCACCAGTGCGGTGGAGATCGATTGCGGGCTCGGATTCGGCTGGAGCCATTCCCTCGCACATCGGCTGGATATCAATGAAGCACAGGTCGTCTGGACCGACCACGAAAGCCGTCGTACGACTTTTCCTCTTCCGAGTGTCGAGCGCCCGGCGATTCACAACAGCCTGTCGCGAGCGGCGATTTATCTGGGAGACGAGCCGGAAGAGCTGGTCCTTGCATTGGCTGGCGAAAAAGCGCGTTTTTTCCACTTTCGTGCAGGACGTCTGACGGCCATCAGCGATGCCTATGGCAATCGGCTGACAGTGCAGCGGGACACTTCTGACAGGATCAAGCGCCTCGACAACGGCGCCGGGCGCTCCCTGCTGTTGCGCTATGACCGCCGGCACCTGGTCGCCGTCGAGTATCAACGTTTTCATCCGGCCGACACCCTGGAAGACGCCTGGCGTACCGAGCAAACACTGGTTGCCTACCGCTACGACGCTTGTCAGCGCTTGATCGAAGCGACCAATGCCGCCGGCGAAAGCGAACGGTACGACTACGACGAGCAGCACGTGATTCTGCAGCGGCAGTTGGCCGGCGGAGCAAGTTTCTACTGGGAGTGGGAAAGGTCCGGCAAGGCTGCCCGATGCATCCGCCACTGGGCGTCGTTTTCGCAGATGGATGCGCGGTATGCCTGGGATGACCAGGGCAGTGTCACCGTTCAGAACATCGATGAGCAGCGAAGAGGTTTACGTCCACGACGATCGGGCGCGGCTGGTGCGCAAGGTCGGGCTGGATGGTGGCGAACACCTCAAGGCCTACGACGACCAGGGTCGGCTGATTGCCGAACAGGATCCATTGGGGGCGATTACCCAATACCGCTATGACGAGATCGGGCGGCTGGTCGCGCTGATCCCGCCGGAAGACGAGCCGACGTCCTACGAGTATCGCAACGGTTTCCTGCACGCGCGCTATCGCGGTAAAGCGGTCTGGAAGTATCAGCGCAATGCTCAGGGCGATGTCACTGAAGCGACCGACCCCGACGGCCATGTCACTCACTATCACTACGACGCTCAAGGACGGGTGCTGTCGATCCGTTATCCAGACAACAGTCGGCATGTCTTCGGGTGGAGCGCCCTAGGGCAACTGCTCGAAGAGACCTTGCCGGACGGTGGCCAGCGACGGTTTTCCTACGACGCTTTGGGCCGTCAGATTACCCGTCAGGATGAACACGCCGCTGTCACCCAATACCAATGGGACGCTGTCGGGCGTTTGATCCAGACGATTCTTCCCACAGGCGCCAGCCGCGCTTTCAGCTACAACGCCTACGGCAAGATCACCGCCGAACGCGATGAACTGGGGCGCGTCACCCGTTTTGAGTACGACGAAGACCTGCATCTGGTCAGTCGCCGTATCAACCCTGACGGAACGCAACTGCGTTATCGCTACGACAACGCGCAGCTATTGCTGACGGAAATCGAAAACGAATCCGGCGAACACTATCGACTGGACTACACACCCAACGGATTGATCCGACAGGAAATTGGTTTCGACGGCCGACGCACGGGGTATGCCTACGACCTCAACGGCCACCTGCTGGAGAAAACCGAGTTCGGCGATGACGGCACACAGCTGTTTACAAGTTACCAACGAGATTCGGCTGGACGTCTGCTGGTCAAAAACCTGCCCGATGGTGTCAACGTCGAGTATCGCTATGACAGCCTCGGCCGGTTGGTCAGCGTCGATGACAGCAACGATCACCCACTGGAGTTCGAGTACGACCAACAGAATCGCCTGATCACCGAGCATCAGGGTTGGGGCACTTTGCGCTATGCCTACGACGCCTGCGGCAAGCTCAACCACCTGCGCCTGCCGGACAACAGCAAACTCGATTACCACAACGCCAAGGGAGGTGCGCTGACGGCCATCGACCTCAATGGCGCCCGACTCACCACCCACCACTTTGCCTCCGGCCGCGAACAAAACCGCCAGCAAGGCCTGTTGCTCAGCGAATATGCCTACGACGATCAGAGTCGCCTGAAGGCTCACGCCGTCAGCCAACAGCAACAACCGCTGTATCGCCGCGACTATGCCTACAGCGCCAACGGCAATCTCGACAGCATCGCCGACAGCCGTCACGGCCAACGCAGCTATCAATACGATCTACTCGACCGCCTGATCCGCGTCCGACACTCCCGCGACCAACAGCCCGAAAGCTTCGCCCACGACCCGGCCGGCAACCTGGTGATGCAGGATCGTCCAGGCCCGACCACCGTCAAAGGCAATCGCCTATTGATACAAGGCGACCGCCATTACGATTACGACGCCTTTGGAAACCTGATCCGCGAGCGCCGCGGCACCGCACAAAAACTGGTCACCGAGTACCGTTACGACTGTCAGCACCGGTTAGTAGGCGTCACGTTGCCGGATGGACGTTGTGCCAGTTATCGCTACGACGCCTTCGGCCGCCGCATCGCCAAAACTGTCGACGGCAACACCACCGAATTCTTCTGGCAGGGCGACCACCTCGTCACCGAAAGCAGTCGCGAGCACTACCGCAGCTATGTCTACGAACCGGGCAGCTTCCGCCCACTGGCGATGCTCGACGGAAAAGGCCCGAAAAAGGCTTGCCCGTTCTACTACCAACTCGACCACCTCGGCACACCGCAAGAACTCACCGACTACAGCGGCGACATCATCTGGGCCGCCCGATACACAGCGTATGGCCGCCTGACCCGCCTCA
Organism: Pseudomonas sp. MDT1-17; assembly: GCF_054898105.1. Lineage (NCBI taxonomy): Bacteria > Pseudomonadati > Pseudomonadota > Gammaproteobacteria > Pseudomonadales > Pseudomonadaceae > Pseudomonas > Pseudomonas sp. MDT1-17. The sequence goes on along the minus strand of NZ_JBUBVM010000001.1, from coordinate 2,434,992 downwards.
ACCGCGACACCCATCAGGTGCTTGATCAGCCGTTGAGGTTTCAGGGGCAGTATTTCGATGCGGAAACGGGCCTGCATTACAACCGGCATCGCTACTACAATCCGGATGTTGGACGGTATCTGACACCGGATCCGAGTAGGTTGGCGGGTGGGTTAAACGGGTATCAGTACACGCGGAGTCCGACGGGGTGGGTTGATCCGCTGGGGTTGAATGAGTGTCCTGGAGGGGATGGGTGTAAGAGGCCTTCGTTTGGGGATGAGGATCCGGTTGGGAAGATTAAGGTTGGTGAGGGGGAAGTAACAGCTCCCGTACCTGGCGTAAAAACTGAATATCTCTATCGAGGAGATTCGAAGCACCCCGAGGAAATATTCAGAACGGGATTTCGGAGTAAAGGGGAAAGCCGCGACCTATTGCTTCATGCTATTGACAGCGATGATCCGCCAAGCAATTTCATCAGCACATCTCCATCCCGGCGTACTGCCATCCAATTTGGTACAAGATTTGAAACAAGAAAAGGTTTCTTGTACACATTGAGAAAAATTGACGGCAGAGACGTCAATAAAGAGCTGAAAAATTTTGTTCCGTTTGCAGATGAAACCGAAATTGCGATTCCAGACAAAATTGATACCGCAGACATATTAGGTGTAACACCGTTAAAGAAGGACGGGGCCTATGTCGGATACTCCACGCCAAACCCAAGCAGGAGATAAAAATGGAAACCATCAGCATATCCATAGTCGTTGATGATCATACGGAGCAGGCACAACTGCAATTTGATGTTGCTAAAATATTTATAATTTTCACAATGAAAAATGGTTTTCGTAAAAAGTATGAAAGCGAAGACCTTTATTTATGCCTGGCAAAAATCAGGCATGATCTTCCACGTGTGAAATTCCTATGCAAAGGGTCCAAACTTAATGTAACCCCATCCAGAATGTGTTCTCAAATGAGTGGTGGATTCGTCGCATACGAACTAACAATGGGAAAATCCGCAACATTCAACGACATAGTTCACATATTCGATTACGAGGAAAATGATATTGCAAAGACATTGGAAGAACAGAAAGAATTTTATAAAACTTGGCTACAATCGCTAGAGACGGAGTAATCAAGAAAGTCAAATGGACAAATCTATTTAATACGATAGAAATATCTATCAACACCCACGGAATCACTAGAAAAGCCACTATCGAATGTGACCGGCAAAAGCGGACCTTAACTTTCATAATGGAAAACGGCTTAAGAAGAACATATACAGCCCAGGATCTTTACGCATGCCTTGGACTGCTGCGAGCAGACTTTCCAGAAGTAAAGTTTCTATGCAAGGGCGCCAAACTCAATGTTTACCCTTCACGTATGTCATCCCAAATGTCTGGCGGTGTAGTGGCGTATGAACTTCAGATGGGGAAACCGGCTAAAAATGAAGACGTGGTCAACATTTTTGACTTCGAAGAAAACGACATCACACATGATATTCAACAACAAAGGGATTTTTACAATCGCTGGATCACTTCGTTGGCAGAATAAATTGGTGTATCCCCCCGACTTGGTCGGCTAGCGCACTAGCATGGGGTGCTAGCACGTAAAAAATTAACGCCCTCCAAAAGCCCAGCAATTAGCTGGGCATGGGTATCGCATTAACGATTACGCATCGACTCGTATACATCTACCTAAACTCGGCCCTCCGAACGACCATCACCGGCACTGTCTGGATCTTCCAGGCCTGCTTCCACATCAGAGCGCTTCACATCGTCGCTCGGCACTTGCTCCACACCAGCGTCATCATCCGGCGGACGTTGATCGCGACTCAGGGAATCGGTCGGTGAAGGCAATGGATACTCTGGTGTTTCGTCGATGTCGGCGTCTTTCGGATCAGCGTTCATAAAGCACCTCTCGAGGGGCCTGAAAAGCAGGCCCTGACATTTCGAGGATCGCGCCATGCATGCGTTCGATCTGAGAGACGATCGGTCGAGTGTGTCGCCAAGCATGGTCAATTGTCGTCCTGGTCCTCATCCTCGTCTTCAAACTCGATATTTCCTACATCACCTGCATCATCGGAATCATTGAGCGGCACCGTTGCGTCATCCATCAGCGAGCCAGGGTCTTCGTTACCCGGATCGTTAATGAACGGAAGCCCGCTCGGGCCTTTTTCTTCCTTGCCTTCGGTTTCAGGAGTCATGGCATGCCTCACAACGTTCTGGGGTGTATGAAGTTCGAGGCGACCTGCGAGCAAACGTTCCAGATTCCTGCTACCAGAAACGAAAAACCCGGCGCAGGGCCGGGTTTTTGGTGTAGCTCGATGCACTCAGTGATGTTTGTTTTTGTGCTTATTTTTGTGCTTATGTTTGTGACCGCTACCGGAGTGCGAACTGCCGCTGTCGCTGTCGCGACCCAAGTTGTTGCCGACTGCCCCGCCCGCCGCGCCGCCAAGGCCTGCGCCAATGGTCGAACCGGTAGAACCGCCGAGGCTATTGCCAATCACCGAGCCACCAGCCGACCCTAAACCACCACCAATCGCCGCTTCTGTGCGACTGCCTTTGTTTGCGCCGACCGCGCTACCTGCCGCGCCGCCCAAACCGGCGCCAATCGCTGCACCCGTGCTACCGCCCATTTGCTGGCCGACCACGTTACCTAACGCACCGCCAATACCACCGCCAACTGCAGCGGTGCCGTCACCGGCTGCCATTGCACCTTGAGCGACCAAAAGTCCCAGAACCAACGTGGACAATGTCAAACGCATGATATGAACCTCTAAATTCCGTATCGGGGGTAAGAGAACGCGTTACGGATGGCGTGAGTCTATCTTCTTCTTCACGTCAGCGCTGTTCGTTGGACAGCTGTAGACCTAAAGAGTATGAAGAAGAAACATCCAGATACGAAAAGCCCGGCATTAGGCCGGGCGTTTTGAACTTAGCGATCAGGATCAGTGACGCTTGTGACCTTTGGCCAGGTTGCTGCCCACGCCGCCGCCCAATGCGCCGCCCAAGCCTGCGCCGATGGTGGAACCGGTCTTGCCGCCCAGGCTGTTGCCGATCACCGAACCGCCGGCCGCGCCGACACCACCACCAATGGCTGCTTTAGTGCGACTGCCTTTGCGTGCGGCAACAGCGCTGCCGGCTGCGCCCGCTACACCAGCACCAATCGCTGCACCGGTGCTGCCGCCCATACTCTGGCCGACCACATTGCCCAGCGCGCCACCCAAACCACCACCGATCGCGGCAGTGCCGTCACCAGCAGCCATTGCACCTTGAGCAACCAAAAGCCCCAGAACCAGAGCAGGCAGTGTTAAACGCATGACAAGAACCTCAAAAAAGGAGTAACCGAAAGGGGCGAGATTGAATGCTTTAGAGGAGACAAAGTCCAGACCCGCACGGGTTCAACCTCGCTATAGGCGACGGTTGGACAGCGTTTTTAGAAAAGGTTTTATGACAGGCAAAAAAAAGCCCGCTGGGGAACGGGCCAGGTACTGCTTTCTAACGGATGAGTTGAGCTTACGTAGGTAGGTGTGAAAAGTTTGTGAAAAAAAATTACCAACAGCTAGTTATGTACCTGTAGTCCAATCCCAAATGAAAACCCCGCTCAATGGCGGGGGGGCTGTACGGTTGATAGTCACTTCCTGGTAGGCACCTTGGGCATAAACTTCGCCTTGGGCCCTCGGCGCACCGCAGCTTTCAATTTCTTGTTTTGGACCGTGTCTTCGCCAAAGCCCGACACATACTCCGTTTGGCCACACTGGACGCAATTGTTGATCGGAAACTCTGCCCCTTCCTCTTCGATATACGGATCAGTCATACCTTTCCCCTCTCAAAAGGGTCGACTCCGGCAAGAACTATTTGCCTAAAAAATATCGACCACCCAGGATTTTGAGACTAGCCGGTCATTACTGGACTTGTGATTCAGATTGTTGCATGCCCGACGAATGGCTCCAGCCTCACTCACCTCAGTTTGACTGCCGTCCCGGTCACAAACACCACCACCATCCCGCCCTTCCCTGCTGGCATGCTGATCTCAAAATCAAGCCCCACCACCGCATCAGCCTGAAGTGCCCGTGCCCGCTCCTTCAGTTCGTCGGTTGCCTGAATCCGTGCTTCCTTCAACGCCTGCTCCAATGTCTGAGAGCGCCCACCGAAAAAATCCCGCATCCCGGCGAACATATCGCGGATGACGTTGACACCCTGCACCGACTCGGCACTGACGATGTCCAGGTAAGCGGTAATTTGTCGGCCTTCGATGGTGTGGGTTGTGGTGGTGATCATTAAATTTCCTTCCTCACACTCGGGAATATTGACTCAAGGCAACCTTGACAGATGTTGAGCCAGCGCATCAAACGCGGCAAGGTGACCGGATCGTTAGCCGGGTTACTGGCAACAGGATGCGAGGCATAGCGAACGATCACCATCTCGGCTTTCGGGTCGACATAGAATGAAAGCACCCAGCCACCTGGCTTTCCAGCATGACTTCCCACATGCCTATCACGCGTCCTACATTAATTTCGGAAGCGCCTTCGCCGATAGGCTTGGGTCAATAACATTGCCATCCACAAAATCCAGACAGCAGAAACCACAAAACCCCTGACTTCTCTCGAAATCAGGGGTTTTGGTTACATCGAATTTGGCGGTGAAGGAGAGATTCGAACTCTCGATACAATTTCTTGTATACACACTTTCCAGGCGTGCTCCTTAAGCCACTCGGACACTTCACCGTATCTCTTCAAACATGTTCTGTCTGTCGAGGCGCGCTAATGTAGTCGAAAGCTTTTCTGATGGCAAATATTTTTTTGAGAATTTTCATGCGGTTAGCGATTTAGTCGTTCCGGGGAGTTGCGAGCCATGGCAAACCGGCCAATCTCCGGCGTCGCGCCCCGCTTCTATATAGAGGGGAATGCGCCGCTGGCGTGGCGGGCGACGCTTGCCGGGCGGGATAAGGGTGACTGGGTGGTCAGTCACGGCGCTTTACCTTGCCTGCGGCGGTGGGTAACGTCTGCCCTACTTTATTCAAAGGAATAGCGTCATGAGTGAGTTGATTTCCTACCATCTCGAAGACGGTATCGCGACCCTGACCTTGAGCAATGGCAAGGTCAATGCCATCTCCCCGGACGTGATTGCTGCGTTTAACGCTGCGCTGGATCAGGCGGTGACTGATCGTGCGGTGGTGGTCATTACCGGTACGCCCGGGATTCTGTCGGGCGGTTATGACTTGAAGGTGATGACCTCCGGCCCTAAAGAGGCCGTGGCGCTCGTGACTGCCGGTTCGACGCTGGCCCGTCGTCTGTTGTCGCACCCGTTCCCGGTAATCGTCGCGTGCCCTGGGCATGCGGTGGCCAAGGGCGCGTTCCTGTTGTTGTCGGTGGATTACCGCATTGGTGTCGACGGCCCGTTCAGCATTGGCCTGAACGAAGTACAGATCGGCATGACCATGCACCACGCAGGGATCGAACTGGCACGTGATCGTCTGCGCAAGTCGGCGTTCCACCGCTCCGTCATCAACGGTGAGATGTTTAATCCGCAGAGCGCCGTGGATGCCGGCTTCCTCGATCTGGTGGTGTCGGCCGAAGAGTTGCAGGGCGCGGCGCTGGCGGCGGCTCGTCAGTTGAAGAAGATCAACATGACCGCTCACAAAAACACCAAGCTGAAAGTGCGCAAAGCACTGCTGGAGACGCTGGACAACGCGATCATCCAGGATCAGGAGTTTTTGGTTTAAGCCCAACGCTGGAAAACCGAAAAGCCCGACCGTCGTGTCGGGCTTTTTCTTACGCACTCTATTGAAAAGCCTACAACCGCTCTAGGTCGCGTCTGACCCATAAGTCGGAAACATGCGCTCAAACATCGCCTATCTCCCACTTCTATAGCGGCAATTGCCGAAAACAGTGCACATCCGTACACTGCGCCACCTTTTGTCTCGGTGGGGCCTGTAAATGCTCTTTGTGTTTCGTATGTTGTTGATGAGCCTGCACTTTATTCTGGCCGGTGTGCTCGGGGTGATACTCGGTCTGTGCCGACCGTTCAATCCCGACAACAGCCGTTTGTGCGCGCGACTTTATGCATGGCCGGCGATGTGCATTTTGCGTCTGCGGGTGAAGACCGAAGTCGGAGCCTTGATGGATAAACCCGACAGCTGCGTGATCATCGCCAACCACCAGTCCAACTACGATCTGTTTGTGTTCGGCAACGTGGTGCCCCGCCGCACCGTGTGTATTGGCAAGAAGAGTCTGAAGTGGGTGCCGCTGTTTGGTCAGTTGTTCTGGCTGGCAGGCAACGTGCTGATCGATCGCGGCAATGCGCAGAAAGCGCGCCAGTCGATGTTGACTACTACCCACACGCTGCAGAATCAAGACACCTCGATCTGGGTCTTCCCGGAAGGCACGCGCAACTTGGGCGAAGAGCTGCTGCCGTTCAAGAAAGGCGCCTTTCAAATGGCCATTGCTGCCGGGGTGCCGATTGTTCCGGTGTGTGTCAGCAGTTACGTTAAACACATGCGATTGAACCGTTGGCACAGTGGGGAGATTCTGATCCGTTCGCTACCGGCGATTCCTACGGCTGGATTGAGCCTGGATGACATGCCGCTGCTGATTGCCCAGTGCCGCGAGCAGATGCGCGAGTGCATCGCATCGATGGATCGACAACTGCAAGCCGCGTAAAAGAAACCCGCCCTGTGCGGGTTTTCTTTTGCCAGCGAACTCTAAAGATTTCACTGACTCTCAAACAACAGACAAGGCTAAGCTGAACACTGCCTGCCACTGCCATCTGCTAATAAGAAGTGAACCACCATCATGGGTAGAGTTGTTGCTGCTGCGGTTTACAGCGCCGGTAAGAAAGTCACCAATATCTCCCTCGATGAAGGCGCTGCCTGGGCTGCAAAGCCTGACCACTTTGTGTGGATCGGCATGGAAGAGCCGAACGCGCAGGAGCTGGCCAACCTGCAACGCCAGTTCAACCTGCACGAACTGGCCATTGAAGACGCCCTGGAAAAACACAGCCGACCGAAACTGGAAACCTTCGGCGACGCGCTGTTCATCGTCACGTATTCGCCGATCCGGCATGAAGGCAAACTGCAGTTCATCGAGACTCATATCTTTGCGGGCAACGGTTACATCATTACCGCACGCAACGGTCACTCGGCGTCCTACGCTCATGTCCGACAGCGTTGTGAGGCGCGTCCACTGTTGTTGGAGCACGGGGAAGATTTCGTACTCTATGCCCTCCTCGACTTCGTGATCGAAAACTACCAGCCGGTGGGCGAAGCGATCCATGCCGAGATCGATGCGCTGGAGATCAACGTGCTGTGTAGCCACCTGAATGAACGCGATATCCAGAAGCTCCACAGCTTGCGTCGCGATGTAGTGCGTTTGCGCCGGTATGCGGCGCCGATGGTGGAGATCAGTGAGGAACTGCAGAAGCTGAACTTCCCGTTCATCGACAAGAACATGCGCCCATACTTTCGCGATGTGCAGATTCACGTCACGCGGCAGATGGAAGACCTGACGACCCTGGCGGATATTGCCAGCCAGACCATTGAGGTTGGGGTGTTGCTGGAGGCATCACGCCAAAGCGTGGTGCAGCGCAAGTTTGCGGCGTGGGCGGCGATTCTGGCGTTCCCGACGGCGGTGGCCGGGATATACGGGATGAACTTCCAGAACATGCCGGAATTGACGTGGCATTACGGGTATTTCGCAGTGTTGGGGTTTATAGCGGTCGGGTGTGTGGGTTTGTGGGCGAGTTTCAAAAAATCCGGGTGGTTGTAGGATCCCGTTCTTTCAGTGAGAACCGGTTGTCCCCATTCGCGAGCAAGTCGAATCGTCGCACCGCCGCTCCCACATTAAACCGCGGTCAAATGTGGGAGCGGGCTTGCTCGCGAAGCTTTTGACTTTATAGCGCTTCAGTTGATGGCTTGTGCGCCACAAACCGCATCATCCACTCCGCAACGGTCGTGCCGTGATGCTCGAGGTCAAGGCTCGCCATTCCCTTCGAATAAATCTGCTCGCCCAGCGCTTGCTGACGAATATCCAACAGCGCGCGCGAGTAATCGTGAATGAATTCCGGATGCCCCTGGAAGCACAGCACCTGATCGTTGATGTGGTACGCGGCAAACGGGCAGAATTCGCTGGAAGCGATGACCGTGGCGTTTTCCGGGAGCGCGGTGACCTGATCCTGGTGGCTGATCAACAAAGTCAGCTCTTCCCTCACCGGGCTCATCCATGGCGCCTTGGCGGCGAGTTTGTAGCTGTGCGTGCCGACGCCCCAGCCCTGGGTCGCACGTTCGCTTTTGCCACCCAGCAGCAGCGCCAACAGTTGATGGCCGAAGCACACGCCCAGCAGTTTGTCGCCGCGCTCGTAGCGGGTCAGCAGGTAAGTCCTGAGGGTTTCAATCCACGGGTCGGTGCCGAAGGAATCGGCCTTGCTACCGGTGACCAGGTAGGCGTCGAAGGTCAGCTCATCACTCGGGTACTCGCCCTGCATCACGTTGTACACGGTGAACTCGGCAGCGATGGGTTGCTGCGAAAACAGACGCTGGAACATCTGCCCGTAACCCTGATATTGACCGATCAGTTCCGGACGCAGGATGTCGGTTTCCAGAATGCAGATGCGTAACGACATAAAAAATACCTGACACTTGATGGGAATAATGCACACCCCAGAGCCTGCCTTGAAACAGGGTGGCAAGGCAAGCCCCGGAATGCGTCACCCGTCCCCTAGAACGCCTCCCCTTTGGCCGCTTTTTCCAGCAGCAGTGCAGGGGGGGCGAATCGCTCGCCATACTGCTCCGCCAGGTATTGGGCGCGGGCGACGAAGTCTTTCACCCCGTACTGGTTGATGAACTGCAGCGCGCCGCCGGTCCAGGCGGCGAAGCCGATACCGAAGATCGAACCGACGTTGGCGTCCGCCGTCGAGGTCAACACACCCTCCTCCACACAGCGTACGGTTTCGATGGCTTGCACGAACAGCAGCCGATCACGCACGTCCTTCGGCGAAATCTGCCCGTCAGCCTTCTCGAAACGGATTTTCAACTCCGGCCACAGATGCTTCTGGCCACCGGCCGGGTAATCGTAGAAACTGCCTCCAGCGGCTTTACCGGGCCGCGTGTATTCATTGAGCAGCAAGTCAATCACAGCGAATGCTGGGTGCTCAATCAGCGGTTTCCCTTCCGCTTGCAGGTCTTTGGCCGTTTGCTGGCGGATATGGCTCATGAGGCTGAGGGAAACTTCGTCGGAGATCGCCAGAGGCCCGATCGGCATGCCCGCCTTGCGCGCTTCGGTCTCGATCATCGGCGCGCTCACGCCTTCGCCCAGCATGGCGATGCCTTCGTTGGTGAACGTGCCGAACACCCGCGAGGTGAAGAAGCCGCGGCTGTCGTTGACCACAATCGGGGTTTTCTTGATTTGCACGACGAAATCGAACCCGCGAGCCAGGGTTTCGTCGCTGGTACGGGCACCTTTGATGATTTCCACCAGTGGCATTTTCTCCACGGGGCTGAAGAAATGCAGGCCGATGAACTTGCTCTGATCCGGCACGGCGGTAGCGAGGCCGCTGATCGGCAAGGTCGATGTGTTGGAAGCGATCACCGTGTCCGGGCCAACGACTTTTTGCGCAGCCGAAGAAACGTTGGCTTTCAGATCGCGATCTTCAAACACCGCTTCAACAATCAGATCGCAACCGTCCAGATCGGCATCGCTTTCAGTGGGGTGAATTCGCGCCAGCGTTGCATCGCGCTGATCAGCACTCAATTGGCCACGAGCAACCTTCTTGTCCAGCAGCGCCGCCGAATGAGCCTTGCCCTTCTGCGCTGCCGCAAGATTGATGTCCTTGAGCACCACGTCGATGCCGGCCGATGCGCTGACAAAGGCGATACCGGCGCCCATCATGCCGGCGCCCAGCACACCCACGCGACGCGTCACGTAAGGCGCAAAGCCCTGGGGCCGCGAGCCACCGGCATTGATCTCATTGAGTTGAAACCACAACGTGCCAATCAGGTTCTTCGATACCTGGCCGGTGGTCAATTCGGTGAAGTAACGGGTTTCGATCAGGTGCGCAGTGTCGAAATCCACCTGAGCACCTTCCACTACGGCGCAGAGGATTTTCTCTGGTGCGGGCAGGCAGCCATTGGTTTTGCTGCGCAGGATCGACGGCGCGATGGCCAGCATTTGCGCGACTTTCGGGTTGGACGGCGTACCGCCCGGAATCTGGTAACCCTTCACGTCCCAGCGCTGCACAACCGAAGGATTGGCGATAATCCAGGCGCGCGCCTTGGCCAACAGTTCATCACGATCCGTCGCCAACTCATCAACCAAACCTGCCCGCAACGCCTGCTGCGGCCGGACTTTCTTGCCCTCGAGCAGGTACGGCAAGGCTTTTTCAATGCCGAGCATCCGCACCATGCGCACCACCCCGCCACCGCCCGGCAGCAGGCCAAGCGTCACTTCCGGCAAGCCGAGTTGCACCGAAGAATCGTCCAGCGCAACCCGGTGATGGCACGCCAGGCAGATTTCCCAACCGCCGCCCAACGCGGCGCCGTTGATGGCCGCGACCACCGGTTTACCGAGGGTTTCCAGGGTGCGCAGCTGCCCTTTGAGGGACAGCACCATGTCATAGAAGGCTTTGGCTTGGGGCTTGCCGACCTTGATCAACTCATTGAGGTCGCCACCGGCGAAGAAGGTTTTTTTGGCCGAGGTGATGATCACGCCAGCGATAGCATCTTTGTCGGCATCGAGTCTGGTGACACAAGCGGCCATGGCTTCGCGGTAGACCGCGTTCATGGTGTTGGCGCTCTGTCCCGGCATGTCGATGGTCAGGACGACGATCTGGTCCTGGCCTTTTTCGTAACGAATGGCTTCGGTCATGTCAATTGTTCCTTAAGGTCGGGGCTCAGAGGCGTTCGATGATGGTGGCAATGCCCATGCCGCCGCCGACACACAGCGTCGCGAGGCCATAGCGCAGGCGCCGGGTTTCCAGTTCATCGAGCAGCGTGCCGAGAATGGCGCAGCCGGTGGCACCCAGCGGGTGGCCCATGGCGATGGAGCCGCCGTTGACGTTGACCTTGTCCGGGTCGATCGCCATGTCCTTGATGAATTTCAGCACCACCGAGGCGAAGGCTTCGTTGACCTCGAACAGGTCGATGTCTTCGACCCGCAACCCGGCCTTGGCCAAGGCCTTGCGGGTAGCCGGTGCGGGGCCGGTGAGCATGATGGTCGGATCAGTGCTGGTGACGGCAGTGGCAACGATCCGCGCCCGTGGCTGTAAGCCCAACGCCCGCCCCTTGGCCTCGGAACCGATCAGCATCAGCGCCGCGCCATCGACGATGCCCGAGCTATTGCCCGGCGTGTGCACGTGGTTGATCCGTTCGACATGGCTGTAGACCCGAAGCGCGGTGGCGTCGAAACCCATTTGCCCGATCATCTCGAAGCTCGGCTTGAGCTTGCCCAAGCCTTCCAGGGTCGATTCGGCGCGGATGAATTCATCGTGATCGAGCAGGATGATGCCGTTCTGGTCCTGCACCGGCACCAACGACTTGTTGAACGAGCCGTCGGCCCTGGCCCGCGCAGCCTTTTGCTGGGAGTGCAGCGCATAGGCATCGACGTCCTGGCGGCTGAAGCCCTCCAGCGTCGCGATCAGGTCAGCACCCACGCCCTGAGGGATGAACTGGCTATGAAAGTTGGTTTCCGGGTCCAGTGCCCAAGCACCGCCATCACTGCCCATCGGCACGCGGGACATGGACTCGACGCCGCCGACCACCACCAGGTCTTCGAAGCCGGAACGCACTTTCATCGCGCCGAGGTTCACCGCCTCCAGCCCCGATGCGCAGAAGCGATTGATCTGTAGCCCCGACACGCTGACGTCCCAATCGGCCACCTGCGTCGCGGCTTTGGCGATGTCGGAGCCCTGGTCGCCGATGGGCGTCACGCAGCCGAGCACCACATCGTCGACCTGACTTGTGTCGAGGGAAGTGCGCTGTTGCAGCGCCTTTAGCAGTCCGGCGATCAGGTTCACCGGTTTGACGCTGTGCAAGGCGCCATTGGCCTTGCCTTTGCCGCGGGGCGTGCGTATCGCGTCGAAAATCAAAGCTTGGGTCATGACGTCCTCGAACCTGGGCGGGGAGTAAATACAGAGTTCCCACCTTAGGCCGAGCGGCCATGGATTCAATGACCGCAGCGCTCACTGACGTTGACGGACACGCTCAGACGGACGGTAGAGAACCATCGGTTTGACCGATTCAGGACACCAAGCTGTCTAGCCAACGGGCGGCCAAGAAGCTGGCAATAGGCCTCATGCCATTTTAAGAGCAATTTATATGAAGACCATACGAATGGATCTAAGCCAAGCGTGACGCGGGCTCTAAGGTGAACATGTACGAAGTTGTCGTCGGGTTTTGCCGAGGCGCTCGTCCAACAGGAAGTGCAACGCTCTGCCGTCATGGAGAAATGCAGGCAGGCATCGGGAAATAACAATAAAGGCGGTCAAGCCATGTTCAAACAATCGAAAGTACGTCAAGCCGGGCTCATTCTATTCGCCACTACGCTGTTGTTGATTTTGCCGAACCTGACCAAGGTGATCGGCTGACTTAGCGACAGGTTTTATATCGCCCTATTAAAAATGTGACTGGCTCGCTACCCGGGCCAGCGTGGGTGTGCCAACCTTTGCGGCACTTCCACGACATGGACGGCGATTAATTGAAAACGCTCATTCTGTTTGGGGCCTTGCTGCTCAGCACGCCTCTGTCTGCCGCTCAGTTGAACCTTGAGCTGGGCGCGAGCAGTCGCATCTGGCAAACCGAGGAATTGCTCAAGCATCCTCAGGTTCAGACCATCACAATCAGCAACGACGTCGCCTACAAACGGGACATGAGCTATCGCGCTGTTCCGTTGGCTGCGTTGTTGACCGGCATCAAGCCTGACGACCACCTACAGGCTGTTGCCCTGGATGGTTTCGCCGCAGAACTGTCGGCTGCGCCGTTGCTCGATACCCAGGGTGCGCGCGCATGGCTGGCGATTGAAGAGCCCGCCAAGCCGTGGCCAGCGCTGTCGGAAGGCAAGCCCGGCGCCGGACCGTTCTATCTGGTCTGGACCGATCCGCAGGCGGGCAACATCAGCCCCGAGCAATGGCCATTTCAGGTGGCGAGCATCAAGCGCATGGCACCAGTGAGCCAACGCTTCCCTGCCCTGCTGCCCGATCCGGCGCTTAAGGCCGACGATCCGGTGAACAAGGGCTTTGCGCTGTTCCAGAAGCATTGCCTGGCGTGTCATCGATTGAACGGTGCCGGGGATGCGCAGTTTGGGCCGGACCTGAATATTCCGTTTAACCCGACCGAGTACTTCGGCGCGGATTTCCTCAAGCGCTACATTCGTGATCCGCAGAGTTTGCGGCAGTGGCCGCAGGCGAAAATGCCCGGGTTCTCGGCGACGGTGTTGCCGGACGGGGATCTGGAGATGTTGGTGGGGTATTTGAGGCATATGGCTGGGCGCAAGGTTAAACCCTGACACTATCCCCCTGTGGGAGCGAGCCTGCTCGCGAAAGCGCTCTTTCAGTCAGCAAACTTGTGGCTGACACACCGCTTTCGCGAGCAGGCTCGCTCCCACAGGGGGGTGTTCAGGACTACTGTTGTTGCACCGAAATCACAGGAGCCGGCATCGGCGTTGGTGACACAAACACCTTCGCATGCATCTGCTCACACCCACCGCCACGCCGCATGCCCCGCACCGGGCAGGCATCCAGGTAATCCAGACCCACCGCCAGTTTCAGATGACGCTCAGGCCGTGCCAATTCATTGGTCACGTCGAAGCTGTACCAGGCGTCATCGAGCCAGGCTTCCGCCCAGGCGTGACTGGCCAGGTGTTCGCTGTTCTCGCTGTACAAGTAGCCCGACACATAACGTGAAGGAATGCCCAGACTGCGAGCGCAGGCGAGAAACGCATGGGTGTGGTCCTGGCAGACGCCCGAACGCCCGGCGAAGGCCTGAGCGGCGCTGGTGTCCACTTCCGTGGAGCCCGGCGTGTAGGTCATGTGCTGGTTCAAGCCATGCATCAAATCGATCAGCGCCGTGCGATCCCGGCATGGCCAGTTCGTGCAGACCGTCACCTCGGCCATCCTGCGGCATCAGCGACAGCGAATAACTGATGTCGAGCATCCGTGCGAGGTTTTCCGCCCGCTCCAGGTAACGCGACATCCAATACAAATCCGAGGCAGTTCTACTTAACATGGCAGGCTTCCTTTCAATCCTCGACCACCCAGGTGTCCTTGGTTCCACCGCCCTGGGAGGAGTTCACCACCAGGGAGCCTTCGCGCAGGGCAACACGGGTCAAACCGCCGGGCACAACCCGGGTTTCGCGGCCAGACAATACAAACGGACGCAGGTCGATGTGGCGTGGAGCAATGCCGTTTTCGACAAAGGTCGGACAGGTAGACAGGGACAACGTCGGTTGCGCGATGTACGCATGGGGCTTGGCTTTGATCCGCGCGCGGAATGACTCGATTTCCGCCGCCGTCGCCGCCGGCCCCACCAGCATGCCGTAACCGCCTGAGCCCTGGGTTTCCTTGACCACCAGATCCGGAAGATTGGCCAGTACGTGGGACAGTTCGGAGGGATTACGGCACTGCCACGTCGGCACGTTCTTCAGAATCGGCTCTTCATCCAGGTAGAAACGGATCATGTCCGTGACGAATGGATACACCGACTTGTCATCCGCCACACCGGTACCGATCGCATTCGCCAGCACGACGTTGCCGGAGCGGTACGACGACAGCAGCCCTGGAACGCCAAGCATCGAGTCCGGGTTGAACGCCAGCGGATCGAGGAACGCATCGTCGAGGCGACGGTAGATCACGTCGACGGCTTTCGGCCCGTCCGTGGTGCGCATGAACACCTTATCGTCACGTACGAACAGGTCCGCGCCTTCCACCAGTTCAACGCCCATTTCCCGCGCCAGAAACGCATGTTCAAAGAACGCGCTGTTAAAGCGGCCCGGCGTCAGCACCACTACGCTCGGGTTATCGATCGGGCTGGAGCTTTTCAGGGTGTCGAGCAACAGGTTCGGATAATGGTCGATGGGGGCAATGCGCTGGGCCGCGAACAACTCGGGGAACAACCGCATCATCATCTTGCGGTCTTCGAGCATGTAACTGACGCCGCTCGGAGTACGAAGATTGTCTTCGAGCACGTAGTACGTGCCGTCGCCATCGCGCACCAGATCGACGCCCGAAATGTGGGAATAGATATCGCGGTGCAGATCCAGCCCTTGCATCGCCAACTGGTATTGCTCGTTGGCCAGCACCTGTTCGGACACGATCAAGAGATCGCAGCCTCGTTTCACTCGACAGCTCCTACAGGAGAACGCATTCCAAGGTAGGAGCTGTCGAGTTAAACGAGGCTGCGATCTCTTGATCTTTCCAAACCCCACAAACGAAAACGGCCAACCCGAAGGTCAGCCGTTGCTGAGTGTTATCACTGTTCATAAGTTATGCGAGTAGCCCTCGTACCTCCTGCTTGACGCCCCATCCTTCGATGATGCCGCCCAAAGGCTCGACCACCGCCTCGAAATCCTGCTCAAAGTCGCCGATCCCGTCATAGGTGGCGTACATCACTTTGCTCAGTTCCAGGTACCACGCGCCGTCGTCGCGCACGCTGATTTGTGCATTCAAGGATTCACCACAGTAATGCCCTGCCGCCCTGCGCGCCCGCTCCTCGTCCGGGAAAATGGCGTAGAACTCGATGGGATGGAATCGTGAAAAGTCAAAACCGCCTTCTTTCATGCGGCGCAACACGCTGCTGCTGATGTCTTCTTGATAGGCTGTGCTCATGAAACGTCCCCCTCAGACTGATGGATAGACTTTCCGTATTCCCGGCACTCGCAACCGAATGGGGCGAGCGATGCGGCAACAACATTGCCGGTGGGAAGCAAGCATGTAGCTGACAAGACCAGACCTTAGCGATCCGTTCGCTGATCTCGCTTGCAGAGTAGCCCCAAGATAGAGCCGCTGCCAAGGCCTGGTTGTGAATGTGAGGGGAGAGGTATCAGACAGGAGTAATGCCGAGGATTTGTATGCTGTTCTGGGTTTTAAGATTTTTGACGCTCGCATCAGCGGTTCGCCCTTCCAGATCATTCAGATCCAGTTCGGCGGCGACAGGAAGGAGCCGAGCCTTAATGAGTTTTGCGGCTTGCTCGTTATCCGGGCACTCGTCGCACTCAAAGACTTCATCAACTGTTTCACCGTGATCATCCACGAAAGTGATTTTCCACTTTTGCATCAGTGCCTCCTCGATAAAACCCGCGAATGGGCTTACCTCTATCTGGACTTTTACCCTGACTGATCGTTCAAATCGATTACGGCGTAGAAGCATGAAAAACGCAGATCCTGTGGGAGCTGGCTTGCCTGCGATGGGATCGCCGCGGTATGCCTGACAGACCGTGCCGCCTGAATCGCAGGCAAGCCAGCTCCCACAGGTTCGGTGTCGTTTTCGGGAATGCAATCAGATCCGCACGTTACCCCGTGGCCCGGCGATGGCCCAGATGATCAGGCCCAGGACCGGCAGCAACAGGATCAACAGCACCCAGACGATTTTCATCCCGGTGTCAGCACCACTTTTCAGCACGTTGATGATCGCCCAGATGTCCAGGGCAAGAATAATCAGGCCAATCAGACCGTTGAACGTGGAACCCATGGTGACGCTCCATAAGAGTTGTTTGCACTCTTAGGACCGCCGGGCCATGGCGAGGGTTCCTTTTTATTAGCGCCCTGTAGGCTTCAGACGTGGATCGCCACTTTCAGGGCTTCCAGGGAAGGTGCGGCAGTGATGCCGACTTCGGCGCACAACTCGAGCACGCGCGGCACGTCGTTACCGTAGACCAGCACCACTTGCAGTTCGTCGTCGAGCAGCTGACTGAAGTTCATCAGCACGTAGCCGCCGCTTTCCTTGTTCATGCTGCTCATCTGCACCTGAATGCGATTGAGCGCGGTCAGCGCTTCGGTCTTGGCCAGTTGCTTGGGTTTGATGTTGAAATCAACGCCGGGCCCGAACGAGGCGACGATCTGGGCGAACAGGTCCATGTAGGTGTCAGCCTGGAACAGCACGGTTTCCGGCAGGCTGCCCACGACCACCCACTCACCCAGCGGAATCGGGAACGTGTCGTCGTAGTTGATGTCCGGATTGGCCGTCAGAAAAGCCTCGGGATCGGCGTAGGCCTGGGCCGCTTCGTCAGCGACTTTCAGGATTTCGTCATCGCTCATGCACCCGGAGCTTATTTTGCTGATGAGTTCGACGAGTGCGGCTTTCATGGGGCGGAATCCTGTAGCGAGGGAATTTTGAAGCCGCGAAGGATAGCGCATTACGCTGCGCAATTCCTGTGCGCGAGCAGGGTCGGGATTGTTGACCCACATCAAGATCTGGCGCACTGAGTAGCGGCAAAATACTGGCACCTTGCCGAAATTGTTTCCGCTATCAGAGAAGACCTCCATGGGTGCCTGGCTTAGCAATATCTCACTGAAATATAAATTCTGGGCGGTCAACGCTGTCGCCTTTGTCACGACCTTGTTGCTGGTGATCTATGCCGTGCAACTCGAACAACAGGCCCGCAGCCATGCCTCCCAGGCATCGGCACAGGCCCAGGCGCGACTGCTCAGCGCCTGGCCTGCCGGGCAACCACTGCCCAAAGCCGATAACGTGCTGACTTACAGTCGCGGGCAGGCACCGTTGCTGAACGAGCAACCGGTACTGGAATTGACCGATACCAATGGCTGGGTCGGGATCAATGCCATGCCGCTGTTCGGCAACAACCCGTTGATGGGCGCCGAAGTGTTTACGCACACGGATGGCAATCAGGTTGCGGTGATTGCCCATGGCCCGAGCCTGACCCAGGTATTTGGCGAGCGTTTACCCAACTATGCAGTGGCGGTAGCGATCCTGATGCTGGCGATGCTCGGCGCTTCGCAGTTGTTGATCCGCTTCCTGCTCAGCCAGCTCAATACGCTGAAAGACGTCATGCTTCACGTCGAGAAAACCGGTGACCTGTCGGCCCGTGTGCCGCTGGCCTGTACAGACGAAGTCGGGCAGATGGCCAACGCATTCAACGCCATGCAGGCCGGTTACCAGCGGGTAGTCAACACCGTTGCCAACACCGCCCGGCAACTGGATGTCGGCGCGGCACGGCTGGCGTCGAGCATGAACGAGGTGCGTCACGGCATGCTCGGTCAGCAAAGCGAAACCGATCAGGCCGCCACGGCGATCAACGAAATGACTGCCACGGTCCATCACATTGCCCAGCACGCTGGCGCCACTCGCGACCTCTCGCAAGCCGCCGACACCCTGGCCGGCAGTGGGCAGGAAGTGGTCAGTCGGGTGCAGAAGTCGATTACCGGATTGTCCAGCGGGGTGCAGCAGACTGCCGAGATGATTCAGCGTCTGGCCGAGGACAGTCAGAAGATCAACGGCGTGGTCAGTGTGATTCACAGCATCGCCGAGCAAACCAATCTGCTGGCGCTGAACGCAGCGATCGAAGCGGCCCGTGCCGGTGAAATGGGTCGCGGCTTTGCGGTTGTCGCTGATGAAGTGCGCAACCTGGCCAAGCGTGTCCAGACGTCCACTGACGAGATCACGATCATGGTTTCGGCGTTGCAGGCCGGGACCCGGGACGCAGTGGACTTCATGCAGGAAAGCTCGTTCAAGGCCGACGATTGCGTGCAGCAGGCTCAGGAAGCCGGCGCAGCGTTGGCGGAAATCACCAGCGCAGTGGCGCAGATGCGTGAAAGCAATACGCAGATCGCTGTGGCCGCCGAGCAGCAGAGCCACGTGGCGGAAGAGATGAACCGGTCGATCGTGAGCATTCGGGATGTGACCGAGACCACCGTGCAGCAGACTGTGAATTCGGCGACCACCAGTCATGAACTGGCGGCGTTGGCTGGGGAATTGAGCAAGGCTATAGGGCAGCTGAAGCTGTAAGGGCCCCTTCGCGAGCAGGCTCGCTCCCACAGTGGATCGCATTTCTTCTGGAAGAACTCGGTCAACTGTGGGAGCGAGCCTGCTCGCGAAGGCGTCAGCTCAATCAACATCGATTCCGAACATGGCCACCTATCATTTCGATAGCCAACCTTGATTCGCCGCCCGCATTGGCCCGGCCTATTCTTCAATCATGTGTTCAACATGGATCGAGGAGTACCATCATGGGCAAACGTCACCCAAACCTGCCCGCCTGGCAATGGCGTGTGTACCCGAACAATCACCAGCACCCGACCAATCGGGTGCTGCACCTGATTGCCGTGCCGCTGTTCATCGTAGCTTTTTTGCTGATTGTCACGGGGGTGTTCAGTCTGAGCTTTGCGAATGTCGCGATCGGTGTGATCGGCCTGCTCGCAGCGATCGGCCTGCAACGCCATGGTCAGCGTGAGCGCCACCGTCGTCACTGATCAGGCGAAAATCGTCACCGTCTGCCGGCTTATGGCAATCAACTGACCGTCCGCGCTCCACAGCTTCGCAGCCGCATGACCGTAGCCGTCAGCGGCATGCTCGATGTCGACGAGGTATTTGCACCAGTCCAGCGTACTCAGTTCAAGCAACGGCTGGACGAATTCGATGGTCCAGGTCAGCGTGCTGCCCATCGCCGGTTTTTTCAGGTGCGGCAACAGCGCCGGTGGCCAGGCGTCGACCAACGCCAGGATATGCGACTCGCTGACGGCCTCTTCCTTCACGTCCCCGCGCAAGCGCACCCAGCCGCCCATCTGGCGCGATGTGTTGCCAGTGAACGGCAGACCGCCGACGCTCCAGCGCATCGCCAGATGGCGCATGAATTCCGGGGTCACGCCTTTGATGTAAGGCAATTCCTGGCAGTCGTCCCAATGCTTCATCTCGGGTGCCGGTTCGGCGGACACCGCCACTTCCGACGGTCGCGAGGCGCCGAAGCTGCCCTGGACCAACGTCACCACCTGACCCTTCTGCATCGCCCGGCCCAGCACCTGGCTGACGGCCTTGCCTTCGCGCAGCACATCGACTTCAAAGCTGACCGGCACTTCAGGCTCGACAGGGCCGACAAAGGTGATCGCCAGCGAACGCACCGGACGATCCGCCGGGACTTTTGCGCGCATGGCTTCGTATTGCAAGGCGGCCACCAGGCCACCGAAACTGGCACGCCCCTGAGCCCATTCGGCCGGGATAGACAGCTCCAGCGGCTGGCTGCGGACGGCGTCGAGCAAATCGGAAAAGCGCATGGAAACCTCAGTGCGGGAAAAGGATGAAGGGATCTTAACCAGCCTGCGAGGACGGCACAGCGCCTATTCCGGCCAAAGACTCTGACAAATAGGCCGGATACACATGTTCTACCTAGGAGCTGCCGAAGGCTGCGATCTTTTGACTTTCGGTGTCAGTGATGACGCTAAAGATCAAAAGATCGCAGCCTTCGGCAGCTCCTACAGTGATCTCGGTGGTTTCAGGATTTGAAACAGGCGGCGCTGAATTTGTCGAGGACGCGGTCGGCGCGGTCTTCGGCCTTGGCCATGGTGGTTTTCCAGACGGCCACACAAGGCTGCAAATCGGCTTCCTGTTCGGACCGGGCCAACCATTGCCAGCAATCGTGCCAATCGCCCAACGCACCCTGGGCCGATTTGAGTCTGGGCAGCGCCGGTTTCGGCAATCGATCAAGCTCGGGATAGGCTTCGATCCCATAGCGCACACGCTTGATCAGCAAGCGCAAACGATGACGATCATGGGCAGGATCGTGCAGGGCCTTATCGAGTTTTTTCCATTGGTTGGCCAGGCGTTTTTCGATGCGCTGACGCAAGCCCTTGAGCAAGCCCTGACGCTGGGAGGCCCGTAAAAAACGCGGAAAGGCGTCGAGGATCATCAGCAGCTGCGCCACTTCAGGACTTGCCGCCACCGCCGGATAAGCCTCGGCCATTTGCGCCATGCGCCGATGGGCAGCCTCGGGTTGATCATGCTGGAGCAAGTACGCCGCCAGCACTTCGCGATCGCGCAACGGCGTGGTCAGGTCGCCGACCCGGGACGCCGCCGCTTCCAACTGTTCGACCCCGGGCAAGCCGCGCAATGGCCGCAGCAGACTGCGCAAACGGCGAACCGTGGTGCGCAGATCGTGCAGCGCTTCAGGGTCGGTGCGGGCACTCAAACGCGCCTGACAGGCCAGCAGACGAACTTCCAGGCCCAGGACATGAGCCACCAACCGATCAACCAAGGCAGACATCATTTGCTCCCTGAATCGAATTCCCCCAATTGCCTACATCATGCCTCAACGGCCGGCGCGTGACTCACGAATATAGAAGCGCGCCTTTTCGGCCTTCTTGGTGCAGCCTTCGAACGCTTCGAATTGCTGCTGGGTCTTGGCGCCGGTCAACAGCGACAGGGCCTTGGAGTAGCTGACGTTGCCAGCGAAACCGTCGGCCTTGGCCAGGTCGAGTTCACGCCACGCCGCATCGATCCCGCTGGCGCAGCTGTCACGGTAAGCGGTTTTGCCGGCGCAACCGGCGAGGGCCAGGGCAATCAATGGCACACAGATCCAGGCTTTCATCACTCACACCTCAAAAATAGGTCAACAGTCGTGCAGTTAAGACGGTCTGGCGCGTGAAAAGTGCCTTGGTCCCACCGCGGAAAATTTAGCACTCGCGAGAATACCCATCTGCCGCCATGGAGTGTCGAAAAAAAAGACGCACTCGCCTCACGAAACGACCTTAGCGATTGAAGCGCGCCCCTCGATGGGTGCATTGTTGAACCTTGTCAGACGAGGGCGATTCATGAAAAAGCGTGTCGCACTGGTGCTGGGCTCAGGTGGAGCCCGGGGCTATGCCCATATCGGTGTCATTGAAGAGATCGAGCGGCGTGGCTACGACATCGCCTGCATCGCCGGTTGCTCCATGGGCGCGGTGGTCGGCGGGATCTATGCGGCCGGCAAACTCGACGAGTATCGCGACTGGATCGAAAGCCTGGACTACCTCGACGTCTTGCGTCTGGTGGACGTCAGTTTTCGTCTGGGGGCGATTCGCGGGGAGAAGGTCTTCGGGCAGATCCGCAAGATCGTCGGCGAGATAAATATTGAAGACCTGCGCATCCCTTACACGGCGGTGGCGACCGACCTGACCAACCAGCAGGAAATCTGGTTCCAGGAAGGCTGCCTGCATCAGGCCATGCGCGCTTCGGCGGCGATTCCCAGCCTGTTCACTCCGGTGATGCAGGGCAATCGCATGCTGGTGGACGGCGGCATCCTCAACCCTTTACCGATCGTGCCGGTGGTGTCGAGTCATTGCGATCTGATCATCGCGGTCAACCTCAACTCCACCAACCAGCGCCACTATCAATTACCGGTGATCCAGCGTCCGGCGGCGTTCAAAACGCGTTTCGACAGCCTGATCAACTCGCTCGGTTCAAAATTTCCATTTCGCCGCAAACAGGCGGAACAATTGCTGCTGCTGGAAAAGGAAGCGTTGATGGCAGAAGCGGCCGAGATCAACCCGTGGATCGAATCCGCCGAACCCGAAGCCCAGCAACCGGCAGCCGCCCCTGAACGCGCCGGCGCCCCGAAGTCCGCCACAGGTTCGTTCATCATTGACAACGTCGGCCCGGCCTCTTTGCTGGACCTGATTAACCAGAGTTTCGAGGTGATGCAAACCTCATTGGCGCAGTACAAAATCGCCGGTTACCCGCCGGATATTTTGATCAACGTGCCAAAGCGGGTGTGCCGGTTTTTCGAGTTCTATAAAGCGCCGGAGCTGATCGCGCTGGGGCGGGAAATTGCGCGGGATACGATGGATCGGTATGAGAAAGAGCGGGATTCCTGAGATTCTCGGGTGAAGGTGAGGGCCTCATCGCGAGCAGGCTCGCTCCCACAATTGATCTTTGGTGCACACAAAATTTGTGTATTACCTAAATCCACTGTGGGAGCGAGCCTGCTCGCGAAGGGGCCGGAACTTTCAACACTAAAACTAAAGGCTGCCCTCACTCAACAACCGATACCCGACCCCCGCCTCGGTGACGATGAACCGCGGCTGGGTCGGGTCGTCTGCCAGTTTCTGGCGCAAGTGCCCGACCACAATCCGCAAATAGTGAGTGTCTTCGGTATGGGTCGGCCCCCAGATGTCCTTGAGCAGTTGCTGCTGGGTGATGACCCGCCCAGGATGTCGCGCCAGTTGCGCCAGCACCGCGTATTCCTTGCGGGTCAACGCGACTTCGGTGCCATCGAGCAGTACCCGGCGATAAGCCAGATCGACGGTCAACGGGCCGAAGGTCAGCGCCGCCGTTTGAGCTTCTCCCGCCGGTGCCTGGCGCAACAACGCACGAACCCGGGCCAGAAATTCCTGAATACCAAACGGTTTGGTCACGTAGTCGTTGGCGCCGCCATCGAGCGCTTCGACTTTCTGCCCTTCACTGGCACGCACCGAGAGCACCAGCACCGGCACCGTCGACCACTCGCGAAACTCGCGCAGCACTTGCTGGCCGTCCATGTCCGGCAAACCGAGGTCGAGCACCAGCAGGTCCGGTTTATTCAGCGCGGCCTGGGCCAGGCCTTCGGTTCCGGTACCGGCTTCGAGTACTTTGTAGCCCTGGGAGACGAGGCTGATGCGCAGGAATTTGCGGATCTGCGGTTCGTCGTCGATGACCAAAATGGTCGCGGTCTGGCTCATGAATTCACATCAACACAAAGAGGTGGCAAGAGAGTAACGCAAGCGCGATCAGGCTTCACTTTCGGCTCTTAATTTTCAAAGGCCGGCTGAGCCTGCAACGGCAGGTGCAAGGTGATGCAGGTGCCCCGCCCTTCGATGCCATCGGCGACGCTGATCCGCCCGCCATGGGCACCGACCATGCCCTGACAAATCGCCAGCCCCAGCCCTGTGCCCTGCCCGCCACGATCACCGCGCGCGGCGGTGTAAAACATGTCGAAAATCTTCGCCCGTTCTTCGTGCGGAATCCCCGGTCCTTCATCGCTCACCGAAAAAAACAGCTCGCGGTCATCAGCCCCGGTGCGTAATTGCAGGCGGCCGTGCAACGGTGAAAAACGCGCGGCGTTCTCCAGCACGTTGACCAGCGCCTGTTCGATCAGTGCGGCGTGGACGTAAAGCAGCGGCAACTCCGGCGGCACTTCGGTGGTCACCTGCAACGGCGCCAGCACGGCGCGCAGACGATTGAGTGAACTGCCGACGATGTCGGCCGGCGACACCCAGTCCCGCGCGAGCTTCAGGGCGCCGTGCCCGAGGCGGGTCATGTCCAACAGGTTTTGAATGTAGCGATCGAGCCGTTCGGCTTCATCGCGAGTACCTTCGAGCAGTTCGCGGCGATCCTCCAGCGGGATCGCTTCACCGAGGGCCAACAGGCTGTCGATGCTGCCGCGCATGGAGGTCAGCGGCGTGCGCAAATCGTGGGACACCGAGGCCAGCAAGGCACTGCGCAGTTGCTCGGTTTCGCCGTGCAGCCGAGCGGCTTCCAAGTCTTCGGCCAATTGCGCACGCGCCAGCGCCTGGGCCAGCGGCTGGCTCAACGCGGTCAACAAACGGCGACGCTGACCGCTCAAGGTCTGGCCCTCTTTGGCACACACACCGAGCAATGCCAGCGGCCCGTCTTCCACCGACAACGGCCACCACCACCAACGCCCGAACGGCAGCGTGCCGGTGCCCGCGCCCGCCGGTTGATCGTGTTGCCAGGCCCAATCGGCGGCAGCGCGCTCGGCTTCGGAAAACTCGAGCGGGCCACCGGTTTCAACTTTCCAGCCACCCTGCCCGTCTTGATTGAGCAGGCACAATTGCAGATCACTCCAGCCGTTGAGGTGCTGGGCCGCTGCGTTGACCACCGCCTGACGGTCGGTGGCGGCCGTGAGTTTGCGTGACAGGTCGAGCAGTTCGGTGGTTTCTTCCTGAGTGTCGCGCAGGGCTTGTAACTGCCGCCGCTGTCGGGCCGCGAGGTTACCGGTGAGCGCCGCCATCAGCAGGAAGAACAACAAGGTCAGCACGTCTTCTTCGCGCTGGATGCTGAAAGAGAAAGTCGGCGGAATGAACAAAAAATCGTAGGTCAGAAACGACAACGCCGCACAGGCCAGCGCCGGGCCGAGGCTGCTGCGCACCGCCACCAGCAACACCGCGGCGAGAAACACCAGCGAGATATTGGGCAGCGGCAACACACTCGCCACCGCCCAGGCCAAGGCGCTGGCGAGCACCGTCGCCATCAGCGCCAGCGCGTAGTCGAACCACACCAGCGTCTGCGCCGAACGCTGACGCGGCTGATGCTGTTCGTGATCGCTGTCGAGGACGTTGATTTCCAGCCCGCGCGCATTGCGCAGCAAGCGTGACGCCAGACCGCCGCCGAACAAGCGCCGACGCAACCGCTGCCGGGACTGCCCCACCAACACCAGGCTCGCGCGACGTTCGGCGGCATGCTGGATCAGGGTTTTCGCCACTTCACCCGCGCGCAGCAGCACGACTTCGCCACCGAGGCGTTCGGCCAGTTGCTGGGCACTTTGCAGACGCAGGCGCGATTGCTCGTCACGCACGCTGCCGTTGTCCACATGCACCAGGCTCCACGGCAAATGCCGACGCTGGGCGACGCGACTGGCGTGACGCACCAGACGCTCGGCTTGTGCATCACCATCGACACCGACCAACAGGCGACCGCGTACCGCTGGCGCCGCTTGACCGAGCTGGCGATAGCCCTGGGCCAAATCATCATCGACCTGAGCGGCGGCGGTTTGCATCGCCAGTTCACGCAGGGCCGTGAGGTTGGTCTGAGTGAAGAAAGCATCGATGGCCGCCCTCGCCTGCTCCGGCACGTAAACCTTGCCATCGCGCAGACGCTCGAGCAGCTCGCGCGGCGGCAGGTCGATCAGCAGCAGTTCGTAGGCCTCTTGCAGCACCCAGTCCGGCAGGGTTTCGCGGACCTGCACGCCGGTGATGCCACGCACTTTGTCGTTAAGACTTTCCAGGTGCTGGACGTTGACCGTGGTGAACACGTCGATGCCGGCGGCGAGCAGTTCCTGAATGTCTTGCCAGCGTTTGGTGTGGCGACTGCCGGGCGCGTTGCTGTGGGCCAGTTCGTCCACCAGCACCAGTTTCGGTTTGGCGGCGAGCAGGCCGTCGAGGTCCATTTCTTCGAGCATCACGCCACGGTATTCCGAGCGCACCAACGGCTGCTGCGGCAAGCCGCCGAGCAGCGCTTCGGTTTCGGCGCGGCCATGGGTTTCGACCACGCCGGCAATGACTTTCACACCCTGGCGCAGTTGGGTGTGTGCCGCTTGCAGCATGGCGTAGGTTTTGCCGACACCGGGTGCGGCGCCGAGAAAAACCTTGAGCCGGCCACGGCCGTCCCGGGGCAGGTCTGCTAACAACGCGTCGGCGCGGCCGGAGTCACTCATCTGTCATTGCCTTGTTCGATTTTGGATTGTGTGCTGCCTTAAAAGATCGCAGCCTTCGGCAGCTCCTACAGGGTGTACGCCATTCAATGTAGGAGCTGGCGAAGCCTGCGATCTTTTGATCTACAGCTTTTCCAGCGCCGCATTCAACGCCAGCACATTCACCACCGGCGGCCCCACCAACGGCTGCTCGATGTGCGCATCAAGCAACTGCTGAAGGGTCGCCACCGGCAGATTGCGCGCCGCCGCAACACGCGCCAGTTGATAGACAATCGCTGCCGGTGGCAAGTGGGGATCGAGACCGCTGCCAGAGGTGGTCAACATGGCCAATGGCACTGGACCCTGGCCTGGCACCTGCAGTTTATTGGCATCGTCGATCACCCGAGTGGCCAGGGCCGGGTTGCTCGGCGAGAGATTACTGGCACTGCTCGACACGGTGGCAAAGGCACCGGCCGATGGCCGTGGATGGAACCAGGCGTCACCGACGAAATCCTGGGCGATCAGTGAGGAGCCGCGGACCTTGCCATCGGCGTCGTGTATGAGGCTGCCGTTGGCCTGGTCCGGAAATGCGACCTGGGCGACACCAGTGACTACCAGTGGATAGGCGACGCCGGTGATCAGGGTCATCAGGACGAGCAGGCTCAGGGCCGGGCGTATCATTGTGGACATTTCAGAATCCTCGAATTCAATGAACAAGTCAGCGTTTATTCAGCTACGCCGTGGTGCATTCATCGCGAGCAGGCTCGCTCCCACAAAAGCACCACATTCCCATGTGGGAGCGAGCCTGCTCGCGAAGGCGGTGTGCCTGGCACACCGCAAAGGGTCAAACCAAATGCAACGCAGTGAGCAGCATGTCGATCGCCTTGATCCCCACAAACGGCACCAATAGCCCGCCCAATCCATAGATCAATAAATTGCGACGCAGCAACGCCGCCGCACTCGCCGCCTGCACGCGCACGCCGCGCAATGCCAACGGAATCAGCACCACAATGATCAAGGCGTTGAACACAATCGCCGACAGAATCGCGCTCTGCGGACTGCTCAGGTGCATGACGTTCAGCACGCCCAGTTGCGGGTAGATCGAGGCGAACAGCGCCGGCAGAATCGCGAAGTACTTGGCCACGTCGTTGGCGATGGAAAACGTCGTCAGCGCGCCGCGGGTCACCAGCAGTTCTTTACCAATCTGCACCACGTCCAGCAGCTTGGTCGGGTCGCTGTCGAGGTCGACCATGTTCGCCGCCTCGCGCGCCGCTTGCGTCCCGTCGTTCATCGCCATGCCCACGTCCGCCTGGGCCAGGGCCGGAGCGTCGTTGGCGCCGTCGCCGCACATGGCGACCAGGCGACCGTCGTTCTGCTCGTGGCGAATGCGCGCCAGTTTCTTCTCCGGCGTGGCTTCGGCCAGCACGTCATCCACGCCCGCTTCGGCCGCAATCGCCGCAGCGGTCAGCGGGTTGTCGCCGGTCACCATGACCGTGCGAATCCCCAGTTTGCGCAGCTCGGCGAAACGCTCGCGGATGCCGGGCTTGACCACGTCCTTGAGGTGGATCGCGCCGAGCAATTTACCGTCGGCGCAGACCAGCAACGGCGTGCCGCCGCTCTGGGCGATCTTGTCTATTTCCCGGGACAGCGGCGCGGCCAGGTCGGCGCGTTTCAGGCCGACGAAGGTCAGCAGCGAATCCACCGCGCCTTTGCGATAGACCCGGCCCTGATAGTCGACACCAGACAGGCGGGTTTCAGCGCTGAACGGCACGGCGGTCAGCACCTCGGGGGACGGCTCGGGTTGCGGGTGAAGACCGCGCAGGTACTCGACGATGGATTTACCTTCAGCGGTGTCATCGGCCAGCGAGGCGAACAACGCACCCTCGGCGAGTTCCTTGACGGTAACGCCAGGTGCCGCGTAAACCGCGGTGCAACGACGGTTACCGAAAGTGATGGTGCCGGTCTTGTCCAGCAGCAGGACGTGTACGTCCCCCGCCGCTTCCACGGCGCGACCGGATTTGGCGATCACGTTCAGGCGCACCAGACGGTCCATTCCGGCAATACCGATGGCCGACAACAGACCGCCAATGGTGGTCGGAATCAGCGTGACCAATAACGCCACCAGGAACACCAGCGGCAGGCTGCCGTTGGCGAAGTGGGCGAACGGTTGCAGCGTGACGACCACCAGCAGGAAGATCAGGGTCAGGCCGATCAGCAGGATGTCGAGCGCCACTTCGTTCGGGGTTTTCTGGCGTTTGGCGCCTTCGACCAGGGCGATCATGCGGTCCAGCGTCGACTCGCCAGGATTAGCAGTGATCCGCACCAACAACCAGTCTGAGACCAGCCGGGTGTTGCCGGTGACGGCCGAGCGGTCGCCGCCGGACTCGCGAATCACTGGCGCGGATTCACCGGTAATCGCCGCTTCGTTGACCGCCGCGATGCCTTCAATCACCTCGCCGTCACCGGGGATCATTTCCCCCGCTTCAACACGGACCACATCGTCCTTGCGCAGGCTGGTGGCCGGCACCACTTGAAAGGCACCGTTGCTGGTTTTGCGTCGAGCGCTCAAGCCTTCGCTACCGGCCTTGAGGCTGTCGGCGCGGGCCTTGCCGCGACCTTCGGCCAAGGCTTCGGCGAAGTTGGCGAAGAGCACGGTGAACCACAGCCACAGCGCGATTTGCGCGGCGACAAAGGTCGGCACCGCCGTGTCGGGAATGAAGCACAGCACGGTGGTCAGGATGGCGGTCAGTTCGACCACCAGCATCACCGGCGCACGCTGCAATTGCCGTGGGTCGAGCTTGACGAAGGCTTGCACCAGCGCCGGGCGCCAGAGGGCCGAGATCGCGGTTTTCGGTTGTTCCGGCGCCTTGACGGTGGCGGTTTTGGTTACGGGCATATTCATCATTAACTCCTTAGAAGCCCATGCTCAAGTGTTCAGCAATCGGACCAAGCGCCAGCGACGGCAAGAAGGTCAAACCACCCACCAGCAAAATGGTCACGGTCAGCAAGGTCACGAACAGCGGGCCATGAGTCGGGAAGCTGTTCTGGCCGATCGGTGCGGCTTTCTTCATCGCCAGGCTGCCGGCCAGTGCCAGAACCGGGAGGATGTAACCGAAGCGACCGATCAACATGCCAAGTCCCAGCATCAAGTTGTGGAACGCGGTATTGGCCCCGAAGCCGCCAAACGCCGAACCGTTGTTGGCACTGGCCGAGGTGTAGGCGTACAGCAACTGGCTGAAACCGTGAGCGCCGGGGTTGCTGACTGCTGCGACCGGGCCGGGCAGGCTCGCGGCAATCGCGCCGAGCACCAGCACGCCGACTGGCATCACCAACAAGGTCACCACCAGCAGCTGGACCTCTTTGGCTTGCAGTTTCTTGCCGAGGTATTCCGGGGTGCGGCCGATCATCAGGCCGGCGAGGAACACCGCGATCAACACGTTCAACAACATGCCGTAGAGCCCGGCACCGACGCCGCCGAAGATCACTTCGCCGACCATCATGTTGACCATCGCGACCATGCCACTCAGCGGGTTAAGGCTGTCGTGCATGCCGTTGACCGAACCGTTGGACGCCGCGGTGGTAGTCACCGACCACAGCACGGTGGCGGTGGTGCCGAAGCGCGCTTCCTTACCCTCCAGCGGTGCGGTCTGTTCGACGGCGACGTTGTTCAGGGTCGGGTTCGGCTGGTATTCAGCCCACAGCGACGTGGCGCCGCCGATCAGGAACAACGCCAGCATGCAGGCGATGATCGCGCGGCTCTGACGCAGGTCTTTCACGTAGTGGCCGAAGGTGAACACCAGCGCCACAGGGATCAGAATGATCGAGCCGACTTCAAACAGGTTGCTCCACGCCGTCGGGTTCTCGAACGGGTGCGCCGAGTTGACGCCGAAGAAACCACCGCCGTTGGTGCCCAGTTGCTTGATCGCAATCTGACTGGCGGCCGGGCCAAGCGGGATCACCTGATCGACGCCTTGCATCGTCACGGCATTCACGTAGTGCGCGAAGGTTTGCGGCACGCCCTGCCAGACCAGATACAGCGCCAGCAGCAGGCACAGCGGCAGCAGGCCGTAAAGGGTGGCGCGGGTCATGTCGACCCAGAAGTTGCCGAGGGTCTTGCTCGACTTGCGGCCGATCCCGCGACACAGGGCAACCAACACGGCGAGGCCGGTGGCGGCGCTGACGAAGTTCTGCACGGTGAGGCCGACCATCTGACTCAGGTAGCTCAGGGTCGCTTCGCCACTGTACGACTGCCAGTTGGTATTGGTCATAAAGCTGACGGCGGTATTGAACGCTTGCGTCCACTCTTGACCCGGCAGGTTCTGCGGGTTCAGTGGCAAGTGGTCCTGGAACAACAGAATCGCGAACAACAGCAAAAAGCCCGCGAGGTTGAAGGCGAGCAAGGCCAGGGTGTACTTCTGCCAACTCTGTTCGGCCTGCGGATCAACGCCGGCCACCCGATAACATCCACGCTCCACCGGTCCGAGGATCGGTGAAAGCCAGGTTCGCTGTCCTTCCATCACCTTGTAGTAGAAGCGCCCCAGGAACGGTGCCGGAATCAGCACCACGGCGAAGAAGGCGAGGATCAGCCAATAGTCATAACTGTGCATAGCCGCTCCTAGTTCCGGTCCGCGCGCAACAGCGCAACCAACAGATAAATGAACAGCCCCACTGCCAATAGCAGTGACACCCCGTCCAGAACGCTCATGGAAATTCTCCGTGTTACGGCGTATTGCCGCGTGTGGAGCCATTGTCGGCAGGGAGGCTGTAAAGGAACGAGACCGAGGGGGTTGGCTGTGCATAAAGAACGCGTAAAGAGTGGGTTTATGCCGGCGTTACAGCGGTGTTCTGACGGGCCTCTTCGCGAGCAGGCTCGCTCCCACAGGGGATCGGCATTGTCTGGACGACTGCATTCCAAATGTGGGAGCGAGCCTGCTCGCGAAGGGGCATAACAAGCGCTGCTGCTCCCAACTGGCGCAAAAAAAGCAGTCATCCAGCACCGAACATCCGCGATACGACAGTTTTCAGCGCTTTGCGACGCACAAATACAAAATGGCACGCCCGCTGCAAACACCCTCCCCCGAGCTTTCCAAACCGTTCAGGGAGCAAACGCATGAACACACAACTCAAACCCACGCTGGGCACGCTGCACCTGTGGGGCATTGCGGTCGGGCTGGTGATTTCCGGTGAGTATTTCGGCTGGAGTTACGGCTGGGGCGTGGCAGGCACACTCGGTTTTCTGGTGACGTCCTTTATGGTCGCCACGATGTACACCTGCTTCATCTTCAGTTTCACCGAGCTGACCACCGCGATCCCCCATGCCGGCGGTCCCTTTGCCTACAGCCGTCGCGCCTTTGGCGAGAAAGGCGGATTGATCGCCGGGCTGGCGACGCTGATCGAATTCGTCTTCGCCCCGCCGGCCATCGCACTGGCAATCGGTGCCTACCTCAACGTGCAGTTTCCCGCCCTCGATCCGAAGCACGCAGCGGTCGGCGCCTACATTGTGTTCATGGGCCTGAACATCCTCGGGGTGAAACTGGCGGCAACCTTTGAACTGGTGGTCTGCGTACTCGCAGTAGCGGAACTGCTGGTGTTCATGGGCGTGGTCGCCCCGGCGTTCAGCTTCAGCAATTTTGCGCTCAACGGCTGGGCCGGTTCCGATGTGTTTGGCGCCCCGGCGATTGCCGGGATGTTCGCGGCGATTCCGTTTGCCATCTGGTTCTTCCTGGCCATCGAAGGCGCCGCCATGGCCGCCGAAGAAGCCAAGGACCCGAAACGCACCATTCCGAAAGCCTACATCAGCGGGATTTTGACTTTGGTGGTGTTGGCCATGGGCGTGATGTTCTTTGCCGGCGGCGTCGGTGACTGGCGCACCCTGTCGAACATCAACGATCCGCTGCCGCAAGCGATGAAAACCGTGGTCGGCGAAAACTCGGGCTGGTTGCACATGCTGGTGTGGATCGGCCTGTTCGGCCTGGTGGCGAGTTTCCACGGAATCATCCTTGGCTACTCGCGGCAGTTCTTCGCCCTTGCCCGTGCCGGTTACCTGCCGGCATCCCTGGCCAAGTTGTCCCGTTTTCAGACCCCGCACCGGGCAATCATCGCTGGCGGCGTGATCGGCATTGCCGCGATCTACAGTGATGGTTTGATCAACCTGGGCGGCATGACGCTGACGGCAGCGATGATCACGATGGCGGTATTCGGGGCGATCGTGATGTACATCATGAGCATGCTCAGCCTGTTCAAACTGCGCAAAACCGAACCGAATCTGGAGCGTACCTTTCGCGCGCCTTGCTACCCATTTGTGCCGATGATTGCGCTGGTGCTGGCGGTGGTCTGCCTGGTGGCGATGGCCTGGTTCAACACGTTGATCGGGCTGATCTTCCTGGGCTTCATGGCGGTGGGGTTCGTGTACTTCATGCTCACGGCACAGTTGCGCGCGGATGCACCGGTGGACGCGATGCTGACTGGCTTATAAAGACACGATCCGCGTAGGAGCTGCCGAAGGCTGCGATCTTTTGATCTTTAGCAATCGTAATGATGCCAAAATCAAAAGATCGCAGCCTGCGGCAGCTCCTACAAGGATGTACGGTGTCTACGGCAGATCAGGCATAGAATGGAACCACTGCGAAAATGAATCGCTCAAAGTGGTATGCACGATCGGTTGGCGAAACCCGTCAATCGGCCTGCCCTTAAGGAGAGCCCTATGCCCTGGTATGCCTGGTTGATTCTGGTCGTTGCAATCGGCTCGATCGTTGGTGGTTTGATGATGCTGCGTGACACCGCCAACAAGGTCGATCTGACCGAGGAGCAACGCAAGCGCATCGCTGAACGCAACGCGGAAGCGGATGCCAAGGATGCGCAGGACCGCTAGATCAAAAGATCGCAGCCTTCGGCAGCTCCTACGCGAAGGCTGCGATCTTTTTGCTTCTTACTTTTCCCACTCCGCCTTGGCGATGTGCAGGCCATGCAGCCCTCTATAGGCCGCTCGTTCCGGTTGGCTCCAGCCCTCAAGCAACGAATCCTCCACACGATAAATCTCAACCCCTAGCGGGCGACACACGCTCAGCGGATCCTGCGCATCCGGCCCCCACATGGCCAGCGACAGGTCACCGCCCGGACAGGTCGAGAGTGCACACAACAGATCGATTTCTGCGAAAAATTCCAGGTAATCGCCCTTCTGCGCCGGACAGGCTTTCATGAAATACATGTCGTCGTGATTCAGGCCCGTGCACTGGAAAATGTTCAGCACGTCATGCACGTCAAACTCGGTCAGGCCATGGGGCAGCACCGCGCGGGTCAGGTTCGAATGGCAGTGATGATGGAAGTCTTCGCCGGTAAGCATTTTGTTCACATAGGGGTCGCAGCGGGTGCCGAGCAAATCATGCAAGCGACCGCCATGTTCATCGATCCCGTAGCCGGCCAGGCTGTCATCGGTGATGGTCACCAGCGGACGTAAAAACGGCAGGTTCGACCAGAGCCGGTCATGGGTGCTGACGTGTGCGCCTTGTAATTGCCGGGTGCGTGCCGCCCACAAACGCTCCCGTGGATCGTTGGCATTCCAGACGTTGAAATCGCCCACTTGCGGACCGACGGGAGTGGTCACCCGGAACACGTGCCCGGCCGGCACTTTCCAGGCGCGACCGGTGCGGATCGGCACCTCGAATTCCTCGATCAGCGTGCGCCCATCCTTCTTGTCGCGAATCCGCTCGTAGAAGGCTTTGTCCACCTGCAAGGCTGAGCCTTTGCTGACTTGATAGGCCGCCGGATAGTCTTTGTACATGGCACGAATCCTCGATCAATGATGGGAAGAACGGGTAAGCATCTGCAACAGGAGGTGTTCGGAATCGTCGAGATAAAGGCTCATGGCGTCCTCGGCCGCGCGTTTGTCACCCTCGGCCAGCCACTCATGTATGTGCCGGTCGCGCGCCAGCCAGGGCGCCTGAAAACTTGATTCGTCAGGAGCAGTGCAGAACACCAAACGCAGTTGCGCGACGACGTTGGTGAAGAACTCATCGAACAGTGGACTGCGCAGCAATCCGACGATGTGTTGATGAAAAGCCAGGCTGTGGGTGCCGACGGCGCGCCAGTCCTCGCGCTCCCGGGCCAGCTCGGTGGCCTCCAGGGCTTCGAGCATCCGGTCGGATTGATAATCGCGCAGCGGCTGACTCGCGCTGATGGCCTGCAGCTCCAGGGTGCGCCTGACCTTGAACAGATCCCGCACGTCCTCGACGCCCAGCCTGCGCACCATCACACCTTTGTTGCGCACATAACGAGTGAGGCCTTCCTGCCCCAGACGGTGCAACGCTTCGCGGATGGTATTGCGGGAGGCGTTGTAGGCAGACACCAGATCGTTCTCCACCAACGCCATGCCGGGCAGCAAACGACCGCCAATGATGTCGGCGCGCAACTCAAGTGTGATGTGGTCGGCGAGGGACAGTCCGCTGTTCATACTCATTGCCTCGTGATTGTTCAACAATCGTCAATTAATGAGCAATCACTATTCGTGCCAATTAATTCGAAACAGCAGAATGGAGTTGGACGCATCTGCATGCTTTTTAGAAGTAGAAGTACAGTCACCATCCCATTTTCATTGGTTAAGATGGCGCATTGTTGCGGAGACACACGATGCGTTACTCGCAGAACCATAAAGCCCAGACCCACGAACGCATCATCAAGGAAGCTTCAGCGCGCTTTCGCCGCGATGGCATTGGCGCGACCGGTCTGCAACCGCTGATGAAAGCACTGGGCCTGACTCACGGTGGCTTCTACTCGCATTTCAAGTCCAAGGACGAACTGGTTGAAAAGGCTTTGCAAGCCGCAGGCGAGCAGGTCGATATCATTTGCGCCGAGCTCTTCGCTCAGGATCGCCCGCTGGAGGCGTTCATCGACGCCTATTTGTCCGAATGGCACCAGACCTCGCCTCATGAGGGTTGCCCGCTGCCGACCATGTCATCGGAACTCGGCCTGCGCGGGCAGCAGAGCCCGACCACTGACGCGGTGCTCAACGCACGGCTCGAACAAGTGCAAGGCACCCTTGAAGACGACGGCGTCGCCGCTGACCAAAGCATCGTCATCATGTCGACGTTGGTCGGGGCGTTACTGCTGGCACGGAGTGTCGAGAATCCAGAGCTGGCTCAGCGGATTCTCGACGTGACTCGCGCCTACCTCAAACAAACTCGGGACTAGCCCTCCCAACGCTTGAACAGCACGCTGGCATTCACCCCACCAAATCCAAAGCCGTTGGACAGCGCGTATTCGATTGCCATCGGCCGCGCCTTACCATGGACGATGTCCACGCCTTGGGCAGCGGGGTCCGGGTTATCGAAGTTGAGGGTGGCCGGCACGACCTGATCGCGAATTGCCAACAGCGTGAAGATCGCCTCGATACCGCCCGCTGCGCCAAGCAAATGCCCGGTGGCAGATTTGGTCGACGTCACCGCAATTTTGTTATCCGTGCCAAACAACGCCTTGATGGCCGCCAACTCCCCCAGATCCCCGACCGGCGTCGAGGTCGCGTGAGCATTGAGGTGTTGCACCTGCGCCGGCGAAATGCCCGCCTGGGCCAACGCCAGCGACATCGCCCGGCGCGCACCGCTGCCATCCTCGGGACCCGCCGTCAGGTGATAGGCGTCGGCACTGGTGCCGTAACCGACCAACTCCGCCAGCGGCTGAGCACCGCGGGCCAAGGCATGCTCCAGGGATTCAATCACCAGAAGGCCTGCGCCCTCCCCCATGACAAAGCCATCGCGGCCACTGTCGAACGGCCGCGAGGCAAGCTCCGGGGTTTCGTTGTAACCACTGGACAAGGCGCGAGCCGCGGCAAACCCGGCAAGACTGACGCGATCAATCGCCGCTTCCGCGCCGCCGCACACCGCAATGTCCGCCTCGCCACAACGAATCAGCCGCGCCGCATCACCAATCGCCTGCACCCCGGCCGCGCACGCCGTCACCGGAGCACCCAACGGGCCCTTGAAACCGTGCTGAATCGAGACATGACCCGCAGCGAGGTTGACCAGAAATGAAGGAATGGTGAACGGCGACAAGCGTCGCGGTCCACGGCTGTCCGTGGTGCGCACTGCATCGGCAATCGCACCGAAACCACCCACGCCAGAACCGATAATGGTTGCAGTACGCTCCTGGTCATTGGCGTCCGCTGCTTTCCAACCAGCCTGTTCCAGCGCCTGACGCGCCGCTTCCATGGCGAACATAATGAAGCGGTCCATCTTCTTCTGCTCTTTAGGTGCCGTCGCCCGATCCGGGTCAAAACCCGCCTCGGGATCGTCCTCCAGCGTCGGCACTGCACCACCGACCTTGGCCGGCAAATCGGCAACCACCTCGTCCGGCAAATTGCGCAACCCGGAACGCCCGGCCAACAGACGCGACCAGACAGCTTCGACGCCAGAACCCAGTGGAGACACCAGGCCCATGCCCGTTACAACTACTCGACGATCACTCATACCGCAAATACCTCAAGCCGATTCATGGTGCCTCACTTGTAACGTGCGGCGGCCTTACTTTTGGAAAGATTCGGCGCCATCACATGACGCGCCGCAACGAAGGCATCCCAGTCGGCCGCATCCGGCAACGAAGGAATGGTGATCAACTCACCCTGGTCCAGACCCGACAACGCCGCATCAACCATCTCCCCGGCTTCCATCACCATATCCGCCGGAATCTGGGTAGCGTCGATACCGGAGCGTTCCCAGATTTCGGTGCGTGTTACGCCTGGCAACACGGCCTGCACCTTGACCCCTGTGCCCTCCAGCTCGGCGTTCAGCGACTGCATCAGACTTAACACATATGCCTTGCTGGCGCTGTAAGTTGCGTTGAAGCGCTCTGGGAACAATGCCACCACTGATCCGATGTTGATGATCGTCCCGCGACCCGCCTTGGCAAAACTGGCGGCCGCGGCCGATGCCAATCGCGTGACCGCTGTCACGTTCAATTGAATCAAGCGTTCCAGCTGATCCATGTCGGAATTGGCCAACAACCCATCAGCGGCAACACCGGCGTTATTCAGCAACAGGCTGATACTCGAATCACTGCGAAGACGCTGCTCAATCTTCAACACATCATTTTTTTGCATCAGATCCGCCTTGAGCACTTCGACCTGAACGCCATGCTCGGCGCGCAACCTGGTCGCCGCTGCTTCCAGCCGCTCTTGATCACGGGCGACCAACAACAAATCAAACCCACGTGCCGCCAACCGCTCAGCGTAAATCGCACCGATACCGGAAGAAGCACCGGTGACAAGGGCTGTACCTTGGGACTGAACAGAATTCATGACTGTGCTCCTGTGAGATGCCAAAGGGAAAGACAAGCGCCCGAGGCTCAGAACGCTATGGCGGAAAGTCTTTTATTATAGGCATAATCTGAACGGCATATGATAGACGTAATTTTTCTAACATCGACGAAAGGTCTGCCCTTGTAGGAGCTGCCGAAGGCTGCGATCTCCTGATCTTCTGATGAATTCATCTCGTCAGAAATGAAAAAAAGGCCGGTCAATGACCGGCCCCTGGCGCTGACATATAAGCTTAGTTCACCTCAAGCTTCTCGCGATTCTTATCCAGAATGGCTTTACCGATCCCCTTCACTTCGAGCAACTCGTCCAAGGACGCAAACGGCCCATTACTCTCACGATAAGCAACAATCGCCTTGGCCTTGGCTTCCCCCACACCGGACAACTCGCGCTGAAGGGTTGGCGCATCGGCCTGATTCAGATCGACCTTGTCGGTCTGTGCCTTGGGAGAAACTTCCAGCACCAAAGGTGCATTGCCAGCCTCAGGCTTGGCCGTCGGTGCAGCAATGGCCGCAATAGAAGCGCTGGTGAGCAGGGCAAAAACCAGAGAGTAGAAATAGCCAGTACGCATAAATGACGCTCCATGACATCGATTGAGAAAGCAGCTTTTCCGAAGCTGCCTCCCAAACTTAGGCGATGTCTGGAGCCTGTCAAAAATGTGTCCGTTACAGGATGTGAAACAATCAGGGTTCGAGACGACGTTGCTGGTAGATCCAGTCGACGATATCGCCGTCGGGGGTGTAGCCGCTGACGGTTTCGCGCAGGAGCTGACGGACCCGACTGTAATCGTCATGATCGACTGCAATCAGCAACTCCCTCAAACGACCCTTGAGTACATCCCAAGGCAGATGATCTTCGTTGGCGCTCATAATCATCGGATGTTGCGTCGCTGCCACGTTGTCGCCAATCAGCAACTCCTCGTAAAGCTTCTCCCCTGGACGCAGACCGGTGAATTCGATGGAAATGTCGCCTTGCAAATTCTTGTCCGAACGAATGCTCAAACCGGACAGGTGAATCATCTTCTCTGCCAGCTCGACAATCTTCACCGGCTCGCCCATGTCCAAAACGAACACATCACCGCCCTGCCCCATGGAACCCGCCTGG
This sequence comes from Pseudomonas sp. MDT1-17, assembly GCF_054898105.1. NCBI lineage: Bacteria > Pseudomonadati > Pseudomonadota > Gammaproteobacteria > Pseudomonadales > Pseudomonadaceae > Pseudomonas > Pseudomonas sp. MDT1-17. Next base: position 2,396,299 of record NZ_JBUBVM010000001.1, on the reverse strand, counting down.
ATCACCAGTTGCGCGGCTTCGGGGATGGTCATGAAATAGCGAGTGATTTTCGGGTGCGTGACCGTCAACGGGCCACCGGATTTGATCTGCCTGTGAAACAGCGGGATCACTGAGCCGGAAGACCCCAGCACATTGCCAAAGCGCACCATGGTGAAACGGGTCTTGTTGACCCGGGATACATTGGCATTGTCGCCGAACAGCACTGGGGCAATCTCACGACTCAACGCTTGAAGCGTCATTTCGGCGAGACGCTTGGTACTGCCCATGACATTGGTGGGGCGTACGGCCTTGTCGGTGGAGATCAACACAAAGTTTGACACGCCGGATTGCAACGCAGCCTGAGCAGTGTTGAGCGTGCCAATGACGTTGTTAAGCACGCCTTCGGCAATGTTGTGCTCGACCATCGGGACGTGCTTATAAGCAGCGGCGTGGTAGACGGTGTCCACGCCCCAGGTTTTCATCACATCCAGAAGTTTGTCCTGATGGCGGATCGAGCCAAGGATAGGAAGCAGCCGAACAGAGACCGACTCCCGACAACCGCGCCGCTCAAGTTCCGAAAGAATGCTGTAGAGGTTGAATTCACTGTGCTCGAACAGCAAAAGCGTGGTCGGACCCAGTGCGAAAATTTGCCGGCACAGTTCCGCGCCTATTGATCCGCCAGCGCCCGTGACCATCACTGTCTTGCCTTTGATACAGCGTTCGAGCAGGTCTGGTTGCGCTGGGACCGAGTCGCGTCCCAGAAGGTCGGCGATATCCACTTCCTGGATGTCTTCGACCTTTACCCGGCCGCTGGCCAGATCGGTGAAGTTGGGTACGCTTCGGATGTGAAGGGGGAAACGTTCTAGCAACGTTAGAATTTCCCTGCGGCGCGCACGGGTCGATGACGGCAGCGCAAGGAGGATTTCCTGCGCGCCGGTTACGTCAATCATCTGTTGGATGTGTTTGGGTTTGTAGACCTGTAGTCCTGCAATCGAACGATCCGCAATGCTTGGATCATCATCGATAAACGCCACGGGACGCATGACTCGGCCCATGCGAAGTGCCGCTACAAGCTGGTTGCCGGCCACACCTGCACCGTAGATGGCGACTTTGGTGAGGCGATCGTCGCGACTGGTGAACGGTACGTGCTGGGCGGCCGTGAACCAGTCGCCCATGAAGTATTGACGCATGCAAAGGCGCAGCCCACCAATGATGACCAGACTGAGCCACCAGTAGTTGAAGACAATAGAACGCGGCACCACCGTTTCGTGGTTACTGTACCAATAGACCACGACCGCCAGAATCAACGCAGACAAACTGACGGCCTTGATAATTGCAATCAACGCGTCGTTGCCGAAATAGCGCATCACTGCCCGATACATGCCGAAGCGGATAAACAGGGGAATGGCGACGACCGGGGCACTGACAAACAGCCAGAAATGAACCCTGAAAGGGTTGTACATATCATCGATACCCAGACGGACGATAAACGCCAACCACAAGGCAACCCAGACCAGAAAAATGTCTGTGGCAACCTGTATCAATCGCTTCTGGCGCCTCGGAAGCCCTACAAGACTCGCCCGGACCCGATCCATGAACTCTTCAAACACCTCAGCCTTCTCCCTTCAACTGCCGCATCACCGTGGTGAAACTTTATAGGCGCATCTCATCCACTTTAATCCTAAATGACAGAATTGTTACTCAGTTCTTCACCGATAACCCTTCAAGCTCTCCAGCACGAAACTTGATCGCCAGCATAACCAGTGGAGCATAGGCCAGAATCAAACCCAGGCTTGAGTTCAGACCAAATTGCGTAACGCCTAGTGCGATAGGCAACAACCAAAGTAAATTGATCGCGCCCACTGCCATAGTAACCGGCAAATGGTTGCCAAAACGACGAGAGGCAAACTGATAGGCATGGCTGCGGTGTGCTTCGTAAATCTTGTCGCCCCTGAGTAAACGGCGAAACAGAGTGAAAGTTGCATCAACAATAAATACACCGAGCAGAATCAGCCAACCCCATAGCAAGTCAGCAGAGACCCAGGCTGCTTGCAGTGAGAGCCCACCAAGGACAATACCCAGGAATCCGCTCCCGGCATCCCCCATAAAAATCCGGGCGGGTGGGAAATTCCAAAAGAGGAAACCCGCCACGGACACGGCCAACAACAATGGGGCCCAGGCCAAGTCCGTTGCACCACTCACCCAATACAGGAGGCAAGCCCCAAGGCAAACGCAAATCGCCTCGACGCTGGCAATCCCGTCGATTCCGTCCATGAAGTTGTAAAGGTTAAGTAGCCATACCAGATAAAACGCTGCTAACACATGGCCAAACCACCCGAGGTCGAAAGTCCCCACGCCGATTTCAACAACGGGTAACCCGCCGATCCAGAACAGCAACCACGCCGACGCAGCGAAATGCCCCAATAAGCGCCAACGGGCCGCGATGTGTCCGTGGTCATCCATAAAGCCGATAACGGCGATCAGAGCACCTGCTCCGGCGATCGCCAAAAACGCCGAAGAAGGCATCAACCCCGCAATCAGTAGCATTCCCAGCGCCAAGGTAAACGCCAGGACAATTGCCACCCCGCCTCCTCGAGGAGTGGGGACCGAATGAGAACTTCGGGCATTGGGAATATCCATCAGGCTTCGAGACAGTGCGTAACGACGTAAAGCCCAGGTGAGGGAAAAAGACACAGCAACGATGACAGGGATAAACCAGCCATAACTCATGATTTACGCAAATCCAGAAAATGTTGTGCCGTCAGGCTCAGGGCTTTATCGAGGGTGACCGGAGGCGTCCAGCCCAATAGTTGTCGGTTTTTGCTGATATCAACCTGCAGGGACCCGAGAATCCGATCCGACTGCGCTCGCCGGCCCAGTAACGCTGCCGCACCGCTCATGAGCCAGGCAGGTATTGGCAACAATATGGCAGGTTTGCCCAGAGCGCCCGCCAACTTGCGTAGTAATTGCGTGATCGACACGTCCTCGCCGTCACTGACCAGGAACACTTGATTGGCGGCCGCTGGGTGCTCGGAACAGGTCACGATAAAATCCACCAGATTGTCTATGGCAACGAGACTGCGATGATTATGGACAGCGCCAAAAGGTAAGGGAACGCCACGGTACAACCAGCGCATCATGCTGAGGAAGTTGGCCTTGACGCCAGGCCCGTAGACCAGCACAGGGCGGATGATGACCACTTCCATGCCCGTGTCTGCGGCAAGCACCTTCAACCCTTGCTCTGCCTCAAGCTTCGAGATCCCATAAGGGTCAATCGGAGCAGGTACATCATCTGCGCTGTACGCAGTACCAGGCGGGGTCCCCTCACCGTTTACCTTAATCGAGCTGATGTAGATAAAACGTTTCACTCCGGACGCCGCGGCCGCGCGAGCGAGGTTCAATGTAGCCTCGACATTGACTTCACGAAACGCCGACAGCGGATCGGAAGAGACCTCTTTCATGACGTGGACACGAGCAGCGGCATGGACAACAACTTCGACGTCGGTGAGGGCTTCACTCCAATCGTTTGTCCCATTGAGACTCGTCAGAGGTAGCTGGCGCACACCCTCCGGGAGCAAAGCCGACGTGGCTCGGACCGGCGCCACAACAGAACAGTCATGCAACTGCACCAAACGTTTAATCAGTGCGCGCCCTACAAAACCACTGCCACCGGTAACCAGGAATGTTTTCGAACTCATGGGTGGCCCTTGGGAATACATAAGAACATCAATGCTCGGGCACTGTGTCGCAATACTTCAAAGCAGAGATCGATAAATCTCAGCATAGGATTTCGCCATCGAATCAGCTGAGAACACCTCTTCGAAACGCCGTGCAGCAGCCTCTCCCATCGAAGCAGCAACCGCTGGCTGATTCCAGAGCTGGTTCATTGCGCCTGCCAGCGCAACAGAATCGCGGGGAGGAACGACAAGCCCTGTCTCACCTGCGATGTTGATGTACGTCGTGCCGGAGCCAATCTCACAAGAAATCATCGGCTTTCCGTACATCGCCCCCTCAAGCAGCGAAATACCGAAAGACTCGGACCTCAGGTGCGACGGGAAAACGAACGCATAGCACAGCGTTAGCAGAGCTGCTTTATCTTCATCAGGTAAGCCACCGAGGAAATGTACATTCGACAGCCCCAATTGATTTGCCTGAGCCTTGAGCTCCATCTCAAGGTGTCCGCCCCCCAGAATGACGACGGGCAGTTGAGTGGTTTTTGCAGCTTCAAGCAGATAGTCCAGCCCTTTGTAGTAGCGCAGAGCACCCACAAACAGGAAAAAACGCTCCCCTAGACGTGCACGCCAGAAATCCAGTTTTTCAGCAGAAGGCGTCGGGTAGGTTTGCCGGTCGAGCCCATAGGGAACAACGCGGACTTTGTCTTTGAAGCGCGTCAATACCGGACTGCTTTCAGCGTAGTTGGGTGATGAAGCAACGATACAGTCGACGCTAGACAGGAAGCGATTCATCAATGGCTGATAAAGCTTGAGGAGTGTCTTTTGCTTGACGATATCAGAGTGATAACTGACTACAGTAGGCTTGCGAATTCGACTGGCGAAGTGAACAAGATCCATGTAAGGCCACGGAAAGTGATAGTGAACAATGTCAGCTTTCTTCGCCAGTTCGGCAAAATCCTTGAATGCCGATAGCGAGAAACCGGTGGACGCTACGTGCAGGTCGAGTTTGGAACGATGAGACAGGTGGTGTCCCACCTGTTCATTACGCGCCGCACCTCGCTCACTGAGATAAAGCACTTCGGACTCAAAGCCGTGCTTGGTTCCACCTTCAGCAATCTGAAAGATGACCTGCTCAATACCACCCATGGTTTCCGGGTAGTACGTCTTGAAGAAGTGCAGAACCTTGATCATTGTCCTTTGACCACCTTCTGATAAACCTGAAGCGTTTCCATTGCGCAGCGCTCCCACGAAAATCTCGCGGCATGTAGCAAGCCTTGTTCAACGGCACTGGAGCGCCACATCTCGTCCTCCAGACCTCGCTGGATGAGTCCAGTCAATGTCTCGGTGTCCTTGGCTTCGCACATCAGGGCCGCATCGCCAGCAACCTCTGGGAGTGATGAGCTGTTTGAACAAACGACCGGAACGCCAGAACTCATAGCCTCCAGAACCGGCAAACCAAACCCTTCATACAGCGAAGGGAAGGTAAAAAGACGAGCCCCGGCAAACAGCAGGGGTAGGTCTTCACTGGGTACAAAGCCTAGATAAAAGGCCCAACCCTCACGTCGGGCACTTTCGAGCCGTTGGTGAATGCTTTCGTTGCGCCAGCCGTGATAGCCAGTCAACACTAAAGGCCAGCGCTTGCGTACTTCGATAGGCAGTCGGGAATAGGCATCAAGCAACGTCTCGATATTCTTGCGAGGCTCGATCGTCCCGACAAACAGGCTGTAACCACCAACCGTAAGACCGTGGCGTGAAAGCGTGTTTCTGAGTTCATCCGCGCTGCGAGGATGAAACTCGGCAGAACTGGCCAGCGGCACCGTATGGATACGCTCAATGGGCCAGGAAAAATACTCCGCCAACTCTTTGCGCGTGTACTCAGAGTCCGTAATCAGCGCATCTGCTCTTACCAGTGTGGCTTTAAGCTCTTTCTGCAAATAGCGCACAAGTTGCGGCGCATGGCAGTGAGCCCAGGTGAAGGGAGACAGATCGTGAAAGGTAGCAACACTGCGGCCAGCAAAAGGCGGCAGGTAATAATTCGGGCTGTGATAAAGAAAATCACCATGGCCTTTTAATGCGTGTTTCCTGAGCAACGGCATAAGAAGCCGATACGCTTCAACCGCCAGGAAGTTTTTCTGTACGGCTCGTTTCAAGCCATAGCCGTTGCCCGACTCGTCGGCAGCCGTAGGCAGCGCTGGTAGAAACCGCCGGCCGGCAAAAAATTGCAGGTCGGTGATTTCCGGGTTCTGCTGCAGTCGCAGCGCCAATTCATAGGTGTAGCGACCAATACCGGTCAGCGGGAAGCGGACCGGTTCAACAGAAAGAATTAACTTCATTTATTCAGCCGTCAACATCCAGCCAAGAGTTTCGCCTAGGGACGGTGTTGTCCAGCCAGGTACCAGCGCCCGCAACCTCGAGTTGTCCCCGCACAAGGTTTTCACCTCATTGGCTCGCACAAAGGCCGGATTCACTTCGACCTCGATATCATGCCCGGTGAACCCTTTGCACATTTCGATGACTTCGCGAAGCGAATGGGTATTGCCAGAGCTGACGTTGATAGTCTGCCCCAGTGGCTTCGCCTCGATAAGCCCTCGATAAGCCTTCACCAATGCGCGAACATCGCTGAAATCACGCCAAACATCGAGATTGCCCAACTCGATCTTTTGCGCCTTGCGCCGAAAATGCGAAACAATTTTCGGCAACAGGAAGTTCTCGGCTTGGCCCACGCCGGTGTAGTTGAAAGGACGACTAATGACGATAGGCAGACGCTCATGCCAAAGGTTGGCCATGTACTCCATGGCCAACTTGCTAACGGCATAATCGTTGGCCGGTGCCGGGGATGTGGTTTCCGACAGCAGGCCACCCGAAGCATTGCCATAGACATTGGCGCTGCTGGCGATCAGCACGCAGTCCAGGGATTTCCCACTGGCCGCGACGGCTTCCAGCAGATTACGCGTACCTATCAAGTTGACCTGATAGAACGCGTCCGCTGCGCCATGCCCAACAAACGCCAATGCCGCGAGATGCACAACAACATCCGGCTGAATCTTTGCCAGCAACGTACGCAACCCCGGGCCATCCGCCAGGTCCACCTGATGATAATTGCGCTCATTGGAAGGCTGACTGCCCAACCCAATCACCTCGTAGCCATGAGCCCGAAGTTCATCCGCCATGTAACGACCGGTGAAACCTTGAATACCTGTAATCAGCGCACGTTTGCCGGCAATGGTCATCAGAACGAAAATCCTTGTTCATTACGACGCAAGTCAGCTTCGACCATCATGCGGCACAACTCTTCCAACGACGTTTTAGGCTCCCAACCCAGAACTTCCTTGGCTTTGGCCGGGTCTCCGATCAACAACTCAACCTCGGTTGGGCGGTAGAATTTCGGATTGATGGTGATCAGCACTTTACCGGTGGCAGTATCAGTACCCTGCTCGGCCTCGGCACTACCCGCCCAGGAAATAGTGATACCAACAGCCTTGAACGCCATGGAAACGAAGTCGCGAACGGTCTCGGTGCGGTTGGTCGCCAACACGAAAGTATCCGGCTCATCGGCCTGCAGCATGCGCCACATCCCTTCCACGTATTCCTTGGCAAAGCCCCAGTCGCGCTTGGCGTCGAGGTTGCCCAGCTCCATCTTGTCCAACAGACCCAGCTTGATCTTGGCGACGGAGTCGGTGATTTTGCGGGTCACAAACTCACGGCCACGCAGTGGGGATTCGTGGTTGAACAAGATACCGCTGGTGGCAAAAATGCCGTACGACTCACGATAGTTGATGGTCATCCAGTGAGCGTAGAGCTTGGCGACACCATAAGGGCTGCGCGGATAGAAAGGCGTGCTTTCGATCTGCGGGATAGCCTGCACCTTGCCGAACATCTCAGAGGTTGATGCCTGATAGAAACGAACCTTCGGATTAACGATCCGAATCGCTTCGAGAAGGTTTACCGCACCGAGACCGGTGATCTCTGCGGTAGTGATCGGCTGCTCGAACGAAACACCCACGAAGCTCTGCGCAGCAAGGTTGTAGACCTCGGTGGCTTCGGTGGACTGCAGCAGGCGGATGCTGGCCGACAGATCGGTCAGATCGTATTCGACTAAATGCAGATTAGGGTTGGACTGAATGCCCAGCTCTTCGATACGCCAGAAATTGACAGAACTGGTACGACGGTAGGTACCGTATACGGTGTACCCCTTCTCCAGCAGCAGTTCCGCCAGGTAGGCGCCGTCTTGACCAGTGATTCCAGTTACGATTGCTTTCATTCGGGTTACCAACCTCCATTTAATAAATGCCACTGAGGGCATTCACAGATAAATCGAGCCGAGCGAGATGGCCTTCGGCCACTTGCGCGTGAAAATTCAAAGATGAGTATACAATGGGTTACGGGGAGGCGGCTCGACTGGAAGATGCAATGGCAGGCTTTTTTTCGCCAAAGAGCTTGCGACAGGACAAGCAGTACGAAAACTTGAAAGCTGCGGTCTCTTGGACCTACCACTGCATACACTATAGCGCCAACCGATTGCTGGCATGTCCCAACGCCCCAAAAACAGTGTAATACCCGTTATATCTCACGGCATAACGGTAATCTTGGACAGCCCAACACCAATATTCCTCTGGTCATTGGACTCACCCAACTCCGCAGGCGACATCGGTTTTCGAACATTAATATCAAGGTCAATAGTGTTGTTGTTACACTTGAATACCGCCGCCTGGACACTGACGTCTACTGGCTCCTTGAGCACGCCCTCGAAAAGACTATCCCCGCCCTGAGTAATACTTATCTCTTGCCTACCATAGCTACGAAAGCTAAGAACCAAATCCAGCGTAGATTTTGAAGAATAAAATTGCACATCGTTACAAGGAAACGAAAGGGAGGCCTTCTTATTTTTTGACCAAACGCCCCACGACTCAAGATCGTACCATCCAGAATAGAGCAAGAAGTTACCTGTTCCGGCAGTCCCGACAGAGTACCCTCCTGGAGCGACCTTAAGAAGTAAATCGCGATAGTCAGCGTCACTTAGATGGACAAAATGATCAGCACTTTCATTGCCGAAAGTCCGTACCAACGTCTGCAACTTTTGCTCATCGACATGGCAGTGAGGAGGGATTGTTATTAGCTGACGATTTTGCCCTGAAAAAACCAGGAGCTTTCGACAATCTGGACCCAACACACCAAGCGGATTGAAGCTATTAATTCCTTCACCATAACCGGAATAGCGCTCGGCAAAAACTTCTGCCGGTGGCGTGTAAAAAGAAGGCAGTTTGGTCTGAATCGCATTGGAAATCCAAGTTGGGCTGGAATACTGCTCCGAGCGCTTCGGATTATTTTTTGAAATACTGACCAAGCCAATCAACACTACTGGAACAAGCAACACCACAGCCAGAAACTTGTTTTCCGGTAACTTTCGCACGACGTAATACACAATTGGAAACCAGATCGGTAAATACCAAAGCGAATACCTTGCCAGACCTGGTGTCGCGCCAGAATTGAGATTTGTCGTAGACGAATGCGCATAAAAATTCACTAACAAGAAAATTGCGCAAAACACATAGAACATCACATTCGAATGGCCAACCGTTCGCTCAGAGGCAAATACCCGATAGGCCAAGGCGGCCAACGTTAAAACTACGCCGAGCGGCCAATTAGGAAGCAAACCAAGATCAGGATCCAGAATCCAAATATAGAAGGTTGACAGGTTCCCCCCCAGCGACGCGCCCCCAGCTAGCAACTGCGGTGTGAGTACACCAAAACGCAGGAAGTAATAAACAGGGTGCGCCAGCACCGCTAACGCGGTTGCCACCACCAAGCATACCTCTATCAAGGTAAACTTTTCCGCCCAACGCAGAACAATGTGATAAATAAAAGGAACAAAGGCAACAAGTGCAAAACTCGGATTTTGCGTTGACGCCATCGCCAAACAAAAGGCAGCCAATAAATACCGGCTGGAAAAAACAAACATTACCCCCATCAATGTGAAACAGTAGGTAAATAATTCGGTATGGACCTTGTCAAAAAACCAAAGCATCGGTGAAAACAGCGTCATGAGTATAAACGCCGCTACTCCACTCTTACCATATAACCGGTGAGCGACCATCGCAGTCACAGTCAACAGCAGGAAATGCAACCCAAGAAACGCAGTATGCGGCTCCAACCCGACCCCGAACAGCCCCACCACTTTGGCCACAAAAAAAGCTAGAAAACTATAAAACCAAAAGTGATTGAAATCCGCCGTCACCCCCAACTTGAGCGCAGGAAAAGAGTTAGCCAACGAGTCACCCGGTACGACGCCAACAATGGTATTCGACAAAAATAATTGTTGATAGGCATTAAATGAGATTGCGCTCATCCATGGCTTTAAGGTATCCAACCACGCGAAGTACATAGCATAATATTCTGATCCGTCACCGACACGCTGCGGGGGCAAACGCCACAGAACAATAAATACAAAAAGCAAAGACAACACTATCCAGACATAGGCGGAGATACCGTGATCTGGCCTTACAGGGTTCGCTTTTATAGAAGCACGCATAAACTACCTTGATAATAACTTTCGGTCACGGCGAATAACGAGCCCTTCATCGCTCGCTAAGAGATCGACACTTCGACAGCTCAATAATTTTGAACCATCGAAGTGACAATTAAACTCGACTTAGAGCTTCTCAGCGATCAAACGGCCTTCGCGAATGGCGTAGTTAGTCCCGCGGTCCTCGGGGTAAATTTGAGCCATGGTCGAGATCAAGGCATTATCAAACGGAGTCGATGCATCCGGCACATACTCAGAGTAATTTCGCTCTGTCACCGGCTGAGCATACTCTGACCGCCAGACTTTGTAATCCACAACCCAGTCTTTCTCGAACTTCGGAAACATGCGCTTGAGGTGAGTCAACGCAAAGTCGAGATACTGTTCATCGCTGTATTCCCACACAGGATCTTCGGTAGCGAGATAACGCGACAAGTACGCAATATGAGTACCCTTATAGTTTTCCGGAGTATCAAAGTTAGTATGTTCAATAACTCCAACAAAGGGAAAACCTGGATCATTGACGTTCAGCCAGTAAGTATCGGACAGGCTGTGCTTTAGACGAAGCACCAGACACATATTTCCAAGGTATTTAACCCGGCGAAGTTTCGTCAGCCACTGATCCTCGACGACCCCCTTAAACATATCAGCAATCAAAGGGAACGATGGTGTAAAGAGAAACTTATTCCCTTGCACGGTGCCTTGTTCAGTCGTTACTGCAGTAATCTGTTTGCCTTCGGTCACCAGACCTTGCACAGCAGAATTGAATGTGACTTCCCCGCCATGTGCACGAATACCAGTCACTAGCGCTTCAGCGAGTCGCCCGAAACCACCCTTGAAGTAGGCCAGCTCTTCGCCGCCTTTGTCGTTACGGGTGCTGCCGCGCAAAACCAGCTTCTTCCACATCCATACGGCGTTGACTGCTTCGGCATACACCGAAAACTTGGAGTTAATCAGCGGTTCCCAGACAACTTTGTATACTGACTTACCGCACATGCCCTCCAACCATTCGCGGATACTCAAGTGCTCAATGGTTTTCCAATCCTTGATCTTGCGAACCTGAAATACCAAAAGTCCCAGGCGAATACGGTCAATGAATGACAGCGCCTTGAACCGAAGCAGATCCAATGGCGTGGAAAGTTTCCACATGCGGCCATTAAAGTACATACCGGTACGGGTCGGAAGCAAAATGACGTCGCCTTCCAGGCCGAGTTCCTTCACCAACTCCGGGACAAAAACATCATTGTTAAACCAATGATGGTAGAATTTTTCGACACGAACGCCGTCATCAAACTCGAAGATCCCTGCGAGCCCGCCTGGGGTAGAGTCAGCCTCAATAACTTGTACGCGCCTACCTTGTTTAGCCAGCACATAAGCCGCCGTCAAGCCGGTGAAGCCGGCACCCACAATTACCACATCATAATTATTCATTTACGATTACCAGAATGAGTTGAACCTGGGTCATTTGCGCGCAGCCTTAAATAGCGCCGGCCTTGACCAGATCGCCAGAGCCCCAACGATGGTAGTCGGAACCCACAGAGCCAGATGTACAATGACGGCATAGCTGCCTGCTTGAGCGGAGGTGCCACCGATCAATGTCACGGCTGTAAAAGCGGCGAGATGGAAGGGGCCTACATATCCAGGCGAAGAAGGCGCCAGTGTCGACAGCGTGGCGATAGCCATCACCAATAGAGCCATCAGCGGATTAACATCCAAGCCCAACCCCTTCAACGCGAAATAAAAAAGCCCGGACTCGCCTGCCCACACCAACATCGATAACAGCAACATCAGCCCAAGCACACGAGGACGGGACATAACATCAAAGCTTTCGAACAAGCCAGCTACCGCTTGAAAGACGCTGGACAGCTTTTTCGGCTCCCTTTCATTGCTCGCCCCCCAAGATTTGAACAACCGGGCGAAGCTTGAAGAGAAGAAAAAACCGATCGCCAGGGTCACGCCCCCGAGCACTGCGAGAATCAAGGCCGTGTGACGGATAGCCGGCGGAATATCAATCGCCTGAATCGCCAGAACGCCAACGGCGAGGCAGGCCAGAAGGGTCACGAGGTCAATAAGACGCTCAACAATGAGACTGGTCGTAGCCGCAGTCTTGGTCACGCCCATTGCTCTAGGGAACACCAGGGCACGAATGACATCGCCCAAGCGAAAAGGCAAAATATTATTCAGCGCGATAGCTCCCAAAAAAGGCTCTGCGCAATTTTTGAAACCTACCGGAGCACCTTCAGCTGATAGCATGATAGACCAGCGTAAAATACGAACCGCATACCCGAAACCTAGCGACGCAATACCTAATATCAGGTAATGCCACTGGAAGTGCTCCAGGGCATCCATGACTTCGGACACATCGACAAGACGAAGAATTGCCCCCAGACAGACGACAGTGATCCCTCCCCCAATCAAATGCTTGATCCAGCGTTTTTCCTTCACAGGCGTGGCTTGTGTCATAGGTACCGTCAGATCCGCCAAGGGGCTTTGTTGTTTGCCCACAGGGCTTCGAGTTCACGCTTATCACGCAAGGTATCGCACGGCTGCCAGAACCCGGTGTGATGGAACGAGGAAAGCTGGCCATCTTTAGCCAGATTGGTCAGCGGCTCACGCTCCCAAGATGTGCTGTCACCTTGGATGTAATTTAAGACTTCAGGCTCCAAAACGAAAAAGCCCCCATTGATCCAGCCAATTTCATCGCTCGGCTTTTCTTCAAAACTCGACACAGAGTTGTGCGCGTCAATATTAAGCACGCCAAAACGGCCTGGGGGTTGCACCGCGGCAACGGTAGCCAGCTTCCCGTGCTGGCGATGGAATTCGATCTCTGCGCTGATGTTAATGTCAGACAAGCCATCTCCATAAGTCAGACAGAATGTTTCGTTGTTCAGATACGGGGCGACACGCTTCAAGCGACCGCCCGTCATGGTTTCAGCCCCGGTATCCACCAAAGTGATTCGCCAATCTTCAGCTTGGCTGTTCAAGATCTGATGATCACCGGTACCCAAGTCAATGGTTATGTCGGACATATGACGGTAGTAGTTAAAGAAAAACTCTTTGATCACATAACCTTTATAACCGAGGCAAATGACAAAGTCTTTGATCCCGTGATTTGCATAGGAACGCATGATATGCCACAACAATGGCTTACCGCCGATCTCAACCATAGGCTTTGGCTTGGTATCTGATTCTTCTGCAATCCGAGTCCCCAGCCCACCGGCCAAAATTACCGCTTTCATAAAAACTCCTTTATAGTTTGAGATCAGCAGGGTCAAAATTTAAGCTTTTCTGTACAACGGCCACAGGATCAGCACGTAACACCAAATAAATGCGCAACAAGTACTCACCTATAATTCCGAGCAAAAACGAATTCAGCCCGATTCCGAATAGCACCAGAATATGGATACTTGCCAACCCCTGAGGAAGATCAGGATGAGTGAAGCGTAAGAGCGTATAATACAAGGCCCCCAGTACGCTGCCTGCCAAAATCAGCACACCGACGAACGACGCGGTACGTAGCGGCACTGTCGAATGATTCAATACAGCCGTTAACCCGAGCCTGATTAACCGAGAGATATTGAACTTGCTTTCGCCCGCCACTCGGGCGTCTCGATCGTAGGTAATTCCTGTTTGATTGAAACCAATACCGGCAATCATTCCCCGTAGATACGGGTTTGCAGTTTTGGTTTTCAACAAAACATCAATGACTTTGCGGTCGATCAACCGGAAGTCGCCAACATCACGCGGGATCGGGTGCTCACTCACCTTGTCGATGGCCCAATAGCCTAGTCGGCGGAACGTATTCAGAAGCCAACTCTCGGGGCGCTTGCGGCGCACGCCATAGACCACTTCATGCCCCTGCTGCCAGCGCTCAAAAAACTCCTCCAGCATTTCAGGAGGATCTTGCAAATCTGCGTCAATTTGCATCACCGCGTCACCTTTGGTGTGCATATAATTCGCTAGAATCGAGCGCTGAAACCCATAATTCCGAGAAAAACGAATGGCCTTTACTCGCGGGTCATTTTTTGACAAGTCCGCCAGCATGTCCCAGGTATTGTCATCCGAATGATTATCAGAAAACACAAACTCCAGATCACACCGATCCTTCATTTTGAGCGCCAACGAATCCAAACGACTGTACAACGCTTCGATATTTCCAGATTCGTTTAGAACCGGAATAGATATTGATATCAGCGGCCGTTCACTTGCCATTTAATAATTTCCCTTTCAAAGCACTGATCTCAGCTTTCGATCAGTGTTTTCATATATTCGACAACGCCCGTCGCTGTGTCGCGAAACACGACGCCTTCAAGTATGGAGGACCTTGAAAACACTTGAGTAAAGTTCTCTTCCTGCGGCTCAGGCAGCGCTCCCAAACGCAAGAGATGGCCTTTGCCAGCAGACTCAAAGATAGCTGCGGCTAAACTCCTTAAGGTAACAGGCTGACCATGGCTCAGTTCCACCACCCCTGAATCTGAGTGATCCACCAGCGCCCTGACAGCTGCAGCATCGTCAGACACGTGGTGGTACTCACGCAGTTGCCGCCCCATCGTCATTGCAAAAGGCTTGTCATTACGCAACGCTTCCGTTACCAGCCCCAAAAACATGAACGGGCTGGGTTCTCCGAACCCGTACAGGGTGTGGATGCGTATGTGCAATGCTGGTGTCAGTTCTTCGCTCATCTCAGCGACGAAGCGACTCAACGCCAGTTTGCTCTGAACATAAGGGTTTGTAGTCAGCATCTCCTCCATTGCGGTACCGAAAGTCACGGCCCGAATGCCCATTGGAGATACTGCCTGAATAATGTTTCTAGGCAGCCGAAAGTTGACGTTATGCAACGTTTCACAGGCCAGCGTTGGGTCAAGTAAACCAGAGCAAATGTATACTACTGCACCGGGTCGAGCGTACTGTTGAAAGTAGGCCGTAATGTCAGACAGAGAATCGCTCTCCCCCCATTGCTGGTAAACAACCCTATCAACGCAAACGACTTCGTCCGACCTGTATTGTTCACGAAGTGCCTGCCCCAATCGCCCTCGGCCACCAACAATGAAGATCACTCCTGAATGCCCGATCGCCAGGCACTGATCTGCGCAAGTGTAATAGCGCGAGCTTGGCCAGGATTGGAGTAAAAGTCCCGATACCAAGACGATGTCTTCTCAACCACTTGCTCCGTATCCCAAACAGGGATCCAGTTCAGTTGGTTCCGGGCAATGGAGCTATCCAACGCCAGCGCGCCAGCTTCAGGTAGAGGACTATCCATGAACTCCAGATTCGGACGTTGCCAGTTTGCACTCATCAACTCAAGTACATCTCTGACGGAGTGCTGCTTGAGCTCCTGAGGCCCAAGATTCCAAGCCTTGGCGACACGCTCCGGGGTATTTGAAACAAGCCCCGCCAAGATGACCAGATAGCCATGCACCAATGCCAAAACGTGCTGCCAAGGTCGTGTAGCATCTGGATAGCGAAGGGTCATTGCTTGATTGTCGATTACCGCGCGCACGAAGTCGGGGATCAACCGGTCCTCTGACCAGTCGCCACCGCCGATGATATTTCCACCACGGGCAGTAGCGATTGCCGGCCCCTGCCCTGTAGATGCAGGGTAAGAAGCAGCGTAACTCTGGATGACCATTTCTGCAGCGGCCTTGGAAGCGCTATAAGGGTCTTTGCCACCCAATGGATCGTTTTCCCGATACGGCCACGCCCATTCGTTATTCTTGTAAACCTTGTCCGTGGTCACGCATAGCACACCACGAACACTTTTCACTTGGCGGGCGGCTTCAAGAACGTGAGCGGTACCCTGAGCATTGACAAGAAAAGTCTGCAATGGCTCACGATAAGACCGACGAACAAGAGGTTGAGCTGCCAAATGCAGTATCAAATCCGGCTGGAAGGACTCGACAGCTCCCTTCAGCTTGTCAAAATCGCAGATGTCCCCCAGCGTGCTAATCATTTCGCTCTCAAGATCTGTCTCTGAAAACAGCGAAGGGGTCGTCTCAGGAGGTAGCGAATAGCCCGCTACGGTCGCGCCGATAGATTTCAGCCAAAGACACGCCCATCCTCCGGTGAAGCCGGTATGGCCGGTAACCAGCACTTTTTTACCGACAAGACTCTCTTCGAATTTGAACATGGATGTCATTTTTCTTACGCCGTATTGATTTTTAGCATCTTGTTTCCCGTGCCTATCTTGGCAAGGGATAGCGAGCGACTATTTCGCCCGGCAAGAATACCCTGATCCGACGCTCTTGTGGAGGTAGGGATTGCATGATCACCTTGGATCCATCGTATCCGATCCATGAAGTACACATACCGCCAGAAGCGCTTGGTATCCAACGTAGCATCTCTGGCGAGCAGTTCCACGACAGCAACGCTTCGTAGTTTTCGACCGACGAGGGTGTTCGGTAACTGCTCCAGTAAGTGGCGCAGCCACGTATAGGGCTCCTTCCCGTTGACCTTGGCGGTTTCGACCAGACTATCTGCGCACTGGTCGCGCGCCCCTTGGGCGTGCCACTGAACAACCTGGCCTTGCGCCAGATGACAAACGGCTTTACAGAACGCCCGTCGGGTTGTTGTCGATCGGTAAAATCCGACCTCCACGTAACGCCCCAGCCGGTTCCAGTTGTTCGACAGAATGTACCACCTTACCCAGAACGCTTTGAACGATGACCTGCGGCTGGGTTTAGTCCAGCCAGTTTTTCATTGGGATCAGGATTGGCAGCGGTGAAGTTCAAACATACTGAGCTCAGCTCTCAAAAACAAACCGAACCCAGCTGTCGTTTAAAATACTTCACCGCTCTCCTACACTTTTTCTGAGCTTGATTAGCTCGCTTAGCCCTAAAGATTTCGCATATAAATACAGATCTGAGAATCAAGCGAGAGTTTTCACGCGCACTGCGAGGTCGCCTTGTTTATTACTGGCTGGGAGCATTGGGGAGCGAGTAAAGCATGTTTGAATTGCTCGGCACTCTGTTTCCACGTTAGCCACGGCATGTTAATGGAATCAATGGTTGAGCCGTCACGATAGTCCTGTAACCACTGAATAATTGCGTCGGTCAAGTTCTGTGCACTGTCGCCCTCGAAGAACGCCGCATACTCGCCGGCAACCTCTCGAAACACCGGCAGGGCACGCGCCAGGATCGGGAGCTTATGCTGCGCAGCTTCAATCAGCGGTAATCCGAAGCCTTCACCTTGCGAAGCGGCCAGCAAGCAGGACGCCGCCGCATAGACTTTTTCCAGGTACTCATCGCTGACACCTTCAAGCCAAAACAGGCGCTTGTTTAATTGCGGGTGGTTGCGCAAGCGCGTGCACAACGCATCAACCATCCAGCCTTGTTTGCCCACAATAACCAAGTTGACCTGCTCACCTTTGGCCCATAGCAGATCGAAGGCTTCAAGAGTTTGGGTATGCCCTTTGCGCGGCTCAATGGTGCCCACCGACAAGAAACTCGGTACGCTACGCAGACATTCAAGCACCTGATCGGCGCCTTGCACCAAACCGTTGGACGGCATCGAAGCGGCCAAATCAGCACCTAGGTGGAACCAACTCGTCTGCAAGGGAGAGGGAGACAAACGTGGTGCACCATGGGCGGCAACCCAGCGCTGCAGGTCAGCAGCCACCGAGGCAGAGATACATAGCGCTGCATCGGCCTTGGAAATCTCGTATAGCCAATCGGCATGACCTTCCTTAGTGCCTGCAGGAAAGTGCTCCTCGAACTGGATCGGAATCAGGTCATAAACTACGAAAGAAGTCTTCACCCCACGCTCGCGCAAACGGGAGAATACCCCGCCCTTGCCCGCCTCGACAATAAACGAACCGGAGAAGTCCAAGCCCAGGAATTGCTCGCCAGGTTGCATATCCACAGGCTCATCGAGTAACCATCCGGTCGAGCAGCCCATCAACGAGAGCATGAAATTGCGCGCAAAACGCCAATGCCAATCGCCCCCGCTATCGCTCAGAAAAACCGGCTCAAACAGATAACCAGTGGGCGGCGATTCAATCAGCGCCAGCAGCAACGCCCTGACCACACGCTGAATACCGGTGCGCAAATCAACCCGGATCATGGCAGAGACGTCAACATACATGCGACGTAAGCCAACGACCTGCGGCTGGTTGAGCGCAATCGCTTTGGACAACGCAACGATATCCACGCTCTCGCTAAAATCAGTGACCACATGCCCCACCGCCGACGTGAACGTCTGATAACGGCTGTGATCGAGATAATGGGCTTCAATACTTTCGAAATAGCGCTTGGCACAAAATGCAGGCGCATGGTCACTTCGCACGTATGTGGCGGCTAGATTGCCCAGATCAGCGCGAGCCGCAGGCTCGCTGCGGAGCCATTCCAAGGCTTGAGTCAGTTGCGCGTCGCTGAAATCGTCTTCCAACTTGATCAACACATCATCCGGCAGATCAGCCATGGCACCATTGGCATTGATGACCGTGGCCAGACCATAATTGAGACAATCAAGCACAGCCGCTGAGGTCTCGCCGCGCGACAGCTCACGCAACTGCACACCAACGTCTGCAGCGGCCAGGTACAGCTCATAGGTCAGCGTGTCGGTCCAACCAACAATGCTGGCGCTAGAAGACTGTCGACGCTTCTTGAGGTGCCGCTCAATGTCTTCGCCATAGTTTGATGCCTCGTTCTGGCCAACGAAGAACAACTTGCAGTTTCGGTCCTGGCGAAGCAACGCGGAGCCTTCCCACGCGGCCAATAACCGATGATTGAGCTTGGTCTTGCCCATAAAGCCAAAGCTACACACCACGAAGTCATCGCTGCTCAAGCCCAAGGCTGCACGGGCGCGCTCACGGTCCAGGTTCACTGCTGGCACACGCAGGAGTGGGATCATCGAACAGCGCGCCCTCTCACCATACCATTGACGCGCCAACGACTCGGAGTAACTCGAATGCACGATCACTCCCAGTGCCTGATTAATGACCCCTAGACTACCCGGGTACTTGGACAAGGTGCTATGCACCCCGTCCTGATGGAAATCAGCCACCGCCTTGTAACCATGCCCTTGATACAGCTCTTTGATCCAGACATCGGGTTTTATCCCATGAACCTGGCAATACCACTGAACATCGCTTAGATAGAAGTCGTGCAAGACGACGACCCCGGCAATCTCGTCGAGTAACTCAAACATAAAGGCATGCATCGGATTATTACCGAAGTGGTAAATAACCCGCTGGTAGCGCAAGGCGTTCTGGCGGAACCATTCCACCGAGCGCACCTGACAGTTAGCCAGGATCCAAGGATCATCGACCTGGGGGTGATCGGTCACCACATCGATGTCGTAATAGCGGCTTAACTCGGGCAACAACTCTGCGCTGTACCCGGCGATGCCGCTTTTTTGGGGTGGCAGTGGCGACACATAAGCCAACTTCTGTCGCAAACCACTGGTGCTGACATGCCCCTGTTGCAGGGTCCCTCGCGCCAACAACGCTAAGACAGCCCCAGCGTCCTCCCGCAATGACGCTTCTTCGAAACCGGTCGCAGGGTTTGCCGATAGAGCATTGACCTGAGCGGCAGGTAACCCCAGCGCCTGGCTGACATATTGAGGATCCAGCGGCGGTATGACCATCACCAGCTCTGCACGACGGATCTGCTGGATCTGCTGCGCCCAATACAAGCCCCGTGGAGTCACCTCGCCAGCATAGGACTTACCCAAAGACTCCAACACAACGACACTGCGCATGGACTGCGCCAATACGCCAATAGTCAAAATCAACTCATTGTCAGCGCTATCAAATACATTGGATAGCAACACCAAATCGGGCTTGAGATTGGCCAGAAACGCCTCACGGATCAACTCAGCGGCTTTCGCCCGACCTTCGTTATCCGGATCAAGCCGATTCACCGGGCCAGGAGCCCACCACACATGAATATTTTTGGACGGCAGAACCCCATGAAACTGCGCGCGAATCGCTTCGATGGTCCCATCAAACAACCCACTGAGGGCCAGGATGACCTCATGTTCGCCTGACTGAAGGGCTAACGCGCGTGCCAATTTGGTGATGTAGCACGACGAATCGAGCCGGGTGAGACGGGCTTGAGCGCCCTGCATATCAATAACAATACGCATCAGCGCTGATCCTTCTGTTCGGTAGTCTTTTTCAAATCGTAATACACTTGGCGAGCACCCGCTGACAGGCCCTCCAAGTGCTGCGGCACTTCACTGCTCGCCGTTTCGTGGCGAGAGACAGATGCACTGACCATTAGCCCACGACTAACGGCGAAGCGCTTGAGGGCTTCATGCAAACGGGGGTAACGATTAAGGCTGGCATTGATCCGCCGACGCAAAGCCGGGCGCCCGAGGGTATGGCGCAGCCCCGCGACCACGATTCGACGAACCCCGCTTTTGAGCAAACGGGCAAAGCTACTGCCCAGCCAGCGCACGGATCTTGCGCACCAGCGCAAAGGCGCAGTAAGGCGCCAGGAAGTGCTCCTCATCAACGCCTGCACGCGGCTGTTATCGGCGCAACTTTGTAGCCAAAATTCGTGAGTCTGGGCCAACGCCTCATCTCGCTGCTGACGGGTCTGCTGCAACTCCGCTTCCAATTCGACAATCTGGCGCTGTAACTTGGCTTCCAGCTCAACACTCCGGCGCGGCAACTTGGCTTCCAGTTCGACACTCTGGCGCTGCAACTCGGCTGCCTGCTCGACATTCTGGTGCTGCGACACGGCTTCCAGTTCGACACTCTGGCGCTGCAACTCGGCTGCTCGCTCGACACTCTGGCGCTGCAATTCGGCTGACAGCTCGACACTCTGGCGCTGCAACTCGGCTGACAGCTCGACACTCTGGCGCTGCAACTCGGCTGACAGTTCGACACTCTGGCGCTGCAACTCGGCTGACAGTTCGACACTCTGGCGCTGCAATTCGGCTGACACGTCGGCAACCTCATGCTGTATTTCCTGTATGTGCTGTATTTGCTGCAGGCTGCTGTCTTCGAGCGTTGCCCGGAAGCGACGCTCCATGTGTTGCTCATAACGCTCCGCCAAGGTTTCCAGACTCAAACCGTAAGTACGGTCAAAGTAAGGATCGAAAACCGCCAACTGTTCGGCACCCGCCGTCTTCTGCGCAATGATCGCGTAATCCGGGCTGACCCCGTCCAACACTTCCATTAAAGTGAGTTGCGGCACGTCATGCAGGGCAGCTGGCTCTTGCAGACGGACCAACTTGGAGCGCGCAAACCCCGTGTACTCGGTCAAAAAGCTGAGTAACAAATGTGGTATGGGCTTTTCGTGGGTCGGGTCGAGGTAAAAAGAATTAGTGCCAACCAACAGGTTTTCCGGGTTCGGCGTTTCCATAATCAACAGCCCCGCCGGCTTGAGCACCCGCAGCGCCTCACTGACCAACTGTTGCAAACTGGCGAACGGTATGTGCTCGACCAGATGGAACGCCGACACCACCACTTGACTCTCATCGCCCAGCGCGGCCAGCGCCGCCAGCACGTCGCCGTACTCGGCAGGCAAGTCGAGCGCCTGACATGCCTGCAGCATGCCGTCGTCGACGTCAACACCACGGGCCAGAAAACCTTGCGACTGGATCAACTCCAGCCACTCGCCACGACCACAACCCAAATCAAGCGCCGGGCACTGCGGGTACAATGCTTTGAGCGGGTTGATAAAAGGCAGGTAGACCTCTTGACGTTTCCTGATCAAGTCGCGACTACCGCGATGGAGATCTTCAAACGCCCGGTAAAAATTCCCATTCATCTGCTGCTTTCCACTGTTGGCGGTAACCAGGCAAGCCCGACAAATTCCGTTTTAGAGACATTGACCACATTGAACACCAGTGCCAGGTCCTGCCACTCGAAGTTACAGGAAATATGGTTCTCGGTGGTGTGCAGCGCAACCGCCACCGAATACGAACCCACACCCAAGTTTGCCTCAAAGTCGAAGCGGTACTGCATTGTTTGCCCCGCAGCCAGACTTTCCAGCTTGCAACCCAAGTGGTGCGTGTTGGTGCCAAAGACCGTCTGACCCAAACGATCCTTGAGCATGTAACCGGTGACCAACTCGGGGATGTCGCTGTTCACCTGCACATCAATTTTCAAGCTGACACTTTCGCCAACTTGTACGTACTCGATCGGCTCTCCCACGCTATTGTGCAGGCTAACCGAACGTATGCTTGCCTCGCCCGAGCCGGAGCGGGTTTGCACACTGCCATCTTCGCGCTGGATGACTGTAACCGTGGCGTTTTCCTTGGCCGCGATAATAGCATTGTAGTAATCCATCACCTCTTCCGGCGCGCCATCCTTGATCACCGTACCGTGTTCGAGCAGGATCGCCCGACTGCATAACGACTGGATCGAACCTCGGTCGTGGGACACAATCAACAACGTCGTGCCCAGACGCTGAAACTCGCGAATACGCTCAAAGCTCTTGTGCTGGAAATAACTGTCACCCACCGACAAGGCTTCATCGACGATCAGGATGTCTGGACGAAACGCTGTAGCCACGGCAAACGCCACGCGCATCTGCATACCGCTCGAATAAGTGCGCACGGCTTGGTCGAAGTATTCGCCAATCTCGGCAAAAGCCTCGATCTCTGGCATGGCCTGGCGGATCTGCTCAGCACCAAAGCCCATCAAACCGGCGGCGTGATACACATTCTGGCGACCGGTCAAGTCAGGGGTAAAACCCATACCCAACTCGAGAATGGCAGCGATGCGGCCGTTAACCTGAACGCGACCCTCCGTGGGTTGCAAAGTTCCGGTAATCATCTTCAGCAGCGTAGATTTTCCCGCACCGTTTTGGCCAACGATACCGATGGCTTCTCCCGGGCTGATGGAAAAGTTGATGTGCTTGAGTACCCAATGCTCTTCACTGGGTTTGGTGGGAAGCCCAAACCAACGGCCAATGCGCTGAAGTTCAGAGGCATAGACGCGATAAGCCTTGCCCAGGTCATTTACGGTCAACAGACTCATAACACGTCCACCATTTCCGGCGCAGCGCGGCGGAACATAAATAGCCCCAATAACATCAAGCCCAAAGCAATAACGGTGGTCACTGCAATTTGCTGGATATCGGGGGTTTTGGCGTATACCAAAATGTCATGGTAAGCGCTGACAATCGGGAACATGGGGTTCATGTCCATGTAGCTTCTGAAATTTTCAGGAATAATATTGACCGGGTAAACCACGGGGGTGAACCAGAACCAGACTTGCAACAGGATGGGTACCACTTGGCCTACGTCCCGAATGAAGACGTTCAGTACGCCGAGAATCAAGCCTATGCCGATAGCCAGAGCCGTGACTGCAACCGTCAACGGGATGAGCCATAGCATCTGAAGGTGCGGCCATTGACCCAACAAAGCAAAAACCGCCAACAGCGCGACAAACAGCAACACATAATTGAGCAGGCTCGATCCCACGACAATGACCGGCAAGGTTATACGCGGAAAGCGCATTTTTTTCATGAGGTTGCCTTGGTCGATGAACAAGGTCAAACAGCGGCCGATGATCTCCGAAAACAGGCTCCATGCCAGCATGCCCGCCATCAAATAGAGGGCGTATGCGTACTTGTTATCGATCCCAGGCAGCTTTGCTGCTAGCACGTTGGAGAGCACCAGAGCATAAATGGCGACTTGGGCCAGAGGATTGATGATCATCCACAGACCGCCTAAACGGCTACGAGCAAAACGGGCAGAAAATTCATTATGGATAGATGAAAAAACGAATCCCCGGTAATCCCAAAGGCTTTTGAACAGCTCCAACATTCCTGACTCCTGGTAAAAGTGAAGCCAATTTGCTTCACTCTTGGCGATTCTGAATCGTGCGATTTACAGCTAAGTCTCAAGGTCTCCGGCAAACGATACGGTTGCGCCTCCGGTGATGAGAATCCAGACCAAACCCTCGGTGGATTTCTTTGAGGTGCACTATATAGTTTCCGCTAAGGCTGGCGGACATTTCGCCTGGGATAGAAGTCTTTTTCAGGGCTTCCATCGCTCCCCCCTTCATCATACTGAACGTACTTATCCCCGGATCAAACCGGCAATTTCCGTCACATAGCGCACAACAAGTTCTTCATTCGCACGACTCTCCACATTCAACCGTAGCAATGGTTCCGTATTGGATCCTCGCAGGCTGAAACGCCAATCGCCAAACTCAAGGCTGATCCCGTCTGTTTCATCGATAAGCGGGTTACTCGGCAGGAAGTGTTCGAGCACCTTTTTTAAGGTCTCATTCACATCCGTCACACGATAGTTAATCTCCCCACTACAAGGAAACGCTTCGATTCGCTTCGCGACCAGCTGCGCAAGAGTTTCTCCTGTTTCGGAAATCAACGCCGACACCAATAACCATGGAATCATCCCGCTATCGCAATACGCAAAATCCCGGAAGTAGTGATGAGCGCTCATCTCCCCGCCATACACCGCATCTTCCTCACGCATGCGCTCCTTGATGAACGCGTGTCCGGTTTTGCTCTGCACGGCAATACCACCCGCCTGCTCGACCTGCTCGATCGTGTTCCAGGTCAGACGCGGGTCATGAATGATCTTGCTGCCCGGGTGTTGTTTGAGCAGCATTTCGGCCAGCAGGCCAACCAGGTAATAGCCTTCGATAAACCGGCCATCGGCATCGAAGAAGAAGCAGCGATCGAAGTCACCGTCCCAGGCCAGGCCCATGTCGCACTGGTTGGCCAGCAGCGCCTGACGAGTCAGTTCGCGGTTCTCGGGCAGCAGTGGATTGGGTACGCCGTTCGGAAAGTTGCCATCGGGTTCTTCATTGATGAACACCCATTGCAGCGGCAACCGCGCAGCCAGCAACTGCAGCACGGGGCCGGCAGCGCCGTTGCCCGGGTCAGCGAGGATCTTGAGGGGTTTCAAGGTGCTGACGTCGATGTAGGTGAGCAAATGGTCGATGTAAGCGGTCTTGTCGAACGCTTGGCGAACTGCGCCTTTTTCTGCCGCGATGGTGCCCAAGTCACCCTGATCGACA
Source organism: Pseudomonas sp. MDT1-17 (assembly GCF_054898105.1). Taxonomy (NCBI): domain Bacteria; kingdom Pseudomonadati; phylum Pseudomonadota; class Gammaproteobacteria; order Pseudomonadales; family Pseudomonadaceae; genus Pseudomonas; species Pseudomonas sp. MDT1-17. The sequence goes on along the minus strand of NZ_JBUBVM010000001.1, from coordinate 2,371,182 downwards.
CGCTGGCGGATGGCGTCGAGGCCAGTGTCGCCGCTGATAGGGCGAGACTCGGCCTTGACCAGCTTCATGCCGTTGTAGCCTTTGGGGTTGTGGCTGGCAGTGATCATCACGCCGCCATCGACCTTGTAATGACTGGCGGCGAAGTAGACTTCCTCGGTGCCGCACAGGCCGATGTCGATCACATCGGCACCCGCCTCGGTCATGCCGCGCATCAGCGCTGTCGCCAGAGGTGGGCTTTCGAGCCTCATGTCCTGGCCGACCACGAAGGTTTTCCCCTGCAACTCGGCCACGAGTGCGCGACCTATGCGGTAGGCGATGTCTTCGTTGAGTTGATCGGGGACCTGACCACGAATGTCATAGGCTTTGAAGCATTGCGTCACGATAGGAGGATACATTCTACTCACTAACTGAAATGTCCGATGCCGCCCTGAGGCGGCAACGGCAAGAATGGACCGCCAGGGCCTGATGCCGCTGGCGCGCTGCCCCCGCAAGGTGCGGGGCTCGCTTCGGGTTCAGTGTTACTTGTCGACGCGACCGTAGTTGTCTTCGAAACGCACGATGTCGTCTTCGCCCAGATAGTCACCGCTCTGCACTTCGATCAGCACCAGATCGATAACACCCGGGTTCATCAAACGGTGTTGATGGCCGGCACGAATAAAGGTGGACTCGTTGGTGTTCAACATCAGCTCTTGCTGGTCGTTGACCACTACCGCCATCCCGCTGACAACGATCCAGTGCTCGCTTCTGTGGTGGTGCATCTGCAGCGACAGAGAAGCCTTAGGCTTCACCACAATGCGCTTGATCTTGAAGCGCTCGCCATTTTCCAGCGTTGTGTAGGTGCCCCAAGGGCGATGCACGGTGCGATGGAGTAGATGAACCGTGTGGCTGCAGGCCTTGAGCTGATTGACGATATGTTTTACGTCTTGAGCATGATCTTTGTGGGCAATCATCACCGCATCTGGGGTGTCGATCACCAGCAAGTCCTCGACACCCACAAGAGCGGTGAGTCGACCTTCACTGTTTACGTAGTTGTTGCGGGAATTGTGGGACAACACCTCGCCTTCAAAACGGTTGCCGTTCTCGTCAGGCTCGGTCAGTTCACTGACAGCGTTCCAGGAACCAATGTCACTCCAGCCGATATCACAGGGAACAGTCGCGACTTTGGAGGAGCGTTCCATCAACGCGTAGTCGATGGAGATATCCGGCACCTCTGCGAACGCATCAGCATCGAGCGCAAGGCAACGGTACTTGGCGGAAGAAGTAAGCCGCGATGCTTCAATCGTCTTGTTGACCGCTTCCACTACGTCCGGAGCATGCTGACGAAGCTCTTCGAGGACAGTACCCACCCGGAAGCAGAACATCCCGGAGTTCCAGTAGTAGTTACCTGCGCTGACATAGGCTTGAGCGGTGTCAAGATTAGGTTTTTCGACAAAGCGCGCTACTTTCAGGCCGCCCTTCAGCGGGGCATCTTTTTGCGCTTCGATGTAGCCAAACCCGGTTTCAGGGTATGTCGGCTGAATACCGAACGTTACCAGCCAGCCGTCGGCAGCAAGCGTCATGGCACTGGATACGGCCGCAGCAAAGGCTTTTTCGTCTTTTATCAAATGGTCAGCGGCCAGTACCAGCATTTGGGCGTCGGGGCCATGTGTGGATTCCAGCTGAAGCGCGGCAGCTGCGACGGCCGCAGCGGTGTTACGACCGAAAGGTTCCAGGATGAAGCCTTGAGCGTGCTTGGCTGTATTGACTGCGCCGTACTCGTCTTCGGTCTTGAACAGGAGTTCCCGGTTGGTCACCGTAAGAACTTCCACAACACCTTCCAGGCGCGAAGCTCGAAGGAAGGTTTTCTGGATTAGATTCTGGCCATCTGGCAGTTCCATAAACGGCTTTGGATGGGCTTCACGAGAAACAGGCCACAACCGGCTGCCCACTCCACCAGACAAAATTACGGGAATCAGTTCCATGCTCTAAATCCTTAATCCCCTTCTGGCGGATACGTCCAGAAAGTGGGGCTCAGTTATGTTTTCCGGTCATTCCTGCATCGTAATCGATGCAAATTCTTTGCTCGAAGCGATTGCAAGGGTGACAGCTCGACTTCGATCCAAACCCGTCGGCTTTTATGCCTGGTGCCTCACGAATTGACGCCCTCTACCACTTATCGGATCTTCCTGCCTGTTAACGCTTTTTATGGAAGGAAATCTCGACAATGGCGCCCTTCCTTTGAAAGGAAAAGCGGGTCAATTGAGATTGAGGTGCAATGCTAAACGGGATCAGATAATTCTGCCGGTCATTCTACAGGTAGTACCGGGGAATTAATAACTCATGCGGAAGGCCGGGATACAAAAAATCATTTGAAATCAAACGTGTGTTTCAAGTGCGAGCCATCAAAATAACATCAACCACCCGCATCGATCAAACCTCAGCGACCAGGCACATCCAGAAGTTTTTTCAAGTATTGCCCATAACCCGTCTTTCCAAGTCGCTCTGCCTGAGCCAGCAGCTCAGCAGCAGATATCCATCCGCTGTTGTAAGCAATCTCTTCCAGGCAAGCAACTTTCAACCCCTGGCGTTTCTCGATGGTACTCACGAAGTGGCTAGCCTCAAGCAGTGAATCGTGAGTACCCGTGTCCAGCCATGCGAAACCGCGACCAAGGATTTCGACGTTCAGCTCATCCCGCTCAAGATAGGCACGGTTGACGTCGGTGATTTCGAGCTCGCCGCGTGCGGACGGTTTGATGCCCTTGGCGATCTCGACAACCTTGTTGTCGTAAAAGTACAGGCCGGTCACCACGTAGTTGGATTTGGGTTTCTGCGGCTTCTCTTCGATGCTCAGCGCGCGCCCGGCAGCGTCGAATTCCACAACACCGAAACGCTCAGGATCAGATACGTGATAGCCGAATACAGTCGCGCCTTGTTCTTGATTCTTCGCGGAACGCAGGTTTTCCGAGAAGCTCTGCCCATAGAAGATGTTGTCGCCCAGGATCAGACAGCAAGGGTCCCTGCCGATGAACTCCTCCCCAATGATGAAGGCTTGCGCCAAACCATCCGGGCTAGGTTGTTCGGCGTAGGTAAGCTTGATGCCATACAGGCTTCCATCACCCAGCAATTTCCGGAAACAAGGTAAATCTTCCGGGGTGGAGATGATCAGGATTTCTCGCATTCCCGCGAGCATCAGCACCGACAGCGGATAAAAGATCATCGGCTTGTCGTAGATCGGCAGCATCTGCTTGGACACACCGAGGGTCAACGGATGCAAGCGCGTACCCGAACCACCGGCGAGGATGATGCCTTTACGATTGGTCGTGGTCATTTATTCAGAACCTCCCTAAGCATTCGGGTTACGCCACTTTGCCAATCCGGCAAGTGAAGAGAAAAGTTGTCACGTAGCTTCTGAGTATTCAAACGCGAATTCAGAGGGCGTCTTGCCGGTGTTGGATAAGCCGTCGTTTTAATCGGATTGATCGCCGTTACGGCGAGCTGCTCGCCGTTGTCTTGAGCGAAACCGATCACATGGCTAGCATAGCCGTGCCACGACACTTCGCCACTGGCCGCCAAGTGATACAAACCCGACAACTCAGGGCGCTGCAGAACCTGCTGAATGGCCAACGCTGTTACGTCGGCAATCAGGTCTGCACCCGTAGGGGCTCCGATCTGGTCGGCGATGACGCTGAGGGTTTCGCGATCCTTGGCCAGACGCAGCATGGTCTTGGCGAAGTTGTTGCCGCGAGCGCCATAGACCCAGCTGGTGCGGAAGATCAGATGCTTGCAGCCCGACGCGGTAATCGCCTGTTCACCAGCCAGTTTGCTGGCGCCGTAGTGATTAACCGGGGCCACTTCATCTGACTCTTGCCACGGCGTAGAACCCAGGCCGCTGAAGACGTAATCAGTCGAGTAGTGAATCATCCAAGCACCCAGGGTTGTGGCCTCTTCGGCCATGACTTGGCTGGCCTGACCGTTCACACGGTCGGCCAGCTCGGTTTCGGACTCGGCTTTATCGACAGCGGTGTAAGCCGCAGCGTTGACGATGACGTCGGGCTGGATCTGGCGGATCGTCGCCCGCAATGCGTCGAGGTTAGACAGGTCGCCGCACAGTCCACCGACCGCATGACGATCCAGGGCGATCAGCTCACCGAGTGGCGCGAGAGAGCGTTGCAGCTCCCAGCCTATTTGGCCGTTTTTGCCCAGCAGGAGGATTTTCATACTTTGTTCGAACGGTTCGCATAATTCTGGTCGATCCACTGTTGGTAGCTACCGCTCTTCACGTGAGCGACCCATTCAGTGTTGTTGAGGTACCACTCGACCGTTTTGCGGATGCCGGTTTCGAACGTTTCTGCCGGCGTCCAACCCAGTTCACGCTGGATTTTGCTGGCGTCGATTGCGTAACGCAGGTCGTGACCCGGGCGATCCTGAACATAGGTGATCAGGCTGGCATGTGGGCGGTGAGCAGAATCGGGACGCAGTTCGTCGAGCAGCGCGCACAGGGCATGCACCACATCGATGTTTTGCTTTTCGTTATGACCACCGATGTTGTACGTTTCGCCAATTACACCTTCGGTCACGACTTTGTACAGTGCACGGGCGTGATCTTCGACGTAGAGCCAGTCGCGGACCTGATTGCCTTTGCCGTAGACCGGCAATGGCTTGCCTTCCAGTGCATTGAGGATGATCAGCGGGATCAACTTCTCAGGGAAATGGCATGGACCGTAGTTGTTCGAGCAGTTGGTGACCAGAGTTGGCAAGCCGTAAGTACGACTCCAGGCGCGAACCAGATGATCGGAACTGGCCTTACTGGCGGAGTAAGGCGAGCTTGGCTGATACGGCGTGGTTTCGGTGAAGAGGTCTTCCGGACCTTCGAGGTCTCCGTAAACTTCGTCAGTCGAAATATGGTGGAAGCGGAAGTTGGCTTTACGCGCATCATCCAGCGCCGCCCAATAGTGGCGCGCAGCTTCCAGCAGGGTGTAAGTACCGATGATGTTGGTCTGGATGAATTCAGATGGACCAGAGATCGAGCGGTCGACGTGGGACTCTGCGGCCAGGTGCATGATCGCATCCGGTTGGTGTTCACGCAGGACACGGTCGATCTGATCGCGATCGCAGATGTCGACGCGCTCGAACACGTAACGCGTGTTCTGACTAACTTCGGCCAATGACTCAAGGTTACCGGCGTAAGTAAGCTTATCGACGTTAACGACCGAGTCGGTTGTGCTGGAGATGATATGTCGAATAACTGCCGAACCGATAAATCCTGCGCCACCGGTAACTAGAATTTTCACGCGAAGCCATACCTTTGGAGTTACTGATAGGGTAGATCCCACTAATGGATACGGACGAGCATAGGTGCAAATTCGACGTGCGCCACGCCGTTGTCGCAGTCAGACAAGGCGCTTGCGTGAAGCTCTGGATGTACGTCCCAGAAACCAACCAAGAATCGGCCCGATCACCATCCCGATCAACAGCGCCACAACCATGACCAGCGACACCGGCAGTTGCGGCCCCGCCCAACCCAGGAACAGCAGGGAAACCGATTGTTGATTCTCGAGAACGAACGCGAGGACCGCCAAAACCAGTAACAGGACGAATACGGCGAGCAGTACGCGCTTGAGGTTACGCATGAGCGATTCCTTGAATTGCGGTAGCCGTCAAAGCCCTTCCTCCTCGTCCTCGTTCACACGATCGCGCAATTCTTTGCCTGGCTTGAAATGCGGCACGAACTTGCCGTCGAGGCTGACGGACTGACCGGTTTTTGGATTGCGACCTACGCGCGGTGCGCGGTAGTGCAAAGAGAAACTGCCAAACCCACGGATCTCGATGCGATCACCGGTGGCCAGGCATTGGGACATTTGTTCGAGCATGGTCTTGATGGCCAGCTCCACATCCTTGGATGAGAGCAGCCCTTGATGGGTGACAATTCGTTCGATCAACTCCGACTTCGTCATATTTTTCCCTTCTTTTTCAAGCAGCTAGGAAAAGCGCTTCAAAGGTTTTAGCATGCCCGGAAGAATTTGAACAGCCCGAGTTTTTGACATTTTTCACCAGCATAGAGATGCCCTATTCCAGAGCATCGGAACACTGATCGTGCACTCACGCACTCATCTACAGATAACCAGCATGGTGCGCGTCAGATAGCCCGCAGGATTGAAGCCAAAGGGGTACTCATCCTCGTCTTTGGCATCATCGGACCTGGCTACAACTGTGTAGCCCGCCGCCTTGCACTCCTTGTTCGCTCGCTTGCGGCATTTCTCCCACCCCGAGCCCAGCCCCGAACAATCGATCTCGATGCCACTGACCCCACGCACCGCATGAGTCTTGGCATTAGTGGCACAGCCCGCCAATGTCAGTACTGCTATTACGACAATGAGCTTGTTCATTCGCTTCCTTAGGCCGGACACGCCGCCAGACTGTCGTTCGCTTCAGGCTAGAGACTAGCTGTAAATAAACGATTGATCCTGTTAAAGAAAGAGACAGTTAGGGAGGAACAATGGTTCATCGTTGGATGTGAGGTAGCAAAGATCAAGATCAAAAGATCGCAGCCTCCGGCAGCTCCTACAAGTGATCATGTATGTCCTGAGCGGTGCGTTCGCCGAATTCCAGGCGCAAAAAAGGGCGACCGAAGTCGCCCTTTTTCTATGGTCTGACAGAACTTAGTTCTGTTTTTCCATTTGTGCACGCAACAGGTCGCCCAGAGTGGTAGGACCAGCAGCGATGCTATCCGAAGGCTTGTCTTTCAAGCTTTGGATGGCTTCTTTCTCTTCAGCATCGTCTTTCGACTTGATGGAGAGCTGGATTACACGGCTCTTGCGGTCAACGCTGATGATCTTGGCTTCTACTTCCTGGCCTTCTTTCAGAACGTTGCGCGCGTCTTCAACGCGGTCACGGCTGATTTCGGAGGCTTTCAGAGTCGCTTCGATATCGTCGGCCAGAGTGATGATGGCGCCTTTAGCGTCAACTTCTTTCACGATGCCTTTAACGATTGCGCCTTTGTCGTTCTCTTGAACGTACTCGGAGAACGGATCGCTTTCCAGTTGCTTGATACCCAGGGAGATACGCTCGCGCTCTGGGTCAACCGACAGGATAACGGTGTCCAGCTCGTCGCCCTTCTTGAAGCGGCGAACGGCTTCTTCGCCCACTTCGTTCCAGGAGATGTCGGACAGGTGAACCAGACCGTCGATGCCGCCGTCCAGACCAATGAAGATACCGAAATCGGTGATCGACTTGATGGTGCCGGAGATTTTATCGCCCTTGTTGAACTGGCCAGAGAAATCTTCCCATGGGTTAGATTTGCACTGCTTGATGCCGAGGGAGATACGACGACGCTCTTCGTCGATGTCCAGAACCATAACTTCCACTTCGTCGCCGACTTGTACGACTTTCGAAGGGTGGATGTTCTTGTTGGTCCAGTCCATTTCGGAAACGTGTACCAGGCCTTCAACGCCTTCTTCCAGCTCAGCGAAGCAGCCGTAGTCGGTCAGGTTGGTTACACGAGCGGTAACGCGAGTGCTTTCTGGGTAACGGGCTTTGATAGCAACCCATGGATCTTCGCCCAGCTGCTTGAGGCCCAGGGAAACACGATTGCGTTCGCGATCGTACTTCAGAACCTTGACATCGATCTCGTCGCCAACGTTGACGATTTCGGAAGGATGCTTGATACGCTTCCAAGCCATGTCGGTAATGTGCAGCAGGCCATCGACGCCACCCAGATCGACGAATGCGCCGTAATCGGTGAGGTTCTTGACGATACCTTTGACTTGTTGGCCTTCCTGCAGGGATTCCAGCAGAGCTTCACGCTCAGCGGAGTTCTCGGCTTCGAGGACGCTACGACGGGAAACGACAACGTTGTTGCGTTTCTGGTCAAGCTTGATGACCTTGAATTCCAGCTCTTTGCCTTCCAGGTGCGTGGTGTCGCGCACTGGACGAACGTCAACCAGAGAACCTGGCAGGAACGCACGGATGCCGTTAACGTCGACAGTGAAGCCGCCTTTAACCTTACCGTTGATAACGCCCTTGACCACTTCTTCGGCTGCGAAGGCTGCTTCCAGAACAATCCAGCATTCAGCGCGCTTGGCTTTTTCACGGGACAGCTTGGTTTCACCAAAGCCGTCTTCAACCGAGTCCAGAGCAACGTGAACTTCGTCACCGACGTTGATAGTCAGTTCGCCAGCATCGTTGTAGAACTGCTCAAGCGGGATGAGTGCTTCAGACTTCAGGCCAGCGTGAACGGTTACCCAGCGAGCTTGGTAATCGATATCAACGATAACACCGGTGATGATGGAGCCTGCCTGAAGGTTCAGGGTTTTTAGGCTTTCTTCAAAGAGTTCCGCAAAGCTTTCGCTCATTTTAATTCCTGAGTATAAGGGCGAAGAATACGCCCATCTCCACATCCCAGACGACGTGGGTTACGTTCATTTAAAGAAACACCACAGGACTATGACTGGTCCCCTGCAGAGCTTCTTGGTCACCCGGCGATATCGCGGAGTGCGATCTCGCTCATGATGCGTTCCAGCACCTGATCGATGGATAATTCCGTGGAATCCAGCTGTATGGCGTCAGCCGCCGGCTTGAGCGGGGCTACCGCTCGCTGGGTGTCACGCTCATCGCGTGCACGTATCTCATCTAGCAGACTCGACAGACTAACACCATCGACTTTGCCCTTCAACTGCAAGTATCGACGGCGCGCACGCTCCTCGGCACTGGCAGTCAGGAATATCTTCAGCGGTGCATCGGGGAAAACCACCGTGCCCATGTCGCGACCATCGGCCACAAGACCCGGAGCCTCCTGAAACGCCCGCTGGCGCTGCAGCAGCGCATCGCGCACGGCCGGCAGAGCGGCGACTTGCGAGGCCCATGCGCCGACTTGTTCATTGCGCAAATCATCAGTGACATCGTCACCTTCAAGAATGATTCGTTGCGGATGACCTTCGGTCGCGCCGACGAACTGCACGTCCAGATGAGCGGCCAGCAGCTTAAGCGACTCTTCATTGGTCAGATCGACGCCATGGTTACGCGCGGCGAATGCCAGCAGACGGTACAGCGCACCGGAATCCAGCAGGCACCAGCCCAGACGCTTGGCCAGAATCCCGGCAATAGTGCCCTTGCCCGAACCGCTAGGCCCGTCGATGGTGATGACCGGTGGCTTGATAATCACGACTGAGCCTCTTGTGCAACACGGATACCGACCTGCGCACACAGCGCGAGGAAGTTCGGGAACGACGTCGCGACGTTGGCACAGTCATGAATGCGGATCGGTGCAGTGGCGCGCAGCGAAGCCACGCTGAAGGCCATGGCAATCCGGTGATCGCCGTGGCCATGCACTTCGCCACCGCCGATCTGGCCGCCGTCGATAATGATGCCGTCCGGGGTCGGTTCGCATTTGACACCCAACGCCAGCAAGCCATCCGCCATGACCTGAATCCGGTCCGACTCTTTAACCCGCAGCTCTTCAGCGCCACGCAGGATGGTGCGCCCTTCGGCACAGGAGGCAGCCACGAATAGCACCGGGAATTCGTCGATGGCCAGTGGAACCAGCGCTTCGGGAATCTCGATACCTTTGAGTTTAGCTGCACGTACGCGCAGGTCCGCAACCGGTTCGCCGCCGACTTCACGCTGGTTTTCCAGGGTGATATCAGCGCCCATCAGACGCAGAATGTCGATCACGCCGGTACGAGTCGGGTTGATGCCGACGTGTTCGAGCACCAGCTCCGAACCTTCGGCGATCGATGCGGCCACCAGGAAGAACGCCGACGACGAGATGTCGCCCGGTACTTCAATGTGGGTCGCGGTCAGCTTGTGGCCGGACTCGACCGAAGCAGTCGCGCCGTTGACCGTGACCGGGTAGCCGAAGCCGCGCAGCATGCGCTCGGTGTGGTCGCGGGTTGGCGCCGGTTCGGTGACGGTGGTCTTGCCTTCGGCGTACAAACCCGCCAGCAGCAGGCAGGACTTAACCTGAGCACTGGCCATCGGCATGGTGTAAGTCAGGCCTTTGAGCTTATTGCCGCCACGAATGGTCATCGGTGGACGACCTTCTGCAGCGGTCTCGATCACGGCGCCCATTTCACGCAGTGGATTGGCCACGCGGTTCATCGGACGCTTGGACAACGAGGCGTCACCGGTCAACGTGCTGTCGAAGTTCTGCGCAGCCAACAGGCCAGACAGCAGACGCATCGACGTGCCGGAGTTGCCCAGATAGATCGGGCCCGGCGCAGGCTTCAAGCCATGCAGGCCGACGCCGTGAATGGTCACGCGACCGTGGTGCGGACCTTCAATCACGACGCCCATGTCACGGAAGGCTTGCAAGGTTGCCAGGGCGTCTTCGCCCTCGAGGAAACCTTCCACTTCGGTGACACCTTCAGCCAGGGAGCCGAGCATGATCGAACGGTGGGAAATCGATTTGTCGCCCGGTACACGAATCCGCCCAGTCAGGCGGCCACCAGGTTGTGCCAGGAAAATCAGGTCGTTGGAGTTCATAGCGTCCACATAAGCCCGGCGGGCCAGGATTTTACTGAAATGTTCGCGGGCAACCCGGGCGCGAGTGAATACGCCCAACAATTGGTGCCCATCCCCTGCATCGACCGCGTCGCGCAAGGCGTCGAGGTCGCTGCGAAATGTATCGAGTGTGCGCAGGACAGCTTCGCGATTGGCGAGGAAGATGTCGTGCCACATGACCGGGTCGCTGCCCGCAATTCTTGTGAAATCGCGGAAACCGCCCGCAGCGTACCGGAAGATCTCAAGGTTTTCATTGCGCTTGGCCAACGAATCGACCAAACCGAACGCCAGCAAGTGCGGCAAATGGCTGGTCGCCGCCAACACTTCGTCGTGACGTTCGACCTGCATATGCTCGACATCGGCGCCCAATTCGCGCCACAACCGGTCGACCACTGCCAGGGCTGCCGGATCAGTTTGATCCAGCGGCGTCAGAATCACTTTATGGCGACGGAACAGCTCGGCGTTGGAGGCTTCCACCCCGCTCTGCTCGGAACCGGCAATCGGATGCCCCGGCACGAAACGCGACGGCATGCCGCCAAACGCTTCGGTTGCGGCACGCACCACATTGCCCTTGGCGCTGCCGACGTCGGTCAGAATCGCTTGCCCAAGGTCCATGGCGGCCAAGCGGCCGAGCATTTTTTCCATGGCAAGGATTGGCACGGCGAGCTGAATGACGTCGGCGCCCTGGCAAGCAACGGCCAGGTCTTCTTCGCAGCGATCCACCACACCCAGCTCAACCGCCAGTTTGCGCGACTGCGGGTCGAGATCGACCCCGACCACTTCGCGGCACAAGCCGCTTTCACGCAAACCCTTGGCAAACGAACCGCCGATCAACCCCAGACCGACCACCACCAGGCGACCGATCATAGGTTCAGCAGATGGCAGTGCAGTGACATCAACCACGAGCCAGAACCTTGATCAGCGCTTCGAGGAAGCGGCTGTTTTCTGCTGGCAGACCGATGGTGATGCGCAAGTGGTTCGGCATGCCGTAGTTGGCCACCGGACGCACGATTACACCTTCGCGCAGTAAACCCTGGAAGATCGGCGCAGCTACCTGCCCCATATCGACGCAGATGAAGTTGCCCTTGGACGGAATCCAGCTCAGCCCCAGCTCACGGAAACCCGCTTGCAGTTGCCGCATGCCGGATTCGTTCAGACGACGGCTTTCAGCCAGGTACTCGGCGTCTTGCAGCGCAGCGCACGCAGCGGCCAGGGCCATGCTGTTGACGTTGAATGGCTGACGCACACGGTTCAGCACATCCGCAACCACCGCAGTGGACAAGCCATAACCGACCCGCAGCGCGGCCAGGCCGTAGGCCTTGGAGAACGTGCGCGAAACCAGCAGGTTCGGATAGGCCGCCAGGTAGTCCAGGCCATCCGGCAAGTCGCTGCCTTCGGCGTATTCAATGTAGGCCTCGTCCAGCACCACCAGCACGTGTTCCGGTACGTCCTGCAGGAATTCGTCCAGCGCCTCGGCGTCGAACCAGGTCCCGGTCGGGTTGTTCGGGTTGGCGATGAACACCACACGGGTATTGGCATCGATCGCGGCCAGCATGGCCGACAGATCATGGCCCCAGTCTTTGGCCGGGATCACTTTGGCCGTAGCGCCGACGGCTTGCGTGACGATCGGGTAGACCGCAAACGCATGCTCGCTGAATACGGCGTTCAAGCCCGGCGCCAGATAGGCACGCGCGACCAGCTCCAGAATGTCGTTGGAGCCGTTGCCCAACGTCACCTGATTGAGCTCGACGCGGCACTGATCGGCCAGCAGGGTCTTGAGCGCAAAACCGTTGCCGTCCGGATAACGGGGCAGTTCGGCCAGCGCTTCGCGAATCGCTGCCAGCGCCTTTGGACTGGCGCCCAACGGGTTTTCGTTGCTGGCCAGTTTGACGATGCTGGCTGGATCGATGCCCAGCTCGCGTGCCAGTTCGTCCACAGGCTTGCCCGGAACGTAAGGCGAAAGTTGTTGCACGCCCGGCTGTGCCAGAGCGAGGAAGTCACCACTCATTTGCTACCGCCCTTAGAGAACTGCTTTCGGGTAGGAACCCAGCACTTTGAGTGCCACTGCTTCCTGACTGATCTTTTCCAGCACACCTTTGATCAACGGATCGCGGTGGTGGCCGACGAAGTCGATGAAGAACACGTAGGTCCATTTACCGCTGCGCGACGGACGCGTCTCGATGCGCGTCAGGTCGATGCCGTTGTCGTGAAACGGCACCAGCAACTCGTGAAGTGCGCCGGGCTTGTTGCTCATGGAGACGATGATCGAGGTCTTGTCGTCGCCGGTCGGCGGTACTTCCTGGCTGCCGATCATCAGGAATCGCGTGGAGTTGTCCGGACGATCCTCGATTTTCTCGGCCAGACGGGTCAGCCCGTACAAGCCTGCTGCCATGTCGCCGGCAATCGCCGCCGAGTTCCACTCACCCTTGACCCGCTTGGCCGCTTCGGCGTTGCTGGACACCGCCACGCGTTCGACATTCGGGTAATGCGCGTCCAGCCACTTGCGGCACTGGGCCAGGGACTGGGCGTGGGAATAGATGCGGCTGATGCTGTCGGTCTTGGTGTTTTCACCGACCAACAGGTGGTGGTGAATCCGCAACTCGACTTCGCCACAGATCACCATGTCGTGTTCGAGGAAGCTGTCGAGGGTGTGGTTGACCGCGCCTTCGGTGGAGTTCTCCACCGGAACCACGCCAAAGTTCACCGCGCCGGCCGCCACTTCGCGGAACACTTCGTCGATCGCCGCCATCGGCTTGCTGATCACCGCGTGGCCGAAGTGCTTCATGGCCGCCGCTTGGGTGAAGGTGCCTTCGGGGCCGAGGTACGCCACTTTCAGCGGTTGCTCGAGGGCCAGGCACGAGGACATGATTTCGCGGAACAAACGCGCCATCTCTTCGTTGCCCAGCGGCCCCTGGTTACGCTCCATCACGCGTTTGAGCACCTGAGCTTCACGCTCAGGACGATAGAACACCGGCACTTCGCCTTCGGCCAGCGAGGCCATCTTTACTCGCGCAACTTCCTGGGCGCAGCGTGCGCGCTCACTGATCAGCTCCAGGACTTTTTCGTCCAGGGCATCAATGCGCAGGCGCAGTGCCTTGAGTTCTTGCTCAGACATTAACCGTGTTCCTTCTCGAACTCTGCCATGTACGAAACCAGTGCGTTGACCGCAACGATGTCGACGGCGTTATAGATGGAGGCACGCATGCCACCCACGGAACGGTGACCCTTGAGGTTTAACAGGCCACGCGCTTCGGCACCGGCCAGGAATGGCTTGTCGAGACGATCGTCAGCCAGGCGGAACGGCACGTTCATCCACGAGCGATCCGACTTGTTGATCGGGTTGCTGTACAAACCGCTGGCGTCGATGAAGTCGTACAGCGTGCGTTGTTTAACGTCGTTGAGCTTGCCGATGGCTTCAACGCCACCCTGCTCCTTCATCCACTCGAATACCAGACCCGAGAGGTACCAGGCCAGGGTTGGCGGGGTGTTGTACATCGAGCCGTTATCGGCCGCGACCTTGTAGTTGAGCATGGTAGGGCACAGGGAACGGGCGTGACCCAGCAGGTCTTCGCGAATGATGTTCACGACGATGCCGCTCGGGCCGATGTTTTTCTGGGCACCGGCGTAGATCATGCCGAAGCGCGAGACATCCATCGGACGCGAGAGAATGTCCGAAGACATGTCGGCGACCAGAGGGACATCACCGGTTTCCGGGATCCACTGGAACTCCAGGCCGCCAATGGTTTCGTTCGGCGCGTAGTGAACGTAGGCCGCGTCTTTGGACAGGTTCCATTCGTTCTGGCCGGGAATAGCGAAATAGTCGTAAGGCTTGGCAGTCGCGGCAACGTTGACGTGGCCGTAACGCGAGGCTTCTTCGATGGCTTTCTGCGACCAGATACCGGTGTCGATATAGTCGGCGGTACCGCCTTCCGGCAACAGGTTCAGAGGGATCTGAGCAAATTGCTGGCTGGCGCCACCTTGCAGAAACAGCACTTTATAGTTCGAGGGGATATTCAGCAGATCACGCAGATCCTGCTCGGCCTTGGTGGCGATGGACACGAACTCATCACTGCGATGACTCATTTCCATGACCGACAGGCCTTTGCCGTGCCAATCAAGGAGTTCACCCTGAGCGCGCTTCAGGACAGCTTCAGGAAGCGCCGCAGGACCGGCACAGAAGTTATAGGCTCTCTTGCTCACATCCAATCTCGCTCTGATTTGGTGGTATCACGCAATAAATCACAACATCAGTCGACACGGAACTCATGTGGGAGCGGGCTTGCTCGCGAAAGCGGTGTATCAGGCGACATCTATGCTGAATGTCAGTCCGTCTTCGCGAGCAAGCCCGCTCCCACAGGGATCGTTGTGGTGTCGATATTTCCGTTCGGACAAACAACAAGGGGGCGAATTCTCATCCGCCCCCTGTCTGTCCGCTTATTCCTGCGGTTCTTCGTCTGCGGCGGCGTCGAGTTGCTGGTCTTCGGCAACGTCGTCGATCACGACTTCACCGTCGAACACTGCACCTGCTTCACCCTCTTCACCTTCCAGCTCTTCACCTTCGACTTCCGACGGTTCCTGAACCCGTTCCAGACCTACCAGCTTTTCATCGCTGGCCAGTTTGATCAGGGTCACGCCCTGGGTGTTACGACCCAGGCTGGAGACTTCGTCAACACGCGTACGCACCAAGGTGCCCTGGTCGGAAATCAGCATGATTTCCTCACCGTCGAGCACCTGGACTGCACCGACCAGACGGCCGTTACGGTCGTTGCTGACCATGGCGATAACGCCCTGACCGCCACGCTTGTACTCAGGGAACTCGGTGATCGCCGTACGCTTGCCGTAACCACGCGCCGAAGCGGTGAGGATCTGGCTGCCTTCTTCCGGAATCAGCATCGAAATCAGTTTCTGGCCTTCCGGCAGACGCATGCCGCGGACACCACGAGCGGTACGGCCCATGGCGCGAACGTCGGTTTCCTTGAAGCGAGTGACCTTGCCGCCGTCGGAGAACAGCATGACTTCGCGCTCGCCATCGGTAATGGAGGCAGAAATCAGCACGTCGCCTTCGTCCAGCTCCAGCGCGATCAGACCGACGCTGCGTTGACGGCTGAAGGATTCCAGCGGGGTCTTCTTCACGGTGCCGTTGGCGGTGGCCATGAAGATGAAGTGACCTTCGGTGTATTCATCGACCGGGAGCATGGTGGTGATGTATTCACCCTCGCCCAGCGGCAGCAGGTTGACCAACGGACGACCACGGGCAGCGCGGGACGCTTCCGGAATCTCGTAGGTTTTCAGCCAGTACACTTTGCCTTTGCTGGAGAACAGCAGCAGCGTGGTGTGGCTGTTGGCAACCAGCAGGTGAGCGATGTAGTCCTCATCCTTGACGCCGGTAGCCGATTTGCCTTTACCGCCACGACGCTGAGCCTGGTACGCAGCCAATGGCTGGGTCTTGGCGTAGCCACCGTGGGAAATGGTCACGACGCGCTCTTCTTCCGGGATCATGTCACCCAGGGTCAGGTCGAGACGGGCATCGAGAATCTCGGTGCGACGTACATCGCCGTATTCGGCGCGGATCACTTCCAGTTCTTCGCGGATCACTTCCATCAGGCGCGTGGCGCTGCTGAGGATGCGGATCAGTTCGCCGATCTGGTTGAGGATCTCTTGATACTCGGCCAGCAGCTTTTCGTGTTCCAGACCGGTCAAACGGTGCAGACGCAGTTCCAGAATGGCTTGCGCCTGTTCCGGCGACAGGAAGTACTTGCCTTCGCGCAGACCGTATTGCGGATCCAGGGTCTCTGGACGGCAAGAGTCAGCGCCGGCACGCTCAACCATCGCGACCACGGCGGAAGATTCCCACGCGGTCTTGATCAGCGCTTCCTTGGCTTCCGACGGCGTCGGCGAAGCCTTGATCAGGGCGATGACCGGGTCGATGTTCGACAGGGCAACCGCTTGACCTTCCAGGATGTGACCACGTTCGCGGGCTTTACGCAGTTCGAACACGGTACGGCGGGTAACGACTTCGCGACGGTGACGAACGAAGGCTTCCAGCAGGTCCTTGAGGTTCAGGATGCGTGGACGCCCGTCGATCAGCGCGACGATGTTGATACCGAACACCGCTTGCAGCTGGGTCTGGGCGTAGAGGTTGTTGAGGATCACCTCAGGCACTTCGCCACGACGCAGCTCGATCACGACGCGCATACCGTCCTTGTCGGACTCGTCGCGCAGTTCGGTGATGCCTTCGAGCTTCTTCTCTTTTACCAGCTCGGCGATCTTCTCGATCAGACGGGCTTTGTTCAGCTGGTAAGGGAGTTCGGTGATGACGATCTGCTGACGGCCACCGACCTTGTCGATGTCTTCGATCATCGAGCGGGCGCGCATGTAAATGCGGCCACGACCGGTGCGGTAGGCTTCGATGATGCCGGCACGACCGTTGATGATCGCGGCGGTCGGGAAGTCCGGGCCAGGGATGTATTGCATCAGCTCATCGATGGTCAACTCGGGGTTGTCGATGAGGGCCAGGCAACCGTCGATGACTTCACCGAGGTTGTGCGGCGGGATGTTGGTCGCCATGCCCACGGCGATACCGCTGGAGCCGTTGACCAACAGGTTGGGAATACGGGTCGGCATGACCGCCGGGATCATTTCGGTGCCGTCGTAGTTCGGCACCCAGTCCACGGTTTCTTTGTGCAGGTCAGCCAGCAGCTCGTGCGCCAGCTTGGTCATGCGCACTTCGGTGTATCGCATGGCGGCGGCGTTGTCGCCGTCCACGGAACCGAAGTTGCCTTGACCGTCTACCAGCAGGTAGCGCAGCGAGAATGGCTGCGCCATCCGAACGATGGTGTCGTACACCGCGGTATCACCGTGAGGGTGATACTTACCGATCACGTCACCGACGACACGGGCAGATTTCTTGTACGGCTTGTTGAAGTCGTTGCCCAGCTCGCTCATCGCGAACAGCACACGCCGGTGCACGGGCTTCAAGCCATCGCGCGCATCCGGCAGTGCCCGCCCGACAATTACGCTCATCGCGTAGTCGAGGTAGGACTGCTTCAGCTCGTCTTCGATATTGACCGGGAGGATTTCTTTGGCCAGTTCGCCCATGAGAAGCTCGATTCCTTTTTCTGGTGAAACTTCGTCACATCCATATGGGACGAACGAAGCTCGCCGCTGCAGGCTGAGTGCCATGCACCGACTTACGACAAATCAACGAGTTATGCCTTGGATCTGCGCAGTAAAGGCAGCCACATCGGGCTACCTTGGAAACCGCCGAATGTTATCACAAGAGCCGCCACGCACCTATCCCCCTGATGCGCATGGAGTGTAGTTAGTTGACTGGTGGCAGGCTGATAGGGGACGAGAGAGGCTTAGAGCCCTTTGAAAGAAGAATTTCGGGGTGAATGAGGGTTGTTTGGTGACTGTTACGACCCCTTCGCGAGCAGGCTCGCTCCCACATTGATCTGCGTCGTCCACAAATCCCCTGTGGGAGCGAGCCTGCTCGCGAAGGCAATTTAACAGGCGACAGAGATCATCAATGCAGACGCTTGCGGCACATCAACTGCGCCATTTTCGCGGTATCGGGGCGCTCGACGATACCTTTTTCGGTGACGATCGCATCGATCAAGTCTGCCGGGGTCACGTCGAATACCGGGTTGAACGCATCGACCTCGGCGCCGACGCGCTTGCCGCCGACTTCCAGCAACTCGCGACCATCGCGCTCTTCAATCGGGATGTCATCACCGCTGGCCAGGTTCATGTCGATGGTCGAACTCGGCGCCACCACCATGAAGCGCACGCCGTGGTGCATGGCGTTCACCGCCAGCTGATAGGTGCCGATCTTGTTGGCCACGTCGCCATTGGCGGTGATCCGGTCAGCGCCGACGATCACCCAGGTAATGCCCTTGGTCTTCATGATGTGGGCCGCGGCGGCGTCGGCATTGACGGTCACGGGAATGCCTTCGTTGGCCAATTCCCATGCGGTCAACCGCGAACCTTGCAGCCATGGACGGGTTTCGTCGGCGTAGACGCGCTCGACCATGCCCTCGATGAACGCCCCACGAATCACGCCAAGTGCCGTACCGAAGCCGCCGGTAGCCAGTGCGCCGGTGTTGCAGTGGGTCAGAATCGCCTGGGCGTTGCCCTGATGCTTGCGGATCAGGTCTACGCCCAGTTGCGCCATGGTCAGGTTGGCTTCGCGATCACTCTCGTGAATGGCGATAGCCTCCGCCTCCAGCACCGCCAGCGGATCGGCGTGATGCTTCAGACGCTCAAGCCGGTCGCGCATGCGGCCTATCGCCCAGAACAGATTGACCGCGGTCGGACGGGAGTCAGCGAGCAGCGCGAAATCCTCTTCCAGCGCCGCCTGCCAGTCGCCACCCTCGGCAAACCGCGCGCGCGCCGCCAGCACGACGCCATAGGCGGCACTGATGCCAATCGCCGGCGCGCCGCGCACCACCATCGAGCGAATGGCTTCGGCCACGCCAGCGGCGCTGGTGTAGGCAATCCACGTTTCCTCGAACGGCAAAATACGCTGATCCAGCAGGTACAGGGCGCCATCACGCCAATCGATGGCCTTCACCTTCTCCGCAGCCAACAGTCGATCGCGCATCCCTCACCCCGCACTCATGAACAAAAGCCGTCGATTATAGCGATCCCCCTGCGAAGACGCTCGGGTATACTTCGCCATCCTTTACAAAAGCTCTGGAACCGACTCTCGATGCCGAACTCTGCCGCTGCGCTCGACCTGTTATTACTGCCGACCTGGCTGGTACCCGTCGAACCCGCTGGCGTTGTCCTCAAAGAGCACGCCCTGGGTATCCGTGACGGGCGCATTGTTTTTATCGGCCCGCGCGCCGCCGCACTGAAGCTTAACGCAACCGAAGTCCGCGAATTGCCGGACATGTTGCTCTGCCCTGGCTTGATCAATGCCCACGGGCATGCGGCGATGACGCTGTTCCGTGGTCTGGCCGATGATTTGCCGTTGATGACCTGGCTGGAAAACCACATCTGGCCGGCCGAAGCCAAGTGGGTCGATGAAGCGTTCGTCCGTGACGGCACCGACCTGGCGATCGCCGAGCAGATCAAAGGTGGCATCACCTGCTTCTCTGACCTGTATTTCTTCCCGAAGGTTGCCAGCGAGCGCGTCCATAACAGCGGCATTCGCGCGCAAATCGCGATTCCGATCCTCGACTTCCCGATCCCGGGCGCCAGCACGGCGGACGAAGCCATTCGTCAGGGCGTCGAATTGTTTGGCGATCTCAAGCACCACGAGCGCATCAAAGTCACTTTCGGCCCGCACGCGCCCTACACCGTGGGCGACGAGACCCTGGAGAAAATCCGGGTGATCGCCGAAGAACTGGACGCCTCGATCCATATGCACGTGCATGAAACGGCTTATGAAGTGCAGCAGTCCGTCGAGCAACGCGGCGAACGCCCATTGGCCCGCCTCGGGCGCCTGGGTTTGCTGGGGCCGCGCTTTCAGGCGGTTCACATGACGCAGATCAGCGATGAAGACCTGGTGTTGCTGGTAGAAAGCAACACCAACGTGATTCATTGCCCGGAGTCGAACCTGAAGCTGGCCTGCGGGTTCTGCCCGGTGGAGCGCTTGTGGCAGGCTGGCGTCAATGTGGCGGTCGGCACCGATGGCGCGGCCAGCAACAATGACCTGGACCTGCTCGGCGAAACCCGCACGGCCGCGTTGCTGGCCAAAGCCGTCGCCGGCTCGGCCACCGCGCTGGACGCCCATCGCGCCTTGCGCATGGCCACGCTCAACGGTGCCCGTGCGCTGGGGATCGAGGCTGACGTTGGTTCACTGGAAGTCGGCAAGGCAGCAGACATCGTCGCGTTCGACCTCTCCGGCCTGGCGCAGCAACCGGTCTACGACCCGGTTTCGCAGCTTATATATGCTACCGGCCGCGATTGCGTGAAACACCTTTGGGTCGCCGGCAAGCAACTGCTCGACGACCGTCGCCTGACTCGCCTGGATGAAGCACAGCTGTGCGCCACCGCCAAGGCCTGGGGCCAACGCATCAGCGGCCATACCGAATTGTAAGCCCCCCGGACCAAGCACCGGGGCAACAGGATTTTTCAAGTTTTAGAGGACTTAACCATGAGCAACGTCGACTACGCCGAAATCGCCAAATTCGAAGCCCTGGCCCATCGTTGGTGGGACCGCGAAAGCGAGTTCAAACCGCTGCACGACATCAACCCGCTGCGGGTCAACTGGATTGACGAACGCGTCAGTCTGGCTGGCAAGAAAGTCCTCGACGTCGGCTGCGGCGGCGGCATCCTCAGCGAAGCCATGGCCCAGCGCGGTGCTACCGTCATGGGCATCGACATGGGCGAAGCGCCGCTGGCGGTCGCGCAACTGCATCAACTGGAATCCGGCGTGACTGTCGAATACCGACAGATCACCGCCGAAGCGCTGGCTGAAGAAATGCCTGAGCAGTTCGACGTGGTCACGTGCCTCGAAATGCTCGAGCACGTGCCGGACCCGTCCTCGGTGATCCGCGCCTGTTTTCGCATGGTCAAACCCGGTGGCCAGGTGTTCTTCTCCACCATCAACCGCAACCCGAAGGCGTACCTGTTCGCCATCGTCGGCGCCGAATACATCATGAAGCTGCTGCCGCGCGGCACCCACGACTTCAAGAAATTCATCCGCCCGTCCGAGCTCGGCGCCTGGAGCCGCATGGCCGGCCTGACCGTCAAGGACATCATCGGCCTGACCTACAACCCGCTGACCAAGCACTACAAACTGGCCTCCGACGTGGACGTCAACTACATGATCCAGACCCTGCGCGAGGAATAAGCCGATGCGTATCAGAGCAGTACTTTTCGACATGGACGGCACCCTGCTCGACACCGCGCCGGACTTCATTGCGATCTGTCAGGCGATGCGTGCCGACCGCGGCCTGCCGCCGATGAACGACCAGCACATTCGCGACGAGATCTCCGGTGGTGCCAAGGCGATGGTCGCCGTGACCTTCTCCATGGACCCGGAATCACCGGGTTTCGAGGCATTGCGTCTGGAGTTCCTGGAGCGCTACCTCGTCGGTTGCGCGGTTCACAGCAAACTCTTCGACGGCATGAGCGAACTGCTGGCCGACATCGAGAAGGCCAACCTGATCTGGGGCGTGGTCACCAACAAGCCACTGCGGTTTGCCGAGCCGATCATGCAGCAGCTTGGATTGGCCGAGCGCTCGGCGCTGCTGATCTGCCCGGACCATGTGAAGAACAGCAAACCGGACCCCGAGCCATTGATTCTGGCGTGCAAGATGCTCGAACTGGACCCGGCCAGCGTGCTGTTCGTGGGTGATGACTTGCGCGATATCGAGTCCGGTCGCGATGCCGGCACCAAAACGGCCGCCGTGACCTATGGCTACATTCATCCCGACGATAATCCGCGGCATTGGGGCGCGGATGTGGTGGTCGATCATCCGCTGGAGTTGCGCAAGGTGCTCGATAGCGCCCTGTGTGGTTGCTGATACAAATCAAAAGATCGCAGCCTGCGGCAGCTCCTACAGGAGACCGCGATCGGCGTAGGAGCTGCCGAAGGCTGCGATCTTTATCGGCCCTGTTAACGGATTTTGTTGAGGTTTCTTATGTTTGATTATTCCGCCCGCCCAGAATTGCTCAAGGACCGGGTCATCCTGGTCACCGGCGCTGGCCGTGGCATCGGCGCTGCCGCCGCGAAAACCTTTGCCGCGCACGGTGCCACCGTGCTGTTGCTGGGCAAGACCGAAGCCAACCTGACTCAGGTCTACGACGAAATCGAAGCCGCCGGCCATCCACAAGCGGCCGTGATCCCGTTCAACCTGGAAACCGCCCTGCCCCATCAATACGATGAGCTGGCAGCGATGATCGAAACCGAATTTGGCCATCTCGACGGTTTGCTGCACAACGCGTCGATCATTGGCCCGCGTACGCCGATCGAACAGCTGTCTGGCGAAAACTTCATGCGCGTCATGCACGTCAACGTCAACGCCATGTTCATGCTCACCAGCACCCTGCTGCCGCTGCTCAAGTTGTCTCAGGACGCCTCGGTGGTGTTCACTTCCAGCAGCGTCGGTCGCAAGGGTCGCGCGTATTGGGGCGCTTACGGCGTCTCCAAGTTCGCCACCGAAGGCTTGATGCAAACCCTGGCCGACGAAGTCGACACCGTGGCACCGATGCGCTCCAACAGCATCAACCCGGGCGCCACCCGCACCAGCATGCGCGCCCAGGCTTATCCCGGTGAAAACCCGCTGAACAACCCGACGCCCGAGGAGATCATGCCGGTCTACCTCTACCTGATGGGTCCGGACAGCACCGGCATCAACGGCCAGGCGTTCAACGCTCAGTAACGCCTGCGCATTGCTTTTGTGCTGCGACGGCTTCCCGTCGCGGCACTCAAAGTGCGCCACAACCACACTGAAGCAAGTCAAACAACTGTCACCGCGTTCGGAAAAATCTTTTAAACAACTATCAAGCTATTGATTTATAACGCTTTATATTCGACTGAACTGAATGGCACGACTTTCGCTCTAAATTTGCTCAGACACGCAGTGTGAAAGCAATCGGGCGGACGCCATATGAAATCACCTTCCCAGACCAACGCAATTGACTTCGATGTTGCCAAATTGCAACGCCTGGGTCTTGGTCAGCAGCCTCCCCTTCGGGAGCGGCCTGTCAACGTCGCGCAACTGCGCCAGAAGCTGAGCCTGCAGCTGCAAACCAGTCTTGAGCCGCAACGCATTCTCGGGCTCTTCTTTCGTGAAATTCAGCGACTTGTACCGCTCGACACCTTGATCTATCAGCACAAGGCCAGCGACTTGCGCCTGGAATTCGGCCAGCGCGGCCATCACTCGATCAGCTACAGCCTCAGCCATGAAGGCGAGCACCTGGGTGACTTGGTATTCCGCCGCAATCAGCGGTTCAGTGAACAGGAACAGTGCAACCTTGAGTCGCTGCTGTCCGCATTGATGTATCCGATGCGCAATGCCCTGCTCTACCGCGCCGCCACCCAAAGTGCCTTGCGCGATCCGCTCACGGACACCGGCAACCGCATCGCCATGGATCAGACCCTGCAACGGGAAATCGAGATGGCGCGTCGACATCTGCAACCCTTGTCGCTGCTGATGCTGGACATCGATCACTTCAAACACATCAACGACAACCACGGACACAGCGCCGGCGATGACGTGCTCAAGGCCGTCGCAGCCTCGATCAAAAGCCAGTTGCGCAACGTGGACATGGTTTTCCGGTTTGGTGGCGAGGAGTTCCTGATCCTGCTGTCCAACACGAGTCGTGAGGCGGCAGCCATGGTCGGCGAACGGCTACGATTTGCAGTGCAGGCAGAGGATTATTCGGCCGACGGCACTTCGATCGAGCTGACGGTCAGCCTTGGCTGCTCGACTCTATTGCCCGGCGAGTCCGCCGATAGCCTGTTGCGACGGGCCGACAGTGCGATGTATGTGGCCAAGCGCGAGGGGCGAAACCGATTGGCGATGGCGGGCTGAACATCCGCCAGAGCGGGCTCGCTGCGAAGCGGCCCGCATAGACAGGTATTAGCGAACAGTACCGCGCAAATCTCCCACCAACCCTTGCAACCGGGCTGGTTCTGCCGTTTCAACCGACACAGCAGGCCCTGCCACCAGCGTCACCCGCGACCACAACCGGCGAAACACGCCCTTTTGCGGGTCGCGGCTGAAGAAACTCCCCCACAAACCCTGCAATGCCAGCGGAATCACCGGCACCGGCGTCTGTTCGAGAATCCGCGTCAGCCCACCCCTGAACTCGTTGATCTCGCCATCGGCGGTCAATTTGCCCTCCGGGAAGATGCACACCAACTCGCCGTCCTTCAGATACTGAGCAATGCGCGTGAACGCTTTTTCGTAGATCTGAATGTCTTCCTGCCGCCCCGCGATCGGAATAGTCCCGGCCGTGCGAAAGATAAAGTTCAGCACCGGCAAGTTGTAGATCTTGTAATACATCACAAAGCGAATCGGCCGACGCACCGCGCCGCCAATCAGCAAGGCATCGACAAAGGACACGTGATTGCACACCAGCAGCGCCGCGCCCTCATCGGGAATCAGCTGCAGATTGCGATGTTCCACGCGGTACATGGAATGGCTGAGCAGCCAGATCATGAAGCGCGTGCTGAACTCGGGGACGATGCTGAAGATGTAGGCATTGACGCCGATGTTCAGCAGCGACACCACCAGGAACAGCTGCGGGATCGACAGCTCGACCATGCTCAACAAGACGATCGAGACAATCGCCGAGACCACCATGAACAGCGCGTTGAGAATATTGTTGGCGGCAATCACCCGCGCCCGCTCGTTCTCGGGGGTACGTGACTGAATCAGCGCATACAGCGGCACGATGTAGAAACCGCCGAACATGCCAAGCCCGAGAATGTCGATCAACACCAGCCAGGCGTGACCGAAGCCGAGGATTTCGATCCAGCCATGGCCGGTGACACTGTCGGGAATTCCGCCGGAGTGCCACCACAGCAGCAAACCAAACACCGTCAGACCGAACGAGCCGAACGGCACCAGACCAATCTCGACTTTGCGTCCGGACAGTTTCTCGCAGAGCATCGAACCGAGTGCGATGCCCACCGAGAATACCGTCAGAATCAGCGTCACCACGGTTTCATCACCGTGCATCCACTCCTTGGCGTACGCCGGGATCTGCGTCAGGTAAATCGCCCCGACAAACCAGAACCACGAGTTGCCGACAATCGAGCGCGACACGGCTGGGGTCTGCCCCAAGCCCAGTTTCAACGTGGCCCAGGACTGGCTGAAAATATTCCAGTTCAGACGCATTTCAGGTGAGGCGGCCGCGGCCCGTGGAATGCTGCGACTGGCCAGATAGCCGAGCACCGCAACACCGATGATCGCCGTGGAGACGATCGGCGCGTAATGACTGGACGACATCATGATCCCGGCGCCGATGGTCCCGGCGAGGATCGCCAGGAAGGTGCCCATTTCCACAAGGCCGTTGCCACCCACCAGCTCTTCGTCACGCAAGGCCTGCGGCAGGATCGAGTATTTCACCGGCCCAAACAGCGCTGAGTGAGTGCCCATGGCAAACAGCGCGACCAGCATCAGCGCCAGGTGATCGAACATGAAGCCGACCGCGCCGACCGCCATGATGGCGATTTCCCCGAGCTTGATCAGACGGATCAGCGCGTCCTTGGCGAACTTTTCACCAAACTGCCCGGCCAGTGCCGAGAACGGAAAAAATGGCAGGATGAACAGCAACGCACACAGGTTGACCCAAATCGAGCGATCACCCTCGATCGTCAGCTTGTACAAAATGGCGAGGATCAGCGACTGCTTGAAGATGTTGTCGTTGAATGCCCCGAGCGACTGCGTGACGAAGAATGGCAGGAAGCGGCGGGTGCGAAGCAAGGTGAACTGTGAGGGGTGACTCATCTTCCATGTGTCCCTGATGTTGGGTAGAGAGTGGCGTGGATACCGTTATTGGAATATCGAACGACGATCCAGGCCACACATTACCTATCTTCGCCGGTTATTTCTTCAATCCGGCTATGCACGGCGAGACAAATAACTCGCCCCGCCACGCCCCTTGCACCGTACGTTTGGCGACGATCAGCCACATCACCGCCAGCAGCACCACCAGCACACCACCAAAAGCACTGAAAAACGTCAGGTTCAAAGTGCTGGCCAGTTTCAACGTCGCGAGAGAATAGACGCCCAGCGGAAAGGTGAAGCCCCACCAGCCGAGATTGAAAGGGATACCGACGCGCAGGTAACGCAGGGTGATGAGCACCGCGATCAGCATCCACCACAGACCAAAGCCCCACAGCGTGATCCCGGCCACCAACCCCAGCCCTGCGGCGATTTCACCGATGCCCGGCAGACCGTTGGCCGCAAAGATGGCCGGCGCGTCGGCACCTAGCAGCAACATGCCCAGCGCCCCGGTGCCGATCGGGCCCAGCGCCAGCCAGCTGGAGGCGGCCATGTTTTCGTGGGGCAATTTATGCAGCGCCATGCGCAGCAACAGGATGGTCAGAATGCTGAATGCCACCGGCAAGGAAAAGGCCCAAAGCACGTAGCTCGTCACCAATACCACCAGTTGCGAATGGGCATCCGCCAGGTGCGGCGCCAACAGACCACCACTGGCGGCCGCCACTTCCGCCGCGACCACCGGCAACAGCCAGACGGCGGTCATCTGGTCGATGCTGTGTTCCTGGCGGGTAAACATCATGTAGGGAATCAGCACGCCGCACGCCAGCGACATCGCCACATCCAGCCACCACAGCACCTCGGCGACAGGAATCACGCCCTCGCCCCAACGCGGCAGACCGAACACCAGAAAGCCATTGATGATGGTCGCCAGGCCCATGGGGATCGTGCCGAAAAACATCGAAACCGTGGAGTGGCCGAAAATCCGTCGCGCCTCATCAAAAAACAGCGCCCAACGCGCCGTGTATAGCGCCGTGAACAAAACAAATAGCACGATGTTGACCAGCCAAAGGGCTTCGGCAATCGCGTGCAAACCGGGATGTGCAGCGGGCAGCTGCGCCAGCGCCAACGCCAGCACGCCGGTGCCCATGGTGGCGGCGAACCAGTTCGGCGTGAACTGGCGGATGACTTCGCGCGGGTGCTGCAAATGACTGAAAGGTTTGAAACCGGCTGGGGCGGTGTTGGGGCATGTCATGGTGAACTCCTGTCCTCTGATGAGGTGGAGCTCATGGTAGGTCTGAATCGAATATCGATATAACGGGTAATATCTCTAACTGTTATCTGTTTTGCAGATACAGCGTCAGACGCTGCCTTCAGTCTCGATCACCAGTATTCTCGCCGTGCCCTGCGGATGGGCAACGTGTTCGGTGCCGACGTCGGCATAAAAGATATCGCCTACGCCTAATACCACTTGTTTCTCCTGACCGTCTTCGCGATAACGCATCTGCACCTGTCCATCCAGCACCACGAACACTTCTTGCCCGTCATTGACGTGCCATTTATAGGGCTGATCGGTCCAATGCAAACGCGTGGTGATGCCGTTCATGTTGGCGATATCCAACGCGCCCCAGGCACGGTCAGCGGTGAAGGATTTGCTGCGGATGATTTTCATGCGTCGGTCCATCGAAATGAATGGCGGGGCCAAGGCTAACGATCATCGAACATTGACGCCACAGACTTTCACGGCCCCCTGACGCATCAACGCGAGCTGAGCGCCCACCGAGAGAATAATCAGCACCGCGCCGTAATCATCGGTGGTGGCCACCAGTCCAAAGTTCCGGGTCAGATTCCCGGCCAGGCAAGACCTTGTCGGCGGGCTGTTTGCGCGTGACGGTCACGGTGGCACTCTTGTTCTTCGAAGAGATCGCGCACTGCCGAATGAACTGCATCGACTGATCGAGATTGCGTTCAGTCAGTGAGGCCGCCTTCGCGAGCAGGCTCGCTCCCACATAGGATCTGCGTCGTTCACAAATCCCCTGTGGGAGCGAGCCTGCTCGCGATGAGGCCTGCACAAACACCCAAGATCCAACTGGCACACACCCTGCGACACCCCGACGCGCCGCGACCTTGGTCGACACTGACTAACCCCTGCCATCGTGCGAGACTGTCTGTCCGGGCGGGAGTCCCGGGTGTCTTTTGTCTGGAGTTCCCATGTCGCTGTCCAGCGGGCTGATCGCCGCCGTCGCCCTGGCCTATATGGCCATCTTGTTCGCCATCGCCTTCTACGGCGACCGTCGCAGCACGCCGTTGCCGCCGCGGGTGCGCGCCTGGGTGTACAGCCTGTCGCTGGCCGTCTATTGCACCAGTTGGACCTTCTTTGGCGCCGTGGGCCAGGCCGCCGAACAGCTCTGGTCTTTCCTGCCGATCTACCTCGGGCCGATCCTGCTGCTGGTGTGCGCACCGTGGGTCCTGCAAAAAATGGTGATGATCAGCAAGCAGGAGAACATCACCTCCATTGCCGACTTCATCGCCGCGCGCTATGGCAAATCCCAGTCGCTGGCGGTGGTGGTGGCGCTGATCTGCCTGGTCGGCGTGTTGCCCTACATCGCGTTGCAACTCAAGGGCATCGTGCTCGGGGTGAACTTGCTGATCGGCGCCGGTGCCGACGCCACGGGCACTCGCGCCCAGGACACGGCGTTGATCGTGTCGCTGGTGCTGGCGCTGTTCACCATCGTCTTCGGTACCCGCAACCTCGACGTCACGGAACACCACCGCGGCATGGTGCTGGCGATTGCGTTCGAATCGCTGGTCAAGCTGTTCGCTTTTCTCGCGGTCGGGGCGTTTGTGACCTACGGCCTGTACGACGGTTTCGAGGACCTGTTCGACCAGGCCATGCTCGCACCGCGCCTGGAGGAGTACTGGAAAGAAACCATTAATTGGCCATCGATGGTGGTGCAGACCGGCGTGGCGATGATGGCGATCATCTGTCTGCCCCGGCAGTTTCACGTGACCGTGGTGGAAAACATCGACCCTCAGGACCTGCGCCTGGCCAAATGGGTGTTCCCGGCCTACTTGGCACTGGCTGCACTGTTTGTAGTACCGATCGCGCTGGCCGGTCAGATGTTGCTGCCGAGTTCGGTGCTGCCGGATTCTTTCGTTATCAGCCTGCCCCTCGCCCAATCCCACCCTGCCCTGGCGATGCTGGCCTTTATCGGTGGCGCTTCGGCGGCGACCGGCATGGTGATTGTCGCCAGCGTGGCGCTGTCGACCATGGTCTCTAACGACATGCTGTTGCCATGGTTGCTGCGGCGCAACAACGCCGAGCGGCCGTTCGAAGTGTTCCGCCAGTGGATGCTCTCGGTGCGCCGAGTGAGCATTGTGGTGATTCTGCTGCTGGCCTACGTCAGTTATCGCCTGCTCGGCTCGACGGCGAGCCTGGCGACCATCGGCCAGATCGCCTTCGCCGCCGTGACCCAACTGGCCCCGGCCATGCTCGGCGCGCTGTACTGGAAACAGGCCAATCGTCGCGGTGTGTTCGCCGGTCTCGCCGCCGGGACGTTCCTGTGGTTCTACACCTTGATCCTGCCGATTGCCGCCAACAGCCTCGGCTTGTCCTTGAGCAGTTTCCCCGGCCTGGCCTGGTTACACAGCAACCCGTTAAACCTGCCGATTACCCCGCTGACCCAAGGCGTGGTGCTGTCTCTTGCGGGCAACTTCACGCTGTTCGCCTGGGTTTCGGTGCTGTCGCGTACCAGGGTTTCGGAACACTGGCAGGCGGGCCGCTTCATCGGCCAGGAAATCAGTGCCCGCCCCAGTGCCCGTTCGATGCTGTCGGTGCAGATCGACGATTTGTTGCAGCTGGCGGCTCGCTTCGTCGGCGAAGAACGCGCCCGTCAGAGTTTTATCCGCTTCGCCTACCGCCAAGGCAAAGGCTTCAACCCGAACCAGAACGCCGACGGTGAATGGATCGCCCATACCGAACGTTTGCTGGCCGGTGTGCTCGGTGCTTCTTCGACCCGGGCGGTGGTAAAAGCCGCTATCGAAGGCCGGGAGATGCAGCTCGAGGACGTCGTCCGTATCGCCGATGAAGCCTCGGAGGTGCTGCAATTCAACCGCGCGCTGCTGCAAGGCGCGATCGAGAACATCACCCAGGGCATCAGCGTGGTCGACCAGTCGCTGAAGCTGGTGGCCTGGAACCGGCGCTATCTGGAGCTGTTCAATTACCCGGAGGGTCTGATCAGGCTTGGCCGACCGATTGCCGACATCATTCGCTACAACGCCGAGCGCGGCCTGTGCGGCCCCGGCGAAGCCGAAGTGCACGTCGCCCGCCGCTTGCACTGGATGCGTCAGGGCCGCGCCCATACCTCTGAAAGACTTTTCCCCAATGGCCGTGTGATCGAACTGATCGGCAACCCGATGCCGGGCGGCGGTTTCGTCATGAGTTTCACCGACATCACCGCGTTCCGCGAGTCGGAGCAGGCGCTGACCGAAGCCAACGAAGGCCTGGAGCGACGGGTTACCGAGCGGACCCACGAATTGTCGCAACTCAACGTTGCCCTGACCGACGCCAAAGGCACCGCGGAGTCGGCCAACCAGTCGAAAACCCGTTTCCTGGCGGCGGTCAGCCATGACTTGATGCAACCGTTGAACGCCGCGCGCCTGTTCTCCGCCGCCCTTTCCCACCAAGATGACGGCTTATCCGGCGAGGCGCAGAAACTGGTCCATCACCTGGACACTTCACTGCGCTCGGCCGAAGATTTGATCAGCGACCTGCTGGACATTTCCCGTCTGGAGAACGGCAAGATCAATCCTGATCCCAAGCCTTTTGTGCTCAACGAACTGTTCGACATCCTCGGTGCCGAGTTCAAGGCGCTGGCCCGAGACCAGGGGCTGAAATTCCGTGTCAGGGGCAGTACGTTGCGAATCAACAGCGACATCAAACTGCTTCGACGAATCCTGCAGAATTTTCTGACCAATGCCTTCCGCTACGCCAAAGGCCCGGTGCTGCTGGGCGTTCGCCGGCGCAAGGGCGAGCTGTGCCTGGAGGTCTGGGACCGTGGTCCGGGCATTCCAGAGGATAAACAGCGGGTCATTTTCGAAGAATTCAAACGCCTCGACAGCCACCAGACCCGTGCTGAAAAAGGCTTGGGGCTGGGCCTGGCCATTGCGGACGGACTGTGTCGCGTACTGGGTCATACCTTGCGCGTACGCTCCTGGCCGGGGCGCGGCAGCGTGTTCAGCGTCAGTGTGCCGTTGGCGAGCACTCAAACCGCGCTGCCGAGCAAAACCGCCGAACTCAACGGAAAATTGCCGAGCGGCGCGCAGGTGCTGTGCATCGATAACGAAGACAGCATTCTGATCGGCATGAACAGCCTGCTCACACGCTGGGGTTGTCAGGTCTGGACCGCGCGCAACCGCGATGAATGCGCGGCGCTGCTCAGTGACGGCGTGCGACCGCAATTGGCGCTGGTGGATTACCACCTGGACCATGGCGAGACCGGAACCGAGTTGATGGCGTGGTTGCGCACCCAATTGGGTGAGCCGGTGCCTGGGGTAGTGATCAGCGCCGACGGGCGACCGGAGATGGTGGCCCAAGTGCATGCGGCGGGGCTGGATTACCTGGCAAAACCGGTAAAACCGGCGGCGTTGCGGGCGTTGCTGAGCCGGCATTTGCCGTTGTAGCGCGG
The DNA here is from genome assembly GCF_054898105.1 of Pseudomonas sp. MDT1-17. Classification (NCBI taxonomy): domain Bacteria; kingdom Pseudomonadati; phylum Pseudomonadota; class Gammaproteobacteria; order Pseudomonadales; family Pseudomonadaceae; genus Pseudomonas; species Pseudomonas sp. MDT1-17. The sequence goes on along the minus strand of NZ_JBUBVM010000001.1, from coordinate 2,339,612 downwards.
CAGGTCTGAACCTTGTCGTGGTGCAACTGTCCCCTTCGCGAGCAAGCCCGCTCCCACATTGAACCGCATTCTATCTGGAGGAAATCGGTCAAATAATGAAATGGCTACCCCCGCCGCCCCCTGTGATCGCCCACTAAGCTTTCACAGGGGGCCTATCGGAGACCGTTGCCATGAACAAAGTAGCTATTGCCGCCATCGACCTGGGAAAACACTCCTTTCACCTGCATGCTCAAGATGATCGTGGTCATGAGCTCCAGCGCAAAAAGTTTACTCGAGTGGCGCTGATCCAACACCTGGCGAACCTCGATCCCTGCACCGTCGTGATGGAAGCCTGTGGCGGCGCCCACTTCATGGCGCAGGAGGTCGCAAAGCTGGGACATACGCCCAAGCTCATTGCGCCTCATCTCGTGCGTCCTTATGTGAAAAGCAACAAGAACGACTTCGCTGACGCCGAGGCGATCTGCGAGGCAGCGACCCGCCCAACGATGCGCTTTGTCGCCCCCAAGACCCAGGCTCAGCAGGCGTTGGCCATGCTCAACTCGACACGCGATTCGTTCATCAAAGACCGCACCGCGACCGTCAATCGGATTCACGCAGCCCTTCTGGAGGTTGGCGTCAGCTTGGCCCCAGGCTTCAAATCGATCAACGATCTGCCGGCGCTACTTGAGGCGAGTTCATTTTCTGAAGACACGGTACGTGTCAAGGTACCTGTCGCCTTGGTACTCCTGCTGCTATGCCATCGCGGCCTTAACATCAGGGCGTTCGGGGTTCAAATACACCGCATCTGCCAATTTCCAGTTGCGCGTTCTGGTACTCCAGCGGCTCGGATTAGCTTCCCTGGCGTCTTCATACAGTGCTGCTCTGGCTTGTAATAGAGCCGTTGCCTTGCCTTCGTGGCGCTCGTTCGGCGTCACGTATTTCAAGGCACTGTGACGGTGGTCTTCGTTGTACCACTCGATAAATTTTTGCACCCAAAGCCTTGCTTCAGTGAGCGTATCAAACGGTTGGTCCGGCCAGAGCGGGCAGTACTTTGCCGTACGAAAAAGTGCTTCGGCGTAGGCATTGTCGTTGCTTACTCGCGGGCGGCTAAATGAAGGCTCGACGCCCAGAGCAACCATGCTTTCGCGTAATAAAGAGCCTCTCATGACGTGGCCGTTGTCCGAGTGCAGCACCAAAGGACGTCCCGCCGTTTGCTCTCGTAGACAGCCCTTTTCAAGCAGCTCACATGCATGCTCGGCGCACTCCACTTCATGCACTTCATTGGCTACCAATTTACGGCTGTAGATGTCCTTGACCATATACCAGTAGAAAAAACGGCCCTTAACTGTGCTCGGCAACCAGGTGATATCCCAGCACCAAACCTGATTGGGGCCCTCAGCACGATGTGTCGTCAGCACTCTGCGTTTCGGGGCTTTGACCCGACCACGGCGAACGTTTTGATTGGCGGCTTTTAATACGCGATAAAAGGTCGATTCCGAAGCCAGATAAATACCTTCATCTGCCAGTTTGGGCACGATCTGGTGGGGTGTGAGGCTGGCGTAGCCAGCCTGATTAGCGGCATCAAGCACTGCTTGGCGTTCTGCCTCGCTGAGTTTATTTGACGGTGCTGTCCGCTGAGCTAGCAGGCGCCCGTCGCCGTCGGTGTGTCGCCAACGTTGAACTGTGCGCAGGCTCAGTCCCAGCTCATCACATGCTCGATATCGGCGAGCCCCACCCAAGACCGCTTCAGTAATCAACTTCATGGCTTGCGTGCGATCAGAGGCGCTGATCAGTCTTCCTTGTCCTTGCCCCAAATCGCATTGGCTTTTTTTCTGAGTTCCAGCAAAGCCTCCGCTTCGGCCCGACCAGCGTCTGATCGGATCAACTGACGCTCCAGCTCTTTGATCCGTCGTTGCTCGGCAGTTTTCTCTGCGCTGGGCTTCAGATCAGCCAAGGTGTTGGCGTTTTGGCAGGCTTCGCGCCATTGCTGGATTTGCTCCGGATAAATGCCCTTTATTCGGCAATATTGAGAGATCTCCACCTCGCTCAACGGTGCGGTTTCCATGACGGCATTGAATTTGTCGGCGCTGGACCATTGATCACTGGTCTTTCCGTTCCCGGGCACGATCAGACCTTTATCTCTAGCCATTTGTCTCCAGTTACGCAGTGACTGTGGCGTGAGTTTGAGCGCAATCGCGAGCTCTGCCACCGAGCGATTAAGGGGCGGCATCATCTGCAGGACAACCCAGTCTTTGAAGTTGTCGTCATAACGTTTGGGCATTGCTAAATACCTTCGCCCTCTTGAATGAATGAGTCAATCAACAAGGGCGACAGGTAGCCTGACACGGAGGGGACATCAAAATAATTCTGACGATGCTACATGAGCACTTCAACTACCTGAATGAGCGGATCAAGGCACTGGATAAGCGAGTGCAATGCCAGGCCGCTGAAGATGATCTGGCATCTCGTTTGATGACCATGCCGTGTGTCGGCCCGATCACCTCCACCGTCCTGGCTGCCGAGTTGGGTGATGGCAAACAGTTCAAATGCGGGCGAGGCTATTCGGCCTCGATCGGGCTGGTGCCCAAACAGCATTCCACGGGCGGCAAGACCGTTCTATTGGGCATCAGCAAGCGCGGTGATCGCAACCAGAGGCGCCTGCTCATCCAGTGCGCCCGTGTCTACTTGATGCAGCTGGAGCGCCAGAAAGGCTGGCTGGCGGACTGGGTCCGGCAGCTATTAGCCCACCATCACTCCAACCATGTGGTCTGCGCGCTGGCCAATAAGCTGGCGAGGATCGCCTGGGCGATTGCAGCACACCACTCTGAATTCGATGCAGGGCCAACCGCGATGAACGCCTGACCCTGCTGTCACCCGAGCACCACCCACCTGGTTTTGCGATGCTGGATAACAGATGACGTGAACGGCCAACCGGCCTGACGACAACCCTGAGCTCCCACACGGCTGAAAGGCCGTTCGAATAATTAGGATCGTCGGGCATCGATTCTCATCGAGGCGCGGGGGCCACAACCCCACTCAGACGCCGGATAGATGAAAGCAAGCCAACCACGCATCAAAAACAGTATTGCAGAAAAGGGGGTAACCATAGATGTGGGAGCGGGCTTGCTCGCGAAGCTTTTCGGGCTACTCCGGCAACTCAGCCAAGCCATCCACATCGGTCATCGCCCGCTCCAGCAAGTCTGCCGGCAGGCTCTTGCTCGCCCGCGCGCCAAGCAACTTGAGCTGCTCGCTACGGCTGACCAGATTGCCGCGGCCTTCCGTCAGCTTATTGCGCGCAGAGCTGTAGGCTTTATCCAATTGCTGTAAGCGATTGCCGACTTCATCCAGATCCTGGATGAACAACACGAACTTGTCGTACAGCCACCCGGCCCGCTCGGCGATTTCCCGGGCGTTCTGGCTTTGGCGCTCCTGCTTCCACAGGCTGTCGATAACGCGCAAGGTTGCCAGCAAAGTGGTGGGACTGACGATCACGATGTTGCGGTCGAAGGCCTCCTGAAACAGCGTCGGCTCAGCCTGCAATGCGGCGGAAAACGCCGCTTCGATCGGCACGAAGAGCAAGACGAAATCCAGGCTGTGCAAGCCATCGAGACGTTTGTAATCCTTGCCGGCCAGCCCTTTGACGTGAGTGCGCAGGGACAGCACGTGCTGCTTGATCGCGATCTGGCCGATGGCATCGTCTTCGGCCGCGACGTATTGCTGATAGGCCGTAAGGCTGACTTTGGAGTCGACCACCACCTGCTTGTCGCCCGGCAGATAAATGATCACGTCCGGCTGGAAACGCTCACCGTCCGGGCCTTTTAGGTTGACCTGGGTCTGGTACTCACGCCCCTTCTCCAGGCCCGCGTGTTCAAGCACCCGCTCAAGAATCAGTTCACCCCAGTTACCTTGGGTTTTCTGGCCTTTCAAGGCGCGGGTCAGGTTGGTGGCTTCGTCGCTCAGGCGCAGGTTCAGCTGTTGCAGCCGCTCCAGTTCCTTGGCCAGGGAAAAACGTTCGCGGGCTTCAGCCTGATAGCTTTCCTCGACACGTTTTTCGAAGGACTGGATGCGTTCCTTCAACGGATCGAGCAACTGACCGAGGCGCTGCTGACTGGTTTCGGCAAAGCGCTGCTCGCGCTCGTCGAAGATCTTGCCCGCCAGCTCAGCGAACTGCGCCCGCAGTTCGTCTCGCGAGCCCTGCAGGTCGTTGAGGCGCTGCTGATGGCTTTCCTGCTGCTCACGCAGCTCGGCGTTGAGCGAGGCGGCCTTGGCGTCCAGACGGCGCAACTCGGCCTCCTTGCCGGCGCGTTCAAGATTCCACGCGTGGGCGGCATCGCGGGCATCGTCACGTTCGATCTGCAGCAGTTCGACTTCACGGCGCACGGCGGCCAGGTCTGCCTGTTTGGCGGCGTTGGCCTGACCCAGATCACCGATTTCATCGCGACAGGCTTCGAGTTGGGCGTTTAATCCGTCCTGGGTCAGATGGGCCGTGGCCAGACGCTCTTGCAGCAGCGCAACCTCTGACTGCGTGGCGCTCGCTCGGCGTTGAAATTGCCAGGCCAGTACCAATAACGGCAACGCAGCGCCCGCCAGACCGAGCAATGCGCTGGTCAAGTCCATAGCCATAGCCACTCCTGCCAATTTAATAAAGCTTGAAGGTTAACCAAGGCGTCAGGTCTTGGACAGCTCAGTCTTCGCTCAGACCAAGCTCCTGCTGGGCACGCCGATCCCCTGCCCGCGCGGCCTGACGCAAAAGGTCCTGGCCGATACGGCGATCCCGGGCATTCCCGCATTCACGGCACATCAGCTGACCGAGACGGCTTTGCGCGGCCACGACCCCTTCACGGGCTGGCTGCTTGAGCAAACGTCCGGCGAAATGTTTGACGTTGGAGTTTTCGCCCAGACGCGGGCTGTCCAGCAACCACTCGGCCACACGCATCGAAAATCGTTTGGGCGGGGCAACGCTGGGAGGTGTCGAGGTTGCAGAAACTGGTACTGAACGAAACTTCATAAAACACTGTGGGGCAGATCGGAAGGCGCGCCACTCTACTCTTTTTTTCTTACAGGTAAAGCCTAAAAAAACCCTGCACGCCCGTCCTAGAGCAAGCGCTCGGGACAATCCACAGAAGCTGTGGATAACTCAGTGGACAACCGCCTTTGAACTCTCGCAAAGCCCTATGGAATGGGGCTCTCAGTCAAACTGACGATTTTTTCACCAGCAAAAAAAAGCGATGTTTTTCATTGACTTAAATTTCGGTTACAGGCACCCACTGCGTTTGAAGGGAAGATGACAGCGACGTGACAACGTGCGTGACTTATGTGCACAAGTCCCTTCGAGGCAGTTATATCGATGCGCTTTTTCGGGGCATTTGGTCGTTAGCCCTGGGGATAAACCTGGGCAAACCCGCGGTTCAGGCTGATCCTGGCCCATTGAAACTCGACTACCAACGGTCGGATTCTGTGCTATTACAGGGCGCTTCTGCGCGTAATGACCTTTCCGAGCGCCAAGCCGGACGTTGAAAGAGGGGCGTTAGAGAACTTTTTTCGCTGACACACTTCCCTTCAGCTTTTCAATCCGTTAGTATCCGCGGCGTTAGTACCAAGCTGAAAGTCAATTCTGGTCGAACAAATCCCCCCGGTCAGCCTTCCCAAAGGAAGCCTCCACCGACAAAGCGGGATCGACCACCTCGATGGTTTCCAGGTAAACCTTGCGACAACACAGCCTTTGAATCGAAAGCAAAGGGTGTTGCGAAGCTCACTTACTCTGACCGAACCAACCTGCAAATTGATCAGGATCTTCACCCCGGGCCCAGAACCTTTGCCCTTGATGTGTTGCCTGCCCTCCTAAGTACCTACCTGCCAGCCCAAGCGCGCCAATTTATCAGCGCTTCAAACTGGCTGCTTTGTTCCAGTCGGGTTCTTCGTTCGACCAATGGTGGTCGTCGTCACTGGAACGTTTTAATTTTGCACGGTTCTTATCCGTGTCGCTTGTAGGAACACCAATGACTATGTCTACTCAAATCCACACCCAGGACGCCATCCGCACCCTGACCAACGCTTTTGCACCAATGAACTGCCTGATCATGGCTGCTCGCAAAGGCTGCTTCAGCTTCACCCTGGTCAACGAACACGGCATCGCTCGTCACAGCGAACGCCTGTACCCCGATCAATACTCCAGCGCCGAGCCGCTGCAGGCCGTGATCGATCGTACCCGTCAGGCACTGGTTGCCTGATACGCCAGAAAGACTGAAAACCTCATAAGCCCTGCTCAAAAAGCGGGGCTTTTTATTGCCTGAAATTTCTCTTCTCGCTGTCACCGCCTAAGCACTAACCGATATAACGGTTATAACTCGAAGCCGGAAATATTTTAAAAACAGGCCTTTACGGCGCGAATTTGACACTACACTTCAACTCAAGCGGATTCATCCGCTTCCGGCGAGCCTGAGTCGATTCACCCGCTGCCAACGCTACCTTCAGGTATCGCCGACCATTTCAAGTTTCGAGGGCTTTATGGGTATCGCTGCCAGCGAACTGTGCCGTTATGTGATCCGCCCGACATTGATTTACCTCGGGCGTCATAGCGCAACTGCCGAATCCCTGCTGCTGGGCATCGCCGCCAGCCAGTCAGCCCTGGGTACTGCCCTGCATGACCGCCGTGGACACGGCCTGTACCGAATCGCCGAACCCCGCCACCAGGCACTTTGGGACCACTACCTGGCACTTGACCCGGAACGCGCAAGCCTGGTTCGCGGCCTGGCCAGCCAGCATGCTTTCCTGAGTGGTCCGCACCTCGAATTGACCGTCAACCTGCGTTACGCCACAGCCATCGCCTGGCTGCTGGTAGAAGAACAGAACACCCCGCTCCCTGAAGCAGACGACCTGCTGGGCATGGCCCGCATCTGGCGCCAGACCTTCCAGCCTCAAGGACGCCTGAGAGACTTCACCTGCGCCTGGCGAACCTGTGTATCACCGCTGAATCAGGTCGCCTGCTAATCCGCTATTTCCACAAGATCGCGCAAATGCTGCGAATCTGGTCGGATTGTCCTACAAAACCGCTCTAAATCAAGCGATACAGCCTATGGCGCTGGGACGAAAATGTTGGTAATTTTCGCCCCGGTGATCACCAGGAGTTCTAATAATGAAAAAAGTAATGCTCAAAACCGCCCTTAGCGTCGCCGTTACCCTGGCATCCACCCAGATCTTTGCAAGTGGCTTCGCCATCAACGAACAGAGCATCAGCGGGATGGGTACAGGTTTTGCCGGGCGATCTTCATCTGCCGACGACGCAAGCACTATTTTTGGCAACCCTGCCGGCATGTCGCGCCTCAAGCGCGAACAAGTCACCGGCGGCGCTGCATTCCTCGACGCACACACCGATATCAGTGATGCCAGTTCCCGTCCGAACGGTGGCACCAACGACGGCGACATGGTTCCATTCATCGCCGTACCGATGGGCTACTACGTCAAGCCAATCGACGAGCATTGGGCATTCGGTGTGGGCATGTACGCGCCATTCGGTCTGGTGACCGATTACGAGAACGGCTTTGCCGGCCGTTACTTCGGCAGCAAGAGCGAAGTCAAGATCGTCACCCTGCAGCCAACCGTCAGCTACGCCTTCAACGACACGGTGTCGATCGGTTTCGGTCCGACCATCAACCGTATTGATGGCAAGCTGGAATCGAACGTGTCGCTGAACCCGCTCGCTGCGGACGGCACCGTCAAGATCAAGGGTGACGACACCGCGCTGGGTTACAACATCGGTATCCTGGTTCAAGCCACCGACAGCACTCGCGTCGGCCTGACCTACCACTCGAAAGTGAAGTACAAGCTTGAGGGCGATACCAAGGTCAATTACAGCCTGCTCGGCGCACTGGGTCAGAACCCGAGCCAGAAGTACGACGCGTCGCTGGACATCACCACGCCTGAGTCGGTCGACTTCTCGGTTACTCACCAGCTGGACGACCAATGGACTCTCTACGCAGGCAGCACCTGGACTCGCTGGAGCCGCCTGAAAGAAATCTCCGTCGAGAACGAAGGCGTTCCTGCCGCTCTGGCCGCACGCGGCTTTGGCACCATCACTGAAGAACAGAACTGGCACGACACCTGGGCTCACGCCATCGGCGCTTCCTACCAGCTGAACAAGCAATGGGTCCTGCGCACCGGTTTCTCTGTTGATCAGGCTCCGACCAATAACGAAAACCGTTCCCCGCGCATCCCGACTGGCGATCGCAAGATTTTCAGCCTGGGCGCTGGTTGGAGCCCGACCGACGACCTGACCATCGACGTTGCGTACTCGTACCTGGTCGAAGAGTCGGTCAAGGTCAACAACAGCAACGGCCGCCAGACCTACAGCGCCAAGTATGAAAACTCGGCGAACGGTTTCGGTGTCGGTGCGACCTACCGTTTCTGATTCACGGCGCGCCTGATCCCTCGCCGCCTGAATCAAAAAAGCCCCGCTCTCTTGTACAGAGGCAGGGCTTTTTTACGGGTGTGGATCAGGGTTGGGAAGCCAGGGCTTTTTCAACCGCAGCGATGAACTCGGGATCGTCAGGCGTGGTCAGGCTGGAGAAATTGGCGATCACCTTGCCTTTGCGATCGACCACATATTTGTAGAAGTTCCACTTCGGCGCGGTACTCTGCTTGGCGATGATTTTGAACAAGTGAGTCGCGTCATCACCGCGGACTGTCTGCGGTTCAGTCATGGTGAACGTCACGCCGTAGTTCACGTAGCAGACCTTGGCAGTCTCTTCGCCATCCTTGGACTCTTGCTTGAAGTCGTTGGACGGAACGCCAATCACCTCCAGCCCCTGATCCTTGTAGCGCTGATTCAGCGCCTCAAGGCTTTTGAACTGCGGGGCAAAACCACAGAAGCTTGCGGTATTGACCACCACCAGCGGTTTGCCGGCGAAGCGCTGGCACAGGTCGATGGATTCCTTGGCGCGCAGCTTGGGCAACGAGCCTTGCAAAAGGTCCGGGCACTCTGCCGCTTGAGCCCATCCACTAAACGCGACCAGTAACGCGGGAACTGCGAGCCAGCGCATCAGCATGTCGGTGCTTCCTTGAGAAGTCGTCAACAACGAAGTTACTCGCCCTCACCTCCTGCTAGCAAGCACCCATGCCCAGTTGCATCAACGCCAGCCCGCCCTGATGCCAGCCCCACCACGACAGGGCCAGCAGCAAGGCACCGACAGCAAGGACAGCGATCCGCGGCCAGAGGCTGTTCATAGCGCACTCATCTGTGTTTGCAGACGCGCCACCGGCCGCTCACGCACCGGCCAGTTCAGGGCTGCGGCGAACAGGCTCAAGAGAATCGCTACTTGCCAGATCAAGTCATAGCTCCCGGTTCGGTCGTACACCACCCCGCCCAACCAGCCGCCGAGGAACGATCCGAGCTGGTGAAACAGGAAAACAATCCCACCGAGCATGGACAGATTTCGCACGCCGAACAAGGTCGCGACGGTGCCGTTGGTCAAGGGCACCGTCGACAGCCACAGGAAACCCATGGCCATGCCGAACAGGTACGCGGTGGTCGTTGTGACGGGCGCCCACAGGAACAACCCGATCACCACTGCCCGCAGCAGGTACAGGCCGGTGAGCAAACGCGGCTTGGACATCCGCCCGCCGAGCCAGCCCGCCGTGTAGGTACCGAAAATATTGAACAGCCCGATCAACGCCAGCACCGTAGTGCCAACCGTCGCCGGGAGATGCTGATCCACCAGATAAGCCGGCAAGTGCACACCGATGAATACCACCTGGAAACCGCAGACAAAGAAACCGAACGCCAGCAGCCAGAACCCCGAATGGGAGCAAGCTTCGCGCAATGCTTCGGGCAGCGTTTGTTCATGGCCGAACACGGGTAGCGGCTTGTCCTTGAGCATGCTCACCAGCGGTACGATCAACGCCACCAACAGGCCCAACACCAGCAACGCGGCGGACCAGCCGAGCCAGCCGATCAACCCCAGCGTACCGGGCAACATGGCGAACTGGCCGAAAGAACCGGCGGCGCTGGCAATGCCCATGCCCATGCTGCGTTTCTCTGGCGGTACCGCGCGGCCAACCACGCCAAGGATGACTGAGAACGAAGTGCCCGACAGGCCAATACCGATCAACAAACCGGCACTCAGGGACAAGGTCACGGCCGAATCCGACAGGCCCATGAACACCAGGCCCAACGCATACAGGACACCGCCGACCAGCACCACTTTCGCGGCGCCAAAGCGGTCGGCCAGCGCGCCGGTGAAGGGCTGCGCCAGGCCCCAGATCAGGTTCTGCAAGGCAATGGCGAAGGCAAACGTCTCACGCCCCCAGCCGAACTCGGCACTCATCGGCGCCAGAAACAGCCCGAAGCCGTGCCGTACGCCCAAGGACAACGCGAGAATCAGCGCACTCCCCAACAGAACCCAACCGCACGTACGCCACATCGATGTCATTCTTATTCTCCGGTAGCGGGTATATACCCGCTTAAGATCGGAAAAACCGGCATCACGCCAGTTCGTCCAGCAGTCGCAGCAAGGTTTCACGTTTCTCGGCACCCAGACGGTCGATCAACCGCTGTTGCGCCGCTTCCCAGGCCGGCAAGGCCGCTGTCAGCCGTTCAACACCGGCCTCGGTGAGCATGACGATGCGGTTACGCATGTCTTCGCCCTCGACCAGCATCAGCAGGCCTTCGCCTTCCAGCACCCGCAGATTGCGCCCCAAGGTGCTGCGATCCAGCCCCATGGCCTCGGCCAACGTGGAAATACTCGGTTTATCCAGACGCTGCAGATTACACAGCAAAGAATACTGGGCAACGTTGATCCCGAAGCCGTCGAGAGCGCCGTCGTAGTGCCTGCTGACGCCACGGGCGGCGCGACGCAGGTTGATGCATAAACATTGGGAATCGAGCATGGTGCGTGTATATACCCGCGGTTGAGTTAAATCAAGTTACAGATGAGTTCTTTCAGGGATATCGATGTGTCTGGCAAACCGCATTCGCGAGCAGGCTCGCTCCCACATTGATTGGCGTCGCACATAAATTCAATGTTCACTGAAGACCCACTGTGGGAGCGAGCCTGCTCGCGAAGAGGCCGGCGCATCGTGCCCATAAACCATCAGACCAACGCCAATCCTACCAGCAGCGCCATCTCCAGCAATTCCAGCAACGCCCCCGCCGTATCGCCCGTCGTGCCGCCCAATCGCCGCAGCATCACTTGCCGCAGCCAGACAAATACCAACGCCGCCAACGCCACTGCCACCACGCCACTGAGGCCGGCAATCAGAACACAAACCAGCGCACTGACCGCCAACATCTGCTTGGCCGCCAAACGTGGCAGATGATCGGCCAGCGCTTGCCCCAACCCGCCGGCACGCACATAAGGCGTGGTCAGGAATAACCCCAGCATCGCGCTGCGCCCGATCAACGGAACGATGATCAGGACAACGCTGTGTTGCTGCTCGATCAACGCCAGCAACGCGGCGAATTTGAGCAGCAACACCAGCACCAGTGTCACGACCGCCATCGGCCCGCTGCGCGGGTCCTTCATGATCGTCAACGTACGCTCTCGATCGCCGAACCCACCGAGCCACGCATCGGCGCTATCGGCCAGGCCGTCCAGGTGCAAGGCACCACTGAGCAACACCCAAACGCTCAGCAACAACGCGGCATGAAGCAACAACGGAGTGCCGAACAACAGCCAGTTGAACGCCCACAAAATCCCGCCGAACAGCAGGCCGACCAGCGGATAAAACAGCAGCGACCGTCCCGACGCCTGCGGCGTCGGCATGCCCGGCAGACGAATCGGCAGACTGCTCAAAAATTGCAGGGCGATCCAGAACGGCAACATGGTCAGGTCGCTTCCCTTAACAACACGCCGGATTCGACCGACAGCGAAAACAACGCGCCATGCCCGACTTCGACGTTGAGCAACTGCTCACGAGGCAATCCCCGCGCCTGTGCCAGCAACAAACGCATGACCCCACCGTGACTGATCAGCAACACCCGCTCGCCGGCGTAGGCGGCATGCAAACGCTCAACGGCCGCCAACACCCGCGTCGAAAAATCCACGACCGGCTCACCCTGAGGCGGCGTAAATGAATAAGGGTCGGCCCAGAACACTCCCAGCGCCTCGGCATCGGTTTCCATCAGCGCCGCGGCGCTCTGCCCTTCCCAAGCGCCGAAGTGCAGCTCCTGCACGTCTTTATCCAACTGCACCGGCAAACCCAGTTGCGCGCCGAGTTCGTTGGCGAACCGCGCACAACGCTGCAGCGGCGAGCTGACCAAACGATCCCAAGGCCCCTGTTCGACTACCGCCGCGCGCATCTGCGCCCAGCCCTTGTCGGTCAGCGCATCGTCGAGGCTGCCGCGCAAGCCGCCGCCGAGTTCGGTTTCGCCGTGGCGCAGCAGGTCCAGACGCAAGGTCATGCCGGACGGTCCGCCACGGCGGCCTCGGCGAAGGTCGCCATCTGGCCATGAAGGTCGCACGCCAGACGCAACAACGGCACGGCCAACGTCGCGCCACTGCCCTCGCCCAGACGCAGGCCGAGGTCCAGCAGCGGTTCGGCTTTCAGGGTTTCCAGGACATGACGATGACCCGGCTCGGCGCCGCGATGACCAAACAACAGCCACTGACGGCATTCAGGATTCAATCGCACCGCCACCAATGCCGCGACGCTGCAAATGAAACCGTCCACCAGCACCGCGACGCCTTCCTGAGCACACGCCAGATACGCGCCGACCAGCGCAGCGATTTCAAAACCGCCGAGGTTGTACAGGGTTTGCAGCGCATCGCCACGCTGAGCGCTGTGCAGTGCCAAAGCGCGCTCGATAACTTGGGCTTTATGGCTGACACCCGCCGCATTCAAACCCGTGCCCGGCCCAGCCAGATGCACCACCGGGCAATCGAGCAAGGCACAGGCCAACGCGCTGGCCGCGGTGGTGTTGCCGATGCCCATCTCGCCACCGATAAACAACTGCGCACCCACCGCGATGGCGCGCTGCACGCTGTCGCGGCCGGCCTGCAAAGCGAGTTCGCCTTGAGCCGGCGTCATGGCCGAACCTTCGACGAAATTCGCTGTGCCCGGACCGATGTTCAAATGACGCACACCCGGCAAGTTCAACGACGGCGTCACCGTGCCGAGGTCGACCACTTCCAGGGAGGCCCCGAGTTGCCGCGCCAACACGCTGATCGCCGCTCCACCGCTGACAAAGTTGTGCAGCATCTGCCCGGTGACTTCCTGAGGAAATGCCGACACCCCTTCTGCGACCACGCCGTGGTCACCGGCAAAAATCGCGATCCACAGTTGATCGAGTCTCGGCTTGACCTGCCCCTGCAACCCGGCCAATTGCACGGCCACCGACTCAAGCCGACCGAGGGAGCCGGCCGGTTTGGTCAGCTGCTGTTGACGGGCCTCGGCCTGCTCGACCGCTTGAGCATCGATCAGCTTGCAGGGGTTCAGCCACCAGAATTGAGTCATAACGCAGTTCCTTTCAAAGTCAGGGGCAGGCCGGCGACGGTCAGGACGACTCGCTCACAGCGCTCGGCCAACGCTTGATGCAGCCAACCGGCTTCATCGACATAGCGGCGAGTCAATTCGCCCAGCGGCACGACACCCATTCCGGTCTCGTTGCTGACAAAAATGATTTCACCCGGCAGCGACGCCAGGCAGTCCAGCAACGCATCACGTTCGGCCGACAGACGCTCGGTGTCGTCGAGCATCAGCAGATTAGTCATCCACAACGTCAGGCAATCCACCAGCAGGCACCGATCGGCGCTGGCGGTTTCGCGCAGGACGCGGGCGAGCTCCACAGGCTCTTCGATCAACGCCCATTCGGCCGGACGACGGGCGCGGTGATGGGCGACCCGCTCGTTCATTTCACCGTCGAGCGGTTGACTGGTGGCGATGTACGTCACTGCCAGTGCGCTGTTGGAGGCGAGTTTTTCGGCCAGGCGACTTTTACCGGAACGGGCGCCGCCGAGGATCAGTTGGAGCATGGTTACATCCCTTCAATATTCGGTGAAGCGACTGCCGCCTTCGCGAGCAAGCCCGCTCCCACATTGGTCCTTCGGCGTTCACAAAACCCATGTGGGAGCGGGCTTGCTCGCGAAGAGGCCGGCACAGTCACCTCAAATCCCACAGAGCTGACGCAGCAGCGAGGTATCCAGATGCTTCTCCACCAGATCCGCCAGCCGCTCGATATCGCGCTCACGCAACGCGTGATAATCCACGTCCTGCACCGCCTGCAAACCGGCCCAGCGCAACAGCGCACTGCACGCCGCGGGCGATTCAAACAGCCCATGCAGATAGGTGCCGAAAATCTGCCCATCAACACTTTGCGCGCCATCACAGCGACCGTCATCCAACTGCACGGCGGCGTTTTCCAACGCCGGCCCGGTGGTTACGCCGGCATGAATTTCATAGCCGCTGACCGGCGCGTCTTCCAGCGCCAGACGCCCGCGCACATTGCGCAGTTGCTTCTCTTCTTCGAGCTGCGTTTCGAACGCCAGCAAACCCAAACCGGCGCTGGAACCCGGTGCGCCTTCGAGGCCCAGCGGGTCGTGTAACTGCTCGCCGAGCATTTGCAGGCCACCGCAGATGCCCAGCACTTTGCCGCCATAACGCAGATGACGACTGATCGCCGTGTCCCAGCCATTGGCCCGCAGATACGCGAGATCGCTGCGCACGCTTTTCGAGCCGGGGAGAATAATCAGGTCGGCCGGTGGAATCGTCTGGCCGGGGCCGATGAATTGCAGGTCCACCTGCGGGTGCAGGCGCAGCGGGTCAAAATCGGTGTGGTTGCTGATGCGCGGCAGTACCGGCACCAGCACTTTCAGCACCTGATCGGCCTTGTCGGTCTGACGCTGGTCGATGCCGTCCTCGGCTTCAAGGTGCAGGTCCATCACGTAAGGCAGCACGCCGACCACCGGTTTGCCGGTGCGTGCTTCCAGCCAGTCGAGGCCCGGTTGCAGCAAGGCGATGTCGCCGCGAAAACGGTTGATGATGAAGCCTTTGACCCGCGCCTGCTCGCTGGGCGACAGCAGTTCCAGGGTGCCCACCAGATGCGCGAAAACCCCGCCGCGATTGATGTCGGCGATCAGCACCACCGGGCAATCCACCGCCTCGGCAAAGCCCATATTGGCGATGTCGCCGGCGCGCAGATTGATCTCGGCCGGCGAGCCCGCGCCTTCGACCATGACCACCGGATACGCCGCACTCAACCGTTCATGAGAGGCCAGCACCGCTTGCATGGCGATGGTTTTGTAGTCGTGATAGGCAACAGCGTTCATCGTCGTGACCGCACGACCATGGATGATCACTTGGGCGCCGGTATCACTGTTGGGTTTGAGCAACACGGGATTCATGTCGGTGTGCGGCTCAAGGTTGGCGGCCTGAGCCTGCACCGCTTGCGCGCGACCGATCTCGCCACCGTCGGCGGTCACGGCACTGTTGAGCGCCATGTTCTGCGGCTTGAACGGCACGACGCTGACGCCCTGACGCGTGACCCAGCGGCACAACGCCGTCACCAGCGTGCTTTTACCGGCGTCAGAAGTGGTGCCCTGCACCATCAATGTAGTCATTGGCTTTCCTTGGCGTAGGCTTCGAACGCTTGCGCGAGACGTGTCCAGTCGGTTTCATCGGCGGGCAAGCCGAAACGCAGGCTGCTGTTGTGCGTGAACAAGCGCAGCAGAATGCCGCGCCGGGCCATGAACTCATGCAGCGCTTCGGCGCGTTCGGTGATCAGCCATTGAAACAAGGCGCAGCCGCCCAGGGGTTTGAAACCGTGCTGTTCAAGCAGCAGCGCCAGACGCTCACTGGCCACTTCAGCGCGAACCCGTTGTCGGGCATGCCCTTCGGTATCCAGCAGACAGGCCTGCCCCAGCACCCGAGTCGGCCCACTGACCGCCCACGGTCCCACTTGCTCGGCCAGCAATTTTAGCAACTTGCGCTCGGCCAGCACGAAACCCAGGCGCACACCGGCCAGACCGAAAAACTTGCCGAAGGAACGCAACACGATCAATCCGACCTGATGGGCAAAAGGTGCCAGGCTCAGCGGCGGCGTGTTGTCCATGAACGCCTCGTCCACCACCAGCCAGCCACCGCGCTGGGCCAGCCGCGAGTGCCAGTCCAGCAGCCGACTCCGTGTCAGGCTCAGGCCAGTAGGATTGTTCGGGTTGACCACCACCAGCACGTCGAGGCTGTCGAGGTAGAAGTCGACTTCCTGCTCCAGCACTTCACGCACGATGTAGCCGTTGCGTCGCCACGCTTCGGCGTGTTCGGCGTAACTCGGCGAGAGCACGCCGACCTTGCCCGCACGGCGCAAACGCGGCAGTAACTGGATCGCCATTTGCGAGCCGGCCACCGGCAGCACGTGAGCGGCGCCGTAATAATCACAGGCTGCCTTCTCCAGACCGTCATCGGTTTCCGGCAAACGCGCCCAGGCCCGCAACGGGATCTGCGGCACCGGAAACGGCCAAGGTGCGAGGCCGCTGGACAGGTCGAGCCAATCGGCTTCGGCGATGCCGTATTCGAGCGCCGCCTTGCGTAACCGACCACCGTGTTCAAGCATAGAATTCAGCCCCCACGCAGAGGATCAGCAACCATAACCATACCCCGCGCTGGACCAATTGCCAGCCACGGTCGATGGAATCGGCATCCGCCGGCACGCCTTCGCCCAGTTGTGGACGCTGATGCAATTCACCGTGATAAATCGCCGCCCCACCCAATTCGACGCCAAGCGCACCGGCACCGGCCGCCATCACCGGGCCGGCATTCGGACTGTCCCAGGTCGGGCCTTGGGTGCGCCAACACTTCAGAGCGAGTCGGGTTTTGCCCAGCAGCGCGTAGGTCAGCGCCACCAGGCGTGCAGGAATGTAGTTGAGGACGTCGTCGATCTTCGCCGCCGCCCAGCCGAAACGTTCGAAGCGTTCGTTGCGATAGCCCCACATCGCGTCGAGGGTGTTGCTCAAACGATAGAGCACCACGCCGGGTGCACCCGCCACGGCAAACCAGAACAACGCGGCAAACACCGCGTCGCTGCCATTCTCCAATACGGATTCGGTGGCGGCGCGGGCGACTTCGGTTTTATCCAGTTCGCTGGTCTGGCGACTCACCAGGTAACCGACACGTTTGCGCGCCTCGTCCAGATCATCGCTGCGCAGCGCCTTGGCCACCGGTTCGACGTGTTCACCGAGGCTGCGCAGGCCGAGGGCGCAGTACAGCGCCAGAATCTCGACCAGCCAACCGACATAAGGCGCCCAGGAAAATGCAGTCGCCAGCAACGTCAGCGGCAACACCGCGATCACCCAGGCGGTGACGCCGTGGCTACGCCAACCGCGACCGCCGGAGTTGAAACGTTGCTCGATGCGGTCGGCAAAACGGCCGAACGCCACCAGCGGATGCCAGCGTTTGGGTTCACCCAGCAGCGCATCCAGCGCAACCGCGGCGACACTCAACAACGCCACACTCATTGACTCACTCCCCAATAATTTTCGTACAGCAGTTCACTGAGCGGACGCGCCTGCGCCCAGCCTTCGAGTACCAGCATCGGCGCTGGATAGAATGCCTTGACCGGCCCCAGGCAAAGAACGGCCAAGGGCTTGGCACCGGCCGGCAAACCCAGCAGGTCTGCCAGGGCTTGCGGCTCGAACAGTGAGACCCAGCCCATGCCCAATCCTTCAGCGCGGGAGGCCAGCCAGAGGTTCTGGATCGCGCAGGACAACGAGGCCATGTCCATTTCCGGCAAGGTGCGACGGCCAAAGATATGGCGCTCGCGATCGTCCATGAGCGCGGCGACCAGCACCTCGGCGCAGTCGTTGATGCCTTCGACTTTCAGCTTCATGAATTCGTCGGTGCGCTCGCCGAGGGCTTCGGCGGTGCGGATGCGTTCCTCTTCCACCAGTGACTGGATCTTGCCGCGCAGGGCTCGATCGCTGATGCGGATGAACCGCCAGGGCTGCATCAGGCCGACACTCGGTGCCTGATGTGCGGTTTCGAGCAGGCGTCGTAACAACTCGGGCTCGACGGTGCCGCCGCTGAAGTGGCGCATGTCACGGCGTTCGGCAATTGCCCGATAAACCGCTTCGCGTTCAGCTTCGGAGAATGCGTAGTCAGTCATGGCCTCTTCGCGAGCAGGCTCGCTCCCACAGTGGACCGCGTTTCTTCAGCCAACCCACTTTCTACTGTGGGAGCGAGCCTGCTCGCGAAGGCGGCCTCAAGATCAGGCGCAAACAGTGCAGCAACCGCCGATGGATTGGACGGGAAATAGAAGTGTACATAAGAGGCGGTCATCCGCCCCTTACGATAAACCGCCTCCGCCCCGCGCCCGCCGTTAGGGCTCAGGCCCCGGGCAATCGGCTCCAATTCGGTGCTGGTCAACGAGTGGTGATAGGTGTGGCCGCGTAATAAGCCTTCCGGCAACTCGACTGCCTGCAACGCCAATGCGGCCAGACGCTTTTGCATCACCGCATCCCCCGCCAGCAAGCCGACCAATTCAGCGCGAGTGCCCTCGACATCGGTCAATGAATCGAGCAAATAGAGCATGCCGCCACACTCGGCCAACAACGGTTTACCCGCCGCATGGTGAGCACGGATTGCGCTCAGCATTGTGCTGTTCTGTGACAGTGCCACATGGTGCAATTCGGGATAACCGCCTGGCAGATAAAGGCTGTCTGCCTCCGGCAATTGCGCGTCACGGATCGGCGAGAAAAACAGCAATTCGGCCCCCATGGCGCGCAGCAGGTCGAGGCTTGCGCCGTAGGTGAAGGCAAACGCTTCGTCACGGGCCACGGCAATTCGCACACCGGCCAGCAACGGTTCGGCAGCGATCACATCAGGAGCCGCGAATTCCACCGCCGGTGGCAGCGCGACCTCGCAACTGCTGGCCAGTGCATCGGCCGCCGCATCGAG
Organism: Pseudomonas sp. MDT1-17; assembly: GCF_054898105.1. Taxonomy (NCBI): domain Bacteria; kingdom Pseudomonadati; phylum Pseudomonadota; class Gammaproteobacteria; order Pseudomonadales; family Pseudomonadaceae; genus Pseudomonas; species Pseudomonas sp. MDT1-17. The sequence goes on along the minus strand of NZ_JBUBVM010000001.1, from coordinate 2,320,754 downwards.
ACGCAGATCGAGATCGTTCAACTCGCTGGCCTGAACCAGCCCGAGGTGTCGACTAGGCAATTCGATCCCGGTTTCCCGGGACAAGGCGCCGTACCAGCGCAAACCTTCAGTGAGGCTGCCTTCAAGCAATTGCGCATGACGCAGGGTGCCGACGCGGTTGGCCAGCACACCGGCAAACGGCAAATCCGGCTGATAGCGCGCCAACCCCAACGCCAGTGCGCCAAAGGTCTGGGCCATGGCGGTGCCGTCGATCACACCCAGCACCGGCACACCGAAATGCCGCGCCAGATCAGCGCTGGACGGCGTACCGTCAAACAACCCCATGACGCCTTCGATGAGAATCAGATCGGCTTCGCCGGCGGCTTCCCACAACAGACGACGACTTTCCTGCTCGCCGACCATCCACATGTCCAGTTGAAACACCGGCGCACCGCTGGCGCGCTCGAGAATCATCGGGTCGAGAAAGTCCGGGCCGCACTTGAACACACGAACTTTGCGCCCCTGCTTGTGATGCAAACGGGCCAGCGCGGCAGTGACGGTGGTCTTGCCCTGACCGGAGGCCGGCGCGGCAATCAGCACCGCCGGGCAGTGACGGCTGATTTTCATAAAGTAGTATTCACAGCTCGACGCCTTTTTGCGCTTTGATCCCGGCCTGGAACGCGTGCTTGATCACGCCCATTTCGGTGACCGTGTCGGCCAGTTCGATCATTTCAGGTTTGGCGCCGCGACCGGTGACCACCACATGCTGCATCGGCGGACGCGCCTGCAAATCGCTGAGCACCTGATCCAGATCGAGGTAACCGTGCTTGAGCGCAATGTTCAACTCATCCAGCACCACCAAGCCAATCGACGGATCACGCAGCAATTCGCGGGACACCGCCCACGCCGCTTCAGCGGCGGCGATGTCTCGCTGGCGATCCTGGGTTTCCCAGGTGAAGCCCTCGCCCATCACATGAAAACGCACCTGTTCCGGGAAGCGCCGGAAGAACAGTTCTTCGCCGGTGCTGTTGCGCCCCTTGATGAACTGCACCACGCCACACTGCATGCCGTGGCCCATGGACCGGGCGAGCATGCCGAAGGCCGAACTGCTTTTGCCTTTGCCGTTGCCGGTCAGCACCAGCAGCAGGCCGCATTCATTCGGGGAGTTGGCGATGCGTTCGTCGATCACGGCTTTTTTGCGCAGCATGCGCGCCAGATGACGTTCGTCACGATCGGGGGTATCAGTCATGGGGAGCTCTCCGTTGAGGCTGGATAACGGCGGGCAGGCACAAGAATAGACGGCAAAAAGCCTGGCATCGCCCACCGTGATGCCGCTGGATGGATCAGGCCGGTCTCCGGGCTCATGAGCGGCGATTCGCCTGACTGCGCGCCTTCCCATGTCGACAGTCGACACAGTGGCTCAAGGCGCAGTCTTCACTCATTTACCGTTGCGGGGGCAGCGCCGGGATCGTGAGCCTTCATCAATTGAAGAGATCGCTCACCGGCTTCCCTGTTTCACTCTGTCGACCAAGGTCACAGAGCACCTGAAACAAGCCGCGAAGGTTAGAGGGTTGGGGATGGAGCGTCAATTGAAGACGGGCGGCCTGCGAGCGAATAACTGCCGTCGATCAATTATCTGACGCCAATCTTGTGCCACACTCCCAGCAGTGATATCAAAGAGCCACAACCTCACAACACAATAACAAGGGTGAGCCCCATGCAAGGCATGATCATCAGCAATCCGAAGCTGGAATTCCTGCGCCCGGTGCTGGAACGCTGGTTTGACTGTATCGACCGCTACAACGCCGTGCGCGGCGATAACGACACGCCTTACTGGTTCGACGAAAAAGCCAACCTGAGCCTGCTGTCCACCGCTGCGTGGATGGCGGAAATGGTGACGCTGCAACAAGCACCGACCCGCAAACAGACCGAAGAAGGCGAACGCAATGGCCGCGCCGATCTGTTTATCGCGACCAGCGAAGAACGCGCTTACCTTCAGGCGACCCAGCGCTGGCCACGCGTCAACGGCCTGAACCTGACTCAAGCATTGCAGGACATCACCAGCGACGCCAAGCGCATCAGCTACGCCAGCGACCTGAAACTCGGCTGCCTGTTCGTTGCGCCGCAAAAAGCCCAACAAAGCGCTACTCCGGAAGAACTCCAGGACATGGTCGACGACCTGCAAAAGGAACACACCTGCGCGGTGGCCTGGTATTTCCCCTACGCCTATCGCAAGTTGCGCAACGAAGCCGGCAACTACCACCCCGGCATCGCCGTGCTGTTCAAGGAAGCCCGCGGCTGACCGGTTGAACCATCGCGCACCTGCGCTTCTCTATTGATTAGGTCAATGCATTCATAGGGAAGATCAGCATGCGCAAGCCCCAGCTCGCTCTCGTCATCGTGCTCGCCGGAGGGCTTGCCGCCTGTGGTGAAACCTCCAGGCTGCAAATTTCCGACGGCACCGGCCCGTCACCCAAGCTGCCAGAACCCAACAAAACCCTGATCCCGACGGTGAACATCGCCCCGGCGATCGGCTGGCCGGACGGCACTAAACCCACTGCCGCAGCGGGCACCCAAGTGTCGGCATTTGCCGAAGGCCTCGATCACCCGCGCTGGCTCTACGTGCTGCCCAACGGCGACGTGCTGGTGGCCGAAACCAACGCGCCGCCGAAACCCGATGATGGCAAAGGCGTTAAAGGCTGGGTCATGAAAAAAGTCATGGGCCGTGCCGGCGCAGCAGTCCCCAGCCCGAATCGCATCACGCTGCTGCGGGACAAGGACCACGACGGCATCGCCGAGACCCGCACGGTGTTTCTGGAAAACCTCAACTCGCCCTTCGGCATGACCCTGGTCGGCAATGACCTGTACGTCGCCGACACGGACCGCTTGCTGCGCTTCCACTATGAAAACGGCGAGACGGCGATCAAGTCACAGCCAATGAAGGTGATCGACCTGCCGGGCGGTACGCTGAATCACCACTGGACCAAAAACGTCATCGCCAGCAAGGACGGCAGCAAGCTGTACGTCACGGTGGGCTCCAACAGCAACGTGGCCGAAAACGGCATGGACAAGGAAGAAGGTCGCGCGGCGATCTGGGAAGTGGATCGTGCCACCGGCAACCATCGGATCTTTGCCTCGGGGATTCGTAATCCAAACGGTCTGGCCTGGGAACCTCAGAGCGGCGCACTGTGGACGGCGGTCAACGAGCGCGACGAAATCGGCAGCGACCTGGTGCCGGACTACATCACTTCAGTGAAAGACGGCGGGTTCTACGGCTGGCCTTACAGTTATTACGGTCAGCACGTCGACATTCGCGTCGAGCCGCAAAACCCCGACCTGGTGGCCAAGGCCATTGCTCCGGACTACGCGGTCGGCCCGCATACCGCCTCGCTGGGCCTGACGTTCGCTGAAGGCAACACGCTGCCGGCGCAGTTCAAGGAAGGCGCATTCATCGGCCAGCATGGCTCGTGGAATCGTAAGCCGCACAGTGGCTACAAAGTGATTTTCGTACCGTTCAGCGCAGGGAAACCCACCGGGCAGCCGGTTGATGTGCTCACCGGCTTCCTCAACGCAGATGAGAAAGCCATGGGCCGGCCAGTGGGCGTGGTGATTGATCAGCAGGGTGATTTGTTGGTGGCGGATGATGTGGGGAATAAGGTGTGGCGTGTGTCTGCAACTAAATAAACGCACACACATAACCTGTGGGAGCGACGGTGCGACGATTCGACCTGCTCGCGAAAGCGTTTGATCGGGCAACAAAGATATTGAATGTGCCGACCCCTTCGCGAGCAGGCTCGCTCCCACAGGGATTTAGCGTTTACGACAGAGCGTCAATCCATCGCCCAACGGCAACAACGACAGATCCACACGCGAGTCATCCTTCAAGGCGCGATTGAGCGCCTGGATGGCTCGGGTGTCTTCGCTCTCGGGATGGTCTTCAAGCACCCGTCCGCTCCACAGCGTGTTATCAAACACCGCCAGACCGCCGACGCGCAGCAGACGCAACGCGTGCTCCAGGTAGCGTGGATAGTTGGCCTTGTCAGCATCGATGAAGATCAGGTCGAACTGCTCTTGTTGATCCAGCTGAGTCAGGGTTTCCAGCGCGGGCGCCAGACGCAGATCAATCCGCTCGGCAAGCCCCGCCTCCTGCCAGTAACGACGTGCGATGGCGTTGTAGTCGCCGGGTATGTCACAGCAGATCAGCGAGCCGTCATCCGGTAATGCAGCTGCCATACACAAAGCGCTGTAACCGGTGAAGGTGCCGACTTCCAGCAGACGCTTGGCGCCGGTGAGTTTCACCAATAGTGCAAGAAACTGGCCCTGTTCCGGCGCCACTTGCCAGCGAGCCATCGGCAGCGCCTGAGTTTCGTCCCGCAAACGCTTGAGCAGCGGCGTTTCGCGCAGGGAAACATCGAGCAGGTATTGATACAGGGAATCGTCGAGATTGAGTGTGCGAGCGGTCATGACAACCTCTGCAATCTAGGGGTTGCGAGCCAAGTGTTCAGGTTGCAAGACGCGCTTGGCACTCAGATAGGCTTTCTGCCAGTAAGCTTTGGACAAGCTGTCGAGCTTCACCGTGCCGCCGGTGGCGGGCGCATGGACGAAGCGACCTTCGCCGACGTAGATCCCGGCGTGGCTGACCTGGGAACCGCCATTGGTAGCGAAGAAGATCAGGTCGCCGGTTTGCAGACCTTCCTTGCCCACGCTGGACGCTTGCATGCTGATCATCTCGCGGGTGGTACGCGGCAGGGAAATGCCGGCGACGTCACGATAGACGTAACCGATCAGCCCGCTGCAATCGAATCCCGAATCCGGCGTGTTGCCACCCCAGCGATACGGCGTGCCCACCAGGCCGAGCGCGCGGAACAACACGTCTTCTGCCTCAGGGGAGAATGCTTGGGAGGAACTGAAAATAATGGGCGAGCGAACCACCGGCGCAGGTGGCGGTGTTCGGCTGGCGCAGGCGCTGAGCAGCGCTGCGAAGAACATGATTGCGAGGCGGGCCGACGTCGACATAAGCAGAACATCCTGATCTGGCTGCGGCTTTTTCTGCAGGGGGCGCAGAAAAGAAAACCGCCTGCGCAGGACGCAGGCGGTTTGCCATCAATAATAGATCTGGATTCTAGCTGCTACGGGGCAAACTTCAAGTAAGACTTTAAGTTCACCTTACAAAATGTCCGCTTACTTGCGTGCCGTGACGATCGTCGGGGCTGCAGCCGGCGCCATCGCGAGTGCGCGCTTGGCTTCGATGAAGGTTTTGCTCCAGTAGCTGTCGCCCAGACTATCGATCCGGACACCACCGCTGCGGCGGCTGCTGGAATGGATGAACTGGTTGTCACCCAGGTAGATCCCGGCGTGACTGACGCGACCGCGACGGCCATTGGTGGCGAAAAACAGCAAGTCGCCAGGCTCCAGTTTGCTGCGCGAAACCAACGGAGCGTCCACGTTGATCATTTCGCGAGTGGAGCGTGGCAGGTTCAGGCCGGCTTCTTCACGAAACAGGTAACCGATGAAGCCGCTGCAATCAAAGCCAGCTTCGGAGGTGCCGCCGAAACGGTAACGGGTACCGATCAGGGACATGCCGCGTTCGAGGATGCTGTCGGCCAGAACCGGAAGCTGGTACGACTTGCCGCCGGCGAAGTCTGCCAATTCTTTTTCGGCGGCCGCCTCTTCCTGTTCAAGCGCTTGCTGATAAAGAACGGAAGATTGGGCGGTAACAGAATTTTTAGCCTGCTGTTGCTGCTCTTGCTGGGACACTGGAGAGTGAGCAGCGCAACCGAACAACAGGGTAACGAGTGCGAGGGGCACGAGGGGTGCAAAGCGATTTAGCATGGGCACGACCGTGGCTGATAGTTCTAAAGAAGGCGAGACTATGCCCACTATCAACCTCATTTGCAAATTCAATCGATGTTGATGTGACTTATCGGTTTCTCGTTTACATCTAAGCGCTTAAGCCCGTTTTAGACGTTCGCGCAGCCTGCAACCCTGCAGGAAAGCGCAATTCTTGACGCCTGAAATATGCCAAAACCCGCGGCAGGCTTGGGTTTCACCAGCCTAAGGTTTCTTTCAGGAAGGGGATCGTCAGCTTGCGCTGAGCTTGAAGGGAGGCCTGATCGAGACGTTCAAGCAGCTCGAAAAGCGCGCTCATGCTGCGCGTACCGCGGGTCAAAATGAAATGCCCGACTTCATCGGTCAGGTGCAAACCGCGACGGGATGCACGCAGTTGCAAGGCACGCAATTTGTCTTCATCGGAGAGCGGACGCATCTGAAAGATCAACGCCAACGTCAGACGGGATTTGAGGTCCGCCAGCTTCACCGGCAATTCCCGCGGGGATGTCGAAGCGGCGATCAGCAGCCGTCGACCGCTGTCACGCAGACGATTGAACAGATGGAACAGCGCCTCTTCCCAATCCGCCCGACCGGCTACCGCCTGCAAATCATCCAGGCAGACCAGTTCGTACTGTTCGAGGTTGTCGAGGATGGCGATGCCACGATCAAGCAGCTCGGCCAACGGCAAATACACTGCTGGCTCCCCCAGTTGTTCGAAGCGCAGGCAAGCCGCCTGTAACAAGTGCGTACGCCCTACCCCGTCCTTGCCCCAGAGATAAATCAGGCTTTCGGTCCAGCCGGCGTCGGCTTCGCATAGCCGCTCGACATAGCCGAGTGCAGCGGCATTGGCGCCTGGATAGTAATTGATAAAGGTAGCGTCATCACGCAGACGCACACCTAGGGGCAGCTGAATCGGTTTCATGCTGACTGAACAGTTCCAAAGGAACCGTTAGTGGCCTCTGTGTAAAGTTTGCGAAGTTTATACCCGTCAAGCTGGCCGCACAATGCGACAGACCACAAGCAAAATCAAAGGTTTGCGTTAACACACTGGTTTTATGACAGTTTCTTTGGCGGCGCATGTGACCGCCGCGCGAGGCATTTGGGTCAACCTGGCGATGAACCAGGCTGCCCGCGACGGGTGATCAGAGCCCGTTAAAGCTCGGGTTCATCAACACCGCTGTAGATATCAGAGTCCTTGTACAAATCATGCACATGGCGCACCAGCACCATGATCACCGCCGCCACCGGCAGTGCCAGCAGTACACCGGTAAAACCGAACAGCTCCCCCCCTGCCAGAATCGCGAAGATCACCGCCACCGGGTGCAGACCAATCCGGTCTCCCACCAGCAATGGCGTTAGCACCATGCCTTCCAGCGCTTGCCCGACCATGAACACCGCGACGATACCGATCATGGGGTACAGATCGCCACCAAACTGAAACAAGCCGGCTATCAAGGCCGCGCCAATCCCGATGACAAACCCCATGTACGGCACGATCGCCGCCAGACCGGCAATCAAACCGATCAACAGCCCCAATTCCAGCCCCACCAGCATCAGGCCCGCCGCGTAGATGACGCCCAACGCCACCATCACCAGCAACTGACCGCGCACGAACGCACCCAACACTTCATGGCATTCGCCCGCCAGGATCACAACGCGCTCTTCGCGATCACGGGGCAGCAGGCTGCGGATCTTGGCCATCATCAGGTCCCAGTCTCGCAGCAGATAGAAGGCCACCACCGGGATCAGCACCAGATTCGCCAGCAAGCCAATCAATGCAAGGCCGGAAGCCGTTGCCTGACTCAGCACCACACCGACAATGTCGGTGGTCTGGCCCATGTGCTCGCTGATCGCAGCCTTGAGTTTGTCGAATTTCCAGAAGCCATCCGACAACCCGAACTTCGATTGCGCCCACGGCAGCGCGGTGTTCTGCAACCAATCGAGCATCTGCGGCGCCAGTTCGTACAAGCGAAACAGCTGCTTGGCGAGCATCGGCACCAACACCAGCAGCAATGTCGTGAAGATCAAGGTAATCAGCGCAAACACCGCTACCACGCCCCAAGTGCGAGACAGCCCGGCCTTCTCCAGCCGATCCACCAACGGATCGAACAGATAAGCCAATAGCAGCGCCACCAGAAACGGCGTCAGGATCGGATGCAACAGCCAGACAAACGCGCAGAGCAGGACAACCCCACCCAACCAGAACCAACGCCGCGTATCGGCCATGTACAACTCCCTATGCATCTATATAAAGAAAGAAAACCTTACCAACGGAATCGCAGCTGCGGCACCGGCGCCGGAGTGGGCGCCACCACCGGTACCGAACCCTCGGCCGGCTGAACCGGTGCGACCGGCGCCGGCGCTTCACCGGCCGGAACCTCCTGCAACTTCGCCAGTGACAACTGCGAGCGCAACTGCTCCGCGCTGCCATTGACCCGGTAGAGAATCCGGTCGCCGTCGACACTTTGCAGGCGCGCACCAAACGGCTCCAGCAAGCGCCCAAGTGCCGCGTAGCGCTCCAGGTTCATGCTCTGCACTTCGAGCAATTGTTCGCCCGAAGCACCTGGCTTGACCACAAAACGAGGTGCCAGCCGTTGACTGACCGCCAGCATCACCGCATCAGCCACCGCGGCCTGATCCGCGCCCTGAACACTGCCAGCCTCCTTCTTGTCGCCCAGCCACAACTGCCACTTGGCTTGCCACTGGCCGCCCTCTTCACGGGCATGCACCGCGAGCAAAGCGTCAGCGTTGTAACGCTCCGACGCCCCGCGCAGTGGCGCTGCGTCCGCACCTTCCAGATTCAGTGCAGTGGCGACAATCTGCTCATTCAGATCGGCCAGCGGCAGGCGCAGCGGCAGACCACGGTGTTGCGCCGCTCGACGCAGCGGTGCAGCGCTGGCCTGGCCATCGCCCACCAGGCTCGAACCCTCGGTGGAATCGTTCAACCACCAGCTGAGGATCGATGGCCGGTTCGCCCCCCACAGAGACAGCCCGGCACGGCGCAACGCTTGCTCGGTGGTGGCCGGATCGAAATCGACCTTCAGCACTTCCGGTGGGCCCGAATCAAAGCCGTACTGACTGATGATCTGCTGCGGGTCCTTGCGCAGTGCCGCCAACCCCGGGCTTTGCGCAGCCTTGGGATCACCGGTCAGACGCAGCACCAACGTATCCAACGCTTGCTGGGTCGCCTGATCGCGCACCTCCGGGGTTTGACCACTGACAGGTTGACGCACCTGATACAAGCTTTTGACGGTCTCGGCATGACTCGCCAGGCTGAACACTGACAAACAGCCCGCAAACAAAAATCTAGAAAAAAAACGCATGGAGGATTCCTGACGACAAGAGCGGCTGGAACAGGCCGCGTGAACCAGATTGAGCAAGGCTGTGACCACGCCCCCAAGCAAAACATTCACCCGACCCCGGTAAGTTTTTGCACAGTCCTAACGATAGACGGTTAATAGCGATACCTTATACAGCCATGAAGGAAGCGACCAACACGGGCCATATAAGTTTTTTTAAGCTGATATGCCCCTGCCGTCGGCCTGAGGATGGCCGCTGCCCCTCAAGCCTGATAAAATCGCGCGCCTTCGCAGACCGGCAACAGCCGGGCAGTGTCGGAATAGCGCGCTAGGCTCTCGCCTACGCCGTTTCGGCGGCCCCACTGGACTCGGTCGTTACCCCTGAATCCCCCCTAAAGGCCTGGATCATGAGCAAGCAACCCTCCCTGAGCTACAAGGACGCCGGTGTAGACATCGACGCCGGTGAAGCATTGGTCGAACGCATCAAGAGCGTCGCCAAGCGCACTGCGCGCCCGGAAGTCATGGGCGGCCTGGGCGGTTTCGGCGCCCTCTGCGAAATCCCGGCCGGCTACAAGCAGCCCGTACTGGTTTCCGGCACCGACGGCGTTGGCACCAAGCTGCGTCTGGCGCTGAACCTGAACAAACACGACAGCATCGGCATCGACCTCGTTGCCATGTGCGTGAATGACCTGGTGGTCTGCGGCGCCGAGCCGCTGTTCTTCCTCGACTACTACGCCACCGGCAAACTCAACGTCGAAACCGCGACCCAGGTCGTGACCGGCATTGGTGCTGGCTGCGAACTGTCCGGCTGCTCCCTGGTAGGCGGCGAAACCGCTGAAATGCCGGGCATGTACGAAGGCGAAGACTACGACCTGGCCGGCTTCTGCGTCGGCGTCGTGGAAAAATCCGAAATCATCGACGGTTCGAAAGTCGCTGCCGGCGATGCCCTGCTCGCCCTGCCTTCTTCCGGCCCGCACTCCAACGGCTACTCGCTGATCCGCAAAATCATCGAAGTGTCCGGTGCCGACATCGAAAACATCCAGCTCGACGGCAAACCACTGACCGACCTGCTGATGGCCCCGACCCGTATCTACGTGAAGCCGCTGCTCAAGCTGATCAAGGAAACCGGCGCCGTCAAAGCCATGGCCCACATCACCGGTGGTGGCCTGCTGGACAACATCCCGCGCGTTCTGCCAAAAGGCGCACAAGCGGTGGTTGACGTCGCGAGCTGGACCCGTCCTGCCGTGTTCGACTGGCTGCAAGAGAAAGGCAACGTCGACGAAAACGAAATGCACCGCGTGCTGAACTGCGGCGTGGGCATGGTCATCTGCGTCGCTCAAGAGCACGTTGAAACCGCCCTGAACGTCCTGCGCGAAGCCGGCGAGCAGCCTTGGGTCATCGGTCAGATTTCCACCGCTGCCGAAGGCGCGGCTCAGGTCGAACTGAAGAACCTCAAGGCTCATTAATGTCTGTCACCTGTGATGTGGTGGTGCTGCTCTCCGGCACCGGCAGTAACTTGCAGGCCTTGATCGACAGCACGCGGACCGGCGACAGCCCGGCCCGCATCGCTGCGGTGATTTCCAACCGCGCCGACGCCTACGGCCTGCAACGCGCCAGGGATGCGGGTATCGATACCCGCACCCTGGATCACAAGGCTTTCGAAGGCCGCGAAGCCTTCGATGCCGCGCTGATCGAACTGATCGACGCGTTCAATCCAAAACTCGTGGTCCTGGCCGGTTTCATGCGCATCCTCAGCGCTGACTTCGTTCGCCACTACGCGGGTCGCCTGCTCAACATCCACCCCTCGCTGCTGCCCAAATACAAAGGGTTACACACTCATCAGCGCGCGCTGGAAGCCGGCGACACCGAGCACGGCTGCTCCGTACACTTCGTCACCGAGGAACTCGATGGCGGTCCACTGGTCGTACAGGCAGTAATACCGGTAGAGTTGCACGATTCGCCGCAGAGTCTGGCGCAGCGAGTTCATACCCAGGAACACCTGATCTACCCGCTGGCTGTACGCTGGTTTGCCGAAGGTCGTTTATCACTCGGCGAGCAAGGTGCTTTACTGGATGGAAAGTTACTCGCGGCCAGCGGCCACTTGATTCGAACCTAGGAGATTTTATGCGTCGCGCCCTGCTCTTCGCTTGCGCTCTGCTCGCACTGCCTTTTGCGCAGGCTGCAGAACTTCAACCTTTCTCCGCCAGCTACACCGCTGACTGGAAGCAGTTGCCCATGAGCGGCACCGCTGAACGCAGCCTGACCAAGCAAGCCAATGGCGTCTGGAAGCTCAGCTTCAAGGCCTCGATGATGATCGCCAGCCTGACCGAAGAAAGCACCCTGACCCTGGACAAGGACACGCTGCTGCCGCAGTCCTACCACTTCGAACGTGGCGGCCTGGGCAAAGCCAAGAAAGCTGACCTGGATTTCGACTGGACCAACAAAATGGTCACTGGCACCGATCGTGGTGACCCGGTCAAGATCCCGCTCAACCGCGGCATGGTCGACAAATCCACGTATCAGCTGGCCCTGCAGCACGACGTGGCCGCTGGCAAGAAAAGCATGAGCTATCAGGTCGTCGACGATGGCGAAGTCGATACCTATGACTTCCGCGTGCTGGGCTCGGAAAAAGTCGACACCAAGGCTGGCCAGATCGAAGCGATCAAGGTCGAGCGCGTGCGCGACCCGACACAAAGCAAGCGCATCACCGTCCTGTGGTTCGCCAAGGACTGGGATTACCTGCTGGTTCGTCTGCAACAGGTTGAAACCGACGGCAAGGAGTACAACATCATGCTCCTCGACGGTACGGTCAACGGCAAGGCTGTCAAAGGCAGCTAATCCGGTTCAACACGAAAATCCGGAATCCGATGAGGATTCCGGATTTTTTTATGCCCCCTACAATTCAAATCCGTGCCAGCGCCTGGGCCAGGTCGGTGCGCAGGTCTTCGACATCCTCGACCCCCACTGACAAACGCACCAGCGCATCGCCGATGCCAAGTTGCGCGCGGGTGCTTGCGGGGATGGTGGCGTGGGTCATGATCGCCGGGTGCTCGATCAGGCTTTCCACCCCACCCAGGCTTTCGGCCAGGGCGAAGATCCGTACACTCTCGAGGAAACGCGTGGCGCCCGCCAGGTCGCTGTTCAGGTCGACGGAAATCATCCCGCCGAAACCGCGCATCTGCCGCTGCGCCAGTTCGTGCTGCGGGTGCGAAGGCAGGCCCGGATAATAGACGCGTGCCACCTGCGGCTGGCGTTCCAGCCATTGCGCCAGATCCAGCGCGTTATTGCAGTGACGTTCCATGCGCAAAGCCAGGGTCTTCACGCCGCGCAGGGTGAGGAACGCGTCGAACGGCCCGGCGATAGCGCCTATTGAGTTCTGCAGGAAACCCAAGCGTTCGGCCAGTTCTGGATTCTGCCCGACCACCGCGATGCCGCCGATCACATCGGAGTGGCCGTTCAGGTACTTGGTGGTCGAGTGCAGCACGATGTCAAAGCCAACCTCCAGCGGACGCTGTATCCAGGGGCTGGCAAACGTGTTGTCAGCCACACAAATGATGCCTCGATCGCGGCAGATGCGCGCGACAGCGGCGAGGTCCGTCAGGCTCAGCAAGGGATTGCTTGGCGTCTCGACCCAAACCATCTTCGTGTCGGGCTGCAGTGAGGCTTCGAATCCCGCCAGGTCAGTCAGATCGACAAAGCTGAAGCGATGCCCGGCGCTGCGTTTGCGCACCTTGTCGAACAGTCGAAAGGTGCCGCCGTACAAATCATTGCCGGAGACGATGTGCGAGCCCGCGTCGAGCAGCTCTAGCACCGTGGAGATCGCTGCCAGCCCGGAGGCGAACGCGAAGGCCTGGGTGCCGCTTTCGAGGTCCGCGACGCAACGCTCCAGCGCAAAACGCGTCGGGTTGTGCGAGCGCCCGTAATCGAAGCCCTTGTGCACGCCGGGGCTCTGCTGCAAGTAGGTGGAGTTGGCGTAAATCGGCGGCATCAGCGCCCCGGTGGAAGGGTCGGGCGTCTGCCCGGCATGGATCACACGGGTGGCGAAGGCGCGTGGTACAGCGGTTTCATCGTGTTGACTCATGCAAGCGATCTCCGTAAGTGAATGAGCATGTCGACTCGAGTAATCAAGCCGTGGAAACCCGAGGCGTCAGCGATGATCGCCACCAGCCCACGGTCGAGCTCCGCCCGCAATTCAGCCAGGCTGGCGCCGGGAGGCAGGGTTTGAAGCTGATCGGTCATCGCGCTGGACACACTCGTGCGAAAGTGCGAAGCATCTTCTTGCATGCCAAGCAGAATATCGGACTCGTCGATCACGCCGACCAGCCGCTGCCCGCCCTCCAGCACCGGCAGTTGCGAGACATCCGCCAGGCGCATGCGCTGGAAAGCGGTGAGCAGCGTGTCGTCCGGGCCCACGCTGATCACCCGGCCATCCTCGAAGCGCCGTGAGATCAGGTCGCGCAGATCGCCGTAATGTTTGTACTGCAGCAGGCCCTGATCGTTCATCCACTGGTCGTTGTAGACCTTCGACAAGTAGCGGGTGCCGGTGTCGCAGACGAAGCTGACGACTCGCTTCGGCTCGGTTTGCTCGCGGCAGTAACGCAGCGCCGCCGCCAGCAGTGTGCCGGTCGAGGAACCGCCGAGAATGCCTTCGGCGCGCAGCAGTTGGCGGGCATGATCGAAGCTTTCCTCATCGCTGATCGAGTAGGCGTGGCGCACGCTGGACAAGTCGGCAATCGACGGAATGAAGTCCTCGCCGATGCCCTCCACCGCCCAGGAACCGGGTGTGCCGAGGGTGCCGCTGCGGCTGTATTCGGCCATCACCGAGCCGACCGGATCGGCCAGCACCATGGTCAGGTTCGGCTGCACGCGGCGAAAGAAGCGGGTCAGCCCGGTCAGTGTGCCGGCCGACCCGACGCCGACGACGATGGCGTCCAGATCATGCTGAGTCTGCGCCCAGATCTCCGGCGCGGTGCTGCATTCGTGGGCCAGCGGGTTGGCTGGGTTGTTGAACTGATCGGCGAAGAAGGCGTCGGGAATGTCCTGCGCCAGCCGCGCAGCAACGTCCTGGTAATAATCGGGGTGACCCTTGCCGACATCGGAGCGGGTGATGTGCACCTCGGCGCCCATCGCCTTGAGGTGCAAGACTTTCTCGGTGGACATTTTGTCCGGCACCACCAACACCACCCGGTAACCCTTGGCACGGCCGACCAGGGCCAGGCCGAGGCCGGTGTTGCCGGCAGTGGCCTCGACGATGGTGCCGCCGGGGCGCAGCCGGCCATCGCGCTCGGCGGCGTCAATCATCGCCAGGCCGATGCGATCCTTGATCGAACCGCCGGGGTTCTGCGATTCGAGCTTGAGGAACAGCGTGCACGGGCCGGTATCGAAACGGCTGACGCGCACCAGCGGCGTATTGCCGATCAGTTCGAGTACGGCGGGACGGGAGTCAGTGGGCATGTCGTCACCTCGCTACGCAAATCAGCACTGGATGGACAGCAACCGGCGGCGAATCATCGCGCGTCAGTCACAGGCAAAGTCTCGCTTGGACCATAGGCCGGGATGGCGCCACCCGCAACCGTGCACAGCCAGCCGGTAGCGTCGCCTGAACGACAAAGCCCGCAGCCGCAACCTGGTTCAGCCTGTAAGAAAGTGGAACGCGTAGCAGGAGGAATGCTCTATAACCTCACGGTCTTTTTTGATCGAATGACTTTTCCTGCCTGCGAGGTTTCCCATGACTGTCACCGTCAACACTGTCTCCGCCGAAGGCTTTCGTCACAGCGTCCAGATCGATGACCACGAACTCTTTGCCGACGTACCGACATCCGCCGGCGGCGAAGGCTCGGCGCCCGAGCCACACGATTACTTCGACGCGGCCCTGGGTGCCTGCAAGGCCCTGACCCTGAAGCTGTACGCGAAGAAGAAAGACATCCCGCTGACCGGTGTCACGGTCGAAGTCAAACGTGACAACAGCGAAGAGCAAAAAGGTAAATATGCCCTGCACGTCAAACTGACCCTCAAGGGTGTGCTCACCGACGCCCAGCGCGATGAGCTGCACCGCGTGGCCGACCGTTGCCCGGTGCACAAGCTGATGACCACCACCGAGGTGGTTATCGAAACCCATCTGTCCGAAGGCGCTTTCAGCCAATAGCGGCAAGGGTTGGGCAGGCGGGTTATGCTCCACGCGTCACCCGCTTAGCATGGAATGCACCATGAACACTCCGCTCGTGATCCGCCCCCGCGCCGAAGATGTCGAAGGCCAGCCGATTCTTCGTCCACTGCCGTCAGCCAAATGCCGCAGCGTCGGGCCTTTCGTGTTTTTTGACCACATGCTGCAAACCCGTTATCCGGCGGGTAAAGGCATGAACATCCGACAGCATCCGCACATTGGTCTGTCCACCCTCACCTACTTGTTCGAAGGGCAAATCCAGCACAAGGACAGCCTCGGCTCCGATCAAGTGGTGGATGCCGGTGATGTCAGCTGGATGACTGCCGGCAGCGCAATTGCGCACGTCGAGCGCACGCCTGAGGCGCTGAAGAACAGCGGCTTCACGATGCACGGTTTGCAGATTTGGCTGGCCTCACCGAAAGATAAAGAGCACGGTCCCGGACACTACAGCCACCATCCGGCGGCCACGCTGCCGGTCAGCGATAACCTTGGGGTGAAGATCCGCATGATTGCCGGGTCAGGCTTTTGCCTGGAATCACCGGTCCCGGTGCTTTCTCCCACGCTGTATGCCGAACTGAACCTGCAAACGGCGACGACGCTGCTGATTCCTACCGAGCATGAAGAGCGGGCGTTGTATGTGTTGGACGGCGAGTTGCAACTGGAGGGCGAGCTGCTGGAACCGCATTCGCTGGTGGTGTTGCCTGCTGGTGAAGAGATGACGCTGTTCGCCGAGAGCGACTGTCATGCCGTGCTGTTTGGCGGAGCGCCGCTGGACGGGCCGCGGCGGATCAACTGGAATTTTGTGGCGAGTGATCCGGCGTTGATCGATGAGGCGCGGCGACGCTGGGCGGCCGGGGATTGGCCGACGGTGCCGGGGGAAAGCGAGCGGATCGAATTGCCTTAGAATCTTCGGTGTCAGTTACACCGCCTTCGCGAGCAGGCTCGCTCCCACATTGGAACGCATTCCCCTGTGGGAGCAAGCCTGCTCGCGAAGAGGCCAGCAATTACAGAAAAAGTGTCAGAGCCGAAAGCAGCGATCAGCCCTTGAACTCTTCATCCAGCAAGTTATGCATCGACGCAAACGCCCGGGCAGCGATTTTTGCGTCATACATCATCATGCCCGGCACATTGGCATGCGGATAAGTAAATGAATGCACGGCGCCACCGTAGCTCAGCAGTCCGCGTAAAAGACACCAGAATAAAAAAACCCGCCGAAGCGGGTTTTTTTTACAACGCCGTTAAACCGACAGTTCAACCAGCAGCTTGTTGAGACGGCGCACGTACGCAGCCGGGTCTTTCAAGCTGTCACCGGCGGCCAGGGCCGCCTGATCGAAGAGAATGTGCGACAGATCGCCGAAGCGCTCGTCACTCTGCTCGTTGTCGAGCTTCTCGATCAGCGGGTGAGCCGGGTTGAATTCGAAGATCGGCTTCGATTCCGGAACCTTCTGACCGCTGGCTTCCAGGATCTGACGCATCTGCATGCCCAGGTCCTGCTCACCGATGGCCAGAATCGCCGGGGAATCGGTCAGACGGTGCGAAACCCGCACTTCAGCAACGGAGTCGCCCAGTGCAGTTTTCAGACGCTCAACCAGACCTTCTTTGGACTTGGCGACTTCTTCCGCGGCTTTCTTGTCCTCTTCCGAGTCCAGGTTGCCCAGATCCAGGTCACCGCGAGCCACGTCGACAAAGCTCTTGCCGTCGAAGTCGCTGAGGTAGCTCATCAGCCACTCGTCGATGCGGTCGGTCAGCAGCAGCACTTCGATGCCTTTCTTGCGGAAGACTTCCAGGTGCGGGCTGTTTTTGACTTGCGCGTAGGTTTCGCCGGTCAGGTAGTAGATCTTGTCCTGACCTTCCTTGGCGCGAGCCAGGTATTCGGCCAGGCCCACCACTTGCTCGCCTTCATCACCGTTGGTCGATGCGAAACGCAGCAGGCCAGCGATTTTCTCTTTGTTGGCGAAGTCTTCTGCCGGGCCTTCTTTCATGACCTGGCCAAAGTTTTTCCAGAAGCTTTTGTATTGCTCAGGCTCGTTCTTCGCCAGTTTTTCCAGCATGTCGAGAACGCGCTTGGTCAGCGCTGACTTCATCGAATCGATGATCGGGTCTTTTTGCAGGATTTCCCGAGACACGTTCAGCGACAGGTCGTTGGAGTCGACCACGCCTTTGATGAAGCGCAGGTACAGCGGCAGGAACGACTCGGCCTGATCCATCACGAACACGCGCTGCACGTACAGCTTCAGGCCTTTCGGCGCTTCACGCTGGTACAGATCGAACGGAGCACGAGCCGGCACGTAGAGCAGCGAGCTGTATTCGAGCTTGCCTTCGACTTTGTTGTGGCTCCAGCTCAGCGGGTTCTCGAAGTCGTGAGCGACGTGTTTGTAGAACTCCTGGTATTCCTCGTCCTTGACCTCGGTACGCGGACGGGTCCACAGGGCGCTGGCGCGGTTGACGGTTTCCCATTCAACGGCCGGTTGCTCTTCGCCTTCGACGGCTGCCACTTCTTTCGGCAACTCGATCGGCAGAGCGATGTGGTCGGAGTACTTCTTGATGATGTTGCGCAGACGCCAGCCATCGGCGAACTCGTCTTCACCGGACTTCAGGTGCAGGACGATGCGGGTGCCGCGATCGGCTTTCTCAACGGTGGCAACCTCGAAATCGCCTTCACCCTTGGACGACCAGTGCACGCCTTCGCTGGCAGCATCGCCGGCACGACGGCTGAACACGTCAACTTTGTCAGCGACGATGAATGCAGAGTAGAAACCCACACCGAACTGACCGATCAGGTGCGAGTCTTTTTTCTGATCGCCAGAGAGATGCTTCATGAAATCGGCAGTGCCGGATTTGGCGATGGTCCCCAGGTGGGTGATCGCCTCTTCTCGGCTCATGCCGATGCCGTTGTCTTCGAGAGTGACGGTTTTAGCGTCCTTGTCGAAGCTCACACGGATTTTCAGCTCGGCGCCACCTTCCAGCAGTTCAGGCTTGGACAGGGCTTCGAAACGTAATTTGTCGACAGCGTCAGAGGCGTTCGAGATCAATTCGCGAAGGAAAATTTCCTTGTTGGAATACAGCGAATGGATCATGAGGTGCAGCAGTTGCTTCACCTCGGTCTGGAAGCCCAGGGTTTCCTTTTGAGTTTCCACACTCATGGTTATCAAACTCCAATCAGATGGCAGTGGCCGCGACCTTGAGGGTCGGCGGCGGGTTGTCATCAGAGTTTGGGGCTGAGTTCAGGATTTCAAGGGCTCTTCGATTTTGAAATGAGCGCGGGCGGTGGCAATCGGTTCGGCTTCGGTACTTTGCCAGGCCGTAATCGCAACGTTGGCCACCCGGCGGCCCTGACGGCAAACCTGGCATCGGGCCCAGGTGTCGCGAAACTGCCCCGCACGCAGATAGTCGAGGGAGAAGTCGATGATCTTTGGCACGCCTGGCGAACCGGTGAAAATCAGCAGGTGCAACGCTGCGGACAGCTCCATGAACCCGGCGATCACGCCGCCATGAATCGCAGGCAATAAAGGGTTACCGATGTTGTCCTTGTTGGCTGGCAAGCGAAACAGCAGATCATCCCCCACCCGCGAACATTCGACGCCGATCAGTTTGGCGTAAGGAATCAGGTGCAGCAGCGAAGCGTAGTCGCCCTGCTCATGTGCCTTCTGAAGTTGTTCCTTGAAGTCGTCGGTCATTTCTCACCTCTGGCGATGGCGCCGCCAAAACCTTTGGTGCCTTTGATGGCTTTGCCCATGCGCATGAAGGTACCCACCACATGGGCAATGGGTTGCTCGGGATCGTCCTGATAGGCGAAACCGCGAGCAAAGATCACATCCGTGGTCACCCGGTAGCACTGAGCAAAACCGTAGACATCTTTGTGTGGTTCAGCGGCGTGCATGTAGTCGATGCGCAGATCGAGGGTCGGGCAGACCTCAAATTCGGGTAGCACGCAGAGGGTCGACATGCCACAGGCAGTGTCCATCAGCGAGGTCAACGCTCCGCCATGGATCACCCCGGTTTGCGGGTTGCCAACAATTTGAGGACTGTACGGCAGGATGACGGTTAGCCCTTCGCTGCTGGCGCTGTGAACCCGCAGCCCAAGTACCTGACAATGTCGCAGCGCCGATAGAAATCGCGTCGCGCGCTCAAAAACGGGGTTTTCGGTCATTTTTATCCCACTCTTTTTAGTGTTCTGGCAACGCACTGGCGCTTTAGTAAAAGTTCCCGTCAGAATAATCTTATATCTCTGTATAAATTGAGGAACTTAACGCTGCGGGCTACGCTCGAAAGGTCAGTAGATATAATTTCCATAAGGAGCAACACCCCATGCGTAAGACTTTAGCTATTGCCTTGATGTTGACCGCTTCCCTCGGTCTCGCTGCCTGCGATAAAAAATCCGAGGACAAAGCTCAAGATGCCAAACAACATGCTGAGCAAGCTCAGCAAGACATGAACAAAGCTCAGGATAAAGTGAACGACGCTGCGAAAGAAAACGCCGAAGCCGCCAAAGCTCAGGCTGAATCGGATGCAGCGGCAGCAAAAGAAGCACCTAAAAACTAAAACAGTTTTTAGCGTGATAAAGAAAACCCGCCAAGTGCGGGTTTTCTTTTGCCTGCTGTTTTTTTGCACGGCAGGCATTACAGCAAAATAGTTCTAAAAGTCGGACTAATCATCAACAACAACGAGCACACTAGTCCAACGAACCACACCAAGCTCCGTTGCCAGGCCAGATCGACCCAATAGCACAGTAAATAAATGATTCGCGTAATGACGAAGACGATTGCCAACAAGTCGATCAGCCACCCCGCCGTCTGCGTGGTGTGAGCCATCAACACCCCCACCGAGAACAGAATGAACGCCTCAAAGCAGTTTTGATGAGCCGCCAACGCACGGGCACCAAAGCCTGTCAGTTGCGCCTGTTGCTGACGCGGCAGATGGTTGTCGTAACCGCCCTGCTCGTTCATCGCTTTGGCCACGGGAATCTTTGCCACGAAAATCAGCAAGGCACTGATAAACACACACCAGAACGGAATACTCATCAAGCGGCCTCTTTGTTCGCTTCGGGCATTGGCGCCTCTGTAGGTGTATAGACCATCACGTCGAGAACGTCAGAATGAAACTCCCGGCGATACAACACCAGCACGACGCCGGCGCTCATTAACATGAACAACCATGGGCTGACGAACCAGGCCAGCATGGTCATGCCGAAGTAGTAAGCGCGCAGCCCGAAGTTGAACTGGTTGGCGGCCATGGAGATGACGCGTGCCGCACGGGCAGCGAAGGCTTTACGTTCTTGTTCAGAAACGTGGCGTTCACCGACCATCGGCGCCGAACCAATCAGAATCGCCGCGAAGTTGTACTGGCGCATACACCAGCTGAACGTAAAGAACGCGTAGACAAACACCAGCGCCAGGCACAGCAACTTGATCTCCGACATCCCTTGAGAGGCCTGCTGCACCATGGGGATATCCGCCAACAACGACACGGCCCTTTCAGAGGCTCCGAGCACCGTGAGAATACCGGCCAGGATAATCAGTGTGCTGGAGGCGAAGAATGAGGCGTTGCGTTCTAGGTTACCGACCACGCTGGCATCAGCGATGCGGTTGTCGCGCAGCAGCATGCGGCGCATCCAGTCTTCGCGATAAAGGTGCAGCACACTGGCCAGGCACGCAGTGTCGCGGCCCTTCCACGACGCATAACGGGTGTAGCCGCCCCAGCAGATGACGAACCAGAGCGCAGCGAGGATGTGGATCATATTGGCGTGGATGAACGACATGCAGGTCCTTGTGATGTGTATGCGGAGTACCGAAATCCTGTGGGAGCGGGCTTGCTCGCGAAAGCGGTGGGTCAGTCGACATCAATGTTGAATGATAAGCCGTCTTCGCGAGCAAGCCCGCTCCCACATGAGATCTTCGCAGTGCTTCGACGTTAGCTCACAAAAAAAGACACCGCATCATGCCCATAAAAAATGCCCCGTATCGATTGATACGGGGCATTTCCATATGTGCTCAAGACCCGCTTGTGGCGGGCCCGGAAGCGGCTTAAGCCAGTGCTTCTTCGCGCTTGCCCAGCAGACGATCGCAGGCCACCGCGACGACCAGGGTCATGACCGACGGCACCAACCAGGCCAAACCTTGCTCGCTCAGCGGCAGGTGGGACAACTGAGTCGGCATCCAGTCCGCCAGGCCCGCGCCCTTGAGGGCGTCGATCAGGCCGAAGATGAACGAGACCAGCATCACCGGACCGACGATGCGGCCCTGTTCATGCCAGAAGTCCTTGCAGAAGCTCAGGGCTACCAGGGCAATGCACGGCGGGTAGATCGCAGTCAGCACCGGGATCGAGAACGCAATCAGCTTGGTGAGGCCCAGGTTGGACACCAGCAGCGAGAACACGGCCAGGATGATGACCAATGTCTTGTAGGACAGCGGCAGCACACGGCTGAAGTATTCGGCGCAGGCGCAGGTCAGACCCACCGCCGTCACCAGACAGGCCAGGGAGATCAGCACCGCCAGAAAACCGCTGCCCAGAGAACCGAAGGTGTGTTGCACGTAAGCGTGCAATACCGCTGCGCCGTTGGTAGCACCCGCGGCCACTGCATGGCTGCCCGAACCGAGACGGAACAGGCTGACGTAAACCAGCGCCAGACCCACGCCGGCAATCAGCCCGGCAATGATCGCGTAACGGGTAATCAACACCGGCGACTCGACGCCACGGGAACGGATCGCGTTGACGATGACAATGCCGAATACCAGCGCGCCCAGGGTATCCATGGTCAGGTAACCATTGATGAAGCCTTGGGAGAACGGTGCCGCTACGTATTCCGGGGTGGCCACGCCGACATCACCGGCCGGCAATGCAAACGCTGCGATGCCGAGAGCGGCCAGGGCGAGGATCTTCAGCGGTGCGAGGAAACGTCCTACGGTATCCAGCAAACGGCCTGGATAAAGCGAGATGAAGAACACCAGCAGGAAGTACACCGAACTGTAGAGGAACAACGCCAGCGGGCTCTCGCCGGTCAGCGGCGCCAGGCCCACTTCGAACGACACGGTGGCGGTGCGCGGTGTCGCGAACAGCGGGCCGACAGCCAGGTAGCACGCGGCCGCCAGCAGGCCACCGGCGACTTTACCGATCGGGCTGCTCAAGGCATCCATGGCGCCACCGACCTTGGCCAGGGCGACAACGGTGATCACCGGCAAGCCGACCGCCGTGATCAGAAAGCCCAGCGCCGCCATCCAGACATTTGGACCGGACTGCAGACCGACGATAGGCGGGAAGATGATGTTGCCAGCCCCGACAAACAGGGCAAAAGTCATAAAACCAAGTGCCAGGATGTCCTGGCCTTTCAACACTTTCATTAAGGAAATACCACACTACTGAATCGGAATTTAGAGAGGGATTTCCCTGAGGGGTGAGGGAAATGCTGTCGGTCCGTATAGGGCTGACCCGTTTAGCGCGTAGCTACCTTGTGGGCTGCGGACGCAAAAATGGCTGCTAGCCTAACGAATTTGCCCGACAAACGCACTGTTAGGGTGCGAACTATCCGATACACGACACTTCCGTGTCGCGTTTACATATAAAAAGATCAAAAGATCGCAGCCTTCGGCAGCTCCTACATGAGATTGCATTCCAACTGTAGGAGCTGCCGAAGGCTGCGATCTTTTGATCTTCAGAAACGACAAAGACCACCCGAAGGTGGCCTTTGTTTGGTGAAGCGTCAGATAAGCGCGAGGCTTACTTGACAGCCCAACCGGTCAGCTCGGACAAAGCCTTGCCGATGTCTGCCAGCGAACGCACGGTTTTAACGCCTGCGTCTTCCAGGGCAGCAAACTTCTCGTCTGCAGTGCCTTTGCCGCCAGAGATGATTGCGCCAGCATGGCCCATGCGCTTGCCAGCAGGGGCAGTCACACCAGCGATGTAGGAAACAACTGGCTTGGTCACGTGTGCCTTGATGTAGGCAGCCGCTTCTTCTTCAGCCGAACCGCCGATCTCACCAATCATCACGATCGCTTCGGTCTTCGGGTCTTCCTGGAACAGCTTCAGGATGTCGATGAAGTTCGAACCCGGGATCGGGTCACCACCGATGCCGACGCAAGTCGACTGACCGAAACCGGCGTCAGTAGTCTGCTTGACAGCTTCGTAGGTCAGGGTGCCGGAACGGGAAACGATACCGACTTTACCTGGCAAGTGAATGTGACCTGGCATGATGCCGATCTTGCATTCGCCTGGAGTGATCACGCCTGGGCAGTTAGGACCGATCAGGACTACGCCCAGCTCGTCACACTTGACCTTGGCATCCAGCATGTCCAGGGTAGGAATGCCTTCAGTGATGCAAACGATCAGCTTGATGCCGCCGAAAGCTGCTTCCAGGATGGAGTCTTTGCAGAAAGGAGCTGGTACGTAGATCACGCTGGCGGTAGCGCCAGTGGCAGCTACAGCATCTTTCACGGTGTTGAACACTGGCAGACCCAGGTGTTCGGTGCCGCCTTTACCAGGAGTAACGCCACCAACCATCTTGGTGCCGTATTCGATGGCTTGCTGGGTGTGGAAACTACCTTGCGAACCGGTAATACCCTGGCAGATAACTTTGGTGTCTTTATTGATCAGGACGCTCATTATTTGCCCTCCGCAGCTTTGACAACTTGTTGAGCAGCGTCGGTCAGGCTGGTAGCAGCGATGATGTTCAAACCGCTTTCTGCCAGTACTTTAGCGCCCAGCTCAGCGTTGTTGCCTTCAAGGCGAACAACAACCGGGATTTTCACGCCGACTTCTTTCACTGCGCCGATGATGCCTTCGGCAATCATGTCGCAACGAACGATGCCGCCGAAGATGTTGACCAATACTGCAGCGACGTTAGTGTCGGACAGGATGATCTTGAACGCTTCGGTAACGCGTTCTTTGGTAGCACCGCCGCCCACGTCGAGGAAGTTGGCTGGTTTGCCGCCATGCAGGTTGACGATGTCCATGGTACCCATGGCCAGGCCAGCACCGTTGACCATGCAACCGATGTTGCCTTCCAGCGCTACGTAGTTCAGTTCGAACTTGGCAGCGTGCGCTTCGCGCGGATCGTCTTGCGACGGATCGTGGAAAGTCTTCAGCTTAGGCTGACGGTACATGGCGTTGGCGTCGATGTTGATCTTGGCGTCGAGGCAATGCAGATCGCCGTCAGCCTTGATCACCAGCGGGTTCACTTCCAGCAGAGCCAGGTCGTGATCCTTGAACAGCTTGGCCAGACCTACGAAGATCTTGGCGAACTGAGCAACTTGCTTGCCTTCCAGACCCAGCTGGAATGCCAGCTCGCGACCCTGGAATGGCTGAGCGCCAACCAGTGGATCGATAGTGGCCTTGAGGATTTTCTCAGGGGTATCGTGAGCGATTTTCTCGATGTCCACGCCACCTTCGGTGGAAGCCATGAACACGATGCGACGGCTCGAACGGTCAACGACAGCGCCGAGGTACAGCTCTTTAGCGATATCAGTGCACGATTCAACCAGGATCTTGGTGACTGGCTGACCATTGGCATCAGTCTGGTAAGTCACCAGACGCTTGCCCAACCACTGTTGAGCGAATGCTTTGGCGTCTTCTTTGCTGCGAACCAGCTTGACGCCGCCCGCTTTACCGCGACCACCTGCGTGAACCTGGGCTTTGACAACCCATTCGGTCCCGCCGATCTTGTCGCACGCTTCTGCTGCTGCTTCCGGGGTGTCTACGGCGAAACCCTGGGAAACTGGCAGGCCGTATTCGGCGAACAGCTGCTTACCCTGATACTCGTGAAGATTCATGCTTATTACCGTCTTCGTTAGGTACTGCGCATTCGGTGCTGCACTTGTTCAGTGCCGCACCACCTGTGACTGCTGCTTGCGTAGGTGTTCCGGATAACCGGTGAACTACGCAAGGCTGCGTCCGGCGGACATTCCGCGGTGAGTCTTGCACGCAAGGCTCACGACGGGCCTTCCGCCGTGGTTTCTTATTGTCTTGTCTTAACGCTTCTTGCGGTTGGCAATGTGAATGGCGCCGCCATTCACTGCCAGAGCTGCTTCGTGCAAGGCTTCGGACAGGGTCGGATGGGAGAAAACCATCATGCCCAGGTCTTCGGCACTGGTGCCGAATTCCATACCGATCGCGCCCTGCTGAACCAGTTCTGCAGCGCTCGGGCCAATCACGTGGACGCCCAATACGCGGTCAGTCTTGGCATCAGCAATGACTTTCACGAAACCGCCGGTGTCGTTGGCTGCCATGGCACGGCCACTGGCTGCAAACGGGAAAGTGCCGACGTTAACTTCAACGCCTTCTGCTTTCAAGGTTTGCTCGGATTTACCGACCCACGCGATTTCCGGGTGAGTATAAATAACAGACGGGATCAGGTCATAGTTGATCTGGGCTTTGTGGCCCTTGATGCGCTCTACAACCATGATGCCTTCTTCGGACGCCTTGTGCGCCAGCATCATGCCGCGAACCACGTCACCGATCGCGAAAACGCCCGGGACGCTGGTCGCGCACTGGTCGTCAACGAAAACGAAACCACGTTCGTCGATGTTTACACCGCTGTCAGCTGCCAGCAGCTCGGTGGTCACTGGACGGCGACCAACGGCAACGATCAGCTTGTCGAAGGTGATGTTCTGTTCGCCATTGGCATCGGTGTAGTTCACAACGACTTCGTCGCCGTTCACTTTGGAACCGGTGACGCGAGCGCCCAGCTTGATGTCCAGACCTTGTTTGGTCAGGGTTTTGTAGGCTTCTTTGGAAACGGCGTCGTCAGCGGCTGGCAGGAACTTCTCCAGCGCTTCCAGGACAACCACTTCCGAACCCAGACGCGACCAGACCGAACCCAGTTCCAGACCGATCACGCCAGCGCCGATCACGCCCAGACGCTTAGGTACGGTTTGGAATTCCAGCGCGCCGGTCGAATCGACGATCACGTTCTGGTCAACCGGAGCCGGTGGAATGTCGATCGGACGCGAACCGGAAGCCAGGATCACGTTCTCGGCTTCGATGATTTCGACGGTGCCGTCTGGCTTGGTCAGTTCAACTTTCTTGCCAGCCAGCAGTTTGCCGTGGCCTTGCAGGGAAGTGACGCCATTAGCCTTGAACAGGGTTGCAACGCCAGAGGTCAGGCCTTTGACGATGTTGGCTTTACGGCCAACCATTGCCGCCACGTCCATGGTCACGCCAGCGTGATTGATACCGTGGATCGCGAAGCCTTCTTTGGCTTCCTTGTATTTCCAGGAGCTGTCCAGCAGCGCCTTGGATGGAATGCAGCCGACGTTCAGGCAAGTACCGCCGAGGGCCAGTTTGCCTTCCTTGTCGGTGTATTTCTCGATGCAGGCAGTGGTGAGGCCCAGTTGCGCTGCTTTAATGGCAGCCACGTAGCCGCCAGGGCCCGCGCCAATCACTACCACGTCGAATTTCTGAGTCATGTGTCATTCCTTCTCGAATCAAACCGGACGGCCCCTTTTGAGGACCGTCGTGGGACGAAGCTGGTCATTACAGAAGGGCCGTCCATCAGTGGGCGGCCCGTGCAACGAAATCAGATATCCAGCAGCAAACGAGCCGGGTCTTCCAGCAGGTTCTTGATGGTAACCAGGAAGGTCACAGCTTCTTTGCCATCGATCAGACGGTGATCGTAGGACAGAGCCAGGTACATCATCGGACGGATAACAACCTGACCGTTGATCGCCATAGGACGCTGCAGAATGTTGTGCATGCCCAGGATGGCCGCTTGCGGCGGGTTGACGATCGGGGTCGACATCATCGAACCGAAGGTACCACCGTTAGTGATGGTGAAAGTACCGCCGGTCATCTCGTCCATCGACAGCTTGCCGTCACGAGCCTTCTTGCCGAAGGTGGCGATGCCGCCTTCGATTTCGGCCAGGCTCATCAGTTCGGCGTTACGCAGAACCGGTACAACCAGACCGCGGTCGCTGGAAACAGCCACACCAACGTCGGCGTAGCCGTGGTAAACGATGTCGGCACCGTCGATCGAGGCGTTGACAGCCGGGTAGCGTTTCAGCGCTTCGGTGGCCGCTTTCACGAAGAACGACATGAAGCCCAGGCGCACGCCGTTGTGGGACTTCTCGAACAGGTCCTTGTACTTCGAACGCAGCGCCATGACTTCGGTCATGTCGACTTCGTTGAACGTGGTCAGCATCGCCATGTTCGACTGGGCTTCTACCAGGCGCTTGGCCACGGTAGCGCGAACGCGGGTCATCGGTACGCGCTTCTCGATGCGGTCACCGGCGGCGAACACTGGGGCAGCGGCGGCAGGCGCAGCAGCCTTGGCAGGCGCGGCAGCCGGAGCTGCTTTCTTGGCGGCAACAGCGGCTACTACGTCTTCCTTGGTGACACGACCGCCTTTGCCAGTACCGGCAACGGAAGCGATGTTGATGCCGTTTTCTTCAGCCAGCTTGCGAGCAGCCGGTGCAGCAACAGGATCGTCTTCGCCTTCAGCGGCTGGAGCAGCAGCCTGTGCAGCGGCCGGAGCAGCGGCAGCGGTTGGAGCGGCAGCAGCGCCGCCCGCTTCGATGGAGCCCAGGACTTCGTCGGACAGAACGGTGTCGCCTTCGTTCTTGACGATAGCGCCCAGCACGCCGTCAGCGGTGGCCAACACTTCCAGTACGACTTTGTCGGTTTCGATGTCGACGATCAGATCATCGCGCTTGACGGCATCGCCCGGCTTTTTGTGCCAGGTGGCAACGGTGCCATCGGCAACCGATTCCGGGAAAGTGGGGGCTTTGATTTCGATAGCCATTATCTGTGGGTCCTTAAATTCGGTTTCAGGTGCGCGAAGGCGTTAAACAGTAAAGGCGTCTTGCAGCAGTTTTTCTTGCTGCTCAGCGTGCATCGATGCGTAACCACAAGCAGGTGCAGCAGAAGCATCACGGCCCGCGTACTCGAGTACGAGAGACTTGTTGTGATTGCCAACGATGCGACGCATGTGGTGTTGGCTGCAGTACCACGCACCCTGGTTCATCGGCTCTTCCTGACACCAAACGATATGTTTGAGGTTGGTGTACGGAGCCAGGACTTCGTTCAAGTCGTCCTCAGGGAATGGGTACAGCTGCTCGATACGCACGACGGCGATGTCGTCACGACCTTCGGCACGGCGTTTTTCCAGCAGGTCGTAGTAGACCTTGCCGCTACACAGAACAATGCGCTCGACCTTCTTCGGGTCTTGAACATCGATTTCCGGGATAACGGTCTGGAACGAACCTTCGGCCAGATCTTCCAGGGTCGACACGGCCAGTTTGTGACGCAGCAACGACTTCGGCGTCAGGACTATCAATGGCTTGCGCAGCGGGCGAATCACCTGACGACGCAGCAAGTGGTAGATCTGGGCCGGCGTGGTCGGCACCGCTACCTGAATGTTGTGCTCGGCGCACAGTTGCAGGTAACGCTCCAGACGAGCCGAAGAGTGCTCCGGACCCTGACCTTCATAACCGTGCGGCAGCAACATGGTCAGACCGCAGAGACGGCCCCACTTGTGCTCGCCACTGGTGATGAACTGGTCGATAACCACCTGGGCACCGTTGGCGAAGTCGCCGAACTGGGCTTCCCAGATAACCAGCGCCTCAGGCGTGGTGGTCGAGTAACCGTATTCGAACGCCAGAACCGCTTCTTCAGACAGGAACGAATCGTACAGGTCGAAGCGTGGCTGACCTTTGTACAGGTTCTGCAGCGGAATGTAGCTGCCCGTGTCTTTCTGGTTGTGCAGGACGGCGTGACGGTGCGAGAACGTACCGCGACCGATGTCCTGACCCGTCATGCGAATCGGGTGACCTTCGAACGCCAGGGTCGCGTACGCCATGGTTTCGGCGTAACCCCAGTTGATCGGCAGGCCGCCGGCTTGCATCTTCTGACGGTCTTCGTAGATTTTCGAGACCTGGCGCTGAACCACGAAGCCTTCCGGAATTTCCAGCAGCTTGGCGGACAGTTCCTGCAAGGTTTTCAGATCGAAGCGAGTGTCGTGACGTGCGGTCCAGGCGTGGCCCAGATACGGACGCCAGTCCACGAACAATTCCTTGTTCGGCTCTTTGACCAGGCTTTTTACAACATGCAGACCGTTGTCCAGCGCGTTACGGTATTCATCGATTTTCGCTTGAACACGCTCAGCGTCGAGTACTCCGCCCTGGGTCAGACGATCGGCATACAGTTCACGCGTGGTGCGCTGCTTGGCGATTTGCTGATACATCAGAGGCTGGGTACCGCTTGGCTCGTCGGCCTCGTTGTGGCCGCGACGACGGTAGCAGACCAGGTCGATCACCACGTCGCGCTTGTACTGCATGCGGTAGTCGATGGCCAACTGGGTCACGAACAATACGGCTTCCGGATCATCACCATTCACATGGAGGATCGGCGCCTGGATCATCTTCGCAACGTCAGTCGCGTACTCGGTGGAACGCGAGTCCAGCGGGTTGCTGATGGTGAAACCGACCTGGTTGTTGATCACGATGTGCACGGTGCCGCCGGTCTTGAAACCGCGGGTCTGCGACATCTGGAAGGTTTCCATGACCACACCCTGACCGGCGAATGCCGCGTCACCGTGGATGGAAATCGGCAGGACCTTCTCACCGGTAGGGTCGTTGCGACGATCCTGACGGGCGCGAACCGAACCCTCGACCACAGGAGATACAATTTCCAGGTGGGACGGGTTGAACGCCATGGCCAGGTGAACTTCACCGCCAGTGGTCATGACGTTGGACGAGAAGCCCTGGTGATATTTAACGTCACCGGAACCCAGCTCGACCTTCTTCTTGCCTTCGAACTCGTCGAACAGCTCGCGCGGGTTCTTGCCGAAGGTGTTGACCAGCACGTTCAGACGACCACGGTGGGCCATGCCGATAACGATTTCCTTGGTGCCGTAGGAACCGGAACGCTGGATCAGCTCATCGAGCATCGGAATCAGACTTTCGCCGCCTTCCAGACCGAAACGCTTGGTGCCCGGGTATTTGGTGCCCAGGTATTTTTCCAGGCCTTCGCCGGCCGTGACGCGCTCGAGCAGATGACTCTTGATGTCGGCGGAGTACGTCGGACGGCCACGCACGCTTTCCAGACGTTGCTGGAACCACTGGCGCTGCTCGGAATCGGTGATATGCGTAAATTCAGCGCCGATGGTGCGGCAATATGTCTGCTGCAACGCTTCGTGAATTTCGCGTAGGCTCGCTTCCTCTTTGCCGATGAACAGGTCGCCGGCACGGAAGGTCGTATCAAGATCGGCATTGGTCAAGCCGTAATGATTGATCGACAGGTCTGCAGGTGCAGGACGCTGCCACAGCCCCAGCGGGTCAAGCTGGGCTGCCTGGTGGCCACGCATACGGTAGGCCTGGATCAATCGCAGCACTTCAACTTGCTTCTTCTCGTGCTCACTGCTCACGCTGCCGGCGGAAACCGGTTGTGCGCGGCGCTGGTTCTTTGCCAGCAAGACGAAATGATCGCGAATTGTCGAGTGCGAAACATCGGTGGCAGTGTTGCCGTCAGCAGGCAACTTCTGAAAGTAGGTGCGCCACTCTTCTGGCACAGCGTTAGGGTCGTGCAGGTAGAGCTCATAGAGCTCTTCCACATAGGCAGCGTTACTACCGGATAGGTAGGCGCTGTTCCACATGCGCTGCATCACGCTTTCTTGCATGCTTGGTCACCCTCGGTTAGGGGAACACCATCGGCGTCGACACCGAGCACGCTTGCAGAAGTCCGAATGCAGCGACTAAAACAAGCCACTTAGGATCACGCTGATAGTCCGGGTACCAGCCCGGATGCCCCTGCTTGTCTCATTTCTTCAAAATAAGAGCCGCAGCCTTATAAGCTGCTGCTCAGGTTAAAACTACGGCGCCGGTTGAAGCCTGCGCCGTAGCATCTACGGGTACAGCGGTACTGCATTTACAACAGCCGGGTACAGCAGCTGAATCACACGCCGCTTTGCAGCAACATGTTACGTACGTGACCGATGGCCTTAGTCGGGTTCAGGCCTTTCGGGCAGACGTTGACGCAGTTCATGATCCCGCGGCAGCGGAATACGCTGAACGGGTCATCCAGCGAAGCCAGACGCTCGGCAGTCTTGGTGTCGCGGCTGTCTGCCAGGAAGCGATACGCTTGCAGCAGAGCAGCTGGACCCAGGAACTTGTCCGGGTTCCACCAGAAGGACGGGCAAGAGGTCGAGCAGCAAGCGCACAGGATGCACTCGTACAGACCGTCGAGCTTTTCACGCTCTTCAGGGGTCTGCAGACGTTCGATGGCCGGAGCCGGCGTGTCGTTCTGCAGGTATGGCTTAACCTTCTCGTATTGCTTGTAGAAGATGCTCATATCGACGACCAGGTCACGGATAACCGGCAAACCTGGCAGAGGACGAACGATCAGCTTGTTACCTTTTACGACAGCGGACAGCGGCGTGACGCACGCCAGAGCGTTTTTGCCGTTGATGTTCATGCCGTCGGAACCGCAAACACCTTCACGGCAAGAGCGACGATAGGAGAACCCTTCGTCCTGCTCTTTGATCAGGGCCAGCACGTCCAGCACCATCAGGTCTTTACCACCGGTATCGACCGAAAATTCCTGCATGAACGGCGCAGCGTCCTGATCAGGGTTGTAGCGATAAACACTGACTTGCAACATGGCGGCCACCCTTAATAAGTCCGAATCTTAGGTTCAAAAGTCGGAACAGTCTTCGGCGAGAAGTTCACGGCACGCTTGGTCACGCGCTTGTCACCCGGGAAGTACAGGGTGTGGCACAGCCAGTTTTCGTCGTCGCGATCTTCGTAGTCTTCACGGGCGTGAGCGCCGCGGGACTCTTTGCGGATCTCTGCGGCGATGGCGGTAGCTTCAGCCACTTCCAGCAGGTTCTGCAATTCCAGAGCTTCGATACGAGCAGTGTTGAACGCCTGGCTCTTGTCGTTGATCTTGACGTTGGCGATACGGCCACGCAGATCAGCGAGCTGGGCGATACCCTTCTGCATGTATTCGCCGGTACGGAATACACCGAAGTAGTTCTGCATGCAGCTTTGCAGCTCTTTACGCAGGGTGGCGACGTCTTCGCCCTCGGTACGCGAGTTCAGGCCATCGAGACGCGCCAGGGCAGCGTCGATGTCGGACTGGCGAGCGCGAGTGTAATCGACGCCTTCTTTCAGGGTCTGTTCCAGGAACAGGCCGGCAGCACGACCGAATACCACCAGGTCGAGCAACGAGTTACCGCCCAGACGGTTGGCACCGTGAACCGATACGCAGGCCACTTCGCCTACTGCGAACAGACCCGGGATGATCTGGTCAACGCCGTCGGCGTCCTGAGTGATTGCCTGACCGTGAATGTTGGTCGGCACGCCGCCCATCATATAGTGGCAGGTTGGAACGACCGGAATCGGCGACACGGCTGGATCGACGTGGGCGAAGGTCTTGGACAGTTCCATGATGCCTGGCAGACGACTGTGCAGAACTTCTTCACCGAGGTGATCGAGTTTCAGCATTACGTGGTCGCCATCCGGACCGCAACCGTTGCCAGCGATGATTTCTTTAACCATCGAGCGAGCAACCACGTCACGACCAGCCAGGTCTTTGGCGTTCGGAGCATAACGCTCCATGAAACGCTCGCCGTGCTTGTTGATCAGGTAACCGCCTTCACCGCGGCAACCTTCAGTAACCAGTACACCAGCGCCGGCGATGCCGGTTGGGTGGAACTGCCACATTTCAATGTCTTGTACCGGCACGCCAGCACGCAGCGCCATGCCGACGCCGTCACCGGTGTTGATCAGGGCGTTGGTGGTGGACGAGTAGATACGACCTGCACCGCCGGTCGCCAGTACGGTGGCGTTAGCGCGGACGTAGGAAGTTTCGCCGGTTTCGATGCAGATGACGATCATGCCGACAAAGGCACCATCTTCGTTCTTCACCAGGTCGACACCGTAGTACTCGTTGAGGAATACGGTACCGGCCTTGAGGTTGGCCTGGTACAGGGTGTGCAACAGCGCGTGACCGGTACGGTCGGCAGCGGCGCACGTACGGGCAGCCTGGCCACCTTTACCGAAGTCTTTCGACTGACCGCCGAACGGACGCTGATAGATGCGGCCTTGTTCGGTACGGGAGAACGGCAAGCCC
Source organism: Pseudomonas sp. MDT1-17 (assembly GCF_054898105.1). Lineage (NCBI taxonomy): Bacteria > Pseudomonadati > Pseudomonadota > Gammaproteobacteria > Pseudomonadales > Pseudomonadaceae > Pseudomonas > Pseudomonas sp. MDT1-17. Next base: position 2,287,430 of record NZ_JBUBVM010000001.1, on the reverse strand, counting down.
ATGTGCTCGAGTTCGAAGACCGCTTCCGGGCCTACGGAACACATGTATTCGATAGCGTCCTGGTCACCGATATAGTCGGAACCCTTGACGGTATCGTACATGTGCCAGCGCCAGTCATCGTTCGGATCTGCCGAGGCGATGGCGCAGGTGATGCCACCCTGGGCGGATACAGTGTGCGAACGAGTCGGGAAAACCTTGGTAACTACGGCAGTCTTGTGACCACCCTGTGCCAGCTGCAACGCAGCGCGCATGCCAGCACCGCCGCCGCCAATGATGATGGCGTCGAACGAAAGCGTGTTAACTGTATTAGACATGAATCAGATACCCCAAAGAATCTGCACACCCCAGACGAAGTAGGCGAACATCGCAACGCCGCATACTGCCTGGAAGAGGAAACGTATTGCAGTCGCGGACTTGCCGAACGCCATTGGCGTCAGGTAGTCGGTCGCGATGGTCCACATGCCGACCCAGGCGTGAGCGCCGAGGGCGACGAGAGCCAAAAGACTGAAAATACGCATCCAGTTGCTTGCGAACAGTTCATGCCATTGGGCGTAGCCGATGCCAGGGTTGGCGACGACGTATCCGATCAGGAAAATGAAGTAAGCCGCGAGAACGACCGCAGACACACGTTGTGCCATCCAGTCATAGAGGCCCGAACGCGACAGGTTCGTGACGTTAGTTACCATATCCAAACTCCTGCCAGAACGATTACCACCACGGAAATGGCGATAACGATTTTCGAGCCCAGTTTGCCGCCCTCAAGCGACTCGCCAATGCCCATGTCCATCATCAAGTGGCGCACACCGGCAACCAGGTGATACAGCAGAGCGGACAGGATGCCCCATGTCACTAGCTTGGCTAGCGGACTGGTCAGACACGCTTTCACCTGACCGAAGCCTTCTTCCGAGTCGAGCGACTTGTCCAGTGCATAAAGCATGATGGCCAGGCTGACAAAGAGGATGATTCCGGAGATTCGGTGAAGAATGGACGTGTAAGCAGTGACTGGGAGTTTGATGGTCCTTAGGTCTAGGTTTACAGGTCGTTGGCTATTCACGGCTTTTTTTCACACTGAAGAGCCCCTAACAATCAGGGCAAAGTTGTTGGGGAGTGCACTGGTCAGGTACCCACCACCCAGGGAGTGCGACCCCCAGTAAAGCAGGCCCAAAAGCCCCTGGCGGTCGGAGGCCGAGTATAGACAGTTAGGCTACTAATGACAACGCGTTCACCTTCCCCTAATAGCGCATTGCACAAGTTAGATAAAAGGCGTAAATGGCAGTCAATTTCGAGGAAAAAGTCCGGTTAAAGCCTTCTGGAGCAAGACTTTAGGCAAATTGACATTCGAATTTATCTCACTATAGTGGTGCGGGCCCTGCGTGGGGGGTCTGTCTGATGATTTCAAGCATAAATAGGAGGCCACATGGCTGACAAAAAAGCGCAGTTGATCATCGAGGGCGCAGCCCCCGTCGAGCTGCCCATTTTAAGCGGCACCGTTGGTCCCGATGTTATCGATGTCCGGAGCCTGACGGCCACGGGCCGTTTCACCTTTGACCCTGGTTTCATGTCGACCGCTGCCTGCGAGTCGAAGATCACCTATATCGACGGTGACAACGGGATCCTGCTGCACCGCGGCTACCCGATCGAACAGCTGGCTGAAAAATCGGACTACCTGGAAACCTGCTATCTGCTGCTCAACGGCGAACTGCCGACCGCAGAACAGAAAGCCCAGTTCGTCAGCACCGTCAAGAACCACACCATGGTTCATGAGCAGCTGAAGACCTTCTTCAACGGCTTCCGTCGCGACGCCCACCCGATGGCCGTCATGTGCGGTGTAGTCGGCGCCCTCTCGGCCTTCTACCACGACTCCCTGGACATCAATAACCCGCAGCATCGCGAAATCTCCGCGATCCGTCTGGTTGCCAAGATGCCGACGCTGGCAGCGATGGTTTACAAGTACTCCATGGGTCAGCCCATGATGTACCCGCGCAACGACCTGACGTACGCGGAAAACTTCCTGCACATGATGTTCAACACCCCGTGCGAGATCAAACCGATCAGCCCGGTACTCGCCAAGGCCATGGACAAGATCTTCATCCTCCATGCCGACCACGAGCAGAACGCATCGACCTCCACCGTACGCCTGGCCGGCTCTTCGGGTGCCAACCCGTTCGCCTGTATCGCCGCCGGCATCGCTGCACTGTGGGGCCCTGCCCACGGCGGCGCGAACGAAGCTGTTCTGACCATGCTCGATGAAATTGGCGATGTGTCGAACATCGACAAGTACATCGCGAAGGCCAAGGACAAGAACGATCCGTTCAAACTGATGGGCTTCGGTCACCGGGTTTACAAAAACCGCGACCCACGCGCCACAGTGATGAAGCAGACTTGCGACGAAGTACTGAAAGAACTGGGCATCACCAACGATCCGCAACTCGAACTGGCCATGCGCCTGGAAGAGATCGCCCTGACCGACCCGTACTTCATCGAACGCTCGCTGTACCCGAACGTCGACTTCTACTCGGGGATCATCCTCAAGGCGATCGGCATTCCGACCAGCATGTTCACCGTAATCTTCGCTTTGGCGCGGACTGTCGGCTGGATCTCCCACTGGAAAGAAATGCTCTCCAGCCCGTACAAGATTGGCCGTCCGCGCCAGTTGTACACCGGCTACGAGTCGCGTGACATCACCAAGCTGGAAGACCGCAAATAAGACCTGTCTTGCGATAACGTCTTAAGTTGCACCGGAAACGGCCTCTATGTAGATAGAGGCCGTTTTTGTTTGTGCTGTGGCGGTTTTATGGGGTTGGGATTGGGTACATATCCGTTTCTTCGGTAACCGCGGCTGGCGGTTTCGCTCTTACAGCGAGCCCCTTTTTCAAACGCCGGAGTGCCGGCCCAGCAAAAAGGAACCAAAAGGCTTCGCCCCGGCGTACGGCACTTCGCTAAAGCTCAGTGTTCCCTCGCTACGGTGTCCATCAGGGGGCATCGCCTCCGGTCTGCTTCGCGACGACCTCCTCTCGATGTGTGCGGCTTCGCCGCACGGTGCTACGCGCCTAACCCCCTGATGAACACCTACGCTCGGCCTGCCGAAGGGGCGAAAGATCAAGATCAATATCAAAAGCCAAAGCCAACGGCGCGGCGTTTGCCAAAAGGGACTCGCCGTAAGGGCGAAAGCCTAAGTAGCCGTTACCGCAGCAACGGATATGTAAACAATCAATCCGCCCAACAAAAAATGCCCCGGTCTCTCGACCGGGGCATTTCTGTTTAGCGCAGCTTACATAATCAAACCTGAAGCCTTAGTGAGCAACCGCCCCACTCGCCCCCAAGCCCGTCTGCGAACGAACAAACTGAGGGAAAAACAGCGCCCGCTCATTGTCAGCCGCAGTCGACTTATCAGTAATCGAGAAGAACCAGATCCCGATAAACGCAATGGCCATGGAGAACAACGCCGGGTACTCATACGGGAAGATAGCCTTCTCGTTATGCAGGATCTGCACCCAAATGGTTGGCCCAAGCACCATCAAACCAACAGCACTGATCAGACCCAGCCAGCCACCGATCATCGCACCACGCGTGGTCAACTTCTTCCAATACATGGAAAGCAGCAGCACCGGGAAGTTACAGCTTGCCGCGATGGAGAACGCCAGGCCCACCATGAACGCGATGTTCTGGCTTTCGAACAGAATGCCCAGACCGATCGCCAGCACACCCAGACAGATGGTGGTGATTTTCGAGACGCGGATCTCATCCTTGTCGTTGGCCTTGCCCTTCTTGATCACGCTGGCGTAAAGGTCATGAGACACCGCCGTAGCACCGGCCAGCGTCAAACCCGCCACCACAGCCAGAATGGTTGCGAACGCCACTGCCGAGATAAAGCCCAGGAAGATACTGCCACCGACCGCATTAGCCAGGTGCACCGCCGCCATGTTGTTGCCGCCCAACAGCGCGCCAGCCGCATCTTTAAAGGCCGGGTTGGTGCTGACCAGCAGGATCGCGCCGAAGCCGATGATGAACGTCAGGATGTAGAAGTAGCCAATGAAGCCAGTTGCATACAGCACGCTCTTACGAGCTTCTTTTGCGTCACTCACGGTGAAGAAGCGCATCAGAATGTGCGGCAGGCCAGCGGTACCGAACATCAGTGCCAGGCCAAGGGAGAACGCGGAGATCGGGTCTTTCACCAGACCGCCGGGGCTCATGATTGCCTCACCTTTAGGGTGAACCTTGATCGCTTCGGAAAACAGCGCATTGAAGTCGAAGTTGACGTGCTTCATCACCATCAGCGCCATGAACGAGGCACCGGACAGCAACAGCACCGCCTTGATGATCTGCACCCAAGTGGTCGCCAGCATGCCGCCGAACAACACGTACATGCACATCAGGACACCGACCAGGATCACTGCAATGTGATAGTCGAGACCGAACAGCAGCTGAATCAGCTTGCCGGCACCGACCATTTGCGCGATCAGGTAGAACGCCACCACCACCAGCGAACCGCAAGCGGACAGCGTGCGGATCTGGGTTTGCCCGAGACGATAGGACGCCACGTCGGCAAAGGTGTATTTACCCAGGTTACGCAGGCGCTCAGCGATCAGGAACAGAATGATTGGCCAACCCACCAGGAAGCCGATCGAGTAGATCAGGCCGTCGTAGCCGGAAGTGAACACCAGAGCGGAAATACCCAGGAAGGACGCCGCCGACATGTAGTCGCCGGCAATCGCCAGACCGTTCTGGAAGCCGGTGATCTTGCCACCCGCCGCATAGTAGTCAGCCGCCGAATTGTTGCGCTTGGAGGCCCAGTAGGTGATGCACAGAGTCAAACCGACGAACGCCACGAACATCAAAATCGCAGAGACGTTAAGCGGTTGTTTGTTGACTTCGCCAGTCAGAGCTTCAGCGGCCCAGGCGCCAGGCGCGAAAGCTGCGATGCTCAATAGAGCCATTAGACGCCGGATCATTGCTGAGCCTCCTTGAGAATCGCATTGTTCAGGTCGTCGAATTCGCCATTGGCGCGTCGTACGTAGATTGCAGTCAGGATAAAGGCCGAGAGAATCAGCCCGACACCAATCGGTATTCCCCAGGTAATCGAAGACTCAGGGCTTATTTTCGCGCCCAGGATATGCGGCCCGTAAGCAATCAAAAGGATGAATCCGGAGTAAAGCCCAAGCATGATCGCCGAAAGAATCCAGGCGAACCTTTCTCGCTTACTAACCAGCTCCTTGAAGAGCGGGCTGTTTTGAATCGAGAGGTAAATGCTGTCGTTCATTGTTTTTATCCTCGCAGCACAGATGAAGTTGTAACGTCATCCACTCTATGCGGCTGCGGAACTGGTTCCAGACGACCTTAGTATTAGAACGACATGACAGAATCGCCATTTCCCGGCATCCCCCTTAAACATTGTGGGAGCGGGCTTGCTCGCGAATGCGGTGTGTCAATCAACATCATCTGTGACTGATACACCGTATTCGCGAGCAAGCCCGCTCCCACAGGGAAAAGCAAAAGGCCGCTTGGTGGTGATACCAAGCGGCCCTGGAAGGTGCTGACTAGACGCGTCAGCTCAAATCATTTGATCCAGTCTGCAACGCGTTCCGGGTGTTTGGCCACCCAATCCTTCGCCGCGGCTTCAGGTTTGGCACCATCCTGAATGGCCAACATGACTTCGCCGATTTCGTCTTTCGACGCCCACTGGAAGTTCTTCATGAACTTGGCAACTTCCGGAGCCTTGGTGGCCAGTTCTTTGCTGCCGATGTTGTTCACGGTTTCAGCCGCGCCAAAAACGCCCTTCGGGTCATCCAGGAAGCGCAGTTTCCACTTGGCGAACATCCAGTGCGGCACCCAACCGGTGACGGCAATGGATTCGTTTTTCTTCTCGGCACGGGTCAGCTCGGCGATCATGCCGGCGCCGGAACTGGCCTTGAGTTGATAACCGGTCAGATCGTAGTCCTTGATCGCCTGCTCGGACTTGAGCATCACGCCCGAACCGGCGTCGATGCCAACGATGCGTTTTTTGAAGCTCTCGTCGGTTTTAAGATCGTCAATGGATTTGGCCTTGACGTACTCCGGTACGATCAAGCCAATTTTCGCATCTTTGAAGTTCGGACCGTAATCGACGACCTGATCCTTGTTCTTGGTCCAGTAATCGCCGTGAGTCACAGGCAGCCACGCAGACATCATGGCGTCGAGTTTGCCGGTGGCCACACCCTGCCACATGATCCCGGTTGCGACGGCTTGCAACTTCACGTCATAACCCAGCTTCTGCTTGATCACTTCGGCCGCCACATGAGTGGTGGCAACGCTGTCGGACCAACCGTCAACGTAGCCGATGCTCAGGGTTTTGCTCTCGGCATTGGCGAATGTGGAGCCAATCGCAAGCACCAGAGCGGCACTCGCGCCTAAAAGTCGTCGCATCTTCATCGTTACTTCCCCGAAAGTGCTGCGCTCGACGGATGCCGAGTCGCGTCAACGTATTGTTATGGTGCACAGCGCCCCCATCACGCCCACCGCAAACTTGTTCGAACATCAGCGCGATTTATCTATGAGAGCACTGACGCCTCGATCATCAACCTGACGACAATGGCGACCTTCTCTGCCAGCGACCTCAAGGCATCGAGAAACGACATCAGAACGCCATTAATCTAGACCACCGGAAGTCCGCCGGCCAATCCGCCCGAACTTTGCATGTCAAAATTATGCAGGCCACCAGCACGCGGCAAATGAAGGTAACATGCGCGGCTTTGCTCCCAGACGGCCTGACCATGCCCGCGACATCACGCTTTCCTTTTTTTGCTTATCTATTTGCCTGCCTGTTGGGGCTTTTTGCCCTCGGTGGCTTCTGGTACGGCCTCGGTAAACCGGTGATGCTGCCGGATGTGGCCAGCGCGACGCACAAGCTGCAATGCGCCTCCTACACCCCGTTCGACAAGGATCAATCGCCGTTCGATCAGCCGTTCAAGCTGCGCCCCGAGCGCATGGACGCCGACCTCGCGCTGCTGGCGACTCGCTTCGAATGCATCCGCACCTACTCGATGACGGGCCTTGAGGCCCTGCCCGACCTGGCGCGCAAGCACGGGCTGAAATTGATGATTGGCGCCTGGGTCAACAGCAACCCGGTGGACACCGCCAAGGAAGTCGACCTGCTGATCGCCTCGGCCAATGCGAACGCGGACGTGGTGACTTCGGTGATCGTCGGTAACGAAACCCTGTTGCGTAAGGAAATCACTGGCGCGCAGTTGGCGAAGCTTATTCATAAAGTCAAAAACCAGGTCAAACAGCCTGTCACTTACGCCGACGTCTGGGAGTTCTGGCTCAAGCACCCGGAAGTCGCCCCGGCAGTGGACTTCCTGACCATCCATTTGCTGCCGTACTGGGAAGACGATCCCTCGAATATCGACGCCGCGCTGCAACATGTAGCCGAGGTGCGTCAGGTGTTCGGTAGCAAATTCGCGCCCAAGGACGTGATGATTGGCGAAACCGGTTGGCCGAGCGAAGGCCGTCAGCGTGAAACCGCCCTGCCGAGCCGGGTCAATGAAGCCAAGTTCATTCGCGCTTTTGTCATCATGGCGGAGCAGCAAGGCTGGCATTACAACCTGATCGAAGCCTTTGACCAGCCGTGGAAACGCGCCAGCGAAGGTGCAGTCGGTGGTTACTGGGGGCTGTTCGACGCCGATCGCCAGGACAAGGGCGTGTTGGCAGGTCCGGTGTCGAACGTGCCGTACTGGTCGCAGTGGCTGGTTGTGGGCGGTTTGATCTTCCTCGGCACACTGATCCTCGGCGGGCGTGTTCGCAGCACTCGCGCAGCGTTGGTCCTGCCACTGCTGGGTGCGCTGGCAGCTTGCTCGATTGGCGCCTGGGGCGATCTGGCGCGTGTCACCACCCGTTTTGCCAGTGAATGGTTGTGGGTGGCGTTGCTGACGGGTTTGAACCTGTTGGTGCTGGCGCATGCCGCGCTGACCCTGAGCGCTCGCACTGGTTGGCGTGGACGGGCGTTCAATGCGCTGGAACGTCGGGCTGGCTGGTGGCTCGCTGCAGCCGGGTTTGCCGCTGCGGTGATAATGCTGGAGCTGGTGTTCGATCCGCGTTATCGCAGTTTTCCGAGTGTCGCTTTCGTGCTGCCGGCGCTGGTCTATCTGTGCCGCCCGGTGAGCGTGCCGCGTAGGGAAATTGCCCTGCTGACCTTCATCATCGGTGCTGGCATTGCGCCGCAGCTGTATCAAGAAGGGTTGCAGAATCAGCAGGCCTGGGGTTGGGCGCTGGTGAGTGTGTTGATGGTGGCGGCGTTGTGGCGCAGTTTGCGGGTTCGCAAGGCCTGATCTTCAGCGCAGCTGCCGGCCTCTTCGCGGGCAAGCCACGCTCCCACAGGGATCTTTGTCGTATACAAATTCGTATTCGCTAAAGAACCCTGTGGGAGCGAGCTTGCTCGCGAAGGCTGACTGTCAGGCGCTGCGGGAAGCCCGAACCAGACGCAAAGCAGCAATCACCACCGCAAACACCGCCAAAGTAGTGTTGTACAACGCCAACGCTGGAAGCCCGAACACCAGCGCCAACACCGCCAGCCACCACCCCGCCCGCCCCGGCACGACAAAACTAATGATCGCCGCGCCCAATGCCGTCCAACCCAACACCTTGAAGTGAATCATCAACCCCAGGCTCGAACGAATCTGGCATTCCCAGCGACTTGCTTCGTCCACACAGACGCCGACCCATTGAGCATCCTCCATAAAACCATAACGCGCGCCATAACTGGCGGCCAGCCATAACGGCAGGAGAACGAGCAGCAGAATCACAGGCAGACGGCGGGACATGAAGCACTCCAATAAACGAAAACGGCTGCCAGCTTAATCCCCTGCCGGTGGTTAGCAAACGTGCGCAACAGATAATTGGTCACGAAATAGCTGCAAAGTGTATCGTCCAGCTACTATTACCTCGAAATTAGGCCTGATTGGTGCCGATCCATGGCACTTTGGCGCAAACCCCGTGGTCATAGCCTGCGAACTTCATTCGGCACCTTCCTCTAAGGGATCTAGTCATGCTCCGTTCCTTGCGCTTCGCCGCCCTGTTTGGCGGCCTTATTTTGAGTGCGTCCGCACTGGCGGTCGATATCGACGCCGCCAGTTATGGCTACCCCTTGACCAACCCGTTCGAGGCGACCATCGCCACGACTCCGCCGGACCTGCGTCCGGAGTTGCCACTGGACGACGACATCGATCAGCAGACACGCAGCGTTACACTGCGCCCGGAGCGTGCATTCGAACTGCCGGACAACTTCTGGCCGGTAAAAAAGCTGACTTACCGCATTGCCACCCAGGACAAAGCCTCACCGCTGATCTTCCTGATCGCCGGCACCGGCGCGCGCTATGACAGCAGCCACAACGAATACCTGAAAAAGCTCTACTACAAGGCCGGCTACCATGTGGTGCAACTGTCGTCGCCCACCAGCTTCGACTTCATGAGCGCCGCCTCACGCTTCGCTACACCCGGCATTACCAAGGAAGACGCCGAAGACATGTACCGGGTGATGCAGGCCGTGCGGGCGCAAAACCCGAATGTCGCCGTTACCGATTTCTACCTGACCGGTTACAGCTTGGGCGCGCTGGACGCAGCATTCGTTGCGCACCTGGACGAAACCCGCCGCAGCTTCAACTTCAAGAAAGTCTTGCTGCTCAACCCGCCGGTCAATCTCTACACCTCGATCACCAACCTCGACAAGCTTGTACAAACGGAAGTCAAGGGCATCAACAACAGCACAACGTTCTATGAACTGGTGCTGAACAAACTGACCCGCTACTTCCAGCAAAAAGGCTACATCGACCTCAACGATGCTCTGCTCTACGACTTCCAGCAGTCCAAGCAGCACCTGAGCAACGAACAGATGGCCATGCTGATCGGCACCGCGTTCCGCTTCTCGGCAGCCGACATTGCCTTCACCTCGGACCTGATCAACCGTCGTGGTCTGATCACGCCGCCGAAAACCCCGATCACCGAAGGCACCAGCCTCACGCCGTACCTCAAGCGTGCGCTGCAGTGCGACTTCGACTGCTACATCACCGAACAAGTGATCCCGATGTGGCGTGCGCGAACCGATGGCGGGAGCCTGCTGCAACTGATCGATCAGGCCAGCCTGTATGCCTTGAAGGACTACCTGCATGACAGCCCGAAAATCGCCGTCATGCACAACGCCGACGACGTGATTCTCGGCCCGGGTGACCTCGGCTTCCTGCGCAAGACCTTCGGCGATCGTTTGACCGTTTATCCACTGGGCGGCCATTGCGGCAACCTTAATTACCGCGTCAACAGCGACGCCATGCTGGAGTTCTTCCGTGGCTAAATACCTCCTGCTTATCGCAGCGTTACTCTGTGCAGGCGTCGCCAATGCCGACAACAGCAAAGCCAACGCACCGGTTGTTATCGACAGTGACGGCTTCAAGGAGCCGCTGAGCAAACTCAAATTCAACCCGGGGCTGGATCAGCGCGAATTCGAACGCTCGACGCTTAACGCGCTGAACGTCTACGACCCGCTGGAAGGGTGGAACCGCCGCGTCTACCACTTCAACTACCGTTTCGACCAATGGGTGTTCCTGCCCGTGGTTGACGGCTATCGCTACATCACTCCGAGCTTCCTGCGTACTGGCGTCAGCAACTTCTTCAACAACATCGGTGACGTACCGAACCTGTTGAACAGCCTGCTGCAGTTCAAAGGGCAGCGCTCGATGGAAACCACCGCACGGCTGCTGCTCAACACCACCGTCGGCATCGCCGGCCTGTGGGACCCGGCCACCGCCATGGGCCTGCCACGCCAGAGCGAAGACTTCGGGCAGACACTGGGTTTCTACGGCGTACCGGGCGGCGCCTACTTTGTGCTGCCAATCCTTGGCCCTTCGAACATCCGCGACACCGGTGGCCTGGCAGTGGACTTCACGGCCGAGTCGGCGATCAACTTCCTGAACGTCTCCGAAGTCAGCTCCAACCACCCCGAGGTCTGGGTCCTGCGCAGCGTCGACAAGCGCTACCAGACCAGCTTTCGCTATGGCCAACTGAACTCGCCGTTCGAGTACGAGAAAGTGCGTTACGTCTACACCGAGTCGCGCAAGCTGCAAATCGCCGAGTAAGTTCGGCGGCAACAAAAAAAGGCCATTCGATGCAAATCGAATGGCCTTTTTTTATTTCGCAGAGGATCAGCTTCTGAGTGCTTTCCAGATTTTGCTGGCAACCATCACACCCGCCAACACCACCGCACCCGCCACAATCCCCGCCACCGCATTCAGCAACGTCGGCACGATAAACCCGGCACCGCCCGCCCCCGCGCTGACGCTTTCAATCCAGTGATGAACCACCGGCACGCCGTGGGTAAGAATTCCACCCCCCACCAGGAACATCGCCGCCGTGCCGATCACCGACAGGCTTTTCATCATGTACGGCGCAGCCCGCAGAATGGTGCCGCCGATGCTTTTGGCCATCTGGCCAGGCTTCTGGGTCAGCCACAGGCCGAGGTCATCGAGTTTGACGATGCCCGCCACCAGGCCATAGACGCCGATGGTCATGACGATGGCAATGCCCGAAAGCACGATGACTTGTTGGGTCAGCGAGGCATCCGCCACGGTGCCCAGGGTGATGGCGATGATTTCTGCAGAAAGAATGAAGTCGGTGCGGATGGCACCTTTGATCTTGTCCTGCTCGAAGGCCACCAGATCAATTGCCGGATCGGCCACGGCCTCGACCAGCTCTGCATGCTCGGCCTGGTCTTCAGCCTTGCTGTGCAGGAATTTGTGGGCGAGTTTTTCGAAACCTTCGAAACACAGGTAGGCGCCACCCACCATCAACAACGGCGTGACCAGCCAGGGAATGAACGCACTGATGGCCAAGGCCGAGGGCACCAGGATCAGTTTGTTGAGAAACGAGCCCTTGGCTACCGCCCATACGACCGGGATTTCCCGCTCGGCACGCACGCCGGAAACCTGCTGTGCGTTGAGCGCCAAATCGTCACCGAGCACGCCGGCGGTCTTTTTGGCGGCCATTTTGGTCATCAGCGCCACATCGTCGAGGACGGCGGCAATGTCGTCGATGAGCAACAGCAAACTGCTTCCTGCCATAAATCAGGTTTCCTTCTTGAATGAATGCCCCGCAGCATAGCGCGGCCGGCCGGCGCACGGGGCATTCTTGAGCGCCGCGCGAGGCCGGTGCTACCATGCGCAACCGCCAGAACAGGCAAGGAACCCCCTGGTTTATGAGCACTATCCGCGAGCGCAACAAACAACTGATCCTGCGTGCCGCCAGTGAAGAATTTGCCGACAAGGGCTTCGCTGCGACCAAAACCAGTGACATCGCAGCCAAGGCGGGATTGCCCAAGCCCAACGTCTACTACTATTTCAAATCCAAGGAAAACCTCTACCGTGAGGTCCTGGAAAGTATCATCGAGCCGATTCTGCAGGCTTCGACACCGTTCAACGCCGACGGCGTGCCCAGTGAAGTGCTGAGCGGCTACATCCGCTCGAAGATCCGCATCTCCCGCGACCTGCCCTTCGCCTCCAAGGTGTTCGCCAGCGAAATCATGCACGGCGCCCCGCACCTGAGCGCCGATCTGGTGGAACGACTCAACGGCCAGGCCAAGCACAACATCGACTGCATCCAGACCTGGATCGACCGCGGCCAGATCGCCCCCATCGACCCCAACCACCTGATGTTCAGCATCTGGGCCGCGACCCAGACCTACGCCGACTTTGATTGGCAGATTTCTGCGGTTACCGGGAAAGCCAAGCTGGATGAGGCGGATTATGAAGCGGCGGCGCAGACCATTATTCGGTTGGTGCTGAAGGGGTGTGAGCCGGACCGCTAAACCGCAGCGCGGCTGTTCGCGAGCAGGCTCGCTCCCACACTGGATCTCCTGTGCCCACAACCCCCTTGTGGGAGCGAGCCTGCTCGCGAAAGGGCAACTCGGTTTCAGTTCAAACCCAAATAGCATCCCACAGGGGATAGTCGCCAAGCTTCTCGACCAGTCCCGCCCGCAATGGATTTGCCACAACGTACCGAGCCAGCTTTACCAGGTCTTCCTCTCGGCGCAGCGCCCGATCATGAAAGCCTTGCTGCCAAAGACTGACCTTATGACCGGTGCTGTGGTTCACCGCTTTGGTACTCAAAGACTTGGTCTTTTGCATCAGTCCGCTCAACGATCCCTGCCGCAACTCGATCAACCAATGAAAGTGATCTGGCATCACGACCCAGGCTAATGAGTTAGCACAGCCTTGATCTTGTGCGGCACGAAATTGAGCGACGACTAATCTGCCCAAGACAAAGTCATTGAAAACAGGGTCTCTACCGAGCGTGTTGGTGGTCAGCAGGTAAATTCGGTTGGGTTCGGCGAAGCGGCCGACGCGCAAGCGGTGTGAAGCAGCCAAATCCGGCATTCCTTTGCCCTCTTCATGATTAAGTCATGCAGAAGGCTAGACCTGTGAGTGCTAGAGAGTGGGACAGACTTTTAGCTGGATGTGTCTGGAGGAATGCCTTCGCGAGCAGGCTCGCTCCCACAGTAGATCTCTGTCATTCAGATAATCCCTTGTGGGAGCGGGCTTGCTCGCGAAAGCGGTCAATCAGTCACCATAAATCAAGCAGTCACCCCCGCATCCGCCCGCAACCCCATCGCCTCGATCGCACTGATCGCACACTGCTCATCAACATCGGACAGATCCCCGCTGATACCCACCGCTCCCAGCACGTTCCCCTCCTGATCCCGAATCAACACACCGCCCGGTGCCGGCACAACACTGCCCTGCCCCAGACTATTCAAGGCGGCGATGAACGCCGGCCGTTGTTGGGCGTCCAGTGCCAGCAGGCGCGAGCCTTTGCCCAGGGCGATGGCGCCCCAGGCTTTGCCGATGGCGATCTGCGGGCGCAGCAGGCTGGCGCCGTCTTCGCGTTGCAGGGAGATCAGATGCCCACCGGCATCCAGCACCGCGATGGTCAATGGAGCCGCCGAGATTGCACGCCCCGCGGAGATGGCCTGACTGATCAGGTTGACTGCGACTTTCAAGGTTAAAGCGCTCATGGTGCCGTCCTCATTTTGCTATAGGGAAAGCTGCTGGACTGTTTTCGTTCAGAGTCCGATGCAACAAATAGAACACAATGAGTTATTTTTTTGTATACAATAATTTTCGAAAAGCGCCACATGCGACGAAAAGCCACAGCAGATCGGGCTTCCGACGAATGAAACAGTCGCTTGAGAAAATGGATTGACCTGCGCCGTCCGCCGTGAATACACTCTGCGCAAAGCCACTTGTATACAATTACAAAACGTAAGAGGCACCAAAACCATGAGCAAAATGAGAGCAATCGAAGCCGCCGTTCTGGTGATGCGCCGTGAAGGGGTTGATACCGCTTTTGGCATTCCGGGCGCCGCGATCAACCCGCTGTACTCCGCCTTGCAGAAGGTCGGTGGCATCGATCACGTCCTCGCTCGGCACGTTGAAGGCGCCTCGCACATGGCCGAGGGCTACACCCGCACCAAGGCCGGCAACATTGGCGTGTGCATCGGCACTTCCGGCCCTGCCGGTACCGACATGGTCACCGGGCTCTACAGTGCCTCGGCCGACTCGATCCCGATCCTTTGCATCACCGGGCAAGCACCCCGCGCCCGTATGCACAAGGAAGACTTCCAGGCTGTCGACATCACCGCGATCGTCAAGCCAGTGACCAAGTGGGCAACCACCGTCATGGAACCGGGCCAGGTGCCTTACGCGTTCCAGAAAGCCTTCTACGAAATGCGCTCCGGCCGTCCAGGCCCGGTGCTGATCGACCTGCCGTTCGACGTGCAGATGGCCGAAATCGAATTCGACATCGACGCCTACGAACCACTGCCGCTGGCCAAGCCCACCGCTAACCGCGTGCAAATCGAGAAGGCTCTGGCCATGCTCGACCAGGCTGAGCGTCCACTGCTGGTTGCCGGTGGCGGCATCATCAACGCCGATGCTAGCGAGTTGCTGGTGGAATTTGCCGAGCTGACTGGCATTCCAGTGATCCCGACCCTGATGGGCTGGGGCACCATTCCGGACGATCACCCATTGATGGTCGGCATGGTCGGTCTGCAAACCTCGCACCGCTACGGCAACGCGACGATGCTGAAGTCGGACGTGGTGCTGGGCGTCGGTAACCGTTGGGCCAACCGTCACACCGGCTCGATTGACGTCTACACCGAAGGTCGCAAATTCATTCACGTTGACATCGAACCGACTCAGATCGGCCGCGTGTTCACCCCGGACCTGGGCATCGTTTCCGACGCCGCTGCCGCGCTGACCGTATTCATCGAAGTCGCTCGCGAATGGCAAGCCGCCGGCAAGCTGAAAAACCGCAGTGCCTGGTTGCAAGACTGCCAGCAGCGCAAAGCCAGCCTGCAGCGCAAGACTCACTTCGACAACGTGCCGGTCAAGCCGCAACGCGTTTACGAAGAGATGAACCAGGTGTTCGGCAAAGACACGTGCTACGTCAGCACCATCGGTCTGTCGCAGATTGCCGGCGCGCAGTTCCTGCACGTCTACAAACCGCGTCACTGGATCAACTGCGGTCAGGCAGGTCCTCTGGGCTGGACCATTCCGGCAGCGCTGGGCGTGGTCAAGGCTGATCCGACCCGCAAGGTCGTGGCGCTGTCGGGCGACTATGATTTCCAGTTCATGATCGAAGAGTTGGCGGTGGGCGCGCAGTTCAAGCTGCCGTACATCCACGTTGTGGTCAACAACTCGTACCTGGGGCTGATCCGTCAGTCTCAGCGCGGTTTCGACATGGACTACTGCGTGCAGCTGGCCTTCGATAACCTGAACGCTCCGGAACTCAACGGTTACGGTGTCGACCACGTCGCGGTTGCTGAAGGCCTCGGCTGCAAGGCGCTGCGTGTGTTCGAACCGGGTCAGATCCAGCCTGCCTTGCGCAAGGCTCAGGAAATGATCGAAGAGTTCAAAGTGCCGGTGATCGTCGAGATTATTCTGGAGCGCGTGACCAACATTTCCATGGGCACCGAGATCAACGCCGTCAACGAATTCGAAGACCTGGCGCTGGTCGGCAACGATGCGCCAACGGCGATTTCAATGCTTGATTAAGATGATCTGCTACCTGTAGCAGCTGCCGAGGCACGAGGCTGCGTGGCGTGTCCGCAGGACCGCCGTTCGGGGGCCGCTTCGCAGCCCAACGCAGCCTCGTACCTCGGCAGCTGCTACAGGCACCTATTTTTACAGGAGACCACCATGCCGCGTTTCGCAGCCAACCTGTCCATGCTGTTCACCGAGCAGGATTTTCTTGCCCGTTTTGAAGCTGCCGCCAAGGCCGGCTTCAGTGGTGTCGAATACCTGTTCCCTTACGACTTCAACTCCGCCGACATCAAAGCCAAGCTCGACGCCAACGGCCTGACCCAGGTGCTGTTCAACTTGCCGGCCGGTGACTGGGCCAAGGGCGAACGCGGTATCGCGTGCCTGCCGGATCGCGTTGAAGAGTTCCGCGCCGGTGTCGACCTGGCGATTGCCTACGCAAAAGTGTTGGGCAACACCCAAGTCAACTGCCTGGCCGGTATTCGTCCACAAGGCGTCGACGATGCCACCGTAGAAAAAACCTTCGTCAGCAACCTCAAGTACGCGGCCGACAAGCTGCAAGCGGCAGGCATCAAACTGGTGATGGAAGCGATCAACACCCGCGACATTCCGGGTTTCTACCTGAACAACACGGCGCAAGCCCTGTCGATTCGCGAACAGGTCGGCAGCGCCAACCTGTTCCTGCAATACGACATCTATCACATGCAAATCATGGAGGGCGACCTCGCCCGCACCATGACCGCGCACCTGGGCGAGATCAACCACATCCAGTTGGCCGACAATCCAGGGCGCAACGAACCGGGCACCGGTGAAATCAACTACCGCTTCCTGTTCGAACACCTGGACCGCATCGGTTATCAGGGTTGGGTTGGCTGTGAATACAAGCCGCTGACCACTACTGAAGCAGGTCTGGGCTGGTTGAAGACTCATAACGCTATCTGAAGCGCTCCCCATGTATGAGGGGGCAGCTATAAAAACAAGAGGAATTTCTCATGGCTAAAATCGGATTTATCGGCACCGGCATCATGGGCCACCCAATGGCATTGAACCTGCAGAAAGCCGGTCACAGCCTGTTCCTGTCGGCGCATCACGATCCCGCGCCTGCTGACCTGATTGCCGGTGGCGCCGTCGCCCTGGCGAACCCGAAAGAAGTCGCGCAAGAAGCCGAATTCATCATCGTCATGGTGCCGGATACCCCGCAGGTCGATGACGTGCTGTTCCGCGCCGACGGCGTTGCGGCCGGTGTCGGCAAAGGCAAAATCGTGATCGACATGAGCTCGATCTCACCGACCGCCACCAAAGCCTTCGCCGCCAAAATCAATGAAAAAGGCGCTCAGTACCTCGATGCGCCAGTGTCTGGCGGTGAAGTCGGTGCCAAGGCTGCGACCCTGAGCATCATGGTCGGCGGCGACGCTGACGCTTTTGAACGTGTTCTGCCGCTGTTCCAGGCGATGGGCAAGAACATCACCCTGGTCGGTGGCAACGGCGACGGTCAAACCGCGAAAGTGGCGAACCAGATCATCGTGGCGCTGAACATCCAGGCCGTGGCCGAAGCGCTGCTGTTTGCGTCGAAAAACGGTGCCGATCCAGCCAAGGTCCGTGAAGCGCTGATGGGCGGTTTCGCGTCCTCGAAAATCCTCGAGGTGCACGGTGAGCGCATGATCAAAGGCACCTTCGATCCAGGCTTCCGCATCAGCCTGCACCAGAAGGACCTGAACCTGGCCCTGGCGGGTGCTCGCGAGCTGGGCATCAACCTGCCGAACACCGCCAACACCCAACAAGTGTTCAGCACCTGCGCGGCCATCGGCGGCAGCAACTGGGACCACTCGGCACTGATCAAGGGCCTGGAACACATGGCGAATTTCTCGATTCGCGATAAATAAGCCCTGACACAAAACCCTGTGGGAGCGAGCCTGCTCGCGAAGAATTCACCGCGGTGTTCCTGACAAACCGCGGTGCCTGATTCGCGAGCAGGCTCGCTCCCACAGGAGATCGAGTCGCCCTCCAATAACAAGAAATCCGGGAGCCCGCCATGTCGGTCGATCCGCAACAATTCCTGCGCGAGCTGTTTGCCACAGCCATCGACGCGGCCCATCCGCAGCAAGTCCTTGAAGCCCATTTGCCCAAAGATCGCAGCGGTCGGGTGATCGTCATCGGCGCCGGCAAAGCCGCCGCGGCCATGGCCCAGGTAGTCGAGCGCTGCTGGCAGGGTGAAGTCACAGGTCTGGTGGTGACGCGTTACGGTCACGGCGCCCCGTGTGAAAAAATCGAAGTGGTCGAAGCCGCTCACCCGGTGCCCGATGCGGCCGGTCTGGCGGTCGCCAAACGCGTGCTGGAATTGGTCAGCAACCTGACTGAAGACGACCGCGTGATCTTCCTGCTCTCGGGCGGTGGCTCTGCCCTGCTGGCTTTGCCGGCGGCCGGCATCACCCTGGCCGACAAGCAGTCGATCAACAAAGCCCTGCTCAAATCCGGCGCCACCATCAGCGAGATGAACTGCGTACGCAAACACCTCTCGGCGATCAAGGGCGGCCGCCTCGGCAAAGCCTGCTGGCCTGCCACGGTGTATACCTATGCGATTTCCGATGTACCGGGCGACCTCGCCACGGTCATCGCCTCCGGCCCCACCGTGGCCGATCCGAGCACCTCGGCCGAAGCATTGGCGATCCTCAAGCGCTACGGCATCGAAGTCCCGGCCTCGGTGCGCAACTGGCTGCAAAGCCCGGAATCGGAGACGGTTAAACCCGGCGACCCGAGCCTGGCGCGCAGTCATTTCCAGTTGATCGCCCGCCCGCAGCAGTCGCTTGAAGCCGCTGCGGTGAAAGCACGTCAGGCCGGTTTCAGCCCGCTGATCCTCGGCGACCTGGAAGGCGAATCCCGCGAAGTGGCCAAGGTTCACGCCGGTATCGCTCGTCAGGTCGTGCTGCACGGCCAGCCGCTGGCAGCGCCTTGCGTCATCCTCTCGGGCGGCGAAACCACGGTCACCGTACGCGGCAATGGTCGTGGCGGACGCAACGCCGAATTCCTGCTCAGCCTGACCGACAGCCTCAAAGGACTGCCCGGCGTCTACGCGCTGGCCGGTGACACCGATGGCATTGACGGCTCCGAAGACAACGCCGGCGCGATCATGACCCCGGACAGCTACGCCCGCGCCGCCGCACTCGGTTTGAGCGCCAGCGACGAGTTGGACAACAACAATGGCTACGGCTATTTCGAGGCGCTGGACGCCCTGATCGTCACCGAGCCGACCCGCACCAACGTCAACGACTTCCGAGCCATCCTGATTCTCGAGAACCCAAAAAATGACGCCTGACAAGAAGGTTAAAATCCTCGCCACCCTCGGCCCTGCCACTGACGGGATCGACGACATCCGTGAGCTGGTGCAGGCCGGGGTCAACATTTTTCGCCTGAACTTCAGCCACGGCGATCACGCCGACCACGCTCAGCGCTATCAGTGGATTCGTGAAGTCGAGCGCCAGTTGAATTATCCGCTGGGCATTCTGATGGACCTGCAAGGCCCGAAACTGCGGGTCGGCAAGTTCGCCGAAGGCAAAGTGCAACTGCATCGCGGTCAGGCTCTGCGTCTGGATCTTGATCCGACGCCGGGTGATGAGCGCCGGGTCAACCTGCCTCACCCGGAAATCATCGCGGCGCTGCAACCGGGCATGGACCTGCTGCTGGACGACGGCAAGCTGCGTCTTCGTGTGGTCACCAAGTATTCCGATGCGATCGACACCACCGTGCTGAATGGCGGCGAGCTGTCGGATCGCAAAGGCGTGAACGTGCCACAAGCGGTGCTGGAACTGAGCCCACTGACGGCCAAGGATCGTCGTGATCTGAGCTTCGGTCTGGAGTTGGGTGTGGACTGGGTGGCGCTGTCGTTTGTGCAGCGCCCGGAAGACATGCGCGAGGCGCGCGAACTGATCGGCGACAAGGCGTTTCTGATGGCCAAGATCGAGAAGCCATCGGCGGTGACTCAACTGCGCGAGATCGCCGAATTGAGCGACGCGATCATGGTGGCTCGCGGTGACCTGGGCGTGGAAGTGCCGGCCGAAAGCGTGCCGCAAATTCAGAAAAACATCATCACCATCTGCCGTCAGCTCGGCAAACCGGTGGTGGTGGCCACGCAGATGCTCGAGTCGATGCGCTTCTCCCCTGCCCCGACCCGTGCCGAGGTGACCGATGTTGCCAACGCCGTGGCCGAAGGTGCGGATGCGGTGATGTTGTCGGCGGAAACCGCGTCCGGCGAGTACCCGCTGGAAGCCGTGCAGATGATGAGCAAAATCATCCGCCAAGTGGAAAACGGCCCGGATTATCAGGCGCAACTGGACGTGAGCCGGCCGAAGGCTGAGGCAACAGTGTCCGACGCGATCAGCTGCGCGATTCGTCGCATCAGCAATGTGCTGCCGGTGGCGGTGCTGGTGAATTACAGCGAGTCCGGCACGTCGAGTTTGCGTGCCGCGCGGGAACGGCCGACGGTGCCAATCCTCAACCTGACGCCGAACCTGCAAACCGCTCGCCGGCTGACGGTGGCGTGGGGCGTGCACTCGGTGGTCAATGATCGGCTGCGGCAGGTGGATGAGGTGTGCTCGACGGCGCTGGAGATTGCACAGGCGCAGGGCATGGCCAAGCGTGGCGACACTTTATTGATCACCGCGGGTGTGCCGTTTGGGCAGCCGGGGTCGACTAACTCACTGCGTATCGAAACATTGATTTAGTGCTCATACCGGCCCCATCGCGAGCAGGCTCGCTCCCACAGTTAATTTGTGTTGTTCACAAATCTGACGACTGAACGAAGATTCAGTGTGGGAGCGAGCCTGCTCGCGAATGGGGCGACTCCGTCCCCCATACACCCAGACTTCATCATGCCTGCCAACCACTTCAACACCCACTGCCCCGACTGGGCGACTGCCCTGCTCAACGGTTTCAGTCAGGTCTTCCTCCAGCGCCATCCGCTGTGCGGCCTGCTGTGCCTGCTGGCCATTCTTTTCACCGCGCCGGCCCTGCTCGGCGGTGCGCTGCTGGGCGGTGTCGCCGGGTTGCTCACCGCGCAACGACGCGGTTATGCCAAGGCCGATCGACAGGCGGGACTCTTCAGTTACAACGGTGTCTTGCTCGGTTTGCTGCTGAGCCTCTACTTTCCATGGTCAGCGATGTTGCCGCCGCTGATCATCGCCGCGGGCGGCCTTAGCGCGATGTTCACTCAACAGTGGCTCAAACGCGTCCGGGTCAGCCAATACCTGCCTGCCTATACGGCGCCCTTCGTGGGGCTGGGCTGGTTGCTGCTGTGCTTCGCCACGCCCTCGACAAATGCGCACTTTATCGAAATCAATACGCTGAACATGCTCGCCGCACCACTGAAAGGCCTCGGCCAGGTGATGTTCCTCGGTCATCCGCTGGCCGGTGCGATGATTGCCGTGGGTTTGCTGATCGCTGATCGCCGCGCATTCTGCTGGGCGTTGTTGGCGTCTGTCGCGGGCATGGGCTGGAGCATGCTGCATCACGACTTCTATAGCGCATTGATCGGCCTCGGTGGCTATAACGCTGTACTCGCCGCCATCGCCTTGAGCTCGCAGCGCCAGAAGCCTTGGCTGCCGCTGATCGGTATTGCATCAGCGCTGTTGCTGACGCCGGTGTTTGCCGCCATCGGTCTGCCAACGCTGACCGCGCCGTTCATCCTCTCCTGCTGGCTGATCCGTACGGTTGTTCAAATGCTCGGCAAGACCACTGTCGCCCGTGCGCCTTGCGCTCCCGGGGAGAATCACCCTAGGCTGCGCTGATTCCCGGTTCAGGCGTTTTCCATGAACAGCAGCAAAAACTGGCGTGAAGAGCTTTACGTCATGATTTTCCAGAGCGACACCAAGGCCGGTCGGCGCTTCGACGGCATTTTGCTGTTGATCATCCTCGCCAGCATTGTGATCGTGATGCTCGACAGCATCGACTCCATTCACGAGAACTACGCCAACGTGCTGGCGTACATCGAGTGGGGTTTCACCGTTATCTTCGCCATCGAATATGGCCTGCGGCTGTACTGTTCGCCGA
Organism: Pseudomonas sp. MDT1-17; assembly: GCF_054898105.1. Taxonomy (NCBI): domain Bacteria; kingdom Pseudomonadati; phylum Pseudomonadota; class Gammaproteobacteria; order Pseudomonadales; family Pseudomonadaceae; genus Pseudomonas; species Pseudomonas sp. MDT1-17. The sequence goes on along the minus strand of NZ_JBUBVM010000001.1, from coordinate 2,265,333 downwards.
AGCCGTTGCGTTACGCGTTCAGCTTTTATGGGCTGGTGGATTTGCTGGCGATCGTGCCCGGCATCCTCGCGCTGTATTACGCCGATGCGCAGTACCTGCTGATCATCCGGATCATTCGGATGTTGCGGATTTTCCGCGTGCTCAAGCTCAGCCCGTATCTGAAACAAGCCAACTATTTGATGGCAGCGCTGCGCGGCAGCAAGCAGAAAATCGTAGTGTTTCTGGTCAGCGTCTGCACGCTGGTTACAGTGTTCGGCACGCTGATGTACGTGATCGAAGGCCCGGAGCACGGCTTCACCAGCATCCCAAAAGGGATCTATTGGGCCATCGTGACGCTGACCACCGTAGGCTTCGGCGACATCGTGCCCAAAACGCCGTTGGGCCAGGTGGTCTCGTCGCTGGTGATGATCACCGGTTACTCGATCATCGCCGTGCCCACGGGAATTTTTACCGCCGAACTGGCCAACGCCATGCGTGGCGAGCAACTGCAACACGACTGCCCGGTGTGCAAGAAAAACAACCACGAACACGGCGCAGCATTCTGCTCGCGGTGCGGTAATCAACTCTTCAAGAAACTGGAATAAGCAAAGTTCTTTTTAATCTTTAAAGGACTATGCGAGCCCGGCTATAGTCGCTGGAAAATTGCCTCACTTATTTAAATAGAAAACTTTTCGAACAAGGAATGCGCAGTGAAAAAACTCTTTGGCGCCTCACTTCTGGCCGCTGGGCTGGCACTGACCAGCGTGGTTCAGGCCGCACCGACCCTGCTCAATGTTTCCTACGACGTGATGCGAGATTTCTACAAGGACTACAACACTGCCTTCCAGAAACACTGGCAAGCCGAGCACAACGAAAACATCACCCTGCAGATGTCCTTCGGCGGCTCCAGCAAACAGGCGCGTTCGGTGATCGACGGCCTGCCAGCCGACGTCATCACCATGAACATGGCCACCGACATCAACGCCCTCGCGGACAACGGCAAACTGGTCCCGGACAACTGGGTCACCCGCCTGCCGAACAACAGCGCGCCGTTCACCTCGGCCACCGTGTTCATCGTCCGCAAAGGCAACCCGAAAGCCCTGAAAGACTGGCCCGACCTGCTCAAGGACGGCGTGCAGGTGATCGTGCCGAACCCGAAAACCTCGGGCAACGGCCGCTACACCTACCTCTCGGCCTGGGGTTATGTGCTGAAAAACGGTGGTGACGAAAGCAAAGCCAAAGACTTTGTGGGCAAGCTATTCAAACAAGCGCCGGTGCTGGATACCGGTGGCCGTGCAGCCACCACCACCTTCATGACCAACCAGATTGGCGACGTGCTGGTGACCTTCGAAAACGAAGCGGAAATGATTGCCCGCGAGTTTGGTCGTGACCAGTTTGAAGTGATCTACCCGAGTGTTTCCGCTGAAGCCGAGCCGCCGGTGTCGGTGGTCGACAAAACCGTCGACAAGAAAGGCACCCGCGCGGCAGCTGAGGAATATTTGAAGTACCTGTGGTCGCCTGAAGGGCAGGAGATTGCGGCGGCGAACTACCTGCGTCCGCGGGATCCGGCGGTGCTGGCCAAGTACACCGATCGCTTCCCTAAGGTTGATTTCCTCTCGGTAGAGAAGACTTTTGGTGACTGGCGGACTGTGCAAAAGACTCACTTCAATGATGGTGGGATCTTTGATCAGATTTACAGCGGCCAGTAATTCCTGAGCCCTATGAAAAAGGCGACCTGAGAAGGTCGCCTTTTTTGTGTGAGTTTTTTTGCCACGCCACTGAACAACTGTGGGAGCGAGCCTGCTCGCGAATGCGGTGGGTCATTCACATTGATGGTGACTGATACACCGCATTCGCGAGCAGGCTCGCTCCCACAGGGACTGCGGTTTTTCCGTTACATCGGTGGTGTCACGCCGTCCTTGCCCGGGAAATCGATTGGGCGGTCAGCGTCCCGTCTGCACTCTGGGTGACGAACGTCACGATCTTCACACCCACTTTCAGCAAGCTGCGATCGCATTCATGGAAGTGCCTTCCGTTTTATGAAAAACGTGAGGAGAGAACATGAGCACGCTATCGAACAGGATGTAAGCGAATGTATCATCGGACTTCAATGTTTTGTCGCAGGGTTCGTCGACGGACATCGCACACGTCCGTCACTCATTCCGCAAAGGAATGATTGCTATCACTCCAACCCCTCTTCCGCCGTTCCGGTCAGCCCATTAGCCTGCGCGCATTCCCTTTGTTCAGCGAGACCCGATATGAACCCAGCCACCCAGGTGCCCCACGGTGCCGCGACAATGACCAAAGGCATGGTGCTGCTGTTTGCCTTCTGCTGCGGCGTCATCGTTGCCAACATTTACTACGCCCAACCGATCATCGGCCTGATCGCACCCGACATTGGCCTGACCAGCACCATGGCCAGCCTGATCGTTTCGCTGACCCAGATTGGTTACGCGTTAGGTTTGTTTTTTCTGGTGCCGCTGGGTGATCTGCTGGAAAACCGCCGCTTGATGATCATCACCACCGTGGTGGCGATTGCCAGTCTGCTGGGCGCAGCGTTTACCGATCAGCCCAACGTGTTTTTGCTGATCTCGCTACTGGTGGGTTTCAGTTCGGTGTCGGTGCAGATCCTGATTCCGCTGGCTGCACACCTCGCACCGGAAGAGACTCGAGGCCGCGTGGTCGGCGGGATCATGGGCGGTTTGCTGCTGGGGATTCTGTTGGCGCGACCGGTGTCCAGTGTAGTGGCTGACCATTTCGGCTGGCGCGCGATGTTTGTGATTGCAGCGGTGTTGATGGCGGCGATCAGCATCGTGCTGGCACTGACAATTCCCAAGCGCCAGCCTGATCACAGCGCTTCTTATGGTCAGTTGTTGGGTTCGCTCTGGACCTTGTTGCGTCAACAACCGGTATTGCGCCAGCGCGCGTTCTACCAGGGCTGCATGTTCGCCACGTTCAGCCTGTTCTGGACCGCCGTGCCGCTGGAACTGGCGCACAATCATGGCCTGTCGCAAACCCAGATCGCGATCTTCGCTCTGGTCGGGGCCATCGGTGCCATCGCCGCCCCCATTGCCGGTCGACTGGCCGATGCCGGCCACACCCGCATTGCTTCACTGCTGGCCCTGCTGTTTGCCAGCCTGAGCTTCCTGCCCGCCTTCGTCCATCCGGCCTTCAGCGTCATCGGCCTAGCGGTCACCGGCGTGGTGCTCGACTTCTGCGTGCAGATGAACATGGTGCTCGGCCAACGCGCGGTCTACGCCCTCGACGCCAAAAGCCGCAGCCGCCTGAATGCGCTGTACATGACCAGCATTTTCATCGGCGGCGCGTTTGGTTCCTCGGTGGCCAGTGCGGTGTATGAACACGGCGGCTGGTTGTGGATCGTGATGGTGGGTAGCGCGTTTCCGCTGTTGGCTTTGTTGCGGTTTTTGAGTGTGTCAGAGGGGCGTTCGCACGCTACCGCTTAAATTGTCAAGAAGCATCGCAGGCAAGCCCGCTCCCACAGGTTATTCGCTGCCCCTGTGGGAGCGGACTTGCCCGCGAAGGTGATGTGACTGGTACCACTCAATGCCGAACCAATTTCTCCATCGCCGCATCTGCCAGAAAGGAAGAGCGGCTTTTGACATTGTGCTCACGCACATATCGGTCAATGCGCTGAATCACGTAGCCAGGCAGCGTCACGTTGACCTTCTCGGTTTTGCCCATATAGGGCGCGATGTCCAACTCCAGCATTCCCCAGCCCATGTCGGCAAAGTCCGGATTTCCACGGTGAGCGGCCGCAGAAGTAGGCATCGGAATCGACTCCCCGTCAGCCGCTATCTCCTGAAGCAGGATGTGGGCAATCTCGACCGCTGCGTTATAGGCGTCTTCAAACGTATCCCCGGCCGTTACCGCGCCTGGAATATCGGGGATCTGAATACCGATGGCGGTGTTCTCGTCGCCCCACTCGATACAGATTGGATATTGCATTATGGATCTCCTGCGTAACTGGCTCCCGGGCAATACAGCCCGGCTCGCCTCCTGATGCTTTTGACCGTCCCGACCGGCAAATCCTTTTTCGGATGAGGGACGGGAATCGTGTATGGGTTGTATCGGTGAGTGAAGATGCGATGGCTGCCGGTAATCCGATCCAGTGTCCAGCCCGCCGCCTCCAACTCCTTGATCAATAGCCTGCTCTGCACCACTCGCCTCCTTGCTGAGGCCCGAACAAAAGTAACCCTAGAGTTATCTTTACTCAAGCACAAAAATTCGAGACGCGACGCTCGGTTGTTTTACAGAGTGTGATTGCGGGCCGTGGCATTCTTCCCAAAAATGAATACTTTCGCTCAGCCTGATCCGTTACGCCGAGGTCAACCCGGATTACACTCAGCGACCGGAGCCTGAAGCAAGGAGTGTGCAATGACCCGACGCTTGTGTCACAGGATACGAAGACCTGGTCGAAGGACTGATGCTGCCAGACATCAGTCGAGTAAGGCATTGACCAAGTACCGCGCCATTCTCTGAACGACTTTCTCAGACTCCAAAAAGCAAAACGGCGATCCTTAGATCGCCGTTTCTGTTTACTGCCCGAACTGCCTGCCCAACCCACCCGGCACGCCCTGGATATCGGTGTCTTCCCATGGCCCGTTCGGGCTGATCGACCGGCTCCAGCCGTTATTCCAGCGATAGTACGTGCGCTGGCGGTAGAAGGTGTTGGTCTGATCATCGAGAACGTACACGCCGAGCTTGGCATCCCAATGGCTGTTGCCACCCGGTGGCGGCGCGAAGCTGGCGGAGGTGCGTGGCAGCGGTTTGGCGGGCTTGGCCGGAATGCTCGGCTTGCTCGGAGTCGGTGACGTAGACGGCGTTGGTCTGGGCTGCGAGGGCGGGATTGGCGGCAGCGGCGTCGGCTCGGGCCGCTGGACCGCACAAGCGCTTAACCCCAAAACCAGACTGAGGAGGGTGATGCGAGCGATGGCGGTCATGGTGGCGTTTCCTGTTATTTATCTGGGCTATCGATGGTCAATTGTTGCGGCGCGGTGGTGCTGCTGGCCAGAGGCTGGCTGCGACCGATCCATTCGCCGGCAGTCGGTTGGCCGGCGCGGGAGATGCGCGCAACCAGTTGGACTTCAGGGAAGTTCGACAGTTTCAACTGCGGCATCATTGCATCCGCATCGCCCAGCTCGACGGTCGCTGGCAAGTCGGCCACGGTCAGGCGCTTGGCGGCCAATGGTGCCGGTGGGCCTGAGGTGGCGCGGGCGAAGATGAATACGCTGTCGCCCGGCTGGACCTTGGCTTTCAGGTCTGGCGCCAGATCCACACGCACCTTGAGCAGCGCCGCGGCCTTGGCGGCTGGCGCCGGGGCAACCTTGCCGCCGCTGGCTTCGAGTTTCTCGGTAGCCCGAGTGATGCCGCCTTGCAGCGCAGCGCGGGAACTGTCTTGCGGCGGCAGTTGCGCCAGCAGGCGATTCCAGTAGTCGATGGCGTCCTGATAACGCTGGCTTTCAAAGGCAGCAATACCGAGCAAGCCAAGGCTGGTGACTTCTTTCGGATCGGCTTTCAGTGCTTCATCGGTCAGGGCCTGAACCTTGTCCGACCACTTCTTGCCGTCGGCGAAGTACTGGGCCTGAGCCCATTGGCCCAACAGTTCCGGCTGACGACCGGCCAGGTTCACCGTGCGCTCAAAGATCTTCGCCGCGTCGCCAGGACGGTCCTGGGCCATGTAAGTACGACCCAGGAAGTACAGGCCCTCCGCCGAATCCGGTTGAGCGGCGACCGCGCGCTCCAGGCGACGGGTCATCTCTTCCATCGACTGTGGCGCCTGGGCGAATTCGCGGGTCAGTTCGACCTTGTCGCTGGCGCCAAAATGCAGGTACAGGCCAAGACCCAGCACCGGTACCAGAATCGCCGCCAGCAAGGGCCACGGTTTGCCCAGGCGGGACACGTGCGGCGCCTCGACGCCTTCGGTGTCGGCGAGCAACTCACGGGCGGCTTCGGCGCGGCCGGTGTCCATTTGCGCGGCATCGAGCACGCCCTCTTCCTGCTGAGTCTGCAACTCAGCCACGCGCTCCTGATACAGCGCGACGTTCAGGGCAGTACGATCCTCTTCAAGCTGCGCGCGACGACCACGCAGAACGGGGATCAGGAGAAAACTCAGGGCAACCAGAAGTAGCAGACCTGCAGCGAGCCAGAAATCAATCATTCTTGGTTTTATCCAACAGGTGGTCGAGGCGCTCACGCTCCTCGGCAGAAAGCTCATCCTTGGTGTCAGTGCGTTGTACGCGACGACGGCGGACGATCACGGCGATAATCACAAAACCGCCCAGCAGCAGGCCGGCAGGGCCGAACCAGAGCACAGCAGTCTTGGCGTTCAGAGCAGGTTTGTAGCGGACGAAATCACCGTAGCGATCAACCATGAAGTCGATGATCTGTTGATTGTCCTTGCCCTCGCCGAGCATGCGAAAAATTTCTTTGCGCAGGTCGGCGGCGATCGGTGCGTTGGAATCGGCGATGTCCTGATTCTGACACTTGGGGCAACGCAGCTCTTTGGTCAGTTCGCGAAAACGCTCACGATCACCTTCTTTGGCGAACTCGTAGGTGTCGATGGCGGCGTGTGCGACGCCGGCCATGCTCAAACCCAATACCGCGGCAGCTATCCAGCGCTTCATGGCTTGGCCTCATCGACCAGCGCCTGATACTTGGCCGCCAGTTTTTCGCGCCAGACCTGTTCGTCGATCACACCCACGAACTTGTCGCGGATGATGCCCTTGGCATCAATGAAAAAGGTTTCCGGAGCACCATAAACGCCAAGGTTCAGGCCCAATGTGCCTGCGTCGTCACGGATATCCAGCTGGTACGGATTGTGGAATTCGTCCAGCCACTTCAACGCATCCGCGTTGACGTCCTTGTAGTTGATGCCGTAGATCACCACACCCTGCTTGGCCAGTTTGTTCAGCACCGGGTGTTCGACCCGGCAGGAAATGCACCAAGTGCCCCAGACGTTGACCAGTGCCGGTTTACCCAGAATGTCAGCCCTGGTCAGGGTTTTGTCGCCCTGCACGGCCGGCAGGGAAAACTCCGGGAATGGCTTGTTGATCATCGCCGAGGGCAACTCGGCCGGATTCAAGAACAGACCGCGGTAAAGGAAAACAGCCACCACCAGAAAAATCACCAGGGGCAACAGCATCAACCAACGTCTCATACCGTGGCTCCCGTCATGCCCAGTGCTTCACGCACGCGGCTTTTCACCTTGACCCGGTAACGGCGATCCAGCGCCGCCAGCAACCCGCCCAAACCGGTGAGCAAGCCGCCGAACCAGATCCAGCGCACGAACGGTTTGACGTGGACGCGAACCGCCCAGGCGCCGTCACCCAACGGTTCACCGAGGGCGACGTAGAGGTCACGGGTGAAACCGGCGTCGATCCCGGCTTCGGTCATCACCGAGTTCTGCACGGTGTAGAGGCGTTTTTCAGGGTGCAGCACGCTGACTTCCTTGCCGCCCTTGATCACCCGTACGGTGCCCTTGTCGGACGTGAAGTTCGGGCCTTCGAAATGCTTGGCGCCTTCGAACACGAACTGGTAACCGCCCAGGTCCATGGACTCGCCCGGCGCCAGACGCAAATCGCGCTCAGCACTGTTCTGGCTCGACAGCACGACGCCGAGGGCGCACACGGCGATGCCGAGGTGAGCGACCTGCATGCCCCAATAACTGCGGGTCAGGGTCGGCAGGCCTTTGATCAGGCCTTTGTGGCGGGTCTTGTCGAAGATGTCACGCACGCCAGCCAACAGCACCCAGGCCGCGAGCATGAAGGTCGCGATCACCGCCCAGTTGAAGTCGCCGTAAGCGACGCCGGCCACGACGGCCAATGCAGCGCTGCCGAGCAACACCGGGGTCAGCATGTTGAACAGCCATTTGACCGGGGTGTCTTTCCAGCGTACCAGCATGCCGACCGCCATCACCACCATCAGCAATGCCATCAACGGAATGAACAGGGCGTTGAAGTACGGCGGGCCGACCGACAGCTTGGCGCCGGTCATCGCGTCGAGAATCAGCGGGTACAAGGTGCCTAGCAGGATCATCGACGCCGCCACCACCAGCACCAGGTTGTTGCCCAGCAGCAGGGTTTCCCGGGACCACAGGTTGAAGCCGACGTGGCTCTTCACCACGGGAGCGCGCAGGGCAAACAGCGTCAGCGAGCCGCCAACCACAAACAGCAGGAAGATCAGGATGAACACACCGCGCTCAGGGTCGGACGCAAAGGCGTGAACCGACGTCAGCACGCCGGAACGCACGAGGAAGGTCCCCAGCAAGCTCAACGAGAACGCAGCGATGGCCAGCAACACGGTCCAGCTCTTGAACACGCCACGTTTTTCCGTGACCGCCAACGAGTGAATCAGCGCCGTGCCCACCAGCCATGGCATGAAGGAGGCGTTTTCCACCGGGTCCCAGAACCACCAGCCGCCCCAGCCGAGTTCGTAATACGCCCACCACGAACCGAGGGTGATGCCGATACCTAGGAACGCCCACGCGACGATGGTCCACGGACGGGACCAGCGAGCCCACGCAGCATCGAGACGACCGCCCAGCAGCGCGGCGATGGCGAACGCGAACGCCACGGAGAAACCGACATAGCCCATGTAAAGCATCGGCGGGTGAACGATCAGGCCGATGTCTTGCAGCAAGGGGTTGAGGTCACGCCCGTCCGCAGGAATCTGCGGCAGGATTCGGGCGAATGGGTTGGACGTGAGGATCAGGAACAGCAGGAAACCGATGCTGATCATGCCCATCACCGCCAGCACGCGAGCCAGCATCACTTGCGGCAACTGCCGGGAAAATACCGACACCGCGAAGGTCCAGCCGCCGAGGATCAACGCCCAAAGTAGCAACGACCCTTCGTGAGCGCCCCACACTGCGCTGAACTTGTAGTACCACGGCAAAGCGCTGTTGGAGTTACTGGCGACGTAGTCGACGGAGAAATCGTCGGCCATGAAGGCGTAAGTCAGGCAACCGAAGGCGAACAGCAGAAACGCGAACTGCCCCCAGGCAGCCGGCTGAGCCAGGCTCATCCACAAGCGGTCACCGCGCCAGGCACCGAGCAACGGCACCACGGCCTGAACCAGCGCGAAACACAGCGCCAGAATCATGGCCAGGTGGCCGAGTTCAGGAATATAGAGTCCAGACGTCATCGATCAACCCTCCTTCGCGGGCGTTGGAGCAGATTGACCACTGTCTTTCAAAGCCTTGGTCACTTCCGGTGGCATGTACTTTTCATCGTGCTTGGCCAGCACTTCGTCGGCCACCACCACGCCGTCGGCATTGAGCTTGCCCAGGGCAACGATGCCCTGCCCTTCGCGGAACAGGTCCGGAAGGATGCCGCGGTAACTGATGGTCACGGATTTACTGAAGTCGGTGACGATGAATTTCACGTCCAGCGAGTCGCCGGAACGTTGCAGCGAACCTTTCTCGACCATGCCGCCCGCGCGGATGCGCGTGTCTTGCGGGGCTTCGCCGTTGGCGATCTGGGTCGGGGTGTAAAACAGATTGATGTTCTGCTGCAGGGCGCTCAGGGCCAGGCCGACGGCAGCGCCGACACCGACCAGGATCGCGAGAATGATGATAAGACGCTTTTTGCGCAGCGGATTCACTTGCCGTTCTCCCGGCGCAAACGACGCGCCTCTTGTTGCAGATACCGCTTGCGGGCCAGGATCGGCGCCGCCACGTTGAGGACCAGCACCGCCAGGCAGATGCCATAGGCTGACCAGACATACAGGGCATGATGGCCCATGGCGAGGAAGTCGCCGAATGAAGCAAAACTCATCGAGCGGCCTCCAGACTGTTCTGCACTTCGGCCTTGACCCAACTGGCGCGGGCTTCGCGCTTGAGCACTTCAAGGCGCATGCGCAGCAGCAGCACCGCGCCAAAGAAACAGTAGAAACCCAGCACCGTCAGCAGCAGTGGCAGCCACATCTCGGCCGGCATCGCCGGTTTTTCGGTGAGGGTGAACGTCGCGCCCTGGTGCAGGGTGTTCCACCACTCCACCGAGTATTTGATGATCGGGATATTGATCACGCCGACAATCGCCAGGACCGCGCAGGCCTTGGCGGCACTGTCACGATTGCTGATGGCGTTGCCCAGCGCAATGAGACCGAAGTACAGAAACAGCAGAATAAGCATGGACGTTAGTCGTGCATCCCAGACCCACCACGAGCCCCAGGTCGGTTTGCCCCAGATCGCCCCGGTGACCAGCGCCACGGCAGTCATCCAGGCACCGATGGGCGCCGCGCATTGCAGGGCGACGTCGGCCAGCTTCATCTTCCACACCAGCCCGACGATGCCGCACACGGCCAGCATCACGTAGACCGATTGCGCCAGCATGGCGGCCGGAACGTGGATATAGATGATGCGAAAGCTGTTGCCTTGCTGGTAGTCCGGCGGCGCGAAGGCCAGGCCCCAGACTACGCCAACGCCAATCAGCAGCAACGCCGCGACGCTCAGCCACGGCAACAGTTTGCCACTGATGCCGTAAAACCATTTGGGCGAGCCGAGCTTATGAAACCAAGTCCAGTTCATTACTGTTTCCATCACGGTTGCTGCTCGTCATCACGAACAGCCAAGGGTCTTTGCTGATCAAAAATTGATCAGACCTCATTATTCGCCGACGCTGATCTTCAGGCCAGCAGCTATTGCAAAAGGTGTCAGGGTTATCGCCAGAGCGGTCAGGCTACCAAGCCACAAGAGATAACCGGTCGCCGGCATGCCTTGCAATGCCGCCTGCAAGGCGCCACTGCCAAGAATCAACACCGGGATGTACAACGGCAGAATCAGCAGCGCCAGCAACAGGCCGCCGCGCTTCAATCCCACCGTCAGGGCCGCGCCCACCGCACCGAGCAGGCTCAGCACCGGTGTACCCAGCAATAAAGAAAGCAGCAACACCGGCAGACAGGCGGTTGGCAAACCGAGCATCAATGCCAGCAGTGGAGCGAGCAAAACCAGTGCCAGGCCAGAGAAGGCCCAGTGTGCCAGTACCTTGGCCAAAACCAGAAGAGGCAGGGGGTGCGACGAAAGGACCCACTGTTCAAGCGATCCATCTTCGAAATCACTGCGGAAAAGCCCGTCCAGCGAGAGCAAAACCGATAAAAGGGCCGCTACCCAGACCAGTCCCGGAGACAAGGTTTGCAACAATTGAGACTCGGGTCCGACCGCCAACGGGAACAGGGAAACCACGATCGCGAAGAATACGAGCGGATTGGCCAGTTCCGCAGGACGGCGGAACAGCAAACGGGCCTCGCGGGCGACCAACAGGCCGAAAACACTCATACGGCCCAGTTCCCCAGATCAATGTCGCGATAGCCGGCCGGCATCCGGGTCAGCGTATGGTGCGTGGTCAAGACCACCATGCCGCCGCGCTCGCAGTGGGCGGCCAGGTGTTCTTCAAGTTGCGCCACGCCTTGTTTGTCGAGCGCGGTGAACGGCTCATCGAGGATCCATAGCGGCGGGCTTTCCAGGTACAACCGCGCCAACGCGACCCGGCGTTGCTGCCCGGCAGACAGCGTGTGGCAGGGAACATCCTCGAAACCGCGCAATCCGACGGCAGTCAGAGCCTGCCAGATCGCCTCATGGGAGGCCGGTTGATGCAGGGCGCAAAGCCAGCTCAGATTCTCTTCCGGCGTCAGCAGATCCTTGATCCCGGCAGCATGGCCGATCCACAGCAGATTGCGCGCCAGCTCAAAGCGTTGCTCGTTCAGTGGCTGGCCGTTGAGCAGCACGTGACCGGCGGTCGGCTGCATCAGGCCGCAAAGCAGACGTAAAAGGCTGGTCTTGCCACTGCCGTTGGGGCCGCTGATTTGCAACATTTCGCCACTGGCCAGTCTCAATTCGAGATTTTCGAAGAGCAGCCGAAGGTCTCGCTCACAAGCAAGGGCAACGGTTTGCAGGACTGGACTGGTCAAGAGATCACGGGCCTTTACGGTTCAAGTCGGCGGCGGAGCGGCCGCTAAAGAGATGCAGGATAAATCCATTGGCGCCCCGTTCTAAGGAGCCAGATCAAGTTTTTGCGAATGTTTTCCGCGCTCCGGTACAACGGGGCCGCATTATACATGCCACGCCCTCCTCTCAAGAGGCCAATTTCCTCAGGTTGTGACCGCGTATGACAGGCGAAATGAACATCCTCCCGCTACCGCAGCCCCTGCCTTCGACCTCACGCCCGTTGGCGGTCAGCGGCGAGCTGCTCAAGCTGCTGACGCCAATGGAGGGCCTGATCACTGCCGGCCAGACCGCCAAGGCCGAAGTGCTGTCGCTCAAGCAGGCGGATCAGACCTTTCAACTGTTGCTCAAAGTCACCCTCGACAGCGGCCGTCAGACCACAGTCCAAGCCACCAGCACCCAACCGCTGCCGCAGGGCACCAGCCTGGCGATCACCCAGCCGTCGGCGGGTAATCTGGCCGTCACCGTGCAACAGGCCATCGCCTCCAGCGTTGCCACCCTCACCCGTATCGACACGGCGCAACTGCCCGTTGGCACCCTGCTGCAAGGCAAAGTGCTGACCTCTCAGGTGTTGCCACAGGTGCCGGGGCAGCCGACGGTGTTTCGCTCGATGGTGAGCTTGCTCAACACCGCGTTGAGCGGCAGCACCCTGAGTATCGACAGCCCGACGCCACTGCGCATCGGCACCTTGCTGAGCGCGCTGGTGCAGGACACCCAGACGTTGAAGTTCGTGCCGTTGAGCAGCCGTCAGGAGCAATTGGCGGTGACCCACCAACTGGCCAGTCAACAAAGCCGCCAGGGCTCGCTGGATGGCCTGCTCAAGCTCCTGCAAAACCTGCCGTCTTCGAATCAGACGCCCAGCGATCTGCATGCCGCCGTCGATAAGTTGCTCGCCGGGCTGCCCGATGTTCGGCAACTCAGCACGCCCAAAGGCCTGGCCCTTGCGTTGGCCAATAGCGGAATGTTCCTGGAAAGCAAACTGCTCGCCGGACAGAACCCCACGCTCGCCCCGGACATGAAAGGCGATCTGCTCAAGCTGATCGCCCAACTGACGCCAGGCCTGCCGGCCAACACCAATCTCAACGCGATCATTGCCGCCAACACACTGGCCCAGGCCATGCCGAATTTCGTGCGCAGCGCCCTCGGCATGCTCGGTCAGGTCAGCGCCAAACCGCAGCCAACCAACTTCCCGCTGCCCGAGCGCCTGCTACAAAGCATGGACGGCGAAGGCGATCTCGAGCACTTGCTGCGTTTGGCAGCAGCGGCAGTTTCGCGCCTGCAAAGCCATCAACTGTCGAGCCTGGAACAGACCGGCGTCACTGACGACGGCCGGCTGATGAGCACCTGGCAGCTGGAAATCCCGATGCGCAATCTGCAGGACATCGTGCCGTTGCAAGTCAAGTTCCAACGCGAAGAAGCCCCCGAGAAAGAACAACAAAACGAACGCCGCGACGAGCGCGAACCCAAACAGCAATTGTGGCGAGTGGATCTGGCATTCGACATGGAGCCTTTAGGCCCGCTACAGATTCAGGCGCAACTGATCAAAGGCAGCCTGTCTAGTCAGCTGTGGGCCGAACGGCCTTACACCGCCAGCCTGATCGAACGTAATCTGGCCGAACTGCGCCAGCGCCTGCTGGCGTCCGGCCTGAATGTCGGCGATCTGGATTGCCACCTCGGCACACCGCCGCAAGGCCCTCAAACCCGTCTCGAACAACGCTGGGTCGACGAAACCGCATGAGCAACCCCAACGCCCCGCGCCAGGCCATCGCCCTCAAATACGACGGCAGCCACGCCCCGACCCTCACCGCCAAAGGTGACGAAGCACTGGCCGAAGCCATTCTGAAGATTGCCCGCGATTATGAAGTGCCCATCTACGAAAACGCCGAGCTGGTGAAACTGCTGGCGCGGATGGAATTGGGGGAGAGTATTCCGGAGGAGTTGTATCGCACGATTGCCGAGATTATTGCGTTTGCTTGGAATTTGAAGGGCAAGTTTCCTGAGGGGCAGGATCCGGATGCGGTGATGATCGAGAAGGACATTACTGATCGCGGGGATGATTATTGATTTTGTGTTGAATGCAAAAAGATCGCAGCCTCGTTTCACTCGACAGCTCCTACATTGGGATGGCGTACACCGTGTAGGAGCTGTCGAGTGAAACGAGGCTGCGATCTTTTGATCTTCTCAGTTCTTGTGAAGCTTACGCATCAACTCCGCCTCAGCCTGGGTCAACCCGCAAGACTGAGTCAGTTCATCAACACTCGCGCCCATCCCGACCAGTCGCGCCGCTTGGGCAAACGACAGGCTCGACGGATCGCGCTGTTCCAGCTGAGCCAGCTTGTCCGGCAACGGGCCGACGACCGCGCGCAGTTCGTGCAGGTCTTCACCCATGCGCACGTTGCCGCTCTGGTAGTCCTCGACACGCTTGGCCAGGTCCTTGATGCGCTGATCGCGTAGCGCATCGCCCTGGGACTGTTGCGCAGCGATCAGCCGTTGGCCTCGTATGTATGCCAGAAACATCGCCAGCGTGCCTGCCCAGAAGAGGAACAGGACAATGACCGCCACCTCAAGAATCAATCAGATGTTCTCCAGGTCCGACCATTCTTCTTCGCTCATCATCTTGTCCAGCTCGACCAGAATCAGCAGTTCGTTGTTCTTGTTGCACACGCCCTGGATAAACTTGGCGGATTCTTCGTTACCGACGTTCGGCGCGGTTTCGATTTCCGACTGACGCAGGTAAACCACTTCGGCGACGCTGTCGACCATGATCCCGACCACTTGCTTGTCGGCTTCGATGATGACGATACGGGTGTTGTCGCTGATCTCGGCATTCATCAGGCCGAAGCGCTGACGGGTGTCGATCACGGTGACCACGTTACCGCGCAGGTTGATGATGCCCAGCACGTAGCTCGGGGCACCCGGGACCGGGGCGATTTCGGTGTAACGCAGGACTTCCTGAACGCGCATCACGTTGATGCCGTAGGTTTCGTTGTCAAGTTTGAAGGTTACCCATTGCAGGATCGGATCTTCGGAACCCTTTGCATTCGTCGCGTGATTACTCATACCTGACCCCTCGAAAAACCGCTTCTGGCGGTGTGTGTTCTATTGGCGGCATTCAACAATGCCGTCGCGTACTTGTTATGTCGGCTGCTATGTCGATTTGTGTAGCGGCTTACTGCCGCCCATGTGCTTTGCCCCGCCACTGGCGATCAACTCGGCCAGCGCGGCAACGTCCAGCAAGGCGCACATGTGCTCAATCACCGTGCCGGCGAGCCATGGCCGCTGACCTCGGTGACTTCTCCATTTGATTTCGTTCGGGTCCAGGCGCAGCGAGCGGCTGACCTGATGCACCGCCAGCCCCCACTCGTAGCCCTGAACCGAAATAACGTACTGCAAACCCTGACGGAAATCGTCGCGGTAGCGGTCAGGCATGACCCAACGCGCGGTGTCCAATACTTTCAGGTTGCCGGCCTGGCTCGGCAGTATCCCGAGGAACCATTCCGGCTGACCGAACAGCGGCGTCAGCTCGTGGCCGGCCAGGGAGTAAATCGAACCCAGGCACACCAGCGGCACCGCCAGGGTCAACCCGGCGACATCGAACAACAGGCATTCAAAGGGTTCGGCGGCCCAGGACGGACGACCATCGGTTTCCACCGGTGGCGGCGTGTTGCTCGGCGGCAGATGGACTTCGACCACCGGCGGCACCAAGGCTTGCAGCAGCGGTGCGATAGTCGATACAGACGCCAGAACCGGTGCCGGTGCTTCTTCGATCACAACCGGTGCTCTCGCCACAGGTGCTACCACTGGCGCTACTGTCGGCGCGGCGACCACGGCGGGTGTCTGCGCATCACGAGCCTGCTCTTCAAGCACCGCCGCCTGGAATTCGTCCAGAGCCGCTTCAACCTCCACCACCTCGGGCTGCGCGTCGATTTCCGGCGGCAACTCTTCGGTCGCGTCCATCAGCAAGTTGTCCAGATAAGACTGGAGCGCGAGTTGCGGACGCGAGGTGATTTTTACCGGGCGGTTCATCTCACGCCACCTGCGGGACAAGTTGTGCTGCCAGCAAGTGCTTGAGCAGTGCGCGGTAGGCGAGGACACCACGGCTCTTGCCGTCGAACTGCGAAGGCGTCACGCCGGCACGGCTGGCGTCACGCAAGCGGGTGTCGACGGGAATGTAGCCCTGCCAGATTTCTTCCGGGTACTTGTCGCGCAACACCCGCAGCGTGCCGAGGGAAGCCTGCGTGCGGCGGTCGAACAGGGTCGGCACGATGCTGAAGGGCAGCGCCTGTTTGCGTGAACGGTTGATCATCGCCAGGGTGTTGACCATGCGTTCCAGGCCTTTGACCGCCAGGTGCTCGGTCTGCACCGGAATCACCAACTGCTGGCTCGCCGCCAAGGCATTGACCATCAGCAAACCGAGCAACGGCGGGCTGTCGATCACGGCGTAATCGAAGTCCTGCCACAGTTGCGCCAGGCTCTTGGCAATCACCAGGCCCAAGCCACTCTGACCCGGCGACTGGCGCTCGAGGGTCGCGAGTGCGGTGCTCGATGGCAACAGGGAAATACTTTCGTGGCTGGTAGGCAACAACAACTGTCCGGGCAAGCCTTGCGGCACGCTGCCCTTATTCAGGAACAAGTCGTAGCTGCTGTGTTCCAGGCTATCGGGGTCGTAACCGAAGTAGCTGGTCATGGAGCCGTGAGGGTCGAGATCGACCACGACCACGCGCTTGCCCGCATCGGCCAGTAAACCGGCTAAAGCGATAGAGGAAGTGGTTTTACCGACACCACCCTTTTGATTGGCGACTGCCCAGACTCTCATTCGGATTGTTCCTCCCGGTCGAAATGGTTGACCGAGAAATAGCTCAACGTATTAATGCGGGTGACGGAGAATTGACGGCGCTCTCTCGTACCGGCGACTTGACCGGGGTCGGTGCAGTTTGTGTGCCAGCACGCTTCAATGCGGCATCCGGTTGCGCTTTAGCGGTTCCGGTACCGGTGAGGCTGCGGCGCACATCGAGATTTCGTGACACCACCAGCACCACCCGACGGTTACGCGCCCGGCCCTCGGCAGTCGCGTTGTTGGCCACTGGCTGGAACTCGCCGTAACCCACCGACGCCAGACGACCGGGGTTCACACCCTGCATCGCCAGCATGCGCACGATGCTCGCCGAACGGGCCGAGGACAGCTCCCAGTTGGTCGGGTATTGCGCGGTGCGGATCGGTTGATCGTCAGTGAAGCCTTCGACGTGAATCGGGTTGTCGAACGGCTTCAGAATCGCGGCGACCTTGTCGATGATGTTGAACGCGATGTCACTGGGCATGGCGTCGCCACTGCCGAACAACAGGCTGGAATTGAGTTCGATCTCGACCCACAGCTCATTGCCGCGAATGGTCATCTGATTGGAGCTGATCAAGTCGCCGAACGCGGCGCTGATGTCGTCGGCGATGCTTTTGAGCGGATCGCTGGCACCCGCGATACCGGCGTCGACCTGCTCGGCGTCTTTAACCAGCGGCTTGGCCGGGGTCACGGTCTTCGGTCGCTCGTCGCCAATCGGGATCGGCTTGAGCGCACGATCCGAATCGGTGAACACGCCAATCAACGCTTCCGAGATGACCTTGTACTTGCCTTCGTTGATCGATGAGATCGAATACATCACCACAAAGAAAGCGAACAGCAACGTAATGAAGTCGGCATACGAAACCAGCCAACGTTCATGGTTTACATGTTCTTCAGGTTGCCGGCGACGAGCCATAATCCATTACCCCCATCAATCCATGAAGCCCTGAAGCTTCAACTCGATAGAGCGAGGGTTTTCACCTTCGGCGATCGACAAAATGCCTTCCAACAACATTTCGCGATAACGCGATTGCCGCAAAGCGACGGACTTGAGTTTGGCGGCAATCGGCAGCAGCACCAGGTTGGCACTGGCCACGCCATAGATGGTCGCGACGAAGGCCACGGCAATGCCGCTGCCCAGCTGCGATGGATCGGCCAGGTTGCCCATCACGTGGATCAGGCCCATCACCGCACCGATGATGCCGATGGTCGGGGCGTAGCCGCCCATGCTTTCGAAGAATTTGGCGGCTTCGATGTCGCGGCTTTCCTGGGTGTAGAAATCCACTTCCAGAATGCTTCGAATCGCTTCCGGCTCGGCGCCGTCCACCAGCAGTTGCAGGCCTTTGCGCGAGTAGTTGTCGGGTTCGGCGTCGGCCACCCCTTCCAGACCGAGCAGGCCTTCCTTGCGTGCGGTCAGGCTCCAGTTGACGACGCGATCAACGCCACCGGCGAGGTCGATGCGTGGAGGGAACAGGATCCAGGCCAGAATCTGCATGGCACGCTTGAAGGCGCTCATCGGCGACTGCAGCAGCGCCGCACCGACGGTTCCACCGATAACGATCAACGCCGCCGGGCCATTGGCCAGTGCGCCGAGGTGACCGCCTTCAAGGTAGTTGCCGCCAATGATGGCGACAAACGCCAGGATGATCCCGATAAGGCTTAAAACATCCATCAGATACAAGCCTCGACCAGATGCTTGCCAATATCGTCCAGCCCGTACACCGCGTCGGCGAGTTCGGCTTTGACGATGGCCATCGGCATGCCGTAGATCACGCAGCTGGCTTCATCCTGGGCCCAGATCGAGCTGCCGCCCTGCTTGAGCAGACGCGCGCCTTCGCGACCATCGGCGCCCATGCCGGTCAATACCACCGCCAGAACTTTGTCACCGTAAGACTTGGCCGCGGAACCGAAGGTGATGTCCACGCACGGCTTGTAGTTCAAACGCTCGTCGCCCGGGAGGATTTTCACCGCACCACGGCCGTCGATCATCATTTGCTTGCCACCCGGTGCCAGCAGCGCCAGGCCCGGACGCAAGATGTCGCCATCCTCGGCTTCCTTGACGCTGATGCGGCAGAGTTTGTCCAGACGTTCGGCGAAGGCTTTGGTGAAAGCCGCCGGCATGTGCTGGATCAATACGATGGGGGCGGGAAAGTTGGCCGGCAATTGGGTCAGAACCCGCTGCAGGGCAACCGGACCACCGGTGGACGTGCCGATGGCGACCAATTTGTAGGCTTTGCGTTTCGGTGCAGGCGACGATGAGGCGGGTGCGTGCGTACGCGCCGGAATCGGAGCTGGTGCCGGACGCGCAGGTGCGCTGCTGCCGTAGCTGCTGACGCTCGAAGGCGTCGGAGCTGGCGCGGCGACGGGTGCCGGAGCGCTGTAGGTGCTGGCACGACGGTTACTGCGCGAGATGCTGAGAATCTTCTCGCACAGCAGTTGCTTGACCTTCTCCGGGTTGCGGGAGATGTCTTCGAAATTCTTCGGAAGGAAGTCCACCGCGCCGGCGTCCAGCGCATCGAGAGTGACCCGAGCGCCTTCGTGGGTCAGCGAGGAAAACATCAACACCGGGGTCGGGCAGCGCTGCATGATGTGCCGCACCGCCGTGATGCCATCCATCATCGGCATCTCGTAGTCCATGGTGATCACGTCTGGCTTGAGGGCCAGCGCCTGATCGATCGCCTCTTTTCCGTTGGTCGCCGTGCCGACGACCTGGATATTCGGATCCGCTGAAAGAATTTCCGAGACGCGGCGGCGGAAAAACCCCGAATCGTCCACCACCAGGACTTTGACTGCCATAAACACTCCGTTAGACGGAGCGAGGCTCAGTCGCCCCGCTCCACCAGAATCAAATACGCCGTGCGGCGTAACGCTTGAGCATGCTCGGTACATCGAGAATCAGCGCAATGCGGCCGTCACCGGTGATGGTGGCGCCGGACATGCCCGGGGTTCCCTGGAGCATTTTGCCCAATGGCTTGATGACCACTTCTTCCTGGCCCACCAGTTGATCGACGACGAAGCCGATCCGCTGAGTGCCCACCGAAAGGATCACCACATGGCCCTCGCGCTGCTCTTCGTGAGCGGCGGAGGCGACCAGCCAGCGTTTGAGGTAGAACAGTGGCAGTGCCTTGTCCCGCACGATCACCACTTCCTGGCCGTCCACCACGTTGGTGCGCGACAGGTCGAGGTGGAAGATCTCGTTGACGTTCACCAGCGGGAACGCAAACGCCTGGTTGCCGAGCATGACCATCAGCGTCGGCATGATCGCCAGGGTCAACGGGACCTTGATGACGATCTTCGAGCCCTGGCCCTTGGTCGAGTAGATGTTGATCGAACCGTTGAGCTGGGAAATCTTGGTTTTCACCACGTCCATGCCCACGCCACGACCCGATACGTCAGAGATCTCGGTTTTGGTCGAGAACCCTGGCGCAAAAATCAGGTTGTAGCACTCGGTGTCGCTCAAGCGATCGGCCGCGTCCTTGTCCATCACACCGCGTTTTACCGCGATGGAACGCAGGACGTTCGGGTCCATGCCTTTGCCGTCATCGGAGATCGACAGCAGGATGTGGTCGCCTTCCTGTTCAGCAGCGAGGATGACCTTGCCGCCGCGGGACTTGCCCGACGCTTCACGCTCTTCCGGCGATTCGATGCCGTGGTCGACCGCGTTGCGCACCAAGTGGACCAGCGGGTCGGCCAGGGCCTCGACGAGGTTCTTGTCGAGGTCGGTTTCTTCGCCGACCAGTTCCAGGATGATCTCTTTCTTGAGCTGGCGTGCCAGGTCGCGAACCAGACGCGGGAAGCGCCCGAAGACCTTCTTGATCGGTTGCATCCGGGTCTTCATGACCGCGGTTTGCAGGTCGGCCGTGACCACGTCGAGGTTCGACACGGCTTTGGACATGGCTTCGTCGCCGCTGTTGAGGCCCAGACGGACCAAGCGGTTACGCACCAGTACCAACTCGCCGACCATGTTCATGATTTCGTCGAGACGCGCGGTATCGACCCGCACGGTGGTCTCGGCTTCGCTGGCCGGTTTTTCCGCCGGTGGCGCGGCCGGGGCACGAGCCGGAGCCGGTGCAGCAGCAACAGGCTTCGGTGCTTCGGCTTTGGGCTCGGGCGCTTTGGCGACGGGTTTCGGTGCAACAGCCTTGGCCACCGGGGCCACAACCGAAGCGCTGGCGCCCGACACGGTACCGACTTCAGTGAACTTGCCTTTGCCGTGCAATTCGTCGAGCAGCGATTCGAACTCGTGATCGGAGATCAGATCGCTGCCAGCCGCTTTAGCGGTTGGCGCAGCCGGGACAGGCGCCGCAGCAATGGCCGATTCCAGCGCATCAACGGCAAAGTTGCCCTTGCCGTGCAGTTGATCGAGCAGTGCTTCGAACTCGTCGTCGGTGATATCGGAGCTGTCGCCTGCCGCTTTCGGGGCAACCGGTGCGGCGGGCGCAGGGACTACCGCATCGACGGCGAACTGGCCTTTGCCGTGCAACTGATCGAGCAACGACTCGAACTCGGCATCGGTGATTTCGTCGCTGGCAGCGGCATTACCCACTGGCAGCGGAGCAGCCGCCGGGGCCTCGGCCTGCGCCTTGACGGCGTTCAGCGAGTCCAGCAGTTGTTCGAATTCGTTATCGGTGATGTCGCCCGACTCGCTGTCAGCAGCCGGTGTCTCGACCACTTCGGCAACCGGTGCGGCTTCAGCAGTTTGCGGCTCGGCCAGACGGGCCAGAGCGGCAAGCAATTCAGGCGTGGCCGCCGTGATCGGGCTGCGCTCGCGGACTTCGGTGAACATGCCGTTCACCGCATCCAGCGCTTCGAGAACCACGTCCATCAATTCCGAGTCGACGCGACGCTCACCCTTGCGCAGGATGTCGAACACGTTCTCGGCGATGTGACAGCACTCCACCAGCTCGTGGAGCTGGAGGAAGCCGGCGCCTCCTTTTACAGTGTGAAAACCGCGAAAAATTGCATTGAGCAAGTCCGCATCATCAGGTCGGCTTTCAAGCTCGACCAGCTGTTCGGACAGTTGCTCTAGAATCTCGCCGGCCTCAACCAGGAAATCCTGAAGGATCTCTTCATCGGCGCCGAAGCTCATTAAGGGGGTGCTCCCGAGGTCTAAAAACCTAAAAAACCTAAAATGCTAAAACTCTAAAATCCTAGGCTGGATAACAAATCGTCCACATCGTCCTGACCGGACACAACGTCTTCTCTTTTATCGGCATGAATCTGCGGACCTTCACCCTGAGAGAGATGTTTTTGCGGATCTTTTTCAGCCAGCATCGCTTCACGGTCATGTTCGATGCCCGCAAAGCGGTCCACCTGACTGGCCATGAGCACGAGCTTGAGCAGGTTGCTTTCAACTTCGGTGACCAATTGGGTCACACGCTTGATCACCTGACCGGTGAGGTCCTGGTAATCCTGAGCGAGCAGAATGTCGTTGAGGTTGCTCGACACCACGCGATTGTCTTCGCTGCTGCGTGTCAGGAAACCGTCGACTCGCCGGGCCAGTTCGCGGAACTCTTCAGCCCCGACTTCGCGACGCATGAACCGTCCCCAATCGGTGCTCAAGGCCTGGGCTTCATTGCTCAGGCCGTTGACCAGCGGTGTGGCGTTTTCCACCAGATCCATGGTGCGGTTGGCTGCGGCCTCGGTCAGCTTGACCACATAGCCCAGACGCTCGGTGGCATCCGTGATCTGTGACACTTCCTCGGCTTGTGGCATGTTCGGGTCAATCTGGAAATTGACGATCGCGCTATGCAGCTCGCGAGTGAGCTTGCCCACTTCTTGATACAGGCCGCGGTCACGGGTCTGGTTGAGCTCATGGATCAGTTGCACGGCGTCGCCGAACCTGCCTTTTTCAAGGCTTTCGACCAGTTCGACAGCGTGTTTTTTCAGGGTCGACTCGAAATCGCCCTGTGAAGTTTCGATATGCTCCATAGCTCCCCCGTGGCGCAGTTTCTCAACCGATGCGTTCGAAAATCTTTTCGATTTTTTCTTTCAACGCCTGGGCCGTAAAGGGTTTGACCACATAGCCGTTAACACCGGCCTGGGCTGCCTCGATGATCTGCTCACGCTTGGCTTCAGCGGTCACCATCAGCACCGGCAGGTGCTTGAGCTTTTCATCGGCGCGCACGTGGCGCAGCAAATCGATACCGGTCATGCCAGGCATGTTCCAGTCTGTTACCAGAAAGTCGATGCTGCCACTGTTGAGAACCGGAATGGCAGTGATGCCGTCGTCAGCCTCGACCGTGTTGGTGAACCCAAGGTCACGCAACAGGTTTTTTATGATCCGCCGCATCGTTGAGAAGTCATCAACGATGAGGATTTTCATGTTCTTGTTCAATTCGACCTCCAAGCAGTCTTAAACGCGCCCAGCACCTGGACGCGCCATTTCAATCAATCCGGCAAAGCACTCAATGACTGTCTGGAGCACAACAGATCGGGACCCGTGCGGTTCAACACCCCACCAGCCGCGTTCGCAGTGTCCCCACACTGCCTTCAGCGCGCTCGCCACTCCCCCAAACGCCCCCGCAAACGGGCCGCGCACTGGCTGTGTAACTGGCTGACCCGAGATTCGCTGACCCCCAGGACCTCACCGATTTCCTTGAGATTCAACTCTTCGTCGTAGTACAGCGCCAACACCAGTCGCTCACGCTCCGGCAAATTGGCAATCGCGTCCGCCAGTGCCATCTGGAAGCGTTCATCTTCCAGGTCGCGCGACGGCTCGAGATGAGCACTGGCACCATCCTCGTGCAGCCCTTCGTGTTCGCCGTCTTGCAACAGATCGTCGAAACTGAATAACCGGCTGCCCAGGGTGTCGTTCAAAATCCCGTAATAATCGTCGAGACTCAATTGGAGTTCGGCCGCAACCTCGTGATCTTTAGCGTCACGACCGGTTTTAGCTTCAATCGAGCGAATGGCGTCGCTGACCATCCGGGTATTGCGGTGGACCGAACGTGGCGCCCAGTCCCCCTTGCGTACTTCATCGAGCATCGCGCCGCGGATTCGAATGCCCGCGTACGTCTCGAAACTCGCGCCTTTGCTGGCGTCGTATTTGGTCGACACTTCAAGCAGGCCGATCATCCCGGCCTGGATCAGGTCTTCGACCTGGACACTGGCCGGCAGACGCGCCAGCAAGTGGTAGGCAATGCGTTTAACCAGTGGCGCGTAACGCTCGATCAGCTCGTACTGCGCGTCACGTGCCGATTTCTTGTAGAGGTTGTAGCCGCTGGCTGTCATAGCACCGGTCCTGCCGTTTGTTGCACGAGGCGCTCGACGAAAAACTCCAGGTGCCCACGCGGGTTGGCAGGCAATGGCCAGGTATCGACCTTCTGTGCAATGGCCTTGAACGCCAGGGAGCACTTGGAACGCGGGAAGGCTTCATAGACGGCGCGCTGTTTCTGCACGGCCTTACGCACGCTTTCGTCGTAAGGCACCGCACCGACGTATTGTAAGGCGACGTCGAGGAAGCGATCCGTGACCTTGGTCAACTTGGCAAACAGGTTGCGACCTTCCTGCGGGCTCTGGGCCATGTTGGCCAGGACGCGGAAGCGGTTCATGCCGTAATCGCGGTTTAGCAATTTGATCAGTGCGTAGGCATCCGTGATCGAAGTCGGTTCGTCGCAGACCACCAGCAAGACTTCTTGCGCTGCGCGAACGAAACTGACGACAGAGTCGCCAATGCCCGCAGCGGTGTCGATCACCAATACGTCGAGGTTGTCGCCGATATCGCTGAACGCCTGGATCAGGCCGGCGTGTTGGGCCGGGCTCAGATGAACCATGCTCTGTGTGCCGGACGCCGCCGGGACGATGCGGATGCCGCCAGGGCCCTGCAACAGTACGTCGCGCAGCTCACAGCGGCCTTCGATCACGTCGGCTAACGTACGTTTGGGTGTCAGTCCCAGCAGGACGTCGACGTTCGCCAGCCCCAGATCGGCGTCCAGCAGCATGACGCGCCGGCCGAGCTCAGCTAGAGCCAGGGACAAGTTCACTGACACGTTAGTTTTCCCGACGCCACCTTTGCCGCCGGTCACCGCGATCACCTGTACGGGATGCATGCTGCCCATGAATTTTCTTTACCTTGTCTTACTTGACGGAGGCCACATTACTGGCTGCGCGTTCAAAAAATGAACAATGCATGGCAGACCATCGATGTAGGTACAAAAACTGTTCATTAATACCTCAGCCGACCTGCTTGGTCGGGCTGTGGTAAATATCAGCGAACATGTCAGCCATGGCTTCTTCGCTGGGTTCTTCCTGCATTTGCACGCTGACGGCGCGACTGACCAACTGATGACGACGCGGCAGATGCAAATCATCCGGAATCCGCGGGCCATCAGTCAGGTAGGCCACCGGCAATTCATGACTGATGGCCAGGCTCAACACCTCACCCAGACTTGCCGTTTCATCCAGTTTAGTCAGGATGCACCCGGCGAGGCCGCAGCGTTTGTAACTGTGATAAGCGGCTGTTAGAACCTGTTTCTGGCTGGTGGTTGCCAACACTAGATAATTCTTCGATTTGATCCCACGACCGGCCAGGCTTTCGAGCTGCATGCGCAGTGCCGGATCGCTGGCCTGAAGGCCCGCGGTATCGATCAGCACCACGCGCTTGCGCAGCAAGGGTTCCAGCGCCTGCACCAGTGACTGGCCCGGGTCGACGTGAGTCACCGACACATTGAGGATCCGGCCAAGGGTCTTGAGCTGCTCCTGAGCACCAATACGGTAGCTGTCCATGCTCACCAGCGCGATATTCTGCGCGCCGTACTTGAGCACGTAGCGGGCGGCGAGCTTGGCCAGCGTAGTGGTCTTGCCCATGCCGGCAGGGCCGACCATGGCAATCACACCGCCCTCTTCCAGCGGCTCGATTTCCGGTGTGGCGATCATCCGCGCCAGGTGCGCCAGCAACATGCGCCAGGCCTGACGAGGTTCTTCAATATCGGTAATCAGCGCCAGCAAATCGCGCGACAACGGGCCGGACAGGCCGATGCGTTGCAGGCGACGCCAAAGATTGGCCTGGGCCGGACGGCTGCCTTGCAGCTGATTCCAGGCCAGGGAGCCGAGTTGCACTTCCATCAGTTCGCGCAAACTGTTGAGTTCGAAACGCATCGAGTCGAACGCCCGCGGGTCCACACCACCGGAGGCTGGCGCAGCGGCCGGTGCAGGGCGACGGGGTTCGGCGCAGGTCGGTTCGATCAGCGGCTCGGCGGCGGTCAGTGGCAGGCCGGCGAACAACTGGCGATTGGTGCTCTTGTCGCTCTCGCCTTCGCCTCGCAGGCTCAGTTCGGCCTGGGCGGTAACGATCCGCGACTGGGTCTTGCGCAGTTCGTCTTCGAGTTCCATGTTCGGAACGCGCGGGGCCAGCGCCGACAATTTGTAATCCAGGGCAGCCGTCAGCTCGACACCACCGGCGATCCGGCGGTTGCCAATAATGGCGGCATCAGCGCCCAGCTCATCACGAACCAGTTTCATGGCCTGACGCATATCGGCGGCGAAAAAACGCTTAACTTGCATAAACCACTACCTCAGCCGTTGGGCCCTACTGTCGCAACGATGGTCACTTGCTTGTTGTCAGGAATTTCCTGATACGCCAACACGTGCAAACCCGGGACTGCCAATCGGCCGAATCGCGACAGCATCGCGCGAACCGGACCGGCTACCAGCAGAATCACCGGTTGACCTTGCATTTCCTGACGCTGCGCCGCATCGATTAACGAGCGTTGCAGTTTTTCAGCCATGCTTGGCTCCAACAGAACGCCCTCTTCCGAGCCTTGTCCTGCCTTCTGAAGACTATTGAGCAATATTTGTTCCAACCTTGGCTCCAGGGTGATCACTGGTAGCTCGGAGTCAGTGCCTACAATGCTTTGGACGATTGCGCGGGATACGCCGACGCGCACGGCGGCCACCAGCGCGGCAGTATCTTGACTCTTGGCGGCATTGTTGGCGATGGCCTCGGCAATGCTGCGAATGTCCCGTACTGGCACCTGTTCGGCCAGCAAAGCCTGCAAAACTTTAAGCAGCTGCGACAGAGACACCACGCCAGGTACCAGCTCCTCGGCCAGTTTAGGCGAGCTTTTGGCCAGCAATTGCATGAGTTGCTGCACTTCTTCGTGACCGATCAACTCGCTCGAATGCTTGTACAGAATCTGGTTCAAGTGAGTTGCCACTACCGTACTGGCATCGACCACGGTGTAACCGAGGGATTGCGCCTGGGCACGCTGGCTGATTTCGATCCAGACCGCCTCCAGACCGAAAGCCGGATCTTTGGCGGTAATGCCGTTGAGCGTCCCGTAGACCTGACCCGGGTTGATCGCCAGTTCGCGGTCCGGGTAAATCTCCGCTTCGGCCAGGATCACCCCCATCAGGGTCAGGCGATAGGCGCTCGGCGCCAGGTCGAGGTTGTCACGGATATGCACGGTCGGCATCAGGAAGCCCAGGTCCTGGGACAGCTTCTTGCGCACGCCTTTGATTCGCGCCAGCAACTGACCACCCTGGTTGCGGTCCACCAGCGGAATCAGCCGGTACCCGACTTCCAGGCCGATCATGTCGATCGGGGTGACGTCGTCCCAGCCCAGCTCCTTGGTTTCCTGAGCGCGGGCGGGTGATGGCAACAGTTCCTGCTGACGCTTGACCTCTTGCAGGGCCTGAACCTTGACCCCGTTCTGCTTCTTCCAGAACAGGTACGCGCCGCCGGCCGCCAGGGCCGCCATGCTGAGAAAGGAGAAGTGCGGCATGCCGGGCACCAGGCCCATGACCGCCATCATACCCGCCGCCACTGCCAACGCTTTCGGCGAGGCGAACATCTGGCGATTGATCTGTTTGCCCATGTCTTCCGAGCCGGACGCACGGGTCACCATGATCGCTGCAGCGGTGGACAACAGCAGTGATGGCAATTGCGCCACCAAACCGTCACCGATGGTCAACAGCGCGTAAACCTTGCCGGCGTCACCGAAGCTCATGCCGTGCTGGAAGATACCGACGGCCATGCCGCCGATCAGGTTAATGAACAGAATCAGCAGGCCGGCAATGGCGTCACCGCGCACGAACTTGCTGGCACCGTCCATGGAACCGTAGAACTCGGCTTCCTGGGCCACTTCCATCCGGCGCATTTTGGCCTGGTTCTGGTCGATCAGGCCGGCGTTCAAGTCGGCGTCGATTGCCATTTGTTTACCGGGCATCGCATCGAGGGTGAAGCGCGCGCTCACTTCGGAAATCCGCCCGGCACCCTTGGTCACCACAACGAAGTTGATGATCATCAAAATCGCGAAGACGACGATACCGACCACGTAGTTTCCGCCGATCACCACCTCACCGAAGGCCTGGATCACCTTACCGGCGGAGGCATGGCCGTCCTGACCGTGGAGCATTACTACGCGGGTGGAAGCTACGTTCAACGCCAGCCGCAGTAGCGTCGCCACCAGCAGGATGGTCGGGAACACGGCAAAATCCAATGGCCGCAAGGCGTACACGCAGACCAGCAGAACGACGATCGATAGCGCAATGTTGAACGTGAAAAACACGTCCAGCAGGAACGGCGGGATCGGCAACATCATCATTGCCAGCATAACCAACAGCAACAACGGCACACCCAGATTGCCCCGACTTAGATCGGCAACGTTTGTGCGAGCACTGTTGAGTAACTGAGAGCGATCCACCGGTATTCCCCGTTCCTTTAAAGCAAACTTTTGACGCCTGAAGCAGGCGCAAAGCGGCTACTGCAAGAAACCTTCCAACTTTTGCGGGGGGTTGAAACAGAGGGATTTATCAGCGGAATTTGTACTGTGGACCGGCAGCTGCTACAAGCGCCTCTCTCAGGAATCGCGCCGCAGATCCGGCGGAATCGGCAGATCGCCCTTGAGCGGATCCGGGCGCTTGCCCTTGCCGGCGCGGTGCTGGCGGATCTGGTAGACGTAAGCGAGCACCTGGGCGACAGCAAGATAGAGCCCGCCAGGGATTTCCTGATCAAGTTCGGTGGAGTAGTAGATCGAACGTGCCAGCGCCGGCGACTCAAGCAGCAGCACGTCGTTGGCCACAGCGATTTCACGGATCTTCAAAGCCAGGAAGTCGCTGCCCTTGGCGATCAGCATCGGCGCCCCGCCCTTGTCCGGATCGTACTTGAGCGCTACGGCGTAGTGGGTCGGGTTGGTGATGACCACATCGGCGTCGGGGATCGCAGCCATCATCCGGCGCTGGGACATGTCGCGCTGCAGCTGGCGTATCCGTTGTTTGACCTCCGGCCGCCCTTCCTGATCTTTATGCTCGTCACGCACTTCCTGCTTGGTCATCAGCAGTTTCTTGTGGCTCTCCCAGAGCTGCACCGGCACATCCACCGCAGCGATAACGATCAGTCCGCAAGACATCCACAACGTACTCCAGCCCACCACCTGCAAGCAGTGGATGATGGCCAGTTCCAATGGTTCGTGTGCGATGCGTATCAGGTCATCAATGTCCGATGACAACACCAAAAGCGCCACGGTAAGGGTGATGAAAAATTTCGCCAGCGCCTTGAGCAGCTCAGCCACAGCCTTGAACGAAAACATGCGTTTGAGGCCGGCAGCGGGGTTCATCCGACTGAACTTCGGTGCCAGGGAACTGGCCGCGAACAGCCAGCCGCCCAGGGAAATCGGCCCGATCAATGCTACCAGGACCAGGGTGATCATGATGGGTTGAATCGCCAGCAACGCCATCAGCCCCGAGCTCATCAGATAAGTGCCCATCGAGCGCTGATCGAGGATGACTTCTCGCGGCAGGGAAAAATTCTGTCGCATCAACTCCATCAAATCCTGCGCCAGGGCTCCGCCGAAAATCAGCAGCGCAGCGGAACCAGCCAGCATGATCGCCAGCGTGTTGAGCTCCTTGGAACGCGCAATCTCGCCTTTCTCACGAGAGTCCTTTTTACGTTTCTCCGTGGGGTCTTCTGTTTTGTCCTGACCGCTTTCGCTCTCAGCCATGACTCAGCGCGCCTGTGCCAGTTCGCGTAAAAACTGCAAGGCCTCGGAGGCCAGCGGTTGATACTGATTGAGGATGTCCGCAAGCCCCACCCAGAGGATGTACATCCCGAGCACCAGGGTCAGCGGGAAGCCAATGGAGAAGATGTTCAGCTGCGGCGCCGACCGGGTCATGATGCCAAACGCAATGTTCACTACCAGCAGCGCGGTGATCGCTGGCAGCACCAGCATAAGAGCAGCCCCAAGGACCCAACCGAGCTTGCCGGCGAGCTCCCAGAAATGATTGACCATCAACCCGCTACCGACGGGCAGCGTGGTGAAGCTTTCGGTGAGGACTTCGAACACCACCAGATGGCCATTCATCGACAGGAACAACAGCGTCACCAGCATGGTGAAGAACTGCCCGATCACTGCCACCGACACACCGTTGGTAGGGTCGACCATGGAAGCGAAGCCCATGCCCATCTGAATGGAGACGATCTGCCCGGCAATCACGAAGGCCTGGAAGAACAGCTGCAAGGAGAACCCCAGTACCGCGCCGATGATGATCTGCTCGGCGATCAGCAGCAGCCCGCTCAGATCCAGCGCATTCACCGGCGGCATGGGTGGCAGGCCGGGGGCGATGACCACCGTGATGGCCACAGCAAAATAGAGGCGGATCCGCGTGGGCACCAGGCTCGTACCGAATATCGGCATGACCATCAGCAACGAACCGACGCGAAACAGCGGCAACATGAACGTCGCCACCCAGGTACTGATCTGGGTGTCAGTCAGCTGGAGCAGCGACATGGCTTAGCCGATAACCTGAGGAATATTGCCGTACAACTGCAGGATGTATTCCATGAAGGTCTGCACCAGCCACGGACCGGCGACAATCAGCGTCACCAGCATCACCAGCAAGCGCGGCAGAAAGCTCAGCGTCTGTTCGTTGATCTGCGTAGCGGCCTGGAACATTGCCACCAACAGGCCCACGAGCAAACTCGGAATCACCAGCACGGCAACCATCAAGGTGGTCAGCCACAGCGCCTCCCGGAAGATGTCTACCGCAACTTCTGGCGTCATGGCGACACACCGCCGAAGCTGCTCGCCAGCGTACCGATGATCAACGCCCAGCCATCCACCAGCACAAAGAGCATGATCTTGAACGGCAGCGAAATGATCAGCGGCGAGAGCATCATCATGCCCATGGCCATCAGCACACTGGCCACGACCAGGTCGATGATCAGGAACGGAATGAAGATCATGAAGCCAATCTGGAACGCGGTTTTCAGCTCGGACGTGACGAACGCCGGTACCAGGATCGTCAGTGGCGCCTGATCCGGCGACGCAATATCAGTGCGCTTGGACAGACGCATGAACAACTCCAGATCGCTGCTGCGGGTCTGGGCGAGCATGAAGTCCTTGATGGGCACCTGAGCCTTGGCCACGGCGTCTTGAGCGGTGAGTTTCTCCGCCAGATAGGGCTGCAAGGCATCCTGGTTAACCCGGTCGAACACCGGCGCCATGATGAACAGCGTCAGAAACAGCGCCATGCCCGTGAGGATCTGGTTAGACGGTGTCTGCTGCAGACCCAGGGCCTGACGCAAGATCGAGAAGACGATGATGATCCGGGTGAAACTGGTCATCAGCATGACGAACGCCGGGATAAAACTCAGCGCGGTCATGATCAGCAGGATTTGCAGGCTGACCGAGTATTCCTGAGCGCCATTGGCATTGGTGCCCAGGGTAATCGCCGGGATCGACAACGGATCGGCGGCGAACGCCAGCGGCGCGGCCAGCATCAGGGCCAGCGTCAAGACGATGCGTAACGCACCCATTACTTCTTATCCTTCTGATCCTTGCCCATCAGTTCCATCAGGCGCTGGGCAAACTCGGGGGTCGCTTTTTCAGTACCGCCGGGCACTTGCACCGGCTCTTTGAGCACATGCAACGCAGTGATGGTGCCGGGGCTCAAGCCAAGCAGAATCTGCTCGTTGCCGACCTGCACCAGCATCAACCGGTCGCGAGGGCCAAGCGCGCGGGAACCGATCAGCTCGATCACCTGCCCTTTGCCGGCCGGCCCGGCCTGTTGCACCCGACGCAGCAACCAGGCGAGGAAGAAGATCAACCCCAGCACCAGCAGCAAACCGAACACCAACTGCGTCAATTGCCCGGCCACACCGCTGCTGACCGCAGGTGCAGCGGCGGCAGCCGTCGCCACTGGCTCGGCAGCCAGAACGCTGAACGGAAAGGCCAGCGCTAATCCCGGCAAGCATCCCAAAAGCTTTTTCACTTAGCGCAGCTTCTTGATGCGTTCGCTTGGGCTGATCACGTCAGTCAGGCGGATGCCGAACTTCTCGTTGACCACCACCACCTCACCGTGAGCGATGAGCGTGCCGTTGACCAGCACGTCCAGCGGTTCACCGGCCAGACGATCGAGCTCGATGACCGAACCCTGGTTAAGCTGCAGCAGGTTGCGGATGTTGATGTCGGTGCTGCCGACTTCCATGGAAATCGATACCGGGATATCGAGGATCACATCCAGGTTCGGACCGTCCAGGGTGACTGGATTGTTGTTTTTCGGCACGCTGCCGAACTCTTCCATCGCGAGACGATTGGACGGCGAACTGGCAGCGTCGGCGGCCAGCAAGGCATCGATGTCGTCCTGCCCGGCATCGCCGGTTTCTTCCAGGGCAGCCGCCCATTCATCGGCCAGTGCCTGGTCGTCCTGGGTATTCATATTGTCAGCCATCAATTTGTCCTCGGCGGGCAACCATTCAATGAGAAGCCGTCAGTTAAAAGCGAATGTGTACGAGCGCCAATCAACGGCGCTCGATCGGCTCGATCACTTGCAACGCGAGGTTGCCTTTGTGCGAGCCCATCTTGACCTTGAACGCAGGCACGCCGTTGGCGCGCATGATCATTTCTTCCGGCATCTCGACCGGGATAATGTCCCCCGGCTGCATGTGCAGAATGTCCCGCAGGCGCAACTGACGACGAGCCACCGTGGCACCGATCGGTACGTCAACGTCCAGCACGTCCTGGCGCAAGGCATTGACCCAGCGTTCGTCCTGATCGTCGAGGTCCGACTGGAAGCCGGCGTCGAGCATTTCGCGTACCGGTTCGATCATCGAGTACGGCATGGTCACGTGCAGGTCGCCGCCGCCGCCATCGAGTTCAATGTGGAACGTCGACACCACAATGGCTTCGCTCGGACCGACGATGTTGGCCATGGCCGGGTTCACTTCCGAGTTGATGTACTCGAAGTTCACTTCCATGATCGCCTGCCAGGCTTCCTTCAAATCGACGAAGGCCTGCTCCAGCACCATGCGCACCACACGCAATTCGGTCGGGGTGAATTCACGCCCTTCGATCTTTGCGTGGCGGCCGTCGCCGCCGAAGAAGTTGTCCACCAGCTTGAACACCAGTTTGGCGTCGAGGATGAACAACGCGGTGCCGCGCAACGGTTTGATCTTGACCAGGTTGAGGCTGGTCGGCACGTACAGCGAGTGCACGTATTCGCCGAACTTCATCACCTGCACGCCACCGACGGCAACGTCCGCCGAGCGGCGCAGCATGTTGAACATGCTGATGCGGGTGTAGCGGGCGAAACGCTCGTTGATCATCTCCAGGGTCGGCATGCGCCCACGGACGATGCGATCCTGGCTGGTCAGGTCGTAGCTTTTGACGCTGCCGGGTTCGGCAGCGGTATCGGTCTGCACCAGACCATCGTCGACGCCATGCAACAGCGCATCGATCTCATCCTGGGACAGCAGGTCCTGCACGGCCATGTCGTGTTCCTACTGCAGTACGAAATTAGTGAAAAGCAACTGTTCGATGACCACTTTGCCGAGTTCTTTCTGCGCCACTTCCTGGACGCTGGCCGTGGCTTTCTGACGCAACATTTCCTGGCCGACCGGCGACGCCAGGGTGGCGAAGTCCTGGCCGGAGAACAGCATGACCAGGTTATTGCGGATGACCGGCATGTGCACTTTGAGCGCTTCCAGATCAGCTTGATTGCGACCCTGCATGGTGATGCTCACCTGCATGTAGCGCTGACGACCGCTCTGGTTGTAGTTGGCCACGAAGGCCGGAGCCATGGGCTCGAAAATCGCTGGCTGCTTGCCGACCGGGGCTGTTTCCGCCGCGGCGGCAGGCTTGCTCTGGGCGCTGTGCATGAAGAACCAGGTCGCCCCCACGGACAAGCCGATCGCCAGCAGCAGGGCCACCACGATCACGATGATCAGCTTGAGTTTGCCTTTGGTTGCGGGGTCTTTTACTGCTACTGCTTCGCTCTTCGCCATGCCAATAATCCGTCACTATTCGGGTTTTCACAGTCGCACGGCAAGGCAAGAGCAAGTGTTATGCCAGAAGTGTCTGAGGGAAAACTGGAAGGACAGTCGACCGTGGCCGAAAAGCAAAAGATCGCAGCCTTCGGCAGCTCCTACATTGGAATGTGTACATCCTGTAGGAGCTGCCGAAGGCTGCGATCTTTTAGGGGGCGCCGAGAATTATCAGGCGTAGTAGTCGACTGCGCTGGAGCCAATCACGCTGGTGGTGCTGGCCGCTACTTCGGCAACGTTAACCGGAAGTTCTTCGTCCATGGAATCGAGGCGACCACCGGTGGCGTTGGTGCGCCCGCCCTGGCCTTGGCCCTGTTGCGCCTGATCCTGCCCCTGACCCTGCCAGCCACGGGACTGGTCGGACACGTTGACGTCGACCTGGCCCATGCCCTGCTGCGCAAACATGTCACGCAAGCGATGCATTTGCCCGTCCAGCGCTTCGCGAACGCCTGGATGGGCGCTCATGAACGTCACCTGAGTCTGTTGATCCGGAACCATGTTCACCCGAATGTCCAGGCGCCCCAGTTCGGCCGGTTGCAACTGGATGTCGGCCGCCTTGAGATTGGCACTGGACAGGTACATGACCCGGTTCACTACTTCTTCGGTCCAGCCGCTCTGGTGCATGGCGATCGGCTGGTTCACCGGCAAGGCATTGGCGGTTTTCGGCGTTGCCGCTTGGGTCAGCGCTGCCAGACGATTGGCAAAGTCGTCGACCCGGGTATCGCCGGTCGCGGACTTCAGGTCCTTGAGACCGTCATCGATAAGACCACTGAAGGCCTTGTCGCCGCCCTGGCCGGTGCTGTCCTTGTCGGCCTGCACGTCGAGCATGCTCGTCATGCCCGCGGCAAAGTTCTGCGCCGAGGTCGACTCGCCGTCGGCCTGGACCTGGGCCGAGGTCGGTGCCGCCTTGGGCTGAGCCTGGCTGGAAGCAGAAACGTGCCCGCTCTGTTCCATGGCCATGCGCACGGCTGGCAGCGCGTCGAGAGGATCGGCTTCGGGGTCGAAATCGGTGTCAGTGGTTGCGGCGGGAAGGGTTGGCGCTGTAACGGCCGCAGCGATCGGCGCTTCGACCTGCGCGGCGGCTACCATTGGCGGAGTCGTCGGCACTGGCGCTGCCGGCTGGACTGCCTGCATCAATGCAGGATCGAGTGTCGGGTCAACAGGCGCGGCATCGGCGACTTGCGTCTGCGCAGCATCCGATCCGTCATCGCTGGCGGCCTTGTCATCAGTCGACGCCGGCTTATCGGCGGGCAAGGATTTGCCGCTATCGGCAACCGCCGGTTCCTGGGTGGCAGACGTGTTGTTGTCGACGTCCTTTTTGCCAGGGCTGTCCGGGGTCTTATCGCCTATTGGCTTGGCCGATCCATCACCCACCGCAGAGGGTTTGTTCCGGGCTTGATTGGCGTAGACCTGCGTGAAGCTGGACGCCTTGTCCCCAGGCTTAGCGGCCAGCGCCGGTGTATTGGCGGAAGCGGCTTGAGTCTTGGCCTGCGCGGTGGCCTGAATTAGCATATTGGGGGTAACGGGCATGGAACGGTCTCCGCTGCACTGGGATCGTAGGTACAGTTGACGAAGACTATTGCAAAGGTCACGCCAGGTTTGAGTAGCAGGTGCTAAAAGCGCCGGGCGGTCGTCTCAATCAGAAAGAGAACGCTGGCGCTCGGCTTCATAGAGCGGTCGAACAATGGCGAACTCTCCGTCAATTTCGCCCACCAGTTTTTCAATGCCGGCGAGGCTTTCTTCCTTAGCGCGTTGCTCCAGCTCATGACATAACTCAGCCAGGCGAATGGCGCCCATATTGCTGCTACTGCCCTTGAAACTATGGGCAGCATTCATGAGTTGCGCGGCGTCCTCGGCGTTTCGCAAGACGCGCAAACGCTCTTCGGAATCGGCGATGAAGGTATCCAGCAACGCCGGATACTCATCCTCCATGACCTCTTGCAACGCGTTCAGTACGTCGCGGTCCAGGTGTGTGTCAGCCACTTGCTCACTCCTTGATCAAGAATGCGTGGATTATGCCAGAGCCTCCCAGAGAAACTCCACGCGGGCACTTCGACCATCGTCGGACCAACTCGCATTGTGGCCCAATTGACGGATCAGACTGACGCCACGTCCCGACAGACGGACGCCATCGACAGGCCGTTCCATCACCCGCGCAACATCGAAACCCTTGCCACTGTCGTCGACCCGAACCGTCAGGCAGCCACCCTCGCCCCTCGGGACAACCTGCAAATGCACCCGCACGAAGCCCTCCTGCAAATCGTCCAGGCGGGTTTTGCGCTGTTGATAATAGCGGGCAAAACCCGAGGCATCGCGTTTGAGCGCCGAATCCAGCCCCAGCACGCCATGCTCAAGGGCATTGGAATACAGTTCGGCCAAAACACTGTAGAGCGCCCCGCTCTGAGCCCGCAGACCGTGGACCTCTAGCAGCAATTGCAGAAGATACGGCAGCGGATTGAAACGTCTGAGCGTGGCGGCGCGAAACTCGAAACTCACTGACCAGTCCAGCGGGCAGGACTGGCCGCTGTCGGAATACACCAGCGCCGGCGGGCTCTGTTGCGCGGCGTCCAGCAGACTGACCTCGACCATGCTCACGTCATCGCGGGCCTCGCCGCGAAAGTCCCGCAGCGCCTGCTCGATCTCTTCGAACAACGCATCAGGCTGACGATTGGCCGAAAACACCTGCTGCAATCGCTCCACACCAAACAACTGTTCATTGGCATCGCAGGTATCAATCACCCCGTCGGACAACAGGAAGACCCGATCCCCGACCGCCATCGGAAACACCTCGGTGCGGTCATTAAACGATTGCGGGCTCAGCACGCCGAGCGGCAAATGCCGAGCCTTCAGCGCCGTGCGCTCACCACTGGCGATGCTGTGCAGGTAACCGTCCGGCATCCCGCCGTTCCAGACCTCCACCGAGCGCCGCTGAAAGCTCAGGCACAGCAGCGTTGCACAACAGAACATGTCCACCGGCAGGATGCGCTTGAGCTTGGCATTCATCTCGCGCAAGGTTTCAGACAGGCCGTAACCCTTGGCAGTCATGCCGTAAAAGACTTCGGCCAAGGGCATCGCACCGACCGCGGCGGGCAAGCCATGGCCAGTGAAATCGCCGAGCATCACGTGCATGTCGCCGGCCGGGGTAAACGCAGCCAGCAGCAGATCGCCGTTGAACAGCGCATAGGGCGATTGCAGGTAGCGGATATTGGAGGCATGCAGGCAGCCGGAGTGGGCCACCTTGTCGAATACGGCCTTGGCCACCCGCTGCTCGTTGAGCAGGTAGTCGTGGTGCCTGGCGATCTGGTCCCGCTGCTGCAACACCGTGGCCTGCAACCGCCGCAAGCGATCCATCGCCTTGATCTTGGCGGCGAGAATCACCTGGTTGTAGGGCTTTGCCAGAAAGTCGTCGCCCCCGGCCTCCAGACAGCGGGCCAGCGCTTCGCTTTCGGTCAGCGAGGTGAGGAAGATGATCGGCACCAGGGTTTCCCCGGCCAATACCTTGATCTGTCGCGCCGCCTCGAAACCGTCCATCACTGGCATCATGGCGTCCATGAGCACCAGTTGCGGTCGCTGCAGGCGAAACGCGTCAACGGCTTCGGCACCATTGGCGGCCGTCAGCACCTCATGGCCTTGGCGACGGACGATGGTCGACAGCAGCATGCGATCGGCCGCGCTGTCTTCAGCGATCAGGATCGTCAGCGGCTCGAACAAAGACTGCATGACGGTCACGCCACGTCGAAGATTTGTTCGAAGTTGGAGATGGCGAGGATCTTGCGCACATCTGCATTAGCGTTGGTCAACGTGATCTCGGCATTCTCGCCACCGGCGTGATCACGCAATAGCAACAGCATGCCGAGCGCTGAGCTGTCGAGGTAGGTGGCGTCTTTCAGATCCACTTCGAAGGATCCGGGTTTTGGCTCAAGGTTCTCGTAGGATTCACGAAATTCCTGATGCTTGGCGAAATCGAATCGTCCCTTGATCGAAATCGTCAGTTTTTGCCCATCTTGAGATACTTCTGTAACAACTGACATTGAACGGCTTCCTTGTCATGGGTGAGCGTACGTGTACAAGGTTTAGCACTTGGTGGAAACAGGAGCAAGATCAAAAGATCGCAGCCTTCGGCAGCTCCTACATTATCCGCGTGTAAACCCGAACCCGTAGGAGCTGCCGAAGGCTGCGATCTTTTCGAAGGCAACGCTTAACAAGGATCCTGACGCGGTAACCGCTGGGACAACTCATCCAGCAGCTTCTGCTCGCGCCGGTCTTCCAGCCGCCGCGCCTCATCCATGTAGCGCGACACCAGTTTGCGCAAGCCTTCGACCCGGGCGAATGCCTGCTGCCAGGTTTCCCGTGCCTTGTTCAGATTGTTTTGATGCCACACGAGGCTTTGTCGCTGCTGGTCGATAGCGGTACCCAGTTGCGCAAGGAAGCCTTGATAACCCAGCAGCCATTGGCCCGACACGCCGCTGCTGCCGCGCACGATCCATTGTTCCTGATAGTCGAGGCGAAAAGCTTCAAGGTCGGCGAGTTTGCTTTCTGCCAGACGGACCTGCCCCTGGAAGTGCCCCAGGCGCAGGACCGCGGTTTTCTCGGCCTTTTCGGCCATTTCGACCACGGGGGCCAGGCGCGAGGCTCGGCTCTGGGCCATGGCCGGTTAGCCGCCGGCCGCGGGAGCGAAAATCGTGCCGAGATAGGCTTCGCTTTCGCCCAGGCTGATGCTGTCGTTCAGGCCCTGGCGCAGGTATTTCACCAACTGCGGTTGCAGGGAGATCGCCAGGTCGGTTTCCCGATCACCACCCGCGACGTAGGCGCCGACGCTGATCAGGTCTCGACTCTGTTGATAACGCGACCACAGCTGCTTGAAATACTGGGCGCGCATCATGTGCTCCGGCGACACCACCGACGGCATGACCCGGCTGATGGACGCTTCGATATCGATGGCCGGGTAATGACCTTCCTCGGCCAGGCGCCGGGACAGCACGATGTGCCCGTCGAGTACGCCTCGTGCAGCGTCGGCAATCGGATCCTGCTGGTCATCGCCTTCGGACAATACGGTGTAGAACGCGGTGATCGAACCGCCGCCCTTCTCCGCATTACCGGCCCGCTCAACCAGTTTCGGCAGCTTGGCAAACACCGATGGCGGATAACCCTTGGTCGCTGGTGGCTCGCCGATGGCCAGGGCGATTTCTCGCTGGGCCTGGGCGAAACGGGTCAGGGAGTCCATGAGCAACAGGACGTTCTTGCCTTTGTCGCGGAAATACTCGGCGATGCGCGTGCAGTACATGGCCGCGCGCAGACGCATCAGCGGCGCATCGTCCGCCGGAGACGCCACTACCACCGAACGCTTGAGCCCTTCTTCACCGAGGATGTGCTCGATAAACTCTTTAACTTCACGACCCCGCTCACCGATCAGCCCGACGACGATGATGTCGGCCTCGGTGAAGCGGGTCATCATGCCCAACAGCACACTCTTGCCCACGCCAGTACCGGCGAACAGGCCCAGACGCTGACCGCGACCGACCGTCAACAAACCGTTGATGCAGCGAATGCCCACGTCGAGCGGCTCGCTGATCGGTTCGCGCTTGAGCGGGTTGATGGTCGGGCCGTCCATCGGCACCCAATCTTCGGCCTTCATCCCGCCCTTGCCGTCCAGCGCGCGACCGGCGCCATCGAGCACCCGCCCGAGCATGCTCATGCCCATCGGCAGACGGCCGGTATCAGCCAGAGGCACCACTCGGGCACCGGGCGCGATGCCCGCCACGCTGCCGACTGGCATCAGAAACACCTTGCTGCCGGAGAAGCCCATGACTTCGGCTTCGACCTGCACCGGGTGATAACTGTCGTCATTGATGACCATGCAGCGGCTGCCCATGGCGGCGCGCAAACCCTCGGCCTCGAGGGTCAGGCCGACCATGCGCAGCAAGCGGCCTTCAAGGATCGGCGCGCCTTCCAGCTCCGTGGCCTCGGCGTAGCTGCCGAGGCGTTTGGCGAAGCTGGTGCGATCAAGGCGCATCGGGGTCGTCCAGTTCGGGTTGAACAGGCGCGATAGAGGGCTTGTTGCTGATCGGCAGTTCCAGGCTCAGATCCGGCGCGGCCGGGTGCAAGGCCTGTTCGTGCAACTGATCGAACAGCTTGTCCATGACCCGCGCCACACGGGTTTCGACCGTGGCGTCGATACGGCTGTGTTCAGTCTCGACCCGGCAACCGCCGGGCAACAATGCCTCGTCCTCAACGATGCGCCAGGTTTCTTCATGGCGTTCGCGCAAGGCTTTGACCTGTTCGAAATCTTGCGGATTGATGTACAGCCGCACATTGCCCACGCCCAGCGGCAAGAGCTTGAGAGCCTCGCGCATGACGTGTTCGATCTGCGTCGAGTCGATGGCCAGTTCGCGCTGAATCACCTGTTTGGTGATGTGCTGCACAAGGTCGACCAAGGATTTTTCGATCAGGGTGTCCTGTTCGGCAATGGGCTCGAACAGATGCCCCATCAGTTGCTCCAGAGCAGCAATCTTGGCGGTCAGCGCCACTTCGGCTTCCTGACGGACCTTGAGCGTGGTGCTGTGAAAACCTTCTTTCTCGCCCGTGGCGAAGCCTTCGTTGTAGGCCTCCTGGCGAATGCTTTCGAGCTCTTCGAGGGTCAGTGGCTGGACTTCGTCCAGTGGCACTTCTTCCATTTCCGGTGGCTCGGGCTCAGGTTCAGGCTCGGGCTCCGGCACAAAAGGGTCGAAACTGGGCAGCGACCAGACGTCGAAACCACCGACGTCCTTGGCACGGATCAGGTCGGTGTTGGACTCATCATGTTTGGACGACATAGTGACCTTAGATCATCTCTTCGCCGCCCTTCCCGCCGAGAACGATTTCTCCGGCTTCGGCCATACGGCGGGCAATGGTGAGGATTTCTTTCTGCGCGGTTTCCACGTCGCTGACGCGCACCGGGCCTTTGGCCTCGAGGTCGTCGCGCAACAGTTCGGCCGCCCGCTTGGACATGTTCTTGAAGATCTTCTCCTTGACGCCTTCGTCCGAACCCTTGAGGGCCAGCACCAGCACATCGGAGGACACTTCGCGCAGCAGCGCCTGAATCCCGCGATCGTCGACATCGGACAGGTTGTTGAACACGAACATGAGGTCTTCGATCTGACCGGACAGGTCTTCGTCGACTTCGCGGATCGAGTCCATCAGTTGACCTTCGATCGAGCTGTCGAGGAAGTTCATGATATCGGCCGCACGCTTGATGCCACCCAGGGTGGTGCGCGAGGCATTCGAGTTGCCGGAGAACTGCTTCTCGAGAATCTGGTTGAGTTCTTTCAGGGCCGCGGGCTGCACAGTGTTCAGCGAGGAAACCCGCAGAATGATGTCCAGACGCACCTTATGGTCGAAGTTGCCGAGCACTTCACCGGCCTGGTCCGGATCGAGATACGCCACGACGATCGCCTGGATCTGCGGGTGCTCGTAACGGATCACGTCGGCGACAGCGCGCGGTTCCATCCACTTCAGGCTGTCGAGGCCGCTGGTGTTGCCGCCCAGCAGGATGCGGTCGATCAGGCCGTTGGCCTTGTCTTCGCCCAGTGCCTGAGTGAGCATTTTGCGCACGTAGTCGTCGGAGCCGACGCCGAGGCTGGTCTGGTCGCCGACGATATCGACGAACTCACTCATCACCTGCTCGACCTGCTCGCGGTGCACGTTACCCATTTGCGCCATGGCCACACCCACACGCTGGACCTCTTTGGGCCCCATGTGGCGCAGCACCTGGGCGGCGTCGGTTGAGCCCAGCGACAGCAGTAGAATCGCGGCTTTGTCGACCTTGCTCAGTTTGGCGGCAATGGCTCGGTTATCACTCATCTGCGTTAATCCACTCTTTCACGACCTGGGCCACGCGACCCGGATCTTCAGCCACCAGACTCTTGATTGCGTTCAACTGTGCGTCATAGCCTTCGCTCGGACTCGGCAGCAGGATGCTGGTCGGGCCACCGAGGCTGACGCGGTCGTTGGCCAGTTCGCCGTCCAGGCCGCCCATGCCACCCAACTCAACGTCGCTACCCAAACCTGCAAGCTGTTTGCCTTTGCCGCCACCGGTGATGTTGTTGAGCACCGGACGCAGCACACCGAACACCAGCACCAGGATGAACAAGACACCCAGTACTTGTTTGACGATGTCCCAGAACCATGGCTGGGAGTAGAACGCAATATCGGCAATCACTTCACCGCGCTCGGCGGAGAACGGCATGTTGATCACGCTGACGCTGTCGCCACGGCTGGCGTCGAAGCCGACGGCGTCCTGCACCAGGCGGGTGAAGCGCGCCAGTTCATCGGCGGTCCACGGCGCGCGGGTGGTTTCACCGTTGGCCGCGTTGATCTTGACCTGGTCATCCACCACCACTGACACCGACAGGCGATTCAAACGGCCCTGCTGTTGTTTGGTGTGGCTGATGGAGCGGTCGAGCTCGAAGTTCTTGGTGGATTGTTGACGCTTGTCCGCCGGGTACGGTGCGAGCATAGGCTGACCGGTGGCCGGGTCCATGATTTGCTGACCGTTGGCATCAATCAATGGCTGGCCTGGCTGCACCATGCCTGCCGACGCGGTAGCGCCACCGGTGGTTTGCGGCGCGGAGGCTGGCGCGGGTGGCTGGTTGCTCAAAGCACCCGGCACACCTTGCGGGCCATTGCTGGCGGTGCGTTGCTCATTGACCGACTGCTCGCTGCGCAACGCCGGTTGATCCGGGTTGAACTGCTCGGAGGTCGACTCGACAGCACTGAAATCCACGTCGGCCGAGACTTCGGCTTTATAGCGGTCATTGCCCAGCACCGGCTGCAGAATATTGTGCACGCGCTGAGTGAGCATGCTTTCCATGCGACGGCTGTAATCGAATTGCTTGCCGGCCATGGTCAATTCGGAGTTCTCCACCTGATCGGAGAGCAAGGTGCCCTTCTGATCGACGACGGTGATCTGGGATTTGCTGAGTTCGGGAACGCTGGTAGCGACCAGGTTGATGATTGCCAGTACCTGGCCAGGCTCCAGCGAGCGGCCGGAATACAGCTCCACCAGAACCGAAGCGCTCGGCTTGCGCTCGTCGCGCACGAACACCGAACTTTTCGGAATCGCCAGGTGCACGCGGGCACCCTTGACGTTGTTCAGGCTGGAGATGGTGCGGGCGAGTTCGCCTTCGAGACCGCGACGATAACGGGTCGCTTCCATGAACTGACTGGTACCCAGGCCCTGGTCCTTGTCGAGAATTTCAAAACCGATGTTGCCGTCGCTGGGAGTGACACCAGCGCCCGCGAGTTTGATTCGCGCGCGGGACAAGTCATCGGCCTTGACCAGCAAGGCACCGGAGTTTGGTTCAACGGTATAGGGAATGTCGGCTGCAGCCAGCGTATCCATGACCTGCTTGGCGTCCATACCGGCAAGGCTGCCGTACAGAGGCCGGTAGTCCGGTTGCTGGGACCACAACACCACGGCGAAGCCAATCGCCACGCTCGCGGCCAGGCCGACCAACAGGCCCACCTGACGCAACATGGTCATCTCGGAGAGGTTTTCCAGGAAGGACAACCCGAACAGCGGCGGCTTGCCGTCTATTGGAGTGGT
Source organism: Pseudomonas sp. MDT1-17 (assembly GCF_054898105.1). Taxonomy (NCBI): domain Bacteria; kingdom Pseudomonadati; phylum Pseudomonadota; class Gammaproteobacteria; order Pseudomonadales; family Pseudomonadaceae; genus Pseudomonas; species Pseudomonas sp. MDT1-17. Next base: position 2,221,718 of record NZ_JBUBVM010000001.1, on the reverse strand, counting down.
CTTGGCCGGAACATTATCGGCGACTGCTTCTGCCATGACTCAATCTCGTCCTTAAACCGGCATCTGCATGATGTCTTGGTATGCCTGAACCAGTTTGTTGCGCACTTGGGTCAACGCCTGAAAAGACACGCTGGCCTTCTGCGAGGAAATCATCACGTCCGTCAGGTCGACGCCGCTCTTGCCGATCTCGAAGGCACTGGCCAACTGACTGGACGCCTGTTGGGTGTCGTTCACTTTATTGACGGCCTGACCGAGCATGTCGGAAAAGCTGCTGCCACCCAGTTGAGGGACTGCGGCAGTCGATTTCGACGCAGACATGGCATCCATTTGCATGGAACGCATGTCCAGCATCAATCGATTGAATTCAATACCTTGGCTCATGGTTTCTCTCTTTGACGAGCTACGTCTTTGGCGACCCGCAATTTTTTGACACTCACTCGGCGGGTAGTGAGGTGTTAGCAACAAGGGTGCCAGCTCCGTGGCCTCGTTTCACAAAACCTTCCAGGCTTTTCTTAACCGTGAACCAACGCAAAACATTGTGGGAGCGAGCCTGCTCGCGAAGAGGGAGTGTCAGTCGACATTTTCGTACCTGTCTCACCGCCTTCGCGAGCAGGCTCGCTTCCACATTTAGATCGGCGCTACTTCCGTCAACCTTCAGGTGGCGAACAAATAAGCTTCCACGTCCATTCCGGCATCACGCATCTGCGCCAGCTTGTAACGCAGGGTGCGCGGACTGATGCCCAAACGCTCGGCGGCCTCTTTGCGACGGCCGCGCTCGGCGCGCAAGGTGTCGATGATCATCTGGAATTCACGACGACGCAGGTCATCACCCAGTGCCCCGGCCGACTCGGATTCGACCTCCACGGCTCGCGCGGACGTCGACGCCAAGGCTGGCAACGGCGCACAGGCGACCGGCCCGGCCAGGCAGAAATCCTCAGGCTGGATCAAACCGCCCTGCTGGAGGATCAGCGCCCGCTGAATTGCGTTATCCAGCTCACGCACATTACCCGGCCACGGATAACCGATCAGGCACGCCTGTGCGTCAGGCGACAGTCTTGCCGCGGCATGCTTCATTTTATTGACGTACTTGGCCAGCAGACGCTCGGCCAGCGGCAGGATGTCGGCGGTCCGCTCGCGCAACGGACGCCAGGCCAGCGGAAACACCGACAGGCGATAGTAAAGGTCTTCACGGAAACGCCCCGCCGCCACTTCTCCGGCCAGATCACGGTTGGTGGTCGCGACGACTCGAATGTCCAGCGTGATCGGCTTGCGCGCCCCGACCCGCTCGACTTCGCGCTCTTGCAACACGCGCAGCAACTTGGCCTGCAGGCCCAGGGGCATTTCGGAAATTTCGTCGAGCAGGATGGTCCCGCCATCAGCCTGTTCGAACTTGCCGGCCTGCGCCGCGATGGCGCCGGTGAACGAGCCCTTCTCATGACCGAACAGCGTGGCTTCGAGCATGTTGTCGGGGATGGCTGCGCAGTTGATCGCAATGAACGGCTGACTGGCACGATGGGAGTGCTGATGAATGTAACGCGCCAGCACTTCTTTACCGGTCCCGGACTCACCGGAGATCAATACCGTGGAATCACTGCGTGCCACTCGCGCAGCCAGTTCCAGCAATTGCGCACTGGCCGGCTCGAACGCCACAGGCCCCTCGCCCTCGGACGCGCCAAGGCTGCCCAGCGCATGACGCGCCACCAGATCGAGCAACGCCTTGGGCTCGAACGGCTTGACCAGGTAATCCGCCGCGCCCTGACGCATCGCATCGACTGCCCGCTCCACGGCGCCGTGAGCCGTCATCAGCAATACCGGCAGCTGCGGCTGACGCGTGCGCAGCAATCCGAGCAGTTGATGGCCATCCATGCCCGGCATGTTGACGTCACTCAGTACCAGGTTGAACGCCTCGGCACCAACCGCCGCCAGCGCTTCTTCCGCCGAACCGACGGCTTTGAAATCGTGCCCGGCGAGCAATAGCGTATCGGCCAATGCTTCGCGTAGCGCGCGGTCATCCTCGACCAGTAAAACCTTGATTGCCATGTCCTTCACTCCGCTCCCTGAGCGCTGTGCTTTTCACCCGAAAAAAGCGGCAGGATCACCTGCGCACACGTGCCGCGACCGAACCTCGAGCGCAGCTGCAATTCTCCCTGATGGGCACGTGCCACTGCCTTGACCACGGTCAGGCCGAGGCCAGTACCGGTGGTTTTAGTGGTAAAGAAAGGTTCACCCAGGCGCGCCAGAACTTTTGTATCGATGCCGCTGCCATTGTCGCTGACCGACACACGCAGGGTGTTGTCACGGGTATAGAGATGAACTTTCAAACGGACGTCGCCGGCACTGGCCTGGATGGCGTTCTCGATCAGGTTCAGGATCGCCCCGACCAGCGTGTCGCGATTGCACAGCAACTCGCCGGAATGGCTGTCGCATTGCCAGCGAATCGGCAGGTCCTGCACATGGGTCAGTGCGGCCGCCTGCAGCGACTGCATCAGCACCTTGGGCGTCACGCGATCGGTCAGCGGCAGCTCGCCGCGAGCAAACACCAGCATGTCGCGAACCTGATGTTCCAGCTCATGCAGACGCTCTTTCAGGCGCCCGGCAAAACGTTGCTGGGTCTCGACCGGCAATGCCTGCTCAGTCAAATGACTGGCGTAGAGCAAGGCGGCGGATAAGGGGGTACGAATCTGATGAGCCAGCGAGGCGACCATTCGGCCGAGGGACGAGAGTCGTTCGTGGCGGGCCAGCTGATCTTGCAGATGACGGGTTTCAGTCAGGTCGTTGAGCAACACCAACTGGCCGGGCTCGGCATCCAGCGAGCGAGTGGAGATCGACAAGCGCCGACCGTCCTTGAGAGAGATTTCATGACCGTCGTCTTCACGGGGCGCAAAGCAGCGGGCAATGACATGACGCCACAGCTCGCCTTCGAGAGGCAGACCGAGCAGTTCGCAGGCAGCCGGGTTGGCTTCGCTCACGATGCCTTGGGCGTCGATGACGATGACACCGCCGGGCAACAGGTCGAGAAGGTTTTGCAGCCGGTTGGCCAGGCGTTCTTTTTCTGCCAGCTCTTGCATGCGCTGAGCGCTGACGACCGCCAGCTCACCCTTGAGCTCAGTGACCCGGGCTTCAAGCATGCTGTAAGAGTCGGTCAACTGGCTCGACATCTGGCTGAACAGCGCAAACGCCTGCTCAAGGCCAAGCCGGCTCGCCTGTTCTACGGACGACGGTTGCCCCGAAGCGTCAGGGACAGGAGACATCTGGGCGGCTTGGGGCATCGTGCTCTCTCGCTTGGCTGACCGTCAGTTAAACGGAACGTTGCGAGGGATGTAGCAATACCCGTGCCTAAAAAAAACCGCCTATAAATGAGGGACTTGAAAAACAGGCGTCAATCATCCGCCTGTTCATCACCGTCACGACGGCTCATGCCGTACTTGCGCATCTTCTCCACCAGTGTGGTGCGACGAATACGCAGCCGCTCTGCCGCGCGGGCGACGATGCCATTGGCATCATCCAGCGCTTGCTGAATCAGCCCTTGCTCCAGACCACCGAGGTAGTCCTTCAGGTCCAGGCCTTCCGGCGGCAGCAGAGCGCCGGCAGAGAAATCCGGGGTATGACCGTTGATGGCCACCCGCTCTTCAAGATCGCTGCGCAGGCTGTCGACCAACTGCTCGTCTTCATCGTCGACGTAACGGAATTTCTTCGGCAATTCGACCACGCCGATCACTCCGTATGGATGCATGATCGCCATGCGTTCCACCAGGTTGGCGAGTTCGCGGACGTTGCCCGGCCAACCGTGACGGCACAGCGACATGATCGCCGCGGAATTGAAACGGATCGAACCACGCTTCTCGTGCTCCATGCGCGAGATCAACTCGTTCATCAGCAGTGGAATGTCTTCGACACGTTCGCGCAGTGGTGCCATCTCGATCGGGAACACGTTCAAGCGGTAGTACAAGTCTTCGCGGAAGGTGCCGATCTCGATCATGCTTTCGAGATTCTTGTGGGTCGCGGCGATGATCCGCACATCGACGCTCTGGGTCTTGTTGCTGCCCACGCGCTCGAAGGTGCGTTCCTGCAACACGCGCAGCAGCTTGACCTGCATCGGCAACGGCATGTCGCCAATTTCATCAAGGAACAGGGTGCCGCCGTTGGCCAGTTCGAATCGCCCGGCGCGGCTGGTGATTGCACCGGTGAAGGCGCCCTTTTCGTGGCCGAACAGTTCGCTTTCCAGCAACTCGGCCGGGATCGCCCCGCAGTTGACCGGAACGAACGGCGCGTCACGACGCTTGGAGTGATAGTGCAGGTTGCGCGCGACCACTTCCTTGCCGGTCCCGGACTCGCCGAGGATCAGTACGCTGGCATCGGTGTCGGCGACTTGCTGCATCATCTGACGGACGTGTTGAATCGCCCGGCTGGTGCCGACAAGACTACGAAAAAGATTGGGTTCGCGATGACGACCGCGCTCGCGGGCCTGGTCGTACATCTCACGATAGACCTGGGCACGATGCAGGGAGTCGAGCAATTTGCTGTAGCTGGGTGGCATTTCGAGGGTCGAAAGCACTCGGCGACGCTGGTCTTCTGGCAAGTCAGTGGAAGAATTATCGCCCATTAACAAAACCGGAAGGAACTCATCCCAGGTAGAGAGTGTCTTTAACAAGCCCGTAAGTGCGCCAGGTGCATTGACCGTCCCGATCAGGACACAGATCACTTCACGACTTGACGACAATGAGCCGACAGCCTGCTGCCAGTCATGGCTACCGCAGGGTAAATTTTCTTCGCCAAGAAAATTTAATATCACCGCCAAGTCGCGACGGCGGACGCTATCGTCATCAATCAGCAGAATTTTGGTTTCACGCCACATGCAATAGCAACTTCCCTAGTCAACTCAATGCCCGAAATGAGGGGGCAAGCTAGACGCTTGCAGACACGTTGATGCCTGTAGACGCCTGAAATGTTCAACCAGACACTAGTTAAGTCAAAAAACCGCGCACAGTCAAATTTATGGCGCACTATGTTTGTATTAACTGACGGTTAATCAACCAAACAGATGGTAAACCTTTGCCGCCTTCTGCGCTTGGGTGATCTGCGACATCTCGTCGACGATCGCTTGGCGCTCTCCCATCGTCGCCGTCAATAAATCCTTGTACACCGACAGCAGGCTCTCCAGATTGGTCCGCAATGCTTCTTCGTCGATCGGCGCTTCGCTCAGCACCTCATCGACGCATTCGCGACAGGCCACATCCAGTTCGCCGATCGCATCCCAATTACGCGCGGCCAAGGCGTCAACCAGGGCTTCCCGCGTTTCTTCAATCCGCTGCAGTGCTTGACTCATGGCGCTATCCTCAGACCCGCAGGCCTATTGGTTTGCAATTGCATCCCAGCCGCTTTTCAGGGTATCGAGCAAGCCCGATACTTCGTCGATGATCGCTGCATCGTTATTGCGATTGGCTTCCATCAGACGCGTCGTCATGTAGGCATACAAGTTGTCAAGTTGCTGGAGCGAAGCCGGGTCTTCGGTCTTTTCCGGGTTCAGGCCGTCACGCAGACCGATGATGATGTCAACGGCCTTGCCGAGCATCAACCCCTTGATTGCGATGTCACCGCGCTCCATGGCGCCCTTGGCTTGAGCCATGCGGTCCAGCCCGCCCTCCATCAGCAACTGAATCAGGCGATGGGGATTGGCTTCAGAGATCTGAGCATGGGAATTGACCTTCTGATACTGGCGAAGGGCTCTCATGGGATTCATGTTTCTACCTCGTGACAGACAACAACTGAAAATGGGTTTGCTCTGACCATTATGTCGACTGGTCGACACAAAACTTTAACCCGACCCCGCTACCCAAGAAAAAAACCCAGGCGCTGTGATGACCGCAGGCCTGGGTTTTTTATGCCTGATCCGGATCAGTCGGACTTCGGATTGTTCAGTGCGTTGAGCGTGGTCATGATGCTGTCGCTCTGCGCTCGCAGCCTGGCCACCAGGGAGTCCATGGCGGTGTACTTGGCGCTCAGGCTCGCTTGCAGGCTGGTCATCCGCGAATCGAGGGAGTCTTGCTGCTTTTTCAAGTCGTTCAGGCTGTCGGTCAGGCTCGCCGAGCGCGCGGCGAACACACCCGTCTTGCTCAGGGCGAAGCTGTCAGTCGCGGTTTTCATACGCGCCAGCAAACCGGTGTCGCCGGTGAAGATGCCGTTAATGTCGGCGGCATTGGTGATGACCGCGGTATCGAACAATTTGTCGTCGATTGATAGTGTCCCGGTTTTCTGGTCGGTCTTGACACCGAACTGAGCGAGAGACTTCATCTGACCGGTGCCACCCATCGCATTCAGCTCAGTACGCACCGCGGACAGCATTGAGCGCAGAGAGGCGTCGCCTGTCAGGGCGCCGGACGTTACCGAACCATCGGCATTGGTGGTGACCTGAGTTTCAGCGTTGGCCGCCTTGATCAATGCGTTGTAGGTATCGACAAAACCCTTCACCGCCGACTTCAGCGTCGTGCTACTGGCAGACACTGTGATAGTGGCCGGTGTCGCCGCACCACCACCTGACGGAACAGGAGACACCCCTGTCAGTTTGACGGTGATCCCGCTCACAGCATCGGCAATGGTATTGCTTTTGGAGCTCATTGACACACCGTCGAGAACGTACTCGGCATTTTGCGGTGTAGCGAGGACCGTGGTGCCAACATTCAGACCAGAGCTGCCACTCAGGATCAAGTCCGAACCTACACCTGTCGTAGTCGAGGTCAGCACCATTCGAGAACCGTTGGCGTCGGTCAGAATGTTGGCACTCAAGCCTTGGTTGGCGTACTGCGAGTTGATCGAGTCGCGGACCTGTTGCAACGTCGCGCCAGCAGGAATGCTGACGTCGAACGTGTTAGTGCCCTGCTTAATGGTCAACGTGGTCGGAGTTGCGCCAGCGTTAACTACTGAAGACGCGCCGTCGGTAAAGACCTTGGTCGAAATTTTCGACGCTGTCGCCAACTTGGTCACCAACAGGGAGAAACTACCGGCCGCTGCGCCTGTACCGGTGGTAATAGTTGCGACTTTCTCGTCGGACGACGAACCAGCCAGCCCACTAAAGGTGGCGGTCGTCTTCATGGTGTCCAACGCACCACGAAAGGCAGCCAGCGCCGCCTGGATCTTACCGATCGACGATAGCGAGGTAGTCGCCTTCAGCGTCTGGCTATTGATCTGTGTCTGCTTCGGTGCCCTTTCGGAATCGACCAAAGACTTCACGATCGCTTGGGTATCGATGTTCGAACCAATACCGCTAACCGTTGAACCCGCCATCATCTCTCTCCTTATCCAGTGGCTGCCGTTTTCTTGACTAAGAGCGCCTTAACCAGCGACAGCAACAAAATTCATGCCAGCTCAGGCCTTGGCGTCAAACAGCAAGCTGCTGGCGTCGGTCAGGCTCTGTGCAAGCTTCAATGCAGTTTCCGAAGGGATCTGGCGAATCACGTCACCGGTTTCGGTGGCGATGACCTTGACCACGACCCGGCCGGTGGAATCATCAATGGAAAAATCCAGCTTGCGCTGGGCAGCCTGGACGAATTCCCGAATATCGGTCACGGCTTTTTCCAGATCGTCACGCTTGGGCTCGGAGCCCGATTGCGCGACGGCTTCAGCCTTGGGCTGTTCCTGTTGGGCAATGACGGTCGGTGTTACGCCCTGAGGAGCAACGGCTGGATAAGACAGGTTCAACTTGACGCTCATGTCCATGCTAAATCTCCTCATCACGGAAAAGACGAAAGGGCACGTAAACGCGCCCTTCCGTCAGTCACCAAGCGCTGATATTACTGAAGCAGTTTCAGTACAGCGGATGGCAGCTGGTTAGCCTGGGACAGGATCGCAGTGGAAGCCTGTTGCAGGGTTTGTTGCTTGGTCAGCTGAGCAGTTTCTGCCGCGAAGTCAACGTCCTGGATCACGCCACGAGCAGCAGTGGAGTTGTCCGAGATGCTGCGCAGGTTCGACACGGTGCTGTCGAAACGGTTTTGTACGGCACCGAGGTCAGCACGCTGGGAGTCGATGTTGGCGATTGCTTGGGAGATCACGTCAACAGCGTCTTGCGCGCTTGCAGCGGTGGTCACGTTAGTGTTGGAAACAGCTAACTTAGCAGAGGCGGTAGCAGTACCGAACAAATCAGCCACGGTCGCTGCGGTACCACTAACAGAATAACCGCTGGTGGAGTTCAGCTTCATAGCACCAGTGGCAATTACGCCAGCGGCAATAGCTGTAGAGGTACCAAGAGTACCAGCACCGTTTTTGGTTGCAATCGAGATACCAGCAGCGCCGGCGTCACCAGCAGAGAAACTGATATTCTCACCAGTGTCGGACTTAATCGACAAACCAGTTTTGGCATCGTTATTAACGCTGATACCCAGTTTGGCTGCGTTGGACTTCAACTGTTCAGCCATATCGGCAGCGTTAGTTACACCGACAAAGGCGACCGAAGCACCACCCACATTCATAGTGAAGTTAGCGGGAGTACCTGCGTTGACAACAGCAGCGTTAAAAGTGAACTGGGCTTCGGTGCTGGCAGTGGCAGTCAGACCACCGATAGCGCCGTTAAACTGAGCAGCAGTGGTCTTGGCAGAGTCAGCAGTGCCGATAGCCAAAGTTGCTGTCTGACCACCACCAACGATAGTGATAGAGCCAGTGGTCACACCAGCACCCGGCGTGATGGAAGCACTCTTCATCTGCTGGGAGCCGATGTTGCTAGCCGATACGTCGCCCAGAGTCATGTTGATAGTCTGGTTGGAGTTGGCGCCTACCTGGAAAGCGGTAGTACCGAAAGAACCGTCCAGCAGGTTACGACCACCGAAGGTAGTGGTAGTAGCGATACGGGTCAGTTCGGAAGTCAGAGCCGAGTACTCGGCGTTGTTCGACTTACGGTCTTCAGCGCTTGGCGAGCCGTTCGCGGAGGCCAGAGCCAGGGTACGCATTTTCTGCAGGATGTTGGTGGACTCCTGCATCGCGCCTTCAGCAGTTTGCGCGATGGAGATGCCGTCACCGGCGTTCTTGATGGCAGTGCCCAGGCCGTTGATTTGGCTGGTCAGACGGTTGGAGATTTGCAGGCCGGCCGCATCGTCTTTAGCGCTGTTGATACGCAGGCCGGAAGACAGACGCTGCATCGAAGTTTGCAGATTGGTGGAAGCTTTGTTCAGGTTGTTCTGAACGGTCAACGATGCAAGGTTGGTGTTTACTGTTAAAGCCATGACGAAATCCTCGTTGGATGGATACTGCGGCTTCCGGCCCTGACATCCGTCGGGTGTGGCCTAGAGAACCTACGTAATAGTTATCGTCGTGAAGAGGCTTTGCTTGAGGGGTTTTTTCGAAATTTTTAGTGGCAGCTTGCCAGCCCTTTAGTTTCAAGGCTTTAGAGCCATAATTTCGGCGCCAGCAAAATACAAAACGCCCGGAAACTTTCGTTCCCGGGCGTTTTTTATGGTGGCTACAAGGTGTATTCCGTCAGCCGCGAAAGAGAATCGCCGAGCCCCACGACAGGCCTACGCCGAAGCCGCTGATGGCGACACGGGTCCACTTGGAATCGAACACGTGGTTCTGCAACAGCAACGGAATACTCGAGGACACCGTGTTACCGGTTTCGAGCATGTCCTTGATGAACTTTTCCGGCTCGCCTTCTTCAAAGCGACGCGCAACGGCGTCGACAATCGCCGCGCTGCCCTGGTGAATGCAGAAGGCATCGATATCGCCAGCCTGCAAATTGGACTCGTCCAGCAGCTCATGCAAATGCGCCGGGACTTTCAGCAAGGCAAAGTTGAAGACCTGGCGACCGTTCATGAAGAACACGCCATCGGTGACCTTAAGGTGCGGTGCACCGGAACCGTCAGTGCCGAACTTCGACTTGCCCAGCTGCCAGACCGCGCTTTCGCCCATCCAGGTCGCGGTGGCGGCATCACCGAACAGCATGGTGGTGTTGCGGTCTTCCGGGTCGACGATCTTCGAGTACGGATCAGCGGTCACCAGCAGGCCATTTTTCAGCCCCGTCGCTTCCATGAACCCCTTGAGGGCATAGATGCCGTACACATAACCGGAACAACCCAGGGAGATATCGAACGCGGCGACATGGGTTGGCAGACCCAGTTTGTCCTGAACGATCGCAGCGGTATGCGGCAGGCCTTCTTCGTCACCATTCTGGGTGACGACGATCAAGCAATCGATGGATTCACGCTTGAGTTCAGGACTGGCGGCGAACAGCGCATTGACCGCTTCGACGCACAGATCCGAAGTTTCCTGATCGGCCCCCTTGCGCGGCAAAAAAGCCGAACCGATCTTGCCAAGGATGAAGGTTTCATCCTTGTCGAACTTTGCACCCTGGGCGTAGTTATCAACCCCGGCTGCCGGCACGTAACTCGCTATGTTTTTTATGCCAATCATTATGGCTTCCCAATAATAAACAGCTGAATATCGCCGCTCGCTGAATCGAGGGCGTCTACAGTCAGGGCTTGGCCCCCAGAGGAGGCAACGTCGGGTCTCAAGGATCACCTTGAACAGGCCCACCACCTTCACCGCCCGCAGACAGGATACAGTGAAGATGCGCGTTTTGACTGGCGGGTCACTCAGAGATCAGTGCTTTATTTGATTTTGTGACTCAGCCGCAGTCCCGCCCTATCTCGCTCCCCTCCGAAAAAAACGCAAAAAAAAAGGCCAGCCCCTTATGAAAGGGACTGGCCGCGAGCGGTCAAGACCGACTCAAAGCTTGTTGAACAGACCCAGCTGGGAAATCTTCGAGAACGCAAGCTGCGCCGCTTGCAGCATGGTCTGCTGCAAGGTCAGACGCGTCAGCACTTCCGCTGGATCGGTGTTCTTGATTCCGTTCTGCGTTGAATCGTTGATCAGGCTAGTGCTCTGGTTTTGTTCGGCCTGCATATCCATCACGTTACCCCGGGCACCGATAGCGCCACGGGCCAGGTCGACCTGGTTCTTGGCATTGCCCAGGTTGGCAATTGCCGAAGCCACGGTGTCTTCCAGAAAGCGCTGCGCAATCGGGTTGCCCTGGGTTGGTGAGTCAAGCGCCTGACGCAGCTGGCTGATGGTATCCAGCACGTTCTGGGTCTGGTGAGTATTGACCGCGATGTCGAATTGATCACCCGAAGCGGGTGCGCCCCCACTGAGGGTAAAGCTGACACCGGCCGCCGTCGCCACCCCCGCCGCCATGGTCCCGGAGGTTACCGGTGTGCTGCCGGTGGTCAACGGACGAGCGTACAGATCAAAGGTCGTCGGGCCGGTGAATTTCAGAACCGCCCCGCCTTCAGGGAAAAAGCTCTGATAGTCCGCAGCATTGGTCACCGAAGTCTGGCTCACCAAAGCTGTCGATCCGTTGCTCGGCGCACGGTTGCTGACGAAGCTGTCCGGCTTAGCCGCCAACTGGAAACTGTGACCGGCGATCACCGCGTCGGCGTTGGTGGCGTTGTCACCGGCCTGGAAAGTGATATCCAGTTTAAAGGTCACACCACGGAAGTTGACGTCGGAGCCACCCTTGGCGTTTGGGTCAAACACACCCCCCTGACTCGCCTCGGCGGTCACGTCATTACCCAAGGCATCCTTGATCGAAAACTGGGTGCTGCTGGTGAAGGCCAGGGTATACGGCTGACTGCTGCGGAAATTCGCATCGAAAGCCGGGCCGGAACTCACCAGGCCTGGCGACAGGGCCACACGCCCGTCATCGACCGTCGGTGCTGTCATTCTGGTTGAGCTTCGGGCGGCGTTGATGGCCTGCTGGAACACGTCCCAACCGGTATCGTTGAGTCCCAGCGACATCGAGTCACCGATCTTCAATTGCAGCTGGGTCTGGTCACCCTGATAACTGTAGGTGCCGTCGCTATTGCGCGCGAAGGGCTGAGTGTTGTTGCTGGCGCCGGAAAAGATGAACTTGCCGTTGGCGTCCTTGCTGTTCATCAGGCTCAGCAATTGATCTTCGGCCGCGCTGAGTTCAGAAGCAATGGATTTACGGTCGTCGTCGTTCAACGAACCGCCACCGGCACGCACCGCCAACTCGCTGACTTTCTGCAGCACGTTGTTGATGCTGTCGAGCACGCTTTCTTCTTGCGCCTGAGCGGTGTTCAGCGCGCTGATGTTGGTGGTGTACTGACCCAGCATGGCTTTTTGCTGATCGAGTTGCAGCAGGCGGGCCGCTCCGACCGGATCATCCGCCGCGGTCTCAAGCTTCACGCCGCTGCTGGCCTGCTCGGCCGTCTTGATCGTGTTGTTGAAGTTGCGCTGATAGTTGGCAGCCGTCGTCGCATAGTACTGTGCAGTAGAAATACGCATGTTTTACGGCTCCTTAAAGGGCGTTGATCAGAGTGCTGAAAATTTCCTGCGCAGTCTTGATGATCTGCGAAGAAGCCGAGTAGTACTGCTGGTATTTGATCAGGTTGCCAGTCTCTTCATCGAGGTCGACACCCGACAGCGAATCGCGAGAATTTCGGGCCTGGGTCAGGATGGTGTCAGTGGCAGTTGCATCCATTTGCCCCTGTTTGGTCATGGAGCCGACTGACGAGACCAGACCACCGTAGGCATCGGTGAAACTGACGCCAGGACTGGTGGCATTCGCGCCGACCGTGGCCTTGGTTTGCAGGCCGAGCAACGCCTGGGCGTTGCGGTTGTCAGTGCTACTGGCAGCCGTCATTGAAATATTGAAACTGTCGTCCTTGGCAGGGCTGCCACTGACGGTCATCGCCACGCTGAACGTTTTGGCAACGCCCCCGACGCCTGTGTAAGGCACGGAAATATTCAGATTGTTGTTCTGGCCAGGCACGATGCTGCCAGTACCGATGCTGGTGCCCTTGGCGTCGAACACTTGGTAGGCGGTGCTGCTGGTCATGAGCAGGCGAACCGGCATCGATGCCTTGACCGCCGTCTGTACTTCCAGGCGCTGGACCGGATCGTAGATGTCCAAGACTGTGCTCAGAACCGGCTGACTGACAGCACCGGTGCCGTCATTGCCCGAGGCCTTGGTGGACGTCAGCGGAGCGGACGTGGCCAAGGTTTTACTGTCGGTCATGACGGTCGTCATGTCCGCGGCAGAACTGCGCGTCGGGGTAATCTTGAAGGTGTCGCCGGCATTCACCGGGCCCGCATTGAGGGTCAGGCTGAAGCCGTCGATGACCGGGGCTGCGGCCGGGGGTACAGGCAGGGTGAAACTGCCCATGTCGGTATTATCCGACAGACGACGCACGCTGTAGCCAGTGGCACTGGTGAAGGTCACCTGGTAATCGCTGGCCGACAGCTTGCTGGTGTCTTTGATGGTGACGTTGAGGTTGCCGGATGTCGGGTCGTTGTTGCCATTAGCGATGCTGCGCTGGCTGATGGCCGCCAGGCTGTTGATGTCGTTAAACAACCCCGAGCCAAAATTACCGTTCTGATCCAGCCCCTGCCCTAACTGTTTGTTGACCTGATCGGCCACCACCATGGCGATGCGACCCAGCCCGTTGACTGCTGGCGTCAGCACGTCGTCGCGGTAACGCAACAGACCACCCATCTCGCCGCCCGACACCACGGAAGTGATATCGATCGTCGAACTGCCGCGATCCATGATGATCGAAGAACGGGTAGGATCAGACTTATCGGTCACCACGCGCAAAGTACTGACCGTATCGCCTATGACCAGCGGCTGGCCGCTGCCCAGATAAATATCCAGTCGGCCGTCGGTTTCGATGACCTGCGTGCCCACCAGCTCGGAGAGCTGTCGAACGGTCTCGTTGCGCTGGTCCAGCAGGTCGTTGGGCATGCCGCCCGAACCACTGACCTCACTGATTTTCTTGTTGTAGGCCGCAACGGTCGATGCCAGCTTATTGACCTGTTCGGCCATCGAGCCCAACTGATTGTTGATGTACGAACCCTGCTGATTCAACTGCTGGGAAATGGCGTTGAAGCGACTGCTCAACCCCTGAGCATTGGTCAACAATGCTTGACGTGAAGCGCTGTCATTAGAGTTGGCGGACAGCGTTTGCAAAGACGAGAAAAACGACTGCAGCGTTTTGGTGATACCAGTGCCGCTGTCGGACAACAGCTTGTCCACTTGCGTGGCCTGCCCCAGATACGCTTGCGCATCGCTGTTGAGCGAAGTGGTGGTCTGCAACTGAGCATCGAGGTAGCTGTTGTACACTCGGCGCACATCGGACAGCGTCGTACCGGTGCCGATGAACACATTGCCGTACTGAATAGAGCCTTTAGTGCTCTGCACAGATTGCTGGCGTGAGTACCCGGCGGTGTCAACGTTGGCGATGTTGTTACCGGTGGTCATCAACGAGGATTGGCCAGCAGCCAGCCCCGACATCCCGATATTGAGCAAACTCATGGTTCAGACCTTATAGCTTGTGCCTATAAAGGCGTGGTGGTAGCGCCCGCCGCAGCGTAATTCTGGTAACTCGTCATCTGCTTGGCTATCTGCGAAATCTTGCTTGCGTAGTCCGGGTCGGTTGCGTAACCGGCCTTTTGCAACTCGCGTACAAACTGTTCTGGGTTATCGGCCGACTTCACAACATCTTGATAGCGATTGTTGGTTTGCAGCAGCGTCACAAGGTCATGGAAGCTGTCCTTGTAAGAGTCGTAGGAACGGAACTGAGCCGTCTCCTTGACCATCTCGCCATTTCTGAATTCGCTGGTGATTGCCCGCGCCGATTCGCCCTTCCAATTGCTGCTGGCCTTGATGCCGAACAGGTTGTGGCTGCTGCTGCCATCCTGGGCGCGCATGACCGATTTGCCCCAACCGGTTTCCAGAGCAGCCTGCGCCACCAGGTAACGCGGATCGACACCAATGCGTTCGGCGGCCTCTTTGGCCATCGGCAGCATGGTGTTGACGAATTCGTCGGCGGAACTGAACGCCTTCTTCGCCGGCGCCAGGGGTATTTGAGCCATGGCACGACCATAAACCTGCAGGCGCCCGCTGGATGTCGCATCCGTTTGCGACGCCAGCCAATCACCGTTGTACAGGGGGCCGGCACCGGTCTTGGTGTTCTGCGGCATTTGGATTTTGTTCTGCGCCGCCGTGGCGGTCGCGGCAGTGGTCGATGCCGACGGCACCAGCCCTGCGAGCAAGCGGTCGGCCAGTTTCGGCGGCAGCGCCAGACGCCGCTGATTGATCAGCGCCATATCATTGTGATGAGCACCCTCGCCCGCATTGGCCGGCGACTTCACCGAACGCGAAGCCCACAACGGGCGCTCGCCATTGAGGCGCGACAGCGGCCCATTGGTGCCGACCGTACCAGCGGCAATCGGCGTTTCCACCGCGGCTTTCGCGGCAGCTTGCTTGGCGGCTGACGCGGCAGCGGCCTCGCCGGGGGCCAACGGTTTATTCTTCGACATTTGACGCATCAGCACGTCAGCCAGACCGATACCACCGCCCTCACGGGACATGGAAACGGCCAACTGCTGGTCGTACATTTCCTGGTATTGCTTGGCGGCCGGCGTATTGAGCGGATTGTCCTGGCCCAGCGCGTCGGTGGCCGAGCGCATGGACTTGAGCATTTCACCAAGGAACAGCGACTCGAATTCCTGCGCAACTTTGCGCATGTTCGCGTCACTGTCCTTGTCGCCGACCTTGAGCTGGTTCAAGCGATTCAAGTCCGAATAGGAACCCGAATCGTTGCTGCTGACACCCAAACCGCCCTTGCGCATATCCATGGTTGTCGTCCTCAGATCACGATCAAGTCGGCTTGCAATGCGCCGGCCTGTTTCAGTGCTTCGAGGATCGCCATCAAGTCACCCGGTGCCGCGCCGACCTGGTTCACCGCACGCACGATTTCGTCGAGGGTGGTGCCCGGGCCGAACTTGAACATCGGCTTGGCTTCCTGCTGGGCGTTGACCCGCGAGCGCGGCACGACCGCCGTCTGACCATTGGACAGAGGGCCGGGCTGGCTGACGATCGGGTCTTCGGTGATGGTCACGGTCAAGCTGCCGTGGGTCACGGCGGCCGGGGAAACCTTGACGTTCTGACCGATCACAATGGTGCCGGTACGGGAGTTGATGATGACTTTCGCCACCGCCTGCCCCGGGTCGACTTCAAGGTTCTCGATGATCGACAAGTAGTCGACGCGCTGGCTCGGATCGAGTGGTGCGCTGACACGAATCGAGCCGCCGTCGATGGCCTGGGCAACGCCAGGGCCGAGCATGTTGTTGATCTTGTCGACGATGCGCTTGGCCGTGGTGAAGTCCGAACGATTGAGGTTCAGGGTCAGGCTGTTGCCCTGGTTGAAACCGCTCGGCACCGAACGCTCAACCGATGCACCGCCCGGGATACGACCGGCCGACGGAACGTTGACGGTGATTTTCGAACCATCGCGACCTTCGGCATCAAAACCGCCGACCACCAGATTGCCCTGAGCGATCGCGTAGACGTTGCCGTCGATACCCTTGAGCGGCGTCAGCAGCAAGGTGCCGCCGCGCAGGCTCTTGGAGTTACCGATGGACGCTACCGTGATGTCGACCTGCTGACCCGGCTTGGCGAACGCCGGCAAGTCGGCACTGATCGACACCGCCGCGACGTTCTTCAACTGCACGTTGCCCGAACCCGGCGGCACCTTGATGCCGAACTGCGAGAGCATGTTGTTGAACGTCTGCAGAGTGAACGGCGTCTGCGTCGTCTGGTCGCCGGTGCCATTAAGCCCGACCACCAGGCCGTAGCCGATCAATTGGTTGGAACGCACGCCGGAAATACTGGCGATGTCCTTCAGCCGCTCGGCTTGAGCGTTGAACGCGGCGCAGAGCATCAGGGCGGCCACCATCAGGTGTTTGAGATTCAACGTAGCCACCTAGAAAGGGAACAGCGGGCTGAGGAAGAAACGGTCGAACCAGCCTGGCTGACTCGCATCGGCAAACGCACCGGTGCCCGAATAGGTGATGCGCGCATCGGCGACACGGGTCGACGACACGGTGTTGTCGGTGGCGATGTCGTCGGCGCGAACGAGCCCGGCAATCCGTACCAGCTCATCGCCGGTGTTGAGGGTCAGCCACTTCTCGCCACGCACGGCAATGATGCCGTTGGGCAACACGTCGGCGACGGTCACGGTGATCGAACCGGTCAGGCTGTTGCTCTGGCCGGACTTGCTGTCGCCCTTGGTTGCGCGGTCACCTTCATAACCGACGTCCAGACTCAGGCTACCGCTGCCCACTGGATCACTGGTGCTCAGGCCACCGCCGAAAAACGAGCTCAGGCCGATGTCGGTCTTGCTGTTCTTGGCGGTTTGCGAATTGGCGTTCTTGCTGGCCTGGGTGCGCTCGTTCAGGGTGATGGTGATGATGTCACCGACCCGGAACGCCTTGCGGTCGCTGTACAGGTTCTGTTCAAAACCGGCCTGGTAGATCGAGCCGTTATTGGCGGCAGCCGGCAACGGCGTGCGCGGCAACACCGGGGCGTAGTAAGGGTCATTGGGCTTGGGCGGCGGGGCAACGCAACCCGCGAGCACGACGGCCCCACTCAGTGCCAGAACAGATACAAAGCGATTCATGACCCTACCTCACGGTGTTGCCGGCGACCTGATGGCCGCCTCATAGACTTGATTACAGATTCTGCGTTACGAACGAGAGCAT
Organism: Pseudomonas sp. MDT1-17; assembly: GCF_054898105.1. NCBI lineage: Bacteria > Pseudomonadati > Pseudomonadota > Gammaproteobacteria > Pseudomonadales > Pseudomonadaceae > Pseudomonas > Pseudomonas sp. MDT1-17. The sequence goes on along the minus strand of NZ_JBUBVM010000001.1, from coordinate 2,204,174 downwards.
CTGATCGGCGGTCGAGATCACCTTGGAATTCATCTCGTAAGCGCGCTGAGTGGTGATCATGTTGACCATCTCCTCTACGGTGCTGACGTTGGACGTTTCCAGGGTGTTCTGCAGCGTGGTGCCGAAACCGGCCAGGCCTGGGGTGCCGACTTGCGGCGCGCCGCTGGCAGCGGTTTCCAGGAACAGGTTGTTGCCCACGGCCTGCAGACCGGCCGGGTTGATGAAGTCGGCAGTTTGCAGGTTGCCGATCACCTGGGACGCCGGGTTGCCGGCAACGGTGATGGACACGGTGCCGTCGCGACCGACCGTGAAGGTCTGGGCATCGTTGGGGATGACAATGGCCGGTTCCAGGGCGAAGCCGCTGGCGTTGACGATCTGACCGTTGGAATCCAGGTGGAACGTACCGTCACGGGTGTAGGAGGTAGTGCCGTCCGGCTGCAGAATCTGGAAGAAACCGCGACCGTCGATGGCCATGTCCAACGGCTGCTCGGTGGTTTGCAGGCTGCCGGCAGTGAAGTTTTTCTGGGTGCCGACGATGCGCACACCGGTACCCACTTGCAGACCCGACGGCAGCTCGCTGTCCTGGGTCGACTGGGCGCCTGGCTGGCGTTTGATCTGGTAGAGCAAGTCCTGGAACTCGGCGCGGTCACGTTTGAAACCCGTGGTCGATACGTTGGCCAGGTTGTTGGAAATGGTCGTCAGGTTGGTGTCCTGGGCGGACAGACCTGTTTTGGCAACCCATAGAGCCGGAAGCATTCGATTCTCCTCGTGCGCCTGTTTTACGGCGCGACGTTCTGATAATTAGCTGATCTGCAAGACCCGAGCCATGGCCTGGTCATCGTCTTTGGCGGTGTTCATCATCTTGATGTGCAGTTCGAACTGCTTGGCCAGGGCCAGCACCGAGGTCATCTCTTCCACGGCGTTGACGTTGCTCGACTCAAGGAAACCGGACACCAGCTTGACGTTGGCATCCGCTTGCGCCGGCTTGCCGTCCTTGGTGTGGATCGAACCGTCCAGGCCTTTGGTCATGTTCTTGAAATCAGGGTTGACCAGTTTGATTCGGTCGACTTCCGCCATCACGCGAGGACCTTCGCCCATCGCACGAATGCTGATGGTGCCGTCCTCGCCCACTTCGATTTGCTGCTCGGGCGGCACGGCAATCGGCCCGCCATTGCCCATCACCGGCATACCGTTGCCGGCCCGCAGCACGCCCAGGGCGTCAACGTTCAGGCTGCCGGTGCGCACGTAGCTTTCGCCGCCGTCAGGGTTCTGCACGGCGATCCAACCGTTGCCTTGCACGGCGACATCGAGGTCACGACCGGTTTCCACCAGCGCGCCAGGGGAGAAGTCGGTGGCCGGACGCTCGGACAAGGCAAACGCACGCGCCGGAAAGCTGTCACCGAACACCGGCATCGAACGCGCCTGCTCCAGGTCTTTCTGGAAACCGTTGGTGGAGATGTTCGCCAGGTTGTTCGCATGAGCCTTCTGCGCCAGTGCATTCTGGCTGGCGCCGGTCATTGCCACATAAAGGTACTTGTCCACACTCTTTCCTCTGCATGCCGGACGTTTGCCGCCCACTGCTGTACTGCTGAGCCATAAGCAATTTGCAGACCAACTTTTTTCTGGCGGCGCGGGGCCCGGCAAACAAAGGACTTGAGGGGTTTAGAGGGGAATCAGGGATTGTGTCAAAGACGAAAAACCGGCGGTGTAATGCCGCTTACGGCAAGTGTCGACCTCTTCGGCTCAACGCCGTCCTTGTAGCAGCTGCCGAGCCTGCGAGGCTGCGTTCGGCTGCGAAGCAGTCGTGAATTCAGGCACCGCAATCCTTCAGGTAAACCACATGCATAGGTTTACGACTGCTTCGCAGCCGAACGCAGCCTCGCGGGCTCGGCAGCTGCTACAGGGACCTATGTGTTTCCGGGTTCTTTACCGACTTCATACTCACGCAACTTATTGGCAATGGTGGTGTGGGAAACACCGAGGCGCTTACCCAGTTGGCGACTGCTCGGATGCTCCGAATACAAGCGCTCAAGCACCGCTTTCTCGAAACGCCCGACAATCTCGTCCAACCCGCCCTCGAGCGAGAAATCGCCAAGTGGCTGACGCACGCCGTAATCCGGCAGACGAATATGCTCAGCCTTGACCGTCCCGCCCTCGCACAACGAAACCGCCTGGAACAACACATTCTCCAATTGCCGAACATTGCCTGGCCAATGGTAGTGACTGAGCCGCTCCATCGCCGCAGGCGCCAGTTTTGGCAGCGGGCAACCGATCTGGCGACTGGCCTGATCGAGGAAGTGCTCCACCAGCGGCGTCAGACCATCGAGGCATTCGCGCAGTGGCGGGATGTGCAGCGAAAGTACGTTCAAGCGGTGATACAAGTCCTGGCGAAACTCACCGCGCGCGCACAACTCGGACAGGTCGACCTGAGTCGCACAGATCACCCGCACATCCAGATAAACCTCTTCATCGCTGCCCACACGACGGAAGCAACCGTCCTGCAGGAATCGCAGCAATTTCACCTGCAAACGCGGGCTCATTTCCCCGACGCCATCGAGAAACAGCGTACCGCCCGCCGTCAATTCCAGCAGCCCGAGCTTGCCTTCTGCCCGCGCCCCTTCGAAAGCACCGGGGCCATAGCCGAACAACTCCGTCTCAGCCATCGATTCCGGCAGACCGGCGCAGTTGAGCGCCATCAACGGTGACTGCCCCCGCGGACTCGCCAGGTGGCAGGCTCGCGCCAGCAACTCTTTACCGGTACCGGTTTCGCCTTCTATCAATAGCGGCGCATCCAGTGGCGCCATGCGCCGGGCTTCGCGCACCACGGCGGCCATCACTTTCGAACTCTGGAAGATGCTGTCGAACCCGCGCAGCTCCTGCTTGCGCACGTTATAGATGCGTTCACCGACCCGGTCGGCGCGGTGCAGCGTGAGTACCGCGCCGGCCATGGCTTCGCTGTCGTCATGCTCCGATTGCAGTGGCGCGATGTCGGCAAGAAACACGTCACCCTTGACCTTCACCCGCAAGCCGTTGATCCGCGACTTGTTGGCTCGCACCAGTTCCGGCAAGTCGAAATCTTCGGCATAACGCGACAGCGGAATCCCCGGGACCTCATCCACCCGCACCCCGAGCAACTGCGCCGCTGCGCGGTTGGCCGCGACGATTGAGCCGCCCATGTCGATCGACAGCACCGGAAACTCCAGGGCGCCGAGCAAGGCATTGAGCTCCATGTGTCGACGCTCGCTAGGCATCAGACCTACACGCTTGACGCCAAAAACCCCGGCAATCGATTCAAATTTCGGACGCAACGCCTGGAACTGAATATTGATCAGGTTCGGGCAATGCAGGTAGATGGCATTGCCATGCTCACCGCCGACCTCGCCGCGTGCGACGTTGATCCCGTACTCGACCAACAGGTTGAGAATGTCGCGCAGAATGCCGATGCGGTTCTGGCAGTGGACTTTGATACGCATATAAAGGCCCGAAACAGGAGTGATCGAGGGCCCGAGCGAGGAATTTTCTGCGCAGGCGCCAACTTAGTCGTCAAGATTATGTGACACCTGTGCGCTGTTTCAAACCCTGGAATCTCAATAACTGCGCGACAAGCGACAATCCGTAACGAATACTTTACAAAAATTGACGAATTCTCCTACACGCGATGCCAATCACCTGCTGCAACGCCGCACACCATGGAGTATTTCTAAGTCCATAGCAGGACATAACAAGAACGATATCCCCTAGCAGGAGAGCAGCATGAAGCAGACGCAATACGTGGCTCGCGAGCCCGATGCGCAAGGTTTTATCGACTACCCCGCCGAAGAACACGCGGTGTGGAACACGCTGATTACTCGCCAACTGAAAGTGATCGAAGGGCGTGCGTGCCAGGAATACCTGGACGGTATCGAAAAACTCGGTCTGCCCCACGACCGCATTCCGCAACTCGGTGAAATCAACAAAGTCCTCGGTGAAACCACCGGGTGGCAGGTTGCCCGGGTACCCGCACTGATCCCCTTCCAGACCTTTTTCGAATTGCTCGCCAACAAGCAGTTCCCGGTAGCGACGTTTATTCGTACCCGCGAAGAGCTGGATTACCTGCAAGAACCGGACATTTTCCACGAGATTTTTGGCCACTGTCCGCTGCTGACCAACCCTTGGTTCGCCGAATTTACCCACACCTACGGCAAACTTGGCCTACAGGCTTCCAAGGAAGAACGTGTGTACCTGGCGCGTCTGTACTGGATGACCATCGAGTTCGGTCTGGTCAACACGCCAGAAGGCCTGCGCATCTACGGCGGCGGCATTCTCTCCTCGCCAAAAGAAACCGTTTACTGCCTGTCGGACGAACCTGAGCATCAGGCCTTCGATCCGCTGGAATGCATGCGCACGCCATACCGCATCGACATCCTGCAACCGCTGTATTTTGCCCTGCCGAACCTCAAGCGCCTGTTCGACCTCGCCCACGAAGACATCATGGGTATGGTCAAGCAAGGCATGCAGTTGGGTTTGCGCGCACCAAAGTTTCCGCCAAAACCAAAAGCTGCGTGATCCGCGACTTTTACGATCAAGTGAGTCTGTCAGGAACCGACGCTTTGGTTTAGCGTGGTGAATTGACGGCCGAATTCCAATCATTCGATTTCAGGAACCCATCATGTCCACATTGAACCAAGCCCACTGCGAAGCCTGCCAAGCCGGCGCTCCTCAGGTCAGCGACGAAGAACTGCCGATCCTGATCAAGCAGATCCCGGACTGGAACATTGAAGTGCGCGACAGCGTGATGCAGCTGGAAAAAATTTTCCTGTTCAAGAACTTCAAGCACGCGCTGGCGTTCACCAACGCCGTCGGTGAAATCTCCGAGGCCGAAGGTCACCACCCAGGCCTGCTGACCGAGTGGGGCAAAGTCACCGTGACCTGGTGGAGCCACTCGATCAAAGGCCTGCACCGCAACGACTTCATCATGGCCGCGCGCACTGACGAAGTGGCCAAGGACGCCGAGGGCCGCAAATAATGCATTTCGACGCCATAGGTCGAGTACCCGGCGACCCGATTCTCGGCCTGATGGAGGCCTATGCGCAGGACCCCAACCCGCGCAAATTCGACCTCGGCGTGGGCGTCTATAAAGATGCCCAGGGCCTGACGCCAATTCCCCAGTCCGTGAAGCTCGCCGAGCAGCGCCTGGTGGATCGTCAGACCACCAAAACCTACATCGGTGGCCACGGCGAACCGGCGTTCGGCAAGGCTATCAATGAGCTAGTGCTTGGCGCCGATTCCCCACTGATCGCCGAACAACGGGCCGGCGCGACTCAGACCCCGGGCGGTACTGGCGCGTTGCGTCTGAGCGCAGACTTTATCGCCCAATGTTTGCCAGGCCGTGGCGTGTGGCTGAGCAACCCGACCTGGCCGATCCACGAATCGATCTTCGCCAAGGCCGGGATCAAGGTCAGTCATTACCCGTACGTTGGCAGCGATAACCGCCTCGACGTCGAAGCGATGCTCGCGGTACTTGAAGAAGCGCCGAAGGGCGATGTGGTGCTGCTGCACGCCTGCTGCCACAACCCGACCGGTTTCGATCTTTCCCATGACGACTGGCGCCGGGTGCTGGACGTGGTGCGCAGTCGCGATCTGGTGCCGTTGATCGACTTCGCTTATCAGGGGTTCGGCGACGGCTTGGAACAGGACGCCTGGTCGACCAGGTTGTTCGCCGCCGCGTTGCCGGAAGTGCTGATCACCAGTTCTTGCTCGAAGAATTTCGGCCTGTACCGCGATCGCACGGGTGCGCTGATTGTCTGCGCGAAAACCGCTGACAAACTGGTGGATGTCCGCAGTCAACTGGCCAACATCGCCCGTAACCTGTGGTCGACACCGCCGGATCATGGCGCTGCTGTGGTGGCGACCATCCTCGGCGATCCAGAGCTGAAAAGCCTCTGGGCTGACGAAGTGGAAACCATGCGTTTGCGCATCGCCCAACTGCGCAGCGGTTTGGTTGAAGCGCTTGAACCGCATGGTTTGCGCGATCGCTTTGCGCACATCGGCGTGCAGCGCGGGATGTTTTCCTACACCGGGTTAACGCCGGACCAAGTGAAACAACTGCGCGATCATCACAGTGTTTACATGGTCAATTCAGGCCGGGCCAACGTGGCCGGGATAGATGCAACGCGTCTGGATTTACTGGCCGAAGCCATCGCTGAAGTCTGTAAATAAACCCTTGTGGGAGCGGGCTTGCTCGCGAAAGCGGTGTGTCAGGCGACATAAATATCGACTGACACCCCCTCTTCGCGAGCAAGCCCGCTCCCACATTATTTGTTCTGCGTGACTACTACCGACCTGTCTAGACAATCCCATCCGTCGCAACAAATGGATATAAAACTCTATTTGTCATTTCTCCTGCTGTATCCTTCCCAGGCTTTTTTAAAGCGCGGATCTACCAGATCTATCAACAGACTTTGCGAGGAGCGCGAAATGCACGAGATCCCTAATCTCCCCTTCCCAAGCCTGCACGAAACTGAGCAGACGCCCACGCAACAAGCCGGTGCCCAACAGCCCGAGCCGAAAGAAGCTACTGAACGCCGCAAGGCCGACAGCGAAGACTGATTCACCTGCAATGCCAGACCGTGTGGAAAGCGCTAACATGCGCTTTCCACACCGCCTGAACCTCGAGTTCCACACCATGACCGACGAATTCAGCGACACCCATGCCAGCGTACTGATCGGCACCACCGAGAAGATGATCGAGATCTGGAATCGCCTGTCCCCCGAGAAACAAGCCGCCCTCCTGGCCCGTTTCGGCAGCGAAGAAAACGCCTTGGCCGCCCTGGTCACAACGCACCTGGTCGCTCCCGCCAAACGCTGATTCACGCCACCCGGCAAATAGTTTTACTTTTCCACGACCCGCGGCCGCTCGCGCCGCTATCATAAGCAGCCTATCTATCCTGCTTCCCCGTGGACCTTTTACCCATGTCTGAAAACCAGCGCCCCCTGGCGGTCACGCTGCAAGTCGTTTCCATCGTCCTGTTCACCTTCATCGGCTACCTGAATATCGGCATTCCCCTGGCCGTGTTGCCGGGCTACGTCCACAGCGATCTGGGCTTCGGCGCGGTGATCGCCGGCCTGGTGATCAGCGTGCAATACCTGGCCACCCTGCTCAGCCGTCCTTATGCCGGGAAAATCATCGACAACAAGGGCAGCAAACTCGCCGTGATGTACGGCCTCGCCGGCTGCGGCTTGAGCGGTGTGTTCATGCTGATTTCGGCCTGGACCCAGAGCCTGCCGATGTTCAGCCTGATCAGCCTGTTGATCGGCCGATTAGTGCTCGGCAGCGCGGAAAGCCTGGTGGGTTCGGGTTCGATCGGTTGGGGCATTGGCCGGGTCGGCGCGGCGAACACCGCCAAGGTCATTTCCTGGAACGGCATCGCCAGTTATGGCGCCATCGCCATCGGTGCCCCGCTGGGGGTGTGGCTGGTCGGTGAATTAGGTTTGTGGAGCATGGGCGTGAGCATCGTGCTGCTGGCCGTCCTCGGCCTGGTGCTGGCCTGGCCGAAAACCGCCGCGCCGATCGTTGTCGGGGAACGTTTGCCGTTCATGCATGTGCTGGGGCGAGTGCTGCCACATGGTTGCGGTCTGGCGCTGGGCTCGATCGGCTTCGGCACCATCGCCACCTTCATCACCCTTTATTACGCGACTCAGCATTGGTCCAACGCGGTGCTCTGCTTGAGCTTGTTCGGTGCCAGTTTCATTGGTGCCCGGCTGGTGTTCGGCAACCTGATCAACCGCCTCGGCGGCTTTCGCGTGGCGATTGCCTGCCTGTCGGTGGAAACCCTCGGCTTGCTGCTGCTGTGGCTCGCACCGGATGCCCATTGGGCACTGGCCGGTGCGGCGCTGAGCGGGTTCGGCTTCTCGCTGGTGTTCCCCGCGCTTGGGGTGGAAGCGGTCAATCTGGTGCCGGCCTCCAGCCGTGGTGCGGCTGTCGGCGCTTATTCGCTGTTCATCGACTTGTCGCTGGGGATCACCGGGCCGGTGGCGGGTGCGGTGGCGGCCGGTTTCGGCTTTGCCTCAATCTTCCTGTTCGCTGCACTCGCCGCGTTGAGCGGTCTGGCACTGAGTGTTTACTTGTACCGGCAAGCGCCGAAGTATCGCGAAGAAAGAGACGCGCGTTAGAAGTCGACCTTACCGCGTCCAGCCTTGATGCTGCCGCGCTTGGTCTTGGATTCGAGTCGGCGCTTTTTCGAACCGAGGGTCGGTTTGGTCGGGCGGCGTTTCTTTTCGACCTTGGTGGCGCTGAGGATCAACTCGGTCAGCCTCTCCAGCGCATCGGCGCGATTGGCTTCCTGCGTGCGGTACTGCTGGGCCTTTATGATCAACACCCCTTCGCTGGTGATGCGACTGTCCCGCAGCGCCAGCAACCGTTCCTTGTAGAAATCAGGCAAGGACGAGGCCGGAATGTCGAAGCGCAAGTGCATGGCGCTGGAGACCTTGTTGACGTTCTGCCCCCCCGCGCCCTGGGCACGGATGGCGGTCAACTCGATCTCGGCATCCGGGAGATGCACGTTGTTGGAAATCACCAGCATGGAAAAGGGGTCCGCATTTGGGGTTCATCAGGATACCCGAATAGCCTGAAGGTAGATGCGGACCAATGTGGGAGCGAGCCTGCTCGCGAAAGCGGTGTGTCAGGTGAGGTGGATGTCGACTGGTACACCGCTTTCGCGAGCAGGCTCGCTCCCACCGGGGTTTTGCATGAACCCTGAAAACAACAAACCCGGCACATGGCCGGGTTTGTTGTTTCTGCGTGCTGCGTTATTTCACAGCAGCCTGCAGCGCGTGTTGGGCACTGCGCTTATTCTTGATGCCATAGCAAACCCACATGAACGCAACCCACACCGGAATCGCATACACCGAGATCTGGATGCCCGGGATCAGCAACATCACGCCGAGAATGAACACCACGAACGCCATGCAGATGTAGTTCCCGTACGGGTACCACAGCGCCTTGAACAGCGGCGTCTGTTTGGTTTTGTTCATGTGCTGGCGGAACTTGAAGTGCGAGAAGCTGATCATTGCCCAGTTGATCACCAGGGTAGCCACGACCAGCGACATCAACAGTTCCAGCGCGTTTTGCGGTATCAGGTAGTTCAACAACACCGCGATCAGCGTCACGGCTGCCGAAGCAAGGATCGAACGCACCGGCACGCCGCGCTTGTCGATCTTCGCCAAGCCTTTCGGCGCATCGCCCTGCTCGGCCATGCCCAGCAGCATGCGACTGTTGCAGTAGGTGCCGCTGTTGTACACCGACAGCGCCGCGGTCAGGACCACAAAGTTGAGGATGTGCGCGGCGGTGTCGCTGCCAAGCATCGAGAACACTTGCACGAACGGGCTGCCGCTGTAGGAATCGCCCGACGCATTCAAGGTAGCTAACAGGCTGTCCCATGGCGTCAGCGACAGCAGGATGACCAGCGCACCGATGTAGAAAATCAGGATCCGGTAGATCACCTGGTTAATGGCTTTCGGGATCACGGTTTTCGGCTTGTCGGCTTCTGCTGCGGTGAAACCGAGCATTTCCAGGCCGCCGAAGGAGAACATGATGATCGCCATGGCCATCACCAGACCGCTGACGCCATGCGGGAAGAAGCCGCCGTGGGCCCACAGGTTGGTCACCGAGGCTTGCGGGCCGCCATTTCCGCTGACCAGCAGGTAGCTGCCCAGCGCAATCATGCCGACGATCGCCACGACCTTGATGATCGCGAACCAGAACTCGGCCTCGCCAAAGACTTTGACGTTGGCCAGGTTGATCAGGTTGATCAGGACGAAAAATCCGGCTGCCGAGACCCAGGTCGGAATGTCCGGCGCCCAATAGTGGATGTATTTGCCGACTGCGGTCAGCTCCGACATGCCCACCAGAATGTACAGAATCCAGCAGTTCCAGCCCGACAGGAAGCCGGCGAAACCGCCCCAGTATTTATGGGCGAAGTGGCTGAAGGAACCGGCCACCGGCTCTTCGACGATCATTTCGCCGAGCTGGCGCATGATCATGAAAGCAATGAAGCCACAGATGGCATAGCCGAGGATCATCGACGGACCGGCGGATTTCAGGACACCGGCCGAGCCGAGGAACAGCCCGGTACCGATCGCGCCACCGAGGGCGATCAGTTGAATATGGCGATTTTTCAGGCCGCGTTTCAGCTCGCCTGAATGCGAGTTTTGTCCACTCATGAAAAGGCTCTCACGTTCAGCGTATTTACAACGGTCATGCGTCACCTGTTTGTTTTTATCTGTGACGAAATCGAACCCGACACGCTCGTGACGCGGCGGAGTGAACAAGGCGGATAGCCTTGAGGTTTGCGCAGATGCGCAGGAGGTCACAGTTAAAACGCGGCGCATTGTACACCTGTAACCCCCTGCTGCCAGACACCACTGGATCAGCGTGTCGTTTGCCGGGATTGCCTGTGTCCGCCTCGAGTGCCTCGGGCGACTGCAAAAATGGAGTCAGACCTTCGCAGGTCTTCGATGGGGGCGATGGAGAAATCGCCCCACGTGGAGAAGTGGAGATGAGTTACGGCGTTCATTGCGCCTCCTTCTTGTTATGCACCTGCACGACAGGCATGGGGCGCATCTCACCCTTCAACCGAGTCTGAAACAAGCGGACCAGAGCCTTGGATCGGGGTTAAATAGCTCTGGGGCGGAAGGTTTTCCTTACAACCATTCCACAATCGCCAAACCAAGGGTGTTAAGGCTTGATTTCGTCAGCAATTCTTTACATGCCGTAACGTAAATTTTCCGAATCAGATATGGATGCAGGCTGACTGCAAAGGGATTTTGGAGGTGGCGCCAAGGGCAGCCATCATCTGAACCTTATCTTCCCCAGTGGGGTGTTGGCGCTGGATGATGAGCCGGTGTTTGATGGACGGTTTATGTTTTAAACGATCGGCCAGACCAAAAAAAACGCCAACCCGAAGGTTGGCGTTTTTTTATGCAGTGCTTACCGATTACTCAGGCTTGCGACGACCGAAACCCGGACGCTGTCCCGAACCGGCTGGCGCACCACGGCGTTTGCCCGATGGCGCGTCCCTGTCGACCAGAACGATGCCTGGGCGCTTCTTCGGCGCTGGCTTGGCCGGGCGCTTGGTATCAGAAGGACGGTCTGCCACTGGCGTACCGCGACCCGATTCTCCACGACCAGCTGGAGCACCGCGATCGCTACGACCGCCGCTTGGCGCACCACGGCCTTCGCCGCGCTCGGTGCGACCGTTGGCCGGACGCGGCGTGCGTGGACCGCGCTCGCCGTCAGCACGAGGTGCTGCTGGCTTGCGGGCGGGGCGCTCGCCTTCGATTTGCGGTTCACGGGAGTCACGCGGTGTAGCAGCGGTCTGGTTACCGATGGCTGGACGCAACGAACGCACGCGATCGGTCTTGCCCATTGGACGCGACGATTTACGCTGCATGCGATCGAGCTTGTCTTTGCTCTTGGCGTTCATCTGCGGCATGGCCACAGGCGTCAGGCCCACTTCAGCACTCAGAATGTCGACTTCGTACTGGCTCATTTCGCGCCAGCGACCCATCGGCAGGTCGGAGTTGAGGAACACCGGACCGAAACGCACGCGCTTCAGACGGCTGACCACCAAGCCCTGGGATTCCCACAGACGGCGGACTTCGCGGTTACGACCTTCCATCACCACGCAGTGGTACCAGTGGTTGAAACCTTCGCCACCTGGCGCCTGCTTGATGTCGGTGAACTTGGCCGGGCCGTCTTCGAGGACGACGCCTGCCTTCAGACGCTCGATCATCTCGTCATCGACTTCGCCACGCACACGTACTGCGTATTCACGGTCCATTTCATAGGAAGGGTGCATCAGGCGGTTGGCCAGCTCACCATCGGTGGTGAACATCAGCAGACCGGTGGTGTTGATGTCCAGACGGCCAATGTTGATCCAGCGACCTTCTTTCGGGCGCGGCATCTTGTCGAAAACGGTCGGACGGCCTTCAGGGTCAAGGCGGGTGCAGATTTCGCCGTCGGGTTTGTTGTACATGATCACGCGGCGTACCGACTCGGCGGCTTCTTCGCGCTTGATCACCTTGCCATCAATGGTGATGGCGTCATGCAGGTCGACACGCAGGCCAAGGGTGGCGTCTTTGCCATTGACCTTGATGCGGCCGTGACTGATCCAGGCTTCTACGTCACGGCGCGAGCCGACGCCGATACGGGCGAGGACTTTCTGCAGTTTTTCGCCTGCTGGGCCGATTTCCTGGTCGTCTTTCTGGTCTTTGATACTCATCTGGGCACCTCCCGGTGTGGTCTGTTCAGGCAGCCCTGAATTGAGCGTCCTGAAGCGATGTAAAACTTGTACTTGGGCAAAGGGATCGCCGAAGGGTCGCGAATCATACGCTCATGGGAGCGTTCGCGCATCAGAGACTAGCTGATCGATGGAGACTTACTTGGTTTTCCGCCGACCGGTGGCGCCGAGTTTGATCAGCCTGAGCGACGCTTCGGCGAGTACCGTGCGCTTGTCGACCTTATCAAGCTTCTTCCACGCCTTGATCTCCCGCTTGCTGCGGCCACAGCCGAGGCAGATGTCGTCGGTGAATTTGCAGACGCTGATGCACGGGTCTTTGGTTGAGCCCATCAAATACTCCAGGCCACACAGAATAACTGTGGGAGCGAGCCTGCTCGCGAAGAGGGAGTGTCAGTCAACATCATTGTTACCTGACCCACCGCTATCGCGCGCAGGCTCGCTCCCACAGGGGATCTCAGTAACCTGCATAATGGGGTCAGTCGTCGAATTCCCGGCGTTCGGCTTCGATCGCTTCGGCGAGGGCGCGGGCTTCGGCTTCTTCGTCGCTCAGTTCAGGTTCGGGCTTGTGTTGTTCAAGGGCGGCGACGGCGGCCAGGAGTTTCTCCCGGGCTTCGGCAACACCGATCACATCGTCTTCCTGCTCTTCTTCGACTGTGGCTTCGGGTTCTACCTGAAGTTCAACTTCAATTTCAGGCTCAGGCTGATCCAGGCCTTCTTCAGTCTCAGTCACCGCTTCATCGCGCAACAGATCGTCGAAGTCGGTCTTGAGCCCCTCCTCCATGGTGTCCAGTTCCAGCAACAGGGTGTGGAAACTGGTTTCTTCCTTCGGCTCTTCCGGCTCGGCACTGGCGTCGGCCAACGCTTGCAGACTGGCAGGCACCGGCGCGTCGTCGAAATCGAGCACCGGATCAGGTTCAAGCTCGCGCAATTCAGCCAGCGGAGGCAAATCGTCGAGGTTTTTCAGGTTGAAGTGATCGAGAAAGGCCTTGGTGGTCGCGAACATCGCCGGCTTACCCGGCACGTCGCGGTAACCGACGATGCGGATCCACTCGCGCTCCAGCAAGGTTTTGACGATGTGACTATTGACCGCCACGCCCCGCACGTCTTCGATTTCGCCCCGGGTGATCGGCTGGCGATAGGCAATCAGGGCGATGGTTTCGAGCATGGCGCGGGAATAACGCTGCGGGCGTTCTTCCCACAATCGTCCTACCCACGGCGAGAATTTTTCGCGGATCTGCAAGCGATACCCGGAGGCCACTTCCTTCAGCTCGAAGGCGCGGCCGTCGCAGGACTTGGCAAGAATCGTCAGGGCTTTCTTGAAGACGGGCGGCTCCGGCCGCTCGCCCTCTTCGAAGAGTTCGAACAGGCGTTCAAGCGATTGCGGTTTTCCCGAGGCCAACAGAAAGGCTTCAAGCAGTGGCGCCAGCTCGCGGGGTTCAGTCAGGTTCATGATTCAACTCGTTATTCGGCTCGGGCCCGGACATGGATCGCCGCGAACGGCTCATTCTGCACCAGCTCGACCAAGGATTCCTTGACCAGTTCGAGGATCGCCATAAAGGTCACCACCACCCCCAGACGCCCTTCTTCAGCGGTGAACAGCTCGACAAACGGCACGAAACCACCGCCCTTGAGCCGTTCCAGCACATCGCTCATGCGTTCGCGCGTGGACAGCGCCTCGCGGCTGACCTGGTGGCTTTCGAACATGTCACCACGGCGCAGCACCTCGGCCATGGACAGCAGCAGCTCTGACAGACGCACGTCCGGCAACAGCTTGCGCGCCAGGGCTTGCGGCGCGTCGAGCTTGGGTACGACCACATCCCGGCCCACGCGGCTCAGGCCGTCGATGCCTTCGGCAGCGGCCTTGAAGCGTTCGTACTCTTGCAAGCGGCGGATCAGTTCGGCGCGAGGGTCATCTTCTTCGGCCTCGATCGTTTCAGCACGCGGCAGCAGCATCCGCGATTTGATCTCGGCCAGCATCGCGGCCATGACCAGATACTCGGCGGCCAACTCCAGGCGCACCGTCTGCATCAACTCGACATAGCCCATGTATTGCCGGGTGATTTCCGCCACCGGAATGTCGAGAATATTGATGTTCTGTTTGCGGATCAGGTACAGCAGCAGGTCCAGGGGACCTTCGAACGCTTCAAGGAAGACTTCCAATGCGTCCGGCGGAATGTACAGGTCCAACGGCATTTCCATGACCGCCTGGCCATAAACCATGGCGAAGGGCAGCTCTTGCTGGGCTCCGGCCTGACTGTCGACAACGGGTTCAACTGCAGACATCTACGCCTCGGCCATGAACGGCGTAGGGTCGCCGCAACCGACACGGATCACTTCGGGCTCGCCGTCGGCGAGGTTGATCACGGTGGACGCCTTGATCCCTCCGAAACCGCCGTCGATGATCAGCTCGACCTGATGCTCGAGCAATTGACGCATTTCGTAAGGATCGCTCATCGGATCGGTGTCGCCGGGCATGATCAGGGTCACGCTCATCAACGGCTCGCCGAGTTCCTCCAGCAGCGCCAAGGCAATCGGATGGCTTGGCACGCGCAGGCCGATGGTGCGTTTTTTCGGATGCAACAACAGCCGCGGGACTTCGCGGGTGGCGTTGAGAATGAAGGTGTAAGGCCCCGGCAGGTGAGCTTTAAGCAGGCGGAAGGTACCGGTGTCGATCTTGGCAAACAGCCCCAGTTGCGACAGGTCGCTGCAAATCAGCGCGAAGTTGTGCTTTTCGTCCAGCTGTCTCAACCGGCGCACGCGCTCCACGGCGTTCTTGTCGCCGATCTGGCAACCAATGGCGTAGGACGAGTCTGTGGGGTAAATCACCACCCCGCCGTTGCGGATGATCTCGACAGCCTGTTTTATCAGGCGCGCTTGCGGGTTTTCCGGATGAATCTGGAAAAATTGACTCACATTCTCTACCTGCTCAGACGACGGCAATATTTGGGTCATGTTTGAATCGACACCACAGTGGTGGCAGATCCTCCGGGAGCGGGCGGTATTCGCCGATCTCGGACCAGCCTCCAGGGCCATGAAAATCACTGCCGGCGCTGACCAGCAGACCGAATTCGCGGGCTAGAATCGCCAGACTGCCCACTTGCTCGGCGGGCTGATGGCCATTGACCACTTCGATAGCGTGGCCCCCTGCTTGAATATAGTCGGCAATCAGGCGGCGACGTTTGCTGCGAGTGAAATCGTAGTGCCACGGATGCGCCAGGCTGACCCAGGCCTTCGCGGCTCGCAGGGTCTCGACGGTGTCCTCCAGGGTCGGCCAGTGTTGCTTGACGTCCCCCAGCTTGCCGGCACCCAGCCATTTGCGGAACGCTTCGGCGCGATCCTTGACGAAACCTTCACGCACCATCCAGTCGGCGAAGTGCGGACGGGCCGGCGCGTTACCGCTGTCGCCCAGCTCCTGTTGAATGGCCCGGGCGCCCTCGAGCGCCCCCGGCATGCCTTTCAACGCCAACTTGCGGCTTATTTCTTCGGACCGTAGCCAGCGACCATCGTGCAATTTCGCGATGGCTTCGACCAACGGCGGCGCATTGACGTCGAAACCGTAGCCCAAAACGTGAATGGTCGCCCCGCCCCAGGTGCAGGACAATTCGACGCCATTGACCAGTTGCATCCCCAGCGCCGTCGCGGCGCTACGGGCCTCGTCGAGGCCTTCAAGGGTGTCGTGATCGGTCAAGGCCAGGACTCGCACGCCTTTCTCGAACGCACGCGCAACCAGTACCGCAGGCGCGAGGGCGCCATCGGAAGCCGTGCTATGGCAGTGCAAATCAACATTCACAGGACTGTGTAACCTCAAATCAGCTGACGCTATCGCGCGTCAATATGTTTGTTATTATGCCGCCACATCCTGCTTCTGGCTGCCACTGTGAAACAATTCATCGACTTCATCCCGCTTCTACTGTTTTTCATCGTATTCAAAATCGATCCACGGGTCGTCGACATCGGCGGTTATCAACTGTCTGTCGGTGGTATTTACAGCGCCACCGCAGTGCTGATCATCAGCTCCCTGATGGTTTACGGCACGCTGTTCATCAAGCAGCGCAAGCTGGAGAAGAGCCAGTGGCTGACCCTCATCGCCTGCCTGGTCTTCGGTAGCCTGACCCTGGCGTTCCACAGCGAGACCTTCCTGAAATGGAAAGCCCCGGTGGTCAACTGGCTGTTCGCCCTTGGGTTCATCGGCAGCCACTTCGTCGGCGATCAACTGTTGATCAAACGCATCATGGGCCACGCGCTGACCCTGCCGGATCAGGTCTGGACCCGCCTGAACATCGCCTGGATCGGTTTTTTCCTGTTCTGCGGTGCCGCCAACCTGTTCGTCGCGTTCACCTTCCAGAACTACTGGGTCGACTTCAAGGTGTTCGGCAGCCTGGGCATGACGCTGCTGTTCCTGGTCGCCCAGGGCATCTACCTATCCCGCCACCTGCATGACGCCGATACCACAACGCCAAAAACCGAGGACTGACATGCTTTACGCAATCATTGCCACAGACGTCGCCAACTCCCTGGAAGCCCGCCTGGCCGCACGGCCTGCACACCTTGAGCGCCTGCAAGTGCTCAAAGGCGAAGGTCGCATCGTTTTGGCCGGCCCACACCCGGCGGTCGACAGCAATGATCCGGGTGCTGCGGGTTTCACCGGCAGCCTGATCGTCGCCGAATTCGATTCCCTGAGCGCCGCCCAGGCCTGGGCCGATGCTGATCCGTATATCGCCGCAGGTGTCTACGCCAACGTTTCGGTCAAGCCGTTCAAGCAAGTCCTGCCATAGTGTCTTGTCTCGCAAGTACTGTTCCTTTTTTGACGGTGTCTGTTGCCGTCATGCTGCGTTGCCGCTCCTCGCCATAGCGGGCTATGACTCGTCGCGGCGCCTTGCCTGACAACAACAGCCACTCGCCAAAAAGAGGAACGTACTTGTGAGACAAGACACTAATCCCCTGGCGCGATGAACCTTATCGGTTCATCGCGCGCTCAACGCTCATTATTCTTGTTTACCGGCCGACAACCTGCCCAATACTCGTATTGGAATCAGGAGTCGCGATGCGCAAGGGTTCGTTGTGTCTGATGTTGGTGACGTTGTCGATCGTGGCCCCCGCCCACGGTGAAGAAGCCGCTGCAGGCGGTAGTTCGACACCGCTTTCCTTGAGCGCCGGCAGCCAGATCACCGATTTGCAGCAACGCTTGAAAGCAAGCGAGCAGCAACGAGAAGAACTGAGCAAACAACTGCAGAATGTCGATGGCGAACGCGAAAGCGTTCAACTGAGCCGGTTGCGCCAGGAGAACCAGCGCCTGAAGCTGCAACTCAAGGAAGCCCAGGCCAGCAGCCCGTTGCCGCGATGGCTGACTGATCAGCAGCAGTGGTTCGTCATCGGGGCCGGAGTAGCGCTATTGGCGCTGCTCTGCGGTATCTTCGCCAGTGGTGCCACCAGAAAACGTAGGCAATGGCTAAATTGAGTGAGTCATGAGCGAGCTGTTATTAATTGATGATGACCAGGAGCTGTGTGAGCTCCTGAGCAGTTGGCTGAGCCAGGAAGGCTTCCAGGTCCGTGCCTGCCACGATGGTCAAAGTGCACGCCGTGCGCTGGCCGAAACCTCCCCGGCTGCCGTCGTGCTGGACGTGATGCTGCCAGACGGCAGCGGCCTCGAACTGCTCAAGCAATTGCGCAGCGATCACCCGGAATTGCCGGTGCTGATGCTCTCGGCCCGCGGCGAGCCGCTGGACCGCATCCTCGGCCTGGAACTCGGCGCCGACGATTACCTGGCCAAACCGTGCGATCCACGGGAACTGACAGCTCGCCTGCGCGCCGTGTTGCGTCGCAGTCATCCGGCGGCAGTGTCCAGCCAGATGGAACTTGGCGACCTGTGTTTCAGCCCGGTGCGTGGCGTCGTCAGCATCGATGAACAGGAATACACCCTCACCGTTTCCGAAAGCCGTTTGCTCGAAGCCCTGCTCAAGCAACCCGGCGAGCCGCTGGACAAACAGGAACTGGCGCAAATCGCCCTCGGCCGCAAGCTGACGCTGTACGACCGCAGCCTGGACATGCACGTCAGCAACCTGCGCAAAAAGATGGGCCCGCACCCCGACGGCCGCCCGCGCATCGTGGCCCTGCGCAGCCGTGGCTATTACTACAGCCTTTGAATACGAACGCGGTCCCTTGTAGCAGCTGTCGAGCCCCAGCGAGGCTGCGTTCGGCTGCGCAGCAGTCGTAAAACCTGAGAACGCGATTTACCTGAAAAACCCCATCGCCTGATTTCACGACGGCTACGCCGCCGAACGCAGCCTCGCTGGGGCTCGACAGCTGCTACAACAGTCGTGTTTCGTCAGGGACGTGGATTTGTCAGGTTGGCCAGAACTCGTCTTTACCCAAGCTTTACGTTCCGCTGACCGCCGCTGACCTTGATCTCCGTAATCTGTACTCATCCGGAACGTACCGGGAACGAGACAAGGAGATTCACCATGCGCAAGACTCTTATCGCTCTGATGTTCGCCGCCGCCCTGCCAACCGTTGCCATGGCCATGCCTGAAGGCGCCGGCTCTATGGGTCCGATGGACGGCTCGCGCCATGGCGGTCAGATGCACGGCATGCACGGCAAAGGCCCGTACAGCCAGCTGGACCTGAGCCGCGAACAACGCGAACAGATTCGCAAGATCATGGGCGAGCAGATGCATGAGCGTAAGCAAGTGGTCGACAAGTACCTGGAAAAACTTTCGCCAGCCGACCAGAAAGCGATGAAAGATGAAATGGCGGCCAACCACAAGAAAGCTGAAACCGACGTGCGTGCCTTGCTGAAACCGGATCAACAGAAGCAATTCGACGAGATCCAGAAGAAAAAGGCTGAGCGTCGCGCCGAGTGGGCCGAGTTCAAGGCCTGGAAAGCGCAACAGCCGCAAAAGGCGCAATAGTGTTCTAGCGTCATGCCACAGCCCAACGGTTAATTGCCGTTGGGCTTTCTTTGTTTGAGGATTTTCTGTGCGCTCATTGTTCTGGCGTATCCTGGCCAGCTTCTGGCTGGCCATCGCTCTGGTTGCAGGGCTCTCCATTCTGCTCGGGCACATGCTCAACCAGGACGCGTGGATTCTCAGTCGCCACCCGGGCCTCAACACCCTCGCCGAACAGTGGACGCAAACCTACGAATCACGGGGCGAAGAAGCGGCCCAGGACATTCTGGAACAGCGCAAGCGCCAGTATCACATCGACGTTCAAGTGCTCAACGAGAGCGGTGATCCGGTGGTGCACGGCACCTTCCCACGCCGCGCGGCGGCCTTCGAAGCGCGGCAGAACAACGACGACCGTCGCCTGCCATGGCGTCGTCTGACCGATGAATACACCAGCGCGAAAACCGGCGACACCTACCTGCTGATCTACCGCATTCGCCACCCGGAACTGGACGCGTGGCACCGCGAAAGCCTGCTGTGGCCGTTGAGTGCGCTGGGTATCGCGCTTGTGGTGCTGACCTTGTTCAGCCTGTTCGTGACGTTGTCCATTACTCGCCCACTCAACCGTTTGCGCGGCGCGGTGCATGACCTCGGACAAACCACTTACCAACAGAACAGCCTGGTAAAACTGGCCAACCGGCGCGACGAGTTCGGCGTGCTGGCCAACGACTTCAACCGCATGGGCGCGCGCCTGCAAAGTTTGATCGGCAGTCAGCGGCAGTTGCTGCGGGATGTGTCCCACGAATTGCGTTCCCCCCTAGCCCGGCTGCGCATTGCGCTGGCACTGGCCGAACGGGCCAACCCTGAAGAACGAGAAAAACTCTGGCCGCGCCTTACGCGTGAGTGCGACAGACTGGAAGCGCTGATCAGCGAAATCCTGGTACTGGCACGGGTCGATGCCGACAACGCCAGCGCCGAAGAGGTTGACCTCAATGCGCTGCTCAACACCCTGCAAAAGGATGCTCAATTGGGTTCGCCCGAGCAGAACGTGCGCCTTGAAGCCGAGCCACAGCTGAACCTAAAGGGCTGGCCGACGATGATCGAGCGCGCCGTGGACAACTTGCTGCGCAATGCCCAGCGGTTCAACCCGGTGGGGCAATCGATTGAAATGCAGGCGGTGCGTCAGGGTGAG
Source organism: Pseudomonas sp. MDT1-17 (assembly GCF_054898105.1). Lineage (NCBI taxonomy): Bacteria > Pseudomonadati > Pseudomonadota > Gammaproteobacteria > Pseudomonadales > Pseudomonadaceae > Pseudomonas > Pseudomonas sp. MDT1-17. Next base: position 2,183,823 of record NZ_JBUBVM010000001.1, on the reverse strand, counting down.
CGGATTGTGGTCAGTGTGCGTGACCATGGGCCGGGTGTAGAGGCTACACATTTGAGCCAGTTGGGTGAGCCGTTTTATCGGGCGCCGGGGCAGACGGCGGCTGGACATGGCTTGGGATTGGCGATTGCGCGCCGTGCGGCGGAACGGCATGGCGGGAGTCTGGTGCTGGCTAATCACCCCGATGGCGGGTTTGTCGCCAGCCTTGAATTACCGGTGGTGCCTGGGGCGGTGGTGCAGCCGTAAGTGCAGTGGTGATGCAAAAAGATCGCAGCCTCGTTTCACTCGACAGCTCCTACAGGTGTACACATTTCCCTGTAGGAGCTGTCGAGTGAAACGAGGCTGCGATCTTTTGATCTTCAGGCTTTACCGGGCCAGGTGCTGACGAATTCAGTGAGGTCTACCTTCTCCGCCACGCGCGGTTCCTTCTGCGGCGTACCCAGATAAAGAAACGCAATCACCTCTTCCCCTTCCGCCAGCCCCAACCCCTTGGCCACTTGCGCCGAATATGCAAGCTCACCCGTGCGCCACACCGCGCCAATTCCTTGCGCATAAGCCGCCAGCAAAATCCCGTGAGCCGCGCAACCCGCTGCCAGCAGTTGTTCGGACTTCGGATATTTGACGTGATCCTGCAACCGCGCGATCACCACAACCACCAGCGGCGCACGCAGCGGGCCATTACGCGCCTTGTCCAGCGCGGTCTCGGACACCTCACTGTCTTGCAGCTTCGCTGCTTCGGCCAGCAACTCGCCCATTTGCTCACGTGCCGCGCCTTCGATTGTCAGGAAGCGCCAAGGCTGCAGGTGACCATGGTCTGGCGCTCGCATCGCGGCGGCAAACAGCACTTCGCGTTGTTCCGCGGTCGGTGCCGGGTCGAGCAGTCGTGGAACGGAAACACGGTTGAGCAAAGCGTCGAGAGCCTGCATCGGCCACCTCCTGAAAAAATGTTTGGCTATTCTAGCTGCAACTGCGCAGGCGGTGCCGGTTTACATGCCCTGCCCCGCAGGTAGAATGGCGCCCTTCCCTAATTTCAGCCCGAGCGGACTTCATGGCGTTGCCGACCTTACGCACTATTGGTTTCATCATCGGCCTCTTCCTGATCACGCTGGCCATTGCCATGGTCGTGCCCATGGCCACGCTGGTGATTTTCGACCGCACCGGCGACCTGCCGTCGTTCCTCTGGGCGAGCATGATTACCTTTGTCGCCGGCCTCGCGCTGGTCATCCCCGGTCGCCCCGAACACGTACACCTGCGGCCCAGGGACATGTACCTGCTGACTGTCAGCAGTTGGGTGGTGGTGTGCATCTTCGCTGCGCTGCCGTTCCTGCTGACCCAGCGCATCAGCTACACCGACTCGTTCTTCGAAAGCATGTCCGGCATCACCGCTACCGGGGCGACGGTACTCACGGGCCTGGACACCATGTCCCCCGGCATCCTGATGTGGCGCTCGTTGTTGCACTGGATCGGCGGCATCGGCTTTATCGGTATGGCGGTAGCGATTCTGCCACTGCTGCGCATCGGTGGCATGCGGCTGTTTCAGACCGAGTCGTCGGACCGTTCCGAAAAAGTCATGCCCCGCTCGCACATGGTGGCGCGTTTGATCGTTGCGGCCTACGTCGGCATCACCATTTTCGGTAGCCTGGCATTCTGGTGGGCCGGGATGAGCCCGTTCGATGCGATCAACCACGCGATGTCAGCGATTTCCACTGGCGGTTTCTCAACGTCCGACCAGTCTCTGGCCAAGTGGACGCAGCCGGCGGTGCATTGGGTGGCGATCGTCATCATGATTCTTGGTGCCCTGCCGTTCACCCTGTACGTAGCGACCTTGCGCGGTAACCGCAGGGCCCTTATCAAGGATCAGCAGGTTCAGGGTTTGCTTGGAATGCTGCTGGTGACCTGGCTGGTGCTCGGCACCTGGTATTGGTGGACCACCCAGCTGCATTGGCTGGAAGCCCTGCGGCATGTGGCGCTGAACGTGACCTCGGTGGTCACGACTACAGGCTTCGCGCTGGGGGACTACAGCCTCTGGGGCAATTTCTCGCTGATGCTGTTCTTCTATCTGGGTTTTGTCGGCGGCTGTTCGGGCTCGACCGCTGGCGGGATCAAGATTTTCCGCTTCCAGGTCGCCTACATTCTGCTCAAGGCCAACCTTAACCAATTGATTCACCCGCGCGCGGTGATCAAACAGAAGTACAACGGTCACCGTCTCGACGAAGAGATCGTGCGTTCGATTCTGACCTTTTCGTTCTTCTTCGCCATCACCATCTGTGTGATCGCGCTGCTGCTGTCGCTGCTCGGCGTGGACTGGATGACTGCCCTTACCGGCGCGGCCGCCACGGTGTCCGGTGTCGGTCCGGGACTGGGCGAGACGATTGGCCCGGCGGGCAACTTTGCCACCCTGCCGGACGCCGCGAAGTGGATTCTGTCGGTCGGCATGCTGCTGGGCCGACTCGAGATCATTACGGTGTTTGTTCTGTGTATTCCGGCGTTCTGGCGTCACTGACAGGAGCAGGCGCTTCCATCAGCCGCATCCGGTACTCGCCGGGGGTGGCATCGAACCAGCGGCGGAACGCACGGAAGAAGTTGCTCGGATCGGCGAACCCCAGCAGGTAGGCAATTTCCAGCAGGGTCATGGTCGGCTGCGCCAGGTATTGCTCGGCCAGTTCACGCCGGGTGTCGTCGAGCAACGTCTGAAAACTCGTGCCTTCTTCCTGCAAGCGTCGCTGCAAAGTGCGTTGCGACAGGTGCAGCGTCTGCGCCACGGTATCGCGCTTGGGTTCGCCCTGGGGCAGCAATCGGCACAGCACCTGTCGCGCCTTGTGCGTTACGCGACTCTCGGAAAACCGCGCCAGGTATTCACCGGCAAACCGGTCATGCAATAGCGCCATCGCCTCGTTGGCGGTCGGCAGCGGTGCCTCCATGTCAGCGCGCTCGAAGATCAAGGCGTCATAAGGCGCGTTGAACACCAAAGGCGCATGAAAGGCCTGTTTATAGGGTTCGAGATTGACGGGCTGATCGCCCTGCACCAACACCTTGCGCGGTTGCAGAGTGCGCCCGGTCAACCAGCCGCACAGCGCCAGGGCACAGGCCAGTGACGCTTCGGCGCTCTGCCGGGTCGGTGGCAGGTGGTCGCCGTGGACCGTCAGAATCAGCGCATAACCCTCATCCAGCAATCGGAAACTCAGGTCGGCACTTTCGGCAATGATCCGCTGATAGCGCACCAGCCGTTGAAAGCCTTCGGCCAGGGTCTGGCTGGACATCAAGGCGTAGCCTGCCACATGAAAGGAAGCCGGTCGCACCACCTTGCCCATGTTCAGGCCAATCGCCGGGTTGCCGGACAGCTCGACCGCGCGCTGCCACAGTCGTGTCATGGAATCTTGCGGGAAGCGAGCATCCGGATCATCCAGCGCCGCGTAGTCGAGCCCCAGCTGTTTGAACAGAACCCGGCAATCCAGGCCGTCCATCTCCAGTGCTTTGACAATCCCCATCGCCCAGCTTGCAGAAGTCGTTCGTTCGCTCATGTCGTCCACTTACATGATGAGCCGCATGCTACGGCCAATTTCCGAAGGATACTAAAGTGGCGCCTATTGTCACTGGCTGATGCCAATGATCACTCTAGACTCAAATAGGCTACCCGCAGAACAACTTGCAGTCAGAACAATAACCACAGAGATCGCAGTCGTGGAAAACATCAAACGTTTCAACAGCTTCGCTGAGTTTTACCCGTATTACCTCAGCGAACACAGCAACAGTACCTGCCGACGATTGCACTTTATCGGCACGACTCTGGTTATTTTCATTCTGGCCCTGACCATCGGCAAGGGCGCCTGGCTGCTGTTGTGGGCTCTTCCGCTGGCGGGTTACAGCTTCGCCTGGGCGGGCCATTTCTTCTTCGAGAAGAATCGTCCTGCGACCTTTCAACATCCGTTTTACAGCCTGCTCGGCGATTTCGTCATGTACCGAGACATGATTCTGGGTCGCGTGCCGTTCTAGGCGCAGCCGCTATTTAGAGAGATCAGCAAAGAGAGATCAGCCGATGAATGCCAACGCCCGTTTCACCCATATGCAGGACGGCACGCAGGAAGACTGGGCGATTATCGCCGCAGACTTCAGTGCCTACGCGCGACAATTGCCGACACGGATTGTGGCGCACCTGAAATTACTGGAGGGTGATTTTGGCGGTTTCCCGGTGGATCGTCTGACCCATTCCCTGCAAACCGCCAGCCGTGCCTGGCGCGATGACCGCGATGAAGAATACGTGGTCTGCGCGCTGCTTCACGACATTGGCGACACCCTGGGTTCCTACAACCACCCGGACATCGCCGCAGCGATCCTCAAGCCGTTCGTCAGCGCCGAGAACCTGTGGATGGTCGAGCAGCACGGGATTTTCCAGGGGTACTACTTCTTCCATCATTTGGGCATGGACCGGCATCTGCGCGAGCAATTCAGCGGTCATCCGCAGTATCAGGCGACCATTGAGTTCTGTGCCAAATATGACGCAGCGGCGTTTGATCCCGCGTATGACACGCTGCCGCTGAGTTTCTTTGAGCCGATGATGGAACGGGTGTTTGCGCAGCCGAAGAACTCCATCTACAAGGCTGCGATGGAAGAGCACGCGCCAGCTTAAGATCAAAAGATCGCAGCCTTCGGCAGCTCCTACATTGAGAATGCGATCCCCCTGTAGGAGCTGCCGAAGGCTGCGATCTTTTGATTTTGCTGTTATGCAGGCTCTGCGACTTTCAATGCCTTCAACTCAACCTCCCGCGCCTGGGCATCCGCCAATCGATACAACTCGATTGATCCGTCCCAATGCTCGATCAGCGCTGTGCACGACTCCACCCAATCCCCGCAATTAAGGTAATCCACCCCGCCGACCTTGCGAATCTCGGCATGGTGAATGTGCCCGCACACTACGCCGTGCAACTCGCGTTTGACGCATTCGTGAGCAATCGCTTCTTCGAAATCGCTGATGAAGCTGACCGCGGTTTTGACCTTGTGCTTGAGGTAGGCAGACAGCGACCAGTAACCGTAGCCATAGCGTGCGCGCCAATGGTTGAGCCAGCGGTTGAGGGTCAGGGTGAATTCGTAGGCCGAGTCACCGAGAAAGGCCAGCCAGCGGTGATATCGCGTGATCACGTCGAACTGGTCACCATGAATGACCAGCAGATGGCGGCCATCGGCGGTCACGTGCACGGCTTCATCCACCAACTGAATGTTGCCCAGAATCAGCTTCGAATAGCGGCGCAGGAATTCGTCGTGGTTGCCGGTGACGTAGATCACCTCGGTGCCGCGCTTGCTCATGGTCAGCAAGCGGCGGATCACATTCGTGTGCGCCTGGGGCCAGTACATGCCGCCGCGCAGCTTCCAGCCATCGATGATGTCGCCGACCAGGTAGATCTTGTCCGCGTGGTAGCCCTTGAGAAACTTCGCCAAGTGTTCGGCCTGGCAATCCCGGGTGCCCAGATGCACGTCGGAAATCCACAACGTCCGTACACGTTGCTTACGACTGGGTTTGGCGAGCTCGGCGCTGGTCATGGGCAACCCTCTGCAAAAGTTTTTGCAACTTTGCGCCGGTCGGGTTAATTGCCCATGACAGTGGCGAGTCAGTCCTGTGACAGCGCCCCACGATTGCCCTCGGTGTAGACTGCAGCCAAGCCCTGGAGACCTGCGATGAGACCGATCCTCACGCTACGCCAATACACTCATGACCTGATCGTCCACAGCCACGACCACGCGCAGTTGGTGTTCGGGCTGTCGGGCGCGCTGGATTTCGAGGTCGACGGGCGTGGCAGTCAGGTGGTTCAGCAGAGTTTCGTGGTGGTGCCGTCCGGTTTCCATCACGCCTGCGGTAGCGCCAATGGCAGCCGTTGCCTGGTGCTGGATGTGCCCAGCGACCAATGGGTATCTCAGTCCCTTGGTGATCACGCCGAGGCCAGTCGTCGTTTGCTCGACAACGCCGGTCGCCTGCCGCTGGATGCCGGGCAAAGCCAATTGGTCAGTTGGTTGGCGGGCAGTCAGGTCAGCGATCCATTGATCGCGCAACAAGGCGCGGTGTTGCTGCTGGCCAGCCTCAACAACGCCAAACCCGAGGTCGGCGGGCGGCGCCTGCCTTATGCGGCGCTGAATGCGCACATCGATCAGTACGCAGCCTACCCACTTCAAGTCGCCGATCTGGCGCGCATCGCCGGTCTGTCCAGCGCTCGGTTGCATGCGCGGTTCGTTGCGGAATGCGGGCAGACGCCGATGGATTACATCCGCAGTAGACGATTGCACATGGCCGTGGGCTTGTTGCGGGATTCGGCGCTGCCGATCGGCGAGATTGCCAGTCGGGTCGGCTACAGTTCGCAGAGTGCCTTTGCGGCCGCGGTGTTGCGGGAGTTCGGTGCCTCTCCCGGCAAAATGCGGCGCGAGGTTGGCGACAAACAACGCGAGTCTGGCGACAGACACAGCGGGAAGTTGCGCGGTTCAATGTAGGGCCTGGTTCTATACGCTTATCAAGGATTGCAATGACTCCCCGTACCGCCCTTGGCGCCCTGCATATCGGCGCACTGATGTTCGGCCTGACCGGTGTGTTCGGCAAACTGGCTGCTGCCTCCCCCGCCATAATCGTTTTTGGGCGTGCCGCGTTCGCTGTGCTGGCGTTAGCGGTTTTTGCGCGGTTCGCCAGCACTACTCGCTGGCAGAAACTCGAGGCGGTGGACTGGCGCCGACTGTTGCTCAGCGGTTTGCTGCTGGCCGGGCACTGGGTGAGTTTTTTCATTGCGGTGAAGGTCGCAGGCGTGGCAATCGCGACCCTGGGTTTTGCCAGCTTCCCGGCGTTTACCGTGATCCTTGAAGGGTTGATCTTCCGCGAGCGAATTCGCGCCAACGAAATCCTGCTGGTGGTGCTGGTCAGTGTCGGGCTGGTGCTGGTCACCCCTGATTTCGATCTGGCCAGCGGCGCCACCATGGGTCTGCTGTGGGCGGTGGGTTCAGGTTTGCTGTTCTCTCTGCTATCGCTGACCAACCGCGCCAGCTCCGGGCGAATCCCGGCGGTTCAGGCTGCGCTGTGTCAGAACGTGGTGGTCGCGTTGTGCCTGCTACCGGTGGCGGCACCGCAGTTGAGCGAAGTGCGCGCCATCGACTGGCTGTGGATCGGTCTGCTCGGGGTGTTCTGCACCGGCGTCGCTCACAGCCTGTTTGTCGCCAGCCTGGCAGTGATCAAGGCGCGGACCGCGGCGGTGGTTTTCGCCCTGGAGCCGGTTTACGGCATCACCGTGGCCTGGCTGCTGTTTGATGAAAACCCGACACTGCGCATGCTGCTCGGTGGCGCGTTGATCATCGTGGCGATCGTGGTCTCCAGCCGACTCTCGGGCGGCTCAAGCAAGAAGACCGTTGCGGCAGAAGCCGCCTCTCACTGAGTGCGGTCGTTGTGCCCCAGGTCGCGGTCCGGATCAATTTGATCGCGGACCCGCTGCTTCAGCACTTTGGCCTCCGGAAATCCGCCATCAGTCTTGCGCTCCCATATCTGCACATCGTCACAGAAAATGTGAAACACCCCACCGGTGCCGGGCACCAGCGACACTTTGCCGAGGTCGTCACCAAAGGTGCTGAGCAGTTCCTGGGCCAGCCAGGCAGCACGCAACAGCCACTGGCATTGCGTGCAATAGGTGATGATGATTTCCGGTTTGCGTGCAGTCATGATCGGCGAAACTCCTGAGCCAGAGGTCGCCGCTATCATAGCCCGGCGAGCAGGTTCCGGGCTGTCTGCTTAAGCGGCTCGTTATCTTCCTTGAGCAACTCGTTGAGCAGTTCGATGGCGCTGTCCAGATCGCCGTCATCGATGCAGGTCTGGGCTTGTTCCAGTTTGCCGGCACTGCTCGCCTCGGCCGGTTCCAGGTTCAGCGGCTCCAGCTCCAGCGACTGGCCAGAATCGCTGAACTCGTTGAGAAAGGTGTCATCCAGAGATTGCGAGTCAGGCTCGGCGACCCATTCAAGTTCGGGCTCATCCAGCGTCGAGTCGTCAGGCATTTCAAAGACCTCGGGCAAGACGTGCAGGTTCGAGATGAGCGGCGGCTCGACCGGCGCGGGTTCGCTCGATGGCTTCGCGTCGGACGGCGAGTGTTCAAAAGGGCTGATCAGGTCCCAACTCGAATCCATCGACAGGTCATCCAGGTTCAACTGAAACTCATCGTTGGGCGCTGGTTCAGGTATCGAAGGCGTGGGGGGAGTGATTGTCGCGGCGGCGGCCAACGGTATCGCACTGTTCAATTTCGGGTGTCGGGCGCGAATATTCTGAAGTTTTTGCAGGTCGTATCCGGCGTCAAGCAGATTGTTTTCCTGTACTTCGTAGGCGGGGACGTCACCCTGTTTACCCAAGACTTCCAACAACTGCACAGCCAGATCCGTGCGTTGTGGCTCCTTGATCAGCGCCTCCCGCAACAAACCGGCCGCTTCGGAAAAACGGCCATAGGCCAGATAGATACCCACCCCTTCGAGCACATCCCCTGCGGGCGTCTCTTCAATCGATTCGGTTGCTGGTTGCACGACCGGTTCTGCAGCGCGACTGAGCACCGGCTCATGCCGTGACGGCAAAACAGGTAAAGCGTCGGGCACTGCCTGAACCTGTTGTCGTTGGCGCCGAACGAACAGCCCCAGCAAAACCAAAGCCATCAGCGCCAGCAACCCGATAATCAGCAGCCAATGACTGGCCTCAGGCTCTTCAACAATGGTCGGCGCCGGAGCCACAACGACGGGGGCAACCGGCTCCACCGACGCTTGTTTGATTTCCGCCAATTGGGTTTGCAGTTCAGTCACTTGTTTTTTCTGGCCGGCGACCTGCTCGTCCTGAGCCTGAAGCTTCGCATTCAACGCATCGATGGTTGCTTGCAGCTGCTGGTTTTGCAGCACGCTGGCCGCCAGTTGTTCGGCAACCGGATCACTCACAGGCGTGGCAGGAGGTTGATCCACGCGAGGGACTGGCGGCTTTTTGCCCTTCGCCGCAGGTAGCTGTGCAACGGCCGGCTCAACCGTCGGGAATCCAGAGGTCTGAACGTCGGTAACCGGTTCGTCAGTGACGGGAACAATCCCCGGTGAACCCGGCGGATCGATCAGCACCGTGTACTCGCGCAGCACCCGCCCGTTGGGCTGATTGAGTTGCACGAGGAAATTCAGGAAGGGTTCATTGACTGGCTTGTTGGAGCTCACCCGGATCAGGCTGCGGTTGCCGCGCAAGACCGGTGTGAATTTCAGATTGTTGAGGAAGAACACCCGATCAACGCCGGCGCGACTGAACTCCTCCGCCGTCGCCAGGCTGACCGACAGTTCACCCTCCTCCAGACCTGCGGCATCCACCAGGGCGATGTCGGCGCGCAACGGCTGATTCAACGCCGAATGCAGGGTGATGTCACCCAAGCCCAACGCGGGCGCCAATGCCGAGTAAGTGACAGCACCACCGGCCAGAAGCAGCCTGGCACAACACCGCAAAACCACGTGCCAACTCTCGAGCATGAGCATCCCTTAGATAACCATAACCATCTTGTACGCGTTCGCACATCCGGTACGAACACGATATTGCCAAGTAGTTCTTTATAGTCTGCCCAACGGGGTATCTCAAAAATCCGGCGCGCGGTAATGCCTCAAGATTTTTCCAGGTTGGCCAGAATGTGCCCGTGGACACGCATGCAAACCTTCACATCCGCCTCATCGACGCCATCGAACAATTCGTGGCGCAGTTGGGTGGCAATGGTTTCAATTTTTTCGATCAACGGACGCGCCGGGGCACAAAGGACGATTTTCTTCGCCCGGCGGTCTTCCAGCACCGATTGACGTTGCACCAGTCCCTGGCCTTCGAGGCTGTCGAGCAGTCGGGCCAGGGTCGGCCCTTCAACACCGACGCTTTGCGCCAGTTCTCGTTGGGTCGGGGCATCCTCGAAACGCGCCAGGTGCAGCAGCACCAGCCAGCGTGCCTGGGACAGACCCAGGCCAGCCAGACGGCGATCCAGTTCGGCACGCCAGCCGCGCGACATCTGGGCCAGTTGCATGCCAAAGCGGTGTTGGTCGGTTAACGGCATAAAACACTCATGATCAGACTGAAATAGAGAAAAACTAATTATTAGTCAGCTAAGCATGACCCTTGGCTCGAGGCAAGGCTTGCTCTGTACTGAATCGTTACATCTATGTGGCAGATCACTTAAACCTCGAATTCGGATTGCAGCGCCGCCCGCACACAGTACAAAACCCCTTCCGGCACGCGACCGGCGAACAGTGCGGCGATCTCCGACACGGGCGGCAATTCGCCCTCGCCATCGAGGAACGCGTCCTGGACTTCGCCCATCAACTCTTCGGGCAGATCCAGCGCTTGCTCCAGCGACAACTGTTGCTTGCCAATCGCTTCGGCGAGCAGGGTGTAGACGTTCTTTTCCGAGCATTGCAGCTGGCCGGCGATTTGCAGCGGCGTCATGCCCGCTCGGGCCAGGGTGATCAGTTCGTGGCGCAGGTCGGCCACCACTTTCGGCGCCTCGACCTGGCCGCCGAGAACTTCGAGGAAGGCCTCGCCGTAACGTTCCAGCTTGCGCGCGCCAACGCCGCTGACCGTGGCCATTTCCGACAACGAGGTCGGCTGGCTGCGGAGCATTTCCAGCAGCGTCGAATCGGGGAAGATGACGTACGGTGGCACGCCATGCTCTTCGGCGAGCTTGCGACGCAGGGCGCGCAAGGCTTCCCACTGTTCGCGTTCTTCGCCGCGAACCAGTTGGCTCGCCTGGCTCTTGCTGCTTTTGGCAGTGGTTTGCGGCTTGAGGTCGCGACGCAGTTCCAGGGTTACTTCGCCCTTGAGCAGCGGCCGGCACGTATCACTCAAGCGCAGACCGCCGTAGCCTTCGAGGTCGATGTCCGCCAGTCCACGGGCAACCAGCTGTCGGAACAGAGAGCGCCATTCACTCTCCCCCATCGCCTTGCCGACACCGTAAACCGACAGATGCTGATGGCCAAAGCTGCGGACTTTTTCGTTGTCCTTGCCCAGCAACACATCTACCAGATGCCCGACGCCGTAGCGCTGGCCGGTGCGGAAGATCGCCGAAAGCGCCTGACGGGCCGGCTCGGTGGCGTCCCAGGTCTGCACGCCGTCAACGCAATTGTCGCAATGGCCGCAGGGCTCGGGCATGTCTTCATCGAAGTAGGCGAGCAGCGTTTGACGACGGCAGCGGGTTTCTTCGCAGAGCGAGAGCATGGCGTCGAGTTTGTGTTGCTCCAGACGCTTGTGGCGCTCGTCGCCCTCGGAGTTCTGCAACATTTGCTTGAGCATCACCACGTCTTGCAGGCCGTAGGCCATCCAGGCGTCAGCGGGCAGACCGTCACGGCCGCCGCGACCGGTTTCCTGATAGTAAGCCTCAAGGGATTTTGGCAAGTCGAGGTGAGCGACAAAGCGCACGTTGGGCTTGTCGATGCCCATACCGAACGCCACGGTGGCGACCATGATCAGGCCTTCCTCGTTGAGGAAGCGCTTCTGGTGGTGAGCCCGGGTATCGTTGGGCAGACCGGCGTGGTACGGCAGCGCCGGGAAGCCTTGTTCGCTGAGGAACACCGCCACTTCGTCGACTTTCTTGCGCGACAGGCAATAGACGATACCGGCATCGCTGCGCCGCTCGGCGAGAAACGCCAGCAATTGCTTGCGCGGCTGCTCTTTGGGCACGATGCGATAGAAGATGTTGGGGCGGTCGAAACTCGACAGGAAACGCTCGGCATCCTGAAGATGAAGGCGGTCGACGATTTCTTCCCGGGTGCGCTTGTCGGCGGTCGCGGTCAGGGCGATACGCGGAACGTTGGGGAACAATTCCGCCAACTGGCCCAGTTGCAGGTATTCGCGGCGGAAGTCGTGGCCCCATTGGGACACGCAGTGGGCTTCGTCGATGGCGAACAGAGAGATTTCAAGGCTTTGCAGGAAAGCCAGCATCCTTGGCTGAACCAGACGCTCGGGCGCGAGATAAAGCATTTTCACTTCACCGCGCTTGATCCGTGCCGCCAGATCGCGCTGCTGCTCGGCGCTGAGCGTGGAATTCAAGGCAGCGGCAGCGACGCCGAGCTCCTCGAGGGTCGCGACCTGGTCGTCCATCAATGCGATCAGCGGCGACACCACCACCGCCAGGCCTTCGCGCAACAGCGCCGGCACCTGGAAGCACAAGGACTTGCCGCCACCGGTAGGCATCAGCACCAGGGCGTCGCCGCCACTGGCCACGCGCTCAATGATTGCACCCTGACGGCCACGGAAACTGTCGTAGCCGAAGATGTCCTTGAGGACGCGTTGAGCCTGTTCGAGCATAGAAACTCCAAAAATCACAAAAACATCCCTGCAAGGCTGGTTCAGAACCACGAAGGCTGCACCGACAAATCGTAAGTGCGCATTGCATGACGCTTCACATTTCAGCCGCGACGCCGGCAGGACATCACAAAACGCGCGAGTATACCCGACCCCTGTCCGGCAAAGGGCGCCGCTGATAAGAGGCTTGTGGGCGCAAATATGCCGCGCGGCTGGCCTGAGTGCTCAAGAAGGCCTAGAATTCCCGCATCTGTTTAATTCCCAAGGTAGCCCTTTAATGTCCTTCGCTGAGCAATTAACCCGCCTGCAAGTCTTCCTCGACGCCGACGAACTGCATGACGAGGCGCTGGACTACGTGGCCGCCCACGGCTACCTCACTGCGCTGTCGATCTGTTCCGAAACCGTTCCCGACCGTGAATGGATCGACGCCCTCTTCGCCGAAGAGCCGCATTACGCCGACGACACCGAGCGTGAAGCGATCGAATCCACCCTGCTGCTGCTCAAGGCTCACATCGCCCGCCAATTGGCTGCCGATGAAGAGTTCGAGCTGCCGTGCGACCTGGACCTGGGCGAGGAGCCGGACGATTCCGACCTGCGCGGCTGGTGCATCGGTTTCATGGAAGGCGTGTTCCTGCGTGAAGCGGCCTGGTTCGAAACCGCCGAAGACGAAGTCAGCGAAATGCTGCTGCCGATCATGGTCGGTTCGGGTCTGTTCGACGAACAGCCTGAGTTCGAAGACATCGCCAAAGACGCCAACCTGATGGACGACATGATCGTGCAGATCCCGGAAGCCCTGACCGCGCTGTACCTGCTGTGCCAGGCGCCAGACGAAAAACCGGCGATCCTCAAGCCTCGTCACCACTAAGGTTTTGCCTATGGACAACCCCATAGGCAACCGCTCCCTGATGTTGCGCTACGTGCTGCTGGCCATCGGCTGGCTGAGCGTAGCGTTGGGGGTGATCGGGATTTTCCTGCCGGTGTTGCCCACCACGCCTTTCCTGCTGCTGGCGGCCGCCTGCTTCGCCCGCAGTTCTCCGCGCTTCTATCATTGGCTGGTTGAGCATCCACGGCTTGGGCCGTGGGTTCGCGATTACCTGAGCGGCAATGGCATCCCGCTCAAAGGCAAGGTCTACGCGATCGGGCTGATGTGGGCGAGCATCCTGCTCTCCTGCTACCTGGTGCCTCTGCCGTGGGCACGGGGGTTCATGCTCACCAGCGCCGTGCTGGTGACCGTCTACATCCTCAAACAGAAAACCCTGCGCAAATCCTGATCGCTGATCGTTCTCACGCGCGAGGGAACGATCAACCCCTTCCTCCGACGATCAACCCTACCTTTCAAAAAACACCGCCTAGACTTCAGGCATCTGCACCCGAGTGGCCAGACATGTCCCGCAGTCCGCGTAGTCCAGGAGGGTCAACGCTCCGACTTCGGCTCGGTGGATGGCTGTTGCTGATCACTTTTCTTTTGGCCGGGCTGGGCAGTGTCTGGGCCGACCGGGAATTTGCGCAGATTCTGCAAATCGCCGAAAAACGCTACGGCACCCTCGGCCCGGGACAGGGACGGATCGAGGCCTGGAGTCAGATGTTGCAAAGCGAAACCAACGCCTCCGAGCGCGAGCAACTGAACGCGGTCAATCGCTTCTTCAATCAGCAACTGAGCTTTCGGGACGACACCCGCATCTGGCGTCAGACCGATTACTGGGCCACGCCCGTCGAATCCCTGATCAAGGGTGCCGCTGACTGCGAGGACTACGCACTGGCGAAGTATTTCAGCCTGCGCCACCTCGGAATTCCCAGCGAGAAACTGCGCATCACCTACGTCAAAGCCCTGACCCAGAACCAGGCGCATATGGTGCTGACGTTCTACAACAGCCCTACGGCCGATCCGCTGGTGCTGGACAACTTGATCGGCGAAATCCGCCCCGCCTCCCAACGCAAAGACCTGCTGCCGGTGTACGCCTTCAACGCCGAAGGCCTGTACTTGCCGGGAGCCAATGGCAGTAAACGCAGCACCAACTCGAAAAATCTGTCGCGCTGGCAGGACGTATTAAAAAAGATGCAGGCCGAAGGGTTCGCCGTGGGCGACGGCTAGCCACCATTGCAAGGAGCGTTTTATGTCATTGCGCAAACAATTGTTTCTCGCCATTTGCCTGTTCCTGCTGGTGGCCTTCAGCGGCAGTTTTTTTGTCAGCCTGGAAAGCTCTCGCGACCAGATGCTTGGCCAGTTGCGCTCCCACGCCCAGGACGCCGCCACGGCGTTGGGTTTGTCGTTGACGGCGCAGATCGATGACCCGGCGATGATCGAGTTGATGGTCAGCTCGATTTTCGACAGTGGCTATTTCAGCAGCATCCGAGTCATCAACATCGAGAATGAACAGGTGCTGGTGGAACGCAGCGTATCGGCGAAAATCAAGAGCGTTCCCACCTGGTTTGTCAGTTTGGTCAACCTGCACCCGCCCGGTGGCGAAGCACTGGTCATGCGTGGCTGGGTGCAGGCGGCACGGGTCGAAGTACTGAGCAACCCGCAGTTCGCCCTGGCCAAACTGTGGGACAGCACCCTCGGCAGCCTGATCTGGCTGCTGATTTGCGGACTGCTCAGCGCCGTGTTTGGTGGCTGGTTACTGCGGCGGCAATTGCGCCCGCTCGACAAAATGGTCAAACAAGCCGAAGCCATCAGCAAACGCGAGTTCCTCAGCCTGCCGAAACTGCCGCGCACACCGGAGTTGAAACGCGTGGTACTGGCTATGAACCAGATGGTCGAAAAGCTCAAAGCGCTGTTCGCCGAAGAGGTCGCGCGCAGTGAAAAGCTGCGGGTCGAATCTTATCAGGACAGCCTGACAGGCCTGGCCAATCGACGCTTGCTGGATGAACAACTCGACGACCAATTGCTGGTCTCAGAGCAGAGCAGCGACGGCCATTTGCTGATGCTGCGGATCAACGACCTTATCGGTCTCAACCAGCGTCTGGGCGGCCAGCGCACTGACGCCTTGATCAGCACCGTCGGTGAAATGCTCAAGCGTTTGACCCAACTGGCGGAGCGTCGCACCTGGCTGGCGGCACGCAATCGCGGTGGCGAGTTCAGCCTGCTGACACCGGGCCTCGACGCCAAGGACGCAGCACGCCTGGCTTCCGAAATCAGCGCCACCCTGGAAAACCTGCGCTTGACCGGCGCCAGCGATTGCATGCCGGTGGCGCACTTGGGGATCGTTGCTTTCCAACCCGGTGAACCGGCCAGTGACGTGCTGATGCGCCTGGATCAGGCGTTGACCCAAGCACAGCAACATCCCGAGCACCCGTGGGTCCACTTGGCCTATTCCAACACCGCGCCGAACCCGTCTCAAAACGACTGGCAAGCCTGGATCGACGACGCCTTGAACCAAGGCAAGATGCAGTTGTATTTCCAACCCGTCGTGCAATGCGCCGACACCAGCCAAGTGTTGCATCACAAAGTCCTCGCGCGCCTGCTCGACCCACAGGGCGAGGCGATAGCCGCCGGGCATTTCCTCCCATGGATCGAGCGCCTCGGCTGGTCGGCGCGGTTCGACCTGGCGATGCTCGAAGCGACCCTCGACTACCTAGTCGTCAACCGTTGGCCCCTGGCGTTAAGCCTGTCCGGCAGCACCCTGCGCGATCCCGCGCATCTGCAACACATCCTCGACATGCTCGAATCGCTGCCCGAACTCGCGCCCCTGCTGATTCTGGAAATCGACGAACGCCAACTGCCCCCTCAGGAAGAACTGCAACGCCTGAGCCACAGCCTGCTCAAAACCGGTTACCGCATCGGTCTGCAGCATTTCGGTGGCAGCTTCAGCCAGATCGGCAACCTGGCTCAACTGGGGCTGGCTTACTTGAAAATCGACGGTGCGTACATCCGCCACATTGATGAGCAGAGTGATAAAAAACAGTTCATCGAGGCGATTTTTCGGGCGACCAACAGCATTGATTTGCCGTTGATTGCGGAGATGGTGGAGACCAAGGGGGAGTTGGAGGTGATCCGGGAGCTGGGGTTGTTTGGAGTGATGGGGCGGTTGATCGGGCCGCCGGAGCCGATGTGAGCCGTAAGTTGGAACAGCCCCCGCAAACAACAAAAAACCCGCCATCCCTTTCCACAGGGATGGTGGGTTTTGTCGTTTCAGGTCACACGGTATCCACCTTCAACGAATGGTCATTGAGCATGCCATTGATGATCGTCGCCGTGTCATGCCCACCCGCAATCACACCGCCCGCCCCCGGCGTTACGCCGTAGTGGCTGGCCAGGTTGACACCCGCCAGGTCAATGGTCTGGTTTGGCGCGGCACCGGCCATGGCGCTAACGTCGATGCTGGTCAGTACCGAGGCCCCGCTGCCGGTGACTTTGAAGTGCAGGTAGTCATCCAGCGACGCCGTGGTGCCGTTTTCCCCTTGCAGCAATTGCGACAGGTCGAGTTTGTCGGTGCCCGGCGTGAAGTCGGTGACCACGTCATGGCCGCTGTTGCCTTTGAGCCACTGGAAGGTGTCAGCACCGCTGCCGCCGGTGAGGGTGTTGTTGCCCAGACCGCCGATCAGGAAGTCATCGCCGCCCCCGCCGTTGAGCATGTCATTACCCAGGCCTCCGTTGATGATGTTGCTGTGGTTGTCGCCCGTGAGGCTGTCGTTGAAGTTTGAGCCGGTCAGGTTTTCGATTGCTGTCAGGGTGTCGGTCCCGGCGCCCACCGTGTTTTGCGGGGTGAGCAGGCTCAGATCGACGGTGACGCCGGCCGTGGCGTGGGCATAGCTCGCCGTGTCGACGCCCGTGCCGCCGTCGAGCAGGTCGTTGCCCGCGCCGCTGAACAGCAAGTCATTGCCAGCACCGCCGCGCAACTCGTTATTGCCGGCGCCCGCCACCAGTACATCATCGCCCGCCGTCCCGGTGAAGGTGTGGCCTTCCTGATAGATGATGGTCGCGGCGCCGCTGTTGCTGCCGCCATGGCTGTCGTTGGCGGTGTAGGTGCCATGGGCATCTGGCGTGATGTCGTGGGCCCCGGCGTAGTTGACGGTCATGGTCAGCTGGTAGTTTTCCGCCCCCTTCCCGCTGCTGCCCGGACCATCGTTGTCGAGGTTGGTGATGTGGATCTGGTACGTGCCGTCTGCCGCGGCGGTGATGGTCTGGCCGTCGGCGATGGCAATGAAGGCACCACCGTTGACGGAGTACTCCATCGCGATGTGACCAGCCGCCAGATTGTGATCCAGGTTAAGGGTTTCACCCTGTTTGAGGTTGACGGTGATGCGGTCCTCATCGTTGGCGTTGGCATGGGTGACGGCGCCCAGATAACCGCTGACCACCAGCAGGGCAGTCATGGTCGCAGCGTTGCCGGCAAAGGCACTCCGCACATTCGCCAATGTATGGTTAGCCGCGTTGTTGTGAGGGCCGTAGAAATTGATCGCTCCGCTGCCGGTGAAGTCTGCACCTTTGGCAAGGTCGAGGGCTTTTTCGTAGACGGTCACGTCATTGTCGCTGACCGTTCTGATGCAGCTGTTGTTCACGTCGATGGTGATGGTGGTGGTCTTCTCGTCGCCATCGCCATCGCGCAAGGTGTAGGTGAACACGTCGGTCGCACCGGGACCGTTCACGGCGTCCGGGGTGCTGTGATAGACCGCGTTGCCCGCTGCATCCAGTGTCAGGTAACCGTAGGTACCATTGATTTGGCTGTTCAAGCCGCCGATGGCCGAGGTCGAGGTGTCCGAACCGGCGCGCACACCGACCACCCCGCCCCCATCGGCATCGCCGAAGTCGTTCACAAGCACGTTGCCACTGACGATGCCGCCCTCCGCGACCGAGGCCGCGTCGGGGCTGGCATTCGGCAGGTCATCGACAATGTTCACCACGATGGTGCTGGTGGTGGAATGGCCCAGGGCGTCGGTGGCTTTGTAGGTGAAACTTTCGCTCAGGGTATTCGCGCCATCGTCGGCGTGCGGCGTGGTGCTTGGCGCCGACGTCAGCGTGTAGGTGTAGGAGCCGTCGGGGTTGAGCAGGATTTGGCCGTAGGTGCCTGTGGCGCTGCCGACCAGCGTGTAAGTGATCGCGCCGCTGGCGCCGCTGACCGAGCCGAGCAGGGTGCCACTGGCGGTTTCAACCGTGCGGTCTGGCTGGCTGCCGGTGACGGTGCCGGCCGCCAGATCCAGGCCATCTTTGTTCAGGTCGAGGGCTTTTTCATAGACGGTCACGTCGTGGTCGCTGACGGCCGTGATGCAGCTGTTGTTCACGTCGATGGTGATGGTGGTGGTGCTTTGGTCACCGTCGGCATCGCGCAGGGTGTAGGTGAACGTGTCGGTCGCGCCAGGGCCACTCACGGTGTTCGGGTTGCTGTGGTAGACGGCGTTGCCGTTGGCGTCCAGCGTCAGGTAGCCGTAGGTGCCATTGATCTGAGTGTTGAGGCCGCCGATGACCGGGGCCGAGGTGTCTGAACCGGCGCGCACGCCGAGCACCGCCCCTGCGGCGAGACCATCGGCGCCGCCGAGGTCGTTCCACAGCACGTTGCCACTGACGATGCCGCCCTCCGCTACCGAGGTCGCGTCGGCATGGGCGGTCGGCACGTCATCGACGATGTTGACCACGATGGTGCTGGTGACAACGTTGCCCAGGGAATCGGTGGCGTGGTAGGTGAACGTTTCGCTCAGGGTGTTGGCACCGTCGTTCGCCTGCGGCGTGGTGCTGGCCGGTGAGGTCAGGGTGTAGGTGTAGGTGCCGTTGGGATTGAGCAGGATTTGGCCGTAGGTGCCAGTGGCGCTGCCGACCAAGGTGTAAGTGATTGCGCCGATGGCACCGGTGACCGAGCCGACCAGGGTGCCACTGGCGGTTTCGCCGATGTGGCCCGGCTCGCTGCCGGTGACGGTGCCGGCCGCCAGATCCTGGCCGTCCTTGTTCAGGTCGAGGGCTTTTTCATAGACGGTCACGTCGTTGTCGCTGACCGCTGTGATGCAGCTGTTGCGCACGTCGATGGTGATGGTGGTGGTGCTTTGGTCACCGTCGGCATCGCGCAGGGTGTAGGTGAACGTGTCGGTCGCGCCAGGGCCACTCACGGTGTTCGGGTTGCTGTGGTAGACGGCGTTCCCGTTGGCGTCCAGCGTCAGGTAGCCGTAGGTGCCATTGATCTGAGTGTTGAGGCCGCCGATGACCGGGGCCGAGGTGTCTGAACCGGCGCGCACGCCGAGCACCGCCCCTGCGGCGAGACCATCGGCGCCGCCGACGTCGTTCCACAGCACGTTGCCACTGACGATGCCGCCTTCGGCGACCGAAGTCGCGTCGGCATGGGCGGTCGGAACGTCATCGACGATGTTGACCACGATGGTGCTGGTGACAACGTTGCCCAGGGAATCGGTGGCGTGGTAGGTGAACGTTTCGCTCAGGGTGTTGGCACCGTCGTTCGCCTGCGGCGTGGTGCTGGCCGGTGAGGTCAGGGTGTAGGTGTAGGTGCCGTTGGGATTGAGCAGGATTTGGCCGTAGGTGCCAGTGGCGCTGCCGACCAAGGTGTAAGTGATTGCGCCGATGGCACCGGTGACCGAGCCGACCAGGGTGCCACTGGCGGTTTCGCCGATGTGGCCCGGCTCGCTGCCGGTGACGGTGCCGGCCGCCAGATCCTGGCCGTCCTTGTTCAGGTCGAGGGCTTTTTCATAGACGGTCACGTCGTTGTCGCTGACCGCTGTGATGCAGCTGTTGCGCACGTCGATGGTGATGGTGGTGGTGCTTTGGTCACCGTCGGCATCGCGCAGGGTGTAGGTGAACGTGTCGGTCGCGCCAGGGCCACTCACGGTGTTCGGGTTGCTGTGGTAGACGGCGTTCCCGTTGGCGTCCAGCGTCAGGTAGCCGTAGGTGCCATTGATCTGAGTGTTGAGGCCGCCGATGACCGGGGCCGAGGTGTCTGAACCGGCGCGCACGCCGAGCACCGCCCCTGCGGCGAGACCATCGGCGCCGCCGACGTCGTTCCACAGCACGTTGCCACTGACGATGCCGCCTTCGGCGACCGAAGTCGCGTCGGCATGGGCGGTCGGCACGTCATCGACGATGTTGACGTTGATTTGCCCGGTCGCCGTACTGCCGTCCGTATCGGTGGCGACGACGTCGAAATTCTCGGTGATGCTGTTGGCGCCGTCACCGGCCGGATGGATTTCATTGTCGTTGAGGGTGTAGCTGTAACTCACAACCCCCGTGGCCGGGTTGTAGCCGGTGATAGTCAGGGTGTTGCCCAACGGGGTGGTGATCGACTGCGGGAAGCCTGCGGCAACGCCACCGCTGATCACATTGATCCCACCGATGCTCAGGCTGGTCAGCCCGTCAGGAGCAGACACGCTGAACGTGCCGGCCTTGGTCAGTGCCCCAGGGTTGGGGGCCGAACCGTCGGCCAGGTTGGCCTCATTGAGGTACAGTTCGCCCCCCGCCACCGACAGGCCGGTGAGGGTGACCGGATTGTTCGGCACATCAGGAACAACCGGTGTCACAGGAACAACGCCTGTCCCTCCTGAACCACCTGAACCACCTGCACCACCCGCACCACCTGCACCACCCGCACCACCTGCACCACCCGCACCACCCGCACCACCCGCACCGTTGTCGCCGTTATCAGGGTCACCAGCCAGACGTTCGAGGGGAAATTCGGGAATACCGTTGAAGCCGGCGGTAGGAAAACCAATAGTCGGATCTACCCGCCCGCCCACCTCTTCAAGCATGACGAACGTGTGGCCGCCGCCCAGTGCACCACCGGGTGCGCCGGTCGAACCAGGTCCGGCCGCCGTGGCTTCAGCAGTCTGGGTCGGGTCGTCGCCGGCAGCGATCGCTTTTTGCAGTTGTTCGACATCGGTCAGTTGCGCCAGAGTTGGCGTCACAGCTTCAGCGGTGTCTACAGGGGGTGCCTGATGCGCGAGTAACTGAGGCGTCATCTCCAGACTGCTACCACGCCCGAGGGTCAGTTCCTGGCCATTTTGCAGATTCACCGCCACCGCGCCTTCGGCCCCGGTGACTAGCTGATCGCCGGCGAACAATCGATCCCCCTCGACCAGCGCGCGTCGGGTGCCATCGCTTGCGACCGCGAACACCTGACCAATAACCTTACTGACGATACCGATGAGCGTAGCCATGTGCACTTCCTCCGCTGCCAACCGCTGTCGGCATCCTGTTTTTGCGAAGAACGTGCTCATGGCACAAACGGGTTGCCTGGCAGAATCGCCTGCTGGCAGTGGTTACCTGAAGTAAGCCGCTGCCCTGGCGCCGTTCTCGCCAAGCGTGCCGCTCGCGGGCGACGTGTCTGCTTCGGGATAAAACCCTATGCAATCAATAGCATCGGGATCCACTTGCGCAACAAATCGCCCTTCGAGCGATGCGTAACGATCTTGAACCACCAAAGTGACAAAAAACCGTCACTTCAAAACCGTCCGCTTCCCTCCCCTCCAGCACATCCCCGCCCTATGTCGATATGTGAATTGGAACTTTCCTCAAGCCCTGCGGAGCTCCCTAACGCTCACAAATCAAGGGCTTTCGAAGTGAACAATGTGCTGGATTTTAAATAGCGCATAAGTTTTTTTTAGCATAGACATTATGAAAAATTCTTCTATGGTTCTCTCTAGAATGTTCTTAGCTCTGTTGTTACAAGCATGAAACGGTTTTCACTATAAATGCCGTCAAATATTTGGCGACTCATGAGCATCATTAGGAATAAGGGAGAGGCACCCATGCGCGTATTAACCCCCCTATGCAGCGCAATTCTGCTGGCGATGGCCTGCACTTCTCAGGCTCAGGCCATCTCATTGACGGAGGCGATCCAGAGCACCATCGCGACCCACCCGGAGCTGGCGTCGCGTGTGGACAGCCGCCTCTCGGCCGATGAGCAAGTGAAAGTCGCCAAAGGGGGCTTTTATCCATCGGTTGATCTGAATGCCGCCTACGGGCGCGGGTACAGCGATAACACCAGCACCCGGGCATTCGGCAATCACCACACCGAAATCCTGACCTACACCCAATCGGAATTGCGCCTGCGTCAGATGCTTTTCGATGGTTTCAACACCTCCAACGAAGTCCAGCGCACCAAAGGCGTGGTCAATTCCCGGGCCTATTACGCTCAGGGCACCGCTCAGGATCTGGCCCTGCGCACCATCGAGGTCTACCTCGAAGTGCTCAAGCGCCGCGAACTGGTGACCCTGGCCACGAACAACCTGCAAGCTCACCTGCGAGTCAACGATCAAATCGGTCTGCGCACCCAGCGCGGTATTGGCAGCAACGCCGACGCCGACCAGTCCGTCGCTCGTCGGGCACTGGCGCAAAACAACCTCGATACCGCCGAAGTCGATCTCGCGGATGCCGAGTCGAACTTCTACGCCGTCGTGGGGCGCATGCCCGATGAACTCGAAGCACTGCCTTCGACCCGCGGCGAATTGCCCGCCACCCTGCAGGAAGCCCAGCAAAGCATGGTGGAAAACAACCCGTACCTGAAATCTGCCCAGGCCGATGTGCAATCGGCCGAAAGCCAGTACGAAGTGGCGAAGTCGCCGTTCTACCCCCGCTTCGACGCCGAAGCCGCCGTGGGTGCAAACAACAACGTGCAGGGCGATGAAGGCCACGACAACGAATGGCGGGTCGGCGTAGTGATGAACTACAACCTGTTCCGCGGTGGCAGCGACAAGGCGCGCCTGGCCTCCAATGCGCACCAGATCAACCAGGCGATGGACATCCGCAACAATGCCCTGCGTCAACTCAACGAGAACATTCACCTGGCTTGGAACGCCATGGTCAATGCCAAGAAACAAACCCCGACCGCCCGCGAATACGCGGAAACCAGCCGACGCGTGCGCGTGGCGTATCAGGACCAGTTCGGCCTCGGCCAACGCACCCTGCTCGACTTGCTGGACAGTGAAAACGAGCTCTACAACGCCGACCGCCGCTACACCGAAGTGCGCTACACCGAGGAGTTCTCGATGTACCGCGTGCTGGCGAACATGGGTCAGTTGCTGAGCAAACAACGGGTAGTGTTGCCCGCCGATGCGATCGCCCAGACCGAAGTGAAAAACGAAGCCCGTTTGCCTGAACTGAAATAAACCCGTAGGAGCTGCCGCAGGCTGCGATCTTTTGATCTTGTTTTTTCAGGATCAAGATCAAAAGATCGCAGCCTGCGGCAGCTCCTACAGGAAGATGTGTAGATACCTATGCCAACGGGAGCGATCAATGTGACCAGCATGGAACCCGGCAATATCGGTGTCGATCCGCGCCTGAGCTTCGATGACCCGCTTCTGGACGGTCTGTTGATCCTCTGCAAACTCCATGGCGCGACGGTCAGTCGCGCCAGCCTGAGTGCCGGGCTCCCCCTGAACAAGCAACGCATGAGCCTGGGTTTGCTGCCTCGCGCAGCAGCTCGGGCCAGTTTGCAGGCGCGATTGCTGCGTCGTGAACTGGCGGATATTTCCGCCCTCAACCTGCCTGTGATGCTGATCCTCAACAACGGCCGCACCGCCATTCTGCGACGCTTCGGCGATGACGGTCAGTTGCTGATTCTGCCCAGCGAAGCCGACGGCGGTGAACAATGGGTCAGCCGCGTTGAGCTGGCCGAGAATTACAGCGGCCAGGCCTTGTTCGCGCGGCCACGGCATGAACTCGAAGACTTGCGCTCACCGCTGGTGCCACGCGTGGAGGCGTGGTTTCGCGACACCTTGAAGCTGTCGAAGTGGTTGTACAGCGACGCGATCCTGGCGAGTTTTTTGATCAACCTGCTGGGGTTGATGGTGCCGCTGTTCGTGATGCAGACCTACGACCGGGTGGTGCCGAACCAGGCCACGTCGACCTTGTGGGTGCTGTCCATCGGCTTGCTGATTGGCACCGGTTTCGAACTGGCGCTGCGGGTGGTTCGCGCGCACTTGCTGGATTGCGCCGGGAACAAAACCGATGTGATCCTTTCCGCGACGTTATTCGAACGCATCACCGGCATGGCGATGAAAGCGCGCCCGGCGACCATCGGTGGGTTTGCTCAAAGCATTCACGACTTCCAGGGACTGCGCGAATTCCTCACCGCTGTGACGCTGACCAGCCTGATCGACCTGCCCTTTGCCGTGCTGATGCTGGTGGTGATCGGCCTGCTCGGCGGCTGGCTGGTGGTGATTCCGCTGCTGGCGTTCCCAATCACGATCCTCTTCGCAATGGTGATCCAGGTGCGCCTGCGCGACACCGTGCAAAAAAGCCTGACCCTGGGTGCCGAACGCCAGGCGCTGCTGATTGAAACCCTCGGTTGCCTGGAAACCCTCAAGGCCTGCAGCGCCGAAAGCGAACGCCAGCACAGATGGGAAAGCACCCACGGCGCCCTCACCCGTCTCGACAGCCATGCACGCAACCTCTCGGCGCTGGCCACCAACGGCACGCTGTTCATCCAGCAATTCTCCGGCATGGCGACCATCGTCGCCGGGGTCTACAGCATCATCGCCGGCAACCTCAGCGTCGGCGCGCTGGTGGCGACCTACATGCTCGGCAGCCGGGTGCTCGCGCCGCTGGGGCAGATTGCCGGTTTGATCACTCGCTATCAGCAAGCGCAACTGACCATGAAAAGCACCGATGCACTGATGTCGTTACCGCAGGAGCGCGACGCCAAACAACGGCCGCTGGAGCGCACACAACTGCAAGGTGCGCTGGACGTCAGCAGCGTGACGTTCCACTACAACGGCCAGAACGCTCCCGCCCTGGCCAACATCAGCTTCAGCGTGAAACCCGGCGAGCGGATCGGCATCATCGGCCGCAGCGGCTCGGGCAAAAGTACGTTGGCGCGGCTGGTGATGGGTTTCTACGCACCGGAAGAAGGCCAGTTGCTGCTTGATGGCCTGGACTTGCGGCAACTGGACGTCGCCGACCTGCGCCAGCAAATCGGTTACGTCGCCCATGACCTGCCGCTGCTGGCCGGCAGCCTGCGCGACAACCTGACCCTCGGCGCCCGCTACATCAGCGATTCACGCATGCTCGAAGTCGCCGAACTGACCGGCGTCACCGAGCTGGCGCGTCAGCATCCGCAAGGCTTCGACCGGCCAGTGGGTGAACGCGGACAACTGCTGTCCGGCGGGCAACGTCAGGCGGTGTTGCTGGCCCGTGCGCTATTGCTGGATCCGCCGATCATGTTGCTCGACGAACCCACCAGCGCCATGGACAACAGCAGCGAAGACGTTCTGCGGCAAAAACTCCACGGCTGGGTCCAGGGCAAAACCCTGCTGCTTGTCACCCACCGCACCTCGATGCTCAGCCTGGTGGATCGGCTGGTGGTGCTGGACAACGGGCGGATCGTCGCCGACGGTCCGAAAGAAGCGGTCATCGATGCACTGCGCAAGGGCCGTGTCGGCTCAGCGGCTGTCTAGGAGCGACCCATGGCCCGTTCATCGTCGGACAAATCACAAGACCGGGGTTACTTCGGCAGTTTCAGCAAAAGCGCCGAAAGCGAATTCATGCCGGAAACCGCCGGTGCCTCGTTGCAGGATTCCCCACGCTGGTCGCGGATCACCGTGTGGCTGGCGGCCGCGCTGATTATCACGGCGGTGGTCTGGGCCAAGTTTGCGGTGCTGCAGGAAGTGACCATGGGCGAAGGCAAGGCGATTCCGTCGAGCAAAGTCCAAGTGATCCAGAACCTGGAGGGCGGTATCGTCACTGAGATCTTCGTTCGCGAAGGGCAAATGGTGAACAAGGGCGACACCTTGCTGCGCCTCGATGACACGCGATTCCTGTCGAATAAGGGCGAAAGCGAGGCGGATCGTTATGCGCTGACGGCGCAGGTCGAACGGCTGTCGGCCGAGGCGGAAGGCCGGCCGTTCAAGCTGTCCCCCGAAGTGATCGCCAAGGCGCCGCAAGTGGCCGAGGACGAACGCTCGCTGCACGAACAACGGCAGCGTCGATTGGCCAGCGAACAGCGCACGCTGAGTGAACAACTTCGGCAGAAAGCCCAGGAACTGGCGGAGTTCCGCTCCAAACAGGGCCAATTCAGTTCAAGCCTGGCATTGCTGCAACAAGAGATGAACATGTCGGCGCCGCTGGTGGGCTCCGGGGCGGTTTCGCCGGTGGAAATTTTGCGACTCAAACGCAGCGCGGTGGAGATTCGCGGCTCATTGAACGCCACGACGCTGGCGATTCCCCGCGCGGAATCGGCGATCAATGAGATCAAAAGCAAGATTGATGAATCCGAACAATCCTTCCGCTCCGATGCCGCGAAAGAGCTGAATGAGAAACGCACCGACCTGTCGAAAATCACGGCATCGAGCATTGCTATCGATGACCGAGTGACCCGCACCACCGTGGTGTCGCCGGTTCACGGGATTATCAAAGTGCTGAAGGTCAACACCATCGGCGGCGTGGTTCAGCCGGGCAGCGACATGGTGGAAATCGTGCCCATTGAAGACAACCTGCTGATCGAAGCCAAGGTGCGGCCGCAGGACGTGGCGTTCCTGCATCCGGGGCAGAAAGCGATGGTCAAGTTCAGTGCTTACGACTACACGATTTATGGGGGATTAAGTGCGAAGCTGGAGTTGATTGGGGCGGACACGATTACGGATGACAAGGGCAACAGCTTTTATCTGATTCAGGTACGGACGGATAAAAACCATTTGGGCGGAGATGCAAAACCGTTGTTGATTATTCCGGGGATGGTGGCGACGGTGGACATTATTACTGGGGAGAAAAGTGTGTTGGATTACTTGCTCAAACCGGTGCTCAAAGCCCGGACCGAGGCGATGCGCGAAAGGTAGTTTCTGGCTGGAGGGTGCTGTGATTGCTACACCGCTTTCGCGAGCAGGCTCGCTCCCACTGTGGATCGCATTTCTTCTGGAAGAACTCGGTCAACTGTGGGAGCGAGCCTGCTCGCGAAGAGGCCCTAACAAACACCGACTATTTCGGCCCATGGTTACGCTGGTAGGTCTCCTCCCCCATCGCCGCAATCTGCCCCTCGATCAACGCTTCGAACGGCCGTAACAACGGCTCGAACGATGACGGAGCTTCAAGTGTTTGCAACGCCTGAACAATCGCCTCCACCGTCGACAACGCACCCGGCCCCGGTGCCTTGCGCAATCGATACCTCGACACCCCGCCCTGCGCCAACGTCACCCTCGGCAACGCCGCCAACAACGGATTGAGGTGCAGCATCTTGCGCGCCTTGCGCCAGGTGCCATCCGGGACGACCAGCAATAACGGTTGATCATTGGCGCCGTAAATCTGCAACGGCTGCGCCTCATCGGCTGGAAACAGCAGTCGCGCCTGATAGCCCGGCCGGTTCAACAATGCCGGCAAATCCTCAAACACTTCGCCGACAATCAACTCGGCATTCCTCAACCCCAACGCCGCCAACCGTGCGGTGTTCAGCGCATGGTTCACTTCACTGGGATGCTGCAACAGCAACACCCGAGTGCGGCTGTCAAGGCTCGGTATCAGCGGGCACAGGCAATGGGTTTGCGGACGCAGGCAGCGTGGACACTGGATTCTGGACATAGTCTTAGGCCTGATTGAGCTGCGCTTTAAGCAGGTCGCGGAAGGTCTGGATCAGCGGCTCGCGGCTGCGGCCACGGCGCACGATCATCGAGAACGGCGCCTGATAACCGAAGGTCGCTGGCAGCAGCACCCGCAGGTCGCCCTTGTCGGCCCAGGCCTGGGCGTAGTGCTCCGGCAGGTAACCAATGTAGGCGCCGGACAGCACCAGAATCAGCTGGGCTTCCATACTTTCCACAGTCGCGGCGCTGTGCTTGAAGCCGTGACGAGCCAGTTCCGCCTGGCTCCAGTAACCGCGGCCGACCATGCGCTGCTGGGTAATGACCTGCTCGGGAATGCGCCGCTCGGTGAACAGCGGATGACGACTGCTGCAATACAACCAGTGTTGCTCGCGGTACAGCGGCATGTAGACCAGACCGCTCATGCGCGTGGAGAACGCGCCGATGGCCAGGTCGAGGCGGTTGTCCTGCACGCCGAGTTGCAGTTCGTAAGGGCTCATCACCGACAAGTGCAAATGCACCGCCGGGTGTTCCTGGCTGTAGGCGCCGATGGCTTCGGCGAAGGGCAAGGCCTTGTCACTGACGGTGGAGTCGATCACCCCCAGATTCAGGGTGCCGCGCAGTTCGCCTTTGAGGGCGGCGGCGTATTGTTCGAAGCCTTCGAGTTCGCCGAGCAGGCGCAGGGTTTCCTGATGGAACAGTTCGCCTTTGCTGGTCAGGCTGAAACCACCCCGGCCGCGATGGCAGAGTACCAGCCCGAGGGCAGCTTCGAGCTGGCTCATGTAAGTGCTGATGGCCGAGGTCGAGAGGTTGAGTTCTTGCTGGGCGCTGGCAAACCCCTGATGGCGAACCACGCTGACGAAGATGCGCAAGAGTTTCAGGTCGGGTAGTGCGTTGGCCATGGGGGCTCCAGCAAAGTACATGTAGACGATGAGATCCTGTAGCAGCTGCCGAGCCTGCGAGGCTGCTGCTACATGAAGCACTGCAAGTCTATCGCCGTCACTGCCATTAGTTTAGAAAAATCTGAACTAAGTATTTGCCCGTAGCGATTCTTCCCGGCCACTACATTTCGCAGAATCGGCCCCTAATACACCTCTTAATATAAAAAAGATGAGGCCTGAACCCGTGGACAAGATTCTTCACCAACCACTGGGCGGCAATGAAATGCCGCGCTTCGGCGGCATCGCCACCATGATGCGACTTCCCCATTTGCCCACCGCTGCCGGTCTGGATGCTGCCTTCGTTGGCGTCCCGCTGGACATTGGCACGTCTCTGCGCCCTGGCACCCGTTTCGGGCCTCGCGAAATCCGCGCTGAATCGGTCATGATCCGCCCGTACAACATGGCCACCGGCGCTGCACCGTTCGACTCGCTGTCGGTCGCTGACATCGGTGACGTGGCGATCAACACGTTCAACCTGCTGGACGCCGTACGGATCATCGAAGAATCTTACGACGCCATCCTCGAACACAACGTGATCCCGCTGACCCTGGGCGGCGACCACACCATCACCCTGCCCATCCTGCGTGCGATTCATAAGAAGCACGGCAAGGTCGGCCTGGTGCACATCGATGCTCACGCCGATGTGAACGATCACATGTTCGGCGAGAAAATCGCCCACGGCACCACCTTCCGCCGCGCTGCCGAAGAAGGCCTGATCGACTGCGATCGCGTGGTGCAAATCGGTCTGCGCGCTCAGGGCTACACCTCTGAAGACTTCAACTGGAGCCGTAAACAGGGCTTCCGCGTGGTTCAGGCTGAAGAGTGCTGGCACAAATCCCTGGCGCCGCTGATGGCCGAAGTTCGCGAGAAAGTCGGCGGCGGCCCGGTGTACCTGAGTTTCGACATCGATGGCATCGACCCCGCTTGGGCGCCAGGCACCGGCACCCCGGAAATCGGTGGTCTGACGACCATTCAGGCGATTGAGATCATTCGCGGTTGCCAAGGCCTCGACCTGATCGGTTGCGATCTGGTAGAAGTCTCGCCCGCTTATGACACCACCGGCAACACCTCGCTGCTGGCCGCCAACTTGCTGTACGAAATGCTCTGCGTACTGCCTGGCGTGGCCCACCGCTGAGGATCGGTCATGAACGAACGTGATCAGGTACTGAAAGCTGCCGCCGATCTGGTGACAGCCTTTGCCAGTAATGATCGCGAAGCCTACTTCGGCGCGTTTAGCGCCGACGCCAGCTTCGTGTTCTACACCCTCGAGCAGCCCCTGCTGTCGCGCGATGCCTATCAGGCGTTGTGGGACACCTGGCGCTCGGAGGATGGCTTCGAAGTGCTCTCGTGCACCTCGAGCAACGCCTTCGTCAGCCTGCAGGGTGACGTGGCGATTTTTATCCATGACGTCGCCACCGAGCTGCGCATGCAAGGGGAGCAACACTTCAGCCAGGAGCGCGAGACGATTGTTTTCAAGAAACAAGCGTCTGGCCAAGAACAACAAGGCCTATGGCTGGCCTGCCACGAACATTTGTCCGCGATGCCGGAAGGGCTGCCACCCCCTTAGCCAAACAGGTGACGCTCACACACGATGAGCGCGCCTTTATGATCGGAGCAGATCATGAATAACAACAACAACGACCAAAGCCTTACGCACATTGAAACCTACGGGGTCGAACAGATCCCGGACAGCGAACGCACCGCAGGCCCGACGGATTTGTTCCGGATGATCTTCGGTGGTTCCAACACCTTTGCCACCGCCGTGCTCGGCAGTTTCCCGGTACTGTTCGGCCTGTCTTTTCAGGCGGGCGTCTGGGCGATTGTGCTCGGTGTGCTGCTGGGCTCGCTGATCCTCGCGCCAATGGGCCTGTTCGGCCCGATCAATGGCACCAACAACGCCGTGTCTTCCGGTGCGCACTTTGGCGTGCACGGGCGGATCGTCGGTTCGTTTCTGTCGCTGTTGACCGCCATCGCCTTCTTCTCGCTCTCGGTGTGGAGTTCGGGTGATGCGCTGATCGGTGGTGCCAAACGCCTGATCGGTCTTCCAGAAACTGACCTGACCCTGGGCTTGGCCTACGGTCTGTTCGCGATCCTGGTGCTGACCGTTTGCATCTATGGCTTCCGTTTCCTGCTGTGGGTCAACAAGATCGCGGTGTGGAGTGCCAGCCTGTTGTTCCTGCTGGGCATCTTCGCTTTCGCCGGTCCTTTCGATGTGAATTTCGCCGGCACCGTCAGCATGGGTCAACCGGGTTTCTGGGCGGCCTTCATCGGCGCCGCGCTGGTGGCGATGAGCAACCCGATTTCCTTCGGGGCGTTCCTCGGTGACTGGTCGCGCTACATTCCGCGTGACACCTCCAAGCGCCGGATCATGGCCGCCGTGGTGATCTCGCAGATCGCCACCTTCATCCCGTTCCTGTTCGGCCTGAGCACCGCGACCATCGTGGCGATCAAGGCACCGGACTACATCGCAGCCAACAACTACGTCGGCGGTCTGCTGGCCGTCTCGCCGAGCTGGTTCTTCCTGCCAGTGTGCCTGATCGCGGTGATCGGCGGCATGTCCACCGGCACTACCTCGCTGTATGGCACCGGGCTGGATATGTCCAGCGTGTTCCCTCGTGTGCTGTCGCGGGTCAAGGCAACGCTGCTGATCGGCGTGATGTCGATTGCCTTCATCTTCATCGGACGCTTTGCCGCGAACCTGGTGCAGAGCGTGTCGACCTTCGCCGTGCTGATCATCACCTGCACCACCCCGTGGATGGTGATCATGATCATCGGCCTGCTGGTGCGTCGCGGCTTCTACTGCCCGGATGACCTGCAAGTGTTCACCCGCGGCGAGAAAGGCGGTCGTTACTGGTTCACCCATGGCTGGAACTGGCGTGGCCTGGGTGCCTGGATCCCGAGTGCAGCGGTCGGTTTGTGCTTCGTGAACCTGCCGGGACAGTTTGTGGGTCCGTTGGGCAACTTGGCTGGCGGCATCGACATCAGCCTGCCGGTCACCCTCGGTCTGGCTTCGCTGGCGTACCTGGCGCTGCTAAGCCTGTTCCCGGAATCGGCAGCGGTATTCGGTCCAAACGATCCACGCAGCAAGGGCACGGATTCGCTCGCTAAACCGGCGATGGTGTAGGAGCGAGGCTTGCCCGCGAACAACGATAACGCGGTCGGCCTGATTGACTGCGGCGCCCCCATCGCGGGCAAGCCTTGTTCCTACAGAAAAGAATGATTTTCGCCTCACCATAAAAAATACAATCGGAGACACGCCATCATGGCATTGGATTTATTCGTCGTTCTCATATACGCCGCCGCGATGCTGATACTCGGCTACTTCGGCATGCGCAAGGCCAAGACCCATGAAGACTATTTGGTCGCCGGTCGCAACCTCGGCCCTAGTCTCTATATGGGCACCATGGCCGCTACCGTCCTGGGTGGCGCATCCACCGTCGGCACCGTGCGTCTGGGCTACGTCCATGGCATTTCCGGTTTCTGGCTCTGCGCCGCACTGGGCTGCGGGATCGTGGCGCTGAACCTGTTCCTCGCCAAACCGCTGCTGAAACTGAAGGTATTCACCGTTACCCAGGTGCTGGAAAAGCGCTATAACCCAATGGCTCGTACGGCGAGCGCGACCATCATGCTGGCCTATGCACTGATGATCGGCGTGACTTCGATCCTGGCGATCGGCACCGTTCTGGAAGTGCTGTTCGGCCTGTCGTTCTGGGTCTCGATACTGCTCGGCGGTGGTGTGGTGGTGATTTATTCGACCATCGGTGGCATGTGGTCCCTGACCCTGACCGACATCGTCCAGTTCGGTATTCAGACCGTGGGCCTGATGTTCCTGTTGCTGCCGATCTGCCTGTACCGTGTCGGTGGCTGGGATCAACTGGTTGCCCAATTGCCAGCCGCCAGCTTCAGCTTCACCAGCATCGGCTGGGACACCATCATCACCTACTTCATGATCTACTTCTTTGGCATCCTGATCGGTCAAGACATCTGGCAACGGGTGTTCACCGCACGAAGCGAGAAAGTCGCCAAGTACGCCGGTACGTCCGCCGGGATCTACTGCATTATTTACGGCCTTGTGTGTGCGCTGATCGGCATGGCTGCTCATGTGCTGATTCCGGACCTGGACAACGTGAACAATGCCTTTGCCGCCATCGTCAAAGTGTCCCTGCCGGACGGTATCCGCGGCCTGGTAATCGCTGCAGCACTGGCGGCCATGATGTCCACCGCCAGCGCCGGCCTGCTCGCCGCATCCACCACACTCAGTGAAGACCTGCTGCCGAAGCTGCGTGGTGGCAAGCAATCGAATGTGAATGTTAACCGCCTGTTCACCCTGCTCACCGGCATCGTCGTGCTGGGCATCGCACTCGTAGTCAATGATGTGATCAGCGCACTGACCTTGGCCTACAACCTGTTGGTGGGCGGCATGCTGATCCCGTTGATGGGGGCTATCTACTGGAAACGCGCCACGACGGCCGGCGCGATCACCAGTATGGCGCTGGGCTTCGTCACCGCGCTGGTGTTTATGTTCAAGGATGGTATGGACGCTAACACCCCGATCTACTACAGCCTCGGCGTAGGTCTGGTGAGTTTCGTCGTGGTCAGCTTGCTGTCCCGTCGCCCGGCAGCGATGGCGAGCGCCATCTAAGCTTCTATAACGACTTGATGCTTTCTTCGACGGGTGTGGCGTCGGTTGCCACACCCGTTTTTTTTCGTCTGGAGAAAATCGTTTATGAAGATCGTCAGCCGCGATCAGTGGTTCGAGGTCAAACAACTCAGTGACGGCATTCGCCTGATCCACGAGCCGTACATCCGCCCCTTCTATCGCTGCAACCTCTGGCACATTCAGGGTCGCGACAAGGACTTGCTGCTCGACAGCGGTTCCGGATTGGTCAGCCTGCGCGAGCAACTGCCGTGGATCACCGAACGGCCGCTGGTGGCGGTGGCGAGTCATTGCCATTTCGACCACATCGCCGGCCATCACGAATTCCCAGAACGCCTGGTACATCCGGCCGAAGCGCAGATCCTCGCCTCGCCAGATGGCGACAACACTCTGAGCACGGCGTTTGTCGGTGACGAGATGTTCGAGGCTCACCCCGATTGCCCGTTGTGCTACGCCGAATACCAGGTCAAAGCGGCCCCAGCCACCGGGCTGATCGAAGAAGGCGACGTGCTGGATCTGGGCAAGCGCACGCTGCAAGTGCTGCACACGCCGGGGCACTCACCGGGCGGCATCAGCCTGTACGAAGCGGCGACCGAGACGCTCTTCAGCGGCGACATCATCTACGACGGCCCGCTGATTGAAGACGCCTACCACTCGAATCTCGACGACTACGCCCGCAGCCTGCAGCGTCTGCGCGAGTTACCGATCCGCACGGTGCACGGCGGGCATTTCGGGAGTTTTTCCGGGGAGCATTTGCGCACGATGATTGACCAGTGGCAGCGCTCACACGCCTGAAGCTTGCTGTACTCAAGCCCAGGGCCAACAACAATAACGCCCTCGAAGAACCCTCATGAAAAGAGCTGCCGTTCGTGCCGTTGTGCATCGTTTCATCAGCCGCTTGCTGGAGGGTCAGGATGACTTCGACGACAACGCCAGCCTGGCGCAATTGGGATTGGATAAAGAAGATATCGAAGAGCTGATCTTCCGTCTGGAAGATGAACTGGGTTTGACGGCGTTTACTGCGGAGGAAGATCAAATGCTCAAGACCGCCAGGACGGCGAATGACTTGAGTCGGTTTCTGATCGAAATCGGAAGGCATTGACCTGCAGACCGCCAAGATCGTCCGAACGCGGCCCGAGCCTTCGGCAGCTCCTACAGGTACGCGAGCAATCGCAGCGTTGGCACTACTCCCTGTAGGAGCTGCCGAAGGCTGCGATCTTTTGGGCGTTGACGCGTTACCGGCGGCGCTGCTGGCGTCGGCGTTGCTCGTCGTCAGTGCGAATAGGCACAGGTTGCAGAGGCGGTTCGATCAAACCGAGTGCAACACCCAGGTCGTGCAGCCAGTTTTGGATTTTCTCTTTCATGGTGCCCCCTTCAGGGTAGTGCCGAGTGGCCAAAATTCTGTAGCCACTTCGCACTGATAATAGTCCGAAGTCCTACGCAATGCTCGCCCAAAGTCGCAATGATCTGTTACTGAATGGATCAAAATACCTGACCGATAGTTCAAGCAATCGCCCGAGCCTGGCTCGGCGCCGGCGGATAGACCAATTGTTGCTGCTCAAGCCACGCGTTCAAATTTGCTCCAACCATGCCTTTGCGCCACATCAGCCACGTGGTGGCACTGGCAAACGGCTCGGCCAACGGATGCACCGCCACGCTTTCGCGGCCCGGCAGGCTGGCAAGCATCGACTCCGACATCAGCGCCACGCCTGAGCCAGCGATCACGCAGGCGAGCATCCCCGGGTAAGACTCGATTTCCATCGCCCGACCCATGGCCGCGTGGTAATGGGCGAACCAGGCTTCCAGGCGCATCCGGTAGGAACAACCCTGCCGAAAGGTAAACACCGAGCGCCCTTGCACATCCAGCGCGCTTAGAATCGGCGGGTGATCGGCCTCGCTGATCAGCACCAGCCGTTCGTCGCACAATGGCACGCCGTCCAGACCGGCCAGCTCCAGCGGACCATCCACCAGCGCCGCATCGAGACGCCCGGTGAGCAGACCTTCCAGCAATTCACCACTGGGGCCCGACTGCACTTGCAGGTTCACCGCCGGGTAAGTGCGGTGATAACTCGCCAACAACCCCGGCAAATGAATCGCCGCCGTGCTGTACATCGTGCCGAGCACGAAGTCACCGGCCGGTTGCCCGCCCTGCACCGCCGCTTGAGCTTCGTCGTGCAGATTGAACAGCTTGGCGGTGTAGTCCAACAGGACTTTTCCTGCAGGCGACAACTGCAAGCGCTGACGTTCACGCACGAACAGTTCTACGCCGAGTTGCTCTTCCAGCTGTTTAAGCCGGGTCGACAGGTTCGACGGCACCCGGTGCAGGCGTTCGGCAGCGCGGGTGATAGAACCCTCCTGCGCAACCGCCTGGAAAATCCGCAATTGGCTGAATTCCACACCTTTCTCCAAATCAGAACAAGTTACTCAATATTATTCATTTTAAAAGAAAGTCAATCAGTCCTAACCTGACGGTCATTGATCCTCTGTTGGAATTCAGACTATGCCCCCTCTGATTCGCTTACTCGCCAGTTTCATCGCCCTGATGATGGCCATGGGCATCGGGCGTTTCGCCCTGACGCCGCAATTGCCGCACCTGCTCAGCGAAGGTCAGATCGACCTGACCGCCGCCGGTCTGATTGCGGCGGCCAACTACCTCGGCTACTTCGTCGGTGCGGTGGACGCGATGTTCTCTCGCCGCCCCGAGCAAGTCCGCCGGCGCCTGCTGGGTGGCTTGTGGCTGTGCGTGCTGCTGACCCTGGCGTCGTTCTGGGCCAATGGCTTTTGGTCGCATCTGGTGCTGCGTTTCGGCACCGGTGTGGCCAGCGCCTGGGTGTTGGTGATGATCACCGCGTTGAGCCAGCCACTGGCCGCAGCAGCCGGTCGTCCACGGCTTGGCGCGCTGGTGTTTGCCGGACCGGGTCTGGGGATTTTTCTGACGGGGTTGTTGGCCTTGGTATCGAACCTGCTGGGGCAAACCTCCGCAACCTTGTGGCTGATACATGCCGGCGTCGCTCTGGTGATGCTGTTGGGAATTCTGCCGTTCCTGCCGCAACCGACCGCCACGGCGGCAGCAGCACCGACCGTTACTACGCCAGGTCACCAAGGCATCGGCCGTTTAGGTGTGATCTATGCCCTGTACGGTTTGGGCTACATCATCCCGGCCACTTTCCTCTCGCAAATGGCGAATGCGCAGTTTCATGGTCAGTGGATGGCTGATCTGTTCTGGCCGTGCTTTGGCCTGGCGGCCGCTATCGGCGTGGTGCTGGTGAGTTTGCGTCGACATAACCCGAACGCTACCCGTCATTGGCTGATGGCGACGTTGTGGCTGCAAGCCGCCGGGGTGTTCGCCTGCCTGTTGGGCAGCGGCCCTGGCCTGGCATTGGGCGTGATCCTTTGCGGTACGCCGTTCCTGGCCTGCATGCAGCTGGTGATGCAACGCTCCCGGGAACTGGCGCCCCACGCCACGCAGCGCAACGCCGGGCTGCTGACCGCGTGCTTCGCCGTGGGCCAGCTCAGTGGGCCGTTGCTGGCGGCGTTGAGCAGCCACTTCAGTGGCGGATTGCAGCTAGCGCTGGTGTTCGCTGGCTGTGGTTTGCTGGTGGCGGGCAGTTTGCTGCTAAGCCCGGTCACTGCTGCCCGAGGGCTTTGCGCAAACGACGGCGCACCCACTGCTCAGCGCTGACAAAGGTGATACCCAGCAGCACTAGCACCGCACCGATGACGAAGTTGAAGCTCAGCGCTTCGCCCAGCAGCACTACGCCGAACGTGACGCCGAACAGCGGTGTCATGAACGAAAACACGGCCAGGTTCGCCGCCAGGTAACGACGCAACAGCCAGAACCAGGTCAGGTAACTGAAAAACGACACCACCAATCCCTGAAACAACACACTGGCCACCGCCACACTGGTCAGGCTGACATGGGTGACCTGGCCGCTGAGGACCGCGATCAGCAACAGGCCAACGAAACCGACAATCAATTGATAGAACAGCGTCAGGGTCACCGGCGCTTCCGACAGGCGCGAAGCGCGCACCACCACGGTGGTCGCCCCCCAAGACGCGCCGGCCAGTACGCCCAGCGCATCGCCCATCAACATACGGTGATCGAGGTTGTCCCAGGAAACCCCACCGGCAAACGCGATGGCGATCCCGACGAAGGCGAGGAAAATCCCCAGCCACTGGACCGGCCTTAAACGCTCACTCGGCAATAACCAGTGAACGCCCAATGCGGTGAAGATCGGCGCGGTGTAAAGGAACACCGACATGTGCGCGGCCGTGGTCAGTTGCAAGCCTTCGGAAATGAAGAAGAACTCCAGGCCAAAAAGCGCGCCCGCCAGTAGTCCACCGCGCCAGGTGTTGCCCACTTGATCCCAGCCGCCCTTCCAGCAGATCAACAATCCTACGAGCAACGCGGAAATACCCGAACGCCCGGCGGCCTGCATGACCGGCGCGATGTCTGGCGCCGCCCATTTGATCATCACCTGCTGAATACCCCAGATCAGGCACAACCCAATCATCACTTGCAGGGCAAATCCGTCGGCGCTGCGCCGGGTGGTGCTCACCGGAACACCTCGACAACATAAAACATGGCAGTACTCGCAACAGGGGGCTGGCGCGAGGTCAGCTCAGTTCAATGCGATCGGCATGAATGACAATCTGGCCGTTCTTGTACATCGCACCGATGGCCTTTTTGAAGTTGCCCTTGCTCACACCAAACATACTGCTGATCACCGTCGGGTCGCTCTTGTCGCTGACCGGCAGGCTGCCATTGTTTTCGCGCAATTTGGCGAGAATCTTCGAGTTCAGGCTGGTGGCGGCTTCTTCGCCGACCGGTTGCAGGCTCAGGCTGATCTTGCCGTCGGCACGGACTTCTTTGATAAAGCCCTTCTCTTCTTTACCGGCGCGCATGAACTTGAAGATTTCGTTCTTGTGGATCAGGCCCCAGTGCTTGTTGTTGATGATCGCCTTGAAGCCCATATCGGTGGCTTCGGCAACCAGCAAGTCAACTTCCTGGCCAGGGGTGTAGGTGCCCGGGGTCTTGTCGAGGTAGCGGTCCAGACGCGCCGTCGCGGTGATGCGGCGGGTGTGCTTGTCGAGGTAGACGTGCACCACGACATACTCGCCGGCGGTCATCTGGCGCTTTTCTTCGGAGTACGGCAGTAACAGATCCTTCGGCAATCCCCAATCCAGGAAAACACCGATGCTGTTGACTTCAACGACTTTTAAACTGGCGAACTCACCGACCTGAACTTTCGGTTTTTCGGTAGTTGCGATGAGTTTGTCATCACTGTCCAGATAAATAAAAACATTGAGCCAATCTTCATCTTCGCTGGGAATATCTTTGGGAATATAACGATTAGGCAGGAGGATTTCGCCCTCCGCGCCACCGTCCAGATATAAACCGAAGTTAGTGTGTTTAACCACTTGCAAACTGTTGTAGCGCCCGACTAAAGCCATTTCCAATACCCTCATTGCGTGGGCGGCATTCTACCCGGTTTTGCGGGCCGCGTTTGCTGGCCAGCCCGGTGGCGGTAGAAAATCCTCTGAAGGGCTTAATTTTCCTGGGGTTTACCGCAACGGCCTGGCCGCTCGTCAGGCCGATCCGGCGACTTGCGCACCTGTCAACCAAGCAGAAAACTGTGTTTTTTCACGATCGTTCTTAGTTAAAACAGCAGCTTAGAGGGTTATCAAGAACAATAACTTGCTATAAATGCTTCATCTGCCCTGTGTATTTCGGGGGGATATTTGCCAAGCAATTGTCAAGTATTTCCTGTACGATGCCTGGCCAAGTTAATTTTCTATAGGTTAATGGCCGCCATGCGTGTAAAAGCATCCAACAGCAAAGCAAAGCCAGCTCCAGCCGTTGAAACCAGCGAATCGATCAACAACCAGATTGCTGCGTTCCTCAAGTCCGGCGGGGAGATCCAGCAAATTGCCAAAGGCGTGAGCGGCCAGACGTTCGGCCCGTCCAAGCAGATCACTCTGGGCAAGAAGTAACTTCCCCAAGATCCGCCGCGTCACCTGGTCCCTAAGCGCTTTGAGCTTCGAAGCGCTTGGACTGGAACCCCCCTCGCAACACCCCGCCAACCACATCAATATTTCAAAAATCGACGAACGGCCTTCGATGCCGAGCATTCGCCGGTATGCTTGCACACGTCTAGATCAAGCGTTTCAGTAGGTTTTTGTTCCTGCCCCTCGCTGTCATGGAGTGACGCATGCTCAAACCCTCCTGTTTATTGCTCGGCACCCTGCTGTCGTGTTCGGTCGCCAATGCGCAAATCTTTCAGCGTGAACTGGGCGACTTCGATCTCAAACTCGGCACCACCCCCAGCCGCAGCATGGCCCAAGGGCTGGTCAAACCTTCCAGCACCGGTTCGTTCCACGGTGGTCTCGACCTGAGTCACGACAGCGGTTTTTACGTCGGTCAATGGGCTCCGAGCATGGGGTTAACGCCAGGGGCCAACCTTGAAGTCGACTCCTACCTGGGCTTTAAACAGCCTTTCGATAATACCCTCGGGTACGAAGTCGGCATGATCCATTACAGCTATCCGGAAGTGGACACTCTCGACAGCCAAGAGCTTTTCGGTGGCCTGACCTTTCTGGGCAGCCGTTTTGGCGCAGCCTTCAGCAACGACCCGGACAAACAGAACAGCACCGTATTCGCCGACCTCGGTGGCAATCAGCCGTTCGGCATCGGGATCAGCATGAAATACACCACCCACCAGCTCAACACGCCGGTGTCCGTCGACG
Source organism: Pseudomonas sp. MDT1-17 (assembly GCF_054898105.1). Lineage (NCBI taxonomy): Bacteria > Pseudomonadati > Pseudomonadota > Gammaproteobacteria > Pseudomonadales > Pseudomonadaceae > Pseudomonas > Pseudomonas sp. MDT1-17. The sequence goes on along the minus strand of NZ_JBUBVM010000001.1, from coordinate 2,143,748 downwards.
GTGGATATGTAGGCAATTTCACCGACTGGTCAGTCCAACTTTCCCGCCCGTTCATGGGCGTCGATCTGGACCTGATCTACAGTGACTCCAGCTTGAGCGGCAGCAGCTGCTCCGCCTATTCCGGGCGCAACAGCCAATGCGACGGGCTGGTCACCCTCAAGGCTGAACGCGCCTTTTATTGATCGGCTGAACTGCATGGCTCATTCTGCGCTCACATAGAGAAGCCAATTAAAGAAACCAGACCTTCGCAAAGGATTCGCCCATGTCGCGCTGGTTGAAGTATCTCGCCCTCGTTATCACCCTCAGTCTCGCCCCCGGTGCGTGCAGCCGCGTGGGCTTGGCCTATCGCAACCTCGACGTGATTATTCCTTGGACGCTCAGCGATTACCTGAACATGCACGGGGAGCAGAAAGATTGGTTCGACGAGCGCCTCAAAGAGCACCTGAGCTGGCATTGCACCACGCAACTGCCGAGTTACCTCGACTGGCTGGACCGCTTGCAAGTCATGATCGAGACCAACCAGGTCACCGACGCCGCGCTGCAAACCCGCATCCAGGAAGCCAAAGCCGCCATCGCCCAGACCGCCCGGGAAATCACCCCGTCGGCCATTGAGCTGTTACAGGGGCTGGATGACAAGCAAGTCGCAGAGATGAACGACTCCTTCGCCAAGGACCAGAACAAACGCCAAGAGCGTTACCTTAAACCGTCCCTCGATCAACAAATCAAGGGACGTGGCCAGCGCATGGAAAAACGCCTGAATGACTGGCTCGGCCCGCTCAGCGCAACCCAGCAGCTACGCGTTGTCGCATGGTCAACCGCCTTAGGTGACCGGAATACGCAATGGATCGCCAACCGTGCCCATTGGCAGAAGCAGTTCAGTGCAGCGGTTGCGCAGCGCCAGAGTCCAGAATTCCCACAGCGCATCGAGACGCTTCTGGTGAATCGCGAGAGTCTATGGACGCCCGCTTACCGTCAGGCCTTCGCCAATACCGAAGCCCAAGCACGGGGATTTTTAGTAGATTTGATGGCCGAAAGCACGCCGGAACAGCGCCAGCAGCTGCTGAAGAAAATAGAAGGGGTGCGCAAGGACTTCAATGATTTGAACTGCCTGAAAGCCGCCAAGCAAGGCTAAGCCAACACAAGTCAAATGTGGGAGCGAGCCTGCTCGCGAAGGCGGAGTGACAGTCGACATCACTGCTGTCTGCCGCACCGCATTCGCGAGCAGGCTCGCTCCCACACTGGTAGTCGGTGACCGTCAGGCAATCTGCGCCTTCGACGCCACCTCATCAAACGTCACCTCATCCAGCGCATCTTCCTGCTCATCCAACACCTGCCGCGGATGGTCATTGCCCGGAATGCTGCTGTCGATCAGGCTCAATAAACTCGAGCCCCGCGCCGTCAAAATGTAATTGGAGCCGGTGCCACCCTGCTCCTCTGGCCGAGGCTCGATATAACCGCGCGCCAACAGTAACTTTTCATACTCACCGGCCACCGCTTTCAGGTGATCCAGGTTTTCAGTCTGCTCGCCTTCCGACGCTTTCTCCGCCGCGTACTGCTCGGCATACGGTCGCGGCGTAAAGCTGGCCTCTCCGTGTTGCACTTCATGCAGCAAGCGTTCAATCAAATCCCAGTTGTAAGTTGTCATCCTGATTCAACCTCCAAAGCCTGTGAGTGAGATGGCCTTCTTAAGTTGTGACCGGCGCGGCTCGAAGCCGTTCAGCCAAGGTTTTTACGTGTACCGACCGGCGGCATGTCGAATTGGACGTAGGCCAAACGACTAGGCTGTGTAAGTCACCTCCCAGCACCCTGCAGGAGAATCCCAATGAACATTCAGAATCATCCCGTCGTCTCCCGAGAAGAATGGCTCGCCGCCCGTAAGCAACACCTTGCCCATGAAAAAGCCTTCACCAAAGAACGCGACAGACTCAGCGCCGAACGCCGGGCCCTGCCCTGGGTGAAAATCGACAAGGACTACCATTTCCAGGGCCCGAACGGCGAACTGAAACTGGCTGACCTGTTCGGCGGCCTTAGCCAGTTGGTCATTTACCACTTCATGTTTGGCAAAGGCTGGGACGAAGGCTGCTCCGGCTGCTCGTTCCTGTCCGACCACATCGACGGCGCCAACCAACACCTGGCCCAGCATGACGTCGCCGTGGTGGCGGTTTCCCACGCACCGTTCGCCGAATTCCAGGCCTTTAAACGGCGCATGGGCTGGAAATTCGACTGGGTGTCGTCAGAAGGCTGCGATTTCAACTACGACTTCGGCGTCTCGGCCCGAGCAGAAGACGTCGCCGCCGGTAAAGCCACCTACAACTACGAAAAATCCGACGGCGCCGAAGAAGAACTCCCCGGCCTCAGCGTGTTTTTTCGCAATGAAGCGGGCGAGATTTTTCACACCTATTCCACCTATGCCCGTGGTCTGGACATGTTGGTCGGCGCCTACAACTACTTGGACCTCACACCCAAGGGTCGCAACGAAGAGGAAATCATGGAATGGGTAAAGCTTCACGATCAGTATGAAGACAATTCCTCAGCGGGCTGCTGTCATGGGGGGTAGAGCATCTACCGGACACACTATCCCCAAACACCGCAAATCCACTGTGGGAGATTCTATGTTGCAGGGGAACCCTGCAGTCTTGAAGTCGGCTGGTATTCGCTCTGGTTTTTCATGAGAGCGAATGCCACCCGGCAAAGTTTGCGGGCGAGGATGACCAGGGCCTGGGTTTTAGCCAAGCCTCTGCCACTGAACTTTTCCCACATCCCACCCCTCAACCGGGAACCCGCCTTAACCGGAAATGAGGCTCACCCCAATGAAAACCCTGCTGAAACTCACCCTCGCCACCACTATCGCCTGCGCCCTTCCCGTCTGGGCCTGCACCCCTGAGGAAGCCACCATCAAACGCGAACAATTGGCCAAGGAGGTCACCAAACTCACCGAGCAGAACCCGGCCAAGGCCAAGGAGATCAACGCTGAGTTGCAGAAGATGGATTTGGGCACGGCAAGCGCTGATCTGCCGGACAAGTGCCAGTTGATCGATCAGCGATTGAAGGAGTTGGGAGCGGCGGAGAAGAAAGCCGACAGTTGAGCGGTTTCAGTAAATCCCGAGCATAAAAAAACCGGACACGTGTCCGGTTTTTTTATTAGGCGAACTACCGCGCTTTATTCAGCAGCCGGCGCTTCCGGCTTGCGGCGCTTGAGCGGCGCCATGCCGTCCTTGCTGACCAGCGACAGGGCGTCGGTCTTCGGGCGGTTGGCAATCTTGCGCTTGGTCGGGGCCTTGGCGCCGGTTTTCTTCTTGTCGCCTTTGGCGTCGACCTTTTTCTTCTTCACGCCAACGGCTTTGCCCGAGGCCTTGACCTTTTTCGGTCCGCCGTAGGTGCCTTTGACTTCCTTGATGGTGCGACGCTCGAAGCTCTGCTTGAGGTAGCGCTCGACGCTCGACATCAGGTTCCAGTCGCCGTGGCAGATAAGCGAGATGGCCAGGCCATCGTTGCCGGCACGGCCAGTACGACCGATGCGGTGAACATACTCGTCGCCGCTGCGCGGCATGTCGAAGTTGATCACCAGGTCCAGGCCATCCACATCGAGGCCGCGAGCGGCGACGTCGGTGGCCACCAAGATTTTCACGCCGCCCTGCTTCAGGCGATCGATGGCCAGCTTGCGATCCTTCTGGTCTTTGTCACCGTGCAGGACGAACGCTTTGTATTCCTGCGCCACCAGGCGGCCGTAGATACGGTCGGCCATGGCCCGGGTGTTGGTGAACACGATGGCCTTCTGGTAGGTCTCGTTGGCCAGGAGCCAGTTCACGATCTGTTCTTTGTGCTGGTTGTGGTCAGCGGTGATGATCTGCTGACGGGTGGTCGCGTTCAGATCGCTGACGTTGTTCAGCTGCAGGTGCTCAGGGTTGTTCAACACCTTGGCGACCATCTCGCGCAAGCCCGAACCGCCAGTGGTGGCGGAGAACAGCATGGTCTGCTGGCGGTTGGTGCACTCTTGCACCAGACGCTGGACGTCTTCGGCAAAGCCCATGTCGAGCATGCGGTCGGCTTCGTCGAGAACCAGCACTTCGACTTCTTTGAGGTCGAGGTTGCCGGCGTTCAGTTGCTCGATCATCCGGCCCGGCGTACCGATCAGAATGTCCGGCACCTTGCGCAGCATGGCGGCCTGGACCTTGAAGTCTTCACCGCCGGTGATCAGGCCGGACTTGATGAAGGTGAACTGAGCGAAACGCTCAACTTCCTTGATGGTTTGCTGGGCCAGCTCGCGGGTTGGCAGCAGGATCAGGGTCTTGATGCTGACGCGGACTTTAGCCGGGCCGATCAGACGGTTGAGGATCGGCAAAACGAATGCAGCGGTTTTGCCGCTGCCGGTTTGCGCTGTCACCCGCAGGTCACGCCCTTGGAGCGCCAGCGGAATAGCCGCTGCTTGCACAGGCGTTGGCTCGACAAATTTAAGCTCGGCCACGGCTTTGAGCAGGCGTTCGTGCAGGGCGAATTGGGAAAACACGGGTGCTACCTCGAAGAAATACAAAAAAACAGCTGCATAGGGTAACGGTTTCGAGCGCCGAGGCCGAGTTTCTTTATACAAACGGCGCTAAACAGTGGTTTTTTGTTGCGTCTTTATCCCCAAACGTCATCCGAAGCGTCTTAAATGCTCTAATCGCCCCGTCGCGTCCTACAGAAGAACAGTTTTTGCCCATGGATATCAAACAGCTCTGGCTCAACGTCCAAGACCTTTGGGGGGCCCTGGATCAGCATCCACTCCTGCATTCAAGCCTCGGGTTGCTGCTGTTGCTGGTGGTAGCGCTGGCCCTCGGACGAGTGGCGCGCTATCTGATCCTGCATGCGACCAAAATGCTTGGCCGCCAACCGGCGCTGCACTGGGTCAACGATTTACGCCTCAACAAGGTCTTTCATCGTCTGGCGCAGATCACACCCTCGCTGGTGATCCAGTTCGGCTTGCACCTGGTGCCGGAGTTGGGCAAGACCAGTCTAATCTTCCTTGGCAATGCGGCGCTGGCGTTCACCATTCTATTCCTGGTGCTGGCCATCAGCGCCGTGCTCAACGCCCTGCTGGACATCTATGCGCGCACTGAGCATGCCCGCACCCGCTCGATCAAAGGCTACGTGCAACTGGCGAAAATGGTCTTGTACGTGTTTGGCGCGATTATCATTGTCGCGACGCTGATCGACCGTTCGCCGCTGTTGCTGCTGTCGGGTCTGGGCGCCATGTCGGCGGTGATTTTGTTGGTCTATAAGGACACGCTTCTGTCGTTCGTCGCCAGTGTGCAGCTGACCAGCAACGACATGCTGCGGGTCGGCGACTGGATCGAGATGCCGCAAGTCGGCGCCGACGGTGACGTGGTCGACATCACGCTGCACACGGTCAAGGTGCAGAACTACGCGTGAGTTACAGCCATCTGTTCAATATTGTGAGTTGTCCCAATCGACATGGACTACCTCGCACAGCACGAGATTTTCGCCTCCCCCCCTGCGCCAGCGTTGCGTTAGCGACGCAAAGTAGTGCTAGCGCGAAGAAGTGGCTGGGAAGAAGAAGGAGCGTCATTAGACTGGAAGAGGGAAATGATGGCGGGATCACTTACTAAGCAGCATTGCACTGCGGTTAGCTAACGAGGGAACGAAATTAGGTATGCGGCACATACTAGCTACCGCGATGGTTCATCCCTTCCGCGCTCATTTCCATTTCCGGACTTAAAGTACCTAACCATGCGACAAGACAAATTATGATGACTGCCATTAAAAATTCGAGTGTCATGCTGCGGCGCAAGGCATTGACCGCGACAGAGTATTCTCCATTTCGAACTGACCGCTCCAATACCGGACTTAGGTGAAAGCGGTTCAGCGTGGCTAACACGATCATCCCGGCAAAGAGCAGGATCTTCAAAAACAGCAGTACACCGTACGTACTGAGCATCACTTGATCGAGATTTGGACCGATGACAAACAGGTAATTCACTACGCCTGTGATGCTTATGATCACTACGATCACAGCGCCGGCCGATTCAAAACCAGTCAGCACCCGTGCGAGAATTTGAGCTTCTTGTTCGCCCTTTAGCGATTTCAACCGCAGCAGTAGAGCGAATGCCGCTAGAGCACCCAACCAGCCACCTGCGGCTAAAAGATGGGATATATCGGTGATGAAATGCCAGTAGCGTCGGCTGCCTTCATCCATGGCGCCGTGCCCTGTCCAAGCCAACGTCGCCAACGCAATCGCTCCGCATACGGTGACGATCCAGAGACTGGGTGTTGGAAATCGCTTATTCAACGCGACGCCAATAATTGCCATCACCAAGGCAGCTATTCGGACCATCCAGGTCAACCCGACGTCGGTCCCCATGAGGACCATTTCAAAAATATGGTGATGTAGCTCCATAAGCTCCGACACACCGCTCATTGCTTTCGCAAGCAACAACATGGCGACAAGGGATAGAGCTACACCTGCGACAGAAGCACCGTAAAGAAGCGACTCAAAATTCAAGACCGTGCCCGATACTCTTTCCTTTCCCCTGAGGCTGTACAAGCCGAAAATTGCCAATCCGAATAACAGCATCAGGTCGAAATAAAGAGCAAAGCGAACCACAATATTTATTGAGTCGCTCATAAATCATTTCACTTTAAATGAGAAGTTGCCGGTGATCGGGTGAGTGTCCGAGGAGACAGCACGCCATTCGACTTTGTAGGTACCGGTGGTCAAAGGTGCTGCCGGTGTAATCACCATCGTTTTCGGATCACCGCCACCAGCGACGGCGGCCTTAACACCCATTGGGGAGTTCGGCATGCCAGGCATATCGGTCATGATCAGTTTTGCACCGGAAAACTGAGTGGTGAGATTCTCAGAAAAGTGCAGTTCAATTTTCGAAGGGGCCGCCGCATCCGAGCCTTCTGCCGGAGTGGAAGAAAGGAGCTTTGGATGTGCTTGAGCAACTGCACTCAGAAGCAAACCAGCGGTAAGTGCAACAGCTACGGTGGTAGTTTTAAGGAATGACATGCAAGACTCCTCACAGCAAGAGCTGTTGATTCGAGGTTTGTTTGGGAATACCTAATTTTTTACTTTTCGATTCTTGTTAAAACCACTGATGATTAGCTAGTAGCCTCCGTGTTCTAGGGCAGGTTAAACACGAGAAACTCACCAGACCCCAACGTCACAGTGCAAGAGCACGATGCCACACGAACGAAAACTGTTCGATTACATTTCAGTCAGCTTGACGCGGTGTTTGGCCTCGACTTGGCGGGCGTAGCGAGACTTAAAGACGAGACCGCGTGCCCGCGATACTAGGGTTTTCACTCATTCAAAAATAACGAAAGTGGACGCTGGGCGCAGGCTGGGAGATCGCCGTTGATCACAAATGCGCCGCTGTTCAGCTGACCTTCAAGTCAACACTAGGAAACTCTAGATGAAAGGCCGTTTTCCCGTCACATGACGTACACCAGATCTTGCCATCATGCGCCTCAATAATTGATCGAGTAATCGACAGACCTAGCCCTGCGTTGCTTGGACTCCCTTCTCGCCGCGCTGGGTCCACGCGATAAAAACGATCGAAAAGCTTTTCAAGGTGTTCGGGGGCAATGGGTTCTCCGTGGTTCTCCACGACGACCAATACCGACATCTCCTTCTGGAGAATTTCGACATTTATCGTCTTCCCTTCAGAGGTGTAGCGAAGCGCGTTAGAGAGCAGGTTAGAAATCGCTCTGTGGAGCATAAGGACATCGCCTCGAACGCTGCCCCTTCCTGAAACCTTGAGTTCAATCCCTCGCTCATCAGCCAGAAGGCGGTAGTACTCAAGCAATTTTTCCACGACTTCCAATAGGTCTATTGGTTTGTTCTCGTGTGTGATCAGACCGTTGTCAGATTTCGCCAGAAAAAGCATGTCATCAATCATCCGACTCATACGCTTCAAGTCATCAAGATTGGAGTACAGGTTGTCTTCGTAGTCCTCAATATCCCTTTTTCTAGAGAGTACTACTTCGGTATGGGTCATCAGATTGCTGACCGGTGTGCGCAGTTCGTGAGCAATGTCCGCAGAAAAATTTGATAACCGGACAAAAGCATCATCCAGCCTGGATAACATCGCATTAAACGACAGCACCATCTGCTGAAGCTCTTTTGGAACGGGCGCTAACGGAATGCGCTCTTTAAGTGATTTAGCAGACATCGACGCAGCGACCTTGGTCACCTGCCGAATAGGACGCATACCACTGCTTGCAACCATCCAGCCCAGTGCGGCACTGACGAGCGCGCTGATCACCAGCCCTATCCAGAACCATCGCTCAAGCGTCTCGAAGAAGGACATATGCTGAGTAACGTCAAAGATCAAAATCACGGTCAATGGGTTGTCTTGCCCCGTAACGATGGCTTGTGCCGTCACGCCACGGAACATTTGCTCTTGGTCTCGCCATTCCCAGACATTGTTGTTTGTGGTCGTGCGGAAACTCTCCGGAACATTTACTGGCCCAGGATCAGCGAAAAGCAATCTCCCATCACTGTCCAGGATTAGGGCCGTCAAATCACGGTGAGCACCGAGCAACGCCTGTAACTCAGGCTTTAAGTCGTCGAATTGGTCGATATTGTTCAGCTCTCCCAAAATTCTTTTGGTCGAATGGAGCTTTTCGTTCAGTGCCTGCTGATCCAGCATTTTGAAGTGATGCTGGCTGAGGTTATTGAAGCTGAGGCCGGCGACGGTGAGCACCGCCGTTACCGCAAGCATGAACATCAAACTCATGCGGGTGGTCAGGGATAGACTATTCATTCCGATTCCGAATCAGGTGCATCGAGCATGTAGCCCATACCACGGCAGGTCTGGATCAGCTTGACCTCAAAATCGTCATCGATCTTCGCCCTGAGCCTGCGCACCGCAACCTCGATTACGTTGGTATCGCTGTCGAAGTTCATGTCCCAGACTTGCGAGGCGATGAGCGACTTTGGCAGGACTTCGCCTCGGCGACGGAGCAGAAGTTCCAGTAGCGCGAATTCCTTGGCCGTAAGATCTATGCGTTTGCCTCCCCGGATAGCCCTGCGCTTGAGCAGATCCACCTCTAGATCGGCCAATTTCATATGGGTTTGCGAGGGCACGTTATTACCGCGACGGAGCAGCGTCCTGACCCGAGCTAGCAACTCAGAAAATGCGAAAGGCTTGATCAGGTAATCATCTGCCCCCAACTCAAGCCCCTTGACTCGATCTTCAACGCGGTCTCGCGCTGTCAGAAAAAGTACCGGGACGTCCTTCCCTGACAAACGCACCTTCTGAAGGATCTCCCACCCATCCAGGCCCGGCATCATGACGTCTAATATCAGCAGGTCATATGCTTCGCTCAGGGCATGTTGCAGGGCCTCTGTACCGTTGGTAAAACGATCAACATTGAACCCAGCTTCCGTAAGGCCCTGTTGCAAATAGATACCTATTTTCGGTTCGTCTTCAGCAACCAGAAGTCTCATGGTGTGGCTCTCAATGTGATGATGAGGCTAAGTTTGCAACGAATCAGCCGAACCAACCAGCAACTGACAGAAATGTAATCCTGGCTTCAGGTAGATGTCAGCCAGCGTTGTCTAGGGTTTGAACATGAACACTTTCAAGTGCTCAATCCGGCTCTCCAGCGAGAAGAATCCTAGGGAGTCTGACAACATCCCTATCAAGGAGCTGCCCCATGAACTCTCTCAAAACCTTGTTTCTGGTTGGCTCGATCCTGCTCTCGACCTCGGTATGGGCTGAGGGCGGCGGAGATCGAGTGATAGTACGCATGGAAAACATGCGGGATAAAGCCGTAGTCGTTCTGATTCAAGCCGAAAAAGCCCCCGAGGGACAACGCCATGCGTACATGACAGAGCATATGAAGATGCTCAGCGATCTTATGAGCGAACGTCACAAGGATCATCCCGACGCATCGATGACGCCTCAACAGCACCTCGCCTGGATGGAGAAGCACGACAAAATCGTCGATGACGTTTTGAGCCAAATGCAACGCGAACACAAACTGATGCTTTCAGAAAAACATCAGTAAAGGCTCTATCTTAGAGGTTTCCGCACTTTATCCAGGTCACAAACGGCGTCACTTCGACGCCGTGTTTTATTTCAGAAACTGACAGAAATGTAGTGTTCAGGTCAGTTAACTGGCAGTTAAGTTTCCTTAGCATCACCAGTGCTACCCACTTTCCCTTTGAGGTCACTATGAAAGCTAAATTTGCTATCCCGGTTTGCGCTGCAATTGCCCTTTTCCTCGGTTCTACAGCCATAGCTAGCGTTGGCCACGGGAAGGATGACATTGGTCAGCCTGGAGCGGCGGCCGAGGTTACCCGCACGATTGAAGTGAAGATGGGCGATATCTCCTTCGTGCCCAAAAACATCGATGTCAAACCTGGAGAGACGGTTCGCTTCGTCCTGCGCAACGAAGGCTCGCTGCTGCATGAATTCAATATCGGCAAAGCGGCTGCCCATGCCGCGCATCAAAAAGAGATGGCAGCTATGTTCCAGAACGGCACGCTCAGTCCTACCGGACATGGGCAAGCGATGAGCGATATGGGACACAGCATGGGGGGGATGAAGATGGTCGGGATGGAGCACAACGATCCCAACAGCGTGCTGATTGAACCAGGCGCAACCAAAGAGCTTATCTGGACCTTTTCCAAGAGCACAGGCCTGGAGTTTGCCTGCAATGTACCGGGCCACTATCAGTCGGGAATGGTGGGTCAGTTTGAAGTGAAGTAAAGCGTGGATTGATCGATATCACAGCCTCAAAGCGTGCGTTGACTACTCTCAGTCACAGATGTCACCGCAACTCTTGCAGGGACAGAAGGAACTCAATCATGACTAACCATCCGCATTCGGTTGAAAACGCCCCTCCACCCTTCTGGAGGAGCAAAACGGGCGTCGTACTGATCATGCTGGTTGTGATCGGCGTTTTCTACGTGGTCCGGGAACACTTCGGCCATGTCTCACCTTATCTGCCATATCTGATTCTGTTGATCTGTCCGTTGATGCATTTTTTTGGGCACGGTCATGGCGGCCATGGCCGACACGTGAGTTCGGAAACCAACAAGGATGATAAGGGAAACTAGTCATGCCTCACGCCACGAGTCACCGCGACCATGATCACGCCCATCAGGTAACCCCCCAGGATGGAGGTCTACGCGATCCAGTGTGCGGCATGTCTGTTACCCCGCCGAGCAAGTTCAGTGAGCTTTATGAGAGGCAGACATACCAGTTTTGCAGCCTGAAGTGCCAAGAAAAGTTTCGAGCTGATCCTGATCGCTATATCGAGAGCCCGCCGGGTGCCGAACACTCTAGCCTACCAGAGCCGCAGGCGGGCACTGAGTTCACTTGCCCCATGCACCCAGAGATACGTCAGCCAAGTCCCGGCAACTGTCCTAAATGTGGCATGACATTGGAGCCAGTCATGCCAGCGCTTGGGGAAGAGGAAAATCCCGAGCTAAAGGACTTTACCCGTCGCTTTTGGTGGTCGTTGCCATTAACCGTGATAGTGACCGTGCTCGCCATGGCGGGACATTCATTACACCTCTTCTACGGAACCACACAGAACTGGGTGGAGCTGGTCCTTGCAACCCCGGTGACCCTATGGGCCGGTTGGCCCTTTTTTGTGAGGGGTATCGCGTCCATTCGTCATCGCAGTCCAAATATGTGGACCTTGATTGGTTTGGGGACAGCGGCAGCATATCTTTATAGCGTCGTAGCCACCCTGTTTCCCCTGAGTTTTCCCGCCACCTTTATGCAAGATGGGCGTATAGGCGTCTATTTCGAAGCCGCAGCAGTGATCATCTCGCTGACTTTGTTCGGGCAGATGCTTGAACTCAAAGCTCGATCACAAGCGTCTGCGGCTATTAAGTCTCTTCTTGGTCTGTCTCCGAAAACCGCACGCAGGATCAATACCGATGGCACGGAGGAAGACATCCCTCTGACGCATGTGCATAAGGGTGATCACCTACGGGTAAGACCGGGTGAAAAAGTTCCGGTCGATGGCTTGGTACTGGAGGGCGAAAGCGCGATCGATGAGTCGATGCTGACTGGCGAGCCCGTACCAGTGATGAAAGGAAGCGGAGATAGCCTGATCGGGGCCACGCTCAATACCCATGGCAGCCTGGTCATGGAAGCGCAAAAGATTGGAGCCGAAACCGTGCTATCTCAAATCGTGCAGATGGTGGCCCGTGCCCAACGCTCTAAAGCCCCCATGCAGCGTATGGCGGACGCCGTTGCTGGTTACTTTGTGATGGGGGTTATCGTGATTGCCCTGCTGACTTTTCTGGGGTGGGGGCTGTTCGGTCCTGAGCCCAGTTGGGTCTTCGGCCTGATTAATGCGGTCGCCGTGCTGATTATTGCCTGCCCCTGTGCTCTGGGGCTCGCGACGCCCATGTCGATCATGGTTTCCACGGGAAAAGCGGCCAGTATGGGCGTGCTGTTCAGAGATGCCAGTGCCATCGAGAACCTTTGCAAGATCGACACAATGATTGTCGATAAGACCGGCACCCTGACAGAGGGGCGTCCGGTGTTTCACAGCGTGGAGGCTGCACAGAACTTCGACCCCAATGATGTTCTTCAACTGGCTGCCAGTCTGGATCAAGGCAGTGAGCACCCTCTGGCTCACGCAATCGTTGATCACGCCCGAGCTGAAAACCTTGTATTGAGCAAACCCGAATCGTTCGAGTCCGGATCTGGGATTGGTGTCAGCGGTCTGGTTAGCGGCAAGAAAATCCAACTGGGCAATACCGCGTTGATGGAAGCAGCAGGCGTGAGTATCAGGCCGCTCCAATACCGTGCAGAGCTGTTACGACTTGAAGGTATCAGCATCATCTATGTTGCGGTCGACGGAGTACTGGCGGGGTTACTCGCAGTGTCAGATCCGATCAAGCCAACCTCCAAAGAGGCTGTCACCAAGCTCAAGGCTGACAATGTAAAAATCATCATGGCCACTGGTGATGGTCTCACCACGGCACGAGCTGTAGCCAAGGAGATGGGCATTGAAGAAGTCCACGGTGAAGTGAAGCCTCAGGACAAGGAGCGTTTGGTCGCGGACCTTCAGAAATACGGCCGGCGGGTTGCTATGGCTGGCGACGGCATCAATGATGCGCCTGCCTTGGCCCGAGCAGATGTGGGCATCGCCATGGGGACTGGGACAGACGTCGCGATGAACAGCGCGCAACTGACTCTGGTTAAAGGCGACTTGATGGGAATTCTTCGAGCGCGGGCCCTTTCTGTCGCGACAGTAAAAAACATGCGGCAGAACTTGGGCTTCGCCTTTCTCTACAACTCGATGGGTATCCCGCTCGCAGCAGGTCTACTGTATCCACTGACCGGACATCTCTTATCACCGATGGTCGCGGCCATCGCGATGAGCGTGAGTTCAGCATCCGTGGTTTTCAATGCCTTGCGGCTGAGGAACACCCGAATAGATTGAGACTTGGACACCATTTAAACGGTGCAGACAACCCTTGACCTTCCTATCGTGTCAACGTTGATGCTGTAACTGCGGCCAAAGAGGCCGATCAACACGAGAGGAATAACTATGTTCGTCTTAGACGTATCAGGCATTGGTTGCGGTAGCTGTGTTAGCAAAATTACCAAAGCCATTCAGTCGTTGGATAGCGAGGCAGCTGTTTCGGTGGATCGTGCTGCCGGCAAGGTCAACGTTGAAAGCATCGAAAGCCCAGAGCGAGTCCGCGCTTCTGTTGAAGCGTTGGGTTTTCCTTCCATGGTCAGCGCCTGAGGCGGTGATCTGCTCCAGCGTTAACGCCCTCACGCACAGACTCTCCCTGGGCTGACGGCTTCAGCACCCAGGTGCTCACGGATATGCCCTTCAAGCACCTCTGCCATCAATCCGCTCACCGCGCCTCTCACCGCTGCAATCTGTTGCAAAACAGCAGAACACTCTACTTCCTGCTCCAGCGCTCGCTCCAAAGCCTCCGCTTGTCCCTTGATGCGTCTGACGCGAGTCAGCAGTCGTTTCTTGTCGTGGATGGTATGCGGCATAGGGCTGTTCCCTCCCCATGGATCTGACGGGTGAGACATGAGTTCCCATGCGCTGGCTCTGGGGCTTGCTGTCCTGGCCTATGCGGCGGCAAGACGATTTTCCAATGACACCCGCTTTGCGTTTGGGACTTGGAAAATGGAATTCTAGGGGGTTACACCAGCGCGATCCTGCTGATCATGGTGGCGGGGTTGATGCTCTATCAATCGATTGAACGGTTGATATCCCCCTCAGCGATTCACTACGACCAGGCTATCGCCATCGGTGTTGTGGGCTTGCTCGTGAATATCGCTTGCGCCTGGTTACTCAAGGATGGTCATGTCCACACACATCATGACCACGATCATAGGCATGGGCATGGGCATGGGCATGGGCATGGGCATCATGACTTGAACCTGCGCTCCGCCTACATGCATGTCTTGGCGGATGCCGCTACTTCGGTGCTCGCCATTCTGGCTTTGATCGGGGGTAAATTTAGGGGGGGCCGCGTGGCTTGAACGTCATGGGTATTGTTGGTGCCGGCTTAGTCGCGAGTTGGGCCTACGGCTTGATTCGTCAAACCAGCCGCGTATTGCTGGATGCCGAAATGGACGCCCCTGTCGTTGCGGAGGTCCGGGAAGTCATCGACTCCAGCCCTATTTCTGCACAGATTAGCGACCTTCATGTATGGCGGGTAGGCAAAGGGAAATATGCCTGCATCCTGACTTTGACAACTGACCAAAATGCGACACCCGCATACTTCAAAGACCTCTAGTCAGTGCATGAGGAGCTGGTTCACATCACTGTTGAAATCATCAAACAGCTCGTTCTAACATCGCAGCATAGTGAGCAGGTCGATCAGGGTAGCGGCGTTTTTCAAGGTGGTATGCGCCGACCGATGCAGCATGACATTTTCTTTCATCGGCGCGGCGCAGGAATCGACTTCGGCAACACCATATTCATGGTTTTTCGTTTGCTTTAATCCACCGATCGAGTTCAGCAATTTCCTTCTTCTGTGCGGCAATTATGTCCTTGGCCATACGGAGCATCTCCGGATTTTTCCCGTTCTTGAGTTCAGTTTGCGCCATCTCGACTGCCATTTGGTGGTGCATGCGCATGTTGGCCGCGAAGTCATAATCCACATCACCGGTCATGGACATGCCGCCCATTTGTTTCATCATCTTCGAATGATCCTTCTGCTCGGAAGGCATCTGCATCGCTTCGCTTTTCGTGGGTTCTGCGGCATTAGTCCACGTCGGCGCTGCTGCCATTACCGCGACAGCCATCGCTATCCCCCTCATCGACAAAGTGAATCGGCTAGAGCTGTTGTGCTTGATAGGCTGTGACATTGTAAATCTCCTGTTATAGGCCGGAGGGTTGGCACATGTATGCCATTGCCCCCAAGCACGGTATTGCTACTTTCTGTACCTGAATGGTGGTTCAACTAACCCTGGGCGCCAGCCATTTTTCGGCAGCTCTCTACGCATTCGCCGCAGGCCCTGACGTAATCTTCCATACCACCGACCTGTTCGCAGCCCTTGGCACAGGCCACATACTCGGCGCAAACCCCGCAAACGTGGTGGTGAAAGGTGTAACCACTCAACAAGAAATGGGTCAACGTCTGACAGATTTCGATCATTAGGCTTCAATGTTCGGCCTCAGAGTGTTGACCCCCGCCTCAAGGCAATGGGTCATCGATGTATTCAGACAGGTTTGTGGCAGTGGCTACACCCAACGATGCGATGCTGCTGGCATTGGAGAGTGTCCATGTGAGAGATCATCGGGCGGTCATAGCTATGTTCTCCATTGCATTCAAGGAAAGACAACGCTAGCAGTGGTACTGAGACCAGCGGCATTCGACAATTTCCATTAAAAACAGCTGATCATTTCGGACTGATCGCGAGTAAGGATATTGCAGACGAATACCTAGCTGTAATCCGAGCCAGATGCTGTTTCATGCGCTCAGGTTGACCACATACCCAAGTGCTCATATTTCACCCTAGACGGACATAAGCGGACAGTCGACTGAAAGTAAGATTACATTTCTGTCAGCTTCTGGTTGGTTAGCACTTCGTTACGAATGAAGTTTAGTAACGTCCGCCGTCTATAACGGACGAAACACAAACCACAATATGTGCGCTGTTAGGCATGCCCTTAACAGCGCAAAGGTCTGCCTGACACATAAGTAATGTTAGCGAAAACTATCCTGACACCGGGAGGTAGGACGAGAGATTCTCCCTGATTACTCACTTTGTCGGGCAACCCGCCACCTATCACTGTGTCAGCCAAGTAGTTGTCTGGCGAGCTGCTCCACAGTGTAGACAAGGGCGCAATTCGAGAAGGAAATCGAAACCTGACACAACGGTAATGCTCACTTAAGGCTTCTGACAGGAGGAGAGTTTTAAGATTACGTCGTTTCTTGAACTCATCCCCCACGAATCACGTCTTGATGTGGATTCAACGGGGTAACCAAATCTCATCCGAGGATACCCAAATGAAATCCATGAAAACCCTGTTTGTCATCGCAGCCTTGACCGTCTCTTCTCTGGCGATGGCCGAAGGCGGCAGTGATCGCACAGTCGCACGCATGGAAGCGGCCAGGAAGGAGTCAATGGAAGCGTACCAAGTTGCCCAAAAGCAAGGCACCCAATCCCCCGTAGCCGAGAGAAAAGCAAAAACGGCCGACCACGCTAATTGCTGAATAGCCTGGCGCATCCCCAAGCTGACAGAAATGTAATCACCATAGTGGTTCAAATGTGGCAATTTCCAAGCTCGCCTGCCGTATGGACTTTCGTCTTTGGCGGCAGCGGGCAAGGCTCAGGAGGTTTCAAGACGAACTCCAGAGAAGTTGACCCCAACCGGTAAGCAAAACGCACAAGTGTTTCGCACGGCTTCCTTTTGACTGAGTGGACATAAACGGCATGCATTCCAAAACCTCTAGGCGGACATTCGTCAAAGGCCTGGCCGCTGGCGGCATTCTCGGCGGTCTTGGCCTGTGGCGCACCCCTGTATGGGCAGTAACCAGTCCCGGTTTTCCGAACGTACTGACTGGCAATGAATTTGATCTGTTCATTGGCGAAACCCCAGTGAATATCACTGGCTCGGCGCGCACGGCGATGACGATCAACGGCTCTTTGCCGGGACCGCTGCTGCGCTGGCGTGAAGGGGAAACGGTCACGCTGCGGGTGAAGAACCGCCTGGACCAGGACACCTCCATCCATTGGCACGGGATCCTCCTGCCGGCCAATATGGACGGTGTGCCAGGCTTGAGCTTTCACGGTATCGCGCCGGATGGCATGTACGAGTACAAATTCAAAGTCCATCAGAATGGCACTTACTGGTACCACAGCCACTCGGGTTTTCAGGAACAGGCAGGTGTCTACGGGCCCATCGTGATCGACTCGAAAGAACCTGAACCTTTCCAATACAACCGCGATTACGTGGTCATGCTGACCGACTGGACCGATGAAGATCCTGGTCGGGTCATGGCCAAACTCAAGAAACAGTCGGACTACTACAACCACCACAAACGTACCGTCGGCAACTTCATCGACGACGTGAGCGACAAAGGCTGGGCCGCAACGGTGGCGGATCGGAAGATGTGGGCCGAGATGAAAATGAACCCCACCGACCTCGCAGACGTCAGTGGCGATACTTATACCTATCTCATGAATGGGCAGGCCCCTGACGGTAACTGGACCGGTATTTTCAAACCGGGTGAGAAACTGCGGCTGCGCTTCATCAACGGTTCGGGCATGAGCTATTTCGACGTCCGTATCCCAGGTTTGAAAATGACCGTGGTGGCTGCCGATGGCCAGTACGTGAACCCTATCAGTGTCGACGAATTCCGCATCGCCGTAGCAGAAACCTATGACGTGATCGTGGAGCCTGTCAGCGCAGAGGCTTACACCATTTTCGCCCAGTCCATGGATCGAACCGGATATGCCCGCGGAACCCTGGCAGTGCGCGAAGGACTGAAGGCGCCGGTCCCGGCGATCGACCCGCGTCCTCTCGTCACCATGGATGATATGGGGATGGGCGGAATGGATCACGGCAACATGGCAGGAATGGATCACAGCACCATGAAATCGGGCGATATGCCTGGCATGGATCACAGCAAGATGACCAGCATGGATCAGGGTGATATGTCCGGCATGGCCGGTATGGATCACAGCAAGATGACCAGCATGGATCAGGGTGATATGTCCGGCATGGCCGGTATGGATCACAGCAAGATGACCAGCATGGATCAGGGTGATATGTCCGGCATGGCCGGTATGGATCACAGCAAGATGGCAGGCATGGGCGCCGGAGCTATGCAGTCTCATCCGGCTTCCGAAACCAATAACCCGTTGGTTGATATGCAAGCCATGAGCACAGCGCCGAAGCTGAACGACCCAGGTATTGGCTTGCGCAACAACGGCCGTCGCGTGCTTACCTATTCAGACCTTAAGAGCACTTTCCAGGACCCGGATGGCCGCGAGCCCAATCGCACCATTGAGCTGCACCTGACCGGTCATATGGAAAAGTTCGCCTGGTCATTCAACGGCATCAAGTTCTCTGATGCTGAGCCTTTGCGCCTCAAGTATGGCGAGCGGCTGCGTATCACCCTGGTCAACGACACCATGATGACCCACCCCATCCACCTCCACGGCATGTGGAGTGACCTTGAGGATGAGGACGGCAATTTCATGGTGCGCAAGCACACGATCGACATGCCGCCAGGCACAAAGCGCAGCTATCGAGTAACAGCTGATGCACTGGGGCGCTGGGCCTATCACTGCCACCTGCTCTTTCACATGGAAATGGGCATGTTCCGTGAAGTACGGGTTGATGAGTAAAGGAGACGGGTTATGAGCACATATCTGAATCGAAAGTCGCTGATCGGTTGCTTCCTTGCCATTGGCCTGTTGGGTGGAGTGCCATTTGCACTGGCAGGAGAAAGCACTGGTGATCATTCCCATTCCACTCCTGCATCATCAACGGACAAGTCAGAGCCAACGCAAAAGTCCAAGACCAATGAATCCAAAACCGATCACGGTTCCATGGACCATGGTTCGATGGATCACAGCAAGATGAGTGATGAGTCGATGGATCAAGGGCAAATGGAAGGCATGGATCACAGCAAAATGAAGATGGATGCCGGGGCGACCAGCACGAGTCGAACTCCCATTCCCGTACTAACAGATGCTGATCGTAAAGCTGCTTTTCCGCCTGTGGCAGGCCATGGTGTTCATGACAAAAGCCTCAACACGTTCTTTCTCCTTGATCAGTTCGAGTATCAGGACGCTGATAACGGCAGTGCCCTGAGTTGGGATGCAAAAGGCTGGATGGGTGGCGACATTGATCGTTTATGGCTGCGGTCAGAGGGGGAGCGTACCAACGGTGTGACTGAAGACGCCGAACTCCAAGCGCTTTGGGGGCACTCGATCAGCCCGTGGTGGGATGTTGTTACCGGCGTGCGTCAGGATTTTAAACCAGGCTCGCCGCAGACTTGGGGCGCCTTCGGTATCCAGGGTATGGCACTTTATAACTTTGAAGCTGAAGCCACCGCTTTCATTGGCGAGAACGGCCAGACCGCAGCTCGGTTAGAGGGCGACTACGACATTCTGCTGACCAATCGCCTGATCTTGCAGCCCACAGCCGAAATGAATTTTTACGGGAAAAACGACCCTCAGCGGGGCATTGGCTCTGGTTTGGCCAATACCGAGGTGGGTTTGCGATTGCGCTACGAGATTGTCCGGGAGTTTGCCCCCTACATCGGGGTCACCTGGAGTCGCTCCTATGGCAAGACCGCCGACCTCGCTAGCGATGAAGGCGAAGATACGAACGAGGCGCGATTTGTCGCCGGTATTCGGATGTGGTTTTGAGAACCTGACATGAAAAGAACATTGAAAACATTAACTGCTGCTGGTGTGGTCGCCGCAATAGTAGGTGCCGGCGTGGTGTATTTTGGTGTGATTAATGTTGGGGCGGACGATCCACATTCCGAACCCGTTTACACACTTCTGTCTATTGCTCGGGATCGCTCGATAGCAGTGCGCTCACGCGACATTAAAGTCCCCGACCTGAGCGAAGCAGCTCTCATTCGTGAAGGTGCTGGCAACTACAACTCAATGTGCATTGGCTGCCACCTTGCGCCGGGTGTCGCAGGAACCGAGTTAAGTAATAGCCTTTACCCTGCACCACCAAATCTTTCAAAACTGGGCGTTGATGGAAACCCTGCCGCAGCTTTCTGGATCATCAAACATGGAATCAAATCCACAGGCATGCCCGCTTGGGGTAAAAGCATGGCCGATCCCTACATCTGGGGAATGGTCGCTTTTCTTAAGCAGCTTCCCACCCTGAATGCAGAGCAATACACCGCTCTAGCAGTCAGCAGTGGTGGTCATCAACACGGCGGCGGCGAGAGCAAAATGCATAACCATGAAGGTGAACACGAGGGTCAAAAGGGGGCAGCCTCTGCACATCATGATGCGGGGGCAGCCGAAGAAGTAGCCGACGCAGGCGGCCATCATGGCGAGAAAAACAGCGCCCATGCTCATGAGGACGCCGCACCACCTTCTCAGGATGAAAGTACCGATCACGCCCATCCTCAGGGTGCCGAGGCTTCACATGACGCTTCTGCAACTCCTGGCACTCAGCCAAAAATCCATGCCCATGCTGATGGGAAGGAGCATATCCATGCGAAATAACATTCATCGGTCCGGTCAGGCACTTCGCCTCGTTACATTCGCGGCTCTGTTGATCAGTTCATCTGGTCATGCAGCAGAATCGCTGACGATCGACGTCCATCGTGACGCTAACTGTGGATGCTGCAAGAAGTGGATCCAGCACCTTGAAAATAACGGCTTTACCGTCGTTGATCATGTAGAAACCAACATGAGCGCGGTCAAGCAGGACCTCGGTGTTGTTCCACGTCTCTCCTCATGCCACACCGCGATGATCGACGGAAAGTTTGTTGAGGGCCACGTACCTGCCGAGCAAATAGTCGCGTTGAGCAAGCGCGCTGACCTTGTCGGGATTGCTGTGCCGGGGATGCCGGCAGGCTCACCTGGTATGGAGGCAGGCGGAAAGCAGGACGCCTATCAGGTCATCGGCCTGACCAAAGCAGGTACTGATCAAATCATCGCTGAATACCCGAAAAACTAATCTTCAACCCTTCCTGAATACTTGCATGGTCCACTACCCATGCCCATGCAAGCGATGTGTACTTCTCAAACCCGATCCCCCCCCAGAAATGCGATGCCCAACGTGATGTAGGAGGAAGATTCAATAGACTCGAAGTCGCTTTGGTCATCTACCACCGCATAACGCTCGCCATTGGCCTCCCCCAACAAGACATGCGGTGCTCGTCCATTCAGCTTCAACTCGTGAGGCGCCAAAGTCTGAAGGGGCTGGGGTATTAAAGAGCCTTTGAAAAAACTGAGATCCAAGGTTTGCGATTGGACGCCGCTATACGAGTCTGCCGCCCATAGTTCCGCTGCGTGGGCCAATCGTTTATCGATCAGTTCCGTCTCTATTTTCGCGACGACAAAAAAGGCCGCACCGGTAAAAAACCCTACGATGATCACCGCAAGCAGTACCAGTATCAGTATCAGTGAAGGTGGGACGGACCATCTATATTGGGTCGATTACGGAAGTTTTCGAAACAGCGGCCTGAACTGCGGTTGTTCAATTGTTCTTTTTTTGCAGGCTTTTCAGGCGCAGGGTCGCGCGTTGTACAGCGGCCATCTTTTCTGGACGCTTCATCCGCTTCCATTTTCTGATGTCTTCCTTGGTGCGACCGCAGCTCAAGCATAGTTCGCTGTTCAGCTGGCAAACGGAAATACATGGGTTTTCGATGTCCTGGGCCATGGTTTAACTCCGCGTAGATCGTGTACGTGTTAAACGCTGCTGCCAGTCACCGGCATTCGACCGCTGACATTGCTCTTCACTATCGAAATGCACGATGGCCGACACCTGACTCACGTGAACATTCGCTTCGCTTAACGCCAGGGTAGTGAGTTCGAGCATCCGCTTGTCTTGCCCATTGGCAAGAACCTGATCCCAGTTGGCATCGGTGTCAAAGACCCAAACAACTATCAGACTGGAGGGAAATCGCACGTAATCCACATCGTGAGTTAACCAAGAGAAGCCCACGATCTCCGCTTTGGCAGTCTCGCAGGCCTTGGTCAGGGCGGCAATCAGACGACGCTCGATTTGCGCCTGATCTCGTTTGCTCAAAAGCATATCTCGATCCTTTTTCATCTCAGTCGACTATGCGTTCATTTCTAAGCCGGAACGGAGGCTTGAGCTGGTGAACCAGTTCCCAGCTTTGTGCGGTATTCAACAGTCAGATGCGTGACCTCATGAACCGTAGCAAGCCGTTCTCGTATGTCTTCGGCATTCACTGCTGGGCTGCCTAGGACGCTAACAATCGCGGCTCGGGCCTGAGGCCCCACCTGCCAGACATGAAGATCAATAATCGAAGCATCTCCAGGCGTTTCAACCAATTCACGAATTTCTTGGGCTACATGATCATCTGTCTGGTCGAGCAATACACCCGCAGTCACCCGCATCAACGACCAAGCCCAGCGTGCAATAACAACTGCACCCACAATCCCCATTGCAGGGTCGAGCCATACCCAACCAAGATATCGGCCAGCAAGCAGAGCAGCGATGGCCAGAACCGAGGTCAGGGCATCTGCAATGACGTGAACGTAAGCAGAGCGCAAATTATTGTCGTGACCATGCGCATGGTGAGATTGATCGTGGCCGTGGCCGTGGTCATGCCCATGGTGATGATCATGTCCGCCAGAAAGCAAAAGCGCGCTCACCACATTCACTGCTAATCCGACAACTGCAATAAGAGTCGCTGACCCGAATTGCACTTGAGTCGGTTGAAAGAGACGGAATAACGATTCTCCGCCAATTCCCAAGGCGACCAGTCCCAAAATCAGAGCAGAGGCGAAGCCACCCAAGTCTCCCACCTTGCCAGTTCCAAAACTGTAGCGAGCACTTGAGGCATGTCTTTTTGCGTAACCATAAGCAGCTGCGGCTATGCCAAGCGCTCCAGCGTGCGTTGCCATGTGCAATCCATCGGCAAGCAACGCCATAGAGCCTGTGACATAACCTGCGGTGATCTCAACGACCATCATTACGACGGTCAGAGCTACCACCCACAAGGTTCGCTTGGCGTTTTCTTCATGCGATGCCCCCAGGAACATATGGTTGTGGGAATAGTCGGTGAACGAATTACTCATCTGGGTCAATCCTATTTGGAATAGCGGCGAATGGCTTCGAGCAGCTCTTCGACGCCTTTCGCTCTTTCTTCGTTGCTGAGTGTGGGATTCGCTACATGTTCACGAGCATGATCTTCGATGATTTCATCCATCAGCCCATTGATCGCGCCACGGGTCGAAGCGACCAAAAGCAAGGTTTTCGAGCAGTCATCGTCAGAGTCGAGTGCTCGCTCAATTGCCTGGATTTGCCCAGCGATTCGCTTTACGCGCTTAAGAAGATTGTCTTTGCTCGATCTTATATGACCCATACCATACCCCCCCTACCTATATTGAAGACATGATCACACGTTCCAATTAGCCAAACAAGCCAGGGAGGGAAGCCTTCCGATCGGCAGCGTTGCTGCATTTGAATCTGCAATCGAAACATTGAGCACATCGTTTCGCAGGGCAAAACCAATAAAAACCGATGTGCAGACCCGCACTTCAATCATTCGATAGATGGTGTAGGGCCTATTTCTTGAGCTGCCATGGTCAATGGTTTAGGATCGAACCATATCCTCCCAGGGGGGATGTCAACGCATCCACAAAGACGAAGTTGTTAACTCGCTTCCTTCCGATAAAAGTTCGGCAACCGCCTAGTCACGCACTTCGCCACCTGAGATCTTCCATGCTGAAAATCCTAGCCAACCGAACCTACCGGCACCTCTTCCTGGCCCAAGTAATTGCCCTCGTAGGAACGGGTCTTGCCACTGTCGCGCTAGGCCTACTGGCATTCGATCTTGCAGGTGCCCAAGCGGGTGCCGTCCTCGGTACAGCGTTGGCGATTAAGATGACGGCCTACATCGGCGTTGCACCCATTGCAGCGGCTTTTGCAGAACGCCTACCTCGTCGAGCAATGCTGGTCTCACTGGATTTGATGCGGGCCCTGGTCGCGCTTGCACTGCCGTTCGTAACGGAGGTCTGGCAAATCTATGTGCTGATTTTCGTCCTTCAGTCGGCCTCAGCAGCGTTCACCCCGACGTTCCAGGCAACTATTCCAGACATACTGCCGGATGAAGACGACTACACCCGTGCCCTGTCACTGTCGCGTCTGGCCTACGATCTTGAAAGTGTCGCCAGTTCGATGCTCGCCGCCGCGTTGCTGACCGTGATCAGCTTCCATAACCTATTCGTCGGCACTGTCATCGGCTTCCTCGCCTCAGCGGCCCTGGTTGCCACGGTGTTGTTACCGAAGGCGAAGCCAACACCCAGACGCAGTATTTACGAGCGAACCACCCGAGGCATGCGCATCTTCCTAGCCACGCCCCGGCTTCGAGGGTTGCTCGCTCTTAACCTGACGGTAGCTGCCGCCAGCGCCATGGTCATCGTCAATACGGTGGTGCTGGTGCAATCGCGCTTCGCCCTGCCTCAAAGTTCTACAGCATTGGCGCTGGCTGCGTTTGGTGGCGGCTCGATGGTCGCGGCCTTGGTCTTGCCTCGGCTGTTAAAAAACATCAAAGACCGAACGGCCATGCTGTTTGGCGGAGGAATATTGGTCGCGGGTTTAGCGGTTGGTATCAACCTGACCACCTATAACTTCCTGTTGCCGCTGTGGGTGGTGCTCGGGGTGGGCTACTCCCTGGCCCAGACTCCGAGCGGTCGACTGTTGCGTCGCTCGGCACATGCCGAAGATCGCCCGGCGTTGTTTGCCGCCCAATTTGCTCTATCCCATGCCTGCTGGTTGATTACCTACCCATTGGCAGGATGGCTGGGTGCCAATATCAGCCTCACTGCGTCGTTTGTAGGGCTCGCTGTCGTGGCCGGTAGTGCGCTAGTGGTCAGCATCGTAATCTGGCGTCCAGCTCATGACCAAGAGTCGATCAAGCATACCCATAAGTGTCTGCCGGGCGATCACACGCACCTCGATGGCCAGGACGGTGTGGATCACGAACACCCATACGTGATCGATGATCAGCATCGCCGATGGCCCAACCAGTGATCGTGAGTTTCTAATATTTACTAGGGCTAGTTGGCGGGCATTCAGACCAGGAATCGAAGGGCTTGCAGAACGGCAAGGTGCCCCGGATAGAACCAGTAGCCCCATTGCCCGACCGGCCAGACCTTGAAGGAGAAGGTCTGACGCAAAAGCCAGAGTCCGATTAGGGGCGCCGCGAACGCAGTGCTCAAAGCCAGCAAGGAATAAATTTCTAAGTCCATCGCCCTGATAACGATGCTGCTGCGGGTATTGCTTAACAAGCATAGAGCCGCTGGCAGCAACCAAAGAACACCGGGCTTCTTAATCGCTAACAAGACCGCCGCTGGAACAAGTGCTCCGTAGAAGCCATACATCAGTGGATCATCCAGCACATAAGCAATTGTGGTGGCAATTAACGCCATAGCGCCGCTCAACAAGGTGCGATGCTGCCAACCCCAGGCAATCACCAGCCCCAACACCAGCGTAACCACTACGTTGAACGATCCCGAGGTGCTGATGTAGCGATACGGCACTTCTGAAATAACGGCGAACAACAGCATCGAGAGAAGGTAACGACCATTAGCAGGCGTCAGCAGTTCGCCCGATTTAGAACGCGCCACGTTGGCCGCGATAGCGACACAGAACAACGGAAAAGAGAGCCGCCCCGGAATGAACAGAGTGCTCATCTCCGGCCACACTAACCGAAGGTGGTCGATGACCATGGTCAGCATCGCCACCCACTTGATCAGATCCAGGCTGCTGCTTCGGCTCTTGAGCAAGGCATGCTGGGTCGTATGAACAGTTGTCATGCCCACCCCAGTGTGACGGCGGCCAGCACGAGATAACGCACGCCCTTGGCCAGGGAGACTATCAGCAGGAAGCTCCAAAGTGGCTCGCGCATGACTCCGGCGACGACTGTCAGCGGATCGCCAATGATCGGCACCCAGCTCAGCAGCAACGACCAGCGCCCGTAGCGCAGGTAGGAATTGCGGGCCTTTTCAAGCTTGCTCTCGCTCACCGAGAACCAACGCTTATGGCGCAATCGCTCAATGGAGCGACCGATAATCCAGTTCAGTGCAGAGCCAAGAACGTTGCCGAGGGTGGCGACCGCCAAGAGCGTTGAAGCGACGTACTGATCGGAAAGCAACATTCCAACCAGTACCACTTCAGACTGCATCGGCAGCAGCGTGGCGGCACCGAATGCCGCCAGAAACAGACCGACGTAGCTGGTGAGTTCAAACACTCATCTTCACCTTTTGCGTTCAAACCAATCCAGCCGTGCATGGGCAGGTCAGACCTAGAGGTACTTGGTGATTTGCTTGAAGGCTTCCAGTGGTGCGCGCTCGCCATTGTTCAACGCCGAGACGGTATCCTCCAGGCAGTGATCAATGTGATCCTGAATAAGCGTGCGCTTGGCTTGGCACACCGCTTTTTCAACAGCATGCAGCTGCTGGGCGATGTCCACGCACTGACGACCCTCTTCGATCATGGTGATGATGCCGCGTAAATGGCCGTCCGCCCGTTTGAGGCGTTTAATGATCGCCTCGTGACTTTGGTGGGTGTGGGGGTGGCTGTGTTCGTGCTCACTCATGACTTGAGCCTCAGGCCTCAATGAATTACGCTGGCATCCTATCCCCCCTAGGAGGATGGGTCAAACGCATCAAAGCCCTACAAAACGAGTTGAAACCCGAACGCTATGTTCAGCAGAACACTGACAACGACGGTGGTAATCGCGCTTGCTCTCGCCATGTTTGTGGCCTGGGCCGGGCATACCTATACGTTGTCAGTGATGTCGAAACAGCCGGCCTGGGAGATTGCGCAAGACGCTCATCACTCTCATGAAGAGCAAGCCGAGATGTCGTGTGCGAGCTGTTCGGATCACTATCACTCCCCTTTGACCCCTGACCACCAGCACGAAACGCCACAGCTCAGTTCTGTGTTGACTTTGTCTGCGCAGCCGAAGCTGTCCATGCGACTCGAAGCCCCGTCCTATTCCGTTCCTCGTCCGCCGATTTTCTTGATCGAGCGTCCACCCCGTCCTTCGTTCGCATCCTGACCATGGCCGCACTGCGGCCTTTGATCCCCGCAACGTAGGATTGATCTATGCATTCGCACTCGATGAGCGGCGTTGACGCAATTACTGCGCCTTCGCGTCGCCTGCTACTGCTGTTGTTTTTATTTGTCGCGGCACTTTTCCTCGCAATGCCCGAGGCGATGGCTCATGCCGTCGCGGAAGGTGACAAGGGGTTCATCCAAGAAAGCTCCGGCGTCATGTTGTTGCCCTTCATCTACATGGGCGCCAAGCACATGATGACGGGCTACGACCACCTGCTGTTTCTGTTCGGAGTGATCTTCTTTCTCTACCGCCTGAAAGACGTGGGGCTCTACGTAACGCTATTCGCTGTAGGCCACTCTGTCACGCTGCTGCTGGGCGTGCTGACCGAGATCAGCATCAGCTCCTACATCATCGACGCCATCATTGGTTTCTCGGTGGTGTACAAGGCGCTCGACAACCTAGGCGCGTTCCAACGCTGGTTCGGTTTCCAACCTAATACCAAGGTGGCCACGCTGATCTTCGGCCTGCTCCATGGGTTCGGTCTGGCTACCAAGATCCAGGAGTACGAAATCTCGCCTGACGGCCTGATTCCGAACCTCATCGCCTTCAACGTCGGTGTGGAGATCGGCCAATTGCTGGCCCTCAGCGCGATTCTCATTCTGATGGGATATTGGCGGCGCACCGGCAGTTTCTGGCGCCACGCCTATACCGTCAACGTCGCCATGATGAGTGCCGGTTTCCTCCTGATGGGTTACCAGATCACCGGACTGTTTGTCTCCGCGTAAGGAATTCTGACCATGTTCAATACTCCGCTTCCAACTGTTAATGAATTGCCTAGCACTCGCAAACTGGTGCGTTCGACTGTCATTGCACTGCTGACTGCGGTCGGCCTGCTGGTGATAGTGGTCATGCCTTCGGAATATGCCGTTGATCCTACGGGTGTGGGCCGCGCACTGGGTCTGACCCAGATGGGCGAACTGAAGATCATCCTTGCCCAAGAGGCGTTGGCGGATGCCGCGCCACCGCAACCAGCAGCTCCAGCTCCAGCTCCAGCTCCAGCTCCGCAGGTTGCGCAAGTCCAACCTATTGCGAAACCTGCTGATCAGCCGGTGGCGACACCTGAACCTGCTTTAAAGACGGATCAAATGACTGTCACGCTCAAGCCAGGTGAAGGGACAGAAATCAAACTCGAAATGTTGAAGAACAAAACCGTCAGCTATGAATGGACAGCGGCTGGTGGGCCTGTGAACTACGACACCCATGGCGAGCCCTACAACGGTGAAAAGGGTTACTTCCACAGCTACAACAAGGGCAAGCAGGTCAAAAATGACAAAGGCGAATTCACCGCTATTTTTGACGGCACCCACGGTTGGTTTTGGCGTAATCGCAGCAACAACGACGTGACCATCTCACTGAAAACCACCGGCGATTACTTGAGCGTCAAACAGTAATCCGAAGCGGCGACGGCTGTTCATTGCCGAAAACGCGGTGCTCATCCTGACCACAGATCATTTATTTCATCCATTTCTTGAAGAGTCTTCCCATGAAAACCCCAACCACTCTGATTCGTTCGATGCTCCTGATCTGCTTCCTAAGCCTGATGACGGCATG
The DNA here is from genome assembly GCF_054898105.1 of Pseudomonas sp. MDT1-17. Taxonomy (NCBI): domain Bacteria; kingdom Pseudomonadati; phylum Pseudomonadota; class Gammaproteobacteria; order Pseudomonadales; family Pseudomonadaceae; genus Pseudomonas; species Pseudomonas sp. MDT1-17. Next base: position 2,114,932 of record NZ_JBUBVM010000001.1, on the reverse strand, counting down.
CGGCGGCGGTGAGAAAGGCGCAACCTCCGAGAGCGCTGAGCACGGCCATTCGCACGAGTAAGATCCTGAAAAAACGAGGCCGTGATTAAGGCCTCGTTTATTTCTGCATGACGAAAAGTTCTAGCCTCATATCTCGCAAACAAATGACGGCTATGGGTCGACTACAGCCCTTCGCCAGAGACAGCAATCGGCCGAGGTTGTGTAAAAACGTTTTTCAGCGCGATTGGAGCCCAGTGTTGGACTGAAAACCCTCTAATCCACTTTCCTCAGCGTAAAGCGTAAGCTCCATTAGGACGGCTTCAAGAGCGAGTTGGTTCTGATACATCTTCTCCAATACGCTATGCAGGGAATACTCATCACTCATGTCATTGGATCCATCCAAAAACCTGAACCGTATCAGGTACTCGCAAGCGCACCTGAGCGCGTGTCCGGGAGCTGAAAATGACCAAAATCAAAACGACATTAAAGACATAATGCACGCCTAAAGCGCCACATCATTATATTTTGTTAACCATACTTAAACTCTTAATAAATTCCGCCGGTATTCAGTTCCGTCTTAATAAAAGCAAATTTCACTCTTAGCAAAGCAAATCCATCCACGATTTCGTTGAAAAACAAGGAATATCCTTTCGAATGTCATTGTAAATGACAACCATCGTCAAATTAACATAGCTGTCGAAAATCATATTGTCATACCGCGACAAAATTGCGTGAATGCACACTCTTGCCTGGCACTTGACCACGCCCTACATCAAACTATCTTTACTCCTTCTACCAGGAGTTCCCCATGACCCATATTCCGCAATTCCCTGTAAGCAAACGAGACTTGGAAAAGAAGCTTATTTCTCAGTCAGCTAGGAGACTTGTAAAAGCTACAGGCACCGAAATGAAACTTTCAAAGGGCCGCGAAACGATTGCAGAAATCTTGGGCCATGCTAATTGCTATGCTTTGAAACAAGCGGTACAAGAAAATAACCAACCTGGAATTCTGAAAGGAGAGGAAAGAGCAGTGATCCATCTAAAGCTGATGGACAATATCCATAGGTGTCTCAACGTCCCTCTCGCAACTGCCTTGGAATTGGTGAGCCAGTTAGGTTTCCATCATTATTCAGCGATGAAATCACAAGATCCTCACTTGGGAGAGCCAGTGCTATCCGGCGTTCAAGCTGAATTGAACGATCATGCCCAGGTATCAGAACAAGAGCCCCCAACCTTTTCTCATCCTGAAAACTTAAAAATTTCGGTAACGTTCAAGCGCCGTAATAAACTTTTTCGGACTTCCGATGGATAGCCGAGGACCGACACCTCCGCGCGGGCGTCACCTGAGGTCGATTTCATCGACTACCTCAACAAGCGCTAACTCAGATGTACGAACCACTCTTTAATCAAAGATCATCAAGCTAGACAGGAGATATAGATGAAAAAAAGCATAACACTCCGCCCCCTTCGCTTACAGCAAGCACAGGAAGCGCACGTAATATTCATTCGAGTGCAACTTTCACTGGGTCACCGTGCTATCAGGTATACGGAGCGTTATATTAACTTTCTTGATTACGTTGTCAATAAAGAATCGACCGATTCTGATTCGATGGAGAAATGTGTCGACGCTCCGGACACTCTACATTAGCCCTGATCACAAAGTGAACTCAGCAATCAACCCGCGGGCTGAGGGATGCAGTTCGCGTGACGAACAATCAATGTCGGTTCTTGGCAGCGCCCATATCACTATTTAACAGTGGTCGAGTTCCGGCTTGCCCGGGCCTTACCATCACTCCATAACGCGTAAAGAGCCGAGCATGGTGACGCGCCACTTTAACAAGATTAGCCGAAGGATGAATGCCGGATTACGGCATCGATCCAGTTCGGCATAATATGCCGCCAGTTGACTGTGAATGTCGACGTGCTGCTGTCACTGCCGCCTTCACATCGGATCAATAACCCGACGACTAGGGTTAAGCTAGCCGACCACGATGATTTGGAAGAATTGCCATCACATGCTGTTGCACGGAGGAAAACAGCCCCACGTATTCACATACTCCCAGATGAGACGTCGCTCCAGATACTTAATGTAGGCCGTCGTGTACGGTTCTCCCAATGCCACCGGGCAAGCTGAAACCCAAAGATGCTCGGGTGTTGCGTCAGGCATGTTTCGTTTGAAAGTATGTCCGCCTGAGTGACCTGGCTTTCCGTTGAAGGCGGAGGTATTGAACTCCCAGAGCCGCCGGCCCAAGGTACGCTGCGACGTCTCCCCTATGTATATGATTGCTTCGTGATGTGCTCGGTAGCTTTCTGGCTCTTCGTCGCTACAGGCAATGAAATACACTCCTGGCGCGTCCTTCCCCGGTACCTCCCCACGTTTCTCCCAAGGGAGCCACTTGCAAAAGCCCACTTCACCATACATGTAGAAATCCTGTGCTCGAAAAAAATAATGGTCGCAGCGAGCTAGCCGAGATTGCTCGCCCTTTGAGTCTATAGACACCCGGTCCAACTCGATGCGGTTTTTTGCCGTCGGCGATTATCCGTCATGACTGTAAAATTTGCTCAGGATGTATAAAAAAATCTGACCATCAGGCTTTCAACCTTAGCGCTTCAACTTGATCGATTCTTGAATTACATGTGCATCGTGAATATTACTCGCAATCAAGATGAGTTCTTTCAACGAAAGCGTTGTAACCATCTCAGCATCACAATCCGGAAATATTGCATCTTGATTGAGATTGAAAACGGCCACTCTCGCTCGTTCGGCCACAACAGCCATGAAATTTAAAGCGTCATGTATGCACTCAGCACGAAAACAAAAACTATTCACCGATATTCTCCTTTTTATAATTCTTAGTTCAGTTTCTTGTTTAAAACGTAGGCCGCCTCGGCAACGCAATTAATTTTATTAACCGCTCCGCTGGCACGTGAGTGCTTGGCTTGAGAAAGTCCTGCAGACTGTCGGGAATCAACATGTCCATCGAATTCGTAAAAAATGGACTACAGTCAAAAACCGCTAAGTCATTGATTAGTCTCAAGTCCGTTGTCCATTTTTTGGTTTTAGCTCACGGATACAAAATTTCGACAAGACCATCGTTTCGATTCCGACCTAGCGCCTGATGTCCGAGTCGTTCAAGAACTGGCGCGGCATGCAGCAGTCCGGTGGACGACGGATCAAGCGCAGCCTGTTCATCGACGCCAGCGGCGTGCGGTTCATACGCGATGACGAAGAGCAGAGACTGTCCCAGGTTCATCTGCTGACCGATTACATCAGCCGCAAACAGGCTGAACTCAAGGCCTGGAACGAAGCCCAGGGCAATGTGGCGGCGATGTCGGCCAACCGTCGGCGGATGACTAATATCGGGACTTTTCGCGCCTATGCCCTGGCGTATTTGAAGAGCCACCCGGAAATCCAGCCGAACATGACCTGCATGGTTCGGCAGATGCAGGCCACCGCCCAGGGTATTCCGCTGGAAATCTACTGCTTCACTCGCACCACCGCGTGGGCCGATTACGAGCGGATCCAGGGGGATATTTTTGATTACCTGCTGGCGGTGTTGCCGGAGTTTGGCTTGAGCCTGTATCAGCAGCCGAGTGGCGGTGACCTGAGGGCCGGGTTGCTCCCGGCCATGTTAGGCGCGAGCCATATCCCCCAGCCCGAAAAACACATCATGTAGGAGCTGGCGCAGCCTGCGATCTTTTGATCTTCAAAATCAAAAGATCGCAGCCTTCGACAGCTCCTACGCCGGTTGAGCGGCTCGTCTGATACCCAACCGACTGATCCACACCGCCATCAGAATCACCGCCCCCCCCAGGAACAACCGCCCCAGTTCTTCATGCTGATTCCAGAACAGCAGATTGATCAGCAATCCCACGGGCACATGCAGGTTGTTCATCACCGCGAGCGTCCCGCCATTCACCAGGCAAGCGCCCTTGTTCCACCAGTACAACCCGAGCGCAGTCGATACCAGGCCGAGGAACACCAGTACGCCCCATTGCAGCGGTGCTTCGGGCAGGAAGTTCTGTTTGCCGAACAGCAGAAACGCTGGCAACGCCACCGCCAATGCGCCGAGATAGAAATAACCGAAGCGCCGGTAATGCGGCAGATCGCTCGGATGACGGGCGACCAGATGCTTGTAGAGCACCTGTCCGGCGGCGTAGGTGAAGTTGGCCAGTTGCAGCAGCAGGAACCCCATGAAGAAATCCGGGTTGATCCGGTCGTAGCGAATCACCGCCGCGCCCATCACCGCCACCAATGCTGCGACCAATGCCCATGGATTGAAGCGCCGGTTCAGCGCGTCTTCGATCAAGGTCACGTGCAGCGGCGTGAGGATGGTGAACAGCAACACCTCCGGCACTGTCAGCACCCGAAAGCTCAGGTACAGGCAGACGTACGTCACGCCGAACTGCAACGCGCCGATCAGCAGCATGCTGCGCATGAACGCTGGTTCAACCGAACGCCAGCGAGTCAACGTAATGAACACCAGCCCCGCCAGCAACACTCGCACCAGCACCGCAAAGTAACTGTCGACATGACCGGCCAGGTATTCGCCGATCAGACTGAAGGAAAATGCCTGAATCAGCGTGACAAAAAGTAGATAACCCATGCTCGCCTCATTTTTAATGGCGGCGACGATAGCGGTTTTTGCCGGCCTTCGCTAAATCCCAGGCAAAAAAAAGCCCGATCTCGCTAAAGCGTTCAATCGGGCTACAGCACTCAGGAGCAACAAGTGCAAAGGGAGGTTCGATGCGCGTAGAGCCTTGAGGGGTTGCGCCAGGTCACTTGAACATCAAGGGATTACCTGGCGATTAAAGCCTCAGGCGACCTGGGCGAGCTTGGCGTTGGCCTGGTTCAGACCCTTCTCCTGAAAGTCGCCACCCAGGTTCATGCCTTCGGCGTGAATAAAGATCACGTCGTGGATCCCGATGAAGCCCATGACCTGACGCAGGTACGGTTCCTGGTGATCCGCGGTGCTGCCGGCGTAGATCCCGCCGCGAGCGGTCAGCACGTAGGCACGCTTGCCGCTGAGCAGGCCTTGTGGGCCGGTGTCGGTGTACTTGAAGGTCACGCCGGCACGCAGCACATGGTCGAGCCAGGCTTTCAACGTGCTTGGGATCGCGAAGTTGTACATCGGCGCAGCCATGACCAGCACGTCGGCGGCCAGCAGTTCGTCGGTCAGTTGGTTGGAGCGTTCAAGGGAAGCCTGTTCGATATCATTGCGCTGTTCGGCAGGTTTCATCCAGCCGCCCAGCAGGTTGATGTCCAGATGCGGCACCGGGTTGACGGCCAGGTCACGCACCGTGATCTGGTCGGCCGGGTGAGCCGATTGCCACTGACTGATGAAGGTCTGGGTCAATTGACGAGAAACCGAGTCTTGCTGACGGGCGCTGCTTTCGATGATCAGAACGCGTGACATGGTAGGTAGGCTCCATCTGAGAATGCTGTAAGGCGATGGAGTGAAGGTTAAACAGAGTCATATCGATGAAAAAGCGCAAATAACTGCTATAACCCATCAATAAATTCGTTTATAAGCGGAGCGTGACCTGTGGGAGCGAGCCTGCTCGCGAAGGCGTCGTGTCAGGCGCTATCACTGTTGGCTGATACACCGCTTTCGCGAGCAGGCTCGCTCCCACAGTTGACGTCATTTTGGGGTGCAACTCAGGTTGATACGCATCTTGATGATGGTTCGGGTGAATTTGGCGGTGGCATTGGTGTGTTTGCCGGCTGGCACTTCGATTTTGCGGGTGCGCGGTGCTTCCGGGCCATTGTTGAAAACCACCTTACAGATTGCATCGGTGGTGCCGTAGTTGTTCACCTGAATGGAGGCGATGTCGCTATCCGTGTCATACGCGTTGTAATCGATGCTCAAGCCGTTCAGCTGTTTTTCAACGTCGATCGGATAAGCAAACGCCGTCAGCGGCAACATCGCCAGCAGTACACAACCCGATACCACACAACAAAGCTTTTTCATTCAGCAGTCTCCAATAAGGACTGCCAGCTTAGGACAAGAGGAGCTATTCATGAAAGCGCCCCGCGTGACCCTTGATCAATGGCGAACGTTACAGGCCGTGGTCGACCACGGCGGTTTCGCCCAGGCCGCCGAAGCGCTGCACCGCTCGCAATCGTCGGTGAGCTACACCGTGGCGCGCATGCAGGACCAGCTCGGCGTGCCGCTGTTGCGCATCGACGGCCGCAAAGCGGTGCTGACCGAAGCCGGCGGCGTGCTGCTGCGCCGTTCCCGGCAACTGGTGAAACAGGCCAGTCAGCTGGAAGACCTGGCCCATCACATGGAACAAGGCTGGGAAGCGGAAGTTCGGTTGGTAGTCGACGCTGCGTACCCGAGCGCCCGCCTCGTCCGCGCCTTGACCGCGTTCATGCCGCAGAGCCGTGGCTGCCGGGTGCGTCTGCGCGAAGAAGTGTTGTCGGGCGTGGAAGAAGTCCTGCTCGAAGGCGTGGCCGACCTGGCTATCAGCGGTTTCAGCATCCCGGGTTACCTGGGCGCGGAATTGAGCGACGTCGAGTTCGTCGCGGTCGCCCATCCCGAACATCCGTTGCATCGCCTCAATCGCGAACTGAATTTCCAGGACCTGGAAAGCCAACTGCAAGTGGTCATCCGCGACTCCGGTCGCCAGCAGCCAAGGGACGTTGGCTGGCTCGGCGCGGAACAGCGCTGGACCGTCGGCAGCCTGGCCACCGCGGCGACTTTTGTCAGCAGCGGCCTGGGTTTCGCCTGGTTGCCTCGGCACATGATCGAACGCGAACTCAAGGAAGGTCTGCTCAAGCTGCTACCGTTGGACCAGGGCGGCAGCCGCAACCCTAGCTTCTACCTCTACTCGAACAAGGACAAACCCTTGGGTCCGGCCACGCAGATTCTCATCGAACTGCTGCGCACTTTCGACACCGCGCCGCTGGATGCCCCTTTTGCCGCCCCTGAACAAGCCTGACACGGAGTGTAAACATGGCCTATTTCGAACACGAAGGTTGCAACCTGCACTATGAGGAATATGGCCACGGCACGCCGTTGCTGTTGGTTCACGGGCTGGGGTCCAGCACCCTGGACTGGGAAGAGCAGATCCCGGCGCTGTCGGCCCGCTACCGGGTGATCGTCCCGGATGTGCGCGGCCACGGTCGCTCCGACAAACCCCGCGAGCGCTACAGCATCGCCGGGTTCAGCGCCGACCTGATTGCCCTGATCGAACACCTGAACCTGGGCCCCACTCATTACGTGGGCTTGTCCATGGGCGGCATGATCGGTTTTCAACTGGCCGTGGATCAGCCGCAATTGCTCAAAAGCCTGTGCATCGTCAACAGCGCGCCCGAGGTCAAACTGCGCAGCCGCGACGATTACTGGCAGTGGTTCAAGCGCTGGAGCCTGATGCGTGTCCTTAGTCTCGGCGCCATCGGCACGGCCCTTGGAGGAAAGCTGTTCCCAAAACCGGAGCAGGCAGATTTGCGACAAAAAATGGCCGAGCGCTGGGCAAAAAACGACAAACATGCTTATCTCGCCAGCTTCGATGCGATCGTTGGCTGGGGGGTTCAGGAACGACTTTCGAAGGTCTCCTGTCCAACCCTCATCGTCAGCGCCGACCGTGACTACACACCGGTCTCGCTGAAAGAGACCTACGTAAAACTGCTGCCCGATGCGCGGCTGGTGGTGATCGCCGATTCGCGCCACGCCACCCCGCTGGATCAACCCGAACATTTTAACCAAACCCTGCTCGAGTTTCTCACCGCAGTCGACACCACCCCAATCAGGATTACTGACCCATGCTGAAAAAAATCGCCCTCGTCGCTGGCTCCGTTCTGTTTGCCGCCAACCTGATGGCCGCCACGCCGGCCAAGGCGCCGCACGTGCTGCTGGACACGACCAACGGCCAGATCGAAATCGAACTGGACGCGGTCAAGGCCCCGATCAGTACCAAGAACTTCCTTGATTACGTCAACAGCGGCTTCTACAACAACACGATTTTCCACCGTGTGATTCCTGGGTTCATGGTCCAGGGCGGTGGTTTTACTAAAGAGATGACGCAAAAAGAAACCAAGGCGCCGATCAAGAACGAGTCCAAAAACGGCCTGCATAACGTCCGTGGCACGCTGTCCATGGCCCGCACCTCTAACCCTGATTCGGCCACCAGCCAGTTCTTCGTCAACGTCAAAGACAATGACTTCCTCGACAGCGGTGACGGCTATGCGGTCTTCGGTAAAGTCGTGAAAGGCATGGACGTGGTGGACGTCATCGTCAACTCGCAAACCACCACCCGTGGCGGCATGAAAGATGTGCCGGCCGACCCTGTGTTCATCAAGTCGGCCAAAGTCATCGACTAAGCTACACAGGAAGTCTTGAGCGGCTGCCGGAGTGCGCCGCTCACACTGTTCAAAGGAGAGCCCGTGCGCGGGCGGAGAACTGATGCTTTATCGCCGTTTTGAGAAACTGATCGACATTTTCCGCGATGCCCCGACGGCCGCTCCGCCGGATCGGGTTCTCCCTTTTTATACTTATTATCTGAAGCAGGTCTGGCCGAGTTTCGCCGTCCTGCTGATCGTCGGCCTGTTCGGCGCACTGATCGAGGTGGCGCTGTTCAGCTACCTGAGCCGCATCATCGACCTGGCCCAGGGCACCCCGAACGTCAATTTCTTCAAGGATCACGGCATCGAGCTGGCCTGGATGGCCGTGGTTGCACTGGTTCTGCGCCCGGTGTTCGTCGGCCTGCATGACTTACTGGTACACCAGACCCTGAGCCCCAGCATGACCAGCCTGATCCGCTGGCAGAACCACAGTTATGTGCTCAAACAGAGCCTGAATTTTTTCCAGAACGACTTCGCCGGGCGTATCGCCCAACGCATCATGCAGACCGGCAACTCGCTGCGCGATTCCGCCGTGCAAGCGGTGGACGCGCTGTGGCATGTGCTGATCTACGCGATCAGTTCGCTGGTGCTGTTCGCCGAAGCCGACTGGCGCTTGATGATCCCTCTACTGACCTGGATCGTCGCCTTCATCAGTGCCCTTTACTACTTCGTGCCACGGGTCAAGGAACGCTCGGTCGTGTCCTCCGATGCGCGCTCAAAACTCATGGGGCGGATTGTCGATGGCTACACCAACATCACCACCCTGAAGCTGTTCGCCCACACCAACTTCGAGCAGCAATACGCTCGCGAAGCGATCAAGGAACAAACCGAAAAAGCCCAACTGGCCGGCCGGGTGGTCACCAGCATGGACGTGGTCATCACCAGCATGAACGGCTTGCTGATCGTCGGCACCACCGGCCTGGCGCTGTGGCTGTGGACGCAGTCGCTGATCACCGTAGGCGCCATTGCCCTGGCCACCGGCCTGGTGATTCGTATCGTCAACATGTCCGGCTGGATCATGTGGGTGGTCACCGGCATTTTCGAAAACATCGGCATGGTCCAGGACGGTTTGCAGTCCATTTCTCAACCGGTCAGCGTTACCGATCGCGAGCAGGCCAAACCGCTGACGGTGACCCGTGGCGAAGTGCGTTTCGAGCACGTGAATTTCCACTACGGCAAGAAGAGCGGGATCATCGGCGACCTCAATCTGACCATCAAGCCTGGCGAGAAAATCGGCCTGATCGGTCCGTCCGGTGCCGGCAAGTCGACTCTGGTCAACCTGCTGCTGCGCCTCTATGACGTGGAGGGCGGGGCCATCCTTATCGACGGGCAGAACATTGCTGAAGTCGGCCAGGAAAGCCTGCGCGAGCGTATCGGCATGATCACCCAGGACACGTCCCTGCTGCATCGCTCGATCCGCGACAATTTGCTTTATGGCAAACCCGACGCCACCGACGCTGAACTCTGGGAAGCGGCGCACAAGGCCCGAGCCGACGAGTTCATCCCGTTGTTGTCGGACGCAGAAGGCCGCACCGGTTTCGATGCCCACGTCGGTGAACGTGGCGTGAAACTCTCCGGTGGCCAGCGCCAGCGGATTGCGATTGCTCGCGTGCTGCTCAAGGACGCGCCGATCCTGATCATGGACGAGGCCACCTCGGCGCTGGACTCGGAGGTCGAAGCGGCGATCCAGGAAAGCCTGGAAACCCTGATGCAGGGCAAAACCGTGATCGCCATCGCCCACCGGCTCTCGACCATCGCCCGGATGGACCGGCTGGTGGTGCTGGAAAACGGCAAGATCGCCGAAACCGGCAGCCACGCCGAACTGCTGGCCCATGGCGGGTTGTATGCGCGGTTGTGGCAGCACCAAACGGGGGGGTTTGTCGGGATCGATTAAATCTTCTGATCGACAGTAACCCTGTGGGAGCGGGCTTGCTCGCGAAGGCGGAGTGTCAGGCAACAAATATGTCGACTGATACACCGCCTTCGCGAGCAGCCCGCTCCCACAATAGTGAGTGTGATCCCCCAGGCTCAGTCTTGCCGGTAAGGCAAGGCCGTCCTCGCTTCCTCGGCATACGCCAGCACGCCAACGCGCTCCTGCTGCAGGAAGTCTTTGACGGCGGCTTTCAGACCAGGATGACGCAAGTAGTGCCATGAATGAGTGATCACGGGTTCAAACCCGCGAATCAACTTGTGCTCGCCCTGGGCACCGGCATCGAATCGCTGGAAGCCGTTGGCAATCGCGTAGTCCATGCCTTGATAGAAACAGGTCTCAAAGTGCAGACGGTCGAACTCTGCAAGACAGCCCCAGTAACGGCCGTAAAAACTGTCTCCGCCCACCAGACTGAAGGCCATGGCCACCGGCCGTGAGCCTTGCTTGGCCAGCACCACGCGAATCGACTCCGGCATGCCCTCGGCCAACAGGCTGAAAAAATCCCGCGTCAGATAAGGCCTTTGCCGACGCACTGCGTAAGTGTTGGCATAGCAGGCATAGACAAAATCCCACTGCACCTGATCGAGTTGCCTGCCTTCAAGCCATTCGAAATCAATGCCCTGCCCCGCCACTTGTTCGCGCTCCTTGCGCATCTGCTTGCGCTTGCGCGAACTGAGGACGTCGAGGAAGTCTTGAAAATCCCGATACCCGCGATTCTGCCAGTGGTACTGACAGCCGATTCGCTGCAACCAGCCCGGCTGCTCGGCCAATGCTGCGTCGGTGAAAGGATCGGTGAAGTTGATGTGGGCGCTGGAAAGTTGTTCGATCTCAAGGTAGCCGGGCAGGCTTTTCAACAGTTCGAAACCGTCCTCGAGCGTGGCCGCCAGCAAACGCGGACCGCTGACCGGACTGAACGGCACAGCCGTCAACAGTTTGGGGTAATAGTCGATGCCGGCACGCTCACACGCATCGGCCCAGGCGTGATCGAACACGTACTCGCCGTAGGAGTGCCATTTGCGGTAACTGGGCAGCGCGGCGATCAGACGATCGCCTTCGATGTGCAGCAAATGCTCGGGCTGCCATCCGGAATGGGGGCTAATGCTGGCGCTGTCTTCCAGCGCGCTCAGAAAAGCGTGACGCAAAAATGGCTGAGTATCGGGGACCAACGCATCCCACGTGTGCGGGGCGATTTCCGACAGGCTTTGCAGACGTTGCAACGGCATCACCATCCTCACTCTTCATGGCGTGAAAGCACCGCGAGTATCGCTTATCGCTCTGCATTGCACACGAGCAATTCGACGACAGCGCTCTAGCTCAATAGTTCGAGACGACTTTATATCGTCATCGAGCTGCCATCACATTGCCACCGCTCTGTCATAAACCATCGCGATACTGGCGCCTGTTTTTAGAGCGTCGGGTTCTAACCCGGCCACTGTTTTCCGTCCGTCAACGGTCGGTTGTGCCTGGATGGCTCAGTCATCCCATTACATCTTCGGAGATTGATATGCGTCTTGCTTCCACGAAAACTGCGGCGGCCTTGTGTGGTGGCCTGCTGCTGGCCATGAGCGTTCCGGCCAGCGCCGCAGTCGACGCCAAACTGCTCGACATGCTCAAGGCAAACGGCTCAATTTCGCCTGCGCAGTACACCGAATTGCAAGCCGAGCTGGCCAGGGATCAGAAAGACCAGCAAATCGCCCGTCAGGCTCAGCAAGAGACCAACGAGCAGATCGCGGCAACTGCGAAGAAAACCAATGAGCTGAGCACCTTCGACCAAAAACTGGCGTGGGCTGCCAAGACCCAGTTCAAGGGCGATGTTCGTTTCCGTCAGGAAACAGTCAAGAACGATGGTGTTTCCAACACTGGCGACCAGGACCGTCAACGCATTCGTGTGCGCCTGGGTGCCTACACCGAAATCAACCCGCAAGTGGACACCGGTATTCGTATCGCCACTGGTAGCGACAACGATTCTCGCTCGACCAACCAGAGTCTGGACAACAACTTCACCAAGAAGGATATCTGGCTGGATCAGGGCTACGTCGACTACCACCCGACTGCCATCAAGAATTTGCACTTGATCGGCGGCAAGATGCCGCAACCATGGGTGAGCATGGGCGACATCATCTGGGATAGCGACATCAGCCCGGAAGGTCTGGCAGCAACCTACAAGCACGCGCTGGGCCCTGTCGAGATGTTCGGTAGCGCCGGTCACTACACGCTCAAGGACAACGTCGACGGCGAAGGCAAGCAGTTCCGTCATGACCTGCGTCTGTACGCGGGCCAGTTGGGCGCGCGTTTCGCGATCACCGACAACTTGAAAATGACGCTGGGCGGCAGTATCTACGCTTACGACAACGACAACGACATCAACAATACGTGTGCCGCGGCAACATGCCGACTGGCCGTCAACGGCAACACTGCGAACGAACAATTCAAACTGTACGAAGGCTTTGGTCAGCTCGACATTGGCGGCCTGCCAATGCCGCTGTCGCTTTACGGTCAAATCGTCAACAACGACGATGCCAGCAACGATCAGGACATGGGCTGGCTGGCTGGCGTCAAGACCAAATTCTACGGCTTCGGAGTGGACTACAACTACCGCGACGTACAGCGTAATGCGGTGGTCGGCGCCTTCACCGACTCCGACTTCGCCAACGGTTTCACCGGTTCGCGTGGCAGCAAGTTGAAAGTGAGTTACGAGATCGACAAGAACTTCGCCCTCGGTGCGACGTACTTCATGGCTGATTCCGACTACACCAACGCCAACTTGCGGGATTCGAAGATCAACACCCTGCAACTGGATGCTGAAGCCAAGTTCTGATTCCCCGCTACACGACTCGGGCAAGGAAGCCCGAGCCGCTTTTACAGACTCGCGCTGGTGTATCGGTCCCCATCATCCGTCCGATACGCCAGCGCGAGTCTTTTTGTTTGTGCAAAAAAAGATCGCAGCCTGCGGCAGCTCCTACACCGACCGTATTCCAACCGCGATATCGCGTTGAAATCCAATCCCGTGTAGGAGCTGCCGCAGGCTGCGATCTTTTAAGGCGAACTCAACGCTTGCGCAGAATCACGCTACCAATCGAGTAACCAGCGCCGAACGAGCTGAGCACTGCCAGCGAACCGGCGGCCAAATCATCCTGATATTTGTGGAACGCAATCACGGAACCGGCGGAGCTGGTGTTGGCGTAGGTGTCGAGAATCACCGGAGCTTCTTCTTCAGTGGCTTCACGGCCCAGCAGTTTCTTGACGATCAGGTGGTTCATGCTGAGGTTGGCCTGATGCAGCCAGAAGCGTTTCACGTCGCTGATGTTGAGCGTGTTCTCGTCCAGATGCGTGGCGATCAGCTCGGCGACCATCGGGCACACATCACGGAACACCTTGCGGCCTTCCTGCACGAACAGTTTGTCCTTGGCACCGATGCCCTCTTCCGCCGCGCGGTTGAGGAAGCCGAAGTTATTGCGGATGTTGTTGGAGAACTTGGTCAACAGCTTGGTGCTGACCACGTCGAACTGATACTTGGACGTTGCCAGGTCAGCGCGCTCGATGATCACCGCAGTGGCCGCGTCGCCGAAGATGAAGTGGCTGTCACGGTCGCGGAAGTTCAGGTGACCGGTGCAGACTTCCGGGTTGACCATCAAGATCGCGCGGGCCTGGCCCAGTTGCACGCTGTTGACGGCGGCCTGAATGCCGAAGGTTGCCGAGGAGCAGGCGACGTTCATGTCGTAACCGAAACCCTGAATGCCCAAGGCTTCCTGAACTTCGATGGCGATGGCCGGATAAGCCCGCTGCAGGTTGGAGCAGGCGACGATCACGCCGTCGATGTCCGCGGCGGTCTTGCCGGCGCGCTGCAAGGCTTGCTCGGCGGCACCAATGGCCATTTGGCAAAGCACCGACCACTCGTCATTCGAGCGCTCCGGCAGGCGTGGCGCCATGCGTTGCGGGTCGAGAATACCTTCCTTGTCCATGACAAAGCGGCTTTTGATGCCAGAGGCTTTTTCGATAAACGCCGCGCTGGACTCGGTCAACGCTTCGATGTCGCCGCGCGCGATGGCGTCGGCATTGTCGGCGTTGAATTGCGCGACGTAAGCATTGAAAGACTGCACCAGCTCTTCGTTGGAGATGCTGTTGGCCGGGGTGTACAAGCCGGTGCCGCTGATGACGACGTTATGCATGGTCGTTTCTCTAATCTGGTCAGGCAGAAAGTAGTGGCACCGACGTACCAATACACAAAGAGTCTATTCCCCTCACGGGAAGCAAACCTGGCATCGCTTATTCCGATCCGCCCCGGCCTGTGAAGGCTCAAACCGCGGGGCCGGTGTTTATAGGCGCGAAGTTTGCCATAAACGTTGGGGTTTGGCCCCTTTTGCGAGATCGAAAGCTACGGCTCAACTTGCGTCCACTGCTTGTTCAAACGCTTATCGGAGATTGGCACCTTGGTCCCCAGTTGCTGGGCGAACAGCGAAACCCGGTATTCCTCAAGCCACCAGCGATAGAGTTCCAGTTGCGGATCGCGTTTGCCTTCCTGGGCGTGTTTTTTCGCGCGGGTCTGGTATTGCGTCCACAGGCCGGACAGTTCGCCGCTCCAGACCCGATCCCTCTGAACCTGAGCGCCGATTTTCTCGAAGCGCTGTTCGACAGCTTTCAGATAGCGCGGCAGCTCCTTGAGCCACTGCATCGGGGTTTCCCGTACAAAACCCGGATACACCAGATGGCTGAGTTGCTGCTTGATGTCGTTCAAGGCCACGGCTTGCGCCAGGTCGATCTTGCCCTTGAAGCGTTTTTGCAGGCCGTGCCAGAGCTTGAGAATCTCCAGCGTCAGCTTCGCCAACCGTTCGGCGTGCTCGGTCCAGCCGCCGCGCTTGCGTTCGGCCAGTGACGCCAACCCGGCGCCATCACGCGGCAACGGGTCTTCACCGTCGAGAATACAACTGTCGAGGCTGGCCAGCAGGATGTCTTCCACCAAGGCATCGATACGCCCCAATTCGCGGTACATCAAACCCAGCTCGGTCAGCCCCGGCAACTTGCCGCGCAGGAACTTCGCCGGCTCGGCCAGTTGCTGCATCAGCAAGCGCTGCAAGGCACGGCGATGTTGGAACTCGGCCTCGGCCGGGGTCGAGAATCGCCCTTCCTTGACTGTGCCGCTCTCTTCCACCAGCGCCGGATAGACTGTCATCGACAACCCGGCGATCTTTTGCTGGGTTTTCTCGGCGACGGCGGCGAAGACTTTCGGCTCGACCGGTTGCTGGTTTTTCGCGGTTTGTGGCACGGCCAACGCGGCCTGACTGGCCTCGGCAAAACGTGCGGTCAGTTCCGCCAGATCACGTCCCTCACCGAGGAACTTGCCCTGGCCGTCGACGATTTCCAGGTTCATCCGCAAATGACTGTCGACCTGCTGCGCCGCTTCGGCCCAGGCTTCATCGCTGACCCGCGCCCCAGTCATGCGCAACAGTTCACGGCCCAACGCCTGCGGCAACGAGCCCTCGGCGAAGGTCATGCGCTGCAACGCGGCTTTGACGAAGTCCGGCACCGGCACGAAGTTCTTGCGCAGGGCTTTGGGCAGGTTGCGCACCAGCGCGATGCACTTGGCCTCGATCACGCCCGGCACCAGCCATTCCAGGCGTTCTGGTGGCAGCATCGGCAACAGCGGCGCCGGCACGCGCAGGGTCACGCCGTCACGCGGGTGGTTTGGCTCGAAGTGGTAATTCAGCGCCAGTTCCAGATCACCGATGTGCAAGGTGTCCGGGTAATGCAAGGCGGTGACTTCACTGGCCTCGCGAGCCAGCACGTCTTCTTCGCGCATGATCAGTAGCTGTGGATCTTTTTGGCTGTTGACCCGGTACCAGCTATCGAATGTGGCGGTCTGGTGAATCTCCGCCGGCAGTCGCGCGTCGTAGAAGGCGAACAGGGTTTCTTCATCGGCCAGGATGTCGCGACGGCGAGCCTTGGCTTCCAGTTCGTCGAGCTGTTCCAGCAGTTGCGCATTGGCCGTCAGGCACTTGGCCTTGGACTGAATCTCGCCACGCACCAGGCCTTCACGAATGAAAAACTCACGAGACACCACAGGGTCGATCGGCCCGTAATGCACCGGCCGGCGACCGACCACGATCAGCCCGAACAAGGTGATTTGCTCGAATGCCACGACCTGACCGCGCTTCTTCTCCCAATGGGGTTCGAAGTGATTTTTCTTGATCAGGTGCCCGGCCAGCGGCTCGATCCAGTCAGCGTCGATCTTGGCGACCATCCGCGCGTAAAGCTTGGTGGTTTCCACCAGCTCGGCAGCCATCAGCCATTGCGGACGCTTCTTGCCCAGACCCGATGACGGGTGAATCCAGAAGCGCCGCTGACGGGCGCCAAGGTAGTCGCCGTCTTCGGTTTTCTGGCCGATCTGGCTGAGCAGCCCCGAGAGCACGGCTTTGTGCAGTTTCGGGTAATCCGCCGGCTCTTTGTTGAGGCTCAACTGCATGTCGCGGCAGATCAGGCTCAACTGGCGATGAGAGTCGCGCCATTCGCGCAGACGCAGGTAATTCAGGAAATTCTTGCGGCACCAATTGCGCAGCGGACTGGCGGTGAGGGCCTGGCGCTGCTCTTCGAAACCACGCCACAGATTGACCAGCCCGGCGAAGTCCGAGTCCACGTCTTTCCACTGCGCGTGCGCCTGATCCGCCGCTTGCTGACGCTCCGGCGGACGTTCGCGCGGGTCTTGAATCGACATGGCGCTGGCGACGATCAGCACTTCCTGCAAGCTGCCGAGTTTTGCCGCTTCCAGCAGCATGCGGCCCATACGCGGGTCCACCGGCAACAGCGCCAACTGCCGACCCAGCGGGGTCAGCTGGCTATTGCGGTCGACCGCCGAGAGTTCTTGCAGCAGGTTAAAACCGTCGCTGATCGCCTTGCCATCCGGCGGCTCGATAAACGGGAAATCGGTGATCTCGCCGAGGCGCAGATGCAGCATCTGCAAAATCACTGCGGCGAGGTTGGTCCGCAGGATTTCCGGGTCGGTAAATTCCGGGCGACCGATGAAATCTTCCTCGCCATAAAGGCGGATGCAAATGCCCGGCTCGACCCGCCCGCAGCGACCTTTACGCTGGTTGGCGCTGGCCTGGGAAATCGCTTCGATAGGCAGACGCTGGACCTTGGCGCGGTAGCTGTAGCGGCTGATGCGCGCGGTGCCGCTGTCGATCACGTAACGAATGCCCGGCACCGTCAGCGAGGTTTCCGCGACGTTGGTCGCCAGGACCACGCGACGGCCAGGGTGCGACTGGAAAATCCGCTGCTGCTCGGCCGGCGACAGACGTGCGTAGAGCGGCAGAATCTCGGTGTGCTTGAGCTGCGCCTTGCGCAGCATGTCCGCCGCGTCGCGAATCTCGCGCTCGCCGGGCAGGAACACCAGCACATCGCCGGGGCTCTTGCGCTCGCTGCGTTCGAACGCGGCGATTTCGTCGAGGGTGGCGAGAATGGCCTGATCCACCGTCAAGTCATCCTCGACGCGGTTGCCCTCTTCGTCCTGCTCCAGGGTCAGTGGGCGATACCAGGTGTCCACCGGGAAGGTGCGGCCGGAGATTTCGACAATCGGCGCATCGTCGAAGTGCTTGGAGAAACGCTCGAGGTCGATGGTCGCCGAGGTGATGATGACTTTCAGGTCCGGGCGACGCGGCAGCAGGGTTTTCAGGTAACCGAGCAGGAAGTCGATGTTCAGGCTGCGTTCGTGGGCTTCGTCGACGATGATCGTGTCGTAGCGTTCGAGGTAGCGGTCGTTCTGGGTTTCCGCCAGCAGGATGCCGTCGGTCATCAGCTTGATCAGGGTGTTGGAATCGCTCTGATCTTCGAACCGCACCTGATAGCCAACCAGCGCGCCCAACGGCGTCGCCAGTTCTTCGGCGACCCGGCTGGCCACGCTGCGCGCAGCGATTCGACGCGGTTGCGTGTGGCCGATCAGGCCATGCTGACCGCGACCGATTTCCAGGCAGATCTTCGGCAACTGGGTGGTTTTACCCGAACCGGTTTCACCGGCAATGATCAGCACCTGATGTTTGAGCAGCGCTTCTTTGATTTCGTCGCGTTTGGCGGCGATCGGCAGGCTGTCGTCGTATCGAATCACTGGCAGGCTGGCACGCCGCGCCAACACCTGATCACAGGACGCCTGCATGCGCGTCACCCACTGGGCCAGCTTGGCCTCATCAGGTTTTTTGCGCAGCTCAAGCAACTGCCGCCGCAGCCGGTGGCGGTCGGCGAGCATGGCGTGATCAAGGTTTTTCAGCAGTTTGTCGATGGAAGGCGATTCGTCAGTCATCAGGTACGCAATAAGTTGTCTGGTGGCGCAGGGGGCGGATTGTCGCAGATTTTACGACCGCTGCGCGGCCGATCGCGAGCAGGCTCGCTCCCACATTTAGTGGTCGCTATAGATCCAATGTGGGAGCGAGCCTGCTCGCGATCGATTGCGCAGCAATCGCAGAGAACTATTCGTTGTCCTGGCCCTTGCGCCGATACGGAAACACATCAATCACCTTCCCCGCCCGAATCGCCTCCTGCAAGCTCCTCCAGTAATCAGCGTTGTACAACTCACCATGCAACTGATCAAACAACTTGCGCTGCCCCGAATCAGCAAACAAAAACGGCGGAAACTCCTCAGGAAACACATCCAGCGGCCCGATCGAATACCACGGCTCGGACGCCATCTCATCTTCCGGCGTACGCGGTTGCGGGATGTGACGGAAGTTGGCTTCAGTCAGGAAGCAAATCTCGTCATAGTCATAAAACACCACCCGCCCATGACGAGTGACGCCAAAGTTCTTCAGCAACATGTCACCGGGAAAGATGTTAGCCGCCGCCAGTTGCTTGATCGCCAGACCGTAATCTTCCAGCGCCTCGCGGACCTGAGCGTCGTTGGCGTTCTCCAGATAAAGGTTCAACGGCGTCATCCGCCGTTCGGTCCAGCAGTGGCGGATCAGCACGGTGTCGTTCTCGACCGACACCGTGGACGCGGCCACCTCAAGCAGCTCTTCCAGGCATGCCGGGTCGAACTTGCTCAACGGGAAACGGAAGTCGGCAAACTCCTGGGTGTCGGCCAGGCGCCCGACCCGGTCGACGCTCTTCACCAAACGGTACTTCTCGATCACCGTGGCGCGGTCGACGTTCTTCGACGGCGAGAAGCGGTCCTTGATGATTTTGAATACGGTGTTGAAACCCGGCAGGGTAAACACGCTCATCACCATGCCACGCACACCCGGGGCCATGATGAACTGGTCGTCGGTGTTGGCCAGGTGATTGATCAGCGCCCGGTAGAACTCGGACTTGCCGTGCTTGTAGAAACCGATCGAGGTGTACAGCTCGGCAATGTGCTTGCCCGGCAGAATACGTTTGAGGAAACCGATGAACTCCGCCGGCACCGGCACGTCGACCATGAAATACGAACGGGTGAACGAGAAGATGATCGACACGTCCGCTTCATCGGTGATCAGCGCATCGATCTGAATCCCGCGGCCTTCGCGGTGCAGCAGCGGAATCACCAGCGGCCATTGTTCGTCCTGGGTGTAGATGCGCCCCACCAGGTACGCGCCCTTGTTGCGGTAAAGCACCGAGGAAAACAGTTCGACGCTCAACTCCGGATCCTTGCAGACCCAGTCCGGCAGGTTCTCGCGCAATTGCCCTTCGAGTCGAGACAGGTCGCCCGCCAGGTTGGCGTAATCCTCGCTGAAGCGGTAGTCGGCAAAAATGCTCGCCAGCATCCCGGACAATTGGCCCTGGGGCTTGTACGTGCGGGTTTGTGCGGCACGGGCCCGGCGCAGGCTCGGCCGGGTGGTGTGGATGAACATGCAGCCGTCGCTGATCAGGTCGTGGCTGAACAGCCCGCAGAAGATCGAGTTGTACCAGGTCTCGGACAGTTCATCGTCGAAGCGCAGGTCGATCAAGGTGATGTAAGCGCTCTTGACCAGCGGCCAGCAACTGACATCCAGCGTGTCGGCGTCGAAAGCGATGCGCAGCCGTTCCACCGTTTCGCCGACTTTTTCTTCGTAGAGATTGATCCGCGCCGCCGACGCCGATTGCGTCTCCTGCCACTTGGCCTGCTCGAAGCGGGCTCGGGCGCCGTCGGTGATCTGGCGGAAATGCTCGCGATAATCGTCAAAGCCATCGAGGATCATTCGGGCGATGTCGGCGGCTGGCCATTGCTGCGGCATAGGTAAAACCTCGGCGGCTGAATCTTTTCGTTGGGGCCTGAGCTTAGTGGCCCTTTGTTACGCAACGCAACCATTGCCTTGCGTCCTGACTGGCGCGACACTTGCGCGCCAATCAAGGAAGGAACGTGCTGTGAACCCCGTCGATACTCTGCGTTTGCTGTCGCTTGCCGCCATTTGGGGCGCGAGCTTTCTGTTCATGCGCATCATCGCCCCGGTGATTGGCACAATCCCCACTGCTTTTTTCCGCGTGTCGATTGCCGCTGCCGGCCTGTTGGTGATCCTCGGGCTGATGCGCATCAGCTGGGATTTCAAAGGCAAGCTCAAAACCGTAATGCTGCTCGGGGTGATCAACTCCGGGATTCCGGCGACCCTCTATTCGGTCGCCGCGCAAGTGCTGCCGGCCGGTTACTCGGCCATCTTCAACGCCACCACGCCGCTGATGGGCGTGCTGATCGGCGGTTTGTTCTTCCATGAAAAACTCACCGGCGCCAAGCTTGGCGGGGTGTTTCTCGGGCTGCTCGGTGTCGGTGTCCTGACGCGTGCGGGGCCGGTGGCGTTCGACATGGAACTGCTGATGGGCGCCCTCGCCTGCCTGCTCGCCACGACCTGTTACGGTTTCGCCGGGTTCCTCGCGCGCCGCTGGCTTGATCAGGCCGGTGGCCTCGACAGCCGACTGTCGGCGTTGGGCAGCATGCTGGGCGCGACGTTGTTTCTGTTGCCACTGTTTGGTTACAGCGTGATCAGCCAGCCACCGGCAAGCTGGGGCGGCTGGAATGTCTGGTTATCGTTGCTGGGGTTGGGACTGATGTGTACGGCCTTGGCGTACATTATTTACTTCCGTCTGCTCAGCTCGGTCGGGCCGGTGAAGTCGATGACCACGACCTTCCTGATCCCGCCGTTCGGGGTGTTGTGGGGAGCGTTGTTGCTGGATGAGCCGTTGTCGATGGCACACATCTATGGCGGGGTGTTGATCGCGGCGGCGTTGTGGTTGGTGTTGAAGTCGACGGTGGTGAAGCCATCAAAAGTGGCTGCGCGATAGTGTTGCTGCGTTGCTGATAATGTCATCGCGAGCAAGCTCGCGATAGCGGTAGCTCAGACACCGACAATCACAAAGCTAAGTCACTCACCCCCCCGTCCACCAACCGCCGAATCCCAAGCGGAGTGGCGGCCCGCTACGATTTGGCCCGGAGCAATGCTTCAGGCCTTATTCAGGTTCAGGCTGATTTACGGAATACGAACACCAGACCAACGATGATCAGCAGCATGCCGAGCATGCTCAATGCCGCCAGCCGGTTACCAAAAATCAGGTAGTCCATGACCGCCGTCACCGCTGGCACCAAATAAAACAGACTGGTGACATTGACCAGGTTGCCCCGGGCGATCAAGCGATACAGCAGCAAGGTCGCCAGCACCGACACGACCAATCCCATCCACAACACCGGCACGATGAAACCGGTGCCGTGTTCGAAATGAAAGGGTTGGAATGGCACGAAGATCCCGCAGAGCAACAGTCCCGCCAAGTATTGCACTGGCAGTGTGCCGAGGGGATTGTCCGTGATGCGCTTCTGCATGATCGAACCGCACGTCATGCTCGCCAGCGCCAGCAATCCGAAGAGCATGCCAGCCAACGACATGCCGGCCAGACCGATGCCCTGATAGACCACCATGATCAGACCGATCAACCCCAATGCCAGACCGAACATTCGGCTGGCTGACCGCTGACGCTCCATGATCACCACCGTGAGAATCGGCTGCACGCCCATGATCGTCGCCATCACGCCTGGCGTGACTTTCAGGTCCAGGGCCAGCAGATAGAAAATCTGGTAAGCCCCCAGCAACACCACGCCCGTGGCCATCGCATACAGCATCGGCTTGCCACCCTTGGGCAGCTTGAGCTTGAGCAGCGGCACCAGCAGCACCAGACCGCACAGCGCGATGGCGAAACGAAACATCAAAAAGGCAAAGGGTGACGCGTGGGCCAGGCCCCATTTGGAGAAGATCGCCCCGCTGCTCCACAGCAGAACGAACAGGCTCGTGGACGCCGCCGCGAGCGCGGATTTTTTCGAAAGGACAAACATGAATACCACCTGTAGTCAGGCAAAAAGCCAACTCAGCCGAAGCTGAAATTCAGTAGTTTTTTCAAGCGGGGGCTTTTTCAGGCGGGCATGAGAACAGCAGAAAAAAACTGATCAGCCCGAAAAGCCAACGCCCGGCGGTGATACGACTGCGCACACCGGCGTGCTACTGACAGGTGGGGGGTAATGACTGATCTGCGCAGGCTGCTGATTCCCGCACGGCACGACGCCAGCGTTGACCGCTGAATCGACTACCGCGTTGATGAGGGAAGCTGGCATGGGCTGATCTTTTTTGATGGGTAGAAAAGTGGGTTGGAAAACACCGAGCGCCGACTATAACCAGCGCGTGACATGGATTGCAATGACTTGGACAAAGGGCCAGTAAAGACACGTAAAGAACTGCTGCTTACTCTGGGAGAGGTGGAATCGCCCGCTGCGGGAGACATGGAATGCAAGAGATCAAATGCCAAGGGAACGGACGCATCTTCGGTATCAGTTGTATAGGTCGAGAGCCAGGAAGCTTGCAGCTGCCAGCATTGCCGCGCTGCAAGAGGAAAAGGATCAGTTCGCCCCTACCGTTCTCGATTTATCGAAGGTGCAATTTGAACCGATCGACGCACATGCATTGAATGCTTGTGAGCGCTGGGATGATCCACATTTTTCATGGCATGAAGTTGTTGGATGGAAAGCGAAGGAGCCTTTGGCGCTGGATCTATCCATCTGGTTCGATGAACAACTGTGCGGACTTTGCTTCGCAAATCCAAACAAAAGTCGGCAACGAATTCGCATCGTGCGACTGGAGGGACGGCCAGGAAAAGTTCACCCTTTGAAAAAACGTATCGCTCCATTGTCCCTACTGGTCATTGAGCAGTACGCCACAATTTTCGGCAGTGGAGTCATCGAAGTTCAGGAGCCACTGAAAGGTGCAATTCCAACCTATCAACAGCTTGGCTTTTATTACGATGCTGAACGCCGACTTGTCAAAGCAGTGGAAAGCCTAGTATCGTGAAAAACTGCTCAATTAATGATCAATTGCGGAGGGAAAATGGGTAAAACAATTAAGAAATCCCCTACAACAAAACGCTCATCCGCACTCGAAAGAAAACAGATTGCTCTAGTGCTCACAGCCAGTCAGCGACGTATTCTACAAATTATTGCGACGGGCATCGAAGGCGAAGAACCTAACGTGCTCGCCGGGCGCCGATGACATTGACGGGCAAAAAAACCGCTCCAAGGAGCGGTTTTTTTATTGATGATAATCACCTAAACAACCAATACCCCAACAACGTCAGCACCACCACCGCCAACACCGGTCGCAGCACACGGTAGGCCTTGGGGTTACGACGTTTCCACTGTTTGATCACACCGCTGAACGTGTCGCTGGAGTTCTTGCTCCAGGCGTAAAACTGGTTAACTCCGCCAACACGTTCATCATCAAGATTCTGCGGCGCAGTGGCGCGCCCCAAAAACCCACTGATCCAGCGATTGATGCGGGTCATGAGGCGGTTGCTCAGCGGTCGTTCGATGTCGCAGAACAGGATGACCCGACTCTTGTCGGTTTCGTTCCTGACCCAATGCACGTAGGTTTCGTCGAACATTACGTCTTCGCCATCACGCCAGGCATAGACCTGACCATCGACGAAGATTCGGCAGTCGTCGGAGTTCGGTGTCGACAACCCCAGGTGATACCGCAGGGAACCGGCAAACGGATCGCGGTGCGGGTTGAGGTGGCTGCCACCTGGCAGCAACGCGAACATGGCGCCTTTGATGTTGGGAATGCTGCTGACCAGCGCCACGGTTTTCGGGCACAGTGCTTCGGCCGACGGCAGTGGCTTGTCGTACCATTTGAGGTAAAAGCGCTTCCAGCCTTTCTTGAAAAACGAACCAAATCCGGCGTCGTTGTTCCTTTCGGCAACGCGGATGTAACCTTCGTCGAACAGGTGCATCGCTTCATCGCGAATGACTTCCCAGTTGTCCTTGAGCACGTCCATTTCCGGGAACTTGTTGCGGTCCAGATAGGGTTTGGATGGCACGCTGGAGAACAGGTACATCAAGGCGTTATAGGGTGCGAACAAAGCCGAATGGTTGACGAACTGGCGCAGGACCGGCAGACGCACCTTGCCGCGTAAATGCACATAAAGAGTGCTGCCGAGGAACAGCAACAACAGTGATGCCTTCGCGGCAATGGAAAAGGTCATCAACAACTCCTTGATAGTAGACAACTCTATACAACGCCATTTACCCGACGTGGCATCCGGCCATGATCCACATTACCAGCCTCAGGAAAAACCCGCCTATCGCAACATTCAGTGTTAAGGATCGCGCAATAAAGCACTTTTTAACATAAGGTTCCTGAACAGGGGCTGACCGGAATCACCCCCCTCTCACAAGATCAAAAACAAGATCAAAAGATCGTCCGAACGCGGCCCGAACCTGCGGCAACTCCTACTGCTGGTTCTCCTGATCGGTAAACAGGTCACTGAACAGCATGCTCGACAGGTAGCGCTCGCCGGAGTCCGGCAGGATCACCACGATGGTCTTGCCCTGCATTTCCGGAGTTTCCGCCAGACGGACAGCCACAGCCATGGCCGCGCCACAGGAAATGCCGCTCAAAATCCCTTCTTCCTGCATCAAGCGCAGGGCCATGGCCTTGGACTCGTCATCGCTGACCAGTTCCACCCGATCGATCATCGACAGATCAAGATTTTTCGGCACAAAACCAGCACCAATACCCTGGATCTTGTGAGGGCTGGGCTTGATCTCTTCGCCCGCCATTGCCTGAGTGATGACCGGCGACACCGCTGGCTCCACCGCCACCGAGATGATCGGTTTGCCCTGGGTATTCTTGATGTACCGCGAAACCCCGGTGATGGTTCCACCCGTTCCGACGCCTGCCACCAATACGTCGACTGCACCGTCGGTGTCGTTCCAGATTTCCGGACCGGTCGTTTTTTCGTGGATGGCCGGGTTGGCCGGGTTGTCGAACTGTGCGGGCATGAAGTACTTGGACGGGTCACTGGCGAGGATTTGAGTCGCTTTCTCAATCGCTCCTTTCATGCCCTTGGCCGGTTCGGTCAGTACCAGTTCGGCCCCCAGTGCCTTGAGCACTTTGCGTCGCTCGATACTCATGGATGCCGGCATGGTCAGCATCAGCTTGTATCCGCGAGCCGCGGCAACGAACGCCAGGCCGATACCGGTATTGCCCGAGGTCGGTTCGACGATGGTCATGCCAGACTTGAGTTTGCCGGTGCTTTCGGCGTCCCAGATCATGTTCGCACCGATCCGGCACTTGACCGAGTAACCGGGGTTACGCCCTTCGATTTTGGCCAGGATGGTCACCCCCCGGGGGGCGATACGGTTGATCTGCACCAGCGGCGTATTGCCGATGGAATGGGCGTTGTCAGCGAAAATGCGGCTCATGGCTGGGTCCTTGTACAGCATTGAATAAGCCCTTCAAGGTATGCCTGTTGCCCGTAGTCGTCCAGTCAGTCGAACGTCCCGCAACCGGCGCAGTCAATGGTTTTACATAGCCAGAGATTTACCATCATGAAACGGAGATACAGTTGGCCGCTGTGGACCCTCGCCGGCCTTGTTGTTCTGCTGGTTGCCCTGCACATCGCCCTGCCGTACATGGTGCGCGACTACCTAAATGACAAGCTGGCGGACATGGGCGACTATCGTGGCCAGATCACCGATGTGGACCTGGCCCTGTGGCGCGGCGCGTACAAAATCAACGGGCTGAAAATCGTCAAGGTCGACGGCAAGGTCCCAGTGCCTTTCGTCAACGCGCCGCTGATCGACCTTTCCGTCAGTTGGCATTCACTGTGGAACGACCACGCTGTCGTGGCCGAGGTGCAGTTCTTCAACCCCGAGGTAAACTTCGTCGACGGCGGCGCCAACAAGAAAAACTCTCAAACCGGTCAGGGCACCGACTGGCGTGCGCAGTTGAGCAAACTGGCGCCGATCACCTTCAACGAAGTGCGGATCAACGATGGCAAGATCACGTTCCGCAACTTCAATTCCAAGCCCCCCGTGAACATGAACGCCACTCAGGTCAACGCCAGCATTTATAACCTGACCAACGTGGTCGACACCAAAGGCAAACGCGACGCTCGCTTCGAAGGCAAAGCGCTGCTGCTCGGGCACGCGCCACTGGAAACCACCGCAACTTTCGACCCTTTAAGCAACTTTGAAGATTTCGAGTTTCGCCTGCGAGTCAGGGACATCCAACTCAAACGCATGAACGACTTCGCCTCGGCCTACGGCAAATTCGACTTCAATGCCGGTCACGGTGATGTAGTCATTGAAGCGCAGGCTAAAAAAGCTCGATTAAAGGGTTACATCAAACCGCTGCTGAAGGACGTCGACGTGTTCAATTGGCAGCAGGACGTAGAGAACAAGGACAAAGGGCTTTTCCGTTCCATCTGGGAGGCCATCGTAGGTGGCTCCGAAAACGTACTGAAAAACCAGGGCAAAAACCAATTTGCAACTCGCGTCGAACTGAGTGGCAATGTACATCGACAAGATATCAGCGCATTCCAGGCGTTTTTGCAGATTTTACGCAATGGTTTCATTCAGGCGTTTAATGCCCGATACGAACGACCAAAACCGGAAGCGGGTTAAGGTTTGCGCGTGACGGTGTAGCGACCAGTCTCTTCGGCCGCCCGCGCCGGGTTCGATTGCTGCTGCAAAAAATCCCATCCCAGACAGGCCAGGGCTAGCGATCGCGGTACTGGTTCGCGGCCGCTGCTGTAGCGCGTGATGCTGCGAGCACTGACCCCCAGCGCTTCGGCCGCCTGATTCAGCGGCAACCCGGTTCGAGCGCGCCAGTCGATGAAGATCCGGGTGTTTTCGTCCGATGCGTTTTGCGCGAGCGCCTCCAGATAAAGCGTGTCTGCGCCGATCTGAATGTCCAGTTCAGGCCATTCAACACTCCAGCCATCATCGCCCAGGGTTGCACCGTCGAAAGCTCCAGTCTCCAGCAATGGTTGCAACCCTGGATAGCCGCGCAGGTCTCGACTCAAATCGAGGATCAGTTGCTGACCGTCGATAAAGGTCAGCGCCAGTTGGTGATCTGGCATCGCCTGCACAGACGAGAGCCGTGGTCGTTTCATGGGTAACATCGTTTCCAATCCTCCAGCAATTGCACCTGATGGGCCCTGACCCACTCCAGCGCTTCCTTGATAATCAGCGGCGGCGCCTTGCCCACCATCACTTCGACGGTTTCAAGGCTGAGCATCACATCGAGCCCGCCACCAGTCAGGTGGACATGGGGCGGCGGATGATCCTTCTCGCGCAACTGAATGCGGTATGTATCGCGAAATCGGTATTTAGTAGACATGCCCCGCAAGCTATCGCCAAAATGGCGATAGCTCAATACTGGCCAGCAGCCGAGACTGAGTCAAGATGTGACGCCCCATTCAGAGACTGAATAAGCCGTCTGCGTTCACAGTCGACCGGGCACCGCGTTATAGTCGGGTACTACAATTATTGCGCCCCGCCCTGCCTCGTTCAGGTCGGCGTTACCGTTCGAGGATTAGCAGATGAAGTTCGAAGGCACCCCGGCCTACGTCGCCACCGATGACCTGAAGCTGGCGGTCAACGCCGCCATCACCCTGGAGCGTCCGCTGCTGGTCAAGGGCGAGCCGGGCACCGGCAAAACCATGCTCGCCGAGCAACTGGCCGAATCCTTCGGCGCCAAGCTGATCACTTGGCACATCAAGTCCACCACCAAGGCGCATCAGGGCTTGTACGAGTACGACGCGGTCAGCCGTCTGCGGGACTCGCAACTGGGCACGGAGAAGGTCCACGACGTTCGCAACTACCTGAAAAAGGGCAAGCTCTGGGAAGCCTTCGAGTCCGAAGAGCGGGTGATCCTGCTGATCGACGAAATCGACAAGGCCGACATCGAGTTCCCGAACGACTTGCTGCAAGAACTCGACAAGATGGAGTTCTACGTTTACGAGATCGACGAGACCATCAAGGCCAAGAAGCGTCCGATCATCATCATTACCTCCAACAACGAGAAAGAGCTGCCGGACGCCTTCCTGCGCCGCTGCTTCTTCCACTACATCGCTTTCCCCGATCGCGTAACGCTGCAGAAGATCGTCGATGTGCATTACCCGAACATCAAGAAGGACCTGGTCAGCGAAGCGCTGGACGTGTTCTTCGACGTGCGCAAGGTGCCGGGCCTGAAGAAGAAGCCCTCGACTTCCGAACTGGTGGACTGGCTGAAGCTGCTGATGGCCGACAACATTGGCGAAGCGGTACTGCGCGAACGCGATCCGACCAAAGCCATTCCGCCGCTGGCAGGCGCCCTGGTGAAGAACGAACAGGACGTGCAGTTGCTTGAGCGTCTGGCGTTCATGAGCCGTCGCGGCACTCGCTGATCCCTCTGTTTAACAAGATAGAGGACGATAAGCATGCTGCTTAACCTGTTCAATGAAATGCGCGCAGCCAAAGTGCCGGTCTCGGTACGGGAGCTGCTGGACCTGATCAACGCGCTGAAACAGCGCGTGACCTTCGCCGACATGGACGAGTTTTATTATTTGTCCCGGGCGATTCTGGTGAAGGACGAAAAGCATTTCGACAAGTTCGACCGGGCGTTCGGTGCTTACTTCAATGGCTTGGAGAAACTCGACGATCACCTTCAGGCATTGATCCCGGAAGACTGGCTGCGCAAGGAGTTCGAGCGATCCCTGACCGAGGAAGAGCGAGCAGCGATCCAGTCCCTCGGCGGCCTGGACAAGCTGATCGAAGAGTTCAAGAAGCGCCTCGAAGAACAGAAAGAACGCCATGCCGGCGGTAACAAGTGGATCGGCACTGGCGGCACCAGCCCGTTCGGTTCCGGCGGCTTCAACCCGGAAGGCATCCGGGTCGGCGATGCCGGTAAGCGTCAGGGCAAAGCGGTCAAGGTCTGGGATCAGCGCGAGTACAAGAACCTCGACGATTCGGTGGAGCTGGGCACGCGCAACATCAAGGTCGCCCTGCGACGGTTGCGCAAATTCGCGCGCCAGGGTGCGGCGGAAGAACTGGACATCGATGGCACCATCGACCACACCGCGCGTGATGCCGGGCTGCTGAACATCCAGATGCGGCCGGAGCGGCGCAACACCGTCAAGTTGTTGCTGCTGTTCGACATCGGCGGCTCGATGGACGCTCACGTGAAGATCTGCGAGGAACTGTTTTCCGCCTGCAAGACCGAGTTCAAGCACCTGGAGTACTTCTACTTCCACAACTTCGTTTATGAATCGGTGTGGAAGAACAACATGCGCCGCACTTCCGAGCGCACCTCGACCCAGGACTTGCTGCACAAATACGGCGCGGACTACAAAGTGATCTTCATCGGCGACGCCGCCATGGCGCCGTATGAAATCACCCAGGCCGGCGGCAGCGTCGAACACTGGAATGAAGAGGCGGGTTATGTGTGGATGCAGCGGTTCATGGAGAAGTACAAGAAGGTCATCTGGATCAACCCGTATCCGAAAGATACGTGGGGCTATACGTCTTCGACCAACATCGTGCGGGACTTGATTAACGACCAGATGTATCCGCTGACGTTGCGGGGGTTGGAGGAAGGGATGCGGTTTCTTTCCAAGTAACCGTGTCACGACTCAAAAGATCGCAGCCTCCGGCAGCTCCTACACCGATCTCTGTAGGAGCTGCCGGAGGCTGCGATCTTTTGATCTTCACCTGAATTGCCGCAAATATTCGACCTGTTCCCGATGTGCCACCTCCTGCACCACCGGCCGCAACCGCACCGTTGCCCCCGGTAGACACTGCGCCAGCCGTGCCAATGCCAACGGCGTCAAGGCGCCCAATCGCGGATAACCGCCAATGGTCTGTCGATCATTGAGTAAAACAATCGGCTGCCCGTCCGGCGGCACCTGAACTGCACCCAGCGGGATACCTTCGGAAATCATCGGTTTGCCCTGGTACTGCAACGCCGTTCCCAGCAAGCGGATACCCATCCGGTCGGCACGGCTGTCGAGGGTCCAGACGCTGTTGAACGCATCAAACAAACTCTGTCCACTGAACTCGCCGATTTGTGCACCGAGCACCAGGTCCAGCGGCGCGCTGAGTCTGAAATCCGGCACCTGTTCGCGCGCCAACTCCCGCAGCAGGAGCAGTGAGCTCCCCGAATAGCTCAACGGCGCACCTTTGGCCAACGCCCGGCCCATGCCATCCAGCCCGCCGAGTTCCTCACGGACCACCGTTGCGCTACTGCCCAACACTTTTGGCGCATCAAATCCGCCCGGCGCCGCCAAATAAGCCCGAGCGCCAATCAGCGGCTGAGTGAATTGCAATTGCTGACCTTTGTTCAGCCTGAAACTGCGCCACGGTGCCAAAGCCTCGCCATCCACCTGCGCCCCCAGATCCGCCCCGGCCAGGGCCAGCACGCAATCCTCTTCGGCAACAACAGTAAACCCGCCGAGGGTGATTTCAATCACCGCTGCATCCAGCCCATTGCCCAATAACCAATTGGCCCACGACATCGATCGCCAGTCCGTCGCCCCGCCCTGGGTCACGCCAAGATGCCGAACGCCAAAACGGCCAGCGTCCTGCAACAGGCACAGCGGTGTACTCGCTTGTATTGATAGACGGCTCATGCCTGCGCCTCCAACGGCGTGTCGTCACCGCCCAGATTGATGAATTCGGCATGGCTGACAGCTTCGAAGCGCACCGTGTCGCCGGGTTGCATCAGGCTGTAGCCGTCGCGTTCGCGGTCGAACAATTTGGCCGGGGTGCGACCGATCAGATTCCAGCCACCGGGGGACACCACCGGGTAAGCGGCAGTCTGGCGTTCGGCGATGCCGACACTGCCGGCGGCTACCTTTTTACGCGGCGTGTTCAGACGCGGCGCCGCCAGCACTTCCTCCACCAATCCCATGAAAGCGAAACCCGGCGCGAAACCCAAGGCGAACACCTGATATTCGCGCTCGCTGTGGCGGCGGATCACTTCATCCACCGCCAGCCCGCTGCGCTGGGACAACAGGCTCAATTCGGGGCCAACGCTCACGTCATACCAGACCGGCAGCACATGACATTTGCCGCGAGTGCAGGCGTTGGGCGACAGATCGATCAAGGCCTCGGCGATCAGCTCCCGAGCCTGAGCTGGACTCAACGCGGTCAGATCGTAATGCACCATCAACGTCGTATAGGACGGCACCAGATCGATCAGATGCCCGGCGAACGCAGCGCGCAAGCCTTCGCTAGCCGCGAGCATCCACGGCATGTTGGCCTCGCTGATCTCATCAAACAGACGCACCATCAAGCAATCCAGCGCCACCACTTCGACCCGGGTTTTCATGGCGCGCTCTGCTGATCAAGTGCTTCGCGAATACGCCGCACAGCGGCTACCGAACTGGCGTTGTCGCCGTGTACGCAGAGGGTGTTTGCCTGCAAGTGCAAGGCACTGCCATCGCTGGCCGTGAGGTTGCCACCACGGGCAATGATCAGCGCCTGTTCGATGATTGTCTCGGGATCGTGATGCACCGCGCCCGGCAATTGCCGCGAGACCAGCATTCCGGCGCTGTCGTAAGCGCGATCGGCAAAGGCTTCGAACCACAGGGTCACGCCGTATTCATCGCCCAATTGCTGTGCGGCGCGGTTGTCGCGAGTGGCCATCAACATCAGCGGCAACTGGCGATCATAGGACGCTACCGCCTGAAGAACGGCGCGCAATTGCGCCGGGTTGGCCATCATGTCGTTGTACATCGCACCGTGGGGTTTGACGTAACTCACCCGCCCGCCCTGGGCCCGGCAGATGCCGTCGAGGGCGCCGATCTGGTAGTGCAAAATGTCCTGAAGTTCCTGCGCGGTGTAGGCCATGGAGCGGCGGCCGAAGCCGACCAGATCCTGATACGCCGGATGCGCGCCAATCTGTACGCCGTTGCTCAGGGCGAGGCTGACGGTCTTGCGCATGATGCTCGGGTCGCCGGCATGGAAGCCGCAGGCGATGTTGGCGCAATCGATGAAGGGCATGACCTCGGCGTCCAGACCCATGGTCCAGTTGCCAAAACTCTCGCCGATGTCGCAGTTCAATAGCAGGCGGCTCACGGTGAACACTCCTGTAGGTTTGATTCTTTTTAGCTGTAGGCATTTGCCCGTAGATTATCAGTTGCTGGGCATTAAGTTATTGGGCGTCAAGTTGCTTGCCACGGGTTTCCGGCAGGCTCAGGGCCGCAAGGATCACCACCCCGTAGGACACCGCCGCAAAAGCACCGATGCCTACGCTCAATGGCACCGTCTGGCTCATCAAGCCAATCAGCAGCGGGAACAACGCCGCCAGCGCCCGGCCAATGTTGTAGCAAAAGCCCTGACCCGACCCGCGAATCCGCGTCGGAAACAGTTCGGTCAGAAACGCGCCCATGCCACTGAAAATCCCTGAAGCGAAGAAGCCCAACGGAAAGCCCAGCCACAGCATCACGCCATTGCTGACCGGCAATTGGGTGTAAAGCAGAACGATGGTGAACGAGCCGACCGCGAACAGAATGAAGTTCTTTTTACGCCCGAGGATGTCAGTCAAATACGCGCTGATGACATAGCCAACGTAGGATCCGACGATCACCATCGCCAGATAGCCACCGGTGCCGAGTACGCTCAAACCGCGCTCATTCTTCAGAAATGTCGGCAACCAGGAGGTGATCGCGTAGTAACCGCCCAAAGCACCAGTGGTCAGCACCGACGCACGAATCGTGGTGAAGAGGATGCCAGGGGCGAAGATCTCGTAGAACTTTGCCGGGTTGCCCGGTTCCTGCTTGGCTTTGGCTTCGCGGTAGATTTCCGGGTCTTTGACCAAACGGCGGACGAAGATCACAAAAATCGCCGGCACGATGCCAAGAATGAACAGAGCGCGCCAGGCGTCTTCCGGCGGCAGCACCGAGAACAGCAACGCATACAAGATCGCCGTCACCCCCCATCCCAGCGCCCAGCCTGATTGCACCATGCCCACGGCCTTGCCGCGGTCCTTGGCACGAATCACTTCACCCATCAGCACGGCGCCGGCGGTCCATTCGCCGCCGAAACCGAAGCCCATCAGGGTGCGACTGATCAGTAGTTGCTCGTAGTTCTGGGCGAAACCGCAAAGGAAGGTGAAGAAGGCAAACCACAGAACCGTCAGTTGCAGGGTACGTACGCGACCGATGCGGTCGGAGAGAATCCCCGCCACCCAACCGCCAATGGCCGAGGCGATCAGGGTGCTGGTGTGAATCAGCCCGGCCTCGCCGGTGGTGATGCCCCACATCGCAATCAGGGTCGGTACCACGAAGCTGAGCATCTGGGTGTCCATGCCGTCGAGGCCATAGCCGATCTTGCAGCTCCAGAAGGTGCGACGTTCCTGCTGATTGATGTTGCGGTACCAGTCGAAAGGTCCCGGGCGAGCCGTGGCTTTGGGGATGTCGAGCGTGTCGGGCGCACTCATGGCAAATCTCCGCGCTAATTTTATTGGTATTGTTCTGAGCCCCGACGACGCCTATCGTGGGAACCGGATGGCCTGATTTTTGGGCCGCGGGCCCTGCTACGTCCAACTAATAAAAACCCGCCCTAGACATAAGAAAACTTTTTATCTCAGAGCAGATCCCATGAACCTGAAGTTTCTCGAGACCTTTGTCTGGGTCGCCCGACTCAAGAGTTTTCGCCTGACCGCAGACAAACTCTTCACCACTCAAGCGTCGATATCCAGCCGCATTGCAGTGCTCGAAGGCGAGCTCGGGGTGAAGCTGTTCCTGCGCGATTCACGCGGCGTGAGCCTGACGCCCGAAGGCTTGAAAGTGCTCGAGTACGCCGAGCAAATGATGGACACCATGCAGGCGCTCAAGCAGTCGATCGAGACCCGTTCGAGCAAGGTCGGTCGGGTTCGCATCGGCGTGATGGACACGGTCATCCATACTTGGCTGAGCCCGTTGGTGGCGCAAATGATGGATCACTATCCGCTGGTGGAAATCGAGCTGGTGGCCGATACCGCGCTCAACCTCTGTGATCAGCTGCAAAAAGGCTTTCTCGATCTGATCCTGCAAACCGACCTGTTGCGTCAGGAAAGTGTGCGCAGCCTTGAGCTGGCCAGTCACCCGATGGGCTGGATCGTTGCCAGCAATTCGATCTACAACCGCGAGTATTCAGGCATTGCCGATCTGGCGCGCGAGCGCATCATTACTTACTCGAAAAACTCCCATCCGCACCAGGACATCTTGAGTTTGATGCAGGCCAACGGCGTCATGGCGCCACGGCTCAACTGCGTGAACTCGGTATCGGCGATTACCCGTTTGCTGCGCGATGGCTTCGGCATTGGCGCGTTGCCGCCGGTGCTGGTGGCCGAAGAACTGGCGCGGGGTGAACTGACCTTGCTGGCCATCGAGCAACGGCCGCCGAATTTGCAGGTGGTGGTGTCATGGCGGGTTGGCGTGGAGTGGGTCGAGGAGATTGTTGCGTTGTGTCAGCAGGTGCTGGAGGGGTATGCGCGCAAGGTGGGTGAAAACTACATCGTCCTGAGTAAACCTTCGGTTCGCTAAAATTAAATCAAAAGATCGCAGCCTTCGGCAGCTCCTACAGGGCGTTCACTATCCCAATGTAGGAGCTGCCGCAGGCTGCGATCTTTTGATCTTTTTCTTACAACCCGCGCACATCCCGGTCTTCGATCGGCCGGCTCTGACGCAGGCGCTTGCCGCCCAGCACCACCCAGTCGATCAACCGGAACAGGCATTCAATGCCGAACGACAACAGCAACGCTCCGCTCATGCCCCAGATCATCGCTTCCGGCGTCAGCAGAATCTGGTAGCTATAGCCATTCCAGGTTTCCTTGCGAATATCCGGGTCTGCTGCCAACGCAACCTGCAGTAAGCGGATGTACCACGGGCCCTGCATGGCCTGGAACTGTTTATCGAGGGCCAGTTGACGGGTCAGCAAAGTGCTCAGGCTGTCGGCATCGCTGCGAAAGATCGGATCTTCGCTCGCGCGGTAATGGGCCACCAGTGCCTGCATGTCACCTTTGAAGAACTGATTGGCAGTGCCCTGAAAACCGCTCAGGCCGGTCTGCGCCTCAATCAGATGCGCTTCGACCCGCTTGGCATAATCGCTGATGAACCCCGGCACCTGGACACCGATCAACAGACCCGCCGCGAACAACACCAGCCGTAGATAACTGAGCAACATGAGGGGCAATCCTTATTCGGTCTTGCCCTGGCTGACGCATTCGCCGCGTCGCCAGAGGCTCCATTGGCCCGGTTCGTAGCGGGTCCAGGTTTCGTTTTCGGTCAAGGGTTCGGTGGCGATCACCGTGACCACGTCGTTGGGCGTGGTTTCGGCCTGGAAGTCGACGATCACATCGACGTCCTTCAAGCGCGCCGGGCCAAATGGCGCGCGACGGGTGATTTGCGCCAGCTTGGTCGAGCAATAGCAGAACAACCAATCGCCGTCGCTGAGCAGGCAGTTGAACACGCCTGTGCTGCGGTATTCAGCGCAGGCTGCTACCAGGTCTGGCAACAGTTCTTCGACCTCTACCGGTTCCGGGAACGCAGCGCGCACACGGTTGAGCAAATCGCAGAACGCCGCTTCGCTGTCGGTATCGCCGACCGGGCGGTAAAAACTCTTGATCGGTTGAAAGTCCGCGAGCTGACCGTTGTGGGCGAAACACCAGTTGCGCCCCCACAGTTCACGCACGAACGGATGGGTGTTGGACAGGCAGACCTTGCCGACATTGGCCTGACGGATGTGCCCGATCACGACTTCGCTCTTGATCGGATAGCGTTGCACCAGGTTCGCCACTTCCGACTCGCTGCTCGCCGCCGGGTCCTGAAACAGCCGCAGGCCACGGCCCTCGTAAAAGGCGATGCCCCAACCGTCACGGTGCGGACCGGTGCGACCGCCGCGCTGCATCAGCCCGGTGAAGCTGAACACGATATCGGTCGGCACATTGGCGCTCATGCCCAATAACTCACACATGCTCGGGTTCTCGCTGAAAGGCAGGGGCAAGGTTACAGACGTGGTTCAACCCGCAACCGCTGAGGATTGCTCGGCACCGGTGGACGACCGTAACGATCATCGCCCGCACCGCCAAAGGGATGATCTTCTTCCGGTTCGTCGGCCCGCGTCGCAGCCTTGGCAGCGGCAGCCTGTTCCTTGCGAGCGTTGGACGCACGCTCGATAGGGAACCGGATCGCCACGAACACCAGGTAAATGCCGAAGACGATCATGCCGTACATGAACAGGTCGGAAACCGCTCGCCAGGCGTTGTTGCCGACCTTGAACATTAGATCAAGGGCAGTAATGGCGATGGCCGGAGCGACCTTTTCCTTCACCGGGTCGATGATGGTGGGGCTGAACAGCAACACGGCAACCAGCAGCCGCAGCGGTTCACGCAGCCAGCGCCACATCCAGCGGGTCAAGCGCATCCACACCAACAGGCAGCCCAAAGCGGCAAAGGCGTAGAGGCCCCAAGCGATCAGATAGTCGTTCTCGGTCATGGTGTCCATGGCAAGGCAGGCAAAGAGGCGCTTATAGTAACGACTTTTCGCACGTCAGGCTTGCCACAATGCCAGCCCTTTATACGCAACCCCTGTGGGAGCGGGCTTGCTCGCGAAAGCGGTGTGTTAGTCAACAGAGATGTTGAATGTGCTGGCCTCTTCGCGAGCAAGCCCGCTCCCACAGGTTGCGAAGCCCCTATTCCGTACATTGTTTGAGAGCCATTCATGCCCGAATCCGTCAACGTCACCAGCGCCCCGATTGCCCATAAGGCCGACGGTCCTGACCCGTATGCCTGGCTGCAGGAACGCGACACTGACGCGGTGCTCGACTACCTGAAAGCGGAAAACCGCTATCAAGAGGCGCAAACCGCCGATCAGGCCGAGCTGCGTGAAACCCTGTTCGAAGAGATCAAGAGCCGGATTCTCGAAACCGACCTGTCCTTGCCCTCCCCTTGGGGTCCGTACCTGTATTACACGCGCACCACGGCGGGTGATGAATACGCCCGTCACTACCGCTGCCCGCGCCCGGCCGATGACAGCCTGCAGCTCGACGAAAGCCAGGAACAGTTGCTGCTGGACCCGAATGCACTGGCCAAAGGCGGCTTCTTTTCCCTGGGCGCGTTCAGTATCAGCCCGGACCACCAGCGTCTGGCCTACAGCATCGATGCCACGGGCGATGAGATTTACACGCTGTTCGTGAAGGAATTGTCCAACGGCCGTATCAGCGAACTGGAATTCCAGGACTGCGACGGCAGCATGACCTGGGCCAACGACAGCCTGACGCTGTTCTTCGGCGAGCTGGACGAGACGCATCGCCCGCACAAGCTGTTCCGCTACCGACTGGACGGAACAGCGGCTGAAGAAGTGTTCCATGAGCAGGACGGCCGATTCTTCATGCATTGCTACCGCTCGAGCTCCGAGCAGCAACTGTTGCTGTCCCTGGGCAGCAAGACCACCAGCGAAGTCTGGGTGCTCGACGCATTCCAGCCGCAGCAGGCTTTTACCTGCGTGGCGCCACGGGTTGAAGACCATGAATACGACATCGACCACGGCGCACTCGACGGTCAATGGACCTGGTTCATTCGCACCAACCGCGACGGCATCAACTTTGCCCTGTACCACGCCGTCGACACCGGCGTGGCGCCGACCGAGGCCGATTGGCAGAACCTGATTCCTCACAGCGACACGGTGATGATCGACGGCATGAGCCTCAACGCCGGGGCCATGACCCTGAGCCTGCGGGTCGGCGGCTTGCCGGTGATTGAAGTTCATCCGCAAGACCTGCCGAGCTATCGCGTGCAACTACCGGATGCGGCCTACAGCCTTCACGTGCAAAACAGTCTGGAATTCGTCAGCGACAGGATCCGTCTGCGCTACGAAGCATTGAACCGTCCGGCGCAAATCCGCCAGCTTGAGCTGGGCAGCGGCGAGCAGAAAGTCCTCAAGGAAACCCCGGTGCTCGGCCCGTTCGACGCCGATGCCTACGTCAGCCAGCGTCTGTGGGCTACCGCACCGGACGGTACGAAAGTGCCGATCAGCCTCGTCGTCAAACGCGAAGCCCTCGGCCAGCCGACGCCGCTTTATCTGTATGGCTATGGCGCCTACGGTGAAAGCCTCGACCCGTGGTTCTCCCACGCTCGTTTGAGTCTGCTGGATCGTGGCGTGGCGTTCGCCATCGCTCACGTGCGTGGCGGCGGTGAACTGGGCGAAGCCTGGTATCGCGCCGGCAAGCAGGAACACAAGCACAACACCTTCAGCGACTTCATCGCCTGCGCCGAACACCTGATCGCCGATGGCTTCACCACATCACAGCAATTGGCGATCAGCGGCGGCAGCGCCGGCGGCCTGCTGATCGGCGCTGTGCTTAATCAGCGGCCGGATCTGTTTGGCGCAGCGATCGCCGAAGTACCGTTCGTCGACGTGCTGAACACCATGCTCGACCCGGACCTGCCGTTGACCGTCACCGAATACGACGAGTGGGGTAATCCTGAAGAGCCAGAGGTCTATGAGCGAATCAAGGCCTACGCCCCGTACGAAAACGTCACCGCGCAAGCCTATCCGGCGACCCTGGTGATCGCCGGCTACAACGACAGTCGCGTGCAGTACTGGGAAGCGGCCAAGTGGGTGGCAAAATTGCGCGCGACCAAAACCGACACCAATCCCCTGCTGCTCAAGACCGAATTGGGTGCCGGGCATGGCGGGATGAGCGGTCGCTATCAGGGATTGCGTGACGTAGCACTCGAATACGCATTTGTTTTCAAGGTTTTGGGCATCGCCTGAGGAACTCCGTTCGGCGTGCCGGTCTTAACACCAGACACCGGGCCCAATCCAACACAATTCCAATGTGGGAGCGGGCTTGCTCGCGAAGAGGTCGTCACATTCAATATAAATATTGGCTGTCACACCGCCTTCGCGAGCAAGCCCGCTCCCACAAGGGATTGGGGACATCCCGAACAATCGGACCCAGACACAAGAAAAAGACCGTGACGACATGTCAGAACCGACCTTACTGAACAACGAAATTCGCGACTGGCTGATGGACTGTGGCCTGTTCGATCAACTGCTGCCGGCGGACTTTGCCGCCGCCTCGGGTTACTTCAGCATCAGCACCATTGCTTCGGGCGAAGAGATTTTCCATGAGGGCGATGCCGGCAGCTTCATGTGCATCATCCACACCGGCCAGGTCGCAGTGCAGAAAACCAACAGCGACGGGCAACGGGTGACCATGGCAACGTTGCGCAGCGGTCGGGCGTTCGGCGAAATGGCCGTACTCGACGGCGAACGACGTTCAGCCAGTTGCGTGGCCGCGAGCAATTGCCAGTTGCTCAATCTGGGCAAGGACTCGCTGGAAAAGATGCTCAACGAGGCGCCGAAAATCGCCGCCAAAATCATCCGCGCCCTTGCCGTCTCCCTCTCCAGACGCCTGCGCATGGCCGACGGGCAACTGCTCTCGCAGCAGGTTTAACCGCCGGGTGATTTGGCTTTCGACGGGTTTTGCTCCAGCCCCGGCAGTGGCTGGTCCTTGGTAGGCGGGCTAGGCATTTCCATGGGCACCAACGGCGGACCGCCACTGCCAGGGCCAACCTTGGGCACGCTGGTCGGCGTGATTTGCGGGTACGGTGTCGGGGTCGCAGTGCCGGGCGAACCGGGCTGCGGCGCAGGGCTGGTGGGGATGGTTTGCAGCACCTGGGCCTGCACTGCAGTTATCGAGAGCGCGGCCAAGGCAATGACCGTTAGAATGATGCGCTTCATCAATGGCTCCGTTGGCCTTGTTGTCTTTTTGCAGGCTACTCCCAACGGCGCGTGTTTGCCTTCCTCCTCTTATGCCAATTTTTCCTCAAGTGAGTCCCATGAAACGTTTCGTTCTGCTCGACACCACTCCAATTCCTGAAAATGGCGGTGCCTTGTGCCTGTTCGAATACGGCGAGGATTTTGTCATCAAGATCCAGGGCGGCGACGGCGGGCAACTGATGAACACCCGCATGCACGGTTCCGAAGATGCGCTGGCCGAGATCCCGTGCCGTAAAGTGGCCGGCCGGCCGAATTCGCGTGTGCTGATCGGCGGCCTGGGCATGGGCTTCACCCTCGCCTCGGCCCTCAAGCACCTGGGCAAGACTGCTGAAGTGGTCGTCGCCGAACTGGTACCGGGGGTGGTGGAGTGGAACCGTGGACCGCTGGGCGAGAAAGCCGGGAACCCGCTGCTCGACCCGCGTACGGTCATTCGCATGGAAGACGTGGCCAACGTGTTGCAAGCTGAGCCGCAAGGTTTCGACGCGATCATGCTCGACGTCGACAACGGCCCCGAAGGCCTGACCCAGAAGGCCAACAGCTGGCTCTACTCCGCTGGCGGCCTGAGCGCCTGCGCCAAGGCCCTGCGGCCCAAAGGTGTGCTGGCCGTATGGTCCGCGAGCGCTGACCGACAGTTTTCCGACAAACTGAAGAAGGCCGGCTTCAAGGCCGAGGAAGTCCAGGTTTTCGCCCACGGCAACAAAGGCACCCGCCACACCATCTGGATTGCCGAGAAGCTCAAGGGCTGAGCTAAACTGCGTTTATTACCGTCATTAGTCTTTTACAAAGGTGAACCCATGAGTTCGTCAACGCCTCCGTCCAACACGTCGAAGCTGGACCGCATCCTTGCTGACAACCAGCGCGACAAGGAAATGGGTTACCGCGACAAGGCCCTGAAAATGTACCCGCACGTGTGCGGCCGCTGCGCCCGCGAGTTCTCCGGCAAGCGCCTGAGCGAACTGACCGTGCACCACCGCGACCACAACCACGACAACAACCCTCAGGACGGCTCGAACTGGGAGCTGTTGTGCCTGTATTGCCACGACAACGAACACTCGCGGTACACCGACCAGCAGTATTTTAGTGAAGGCTCGCTGAGCTCGCCGAAAATCGCCAAGGCGACGCATAACCCGTTTGCGGCGTTGGCGGGGTTGATGAAGAAAGAAGACTGAGCCTCGCATGATCGTTCCCTCCAGAGCGTGGGAACGATCACCGAACACCCCTCCCCCAATCCCCGTATAATCGCCGTTTTTTCCCCGAAGGCACCCGCTCGTGGCAGACAAACGGTACAGCTGCATTGGTTTGTATAACCCCAAATCACCGGAGAACGTCGGTTCGGTGATGCGCGCCGCTGGCTGTTATGGCGTGGCCTCCGTGTTCTACACCGGCAAGCGCTATGAACGCGCCGCCGACTTCGTCACCGACACCAAGCGAGTGCACTACGACATTCCGCTGATCGGCATCGACGACCTGAAAAAAATCCTGCCGCTGGGCTGCGTTCCGGTCGCTGTAGAATTGGTGGACGGCGCCCGTTCGCTGCCGGAATACACCCATCCGGACCGTGCGCTGTACATTTTTGGCCCGGAGGACGGCTCGCTGGATAAAGAGATTCGTGACTGGTGCGAAGACGTGGTCTACATCCCGACCACCGGCTGCATGAACCTGGCGGCCACCGTCAACGTCGTACTCTACGACCGCCTGTCCAAGGGACTCAATACTCGCTCCGGGGCGAAATTTCGCTGATTCACCGCACATCCGATGGAACAAGCCGCGCTCCTCGGCAGTCAGCTAATTATCTATTCTTGAAGCAGCGATTCCAGCCAGGAGACAGATCATGAGCGAGCTCAAACGCGTAGAACGCGTCGAATCCACCCCGTTCCAGACTCACACTGACCAGAACGTGCAGGGCTGGGAACGTATTGGTTCCCTGGCCGGCGGCGTGGTGATGGTCGGCAAGGGCCTGCGTCGCGGTGGGCTGTTGGGGTTGATTCAAATGGCGATCGGCGGTGTAGCCCTGGCGCGTGGGATTACCGGGCACAGTTCGGCGAAAAGCCTGCTGGAGAAAAGCCGTCAGGACATGAACAACGTGCGGGCGAAGATTCAGCGGGCCGGGGAAGAGTTGAGTCGGTTGAAGGCGAATGCTGAAGCGGCGACCAATACCGCTACCGTGACGGGTAATGATTCTTTGACGTCGCCAAAAACCGGGGTTTGACCCCTTAAGATCAAAAGATCGCAGCCTGCGGCAGCTCCTACACAGGGCTATGTGTACACCTGTAGGAGCTGCCGCAGGCTGCGATCTTTTGATTTTTTACTGCAACAACTCGGTGTCGAGGACTTTGGAAGACTCGCCAATGATGCTTTCCGCAAGCTGAACAAATTCCTTGGTATCCACGCTGTCGAGATGCATCGCCCCTTGCAATACATCATCCAGCGAACGCTTGTTGCGGGTCTTCAAGCGAATC
The DNA here is from genome assembly GCF_054898105.1 of Pseudomonas sp. MDT1-17. Classification (NCBI taxonomy): domain Bacteria; kingdom Pseudomonadati; phylum Pseudomonadota; class Gammaproteobacteria; order Pseudomonadales; family Pseudomonadaceae; genus Pseudomonas; species Pseudomonas sp. MDT1-17. The sequence continues at coordinate 2,072,220 of NZ_JBUBVM010000001.1, read as the reverse complement.
TCGCGATCCAGTTCCTGCAATAACATGACCGCTTTCGAGACCTGCGCCGCACTGACCTGTTCACCTCGCAATGTGCTGACCTTCTGGCTGTCCTTGATCAACTTTTTCTGCAAACTCTCGTAACGCTCATCACTCATGCCACCGGCGCGGCGCACCAGTTCAATAGCGTAATACTCGGCAAATCCTTCGCTGATCCAGTCACTGCGCTGCTTGTCGTTGATCCTCCCGAACACCTGAGCCAATTCCCGCACCAACGCACTGCTGCCGCTTTCGCTGACCAGCGGCAGACGCGTGTTCAGGTAGATCGATTCGCGCGCGCCCAGGCTGCCACGCCACATCGGGTCGTTGGCACCGACGATCAGCAGTTTGGTGGGATGACGGGGATACACCGCCTGCACTTGCGGCCAGACAAAGGTCAGCAGCGTCAGCACATCCATGCGGCGCATGCCCTGGCCTTGAGGCGAGGCGACGGTGACTTCGGTTTCCCCCAGTCGCGTGCGACGGCTACCGAGGTGGCCCGCGAGCATCCAGCCCGTGGGCCGGTCGAACAAGCGAGAAACGTTATCGACCCGGAACTTGTTCTTGCCGATCCGCGGCCAGGCGGTTTCAACACTTTTCCAGCCGGTGGGCAATTCGAACTCAAGCCGCGAAACCAGCTCGATGCCATCCTGCTGATCGAGTTTGGCCGCCGGTACCAGGTCATCGCCGCGCATCAGCGCCCAGGTCGGGGTCATGCGGGTGTCGAAGCTGCCGCTCTTGCGCCCGTGGCTGATGCGTACGCGGTAGGTCAGGCTGGCCTTGTCGGCGGCCGGACGCCAGACACCGCGGGCCTGTTTGCCCGGCGTGAGCTGCCATTGGCCATCGGCCTTGAAGTCGCTGTAGTGGCTGCCGTCGCCCAGGTCGAAATCCAGACTGCGCACTGCCGAACCCTGGGCCAGGGTCAGTCGCACTTCAGCCTGATCACTTTGCGGCAACAGGCGAACGTGGTAATCCAGATCGACCTTCTTCGCCGCCCACACGGGCGAACTCAGGGCCAATAGCCCAAAAGCCAACGCCAGCCGCAACCCCACAGCCATACACACTCCTTCGTGAAACGTTAGGCGTTTAACCCGCCCGGAAAATCAGATGGTCTTCCCAATCCTCTTCGGCCACGCTGCCTTCGGCGAGCATGCGCCCGGACTGGGAAATACGCTCGTGGTGCACCGCATCGCGATCACCGCACACCAGATGGTGCCAGAGCGGCAGATCCTTGCCTTCGCTGACCAGTCGATAGCCGCAGGTCGGTGGCAGCCATTTGAATTCATCGGCCTTGCCCGGTGTGAGCTGGATGCAGTCCGGGACGAAATCGCGACGGTTGGCGTAATCGGTGCACTGACAGGTTTTCAGGTCCAGCAGTTTGCAGGCGATGCGCGTGTAGTAGACGCTGTTGTCGTCTTCATCTTCGAGCTTTTGCAGGCAGCACAGGCCACAGCCATCGCACAGCGATTCCCATTCCTCTTGATCAAGTTGATCGAGGGTTTTGCGTATCCAGAACGGTTCGACTTTGGCGGCCATGGCTCGAGCATCAACATCAGGTGGTGAAAAGGCCGTCAGTCTAGTGCCAAGGCCCTTGGGGGCCAAGCATTGGCGACTGCCGGTAGAACGGGACTTGTCAGTTATGGCGCCGCCCAGTAGGGTTTTGCGTCGCCCCTCACTTTCAAACGTAGCCAGGAATCCCTTGATGAGTGCTAATCCACGCGTTGCCGATTATGCCATCCACCCTCAGTTCACCGATCGCTGGTCACCCCGCGCCTTCACCGGCGAAGCCATTCCCATCGAGACCCTGCTGAGCTTCTTTGAAGCCGCACGCTGGGCGCCATCGGCTTACAACTCGCAGCCTTGGCGGTTTCTGTACGCGCGTCGCGACACGCCAAACTGGGAGCGTTATCTGGGGCTGCTGAACGAATTCAACCGCAGCTGGGCGCAACACGCCTCGGCGCTGGTGATCGTGATCTCGAAAACCACGTTCGCGGTGCCTGGCGCCACCGAAGAAACCCCGGCGCTGTGGCACACCTTCGACACCGGTTCGGCCTGGGGCCATCTGGCGCTGCAAGCGAGTATCAGCGGCTGGCACACCCACGGCATGGCCGGTTTCGACCAGGAACTGACCCGCAAAGAGCTGAACATTCCTGAGGGTTATGCGCTGCACGCGGCGGTGGCGGTGGGCAAACTGGGCGACAAGGCAACGCTGGCGGATTACCTGCAAGCGCGTGAAGAACCGAGCCCACGTCGTCCGCTGAGCGAGCTGGCCGCCGAAGGCAACTTCACCCTCTAAGCCACACTGCAAACCCATGTGGGAGCGAGCCTGCTCGCGAAAGTGGCATGTCAGTCGATACTTTTGGAGACTGATACACCGTTTTCGCGAGCAGGCTCGCTCCCACATTTTGATTGCGGTGAAATCAGTACCCGCGCGCGAAATCCACTTCCCCGCGCAACGCTTCACCCGCCTGATACGCCCGCAGGTTTTCGACAAACAGATTCACCATCATCGATGGCGAAGTCGGCGCCGAGCTGTGGCCGGTCAGCAGCAAGCCCCATGCCGTCCAGAACGGATGACGTTGCGGCAACGGTTCCTGACGGCAGACGTCGATCACGGCGCCGGCCAGATGCCCTTCTTTCAAGGCTTCCACAAGGTCCGCATCGACCACTGCGACGCCGCGTCCGACGTTGATGAACAATCCGCTCGGCTTGAACTGCTTGAACAGCGCCGCGTCGTACAGGTCGTGGGTGTTCGGTGTATTCGGCAGCAGATTGATCACGTAATCCACTTCGCTCACCAGACGCGGCAAATCAGCCAGCGCCCCCACTTCGACAAACGGCGCTTGCTCGCGGGCTTCGCTGGCGATGCCGTACAACTCGACGCCAAACGGCATGAGGAACTGCGCCACGGTCTGCCCGATGTCACCGGTGCCGACGATCAACACTTTGCGACCGGCCAGGCTTTGACCCTGGCGACTGTCCCACTTGCGCTCGACCTGGCTGACCAGGCGCGGCAGCACTTCGCGCTCGTGGCCAAGCATGTAGGTCAGCACGTATTCGGCCATGACCTGGCCGAAAATCCCCACCGCCCGGGTCAGGCGATAGTGCCGAGGCAAGCCGTCGGCCAGCAGCGGCGTGATGCCCGCCCAGGTCGATTGCAGCCATTGCGGCTCGTGGCCCTGACGCAGCAGGGTCGCCAGCAGGTCCGGCTGACCGAGCCAGATCGGACAATCGGCGGCCTGGCTGGCCAGTTCGGCGGAGTCACCGCTGGTCAGCACTTCCAGGTCAGGCGCTGCTTGACGCAACAGCTGGGCGTACACAGGGTGGTCGTGTTCAGCAATCAGAACGCGCATGGTTCAAACCTTTCGAAAACAGTGCAGACGGCCGCCGACAGAGTATTGCTCCGTCGCCCTGGCCATCGCCAAAATCATTCCAGTGTTTCATAAAGGCTCTGAACAGAGCCTGTCTGTCAGTCACATCGGGTCATTGCGGCGTAGCAATTCTTCCGGCAAGTGCTCGATGTACTCGTCTTCAGCCGGTGGCATTTGCAGGTGGTAACCCTGTTTCTCAAGGTTATCCAACACCACGGTGATGTCCTCGCGCGACAGTTTGCGCTCGGGGGTCAGCACCAGGTCGAAGGCGTGATGCGGTTTGCCGAAGGCGGCCATCAGGCTTTCCGGGACGCGCTCCAGTGCATCGCTTTTGAGCACATAGAGGTACATCTCGTTTTTCTTCAGGCTTCGATAAATGGAGCAAATACGTTTCAAGGCTGTTCTCCGGCGGTGGCCAGGCTGTCGAGCAGCGCCTGGCCCATCAATTCGCGGCGCCAGCCACGCAGCGAATCAGGCAATTGATAAGGACCGTTGGGGTAGCCGCTCTTGAGCAGCGCTTCCAGGGTTTTCTTGCGCAGCATCAGCTCTGGCGCAATGTTCAGGCGCTCGGCTTCGGTCTGGCCGATCGCACGCAGCTGTTTGATCAGAGTAGCGGCGTCCACCGGCAATGGCTCCGGCACCGCTGGCGGCCATTGATCTGGCGACACACTGCCAGAGCGCTTGATCAGATCAAGCAGAAATTCGCCATCCTGACGCACGGTACGCGGGTGTATGTCTTCGATTTTCGCCAACGCGCCGAGGTTGTCCGGTTGAGTCCGCGCCAGCGGCCACAGGGAATGCTCACGAACGATGCGGTTGCGCGGCAGATCACGGGCACGGGCCTCCGTCTCGCGCCAGGCACACAGTTCACGCAACACCACGAGTTGGGCGCGGGAGAGCTTCCAGGCCAGTTTTGCTTCGCGATAGACCTCATACGGATCAACCTCGCGACGCAGGTTGGCCACCAGCTCGGCACCGTCGTCCAGGACCCAGGCGTACTTGTCGTCAGAAAGCTTCGGACGAAGCTGTACGAAAACTTCCGCCAGGTGCAAAGCATCTTCGGCGGCGTAGCTGATTTGGGTGTCCGAAAGTGGGCGTTGCAGCCAGTCGGAACGGGTCTCGCCCTTGGGCAGATCGATGCCGAGCACTTCCTGCACCAGCCGCGAATAGCCCATGGAGAAACCCAGGTTCAGGTAAGCGGCGGCCAGTTGCGTATCGAATAGTGGCGCCGGCAGGCTGCCGGTCAGGCGCAGCAGGACTTCGAGGTCTTCGCTGCACGCATGGACGACTTTGACCACGGCCGGGTTTTCCAGCAACGCGGCCAGAGGTTGCCAGTTGTCGATGGTCAGGGGGTCAATCAGGTAAGCGCGTACGCCATCGCCGATCTGCAGCAGGCCCGCGATCGGATAAAAGGTGTCGACCCGCATGAATTCGGTGTCGAGGGCAACGAATGGCAGCTGCTGCCACTCGGCGCAAAACTGACCGAGGCTATCGTTGTCGCGAATCCAGTGAATATCGATGGCCACACGGCTCTCCCTTGAAGAATGGCGCGCAGTATATATCGCCCCCGGCGATTTCCGCGCATCCACTGAACAAGAGCTTTAGCGAAAATGCCTGCCAAACAGCAAGAAATGTCTGACAAGCGGAGCCTAGCTGGCCTTACGCAAGACGTAGACGCGCATTCGCGCACAGCCGGGCAGGAAGTCCTGATGACTGAGCAAACGCAAACCTGCGCGCTTGAACTCGGCTTCCACGTCAGCCTTGCTGGCCAACTGTCGTGGCGGAGCGCCCTGTGCATCCGCGCGCCGGCCTTTGAAATGAGCATCGACCCGCACCGCCACAATCACCGTATCGCGACTGACCCGATGGAACTCCTTAAGCATGGCCAAACGATGCTCGGGGCAGGTGATGTGTTGAAACAACTGCATGCAAAAAATGCAGTCAACCGCATTCGCCGACAAGCCGATGGTGAACGCTGAACTCTGAAAGGTCTTGACCCGCTTCAGCAGGTTCTGCGGATGGTGGGTACGGGCATGATCGAGTATGTCCTGAGACGGGTCGGCCGCAAGGATCACCCGGTTGGCATGCTCCGCCAGTACCGGCCAGAAGCGCCCCACACCACAGGCCAAATCGAGAACCAGGCCCGGCTCGCCAGCAGCTTTGAGCGCGTTGCGCACCAGTTGCTCGTCACGCCAGAACGTCAGCCGCCCGGCCAGGCCACGCGGTCGCGGCTGAAGACAGACGCGGGCGTGCTCCTGATCGTAGCGCCGGGCGATCTCAAGCTCGATGGCGGAGGGGGTTTGGGCGGACATGTGCAATGGCTCTTGGGGAAACTCTACAAGCCTCAGGTTAACGGCCGGGGCGTGAAAAAAAGGTTGAAGCACTCAGTCTTTGGCCAACACGCCGTCAATCACCGCACCGCGACATCCGGCGAACATATCCAGATCCTGGTTGTACACCTTGCTCTTGACCTCCAGCAAACCGAGCATTGAATGGAACAGATTGTCCTGGCTCAAGGGCTTTTCACGACTCAGTTGCAGGCAATGGGTGTCCACCGAGAACGACTTTTGATAGCTGTCGGAGAACCAGGCCAGCATCGCGACATGTTTTTGTTGTTCCGGCGCCAGCATGTAAGGCGTGCCGTGGAGGTACAAGTTGTACTCGCCCAGGGATTCGCCGTGGTCCGACAAATAAAGCATCGCGGTATCGACTTTGTCCTGATTGTTACGCAACAGATCAATCAGGGTGGACAGCACGTGATCGGTATACACCAGGGTGTTGTCGTAACCATTGACGATACTTTCGCGACTGCAGTTGTTCAGCGCGTTACTTTCACAAACCGGGGTGAAGCGTTCGTATTCTTTCGGGTAGCGCTTGAAGTATTCCGGACCGTGACTGCCCATCTGGTGCAACACCAGTACCGTGTCTTTATCCAGGGTATCGATGAAGTGCTGCAAACCCTGCAGCAGGATTTCATCGCGGCATTCGCTATTGGCGCACAGCACCGGGTCTTTCAGGTTACTGACGTCGTCGAGGGTGACCCGATCGCAAGTGCCTTTGCAGCCCGATTGGTTATCGCGCCAGATCACGTCGAGGCCCGCGCGCTTGAGCACGTCGAGCAGGCCCTCTTCGTTTTTCGCCTTGCTGGCGTTGTAATCCTTGCGTCCCATGTTGGAGAACATGCACGGCACCGATACCGCGGTTTCCGTCCCACAGGAATGCACGTCAGTGAAAGCGATCAGGCCAGCTTCTTTATCCAGTTTGGGTGTGGTGTCGCGGTCATACCCCAGAATGCCGAAGTTTTCGGCCCGGGCACTTTCGCCCACCACCAGCACGGTCAGGGATTTGCGGTCATGGGCTTGCCAGGCTGGATTTCGCTGGGCATCTTCACCGAGTGTGACAAAGGGCTGTTGCGCCGACGCGACCTGTTCACGCAGATAGCCAGCCGAGGCACCGATGTAGTTGCTGGGCACCACCATCAGGTGCAATTCATGGTGATTGCGAAACAACGAAGACAGGCCCTGGTAGTTAATCAGTGCAACGCCTCCAATCACGGCAACTGACGCGACACTTACCAGCGCCTTACTCAATAGTTCACGGTGCCAGCGGCGGTAATTAACCGGGGCCCACCACAACAACAACGACGGCAAAACACCCAGCAAAAGTATATAAACAAGTAACTTTAATGACAGCAAGTCACGCACTTCCGTCGCATTAGTTTGCGCAAAGTTACGCAACATGCCGGTGTCGATCAAAACACCATATTGGCTCATGAAGTACGCCACGCCAGCACTGACCATGAAGATCAGCGTCAGGACCGGTTTCATCAAGGGCCGGAAAGCCAGCAAGGTCAGCACAATGTTGAAGGCGGCCAGGATCATCACCCCGAATGCCACACGCATGACGATACCTTTTGCGTCGGACGCCGTGATTTGAAACAGGTGTTGCCAGAGAACAAAATTAAAGCCTATTAATAAAAAGGCGCTGGCAATCAGTGTCACCCACTCGGGGCGCACGGCTTTAATCTTCAACATGGTAATCGACTGTTCCTGAAAAGAAGTGCCTTCGGTAAATGTGAAAATTTCATTTACCGCAACAGCACTAACTTTAGGCAGCCAACCATCAATTTTTTGTGAAAAAGAAGCCAACGATTAGTTGGCTTGTAACACTAGACCCAAACTTTCAACTTATTTGAGAATGGTTCAGGTTCTGTTCAGGCTTGATTCAAATACCAGCGCCAGTCCTGCTCGCCCACCTCGCCCATGAACTGTCGGTATTCGGCTCGTTTCACCGCCAGGTAAACGCCGAGGAACTCACCACCGAACGCCTCCCGTGCCCAGCTCGAACCTTCCAGCGCCCGCAACGTGGTCAGCCAGTCAGTCGGCAACAATTCCGTGGCCTGGGCGTATCCATTGCCCTCCACCGGCGCGCCAGGATCGAGTTGGTCGCGAATACCGCGATGGATCCCGGCCAGAATCGCCGCAGCCGCCAGATACGGGTTGGCATCAGCACCACAGATGCGGTGTTCGATATGCCGGGAAAACGCCGGCCCGCCGGGCACGCGCAAACTCACGGTGCGGTTGTCGACGCCCCAGGTGGCCGCCATCGGTGCATAGCTGTTGGTCTGGAAGCGACGGTAAGAGTTGGCGTTCGGACAGAACAGCAGCAATGAATCGAGCAAGGTGCTGAGCATCCCGCCGACCGCCTGTTTGAGCAGCGGCGTGCCGTCCGGGGCTTCACTGGCGAACAGGTTGTTGCCCTCCTTGTCCGCCAGGCTGACGTGCATGTGCATGCCCGTGCCCGCCAAGTCATCGAACGGTTTGGCCATGAAGCAGGCCGTCATCCCGTGCTTGTGGGCGACGCCCTTGACCAGCCGTTTGTAGCGCACCGCTTCGTCCATCGCCTGCAAGGCGTCGGTGCGGTGTTCGAGGGTGATTTCGACTTGCCCCGGCGCGTATTCGGAAATCGCCGTGCGCGCCGGAATGCCCTGGAGTTTGCAGGCGCTGTAAAGATCGGCCAGAAACGGTTCGATCTGTTCCAGTTCACGCAAACCGTAGACCTGAGTCCCTCGCGGCCGCCCGCCATCGACATCCCGCGCCGGTTGCGGCCGACCGTTGCTGTCGCGCTGCTGATCCAGCAGGTAGAACTCCAGCTCCGCCGCCATCACCGGGTAATAACCGTCGGCCTGCAAACCTTCGATGACTTTTGCCAGCAGATGCCGTGGATCGGCAATCGTCGCGGGCATGCCCTCCTTCGGGTGCATGCTGACCTGCAACGCCGCCGTAGGAATCAGCCGCCAGGGCATGCGCGTCAAACTGCCACTGATCGGGTAAGCCCGGCAGTCGATATCGCCAACGTCCCAGACCAGGCCGGAGTTTTCCACGTCATCGCCGTTGATGGTCAGGCCAAGAATGGTGCTCGGCAATGGTCGCCCGCTTTCGTACACCGCCAGCAATTCATCGCGATGCAGCAACTTGCCCCGAGGCACACCGTTGTTGTCGAGGATGAACAACTCGAACATCTCGATATCCGGGTTTTGCTCAAGAAAAGTCAGGGCTTCTTGCTTGGAGGCGAAGGATGTCGTGGCAAAACTCATGGGAACTCTCTTATTTCCGCGTCAGGCAAACGCACAGGCGCCGCCACTTTGATCCCGGCGCGCAGCGCGAGACCTGTAAGAACAATCAACGGGAAATGCAGGAATCCGGTGGGCGCGCGTGACGGCAATGCCACAGCGCCCAAAAGGCTAATTCGGAGGGAAGTGCAACGGGGCAACCATCCATAGAGAAAACCGCAGAGAACAGATGAGCTGCAGCGTCACACGGGAGGTTAAGTCGTTAAATCTGGATTTGAAGAACTTTGGTTGCAGACTTGCTAAACATTGTTTACGCCTTTGCGCTTCACACAGCTGTATTTAATTTCTAAATACTGCTCCGCACTTTCTGATTTGCGGCCTGCAGACCTCGCGCGCCTAATCGGCGCCTTGTCATTCAAGGTCTGATAGATGGAAAGCGTTCGCGCAACCTCCCGCCCTGCCCTCTGGCTGATGTTCAGCATCATCCTGGTTGCCCTGAACCTGCGACCTTCCATGGCTGCCGTCGGTCCTTTGCTGTCGGCGATTCGCGGCGACATTGCGCTAAGTTTCAGCCTGGCCTCGCTGCTGACCATGCTGCCAGTGATGGCGATGGGACTGGCGATGTTCTTTGGGCTGAGCGTCAGCCAACGTATTGGCGAACAACGCACCGTGGTGCTCTCCTTGCTGATCATCGGCGTGGCTACGGTCTCGCGATTGTTCCTCGATTCAGCAGCCGAACTGATCCTCAGCGCCATGCTGGCGGGCATCGGTATCGCGCTGATCCAGGCGTTGATTCCGGCGCTGATCAAATCCCGCTTCAGCGAAAACGTTTCCGTGTGCATGGGGCTCTACGTCACGTCGATCATGGGTGGCGCAGCGATTGCGGCGTCGTTTGCACCGCTGGTGATGATCCGCACCGACAGCTGGCGCATAGGTCTGGCGATTTGGGCGGCGCTGGCGCTGGTAGCGTTGCTGTTTTGGTGCATGCAACGCGAAAGGATGCCGGCGCAGTCTGTTCAGGCGCATCGCAATGGGTCCTTCTTCGGCAATCCCCGCGCCTGGTTACTCGCCATCTTCTTCGGGCTGGGCACGGCGTCCTACACCTGTGTGCTGGCCTGGCTGGCGCCGTACTACGTCGAAATGGGTTGGAGCGAACAAAACGCCGGGTTGTTGCTGGGTTTTATGACCGCCATGGAAGTGTTGTCCGGCCTGCTGACTCCAGCCATCGCCAACCGCAGCCGAGACCGACGCGTGGTGCTGGTGGTGTTGCTGACGCTGATCATGGCCGGTTTCTGCGGACTTATTCTCAGCCCGCAACACCTGAGCCTGTTGTGGCCATGTCTGTTGGGACTCGGCATCGGCGGACTGTTCCCGATGAGCCTCATCGTGTCCCTGGATCATCTGGACAATCCCCAGCGTGCCGGTGGCCTGACGGCGTTCGTGCAAGGCATCGGCTATTTGATCGCCGGTCTCTCGCCACTGATTGCCGGGTTGATCCGCGATCAGCTCGGCAGCTTCGAATGGGCCTGGTGGTCACTGACTGGTGTCATGGCGCTGATGATCCTGATGGTCTTGCGCTTCGATCCGCGACTTTACGCCCAACACATTCACTGACCCGGAAGAACTACCCCACAACTTTCCATGAAAGTTCCTACAGGGCATTCTCCTGGCACCATCGTTCCGTTAGGATCACTCGCACAAGTTTGCGCACAGTCAGCGCAAGGAGCACTGCGAGACGGAACGGATGCTGAACAGTAACTTGCTTAGAAAGCTCGATATGCAGGACCTCATGGTGTTTATCGCTGTGTATGAGCAAAGCTGCGTCACCGGTGTATCCGAGGCACTCTGCGTCAGCCAGTCCACTGTGAGTTACTGCCTGAAAAAACTGCGCACCAGTTTCGAAGACGAGCTGTTCATCAACACCCGCGCGGGTATGCGCCCCACCTACAAAGCCAGCACCATGTACACCCACGTGCTGAAAATCCTCGAAAGCATCAACCTGTGTCACGCCGGTGCGCAGGCGTTCGACCCGACCCTGCAACCGGTCACCTTCAATATCTGCGCACCTGAATACTTCGAACAGTTGATCCTGCCGCGCCTGTTGAAAAGCTTCGATTTCGCCGACCTGCCGGTGATGGTCAACATGCACAAGTTCGAAACAGACATCCCGGCCGAAGAACTGCGCGATGGCAACCTCGACCTGGTGATTTGCTTCGGCCCGAACTTTCATCGCAGTCACGGCGACTTCAAATCCCGGAGGCTGCTGGAGGATGACCTGGTCTGCGTCTTCGACAAACGGGCCACACCGCCGGAGCCGCGTCTAAGCCTGCAAGCCTTTGTCGAACGCCGGCACGTGTTCCCGACACCCTGGACATCCACCACCAACATGGTCGACGGCTGGCTGGCGCAGCAGGCGCAAAAACGGCAGATCGTCGTGCGCTCCAACAGCTACAGCGCGGCCCTGAAGATGATCACTGGCACCGATTTCATCGTGACACTGCCTCGGCGCATCCAGCAATTGCTGGCCAACGAGGCAATCTTCAATCACTGCGAAGCGCCTGACGGCTTGCCGGGCTTCAGCCTCGACATGCAGTGGAGCCAGAATGTCGATCAGGACAGCGCCAACACCTGGCTGCGTGAGCAAGTGGTCAAGGCGTGCACCGATCAGGAAATGGCCTGAGACTCAGTTGTTGATGGCGACCTTGGTGTAGGACTCTCGATCAATGTCGAGGAGTTCCACGGCCAACTGGACTTCTACGCCCGTCGGCCATTCACACAAGTCCTGCACCACCGCCAGCAGACTTTCGGACAACTGCTTCTTGATGTGCGCCGAGCGACCGCTCAACAGTGCCAGTTTCACATGCACGAAGGCCCGTTCACCTAACGCCGTGCCGACCTTGAACGTCTCGAGCTTCACCGCTCGGCTCTTGATGTCGTGTTCGGCAGCAAACTCACCGGACGCCACCAACGCATTGTTGAGCCGGATCAACGCCACGTCGGCATTGAGCTCGGGCAGGTTGGCGGTGTATTCCATGTGCAGGTGAGGCATGGCTGAGCTCCTTAAGGTTGGAAGAAAGGTCGTACATATAACACAGCGTTGCCCTACTCACTCGGGCAGCGGCATCACCGCACGTTCACTCATGAACGCCTCCAGTCTCGACCTCAACCAGCGCTCGGCGGGGTCGGTATCGACATGGCTGAGCCAGACCATCGACAGATCCAGTGTCGGTGTCTTGAACGGGAACGGCTCCTGGAACAGCTGGCCGGACGCCGCCATGGCCTCAGCCGCATAGTCCGGCAGGCTGGCGATCAGATCGGTACCGGCGAGCAAAGCCGGCAGCGAGCTGTATTGCGGTACGGAAAGGACGACCTGACGCGTACGACCAATCTCCGCCAGCCACTCATCGGCGTAGCCGCTGACATTCGCGGTGTGGGAAACCAGCACGTGCGGTCGCGCGCAATATTCATCGAGCGTCAGCGGTGTGTCCGATGCATCCGCGCGCAAAATGCTGGGCTGGATGTGCCGCAACAACTTGCGCTTGGCGTTGGCCGGCAGGCCACGAGTCTGGCTGATACCCACCGTGATATCGCCCGATGCCAACAAGTCCGGGATCCGCCAGTAATCGACATGCTGCACCACGAACACCACCTTCGGTGCTTCCTGGCGCAAGGCACGCAGCAACGGCGGCAACAGACCAAACTCGACATCGTCCGACAACCCGATACGAAAAGTCATGGTGCTGCTGGCGGGGTCGAAATCATGGGTCAGGCTCAACGCCACCGACAACGAATCCAGGGCAGGTGACAGGTGCAGAATGATTTCCTCGGCCCGCGCCGTCGGCTCCATGCGATGGCCGACGCGAATGAACAGCGGATCGTTGAACATCGTGCGCAAGCGATTGAGCGCCGAACTGATGGTTGGCTGACCGAGAAACAACTTCTCCGCCACCCGGGTGACGTTGCGCTCGAGCATCAACGTTTCAAACACCACCATCAGGTTGATGTCGGCCTTGCGTAGTTCATTGCGATTCATCCACTGCCCCGGCTCCCAAATCTGATGACAGTTTAGGTACGTGTCGTAATCGGCGTCTATGCGACCCGTGCAGTTTGCGTTTAATCCAAATTCAGACAACGGCTTCGTCTTACATCCTCTTCCTGATTTCTTCGTGCATCTGGCGGGAAGCGATTGCGTCTCTAAGCTCGACAATGTTTAGGGCAAAACCGCCCTGACCACCAAAACCATTTGAACTCAAAGGAGCCTCCCAATGGCTAGAGATAAAGCGAAAGACGACAAACACTTCAACTGCACTCAAGCTCATGAAGCCGACTACGTCGCCGGCCTTTACCCTCACGTAAAGGAAGAGGTCAAAACGTTCCTCACATTAGCCTGCAAGGATAAATCCCTGCACAACTCCACCCACAAAGACGTCTACGATCTGATCAAACGAAAACTGGGCCACTCACAACCGTAAGGCCGTCCGATTAAAACGAAGCTGCTCTGACTGAGCAGCTTCACCGCCTGAAGCCTAGATTTCCTTGACCGGCGTCTGATCGTGGGTCCCTTTGATCAAACTGATGGCATGCACACAATCAGACTTATTGACGTAAGCCTCCCCGCTGGCAATCGTTTCATTATTTCCGGCCCTCAAACGCCACCGCCATTGACCTTTGCCAGTCTGTGCTATGCCACGGGTTTGCCTGTAAATCTCAAAATACATTGCTCGCTCCTTGCGATTGCTGATGACGGCAGATCAATGACCTGCGAGACCAGAGTAGATGAGGATTTTTTGAGGCAACGGGTTTCAATGTCAGCGGATATTTCGGGGGGAAACGCTTGAATTGCGGGGCAGCCAATGGATACGGGGGGTGGTAAATAAAGCGACTTGGCAGAGTTACTTTTCCCAGAAACTGGCTTAATTTTCTTACGCTGTAGCGTTACCTGTTCCGACGTCAGCTGACTAACTTTTCTGCTGAGTTGAATCGTCAGCCGACAGGGCCAGAGGCTGCTCCTGCATCAGCACTGGATCTTCCTCAAGTGGTGCTGCCGTGGGGGCGACTGGGTCAGGACGGGGCAGAAAACCCCGTACAACCGTTTCAATCAGAGAAAGGATTCCATAGGTGATGAAGCCAAAGATAAGCCCGACAACCATAATGCTCAAAGGATGAAGTTGTGCTGCGTCGGGGCTTTCCAACATGTAGCGAAACGCCTCAACAGCAACGATCAGGCAGGCCGAAAATGCTGCCACCAGCTTCACAATCACCCAAAGCCGTCGCCATCTGTTCATGCACTCCTCCGTCATCCGGTGATTTGCGCTGTATTCATGATAGCTAATGACCTGGATGCGTCTTACTTTCTGAATCCGTCTGCGCTGCGCTGACCGCTCATCGAGATGAAAAACTAATGCCCCAGAAACGAAAAAGCCCCGTAGCTTATTCAGCTACGGGGCTTTTTCTATGTAATGGCGGAGAGATAGGGATTCGAACCCTAGGTACCGGTGAAGGTACAACGGATTTCGAATCCGTCCCATTCGGCCACTCTGGCATCTCTCCAACGGCGCGCATCATAACAACACTTTTGCCGGAAGCGAACCCCCTAAGCGAAATTTTTCCGTGCTATCAGATGCTTGCGTCGATTAAAGCGGTACGCCCAGACGATTGGCGACTTCTTCGTAGGCTTCGATGACGTCACCGAGGCCCTGGCGGAAGCGGTCTTTGTCCATTTTCTTGCCGGTCGCCTTGTCCCACAGACGGCAGCCGTCCGGGCTGAACTCGTCGCCCAGGACGATGGAGCCGTCGGAGAACACGCCGAATTCAAGTTTGAAGTCGACCAGCAGCAGGCCAGCGTCGTCGAACAGTTTGCTCAGGACTTCGTTGACCTTGAGCGACAGTTCTTTCATGCGAACCAGTTGCTCGGCGGTGCCCCAACCGAATGCCACGACGTGGGATTCGTTGATGAACGGGTCGCCCTTGGCGTCGTCCTTCAGGAACAGTTCGAAGGTGTAAGGGTTGAGCTTCATGCCTTCTTCGACGCCCAGGCGTTTGACCAGGCTGCCGGCAGCGTAGTTACGCACGACGCACTCGACCGGGATCATGTCGAGTTTTTTCACCAGGCATTCGTTGTCGCCCAGCAGTTTGTCGAATTGGGTCGGCACGCCGGCTGCTTCGAGTTTCTGCATGATGAAGGCGTTGAACTTGTTGTTCACCATGCCTTTGCGGTCGAGCTGCTCGATGCGCTTGCCGTCGAACGCCGAAGTGTCGTTGCGAAACAGCAGGATCAAGCGGTCAGCGTCGTCGGTCTTGAAAACCGATTTTGCTTTGCCGCGGTAGAGTTCTTCACGTTTTTCCATGATGGGCTCCGCTTGCTAAGTAGGTGGGCTAGGCGATGTGTCGCCAGTCGAGCCCTGAATCTTGATCGGCCAGTTGCAGCCAGTCCGGGTCGCACCCGAGGGTGTCGACAAAACATTGCCGGGCCAGCTGCGGCAGGTTGTTCTTGCTGCTCAGATGGGCCAGGACCAGGTGTTGCAGGCCTTGCCAGCCCAACTCGGACACCAGGAATGCCGCCTGATGGTTGTTCAAATGTCCCAGCTCACCGCCCACCCGCTGCTTGAGAAAGTACGGGTAGTGACCGCGAGCCAGCATGTCACGGCAATGATTGGACTCGATCATCAACGCATCGAGGTCCCGATAGCCGTCCAGCACCTTGTTGCAATACGAGCCCAGGTCGGTCAACAGGCCGAAACGCCGCTCACCATCACTGAATACGTATTGCGTCGGTTCCTGTGCATCGTGTGCCACGGCAATAACGCCGATGCTCAGAGCGCCGATCTGCAGTTGCTCGCCGCCGGCCAGAAGGCCAGCCGGTTCAATGGGTTTGCGCATCCCGCGCAGGGTACCGCGACTGAGGTAGACAGGCAGATTGTAGCGCCGAGACAGCAAACCCACGCCATGCACGTGGTCGGCATGTTCGTGGGTCACGAGTATCGCGCTCAGCTGCGCAGGGTTTACACCCAGGCGCAGCAGGCGTTTTTCGGTTTCCCGCAGGGAGAAACCACAATCCACCAGCACATACGTGTCAGCGCTGGCTATCAGCGTGCCGTTCCCTTGGCTACCGCTGCCGAGAACGGCAAAACGCATGAGATCAGCCCAGGTTGTCCTGAATCACGCTCAACACTTTGCGCGCCACGTCTGCTGGCGCCACGGTGTTGATGTTTTTCTCGACGGTGACCTGGACGTTCTCGCCAACCTTGCTCAGGCGAACCTGATAACGCTCGGCACGGGATTCAACTTCTTCCTTGCTCGGCGCGCTGCCGAACAGGCTGCTGAAGAAACCAGGCTTCTCGTCTTTCTTCTCGGCTTTTTCAGCCAGGTTGATGTAGTACAGACCCAGGCTGCGGTTGATGTCTTCAACGCGCCATTCGCCCTGCTCCAGCGCACGACCGACGCTCGACCAGGCACGATCCAGGTCATTGCCGACGTTCAGAACCGGGTTGCCGCTGCCGTCTTCACTCAGGCTGACACGGCTTGGCGTATCGGAGTCACGCGAAGCCAGCATGGAGACCGAACCGCCCTTCTCCGAGGTGCGGCTCATGCTCGCGAGCATGTCGTCGACCAGTGCCGCGTCCAGGCCCGTGTTGACCGAGCGGTTGGTGAAGGCCACGTCGGATGTGCTACCGGCAGGACGCTCGGCGCTGACCACGTAGATTTCACTGGTATTGCGCTGCACGCCAGGCTCGATGCGGACCCGCACGCGGGTTTCGCTGTCAGCGCCGACACCGGCCGCGCTCAGGCGCTTGGCCATGGCGGCGGACAGTTCGTCGGAACGCTGCCAGGTGGTGGAGAATTCGCCGGTTTGCGGACGCTGTTCGTCCAGACGGAAACCGTTGTCCTGGAAGAACTGCACGGCCATTGGCCAGACTTCGGCCGGCGGGTTCTGGGCGACGATCCAACGCGAATCACCGGTCTTTTGCAGGGAGTAGGCGCTGGCGTCAGCCCCTGCCGACAACGGCTGCGGACGAGGAACGATGTACTCGCCCTTGGCGGTGTCATCGGCCACGTTGCGCGGGATCGGCAACAGCGGATCCAGTCGTTTGGCGGTGCTGACATCCGACGGCAATTGCATGGGTGCAGTCTGTTGCGCTTCCAGGTAATCGCTACCACGGTCACGGAAATAACCTTCCGGGCCCCAAACCCATCCGCAGCCACTGGTGCTGGAGATGATCAAGGCAAGTGCGGAAAGTCCGGCCATTCGCTTCATGCGTAGTGCTTCCTCAATTAAACCAGGACGCCGGACTGGCGCATGGCCTGCCGCAGCGGTTCGTGACAGGCAGCGCTGAGCCAGGTGAGCGGCAGACGGATACCGTCCGGCATCAAGCCCATTTCATGCAGTGCCCATTTCACGGGGATAGGGTTGGATTCGACAAACAGGGCTTTATTGAGCGGCATCAGTTTTTCATGAATCGCGCGAGCCGTGACGGCGTCGCCTTTCAGGGCAGCGTTGCACAGGTCGGCCATTTCACGTGGAGCCACGTTGGCGGTTACCGAGATATTGCCCTTGCCGCCGAGCAGGATCAGCTCGACTGCGGTGGGGTCGTCACCGGAAATCACCAGGAAGTCCTTGCTGACGCCATCGATGATGGCTTTGGCACGCGTCAGGTCGCCGGTGGCTTCCTTGATGCCGATGATGTTTTTCACGGTCGACAGGCGGATCACGGTTTCGGTCAGCATGTCGCAGGCTGTACGGCCCGGCACGTTGTAAAGAATCTGCGGGATGTCGACGGCTTCGGCGATGGCTTTGAAGTGCTGGTACAAGCCTTCCTGGGTCGGCTTGTTGTAGTACGGCGTGACCAACAGGCAAGCATCGGCGCCGGCGGTCTTCGCATTCGTGGTCAGCTCGATGGCTTCGCGAGTCGAGTTGGCGCCGGTACCGGCGATCACCGGGATTCGCCCTGCAACCTGCTTCACCACGTAACGAATCACTTCGATGTGCTCGTTCACGTCAAGGGTGGCCGATTCACCTGTGGTGCCGACCGCCACAATGGCGTGGGTGCCGTTTTGCAGGTGAAAGTCCACCAGTTTGCTCAGGCTGTCCCAGTCGAGACGACCTTGTGCATCCATGGGTGTGACCAGTGCCACCATACTGCCCGCAATCATGCAACCGCTCCTGCCGGAAAAAGAGAGCGGTAATGGTACTGGCGCCAAGATGCTTGTACAAGCAAAGTACTGCGCTGCTGCCATTCCCCTTGGCGCTGCTTTTCGCTACCCTTCAGACTTTGATCGGTACTGATAAGCTCGTACGCCGGGTTCCAGCCTCCATTTTCGGCATCACAAGCCCCGATCCAGCGTTGCCACCCCTCGCTCTTGCCACACTGGAGCACGTTGCAACCTTGCGGCTCGGGTTTTCTGAATTCGCATCCGCAGGCTCGCTCCCGGTAAAAAAAGCCCGTAGAAGTATCGACCGCTCATCGCTTTAGGAATGCTGCATGTCCACCCCCACAGTTCGCGAACAATTCCTTGTCATCAGTGCCCTCGGCGCCAACCCCATGGAGCTGACTAACGTCCTGTGCCGCGCCAGCCATGAAAACCGCTGCGCCGTGGTCACCTCTCGCCTGACGCGTCATGGCGAGTGCAGTGCGCTGATCCTCGAGATCTCCGGCAGCTGGGACGCCCTGGCGCGCCTCGAAGGCAGCCTGCCGAGCCTCGCCAAGAAGCACGCCTTTACGGTCAACGTGGTGCGCAGCGCGGCGCTGGAGAATCGTCCTCAGGCCCTGCCGTACGTCGCCTATGTCAGCTCGGCTTACCGCTCGGACATCATTAACGAGCTGTGCCAGTTCTTCATGGACCACAACGTCGAGCTGGAAAACCTGACCTGCGACACCTATCAGGCTCCGCAAACCGGCGGCACCATGCTCAATGCCACGTTTACCGTGACCTTGCCGGCCGGAGTGCAGATCAGTTGGCTGCGTGATCAGTTCCTGGATTTCGCCGACGCGCTGAACCTGGATGCCCTGATCGAACCGTGGCGCCCACAAAACCCAATGTAAGGAAGCTTTCATGGCCGTTGCCATCGACCAACCGGTTGCCGACTTCGAAGCACCCGCCACCAGCGGGCAGACCGTCAGCCTCGCGAGCCTCAAAGGCAAGCAGGTGGTGATTTACTTCTATCCGAAGGACAGCACGCCAGGCTGCACCACCCAGGGTCAGGGCTTTCGCGATCAGCTGGACGCTTTTAAAGCCGCCAACACCGAAGTCTTCGGCGTGTCCCGCGACAGCCTCAAATCCCACGAGAACTTCAAGGCCAAGCAAGCGTTCACCTTCGAGCTGATCAGCGACAAGGAAGAATCACTTTGCCAGCAGTTCGACGTGATCAAGCTGAAAAAACTCTACGGCAAGGAATACATGGGTGTTGATCGCAGCACATTCCTTATCGACAAGGACGGTGTGCTGCGTCAGGAATGGCGGGGTGTGAAGGTGCCGGGGCATGTAGATGCGGTGTTGGCTGCTGCTCAAGCGCTGAACAAGGCCTGATCGTTGAATGCTGTGGGAGCCCGCTCCCACAGACTGTTTACAACAGCGGCGCCACCACCGGTTCATTGCGCGGCCACGCATCCAGCACAGCCTTGAATAGCGTTGCCAGGGGAATCGCAAAGAACACCCCCCAAAAGCCCCACAGCCCGCCAAACAACAACACCGCGCAGATAATCGCCACCGGATGCAGGTTGACCGCTTCCGAGAACAACAGCGGCACCAGCACGTTGCCGTCCAGTGTCTGGATGATCCCGTAAACCGCCATCAAATAGATAAACTGATCGCTCCAGCCCCACTGGAACAGCGCAATCAGCAGCACCGGCACGGTCACCACCACGGCCCCGACATAGGGCACCACCACCGACACACCCACTAGCAACGCCAGCAGCGCCGCGTAGTTCAGCCCCAGGGCGACGAAAGCGATGTAAGTCACGCCACCGCAAATGAAGATTTCGATGACCTTGCCGCGAATGTAATTGGCGATCTGCCGGTTCATTTCCTGCGCGACGCGGGTGATCAGCGCCCGCTCACGGGGCAGATAACCGCGAACCCATTGGCCAATCATTTCCCGGTCCTTGAGGAAGAAAAACACCAGGATTGGCACCAGCACCAGATAGATCATGATGTTCACCAGCAGCGGCAAACTCGACAGTGAGAACGTCAGCGCCCACTGACCGAACTTGCCGATCTCGCCCCGTGCCACTTCGATCGCCTGCAGCACCTGCTCGTCGGATACCAGATGCGGATAGCGCTCGGGCAGCAGCAATAACAGCGATTGCCACTTGGCGAGCATGCCGGGTAACTCGTTGAACAACGTGATCAGCTGATGCCAGAGCAACGGCACCACGACAATAATGAATACCAGCAAAACCCCCATGAACAAGGCGAAGACCAGCCCCACCGCTACCCCACCGGGCATGCGCAGGCGTTCGAGAGTCACTACCAACCCTTGCATCAGATACGCCAGCACCATCCCGGCCAGCACTGGTGCAAGCATGCCGCCCAGCGTAAGCACGGCGGTAAACGCCAGAAACAGCAGGACCGCCAGCACCACGGCTTCTTCATCGGAGAAATAGCGCTGAATCCAGTCGCGTAACACCTTGAACATCAATAATCCCTTAGAAACGAACGCAGCAGAATTCAGGCTTTTTTCAACCAGTAGCGGTAAACGCCCGCTTCATCTTCTTCACGAAGCAGCGTATGACCGGCCAATCGGGCAAAGGTGCGAAAGTCACGCTGTGAGCCCGCATCGGTGGCGATCACCTTGAGCACTGCGCCGCTGGCCAGTCGATTGAGTTCCAGCTTGGCCTTGAGCAACGGCAACGGGCAATTCAAGCCGCTGGCGTCAAGTTCGGCGTCATGGGCTACAGCGTCGGTCATTACATCACTCCGGGGGCAGGTGGTTGAGCGGCTAGAATATCTGGTCCGAAGCGTAGTGTCCGGCTACAGTAAGGTCTTTGTCGACTAAGGCTTTGTGCATGACTTTTTTGCGCCCTACCCTGCTGACGCTCGCTTGCCTGCTCGCCTCACCGGGCTTCGCTGACGACTTGCCGTCACTCGGCGACGCCAGTTCTGCCATCGTCTCGCCGCAACAGGAACACCAGTTGGGCCGTGCCTGGCTGGCACTGTTGCGTAGTCAGGTTTCCCAGCTCAACGATCCGCAACTCAAGGACTACGTCGAATCCAGCGTCTATCGGCTGGTGGAGACCAGCCAGGTCAATGACCGGCGCCTGGAGTTCATCCTGATCAATAGCCCGCAACTCAACGCCTTCGCGGCACCGGGCGGAATTGTCGGGGTCAACGGCGGTTTGTTCCTCAATGCCCAGACCGAGGGCGAATACGCCTCGGTACTCGCTCACGAATTGGCTCACTTGTCACAACGCCACTTCGCCCGCGGCGTCGAAGCCCAACAGCGCATGCAGGTGCCGATGATGGCCGCGCTGCTGGCCGGGATCGTGATTGCCGCAGCCGGTGCCGGCGATGCCGGGATCGCGGCCATTGCGGGCACGCAGGCGGCGGCCATTCAAGAACAGCGGCGCTTCTCTCGCCAGAACGAACAGGAAGCCGACCGCATCGGCATCCTCAATCTGGAAAAGGCCGGTTACGACCCGCGCTCGATGCCGACCATGTTCGAGCGATTGGCGCGACAATATCGCTTTGACGCCAAGCCACCCGAGTTTCTGCTGACTCACCCGGTTACCGAGTCGCGGATCGCCGACACCCGCAACCGCGCCGAACAGGCAAAATCGGGCGGCATCGAAGACACCATCCGGTATCAGCTGATTCGTGCACGGGTCCAGCTAATCTATGAAGAAACCCCTGGCCTGGGTGCCAAACGCTTCCGCGCCCAGCTTGATGAAAACCCGAAAAACGATGTCGCGCGCTACGGCCTGGCCATCGCCCAGATCAAGGGCGGCCAGTTGAATGAAGCACGGGAAAACCTCAAGTTGCTGCTGGCCAAGTCGCCGAACGAAATCATCTACAACCTGGCTCAGATCGATCTGGACATCACCAACAATCGCCTGCCGGATGCTCAGACCCGGGTTGACCGCATGCTGACTCAGTATCCGGGCAACTATCCGCTGAATTCGGTGCGTGTTGACCTGCTGCTCAAGCAGAACCGCGCGCCTGAAGCGGAAAAAGCACTGGAGAATCTGCTCAAGAGCCGTCCGGACGATCCGGACGTCTGGTACATGGTGGCCGAAACCCGTGGTCTGTCAGGCAACATCATCGGTCTGCATCAGGCCCGCGCCGAGTATTTCGCCCTGGTTGGGGACTACCGTCAGGCCATTCAGCAACTGGACTTCGCCAAGCGCAAGGCCGGCACCAACTTCCCGCTGTCGTCGCGGATCGACGCACGGCAACGTGAGCTGATGGAGCAAGAGCGCATGATCAAGGACATGATGGGCTGAGCCTTTTCAGCAGACACAAAAAAACCGCCTCTTTCGAGGCGGTTTTTTTATTCAGCCAACAACCGGCTTATTCAGCCAGTTTGAAGGTGATGAAGCTGGCGCGATTTTGACGCAGAACCCGCATCGACACCGAGCGATTCTTCGGCAGCGCCTTGGCGATATCCGTGAACTCCTTGGTGGAGCCAATCGCCTGATTGTTCAGGTGAGTGATCACATCGCCTGGCAGCAAACCGATCAGAGAAGCAGGACCGTCCTGGACTTCCTTGATGACGACGCCGCCTTTGAGGTCGTAGGTTTTCTTCTGTTCATCAGTCAGCTCGGCCACGGAAACACCCAGGCGGTTGCTGCTGCGCTCGGTGCTGGATTTTGGCAGGGCGTCCAGCTCTTTGCCTTCTTCCGGGATAGCGCCAACAGTCAATTCGACATTCTTGCGCTTGCCTTCACGTATCACTTCCAGATCAGCTTTGGAGCCGGCCTTCAGCGCGCCCACCAGGTGCGGAAGATCGGCGGACATGACGATCGGTTGGCCATTCATGCTCAGGATCACGTCGCCTACTAACAGGCCACCCTTGGCAGCCGGGCCGTCATCCTGGATCTGAGCCACCAGCGCACCGGCCGGTTTCTCCAGACCGAATGACTCGGCCAGGTCCTTGTTCACTTCCTGAATCACCACACCCAACCAGCCACGGCTGACTTTGCCGCCGCTTTTGAGCTGATTGGAAACGTCCATGGCTACGTCGATAGGGATCGCGAACGATACGCCCATGAAGCCGCCGGAACGGGTGTAGATCTGCGAGTTGATGCCAACCACTTCACCGGCCAGGTTGAACAGCGGACCACCAGAGTTACCTGGATTGATCGGCACATCAGTCTGGATGAACGGCACATAGTTTTCGTTCGGCAGGCTGCGACCGATGGCACTGACGATACCTTGGGTCACGGTATGGTCGAAACCAAATGGAGAGCCAATAGCCACGACCCATTGGCCGGCTTTCAGATCCTGGGATTTGCCAAGTTTCAGGACCGGCAGATCCTTGCCTTCGATTTTCAACAACGCCACGTCGGAACGTGGATCGGTGCCGACCAGCTTCGCCTTCAATTCGCTACGGTCGGCGAGTCGAACGAGAATTTCGTCGGCATCGGCGATTACATGGTTGTTGGTCAGGATGTAGCCATCAGGCGAGATGATGAAACCCGAACCCAGGGACTGGGCTTCACGCTGACGATCGCCGCGAGGCGTACGCGGCTGTGGCATGCCACGTTCGAAGAACTCGCGCAGCATCGGCGGCAAGCCTTCAAGGTCAGGCATCTGCTCGCTTGACACTTTGCGGTCCGGCAGTTTCTGCGTGGTACTGATGTTTACTACTGCGGGCGAGGCCTGCTCGACCAACTGTGTGAAGTCAGGCAACTCGACCGCTTGAACAGCGACCGCCTGACCAAGCACCAGCACGGTGGCAAAAATAGAGAGATAAGACTTCAAGCGTGGTATCGACATACGGCTCCCGTTACGACGAGCATGGTTAAGCGATATGGAGCAAGGAACACCGGGAACGATACGCCGGTATTTTTGTTCCGGGAACAACAAACAAGGCCAGAGCCGAGGGGCTCTGACCTATAGAAAAATTCGGAGATCTTTGCAAGTTGAAATGCTCACCAAACATTTCGATACGACTCACTACTTGGTTGCAGTGGCGTCGGAGCGCATTGATAGCGCAATCCGCTCAGCGGTGCCAATCGGAATCTCACCGACCACGGTCACCATCATCTCACCTTGCGGGGTAGTCAAGCGTCGGGAAACTGCAACGGTCGGCCCCAACTGGGTGCGAGTATCAGTGACTGTTGCACCATTCAACGGCTCAAGGAAAACCGAGAAACGGGCCAAACCATCGTCATACATCAGACTGTTGACTTGAGTTTTGGTCTCAGGATCCTTGCGCGATGAGCTACTGGTCAGCTCGAAACCAGGCGGTAACCAGTCCGAACGCCAAACCTGAGTCGACTTGATCACAGAAGCCTTGTCGCTGTCGAAGGCAACAGTTTTGCAATCGGCGCCAGGCTGCAAGTCGTTGTCGGACGGTACATCGGCGGTATCCAGCTGGGTGAACTGGAATCGCTCCAGCAATTGCCCTTTATCATTCAGAAGCAATGATTTGAGAGGCAAGCCGGTTTCTTTATCCAGATGCAATTCAAAACCGTAACGGTGTTGGTCGCGCGGTTTCAGTGAAACGATCACTGCCGCACGCCCGGCCACACGCGACTTGCCAATGACGGCAAGATCGTACCAATTCTTTAGCTTTTGTGGATCGAGTGCACGAGCAGCGGAGTTGGGGGAATCCCCAAGCCCTGCTATCAGGGTGCCGCTGACGCATCGAGTATGTCCATCAATGCGCACGACTTCCTGTGCCGAGCCGTCGAGCTGGAGTAAACGCTCGCGGACCTTGCCATCCTGGACGCGGTGCCAGATGTTATGGGTAGAAAAACTACCGTTTCGCTCGTAGACAAATGTACCGTGAAAGCTTTGCGTTTGCTCGGCTTGGCCCAGACGGGTCAACCAGTCCTGGGCTTCATCAGCATGGGCTGGAACAACAAACCAGCCACCAAGCAGAAGCGTAAATAGAGGTATGGCGCGCATGATCCTCCTTAACGGTTTTCCAGACTTGCTGCACGAGCGTAAGGCAGAGCGCTCTCAGTACCTTTCAATGCAGCCTGTTGAGCATGTTGACGCAAGTAGCCTGGCAGACGCTGATCGTGCCACCCTGGCTGACCTTGCAATACGCCGTTGGCCATAGGACCAGTGGCTTCGGAACTCTCATTATAGCCTGCCAAAACAGCTGGACCCTTGACCTGAGGAACGGCCAGACCCGGTTGAGTGGATTGCTGTGCCAATTCGACACCAGCGATCTCGTCCTGGTTATACAGACGAACGCCCGCCAATACCGCAACGGTTACCGATGCAGCAACCGCCAGACGACCCAGGCTGCGCCATGGACCACGGGAGGCTTTTGCCGGTACGGCTTCGTCAGCCAGCGCAGCAGAGACTGCCGCAGCGATATCCAGACGTGGAAGCAGCAAATCCTTGTGCATAACTGCCCGAGCGATCTGATAACGAGCCCAGGTTTCACGGGTTTCAACATCGTCAAAGGCATTCAATACCCGACGCAATTCCAATTCGTCCGCTTCGTTATCCATCACTGCGGACAGCGATTCCTGCAGGGCTTCACGACTCATGGCGTTCCTCTCTTGGCTGTCGCCGCTGTCTCAGTTTTCCTGCAACAACGGCTGCAGGGCTTTATCGATGGCTTCCCGAGCGCGGAAAATCCGGGAGCGCACGGTACCCACCGGACATTGCATGACGGCCGCAATGTCCTCGTAACTCAGACCATCGAATTCACGTAAAGTTAACGCCGTACGCAAATCTTCTGGCAGTTGCTGAATGGTTCGATGGACGGTGCCTTCGATCTCATCCCGCAGCAATGCACGCTCTGGCGACTCGAGATCCTTGAGGCCATGATCGCCATCGTAGAACTCTGCATCCTCAGAACTGACATCGCTATCCGGCGGCCGACGGCCGCGTGAAACCAGATAGTTTTTCGCCGTGTTAATGGCGATGCGGTAAAGCCACGTATAAAACGCGCTGTCTCCGCGAAAATTTCCAAGTGCACGGTACGCCTTGATAAAGGCTTCCTGCGCCACATCCTGGGCTTCATGGGTGTCGTGCACAAAACGCACGATCAACCCGAGAATTTTGTGCTGGTATTTCAGCACTAGCAGATCAAAAGCTCGCTTGTCGCCGCGCTGAACGCGTTCGACCAGCTGCTGATCCTCTTCCTGGGTTAGCATGAACACTCCTCGATAAGCTTGGAGGAAGCTTGCATAACTAAACAACCAGACTTGCAAACATAGACTCGGGCTTTTCGCAAAAGTTCTCCCCCTCCAAGCAAGTTTCCTGCGGGCTCTGATTTGGCACGCACGAAAAGCGCAGCTCGGGTTGACCCGGCTGCGCGAATAATCTTGTCGTCGGATTCGCCGGCAAGGATCAAATCACAGATCCCGCGTTGAAGCCGACACTGTCCCTTAAATCAGGCAACGGTCTATTGATCTTGGGCCTTTGGCAAAAGTTCCAAATATTTATAGCTGCGCAAAACCGACAGGGTGCAACCGTGAACAGAAAAAGACTGTTAAATCCACGATACAGTCTTCTTGTCGCCGAAGCGGTGAAAAAAACATCCGACGAAGCGTCCAGTCTTTTCCGTCACAGTAGTTTCACAATGCCATGTGGGCTCGGCTATTGTGCCGCTCCCCCCCTCTATATACTAGTGGGCTGTGTGGCTGTCTTGACTCGCCGATCCAGGTGTCTTGCGCCAACCCCGACCCAGGTCGCTTTGAGCGGAATCCTGAAATGAGCCAACAGTTTCAACACGATGTACTGGTCATTGGCAGCGGTGCTGCCGGCTTGAGCCTTGCGCTGACCTTGCCCGGTCATTTGCGCATTGCCGTACTGAGCAAAGGCGACCTCGCCAATGGCTCGACTTTCTGGGCCCAGGGTGGCGTTGCCGCCGTCCTGGATGACACCGACACCGTTGAGTCACATGTCGATGACACCCTCAATGCCGGCGGCGGCCTGTGCCACGAAGACGCCGTGCGCTTTACCGTCGAGCACAGTAAAGAGGCGATTCAATGGTTGATCGACCAAGGTGTGCCCTTCACCCGCGATGAACAGTCCGGTACCGAAGATGGTGGATTCGAGTTTCACCTGACCCGCGAAGGCGGTCACAGTCATCGGCGCATCATCCATGCCGCCGATGCCACGGGTGCAGCCATTTTCAGAACCTTGCTCGAAAAGGCCAGGCAACGGCCGAACATCGAACTGCTGGAGCAACGCGTCGCGATCGATCTGATCACCGAAAAGCGCCTTGGCCTTGAAGGTGATCGCTGCCTCGGCGCCTACGTCCTCAATCGCGAGACCGGTGAAGTCGACACCTACGGCGCTCGCTTTGTGATCCTCGCATCGGGTGGTGCAGCAAAGGTCTACCTCTATACCAGCAACCCGGACGGTGCCTGCGGTGATGGCATCGCCATGGCCTGGCGTTCGGGCTGCCGGGTGGCGAATCTGGAGTTCAACCAGTTCCACCCCACTTGCCTGTATCACCCGCAAGCCAAAAGCTTCTTGGTCACCGAAGCCCTGCGCGGCGAAGGCGCACACCTGAAGCTGCCCAACGGCGAACGCTTCATGCATCGCTTCGACCCTCGCGCCGAGCTGGCGCCACGGGACATCGTCGCCCGGGCCATCGACCATGAAATGAAGCGTCTGGGCGTCGACTGCGTCTATCTGGACATCAGCCACAAGCCGGAAGCGTTCATCAAGACTCACTTTCCGACGGTGTACGAACGCTGCCTCGAATTCTCCATCGACATCACCAAGCAACCGATTCCGGTGGTACCAGCGGCGCACTACACCTGCGGCGGCGTGATGGTTGACCAGCACGGTCGCACCGACGTGCCGGGGTTATATGCCATTGGCGAAACCAGCTTCACCGGCCTGCACGGCGCCAACCGCATGGCCAGCAACTCGTTGCTGGAGTGTTTCGTTTACGCGCGCTCGGCGGCGGCGGACATTCTTGAGCAGCTGCCACAGGTTTCGATTCCGATTGCCCTGCCCGTCTGGGATGCGAGCCAGGTTACCGACTCCGATGAGGACGTGATCATTGCGCACAACTGGGACGAACTACGGCGATTCATGTGGGACTATGTCGGCATCGTGCGCACCAACAAGCGCTTGCAACGTGCGCAACACCGCGTGCGGCTGTTGCTGGACGAAATCGATGAGTTCTACAGCAACTACAAGGTCAGTCGCGATTTGATCGAGTTGCGCAACCTGGCCCAAGTGGCCGAGCTGATGATCCAGTCCGCCATGGAACGCAAGGAAAGTCGCGGCCTGCATTACACCCTCGACTACCCGAACATGTTGCCGGTCGCTCTGGACACTATTCTGGTGCCGCCCACCTACGCCGACTGAACGTGAGCCGAACCCGCAGGCGTCGGTGCAGATCCGTCGCCTGCGAGTCGCGGGGAACACAGATTGATCTGACCCGCCGCTCGTCTCGCAGTCGAAAACGCAGCACCACAATCAATGGCAATGCCAGGCTGTCCGGTCGCAACTGCACTGGCTGCCAACCTGCAGCCTGATTCCACAACTGCCAGCCATCGGCGTCGCGACGCAAGCCGCGAAATGCCTGAGGGTGCGTCAGCAGAATCTGCCTCGGCAATGCCCGACAGCCATGAGCCACGCACAGAACAACGCCGAGCAGACTGGCCCAGACAGGAATAGAGAGAAGAAACAGCGAACCCAGCGCGAACAGCTGGGCCAGAAGATACGCCGCCAGCAACTGCCGTGAGGCATGCCAGCGGCATTCGAACGCATTACTTGGGCTGGACACGATCCAGGATCATGCGAACCATGCGTTGAAGCTCCGGATCTTCCGATTCGGCGCGTTCCATGAACCAGCCGAACATGTCCTGATCTTCGCATTCGAGCAGCTTGCGGTAGCAATCGCGGTCGACATCATTGAGGTGCGGATAGACCTCTTTTACGAACGGCACCAGCAACACGTCAAGCTCAAGCATGCCGCGGCGGCTGTGCCAGTAGAGGCGATTCAGTTCAACATCTTCGACCATGGAGCGCTCCTCAAATAGGCGGCAAGTATACAGCCCCAGGCGGAGTCGGACACTCGGCTTTGGTCGGCCACCAACGATCCTTTGTGAACTACCCATTTCGAGAGCGCCCCCTTATGATGTCCCCCAGACTCTTTACCCTGCGATGACCCATGGCCGATTCTGCTTTTTTCTGCACCCTGTCTCATGAAGGCGTTCTCGCAGTACGCGGCGCGGATGCCAGCAAATTCCTGCAAGGCCAATTGACCTGCAACCTCAATTACCTGAGCGAAACCCAGGCCAGTCTGGGCGCTCGCTGCACGCAGAAAGGCCGGATGCAGTCGAGTTTCCGCATCCTGCTGGAAGGTGACGGCGTTCTGATGGCCATGGCCACCGAGTTGCTGGAGCCGCAACTGGCGGACCTGAAAAAGTACGCGGTGTTTTCCAAATCCAAACTGACCGACGAAAGCGCTGCGTGGGTCCGCTTCGGCGTCGACCATGGCGATGCTGCACTGACCAGTCTCGGTCTTGAGCTTCCCGCAGACACCGACAGCGTCGCGCGCAATGAAGGTCTGATCGCCATTCGCGTCTCGCCGGACCGCGCCGAACTCTGGGTCGCCGCGGACCAGGCAGACCTCATCAAGGGCAAGCTGTCCGCCCTGTTGTCCGAAGGCGATCTGAATCAATGGCTGCTGGGCCAGATCCGCGCAGGGATCGGTCAGGTCATGCCGAGCACTCGCGAGTTGTTCATCCCGCAGATGCTCAATCTGCAAGCCGTGGGTGGCGTGAGCTTCAAGAAAGGTTGCTACACAGGTCAGGAAATCGTCGCGCGCATGCAGTATTTGGGCAAGCTGAAGCGCCGCTTGTATCGCCTGAAACTGGATGCCAACGCGTTGCCTGAACCTGGCACAGCATTGTTCTCCCCAACTCACGGCAGTTCTATTGGTGAAGTGGTGTTGGCCGCCCTCGCCGAGCAAAACATTGAACTCCTGGCCGTGCTGCAAGCCGAAGCAGCAGAAGGTGGCGATATCCATCTGGGCGCGCTCGATGGGCCAGCCCTGCACCTGCTCGACCTGCCGTACAAACTGGATCGCGATAGCGAAATCCAGCGTTAACGGCAGCACTTGTCGCAACACCTAGAGAAACGAAATGAGCGAGCTGGCGGAAAAGGTCCAACAGGATTTGGTTGCGGCCATCGATAACGATGACCTGGTTCTGCCAACGTTGCCGGAAGTGGCCCTACAGATTCGCAAGGCCGCAGAAGACCCGGAAATCAGTGTCAGTACCTTGAGCAAAGTGATCGGCCGCGATACTGCGCTGTCGGCGCGTCTGATCAAAGTGGTCAATAGCCCGCTGTTGCGCGCGACTCAGGAAGTCACTGATCTGCACACCGCGATCACTCGACTGGGCGTCAATTACAGCAGCAACCTGGCCATCGGTCTGGTCATGGAGCAAATTTTCCATGCCCGCTCCGAGGTGGTGGAACAGAAAATGCGCGAAGTCTGGCGTAAAAGCCTGGAAATCGCCGGAGTCAGCTACGCCCTGTGCCGACGCTACACCCAACTGAAACCCGATCAGGCCGCTCTCGGCGGACTGGTGCATCAGATCGGTGTGCTACCGATCCTGACCTACGCCGAAGATCACTATGAACTGCTGTCTGACGCAGTCAGCCTCAACCATGTGATCGATCAGATTCATCCGTGGATCGGCGACAAATTGCTCAGGGTCTGGGAGTTTCCGGAAATGCTGGTACAGGTGCCGGGGCTTTATCTGGACTTCAAGCGAGAGTCCAAGCGGGTCGATTATGTCGATCTGGTGCAAGTGGCCAGCCTGTATTGCCACAAGGACACCGACCATCCCCTCGCCCGTATCGACGCATTCAGCGTGCCGGCGTTCAAGAAGCTGGGGATTGATCCGGAAAACGAGGCGATGTGCCGCGATCTGGAAGAGTCGCGGTCGATGTTTTATTGATCAAGAGACCGCATCGCGCCCTTCGCGAGCAAGCCCGCTCCCACACTGAATCTATGTCACACCGAAGATCCCTGTGGGAGCGAGCTTGCTCGCGATGAGGCCAGTCCAGACACCACAAAACTACCCCGCAATAAAACTCACCCGCACCTTCAGCCCCGCCTGCTCGCCGTCGTGCAGGCTGATCTGCGCCAGGTGTGCGCGGCAGATCTCGCCGACAATCGCCAGCCCCAACCCCGAACCGGCCACCTGCTGGTTGCGCCGGTAAAAGCGCTCGAACACCCGTTCGCGCTCTTCAAGAGGAATCCCCGGGCCATCGTCCTCGACCTCCAGCACGGCCGGTGCCGTGACCCGAAGAATGACATTGCCGCCCGGCGGTGTATGGGCCAGCGCGTTATCCACCAGATTGCTCAACAGTTCGTTCAACAGCGTCGGCTCGCCGCGCAACCAGACGGGTTCGTCCGCTTCCAGCGCCAACGCCACACCGCGTGCGTGGGCCAGCGGTGCCATGGCCATGCCGAGTTCGCGAGCCAGCTGACT
This sequence comes from Pseudomonas sp. MDT1-17, assembly GCF_054898105.1. NCBI lineage: Bacteria > Pseudomonadati > Pseudomonadota > Gammaproteobacteria > Pseudomonadales > Pseudomonadaceae > Pseudomonas > Pseudomonas sp. MDT1-17. The sequence goes on along the minus strand of NZ_JBUBVM010000001.1, from coordinate 2,040,664 downwards.
GAGGTCAAGCAACTGCGCGCCACCCTCGGCAATGGCCCGAGCACCATTTTCGACCCGTGCCAGCGAGAGCAATTGATTGGCAAGGTGGGTCAATCGGTCCGTGCCTTGGGCGGCGGTTTCCAACGTACTGCGCCAGGTTTGCGGTTCGCTCGAACGCAGACCCAGTTCGAGTCGCGCCTTGAGCGCCGCCAGGGGCGTGCGCAATTCATGGGCGGCATCGGCGATGAACTGCGCCTGACGCTCGAACTGCTCGCGCAGACGCTCGGTAAAATGATTGAGCGCGCGCACCAAGGGCCACAATTCGTGCTGCACCTCCACCAGCGGCAACGGCCGCAGATCGTCCGACTGTCGCTCCTCAACCGCCGTGCGCAAGCGTTCCAGCGGACGCAGCGCCGCGCTGACTGCAAACCACACCATCAACAGCGCACCGATCGCCAGCATGCCCAGACGCAACAGCGTGTCCGCTGCCAGACTGCGGGCCATGCTGACCCGCGCTTCATCGGTTTCCGCCACGCGAATTTCCGCCATGCCGTTCATGTTCGGCTCGCTCACAGGTTTAAGCAGGCTCACTACGCGTACGTTCTGTCCCTGATACTGGGCGTTATAGAAGCGCGCCAGTGCCGGATAGTCATCGGTGCGCGGCGTCCCTGGTGGCGGCGGCGGAAGGTTTTCGTAACCGGAGATCAGTTTCTGATTGATGTCGTTGACCAGGTAGAAAATTCGCCCCGCGCTGTCGTACGCGAAGGTATCGAGGGCCACATACGGCACGTCAGCGCTCAGCGTGCCGTCGCGCTGAGAGACACCGGCGGCGATAGTCCGCGCCGACGCCAGCAAGGTCCGGTCATAGGCGGTGTCGGCGGCTTCGCGACCGTTCCAGTACGCGCTCAAACCACTCGCCAGCATTAACACCACCAGCAACAGCGCCAGATTCCACAGCAACCGCCAGCGCAGGCTGCTGGGCTTATGCATCACGGCTTTCCAGCAAGTAGCCGAGACCGCGGAAGGTCACGATGACGACCGGTTGACCGTCGAGCTTCTTGCGCAGGCGATGGACATAGATCTCGATGGCGTCGGGGCTGGCCTCTTCGTCCAGGCCGAACACCTGCGCAGCCAGTTGCTCCTTGCTCATCACCCGACCGGGTCGGGCGATCAGCGCTTCGAGTACTGCCTGTTCGCGAGAGGTCAGGGTCAGCAATTCTTCGCCGAGGGTGAAGCGCCGAGTGTCCAGGTCATAGGCCAGCACGCCGCAGCGCTGCTGGCGTTCACCGCCGAGCACACTGCGGCGCAGCAAGGCTTTGACACGGGCTTCGAGTTCGGTCAGTTCGAAAGGTTTGGCCAGGTAATCGTCAGCGCCGAGGTTCAGGCCATGGACCCGATCCTTGACGTCGCTGCGAGCGGTCAACATCAACACCGGCAGGTTCTTGCCCCGTGCCCGCAGGCGCGCCAGCACTTCGAAACCATCCATGCGCGGCAGGCCGACGTCGAGGATCGCCATGGCGTATTCCTCGCTGCTCAACGCCAGGTCGGCCGCCACACCGTCGTGCAGCACATCCACGGTCAACCCGGTGCTCTTGAGCGCCTGGGCGACACTTTCGGCGAGCTGCAGATGGTCTTCGACGAGCAGAACACGCATGGATCTTTACCTCATTCAGGGATGGTCGACGCCATTCTTTGGCGCGGAGTTTACAGCCGCATCTGCCGCTGTGAAGCGCAAAAACGCTGATTGCCAGCTGAAAGGTTAGCGAAAGGTTAGCCCGTTAGAGTCAGGCCACGTTCAGTTTCGACTGCCGTCGCGATACGAAAAACGCCACGAAGCGTTTTCGCCAATAAGAACAATAAACGGAGCACTACACTATGCTGTCCATGCAGCTTCAGTCTCGCCCGCCTGCTCGTTTTCCCCGCCTCAGCCAGACCGTCCTCGCCAGTGCCGCCGCCTTCGCCGGCTTTTCGCCGTTGAGCCAGGCTGCTTTTTTCGAAGACAGTACGGCAACCCTCGAAACCCGCAATATGTATTTCAACCGCGATTTTCGCGACGGTACCAGCGCCCAGCAATCCAGGCGTGACGAGTGGGCACAAGGCTTCATGCTCAATCTGCAATCGGGTTACACCGACGGCACCGTGGGGTTCGGTGTCGATGCGCTGGGTATGCTGGGGGTCAAACTCGATTCGAGTCCGGACCGCACCGGTACCGGTTTGCTGCCAACCCACGATGACGGCCGCGCGGCTGATGAGTACTCCAAACTGGGCCTGACCGGCAAAGTGAAAATCTCGGCGACGGAACTTAAAATCGGCAGCCTGATTCCGGAGTTGCCAATCCTCAAGCCCAACGACGGACGCATCCTGCCGCAGACCTTTGAAGGCGGCCTGCTGACCTCCAAAGAGATCAAGAACCTGACCTTCACCGGCGGCCGTCTCGAGAAAGCCAAGGACCGCGACAGCACTGACTTCGAGGACATTGCCCTCAACAACAAGAACAGCCGTTTTGCCGGCACCGCCGCTGGCAAGCACTTCGATTTTGGCGGCGTGGACTACAAGTTCACCGACAAAATCACCGGCAGCTACCACTTCGCGCAACTCGATGAAGTCTATAACCAACACTTCCTCGGCGTCGTCGCCTCGCAGCCGTTCGGCCCTGGCACTTTCGGCACCGACCTGCGACTGGCCATCAGTGATGACCAAGGCGCGGCCCGTGGCGGCAAGATCGACAACAAATCCCTGAGCGGTCTGGTGAGCTACGCCTTGAGCGGGCATAAGTTCAGCGCCGGTTATCAGCACATGTCCGGTGACAGCGCGTTCCCCTATGTTGATGGCGCCGACCCGTACCTGGTCAACTTCGTGCAGATCAACGACTTTGCCGGCGCCGAAGAGCGTTCCTGGCAAGCACGCTACGACTATGACTTCGCCAAACTCGGTCTCCCCGGCCTGAGTTTCATGAGCCGTTACCTGAGCGGCGACAACATCAAGCTCAAGAACGGTGACGAAGGCAAAGAGTGGGAACGCAACACCGAGATCAAATATGTCGTACAAAGCGGCGCGCTCAAGGACGTCGCCGTGCGCCTGCGCAATGCCACCTACCGCTCCAATTACTCCGCCCGCGATGCCGATGAAGTGCGTTTGCTGGTGAGCTATAGCGTTGCCCTTTGGTAAACATCACATCCAATAACAATAATTCTCGTGGAGACTCAAATGACCTTATCACTGCGTAAAGTTGCTCTCGCCGCCAGCTGTGTGCTGTTCGCCGGCCAACTGATGGCCGAGCCCAAACGCCCGGAATGCATCGCCCCGGCCTCGCCAGGTGGCGGTTTCGACCTGACCTGCAAACTGGCGCAAAGCGCGCTGGTCAATCAGAAGCTGCTGACCAAACCGATGCGCGTGACCTACATGCCCGGCGGTGTTGGCGCGGTGGCCTACAACGCGGTAGTCGCTCAGCGTCCTGCCGACGCCGGTACGCTGGTGGCGTGGTCCAGCGGTTCGCTGCTGAACCTGGCCCAAGGCAAGTTCGGTCGTTTCGATGAAAACGCCGTGCGCTGGCTGGCGGCGGTTGGAACAAGCTATGGCGCCATCGCGGTGAAAAGCGATTCGCCTTACAAGACCCTGGACGATCTGGTTCAGGCGTTGAAGAAAGATCCGAGCAAAGTGGTGATCGGCTCCGGCGGCACCGTCGGCAGCCAGGACTGGATGCAAACCGCCCTGATCGCCAAGGCTGCCGGGATCAACCCGCGCGACCTGCGTTACGTCGCCCTCGAAGGCGGCGGTGAAATCGCCACCGCCCTGCTCGGCGGCCACATCCAGGTTGGCAGCACCGACATCTCCGACTCCATGCCGCACATCCAGAGCGGGGACATGCGCCTGCTGGCGGTGTTCTCCGAGAAGCGTCTGGACGAGCCGGAAATGAAAGATATTCCGACCGCCAAAGAGCAAGGCTACGACATCGTCTGGCCAGTGGTACGCGGCTTCTACCTCGGGCCAAAAGTCAGCGATGAAGACTACGCCTGGTGGAAAGACGCCTTTGACAAGCTGCTGGCTTCCGACGAGTTCGCCAAGCTGCGTGATCAACGAGAGCTCTTCCCGTTCGCCATGACCGGCCCGGAGCTGGACACCTACGTGAAGAAGCAGGTCGCGGACTACAAAGTGCTGGCCAAAGAGTTCGGCCTGATTCAGTGATCGCCTCTGTCTAGCGGCTGTGGCCCCCGTTCTGTGGGGCCGCGGCGCAGGAGTTTCCCATGCTCATACAACGCATTTTCGCTTCGGTGCTGTTGCTGGCCTGTGTTGGCCTGGCGCTGATGGCGTGGCCGTATCAAGCGTCTTTTTCCTACGAACCGGTGGGGCCGCGAGCCTTCCCGCTGTTGATGCTCGGCCTGATGGGCCTTGGTTTGCTGTACATGGTGTTTCGGCCGACGCCGATCGTGCACAGCGACGACGACCCGAAACTCGACCGTGAAACCCTGACCAAAATCGGCATCTGCGTCGTGCTGTTGCTGATGTTCGCCGGGACCTTCGAACCCCTTGGTTTCATCGTCGCCAGCATTCTGATCGGCATCCCTATGGCACGCCTGTATGGCGGCCGCTGGCTGCCCAGTACCGTGATCATCAGCCTGATGGCCATCGGTCTTTATCTGCTGTTCGACAAAGTGATGGACGTGCCACTGCCGCTGGGCGTGCTCGACGTTCTGGAGAACTGATATGGATACTCTTGGCTATTTGGGTCAGGGCTTCGGCGTCGCGCTGAGCCCGTACAACCTGGTGACCGCGCTGATCGGCACCGTCGTCGGGCTGTTGCCAGGCCTGGGCCCGATCAACGGCGTAGCGTTGCTGATTCCGATCGCGTTCGCCCTCGGTCTGCCACCGGAGTCGGCGCTGATTCTGCTGGCGGCGGTGTACCTGGGTTGTGAATACGGCGGCCGGATCAGTTCGATCCTGCTGAACATTCCGGGCGAAGCCTCCACCGTCATGACCACCCTCGACGGTTACCCGATGGCCCGCAAGGGTCTGGCCGGTGTAGCGTTGTCGCTGTCGGCGTGGAGTTCGTTCATCGGTGCGTTCATCGCTACGTGCGGCATGGTGCTGTTCGCCCCGCTGCTGGCGAAATGGGCGATAGCCTTTGGACCGGCGGAGTATTTCGTGCTGATGGTGTTCGCGATTGTCTGCCTGGGCGGCATGGCCGGTGATCGACCACTGAAGACCTTTATCGCTGCGCTGATCGGTTTGTTTTTGTCGACCGTCGGGATCGATGCCAACAGCGGCGTGTACCGTTTCACCGGGGACAACATCCATTTGACTGACGGCATTCAGTTCGTGGTGCTGGTACTGGGCTTGTTCTCCATCAGTGAAATCCTTCTGCTGCTGGAAAAAACCCATCGCGGCCAGGAAGCGGTGAAAGCGACCGGCCGGATGATGTTCAACTTCAAGGAAGCGTCCGCGGTGTTCATGGTGAACATCCGTTGCGGTCTGCTCGGATTCATCATGGGCGTTCTGCCGGGTGCCGGCGCAACACTGGCCAGTGCCGTGGCCTACATGACCGAAAAACGTATCGCCGGGGCCAAGGGTACGTTCGGACAAGGCGACATGCGTGGCCTCGCGGCGCCGGAAACCGCCATCGGTGGCGCAGCCTGCGGTGCCCTGGTGCCGATGCTGACCCTCGGTGTTCCGGGCTCGGGCACCACGGCGGTGATGATCGGCGCTCTGTCGCTGTACAACATCACCCCGGGTCCGCTGCTGTTCCAACAGCAACCCGACATTGTCTGGGGCCTGATCGCATCGTTGTTCGTCGCCAACATCATGCTGGTGATCCTCAACATCCCGATGATCCGCATCTTCACCCGCATCCTTGCCGTGCCGAACTGGGCGCTGGTGCCAGTGATTGCGATCATCACCGGGATCGGCGTCTACGCGGTGCATGCCACCACCTTCGACTTGTTCCTGATGATCGGCATCGGCATCTTCGGTTACATCCTGCGCAAGCTGGACTTCCCGTTGTCGCCGGTCCTGTTGGGCTTCATTCTCGGCGGCCTGATGGAGCAGAACCTGCGTCGCGCCCTGTCGATTTCCAACGGTGCGCTGGAAATCCTCTGGTCGAGCCCGATCACGTTCGGTTGCTGGGTGCTCACTGCAATCATGCTGCTGATGCCACTGCTGCGGATCTGGCGCAAACGTTCAGTCACCCGGCGCGCTATTGCCGATGTCTGATCGAACACCCTTCAAAGCCTGGTGGGGTACGCCGCTGGTCGGCGCGCTGGGCGGTTACCTGGCCAGCCAGATCGGCTGGCCGCTGCCGTGGATGGTCGGCTCGTTGCTGGCGATCATCCTGGTGCGCTGCCTGACACCCTGGCAATTGGCGGAAATCCCTGGCGGCCGCAAGTGCGGCCAGTGGATTGTCGGTATCGGCATCGGCCTGCACTTCACCCCGGTGGTGATGGAGCAGGTCCTGAGCCACTTCGGTCTGATTTTCTTCGGTGCGTTGGTCACCAGCCTGTCGGCCGTGGTCGGGGTCTGGTTGATGCGGCGTACCGGTGAAGATCGCGCTACGGCGTTCTTTTCCAGCATGCCGGGCGGTTCCGGGGAGATGGTCAACCTCGGCGCGCGTAACGGCGCGGTGCTCAGTCGTGTTGCGGCGGGGCAAAGTCTGCGGGTGTTGGTGGTGGTGCTGTGTGTGCCAGCGGCGTTCAAGTACTTGCTGGGTGACGGCGCACCGATTTTTCATCCGACTACCGTCAACGGGTGGTGGCTCGCTCTTCTCTTCCCGGCGGGCGCCTTGGCGGCGTGGCTCTGGGAGCGCCTGCGTCAACCCAATCCGTGGCTGTTCGGGCCGTTGCTGGTGAGTGCGGCGGTGAGTATCGGTTGGGACCTGCACATCGGTTTGCCCAACGGCGGCAGCCAGATCGGCCAGTGGCTGATTGGCAGCGGGTTGGGGTGTCACTTCAATCGGCAGTTTTTCCGTCGCGCCCCGTCGTTCATGGGCCGGACCTTGATCGGCACGGCGCTCACCATGTTGATCGCCACGCTGGCGGCATTGGGGTTGAGTGCGCTGACCCACCTGGATTTGCGTTCGCTGACGCTAGGCATGATGCCCGGCGGGATCGCGGAGATGAGCCTGACGGCGGAGACCCTGCAATTGTCGGTGCCGCTGGTGACGGCGATGCAGGTGATGCGGCTGTTGTTTGTATTGTTTCTGGCGGAGCCGTTGTTCAAGTATTGGAATCGGGTGCCGGATTCTGTCTGAAAGACCGAGTCGCCCCCTTCGCGAGCAGGCTCGCTCCCACAGGGTTCGCGTGATCCTTGTGGGAGCGAGCCTGGTCGCGAAGGGGGCCAACTCGGTCAACGCATCAAACTGGCGGCAACCGCCATTCGATCGGCGTCTCGCCATTCTGCTCAAGATACTTATTGGTTCGGCTGAAGTGCCCACAGCCCAGAAAGCCGCGATAAGCGGACAACGGTGATGGATGCACTGAGGTCAGCACCAGATGCTTGGTGGCGTCGATCAGTTTCTGCTTGCTCTGGGCATGGGCGCCCCACAGCATGAACACCAGATGCGGTTGCTGTTGGCTGACCACTTCAATGATCCGATCCGTGAAAAACTGCCATCCCTTGTCCTTGTGCGCATTGGCGTTGGCGCGTTCCACGGTCATGGTGGTGTTGATCATCAGCACGCCCTGGTCGGCCCAGCTTTGCAGGCAGCCGTGACTCGGGATGTCGATGTTCAGGTCACGTTTCAACTCTTTATAGATGTTCACCAATGACGGCGGCGCCGGTACGCCCGGTTGTACCGAGAAGCACAAGCCGTGGGCCTGCCCCGGACCGTGGTACGGGTCCTGGCCGAGAATGACGACTTTGACCTTATCCAGCGGCGTCGAATTGAGCGCATTGAAAATCATCGGTCCCGGCGGGTAGATTTCCTTGCCTGCCGCGCGCTCTTCTTGCAGGAAGTTGCGCAACTCTGCCATGTAGGGCTGGTCGAATTCGGCACGCAGTGCCTCCTTCCAGCTCGGTTCGAGTTTGATACGGTCGTCAGCAGTCATGGTTACATCCGGCAAAAACAATGGAGCGAACCCTAGGAAAGCCCATCACGCTTGTCAATTGATCTGACGCAGATCCGGCACTTTCCTGCATAGCGATCATACTGAACGCTCAAATTCCGAATCGAGGTCACGATGAATCTGCACTTCGAAGAACTCACCGGCACCGACGGCGCCCGCATCGGCGTTGCCAGCCTGGATGCCGAAAAGTCCCTCAATGCCCTGTCCTTGCCGATGATCAACGCCTTGCGCGATCAACTGGACACCTGGGCCAAAGAGCCGCAAATCGTCTGCGTCGTGTTGCGTGGCAAAGGCACCAAGGCCTTTTGCGCCGGCGGTGAAGTCCGCAGCCTGGTGGAAGCCTGTCGCGCCCATCCCGGCGAAGTGCCGCCGTTGGCCGCACACTTCTTTGCGGCGGAATATCGCCTGGACTTCAATCTGCACACGTACCCTAAACCGCTGATCTGCTGGGGGCATGGCTATGTGCTCGGCGGCGGCATGGGGCTGCTGCAAGGGGCGAGCATCCGGATTGTCACGCCAAGCAGCCGCCTGGCGATGCCGGAGATCAGTATCGGTTTGTACCCGGATGTCGGGGCCAGTTGGTTTCTGTCGCGCCTGCCCGGCAAGCTCGGATTATTCCTCGGATTGACCGGCGCCCATATGAACGGTCGCGATGCGATCGATCTGGATCTTGCCGACCGTTTCCTGCTCGATGAACAGCAAGAAAAGCTGATGGAAGGCCTGCTGCAATTGAACTGGCAGGAACAGACGCCGATGCAGCTCAACAGCCTGCTCAAGGCGTTGCAGCAGGAAGCACTTGCGCAAATGCCCGAAGCCCAGTGGCTGCCACGACGCCAGCAGATCGATGAGCTGCTGGATGTCAGTGACGTGCGCTGCGCCTGGAAGGCCATCAGCCAGCTGCGCGACAACACGGATCTGCTCCTCAGCCGTGCCGCGAAAACCATGAGCGAAGGCTCGCCCCTGACCGCTCATCTGGTGTGGGAGCAGATTGCCCGCGCCCGGCACCTGTCGTTGGCTCAAGTCTTTCAGATGGAATACACCATGAGCCTCAACTGCTGCCGTCATCCGGAGTTCAGCGAAGGCGTGCGCGCGCGGTTGATCGACAAGGATCACAAACCTCACTGGCACTGGTCGGACATTAACAACGTGCCGGATGCGGTGGTAGAAGCGCATTTCCAAAAGGCCTGGGAAGGCCGGCATCCGCTGGCCGACCTGTAGGCGTCCTGAAATCCGGGCATAAAAAAGCGGCGCTTCATGCGCCGCTTTTTTTATGAGTGTTTAACGGTGGCCGCCTCGGCCATCGTGATCGCCGCGACCGTTGTAATCACCTCGTCCGTTGTGATCGCCTCGTCCGCCACGATTGTCCCGCCCGCCATGTCCGCGATAGTCGTTGTACCGACCGCCGCGGTTACGGCCATCCCAACCGTGATTCTGATGGGACCGATAGTCGCCTCGTTGCGACTGGTAATAACGTGGTGCCGGTTGATAAACCCGTGGCTGGTGGTAATACCGCGGTGTTGGCTGGTAATACCGCGCTGGCGGTGCGTAGTACCGGCGAGGTTGCGTGTAATAACCGCCGTCACCTGAATAGTAAGATCCGCCACCGGAATAATAGGCTGGCGCTGGCGAGGTATAGACCTCGGAACTGTAGTAACTGGCTCCTCCATCGGAATAGGGCACGCATGCACCAAGAGACAATCCCAATACAGCAATCAGAAGAATTTGGCCGAGCTTCGTTCGACAGAGCATGGCGGCCTCCTGGACCGCGAGTGAGCCACACCAGCGACGCTGGCAGGCGACAGTCAATTATTCGGTGACTGTCGAAAGATCAGACATCGAATTCGAAATCTGGTGCGTTCGCGAAACACACTGAAACAAGTCGCCGATGAAAGGTTTTTCATCTTCAGATCAGCGATCAACACGTTCCATTGCGGTGCAGCACGCACCATCACAAGGCAACACACCTTCCGCGTCCAAAAGCGCCGACCCCGTAATCGCCCGAGCCAGAGCGCTCAAGCCGACTTGGCACGGCTCTCGCTTTAGCAAACCCGTGCAGGAGTCATCACAGGTTCGCGGCACCACAATTTGCAATGGCTGACTAGGGTTCCGGCTCGCTAAGGCGAGTGGCTGGTCCGAGAGTTGGCGACCTCCAGTTGAGGTTACACGGCGGGACAAAAGCCCGGGAGACAAGCCACCGTTCGCGGTGCCGCGTTGACTCCTGCCCGCCCTTGATCAACTGGAGAACCACCCATGCTCAAGCTTCGTTTACCCGCCCTGCTCGCCGCTGCTTTCGCAGCCCTCGTGAGCGTCTCGTCCCAGGCCGTACAAAAAGACCACTTCAGCGTCTGCTGGACCATCTACGCCGGCTGGATGCCCTGGGAATACGCTGGCAGCCAAGGCATCGTCGATAAATGGGCGAAGAAGTACGGCATCAAGATCGATGTCGTGCAACTCAATGACTACGTCGAATCCATCAACCAATACACCGCTGGCCAATTCGACGGCTGCACCATGACCAACATGGATGCGCTGACCATTCCGGCGGCCGGTGGCGTCGACAGCACTGCGCTGATCGTCAGCGACTTCTCCAACGGCAACGACGGCATCGTACTCAAGGGCGAAGGCAAGAAAGTCACCGACCTCAAGGGCATGGACGTCAATCTGGTCGAGCTGTCCGTCTCCCACTACCTGCTGGCCCGGGCGCTGGATTCGGTCGATCTCACCGAGAAAGACCTGAAAGTGGTCAACACCTCCGACGCCGACATCTCGGCCGCCTTCAACACCGATCAGGTCAACGCCGTCACCACCTGGAACCCGATGCTTTCGGACATCAAGGCCAAGCCCGGTGTGACCGAAGTCTTCAACTCCAGCCAGGTCCCCGGCGAAATCATGGACATGATGGTGGTCAACAGCGCCACCCTCAAAGATAACCCGGCGCTGGGCAAAGCGCTGACCGGCGCCTGGTTTGAAGTGGTCGAGTTGATGAACGCGAAAAATGCCGCCAGCAAAACCGCTCTCGAACACATGGCCAAAGCGTCGGGCACCGATCTCGCCGGTTTCCAGTCGCAACTCGATACCACCAAATTGTTCGCCACACCCAAAGAAGCCCTGGTGTTCTCCACCAGCAAGCAACTGCCGGAAACCATGCGCAAGGTGGCCGAATTCTCATTCCAGCACGGCTTGCTCGGTGAAGGCGCCAAGGACACCAGCGCGGTCGGCATGGCGTTCGCCAATGGCGTGACCAGCGGCGACAAGACCAACCTCAAGCTGCGCTTCGACCCGACCTACGTGCAGATGGCCGCCGACGCCAAGCTGTAATCAGGAGGACCTGGCCATGCGCCTGATCAATCGCCACCCGGATCGCCCGAGTCGCCTGCTGTTGGTGATCCTGCCGTTCGCCCTGGTGCTGTTCGCCTACTTCATGGGCTCGGCCGAGCGGCTGACGGACAACCCCAACGACAAGCTGCTGCCGAGCGCCGTGCAGATGACCGACGCAGTGAAACGCCTGGCTTTCACCGCCGACAGTCGCACCGGTGACTATTTACTGTGGCAAGACACCGCTTCCAGCCTGCGACGCCTGGCTATCGGCCTCGGCATCAGTGCGCTGGCCGGGCTGTGCCTGGGCATCGCCGCCGGGGCGTTGCCACTGTTTGGCGCGCCGTTGTCGCCGTTGCTGACGGTGCTGTCGATGGTGCCGCCGCTGGCGATTCTGCCGATTCTGTTCATCGTGTTCGGGCTGGGGGAATTGTCGAAAGTGATGCTGATCGTGATCGGCATCACCCCGTGCCTCGCTCGTGATCTGGAACAACGTGCCCGTGAGATACCGGTCGAGTTGCTGATCAAGGCCCAGACCCTCGGTGCTTCGACCTGGACCTTGATGCTGCGAGTGGTGCTGCCGCAACTGTTGCCACGCTTGTTGATCTCGCTGCGGTTGATGCTTGGCTCGGCGTGGTTGTTCCTGATCGCCGCCGAAGCCATCGCCTCTACCGACGGCCTCGGTTACCGGATTTTCCTGGTGCGCCGTTACCTGGCGATGGACGTGATTTTGCCGTACGTGGTGTGGATCACCCTGCTCGCCTGGCTGATGGACTGGGGCCTGAAACGCCTGACCCAACGTGCGTTCCCTTGGTATGAGGGGACCCGCGCATGAGCTTCATCACGGTGAAAAACGTCTGGCAGCAATACGCCGACCAGGTGGTGCTCGAAGGGCTGAACCTGAACGTCAACGAGGGTGAGTTCTGCACCTTGGTCGGTGCGTCGGGTTGCGGCAAGTCGACGTTCTTGCGGTTATTGCTGGGCCAGGAACGCGCCAGTCGCGGCGAGATTCTGCTCGACGGCCAAGCCCTGGCCGGTGAACCGGATTCGAGCCGTGGCGTGGTGTTCCAGCGCTACTCGGTGTTCCCGCACCTGACCGTGCTGGACAACGTCGCCCTCGGCCTTGAACTGCCGCACTCGCCGTTGCTCGGGCGGTTGTTCGGCAGCGCTAAAAAAGACGCCCGCGAACAAGCCTCGGTGCTGCTGCACAAAGTCGGCCTCGGTCACTCGCTGGACAAGTACCCGGCGCAGCTCTCCGGCGGCATGCAACAACGACTGGCCATTGCCCAGGCGCTGATCATGAAGCCGCGCGTGCTGCTGCTCGACGAACCGTTCGGCGCCCTCGATCCGGGCATCCGCAAAGACATGCACGGCCTGCTTCTGGAGCTGTGGCGCGAGACGCAACTGACGGTGTTCATGGTCACTCACGACCTGTCCGAAGGTTTCAGCCTCGGCACCCGCCTGCTGGTGTTCGACAAAATTCGCGTCGACCCGCACGCCCCTGGAGCCTATGGCGCGCGCATCACTTACGACATCCCTTTGAACAGCGACCGCCGCGCCCATCGCGCCGCCGTCGACGCCTTGCCGGCTGAGCTGGCAGGCACGCTTCGCATCGCTTAAGAGGACTTTGCACATGACTGATTCGACCCAACTGTTCCCGCCCTTCGCCGAGGAAATGCTCCCCGGCGGCGGCCATCGTTCCTTCGTCCTGAACCGCGGCCAACTGCTGCGTCTGACCGACCTGCGCGGCGGCGCCAACGTCAGTCTGACGCTGCTCAACGCCAACGAAAAAACCGAACGCCTGAACCTGCCTGACAGCCTCAAATGCCAACACACCGCCAAGCTCACTACCGGCCATTGCCTGTATTCGGACATGGGCCGCGTGCTGGCAGCCATCACTGCCGACACCTGTGGCTGGAGCGACAGCCTCGGCGGTGTGCTCTGTGCTGAAGAGGTCGCGGAAAAATACGGCGCGGGGCGCTATCAGGAACTGCGCAACGGCTTCTTCCGCAACGGCACCGACAACCTGTTGGTGGAGCTGGGCAAGTGGGGCCTCGGTCTGTCCGACTTGCTGATGACGCTCAACCTGTTCAGCCGCGTGAACGTCGATGAGGCCGGGCGTTTCCACTTCGTCGAAGGCAATTCCAGGGCCGGCGACTACATCGAGTTGTATGCGCCGATGGACACGCTGGTGGTGCTCACCGCGTTGCAGCATCCGATGGATCCTTCGCCTGAGTACGCGCCGAAACCGCTGAAGCTCTGCTGGATGAACGCCGACGCCAGCGTCGCCGAACACTGCCGCACCTCGCGCCCGGAAAACGAGCGCGGCTTCATCAACACCGACCGTCTGTTCGCCTGAGGATCGCTGCCATGTCACTCGCAATCGCTACCACGCACAAGCATCCAGACACTGCGGTCTATCGCGCGACCATTCCCGCCGGCGAACCCTGGCTGATGGAGGTCAAGGCTGGCCAGACCTTGCGCATCCTCGATCTGGAAGGCAATCAGGCCGTCGACACGTTGTTCTACAGCGTGGCAAATCCGAAGGAACGCTACGACGTGCAACGCACGTTGCGCCGGCAGAACAGCGTCTACCTGAGCACCGGCAGCGTGCTCTATTCCAACCTCGGCAAACCGATGCTGACCATCGTCGCCGACACCTGCGGGCGTCACGACACCCTCGGTGGCGCCTGCGCGCAAGAGAGCAACACCGTGCGTTACGCCCTGGAGAAACGCTACATGCACAGCTGCCGCGACAACTACCTGCGCGCCTGCGTCCACGACGGACGACTGGGTAAAGGCGACATCGGGCCGAACATCAACTTCTTCATGAACGTGCCGGTCACGGCGGATGGCGGGCTGACGTTTGAGGACGGCATCTCGGCGCCGGGCAAATACGTTGACCTGCGGGCCGAGATGGACGTGATCGTGCTGATCTCCAACTGCCCGCAACTGAACAACCCGTGCAATGCCTACAACCCAACCCCTGCGGAGCTATTGGTATGGAACTGAAATTCGTGCGGTTGCGTCGATGGTTGTTTGCGTTGTGCCAGGCCCGTTCCAGGCAGTGCATTAAGTGACCAACCCTGTAGGAGTTGCCGAAGGCTGCGATCTTTTGATCTTGCTGGTGATCTTCATCTGCGCCCAAAAAATCAAGATCAAAAGATCGCAGCCTTCGGCAGCTCCTACAGGGATCGAGTGAACCTCAGCCACCCGGGACGGCCCGGGTGCATCTCGAAAAACTGCGGGACGGCCCGCATCCCAGGTCGAGGCTGATGCGCTATCGCCTCCAGGGGTTATGCCATGTTCGAAAAAGTCCTGATTGCCAACCGTGGCGCCATTGCCTGCCGCATCCTGCGTACCTTGCGTGAAGTGCAGGTCCAGGGCGTCGCCGTTTACTCCGAAGCGGATGCCGCGAGCTTGCACATCCTGCAAGCCGACGAAGCCCACAGCCTCGGTGAAGGCGCAGCGGCCGGCACCTATCTGGCGGTCGACAAGATTCTCGCCATCGCCACATCCACCGGCGCCACGGCGATCCATCCCGGCTACGGTTTTCTCTCGGAAAACGCCGCGTTCGCCGAAGCCTGCGAAGCCGCCAACATTGCCTTCATCGGCCCGACGCCTGAGCAGCTTCGAGTCTTCGGTCTCAAGCACACCGCCCGCGCATTGGCCAAGCAGCACGGCGTACCGATGCTCGAAGGCACTGAGTTACTCGATAGCCTCGACGCCGCACTGATCGCCGGTGAGCAGGTCGGCTACCCGGTGATGCTCAAAAGCACTGCTGGCGGTGGCGGCATCGGCATGCGGGTGTGCCGCAGCGCGGACGAATTGCGCGAATCCTTTGACGCCGTCAAACGCCTCGGCCAGAACAACTTCAGTGACGCCGGTGTGTTCATCGAGAAGTACATCCAGCGCGCCCGTCATCTGGAAGTCCAGGTGTTCGGCGACGGCCGTGGTGAAGTGATTGCCCTCGGCGTGCGCGACTGTTCAGTGCAGCGGCGCAACCAGAAAGTCCTCGAAGAAACCCCGGCGCCGAACCTGCCCGACGGCATGGCTGAAGAGCTGTGTGCGGCGGCGATCAAACTGGCGAAAGCGGTGAATTACCGCAGCGCCGGCACCGTTGAATTCGTCTTCGACAGCGAGGATCAGCGCTTCTACTTTCTCGAGGTGAACACCCGTTTGCAGGTGGAGCACGGCGTCACCGAGCAAGTCTGGGGTGTCGATCTGGTGCGCTGGATGGTCGAACTGGCGGCGGGTGATTTGCCACCGTTGAACGAGTTGAGCCAAGGCTTGAAAACCTGCGGCCATGCGATTCAGGCACGGCTTTACGCGGAAGATCCGGGTCGGGACTTTCAGCCGAGCCCGGGGTTGCTGACCGCCGTTAACTTCCCTGCCGCCGATGGCAAACACCTGCGCATCGACACGTGGGTCGAGGCCGGTTGCGAGATTCCACCGTACTTCGATCCGATGATTGCCAAGGTCATCAGTTGGGCACCGACCCGCGAAGAAGCGCGCGCCGATCTGCATCAGGCGCTGGGCGACAGCCAGCTCTACGGGGTGGAAACCAACCGCGATTATTTGCGGCAGATTCTGCTCGATGCACCCTTCTCCAGCGGTCAGCCGTGGACCCGTTGCCTGGAGGGTCTGGTGTATCAGGCCAACACCTTTGAAGTGCTCAGCGCCGGGACACAAACCAGCGTTCAGGACTATCCCGGCCGCCTCGGTTACTGGGCCGTGGGCGTGCCGCCGTCAGGGCCGATGGACAGTCGCGCGTTACGTTTGGGCAATCGTCTGCTGGGCAACGATGAAGGTGTCGCGGCGCTGGAAATCACCATGAGCGGACCATTGCTGCGCTTCAATTGCGATGCGGTTGTAGCGGTCACAGGCGCGATGATTCCATTGGCGCTGAACGGTGAAACCGTGCCGATGAACACCGCACTGCCGGTTCCGGCGGGGGCGACATTGAGCCTCGGCACAATTGCCGGTGCAGGCGCCCGCAGCTATGTGTGCCTGCGCGGTGGCCTTCAGGTTCCAGATTATCTGGGCAGTAAAAGCACCTTCACCCTCGGCCAGTTTGGTGGGCATGGCGGCCGTGCGTTGCGCGCCGGTGACGTGTTGCATATCCCGGCCTTGAGCGACCGCAGCGCCGGTCAACAACTGGAAGAAGAACAGGTCACCGCGTTACCTGCGGTGCGGCAGATCCGGGTGATTTATGGTCCGCATGGCGCACCGGAATACTTCACCGAAAACTACATCGGCACCTTCTTCGCCACTCAGTGGGAAGTGCATTTCAACTCCAGTCGAACCGGTGTGCGGTTGATCGGGCCGAAGCCTGAATGGGTGCGTGCCGACGGTGGTGAGGCGGGTCTGCATCCGTCGAATATTCATGACAATCCATATGCCATTGGTGCAGTGGATTTTACCGGTGACATGCCGGTAATCCTCGGTCCCGACGGCCCGAGCCTCGGTGGGTTTGTGTGCCCGGTGACGGTGATCGAGGCAGATCTTTGGCAGCTTGGGCAGCTCAAGGCTGGGGATAAAGTGCAGTTCTTCCCCGTCGATCTCAAAACCGCCCGCAATCTTGCCTTGAAATGGAATACCCCCTGTGGGAGCGAGCCTGCTCGCGAAGGGGCCAGATCAGACACCGCATCAACTTCTTCGCGAGCAGGCTCGCTCCCACAGGGAATTTTGTCGCCTGTAGTTCTGGATATTGGTCAGGACGACACCCGGCTGGTTGCACGTCTGTCGGGCGATACGCATCTGCTCCTGGAAATCGGCGCACCCGAGCTGGACCTCGTCCTGCGCTTCCGCGCCCACGCCCTGATGCAGGCGCTGGAAAGCCAAAACCTGCACGGCGTAATCGATCTCACCCCGGGCATCCGCTCGCTGCAAGTGCACTACCAACCCGAGCAACTGCCGCTGACCGATCTGCTCGGCATCGTCGTCGGCGAATGGGACGCCGTGTGCGCCGCCAAAGACTTGCAAGTACCCTCGCGCATCGTGCATTTGCCGCTGTCCTGGGATGATCCGGCCTGTCAGTTGGCAATCGAGAAGTACATGACCACCGTGCGCAAGGACGCACCGTGGTGCCCGAGCAATCTGGAGTTCATCCGCCGCATCAACGACCTGCCAAACCTCGACGAAGTGCAGCGCACGGTGTTCGACGCCAGCTATCTGGTGATGGGCCTGGGCGACGTCTACCTCGGTGCGCCGGTCGCCACGCCGCTCGATCCGCGGCATCGCTTGGTGACCACCAAATACAACCCGGCCCGCACCTGGACCGCCGAAAATTCGGTGGGCATCGGTGGCGCTTACATGTGCGTGTACGGCATGGAAGGTCCTGGCGGTTATCAGTTCGTCGGCCGCACCTTGCAGATGTGGAATCGCTACCGCGAGGTCGCCGCATTCGATGGCAAACCGTGGCTGCTGCGCTTCTTTGACCAGATCCGTTTCTACCCGGTCAGTGCCGATGAACTGCTGCGCATTCGACGAGATTTCCCGCTCGGGCACTTCGATCTGAACATCGAGCACAGTCAGCTGAATCTGGCGGATTACCAGGCCTTCCTGACGAAAGAAGCCGAGACCATCGCGGCCTTTCGCGATCAGCAAAAAAGCGCGTTCAACGCTGAGCGCGAGCGCTGGATCGCCAGTGGCCAGGCGCATTTCGACAGCGAAGAACTGGCCCCGCAAGTGACCGAAGACGCACCGCTGGCCAGCGGTCAACAGAGCGTCGACAGCCACATCGCCGGCAACCTCTGGCAGGTTCAGGTTGAAACCGGCAGCCGGGTCGCCGCCGGTGATGTGCTGGTGATTCTGGAGTCGATGAAGATGGAAATCCCACTGCTCGCGCCCATGGCCGGGGTGGTGCGCGAGATTCGCGTGCAGCCAGGTTCGGCGGTGCGCGCCGGACAGCGCGTCGTAGTGCTGGAACTCGAGTGAACCCATTTTGAAAAGGATTAACCCCATGAACATCAACCTGCAACTCGACGCCCTGCGCAATGCTTACCGCGACGCCAGCATCACGCCTCGGCAACTGCTACTGAGCCTGCGCGATAAAGCCGCGGCGCTGAACCCGGACTATCACCTGTTCATCCACTTGCTCAGTGTTGAAGAACTGGAACCGCACCTCGCCGCACTCGACGGTCGCGACCCCGACAGCTTGCCGCTGTTCGGCGTGCCGTTCGCGATCAAGGACAACATCGACCTGGCGGGTATTCCCACCACCGCAGCGTGCCCGGCGTTTGCCTACGTGCCGGAACGTTCGGCGACCATCGTCGAGCAATTGCTGGCACTGGGGGCGATTCCGTTGGGCAAGACCAACCTCGACCAGTTCGCCACGGGGCTGAATGGCAGTCGCTCACCGTATGGCGCGTGCCCCAACAGCGTGTTGCCGGAGTATCCATCGGGCGGCTCCAGCGCCGGCTCTTCGCTGGCGGTGGCGCTCGGCGTGGCGAGTTTCTCCCTGGGCACGGACACGGCGGGTTCCGGGCGAGTGCCGGCGGCGCTGAACAATCTGGTCGGGCTGAAAGCCACCAAAGGGTTGATCTCCACGGCGGGTGTGGTGCCGGCATGTCGTACGCTCGATTGCGTGACTACGTTCACCGCGACCGCTCGGGAGGCCAGTCAGTTACTGGCGCTCACCGCACACCTCGATCCACGCGATGAGTACAGCCGCAGCAATCCGCTGTGGAATGACGGCTCGGCGTTCGGTGCGCCTCGCCCTTTCCGCTTCGGCGTGCCGCGTGCTCAGGATCTGGAGTTCTTCGGCTGCCCTGAAGGCCCGCTGTTGTTCGCAGATGCCATCCATCAACTCAAGGCGTTGGGCGGTGAAGCGGTAGAACTGGATATGTCGCCGTTCCTTGAAGCGGCGCGTTTGCTTTACGAAGGACCGTGGGTAGCCGAGCGCTACAGCGTGGCAGGCGATTTGATGGAGCAAAACCCGGAATCTGTGCTGCCGGTGATTCGCGCGGTGCTGGCCAAGGCTCCAGCGGTAAACGGCGTGCAAACGTTCCGCGCCCAGTACCGGCTGCAAGCCCTGAAAGCCCTGTGCGACAAGGCGCTGGACGGCCTCGATTGCGTGCTCACGCCCACCCTCGGCCGCCCCGTCACGCTGGCGGAACTGGACGCCGAACCGGTGCTGCGCAATTCGGAACTGGGCTACTACACCAATTTCATGAACCTGCTCGATTACGCCGCCGTCGCCGTACCCAGCGGTTTCATGGGTAATGGTTTGCCTTGGGGCGTAACGCTGTTTGGCCGGGCATTTACCGATCAATATTTGTTGAGCGTGGCCGATGCCTTGCAACGCCAGCAAGGTTCGGTCGCGCCTGCGCCGACAGCTGCCGCACGCAATGACCGGGCGCGATTGGTGGTGTGTGGCGCGCATCTGGATGGGTTGGCGTTGAACTGGCAGCTCAAGCAGCGCGGGGCTCGGTTGGTCGAGACCACGTTCAGCTCACCGGACTATCAACTGTATGCCTTGGCCGGTGGCCCACCGTTTCGTCCTGGGATGGTTCGGGTGAAGGAGGCGGGTGTGGCGATTGCCGTGGAGGTTTGGGAATTGCCGAGCAGTGAGTTAGGTTCGTTTTTGACCGGGATTCCGGCGCCGCTGGGGTTGGGCAAGGTGCAATTGGCGGATAGGCGCTGGGAGAGTGGGTTTATCTGTGAGGCGTATGGGTTGGAGGGGGCGGTGGATATTAGTCATCTTGGTGGATGGCGTGCTTATCTGAAAGAATTGCGTTGATCTCACGATTCGCGGGCAAGCCCCGCTCCTACAGGATTGCACGGTCCTTGTAGGAGCGAGGCTTGCCCGCGAAGCGGCGGCCCAGGCGCCACCGCCCCTGATCCTTGCCGATTCACCCTACAAATGCAGCAGTTATTTCCCCGCAGTGCCATTAGAATGCCAGCCATCAGGTCACTGCCAACGGAATCATCATGCCGCTTCGCTCGCCGCTGTATTCGCAACGTTCGTTGGTCCTCACGCTGATCGCGCTGCTGGGCGCAGGTTTTCTCGCCACGTCCTTCCTCAGTTACTACGCCTCGCGGGCGTCGATCCGCGACAACATCATCAACACCGAACTGCCGCTGACGTCGGACACGGTCTACTCGGAAATCCAGAAAGACCTCGTCAGACCGATCCTGATTTCCTCGATGATGTCCCGGGACACCTTCATGCGCGACTGGGTGGTCAACGGCGAAAACGACCCCGAGAAAATGACCCGTTACCTCAACGAGGTCATGACCCACTACGGCGCCTACACCGCCTTTTTCGTCTCCAACAGCAGCCTGACCTACTACCACGCCAAAGGCGTACTCAAGCAGATCAAAGCCACTGAGCCCCGCGATGGGTGGTATTTCCGCGTACGTGACATGGCCGATCCGTACGAGATCAACGTCGATCCGGACATGGCCAACAAGGACAACCTGACCTTCTTCATCAACTACAAGGTCTACGACTACAACAACCGTTTCATCGGTGCTGCGGGTGTCGGACTGACGGTCGATGCGGTGATTAAGCTGATCGACAAGTACCAACAGCGCTACCAGCGTAGCGTGTATTTCGTCGACACCTTTGGGCGCCTGGTGCTCACCGGGGCTGAGGGTGGCCCGCAGGGTGCGCGGGTCGGGCAGACCCTCGGCGAACTCGACAGCATGAAAAGCCTGGTCAGCCAACTGCCCAAACCACACAGCGGCAGCTACGAGTATTCCGTCCGGGGCCAGGGACATTTCCTCAATGTGCGTTTCATTCCGGAGCTGAACTGGTACTTGTTCGTCGACAAACGCGAAGACGGCGCCCTCAGTGAAATCCGTCAGTCGCTGTACCTCAACCTGTTGATCTGCCTGATCGTCACGCTGATTGTGCTGATCCTGCTCAACCGGGTGATCAAGCGCTATCAGGGCAAGATCCAGGCCCAGGCGATCCTCGACAGCCTGACCGAGTTGCCGAACCGTCGCGGCTTCGACCTGCTGGCGGCGCAAGCCATGCATGAAGCCCAGCGCGAGCCCAAACCACTGACCGCGTTGCTGCTGGATCTGGACCACTTCAAGGCTTTGATCGACACCTACGGCCACCTTGCCGGCGATCAGGTGCTGATCGGTTTCGCTCGGGATCTGGAGAGCTGCCTGCGACACTCCGACATTGTCTGCCGCTGGGGCGGTGAGGAATTCATCGTGTTACTCAAGGACACTGACGGTGAGACCGGTCGGATGATCGCCGAGAAAATTCGTCAGCATGTCGAGCAACAACGTTATGCCTACAACGATCAGGCCTTGCAGCTGACCGTGAGCATCGGCGTTACCACCCTGCAGACCGATGACACCTTGCACACGCTGGTCTCGAGGGCTGATCATGCGATGTACCGGGCCAAGCAAGCCGGCCGTAACCGCACCTGCGTGGAAATGCCTCAATCCAGTTATGCATAACCCTACATGAGTAAGCCTGACCTCTGCCCAGCGTGCGGCGCCTCCAACGACTGTACGCTGGCCGACCCGCGAACCGCCGATCGGGCCTGCTGGTGCTACGGCGTCAGCATCGACCCGGCCGTGCTCGAAGCGCTGCCGGCCGGCCTGCGCGACATATCCTGTCTGTGCCCCGGCTGCGCTCAGGTCGAGGCGCAGTTGCAAGCATCCGCCCGGCCGATCACGTAAGATGCGCAGCCCTTTTCCCACCGACCTCTAGCCATGCGTGTAGACCGTTTCCTCAGCAACCTGCCGCGCTTCAACCGTAAGCAGGTGCGTCTGTTGCTGGTGGAAAAGCGCGTCAGGATCGACGGAAAAATCGTCAGTGACCCTCACGCCGAAGTGCGCGAGTTCTGCCGTGTCGAGGTCGATGACGAGGTGCTGCAAGTCGGCAAGCCGGTGCGTCACTTCATGTTGCACAAGCCAGCCGGTTGCGTCAGCGCCACCCGTGATCCGGAGCACCCGACCGTACTGGACCTGATCCATGAGCCGGACAAGGATGAGCTGCACATCGCCGGTCGGCTGGATTTCAACACCACCGGTCTGATGCTGATCACCAACGATGGCAGCTGGTCGCGACGCCTGACCCAGCCGCAGACCAAATTGCCCAAGGTTTATTACGTCGAGACCGAGCAGGACATTGGCCCGGAGTATGCACTCGCGTTCACCGAGGGGCTGTACTTCGCCTTTGAGGATCTCACCACCCAACCCGCCGAGCTGGTGCTACTCGGGGCAAAATCGGCGCGGCTGAGCATCGTCGAAGGTCGGTATCACCAGGTGAAGCGGATGTTCGGC
This sequence comes from Pseudomonas sp. MDT1-17, assembly GCF_054898105.1. NCBI lineage: Bacteria > Pseudomonadati > Pseudomonadota > Gammaproteobacteria > Pseudomonadales > Pseudomonadaceae > Pseudomonas > Pseudomonas sp. MDT1-17. The sequence continues at coordinate 2,018,063 of NZ_JBUBVM010000001.1, read as the reverse complement.
CATTTCGACAACAAAGTGCTGCGCCTGCACCGCGAAAGTATGGGCCCGCTGGTGCTCGACATTGCGCTGAAACCGGGCGAGTACCGCGCATTACGCACCGAAGAGATTCATTTGATCTAAGCAGGTGACCGCTCAGCAGAAGTTGTCGAACAATTTGCCAAAGATACTTGCGCGATGACGTGACCCCTGCTTGAATCAGGACGTCGGCCGAAATGTGACCGATGAGTCACAACATACTTCTAAGAAACTTTTTGCCGGTAGAGAACCTTCAGGTTCCACCTTTCCCCGGCAGACTGCCCGCCAATAACAATACCCGTCGACCGGACTGCAATGGATCGACATGGGCCTCTCAAATTCCAGGCGTATGCCTACCTGTCACAAAGCTCGTGCAATCTGATTTGCACGCATACCCGCTTGCCAGGAGTCTTATGACATGAGGCCAGAAATCGCTGTGCTGGATATACAGGGTCAGTATCGGGTTTACACGGAGTTCTATCGCGCAGATGCCGCAGAGAAGACCATTATTTTGGTCAACGGCTCGATGGCCACGACTGCGTCGTTTGCACAAACCGTGAAAAACCTTCACCCGCAGTTCAATGTGGTTTGCTACGACCAACCCTACGCGGGCAAGTCCAAAGCCCACAACCTGCACGAGAAATTGCTGACCAAGGAAGTCGAAGGGCAGATCCTCCTGGAGCTGATCGACCACTTCGCCGCCGAACACGTGCTGTCGTTTTCCTGGGGTGGCGCCGCGACCCTGGTCGCCCTGGCCCAACAGCCACGACGGATCGAAAAAGCCGTGATCAGCTCGTTCTCTCCGGAGATCAACGCGCACATGCTCGACTACCTGGAGCGCGGCATCGATTACCTCGGCAGCCGGGACGGAGACCGGGTGGGCAACCTGGTGAACAGCACCATCGGCAAACACTTGCCGACGCTGTTCAAGCGTTTCAACTATCGGCACGTCAGCTCCCTGGCCGAGCATGAATACGGGCAAATGCACTTCCACATCAGCGATCTGCTGCACAGTGATCGTCAGTGCTTTCTGAAAGCCGCGGAGAAAATCAAAGTGCCGGTGCTGTTCATGAACGGCGAATGGGACGAATACACTGCTGCCGACGGCGCTCAACTGTTCGCCAACCACGTGCAACACGCCACCTTCACCACCCTTGAGGCCACCGGGCACTTTCTCGACATGGAGCACAAAGCTGCTTGCCGAGACAGCCGCAATGCATTGCTGGGGTTTCTGAAACCTGCGCAACACGAAAGCCGACCGCGTTACCACTACGTCCAGGACCAACATGCATTGGCCATCTGAAACAGCGTCATCGCGAGCAAGCTCCGCCCCGCAGCGTTAAACGCATTTCTGTAGGAGCGAGGCTTGCCCGCGAATGACCGTCACACGGTCCCTGTTTGTGTTTCACCCGGCGCTAAAGCCATCGCGCACAAAGAAAAACTTCATTTCCACGGCCACATCTGGTACAAAGTCAGCCGCTCCAAGCGGGTGTCGTATAATGGCATTACTCCAGCTTCCCAAGCTGATAACGAGGGTTCGATTCCCTTCACCCGCTCCAATCGAATTTTGGTCTCACGTCGTTTTTTGACGGGGGATGCATTAAAGAAAAACCGGCCTTGATGGCCGGTTTTTTTGTGTCTGGGGTTTCGCTTCCTGAAGCAATGATTTCCGTTAGCGTTTTTCTCGCAAAACACGGGAACACGCGAGCGTGGCGAGCTGAGAGCTGTCGGAAAGACCCCGCAATACACAAAACACTTCAATTCAGGCCCCGCTAAAGCCATCGCCGCAGAGTCTCCCTAGACTCGATCCCGATCGCCTATGTCATCGAACCCAGGAAGGTTTCGGTGGTTATAGTGTTGATTACATAATTCCAGTAGGTATAGTAACCACAAGCACACCACAGGGAGGTGTTGTGAATAGCCGATTTTTGATAAACCAAATCGTTGCGGACGGCTGGTATCTGGTGCGTATCAGAGGCAGCCATCATCACTTCAAGCACCCGACCAAGCCGGGGCTAGTGACAGTCCCCCACCCGAAGAAAGATCTGCTAAAGAAAACGGCCATCAGTATTTTGCAACAGGCGCTGCTCTAATGAGCCCGATGCGCCGCGTCCTCGGAGGACAATGAACATGCTTTACCCAATTGCGATTTCAATGGGCGACGACGAGCACGCCTGGGGAGTGGAAGTCCCCGATATTCCGGGGTGTTTTTCCGCCGGGGAAGATCTGGATGACGCGATGGCTATGGCTCGGGAAGCCATTGAAGGCCATTTTGAGATTCTGGCCGAAGACGGTTCACCTATTCCACCCGCTAATAAAGTGACCTTGCATGCGGCCAATCCAAAGTACGCAGGCTGTGCGTGGGCGCTGGTGGACATCGACGTTACCAAGTACCTGGGCAAGGCTCAGAAACTGAACATCACACTGCCTGGTTACCTGCTCAATCGGATTGATGAGTACGTGCTGCACCATCCGGAAGAGAAAAGCCGTTCGGGTTTTCTGGCCTCGGCAGCGCTCAAGGTGTTGCAGCAGAGTTAATGTGCTGACTCAGATATGTATCAACCGGCCCCAAGTGGCCGGTTTTTTTTGCAACGGGATTAGTGAACCACGTGCCGATTGGCTCACTCTTAGGGATTGCGAACGAGGCTGATAGTCAGAAAAAGCAACGTCCTACACGACTCTGGGAATTGTCCGTACACTTACGCATTGCTGTGTTTTTGTCACGAAGCCTATAGTCCGTTCACGCCCAAATGGCGTATCGGGTTTGGCGACTCGATGACAACGACCCAGAGGCCTCGGAGTTTTTTCGGAGCTTTTCTGACTGCACTTGGCTGCGCTTTTTTTGGTGGCTGTGCGTGGGAGACCTTCGGGTCTGCCGGTTTTACCGTTGTCCGGTTCGCCAACCCGCGTACAGCTACCACCCTTTTGTTTGGCGACGATTGAGTGGTAGGTCTTTCACCTACTAACGGTAACCACTCATGAATGAATACATGGCTTTAACCAGCAACGCCGACGACCTCCCCTCGCTATATGTAAATACCACCCAACCGCTGCACTCACTGCTTAGCACCGCCCGCTACCGAATTGGGGCGGTAACACAGATCCTGGAAAACCTCGCAATGCGTGGCGACATCACCACCGATTCGGTGATTCTCAGCGACTTCGCATTGCTTTGCTGCATTCCCTTGCGCGATGGCTTGCGATGTGCTGGACGTCATTGCTCGACGCATGGATGCGCAGTAGTTCTGACGTGATACGGGGGTGCCCCTTTCGGGGCATCCTCAGTTAGCAGCTGCCGAGCCTGCGTTCGGCTGCGCAGCAGTCGTGAAATTGGACGTAGTCGTTTTTCAGGAAGACCTCGCACTCAGGTTTTACGACTGCTGCGCAGCCGAACGCAGGCTCCGCCAGCTGCTATGTATGGACTCGCCCCCACTGTCTACCCGCTTTTGAAAAAACCGTCGCCCCGTTGCATCTATGTATCAGGCCTATTCGTGGAAGCCGTCTTCGGCTTCTGGCCAAAATTGGAAAAGCTCGTGGTATGCCGATTACAGTCAGGCCTCGAAGGCCAGTAGCAGCTTAGGCATCAATCCACGCCGGTCTTACCTGGGGTCAATTTTCTTCAGCAAAGGGTCGGACAGTCAGTACCTCGGTGGCAGAACTCTGTCGCTCAGTGGCTTATCGTCGCTTGCTGGCCATCACCAGCGTGGCGACGATAAGTCTGGTCATTCTGTAGAAGCACCCAGACGATTCGCAGGTTGCGGTTGGCTAGCCTGATCGCAGCCTCCTTACGACCCAGCCGGCTCACCCAGCGCAACAAGCGGCGGTCATCGGGTTGCTGGGAATCAGGTCGTAGTTGTTGCAGCACCGCATGGGCTCCCTGGATCATCAGGCTGCGTAAATAAACATCACCTCGCTTGGTCATGTCCCCCAGCCGGACCGTCTGCCCGCTGCTGTGCTGGTCAGGCACCATGCCAAAGTACGCGGCAAACTTGCGGGCATTGGGAAATCGCTCAGGTTTGGTTTCCTTGGCCACCAGTGCCGTGGCAGTGACTGGGCCGATGCCGCGCACAGTCATCAGTCGCTTCGCCGTCATGTCGGCGTTGGCGGCCACTTCCAGGCGTCCCGTCAGCACGCTGATGCGCTCGCCCAAATGGCGCCACTCGGCCAACAGTTCGTCGATCAGTTCACGCAGCAGGCCAGGCACCGGCTGGGTAGCATCTTCCAGTACCCGCGGAATTTTCTGGCTGATCGCAACATCGCCCTGCGCCAAGGCCACGCCGTGCTCGAGCAGCAGGCCGCGCATCTGATTACTTACCGCCGTGCGTCGACGCACATAGCCCTGACGGGCGCGATGCAGCGCCTGCATTGCCAGCGCCGCAACGCTTTTGACCGGTACTGCGCAGATTTTTTCATCGCGACCAGCCCGCAGAATCGCCAGCGCATCGTTGCGATCATTTTTAGGTCCGCTGCGGTGTGTGGCCACCAAACCGGCTGGAAGAATCCGCGCCAGATTGCCTTGGTCTTGCAGCTGCCGGGCCCAGGCTTGAGCGCCCGGACCGGTTTCCATCAAAACCACGACATGAGGCGGTAACTGTTGGAGAAACTCATAAAACGCCTCACGCGACTTGATCCGCTGCTCATAGCGCACCTGGCCGAGGACATCTTCACCGGCGACCTGAAAGACCTGCTTGGCCAGATCGACCGCCAAGGTTGTGCAGGCCGACAAATCGGAAGAAGACAGGGATTGATCAATCGAACTATGATTTTTCATGGACTCGCCCTCGCTGTCGTTGGCTGTTTAGACTGCCACCGTGGCGCATTGACGCCTCGGCTTGGGCGAGTCCATCCAATTACAGTTTGTGTCGCTTCTTAACTGATCGGCCGCACCTCTGGTGCCGCCTGTGAACGATCTCAACAGAGCACCCCGAACATGACGCAAAACATCTACGACGACCCCGAATTTTTCCAGGGCTACAGCCAGATGGCCCGCTCCATTGGTGGCCTCGAAGCCGCACCCGAATGGCCTGCAATCAAAGCAATGCTGCCCCCCATGAAAGACCTGAAGGTGATAGATCTCGGCTGCGGTTATGGCTGGTTTTGTCGCTGGGCCAGTGATCAAGGCGCCGATAGCGTGCTCGGCCTGGACGTCTCGGAAAAAATGCTGGAGCAGGCACGCAACACGACGTCGGCGACGAATATCCAATACGCCCGTGCCGATCTGGAACAACTCGCCTTACCCGCAGCCAGTTTCGACCTCGCCTATAGCTCTCTGGCGCTGCACTACATCAAGAATCTCCCAGGACTGTTCGCCAAAATCCACGCGGCCCTTAAACCCGGTTCGCGCTTTGTCTTTTCCATCGAACACCCGATCTTCATGGCCCCGCGCAATCCGGGCTGGCTAATTGATAGCGAAGGGAACAAGCGTTGGCCGGTGGACAGTTATCAGCTCGAAGGCGAGCGGGTGACGAACTGGTTGGCCGAAGGCGTGATCAAACAGCACCGCACCCTCGGCACCTTGCTCAATACGCTGATTGGCGCAGGTTTCAGCATCCAGCATGTCAACGAATGGGGGCCGACCGATGCAGAGGTGGCGGCGCAACCGGCCCTGGCCGAAGAGCGGGAGCGACCGATGATGATGCTGGTCAGTGTTCAGCGCTGAGTACCAAACAAAGGGACAGATAACATTCAGCGTGATCCGTCCCTTTTTGCACTAGCGGGTCGCGACGATAAACAATCGCGGGAAAGGCAACAGTACCGAACCATCGCTCAGCGCCGGATACGCCTGCTCAATCGCGGCTTGATACTGCTTGAGGTATTGGGCTTTTTCCGCCTCATCCAGCGGCTCGAGAAATGGCCGCAAGCCGCTGCCCTTGAACCACTCGACCACACCGGATGCGCCGCCCGCGAGCGGGTGATGATAGGTGGTGCGCCACACGTCGACTCGCGCACAGTGCGGTCGCAGTATCGAGTAGTAATCGCTGGCGATCGCCATTTCCGTGCGTTGCCCGGCGGCGTCCGCCAACTTGCTGGCCCACGGCCCATCAGCGGCGACTTCGCGCATCAGGCGATGGGACGGCTCGTTGAGATTGTCGGGCATCTGAATGGCCAGGCTGCCGCCCTGGGTCAGTCGGGCGGCCAGCGAAGGCAGTAACGTCGCGTGATCGGGCACCCACTGCAACACCGCGTTGGCGAAAATCACATCGAACGGGCCGTTTTCGTTCCAGGTATCAATGTCGGCCGTGTCGAATTGCACCTGCGGCAAGCGCTTGCGGGCGGCCTCGATCATATCGGTCGAACTGTCCAGCCCCCCGCACCGTAGCATTGGCGAAGCGCTTAACCAGCAACTCGGTCGAATTGCCGGGGCCGCAACCGATGTCGATTGCCGAGCGCGCTTCAACAGGGGGGATTGCGGCCAGCAGGTCACGCGCGGGGCGTGTGCGTTCATCTTCAAAAGCGACGTATTGTTTGGCGGACCAACTCATTGCGTTCTCCTGTCGGTGCGTTGTCGTGATCTGGGCGGACAACCGGTTCGCTACGATACATTGACGAGTGCACTGCGCCCTGCCGAACTCAGTAACCATTTCAGACGCATCACCCTCATTAGCAGCAGGCTTCGCCACCTGCTACAGATCGAGTAAAGGGTGCGGATACTATTTATCCGCCGCTTCCTTGCTCTGCATCTGCACAGAAGACTTGGTGCCATCCGTATTGTCCTTAGTCTCGTTATCAGAATTGTCAAAGCAGCCCTGCAACGCGAGCAGGCAGCAGGAAAGGCAAAGCATACGAGCGAGGTTCATGTCGTTCTCCGGCATTTAGGGACTTGAAGTAGTGACCCAACCGCGGCGAGTTGGTTGCCATTGATTTCGCCCGTCGCGATGAGCGTTGCTTGCCCCGCAGAGACGATCTGAAATGTAAGCAGAATTTTCATCATGCCCGCGCTGTCACAAATTGAGGCGCATCCCTATAAGGAACACGGCAATGAAATTCGCAAAAGTCGCTCAGAAACTGGCCCTGTGGGCGGGCAGCCCCAAGACGTTCATGGGGGCGATCATTCTGATTTTTCTGTGGGGCCTGAGCGGGCCAATTTTTGATTACAACGACACCTGGCAACTGATCATCAACACTTCAACCACCATCATCACGTTCCTGATGGTGTTCCTGATCCAGAACACGCAGAACCGTGACACCGACATCCTGCACTTGAAAATCGATGAGTTGCTGCGGGTGAACAAGGAGGCGCAGAACGCGATGCTGGGGCTTGAGGCGCTGGACCTCAAGCAGTTGGAAGCGCTGAGAAAGCAGTATCGAAAACTTGGCGAGGGCGAAACGATTTCCCTGGACGGCACCGCCCTCCAGGGAAAAGGTAAGCAGGATTTGAATGAATGCTGATCGGGATAACGCGGGGGGTCCGAGATCACCCGCGTACTTCTTGGGTTAGCGACTGGCCAACGCCCTGGCCATTTGCAAATGGTTCTGCAGTTTGGGCAGGGTTTCCTCGGCAAAGGCTTTGATTTCAGGCACGTCAGTGGTTTGCGCTTCCTGTTGAAGCTGCTCAATGGCTTCCTGGGTGGTTTTCACCTGACTGGCCGCATAGGCCTGGTCGAAGCTCGCGCCGTCCTTCACTTGCGGCATCAAGGCTTTGGCTTTATCGACGACCTCCTCACGCGGTGCCACCGGCAAATCGAGTTGCTTGGCGATTTTCGCCAGATGCTGGTTGGCGGTGGTGCGGTCATTGATGACGACGATGGTGAAGTCCTTGACCTCTTTGGATTCGGTTTTCTGGTGCGCCAGGCGGCTGGCTTCGATATCGGCCATGCCTTTGGCCGACGCATCGTTAATGAATTCGGCGGGGGACTGGGCAAAGGCACTACTGGCACACAGGCCCAGTAACGTGGCAAAACTGGCATTGCGTAATCGGGTGGCCATCCGGCTCATGGTCGCGCCCTCCTCGTAAAAAATTCAAACGGGAGCTTACGCTCCCGCCTCTCAATCAAAACTACCTCCACCACTACTTCGACTTCTGACCACCTTTGCGGCCCATATCTGGTTTCGCAGGTTCTTTATCGACAGTCGTGGTGGTAGTTTTCCCACCTTTGCGACCGGCTTCAGACGCCTTCGTTCGATCGCTGGGGGGGTTTCCCGAGTTCGAGTTTCTTGAATTAGGCATGATTCTCTACCTCTTGGTGATGATCGCGGCGAGCAGGCGCCCGCATAAGATCAGAATTTCCATGACCAGAAAGGTTTAGAAAACCTGGCATCGCCGCGACGAACGGTGACGAAACTCAGCCCCCGGTTCGCAGGTGATGCTGGCGTTTGGCGGTGTACATTGCCTCATCGGCGTGTCGGAACAACTGCTTTTCTTCAGTGCCGTGGTCGGGGTATCGCGCAACGCCGATGCTCGTCTGGATGGTCAGGCTGTGGCCGTCCAGGCGCAGGGGTTGAGCCAGGACCTGACGGATTTTTCCCGCCACGCTGTCGGCGTCTTCCGAGGCGTGGATGCTGTGCAACAGCACCACAAACTCATCCCCGCCGATGCGCGCCACCGTGTCGGTTTCGCGTACGCAGCCTTTGAGCCGATTGGCGACCGCTTGCAGCAGCATGTCGCCCACAGCATGGCCGTGGGTGTCGTTGACTTGTTTGAAGCGGTCGAGGTCGACGTACAGCAACGCCATTCGGCCGCTGTCCGCCCGGGCCAGGGTCAGCGAGGCTTTGAGCCGGTCACGGAGCAATTCGCGATTGGGCAGCTGGGTCAGTTGATCGTATTGCGCCATGCGCTGCAGTCGGGCGTGCAATTGCTTGCGTTCGATGGCGGTCGCGACCTGTGCGCACACGTATTGCAGCAATTCCTTGTCCTGTTCGGTGTAGCGCTCGCCACCGGGCACGCTTTTAACGATCAGTGCACCGATGGTGCCATTTTGTGAACTCAACGGAACGCCCAGCCAGCAGGGCGAATGCTGGCTCTCGACCAGCGCCTCAAACCCTTCCGGCAAATTGTCCTGGTCCGGGGTCAGCAGAATCGGCTGGCCGCTGCGAATCACCTCGGCGCAAAGACGTCCAGTGATAGTCCCAGGCTGCTCGGGCTGCAGCTCATGGTCATCGACGTGATAGGGGAAATTCAGCTGCGCGCAGTGTTCGTCATACAGCGCCACCGAGAAATTCAGTGCCGGCAGCCATTCACCGATAATCAGATGGACGCGCTTGAACAGCGCCAGCAAATCTTCCGCCGCGTGGGCCGCTTCGGAGATCGCATACAGCGCCGCTTGCCGGGACTCTGCCTGCTTACGCTCGGTGATATCGCGCGCCACGGCGATGCGCAATTGGTCGACCTCCGACCAGCGTGCCGACCAAAGGATGTGCACCACTCGGCCATCCTTGCGCAGGTAGCGGTTTTCGAAATTGAGCTTGGGCTCGCCGCCCATGATCTCCCGCGCGGCATCGAGGGTGCGCTGACGATCGGCGGGATGCACCAGGTCGATCATCGGCTGGCCGATCAGCTCTTCGGGGGTATAACCGAAAATACGCTCGCAGGCCGCGCTGACAAATACGAAGCGACCTTGTGTGTCGACCGCACAGACGGCGTCCATCAAGAGATCGATGTAACTCGCCGACGGCGCGGAATTTCTGGTTGCCATGGTGCAGGGCGCATGTCCGAATAATGCATAAAAAAAACATCCCTGACGGGTCATACGCTCAAGCGATGATGTTGCAACTGACGCTTCCCTGCGATCAGTTTCAAGCCTTGTTCGTCAGCAGTCCCGGCAATGCATGCGCCAGGGCGTTGATGGCGAAACCGATAAACATCACCCCACACAGCCGGGTGATCAACAGCTCATGGCGCTGGTACACGTTGCGCACCTGTCGCGCACCGACAATGCCAATGAGGATAGCGTAGGCCATGAGGCCACCGACGAAGCTCAGGACAATCAACCACGGCAGCATCGACCAATGCAGCAATTCGGCACGGCTGGACAGCAGCGCGGTAAACGTCGCTACCGCCACCGGGTAAGCCTTCGGATTGGTCAGGCCAAACAGAATGCCGTGCCAGAACGGCTGCCGCGCCGGGCCCTGTGGCGCTTCGACACTGCTGCGACGAGCGCGAACCGCGCGCAGGCCGAGCCAGAACAGATACAGCCCGCTGAGCACGCCCAGCACATCGAACGCGGTACTGCCGATTTCCCGCGCACCGACAATCGCAATCAGCGCCGTGCTGCACCAGACCACATCCCCCAGCAAATGCCCGCAGAGAAACCCCGCCCCAGCCCTCCGACCACGCGCCGCACCGATGCCGAACACCGCCAACACACCCGGCCCCGGCGTGATGCCGTAGATAAAACCCGAGGCGAGAACGGCCATTAGCAGCGATGGGGTCATGGGGAGTCCTGTTGAGCTACTTTGTGAATGCACGCAAGTCTATCTCAGGTCTCCGGGGATCGACTTACTGATCGTCGAAGAACTTCATCCCTGCATACGGTTGTTGTCGACAGGCCTTATCTGATCCCCTATCGAGTTCGCCAAGGTCGCCTTCAAGTGCTTAGGGTCTTCCATACTCGGCGACTTCCTCCCACCAATTAGTAGACATCACGCGCTCCACCCTGAAGATCAATCCCGCCTAATCCCCTCCTCAATCCGCCCATTCAACCAATTCAACGCCTGATCCCCACCCCGCCGTTTATGCCACGCCAACACAAAAGTGAACGACGGAATATGAAACGGCGGTGGAATAACAATCAACGACTGCTCATCAATGTCGTGCAGCCCCCGGGATGCAACAGTAAGAATCAGGTCGGTACCGCTGATGAATGCCGGGGCAACGCTCCAGTGCGGCAGGCTGATCGCGACTCGACGGCGTTCACGCAGCGCAGTCAGGGCCCGTTCGATTTCCGGGGTACCACTGCCGCGCATTTCCAGCAGGACGTGGGGTCGTGCGAGGTAAGTTGGCAGGTCGAGTACGCCATCGGCGCGCAAGCTGTTGCGGTCCACCAGACAGGCATAGTGCTCTTCGAACAGCGGGGTGCTGCGCAATTCGTTCGGCAACTCTGGAAAGACGCCTGCCGCCATGTCGATGTCGCCGTTGAGCACAGCATCGAGCATACCTTCGCGGCTGGCATGGCTGATTTGCAGGTCGATGCCCGGCGCTTCCCGGCGCAAGGTCCGTATCAAACTCGGCAGGACGATGGCGGCGCCGTAGTCGGACATCGCCAGACGAAAGGTGCGCTTGGCGGTCGCCGGATCGAAGGTATTCGGTGCCAGCAGCGATTGCACCTGAGCCAGGGCTTCAGCCAAAGGCGCCATCAACTCCAGGGCTCGCGGTGTTGGCACAAGAGTGGCGCCCGCCCGCACCAGTAAAGGATCGCCGAGCAGATCACGTAGTCGCGCCAAGGCATGACTGACGGCCGGCTGACTCAAGTGCAGGCGCTCGGCGGCACGGGTCACGTGTTGTTCGCTGAGCAAGGCGTCGAGGATCACCAACAAGTTGAGGTCGATGCGTCGAAGATCATTCATCTGATGCATGTTCTGGATAGCAATTTGGAATTTAAATCTGCGCGACGAATACTCTAGAGTCCAGCAAAACCTGTTGGAGAATTATCATGAGTACGTTGCATTGGACCGGGCTGTTGCTGCTGGCCGTGATTGCCGGGGCGGTGGTGCCTTTTCAAAGCGCGATCAACGCCAACCTCACGCGTGGGTTGGGTCATCCGTTATGGGCGACGCTCGCGTCGTTATTGGTGAGTATCGTGGTGTTGTTGCCGATTATGTTGGCGATGCGATTGCCGCTGCCATCACTGACGTTCATCACCAGGGCACCGCTGTGGATGTGGGCTGGTGGTGCGTTCGGGGTGTGTTTTATCTCGTTGGCGCTGATGTTGCTGCCCAAGCTTGGGGCATCGGGGTTTATTGCTTTGGCGCTGGCGGGACAGGTGGTGGCTTCGCTGGTGCTGGATCACTTTGGATTGTTTGGGTTGATAGAACGGCAAATGACGTTGCCGCGGGTGGTTGGGGCGGTGTTGTTGATTGCCGGTGTGGTGTTGATTCAGTTCGGTGATATGCCGGCCAAATCGGTGATCGCGACATCCTGATCGTTCCCATGCTCTACGTGGGAATGCAGCCCGTGACGCTCCGCGTCACTGGACGCGGAGCGTCCCTAGAGGCATTCCCACGCAGAGCATGGGAACGATCATCATCCTGCGATCGCAGCCTGCGCCAGCCCTGCAAGGATGCGTGGTCGATGCAGGGACCGGCGCAGCCTGCGAACTTTTAAAACTTGTCGAGCGCGCGCAGCTTCTGCGGCAACCCCCACATCAGCAGCGCAACGGCGATCAGCGCAGCGGCGCCGAGGACATACAGCGTCCCCGCTGCGGGGCCCAGAAATTCAAGCCGTAGGACGCCACTTGAATCAGGAAGTAGATCAGCCCGAGGGTCAGGAAACCCGGGAACAGCAGCGCGGCGAGCAACGAGCCGCCGCTCTTGTACGGTTCATGGTGCGCGATACGGCTGGCCAGCAGCTTTTTCTTTGCTCGCGATAGCGCTGTATCAGTCAACATCGATGTTGGATGTGACTCAGTCATCGCGAGCAAGCTCGCTTGTATGTTTAGACTTGAAGGGGTGGGCGAGAAGGGCTTGGATGCCCGCGCAACTGCTCGAACAACATTCGACTCACCGGCGACAGCGACGCTTCATCGCGCACCACCAGAACCAACGCACGATCCGACCAGTCATCCGAGAGCGGCACCGCACGCAAACCCAACGCCCGGCCAAATAATTCATAGGCCTTTTGCGGCAGGATGCCGATGCCCATGTTGGCCTGGACCATCCTGCAGACCTTTGACATCACTGTCACTGGAGCAGATTCCCAGGTCGGCCACGCCATCCAGCACTCCCTGAATCACTCCGCTGCTGGGGCGTTCTTCGACATCGGTCTTGACCTGAGGATGACGCTCGGAAAAGGGGGCTCGATGCTTGGGTTCGGCTGAGTCGGCAGGATAGCCCTGTTTCCAAGCATTTAGCCCACAACATCACGAGGCATCGCCCTACACATAAATCTCTTGTAACACTCAGCCGTACCGGAAACAGCCGATTCAAAGCCCCCGCCGCGTTCTGTAAAGTCTGGAAACACACACGGACTGCAACACACTCATGGATCGTTTCACTCAAGGAAGTCATCTTCACATGGACCAGACAACACACGCGGCAAACCTCTACACCAACTATCGCAAAGTCATCGCGTTGGCCGATCACGATTGGGAGAGCGCTGAAGCCGGAAAAATTTCGGGGCTTAACGTCGAAATCAAAAGTGCCAACCGGATGCTCGATCAGTACGGGCGCGCTTTTCATCATTTCTGTACGACGTCTTACCTGGGCCTGGATCACCATCCCGATATTCTTGACGGCGCCATGAACACACTGTGGGAAACCGGCACCCTTCGCGTCGCCAATTCAAAGAACCGCTGCAAGCTGGCGATTCTGGAACAGTACGAAACCGAACTTTCCGAGCTGTTCGGCGCCAGTTGCCTGAGCACCCTGTCGTGCAGTGCGGCGAGTGCAGCAATTCTGCCATTGCTGGCCAGCGGCGTGTTCACGCAAAACCGCCCTCCCGTGATGGTCTTTGACCGGTTGGCGCACTACTCGATGAATCACCTGAAAGCCGCCTGCGCGGATGAAACCACGGTCGTGACCTGTCCTCATAACGACATGGATTTTCTTGAGACGCAGTGTCAGCAACACCGCACCGTCGCGTATGTTGCCGACGGTGCGTACAGCATGGGTGGGGTCGCGGACATGGACAGTCTTTTGTATCTGAAGGACCGCTACGGGTTGTTTCTCTATCTGGACGACTCCCACGCGCTGTCCGCCGTCGGAACATATGGCACGGGCCTCGTGCGCCCCAGGTTGCATGCCCTGGAGGATGACTGCCTGATCGTCGCCTCGCTGGCCAAGTCGTTCGGCGCCAGCGGTGGTTTGGTGATGCTGGGCAATGAACGGCAGAAGAGGCTCATTGCGCGTTACGGCGGCCCCAGCAATTGGTCGCAAAGCCTGAACAGTGCAGCCATTGGCGCGGGCAGAGCGTCCATCCAGCTTCATCGCACACCGGAATTTGCCGCGTTGCAGGAAAAACTTCAGGCTAATATCCAGCTGTTCGACAGCCTCATACGAACCGATCAACACAACAGCAACATGGCCATTCGGCTGGTCAACTGCGGCGAAGCAGCACTGGCGAACAGCATCGCCATGGAACTGGCCAATCACGGTTTCTTCACCTCGGCAGTCTTTTTCCCAGTGGTCGCACAAGGCAAGGCAGCCATCAGAATTACCCTGCGCGCCGACATGGAGCCGACGCTGATCCGACACTTTTGTGAACTCATCACCGAGCTTTTACGCACTCGAGGCCGGGAAATCGGCTTTTGAAGTGAAACCAGGGAAGATTCAATGAAGAGCAGCACCACCCTCCTCGTCACCTGCAGCACGGTTTTCCTCGCCCAACTAGGCATGAGCATTTACTTGCCGGCACTGCCGGACATTGCTCGGGATCTGTCCGCCGACGCCTCGCAGGTTTCCTGGGGGCTGGCGGTGTATCTGATCGGCATGGCGCTGCCGATGTTGTTCTGGGGCAGCCTGGGCCAGCGCATCGGCCGCAAACCGGTGCTGCTCGCCGCACTCGTCATCTACGTTTTGGGCAATCTGGCGTTGCCCCTGAGCCAGACGCTTGAATCGTTCCTGGCGTTTCGACTGGTTCAGGGCATTGGCGCCAGCGGCATCTCGGTCATGGCGCGGGTGCTGATCCGCGACAGTTTCCGCGGCGACCTACTGGCCAAGGCGTTGTCCTGGATTTCGATGTCATTCGTGGTGGCGCTGGGTATCGGGCAATACCTGGGGTCGATCATCCAGGTGGCGCTGGGCTGGCCAGCGATTTTCTACTTGTTGGGGGGTGTGAGTCTGATGATGGGGCTGGTCGTGGCTCGGGTTACGTTCCCGGCGCTGGCCGAGGAGAAAGCCCCGTCATCCGCCTGGCCGAGCTACTGGCGCATTTTGCGTCATCGAGCCTTTCTGTTGCCGGCCCTCACCGGCGGCCTCGGGTACGGAGTGATTGTCGCGTTCAACGCCGCAGCGCCGCTGATTCTGCAAGGACCGTTCAACTGGTCGGCCATGGAATACGGGTTGTTGGGCTGGCCGATCAGCGCGGCGTATTTTCTGGGGGCTTTGGGGGTCAATGGTTTTGTACTGCGCACCGGTCAACGCAGGTTGATGATGGCGGGAGTGGGGCTGGTGCTGGCCGGCAGCGCGGTGATGTTGCTGGGGAGTGTGACGGGCACTGCAGTGGCGCTGCTGTTCTGGTTGCCCTATTGCTTTGCGGTGTTCGGCCAGTCGTTGACTTACCCGATCAGCCTGGCCCTGGCCAATGACGGTTCGCCGGTCGGCGGTGCGTATGCGATGGCGTTGAGCGGTTTCATTCATCAATTGATGGCCGCGGTTATCGGCGGGGTCGCCAGTTTGATCGCAAGCCCGCAGGCCTGGCCGTTGTCACTGTTGTGTACCTTGCTGGCGTTGGGCGCGATGCTCTGCGTGATGCTCGCGCCCGGTCGCAAAACTACTTAAAACGCGCTGCGGAAAATCTCCTCGATCTGGCGCTGATCCGCCGCTCGGGGGTTGGTCACACCGCAGGCATCTTTCAAGGCATTGGTGGCGAGGATCGGGATGTCGTTGAGCTTGGCGCCGAGCTCCCGCAAACCGGCGGGAATTTCCACGTCCTTGGACAGGCTGCGGATCGCCACGATGGCTGCCTGGGCGCCCGCTTCCGGGGTGAAGCCGTGAACATCGACGCCCATCGCAACGGCGACATCAGTGAGGCGATCGGCGCAAACCAGCGCGTTAAAACTTTGTACGTGGGGCAGCAGTACCGCGTTGCACACACCATGAGGCAAGTCATAGAACCCGCCCAACTGGTGAGCCATGGCGTGGACATAACCCAGGGATGCGTTATTGAACGCCATGCCGGCGAGGAACTGCGCGTAAGCCATGTTTTCCCGCGCGGCCATGTCACTACCGTCACGGACGGCCAGGCGCAGGTTGTTGCTGATCAACGTGATTGCCTTCAGTGCGCAAGCATCGGTGATCGGATTGGCCGCCGTGGAAACGTAGGCCTCGATGGCGTGGGTCAATGCGTCCATGCCGGTGGCAGCCGTCAGGCCCTTGGGCATGGCGACCATCAGCGCCGGGTCGTTGACCGACAGCAGTGGCGTGACGTTGCGATCGACGATGGCCATTTTTACGTGACGGGATTCGTCGGTAATGATGCAGAAACGAGTCATCTCGCTGGCGGTGCCGGCGGTGGTGTTGATGGCAATCAGCGGCAGTTGCGGTTGGGTGGATTGATCGACGCCTTCGTAATCGCGAATCTGCCCACCGTTGGTCGCGCATAACGCGATGCCTTTGGCGCAGTCATGGGGCGAACCGCCGCCCAGGGACACCACGAAATCACAGCGGGTTTCCTTGAGCAGGCCCAGCCCGCTTTCGACGTTGGCGATGCTCGGGTTCGGCTTGGCGCCGTCGAAAATCACCGAGTCGATGTCCTGCAACGCCAGTTTATCGGCAATCATTTTCGCGACACCCGCCTTGGCCAGCCCGGCGTCGGTGACGATCAGTGCCTTGCGAAAGCCGTATTTGCGAATGGCGTCCATGGCTTCGTCCAGGCAACCAATGCCCATGATGTTCACGGCGGGGATGAAAAACGTGCTGCTCATGAGCGAGTCTCCTGGCTGAGGCCGAATCGGCAGCGCCGATCCAGCGGGTACCCACAGAATCGACCTATCGGTCACGCAGTAACTTGATCTGGCTCAAGTCTTGGTCGTGATAAAGTCGCCGCCCATCAGACCTTTTGCTTTGAGACTTTGACCGCAATGACCGATTTCCAGGATGTTGATGCCCAACTTGAAGACTGGAACGCCTTGCGCGCCACCGCCTCGTTCAGCGGCCTGCTAGTGGGCAACGGCGCCAGCCGCGCCGTGTGGGACGACTTCGGCTACGACTCGCTGTTCGAAAACGCCCGCACCGTCGAAGAAAAGCCCCTGAGCCAGTCCGAGCTGAGCGTATTCGACGCTCTGCAGACGCGCAGCTTCGAGCAGGTGCTCAGCGCGCTGAAAACCACCAGCCGGGTCAACAAGGCCCTGGCCGTGAGTTCCGCCGCACCGCGCAATCGTTACTACGCGATCAAGGAAGCACTGATCAACAGTGTGCACGCGGTGCACATCCCGTGGCGGCTGGTGGTGCCCTCGACGCTGGCGGCGATCAACCAGGAACTGAGCCGCTACCGGACGGTGTTCACCACCAACTATGACCTGCTCAATTCCTGGGCGATTCAGCATCAGCCTGACGCGATCACCGACCTGTTTCAGGGTGCCGAGCCGAGCTTCGATCTGAGCGCCACAGCGACTGATAAATCCCGCCTTCTGTACCTGCACGGCGGCCTGCATCTGGTGCGCAATCAGGACGGCACGGCGCGCAAACTGATGTCGACCGAGGGCACGTTGCTCGGCAGTTTCGCAATCAACAACACGATCAAGACCCTCGACGATGTGCCGCTGTTCGTCAATGAAGGTCCGGCGCAGGACAAGCTCAAAACCATTCGCAGCTCGGACTATCTGTCGTTCTGCTACGACCAGCTACTCGGTCATGGCGACGGGTTGTGCCTCTTCGGTCACGCCCTGGGTGAGCAGGACAGCCACATCATCCACGCCTTGCGCCAGGCGAAACCGCAGGTCGTGGCGATCTCGATTTATCCGCGCAGCAAGGCGTTCATTCAGCACCAGAAGCGGCATTACGCGAAGGTGTTTGAGGGCACGGGTGTGGAACTGCGGTTCTTTGATTCGAAGACGCATGCGTTGGGCAGCCCGAAGCTCACAGTTCCAGTCGAGGTTTAAATCAAGATCAAAAGATCGCAGCCTTCGGCAGCTCCTACAGAGATCGGTGTAGGAGCTGCCGAAGGCTGCGATCTTTTAACTGGCGACTCATTCCTCGGCGCTATGCACCACCACCAGCAACTGCGCCTGAACCTCGCCCACCGACCTGATCCGGTGAGGTTTCTGCGCATTGAAGTGCAGCGCATCACCCCGATTGAGCAGCACCCGCTCGTTCATGAAGTCCACTTCCACCTGCCCCTCGTGCACGAACAGAAACTCCTCCCCCACATGTTCCTTGAAGGTCTTGTCGGCAAACTCGTTCGGCGGGTAAATCATGAACGGCAGCAGGCTGCGCTCGCTGACCTGATGAGCCAGCACTGCGTAGCCCGGGCTTTCATCGTTGGCCGCCAAGGACTGGCGTTCATCGCTGCGCACCAGGCTGTAACGGTCGAGGCTGACAGTTTCTTCGGAGAACAGCTCCTCGACCTTCACGTTCAGCGCCTTGGCCAGTTTCAGGGCAGCAGCGATCGACGGGGTGTTTAGCCCGCGTTCGACTTTCGACAGATAGCTCTTGGTCATGCCGGATTTTTCGGCCAAGGCCTCCAGCGTCACGCCAAGTTTTTTTCTAAGTAATTTCAAACGGATAGACATGTAGAGCGATTAATCCATCAAGAAGGCGACGATTTGTCCTTGCCAATGACACAATGTGTCATATAGCCTCTTTAGTGTCATTTGCATGAAGCCACCTAAGACACCGATATGGCCAAGACCTTAGCACTACCCAAAGAGCAACTGGTCAAGCAAGCGCTGACCCAGATGCAAAATACCCTGGCGGATAATACGTGGACCGACCGGCAAAAGCTGGCCCTGACCTGCCGGATTCTGTTCGAGAACGGCCACGACTCAGGCCTGGCCGGGCAGATCACCGCCCGTGGCCCGCAACCTGGCACCTACTACACTCAACAACTGGGCCTGGGTTTCGACGAAATCACCGCAGGCAATCTGCTGCTGGTCAACGAAGACCTGGAAGTGCTTGAAGGCCACGGGATGCCCAACCCGGCCAACCGTTTCCACAGCTGGGTGTACCGCGCGCGACCCGACGTGAACTGCATCATCCACACTCACCCGACCCACGTTGCCGCGCTGTCGATGCTCGAAGTACCACTGCAGATTTCCCACATGGACCTCTGCCCGCTCTACGACGACTGTGCGTTTCTCGAAGGCTGGCCGGGCGTGCCGGTGGGTAACGAGGAGGGTGAACTGATTGCCGCAGCTCTGGGCGACAAACGGGCGATCCTGCTTTCGCACCACGGCCAATTGTCCACAGGCGCGACCATCGAAGAAGCCTGTGTCATTGCGCAACTGATTGAACGAGCGGCGAAACTGCAATTACTGGCCATGAGCGCGGGAACTATCAAACCGATCCTGCCGGAGCTGGGCCGCGAAGCCCATGACTGGATTTCCAGGCCAAAACGACATGCCGCCGCTTTCAACTACTACGCTCGGCAGAACCTGCGTCAACACGCCGATTGCCTGAACTGAAACCACTCATTTTCAAGAGGAGAGTCGCCATGTCGACCCCAAACATTCACGGCATCATCGGCTACACCATCACTCCATTCACCGCCAACGGCGAGGGCGTTGATCTCGACGCGCTGGGGCGTTCCATCGATCGTCTGATCGATAGCGGCGTGCACTCCATCGCACCGCTGGGCAGCACCGGCGAAGGCGCTTACCTGAGCGACGCGGAGTGGGATCAGGTCAGCGAGTTCAGTCTCCAGCATGTGGCCAAACGCGTGCCGACCATCGTCAGCGTGTCCGACCTGACCACCGCCAAAGCGGTGCGCCGCGCGCGATTTGCCGAAGCCCACGGCGCCGACGTGGTGATGGTGCTGCCGACGTCTTACTGGAAACTCAGCGAAGCACAAATCCTCGCCCACTACCGCGCCATCGGCGAAAACATCGGCGTCCCGATCATGCTCTACAACAACCCGGCCACCAGCGGCACCGACATGTCGGTGGACCTGATCCTGCGGATTTTCCATGCCGTGGATAACGTGACGATGGTCAAGGAAAGCACTGGCGACATCCAGCGCATGCACCAGCTGCAACTGCTCGGCGAAGGTCAGGTGCCGTTCTACAACGGTTGCAACCCATTGGCGCTGGAAGCCTTCGCGGCAGGTGCGAAAGGCTGGTGCACGGCGGCGCCGAACCTGATCCCGCAGCTCAATCTTGATTTGTATGAAGCGGTATTGGCCAACGACCTGGGCAAGGCGCGCGAACTGTTCTATCGCCAGTTGCCGCTGCTGGATTTCATCCTCAAAGGTGGTTTGCCGGCGACTATCAAGGCCGGTTTGCGCGCCACCGGGCTGGAAGTGGGCAATCCGCGGTTGCCGGTGTTTCCGCTGGATGAGGCCGATTGCAGTCAGCTGCAAAACCTGTTGAAAGCATTGCGCTGATCTATCGGCACACACAAAACCAATGTGGGAGCTCGCTCCCACAAGGGATTTGCATTCAAGTTTCAAAAGGTGTGTTCAGAGCACCGGCAAGGTCTTGTCCTTGATCACCGTGCTCGGCCCGTTGGCCTTTACGCTGGCGATGCCTTTATCCATCGCGGCTGCGGAGGCGTAAGCCTCGCTGCTGCCGATGATCTCGTGGTTACCGGCCTTGAGGTTGAAGTAAGGATGGCCATCCTTGGTGGTTTTCTTCTCGTAGCGTTCATCCTGCGGGCTGTTGCTCTGAACCGATGCGATGCCTTTGTCGGCGGCTGCGCGGGTGGTGTACAGCTCGCTGGTCAGAATGGTTTCCGCGTTGGCGGCCTTCAGTACGAACTTGAATTGACCATTGCTGCTTTTGCTCACTTCATACCATCCAGACATGCTCTTTCTCCTAGGCAATTGATAGGTTTCGCGCTTCAGAGTAAAGACCAACCTGCCCTATTTCACCACCGCGCGCACCACCGATAATTCCGGCGCCTGCACCCGTCGCTGACTCAGGTACCGCGTACAGCTGACCCGCAAAAACGAGGCGAAATTCACCACCTCGCCGCGGTAGTCCATCACCTCTTCATACAGCTTGGCGATCAACTGGTTGGTGGTCATGCCGTCGACCTCGGCGATTTCGCTGAGGATGTCCCAGAACTGATTCTCCAGCCGCAGGGTGGTGACCACCCCGCAGATGCGCAGCGAGCGGGAGCGCGACTCGTAGAGAATCGGATCGGCTTTGACGTAGAGCTCGCACATGGACAGGTCCCTCGTTACAGCGTGATTTTGGTGCCCAGCAACCCGAGGAAACCGGCGAGCCAGCTCGGGTGCGCCGGCCAGGCCGGAGCAGTGGCCAGATTGCCTTGAACGTGACCTTCCGTCACAGGGATATCGATGAACGTACCGCCGGCCAGGCGCACTTCCGGGGCACAGGCCGGGTAAGCGCTGCACTCGCGACCTTCAAGAATCCCCGCAGCCGCCAGCAATTGTGCACCGTGACACACGGCGGCAATCGGTTTGCCGGCCTTGTCGAACGCTCGCACCAGTTCCAGGACTTTTTCGTTCAGGCGCAGGTATTCCGGCGCACGACCACCCGGTACCAGCAGGGCGTCGTAGTCCGCTTCAGCGACCTTGGCGAAGTCGAAGTTGAGGGCAAACAGGTGGCCGGGATTTTCGCTGTAGGTCTGGTCGCCTTCAAAGTCGTGGATGGCCGTGCGTACGGTCTGACCGGCGGTTTTGTCCGGGCAAACGGCATGCACCGTGTGGCCAACCATCAGCAGCGCTTGAAACGGCACCATCACTTCGTAGTCTTCGACGTAATCGCCGACCAGCATCAGAATTTTTTTAGCCGCCATGGGGAGGACTCCTCTGGGAAATAGTGGTCATGCAGGAGTGTTCAAGGTAGTCCTTATCCGCGGGGTCGGGTAATAGCCAAGTACTACGACAACCGGGAAAAAGTGGCTAGACGCGGTCGGTGTAGGAGCTGGCGGAGCCTGCGATCTTTTGGCGGTATTGAAGATTGTCGAAGGGCAAGATCAAAAGATCGCAGGCTCCGCCAGCTCCTACGTTGCGAGCATTACTCGCAACTGTACGGATAACTCTGCACCTAGCTGTAACAGCGCGAACCCTGCGGTTTATGGCTAGATGAAGACTCTCTCCGTCGCCCTCGATTCTGGTTGCCATCATGTCCTCTCGCGAAAACACCGGCATGGCCCTCGGCCTGCTCGGCGTTGTGATCTTCAGCCTCACCCTGCCCTTCACACGGATCGTCGTGCAGGAACTCCATCCGCTGCTCAACGGCCTGGGCCGTGCACTGTTCGCGGCGGTTCCGGCGGCGTTGCTGTTGCTGTGGCGTCGGGAAAAATGGCCGAACTGGAAACAAGTCAAAGGCCTGACCCTGGTGATTGCCGGAGTGATTCTCGGCTTCCCGGTCCTTTCGGCCTGGGCCATGCAAACCTTGCCGGCGTCTCACGGCGCACTGGTCAACGGCCTGCAACCGCTGTGTGTTGCACTGTATGCCGCGTGGTTGTCCCATGAACGACCGTCGAAAGCCTTCTGGGCCTGCGCAGCATTGGGCAGTACTCTGGTGCTCGGTTATGCGCTGATCAGCGGTGCCGGCAGCATTCAGGCGGGTGATTTGCTGATGCTCGGGGCGATTGCCGTTGGCGGCCTGGGTTATGCAGAGGGCGGCCGACTGGCCAAGGAGATGGGTGGCTGGCAGGTGATCTGCTGGGCGCTGGTGCTGTCGACGCCGTTGCTGATCGGGCCGGTGGTGTACCTGGCGTTGCAACATCAGGGCGAGATTTCGGCCAAGACCTGGTGGGCGTTTGGCTACGTCTCGCTGTTTTCGCAATTCATCGGCTTCTTCGCCTGGTACGCCGGGTTGGCGATGGGCGGCATTGCCCGGGTCAGCCAGATCCAACTGCTACAGATTTTCTTCACCATCGCCTTTTCGGCGCTGTTCTTCGGTGAACACATCGAGCCGATCACCTGGCTGTTTGCCGGCGGGGTGATCGTGACCGTGATGTTGGGACGCAAGACCGCAATCAAACCCAATGTGGGAGCGGGCTTGCTCGCGAAGGGGTCATCACATTCAACATCTTAGTTGGCTGCCAGTCCGCCTTCGCGAGCAAGCCCGCTCCCACAGGGGGTCAGAGGTAGCCGTCAGCCCGCAGCAGGGTTTCGAGGCAATGTTCGCTGATGTGGTAGAAATCCTTCAGTTCCTGAATCTTCACCATCAGCTGAGCCGGGTCCACCGGCTCGGTACGTTTGACCGCCAGGATCATCTTGTTCTTGTTGGTGTGGTCCAGTGAAATGAACTCGAATACCTTGGTCTCGTAACCACAGGCCTCAAGGAACAACGCGCGCAAACTGTCGGTGACCATTTCCGCCTGCTGCCCCAAATGCAGACCGTATTGCAGCATCGGCTTGAGCAGTGCCGGGCTCTGGATTTGCAGGCGGATCTGCTTGTGGCAGCACGGCGAGCACATGATGATCGAGGCGCCGGAACGGATACCGGTGTGAATCGCATAGTCGGTGGCGATGTCGCAGGCATGCAGCGCAATCATTACGTCCAGCTCGCTCGGCGCCACGCTGCGCACATCACCGCACTTGAACACCAGCCCCGGATGCTCGAGCTTTGCGGCCGCGGCGTTACATAGGTTGACCATTTCTTCGCGCAACTCGACACCCGTCACCACGCCTTCGGCCTTCAAGGTGTTGCGCAGATAGTCGTGGATCGCGAACGTCAGGTAACCCTTGCCCGAACCGAAGTCCGCCACCTGTACCGGCTTGTCCAGCGCCAAAGGCGAGGTGGTCAGTGCATGGCTGAAGACTTCGATGAATTTGTTGATCTGCTTCCACTTGCGCGACATCGCCGGGATCAGCTCATGCTGCTTGTTGGTCACGCCGAGGTCGGCGAGAAACGGCCGGCTCAGGTCGAGGAAGCGGTTCTTCTCGCGGTTGTGCTCGGCGGACGGCACCTCACGCAATTGCTGAGGTTTGCTCCTGAACAGCGAAGACTTGCCCTTTTTGCTGTATTCCAGCTGGGCTTCGTCCGTCAGCGACAGTAAATGCGCATTTTTGAACGACGCAGGCAGCAACGCGGCGAGGGTCGCTACGCCCTCGGCTATCGGCAAGTTCTTGGTGATATCGCGGGTCTTGTAACGGTAGACGAAGGACAGGCAGGGCTGATCCTTGACCGTCAGCTGTTTGATGATCAGCCGCTGCAAGTCCGCCTCAGTGCCGGCGTACTTGGCCAGCACCAGTTTGATGAAGGCGTTGTCGTCGAGGCTGGATTGCAGCAGGTCGATGAACTGGGCGTGATGATCCGGCGCGAGGCTGGCGGGAGTGGCGGTGACAGACATGGAAAAAACGGCCTCGGGCGGGGAATGGCGGGTATTTTAGGGGGGATAGGGGTTTGGGACACGCGGTTATTTACCGAACGGTTTGAAAACCACCCCTTACCCCAACACCACCAACCGATTCGGCAACTCATTCCTCACATGCGTCACCGGCACATGCACCTTAAGCAACTCGCCGCACGCCTCCACACACGTCACAAAACCCTGCAACGTCTGCCCTTGCTTCACCTGTTGAGTGAACGCCGCGACAATCGCGTCCCAGTTTTTGTTGTCCAGGCGCTTCGAAATCCCTTCATCGACCAAAATCTCCACATAGCGCTCGGCTTCGCAGACAAATATCAGCATGCCGGTACTGCCCACCGTGTGGTGCAGGTTTTGCTCCAGAAACTGCCGGCGCGCCAGGTTCGAGGCGCGCCAGTGACGCACCGAACGCGGGATCAGGTGCGTGGTGATTTTCGGAATCCGGAACACCAGGCACAGCACGATGAACGTGATCCATTGCACCAACAGCAAACTGTGCAGGGTCAGCCAGCCCGTCAGGTAATGCACGATACCCGGCACCACCAACGCCAGCAGGCTGGCCCAGAGCAGCGGGATGTACGCGTAGTCGTCGGCGCGGGCCGCGAGCACGGTCACCAGTTCGGCGTCGGTGTCGCGCTCGACCCGGGCAATCGCTTCGGCAACTTTGCGTTGTTCGTGTTCAGTCAGTAATGCCATGTTTAAAGATGCCTACTCGCTATTGCTATTAACAGCAGTGTTTTCACCAGCCGCCCGACGAACCGCCGCCCCCGAAACTGCCCCCTCCGCCGCTGAAGCCCCCGCCTCCACCGCCGCCACCAAAACCTCCACCGCCAAAACCGCCGCTCGAACCGCCTCGGCCACCACCACCGCTGGGCAGGATCCCGAGCATCTGGCAGACAAACATCGTCAGGATGAACAGCATCACCAGAAACACGAATATGCCCGGATGCCGCGAAACGAAGTCGCTTTCCTGATTGCTTCCGGAGTCATACACCGTAGACGGCTCATCCAGCGGATTGCCGCCCAGCACCACGAGCATCGCCGCGACCCCGTCGCTGATGCCCTTGCTGAAGTTGCCGGTTTTGAACGCCGGGGTGATCACCTGATTGATGATCACCGAGCTCTGCGCATCGGTCAGGCGATCCTCCAGGCCATAACCGACTTCAATCCGCAGCTTGCGATCGTCACGCGCAACGATCAGCAGCGCGCCGGTGTTTTTGTCCTTCTGGCCGATGCCCCAATAGCGCCCCAGTTGATAACCGAAGTCCGCTATGTCGGTGCCCTGCAAATCCGCCAACGTGACCACCACCAACTGCTCGCCGGTGGCTTTTTCATGGGCCTGAAGCTGCTGCGTCAGCTGCTCGCGCACCGACGGCTCGATCATCTGGGCGTTATCCACCACCCGCCCGGTCAGTTCCGGAAACTTCAACGCGGCCTGGGCCGTCAGGGCAAACACCCAGAGCAACAGCACCAGGCCAACTTTCAACACGCGCATGGGCAACCTCATCCGTGGTGACGCTTCAAACCCATCCCGGTACTTACTTGAATTTCACTTCTGGCGCTTTTTGCGTATCGGGGCTGGTGGCCTCGAAGGTTTCGCGGATCGGCAAATCGCTGTACATCACCGTGTGCCACAGGCGACCGGGGAAGGTACGAAGTTCCGTGTTGTATTTCTGCACGGCGAGGATGAAGTCGCGACGCGCCACGGCGATGCGGTTCTCGGTGCCTTCAAGCTGCGATTGCAACGCCAGGAAATTCTGGTTGGCCTTGAGGTCCGGATACCGCTCGGACACCACCATCAAACGGCTCAAGGCACCGGTCAGCTGATCCTGGGCCTGCTGGAACTGCTTGAGCTTTTCTGGGTTGTCCAGCGTGCTGGCGTCCACCTGAATCGACGTGGCCTTGGCCCGGGCTTCGATCACCGCGGTCAGGGTTTCCTGCTCATGCTGGGCGTAGCCCTTGACGGTTTCCACCAGATTGGGGATCAGGTCGGCGCGGCGTTGGTACTGGTTCTGCACCTGGCCCCACGCGGCCTTGGCCTGTTCGTCGAGGGTCGGGATTGTGTTGATGCCGCAGCCGGCCAACAGTGTGGTCAGCAACATCAAGGCTGCAACCTGCAGGCTCGACCGAGTGTGGTGTCGTACATTCATTTGGTTGATGCTCCCTTGCACATTCCGTTGAAAAACAACCTTCGAACTTTGAACCCGGCTCTTCGGGCATAATCTGCCGCCGCCACTGGATTGCATCGCGCCAATGGGCTAAAAGATGCCCCAGCGCAAAAAATACTGCACAAGTGTGCCTGCATTTACCTGAACAACAATAGTCGCTCCCTAAATTTTGGCTGACCGGCGCGTATTTACTGCCGTTTAGGCTTTAGAGAAAACCATTCATGAAGAAGCTGTGTTTGCTGGGCCTGCTCGTCAGCCTGGCCAGTCATACCGTATTGGCCGCCACGACGCCCGCACCTCTGGAAAACAAGGACGCGTTCATCAGCAACCTGATGAAGCAAATGACCCTCGATGAAAAGATCGGCCAGTTGCGCCTGATCAGCATCGGCCCGGAAATGCCTCGGGAGATGATCCGCAAGGAAATCGCTGTCGGCAACATCGGTGGCACGTTCAACTCGATCACCCGCCCGGAAAACCGTCCGATGCAGGACGCGGCCATGCGCAGCCGGTTGAAGATCCCGATGTTCTTCGCCTATGACGTGATCCACGGTCATCGGACTATTTTCCCGATCCCGCTGGCCCTGGCGTCGAGCTGGGACATGGACGCCATCGGCCTGTCCGGGCGCATCGCCGCCAAGGAAGCCGCGTCGGACAGCCTCGACATCACCTTCGCGCCGATGGTCGACATCTCCCGCGACCCGCGTTGGGGCCGCACCTCCGAAGGCTTCGGTGAAGACACGTATCTCGTGTCGCGTATCGCCGGCGTGATGGTCAAGGCGTTCCAGGGCACCGGCGCGAACGCCGCCGACAGCATCATGGCCAGCGTCAAACACTTTGCCTTGTACGGCGCGGTCGAAGGCGGTCGCGACTACAACGTCGTCGACATGAGCCCGGTCAAAATGTTCCAGGACTACCTGCCACCGTACCG
Organism: Pseudomonas sp. MDT1-17; assembly: GCF_054898105.1. Lineage (NCBI taxonomy): Bacteria > Pseudomonadati > Pseudomonadota > Gammaproteobacteria > Pseudomonadales > Pseudomonadaceae > Pseudomonas > Pseudomonas sp. MDT1-17. The sequence goes on along the minus strand of NZ_JBUBVM010000001.1, from coordinate 1,990,694 downwards.
TGCGGCTATCGACGCGGGTGCTGGCGGGGTGATGGTCGCGCTGAACTCGATCAACGGCGTGCCGGCCACCGCCGACACCTGGCTGATGAACGACCTGTTGCGCGAGCAATGGGGCTTCAAAGGCCTGGCCGTCAGCGACCACGGAGCGATTTTCGAGCTGATCAAGCACGGTGTTGCTCGCGATGGACGCGAAGCCGCGAAGCTGGCGATCAAGGCCGGCATCCACATGAGCATGAACGACACCCTCTACGGCAAGGAGCTGCCAGGCCTGCTGAAGGCCGGTGAGATCCAGCAGAGCGACATCGACAACGCCGTGCATGCGGTGCTCGACGCCAAGTACGACATGGGCCTGTTCAAGGACCCGTACCTGCGCATCGGCAAGGCTGAAGATGATCCGGCCGACACTAACGCCGACAGCCGCCTGCACCGCACTGAGGCCCGTGATGTTGCGCGCCGCAGCATGGTGTTGCTGAAGAATCAGGGCGAAACCCTGCCGCTGAAGAAAACCGCGAAAATCGCCCTGGTCGGTCCGTTGGCCAAGGCACCGATCGACATGATGGGCAGTTGGGCCGCCAACGGTCGCCCTGCGCAATCGGTGACGCTGTTCGACGGCATGACCACTGCACTGGGCGCGCAATCGACACTGATCTACGCCCGTGGCGCCAACATCACCAGTGACAAGAAAGCCCTCGATTACCTGAACTTCCTCAACTTCGACGCACCGGAAGTCGTGGACGATCCGCGTTCGGCACAAGTGCTGATCGACGAAGCCGTGAAAGCCGCCAAGGATGCTGATGTAGTGGTGGCAGCGGTCGGCGAGTCCCGTGGCATGTCCCACGAATCGTCGAGCCGCACCGACCTGAACATCCCGTCTAACCAGCGCGATTTGATCAAGGCCCTGAAGGCCACCGGCAAACCGTTGGTGCTGGTGTTGATGAACGGCCGTCCGCTGTCGATTCTCGAAGAGAAAGAACAGGCTGACGCGATTCTGGAAACCTGGTTCAGCGGTACCGAGGGCGGCAACGCCATCGCCGACGTGCTGTTTGGCGACTACAACCCGTCGGGCAAACTGCCGATCACCTTCCCGCGCTCGGTGGGTCAGATTCCGACCTACTACAACCACCTGAGCATTGGCCGGCCGTTCACCCCAGGCAAACCGGGCAACTACACCTCGCAGTATTTCGATGACACCACAGGGCCGCTGTTCCCGTTCGGCTTCGGTCTGAGCTACACCGACTTCAGCCTGAGCGCCATGGCCCTGTCATCCACCACGCTGAACAAAACCGGCAAGCTCGACGCCAGCGTCATGCTGAAAAACACCGGCAAGCGCGACGGCGAAACCGTGGTGCAGCTGTACATCCAGGACGTGACCGGCTCGATGATCCGTCCGGTCAAGGAACTGAAGAACTTCCAGAAAATCATGCTCAAGGCCGGCGAACAGAAAGTCGTGCACTTCACCATCACCGAGGACGACCTGAAGTTCTTCAACACCCAGCTCAAGTACGCGGCAGAACCGGGCAAGTTCAATGTGCAGATTGGCATGGATTCCCAGGACGTGACGCAGCAGAGCTTTGAATTGCTCTAACCCTTAAAGCAAAAGATCGCAGCCTGCGGCAGCTCCTACAGGGTGTACACCATCCCAATGTAGGCGCTGCCGCAGGCTGCGATCTTTTGATCTTGCTCTTGCCCTACCCCCGTCGATCCAGCAGATTCACCACCAGCCGATCCACCCATCCCCACACCCGTTGCTTCACCCGCCGCCACAGCGGCCGGCGTTTCCATGCGTCCAGGCTGACTTCCTGGCTCTGCGCAAAGTCCTTCTCGAAACTCGCCGCCACCGCCCGCGTCAGCCCGGGGTCCAGTGCCTCAAGGTTGGCTTCCAGGTTGAAACGCAAATTCCAGTGATCGAAATTGCACGAACCGATGCTCACCCAGTCGTCAATCAGGACCATTTTCAGGTGCAGGAAACACGGCTGGTATTCGAAGATCTTCACCCCGGCCCTGAGCAATCGCGGGTAGTAGCGATGCCCGGCATAACGCACTGATGGGTGGTCGGTGCGCGGCCCGGTCAGCAGCAGACGCACATCGACGCCCCGGCCAGCTGCCCGGCGCAATGAGCGACGGACTTTCCAGGTCGGCAGGAAATACGGCGTCGCCAGCCAGATCCGCCGCCGGCCACTGTTCAGCGCGCGAACCAGCGATTGCAGGATGTCCCGGTGCTGGCGGGCGTCGGCATAGGCGACCCGGCCCACGCCCTCGCCCATGGACGGTACACGTGGCAAACGCGGCAAGCCGAAATGCGCAGCGGGCTTCCAGGCGCGCCGATGCCGGTTGGCGATCCATTGGCGGTCGAACAGCAACTGCCAGTCGATGACCAGGGGGCCGTTGATTTCCACCATCACTTCGTGCCATTCGCTGGTGTCTTCGCCCGGCGTCCAGAACTCATCAGTCACCCCGGTGCCGCCCACCACGGCCATGCCCTGATCGACCAGCAACAGCTTGCGGTGATCGCGGTAGAAGTTGCCGACCCAACGCCGCCAGCTCAGGCGATTGTAAAAACGCAGCTCCACCCCCGCCGACATCAAACGCCGACGCAAGGTCAGGGTGAACGCGAGGCTGCCGTAATCATCGAACAGGCAGCGCACGCGCACGCCACGCTCGGCCGCCTGGACCAACGCCTGAACCATCGCCTCCGCACAGGCACCCGCCTCCACCAGGTACAGCTCCAGATCGACCTGTTCTTCGGCACGGGCAATCGCAACCAACATCCGAGGAAAAAACTGCGGACCGTCGATCAGCAGTTCAAAGCGGTTGCCTTCACGCCAGGGAAAAATTGCACCGGCCATGTCAGCGCGCCGTGAAAATCAGTACCGCACTCACCGGTACCGACAGACTGATGGCCGACAAACCGGCGACCTTGCGCAAGTTTTCCAGGCCGGGCGCCAAGTCGAAATCCGCAGCATTGATGATCAGCGGTTCGAGGGTCACCACCTGGAAGCGTCGGTCATCGAGACGGGTTGCCAGCAGTTCGGCGTTGTATTGGTGTTGTTTGCCATGGAGGTTGACGGTCAGCGGCAGGCGTAATTCAAGTTGCGCGCCGGGCGCCAGATCGTTGATCGGGCGTAGATCGATCTGTGCGGTGATCAGCGCTTCGGGGAAGGTCTGGATGTCAAACAGGTCCTTGCGCATGCGTTCATCGCGCAGCGGGATGCCGCTGTTGACCGAGTCCAGCTCGACTTCGACCTGCGCCAGCCCTTTGGGATCGACCTTGCCGTGCAGCACCAAAAAGCGCTGCACTTCGGAAATGTTGGTGTTTTTGGTGCTGATGAACGACAGCCGCGAGGACTCGCCATCCAGATACCAATCGGCATGGGCCGACAGGGCGGCACCGGCCAGCAGCAGGAAGGCAAGGGTGTTGGAGACAGAGCGGTTGAACATAGAGACTCGTGGGGCAGATAAACCTGCACGAACCTTAACCGCCCGTGAGCCAATTGCAAACGTGTAGCAGCATTCAGGGTTGCAGGCGGCAGCCTTGGCGCTCGCCGATCCATTGCGCGCTGTTGCTGCGCCACATGCCGCTGACGGTGACGCGCCTACTGGCGGCGTCATCGGTAAAGCCACTGGTCGGCAGCCACTGTTTCACATAGCTGTGGCAGAACTCGGCCGGGTTGTTCATCACGTAACGGCACGAACAATATTCCTTGGCGGTGTAGGCGCTGATGATGTCCGGGAACGCCCACAGCGCCACCCGTTCCTGCCAGACCCAGCCGAGCAAGGCGACCAGCAGGATCAACAACAGCGTGCTGAACGGTCGGCGACGGACAAGGCTGCGGCAGTTCATGGATGCACCTTCGCGGCAAATGCCTTGAGCGCGAGATTGAGCAACTCGTTGTGCTGGTAGCTGGCGTCGCGGTCATCGCCATAGCGCACGATCACCAGGTTCTCGCCGGGAATCACGTACATCGCCTGACCCCAATGGCCCAGCGCGGCGAAGGTGTCGTCGGGTGCATCGGGCCAGGGTTTTACCGCGCCCGCCACCGCTCGGTTAAGCCACCAATGGCCGCCAGGCACGGCTTCGTCCTGATGGGCTTGATAGTGGGCGAACGGTTCGCGGTTGAAAGTGGTCCAGTCCTTGGGCAGCAATTGGCGCTCGCCCCAACGGCCGTCGCGCGCCATCAGCAGACCGATTCGGGCCAGATCCCTGGCGGTGAGGTAGGCATAGGATGACGCGACGAACGTCCCCGTGGCATCGGTTTCCCAGACGGCGTGACGAATCCCCAAGGGGTCGAACAGAGCGGTCCATGGATAGTCCGGATAGCGGGCCGGGCCGACGATGTTTTTCAGCGCGGCGGACAACAGATTGCTATCGCCACTGGAGTAACGGAATGCCTGACCGGTTTTGGCGTATTCAGCGTGATCGGCGGTGAACGCTGCCATGTCCTGGTGACCACGGGTGTAGAGCATCGCGACCACCGAGGATTTCAACGGCGCGTATTCATAGTCTTCCTGCCAGTCCAGGCCCGAGGCCCAGTGCAGCAGATCGGCCATGGTCATCGTCGGGTGCTTTTCCAGCGGTGGATAAAACTTCAGCACCGGATCCGTGAGCTTGAACAGGCCTTCGCCATAGGCCACGCCGAGGACCGTGGCCATCAGGCTTTTGCTGATGGACCAGGTCAGGTGCGGGGTGTCGGCGGTAGTTGGGCCGGCGTAGCGTTCGTAGATCAACTGGCCGTCGCGGATCACCAGCAAGGCGTCGGTGCGGATGCCTTTGCGGGTGGCCTCATCACGGGGTGAAAAGGCGTACGTCTCCAGGGCTTGAAGCGCCGGCCCGGTGACTGTCGGGCCGGTCGACCATTGCTCGGCAGGCCAGTATTCGGCGTGGGCCGTGAGGCTGAGCAATAGCCCGACAATCAGGGACAAGCCTTTGAACATGGTGGGTGCTCGGAGGGATGGACCTGCTGAGCCTAGACGCGGTTGATGACAGTTCCGGGGTTTGTGTTGCCAATGAAGCCGTCTTCGCGAGCAGGCTCGCTCCCACAGGGGAATGCATTTCAAAATGTGGGAGCGAGTCTGCTCGCGAAGGGGCCGGTCATTCCAGTGCAGATCCCGCGAGTGCCTTGGCCAACCGCTTCCCCCGCGCACCCGCCGCCAAATCCATCACGCCCTGATCGCGCTGCCACATTGCGGCCCAATGCTGCGGGCCATCGGCCAGTGCCTGAGTCACCTCAGCCTTGAGCCCATCGAACTGCGCAAACAAGCCACCGAGCAACACATGCCCGGACTGATTATTCGGCGCCTGGCGGCTGACTTCCGCACACCCGGCCAGCAGCGCCAGCAAGCGCAGCTGCAAGGTTTGTGGCCAGTCGCTGTCCTGACCGATGCCGTACAACCAGGCGGTCATCGCGCTCAGCACATAAATGTCTTCAAGGGTGCGGAACGGTTTGATGTAAGCCTCCCAGCCATCCCCCGCCAACAGTTCGCACTGAGCATTATCGAGAATCAGCCGGCCATGGCTGATGTCCGGCATCAACGGGATCGCCGGGAGTTTTTCCAGGCGCACGCCCGGTTCATCGGGATAGACCACCGCCAGGTTCAGGCGCGGTTCTTCGCCGGGGGCTTCACTGCGAGCAGCGATCAGCGATCAGCAACCAATCGGCGGCATCGCCTGCGGTGACAAAATCCTTGCGCCCGCTCAGACGCAAATCGTTGAGACGGGTCTGCATGTCCGCCACCCGCAGGCTGCGCTGTTCAGTCGCGCATAATGCACCGAGGCTCAGCGGCGCGCTCGGCCAGAGCATGCGCAAAGCCGCCTGATACCCCACCAGAAACGCCAGCCCCGGCGTCGACATCAGACGCCCGCCGGCCACCGCCACTTCGAACGGCGTGACGTTGCCCAACAGGTGCAACAAGGTCGCGAACCCCTCGCCGAGGTCCGGGTTGGCGGGCAGGCGATCGCGGCGGCTCAACAGGTTTTGCCAGGGCATAAGAGGCTCCTTGTGGGCTGTCATATAAGCATCACCAAAGCTTCATGGCGATGACACCGGGGCTACATAGCCTGACTTTGCACAACACGGCTGCATAAAGAAAGTCGATCGGCTGCAACCCAAGACGGGTGAACGGCCCGTACGGAGATTCGCAATGACTCAGATCGCCCGCATCAGCGACACCGGCAATGAACGCCGCCTGCAAGCCGAACGCCTGGTGGGTACCGAGGCCTTGCAGGAAGCCCAGGCCCTGCGCTTCAACGTGTTCAGCGGCGAATTCAACGCCAAGCTGAAAGGCGCCGAGCTGGGTCTGGACATGGATGACTATGATGTTCACTGCGCCCACATCGGCGTGCGTGACTTGAACACCGGGCGTCTGGTGGCAACCACCCGTTTGCTCGACCACACGGCCGCCAGCAGCCTGGGCAGGTTCTACAGCGAAGAAGAATTCAGCCTGCACGGCCTGGTCCACTTAAAAGGCCCGATCCTGGAAATCGGTCGCACCTGCGTCGACCCGGCCTACCGCAACGGCGGCACCATTGCCGTGCTGTGGGGCGAACTGGCCGAAGTGCTGAACCAGGGTGGCTACAGCTATTTGATGGGTTGCGCGAGCATCCCGATGCAGGACGGCGGCATTCAGGCCCACGCGATCATGCAGCGCCTGCGCGAACGCTACCTGTGCACAGAACACCTGCGGGCCGAACCGAAAAAACCGCTGCCGAGTCTCGACATCCCGTCCAACGTCATCGCCGAAATGCCACCGCTGCTCAAGGCCTACATGCGCCTTGGCGCGAAGATCTGCGGCGAGCCGTGCTGGGACGAAGACTTCCAGGTTGCCGACGTGTTCATCCTGCTCAAGCGCGACGAACTCTGCCCGCGTTACGCCAAACACTTCAAGGCGGCCGTTTGATGAGCCGGTTACGGGTGTACGCGCGGATTGCGCGAGTGCTGACGGTCGTGGCGCTGGGGTTGAGCATGGCCGGAATATTTGGGCTGTTCGAACGTTTGGGGCTCGCTCATTCGATGGTCCGCCGCCAACGCTGGTCGCGGTTCTTCATGGCACGTTTGAGCAACGCCCTGCCCTTTCGCGTGACCGTGCACGGTCAATTGCCGAAAGCGCCGATGCTGTGGGTCAGCAACCACGTGTCCTGGACCGACATTCCACTGCTGGGCATGCTCACGCCGCTGTCGTTCCTGTCCAAGGCCGAAGTGCGCACCTGGCCGGTGGCAGGCTGGTTGGCGGCCAAGGCCGGCAGCCTGTTTATCCGTCGCGGCTCGGGCGACAGCCAGTTGATTCGCAAACAGATGACCCGTCATCTGGAGCAGGAACATCCGCTGCTGATGTTCCCGGAAGGCACCACCACCGATGGCCGTTCGCTGCGTACTTTTCATGGTCGCTTGCTGTCGGCGGCGATCGATTCCGAAGTGAAGTTGCAGCCGGTGGCGATTCGTTATCTGCGCGACGGTGAACTCGATTCGCTGGCGCCGTTCATTGGCGATGACGATTTGCTCTCGCACCTGATGCGCTTGTTTGCCAATGATCGGGGTGAGGTGGAGATTCATCTGCTCAAGCCTATCGCTTGCGAAGGTCGCGAGCGTGCAGCGCTGGCGTTCGAGGCACAGCAGGCGGTGCAGAAGGCGTTGTTTGGGGCGATTCCGCAGGCGCAACCGGAACCGCTGCGCCCCGCGATCGCCGCTTGATACAAATCCCCTGTGGGAGCGGGCTTGCTCGCGAAGGCGGCGGCACATCCAACATTGATGTGACTGACGAACCGCTTTCGCGAGCAAGCCCGCTCCCACATTTTTAGATCTGCTTTGTTCGGGCGAATGTCTGAAGCTGCGGATAGAACAACCGAAAGTCATCACTCAACGGCTCATACAACACCCGCAACTCCTGCATCGCTGCGGCCAGTTCCTCCGGCCGCGTCAACCGCCGCGAAATCCCCCGCAGCACCTGCTCCAGCACTGCGAACTCCCGGTAAGAACCCAACCAGTCATTGGCCATCATGTGCGGCGCGATCAGTGCCAGACGTTCCGGCAATTGCGGCTCGGCGGACAAAACCCGGTACACGTCCGAAGTGAACTGCTCCAGCGGCCGGTCGGCGTACAGCGTCCAGTCACGCGCCAGGCAATGATCGAAAAACACGTCGAGCACGATCCCGGCGTAACGCCTGCGGGTCAGGGAAAACCGCGACAACGAAACGTCCACCAACGGATGGCGGTCGGTAAAGACATCAATGCTGCGATGCAGCTGGATGGCCGCTTCGATCTCCGGTTCGAACTGCCCTTGCAGCCGCCCTTTGACGAAATCGCCATACAGACTGCCGAGCAATTGACCGGGGCGCTGGCCACCGAGGTGCAGATGTGCGAGATAGTTCATGCCGCGCAGCTTAGCACTGCGCATTAAATATCGTTATAACCCGATATACCGATTTACGCGGTCGTCAGACCAAAATCATATTGGTATATCGCGAAGTACCGATTTAAAGTTCGCCTCATCGCGATATAGCGTTTTACTCATCACGAGCCCCAACCATGACCATCGACCTCGACGAAATAATAAAAGCCCTGGCACACCCAGTACGCCGAGACATCCTCACCTGGCTGAAAGACCCCAAAGCCCAGTTCCCGGAACAGATCCACAACCACGAGTACGGCATTTGCGCCGGACAGATCGATCAACGCTGCGGCCTGTCGCAGTCGACCGTGTCCGCCCATTTGGCGAACTTGCAACGTGCGGGGCTGATCAGCAGCCAGAAAGCCGGTCAATGGCACTTCTTCAGACGCAATGAGGACGTGATTCAGGCGTTCCTCGACGCCATCGTCAAGGAGCTCAGCGCTCCGACAAGGAATTAAACAATGCCCCTCTCGCTACTCATTCTGGCCTTGAGCGCTTTCGCCATCGGCACCACCGAGTTCGTCATCATGGGCTTGTTGCCCGACGTGGCGGCTGACCTCGGCGTGTCGATTCCCGGCGCCGGCTGGCTGGTGACCGGTTACGCGTTGGGCGTGGCCATCGGTGCGCCGTTCATGGCACTGGCCACTGCCAAATTACCGCGCAAGGCTGCACTGGTAGTGTTGATGGGCATCTTCATCATCGGCAACCTGCTCTGTGCAATGGCGACCGACTACAACGTGCTGATGTTTGCCCGTGTGGTCACCGCCCTCTGCCACGGTGCGTTCTTCGGTATCGGTTCGGTGGTGGCGGCAGGTCTCGTTCCGGCGAACAAGCGCGCTTCGGCGGTGGCTTTGATGTTCACCGGCCTGACCCTGGCCAACGTGCTCGGCGTCCCGCTGGGCACCGCGCTCGGTCAGCAAGCCGGCTGGCGCTCGACCTTCTGGGCGGTGACCGTGATGGGTGTGATCGCATTGATCGGCCTGATCCGTTTCCTGCCGGCCAAGCGCGATGAAGAGAAACTCGACATGCGCGCCGAACTGCGCGCCCTTAAAGGCGCCGGAATCTGGCTGTCCCTGAGCATGACGGCGTTGTTCGCGGCGTCGGTATTCACCCTGTTCACCTATGTTGCCCCGCTGCTCGGCGATGTCACCGGCGTATCGCCCAACGGCGTGACCTGGACCCTGATGCTCATCGGCCTGGGCCTGACAGTCGGCAACATCATCGGCGGCAAGCTGGCAGACAAAAGCCTGGCTGCAACGCTGATCGGTGTGTTCATCGCCATGGCGGTGGTTTCCACCGTGCTGACCTGGACCAGCGTTGCAGTGATTCCGACCGAAATCACCCTGTTCCTCTGGGCCACCGCGTGCTTCGCCGCCGTACCCGCCTTGCAAGTGAATGTCGTGACCTATGGCAAGGCGGCACCGAACCTGGTGTCGACCCTGAACATCGGCGCTTTCAACATCGGCAACGCACTGGGTGCCTGGGTCGGCGGCAGCGTCATCGCCCATGGTTTCGGCCTGACCAGCGTGCCGCTCGCGGCAGCAGCATTGGCGGTGCTCGCCCTGCTGGTGACCCTGATTACTTTCCGTCAGAACGGTAATCCCGAACTGGCCCCTGCTACTAATTGATACCTCACGAGGGTTGTATTTTATGACGACTATTTTCGATCCGATCAAACTGGGCGACCTCGAATTGTCCAACCGCATCATCATGGCGCCGCTGACCCGCTGCCGCGCCGACGAAGGCCGCGTGCCAAACGCACTGATGGCCGAGTATTACGTACAACGCGCCTCGGCCGGCCTGATCCTCAGCGAGGCCACTTCGGTCACGCCGATGGGCGTCGGCTACCCGGACACCCCGGGGATCTGGTCCAACGATCAGGTACGTGGCTGGGCCAATGTGACCAAAGCGATCCACGGCGCGGGCGGCAAGATTTTCCTGCAACTGTGGCACGTCGGCCGGGTTTCCCACGCGTCGTACCTGGGCGGTGAAGCACCCGTCGCACCGAGCGCCATTCAGCCAAAAGGCCACGTCAGCCTGGTTCGCCCACTGGCTGACTACCCGACACCGCGTGCTTTGGAAACTGCTGAAATTGCCGACATCGTCGACGCTTACCGCGTCGGTGCCGAGAACGCCAAGGCGGCCGGTTTCGACGGCGTGGAAATCCACGGCGCCAACGGTTACCTGCTCGACCAGTTCCTGCAAAGCAGCACCAACCAGCGCACCGACAACTACGGCGGCTCCCTGGAAAACCGTGCGCGCCTGTTGCTGGAAGTGACCGACGCCGCAATCGAAATCTGGGGCGCCGGTCGCGTCGGTGTGCACCTGTCACCGCGCGCCGATTCGCATGACATGGGCGACGACAACCTGTCCGAGACCTTTACCTACGTTGCCCGCGAACTGGGCAAACGTGGCATCGCGTTCATTTGCTCCCGCGAGAAAGAAGCCGGCGACAGCCTCGGCCCACAACTCAAAGAAGCGTTCGGCGGCCCGTACATCGTCAACGAAAGCTTCACCAAAGACAGCGCCAACGCCTGGCTCGCCAGCGGCAAGGCCGATGCGGTCGCCTTCGGTGTGCCGTTCATTGCCAACCCGGACCTGCCGGCACGTTTGAAGGCCGATGCGCCGCTGAATGAAGCGCGTCCGGAATTGTTCTACGCCAAGGGCCCGGTTGGTTATATCGATTACCCGGTGATGTAAGCGTCCACTCTTGAAATGCAAAAGCCCCGACTCGAAAGAGCCGGGGCTTTTTTTGCGCCGGGGTCACTCACAAAATCCCTACAAATCAGGTAGCTCACTACCTATCAACCTGGCGAGCGTACGTATATAAAAGCAACCCATTGCAATCAGGCGAGCGTCGAGAGGATCTTCGTCCGCCTCATGTGTTGACACAACCGGAGCCAATTACGCATTTTGTTTCATTTGCGCAGGCTAGGGCTCAAGCGCAGCATGTCCAACCCCGTATCGACCCAGCGCTCGGCATCGATGTGCAGTTCAAAGCTGTCGGGCGCCAACAGCCACTGATACAGGATGCCGTCGATGTACGCATGCAGGCTGATGGCCGCGCGGGCCGTATCGAGGCTTTCCGGTAACTGTCCCCGATTGACCGCATTACTCAGGGCCAGGGCGATCCGCACATTGCATTCAAGGCTGACCGCTCGGCGCTGCTGGCGCAGGTCGCACATTTCATCGGTGAATTCGCACTTATGAAACAGAATCTCATTGATGCGTCGGGTTTTCGGGTCCAGGGCAACTTGATGAAACAAATGAATCAGCAGCTTGCGCATGCAGCCCAGGGGGTCGGGTTCGTCTTCGCTTTCACTGGCCTTGGCCATTTCGTCCAGCGGCTCTTGCAAGGTATCCAGCATGGCCTGCACCAGATCCGCCTTGTTGCTGAAATGCCAGTAGATGGCGCCGCGAGTGACCCCGGCCAGGGTAGCGATATCCGCCAGTGTCGTGCGCGCCACGCCCCGCTCGAAAAAGGCTTTTTCTGCCGCTTCGAGTATCTGGCTACGGGTTTCTTGAGCTTCCTCTTTGGTACGACGAACCATGGCAGTACAACCTCAATCAGGATGCTTCAGCGATTTCTGACTATTCGCTGAACAAAAGTAGGGCAAGCGCTCTTGGGCGTCGTCCCCGGCTTACAATTCGGATCTTTGAACAGTTTTCGTAACGGTGTGGATACGCAGCCAGGGTGTTTACAAACAACCATGAACGTAAGTATATTACTTAGCAAGCTACTTATCCACTCAGCGCACATTTTTTACCTTTCCACCTTTCGAGTGCGCAACTTGCGCGCCTGACCCGAGGATTTTCATGCAATTCAAGCCAGCTGTTACCGCTCTGGTCACTGCCCTCGCCTTGGCATCGCTGCTCAGCGGATGCAAAAAGGAAGAGGCGGTACCTGCCGCACCACCCCCTCAGGTTGGCGTCGTTACTCTGCAACCTCAAGCCTTCACTCTGACCTCCGAGCTTCCGGGTCGTACCAGCGCGTACCGCATCGCCGAAGTTCGCCCTCAGGTTAACGGCATCATTCTCAAGCGCCTGTTCAAGGAAGGCGGCGACGTCAAGGCCGGCCAGCAGTTGTATCAGATTGATCCGGCTGTATATGACGCCACCCTGAAAAGCGCCGAAGCCAACCTGCAGCAGACCAAATCGATTTCGGATCGCTACAAGCAATTGGTCAACGAACAGGCCGTGAGCCGTCAGGAATACGACACGGCCCTGGCCAACCGGTTGCAATCGGAAGCCTCCCTGCAAAGCGCCCAGATCAATGTGCGCTACACCAAGGTGTACGCGCCGATCTCCGGTCGTATCGGTCGCTCCAGCGTGACCGAAGGCGCATTGGTCACCAGCGGCCAGGTCGAAGCCATGGCGGTGATCCAGCAACTCGACCCGATCTACATCGACGTGACCCAGTCTTCCGTGGAGCTGCTGGAACTGCGCCGCGAACTGGAAAGCGGTCGTCTGCAAAAATCGGGCGACAACGCGGCCAAGGTCAAGCTAACCCTCGAAGACGGCAGCCAGTACAAACAGGAAGGCAAGCTCGAGTTCTCGGAAGTCTCGGTGGACCAGACCACCGGTTCCGTGACCTTGCGTGCAGTATTCCCGAACCCTGACCACACCCTGCTGCCAGGCATGTTTGTACACGCCCAATTGCAGGCCGGTGTGAACAGCGCGGCGATCCTCGCCCCGCAACAAGGCGTGACCCGTGATCTCAAAGGCACCCCGACCGCGCTGGTCGTCGGTCCGGACAACAAGGTCGAACTGCGTCAGCTCAAGGCCAGCCGCACTGTCGGCAGCCAGTGGCTGATCGAAGACGGTCTGAAGGCCGGCGATCGACTGATCACCGAAGGGCTGCAATATGTCAAACCTGGCATTGAAGTAAAAGCCAGTGAAGCGACTAACGTTGGCGCAAAGAACCCAGCCCCCGCACAGGCAGCTAACAAGGCTTCCAGCGGCAAAGGGGAGTAAATCATGTCCAGATTTTTTATCGACCGTCCGATTTTCGCCTGGGTAATTGCCCTGGTGATCATGCTGGTCGGGGCACTATCGATCCTCAAACTCCCGATCAACCAATACCCGAGCATTGCGCCTCCGGCCATTGCAATCCAGGTGACCTACCCGGGCGCGTCCGCACAAACCGTGCAGGACACCGTGGTGCAGGTGATCGAGCAGCAACTCAACGGTATCGACAACCTGCGTTATGTTTCCTCGGAAAGTAACTCCGACGGCAGCATGACCATTACCGCGACGTTCGAACAAGGCACCAACTCTGATACCGCGCAGGTTCAGGTCCAGAACAAACTGAACCTGGCCACCCCGCTGCTGCCGCAAGAAGTGCAGCAACAGGGGATCCGCGTGACTAAGGCAGTGAAGAACTTCCTGATGGTGATCGGCGTGGTCTCGCGCGACGGCAGCATGACCAAGGACGACTTGGCCAACTACATCGTGTCGAACATGCAGGACCCTGTCTCGCGGACCGCCGGTGTCGGTGACTTCCAGGTCTTCGGTGCCCAGTACGCGATGCGGATCTGGCTCGACCCGGCCAAGTTGAACAACTACAACCTGACCCCGGTAGACGTGAAAACCGCCATCGCCGGCCAGAACGTTCAGGTGTCGTCCGGTCAACTCGGCGGATTGCCTGCCGTGGCAGGCCAACAGCTGAATGCGACGATCATCGGCAAGACCCGCCTGCAGACTGCCGAGCAGTTCAAGGCGATCCTGCTCAAGGTCAACAAGGACGGTTCGCAAGTGCGTGTCGGCGACGTTGCGGATGTCGGTCTGGGCGGTGAAAACTACTCGGTCAGTGCCCAGTTCAACGGCAGTCCGGCCTCCGGTCTGGCGGTGAAACTGGCCAACGGTGCCAACGCCCTCGACACTGCAAAAGCCCTGCGCAAGACCATCGAAACCCTCAAGCCGTTCTTCCCGCAAGGGATGGAAGTGGTGTTCCCGTACGACACGACTCCGGTGGTGACCGAATCGATCAAGGGTGTGGTTGAAACCCTGGTCGAAGCGATCGTACTGGTTTTCCTGGTGATGTTCCTGTTCCTGCAAAACTTCCGCGCCACCGTCATCACCACGATGACCGTGCCAGTGGTATTGCTGGGTACCTTCGGGGTCCTCGCAGCGTTCGGTTTCAGCATCAACACCCTGACCATGTTCGGTATGGTGCTGGCCATCGGATTGCTGGTGGACGACGCCATCGTCGTGGTGGAAAACGTCGAACGGGTCATGAGCGAAGAAGGCTTGTCACCCAAGGAGGCCACCAAGAAATCCATGGGGCAGATCCAGGGTGCGTTGGTCGGTATTGCGCTCGTACTGTCGGCGGTACTGCTGCCGATGGCATTCTTCGGCGGTTCTACCGGTGTGATCTATAAGCAATTCTCGATCACCATCGTCTCGGCCATGGCCCTGTCGGTACTGGTCGCGCTGATCTTCACCCCGGCACTCTGCGCCACCATGCTCAAGCCGATTCCGAAAGGCGAGCACGGCGTTCCGAAACGCGGATTCTTCGGCTGGTTCAACCGCAACTTCGACCGTAGCGTGAAAAGCTACGAACGTGGCGTTGGCAATATTCTGCGCAACAAGGTGCCGTACCTGCTGGTCTACGTGATCATCGTCGTCGGCATGATCTGGCTGTTCATGCGCATCCCGTCCTCGTTCCTCCCGGAAGAAGACCAGGGCGTACTGTTCGCCCAGGTGCAAACCCCGGCCGGCTCCAGTGCCGAGCGCACGCAAGTGGTCGTGGACGAAATGCGTGAGTTCCTGCTGCGTCCGAGCAAGGATGGCGGTGAAGGCGACGCGGTGGCCTCGGTGTTTACCGTGACCGGCTTCAACTTCGCTGGCCGTGGCCAGAGCTCGGGTATGGCGTTCATCATGCTCAAACCGTGGGGCGAACGTAACGCCGACAACAGCGTGTTCAAACTGGCGGCCCGTGCCCAGCAGCACTTCTTCACCTTCCGGGACGCCATGGTGTTTGCCTTCGCCCCACCGGCGGTACTGGAGCTGGGTAACGCCACCGGTTTCGACGTGTTCCTGCAGGACCGCGCCGGTATCGGTCACGACAAGCTGATGGAAGCGCGCAACCAGTTCCTCGGCATGGCGGCGCAGAGCAAGGTGCTGTCGCAAGTCCGTCCGAACGGTCTGAACGACGAACCGCAATACCAACTGGAAATCGACGACGAGAAGGCCAGCGCCCTCGGCGTGACGCTCACCGACATCAACAACACCCTGTCGATTGCGCTGGGCAGTAGCTACGTCAACGACTTCATCGACCGCGGTCGGGTGAAAAAGGTGTACGTGCAAGGCCAGCCGGGTTCGCGCATGAGTCCTGAAGACATCAAGAAATGGTACGTGCGTAACAGCGCCGGCACCATGGTCCCGTTCTCGGCGTTCGCCAAGGGTGAGTGGATTTACGGTGCACCGAAACTGTCGCGTTACAATGGCGTAGAAGCGATGGAAATTCTTGGCACCCCGGCACCGGGTTATTCCAGCGGTGAAGCCATGGCCGAAGTCGAAGCCCTGGCGAAGAAACTGCCGGCCGGTGTCGGTATTTCCTGGACCGGTCTGTCGTATGAAGAACGACTGGCAGGCTCTCAGGCGCCGGCGCTGTTCGCGCTGTCGATCCTGATGGTGTTCCTGTGTCTGGCGGCGTTGTATGAAAGCTGGTCGATTCCGATTGCGGTGGTGCTCGTGGTACCACTGGGGATTATCGGTGCGCTGATGGCGACCAGCCTGCGCGGTCTGTCCAACGACGTGTACTTCCTGGTGGGTCTGTTGACCACCATCGGTCTGGCGGCGAAAAACGCCATTCTGATCGTCGAGTTCGCCAAAGACCTGCATGAACAGGGCAAGAGCTTGCAGGAGGCTGCGATCGAGGCTTGCCGCATGCGTTTGCGTCCGATCATCATGACGTCCCTGGCGTTCGTCCTCGGCGTGGTGCCTCTGGCCATTTCCAGCGGCGCCGGCTCGGGCAGCCAACACGCCATCGGTACGGTGGTAATTGGCGGTATGATCACCGCCACCGTGTTGGCGATCTTCTGGGTCCCGCTGTTTTTCGTCACCGTGTCGGCCATGGGGCAGCGCAAAACCGCTGACCAGGACGACGCTCTAGAACCTTCTAAAGAGGCTGGCTTATGAGCAAGTCGCTACTTTCCCTGGCTGTTGCCGCCTTCGTGCTCGGTGGCTGCTCGCTGATACCCGATTATCAGCAGCCTGAAGCACCGGTGGCGGGCCAGTACCCGCAAGGTCCGGCGTATTCGTCGGCCCAGGCGCCTGCCCAGGCTGCCGCCGAACAGGGCTGGAAGCAGTTTTTCCATGACCCGGCGCTGCAACAGCTGATCCGGGTCGCCCTGGAAAACAACCGTGATCTGCGTGTCGCGGCGCTGAACATCGACGCCTTCGCGGCGCAATACCGCATCCAGCGTGCCGATTTGTTCCCGGCGGTTTCGGCCAACGGCACCGGAAGCCGTCAGCGGGTCCCGGCACGCGCCTCGCAGACCGGCGAAGCGGGTATCACCAGTTCCTACTCGGCCACGGTCGGCATCAGCGCCTATGAACTCGACCTGTTCGGTCGGGTTCGCAGCCTGAGCGAAGAAGCGCTGCAGAAGTACTTCGCGACTGAAGAAGCGCGCCGCACCACCCAGATCAGCCTGGTGGCCAGCGTGGCCAATGCCTACCTGACCTGGCAGGCCGACAAGGAGCTGCTGAAACTGACCCAGGACACCCTTGGTGCGTTTGACGAGAGCTACAAGCTCACCGCCCGCAGCAACGAAGTGGGTGTGGCCTCGGCCCTGGACCTGGCCCAGTCGCGTACCTCGGTGGAAAACGCCCGCGCGCAACTGGCCAAGTACACCCGTCAAGTCGCCCAGGATGAAAACAGCCTGGTGCTGCTGCTCGGCACCGGTGTTCCAGCCAACTTGCAGACGCCCAAGCCATTGGCTGACGATCTGCTGAGCGAGGTGCCGGCCGGTCTGCCATCGGACTTGCTGCAACGTCGTCCGGACATCCTCCAGGCCGAATACGACCTGAAAGCGGCCAACGCCAACATCGGCGCGGCACGGGCTGCGTTCTTCCCGAGCATCAGCCTGACAGCCAATGCCGGTAGCCTGAGCCCGGACCTGTCCGGTCTGTTCAAGGGCGGTTCGGGCACCTGGTTGTTCCAGCCGCAGATCAACCTGCCGATCTTCAACGCCGGCAGCCTGCGTGCCAGCCTGGATTATTCAAAAATCCAGAAAGACATCGGCGTGGCGAACTACGAGAAGTCCATTCAAACGGCCTTCCAGGAAGTCGCCGACGGCCTGGCCGCCCGCCAGACCTACACCGATCAGTTGCAGGCCCAGCGTGATTTCGTCACCGCGAACCAGGACTACTACCGCCTGGCCGAGCGTCGCTACCGCATTGGTGTCGACAGCAACCTGACCTTCCTCGATGCCCAGCGTCAGCTGTTCAGTGCCCAACAGGTACTGATCACCGACCGTCTGGCGCAACTGGTCAGTGCCGTGAACCTGTACAAGGCACTGGGCGGTGGCTGGAACGCGCAGACGGCAAAGAACGAGCCGTTGAAAGAAGAAGCGCCGAAGCTGAAGTTGTTCTGATAGCGCGGTAAAACAAGAAGCCCACCGATTGTGTGGGCTTTTTATTGACTGCTAAAAGTTGTGTTAGCAGGTCCGGCCCCTTCGCGAGCAGGCTCGCTCCCACAGGGGATTTGTGTCTGCCACAAATTACATGCATACAGAATGACCCTGTGGGAGCTTGCTCGCGATGGCGTCACCTCAGACACTGGAAATCCCGAAGATCACTCCCGCGATTCAACCCCCAACTCATCCCACACCGACTCCGCCAGGTGGAACGTCGCGTTCGCTGCGGGAATGCCGCAGTAGATCGCGCTTTGCATGATCACTTCCTTGATCTCGCCGCGGGTCACGCCGTTGTTGGCGGCGGCGCGCAAGTGCAGTTTGAGTTCTTCGTTGCGGTTCATGCCGATCAGCATGGCGATCGTGATCAGGCTGCGGGTATGTAGCGGCAGCCCCGGACGGGTCCAGATATCGCCCCAGGCATGGCGGGTGATCATCTCCTGAAACTCCGAGTTGAACTCGGTCAGCGCGTTCAGGCTACGGTCGACGTGGGTGTCGCCGAGTACTGCACGGCGGACTTTCAGGCCCTCGTCATAGCGTTGTTTCTCGTCCACAACAATCCCCTTAATGAGCCGACAAAAACGTCAGTACCCGGTCACTGAATGCAGCGCCGGCCTGGACGTTGGACAGGTGCGCGGCGTAGAACTCGGCGTACTCGGCGCCCTGCACGTGTTCCTGAATGAAGTGCCCGCCGGACGGCGGCGTCACCGCGTCTTCGGTGCCGGCGATGACCAGCAGCGGCACCTTGATCGAGGACAGCTGATCGCGGAAATCGGCATCGCGCACGGCGGCACAGTTCGCGGCATACCCTTGAGGCGAAGTGGCCGCGAGCATGTCGGTAATCTTCTTCGCGGCGGCAGGATTCGCTTCAGCAAAGTCAGGGGTGAACCAGCGCGCAATCGACGCATCGCGCAGGGCGACCATGGCCGCCGCGCCGTCACGCAGCACGGTTTCGATCCGTGGGTTCCACACCGACGGATCGCCGATTTTCGCTGCGGTGTTGCACACCACCAGTTTGTGCAGACGCTGGCCGGCGTTGATCCCCAGCCATTGGCCAATCAAACCGCCCATCGACAGACCGCAAAAATGCGCGCGCTCGATGTGCAATGCATCCAGCAGCGCCAGCACGTCGTGGCCCAGTTGCTCGATGCTGTACGGACCCGGCGTTACCAGCGATTGTCCGTGGCCACGGGTGTCGAAACGCAGCACCCGGAAATGCTCGGTGAACGCCGCAATCTGCGCGTCCCACATGTGCAGGTCGGTCCCCAGCGAGTTGGACAGCACCAGCACCGGCGCATCCGCCGGGCCATCGAGTTGCGGCCCTTGAATTTGGTAGTGCAGTTCGCCCTCGGCGAGTTGTACAAAAGCCACAGCAATCTCCTTCAGGCAGTCAACGCAGAATGTTCAGCCACCGCTCGCTCGACCCAAGTATGGGCCTGACCGAGGTAATGGGCGGGGTCCAGCAGACGATCGAGTTCAGCATCCGACAGTTCGGCGGTCACTTGCGGCTCGTCGCCGAGTACTGCGCGCAGATGACGTTGTTCGGCCACTGCGCGCTTGCAGCATTGCTCCAGCAAATGGTGCGCCGTGTCGCGCCCCACTCGTTGAGCGAGGACGATACTCACCGCTTCGGCGAGCACCAGGCCTTGGGTCAGGTCGAGGTTGCGGGCCATGCGTTCGGCGTCCACTTCCAGTCCATCCGCCACCAGCAACGCGTGTTTCAGGCTGCCGGACACCAGGCAGCAAATCTCCGGCAGGGTTTCCCACTCGGCATGCCACAGGCCCAGGCTGCGCTCGTGTTCTTGAGGCATGGCGCTGAACAGGGTCGAGAGCAAACCCGGAACCCGCGTTGCCGCGCCGATCAGCACCGCCGCGCCTACCGGGTTGCGTTTGTGCGGCATGGTCGAAGAACCGCCCTTGCCCGGCGCCGAGGGTTCGAACACTTCAGCGGCTTCGGTCTGCATCAACAGGCTGATGTCGCGACCCAGTTTGCCAAGGCTGCCGGCGATCAATCCCAATACCGAGCCGAACTCCACCAAGCGATCTCGCTGGGTGTGCCAAGGCTGTTCCGGCAACGTCAATTGCAACTCTTCGGCCAGTGCCTGGGCAATTGGCATCGCCTGCTCGCCAAGGGCCGCGAGGGTTCCGGAGGCGCCGCCGAATTGCAGCACCAGCAATCGCGGTTTGAGTTCTTGCAAACGCTGACGGCTGCGAGTGACAGAGCCCAGCCAACCGGCGATTTTCATGCCGAGGGTGACTGGCGTCGCGTGCTGCAACCAGGTGCGCCCGGCCAGCGGTGTGGCAACGTAACGCAAGGCTTGAGTCGCGAGAATTTCGCCCAGTTGCACCAGATCGCTTTCGATGAGTTCCAGCGCCCGGCGCAGTTGCAGCACCAAACCTGAGTCCATCACGTCCTGGCTGGTCGCGCCCAGATGCACATAGCGCTCGGCTTCGGCATGGTTGGCCGCGATCTGTTTACCCAGCGCCTTGACCAACGGAATCGCCGAATTGCCGGCCGTGGCAATCGCCTCGCCGAGGGCGGCGAAGTCGTATTGCCCGGCCTGACATGCCGCTTCAATGGGCGCGACAACTGTTTGCGGAATCAGCCCTACGCGTGCCTCGGCCCGGGCCAGTGCCGCTTCGAAATCAAGCATCGCTTGAACCCGCCCCTGATCGCAGAACACCTCACGCATATCGCGGGCAGTGAAATAGGCATCGAACAATTGATTGCCCGGTCGCTCGTTCATAAACAGTCCCTGCAGGCGTGGGCCGGTCAGGCCCACGCAGATGGATCAAAGGGGTAATCAGCACCTTCGCCAGTGTAGTGCGCTGTAGTAGCGGTGGAGGTTGTCATTGTTTTTCACTCTTTGGTGACAGTGAGAGCCTAGACACACTTTGTAACAGTCCCGTTCCACAGAAGCATTAGCAACACAGATCCCCTGTGGGAGCGAGCCTGCTCGCGAAAGCGGTGTATCAGTGCCATCAATGCTGAATGACACACCGCAATCGCGAGCAGGCTCGCTCCCACAGGGGTGAGGTGTTCTCTCAGTAATCGAAGAACACCGTCTCCGCATCCGTCCCTTGCAGAATCACATTCCACTGATACACACCCGAAGCATCCTGCTTCGCCAGCAACGTACTGCGGCGTTCAGCCGGCACACACTCCAGCAGCGGATCCGACACATTCGCCGGCTCTCCATCAAAGTAAATCCGTGTCAGCAAGTGCTTCACCAACCCGCGAGCAAACACCAGCACTACCAGATGCGGCGCCTGGGTCGTGCCTTTCAGGCCCTCCACCGTGCCCGGCTTGATGGTGGTAAAACGAAAGCGCCCATGCGCATCCACCGGTACCCGGGCAAAGCCTTCGAAGTTTGGGTCCAGAGGTTTGTCCTGATCGTCTTCGGGGTGGTCGTACTTGCCGGCGGCGTTGGCTTGCCAGACTTCCAGCATTGCATCGTTAACAAAATCACCGTTGCCATCGACGACTTGCCCGGTGATCGCCACGCGCTGGCCCAGGGTTTGCTCGACCGTCAGGTCTTCGCGGTTCAGCCAGGTCAGGCCGATGTGGTAATACGGCCCGACGGTGTGGGACGTGGTCGCATTCAGCGTCATCTTATTTCTCCATCGGCGTGGCTTCGCGGCCGCGCAAGACGATGTCCCAGCGATAACCGAGGGCATAGGAAGGGATGGTTTTTTCCAGGTCGAAACTGGCGATCAAACGTTCTTTGGCGCGGGTATCCGGTACGCAGTTGTAGATCGGGTCATAGGCCAGCAGCGGGTCGCCCGGGAAATACATCTGAGTCACCAGGCGCGTCAGAATGCTCGGCCCGAAGAGTGAGAAATGGATGTGCGCCGGACGCCACGCGTTGTGGTGGTTGCCCCACGGGTAGGCACCGGGCTTGATGGTCTGGAACTGATACCAGCCATCGGCGTCGGTCACGGTGCGGCCGGTGCCGGTGAAATTCGGGTCCAGCGGCGCATCGTGCAGGTCGCGGGCATGGTTATAGCGACCGGCAGCGTTGGCTTGCCAGATCTCCACCAGAATGCCCGGCACCGGCAAGCCATCTTCATCCAGCACGCGGCCGTGAATGATGATGCGTTCGCCCAGTGGCTCGCCCTTGTGCTGGGCGGTCAGGTCGTTGTCCTTCTCCTGCACTCGCTCGGCGCCGATGGTCGGACCGGTAATTTCCGACAGCGAATGGGGCAAAAACACCAACGGCTTGGACGGTGAGCGCAGGTTGGTGGATTGATAAGTCGGGTGCAGGTAGTCCGGCTGGGTGCCCTCCTGCGGGCGACGGTAACCAGGCTTGTCAGTCATTTCGCTTTCCTCTGTTCTTATTGTCACGGCTGCGCGTCAGACGCGTTCGATGGCCAAGGCCAGACCCTGGCCCACGCCGACGCACATGGTCGCCAGACCTTTCTTGCCACCGGTCTTTTCCAGCTGATGCAGCGCGGTCAGTACCAGTCGGGCGCCACTCATGCCCAACGGATGGCCCAAGGCAATGGCGCCACCGTTCGGGTTGACCTGGGCAGCGTCGTCCGCCAGCCCCAGTTCACGCAGCACTGCCAAACCCTGGCTGGCGAACGCTTCGTTGAGTTCGATTACGTCGAAATCGCTGACGGCCAGACCAAGGCGCTCGGTCAATTTGCGCACCGCAGGCACCGGGCCGATGCCCATGACCCGTGGTGCGACACCGGCGCTGGACATGCCCAGCACTTTGGCGCGGGCGGTCAGACCGTGTTTCTTCACCGCCTCGCCAGAGGCCAGAATCAATGCCGCCGCACCATCGTTCACACCGGAAGCATTGCCGGCGGTGACTGTTTTGTCGGGACCGTTGACCGGTTTGAGTTTGGCCAGGGTTTCCAGCGTGGTGTCGGCGCGAGGATGTTCATCCTGACTGACGACACTTTCACCCTTCTTGTGGGCAATGCGCACTTCAACGATTTCTTCGGCGAAAAATCCTGCGGCTTGTGCGGCGGCCGCCCGTTGTTGACTGCGCAGTGCGAAAGCGTCTTGATCCTCGCGGGGCACTTCGTAATCGTCAGCCACGTTATCGGCGGTCTGCGGCATCGCATCGACGCCGTATTGAGCTTTCATCAACGGGTTGATGAAACGCCAGCCGATGGTGGTGTCTTCCAGCTTCATGTTGCGCGAGAACGCCGCATCAGCCTTGCCCATCACGAACGGTGCACGGGACATCGACTCTACGCCGCCAGCAATCGCCAGCTCCATCTCGCCACTGGCGATGGCCCGGAAAGCGGTGCCGATGGCATCCATACCCGAGGCGCAGAGGCGATTGAGGGTCACGCCCGGAATGGTTTCCGGCAGGCCCGCCAGCAACAACGCCATGCGCGCTACGTTGCGGTTGTCTTCGCCGGCCTGGTTGGCGCAACCGAGGAACACCTCGTCAACCGCGCTCCAGTCGACCGATGGGTTGCGCGCCATCAGCGCCTTGATTGGCACGGCGGCCAGGTCGTCAGCGCGAACCGCCGACAGGCCACCGCCGAAACGGCCTATGGGGGTGCGAATCGCGTCGCAGATATAAACGTCGCGCATCAGGCTTCTCCGGGTGCTTGGCCGTGGGCGGCTGCGGTGCGGGCTTCCAGATCCCTGAGCGCCGTCAGTTCGACGACCGTTGGCTCAGCGGTGTTTTCAACCGTCTCGGCAAAACGAATCGCCCAACCGGTAGCGGCAGTCACTTGCTCGCGGGTCACGCCTGGGTGCAGCGCGGTGACCACGAATTCATGGGTATCCGCTTCCGGTTCCATGATGCACAGGTCGGTGATGATGCCGACCGGTCCGGCGCCCGGCAGACCGAGTCGCTTGCGCGAATCACCGCCCTCGCCATGGCCGACCGAGGTAATGAAGTCGAGTTTGTCGACAAAGGAACGCACCGACTGCTTGAGGATGATCAGCACGCTCTTGGCGGAACCGGCGATCTCCGGCGCGCCACCGGCACCCGGCAGGCGGACTTTCGGCTGATGGTAGTCGCCCACCACCGTGGTGTTAATGTTGCCGAATCGATCGACTTGCGCGGCGCCAAGGAAACCGACGTCGATGCGCCCGCCCTGCAACCAATAGCGAAAAATCTCACCGGTCGGAACCACGGTATCGGCGGTTTCCGCCAGCTCGCCGTCACCGATAGACAGCGGCAGCACGCTGGGCTTGGCACCAATCGGACCTGATTCGTAGATCAGGACGACGTCCGGTGAGGACGTCAGACGCGCCAGGTTCGCGGCTTTCGACGGCAGGCCGATACCCACGAAGCACACCGAACCGTTTTTCAGACGGCGGGCAGCGGCGACGGTCATCATTTCATTGGTGGTGTAAGTCATTACTTCGCCTCCGAAGCAGCGGCCAGTTTGGCCTGGAACTCGCTGAAGTCAGCGCAGCCGTGGATGTACTCGTTGATCCACGCGGTGAAGGTTTCACGGTCGCGGGCAATCGGGTCCCAGGCCTGATAGAAACGGTTATCACGCTCGTTGTAACCGTGAGCGTATGACGGATGCGCGCCGCCGGGAACGTGGCAGACCGCGCTCAACGCCCACGTCGGCAGAACACACGAGTTCATCGGTGCATTGAGGTCGTCGACGATTTCTTCGACGGTAACGATGCAACGCTTGGCGGCCAACGCCGCTTCTTTCTGCACGCCGAGAATGCCCCAGAGCAGCACGTTGCCTTTGCGGTCGGCTTTCTGCGCGTGAATCACGGTGATGTCCGGGCGCACCGAAGGCACGGCCGCCAATACTTCGCCGGTGAATGGGCAGGTAACGGTTTTGATCAGCGGATTGACCTTCGGCAGGTCGGAACCGGCGTAGGCACGCAACACCGCGAACGGTAGGCCGGATGCGCCAGCGACGTAGGCATTGGCCAGGTCGGCGTGGCTGTGTTCTTCGATTTCCAGCGCGTGTGGCCACTGTTTCTCGACGGCGTCACGCAGGCGGTGCAGCGAACCGACGCCCGGGTTGCCGCCCCAGGAGAAAATCAGCTTGCGAGCACAACCGGCGCCGATCAACTGGTCGTAGACCAGGTCAGGCGTCATCCGCACCAGGGTCAGGTCTTTCTTGCCCTGGCGAATGATTTCGTGACCCGCCGCCGTAGGGATCAGGTGAGTGAAGCCTTCGAGCGCGACGGTATCGCCGTCGTTAACGAATTGCTTTACCGCGTCGTGCAGCGAAAGGATTTCAGCCATGGGGCAGGCTCCCGTTTTGTTATGAACCGACAGTGGTAGAAAAAGGCGCGATGCGCAGCGCCGGAATGACTGAAGAGTAAGCCCCTGAAAAACGCCAAACAATCCGATAATCGACTAAGTGTTCGTTTATCGAACAGATTATTGTCTGGCTACCGATCCCCAAAAGCTTCGCGAGCAGGCTCGCTCCCACAGTTGATCGCGTTCCCCTGTGGGAGCGAGCCTGCTCGCGAAGAGGCCCGCCAATTCAACAACGATCATGTACCCTCAGGTTGCATCCGCATGACTGACCATGCCCTTGATCACCACCGCCGTGGTCGCCAATGCTGCTGGAATCACCAGCGCTGTCAGCACCTGCTCAAAGTTCCAGCCAAGGCCCAGTAGTGTCGCGCCCATCCACGCACCGAGAATTGCACCGAAGCGGCCAATCCCGAGCATCCACGACACCCCGGTCGCCCGCCCCTGGGTCGGATAAAACCGCGCCGCCAGTGAAGGCATCGCCGATTGCGCGCCGTTGACACACATCCCGGCCACCAGCACCAACGTCGCCAGCAGCGTGATGTTGCCCAGGCTTTGCCCTACCGCGTAGGCAAATACCCCGGCGAGTAGATAGAAAATGCCGATAACCTTGTGCGGATTGAACCGGTCCATCGCCCAGCCCACGCCGACCGCGCTCAATACCCCACCAAACTGGAACAACGCGCCAATAAACGCCGCCTGTTCCATACTCGCGCCACTGTCACGCATCAGCGTCGGCAGCCAACTGGTCAGCAGATAAACGATCACCAGCCCCATGAAGTAGGTCAGCCACAGCAACAAGGTGCCGGTGCTGTAGGTGCCGGAGAAGATCACTGCGAAAACATTGCGGGCCTTCACGGTTTTCTGTTCCGGCACGCTGAAGCTGGATGCCTGGGCAACGACCGTCGGGTCGATTGGCGCCAGCGTCTTGCGTACTTTGTCAGTGCCGCGATTGCGGACGACGAGGTAGCGCGCCGATTCCGGCAGCCAGAAGAACAAAACGACTGCGAGGATCAGCGGCAGAATCCCGCCAATCAGCAGCAGGCTGTGCCAGCCATAAGCCGGGATCAGCTTGGCGGAAATGAAACCGCCGCCAGCCATGCCAAGGTTGAAGCCGCAGAACATGCTGGTCACCAACAGGGACTTCTTACGCTCCGGGGTGTATTCGGACAGGAGCGTCGTGGCGTTCGGCATGCCGGCGCCAAGGCCCAGGCCGGTTAGAAAACGCAGCACCAGCAGCTGATCGACGTTGGTGCTGTAAGCCGAAGCCAGGCTGAAAGCGCCGAATAACAGCACCGCCCCCACCAGTACGATTTTTCGCCCGAAGCGGTCAGCCAACGGGCCAGAACCCAGTGCGCCGAAGACCATGCCGATCAGCGCAGCGCTCATCACCGGGCCAAGGCTGGCGCGGTCGATGCCCCAATCCTGGGACAGGGCGGGCGCGATGAAGCCCATGGCCGCCGTGTCGAGGCCATCGAGGAAAACAATCAGGAAACACAGAATTACCACTCGCCACTGGTAGCGCGATATGGGTTGAGCATTGATGAAGGACTGCACGTCGAGGCAGTTTCCTACAGCAGACTGAGGCTGGTTCATTATTTTTATTCCACGCAAGAACGCAGTCGAACAGGTGTCAGCCAAGGCTGACGCTGCCGCGACATTAGTGATCCTGGGGAAAGAGCGTCAATTCGATAAACGCGACTCTGTGCGTTTATCGAACAACTTAGGCAAACAACTGCGCACTCAGGTCGCGACTGGCGCTCAAAAGACCGGGCAGGAAACGTTGCTCCAGCTCGTTGCGGCTGACCCGGCCAGCGTGAGTACTGACATTCAGCGCCGCGACCACTTGCCCGGAAGCGTCGTACACGGGAACGGCAATCGAGCGCAGGCCCTGTTCCAGTTCTTGATCGACGATGCACCAGCCTTGTTGCCGCACCTCTTGCAGGCATTCGAGCAACGCCTCGGGGGTGTGCAGGGTTCGGCTGGTCTTGGCTTGCAGCTCCGCATGATCGAGATACTCGCGCAGTGACGTATCGTCCAGCGCCGCAAGAAGAATCCGACCCATCGAGGTGCAATAGGCGGGCAGACGTCCACCCACCGACAGGTCGACGGAAATCAATCGCTGGGTGGTGGCCGAACGCGCGATGTACAAGATGTCATCGCCTTCCAGGGTGGCCATGTTGCAGGCTTCATGGAGTTGCTCGCTCATGCGGTCCAGGTAGGGCTGGGCAGAAACCGCCAGCGGAGTCGAAGACACATAGGCATGGCCGAGCGTCAGCACTTTGGGTAGTAGCGAATACGTGCGGCCGTCGGTGGTGGCGTAGCCGAGTTTGATCAACGTGTGCAGGCAACGTCGCACAGCGGCGCGGGGAATTTCCGTGCGGTGGCTGATCTGGGCAATGGTGAGATGACGTTTGCGTTCCTGGAACGCTTGCACCACGGCCAGGCCACGGGCGAGGGACGTCATGAAATCGGGGTCGCCAGTCAGTGCCTGGATCCGCTTGGCGGGCGAGGCAACAATCGGCGGCGCCACTGAAGCGAAGGAATTGCGCATTTGATCGTTCATATAAGGTCCTTTCCCACACGGATCAGCGGCTATTACATGCGGTAGCCGGCCTCTCACACAAGCCCGAGCAACCAAGACTGTTCGATTATCGAACCATCGAGCGATAATCGCAATCGACTCTCATCTGGGCCAGCCGACTGTTGTACGGGTTTTTACCCTCCTATAACCTGTTTTTACACTGGCTCGAACGAAGACTAAAAGGGTCGCTGTAGTTGCCCTAACTTGTTCGAGTTAATGGCGTCAGAAAGACATCACTGTAAAGTCGGCGTTACCGAACGACCTAGTTAGCCGTAAAAGTTGCGAGTATCCAAACATTCACACATCAAGACCCACTTTTAACTCTTTGGCGATAGTGTTCTTCGAATCGACCGCTATAATGCAATTCAGTGGCGACCGGCTTTTAATTGCCGATTCCGCTACCCGGTAGCGCGATGTTCCATTGTCGCTGCCCGCAGCAAGCGCCTGACGCTCATTTCATATGCTTCGCCAAAGCGTTCGCTGAAACAGGAAACTGATGCTACGTCAGCTGTTAATCTCTGGTGCGTGGCCGCCTGCAACATGGAAGTATTGATTTCAATGCCGTAAAAACGATGCCTTCACCGGCCTTGTCCTTTCGGCGAGCGTGGTCAATACATTTATGCAGCGCGTTTCACCAGAATTTATCTCAACTCAATCAGGTAGCACTGTGACGAAAGACGAACTGCGCGCGGAACTTGAGCGCCAGGAACAACGTTACAAGGAAGTTTACGGCGGGGAAGTCACCACCTACGCCGCTCAGCCCGAACCAGAGCGCAAACCCTGGCGTAAACGCGCCACCGTTCAGGATCAGGCTTTCACTCAAGAATTGCAGAAAATGGAAAAGGAACTCAAAGCCGAAGAGCCATAACCGCCTTGGCCTGAATTCTTTCAAGGGTCTGCGTCTGCACCCGTTAAAAGCGGGATGTATCGATGATGCCTTTCGCGCCCGCTATGAGCGGGCAGCGGCCACCTCACCTACCGGATGAGGCAAATGGCTCATGCCTGGCCCTCTTTTCAGATATTTCACACAAGCGTTCAAGCCTCTTCTTCCAACGAGGGGAACCCTTGTGGCTGCTGCCTTTCCAAAGAATTCAATGACTTGCAAAACCCGGCAAAAACCTGGGGCTTAGGCTGTCGCCACAAACTATTTCATTGAAGAATGTTACCGATGAGCACCTAGTGCATCGATTAGCAGTCTTTTCTGGCATAATCGCGCCCCCTTACGACCGGGTCAGAAAACCTTCATGATCGATTTATTCAGCGGACTGGATGCTTGGGTGCTTGTGAGCCTCTTGCTCGCCCTGGCCTTTGTCCTCGCCTTCGAGTTCATCAACGGCTTTCATGACACCGCTAACGCGGTGGCCACTGTTATCTACACCAAAGCCATGCCGCCTCATCTGGCGGTGTTCTTCTCCGGTGTGTTCAACTTTCTCGGCGTGCTGCTGGGCGGTGTCGGCGTGGCGTATGCCATCGTCCACCTGCTGCCGGTAGAGCTGCTGATCAATGTGAACACCGGTCACGGGCTGGCCATGGTGTTCTCGCTGCTCGCCGCCGCCATCACCTGGAACCTGGGCACCTGGTACTTCGGTATCCCGGCTTCCAGCTCCCATACGCTGATCGGTTCGATCCTCGGTGTCGGCCTGGCCAACGCGTTGATCAACGATATTCCGTTGGCTGATGGCGTGAACTGGCAGAAAGCGATCGATATCGGTGCGTCCCTGGTGTTCTCGCCGATGGCCGGATTTCTGGTCGCAGCCCTGATATTGATCGGCCTTAAATGGTGGCGTCCGCTGTCGAAGATGCACAAGACGCCAGAACAGCGCCGCAAGATCGATGACAAGAAACACCCGCCGTTCTGGAACCGCCTGGTGCTGGTGATTTCGGCGATGGCCGTGAGCTTCGTGCACGGCTCCAACGATGGCCAGAAAGGTATCGGCCTGATCATGCTGGTGCTGATCGGTATCGTGCCGGCGCAGTTCGTGCTCGACCTGGGCAGCACGACTTACCAGATCGAGCGGACTCGCGACGCGACCTTGCACCTGAGCCAGTTCTACAAGCGCAATGCCGATACGCTGGGTGAATACCTGGCCTTGGGCAAAAGCGTGGAAGGCGATCTGCCGGAGAAATTCCGTTGCAACCCGCAACAGACCGAACCGACCATCACCGCCCTGCTCGGCACCCTCAAGGGTGTGGCCGACTACCACTCGCTGCCGTCGGAAAGCCGCATCGAAGTGCGTCGTTATCTGCTCTGCCTGGACGACACGGCGAAGAAAGTCGGCAAGCTGCCAGGCCTCCACGCCCGCGAAAAGGCTGACCTGAACAAGCTGCGCAAAGACCTGACCACTACCACCGAATACGCCCCGTTCTGGGTGATTCTGGCGGTCGCCCTGGCACTCGGCCTGGGCACCATGGTCGGCTGGAAACGCGTGGTACTGACCATCGGCGAGAAGATCGGCAAGCAGGGCATGACTTACTCTCAAGGCATGTCGGCACAGATCACTACCGCGAGCCTGATCGGCATGGCCAACATCTTCAGCCTGCCGGTGTCCACCACCCACGTCCTGTCCTCGGGCGTGGCCGGCACCATGGTTGCCAACAAAAGCGGCCTGCAAGGCGGCACCGTCAGAACCATCCTGCTGGCCTGGGTCCTGACCCTGCCGGCGACAGTGAGCCTGTCGGCCGGCCTGTTCTGGCTGGCATCGAAGGCACTGGGCAGCTGATACATAGCCGCACAAAAAAGGCGCGTTCCGTAAGGTTCGCGCCTTTTTTATGGCTGAAAACTTCTCTACACCACCGAACAATTGTGGGAGCGGGCTTGCTCGCGAAGAGGCCATAACATTCGACATCTATGTTGGCTGCCAAGCCGCCTTCGCGAGCAAGCCCGCTCCCACAGTAGATCTGTGTACCCCGATAGAAAACTGCGGACAAAAAAAAAGGCAACCGAAGTTGCCCAAAATGCCTTGCGTGCTCATTGCTTCCAGAAAGACCTACGGTTTGCGCTTATGCGAATCCTTCCAGATAAAAAATCCAAACCCTGCAAAAAACATAACCATGAGGCCGACAGTCAGCACTCCGGCGATCACCACGTTGTCGAAAAACATGACTGGCCTCCTGCAGTTGCCTTATTGCGATAGGGCTAAGTTAACCAATCAAGCAGGAAAGAAAATTGACCGGGATCAATGTCGCCCGAGACTGGGCGTAAAGGAGGGGAAATAACTGACCTGCATCAAACGATGCAGGGTGTTTCAACGCTTTTTCGGTTTGTTCTTTGGCTTCTTCTTCGCTTTACCCAACGGCATGGCTTGCTCGAACGCCTGGCGTACTTCGTTCAGGCGCTTTTCATTAAGGTCATGAACCCGCTTGGCGCGTTCAGAGTTGAGGTCGATCAGCTTGTCGTCTTGGCTCATGGTGCTCAGTGCATCGTATGGCAGGGTTGTCGTAATAATGAGGTCTGACGGCAGCGCTGACCAGCCGCAACCTTAAATCTGGATATCGACCCACACCCCCTGGCGCGGCTGATCTTCCATCAACGGCGCGACCGGCACAGTATTGTCAGCATTCAATTCGGTACCGGGAATCGCCAGATGCTCCTCCGGATCTTCATCGGCCTCACGACGACGCCGTTCCCGCTCCTGCTTGCGTCGCTGTTCCTCGCGCAGCTGAAAAGCCGCTTCCTCAGGATCGCGCTGTTGCAGGTCAATGGTGCTTTCATTGGAGCTTTCCTGCACCGGCACGACAGGCGGAATATCCGGGCGCTGGCGGATCGGGTCCTGCTGTGACGTGATCGGCACGGCACTCAGGGGGAGCATCGGTGGCAGCATAATTATCAGTCTCCTGTCAGCAGGCTGTCGGCTGCGGGGATGGCGACTTGAGCCATCGGTCGCAAACTGTGACCGGTTTGGCACGGATTGGTGCCCCGACCGGCAAGCATCGCATCGCTGGGCTAACGTAAGACTGCGAGTTTTTATGAGAGTCCTTTGGCCCTGAAGCCCTGATTCCGTTAAGATAGCCCGCTTTTTCAAGGTGGGAGTCAGGCAGCATGGCGCAGCAGTATCAACCGGGGCAACGCTGGATCAGTGACAGCGAAGCCGAGCTGGGTTTAGGCACCGTTCTGGCACAGGACGGCCGCTTGTTGACCGTGCTCTATCCGGCCACTGGCGAGACTCGCCAGTACGCGCTACGGAATGCGCCCCTCACCCGCGTGCGGTTCTCGCCGGGTGACTCCATTACTCACTTCGAAGGCTGGAAACTGACCGTCCAGGAAGTCGACGACGTCGACGGCCTGCTGGTTTACCACGGCCTCAACGCGCAGAACGAAGTGGTCACCCTGCCGGAAACCCAGCTGTCGAACTTCATTCAGTTCCGACTGGCCAGCGACCGTTTGTTCGCCGGGCAGATCGACCCACTGGCCTGGTTCTCCCTGCGCTACAACACCCTGGAACACACCAGCCGCCAGTTGCAATCCTCGCTCTGGGGCCTGGGCGGCGTGCGGGCGCAGCCGATCGCGCACCAACTGCACATCGCCCGTGAAGTCGCCGACCGCATCGCGCCACGCGTCCTGCTGGCGGACGAAGTGGGCCTGGGTAAAACCATCGAAGCCGGTCTGATCATCCATCGCCAACTGCTTTCGGGCCGCGCCAACCGCGTGCTGATCCTGGTTCCGGAGAACCTTCAGCACCAGTGGCTGGTCGAGATGCGCCGCCGCTTCAACCTGCAAGTCGCCCTGTTCGACGAAGAACGCTTCATCGAAAGCGATGCCGCCAACCCGTTCGAAGACACCCAGCTCGCGCTGGTTGCACTCGAGTGGCTGGTGGACGACGAGAAGGCTCAGGACGCGCTGTTCGCGGCAGGTTGGGACATGATGGTCGTCGACGAAGCGCACCATCTGGTGTGGCACGAAGAAAAAGCCAGCCCGGAGTACTCGCTGGTTGAACAACTCGCCGAAGTCATTCCCGGCGTGTTGCTGCTGACCGCCACCCCGGAGCAACTGGGCCAGGACAGCCACTTCGCGCGTCTGCGCCTGCTTGACCCGAACCGTTTCCATGACCTGCACGCCTTCCGTGCCGAGAGCGAAAACTATCGCCCGGTGGCTGAAGCCGTGCAGGAGCTGCTGGACAAGGGGCGCCTGTCGCCGGAAGCGCACAAGACCATTCACGGTTTCCTCGGCAACGAAGGCGAAGCCCTGCTGACCGCCGTCAACGATGGCGACATCGAAGCCAGCGCCCGTCTGGTCCGCGAACTGCTCGATCGCCACGGCACCGGCCGCGTGCTGTTCCGTAACACCCGCGCCGCCGTGCAGGGTTTCCCGGAACGCAAACTGCACCCGTACCCGCTGCCGTGCCCGGACGAATACCTCGAACTGCCATTGGGCGATCACGCCGAGCTGTACCCGGAAGTCAGCTTCCAGGCCCAGCCAGACGCCAATGAAGAAGAACGCTGGTGGAAATTCGACCCGCGCGTCGAGTGGCTGATCGATCAGCTGAAAATGCTCAAGCGCACCAAAGTGCTGGTGATCTGCGCCCACGCCGAAACCGCCATGGACCTGGAAGACGCCCTGCGCGTGCGTTCCGGCATCCCGGCCACGGTCTTCCACGAGGGCATGAACATCCTCGAGCGTGACCGCGCCGCCGCCTACTTCGCCGACGAAGAATTTGGTGCACAAGTGCTGATCTGCTCGGAAATCGGCAGTGAAGGTCGCAATTTCCAGTTCTCGCACCACTTGGTGCTGTTCGATCTGCCGTCGCACCCGGACCTGCTGGAGCAGCGTATCGGTCGTCTGGACCGGATCGGCCAGAAGCACATCATCCAGGTGCACGTGCCGTACCTGGAAACCAGCCCGCAAGAGCGCCTGTTCCAGTGGTACCACGAAGCGCTGAACGCGTTTCTCAACACCTGCCCGACCGGCAACGCCTTGCAGCATCAGTTCGGCCCACGCCTGCTGCCACTGCTGGAAAACGCCGACGACGGCGAGTGGCAAGCGCTGATTGACGAAGCCCGCGCCGAGCGTGAGCGTCTGGAAGCCGAGCTGCACACCGGTCGCGACCGCTTGCTGGAACTCAACTCCGGCGGCGCTGGCGAAGGTGATGCGCTGGTCGAGGACATCCTCGAGCAAGACGACCAGTTCGCCCTGCCGATCTACATGGAAACCCTGTTCGACGCGTTCGGTATCGACAGCGAAGACCACTCGGAAAACGCCCTGATCCTCAAGCCGAGCGAAAAAATGCTCGACGCCAGCTTCCCGCTGGGCGACGACGAAGGCGTGACCATCACTTACGACCGCAACCAGGCGCTGTCTCGCGAAGACATGCAGTTCATTACCTGGGAACACCCGATGGTTCAGGGCGGCATGGACCTGGTCTTGTCCGGTTCCATGGGCAACACCGCCGTGGCGCTGATCAAGAACAAGGCGCTGAAACCTGGCACCGTGTTGCTGGAATTGCTCTATGTCAGCGAAGTGGTTGCCCCGCGCTCGCTGCAACTGGGCCGTTACCTGCCGCCGGCGGCCCTGCGCTGCCTGCTCGATGCCAATGGCAACGACCTGTCGGGTCGAGTGTCGTTCGAAACCCTGAACGATCAACTGGAAAGCGTACCGCGCGCCAGCGCCAACAAGTTCATCCAGGCCCAGCGCGATCAGCTGACGCCTCGGATCAACGCCGGTGAAGAGAAGATCACCCCGCGTCACGCCGAGCGTGTGGCTGAGGCGCAGCGTCGCCTGGCCGCCGACACTGACGAAGAACTGGCGCGCCTGACCGCCTTGCAAGCGGTCAACCCGACGGTGCGCGACAGCGAACTGGTTGCCCTGCGCAAACAACGCGAGCAAGGCCTGGCCATGCTCGATAAGGCGGCGCTGCGACTGGAAGCGATTCGGGTGTTGGTGGCGGGTTAAGTCCCCTGCTCCACCGCTAAAACAAAAGGCCCGCAGCGATGCGGGCCTTTTTTTGTCTGGCTGGTTGTTGATGTGCTGCTGATGGCCTCTTCGCGAGCAAGCCCGCTCCCACAGGGGATTTGTTGACGCAACAGATCCCCTGTGGGAGCGGGCTTGCTCGCGAAGGCGATCACGCAGTCGCTACAGAAACCCCTGGCTCAACCACCGCCACCAACCCTTCCTTCATCCGCTTGGCATCGCGCACAAAACACCGCGAAGCCAGGAACAGAAACACCATGGTGAAAAACAGCGCCACCGGGATCAGGTACATCGCGTCATGCAAGCCGACAGCCTTGAACGCCTCAGTCATCTGTTCAGCACCCGCCGCCAGCATCGCCGTATGCGCAAAGTGATCGGACAAGGCGCCCACCACTACTGGGCCCAAACCGCCACCCAGCAAATACAACCCGGCAAAGAACAGCGCCACGGCCGTGGCCCGCAAGCGCGGCTCGACTACGTCCTGAATGGCGGTGTAAACGCAGGTGTAGAAATTGTAGGCAAACAGCCAACCCACACTGAACACCGCCACAAACACCCCGATCTCGATCCGCCCGGAATGCAGTGCCCAAGCGGTGCACACCGTCGAGATGATCATGCTGAATGCCGCAAACAGCAGACGACCACTGGCCACCCGCTGGTGAATCTTGTCAGCGACCCAACCGCCCAGCGTCAGGCCGAACAACCCGGTCACGCCGACGATCACCCCCGTCGCCACCGCCGCTTCCTGCAACGGCATCAAGAAATATCGCTGCAGCATCGGCACCAGAAACGAGTTGCAGGCATACGTGGCGAAGTTGAAGCACAGGCCCGCCATCACCAGCCACAAGAAAGTCGGCACCGCCAGCACCCGACGGATCGGCCGGTCCACGCGTTCCTGCGAAACCTGCACGCTTTCCGCGGCGCCGCGTTTCGGTTCCTTGATGAAGAACATGAAGATCGCCAGGATCAGCCCCGGCACCGCCGCGATGAAGAACGGTGCGCGCCAGCTGTCGAACACCTTGACCATCCAGCCAATGGTAAAGAATGCCAGCAACAGCCCCAAGGGTAGCCCGAGCATGAAAATGCCCATCGCCCGCGCCCGGCGGTGGGCCGGGAACAGGTCGCCGATCAGCGAGTTGGCGGCCGGTGCGTAACTGGCTTCACCAATGCCGATGCCCATGCGCACGATCAGGAAACTCCAGAAACTGCCCACCAGACCGTTGACCGCTGTCAGCCCGCTCCATGCCGCCAGGCCCCAGCCCATCAATTTGCTGCGCGAACCGGTATCGGCCATACGCCCCAAAGGCAGACCGGCAATCGCATAGACGATCGTGAATGCGGTACCGATGATCCCCAGCTGAAAGTCGCTGAGGTGCCATTCCATGCGGATCGGCTCGATGATGATGGCCGGAATGGTGCGGTCGAAGAAATTGAACAGGTTGGCGAGGAACAGCAGGAACAGAATGCGCCAGGCATTCGCCGCTTGGGTCGAGTTCTGCATGGGTCCGTCTCATTTATTGTTATTGGGGCTTCACTGCCAGTGCATCCGAGCCCGGAACCTGCAATTTAGTCAGGCCCGCCAGAGCTGTCTGTCATTATTTGTAAAGCTGATAGCGCCTCATGTAATGAGACACCGTTCATGCGACATTTTATTTCTAGATACTCTGCGACTCATTCCAAAATAGTCAAAAGCAATGTGCCACTACCGCTTGCACTTTGTGCATGGCACCTATACTCCAATGCATTCGCCAGGTTCATGGTGTCGGCCAGAAGGGCAAATGCGGGGCGTACGATGGAGTGGCCTGCTTTATATTTCACGACTCAACTGCCCGAGAGCGGGCAGGTCATACTCAATTGCGCCCATAATCCCTTTCTGGTGTTCCTGGCCTATGTGGTTGCGTGTGCGGCCGGCTTCGCCACGCTGGACATAGCCGAACGGGTTGGCCATGCAGAGAAATCCGCGACCCAACGCCTCTGGTGCTGGGTCGGTGCCGGGAGTCTGGCGGGCGGTATCTGGGCCATGCACTTCATCAGCATGCTGGCGCTCCAGGCACCGATCGAAATCCATTACCAACTGCCCATCACCGTGATCTCGCTGTTGTTCGCACTGACGGCCTCGTGGCTGGCGATGCACACCCTCAGCCATCCTCATCTGAATTTCTGGCAATACTTACGGGCTGCGGTGTGGATCGGCCTGGGCATCGCGACCATGCACTACGTGGGCATGGCCGCCATGCGTTCGAATGCGACGGCCTATTACCAACCCTTCCTGTTCGCCCTCTCCATCGTGATCTCGATTGGCGCCAGCCTGGCCGCACTGCTGATTTCCAGTCACCTGCGTGAAGGCAGCGGTGTGTCTCATCAACTCCTCAAATACACCGCCAGCCTGGTGCTCGGGGCTGGCATCGTCAGCATGCACTTCACCGGCATGGCGGCGCTCAGTCTGGTGCTGCCCGACGACAGCCTCCAGCCGCTGCCCGGCGATAACAACCACCTGCAAC
Source organism: Pseudomonas sp. MDT1-17 (assembly GCF_054898105.1). Lineage (NCBI taxonomy): Bacteria > Pseudomonadati > Pseudomonadota > Gammaproteobacteria > Pseudomonadales > Pseudomonadaceae > Pseudomonas > Pseudomonas sp. MDT1-17. Next base: position 1,953,477 of record NZ_JBUBVM010000001.1, on the reverse strand, counting down.
TGGGGCTGACGGTGGCGGCGATCACGTTGCTGATCATCGGCAGCAGCATTAGCGCAGCACTCGCCGGCAAGAAGCTGCAACACAAGGAGAGCGACCTGCAGAGGGTCAACAACCTGCTCAGTCAACTGGACCAGGCGCGAATGTCCTTGCAACTGGTTGCGCACTACGACGCATTGACCAACCTGATCAACCGCCGGGGCTTCAATCAGATCTTCGCCGAGAAGCTGATCGAAAAAGCCAACGAAGGCGGCATGCTGGCGGTGATGTTCCTCGATATCGATCACTTCAAGCGGATCAACGACAGCCTGGGTCATGACGCCGGCGACGAATTGCTCAAAGTCCTGGCCAGCCACATCAAAAGCTCGGTGCGCGGCCACGACGACGTGGTGGCGCGCTTCGGTGGCGACGAGTTCTGCGTCCTCATCGGCCTGCGTGATCCTGAAGAAGCGCGGCTCATGGCTCAGCGCATCATGCTGAAAATGAAAGATCCCATCGAGCTGGCCGGACGAAGCGTGGTCATGACCACCAGCATCGGCATCAGCCTGTTCCCGCAAGACGGCAATACCTGCGAAGAGTTGTTGAAAAACGCCGACCTGGCGCTGTACCAATCCAAGGACAGCGGTCGCAATGGCCTGAATTTTTTCAGTCCACACTTGAAAAGCCGCGCCACGCTGGAACTGCAACTGGAAGAAGAACTGCGGCATGCCCTGCGCAAAGACGACGGGTTGATACTGTATTACCAACCGATCTATGACCTGAAAAATGGCCGAGTCACCAAACTCGAAGCATTGATTCGTTGGCAACACCCGGTTCACGGGTTGCTGGCACCCGATCGATTCATTGCTATTGCCGAAGCCAACGGCCTGATCGCCGAACTGGATAACTGGGTGTTGCAAAAAGCTTGCGAAGATTTGGGTGAACTGTCCCGCCAGGGTTGCGAAGAACTCACGATCGCTGTGAACTGCTCGCCCCTCAGCCTTGCGCGCGAGGAGCTGGTCAATGAAATCGAACACGCCCTGCGCGTCACCGGGGTGGCGCCACAGCGACTGGAACTGGAAGTGACCGAAAACGCGCTGATGAGCAACCTCGCCAACACCCTGGTGTTGCTGAGGCAGATCTGTGCCCTGGGGGTCTCGCTGTCGATCGACGATTTCGGCACCGGTTATTCATCCCTGGCCTACCTCAAGCGTCTGCCGCTGAACACGCTGAAGATCGACCGTTCGTTCATCCAGGACATTCCCAAGGCCACCCAAGACATGGAAATCGTCCAGGCAATCATCATCATGGCGCACACGCTGCATTTGCAGGTGGTCACCGAAGGCGTCGAAACCCCTGAGCAGTACGCGTTTCTGGAGCGCAACGGCAGCGATTTCGTGCAGGGTTACCTGCTCAGTCGACCGGTGCCGCTGGCGGAGTTGCATCCGGCGCTGAACGAGATCAACCAGCGCAAACACGCGCGCACCGTCAGTCCTCTGAGCCTGACTCGCGGTACAGCTGCACTAACGTCGACGGATCCTTTTGCAAATAACCCTGGCTTCCATGCAGGCGCATCAGTTGTGCGGCCAATCCGCTGATCGGTGTGGCCGCGCCTTGTTCACGGGAAAAACTCACCGCAGCGTCCAGATCCTTGAGCAACGTGCGTACGTGCCATTTCACGGGTTCGAAACAGCTGCCGGCCATTTGCGGGGCGAGGATTTGCAAGGGTTTTGAATCGGCGAAACCGCCGGTCAGGGCTTCGGCAATCATGCTGGCATTGACCTGGGAACGTTCAGCCAACGCCACCACTTCGGCAATCACTAGCGCATTGCAGGCAACAATCATCTGATTGCAAACCTTGGTCACCTGTCCGGCCCCGACTGCCCCCATGTGCGTCACGCGCTGGCCAACGGTTAGCAACACCGGGCGCACGCGCTCAAGATCTGCCGTTGTGCCGCCAACCATGATCGCCAGGCTGCCAGCCTCGGCGCCAGACACACCGCCAGACACGGGCGAGTCCATCCAACTCATGCCGGTTGTGTTGATCAGCGCCTTGGCCATTTCCCGGGTCGCCGTGGGTTCCAGGCTGGAAAAATCCACCAGCACTTGGCCCCTTTTTGCTCCCTCGGCAAGGCCAGTCGGACCAAAAACCACCTCACGAACCACCGAAGTGTCCGCCAGGCACAACATCACCACGTCGGCGTGCTGACACAGTTGCGCAGGCGTGGCGACTTGCCGTGCGCCGGCCTCGACCAACGGCGCGCACTTTTCCGGGTTGCGGTTCCATACGGTCAGCGGATAACCCGCCGCCAGCAGACGCCGGCACATCGGTAAGCCCATCAGGCCGATCCCGGCAAACCCGAGCGAAGGTAACGCTGCCATCATTTGGCCTCCTTTTTGATTAAAGATCATCGAATATTGGCCGATTCATCATGACTTAGGAAAGGATTCCCCCGAGCGATGCTCAGGCCAAGGCCCTGACACTTGGGCCAAATACGCGCCAAAAAAAGACGCGAGATCCCATCCGTGATGGTTCGACGACATCGTGTCGCCAACCAACCAGCCCAGGTACATGGCGCACAATGAATTCTAAAAACAATCCGGCCCCTGCGATATCCGATCTGACGCTGAGCCCTGCGGCGAACAGCCCCGCACCCTCGAAGCCATTGACGCCATCGCGCCCGTTGGCGACTCAGCAATACCTCTACTTCACCGAAACCAATACCGACCGCATCCTCGATAATCTCGACGGCCTGCGCGACATGGTGTTCCCGCGCCCACCGCACCTGGAAGGCGACAGCGAACAGCACAGCGATCAGGAATTCCCGTCGGTATGCCTGATCGGCCTGGGCCGCTGCGGTTCGAACATCGCGCTGGACGTGGCGGAGCTGGTGTACAACGCCCGCAAGTTCTACCTCAACGAATTCAATAACGAAGACCGCCTGTCGCCGGACAAGCGCTTCGCCGAAAAAGGCTACAGCCCGGCACAGTGGATTCGCAACAACCTGCGTCTGGGGTCGAACAAGGCCACCAAACCGGTGTTCCTGGTAGAACCGCTGGTCATGCTTGGCGACCTGGACAAAGACATCGCCGGCCGTATCCGTTTCTCGCGCAAGGGTGAAAAAAGCGGTTTCCTGCGCGACTACAGCAAAATGAAAATCATGGACTTGTCGGAAGTCCACGCCGGTGGCGCCGGTAACGCGCCGATCCTCGGTCAGTATCTGGCCAAGATCATCCTGAACAAGGACACCCAGCGTTTCTCCAGCCCTGACTGGAAGATGATTCACTCGTACCTGATCGACAGCTGCGGCATCAAGGCCAACCAGTCGCGCCTGTATTTCTCGATCTTCAGTGCTGGCGGCGGTACCGGTTCGGGCATGGCCTCGGAATTCGGCCTGGCCCAGCAGCACTCGTACATGAACAAGACGTTCGACACCAAGCCGATGGATGAACACGACAGCAAAAGCGGCCATGCCTTCGTCTTCGAGCCAATCTTCACCAGCGGTATCTGCGTGCTGCCGAACATTTCCGACCACCGAAGCGAAATGTCCGAGGCGCTGCACATCAACGCCGGTCGCCTGCTGTGCAAGTACCTGTCGGAAGAGTGGGACTTCTCCTACAACTTCGCCAATGAAGACAGCAGCGAAGCCAGTGTCATGGGCCGTATCCGTCCATGGAACGCCATGATGCTGATCTCCAACGACATCATGCGTTATGCCGAAGAAAGCGATGACGGCAACATTCAGAACATCGACGTCAACGCGATGGAAAAGCACGCCAACCAATACATCTCACAGCAGATCTTCAACATTCTGACGGCGCAGGCGGTCACGACTGACTACGACCAGAACTATTTCCGTCGCGCCGGCATCGACATTGGCGAAACCATTCGCCTCGACGCCAACGACCTGTTCATGAGTCTGGCCGGCCCGGTAGCAATTGCCTACGCCGAGTCCGTGGTGCCGGAAACCCCGCCGCCGAGCAGCGACAAGTTCAAGGTGTTCGAGAAAGAACCGCAGCGCCTGAACATCGACGACCTGTTCTTCCGCTCCATCGACCTGCCGCACTTCAACAAAGTGACCCAGGCGATCGAAGGCATCAGCCTGTTGCCGATCGAGTCCAAGCGCTATCGCGCCTCGCTGGAGCAGTACAAGAATTCGGGCTATGACGCGGCCGCATTGCACGATCTGCACTTCTTCAAGAACTGCTCGTCGGTGGTCTCGATCGTTTCGTTGCCCAAAGACTACAAGTTGTCCTACATGGACCTGAACCGGTTGAAGACTCACCTCAACAGCCTGTTCCCGAACACCACGCTCAAGCGTTATGCGCTGGTAATCGGCGCCTCGGCCAACCTGTCGCTGACTACCCTGATCGCCAAGAGCCCGTGCCTGTCGGACGACTTCCTGACGCTGATCGTGGCCTTCATCAAGCGTTGCTTCGCGAAAAACCCGTACCGCTTTGACGATACCCTGGATAACTCGATCCTGGACTTCATCATCAACGAAGAATTCGACGAAGGCCTGATCGACGACTTGCTCAACGAATTCGAGAACCCGGCGAAGATTCTCGACACCAATTGGTACGCGATCAAACCGATGTACGAGAAGAAGTACCGCGAGCTGATCAACGACAAGGACAAGTTTGTCTCGATCAACGACATTCGCTTGTCGCGCGATTGCGTGAAGAAGGCGATCAAGTACTTGCGCGAGATCTACCGTCACCGGATTGGCAAGACCAAGGTTATTTCGCTGAATAACCATACTGGCAAAACCGCTTAAGGGGGTATGCCTGAAAAGATCGCAGCCTTCGGCAGCTCCTACGGGCTGCGGTTCACATGGCACCCGTGTCGCGACACTGTCCATGTAGGAGCTGCCGAAGGCTGCGATCTTTGATTCTTCTGCTCTGTTTCTCAACATTCAGAAACAATTAAGCAGGCATCAGGCTGCTCATAAAACTGTTCCCGTTACGTTTACGTCACCCTCGCCAAGACCCTTCTGTAGCCTTTCTCTACGGCAACATGCCATCACGCTACTCGGCTACACACTTTTATCCGATGAAGCCACGCACCAATAAAGTGCAAGCCGTCAGTTCGTCGGCCTTTCCTGGATCAGAATCCATGGTGAAACGACCACTGCCCACAGCTGCGGATCGCGTTCGAAAAGATCCAGCGCCCGCGTTTCAGACAGCTTGGCGACTTTGTCCGCGGCCAGCCAGGCAGCCACTTTCTCGCCTTCATCAGTCGCCACTGCCTCCGCTGCGGCGATCAAATCCAGACCGGGGTCGACCCACAATAGGGCACCCTTGGCGAAAAACGGCTCCAGCTCTTTCCAGGTAATAGATGCGGTTTCACCAAGCAGCTTGGCATAGAGGGTGCTAGGTTCTTGAGTCATGGGTCCTGTCCGGAAAATAAACTGACGCAATCATAACGTCGGTGGTCTGGCAGAAAAACCCGGATGCAATTGAGTGATCGATCGAAAAGTGCAGGAAAGCCAAGGATTGCTGTTCATTCAGCCTGAACCCCGCCGCGATTCTGTCTTTTTCTTTCAATAAAGCGACACCCTCTGGTTTTGCCCCCTGACGCCAGCTTCCCAGGCTAACAATTGGCGCTCTACACTGTACCGGTACAGTTGCCGGGGGCATTTACCGGAGGATATCGAAGATATCTGACCCGGTTCTGCTGCTACGGCGCCAGGACTATAAAAACTACAACAGTAAGAGTGGAGCACTATGACTAAGGCTACTAAGCAGATTTCCAAACTGTTTGCCGCTATGGTTCTGGCCGGGGTTGCCAGCCATTCGTTCGCAGCTGACACCATCAAGATCGGCATCGCCGGCCCTAAAACCGGTCCTGTAGCCCAATACGGCGACATGCAGTTCAGTGGCGCCAAAATGGCCATCGAACAGATCAACGCCAAAGGCGGCGTAGACGGCAAGAAACTCGAAGCCGTTGAATACGATGACGCCTGTGATCCAAAACAAGCGGTAGCGGTCGCGAACAAAGTCGTCAACGACGGCGTCAAGTTCGTGGTTGGTCACCTGTGCTCCAGCTCCACCCAACCGGCTTCGGACATTTACGAAGACGAAGGCGTGATCATGATCACCCCGGCTGCCACTAGCCCGGACATCACCGCCCGTGGTTACAAAATGGTGTTCCGCACCATCGGTCTGGACAGCGCCCAAGGCCCTGCCGCCGGTAACTACATCGCCGATCACGTAAAACCGAAAATCGTTGCTGTCCTGCACGACAAACAGCAATACGGTGAAGGCATCGCCACCGCCGTTAAAACCACACTGGAAGGCAAAGGCGTCAAGGTTGCCGTGTTCGAAGGCATCAACGCCGGCGACAAGGATTTCTCTTCGATCATCCAGAAACTCAAACAAGCCAACGTCGACTTCGTCTACTACGGCGGCTACCACCCTGAGCTGGGTCTGATCCTGCGCCAGGCGGATGAGAAAGGCCTGAAAGCCAAGTTCATGGGTCCGGAAGGCGTGGGTAACGACTCGATTTCGCAGATCGCTCAGAAGGCCTCCGAAGGTCTGCTGGTGACCCTGCCGAAATCCTTCGACCAGGATCCAGCCAACATTGCCCTGGCTGACGCCTTCAAAGCCAAGAAAGAAGACCCGAGCGGTCCGTTCGTGTTCCCGGCCTACTCGGCGGTGACCGTGATCGCAGACGGTATCAAGGCTGCCAAGAGCGAAGACGCTGCCAAAGTGGCTGAAGCTATCCACGCCGGCACGTTCAAAACCCCGACTGGCGACCTGAGCTTCGACGCCAAGGGCGACCTGAAAGACTTCAAATTTGTGGTTTACGAGTGGCACTTCGGCAAACCGAAAACTGAAGCCAAGCCTCAGTAAGGCCTTGCCTGACTGACTGCCAATAAAGCCCACGGCGTGCCGTGGGCTTTGTTTTACAAATGTATTGGGCCGTGCTGGCGTGATCCGCCAGCCTCCCCACCTGAAAATCTCAAAACCGTCATCAGCGGTTCGCTGGCAAACCTCGCGTTCGAAGTGGATGCAGATCCACGGGGCTCGAGCGGGAAAATGACTCCACCAGTGAAATGCGTATCAGGTTTTTAGGAGCGCTGTAATGCCTGACATCTATCACTTCCTCCAACAGCTGGTTAATGGCCTGACCATTGGCAGCACGTATGCCCTGATCGCCATCGGCTATACGATGGTTTACGGCATCATTGGAATGATCAACTTCGCCCACGGCGAGGTGTACATGATCGGCTCCTACGTGGCGTTCATCGCCATCGCCGGGCTGGCCATGCTGGGACTCGACAGCGTTCCGCTGTTGATTACCGCTGCTTTCATCGCGACCATCGTCGTGACCAGTGCCTACGGTTACAGCATCGAACGCGTCGCCTACCGCCCCTTGCGCGGCAGCAACCGTCTGATCCCGCTGATTTCCGCCATCGGCATGTCGATCTTCCTGCAGAACACGGTTCTGCTGGCGCAAGACTCCAAGGACAAATCCATTGCCAACCTGATCCCCGGCAGCTTCACCTTCGGGCCAGGTGGCGCACATGAAGTGCTGATTTCCTACATGCAAATCGTGGTATTCGTGGTGACCTTCGTCGCCATGCTCGGCTTGACAATGTTCATCTCCCGCTCTCGTCTCGGACGTGCCTGCCGCGCCTGTGCCGAAGACATCAAGATGGCCAACTTGCTGGGCATCAATACCAACAACATCATCGCCCTGACCTTCGTCATCGGGGCCGCATTGGCGGCCATCGCGGCCGTCTTGTTGAGCATGCAATACGGTGTGATCAACCCGAACGCCGGGTTCCTCGTTGGACTCAAGGCGTTCACCGCAGCGGTACTGGGCGGTATCGGCAGCATCCCGGGAGCCATGCTCGGCGGGCTGGTATTAGGGGTGGCGGAAGCCTTTGGTGCCGATATCTTCGGCGACCAGTACAAGGACGTCGTGGCTTTCGGCTTGTTGGTTCTGGTTCTGTTGTTCCGGCCGACCGGCATCCTGGGCCGTCCGGAGGTTGAAAAAGTATGACTAGGAATCTTAAACAGGCACTGTTCAGTGCTTTGCTGGTGTGGGCCGTGGCCTACCCGGTATTGGGTCTGAAACTGACCATCGTCGGCATCCACCTCGAAGTGCACGGCACCAGCAGCGCCACACTGATCACTATCGCGGTGTGCTCGGTGCTGATGTTCCTGCGGGTGCTGTTTGACCAGCAGATCAGTTCGGCCTGGCGTTCCTCGCCCAACATGCCGTTGATCCCGGCCAAGACCAGCAACTTCCTGACCCTGCCGACCACCCAGCGCTGGATCATCATTGCGTTGATCGTCGGTGCTCTGGTCTGGCCGTTCTTCGGCTCTCGCGGTGCGGTGGATATCGCCACGCTGGTGCTGATCTACGTGATGCTCGGCCTCGGCCTGAACATCGTGGTCGGCCTGGCCGGCCTGCTCGACCTGGGTTACGTCGGCTTCTATGCCGTCGGGGCGTACAGCTATGCATTGCTGTCGCACTATCTGGGTCTGGGCTTCTGGATCTGTCTGCCGATCGCCGGCCTCATGGCGGCCACTTTCGGCTTCCTGCTCGGTTTCCCGGTACTGCGTCTGCGCGGCGACTACCTGGCCATCGTGACCCTGGGCTTCGGTGAAATCATTCGTCTGTTCCTGCGTAACCTCACCGATATCACTGGCGGCCCGAACGGCATCAGCAATATCGAGAAGCCGACGTTCTTCGGTCTCACCTTCGAGCGCAAAGCGGCCGAAGGCATGCAGACGTTCCACGAGTACTTCGGCCTGGCCTATAACTCGATCAACAAGGTGATTTTCCTGTACCTGGTTGCACTGTTGCTGGCCCTGGCTGCGCTGTTCGTGATCAACCGTTTGCTGCGCATGCCGATCGGCCGTGCGTGGGAAGCGTTGCGTGAAGACGAAATCGCCTGCCGTGCGCTGGGTCTGAATCCTACGGTCATCAAGCTTTCCGCCTTCACCCTGGGCGCCGCCTTCGCAGGTTTCGCCGGCAGCTTCTTCGCTGCCCGTCAGGGCCTGGTAACACCGGAGTCGTTCACCTTCATCGAGTCGGCGATCATTCTCGCCATCGTCGTATTGGGTGGCATGGGCTCGCAGCTGGGCGTAATCCTCGCTGCCGTGGTGATGATCCTGCTGCCGGAAATGATGCGTGAGTTCAGTGAGTACCGCATGTTGATGTTCGGCGCCTTGATGGTGCTGATGATGATCTGGCGTCCTCAAGGCCTGCTGCCCATGCAACGTCCTCACATGGAGCTGCGCAAATGAGCCGCGAGATCCTTAAAGTCGAAAATCTGAGCATGCGCTTCGGCGGCTTGCTGGCGGTCAACGGCGTAGCCCTGAGCGTGAAAGAAAAACAGGTGGTTGCGTTGATCGGCCCTAACGGCGCCGGCAAAACCACGGTGTTCAACTGCCTGACCGGTTTCTATAGACCGAGCGGCGGCAGCATCCTGCTGGACGGCGAGCCAATCGAAGGCCTGCCCGGCCACAAGATCGCCCTCAAAGGCGTGGTGCGCACGTTCCAGAACGTGCGGCTGTTCAAGGACATGACCGCGGTCGAGAACCTCTTGATCGCCCAGCACCGTCACCTGAACACCAACTTCCTGGCTGGCCTGTTCAAGACCCCGGCGTTCCGCCGCAGCGAGCGCGAGGCCATGGAGTTCGCCGAGTACTGGCTGGAAAAGGTCAACCTCAAGGCGTTCGCCAATCGTCCGGCCGGCACCCTGGCCTACGGTCAGCAACGTCGTCTGGAAATCGCTCGCTGCATGATGACCCGTCCGCGGATCCTCATGCTCGACGAACCGGCCGCCGGCCTGAACCCGAAGGAAACCGAAGACCTCAAAGCGCTGATCAGCATGCTGCGTGAAGAGCACAACGTCACCGTGCTGCTGATCGAACACGACATGAAACTGGTCATGAGCATTTCCGACCACATCGTCGTGATCAACCAAGGCACGCCTCTGGCCGACGGCACGCCGGAACAGATCCGCGATAATCCTGAAGTGATCAAAGCCTACCTGGGGGAAGCGTAAATGCTGCAATTCGAAAACGTTTCCACTTTCTACGGCAAGATCCAGGCCCTGCACAGCGTCAACGTGGAAATCCGTCAGGGCGAAATCGTCACCCTGATCGGCGCCAACGGCGCAGGCAAATCCACTCTACTGATGACCCTCTGCGGCTCGCCGCAGGCCCACAGCGGCAGCATCCGCTACATGGGTGAAGAGCTCGTGGGGCAGTCCTCGGCGCAGATCATGCGCAAGAGCATCGCCGTGGTTCCGGAAGGCCGTCGGGTGTTTTCCCGTCTGACCGTGGAAGAAAACCTCGCGATGGGCGGATTCTTCACCGACAAGGGTGATTATCAGGAGCAGATGGACAAAGTCCTCGGACTTTTCCCACGCCTGAAAGAACGCTTCGCCCAGCGCGGCGGCACCATGTCCGGTGGCGAACAGCAAATGCTCGCCATCGGCCGTGCGCTGATGAGCAAACCCAAGTTGCTGCTGCTCGACGAACCTTCGTTGGGCCTGGCACCGATCATCATCCAGCAGATCTTCGACATCATCGAACAGCTGCGCAAGGATGGCGTGACGGTGTTTTTGGTGGAGCAGAACGCCAACCAGGCGCTGAAAATTGCTGACCGTGCGTACGTTCTGGAGAACGGCCGGGTGGTGATGCAAGGCACTGGGGAAGCGCTGCTGACTGATCCGAAAGTGCGTGAAGCGTACTTGGGTGGTTGAGTCTTTGCGGTAAACAAAAAACGGCCTTCGGGCCGTTTTTTTATGCCTGACTCAAACCCCAAAACAACGAAAATCCGACGTGGGAGCGAGCCTGCTCGCGAATGCAATTTCACATTCAACAGAAATGTTGTCTGCCCTACCGCTTTCGCGAGCAGGCTCGCTCCCACAGGGATCTATGTGGTGTGCTGGAGTCGATCCAGTGCCTCGCCACTGCGCTTGAACCAGCCAATCAGATAATCAGCCAGCACTTGCGTACGTTTCGGCAATCCACCCTGATAGGGATGCACCAGGTACATCGGCATGCGACGCGTCTGATAATCGCGCAGGAGCCAGCGCAAACGCCCGTCAGCCAATTCCGCTTGCAGTAAATAAGAGGGCAGACGGGCGATGCCGGCTCCGGCCAGTGCCGCTTTCTTCAGCAAGCTGTAATGGTTGCTGGCGAACGGTCCGGAAACCCGCACACGCAACAATTCGTGCTGCTGGTGATAGAGCCATTCTTCACGGCCGCTGTAATGACTGTTCAGCAAGCAGCGATGTTCAGCCAGCGCCTGGGGCGTCATCGGTTCGCCGTATTGTTCGAGATAGGCCGGGCTGGCGCAGGTCATCTCATGCCAGGCCAGCAGCGGTCGGGCGACCAGGCGCTCGTCATTGCCCACCTCGGAGCGAACCGCCAGGTCAAAGCCGTCGCGGGACAAATCACGGTAGCTGTTACTCAGGTCCAGCTCGATCTGCACCTCGGGATATTTGCCAGAAAACTCCAGCAACAAGCCATCGAAGAAGGTTTCCCCTAGCGATACCGGAACGGTCATACGCACCGGCCCGACCATGTCGTCCTTCAGCCGCGTCAATGCCTGACGCGCCCTTTCCACTTGGACTACGAGCGCCTGAGCCTGAGGCAGCAACGCCGCACCCGCCGCGGTCAGGCTCAAGCGGCGGGTGGTGCGTTGCAACAGGATGACGGAAAACCGCGATTCCAGCTGGCTGATGCGCTTGGACAACTGGCCCTTGCTGCACCCCAATTGCTGTGCCGCCAGCGTAAAACTCCCCGCTTCAATCAATATCGCGAACGCCGCCAGATCATCCATTTCGCTCATGGATTGTTTCCATTTGAAAACCAAAGGTTGCCTATTAGCGCGCTTATCAATGGAAAAAACCACTTTAGACTGAGACCTCATTCAAATCACTCGGGGATCAGCAGTATGAAAATTCTTTTGATAGGCGCAGGCGGCACCATCGGTTCGGCGGTCGACAAGGAGCTGTCCGAGCGTCACGAGATCATCCGCATCGGCCGAAACAGCGGTGATTACCATGTGGATATCAGCGACAGCGCCTCGATTCGCAAGCTGTTCGAACAGACCGGCAAGTTCGATGCTCTGGTCTGCGCCGCCGGCAACGTGACCTTCGCGCCCTTAAGCGAAATGACCGAAGACAGCTTCGCGCTGGGCCTGAAAGACAAGTTGATGGGCCAGGTCAATCTGCTGCTGATCGGCCGCGAGTACGCCAACGACGGCGCCTCGTTCACCTTCACCACGGGCGTCCTCAGCCACGACCCGATTCGCAGCGGCGCCTCGGCAGCGCTGGTCAATGGCGCCCTGGACAGCTTCGTCCGCGCCGCCGCCATCGAACTGCCTCGTGGTCTGCGCATCAATTCGGTGAGCCCGAACGTGCTGGTCGAAGCCATGGGCAAATACGCGCCGTACTTCCGCGGCTACAAGCCAGTTCTGGCAACCGATGTGGCATTGGCCTACGCCAAAAGCGTAGAAGGCTTGCAAACAGGTCAGACCTTTCACGTGGGCTAAGCCCTTGTGATGAACGGTCAGGCTGAGTAACGTGGCGACACTTGTCTGGAGACTCAAAGATGCGTGTTGCCCGTTCCTTAGTCCTTGTTGCCCTGCTTCCGCTATTCGCCGCTTGCCAGTTGTTTGAAGGCCCGCGTGAAAGTGCCTCCCACGTGGGCCAGACCCGCCTGCAGGGCCAGTTGACGGCGGCCGATGGCAAGCTGTTGTTCCAGCCGTGCAATGAGCAACGTAGTTACGTGGTCAACGACTCCGGCGGCACCAGCGTCCTGCAAGAGGCCGCGACCCTGGCCGATGCCAAGGGCAAGCTGTTTGCCGACGTGCGCGGCCGGATTGTTGCCAGTGGTGCCGACAGCCGCCTCGATCTTGAGCAGCTGTACCGCGTCGAGCGCTCGGGCACCGCGTGCAACGACCCCAACTTCAAACTGCTGATCCTGCGCGCCGCCGGCCATGGGCCTGAGTGGAACGTGAAAGTCAGCGGCAAAGGCATGGTCATCGACCGCGCCGGTCAGCCATCGTTGGCCGTACCCTACGTCGAAGAACAATTGGGCGATGGCCGCTTCAACCTCAGCACTGAAGTCAATAACCAGCACATTGAATTGTGGGTTGCACCGCAACGTTGCGTCGACAACACCACCGGCAGCGTCCAGCACATGAGCGCCGAACTGCGCATCGACGGCCAGGTTCAGCGTGGCTGCGGGTATTTCGGCGGATCGCGTAACGACTGATCGTTTTAGCCTCACGGGAATCATTCTTTGAGGCTTATAATCGCGGGCTTCAAACGCCTTGGCGCAGTTGTGCGCCCCGCGAACCGGATCCTGTCATGTTACGAATCACCGAACTCAAGCTGCCGATCGACCATCCCGATGAAGACCTGCGCCCTGCCATCGTGCAGCGCCTGGGCATCACCAGTGATGACTTGCTCGATTTCACCTTGTTCAAGCGCAGCTACGATGCGCGCAAAAAATCCTCCGAACTGTGCTTCATCTACACCATCGACCTTAACGTTCGCGATGAGGCAGCGGTGCTGCACACGTTCGCCGGCGACCGTAACGTCAACGTGGCACCGGATGTCAGCTACAAAGTGGTCGGCCAGGCGCCGGCTGATCTCGAGCAACGTCCTGTCGTCGTGGGTTTCGGTCCGTGCGGGATTTTCGCCGGGCTGCTGCTGGCGCAAATGGGCTTCAAGCCGATCATCCTCGAGCGTGGCACCGAAGTGCGTCAGCGCACCAAGGACACCTGGGGCCTGTGGCGTAAAAGCGTGCTTAACCCGGAATCCAACGTGCAGTTCGGTGAAGGCGGCGCGGGGACATTCTCCGACGGCAAGCTCTACAGCCAGATCAAGGATCCGAAGTTCATCGGGCGCAAAGTCCTGCATGAGTTCGTCAAGGCCGGTGCGCCGGAAGAAATCCTCTACGTCAGCAAACCGCACATCGGTACGTTCCGTCTGACCGGCGTTGTAGAGAACATGCGCGAGCAGATTCGCGCGTTGGGTGGCGAAGTGCGCTTCCAGCAGCGGGTTACCGACGTGTTGATCGAGGACGGCCAACTGGTCGGCGTCGAGCTCAATGGCGGCGAGCAGATTCATTCGAAACACGTGATTCTGGCCCTCGGCCACAGCGCCCGGGACACCTTCCGCATGCTGCATGGCCGTGGCGTTTTCATGGAAGCCAAGCCGTTTTCGGTGGGTTTCCGCATCGAACACCCGCAGTCGCTGATCGACCGTGCGCGTCTGGGCAAGTACGCCGGCCACCCGAAACTCGGGGCTGCCGACTACAAACTGGTGCACCACGCCAGCAACGGACGTTCGGTCTACAGCTTCTGCATGTGCCCGGGCGGCACCGTGGTGGCGGCGACGTCCGAGCCGGGCCGTGTGGTCACCAACGGCATGAGCCAGTACTCGCGTAACGAGCGTAACGCCAACTCCGGGATCGTCGTCGGGATCACCCCGGAAGTCGATTACCCGGGCGGCCCGCTGGCGGGTATCGAGTTGCAGGAACGCCTGGAATCCCACGCCTTTGTGCTGGGCGGCAGCAACTATGAAGCGCCGGCGCAACTGGTCGGCGACTTTATTGCCGGCAAGCCGTCCACCGCGTTGGGCAGCGTAGAACCGTCCTACAAACCGGGCGTTGCCTTGGGTGATTTGGCGTTGGCCTTGCCCCCGTTCGCCATCGACGCCATTCGTGAAGCGTTGTCTGCGTTCGAGAAGCAGATTCGCGGTTACTCGCTGCACGACGCCGTGTTGACCGGGATCGAGACGCGTACGTCTTCGCCGCTGCGGATTACCCGTAACGAGTCGATGCAAAGTTTGAACGTGAAAGGCTTGTTCCCGGCGGGTGAAGGCGCGGGTTATGCGGGCGGGATTCTGTCGGCGGGTGTCGATGGGATTCGGATTGCCGAAGCCGTGGCCCGCGACATCCTTGGCCTCGAGGCTTAAGCTTTAACATCAAAATATCGCAGCCTTCGGCAGCTCCTACAGGGTGTTCACCGTCCCATGTAGGAGCTGCCGAAGGCTGCGATCTTTTTGCTTTTGTCAGATGTTGGCGCGCAGCACGATGGCTGGAAGCGGTTCACCGCGTTCGACACTCGCCGCCACCGTATCCATCAAACCACTCAACTCATACCCCTGAGCCTTTAGCCAATCCTGATCGTAATAGGTGGTGGCATAGCGTTCGCCGCCATCACACAGAATTGCCACGATCGACCCCGACTCTCCCGCCGCCGCCATCTGCTGGGCCGCCATCAAGGCGCCGATCAGGTTGGTCCCGCTCGACCCGCCAACATGACGGCCCAAACGCTGCGCCATGTAATGCATGGCCGCCAGTGACAGGGCGTCCGGCACTTTGACCATCGCATCGATCACTTTGGGCAGGAACGACGCTTCAACCCGAGGCCGGCCAATGCCTTCAATCCGCGAACCGCAATCCAGGCGCAGACTGGCGTCGCCGGTCTGGTAGTAATCGAAGAACACTGAACGCTCAGCGTCGGCACACAGCACGCGGGTGCAATGCTGGCGATAACGCACGTAACGACCCAGCGTCGCGGTGGTGCCGCCAGTGCCGGGGCTGGAAATCAGCCAGCTCGGCTCGGGGTGCAGCTCGAAGCGCATTTGCTGGAAGATCGACTCGGCGATGTTGTTGTTCGCCCGCCAGTCGGTAGCGCGCTCGGCGTAGGTGAACTGGTCGATGAAATGCCCATCGTGTTCGCGAGCCAGGCGTTCGGATTCAGCGTAAATCTGTGTCGGATCGTCGACCAGATGGCTTTTGCCGCCGTAGAAAGCGATCTGCGCGATCTTTTCCTTGGAGGTACTCGCCGGCATCACCGCAATGAACGGCAAACCCAGCATACGTGCGAAGTACGCCTCGGAAATGGCCGTCGAACCACTGGACGCTTCAATCACCGGCGCACCGGGTTTGAGCCAGCCGTTACACAGCGCATACAAAAACAGCGAACGCGCCAATCGATGCTTCAGGCTGCCGGTGGGATGGCTGGACTCATCTTTGAAATACAACTCGATGCCCGGAAAACCCGGCAGCGGCAAGGGGATCAGGTGGGTGTCGGCGCTGCGCTGGAAGTCGGCTTCGATGATCCGGATGGCTTCGCGGGCCCACTGTCGGTTGTCGCTCATGGTGGTTTTCTCGTCGAATCGGGCAAGAGTCGGCCTTGTCGCAAGGCTCAATACTCAAGCTTAGGAAAAAACCTACAACACGCACAGGTACAGCTGAGGTCCAATACGTTCGGCAACTGCTAGGCTCAAAGTCCTTGCCGGCTGTTAGCGTTGTAACGGCATATAACAAAAAAGAATATAACTTTTGTTTTAACAACTAACGGTACGGGTTAGGGTGTGCCACCTTTTAAATTCATCGATGGAGAGCGACCTTGCCTCTGCGTAGCACGTTCACGCGTTTCTTTCAGTTGGAAGCTGCCAGCGGTCTGTTATTGATCGCTGCCGCAGCCCTGGCGTTGATCATCAACAACTCCCCGCTGTCGTGGCTGTATAACGGCCTGCTGGACACCCCCGTGGTCGCCCAGATCGGCGCGCTGAAAATCGCCAAGCCTTTGTTGCTGTGGATCAACGACGGTCTGATGGCCATGTTCTTCCTGCTGATCGGCCTGGAAGTGAAGCGCGAAGTCCTTGACGGGCAACTGTCGAAACCGTCGCAAATCGTCCTGCCCGGCGCCGCGGCGATTGGCGGCATGGTGATTCCGGCGCTGTTCTACTGGTTTTTCAACCGCGACAACCCGGCAGCCCTGGGTGGCTGGGCCATCCCGATGGCCACGGACATAGCCTTCGCCCTTGGCGTACTCGCCTTGCTCGGTAAACGCGTGCCGGTTTCGCTGAAGCTGTTCCTGATGACCCTGGCGATCATCGACGACCTCGGCGCCATCATCGTCATCGCAATCTTCTATTCCGGGACGCTATCGACCCTGTCACTGGCGCTGGCCGCGGCGTGCATTGTGGCGCTGATCGCGATGAACCGGCTCGGCGTGGTCAAGCTCGGACCGTACATGATCATCGGTCTGATCCTCTGGGTCTGTGTCCTCAAGAGCGGTGTCCACGCGACACTGGCCGGTGTGACCCTGGCCTTCTGCATTCCGTTGCGCACGAAAAACGCCGAACCGTCGCCACTGCTGACCCTCGAGCACGCCCTGCATCCATGGGTGGCCTACGGCATCCTGCCGCTGTTCGCCTTCGCCAACGCCGGCTTGTCACTGAGCGGCGTGACCATGGAAAGCTTCACCCACCACGTGCCAATGGGCATCGCGGTTGGCCTGCTGCTGGGCAAGGCCGTCGGTGTCTTCGGCCTGACCTGGCTGGCGGTGAAAATCGGCATCGCCACTCTGCCCCAAGGCGCTAATTGGGGCCAGATATTGGGTGTTGCGATCCTCTGTGGCATCGGCTTCACCATGAGCCTGTTTGTCGGATCCCTGGCCTTCGTGCCCGGCACCAGTGAATACGCTGGGATGGACCGGATGGGGATCTTGACCGGTTCGATATTGGCGGCGTTGATTGGCTATGCGGTGACGGCGGCAGCGAGTCGCAAGCGCACCGCGCCCCGCGCTGCAATCCTGAGCGATAGAGAACACTCTTAGCAACATTCAGGATTCGTCCTACAGCCACGATTAGCCACGTTCGTTAACGTCGCGCAGCCCCTTTTTTGAGGGCTGTCGACGTACGAACGCAAGGAAGATCAGTGGCTGGCAACAAGGAAATCCCCAGGGTTAAAAACCCACCGTCAGGCGACGGTCATCACGTCACTCACCGCTTCATGACGGCCACCGAACTGGCCGAGCGCGATGCCCGACAAAACGCTTACGACGCCATGCTCGCGAGGCAAGATGCCTTCGAACGGAGTCGTAAGGTCGTCGCGAAAAAGCATGAAGCCGTTCGCGCGGGATGTGTCTTTGCCAAGTCCTGCAAGCTGCCTGACGCCATCATCGACTATTCCAATTCTTCAGGAATGGTGCCCACCGACAGCCTCAAGGATTACGGAGAAGTCGCCTGGCTCGGCGCTCGCGAGGTAGACGATGCCGGGTTGCTGAACCTGGAAACGATCAGTGGCAGCACCGTCTCGCTCGGCATCGGCCGCCTCGCACTCAGCGCGCCGGCTCTCGCCGTTCCGGCCGCAGCAGTCGGTGCTGCTGGAGCCACCGTATTGGCCGCGGTGGTAGCAGCGTTCTGGACGCCCAGCCTGGGCGACAGCGCCCTCTACACCGAAGATCAATTGCTCGCCCTGAAACAAGCCAGAACCCGCGTTCGTCTACAGGTAGAGCAACAAGCTGACGGCAGTCTCAAGGGATACGGTTTCTACACCGGCAAGAACCGCGATTGGGAAATGGTTGATGTCGTGCAGTTCACATTGCGCGGCAGTCAACAGGTGGCGGATCTCGGGGATGGTGTTGAGCTGATCTGGACGCCAGCTGTGGACGGTTCCGACATCCTCGGGATTCCAGCGCTGGAGGCTGCGCCGCAAGCACCGCATATTTGGGTTTACCCGCCGACGAAAGCGGCTGACAGCATCATCGTGAATCCGGTTTATCCGCCTGATTACAAGGATTTCATTCTTGTGTTTCCGGTTGGCTCCGGAGTGTCGCCGCTATATGTTGTGGTCAGCGCTCCTCGTAAAGGCTTGCCAGCAGCCGGTCACAAGTATCATCCAGCACCAAAAACTGAGGATATCAGTGCATTTCCTGGTCTAAAAAAAGCCAAGAAAATGAACCCTGTCATAGGAGGCGGGGGACTCAGAGAACGTTGGACCGATGCAAAGGGCAAGAGGATTTATGAGTGGGACTCTATGCACGGTGAGCTGGAAGAGTATCGCGCTAGTGATGGAAGCCACTTGGGAGCATTTGACCCCATTACAGGTGAGCGACGTGACGATGCTCAATCTAAACGCAACATCCCCAAAAAATACTTGTGAGACGACGATGGGACTGAAGCTAAGGTTGGAATGGTATGACAAGCAAACTGAACTTTGTCAGGGCGAAGAGTCCTCCCAAGATTTAGGCGACGATGAGTCAATACTGAATGCTCTCGGCATCCCCGTCGAAAACAATATTAATAATGGAGGTTTTGATGTTGGCAGCCATTGGATCGATATTATTCAACCCCTCTTTCGCCACCTAATTGACTTGGCAACCCACGATTACCAACTATCTTTCGATTACCGCGAGAGCTGGTGATCCAGCCGAGGTATTTGACCTACCTATAACGGGATGGCCTCAGGAGAAACCGAGTTTTGATTTATCGTGTAGAAGCTTTCGATATCAAAACCGAATTCCTCGCGTTCGAGGAAGATTTACCCGACGGAGCGGATGACCAACTGAAAATCATCATGGGCTGGACTACAGATCAGCAAGGCTGGGAAGGCTATAACCTGTCCCAGTTGCAACTGTCAGCGATCGAACGGCTAATAGGAAAGTCCATCCGCGACCCAGACCATTACTTCCAACTCACGTGTAATGTGTGAAGGCAGCAGATACAAAAAACCCCGACCAGTCACCTGATCGGGGTTTTCTTTTACCCGTTCCCGCTTAATGTGAAACGCGGCTAGTCCCATCAACAGTGGCAATCCGCACCCGCTCGCCCACACGGAATACTTCATTCTCCTGAACCTGTTGCACATAGGCGCGCATGCTGCCGTCGTCTTCGCGAACGGTGATTTCCACGCCCTGGGCGCGGGTCAGGCCTTCTTCTGTGGCCGAGCCGATCAGGCCGCCAGCGACGGCACCGATAACGGCAGCAACGATGCTGCCGCGACCGCCACCGATAGCGCTGCCGCCAACACCGCCAACCGCCGCGCCGGCAAGGCCGCCGATTGGGGTTTTGGTGCCTTCGATTTTCACCGGACGCAGGGATTCGATGGTGCCCATGCGAACGGTCTGCACGCGACGCGCTTCGTCACGGGAGTAGGAGTCACCGGTCAGGCTGGACTGACAGCCAGTGAGCAACATCGCCATCGTGGAAAAGGAAGCAACCAGCAGAACAGACTTACGCATAGCATCAACTCCAAAGGACAGGTGTTCATTAAACTCCGCAGCTTGACGCCTGTCACGGCCCCGCCCGGATAAAATTGGTTTGATTCAGGCCCGGTACAGGGCGCTACCACGAACTTGACACACAGTAGCGGCAAATTCCGCAATCTGCACTGAACCAAGGATTTTCATGGATTACGTCATCATTGTCGTCACCACCGTCGCCGGTCTGTACTTCCACGGGTGGTTATACGTGCGGATCAAACGCTGGATGGACCGCGATCTGGCGCTAGCGCTGGCGGGTAAAGACGAGCAGAAAAAAGCTTTCATGCTCCAGCAACTGGCGAACGCTCAAGCGCAGAAAATCAAGCGCCGAGACCTGCCACAATGGCTTGAAGCCGCTGCGGCAGGCTATCTCGATCGGTAGACTGCTTAGGGTGCCAGACGTTCAAGAATCCAGTTGGCGCCCTGCAAACGGTAGTTGAGGCGATCGTGCAGGCGGCTCGGACGGCCCTGCCAGAACTCGATGCGCTCCGGTAACAAACGATAACCGCCCCAGTGCTCAGGGCAATGAGGTTGCGTGTCGCTGAAACGTTGCTCGGTGTTCTTGAGCAGCGCTTCCAGCTCACCACGGTCGGCGATCACCCGGCTCTGAGGCGAAGCCCAGGCACCGAGGCGGCTACCCAGTGGACGGACCTGAAAATAGGCGTCGGACTCTTCAGGCGTGACTTTCACCACTCGCCCTTCGATGCGCACCTGGCGCTCGAGGGCCGGCCAGAAAAAGGTCATGGCCGCGAACGGGTTCGCGGCCAGATGCTGGCCCTTGGCGCTGTCGTAGTTGGTGAAGAAGGTGAAGCCCTGCTCGTCCAGCCCCTTGAGCAGCAGAATACGGCAATGCGGCCGACCGTCCTGATCGACGGTGGCCAGGGTCATGGCATTAGCCTCCACCGGCGGTTGCTCGGTTTTCACCGCGTCGGCAAACCACTGGTGGAACAGCCCGAATGGCTCGGCCGGGGCTTGCGCCTCGGTCAGGCCATCACGGGTGTAGTCGCGACGCATATCAGCCAGGCCCTGGGTCATGGCGCATTCCTTTTGGTTAACGAATCACTTCTTTGTGGCGTCGCCGTCGGCAGCAGCGGCGGTGGTTTTTTTCGAGTCGGCAGCGGCTTTGGCCGGAACGGTCTTTTTCGCCGGAGTCGCGGTTTTAGCAGGCGTCTTCTTGGCGGCGGCTTTCTTGGCCGGGGCCTTTTTCACGGCCGGTACAGCTGCTTTCTTGGCGGCCGGTGCAGGAGTAACAGGCTTGACCACTGGCTTGATGTCCGGGGCAGCAACCATCTTCACTGGCGCCGGGGCCGGCATGTTGTACTTGCTCAGCAACGCGACCATGGTGTTTTGCGGGGTCACCAGCAGTTCCACGCGACGGTTCAAGGCACGGCCTTCATTGCTGTCGTTGGCAGCACGTGGGGCTTCGCCACCCATACCGCGCAGCATCAGGCGATCACGCTGCAGACCGCTGAGGCGGAAAATCGCCGCCACGGACTGGGCACGCTCCTGGCTCAGTTTCACGTTGGCCGGTGCAGCGCCCGACGTATCACTGTGGCCGAGAACGAGCACGGCGGTCTTTGGATCAACTTCAAGGATTTTCGCGACGCGAGTGAACGGGCCGAGAGTCACCGGCAGCAGCATGGCCGGACGGTCAGGGTTGAACGAGCCATCTACCGGCGCGGTCACCACCAAGACGTTTTCACGGCGCTCGAGTTGCAGATTGCTGCCCTTGATCGCTTCGCGCAGGCGCGGTTCGTAGTCATCGAGCCAGGCCTGGGTGACTTTTGGATCAGGCATCGGCACGACTTTGGCGGTGCTTTGCTCTTTGCCGCCGAACGGCCACCACCATTTGCCACCTGCGTCGGCCTCAGTCTTGGCCACAGCGGCAGGTTTGGCTTCAGGTTTTACCTCTGGCTTTACTTCTGGCTTGGCCGGGGTCTTGTCGGCGGCATCATCGGAGCCGAACGGCCAGTACCAGTGGCTGGAGCTTTCGGTCTTGGCTACCGGTGCCGTCGCGGCAGGCTTCAGGGGTGCCGGGGCCGAAGCCGGAGCTGGAGCCGGGTTTTTAGCGGCGACTTTGTCGGAGGAACCGAACGGCCACCAGCTGCCGCCATCCGAGTCATTTTGTGGAGTTTGTGCACAACCGGTAATAGCGAAGCACAGGGCCAAAGCGAGCGTTTTATTGGATGACATTGGATA
Organism: Pseudomonas sp. MDT1-17; assembly: GCF_054898105.1. NCBI lineage: Bacteria > Pseudomonadati > Pseudomonadota > Gammaproteobacteria > Pseudomonadales > Pseudomonadaceae > Pseudomonas > Pseudomonas sp. MDT1-17. The sequence goes on along the minus strand of NZ_JBUBVM010000001.1, from coordinate 1,931,255 downwards.
TCCACAAAATGAAGTATTGAAGTATCAGGCCGGGTTGACCCGGATAAACAGACGCTTTGAAACCATAAAGGCCCTGGGGTTCCGGCCTGGAACCCCTGAGCGCGATTTACAGACAAGTGGCCAGTGCCCGCACCAGCTTTTGCGCTCGCGGATCCATCAAGACGTACGGCCCTAAGGTATTTGTCACAAAGCCGAAGGCCACATCGTGTTCCGGGTCAGCAAAACCGATTGAACCGCCGGCACCCGGATGGCCGAACGCACGAGGGCCGAGGCCGTAGGTGGCGTTGGGGACGTCCGGTTGATCGAGCATGCAACCCAGGCCGAAACGGGTCCGGGTCAGTAAAGTCTTGTCCTCGCCGAGGCTGTGTTCGCGCGTCAGTTCGTCGAGCATTTCGCTTTCCAGCAAGCTGCCATCGAGCAGACCGGCATAGAACCCGGCCAGGCTGCGGGCATTGCCGTGGCCATTGGCGGCCGGCTGCTGCATGCGTCGCCACTCGGGTTTGTTGGTGCTGGTCATGATCGACGGCGGATTAGTGAACGCCCTCGTGGTCATGGCCGTCGGCTCGCGCATAGTCACTTGCAGCAAGCGCTGGGCGGCGGCGTCGCCGACATTGCCCTTGCCACGGGCGATGTGCGCCACGCGATGGAACTCTTCGTCCGCCAGGCCGACGTGGAAATCCAGCCCCAAAGGCTTTGCGACCCGCGCCACGATGGACTCACCCGGACCACGACCGTCGGCACGACGCAGCAACTCGCCGACGAGCCAGCCGTAGGTGATCGCGGCGTAACCGTGACCGACCCCCGGCGTCCACCACGGCTCCTCGGCGGCCAAGGCGTCAACCATGGTTTGCCAGTCGTAAAGGGCTTCCGGGGCCAACAGCTCACGCACCGCCGGAAGACCGGCCTGATGGCAGAGCAATTGACGCAAGGTTACCGACTCTTTGCCCGCCGCGGCGAACTCCGGCCAGTAGCGAGCAACCGGGGCATCCAGTTGCAGCTTGCCTTCGGCCACCAGTTGCAGGGCGGTCACCGCGGTAAAGGTCTTGGTGCAGGAAAACAGGTTGGCGATGGTGTCGCTGTGCCAGGCTTCAACGCCATCCTTATCGGCGCTACCGGCCCAAAGGTCGACCACGGTTTCACCGCCGATCTGGATGCACAGCGCTGCGCCACGTTCCTGAGGATCGTCAAACAGCGCCGCGAAAGCTTCACGCACCGCTTCGAACTTCAGCTCGTAAAAACCCTGAATCTGCACCCGCAACTCCTCTGGATAAACGTTCTAAAAAGTGGCCGCATTGTTCCAGCCATTGAAGGTTTTGGAAACAGGGCCGGGCCGGGCGGTCGCCATCCCGCCCGGACAAAACACTTAAAAATCTTACTGACCTGTCAGCACTCAGTGGCCATTGCCGGAATGCCCACCCGCATGGCCAGCGCCCTGCCCTGCGCCTTTGCCAGCATCGCCTTTTTTGCCGCCTTCAGCTTCGTGACCCGCTTTATCCGCTTCAGCCTTGGCCTTCCCGGCTTCTTTACCGAGCTGATCGACGGTCTGCAAATTGCTTTTGCGTACGCTGTCGACGAACCCCTGGAACGGCAGATCGGTAATGCCCACCAGACCAAAGTGCCCGTTCTCGCCATCCAGCAGACGACCGGTCACCGGTTGATCGAGGTATTGGAACCAGTGCACCCCGACGATCGACGGTTCGCTCATCGCCTGCTTGAGGAAATTGGTGTAAGCCGGCCCACGGTCCTCTTCCTTCGCCAATTGCGTCACGCCGCCCCAGAACGGGCCGCGATCTGCCGAGCCGAAGTTGAACTCGGTGATCAGCACCGGTTTGTCCAGGCTGCGCAGCTTGGCGAAGTCGTAACCGTCCTGCGGTTGCAGGGTGTACATGTTGAAGCTCAGCACGTCGCAATACCGGGCACAGGACTCAACCGCTTCCGGGGTGCTGATGGCAAACCGGCCGCCCAGCAACAGCTGATTGGGCGCGTGCCACTTGAGCGAGTCGGAAATGGTCTTGAAGTAGGTGTCGGCGAAGACCTTCTGGAAGTATTTGAAGTCGGCTTCGATTTCCGGGTATTCGGCGCTTGGCAGCGGCGGCACGAAGCCCGGGTCCTCCATCAATTCCCAGGCCGGCAAATCAATGCCCCAGGCTTTGGAAAGGCCCGCCTGATTGCGGTATTTATCCCGCAGTTGCTTGAGGAACGCACGTTTGGCCGGGACGTCGGTGGTCATCTTCAACGTGCCGTACGCCAAGGCGTAGCGGGCTTTCGGGTCATCGCCGGGACCGGCCCAGGCCAGTTCGTTATCGGCAAAGTAACCGATCAGCCACGGGTCGTCGCGATGGTCGCGGGCGGCAATGGCCACGGCACGCTCGGTGGCCATGGCGAAACGCGGGTCAAACGGGTCGGGCATGCCGCCCCACCAGTCGGTGCCGGTGCTGATGCTGGCGTAATCGCCGACGATCGACAGCGGCAATGTGTACGGCACACGGTCAGCGTTGGCCAGCGCCGTAGCGCTCCAGTTGCCGATAGTGTTGAAGCCCCAGGCTTGCAGGCGATCAAGCGTGTGGCTGGCCCATTGTTTTTCATCGACAACCGCTTTGCAGGGTTCGGCAGGTGTTTGCTCAGCTGCTTTCGCGGCGGTCGCTTCAAAGGCGCCGGTCTTGGCGGCTTCGGCGACACCGGATTCGGCCGTCGAAGGCGCAATAGGTTGCTCAACAGCCTTCTCGGCTGTTGCCTCAACGGCGTCGGCCTTGGCCGCTTCGGCGACACCGGCCTTGGTGTCGCTGCCCTGGGTGCAAGGTGCGCCATACAAGCGCTGCAGGTTGGCACCATAGAAGTCGTACCAGCGACCGGCGTTATATCCACGGCCCTGATCGACACCATTGCCACCGCGGTTGTCGCCTTCGCCATAGTGGCTGGCCAGCGGCTCGTCGGGTTTTGGCAGGGATTCGAACATCCATTCGCGACCGGCGATGTAAGTCTGGTTGACGTCCGGGGTGACGGTGTTGACCCCTAGCGAATAGAACGGATGCCCTAGCGGAGTCACCAGGTACCAGCGACCGTCGCGCTTCTCAGTGCGGAAAAAACCGCTGGCCTTGAATGCCGGGCCTTTGTTCCAGCCACCGAACGTGTCCAGGGACGACTTCTCGCGCTCGGCCAGCCAGGTTTTCAGTTGCTGCTGTTCTTTGGCGGCGGCGCTTTTCAGTTGCTCGTCGCTGCTGACTTTCTCTGGCCACTTGGCCCGTGTTGACTGGCCGTAAGCGTCTACAAGGCCGCCAAAAGCCGCTTGGGTCACCGCATCGCCGTCCTGCACGCCAAAGCGCTCAAGCAGAATGCTTTGGGCGACTTTCGGCTGATCCATCGACAAGGTCACCGACACCACTTGGCTGCGCTCCAGCTCACCGGCGCTGCTGGCCAGCAATACGCGTTGCCCCTCAAACGTCATCGGCATCGGCGGGCCGGCTTTCAGCCCAAGGCTCAATGGCGAAAATGGCTGCAGCGGCACCAACAAAGTTTGCGCAGGGCCAGCCGGCAAGTCAACGCGGCTTATCAGCGTCTTGCCGTCGTTGCTCTGGATTTTCACGTACAGGGTTACGGCCCAGTCCATTGCACTCTGAATCCGCAAACTCATGAAGCCCGACTGCGACCAGTCCCAGGCGCCGGTCTGCGGGGTCAGACGCAAGGTCGGTTGTGCCACCGGGTTGAACGTCACCCGACGCAGCACTTCGCCCTCAGCCGTTTGCTCGGCGTTGGATTGCGGCAGGCTGGCGTCCTGCGTCGCCACCTGGACCACGTCGGCGGGGCGCACAAAGTTGAACAGCGTCTGTTGACCGGCAGGGGCTGCCAGCAAAGGGGCTGCGAACATCAGAGCGAAAACAGTGGGCAACGAACGGCGGATCATAAGAACGAAGTTCTCCCTAACGACCAACAATGGTCAGTGGAAAAGCGATGGTAGAGAGATAGACAACGCAGTGGGCAAATTTGCCCACTGGTGTATCAGGAAATTTCACGACGGAAGGGAGGCAACGCATTGAGGATTGCCTTGCCGTAACGCTGGGTGACGAGGCGTCGATCGAGCAACGTGATGGTGCCGCGGTCTTCTTCGGTGCGCAGCAAGCGACCGCAGGCCTGAACCAGCTTCAGCGAAGCGTCCGGCACCGAGATTTCCATGAACGGATTGCCACCTCGAGCCTCGATCCACTCGGCCAGGGCCGCTTCGACCGGATCATCCGGCACCGAGAACGGAATCTTCGCGATGACCACGTGCTCGCAGTACGCACCGGGCAAGTCGACCCCTTCGGCAAAACTCGCCAGGCCGAACAACACGCTGGAATCACCGCCATCGACCCGTGCCTTGTGCTTGTTCAGGGTTTCCTGTTTCGACAGGTTGCCTTGAATGAACACCTGCTTGCGCCAGTCGCGATCGAGGCCGTCGAACACGTCTTGCATCTGTTTGCGCGAGGAGAACAGCACCAGGGTGCCACGCGAACCTTCCACCAAGGCGGGCAAGTCGCGGATGATCGCCGCGGTGTGGGCCGGCGCATCCCGCGGATCGGCCTTCAGGTCCGGCACTCGCAGCACGCCAGCATCGGCGTGATGGAACGGGCTTGGCACCACCGCGGTCACGGCTTTTTTCGGCAGACCGGCACGCATGCGGAAGCGGTCGAAAGTGCCGAGGGCGGTCAAGGTCGCCGACGTCACCAGTGCGCCATAGGCCACGTTCCACAAATTGCGCCGGAGCATTTCCGCTGCCAGGATCGGACTGGCGTTGACCTCGATGTCGAACAACGAACCACTTTCGGCCAGGGTCAGCCAACGGGCCATGGGCGGATTGTCTTCCGGGTCTTCAGCGGTGAACGCGACCCACAATTCCCAGTTGCCCGAAGAACGGGACAACAGGCTGCCAAACAGCGGATACCACTCTTCGGCCTGGTTACTGGCGATGCCGATGTTGACCTCGCCGTCCATGCCTTCCTTGAGCAGTTCGGTAAGCCGGGTGAACAGGTCGGTCAGACGGGCAAAGCCCTTCTTCAGCTCGATACCCATTTCGCGCATGTGCTCGGGAATGACCCCACCGACGAAGCGATGACGCGGCCGCTCGCGGCCTTCGACGTCTTCGCCGGGCTTGAAATCGGCGACCTGTTCACAGGCGGTGAACATGAACTGCTGCTGGGTCTTGATCTCGCGCGCGAGTTCCGGCACCTGTTCGATCAACTTGCCCAAGTCGCCCGGCAGCGGATGCTGGGCCAGCAATTTGGTGAGATTCTTGGCGGTGGTTTCCAGCCAGTCGGCGGTGGAACGCAGGCGTGTGTAGTGGGCGAAGTGGCCGATGGCCTTGTCCGGCAGGTGGTGACCTTCGTCGAATACGTAAATGGTGTCGCGCGGGTCCGGCAGGACGGCGCCGCCACCCAGGGCCAGGTCAGCCAGGACCATGTCGTGGTTGGTGACGATCACGTCGACCTTGCCCATGCCCTCGCGGGCCTTGTAGAAGGCGCACTGGCCGAAGTTCGGGCAATGACGATTGGTACACTGGCTGTGATCGGTGGTCAGACGCGCCCAATCGGCGTCTTCCAGTGCGGTGGACCAACTGTCGCGGTCGCCGTCCCACTTATTGCCGGCGAGTTTCTCGATCATGCTGGTGAACAGCTTCTGACTGGCCTCATCGACCTCGATCTTGAAGCCTTCTTCTTCGAACAGCTGAGCCGTGGCGGTTTGCGCGTGACCTTCCTGAAGCAACATGTCGAGCTTGGACAGGCACATGTAGCGCCCGCGGCCCTTGGCCAGGGCAAAGCTGAAATTCAGCCCGCTGTTGCGCATCAGGTCGGGCAAATCCTTGTAGACGATCTGCTCTTGCAGGGCCACGGTGGCCGTGGCAATCACCAGGCGCTTGCCGGCCGCCTTCGCGGTGGGAATCGCGGCCAGGCTGTAGGCCACGGTTTTGCCGGTACCGGTGCCGGCTTCCACCGCGACAATCGCGGGGTCGCCACTGCGCCGGCCTTCGTCGTCGGTGTCGATGTCACCGAGGACTTTGGCGATTTCGGCGATCATCAGGCGTTGGCCGTAGCGCGGTTTGAGGCTCTTGGCTTCAAGAAAACGCGAGTAGGCGCCCTGGATCGTGGTTTTGAGTTCGGTGCTGATCATGGTTTGTCGGGCGCAAAAAACGCTGGATAAATTTTCAGTGGTTCGGATCGGCGGCTATCATACCGCGCTAATTAATCCCGCGCAGAACGGAGTACCTCAATGACACCTTTTGGCATCGTTTACACCCTGCATGTCCTGTCCGCCCTGGTGTGGGTGGGCGGCATGTTTTTCGCCTGGATGGTCCTGCGCCCGGCGGCAATGAAGGCCCTGGAAGGCCCTGCCCGTTTGAAGCTGTGGGTAGAAGTGTTTCAAGGTTTTTTCCGCTGGGTCTGGGTCGCGGTGGTGCTTTTGCCGATCAGTGGTGTGGGCATGATTCATCTGCAGTACGCCGGGTTTGAATTGGCGCCACGGTATGTGCAGGTGATGATGGGTTTGTACGTGGTGATGACGGCGCTGTTTATCCGGATTCAGGCGTTGTTGCTGCCTGAGTTGCGTACGGCAGTGGCGGCGCAGGATTGGCCGACGGGTGCTGCGGTGCTCGGGAAGATTCGAAAGTTGGTGGGAATTAATCTGATTGTCGGCTTGGTGCTGGTGGCGATTGCTGCAGCGCGGCCGATCTTGTGATCGTTCCCACGCAGAGCGCGGGAATGATCGGTCTGGGGGTTACAAACGCTGAACAGTCACCGCACCCGACACACCCGCTGCCCCAGGCTGACCGTCAGTGCCAGGGCGACCGCTCTTGCCGCCATCGGCCTTGTAGACAAAGCAACCCTTGGCCTTGCCGCCCGCTCCCGGTTTGCCGCCAGGCCCGGCCACGCCACCGACACCGCCGGCCACCTGAACCTTGATCTGTTCTGCCGGGAAATCACGCGGCACTTCCAGCCTGACCAGCGCACCCGGCGCTCCCGGCTGACCGTCGCTGCCATTACTGCCATCAGCACCGCGACCGGCCTGACCCCAGGTGCAACCCGGCGCCTGACCGTTGGCCCCATCGAGACCGACGAAACCCGGTGCGCCCGCACCGCCGCGAGCGTCCACCAACAATAGTGGCGCGCTCAGTGCCTTGATCTGCAAACTCAGGTTACGCCCGGAGCGGGCCGCCTTGAGGTAAGTCCCCGGCGCACCGCGAGCAGTGATCTGGCTGCCTTCGGACAACTGCGCACGACTGACCTTCAGCTCAAGCGGCTGTTCGCTGGGTACGATGGCGATCCGCGCTTCACGGCCCATACGCAATTCACCGACGGTGACTTCGGTCACATTCGAGGGAATCAACAAGGTGCCGTAATCGGCCACTTCCAGGCGTTCCAGCTGCAAGGTGCTGGTGGTGTTGGGCAAGCGCATCAAGGAGTTGCTTTCGACACTCACCACCTGAGCGCAAGCCAATGGGCTGATAAGTGCGGCGAGCAGACAGAGTTTACGCATGGGTAGCCTTCGGTACGGTGGGAGCCGGGATGGTTTGCAGGTGGAAAACGCCGAAAAAGAGGATCTTCAGGCGATCACGCCAAGGGTGGGCGCGACCTCTGAGGCTGCGGTAACAGAACACTGCCTCAAGAAGATGAAGACATGCCAGCAGACTGCCGGCCAGATCGACCAATAGATGCAGAGGATTGATAAACGGCATGAGCTGATTGACCAGCGCCACCAGCCAGAACAGCAGGGTCAACAACTTCCCAAGCCCCCAAAACACGTTCATACGCTCCTCCGTTGCGAATTATTCTTTGCGCGCACAGTACCGGCTTCCACGCGGGATAAGCCAGAGGGCACGGAAAATTCTTCATGAAGGCCGCCGAATGGCCGCCGGACCGGCCTCAATCGTCGCCCGACGGCTCTATCACGGGGCTCAGCGATTGACGTGCAATTCCACCCGACGGTTCTTCGCCCTCCCTTCATCCGTTTCGTTATCGGCCACCGGCTGACTTTGGCCCTTGCCCTCGCTGGTGAGCTTGTTCGGCGCCACGCCCTGACTCAACAGGTAGGCCGCCACGCTACTGGCACGACGTTCCGAGAGTGCCTGGTTATAGGTGTCCGAGCCGATGCTGTCGGTATGACCGATCACCTTGATGCTCACCACATCGGCGCTTTGCAGTTTGGGCATCAGCGGATCCAGCTGACTCTTCGCGGCGGGGGTCAGGTCGGATTGGTTGAAGGCAAACAGTACGTCGCCCGCGTCGCTCAGGGTGATGACCTCGGATTGCGGTTCGGGTTTCACGCTGGCCGGGTACTGCGGCAATGGACAACCATGATGTTCGACGGGGGTATTGGCCGGCGTATCAGGGCAGCGATCACGTCGATCGAAAACCCCATCGTCGTCTTCGTCGCCATCCTGGGCGTAACAGATCAAGCCACCGGTCAATACACCAAGCGCCGCTCCACCGGCCGCCCAACCGCTACTTTGAAGAGCGCCCAGACCTCCACCGACCAGTCCGCCGATAACGCTGCAGATTGGCCAGGTTCGTTGATTGAGGGGGGCGGTGCCATCGCTGTGAGTAGCGCAACCGGTCAACAAGCTGCCAAGCAGCACAACCGGCAAGACAGTCCGTGTGAGAACACTCATGGTGAAAGCTCCTGTGTTACCGGCCAATGCCGGTCACACAGGAGTAAAGACCCGCATCCGCGGCTGCACAAGCCGCGGAGTACGAGGGGTTTAGCGGTTGATTTTGATTTCCGTGCGACGGTTCATCGAGCGGCCGTCAGCGGTTTTGTTATCGGCGACCGGCTGGCTTTCACCGGCACCGGTGACAGATACGAAGCTGCTGCGGGGTACACCTTGGGAAATCAGGTATTCGACCACCGAGTGCGCACGACGATCCGACAGTTTCTGGTTATAGGCATCACTGCCCACGCTGTCGGTGTGACCGGTGACGGTCAACTGGGCGGTGCTCGATTCCTGCTTCAGGCGAGTGGCGATTGTGTTGAGTACATCTTTATCGGAAGGGGTCAGTGTGGCTTTGTCGAACTGGAAGTGAACATCGCGAATGACGATGACTTCTTCTTTAACCACGGCCGCTTCTTCGACCACTGGCGCAGGCACCGGTGGAGGGCAACCGTCGGCATCGACCTGCACGCCTCTAGGTGTACCCGGGCACTTGTCACGGCTATCCGGCACGCCATCGCCGTCTTCGTCGCCATCACCGTGAACCCAGCAATAGGCCGCAGCCGTGGCGCCGACGAGCAGCGCGCCATACCCCGCCCATGCCGAGCTCTCGGTCGCGCCGAGACCCGCACCCACGACACCACCGACCGCCGCACAGGTTGGCCAGTCGGTTTTCTGCAAACCTGCGCAACCAGTCAACACACTGGTTAGCAGAACCAAGGGTAATGCTGTGCGAACTATGCTCATCTAGTTTTCTCCTGAGGGGATCGGCTCAGAACCGATTCAGGTAGTAAAGACCCGAGTTTTAATCTCCGCCAGCAATAGGCCATTGCAGTTTCGTCCCGTGTTCACGGTAGATCGACGCTTTTGCGACAAACCACCTCTAGGCCCGGTCCCCTGAGCAGGCTAGTCTTGGCAGCTCTGATTGAGGATCTTCGATGATTGCAGGTATTTCTTCGCGCACGCCCCAGCAGGCGTTGGCCGCTTTGCTTGATCGTTACGCCCCCGCGCGCCTGTTGCTGATTGGCGCCAGCGAGTTCCCCGCGCTTGAGGCATTCAAGCTGGCACACCCGGACAGCTGTGTTGCACACGCGGCTCCCGGGGCGTTGCCGGCCGAATTGGCGGCGCGTCGGTTTGACCTGGCGCTGGTGGTCGATTGCCTCGAACATTTGCCCAAGCGCGATGGCCTGAACCTGCTGGGCGGGATCCGTAACCTTAACGCCAGTCGCATCGCGGTGTTGGCGGACTTGCCGGCCAGCGGCTGGCAGGAGACCGATTTTTTCTCCCTGGCCCTGCAAGCCAGCGAACGCTTCCAGCGCGACGATCAAGTGCTGACCCTGTTCACCTATGATCTGCTTGACTACAAACAAGTACCCGACTGGCTCAACTCACGCTTTTGGGCCAATCCGGAAAACTTCGGGAAATACTGGTGGTAATGCAATGAGTACATCCATTTGCCCCTGCGGCAGCGGCACCCTGCTTGATGCCTGCTGCGGTCATTACCATGCCGGCCATCCGGCGCCTTGTGCCGAAGCCTTGATGCGTTCGCGCTACAGCGCTTATGTATTGGGGCTGATCGATTACCTGGTAGCGACCACCCTGCCCGCGCAACAGGCCGGCCTCGATCGACAGTCCATCAGCGACTGGAGCGCCCAAAGCACCTGGCTGGGCCTTGAAGTGGAAAGCTCGGAGGTCTTCGGCGGTCAGCCGGAACACGCCTTCGTGACCTTCACCGCGCGCTGGCACGATGGCAGCGGTGAACACAGCCACCGCGAGCGCTCGTCGTTCGTGCAGAACGCCGGCCACTGGTACTTCATTGACCCCACCCTACAACTCAAGGCCGGACGCAATGATGCGTGCCCTTGCGCCAGCGGACAGAAATTCAAGAAGTGCTGTGCGGGTTATTTCGGCAGTTGAAGTGACGTCAAAAGATCGCAGCCTTCGGCAGCTCCTACCGGTGTCCGCCGATCCAGTGTAGGAGCTGCCGAAGGCTGCGATCTTTTAGGGCTAGACTGGTGTTCAAGGGAGAAACCCGACCATGATCACCCGGCGACTCGCACTTTATCTGTTCACCTTGCTCCTGTTTCTGGGGCTCGGCGGCTGCGCGTCCTGGTTCGGCGACGATCTGCCGGAGCCGCAGGTGCATCTGGTCAAGGTCGAAGTGGTCCAGGCCAAATTGATGCAGCAACGATTCCTCCTGCACTTTCGCGTCGACAACCCCAACGACAGTGACCTGACGGTGCGAGGCATCGAGTACCGCATTCACTTGGGCGACATGCTGCTGACCGAAGGTGAGCACGAGCATTGGTTCACGGTCGGTCCCAAACGCAGCGCCTACTTCAAAGTGCCGATCCGCACCAATCTGTGGCCCAAGGTCCGGGATCTGGTGAAACTGCTGAAAAAAACCGAGCAGCCCATCCCCTATCGTCTGGAAGGCGAACTGGAAACCGGTTTATTCATCGCGCACTACGTGCACCTGGCGCGCAATGGCGTGATAATCCCCGCCGATTTAATTCCGGAGCAAAACCGATGACCCAGCAACCCCATGTCCATGGCCCTGACTGCAACCACGATCATGACCATCACGACCACCATGATCACGACCACGGCCATGTTCACGGTCCTGACTGCGGCCACGCCCACCAGGAACCGGTGCGCAACGCCCTGAAAGACGTCGGCCGCAACGACCCTTGCCCTTGCGGCAACGGCAAGAAATTCAAGAAGTGCCACGGCGCTTGATGCTTCGGGCGGAGATCTTCTTCGCCTGTTGAATCGCCTTCGCGAGCAGGCTCGCTCCCACATTGGACCGGTGAGTCCCTGTGGGAGCGAGCCTGCTCGCGAATACGGACGGTTAGTCACCCTCAATTCAGGATCTGCACGGTGCTCACGACCGTCGCATATTCGCCATGCAGATTGCCCAACGACATCGCATGCACTTCTTCAGCTGAATGGGCGTTGCCAAAGTAATCAGCCTTGTCGAAGGTAAAACACGCATCCTCCGCCACCCACGCATCAAACCCCAGATTCCCGGCCGTTCGCGCCGTGGACTCCACCGAGTTGTTAGTCGCCACGCCAACAATCACCAGTTGATCAATCCCGGCCTCGCGCAAACTCGCCTCCAACCCGGTCGAACAAAACGCATCCGGGACCTGCTTTTGAATCAGCTGCTCGCCGGTTAGTGGCTGGAACCGCGCCTGAAACTCCACCCCGGACTGTTCCGGCCAGAACACCGATTCCGGCGACCGGGACAGGTGCTGCACATGAATCACCGGTCGCCCGGTTCGCCGCCAATGCGTTAGCAAATCGAGGATTCGCTCCTCGGCCTGAGGATTATTTCGACGACCCAGTTTGGGATGCAGGATGCCTTTTTGTTGATCGATGATGATCAGTGCCGCGTTAGTTTTGAGCTCCATGCCGGTTTTTCTCATGGTGGGTCATTGAATTTCACGCACTTCAGCATCACCTCCTATTACAGGCAAGCTATCGAATGCAAACAGGACGAATCCTGAAAAACGACGCAATCTCCCTCGCCACAGGTGAAGAAATAACCCCGCCGCCGCTTGCGCGGCCACCTCCTGCTCACTAACGTAGCGCCTTTAATGTGCCCGGCCTCGGAAGTCCGTTCATCTTTTGACGAGTGGCTAATGTTGTCAGACAAGGCGCCGCGACGAGTCATAGCCCGCTATGGCGAGGAGCGGCAACGCAGTCTGGCGACATTAGACGCCGTCAAAAGTGAACAGCGACTTTCGAGGCCGGGCACCACTACCCCCGCAGGAGCTTTGCCATGGCCTCGCCAGCCCTTACACATTTTCTTCCCCGGTTCGGCGTTGCCGCAGCAGTGGCCGGTGTTTTGAGCCTGACCGGTTGTCAGACCTGGAACACCCAGGACACCCTCTCGCCGACCACCGGCGTGCAGCCGCTCAAGGGCCTGGCGCAGAACGTTTCGGTACGTCGCAATGCCATGGGCATGCCGTTGATCGAAAGCAATACATTCCACGACGCGCTGTTCACCCTGGGTTACGTCCACGCCAGCGACCGCATCACGCAAATGGTCACCCTGCGCCTATTGGCTCAGGGCCGATTGTCGGAGATGTCCGGTTCTGACCTGCTGGACGCCGACCGCTACATGCGCGCCGTCAACCTGAAGAAAAGCGCCGGCGAGCTGTACAAGGCGTCTTCGCCGCGCCTCAAACGCTTCTTCGAAGTCTATGCGCGCGGTGTCAACGCCTACCTGTTCCGCTACCGCGACAAGTTGCCAGCAGACCTCGCGGCCACCGGTTACAAGCCTGAATACTGGAAGCCGGAAGATTCAGCGCTGATTTTCTGCCTGCTGAACTTCAGCCAATCGGCCAACCTGCCCGAGGAAATTTCCTCACTGATGCTGGCTCAGACCGTCACCACCGACAAACTCGCGTGGCTGACGCCGTCTGCCCCCGATGAGAAACTGCCGCTGGCCGAAGCTGAAAAACTTCAGGGCATCAAGCTCAACGGGCAAATCCCTGGGCTGACTGAGATCAGCAAAGCCACGAGCCAACTGTCCGATCTGAATCTGCTGGGCGCCACCTCGTCGAACAACTGGGCGATCGGCCCGCAACGCAGCCGCAGCGGTAAAAGCCTGCTGGCCAGCGACAGTCATGGACCACTGGGCGTGCCGTCGTTGTTCAATTACGTACAGATTCGCGCGCCGAAGTACCAGGCTTCTGGTGTGACGATTGCCGGTTTGCCCATGGTGCTCGGCGGTTTCAACGGCAAAGTCGCGTGGAGCATGACCACCGTCATGGGTGACAACCAGGACCTGTTCCTGGAAAAAATCAAACGCCAGGGCAATGGACTTTCCTACGAGGTCGGCGGCAAATGGCAACCGGCGATCGTGCGTAACGAAACCTACTTCGTCAAAGGCCAGCGGCCGATTCGCGAAGTGGTGTACGAAACCCGTCACGGCCCTTTGCTCAACAGTGCCCAAGGCACGACGCTGGCCAATGGGTTCGGCCTGGCCTTGCAGACGCCAAACTTCACCGACGACAAGACACTGGACGCGTTTTTCGACCTGTCCCGGGCGCAGAGCGTCGAGAAAGCCTCGGACGCCAGCCGTGAAATCCGCGCCATTGCGCTGAACCTGGTATTTGCCGACGCCAGCAACATCGGCTGGCAAGTCACCGGTCGCTACCCCAACCGTCGCGAAGGTGAAGGCCTGATGGCGTCGCCGGGTTGGGAAGGTCGGTACGATTGGGACGGTTACGCCGATCCGATGCTCCATCCCTATGACCAGGATCCGGCCCAAGGCTGGCTCGGCACCGCCAACCAGCGAGTCATTCCCCGTGGCTACGGCATGCAACTGTCCAACTCCTGGTCAGCGCCGGAACGTGGCGAACGCATGGCCGAACTGGCGGGTGGGGGCAAACACGACACACGCAGCCTGATCGCCATGCAATACGATCAGACCACCACCTTCGCCGCCAAACTGAAGAAAATGTTTGCAGCACCGGGCATGTCCCAGCCGCTCAAGCAGGCCATCGAAGCGTTGCCTGAGGCGGATCGCGGCAAGGCTCGCGAGGCGTATACCCGCCTGATGGCCTTCGACGGCAAACTCAGCCCGACCTCCGCCGATGCGGCGATTTATGAGCTGTTCCTGCAGCAAAGTACCCAACAGATTTTCCTCGATGAACTGGGTCCGGAAAGCAGCCCGGCGTGGAAAGCCTTTGTCGCCAACGGCAAGTTGTCCTACGCGGCCCAGGCCGATCACCTGCTGGGGCGTGAGGACAGTCCGTTCTGGGATGACGTTCGCACACCGCACAAAGAAGACAAACCGGCGATCCTCGCCCGCAGTCTGGCGGCGGCGATCAGCGCTGGCGACAGTCAGTTGGGCGGCGATCACAACGCCTGGCAGTGGGGCAAACTGCACCGCTATGAATGGAAGAATGCCAGTGGCCAGACCGTGCGCGGTCCATTCGCGGCGGGTGGCGATCACACCACGCTCAATACCTCCGCGTTCGCCTGGGGTCAGGATTTCAACACCAACTTGGCGCCGGCCATGCGCTTTATCGTCGACTTCGGCCAGGCCGAACCGCTGATGGGGCAGAACGGCACCGGCCAGTCCGGTAACCCGGCCAGCCCGAACTACCTCAACAGCATTGATCCTTGGCTCAAGGGGCAATACATGAGTTTGCCGATGCAGCCGCAGAACTTTGACAAGGTGTATGGGAAGACGCGGTTGACGCTGACACCTGGAAAGTAACGCTCAACACCGAACCAATGTGGGAGCGGGCTTGCTCGCGAAGGCAGTGTGTCAGTCAACGATGATATTGACTGACACACTGCCTTCGCGAGCAAGCCCGCTCCCACATTTGAATCTTTTTCCGCTTTTAAAACTCGATAGAACTTCCAGCCCCGCGCAAACCTCATAGCTAACAAGTCCCTCCATTTTTGGTAACAACATGGACCTTGTTATCGCGCGCGCCGAAGGCCTGTACTGCCCCGCCGGCGATTTCTACATCGACCCGTGGCGGCCAGTCGAGCGTTCGGTCATCACCCATGCTCACGGCGACCATGCCCGTACCGGCAACCAGCATTATCTGGCGGCCGCTCCCGGTGAAGGGATTTTGCGTGCGCGATTGGGTCAGGACATCAACCTGCAAACCCTGCCTTACGGTCAACCTCTGACTCATCACGGCGTCACCCTGAGCTTTCACCCCGCCGGCCACGTGCTTGGCTCAGCCCAGGTGCGTCTGGAATACGGCGGTGAAGTCTGGGTCGCCTCGGGCGACTACAAGATCGAGCCCGACGGCACCTGCGCGCCGTTTGAACCCGTGCGTTGCGATACCTTCATCACTGAATCGACCTTCGGCCTGCCGATTTATCGCTGGCAACCCCAGGCGCAAGTCTTTGCCGAGATCAATCAGTGGTGGCAGGCCAACGCCGCCGCCGACAAAACCAGCGTGCTGTTCTGCTATTCCTTCGGCAAGGCCCAGCGCATTCTCCACGGCATCGACGCCAACCTCGGCCCCATTCTGGTGCATGGCGCGGTGGAACCGCTGAACCGGGTTTATCGCGAGAGCGGTATTTATTTACCGCCAACGATCTATGCCGGCGAGGTCAAAAAGAGCGATCCGATGATGCGTAAAGCCTTGGTCATCGCCCCACCTTCTGCTGGCGGCAGTACCTGGATGCGCCGATTCGGCGACTACAGCGACGGCTTCGCCAGTGGCTGGATGCGTTTGCGTGGCACACGGCGGCGGCGCGGCGTGGACCGTGGCTTCGTACTGTCTGACCACGCCGACTGGCCGGGCCTGCTCTGGGCCATCGAACAGACCGGCGCGGAACGGGTCATGGTGACCCATGGTTCGGTGGGTGTGCTGGTGCGCCATCTGCGCGAACAGGGTCTTGATGCTCAGAGTTTCAGCACCGAGTACGGCGACGATGAGGAAGAAAACGCCGCCGTCGAACCCGAGAACGTCGAGGTGCAGCCATGAAGGCCTTCGCCGAGTTATACGCCGAACTCGACGCCACAACGTCGAGCAACGCCAAACTCGCGGCGATGCAACACTACTTCGCCAACGCCGCGCCAGAAGACGCCGCATGGGCTGTTTATTTTTTGTCCGGCGGGCGGCCTCGGCAACTGGTGCCGGTGCGCATCCTGCGAGAGCTGGCGGTGGCGTACTCCGGCCTCTCGCCGTGGCTGTTTGAAGAGAGCTATCAGGCGGTCGGCGATCTGGCAGAAACCATCTCTCTGGTATTGCCCGAAGCACTTCACAGCTCCAACGATGGTTTGGCGGTCTGGATTGAAGACAAACTGCTGCCACTGCGCGGTGAAACCCCGCAAGTCCTCGCCGAGCAACTGCCAGCCCTGTGGTCGCAACTGGACCGCCAGAGCCTGATGCTCTGCATCAAACTGATCACCGGCAGTTTCCGCGTCGGCGTATCCAAGTTGCTGGTGACCCGTGCCTTGGCGGCCATGGCCGGGATCGACAGCAAACGCGTCGCCCAGCGACTGGTGGGTTACACCGACCTGTCCAACCGCCCGAACGCACCCGGTTATTTGAAGCTGATCGCTGCTGAATCATCTGACGAACATGCGCAACGCGGTGGCCAGCCTTACCCGTTTTTTCTCGCCCACGCGCTATCACAACCCGTTGAACAATTCGAAGCCCTGCTTGGCCCGGCCCGCCACTGGCAAGTGGAATGGAAGTGGGACGGCATCCGCGCGCAGGTCGTCAAACGCGACGGGCGACTGTGGATCTGGTCGCGAGGTGAAGAACTGGTCACCGAGCGCTTCCCCGAACTCGATAGTCTGGTTCACTGCTTGCCCGACGGTACGGTGATCGACGGTGAAATCGTCGCTTGGAAAACCGTAGCACCCACCACCGAAGACGCCTTCGACCCTCGTTCCCCAGCCTTACCCGCAGTAAAACCGTTTGCTCTGCTGCAACAGCGGATCGGCCGTAAAACCCTGGACAAGAAAATTCTCGAAGCAGTGCCAGTGGTCGTCCTCGCCTACGACCTGCTGGAATGGCAGGACGAAGACTGGCGCAACCAGCCTCAGGCCACGCGTCGCACTCAGCTGGAACAGGTGGTGAAAACCTGCGCTAACCCGGTGCTGCTGCCCTCGCCTGTGCTCACGGGCGAAGATTGGTTCGACCTTGCCCGACAACGGGAAGCCTCCCGCAGTCTCGGTGTCGAAGGCATGATGCTCAAAGCCCGGGATGCGCTGTATGGCGTCGGGCGGACCAAGGACATGGGCGTCTGGTGGAAATGGAAAGTCGACCCGTTCATCGTTGACGCGGTGCTGATCTATGCGCAACGCGGCCATGGTCGCCGCGCCAGTCTCTACAGCGATTACACCTTCGCTGTGTGGGACGGGCCGCCTGAGGCGAGCGAACGCACACTGGTGCCGTTCGCCAAGGCCTATTCAGGGCTGACCGACGAAGAAATGCGCCAGGTCGACAGCATCGTGCGCAAGACCACCGTAGAGAAATTCGGGCCGGTGAGCAGCGTGACGCCGAGCCTGGTGTTTGAACTGGGGTTTGAGGGCATCGCCCTGTCCAAACGACACAAGAGCGGGATTGCTGTGCGGTTTCCGAGGATGTTGCGCTGGCGGCGGGATAAGTCGGTTGAAGAAGCTGACAATTTAGGAACGTTGCAGGATTTGTTGGGTTGATCCAATTCCCTTGTGGGAGCGAGCCGGCTCCGGGCGGCGTTCCGACGAAAGCGGTCCGTCAGAAGCATTGACATCGCCTGACACGCCCTCTTCGCGAGCAGGCTCGCTCGCACAGTGATTTGTGCGATTCCGAACCAAGTTGGTGCAGACATTTCCCGACGCCCGTTTTCGTGCGCAAATCGCTCCTTGCCATTTCTTGAATCACCTTTTAAAACACTTGTTCGGGACTCTGGTTCGGAAATTGCTACTTTCAGTGGGTCTTACGCTTTCCAGTAACAATAATTCTGCGCCACAAGCGCTCTATTGGTTTTTAGGGATTGAATAATGAAAAAAGCATTGCTGACCCTTTCTGCACTGGCGTTGTGCATGGCTGCCGGCTCCACGCTGGCAAAGGAATACAAAGAACTGCGTTTTGGCGTTGACCCTTCTTACGCTCCGTTCGAGTCCAAAGCAGCTGACGGTAACTTGGTGGGTTTCGATATCGATCTGGGTAACGCGATCTGCGCCGAGCTGAAGGTCAAGTGCAAATGGGTCGAAAGCGATTTCGACGGCATGATTCCGGGCCTGAAGGCCAATAAATTCGACGGTGTGATCTCTTCGATGACCGTCACCCCGGCCCGCGAAAAAGTCATCGACTTCTCCAACGAGCTGTTCTCCGGTCCAACCGCTTACGTGTTCAAGAAAGGTTCAGGCCTGACCGAAGACGTCGCTTCGCTGAAGGGCAAGACCGTCGGCTACGAGCAAGGCACCATTCAGGAAGCGTACGCCAAGGCCGTTCTGGACAAGGCTGGCGTGAAAACCCAGGCCTATCAGAACCAGGATCAGGTGTATGCCGACCTGATGTCCGGCCGTCTCGACGGGGCGATCCAGGACATGCTGCAAGCCGAACTGGGTTTTTTGAAGTCGCCTAAAGGCGAGGGCTACGAAGTCAGCAAGCCGGTTGACAGCGAATTGCTGCCGGCCAAAACAGCGATCGGTATCTCTAAAGGTAACAAAGACCTCAAGGCACTTTTGGATAAAGGTATCAAAGCGTTACACGACGATGGCACCTACGCCACCATTCAAAAGAAACACTTTGGCGATCTGAATCTGTACAGCGGCAAATAATGCCCGGCGCCCACCTCACGATGGGCGCTTTTTTCATCCGATCAGGTTGCTGATTTATGTTCGAAAACCTCTTACAAAACCTGGGGCTCTCAGCCTTCAGCCTCAAGGGCTTCGGCCCGTTGCTGATGGAAGGCACCTGGATGACCATCAAATTATCGGCGTTGTCGCTGCTGGTGGCCGTCTTGCTCGGCCTGCTTGGCGCCACAGCCAAACTGTCAAAAGTCAAACTGGTGCGGGTTCCGGCCCAGCTCTACACCACGCTGATTCGCGGTGTACCGGACTTGGTGCTGATGCTGTTGATCTTCTACAGCCTGCAAACCTGGTTGACGTCGTTCACCGATTTCATGGAATGGGAATACATCGAGATCAACCCGTTCAGCGCCGGGGTCATCACCCTGGGCTTCATTTATGGCGCGTACTTCACCGAAACCTTCCGCGGAGCGATCCTCGCTGTGCCTCGGGGTCAGGTCGAAGCCGCCACCGCTTATGGCCTCAAACGCGGCCAGCGTTTTCGTATCGTGGTGTTCCCGCAGATGATGCGTTTCGCCTTGCCGGGCATTGGTAACAACTGGATGGTGATGCTCAAGGCCACCGCGCTGGTCTCGATCATCGGTCTTGCCGACCTGGTCAAGGCTGCGCAGGATGCCGGTAAAAGCACCTACCAACTGTTCTACTTCCTGGTGCTGGCAGCCGTGATTTACCTGCTGATCACCAGCGCGTCCAACGTCGTCCTGCGCTGGCTCGAACGCCGCTACGCCGCCGGTTCCCGGGAGGCCGTACGATGATCGAACTCTTGCAGGAATACTGGAAACCCTTCCTTTATACCGACGGCTACAACATCACTGGCCTGGCCATGACCCTGTGGCTGCTCAGTGCGTCGATCTTCATCGGTTTTCTGGTGTCGATTCCGCTCTCCATCGCCCGGGTTTCGCCGCACTTCTACATCCGCTGGCCAGTGCAGTTCTACACCTACCTGTTCCGGGGTACACCGCTCTATATCCAGTTGCTGATTTGCTACACCGGCATCTACAGCCTGGCTGCCGTGCGCGCCCAGCCCGTACTCGATGCGTTCTTTCGCGACGCGATGAACTGCACCATCCTGGCCTTCGCCCTGAACACCTGCGCCTACACCACGGAGATATTCGCCGGGGCGATTCGCAGCATGGCTCACGGTGAAGTCGAAGCGGCCAAGGCTTACGGTCTGACAGGCTGGAAGCTCTATGCCTACGTGATCATGCCTTCGGCCTTGCGTCGTTCGTTACCTTATTACAGCAACGAAGTGATTCTGATGCTGCACTCGACCACCGTGGCGTTCACCGCGACCATCCCGGACATATTGAAAGTCGCACGGGATGCCAACTCGGCGACTTTCCTGACCTTCCAGTCGTTCGGCATCGCCGCGCTGATCTACCTGACCATTACCTTTGCGCTGGTCGGCCTGTTCCGCCTCGCCGAACGCCGATGGCTGGCCTTCCTCGGGCCGACCCACTAGGACCCGCTTTCAGGAATAAAGAGACAAACATGCGCCACCAGATTCATGACCTGCTGGCCCCACTGCCGGGGACCGCACGACAGATTCACAGCTTCCACTTCGGCCCATCGTCGGCCAAAGGCAAGATCTACATCCAGTCGTCCCTGCATGCCGACGAAATGCCCGGCATGCTGGTGGCCTGGCACCTCAAGCAACGTCTGGCGGAGCTGGAAGCCGCCGGCCGTCTGCGCAGCGAAATCGTGCTGGTGCCGATCGCCAACCCGGTCGGCCTCGAACAAGTGCTGATGGATGTGCCGCTGGGCCGTTACGAACTCGAAAGCGGGCAGAACTTCAATCGCTGGTTCGTCGATGTGAGCGAAGCCGTCGGCAACGAGATCGAAGGCCAACTCGGCGACGATCCGCAGCTCAACCTCGAACTGATTCGCAGCTGCCTGCGCAATGCCCTCGCTCAGCAAACTGCCAGCACGCAATTGCAATCCCAGCGCCTGACCCTGCAACGGCTGGCCTGCGATGCCGACATGGTGCTGGACCTGCATTGCGATTTCGAAGCGGTCGCCCACCTTTACACCACGCCCGAGGCCTGGCCTCAAGTCGAGCCGCTGGCGCGGTACATCGGGGCTGAAGCCAGTCTGCTGGCCACTGATTCCGGCGGTCAGTCGTTCGATGAATGCTTCACCCTGCTGTGGTGGCAGTTGAAGGAGCGCTTCGGCGAACACTTCGACATTCCGCTGGGCAGTTTTTCGGTCACCGTTGAATTGCGCGGCCAGGGTGACGTCAATCACCCGTTGGCCAGCCTCGATTGCCAGGCGCTGATCGATTACCTGATTCACTTCGGCGCCATTGCTGGCGAACCTGCGTCGCTGCCCGAGCTCCCCTACCCGGCCACGCCGCTGGCCGGCGTTGAACCGGTGGCAACACCGGTCGGCGGGCTGCTGGTGTTCACCGCGCTGCCAGGGGAATACCTCGAAGCCGGGCAACTGATCGCTGAAATCATCGACCCGATCTTTGATCGCGTCACCCCCGTTCATTGCACCGCCGCCGGGCTGATGTACGCCCGTTCGCTGCGACGCATGGCCACTGCCGGCATGGTGATCGCCCACGTCGCGGGCACCGAAGCCTATCGCAGCGGCTACCTACTTTCGCCTTGAGGATGCATGCCCCATGTACAAATTGACCATTGAAGGCCTGCATAAAAGCTATGGCGATCATGAAGTACTCAAAGGCGTTTCGCTCAAGGCCAACACCGGCGACGTCATCAGCCTGATCGGCGCCAGCGGCTCGGGCAAAAGCACCTTCCTGCGTTGCATCAACTTTCTCGAGCAGCCTAACGACGGCGCCATGAGCCTGGACGGCCAGAACATCCGCATGATCAAGGACCGCCACGGCATGCACGTGGCCGACGCCGATGAACTGCAAAAGATCCGCACCCGCCTGGCCATGGTATTCCAGCACTTCAACCTGTGGAGCCACATGACGGTGCTGGAAAACATCACCATGGCGCCGCGCCGGGTGTTGGGTTGCGACAAGAAAGAAGCCGAAGACCGTGCCCGTCGTTACCTCGACAAGGTCGGGCTGGCGGCGCGAGTGGCCGATCAGTACCCGGCGTTCCTGTCCGGCGGTCAGCAGCAACGGGTCGCCATCGCCCGCGCATTGGCCATGGAACCGGAAGTCATGCTGTTCGACGAACCGACCTCGGCGCTCGACCCGGAACTGGTGGGCGAAGTGCTCAAAGTGATCCAGGGCCTGGCCGAAGAAGGCCGGACCATGATCATGGTGACTCACGAAATGAGCTTCGCCCGTAAAGTATCGAGTCAGGTGTTGTTCCTGCACCAAGGGTTGGTGGAGGAAGAAGGTGCACCGGAAGACGTGCTGGGCAATCCGAAAAGTGAGCGGCTGAAGCAGTTCCTGAGCGGCAACCTCAAGTAACACAGCAACCCCCCTGTGGAAGCTGGCGAAGCCTGCGATCTTTTGATCTTGTTCTTTATCAAGACCGCCAAAGATCAAAAGATCGCAGCCTGCGGCAGCTCCTACAGTTCGGGGAGTGTCATTAAACCTTTCGTATGCCGCCGTGGTCACTGAAAGAGGACTTTCAGAGCGCACACGGCCGGCATGGGAACCTCCCCCGACTTCGCAAAACAATGGTTCACCGCTCGCGGCTGGAAGCCTTTCGTCTTTCAGAAACACGTGTGGGCGGCAGTCAAACGCGGTGAGTCCGGGTTGCTGCATGCCAGCACGGGCGCCGGTAAAACCTATGCCGTCTGGTTTGGCGCGCTTAATCGCTACGCTTCTTCTGTTGAACAACCTCGTAATCGAAAAACGCTTGCCGAACCGCTGACGGTGCTGTGGATAACGCCCATGCGCGCGCTGGCTGCCGACACCGCTCGCGCTCTGGAGGCACCGCTGTACGATTTGCAGATTCCGTGGAGCGTCGGCCTGCGGACCGGCGATACCAGCAGCAGCGAACGCGCGCGTCAGAGTCGACGATTGCCCACCACGCTCATCACCACCCCGGAAAGTCTCACCCTGATGCTCGCCCGTGCTGACGCACACACT
Organism: Pseudomonas sp. MDT1-17; assembly: GCF_054898105.1. NCBI lineage: Bacteria > Pseudomonadati > Pseudomonadota > Gammaproteobacteria > Pseudomonadales > Pseudomonadaceae > Pseudomonas > Pseudomonas sp. MDT1-17. The sequence goes on along the minus strand of NZ_JBUBVM010000001.1, from coordinate 1,908,275 downwards.
GCGCTGTCGACCTTGCGCATGGTGGTGGTCGACGAATGGCACGAACTGCTGGGTAACAAGCGCGGCGTGCAACTGCAACTGGCCCTTGCCCGGTTGCGTCGCTGGCATCCGGGGCTGATTGTCTGGGGCGTTTCCGCGACCCTCGGTAATCAGGCCCACGCCGAACAGGTATTAATCCCACAGGGCGCTGGCACCAGCGTCCAGGGCCAAACCAATAAAGAGCTACGCGTCGACACGCTGCTGCCGCCCGCCATCGAGCGATTTCCATGGGCCGGGCACATCGGGCTGAAGATGTTGCCGCAGGTCATCGCCGAGATCGATTCCAGCCCCAGCAGCCTGGTGTTCACCAACACCCGTGCGCAATCGGAGATCTGGTATCAAGCCCTATTGGAGGCGCGCCCCGATTGGGCTGGATTGATTGCCCTGCATCACAGCTCACTGTCACGCGACACGCGTGACTGGGTCGAGCGCGCCCTCAAGGAAGGTCAGCTCAAAGCCGTTGTCTGCACGTCCAGCCTGGATTTGGGTGTGGACTTCCTGCCAGTGGAACGCGTGCTGCAAATCGGTTCGGCCAAAGGTGTGGCGCGACTGATGCAGCGTGCGGGTCGTTCCGGTCATGCGCCAGGGCGGGTTTCGCGGGTGACGCTGGTGCCGACGCACAGCCTCGAACTGATCGAGGCCGCTGCGGCACGGGACGCCGTCGCACAACGGCGAATTGAACCACGCGAGTCTCCCCAAAAACCGCTGGATGTGCTCGTTCAGCATCTGGTCAGCATGGCACTGGGGGGTGGTTTTCAGCCCGATGAGTTGTACGAGGAAGTACGCGGCGCCTGGGCTTATCGCGACCTTACGCCGGCGGACTGGACGTGGGCGCTGGCTTTCGTACGCCACGGCGGACTTTCCCTGACGGCCTATCCGGATTATCGCCGGGTCGAACCGGATGAACACGGTGTCTGGCGCGTACCCGATGCGCGATTGGCCCGCCGACATCGCATGAGTATCGGCACCATCGTCAGCGACGCGAGCATTCAGTTGAAGTTCTGGAGCAAGGGTGGCGGCGGTAAACAATTGGGCAGCGTCGAGGAAGGTTTTATCGCACGGCTCAAGCCCGGTGACGGTTTTCTGTTCGCGGGGCGTTTGCTGGAGCTGGTGCGGGTAGAAAACATGACCGCCTATGTAAAACGCAGCATCGCGAAAAAAGCTGCGGTGCCGCTCTGGAATGGCGGGCGCATGCCACTGTCCAGCGAGTTGGCCAATGCGGTGGTCGCGCGCTTTAGTGCGGCGGCGCAGGGCGAGTTCACTGGGCCGGAAATGCAGGCGCTGCGCCCCCTTTTAGAGGTGCAACAACGCTGGTCCGGGTTACCGACCTCGGATACTTTACTGGCCGAAACGCTGAAATCACGTGAAGGCTGGCACCTGTTCCTCTACCCATTCGCCGGGCGCCAGGTCCATCTGGGGTTGGCGAGCTTGTTGGCGTGGCGGGTCAGTCAGCAGCAGGCGGTGACATTTTCTATTGCGGTGAATGATTACGGGCTGGAGTTGCTCAGCGCTACCTGCGTGAATTGGTCCGACCCTCTGCCCCCCGGACTATTAAGTCCACAGCATCTGCTCAGGGACGTGCTCGCCAGTCTGAATGCCGGTGAACTCGCGCTTCGCCGTTTTCGGGAAATCGCACGCATTGCCGGGCTGGTGTTTGCCGGGTACCCCGGCGCACCGAAAAGCACCCGTCAGGTTCAGGCCTCGAGCGGGTTGTTCTTCGAAGTGTTTAAACAGTACGACGCCGGGAATCTGCTACTGGCCCAGGCAGGAGAAGAAGTCCTGCGTGAGGAATTGGATATTCATCGACTGAAACAGACGCTGGAGCGGATCAACCAACTGAAACTGGACCTGCATCACATCAAACGTCCTACGCCTCTCGGATTTCCACTGCTGGTGGAGCGCATGCGGGAAAGCATGAGCTCGGAAAAACTCGTGGATCGCATCAGGCGCATGGTCACGGATCTTGAAAAAACCGCCGGAACCGGGAAAGCCCGATGAATACGCCCTATCCCGTGCATTTGGCTGGCGAAGAAGTGTGGCTGCTGCCAGAAAAAGCCATCTACTGGCCCGCCCAGCAGGCACTGCTGATTGCCGACGTGCATTTCGGCAAGGCTGCGGCCTATCGAAGCCTCGGCCAACCCGTGCCTCATGGCACCACCGCCAGCAACATTGCCGTGCTGGACGCAATACTGACCGCCCTGCCCTGCCGTCAGCTGATTTTCCTCGGGGATTTTCTTCACGGCCCCGGTTCCCACGCTACGGCCACACTAAACGCCTTGGCGCAATGGCGCGGCCGACACCGCGATTTGCCTATGACACTGATCCGCGGCAACCACGACAGGCGCGCGGGCGATCCGCCGGCATCGTTGAACATTCGTGTGGTGCCCGAGCCGTTGCTGCTGGGGCCGTTTGCGTTGCAGCACGAACCCGACCCGCATTCATACCGGCACGTGCTCGCCGGGCATGTGCATCCGGTTTATCGGCTGAACGGTAGAGGTCGACAAAGTTTGCGACTGGCGTGCTTCAGATTGGGAGAGCACATCAGTCTGCTGCCGGCCTTCGGCGCGTTTACCGGCGGCTATCAGGTAGAACGGGATGACAGCTGTAGGATCTTTGTCATAGGCGACAACGAAATATGGCCAGTCAGCTGATGTCTTTAAGGACATCAGCTGACTGGCCATTCATTTCAGCTACAGATCAGGCTACAGGCGCGGGAGGTGGCTCATCCGGCAGGGTGGGCTCACCGGGCTCGGTAGGTTGTTCGTTGGGCGTATCGGGATCAGGCTGACCGGGAATGCCCCCTGCCATGCTGACGGGTGGATGTGCCAACAAGGACCAGGCCAAAACGCCAACCTGATTGGGCTCAAGCCTTGCCAGTTCGGCACTTATTTGCGGATCGATCTTCATAGAGCACTCCTGAGCGATGGCCCCGTGCGCGTTGCGCGAACCGGGCAGTACACCCAATAGAGTATCTACCCGCTGAAGAATTCCCGCGACCTGCCAGACAAACCGATCAGGTGCGTGGCAGGGTGACGCCGCGCTGGCCCTGATACTTGCCGCCACGGTCCTTGTAGGACACTTCGCACTCTTCGTCGGATTCGAAAAACAGCATCTGGGCCACACCTTCGTTGGCGTAGATTTTTGCCGGCAACGTGGTGGTGTTAGAGAATTCCAGGGTCACGTGGCCTTCCCACTCAGGCTCAAGCGGCGTCACGTTGACGATAATGCCGCAACGAGCGTAGGTGCTTTTACCCAGGCAGATAGTCAACACATTGCGCGGAATACGGAAGAATTCCACGGTGCGCGCCAAGGCAAAGGAGTTCGGCGGGATGATGCAGACATCGCTCTTGACGTCGACGAAGCTCTTCTCGTCGAAGTTCTTCGGATCAACGGTCGCCGAATTGATGTTGGTGAATACTTTGAATTCATCGGCGCAGCGTACGTCGTAGCCATAGCTCGACACGCCATAGGAAATCACTCGGTCGGCGCCTTCACCGCGCACCTGGCGCTCTACGAAGGGCTCGATCATGCCGTGCTCTTGCGCCATGCGGCGAATCCACTTGTCCGATTTGATGCTCATGGCGGGTGTCCTGAATAGCGAGGTGGAAAAAATCTGTCCGGCATCTTACCGGGCGCGCGCTTCGGGTTCAAAGTCCCGGGCACAATTCTCGCCAATCCCCCGTGAAATCTGGCCCTTCGTCGCAATCGGGTGCACCGTCAGTCATGAAAACAGAGAAACCTTCGCAGGAAGCATTGGCACGTTCCGGAAAAAGGGTTAAGGTGGCGCCACTGTGCTGCTTGTGTCACTGAGAATCTCTACACGATATGTTGAATTTCGATCCAACCATCTACAAGAATTTTTCCTGCTCTTTGCACTCAGTCTCGGCCAGGGTTCTTCCTGCGTCGCAGTTATCTTTGTTCAAGGAGTTACACCATGTCTAATCGCCAAACTGGTACCGTTAAGTGGTTCAACGATGAAAAAGGCTTCGGCTTCATCACTCCACAATCCGGTGACGACCTGTTCGTTCACTTCAAAGCTATCCAATCCGACGGCTTCAAAAGCCTGAAAGAAGGCCAACAGGTTTCTTTCATCGCTACCCGCGGTCAGAAAGGCATGCAAGCTGAAGAAGTTCAAGTTATCTAACTTGTACTTGCTTTAGTAAAAAGCCCCGCCCTCAAAAGCGGGGCTTTTTTGTGCCTGTCTGTTTTGCAGGCAAAAAAAATCGCAGCCAGTGGCTGCGATTTTTTGCGTCTTACCAGGCCACGCCAAACCCTGCGGTGTAGCGGGTCTTGTCCAGATCGGCATCGTCGGTACCGCTGATGATGTCTCGCTCGGCCTTCAGGTTAAGCGACGCCCACTCGGTCACCTTGTAACGCAGCCCGACCTCGGCATCCAGCGCGTAATTCGCCACGCCCGACAACGGCTTACCCACCTCGCCGTTGGTGAAGAACTCGACCTGCTTGCCGATCAGGTAGCGGTTGTAATCCCACTTCATCGCCAGGGAATAGAAATTTTCTTTGCTGCCGTCAGCGAACTCATAGTCCGTGCGGTTGACCAGCGAACCCAAGGAAAATGCGCCCAGTTCGTTGTCCCAGAATTGGTAGCCGGGGCCAGTACCGACTGTGCGCTGACGGGACAGGTCTTCGACCTTGTCGCGCTTATAGACCGCGCGCCCTTGCCAGAACCATTTTTCGGTCAGGAAGCGGTCGAGCGAGTATTCGCCCCGCCAGTTGTCAGTAGTGACCACGTCATCCTGAAATTCGCGGTTGTACTCGCCTTCAGCGATGTGTCGCCATCTGCCATGACGCGCAGTGGTCTTGAAGTCGATATCGTAATCGTCGGTGTCTTTCTCGGCCCGCTGATAATCCAGCGCTGCATCGACATTCCCCTTCCACACCAAATCCTCAACCACCGGCTTGGGCTTGAGGATCTGCTGGATACTGGCCAGTTCGACGGTCTTGGGACCGTCGCCATTGGCCAAAGTGACCTTTCCGTCATCTGCGGCATGCAGCGCCTTGGCCTTTTCGCCCGTGTAGGCATCCTGCTTGACCAGCAACTGCTGGTCGCTTTCAAGGGTTTTAACCTGCTTCCAGTCAATCGGGACGGCGCCGGCGTATTCGGTCTGGATCAACAGCTTGCCGCCATCGAAAACGGTGATCTTGCCGCTCAGCTTGTCACCGTTCTTCAACCAGACGGTATCGGCGAGTAAAGGCGTGGAAGCACTGGCGACAGCGAGGCACAGCAGAGTTCTGGACAACATAAGCAATACAGGCTCAAGTTTGCGAAAAGTGGTCGGCATTATCCGTACGAATAAGACCCTAGCAAGGACTGACCCGACTATTTCTATTGAGTTCATTTCTCAATGGGTGATCCAGGATTTACTCTACAGACGGTAAGGCGAACTTCTTTCAGGAACTGCGGACGTGACCGACTCAAACACTGAAACCGATAGTCCGGCGCAAATCCGACGCACGGCGCTCTACCTGACGCTGGCCCAAGTCCCCGAGGGCAAAGTCGTGAGTTACGGGCAGCTCGCCGAGCTGGCGGGATTGGGTCGCGCTGCCCGCTTTGTCGGGCGGACACTGAGCCAACTGCCGGATGACAGCAAATTACCCTGGCACCGCGTGCTCGGTGCCGGCGGGCGTATCAGCCTGCCTGTGGGCAGCCCTTCGGGGGATGAACAACGCGCGCGTTTGCGCATGGAGGGCATCAGTATCCTGAACAATCGTGTTGATATTCAGCGCCATGGCTGGCGCCCGGTAGAGCACAGCGGTTAGAGTGCGCGCTTTGTTTCCGTATTTCTTGAGGCAGACTTCAGCCCATGCCCCGTAAAACCTGGCGCGCCGCGCTCGCCGCCTATGCCAGCCCCTCGACACTTGTGCTGTTGTTGCTTGGTTTCGCCGCCGGCCTGCCCTACATGCTGGTGTTTTCGACACTTTCGGTCTGGCTGCGCGAAGCCGGCGTGGCTCGCGAAACCATCGGCTATGCAAGCCTGATCGGCCTGGCCTATGCCTTTAAGTGGGTCTGGTCACCGCTGCTCGACCAATGGCGCCTGCCATTCCTCGGCAAGCTCGGTCGCCGACGTTCGTGGCTGGTGCTTTCCCAGGCACTGGTCATCCTCGGTCTGATCGGGATGGGTTTCTGCGACCCGCAAAAACATTTGTCCTGGCTGATCGCCATTGCAGTGGTTGTCGCCTTCGCCTCCGCGACGCAGGACATTGCGGTCGACGCCTATCGCCTGGAAATCGCCGACGACAGTCGCCAGGCCGCACTTGCCGCCAGTTACATGTCTGGTTATCGAATCGCCGCGCTGCTGGCTACCGCCGGCGCCCTGTTCTTCGCTGAAGGCTTCGGTTCCACCGGTTTCAACTATAAGCATTCGGCCTGGGCCGGCACCTACATCCTGTTCGGCGCCTTGATGGTTCCGGCGCTGCTAACCTCCTTTTTCATGCGCGAGCCGTCGGTGCCGCTGCGCACGCAACTTCAAGCCGGGCGCTACAGCTTTGTGCATCAACTGGCATCGGTGTTTGTGCTGATCGTGCTGCTGGTTTCCGTACCGGCCATGTTCACCCAGTTGTACAACACCGACTTCGCCAGCGTGCTGTTCGAAGGCGCAAGCCCGCTCGACCTGCTGCTCGAAGACCGCGCGTTCCTGCGGGCAATCCTCTACACCACGCTCACCGCTATATGCCTGTCAGCCATCGGCCGCCGCGGCTTGGCGCCAGTGCTGACGCCGGTCAACGATTTCATTCTGCGTTACCGCTGGCAGGCTTTGCTGCTGCTTGGCCTGATCGCCACCTATCGGATGTCCGATACGGTCATGGGGGTGATGGCCAACGTGTTCTACATCGATCAGGGCTTCACCAAGGATCAGATTGCCAGCGTCAGCAAGATCTTCGGCCTGATCATGACTTTGGTTGGCGCCGGCATGGGCGGCCTGCTGATCGTGCGCTTTGGCATCCTTCCGATTCTGTTCATCGGCGGCATCACGTCGGCTGGCACTAACCTGCTGTTCCTGATGCTGGCCGACATGGGCGCCAACCTGAACATGCTGATTGGCACCATCTCCCTGGACAACTTCAGCTCGGGCCTGGCGACGTCGGCGTTCGTCGCCTACCTGTCGAGCCTGACCAACCTGAAGTTCTCCGCGACCCAGTACGCCCTGCTCAGCTCGATCATGCTCTTGCTGCCACGCCTGATTGGCGGCTACTCGGGGGTCATGGTGGAGAAATTCGGCTATCACAACTTCTTCCTGATCACCGCCCTGCTGGGCGTACCAACCCTGCTGTTGATCGCCTTGCACTGGTTCCAGGAGAGCCGTCGTGCAGGTCCGACACCAACGCCAGAACCGGTTCCGAGCCAGGTAGTGGAAGAATCGTAGGAAGCTTCGCAGAGAGCGCGGTGATTCCCGCCCTCCTGCCACACCGCCGACCGCACGCCTGTACGCCAGCAGATCTCGCCCGTACAATGCTCCGTCATTTCTCGTCATCAGCAACCGACAACGGCCAACCATGCGCACCAGTCAATTTTTGCTCGCCACACAGAAAGAAACGCCTTCCGACGCGGTCGTGATCAGCCATCAGCTGATGCTGCGCGCCGGCATGATCCGCAAACTCGCCTCGGGCCTGTACACCTGGCTGCCGATGGGCTTGCGAGTGATGCGCAAGGTTGAAGCCGTCGTTCGTGAAGAAATGAACGCCGCTGGCTCTCTCGAAGTGTTGATGCCGAGCACCCAACCGGCTGAGCTGTGGCAGGAATCCGGTCGTTGGGAAGAATACGGCCCTGAATTGTTGCGCTTCAAGGATCGCCACGGTCGTGACTTCTGCGCCGGCCCGACTCACGAAGAAGTCATCACCGACCTGATGCGCAACGAGTTGAGCAGCTACAAACAGCTGCCGATCAACCTGTACCAGATCCAGACCAAATTCCGTGACGAGATCCGTCCACGCTTCGGTTTGATGCGCGGTCGCGAATTCATCATGAAGGACGCCTACTCCTTCCACGCGGACCAGCCATCGCTGCAGGTCACCTACGACCGCATGCACCAGGCGTATTGCAACGTGTTCACCCGTCTGGGCCTGAAATTCCGCCCGGTTGAAGCTGATAACGGCTCGATCGGTGGTGCCGGCTCTCACGAGTTCCACGTGCTGGCCGAATCCGGCGAAGACGATATCGTCTTCAGCAACGGCTCCGACTACGCCGCGAACATCGAGAAAGCCGAAGCCGTGTCGCGGGAAACTTCCCGCGCCGCACCGGCTGAAGAATTGCGCCTGGTCGACACGCCGAACGCCAAGACCATTGCGCAACTGGTCGAAGGCTTCAACCTGCCGATCGTAAAGACCATCAAGACCCTGGTGGTTCACGCTGAAGAGCAAGGCAAGCTGATTGCCCTGATCATCCGTGGCGACCACGAGCTGAACGAAATCAAGGCTGCCAACCAGCCCGGCGTTGCCAGCCCGCTGGTCATGGCGTCCGAAGCCGAACTGCGCGACGCCATTGGCGCCGGCGCCGGCTCCCTCGGCCCGTTGAACCTGCCGCTGCCAATCATCATCGACCGTTCCGTCGAACTGATGAGCGACTTCGGCATCGGCGCGAACATCGACGACAAGCACTACTTTGGTGTGAACTGGGAGCGCGACCTGCCAGTTCCGACCGTTGCTGACCTGCGCAACGTCGTCGCCGGCGACCCAAGCCCTGACGGCAAAGGCACACTGGAAATCAAGCGCGGCATCGAAGTCGGGCACATCTTCCAGCTAGGCAATAAGTACAGCAAAGCAATGAAGTGCGAAGTGCTGGGCGAGAATGGCAAGCCGGTCACTCTGGAAATGGGTTGCTACGGCATCGGCGTTTCCCGTGTGGTGGCTGCGGCCATCGAACAGGGCAACGACGACAAGGGGATCATCTGGAGCGACACACTGGCTCCGTTCCAGATCGCCCTGGTACCGTTGCGCTACGAAACCGAACAGGTTCGCGAAGCCACCGACAAGCTGTATGCAGAACTGACTGCAGCCGGCTTCGAAGTACTGCTGGACGACCGCGACAAGAAAACAAGCCCGGGCATCAAGTTCGCGGACATGGAGCTGATCGGCATTCCTCACCGGATCGTGGTCAGTGACCGCGGCCTCGCCGAAGGCAATCTGGAATACAAGAGCCGTACCGAACCTGAAGCGCAAGCGCTGCCGGTCGCTGACGTACTGTCCTTCCTCCAAACCCGTATCCGCCGCTGACACCAGATAGAGAAGTCATGTTCAAGCGAAACACCTTAGGCCTCGGTGGTGCCGCCCTGTGCGGCACCCTGCTGGTCAGCGGCTGTGCCAATCACATGTCGCAACGCAGCGAGCACGAGGAACGTGTCGAGCGCAAATTGCTCGATCACAGCCTGCAGATCGATGTCGGCGAGCCAAAGGTGCTTGAGCTGCCGCAACGTCGGGTGAAGATCCACGAGCAGAAGACGTTCGAAGTCACCGAGTTCGAGGTCACCCGCCACTACGATCGCTACACGCCTTACCAACCCTGGCGGGAGGCTTACGAGATCCCGTTGGGTGCGGTGGCCGTGGTGGCCGGTGTCGGGGCGAACGTGGTCAACGTGTTCGCACTCGGCAACCTGCCGGACAGCGTGACGAAAGATTGGTTGAGCTACGGTTTTGCCGGGCTCAACCCGTTCATGAACGTGCAGTCTCATGGTCGCGCGCAACAGAACCTGGCGGGAATCGACGAGGTCCAGCTCGACAAGCGCACCGAATACTCGAGCCTGCCATGGAGCGAGCGTCCGGTTGAGGTCAAGGCCGGTAAGGAAACGTTCGACCTGAGCACCGACAAAAACGGCGTATTGCGCGTGAACCTGCTGGACAGCCCGTTCGCCGAACATGACATCAATCATCTGAGCCGACTGCTGATCAGTGTCGCAGATGCCCAGGACGATGTGCACACCAATTCATCCCTGGCGGTCAGCAGTTCCTTGCGCGGCAAGCTGCTCGAAGCTCACGGGCTGATTTACGACGACCTCGAAGACGACGAAGTGAGCCAGTGGGTCCACCGGGTCAAACGTCTGTCGGAACTGGGTCTGGAAGAAGAAGCCACCGAGCTGGAACAGAGCCTGATCGAACTGACGCGCAACGATCCTGAGTTGCAGACCGAATTCCTCAAGTCGCTGACCAAGGATGCCGGGCGACTGGTAGCCGATCCGGGACCGAATTAAACGCTTAAAAGCTTCGCGAGCAAGCCCGCTCCCACATTAGATCTCCGGCGTTCGCAAATAATGTGTTCACAGAAGATCCAATGTGGGAGCGGGCTTGCTCGCGAAGGCGGCCTGACATTCACCACTGCATCAAAACCCCGCCACTACCGCTCAAACAACTCCATCTGCTCAAACCCGCCCCGCAAATCCTCCAGCCGCACTCCAATCCCCAACAACCGCACCGGTTTCCCGCCGCGATTGAACGCCTGGGTCAGCAATAACTGATAGCTCCCCAAATCCCGCCCTGCCCCGGCCTGCTCCAGAGTGGTCTGGGTGAAGTCATGGAATTTCACTTTGACGAACGGCTTGCCCGGCCGATAGCTGCTGTCGATCCGCGCCATGCGACCGGCCAGGGTTTCCAGTAACTCGGGTAATTTATCGAGACAGCTCACCAGATCGGGCAGGTCCACGTCGTAGGTGTTTTCGACACTGATCGACTGCCGGCGACTGTCGTTGTGCACCAACCGGTCATCAATCCCACGAGCCAGGCTCCAGAGGCGCTCGCCGAAGCTGCCGAATTCCCGCACAAGCGCCAACTTGTCCCATTCGCGCAGATGCGAGCAATCGAGGATGCCAAGCCTGCTCAGCTTGTCGGCAGTCACCTTGCCCACACCGTGCAGCTTGCTCACTGGCAAACCACTGACAAAATCCTCGACCTGATCCGGCGTGATGACGAACAAGCCGTTGGGCTTCTTCCAGTCGCTGGCTATCTTGGCCAGAAACTTGTTCGGCGCTACGCCCGCCGAAACGGTGATGTGCAGCTGATTAGAGACGCGACGGCGGATGTCTTGGGCAATCCGCGTTGCACTGCCGCCGAAATGCGCGCACTCCGACACGTCGAGGTAGGCCTCATCCAGTGAAAGCGGCTCGATCAAGTCGGTGTAATCGCGAAAGATCGTGTGAATTTCCTTCGAGGCCTCTCTATAAGCCTCCATGCGCGGCTTGACGATGGTCAGGTCCGGGCACAGCTTCAAGGCATGTCCGGAAGACATGGCCGAACGCACCCCATACGCCCGCGCTTCATAATTGCAGGTGGCGATCACGCCACGCCGATCCGCTGAACCACCCACCGCCAGAGGCTTACCGGCCAGGCGCGGGTCGTCACGCATCTCGATGGCGGCGTAGAAGCAATCACAATCGACGTGGATGATTTTTCGCTGCGTCATATAAAAGCAGTGTTCATGGTGAAGAAATGGAGTCTTGGCGAGTCAGATCGGCAGTATCTCACTGACACCTGTATATAGCACCAGTACTCAGAATGTTCTTTTCCACTCGTAGGAAAACTGCCGGATGAATTTATTTTTTCAATCGAGAAGCGTCACCCGATAGAGCTTAAAGCCTTGCCACACCAGCCTCTCAGCCGATCACACGGCCCTCTTTTAAAGCTAAGCGATTGAACAGGAAGAGGTTTTCTCTGGATTGAAGGTTGACAGCCCGCCGATCCTCTGTAGAATGCCGACACACAGACGCGGGATGGAGCAGTCTGGTAGCTCGTCGGGCTCATAACCCGAAGGTCGTCGGTTCAAATCCGGCTCCCGCAACCAAACATCAAAAAAGGCTACTCGAAAGAGTGGCCTTTTTTGTGCGCGCTTGTTTTGTCCAGATGAAGTGGTTATGCCTGCACGGCGCCTAAATGAGAAATCGTTCTGATTCCGAAACTTAAGCCTCCCCCACGACCGCTCGCCGCTCATTTACGCTTATTTGACCCTATTCAGGATTAACGGTTGACACCTAGGCGTATCTCTATAGAATGCCGCCACACAGACGCGGGATGGAGCAGTCTGGTAGCTCGTCGGGCTCATAACCCGAAGGTCGTCGGTTCAAATCCGGCTCCCGCAACCAAACATCAAAAAAGGCTACTCGAAAGAGTGGCCTTTTTTGTATCTGTAGAAAAAGTCCTTTCGCAACAATGATCTGCCACTGTGTAGTGAGCCGTTCGGGATCACCCATACGCTGAGCCCAGACTAAGCTGAACCGCAAACAAAACCCTCTATGACTGATGACGTACCATCGCTGATACCCGGTGAGAGGCGTTAATATTTTGTAATTATTTTTTTCTACAGGGATTGGTAACTTGGCTGGATACCCCCATCCTGTCGCGCACAATCCAAGAGGTGATTGATGCGCGCCAACTCGTCTGATCCACAAGACACCGTCACAGCGATACAACCGATCAAGGCCGAGCGTCTGCGCTTGCTTGATCGGATCAGCAAATACCGCCAGCCCATCGGCCTGGCAGTCACTTTGCTATTGTTCGCTATCGCGCTGATTGCCTGTCGCCACCTGCTGAGCGAACTCGATCTGGACGCTCTGCACGACTCGATTCTCGACGTTCCAAAACCCGCATTGTTGGGCGCGCTGGGCGCGACCGTGGTCGGCTTCATCATTCTGCTGGGTTACGAATGGTCGGCCAGCCGCTACGCGGGCGTGACACTGGCGCCGAAAATCCTGGCCCTGGGCGGGTTCACCGCCTTCGCCATCGGCAATGCCATCGGCCTTTCAATGCTGTCGGGGGGCTCGGTTCGTTACCGTTTATATGCACGTCATGGCCTGGGCGCTTCTGAAGTCGCCCACATGACGCTGTTTGCCAGCCTCTCGCTCGGCTGCGCCCTGCCCCCACTGGCCGCCCTCGCCACCCTCAGCAATCTGCCTGGGGCCTCTACCGCCCTGGGTCTGTCCGAGACGTTGCTGGGTGCAATCGCCGTGGCCGTTTTGCTGCTCTTCAGCGTATTGGCCATCGGCATCTACCGCCGCCGTCTGCCAGAACAACCTTATCCCGACAACTTGCTGGTCAAGGTTGGATGCCGCACCTTGCGCCTTCCGGGCCGTCGCCTGACGTTCCTGCAACTGATCATCACGGCCCTGGACGTCGCCGCCGCGGCAACCGTGCTCTATCTGCTACTGCCTGAAGCGCCGCCCTTCGGCGCATTCCTGCTCGTGTACCTGCTGGCCCTCGCCGCCGGTGTGCTCAGCCACGTTCCCGGCGGGGTCGGGGTGTTCGAAGCGATTCTGCTGGCCGCCTTCTCCGACACACTCGGCGCCGCGCCACTCGCTGCCGCCCTGCTGCTCTATCGCCTGATCTATGTGGTGCTGCCGTTGCTGGTGGCCTGCGTATTCCTGCTGATCAACGAAGGTCAGCGCCTGTTTCAATCGCGTCAGTCCTTAAGGGTGGCGTCCGGCCTGGCCGCGCCGATTCTGGCGGTGCTGGTATTTCTGTCGGGCGTGGTGGTGTTGTTCTCCGGTGCCACCCCGGAAATCGACACCCGCCTGGAGCACATCGGCTTTCTGATCCCGCATCGACTGGTCGACGCCTCGCACTTCGGTGCCAGCCTGATCGGTGTGCTCTGCTTGCTGCTCGCTCAAGGGCTGCGCCGCCGACTGTCGGCCGCCTGGATGCTGACCACCATATTGTTGCTGGTCGCCGCCCTGCTCTCGTTGCTCAAGGGCTTCGACTGGGAAGAAGCCTGCCTGCTGACCCTGACTGCGAGCCTGCTGGGGGTTTTCCGCAGCTCGTTCTATCGCCCCAGCCGTTTGACCGAACTGCCCTTCTCGCCGCTGTATCTGGTGGCCAGCCTGTGCGTACTCGGTGCGTCGATCTGGCTGTTGCTGTTCGCCTATCAGGACGTCCCGTACAGCCATCAGCTCTGGTGGCAGTTCACCCTCGACGCCGATGCTCCGCGTGGCTTGCGCTCGTTGCTGGGTGCCGCGGTGCTGCTGGTGGTGGTGTCCCTGACCTGGCTGCTGCGCACCGCGCGCCCGGTCATTCATCTGCCGACGCCGGATGAACTGGACCGCGCGGTAAAGATCCTCATGGCTTCGTCCCAACCCGACGGCGGCCTCGCGCTGACCGGTGACAAGGCGTTGCTGTTCCACCCCAACGACGAGGCGTTCCTGATGTACGCCCGCCGGGGTCGCAGCCTGGTGGCCTTGTATGACCCGATCGGCCCGACCCGGCAACGGGCGGAAATGATCTGGCAGTTCCGCGACCTCTGCGACATCCACCACGCCCGTCCGGTGTTCTATCAAGTGCGCGCCGAGAACCTGCCGTACTACATGGACATCGGCCTGACCGCGATCAAGCTCGGCGAAGAAGCCCGGGTCGACCTGCATCGCTTTGATCTCGAAGCCAAGGGCAAAGAGATGAAAGACCTGCGCTACACCTGGAACCGAGGCACTCGCGATGGCCTGTCGCTGGAAATCTTTGATCCGGGGCAAGCGCCGATGGATGAGCTCAAGGTGATTTCCGATGCCTGGCTGACCGGCAAAAACGTGCGCGAGAAAGGCTTCTCGCTCGGCCGCTTCAGTGATGACTACCTCAAGCATTTCCGCGTCGCGGTGATTCGTTTCGAAGGGCGCCCGGTGGCGTTCGCCAATTTGCTCGAGACCTACGGCCATGACCTGGCCAGCCTCGACCTGATGCGCGCGCACCCGGACGCCCCCAAGCTGACCATGGAGTTCATGATGGTCGGCCTGATTCAACATTATAAAAATCATGGATACGCGCGTTTCAGCCTGGGCATGGTGCCGTTGTCGGGGTTGCAACCCCGTCGTGGTGCCCCACTGACCCAGCGTCTGGGCTCGATGGTGTTCCGCCGTGGTGAGCAGCTCTACAACTTCCAAGGTTTGCGCCGCTTCAAAGACAAGTTCCAGCCTGACTGGGAACCTCGTTATATGGCCGTGCCCGCCGGACTCGATCCGCTGGTTGCCCTGGCCGACACTGCTGCCCTGATTGCGGGCGGCTTGACTGGATTGGTGAAACGCTGATGATTCAACGCTCCTTGCGGTATGTACTGGCCACACTGGTAGTGCTGGCCCTGATTCTCGGTGGCGGTTACTGGTACCTGAACCGCCCGGCACCCGAACCGACCCTCGAACTGCTGACCCCGGCCGATGGCGCCGCGATGACCCGTGTCATCCCCGGTAACACGCCACGCGCCCAGGTGCTGGTAGCGGTCAATGAAGACCAGAAGCTCAGCGACAAACAGTTGATGACCCTGAGCCGCACCGGCTCGGCGCAGATTGTTCAGGTGATCCTGCCCAAAGACTGCCTGCTGCAAAGTCGCGCCCTGCAATCGGCCCTGAGAGAACTCAAAGGCCCGGCGACCCTGGTCAGCGGCATCGGCCCTGGCGCCGTGCTGGCGTGGCGCTGGCTGTCCGAGCAGAAGGACGACAAGGCTCAAGCCATCTCGGTTGACCTGGCCCTGGAAAAACCCGGTTGCACTCACCTGCTGCCAAAAAATGCCACTCACGGTCACTGGCTGGTGGCGTGGAACGACAACCCGGACGACACCAGCGCCGGCTTCGTGCGCGACCAACCCAACGCCGAAACCAGCATCAGCGATTACGACATCAATCTGCCGCAAGTGCTGAACAACGAACTGCGCAAGATCCTCGTTGGCGGCGATAAAGCCGCCGGCGGCCTGCAGATCCCGGTGGTCGAAGTGCCTGCCGGTCAAGCCAAGGACACCGTGACCCTGTTCCTTTCCGGTGACGGTGGCTGGCGCGACCTTGACCGCGACGTAGCGGGAGAGATGGCGAAGATCGGCTACCCGGTGGTCGGCATCGACACCTTGCGTTACTACTGGCAGCACAAGAGCCCTGAGCAAAGCGCCCTGGACCTGGCCGAACTGATGCAGCACTATCGGCAGAAATGGGGCACCAAGCGCTTCGTCCTGACCGGCTACTCGTTCGGCGCCGACGTCCTGCCAGCCATCTATAACCGCCTGGCCGAGTCGGAACAACAGCGCGTCGACGCCATCATCCTGTTGGCCTTCGCCCGCACCGGCAGCTTCGAAATCGAAGTCGAAGGCTGGCTCGGTAACGCCGGCAAAGAAGCCGCCACCGGTCCGGAAATGGCCAAGCTGCCACCGGAGAAAGTGGTGTGCATCTACGGTGAAGAAGAAGTCGACGAAAGCGGCTGCACCGACAAGACTGCCGTGGGTGAGGCGATGAAATTGCCTGGTGGTCATCACTTCGACGAGAACTACCCGGCGTTGGCACAGCGGTTGGTGGATGTGATCGAGAAGCGTCAAGCGAAGGAGACGGCGGTTCAGGAGTGATCTGAGTTCCGCTGACAAAGGAGCCCTCGCTACCTCACGGTAGCGGGGGCTTTTTAATTCCAGCAGCCATCACTAATCCCCTGTGGGGGCGGGCTTGCTCGCGAAGACAGTCTCCCAATCAAGAAAGATGCTGACTGACCCACCGCTTTCGCGAGCAAGCCCGCTCCCACAGGGATTAGCCGCGCAAAGCCATAGTCAGAACTGGTCAATCTTGGTTAAGCTCAACGCAAAATTGCGCAACCCAGCTCAACTAGGCTCAATCAAGGACGAACATGCATAGGATTGGACATGGCCGCGAACAGTAACTTCTCCTTTCTCCAGGAACACGATCCTGTTTTCCTGCAGCTCGCGACCACTGCCGAGCAGATCTTTGCCAGCGATCCCAACACCACACTTATCAAGCTGCGACAGCTAGGCGAAGCATTGGCTCAGGACCTGGCCAGCCGCGCCGGTATAGAGTTCGATGCCAACACCAAGCAGACCGACTTACTCTACAAACTAAGCCGCGATATCCAGCTGGATCAAAAAATTCGCAACCTGTTTCACACGCTGCGGACCGAGGGAAATAAAGCCACTCACCAATTTCGTACTCAGCATCGTGAGGCAATGGACGGACTGAGAGTCGCCCGTGCCTTGGCCATTTGGTATCACCAATCCTTCGGTAAGCATGGCGATAAGTTTAAACCTGGCCCCTTTGTAGACCCAGAAGACCCCAGCACTCCGCTGCGCGACCTACAAAACCAGATTAAGCTGCTTAAAGCGCAGTTGAACGCGTCTAGCCAACAACTTGAAAGCAATCAGCAGTTGGCTGAACTGACAAATCGTGAGTCCGAAGAATATGCCGTTCTCGCGCAGCAGATGGATGTTGAATCACGCCTCCATCAGCAGCAAGCCAAACAGCATGAAGCCGAACTGACGAAGTTGCGTATCGAGCACGAGCAACGCATCAAAGCTCTGCAAACTCAACTGTTGACCCAACCTCAGGCCTCTTCACAGGTCATGCACCGCACAATGCGGGCGAGTCAGAAGTTCGACCTGAGCGAAGACCTGACTCGCATCCTTATCGACCAGCAGTTGGTCGACGCTGGCTGGGAAGCCGACTCCCTCGACCTGACCTACAAAAAAGGCATCCGCCCCGAAAAGGGCAAGAACAAAGCCATTGCCGAGTGGCCCACTACCATTCCAAACGCCGACGCCGACTATGTACTGTTCGCGGGCCTAACGCCGGTAGCTATCGTTGAAGCCAAACGCAAACGCATCAATATTGCAGACCGCATTCCCCAAGCGGCGCGTTATTCCCGCGAATTCACATTCGCCACGGAGCAACTAAAACCATGGCTACTCGCCGGTCAATCCACGGCCTGGAACGATGGTGAAGGAAAGCATTTCCAAGTGCCCTTCGCCTTTGCCTGCAATGGGCGCCCTTTTATCAAGCAACTCGCCGAACAATCCGGCACCTGGTTCCGAGATCTGCGCAGCCGGGCCAACACAGCCCGACCACTGCAAGACTTCCATAAGCCTGATGATTTGCTGGATCTGCTCAAGCGCAGCCGCGAGGAGGCCGAAGCCAAGCTCAAAGAAGAAGGCTTCACCTATTTGAAGTTGCGCGACTATCAGGAAAATGCGATCCATGCCGTCGAACAAGCCTTGGCCAATAACCAACGTGACTGTCTGCTGGCCATGGCCACCGGCACTGGCAAAACCCGCACTATCATTGGCTTGATGTATCGCTTCTTGAAAGCGGAGCGCTTCAAACGCATTCTGTTTTTGGTCGACCGCAGTGCCCTCGGCCAACAGGCTATCGACTCGTTTAATGACACTGCTCTTGAGCAAAACCACACACTCGCTCAGATCTACGACATCAAAGAGCTAGGTGATATGGCAGCCGAAGCGGAAACCCGCATCCAGGTGGCCACCGTGCAGGCGATGGTCAGCCGCATTTTCCGCTCTGACACACCACCGTCGGTAGGCGAGTTCGACTGCATCATCGTTGACGAAGCCCACCGTGGTTACACCCTCGATCAAGAAATGAGCGAGGGTGAGTTGGCTGTCCGTGATCACAATCAGTACCTCTCACAGTACCGCCGCGTGCTGGATTATTTTGACGCGTGCAAAGTCGGCCTGACCGCCACCCCAGCCAAACATACCAGCGAGATTTTTGGTAAGCCGGTGTTCACCTATAGCTATCGCGAAGCCGTGGCGGATGACTGGTTGATCGACCATGAACCACCGATCCGCTACGAAACCCAACTCAGTAAAAACGGCATCCGATTTGAAAAGGGAGAAAAGGTCAGCATCATCGATACCCAGACCGGCGAAGTAGATGTCGCCGAACTGGAGGACGAACTCAACTTCAATATCGAGTCGTTCAACCGGCGGGTGATCACTCCCGCTTTTGACAAAGTGATTTGCGATGCTCTAGCCAATGAGCTGGACCCCTTCGGCGAAGAGAAAACCATGGTTTTCTGCGTTAACCAGGCCCATGCCGAGCGGGTGAAAAACCTTCTGAATGCTGCCTTCAAAGATGCATACGGTGAGCAATACAACCAAGCGACAGTGCAAATCATCACCGGCCAGAGCGACAAAGTTGAACAACTGATTCGTAAGTACAAGAACGAACCACACCCCAGCATCGCGATCACTGTAGACCTGCTCACCACCGGCATCGACGTGCCGAAAATCTGCAACCTGGTGTTTATGCGCCGGGTGCGCTCACGCATTCTCTATGAACAGATGAAAGGGCGCGCAACCCGACGTTGCGACGAAATTGGTAAAACGGTGTTCCGTATTTACGACCCCGTCGACCTCTACGCCAGCCTTGAAGCCGTCGACACAATGAAGCCTCTGGTGAAGAACCCTAATGTTTCGCTAGAGCAATTGGTCAGCGAACTCACCAGTGACGCTAGTCACGACGCTCCCGGCAATCAGGACGACAGTAGCCACGCCCATGATGTACTCGATGTACTCAGTCAGCGCATCATGCGGATTTTGCGCAAAGCCGACCACAAAGCTGAATCCAAGCCCTCCCTAAAAAAGAAGCTCCAAGAACTTGAAGACATTTGGGGGGTAGAACCCGCCAAACTGCACAAACACCTGCACGAGCTGGGACCCAAGCAGGCTGCCCAGTTTATTCACCAACACAGCCAGCTGCTGACCCAACTGGATGCAGTTAGCAACCTGATGGGCTCGTACAACTATCCGATTATCTCCACCCACCGTGACGAACTGATGGTGCGCGAGCAAAGCTACGGCGCCTATCAGAAACCCCAGGACTACCTCGAAAGCTTCCACGATTTCGTCCACTGCCAGCTCAACCAATCCGCAGCCCTAGGCGTGGTTGTCAATCGACCGAAAGACCTCACTCGCGAACAACTGCGCAATGTCCGGTTACTGCTGGATCAGCATGGGTACAGCGAAGTCAGCCTGAAAAGCGCTTGGCGCAACCAGACCAACCAGGAAATCGCTGCCAGCATCATTGGTTACATCCGCCAAGCCGCCATCGGCGAAGCTCTGCTGCCCTTCGAGCAACGCGTAGCCAACGCCATGCAAAAAATCTACGCACTTGAGCAGTGGACGCCAGTACAACGTAAGTGGCTTGATCGCTTGGCAAAGCAATTGGTGCACGAGGTGATCATCGATCCGCAACAGGTCAACGAAGCCTTTCAGAACGATGGCGGCATCAAAAGCCTGAATCGCCACCTCGGCGGCAAACTGGATAAAGTACTGGAAGCCTTGAATGACAACCTTTGGCCAGAAGTCGGCTGAGCCAATTGACAGACGCTAAGCAAAAACGTCTACACTGTCCTCAGTCCTAGGACAGAGGACAGTAGCTAGCCGAGGCCATATGAAGAGTCAAGACGTAGTTTTGCTGATCAAACTGATTTGCCTGGAACAGCGTGAGCGTTCGCAGCGCAAGCTCGACAGCGAAACAGCGGAACTGATCAAGCTCAGCGATACCGACGCAGTAAAACAATGGCAAGGTTGGGAAGACGACTCGGAACAAGATCCGCCAGTCCATCACGAGAGCTATTCCGTTCGCGCCCTGGAAGCCTCACTTGGCATCAGCAAAACCGAGGTCGGCGCAGCATTGAAACGCTGTATGGAGATCGGGTTATTACGCGTAGACCCAAGCTCCCATTTCATTCGAGTCAACAGCAAAGCATTGTTAGGCTTTATCGAACATGGCTTGCGTTATGTCTTTCCGGTAAAACCCGCAGAAATTGTCCGCGGCATCCCAACCAGCTTTTCCGCCCCCGTTTTACAGGACAAACTGATGAGCGGTGGCGACCTGATCCACGTTTGGCCAGACGCCTATGGCTCTCGCAAAGGACAATCCATCACCCCCCTGTTCAAGACAGTACCGGGCGCCGTCAAAAAAGACCCCCGGCTATATGAATACCTGGCGCTGATTGATGCCGTTCGCCTGGGTAATGCCAGGGAAGCCAATCTTGCTAATCAAATTCTGCGCGAAAGGATTCTCTAAACATGAGCCGGACACAAAACATTGAGATGCTCGAAGTCGTCGCCAAAGCGCTCGGCGAAGACCTGTGCCAAGAGGTCGCCTTCGTCGGCGGCTGCACAACAGCCTTGATGCTGACCGATGAATTCAGCCTGGAAGAGGTGCGCTATACCGACGATGTCGATCTGGTCGTGCACCTGACCGGCTATGCCCAGTGGCAAAAGTTGGTGGAACAGCTCAAGCAAAAAGGTTTCAAGCAATCGCAGCAGGATGAAGTCATCTGCCGCATGCGTCTCGGCGAGCTGAAAGTCGACTTCATGCCCGCAGACGCCGAAACTGCAAACCTGCTGGGCTGCAACAACCGCTGGTTTAAAGATGGCTTGGCCAGCGCGCAATGGCACGAATTACCCAGTGGTCGTCGCATTCGCCTGTTCAGCCCGCCCTACTTCCTGGGCAGCAAACTTGAAGCCTACGCTGGCCGTGGCGCCCAGAACCCACTGGGCAGCCAAGACCTGGAGGACATACTCAATCTGGTTAACGGTCGCGAAGAACTACCGAATGAAGTCGCGTCTACCGCCCCTGAGCTGCGTTCCTATCTGTCTCAAACACTGGCAGAACTGCTGGGGAATAACGATTTTGGCTACTTGGTACAGGATGCCGCTCACGGCGATAGCGAACGTGAACAGATCATCTGGGAGCGTTTGCACCAAATCGTCCAGGTCTCCGCCTGAATGGTCGCAACGATTAGATGGCTCACCCAGTCAGGCACCCACACGGAGGATAACCGTGATGTCTTCGCCCATGCGACTCAGACTTGTGCCGGTGTCTACCTGATTGCCGACGGCAGCAGCAGTCACCCTCGCAGCGGGGAGCAGGCCCAAGCTCTGCTCAATGAGCTAACCATCGGTTTTAGCCAGCTCCCAATGGCTGAACTGAACGCCGAGCAATTGGCCGACGCGCTGTTGCGCCTCATTGCCCGCAGCCATCAAATGCTACGTGATGATTTTCCCCTCGCAGCCTGCAGCTATCTGGTGCTTTGCCTGCTTCCCGATGTTGCATTCACTGTTCATGAAGGTGACTGCTGCCTCGGCGTCATTGAACAAGACGGTGAAATCAATTGGCTGAGTGCTGTACATTGCGCCCCCAACTGGCAAGGCGACCTCACTCATGCGCAGATTGCGCGGGCATCATCGCGTCATACATTGACACGCTGCTTCAGCGCCAGGCGAACGAGTAGGCCTGAAATCAATTACTGGCCTGCCCAACCAAACCAACAGTGGTTGCTGGCAAGTGATGGCTTTTGGGCCGGTTTATGCGCCCAGGAGCAACAAACATTTTTGCGTGACGGCCACCTGCCCGCCCCGCCCACCGATGATGACATCAGTTGCCTGAGCGTCATCACGCGAACGACTTGATGAGCCGAACCATTCACCTTTTTCGACTCATATTCAGATCCTTTTTAGAGTACCTCCCATGAACAACAGCGACATCGGAAGCTCTGGAACCTTTGCGACGTCCTCCGCGACGACGGCATCAACTACAGCGACTACGTCACCGAACTGGTGCTGCTGCTGTTTATCAAGATGGAATTCGAACAGGTTCAGAACAACGACAACTTCAGCCACAAGCTTCCCGAAGGTGCGCGCTGGCCGGACTTGTCCGGTAAATCAGGGCTTAACCTGCTCGACCACTACCGGCAGATGCTGCTCGATCTGGGCAAAAACACCGATCCGTTGATCGCCGCCATCTACGCCGATGCCCAGACCCGTCTGAAAGAGCCGCGTCACCTGGAACAACTGATCAAAAGCCTTGACGGTATTGACTGGTTCAGCGCCCGGCGCGATGGCCTCGGCGATCTCTATGAAGGCCTGTTGGAAAAGAACGCCAGCGAAACCAAATCCGGCGCCGGCCAGTACTTCACCCCACGCCCGCTGATCGACAGCATCATCAACTGCATCAAGCCTCAGCCCGGTGAAACCATTCAGGATCCGGCTGCTGGTACCGCTGGCTTCTTGATTGCTGCGGATGCCTATATCAAAGGTAAAACCGACGATCACTACGACCTCGATGAGAAAGCTCGAAGCTTCCAGCGCAATCGAGCCTTTGTCGGTGTTGAACTGGTACCTGGCACCCGTCGACTGGCACTGATGAACACCCTACTGCACGGTATGGAAGGTGATGAAGAAGGCGTGGTGCACTTGGGCAATGCCCTAGGCCAAACCGGGGTCAACCTCCCGAAAGTGGATGTAATTCTTTCCAACCCTCCGTTCGGTACTGCCAAGGGCGGCGGTAACCCAACCCGCGACGACCTCACTTACAAGACCAGCAACAAGCAGTTGTCCTTTCTTCAGCACATCTACCGCGGCCTCAAACCCGGTGGCCGCGCCGCAGTGGTGCTGCCGGACAACGTGCTGTTCGAAGCGGGCGTCGGCACCGACATACGGCGTGATCTGATGGACAAGTGCAACCTGCACACCATCCTGCGTCTGCCCACCGGCATTTTCTATGCGCAAGGCGTAAAGACGAACGTGCTGTTTTTCCAGAAGGGCGCCACCGACAACCCTCGTCAGGATCAAAACTGCACTCAACGCGTATGGGTGTATGACTTGCGCAGCAACATGCCTAGCTTCGGCAAACGCACCCCGTTCGGCGCAGCCCACCTCAAGCCTTTCGAAGATGCCTACGGTGAGGACGCTAATGGCAACAGCCCGCGCGCGGAGAATGTCGAAGGCATCAGCGAACTCAGCCGTTTCCGCGTATTTACCCGTGAGCAGATCGCGGAGCGCAGTGATTCGCTGGATATCAGCTGGCTGAAAGATGCAGAGAGTATGGATGCCAATGACTTGCGGGCTCCAGAAGTACTAGCAGGCGAGGCTATGGCCGAGCTGACCGAGGCTCTGCATGAGTTAGAAGAGCTTATGAGGGCGCTGGGGGCTAACGACGAAGTAGTTGCGCAGAAGCAACTGATGGCGGAGGTAATGGGATTGGCGGTGGCTCAGGAGAATGGGAATGAGTGAATTACCGAAGGGATGGGTAACCGCTTGTATTAGCGATGTTGCTGACCTGAATCCTAAGCAGAACTTCGACGATGACCTGGCAGCTGGCTTTGTGCCCATGTCCCACGCCCCGACCAATTTCAGGAACAAGCTGCGATTTGATGACCGCAACTGGGGCGACATCAAGAAGGCCTATACAAATTTCAAAGATGGCGATGTTATTTTTGCCAAGGTGACGCCCTGCTTTGAAAATGGCAAAGCAGCCTTTGTTGAAGGTCTACCCAACGGTATCGGTGCGGGAAGCAGTGAATTTTTTGTATTGCGTCCATGTAATGAAGAGATATCAGCCAAATATCTGCTGGCCTTAGTTAAAAGCCGTGGATTCATGCGTGAAGGCGCATTGAACATGACCGGAGCCGTGGGCCTACGCCGTGTACCAAAACATTTTGTTGAGAGCTACCCAATGCTGGTTCCACCAGCAGTTGAACAAGTACGCATATCCCAAAAACTTGATGAAGTCCTTGACCAAGTCGACACCCTCAAGGCCCGCATCGGCGTCATCCACGCCTTGCTCAAACGCTTTCGCCAATCTGTCCTTGTAGCAGCTGTTTCCGGGCGGCTGACCGAAGAGTGGCGAAGGACATTCTGCGAATTTGAAGAAGGTCCAGTCAGTTTAAAGTTGTCGGACGTAGCCTTAGAAATCGTTGACTGCCCTCACTCCACGCCGAAATGGCAATCCCATGGCAAAAAGTGTGTTCGGACAACTGAGTTTAGTCCTGGCTTCTTAGATGTAGATGCAGCCGGCTTTGTTTCTGAAGAAACTTTTGCTGAACGAACCAAAAGAACAAAACCTACGGAGGGCGATATTCTGTATGCGCGCGAGGGCACCGTCGGTATTGCATGCTCTATTCCCCCTAATGTTGAAATTTGCATGGGCCAACGCATGGTTCTGATTAGAGCCGGGACTCGAGTCCACCCAACATATTTACTACACACATTAAACTCAGAAATCACTCTATCCAAAGTCCGTTCACTCATCATGGGAAGCACAGCCCCTAGGGTAAATGTAAAAGACCTCAAGAACTTCGAGATACTAGTTCCATCTCTCGAGGAGCAAACCGAAATCATCCGCCGAGTAGAACAACTCTTCGCCGTCGCCGACCAACTGGAAGGCAAAGTCGTCTCGGCCAAAAGTCGTATCGATCACCTGACCCAAAGCATCCTGGCCAAAGCCTTTCGTGGGGAGCTAGTCCCTCAAGACCCGAACGATGAACCTGCCAGCGTATTGCTTGAACGTATCAAGGCCCAACGCGCCGTCGCTCCCAAAGCCAAACGTGGGCGAAAAATTGCATGAAGCGTGTGTTCATTGCCAACTTCGGACGGGAAAACTACGAATGGCCTAACTGCCTTCGTCGCTCGACGGTGGCAACCATGAACGCCGTTGAAACTCATGATCTTTGGCTGGCCAGCAACCGCGAGGAATTCATCCAGACGTCCATGAAGGTCGGGCAAACGGCGCGAGGTACGGCTCCAACACGCGGCGTCGCTTCTCGTTGGTTCAACCTGATGACGATTATCGCCGAGACTTCTGGCGACATCTGGATTCATCGAGAAAAGAACGAGCTCTGGTGGACCGAATCACTGCCGGATGCCCCCACCTTTGAACTCAGCGAAGACCCCACCGGGGAAAAACCGAAACCAGTCTATGTTTGCCATAAACCTTGCAAGCCTTGGTCCAACAAAAGCCTGAGAGGCAGCCGTTTGGAGTGGAACGGCCTTCACCCCAAGGCGCGTGACTTCCTGTCCACTGAGGCCACGCTTCAGCAGTTGTCCGCCGACTATGCCGAATACGTTTTGGCGCTGGTGCAAGGTAATGAGCTGAGTCCTTGGCACGAGCGCCAAGTGTGGAAGGACAAGCCGAGCCTATGCAAAGCGGGCCCGGTGAATACCTTTGGCGACCTCCAAAGGTCAGCGTTCAACATGGCGCGGACTGCCTGGCAGACGACGTTAGCCGCTAACGGGCAAGAAGAAACGCGCACGGTCAAAATCAAAAACTTTGGCTTCCGTGATGAAGATGAACTGCGCGCGTATCTGGAACAGCTCTTCAAAATGCAGGAAGGCATTTGCGAACTGACAGGTCTACCGCTGCAACACCTGGGCTCGGAGGACGACAAGGAATTGGTTTGCTCACTGGATCGCATAGACAGCAATGGCCACTACGAACCGGGAAACCTACAGATCGTCTGTCGTTTTGCCAATCGCTGGAAAGGTGACAGTGACAACGCCGGTTTCATCCGTTTGGTTCAACTGCTCAAGCACTCCAGCGATATGTAAAATCGGTCGCAGCGTTTAGTTTCGTTTACTTAAGGTGTCGCAATATCGGATGACGCCCGCGGACCTTGTAGGCAAACTCCGAATCGTTCTTTTTGGCACTTTGATGCCTTGTTGCGCTTTTCTTCGTCGGGATACTCTCCGGACGTCGCTGACCATTCAGCGATCGGGTGTGGTAACCCGACGAAACCAGCGCAACAGCGCCTTCATCCCGAACACAGGCATTTTTATGTCTGCGATCTCGAGTTATGGCGGCTGTGCGTGGGACGCCCTCGGGCGTGCCGGTTTCCTTGGTTCCCGGTTTACCACCCTGCGTACAGCTGCCTCCCTTTCGTGTGGTAATGAAAATGGCAGCTCCTCGAACCTAGGAGTAAAGTAAGCGATCCACGAACTACACCTACCTCCAGATGAGGCAGTCGTTTACCGTGGCATCTCTGGCGAGCAGTTCCATGGCAGCAAGGCTTCGTAGTCCCCAACCGATTGTGCCTGCGGTAGTCTTTCCAGTACGTGGCGCAGCCACGTATAAGGCTCCTGGCCGTTGACCTTGGCGGTCTCGACCAAACTGTAGATCTGCGCACTGGCGGTGGCACCCTTGGGCGTGTCGCTGAACAGCCATGCCTTGCGCCCGATTACAAACGGCTTTATCGCGCGCTCCGCCGCGTTGTTGTCGATCGGTAAAAAACCGGCCTCCACGTATCGCTCCAGACGGCTCCAGTTGTTGGCCAAATAATTCACGGCTTTACCCAACACACTTTGCGGCGTCACTTGGGGCTGTGTTTTATCCAACCAGCTTTTCAACTGCCCCAGGATCGGGAGGCTCTTCTCCTGACGACCGATAAAACGCTGTTCATCGCTAACGTCCTTGAGTTCACGCTCGATGCCGTACAGCTTATTGATCATTGTCAGCGCGATATCGGCACGCCCGGTTTTGCCCTTGGGCTGCACTTTCTGCGCGTCGACAAACTTACGACGCGCATGAGCCATGCACGCCAATCGCTCAACACCGGGCTGCAACGCCAACGCGTTGTAACCCGCGTAATCGTCGGTCATCACGTAGCCGCGATAACTTTCCAGCAGGCGTAGAGGCACTTCCTGCGCACGGCTGGTGGTGTAGTCAAATAGCACAACTTTTCGATCCGGCGGCCCGCTGGCCTGCACCCACATCCACGATTGGCTGGTTGGGTCTCGATCCGGCTCTTTCAATACCTGGACTCTTGTTTCATCGCAGTGGATGACCGGACTTTCCAGTAATCGGTCGCGCATTAAATTCAGCAAAGGCTGGAAGTGTTCGCTGCACTGGATGACCCAGCGCGCCAGTGTTTGTCTTGGAATATCCACACCGTGTCGACTCAGCACGGTTTCGAAACGATGCAACGGTAGGCCATCGACGTACTTGGTGGTTAAGAGCATGGCCAATACGCTGGGGCTGGCCATGCTCTTTTCGATCATCTGAGCGGGTTTGTCTGCGGTGACCGGCGCGGTTTCACAACCGCGGCAACCGTAAACTTTGCGTATGTGTTTGAGTACGCGAATCTGCATCGGCACGATCTCCAGCTGTTCGCTGGTTTCTTCACCGATGACGTGTTTGCGGCAACCGCAAGCGCAGGTCAGTTCGTGCTCGGGCAGTTCGTGGGTCACTTCGAAGCGTGGCAGATCAGCCGACAGTGGCTTGCGTTTGCCGCGACGTGGCGTCGAAGCAACAACTTCTTCGTCAGCGTCGCCGACTGGAAGCATCGGCTCGCTTTCGGGCTCATTGAACAACGCCAGTTGCGGCGTGTTGGGCTCGATGGTCTGCTCGGATTTTCGACCGAACAAACGGTCGCGCAGCAGCTTGATCTGTTCTTTCAAATCGACGATATGAGTCTGGTATGCCTCAGCCGTTACTTGCTGATGAGTGCCTCAAGCAACATTTGCTTGAGCAAAACAGGATCATCGGGAAGGTCTTCGGGTATCAAATTCATGCCGGGGATTATACCCGTCAGGCGACGAATCTTGGCGTTAAAACCTTATGAGGACGATTGCGCCAGAGATCAAAGCCATCCAGTAACCAGTTCAATTCCTGGACAGTCAGCACGATCGCCTCGTCGACCTCATCAGGGGAAAGTTTGAAACGTTCAGACTCCAGGCGCTTGAGCCAAAGGCAGAAGCCGTTGCGCTCCCAGTACAACACTTTGACGCGGTTGCGGTGGCGATTTAGAAAGACGAAAAGCACAGGGTCGAACACCGCAACTTTGATGTCCAGTTCGACCAATGCAGCCAGGCCGTCGATGGACTTTCGAAAATCTACAGGCTTCGGGTAGAGGTACACTTTTTCAACGCTGGCATTGGGACGCATCATGGTGATGGGCTCCTGATGGAAATCGGGAGCACAGCATCAGCCGTCAGCTATCCGCTTGGAATGTGGAGTTCATGGAGCGGATACGGAGTAAAACCATGACCAAAACAAATCCGTCAGAACCTGACGAACTGAAAACCGTCGGCCTCACCCCCTTCATCTACTGCTCAAA
This sequence comes from Pseudomonas sp. MDT1-17, assembly GCF_054898105.1. Lineage (NCBI taxonomy): Bacteria > Pseudomonadati > Pseudomonadota > Gammaproteobacteria > Pseudomonadales > Pseudomonadaceae > Pseudomonas > Pseudomonas sp. MDT1-17. Next base: position 1,879,646 of record NZ_JBUBVM010000001.1, on the reverse strand, counting down.
CCAGGCGCTGTTCCGTGTCAGTCGAGACGTACCCCTCGGTGATGCGTTAGCGATGGCCTCTGATTTTCTGTTCCTTGCCAAGGAGCTGACCAGAGATGCCGCCTACACCCGAGACACCGACCGACATGCCTGGGCCGCGCATTATCTGACGGCAATGAGCAAGGCAGTGATTGATGATGCGGTGAAGGTGCTGGAGCGACCTGTTCCGACCAAGACTGAATCTAAAAAATAATGGCCTGAGCGCAACCAAAAGCGACGACACCGCAAATCCCTGTGGGAGCGGGCTTGCCCGCGATGGCGGTATGCCTGTCACATCGATGCTGGAACTGCCGCCGTCATCGCGGGCAAGCCCGCTCCCACAGGGTTCTTCGTTGGATTGGGATCAGCAGACATAAAAAAGCCCCCGCTACCTCAAAGGCAACGGGGGCTTTTTGTTGTGGCTTACATCTCTACCTGAGTCCCCAGCTCAATCACCCTGTTCAGCGGCAGATTGAAGAAGCGCAGGTTGCCGTTGGCGTTCTGCAACATGAAGGCGAACAGCGCCTCACGCCAGCGCGCCATGCCTTCGAGTTTGGAGGCGATGACCGTCTCGCGGCTGAGAAAGTAGGTGGTGCGCATCGGGCTGAAGTCCAGGTCATCGAGATGACACAGCTTCAGCGCTTGCGGCACGTCCGGCTCATCGACGAAGCCAAAGTGCAGGATCACCCGGAAGAAACCTTCGCCGTGGGATTCGACCTCGAAACGCCGTTGCGCAGGCACCCGCGGGATGTCTTCGTACACCACCGTCAGCAACACCACTTGCTCGTGCAGCACCTGGTTATGCAGCAGGTTGTGCAACAGCGCATGAGGCACGGCATCCGGCCGCGCCGTGAGGAACACGGCAGTGCCCTGGACACGATGCGGTGGTTGCACTGCGATGCTGCTGATGAAGATCGGCAGCGGCAAGCCACCCTCGTCGAGACGATCGACCAGCAGTTGCTTGCCGCGTTTCCAGGTGGTCATCAGCACAAACAGCACGATACCGGCGATCACCGGGAACGCCCCGCCCTGAATGATTTTCGGCACGTTGGCAGCGAAGTACAGACCGTCCACCACCAGGAAACCGAGCAACAGCGGAACCGCGAGCACCGGCGGCCATTTCCACAGCAGCAATATCACCGCCGACACCAGAATGGTGGTCATCAGCATGGTCCCGGTCACGGCCACGCCGTAGGCCGAGGCCAGGGCACCGGAGGACTCGAAGCCCAACACCAACAGAATTACGCCGACCATCAGCGCCCAGTTCACCGCGCCAATGTAGATCTGGCCTTGTTCGGCACTGGAGGTGTGCTGAATGTGCATGCGCGGAATGTAGCCGAGCTGGATCGCCTGACGGGTCAAGGAGAACGCACCGGAAATCACCGCCTGAGAGGCAATGACCGTGGCCAGGGTCGATAAACCCACCAATGGAATCAGCGCCCAGTTCGGCGCCAACAAATAGAACGGGTTGCGAGCGGCTTCCGGATCACCCAACAGCAAAGCGCCCTGGCCAAAATAATTCAGCATCAACGCCGGCAACACGAGGATGAACCATGCGCGCGCAATCGGCTTGCGACCGAAGTGGCCCATGTCGGCGTACAGCGCTTCGGCACCGGTCAATGCCAGCACCACCGCGCCGAGAATCGCCACGCCCATGCCCGGGTGCACGATGAAGAAGCGCACGCCCCAGACCGGGTTCATCGCTTGCAACACTTCCGGGTGTTGCAGGATGCCGTAGACACCCAGCGCCCCCAGCACCACAAACCAGGTAACCATGATCGGCCCGAACAGAATGCCAATCCGCGCGGTGCCGTGGCGCTGAATCAGGAACAGCGCCACCAGCACAACCAACGACAGCGGCACCACCCAATGGTCGATGCCATCGAATGCCAGCCCCAGGCCTTCAATGGCCGAGAGTACGGAAATCGCCGGCGTGATCATGCTGTCGCCGTAAAACAGCGCCGCACCAATCAGCCCGCAGACCACCAGAAACCCCCTCAATTTGGGATGCCCCGCCGCTGCCCGCCGAGCCAGTGCAGTCAAGGCCATGATCCCGCCTTCGCCCTGGTTGTCGGCGCGCAGTACGAACATCATGTACTTGATCGACACAACCCAGATCAGCGACCAGAAGATCAGCGCCAGAATCCCCAGCACCCCGTCATGATTGACGGGCACGCCATAGTCACCGGAAAACACTTCCTTGAGGGTGTACAGCGGGCTCGTGCCGATATCGCCATAAACCACCCCGACCGCCGCGACCAGCATGCCGATCGGCTTCGCTGCCGAATGCTCGGCACCCGCCGCCTGACTACTTGCCTGACCCATCCACCACTCCTACTACCCAATCCGGGCTTCTTTGAAAGAAGCACTATGCTTTGCCACGCAGCATGCGCTGTTTTACTTCACGTTACAGACGTTTTGTTGACAGTAAAAAATCGGTAAAGCGTAACGGCGCGAAGCATAGCGCAGCACTCGTCGTATTTCCCTGCATAAAGCTGGTCAAGTGCGACTCTCATCGCTAGAATTGCGCACTTTTTGATCAGAGGCACGCCAAGTGCCCGTTTGTCGCCTTGCCGTCTTCGGCTGGAGGCGTCACAAATACCGAGGTTAGACATGTCCACCACTCCTGCGCCGGCCAATCCAAAGGTTGGCTTCGTATCCCTGGGTTGCCCCAAAGCACTGGTCGACTCCGAGCGCATCCTTACCCAGTTGCGCATGGAAGGTTATGACGTTGTGTCCACCTACCAGGACGCCGACGTCGTGGTGGTCAACACCTGCGGCTTCATCGACTCGGCCAAGGCTGAGTCTCTGGAAGTGATCGGCGAAGCCATCAAGGAAAACGGCAAGGTCATCGTGACCGGCTGCATGGGCGTCGAAGAAGGCAACATTCGCAAGATTCACCCGAGCGTGCTGGCCGTGACCGGTCCGCAGCAGTACGAGCAAGTGGTCAACGCCGTGCACGACGCCGTGCCGCCGCGCCAGGATCACAACCCGCTGATCGACCTGGTGCCGCCGCAAGGCATCAAGCTGACCCCGCGCCACTACGCGTACCTGAAGATTTCCGAAGGCTGCAACCACAGCTGCAGCTTCTGCATAATCCCGTCGATGCGCGGCAAACTGGTCAGCCGTCCGGTCGGTGATGTACTGGACGAAGCTCAGCGCCTGGTCAAGGCTGGCGTCAAAGAGCTGTTGGTGATCTCCCAGGACACCAGCGCCTACGGCGTCGACGTGAAATACCGCACCGGTTTCTGGAACGGCGCGCCGGTGAAAACCCGCATGACCGAACTCTGCGAAGCCCTGAGCACCCTCGGCGTCTGGGTTCGCCTGCACTATGTTTACCCGTACCCGCACGTCGACGAGCTGATCCCGCTGATGGCCGCCGGCAAAATCCTGCCGTACCTGGACATCCCGTTCCAGCACGCCAGCCCGAAAGTCCTGAAAGCCATGAAACGCCCGGCTTTCGAAGACAAGACCCTCGCGCGGATCAAGAACTGGCGCGAGATCTGCCCGGACCTGATCATCCGTTCGACCTTCATCGTCGGCTTCCCCGGCGAAACCGAAGAAGACTTCCAGTACCTGCTGAACTGGCTGACCGAAGCACAGCTCGATCGCGTCGGCTGCTTCCAGTACTCGCCAGTCGAAGGCGCACCGGCCAACCTGCTGGACGCGGCCATCGTGCCGGACGACGTCAAGCAAGACCGTTGGGACCGCTTCATGGCGCACCAACAGGCCATCAGCTCGGCGCGCCTGCAACTGCGCGTCGGCCGTGAAATCGAAGTGTTGGTCGACGAAGTCGACGAGCAAGGCGCGGTCGGCCGCTGCTTCTTCGATGCCCCGGAAATCGACGGCAACGTGTTCATCGACAACGGCAGCAACCTGAAACCAGGCGACAAAGTCTGGTGCAAAGTGACCGACGCCGACGAATACGACCTGTGGGCTGAACAGATCTAACGCAAAAAATACGAAAAGCCCCGCTCCCTTGACGAGATGCGGGGCTTTTTTACGTCTATCGTTTTGTGAGGAAAGGATTCTCACATTCACAAAAACAGCGAGTAAAAAGAAGGAGTAGCCGGCCATGCGCCAACATTCGGTCATCCACACGCCGAAACAGAGCGACTACGAAGAACTCACTCAGCTCTGGGAAGCCTCGGTGCGCGCCACCCATGACTTTTTGCCAGACAGCTACATCGAACTGCTGAAGAATCTGGTGCTGACCCGCTACCTCGATGCAGTGATGCTGATCTGCACCAAAGACCCGCGCCAGCGCATTACCGGGTTCGCCGGGGTCGCGGCGGGCAAGATCGAAATGCTCTTCATCGACCCGGCTCATCGGGGCCAGGGTTTGGGAAAGCAGTTGCTACGCTATGCCATGGAACACCTGAATGCCGATGAACTGGACGTCAACGAACAGAACCCGCAAGCCTTGGGTTTCTACTTCAAACAGGGCTTCGAGGTGATCGGTCGCTCCGAGCATGACGGCATGGGCCAGCCTTATCCGCTGTTGCACATGCGTCTGCGCCAGGGGCAACAACTGGCACGCAATGGTTAACACAAGAACAGTGTGGGAGCGGGCTTGCTCGCGAATGCGGTGTGTCATTCAACAGATAATTGACTGATCTACCGCTTTCGCGAGCAAGCCCGTTCCCACAAAAAGCTTTACTGCGCAAATGGACCCGCGATTAACCGGCGCCAGGCAGGTACAATGCCCACCCCTTTTTTGTTACGGCCCTGTCATGACTGACCCGATTCGTCTCTCCAAACGCCTCATCGAACTCGTCGGCTGTTCCCGTCGGGAGGCTGAGCTGTTCATCGAGGGCGGCTGGGTCACCGTGGACGGTGAAGTCATCGACGAGCCGCAATTCAAGGTCGACACGCAAAAAGTCGAGCTTGATCCCGAAGCCAAGGCCACTGCGCCGGAGCCGGTGACTATCCTCCTGAACGTGCCTGTGGGCATGGATGCGGAAACCGCCATGGCGACGATCAGCGCCGAGACCTTGAGCGAAGAACACCGCTTCAGCAAACGCCCGCTCAAGGGCCACTTCCTGCGCCTGACCGCCAGCACCGACTTGCAGGCCAATGCCAGCGGTCTGCTGGTGTTCACCCAGGACTGGAAGATCTTGCGCAAACTCACCGCCGACTCCGCCAAGATCGAGCAAGAGTATGTGGTCGAGGTTGAGGGCGAGATGGTGGCGCACGGCCTAAATCGCCTGAACCACGGCCTGACGTACAAGGGCAAGGAACTGCCGCCGGTCAAAGCCAGCTGGCAGAACGAAAATCGCCTGCGTTTTGCGATGAAGAACCCGCAACCGGGCGTGATCGCCCTGTTCTGCCAGGCCGTAGGCCTGAAGGTCGTCGCCATCCGCCGCATCCGCATTGGCGGTGTATCCATCGGCAAAGTGCCGTTGGGGCAATGGCGCTACCTGTCCGGCAAAGAGAAGTTTTAAGACTTTTCACGCCGCCACTTTTTTCGGTGCCGCTGTGTATGCGGCGCCCACTGCTGAATATCAGGACTGCACACCATGATTCATAACGACGTACTGCGCAGCGTGCGCTACATGCTCGACATCAGCGACAAGAAAGTCATCGAGATCATCAAGCTCGGCGGCATGGACGTGACCCTGGAAGACCTGGTGACGTACCTCGACAAGAAAGAGGAAGACGAGGAAGGCTTCGTACGCTGCCCGGATGAAGTCATGGCGCATTTCCTCGACGGCCTGGTGACCTTCAAGCGCGGCAAGGACGAAAGCCGTCCGCCACAGCCGATCGAAGTGCCGGTGACCAACAACATCATCCTGAAGAAACTGCGCGTGGCCTTCGAACTGAAAGAAGACGACATGCACGCGATTCTCAAGGCGTCCGAGTTCCCGGTGTCCAAGCCTGAGCTGAGCGCGCTGTTTCGCAAGTTCGGCCACACCAACTACCGTCCGTGCGGCGACCAGTTGCTGCGCAACTTCCTCAAGGGCCTGACCCTGCGCGTGCGCCCGCAGTAAGCGTCCGCCAGCCTTGAGCTGCAAACCTGTAGCTCAAGGCCAGGCTGTATAGACCCTCATTCCTCACAAAAATAGTGGCTCCGCTTCCGGCGGCTGACGACTAGGGTGTATTGACCCTCAGCTCTCAGGATTCGCCATGCACCCGTACTTTTCCCTGCAAGGCCGCACCGCTCTGGTGACCGGCGGCACCCGTGGTATCGGCAAAATGATCGCCAAGGCTTATGTCGAGGCTGGCGCCACGGTGTACGTGTGCGCCCGGGATGCCGAGGCCTGTCAGCAAACGGCTGATGAGCTGAGTGCGCTCGGTCGCTGCCATGCCGTGGTGGCCAATCTCGCCACTGAAGAAGGTGTGCTTCAGTTGGCCACACAGTTGGGAGAACAGATCACCCAGCTGGATATTCTGGTGAACAACGCCGGCACCACGTGGGGAGCACCGCTGGAGAGCTACCCGGTCAAGGGCTGGGAAAAGGTCATGCAGCTCAACGTGACCTCGGTGTTCAACTGCATTCAACAGTTTTTGCCGCTACTGCGTAAGGCCGGTTCGCCAGCGAATCCGGCGCGAATCATTAACATCGGTTCGGTGGCCGGAATTTCGTCTTTCGGCGAACAGGCTTATGCCTACGGCCCGAGTAAAGCAGCCCTGCATCAACTGTCACGGATTCTCGCGCGGGAGCTGGTCAGCCAGCACATCAACGTCAACGTCATCGCGCCGGGGCGTTTTCCGAGCAAGATGACTCAACACATCGGCAATGATGAACAGGCGCTGGCCGACGATACGGCGTTGATTCCAATGAAACGCTGGGGGCGAGAGGAAGAGATGGCGGCGCTGGCAATCAGTCTGGCGAGTACGGCTGGGGCGTATATGACCGGGAATATTATTCCGCTGGATGGTGGGTTCAGTCTCTGATCATCGGGTGGGTTATCATGCCCGCCCCCACCCCGCGTCGACCCCAGACCATGACCTACAGCGTTTCCCCCATCGGCTTCGTGCGCTCCTGCTTCAAGGAGAAGTTCGCCATCCCGCGCCAGCCGCAACTGGCCCCGGCCGCTCGCGGCGTGCTGGAACTGGTGGCGCCGTTCGATCAGGGTGACGCCGTGCAAGGTCTGGAGCAGGTCAGCCATGTCTGGCTGCTGTTCCTGTTTCACCAGGCCCTGGAAGAAAAGCCACGACTGAAAGTGCGCCCTCCTCGCCTTGGCGGTAACAAATCCATGGGTGTGTTCGCCACCCGCGCGACGCATCGACCCAATGGCATTGGCCAGTCCGTGGTCAAACTGGACAAGGTTGAAGCCGATCGGCTGTGGATATCCGGAATCGACCTGCTGGACGGCACGCCGATTCTCGACATCAAACCCTACGTGCCTTACGCCGACATCATCGATACGGCCTCTAACAGCATCGCCAGCGCTGCACCGCAGCTGATTCCCGTGCAGTGGACGGATTCAGCGCTGCAACAGGCTCACGGCCATGCGCAGCGCCTTGAAGAACCGCTGGTGGCGTTGATCGAGCAATGCCTGGCACAAGACCCACGTCCGGCCTACCAGATTCCTACACCCGAACGGGAATACGGCGCACAGTTCTGGGATCTAGATGTGCGTTGGCACTACCCCGAAGCCGGTGTAATTCGCGTCCTCGAAGTCATTCCCGCCTCCAACCCGTAGGAGCTGTCGAGTGAAACGAGGCTGCGATCTTTTGATGTTGCTTTAAAAAACAAGATCAAAAGATCGCAGCCTCGTTTCACTCGACAGCTCCTACAAGGTTTGCGTCAGGCATAAAAAAAGCCCCCATGCCTGCACAGGCAATGGGGGCTTTTTGGTGATGCGGTGTGCTTACTTCTCGACGAACGCACGCTCGATCAGGTAGTCACCCGGCTCGCGCATCCGCGGCGAAACTTTCAGGCCGAAGCTGTTCAACACTTCGCTGGTCTCGTCGAGCATGCTCGGGCTGCCGCACAGCATGGCGCGGTCATCCTGCGGGTTGATCGGTGGCAGACCGATGTCGCTGAACAGCTTGCCGCTGCGCATCAGGTCGGTCAGGCGACCTTCATTCTCGAACGGCTCGCGGGTCACGGTCGGGTAGTAGATCAACTTGTCACGCAGGGACTCACCGAAGAACTCGTTCTGCGGCAAGTGCTCAGTGATGAACTCGCGGTAAGCGACTTCGTTGACGTAACGCACGCCGTGGCACAGGATCACTTTTTCGAAACGCTCGTAGGTTTCCGGGTCCTGGATGACGCTCATGAACGGCGCCAGACCGGTACCGGTGCTGAGCAGGTACAAATGTTTGCCAGGCTTCAAGTCATCCAGCACCAGCGTGCCGGTAGGCTTTTTGCTGATGATGATCTCGTCGCCTTCCTTCAGATGCTGCAGCTGGGAAGTCAACGGGCCATCAGGCACCTTGATGCTGAAGAACTCGAGATGCTCTTCCCAGTTCGGGCTCGCAATCGAGTAAGCGCGCATGAGCGGCCGGCCGTTGGGCTGTTGCAGGCCGATCATCACGAACTGACCGTTCTCGAAGCGCAGGCCCGGATCGCGGGTGCACTTGAAGCTGAACAGAGTGTCGTTCCAGTGATGAACACTGAGGACACGCTCGTGGTTCATGTTGCTCATGTACGTGGGACTCCTGGAGATTTTGTCTGCGCATGCTCTGCGCCTGCTCAGCGTCAGCGAAAAATGAGCTGCTGTGCGCAATTGCATCGCATTCTAATGGCAGCCACAATATCTGTTAACTGGATTATTAAGATAAGGGTTATCGGTTATATAGATATGCGATTTACTCTCCGTCAACTTCAAGTATTCGTCGCCGTCGCCCAGCAGGAAAGCGTGTCCCGTGCCGCGGGTCTGCTCAACCTCTCACAATCGGCGGCAAGCACCTCGATCACCGAGCTAGAGCGTCAGTCCAGCTGTCAGCTGTTCGACCGCGCCGGCAAACGGCTAAGCCTCAACGCCCTCGGCAAACAACTGTTGCCGCAAGCGGTGGCGCTGCTCGATCAGTCCAAGGAAATCGAAGACTTGCTCAATGGCAAGTCGGGATTCGGCTCTCTGGCGGTCGGCGCGACCCTGACTATCGGCAATTACCTGGCCACCTTGCTGATCGGCAGCTTCATGCAGCGCCATCCGGAAAGCCAGGTGAAGCTGCACGTGCAGAACACTGCCAACATTGTGCAGCAGGTTGCCCACTATGAAATTGATCTGGGTCTAATCGAAGGCGACTGCAGCCATCCGGACATCGAAGTGCAGAGCTGGGTCGAGGATGAGCTGGTGGTGTTCTGCGCGCCCCAGCATCCACTGGCCAAACGCGGCACGGCGACCATGGAAGAGCTGACCCACGAAGCCTGGATTCTGCGTGAACAGGGTTCTGGCACGCGACTGACCTTTGACCAGGCCATGCGTCACCATCGCAGCTCGCTGAATATCCGGCTGGAGCTCGAACACACCGAAGCGATCAAGCGTGCTGTGGAGTCCGGGTTGGGGATTGGTTGTATTTCTCGCCTGGCACTGCGCGATGCATTCCGCCGTGGCAGCCTGGTACCAGTGGAGACGCCCGATCTGGATCTGGCGCGGCAATTCTATTTCATCTGGCACAAACAGAAATATCAGACATCAGCGATGCGTGAATTCCTCGACCTGTGCCGCGCCTTCACCGCCGGGGTTCAGCGCAGCGACGAGATCGTGCTGCCCACCATCGCTTAAAGCAGAATCACCGCCCACACCAGCGCGATCATGCTCAACGCCACGAACTGAGCAGCGCTGCCCATGTCCTTGGCGTTCTTGGACAGCGGATGCAACTCAAGGGAAATGCGGTCGATGGCCGCTTCCACTGCCGAATTGAGCAATTCGACGATCAATGCCAGCAGACACACTGCAATCAGCAACGCCTGCTCGACGCGACTGACGTTCAGGAAGAACGACAGCGGGACCAATATGACGTTGAGCAACACCAGTTGCCGAAAGGCCGCTTCGCCGGTGAAGGCTGCGCGCAGGCCGTCCAGCGAATAACCGGAGGCGTTAAGGATGCGTTTGAGGCCGGTTTGGCCTTTGAAAGGTGACATAGAGTAGGCAACTGACCAAAAAGGAGTGAGAAAGCTAGATCAACCAAAGTCAAAAAAGCGTGAACGTGCCAACCCTTAGTGGCTCGAAATTGACTCAAGTTGTTGCAGAAGCAACGCCGCCTGAGTCCGGGTCCGCACATTCAGCTTGCGAAAAATCGCTGTCACGTGGGCCTTGATCGTCGCTTCGGAAACGCTCAGCTCGTAGGCGATCTGCTTATTCAGCAAGCCTTCACAGACCATGGTCAGGACACGAAACTGCTGAGGCGTCAGGCTGGCAAGGCCTTCACTGGCGGCCTTGGCTTCAGCGGAAACGCTCACGGCTTCGAACGCCTGAGGCGGCCAGAACACATCGCCATCGAGCACCGCTCGGACGGCTTTCTGGATGACGCTCAGATCACTGGACTTGGGGATGAAGCCGCTGGCGCCGAACTCACGGGACTTCACCATAATCGAAGCTTCTTCCTGGGCCGACACCATGACCACCGGAATCTGCGGATACTGACCGCGCAGCAGCACCAACCCGGAAAAACCGTAGGCCCCCGGCATGTTGAGGTCCAGCAGCACTAAATCCCAGTCGGATTTCTCGTCCAGACGGGTTTCCAACTCGGCAATGCTCGCCACTTCCACCAGACGGACTTCGGGGCCCAGTCCCAGAGTCAACGCTTGATGCAGGGCGCTACGAAAAAGAGGGTGGTCATCGGCAATCAGGATTTCGTATGTGGCCATTTTTCTAATGATCCTGTTTTTCAAACAACTCGAGGCGCAGCCACGGAGCTGCACCAACAGGGCACGTTCAACGCCAATCACGTGGCTATTCACGTAAAGAATACGGCGTATCAAACCTGGCCGCGCCCTAATCGGCGCCAAGCATGCCCAGCGAAGTCGGGGTGGTCAAGATGCATGGCCAGTACAGATCGTTGCAGTATGGGCGACAATCAGCACATGACAGGGGCGCCGTCTTGCACAAAAGGCATCAGCTCGACGTGTGCCGGTGTTGAAACGTTCATTTCAAGCTGGTGTTTGGCATCAAGGTAATGCTGGCTGAACACGTCGAAATAAGCGTCCAGCGCCGACGCTGCTTCGGTATCTCCCGCAAGATCGAGACATAGCGCCGCCACTTCGGCCGTGCACAAATGCTCGCTGCGGGTCGATCTGCGCAACCGGTACCGCGAGAGTTTCTCGGGCAACAGGCTCAGGATCGGAAGCCGATCAAAGTAGGGGCTTTTACGGAAAATCTTCCGGGCTTCTGTCCAGGTGGCATCCAGCAGAATAAACAGCGGACGCTTCGAACTGTCGGCATCGACGCTGTTTGTGACTCGTTCGGGTTCGACGTACTCACCCGGAAACACCAGATAAGGTTGCCATTGCGGGTCGGCCAGCAACGCCAGCAGTTGCTCATCAACCTCCGTACGCGACCAGATGAACGCATGGTTGTCGCGCACCACATCGGCGATCAGCCAACCGGTGTTGCTCGGCTTGAACACTTCCTTATTAGTCATGATCAAGCACACGCCAGAGCGCGCCTCGACCTGCGGGCGCCAGGCGCACAGGCAGTGACTCTCGATCACGCGGCAGGCTCGGCAACGCGGCGCCCTCCAGCCTCGAGCCTGAATCGGCTTGATGCCCTCTTCCTCTCGCTCATCGCGCAAGCGGGCTACTGCGTTTGCAGCAAAGCGTGGGGTTGCAGGGTTCATCGCAGGCAACGCCGGCAGGGGAAGAAAATCGACACGAAAAAACACTCGGCACGGCAGAAAGTGGCCGCAGTTTATCAGAGCAGCCGGCGCAAGCCTGTACCGTCCAGGCCTCAGCCCCTATAATTCGCCGCCACTGAACGCACAGTCATGTGACGGGTCGAACCACCAGTCACTGAACCAGGAGAGTTTCATGCTGCGCCTTATCGTTCCCACCGCTGCCATTTTGCTGGCGTCGTCCTTCAGCGCTCAAGCTGCTTCCTTGAGTGAGCAGAATCTGAACAGGGAGCTGCGAAACGTCGCCACACAAAGCAGCGCTGGCACTCCACGGGCGATCAACGAAGACATTCTTGATCAGGGCTACACCGTCGAAGGCAACACGCTGATCAATCATCTGAGCGTACAAGGCAGCCACGCCAACAAGATGCGCGCCGACCCGAAAGCCGTGTATTTCCAGCTGGGCGCCTCTGTGTGCAACAACCCATCGTTCCGCAAACTGATGGCCAAGGGCGCGGTCATGCGTTACGACTTCACTGAGGTGAAGACCAACCGCTCAGTCGGCTCCGCCAGCTATCAGGAATCGGACTGCCCGAAAGCGGCCCCGGCCAAGAAGAAGTAATCATCGGGAATTGGCGCGCCGCTGTTCATCCTCGGCGCGCAGTTCTGCCAACAGCGCCTGCAAGTAACGCGAGCGTCGGTCGGCGCCCTCCAGACGCCGGCAGCACTCCTCTTCGAGACTCAAATGATTGGTCTCGGCCGATGACTTCAGTAATCGATACAGTTGCGTATCGATCTCCAGAATGACTCTGGCCATCGCTTCCCGCCTCCTTGCACCTCGCCCTTGCTTGAGCGATAAAATCCTTGAACCGCTTGTACCGTGCGCCCTGCCTTTGACGCAAAGTTGTCGTGTCACGCCTGTCATTTAGTAAATCAGACAATCGGACACGCGGACTGCGTTCAGACGAGCGGTGAAAGCACCTTGCAAATCGCCAATAAGCGGTTGCCAGGAAAGACTTCGCGGCGCAATGATCAAGTCAGCGAAAATCGCTGCGAGGGTCTAGATTCATAGTGTTCACGTTCACTTTTCAGGGCAGGAAAGGGGCTGCCCATTGCACGTCTTGTTGTGCGAATGTTTCCTTCATCCAAGGGAAAAACAGAGCCTGTATGGAAGGAGAAGTTAATGCCTTACCAACCGAATGACCTCCTGAGCCGTCATTTTGAAGAAAGCGGCCACGACCTCATCAGCAAGGTCGAAGAGCAACTCAACCTGGTTTCACCCAACAGCCCGAACATCCCGATCTACCGCGACATGATCCTGACCGTGCTACGCATGGCCCAGGAAGATCACAACCGCTGGAATGCCAAGATCACCTTGCAAGCCCTACGCGAACTGGAACATGCCTTCCGTGCGCTGGAACAGTTCAGGGGGCGCCGCAAGGTCACCGTTTTTGGCTCGGCCCGAACACCGATTGAACATCCTTTATACGGTCTGGCCCGGGAGCTTGGCGCCGCACTGGCGCGCTCAGACCTGATGGTCATCACCGGTGCCGGTGGCGGCATCATGGCGGCAGCCCACGAAGGTGCCGGCCTGGCACACAGCCTGGGTTTCAATATCACCCTGCCCTTCGAGCAGCATGCCAATCCCACCGTGAATGGCACCACCAACCTGCTGCCCTTCCACTTCTTCTTTACCCGCAAGCTGTTCTTCGTCAAGGAAGCCGATGCGCTGGTCCTGTGCCCTGGCGGTTTCGGTACCCTGGATGAAGCGCTGGAGGTGTTGACACTGATCCAGACCGGTAAAAGTCCGCTGGTGCCGGTGGTGCTGCTGGACGCGCCGGGCGGAAAATTCTGGCAAGGCGCGCTGGACTTCATTCATCATCAACTGGAGGAAAATCGCTACATCCTGCCGACCGATATGAAGCTCGTGAGCCTGGTCTACAGCGCGGAAGAGGCTGTGGAGCAGATCAACCAGTTCTACAGCAACTACCACTCAAGCCGCTGGCTCAAGCATCAATTCGTGATTCGCATGAATCACAAACTAAGCGACCAGGCGCTCGAACACATGCAGGAGGCATTTGCCGACCTGTGCCTGAGCGATCATTTCCATCAACATGCCTACAGCGGTGAGGAACACGACGAACCGCAGTTCAGCCATCTGGCGCGACTGGCCTTCACCTTCAATGCCCGTGATCATGGTCGGCTGCGGGAACTGGTGGATTACATCAACCTGTCGGAAAACTGGGCGCAGTCCAAACCCCAGGAGCAACAGCGCACGCGGGAACCGTCCAAGGTTACGTAGGCAAAAAAAAACGGCCCGCTATGGAAATAGCGAGCCGTTTCAGTCAATCGTCCATCCCTCGGCCGCTGAACAAGCGGCTGATCATTTCCATGGAATATCCCCGATAACTCAGGAACCTGCCCTGTTTGGCACGTTCCCGGGCGTCTATCGGTAAATGCCCGGAAAACTTTCGCCGCCAAGTGTCTTCCAGTTGCTCCTGCCAACTGATACCGCTCTCGCGTAAAGCGAGTTCGATGTCGGTACGTTGCAGGCCGCGCTGACTCAACTCTTCACGAATACGCAAAGGGCCATAGCCGGAACGGGCACGGTAGGAAACAAAGCTTTCGAGATAACGGGACTCGGACAGCAGACCTTCTTCCGTCAAACGGTCGAGTGCGGTGTTGATCATTTCAGGGAGGGCGCCGCGTTGACGCAGTTTACGCGTCAACTCGACTCGACCGTGCTCGCGTCGCGCGAGCAGGTCCATTGCGGTTCGCCGCACCGCGACGAGTGTATCGAGTACGGCGGTCATCGGATCAATCAGATATCAGCGTCAGCCAGGTCATCAGCAGTCTCTTTGACTGGCGATGCTTTGACGTCCGGTGCTGGAGTCAGCAGCTTGTCGCGCAGCTGCTTCTCAAGTTTCTTGGCGATTTCCGGGTTGTCCGCCAGGAACTTGGCCGAGTTGGCCTTGCCCTGACCGATCTTGGTGCCTTCGTAGGCATACCAGGCACCGGACTTCTCAACGAAACCGTGCAGCACGCCGAGGTCGATCATTTCGCCGTTGAGGTAGATACCCTTGCCGTAAAGAATCTGGAACTCGGCCTGACGGAACGGCGAAGCGACCTTGTTCTTCACAACCTTGACGCGGGTTTCGCTACCGACGACTTCATCACCTTCTTTCACCGCGCCAGTACGGCGGATGTCCAGACGAACCGAAGCGTAGAACTTCAGCGCGTTACCACCGGTGGTGGTTTCCGGGCTGCCGAACATCACGCCGATTTTCATACGGATCTGGTTGATGAAGATAACCAGGCAGTTGGCGTTCTTGATGTTACCGGTGATTTTACGCAGCGCCTGGGACATCAGACGGGCTTGCAGGCCCACGTGCATGTCACCCATTTCGCCTTCGATTTCAGCTTTTGGAACCAGAGCGGCCACGGAGTCGACAATGATCACGTCAACCGCGTTGGAACGCACCAGCATGTCGGTGATTTCCAGGGCTTGCTCGCCGGTGTCCGGCTGCGAAACCAGCAGGTCGTCGACGTTGACGCCCAGTTTGCCGGCGTATTCAGGGTCGAGGGCGTGTTCGGCATCGACGAATGCGCAGGTCGCGCCGGCTTTTTGAGCCTGGGCGATCACCGACAGTGTCAGCGTGGTTTTACCGGAGGATTCAGGACCGTAGATTTCAACGATACGGCCTTTTGGCAGACCGCCAATGCCGAGCGCAATGTCCAGACCCAGAGAGCCAGTGGAGATAGCCGGGATCGCCTGACGGTCCTGATCGCCCATACGCATTACGGCACCCTTGCCGAATTGACGTTCGATCTGACCCAGGGCCGCAGCCAAGGCTTTCTTCTTGTTGTCGTCCATTAAAGTCCTCACGTAATCAATAAGGCCTGACGGCCAACACCTGTATAAGTAGCCAGTATTATTCCACAGCGTTTCAGGATCGCCTACCCCTGATTTGAGATTTCTCCAGCGGTATGGCGCAGCAGCCCCTCTAGCGCGGCCTTCACCGTTTGTCGGCGGACCTCGTCACGGTTACCGGGAAAGTGCTGCACCTCGCTGAACACCTGCTCGCCAACGCCCCAGGCCAGCCACACGGTGCCCACTGGCTTGCTCGGCGAACCGCCATCCGGCCCCGCCACACCGCTGACCGCCACGGCAAAACGCGCCTGGCATTTTTCCTGCGCGCCTCGGACCATGGCCTCGACCACCTCGCGACTGACCGCCCCCACGGCAGAAAACAATTCGACCGGGACATTCAATTGCTCGGCTTTCTGGCGGTTGGAGTAGGTGACATAACCGGCCTCGAACCACGCTGAGCTGCCCGGAATTCGGGTGATCGCCTCGCTAATCCCGCCGCCGGTACAGGACTCGGCGGCAGTGACGTGGGCATTGAGAACCTGCAAGCGCCTGCCAAGTTCAGCGGCCAGCTGGGTGATTTCTTTCACGGTTATCTCCTGAGCAAGCGGAATGAGAACTACCGTACACGAGCGTATCGCGCTTGCAAGGCACAGGATCGATCAAAATGTTAGCGAGCGAGGGCTCTGATATAAGCCTGACAGGCCTGCAGGGCAATCAGAGCGCTGTCACCGGCGTCGGTGATGGCGATAATTCTTTGAGCATGCGTCGGGTCAAGTCGGGCGCGCGCGGCTCCATGAACCATGCCGCCGGTGCTGGAGGTGGCTGACACTGAGCAGCCTGGGGCAGCGTCACTGGCGTCGAGGAGGACTGACAGGCGCAGATCAGCAGTGGCAAGACGATCGCGCAGGCGACCTTGATCACGTTGGGCATCGCTAAGCGCTCGGTAATGGGTTTGTTCGCTGCGGCATTTTTCAAGGTAGTTGTCGCGTCAACCGTTCAACTATGCCGCTCTTTTCTCGTCCTGCTGCTCCCGATCCGGATTCAGCATCACCGCTCCTATCGGCTCCCAGTTCCGCGTCTGGCCTGACCAACGTTCCGGGCTTTTCTTGCGCGCTCGCTGGTACAGTTCATGCCGCCGCGCCAGGATCTGGTGGTCCAGCCCTCGATGCCGCTCAGCCGGTGTCACGAAGCGGATCCGGCTATGCCGGTGCTCGTTGTTGTACCAACGCATAAAATCTCTCACCCAAGCGCGTGCGGCGTCCAAGCTGGCAAAACCCTCCTGCGGCCATTGCGGGCAATATTTCAGTGTTCTAAACAGCGACTCCGAGTACGGATTGTCGTTGCTCACTCGCGGTCGGCCACGGGACGGCGTGATGCCCAGGTCGTACATCTTGCTCAACAGCGTCAGCGATTTCATCGGCGCACCATTGTCCGAGTGCAGCACCAGCGGCTCGCGTAAACACTGCTCGCCGATCACGCTGCGTTGCAGCAGCGCAGCGGCTTTTTCGCCGCTTTCTTCTTCGTAAACTTCCCAGCCCACGGCCTTGCGGCTGTAAATATCTTCGATCAAATACAGGTAGTAGTACTTGCCGCGTATCGGCGACGGCAAATACGTGATGTCCCACGACCACACCTGATTGGGCGCTTTGGCGACATGCGTCGTCGGTGCCGCATGCCGTCTGGGTCGCTGGCTACGGCCCCGATGATGTTGCTGACCGGCTGCACGCAGGATGCGATAAAACGTCGCTTCCGACGCCAGATAACGCCCCTCGTCAGCCAGCCTCGGTACGATCTGACTCGGCGGCAAATGGGCATACGCAGGGCTGTTACACAGGGTCACGATCGCTTGTCGTTCGATCTCGCTCAACGCATTACGTGGCGTGGGCCGCACGGTGGTTGTGCGGGCATCGGCTTGAACATCCTCACTCTGCGTCCATCGCTGCAAGGTTCTGAGCGACAGCCCCACCTCCTGGCACGCTCTGATTTTTCGAGCACCGGCCACGATGGCTTCGATCAACCAAGCCACCAACAACTGCCGTTCCGGCAAAGAGGTCAGGTGTCCTCGTTGTCGATCCCCCAGTAATCGTTGAGCTTTTTTCGCAGCACCAACAACGCGGCGGTCTCGGCCAGCGCCTTGTCTTTACGCAGCAGTTCGCGCTCAAGTTGCTGAATACGTTTCTTGTCCTTGCGAGATTGTTCGCGGTCGACCTTTTGTTGGTTCTGAACACTCTGCTGCCCCGTGATACAGGCTTGGCGCCAGGCGCTGACGTGTTCGGGGTACAGACCTTTTCGTCGGCAGTACTCACCCAGTTCGAGCTGCGACAGACCGGCGGTTTCAAGGACGACAGCGAACCGGGCTTCAGCAGACCAGTTCTCGGGGAGTGGCTTGTCTTCAGGCACTGCGCTTCCTTCAGAACTGACCTTCTTGCGCCAGTTGGACAAAGACATTTCGCTAACCCCTTCACGCCGGGAAACCTCGGCCATCGTCAGGCTCAGCGGGGGAAGCAGCATCTTGAGTAATGCGGCTTTGCGTTCAGGTGAATAGTACGGCACGACCAGTCTCTTTCCGCCCCCGATATGCTTTTTCAGGAAAATTCGGAGAGGCGACAACTATCCTGACACCGGGGGGCTGGTCGAAAGACGCTGCTGCAGGGCCAGGCGTTTGTCCTGCTCGGCCTGTTTCTGGGTGGCAGCGGCCAGAGTCAGTTGATTAAGGGTCTCGGCGTGCAGCCTGGCCTGTTCCGCCAATCGCCCGCCATAACGCCAATCCTGAAAGCGCCAGACCAGCGCCGCCGAGCCACCGGCCAACACAGCCAGAAACACAACAACGCCAATGACGCGGTAGGACATCGGCATCAGACTGAAGGCTGGCATAGCACCGCTCTCGCCCGCGCCCAGAGTTGCAAGCGATCCTGCAAACCGTTCAGACCGCCGTTGATGCGGCGGGTGATGCTGTTGAACTGGTCGCGGTCGGCCAGTTCGTTGAAGCCGTTGTGCGCCCAGAACCAGGCGGCGGATTCCGCGGCCCATTGGGGTTGTTCCAACAGTTCTGGCAAAAACAGTAAACGATCATCACCGAAGAGTCCGAGACTGCACTGACGGTAATTGTCGCGACCGGTGATCTGAATCAGACCTCGGCCACGGTACTTTTGACCGTCGCCGTCCGGCTCCGGAGTGTTACCCAACCGGGCAGCGAGGGAACCGGTATCGTATTTGCCGAGGTATTGATTACTCCCCAACTCACGCACGTACTGCAACTGCCCTGACTCGTGACCCACTTGTGCGAGGAAGGCGGCGACGCGTTTCGGGGTGTTGATGTTGCGGTGGGCCATGGCGGTGTTGAGGGCGGAAATGAAAACACTCGCTTGAGGGTGGGCGTTGGGGAAAATTTGTTGCAACTGCGCTGAAGTGAGAGACATGGGTCATGTTCCATTTGCCGTTGTTTTAAACCAGACCGGCGCCAGGGGTTTGCTGAAGTCTTTTGGAAAGTTGGCTAGCGAGGGCCAGTCGCGCAGATCCTGCCGGTAATCCAGCAGTTCATGATATTGATCGCTGCTCAAAGCCAACGGAGTGCCGGCAGCTTGCTCATCGCGATCACGGTCGACCAGCCATTGGCTGGCGGCCAGTTCCTGGTTCCGCCAGGCTCGGGCAACTGTGGCTGGTTCAGGTTCTGCCTCCGGATCGTCTTCCAGCATGGCGAGCAACGGCACGCCACCACTCGCCAGCCATTGCTGGTATTCATCCCAGAAACGGTGATGCCGAGGCACGGTTGCTCCGTCAGGCAGACGAATGACAGTGGCCGGGTCTTTAGTGAGTTGATAGTGCATAGGGAAAACCTCCTTAAAGTTCGGCATCGGCGGTGGCGTGGATGTAATAAGTCTGAGTAACCAGCCCGATATCGGAGTTATCTACCCAGATGCCGCGAGTCGACACCCCAAGAGGTCGAGCATTAGCCGATGAAACTTCATCGCTCCCCGAACGCCATTGCCCAGCGACCCCCTTCGAAGTAGTGGTAAACAAACTGAGACTTGGAATAGCTCTCTTCTCAACCTTGAAGCTCCACTGAGCCAAGGGCTGTGAGGCAAAGCTCGTTTGCCCCTGTTTCACTGTGGATAACAGTGCTCCGTAGGGACCTGTCATGCTTCCAGGCGGCAGATCCTGGCTATAGGTTTTTTCGTAATAACGCTGACACATCATCAACTCATCGCCAGGGCTACGGAGCTCGAACGGCGTCGACACCCGCCCCTCTTCCAACTGGATCTGCGCCAGGTCTATAACCTGCAAAACATTCAAAGGCAGGTCAAAGGAGAGCCGCAGAAAGTCATTGCCACTACTTCCCAAGGTTTTGCCCGCCAGGGACGGTACTTGAATCGGCGAGCTGTATCGGGTCCAGGAGGTTTTGAGTTGAAAGCTGCCAACCGGCGTCACGGCATCCACACTACCGCCCGCTCCGAAATACTGCGCGACAGTCACATTGAGTTGACGCGCCGTGTCGGCCTTGGCCCAGAACGTCAGCGTCGCGGTTTTCCCCGCCAAGGTCCTGACCGACTCGATAGCCTGGGAAATTTTATGCACGCTGGCGCCAACTCCCGCAGTGATTTGCTGCCAACGCATAAAGTAACGGGGCTCATTGGGCACCTCGCCCTGACCCAGCGCAAAGCTCTGCCGGGAAATATTCACCCCGGCGTTTCCGTTCCAGTCGCAACGAAAACGGTCAGCGATATAAGCACCGGTGTAAGGCCCCAAGTTGACTGTACCGCGCTGCCAGATATCGAAGTTGCCATTAATCAGCAGGTTTTTGCGATAAACCTGCACCGGAAAACTCTGTTGGGGGTCGAGTTTCGCCAACTCTTTAATGGCCAGACTCAACTGATCATTTTGATTCTCGGAAGGCATCAGTCCCGCGGCGGTGATGGCGTTGAGAATTTCCTGGGTGACGCTATTACCCCAACTGGCTGGAATCAGGGAGCCGGGAGTTCCGGCTATCGGGTTTTCATCGGCAAATCTACCGTTGACCAGTCCTGCACTGGGGACGCTTTTTGGATAGTCCATTTGATCTACTCAAGTTGTAGGGCATAAACACAGGCAGTGCAGTTACTCGGTCGAGCCTGGAACCTGAGGCCAGTCGATCTCTGCAGGACAGGTTGCTTGCCGTTCAAGGCGATTCAACTCAACGCTGTAGAGTTTCCATTCCATCAATGCCAGTTGCTCATCGTGAGTGGCGTCGCCGATATCTTCGGCATATTGAAGCGGGGCTATACGCAGGACTGCGTCACGAAGTAGCGCGTCTCGCTTGGTGAACACCTGATTCCTAACATCCGCCAATCGCGCCTGGTCGTCCGACTCCCAGGTGTTATCACGCCAGACATAAAACTCACCCGGCCATGGAATCGTGGTAAAGGCGTCAGGCAGCTCCCCAAGTTCGCTCCAGACCTGCTGAGCCCCGCCCTCTTTGCGATACACCAGACCGCGCCGGTCGATCACTTCACGCGGGACATTATTGACCAGTGCCCATGTACGGCCCTGTTCCGGAGGCGGCAATTCAAATGAAAGTTCAACGGCATTACTGGGCAGTTGAATACCGATTCCCGGCGTCACGAAGAACTCCACGGGCCCCGACAAGGCGCCCGAGTTATCAATCAGATAATTAAACATGGACACCTCAGATAAGTTTGATGCGGCCGGGATAGGCGATGTTGCGAGGACGGGATTTGAAGAGATAGAGCAAGGTGCCGGCAGGATCCATCTGGTAGCTGGTTCCGGCCGGATAGATGGGGCCGCCATTGCTGAGCGAGCCGATATATTGTGGCTCCTCACGGGTGTCGGCACCGACGGCAGCTAGGCTGTCACTCCATCGTGACCCTACTGCACCGCCGCCATTCGCCCCCAGGGCATAGGAATGAGAAGTTCCGGGCTGGAAGGCACCCACTACACGCCCGGCATCCACGCCACGGCCTTCGTCCAGAACCCTTAAAAACTCCCCGCGATTTTCAGGTCCACGGAACGTCAGCGCACCGTCACCGCTAGTCCACTTACCTTCGTTCCCGACCCGCGCGGCCTCGGTCCCCAGCACTCCCGATTGCTGGGCGTGATCCCACAACCACGGCCACTGCGCACGGTTCATGACCGTGCCGTTGAGTGCCCCATAGCCACCGGGACTGAGCAGCGTGGTCGTTTCGAAAAACGGTCGACCCAAGGGGGTGTTGTCAAACCGCCCCACCGGCCACCAACTGCCAACGCCATCACTGCGCAGATGCCACCAGTCACCACCGCCCATCAGCACGAGAAACGTATAACCGGCTGCCGAAAGATGGGTATGAAATTTGAGTCGGTCAGTGCCGGCAGCCTGGATAACGAGGCGGTTACCGCTATTGTCTACGCGTCGAAGAATGACGTCGCGAACGCCCATGGCAACGTTGGCTGGCGGAAGAGTGATGGTGGCGGCGCCGGGGCTTGCATCAATCAACACCAGACCGAGTTCTTCCGGCGCCAGCAACTTTGATGCCGCTAGCCGGGTGACCACCGAACGCATCGGGCTCGTCACGCCAATGATCGCCTGGATGGCCTTGAGCAACTGGCCGTTGTCCGCCTCTAACGGTGCCATTCCGGCGCCGGCCACCACACTCAAAATCTCTTGCGTAACAGCATTGCCCCAAACCGCTGGTATCAACGATCCGGGCGAACCGGCCACCGGGTTTTCGTCAACAAACCGTCCATTGACCAGCCCGACACTGGGGACGCTTTTTGGATAATCCATTTTTCATTCCTTGTCTGGAATATTCATTGGAGATACCGATAGCGCGCTTGAATCAAAGCGTTCATACCAGCGGTATCCGTTCACTCGACAGTCATCCAGGCTGACTTTTTTGGACGCGAGCGTTTGGAGGGAAACTTCTTCGCCTGAGGCCACTTGCGCAGTGCCTGCAGATAAACCAGCAACGCCTGATAGTCAGTGTCGGAAAGCGTGGTGGCCTTCATCAGTTCCAACTCGTCCCGATGTCGGTCGCGAAGCCAGACCACGCGCGCAAATTCGTTGTCGCGCCATGCCTTGGCTTCCTGCAAAAGTTGTTCTTCCGAGAGCGGCGCAAGTTCAACCAACACCGGCAGGCCCTGATCGTCATGAGATCTATCTGTTCCCGCCTTCGGATTGGCAATCACCGCGCTATAGCGTTCGTCGTCAATTTCAACGGCATCTTCGGGAAGCCTGGTGTGATAACCCGTCAGGTAGGTGTTACCGGTACTGCGGCTATAAAAACGCTTCATTTCAGTTCCCCACACTCAGGACAGCGATCCAGCCAGTACCACCGGAATTGCTCATGACCTGAACCTGACTGGCGTCAAAGTAAGTGACCAGGGGTGCGGTAGTGATATCAACAAACGGAGCGTTCCCCGAGTGCGAATAACTGGCCCATGCGCCCCGGCACTGGTTTTTAAAGGCCAGTGGCCAAGGTTTGGATACGTAGCCGCCATTGACGCTGATAGAAACCTGTACCCACTGAATCATGAAGCCGCCCAGCCAGGCCGGAAACGCGATGTAGCCGTTTTCCGCAAAACTGTAGGAGACACCCAGACAGAGTTTTTTCGGTGTCACGATTGTGGTGTCGTCTGCTGCGGCATTGACTTGGGCTTGAGAAGCGATGCGTGCCCAGCCAAAGATCGACTCTGTCGCTTGCACCACTTTCTTTTCTATCGCCTGAAACACCCGTAGCGGCGTCATCAATCGACTGCTGCTTGCTCCTGACTCAGCTTCTTCCTTGCTCGCGAAAGAGTCGGCCTTGTTCTTCTCGACAATCGCCGAGATCGCCGCTCTGAGCTGACTGCTATCCGCTTCAGCAGGCACAAGACCGGCGGCGGTAATGACATTGACGATTTCATCCGTGACGCTGTTGCCCCACCTCGCCGGGATCAACGACCCCGGCGTCCCCATCAACGGGTTCTCATCCACAAACTTCCCATTCACCAACCCGGCGCTGGGCACACTGTTCGGATAGTCCATCCCTCTACTCCCTAGTCATAATTGATGTGCACCTTGGTATGCGCCGGTGCGCTGCGATGGATCTGGCATTCCAGTGCAGAACCCGGGTTCATACCGAAGCGTTCGCCCCAGTAACTGGCGCCGAAACGTCGGCCCAGCAGCAGGCGGCCACCGGTGTTCAGCGTCCACATGAAATGCGCCTGCCATGTTCCGAAATGCGTCTGGCCAAACCGGGCCCGTCCCATTCGCGGGACTTCAAGCTCGGTGATGGTGGCGTTCGGGTACCCCTGACTCTTGGCGATCTCGACGTAGTAGCTGATGGCCTGGCTGCCAACAGCGAGCAGTCGACGGCGTACGGCGAGGCGGCGGTCGTCGAACAGTGGCGTCGCGCCCAGGCGCGGGTCGGGCAGGTTCATCACCCGCTCCCAATCCGGCACCAGTTCGCTAACGCCGGCGGGGTCCATTTCGTTGAGCAGGTCGGCGGCGCGGGCGTCGAGGCGGGCCAGTTCCTGGGCGACGCCTTCAAGGACTTCTTCAAGTTCCGGGACCCGCTCGGGGTCCCACGCGGGACCGCTGGGTAGCAGGCTGCGCAGTTGGGCCTGGTATTGTGCGGCGGTTCTGATCACTGCCATACGCAACCTCCGAAGGTCAGCAACTGGTTGCTCTCGGCTTCGACGTCGGCGGTAGGTGACTTGAGATCGTGATCACTTTCGCCGGTTGCGCTGCTGATGGCTTCACGGATGTGACTTACCAGCAAAGTGTCGCCCAGGCCTCCTTCGCGGTTATGCAGATCGCGCAGTTGCGCTTCAACAGCGGCGCGTACGGCCGTGGTGTCGGGCTTCAGGTTCAGTCGGTAGGTCACCGGCACTTGTACCGGTGGCAGCACACGCAACTCGGCGGTGACCGGGCGCAGAGGTTCGATGTAGGCCTGGACTTCAGCCAGTTGCTCGGGATTGGGGACGGGTTGCGCATCGTCGTCCCGCATGATGTACAGACTGACAATGCCGGGGCCGGGATAGCTGCCGCGACACCAGGCACGGGTCACCCCCGGACATTCAAGCGCCCAGGTTTCGTAGTCTTGCGCCGAACCGCCGTGAGGAATGATCCGGTAAGAACGAATCACCCGGGACCGCAGGGATTCCAGACTTTCCCTAGCGATTCCGCCGGTCAACCCCGGCGCCAGCACCGTGAAGCTGTTGCCGATAATGCCCAGAATCGGCTGCACCGGAATCAGCGTCATGCCGGCGTCGGCATTCCCGAGGCTGCCGGCGTCGAGGGCGACGATGGTGGTGCTGTTCAAGCCATTGCTGGTGGTGCGGGCGGAAGTGACTTTGTAAATGCGACCGTCGTTCGATTGCAGCAGAGTATCGACGTCCAGCACAGCGCCAGCGCTGGCGGTAAAGCTGACGCTGCCACTGGCCGATTGTGCGGCTTTGCGCGGCTGGTTAAGACGCAGTGCGGCGATCCGTTCCAGGGTCGACTCATCGGCCTTGTCCGGAAGGATCTGTTCGGCGATCCAGTTCAGATAGCCATACAGACCATAGGCGGCGCCACCGAGGGTGCGGGCCAGCACTTGCGCATCGGACTGGCGCAGCGAATCGCTGGCCAGGTCGCTTTGGGTGCGCTTGATCAGCACCGGCAGCGAAGGGGTTTCAAACGGCATAGATCACCTGCCAACTGTTATCAGGGTTGATGTCCAGGCGCTCGCCGTCGGCCAGGGTCAGGACCGTGCGCAGGTTCAGGCGCTGAGCGTCGAGGCGTTCGCTGATGATGTCGATGGCGCTGCAGTGGCCGTCGTCGATCAGCCATTGCAAGGCTTCGCGGGCATAGAACTCGGCGTCCATCTGGGTCTGTCGGGTCAGCTTGACCCGCCGCAGCAGCCACAGGCGTGAGCCGATACGGTCGTCCGCGACCGTAGGAAAGGTGTCGCCCCACCAGCCGAAACGTTCTTCGTCATCGAGGGCATCGTCATCGGCGGCGCGGCGCCAGGTGAACAGGCTGATCAGCACTGAACGGGTCAGTGCGGCGTGGAGGTTTTGGCTGATAAACATCACTGGCCTCCCGCCGGCACGCCGGTCTGGCCGTTGCCCGCCTGCACGCCGACGTGCACGTGTTTGATCTGGCTAATGCCACCGGCAATCTGATCGCCCTGAGAGACGATCTTGCCGGTCTGGTTCAGGGTCGGTGTGTCGATATTTACGGCAGTGCTGGCGCGGATGTTCAGGGTGGTGGTTTCGATGTCGATGATCCGTCCACGCTTGAAGTGGATCTTGTCGCCTTCGTCGGTGTAGATCGCTACTTCGCCCTGGGCCAGTGCCTTGAGGCGATAGCGGCGGTCGGCGACCACCAGCACGATGGCGTGAGAACGATCGCCACCCAAAAACGTGGCGATACCTTCAGCACCGGCCAGCGGATTGCTGGTGAAACCGTAGGGTTCGAAGTGTTCCATGTCGTCGTTCACTTCACCGGCGGTGAGGCGCATTTGCAGGGATTGAAGCTTGGTAGCCGAGTTGGCGAGCACGACAGTGCCGCGCGCCAGGAGGCGTGTCAGTAGGCTCATGTGGATTACCTTGTAGGAGCGAGGCTTAGCGGGGTGTCAGGTTTTGGGAGGCACCGGGTTCGCATCGAAGGTGTAAGGCGGCGCCACTTGAAGTGTGGTGACCGAGCCCTGTTCGGACAGCGAGTAAGTCACCTTGGAGATCAGCATGTCGTGGTCAAAACCCAATACCTTGTCGATCACCCGCACCAAGGTGTTGTGCTTCCACAAATCACCGTTGGATTGCCGCCAACCTTGTACCCGATAGGTCGTGGTGCCAGCCTTGCCGACGCGAATACCGCTTTCCCAATCGGCACGTTGCTGCGCCAGTTCCGGGGTCAATTGCGCGCTTTCGTTGATCACGGTGATCCGCTTGCGCCCGATAATCGGGTCGGTGGAAACCCCGGACACTTCGCTCACGGCCGCACCGCTCTTCTCGTCGCCGCCCTTGTGCTGACCGATCACCCGGTACTCGGAGAACACCTGGCTGAAGTCCATCGGCGCGTTGGCCGACAGAATATTCTTGCCCAGCTCAAGCACATCACTGGCTCGCCCACCGCTACCCGGTCGGGCCAGTACCACCCGACCTTCGGCGTCATCGGTGGAAAACACCCGGAACAGCGTGAGCAAGCGGTCGATCGACTGAAAGACCGTTTCCCCCGGCACGATGGTGTGGCTGCCGAGCCGCGTGGTTTCCGGGATTTCGCTGACCACTTTCCCGGCATAGGCCAAGGCCAGCGCCTGAACGATGCTGAGCAAGGATTGCTGATGCCATTGGTTGGGCGTGTTGATCGCCGCACAGTCCACCAGGTCCTGAGTCTTTGAACTGCCTTCGATACTCAGGCTGATCTGCCGCCCGTCATAGCTGATCGGCGCCTTGAAGACATACCCGCTGAGCACCAGATCGCAACCGATTCGCACTTGGCAGGGCGCACCCGGACGAATGGGTCGG
The DNA here is from genome assembly GCF_054898105.1 of Pseudomonas sp. MDT1-17. Taxonomy (NCBI): domain Bacteria; kingdom Pseudomonadati; phylum Pseudomonadota; class Gammaproteobacteria; order Pseudomonadales; family Pseudomonadaceae; genus Pseudomonas; species Pseudomonas sp. MDT1-17. Next base: position 1,852,567 of record NZ_JBUBVM010000001.1, on the reverse strand, counting down.
TCGACCGTCTGCCCCGGCCATTGCCAGGTGATATCGAGCTTGAAAGTGCGGAACTGGCGCTCTAGGTCCGCGGTGATTTCAACGCTTTTCCAGCCGCCATACTCCAGACCGTCAACGGTCAGCAACACGCTGTTGTCGAGTTCATTCATGGTCTATTCCCCCAGGACCTTTACGTCGTCCAGCGGGAGAAACCCCGGATGAATAATGCCGTTGCGCTGTAGTACTTCAGCGATTCGCGTGGCGTCTCCACTTTGCTGATAGATCACGACCAGCCCCGGAAGGCTTTGCTTGAAAGACTTGCTGACCAGTCGAACGCCGGACGACGCGACCGCTTTCAAATGCGCCCGGAGCGCCTGGCGCAAATTGCTCATCGCCAGATAGTGCACAGGATCCGCCTTGGCCTCGGGCAGCTTGAACACTTCCTCAAGTGCCACACGCAAGGCCTCTAAATCGTCGACCACCGGAACGTCCTGATGCGTGGTCGGTAGCACAGCCTGATGCCCGACCGGCAGGTTGGTGACCCGCTTGACTGCCTGCGAAGCCACCGGCATCGACGCGACCCACTGGGCCACTTGCACAATCAAAGTGTCCTGCACCAGATTGGTCAGCGCCTGGGCCGCAGCGGTGGTGTCCTTGCCGGTGGTGAGCTTCGGCGCATCGGCCTTCTTGATGGCTTCGACCTGTTGGGAGACGTTGGCAATCACGCCACGATAACCTTCACGGGCGAAGTCCTTCAGTTCGTTGATGTCGCCGATCAATCCCTTGAATTGCGCCGCCACGTCCTTGGGCAGTTCCTTGACGGCTTTGACCAGATCGCTGATCTGCTGGTACTCATCGATCAACGGCTGAAGGTGCTGCTGAATCACCTCGTAAGCCTCCTTGATGCTGTTGCGCAGGTTGGCAATGCCGATCCGCGCAGCCTTGATCAAAGTCATCGCGTCTTCGAAACGCTTCACTGCGGAGCCCAACAAGCTGTCGGCCGCCACCAGCAATAGCTTCTGCGTACTGACCGCCGCCGTCGGAAACGGCACCGGTTGATCGGGGTAAAACTTCAGGGTAAAGGTCACCAGCCCGCCGTCCTGGCGGGTGTGGGTCATGTCGCATTCGCCGACCTTGACCTGCAGACGTCCCAGCCACGGGTGAACCAGCTCACCACTGCCCTGCTCCAGCGCCTTGAGCAGTTTGTCGCGCTGCTCCAGGCAATCGGGGCCGACGATAAATGCGGTCAAATCGTGAATCTTCGCCTGCAGGCCAAGGCCCTCGAAATACGGCAGATCCCGCTGCGGGTACTCGTGCAACTGGCCCTTTTGGCCGACCGGGTTTTTCGCCTGATCGACCCAGAACTGGACGCCGCGAAACGACGCCGGCATTAAACGGTCACGCCAGCTCATTGGAACCTCCAAGGGACAGTGTGCGGTAGCCGATGCGCGAATTGAGCGCCAGCGCCGGTTGATTGGTTTGCGGCTGATCGGTGCGCATGCCGGCCGGCGCATTTTCGAAGCGCACGGTCAAACCGCCTTCGAGTTGTGTGCGGCTGTTGGCGGCGCTTTGCTGAATCAGGGCGTTGGAGTTTTGTGTCAGGGATCCAGGCTGCATCGAGGGTTTGTGCGGCAGATTACCGGGCAGCACTGACAGGCTTTGTGGTTGCTCGGTATCGGTGCCAAAAAACGCCGGCGCAAACTTACCGTTGCCTTCGGCATTGGTTTTTTCTTGAGCCTCGGTCAGGCCTTCGACCTTGCCGGTCACACTGGCGACAAGACTGCCGAAACCACCGGCAAAGAATTCCTTGATCGGCGCGACGACGCCTTGCAGCTTGTCCCACCATTGGCTGAACCATTCGGTGATCGGCTCCCAACGCTTTTTGATCTCCTCCAACGGAAACCAGTCAAACAGGCTGCGCAGCGTGCCGTACATCACCAGCGCCGGGACCTTGATGCTGTCCCAGATCCCGGAAAACAATTCGGTGGCCGCGCCCCAGCCAGTGATGATCATCTCCCGCGGCGACCAGTCGAACAGACCATGCAGAAAATCCATGACCGGCACCGACAGCGCTCTGAGCAAGTCCCAGATGGCCGAGAACAGGCCCGTCAACGGAGTCCAGTTGCTGATGATCAAACCCAGTGGTGACCAGGAAAAAAGCGTCTGAAAAAATCCGATTACCGGCGTGGCCGCCGCTTTGATGACGTCCCAGATCGCCGCGAACACGGCGGTGATCGGTCCCCAATGGCTGATGATTTGTCCCAGCGGCGTGAACGCAAACATCGTCCTGAAGAACTCGACCATGGGCATCACGACCGGAGAAATCTTTTGCCAAAGCCCGGCGAAGAACGCCGAAATGGGTTTCCAGTTGGCCACAATCAAACCGGCTGCCAAGGCGATGCCCGTGGCAATCAACACGATGGGATGGGTCTTGAGCACCATGTTCATCAGATCGAACACTTGGGTCGCGCCGGTCACGGCGGTTTGCATCGCCGAAAACGCAATGGCACCGGCCGCAAGTCCCTCGACCAGCTTCGGGTTGTCATTGAGCAGACTGCCAAAGCCAATGAGCAGCGGCTGAAGCCCTGCCGTGACGGTCGCGACGGCAGGTTGTAACGCGGTATTAGCGGCAGCCGACACCTGCTCCATCGACCGACTGAACACATTCATGGTTTGCGCGGCGCTGGTCGGTACGCTCGGCACATCGACACCTTTGGCGGCCTCATTGACCTCGGTCAATTGGCCCTTGAACGCAGCGGACGCCTTGATCCCGTCCACGAAGGGCGTGATCACGCTGCCACCCTTGAACAGACCGCTGATATCCAGCTTGCCCAGCCCGGTTTGTTCAAGATGTGTTCTGAAGCCCTCGACCTTCGCTCGAAGGCCGGCGAGCTTGGGGGTCAGTTCATCGATCCCGGTCAGCCGGACCGACTTTTCATCTTCCTTTTCTATGTCTGCCATCACTGCACCTGCTGCATCGCATTGATCCGTTGCGCGTGCTCCAGCGATTCGCGGAGCACATCCAGTGGCCTGGCCATCATCTGTTCGGGGTCAACCTTCCAGAACCAGGCCAGGTCATAGGCGACTGAAATCAGGTCGGTGATGGCTCCGACGCCGCACTCATGAAAAAACTCGCGACAGCCCAGCTCAGCGCGTTGAGGTCAGCCAGGTCCAACTGATTGACCGACGACGGCGGGATGCCGGCGCAGACCGCGATGTATTTGGCCGCGACGTCCATGTCGAGGCTGACTTCTTCGCTCTTGTCGATCTTGTACGGCAGCGCCTTGATCGCTCGAACTTCCTGCACCGTTGGACGGCGCAGGTTGAGTTCGGTCAAGGGCTCGCCGTGGGCTTCGATCGCAACTTGAAGCTTCACGGCGTTGCTCATTGCCAGGTCCCCTTGATGCCTTCGAATTTCAATTCGATGGTGGCGTCGTCGCCTTTGGAGACAGGCTCTTCAACCAGGTAGGCGCCAGCCAGTACGTAGACTTTGCCGTTGCTGAATTCGCAAGTGACGGTCATGTCAGTGCCTGCGATCAGTTGCTTGAGCGGGAAGTCCGCGGTGTGCAGCGCCGTCACTTTGAACGACGGGGAAATGTCGGTTTCCTTGTAGAAACCCGGTACGACGGTTTCCCGTTTCACAGCCATCAACGGCGCTTCGCAGCCGCCATTGATAGTCAGTTGAGCGCCGTCCACTTTGACGTAGCAGGTGCCCGCAATCAGTTGACCCATGGTGTTTCTCCCTTCAAATAAAAAGCCCACGCGAGGTGGGCCGAAATCACACAGTCCTTACAGTAAAAGCGCAGCAATCAAGCAGCGTCGTCGTACTGCAGACGGAATTGGTTAAGCAGCGCGAACACGCGTAGGCCATTGATGTAATCCGGCGGGAACAGCACGTTGACCCGGCTCGGGTCCTGCACGTCGCGCTCGACGATCAGGTGCTCGGCGAACAGTTCGGCGTTTTCTACGTGGCCTTCCAGTTCGAGCTTGGCGTACTGGGCGATCAGCTCGCCGCGAATCGTGCTCGGGGTAACGATCGGCTGGCCGGCGCCGAAACGGGTGCCGTCAGAGGCCAGTTTGTGGCGACCGTATTTGCTGGTGATCACGCTTTGCAGACGGCGCACGATGAAGGCCGACTGGTGCATGGTTTCGCTGTCCAGGTAGGAATTGTCTGCCTGGCCGTAGGCGTTCTTCTGATAGGTGGTAATCGAACGCTGAATGCGCACGTAACCGCCTTCGTAGTACGCGGTGGCGAGACCGTAATTGAGCAGCGACTGACGCTCGGTCAGGGTGAAACGCTCACTGGCCGGTGCCGGGTCGAGACCTGGCAGGCTGCCGCTTTGGGTCGGACGGCTGTCGTCGGAGGAGATGAACACCGACGTGCGCGCAGCGAGTGCAGCGGCCTGAACCCAGAACGGTTGCGGTACGCCCGGTTCCAGCGCCTGAAGGGTCATGTGCTGGTCGTTCCGCGCCTGACCGGCCGCCACCAGGGTACCGATGGTGCCGCGCTTGGCGCTGTAGACATGACCGAACAATTGCTTGGCCCAGGACCAACGACCGGTGCTGTCATCCATGACGGCTTGCCAGGTGTTGAGGGTCGACAGATCCGACCACGGCATGCAGATGAACTCGAACGGTTCATCGCCCAACGCCGCTACCGCAGCGACCTGATCCGGCACACCGGCGCCGCCGGTCATGGCGGTAATGGCCGTGGTGAGGCCGGCCGGAGTTTCTTCGCCGTTGCTCTTGCCTAGGCGATTGAATTGCAGGCTGATGTCGTTACCGCTGTCGCCAGTCCATTTGGCGCTCAGGGTCACGACGCCCTCAACCGCTGCAGCGCTGACCGGCAGATCTGCCGAGGCGTTGATTTTCAGCGCCAGCGCGGTAGCGGCCTGAGCTGCCGTAGCGCCGTTGACGATGGCCGCTTGAACACGAACGCCGCCAACGTACAGGTTAAGCACACCGCTTTGAGTGGCGGCGCCGGTCAGGGTCAACACGCCTTTGGCGATGCTGCCTTCAGTGTTGTGCAGCGGCAGGCACCAGATCTCGCCGATCGGGTCGGTCTTGCGCCAGGTTTCATACATCGAGGCGAGCATCGAGCCTTGGCCGCCAATGCTTTTGGCTAGCGCCACGCTGGACACCAACACCAGTTTGCCAACCTCGGCCGGCGCAATGTTGTCGTTGACCTGAGCGACGATCAAACGGCGCATGGCCGACGACGCGCTATTGGCGGCCGAATTGTCCATCTCGGCGTAAAACAGCGGAACACGAATGTCCGCGGGGATGTTGCTGAATCCGATCGCCATTATTTGGCTCCCTGTGGTTTTGCCGCTTTCACGGCTTTGGTGGTGATATCGCCATCGGCCAGACGTCGACGCCACCAGGCGTTGTCCGGCACTTCACGGCCCTCGAGGGGCAACAGATCGCCCGCTTCCGGGTCGGGCACGGCACGGCCTGGGGCCGGCAGCACGGTGATGCGTTTGCTCATGGGGTTACGTCTCCAGAGAAAGTCAGTTCCAGGCGTCCGTCGGGGCCTGGGCGTTTCAGATTGGGGTCCGTTGGATCAATCGCATCGACCCGCACGGTGACCCCGGTAAAGGACGACAAGCCGTCCAGTTCACGTTCGTGCCAGCTCTCCGCAGGCTGATCAGGTAGATTGCGGCCGAGCTGGAACTCGGCAAAAAAACGCAGGCGATACAGCACGCGGTTGCTGTTGATGGAAACCCGTTCGCCGCCGTCATAGGCGATGGCGTCGTAATCACTGCCGGGCTTGAAACCCACCAGCGCCCGCCACAGTTCGGCCCGCAAGTAGTGCAACAGATCCAGCGCTTTTGTAGCGTCGGTGGTGTCAAGCACCAGGGTCACTTCGAAGCGGTCGCGAATGGTCTGCCACGTAGCGTTTTGCGCCGCGTTTGCACCCGCCAGATCGGAAATCGGCACCACGTAGGCGCAAGGAGTTGAAAGCGGGGTACTGGCTTGCAGCGTTTCGAGGTCGATGCCGGCAGCCACGCGATTGGCGAGGGTTGGGCAGTGATCACGCAGTTGGGTGATCAGTGGGGTGATCTTCATGGTGTTTTCACCGGGTAATAAAAAACCCGCTTGTTGGCGGGTTTGAGTGAAAGGTACTGGCCTCGGGAAACCCGCGTCCTTGCGGGTCGGATGCCGGTCGGCACCGCCGCTCGCCATTCCATTGGGCTTTGTGTTCATTGGTCCTGGCGGGTATCTCGCGGCGGTACTTCGCAAACGCCAATCCGCTTGGCTGCCCAACGCTCATATAGACCAATGGCAACATCTGCCCCGGCCATCGCCGTAAGGCAACCGAACGCGCAAGCCGTCCAGATCGACACGCCGGCGGCATACAGCAGCATGATTGCCGAGACCCCGCAGACCATGCAGGCCCCGGATCGCAGGGCCAGGCGCCGCAGCAATGACCAGCCGCGGGCGCCCTCCTTGTCGGCGCGCCACATTTCGCCGGACACCCCGCCCACCAGGGCGAGGACGATGACGAGCCAGATCGGCATGTCCAGCAACGCTTGTTGCTCGTTTGTCATGTCACGCCTCCCGGGGGGTGATTGATGAGTGATGTGTGTGTGTCTTTCAAGCAGTGTCTCTTGAGGTGCCTGACGGTAGGTAGGCATTCCAAAAAGCCCGGCGTTGGTGTTGGCCGGGCTTTTCAGTAATGCGGCCCTTCGCGTTGATCCTTCGGCGCTACTGGCGCGGTACGGATCGATTCAAATTGTTTTTCCGACCGCGGTCCCTGCCCGCCGGATAACTGCTTGTGGTGCTTTACGCTGCACACCCGGGTCAGTTGCCAACCCTCTGAACCGTTGAGGCCGGTTCATCGCTGCCTTTGTGGTGGAACTAAAGAGCTTCGTTTCGAGCTGCTTTGTCGAGCGGCTTGAGACAAAGAATATGCATGGATGCATATACAGTCAATGCACAGATGCATTTATTTTTGCACTTGCAATGCACTGGCGCATAAAAGTCCCGCAGGCAAAGGCTCTGACGGCTTTTCGGCAGGCGAAAAAAAACCCGCACGGTGGCGGGTTTTATCTGACAGCGTTGAGGTTAACGGGCGTACATGCCCCACCAGAAGACGTGACCAAGGATGACAATCTGCTCTTCCTGAACTTCCTGGAAGGTATAGTCCTCGTCCGGATGCTCATCGCGATTGAAGCTGCGCAGGCGAATCCCTGTCGGCAGGCGATACAGCTGTTTCACCCGCAGTTGGCCGTTGTGGTTAATTGCATAAAGGTCGCCATCCACGATATCGCCAATCCCGCACTTGCCAGCATTTACGCCGACGGTGGCGCCATCGCGCAGTACCGGCAACATACTGTTGCCGCGCACCGTCACGCATTTGGCCTGGTCGAACTGAACACCGTTATGGCGCAAACTCCGCTTGCCGAAGCGCAAGCTAGAGCGCTCGCTCTCTTCGATGACAAATCTTCCTGATCCTGCGGCCAATTCAACCTCGCGAAGAAAGGGGACCGACACCTCGTCGTCGTCGACAGGCGTATCGTCGTCCCACAGGCTTATGTCCTTGAGTTCCGAATGCAATTGATCGCGCCCGGTGCTGGCTGCCGGCGCGACATCCGCACGGCCCCGCAACTGGTCGGTGCTCACGGTGAAGTACTCGGCGATCTTCGAGATGTGTTTATCCGAGGGATCGACGATCTTCCCGCTGAGGATCCGCGAGAGAGTGGATTGAGGCACGCCGGTACGACGGTGAAGCTCCGTGGGGGAGATCCCGTGCTGATCGAGCAGCGCTCTTAGTACGGTAGAAACATTGCGTTTTTGCATAAAGCGCATAGTGCTTGTTCTTTTTACGGAAGACAAATGCAAAATTGCATAAACAGCGCATAAGCCGTGCACAAACAGGAGAAATGTATCGCAGGGCTTTCATGCCTGCGTCGGGTGGACCGCCCATGTTAACCTTGCGCCCATCGCGGAAAAGCCGGGCCGATGCCCCTCCTTTGCCCTACACCTTTCAACGAATTTGCCTGATTATCCGATGAATAAAGCGCTCTCTGATCTGTCCTCCCACACGCCAATTGTGTTGGAGTACTAACGCAAAAAAGCCCTACACCCCCGAATTACATGGGGCGTAGGGCTTAATTGACAAATCAGGCTTATTGTTCATTTGGCATTAAATGGCATTGGTTGGCGTACGGTTTGCCCCATTTTTGCCCCATCAAGATTTCTTGCCCTGCCCGGGTGACCCTCCTTGCAACGGCCGGCTGGAACCATTGACCTTCTCTTTGAGCCTGGTGAACGGAGTCGATGAAGTCTGCCGCTTGGCCACCACCTTACTGCCCCGGCCGGTTCGCTTCAGAGCCTGCATCGTCACAGCCCTTCGCTCCTTAATGGCACACAATGCATCCTCGAAAGAGATCCCCTGCTCATCAACAAGAACCTGTGCTCTCTCCCTGAGTTTAGATTCCCGATACGCTGAATTTTTCCCCATCACATGTCCTCCTGGTTAAATGTGAATGCAGTTCGTCGCATCACCATCGCTGTCATTATCACTTATCGATTACTGTATATCCAAACAGTACAGATAAGGCGTTACCGTGGATCCCTACGAAATCGAAGACACCTCTGACTGGCTCGGTAGTCCGACGCAGCTCGACACCGTTAAGCATTACGCGCACATGCTCGAGGACGAAATCCGGGAGCTCAAGCTACAGCTGCGCACATCCAAGGAAAACATATCAGGACTGGTGGAGATGCACGCCGAAATTTCACGGGATCGTGATGAGGCTATGAGAAACCTTAGGGAGCAGTCTGGCACCCTAGCAGTGCTGCGCTTGAAAGAGCGTGATCTTCAGACAGTATCTCGCGGCAAGGACCGGCTCATTGAGGACTTGCGGCGCCAAGTACGCGACAAAGGCTCAGTGTGATACTTCCCGCACGTATGCCTGGCACGCGGCCAGCGCAATCAGTCCCTGATCACCGGCATCGGTGATGGCGACAATTCGTTGAGCATGCGCTGGGTCAAGTCGGGCGCGTGTTCCTCCATGAACCACGCCGCCGGCTGCGGTACCCGCTGGCACTGAGCAGCCACTGGCTGGATCCGTGGAGTCGAGAAGGACTGACAACCGCAGATCAGCAGTGGCAAGGCGATCACGCAGGCGAGCCTGGTTGTGTTGAGCATTGCTCAATTCCTTATAGTGAATTTGTTCGCTGACCGACAGGCGCTGCTCGAGCGCCAGGCGCTGGTCCTGATCGGCGCGCACCTGGGCCGCCGCCGCATTGCCGATGGCGGTCAGATCGTCCTGGTGCAGCCCGGACTGCTTCTCCAGCTGCAGGCCGTAGCGCCAGTCCTGCACCTGCCAGGTCGCGCCGGCGCTGAGCAGCACCAGGAGCAGCGCCAGGCCGAACTGCACCGCTAGCTTCAGCGCCGCCGGGCTCATGGCACGTCCTTGTAAAACAGGTGACGACCGAGCGTCAGCGTCAGCGTGGCACCCTTCACCCAGCTCGGCGGCTTGGGCATGCTGGTCGCGTAGTAGTGGGTCGCGCCGCCGGTGGGGTCCGGTACCACCCCGGCCATCACCGCCAAGGCCACCTCCAGCGCGCGCTTGTATTCACCGGCCGGAATCGGCCTGGCCCCGGTGAGGAACGGCGCGTTCGGATCGTTGGCGTTCCAGCAACTGAACTGCCAAGCCTGCTGGCACACGCCGGCGTAGCCCTCGCCCCACCAGGACTTGGCGCGGCCGTCGAACACTCGATTGCGGATGGTCCAGGCGCACGCCTGCAGGCCGGCCAGGCTCTCGCCGCGGGCCTCGCCCCACAAGGTGCGCGCAAAAATATCGCGGTCTTTTTCGGTCGGACTCATGCGTTTTCTCCAGGCAACAAAAAGCCCGCACACGGAGGGCTTAAAGGGGACAGTCAGAAAAGAAAACGCCCCGTCAGTGCGGGGCGCTTATTGGACCTGGCCAGCCAGCCAACCAGGCGTCGGCGGCCGGCGCTCAATCAATGGAAACTCTCCCGTTTCTGGCCAGTTCCGCAGGGCGCGGCGATACGCCTGAAGCTCGGCGTACTGCGTGGGAGTCAATGTCGTTTCTGGGCCCTCTTCCAACTCGTCGCGATGGCGCGCCACTACATTATCCGTTTCAGCCAGGCGCTGATCACGCCAAACCCGCTCGACAGCCGCCAGCTCTTCAGCACTGGGCGGCGGTGGATCAGACAGTACTGGAAAACCATCACCACCCCAGGTAATCACCTGGCCTGCCGACTGCCCCGCCAGCAGCTCGGCATGGTAGGCCGCAGTGATTTCGACCGCATCCTCAGGAATCAAGCAGGCCTGGTTGGCCACCTCCAGCGTGTCCGGGATGGCGCTCATATCGGGGACATCGTGGAGCGTCATCGGCTCGTCCCCGGCGTTCGTCACCAGCTCGTCGCCAACCCACGAAGACTCACCCGGTTGGACGACGATATCCGTCTTTGGGCGGACCCATGCGGGGTCTTGGATAGTGGTCAGGCGACACCCATGAATCTCGGTATCGTAGAAGCAGCGCCTAGATTTTGAAGCGAACATAGATCTTCTCCACAGTAACTAAGATCATCCTGGCGACACATCGACCAGGATTAGAAAGTGCGCTTAGCTGGATCACTAAGCGGGTGGCGGCATCACGCCGCTATAGCGATGATTTACCAACCGACAGCGATGTAGCCAGCGCCGAGCGTGCCAGAATTGATGAATAGCGTGGCCCCGGTTGGGGATGAGGCGCCTACGGACACCATGCCCGTGGTCGTAGCACCTTGACCAAGGGATAGCGCGATTGAGCCGCAAGCGTTTGGAAATGCAATTGGAAAGGTAAATGGGGTGCCAGTGGATGCCACAGATACAAAACCCCACTGGATAATCATCCCGCTGGGCAATTTCAGGTAGCCGTTGGGTAACTTGGATGAGCCAAAGGCAGCCGCATATTTAAGCTGGACAGATCCACCCACGGCGTACCAATTAGCCCCATCCGACTCAACGGTCAGGCTATCGCCGAGTCCCAGCGTGATAGTGGATAGCGGCGTACCACCATTGACATAAATCGACTGAGCCAATTGCGTAACGAAGAAGCACGGCTGGCTGGCAAACATCACAATTGGCAGCTTTGTCCCAGGCACCACGGCGGCGGCGGATGGCAGCGTGACCGTATAGTTGCCACCCGCACCGGCATAGATGATCTTTCCGGCATGGCTCGCATTGAGCGTGGTCACCCCGACCAGGTTCGCAAAGCCGGAATCATTCCCGAGCGCCCGCTGTACAAACGCCGTCGTCGCCACCCCCTGCGTGGCATCGAATTGAGGCTGAGTGACAAACAGCGTTTTCCCACGAATCGCGGTTAACAGTTGATCGTTCACGACCTCCGAGGGAGCAATACCCGCCGCACTCAGAATATTCAGAATTTCTTGCGTGACCGCATTACCCCACTGCGCCGGGATCAAGGATCCCGGCGTGCCCAGCAACGGGTTCTCATCGACAAACTTGCCAGCTACCAACCCAACGCTGGGCACACTGATCGGATAATCCACGGCTTTACTCCTTAGTCATAATTGATGTGCACAACGGTGTGCGCCGGCGCCGGCCGACGAATCAGGCATTCGAGCGCGTTGCCCGGATTGGCGCCGAAACGCTCGCCCCAGTAGCTGACGCCAAAGCGCCGGCCCTTCCGGTGGCGCCCACCGGTGTTTAAGGTCCAGAGGAACTGCGCCCTCCAGGTGCCAAAGTGCGCCACACCGAAACGCGAACGCCCCATACGGGGCGCTCGGTGTTCGGTGATGGTCGCGTTCGGGTAACCCTGGCTGACGGCGATCTCAATGAAATAGGCCGGGCTCTGCCCGCCGACCTCGAACAGCCGCCGGCGCACTGACAGCCGCCGATCTTCAAACGCCGGGTTCGGCCCCAAGCACGCATCCGGCAAGCCCATGATGGCCTCCCAGTCCGGCACCAGTTCGCTGACACCCGCCGGGTCCATTTCATTCAGCAGGTCCAAGGCCCGCGCCTCGAGGCGTGAGAATTCGACCGCGACCCCCGCCAACACCAGCTCGATCTCCGGGACCAGCTCGGGATCCCAGGCCGGCCCCGACGGCAGCAGCCCGCGCAGCTGCAGGCGGTATTGCTCGGGCGTGCGCGCTACAGCCATGTGATCCCCCCAAACGTCAGCAGGTGATTGGTGGCCGGAACCACGTTGGCCACCGGCGCCGTCAGTTGATGGTCGGTTTCGCCCGTGGAGCCACTGACGGCTTCACGGATGTGAGTGATCAGCAAGGTGTCGCCGAGCCCGGCCTCGCGCTGATGCAGATCGCGCAGCTGCAGCTCGATGGCTGCGCGCACGGCCGAGGTATCCGGCACCGCGTGGATGCTGTACAGCACCGGCACCTCCACCGGCGGCAACACGTACAGCTCCGCCGTTACCGGGCGCAGCGACTCGATGTAGGCTTTCACCTCGGCCAACTGCGCCGGATTCGGCACCGGCACGACATCGTTGTCGCGCATCACAAACAGCCCGACGGTGCCCGGCCCCAGGTAATTACGCCGGCACCAGGCGCGGGTGACGCCTGGCACTTCCAGCGCCCATGTCTCGTAATCCTCTGCCGAACCGCCCTGGGCAATCACCCGATAGGAGCGGATCACCCGCGCACGCAGCGATTCGATACTCTCCTGGGCCACCCCACCGGCCAGACCAGGGGCCAACACGGTAAAGGTGCTGGCCACCCCCGCCACCGGCTGGACCAAGGTCAGCACCAGACCGGCCTCGGCATTGCCCAGGCCGCCCGCGTCGACCGCCTCCAGCGTGGTGCTGTTCAGGCCTGCCACCGTGGTGACGCCGGCGGTGACCTTGTAGGTGCGGCCATCAGCGGCCTGCAGCACGGTATCGACATCGAGCACGCCGCCGGCCGCGGCCATGAAACTGGCCGGACCGCTGGCAGACTGGGCCGGCTTACGCGGCTCGTTCAAGCGCAGCGCGGCCATGCGCACCAGGGTTTCCTCATCCGCCGAGTCCGGTAGGATTTGATCGGCCATCCAGTTCAGGTAGCCGTACAGCCCATAGGCCACACCGGCGTGCGCACGGGCCAGCACCTGCGCATCGGAGCGGCGCAAGGCATCGCCCGCCAAGTCGGCTTGGGCGCGACTGACCAATACCGGCAGCGTGGGAGTTTCATACGGCATAGATCACCTGCCAGGCAGAAGAAGGGTTGATGTTCAGCCGCGCCCCACTGGGGACCGTCAGCGTGGTGAGCAGGTTTAAGCGATTGAGGTCGACCTGCTCACTGCTGACCTCAAGGCCGATCACCTGGCCATCGTCGAGCAGCCACTGCAGCGCCTCGCGCGCGTAGAACTCGGCATCGCGCTGGGTTTGCGCGGTCAGCTTGACCCGGCGCAACAGCCACAAGCGCGAGCCGATCCGGTCATCGGCGATGGCCGGGTAGCTGTCGCCCCACCAGCCGAACAACTCCTCGTCGTCGACCGGGTCATCGGTGGCGGCGCGGCGCCAGGTGTAAAGGCTGATGATCACCGCCCGCGTCAGGTCGGCGTGCAGCGCATCCACGGTCATCCCGCACCTCCCACGGGCGGCCCGCTCTGGCCACTGCCGGCCTGCACGCCGCTGTGCGGGTGCTCGATCTGACTGATACCGCCGGCGACCTGGTCGCCCTGCGATTCAATCCGCCCGGTCTGGGTGATGGTCGGGGTGTCGAAGTGCACACCGCTGGTGGCCTTGATGTTCAAGGTGGCGGTTTCGATGTCGATGATCCGCCCGCGCTTGAAATGGATCTTGTCGCCTTCGTCGGTGTAGATCGCCACCTCGCCCGGCTTCAGCTCCTTGATCCGGTACCGGCGATCCGAGGCCACCAGCACCACAGCGTGGGAGCGGTCGCCACCGAGGAACGCGGTCAGCACTTCGGCCCCGGCCAGCGGATGGCTGGTAAGGCCATACGGCTCGAAGTGCTCGGCGCCGTCCTTGATTTCCCCGGCGGTGAGACGCACCTGCAGGGTTTGGAGTTTGCGTGCGGCATCGGCCATGATCACCGTGCCGCGGACCAGCATGCTTTTCAGGCTCATTTTTTGCTCTCGTAGTCAGCAGGAATCAGGTACTCGAAGTTGTCGGCCTTGCCGCCCTTCTTCGCCTTGCGCGCCTTGTGCGGATCCTTCGGCTCCGGTTCGAAACTGTCCGGCGGCGCCACTTCCAGCTTGGTCAACATGCCGGCGTCGCTCAGCGAATAGGTGATGCGCGAAATCAGCAGGTCGCGGTCAAAGCCGATGATCGGATCGATCACCCGCACCAGGGTGTTGTGCCGCCACAGCTGGCCATTGGACTGGCGCCAGCCATACACCGTGTAGGTGGTGGCCAGGGCTTTCCCCATGCGCGAGCCGCGCTCCCAGTTGGCCCGCGCCTGGGCCAGCTCGTTGGTCATCTGCCCGGACTCCTGAATGATCTGCACCCGCCGGCGCTTGACCCGGTCATCACTCAGGGTGGCGGACACCTCGGACGCCTTCGCGCCATATTCGTCATCGGTGCCGCTCTTCTGCCCCAGCACCTGGTACTCGGAAAACACCCCAGAGAAATCCAGCGCGGCCTCGGCGGACTTGATGTTTTTGCCGACCTCGAGCGCATCGAAGGCGCGCCCGCCGCTGCCAGGGCTGGCCAACACCGCCATGCCCCGCGCATCGTCGGTGGAGAACACCCGGAACAAGGTCAGCAGCCGGTCAATCGAGGCGAACGCCGTCTCGCCCGGCTCGATGGTGTGGTCAGAGAGCTTGCTGCCTTCGGGGATTTCACTGTTGACATTGATGCTGTACGGCGCCGCCAGCGCCTTAACGATGGCCAGCACGCTCTGGTTGCTCCACTGCCCCGGCTTGTTCACCGCCGCGCAGTCGACCAGGTCCGCAGTCAAGGACCGCCCGCTGATGGACGTGGTGATCTGCTTGTCGTCGTAGCCAATCGGCGTGGCAAATGCCCAGCCGGTCAGCACCAGGTCAGCGCCGATGCGCACCTGACACTTGGCGCCCTCACTAATGGGCCGCCGCTCGAGCTGCCCCGGCCATTGCCAGGTGAGGCTGAGATTAAACGAGCGCGCCTGATCTTCCAGGCCGGCGGTGATCTCCACCGTTTTCCAGCCGAAGTAATCCAGACCGTCGACCGTGAGGCTGACGGCGTTTTGTTCATCGGGCATGGGTTACCTCTGGGCGATTTTGATCGGCAGCGCCGGCACAAAACCGGGATGGCGGATGCGGTTGCGTTGCACCAGCTCGGACTCGCGGGTGGCGTCACCGAAGCGCCGATAGGCCAGCACCAGGACCGACAGCGTTTCCGGCGGGGTCACGTCGACCAGGCGCACCCCCGAGGCGGCCACCGCCGTCAGGTGCTTGACCAGCGCCAGGCGGTGGTTATTAAGCGCCTGGTAGTGCACCGGGTCCGCCTTGAGCGAGGCCGTATGGATCGCTTCGTTGAGGCTGTCGCGCAGCTCCAGGACATCGTCCGCCACCGGCACCTCCGGCCGCACCTGCGGCTGCAGGGCCTGCTGGTCCACCGATGGGGTCGAGCCCGGCGACACTGGCTGTTGGGTCACCGGCATGTCACTGACGATCAACCCGATCTGCACCAGCAGCGAATCCTGCACCAGGTTGGCGGTCGCTTGCGAGGCGGTCACCGTGTCGGCGCCGCCCAGCGGGCTGACCGTATCAATTGCGCTGACCGCCTGGCTTTGCTGCGTCGTTTCGGCCACCGCCGCCCGATAGCCACCGGTGGAGCCGCCACTCGAACCACCGCCGGAACTGGAGCCGCCGAAAAAGTTGCTGCCCGGAAAACTGCTGAAGTAGCTGGTGAACAGCGACGACAGCGTGCCGGGCGAATTCATCAGCGATTCAGCAAACCCGGTGAGCGTCGAGAAGGTGCCCTGGAACGGGGCGAACTGCTGCTGGATCACCCCGTAGACCCCCGACAGGCTGTTGCGCAGTTGCAGCAGCCCGAGCCGGGCCTTATTGACCGTGGCCATCGACGACTGGTAACGGCCCAGTGAGGCGTCCAGCAGGCTGTTGGAGGACTTCACCAGTTGCTGCTGGGTGTTGACCTTGGCCGACGGTGACTTCAGCGGCAGGTCGGGATAGAAGGTCAGCTCAAACGTCACCATTCCGCCTTGGGTGCGTTCGTGGCCCATCTCGCACTCGCCGACCTTGACCTGCAGGCGCCCCAACCAGGGGTGCACCAGCTCGCCGGCGCCAGGGGTTTGCAGCGCCTCGATCAGCTTGTCGCGCCGCTCAAAGCAGTCATCGCCCACCACCCACGCGGTCATTTTATGCACCTGGGCCTGCTTGCCCATCTGCTCAAAAAACGGCGTGTCGCGCTGCGGAAATTCATGCAGCGGACCTTTCATGCCCACCGGTACCGACGTCTGTGGAATCAAGAAACTGACCCCGCGAAACGACGCCGGCAGCACTGCAGCGCGCCAAGTCTTATCCATTTACTGAGGCCTCATCACGCCAATGGTTCGAGTGCCAACGCTGGGCTTGATGCTCAGCCCGCTCTGGTTGGTTTTGCCTTGTTCAACGGTGGTACCGGCCGGCGCCCCGTTGATGTTGACGTTGATCTCACCGTCAACTTTCTGCGCCTGATTGGCCGCCGTCTGCTGCAGTAAGTTGCCCGACTGCGCCGCCAGGTTCGGGCGACTCAACAACGTGCCGGTGCTGGGCACGCCCGTCGCGTTGTTCATCATGCGTTGGTAACGCTGAGCCCCCTCGGCGGCGCCCGGCTCAAGCAACGAGCCATCGCCGCCACCTGCGCCGGCATTGCGCACCCGCTGCTCTTCGGCAAAGGCGTTGGCCTTGTTGGTGGCGGTTTTGATGACGCCTTCCCCGCCCTCACCACCGCCGAAGTAACTCATCAACGGTTCAATGATCGGCCTCAGTTTCTCCCACAGGCTCTGGAACCATGCGGTGATTGGCTCCCAGTTCCGAGTGATCAGGCCCAGCGGCGACCAGTCAAACAGCTTCCCCATAAATTCCATCGCCGGAGTCGAGACCGCGACCAACACCCCCCACAAGGCGGAGAACAGTTCGGTCAGCGGCCCCCAGTTTTCCATGATCATAGGGATCGGTGTGTAGGCAAACGCCTGCTTGAACCACCCCCACAGGACCATGGCCGGGCCTTGGATCTTTTCCCAGATCGCCTGGAAGTAAGGCGCCACCGTTGACCAGTTCGCGATGAGCAGACCAGCGGCAAGCGCAATGCCACGAACAATGATCCCGATCGGTGACATGGCCGTAACTGCACTCATGATTTTGGTCACAACAATGGCGCCCATCACAGCGACCCGCAGTACACCAAAGGCAAACGCTGCTCCCAGAACCCCCCTGATCACTCCCGGATGCGCCCTTGCCAGCTCGGACATTTGCGTGACTGCTGGGCCAATTTGCTCCATGAAGGCATTAAACGGCGGCAGAAGCGCTCCGCCAACTTCAACACCCAGACGGGTGACCTTGTTGGTGAGCAGCTGCATGGCGTTGGCAGTGGTGGCAGATCGTGCCGTGTACTCACTTTCCATCGACCCGACAAACTTCCCTTCCTTCCCTACAGCCGTGAAGCTGGATTTCAGAAGGTCCAGGTTCGTGAGCAGCGGCGCGATGGCAGAGACCGACTCAGTACCAAAAAGCTGGGTCAGTAGCCCGGCCTGCTTCGCTGGGTCAACCTTGGCAATGCGCTCGAGCACATCTTCGATAGTGCCCTGCGCATCTTTTTGCATGCTCTTTGAAACTTGTTTCACATCCAGCCGCAGCGACTTGAACGCTTCCGACTGTTGTTTGGTGGCCGCGCTTCCTTTTGTCAGCGACAACATGAAGTTCTTCATGCCCGTCGCGGCGACCTCACTCGGGACCCCCACACCTGCAAGCGTTGCACCCATTGCTGCAACCTGCCCTGCGGACAGACCAGCAATTCCACCCAACGATCCGATACGGGTCACGATGTCAGAAATTTGTGCGGCCGACGATGGACCGATGTTGCTTAGGTAGTTGATCTTGTCAGCCAGCGTCACCACTTCCGGCTGGGTCATTTTGAATGAGGTCCGCCACTTGGCCATCATGTCACCGGACTGATCGGCGGTCTGGTCGAAGGCGATACCCATCTTCACTGCGTCCTCGGCGAACTGTTTCAGCTCCCCGCGGGCAAAACCGGCCTGCCCACCGGCGGCGACGATGGCAGCAATGCCACTGGCAGCCATCGGCATTTTCTCCGACATATCAAGCACGTCCTGCCCCATCTGCTTGAACTGTTCGGGCGTGTCGAAGGTGACCACCTTCTTCACGTCTGCCATGGACGTTTCAAATTCCATGGCCGCGCGGGCGCCCGCGATAAACGGCGCAGCGAAAGCGCCACCCTGCAACATATCCTTGAACCCGATGTTGCCTAGGCCGCTGCTGTTCATCTGCTTGCGGAAACCTGCAACGTTCTTACGGATCCCGGTCAGTGTCGGCGACAACTTGTCGACGCCCGTGATCAACGCCTTGAGCTGAAACTTGTCCGCCATCACTGCACCTGCTGGAGTTCGTTAATGCGTTGGGCGTGCTCCAGGCTTTCCGTGAGCAAGTCCAATGGCCTGGCCATCATCTGTTCGGGGTCAACCTTCCAGAACCAGGCCAGGTCGTAGGCGACTGAAATCAGGTCGTTGATGGAGCCGACGCCGCACTCATGAAAAAACCGGCGACCGCCCAACTCAGCGCGTTGAGGTCAGCCAGGTCCAGTTGGTTGACCGACGACGGCGGGATACCTGCACAGACCGCGATGTATTTCGCCGCCACATCCATGTCGAGCCCGACCTCTTCGTTTTTGTCGATCCGATACGGCAGCGCCTTGATGGCGCGCACTTCCTGTACGGTCGGCCGACGCAACGTCAGCTCAGTCAGTGGCTCGCCGTGGGCCTCGATGGCCACCTGAAGTTTTACTGCGCCCGTCATTGCCACACCCCTTTGATGCCGTCGAATTGCAGTTCAATGGTGCCGTCATCGCCTTTCGATGTCGGCTCATCGACCAGGTACGCCCCCGAGAGCACGTAGACCTTGCCGTTGTTGAATTCACAGGTGACCGTCATGTCGGTGCCTTCGGTCAGCGTCTTGATCGATAGCGCCGGGTCATGGATGGCGGTCATTTTCAGATAGGGCGCCAGCTCCTCCTCCTTGTAGTAGCCCGGATAAACCGTCTCCCGTTTTTTATCCATCAACGGCGCCTCGGCGCCACCGGTGACGGTCAGCTGCATCCCGTCCACCTTGATGTAGGCCGTGCCCGCTACTTTTTTGCCCATGGGTTGTATCTCCAGAATGAAAAAGCCCGCTCGGGGCGGGCTTGGTGATCGCGATCAGCGTTACGCGGCGGCGTCGTACTGGAGGCGGAACTGGTTGAGCAGCGCAAAAATGCGCAGGCCGTTGATGTAGTCCGGCGGGAACAACACGTTCACCCGGCTCGGGTCATTGCTGTCGCGCTCCACCACCAGGTGCTCGGCGAACAGGTCAGCGTTTTCCACATGACCTTCTTGCTCGAGCTTGGCGTATTGCGCGATCAGCTCGCCACGAATGGTGCTCGGCGTGACGATCGGCTGGCCGGCACCGAAGCGCGTACCGTCGCTGGCCAGCTTGTGGCGACCGTACTTGCTGGTAATCACGCTCTGCATACGCCGGATGATGAACGCCGACTGGTGCATGGTCTCGCTGTCCAGGTACGAGTTGTCCGCCTGGCCATACGCGTTCTTCTGGTAGGTGGTGATCGAGCGCTGGATGCGCACATAGCCACCTTCGTAGTAGGCCGTGGCCAGACCGTAGGTCAACAGCGACTGGCGCTCCGTGAGCGTGAACCGCTCGCTGGCCGGTGCCGGATCCAGCCCGGGCAGAGATCCGCTTTGGGTTGGCCGGCTGGCATCTGCCGAGATAAACACCGAAGTGCGCGCCGCCAGTGCCGCTGCCTGCACCCAGACCGGCTGGGGCACGCTCGGTTCCAATGCCTGGATTGTCATGTGCTGATCATTGCGGGCCTGACCGGCCGCCACCAGCGTACCCAAGGTGCCGCGTTTCGCCGTGTATACGTGGCCGAACAGTTGTTTCGCCCAGCTCCAGCGACCGGTGTTGTCGTCCATCGCATCTTTCCACGCGTTCAGCGTGGTCGTATCCGACCAGGGCACGCAGATGAATTCGAAAGGCTCATCGCCCAGCGCCGCTACTGCATCGATCTGGTCAGGCGCACCAACGCCCCCCGCCATCTGGGTCGCAACAACAGTCAGGCCCGCAGGGGTCGCCTCGCCATTGGACTTGCCCAGGCGATTCAGAACCAGACCAATGTCGTTGCCGCTCTCACCCTTCCACTTACAAGTGAGCGTGACGACTCCCGCGACAGCCAAGGCGGTGACTGGCAGGTCTGGCGTAGCGTTGATCTTCACGGCCAACGCCGACGCTGCGATGGTCGGAGTAGCCGCCGACACGACGACCGACTGCACACGAACACCGCCGACGTACAGGTTCAATAACCCCGGCTCTGTCGCGGCACCGGTGATAGTGACCGTCGCTGTTGCAGCGGTACCGGTATCGTTCTGTAGCGGCAGGCACCAGATCTCGCCGATCGGATCAGTCTTGCGCCAGGTTTCGTACATCGCAGCTAGCATCGAGCCTTGGCCGCCAATGTCCTTGGCCAGCCCCAAACTCGACACCAGCACCAGTTGGCCAATGCTTTCGCTGGTGGCGTCGCCGTTGACTTGGGCGACGATCAGCCGTCGCATGGCCGACGATGCACTGTTGGCCGCCGAATTATCCATCTCCGCATAGAACAGCGGCACACGGATATCGGCGGGGATGTTGCTGAATCCGATGGCCATTATTGCGCTTCCTCGGGTTTCGGCGTGGTGACGCCCTTGGTGGATTGGGCTTTATCAGCCTTGAGGGTTACGTCACCGTCTAACTGGCGGCGGCGCCACCAGGCGTTATCGGGGACTTCCCGACCATCAGCGGGCAACAGGTCGCCAGCCTCCGGATCGGGCACAGAGCGGCCAGAGGCCGGCACCACAGTGATGCGTTTGGTCATGGTGTTACGTCTCCTGAGAATGTCGCTTCAATGCGCCCATCTGGGCCAGGGCTTTGCAGGTTCGGATCTGCCGGGTCAATGCAGTCCATGTTGAAGGTCACGCCGGTGAAAGGCGCCAAACCGTCGAGTTCGAGTTCGTGCCAAGTTTCAGCAGGATCGCCTTGCCTGCTACGCCCAAGCTGGAACTCGGCAGTGAACAGAAACTGGTACACCACGCGCGCCCTACTAGTGTGGAGCAACGCACCCTTGCCGTATTCGATAGGCTCATACTCGGGGGCTGGGCACCAACCGATAAGAGATCGCCAGAGTTCCGCACGCAGGTCGTGCAACAAATCGTTGGCTTCCTGCCCTCGCTCATCACCAGCATCGAGAACGATCACCACAGCGAACTGATCGGTGATGTCTTGAATGACCGCGTTTTGCGCTTTGTTCGGGCCGCCCGCATCCGCCGAAGCAATAACGTATGCCGCTGGCAGAGCAAGATTTGCGCTTTCCACAACGGCATCCCAATCGATGCCACCGGTGACGCGCTGGGCAAAGGCAGGGCATGTTGCTCGCAGGTGGGCAACAATCGGGTTCAATTTCATTGGTCAAATCCCAGGTATAAAAAAACCCCGCATCAGCGAGGTTTTTTTGAAGTAGCTATTCTCAGCCCTTGTTGAAGCTCTCCACTACTGAGCCAACATTGATGTCGGCTGGCAGTGGCAGCTTCATAACTGCAATATCAGACTCCGTGGAAAACTTAGTCTCGGCCAGTTGGCGAGCACTTCCATTCACCGGTTTAAATTTATCCGCCTCATACAGCCAGATCTGCGGTGCGCTCTTGCCATTAAGAGTCACGTTCCAGCATCCAACCATGGAACGAGCACCAATCACTTTTGAATCACATTCGACGGCACCTTTCGGGAAAACCTTATGGTTCATGTAAATGAGCGTAATACGGTCAATCGCAGCGCTTGGTGCCTCAGCGGCAGCTTCCGCTGCATTGGCATTCATTACCAGCGCCAACGCGGCGAAAGGAACAAGCAAGATCAACGCTTTCATGGACAACTCCCTGTAAACAGAACAGCAAGCCTATCCCAAAGCGGTTTCGAGAGTCACGTCAACGCGGCCGCGAACGCGGCTTTCAAAATTGACTCGACCTGCGAAGATGAATCCTGCAGCGCATCAGCCATGTAGTTGTCACGCGGTTTGATTCGCCATTCACCTGAAGCCCGCTCGGCCAGCGCCGCGGCGCGAGCGCCTTTGGCTCGACGGTTCGATTTACCTTTGCCCATCCCAGGAGCCAGCTTTCCGAGTTTCTTTCCTCGCTTCACCCCATAGTGCAAGTAGGCCGGGTAAAACTCTTCCATCGCCGTAGTTTTGGAAGGGGCAATTCGAACGAGAAATCCAGAGCGGGACACCCTGAAGTGAATTGACTCCACCGTGGCGCCGGAGCGATTGACCGGGTAGCCATCCTGGCCACTGCCCAACGCGAGATTCATTTGCGCTTTTTGAGTAATCAGCAGACCGACCTTGCGCATGCCAGCGCGGATCTTCCGTTTGTCAAAGGCTTCACGCTCAAACTTGTCGAAGCCCTCGACGTGCAGGTATCCATCAATCGAAGCCGAGTTAGACATAGATCCCACCCCCAACCTGTTGCGGGCCCAGCTCCTCCACCTCAAGCAGGGTGAACCGACGCTTCCCGTTCATGTCGGCGACCCTACGCACCCGATAGATCGTGTCACCGTGAACAACTTCATGAGACTCACTCATTCCCTTCAGGTAGTAGAAGGTCACCCGATGAGTGATCTTCACATCGGTCTGGACACCGTTCGCGTAAACAGCGGTACCGACAGGTTCGATCTTTGCCCACCGTCTTTTCTGATCGGTGAACAACGAGTCGAGCCCCTGATCCGGCGCTGGGATGTCGATCCTCAACCTCAAGGTGATACGCCGGTCCAACTCTCCAGCACTGGGCTCGCGCATGGCCATAATCAGAACCTCGGCGGTACGGTGATATCAGCCACCAGGTGATCAAGAAACGCTGACGGCAATTCGGCCAAAGTCTGACCCACCAGGAACATCTCCGGATGACGGTAGATGGTCGCTGCCGCCATCAGTAGCCAGTTGCGGACGCCCGGGTGCAGATCAAGGTCGAGCCCGGCTTTGTACCGAATCCGTAGCCGGCCAGCTGGCCGAGCTGCTGGAAAGAACAGGAAGGATTCCCGTTGATCCTGACGCAATTCGAACGGCCCAGCATGTGCAGCCCATGTGCTATCCGTTTGCAACGCCATCACCGAGACGACCTCACTAGCCTGGCCAACGTCCAACGCATGCCCAGACTGGCGTTCGGCTGGCCACTCTTCTTCGTAAACAGCACCACGAATCGACGCACCGGTCTTCGACTCGCACTGAGTGGTGACGCCGGGAATGATGATCTGGTCGATCAACTCCGGCTCCATGTCCTCCGGTTCAACCCGACACTGGAACGCGACCTGCGCCAGGGTCAGGACCGGATCACCGAAGTACTCGATACGGCGAGCCATGACCTATGGCTTCTCATCGAGTTCTGGAGGCTCCAGATCTTCCGGTTGCTCTTGTTGCTCTGGTTGTTCTGGCTGTTCTGGGGGCAGGTCGCCATCAGCCACGGGAGGCTTCACCGCGGTCGTTTTTTTTGCGGCGCCGGCTTTACCGGCTTTTTCAGGCACAGCCTTGTCGACATACGGTTTCGCTCGACCGGACTCGATCAGCGCGTCTGCGGCCGCAACATCGAAGCCAGCAATCTCCCCAACGGCGTAGCCGCGCCATTCCTTCTTGAAGGTGACGATTTTCTTATCGCTCATTTTGCTACTCGCTTGAATGATTGACCCCGCGGGTGAGCGGGGTCTGGGGATTACATTCCGGCGCCCCAGGTGATGGCGGTGCCCACGGAAATAGACTCGACGTGACGCGGGCCGAAGTCGTGTTTGCTGATCACACGGATCAGCGTCTGGTCGCGCTGGAACGCGCTCACCGTGTTACCGGCGCCATCCTTGTAGGAGGCTTCAGTACTGATCGCAATCGCCAACGTGGTGTCTTCACCGATGTAGCAATCAGCGAAGTTCACGAAGTAAATTTCGGACTCGTTACCGCCGACGCCCAGGTTAACCGGTACTTGAGTGGTCAGTGCCACCGGATAGCCCTTCAACATGCCACCGTCGATTTCCGGATAGGCCTTGTTCCCGTTGCCGTCGCGCAACGATTGCAGCCAGCGGATGGTGCGCGGCGCCATGATCCAACCGCAACCGGCTAGGTCCACGTTGGCACCTTCCAGGCGCAGCATCATACCGCCCAGGTATAGGTCAACAATGGCGAGCGTTGCACCAGCAGGCGCACCCATCACGTTGCCAGGCAGGGCCCAGTAGCGCAGGCCTTTCGGGAGCGATCCAGTACCAGCACCGCGGATGAAGTGAAGGTCTTCCGACAAGCCCATGCTGACCGCCAGGTCACTGCTGACCTGGGAGTCGATGCGCGGGTTGACGCCTGCATACGCCAACAGGTCATTGGAGATTGGCACGATCGCAGCGGCCTTCTTGGCGGAAAGCTTGAGGTCACCGAATTGCATATCGGTGATCGCAATGTCTTCCTCGGTACCCAGGTAAGTCACCTGAGTATTGCCCAGCACGCGGGGCATGGTCAGGTTGCCGTTGTTCAACGGCAGGCTGATTGCGCCCATCTTGCGCACCACGGACTTTGGCCGCAGCGATTCAATGACACTGGTACTGAAATTCTCTGGTACCAGCACACCGCCGGAACCTGGGGTAACAGTAGAAAGTGCCATGTGCACATCGACGCCGTAACCGCCCGTCTTAGCCATTTCAGCAGCGACCTGCTGATTGCCGCCGGCCTGGACCATCAAACGCACCATTTGCGCCATCGCGACACCCGGCTTAGTTGGTTCGCTATGAGTACTGATATGGGTGGGGGAGCCTTTGTTACCCTGCGCGCTTTCCTCGACAGGTACCGCAGCTGCTGCCGCGATTCGCTCGGCGCTCTCGGCGCGAGTGATCTTTGCGGTCATTTCGTTGATCTGAGTTTCCAGCTGCGCAAACTGCGCGAGCTGCTCGACGGTGAGGCTAGCGCCGCCAGCCTCGATCTGGGCAAGCGCCTGGACCTGGGTCACCAGCTGGGCGCGTTCGCTACGCATTTGAAGTACAAGGGACATGGTGCCTCCTGGGCATAAAAAAACCCGCACATGGCGGGCTTCGACGAGTGCCGCGAACGCGGTCAGCTCAGTGTTTGAAGATTCAGTGCAGCGGCACGGACCGCGATGCGGCCGCCCTGGCGATTCGCCCGGCTCAACGCAACTGAGTGGGAAAGGTCATCAACAGCCTGTTGCGGGCTCTGCATACGGTCAGCCAAGCCGGCACTGATACCCGCCTGTCCGCGATACAACCCCGCCTCCGTCGCCATGACCTGCTGTACAGACAGCCCCCGGTACTCGGCAACCGCGTTGACGAAGAGCTGATAGCTCTCTTGCACCACATCGTTGAGGTACTTAAGCGACTGATCGCTCAAGGGTTCGTGAGGGCTGAGGTCGTTTTTGTGGGCACCGGCAAACACCGTGGTCACCTTGACGCCCATGCCCTCCTCCATCTTGGACCGGTCCATGTGACTGGCGATGACGCCGATGGAGCCGACGCCACTGGTCTGGCTCACCACTAGCTCACTACAGGCCGAGCCGAGCAGGTAGCCGCCACTGTAGGCCATGAAATTGACGATTCCGGTGATGGGCTTCTGCTGGGCCATCGCGTGGATATCGGCCGCCAGCTCAAAAGCCCCCACGGCGGAACCGCCAGGGCTGTCGATGTCCAGCACGATCCGCTCGACCATGGGGTCAGCAACTGCGTTTCGGATCTGCCCGCGCAGCTGTTCATAGCTAGTCATCGTTTCGCACATGCCGATATGGCTTCCGCGACTCACCAACACACCGCTGACCGGAATCACCTCAATACCGGTGCGGGCGATAGAAGTGCGGCGCTCGTCTTCCCGCTGGGCGATGCGGTCCATACCATCATCCGACCACAGGCCCGCAGCGCCCTGGGCACCGATGTTGACGATGTTCAAGCTCATCACCTGGTTGGCCCAGCGAACGCCCAGGTCCAACATATCAGGCATCACCAATAGCGGCTGGTTGAACAGCAGGCTGGAGGCTCTCAAGTAATTTTTCATTGCGCCAGAATCCTCTCGATTTCCGCGTGCTGCATTTCAAGTTGAGCGCGCACTGCGGGATTGGTCAGGTCGGCTCCGGACTTACCTGCATCCACCATGTTCAGTGGCTGCAGGTAGATTTCGCCACCAGGTACCGGCGGCATGTTTTCCAGGCGCCGAATGTCGTTGACGCTGAGCCAACCCCACTGCCGTCCGATGGCATAGGCTTCGTAGCGGCTCTTTTGATCGCCACGCAACAAACCGGAGAGGTTGAACTCGATGAAGTAGTTGCGCCGGTCGGCGGGCAACAGGAAGTCGCGCATCATCGATTGTTCGTGACGCTTGACCCAGGGCAGCAACGCGAACACCACGAACTGAATCATCAGTTGCTCAAGGGTGTTGTAGTTGGACTTCTCCAGGTCGTTGACCATGGGCAACGGAATCTTGTAGATGCGGGCGATATCGGTACCGGTGGTTTTGAGGATCCCCAGCACCTCGGCATCGACGTTGTTCATGGAGACGGGCTTGAAGGTCATACCCTCTTGTAGCAAGGCCACCTTCTTGGCGTTGTCCATGCCGCCGAACTTTTGGCCCCACTGGTCAACGATTTTGTCGATGCTGCCCTGATCCTTGATTGCGGGAGCTTCACGCGGCCGCTCGATTACGCCTGAGACGGTCACGCCGTTGGCGAAGCTCTTGCCCGTGTATTGCCTGACGGCTTGGGCAAGCCCGAGGGATTCGGCGTGCACCTCAATTGGCGACAGCCCCACGTAGTGGTTCGTGCTGAACCACCGCACGTGATGGACCATTCGCATCGGCAGAGCTTCACCACCTCCGATCCGGTAGTACGGCAGCATGTCGCCGCCCTTGAGCACCTGCACCTTGTCGTTGCACAGCGGCCAGAGCGCCACAACGTTGCCGTCGTCTCGTCGGTCGATGAAGCTGTAACCGTTGCCCCGCAAGCCGGCGGCGCCCTGCATGCACTCCATGAATTCATACGGAGTCTGAAAACCGTTCGGTTGGTACCGAAGCACGTCATATGCCGGATGGTTGATAGCCGCTTCGCGCTGGCCTTTGTCCATGCGTTTGTACATCTCGCAGGGCAGTTGGCCCATAGTCTCGGCCAGCAGCGTGACGCAGTTTTGCAGGATCGGCAGGCCCAGGGCTGACTCCGGCGTGACCTTTACCCCGGAGCTGTTACGCCCGCTGCCGATCAGGCCGCGCCAGAAGCCGCTTCCTGTTTCTGTGAGGTTCCCGCGCCCTTCGCCGAGCACGCTTGAAAAGAACATGCTCAACCTCCTTTAGGCTTAGGTTTCATTGCAGCAGCTGCGCGATCCGCCAGCCGGGACCAGGCCATTAACCCAACACCCGCAACGACACATGCGGCGGGCACGTGGACCATAGCCACACCGGCGACCAGCAAGCCGAAGCCCAGCAGGCCGGCCAGCCAGGACAGGATGACCAAATTCATATACCGACCCCTTCGTCGTAGATAGATGTGCCACCGGCGCCGGCGGCTTTACCGCTGATGCCGGTGGCCATGATGGCCGCAACAATGCCGTCGATACGGCCGGTTGCTTTTGCCTTGTCGGCTTTTCGGTTGTTGGCTGGGTCAGAAACGATCACCGCGTTGCCGGCGTTCCAGGTCATTACCGGGTTGCCGTCATGCCGCAAGGTTTCGACTGTCTCGCTTTCAACCAGCTCCCACTCACTGGGATCCAGGTCGATAGCGTCGTCGCCCTCAGACTCGGGAGCCAAGCCAAGCAGCCGCCGCTCAAACTCATCAACGGCGGGGCCCATGTCCTTGAAGCCCTGACCAAAACCCACCATCTCCGGCAGCGTGATGTCGTATTCGGACATCAGCTGCAGCAGGTCTTCGATGCGCCAACGGTCGTACGCGATGCGCTCCACGCCGAAGTAGGCAGTGATCGTGACCAGGCGCCGCAACACATGCAGCTTGCTGATCGCCCGACCAGGTGTTGTTTCAAGGTGCCCGGCCTTGACCCACATCGCATACGGCACCTTGTCGCGATCCTCACGGCCTTGCAGATCGTCGTCCGGTATCCAGAAGTACGGCAACACCCGCCAGTGCGGATCGTGTGGTGCTGGCCAGAACAACAGAACGAACGCGGTCAAGTCCGTGGTGCTCGCCAGGTCCAGCCCGCCGACACAGCGACGGTTGCGCAACATCCGCATCGGCACCCGCTCTTCTGCCTGCTTCCAAACCGCCCACGAAATCCATGGGGCGTCAGCCTGGGTCCACTCGCAGAAGTTCAGGCGCCGCACCACCGACTCTTGAGCCGGCAACCCCCGAGCGGCCTTCACCTGCTCGCGCAAGTACTTGCGACCTGGGATGCCATCGGTCTGCCCTTCGGCAATGTGATCGAGCGAGGGGTTGACCTTCGCCCAGCAGCTTTCGTCCTTGAACGGATCGTCGCCTTCGTCGAGCGAACAGATGAAGGCAAAGAAGCTGTCGTCGTCTTCGATGCCGGCGCAGATCCGCACGCCCAGGTCGTGATACTGACCGCACACCGTTTTCTTGTCAGAGCCGCTGTTGGTGATCATCACCACCATGGCCTTGCGGCGATTCTTGGTACCGGCACGCATCATGTTCACGGTGGCGGCGGTTTTGTGTTCGTGCACCTCATCAAGCAATCCGATATGTGGCCGTGGGCCTGACTTGCCTTCGTCGGCACTGATCGGCCGGAAGAACGAATTGGTGTTGGGGTAAAACAGGTTCCACACTTTTTCGTCGCGCCCCGACTGCACCAAGCGCGATTTGAGCTTCGTGGACATGTCGACCATCGACACGGCGTCACGGAACAGGATCATCGCCTGATCTCGCTTGGTGGCAGCGGCGTAGATCTCGGCGCGCTGCTCGCCATCAGACACCAGACCATACAGGCCGATGCCAGCCACCAACGGGCTTTTACCCGACCCTTTCCCCGTCTCGATGTAGCCCAACCGAAAGCGTCGGAACCCGTCAACCGTCATCCAACCAAACAAACTGCCGATGACGAATGCTTGCCACGGGGCCAGCAGAAAGGGCATGCCTTCGTAGTCGCCGCCGTTGAGGCAAAGCACCTCTTCGAAAAAACCGATGGCTCGGTTGGCCTTGGCCAAGTCCCAGATTAAGCCGCGGGCCGGGCCATGTTTCAGGTCCTGTAGGTGCCTCTTGCAGGCGTTGCGGACATTAGGCCCGGCGACTATTTCGCCAGCCAACACTGTCAGGGCAAACGCGCTTACGCGATCATCAGTTGAAGTACTTGTCTGCGGCGTCTCGTTGCTCATTGGCGAATAGCTCACCTTGCGGCGCCGGCGACGTTTTCAGATTGCGCCGGGACATGGGCGACAGGCCGAACTGGGCGCCGGCGGCGTTGGCACGCTTTTCTGCGTCATTCGCAAGCTGGCGAAGGACGTGCATTTGCTGCGCACCGGTTTTGAAGGTCTGGATGTCGCCGCCCAGGTCATCGACGGAAGCATCGTTGCGCTTCGTGATCAACCGCTGGTACCGCCGCCAATCGGCAGTCGCCTGGCAGTAGGTGGCCAGCGCCATCGAATCCAATTTAGATACGATGCCCAGAGAGATCAGCGCTGGCACCAGCTCCTCCCACTCGGCGACAGCATCAGCCGAAAGCACGTCTGGCATCGGCGGCGCGCCGACTGGCACCGGCGGGGCCGCGACTTGCGCCAACAGATCGCTGACATTTTCGCGCCCCCGGTTTCCTTGCAACAACTTCAGCGCCGCCGGTGTTCCAGGGCGACCTGAGTTTCCGTTTCCGGCCATAAATACCCCTGTCAGTTGATACCCCCCCTCCCTCATTTATCCCGACTTTGCACACGACGGGGGGCGAGCGGTCTAGAACAAATTCCCGCGGAAGTTTTTCACCCCCCCTACCCTCGGGGTGATGCTTTTTTGGGTGCGTCGGGGATGGGCGATCACCGGTTCCAGTGATGCCCCGGATCGACTGGTCTACCGTCTGAGTGACAGCCAGGGAGCCGACCGCTCTTCTCCATCCGTTGCTTGGTCGAGTCGTGGCAGAACTTGCACAGGCTCGCCCAGTTCTTCGGGTTCCAGAACAGCTTCCATGCCGCCTTGAGACGAACCGGATCACCACTGTCCTTAGCGTCCTTCAGCTTGGGTGCGATCTTGTGGTCAACAATCACCGCAGCCACTGGACGCTGATCGGTCGAACACATGGTGCAGTAGGGATGTTCACGCAGATGCCCATCACGGGACTTCTGCCACTTGTACCCATAACCACGCTCAGTGCTGCTGCCTCGTCGATCATCGTTCGGAATGGACATCGGCAGGAACCTCAGTGACACCGAGCCGCTTCGCGACCCAACGCTCATACAACCCAATCGCCACATCTGCGCCGGCCATCGCAGTGAGGCATCCGATCGCGCCCGCCGTCCAGACCGACATACCGGCGCCGATCATCAGCATCATTGCTGACACACCGCAGACGATGCAGGCACCAGACCGGAGAGCCAATCGCCGCAACAAAGCCCAACCGCGCGCGCCGTCTTTATCTGCCCGCCACATCTCACCCGAAACACCGCCGACTAAGGCCAAGAGGATCACCAACCAGATCGGCATTTCCGCCAGCGCCTGCTGTTCATTTGTCATGTTCTGTCCTAAGTGGTGGTGCCGGAGCCGTAAAAGAAAACCCCGCCGAAGCGGGGTTTGGGTGACCGGCTCAGGGAGGGCCGGGTGAAGCTGCACAGCACATGCGAGGTCAGCGCCAAGGCGCAAATTCCATATCGTGGGGACTTTTTACCCCTCTCCGGAAGAACCGAAAAGGGGCCATTTTCGGTAGGTCAACAAACGACATGCAAACGACCACAATACGACCACAATACGACAAAGTACCCCGACGAACGGTAGCTAGCATGCCCGAGCGCGCCTGCTCGTTGATGCTCGGGTCAGGTTGGTTTCGAGCGCACCACTGCGTCGATCAAGTCCCCGGGTCGTGGCACTGCGAACAGTAAGGATCAATTGCACCTGCTGATGCAGACGATGAACCCAATTCCGGTACGTCCGGTCAGCGTCCTCACGAAGTCCGAGCAATTGCAGCTGAGACCGCACAGAGTACGCAGGCTGTGGCAAGTAGCGATTGCGAGCCAAGGTTGCGAGCTGAGCCCCTTTCTCTGATTGCCGCTCAAGTTGTGCGAGGGCCGCAGCGACTTCCGTCGCAACATGATCCATACCACCACCCGCCGCCATTAACAGATCACGCGACCCAGGCGTACCACGGGGCGCGCTGCCGCCCCACTGCATGATTGTTGCCATCGGGCTGCCCAACCCAGCGCCGTCGCCGACCTGGCAGTGCTGGCGCGCCCAATGCAGCATCAGCTCTTCAATTTCATCGATCATCGTCCTTCCCCCCGAAAAACCGAACCCGACACAGAAAACCAGCAACCCAACACAAACCCAACACAAATAAATCCCTTTAAAATCAATATCCTTAATAACTTTGAGTTGAGTGTGTTGGGTTTGTTGGGTTTTTCTGTTCTCGCATAAGAAAAAAATCTACCCATCGCCTTCAATGCAAATAACGTCACGCATGCGCGCACGCGATGCCAAACCCAACACACCCAACACAACAGCCGGAAACCCGCGTAAATAAAGGCTTGAAATTGTGTTGGGTAGCTAAAACCAACCCGACACACACCCGACACACCCAACACACTTTTAGGCGTAGTCATGCGGCAGCCGCCTTGATGTGGTCCCAGTTGTCCACATTCCAACCTGCCAGCTTCGCTTTCGCCCGCCAGGCGACGACCATCATGCCCAGCTCGGCCGATTTCAGTGATGGGGGCGGGGAAGCATCCTGATCAACCGGAAAGAAGAACGCACCAAACTTGCGATTACTGCCGTCTGTCCACGGTATCGAACGCGTCTTTTCCACTTCGGAATTGATGAACAGCGAGAACTTCGTCTGACTCATCATGTGTTCCTTGTTGCGCTGACACCACTCCAGGAATAGCGAGTAAAGATCAGTGGAAAGACACGGCCCCCAGAGTCCCTGACCCAGTTCGCTGTATTTCCACAAGTGCAGGAACGTCTGCCAACCGGCCCGACTCAAGGCCACCAGTCGCTCACGGGCGTCAGTTGATGGCGGACGTGTCCGCTGATTGAAGTCACCCAAATCAACCGATAGCAGCCAGCCATACAGGGCCGCGACTCCACCCTGCTCCAACTCCCGACCGATGGCTTTCTGGCGATCAACCGGCAACGTCTCCAGCGGCCAGACCACCAGCATTCGGCGATCGCTGTCACTGATCGGCCACGGCATGATCTCGTTACTCAGGAAAACCGCGTTCATATGGTTGGATTCCTCCCAACCATTGATGAACTTGGATTCCATCCGCACCGTTTTGCCCGTGACAAGGTGTTTGATCTTGCCCACCTGGTTGTAGCGCTGATCTCGACTCACAACCTCTTCGAAAACTGCCCACAATTTGCGGCTTTGCCAGGCGTTGAAATTGCTTTCCAGCTGGGTCTGGCCGACTGTCGCGGCGTACTGACCATAAAGCTTGCCCAAGGTATCGGCGAAAAACAGACTCTTGCCCGATCCCTCCATGCTGGAGTGCATCAGCACCGCGGTATCCATCTTGGCGCCCAGGTGCTGTAACGGATAGGCCAACCAGCGAGTCAACCAGATCGCCGCATTTTCATCATGGTTGCATAGGAACGAAATCAGCCACCGCAGGTTAGCGCAGGCGTCATCATCCCTCACCGGTTCCAGCGGCAGGCCATCAAACGTGTTGATGTAAACGCTCGGGTCTTTGGTCATAGTCGGGTCAAAGACGATATGGTCAACATCAACCACCCGCCGCTCGCTACTGTTCAACCACAGCGCGTATGCGTCACCCAAGGCCATTTTCACGGCACCCTCGGCAACGCGGCGCTTCTTCTCGCGATCCCAAACGTCTTTCGTGCCATCGATGTAGACGTAACGCTCGATCGGTGGCATCCCGAACGCACCACCCTTTTTGCCCGCCATCCGCCGCGACTGCTCGATGTCGCGCACATGGTCATCGGAAATCAGCTTGCGGCGCTCGGTGTCTTCCAACCACTGCTTTGCCAGGGGCTTACCGACACGCGCTTCAAATGCCGACTTCTTCATCACCCGCGACTGGTCAAAGTCCCACACATGCGTGGTGCCCTCCACCAGTGCAAATCGCCGAAGGATGTGTTCAAACGTTAACGCATCCCCCGCACCCCCATCAGGTGCCGGAGCGGCCTCGCTGGCTTCGTCGGGCATAGAGCCCGGCTCGCTCGGGTCACAAGATGGGGACGGGGGAAGATCACGCGGATCCGGGCGCGAAGAATGCTGCATACCAAGCATCCGCGCCGCGTCCTTTACCGCTCGCGACTGATCACCACCATGCTGCAACAGACAGAACACCTCGAACGCATCGTTCTGATGCCCATTCGCGAGCGGATCAGCGCCGTGGTGCGAGTAAACCTTGCCGTCGTCGCTGACCGTTACACCCGGCATCCCGGTGCTACTGTGCGGATACAGCCATTTACTGCCGCGCTTGATGTAGTCGTGTGCGCGTAACAGCTCTTCAACGTCGTGGCTGCGATTGAATTCATCAATAACCGATGGCTTGCCTGCGGCAGGCGGTGGACGCTTGATGACTTTCGCCGGAGGTGTCTTCGGTTTCGGTGCCCACGGACACGCGGCCTCGGCATCGCGCTTGAAGATGTCCCAGTGGTTCCAGATCTTAAGCAACTCAGGCGCAAGCACCGGCAAGCCATCAACAGAGCTCGGCGGCGTGCGCCAGGTGTAGGGCTTACCAGTGCCTGGGTGAATAGATGGCGGCAACACGTCTTGCACCAACCCACCACGCAATTCGAACACGGTGATGCGCTGATACTCCTCGGCCTCGGCACGCGCCTCGGCCTCACCTACTGCATCACCAGCGTCCTTGGCAGCTTTGGCCTTAGCGGTTAGAGCCTTGTGGATCGAACCATCAGGGTCTTTTTCATTCGGCCACGCAAGCGAATGACGGCTCAACTCAACGCCGTCAGGGACGCGGAACATGATGCGGAATCGTGCCGGGTTACCGACTACTGTCGGAAACACCAAGGCCATTGCATCAAGGTCAATTTCCAGCAGGTCATACAGCACTCGCCGAGTCCACTGAACGTCATCGACATCCAGCGAGCAGATGCGGCTAGGTCCCAAGACGACGCCAAGGTTGTGCTGAGGCTTCTTCTCCCAGAATGCGGCAGCCTTCCCCGACTCCGTGAAGTAACCGCCAGGTTGGTTCCAACCCTTACCCTTCGGCCCTTTCTCACCCGGCTCTATCGGGACGAGCGCCAAACCAAATGTGTCGATGTAGAACTGAGCCCAATCAGCAGTAGGCAATCGATTTTCGTGATCACTCATCTGCGCCGCTCCCGCAACCCCTGGCAACTGACGCAGGTCGCACAACCCTGGATCGTCTGTTGGCGAAGCAACGGGATAGGTTCGTCGCAATCCTCACAGATTTGCGCGCTGACGGCGCACGTCGGGCGCGGACGGCGATCCAACGCCACCTGTAGGAAGTACTCGGCCTGGTCGTTGGCGATATCGATAACGTCAGTCATCTTGGCGGGCCTCCATCGCTTCCCTGGCCCCGGCCATGATGCCCAACACCGCGCGGATTACGTCGGCGCCGTGCTTCTCCAGGCATTCAACTTCGTGCGGCTCCCAGACGTTGTCGGCGGCACCCTCGTGCATGCTGGAAACAAACACGCCGGTCTGGTGCAGCACCTTGCTGACCGCAAGCAGAGCTTCCTTGGTCGGTGCCGCCGCTTCCGGCTTGTACCAGACCATGCCAGCGGGCCGCATCAGGGCATCCAGCAACAAGGGATTTGCCGTCAGGCGTATCACCTCTTCCAGCTCATCAGGATCAAGCCACCGGCGCTCTTCGTCGTGCTTTAGTTTCTTCTGGAGGGTGTCGTAATCGATGACCATGTCCAATGCCAGAGCAGTCACACCGCCCCGATAATCATGGCCTGCCCGGTAAAGGGCTTTGCGCAGCGAAAGGACCGGGCCTGCACCCGGCAAAAGATCTGTGCGACTCATAACCGTAAATCCCCTGTTTACGGTGTGGCCGTAGAGCCAAACACGCTCTATTCTACGACCACGACCGATGTGCTGTGCGAATCGTGCTGTGCAGCACGGTTCATCGTTCCAGTCGGCCCAGGGGATCTTATGGTGAGAGGTCCTGGGCCGACGCGCTATGTAGCGACTTGCATGTACCTTGTGTAGCTCGTTACTTCCGGCCTGTAGTTTCTTTGGTGAGAGGTTTCAGGCCGGTGCTTCATCTGGCGGTATGGTATGTGCTGCGTATCGCCACCGCTGGGCTGGGGGATTCTTATGGTGAGAGGCCCCAACCCAGCACCCTTAAAGCGCTGACTCTCGATCAGCCGCTTCTTTTTCGCGAAGGAAAAGGCACTCAATAGCCTTCCCCGTCTCGTAGGAAATACCCGCCCCCTTACTGGCACGATGAATAGTCGGTTGTGTTGATCCGACCTTATCGGCGATCGCCTTCTGGGAATAACCCCGCACCGCCAGGTAGGTAAGCATCTCTTGGATTGTCATGACTCTGTTCCCATGATCTTTCTCATAACAAATCATACGAAAACGGATAACTCGAAGCAATACAATTCGCATAATTCAAAAACGTATGGTGTGCCGGTGGATATTGCAGAGCGTCTTCGAACCAAGATGCGTGAACTTGGATTGAACGAGAGCCAGCTAAGCCGCAGGGCCTCGGTTCCACAACCTACCATCAACCGAATTTTGTCGGGCGAAAGCTCAAGCCCAAGAACATCAACGGTGGAAGCGCTTTCGCGACCATTAGGCGTTACCCCGGACTGGCTTCTATTCGGCAGCGAATCCGAACCCAAACAAGACGGCTCGCCAAGCGCTAAGGACTACGCGTTGATTCCACAATTCAAGGCCAAGGGTTCGTGCGGACATGGTTACCTTAACGAGCATGTCGAAACCACCGAGGGCCTCGCTTTTAAGCGCGATTGGTTGCAGCGAATGAAAGCAAAACCTGAAAACCTGTTTGTCATTTATGCCCAAGGCGACAGCATGGAACCATACATTTTTGATGGGGATGTTGTGCTTTTCGATACGTCGCAGACAGAGCCGAGAGACAAACAAGTTTATGTAATCCGCAGGCCAGACGGCGGCAACAGCATCAAAAGATTAAACCAGCAGCTTTCGGGCTCCTGGGTTATTAGAAGCGACAACTCTGACAAAATAGCGAATCCAGATGAGCCAGCAACCGAGGAGGCTATCCATGAAATGCCATTCCTTGGTCGCGTCATATGGAGAGGCGGCGGGGTCGGCTAGCCATCACCTGCAGCGGTTTACTTCCACATACCGCTACCTGCTAACTCAAACCCGCCACTGAGCGGGTTTTTTAACGCTCGCACAAGCAACTATGCAAATTCGCATTGACTGCAAATATGAGCATTCGTATAGTTCACCTCGTACCCCTCTCACCAAAGAGTACGAGACATGCAAACGACACAGCACAGCAACACACGTTGCCCGGTCTACCTGCACCCATCTGCCTGCAGTAGCCGCGCCGCATTAGAAGCCATCCAACGCCGCACCGGACTGCTGGTGATCACCAGCCCCAAAGGTCGCACCGAGGCCATCAAGCCTCTCAACACTGCCGCAGCCGATGACAGCTCCTCGCCGTTCGGTGGTGACGCAGCATGAACAGCTATCTCATTCCACTCGCAAAACAAGAGCTCCTGCACCACATGTTGCAGGTTGGCGGCACCGCCGTGTGCCCCCTTCAACGACCAGAGCAAACCATCCATGCAAGCTTTGAAGTCGAGCTCACCGACAACAACGCAGTCATCAGCGTTGACCTGGGAGGGCACTCGGGCCACTTGACCCTCAAACGCTCAGATCGAGCAAACCATCTGCACCTTCGTGACTTTATCCAAGACATCGCGAATGGGCGCATTGAGTCGGCCCAGCTTGCTCCGGCCTCAACGACGGATGACCAGAAGCCCGAACCCGAAACGCCCGAGCCAACTCCGGAGCAACCCAGCCGCGATGCGCAAATACATCGAATGCTGGACGAGTCGGAAGCCTTGATTAAAGGCGTCCGCAAACTGCTCGCCGCCTGAGGACCGCGCCATGAATCGCACCCTGGACGAAACGGCCGCCGTGCTCGGCCTCAAACCCCGGAAGTTCCGCGAGCAACTGCGTGAGCTTCGCGTGCTGACGCAAAGCGGCGACCTGGCCAGCCACCACCGTGGCGGCGGCAACCTGTTTTCAGACCCGCGCAGCGTCCAGATCGGAACCACCAACCGCTACAAGCACTACGCCGTAGTGATGGTCACCGAGGCTGGCGTGCCATGGCTGGCTAAGAAGCTGGGCATCACCATTACGCACAAGGACGCCGCAGCATGAAAACCAACTACTTCAATGCTTACACCCAAGCTCTCGGCGCCCTGCGGCTGATTCCAATCTATCTGGACAGCCCGGGCGTGGTCAGCCGCGCCACGCTGATTGGTGCCGCAAGCGAAGCCATTGACCTGCTGGACAGCATGCCTTGCCGCACAGTGGAACTGGCCGAAGTCTTTCGCTGCGTCAACGACGTGATTCAAGAAGGCCAGGTGGCCTACGTCACCCCCACCAACTCGCCTGAGTTTCCCTTCGGCGCGGTAGTCGCTGACGAAAAAGGCCAGATCTGCGCCGCAGCCATGGGCAAGAGCAAAGAAGGCCTCGCCGAAATGATCCGCCTCAAGTTGCTGCCCCCATCGGAGGGGCTCGGGGAGGACGCTGCGTGAGCAACACCATCGACCAACTGCGAAAGGAATGGGCGACACCATGCCCAACTCTATCAGCCATCCGTGAGCGTTACTTCTCTCACATTTCTAGTGACCGCTACCTACTACGCCGCATCAGCGCTGGGCGAATCGAATTGAAAGTCACCCGCCTAGGCGGAGCAGGGAATAAAGGCACAGCAGTTGTGTACCTGCATGACCTGGCCGCCTACCTCGACGCCCAGGCGGCGAAGCAAGCGGCCTGATTCACGGCGGCCCCTGCCGGCAAGGGGCAAACAACATCCACTCAATGAGGCACAGCACATGAGCAAAGCACGCCCCTTCATCGACACGTTACGGGATATCGAGGCCGGAGGTCTGCTCGATGAACTCAGCGAAACCCAGCACAGCCTAGTCGACGCTATCCGCCAGACCGGCAAGGGCGGAGAGCTGAACATCAAGCTTACTTATAAGCCTGACGGTAGCGGCCAGATGACCATCAAGGCCGACGTCAAAGCGAAAGAACCGATCCTGGCTCGTGGCACATCGCTGTTCTTCCTGACGCCCGAAGGCAACCTGACCCGCCGCGACCCACGGCAACAAGACTTACCGCTACGCACCGTCAACGAAGAGGTGCCCGACAAACTGCGCCACGTCAGTCAGTAATTTCTGATTACCAAACCTCTCACCACAGCATCACCCAATGGAGCGCATCCAATGCAACAAGCAATTCAAGAGCTGGTAACCCTCGCCCAGGCAATCGGTAAGCCGATTGATCACCCAGGGCTGTCGGCGCCCATTGCACTGCTACCCGACAGCGTGAGCATCAAAGACCTTGAACACCTGCTGCCGAACCCCACTCGCACGCGCCAGAAACTCACTGTCCTGGACGCAGAATCGTTCATTGCATACGTGAACCGATTCGCCAATGACGCTACCGCAGTGTTCTGCAACGGCCCCGAAGGTCGCACTTTCTCTGCTGTCATCGACTATCACCAACCCACCAGCCCCGCCTGGCGCGACCACATCGCTACTTACCGCTGCCCGACCACCATCGAGTGGGGCCGCTGGAAAGAGACCGACCGCAAGCGCATGGATCAGGCCACCTTCGCCGAATTCATCGAAGAGAATGTCAAGGACATCACTCAGCGCGAGAACGAAGCAAACGACCCCAGCGCTGCCGAAATGCTGGAAATCAGCCGCACCCTGGAAGCCAAGAAAAACATCACCTTCCGTCAAGGCACCCGACTCGACAACGGCCAGGTGCAACTGACCTACAACGAAGAAATCGACGGTCGTGCCGGTGAAGCAGGCCAACTGCGCATCCCCGAACAATTCTTCATTGCCGTGAAGCCCTTCCTCGGCGGTGACGCCTTCTGCGTCCCGGCTCGCTTCCGCTATCGCATTCTGGAAGGTCGCCTGCAAATGTGGTTCGAGCTAGTGCGCCCTGACAAGGTGCTTGAAGAAGCCTACAACGCCGTTCGCCAGAAGATCCAAAGCGCAATCGGTGACGTACCACTTTACGAAGCCACCCTGTAACTAAACCCCAAGCAACACCCCGCCGCCGGCCTCTCACCAAGAATCCCGTCGGCGGGCTCTACTGAGGTACACAGCACATGACCACAATTCAAATCTACGCATTGATTGGACTCATCGTCACAGCCGGACTTCTTTTCTGGTTCGGCCACATGGTGGGTCGTAGCGACGGCCTGACCGCAGGAATCGAAGAAGGGAAAGACATTCAGCGCGCCGAAAACGCCAGAACCATTCTCGAACTGAAAGCCTCCCTTCAGTTCATTCAAGCCGACCACAAGCACCTTGCACAACAGTGTAAAAAACTCAAGGACAGCAAGGTAATCGTCGAAGAACACCATCGAATCTTGCTGGATATCGCCGAAAAACTGCGTATCGCAGCCGAGACATTCAGCGCTTTTCGCACCGGCAAAAAACTCGAACGAGACACCCTTGAGCTCCGCGATCAAGCACTCGCCATGGCAACACTTCTGGAACCAGTAGCAAAGGAGAATGCAGCATGAATCGAGTCAGCCCAATGCTGCGCCTTACCCCACAGGCTGCCGGCGAGCTCCAACGGCAATGCGCCAAAGCCACCACAGAGCTCCGGGAGCTGACTCACTCTCGTAAAGAGTTTGATCGGCAGCTGGCCGTGCTGATCGGCAATGACGCCCTACGCAAGCTGCACAAGGACACCAAGAATGCATTGCTGCTGGCCGACCTGGTCAAGGAGGCCGCATGAACAGCAAAGAAAACATCACTCTTTGCATCTATCACGGCAACTGCGCTGACGGGTTCGGCGCCGCCTGGGTTGTCCGCAAAGCCTTGGGCGCCGAGATCGAATTCCATGCAGCCACCTATGGCCAACAACCGCCTGATGTAGCGGGAAAAAAAGTGATCATCGTCGACTTCTCGTATCCCTACGAAACGCTTGTCGAAATCGCTGACCAGGCAGCATCGGTCCTGATCCTCGATCATCACAAAACGGCGCAAGAAGACCTTAAAGGGGTGTTTGCCGCGGGCGAGAACTATGAACAGTTCAACCGCGAATGTAAGGCCGAATGCTTGAGCTGCAATGCGCCACATATCGGACAGCATTTTGACATGACCCGCTGCGGTGCCGGCCTCGCTTGGGACTTCTTTTTCCCCGGCCAGCCGCGCCCGCAACTGATCAACCACATCGAGGACCGTGATCTTTGGCAATTCAAACTGCCCGGCACCCGCGAGATCATGGCGGACCTGTTCAGTTACCCGCAAGACTTCGCGACCTGGGACCTTCTCTTCGCCGACGATATCAACGCAATGCGCCTAGATGGTGAAGCCATCAATCGCCAGCACCAAAAGACCGTAGCCGACCTGGTCCGCACAACCAAACGCCGCATGCTCATCGGCGGGCACGATGTACCTGTCGCAAACCTTCCATTCATGTTTGCTAGCGATGCTGGGGCTCTTATGGCTGAAGGCGAACTCTTCGCCGGCTCTTACTTCGATACTCCTGATGGACGAACCTTTAGCCTGCGCAGCACAGACGTCGGCATGGATGTGTCCGAGATTGCCAAACAATATGGCGGTGGCGGACACCGCAATGCCGCAGGCTTTCGGGTGGCTCTCGATCACACTCTGGCATATCCCACAGCCCACCCCGATAACGCAGCAATTCTGCAGCAGCTGGACAATCTCGCATGGCTACTCGCCGAAGGCGTGCTGATACTGAAAGAAGAAAACCCCGGAGCCGCCGATTGGTTCGCCGAAGCCGAAGCCGCTCTGACCGCTCTTCCGCTTCCACCACCAGATCCCTCCACTGCTGCAATTCAGTTCGCACTGGAGCACGCCACCGGTCATTGCGCCGGCATGGAGTTCCTACGCCTCTGGAATGAAGGCGACTTCGACACAATTCGGGACCTGTGGCGTGACGCACCGGAAGAAGTGTTCATCGGAGCTGATCCACTGTATTGCAAAAAAGCTGACAATCAGGAGGTCACGCCATGAATTCCGCGCAACAACCTCCAGTCGATCCTAAAGAACGCCAGATTCTATTCACCGCGCCGATGGTGCGCGCGATTCTCAGCGGTCAGAAGACGGTCACGCGGAGGGTGATCAAGCCTCAGCCGACACTCGAAACTGACGATTGGGTTTTAGATGCTGGCGGTACCGGGAAATGGATGGCGTCCGGTCCGTCACCAGCGACCGGCGGCACCCGTCAAACTCGGGGATGGTCTGCGTGCCCATACGGAAAGCCCGGCGATCGCCTCTGGGTGCGTGAAACGCTTGAGGTGGTAGCGGCATGGGGCGTTTATTACGCCGCCTCTGGCCCGAATTCACCTGAGGGGTACTTGGACGAAAAGGACATGCGCGGCATCAAGCTACTGGAACGCTACAGCGACCATCACGACGTCAACCTTGCCCGCCGGATCCCTTCCATCCATATGCCGCGCTGGGCTAGCCGCCTCTTGCTGGAAATCACCATGGTCAGGGTCGAGCGATTGCAGGACATCAGCCCCGATCAGGCATTCGCCGAAGGCGTGGATGGATCGATGTGCCAGCAGTTTCTGGAATCGTCTCCGACGCGTTTCACCTGTCGCGAGGCCGAGATTCATGGATTCTCTGGCCTATGGGAATCCATTAATGGCGCAGGCGCGTGGGATACCAACCCATGGGTCTGGGTGGTCGAGTTTAAACGGGTGACGCCATGACAGCACTTCGCCGAACAGTCCGAATCCGTCGCGGGCAGATGCCGCCCCTAGACCTCCAAACCATCTGCGACAAATGCGACAAGTCGCGGGCACACGGCAACCACGAACAATGCAGCAAGCTGCGCCAGGCCGAAGGCATCGCGCGCCGTACAGGGGAGCAACAGCAATGAGCCTTCCACGCTGGGTAATGATCAACCGCGCATCCGAACTCACCGGCTACAGCGAAGACGCCATCCGCCACAAAGTGAAGAACGGTACCTGGGCACAGGGCCGCATCTGGCGCAAAACGCCAGACGGCCGCATCGCAATCAATATGACGGAGTACGACAAGTGGGCCGAGAGCGCACCGCAGGAAGCGGCCTAGAAGCCGAGTTGGCCAAACACAAAGGGATTGAGTTACACGGCGGCAACATTCGCGTCGTGTTCATGTGGCGGCGAGTCCGCTGCCGCGAATCCCTCGGCCTTCCAGTTACCAAAGCCAACATCAAACATGCCGCCCTACTCAGGGCGGCAATCATTCACGAGATCAAAACAGGGCACTTCGATTACACGCGTCACTTTCCCAACTCGAAGAACGCGACCAACTACAGCAACGTAAAGGACGAACGCCTGGCCGCACTGATGGCCCGCTACAAACCACTGAAGGCCGTCGACATCACCCCGATGACCGAAGAAAAATACGGATACGCGCTGGATATCTGCACCGAATTATTGGGGCCAGACCGGTTGGCAGGCATCCTTTTACCCGAAGATATCCAGCTGCTCAGGACACAACTGATCTCCACCCGGGCGCCTTCCACAGCGAACCATTACCTGGCCACGTTTGCCGGCTTCTTGGCGTGGTGTGAAAACAACAGCTACTGCCGCAAAGGGCTGTCCGCTGCTTGCATTCGATTCGCTATGATCGGTCGCGAACCGGACCCATTGACCAGGGGCGAGTTCGAACAGCTGCTCAGCAAAGGTTGCCTCCACCCACAGGACTCGGCCGCAATCACACTTGCGGTCTACACAGGCCTTCGCCCGGGTGAGATGTGCGCATTGGCCGTCGAGGATGTCGACCTGATCGCTGGACAGATCAACATCACCCGGGCCATCACTGCGGACGGCACGTTCAAAGTACCCAAGACCGGCAAACCGCGCGCAGTACTTTTGATGCCGCCAGCTGTTGAGGCCTGCAAAATTCTACTGGGCTTGGTGGCCGATCACGCACCGCGCGAGATCGAGGTGTACATGAATCGCCACGAAAGCCGTGTCGAAACAGTCACCCCGCTACTGTCCCCAACCACACAAGCCCGGAAGAAAATCATCAACCAATGGTTTATCCCCACGTCATGGAACACTAAGTGGGCAGCCATTCAAAAGCGCTCGGGGATTCGCCCTCGCCGGCCATACCAGACTCGACACACCTACGCCTGCTGGTGCCTGACTGCCCGTGGTAACCTTGCGTTCATTGCAAAGCAAATGGGCCACAAGGACTTCACCATGC
This sequence comes from Pseudomonas sp. MDT1-17, assembly GCF_054898105.1. Lineage (NCBI taxonomy): Bacteria > Pseudomonadati > Pseudomonadota > Gammaproteobacteria > Pseudomonadales > Pseudomonadaceae > Pseudomonas > Pseudomonas sp. MDT1-17. The sequence continues at coordinate 1,808,863 of NZ_JBUBVM010000001.1, read as the reverse complement.
TGGTCGAGGTGTACGCCAAGTGGATGGACGACGAGTCGCCGACCGAGCTTCTACACATCTGGTCGGGCATTCAAAAGCAAACCAAAAAGCCCCATTTTTGCCCCACACTTTTGAACGAATAACGCTAAGCCACTGATGAATAAAGCAATTTCAGACTTATCCAGCCACACGCCAATGATGCAGCAGTACTGGCGCCTGAAAAACCAGCACCCTGACCAGCTGATGTTCTACCGCATGGGCGACTTCTACGAGATCTTCTACGAAGACGCGAAGAAGGCCGCCAAATTGCTGGACATCACCCTGACCGCCCGTGGGCAGTCGGCGGGTCAGGCGATTCCGATGTGTGGGATTCCTTACCACGCCGCGGAAGGTTACCTGGCGAAACTGGTCAAACTCGGCGAGTCGGTGGTGATCTGTGAGCAGGTCGGCGACCCGGCTACCAGCAAAGGGCCGGTGGATCGTCAGGTGGTGCGAATCATTACACCCGGTACGGTCAGTGATGAAGCGCTGCTGGATGAGCGTCGGGATAACCTGATTGCGGCAGTTCTGGGTGATGAGCGTTTGTTCGGCTTGGCGGTTCTGGACATCACCAGCGGCAACTTCACCGTGCTGGAGATCAAGGGCTGGGAAAGCCTGCTGGCAGAACTGGAGCGGGTCAATCCGGTAGAGCTGATGATCCCGGACGACTGGCCGAAGGACCTGCCGGCGGAGAAACGTCGTGGGGTTCGTCGCCGTGCGCCGTGGGATTTCGAACGTGATTCGGCGCTGAAAAGTCTTTGCCAGCAGTTTTCCACCCAGGACCTGAAAGGTTTCGGCTGCGAGAACCTGACTTTGGCCATCGGCGCCGCCGGTTGCCTGCTCAGCTACGCCAAGGAAACCCAGCGCACCGCCCTGCCCCATCTGCGCAGCCTGCGTCATGAACGCCTGGACGACACCGTGGTGCTGGACGGCGCGAGCCGTCGCAACCTGGAACTGGACACCAACCTGGCCGGCGGTCGCGACAACACGTTGCAATCGGTGGTCGATCGCTGCCAGACCGCCATGGGCAGTCGTCTGCTGACCCGCTGGCTGAACCGTCCGCTGCGGGACCTGACCGTATTGCTGGCACGTCAGACCTCGATCACCTGCCTGCTCGACGGTTACCGCTTCGAGAAACTGCAACCGCAGCTCAAGGAAATCGGTGACATCGAGCGGATCCTGGCGCGGATCGGCCTGCGCAATGCCCGTCCTCGTGACCTGGCTCGCCTGCGCGATGCGCTGGGTGCATTGCCTGAGTTACAAGTGGCGATGACTGAGCTGGAAGCTCCGCACATCATTCAACTGGCTATGACCACCAGCACTTACCCGGAGCTGGCGGCACTGCTGGAAAAAGCCATCATCGACAATCCACCGGCCGTCATCCGTGACGGTGGCGTGTTGAAAACCGGTTACGACAGCGAACTCGATGACCTGCAATCGCTCAGCGAAAACGCCGGGCAGTTCCTGATCGACCTCGAAGCCCGGGAGAAGGCTCGCACCGGCCTGTCGCATCTGAAAGTCGGTTACAACCGCATTCACGGCTACTTCATCGAGTTACCGAGCAAGCAGGCTGAGTCGGCGCCGGCAGACTATATCCGTCGCCAGACGTTGAAAGGTGCCGAGCGCTTCATTACGCCGGAACTGAAGGCGTTCGAAGACAAGGCGCTGTCGGCGAAGAGCCGCGCCCTGGCTCGCGAAAAGATACTCTACGAAGCACTGCTCGAAGATTTGATCGCCCAGTTGCCACCGTTGCAGGACACCGCCGCGGCACTGGCCGAGCTGGATGTGCTGAGCAACCTCGCCGAGCGTGCGCTGAACCTCGATCTGAACTGCCCCCGCTTCGTCGACGAGCCGTGCATGCGCATCAGCCAGGGTCGTCACCCCGTGGTCGAGCAAGTGCTGACCACGCCGTTCGTGGCCAATGACCTGAGCCTCGACGACAACACCCGCATGCTGGTGATCACCGGTCCGAACATGGGCGGTAAATCCACCTACATGCGCCAGACCGCTCTAATCGTGCTGCTGGCACACATCGGCAGCTTCGTGCCGGCGGCCAGCTGCGAGTTGTCTCTGGTGGATCGGATCTTTACCCGAATCGGTTCCAGCGATGACCTTGCTGGCGGGCGCTCGACCTTCATGGTCGAAATGAGCGAAACCGCAAATATTCTGCACAACGCCACCGAGCGCAGCCTGGTGCTGATGGACGAAGTCGGTCGCGGCACCAGCACCTTTGACGGTCTGTCCCTGGCGTGGGCTGCGGCGGAACGCCTGGCACATCTGCGAGCCTATACGCTGTTTGCCACCCACTACTTTGAGCTGACCGTGTTGCCGGAAGCCCAACCATTGGTGGCCAACGTGCACCTCAATGCCACTGAGCACAATGAACGGATCGTGTTCCTGCACCACGTGTTGCCTGGACCTGCAAGCCAGAGCTATGGCCTGGCGGTTGCGCAACTGGCCGGTGTGCCGAGCGAAGTGATCGTGCGCGCTCGTGAACACTTGGGCCGACTGGAAGCCACCGCCCTGCCTCATGAAGTCCCCAAGACTGCCAAAGGTAAACCGGCTGCGCCGCAGCAGAGCGATATGTTCGCCAGTCTGCCGCATCCGGTACTGGATGATCTGGCCAAACTTGATCTGGACGACATGACCCCGCGTCGTGCGCTCGAAATGCTCTATACACTTAAGACACGGATCTAACGCACTTGCCTGCAAGCTGTTAGAATCTCGCGCGGTTTGGGATGCTGCTGGCTTATAGCCTGACCAGCAGACTATCGCTCCCAAACCTGGCGACCCCAACGTGAAGGGGCTCCGCTGCCGCCGCCTGAGGAGAAAATTAGAAATGACCTTCGTCGTCACCGACAACTGCATCAAGTGCAAGTACACCGACTGCGTAGAAGTTTGTCCGGTGGACTGCTTTTACGAAGGCCCGAACTTCCTGGTGATTCACCCGGATGAGTGCATCGACTGCGCACTGTGCGAACCAGAATGCCCTGCCGTGGCCATCTTCTCCGAAGATGAAGTCCCGGAAGACATGCAGGAATTTATTCAGCTGAACGTTGAGCTGGCGGAAATCTGGCCCAACATCACCGAGAAGAAAGAATCGATGCCTGATGCCGAAGAGTGGGATGGCGTCAAAGGCAAGATCAAAGACCTCGAACGCTGATTACCCCCGCGTTCTCGAAAAGGCCCCTTGCGGGCCTTTTTGCTTTTCCGCAGGCAAAAAAAGGGGCGGTTTGACCCGCCCACATTTTTTTCCCTATTCCCTGTATTCCTTTTCATCGTCCTGATGAATCGCTTCCTGCGATGTCCTTTCCCCTCGTCCTTGAAGGGCGTGTCTGTCCGTCGACACAGTTCAGATACTAGAGAGTTCCCTGCCAGGAGCAATTGCCCCGGATAGTTGAAACTGCCTGTCATACGCTGTTCATCTAAAAAAATAATCATTTAAATCAACTAGTTAATCTTATCTCACGTAAGAATATATACGACTGCTACTCATGGAGTTAGCGAACACTTACGAAAGAGTAAGCAAACGCTTACAGCAAGAGACTACAAACGAGAGGGGACTACGGAGGGAACTCACTTTCCATCAGGTAATAAAAAACCCCGAACCAGTCGGGATTTCTTAATGCCGGCCAGCAAATTACTTATTGAAACAGCGACTCGCTCGACAGGCCATTCTTCTCGAGAATCTCCCGAAGACGCTTCAGGCCTTCAACCTGAATCTGTCTGACCCGTTCCCGGGTCAGGCCAATTTCCAGGCCTACATCTTCAAGCGTGCTGCTCTCGTGACCGCGCAGCCCGAAGCGACGTATCACCACTTCACGTTGCTTGTCGGTCAGCTCCGAGAGCCATTGATCGATGCTCTGAGACAGGTCGTCATCCTGCAGCAGTTCACATGGATCGGTTGGACGGTCATCGGTAAGGGTGTCCAGCAGGGTTTTATCCGAATCCGGACCCAGCGAGACGTCGACCGAAGAAACCCGCTCGTTCAGGCCGAGCATGCGCTTGACCTCTCCCACTGGTTTTTCCAGCAGGTTGGCGATTTCTTCGGGTGAGGGTTCGTGATCGAGTTTTTGCGTCAGCTCCCGTGCAGCCCGCAGGTACACGTTTAGCTCTTTGACCACATGAATCGGCAACCGGATGGTCCGGGTCTGATTCATGATCGCGCGCTCGATGGTCTGACGAATCCACCAGGTCGCGTAAGTCGAAAAGCGGAAGCCACGTTCGGGGTCGAACTTCTCTACTGCCCGGATAAGCCCGAGGTTGCCCTCTTCGATCAGGTCCAGCAGCGACAGACCACGATTGACATAACGCCGGGCGATTTTCACCACCAGCCGCAGGTTGCTTTCAATCATGCGTTTGCGCCCGGCCGGATCTCCACTTTGCGACAAGCGCGCAAAATGAACTTCTTCTTCGGGGGATAGCAGAGGAGAAAAACCAATCTCATTGAGATACAGCTGCGTGGCATCGAGTGCACGCGTGTAGTCAATGTACTTGTGTTGCTTTAACGAGGCGGAGTGTTTGGATTTGGCACGAACGGAAGGTGGAGCAGCCCCTTCATCATTCGACATCGAATCCGTATCGATGCCGGTCTCCATCAGGAGAACCTCATCGTCGATGTCAAACTCCGGCACTTCTTTACTGAGAGCCATTGTTATAGTCCTTTGGTGAGTTCGACCTCAGGCTCAAGCGGCGCCTTTATCCTTGGCAACGCTGGAGCCTGTTCCCTCTACGTGACGGAACAGGCTGGAAAGCGATCAACGACGTGGCAGGAATTGCAGCGGATCTACTGGTTTACCTTGTCGGCGAATCTCAAAATGCAGCTTCACCCGGTCTGTTCCCGTTGACCCCATTTCGGCAATTGTCTGTCCGACCTTGACCTGCTGCCCCTCCCGAACCAACAGCCTGCGGTTATGTCCGTAGGCACTGACGTAGGTATCGCTGTGTTTGATGATGACTAATTCGCCGTAGCCCCTTAAGCCACTCCCGGCGTATACCACCGTCCCATCAGACGCAGCTAAAACAGGCTGTCCCAAATCCCCGGCGATATCAATTCCTTTATTCAAACTGCCGTTTGAAGAGAATTTTCCAATCAGAATGCCATTAGATGGCCATCCCCAGCCGGTCGGGGCTGGACCGGCAGGAGGCATCGGAGCAGGGGTCGACTTGCTGGCGACGGACGGCGCAACCACTGCTGTGCTGGTGGTTGCGCCATTCGCCTGGCGCCGGATAACCGTGGTTTTCAGCGACGAAGAAGGTGTTGAATCTATGGAGCTTGCCACCGGCGTCGGCGTTGAACCGGTGCGACCGTCAAAGCGAATCGTCTGACCCGGATGGATCGTGTAAGGCGTAGGAATGTTGTTGCGTGCCGCGAGGGCTTTGTAGTCCCAGCCATAGCGAAACGCGATGGAGAACAAGGTGTCTTTAGGTCGCACCACGTATTGACCCGTGGTCACTGCCGGACGCTGGGCGACGGCATTGTTGCGATCGACGATGCGTACATCGCTCGATTTGTTGCTGGAGCAACCGACCAGCAAGGTGCTCAAGACAAGGCCAGTCACCAAGCGCTGATAACTCGTTTTACCCATTCGCTGCGCAATGACTGTGAGACTCACCCGCCGCTCCCTTTGTGGTGGCTGAAAATGTTGTTTGCCGTGTTCTGGCACGAAATGTCGCAAGTATAACGGGCCGTGCAGGCTTTACCTTTAATGAAGCGAAAGGGCTTCGCGCACACGTTTGCTGCCTGACGATGAATCCCGTTTAACTTATCGATGCCGCTGTAAGACAGGCGCAATCGAAGAGAATTCAGCACGCTGAAACAAATGCTCAGGCGAGTGGCCCGTTGAGTAATGGGACGAAGCGAACAGCCCCCAGAACGCGCCTGGAAAAGCCCTGCTCTTCCCGGATGATCAGCATCAATTGTTGAACCTCCCCCGACCCGACCGGGATCACCAGCCGTCCTCCCGGCGCTAGTTGATCGAGCAGCGCCTGAGGTACATCGGTCGCCACCGCGGTCACGATAATGCCGTTGTACGGCGCCAGCGCCGGCCACCCTTCCCAACCATCGCCCCAGCGGAACACCACGTTGCGCAGGTTCAGTTCCACCAGGCGTTCCTTGGCCCGATCCTGCAAAACCTTGATGCGCTCGACCGAAAATACCCGCTCGACCAGCTGCGAAAGCACCGCCGTCTGGTAGCCCGAACCGGTGCCGATTTCCATTACCTTGTCCAGAGGACCGGCCTCCAACAGCAGCTCGCTCATGCGGGCCACCATATAAGGCTGGGAGATGGTCTGGTTATTGCCGATCGGCAGCGCGGTATCTTCGTAGGCACGGTGAGCCAGCGCCTCGTCGACAAACAGGTGACGGGGTGTACGGCGGATCACTTCCAGCACCTTGGCGTTGGAAATACCCTCTTCATACAGCCGCTGAATGAGCCGCTCACGGGTCCGTTGAGAGGTCATGCCGATGCCGCGACGCAGCATATCGTCTTGTTCACGACCCATTATCGCAGCCCCTCAAGCCAGCCATCGAGACTTCTGAAGGCATCATTAAAGGTGCGGTCCAGTTGTAATGGAGTGATTGAAACATAGCCCTGCATCACCGCATGGAAATCGGTGCCCGGGCCGCCGTCTTCAGCATCCCCCGCCGCCGCAATCCAGTAACCGGATTTACCGCGCGGATCGACCACTTTCATCGGCGCTGCAGCACGTGCGCGATGCCCGAGGCGGGTCAGTTGAATACCGCGGATGTGGTCCAGCGGCAAATTGGGAATGTTCACGTTCAGTACCGTACGCGGTGGCAGTTCAAGGTCCGCGTGAGCCTCTACCAGTTTGCGCGCAAAGTACGCGGCTGTGGGAAGGTTCTCCACTTGCCGTGAGGCCAACGAAAAGGCAAACGAAGGGCGCTCCAGGAAACGCCCCTCAAGGGCCGCCGCCACGGTGCCGGAATACAACACATCGTCACCCAGATTGGCGCCCAGGTTGATGCCCGAAACCACCATGTCCGGTTCGCGCTCCAGCAAGCCATTGAGGCCCAGGTGCACGCAATCGGTCGGTGTGCCATTGAGGCTGATAAAGCCGTTGGCCAGGGTTTGCGGGTGTAACGGACGGTCGAGCGTCAGCGAGCTGCTGGCGCCGCTTTTGTCCTGGTCCGGGGCGATAACCACGCATTCGGTGTAATCCGCCAGCGCAGCATAAAGCGCGGCGAGACCGGGTGCGGTTACCCCATCGTCGTTAGAAATCAGAATACGCATGGGCTGTCCGTCTGCCCCACCGGCACCAGATCAACAAGCTCGCGCACCAATACGGTGGCAAAGCATCCGGCCGGGAGGACGAATTCCAGTTGCAGAATGTCAGGCTCGGGATAATGCCACGTCAACCCACCAATGGGCAGCCGCAGGATGCGACGTTCGTGGCTCATACCGGCGTTAATCAACCAATCACGCAAGTCCGCTTCGCGCGTGGCGATTGCCTGCTCCAGTTCATGGACAGCGCCAGTCGCCGGCGAGTCACCTTCGCCCCACTGAGGACCGGTCGGGTGCAGATCGAGAATCGCCAGACGCGGGTCGCTGCACTCGGCAACACCTGCCGGAAAGAAACTGCGGCTGTCAGTGAAGGCCAGCAGATCACCGACCTGGGCACGCTGCCAGGTGCCATCGGCGACGCGCGCCGCCAGCACCTGATTGAATAGAAAACTGCGCGCGGTGGAGAGCAGCCGCGAACGCACGTTGCGTTGTTCCGGCAAGGCTTTGCGAGCCGCCCATGCACGGGCATCGACCACGTTACCGCCGTCAAACCCAAAACGCTGAGCGCCGAAATAATTGGGAATACCTTGCTGGGCGATCAGTTGCAGACGCTCCTCGATCGCCGCTTTGTCGCCAGCGAATTGCGTCAGTCGCAACGTAAAGCCATTGGCCGAGTGAGCACCGCGTTGCAGCTTGCGTTTGTGCCGGCCGGTCTTGAGGATTTTCAGCGTATCGTTTTCCGCCGCCGACAGATCAGGGTCGGCCTTGCCCGGCAGCTGCACGCTGAACCACTGGCGAGTCAGCGCCTGACGATCCTTGAGGCCCGCGTAACTGACGGTACGCAACGGCACGCCCGCCGCCTTGGCGATCCGTCGCGCCGCTTCTTCGGTATTCAGACCGCGCTTTTCCACCCAGATCCACAGGTGCTCGCCATCACCGCTAAGCGGAATATTGAGCACTTCGTCGACCTGAAAATCTTCCGCCGTGGCTTTCAACACCGCGGTGCCGAGAGCGTCACCATAGGCCCGCGGGCCGAGCAGTTGCAGTTCGTTCATGCGCGCAGCAACAAGGCAACGGAGTGCACGGCAATGCCTTCTTCGCGCCCGACAAAACCGAGCTTTTCGGTGGTGGTAGCTTTCACGTTCACTTGATCCAACTCAACTTGAAGATCCGCGGCAATCAGCGCGCGCATCGATTCGATATGCGGGGCCATTTTCGGGGCCTGGGCGACGATGGTGTTATCGACGTTGCCGACTTTCCAGCCCTTGGCGTGGATCAGTGCGACGACGTGACGCAACAGCCCACGGCTGTCGGCGCCCTTGAATGTCGGGTCGGTGTCCGGAAAATGCTTGCCGATATCACCCAACGCAGCGGCGCCGAGCAAGGCATCGCTCAAGGCGTGCAGCAGGACGTCACCGTCGGAATGAGCGAGCAGCCCGAAGCCGTGTGCAATCCGCACGCCGCCCAGAGTAACGAAATCGCCTTCAGCGAAACGGTGCACATCATAGCCGTGGCCAATACGCATAAAAAAACGCCCCGATTTTTGTCAGGGCGTGATTCTACCTGCATTAGACGCCTAGGGCGCGTCCGTGATGCTGCAAGTGGTCGTCGATAAAACTGGCGATGAAGAAATAGCTGTGGTCGTAGCCGGGTTGCAAACGCAACGTCAGCGGATGACCGGCCAGTTTGGCGGCCTGTTGCAAGGCTTCAGGCTTGAGCTGGGTGGCCAGGAAATCGTCGCGATCACCTTGGTCGACCAGTAGGGGCAGCTTCTCGTTCGCCTCGGCAATCAGAACGCAGGCATCCCACTCGCGCCATTTCGATCGGTCTTCCCCCAAGTAGCGGGAAAAGGCCTTCTGCCCCCACGGGCAATCCATCGGATTGTTGATCGGCGAGAACGCCGACACCGACTGATAACGCCCCGGATTACGCAACGCGCAGACCAGCGCACCGTGGCCACCCATGGAGTGACCGCTGATGCCGCGCTTGTCCGAAGCCGGGAAATGGGCTTCGACCAATGCGGGTAATTCCTGCACGACATAGTCATGCATCCGATAGTGGCGGGACCAGGGCTCCTGCGTGGCATTCAGATAAAACCCGGCACCGAGACCGAAGTCCCAGGCGCCATCCGGATCACCCGGCACATCGGCACCGCGAGGGCTGGTGTCCGGTGCAACAATGATGAGCCCCAGTTCGGCGGCCATGCGCATTGCACCGGCCTTTTGCATGAAGTTCTCGTCGGTGCAGGTCAGGCCGGACAACCAGTACAGCACCGGCAGTTTGCCGCCCTGCTCCGCTTGCGGCGGCAGGTACACGGCAAACACCATGTCGCAGCCGAGCACATCGGAACGGTGCCGATAGCGCTTGTGCCAGCCGCCGAAGCTTTTCTGGCAGGAGATATTTTCCAGGCTCATGACCGACCTCAGAAATGGATGACGGAACGGATGCTTTTGCCTTCATGCATCAGGTCGAAAGCCTTGTTGATATCTTCCAGGCCCATGGTGTGGGTGATGAAAGTATCCAGCGGGATTTCGCCGGTTTCGGCCATTTCGACATAGCTCGGCAACTCGGTACGACCACGCACGCCGCCGAACGCCGAACCGCGCCAGACGCGACCGGTCACCAGCTGGAATGGACGGGTGGCGATTTCCTGGCCGGCACCGGCAACACCGATGATCACCGACTCGCCCCACCCCTTGTGGCAGCACTCAAGTGCAGCACGCATCAATTGGACGTTGCCGATGCATTCGAAGGAAAAGTCGACGCCGCCGTCGGTCATGTCGACGATGACTTCCTGGATCGGACGATCGAAGTCTTTCGGGTTCACACAATCGGTTGCACCCAACTGCTTGGCGATCTCGAACTTGGCCGGGTTGATGTCGATGGCAATGATCCGCGCAGCCTTGGCTTTGACCGCGCCGATTACCGCCGACAGACCGATGCCGCCGAGGCCGAAAATGGCGACGGTATCACCTGGTTTTACCTTGGCGGTATTGAGCACTGCACCGATGCCGGTAGTGACGCCGCAGCCCAACAGGCAGACTTTTTCCAGCGGCGCTTCTTTAGCAATCTTGGCCACAGAGATTTCCGGCAACACGGTGTATTCAGAAAACGTCGAAGTGCCCATGTAGTGGAAAATCGGCTGACCCTTGTAGGAAAAACGCGAAGTGCCATCCGGCATCAGCCCTTTGCCTTGAGTCGCGCGAATCGCCTGACACAAGTTGGTTTTGCCCGACAGACAGAATTTGCACTGGCGGCATTCCGGGGTGTACAGCGGGATCACATGATCACCGACAGCGACGGAGGTCACGCCTTCGCCGATCGCTTCAACCACCGCGCCACCTTCATGACCGAGGATCGACGGGAAGATGCCTTCCGGGTCCGCGCCCGACAGCGTGTAGGCGTCGGTATGGCAGACACCGGAGGCAACCACGCGCAGCAGGACTTCACCGGCCTTGGGCATGGCGACATCGACTTCGACGATCTCGAGGGGTTTCTTGGCCTCGAAGGCAACGGCAGCGCGCGACTTGATCATGTGGATTCTCCAGTGAATAAAAACGAGACAGGGAGTGTAATACAGCGCTCTACGGTGAATAATCCGGACAAAAGCAAAACATTATTGCTGTACAGGGATAATCTTCAATGTCCGAAAACCGCTGGGAAGGGATCGACGAATTCGTTGCTGTTGCCGAATGCAGCCAGTTCACGGCGGCGGCGGAACGCCTTGGGGTTTCGTCCTCCCACATCAGTCGACAAATTGTACGCCTTGAAGAGCGGCTGCAAACCCGCCTGCTTTACCGCAGCACCCGTCGGGTCACGCTGACCGAGGCCGGGCAAACCTTTCTGCAACACTGCCAGCGGTTACAGGATGGTCGCGAAGAAGCACTGAGAGCGGTGGGTGACCTGACCAGCGAACCCAAAGGCATGCTGCGCATGACGTGCGCTGTGGCGTATGGCGAACGATTCATCGTGCCGCTGGTGACCCGTTTCATGGGGCTCTATCCGCAACTGCGAATCGACATCGAACTAAGCAATCGTCAACTCGACCTCGTGCACGAAGGCCTGGACCTGGCCATCCGCCTCGGTCGCCTTCAAGACTCGCGACTGGTGGCGGCACGTCTGGCGCCACGGCGCATGTACCTGTGTGCATCGCCGTCCTATCTGGAACGGTATGGTCGCCCGCATAGCTTGTCGGAACTGAGCCGCCACAACTGCCTCATTGGCAGCTCGGACCTCTGGCAACTGGAACAGAACGGGCGGGAATTTTCCCAGCGAGTACAGGGAAACTGGCGCTGCAACAGTGGGCAAGCGGTGCTGGATGCGGCGCTGCAAGGGGTTGGGTTGTGTCAGTTACCGGACTATTACGTGCTGGAGCATTTGAAAAACGGTGAACTGATTTCGCTGCTTGAGGCGCATCAACCACCTAATACGGCGGTGTGGGCGCTCTATCCTCAGCAGCGGCACTTGTCGCCCAAGGTGCGTAAGTTGGTGGATTATTTGAAAGAGGGGTTGGCTGAGCGGCCTGAATATAGAACCTAAAATCAAAAGATCGCAGCCTTCGGCAGCTCCTACAGGAGTCCGCGATCCAATGTAGGAGCTGCCGAAGGCTGCGATCTTTTAGCGGCGGTGAGCCCAACGCTGTCGCAACCACTCAAGGTCTTCAGGGCGAGTGACCTTGAGGTTGTCGGATCGGCCTTCGATCAATCGCGGGGCCATGCCTGCCCACTCCATCGCCGAGGCTTCGTCGGTGATGACCGCGTCTGCCACCAGACTGTCGGCCAATGCCCGATGCAGCGCACCAAGACGAAACATCTGCGGCGTGTAGGCTTGCCAGATCACACTGCGATCCACGGTTTCGACGACGCGACCGTGCTTGTCGACCCGCTTGAGCGTATCGCGTGCCGGAATCGCCAGCAGTCCGCCAACCGGATCATCCGCCAACTCACTCAGCAACTTATCCAGGTCATCACGACTCAGATTCGGCCGCGCGGCATCGTGAACCAACACCCAATCCTCATCGTCGGCGCCTTGCGCGTGCAAATGCAGCAATGCATTGAGCACCGACCCGGAACGTTCTGAACCGCCTTCAACCCGCTGAATACGCGGATCGCAAGCACACGCCAGGTTTGGCCAATAAGGATCATCGACAGCAAGACTGACCACCAACCCCTTCAGGGAAGGATGATCAAGGAAACAGCCAAGGCTGTGTTCGAGAACAGTGCGCCCGCCCAGTTGCAAGTATTGCTTGGGACGGTCCGCGGCCATACGGGCACCGACGCCCGCGGCAGGAATCACGGCCCAGAAGGCCGGTAACGAGGGGTTCATTGAGCCAACTGGTAGAGGGTTTCACCGTCCTTGACCATGCCCAACTCATGGCGAGCCCGCTCTTCAACGGTCTCCATGCCCTTTTTCAACTCACTGACTTCAGCGTCCATCACCCGATTGCGCTCAAGCAGGCCCTCGTTCTCAGCGTGTTGATCTGCGATCTGCTGAGTCAGCTCGGCCACTTGCGCCAGACTGCCATTACCCACCCACAGGCGGTATTGCAGGCCAGCCAGCAGCAAGAGCAAGACGAGGAACAACCAATTGGGACTGCGCATCGAATATCAGGTATCCAGTGAAAAAAGACAGCCATGCCAAAACTTTGAAGCTTCTGATAGCACGAAGCCTGGAAGACCCAGGCTTGTGCTTATAAGGCATCAGATTAGTGGCAAATCCATCGCTGTAGCGATTTTTCCGACACAATCCGGTGTCTTTTTTACCCTGTAGCAATCAGCCGCGGAATTCGCTGCGACCGTTGTACTTGGCTTTGCCATTCAACTGCTCTTCGATACGCAGCAGTTGGTTGTACTTGGAAACGCGGTCGGAACGGCACAGCGAACCGGTTTTGATCTGGCCAGCCGCAGTGCCCACAGCCAGGTCGGCAATGGTCGAATCTTCGGTTTCGCCGGAGCGGTGCGAGATGACGGCTGTGTAACCAGCGGCCTTGGCCATCTGGATGGCTTCCAGGGTTTCGGTCAGGGTGCCGATCTGGTTGAACTTGATCAGGATCGAGTTGGCGATCTTTTTATCGATGCCTTCCTTCAGGATTTTGGTGTTGGTTACGAACAGGTCGTCGCCTACCAGCTGGACTTTCTCGCCGATCTTGTCGGTGAGAATTTTCCAGCCCGCCCAGTCGGACTCGTCCAGGCCATCTTCGATGGAGATGATCGGGTAACGCTCGGTCAGACCTTTGAGGTAGTCGGCGAAACCTTCAGCAGTGAACACCTGACCTTCGCCGGACAGGTTGTACTTGCCGTCTTCGTAGAATTCGCTGGCCGCGCAGTCCAGTGCCAGGGTCACGTCGGTGCCCAGCGTGTAACCGGCGTTGGCCACGGCTTCGGAGATCACTTTCAAAGCGTCTTCGTTGGAAGCCAGGTTCGGTGCGAAACCACCTTCGTCACCCACAGCAGTGCTCAGGCCACGGGCCTTCAGAACAGCTTTGAGGTGATGGAAAATCTCGGTGCCCATGCGCAGACCTTCCGAGAAAGACTTGGCGCCAACCGGCTGAACCATGAACTCCTGGATGTCGACGTTGTTATCGGCGTGCTCGCCGCCGTTGATGATGTTCATCATCGGAACCGGCATCGAGTAAACACCCGGGGTGCCGTTCAGGTTGGCGATGTGAGCGTACAGCGGCAGGTCCTGGTCCTGTGCGGCGGCCTTGGCTGCTGCCAGGGACACAGCGAGGATGGCGTTGGCGCCCAGGGAGCCTTTGTTTTCAGTACCGTCGAGCTTGATCATCGCGTGATCCAGGGCTTTCTGGTCGCTTGGGTCTTTACCCAACAACAGGTCGCGAATCGGACCGTTGATGTTGGCGACGGCTTTGAGCACGCCCTTGCCCAGGTAACGGCTCTTGTCGCCATCACGCAGCTCGAGCGCTTCACGCGAGCCAGTGGAAGCACCGGACGGCGCGCAAGCGCTACCGATGATGCCGTTATCGAGAAGCACGTCCGCTTCCACGGTGGGGTTGCCACGGGAGTCGAGAACTTCACGACCTTTGATGTCGACGATTTTTGCCATTGTTGTAAACACTCCAAAGTTGACGAAAACGACGCAGCTGAAGGAAATCTTGTATCGCCGGCAAGTGATGTGCAGCGGGCAGACTTGCGGACGATAAGGCCCAGGCCCGAGGGCCTGAGCATTAATTCGTGCGGTACTTTACCGGAGAAATGAGGATTACGCGGTTTCTACCGTCGGAAAACTCTTCACCAGTTCGTCCAACGCTTTGAGCTGGGCCAGGAATGGCTCCAGTTTGTCCAGACGCAAGGCGCAGGGGCCATCGCATTTGGCGTTGTCCGGGTCAGGATGCGCTTCGAGGAACAGACCGGCCAGCGACTGGCTGATCCCGGCTTTCGCCAGATCGAGGACCTGGGCGCGGCGACCGCCGGCGGAATCGGAGCGACCGCCGGGCATTTGCAGCGCGTGGGTCACGTCGAAGAACACCGGGTATTCGAACTGCTTCATGATGCCGAAGCCGAGCATATCGACGACCAGGTTGTTGTAGCCGAAGCTCGAACCGCGCTCGCAGAGGATCAACTGATCGTTGCCCGCTTCCACGCATTTGCTCAGGATGTGTTTCATTTCCTGAGGCGCGAGGAACTGGGCTTTCTTGATGTTGATCACCGCACCGGTCTTGGCCATCGCGACCACAAGGTCGGTCTGGCGCGACAAGAAGGCCGGCAGTTGAATGATGTCGCAGACTTCAGCGACGACCGCGGCCTGATCAGGCTCGTGGACATCGGTGATGATCGGCACGCCGAAAGCTTGCTTGATGTCCTGGAAGATCCGCATGCCCTCTTCCAGGCCGGGGCCACGGTAAGAGGTCACGGAGGAACGGTTGGCCTTGTCGAAGCTGGCCTTGAACACGTAAGGGATACCGAGTTTCTCGGTGACCTTTACGTATTCTTCACAGACCTGCATCGCCATGTCGCGACTTTCCAGCACGTTCATGCCACCGAAAAGCACCATTGGCTTGTCGTTGGCAATCTCGATATCGCCTACGCGGATGATCTTCTGGGCCATTGGATTTACGCCTTCTTCTGGTGTTGAACCAAAGCTGCTTTAACGAAACCGCTGAACAACGGGTGACCGTCGCGGGGTGTCGAGGTGAACTCAGGGTGGAACTGGCAAGCGACGAACCATGGATGATCCGGGGCTTCAACCACTTCTACCAGCGCACCATCACCGGAACGACCGGAGATTTTCAGACCGGCCTCCATGATTTGCGGCAGCAGCTTGTTGTTCACTTCGTAGCGATGACGGTGACGCTCGACGATCACGTCCTTGGCGTAGCAATCGTGCACCAGGGAACCCGGTTCCAGCAGGCAATCCTGAGCGCCGAGGCGCATGGTGCCGCCCAGATCGGACGCTTCGGTACGGGTTTCGACAGCGCCGGTGGCATCCTCCCACTCGGTGATCAGACCCACGACCGGGTGACCGCTTGCACGATCGAATTCGGTGGAGTTGGCGTCTTTCCAGCCCAGCACGTTACGCGCGAACTCGATCACGGCCACTTGCATGCCCAGGCAGATGCCGAGGTATGGAACCTTGTTTTCGCGAGCATATTGGACGGCAGTGATCTTGCCTTCCACGCCACGCAGACCGAAGCCGCCAGGCACCAGAATCGCGTCGACACCTTCCAGCAGCGCGGTGCCCTGGTTTTCAATGTCTTCGGAGTCGATGTAGCGCAGGTTGACCTTGGTGCGGTTGCTGATGCCGGCGTGACTCATCGCTTCGATCAGCGACTTGTAGGCGTCCAGCAGTTCCATGTACTTGCCGACCATGGCGATGGTGACTTCATGCTCAGGGTTGAGCTTGGCGTCGACCACGGCTTCCCACTCGGACAAATCGGCGCCGCCACATTGCAGGCCGAAACGCTCGACAACGAAATCATCCAGGCCCTGGGCGTGCAGAATGCCCGGGATCCTGTAGATGGTGTCGGCGTCTTCCAGCGCGATCACCGCACGTTCTTCAACGTTGGTGAATTGCGCGATCTTGCGACGCGAAGAGATATCGATCGGGTGATCGGAACGGCAGACCAGCACGTCGGGTTGCAGGCCGATGGAACGCAGTTCCTTGACCGAGTGCTGGGTTGGCTTGGTTTTGGTTTCGCCGGCAGTGGCGATGTACGGCACCAGTGTCAGGTGCATCAGCATCGCGCGCTTGGCGCCTACTTCGAAACGCAATTGACGGATGGCTTCGAGGAACGGCTGCGATTCGATGTCACCCACGGTGCCACCGATTTCCACCATGGCCACGTCGGCATCGCCGGCGCCCTTGATGATCCGGCGCTTGATTTCGTCGGTGATGTGCGGGATCACCTGAATGGTTGCGCCCAGGTAATCACCACGGCGCTCTTTGCGCAGGACGTGTTCGTAGACACGGCCGGTGGTGAAGTTGTTGTTCTGGGTCATGGTCGTGCGGATGAACCGCTCGTAGTGGCCCAGGTCCAGGTCGGTCTCGGCGCCGTCGTGGGTGACGAACACTTCACCGTGCTGGAACGGGCTCATGGTGCCCGGGTCAACGTTGATGTACGGGTCCAGCTTCAGCATGGTGACCTTAAGTCCCCGCGCCTCCAGGATGGCCGCCAATGAAGCCGATGCGATGCCTTTCCCCAATGAAGAAACAACACCGCCCGTGACGAATATGTAGCGCGTCATGAAAAACCCTAGAAGTCTGCGTTAAAGCGGTCCGAGCCGCCGGGGAAAGCGAAGGAAGGCCGAAGCCCCCGATCACCTGCATTAATCACAGTGCATGTTTCAAAAAAACCGCCGCGTTGGGACAGACCGGAAAATGAAACACCGGTACGTTGCTCGCTACACATTTTTTGGAATCGCCCAGCAAAGACTGCTTGGTAATCGGCAACTCCTGCAATTCAGGCGAATCCACAGAAGTTGTATCAAGAAGGGAGCGTAGTCTACCGGAAAGCCCCTTTCAGCTCAAACCTTGATCTTCGATCGGTGGCTGCCAATGCAAATTCCAACGTTCCTTTGCACTGCCGTCCAAGCCCCGCAGGTTGGCCACCGCCAGCAATTGCTCGTCTCGGTAGAGCAGCGGCAATCTGCCGCGGGCGAAACCCGGCACGCCGTTTTCGTTGAGCAATCGCTTCAGGTCGCGATGGCCGCGACCGGGCAGACTCATGACCTCACCACCCTCACGGTAGCGGATATGCAGCGGACCCTCGGGGATTTGGCCGGTGAGTGTGATCACACCGTTGTCCGGCAACACCAGCGATAGCGAGGGATCAGGCCAGTTTCCGACGGCGGGCGGCGGGCGCAACCAGATGCCAGACAACCACCAGATACGTCCACCCGCCCGATGCAGTTCGCCATCCGCCAGCCGCCAGATCGGGCGGGCATCGCCGGTGGCATCGCGCAAATCCTCCCAACCCGACCAATGGTCACTGTCTGGCAGTCGCGTCAGCGGTTCGAGCCAATGACTTAACGCATTACGCTGACGAGCAGCGGATAGCTTTTCCAATGCCGCCAGCGCAAGCGACGGCAATCCCAGCCAGTCAAAGTCATTGGCCGTGCTGGCGTCGGTCAGGTCGATTTGCGCAAGCTCATCGAGCAATCCCTGCGCTTCACTCAGATGTGCAACGCTGCGGGCCATGGTCGCCAGCGCTTGCGGCCAGCGCTCGGTCAATACCGGGAAAACCTGATGCCGCAGGTAATTACGCGAGAACTGTCGGTCCTGGTTCGAAGGGTCTTCGATCCAGTTCAGCCGATGCTCGGCCGCATGGGCTTCAAGTTCAGCCCTTGTGACATCGAGCAATGGCCGAAGCAACTGCCCTTTACCAAGCGGGCGCTGGCGTGGCATCCCCGACAATCCCCTCACCCCTGCCCCACGCAACATCCGAAACAACAGGGTTTCCGCCTGATCGTCACGGTGCTGGGCGGTCATCAACACCTCATTGGCCTGAGTCGCCTCGATGAACGCGGCATATCGCGCATCCCGAGCGGCACGCTCAAGGCTGGCACCGGGCTGAACCTGCACGCGAACCACCTCCAGCGGCACACCCAGAGCATCACAGACTGACTGACAATGGTCCGGCCACGCATCAGCCACAGGCTGAAGGCCGTGATGGACGTGTATGGCGTTTAGCGCCGGCAGGGATTCGGTTTTTGCGAGGTGTGCGAGAAGGTGCAGCAGCACGGTGGAGTCGAGACCACCGGAGAAGGCGATGCGCCAGGTTGTGGCGGTGCGCCAAGGGGCAAGAGTGCGTAGAAGCCTGGCAGGTAGATCAATCATGGGCTGACTCATACCATTCACTTTGCACAAATCAAATGTGGGAGCGAGCCTGCTCGCGAAAGCGGCTTAACATTCAACAAATTTGCTGTCTGTTATACCGCTATCGCGAGCAGGCTCGCTCCCACATTGGTTACATCATTTACCGAAGCAGTGGTCTATCAGAGACCGTAGCTCATCAGACGCTCGTAACGACGGGCCAACAGCGCTTCGTTATCGAACTTCTTCAACATCGCCAGTTGCGAGCTCAGCTCGGCACGGATCGATGCAGCCGCAGCCGCTGGATTACGGTGCGCGCCACCCAATGGCTCGCCGATCACTTTATCCACAATACCCAGGCCTTTGAGGCGCTCGGCAGTGATGCCCATGGCTTCAGCAGCGTCCGGTGCTTTCTCGGCGGTCTTCCACAGAATCGAGGCGCAACCTTCCGGCGAAATGACCGCATAAGTCGAGTACTGCAGCATGTTCAGTTGATCGCAAACGCCGATCGCCAGAGCACCACCGGAACCACCTTCACCGATGACGGTGGCGATGATTGGGGTTTTCAGGCGTGCCATGACGCGCAGGTTCCAGGCAATCGCTTCGCTCTGGTTGCGCTCCTCTGCGTCGATACCAGGGTAGGCGCCCGGGGTGTCGATGAAGGTCAGGATCGGCATTTTGAAACGTTCGGCCATTTCCATCAGACGGCACGCCTTGCGGTAGCCTTCCGGACGCGGCATGCCGAAGTTGCGACGAACTTTCTCACGCACTTCGCGGCCTTTCTGGTGACCGATAATCATCACCGGCTGGTCGTCCAGACGAGCAACACCGCCAACGATGGCGGCGTCGTCGGAGAAGTGACGGTCGCCATGCAATTCGTCGAACTCGGTGAAGATGTGTTCGATGTAGTCCAAGGTGTACGGGCGACGCGGGTGACGCGCCAGACGCGCGATCTGCCAGCTGGTCAGCTTGCCGAAGATGTCTTCGGTCAGCGTGCTGCTTTTGTCCTGCAGGCGGGAGATCTCATCGCCGATATTCAGCGAATTGTCATTACCGACCAAGCGCAACTCTTCGATCTTGGCTTGCAGGTCGGCGATCGGCTGTTCGAAATCTAGAAAATTCGGGTTCATAGGCGTCCGTCTTGGGTCGACATCCAAGAGAGCTTGGGCCGGCCGGTTGTCTATTCGCGCCCTACCTTAAGGGACAGGCGCGTTCAGGTCGAGATTAAAGATTCAGGTCGAGATCAGGCCCCTTCAATAGGACCTGACCGTCAACGGTATTGGAGGAAGACGTTGTCTCGCCCGAACTGGTCACGCAGGGCTTGAATCAAAGCATCCGCCGGGTCGATCCGCCAGGTCTCGCCGAACTGCAGCAAGGCTTTCGCATCGGGACTCGTGTATTCCATGGTGATCGGGCACGCACCGCGGTGACGCTTGAACAACTCACCCAGCCAGCGTAGCTGATCACCCTTGAGGTCCTTGGTCTGCAGCTTCAAGCGCAGGCTTTCGGCCAGATTGGTGCGCGCATCTTCCATGCTCATCACCCGCTTGACCCGCAACCGCAGCCCGCCGGAGAAATCGTCGTTGCTGACTTCGCCTTCGACCACCACCATCGCATCGGTCTGCAACAGCGACTGCGCGGAATGGAATGCTTCGGCAAACAACGAAGCTTCGATCCGTCCAGAGCGGTCGTCGAGGGTGATGAAACCCATCTTGTCGCCCTTTTTGTTCTTCATGACGCGCAGGGCGATGATCATGCCCGCGACGGTCTGAGTATCACGAGCCGGTTTCAGGTCGATGATGCGCTGACGGGCGAAGCGGCGGATCTCGCCTTCGTATTCGTCGATCGGGTGACCGGTCAGGTACAGGCCCAGGGTATCTTTCTCCCCTTTCAGGCGCTCCTTGAGGGTCAGTTCCTTGGCCTTGCGGTGATTGGCGTAGACGTCGGCGTCTTCCTCGACAAACAGTCCGCCAAACAGGTCGGCATGGCCACTGTCGTGGGTGCGAGCGGTTTGTTCGGCGGCCTTGATCGCCCCTTCCATCGCTGTCAGCAACACGGCGCGGTTTTGGTCGATGTTGGCTTGATAGGCTTTCGGTTCGTCATGGAAAAACGGCCCTAGACGATCCAGCGCACCGCTGCGGATCAAACCGTCCAGGGTGCGTTTGTTGATACGTTTGAGATCGACACGGGCGCAGAAATCGAACAGATCCGTGAACGGACCGTCCCGACGCGCCTCGGTGATCGCTTCCACCGGACCTTCACCCACACCCTTGATCGCGCCGAGGCCGTAAATAATCCGGCCTTCGTCATTTACCGTGAACTTGAATTCCGAAGTATTCACATCCGGCGCGTCGAGACGCAGCTTCATGGTGCGAATTTCTTCGATCAAGGTCACGACCTTGTCGGTGTTGTGCATATCCGCCGACAGCACCGCCGCCATGAACGGCGCCGGATAGTGGGTTTTCAGCCACGCCGTTTGATACGACACCAGACCGTAAGCAGCCGAGTGAGATTTGTTGAAGCCATAACCGGCGAATTTTTCCACCAGGTCGAAAATGTTACCGGCAAGGTCCGCATCGATATTGTTAGCGGTGCAACCTTCAATGAAACCGCCGCGCTGCTTGGCCATTTCTTCGGGCTTTTTCTTACCCATGGCCCGACGCAGCATGTCCGCACCACCCAGGGTGTAGCCGGCCATGACCTGGGCAATCTGCATCACCTGTTCCTGATACAGGATGATGCCGTAAGTCGGTGCCAATACGGGCTTGAGGCCTTCGTACTGGTAGTCTGAGTGCGGGTACGCCAGTTCGGCGCGACCGTGCTTACGGTTGATGAAGTCATCCACCATGCCCGATTGCAGAGGGCCCGGACGGAACAGGGCCACCAGTGCGATCAGGTCTTCCAGACAGTCGGGCTTGAGCTTTTTGATCAGCTCTTTCATGCCTCGAGATTCAAGCTGGAATACCGCGGTGGTTTCAGCTTTTTGCAGCAACTGGTAGGTCGGCTTGTCATCCAGCGGGATGAACGCGATGTCCAGCGGCGGCTCATCAACCTTGGCGCGGTCGCGGTTAATCGTTTTCAGCGCCCAGTCGATGACCGTCAGAGTCCGTAGACCGAGGAAGTCGAACTTCACCAGCCCGGCAGCCTCAACGTCGTCCTTGTCGAACTGGGTTACCAGACCATCACCGGCCTCGTCGCAATAGATCGGCGAAAAGTCCGTCAGTTTGGTCGGCGCAATAACCACACCACCGGCGTGCTTACCGACGTTACGTACAACGCCTTCAAGCTTGCGGGCCATTTCCCAGATTTCCGCGGCCTCTTCATCGACCTTGATGAAGTCACGCAGGATTTCTTCCTGTTCGTAGGCCTTTTCCAGGGTCATGCCGACTTCGAACGGAATCATCTTCGACAGACGATCCGCCAGTCCGTAGGACTTGCCCTGCACCCGCGCCACATCACGGACCACCGCTTTTGCCGCCATGGAACCGAAGGTGATGATCTGGCTTACGGCGTTGCGGCCGTATTTTTCGGCCACGTATTCGATGACCCGGTCGCGACCATCCATGCAGAAGTCGACGTCGAAGTCGGGCATCGATACCCGTTCCGGGTTAAGGAAACGTTCGAACAGCAGGTCATATTCCAGTGGATCGAGGTCGGTGATTTTCTGCACATAGGCCACCAGCGACCCGGCACCCGACCCACGACCCGGACCGACCGGCACGCCGTTGCTCTTGGCCCACTGGATAAAGTCCATAACGATCAGGAAGTAACCGGGGAAGCCCATCTGGATGATGATATCCAGCTCGAAATTCAGCCGGTCGACATAGACCTGACGCTTGGCTTCGTAATCTTCGGTGGTGTCTTTGGGCAACAGGACACTGAGACGATCTTCCAGACCGTCGAAGGAAACCTTGCGGAAATATTCGTCGATGGTCATGCCATCGGGAATCGGGAAGTTGGGCAGGAAGTGCTTGCCCAGCTTCACTTCGATGTTGCAGCGCTTGGCAATCTCGACGGTGTTTTCCAGCGCCTCGGGCAAGTCACTGAACAGCTCGGCCATTTCCTCGGTACTTTTGAGGTATTGCTGATCGCTGTAATTCTTCGAACGCCGCGGATCGTCGAGGGCGCGGCCCTCACCAATGCAAACGCGGGTTTCGTGAGCCGCAAAGTCTTCCTGCTTGATGAAGCGCACGTCGTTGGTCGCCACCAGTGGCGCACCGATTTTCTCGGCCAGGGCCACGGCGCCGTGCAATTGTTCTTCATCGTAGGGGCGGTTGGTGCGCTGGATCTCCAGATAGAAACGGTCCGGGAACACCGCCATCCATTCGCGGGCCAGGGCTTCGGCTTCGGCCGGGTTGCCGCCGAGCATCGCCAGGCCGATCTCGCCTTCTTTCGCCGCCGACAGCATGATCAAGCCTTCGCTGGCCTCAGCTACCCACTCGCGCTCGATGATGACCGAGCCGTTACGCTGGCCGTCGATGAAGCCGCGGGAGATCAGTTCGGTGAGGTTGCGATAGCCCACGGCGTTCATCGCCAGCAGGCTGATCCGGCTCAACGGGCTGTCGGGATCCTTGTTCGACAGCCACAGGTCGGCGCCGCAGATCGGCTTGATCCCGGCGCCCATGGCCGCTTTATAGAATTTGACCAGGGAACACATATTGTTCTGGTCGGTGACCGCTACGGCAGGCATGTTCATGCCGACCAGGGTCTTGACCAGCGGTTTGATCCGCACCAGACCGTCGACCAGGGAATACTCAGTGTGCAGGCGTAGATGAACGAATGAAGCCGGCATAGTGATCCTGTCTAGAAACTAGAAACGTGGAAGACAACAAGGCCCGGATTGTACCGGGCCTTGGCAAAAACATCAGCCTTGTGACTAACTCTCGATCAGGTTTTCCCGAGCCTCGTACGCCAGACGTACGGGGGCGAAGGAGCGGCGGTGAATCGGCGTTGGCCCCAAGCGGGCCAGCGCTTCCAGATGAGCGGGCGTCGGGTAGCCTTTGTGGCCACCAATGCCGTAACCCGGGTAAATCAGCTCGAACGCCGCCATCTCGCGGTCGCGGCTGACCTTGGCCAGAATCGATGCTGCAGCGATGGCCGGCACCTTACCGTCGCCCTGCACCACCGCTTCTGCGCGCATGGACAGTTTCGGGCAACGGTTGCCGTCGATCATCGCCAGTTTCGGTGTGATGTGCAGGCCTTCGACCGCGCGCTGCATGGCCAGCATGGTGGCGTGCAGGATGTTCAGCTCGTCGATTTCTTCGACTTCAGCCCGGGCGATGCACCAGCTCAGGGCTTTTTCGCAGATCTCGTCATAGAGTTTTTCGCGGCGGGCTTCGGTGAGCTTCTTCGAGTCGTTCAGACCCAGGATCGGACGGTTCGGATCGAGGATCACCGCGGCTGTCACCACCGCACCGCAGAGCGGGCCGCGACCGACTTCGTCGACGCCGGCGACCAGATCTTCAACTTCGGCGACCAGGGTGAAGTCCAGGCCCATCTGCGTGCTTGCTTTGCTCATTGTGTTTTGCCGATCAGGTTCAGTACCGCGTCCGCTGCCTGATTGGAGGCGTCCAGACGTAAGGTACGGTGAATTTCATCAAAGCCGCGGGTCTGTTCTTCACCGCCTTCGATCAGTGGCGACAGCGTCTGGGCCAAGGCTTCAACTGTCGCGTCGTCCTGCAGCAACTCGGGCACCAACAGGCGCTGTGCCAGCAGGTTCGGCAACGAGATATAGGGACTTTTCACCATGCGCTTGAGAATCCAGAACGTCAGCGGCGCCAAGCGGTAAGCCACCACCATCGGCCGTTTGTACAACAACGCTTCAAGCGTAGCGGTCCCGGAGGCGATCAGCACAGCGTCGCAGGCAGCCAGCGCCAGATGGGATTTGCCATCGAGCAAGGTCAGCGGCAGATCGCGACCCGCCAGCAGCTCTTCGAGCTGAGCCCGGCGCTCAGGACTGGCGCACGGCATGACGAAACGTACACCGGGGCGCAAGGCCCGCAAGCGCTGGGCGGTATCGAGGAACAGCGCACCGAGACGGCCGACTTCGCCACCGCGACTGCCCGGCATCAACGCAACCAACGGCCCGTCTGGCAAGCCGAGTTCAGCCCGCGCGGCAGCACGATCAGCTTCAAGCGGGATCGCATCAGCCAGGGAGTGCCCGACAAACCGCACCGGCACGCCCTTCTCTTCATAAAATTTCGCTTCGAACGGGAACAGCGTCAGCATCAGGTCGCAGCCTTCGCGAATCTTCAGCACCCGCTTCTGCCGCCACGCCCAAACCGACGGGCTGACGTAATGCACGGTCTTGATCCCGGCCTGACGCAGCTTCAGTTCGATATTGAGGTTGAAGTCCGGAGCATCGATGCCGATGAACACATCCGGCTTCTGGGCGATCAGGTCGGCGATCAGCTTCTTGCGACGAGCCATCAGCTCGCGCAATCGGCCGAGCACTTCCACCAGGCCCATGACCGAGAGACGCTCCATCGGAAAGTACGAGGTCAGGCCTTCGGCCTGCATCAGCGGACCGCCAACACCAATGAACTCGACAGCCGGATGCTGTGCCTTGAGCGCACGCATGAGACCGGCGCCCAGAATGTCACCGGAAGCCTCACCCGCCACCAGCGCTATACGCAGATTAGCCATGATTAACGAGTGATGCCGCGGGTCGAACACCGGATGGAGTCGCGGAACACCGCGACTTCCGGGAACTGAAGCGAGGGTTCGGCCAGCTCGGCGAGCGCCTGATCGATTGTCAGGCCCTGGCGGTAAACCACCTTGTAGGCACGACGCAGCGCGTGGATCGCATCTTCGCTGAAACCGCGACGACGCATGCCTTCGAAGTTCATGCTGCGGGCTTCGGCCGGGTTGCCGAACACAGTGACGTACGCCGGGACGTCCTTGCCGATGGCGGTGCCCATACCGGAAAAACTATGGGTGCCGATATGGCAATACTGATGAACCAGGGTAAAACCCGACAGGATCGCCCAGTCTTCAACGTGCACATGACCCGCCAGCGCGGTGTTGTTGACCAGGATGCAGTGGTTGCCGATGACACTGTCGTGGCCGATGTGGGCATAGGCCATGATCAGGTTGTGATCGCCCAGGGTCGTTTCAGAACGGTCCTGAATGGTCCCACGGTGAATCGTCACGCCTTCACGGATGATGTTGTGGTCACCGATGACCAGACGGGTTTCTTCACCCTTGTATTTCAGATCGGGCGTGTCCTCGCCTACCGAAGAAAACTGGTAGATGCGGTTGTGCTTTCCGATTCGGGTCGGGCCTTTGAGAATCACATGCGGCCCGATCACTGTCCCCTCGCCGATTTCCACACCTGCGCCGATGATCGACCAGGGGCCGACCTCGACGCCGTCAGCCAGGATGGCCGTCGGATCGATGATTGCGCGAGGGTCAATCAAACTCATAGTTTGCGTTCCGCGCAGATAATTTCAGCGGAGCAGACTGGCTTGCCATCGACTGAAGCCCGGCACTCGAATTTCCAGATCTGACGCTTGCAGCTGATGAAGCGGGCTTCGAGGATCAACTGATCGCCTGGGGTGACAGGCTGGCGAAAACGCAGTTTGTCGGAGCCAACGAAGTAATAAAGCGTGCCGTCGGCGGGCTTCACGTCGAGCATTTTGAAACCAAGGATCCCGGCAGCCTGAGCCATCGCTTCGATGATCAACACGCCCGGCATGATTGGATGCGCAGGGAAGTGACCATTGAAGAAGGGTTCGTTGATGCTGACATTCTTGTAGGCGCGAATGCGCTTGCCTTCCACATCCAGTTCCACGACTCGGTCCACCAGCAGGAACGGGTAACGGTGAGGCAGGTATTCGCGAATCTCGTTGATGTCCATCATTTCGGGGGGAAGCCTATGTAAAGATTGGGAGGCGCGACTGACGCGCACCCCTCTAGCAAATCAAGGAGGCAGTCTAGCGGCTGTGCACACTTGATATGGAAATGGTATCAGCCATCTGATGAAGCATTACCGTCAGGGGTCACTTCCCCTACACGCTTTTCCAGCTGTCGCAGACGTCGCGCGATGTCATCGAGCTGACGAATGCGTGCCGCGCTTTTGCGCCATTCGGCTGCTGGTTGCATCGCCGTACCGGAAGAATAGGAACCCTTTTCGGTAATCGAATGGGTCACCATGGTCATCCCGGTGATAAAAACGTTGTCGCAAATTTCGATATGCCCCACCAGCCCTACGCCACCGGCGAGCATGCAATGCTTGCCGATTTTGGTGCTGCCGGAGATCCCCACGCACGCGGCCATGGCGGTGTGATCACCGACCTGCACGTTGTGGGCGATCTGAATCTGATTGTCGAGTTTCACACCATTGCCGAGGATGGTATCGGCCAGCGCACCGCGATCGATAGCGGTATTCACGCCAATTTCCACATCGTCACCGACCAGGACTCCACCGACCTGAGCGATCTTCTGCCAGACACCTTTCTCGTTGGCAAAACCGAAACCTTCGCCACCGAGTACGGCACCCGATTGAATCACTACCCGTTTACCGATGCGAACATCGTGGTACAGCGTGACTCGCGGGGCCAGCCAGCCGCCCTCGCCAATCTCGCAGCGGGCACCGATGAAGCAGTGAGCGCCAACGGTTACACCCGCAGCAATACGCGCGCAGCTTTCGATCACGGCAAAGGCACCAATGCTCGCCGCCGGATCGACCACTGCGTCCGCTGCCACAACGGCTGTCGGATGAATACCGACAGCGGCCTTTGGCTTGGGATCGAACAGATGGGAAACCCGCGCGTAGGCCAGATACGGATCAGGCACCACCAGCGCATTACCTGCAAAACCTTCAGCGTCAGCGGCCTTGAGCAACAGGGCTGCGGCCCGGCTGTCAGCCAGGTACCTACGGTATTGGGGGTTTGCGAGAAAGCTCAACTGAGCTGGGCCAGCCTCTTGCAAAGTGGCTAGCCCAGTAATTTCTTTCTCCGGGTCGCCACGCAGTGTGGCGCCGAGGAACTCGGCCAATTGGCCGAGCTTTATAGTCGCTGTCATGGTTACTTCAGCTGATTCATGCGCTCGATAACCTGGCGAGTGATGTCGTACTGAGGTTTGACATCAATCACTGCGCCACGCTCGAAGACCAGGTCAAAAGCACCTTTCTTGATGACTTCTTCCACAGCACTGTCCAGTTTCGGCTTGAGCTGCTTCAGCATTTCACGGTCGGCAACGGCTTTGGCTTCGTTCAGTTCCTTGGACTGGAACTGGAAGTCACGGGCCTTTTGCTTGAACTCGAGTTCCAGGCGTTCACGCTCGCCTTGCTGCATCTTGTCGCCGCCAGCCATCAGGCGGTCCTGGATGCCTTTTGCGCTGCTTTCCAGAGTCTTGAGCTTGGACAGCTGAGGGCCGAACTTCTTCTCGGCATCCACAGCGTATTTCTTCGCCGCGTTGGACTCCAGCAGAGCCATCTGATAGTTCAGAACGGCGATTTTCATGTCGGCAAAAGCCGGACCCGCTACCAGTACGGTCGCCAGGAGAACCAATTGAGTCAACTTACGCACGATGCACTCCTACAAAATCCATTGTCGTTATCTTGGGTCAGACGCTTAGAACGTCTGGCCGAGGGAGAATTGGAACACTTGAGTCTCAGCGTCATCCGGTTCCTTGATCGGCATGGCCAACGCGAAGCTCAGAGGACCCAGTGCGGTAACCCAGGTCACACCTACACCGACGGAGCTGGCCATGTTGCTCAGGCTGATGTCGTTGCACGCTGTTTGAGCGGTTGAACCGACATTTGCGTTCGTGGTCTTTTCGCACTTGGAGTCGAATACGTTACCCACATCCCAGAATACCGAAGTACGCAGCGAACGCTGATCCTTGATGAATGGCAGCGGGAACAACACCTCGACACCACCCTGGATCAGAACGTTACCACCAAACGGTAGCGGGTCCTGGTCCGGGTCAGCGAGCGTACCGGTGTTACCCGTCACATCCGCACCGCGACTTGGGGTACTGCGAGGACCGAGGGTGCTGTCCTTGAAGCCACGAACCGAGTTGAAACCACCAGCATAGTAGTTTTCATAGAACGGCAAGCCATCGGTAGAACCATAACCATCGCCATAGCCCAGCTCAGTGTGCAGGCGCATGGTGTAGTTTTCAGACAATGGCTGGAACAACTGGCCACGGTAATCAAGCTTGAAGAACGACAGGTCACTGCCAGGCGTGGTGGTTTCCAGTGTCAGGCTCTGGGAATGACCACGGGTTGCCAATACGCCTTTGTTCAGAGTGGACTCGGACCAGCCGGCTGAGGCCTTGAAGTTCAGGTAGTTATCGCCTTCCTTGTTAACGAAGTCGAAGATCTCGTCAACGGTGTATTGACCGGTCTTGATCGTGTCTTGTTGCGCAGTCAGGCCGAAGGTCAGACGCGAAGTCTCGCTGATCGGATAACCGACACTCACGCCTGCGCCAAGGCTGTCTACGGCATAGCTGGCTACATCGACGTCAAGGTCGTCGTAGTCGGTGGTGCGATAGAACGCGTTGTAACCCAGGCTCACGCCATCAGCAGTCCAGTACGGGTCGACATAACCGAAGTTATAACGGCTCTGGTATTCACTGCGGGTCAAGCCGATGCTGACCTTGTTACCTGTACCCAGGAAGTTGTTCTGGGTGATCGAACCACCGAGGATCAGACCGGCGCTCTGGGCGAAACCGACGCTGGCGGTAATCGAACCGGAGGCCTGCTCTTCAACGCTGTAGTTCACATCAACCTGGTCGTCGACGCCCGGCACGGCCGGCGTTTCGACGTTGACTTCCTTGAAGAAGCCCAGACGCTCAAGACGAGTCTTGGATTGGTCGATCAGGTAAGTCGAAGCCCAGCCGCCTTCCATCTGACGCATTTCACGGCGCAGCACTTCGTCTTCGGACTTGGTGTTGCCACGGAAGTTGATGCGGTTCACGTAAGCACGCTTGCCTGGATCAACGGCGAAAGTGATGTCGACCGTGTGGTCTTCATCGTGAGGCTGAGGCACGCCATTGACGTTGGCGAAGGTGTAACCCTCGTTACCCAGACGACGGGTGATCAGCTCGGAAGTGGTGGTCATCAGCTTGCGCGAGAACACCTGGCCTTTCTGGACCAGCAGCAGGGACTTGACCTGGTCTTCAGGGACTTTCAGGTCGCCGCTCAGCTTGACGTCACGAACGGTATATTTCTCGCCTTCGTTGACGTTGACGGTGATGTAGACGTGTTTCTTGTCCGGGGTGATAGACACCTGGGTCGAAGCGATATCCATGTTGATATAGCCACGATCCAGGTAGTAGGAACGCAGACGCTCCAGGTCACCGGAAAGTTTTTCACGGGCGTACTTGTCATCGTTCTTGAAGAACGACAACCAGTTGGTGGTCTTGAGTTCAAACAGGTCGATCAAGTCTTCATCAGGGAAGACGGTGTTACCCACCACGTTGATGTGCTGGATAGCAGCAACGGTGCCTTCGTTGATATTGACCTTCAACGCAACGCGGTTACGCGGCTGCGGCACCACTTCGGTGTCGACGGTGGCCGAGTAGCGACCCTGAGCGACGTATTGGCGCTGCAGCTCGTTACGCACACCTTCGAGGGTGGCGCGCTGGAAGATCTCGCCTTCGGCAAGACCGGATTGTTTGAGGCCTTTCATCAGGTCTTCAGTGGAGATCGCCTTGTTACCCTCGATCTCGATACTGGCGACCGACGGGCGCTCGACTACCGTGATGACCAGGACGTTGCCATCGCGGCCCAGCTGGATATCTTGAAAGAAACCGGTTTTGAACAACGCACGAGTGGATTCCACCAGGCGACGATCATCCGCCTGTTCACCGACGTTCAACGGCAAAGCACCAAAGACGCTACCCGCGGAGACCCGTTGGAGGCCATTGACGCGAATATCAGAGATAGTGAAGGACTCGGCGTGAACTTCGGCGATCATCAATACGGTGAGAACCGCAGTTAGCAGCAGACGTTTCATGAAGTCCTTTCTTATTCCAACTGGCAATAAACAAACTGCCGCAAAATGCGGCAGATTCGCAATTCAGCGAAGCGTTACAGTCGACCTAGATCATTGATCAGAGCAAGCAACATCACCCCGACCACCAAACTGATGCCGATCTGTATCCCCCAACCCTGCACCCGATCCGACAAGGGGCGACCACGCGCCCACTCGATCAGATAAAACAACAAATGTCCCCCATCCAGTACAGGAATGGGCAACAAATTCAGAACCCCCAAGCTAATACTCAGATAAGCAAGGAAATTCAGGAAATCAGCGACACCCGACTGGGCAGAAGCGCCCGCCACTTTAGCAATGGTTATCGGTCCACTCAAGTTTTTTACCGAGAGCTCACCGAACAACATTTTCTTGAGCGAATCGAGGGTCAGTACACTCATGGTCCAAGTGCGTCGAGCACCCTCCCCAATTGCGGCCACAGGACCGTAACTGACTTCGCGAATCATCTCTGGCGGCCAATCGACTGCTTTCACCCCAGCCCCCAGATAACCATTGGGTGCCTTCTTCTCGCCGCGAGCGGCCAGCGTCACAGGGACGTCGATTTGAGCACCATCCCGCTCGACGCGCAGCATGATTTTGGTATCAGGGCGCATACGGACCGTGTCCACCACCTGCTGCCAGTCATCGAGCGTCTTGCCATCCAGAGCCAACAGTCGGTCACCGGTTTTCAGCCCTGCAGCCTGTGCCGGGCCTTTCGGGTCAAGTTCGGCCAGGACCGGTGGCAGCGCCGGACGCCAAGGGCGTATACCCAACGAGCGAATCGGGTCCGGCTCATCGGCACCCTTGAGCCATTTATCCAACGCCAGCTCATGGGGCGAATCCGTTGTGGAACCCTGATCACGGACCAGCAACTGCAGGGAACCGCTCTCCCCGAGACGACGGACCAGCTGCAGGTTCACTGCAGACCAGCCGGACGTTGGCTCGCCATCGATGGCGATGATTTCCTGGCCCGGGTTCAAACCCGCCTTGGCGGCGATACTGCCGGATTCGACTGCACCGATGATCGGGCGCACTTGCTCGCTGCCGAGCATTGCGAGCACCCAGAAAAAAATCAACGCCAATAAAAAGTTGGCAATCGGGCCAGCGGCTACGATAGCGATGCGTTGACGGACGGATTTTCGATTAAAGGATTGATCAAGCTGATCGGCAGGCACTTCGCCTTCGCGCTCATCGAGCATTTTCACGTAACCGCCCAGCGGGATCGCGGCAACGACGAACTCAGTGCCTTTCTTGTCGTGCCAGCGCAGCAACGGCATACCGAAGCCCACGGAGAAACGCAGCACTTTGACTCCACAGCGACGCGCGACCCAGAAATGGCCGAATTCGTGGAAGGTGACCAGCACACCCAAAGCCACCAGGGTGCCGACAATCATATAGAGCGCGCTCATCTACTTTCTCCGCAATCCTATCCGGTGCTGCATGGGCCAACGTATTGCAGCACTTACCGACCGTGACGACTCAACCATTGCCCGGCCAGAACTCGCGCTTTCGCGTCGGCCGTGAATAAGGCCTCGAGATCATCAACCGCAACCACAGGCTCAAGATTCAACACTTCTTCGATGATACTCGCGATTTCCGGGTAGCGAACCCGCCCGTCGAGAAAGGCCGCGACAGCTACTTCATTCGCCGCATTAAGCATGGCCGGCGCGCTATTGCCGGATTCGGCTGCCTGACGCGCAAGGCGCAGACACGGGAATCGCTGTTCATCAGGCGCCTGAAAGTCCAGCCGCGCAATTGCAAACAGGTCCAGCGGCGCAACACCCGAGTCGATTCGCTCCGGCCAGGCCAGCGCGTTGGCGATCGGCGTGCGCATGTCAGGGTTACCTAACTGGGCCAGTACCGAACCGTCGATGTAATCGACCAGCGAATGAATCACGCTTTGAGGATGAATCACCACTTCGACCTGGGACGGCTTGGCATCAAACAGCCAGCAGGCCTCGATCAACTCGAGCCCCTTGTTCATCATGCTGGCCGAATCCACCGAAATCTTGCGCCCCATGGACCAGTTCGGATGGGCACACGCCTGGTCAGGGGTAACATGCACCAGCTCAGCCATAGGCGTCTGTCGGAACGGACCGCCAGAGGCTGTGAGTAAAATCCGACGGACCCCGACTGCACCCAGCCCGCGAGCGAAATCCTGTGGCATGCACTGGAAAATCGCGTTGTGCTCGCTGTCGATCGGCAGCAATACCGAACCACTCTTGCGTACCGCCTGCATGAACAGCGCACCGGACATCACCAGTGCTTCTTTGTTGGCCAGGAGGATTTTCTTGCCCGCCTCGACCGCCGCCAGGGTCGGTCGCAAGCCCGCGGCGCCAACGATGGCCGCCATGACCGCATCGACTTCAGGATCGGAGGCAACCTGACACAACCCCTCCTCACCCACCAGCACGCGAGTCGGCAGACCTGCGGCGCGCAAGTCGTCCTGCAAGCCTCGGGCAGCACCCGCCTCAGGCACCACGGCGAATCGCGGCGTATGACGAACACACAGCGCAAGCAGCTCGCTCATACGAGTGAAACCGCTCAAGGCAAAAACCTGATAACGCTCGGGATGACGAGCGATGACATCGAGAGTGCTCAGACCAATCGAGCCGGTCGCCCCCAGGACCGTAATCTGCTGTGGGCGGCTCACGGTGCCGCCATCCACAGCAGCACGGCAAACACCGGAATCGCTGCCGTCAGGCTGTCGATACGGTCCAGCACGCCGCCGTGACCCGGCAGCAGATTACTGCTGTCCTTGATCCCGGACTGACGCTTGAACATGCTTTCGGTGAGATCACCTACCACCGAGATGAACACAATGATGGCTGCGCCCATCAGACCTTTAAACAGCTGCGCCACCGTCCAGTCGCGAAACAGACCGACAACAACGGTGATGACCAGACTCAGTGCGAGGCCACCGTAGACGCCCTCCCAGCTTTTGCCGGGACTGACCTGCGGTGCCAACTTGCGCTTGCCAAAGGCCCGGCCGGAAAAGTAAGCACCGATATCAGCGCCCCAGACCAACACCATGACCGCCAAGATGAGCAAGTTGCCCAAAGGGTACTGTTTGATCTGGACCAGACCTTGCCAAGCGGGCAGCAGGATCAGCAGACCGATCCCCAGCTTGCAGGCAGCGCTAGACCAAAGTTCGCTGGAGCGCGGATAAGTCAGCACCAGATAGGTTGCAACGCCCCACCAAAGCACCGAAGCACCCAACACCCAGGGCGCGAGCCCAGGCAGGATATGCATGACAAACAGCATCAACGCGACCACTGCCGCATAGCCAACGCGGATCGGCTGCTCAGTGAAGCCCGCCAGGCGAGCCCACTCCCATGCACCGAGGGTCACGACCAGCCCGATGAACAGCGCAAAGCCGGTGCCCTCGAGCAGGAAAAACCCGCACAGGGCAATCGGCAGCAGGATCAGCGCGGTGATGATTCGTTGTTTAAGCATTAAACCCGGGCCCCAGCCTCGACCTGCTCGCTCGTTTTACCGAAGCGGCGCTGGCGAGAAGCAAAATCGGCCAGCGCATTACGCATGGCATCGTGTTTGAAGTCCGGCCAGAACAGGTCGGAGAAGTACAACTCGGCGTAAGCCAGTTGCCACAGCAGGAAGTTACTGATGCGGTGCTCGCCACCGGTACGGATGCACAAGTCCGGCAACGGCAAATCGCCGGTCGCCAGACAGGTTTGCAACAATTCCGGGGTGATGTCTTCCGGACGCAGGTGCCCGGCTTGAACTTCCCGCGCCAGACGCTGTGCAGCCTGCGCGATATCCCACTGACCGCCGTAGTTGGCTGCGATCTGCAGAACGAAGCGATTGGCGCCCGCCGTCATTGCTTCAGCTTCACGCATGGCAGCTTGAAGCTCTGGATGAAAGCGTGAACGGTCGCCAATGATGCGCAGACTGATGTTGTTTTCGTTCAGGCGCTTGGCTTCGCGGCGCAATGCCTTGAAGAACAGATCCATCAAGGCACTGACCTCGTCAGCCGGGCGCTGCCAGTTCTCGCTGGAGAAGGCGAAGAGGGTCAATACTTCGACCTTGGCCTCGAAACACACCTCGATCACCGCACGAACGGCATCCACACCCGCTTTATGACCGGCGACACCCGGCATAAAGCGCTTTTTCGCCCAGCGATTATTACCATCCATGATGATCGCGACATGGCGCGGCACCGCGAACGGCGCAGTCTGCTTGGTCTTTTCCATGAAAACGCGACCCTTAAACGGCCATCAGGTCCGCTTCTTTTTGCTTGGTCGCCGCGTCGATATCGGCCTCAGCCTTATCGGTGAGCTTCTGGATATCGGCGGCAGCACGACGCTCTTCGTCTTCGCTGATTTCCTTGTCCTTGACCAGTTTTTTCAGTTCACCCAATGCATCGCGACGAATGTTGCGCACAGCAACCCGGGCGTCTTCGGCGGCGCTGCGAGCCTGCTTGGTGAAGCCCTTGCGGGTTTCTTCGGTCAGGGCAGGCATGGAGATCAGCAGCAACTCACCCAGGTTGGTAGGGTTGAGGTTCAGCCCCGCGCTCTGGATGGCCTTATCGACAGCGGCGAGCATGTTGCGCTCGAACGCCACGACTTGCAGGGTGCGGGAGTCTTTTACGGTGATGTTGGCCACTTGGGTGATGGAGGTGTCTGTGCCGTAGTACGGCACCATCACGCTACCCAGAATGCTCGGGTGCGCCTTGCCAGTGCGAATCTGGCCAAATGCATGGTTCAGAGAATCCAGGGATTTCTGCATACGCTCTTGAGCGTCTTTCTTGATTTCATTGATCATTGTTGGCCTTCCTCGATCAGGGTCCCTTCAGCGCCGCCGTGCACGATGTTCAGCAGGGCGCCGGGCTTGTTCATGTTAAAGACGCGCAACGGCATCTTGTGGTCGCGGCACAGGCAAATGGCGGTCAGATCCATCACCCCCAACTTGCGATCCAGCACTTCATCGTAAGTCAGATGATCGAACTTCTCGGCATGCGGGTCTTTGAATGGGTCAGCGGTGTAGACGCCATCGACCTTGGTGGCCTTGAGCACGACATCGGCATCGATTTCGATTGCACGCAGACACGCTGCCGAATCCGTGGTGAAGAACGGATTGCCAGTACCGGCCGCAAAAATCACGACTTCCTTGGCGTTCAGGTGGCGCATGGCTTTGCGGCGATCATAGTGATCGGTCACGCCAACCATGGAAATGGCCGACATCACGATGGCCGAGATATTGGCACGTTCCAGCGCATCGCGCATGGCCAGGGCGTTCATCACAGTGGCCAGCATGCCCATGTGGTCGCCCGTGACCCGATCCATGCCGGCCGCGCTCAGCGCTGCACCGCGGAACAGGTTACCGCCACCGATCACCAGACCGACCTGAACACCGATGCCGACCAATTGACCGACTTCCAGCGCCATGCGATCCAGAACTTTCGGATCGATCCCGAACTCTTCCGAGCCCATCAGGGCCTCGCCGCTAAGCTTGAGTAGAATGCGTTTATAGCGAGCCTGATAACCACTGCCCTGCTGAGCCATTGCGAATCTCTCCTGCGGCGTATTATAAAAAAACTTTGCGAGCTGTTTACAGCTGGCGTTCACTCTAGCTTGGCACTGCTTCAGCGCCATCGGAACATGGCTTTGTAAGCCAGTTCCAAAAGGAAACCAATTAAAAATTGGTGCCCCATCTGAAAAGAGGCTGCGCGCGTAAGCGGGCAGCCTCTTCAGGGCGACAGTTAAAAAACCGTCTTATTGCTTGGCGGCAGCCAGCTGGGCAGCAACTTCTTCAGCGAAGTTGTCGACCGGCTTCTCGATGCCATCGCCTACTTTGAAGTAGGTGAAGGAAACGATTTCAGCACCGGCTTTCTTGGCCAGTTCGCCGACCTTGATTTCAGGGTTCTTGACGAACGCCTGCTCAACCAGGCTCGCTTCAGCCAGGAACTTGCTGATACGGCCTTTGACCATGTTTTCAACGATGTTTTCCGGCTTGCCGGCGATCTTGTCAGCGTTGAGGGTCAGGAACACGCCCTTCTCACGCTCGACCGCTTCAGCGGAAACTTCCGATGGCAGCAGGAATTCAGGGTTGGTCGCCGCTACGTGCATGGCGATGTCTTTGGCCAGCTCAACGCTGCCGCCTTTAAGGGCAACCACAACACCGATCTTGTTGCCGTGCAGGTAACCGCCAACAACATCACCTTCAACGCGAGCCAGGCGACGGATATTGACGTTTTCGCCAACCTTGCCGACCAGAACCAGGCGATCAGCTTCTTGAGCGGCGATCAGCGGAGCAACGTCAGTCAGTTTGTCAGCGAACGCTTTTTCAACGCTGGAAGCGACAAATGCCTTGAAGTCATCCTGCAAAGCCAGGAAGTCGGTCTGCGAGTTCACTTCCAGCAGAACGGCGGATTTACCGTCTTCCTTCAGAGCGATAGCGCCTTCAGCGGCAACGTTGCCAGCTTTCTTGGCAGCTTTGATGGCACCCGAAGCACGCATGTCATCAATGGCTTTTTCGATGTCGCCGCCAGCCTTGGTCAAGGCTTTTTTGCAGTCCATCATGCCTTCGCCAGTACGCTCGCGCAGTTCTTTGACCAACGCTGCAGTAATCTCTGCCATTTCAAAATTCCTCTTGGATAGGTTTTCAACCATTCCACCCGATCGAACGGGCGATCAATTCTTCCCGAACCACCCTTGCTGGCTGCTGCAGGTTACATAGACTGTAACTGCGCCGCCGACAAACGGTTTTCGAGGTGGCAAAAAGGGGGCCAAGCCCCCTTTTTGCTTACTGAGTCAACGCCAAGGCGTCAATTACTCAGCTGCTGCTACCGGAGCTTCTTCAACGAACTGCTCGGTGCCGCCAGCAACGTGGTTGCGACCGCGGATTACTGCGTCAGCCATCGAACCCATGTACAACTGGATAGCGCGGATTGCGTCATCGTTGCCTGGGATGATGTAGTCAACGCCTTCCGGGCTGCTGTTGGTATCGACAACGCCGATAACCGGGATGCCCAGCTTGTTGGCTTCGGTGATCGCGATGCGCTCGTGATCAACGTCGATAACGAACAGAGCGTCTGGCAGACCGCCCATGTCCTTGATACCACCCAGGGAACGATCGAGCTTCTCAAGATCGCGAGTGCGCATCAGCGCTTCTTTCTTGGTCAGCTTGGCGAAAGTACCGTCTTCGGCTTGCACTTCAAGGTCACGCAGACGCTTGATGGAAGCACGGATGGTTTTGAAGTTGGTCAGCATGCCGCCCAACCAGCGGTGATCGACGTACGGCGAACCGCAACGTGCTGCTTCTTCAGCAACGATCTTGCCAGCGGAACGCTTGGTGCCGACGAACAGAATCTTGTTTTTGCCCTGGGCCAGACGCTCTACGAAAGTCAGAGCTTCGTTGAACATTGGCAGGGTTTTTTCAAGGTTGATGATGTGGATCTTGTTACGCGCGCCGAAAATGTATTTACCCATTTTCGGGTTCCAGTAACGGGTCTGGTGACCGAAGTGCACACCGGCCTTCAGCATATCGCGCATGTTGACTTGGGACATGATAGTTCCTTAATAAGTCGGGTTTGGCCTCCACGTATCCCAATGACCAACCAGCAGCATCAGCTGAAGGCACCCAGGTCATCGTGTCGACACGTGTGTGGATTTAGGCTTTTCAGGGGATCCCCGGAAAGCGGCGCATTTTATATCACACGGCTGAAAAAAACGGAACCCGGATTGTTAAATCCTGGCGCGTGCTTTGGTTCCGCCCCTTGGAATCCTCCAAGAATGCGCCATTCTATAAGGAGAAGCGATGCACAGAGGCTCAGATTTGCGCTGCTCGTCTGTTAGAATCGCGTTTTTCAGGGCCGTGAAGATTGATCGCGAAACGCCCATTTCGTTTTAGAAAGCGCCATCGAGCGCAAAGAGAGCCTGTATGACCGTCACCCTCAAAACCCCCGAGGACATCGCAAAAATGCGTATCGCCGGCAGACTGGCCGCCGATGTGCTGGAAATGATTGCCGAACATGTCAAGCCGGGCATCACCACCGAAGAACTGGACCGCATCTGCCACGACTACATCGTCAACGAGCAGAAAGCCATCCCTGCCCCGCTCAACTACAAAGGCTTTCCGAAGTCGATCTGTACCTCGATCAATCACGTGGTCTGCCACGGTATTCCGAACGAGAAGCCATTGAAGGACGGCGACACGCTGAACGTCGACGTCACGGTCATCAAGGACGGCTACCACGGCGACACCAGCCGCATGTTCCACGTTGGCACCGTGCCGGTCTGGGCCGAGCGCTTGTCGCAAATAACCCAGGAATGCATGTACAAGGCCATCGAGATCGTCAAACCCGGTTGCCGCTTGGGCGACATCGGTGAAGTCATTCAGAAGCACGCTGAAAAGAACGGTTTTTCCGTGGTTCGCGAATTCTGTGGTCACGGCATCGGCAAGGTATTCCACGAAGAGCCGCAGATCCTGCACTACGGCCGCGCCGGCACCGGCATGGAGCTGAAAGCCGGCATGACGTTCACCATCGAGCCGATGATCAACCAGGGTAAAGCCGACACCAAGGTATTGGGCGACGGCTGGACCGCGATCACCAAGGACCGCAAGCTGTCGGCACAGTGGGAACACACCCTGCTGGTGACCGAAACCGGTTACGAGATCTTCACCCTGCGCGCCGACGACACCATCCCGCGCGTTTCGGCCTGATCCGGGCCGTGTAGTTTCTCAGCCTTATAGACAGGAAAGCCAATCGATGCCGCAGGTGGATCCCGAACTCTTCGACCGTGGCCAGTTCCAGGCTGAACTGGCCCTGAAGGCAAGCCCGATCGCGGCCTTCAAGAAGGCGATTCGCCAGGCCCGCGAGGTGCTCGACGGGCGCTTTCGCAGCGGCCGCGACATTCGCCGGCTGATCGAGGATCGCGCCTGGTTCGTCGATAACATCCTGCAAAAGGCCTGGGAGCAATTCAATTGGAGCGAAGACGCCGACATCGCGCTGGTCGCGGTCGGCGGCTACGGCCGCGGTGAGTTGCACCCTTATTCCGATATCGATCTGCTGATCCTGCTGGACAGCGCCGATCATGAAATTTTCCGCGATTCCATTGAGCGTTTTCTGACGCTGTTGTGGGACATTGGCCTGGAAGTGGGCCAGAGCGTTCGCTCGGTGGACGAATGCGTCCAGGAGGCCCGCGCCGACCTGACGGTAATCACCAACCTGATGGAAAGCCGCACCATCGCCGGCCCCGAGCGCTTGCGCCAGCGCATGCTGGACGTCACCAGCACCGCGCACATGTGGCCGAGCAAGGACTTCTTCCTGGCCAAACGCGCCGAGCAGAAGGCTCGTCACCACAAGTACAACGACACCGAATACAACCTGGAACCCAACGTCAAAGGCTCGCCTGGCGGCCTACGGGATATTCAGACGATTCTGTGGGTGGCCCGTCGTGAGTACGGCACCCTGAACCTGCGGGCCCTGGCCGGCGAAGGTTTCCTGGTCGAGAGCGAAAACGCCCTGCTGGCCTCCTCCCAGGAATTTCTGTGGAAGGTTCGCTACGCCCTGCACATGCTCGCAGGCCGTTCCGAAGACCGCTTGTTGTTTGATCACCAGCGCACAATTGCCGGTCTGCTGGGCTTCAAAGGCGATGACGCCAAGCAAGCCATCGAAAACTTCATGCAGCAGTATTACCGGGTGGTCATGAGCATTGCCCAGCTCAGCGACCTGATCATCCAGCACTTCGAGGAAGTCATCCTCGCGCCGGAAGACGAAGCGCCGCCGCAGCCGATCAACTCGCGATTCCAGCTGCACGACGGTTACATCGAGGCGCGCAACGACAACGTGTTCCGCCGCACGCCGTTCGCCATGCTGGAAATCTTCGTACTGATGGCTCAGCAGCCGGAAATCAAAGGCGTGCGCGCCGACACCATTCGCCTGCTGCGAGAAAATCGCCACCTGATCGATGACGATTTCCGCAACGACATCCGCAATACCAGCCTGTTTATCGAGCTGTTCAAGTGCAAGATCGGCATCCACCGCAACCTGCGACGCATGAATCGTTACGGCATCCTCGGGCGCTACTTGCCGGAGTTCGGCTTTATTGTCGGGCAGATGCAGCACGATCTGTTTCACATCTATACGGTCGATGCTCACACCCTGAACCTGATCAAACACCTGCGTAAGTTGCAGTACACCCAGGTGTCGGAAAAATTCCCGCTGGCCAGCAAGCTCATGGGCAAACTGCCCAAACCCGAGCTGATCTACCTGGCCGGTCTGTACCACGACATCGGCAAGGGCCGGCATGGCGATCACTCGGAAATCGGTGCCGTGGATGCCGAGGCCTTTTGCCAGCGCCATCAGTTGCCGGTGTGGGACAGTCGCCTGATCGTCTGGCTGGTGCAGAACCATTTGGTGATGTCGACCACTGCCCAGCGCAAAGACTTGTCCGACCCGCAGGTCATCCATGATTTCGCGCAGATCGTTGGCGACGAAACCCACCTCGATTATCTGTACGTGCTGACCGTCGCCGACATCAACGCCACCAACCCGACGCTGTGGAATTCCTGGCGCGCCAGTCTGTTGCGCCAGCTCTACACCGAGACCAAGCGTGCCTTGCGCCGAGGCCTGGAAAACCCGGTGGACCGCGAAGAGCAGATTCGCCAGACCCAGAGCGCCGCACTGGACATTCTGGTGCGCGGCGGTACCGACCCGGACGACGTCGAGCAGCTGTGGGCGCAATTGGGCGATGACTACTTCCTGCGCCACACTGCCGGCGACGTGGCCTGGCACAGCGACGCTATCCTGCAGCAGCCGGCGGACGGCGGGCCGCTGGTGCTGATCAAGGAAACCACTCAGCGCGAATTCGAAGGTGGCACACAGATCTTCATCTATGCACCGGACCAGCACGACTTCTTCGCCGTGACCGTGGCCGCGATGGACCAGCTCAACCTGAACATTCACGACGCCCGGGTTATCACCTCCAGCAGCCAGTTCACCCTCGACACCTACATCGTGCTCGACACCGACGGCGACTCCATTGGCGACAACCCGACACGGGTCAAGCAAATCCGCGAAGGCCTGACCGATGCCCTGCGCAACCCGGACGATTACCCGACGATCATCCAGCGTCGGGTGCCGCGCCAGCTCAAGCATTTTGCGTTTGCGCCACAGGTGACGATCCACAACGACGCCCAACGCCCGGTAACCGTGCTGGAGCTCAGCGCCCCGGATCGCCCCGGCCTGTTGGCGCGGATCGGCACGATCTTCCTGGAGTTCGACTTGTCGCTGCAAAACGCCAAGATCGCGACCCTGGGCGAGCGCGTGGAAGACGTGTTCTTTATTACCGACGCGAACAACCAGCCGCTGTCCGACCCGTTGCTGTGCAGCCGCTTGCAGGATGCGATCGTCAAACAGCTCAGCGTCAGCCACGAACCCGATATCAAACTGTCGCACCTGAGTATCTGAATTAATAAATTCCCCCTGTGGGAGCGGGCTTGCTCGCGAAAGCGTCCTGTCAGACAACATTGATGGTGACTCACACACCGCTTTCGCGAGCAAGCCCGCTCCCACATTGAACGAGGCCCCCGATGAACAACGCTCTGACCCAATTGCAGCCCTACCCGTTCGAGAAACTCCGCGCCCTGCTCGGCAGCGTCACGCCAAACCCGGACAAACGCGCCATCGCACTGTCCATCGGCGAGCCGAAACACCGCTCGCCAAGCTTTGTCGCCGAAGCCCTGGCCAGCAATCTGGATCAGATGGCCGTGTACCCGACCACTCTCGGCATCCCGGCCCTGCGTGAAGCCATCGTCGCGTGGTGCGAACGTCGTTTCAGCGTTCCGCACGGCTGGCTCGACCCGGCGCGCAATGTGCTGCCGGTCAACGGCACCCGCGAGGCGCTGTTCGCCTTCACCCAGACCGTGGTCAACCGTGGCGACGACGCCCTGGTGGTCAGCCCGAACCCGTTCTATCAGATCTACGAAGGCGCGGCGTTTCTTGCCGGGGCCAAGCCGCATTACCTGCCATGCCTGGATGAAAACGGCTTCAACCCGGATTTCGATGCGGTTTCGTCAGACATCTGGAAACGCTGCCAGATCCTGTTCCTGTGCTCGCCGGGTAACCCGACCGGCGCCTTGATCCCGGTTGAAACCCTGAAGAAGCTGATCGCCCTGGCCGACGAATACGACTTTGTGATCGCCGCCGACGAGTGCTACAGCGAACTGTACTTCGACGAACAAACCCCGCCGGCCGGCTTGCTCAGCGCCTGCGTGGAACTGGGCCGCAAAGACTTCAAGCGTTGCGTGGTGTTCCACAGCCTGTCCAAGCGCTCCAACCTGCCGGGCCTGCGTTCAGGCTTCGTGGCCGGTGATGCGGACATTCTCAAAGGCTTCCTGTTGTATCGCACCTACCACGGCTGCGCGATGCCGGTTCAGACTCAACTGGCCAGCGTCGCTGCCTGGAATGACGAAGTGCATGTGCGTGCCAACCGGGAGTTGTATCGCGAGAAATACGATGCGGTGCTGGAAATCCTCAGCCCGGTGATGGACGTGCAGCGCCCGGATGGTGGTTTCTATTTGTGGCCGAATGTTGAAGGCGACGACGAGGCGTTCTGCCGCGATCTGTTCGTCGAAGAGCATGTGACCGTGGTGCCGGGCTCTTACCTGTCCCGTAACGTTGACGGCACCAATCCAGGCGCCGGCCGAGTGCGCATGGCTCTGGTTGCGCCGCTGGCGGAATGCGTTGAAGCAGCTGAACGTATTCGCAACTTCATTCAGCGTCGGCGCTGACCCTAAAGTTATACAATTGCACTTTCGAGTTTCGCATCACGCAATATGATGCGAAACTTCCCTCACGCATTAAAATCAAACACACCGAAACACTTCACCCCTTCTCTTTTTGACTTCCATAATCAATTAATAGAGTTCATTCCGTAAGCACGACTTTCAGGTGCAACATATCAATAGATATGTGCCGGAGACATGCAACTAACAAAGAGAAGAATATGAACTTTACCAAAACGTGTCATCTATCCAATCTCGATGATCGGTGCGCTTATAAAATAGCCATCCTGGAGCGCGACGGAAATGCCGATAGCAAGCAATCATCCTTAAAGACGTTAAGCGTGGCAAATTACACCAAGTTCTGGAAAAACGGCCGAACCCTTCGGATCGCCATTTCCCTATGGAACGAAGAAATGTTCCAGACTGTAGTGGCGGCTATCAATCAATGGGCGCCGCACGTCAATTTGAATTTCGAATTCATCGAACTGGATGATAATGATCAATTATATGAGGGAGACATTCGAATATTGCTTTCTCCGGACATGAACAGCAATGGCGCCTCGGCTGTGGGAACAGACGCGCTGGGGGTACTGCCACATCTTCCTACAATGCAACTGGGCATCGACTACGAAACCCCATTCTTTACCAGTGCAGCCATCCATGAATTTGGTCATGCCCTTGGGCTTGAGCATGAACATCAACATCAACATCAACATCAACATCCTGACAGAACGCTGGACTGGAACGTACCGAAGCTCTACAAAAAATATCAAGATTTAGGATGGACGAAAGAGAATACTTATTTAAATATCTTAAAAGAACTAAATCGCGACCAGTTCCGTTTATCGCCATACGATCAAAAATCCATCATGCATTATCCCTTCTCGGCCGATGTCATGTGGGACAAGATTGAAATCCCGGCCAACACAGAAATTTCTGAAAAGGACATTGAATTCATCAGTACGATTTATCCCCGTTGAAAAATTTAAAACTGGCTAACATAGATCTGAGTGCCTGACCCAGTGCGGCCTTACTTTAATCAAGTCAGGCCAACACCCCTCGCAGTACGTCATCATCCAGCTGACCGACGCCCTTCGAAA
Organism: Pseudomonas sp. MDT1-17; assembly: GCF_054898105.1. NCBI lineage: Bacteria > Pseudomonadati > Pseudomonadota > Gammaproteobacteria > Pseudomonadales > Pseudomonadaceae > Pseudomonas > Pseudomonas sp. MDT1-17. The sequence continues at coordinate 1,764,502 of NZ_JBUBVM010000001.1, read as the reverse complement.
CCACAACTGTCCCGTCAGAGAAAAGGCCGAGCAACACAGACGCCTCACAAAGCGACAGCTTGCCGTCAAAGTGCCATGTTCGCCACTTAAGCTGTGCCACCGCCGGTGCACATTGAGTCGCAGCTCAATCGCATCAGAGCGCAACTGAAATCGCGCCGCAGCCGAAACCGTCCGGTCATGGCATAATCCGTCACCTTTAATTTCCAGCACCTGCAAAGGGGGCAATTCCTTGACCGTTTCAAGCAAAACGTTGCACCTTTTCGGCATCAAAGCCTGCGACACCATGAAAAAGGCGCGCACCTGGCTCGATGAACACGCTGTCAGCTATGACTTCCATGATTACAAGGCGGTCGGAATCGACCGTGAACACCTGACCCAATGGTGCGACGAGCACGGCTGGCAAGTGGTGTTGAACCGTGCAGGCACGACCTTTCGCAAGCTCGACGACGAACGCAAAGCCGATCTCGACCAGCGCAAAGCCATCGAACTGATGCTCGCACAACCCTCGATGATCAAGCGCCCGGTGCTTGATCTCGGTGACCGAACCCTGATTGGCTTCAAGCCAGATATCTACGCGGCAGCTCTCAAGTAAGGCAGCCCGTTCCATTTTGTTAGAGGTATCAACATGTCCACTACTCTGTTCAGCCTGGCCTTTGGTGTCGGCACTCAAAACCGTCAAGGCGCATGGCTGGAAGTGTTTTACGCGCAGCCACTGCTCAACCCGTCGGCCGAACTGGTCGCCGCCATCGCCCCTGTTCTGGGCTACACCGAAGGCAATCAGGCCATTGCGTTCAGCACCGCTCAGGCTTCGCAACTGGCTGAAGCCCTGAAAAGCGTCGACGCTGTCCAGGCTGCCCTGCTGACCCGTCTGGCCGAGAGCCACAAGCCGCTGGTCGCGACCCTTCTGGCCGAAGATGCACAGTTGACCTCGACACCAGAGGCTTACCTCAAGCTGCACCTGCTGTCCCATCGCCTGGTCAAGCCGCATGGCCTGAACCTGGCTGGCGTGTTCCCTCTGCTGCCGAACGTGGCGTGGACCAGCCAGGGCGCGATCGACCTGGCCGAACTGGCCGAACATCAACTCGAAGCCCGTCTGCGCGGCGAGTTGCTGGAAGTGTTCTCGGTGGACAAGTTCCCGAAAATGACCGACTACGTGGTTCCGGCCGGCGTGCGCATCGCTGACGCAGCACGTATCCGTCTCGGCGCTTATGTCGGCGAAGGCACCACCGTGATGCACGAAGGTTTCGTCAACTTCAACGCCGGCACCGAAGGCCCGGGCATGATCGAAGGTCGCGTGTCGGCTGGCGTGTTCGTTGGCAAAGGTTCGGACCTGGGCGGCGGCTGTTCGACCATGGGCACCCTGTCGGGCGGCGGCAACATCGTGATCAAGGTCGGCGAAGGCTGCCTGATCGGCGCCAACGCCGGTATCGGTATCCCGTTGGGCGATCGCAACACTGTTGAATCCGGCCTGTACGTGACCGCTGGTACCAAAGTGGCGCTGCTGGACGAGCACAACAAGCTGGTCAAAGTCGTGAAGGCTCGTGAACTGGCCGGTCAACCTGACCTGTTGTTCCGTCGCAATTCGGAGACCGGTGCCGTGGAATGCAAAACCCACAAATCGGCTATCGAACTGAACGAAGCGCTGCACGCTCACAACTAAGCGTCGCATGATCACCTGTGGGAGCGAGCCTGCTCGCGAAGGCGTCCGTAAGGTCGCCAAAAGCTTCGCGAGCAAGCTCGCTCCCACAGGGTCCGGCGTACACCCACCAGGGCCCGATAGCATGATGATTCCCTCTCCCTGGCGCGCCGATTTTCCGGCCATCGCCGCATTGCAACGGCAAGACCAGACGTATCTGGACAACGCCGCCACCACACAAAAACCTCAAGCCCTGCTGGATGCCCTGGCGCATTACTACGCCAACGGCGCGGCCAACGTGCATCGGGCGCAACATTTGCCCGGCGCTCATGCCACGCAGGCGTTCGAGGCCAGCCGCAGCAAAGTCGCCCATTGGCTCAATGCCGGCGATTGCGGGCAGATCATCTTTACCCATGGCGCAACGTCTGCGCTGAACCTCCTGGCTTATGGCCTGGAACATCTTTTCAATCCGGGCGATGAAATAGTCATCAGCGCCCTGGAGCATCACGCCAATCTGTTGCCGTGGCAGCAGCTTGCCCTCCGTTGCGAGCTGAAACTGGTGATCCTGCCGCTGGATGCCGACGGTTTGATCGACCTTGATGCCGCCGCGCAGTTGATCGGTCCGCAAACCCGTTTATTGGCGGTCAGTCAGCTGTCCAATGTTCTCGGTGCCTGGCAGCCGTTGCCCGCCCTGCTGGCGATGGCCCAGGCGCACAATGCGCTGACCGTGGTCGATGGCGCTCAAGGCGTGGTCCATGGTCGGCATGACGTGCAGGCGCTGGGTTGCGATTTTTATGTGTTTTCCAGCCACAAGCTCTATGGCCCCGATGGCCTGGGCGTACTGTTCGGGCGCAATGAAGCGCTCAAGCAACTGCGTCATTGGCAATTCGGCGGTGAAATGGTGCTGGACGCGGATTACCACAGCGCTCGCTTTCGACCAGCGCCACTGGGGTTCGAGGCGGGAACACCGCCGATCGCCAGTGTGATCGGTCTGGGCGCGACCGTGGATTATCTGGCAGGGCTCAGTCAGGACGCCGTGACGGCCCATGAGGCAGCGCTGCATGACTATTTGCTCAAAGGCCTTGAAGCGCGCAACGGCATTCGCTTGCTGGGCAAGCCGCAACTGGCGCTGGCCAGTTTTGTCGTCGAGGGTGTGCATAACTCTGATTTGGCGCATTTGCTGACGGAACAGGGGATCGCGGTGCGCGCCGGTCATCATTGCGCCATGCCGTTGCTCAAGCGGTTTGAGCTGGCCGGGGCGATTCGAGTGTCATTGGCGCTGTACAACGACTCCGAAGACCTGGAGCGATTCTTTGAAGCGCTGGATCAGGCGTTGGAGTTGCTGCGATGAGCTTGCCCGCCGATGCCGCTACGGCGCTGAACACGTTTCAGAATACCGCTGGCTGGGAACAGCGGGCGCGCCTGCTGATGCAATGGGGCGATCGCCTGCCGGTGTTGAGCGATGTGGATAAGGTCGACGCCAACCGTGTACATGGCTGTGAAAGCCAAGTGTGGCTGGTGGGCGCGTTGCAGGATGGCCACTGGCAGTTTGCCGCGAGCAGTGATGCGCGGTTGATTCGCGGGTTGGTGGCCTTGTTGTTGGCGCGGGTTAATGGATTGTCGGCAGTCGAGTTGCAGCAGGTGGATTTGCCGGACTGGTTTAATCAGCTGGGCTTGTCGCGGCAACTGTCGCCGTCGCGCAGTAATGGCCTCAACGCCGTGCTACAGCGGATGCGGAGCCTGAGCGACGCGTAGGAGCTGCCGAAGGCTGCGATCTTTTGATCTTGAAAATCAAAAGATCGCAGCCTTCGGCAGCTCCTACAGGGGTTCGACTTTAAGCCTCAGGTTTTATGCGATCCGCCGGCCGCCGAACTCCGGCAACTATCTTATCCACAGCCTTGGTCGCCGCGACCATGCCAAACGTCGCCGTTACCATCATCACCGCACCAAACCCTCCAGCACAGTCAAGCTTCACACCATCACCGACAAAACTCTTCTGCAAGCAAATACTGCCATCCGGTTTCGGATAGCGCAGTTGTTCGGTGGAAAACACGCATGGCACGCTGTAATGACGGGTCACGGTACGGGAGAAGTTGTAGTCGCGGCGCAACGTGGAGCGCACTTTCGAGGCCAATGGATCATTGAATGTCCGGTTCAAGTCGCAGACCTGTATCAGTGTCGGATCAATCTGCCCGCCCGCACCGCCGGTGGTGATGATCTGGATCTTGCGGCGCTTGCACCAGGCGATCAGCGCCGCCTTGGCATTCACGCTGTCGATGCAGTCGATCACGCAGTCGATGTTCGGCGTGATGTACTCGGCCATGGTCTCGCGGGTGACGAAATCCGCCACGGCGTGCACCGTGCAGTCCGGGTTGATCCCGCGCAGGCGCTCGGCCATCACTTCGACCTTGGGTTTGCCAACGGTGCTGTCCAGCGCGTGCAACTGACGGTTGGCGTTGCTGACACAGACGTCATCCAGGTCAAACAGCGAAATCTCGCCCACGCCACACCGGGCAACGGCTTCCGCCGCCCACGAACCGACGCCACCCACGCCGACGATCGCCACGTGGGCCGCGCGCAGGCGCTCCAGGCCCTCGATGCCATACAAACGGGCGATGCCTGCAAACCGCGGATCTTCTGTACTCATGACCATTACCCCAAAAACCGGCGCGCATTATAGGGCTACGCAGCCACAAGTTCTAAGTTACACGCGACAAAGTGAAAGAACTTTAATGAAACCGGATTGCCCAACGTCAAGCTTTTCCCTGCCTGCTGTACGGTAAGTGAAAGCACGGTGTAGGATGCGCGCCCCCGGCCTCTTGGCAACCAGCCGCCGACCGTTCCTTCGTTCTGCAGCCCCTGGAACCTGAAATAGCTATGTCATCGCGTAAATTTGGACTCAACCTGGTCGTGGTGCTCGCCATCGCAGCCTTGTTTACCGGCTTCTGGGCGCTGATCAATCGCCCGGTCACCACCCCGAACTGGCCTGAACAGATCTCCGGCTTTTCGTACTCGCCGTTCCAGCAAGGCCAGTACCCACAAAAAGAGCAGTACCCGACCGACGATGAAATGCGTCGCGATCTGGAGATCATGAGCAAGTTGACGGACAACATCCGTACTTACTCGGTCGACGGCACGCTGGGCGATATTCCCAAGCTCGCCGAAGAGTTCGGTTTGCGCGTGACGCTGGGTATCTGGATCAGCCCGGATCTTGTGCGCAACGAGCGTGAAATCCTGCGCGCCATCGAACTGGCCAATACCTCCCGCAGCGTGGTTCGCGTGGTGGTGGGTAACGAGGCGATCTTCCGCAAGGAAATCAACGCCGAACAACTGAGCGTGATCCTTGATCGCGTCCGCGCGGCCGTCAAAGTGCCGGTGACGACCTCCGAGCAATGGCACGTCTGGGAAGAAAACCCCAGCCTGGCCAAGCACGTCGACCTGATCGCTGCCCACGTCCTGCCGTACTGGGAACATGTGCCGATGGAGCAGTCCGGACAGTTCGTACTCGACCGTGCCCGCGATCTGAAAAAGATGTTCCCGAAAAAGCCGCTGCTGCTGTCGGAAGTCGGCTGGCCGAGCAACGGCCGCATGCGTGGCGGCGCCGATGCGTCGCCGGCAGACCAGGCGATTTACCTGCGCACACTGGTCAACAAGCTCAACCGCCAGGGCTTCAACTACTTTGTGATCGAAGCGTTTGACCAACCCTGGAAAGCCAGCGACGAAGGCTCGGTAGGCGCCTATTGGGGCGTGTTCAACGCCGCTCGTCAGCAGAAATTCAACTTCGAAGGCCCGGTCGTCGCCATTCCGCAATGGCGCGTGCTCGCGGTCGGTTCGGTGGTGTTGGCCCTGCTCTCCCTGACCTTGCTGATGATCGACGGTTCGGCCCTGCGTCAACGCGGCCGTACCTTCCTGACCTTCATCGCGTTCCTCTGCGGTTCGGTGTTGGTATGGATCGGTTACGACTACAGCCTGCAATACAGCACCTGGTTCAGCCTGACGGTGGGCTTCCTCCTTGCCCTCGGCGCGCTCGGGGTGTTTATCGTGCTGCTGACCGAGGCCCACGAACTGGCCGAAGCGGTCTGGACCCACAAACGCCGGCGTGAATTCCTGCCGGTGGTGGGCGATTCGGACTACCGACCGAAAGTCTCGATTCACGTACCTTGCTACAACGAGCCGCCGGAGATGGTCAAACAGACCCTCAATGCCTTGGCCAACCTTGACTATCCAGACTTCGAAGTTCTGATCATCGACAACAACACCAAGGACCCGGCGGTCTGGGAACCTGTGCGCGATTATTGCGAAACCCTGGGCCCGCGCTTCAAGTTCTTCCACGTTGCGCCGTTGGCAGGCTTCAAGGGTGGCGCGCTGAATTACCTGATTCCGCACACCGCCAAGGATGCCGAAGTGATTGCGGTGATCGACTCGGACTACTGCGTCGACCCGAATTGGCTCAAGCACATGGTGCCGCACTTCGCCGATCCGAAAATCGCCGTGGTGCAGTCGCCGCAGGATTATCGCGACCAGAACGAAAGTACCTTCAAGAAGCTCTGCTACGCGGAATACAAAGGTTTCTTCCACATCGGCATGGTCACCCGTAACGACCGTGACGCGATCATCCAGCACGGCACCATGACCATGACCCGGCGCTCGGTGCTCGAGGAATTGGGCTGGGCTGACTGGTGCATCTGTGAAGATGCCGAGTTGGGTCTGCGCGTATTCGAAAAAGGCCTGTCGGCGGCGTATTACCACACCAGCTACGGCAAAGGCCTGATGCCCGATACCTTTATCGACTTCAAGAAACAGCGTTTCCGCTGGGCCTACGGCGCGATTCAGATCATCAAGCGTCACACCGCCAGCCTGTTGCGCGGCAAGGACACCGAGCTGACCCGTGGCCAGCGTTATCACTTCCTCGCGGGCTGGTTGCCGTGGGTGGCGGACGGCATGAACATCTTCTTCACCGTGGGCGCCTTGTTGTGGTCGGCGGCGATGATCATCGTGCCGCAACGGGTCGATCCGCCATTGTTGATTTTCGCGATCCCGCCACTGGCGCTGTTCGTATTCAAGGTTGGCAAGATCATCTTCCTCTACCGCCGTGCGGTCGGGGTCAACCTGAAGGATGCATTCTGCGCGGCACTGGCAGGGTTGGCCTTGTCGCACACCATCGCCAAAGCGGTGTTGTACGGCTTCTTCACCAGCAGCATTCCGTTCTTCCGCACACCGAAGAACGCCGACAATCACGGCTTCTGGGTGGCGATTTCGGAGGCGCGCGAAGAAGTGTTCATCATGCTGCTGTTGTGGGGCGCGGCGCTGGGGATCTACCTGGTGAACGGCATGCCGAGCAACGACATGCGCTTCTGGGTGACCATGTTGCTGGTGCAATCGTTGCCATACCTGGCGGCGCTGATCATGGCGTTCTTGTCTTCGCTGCCAAAACCTTCGGTCCAGGGCGAACCGGCACCGGCGGTCTAAATCGCTACAGATGCACTAAACGGCGGCCAATGGCCGCCGTTTTGCTTTAAGATAACCGCCATTTTGCGCGCCTTGCCCCCAGCTTTCGGAGTTCCCCATGACGGCCTACGCCGACCTTTCGCCGACCCTTCAACTCGCCATCGACCTGATCCGCCGTCCGTCCGTGACGCCGGTCGACGCCGATTGCCAGAAGCAGATGATGCAGCGCCTGGGCGATGCCGGTTTTGCGCTTGAGCCCATGCGGATCGAAGATGTGGATAACTTCTGGGCGATCCACGGCAAGCACGACGGTCCGGTGCTGTGCTTCGCCGGCCACACCGACGTAGTGCCGACCGGCCCGGTGACCGCCTGGCAGATCGATCCGTTCAACGCAGTGATCGACGAACACGGCATGCTCTGCGGCCGTGGTGCGGCGGACATGAAAGGCAGCCTCGCTGCCATGACCGTGGCGGCCGAGCGTTTCGTCACCGATTACCCGGATCACAAGGGCAAAGTGGCATTCCTGATCACCAGCGACGAAGAGGGCCCGGCGCACCACGGCACCAAGGCTGTTATTGAGCGCCTCGCCGCGCGCAAGGAACGCCTGGACTGGTGCATCGTCGGCGAACCGTCGAGCACTACGTTGGTGGGTGACGTGGTGAAGAACGGCCGTCGCGGCTCCCTTGGCGCCAAGCTGACCGTGCGCGGGGTGCAGGGCCACGTGGCGTATCCGCACCTGGCGAAGAACCCGATCCACCTCGCCGCCCCGGCGCTGGCCGAACTAGCCGCCGAGCATTGGGACCACGGCAACGACTTCTTCCCGCCGACCAGCTTCCAGATTTCCAACGTGAACTCCGGCACCGGCGCGACCAACGTGATCCCGGGTGATTTGGTGGCGGTATTCAACTTCCGCTTCTCCACGGAATCCACCGTCGAAGGCCTGCAAAAACGCGTCGCCGACATCCTCGACAAACATGGCCTGGACTGGCACATCGACTGGGCGCTGTCCGGTCTGCCATTTCTCACGGAGCCAGGTGCGTTGCTGGATGCCGTTGCTTCGAGCATCAAGGACATCACTGGTCGCGAAACCAAAGCTTCCACCAGCGGTGGCACCTCCGACGGGCGCTTCATCGCGACCATGGGCACTCAAGTGGTTGAACTGGGCCCGGTCAACGCGACGATCCACCAGGTCAACGAGCGTGTGCTGGCCGCCGACCTCGATGTGCTGACCGAAATCTACTACCAGACCCTGATCAAGTTGCTCGCCTGATGCTCGCCTGCCCGATCTGCAGCGAACCGCTGAACGCGGTGGACAACGGCGTGGCCTGCCCCGCCGGGCATCGTTTCGACCGCGCGCGTCAGGGTTACCTGAACCTGTTGCCGGTGCAGCACAAAAACAGCCGCGACCCTGGGGATAACCTGGCGATGGTCGAAGCCCGGCGAGATTTTTTGAACGCCGGTCATTACGCTCCTGTGGCCAAGCGCCTGGCCGAACTGGCTGCGCAATACGCACCGCAGCGCTGGCTGGACATCGGTTGTGGCGAGGGTTACTACACCGCGCAAATCGCCGAGGCCTTGCCGAACGCCGACGGTTACGCGCTGGATATTTCCCGGGAAGCCGTCAAACGCGCCTGCAAACGCAACCCGCAACTGACCTGGTTGATCGCCAGCATGGCGCGGGTGCCATTGGCCTCGGGCAGCTGCCAGTTTCTCGCCAGCGTCTTCAGCCCGTTGGATTGGGAAGAAGCCAAACGCCTGCTCAGCCCCGGTGGCGGCTTGATGAAAGTCGGGCCGACCAGCGGCCATCTGATGGAATTGCGCGAACGTCTGTACGACGAAGTCCGTGAATACACTGACGACAAGCATCTGGCCCTGGTGCCGGAAGGCATGACGCTGCACCACAGCGAAACCCTGGAATTCAAACTGACGCTGGAAAAGGGTCAGGACCGTGCGAACCTGCTGGCCATGACGCCACACGGCTGGCGCGCCAGTGCTGAACGCCGGGCAGCGGTCATCGAACAGGTCGAGCCGTTCGAGGTCACTGTTTCGATGCGCTACGATTATTTCGTACTTCAATAATTTTTGGTCTTGAGCAACGGCTCAAGGCCGGCTAAATCCGCGAATGGATTTTTCAGACCCGCAGTGAGGACATCCATGCGCCAACCCGATATCGAGATTTACCTGAAAGACGCCGACGTCGACTACAAGGCCATCGCGGCGTGGCTCGGCGCGGCTTTGGGCCCATGCACCGACTGGGTCCAGAAAGGCCAGACCTTCAAGTGCAAGGCCGGCAACGTGCCCGTGACCTGGCTACCGAAAGCCGTGGGCAAATGGAACAGCCTGTACCTGGAAAGCGACCAGACCCCATGGGAAGACGACATCGCCTGCGCCCGCGCTGCGTTTGCCGCGCTGAACGTAGAAGTGCGTTGCGCGCCGGGTAGCTGGGTCGAAGAAGAAGGTGAAGAATCGGCCGATCGCTGGATGCGCATCAGCGCTGATGGTGAAGAAGAAATCACCTGGAAAACCGTGTAAAAACAAAAAGATCGCAGCCTTCGGCAGCTCCTACAGGGTCATGTGTACACCTGTAGGAGCTGCCGAAGGCTGCGATCTTTTGATCTTAAAGCTTACAGCCCCACCACATCCTCAGCCTGCAAGCCCTTCTCGCCAGTCACCACGCCGTATTCAACCTGCTGGCCTTCAGCCAACGAGCGGTGCCCATCGCCGCGAATCGCGCGGTAATGCACGAACACGTCCACCCCGTCCTCGCGCTGAATGAAGCCGTAGCCCTTGGCGTCGTTGAACCACTTCACATTGCCGGTTTCGCGCGTAGCCATGTATCAGTTCCTCTTCTTTTTATTTTGAACGGCCGAGTATATGACAGCCGTCAAAACTCTCAACTCAACTTTACTTAGCCGCTTTTTTGCCGATTTTCGAGGATTCCGGCACACTATCGACCGCCCGAGCAAACGCTCGGTTTTATTCACTCACGCAGAAGCCGTATGACCCGTTCCCCGCTCCGCCGTCTTGTGTTTGGCACCCTGCGCCGACTGTTGTACCTCTGGGTTCGCTCGGAGACGATCAACCAGTCGTCGTTCACCCTCAACCTCGACCGCAGTCGTCCGGTGTTCTACGTCCTGCAAAACCCTTCGCTGACTGACCTTGCCGTGGTCGACACCGAATGCAGCAAGGCCGGCCTGCCGCGTCCGGTGTTGCCGGTATCGGTGGGTGCGTTGGTGGAACCCGCCGCATTCTTCTACCTGACGCCTGATCCCGATTGGCTCGGCCGCCAGGACAAACGTGGCGCGCCGCCGACGCTGACCCGCTTGGTCAGTGCCCTGAGCCAAAACGCCGCTGAAGATGCGCAGATCATTCCAGTCAGCGTGTTCTGGGGTCAGTCGCCAGACAGCGAATCGAGCCCGTGGAAACTGCTCTTCGCTGACAGCTGGGCGGTCACCGGGCGTCTGCGCCGCTTGCTGAGCATCATCGTTCTGGGGCGCAAAACCCGGGTGCAGTTCTCGGCGCCGATTCACCTGCGTGAGCTGATCGATCACAACAAGGGCCACGAGCGCACCGTGCGCATGGCCCAGCGCATTCTACGCGTGCACTTCCGCAACCTGAAAGCCGCCGTGATCGGCCCGGACATTTCCCATCGCCGCAACCTGGTCAAGGGCCTGCTCAACCAGCCTCTGGTCAAGCAAGCGATCCTCGACGAAGCCGAGCGCGAGAACATCTCCCCGGAGAAAGCCAAGGCCCAGGCCCTGCGTTATGGCAACGAAATCGCCTCGGACTACACCTACACCGCGATCCGTTTCCTCGAAGTGGTGCTGAGCTGGTTCTGGAACAAGATCTACGACGGGATCAAGGTCAACCACATCGAAGGCGTGCAGAAGGTCGCTCAGGGTCACGAAGTGATCTACGTGCCCTGCCATCGCAGCCACATCGATTACCTGCTGCTGTCCTACTTGCTGTTCCGCAACGGCCTGACCCCGCCGCACATCGCCGCCGGGATCAACCTGAACATGCCGGTGATCGGCAGCCTGCTGCGGCGCGGCGGTGCGTTCTTCATGCGCCGCACCTTCAAGGGCAACCCGCTCTACACCTCGGTGTTCAACGAATACCTGCACACCCTGTTCACCAAAGGCTTCCCGGTGGAGTACTTCGTCGAGGGTGGCCGTTCGCGCACCGGGCGCATGCTGCAACCGAAAACCGGGATGCTCGCGATCACCCTGCGCAGCTTCTTGCGTTCGTCGCGAATGCCGATCGTCTTCATCCCGGTGTATATCGGCTACGAGCGCGTGCTGGAAGGCCGGACCTACCTCGGCGAACTGCGGGGCGCGAGCAAGAAGAAAGAATCGATCTTCGACATCTTCAAAGTCATCGGCGCCCTCAAGCAGCGCTTCGGCCAAGTGGCGGTGAATTTCGGGGAGCCGATCAAACTGGCGGAATTCCTCGACAGCGAACAGCCGGACTGGCGTCAACAGGAACTCGGCCCGCAGTTCAAACCGGCCTGGCTCAACGAAACCACCAACCGCCTTGGCGAGAAAGTCGCACAGCATCTCAACGAAGCCGCGGCGATCAACCCAGTCACCCTCGTGGCACTGGCGCTGCTGTCCACCAGCCGTCTGGCGCTGGATGATCGCGCCATGGCGAGGGTACTTGATCTGTATTTGGCGCTGTTGCGCAAGGTGCCGTATTCGCCGCACACCACGTTGCCGGAAGGTGACGGACGGGCGCTGATAGAGCACGTGAAGGACATGGATTTGTTGTCCGAGCAGAGCGATGCCTTGGGCAAGATTCTGTATCTGGACGAGCAAAATGCCGTCCTGATGACCTACTACCGCAACAACGTTTTGCACATTTTCGCCCTGCCCGCGCTACTGGCGAGTTTCTTCCAGAGTGCGTCGCGCATGAGCCGCGACCAGATCCTGCGCTACACCCGCGCTCTGTACCCATACCTGCAATCCGAGCTGTTCATTCGCTGGTCGCTGGACGAACTGGATGGGGTGATCGATCAATGGCTCGAAGCGTTCGTCGAGCAAGGTTTGCTGCGTTTTGAGAACGACGTCTACCTGCGTCCGGCGCCGAGTTCGCGGCATTTCGTGCTGCTGACGCTGCTGTCGAAAAGCATCGCCCAGACCCTGCAACGCTTCTACATGACGGTTTCCCTGCTACTCAACAGCGGCCAAAACAGCATCAGTGCCGAAGAGCTGGAAGACCTGTGCACGGTCATGGCCCAACGCCTGTCGATCCTCCATGGCCTGAACGCCCCGGAGTTCTTCGACAAGAGCCTGTTCCGCCACTTCATCCAGACCATGCTCGACCTCGACGTGCTCAAGCGTGACGAGGCCGGCAAATTGAGTTATCACGAACTGCTGGGAGAACTGGCGGAAGGTGCGGCCAAACGGGTGTTGTCGGCGGAGATTCGCTTGTCGATCCGTCAGGTGGCGTTGCATCGCAGTGAAGACGCGGCGGAGTTGGTAACGCCGCTCTGACCCCATCGGGCATATGGCAGAAGCAAGGAGGTTTCTAACTCATCCCGCCCCCCATTCGACCCAGATCACAGGAATTGCCCTACATAAAAATCGCGATTTCGGCTCTATGGTTAACACTCGTCAATACCGACGTTTTTTTGATAAGGAAATCAAAATGAGCAATGAAACCGTAAAGACCATCAGTGGCACAGTGCATTACCTCCCAAGGATCGGGCTTCTGCCTGGCTCGACACTTCATGTCAGCCTGCTGGATGTCACCCTGGCGGATGCACCCGCTAAAGAACTGGCTGTGGAGGTGACGCCCAATGCAAACGCTGTTGGTTTGGGCTTCAACCTGACGTACAAACTTGCAGATGTCTTGTGCGGTCACACCTATGTGATCAGCGCACGCATCACCCACAATGACCACCTGATCTTTGTTACCAATAAACAACACCAGGTGATTTTGGGTGTCGATTATGTGCAAGGGCAGGAAGTGCTGGTCGACCTCGCATGAGAATGGCCACACGCATGAGCGGTGGTTTCCATGGCTCCGCATAGTCGTATTACTGGCGGATATTGCCGGTAAAAACCGCTAAATTGTCGATGGTGCCAGTCTTCCTCAGGCGCCATCGACAAGGATTGAACTTATGAAAAAACTCTCCCTTCTGGGACTTGCAGCCTTGCTCAGTGCCTGCCAAACGATGCAACCCGCCAGCAAAACCAGCCTCGATGGCGAAGTCTTCTACCTGCAACGCATCGCCCTGCCGCCCAGCGCTACCTTAAGCGTCAGCTTGCAGGACGTGTCCCTCGCCGACGCGCCCGCCGTTATCCTCGACGAACAGAAAGGCCCGGTCAAAGGTCAGGTGCCGCTGCCGTTTCATCTGAGTTACGATCCGGGACAGGTCAAACCGGGTCATCGCTATTCGGTCAGCGCACGGATCGAAGTCAACGGAGAGCTGATGTTCATCACCACCGAACATCACGCCGTACAGCTTGATGGCAGCGACCCGCAGCCACTGAAAATCCGCGTCGACGCCGCCCGCTAATTCTTTATTTTGAACAAGGAAGCTGCCATGTTCCGCCCTACCCTCCGCTTTGCCGGCCTGTGCGCAGGCTTGATGATCTCCGCCAGCGCTCTGGCCCTGTCGCTCAGCGATTTGTCGCAAAAAGACGCCACCGGCGGACTCAAGGATGCCCTGACTCAAGGCGCGCAACTGGCTGTGAAACAACTCGGCACGCCGGGCGGCTTCAGCAACAACCCGGACGTGAAAATCGAACTGCCGGGCAAACTGGGAAAAGTCGCCAGCAAGATGAAAGCCTTCGGCATGGGCGCTCAGGTCGATCAGCTGGAAACCAGCATGAACAAAGCGGCTGAAACCGCCGTGACCCAGGCCCAGCCGATCCTGGTGGATGCGGTGAAGAAGATGACCGTGGAGGATGCCAAGGGCATTCTCAGCGGCGGCAATGACTCGGCCACTCAGTACCTGAGCAAAACCAGCCGCGAACAGATCCGCGTGAAATTCCTGCCGATCGTCAAGCAAGCCACCGATCAGGTGGGCCTGGCCAAACAGTACAACTCGTTCGCAGGGCAAGCGGCAACGCTGGGCGTATTGGACGCGAAGAACGCGAACATCGAAGGCTACGTGACCGAGCAGGCGTTGAACGGTTTGTTCGAGATGATTGGTAAACAGGAAGAAACCATTCGCCAGAATCCTGCGGCTGCAGCGACGAGTTTGGCGAAGAAGGTGTTTGGTTCGTTGTAATTTTTGAGCGACTGAAACCCACAAAAAGCCCGCTGACCGTTATAGGTTCAGCGGGCTTTTTCGTTTGCCTGTTTTTCGCAGGGTGGAGCGAGATAGTGGTCCAGGATTACTTGACCAGATCTGCTTGCTCGCGAAAGTGGTGTATCAGGTGACTTCAATGCTGAATGTTAAACAGCCTTCGCGAGCAAGCCCGCTCCCACATTTGATCGAGATCAGCCTGAAAAAATTTGGGTACGTCCTACAGACTTGGCTGTTCTGGGGGAGGATTCCGACAGGTTCTATCGGTTGTCGAGTCGGAAGTTGGGAGGATAGGCTTTGGGTGTCGCTGAAAATCAGCGACCGGGCGTCGCGGCCTGAGTTTTTTACTTGGTGCTTTTCCATTTCCTTTTTGGAGTATCGCCATGTCTACACCAGAAACCGACGACGTTTCACCCTACGAATCCATCGATTCAAAAAAGCTCAACGAAGCCGCCGAACGCGCCCTCGACTTCCACTTCCCGTCTATTGCCGACATCAAAGCCACGCCGCGCACGCCCAGCTCCCTGTTTTCCGTGGACCCAGAGGCGACTACCGAAACCTTGGTGGTTTTTTTGGTCGAGACCCTGGCCTCGGTCGATGTGATGATCCATCAATTGGTGGATCATCTAGAGGGTGGGTCGCGCTATGCCCTGCTGGGCATTTCAAACAGCATCATGGTGGCGGAGATCACCGCGAACCGGGTGCTGGATAACATCGACGTGCCAAAACCTGCACCACACCGCTGATCCCTGTGGGAGCGAGCCTGCTCGCGATGGCGGCGTGTCAGTCGACATCAATGTTGAATGAACAATCGCCATCGCGAGCAGGCTCGCTCCCACAGTTAAATTTTGTACATCAGCAAGATATTGGTCGGCTGTCAGGCCGCCTTCGCGAGCAAGCTCGCTCCCACAGGGGATCGGTGTTCGCCTTTCGCTTCTCACCACTCAACAGGCCGAGCGTTAGCTCGCCTGCAGCTCTTGATCTTGATCCACCCGCCCCTTCGGGAGGCTGAGTGGAGGTGTTCATCTGGGGGTAGGCGCGTAGCGCCGTTCGACGCAGTCGAACACATCGAGAGGAGGTCGAAGCGAAGCCGACCGGAGGCGATGCCCCCAGATGAATGCCGGAACGAAGGAACGCCGAGCCTAAGCGAGGGGCCGGACGCTCGGGGCGAGCGTTTTTTTGCTTACTTTTTTTAGGCGCGGTACGTGTCAAGGTACCTGTCGCCTTGGTACTCCTGCTGCTATGCCATCGCGGCCTTAACATCAGGGCGTTCGGGGTTCAAATACACCGCATCTGCCAATTTCCAGTTGCGCGTTCTGGTACTCCAGCGGCTCGGATTAGCTTCCCTGGCGTCTTCATACAGTGCTGCTCTGGCTTGTAATAGAGCCGTTGCCTTGCCTTCGTGGCGCTCGTTCGGCGTCACGTATTTCAAGGCACTGTGACGGTGGTCTTCGTTGTACCACTCGATAAATTTTTGCACCCAAAGCCTTGCTTCAGTGAGCGTATCAAACGGTTGGTCCGGCCAGAGCGGGCAGTACTTTGCCGTACGAAAAAGTGCTTCGGCGTAGGCATTGTCGTTGCTTACTCGCGGGCGGCTAAATGAAGGCTCGACGCCCAGAGCAACCATGCTTTCGCGTAATAAAGAGCCTCTCATGACGTGGCCGTTGTCCGAGTGCAGCACCAAAGGACGTCCCGCCGTTTGCTCTCGTAGACAGCCCTTTTCAAGCAGCTCACATGCATGCTCGGCGCACTCCACTTCATGCACTTCATTGGCTACCAATTTACGGCTGTAGATGTCCTTGACCATATACCAGTAGAAAAAACGGCCCTTAACTGTGCTCGGCAACCAGGTGATATCCCAGCACCAAACCTGATTGGGGCCCTCAGCACGATGTGTCGTCAGCACTCTGCGTTTCGGGGCTTTGACCCGACCACGGCGAACGTTTTGATTGGCGGCTTTTAATACGCGATAAAAGGTCGATTCCGAAGCCAGATAAATACCTTCATCTGCCAGTTTGGGCACGATCTGGTGGGGTGTGAGGCTGGCGTAGCCAGCCTGATTAGCGGCATCAAGCACTGCTTGGCGTTCTGCCTCGCTGAGTTTATTTGACGGTGCTGTCCGCTGAGCTAGCAGGCGCCCGTCGCCGTCGGTGTGTCGCCAACGTTGAACTGTGCGCAGGCTCAGTCCCAGCTCATCACATGCTCGATATCGGCGAGCCCCACCCAAGACCGCTTCAGTAATCAACTTCATGGCTTGCGTGCGATCAGAGGCGCTGATCAGTCTTCCTTGTCCTTGCCCCAAATCGCATTGGCTTTTTTTCTGAGTTCCAGCAAAGCCTCCGCTTCGGCCCGACCAGCGTCTGATCGGATCAACTGACGCTCCAGCTCTTTGATCCGTCGTTGCTCGGCAGTTTTCTCTGCGCTGGGCTTCAGATCAGCCAAGGTGTTGGCGTTTTGGCAGGCTTCGCGCCATTGCTGGATTTGCTCCGGATAAATGCCCTTTATTCGGCAATATTGAGAGATCTCCACCTCGCTCAACGGTGCGGTTTCCATGACGGCATTGAATTTGTCGGCGCTGGACCATTGATCACTGGTCTTTCCGTTCCCGGGCACGATCAGACCTTTATCTCTAGCCATTTGTCTCCAGTTACGCAGTGACTGTGGCGTGAGTTTGAGCGCAATCGCGAGCTCTGCCACCGAGCGATTAAGGGGCGGCATCATCTGCAGGACAACCCAGTCTTTGAAGTTGTCGTCATAACGTTTGGGCATTGCTAAATACCTTCGCCCTCTTGAATGAATGAGTCAATCAACAAGGGCGACAGGTAGCCTGACACGGAGGGGGCGCTTGTAAAAAAAGTGAGTCGCCGTAAGGGCGAAACCCTAAGCGGCCGTTACCGCAGAAACGGATATGTACACCAACAACAAGTGCTTGGTCGGCCCGAAGGCCGCCAAGATCAAAAGATCATACAGGCTCTTTCCTGACCCTGAACCAAGCCGCATACAGCGCCGGCAAAAACAGCAACGTCAACGCCGTCGCCACAATCAACCCACCCATGATCGCCACCGCCATCGGCCCGAAGAACACACTGCGCGACAGCGGAATCATCGCCAGCACCGCCGCCAGCGCAGTCAACACAATCGGCCGGAAACGCCGCACCGTAGCTTCGATAATCGCTTGCCACGGCTTGAGCCCCGCGGCGATGTCCTGCTCGATCTGGTCCACCAGAATCACCGAGTTACGCATGATCATCCCGGACAACGCGATGGTCCCAAGCATGGCGACAAAACCAAAAGGCTGACGGAACACCATCAGGAACAAGGTCACACCGATCAAACCTAACGGCGCCGTCAGAAACACCATCACCGTGCGTGAGAAACTGCGCAGTTGCAGCATCAGCAACGTCAGCACCACCACGATAAACAGCGGCACACCGGCCTTCACCGAGTTCTGCCCGCGGGCCGAGTCTTCCACGGTGCCGCCGACATCCAGTAGGTAGCCGTCCGGCAGTTCGGCGCGAATCGGATCAAGGGTCGGCATGATCTGCTGCACCAGCGTCGCCGGTTGTTCCTTGCCGTAAATGTCGGCGCGCACTGTCACATTCGGCAAGCGGTTGCGGTGCCAGATAATGCCTTCTTCAAAGCCGTACTCCAGCGTCGCGATCTGCGACAGCGCTACGCTGCGACCATTGTCAGTCGGCACGGCCAGACTCGGCAGCAACGACAATTCAGTGCGCTCATGCAACGTGCCGCGCAACAGAATCTCGATCAATTCGTTGTCTTCACGGTACTGGCTGACGCTGGAACCGGTCAGTGAGCTTTGCAGGAACTTCGACAGGTTCGCAGTGCTCACGCCAAGCGCCCGGGCACGGTCCTGATCAACGTTCAGATAAACAACTTTGCTCGGTTCCTCCCAGTCCAGATGGACGTTGGCCACGTGCGGATTCTCGCGAACCTTGGCCGCGACTTTACGAGCCAGCGCGCGGACTTCCTCGATGTGCTCACCGGTGACCCGGAACTGCACCGGATAGCCAACCGGCGGTCCGTTCTCCAGACGCGTAACCCGCGAACGCAGAGCCGGGAATTGTTCATTGAGGGTTTCGATCAGCCAGGTGCGCAGGGTTTCGCGCTCCTCGATGGTCTTGGCCACTACTACAAACTGCGCGAAGCTCGCCGCAGGAAGTTGTTGATCCAGCGGTAGGTAAAAACGCGGCGAGCCCGTGCCAACGTAAGCGACGTAGTTATCGATACCGGCGTGATCCTTGAGCAGTGCTTCGAGGCGTTTGACCTCATCGCTGGTGTTGCTCAACGAGGCGCCTTCGGCCAGTTTCAAATCGACCATCAATTCCAGACGACCCGATGCCGGGAAGAACTGCTGCGGCACAAAGCGAAACAGGACGACAGAACCGATAAACAACACAACCGTCAGGACAATGACCGTCTTGCGTCGCTGCACGCACCACTCCACCAGGCGTCTGACGCGCTGATAGAACGGCGTGTCGTAAGGGTCGGGCTGGCCGTCGCCGGTGCCGTGTTTGGCTGCATGAACTTTCGCCAGATCCGGCAGGAGTTTTTCCCCCAGATACGGCACAAACACCACGGCGGCCACCCACGAGGCCAGCAGCGCGATGGTCACGACCTGGAAGATCGAACGGGTGTATTCGCCGGTACCCGATTGCGCAGTGGCAATCGGCAGGAAGCCGGCAGCGGTGATCAGCGTGCCGGTGAGCATCGGAAATGCGGTGCTGGTCCAGGCGTAACTGGCCGCCTTGATCCGGTCGAAGCCCTGCTCCATTTTGATCGCCATCATTTCCACGGCGATGATTGCGTCGTCCACCAACAGACCCAGCGCCAATACCAACGCCCCGAGGGAGATTTTGTGCAGGCCGATTCCCAAGTAATACATGCAGGCGAAGGTCATCGCCAATACCAAAGGAATCGCCAGCGCTACCACCATGCCGGTGCGCACGCCGAGGGAGAAGAAGCTCACCAGCAGGACGATTGCCAACGCTTCCACCAGCACCTGAACAAATTCGCCGACACTGCTTTTCACGGCGGCTGGCTGGTCAGAAACCTTGCGCAGTTGCATACCGGCAGGGAGATTTTTCTGGATCCGGTCGAACTCGACTTCCAGTGCCTTGCCCAGCACCAGAATGTCGCCACCGTCTTTCATGGCCACGGCCAGACCGATGGCGTCTTCGGCCATGAAGCGCATACGCGGCGCTGGCGGATCGTTGAATCCCCGACGCACATCGGCCACATCGGAGATGCGGAACGTACGATCACCGACGCGAATCGGGAAGCTCTTGATCTCTTCGACTGTCTGAAAATTCCCCGAGACGCGTAGCTGCAAACGCTCGCTGGTGGTCTCGAAGAACCCGGCGGTGGACACCGTGTTCTGTTCTTCAAGGGCCTGCTGCACCGCCGCCAAAGGGAGACCCAGGGTGGCGAGTTTGACGTTGGAGAGTTCGATCCAGATCTTCTCGTCCTGTAACCCGAGCAGATCGACCTTGCCGACATCCTTGACCCGTTGCAGCTGAATCTGGACGCGGTCGGCGTAGTCCTTGAGCACCGCGTAATCAAAACCGTCGCCGGTCAGCGCGTAGATATTGCCAAACGTTGTGCCGAACTCGTCATTGAAGAATGGCCCCTGGATGCCCGGTGGCAGGGTCTGGCGGATGTCGCTGATTTTCTTGCGAACCTGGTACCAGAGGGCCGGGATTTCCACCGAGTGCATGGAATCACGGGCGACGAAAGTCACTTGGGATTCACCCGGTCGGGAGAACGAAACGATGCGCTCGTACTCGCCGGTTTCCATCAGTTTCTTTTCAATGCGCTCGGTGACCTGGCGCGACACTTCCTGCGCCGTGGCCCCCGGCCAAATGGTACGAATCACCATGGCCTTGAAGGTGAACGGCGGGTCTTCACTTTGGCCGAGTTTGGTGTAGGACAGTGCGCCGACAACTGCCAGCAGGAGCATCAGGAACAGTACGATCTGGCGATTACGCAGCGCCCATTCGGAAAGATTGAAACCCATCGGGGATTACTCCTTGTCCGCCAGATTGACCACGCGGTTGGAGCGATCCACCGGGCGCACTTGCTGCCCGTCATGAAGCACATGAACACCAGCCGCCACCACCCAATCGCTGGCGTTCAGGCCTTCGAGCACCGGCACGGTTTTCTCGCCAAAGGCACCGACCCGGACCGGGGCTTTTTTCAAGGTGTTGTTGGCGGCAAGCACCCAAACGTAGGTGGCACCGTTTTCCGCGGTGACCGCCGACAGCGGCACCGACAGCGACACCACGTCAGCGGTCTGGATGAACACTCGGGCGCTCTGGCCGAGTTCTGCGGCGACCTTGCCGGTGGTGAAAGCGATGCGGGCCGCAAAGGTGCGCGATTTCGGATCGGCAGCAGGCGACAGTTCACGGATGCGCCCGGCGAAACGTTGGTCGGGTTGGGTCCAGAGTTCTACCGACACCGACTGACCCACCTTGAAACGGCCGAAACTTTGTTCCGGCAGGCTGATCGACACTTCGCGCTCGCCATCGGTGGCGAGGGTAAACACCGTTTGCCCGGCCGCCACGACTTGCCCGACTTCGACTGCACGTTTGGCCACCACGCCATCCTGAGGCGCACGCAGCACGGCGTAACTGGCCTGATTGGTCGAGACGTTGAATTCGGCTTTGATTTGCTTGAGGCGTGCTTCACCGGATCGGTAAAGGTTTTCAGAATTGTCGTACTGCGAACGGCTGACCATCTGACGGTCCATCAAGGTCTTGTAGCGATCACGCTCGGCGCGGACCAGGCTCAGATTGGCCTCTGCAGCGGCGACCTGAGCGCGGGTGGCTTCCAGTTGCAGGCGTACATCCTGAGGATCGAGCTCCGCCAACGGTTGGTCGGCCTTGACCCGCTGCCCCTCTTCGACCAGTCGTCGACTGACTTTACCGCCGATGCGAAACGCCAGGTCCGGCTCAAAGCGAGCGCGGACTTCACCGGGAAAACTTTCCATCGCCTGAGCCGAAGGCTCTGGCTGCACGACCATGGCCGGGCGAACGGTGACTTGGGGCGCCTCTTCGTGACCACACGCAGACAATAAAAACACCAGACTGACTGGCAACGCGAGGGGCAAGGCATAGCGGAACATGGTGAAGGACCTTTCGCTAATGGTGCTTGGAATAATTATACTGGGCAGTATGTTATTAATAGCAAACTCACCAGTCCAGTAATAAAAGCGCATATGCCTAACAATCTTTCAGCACCCAACGGCCCAGGCCGTCCCAAGGATTTGGCCAAGCGCCAAGCGATCCTCGATGCGGCGAAAATTCTGTTTCTGAGCAAGGGTTATGCGAATACCAGCATGGACGCCGTGGCGGCCGAGGCCGGTGTATCGAAGCTAACGGTCTACAGCCATTTCAACGACAAGGAGACACTGTTCTCCGCCGCCGTGATGGCAAAGTGCGAAGAGCAATTGCCTACGCTGTTTTTCGAATTGCCGGACGGCGTCGCGGTGGAAACGGTGTTGCTGAACATCGCGCGCGGTTTTCATCAGCTGATCAACAGTGATGAATCGGTCAATCTGCATCGACTGATGATGACGCTGGGCAGCCAGGATCCGAAGCTCTCGCTGATCTTCTTCGAGGCCGGGCCTGAGCGCATGCTGAATGGCATGGAGCGGTTGCTGACCAAGGTTGATCAGAGCGGCGCCTTGAGCATCGACAAACCGCGCAATGCGGCCGAGCATTTCTTCTGCCTGCTCAAGGGTGCGGGGAATTTCAGGCTGCTTTACGGCTGTGGCGAGCCGTTGACCGGGGATGCGGCGGAGAGCCATGTGCAGGAAGTGGTGGGGTTGTTTATGCGGGCCTACAGGCCTGAGACAGCCTGATAGATTTTGGTTGTCTGGTCTGGCCCCTTCGCGAGCAGGCTCGCTCCCACACTGGATCTATGCAACACCGTAGATCCCCTGTGGGAGCGAGCCTGCTCGCGAAGGGCGCACCTCGGTATCAGGGCTTGAGGGCTTTCTTCGGATAAATATCGTACCGACTGGATTTACCCTCCAGCGCATGGCTCGGCTTCGGCCCTTCAATGCACGGCGCCTTGCGTGGTCGCTTGACCACCACCCGGTGGCTGGCCAGGGCCAACGCGGCTTCGAGCAATGCAGGGGCATCCGGATCATCGCCAACCAGCGGCCGGAACAGGCGCATTTCCTTCTTCACCAAGGCAGTTTTCTCACGATGGGGAAACATCGGGTCGAGGTAGATCACCTGCGGCGGCTCGCCTTCCCAATTGCGCATCACCTCGATCGAATTGCCCTTGAGCAAGCGCATCCGCGCCACGATCGGCGCCACGTCAAAGTCTTCCGCGCCGCGCGCCAGGCCATCTTCAAGCAAAGCGCCAATCAGCGGCTGACGCTCGATCAGGCTCATCTCGCAGCCAAGGCTTGCCAGCACGAACGCATCTTTGCCCAATCCCGCCGTGGCATCCAGCACACGCGGACGCACGCCTTGGGCAACCCCGACAGCCTTGGCGATCATCTGACCGCTGCCGCCGCCGTACAAACGGCGATGGGCCGCACCGCCCTCGACAAAGTCCACCCGCACCGGCCCCGGCGCGTCCGGGCCCAGTTGCTGCAGCTGCAAACCCTGGTCGCCGATCTGCAAGGCAAACTCTGCGTCATCCACCTGCATCGGCAAACCCAGGCGCTCGGCCCATTGTTCGGCCTGTGGCTGATAAGTCTCGGCCAGGGCCTCGACATGGATGCGGCAGGCCGCAGGTTGCTCAATCATGGGAAAACACGCTCAAAAAATTAATGATCGGCAAAAACGGCCGATAACAAAACTATCGAGCATTTTGCCAGAGCTGAGCGTCGATCGAGAGAAATGTCAGACATTCAACCCACAATCACAGGCTTTATCTCGCCCTACGGCGATTACAGCCTGCGAAATAGCCAAGCACTGAGCGGTGTCAGTCACGTCTGGCAAGATTTTTTTGCCCGTGCCCTGGCCGAACAGTCGAGCGATGTGGTGCCTGCATGCGGGACTTTCCCACCGGTTGATCTCGAGAGCCCGGTCGAGCCGACCGTCGGCAGCGAGCTCTACGCACACATCATTTCCCAGCGCGAATGCGATGTGACAGAAACCGAGGTCCGCCCGCCGGAGCCACTGTTCCTGCCGATTGCCGAGTTCGACATGGACCTGGCCGACAAACCTTTCCCACCGTTCCCGGCACAAGAAATCGTCGCTCAACAGAAACAACAGGACTTCGAAAGCAGCTGGGTTCGCCCGATCGTACTGGCTGCCGGTCAGCCGGTGCCGGAAGCTGGTCCGGCACCTCAACCGCGTCCGCTGCACTTGCCGATCGCCGAATTCGAACTGCATCTGCTGGACAAACCCTTCCCGCCGTTCTCGCCCGAAGCGCTGGTGGAGCAACAGAAACAACTCGATTTCGATAACGGCTGGGCTCGCCCGATCGTCCTGCAGAACCTGCGCATCGCCGCCTGACCTTCAATAACAGGCCCTCAGCGACACACCCACCACGGCCCGACATCCACATGAAAGTGATTGCGATGGGCGGCGTTGTAATCCGGGCTCAATACCACACTGAACATGTCGCAGGCGCCATCGCGGACCTGGCGTAAAAACTGTGCGTCTTGATTATTCTTCGGCCAATCCTTGAGCACGTTGATGGATCGGCCATTGGCCAGCCGAAACCCAGCGATATCCAGCGCATCTGCGCTGGCATGCTGGCTGCGTCTGCCGTTCTCGCGGCTGTAGACGTTGCGACAGGCAAAGCTGCCGAGATGGTCGACTCGCGTAACCGCTTGCCCATAGACCGCCTGTGCCGCGGGTTGCAGGGCGTGGTGCTCGAACAGGGCAAACGACACCGCCAGGCGACAACTGGCGAGGAAACTGCTGCTCAGGGCCACCTCGCCGCCTTGCACACGCAACGTGTTGATCAACGGGCACGTCGCGTCGGGGCGGTCGGCCTGATGGGTCACGCTCAATCCGGAGCTGCTCAGGGCTTGATCGCACAACTGCGGATCATCGCGCAGGCGCATCAGTTTGTAGCGGGTCAGAAAATTGGGCGCGGCTTTCACGTCCAGCGGCGCCCAAGGATTCCACTGGGGTGGCAAAGAGATCCAGCCGCGCCAGACGCTCACGGCCGCCGCACCCATGATCAACAGCATCAACAGCAGCCACCAGCGAAACCGCATCGTCAGCCTTTGAACAATTGATTGGCCTGGGCGTACGGCATGGATCGCGACGTGAACCCGAACGTGCCCGACGTCTTGATCTCCTCGGCTGCGCGGAAAAACTCGCCATACGCTGCCAGGGCCAGCGCCGAACCGACGCTGATGCGTTTGACGCCCATCTCGCTCAACTGCTCGACCGTCAATTTCAGTCCGCCAGACATCAACACATTGACCGGTTTCGGCGCTACGGCGCGGACCACCGCCAACACGTCTTCAGCACTGCGCAGACCTGGCGCATAAAGTACGTCGGCACCCGCCTCGGCGAAGGCCTGCAAGCGGCGGATGGTATCGGCGAGATCAGGATTGCCGTGCAGAAAGTTTTCCGCGCGCGCGGTCAACATAAAGGGAAACGGCAAGCTGCGAGCTGCTGCCACGGCAGCCTCGATGCGCGCCAAGGCATGCTCGAAGCAGTAAATCGACGCGTCTTCACGGCCGGTGGCATCTTCGATCGAGCCGCCAACCGCACCGGCCTCTGCTGCACGCAAAATACTCTGTGCGCATTCGGCTGGATCGTCAGCGAAGCCGTTTTCCAGATCCACGGCGACTGGTAGATCAGTTGCCGCGACAATCGCCCGAACGTTTGCCAGGGTGTCGTCCAGCGTCAGCCCGCCATCGGGACGGGCGTTGGAAAAGGCGTAACCGGCACTGGTGGTCGCCAGCGCTTCGAAGCCAAGGCTGGCGAGCATTTTCGCCGAGCCGGCGTCCCACGGGTTGGGAATGACAAAAGCACCCTCGCGTTCGTGCAGTGCTTTGAACGCTTGGGCTCGAAGGGTTTGCGCATCCATTGGCAGGCTCCAGAAAAAGGCAAGGAATCCGCTTCAGAGCAGGCCAAGTTGCTCGGCAGCGGGCTCTCTGTATAGCTCAGGCAGCGGCGGCAGGCCAGGCAAACGCAGCATCAGTTGTGCGTGAAAACGTTGCGCCAGTTTGGCGGCCAGCAGGTTGTCGGCGGTGTGCAGGAAGATATAGGGCGTGCGGCCCTCTTCAATCCACACGGCGATTTTCTCGACCCACGGCACCAGGAACGGGTCGTTGGCCTCAAGCTGCGGATGGCCAATGAAGCGCACTTGCGGACATTGCGTGAAGGCTGCGGGACGGGGCGGCACCCGAGGCTTTTTCGATTGGGCGTGAAGTACCGAGGGATCGGTCGATGTGCAGCTGAACAGCGCGCGGGGATCGAGGCAGATACGCTCGACACCGCGATCGAGCAGCAGGCGATTGAGCCTTCTCTCGGCATCGCCCTTGGCGAAGAATTCGTCATGCCGCACTTCTACCGCCAGAGGCCGCTCAAGCGCATCGATGAATCCGGCCAGTTCGGGCAATCGTTGCGGGGTGAAGCTTTTGGACAGTTGCAGCCACAGCGGTGAAACCCGTTCACCGAGGGGGCTGAGCAATTGCAGGAAGGTGTCGACAGCGGTTGATTGTTCGCGCAGGTCACCGCTGTGGCTGATGTCACCGGGGAACTTGGCGGTGAAGCGAAAGTGTTCGGGCATGGTCTCGGCCCAACGCTGCACGGTGGTCGCAGCGGGGCTCGCGTAGAAGGTCGTATTGCCTTCCACGGCGTTGAACACTTGGGAATAGAGATTCAGAAATTCGGCGGGTTTGGCGTCTGCCGGATAAAGATAATCGCGCCAGGCGTTTTCACTCCAGGACGGACAGCCCAGGTAGTAAGGCAGCTGCATCAGATGTACAGGTCGAGGCCCAGCACATCCGAATCCCAATCGACAAAACCGGCGGTGCTCAGGTAGCTGGCCAGGGCCTTTGCGACACTGTTGCTCATGGCCCGATGATAAAGCATGTCTTGTTGACGGGCCGGGAGATTACTCAAGCGTTGCGCAGACGCTTTGGCGGCGCGGGCGGCCATTTGCTCTTCGGACGGAAATTCCAGCTCACCATCGATATCGACAGAATCGTCATCCGCCACAGGGCCTTTGCGGGGCTTGCGCTTGATGGGGTAGGACTGAGAGGGAACGCCGTCTATACGCATGAGTACATGTCCGGTATCAATGATGGCAGTTTAGTGGCGCAGAACCCACTGCGCAAACCGCCGAGTGATAACTAGAACACAGAAAATGGAAAAGGTTTGAAAGCCGGGACATAAAACGACGATTGGCTGCGTTGCTTATACCGCTTTCGCGAGCAAGCCCGCTCCCACAGGGACGATGGAGACCCTGTGGGAGCGGGCTTGCTCGCGAAGGGACCCACTCGGTCCAACGAATTAACGCGCCTTGGGCGTCGCGACTTTATCGCGCAGGTACACCGGCTGCGCCTCATCAGCCACGATCGCTTCGCCGCGCGCCCAGGCAAAACGTGCCAGGGTCAGAAGGTCTTCAGCGTGAGGCAGCATGCCCGCATCCTGCCCGGTCAGGCTGACGGCGATACGCTCGGCGTATCCCCAGCCAGTGCCGGCGCCAAACCACTCACCACTGGCGTCGGTCGGCAACGCTGCCGCTTCCGGTGGCAACACCGCTTCATTGCCGACCAGCCGCATCTCCCCCGCCGTTTCGCGGTAGCAACCCCAATACACTTCATCCATCCGCGCATCAATGGCGGCCGCGACCTGGCTCACGCCGTGTTCGCGATACGCCCGCTGCGCCAACACGGCCAGGTTGGACACCGGCAGCACCGGGCGATCCAGCGCAAACGCCAGCCCCTGCACCACGCCGATGGCGATCCGCACACCCGTGAACGCACCCGGCCCACGTCCGAATGCGATGGCATCGACCGCTTGCAGGGTGGTCCCGGCATCCGCCAGCAGTTGCTGAATCATTGGTAGCAACTTCTGCGCATGCAGGCGCGGGATCACCTCGTAATGGCTCGTGACTTTGCCGTCATGCAGCAAGGCAACGGAGCAAGCTTCAGTCGCGGTGTCCAGGGCCAGCAAGGTGCTCATCGATGTTTCCGTAAGAGAGGTCAGAAAAAGTGCGCCAGTATAAACAACTACGGCCCGCAAGCGGGCCGTAGAAGATGAAGCGGATCAGACTTTTCAGCTAAGCGCTTCAAGCACCTTGCCGGTGATCACTTCAACCGAGCCAACGCCAACGATGTGGCTGTACTTCGGCTTACCCTGATCAGCGGCCAGGTTCTGGTAAAACGCTACCAGTGGCTTGGTTTGCGAGTGGTAGACCGACAGGCGATGACGCACGGTTTCTTCGGTATCGTCCTTGCGCTGTACCAGCTCTTCACCGGTGATGTCGTCTTTACCGGCGATTTTCGGCGGGTTGTAGACGGTGTGGTACACGCGGCCGCTGGCTTCGTGAACACGACGACCGGCGATACGCTGCACGATTTCTTCGTCGTCGACAGCGATTTCGACCACGTAATCCAGCTCGACGCCGGCTTTCACCAGGGCTTCAGCCTGAGGAATGGTGCGCGGGAAACCGTCGAACAGAAAACCGTTGGCGCAATCGGCCTGGCTGATGCGTTCCTTGACCAGGTTGATGATCAGGTCATCGGAAACCAGACCACCGCTGTCCATGACGCTCTTGGCGATCAGGCCCAGCTCGGTGCCGGCCTTGACCGCTGCACGCAGCATGTCGCCGGTGGAAATTTGCGGGATACCGAATTTTTCGGTGATGAACTTAGCCTGAGTACCTTTACCGGCCCCGGGAGCTCCCAGCAGAATGACGCGCATCGATGTGCTCCTCAATTTTTATATAGATAACGTCAGATTCGCCTCGTGGGGCCAATCTCAAAAAAAGGGTCGTGACCGCCCAAACGGCCAAAGGCTGATCAAGATACACAGCAGGCCCAGACCACACAAGCCGCCGAAAGTCGGAGAAACCCGCGCCTGACGTGACCTTTCGTCGGAGTACCCTAAGTCGCAACCCCATCACTAACTGTCGCCTGCCAGCACTTTTCAACCCCTCGCCCACAGGCACTCGACGCTCGCACCAAGTGCCTTCCCCCACGACGAAAACCTTAGCCGGTATTACGCAAACCGGCGGCAATCCCCGCCACAGACACCAGCAGCGCCTGTTCTACCGGGCTGTCCTGT
Source organism: Pseudomonas sp. MDT1-17 (assembly GCF_054898105.1). Classification (NCBI taxonomy): domain Bacteria; kingdom Pseudomonadati; phylum Pseudomonadota; class Gammaproteobacteria; order Pseudomonadales; family Pseudomonadaceae; genus Pseudomonas; species Pseudomonas sp. MDT1-17. The sequence continues at coordinate 1,735,923 of NZ_JBUBVM010000001.1, read as the reverse complement.
GCCACTTCCTGTTGTCGCGAACGCGCCAACAACTCGGCCTGCAATAGATGAAGAGGGTCAAGGTAAGTGTTGCGCAAGCGGATGAATTCAAGCGTGGCTGGGCTATGTGCCAGTAGCTGCGACTGACCGGTCAGCCCCAGGACCACCGAGCAGGCCTGCGACAATAGGTCGCGTAAATGCGCACCCAAAGGGAGCAGATCCGGCTCGACCAAGCGCTCATCGTAGGACCGGGCGATATCGGCATCGGCCTTGGCCAACACCATTTCCAGCATATCGATGCGCGTGCGGAAGAACGGCCACTGCTCGCGCATTTGCCCCAGCAGCTCGCCTTCGCCGCGCTCCAGCGCCTTGCTCAACGCCGCTTCCCAGCCGAGCCAGGCCGGTAGCATCAGTCGTGTCTGGGTCCAGCCGAAGATCCACGGAATTGCCCGCAGGCTTTCAATCCCGCCGGCGCGGCGCTTGGCCGGGCGACTGCCCAATGGCAGGCGTCCCAGCTCCTGTTCCGGGGTGGACTGGCGGAAATACTCAACGAACTGCGGATTTTCCCGCACCACGGCGCGATAAGCGCTGACACCGTCAGCAGCCAATTCGTCCATCAAATGGCGCCAGGCAGGCTCCGGTGGAGGCGGCGGCAGCAAGGTCGCTTCCAATACCGCGGCCAGGTACAGATTGAGATTCTGCTCGGCGATGTCCGGCAAGCCGAATTTGAAACGAATCATTTCTCCCTGCTCGGTGGTACGGAAACGCCCCGCCACCGAACCCGGCGGCTGCGACAGAATCGCCGCGTGCGCCGGACCACCACCGCGACCCACGGTGCCGCCACGACCGTGGAACAACAGCAGTTCCACTTGCTGCTCGCGGCAAATATCGACCAAGCGCTCCTGCGCCCGATACTGTGCCCAGGCCGCAGCAGTAGTGCCGGCGTCCTTGGCCGAGTCGGAGTAGCCGATCATCACTTCCTGCGGCCCTTGCAGGCGCGCGCGATAACCCGGCAACAGCAACAGCTTTTCGATCACCGGGCCGGCGTTGTCGAGGTCGGCAAGGGTTTCGAACAACGGCACCACGCGCATCGGCCGCAACACGCCAGCTTCTTTGAGCAGCAGTTGCACGGCCAGCACGTCGGAAGCGGCGCCGGCCATGGAGATCACATAAGAACCGAGCGATGCGCCCGGTGCCGCGGCGATTTCCCGGCAAGTTGCCAGCACCTCGGCGGTGTCGGCTGACGGTTTGAAGTACGCCGGCAGCAGCGGCCGGCGGTTGTTCAGTTCACGCATCAGAAAGGTGATGCGCTCTTCCTCGCTCCAGTCTTCGTAACGACCGAGGCCGAGGTAGTCAGTGACTTCAGTCATGGCCGCGGTATGCCGCGACGAGTCCTGTCGCACATCGAGCCGCACCAGGAACAGCCCGAACGTCATCGCCCGGCGCAGGCAATCGAGCAGCGGCCCATCGGCGATCACGCCCATGCCGCAATCGTGCAGCGAGTGGTAGCACAGCTCCAGCGGATCGAGCAGCTCGCGGTTGTTTTGCAACACATCGGCCGTTGCTGGCGTGGCTGTCGTCAACGACGCGTGAGCCCAGTTACGCGTCGCGCGCAGGCGCTCACGCAACTGTTTAAGGACCGCGCGGTAGGGTTCGGCACTGTCCCCGGCCTTGGCCTTCAAATCGTCGCTGGCCTGCTGCATCGACAACTCGGCCGCCAGGTGATCGACATCACGCACGTACAAATCGGCGGCCATCCAACGCGCCAGCAGCAAGACTTCACGGGTGACCGCAGCCGTCACGTTCGGGTTGCCGTCCCGGTCGCCGCCCATCCACGAGGCAAAGCGAATCGGTGCAGCTTCCAGCGGCAAATGCAGGCCGGTGGCGTCATGCAGCGCTTTATCAGCCTTGCGCAAATAGTTGGGGATCGCCTGCCACAGCGAATGCTCGATCACCGCAAAGCCCCATTTGGCTTCATCGACGGGCGTCGGGCGGGTGCGGCGAATTTCTTCGGTGTGCCAGGCTTCGGCGATCAGGCGTTGCAACTTCGCGTGGATCTGCTCGCGCTCGGCAGTGGTCAGGTCGCGATGGTCCTGGGCGGCCAGCTGCGCGGCAATGGCGTCGTACTTCTGGATCAGCGTGCGGCGCGCCACTTCGGTCGGATGAGCGGTGAGGACCAGTTCAATCTCCAGCCGCCCCAGTTGCCGGGCCAGGGATTCGGCGCCATGGCCTTCGGCAAGCAGGCGAGCCAGCAATTCCGGCAGTACTCGCGCTTCGAACGGCGCCGGCTGCGACTCTTCGCGACGGTGAATCAGCTGATACTGCTCGGCGATATTGGCCAGGTTGAGAAACTGGTTGAACGCCCGCGCCACCGGCAGCAACTCTTCTTCGCTCAATTGGTTGAGGCTGGCGCTCAGTTCAGCGTCCATCGAACCGCGACGGTCGGCCTTGGCGCCCTTGCGGATCTGCTCGATCTTGTCGAGAAAGCCGTCCCCGTACTGTTCACGAATGGTGTTGCCCAACAGCTCACCCAACAGGTGAACATCTTCGCGCAAGCGTGCATCAATATCGGTCATCAGCAGTTCTCCAGCGAAAAATCCGGGTGTGCTTCGTCGTTAGAGAGTGCCGCTGTAAAGCGGTTCTTACAAGCAGACGACGAAGGGAATGCTGTTCACCTCCTGGGAAAGTTTTGGGATGGGGATTGGGATTGGTGGGGTACATATCCGTTTCTGCGGTGATGGCGGCTATTGGTTTCGCTTTTACAGCGAGTCACTTTGAAAAGCCCAAAGTAACCAAAGGCTTTTGCCCCGCCATTCGGTGCCTCGCCTAGGCTCGGCATGCCCTCACTCCGGCATTGCACCGGGGGCCCGCCGCCATCGGCCATCCATGGCCGGGGGCGGCTACCGCGGCATCCTTGCCGCGGTGCCCCCTGCGCAACGCCTGCGTTCGGCCTCTGGGAAAGGGGCGGCAGATCTGAAGCCAAAGCAAAGCAAAGCAAAGCAAAGCAAAGCAAAGCAAAGCAAAGCAAAGCAAAGCAAAGCAAAGCAAAGCAACGGCAAGATCAACAGCTTCGCGAGCAGGCTCGCTCCCACATAAAGCAGATCGGCGTACACCTGCTTTTCACCACTCAACAGGCCGAGCGTTAGCTCGCCTGCAGCTTTTGATCTTGAGGCACCGCCCCCTCGTGAGGCCGAGTGTAGGTTCTGCGCAGTGGGCAACCCGGCATGGATGCCGGGTTAGCCGCCCCCGGCCATGGATGGCCGATGGCGGCGGGCCCACGGAGCAGGACCGGAGCGAGGGCATGCCGAGCCTAGGCGAGGCACCGAACGAAAGGGGCAAAAGCGTTTGGTTACTTTGCGCTTTTCAAAGTGACCCGCCGTAAGGGCGGAACCATTAGCTGCCATTACCGGAGAAACGGATATACACCCAATCCCCCCAACGTTCACCATTAGACGACGAAGGGACTTTAAACCTTGGGCGTTAAAGCTAGTCTGAAGAATAAGCCGTACAACGGTTGCAGCCGGCCTTTGCCGGACACTGACACAGCCTGCCACGAGCAGGTGCGCAATGAGGTCACTATGAAAATCCGCGAGCTTGCCCATCACTGGGAAGAAAACGCCAAGGGTCGCCTGACCGACACCGGATACTCGATTCATCTGGATGTAGAGGCCGCCGCACGGCTAGCGGCAATTATCGAGATGTACCCCAAACGACACCCAGAAGAACTGCTCGGCGAGCTGATCGGCGCCGCGCTTGAAGAGCTCGAAAAGAGCTTCCCTTATGTGAAGGGCCCGACGGTCGTGGCCACTGACGAAGAAGGTGATCCGCTGTACGAAGACGTCGGTCCGACTCCGCGCTTTCTCTCGTTGTCCCGTCGTCATTTGCACAAATTGTCGGCCGTTGACGACAAACAGAAACACTGATTACCGCACTTCTCTCCCCTCCAATAATGCGCACTCCCGGCCCTGCACAGGGCTGGGAATACGCCTATGCGCTGTGGAAATACCTGGTTTAGAGCCTTGTCCGCTCGGTCAAAGTTTTTCAGGCAATGGGCCACATTCTCTGAACTTTTGAAAAACGCCACGGGTCACACCCATTAACCACGCCTGGGACGGCCGTTTCAAAACACCCCCGGAAATTGAAGGTTGCGGCTCCTTGCCCAGGATGGATTTTTAAGTTTTTCAGGAGTTAACCCAATGGAGTTGAAGACCATGAAAACCCGAACTGCCAAATCCTCGTTCCCCCCTCTGCGTAGTCTGAAACTGGCTGCACTGGCAATCGGCAGCAGCCTCGTTCTGGCCGGTTGTGCCGGCAACCCGCCAAGCGAGCAATTCGCCGTGACGGAATCGGCGGTCAACAGTGCCGTCAGTGCCGGCGGTACCGAATTCGCGGCTGTGGAAATGAAGTCCGCCCAGGACAAGCTCAAACAAGCCGAAATCGCCATGCACGACAAGAAGTATGACGAAGCCAAGACCCTCGCCCAACAGGCCGAGTGGGACGCTCGAGTGGCTGAACGCAAAGCCCAGGCGATGAAAGCCGAACAGGCTGTGAAGGACTCTCAGAAAGGGGTTCAGGAACTGCGTCAGGAAAGCCAGCGCACCGTGCAATAACGGCGCGGCACGACGCACTTCTTACTCGATTAAAAGGACGAAACCATGATGCGTAAACAATTGATGATCCCTGCCCTGCTGGCCGCAAGCGTTGCACTGGCTGCCTGCTCCACGCCGCCTAACGCGAACCTGGAACAGGCCCGTACCAATTACACCGGCCTGCAAACCAACCCGCAAGCCAGCAAAGTCGCGGCGCTGGAAACCAAAGAAGCCAGCGATTACCTGGACAAGGCCGACAAGGCCTACATGGACAAAGAGGACCAGGCCAAGGTCGACCAACTGGCATACCTGACCAATCAACGTGTTGAAGTGGCCAAGCAAACCATCGCGCTGCGCACCGCTGAAGCCAGTCTGAAAAATGCCTCTGCGCAACGTGCCCAGGCCCGTCTGGACGCACGCGACGCGCAGATCAAGCAATTGCAGGACAGCCTGAACGCCAAGCAGACTGATCGCGGCACGCTGGTGACGTTCGGTGATGTGTTGTTCGCCACCAACAAGGCCGAGCTGAAATCCAGCGGTCTGGTGAATATCAACAAACTGGCCCAGTTCCTTCAGGAAAACCCGGACCGTAAAGTGATTATCGAAGGCTACACCGACAGCACGGGTGCGCCGAACTACAACCAGTCGCTGTCGGAACGCCGTGCGACTTCCGTGCAAGTGGCTTTGATCAAGATGGGTGTAGATCCAGCGCGCATCGTCGCCCAGGGTTATGGCAAGGAATACCCGGTGGCCGAGAATTCCAGCGTTTCGGGTCGTGCGATGAACCGTCGGGTGGAAGTGACCATTTCCAACGACAACCAGCCGGTGATCCCACGTTCGGCTGTCAGCTCGAACTAAGCTTCGTCTGCTGAAACTCAAAAGCCCCGCCTGATCTGATCAGGCGGGGCTTTTGTTTTTAAGCAGATCGCAGCCTCGTTTCACTCGACAGCTCCTACAGAAGCACGCGGTCTTTATAGGAGCTGTCGAGTGAAACGAGGCTGCGATCTTTTCGGGCGCGTTACGGTTGCAGCTTCTGCGGGGTTTCCTCGCCCATGCAGCGCACGGCTTTTTTCTTGTTGTTGACCAATACGCCACTCAGGCCTTTCTGCTCGGTGTCGAACATCACCAACACGCCATCGATGCACTGGGCGACTTGCGGAGCCGGTTCCAGGGAGACTTTGTAGTCTTCGCCCGGCACAGTCTTGAGCAGGGTGAAGTCGCTGAGCAGCAGCGCATCTTCGGGTTTGGCGAAGTGCAGGTAGCCGTAGAACCACAGGGCCCCGACAGTGCCGAGGATGCTGCAGATACCGGTGATGATCAGCGGGATGGCGTTACGTTCTTCACTCATTGCGGACTCTCTGGTGGTTCATCTTCAGAATTTTTCGGCGCCGGGTAATTCGGGACTTCACCCAGTCGGCGCAAACCGTTGAAATGCTGCGGGTCGTCGAGATAACGCAGCATGACGTTGCGCCAGACCGGGTCGGCGAACGTCTGCACATGCCCGCCTCGGGTCAGTTGCAGCACGCGCGGCGGCGGCGCAGCTTGATACAGACGGATGCCGTTGGAAAGGGGCACGATCGGATCGTCGATGCTGTGGTAGATCAGTTTCGGTACGCCGCCCAGCTGCGCCATGGAATTGATCGCGCTGTCGCCATCCGGCACCAGCCAGGACAGCGGCACCTGAAACATCCAGGTCAGCCAGGAATGGCTCAGGGCAAATTGACCGATACTGCGATAACTGGCAGGCACGCCGTCGAGGACGATGGCCTTGAGTTGTTTCTGGCGCTCGGGATGCTGAACCAGATAATGCACGGCCATCGAACCGCCGAGGCTTTGCCCCAGAAGGATCAGCGGCTTGCCTTTGACTTCTGGTGCCTGGTCGAGCCATTTGAACGCGGCGTCGATGTCCTGATAGATCGCCGGCAGGCTCGGTTCCCCCTCGGACAAACCATAACCGCGATAGTCCACCAGCAGCACTTGATAGCCTTCTTTGGGCAACCACCAGCTCCCGCCCAGGTGCATGGGTAGATTGCCGCCGTTACCGTGCAGGTGCAGCACGGTGCCTTTGACCTCGACACCTTTTTTCGCCGGCAACCACCAGCCGTGCAGCCTGAGACCGTCGGCAGTGGTCAGGGTGACGTCGCGGAATTCGAGTTTGGCTTTTTCCGGGGTGAACAACTGGCCGGGTTCGGGGTAGAACAACAGCGCGCTGCAGCCGCTGAGGGTCAGAAGCAGGCAGAAAATGCCGAGGATTCTCATCCGTTGAAAACCTCGTGAAGTGTGGTTGGAATACGGACCAAATGTGGGAGCGGGCTTGCTCGCGAAAGCGGTGTATCAGACAAAAAGATGCTGAATGTTAGACCGCTTTCGCGAGCAAGCCCGCTCCCACATTTGGACTGCGTCAACGTTAGAGAATGTTGGAATAGTCCGCTTCGATCCGGTCCAGGCTCAGGTGATTGAGGAAGTTGGAGAAGCACATCCACGCCGACAGCGCGTTCAGGTCACGGAATTGATCCGGAAGATACTTCGGTGCGACCACCAGCCCTTCATCCACCAACTGGCGCAAGGTCCGCATGTCTTCCAGCGTGGTCTTGCCACAAAACAGCAGCGGTATTTGCTCGAGCTTACCTTTACGCACGGCCAACTGAATGTAGTTGTAAACCATGATAAAGCCCTTGAGGTAGGACAAGTCTTTGGTAAATGGCAGCCCATTGGGCACCGAGCCGCGGAAAACCCGACTGGCGTTGCCGTAGCTTTCAGCCATTTCAAAACCCTGCTCACGGAAGAACTCGAAGATCTGCAGGAAGTCCGCGCCCTCTTCCACCATGTGGATGGCGCGGGTGCGGTTAGTCAGCTTGCGCAGGCGACTCGGGTAAGAGGCGAAGGTGATGATTTCCATCAAGATCGCCAGGCCTTCCTGAGTCACCGTCGACGAAGGCGGACCTTTGGAGAGGAAGGTGCAGATCGGCTGATTCAACCCGTTGAGCGTGGTGCCCACGTGCACCAGCCCTTCATGAACTTCCAGGGCGCGCACGTCACGTTCGTTGAACATCGCGTCGGTGCGAATCTTGATGTAGTCAGCGCCGGCCGCCGCATCGGCAACAATGCCGTCAGACTCAAACACCCGAATGGTCTCTTCGGCCTCGCCAAACACCTTGTTCAACCGATGTTGCAGCTGGCTGACGGCTTCCTTGGCGGTGAGGGTTTTCGGTTCGTCCTTCAGATCGCCACGGCCATCGATATTGTTCAGGTAATCGGAGAGCATCAGCCCCAGGTCGGCCAGGGTCGGGTCGCCGGCGTGGAACGCGTCGGACGCGGCACCGTACAACTCCTGGGAAATCAGTCCGAAATCCTCGGTGCCGCGCGCTTCGAGCATGCGCACCACCATCCGGTATTCCTTGCACATGCGGCGCATGATCTGGCCGACCGGGTTGAACTGACCCAGCTGACGGGTGATGTCGCGCTCGATGTTCTGGAATTCCAGTTTCACTTTGCTGGAGTCAAAAGACAGCGGCCGATTGAGGTAATAGTCGCGGTCCACGGCCGGCATTTCCTTGCCCTTGGCCTTGAGGAAACCCTTGCGGACGCTGTCGTCCCACTTGACCGCATCGAGGACGCGAATCGGCGTCTGCGCCAGCACAATGCGATCGGACAAAATGCGTATCGTCTGCTGGTAATCGTCCACCCGAAACTCCTGTAGAAAAACCGTTACGTGCTGGGTTTATTTGGCTTTGGCCAGGCGCTGATAACGCACCGCCTCGACGAAAACATCGGAATTGGCCGGGTCGTCGAGGTAGGTAAAAACCTGTTCCAGGTTGTTGTTGATCAACACGCCGTCGCCATCGTCTGTCTGGAAGCCTTCGCCACTCAGGACGTTCTGCCCCAGTGCCTGGTTGATCTGCTCGAGGTCGAGGTTGTAGACCACCAGTTCATGCTTATCAGTGAGTTCGAAACCAGCGATGGTGTAATGCCCGCCGAACTGCGCCGGCACCTTCGCCGACAGGTACCAGCGACTGCCATGGCGGGTCACCGTGAAGGGATAGGCTTCACGCTCCTTGGGTTTAGCCTTGAAGTAGCTGACCGCCTGATAGTGGTTGTCGCCAATGCGCGTCAGCTCCAGATTCAGCGGCTCGCCCCAGGCATTGGTGCTGGTCCATTTGCCGAGCAACCCTTTGGGCGCGGGTTCACTCGAGGGCAGCGGCTCCTTGAAGGTCACCAGACAGCCACTGAGCAGCAGGAACGACAAGGCGATCACAACGACACGCCAGGCTTTCATTCAACACTCCCTTTGAACACACGCGGACCTCATATGGGAACCCTCCCACAGGGTTGTGGATTTCCACAAGGGTTTACACCGACGCCAATACCAGATGCATGTAGCGCGTAAGGATGCCGAGCATTTCGGCTTCGGCGACAGGCTCGGCGTCGTTGAGCAGGCCCTGATATTCCATCCGTCCGATAATCGCCGTCAACACTTTGGCATCCTGTTGTGGCTCGCGGGAACCCAACACCTCGAAAAAATGGCAGGTGCCTTGCAGAAGAATTTTCTGATGCGAGCGCACCAACACCGCCAGGCGCGGGTTCAACAGCGCCTCTTGACGGAACGCCTGCTCGGCCATCAAGTGCTCGCGACGGTTGTGTAACTGGCGCTGCACATAATCGGCGGTCAGTCGTGCGATGTCGTCAGCCAGTTGTGAGCGGGACTCGGGGCTGCCATCGCCATAAGCCACCATTTCGCGCAGCAAGCCTTCGTTGCTGGCCCACAACTTGGCCATGAACGCCGCGCTGCGTTCCACGTATTGGGCGAAGGTATCGGTGAGCAGGTCATCGATATCCTTGAAATAGTAAGTGGTGGCGGACAGCGGCACACCGGCCTCGGCGGCCACCGCGCGGTGACGCACGGCCCGCACGCCATCGCGCACGACAATGCGCATCGCCGCATCGAGAATGTCCTGTCGACGCTGTTCGCTGCCCTGTCGGCTGGCCTTGCGGCCCTGGTACTGAACACTTTCAGCGACCGCGGTGGCGACGTCCGCTGCACCCTCTTGAGCAATTGCACGGTTCACGACAGGTCTTCCTCTCTTACTTCAAAAGTAACCAATTGATACGTTTGTACCAGACAGGCAATAAAAAGCCGCCTGTTTTAGGCGGCTTTTTAGTTGAAACATTTACGCTTGCGGCCGCATGTGCGGGAACAGGATCACGTCGCGGATCGACGGGGAGTTGGTCAGCAGCATCACCAGACGGTCGATGCCGATACCTTCACCGGCCGTTGGCGGCATCCCGTACTCCAGCGCACGAACGAAGTCGGCGTCGTAGTGCATGGCTTCGTCATCGCCAGCGTCCTTGTCGGCCACCTGAGCCATGAAGCGCTCGGCCTGGTCTTCCGCGTCGTTCAACTCGGAGTAGGCGTTGGCGATTTCGCGGCCACCGATGAACAGCTCAAAACGGTCGGTGACGTTCGGGTTCTCGTCGTTACGACGGGCCAACGGCGACACTTCGAACGGATACTGAGTGATGAAGTGCGGCTGCTCCAGCTTGTGCTCGACCAGCTCTTCGAAAATCATCACCTGCAGTTTGCCCAGACCTTCGAAGCCCAGCACTTTGGCGCCGGCCTTCTTGGCGATGGCGCGGGCCTTGTCGATGTCGGTCAGGTCGTCAGCGGTCAGCTCAGGGTTGTACTTGAGGATCGAGTCGAACACCGACAGACGCACGAACGGTTCGCCGAAGTGGAACACCTTGTCGCCGTACGGGACGTCGGTAGTCCCAAGAACAAGCTGAGCCAGTTCGCGGAACAGTTCTTCGGTCAGGTCCATGTTGTCTTCGTAGTCGGCGTACGCCTGGTAGAACTCCAACATGGTGAATTCAGGGTTGTGACGAGTCGAAACGCCTTCGTTACGGAAGTTGCGGTTGATCTCGAATACTTTCTCGAAGCCGCCAACAACGAGGCGCTTGAGGTACAGCTCCGGCGCGATACGCAGGAACATTTCCATGTCCAGCGCATTGTGGTGAGTCTCGAACGGCTTGGCCGCCGCACCACCGGGGATGGTTTGCAGCATCGGCGTTTCGACTTCCAGGAAGTCACGCTGCATCAGGAAGCTGCGGATGTGTGCAATCACTTGCGAACGCACGCGGAAGGTCTGGCGCACGTCTTCGTTGACGATCAGGTCAACGTAACGCTGGCGATAGCGCTGCTCGGTGTCGGACAGGCCGTGGTGCTTGTCCGGCAGTGGGCGCAGGGACTTGGTCAGCAGGCGCACGCTGGTCATTTCGACGTACAGGTCGCCCTTGCCGGAACGCGCCAGGGTGCCTTCGGCAGCGATGATGTCGCCCAGGTCCCAGGTTTTCACCGCAGCCAGGGTTTCTTCAGACAGGGTTTTACGGTTGACGTAAACCTGAATGCGCCCGGACATGTCCTGGATCACCATGAACGAACCACGGTTGAGCATGAGACGACCGGCAACCTTGACCGGGATTGCAGCCTCTGCCAGCTCTTCCTTGGTCTTGTCCGCGTACTGTTTCTGCAAGTCTTCGCAGTAAGCATCGCGGCGGAAGTCGTTCGGGAAGGCCTGGCCCTTGGCGCGCTCGGCAGCCAGCTTTTCCTTGCGCAGGGCGATCAGGGAGTTTTCTTCCTGTTGCAGGGCTTGCGGGTCGAGTTCTAGGTCGCTCATGTCTTTAAAAATTCCATCACAGGTTCGTTGCCCCCACCGGTGGCAGGGGACTTGAGGTCTTGACTGGCGGTTTACAGGCCTTGCTTCAGGCTGGCCACCAGGTATTCGTCGATGTCGCCGTCGAGCACCTTGTCGCAGTCACTGCGTTCGACGTTAGTACGCAAATCCTTGATTCGCGACTGGTCGAGCACGTAGGAGCGAATCTGGTGACCCCAGCCGATGTCCGACTTGGTGTCTTCCAGGGCCTGGGAAGCGGCGTTGCGTTTCTGCACTTCCTGCTCGTACAAGCGCGCCCGCAACATTTTCATCGCGGTGTCTTTGTTGGCGTGCTGGGAGCGTTCGTTCTGGCAGCTGACCACGGTGTTGCTCGGTACGTGCGTAATACGTACGGCCGAGTCGGTGGTGTTTACGTGCTGACCACCGGCACCGGAGGAGCGGTAGGTATCGATGCGCAGGTCCGACGGGTTGATGTCGATTTCGATGTTGTCATCGATTTCCGGCGACACGAACACGGCCGAGAACGAGGTGTGGCGACGGTTACCGGAGTCGTAAGGGCTCTTGCGCACCAGACGGTGCACGCCGATTTCGGTACGCAACCAGCCAAAAGCATATTCGCCCTTGATGTGGAGGGTGGCGCCCTTGATCCCGGCGACTTCACCGGCCGACAGCTCCATGATGGTCGCGTCGAAACCACGTTTGTCGGCCCAGCGCAGGTACATGCGCAGCAGGATGTTGGCCCAGTCCTGAGCCTCGGTACCGCCAGAGCCGGCCTGGATGTCCAGGTAGGCGTTGTTGGCGTCCATCTCACCGCTGAACATGCGACGGAATTCGAGTTTTTCCAGGGACTCGCGCAGACGTTCGACTTCGGCAGCGACGTCATCGACGGCGGCCTGGTCTTCTTCTTCGGCGGACATCAGCAGCAGGTCTTTGGCGTCGGCCAGGCCTGTGTGCATTTCGTCGAGGGTTTCGACGATCTGAGCCAGCAGGGACCGCTCGCGGCCCAGCTCCTGAGCGTACGTCGGGTTGTTCCAGACATTCGGATCTTCAAGCTCGCGATTGACTTCAGTCAGACGCTCATGCTTTTGATCGTAGTCAAAGATACCCCCGAATAGTTTCGGAGCGCTCGGACAGGTCCTTGATACTGTTAAGGATCGGGTTGATTTCCATGGCGGGCAGCACTCGTTGGCGAACTTTTGAAAGCCGGCGAGTATACCGTAATCAGGCTGTCAAGGCAGCCCGCCTGGCGGCTTTAGGGCGAATGGTTTTGGCTAAACGGCGAACACCTGTAGCAGCGGTCGAGCCCCGCGAGGCCGCGTTCGGCGGCGAAGCCGTCGTAAACTATACAACACGGCCTTTCAGACAAACCGCGTACACAGGACTGGCGAGGACTTCGTCCTCGGACGCGGCCTCGCGGGGCTCGACCGCTGCTACAAGGGATCGTATTTCAATGGCGGGTTACTCAATCCCCACCTGATTACGCCCATTGTTCTTCGCCAGATACAGCCCCTTGTCCGCCGCCAAGATCAATTGCCGGCAATCGCTCCCCGGCTGCGGGGTCATGGTCGATAGACCAATGCTGATGGTCAAATTCGAACCTTCGGCCGGGGAAATGTGCGGGATCTTCAGCGCCGCAACGGACTGGCGGAGTTTTTCCGCGACCAGTCGCGCGCCGCCCGGCGAAGTATTGGGCAGCACCAGAGCGAATTCTTCGCCGCCGTACCGGGCCGGCAGGTCCGAAGACCGCGCACTGGCATCACGAATCGCCGTGGCCACTTTGCGCAAGGCTTCATCACCTTCAAGGTGGCCGAAGCTGTCGTTGAAGGACTTGAAGTAGTCGACATCGATCATCAGCAGCGACAGTTGGGTCTGCTCACGCAGCGAGCGGCGCCACTCCAGCTCCAGGTATTCGTCGAAATGCCGGCGGTTCGACAGCCCGGTCAGGCCGTCGGAGTTCATCAAGCGTTGCAGCACCAGATTGGTGTCGAGCAACTGCTGCTGGCTGACCCGCAATGCCCGGTAAGCCGCGTCACGCTGCAGCAAGGTCATGTAGGAGCGCGAGTGGTAGCGAATGCGCGCCACCAGTTCGATGTTGTCCGGCAGCTTGACCAGGTAATCATTGGCCCCGGCCGCAAACGCCGCGCACTTGATCAGCGGGTCTTCCTTGGTCGACAGGACAATGATCGGGATGTCCTTGGTCGCCGGATGGTTGCGGTACTCGCGCACCAGACTCAAGCCGTCAAGACCGGGCATCACCAGATCCTGGAGGATCACCGTCGGATTGATGCGGATCGCCTGGGCGATGGCCTGGTGCGGGTCGGCGCAGAAGTGGAAGTCGATATTGTCTTCGTTCGACAACCCGCGGCGCACCGCTTCGCCGATCATCGCCTGATCGTCTACCAACAACACCATGGCGGCGTTTTCGTCGGTTTTGAAGTCATCGAGCTGTAAATCATTCATGGGCTGTCACCTGAGTACTACTTGGACCAGGATTGCTGTGAAAATTCTTCATTTGGGGAATATCTCCAGCAATCGTGGCGCTATCTTGTCCAGTGGGCGGATTTCCATCGCTGCATCGATGGCCGCTGCCGCCTTCGGCATTCCGTACACCGCACTGCTGTGTTGATCCTGAGCGATGGTCAGGTAGCCCTGTTGGCGCATTAGTTTAAGCCCCTGCGCGCCATCGCGTCCCATGCCAGTGAGCAAAACACCCACGGCATCGCCGTTCCAGTAATTGGCCACGCTCTCGAAAAACACATCGATCGAGGGCCGGTAGATCTCGTTGACCGGGTCGGCGGTGTAGGCCAGCGTACCGTTTTTCAACAAGCGAATATGGTGGTTAGTACCCGCCAGCAGCACCGTGCCGCTTTGCGGCGGCTCGCCTTCCTGGGCCAGGCGCACATTCAGGCCGCTGGCGCTGCTGAGCCATTCGGCCATGCCGGCGGCGAACACCTGGTCAACATGCTGCACCAGCACGATGGCCGCCGAAAATTCTCGCGGCAGCCCCTTGAGCAAGACTTCCAACGCGGCCGGCCCACCTGCCGATGAGCCGATCGCTACCAGACACTGGCGCGAGACCGAACTGCGTAGCGGGCTCGGAGCCGATCGCTCCCGATTGCCCTTGTCTCCGATCAGCCAACCGATGTTCACGATCTTGCGCAGTAACGGGGCTGCCGCCTCTTGGGCATTGCCGGCACCGAGGGCCGGCGTATCGACCACATCCAGCGCTCCGTGGCCCATGGCCTCGAACACCCGATGCACGTTTTGCTCGCGGTCGACCGTAACGATGACAATCGCGCACGGCGTATCGGCCATGATCCGCCGGGTCGCCTCCACGCCATCCATCACCGGCATGATCAGGTCCATCAGGATCAGATCCGGCGTATTTTCGGCGCACCGTTGCACCGCCTCGGCCCCATTGCTGGCGACCCAAACCACCACGTGCGCCGGCTCGAACGCCAGGGCGCGGCGCAGGGCCTCCACCGCCATGGGCATGTCGTTGACGATTGCGATTTTCATGCCCGCGCGCCTCCAATGAGCTCATCCACCGCGTCAAGCAGGGCGTCGTCATGAAAACTGGCTTTGGCTAGGTAATAGTCGGCTCCAGCGTCCAGTCCACGACGACGGTCCTCTTCACGATCCTTGTAGGACACCACCATAACCGGAAGCGATTGCAGGCGATTGTCCAGGCGCAATAAAGACACCAGTTCGATGCCATCCATGCGTGGCATATCAATGTCGGTGATCAGCAGATCGAAATCCTCCGAACGCAAGGCGTTCCAGCCATCCATACCGTCCACCGCCACCGCCACGTCGTAGCCGCGATTGAGTAACAACTTGCGTTGCAGCTCGCGCACGGTCAGCGAATCGTCGACCACCAAAATCCGTTTTCGAGCGGCTTCAACCACCGGGCCGCCCTGACGGGCAATGCGCTCAAGGCGCCCGGTATTGAGCAGTTTGTCCACCGAACGCAGCATATCTTCGACGTCGACGATCAGCACCACCGAACCGTCGTCGAGCAAGGCCCCGGCGGAAATGTCCTGCACCTTGCCCAGACGCTCGTCCAGCGGCAATACGACCAACGTCCGTTCGCCGATAAAACGCTCGACCGCCACGCCGTAAATCGCCTCGCGCTCGCGAATCACCACGACTTTGAGGGTTTGCTGGCTGTTCTGGCTCGCCGGACGCTGCAGCAGCTGACTGGCCGCGACCAGCCCGACATGCCGGCCTTCGTGCCAGAAATGCTGACGGCCTTCGACCTGGACGATGTCCGCCGGCTCCAGATCGCACATCCGTTCGATGTGGGCCAGCGGGAAGGCATACGCCTCGTCACCGACTTCCACCACCAGACTGCGCACCACCGACAGGGTCAGCGGCACTTCGAGATGAAAGCGACTGCCCTCGCCCGCCGCCTGCTCCAGCACGACCGCGCCGCGCAACTGGCGGACCATGTGCTGAACCGCATCCAGACCGACGCCGCGTCCGGAGACCTCGGTGACCGTGTCGCGCAGGCTGAAACCCGGTAGAAACAGGAAAGTCAGCAGCTCTTCTTCACTCAGCTGCACCGCGGTTTCTGTCGGGGACAATTGGCGCTCGATGATGCTGCGGCGAACCTTTTCCAGATCGACGCCATTGCCGTCATCGCTCAGCTCCAGCACCAACAGACCGGCCTGATGGGAGGCGCGCAAACGAATCAGGCCTTCAGCGGGTTTGCCCGCCAATAGCCGTAGCTCCGGCGATTCGATGCCGTGATCCACGGCATTGCGCAGCAGGTGGGTCAGCGGCGCTTCAAGCTTCTCCAGCACGTCGCGATCGACCTGGGTTTTCTCGCCCTCGATCTCCAGTCGCACCTGTTTGCCGAGGCTGCGACCGAGGTCGCGGACCATGCGCTCTTGCCCGGCCAACACATCGGCAAACGGCCGCATGCGGCAGGCCAGCGCGGTGTCGTACAACACTTGCGCCCGTTGACTGGCCTGCCAGGCGAACTCGTCCAGCTCGGCATTTTTCTCTACCAACAATTGCTGGGATTCAGCTAGCAATCGGCGGGCATCGTCGAGGGCTTCCTGGGCCTCCAGGCTCAAGGTGTGGTCCTTGAGGTGGACGTTGAGGTTTTCCAGGGCCCGCAGGCCGTTGTTCTGCATGCGTTTGAGGCGCTGCATGGTGGCCAGGTGCGGTTTGAGCCGCAGGGTTTCCACCAGGGATTTGCTCGACAGATCGAGCAGGCTGTTCAGGCGTTCGGCCGTGACTCGCAGCACCCGTTCGCCGCTTTCGGTGGTGCGCTTAATCTTGCGCGGGGGCTCTGCGAAGGGCAGTTCGGCGACCGGGATTGGCGTCTCGACCTTGGGCGCCGGTGGTTCGAGCTGAAGCTCTGCCATCACTGGGACGATAGGTGCAAGGACCGGCGCGGGTGCCGCCTTCGGATCAAGCAACCGCGCCATCAAGGCCACATAGGCCTCGATATCCGCAGGTTCAGGATTGTTGTTCGGCGTCGCAATGCGCATCAGCAAATCGGTGCCTTGCAACAACGCATCGATGTGCTCGGGCCGCAGGTACAGGCGCCCTTCCTGGGCGCTGACCAGACAATCTTCCATCACATGCGAGACGCTGACCCCGGCATCGACGCCGACGATGCGCGCCGCGCCCTTGAGCGAGTGCGCCGCGCGCATGCACGATTCGAGGTGATCGGCCTGGGTCGGGTCGCGTTCCAGCGCCAAAAGACCTGCGCTCAGCACCTGGGTCTGGGCCTCGGCTTCCAGGCTGAAGAGCTCCAGCAAAGAAGCGTCGCGCATTTGCTCGGGGGTCATGTAAGGCTCCGGGTCACGGCGGACAGCAGCTGTTCTTCATCCAGCCAACGCAGGCTGCGACCTTTGAACTGCAACACGCCACGGGTGTATTTGCCGCTGGCCTGAGTGCCGGAGCGGGACGCCGCCTCAAGGAGGTGTTCGTCGATGGCGTGAATCCCGTCCACTTCATCCACCGGCACCACCACCGGCCCGCCGTGGGCGGCGATGATCAGCATCCGCGGCATGACCCGCGCGCCGGACGCCACGCTGCTGGCGCCGTCGAGCCCCAGCAGCTCCACCAGCGACAGGCACGCCACCAGAGCGCCGCGCACATTCGCTACGCCGAGCAAGGCCCGGGAGCGCTGGTGCGGCAACGAATGAATCGCTTGCAGCGGCGCCACTTCCACCAGACTACGGGTGGCCAGGCCCAGCCATTCTTCGCCGAGACGGAACATCAACAACGAACGGGTTTTCACCTCGCTCTTGACCGCGCTGGAGACTTGCCCGCGGTCTTCCTGCTGCAACGCGTACCGGTCGAGCAAGCGCGTCGCGGCGGCCGAATACACCGTGCAATTGCGGCAGTGAATGTGATCGCTCAGCAGTGGGCAGGACTTGTCGCCGTGGATACCGATGCGATTCCAGCAATCGTCGATGGCCTGGGCATCTTCATGGGTGAGGCTAAAGGTGTCGACGGCGTTCATCGTTTACGCTCACTGTCAGCGGCGCGCTCACTGCGGGCGGCGCGGTCCTGCAATCGTCTGGCACCCGCCGTGTCGCCCAAGGATTGCAGCAACGCCGCCAGGTGCATCAACGCGTCGGGATGTTGCGGTTCGAGGTACAACGCCTTGCGATAAAACCCTTGGGCCTCCAGGACTCTGCCGGCGACATCGCTGAGCAAGCCCAGCCAGTAAAAAACCTGGGCCACTGGCTCGTGACTGCGCAAATAGCGCTCGCACGCGACGCGGGCTTCAGCGCTTTTGCCTTCGTTGGCCAGCGCGGCAATGTTCGCCAGCAGCGCGGCGGCGTCCGGGTTGGCGGCTTTCGTCACGACAGGTAGCGGCGTCACCGTTGCGAAGGGCCGACTGCGAACGGGCGGCGGCGTCACGCTGCGCACCGGTTGGCGTACAGGCAAAGGCGTCGGAACGAAAGTCGGAAGGGGCGCAGGCTCAGGTGTGCTCTGACGACTGAACGCAAAGGACTGCGCGATGCCGATCGAACGCATGCCGAAACGGCCGAGCAAACTGCCCTCGGCCGGACCGATAAACAGCACGCCGTCGACATGGGTCAGGCGCTTGAGCACTTCGAACACTTGCTGCTGGGTCGGCTGATCGAAATAGATCAGCAGGTTGCGGCAGAACACAAAGTCATAAGGCGGCTCGTTGGCCAGCAACGTCGGATCCAGCAGATTGCCGACCTGCAAACGCACTTGTTCAAGCACCCGCCCGCTGAGGCGATAGCCCTCGTCTTCGGCGGTGAAATGCCGCTCGCGAAAGGCGATGTCCTGACCACGAAACGAATTCTTACCGTACAGCGCGTGCCGGGCTTTTTCCACCGACAACAGGCTGACGTCCATGCCTTCGACCTTGAACTGGTGCGGCTGGAACCCGGCATCAAGCAACGCCATGGCGATGGAATACGGTTCTTCACCGGTGGAACACGGCAGGCTGAGAATCCGCAGCGCGCGCATGTTGTTGATGTCGCTCAGACGTTTGGCAGCCAGTTTCGCCAGGGTGGCGAAGGATTCCGGGTAACGGAAAAACCAGGTCTCGGGGACGATCACCGCTTCGATCAGCGCCTGCTGCTCGTCCCGCGAACCCTGCAAGGTGTACCAATACTCATCGGCCGTCAGCGCGTTGGACGCCGTGCTGCGCTGACGCACCGCACGCTCGATGATCGCCGGCCCCACCGAGGTCACATCGAGACCGATGCGCTCTTTGAGGAAATCGAAAAACCGCTGATCGCTGCTCATGGCCGCTCCTCAAACAGCGCCAAGTCCAGTGGCGTCGACGGAAACAGCAGCGCGCGAACCTGCTTATCGAGCAAGTCGGCGACTCGCACCCATTGCAGCAAACCCTGAGCATCTTCGCGCACTGGCCCGAGGTACGGCGCCTGGCGATTGTCCAGGCCATAAGGCTGAAAATCCGCCGGGTTGCAGCGCAAGGTATCGGTGGCCTGTTCCAGAATCAGCCCGAGCAATTGCGCCTCAACGGTTTCATCCGGGCGGTAATTGACCAGCACCAAGCGTGTGCTGGTGCGGGCCTGGGCCGGTTGGCCGAAAGTCAGCGCACTGAGGTCGATCACCGGCACCACCGCGCCGCGATAGGCAAACACACCGGCCACCCAGTCCGGCGCGCGGGGAATCGGCTTCAACGGCAGGCGCGGCAGCACTTCCGCCACCTCGATGGCCTGCAAGGCATAGCGCTCGTTGCCGATGCGGAACACCAGAAACAATGATTGCAGCGCCGGCTTCACGGCGCTGCGTTTGGCCGTGAGTTCGCTCATCAGACTTTGAATCGCGAAACGCCGCTGCGCAGCCCTACGGCCACCTGGCTCAGTTCATCGATAGCGAAACTGGCCTGGCGCAGGGACTCGACGGTCTGGCTGCTGGCATCGCCCAACTGCACCAGCGCATGGTTGATCTGTTCGGCGCCCGTGGCCTGGGCCTGCATGCCTTCGTTGACCATCAACACCCGTGGCGCCAGCGCCTGAACCTGGTGAATGATCTGCGACAACTGCTCGCCGACCTGCTGCACCTCGGACATGCCGCGGCGCACCTCTTCGGAGAACTTGTCCATGCCCATGACCCCGGCAGATACCGCCGACTGGATCTCGCGCACCATCTGCTCGATGTCGTACGTGGCGACGGCGGTCTGGTCCGCCAGACGCCGCACTTCGGTGGCGACCACAGCAAAACCGCGGCCGTATTCACCGGCCTTTTCGGCCTCAATCGCCGCGTTGAGCGACAAGAGATTGGTCTGGTCGGCAACCTTGACGATGGTCACCACCACCTGGTTGATGTTGCCAGCCTTCTCATTGAGGATCGCCAGTTTGGCGTTGACCAGATCGGCCGCGCCCATCACCGAGTGCATGGTCTCTTCCATGCGCGCCAAGCCCTGTTGCCCGGAACCGGCCAACACCGAGGCCTGATCGGCGGCGGTGGAGACTTCGGTCATCGTGCGCACCAGATCCCGTGAAGTGGCCGCAATCTCACGGGACGTTGCGCCGATTTCGGTGGTGGTGGCGGCTGTTTCAGTGGCGGTCGCTTGCTGTTGCTTGGACGTGGCGGCGATTTCGGTCACCGAGGTGGTGACCTGCACTGAGGAGCGCTGAGCCTGAGACACCAGGGACGTCAGCTCGGCCATCATGTCGTTGAAGCCGTTTTCCACGGCGCCAAATTCGTCCTTGCGCGCAAGGTTCAGGCGGTTGCTGAGATCACCGGTGCGCATGACGTCGAGAATTTCGACGATCCGGTTCATCGGCGCCATGATCGCGCGCATCAGCAGCAGACCGCAGAGGCCGGCGGCCAGCACCGCGACCAGCAGGGAAATGCCCATGATGACTTGAGCGGTGAGCACGGCGTCATGGATGTCCGCCATGGCCTGATCTGCCCTGACTTTGTTGTACACAAGAATGTCATTTAGTTTCAGACGCCCCGCGGTCCACGTCGGGGTCAGCTGTTCGTTGAGCAACTTGATGGCGTCGGCTCGCTGGTCGCGCTGATGCAAGTCGAACACCGCGGCCAGCATCTTGCCGTAATCCTGATGGATTTTTTGGAAAGCCGCGAACTCGGCTTTGTCTTCTTCGGTAGTCATAGTGCCGCGATAGTTGTTCATCGCTTCCTGCACTTGCGCTTCATAGTTCTTGAGGTCGGCGACATCTTCGGCACTGACGCCCTGCCCTTCCTTCAGACCCAGCATCTCCTCAATGTGGAGGAAGCTGTCGACCCAAGCGCCACGAATCATCGAACTGTAATAGACCCCGGGAAGCGCGTCTTCACGTACGCTGTCTTCGCTGACCTCGATCTTCAACAGCCGCGAATACGAGACGACGACCATCAGCAACATGATGGCGATAATCACCGCAAAGCTCGCCAAAATGCGTTGGCGCAACGTCCAGTTCTTCACAGTCATTCCTCGGGGTGCAGTTCAAATGTTGCGGAGTATAGCTGAGGGCGGTGTTTCATTTGTAAGACAGGTGCGCACCACGTCTCATCTCGGCGCAAATTGCTGAAAAACCTGTGTGGCGAGGGGCTAGTTTCGTTTCGGAACGCACTGTTGTGATGCAAAAAAAATCGCAGGCTCCGCCAGTGCCTACGGTCGATGTAGGCATTGGCGAAACCTGCGATTTTTTTTAGGGCAACGCTTAGATAGAAGCCTGACGCACCTGCTTTTCCAACTCTGCCTTCAACCCCGGCTCTAATTTCAGCTGTCGCGCCAGTTCATCAAGGTAGGACTTCTCCATGAAGTTCTCCTCGTCCACCAGCATCACACTGGCGATGTACATCTCGGCAGCCATTTCCGGCGTGCTCGCAGCACGGGCGACATCAGTAGGGTCCAGCGGTTTGTTGAGTTCAGCGTGCAGCCAGTGCTGCAACTCCTGATCGTTATCGAGCTTGGTGAATTCACCTTCAATCAGCGCACGCTCGCGATCGTCGACATGACCATCAGCTTTAGCCGCAGCCACTAACGCTTGGAGGATCGCCTGGCTGTGCTGTTCAACTTGCGCCGCCGGCAAGCGGTCGATGGTTTGCGGTTCAGTCTTCGGCGCAGTGCCCTGCTGGGCCTGCCAGTTGCCATACGCCTTGTAGGCAATCACGCCCAATGCGGCGAGGCCGCCATAAGTCAGGACCTTACCGCCGACATTGCGCCCTTTCTTGCTGCCCAGCAGCAAACCCATGGCACCCGCCGCCAACGCTCCGCCGCCCGCGCCGGAGAGCAGGCTGCCGAGGCCGCCAGAACCACCACTGCCGCCGAGCAATCCGCCCAAGCCACCGCCAGAGGTCTTGTTTTGTGAGCCGCCGGCCTTGTTCTGCAACATGTCCTGACCGGACTTGAGTAGCTGATCGAGCAATCCACGGGTGTTCATTTGCTGCCTCCACGCATTCGGGTTAACCAGATCTTTAAGGCCACCAGCCTAGATCGAAAGTGCCCGGTGTCCGGGAGCGAGAGTGCTTCGAGATGTTGCGCAGCGCTCTTTAGCGGACCGCAGCCCTTCAGAAAAAAAGATATACACTCAGAAAAATCTATAAAAACCGCCCACCGGGTACATTCCCCATGATGACCTTGCGTCAAATCCGTCACTTCATCGCCGTGGCCGAAACCGGCTCAATCTCCGCCGCTGCACAAACCGCCTTCATTTCTCAGTCCACCCTGACCCTGGCCATCCAGCAACTGGAGCAGGAAATCGGTGTCGGCCTGTTCAATCGCCACGCCAAGGGCATGACGCTGACCCACCAGGGCCACCAATTCCTACGCCAGGCGCACCTGATTCTGGCGACGGTGGACAACGCCAAACGCAGCTTGCAACAGAGCACCGACCAGGTCGCAGGGCAGTTGATCATCGGTGTAACCAGTCTTGTCGCCGGTTACTACCTCGCGGATTTACTCACCCGTTTCCAGCGCGCCTACCCCAACGTCGAGATCCGCGTGATGGAAGATGAGCGCCCTTACATCGAGCATTTGCTGGTCAGCGGTGAAATCGATGTGGGCGTGCTGATCCTCTCCAACCTCGAAGACCGCCACGCCTTGCAGACTGAAGTGCTGACTCATTCGCCCCATCGGCTGTGGCTGCCGGCCCAGCATCCGCTGCTGGAACACGACAGCATCAATCTCGCCGATGTGGCCCGCGAGCCACTGATTCAACTCAATGTTGATGAAATGGACCGCAACGCCCAGCGCATGTGGTCGGCCGCCTCGCTGCAACCGCGCATCACGTTGCGGACAGCCTCGACGGAAGCGGTCCGAAGCCTGGTGGCCGCGGGTTTGGGCGTGTCGATCCAGCCCGACATGACTTACCGCCCTTGGTCACTGGAGGGCGACATCATCGAAGCCCGTCCGATCGCGGACCTGAGCCAGACTCTCGACGTCGGCCTGGCCTGGCGTCGCGGCACCGCACGCCCAGCGTTGGTGGACCCTTTCCTGACTGTCGCCCGTGAGCAACCCCACGGCGGGCGCAAGCCATCTATTTAATCGAACGCCACCTTCAGTATTTAGAATTTGTCGACCTCGGGCCTGAGCACTAGTCTTGCTGCATCTATAAGACGGCCGGGCCCCAGTCACAGGGAGCACCATGGCCACACAAGAAAAGAGAACCCGAAAAATGGCTGGCGCGCAGACCCCGTTGTTCACCGCGTTGTTGATCGATGGCGAATTGGTCGCGGGCCAGGGTGTTGTCGAGCCGATTCTCAACCCGGCCACCGGTGAAGTGCTGACGCACATTGCCGAAGCGAGCACCGAGCAGGTCGAAGCCGCGATCCTCGCCGCCCACCGCGCGTTTGCCGGTTGGTCGCGGACCACGCCGCAACAACGCTCGAATCTGCTGTTGGACATTGCCAACGCCATCGAAAAACAAGCCGACCTCCTCGCCCGCCTCGAATCCCTGAACTGTGGCAAGCCGTTGCACCTGGCCCGTCAGGACGACTTGAGCGCCACAGTCGATGTGTTCCGCTTCTTCGCCGGCGCCGTGCGCTGCCAGACCGGTCAGCTCAGCGGTGAATACCTGCCGGGCTACACCAGCATGGTTCGTCGCGATCCGATTGGTGTGGTCGCGTCGATTGCGCCGTGGAACTACCCGATCATGATGGCTGCGTGGAAAATCGCTCCGGCCCTCGCCGCCGGCAACACGCTGGTGTTCAAACCTTCGGAACACACGCCGCTGTCGATTCTGGCTTTGGCGCCGGCGCTGGCCGAGATCCTGCCGCGCGGCGTGATCAACATCGTTTGCGGCGGTGGTGAAGGCGTAGGCAGCCATTTGGTCAGCCATCCTAAAGTGCGCATGGTGTCGCTGACCGGCGATATCGTCACGGGGCAAAAAATCCTGCAAGCCGCCGCGAAAACTCTGAAGCGCACCCACCTTGAGCTCGGCGGCAAAGCGCCGGTGATCGTTTGTAACGATGCGGACATTCAAGCCGTGGTCGAAGGCGTGCGCACTTACGGCTATTACAACGCCGGTCAGGATTGCACCGCAGCGTGTCGCATTTATGCACAGGCCGGGATTCATGACCGCTTGGTGGCCGAACTCGGCGCGGCGGTCAGCAGCCTGCGCTTCGCCGGTAAGCGCGATGCCGACAACGAGATCGGGCCGCTGATCAGCACTCGCCAACGCGACCGCGTGGCCAGTTTCGTCGAGCGTGCCCTCGGCCAGCCGCACATCGAGCGGGTGACCGGCGCGGCGGTGCATTCCGGCGCCGGCTTCTATTACCAGCCGACCTTGCTGGCCGGTTGCAAGCAGAGCGATGAAATCGTCCAGCGCGAAGTCTTCGGGCCAGTGGTTACCGTGACCCGTTTCGATCAGCTCGAACAAGCCGTGGACTGGGCCAACGACTCGGAATACGGCCTCGCCTCTTCGGTCTGGACCCAGAACCTGGACAAGGCAATGCAGGTCGCGGCGCGGTTGCAGTACGGCTGCACCTGGATCAACAGCCATTTCATGCTGGTCAGCGAAATGCCCCACGGCGGCCTGAAGCGTTCGGGCTACGGCAAAGACTTATCCAGCGATTCGCTCCAGGACTACAGCGTGGTGCGGCACATCATGGCGCGCCACGGACAGCATCTCTGACTACGCTAGTAACAAGCCGCTAACGGCATGCTTCACCACGTTCAAAACTGCCCCGACCATAATTAAAGAAGAGGGAAACCCCATGTTCGTGCACAAGACCGCACTGCTCAGTGCAATCACTTCTGCGCTGTTGGCCAGCGCCAGTATCCAGGCCGCCGAATCGCTGAAAGCCGTCGGTGCCGGCGAAGGTCAGCTGGATATCGTGGCCTGGCCCGGCTACATCGAACGTGGCGAAAGCGACAAGGCCTACGACTGGGTGACCGGTTTCGAGAAGGAAACCGGCTGCAAGGTCAATGTGAAAACCGCCGCCACTTCCGATGAAATGGTCAGCCTGATGACCAAGGGTGGTTACGACCTGGTGACTGCGTCTGGCGATGCGTCTCTGCGATTGATCGCCGGCCAGCGTGTGCAACCGATCAACACGGCGTTGATCCCGAACTGGAAGAACATTGACCCTCGTCTCAAGGACGGCCCTTGGTACGTCGTCAATCAGCAAACTTATGGCACCCCGTACCAATGGGGTCCGAACGTGTTGATGTACAACACCAATATCTTCAAAACAGCGCCGGACAGCTGGAGTGTGGTGTTCGAAGAACAGACCCTGCCGGACGGCAAGTCCAACAAGGGTCGGGTCCAGGCCTACGACGGCCCGATCTATATCGCCGATGCGGCGCTTTATCTCAAATCGAAACAGCCGGAACTGGGCATCAAGGACCCGTACCAGCTCAACGAAGCGCAATACAAAGCGGCGCTGGACCTGCTTCGCAAGCAACAGCCCTTGATACACCGCTACTGGCATGACGCAACGGTCCAGATGAGTGACGTCAAAAACGAAGGCGTGGCGGCGTCCAGCAGCTGGGGCTACATGGTCAACGGCCTGGTGGCGGACAAGCAGTCGGTTGCCTCGGTCATTCCAAAAGAAGGTGCAACGGGTTGGGCCGACACCACCATGCTGCACGCCGAAGCCAAGCATCCCAACTGCGCCTACAAGTGGATGGACTGGTCGCTGCAACCGAAAGTCCAGGGTGACCTGGCGGCATGGTTCGGTTCGCTGCCGGCGGTTCCGGCGGGGTGCAAGGAGAGCGAATTGCTGGGTGCCGAAGGCTGCAAGACCAATGGTTTCGACCAGTTCGAGAAAATCGCCTTCTGGAAAACCCCGCAGGCTGAAGGCGGCAAGTTCGTGCCATACAGCCGCTGGACCCAGGACTACATCGCGATCATGGGCGGCCGTTAAGCCCTTTTAAGATCAAAAGATCGCAGCCTTCGGCAGCTCCTACGCCGATCGCATGCACCGCAAATGTGGCGCCCTATGCAAAATCTGTAGGAGCTGCCGCAGGCTGCGATCTTTTCACGGCACACCCGATTGAATTGATAGAACGCGCGCCTTTTTGGAGCACCGCACCATGACGCTTGCAGTCCAGTTCACCAACGTTTCCCGTCAGTTCGGCGAAGTGAAGGCCGTTGACCGGGTTTCCATCGATATCCAGGACGGCGAGTTCTTTTCCATGCTGGGCCCTTCCGGTTCGGGCAAAACCACCTGTCTGCGCCTGATCGCCGGTTTCGAACAACCGAGTGCCGGCTCTATCCGTATTCATGGCGAAGAAGCCGCCGGGCTGCCGCCGTATCAGCGTGACGTGAACACCGTGTTCCAGGATTACGCGCTGTTTCCGCACATGAACGTACTCGACAATGTCGCCTACGGTTTGAAGGTCAAAGGCGTCGGCAAATCCGAACGCCAGAAACGCGCCGAAGAAGCCCTGGACATGGTCGCCCTCGGCGGTTACGGCGAGCGTAAACCGGTGCAACTGTCCGGCGGTCAGCGTCAGCGTGTGGCCCTGGCCCGTGCCCTGGTCAATCGTCCGCGAGTGCTGCTGCTCGATGAACCGTTGGGCGCTCTCGACTTGAAGCTGCGCGAGCAAATGCAGAGTGAACTGAAGAAGCTGCAACGCCAGCTCGGTATCACCTTCATCTTCGTCACCCATGACCAGACCGAAGCGCTGTCGATGTCGGATCGTGTGGCGGTGTTCAACAAGGGACGCATCGAACAGGTCGACACACCGCGCAACCTGTACATGAAACCGGCGACAACCTTTGTCGCCGAATTCGTCGGCACCTCCAACGTGATTCGCGGCGATCTGGCGAAGCAATTGAGTGGCAATCCACAGCCGTTTTCGATTCGCCCGGAACACGTGCGTTTCGCCGAAGGGCCGCTGGCCAGCCATGAAATTGAAGTCAGTGGTTTGCTCCATGACATTCAGTACCAGGGCAGCGCCACCCGCTATGAAGTGAAACTGGAAAACGGCCAGACCTTGAACATCAGCCAGGCCAACGTCCAGTGGCTGGACGTCAGCGCCCAGCACCAGACCGGGCAACGCATCAGCGCGCGCTGGGCACGGGAAGCGATGATCCCGCTGCACGACACCGTTGTCGGCGGGGTGTGAGATGAACAGCGTGGCGATGACTCAAACCCCGGCCGGCGGCTCGCCGTTACGCAGGTTTTCCAACCTGCTGTATCGCCGACCGAACCTGTACCTGTCGATGCTGCTGATACCGCCGCTGCTCTGGTTCGGCGCAATCTACCTCGGCTCACTGCTGGTGCTGCTGTGGCAAGGCTTCTACACCTTCGATGACTTCACCATGGCGGTCACGCCCGACCTGACCCTGGCGAACTTCGCGGCCCTGTTCCAGCCCTCGAACTTCGACATCATCCTGCGCACCTTGAGCATGGCCGTCGTCGTGTCGATCGCCAGTGCCGTGGTCGCGTTCCCGATTGCCTACTACATGGCGCGCTACACCACCGGCAAGACCAAGGCGTTTTTCTACATCGCGGTGATGATGCCGATGTGGGCCAGTTACATCGTCAAGGCGTATGCCTGGACACTGCTGCTGGCCAAGGGCGGCGTGGCGCAGTGGTTCGTTCAACACCTGGGGCTGGAGCCCGTGTTGCAGTTCGTGCTGGGCATTCCGGGAGTGGGCGGCAGCACGTTGTCGACCTCGCACCTGGGCCGTTTCATGGTGTTCGTCTACATCTGGCTGCCGTTCATGATCCTGCCGATCCAGGCCTCGCTGGAACGTCTGCCGCCGTCCTTGCTGCAAGCGTCTGCCGACCTTGGCGCCAAGCCGCGTCAGACCTTCATGCAAGTGATTTTGCCGCTGTCGATTCCAGGCATCGCGGCCGGTTCGATCTTCACCTTTTCGCTGACCCTGGGCGACTTCATCGTGCCGCAACTGGTGGGGCCACCGGGCTACTTCGTCGGCAGCATGGTTTACGCCCAGCAAGGCGCGATCGGCAACATGCCGATGGCCGCGGCTTTCACGCTGGTGCCGATCGTGCTGATCGCCATTTACCTGTCCATCGTCAAACGACTGGGGGCCTTCGATGCGCTCTGACGCTTCCTCTCAAGATCAGGCTTCTCTGGGCCTGCGCATCGCAGCCTGGGGCGGGTTGGTGTTTCTGCACTTCCCGATCCTGATCATCTTCATGTACGCCTTCAACACTGAAGACGCAGCGTTCAGCTTCCCGCCCAGGGGCTTCACCCTGAAGTGGATCGGCGTGGCGTTCTCGCGCCCTGACGTACTGGAAGCGATCAAGCTGTCGCTGCAGATTGCGTCCGTCGCAACGTTGATTGCATTAGTCCTCGGCACCCTCGCATCGGCGGCGTTGTACCGCCGGGATTTCTTCGGCAAGCAAGGCATCTCGCTGATGCTGATCCTGCCGATTGCCTTGCCCGGGATCATCACCGGTATCGCCTTGCTGGCGACCTTCAAGACGCTGGGGATCGAGCCTGGGATGTTCACCATCATCGTCGGTCACGCGACCTTCTGTGTGGTGATCGTCTACAACAACGTCATCGCCCGGTTGCGCCGCACCTCACACAGTTTGATCGAAGCGTCGATGGACCTTGGCGCCGATGGCTGGCAGACCTTCCGCTACATCGTCCTGCCGAACCTCGGCTCGGCGATGTTGGCCGGCGGCATGTTGGCGTTTGCGCTGTCGTTCGACGAAATCATCGTCACCACTTTCACCGCCGGCCATGAACGCACCCTGCCGCTGTGGCTGCTCAACCAGCTCAGCCGCCCTCGGGACGTGCCGGTGACCAACGTCGTCGCGATGCTGGTGATGATGGTGACCATGCTGCCGATTCTCGGCGCCTATTACCTGACCCGGGGCGGCGAAAGCGTTGCGGGCAGTGGCGGCAAGTGAATTCCCTGACAATTCCAATAATGAATTTGCGGTAGAAAGAGGACAAAGCCATGCAATCCAAACTCTTGATCAACGGCCAACTGATCGACGGCGAAGGCCCCGCCCAACCGGTGTTCAACCCTGCGCTGGGCAGCGTACTGGTGGAAATCAATGAAGCCAGCGAAGCCCAGGTCGATGCCGCCGTGCGTGCCGCCGACAGCGCCTTCGAAACCTGGTCGCAAACAACCCCGAAAGAACGCTCGCTGCTGCTGCTCAAACTCGCCGACGCCATCGAAGCCCACGGCGAAGAGCTGGCCAAACTGGAATCGGACAACTGCGGCAAGCCTTACAGCGCTGCGCTGAACGACGAGATCCCGGCGATTGCCGACGTGTTCCGTTTCTTCGCCGGCGCCAGCCGTTGCATGAGCGGTTCGGCGGGCGGTGAATACCTGCACGGCCACACCTCGATGATCCGCCGCGACCCGGTCGGCGTAATCGCATCGATTGCGCCGTGGAACTACCCGCTGATGATGGTCGCCTGGAAAATCGCCCCAGCCCTGGCGGCCGGTAACACCGTGGTGCTCAAGCCGTCGGAACAAACCCCGTTGACCGCGCTGCGTCTGGCGCAACTGGCGTCGGAAATTTTCCCGGCCGGTGTGCTTAACCTGGTGTTCGGCCGTGGTCCTACGGTCGGCAGCCCACTGGTCACACACCCGAAAGTGCGCATGGTCTCGCTGACCGGTTCGATCGCCACTGGTTCGAACATCATTTCCAGCACCGCTGACAGCGTCAAACGCATGCACATGGAACTGGGCGGCAAGGCCCCGGTGATCATCTTCGACGACGCCGACATCGATGCTGCCGTGGAAGGGATTCGCACCTTCGGTTTCTACAACGCGGGCCAGGACTGCACCGCTGCCTGCCGCATCTACGCACAGGAAGGCATCTACGAAAAATTCGTCGAGAAGCTCGGCGAAGCGGTCAGCAGCATCAAGTACGGCGTGCAGGATGATCCGTCGACCGAGCTCGGTCCGTTGATCACCGCGCAACATCGCGACCGCGTGGCCGGGTTTGTCGAGCGTGCCGTGGCGCAACCGCACATCCGTTTGATTACGGGCGGCAAGGTTGTTGAGGGCAATGGCTTCTTCTTCGAACCGACGGTGTTGGCCGACGCTCAGCAGGACGACGAAATCGTCCGTCGCGAAGTGTTCGGGCCCGTCGTGTCGGTGACCAAATTCACCGATGAAGCGCAGGTGCTGGGCTGGGCCAACGATTCCGACTACGGCCTGGCATCGTCGGTCTGGACCTCTGACGTCGGTCGCGCGCATCGCTTGTCTGCACGCTTGCAGTACGGCTGCACCTGGGTGAATACGCACTTCATGCTGGTCAGCGAAATGCCGCATGGCGGTCAGAAACTGTCCGGTTATGGCAAGGACATGTCCATGTACGGGCTGGAGGACTACACCGTTGTTCGGCATGTGATGTTCAAGCACTAAAAGCTTCGCGAGCAAGCCCGCTCCCACATTTGATCGCATTTCCCCTGTGGGAGCGGGCTTGCTCGCGAAGGTGTCACCACGACCTCAAGGACGATCTTGGCAACACGCACCACCAGGTTCCACCCCAAGCAAACCAAAACAATA
Organism: Pseudomonas sp. MDT1-17; assembly: GCF_054898105.1. NCBI lineage: Bacteria > Pseudomonadati > Pseudomonadota > Gammaproteobacteria > Pseudomonadales > Pseudomonadaceae > Pseudomonas > Pseudomonas sp. MDT1-17. The sequence goes on along the minus strand of NZ_JBUBVM010000001.1, from coordinate 1,705,305 downwards.
ACCACCGATCCGGGCAGCGCCGTCATGGCCCTGCCACGGTTTTGGACATCCGAAATCTGCCGATTTTCCGGAGTTAACACACCATGAGTGCATCACCCGATCTCTCTGCAGTCGTCGCCGACAGCGATGCCGAGCAACTGCGCAAACTGGGCTACACCTCGAACTTCAATCGCAGCATGAGCCTGTGGGAAAACTTCGCCCTGGGCTTCACTTATCTCTCTCCGGTCGTAGGGGTTTATACCCTGTTCGGCCTGTGCCTCGCCGCCGGTGGGCCACCGATGTTCTGGGCTTATTTGCTGGTCGGATGCGGCCAGTTGCTGGTGTGCCTGATCTTCGGTGAAGTGGTCTCGCAGTTCCCGATTTCCGGCGGCGTGTACCCGTGGGCTCGCCGCTTGGTGGGCAAGCGCTGGGCGTGGATGGTCGGCTGGATCTACTCCATCGCCCTGTGTGTGACCATCGCTGCTGTTGCGGTGGGCGCCGGTCCGTACCTGGCCGCCATGATGGGCTTTGAACCGAGCAACAACACCAACATCGTCATCGCACTGTTTCTGACGCTGTTCGCCACCCTGGTCAACCTCAGTGGCACCAAGGTGCTGGCGCGGATCGCCATGTTCGGCTTCCTCTGCGAGCTGATCGGTGCGGTGATCGTCGGCGTTTATTTGCTGGTCTTCGAGCGTCATCAATCGATCAGCGTGTTGTTCAACACCTTCGATATCAGCATTGATGGCTCCTACCTTCCGGCGTTCCTCACCGCATCGCTGGCGGGGATGTTCCTGTACTACGGCTTCGAGGCCTGCGGCGATGTGGCCGAAGAAACCCCGAACCCGAGCAAACAGATCCCGATTGCCATGCGCCTGACCATCTACATCGGCGGCATCGCGGCGATGTTCGCCTGCCTGGCGCTGATCCTCGCTGTGCCAGACATGCAAGCGGTGATCAACGGCACCGACAAGGACCCGGTCAGCACCATCCTTAACAACGCCTTCGGCCCGGTGGGTTCAAAAGTGGTGATGGGCGTGGTCATGATTTCCTTCATATCCTGCGTCATCAGCCTGCAAGCGGCGGCGAGTCGTCTGCTCTATTCCTACGCTCGAGACGAAATGGTCATCGGCAGCTCACTGCTGAAGAAGATTTCCCCTACGACTCAGGTTCCGGTTGCGGCGCTGTTCGTGTCCGGCGTCCTACCGGCGCTGATCATTGTGTTGGGCTTCTTCCTGCAAGATGCGGTGGCAACCATCGTCAGCTTCGCGGCCATCGGCATCTACCTGGCGTTCCAGATGATCGTGCTCGCCGCGCTGTATGCACGCATGAAAGGCTGGAAACCGAGCGGCAAATTCACCCTCGGCGCCTGGGGCTGGGCAGTCAACGTCGGAGCGCTGGTCTATGGCGTCGGCGCGATCATCAACATGTCCTGGCCGCGCACGCCGGATGCGGCGTGGTACATCAACTATGCGATGGTGTTGAGTACTGCCATTGTTATTAGCCTGGGGTTGATCTACATGTGGCTGGCCAAGCCGTATGACCACGGGACTGCGCCTGCGGGGGATGCTTGGAAGGTTAGTCGGTAAATGATGTTGCCCAGCCCGCAGCGATGCGGGCTGGGTTGTTAGATCGGTTGAGGTTTGGAGAGGATTTCGAACTCATCCATCAGCAGATGGATTTCAGTGCTGGGGTTGGGTTCGCCGCTGTTGGCGACATCCTCGATAATCTTTGGCGCTAAAGCTCTCGCCTTTTGAAATGGCTCACCCAAGAGTTGTACAAAATAGTTGGTGTCATCGCCCTTCTCGTAATTATCCATGTTGGGTTTCCCTCTGAGGCTCTTGGCCACCAAGTCGCCTGGGGAATTCTTCCCGACCGCTCGAAATGGCTTTCGATTGAACCCGAAGTGCAGAAGTAACCAAAACTCGAAACAGGGGTATGAGGCGATGACTTTAATTTTCGGATGCGGCCGCGCCAGATCTATCGCTCGCTCAAAACACAGATGAGTATCGCGATCCAATGCACAAAACACCCTGTCGAAGACTTTCTGACGGGCGATGGCTGTTTCTACAATGCCACTTGGGTGAGTGACGCCGCAGTGAGCAATTTCCACTTGAGCGTCGGCACGAAAATGAAATGCGGCCTCCTCCAGATATCGTTTTCCTGACTTGCTGTCTTCACAGAGGATCAGCACTTTGGGTTGAGGCTTGAACCGCGGTGCCTTTCGATCAAACAGCCGTAGCGAACGCGCCATGATCAACCCCGCCTTATCAACGGCAACCCACGATAACGACCTTCAAAGTAGCGTTTCTCGACATCCTCCCCTTCCCGCCCTTCAAAATCGTAAACAGAAAAAAGGCAGGTTGCACCGTTAGCGTCTCTTTCGGTGATCCAGAACTGATCGCGCCGAAGCGCTTTGGCGTTCATTAGGTGAGTGTCGTGAGTGGTAAAGATCAGTTGGGTATTCAACCCACTGTCCAGGTGTTTCTCAATCAGGTCAGCGACTATTGAGGGGTGAAGGCTGCTGTCCAACTCATCGACTGAAAGAATCCCGCTCCCATCGGAGTGATTGATCATGAACCAGGGCAGCCAGAATCCGATCAGGTTTTTCGTACCACCGGACTCCTCTGAAAAATCAAACTCCGCTTTGCCTAAAAGACTCGTATGCGTCAGGGTTACTTTGTCTTTTTGGGCTGCTGCGAAGAACTCTTTCAGTGTGAGTTTTTCAGTCCGCTGAACGGACTCCGCGTCTTCGGTATTGAGCCGGATCGCTGACACCGGGACATCCACTTCCTTTAGAAAGTCTTGTAAATCATGTGTGTAATCCGATGCCATCCGAAGAAATCTGATGGACGCTGCTGACAGTCCCATCATGTTGTTCTGCTCAATAACGAGTAGACCTGCTTGAAACCAGCTAAACGGCCCCCGCAACTGAGTCAACTCTTCGCTACTGTTCGCAACCGCCTGCGAAATAAACAACATCTTGGGGCTCGTCAGACGCCGCCAAGCGTTGTGCACCTCTTTACCGCCCTCAAGGCTTGAGCCAAAAACATAATGCTCGCTCTCATCAACAAAGCGACGCGAATACAACAGCATTTCTTTACCTTTGGAATAGGAAACCAATTGTTCCTCGATAATCCGCTGCGCCGTCATGCGTAGAACAAACCGATACCTGAACCCGTGTTGAATGAAGTTGTACTCAAAAGAACTGGGTTCGTTTTGGAGTTGCGGATCAAACCGAAACGGCGAAACCGGTAGCGGTTCATCATTTGATGTAGGTATTGAAGCGAGCAAACTCCCCATGATCCCCATCGCCCGGATGAGCGAAGATTTACCGGATGCGTTCGGTCCGTAAATCGCCGCCACCTTCAACAAATCAGGCAGTTTTTCTCCATTTACGATTGGCGTGAACACGTTGCGCTTTTTGCTCAAGCGCGGCGTCGCAGCCATGGACAGGGTTTGTTTGTCACGGAAGGAGCGATAATTGGAAACTGAAAATTCGATCAACATGTAGCAACCCTGCAGTTCGTTCCTGAATGCAGGAAAAACTATAGGAAAAACCACGGCTGTGATGCTGCTTCACCGCACTTCAGGAAAAAACAGGAAATTCCTACAGATCAAGCCTTCCAGAAAAGACACTGATTCCTACAACACGCGGCGCCAGAGTAGACTTGGCGCCGCGAGCTCCTGAACGATAGGCTTTACCTCGTCGCTGCCAAATCAGCGACCCGGGGTCGAAGCCGGAACACTATCAATATGGCGCATCCGCGCTCTCCTATGAGTGGCGGCTCCCTTTTTCATCCTGGAGTCGAAAAATGCTTGAGCACATCCAAAATCCATCTGAAGTCGTCATAACAAAAAGCCGTCTCACCATCGCGGGAGGCAGGCCATGACCCATCCTCATTTCATCCCCTGCGTCTTCACCCGCCACAACCGTTTCCTCCACGCCTTCATGCAAGACAACCAAGCCTGGTTCTGCGTCCAGGACCTTGGTCGATTGATGGGGCGTTCGATGGACCAACGCCTCACCCTGAAACTCGATCCCGATCAACGTCGATATGTCTGGCTGCTCAAGAATGGGAAAACAGTCGAATCACTGATGGTCAGCGAATCAGGGATGTACGCCCTTCTGGTGCACCATTTCGTCCCGAAAAACCGAAACCTGCGCCAATGGTTGAGCAACGTAGTCATCCCAATGCTGCGGGATTCTAAAGCGGCATCTGTGGAAAACGCTCCTAGCCTGAGTTCGTTGCAGTGGGCCGGGATATCGGTGCCGCTGCTGCATTGGCAGCATCAGGCCTGGATCAAGTGGCGGGACATGCCTGATCTGATGCAAGCACAACGGCCGTTCAAGATCATGGGCACTTGCAGTTGAAGGTAAGGTAAAGAAATGAAAAAGGGGCAGACTTCACAGTCCGCCCCTTTGGTTTGGCTACACCTATTCAATTGCCCTCCTGAATGAGTAATCCGCAGCCATGAGCAAACTGTGCATCAGCAGCCAAAGCGTTGTAGAAGTGATTCCAAGTGATAACTCCTTTGCAGAAAAGTATCTGCGACAGACCATCGAACAAAAAGACATCGCTGCTCGCCACCAAGCAATCCACGAAGGCATCACCGACGCCGATGCAGGAAAATTGACCCGCCTGGCCACCGTAAAAGCCAAATGGCCTTCACGGTAACCATCCTCGGTCAAAACCGCGAAACACTCCTCATCGCATCCACCAGATACCGCATCGCAATCTGGTCGCTTTCCGACAGCTCTCGATAGCGCTCTAACAATTTCATTTCGTCCGAACTGAGCCGACGCCTTCGCCGCCCGGTCGCCAGGCAGGGAAAGATTCCTAACAGTTCGGTGATGCCTTGTACTTTCGACATGGACGATGTCCTTCTATACGTCAGAGAAAACTTCAAAAACCGCATCGCCCTTTCCTTTTCATTAACCACCGGCCTGAAGGGCAGAAACCGGTCATGAACACAGAATAGGAATTAAATCGGCGCTGAAAAGTGGTTTTTAGAGTAATTAGTCAAAAAAAGCAGAAATGCCCTATAAATCAGAAAGTCCTGTCGGAATTGTTAACCGACATTTCTTGTTTCATTGCCGCGCTGTCATCACGCCATCAATCATTTTTTCTCCGCAACCGAACGGTTTAAGCTATTTGTTATCTGTGTAATGTCCGTTGCGTTTGGCCGAAGGCATGTCCGAACCTCCATTTTTGATCCAGCACGTGCCAGGAACGGCGCGGGATTGTTCACGACAGGTTGTACTTATGCACCGCAGGAATTTGCTCAAAGCATCCATGGCCATCGCTGCCTACACCGGATTATCCGCCACCGGTCTGCTGGCTGCGCGGGCCTGGGCCGGTACCAGCGCGGCGGATGGCGAGGCTCAGGCGTTCGACTTCGAAGCGCTGAAGATCCAGGCCAAGCAGCTCGCCGGCAATCGATATCAGGACACCAAGCAGGTGCTGCCGCCGACCTTGGCGACCATGACGCCGCAAAATTTCAATGCGATCCGCTACGACGGCAACCATTCGCTGTGGAATGACCTCAATGGTCAGCTGGATGTGCAGTTCTTCCACGTTGGCATGGGTTTCAAGCAACCGGTGCGCATGTACAGCGTCGATCCCAAGACGCGTCAGGCACGAGAGGTGCATTTCCGCCCGTCCCTGTTCAACTATGAAAAAACCACGGTCGACACCAAGCAGCTCAAGGGCGACCTGGGGTTCTCCGGGTTCAAGCTGTTCAAGGCCCCGGAGCTGGACCGGCACGACGTGTTGTCCTTCCTCGGCGCCAGCTATTTCCGTGCGGTAGATGCCTCGGGCCAGTACGGTCTGTCGGCACGCGGTCTGGCGATTGATACGTATGCCAAGAAGCGTGAAGAATTCCCCGACTTCACCAAGTTCTGGTTCGAGACCCCGGACAAGGACAGCACCCGCTTCGTGGTCTACGCACTGCTGGACTCGCCGAGCGCCACCGGCGCCTACCGTTTCGACATCGACTGTCAGGCCAGCCAGGTCGTCATGGGCATCGATGCCCACATCAACGCGCGCACCGCCATCGAACAACTGGGTATCTCGCCGATGACCAGCATGTTCAGCTGCGGCACGCATGAACGACGCATGTGCGACACGATTCACCCACAGATCCACGACTCTGATCGCCTGGCCATGTGGCGCGGCAACGGTGAGTGGATCTGCCGCCCGCTGAACAACCCGGCCACCCTGCAATTCAATGCCTTCGCCGACACTGATCCGAAAGGTTTCGGCCTGGTGCAGACCGATCATGAGTTTGACAGCTATCAAGACACCGTCGACTGGTACAGCAAGCGCCCGAGCCTGTGGGTAGAACCTACGACCGCGTGGGGTGAAGGCTCTATCGATCTGATGGAAATTCCTACGACCGGCGAAACCCTCGATAACATCGTCGCATTCTGGACCCCGAAGAAACCGGTCGCGGCCGGTGATTCACTGAACTACGGCTACAAGCTCTACTGGAGCGCTCTGCCGCCAGTGAGTACGCCGTTGGCGCGGGTCAACGCCACTCGTTCGGGCATGGGCGGCTTTATCGAAGGCTGGGCCCCCGGCGAGCATTACCCGGAGGTTTGGGCTCGACGGTTTGCCGTGGACTTCACGGGCGGCGGCCTGGATCGCTTGCCGGAAGGTGCGGGGATCGAGCCGGTGGTCACTTGCTCGAATGGGCAGGTGAAGGATTTCAACGTGCTGGTCCTGGATGACATCAAGGGCTACCGCATTACCTTTGACTGGTTCCCGACCAATGACAGCGTGGAGCCTGTGGAACTGCGGTTGTTCATTCGCACCCATGACCGGACGTTGAGTGAAACCTGGTTGTACCAGTACTTCCCACCTGCACCGGATAAGCGCAAGTACACCTGACGGCTGTAGAAATACAAAAGCCCCGGTCAACTCGACCGGGGCTTTTTGGTTTTACAGCGTCAGTCAGTCACGCAAATCCGACTCGTGAATCGGCTGATCCCGATGCGTCGCCCGTTGATACTGCGCCGGCCAGATGGCCTTGCGCCCTCCCAGGTCATCATCGGCATGCAGCGGCCAGTAGGGATCACGCAACAGCTCACGGGCCAGGAAGATGATGTCAGCCTGGCAGGTACGCAGAATGTGCTCGGCCTGCGCCGGTTCGGTAATCATTCCTACAGTGCCGGTGGCAATGCCTGACTCCTTGCGCACGCGTTCGGCGAAGCGAGTCTGATAACCGGGACCTGTAGGAATCTCGGCATTGGCCGCGGTACCGCCCGACGAGACGTCAATCAGGTCTACGCCCAACGCTTTGAGGCGTCGCGCCAGCTCCACGGTCTCATCCGGGTTCCAGCCGTCCTCCACCCAATCGGTGGCCGACACCCGCACGAACAGCGGTAGTTCTTCAGGCCACACCGCCCGCACCGCTTCGGTGACTTGCAGCACCAGCCGGATTCGATTCTCGAACGAACCACCATATTGATCGCGCCGCTGATTGCTCAAGGGCGAAAGAAACTGATGTAACAGGTAACCGTGGGCGGCGTGTACTTCGACTACTTTGAAACCGGCGGTCAGTGCTCGCTTGGCCGAAGCGACAAAGGCCTGAATAACCTCAGCAATCTCGCCTTCATCGAGCTGTTTGGGGTGTGTGTGCTGCGGGTCGAAAGCAATCGGCGAAGGGCCCACCGGAACCCAGCCACCGTCTTCGGGTTTGACGCTGCCATGTTGACCAATCCATGGCCGATGGGTGCTGGCCTTACGCCCGGCGTGAGCCAGTTGAATGCCGGCAACCGCGCCTTGGGCGGCAATGAAGCGGGTGATGCGTTGAAGGGGTTCGATCTGTTCGTCATTCCACAAGCCGAGGTCTTCGGCGGTGATGCGGCCATCGGCAGTGATCGCCGTGGCTTCGGTAAAAATCAGACCGGCCCCGCCGACAGCGCGGCTGCCCAGGTGGACCAGGTGCCAGTCATTGGCCAGGCCATCGACGCTGGAGTACTGGCACATTGGCGATACGGCAATGCGATTGAGCAGGGTCAATTGGCGAAGAGTATAGGGTTCAAGCAGCAGACTCATGGGGCACCTCTCGAATCAGTGGGCAGGCTCCAGGGTTCTGTTTGAAAAGTCGACGAGTGACAGGAAAAAGGTGCAGCACCCGCCCCCGCGGGCAAAAATTCGACAAGACGTCACAAGGATAATCAAGCAGTGCTTAGAGCCTAGTCGACAACGGGGGATGAGGGAGGGTTCATAGAAATTCGGTGTGAGGGAAATCGCCTTCGCGAGCAAGCCCGTTCCCACAGTGGATCTGCGTCGAGCACAAAACCAATGTGGGAGCGGGCTTGCTCGCGAAGGGCTTAACGCGGTTCGATGTGGGCAATCATCAACTGCACCGTCTCGTTGCCACGAAACTCGTTGAGGTCGAGTTTGTAGGCCAATTCCACCCACTTGATGGTGGGATTCGGCCAGATGTCGCGGTCGATTCCGAAGGCAATGCCATCCAGCTTCACCGAACCGCATTCGCTTTTCAGCACTACTTTAAGGTGCCGCTCGCCGACGACGCGCTGCTCGACCAGCTGGAACACCCCATGAAACAACGGCTCCGGAAAGTGCTGCCCCCATGGGCCGGCATGACGCAAGGCGCGAGCCAGTTCCAGATGGAATTCCTCGACCGCCAGTGTGCCGTCCGACAGCAGGCGCCCGGTCAGGTCTTCTTCGCGCAATTGCCTACGCACTTCTGCGTCAAAGGCTTCGGCGAACAACGGAAAATTCGCTTCGGGCAACGTCAGGCCGGCGGCCATCGCATGGCCGCCGTATTTGCTGATCAGATTCGGATGCTGCGCCGCCACCACGCTCAACGCGTCGCGAATATGAAAACCCTGAACCGAACGCCCCGAGCCCTTGAGCAAGCCTTCGCCTGCATCGGCAAAGGCGATAGTCGGACGGAAATAGCGATCTTTCATACGCGATGCGAGGATTCCGATGACACCCTGGTGCCACTCGGGATCGAACAGGCACAAGCCGAACGGCATCGACTCGACCGGCAAATCCTTCAGTTGAGCCAGCGCTTCACGCTGCATGCCCTGCTCGATGGATTTGCGGTCCTGGTTCATGCCGTCGAGCTGAGCCGCCATTTCACGCGCCAGAGCGGCGTCTTCGGTGAGCAGGCATTCGATGCCCAGGCTCATGTCATCCAGACGACCCGCCGCGTTCAGACGTGGGCCAACAATGAAACCCAGGTCGGTAGAGGTGATGCGCGTGTGGTCACGTTTGGCGACTTCGAGAATCGCCTTGATCCCCGGCCGCGCGCGCCCGGCGCGAATCCGTTCCAGACCTTGGTGCACCAGAATCCGGTTGTTGGCATCCAGCGGCACCACGTCGGCGACGCTGCCCAAGGCCACAAGGTCCAGCAACTCGCCGATGTTCGGCTGCGGCTTGCTCTCGTACCAACCGAGGCTGCGCAAACGCGCACGCAGGGCCATCAGCACATAGAAAATCACCCCGACGCCGGCCAGCGCCTTGCTCGGAAACTCGCAACCCGGCTGGTTCGGATTGACGATGGCATCGGCTAATGGCAGTTCATCGCCGGGCAAGTGGTGGTCGGTGACCAGCACCTTGAGCCCGGCCTTTTTTGCCGCCGCCACGCCTTCGACGCTGGAAATACCGTTGTCGACGGTGATCAGCAGTTGCGGCGTGCGGGTCAGCGCCACTTCGACGATTTCCGGCGTCAGGCCGTAGCCGTACTCGAAACGGTTCGGCACCAGATAGTCGACGTGCGCCGCGCCCAGCAGTTGCAAACCCAACATGCCGACGGTACTGGCCGTCGCGCCATCGGCGTCGAAGTCACCGACGATCAGAATCCGCTGACGCTGTTCCAGCGCCGTCACCAGCAAATCCACGGCCGCATCGATACCTTTGAGCTGCTGGAACGGGATCAACCGTGCCAGGCTCTTGTCCAGTTCAGCCTCGGACTGCACGCCCCGCGCCGCGTACAGACGGGTCAGCAGCGGCGGCAGGTCACCGAGGAATGGCAGGGTGTCGGGCAACAGGCGAGGTTCGATGCGCATGGGGTGACAGGTGCTTCTCTTGAATACGTAGGATAAAACCGGATAACGCAGGTTAGCTGCGAATAATCAGCCGCGTTCGCCGCTCAGCCACTGCAACTGAACTTCATGCTGACCACGGTCGTCGGTGACGAAAATCGTCCCTTCGCTGATCATCACGTCCCACTTGATAACGCGGGGCATGTCCTTGGCCAACGTTTCCAGCACTTCCTGCGGAACAGCCGCGATGTGCACGTTTTTCAGGTTTTTGATCGCCGGGATCACTTTGGTTTCCCAGACGCGCAGGCTGCCGTAGGCCAGCAAGCTAGTGCGCTCGGTGCGACGCGAGCACCACGTCAGGCGATCGGCGTCTGGCTGGCCGACTTCGATCCAGTGCAGAACGCGGTCGTCCAGGCTTTTTTCCCACAGGGCAGGTTCGTCCACGTCTGACAGACCGCGACCGAACGACAGCTGCTCGTTGTACCAGAAGGCGTAGGCCAGCAGCCGCACGGTCATGCGCTCTTCGGTTTCCGAAGGGTGACGAGCAATGGTCTGCTTCACGCTCTCGTACACACTGCGGTCGAGGTCGGTAAGGTTCAGTTCAAACTTGTAGGTTGTGGACGGCTGGGCCATGAACGGGCTTCTTGATACGGGGAAAGGCGGCAAGTCTAACCGATGCGGTAGGCAATCCACGAATTGAAGGCGATCAACCTTGGTCGTCTGACGTTCGGCTATGTTAAAACGCTGTATTCGCTCAACCTCTGTCCTACAGGATTCAGCATGCCGCTCACCGGAAAACCGCTCTCAGGTCTGAAAGTCATTGAATTGGGTACGCTGATCGCCGGGCCGTTTGCCTCGCGGATTTGCGGCGAGTTCGGTGCCGAAGTGATCAAAATCGAGTCCCCCGATGGCGGCGATCCATTGCGCAAATGGCGCAAGTTGTATGAAGGCACTTCGCTGTGGTGGTTCGTTCAGGCGCGCAACAAGAAGTCCCTGACGCTGAACCTGAAACACCCCGACGGCCTGGCGATTTTGAAAAAACTGCTCAGCGAAGCGGACATCCTGATAGAGAATTTTCGCCCGGGCGTGTTGGAAAAACTCGGTCTGGGTTGGGAAGTCTTGCACGCACTGAACCCGAAACTGGTGATGGTGCGTCTCTCGGGCTTCGGTCAGACCGGACCGATGAAGGATCAGCCAGGTTTTGGCGCCGTCGGTGAATCCATGGGGGGTCTGCGCTACATCACTGGTTTCGAAGACCGACCACCGGTGCGCACAGGAATTTCTATCGGTGACTCGATTGCCGCACTTTGGGGTGTGATTGGCGCACTGATGGCCCTGCGTCATCGCGAAGTCAACGGCGGCCTCGGCCAAGTGGTGGATGTGGCGCTGTATGAAGCGATCTTCGCCATGATGGAAAGCATGGTCCCCGAGTTCGACGTGTTCGGTTTCATCCGCGAGCGCACCGGCAACATCATGCCGGGCATTACGCCCTCCTCGATCCACACCAGTGCCGACGGCAAGCATGTGCAGATCGGCGCCAATGGCGACGCGATCTTCAAACGTTTCATGCTGATCATGGGTCGCGACGACCTGGCCAACGACCCTGCGTTGGCGAGTAACGACGGACGCGATAGCCGTCGCGACGAGATTTATGGGGTGATTGATCGCTGGGCCAACTCACTGCCGCTGGACGCCATCATCGAGCAGTTGAATCAGGCCGACGTACCGGTCAGTCGGATCTTCAGCGCTGAAGACATGTTCAGTGATCCACAGTACCTGGCCCGGGAAATGTTCCTGAAAGCCAAGTTGCCGGACGGTAAAGATTTCAAGATGCCGGGAATAGTGCCGAAACTCTCTGAGACACCCGGCACTTCGGAATGGGTCGGGCCGCAGTTGGGCGAACACAATGCGCAGGTACTCAACGATCTTGGTTACGACAAGGAACAGATCGCAAAGCTGCGTGAAGACGGGGCGATCTAAGCTGAAACGCCTGCTCTCATCAGCACTCGATTACGCCCGCGGCGGGTGGGCGTTGGCGATGCTCGTATTTCTGTCGGGCCTGAGCTCATCCGTTTCAGCGTACCCCAAAGAGACGCTGATCTGGTTACTGCGTGATTTGCCGCCAACGATGATTCTCGAAGGTCCGAAAAAAGGTCAGGGGATCATTGATGAATTGCTGCCGCTGTTGATCGCCGGCATGCCGCAATACGAACACACCCTGATGCGGGTCAACCGCGCCCGTGGCATGCAAATGCTTCACGAAGAGTCGTTTACATGCGATCCCTCGTTGGTCTGGACCAAGGAGCGAGAACAATGGATTACTTTCTCGATTCCAGCCTTCCGTGCCGTGAGCAATGGCCTTGTCGTTCGCAAGGAAGATCGACGGGTGCTGGTACCCTTTCTTGTCGACGGTGAAGTCGATCTGGCGGCGATGCTGGCCAGTGGTCGAAAGAAAGTCGGTGTCGTGGCCGAACGCAGTTATGGCCAGTTCCTCGACACGCTGCTGAAACAGGCACCGCCCAACGCGCTGACACCCCATCACGGCAACGACGCGCTTGGCAGTCTGTTACAGATGCAGCGCCTGGGCCGTTTGCAGGTTGTCTTGGGTTACTGGCCGGAAATCCGCTATCAGGCCAATCAGGAACATATTGCGGACGACCAACTGGAGTTCTATCCGGTCAGGGGCACGGGCAAATACTTGTCCGGGCACATCGGCTGCTCCCATTCGCCCCAGGGCCGACAGGCGATCACCGAGATCAACCAGCTCTTGCGCACATTGCCGCGCCAGCGACTGGATCAGTTATACGCCGACTGGCTGGATCCGGAACGCCGCAGCGATTACTTAAAAGAAACCAAGGCGTTTTTCGAGCATCAGGCGCAGCAATGACAAATCGCAGGCAAAAAGAAACCCCGAGAAGTGGGGAGACGACTCGGGGTTAAACGTGGCCTACATAAAGACCAGTAACAGCAAGCTACAAGCACCGGAGCACAATGCTTGATCCTGCTGTTACATGGTCTGACTGACATTGGCGCAGGAAGGTTCCCACAAAAAACAATTCAATTTCGATTGGCCAGGATCTTGTCTTGAGCCGCATTGCGCAACGCCGCTATGACGCAGGGTTCCAGCCGACCTTCGGCGATCAGCACGTCGCGATGCAATCCGTCGACCACATCCGTCAGTAAACGTTTGCTGGTCAACTGGGCCTGATTGAACGCGCGTTCGACCACGATAGCGCCGGACGCATTCTTCAGTGTCACCAGGCATTCGCCATGGGTCCCTGACGGGGTCAACGTAACCTGATACGGGCTCAGAGCCTCACCGAGCAATAGACTGATACTTTCCATCTCGATCACCACTCAATAGTCCGAAAACAAAGTGCCTGGGGCGTGCCTACAGTAAATGACCCCTGGCCCGAGAAGAAAGTTCTGGATACCGACTGCAGGTGAACCTGCGCCTCTGGTCGAAAGAGCATGCACGGCGAAGATGACAGAGAGAAAACAGTCGCGTCAGGCCTGCCTCTTGCGCTTGTCGATATCGGTCCATCCCCCCAGCAGACCACGCAATTGCCCATTGGCACTGTAAAAAGGCACCGTCCACTGATAGATATGCCTGACGCCGTTGTTGAACATCAATTGACGTTCACTGAAACGGGGCTTGCGCGTTCCAAGTTGGGCCATGAACTCTGCATGCAGCAGATCGGCAGTCGCTTTGGGCAAGACATCCTGTTCAATCAACTGTCGTCCCTGAACCTGGTCGAAACGAGTCGACAAGCCCTCTTCATAACTCTTGTTGCACATGATCAAACGCCCTTCCAGATCACGAACAAACATCGGATCGGGCATGGCGTCCATCAACGCATGCTGGAAGGCAAGCTGATCACTCAGGCTTTTCTCGGCATCCAGACGCTGCTGGATCAATACCGTGAGCCGGCGGTTCCAGAGCAGAGACAGCAGGCCGAACAGACTGACGATAAACATTCCCCAGCAGCCCCACTGGGTGAGCCGGTGCCATTTGCCGGGCACCTGAACGGGGGCAACCCCATTGAGCCATTTCAGGCGAATCGCGCGCAACTCGGCAGGAGGAAACGCCTCAAGCGCCTTGTTGAGGATACTTGTCAATTGCGGCTGACCTTTGCGCACAGCCAGGTGGTCCGCCTCCCATTTGCCCTCCACCGCATACCCCACCTTGAGCTGACCGGACGGATAGAGTTGTGCTCCGATTTCGTTTTCGATGGTGGCATAGGCCTCACCGCTTTCGACCAACGCCCGGGCCTCCGTATAGGTTTTAACCGAGCGCAGATCGATGTCCGGATTGTCGCGGCGAATCGTAGCCTCCAGCGCATGCCGCGTCGGCAACACCAGAACCTTTCCCGACAGCTGCTCCAAGGATTGCACCACTGGCGCGCCGGCCCGCCCGACGAACACCCAGCCAGCGCCACCGAACGCATGACTGAAATCCAGAAACGTCTTGCGTTCGTCATTCATCGCCAGCGTCGTGCTCATGTCCGCGGCACCGCTTTCCAGCCGTCCAAGCAGCTGATCGGTAGAAAACGACTCTTCATGAACAAACTGCAATCCCGTCATGGCGCTGATGCGGTTGAGCAGATCATTGTTCAAGCCGCTCCAGTGGCCGCGCTCATCCTTGAACAGGTACAGCGGATATTGCACCGAGGCGACGATGACTTGCGAATGCTCGGCAATCCATTCAAGTTCCTGAGCGTCCAGCTCGATCGCTGTGTTGACGACGGATCCCTTGGGCTCGGAAGCCGTCAATTGCGATGCGCCCCCCCATTGAGCAAAGCCCAGGATACCGACCAAAAAAAACATCCAGCGCGCGGCTGGTTTTAACCCTTTTAAAAACAGCATTACCACTTCCTTCGCGATCAACTCGCCCGTCCCTCATGGGCGAAAACGCAACAAGTGTGGCATGCAGAAATGAAAAAGCCCGTCAGGAGACGGGCTTCAAAATGTGACAGTTTTAATTGGTTACAGAGGCTTGCCGCGGTTGCCATGCTGACTGACAAAGGCCTGGACGGCTTTCAGGTCATTTGGCAGCACGGTGCAGCGCTCATCTCGCTCAAACAAATCAGAAAGATGTGCAGGTAGTTCGAGCGCTTTTCCTACGCCTGCTTTTTCCACGGCGTCCGGAAATTTGACTGGGTGGGCCGTACCGAGGATCACCATTGGGATATCCAGGTTGCGACGGCACTCGCGTGCAGCCTTCACACCGATGGCCGTGTGCGGATCCAGCAGTTCGCCGGTTTGCTCGAAGACTTCGGCGATGGTTTCGCAGGTTTGCGCGTCATCCACGGCCAGCGAATCGAACAGTTTGCGAGCTTCGGTCCAGCGCTCCTCTTCGACGCTGAAACCGCCACCCTGCTTGAAGGTGTCCATCAAACCGGCAATCGCTGCGCCGTTGCGACCGTGCAGATCGAACAGCAGGCGTTCGAAGTTCGACGACACCATGATGTCCATCGACGGCGACAGCGTGGCGTGCAGCGTTTCCTTGACGTACTGATTGCCGCTCATGAAGCGGTGCAGGATGTCGTTGCGGTTGGTGGCGACGATCAACTGGTTGATCGGCAGGCCCATGTTGCGTGCCAGGTAACCGGCGAAGATGTCGCCGAAGTTGCCGGTGGGCACCGAGAAGGACACCGAACGTGCCGGACCGCCCAACTGCAGCGATGCGTGGAAGTAGTAAACGATCTGGGCCATGATTCGCGCCCAGTTGATCGAGTTCACCGCCACCAGACGCGTGCCTTTGAGGAAGCTCTGGTCGGCGAAGCTGGCCTTGACCATTTCCTGGCAGTCATCGAAGTTGCCTTCGATGGCGATGTTATGAATGTTCTCGCCGAAGATCGTGGTCATCTGGCGACGCTGCACTTCAGACACGCGGTTGTGCGGGTGCAGGATGAAGATGTCGACGTTTTCGCAGTGTTTGCAGCCTTCGATGGCGGCCGAACCGGTATCACCGGAGGTCGCACCGACGATCACCACGCGTTCGCCGCGTTTTTCCAGCACGTAGTCGAGCAAGCGACCGAGCAGTTGCAGGGCGAAGTCCTTGAACGCCAGGGTCGGACCGTGGAACAGCTCCAATACCCATTCGTTGCCGTTCAGCTGACGCAGCGGTGCGACGGCGTTGTGCGAGAACACAGCGTAGGTTTCTTCGAGGATTTTTTTGAAATCGGCATCGGGGATGCTGCCAGCCACGAATGGGCGCATTACCCGGAAGGCCAGCTCGTGATACGGCAGGCCGGCCCACGAAGCGATCTCTTCCTGGGTGAAACGTGGCAGGCATTCCGGCACATACAGGCCGCCGTCAGTGGCCAGACCGGCCAGCAGAACGTCTTCGAAATTCAGGGCCGGTGCCTGGCCGCGGGTACTGATATAACGCATGACTGGCTCCAATAGACAGTGTTCGCAAACCCGGGCCCGCACGCGAGCCCGGTGAACGATAACGGCTTAGTTCAGGTGCTCGACGCGGATCCGTACGACCGGACCGACCACACCCGCCAGAG
Organism: Pseudomonas sp. MDT1-17; assembly: GCF_054898105.1. Classification (NCBI taxonomy): domain Bacteria; kingdom Pseudomonadati; phylum Pseudomonadota; class Gammaproteobacteria; order Pseudomonadales; family Pseudomonadaceae; genus Pseudomonas; species Pseudomonas sp. MDT1-17. The sequence continues at coordinate 1,688,781 of NZ_JBUBVM010000001.1, read as the reverse complement.
CTTCCAGGGCGGCGATTGCGTCGTTCATGTGCTGTTCCAGCACGCGATGAGTCAGCAGAATCATCGGCACCAGGCCGTCGTGTTCTTCGACTTCTTTCTGCATGATCGATTCGATGTTGATGCCGCGCTCCGACAGGATGCTCGCGACCTGAGCCAACACGCCCGGGTGATCCTTGGCCTGAATGCGCAGGTAATAGGAGCTTTCGCAAGCTTCGATCGGCAGGATCGGGTGGGCCGACAGCGAATCCGGCTGGAAGGCCAGGTGCGGCACGCGGTTTTCCGGATCCGAAGTCATGGCGCGAACCACGTCCACGAGGTCGGCAATCACTGACGAAGCGGTTGGTTCCATGCCAGCGCCGGCGCCGTAGAACAGGGTCGAACCGGCAGCATCGCCGTTGACCATCACCGCATTCATCACGCCGTTGACGTTGGCGAGCAGGCGATCGGCCGGGATCAGCGTCGGGTGCACACGCAACTCGATACCGGCAGCCGTGCTGCGAGCCACACCGAGGTGCTTGATGCGATAGCCCAGCGCTTCGGCGTAGTTCACGTCAGCGGTGGTCAGCTTGGTGATGCCTTCGGTGTAGGCCTTGTCGAACTGCAGCGGGATACCGAACGCGATGGACGCAAGGATCGTCAGCTTGTGGGCCGCGTCGATGCCTTCAACGTCGAAGGTCGGATCGGCTTCGGCGTAACCCAGGGCTTGCGCCTCGGCAAGTACGTCTTCGAAGGTCCGGCCCTTTTCGCGCATTTCGGTGAGGATGAAGTTACCCGTGCCGTTGATGATGCCGGCGACCCAGTTGATACGGTTGGCGGACAGGCCTTCACGGATCGCCTTGATCACCGGAATACCACCGGCCACGGCAGCTTCGAACGCAACGATCACGCCCTTCTCGCGGGCCTTGGCGAAAATTTCGTTACCGTGAACGGCGATCAACGCCTTGTTCGCGGTTACCACATGTTTTCCGTTCTCGATCGCTTTGAGTACCAGCTCACGGGCAACGGTGTAGCCGCCCACCAGCTCTATGACGATGTCGATCTCAGGGTTCGTGGCCACTTCGAAGACATCGTTGGTAATCGCAATACCGGTCGTCTGGAACTGAGGCTTTGGCGTGCGCATGGCAATTTGTGCCACTTCGATTCCACGCCCGGCACGACGAGCAATTTCCTCGGCGTTGCGCTGAAGTACGTTGAAGGTACCGCCACCGACGGTCCCTAACCCACAGATGCCTACTTTGACCGGTTTCACTGTGAACTCCCCATAAAACGGCCGACTCAAGGCCGGCCGTGAAAACAACCGCATGCTCGCGGTTCTCTATTGATGGCCCGGTGAATGTTGCCCCCGGACCATGATCCGTCAATGGCTGACCGTGACGATGCAAATTTATTTCGCGTCCAGCGCCAGTTTGGCGACTTGTGGCGCAGGCTGGTAGCCCGGAATGACCTGACCATCAGCCAAAACGATGGCCGGTGTGCCGTTCACGCCGATCGACTGACCGAGGGCGAACTGTTTGGAAACCGGGTTATCGCACTTGGCGGCCTTGATTTCCTTGCCGTCGACCATTTTGTCCATGGCGGCTTTCTTGTCTTTCGAGCACCAGACCGCTTGCAGCTGTTCGTCACCCGGCGAGCCCAGGCCCTGGCGCGGGAACGCGACGTAACGCACTTCGATGCCGCGCTTGTTCAGCTCAGGCACTTCGGCATGCAGCTTGTGGCAGTACGGGCAGGTGGTGTCGGTGAACACGGTGATGTGCGATTTGGTTTCGCCGATCGCCGGGTAAACCACGGTTTCCGCGACCGGGATTGCATTGACCAGTTTGGAAACGCCCAGGCGTTCAGTCTTCTCGGTCAGGTTGACCGGTTTGCCGTCCTTGAGCTGGAACAGGTAACCCTGAACCACGTACTGGCCGTCGGCGCTGGCGTAGAGCACGCGGCTGCCCTTGAGTTTGACTTCGTACAGGCCTGGCAGCGGGCTGGCGGTGATGGATTCTACTGGCACCTCGAGCTGGAGGTTCTCCAGGCTTTTACGAATGGCTTTGTCGGCCGCGTCATCGGCGACGGCAAAGGTGCTGACCAACGCAATGGCTGCGGCGGCGAAAATCTGGGTCAGACGCATGAGAACTCCTGAAGGCGGACAAATGGGACGATCAGAACGCCCGTGCCGAAACACCGGGTCATAACCGCCCATCGTGCAAACCGGCAAAGCCTACCACATAAGGCCCGCGTGGCCGAATGCGGGTGACGCAGGACATTGTGGACGTGCTGGCTTTATGTGGGAGCGGGCTTGCTCGCTCCCACAGGGATCTCATTCAGCCCCTGGGGTGATGTTTGGCATGTAAGTCCTGCAAGCGTGCGCGGGCGACGTGGGTATAGATCTGCGTGGTCGACAGATCGCTGTGGCCGAGCAGCATTTGCACCACCCGCAGGTCGGCTCCGTGGTTGAGCAGGTGAGTGGCGAAGGCATGACGCAGGGTATGCGGCGACAGCGACTTGCCGATCCCGGCGACCTTGGCCTGGTGCTTGATGCGATGCCAGAAGGTCTGCCGAGTCATCTGCTCGCCGCGCAGACTGGGGAACATGACATCGCTGGGACGCCCGCCGAGCAATTCCTGGCGGCCATCGCGCAGGTAACGCTCGACCCAGACAATCGCCTCCTCGCCCATCGGCACCAGCCGCTCCTTGCTGCCCTTGCCCATCACTCGCAGCACGCCCTGACGCAGGTTGACCTGTTCCAGCGTCAGGCTGATCAGCTCCGTCACACGCAAGCCGCAGGCATAGAGCACTTCGAGCATGGCGCGGTCGCGCTGGCCTATGGCTTCGCTCAGGTCTGGTGCTTTCAGCAGTGCTTCCACGTCGGCTTCCGACAACGATTTAGGCAGTGGCCTACCCAATTGCGGCATATCAACGCGCAATGTTGGATCAACGGCGATCAGCTTTTCCCGCAATAAGTAGCGATAGAAGCCGCGCACACCCGAGAGAAATCTCGCAGTGGAACGGGGTTTGTAGTTCTGCTCCAGGCGCCAGGCCAAGTGATCGAGGATCAATTCACGGCCAGCGTTAATCAACTCCAGCCCCTTCTCCTGCAGCCAGCCGTTGAACAGGGCCAGGTCGCTGCGATAGGCATCACGAGTGTTATCGGAAAGACCTTTCTCCAACCACAGAGCATCGAGAAATTGGTCTATCAGTGGATGATCGATGGCGGGCATAGAGGCTCAGGCAAGACCGGCAATACGGCCAAGGAAGATAAATCGCGGGCAACAAAAAAGCAGCCCGTAGGCTGCTTTTTTCTGCATCGGAAGCTGGACTTAAGCCAGTTTTTCCTTGATGCGAGCTGCTTTACCGGACAGGTCACGCAGGTAGTACAGCTTGGCTTTACGTACGTCACCGCGACGTTTAACGGCCATGCTGTCGATTTGCGGGCTGTAGGTCTGGAAAGTACGCTCTACGCCAACACCGTTGGAGATTTTACGAACGGTGAATGCACTGTTTACGCCGCGGTTACGCTTGGCGATAACAACACCTTCGAACGCTTGCAGACGCGAACGGTCGCCTTCCTTCACTTTCACCTGAACGACAACAGTGTCGCCCGGGGCAAAGGTAGGGATCTCTTTGGTCATCTGCTCTGCTTCGAGTGCAAGGATGATTTTGTTAGTCATGCTGTGCTCCTAAGGTAGATCGTCGGATCTACCATCGATACGTTGTTAACTATCGTCCCGCTCGCGGATGTATTCCTCGAGCAGCTTCTTCTCTTCTCCAGAAAGCGAGCGGCTTTCCAGAAGATCGGCGCGTCGTTCAAAGGTCCTACCAAGGGACTGCTGTAAACGCCAACGCCGGATATGCGCGTGATTGCCACTTAGCAATACGTCGGGAACACGCTGATCCGCATACACCTCCGGTCGGGTGTAGTGCGGGCAATCCAGCAAACCATCCGTAAAGGAATCTTCCTCGGCGGAGTCCGCATGCCCTAAAGCTCCAGGCAGCAGTCGTGTAACCGCATCGATCAGGACCATCGCCGGCAGCTCGCCGCCAGACAGTACATAGTCGCCAATCGACCACTCTTCATCGACATGAGCTTCAATAAAACGCTCGTCAATGCCTTCATAGCGGCCGGCAATCAGGATCAATGCATCCGAATTCGCCAACTCGCGAACCGCCGACTGAGTCAGTTGACGGCCTTGGGGGGACAGGTAAATTACCTTCGCCGCCTCCCCGGCTGCTGCCTTGGCCTGAACCAACGCATCTTCCAGGGGCTTGATCTTCATCACCATGCCCGGACCACCGCCAAATGGGCGATCGTCCACAGTGTGATGTCGATCCGTCGTGTAGTCTCGCGGATTCCAACAGGTGAGCTGCAAGAGCCCCTGTTTCACCGCACGACTGGTGATGCCGTACTCGCTGATGGCGGAGAACATCTCGGGAAACAAACTGATCACTTCTACGCGCAAATTAGCCACGCTTAGAAGTCCGCATCCCATTCCACCTTCATCTCGCCTGCGGCAAGGTCGACAACCAACACGCATTGCTCCGTATAGGGCAACAGGCGTTCGCGATCGTCCAGGCTGCCAGCGCAAGGCTTGACCACCATGACATCGTTCGAGCCAGTCTCTAGCAGGTGATCGATTTTCCCGAGCAGCTGCCCGAGTTGGTCGATGACCTTGAGACCTTCCAGCTGGTACCAGTAGTACTCGCCGTCGGTCAGATCTGGAAACAGGTTACGCGGCACGCAGATCTCATAACCGGCCAGAAGACGAGCTTCTTCACGATCATCGAGACCTTTGAGCTTTGTGACCAGAAACTTGCCGTTATGTACACGGCCGCTGACCAGCTCTACCTGCCGTACAACGCCTTCGCGCTTGAGCGTCCAGGTTTTGTAGTCCAACAGGTTTCCAATTGGATCAGTAAAGGAAAAGACCTTCACTTCGCCGCGAACACCGTGAATCGAATAGATTTTGCCGATAACGATCAAATCATCAGCAATGGCTGGCGTCGCGTTCATATTGCTCAGGCCGCAGCCTTAGCAGCGTCCTTCAACAACTGAGCAACACGCTCAGAAGGTTGTGCACCAACGCTCAGCCAGTAGGCTACGCGCTCTTGGTTCACGGACAGACGAACTTCTTGACCACGAGCAACAGGGTTGAAGAAACCAACCTGTTCCTTGTGCGAACCGTCGCGCGGGTTGCGGCTGTCGGTTACGGTCAAGTGGTAAAACGGGCGCTTTTTGGAGCCGCCAAGGGCAAGACGGATTGTTAGCATGTGAACATCGTTCCTGTAGTCGGTGCTGCAAATCTAAAGGCACAGCGGGCATAGGTGCCCGAAAGGCCGCATATTCTAAGGAATATCCGGACTTTTGCAAATGTCTTTTTCCGGCGGCCTATCGGTCGCCATCAAGATTTGCTATAGAGCCGTCGTTGAAAACGGCCAGTCAGCTCCCGCCAAGTGCGGGTTTGCTGGAGATCCCACTTCCGTGTGGGCTGCGCAAGAGCAAGCCCTTGCGCGAATTCTTTACATCTTTGGCATGCCGCCGCCGGGCAACATACCGCCCATGCCGCGCATCATTTTGGCCATTCCGCCTTTCGCGGAGAATTTCTTCATCATTTTCTGCATCTGCTTGTGCTGCTTGATCAAGCGACCGATGTCCTGCACCTGCGTGCCGGAACCCATGGCGATCCGGCGCTTGCGCGAACCGCTGATCAGCTCAGGGTCGCGGCGCTCGGCCGGGGTCATGGAATTGATGATGGCTTCCATCTGCTTGAATTGTTTCTCTGCCGCGCCCTGGGCGTTGCCCATCTGCGCCAGGTTCATACCGCCGATGTTCGGCAGTTTGTCCATGAGGCCGCCGAGGCCGCCCATGTTTTTCATCTGTTGCAGCTGATCGCGGAAGTCTTCAAGGTCGAAGCCCTTGCCCTTCTTCAGCTTCTTGGCCAGTTTGTCGGCCTTGTCTTTGTCGAGAGTCTGTTCGGCCTGCTCGATCAGGCTGAGCACGTCGCCCATGCCGAGGATGCGCGAAGCAATACGCTCGGGGTGGAACGGTTCGAGCGCGTCGCTCTTCTCGCCCATACCGATGAACTTGATCGGCTTGCCGGTGATGGCGCGGACCGACAGCGCAGCACCGCCACGGGCGTCGCCGTCGACCTTGGTCAGGATCACACCGGTCAGCGGCAGTGCATCGCCGAAGGCCTTGGCCGTGTTGGCGGCGTCCTGACCGGTCATGGCGTCGACCACGAACAGCGTTTCGACCGGGTTGATCGCGGCATGCAGCGCCTTGATTTCACCCATCATCTCTTCATCGATGTGCAGGCGACCGGCGGTATCGACGATGACCACATCAATAAACTTAAGCTTTGCTTCTTTTATAGCCGCTTGCGCGATGTCGACCGGCTTCTGGCTCAGGTCGGACGGGAAGAAGGTAACCCCGACTTCACCCGCGAGCATTTCCAGCTGTTTGATCGCTGCCGGACGGTAAACGTCCGCAGACACGACCATGACCGACTTCTTCTTGCGCTCTTTGAGAAAGCGCGCGAGTTTGCCGGCGGTGGTGGTTTTACCAGCACCCTGCAAACCGGCCATCAGCACGACGGCAGGAGGAACGGCGCTCAGGTTCAGGTCTTCGTTGGCCGCGCCCATCAGGCTTTCGAGTTCGGCCTGGACGATTTTCACGAAGGCCTGGCCCGGCGTCAGGCTGCGCGACACCTCGGTGCCGACGGCGCGTTCCTTGACCGAATTGACGAAATCCTTCACCACCGGCAAGGCGACGTCAGCTTCGAGCAACGCCATGCGCACTTCGCGCAGGGTGTCTTTGATGTTGTCCTCGGTCAGCTTGGCCTTGCCGGTGACATGGCGCAGCGTCTGCGAGAGACGGTCGGTTAAGTTTTCAAACATTGCGCGATCCTTTCAGGCCCTGTGTAGACCGGGATAATGGCGGCCCAGACCGGAATAAACATGTGCTCGGCGAGCCTGCGGCGTGGGCAGGTCGCGGATTATAGCGAAGACTGCGTCTGGCGGACACCTCGTCGTAGGTTGCATGGTCTTTCGTGCTGCGGGGGTTCTATGCCAAACTCAGCGCCTTTCGGGCTTGCCTAACAGGATTTATGCTCCCCTTGTCACCCAGCTTGCTAACTACCCTCGCCGCCGCCTGCTTATATGCCGCTGCGACCCTCTACCAGGGCACTCGTCTGGCCACCGGCGCCAAGGCGAACAAGCGCCTGCTGGTCACGCTCGGCGTGCTTGCCGTGCTGGCTCACAGCGCCAGCCTGTTCACCCACCTGCTGACACCGATCGGCCTGGGCCTGGATTTTTTCAGCGCCGCCAGCCTGATTGCCGCCGCTGTCATCGCCCTGACGCTGCTGGCCTGCTCGCGGATCCCGGTGGAGAACCTGCTTATATTGCTGTTCCCGCTCGGTGCCGCCACCGTGCTGCTCGCACAACTCGCCCCCGCCGGCACGGTGCAGATCATCGACGAAGAACCGGGCATCCTCGCCCACATCCTGCTGTCGATCCTCGCCTACGGCATGTTCACCATCGCAGTGTTCCAGGCGTTGCTGCTGTTGGTTCAAGACCATCAGCTCAAGCACAAGCATCCGTCCGGCCTGATCAAGAACTTCCCGCCGCTGCAAACCATGGAAAGCCTGCTGTTCGGCTTCCTCTGGGCCGGCTGGACCCTGCTCTCGCTATCGCTGGTCTCCGGCTGGCTGTTCGTCGACAATTTGTTCGCCCAGCACCTGGTGCACAAAACCTTGCTGGCGTGCCTCGCCTGGATCGTTTTCAGCGTGCTGCTCTGGGGCCGTAATCGCCTCGGCTGGCGCGGACACAAGGCCATTCGCTGGACCCTCGCCGGTTTCTGCCTGCTGATGCTGGCGTATTTCGGCAGTAAGCTGGTTCGTGAATACATCCTGCATATCTGACGGGCGGCATTAATGGACGACTTGCCCATAGGGCCGATGCTCGCGGTAGTGGCCCTGCTGATTTTATGGTCGGGGCTGTTTACCGCCATCGAAGTTGCACAACAGCACTTGCTCGCCCAGCGGACCGCTTCGCGTTCGAGCGACAAGCCGGTGGCAAAGCTGAGCTTTGCGCTCAATAGTCTGATCTTCTGCAACACCCTGTGCCGCGCACTGGTCGTGGTCATCAGCACATTGCTGGCGATTTTCACCTGGGCGGAAAACGGTCCATGGGTGGCCTGCCTCGGGGCTGGCGCCGCGCTTCTGGTGTTCGCCGACTACCTGCCGCGCACCCTCGCCGTTCGCTATCCGGACGCCGTTCTGGCCTTGGGCAACACCTTGCTTGGCGCGCCACTGAAAATCGTCTATCCCGCCGCCTGGTTGCTCAATGGCATAAGCCAGTTGCTGATGCGACCGTTCGCCCGCAAAGTCAAAGTGGTGCAGCAGAGCGAAGACGAGGCACCGAACGATCGGCACAACGATCACGAACACGCCGTCTGCCGCCCACACCCGCTGTCAGGCATCCATGCTCTGGACAACATCACGGTCAACGATATTCTGGTGCCACGCAGTGACATCGACGGGATCAATCTGGACGACTCCCTCTCAGACATCATCCAGCAGCTTCGCGCCAATAAACGTACGCGCTTGCCGGTGTTTCACAGCGACATCAATCAGGTCGAGGCGGTGCTCAACACCCGGCAGATCCGTCACTTGTTGCACGATTCCAGCCTGACCCTGGAGGCGCTCCTGGCGGCTAGCCACGACCCTTATTTCGTGCCGGAAAGCACCCCGTTGCAGCTGCAACTGTTGAATTTCCACAAACAACAGCGACGCCTCGGCATGGTGGTCGACGAATACGGAGAAGTGCTCGGCATCGTGACATTGGAAGACATTCTGGAAGAAATCGTCGGCGAGTTCGAAAGCCAGCACAGCCTGGATAACCCGCACATCCATCCACAAGCGGATGGCCGCTTGGTGATCGAAGGTGCGGCGTCGATTCGCGATTTGAACAAAAGCCTTGGCTGGCACCTGCCCAGCGATGGTCCGAAAACCCTCAATGGGTTGGTGACCGAGGCACTGGAGACGATTCCGGACAGTGCGGTATGCCTGAAGATCGGGCGTTATCGGCTGGAAATTCTGGAGACGGAAGACAACCGCGTCAGCCGGGTTCTGATCTGGCATACCAGCTCAGTGCCTGTTGTGATCTAAACCCTGGCACATATCCTGTAGCGAGGGGGTTTACCCCCGTTGCGCTGCGCAGCAGTGCTAAAACCTGCGACAGTATTCTTCCTGATACGCCGCGCGTGCCGAGCCTACGACTGCTTCGCAGCCGAACGGGGGTCAACCCCCTCGCCACAAAAGCACTCGCCAATCCCAAGCCACTTGTTTGATCGTTAGCCGCCTTCCTATAATCAAGCCGCTTACCCAAGCCCCGCCATACCCAAGTGCTACCCGCACTCTGCGTTAAACCCACGGCGTGCTACCGGGTTACGACAGCATCGGGGCCTGGGCGCCGATCTTGCTCTGTGTGCTGCGCTTTGCCCGTCTATTGGCTTTCTTGCGGCCAACGGTTTGTTCCTGACGCTGGCAATGACTCTGAACGACGAGCAGTTCCGCTCGTGGGGCTGGCGGATTCCTTTCCTGCTCAGCGCCGCGCTGGTGATGGTCGGTCTGTACGTGCGCCTCAAGCTTCACGAAACGCCGGTATTTGCCAACGCAATGGCCCGCCAGGAGCGGGTGAAGATCCCGCTGGTCGAGCTGCTCAGTCAATACTGGCCGCCGATGCTGTTGGGGGCCGGGTCAATGGTGGTGTGCTACGCGCTGTTCTATGTCTCGACGGTGTTTTCGCTGAGCTATGGCGTATCGACGCTCGGCTACACCCGCGAAACTTTCCTCGCGCTGCTGTGCTTCGCCGTGCTGTTCATGGCCGCTGCCACCCGCTGTCGGCCTGGGCCAGTGATCGTTACGGGCGCAAACCGGTGCTGATCATCGGTGGCGTGCTGGCGATTTTGTCCGGATTCCTGATGGAACCGCTGCTGACACAGGGCTCAACCTGGGGCGTGGCGCTGTTCCTGTGCATCGAACTGTTTCTGATGGGCGTGACGTTTGCACCCATGGGCGCGCTGCTGCCGGAGCTGTTTCCAACTCACGTGCGTTATACCGGTGCGTCGGCGGCCTACAACCTGGGCGGCATTGTCGGAGCCTCGGGGGCGGCGGTGCTGAGCTTGATTGCTGTGCTGTGCCTGAAGGAAACGCGCAATAACGATTTGAATCGGGTTGCCTGAATTAAAAGCAAAAGCTTCGCGAGCAAGCTCGCTCCCACAGGGGACCGCGTTCTATCAAAAAGAATGCGTTCCAATGTGGGAGCGAGCCTGCTCGCGAAAGCCGCGCCTCGGTTACAGCTCTACAACAACGGCTTGGGATGCGTGGGTGGCTTTAGCACGAGCCGCTTCAATCGACTCATCCCGCGCCAACGCCACACCCATCCGACGCTGACCATTCACCTCAGGCTTGCCGAACAGACGCAACGCCGTGTCCGGCTCGCTCAACGCAGCCCCCAGATTGGCGAAAGCCGTCTGAGTCGACTGCCCTTCCACCAGAATGACCGCCGAAGCCGAAGGCCCGAACTGACGGATCAACGGAATCGGCAATCCCAAAATTGCCCGCGCGTGCAGCGCGAACTGCGACAAGTCCTGGGAAATCAACGTCACCAGACCTGTGTCGTGTGGACGCGGCGAGACCTCGCTGAACCAGACTTGATCACCTTTGATGAACAGCTCAACACCAAACAGACCACGGCCACCCAGGGCTTCAGTGACGGCTTTGGCAACACGCTCGGATTCGGCCAGGGCAATCGGGCTCATGGCTTGTGGCTGCCAGGATTCCTGGTAGTCGCCCTTCTCCTGACGGTGACCGACTGGCGCGCAGAACGTAGTGCCGCCGACGTGACGCACGGTCAACAGGGTGATTTCGTAGTCGAAGTCGATAAAGCCTTCAATGATCACGCGGCCTTTACCGGCGCGGCCGCCTTCTTGCGCGTAATCCCACGCGGCTTTCACGTCATCGGCACTGCGCAGCAGGCTTTGGCCTTTGCCCGAAGAGCTCATGACCGGCTTGACCACGCAAGGGAAGCCCAGGTCCTGGATGGCCTTGCTGTAATCCTCAAAGGTGTCGGCGAAGTGGTACGGCGAGGTCGGCAGGTCCAGCTCTTCAGCGGCCAGGCGACGGATGCCTTCGCGGTTCATGGTCAGCTGCGCGGCACGAGCGGTAGGGATCACGGTAAAGCCTTCGGCTTCCAGTTCCACGAGGGTCGCGGTGGCAATGGCTTCGATTTCCGGCACGATGAAGTGCGGCTTTTCGGCCTCGATCACGGCACGCAGGGCGGCACCGTCGAGCATGTTGATCACATGGCTGCGATGGGCGACCTGCATGGCCGGCGCATTGGCGTAGCGATCCACGGCAATCACTTCAACGCCCAGGCGTTGCAGCTCGATTACCACTTCCTTGCCCAACTCGCCACAGCCACACAACAATACGCGGGTCGCGGTTGGCGACAATGGAGTTCCGATACGGGTCATCTCAGGTCCTCAAGAAGCGGATCATCGAGGGATGCAACGCCTGGCGCGCTTCCCATGGGGAGAAAGCGCGGCATTTTACATGAACCGAGGGGTTTGGCTTTAACCGGGAATTGCGTTCTTGCGTAGACGCCAGGCCATTGCGATCCAGACAATGGTGACGCCCGCGAACTTCGAGCCCATGGCGGTGAGGATCACGCCTGGGGTGAAGGCATCGATCATGCTGAAGAAGATGAAGGTATCGAGGGGAATACTCAGGGCCGAACTTATCCACAGGCGGTCGTGCAAGGGACGCTTGGTGATGCTGAACACCAGCCAGTCGATGCACTCGGACACCGCGAAAGCGGTGGCGCTGGCCAGGGCGATGGACGGATCGGACGTCACATAGGACAACACCAGCGCGGCCAGCATCGCCGCGATCGCGCCATGGCCGAAACGGGTTTGCACCATGTCGCGCAAAACGAACACTAAACCACCCCAGGCCGACCAGATGATGTCCAGATGCGGAGCGGTGGAAAAGGCGTAGTTGATCAGCACGACACTGCTGATGTAAGCGATCAGGAAGAGCATGGCGGCGGCGGGATACCTGTCAATTTGGCGCACAGGGTACCGTAGGAGCTGACGAGTGCAACGAGGCTGCGATCTTTTGACGTTGTTTTTTAAAGGCAAGATCAAAAGATCGCAGCCTCGTTGCACTCGTCAGCTCCTACAGGTCTGGTGTTTTGCCTAGCATCCAGAGAATGCCACTCGATTTTGCCCGCTCATGACACAACCCCAACACCTTGCGCCGCTCCTCGTTGTCCATCCGGCTCCAGCGCGTGATCTCTTCCACCGTGCGCTGACACCCGGTGCAAACATCATCATCGTCCAGCGCGCAGATATTGACGCACGGCGATCGAACCGGGCGTTCGGGCGTGCTCATTCTTCCTGCTCAACCAGGTCGCGGGCATAACGTTGCGAGTTATGCACATAGTGAGCAGCGCTGGCCTCCAGCATTTTTTTTTGCGGCTCGGTCAGCTCGCGCACCACTTTGCCCGGCGAGCCCATGACCAGCGAACCGTCTGGAATCTCCTTGCCCTCACCGATCAGCGAGTTGGCGCCAATGATGCAGTTCTTGCCGATTTTCGCGCCGTTGAGGATCACCGCGTTAATGCCGATCAAGCTGTAATCGCCCACGGTACAACCATGAAGCATGGCGTTATGGCCGATGGTCACGCCGGTGCCGATGGTCAGCGGGTAACCCATGTCGGTGTGCATCACCGTGCCGTCCTGGACATTGCTGTTCTTGCCGATCAGGATCAACTCGTTGTCGCCCCGCAGCACGGCGTTGAACCAGACGTTGGCGCCCTCTTCCAGTTTGACCTTGCCCACCAGCACGGCATTGGGTGCGACCCAGCTCTGCGGATGGGTTTCGACGCAGGCGTCGCCCAGGCGATATTTCATCTTATTGTCCTCAAGGCCAGGCAGGCTCACTTGAAAAAGCAGGGTTCAGGCCATACGAGCGATGGCTTCAGGTGTTGATAAAAGTATTGGGCGGCTGATGCAGGCTGATTTTGGTGTCATAGAGCAGGTTGATCAACTCGACGATCATAATCGCCGTGAGGCCCCAGATTTTGTACTCGCCATAGCGATAGCTCGGCACGTACCAACTGCGGCCCTGGTAATCGATGCGATGGGTGTGTTCGCGCGGATCCTTGCGGAAGAACTCCAGCGGTACGCTGAAGACTGCGGCAATCTCGGCGTCGTTGGCCTGGTACTCGACAAAGTCCGGAATCACACCGACATAGGGTGTGACCTTGATGCCGTGCAGGGAGATCAACGGGCTCAGCGGGCCGATCACTTCGACCAGCCCCGGCGGCAGGCCAATTTCTTCCTGGGCCTCACGTAGCGCAGTGAAAATCAGGTCAGGGTCTTCAGGGTCACGTCGACCACCGGGAAAGGCCACTTCACCGCCATGGGTCGAGAGCCCGCTGGCGCGCAGGGTCAGAACCAATTCAGGTTCGTCACTGCGGGTGATAGGCACTAATACCGCGGCTTCGGGGAAACGTCGGTCGGTTTCCAGGGTTAGCGGCGTGTAGTTGTTTACCCGGTGAAGTAGCTCGTCCAGCATGAGTCTTCTCGATTTATTCGCTACCTCGCATCATGCACCAATCGAACCGACCGCCCAACCCCATAACTGCTGCATGTCGCTAAACGACAACTTGCCGACAGACACCGCCGCACGCCAAGATAGGCGCAGCATTCAGGAACCCAAGCATGAAATTTTGCAGTCAGTGCGGCAACCCGGTAACCCAGCGCATTCCAGAAGGCGATTCACGCCTGCGTTTTGTCTGTGACAGCTGTCAGGCGATTCACTACCAGAACCCCAATATCGTCGCCGGTTGCGTGGCGACCTGGGGCTCCAAGGTCTTGCTGTGCCGACGCGCCATCGAGCCTCGGCTCGGTTATTGGACCCTGCCCGCCGGTTTCATGGAAAACGGTGAAACCATCGAGCAGGCGGCGATTCGCGAGACGGCAGAAGAAGCCTGCGCGCGGGTGCGCAACCTGACCCTCTATTCGTTGATCGACGTGCCGCACATCAGCCAGGTGCATGTATTCTTCCGCGCCGAACTGGTGGACCTGGACTTTTGCGCCGGTCCCGAGAGCCTGGAAGTGCAGCTTTTCGAAGAAGCCGACATCCCTTGGTCCGAGCTGGCTTTCCGCACAGTGGGCCGTACCTTAGAATGCTTCTTCGCTGACCGGCGGACCGAGGTCTACCCCGTGCGGTCCGAGTCGATCCCGCCGCTTGCTCAGCCTGCCATCACATAACGCTCCTGGGTCTAAAATCACCTATAACTTAATAGTCGCGACACCTCTAAGGGATATCGTTTCAATGCGCTGGCTGCTTGCCCTGTTTTGCTTGTCGTTTGTCGCTGTCTCCCAGGCTTCCGTTGCGGAAACCCAGGACGGCAAAGTCATCGAAAAAATCCTGGTTCTCAAATCCGCCCACCAATTGCAATTGATCAATGACGGCAAGCCGCTAAAGACCTATCGCATCTCATTGGGAAAAAGACCCCTCGGCCCGAAACTCATGGAAGGCGACAAACGCACGCCTGAAGGTTTTTATTGGCTGGACTGGCGCAAGACCAGTGACCGATTCAACCTGTCGATGCACATCTCCTACCCGAATATCAGTGACTCCGCCCGCGCCCGGCGCGAAGGCGTCGAGCCCGGTGGCATGATCATGATCCACGGCACCCCGGACACCGAAGAGAACCCCGAAGACCTGTTCCACACGCTGGACTGGACCGACGGCTGCATCGCTATGCGCAATATGGACATGCGCGAAGTCTGGAATCTGGTACCGGACGGCACAATGATCGAAATCCGTCCATAACGGAGACCTTCGGTCGCTCATCGAAAAATAAAATCAAAAGATCGCAGCCTTCGGCAACACCTACCGGGTAGATACCAATTTCACCCGTAGGAGCTGCCGAAGGCTGCGATCTTTGCTTTCGAAATCCCCACCTCTAATACCACTTCAAACCAACAACCCTTCAGCCTATCCAACTGGGCAGGCTTTCCCGCGCCCACAGCAAAGTGGTGGCATTGACATGGTATTTAAGTGGTATTAATTTCCGCTCACCACCGGGCGACAACAATCCTACATCCGCATCGGACCAAACCTACATGAATGACCTCCTGGCCCTACGCCCAGACGACACCCAGCCCACGCCGTTGTACCTGCAACTGGCGCGCAATCTGGAAGCGGCGATCCATGCCGGCCAGTGGAAAGCCGAACAGGCCATGCCGTCGGAGCGCAACCTCAGCGAAATGCTGGGCATCTCCCGTGTCACCGCGCGCAAGGCGCTGGAAGTGCTGTTCGAACAAGGTCTGATCCGGCGCAACCAAGGTTCCGGCACGTTTATCACCCCACGCCTGGAACAACCGCTGTCGCGTCTCTCGGGTTTCAGCGAAATGCTGCGGCTGAAGGGCTTCGTCCCCGGCTCCCAATGGCTGGAACGGGAAATCACGCCGCCGACCCACGAAGAACTGATCCGCCTTGGCCTCTCGCCGAACGACAAGGTCGCGCGCCTCAAGCGTTTGCGAAAAGCCGACGACACGGTCATGGCGATCGAGATGAGCACCCTGCCCGCCTCGATCATTCCCAAGCCGCAAGCGGTGGGCGACTCCCTCTACGAATACCTCGACGGCATTGGCAAGCCGATTGTCCGCGCCCTGCAGCACATTCAGGCGATCAACGCCTCGGATGAGTTCGCCGCCCTGGTGGGCATCGCCCCCGGCACCGCCATGCTGCTGATGACCCGGGTCGGCTACCTGGAAGACAACACGCCGATCGAAGTCACCGACACCTATTGCCGCAACGACTACTACGACTTTGTTGCAGAGCTGCGCCGCTGATCAGCCACGCCGCTAAACGAGAGAACCGATCATGTCCGAAGACAACATCCTCACCGCCCACGGCTGGGTTCGCGGCCGGCTGATTCATGAACACGGCAAGGTCGTGTCGATCGAAGGCCAACCGTGCGATCCGGCCGACAACGATCTGCCTTACCTGCTGCCGGGTTTTATCGACCTGCACGTTCACGGCGGTGGCGGCAAAGACATCATGGAAGGCGCAACCGCCTTCGAGACCATCACCAAAACCCACGTGCGTTTCGGTACGACGTCGATGCTCGCGACCACCATGACCGCCCCGCCTGCAGAAATTTCCAGCGTGCTCAAAGCCGTCGGCGAGTATTGTGAGCAGCGCCCGAAAGGCAGCGCTCGAGTGCTGGGCGTGCACCTCGAAGGCCCGTACATCAACCCCGGCAAACTGGGTGCCCAACCGAATTTCGCCCACACCGCGTTGATGGCCGAAGTAGAGGAATACCTGGCACTGGCGCCGATCCGGGTGATCACCATCGCCCCGGAAATCGCCGGCCACGATGCCTTGATCCGCGCCCTCAGCGCTCGCGGCGTGCGCATGCAAATCGGCCACACGCTCGGCAGTTACGAGGAAGGCGTTGCCGCGCTGGACGCTGGCGCGAGCAGTTTCACCCACCTCTACAACGCCATGAGCCCGCTGCATCACCGCGAGCCAGGCATCGTCGGCGCGGCACTGGCTCACGCCAAATACGCTGAATTGATTCCGGACTTACTGCACGTACACCCCGGCGCCATCCGCGTGGCCTTGCGCTCGATCCCATGCCTGTATTGCGTCACCGATTCCACCGCCGCCGCCGGCATGCCCGACGGCGAATACAAGCTTGGCAGCCACACCGTGACCAAATGCCTGGGCGGCGTGCGCTTGCCCGACGGCACGCTCGCTGGCAGCACGCTGACCATGGATCAGGCCCTGCGAAATCTGGTGAAGATCGGTTTGCCAATCGCCGAGGCCTCGCAACGTCTTTCGCAATTTCCCGCCGACTACCTCGGCCTCACCGAACGCGGGCGCCTGCAACCCGGCAGCTGGGCCGACTGCGTGCGGCTGGATCGCTCACTCACACTGACCGCCGTCATGGTCGAAGGAGAAGACATTGACTTCAAAAATGCTTGAAGAGGCGCTGTCCTCGTGCGAGGCCGTGCACGCCCAACTGCAACAACTCGACCCACAGATGATCGAGATCGCCGGACGCCTGCGCCGCCAGCCGCCGCAAGTAGCGATGACCGTCGCGCGGGGTAGCTCCGACCACGCCGCCAGTTACTTCGCCTACCTGACCATGCAGCAACTGGGCATCCCGGTGGCGTCGTTGCCGATGTCGGTGGTGACCATGCAGCAAGCGCCGTTGAAGGTCAGCGGCCAAGTGGCGTTCGCCTTCTCGCAGTCTGGGCAAAGTCCCGATCTGGTGAACAGCATGCGTCTGCTGCGCAAGCGTGGCGCCCTGAGTATTTCGATGGTCAATGCCGAGAGTTCGCCGCTGGAGGCCGCGTGTGAGTTCAGCCTCCCGCTGTGTGCCGGCACCGAAAACAGCGTCGCGGCGACCAAGAGTTTTATCGCCACCCTCAGCGCCAGCGCCCGCCTGATCGGCCATTGGAAAGAGGATGTGGAATTACTGGAGGCCGGCCTCGCACTGCCGGAAGGTTTGCGCAACGCGGCGAAACAGGACTGGAGCCTGGCCATCGACGCCCTGCGTGATTGCCAGCGACTGATGGTGATAGGCCGTGGCGCCGGTTTCGCCATCGCCCAGGAAGCCGCACTGAAATTCAAGGAAACCTCGGCGATCCAGGCCGAGGCGTTCAGCAGCGCCGAGGTCCGTCACGGCCCGATGGCATTGATCGGTGAAAATTATCCGCTGCTGATCTTCGCCCCGCGCGGTGCCGAGCAGGCCGGTTTGCTGAGCCTCGCCGCCGACATGCGCCAGCGTGGTGCTCGCGTATTGCTGGCCGCGCCGGATGACGTCGTCGAACGCGACCTCACCCTGACCCGCGCCGAACACCCGATGCTTGATCCGATCCTGGCGATCCAGAGTTTCTACGTCATGGCTGCAGGCCTGGCTGTCGCCCGTGGCATGGACCCGGACCAGCCGCGGCACCTCAGCAAAGTCACGCGCACCCACTAATTCGAATGGCAAACGAATACCCCTGTAGGAGCTGTCGAGTGAAACGAGGCTGCGATCTTTTTAAAGGCAGGATCAAAAGATCGCAGCCTCGTTTCACTCGACAGCTCCTACAAGGGGCGAGCTGTTCCGAACCGTAGTTTTTATTGATGAGACCGAGCCATGCACAACAATAATAAAGAGCTGACCCTCAGCGCCCCGCTCAGCGGCCCGGTGCTCACGCTCGCCAAAGTCCCGGACCCGGTGTTCGCCAGCGGCGCCATGGGCGACGGAATCGCCATCGATCCGCTGAACGACACCCTCCACGCACCGTGCGCTGGCGTGGTGGTGCACGTCGCCCGCACCGGCCACGCCGTGACGTTGCGCGCCGACAACGGCGCCGAATTGCTATTGCACCTGGGCCTCGACACCGTCGAGTTGCAGGGCGAAGGCTTCTCGATGCTGGTCAAGGAAGGTGCGCGAGTCAGCAACGGCCAACCGCTGTTGCGCTATGACCTGGACAAGGTCGCGCAGCAGTGCAAAAGCCTCGTCAGCTTGATGATCCTGACCAACAGCCAGGACTTTCAGGCGCGGCCGATCACGCTGAAATCGGTGAAAGTTGGCGAGCCCTTGCTGCACATCATTCGTCGGCACGCGCCTGGCGCGCAGGCTGAAGCGGAGATTTCAGGGGAAGAAATTGTCGGCCACATTCGCATTGCCCATCGTGGCGGTCTGCATGCTCGACCGGCGGCGCTGATTCGTCAGACAGCGCAAGGGTTCAAGAGCAAATCCCAACTGCATTTCGCCGGCAAATCGGCGACCTGTGACAGCTTGATCGGACTGATGGGCCTGGCCGTCGGCGAGCAGGACGAGGTTCAGGTCAGCTGCCAGGGCCCGGACGCCGAAGCGGCATTGCAAGCGTTGCTGATCGCCTTGTCCACAGCGCTGGCCGAAGACAGCCACGCCGCGGCGCCGACATCGATTTCTCAGCGTAAAAGGGCAGCAGAAGCCGGTGTGCTGCACGGCGTCTGCGCCGCTCCCGGTTTGGTGGGTGGGCCGTTGTTTCGCTTGAACGCCATCAGCCTGCCGGTGGACGCCGGCCACCATGATCCCGAGCAACAACTGAAAACCCTCGCCACTGCACTGACCGCCGTGCGCAGCGAAATCGACCACACACTGACCCAAGCCAGGAAACATAAAAACACCGACGAAGAAGCAATCTTCGCCGCGCACCTCGC
Organism: Pseudomonas sp. MDT1-17; assembly: GCF_054898105.1. NCBI lineage: Bacteria > Pseudomonadati > Pseudomonadota > Gammaproteobacteria > Pseudomonadales > Pseudomonadaceae > Pseudomonas > Pseudomonas sp. MDT1-17. The sequence continues at coordinate 1,669,510 of NZ_JBUBVM010000001.1, read as the reverse complement.
CTTGCTCGAAGACCCGGCGCTGCTGGACGCTGCGAACGCGTCCATCGACCAAGGCAGGGCCGCAACCCACGCCTGGAGCCAATCGATCGACGTGCAGTGCGAGGTGCTCCAGCAGCTCGGCAGCCCGTTGTTGGCCGAACGCGCCAACGATCTGCGCGACCTCAAACAACGCGTGCTGCGCGCCTTGCTCGGCGAAACCTGGCACTACGACGTACCCGCCGACGCGATCGTCGCCGCGCATGAACTGACGCCGTCCGACTTGCTGCAACTGAGCCAGCAAGGGGTCGCCGGGTTGTGCATGGCCGAGGGCGGCGCGACGTCTCACGTCGCCATTCTCGCTCGCGGCAAAGGCTTGCCGTGCCTGGTTGCACTGGGTTCGACGCTGCTGGATCAGCCGCAAGGCCAAGCGGTTGTGCTGGATGCCGAGGGCGGTCGCCTCGAACTGATGCCAAGTGCCGAACGGTTGGCCGAAGTGCATCAGGCGCGACTCGATCATCAACAGCGCCGCGCCGAGCAACAGGCTCAGGCGCACACCCCGGCGCTGACGCTCGACGGTTTGCAGATTGAAGTTGCCGCCAACGTGGCCTCCAGCGCCGAAGCGGCAGATGCCCTGGCCAATGGCGCCGACGGCGTCGGCCTGCTGCGCACCGAGTTCCTCTTCGTCGACCGCAACACCGCGCCGGACGAACAGGAACAGCGCGTCGCCTACCAGGCCGTGCTCGACGCCATGGGCGACAAGTCGGTGATCATCCGCACCATCGACGTCGGCGGCGACAAGCAACTCGACTACCTGCCGCTGCCGGCCGAGGCCAATCCGGTGCTGGGCTTGCGTGGCATTCGTCTGGCTCAGGTCCGTCCGGAATTGCTCGATCAGCAACTGCGCGCGCTGCTGCACGTCAGCCCGCTCTCCCGGTGTCGGATCCTGTTGCCGATGGTCACCGAAGTCGATGAGCTGCTGCACATCCGCCAGCGTCTCGACGCGTTGTGTACTGAACTCGGTGTAAGTGAGCGCCCGGAACTGGGCGTGATGATCGAAGTCCCCGCCGCCGCGCTGTTGGCCGAGCAACTGGCCGAACACGCGGACTTCCTGTCCATCGGCACCAACGATTTGTCCCAATACACCCTGGCCATGGACCGCGACCACGCCGGCCTAGCCTCGCGGGTCGACGCCATGCACCCGGCATTGCTGCGTTTGATCGCCCAGACCTGCGCCGGTGCTGTGGTGCATAACCGCTGGGTCGGCGTCTGCGGCGCACTCGCCTCCGATCCACTAGCCACGCCGGTACTGATTGGCCTGGGCGTGAGCGAGTTGTCGGTCAGCCCGGTGCAGATCGGTGAAATTAAGGATCGCGTGCGCCACCTCGACGCCGCCGAATGCCGCCGCATCAGCCATGACCTGCTCACGTTGACCAGCGCCAGTGCGGTGCGTCACGCCTGTCACCAGCACTGGCCTCTGAGCTGAACAACAACTAAAAGAATCCAGGGAGATCCGCCATGTACCAATACTTCATCGAAGGCCTGCAGCGCCTCGGCCGTGCGCTGATGCTGCCGATCGCGATCCTGCCGATTGCCGGCCTGTTGCTGCGCCTCGGCGACACCGATCTGCTGAACATCGCGATCATCCACGACGCCGGCCAGGTGATCTTTGCCAACCTGGCGATGATCTTCGCCATCGGTATCGCGGTCGGTTTCGCCAAGGACAACAACGGCACGGCAGGCCTCGCCGGAGTGATTGGCTACCTGGTGATGATCTCCACCCTCAAGGTGCTCGATGCAAGCATCAACATGGGCATGCTCGCAGGGATCATCAGCGGCTTGATGGCTGGCGCGCTATACAACCGCTTCAAGGACATCAAGCTGCCGGAGTACCTGGCGTTTTTCGGTGGTCGGCGCTTCGTGCCGATTGTCACCGGGTTCGCCGCCGTCGGCCTCGGCGTAATCTTCGGCCTGATCTGGCCACCGATCCAGCAAGGCATCAACAGCTTCGGCGCATTGATGATGGAGAGTGGCAGTTTCGGCGCGTTCGTCTTCGGCGTGTTCAACCGCCTGCTGATCGTCACTGGGCTGCATCACATCCTCAACAACATGGCGTGGTTCGTCTTCGGCAACTTCACCGACCCGACCACGGGCGCCATCGTCACCGGCGACCTGTCGCGCTACTTCGCCGGTGACCCGAAGGGCGGCCAGTTCATGACCGGCATGTTCCCGATGATGATCTTCGGCCTGCCCGCCGCGTGCCTGGCGATGTACCGCAATGCCTTGCCGGAACGCCGCAAGGTCATGGGCGGGATCTTCCTGTCGATGGCGCTGACTTCGTTTTTGACGGGTGTGACTGAGCCGATCGAATTCGCCTTCATGTTCCTCGCGCCGCTGCTTTATCTAGTGCATGCATTGCTGACTGGCCTGTCGATGGCGATCACCAACCTGCTGAACATTCATCTCGGATTTACGTTTTCCGGTGGCTTCATCGACATGATTCTCGGCTGGGGTAAATCCACCAACGGCTGGTTGGTGGTACCGGTCGGGCTGATGTATGCGGTGATCTACTACGGGGTGTTTGATTTCTGTATTCGGCGCTTCAACCTGAAGACGCCGGGGCGTGAACAGGTCGCCGTGGCCGAGCAAGCGGTGGTGGCTGAAAACGAACGGGCCGGGGCTTACATTAAGGCGCTGGGTGGTGCGCAGAATTTGATCACCGTGGGTGCGTGTACCACGCGGTTGCGGCTGGACATGGTTGATCGCAACAAGGCAAACGATGCGGCGTTGAAAGCGCTGGGCGCGATGGCGGTTGTGCGTCCGGGCAAGGGCGGGAGTTTGCAGGTAGTGGTCGGGCCGATGGCCGACAGCATTGCTGATGAGATTCGGTTGGCGATGCCGGCTTTGGGTCGCGCAGTCGTGTCCTCCCCCGCTGCGGCTGTCGATGCGCCGAAACCTGCTGCGGTGACGACGCCGCAAGCGCAGCAATGGCTGAATGCGTTGGGCGGTGGCGAGAACGTGCTGCAGATGGATTGCATCGCCATGACCCGGATCCGGCTGCAACTGGCGGATGGCAAGGCATTGTCGGAGTGTGATTTGAAAACGCTGGGTTGCCAGGGTGTCAGCCAGCTCGAAGGTGGCGTTTGGCACCTGTTGGTTGGTGACAAGGCGCCGAGTTTGAGTGGGGCGTTGGAGGCGTTGGTCAATCGCAGTGAGGTGAGTGCCAAGGTTTAACCCTCACCCCCCTGTAGGAGCTGTCGAGTGAAACGAGGCTGCGATCTTTTGATTTTGATTTTTTACAAGCAAGATCAAAGGATCGCAGCCTCGTTTCACTCGACAGCTCCTACAGGGGTTGGGGGTGGTTCTTGATTTTTCGGCTATAAAAAACCCGCTGAAATCACTTCAGCGGGTTTCACATTTCAGCAGCGCAAGATCAGAAATCCTCCAACCGCCACACTTCATAAGCCGGTGTCTCATAGGGATGGCTGAGTTTCAGCGCGGCCACCACAGCCACGATCAACTCATCCGCCACCACAAGCTCGACCTTCCACTCCTCAACCTGCTCGACCTGCCCCGCTTCACCAATAAACGGCTGACTGCCATCCAAAGGCCGAAACTGACCCAGACCCAACACTTGCCACGCGCAATGATCATAAGCCCCGATCCGCCCACCACCGGCGGCGAATACGGCACTTTTGACCTGTTCCACATGACTGGCCGGAACAAAAAAGCTGAGCTTATACACAGCGCTTAGTTAACCCACACACGAGCATTACGGAACATACGCATCCAAGGTGCGTCTTCGTTCCAGTCTTCCGAACGCCACGAGTTCTGCACCGCGCGGAACACACGCTCCGGGTGCGGCATCATGATGGTCACGCGACCATCACGGCTGGTCAAACCGGTGATCCCGCGCGGCGAGCCGTTCGGGTTGGCCGGGTAGTTCTCGGTGACCTTGCCATGGTTGTCGACGAAACGCATCGCCACGCAACCCGACAGATCGGCTTCCAGCAACGCTTCTTCGCTGGCGAACTCGGCATGACCCTCACCGTGTGCGATAGCGATCGGCATGCGCGAGCCGGCCATGCCTTGCAGGAAGATCGAGTTCGACTCCTGGACCTGAACCATCGCCACACGCGCTTCGAACTGCTCGGAACGGTTACGCACAAAGTGCGGCCAGAACTCGCTGCCCGGGATCAGCTCGTGCAGGTTGGACATCATCTGGCAACCGTTGCACACGCCGAGGGTGAAGCTGTCGTTACGCTCGAAGAAGCCCTGGAACGCATCGCGAGCGCGGCTGTTGAACAGCGCGGACTTGGCCCAGCCTTCGCCGGCGCCCAGTACGTCGCCGTAGGAGAAACCGCCGCAAGCGACCAGACCTTTGAACTCGTTCAGGTCGACACGGCCGGCCAGAATATCGCTCATGTGCACGTCGATCGCGTTGAAACCAGCGCGGTCGAACGCGGCTGCCATTTCCACCTGACCGTTGACGCCCTGCTCACGCAGCACGGCAACTTGTGGGCGAATGCCTTTCTTGATGTAAGGCGCGGCGACGTCCTGGTTGACGTCGTAGCTCAGCTTGACGCTCAGGCCCGGGTTGTCTTCTTCCAGCAGCACGTCGAACTCTTGTTCGGCGCAGTCGGCGTTGTCACGCAGACGCTGGATCTGGTAGCTGGTTTCAGCCCACTGACGTTGCAGCAGACGACGCTGACCTTCGAACACGGTTTCGCCGTTGAAGGTGATGTTGATCTGGCCATTGTTCATTGGCTGACCGACCACCGAAACGCAGTCACCCAAACCGGCAGCACTGAACTGCGCGAGGATGTCCGGGGTAGCGTCCTGACGAACCTGGATTACAGCGCCCAGTTCTTCGTTGAACAGGATCGCGGCGATGTCGGCGGAGGTTTCTGCCAGACCGTCGAGGTTGAGGCTCAGACCGCAATGGCCGGCGAACGCCATTTCCACCACGCTGGTCAGCAGACCACCGTCGGAACGGTCGTGGTAAGCCAGCAGGTGACCGTCGGCGTTGAGGCCCTGGATCACCGCGAAGAACGCTTTCAGGTCTTCGGAGTCATCGACGTCCGGCGCTTGCGAGCCGAGCTTGCCGTGAACCTGGGCCAGGATCGAGGCGCCCATGCGGTTCTGGCCACGGCCCAGATCGATCAGGATCAGGTCGGTGGTGCCCTTGTCCATGCGCAGTTCCGGCGTCAGGGTCTGACGGATGTCGGCCACAGGCGCGAAACCGGTCACGATCAGGGACATCGGCGAGGTCACGGTCTTGTCGACGCCTTCGTCGTTCCAGCGGGTGGCCATGGACATGGAGTCCTTGCCTACCGGAATGGTAATGCCCAGCTCAGGGCACAGTTCCATGCCGACCGCTTTCACGGTGTCGTACAGACGCGCGTCTTCACCTGGGTGACCGGCAGCGGACATCCAGTTGGCCGACAGTTTGATGTCGGAGATCTTGTTGATGCGCGAAGCCGCGATGTTGGTCAGGGTTTCGCCGATGGCCATGCGACCCGACGCCGGAGCGTCCAGCAGTGCCAGCGGAGTGCGCTCGCCCATGGCCATGGCTTCACCGGTGTAAACGTCGAAGCTGGTCGCGGTGACGGCAACGTCGGCCACCGGAACCTGCCACGGGCCGACCATCTGATCACGGGCAACGAGGCCGGTGATGGTGCGGTCGCCGATGGTGATCAGGAAGCTTTTGCTGGCCACGGCCGGGTGATGCAGAACGCGCTCTACGCAGTCTGCAATTTCCAGCGTGCTTGGATCGAAGTCGTCGCCCAGTTCGTTTTCACGAACGGCCGAACGGTGCATGCGCGGGGCTTTGCCCAGCAGCACTTCCAGCGGCATGTCCACCGGGCTGTTGCCGAAGTGGCTGTCGGTGACCGTCAGTTGCGGCTCGGCAGTGGCTTCGCCGACCACGGCAAACGGACAACGCTCACGTTCGCAGATCGCCTGGAAGCGTTCGAAGTCAGCCGGGCCGACCGCCAGAACGTAGCGTTCCTGGGATTCGTTACTCCAGATTTCGTGCGGGGCCATGCCCGGCTCGTCGTTTGGAATGTTGCGCAGTTCGAAGCGACCGCCACGATTACCGTCGTTGACCAGTTCCGGGAAGGCGTTGGACAGACCGCCCGCACCCACGTCATGGATGAAGCTGATCGGATTGTGTTCACCCAACTGCCAGCAACGGTCGATGACTTCCTGGCAGCGACGTTCCATCTCTGGGTTTTCGCGTTGTACGGAAGCAAAGTCCAGGTCCGCCGAGCTGGTGCCCGTGGCCATGGAAGAAGCAGCGCCGCCGCCCAGACCGATCAACATCGCCGGGCCGCCGAGCACGATCAGCTTGGAACCAACGGTGATCTCGCCTTTCTGTACGTGTTCGGCACGGATGTTCCCCATGCCGCCGGCCAGCATGATCGGCTTGTGGTAACCGCGAACTTCGTCGCCACGCGGGGTGGTGATCGACTGTTCGAAGGTCCGGAAATAACCGGTCAGGGCCGGACGACCGAATTCGTTGTTGAACGCGGCGCCACCCAGTGGGCCTTCGATCATGATGTCCAGCGCAGTAACGATGCGCTCAGGTTTGCCGTACGGCACTTCCCACGGCTGTTCGAAACCAGGGATTTGCAGGTTGGACACGGTGAAACCGGTCAGGCCAGCCTTTGGCTTGGCGCCACGACCGGTGGCACCTTCGTCGCGAATCTCGCCGCCGGAGCCGGTGGACGCGCCCGGGAACGGAGCAATCGCAGTCGGGTGGTTGTGAGTTTCGACTTTCATCAAGATGTGCACCGGTTCCTGTACCGCGCCGTACTGGCGGGTTTCAGGGTCCGGGAAGAAACGGCCGGCAACGTTACCGACGATCACCGAAGCGTTGTCCTTGTAAGCCGACAGCACGCCTTCGCTGTGCATCACGTAGGTGTTCTTGATCATGCCGAACAGGCTTTTTTCCTGGCTCTGACCGTCGATGTCCCAACTGGCGTTGAAGATCTTGTGACGGCAGTGCTCGGAGTTCGCCTGGGCGAACATCATCAATTCGATGTCGTGCGGGTTGCGCTTCAGGCCGACGAAGGCGTTGACCAGGTAGTCGATTTCGTCTTCGGCCAGGGCCAGGCCCAGCTCGGTATTGGCTTTTTCCAGCGCGGCGCGACCGCCACCCAAGATGTCGATCGCGGTCAGCGGCTTCGGCTCGGCGTGGCTGAACAAGCCAGCGGCTTGTTCAAGATTGCCCAATACGATCTGGGTCATGCGGTCGTGCAGCGCATCGCAAATCAGCTGCGCGTCGGCGTCGCTGAACTGGCCGGCAACGTAGAAAGCAATGCCGCGTTCCAGGCGCTGGATTTTCGTCAGGCCGCAGTTGCGAGCGATGTCGCTGGCTTTACTGGACCATGGCGAGATGGTGCCGAACCGCGGCAACACCAGGAACAGACGACCGGTCGGCTCTTGTACCGGAACACTGGGGCCGTACTTCAGAAGGCGCGCGAGCACCTGCTGTTCGTCGCCGGTCAGGACGCCGGTGACTTCGGCGAAGTGAGCGAATTCAGCATACAAGCCGCTGACAGCCGGGACCTTCTGGCTCAGTTGCTCAAGAAGTTTGCTGTGGCGAAAGGCAGAAAGGGCAGGAGCGCCGCGCAGGATCAACATCTTCGGGACAGCCTCGGGAAGGGGTGTGCTTTGAGGCCGTGCATTCTAGCCTAAACAGCCCGCGACATCACCCGAAACGGTACGGGCGGCTGCACCCGGGCGTCGGGCCGGGTGTTTGGGCCTGAAACAGGGGGACACCAGGGGTTATTTTTGCTGTCACAAATTGGCATCCGGGCCCATTCCTGCGGGCTCCACGCAGGTTTATCGCTCTCTAGCAGACAAGCCTTTCGCTGTCGAGATATGGCGCTCGTGGTCCTTTGCGTATACTGCGCAAATGTTTTCCCCAACGGCTTTGCGTCCGCGGTACGCCAAATGGCTGATCGCAACCGGACTCTTCCTGATGCTCAGTGGCTGTGTTGATAAACCCAACACGCTGGAGCGCGTAAAGGAGGATGGCGTGCTGCGGGTGGTTACCCGTAACAGCCCCGCCACCTACTTTCAGGATCGCAACGGTGAAACCGGCTTCGAATACGAGCTGGTGAAGCGCTTCGCCGACGATCTGGGGGTGGAACTCAAAATCGAAACCGCCGACAACCTCGACGACCTGTTTAATCAGGTGGGCAAACCGAACGGCCCAGTGATTGCTGCTGCCGGCCTGGTCAGCAGCGAAGTACGCAAAAAGCAGGTTCGGTTTTCCCTCTCTTACCTCGAAGTCACCCCGCAGATCATCTACCGCAACGGCCAATCGCGGCCGACCGACGCGAAGGATCTGGTGGGCAAGAAGATCATGGTGCTCAAGGGCAGCACCCACGCCGAGCAACTGGCGGAGCTGAAAAAGAAATATCCCGGCATTGAATACGAAGAGTCCGACGCCGTTGAAGTCGTCGACCTGCTGCGGATGGTCGATGAAGGTCAGATTGATCTGACCCTGGTCGACTCAAACGAAGTGGCGATGAACCAGGTCTACTTCCCCAAGGTGCGGGTAGCCTTCGACCTCGGTGACGCCAGCAACCAGAGCTGGGCGGTGGCCTCTGGCGACGACAACAGCCTGCTCAACGAGATCAACGCCTACCTCGACAAGGTGAAGAAGAACGGCACCCTGCAACGTCTGAAAGACCGCTATTACGGGCACGTCGATGTTCTCGGCTACGTGGGCGCCTATACCTTCGCCCAGCACTTGCAGCAACGGCTGCCCAAATACGAACAGCACTTCAAGGCGTACGCCAAGAAAGAGAAAGTCGATTGGCGCCTGCTGGCCGCGGTCGGCTATCAGGAATCGCTATGGCAAGCGGCCGTGACGTCGAAGACCGGCGTGCGCGGCCTGATGATGCTGACCCAGAACACTGCGCAGGCCATGGGCGTTTCCAATCGACTGGACCCCAAACAAAGCATCATGGGCGGCGCCAAGTACCTGGCCTACGTGAAGGATCAGCTGGATGAGTCGATCCAGGAGCCGGATCGCACATGGTTTGCACTGGCGGCCTACAACGTTGGCGGCGGTCACCTGGATGACGCACGCAAACTGGCGGCCAAGGAAGGATTGAACCCGGACAAGTGGCTGGACGTGAAGAAGATCCTGCCGCGCCTTTCCGAGAAGAAGTGGTACAGCAAGACGCGTTATGGCTACGCCCGTGGCGGCGAACCCGTTCACTTCGTGGCGAACATCCGCCGCTACTACGACATCCTGACATGGGTTACGCAGCCGCAGCTTGAAGGCAATCAGGTCGCCGAGGGTAACCTGCATGTGCCAGGGGTCGACAAGACCAAGCCGAATCAGGAAACCCCGCAGCTCTGACAGAACAACCGAGATCAAATGTGGGAGCGGGCTTGCTCGCGAAAGCGGTGTGTCAGTCAACGAAGATGTTGAATGTTAAACCGCATTCGCGAGCAAGCCCGCTCCCACAGGGGTGTTGTGTTGGGTTTTTAGGCTTTTGCGGCGGCCAGGATCAATGCCTTCATCTCAGACACCGCCGACTTGAACCCGACGAACAACGCATGCGCCACCAGCGCATGGCCGATGTTCAGTTCGTTGATGCCTTTGATCGCGGCTACCGCTTCAACGTTGTGATAGTGCAATCCGTGGCCAGCATTAACGATCAGGCCCTGAGCCAGACCAAATGCCACACCGTCAGCGACTCGCTTAAGCTCTTCAGCCACTTCAGTCGGCGTCTCGGCATCCGCATAACGACCGGTGTGCAACTCAATCGCCGGCGCACCCACACGACGGGACGCTTCGATCTGCCGCTCGTCAGCATCAATGAACAGCGACACTTCACAGCCGATCTTTGACAGGCGATCCACCGCCGCTTTGATCCGAGCTTCCTGCCCCGCCACGTCCAGGCCGCCTTCGGTTGTCAGCTCCTGACGGGTTTCCGGCACCAGGCAAATGTGCGCCGGACGAATGCGCTCGGCGAACACCATCATCTCTTCGGTAACGCCCATTTCGAAGTTCATGCGGGTTTGCAGCACATCCTTGAGCAGCAACACGTCGCGCTCTTGAATGTGCCGGCGGTCTTCGCGCAGGTGCACGGTGATGCCGTCAGCGCCCGCCTCTTCCGCGTCCAGTGCTGCCTTGACCGGATCGGGATAGCGCGTGCCCCGGGCCTGACGCAGGGTGGCAACGTGGTCGATGTTCACGCCAAGAAGAATGCGATTGCTGGTGGTCACGGAAGCGCTCCTGAAAATGGAAAAGTTCGGCGCACAGCATACACGGGGAGATAGGGTCTGTTGACGCTTGGTGATGGCCGTGACGGGATGACCACTTGGTGCAGGGCAAGGCGCGAGGAACGTAGTTTGGTTGTTCCAAATAAGTTCCGAGCAACGCAGCCCTGCGCCAAGTGGGCGCCCATCGCGGCCATCACCAAGCGTCAACAGACCCTACGGCTTGCGAAACAACTCGCGACTGACCAAGGGACGGCCGCCCAGATGAACGGCCAGCGCCTGACGCATCAATCGCTTGGCTGCCGATAGCGCGCCAGGGGCTGACCAATCTGCATCGGCCATGGCCAACAGCTCGGTGCCGTTGAACAGACCGGGTTGCAGCAGGTAGACCCGTTCGAGCCCCGCATCCACTTGCAAACGGTAGAGCCCGTCCGGCGCGATGGGTTCGTCGTGGATATCGGTGGTCAAGGCAAAGCCATAACCCAAGTCGTCAAGCAGCCGCCATTCGAAGGAACGCAACAACGGTTCCAGCGGACGGCCTTCCGCCAGCGCGAGCAAGGTCGCGGCGTAATGATCGAACACACCGGGGTGCGGGTCTTCGGAGGGCAACAGACGGATCAGCAGTTCATTGAGGTAGAGACCGCTGAACAGTGCCTCACCGTTGAGCCAGGTGGAAACGCCAGCGCTTTCCATGCGTCCGACATTCTTCAATTCACCACGGCCACGGAACTCGACTTCCAGCGGCACGAACGGCCGCGCCAGTGTCCCGGCCTTGCCCCGAGCGCTGCGCAACACGGCCCGCAGCCGACCTTGCGGCGTGAGGAAGTCCACCAGCGCGCTGCTTTCGCGGTAGGCGCGGCTGTGAAGCACGAAGGCGGGCTGGCCGATGGGTTGGGACATGGAGTTCTCAATGACGGAACGCAGTTTTACAAACAACCCAAAACCAATGTGGGAGCGGGCTTGCTCGCGAAAGCGGTGTGACAGTCAACATTAATGCTGAATGTTACATCCTATTCGCGAGCAAGCCCGCTCCCACAGGGGTCATACGGTGCAGCGCAGACCGGGTTTACAGGTCGCCGTAACCCAGCGAACGCAAGGCGCGTTCATCGTCGGACCAGCCGCCTTTCACTTTCACCCAAAGGTTGAGCATGATTTTGGAGTCGAACAGCAGCTCCATGTCCTTGCGCGCCTCGGTGCCGATGCGTTTGATGCGCTCGCCCTTGTCGCCAATGATGATTTTCTTCTGGCCGTCGCGCTCAACGAGGATCAAGGCATGGATGTGCAGGGTTTTGCCCTGCTGCTTGAACTCTTCGATCTCGACGGTGATCTGGTACGGCAGCTCGGCGCCCATCTGGCGCATGATTTTCTCGCGCACCAGTTCAGCGGCGAGGAAGCGGCTGCTGCGGTCGGTGATCTGGTCTTCCGGGAAGAAGTGATCGTTTTCCGGCAGGTAACCGGCAATCACACGCTCCAGCGCTTCGAGGTTGTGCCCGTGCTGGGCCGAGATCGGCATGATCTGCGCGTTCGGCAACTGTTCCTGCAACCAGGTCAGGTGCGGCATCAGCTCGGATTTGTCTTCGATGCGGTCTGTCTTGTTCAGCGCCACGATCAGCGGGCCGGTCACGTATTGAACGCGTTCGAGGACCATCTGGTCTTCGTCGGTCCACTTGGTGCGGTCAACCACGAAGATCACCACGTCGACGTCTTTCAACGCCGCCGAAGCGGTCTTGTTCATGTAGCGGTTCAGGGCTTTCTCGCCACCTTTGTGCATGCCAGGGGTGTCGACGTAGATCGCCTGCACGCTGCCTTCGGTCTTGATGCCGAGCATGTTATGGCGAGTGGTCTGAGGCTTGCGCGAGGTGATCGCCAGCTTCTGACCGAGGATGTGGTTCAGCAGCGTGGACTTACCCACGTTGGGACGGCCGACAATGGCGACATAGCCACAGCGAGTTGCAGTTGAATCAGTCATGGCCATTCTCCACGCCCAGGGCAATCAGTGCTGCGGCGGCCGCTACCTGTTCGGCAATACGACGACTCACACCCTGACCTCGGCTTTTTTCGTTCAGTAAGGTGATTTCACATTCGACGAAGAACGTCCGGCAATGCGGCTCACCCTGGATATCCACCACTTCGTAACGCGGCAGTTCACAACCACGCGACTGCAGGAACTCTTGCAGGCGGGTTTTTGGATCTTTGTTGGTGTCGACCAGCGTCAGGCCTTCGAACTCTCCGGCCAGCCAGGCCAGCACGCGTTCGCGTGCCATGTCCATGCCGGCGTCCAGGTAGATCGCACCGATCAGCGCTTCAAGGGCATCGGCCAGAATCGATTCGCGACGGAAACCGCCACTTTTCAATTCACCGGAACCCAGGCGCAGGTACTCGCCCAGATCGAAACCGCGGGCCAGTACGGCCAGGGTCTCGCCTTTCACCAGGCGTGCGCGCAAACGCGACAACTGGCCTTCGCGGGCCAGCGGGAAGCGATCGAACAGCGCCTCGCCAGCGACGAAGTTAAGGATGGCATCACCGAGGAATTCCAGGCGTTCGTTGTTACGCCCGGCAAAACTGCGGTGAGTCAGGGCCAGGACCATCAGTTCCTGATCCTTGAAGGTGTAGCCGAGCTGACGCTCGAGACGGCTTAAGGAGACGCTCACGGTTTACCCACGCTGAGTTCGTGGTTGGATTCCACCGCCATCGCCGTAATGCGGCGCAGGCTTGGGACAATTAACGCTGTGTTCAAAAATTACGTCCTGAATATCATTGTTTTCATGCTACTGGCGCCGATTGTGTCGACTCCAGAAATGCATTCGGCGCTGTGTTCAACAGCGCCGTGTGTGATTACTTGATCAGGCCAACCCGCGAGAAATTCGGCAGGTGACTGAGTTTAGGTTCCGGCCAGCTCATCCAGACTGCGAAGGCCTTGCCGACGATATTCTTGTCGGGAACCATGCCCAGCAGATCCTTGGGAATACTCGGATCATCCCAGTAGCGACTGTCGTTCGAGTTGTCGCGGTTGTCGCCCATCATGAAGTAGTGCCCGGCCGGCACGGTCCACGAATGGTCCGGCGTTGCGCGGTAACGGCTCATTTCCTTGCGGATCAAGTGCTCGGCGACGCCAAGTTTTTCCTTGTAGAGCTCAGCGCTGCCCAACGTGCCCGGCTCGGCGCCGACCCGTTGTTCGGCGACCGACTCACCGTTGACGAACAAACGCTTGTCGGCGGTGTAACGAATCTGATCACCCGGCAGGCCTACCACACGTTTAATGTAGTTGACGTTCGGATCGCTCGGGAAGCGGAACACCATCACATCGCCGCGCTGTGGATCACCCACTTCGATGACTTTCTTATCGATCACCGGCAAGCGGATCCCGTAAGAAAACTTGTTCACCAGAATGAAGTCGCCAACGTCCAGGGTCGGTTTCATCGAGCCGGAAGGAATCTGGAACGGTTCCACCAGGAACGAACGCAGTACCAGCACGATGAACAACACCGGGAAGAACGACTTGCCGTATTCGACCAGCAGCGGCTCTTTGTTCAGTTTCTCGACGACCACCATGTCAGCCTGGCTGACACTCCCCTGATAGGAGTTGATGGCAGCCCGGCGCCGTGGCGCCAGGAACAGCAGATCGAGCAACGCCAACAGGCCGCAGACGAACACGGCGATGACCAGCAACAGCGGGAAATTTAGTGACATAGGACCTAACTATCCAACCTGAGCACTGCAAGGAAGGCTTCTTGTGGAATTTCCACGTTGCCGACTTGCTTCATGCGTTTTTTACCGGCCTTTTGCTTTTCCAACAGCTTGCGCTTACGGCTAACGTCACCACCGTAGCATTTGGCCAATACGTTCTTTCTGAGCGCCTTGACAGAGGTCCGCGCAATAATCTGCCCGCCAATGGCGGCCTGGATCGCGACGTCGAACATCTGACGTGGAATCAGTTCTTTCATCTTTTCGGTCAACTGGCGACCTTTGTAGTGCGCGTTATCCTTGTGCACGATCAACGCCAGGGCGTCGACCTTGTCACCGTTGATCAGCACATCCAGTTTCACCAGATTAGCCGATTGATAACGATCGAAATGGTAATCCAGCGAAGCATAGCCACGGCTGGTGGATTTCAGACGGTCGAAGAAGTCCAGGACCACTTCGTTCATCGGCAGATCGTAGGTCACTTGAACCTGGGTACCGAGGAACAGCATGTCGTGCTGGACGCCACGCTTCTCGATGCACAGGGTAATGACGTTACCCAGGTGCTCTTGCGGCACAAGAATATTGGCCCGTACGATCGGCTCACGCATGTCTTCGATCGAGGACAGGTCTGGAAGCTTCGACGGGTTGTCGACGTAAATCGTTTCACCGGTTTTCAGCAACAGCTCGAAAATTACCGTCGGCGCCGTGGTGATCAGGTCCAGGTCGTACTCGCGCTCCAGGCGCTCCTGGATGATTTCCATGTGCAGCATGCCGAGGAACCCGCAACGGAAACCGAAGCCCAGGGCGTCGGAGCTTTCCGGGGTGTATTGCAGGGACGAGTCGTTGAGCGTGAGCTTTTGCAGGGCTTCACGGAAGTCTTCGAAGTCATCGGAGCTGACCGGGAACAGCCCGGCGTAGACCTGCGGCTGAATACGCTTGAAACCGGGCAACACGTCGACGTCCGGCGTGGAGCTCAAGGTCAGGGTGTCACCCACCGGTGCACCATGGATGTCCTTGATGCCGGCAATAATGAAGCCCACTTCGCCGGCCTTCAGGTCAACGGTCGCGGTGTGTTTCGGGTTGAACACACCGACGCTGTCCACCAAGTGGATCTTGCCGGTGGATTTAACCAGGATCTTGTCGCCTTTCTTCACGCGACCGTGGCGCACGCGCACCAGGGAAACAACGCCCAGGTAGTTGTCGAACCAGGAATCGATGATCAACGCTTGCAGCGGATCTTCGTAATTGCCGGTTGGCGCAGGAATAGTCTTGACCAGGCGCTCGAGCACTTCGTCGACACCCAGGCCAGTCTTGGCGCTGCACTCGACCGCGTCGGTGGCATCGATACCGATGATTTTCTCAATTTCTTCTTTGACGCGGTCCGGATCGGCCTGAGGCAGGTCGATCTTGTTCAGGACCGGCATGACTTCCAGGCCCTGCTCAATCGCGGTATAGCAGTTGGCAACTGACTGCGCTTCAACGCCCTGACCGGCATCGACCACCAGCAACGCGCCTTCACAGGCCGCCAGCGACCGGCTGACTTCATAGGTGAAGTCGACGTGGCCCGGGGTGTCAATGAAGTTCAACTGGTACTTGATGCCATCGCGAGCGGTGTAATACAGGGTGACGCTGTGGGCCTTGATGGTGATCCCGCGTTCACGTTCCAGGTCCATGGAGTCCAGAACCTGGGCTTCCATTTCGCGCTCGGCAAGGCCGCCGCACATCTGGATGAAGCGATCGGCCAGCGTCGACTTGCCATGGTCAATGTGGGCGATGATGGAGAAATTGCGGATATGACTCAAATCACTCACGGATCAACACTCAAAAAGGCTGCAGGCATAGCCCGCCGAAAAATAGCCGGGAATTGTACCTGATCCACGGCGCAAGCGTCACGTTCGCAGGTCAGACGGCGGATACAAAAACGCCCCGGCCTTGCGACAGGGGCGTTTTCAGCGAACGGCAAGATCAGGAAAACCCCGGAATCAACCGGCTCGACGCAACAGCCAGACCCCGGCCAGGGCACAAACACCCGCCGGAACAAGTACCGCAAACAGTGGCGAGAAACCGAAGACCAGGCTCGAAGGACCGAGCAAATCCTGAACGATGCGGAAGGTGAAGCCCACCAGCACGCCGGTGAACACCCGCTGACCGAGGGTCACCGAGCGCAATGGACCGAAGATGAAGGAAATCGCCATCAGCACCAGCGCGGCGGTGACCAGCGGCTGCAACACCTTGACCCAAAATGCCAGCCAGTAACGACCATTGTTCAGACCCTGGTCAGCCAGATAGTGGATATAACCCCACAGACCGCTGATCGACAGCGTGTCAGGCGACATGACCACGGTACTCAACAGCTGCGGACTCAAGGCGACATTCCAGCGCTCGACCGGGGCGGTGACCACTTCAGTGCTCTTTTCATGGAACAGCGTGGTGGTGACGTCGCTCAATTGCCAGTGATCCTGATCGAACTGCGCCCGCTTGGCGAAGCTGGAAGACAGTATATGACGCTCGTTGTCGAAACGATAACGGGTGACGCCGTACAGCAGACCGTTGGGTTGCACAGAGTTGACGTGAATAAACTCATCACCCTGGCGGTGCCACAAACCATGCTTGGCGCTTTGCGCATCGCCGCCGCCCTGAGCCAGGGAGCGATTGGCCTGAGCGGTGACTTCGGTGGCCGGCGCGACGTATTCGCCGATCAGCACACCCACCACCATCAGGACCAGCATTGGCTTCATGACCGCCCAGACGATTCGCCCGACCGACACACCCGCAGCGCGCATGATGGTCAGCTCGCTGTGACTGGCCAGACTGCCGAGGCCGATCAGGCAACCGATCAGCGCTGCCATCGGCAACATGTCGTAAAGACGACGCGGCGCGGTCAACAGGACATAACTCAACACGTCGACCAGGGTGTAGGTATCGCTGGCATCCCCCATCTCGTCGATGAACGCAAACAGCGTCGCCAGACCGAGAATGATCCCCAGCACCGCCAGAATTGCCACGAACACGCTGCTACCAATGTAGCGATCGAGCTTATCCACGAGCCACCTCCAGCGCGCTGCGGCGACTCGCCAGCTTCAACTGCAAGGGTTCCCAATAGAGCAAACCCAGGCCGATGGCCAGGAAGATTGCATGCACCCACCACAACCCCAGAGCCGGCGGGATCTTGCCCTTTTCAAGGGCGCCACGAGCGGCAATCAGGATGGACAGGTAAGCCATATAAAGAAGAATCGCCGGCAGCAGCTTGAGGAAGCGGCCCTGACGCGGGTTGACCCGCGATAACGGCACCGCCATCAAGGTCACGATGAAGACCAGCAATGGCAAGGACAGACGCCATTGCAGTTCAGTACGCGAACGGATGTCGTCACTGCCCAGCAACGAGACTGTGGTCATCGCGTCACGGTCGGTGACTTCGTCGCTGACGTCCGGCTTGGGCAGCAATACGCCGTACTCGTCGTACTTGATCGCCCGGTAGTCGGCCTGGCCTGGATTGCCGTCATAGCGATAACCGTTGTCGAGAATCAGGTAACGGTTACCGTCCGGGCGAATTTCCTGACGGCCCCTCTCGGCCACCAGCACGGATATTCCACGGTCCTTCTTATCGGACGAGACGTTCTTTTGCGAAATGAAGACGCCGCCAAGGTTGACGCGGTCATCCGACAACGTTTCGGTGTAGGTCACCCGCGTGCCGTCACGCAAAGCCTGGAAGCGACCCGGTTCCAGAGTGTCGAACTCGGTCAGGGCATCCTGCTTGTTCAAGAGCAACTGGAATTGATTGGCGCCTTGTGGCGCCAGGCTCAGGCTCAGCCACGCCACCACCAGTGCAACCAGGGTGGCCGGGAAAAGGGTCATGGCAAACAGACGCTGCTGGCTCATGCCGGTGGCAGACAGCACCGTCATTTCACTTTCAAGGTACAGGCGACCGTAGGCCAGCAGGATTCCGAGAAACAGGCCCAGAGGCAAAATCAGCTGCAGGAAACCCGGCAGACGGAAGCCCATGATCAGGAATAGCGAGCCCGGATCCAGGAGGCCAGAGGCCGCCTGGGCGAGGTACTTGATGAAGCGACCGCTCATGATGATGACCAGCAGCACAGCGCTGACGGCGCTCAAGGTCAACAGGACTTCGCGGGATAGATAACGGAAGACGATCAAACCAGACACTCCAGGGTTGTCAGGCTAAGGCGGCCAAACAAGCAAACGTATCAGACAGCCCGCAGGGCAGAGCCGCCGAAAAAGTTGGCGCATTATCCTGTGATTGGGTGCGCCTGTCACTGCGCATGCTCAAGCAGCCGGGTAAAGCGCTGAAGATCGTACAACCGAGGGTTGTCAGGCGCCGCTAGCGAGGTTCAAACTGCGGCCTTTGTCGCGGGCCGTGACCTGCGTCTTTCTATTTACAAGCAAGCTCGAACGCATGCCGTCGAACACTTGCGTGTTGACCATTAATTCAGGGACCCGGACATGGAACTGGTTGTAAAAAGCGTTAGCCCAGAAACGTTGAAAACCGCCACTCTGGTAGTCGCCGTCGGCGAAGGCCGCAAGCTCGGCGCCGTCGCCAAACAACTCGACGAACTGAGCGGTGGCGCCATCAGCGCTGTGCTCAAGCGTGGCGACCTGGCGGGTAAAGTCGGCCAGAGTCTGTTGCTGCACAGCCTGCCGAACCTGAAGGCCGAACGCGTGCTGCTGGTGGGCGTGGGCAAGGACGAAGAGCTGGGCGACCGCCCGTTCCGTAAGATCATCGCCGGCATCCTCAACATCCTTAAAGGCCTGGGCGGCAGCGATGCGGTGCTGGCCCTGGACGAAGTCATGGTCAAGGGCCGCGACAGCTACGGCAAGACCCGCCTGCTGGCCGAAACCCTGGTCGACGGCGAATACACCTTCGACCAGTTCAAGAGCCAGAAAGCCGAACCTCGCGCCCTGAAGAAAGTCACCCTGGTGACCATCAAGGCTGCCCAGGCTGAAGTCGAGCGCGCCGTGGCCCACGCCACCGCTATCGCCAACGGCATGGCGTTCACCCGCAACCTGGGCAACCTGCCGCCGAACATCTGCCACCCGACATTCCTGGGTGAGCAGGCCAAAGACCTGGGCAAAGAATTCAAGAGCCTGAAAGTCGAAGTCCTGGATGAGAAGAAGATCAAGGACCTGGGCATGGGCTCGTTCTACGCCGTCGGCCAGGGCAGCGCCCAGCCACCGCGCCTGATCGTCATGCAATACAACGGCGGAAAGAAATCCGAGAAGCCGTACGCTCTGGTCGGCAAAGGCATCACCTTTGACACTGGCGGTATCAGCCTGAAACCGGGCGCCGGCATGGATGAGATGAAATACGACATGGGCGGCGCGGCCAGCGTGTTCGGCACCCTGCGTGCCGTGCTCGAACTGAAACTGCCGATCAACCTGGTGTGCATCCTGGCGTGCGCCGAGAACATGCCCAGCGGCAACGCTTCGCGTCCTGGCGACATCGTCACCACGATGAGCGGCCAGACCGTGGAAATCCTCAACACCGACGCCGAAGGCCGCCTGGTGCTGTGCGATGCCCTGACCTACTCCGAGCGCTTCAAGCCGCAAGCCGTGATCGACATCGCGACCCTGACCGGCGCTTGCGTCGTCGCGCTGGGTTCCCACACGTCCGGCCTGCTGGGTAACAACGACGAGCTGATCGGCCAGTTGCTGAGCGCCGGCCAATCGGCCGATGACCGTGCCTGGCAACTGCCGCTGTTCGACGAGTACCAGGAACAGCTGGACAGCCCGTTCGCCGATATCGCCAACATTGGTGGTCCGAAAGCCGGCACCATCACCGCGGCCTGCTTCCTGTCGCGCTTCACCAAGAACCTCAACTGGGCGCACCTGGACATCGCCGGCACAGCCTGGACCAGCGGCGGCAAGGACAAGGGCGCCACTGGCCGTCCGGTTCCCCTGCTGACCCAATACCTGCTGGATCGCGCCAAAGCCTGAAACCGATGACCTCGGGCGGCGTCACCTTCGGGTGGCGCCGCTCAAGGCTCAGGAACCGCAATGACCAAAGTCGATTTCTATATCCTGCCCAGCGCCGATCCTTCGGCACGGCTGGATTTCGCCTGCAAGCTCACCGAAAAAGCCTGGCGCATGGGCCACCGCATCTATCTGCATTGCAGCGATGCTGCACAGCGCGACGATCTCGATGCGCGTCTGTGGGCCTTCAAGGGCGAAAGCTTCGTACCTCATGGCCCTGCTGAAAATGAGCCGGACGGTTTGATTGTGCTGGGTCTTGGCGATGACTGCGGTCAGCATCAGGACCTGCTGGTCAACCTCGACTTGAAGGTTCCCGCCTTTGCCAACCGGTTTGCCCGTGTGGCGGAAGTGGTGGTGGAAGATCCGATCATTCGTACGGCTGCGCGGGAGAGTTTCCGCTTCTACCGCGAACAGGGCTATCCTCTGCAAGATCACCGTTTACAGCGACTCTGAGCATTCCGATGGACACTCCAAAACCGCAACAAAAGTCCGCGCACCTGCTGGACGACCTCGAGTCGATCCGCCAACTGCTCGGCGATGACAACCTGCAACCACCCTTGCTCACCGATACGGTCGAGGACGGTGATCAGGAACAGATTCCGATGCTGTTCGATACGGTCGGCGTCAACCCGCCAACCCTCGCGCCGGTTGCGCCCCCCCCTGTCGCCCAGCCGGCGCCCGCCGCCAGCAAGGGCCCTGACGCTCTGCTGCACCTGGATGACGAGCTGCGCGCCGCCGCGCAATTGATCATGCAAGACGTGATCGACGACTTCGCCCCGCACATCGAAACCGAAATCAAACGCCGCCTTAGCGCGCGGATGGAACGCCTCCTCAGCCAATACGAATAACCCACACACCCTGTGGGAGCGAGCCTGCTCGCGATGCAGCCGCCGCGGTCTGTCAATAAACCGAGGTGATGCTATCGCGAGCAGGCTCGCTCCCACATCGACTCGCGCCGTTATTGAGAATGCGCCCGGTCCGCACCTGCTCGCCCTATGCCCCATGCCCCGCTATACTTGCCGGCTTTTCCTGAATAAATGCCAATAGGGTCCCGCCGCGCATGGATAAGACCTACCAGCCGCACGCCATTGAAACTTCCTGGTACAACACCTGGGAGTCAGAGAATTACTTCGCCCCGCAAGGCGCGGGCGAGTCCTACACCATCATGATCCCGCCGCCGAACGTCACCGGCAGCCTGCACATGGGTCACGGCTTCAACAACGCGATCATGGACGCCCTGATCCGTTTCCGTCGCATGCAGGGTCGCAACACCCTGTGGCAACCGGGTACCGACCACGCCGGTATCGCCACGCAAATGCTGGTGGAGCGTCAACTCGAAGCCCAGGGCCAGAATCGTCACGATCTGGGCCGCGAAAAATTCCTCGATAAAGTCTGGGAATGGAAAGATCAGTCTGGCGGCAACATCAGCCGTCAGATCCGCCGCCTCGGCTCGTCCGTGGACTGGAGCCGCGAGCGCTTTACCATGGACGACGGCCTCTCGGAATCGGTGAAAGAAGCCTTTGTGCGTCTGCACGAAGACGGCCTGATCTACCGCGGCAAGCGCCTGGTCAACTGGGACACCAAGTTGCACACGGCGATTTCCGACCTCGAAGTGGAAAACCACGACGAGAAAGGCTTCCTGTGGAACCTGAAATACCCGCTGGCCGACGGTGCCAAGACTGCCGAAGGCAACGATTACCTGATCGTCGCGACCACGCGTCCGGAAACCATGCTCGGCGACGCCGCCGTAGCGGTTAACCCGAACGATGAGCGCTACCAAGCCCTGATCGGCAGATTTGTCGAGCTGCCGCTGGTCGGCCGCCGCATTCCGATCATCGCCGACGATTACTGCGATCCAGAATTCGGCACCGGCTGCGTGAAAATCACCCCGGCCCACGATTTCAACGACTACGAAGTCGGCAAGCGCCACAACCTGCCGCTGCTGAACATCTTCGACAAGAACGCCGCCGTATTGCCGGCCTGCCAGGTGTTCAACCTGGATGGCACGCTCAACGAAAGCATCGACGGCAAGATCCCGGCTGAATACGCCGGCCTCGACCGCTTTGAAGCGCGCAAGCAGATCGTTGCTGCGTTCGATGCTGCCGACCTCTTGGTCAGCGTCAACGATCACGCCCTGAAAGTACCGAAAGGCGACCGTTCCGGGACCATCATCGAGCCGTGGCTGACCGACCAGTGGTACGTGTCGACCAAGCCATTGG
Organism: Pseudomonas sp. MDT1-17; assembly: GCF_054898105.1. NCBI lineage: Bacteria > Pseudomonadati > Pseudomonadota > Gammaproteobacteria > Pseudomonadales > Pseudomonadaceae > Pseudomonas > Pseudomonas sp. MDT1-17. Next base: position 1,647,395 of record NZ_JBUBVM010000001.1, on the reverse strand, counting down.
CCGAGCCTGCGATTGCCGCCGTTGAAGACGGCCGCATCCAGTTCGTACCCAAGCAATACGAAAACATGTACTTCTCGTGGATGCGCGACATCCAGGATTGGTGCATCAGCCGTCAGCTGTGGTGGGGCCACCGGATTCCGGCCTGGTACGACGAGTCGGGCAAGGTCTATGTCGGTCGCGACGAAGCCGAAGTCCGTGCCAAGCACAACCTCGGTCCCGACGTTGCCCTGCAACAGGACAACGACGTTCTCGACACGTGGTTCAGTTCCGGCCTGTGGACGTTCTCCACGCTCGGCTGGCCTGAGCAGACCGAATTCCTGAAGAAATTCCACTCCACCGACGTGCTGGTGACCGGCTTCGACATCATTTTCTTCTGGGTAGCCCGGATGATCATGCTCACCATGCACTTGGTGAAGAACGAAGACGGCACGCCACAGGTTCCGTTCAAGACCGTTTATGTTCACGGTCTGGTGCGCGACGGCCAGGGCCAGAAGATGTCCAAGTCCAAGGGCAACGTCCTGGACCCGCTGGACATCATCGACGGTATCGAGCTGGAAGCGCTGGTGCAGAAACGCACGTCCGGCATGATGCAGCCGAAACTGGCGAAGAAGATCGAGAAGCAGACCCGCGACGAGTTCGCCGACGGCATCGCCAGCTACGGCACCGACGCCCTGCGTTTCACCTTCTGCTCGCTGGCCTCCACCGGTCGCGACATCAAGTTCGACATGGGCCGCGTCGAAGGCTATCGCAACTTCTGTAACAAGATCTGGAACGCCGCCCGCTACGTGCTGGACAAGGGCGAAGACTGCGGCCAGAACGGCGAGGCTTACGAGCTGTCGCTGGCGGATCGCTGGATCATTTCGCAGCTGCAACGCACCGAAGCCGAAGTGACCCGTCAACTCGATCAGTTCCGTTTCGACCTGGCCGCGCAAGCCTTGTACGAGTTCATCTGGAACCAGTATTGCGACTGGTACCTGGAACTCTCCAAGCCTGTGCTGTGGGACGAAAACGCGCCGGTCGAACGTCAGCGCGGCACCCGCCGCACCCTGGTTCGGGTGCTGGAAGTGGCCCTGCGTCTGGCGCACCCGTTCATGCCGTTCATCACCGAAGAAATCTGGCAACGCATCGCGCCGCTAGCCGGTATCGAAGGCAAGACGATCATGCTGCAACCCTGGCCGGTGGCCAATGATGAGCGCATCGATCCGGCCGCCGAGAACGACATCGAATGGCTCAAGGAACTGATGCTCGGCACGCGTAACATCCGTGGCGAAATGAACATCGGTCCAGGCAAGCCGCTGAACCTGTTCCTGAAAAACGTCAGCGCCGAAGACCAGCGTCGTCTCACCGAGAACGAAGCCCTGCTGAAGAAGCTGGCTCGCCTCGAATCGATCACCGTGTTGGCCGCCGGCGAAGAAGCACCGCTGTCCGCCACTGCTCTGGTCGGCGAGATGGAAGTGCTGGTGCCGATGGCCGGCCTGATCGATAAAGATGCCGAACTGGCACGTCTGGACAAGGAAATCCTGCGTCTGCAGGGTGAAGTCCAGCGCGTGGGCGGCAAGTTGTCCAACGCTGGCTTCGTCGACAAGGCCCCGGCTGAAGTCATCGAGAAGGAACGCGCCAAACTGGCCGAGGCGGAACAAGCCTTGGGCAAGTTGGCCGAGCAGCACGCGCGGATTGCCAGCCTGTAACGGCAAATCGCAATGAAAACGGGAGGCCCGAAATGGCCTCCCTTTTTTATGCCTGCCACATTCTTCCAAACACCAAAAACCCTTGTGGGAGCTAGCCTGCTCGCGAAAGTGGTTTGTCATTCAACATTGATGTTGGCTGACACGGCCTCTTCGCGAGCAGGCTCGCTCCCACAGGGGTATGGCGGTGTTTTTCACACTTGCGTTCACAACGCCTGGATGTGGGACAATGCCCGCCACTTTCAGCCATACCCGAATCGACAACGCCCATGAACGCCCCCCGCACACCAAGACCTGCGCGCAAAAAGCCTGACACCGCCACCCCGGCCAAAGCCGTGGAGCCCCGTGAGAAGGCCAGCCTGCATCCGCGCAACCGCCATCAGGGTCGTTACGACTTCCCGGCGCTGATCAAAACCACGCCGGAATTGGCGAAGTTCGTGATCATCAACCCGTACGGCAAGGAAAGCATCGACTTCGCCAGCCCGGACGCGGTCCGTGTGTTCAACCGGGCGTTGCTCAAGTCGTTTTATGGCGTCGCCCACTGGGACATCCCGGCCGATTACCTCTGCCCCCCGGTTCCGGGCCGTGCCGATTACGTGCATTTCCTGGCCGACCTGTTGGCCAGCGTCAACGACGGCGAAATCCCACGCGGCGCGCCGGTCAAGGTGCTCGATATCGGCATGGGCGCCAACTGCGTCTATCCGTTGATCGGCTACAGCGACTACCGCTGGCACTTCCTCGGTTCGGAAATCGACCCGACAGCCGTGGCCGCTGCCAAAGCCATCGTGCAGTCCAACGGGTTGAACAAGGCCATCCAGTTACGTCTGCAAAGCAATCCCAAGCACATCCTGCTGGGCCTGCTCGAACCCGGCGAACGCTTCGACCTGACCATGTGCAACCCGCCGTTCCACGCCTCGATGGACGAAGCCACCAAGGGCAGCGAGCGTAAATGGCGCGCGCTGGGCCGTGCCGACCCGAAACGCAAACTGCCAGTGTTGAACTTTGGCGGTCAATCGGCCGAGCTGTGGTGTGAAGGTGGCGAAGCACGGTTTGTGACACAACTGATCGCCGAGAGCGCGCATTTCCAGCACAAAGTACTGTGGTTCAGCACGCTGGTTTCGAAGGCCTCCAACCTGCCGTCGATCCAGACCGCACTGAAAAAGGCTGGCGTACTGGAAAGCCAGGTCGTGGAAATGTCTCAGGGCCAGAAGCAAAGCCGCTTCGTCGCCTGGACTTTCCAGACTAAATCCGAACAGCAGGTCTGGCGCGAACGCTGGGCGCGTAAAAGCTGAGTAACTGACCGTCGGAGATCAACTGTGGGAGCGGGCTTGCTCGCGAAGGCGGTGTGTCAGTCGAATTCAATGGTGACTGACACACCGCCTTCGCGAGCAAGCCCGCTCCCACAATGGTCACAGGGTGTTTGCGGGTAAATTGCAGACGCAAAAAAACCGTGCCCGGATTGCTCCGGAACACGGTTTTTTTTACTGCGTCTTACTTGTTAACAGCGTCGGTCAGGCCTTTGGCCACAACCAGCTTGATAACTTTCTTGGCAGCGATTTCGATGGCAGCGCCAGTCGAAGGGTTGCGGCCGGTACGGGCAGGACGCTCGGTCACTTTCAGTTTGCCGATACCTGGCAGAGTGATTTCGCCGCCGTTTTCCAGCTGATCGGCAACGATTTGGCCCAGTTGGTCCAAAGCGTTACGCGCGGTGGTTTTTGGCGCGTCGATAGCTTCAGCGATGTCGGCGATCAGTTGGTCTTTAGTAAGAGCCATGTAGTGTTCCTTCCCTATCAAATTCATATGGATTGCAGAGTGCAGTGTCAGCCATCGAGCCCGATCTTCTGGATCTGGCACCCTCGGCCAATAACCACGGGATCGGGGTTATAGATACCGAAATCAGGGTTTGGTTCGACCTGACAAATGCTGAATGCACGCTTAACGCAGTGACTTCGCGTAAGACCGGGCAAAACTAGCACAGAGACGGGGAAATATCCGCCTCTAGCTACCCATTTGGTCAGCTTTATTGCTCTAAAACTGTAAAAAACAGCATAAGCGCCATCGGACACTTGCGAATCGCCCTTCGTACCGCGCCAAAACCAGTGGTTGCGGTACACTGAGCGCTTTTTCGGGGAGCACGCCCTCCTCTCTTCAATCAGCCGAGAAGCCCATGCCGATCCGCCATTGCATCGTCCACCTGATCGACAAAAAACCCGACGGCACACCTGCAGTTCTCCATGCTCGCGACGAAGAACTGCCCGAGTCGAGCGCTATCGAGTACATGCTTGCCGACCTCAACGAGAGCTACAACGCCAAACAAGGCAAGGCCTGGGGTTTCTTCCATGCCGAGTCTGGGGCGCATCCGTTCAGCGGCTGGCTGAAGGAATACCTCGATGGCGGCAAGGATTTCACCGCGTTTAGCCGTGTGGCGGTAGAACATCTGCAAAAGCTGATGGAAGAGTCGAACCTCTCTGTGGGCGGCCACGTGCTGTTTGCGCATTATCAGCAGGGCATGACCGACTATCTGGCGATCGCCCTGCTGCACCACAGTGAAGGCGTTGCAGTGACCGATCAGCTGGACGTGACCCCGTCCCGGCATCTGGATTTGGGCCAACTGCATCTGGCGGCGCGTGTCAACGTCTCCGAATGGCAGAACAACAAGCAGTCCAAGCAGTACATTTCGTTCATCAAAGGCAAGAACGGCAAAAAGGTTTCGGAGTACTTCCGCGACTTCATCGGCTGCCAGGAAGGCGTCGACGGCCCAGGCGAAACCCGCACCCTGCTCAAGGCGTTCAGCGACTTCGTCGAAAGCGAAGACCTGCCGGAAGAGTCCGCCCGCGAGAAAACCAAGACCCTGGTGGATTACGCCAGCAGCCAGGCAAAGCTGGGCGAGCCCATGGGCCTGGAAGAACTCTCGGAACTGATCGACGAAGAGCGCCCGAAAGCCTTCTACGACCACATCCGCAACAAGGACTACGGCCTGTCCCCGGAGATCCCGGCAGATAAACGTACCCTCAATCAGTTCCGCCGCTTTACCGGTCGCGCCGAGGGCCTGTCGATCAGCTTCGAAGCGCACCTGTTGGGCTCGAAGATCGAATACGACGAAGAAGCCGGCACGCTGATCATCAAAGGCCTGCCGACCCAACTCACCGACCAGCTCAAGCGACGTAACTGATGCTCGGCGGCGTGCTGAAGAAATTCCTGCTGATCCTGCTGGTGGTCGTGGTTTATCAGAACTGGGGCAAGATCGAGCGGGTGTTCAATCCGGCGCAGGTGGTGTCCGAGCAGACTCAGGCCAAGGCCAGCGTCGTGCTCTACGCCACCGAATGGTGCGGTTACTGCAAATTGACTCGGCGCTTTCTCGACCAGAAAGGTATTCCGTACAAGGAATTCGATATCGAGAAGGATGCCGAGGCGCGCAAGGCCTATGAGGCGCTGGGTGGCGGCGGGATTCCGATCATCGATGTGAACGGGACGTTGATTCGCGGGTATGACCCGGATGCAATCCTCGCCGCACTGAAATAACTGTGGGAGCGAGCAGGCTCGCTCCTACATTTGTACATCAGTGTTTTTCGATGCGAAACCCGAACCGCGGAAAGTGCACATGCACGACGCCGGCACGTTCGTCTTCGCGACGCAGAATCAACTCCTCACGCCCCGCAAACAACAACTCGCCAACCACAGGATCAACACCGTAGTCGGTCGCTGCGATCACCACCTGCTGGCCCGCCTCAAACCCGTTCGGCTCATCGAACTGCTCACTCGGCAACGCGGCAGGTGTGGCATTGCGCGACACCTCCAGCGCCTCCTCTGCCGTCATCTCGCTGAACGCACCATGACCGAAGCCCATCACGCGCCCGAACCATGCGCTGACTGCGGGATAGGCATCAACCAACGGTGAAGTTACCGGTGTGGCTTTGAGGAACCACAGGCAATGGGCCAGGGCAAAGTCGGCAATCGATGGCTCACCGAACAGGAAGTCGCCCGGCTCGCGCTGAAGCTGCTGCTCCAGACGTCCCATGATCGTCGGCCATTGGTGCTTGGCCTGCTCTGCGGACAAACGTGTAGCGCTGCCTCCACTGAACAGCCCGGCGCGATCGGCAATGAAGGCCTTGATCGCTTCTGGCGGTAATGCGCCAAAGCGCACGGCCACCGATTCCGGCTGAAACACCAGGCTCACCGCATGCTGAAACACCACCGAATCCGCCCACGCAGCGAAGGTGGCGACGATCATTTCCTGACCTTCCGGGAAGAACGCCGGCAAGGCTTTTTCCTGTTCCAGACGACGGGCGATCAGCGACGTGTCGCAATAGATATCCGCGCCAATCTGCAACACCGGCGTCTTGCGGTAGCCGCCGGTCAGCGCGGTCAGATCGGGTTTAGGCATCACCGGCGAGATCTTCACCGAGCGCCAGGACAGCCCCTTGAAGCCCAGCAGCAGTCGGGCCTTTTCGGCGAAAGGGGACGTCGGGTAATGATGAAGGATCAACTCTGACATGCTCGGCTCCGCCGCACAGATAGGGATCCGCAGCTTAGCGCGCAAACCGGGGTCAGCCTACAGATCTGCCTGATGGGAACTTATCAGTCAGGTTGATAAGCCCGCGGCAGCGCTTGCGACCAGACATTCCTTGGCAGTTTTCTTGAGTTTTTTGATCAAGCGTTCCTGGCGCAGCGCGTCGCCTTTATCGCGGCAGACTTCGGTGTAAACCAAGGCGACGGCAGGGCTGGAAAGAAAAAAGCGCGCACCCTTGCCGCTCTGGTGAGTAGCGAATCGGCGCACGGGATCATCGCTGATCCCGCAGTAGAGCGAACCATTGGCCGCGCGAACGAGGTAGACGAACCAGGGTTTGCTCACCGGTGTGTCGGCATCGACGGAGATTTCGCTGAGGGTGTTCACGTGACGATCAAGGCTTGTAGGAAACAAGCCGCGATCTTATCAGCGACTGGCCTGGAATGCCTTCAGCCCCTTCAAGGCTTGAGCGCGAACGGCGTTTCTCACCGCCGGCGTCCAGCCCAACAGCAGCCCTTTGAATCCCAGCGCCTGCCGGGACCAGGTCCACATGTCGAAGCTGTCGTGATGCTCGCAGATCTTGCCGTCGCGAAAAACGAAGCGCGCCTGAATATCGTTGACCACGGTGTTGCCGGTCTGGCTGAACAGGTACGTTGCCACCCAATGGGCACCACCGGTGCGCTCATCACTGCGCACGTTATCGAACGTCAGGGAAAAGTCTTTGGCCCGTGTAGTAAGCATGCGCCACATGTCGCCGGCGTCGCGGCCGCGCAGCTCGCCGAACGCTGGATCACTGAACACCACGTCGTCGGTATAGCAGGCACTCATGGCCTCGGCATCCAGCCGCTGGAAGGCTTGGTAGAACTGGGTGATCAATGCGCTGTGGGCATCACTCATGGGCAGGCTCCCTGATGTGCAAATAGATGTGCAAAGCTTCGAAAGAGTGCCTGCACATTAGTCAACAAACGCGCGGCACACTATCGGCATTCGTGGGCCGAATACCGACAGTGCGCGGGTGTCAGACCTTTTCGCTTTCTACCTGGACGTACAGCGAACGTCCGGCGCCGAGCCCGGCAATGATCGCCCCGAGGCCAATGATGCCGAAAATCCAGCCCAGGGCGCTCCAGCCGCCAGTCCAGTCATGCACGATACCGACCGCGAACGGCCCCATGGACGCCAGGGTGTAACCGAAGCCCTGGGCCATGCTCGACAGGTTCGCCGCGACATGCGAGTCCCGCGAGCGCAGCACGATCAGCGTCAGCGCCAGGCTGAACGTACCGCCCTGCCCCAGACCGAGCAGGATCGCCCAGCCCCACAAGCCTTCGATCGGTGCGTAGAGGCAACCGAATAAACCGCCAAGGGTCAGCAGCATGACGATGACGATCGCCAGACGCTGATCCTTGCCGCGGGTCGCCAGCCACGGCGCGGCCAGTGAGCTGGCCAACTGGATAAGGACGGAACCCGAGAGCACCAGGCCGGCCTGGGTCGGGGTCAGGCCGCGGCCAATCAGGATCGATGGCAACCAGCCGAACACGATGTAGGCCAGAGAAGACTGCAGGCCCATGTAGAGCGTCACTTGCCAGGCCAGCGGATCACGCAACAGACCGCGAACCCGATAGGCGACGTTGTGCGCGCCGTGTTTCTGACCGACTTGTGGCAACCAGAAAATCGCCGCGACCAATGCCGGCACCACCCAGAATCCGAGGCCCAGCGCCCAGCTCTTGTCGAAATGCTCGCTCAACGGCACGGTCGCACCCGCTGCCATCGCCGCGCCCAGGCACAGGGCCATGGTGTAGACGCCGGTCATGGTTCCGGCATGTTTCGCGAAGTCGCGCTTAACGATGCCTGGCAGCAACACGCCGATCACACCAATGCTGGCGCCGGCCAGCACGCTGCCGGCAAACAGGCCAATCGTGCCGAACGAACTGCGCAGGATGATCCCGCCGGCCAACATCAAAAGAATCCCCAATACCACCCGCTCGGCGCCGAAACGTCGTGCCAGCACGGGCGCCAGCGGTGCAAACAAGCCGAGGCACAGCACCGGCAACGTCGTCAGCAAACCGGCGTGGGCTGCCGACAAACCGAGGGTCTTCGAGATCTCGCTGAGCATCGGCGCCATGCTCGACAGCGCCGGGCGCAGGTTCAGCGCCACCAGGATCAAGCCCAGCAACAACAGCCATGGACGACGCAGGATCGGGTGGCTTTGCTGGACTTCTTCGTCATCGGCCTCGGCGTCGATCAGCAGTTCTTCAAGTTCCGCCGTGCGCTTGGGTTGCGTGATGTTGCTGTTATTGGCAGACATGGAATTCTCGGTTTCAAGGTTCATTGATCAACTGCCTCGACAGGGCTTTGGCCCGTTCCGGGTCGCGTTGTTCGACGGCATCAAGCAGCTCGATATGAAGGTCGAACACCTCTTGGCGTCGGGGGCTGATGTTCAGGGTCTCGCGCAGATGCGCGCCGACGATGCTGGAAAAATAGCGATACAGCTCGCTAAGCGTCGGGTTGTGCGCGGCGTCCACCAGACGGCGGTGGAACACCAGATCGCAAGCGATATAAGTGTCGAGATCACCGTGGTAATGGCTGCCACTGACGCCCAACGCCTCGCGTAACGCCACCAGGTCTTCATCGGTACGGCGCAACGCGGCCAGGCCGATGGCCTCGACTTCCAGAATGTGCCGAGTCTCCCGGGCTTGCTCGTGGGAGCAGCGGGACAGCGCCTTCATGGTGTCGAGCGGATCGACCACCGCGCGCAGGTAACTGCCGTCGCCCTGACGGATTTCGATCAACCCGGAAAACGCCAACACGCGCATGGCTTCGCGCACGGTGTTGCGGCTGATGCCTAGCTCGGCGGACAGTTCGGGTTCGGTGGGCAAGCGCTGGCCGACCACCCAAACGCCTTGGTTGATGCGCAGGCGCAATTGGTCCAGGGCCTGATCGACCAGGGATCGCTTAACGAGTGGAGAAATGTCTGACATAGGATTCGCCCTTTCATCCAATCATAGGATGAATTTTCTGACATGTTAGTCAGCTTCACGTAGGACGGCAACCGCCTACGGTCAGAGAGAGGGAAATGGAGCGAGATTTTCGATTAGTCAAAATTACCCTTTAAGGGTAATTTAATGGACGGGTTAGCGGCTTCTTATGGAAAAGAACACACCCCCATTACAACCTGGTTGTGATTAAGCAAGACGTCATCCGTCTTGGGAAGGAAGCGTTTACCCGCAGCGCGCAAAAAGGCGGCAGAGAGCTGGGCCTGAGCTTCGAAGAGGTGCAAGAAGTCATTTTCGGGCTGCACGCAAGCATGCTGTACAAATCGATGACCACCTATGACGATCATCGCGTCTGGCAAGACGTTTACCACACCCGTTCGCACGGTCGGGAGATTTATATCAAGGTGACCTACCGCCCTGGCGGAGGCCCTCCGGTAATCTCTTTCAAGGAGAAGGACTCATGAAAACCAAACAGTGTTTCAGCTGCGGCGCCCCTGAAGGAATGCGGCATTTTTCGGGGCGAGGTGAAACCTTGAGCGTAAAGGGAATGGAGCGGCGGGTAGATGACCTTTCCGGCTGGGAATGCCAAATGTGCGAGGAAGTCGAGTTCGACTCCGGTTCCTCAGAGCGATATTCCGATGCAGGTGATGAACTGGTCATCGCCGGCAGACAGATGATCGGCGCCGAGATGAAGCGAATCCGCCGCAAACTGCACCTGTCACAAAAAGAAGCGGTGCAACTGCTGTCAGGCGGTGGGCACAACGCGTTTTCCCGTTACGAGCGCGGCGAAATACTTCCTCCGAAAGCATTGATGCTGCTGATGCGCCTGCTAGATCGTTATCCGCATTTGCTCATTGACGCGAAAACCTTGGGTGTAGGGGCGGATCTGAGAGGCTTCGAGGAGACTGTGCACAAAGAACACGAAACCCTCACGGCTTTCTGATCGCAAAAAACAAACCCGGCGCGAGGCCGGGTTTATTTTTCGATTCAGCCTGACATCAATGCAAAATCTGGCTCAGGAACAACTTGGTCCGCTCATTCTGCGGATTATCGAAGAAGTCATTCGGCGCCGCCTGTTCGACGATTTCGCCCTTGTCCATGAAGATCACGCGATTGGCCACGGTGCGGGCGAAACCCATTTCGTGGGTTACGCAAAGCATGGTCATGCCGTCTTCAGCCAAGCCGATCATGGTGTCCAGAACCTCTTTCACCATTTCCGGGTCGAGTGCCGAGGTCGGTTCATCGAACAGCATGATTTTCGGTTTCATGCACAGGGCACGGGCAATCGCCACACGCTGTTGCTGACCACCGGACAGTTGCCCCGGGAATTTATGCGCCTGCTCCGGAATGCGGACGCGTTCCAGGTAATGCATGGCGATTTCTTCGGCCTTGCGCTTGGGCATCTTGCGCACCCACATCGGCGCCAGCGTGCAGTTCTGCAGGATGGTCAGGTGTGGGAACAGGTTGAAGTGCTGGAACACCATGCCGACTTCACGGCGGACCGTTTCGATCTGCTTGAGGTCGTTGGTCAGCTCCACGCCATCGACCACGATGCGACCCTGCTGGTGTTCTTCCAGACGGTTGAGGCAACGGATGGTGGTGGATTTGCCGGAACCCGACGGACCGCACAGGACGATACGCTCGCCCTGCTTCACGTTCAGGTTGATGTCTTTCAACACGTGGAACTGGCCGTACCACTTGTTCACGCCCTGCATCTGAATAATGCCTTCAGGGCTCACAGGCTGTTTGATCGCTTCACTCATAAACTACGCTCCTAACGCTTGTGGCCAGTGTCCAGCTTACGTTCCAAATGCATGGAGTAGCGGGACATACCAAAACAGAAAATCCAGAACACCAGGGCCGCGAACACATAGCCTTCGGTGGCCATGCCCAACCATTTCGGGTCGGCGGCGGCTTGTTTGACGCTGTTGAGCAAGTCGAACAGGCCGATGATGATCACCAGGCTCGTGTCCTTGAACAGCGCAATGAAGGTGTTGACGATGCCAGGGATCACCATCTTCAGGGCTTGCGGCAGAATCACCAGGCCCATGCTGCGCCAGTAACCGAGGCCCATCGCTGCAGCCGCTTCGTACTGACCTTTGGGAATCGCCTGCAGACCACCGCGCACCACTTCGGCCACGTAAGCCGACTGGAACAGGATCACGCCGATCAACGCCCGCAGCAGTTTGTCGAAGTTCATGCCTTCAGGCAGGAACAACGGCAGCATCACCGAGGACATGAACAGCACCGTGATCAACGGCACGCCGCGCCAGAATTCGATGAAGGTCACGCAGACCACCCGAATCGCCGGCATGTTCGAGCGGCGGCCCAGGGCCAGGACGATACCCAGCGGCAGAGCGCCGGCAATACCGACGGTGGCGATCACCAGGGTCAGCATCAGGCCGCCCCATTGGCTGGTCGCCACCTGGGTCAAGCCGAAAACGCCGCCATGCAACAGGCACCAGGCAATGATCGGGTACAGCACCAGGAAGCTCAGCCCGTACACCGCTTTACGCGGGAAGCGCGAGATGAACAGCGGTGCCACGCCGATGACCGCCAGCCACACGGTCAGGTCCACGCGCCAGCGCAGGTCCACCGGGTAGTAGCCATACATGAACTGGCCGAAGCGCTGCTGGATGAACACCCAGCAGGCGCCCTCCTTGGTGCAGTCAGCCTGGGTGGTGCCAACCCAGTTGGCATCGAGGATCGCCCAGCTAAGGATCGGCGGCACCACCAGGTAGATCAGGTAGAACGCAAACAGGGTCAGCAGGGTGTTGAGCCAGCTGGAGAACATGTTGGCGCGCATCCACGCCACGACACCGATGCTGCGGCTCGGGGGTGGCATGTCGGGTTTGAAAGTATGAGTACTCATGCGCTTTTCCTTACCGCTCGATCAGCGCAATGCGCTTGTTGTACCAGTTCATCAGCAGGGAAATGCTGATACTGATCGCCAGGTACACGCTCATGGTGATCGCAATCACCTCGATCGCCTGCCCGGTCTGGTTCAGCACCGTACCGGCAAACAACGAAACCATTTCCGGATAACCGATACCGGCCGCCAGCGAGGAGTTCTTCGCCAGGTTCAGGTATTGGCTGGTCAGCGGCGGAATGATCACGCGCAGGGCTTGCGGGATGATCACCTTGCGCAGCGTCGGACCGTTGCGCAAACCCAGCGAGTGCGCCGCTTCGGTCTGGCCGTGGCTGACCGACTTGATGCCTGAACGCACGATCTCGGCGATGAACGCCGCGGTGTACACGGTCAGGGCCAGGGTCAGCGCCAGCAGTTCCGGGATCAGCACCCAGCCACCGACGAAGTTGAAGCCCTTGAGCTCCGGCATTTCCCAGTGCAGCGGCGCGCCGAAGATCAGCGCGCACAACGCCGGGATCACCAGCAACAGCGCCAGGCCGGTCCAGAACTTGCGGAACGGAACGCCGGTGGCTTCGAAGCGTTTGTTGGCCCAACGGCTCATCAGCACGATGGCGACAATGGCGACGACGACGCTGACCACAAACGGCCAGAAACCGTCCGCCGCCAACGCGGCCGGCATATTCAGGCCGCGGCTGCTGACGAAGAAGGTGTCGCCGAAGTTGTGGCTGTTGCGTGGCCCTGGCATGGTCAGGAACACCGCGAAGTACCAGAACAGGATTTGCAGCAGCGGCGGAATGTTGCGGAAGACTTCCACATAAACAGTCGCCAGCTTGGCAATGATCCAGTTCTTCGACAGCCGTGACACACCGACGATAAACCCGAGGATCGTCGCCAGGATCACGCCGATGAAGGTCACCAGCAACGTGTTGAGCAAGCCGATGACAAACACTCGGGCATAACTGTCCGATTCGGTGTAGTCGATCAGGGTTTGAGCGATGCCGAAACCGGCACTGCGCTCCAGAAAGCTGAAACCGGAGGTGATGCCCCGGTGTTCAAGGTTGGTTTGCGTGTTGTCGAACAGAAACCAGCCCAGCGAGACCACCGCCACAATGGTGATGATCTGAAATAGCCACGCACGCACTTTGGGATCGCTGAGGCTGAGCCTCTGCTTTGGTGCGCCGATTGAATTTTGCATGAAGTGCCCCGGATGTAATGGAACAGAACATCACCCGGCGGTTGGCCCACCGGGTGATAGAACCATCAGCGCACTGGTGGTGCGTATTGAATGCCGCCGTTGTTCCACAGCGCGTTCAGGCCGCGGTCGATTTCCAGCGCAGTGCCCTTGCCAAGGTTCTTCTCGAACACTTCGCCGTAGTTACCGACCTGCTTGATGATCTGTACGACCCAGTCCTTCGGCAGCTTCAGATCCTTGCCGTATTCACCGTCAGCCCCGAGCATACGAGCGACGTCCGGGTTCTTGGTGGCCTTGGCTTCGGCTTCGACGTTCTTCGACGTGATGCCCGCTTCTTCAGCGTTGAGCATGGCGTAGCCAGTCCAGCGAACAACGGCCAGCCACTCGTCATCGCCATTACGCACGACCGGACCCAGAGGCTCCTTGGAGATGGTTTCCGGCAGAACCACGTAGTCCTTCGGCGAGGCCAGCTTGCTGCGCTGGGCGAACAGCTGGGACTTGTCGGAGGTCAGCACGTCGCAACGACCGGATTCCAGCGACTTGGCGCTTTCGTCGGAGGTGTCGAAGGTGATCGGGGTGTATTTCAGACCGTTGCCGCGGAAGTAGTCGGAAACGTTCAGCTCGGTGGTGGTACCGGCCTGGATGCAGATGGTTGCGCCGTCCAGCTCTTTGGCACTCTTGACGCCCAGCTTGTTGTTCACCAGGAAGCCGATACCGTCGTAGTAGGTAATGAAGCCTGGAAACTTCAGGCCCATGCCCGCATCACGCGAACTGGTCATGGTGGTGTTGCGCGACAGAATGTCAATTTCGCCGGACTGCAGCGCGGTGAAGCGCTCCTTGGCGTTCAATTGGCTGAATTTCACTTTGTTCGCGTCGCCGAATACGGCGGCGGCCACAGCGCGGCAGAAGTCGGCATCGATGCCGAGGATCTTGCCAGTGGAATCCGGTACCGAGAAGCCCGGCAGACCGTCACTGACACCGCACTGTACGAAACCTTTTTTCTGCACTGCATCCAGGGTTGCACCCGCCTGAGCGAACCCGCTGACACCGAGTACTGCGGCTGCAGTCACGATAGCCAGGGTGGATTTCAACATCTTCATTCAAACCTCCAGTTTTGCTCTTGTTGTGTCGGAGCTTGAGTCCAGTCGCACCCTTATGAGGCGTTGCTGACCCGCGTTGGCTTTTTTTGGGGTCAACCGACGTAAGACCTGCGCTATGAGTCTAGTAGGAGAAAATCCACATCATGGACAACTCACTTCTCACCAATCGGCCGAACGGGCTGTAGCCCTTTCACGTTCGCGAAGCCCGTAACGGCCACTGGCGAACATCCATCACCGGATTCTTTGCTATCCCACCGCCAGCAGTACACTGATAGTGTTACCGCAAGGCGCGAGATGGGTTGCACCGTTTTCCCATAGCAAAGCCCGTACCAGACCGCTCGCAGAAGCGATTGCGCGACAGGTCAATAGCAAAACTTGTAGCCTTGCGACATCTTATTAACTGATCAACCAGGCGCGCACTCTGATCTCGCACCCAATGAGAGCGTCTGCACAATACTGGAGCAACCATGACCGAGCCCTTGATTCTTCAACCCGTCAAGCCCGCAGACGCCTGCGTTATATGGCTGCACGGCCTGGGCGCCGACCGCTACGACTTCCTGCCAGTAGCCGAAGCGCTGCAGGAAACCCTGCTGACCACCCGCTTTGTTCTGCCTCAGGCACCGACCTGCGCCGTGACCATCAATGGTGGTTACGAGATGCCGAGCTGGTACGACATATTGGCCATGAGCCCGGCTCGCGCGATCAACCGCGAGCAGCTGGAAGAGTCGGCGGACCGGATCATTAAATTGATCGAAGTGCAGCGCGCCATCGGAATAGACGCCTCGCGGATCTTTCTGGCAGGTTTTTCCCAAGGTGGCGCGGTGGCGTTACACGCCGCGTTTCTGAAATGGCAGGGGCCGTTGGGTGGCGTACTTGCCCTCTCGACGTATGCACCGACCTTCAGCGATGAACTGGAGCTTTGCGCCAGCCAGCAGCGCATTCCTGTGCTGTCTTTGCACGGCCAGTACGATGACGTGGTGCAAAACTCCATGGGCCGGACCGCCTACGAGTATTTAAAGGGGCGTGGTGTCACCGCGACATGGCAGGAATACCCAATGGGCCACGAAGTGTTACCCGAGGAAATTCGCGACATCGGTGTCTGGCTCGCCGAGCGCTTGCGTTAACTGTTATGTGAAAAGCAGCCCATTGATCCATCCCACTACGCCGCGCCCGATTCTTGCATTACACTGGCCGGCGTATATTCCTTAATCAATTGATGAGATGACCGTGCTCAAAGCACTCAAGAAAATGTTCGGTAAAAGCGAGACTGAGCAGCTCGCGCCAGTCTCCAGCGCTCCGTCTCACCATCCCAGCCACCGCACCGACGGTAATCAGCCTGGCCGGACCGCAACCGTAGCGGTACCGAAGCACGAACCGATGGCCACACCGGCCGTCCAACCCGCGGAGGCTCAAGCCTCTGAAGAACCGAGCAGCGAAGCTGCGAAACCTGCCAAACCGCGTCGCGAACCGAAGCCAAAAGTGCCGGTTATCCCCTGGAAACTCGAAGACTTCGCCGTCGAACCCCAGGAAGGCAAAACCCGTTTCCACGATTTCAAACTCGCCCCTGAACTGATGCACGCCATCCAGGACCTGGGCTTCCCGTATTGCACGCCGATTCAGGCACAGGTGCTTGGCTTCACTCTGGCGGGCAAAGACGCCATCGGTCGCGCCCAGACCGGTACCGGCAAAACCGCGGCATTCCTGATTTCGATCATCACCCAACTGCTGCAAACCCCACCGCCCAAAGAGCGTTACATGGGCGAGCCGCGGGCGCTGATCATTGCGCCGACCCGTGAACTGGTGGTGCAGATCGCCAAGGACGCGGCCGACCTGACCAAATACACCGGCCTCAACGTCATGACGTTTGTCGGCGGCATGGACTTCGACAAGCAGCTCAAGCACCTCGAAGCCCGTCATTGCGACATCCTCGTCGCCACCCCGGGCCGCCTGCTGGACTTCAACCAGCGCGGC
Organism: Pseudomonas sp. MDT1-17; assembly: GCF_054898105.1. Classification (NCBI taxonomy): domain Bacteria; kingdom Pseudomonadati; phylum Pseudomonadota; class Gammaproteobacteria; order Pseudomonadales; family Pseudomonadaceae; genus Pseudomonas; species Pseudomonas sp. MDT1-17. The sequence goes on along the minus strand of NZ_JBUBVM010000001.1, from coordinate 1,631,081 downwards.
GACGTGCACCTGGACATGGTCGAAGTCATGGTTCTGGACGAAGCCGACCGGATGCTCGACATGGGTTTCATCCCACAAGTGCGTCAGATCATTCGCCAGACTCCGCCGAAGGACGAGCGTCAGACGCTGCTGTTCTCCGCGACCTTCACCGAAGACGTGATGAACCTGGCCAAGCAATGGACCACCGACCCGTCGATCGTCGAGATCGAGTCGCAGAACGTGGCCAGCGAAAACGTCGAACAGCACATTTACGCCGTGGCCGGCGCCGACAAATACAAACTGCTCTACAACCTGGTCAACGACAATGGTTGGGAGCGGGTGATGGTGTTTGCCAACCGCAAGGACGAAGTGCGGCGCATCGAAGAACGCCTGGTCCGTGATGGCGTCAATGCCGCGCAACTGTCCGGGGACGTGCCGCAGCACAAGCGCATCAAGACCCTCGAAGGTTTCCGCGAAGGCAAGATCCGCGTACTGGTCGCCACCGATGTGGCCGGCCGCGGCATTCACATCGACGGCATCAGCCACGTGATCAACTTCACCTTGCCGGAAGTCCCGGACGACTACGTGCACCGTATCGGTCGCACCGGTCGTGCTGGCGCCGATGGCGTGTCCATCAGTTTTGCCGGTGAAGACGACTCCTACCAGCTGCCGTCCATCGAGGCGCTGCTGGGTCGCAAGATCAGCTGTGAAACGCCACCGACGCATCTACTGCGGGCGGTTGAGCGCAAGCGCCCGTAACGCGGGTCGCACTAAAAGAGGCGCAGCCGGAAACGGACTGCGCTTTTTTTTCGTCCGGCTTTTTTCAACAGGAGCTTGCTCGCGATAACTAAAAGTCCATAATAGACAAATTAGTTTACTTCTAGCTCCCGGAGCCGACCATGTCCAGTACGCCCTACGTGATCACCCAACCTCAGGCACGCGAGCTGCTGGCGCAGGTCGACGTGCCGCAGATCCTGCGCAAACTGTTCCGCGACCTGGCTGCCGGACAAGCCGTGCAACCGGCGCAACAACTGGTGGAGTTTCCGCAGGGCGCTGGCGACTTCATCAACTACCTGGGCGTGCTGGCCGAAGATGGCGTTTACGGGGTCAAGACCTCGCCGTACATCGTGCGTGAACAAGGCCCGCTGGTGACCGCCTGGACATTGCTGATGTCGATGCAGACCGGCCAGCCGCTGTTGCTCTGTGATGCCGGCGAACTGACCACGGCGCGCACCGCTGCAACCACGGCAGTCGCGGTCGACGCGCTCGCCCCGCTGAAGGCCCGACGCCTGGCGATCATCGGCAGCGGCAAGGTTGCCCAGGCGCACCTGCACTATGTGAAAGGATTGCGCGAATGGCAGAGCATCAGCCTCTACTCGCCGAGCCTGAGCGACAAGAACTCCGAAGTATTGGCGCAGCTCAAAAGCCTCGATCCACGCCTGACCATCGTCGACAGTCGTGGAGCAGCCGCTCACGACGCCGATGTCATCATGCTCTGCACCTCGTCCGCAGGGCCGGTGATCGACCCTTCAAGCTTGAGCAAACCGGCGCTGATCACCTCCATCAGCACCAACGCACCGCGTGCCCATGAAGTACCGCCGCAGAGCCTCAATGACATGCAAGTGTTCTGCGACTATCGTCTGACCACCCCAGGCTCGGCCGGCGAGATGCTGATTGCCGGTGAACAGCATGGTTGGGACAAGAACGCGATCATCGGCGACCTGCCTGATCTGCTCAGCGAAAAAGTCCAGCGCCCCGGCTATGACCGTCATGTGTTTTTCCGCTCCATCGGACTGGGCCTGGAAGACATTGCACTGGCCAATGCCATCTATCGCCTACAGCACTAACACCAAAAACCTTGTAGGAGCTGTCGAGTGAAACGAGGCTGCGATCTTTTGATCTTGCCTATAAAAGCAAAGACAAAAGATCGCAGCCTCGTTTCACTCGACAGCTCCTACAGGAGGTCATCGACACCATTGGCATTTGCGCTCAACAGGAGACGTTCATGAGCCAGGCAGATTTCATCATCATCGGCGGCGGGATTGCCGGCGCTTCCACCGGTTTCTGGCTGTCGCAGCACGCCCGAGTGATCGTGCTCGAACGCGAATCCCATCCGGCCTACCACTCCACCGGACGTTCGGCCGCGCTGTTTACCGCCGCATACGGCACACCGCAGGTTCGCGCACTGACCCAGGCCAGCCGTGATTTCTTCGACGCGCCACCAGCCGGATTCTGCGAACACCCGCTGCTGAACCCGCGTGGCGAGATGACCGTGGACTTCACCGGCGATCCGGCCGAGCTGAACAATCAATACCTGAGCGCCAAAGCCTCGGTGCCGGAGATGCAGCTGCTCACCGCCGACGAGGCCTGCGTGCGCTTGCCGATCCTGCGCCGGGAAAAAGTCCATGGCGCGATTTACGACCCGACCGCCAGCGACATCGACACCGATGCCCTGCACCAGGGTTACCTGCGCGGTATCCGACGCAACAAGGGCGAAGTTCATACCGACAGTCAAGTCCTGAGCCTGACCCGTGATGCCGAGGGTGTGTGGCAAGTACACACCACCGGTCAGACCTTCAGCGCCCCGATCATCATTAACGCGGCAGGCGCCTGGGCCGACAAAATCGGTGAGCTGGCGGGTGCCAAACCATTGGGCCTGCAACCCAAGCGGCGCTCGGCGTTCATCTTTGCCGGCCCCGAGGGCGTGGATACCCACCATTGGCCAATGCTGGTCAGTCTCGACGAATCCTTCTACATGAAGCCCGACGCGGGGATGTTCCTCGGCTCGCCAGCCAACGCCGACCCGGTAGAACCGCACGACGTGCAGCCCGAAGAGCTGGACATCGCGATGGGCATCTACCAGATCGAAGAAGCCACCACCCTGACCATCCGCCGTCCGACCCGCACCTGGGCCGGCTTGCGCAGTTTCGTGAGCGACGGTGATTTGCTGTCCGGTTTCGATCCGCAGGTACCAGGGCTATTCTGGGTAGCGGCTCAAGGCGGTTATGGTATCCAGACTTCGCCGGCCATGGGCCAGGCCAGCGCTGCACTGGTGCGCGGTGAAGCCTTGCCCGAGCAACTGACTCGCTTCGGTCTGAACACCGAGATGCTCTCCCCCACTCGGCTGGGCTGACGCTCAGACTCAGGTGACGTGTCGACACGATTGCGGCAAACTTCCAGCGCCCCTTTTTTATGGGGCGCTGATGCTGCCTGGAGCTCCACTTTATGAACGCCCAAGAACAAGATCCGGCCCTTGATGACTCTGCATTGAAGCGCTCGCCGCTGGATAACTTTCGAGCGATCGCCGATGCCATCGCCACGTTGTTCTTTCCTCACGCCGAGGTGGTACTGCACGATCTGCGTACGCAGAAGGTCGACTACATCGCCAACAACCTGTCCAAACGCGAAGTCGGTGACGACTCGGCGCTGGAGGACATGCTCAGCGAAGAGATCAGCGAACGAAACATCGGGCCGTACGAAAAGCTCAACTGGGATGGTCAGAAGATTCGCAGCCTGAGCAGCGTGTTGCGCGACAGTGAAGGTCATCCGCTGGCGGTGCTGTGCATCAATCTGAATATTTCGCTGTTCGAAAATGCCAAGGCCGCTTTGGACCTGTTCCTGTCACCGAGCAAGTTGATTCCGCAACCCGATTCACTGTTTCGCGATGACTGGCAGGAGCGGATCAACACCTTCCTCCACGCCTGGCTGCGCGAACGTCAGCTGAGCCTGAACCTGCTGACCCGCGACCATAAACGCGAACTGGTGCTGGCACTGCACGCCGAAGGCGCCTTCAAAGGTAAAAGCGCCTCCAACTATGTGGCGAACGTACTGAACATGGGCCGGGCGACGGTGTACAAACATTTGAAGGAATTGAAGGGCTGAAAACCTGTGGCGAGGGAGCTTGCTCCCTCGCCACAGAGTACCCGGCGTTATCGTTATTCCAGCGCCGAAGCCGGCCCGAAGAATTCGTAACGGCTTTGCTTCTCCGGCACACCCAAGGCTTTGAGGTGGCGCTTGATCGCCGCCATGAAGCCTTTAGGCCCGAGGAAGTACGCGTCCAGATCACGCTGTTGCGGCAACCACTCGCCCAGTTGCTCCTGGCTCAACCGGCCAACCTTGTGCGCCGACGGGCTCACGCCATCATCTTCGTCGTAGCAATAGAAGCGTTTGAGTTGCGGGTGACGCTCGGCCAGGCCATCGATCCAGTCGCGGAAAGCGTGAACGCTACCGTTACGCGCGCAGTGAATAAAGTGCACCGGCCGTTCAGTCGCCAGCGCCGCTTCGAGCATCGCCAGCGTCGGAGTGATCCCGACGCCGCCGCTGATCAGCACCAACGGTTTGTCGCTTTCGGTCAGGGTGAATTCGCCCGATGGCGGGAACAGCTGGATGCTGGAGCCCACATGCAGCTGATCATGCAGATGGTTCGAGGCACGGCCACCGGTTTCACGCTTGACACTGATGCGGTACTGGCCCTTGTTGGCCAAGGCCGACAGCGAATAGTTACGACGAATCTCTTCGCCATCGAGGATCAGTTTCATGCCGATGTATTGGCCTGGCTCTGCTGCCAGAATCGGTCCTTTGTCAGCCGGTTCGAAGTAGAACGAGGTGATTTCCGCGCTTTCCTCGACCTTGGCCACCACGATGAATTCCCGCGCCCCGCGCCAGCCGCCCGGTGCCTGTTCCTTCTGGTCGTAGATGCTGGTTTCGGCGCCGATCAGGATGTCGGCCAATTGACCGTATGCAGCCCCCCAGGCGGCCATCACTTCAGGTGTGGCGATCTCGTCGCCCAGCACTTCGGAGATGGCTCGCAGCAGGCAGGAGCCGACAATCGGGTAGTGTTCCGGGAGGATTTGCAGGGCCACGTGCTTGTTGATGATCTTGGCCACCAGGTCGCCCAACTGGTCGAGTTGGTCGATGTGCCGCGCATACATCAAGACGCCGTTTGCCAGGGCACGCGGCTGATCACCGCTGGCCTGGTGAGCCTGGTTGAACAACGGGCGAACTTCCGGGTACTCGGAGAGCATCATGCGGTAGAAATGAGTGATCAACGCTTCGCCACCGCTTTCCAGCAAGGGCACGGTGGATTTGACGATTGCACGGTCTTGAACGCTAAGCATAAAGTGACTCCTGATCTACTTGGGTTGCTAACTGACTGCCGATACTTATCATTTTCCGTGCCAGAAAATAAAACGTTATAAATCAACAAGTTGAATTCCTCATAGTCATATCGACACAGACTGTTTTATAGTCATACCGACTACACGGAGTCACTATGACTGCAAAATCCCTACTGACCGCTCTGCTGCCACTGGTCTCCGACCTGTCCCGCGAACTCCCCGAAGGCGAGCGCTATCGGCGTCTGCTCGAAACCATGCGCGCCCTGCTCCCCTGCGATGCCGCCGCGCTGCTGCGCCTCGATGGCGAATGGCTGGTGCCGCTGGCCGTCGACGGGTTGAGCACCGATACCCTCGGCCGACGCTTCAAAGTCAGTGAACACCCACGCTTCGAAGCCTTGCTCAGCAGCTCCGGCCCGACTCGCTTCGCCGCCGACAGCGAATTGCCCGACCCTTACGACGGCCTGGTCGATGGCCTCGACGATCATCTGGAAGTCCATGACTGCATGGGTTGCCCGCTGTTTATCGACGAGCGTCCGTGGGGCTTGCTGACCCTCGACGCACTCGATCCGGAGCGCTTCGAACCGATCGAACTGGATGCCCTGGAAGCCTTTGCCAGCCTCGCCGCCGCCACGGTCAACGCCGCCGAACGTATCGAACGCCTGGCCAATCGTGTCGAAGACGAACATCAGCGTGCCGAGGTTTACCGACAAGCCAGCGGCCAGCAGAACCGCGAGATGATTGGTCAGAGCAAGGCCCACAAACGGCTGGTGGAAGAAATCAATCTGGTGGGCGGCAGCGACCTTACCGTGCTGATCACCGGCGAAACCGGGGTCGGCAAGGAACTGGTCGCCCAAGCCATCCACGCCGCATCGCCCCGAGCCGACAAGCCGATCATCAGCCTCAACTGCGCCGCGTTGCCGGATACGCTGGTGGAGAGCGAATTGTTCGGCCATGTCCGCGGTGCCTTCACCGGCGCAATGAACGATCGGCGCGGCAAGTTCGAACTGGCCAATGGCGGCACGCTGTTTCTCGATGAAGTCGGTGAGCTGTCCCTGACCGTCCAGGCCAAATTGCTGCGAGTCCTGCAAAGCGGTCAATTGCAGCGGTTGGGTTCGGATAAAGAGCATCATGTCGACGTACGACTGATCGCCGCGACCAACCGCGATCTGGCGGAGGAAGTGCGCAGCGGCCGCTACCGTGCCGACTTCTATCACCGCCTGAGCGTTTATCCGTTGTTGGTGCCAGCACTGCGTGATCGTGGGCGGGATGTACTGTTGCTCAGCGGCTATTTTCTGGAGCAAAACCGCTCTCGCATGGGCCTCAGCAGCCTGCGCCTGAACAGCGATGCGCAGGCTGCATTGCTGGCGTATACATGGCCGGGCAATGTGCGGGAACTGGAGCACTTGATTGGCCGCAGTGCCTTGAAGGCGCTCGGTAATTGCAAGGAACGACCGAAGATTCTCAGTTTGAGTGCGGCGGATCTGGATTTGCCCACTGGCAGTGTTGAGCTTGCAGCCGAGCCAGCCCCTGTCAGCCCTGCTGCGTTGGTCTCGGGAGATTTGCGGGCAGCGACCGAGGATTATCAGCGTCAACTGATCAACGCCTGTCTGGAACGGCACCATAACAATTGGGCGAGTGCGGCGCGTGAGCTAGGCTTGGATCGGGCGAATCTTGGAAGAATGGCCAAACGCCTGGGAATGAAATAACGCGATCCCTTGTAGCAGCTGCCGAAGGCTGCGTTCGACTGCGCAGCAGTCGTAAACCGGTAAACGCAGTGCCTCCGATACAACGCATTGCCCGGTTCAGCGAGGACTTCGTCCTCGAACGCAGCCTTCGGCAGCTGCTACAAGGTTCGCGTTGGTCGGCGATACCGGGTATTTAACCTAAAGCCTGCCCGCAACGAGTCGATAACCCGGCATCGATAGCTGTTGGCGATCTTCGCGATCGCCCATCACCTTTTTCCACAGAAGGTTTTTATGTCTTCAAACAAAGCCCGCGCAGATTCACTTTCGCTCCTGCTGTTTACCTTGCGCAGCGGCAAGCTGATGGCGATCAACCTGCTGAAAGTCAGTGAAATCATTCCCTGCCCGCCGCTGACCAAGCTGCCGGAGTCGCATCCCCACGTCAAAGGCATCGCCACTCTGCGCGGTGCGTCGTTGTCGGTGATCGACCTCAGCCGTGCCATCGGTGAACGGCCGCTGGAAGACCCGAACGGTGGCTGCCTGATCGTCACCGATGTCAGTCGCTCAAAACAGGGTTTGCACGTTCAAGCGGTGAGCAAGATCGTCCACTGCCTGACCACCGACATCCGTCCGCCGCCCTTTGGCTCTGGCGGCGTGCGTTCGTACATCACTGGCGTGACCTCGGTCGACGGCACGTTGGTGCAGGTGCTGGACATCGAAAAAGTGATCCATGGCATCGCCCCGGCGCAGATCGAAACGGCCCCGACCGAACTGAGCATGGAAGACGCCGAAGTCCTCGGCAACGCGCGGATTCTGGTGGTCGATGACAGCCAGGTTGCGCTGCAGCAATCGGTTCACACCCTGCGCAACCTCGGCCTGCAATGCCACACCGCCCGCAGCGCCAAGGAAGCCATCGACTGCCTGCTGGACCTGCAAGGCACGGCCCAGCAGATCAACCTGATTGTCTCGGACATCGAAATGTCGGAGATGGACGGCTACGCCTTCACCCGCACCTTGCGTGAAACCCCGGACTTTTCGCACCTCTACGTGCTGCTGCACACCTCTTTGGACAGCGCGATGAACAGCGAAAAGGCCCGTCTTGCCGGCGCGAACGCGGTGCTGACCAAGTTCTCCTCTCCGGAATTGACCAAGTGCCTGATCGAAGCGGCCAAGGCTGTCGCTGAACAAGGTCACTGAGTCTTGGCCAAGGACTTCTGCTTTCTGATGCGGCGCAACCTCGCTGACGTTGTGCCTGCGATCGTTTGGCCTCAAGGAATCGTCCTCAGCGAATACCGCCCCGATCTGGCAGAAACCGTTCATCGCTTGATGCAACTGGGCTATCAGGAAGGTGGCGGTCGCGTGCCGGCACTGGACGTGTGGCAACAGCGTTTTGAAACCGATCCGGAATACGACCCGACCCTGTGCTTCATCGCTCTGGATGCCGAAGGTATTGTGGGTGTTTGCCAGTGCTGGACAAGTGCCTACATCAAAAACCTGGTGGTGCATCCTCGAGCTCAGGGCCTCGGGCTAGGCCGCGCATTGCTGACACACGCGTTCAAAGTGTTTCAGGATCGTCGCGAAGGTTTTGTAGATTTGAAGGTGCTTGAGGACAACCTTCGGGCGCAGCGTTTATATGAAAGCGCCGGGATGCGTGTGATCCGCCGGGAACCGGTTCCGGCCTGACAGACTCAGACCTAGGTCAATAACCGCCCAAGGATGCCCGAACATGAAAGCCTCAACCCTGACCTTCCTCTGCCTCAGCGCCCTGATCACCCAGGCCCACGCCTCCAGCCCCGACGCCTGGACCGCGTACGACAAAGCCGTGCTCGCCAGTTGCACCAAGGCCAGCGGCTTGAAGAATGCCAAACCCGTCGGCAACGCCGCGCAGTTCGATGACCGGGTCGGCTACACCGCACTTCTGTTACAAGGCCAATACCCGCAAAAACACATGAAAGGCCAGCAAGGCACCGAGCTGTGCCTTTACAGCAATAAAAGCAAAACCGCTTACGTCACCGAATGGGACTCCATCCGCCCAACCGCCAAGGCGCAATGACTGGCGCATAACTTGCTTCGACAGTGGCCTTTGCGGCGGCATTCTGTCGCCGTTTCATGCCCTCAAAGGCGACTGGCCGCTCAATGAATACAACGTTTTCCTGCGTAGGTTGTGGCAAATGCTGCAACGACCACCACGTGCCCCTGACCCTGAGCGAAGCCCGGATGTGGGCGGCCGATGGCGGTCAGGTGATCGTGCTGGTGGAAGGTTTCCTGGGCAATGGCCTCGGCCTGCCTCTGCAGCAACGCGAACATGCCGAACGCCGTTCGGTGAGGGTTCGAAGCGGCGCAACCGAGGCGTACATAGCCATCACCTTTGCCGCCTACAACGTCGGTCCTTGCCGGAATCTTGACGAAGACAACCTCTGCCGCATCTACGAACGCCGGCCGCTGGTGTGCCGCATTTACCCGATGGAAATCAATCCGCACATTCCCCTGAACACTGCGGTGAAGGAATGTCCGCCCGAGTCGTGGGAAAAGGGACCGGATTTGATTGTGGGTGGTGAATGCGTGGATCAGGAACTGGTCGGATTAATCCAGCGCTCCCGTCAGGCTGATCGCGATGACGTTCAGACCAAGGATGCGATTTGCGCGTTGCTGGGGATTCGGACGACAGCGTTGAAGGGTGATGGGTTTACCGCTTATCTGCCGGATATGACGGCGTTTGTCATGGTCATCGATCAGGTTGCGGCGCAGCCATTGGCTGGGTCAGGCGCTGACTGGTTGTTCCATGTATCCGGTGAGGACATTGCCGCGCAATTGCTGGCGGCTGGTGCGCAAGTGGTGACAGATACACCCGTGAACTATGCGTTTATCTCTTTGCGAGCAGCCTGAAACAACAAGTGCCAGATCCAAAAAACCACTGCGCAATCCCGTTGCGCAGTGGTTCGTCGTCAAGAGGGTTAGCTGGCCGTCACTGCCAGACATTCCACTTCTACCCGCGCGTCGCCTATCAACTTGCCGGCAAACGTCGTACGAGCGGGCAAGCGATCTACCGGGAAATAACTGCGATACACAGCACTCATGGCGGAAAAATCCTTAATGTCGGCAAGGATGACCGTGCATTTAGCCACTTGAGCCATAGACGAACCGTTGCGTTGCAGCGCGGTACGCAAGTTCTCCATGGCCTGGGTCGTCTGCGGGTCGATGCCGCCCTTCACCAGTTCGCCATCAGCCCCCAGGCCGACCAAGCCGGAAAAATAAATCGTCTCGCCGACCTGCACCGCATCGGAAAATGGCAAGCCTTCGTCGTTAGGAACGTAGCGTGGCGAGTCTGGCGCAGCCGGTGGCAAGTAGCGTTGGGTAATCGCCTGGTACTGGCCATTTTGCTTGAGACGCTCAAGCGCCACATTCAGGTTATCGCGCAGCAGGGTGTCGGATTTTCGCACAGCCATGGCCACGCCACTGCCCAGCATGGGGTCCTTGAGAGGGGGACCGGCAAAGTCGAAAGCTTGACCTTGGGGCAGGCTTAAGAATGCTTGGGTAATTTCAATGGAGTCTTGCAGGGTTGCATCGATTTCACCCGCCAGCAGGCTGTCGACCAATTGATGATTGAGCGCGAAACTGCGCACCGTCACTCCCGCCGGTGCCCAACGGGACTTGGCGAACGCTTCACGGCTGGTACCTGTCAGGACGCCGACACGTTTGCCCTTGAGCGATTGCACTTGCGGTTGCAGATTCGCCCCTTTGCGCGCCACCAGTCGGCTGCTCAGGGGGTAAAGATTATCGGTGAAATCGACCCGCTCGCGACGTGCAGATGTAGCGGTCATGGGCATGATCACGTCGAAACGATTGGTTTCAAGGGCATGAATGTTGGTGGCGTAATCCTGGTCGACCCAGACACAGCGGGATTTGAGTTCAGCACATAGCGCGTTGCCCAACTCGATGTTTAATCCGACCAGCTCACCCTTGTCGTTACGGCTCTCGAACGGCGGAACCAGCGCTTCGACACCGAAACGGATCTGTGGATCGGGCGCAGACGACATGCAGCCAGTGGTCAGGGCCACCAGCGACAATAGAGAGAGGGTTTTTACCAGCGTCATTTCGGCGGCCTTCATCAAGAATTCACGGGCATGAATCTTCGACGAGCGGCCACCTTTTTCCCAGAGGACGAATCGTTCATCCTTGTAGGAACTGTCTCAATGACAGGAGGAACAATTACCGGTCAACAAAACGCCTGACAGTCAGCGTTTACCCATCGAGCGACGAGTGCCGGGAGGCGCTGCACCGGGGGTCTTGGTATGGCCGTTCTTGGCGCCGTTCTTGTACCAAGGCTGGCTGGCGTTCTTCGCTGCAGCCAGGTCGCCCGGCTTGAACGGGAACTTGAATGCCGGGATGGCGGCTTCGGTTTCGCTGTCTGCGCTGGAGTCGACGCTGTCTGGCAGGTCTGCCTGGTCGTCGCTCAAAGCATCGGCAACCGGCGGTTGTGTCGGGGAAGTCATGAAAGCTCCGGGTGATGCACATAGAGTCGGGCCCGGTCAGCGAGCCGCGAAAGGCGGCAGTATACCTGTGTCGGGAGTTGCAAGCTTCAAGCTGCAAGCGAGTCCGTCGGGTTTTGTGTTCACTGAGCTGACGCTATCGTTGGAACGCAGCCCGGAGCAAGCTGGCTTGGATGTCCCAAACTGACAGCGCCGTCAGTTACCCGTCACCTTCCTGACCGGCGAACAGGTTTATAAAGGAAGGTATAAACCTGAAAAAACTCCGATCACCCAGCCCCGGCGCCCCACTCGCATGCGAATTCAGAAAAAACCCGCCCTGCTCGCAGCCCTTCTGATCGTTCTGGCAACGCTGGGCCTGTGGTACGCCACCAAACCCGTCACGACGAAACTCGCCGCCCCTACCGCCATCCCCGTGCGGGTCGTCAGCGTCACCGAAAAGGACGTCCCCCGCTACGTCAGCGGCATCGGTTCGGTGCTGTCCTTGCACAGCGTTGTGGTGCGCCCGCAGATCGACGGCATCCTCACCAAATTGCTGGTCAAGGAAGGCCAACGGGTGAACAAAGGCGACCTGCTGGCCACCATCGACGACCGCTCGATCCGCGCCAGCCTCGACCAGACCCGGGCGCAACTCGGGGAAAGCCAGGCGCAACTGCAAGTGGCGTTGGTCAACCTCAAACGCTACAAACTGTTGAGCGTCGATGACGGCGTTTCCAAGCAGACCTACGACCAGCAACAAGCCTTGGTCAATCAACTCAAAGCCACCGCCCAAGGCAACCAGGCGTCGATCGACGCCGCTCAGGTGCAGCTTTCCTACACACAGATTCGCTCTCCGGTCACCGGCCGCGTCGGTATTCGCACGGTGGATGAAGGCAACTTCCTGCGCATGACCGACGCCCAAGGGCTATTCACGGTGACCCAGATCGACCCGATCTCTGTGGAGTTCTCCCTGCCGCAGCAAATGCTGCCGACCCTGCAGGGTCTGATCGGCGACCCACAACGCGCACACGTGAAAGCCTACATCGGCGCCGACACTGACGGCGAAACCGGCAATCTGCTCGGCGAAGGTCATTTGACCCTGATCGACAACCAGATCAACGCCAACACCGGGACCATCCGCGCCAAGGCTGAATTCGACAACCCCGGGCAGAAACTCTGGCCGGGCCTGCTGGTGACGGTAAAGATTCAGACAGCCCTGGATAAAGATGCGCTGGTGGTGCCGCCCACGGTCGTACAACGAGGGCTCGATCAACATTTCGTCTACCGGGTCAACGGCGACAAGGTCGAGACCGTGCAAGTGCAGATGGTCTACCAGGGCAGCGGCCAGGACATCATCAAAGGCGTGAAACCTGGCGACATCTTGGTCAGCGACGGCCAGTCGCGGCTCAAACCGGGTTCGACCGTCCAGGTACTGACTGATCCACCGCAAGTGGTCCAATCGGAGCCGAAACCATGAAGGGTCATGGCTCGGTCTCTGCCTGGTGCATCGACCATCCGGTTGCGACGATCCTGATGACCTTCGCGCTGGTGCTGCTCGGTGTCATCGCCTTCCCGAAGCTGCCGATCGCGCCGCTGCCGGAAGCCGAATTCCCGACCATTCAGGTCGCCGCGCAATTGCCCGGTGCCAGTCCGGAAACCATGGCGTCGTCGGTGGCCACGCCGCTTGAAGTGCAATTCAGCGCCATCCCGGGCGTGACCCAGATGACCTCAAGCAGCGCCCTCGGATCGACCAACCTGACCCTGCAATTCACGCTCGACAAAAGCATCGACACCGCCGCTCAGGAAGTGCAGGCCGCCATCAACACCGCCGCCGGAAAACTGCCTAAGGACATGCCGACCCTGCCGACCTGGAGGAAGGTCAACCCGGCCGACAGCCCGGTGTTGATCCTCAGTGTCAACTCGACCCAGATGCCCGGCACCGAACTCAGCGACTTGGTGGAAACCCTGCTCGCCCGTCAGATCAGTCAGATCGACGGCGTAGGACAAATCAACATCACCGGTCAGCAACGTCCGGCGATCCGCGTACAGGCCTCGGCCGACAAACTCGCGGCCATCGGCCTGACGCTGTCGGACATTCGTCTGGCGATCCAGCAGACCAGCCTCAACCTGGCCAAAGGTGCGTTGTACGGTGAGTCGAGCATCTCGACCCTGTCGACCAACGACCAGTTGTTCCACCCTGAGGAATACGGCCAACTCATCGTTTCCTACAAGGACGGCGCACCGGTTCATCTCAAGGACGTGGCGAAAGTCGTCAACGGTTCGGAAGATGCCTACGTGCAAGCCTGGGCCGGTGATAAGCCAGGGGTGAACCTGGTGATTTCCCGGCAACCGGGCGCCAACATCGTCGAAACCGTGGATCGCATTCAGGCCGCCTTGCCCAGCCTCGAAGCCATGCTGCCGGCGTCGGTGGAGGTCAAGGTGCTGGTGGACCGCACCCAGACCATCCGCGCCTCCCTGCATGAGGTGGAAATCACCCTGCTGATCGCAATCATGCTGGTGGTCGCGGTGATGGCAATGTTCCTGCGCCAACTGTCGGCGACCTTGATCGTAACCGCGGTGCTCGGTGTGTCGTTGATCGCCAGTTTCGCCCTGATGTACATCATGGGTTTCAGCCTGAACAACCTGACACTGGTGGCGATCGTGGTGGCTGTGGGGTTTGTGGTCGACGATGCGATTGTGGTGGTGGAGAACATTCACCGCCACCTGGAAGCCGGCGACGGCATGCGCGAGGCGGCGATCAAAGGAGCCGGCGAGATTGGTTTCACCGTGGTCTCCATCAGTTTTTCGCTGGTGGCGGCGTTTATCCCGCTGTTATTCATGGGCGGTGTGGTCGGGCGGCTGTTCAAGGAATTTGCCCTGACTGCGACGTCAACCATCATGATTTCGGTGGTGGTGTCGCTGACGTTGGCGCCGACCCTGGCCGCGCTGTTCATGCGTGCGCCCGTGCATCACGCCCACAGCAAACCCACGTTCGGCGAACGCTTGCTGGCCGGCTATGAAAAACTCCTGCGCCGCGCCCTCGCCCACCAGAAACTGATGATCGGTGTGTTCTGCGTGTCTCTGGGCCTGGCGATTGCCGGTTACATCTTTATCCCCAAGGGCTTCTTCCCGGTGCAAGACACCGGTTTCGTCCTCGGCACCACCGAAGCAGCCGCCGATATTTCCTACGGCGATATGGTGAAAAAACACCTGGCGATGGCCGAAATCGTCGCTGCGGATCCAGCGGTCGCGGCGTTTTCCCACTCGGTTGGCGTCTCGGGCAGCAACCAGACCATCGCCAACGGTCGTTTCTGGATCTCCCTGAAAAAGCGTGGCGACCGCGACGTGTCAGCCAGCCAGTTCATTGACCGGATTCGTCCGCAACTGATGAAGGTCCCGGGCATCGTGCTGTACCTGCGCGCCGGGCAAGACATCAACCTCAGCTCCGGCCCAAGCCGCGCCCAGTATCAATATGTACTCAAGAGCAACGACGGCGGAGTCCTCAGCACCTGGACCCAGCGCCTCACGGAAAAACTGCGCAGCAACCCGGCGTTCCGTGACATTTCCAACGACCTGCAACTGGGCGGCAGCATCACCCATATCAGCATCGACCGCAGCGCTGCCGCGCGTTTCGGCCTGACCGCCAGCGATGTCGATGAAGCGCTGTACGACGCTTTCGGCCAGCGCCAGATCAACGAATTCCAGACTCAGATCAACCAGTACAATGTGATTCTGGAACTGGACATCAAGCAGCGTGGCAAGGCCGAAAGCCTCAACTATTTCTACCTGCGCTCGCCCCTGAGCGGAGAAATGGTGCCGCTGTCGGCGCTGGCCAAATTCGATGCGCCGACCGTGGGCCCGCTGTCCATCGCCCATGACGGCATGTTCCCGGCCGCCAACTTGTCGTTCAACCTGGCGCCCGGTGTGGCGTTGGGCGATGCGGTGATCATGCTCAACCAGGCCAAGGCTGAAATCGGCATGCCGGCGGCCATGAGCGGCAACTTCCAGGGCGCGGCCCAGGCGTTCCAGAGCTCTTTGGCCAGTCAACCGTGGTTGATCCTGGCGGCGCTGGTGGCGGTTTACATTATTCTCGGCGTGCTCTACGAGAGCTTCGTCCACCCGTTGACCATCATCTCGACGCTGCCCTCCGCCGGACTTGGCGCGGTGATCATGCTGTGGATTTGCGGGCAGGACTTTTCGATCATGGCGCTGATCGGGCTGGTGCTGCTGATCGGGATCGTGAAGAAGAACGGCATCCTGATGATCGACTTCGCGCTCGAAGCCCAGCGCAAAGGTGGCTTGCCACCGGAAGAGGCGATCTACCAGGCCTGTATCACCAGGTTCCGGCCGATCATCATGACCACCCTCGCCGCCCTGCTCGGCGCGCTGCCATTAATGCTGGGTTACGGAACTGGCGCCGAACTGCGCCAGCCCTTGGGGATCGCGGTCGTGGGCGGCTTGCTGGTGAGCCAGGCGCTGACGCTGTTCACCACTCCGGTCATATACTTGTGGCTTGAGCGGCTATTCCATAGGCCCAAACCTGCGCCCGTGCCGGCGCTGGCGACCACAGACTGAGGCGGGGTAATGCGCGTTCTGATTATCGAAGACGAGGAAAAAACCGCGGACTATTTGCATCGCGGCCTGACGGAACAGGGTTACACCGTAGACCTGGCGCGCGACGGCGTCGAAGGCCTGCACATGGCGCTGGAAAGTGACTATGCGGTGATCGTCCTCGACGTCATGTTGCCGGGCCTCGATGGTTTCGGTGTTTTGCGCGCCTTGCGTGCGCGCAAGCAAACCCCGGTGATCATGCTCACCGCGCGCGAGCGTGTGGAAGATCGCATCAAAGGCTTGCGCGACGGTGCCGACGATTACCTTGGCAAACCGTTTTCCTTCCTCGAACTGGTGGCGCGCCTGCAAGCGCTGACCCGCCGCAGCGGCGGTCACGAACCGGTGCAGGTGAGCATCGCCGACCTGTGGATAGATTTGATCAGCCGCAAAGCAACCCGCGCCGGCACCCGCCTGGACCTGACCGCCAAGGAGTTCTCGCTGCTCAGCGTGCTGGCCCGCCGTCAGGGTGAAATTCTTTCGAAAACCGCCATCGCCGAAATGGTCTGGGACATCAATTTCGACAGCGACGCGAACGTCGTCGAAGTCGCGATCAAACGCCTGCGGGCCAAGCTCGACGGGCCGTTCGACGAGAAACTGCTGCACACGATTCGTGGCATGGGTTATGTGCTGGAGAGCCGCGGTGTCCAGTAACTCAATAGCGTTGCGCCTGAGCGGGATGTTCACGCTGGTGGCGCTTTTGGTGTTTCTGTTGATTGGCTGGGCGCTGTATCAACAGGTCGATAAAGGTCTGGGTTTGCTGCCCGAGGCTGAACTGGATGCGCGTTACAGCGTGCTCGAGTCCACGGTCGGCCGTTACGGCACGCCGGAGCATTGGGTGAAGATTAACAACAAGCTCAAGCTGCTCGGCGAGGAAGACAAACGCATCAGCTTCTGGATTATCAGCGGCGATCCGCATTACGAATACGGCAACCTGACGCCACAGATCCGCGCCTTTGCCGAAGGGCCGCTGGGCATGCGTGATTTGCATCTGCCGGATCAGTCTTATCCGCTGAAGGTGCTGGTCAGCCAGTTCCCCGCCAAGGATCAACGCCCACCCCTGCGCTTCATGATCGGCATCGACACCGAGACGTTTTTGCAGACTCAGCACCATTTGCTGATTGCCCTGATCAGCCTGGCGATCATCGGTGTGTTGCTGGCGTCGGCCCTCGGTTACTGGGTGGCGCGGATCGGCCTCAAGCCGCTGATCAAGTTGTCCCAGGAAGCCCAGCGGCTGGCCCCGCCGTTGTTGTCCGGTCGCCTGCAATTGTCACCGTTGCCGCCGGAACTGAATCAGTTCGTCAATTCGTTTAACTCGACACTGGAGCGGGTCGAGCAAGCGTATTCGCGTCTGGAGTCGTTCAACGCCGATGTCGCCCATGAACTGCGCTCGCCACTGACCAACCTGATCGGCCAGACCCAGGTGGCGCTGACTCGCGGGCGATCCGCCGAACACTATTTTGAAGTGCTGCAATCGAACCTTGAAGAGCTTGAGCGACTGCGTTCGATCATCAATGACATGCTGTTTCTCGCCAGCGCGGATCAGGGCAGCAAGGCCACCAAATTGACGTCCACCTCGCTGGCGAATGAAGTGGCCACGACCCTGGAATATCTGGATTTCATTCTGGAGGACGCGCAGGTTCAGGTGCAGGTGAGTGGCGATGCCCAGGTGCGAATCGAGATCGCGCATTTGCGCCGGGCATTGATCAACCTGCTGAGCAACGCAGTGCAGCACACTGAGCCCGGGGAAGTGATTCAGGTGCGGATCGAAGTTGAGGAGCATCAGGTCAGCATCGGGGTTGCGAACCCTGGGTCGCCGATTGCCAGTGAGCATTTACCACGATTGTTCGAGCGGTTTTATCGGGTGGATGCGTCGCGCAGCAACAGTGGGAACAACCATGGGCTGGGATTGGCGATCGTCAAGGCGATTGCGTTGATGCATGGGGGGGATGTGTTTGTGCGCAGTGATCAGGGGATGAATACCTTCGGCATCCACCTCCCGGTTTAACCCCAATACGACGCCCGGACTGCACCCGGTCCTGTAGCAGCTGGCGAAGCCTGCGTCCGGCGGCGCAGCAGTCGTAACCCTACACACGCGGTTTATCTGACCGACCGCAGCGCCTGATCTCGCGACTGCTTCGCAGCCGGACGCAGGCTTCGCCAGCTGCTATGTATGGACTCGCCCCCACTGTCTACCCGCTTTTGAAAAAACCGTCGCCCCGTTGCATCTATGTATTAGGCCTATTCGTGGAAGCCGTCTTCGGCTTCTGGCCAAAATTGGAAGAGCTCGTGGTATGCCGATTACAGTCAGGCCTCGAAGGCCAGTAGCAGCTAAGGCATCAATCCACGCCGGTCTTACCTGGGGTCAATTTTCTTCAGCAAAGGGTCGGACAGTCAGTACCTCGGTGGCAGAACTCTGTCGCTCAGTGGCTTATCGTCGCTTGCTGGCCATCACCAGCGTGGCGACGATAAGTCTGGTCATTCTGTAGAAGCACCCAGACGATTCGCAGGTTGCGGTTGGCTAGCCTGATCGCAGCCTCCTTACGACCCAGCCGGCTCACCCAGCGCAACAAGCGGCGGTCATCGGGTTGCTGGGAATCAGGTCGTAGTTGTTGCAGCACCGCATGGGCTCCCTGGATCATCAGGCTGCGTAAATAAACATCACCTCGCTTGGTCATGTCCCCCAGCCGGACCGTCTGCCCGCTGCTGTGCTGGTCAGGCACCATGCCAAAGTACGCGGCAAACTTGCGGGCATTGGGAAATCGCTCAGGTTTGGTTTCCTTGGCCACCAGTGCCGTGGCAGTGACTGGGCCGATGCCGCGCACAGTCATCAGTCGCTTCGCCGTCATGTCGGCGTTGGCGGCCACTTCCAGGCGTCCCGTCAGCACGCTGATGCGCTCGCCCAAATGGCGCCACTCGGCCAACAGTTCGTCGATCAGTTCACGCAGCAGGCCAGGCACCGGCTGGGTAGCATCTTCCAGTACCCGCGGAATTTTCTGGCTGATCGCAACATCGCCCTGCGCCAAGGCCACGCCGTGCTCGAGCAGCAGGCCGCGCATCTGATTACTTACCGCCGTGCGTCGACGCACATAGCCCTGACGGGCGCGATGCAGCGCCTGCATTGCCAGCGCCGCAACGCTTTTGACCGGTACTGCGCATATCTTTTCATCGCGACCAGCCCGCAGAATCGCCAGCGCATCGTTGCGATCATTTTTAGGCCCGCTGCGGTGTGTGGCCACCAAACCGGCTGGAAGAATGCGCGCCAAATTGCCTTGGTCTTGCAGCTGCCGGGCCCAGGCTTGAGCGCCCGGACCGGTCTCCATCAAAACCACGACATGAGGCGGTAACTGTTGGAGAAACTCATAAAACGCCTCACGCGACTTGATCCGCTGCTCATAGCGCACCTGGCCGAGGACATCTTCACCGGCGACCTGAAAGACCTGCTTGGCCAGATCGACCGCCAAAGTTGTGCAGGCCGACAAATCGGAAGAAGACAGGGATTGATCAATCGAACTATGATTTTTCATGGACTCGCCCTCGCTGTCGTTGGCTGTTTAGACTGCCACCGTGGCGCATTGACGCCTCGGCTTGGGCGAGTCCATCCAATTACAGGTTCGGGCGTCGCCCTGTTTACTGTTGCCTTAAGCGCAACAGTCCTTTCATTAATCCGCTCTTTTTCCCCTCGCCAAACCCCCTTATCGTTGCCGCACCAAACAGCACTTGCCAAGCAAGAAGGTTTTAAAGATGTCCAACACTATGGGTATTGCCAGCGCGTTCGTTTTGTCCTCTTTGTTTCTGTCTCCGTTCGCCATCGCTGAAGAGTCGCAGACGTTCGTCGTGAAAAATTCCGCACGAGTTGCTGCGTTCGAACAGTATCAGGGCGAATTGACGGCCAAGGCTCAGGAATCTGCGCAAACCCCTCAAGCGTCGACTACTCAAGCCCAGCCACGGGTTGAGAAAGACAGCTGATCATTAAGTATCGATCTGTTTCCCTCGACTCTTTTCATCGGCTCTTCCCTTTGAAAAGTTGTCTTCAAAGCCGCTGCTATCAGCGGCTTTTTTTCGTTGTAGTTTTAAACGAACTACATGAAACGCAATCGCCTGCAGCAAGCGGACGACAGGCATGCGCGGGCCCAGGCTCGACGGCGGTCCGATGAATACCGGGTGATCGTCGACTACCCGCTCAATGTCTTCTAAGCTTTAATCAGTAAAAGGCCGGCACGTTTTGCTGGCCTTTTTTTTATCCGGGATTTATACAGGCGCTCTGAACGAAAACGGTTTCTGGGATTCTGCCCGATTCTTGCTAAAAACTTTCATAACGCCTCATTAGCAGAAGCCAGAACCATGAGTGTGAGCAATGCAACATCTCACCATCCGATCCTGTCGACGCGGTCGGAGCAGCTTCTGGTTCTCTGCAGTTTGCTGCTGGTGGTTGCCATATTGAGCATCGTGGCGTTCCTGCTCATTCGCGAACGCGCCAATGCTGAACAGTCTGCCACTCGCGCAGCAAGCAATATCGTGCAACTGATCGACGCAGACGTGTTACGCAACGTCGAACTCTACGACCTGTCCTTGCAAGGCTTGATCGCCGCCTCACGCCGCGACGACCTCAAGACCGTTTCTCCCGTCATTCGCCATTTGGCCTTGTTCGACCGCGCGACCGCCGCGCCGTACAAGGGCGACATTTTGTTGCTCGATAGACATGGAGAAGTGGTCGCCGACTCGGCTTCGGTGGAGCCACGGCAGGGTAATTTCGCGGACAGTGAATACTTTCAGTCCCACGTCAACAACCCGGCCCCAGGCATGTTCATCAGTCGGCCCTTCCGTTCCAGACAGGCCGAACATGAATGGCGTATCAGCTTCAGCCGCCGGATCAGCGGTACACACGGCGAATTTCTCGGCGTTGCTGAAGCGGCCATGCGCTTGAGCTACTTCGACCAGTTGTTCAACAGCTTGAGCATCGGTCGTGACAGCTCGATCAACCTGATCAGCTCGGGCGGTATTCTCCTGGCTCAGGTACCCCGCCTGGCCGAAGAGTTGATTGGCAAGGACTTCAGCAACCGTCCCAACTTCCAGCGCATCGTCAAAGAAGGTAACGGCAGCTTCACCAGTGTTTCTAGCCGCCACAAGGATAAACGCCTGTACACGTTCTCCAAAGTAGGCAATTTGCCGTTGATCGTCATCGTTGCGCTGTCCAGTGATGAAGTGTTTGCGTCGTGGAAGCGCACGGCGGTGGTGGTCAGCGTTGCGACTATTGCGCTGTGCGTCAGCCTGCTCTGGCTGACCTGGTTGCTCTGCCGGGAATTGCGCCTGCGCCATCACGCCGAGCATGAACTGGCGCAACTGGCGGCCACCGATGCCTTGACCGGCCTGGCCAATCGCCGAACGCTGGATCAGGTCCTGCGTCATGAGTGGTTCCGCGCTCAACGTTCCGGCCAGCCGTTGTCGCTGCTGATGATCGATGCCGACCACTTCAAGGCGTTCAACGATCGTCACGGGCACCAGGGTGGCGATGATGCCTTGCGCTCGGTGGCCAAGGTGATCTCCGCCAATGTGAGGCGACCAGCGGATCTGGTCGCCCGTTACGGCGGCGAGGAGTTTTCGGTCATTCTCGCGGAAACCGGCAGCCAGGGTGCGCAACAGATTGCCGAGCACATCCGTGCGACAGTGGAGCAATTGCCGCTGGTGGCAGGTGCCGAGTCGCCGATCACTGTCAGTATCGGTATCAGTACCTGGACGACGGCGACCGACATCAGCCTGGAGCAGTTGTTGTTTGCGGCGGACAAGGCGCTGTATCAGGCCAAGGAAAGTGGACGGAATCGGGTGGTGGCTGCGGGTTGAGGCCTGTCCCGCAGGTATAAAAAAAGGCCACCCGAAGGTAGCCTTTAAAAACTAGAGAGGTTTTTTACTTACACGGCCGCAACAGGGCGCATGTAAGAGATCGGTGCAGTGCTGGCGTCATCGAAAGTCACGACTTCCCAAGCATCTGTCTGCTCAATCAACTTGCGCAGCAGCTGGTTGTTCAATGCGTGGCCGGACTTGAAGCCCCTGAATTCACCAATCAGGCTATTGCCCAACAGGTAGAGGTCACCAATTGCATCGAGGATCTTGTGCTTCACGAATTCGTCTTCATAGCGAAGGCCGTCTTCGTTCAGTACTCCATCAGCGTCGACCACAATTGCGTTTTCAACGCTGCCGCCGAGTGCGAGGTTGTGCTTGCGCAGGTACTCGATGTCACTCATGAAACCAAAGGTACGGGCGCGGCTGACTTCTTTTACGAACGAAGTGCTGGAAAAATCCACGCTTGCACTTTGGGTGCGGTCACGGAAAACCGGGTGATCGAAATCGATCTCGAAGCTCACTTTGAAGCCTTCGAAAGGGACGAAAGTGGCGCGCTTGTCGCCGTCTTCCACTGTCACTTCCCGCAGGATCCGGATGAACTTCTTGGCGGCGTCCTGTTCTTCCAGGCCAGCCGACTGAATCAGAAATACGAAGGGTCCAGCGCTACCATCCATGATCGGAACTTCGGACGCGGAGAGCTCGACGTAGGCGTTATCGATGCCCAGGCCAGCCATGGCCGAGAGCAGGTGCTCCACCGTATCCACTTTGGTGTCACCACTGACCAACGTGGTCGACATCGTGGTTTCACCAACGTTTTCCGCGCGGGCAGGAATCTGCACCACAGGGTTGAGGTCGGCACGACAAAACACAATGCCGGTGTCGATAGGTGCGGGCTTGAGGGTCAGGTATACCTTCTCCCCGGAGTGCAGGCCTACACCTGTGGCACGGATAATATTTTTCAGTGTGCGTTGTTTAATCATGGCTTGGGCCGCTTCAGCGCAATTTGCGAACTGGTATCAACAAAGGCTGGCGATAATAGCAGACCAGGCCTTTGCTGAACACCAATCACCTTCATAGCCCTGATACATTCCATCAATCAGCCTGACGACGCAGGAAAGCCGGGATGTCCAGGTAGTCCAGATCATCTTGCGGATTCATCTTCGCGGCAGTCGCAGCACCGGCCTGAGCCTGGTTGCGCATGACGGTCGGACGGTCCAGGTCACGGTAGTTTACCGCGGGCTGTTCCTGACGTGCAGGGGCTTGATGTTGTGGCTGGGAAGCCATGGAGGTGTGAACGGAGTTGTCGATGACCTTCACAGGTTTCTCGATTTTCGCGCCCAGACCGGTGGCAACCACGGTCACGTGCAGCTCGTCGCGCATGTCCGGATCGATAACGGTACCGACCTTGACCATCGCGTGTTCGGAAGCGAAGGCTTCGATGATGCTACCCACGTCGGAGTACTCACCCAGGGACAGGTCAGGACCGGCGGTGATATTCACCAGGATGCCGCGTGCACCTTGCAGGTTCACGTCTTCCAGCAGTGGATTGCGAATGGCCGCTTCGGTGGCCTCACGTGCACGGTTCGGACCGCTGGCGCAGCCAGTGCCCATCATCGCCATGCCCATTTCGCTCATCACGGTCCGTACGTCGGCAAAGTCGACGTTGATCATGCCCGGACGCTTGATGATGTCGGAGATACCGCGAACGGCACCGGCCAATACATCGTCGGCCTTGGCGAATGCGGACAGCAGGCTTGCGTCCTTGCCAAGGATGGTCAGCAGCTTCTCGTTGGGAATAGTGATCAACGAGTCGACGCTTTCAGACAGCAGACGGATACCCTCGTCGGCGATCTGCATGCGCTTGCGGCCTTCGAACGGGAACGGACGAGTCACCACCGCAACGGTGAGAATCCCCATTTCCTTGGCCACTTCAGCAATGATCGGCGCAGCACCGGTACCGGTACCACCGCCCATGCCAGTGGTGATGAACACCATATTGGTGCCCTGCAGGACTTCGGCAATGCGCTCACGGTCTTCGAGAGCGGCCTGACGACCTACTTCAGGGTTGGCGCCAGCGCCGAGACCTTTGGTCACGCCGGTGCCCAGTTGCAGGATGGTCCGCGCGCCGATACTTTTCAGCGCCTGGGCATCAGTGTTGGCGCAGATGAACTCAACGCCTTCAATGTTGCTCTTGACCATGTGATTGACGGCGTTGCCGCCACCTCCGCCAACACCGATAACTTTAATAACCGGACTTGCGGGGACGTTGTCTACGAGTTCGAACATTTTCCCTCTCCTTACATTCTCTAGTTTTTTCGCCTACTGCTTTTTGAAGCGGTGCTGCGGTGCTGCGGTAAATCTTTAGAAGTTGCCTTGTACCCAGCTCTTGAAGCGATCGAGCAAGGCGACTTTCGGTTCTTCATTGCTGTAACTGTCGCGGCTGCTGATGCCCGAGAACGAAATCCCGTCGGACTGCTTTTGCAGGCCGTACATCAACAGGCCAACGCCGGTGGAATAAATCGGGTTGCGAACCACATCGTCCAGGCCCTTGACGCCATGCGGCACGCCCAGGCGGACCGGCATGTGGAAGATCTCTTCGGCCAGTTCGACCGCGCCTTCCATCTTCGACGTACCGCCGGTCAGCACGATGCCGGCCG
Source organism: Pseudomonas sp. MDT1-17 (assembly GCF_054898105.1). Classification (NCBI taxonomy): domain Bacteria; kingdom Pseudomonadati; phylum Pseudomonadota; class Gammaproteobacteria; order Pseudomonadales; family Pseudomonadaceae; genus Pseudomonas; species Pseudomonas sp. MDT1-17. Next base: position 1,606,731 of record NZ_JBUBVM010000001.1, on the reverse strand, counting down.
GGATCAGGTCTTCGTAGCCGCTGCGACGCAGTTCGGCCTGGATCAGCGTGAACAGCTCGTCGTAACGTGGCTCGACCACTTCGGCCAGGGCCTGACGGGACAGCTCGCGCGGTGGACGGTCGCCGACACTTGGGACCTTGATGGTTTCACCGGCACCGGCCAGTTTGGCCAGGGCGCAGGCATAGCGAATCTTGATTTCTTCGGCGTACTGGGTCGGGGTGCGCAACGCCATGGCGATGTCGTTGGTCACCTGGTCGCCCGCAATCGGGATCACCGCGGTGTGACGGATCGCGCCTTCGGTGAAGATCGCGATGTCGGTGGTGCCACCGCCGATGTCCACCAGGCACACGCCCAGCTCTTTCTCGTCATCGGTCAGGACCGAATACGCGGAAGCCAGCTGCTCGAGAATAATGTCGTCGATTTCCAGGCCGCAGCGACGCACACATTTTTCAATGTTCTGTGCGGCGTTGACGGCGCAGGTGACCACGTGAACCTTGGCTTCCAGACGTACGCCGGACATGCCCAGCGGCTCACGAACGCCTTCCTGGTTATCGATCACGTAATCCTGCGGCAGGGTGTGCAGCACGCGCTGGTCAGCCGGGATTGCAACGGCCTGGGCGGCGTCGAGAACACGCTCAAGGTCGGCGGAGCTGACTTCGCGATCACGAATGGCCACGATGCCGTGGGAGTTCAGGCTGCGGATGTGATTGCCGGCCACGCCGACGAATGCCGAGTGAATGCGGCAACCGGCCATCAGCTGCGCTTCTTCGATCGCGCGCTGGATCGACTGCACGGTGGACTCAATGTTCACCACCACGCCTTTCTTCAGGCCACGGGACGGATGGGTACCGATCCCGACGATTTCCAGCGTGCCGTCGTCCGAGACCTCGCCGACCAGCGCCACCACCTTGGAGGTGCCGATATCGAGACCGACGATCATTTTGCCGCTTTGCACGTTTGCCATGGGTCCTGCCTCTTCTTAATTCTTCGCGACAGCGGGTTGGGCTGCCGTGGGCGCTACAGGTTCCCGCCAGCCAACAGCGAGGCCGTTGGCGTAGCGCAGATCGATGCGCGCAATGTTCGTAATCTGTTCTTTAAGCGTCTTGTCGTAGATGGCAATGAAGCGGCGCATCTTTTCCACCAGCTTGCCGCGTCCCAGCAGCAGTTCGATTCCCGGGCCCGCGCTGCCGGCACCCGTGGTCAGGAACCAACTGCCTCGTTCACGCAACTCCAGGCGTGCAATCGAGAAGCCCATCGGCCTGAGCATCTGGCTCAGCACCTGGTATTGCTGCATTACCTGCTGCTGAGCTCGTTGTGGGCCGAACAGCTGTGGCAAGTGTTCGTAGTTCGCCAGCTCACGCGGGGTAAACGCCTGGCCCTGGTTGTTCAACAGCGCTTCATCGCCCCAACGGGCTATCGGCAGTTGTTCTTCCAGGCGGATCACCACTTGATCCGGCCACACCCGCCGCACTTCGGCGTGGGCAATCCATGGCATCGTTTCAAGCTCGGTACGCATGCTCGCAAGATCGATGGTGAAGAAGCTCGACGCCACGTACGGGGCGATCCGCTGCTGCACCGCTTGCTGGCTGATGTAACTCAAGTCGCCCTGCACGTTGATCTTGGTGATCGGCCGGTCGGCGTACGGCAACAAACGCTGCGCGCCTTCGTAAGTACCGAACCCCAGCGCAACCAACAGCACCGGCCAGAACAAGGCTTTCAGAAAACCAAAATTGGCTTTCGGCAGGCGCGCAGACATCGGCTCTTTGGCCACCATTCGGCTGGCACCCCGCGGCACCGGCTTGCGGCCGGGTGGTGCGGAGGGCTGATGTCTCAGCTGAGCGCCTTGCATGGTCTTAACCTCGCGGCTCGTTATTGCTGCTAATGCTGGCGGCCAGAATCGCCAGAACCAGTTGCTGGAAATCCAGGCCGGCGGCACGAGCCGCCATCGGAACCAGACTGTGATCGGTCATGCCCGGTGCGGTATTGACTTCCAGGAACCAGAACTGCCCGTCGGCGTCCTGCATCACGTCTGCCCTGCCCCAACCGGCGATACCCAGCGCCTCACAGGCTTTCGCCGTGAGGTCCATGAGTTCTTTTTCTTTGCTGCTGTCGAGGCCACACGGGATCCGGTACTGGGTATCGGAAGCCACGTACTTGGCGTCGTAGTCGTAGAAACTGTGCGTCGTGCCCAGGGCAATCGGTGGCAACACCTGGTCACGCAGGGTGGCGATGGTGAACTCCGGACCTTGAATCCATTGCTCGACCAACACTTGCGAATCGTAGGTACTGGCCGCTTTCCACGCGTCGATCAACTCAAGAGCTGAAGACACTTTGGCCATCCCGATACTTGAACCTTCATGGGCCGGTTTGACGATCAAAGGGAAGCCCAGTTCCGTCGCTGCCGAAATACAATCGGCCTCGGAGCTCAGTACCGCATGGCGTGGCGTCGGAATCCCGAGGCTGTGCCAGACCTGTTTGGTGCGCAGCTTGTCCATGGCCAGTGCCGAGGCCAGAATTCCGCTGCCGGTGTACGGAATCCCCAGGCACTCGAGCAGGCCCTGCATGCTGCCGTCTTCACCGCCACGACCGTGGAGAATGATGAAGGCGCGGTCGATTTTTTCGTTCAGCAGACGCTGCAACAGGTCATCGCCCACGTCGAGACCAAACGCGTCCACACCGGCGCTTAGCAGCGCGTCGAGAACCGCATTACCCGACTTCAGGGAAACCTCACGCTCGGCACTCCTGCCGCCGAACAGCACGGCGACGCGGCCGAAGTCTTTCGGCGCGAGTGTGGAGACGAGGTTGGCGTAAGCAGCAGTCATTTCAACTTCCCCACACTTGGCGCGGCAACGGCGCCTGCGAACAACGGACTTTTCAACAGTTTCGGTGCGAGACCGCCGATATCACCGGCGCCCTGGCACAGCAGGATGTCGCCGGCACGCAGCAGCGGTTTGACGATTGGCGCGAGGTCGACACCGCGCTCGATGTAGATCGGGTCGAGCTGACCGCGCTGACGGATGCTGTTGCACAACTTGCGGCTGTCGGCGCCCGGGATCGGTTCTTCACCGGCCGGGTAGACTTCCATCAGCAGCAGAACGTTGGCGTCGGCCAATACATTGACGAAATCGTCGTACAGGTCGCGGGTCCGGCTGTAACGGTGCGGCTGGTAGACCATCACCAGACGACGTTCCGGCCAGCCACCGCGCACGGCTTTGATCACGGCCGCGACTTCGGTCGGGTGGTGACCGTAGTCGTCGACCAGCATTACGTTGCCGCCTTCTACCGGCAGTTCGCCGTAGACCTGGAAGCGTCGGCCGACACCCTGGAACCCGGACAGGCCCTGGACGATGGCTTCATCGCTGACACCCTCGTCAGAAGCAATGCAGATGGTCGCCAGGGCGTTCAATACGTTGTGGTTACCCGGCATGTTCACCGAGACATCCAACGGATCGCGATCAGGACGCAGCACGGTGAAGAATGTCTGCATGCCCTGCTGACGCACATTGATTGCACGCACATCGCAGTCGTCGCCGAAGCCGTAAGTGACTGTAGGACGTTTCACCAGCGGCAGGATTTCACGCACCACCGGATCGTCCAGGCACACCACCGCCAGACCGTAGAACGGCAGGTTGTGGAGGAATTCGACGAAGGTTTTCTTCAGTTTGTTGAAGTCACCGTCGTAGGTCGCCATGTGATCGGCGTCGATGTTGGTGACCACGGCCACCAGCGGTTGCAAATGCAGGAAGCTGGCGTCGCTTTCGTCGGCTTCGGCGATCAGGTAACGGCTGGTGCCGAGCTGGGCATTGGTGCCTGCGGCATTCAGACGGCCACCGATGACGAAGGTAGGGTCCAGACCACCGGCGGCAAACACCGAAGCGATCAGGCTGGTGGTGGTGGTTTTGCCGTGGGTACCGGCGACGGCGATGCCGTGGCGGTAACGCATCAGCTCAGCCAGCATCTCAGCACGCGGCACCACCGGAATGCGGCGGTCCAGGGCGGTGGCGACTTCCGGGTTGGACGTGTTCACAGCACTGGAGGTGACCAGCACATCGGCGGTCGCGGCGTTCTCGGCACGGTGGCCGATAAAAATCTGGGCACCGAAGGACTCGAGACGCTCGGTCACCGGCGAAGCTTTCAGGTCGGAACCGGACACTTCATAGCCCAGGTTCAGCAACACTTCAGCGATACCGCACATGCCCACGCCGCCGATCCCGACGAAGTGGATGCGACGGATGCGGCGCATTTCCGGTTGCGGCATGGCTTTCTGATTCTCAACCATGGGCCACCTCCAGGCAGGTATCGACCACGTTACGGGTGGCATCGGGTTTGGCCAGGCGGCGTGCGGCGGTGGCCATGTCGGTCAGTCGTTGTGGTTGCATCAGGACCTCTGTCAGGCGTGCGGCAAGATCCGCTGCGCCAGTCGTTCTTTGCGGCATCAGGAAGGCAGCGCCTTCACGGGCCAAATAATCGGCGTTGCGGGTCTGGTGATCGTCGATCGCGTGGGGCAAAGGCACCAGCATCGAGGGCAGACCGGCGGCGGCCAGTTCACTGATGGTCAGCGCGCCTGCGCGGCACACCACCAGGTCGGCCCAGCCATAGGCTTGGGCCATGTCTTTGATGAAAGGCTGCACTTGCGCCTCGACGCCAGCCGCGCGATAACGCTCTGCTGTCACTTCATCGTGGTTTTTGCCGGCCTGATGAAACACTTCCGGGCGCAGGTCGGGGGCGACTTGCGACAGGGCTTCAGGCAGCAACTTGTTCAACGGTTCTGCGCCCAGGCTTCCACCCAGGATCAGCAAACGCGCCTTGCGACCCGCCAGAGCCTGTCGCGGTGTGTCGAGGAACAGCTCGGTGCGCACCGGGTTACCGGTGGTCCGACGGCTGTCCGACAGGGTAAAGGTGTCGGGGAACGCTTCACAGACTCGGGCGGCCAACGGCACCAGCAACCGATTGGCGGTACCGGCCACGGCGTTCTGTTCATGAACGATCACTGGCACGCCGGCCAGTTTGGCTGCAACGCCACCAGGGCCGGTCACATAACCACCGAAGCCGACCACGCACACCGGCCGCAGCTGACGAATGATCGCCCGCGCCTGCCAGATGGATTTGAGCAACATGACCGGTGCCTTGAGCAAGGACAGCTTGCCCTTGCCGCGCAAACCGCTGGCATTGATCCGATGCAGCTCGATGCCGGCCATCGGCACCAGATCGTTCTCGATGCCACGCGGCGTCCCGAGCCAATGCACGGTGTAGCCACGGGCCTGGAATTCGCGGGCACACGCCAGCGCCGGGAACACGTGGCCACCGGTGCCGCCTGCCATGATCAATACGTTAGCGCCCATGGGGGGACTCCTCAGCGAAGTCGCTCTCATGGAACTCCATCTCTTCACTGCCCAGGTGGGTTCGACTCTCCCACTCGATGCGCAGCAACAAGCCGAGACAGGCACAGCAGATCACCAACGAGCTACCGCCATAACTGAGGAACGGCAGGGTCAGACCCTTGGTTGGCAGCAGGCCGACGTTCACCCCGATGTTGATCAGGAACTGACCAATCCACAGGAATGACAGGCCGTACGCGATGTAGGCGGCGAAGAATTGCTTGGCCTTCTCGGCCCAATAGCCGATGTACATGCCACGCACGCAAACAAAGGCGAACAGCGCTACCGTGCACAAGGAACCTACGGCACCCAGCTCCTCGGCCAGGACCGAGAACACGAAGTCGGTGTGGGCTTCCGGCAGGTAAAACTGTTTCTGCACGCTGTTGCCCAGGCCGACGCCCAGCCATTCACCGCGACCAAAAGCGATCAACGCTTGAGACAACTGATAGCCTGCACCGAACTGGTCAGCCCACGGATCCGCAAAGTTGGTCAAGCGCGCCATTCGATAAGGCTGCACTTGAATCAACAACACCACCGCCCCGACCGCGAGGATAACCATCAGGGAAAAACGGAACAGCCCGACCCCGCCGAGGAACAGCATCGCCGCCGCAGCCCCCATCATCACGACGGTGGCACCGAAGTCCGGTTCCATCAGCAACAGACCCGCCATCGGCAGCAGAACGATGAACGGCTTGAAGAAGCCCATCCAGCTTTCACGCACTTCTTTCTGGCGACGTACCAGATAGCCGGCGAGGTAGATCACCACGAACACCTTGGCGATCTCGGAAGGCTGAACGTTGAAGAAACTGAAGCCGATCCAGCGCATCGAACCGTTCACTTCACGGCCGATCCCCGGGATGATCACCATCACCAGCAAACCGAACGCACCAATCAGCATCAGCCAGCCCAGGCGCTGCCAGGTGGCGATCGGAATCATCATGGTAACGATGCAGGCACCCAGGCCCAGCACCACATAGATCAGGTGGCGAATCATGTAGTACAGGGCACTGCCTGACTGCACCGCTGCCACTTCGGTCGATGCCGATGCAATCATGACCAGCCCCAGGCCAATCAATGCCAGGCAGCCGGCGAGCATCGGGAAGTCGAGGTCGATACCGCGCCCGGTAATGATCGGCGACGGGTATGGCTTGATGATGTTTCTCAGGCTCATGCCAGATCCTCCACAGCGCGGACGAACTGGTGACCACGGTCTTCGTAATTCTTGAACATGTCGAAACTGGCGCAGGCCGGGGACAGCAGCACCGCGTCGCCCGGTTCGGCGATGCCGCGGCATTGCACGACGGCTTCGTCCAGCGAGTTGACGCGAATCAGTGGCACGGCATCGCCGATGGCCTGAGCGATCAGCTCGGAGTCGCGGCCGATCAGCACCACGGCGCGGCAGTTAACCGCGACCGGATCACGCAGGTCCTTGAACTCGGCCCCCTTGCCATCGCCACCGGCGATCAGCACGAGCTTGCCGTCGATGTCCGCGCCCAGGCCTTCGATGGCAGCCAGTGCGGCGCCGACGTTGGTGGCTTTGGAATCGTTGTAGTAGCCCACGCCATTGAGGTCGCGGACCCATTGGCAGCGATGTTCAAGCCCGGCGAAAGTACGCAGGCTCGACAGCATCGCGTCGAACGGCAGGCCAACAGCATGGCCCAGGGCCAATGCCGCCAGGGCGTTGGACTGGTTGTGGGCGCCGCGAATTTTCAACTCGCGCACCGGCATCAGGTTCTGGAACTCGAAGGCCAGGTACTTCTCGCCGTCTTCTTCGCGAATACCGAATGCCTTGAAATCGGGTTTGCTCAAACCGAACGTCCAGCATGGCTGACCTTCGCCCATCAGCGGACGGCTCAGGGCATCCTGACGGTTGACCACAAACTGCTTCGCACCGCGGAAGATCCGGTGCTTGGCCAAGTGGTAGGCCGGCAGACCGCTGTAGCGGTCCATGTGGTCTTCGCTGACGTTGAGCACGGTCGCCACTTCGGCGTTCAGTTGGTCGGTGGTTTCGAGCTGGAAGCTCGACAATTCCATCACGTACAGCTCGACGTCGTCACTGAGCAGGTCCAGCGCCGGCGTACCGAGGTTGCCGCCGACGGCGACACGTTTGCCGGCCGCTGCAGCCATCTCGCCCACCAACGTGGTGACGGTGCTTTTCGCGTTGGAGCCGCTGATGGCGACAATCGGCGCTTTCGCGTTACGCGCGAACAGCTCGATGTCACCGGACAATTTCACGCCACGGGCGGCGGCGGCCTGCAGGGCCGGGGTCGCCAGCGCCAGGCCGGGGCTCACATAGAGCTCGTCGGCGCGGCACAGGAATTCGACGTCCAGCTCGCCACAACGCACTTCCACGTGCGGATAGTCACGCTTGAGCGTGGCCAGTTCCGGTGGATTTTCCCGCGTATCGGCGACAGCAAACGACGTGCCCCGGTTCGCCAGGAAGCGAACCAGGGACATGCCGCTCTTGCCGAGGCCGACAACGATGCGGAAGTGGTCAGAAGCGATCAGAGACACTCGTTCTACCTCAGCTTCAGGGTGGCAAGGCCAACCAGTACGAGAATCACGGTGATGATCCAGAATCGGACGATCACACGTGGCTCGGGCCAGCCCTTGAGTTCAAAGTGGTGGTGAATCGGTGCCATGCGGAACACGCGGCGACCGGTGAGCTTAAAGGAAGCAACCTGGATGACGACTGACAGGGTCTCCATCACGAACACACCGCCCATGATGAACAGGACGATTTCCTGACGGACGATCACCGCGATGGTGCCCAGGGCCGCGCCCAGCGCCAGTGCGCCGACGTCGCCCATGAACACCTGAGCCGGATACGTGTTGAACCAGAGGAACCCGAGACCCGCGCCGATCAAGGCACCGCAGAACACGATCAACTCGCCTGCGCCCGGTACATACGGGATCAGCAGGTATTCAGCGAATTTCACGTTACCCGACAGGTAGCAGAAAATCCCCAACCCGCCGCCGACCATGACGGTGGGCATAATCGCCAGACCGTCGAGGCCGTCGGTCAGGTTGACCGCGTTGCTCGAGCCGACGATCACGAAGTACGTCAGGACGATGAAACCTGCGCCCAGCACAATGCTGTGGTCCTTGAGCATCGGCAGGATCAGGGTGGTTTCCACCGGTGTCGCTGCGGTCATATAAAGGAAGATCGCCGCGCCCAGGCCGAACACCGATTGCCAGAAATACTTCCAGCGGCTCGGCAAGCCACGGGAGTTTTTCTCGATCACTTTGCGGTAGTCGTCGACCCAGCCGATGGCGCCGAACAACAAGGTCACCAGCAGCACGGTCCACACGTAACGGTTGGACAGGTCAGCCCAAAGCAACGTGCTGACGCCGATGGACGAAAGAATCAGCGCGCCGCCCATGGTCGGGGTGCCCGACTTGGACAAGTGCGATTGTGGACCGTCGTTGCGAACGGATTGACCGATCTGACGGTTCTGCAAAGTGCGGATCATCCACGGGCCAAAGCACAGCGACAAAACCAACGCGGTCAGCACACCGAGAATCCCGCGCAGGGTCAGGTACTGAAAGACCGCGAAGCCTTTGTAGAACTGTTGCAGATACTCCGCTAGCAGCAGCAGCATTAATGTTTCTCCAGGCTGGTCCCGCACAAAGCGACGACGATGTTTTCCATCGCAGCGCTGCGCGAGCCCTTGATCAAAATGGTGGTGTTTGTGTCTTGCTCGGCGCCCAGGGCCTTGATCAGCTCAGCCTGAGTGGCGAAGTGAAAAGCCTGCGGACCGAAAGCGTTCACCGCGTGAGCCATCATTGGCCCGACGGCGTAAAGCGCGGAAACCTTGCCGCGGGCGTACTCGCCCACATCGCGATGCCCCTGCTCCGCCCAATCGCCCAGCTCGCCGATATCCCCGAGCACCAGAACGGTGCGGCCGGAAAAGCCGGCGAGTATATCAACGGCGGCGCACATCGAGGTGGGGTTCGCGTTGTACGTGTCATCGATCACGCGCATGCCATTGCTGGCCAGTTGCGCGACGGTGCGGCCCTTGACCGGTTGCACCGCGCCAAGGCCGCTGGCGATGCCGAACAGCGACACGCCCAGCGCATGGGCAGCGGCTGCGGCGGCCATGGCATTGGCAACGTTATGGGTGCCGAGCAGGTTCAGTTGAACGCGCTCCACACCTTCAGGACTGTGCAGGTTGAACGCAGGGCAACCGCGAGCGTCACGGTCCAGATCGCTGGCGTAGAAATCGGCGCTGACATTGCTCAGGGCGAAGGTCAGGACTTTGCGACCGACAGCGCGGGTCTTCCAGATGTCGAACGCCTTGTCGTCAAGATTGAGAACGGCGACGCCATCGGCATCCAGCCCTTCAATAATCTCGCCCTTGGCTTCAACGATTTTTTCCGGCCCGCCGAACTCACCGACGTGGGCGGTCCCGGCGTTATTGAGCACGGCCACATGAGGCTTGGTCATGCCGACGGTGTAGGCAATTTCGCCGAGCCGAGAAGCACCGAGTTCGATGACGGCGGCGGTGTGCTCCGGCGCAAGTTCGAGCAGCGTCAGCGGAACGCCGAGGTCATTGTTCAGGTTGCCACGGGTCGCCAGCACCGGACCACGGGTGCGCAGGATGCTGGCGAGCATTTCCTTGACCGTGGTCTTGCCGCTGGAGCCCGTGATGGCCGCGACCGGGTGGGTATAAGCAGCACGGCTCATCGCACCCAGTTGACCGAGGGCCTGACGGGTATCTTTGACCAACAATTGCGGCAGTGTGCTGTCGGCGACTTCGTGTTCGACCAGCGCCGCTACGGCGCCTTTTGCGGCAACGTCATTAAGATAGTCATGACCATCGAAACGCGGACCGGTCAGGGCAATAAAGAGTTGGCCGGGCTTGATCGCACGGCTGTCGATGCTGACGCCGTCGAAGCTGGCATCGGCAGCGATCAGGCGGGCATTCAGCGCGCTGGTCAGTTCGCTCAGCTTCAAGGCTTTAAGCATGAGCCACCTCCCACGCGGTAAGGGCGTGATCCGCTTCGACCAGGTCGGAGAAATCGTGACGCTGGCCGTTGATTTCCTGATAGTCCTCGTGACCTTTACCGGCCAGGACAATCACGTCATCCGCCGAAGCGCTGGCGATCAACTGGGCAATCGCCTGGCCACGGCCAGCGACGAAGGTGACTTTATCCACAGCCTTAAAACCGGCGCGGATGTCGTCGAAGATCACTGCGGGGTCTTCGGTACGCGGGTTGTCATCGGTCACCAGCACGCCGTCGGCCAGACGCTCGACCACTTCGGCCATCAGCGGACGCTTGCCGCGATCACGATCGCCGCCGCAACCGAACAGGCACAGCAAGCGGCCTTTGGCGTGAGGACGCAGGGCCATCAAGACTTTTTCCAGCGCATCCGGTGTGTGAGCGTAATCGACCACGACCAGCGGCTGAGTACCGCCGCCGAGGCGCTGCATACGTCCGGCCGGGCCTTCGAGTTTTGGCAGGACCTTGAGGATTTCGTCCAGTGCGTAGTCCAGGCCGAGCAAGGCGCCGACCGCGGCCAGCACGTTGCTCAGGTTGAAACGACCGAGCAAGGTGCTGCGCAAATGGTGTTGGCCCTGGGGCGTGACCAGCGTAGCGCGCACACCTTCGTCGTCGAACTGCGCTTCACGGCAATAAAGGTAAGCGCTGGCGTCTTCCAGGCTGTAGGTGATCAAGCGCGATTCGCGTTTTTCGGCGGCCAGTTGCCGGCCGAAATCGTCGTCGAGGTTGACCACCCGGCATTTCAAATCATTCCACGCAAACAGCTTGGCCTTGGCTTCACCGTAGGCTTGCATGGTGCCGTGGTAATCCAGGTGATCGCGCGACAGGTTGGTCATCACCGCCACATCAAACGCCAGTGCGGTCACGCGGCCCTGATCCAGACCGTGAGAGGAGACTTCCATGGCGACCGCTTTGGCGCCGGCCTTTTTCAGGTCAGCAAGGGTCGCTTGCACGGCGATCGGGTTCGGTGTGGTGTGCAGGCCGCTTTCGAGCGCGCCGTAAAAACCGGTACCCAACGTGCCGACGATGCCGCAGTGCTGACCGAGCAGGTCGAGCGCCTGGGCAACCAATTGGGTCACGCTGGTTTTGCCGTTGGTGCCGGTCACGCCGATCAGGTTCAGGTGACGGCTCGGGTCGCCATAAAAGCGCCCGGCGATATCCGACAACTGCGCTGCCAGGCCTTTGACCGGAATCAACGGCACATCGGTAATCGGCAATACGGTTGCGCCTTCGACTTCATACGCCACAGCGGCAGCGCCGCGTTGCAGGGCGTCGGCAATGTGCGCACGACCGTCGAACTTGCCGCCAGGGACGGCGAGAAACAGGTCGCCAGCACGCACGTTGCGGCTGTCCAGGGTCAGCTCGCGGATCAACAGATCGCGGCCGGCGTGGGCGAAAATTTTGTTCAGACTTAGAGACATCAGCCGCGCCCTCCATTGGCTTTCAGCGGAACGACCGGTGTTGCGTTCGCTTGTTGAGTAGGTGGCAGGTTGTCCGGGGTAATGTTCATCAGGCGCAAGGTCCCGGACATCACTTTGCTGAACACCGGGGCCGACACCAGACCACCGTAGTAACCAGCCTTGGTCGGTTCATCGATCACCACCACGATTGCGTAACGCGGATCGCTCATCGGGCCGAAGCCGGCGAACAGCGAACGGTAAGAATTTTCGGCGTAGCCTTTGGTGCCGACCGAGGTTTTACGCGCCGTACCGGATTTGCCGCCGACGTGATACGCCGGCACTTGCGCACGGAACACGCCGCGCGGTGCTTCGATCACTTGTTGCAACATGGTCTGCATGGTTTTCGCCACCGTTTCCGGCAGCACTTGCGTGGTTTGCGGCGCCTTGTCGGTTTTGATCAGGGTCAGGGGCGCGAGGCGACCGTTGTTCGCCAACGCGGAGAAAGCGTGAACCAACTGGATCGCGGTCACCGAAATACCGTAGCCATAGGACAGCGTCGCGGTTTCAGCCTTGCGCCATTCGCGGTAGTTCGGCAGGTTGCCGACGCGCTCGCCCGGGAAGCCCAGACCAGTGTCCTGGCCAAGGCCGACTTTTTGCGCCAGACGGAAAATCGTTTCGCCGCCGATATCGAACGCGACCTTGCTCATGCCGACGTTACTGGAGTTGATCAGAATGCCGGTCAGGTCGAGTACCGGACCTTCAGACTTGGACACGTCCTTGATGGTGTACTTACCAATCTGCAAGGTGCCCGGGTAGACCTCGACGGTATCGGTCGGTTTCCAGCGGCCGGTTTCAATCGCGGCACTCATGGAAATCGCTTTCATGGTCGAACCCGGTTCGAACACGTCGATCATCGCGCGGTTACGCATCATCGCCGGTTGCAGGTTGCGACGGTTGTTCGGGTTGTAGGTCGGCTGGTTGACCATGGCGAGGATCTCGCCGGTCTTCACGTCCATGATCACCAGGCTGCCAGCCTTGGCGCCGTTTTCGATGATCGCGTTGCGCAGTTCGCGGTTGGCCAGGTATTGCAGACGCAGATCAATGGACAACGCCAAGGGCTTTCCGGCCTTGGCGTTTTTGGTCACCTGAACATCCTTGATAAGTCGGCCACGCCGATCCTTGATGACCTGCCGCTTGCCGGGGACACCGGCCAGCCATTCGTCATAAGCCAGCTCGACACCTTCTCGACCATGGTCATCGATGTCGGTGAAGCCGACCATATGGGCGGTGACTTCACCGGCCGGGTAGAAACGCCGGAACTCTTCGATGCCGTAGACACCCGGCACTTTCAGATCGAGCACGGACTGGCCTTGCTCGGGGGTCAGCCCGCGCACCAGGTAGATGAATTCTTTGTTGGCCTGAGCTTCGAGACGTTCGGCCAGGGCTTTCGGATCCTGGCCCAGAGCGGCCGCCAGTGCCGGCCACTTCTCTTTAGCCAGCTGCATTTCCTTGGCGTTGGCCCACAGCGTGGTGACCGGCGTACTGACGGCCAAAGGCTCGCCGTTACGGTCAGTGATCAGACCACGGTGAGCCGGAATCGGAATGTGACGAACACTGCGCGCATCGCCCTGACCTTTAAGGAAGGCACGGTCAACCACTTGCAGGTCGATAATGCGCCAGGCGATCGCCGCGACCATAACGCCGAGCAAACCCAGCACCAGGCGGAACCGCCACGGAAAGAGTGCGCCCTCGAGTTTCATCATGGCGCCACCATCTGCACTTCAGCGGCGCCAGGAATGCGCATCTTCAGTTGCTCGGTCGCCAGGACTTCGATACGGCTGTGGGCGGTCCAGGTGCTCTGTTCGAGAATCAAACGGCCCCACTCCGCTTGCGCCTTGTCGCGCACGCTCAACTCGTTGTAAAGCGAGTTCAACAGCTGACGGTTCCAGTGGGCGCTGTAGGAAACGCCGATGGCCGACACGAGCACGCCAATAAACAGCAGCAGCATGAAAAAGCTTCCGCCGGGAAGTGGCTTGGCGAAAAGCTTGCTCACCGCAGCTTCTCCGCGACGCGCATGACGGCGCTACGGGAACGTGGGTTGGCTTTGAGTTCGGCCTCGGAGGCGGACTGTGCTTTGCCATGGATTTTGATGATCGGTTCGAAGGCGACGTGACGGACCGGCAGGTTGCGTGGCAGGTTGTCGGCTTCGCCTTTCACCAGTTTGCGCATGAACAGTTTGACGATGCGGTCTTCCAGCGAATGGAAGCTGATCACCACCAGGCGACCGCCGACTTCCAGGCATTCCAGCGCGGCTTCGAGGCCGGCTTCCAGATCGCCCAGTTCGTTGTTGACGTGAATACGCAAGCCCTGGAACGCACGGGTCGCCGGGTTCTTGCCCTTTTCCCACGCCGGGTTGGCAACTTTCAGGACTTCAGCCAGATCGGCAGTGCGCTCGAACGGCTTGATGTCGCGACGCTCGGCCACGGCACGGGCCATGCGACCGGAGAAACGTTCTTCGCCGTATTGCTTGAACACCCGGGCGATTTCTTCCACCGGGGCGGTGTTGACGAATTCGGCAGCGCTGATCCCGCGAGACGGGTCCATGCGCATGTCCAGCGGGCCATCATTGAGGAAGCTGAAGCCGCGCTCAGGGTCGTCGAGCTGCGGCGAAGACACGCCGAGGTCGAGTAAAACGCCGCTGACCTTGCCGTCCAGACCCCGTTCGGCGACTTCCGAACCGAGCTCGGCAAAGCTGCGCTGTACAACGACAAAGCGGCCGTCTTCGGCCGCTAGCGTTTGCCCGGTGGCAATCGCTTGAGGATCTTTATCGAATCCGAGTACCCGTCCATCGGGACCGAGCTGGCTCAAGATCAACCTGCTGTGTCCGCCGCGCCCGAACGTACCGTCCAGATAGCAGCCATCAGGGCGTACGGCGAGAGCCTCCACGGCTTCGTCAAGCAGTACGGTGATGTGGTTAAAGCCGCTATCAATAGTCACAGGATCAAATCACGCAGTTCATCAGGCATGGCGCCCGGTTGTTGAATAGCAGCCAGGTCAGCGGCAGAAACCGCATCCCAGGCATCCTCGTCCCACAATTGGAACTTGTTCAGTTGGCCTACCAACATCGCGCGCTTATCCAACTTGGCATATTCACGAAGACGCGGCGGAACCAGAAAACGACCACTGCCATCGAGCTCGAGGTCGACGGCATTACCAATCAGTAAACGTTGCAGGCGGCGGTTCTCTTCGCGAAGCGAAGGCAGTGCGCGCAGTTTGGTTTCAATAATTTCCCACTCATCGAGGGGGTAAACACACAAACACGGATCAACGGCATCAATTGTGACGATCATCTGACCGGAACTACGCGAAACGAGCTCGTCACGGTACCGGCTCGGCATGGCGAGACGGCCCTTTGCGTCGAGACTGATAGCGTTAGCTCCGCGAAACACGTCAGCGTTTCTCCAAATATTAGCGTTTTGAGCTCAAAAAACCCACTTCATGCCACTTTCCGCCACTTGTGCACACTATAGGAATGCGGCCACCGCACCGTCAAGGCGCGGATTAAAGGAAAAGCCTTACAGAACTGAGATTTAGGAGTGTATTAGGAGGGGTACGGAGAATCAGACGTGTAATCCTGCTCAGTAACTTGAACCAGCACTGAGGGCTGCGCTCGGAAGTTAAAGTAATTTATTAAGAGTAAGATTTTTTCGGTCTTACGAAAGTGCTTCTGCCGACAATTATGTAAGGAGGGAAATTGCCATCAGCAGAGCCCTGCTCAATGATTTGAGCAGAGGAAAGAAAAAGGTGGAGAGTCGATCTGTAAGCCGGGTTCTGTCTTGAACAGTCATTCGTCTACGATGGCCATCACTGGACATCTTTAGCAACCTACCCGGTCCCAGCGCGGGCCACGCCTTGGGACCCTATTTGGTCTTGCTCCAAGTGGGGTTTACCTAGCCACGAACTGTTGCCAGACGTGCGGTGCGCTCTTACCGCACCTTTTCACCCTTACCGGCGCCGAAGCGCTTAGGCGGTTATTTTCTGTGGCACTTTCCGTAGGCTCACGCCTCCCAGGCATTACCTGGCACTTCGCCCTATGGAGCCCGGACTTTCCTCCCCCCCCTAATTCTCATAGAGGGCAGCGACTGTCCGATCGACTCTCCGCCGCGAAGGTTAACGGCAGAGCGGTTGAAGAACAAGTGCTAAACGCCTTGAGCCCCTTCTACACGTCGGGTTTTACTCGCCCTTCTGTTTGTCCAGCGCAACCTGATAGAGAACATTTTTACGCTCCCCGGTAATTTGCGCCGCCAAGGCTGCTGCACGCTTTAGCGGCATCTCTTCCAGCAACAGATTCAGAATGCGCATCGATTCACTGCTGACAGCGTCCTCGGTCTCGGGGGCAGACCAACCCGCCACCAACACCACGCACTCGCCGCGCTGCTGATTGCTGTCTGACTCGACGAACTCGCGTAACTCGGCCAGCGGCAAGCCTTTAAGGGTTTCGAAAGTCTTGGTCAGCTCGCGCGCCAGCAACGCCGGACGCTCGCCGCCGAATACCAGTTCCATGTCTTGCAGGCACTCAAGGATCCGGTGCGGGGCTTCATAGAAGATCAGCGTGCGCGGCTCTTCCTTTACCAACTCAAGACGAGCGCGCCGACCGACAGCCTTGGCCGGCAGGAAGCCTTCGAAGATGAAACGGTCCGACGGCAGCCCCGCCGCCGACAATGCCGCGATCAGAGCGCACGCGCCCGGAACCGGCACAACATTAATTCCCGCAGCACGGGCCTGACGCACGAGGTGATAACCCGGATCGGAAATCAACGGCGTGCCGGCATCGGAAATCAGCGCCACATCGTCGCCGGCGAGCAAGCGGGTGATAAAGCGGCTACCTTCATCCCGCTCATTGTGTTCATGACAGGCGGCCAACGGTGTTGGAATGCCGAAATGCTGCATCAATCGCTGGGAGTGGCGGGTATCTTCGGCGGCGATCAGGGCGACCTCGCGCAGGATTTTCAGCGCACGCGCACTGATATCGTCCAGGTTGCCGATGGGCGTCGCCACCACATAAAGCGAGCCAGCAGCGGAATTCAAAGCACCTGGAGCAGTCAAAGCGCACACCTCATGATCGGTAAAAGCCGCCATTGTAGCGCGTCGTGACGCTCGGGATACGCGCAAGCAGCACTCGGTTTTTCAGCCTTTTGAGCAGTGCCGCAACATTTGAACGAGCTAAATTGATCGATTCACGCCAGTAACATCGCGCCCCGGCCAGTGCTTGGGTACAATTCCACGCTAATTTGATCGAGTATCAGGAACACTACATGATCGCTTGCCTGCGGCTGTTCACTGCCCTCTGCCTCGCTGCCTTGCTGGCGGCTTGCGCCAGCTCGCCCTCCTCCAGCCTTGGCGAACTTCCACGGACCCCGGATGCCAGTATCGAGCAATTGCTCGAACAGGCCGCCCAAAGCAAAGACCCGGAAAAAGCCGCCCTGTTGCGCTTGAGCGCGGCTGACCTGGCTTATCGTCAGGGGAATGCCGGCCAGTCCGCGCAAATCCTGCAACAAGTCCCGGTCGAACAGCTCAAACCTGGCCAACAGGTTTTCGCCAGCACCCTGGCGGCTGAACTGGCCATGGTTCGCAATCAGCCCAAAGCGGCGCTGACAGCCTTGACTCATCCGAGCCTGCAACGCCTGAGCGAACTGCCGGTCGAGCAACAGGTTCGCACCGGCACCGTTCGTGCCCGCGCCCTTGAAGCCGACGGCCAGACCCTGGCTGCCGCACGGGAACGCATCTTCATCGCACCGATGCTTGAAGGTGAAGCGGCCAGCAAAAACCACGAAGCGATCTGGACCCTGATCGCTTCTTTGCCAACCGATCAATTGCAGCCGAGCGCCACCGATGACCTCGGCGGCTGGATGGGCCTGGCACTGGCGGTGAAAACTGCCGGCACCCTGGAACAGCAGCAAGCCGCGATCGACAACTGGCGCGCGCAGAATCCAAAGCATCCGGCCGCCATTCAATTGCCGCTGCCACTGACCAAACTCAAGGAACTGGCCAGCCAGCCCCTGGGCAAAATCGCCCTGCTGCTGCCGCAAGACGGCCCGCTGGCGTCGGTCGGCAAGGCACTGCGCGAAGGTTTCATGGCTGCTCACTACCAGGCGCAACAAGCCGGGCAGAAGCCGCCAGCCATCGAGTTCTATGACAGCTCGAAACTGACCTCGCTGGATGAGTTTTACCGCAAGGCGCAGGCCGATGGCGTGCAACTGGTTGTCGGCCCGCTGGAGAAGCCGCTGGTCAAACAGCTCAGCGCTCGCCCGCAACTGCCGATTACCACCCTGGCGCTGAATTACAGCGAAGGCGAACAAGGCCCGGCCCAGTTGTTCCAGTTCGGCCTCGCCGCTGAAGACGAAGCCCGCGAAGTGTCGCGCCGTGCTCGCGCCGATGGCCTGCATCGCGCCGCCATCATGGTGCCGAAGGGCGAATGGGGCGATCGCGTGTTGAGAGCGTTCAGCCAGGATTGGCAGGCCAACGGTGGCAGCATTGTCGCTACCGAGCGCGTCGACCAACCGGTTCAACTGGCCCAGCAGATTGCCGACATGTTCCAGCTGCGTCAGAGCGAAGGTCGTGCCAAGACCCTGCAAAGCACCGTTGGCTCGCAGGTCGCCGCCCAACCTTCGCGTCGCCAGGACATTGAGTTCATCTTCCTGGCGGCAACACCTCAGCAAGCCCAGCAGATCAAGCCGACCCTGAACTTTCAGTACGCCGGTGACGTGCCGGTTTACGCCACCTCCCACGTGTTCAGCGCCAGCGGTGACGTGAATCAGTACAACGACATGAACGGCATTCGCTTCTGCGAAACCCCATGGTTGCTGGAGGCCAACGATCCACTGCGCAAACAAGTGACCGCTCAATGGCCACAAGCTGCTGGCAGCCTGGGCCGCCTGTACGCGATGGGTGTCGACGCCTATCGCCTGGCACCACGCCTGGGGCAACTCAAGGCCTTGCCGGACAGCCGCATTGAAGGCCAATCGGGCAGCCTGGGCATGACTCAGAACCAACGTGTCGTGCGTCAGTTGCCGTGGGCGCAGTTCGTTAACGGTCAGGTTCAACGCCTGCCGGACACCGCGCGCTGATGCCTGACAGGTCACGCCAGCAAAGCGGTAAAGATGCCGAGCTACATGCGCTCGAGCATCTTCAACAACAGGGTCTGCGCCTGCTGGCGCAGAACTGGTTGTGTAAACGCGGCGAGCTTGATCTGGTCATGCTTGATGGCGATACAGTAGTATTCGTCGAAGTCCGCTACAGAAAAAACACTCAATGGGGTGGCGCGCTCGATAGCATCGATGAGCGCAAACGGCAGAAACTGATAGTTGCCGCGCAGTATTTTCTTCAGCGCGAGTCGCGTTGGGCCAATTCCCCTTGCCGTTTCGACGTGGTTGCCATCGACAGTAACCTTGATCAGTTGAACTGGTTGCAGAATGCCTTCGACAGCTGATCGCCTGCGTCCCGAACCGGACACTTTCACCCAACACTTTTGCTCTTTGCTTTGCGGGCTGCACATTCATGTGCCGAGTAGCCGCGCTAATTAAGGTCACACAGATGGACATGCAATCCCGAATTCGCCAGCTTTTTCAGGCCAGTATCGACACCAAGCAAATGGCGATGGACGTACTTGCACCGCACATCGAGCAAGCCAGCCAGGTGATGGTCAACGCCCTGCTCAACGAAGGCAAAATGCTGTCCTGCGGCAACGGAGGTTCCGCCGGTGACGCCCAGCACTTCTCGTCCGAGCTGCTCAATCGCTTCGAGCGCGAACGTCCGAGCCTGCCAGCCATTGCGCTGACCACCGACAGCTCGACGATCACCTCGATTGCCAACGACTACAGCTACAACGAAATCTTCTCCAAACAGATCCGCGCCCTCGGCCAGCCGGGTGACGTATTGCTGGCGATTTCCACCAGCGGCAACTCGGCGAACATTATTCAAGCGATCCAGGCCGCACATGATCGCGAAATGATTGTCGTAGCATTGACCGGTCGCGATGGCGGCGGCATGGCGTCGCTGTTATTGCCCGAGGACGTCGAAATTCGCGTACCGGCCAACGTCACTGCACGTATTCAGGAAGTCCACCTGCTGGCGATCCATTGCCTTTGCGATTTGATCGACAGCCAACTGTTCGGGAGTGAAGAATGACCCCTAATCGCCTAGGCCTTCTGGCCTTGACCCTGTGCCTCGGTATCAGCGGCTGCACCTCGGTAGTTAACGCCAGCCGTGAAGCGCCGATTGAAGATGATCGCGGCACCCGCACCTTCGGCAGTAAGATCGACGACTCGCTGATCGACACCAAGGTCGGCGTGAACATCGCCAAGGCCGATCCAGCCCTGGACAACGACTCGCACATCGTCGTCACCAGCTTCAACGGCGTCGTGCTGCTCGCCGGGCAAACCCCGAGAGCAGACCTCAAGGCCAAGGCCGAACAGGCCGCTGCAGCTGTTCAGCGGGTGAAGACGGTCCACAACGAACTGCAGGTCCTGCCACCCTCCGGCTTCCTTGCCCGCCAGAACGACACCTGGCTGACCTCCAAGATCAAGACCCAGATGCTCACCGACCCGAACATCCCGGGTTCGCGCATCAAGGTTGTTACCGAGAACGGCATCGTCTACCTGCTGGGCCTGCTGACCAAGCAGGAAGCCGCTCAGGCCACTAACCTGGTGCAAGGCGTTTCCGGCGTGCAGAAGATCGTGAAGTTGTTTGAATACATCGACTGACACCTACTCAACTGCGATGGCATCCCTGGATCGCCATCGACCTGTAGGAGCTGTCGAGTGAAACGAGGCTGCGATCTTTTGCTCTTTAAAAGCAACATCAAAAGATCGCAGCCTTCGTCAGCTCCTACGCTTGAAAGTGGTGAAATAAAAAAAAGGGCGATCCTTGCGGATCACCCTTTTTTTATTTCACCACTTTCAAACTGGGTCGACCGCTGGGACGCGGTGGCTCACTGTCGGGTGGCGGAATATCGTCATCCGGCTCGATCTCTTCCTCGTCTTCCATAGGCGATTCCAGATCAAACACCATGCCTTGACCGTTCTCCCGAGCGTAAATGCCCAGGATCGATGCGATAGGCACGAACAGGGTGTGTGGCACGCCACCGAAGCGCCCTTCGAAGCTGACCGCTTCGTTGTCCATGTGCAGATGACGCACGGCTGCCGGTGATACGTTCAGGACAATCTGTCCGTCACTGGCAAAACCCTGAGGCACCTGCACCGACGGATACTCGGAATTGACCAGCATGTGCGGGGTAAAATCGTTGTCCACAATCCACTCGTAGAGCGCGCGGACCAGATAAGGTCGACTCGAGTTCATAGCGGCTCCTTAAGCCTTAGCGCATATCACGTTCGACACCAGACAGACTCGCCTGGAAAGCCTCACGCGCGAAAGAGCGCTCCATGTAATCAAGCAGCGGCTTGGCAGGCCGCGGCAGTTCAATACCCAGAATCGGCAATCGCCAGAGTATTGGTAATAGGCAGCAATCCACCAGACTTTGTTCCTCACTGAGGAAAAACGGCTTGTCGGCGAACAACGGCGACACGCCGGTCAGGCTTTCGCGCAGCTCTTTACGAGCCACGACACGGGCTGCTTCCTTGGTCTTCGAATCCAGGATCAGATCCACCAGACCACACCAGTCACGCTGAATACGATGAATCAGCAGACGGCTGTTGGCACGCGCCACTGGATAAACCGGCAGTAACGGCGGGTGCGGGTAACGCTCATCCAGATATTCCATCACCACGGTCGACTCCCACAACGCCAGGTCACGATCGACCAGGGTGGGCAGGCTACCGTAAGGGTTCACTTCAATCAGTTTAGGCGGCTGACGGCCAGCTTCCACGTAGATGATCTCGGCGCTGACACCCTTCTCTGCAAGTACGATACGCACTCGGTGGGAATAGTGGTCGGCGGGGTCGGAGTAACAGGCCAACCGATTGGTCACGCCCATGGCGGTCCTCCTCGCTTGTTGAAATTATCGGAAGCGGAAAAACGCGCGCGCCCAGAGGGCGCCTCCCGTAACGCCTGGATCACCAGGCTCGTTACACCTTCAGAGACGCCCTTGGGCGCGCGCGATTAACAGCAATTGCTTAAAGCTTTATCAATGGACGTCTTTCCAGTATTCACGCTTGAGCAAGTAAGCGAATACGAAGAAGAACGCCAGGTACAGCAACACATAGGTACCGATGCGCTGATGCTGCAGCTTCACCGGGTTGGCCGAGTAGGCCAGGAAGGTCACCAGATTCTTGACCTTCTCGTCGAACTGCTCTTCGTTCAGCGTTCCGGTTTTCGGCAGTATGGTCAGCTGGTCGCAGGCTTCATGAGTCAAAGCCGTACCGGTCAGCGGATCGTATTGCTTCTTGCCGTCTTCGACGATTTGAACTTGTTTACAGCCTACCACCTGACGCCCCTGCAGGCCGACCAGAACGTTAGGCATCCCGACGTTCGGAAACACCTTGTTGTTCACGCCCCAAGGACGCGACGGGTCTTCGTAAAAGGACTTCAGGTAACCATAGAGCCAGTCAGTGCCACGAACGCGGGCGACCAAGGTCAGGTCGGGCGGTGCCGCACCGAACCAGGTCTTGGCGTCCGCCGGCTGCATGCCGATGCTCATGTGATCACCGATCTTGGCGCCGGTGAACACCAGCTTCGAGAGCATCAGGTCGTGCGGAATGCCCAGATCATCGGCGACACGCTCGTAACGCTGGAACTTGGCGCTGTGACAGCCCATGCAGTAGTTGGCGAATGTACGCGCACCATCCTGCATGGCAGCCTTGTCGGAAACGTCGATGTCGACCTTTTCCAGCTCAGGAGCACCCGCTGTCGACGCGAACGAGAACACAGGCATAGCAGCAAGAATCAGTACAGCAAATAGCTTTTTCATCAGCCAGTCACCCTTTCCGGAACCGGTTTGGTCTTCTCGAGCCTGGTGTAGAACGGCATCAGAATGAAGTAGGCGAAGTACAGGAAGGTACATACCTGCGACAGCAACGTACGACCTGGCGTCGGGGCCAGAACACCTAGAATGCCGAGGATCACGAACGAAACGCAGAACACCACCAGCCAGATTTTACTCAGCCAGCCTTTGTAGCGCATCGACTTGACCGGGCTTCGGTCCAGCCATGGCAGGACGAACAGCACCGCGATGGCGGCACCCATGGCGATAACGCCCAGAAGCTTGTCCGGAACCGCCCGCAAAATCGCGTAGAACGGCGTGAAGTACCAGACCGGAGCGATGTGCTCTGGCGTCTTGAAAGCGTTCGCCACTTCAAAGTTCGGCTTCTCGAGGAAGTAGCCGCCCATTTCCGGGAAGAAGAACACGATCGAGCAGAAGATGAACAGGAACACCACCACGCCGACGATATCTTTCACGGTGTAGTACGGGTGGAAGGCAATGCCGTCCAGCGGTACGCCGTTTTCGTCTTTGTGTTTCTTGATGTCCACGCCGTCCGGGTTGTTCGAACCGACTTCGTGCAGCGCCAGAACGTGCAGCACCACCAGACCGAGAATCACGATCGGCAAGGCGACTACGTGCAGGGCGAAGAAGCGGTTCAGGGTAATACCCGAAATCAGGTAGTCACCTCGAATCCACTGAGTCAGGTCGTCGCCGATGAGCGGGATTGCCCCAAACAGCGAGATGATCACCTGGGCACCCCAGTAGGACATCTGGCCCCACGGCAGCAAGTAACCCATGAAGGCTTCAGCCATCAGCGCCAGATAGATCAGCATGCCGAAGACCCACACCAGCTCACGTGGCTTCTGGTACGAACCGTAGAGCAAGCCACGGAACATGTGCAGATAAACCACGATGAAGAACATCGAAGCGCCGACCGCGTGCAACATACGCAGGATCGAGCCGTACTCGACGTCGCGCATGATGTATTCGACGGAAGCAAACGCTTCTTCCGCCGACGGGGTGTAGCTCATGGTCAGCCAGACACCGGTAACGATCTGGTTGACCAGAACGAGCAGTGCAAGGGAGCCAAAGAAATAGAAGAAGTTGAAGTTCTTCGGGGCGTAGTACTTGCTGAGATGGTCTTCCCACATTTTGGTCGCGGGAAAGCGCGCATCAACCCAATCCATGAACTTGCTCATCACGCTTTCTCCGTATCGACGCCAATGACAATGATGTCATCGGTCTCATAGGAATGCGGGGGAACTGGCAGGTTCAAAGGCGCAGGTTGCGACTTGTAGACGCGACCAGCCAGATCGTAGTGGGAACCGTGGCAAGGGCAGAAATAACCACCTACCCAGTCCTTGCCCAGATCCGCAGGTGCCACTTCTGGACGGAAGGTCGGCGAACAACCCAGGTGCGTGCAGATACCGATCAGCAGCAGAACCTCTGGCTTGATCGAACGCGTTTCCGGGTCGACATAGGTCGGTTGTGTCGAGTTCTTGGAGGTCGGGTCAGATAGCTGGCCCTCGATCTTTTTCAGATTCCCCAGGATTTCCTCGGTACGGCGGACAATGAACACCGGCTGACCGCGCCACTCAGCAATCATCTGCTGGCCTGGCTCGATCTTGCTGACATTCACCTTCACCGGTGCACCTGCGGCCTTCGCCTTGGCACTGGGAAACCATGACCCCACGAACGGGACCGCAGCCCCCACCGCTCCTGCAGCACCCACCACGGATGTGGCTGCTACCAAGAAGCGACGCCGGCCTGCATTCACGCCGTCATTGCTCATTCAGTCCTCTCCCATCAGCTTTGTGGCCTGTTAAATCAGGCATCTACTAAGTAAAAATCTGAACTTATAAAAATTTTGCCGAATGGTAATGAAAAGCCCCAATTCTGACAAGGTAATTACCGAGGGGCTCCACTGCCAAGCCTTGCAGTATAGGGCTTCTACGGCTGTGGCAAGTTGTCACAGAGCAATACCCCGGTAAATCGCACCCATAAAAAAACGCCCAGCTTCGCGAGGAAACTGGGCGTTCTTTTTGAACGCGAAAGCGAATTAACGCTTCGAGTACTGCGGACGCTTACGCGCTTTACGCAGACCAACTTTCTTACGTTCAACTTCACGAGCATCGCGAGTAACGAAGCCAGCTTTGCGCAGAGCGCCACGCAGGGTTTCGTCGTACTGCATCAGTGCGCGAGTGATACCGTGGCGGATTGCGCCAGCTTGACCACTTACACCACCACCGATCACGGTGACGTAGATGTCGAATTTCTCGACAGTCTCAGTCAGTTCCAGCGGCTGACGAACTACCATGCGGGCAGTTTCGCGGCCGAAGAAATTTTCCAGGGTGCGGTTGTTGATGGAGATGTTACCAGTACCCGGACGCAGGAAAACGCGTGCGGTTGCGGTCTTGCGACGGCCAGTGCCGTAATTTTGAGTCGCCGACATAATGAACTATTCCGTTAAAACTTCAGTTCTTGGGGCTGCTGAGCAGTATGAGGGTGTACAGCGCCCGCATAGACTTTCAGCTTACGATACATGTCGCGACCCAGCGGGTTCTTAGGCAGCATGCCTTTGACCGCGGTCTCGATCACGCGCTCAGGGGCTTTAGCAATCAGCTTTTCGAAGTTGATCGACTTGATGCCGCCCGGGAAACCGGAGTGGGAGTAGTAGATTTTGTCGGTGGTTTTAGCACCGGTTACACGAATCTGCTCGGCATTGATAACGACGATGTAATCGCCGGTGTCAACGTGAGGAGTGTACTCAGCTTTATGCTTGCCACGCAGACGGCTCGCGATTTCGGTGGCCAGACGACCCAGGGTCTGACCTGCAGCGTCGACGACAAACCAGTCGCGCTGTACTGTTTCCGGTTTAGCAGTAAAAGTTTTCATTCTTTATAGCCTCAGGGGCCGCCCTGTAAATTAGACGGCGGATCTTACTGAATAGTGCGTACTTTGACAAGTCAAAGGCAGCCGGATACAGACGCTTTCGGGGGCTCGGGTCGGCGCGTCCGTTCAACGGCAAGATTCTTCGGCGGCGGCGCATCACTTCCACTGCAGAAAGAGGTGCGCAATTATGCAGATTGCGAAAAATAATTCAACCTGCTTTTATGATTGTTTTGCCAAGGGAGCACCCGATGGACTATCGCCAGCTAGGCCGAACCAATCTGAACGTGAGTGCAATCTGCCTCGGCACCATGACCTGGGGCGAGCAAAACAGCGAGGCTGAAGCCTTCGCGCAGATTGAACGGGCCAAGAGCGCCGGGATCAATTTCATCGATACCGCCGAGATGTACCCGGTGCCACCCAAAGCCGAAACCTACGCCACCACCGAACGCTACATTGGCAATTACTTCAAAAGCCGTGGCGATCGGGCCGACTGGATCC
Organism: Pseudomonas sp. MDT1-17; assembly: GCF_054898105.1. NCBI lineage: Bacteria > Pseudomonadati > Pseudomonadota > Gammaproteobacteria > Pseudomonadales > Pseudomonadaceae > Pseudomonas > Pseudomonas sp. MDT1-17. Next base: position 1,580,623 of record NZ_JBUBVM010000001.1, on the reverse strand, counting down.
TGGCGAGCAAGATTGCCGGACCCGGCAACACCATCGACTACATTCGCGACAAAAACCTGCGGCACAATCGCCAGCACATCACCGAAGCCGTGGACGCCAGCCTCAAGCGCTTGCAAACCGACTACATCGACCTCTACCAACTGCATTGGCCGGAGCGCAGCACCAACTTCTTCGGTCAGCTCGGCTACAAACACAAGATCGAAGCCAACCTCACGCCGCTGGAGGACACCCTCGAAGCGCTGGACGAACAGGTCAAGGCCGGCAAGATCCGCCACATCGGCCTGTCCAACGAAACGCCGTGGGGCAATATGCGCTTCCTCGCCCTGGCAGAAGCCCGTGGCTGGCCGCGCGCGGTGTCGATCCAGAACCCGTACAACCTGCTCAATCGCAGTTTCGAGGTCGGTCTGGCGGAAATCGCCATCCGCGAGCAGTGCGGCCTGCTCGCCTATTCGCCGCTGGCGTTCGGTTTCCTGTCCGGCAAGTACGAAGGTGGCGCGCGTCCGCCTAAAGGCCGCCTGAGCCTCTACAGCCGCTTCAGCCGCTATTTCAACCCGCAGTCGGAAGCAGCGTGCAGCCGTTATGTCGCACTGGCGCGTGAGCACGGCCTGGACCCGGCGCAAATGGCGTTGGCGTTTGTCACTCAGCAGCCGTTTGTGACCAGCAACATTATTGGCGCGACGACAATGGAGCAGCTTGAAAGCAATTTAGCGAGCTTCGACTTGAAGCTGTCCGATGAAGTGCTGGAGGGGATTGAGGCGATCCACAAGGATCACCCGAATCCTGCACCTTGATTGATTTCTAGATCCATTCGCGAGCAGGCTCGCTCCCACAGGAGATCACTTAACCTGTGGGAGCGAGCCTGCTCGCGAAGGCGGTCTAACGATCACGCTGCATTACAGCGACCGCGCAATAATCTCCTTCATGATTTCATTGGTGCCGGCATAGATCCGCTGCACCCTCGCATCCGCCCACGCCCGGGCGATCGGGTATTCCCACATGAACCCGTAACCGCCATGCAACTGCACGCACTCGTCGAGCACCTTGCATTGCAAGTCTGTGCCCCAATACTTGGCCATAGCCGCCGTCGGGACGTCGAGCTTGCCTTGCAGGTGCAGCTCCAGACAACGATCGACAAAGACCCGACCGATCTGAATCTCGGTTGCCATCTCGGCCAGTTTGAAGCGGGTGTTCTGGAAGTCAGCGATCGCCTTGCCGAATGCCTTGCGTTCACGGGTGTAGTCGAGCGTCCATTGCAGCGCAGCTTCAGCCGAAGCCAGCCCGCCAATGGCAACGGTGAGACGCTCCTGCGGCAACTCCTGCATCAGGTAGGCAAAACCCATCCCGGCCTGCCCCAACAGGTTTTCCTTGGGCACCCGAACGTCCTGGAAGAACAGTTCCGAGGTGTCCTGAGCCTTCATGCCGACTTTTTCCAGGCGCTTGCCCTTGGCGAAGCCTGGGGTGTCGGCTTCCACCAGAAACAGGCTGGTGCCTTTCGCGCCGGCCTTCGGATCGGTCTTGGCCACGACAATCACCAGGTCAGCCAGAAAGCCGTTGGTGATGAAGGTCTTGGAACCGTTGATCACGTACTCATCACCCTCCAGCACGGCGGTAGTTTTCACCCCTTGCAAGTCGGAACCGGCACCCGGCTCGGTCATGGCAATCGCGGTGACCATCTCTCCAGACACCAGCTTCGGCAGGTATTTGTGTTTTAGCGCTTCACTGCCGTAATGCAGGATGTAAGGCGCGACGATGTCCGAATGCAGGGAAAAACCGATGCCGGTCAAGCCGAGACGCCCCACCTCTTCGATCACCACGGCGCTGTAGAGAAAGTCCGCTGCCAGCCCGCCGTACTCTTCCGGCAAGTGCGAACAGAGCATCCCCGCCTCCCCCGCCTTGTTCCAGAGTTTGCGGTCGATATAGCCCTGCTTCTCCCATTGCCCGTGAAACGGCACAGCTTCTTTTTCGAGGAACGTTCGTACGCTGTCTCGAAAAAGTTCGTGCTCGGAACTGAACAAGGTTCTGGGGATCATGCGGCACCTGTCGTTATTGTTAGAAGGGATTGACCTTCAGAGACTAAGCCTCACATCCGATACAGGACACTGGACACATCAGACAAAAAATAAGACGATCCAGCCGTCTGGTGACCACTTTCCCTTATAAAAATAAAGTTGAATTATGTCTAAACAAGCCTCCACGCCCTTGCGGCGCGTCAGCATCCTGGCTATCGACCGGGTTTTCGCTTCCACCCTCATGCAAGCCAAGGATTTCTTCCACCTGGCCAGCCTGCGTTACGGCAAACAACTGGGCCACGGCCTGACTCCGGCGTTCGAAACGCGCCTGGTCAGTCCCGACGGCAAACCGGTGAACAGCTTCAGTGACGTGATCATGCCGGTGGACGGCGGCCTGGAAAATGCCGACATCATTGTCCTTCCAGCCTTCTGGGACGATTTCGATACCCTTTGCCAACGTTATCCACAGGTCCTGCCTTGGTTGCGCCAGCAACACGCTCGCGGCGCAGTGCTGTGCGGCGAAGCCACCGGGGTGTTCTGGCTGGCCGAGGCCGGGCTGCTCGACGGCAAGGAAGCGACCACTTACTGGCGCTTCTTCAATGCGTTTGCCGAACGCTTCCCACGGGTTCAGCTCAATCAGGACAAGCACCTGACCGACGCTGACAATCTGTATTGCGCTGGCGGCACCACCTCGGCCTGCGACCTTTACATCTACCTGATCGAACGCTTTTGCGGCGCCAACGTGTCCCAAGCCGTGGCGCGGGACATTCTCTATGAAGTGCAGCGCAGCTACTCGCCGGGACGCATCGGTTTCGGCGGTCAGAAGCTGCACCAGGACGTGATCATCCTGCAGATCCAGCACTGGCTCGAAGAACACTTCGCCGACAAATTCCGCTTCGAAGACGTGGCTCGCGAACACGGCATGAGCATCCGCAATTTCATGCGGCGCTTCCAGACCGCCACCGGCGACAAGCCGCTGCATTACCTGCAGCGACTGCGCATCGAAACCGCCAAGGGCTTGCTGTCCGCCAGCCGCAAGAGCATCAAGACCATCAGCTATGAAGTCGGTTACGACGATGCGAGCTTCTTCGCGCGGTTGTTTCGCCAGCACACCGAACTGTCACCGAACCAGTATCGGCAGCAGTTTCAGCAAGCGGCGTAGCCCAATACCGCAGGGCCCCTTAGCCGGAGCCCTGCTGGTCTTTTCCCACGCTAAAAAACGAATAAAGAGTATCTGCGAGCCTTACTTGTCTCCTATACGCTGCGCGTTCAGAACCTCAACATCGTCCCTGAAATCACCATCAGGGAAGATCAACAGTGACTATCGGATCAAGCTACAACTACCCCTCCTATGCCACGAAGGATGCCGCTCGCCCCAAACGCTCGGCGGAAAACAAGTGGAAGGCCCGTTTCCCCAACCCGCCAGATTTGTGCTTCGACTATCGAGCATTGGTTGAACAGGAAAACGGCATCGCCAAGGCAACTGACCCACAACATAAAATTTGCATTATTGGCGCCGGCGTCACCGGACTGACTGCCGCCAGAGAACTTTATCGTTGCGGGTTCACCCAAATCACCCTCATAGAACAATCCAGACGCATAGGCGGCAGACACCTGACCGTCCCTGGAAGCCCGAACTCGGCGATGAGTCATACACCGTTTAATGGGGGCCATGCGCATGCCCTTCTTCAACCGGGCGGACGAGTCACCGACAGAGGGCCGATCGCTGATGGCTTATTACGCCAAGGCATTCGACCTGGCGTTTTCAGATTTTGCCAATCCCGGAAGCCAATGGGTCACCTCGACCGGGATCTATCTGCGAGAGGGCAGCATGGGTGCCGGACCGACTCCGCAGATGCTGATCTGGAAAAATGAAGATGGCCAGACACCACCTCCCGGTGAAGAACTGCAAAAGGTTTATGCAAAATGGAAGGCCTTTGCCGATCGCATGACCCGGCACGCCGCAGAGGTTTACGCCAGTCAGGAATGGGAAGCCATGTGGGCCGCTATCGTCGAAAAATACGAGAGCGTTTCGTTTCGCGACCTGGTCAGCATGCCCGCCCTGCAAGCTTGGGATGAACGCTCACCGGGGGACTTTGGCGGAATGGGAATGTCCGCGCAGGAGTCCGCGATCTTCTATGCCATAGGCATCGGCGACGGTAGCTGGGGGGCCTTTTACGATGTCTGCTCCCTATATCCCCTGCGCACTGCCATTTTTGGATTCAGCAGCCAGCTGCAACTGATTCATGGTCGGGTGGACGCGAATGGCGATCCGCTGGCCTCACCCTACCTGCATAGCGAAGCGGTTTACGCGGACAGGTTCCGGCTCCACGGCTCAATCGACCTACGGATTTATTGGCAGCGAGATGGACCTGATCAGTAAAGGTGCATTGATGGCTGGATTTCTCTGTCCACGCAAAGCCCGAATCCTGCTGTGGCTGCTCGTCGGCTGCCAGCGACAAGATGAATTGGTGCGCTTTCTTGCTCAAAACTGACACACAGCGCACAAAAAAAGGCCTGCATTTGCAGGCCCTTTTTTATTTTCCGAAAAAACCTACGGCTTGTGCGCCCGGGACAGGAACTCGTGTGACTGCATTTCCAGCAGACGGCTGAGGGTGCGCTGGAACTCGAAGTTCAGGCGACCGCCGGTGTACAGATCCTTGAGCTCGACTTCAGCAGAAATGATCAGCTTCACGTTGCGGTCGTAAAACTCGTCGACCATGTTGATAAAGCGCCGGGCGATGTCGTCGGTGGTGACGCTCATCTGCTCGACACCGCTGAGCAACACGGCGTGAAAGATCTTGCCCAGCTCGATGTAATCGTTCTGGCTGCGCGGGCCGTCGCAGAGTTCGCGGAAGTCGAACCAGGCCACGTCATCACAGGTGCGCAAGGCACGGATTTCGCGGTTCTCGATCATCAGCACGTCGTTTTCGATGGCTGCCGTGCATTCCGGCGTCAAGGCGCGGAAGCTTTTGCGCAGGCTTTCGTGGGACTCGTCGTCGAGCGGGAAGTGAAACAGCTCCGCTTGTTCAAGGTGGCGCAGACGATAATCGACGCCGCTGTCGACGTTGACGATGTCGGTGTTCTGCTTGATCAGCGCAATGGCCGGCAGGAAGCGCGCACGTTGCAGGCCGTCCTTGTACAGGCCGTCCGGCACGATGTTCGAGGTCGCGACCAGGGTCACGCCGTTCTTGAACAGCTCTTCCATCAGCGTGCCGAGGATCATCGCGTCGGTGATGTCGGACACGAAGAACTCATCGAAACAAATCACCCGGGCTTCGTCGGAGAAGCGCTTGGCGATGATGGTCAGCGGGTTTTTCTCACCGTTGAGGGTCTTCATCTCTTCGTGCACGCGCTTCATGAAGCGGTGGAAGTGAGTGCGGACCTTTTCCTTGAACGGCAGCGCTTCGAAGAAGGTGTCGACCAGGTAGGTCTTGCCGCGACCGACGCCACCCCAGAAGTACAGACCCTTGACCGGCGCCGCGTCTTTCTTGCCAAACAGTTTGCCGAACAGACCCGGTTTGCTGTGCGAGGCCGCGACCAGGTCGTCGTAAAGGCGCTGCAAATGGCGCACTGCAGTTTCCTGCGCAGCGTCATGGAAGAAGTCTGGGCGTTTCAGATCAGCTTGATATCGTTCTAGGGGCGTCATAATTCGTTAGCAAGGCAACAAAAACGGGCCGTCACTGTAGCGACGGCCCGTGGGAATGGCAATCGGCCCTTGGTCGGACCGAGCCGTTGATTATTCCTGAACCGGGGTCAGGGCAACCCGCAAGGTGTCGATGGCGACGTCGCGAGCGGCGTCGTCAGCAAAAGTCGGGCTGTCGGCCACGCACTCGCCTTCCAGCCAGACGCTGAAGCTGCGGTCTTCACTGCGCACCTCCAACGGCTGACCCGATTGCAACTGCTTGGTCACCTGACCTGCGGTTTTGCCGTCGGCGAAGTTGCGCGACAACAGCAGCTGCTCGCCATCGGCCGCCAGCAGACGGAAACGGAAACTGCTGTCTTCTTCGCGGAAACTGACAAAACGCGCGGCTTTCGCGGTTTTCTTCTTGGTGGTGGTCGCGACCTGGGTCTGAGCGACGAAAGAGCGCAGGCCAACCGCTTCACGCAGTTCGTGGAGGAACGGGGTCGCCACCGAGCGGGCCTTTCTGGCGCCGATTTGCAGGATGTCTTCCAGGTCTGCCGGGCGCTCAATCAGTTGGTAATACCGCTCGCGGGACTCGCCCAATTCGTTGTCCAGCAGCTGGAACAGACGATTCTTCGCCTCGCCCCAACCCAGACCCTGCAGCAGTTCGCTGCGGAATTCGTCGGCCTGTGCCGCAGTGGCGAACGCCTGGAACAGGGTAAACAGGTGCGAGTTGTCCGGATCTTTCGCCTCGCCTGGCGCACGGGAGTCGGTGACGATCCGCGAAATGGCGTCCTTCATTTCCTTGGCGCTGCTGAACAACGGGATGGTGTTGTCGTAGCTCTTCGACATCTTGCGACCGTCAAGGCCTGGCAGCGTCGCGACGCTTTCTTCGATCAGCGCCTCGGGCATGGTGAAGAACTCTTTGCCCTGACCGAACAGATGGTTGAAGCGCTGGCCGATGTCACGGGCCATTTCCACGTGCTGGATCTGGTCACGACCGACCGGCACCTTATGGGCATTGAACATCAGAATGTCCGCCGCCATCAGCACCGGGTAGCTGTACAAGCCCATGGTGATGCCGGCGTCCGGGTCTTCGCCGGTTTCGACGTTCTTGTCCACCGAAGCCTTGTAGGCATGGGCACGGTTGAGCAGACCCTTGGCGGCGACGCAGGTCAGCAACCAGGTCAGCTCGGGGATTTCCGGGATGTCGGACTGGCGATAGAACGTTACGCGGTCGACGTCCAGGCCACCGGCCAACCAGGTCGCGGCGATTTCCAGACGCGAGCGCTGGATGCGCAGCGGGTCATCGCATTTGATCAGGGCGTGGTAGTCGGCCAGGAAGTAGAACGAATCGGCATTGCTGTCACGGCTGGCGACGATCGCCGGGCGGATGGCGCCGGCGTAGTTGCCCAGGTGAGGCGTGCCGGTGGTGGTGATGCCGGTGAGGATACGGGTACGAGTCGTCATGGGTAATCGCTTGTCAGACTGCAATCAATTCGAAAGACGCGGCAGGATCAGATCCTTGAGATCGGTCAGCTTGCCATGAAAAAAGTGTCCGCATTCTGCCACTTTCAGCAGCTCATGGGGGCGCTCGAGTTTCGAGGACCAGTCGTAGACAGCTTGTGGATCGATGACTTCGTCGGTTTCCGGCTGGATCAGGGTCAACTCGCCGTGCTGCGGCAGTTGATCCTGATCGCCCAGGCGCATGACCGCTGGCGCAACCATGAACAAATGCTTGAGCTGTTCGCCCTTGGCTTCCAGGCGTCCACCGAGACTTGCCGCAACAAAACCACCGAAGGAAAAACCGAACAGGGTCAGCGGCAAATCTGGTTGTTTGGCCCGCAGCCATTCGGCGACCGCTTGAGCATCGTCAACTTCACCCGTGCCCATATCGTGGGTGCCTTCGCTGGCACCGACGCCGCGATAATTGAAGCGCACAGTAATCAAACCGGCATCGCGCGCGGTGCGCTGCAAGGTCGAGACGACTTTGTTGAGCATGGTGCCGCCCTGCACCGGGTTAGGATGGCAGATCAGCGCCAGGCCGCGGGGCTGCTCGTTATCAAGATATAGAGCTTCCAGTTGGCCGACCGGGCCATCAATCACTACAGGGGTTTCGCGCATAAGCAAGGAAGGAACTCCGTGACCTCTAATCGGGTCGACTCGTCTAGCAAATTGTCTGTGCCAATCTATTGCGAGTGAATCGCGGTATACAGCGCAGGTTCGAGCCGTTAACGTAAAGCAAAGCCGTTTATAGAGGAAGGACTCGTGGAACACTCGCTCTTAGTTTGGTTGTTACCGACTCTTGCCCTGGTTGTGGGTGTCGCCATTGGATTCCTGATCGCTCGCCTGGTGCCGAATGCCGCTCCTAGCAGCACACAACGTCAGCTGGATGACGTTCAGGAACGTTTCGACAGTTATCAGAACGAGGTGGTCACCCACTTCAACAGCACTGCAACCCTGGTCAAGAAACTGACTCAGAGCTATCAGGAAGTGCAGGATCATCTCGCCGAGGGTGCCAACCGCCTGGCCCTGGACGAGCAGACCCGTCAACGCTTGCTGGCCTCGCTGCACGCCGATGCGGCAGTGGCCCCACGGGAACGCCTGACGCCACCGCGCAATCAGGAGCCGCCTCGTGATTACGCCCCCAAAGCCCCTAACGCGCCGGGCATGCTCGATGAGCATTACGGCCTGAAAAAGTAATCAGGTTTCGCGCGATACAAAAAAGCCCGCCCGATCTGTTAAGGATCGGGCGGGCTTTTTTACGCCTGGGGTTCAGTCAGGCTGTTACTGGTACTGCTGAGTCGGCTGCTGATATTGCTGACCCGGAATCGCCTTCAGGTTGACCTCGACCCGACGGTTCTGCGCCCGGCCATTGACGTCGCCGTTATTGGCAATCGGGTTATCCGGCCCGGCACCGCGAGCCGACAGGTTGGCACCGCTCACGCCTTGCGACGTCAGGTAAGTCGCCACGCTCTGGGCGCGACGCTGGGACAGGTCCATGTTGTGCTGGCGGCTGCCGGTGCTGTCGGTGAAACCGACGATCTCGATCTGGTTCTGGCTGAACTCCTTGAGCGAGCCTGCCAGATTGTTCAGCGGCTGGTAGAAGCTCGACGCGATGTTCGCCGAATCGGTAGCGAAGGTAATGTTGCCCGGCATGATCAGTTTGATCTGATCACCTTGGCGCTGCACTTCCACCCCGGTGTTGGCCATGCTGGCACGCAATTTCTTTTCTTGCTGGTCGGCGTAATAACCGTAACCGGCCGCAGAAGCGCCGACCACGGCAGCGCCAATCAGCGCACCCTTGCCACGGTTGTCGTGACCGATGGCGGCACCGGCCAACGCACCGGCCAGAGCGCCGAGGCCGCCGTATTTGGCGGTTTTACTCATGCCCGTGGAGCCACCGTCGGCCTGCCCCTGATTGTCGTAAGGGTTAGGCGAGGCGCAGCCAGACAACAAGGCCACGGCAGTAGCGACAATAATCAAACGACGCTTGGTGAACATGAAGAGCTCCTGATTTTTGCATTCTGTGGTGCAACGGACCAAGGCATTAAACCTTTGCGGGCGTTGGATCATTGCGGATTAAAAAAATTCCGCGACGCCCCTTACAACAGCAGAAATCATGCCCGCACAAAAGGGTTCTCGCGCATTTCATCGCCCAGACGCGTGTCCGGACCATGCCCGGTCACCACCGTCGCCTCTTCATCGAGGGTGTACAGCCGCTGCTTGATCGACCGCACGATGGTCGCCTGATCGCCACCCCACAAATCCGTGCGCCCAACCCCGCGACGAAACAACGTGTCACCGGCAATCAGCAGTTTAGCCTCTGGAAACCAAAAGCTCATGGAGCCCGGCGTATGACCCGGCGTGTGCAATGCTACACCGCAACCGCACGCCAGTTCTTCATCATCGGCCAACCAGCGATCCGGCGACGGCACTGGCGTGTAAGGCACACCGAACATCTGGCACTGCATCTCCAGGTTGTCCCAGAGAAATTGATCTTCTTTATGCAAATGCAGGGTTGCGCCGGTTTTCTCCTTCAACTGACCGGAAGCCAGGAAGTGATCAAGGTGCGCGTGGGTGTGAATGATGCTGACCACCTTCAGGCCCAGTGCGTCGAGCCGCGCGAGGATCAGTTCGTGATTGCCTCCAGGATCGACCACGATGGCCTTTTTGGTGATCGGATCGCCGATGATCGTGCAGTTGCACTGCAACGGGCCGACGGGGAAGGTTTCGCGGATGAGGGCTGTATTCGGGGTTTGCATCGGTTTAATCCTGGTGCCAAGGCTGGGTACTGCGGTTGTGATCCGCAAAATTGATAGGTTATCCTCGCGCCGCGCCTATTTTGAAACAAGACGGCAGGAAGCCGATGCCTGGTTCAAACGACTCTCGAAGCGTTTTTTGTAACGCTCAGCCCAAAAAGGATAATCCCATGCAAGAAGACTATCTCCTTCGTCAGGACATTAAAGGTATTGAAGCCTGGGCACAGGTCTGAACCATGCCCGAGATCCCGGTAGACTTCAGCTGTAAAACGGCCTGCGCGTTTGTGGCAGGACGCTCGCACCTCGAGACTCAAACGCCTTGCCAGGACTATGTCGCGGCCAGAGAGTCCAACGAAGTGACCTGCATTTCATTGGCCGAAGGGGCTGGCTCCAGAGCCAGATCCGAAATCGGCGCCCAAGTAGCGGTCACGGCGACCCTGGCCTTTGTTTGCAAAAACTTTGAAAGCCTCTGGCAAAACATGGACAAACACAACGCGAAGGCAGCCCAGCGACTGGTTAATCGCTGCCTGGACGCGTTCAGACGCAAATCTGCAAAGCTCGGCGGCGATATCAACGACCTGGCCTGTACTTTGTCGTTCGTCGCGTACTCACGAGGCCGCTACCTGGCAGGCCACTTGGGCAATGGGGTCATCGCAAGCGTTGAAGCAGACGGACAGCTTCAGGCCCTTTCTCATCCAGAAAATGGCGAGTTCGCCAATACCACCCTGTTTCTGACTGACCATAAAGCGGCGTCGCGGCTCAGGTTGTACCGCGGGCAAATCGATGCCCCGACCGGCTTCGCGATCATAAGCGACGGCACCGCAGAAAGCCTCTATCACAAATCCAGCGGTGTCCCCGCCCCGGCGATCCAAAAGCTGCTGGAGTGGAATGCAACGTTGCCCAGAAAAAAAATGAGGGAAGCGTTGGGTGACAATCTGCAGAAGTCCATTGCCAGTGAAACCGCAGATGACTGCGCCATCGGCTTATTGTCGATCCTGAAGCACGCCATCGACGTGGGGCAGACATCCGGAGCGACTGTCTCAGAGGAGAAATGACCTAAAATCTCTGATCGCAAGGCCCAACTTGTTTCGGAGGACTTCAACGGCGATTACTGCAATACACCCAACTCTTTCGCCCGCGCCACCGCCTGCGTACGCCGCTCCACCCCGAGCTTGCTGTTGATATGGCTGGCATGGGTTTTTACCGTGTGCAGGGAGATGAACAGCTGATCGCTGATTTCCTGATTCGAACAGCCTTGGGCGATCAGTCGCAGGACGGCCATTTCCCGTGCACTGAGCTGTTCCGCCGCGGCGGATGACTCCGCGGCGGGACGGGCTGCAACTGCCGGAAGCTTTTCTGAAAGGCTCAATGAAACAGGGGTCGGCACACCGAGTTGAAGCTGGTTACGCAGCCAGTCCGGATGTTCAGCCAACAACCCGCCAAACGGTTGCAGCCCCCCACCGGCCGCCGCCTCCAGGGCTTGAGCCAACGCTTTGCGAGCCTCGGGTTCGCGCCCGCCTCCCAGCAACAACGTCACTTTCTGCGTCAACGCCATCACGCTGAGCATCTGCCTGCCGGTTTGCTGCCCATGCTCAAGCAACGCATTCAAGCGTCCTTCGGCCAGCATCGGCTGCCCTTGAATGACCTCCAGCAAGGCCTGCTGCAACTCGATATGCAGCGGCAGTTGCGGATGGAACTCCGGAGGTGCTGCAGCGTGTTCGCCGTTATAGGTCTGACCCAAGCGAGCGAGCCAGGCTTCGGCCAGATCGGTACGTCCCTGAGCTAGCCAGAGTTCACATTTGACCAGCGTGATCATCGCCAGGTAGTAGATCGGCGGCACATCCCAAATGTGCATCAAGCGCTCGGCTTCGGCGAGTTCGGCAAAGGCTTTGGCGAATTCGCCGCTGCTGCCCTCAAGCCGGGCGATCACGCAGTGACCGATCAATACGCTGATGTCGCGACACGCGCGTGCTTCACTCAAACCGGCTTGCAAACGTGCCCGTGCAACTTGCGGTTGCAAGCGCAGGGCCAGTAAAAAGCCCTCGTACAAGGTCAGCCGGGCGCGCACCGCATAGAGCCGTTGCGGGGACAACTGTTGCAGGCGTTGCAGCCCCTGACGCACTTCATCCAGCGAACGAAGGATTTCCCCTCGCGCTTGCAGCACGCGAGCGCGGTCGTAATGGGCCAGCGCTTCGAACAGCGGGTTGCCAACCCGTTGCGCCAACTCCAGAGATTCACGGTTCAACCCGCGTGCGCGCCACAAGTCGCCGTCGGCAATGGCCAGGTTGGACAGGGTCGAGAGGCACATCAGGCGTTGCCCGTAGCGTTTGGCCGGCAGGCTCTCCTGCGCTTCGGTGCAATAGAGCAACGTCAGTTCGCGATTGCCGCGCCCGCGAGCGATGATTCCGCTCAGGGCCAGCCATTGCGCCAGCATGGATTTCTGCGCCGTGGCTGACGGAGCCGGCAGGAAGCGGCTCAAATGACTGGCCAGTTCTTCGGCGGCGTCCAGCTGACAAGCCAGCCCCAATGCCCAGCTGTACAGCACGATCAGCCGGGGCGTGCTGACCAGCAAGCTATCGGGCAAGTCCATTTTCCAGCGCAGCAACATTCCGACGTTCTGTTCGGCCAGCAGTTGTTCTTCGGAGAGGTTCTGGACCAGGTTCGCCGCGACATCCAGGTGCCCGGCACGCAACGCCTGCTCAACCGCCTCATCGAGCAGCCCCTGGGCATTGAACCAGCGACAGGCGCGCAGGTGCAGGCTGGCCGCCGGCACCATCGCCTGCGCGGCAGGCCGGGTGCGCAGCAGGTCGGAAAACAAATGGTGGTAGCGATACCAGTGACCGTTTTCATCCAGTGGCACCAGGAACACCTGATGGGCCAGCAGAAAACGCAGGATCTCGGCACTGTCATGGGCTTCGCGAACGGCGTCGCACAGTTCGCTGCAAAAGCGTTCCTGGGGTGCGGTGTCGTAAAGGAATGACTGCACCTCGGCGGGCAGACAATCGATGACTTCTTCGAGCAGGTAATCGCGGATCAGCCCTTCCCCGCCATGCAGCGTCTGCGGCAAAGCACCCTGGGTGCCCGCCTCGGACGCCGCCAGCAGCCAGAAACGCAGTCCGGCGACCCAACCTTCGCTGCGCTGGATGAGGCTCTCCAGCGCTTCGCCGCGCAAGGAACTGCTATGACGATCAAGCAGGGTCAAGGCTTCATCGTGAGTCAGGCGCAAGTCCTGTTCATTCAACTCAAGCAGTTGCCGCGACAGCCGCAGGCGCGCCAGATGCCAGTCCGGCCGCTGCCGACTGGTGACCATGACCAGTAAGCCGTCAGGCAGGTGATTGAGGAAAAATTGCAGGCAGCGGTCGAGAACCGGGCCCTGTGCCAGATGGTAATCATCAAGCACCAACAGCAGAGGCGTACTCGGTGACAGGTGCACGGCCAGCTCATCGAGCAAACCGTCCAGCCATTCTTCAAAGGCAAACGGCTGATGCCGCTGCCGCATTTTCAGCAGCCCCAGGGACCGGCGGCCGAGTTGCGGATAATAGTCCTGGAGGCCTTCGAGCAACCGCTCAAGAAAACGCCCTGGATCGCTGTCTCGCGGACTCAACCCCAGCCACAGACTTTGCCAGCGAGCCGGCAAGCCCTGGCAGAACTCCACGGCCAACGAACTTTTGCCAAACCCCGCCGGTGCGCTGACCAGCAACAGCCTGCCACCGAGCCCCGCACTCAGGCGCTCGCACAGACGAGGCCGCAGCACATGGCCGTCGGGCAACGGAGGCCGAAAAAAGCGCCCGTCCAATGCCGCGACGGCAACGCTTGCAGGGCCCGGGGGTGGGGACAGATCAGTCATGGCCGGCTCTTGTTTGAATGGCGGTTGGCGGCGTTGCAGATGTCCGCAGCCTAGCGGTAAACGAAGAGGGAATGAAGGTTATTGCTACAAATGGCTACAAAAAGACTACGAACAAAAAAACGCCCCGAACCAGTCGGGGCGTTTTTAGAGGATGCGGCCTCTGTTCAGTACCGCTTAGCGAACACCCTCTTGGCGCAGCGCAGCCGGAGTGAAGTCGCTGGTGGTTGCGGTGAAGCCGAAGTCATACGCCGATTTCTCTTCGTTCTTCATGCCCAGTGCCAGGTAGCGGCCAGATTGCAGGTCGTACAAGGTTTCCAGGGTGTACCACGGCACCTGAAAGTTGTAGTAGTTCTGGGAGTGAGCTTCCGCCACACGCCACAATTGATTACGACCGTCGTAGTGGTCGATCACGGCCGCCTGCCAGGTGTCTTCGTCGATGTAGAAGTCACGCTTGGCGTAGATGTGACGCTGACCTTCCTTCAGGGTTGCCACCACATGCCAGACCCGGCGCAGCTCGTAACGAGTCAGGTCCTGGTTGATGTGGCCGGCCTTGATGATGTCGTCGTACTTGAGTTGAGGCGAGTCGAGCTTGTAGCTGTCGGAGGCGATGTACATCTCTTTCTTGCCTTCGAGCTTCCAGTCGTAACGATCCGGCGCGCCGTTGTACATGTCCAGGTTGTCGGAGGTACGCAGGCCATCCGCCGCAGTACCTGGCCCGTCATAGGACACTTGTGGCGCGCGACGCACGCGACGTTGACCGGCGTTGTAGACCCACGCCGAACGCGGTTCTTTAACCTGGTCGAGGGTTTCGTGCACCAGCAGCACACCACCGGCCAGACGTGCCGGCGCGGTCACTTTCTGCTTGAAGTAGAACAGGATGTTGCCCGGGTTCGCCGGATCGTAATCCTTCATCTTGTCGCGGAACACGAACTGGTCCTGGAAGTACACCAGGCTGTACGAGCCATTCGGTTGTGGCGTGGCCTGGGTTACCAGGCGGGTCACGCTGCCGCCGCGATAGCGGGTGATGTGGTTCCAGATGACTTCAACACCGGTCTTCGGGATCGGAAACGGAACTGCGGTTTCGAAGTTTTCCAGGCCGTTGCCGCCAGACACCAGGTTGGTGCTGGTGGCGTTTTTCTTGATGGAGGCAAACACGGCATCCGGCACGGTGGCGCCGCGATGGGACGGGTAGACCGGAATCTTGAAGGATTCCGGGTAGCGCTTGAACATCGCGTACTGGCCCGGTGCGAGCTTGTCCTTGTACTGGTCGACGTTCTGCGCAGTGATGGTGAACAGCGGCTTTTCACTGGCGAACGGGTCGGACAGGAAGCCTTTGCCGTCGACAGCGCCGGCGTTTTTCGGCAATGGTTTCCAGGCCGGAATCGAACCGTCAGCATTGCCGGCCATTTCGGCGCCCATCGGGGTCAGGCTCTTGCCCAGTTTGTCCGCTTCAGCCGCAGGGACCGCCGCCATGACACCGGTCGCCAGCAGCGAAAGCCCCAGAACACCGACTTGGAACAGACTCTTGGTTATTTTCATAGGTGTGTTCGTCCTGATAATCAGTGCTTAGAAGTTCACGCCGAAGCTGAGCGCAACGAAGTCGCGGTCATCCACGGTGGTGTACTTGCCGTCGAAGAAGTTGGTGTACGCCAGGCTTGCGGTGTAGGTGTTCTGGTATTCGGCATCAACGCCCAGGCTGACCGCTTTGCGACCTTCCTCGAAGTTGCCGCCAGGGCCTGGCGAGTAACCGCTCACGTCATGGGACCAGGCCACGTTCGGCTTGAGGTTCACGCCGGCGAATACGCTGTTGTAGTCCCAGATGGCACGACCGCGGTAACCCCAGGAGTTTGCGGTGGTGAATCCGTCGTTTTCACAATAGCGGCTCACGTTGTTTTGTGGTCCACCGGCCAGGGTGCCGCTGTTCAATGTCTGGCACTGACCACCTGGCAACGGGCCCGGGCCGTAGCTCGGGTCACGACCGTAACGCGCTTTGGAAGTGCTTTCCAGACCGCCAACGTGAGTAAAGCCGACCTCGCCCACCAGGATCAGTCGCTCGGCGCCCATCACCTGGTCGAAGAAGTGAGTAAGGGTCGTCTGGAGCTGGGTCACTTCCTTGCGGCGATAGCCTTTTTGATCCGCCCCTGGCGTACCTTGGAGTACGGAAACGTTAGGGTTCAGAGGTGTCAGACCGGAAAAGAGAATGTCGGTGGTGTTGAGCTGAACCGGAGCATTCGGCCGGTAGCTGACTTCACCACTCCACGCAGTACCTGTCGGTAACGTGGTAGAGAAGCTCAAGCCATACAGGCGAATATCTTCAGGGTACTCGACGTAGTAGCTGGAGTTACCGGCCACATTCAATGGCAACAAGGTCGGTGCCAGGTTACGCGCGACAGCGAGAGGAACACCCCTGGCCACCAGCGAGCCCACCAGGCCCGCCGCGCTGTAAGCGCTCGCCGGAGCACCTTGGCCGCTGAAAATCGGCGCACGGCTGTGGTAGTTCATGAAGTAGGCGCCGAACTCGGTGTCCAGCGGATCGAACATGTATTTGAAGGACACGCCGAATTGACCGCTGTCCCGGGCATCGCGATCCGGACCGCGACGAACGATTACGCCTTCATCCGGGTCACCCCAGTTCACGCCCCTGGCAGCCAGGGTGTTGATGCTGGCATTACGCAGCGAAGCCGGCAGCCTCGCAGCCGTCAATGCGTTGTTGAGTCCGTTACGGGTACGCAGTACGGCAAGGTTGTTGTCGCAACCATCCGAAATCACGTCCGGTTGCGAGAAGAAGGTGCCGCAGTTGTCGGTAACGGTCTGGTCCCATTCGAGCTGGTAGAAGGCTTCGGTCGAGAGGTTCTCGGTGAGGCTCTGGGACACGTAGAACATGTTGACCGGGATCAGACCTTCCTTGATCTCGGCACCTGGTCGACGGAACGCGGACACGTCGATCGGGTTGATCGAGTTGATACCGCCGCCGATGAAGGTACTTTCACCCCAACTCACTACTTGCTTGCCCAGACGCACGGAGCCCGGCTGATCGGCAACGGAGTAGTTGTGGTAGACGAAAGCGTCGAGGATTTGGCCGCCAGAGGACTTGGCGCCTTCCTTGCGATTGCTATCGCTGATGTCCTTGAACGGACGGCTTTCGTCCTTGAGTTCGAAGTCGTACCAGTATTTGCCACGGACGAAAACGCCAGTGTCGCCGTATTTCAATTCAAGGTCATGGATGCCCTTGAAGATCTTCGAGAAGGTTTTCCCGCTCTCGAAGTTCAAGTGACCGTCATCGGAAGTCTGGGAGAGGCCGCGACCACCGTTGTTGACGCCGATGAGGTTCTTGTTGGCACTCTCGGTAGACCAACTGGCACCGATCGACAGGGATGAATCGAACTGACCTTCGATTTCACCAACGTTGAAACTGACGCCGAATGCTGGCCCGGCGAGCGTAGAGGCAAGACTGACCGCCAGAGGCAGTTTCGCCCGGCGCCAGAACTGGTTTACTGATGTCATCGACGCTACTCCATGTGCATTATTGTTATGGCAGTGAGTACTTCTAAAAACGCTGTGGATGACTGGAAGCCAAAGGGTCCCTAATTCATTCCAAAGATGCATCGCCCCGTTTTGTGCGTTTGCCCCGTTCTTAAAAATCCTTGAGCGGACTATAGCCAGCAGGTAGTACTGCTTGATCCCTCTAAAGTGTGATTTGCAGCTGCCAGCCACTCTGGAACAGTCCTTTGCCAAGCCGACGCCCGTCGGCCCGGCAAGGATGGCTGAAAATTCAGATTTAACAAGCCAAGCGCTTGCTTGGTGGGGTTGGCGTGCCTTTAGGGCACGCCAAATGACGCTTAAAGCGTCGAGAGGAACGTGCTGTTGTTGGCTTGCCATTCGGTGATGTCGACGCGAATACGCTTCTTGTCGAGCTTGCCGACACTGGTCTTGGGAATTTCAGTAACAAGAGCGATCTGGCTCGGGATGGCCCACTTGCTCAAGTGCCCCAATTCCACAAATGGCTTGAGGTGCTCCTTCAGCTCCTTCGCCCCGATCACATGGCCTTCGCGGACCACCAGCAGTGCAAATGGACGCTCGCCCCACTGCGGATCGGCAATCCCCACCACTGCTACTTCGCGTACCGCCACGTGGCGGCTGATCAGGTCTTCCAGGTCCAGTGAGGAGATCCACTCGCCGCCGGTCTTGATCACGTCTTTGATCCGGTCGCGAATATCGATCACACCCATGCTGTCCAGTGTCGCTACGTCACCGGTGTGCAGCCAGCCCCCGGCCCAGAGCTCGGCGCCCTTTTGCGGTTCGTTGAAATAACCCTCGGTGAGCCACGGCGCACGCAGCACCAGTTCGCCTTGGGTCTCGCCATCGGCGGGCAGGAAGTTGCCGTCGGTGTCGACGATCGCCGCTTCCACCAATGGCCCCGGCACACCGGCCTTGATCCGATACGTGGTGCGTTCGTCTTCGGTGCCCGCCATCAACTCGTCGTTGAGGTGTGCGCATGAGATCAGCGGTCCGGTTTCCGACATGCCGTAAGCGGCGGTCAGCTGAATGCCATTGGCCTTGGCGGCTTCGTACAACGTGCGGTTCAGCGCACTGCCGCCGATGACGATTTTCCAGCCACCAAAGTCGGTGCCTTGCGCGGCCTTGGAGTTGAGGACCATTTGCAGAATGGTTGGCACGCAATGGGAAAAGGTGACCTTCTCCTTGCGCCACAGCTCCACCAGATATTCCGGGTCGTAACGGCCGGGATAGACCTGCTTGAGCCCGAGCATGGTCGCCACATACGGCAGGCCCCAGGCGTGCACGTGGAACATCGGGGTGATCGGCATGTAGACGTCGTTTGTGCCCAGCAAACGCACGCTGTCGATGGCACCCATGATGGTCGACACACCCATGGTGTGCAGAACCAGTTGCCGATGGGTAAAGTACACACCTTTGGGATTGCCGGTGGTGCCGGTGGTGTAGAACGTGGTCGCGACCGAATTTTCGTCGAAGTCCTGGAAGTCATACTGAGTGCTGGCAGCCGCCAGTAACTGTTCGTACTCGCCGATCAGGTTCGGCAAGTCGGCGGTTTTTTCCGGCAGGTCAGTCAGTAGCAGGGTTTTTTCCACCGTGGTCAGGTGCCCGGCAATGGCCTGGTACAACCCGACGAACTCGCTGTTGACCAGCACAAAGCGGTCCTCGGCGTGGTTCATGGTGTAGAGAATCTGTTCCGGCGACAGGCGCACGTTGATGGTGTGGATCACCGCGCCGATCATCGGGATGGCGAACATGCATTCGAGATATCGATGACTGTCCCAGTCCATCACCGCCACGGTATCGCCAGCCTTGACGCCGGCCGCCGTCAACACGTTGGCCAGCCTTGCAACCCGTTCAATCAGGGTCGGATAGCTGTAGCGCAACTGGTCACGGTAAATGATCTCGCGGGTTTTCTCATAACGAGCGCCGGACATCAGCAGCCGTTTAATCAGCAGCGGATACTGGTAAGCGCCTTCGGCTGGGGGGATAACGCGAGTCTGCAACATAAGTGTCCCTTTTCTGACTGCACGGTCGTGGCTGAAAGTAAGCACTTTAGTGCCCTTGGACGCCCGCCAAATCAGCCAAAGGAATGATTTGCAGATCCGGGCAAAATGCTAGCTTTACGCCACTACCTGGCGTGTTTCGTCGGGAATCAGGGGCCTGCGCTGTAAAACGTTGCAACGCATGCACGTAACACTTGTCTGTGAGCCTACGTACGATACGGACACGATGAGCCGATCGGTTGCCAGCGAATATTCACCCCACGTCGCCCAACCCTGCACCTCATCTTCAAGAGAAGGATCTTGTCACTAGACCTGTCTGGTCACACGCCATCGGTATTGCCTACAAAAATGAGTATTGAACTGACCGCCCTCGAAAACGCCCCCTCCACACAAGCGCCTCTGGTGTCCATTGTGGCGTCCTGCTTCAACATGCAAAAATTTCTGGAAGACGCTATCAAGAGCATCTTCGCTCAGGATTACCCGAACTTCGAAGTCATCATCGTGAACGATGGGTCCAGCGACGACAGCCTCGCCATACTCAAGCAATTACAGCAAACCTATGACTTCCAGCTGTATTCACAACCGAACCAGGGTGTGAGCGCGGCGCTCAACCATGGCTTGCGATACGCCAAAGGCGTCTATGTGTCGACGCCGGACCTGGATGACATCATGTTGCCGGGGTCGGTGCGCACTCGCGCCGAGTATCTGGATCAGCACCCGCACGTCGGCTGCGTGGGTGCGCTGATCAGCTACATGGACAGCGATGGCAACACCATCAAGCAGCAACAACGCGACAAGATCCACACCTACAACTTCGATCAGGTCCTCAGAGGTGCCGTCGTGATCGGCGCCCCTGTTGCGCTCTATCGCATGAAAGCCATGCGAGGTGCCGACTTCTACGCGCCGAAGCTGCGGGTTCAGGACTTCCAGATGACGTTGCGGATTGCCCGGCTGGGGTATGAGATCCATGAACTGCCGGTCTGCATGACCCGCTATCGCCGCCATGCCAACAACCTGTCGAGAAAATACCGGATATTGCTGCAGGCGGACCTTGAGGCCATCGAACCGTACGTAAACCATCCCGGCTACCAGAGCGCCCGCACCAGACTGGTGAACAAGGCCCTCAAATATGCCGTGGTCGAAGACAAGAGAGAAGCCTGGCAGCTGTTGCGCTCGATTCCCTGGCGACACCTCAACAGAACCAGCTTCAAACGCTTCAAGCGGCTGGTATTACATCGCTAGCCGCATCACGGGGCCTCAGTGCATCTCGGTAAACGCGAGTTTCACGCCGATCGCGATCAGTACCGCGCCCATGGTCCGGTCGAACCAGTGGCCCATCCGGGCAAAACCTGCGCGTACACGCTGCTGGCTGAACAGCATCGCCACCAGGCAGAACCACACAGCGGTGGCCACCGCGAGGTAGACGCCGTAGCCAGCCTGTACCGCCAGCGGCGTGTGCGGATTGATCACTACGGTGAACAGCGAGAGGAAGAACAGCGTGGCTTTCGGGTTCAGACCGTTGGTCACGAAGCCCGAGGTGAAGGCGCCGCGAGCCGTGCGCTCGCCCGCTTCCTTGTGCAGATCGTCAGCCGCAGGTTGGGCCGGCTGTGCTCGCAGGGCCTTGAAGCCGATGTACAGCAGGTACGCGGCGGCAGCCCATTTCAGGGCATTAAACAATACGATCGACTGGGACACGATCAGGCCGATGCCGAGCAGCGAATAGCCGACGTGCAGGAAAATCGCCGTGCCGACGCCCAGCGCCGTCCAGGTACCGGCGCGACGACCATGGGTCACGCTCTCACGCACCACCACGGCAAAGTCCGGGCCGGGGCTGGCTACGGCCAGCAAGTGAATCAGGGCAACGGTCAAAAACTCTGTCCAGTACATGGGGGATCCTTTTGGTCCAAGCGTAACTGTTTGTTTCATCTGGTAGGCTCGGCAGATTACGCCTTCAGTTCATTGCACAAAAGGTACAGTTGATGACGAACACTCGCCGCGCCGTTTTCCTCGACCACCCGTCCCTGGACCTGGGCGACCTCGACCTCAGCCCGCTGCAAGAGTGTTTCAGCGACTTACAGCTTTTCGCCCAGACCACGCAAGACCAGGTGATCGAACACCTCAAGGGCGCCACCGTCGCCATCAGCAACAAGATTCTGATCGATGCCGCCGCCATCGCTGCCAGCCCCGAGCTGAAGCTGATTCTGATCACCGCCACCGGCACCAACAACGTTGACCTCGCGGCTGCCCGCGCCCACGGGATTACCGTCTGTAACTGCCAGGGCTACGGCACGCCGTCGGTGGCGCAGCACACGATCATGTTGCTGCTCAATCTGGCAACGCGCCTGGCCGATTATCAAAAGGCTGTCGGCGAAGGTCGCTGGCAGCAGGCGAAACAGTTCTGCCTGCTGGATTACCCGATTGTCGAACTGGAAGGCAAAACCCTCGGTCTGCTCGGTCATGGCGAACTGGGCGGCGCGGTCGCACGTCTGGCCGAAGCCTTTGGTATGCGCGTACTGCTCGGCCAGATTCCCGGGCGCCCTGCCCGGCCGGACCGTTTGCCACTGGATGAGCTGCTGCCGCAGATCGACGCGCTGACCTTGCACTGCCCGCTCAACGAACACACCCGCCACTTCATCGGAGCCCGCGAGCTGGCTTCGATGAAGCCTGGCGCCTTTGTGGTCAACACCGCACGCGGTGGTTTGATCGACGAACAGGCGCTGGCCGATGCCTTGCGCAACGGCCACCTGGGTGGTGCCGCCACCGATGTATTGAGTGTCGAGCCGCCGACCGCCGGCAATCCCCTGCTGGCCCATGACATTCCACGGCTGATTGTCACCCCGCACAACGCCTGGGGCAGTCGCGAGGCTCGGCAGCGAATCGTCGGCCAGTTGACCGAAAACGCTCAGGGATATTTCAGCGGTAAAGCGCTGCGGGTCGTCAGTTGATAGACTGCGGCACTTTTTTTCACAGGAGCAGATTATGGATCCGCGCAGTGAAGTACTGCTTCGTCAGGCCGAGTTATTCCAGGGGTCAGTGCTGCTGGCCGGTTTGCCCGCCGATGATCTGCTGGGCCGTCTGCCCGAAGCTCACGGCTGGTGCTGGCATGCCGGCGATCAAGCAGCACTGGACGCCCGCTTCGCCGAGCGCAGCCATTTCGGCGTGACTGTATCGGAGCGCGCGTTTGACACCGCCGTGGTGTTTCTGCCCAAGTCCAAGGACCTGACCGACTACATCCTCAACGCCCTCGCCTCTAGACTGGCCGGTCGTGAACTGTATCTGGTGGGTGAAAAACGCAGCGGCATCGAAGGCGCGGCCAAACAGCTGAACCCCTTCGGCAAACCGCGCAAGCTCGACAGCGCGCGGCATTGCCAGCTCTGGCAGGTCACCGTGGCCACTGCGCCAGAAGCCAAATCGCTGGAAAGCCTGGCCGAGACTTATGAGTTGCCGCTGGCCGAAGGTCCGTTGACAGTCATCAGCCTGCCGGGCGTGTTCAGTCACGGTCGACTGGATCGTGGCAGCGCGTTGCTGCTGGAGCATCTCGACAAATTGCCGAGCGGTCATTTGCTGGACTTCGGTTGCGGCGCCGGTGTGCTGGGAGCGGCCGTCAAACGTCGTTATCCACACAACCAGGTCACTTTGCTTGATGTGGATGCCTTTGCCGCCGCCAGCAGTCGCCTGACATTGGCTGCCAATGGTCTGGAGGCTGAGGTGATTACCGGTGATGGCATCGACGCTGCACCGATGGGCTTGAGTGCAATTCTGAGCAATCCACCGTTCCATGTCGGCGTTCACACCGACTACTTCGCTACCGAGAACTTGCTGCGAAAAGCAGCCAAACATCTGAAAAAAGGTGGCGAACTACGTTTGGTGGCGAACAGTTTCCTGAAATACCAGCCGCTGATCGAAGAGCACCTCGGGGTGTGCGCAATCAAGGCTGAAGGACAGGGTTTCAGAATCTATCGGGCCAAACGCGGCTAGACCTTCTTTTAAAAAAGAGGCTTGCCCAATCGGATTTGCCTAGGCAGAATCCGCTCCGTCCTAGGGGAGTAGTCTCCCACGAGCGCCATGCTCGTCCGGCATACGTCAACATACTTGGTCAACAGACCATGGCGTATGCGACCCAAGCGTCCGCATCAGACGGATCGCAGGGTTTGACAAGACCTATGACACGAACACCTTACCCGGGGCGGGAAGGCTGTACGTGTCATAGCCGTGTCGACCCGCCCCTTAGGAAAACCCTGATGCTGGATTCACTTCTCGTTCCCACCGCAATCGTTGCCTTGGCCGAAATCGGCGACAAGACGCAACTGCTCGCGCTCATTCTCGCCGCTCGCTTTCGCAAACCCTGGCCGATCATCGCCGGTATCGTCGCTGCGACCCTGGCCAACCACGCAGCAGCCGGTGCGGTAGGCGCCTGGGTCGGTGGTTTCTTCTCGAATGCAATGCTGCACTGGATCCTCGCCGCGAGCTTCGCCGCGACCGCATTGTGGACCCTGGTGCCGGACAAGATGGACGACGACGAAGCCAGCACCGCCCGCAAATACGGACCGTTCCTGACCACGTTGATCGCGTTTTTCCTTGCGGAGATGGGTGACAAGACCCAGGTCGCCACCGTGATGCTCGCTGCGCAATACCCGGAACTGTGGCTGGTGATTATCGGCACCACCGTCGGGATGTTGATTGCCAACGTGCCGGTGGTTTTGGCGGGTAACTTTGCCGCGGATAAATTACCGCTCACCCTGATCCGTCGCCTGGCGGCGTCGGCGTTCTTCATCCTCGCCATTGTCGCGGTGTACAAGGCGATGCAGAGCAGCGGGTGGATTTGACGCGTTTCGTCAGTAGCTCCGTGTAATCGTTCTTCGCGAGCAGGCTCGCTCCCACATGTGATCGCGTTCCAATGTGGGAGCGAGCCTGCTCGCGAAGGCGTGAGCATCTGCGCTACATAACTATCAGGATTTTTGGGCTTTCTCGTACAGCGGCATGACTTTCGGAATCGCCGCTTGTAACGAAGAAATCCGACTGGCCGACGCCGGGTGCGTGCTCATGAACTCTGGCGACGAACCTTGCGAAGCCTTGCTCATCTTGTTCCACAAGGTGATCGCCGCGTTCGGGTTGTAGCCGGCGCGAGCAGCCAGTTCCAGGCCGATCAGGTCCGCCTCGTTTTCATTGGAGCGACTGTTGGGCAAGGTCATGCCGTAGTTGGCCACGGTGTCCGCCAGTGCCAGGCTGTCCTGACCCAGACCGAACAAGGCACCGGCGCCCTGCTTGGCCATTTCGATGCCGTACGCTTTGGACATCGCTTCACGACCGTGCTCACGCAGGGCGTGGGCGATTTCGTGGCCCATGATTGCGGCGATTTCATCGTCGGTCAGTTGCAGGCTGTCGATCAGGCCGGTGTAGAAAATGATCTTGCCGCCAGGCCCGCAGTTGGCGTTGAGTTCGTCGCTCTTGATCAGGTTGACCTCCCACTTCCACTGGGCCGAATCCGGTCGAAAAATCGGCGCCTGGGCAATCAGCCGGTCGGCAATGGCCTGGACACGTTTGGCCTCGCTACTGGTCTTGTCCAGCACGCCTTTACTGCTCGCCTCGCCGACTGTCTTTTGATAAGACTGGGCGTACATCTGATTGACCTGATCGGTCGACAGCATGCTGAACATGTACTGTTTGCGCTCAACGCCCACCGCGCCACCGCTGGTGGTGTTGACCGACTGACAACCTGCGAGCAGCAGACCTGCGCTCAGGGCACACAAAACCAATGTCTTATTCATCAAAAATCTCCCCGAAACATGCGGCGTATCCTAGGCGGTGAATTGTATAGGCGCCAGATACAACAAAGCTGTAGACGCATATTTCAGACAAAGCTCTCATGACCGTTAGAAAAAAAACATCTAGCAGCGCCCACCGCGATCATTACGCGATCAACCCGGAGTAAGACATTCCGGCCCATTCAGCTTCGGATCATTCACCAAATTCGCCAGCACCCGCTCGCGCAATGCAGCAGGTTCACTGGCGAGCAACGCCTGCAACGCATGCAATGGTGTTTCAGGATTCAGCCACGCCTGCTGCCCCACCGCATCGAGAATCAACGGCCGGCGCTGGCTCGCAGCCGGCTGCGTGATCACCGCCGTGCTCAGCCACACCTGTTCCTGCACCGGATACGCTTCCCAGATCGCTGCAAAGAACAGCGTCGAGCCCTCCCCCGGTGTCAGCCAATACGGTCGCTTGCGAGTCGTGCCACGCCACTCGTAAAAACCATTGGCCGGCAGCAGGCAGCGGCGTTCGCGCAGGGCCTGGCGAAACATCGGTTGTTCAGCGACGGTTTCGGCACGGGCATGGGCCGGGGTACGGGAAAGATCGGTCAGCCACGGCGGCGTCAACCCCCAACGCGCCCGGGCCAACTCGCGCTGACCGTCAACACTTGCACGCAGCATCAGCACCGAATCGTTGGGAGAAATATTCCACTGGGCCTGCTGATCGGCGGGGAAGCCAGGCAGGGACGCGAAGGCGGGGTTCCAGCGAAACAGGGCATAACGTCCACACATGGGGCAACACGACTCTAAATTAAACGAATGCCAGCCTAACAGACCAGCGTGCCGGGAAAGCTTTCCGGTTCGTCACCGGGCAGTGGCAGCGCGGCATTGTACGCGGTGATCAGCTCCCGGGCGTATTCGGCCTGGTCATTATCAACTGATAAACCCAGCAGGCCGAAGATCGGCAATTCGCCGGTGCCGCCGAGTAAATCACGCCCCACCAGATGCGCTTCGATACCCTCGCTGGCCAGCATGCCTTGCAGCAACTCACCTTCCATCAGGTTTTCCGGCTCGTAGATTCGCTGCATAGACGCCCCTCACTCATTTTCGCTGAACACTTCGAGATGCCATTCCTCTCCGTGAACCTGCAACACAAACCTTATCGGCCGACAGCACACCTGACAGTCCTCGATATAGGTCTGATCGCCCCCGGACAGATCCACAGTTGTCTCAACCTCCTCACCACAATACGGACATTCATACTGCGCAGTTTCCAGCATCGCGGTCTCCCAGGTGACTTGTGCGTATAATCGCCGGTCTATTTGCAGGGCCATTTTTGTCTGGCTACCGCTTCAGACCGTGCCCCGTTGGTTTTCGATCAAAACCTTTACTTACCCTAGCCGTTTCTAACAAGAGAGCATGATGGGCGAATTCGATGCCATCCGACCGTACGACGACAGCGAAGTCCCAGCGGTGCTGGACCGGCTGCTCGGCGACAAGGCGTTTCTAGACATCCTCATCCACTTCCGCTTCCCGCGCTTTGCCGGTGCTTTCGGCTGGGCACTCAAACCTCTTATAGCTCATCGGCTGCGCCGTGAGTTCGCCGGCGTCACCTCCGTGGCCACGTTGCAGGATAAAGTCGAGATGTACGTCGACCACACCATCGAGCGGGCCACGGACGGTGTGACGTACACCGGCGTCGAGCAGTTCAAGTCCGGCAGCGCCTACCTGTTCATCGCCAACCACCGCGACATCGTGATGGACCCGGCCTTCGTCAACTACGCCGTGTACCACGCCGGCCTGCCGACACCGCGCATCGCGATCGGCGACAACCTGCTGCAAAAGCCCTTCGTCAGCGATCTGATGCGCCTGAACAAGAGTTTCATCGTGCACCGCTCGATCACCGGTCGCCGCGAGAAGATGGCGGCGTATCAACTGCTGTCTGCCTACATCAACCACTCGATCCGCAACGATTGCGCCTCGATCTGGATCGCCCAGGCCGAAGGCCGGGCCAAGGACGGCGACGATCGCACCGAGTCGGCCATCCTCAAGATGTTCCACATGAGCCGCAAGGACGAACCGTTCGGCGAGGTCATCCGCTCGCTGAACGTCACCCCGGTGTCGATCAGCTACGAATATGACCCGTGCGATCAAGCCAAGGCTCGCGAGCTCTTTATCCGCGCCAACACTGGCAGCTACAGCAAAGTGCCGGGCGAGGACGACGTGAGCATCGCCAAGGGCATCACCGGCTACAAGGGCCGGGTCCACGTAAACTTCGCCTCGCCGATCACCGAGTTGTTCGACGACACCAAGCAATTGGCAATCGAGATGGACCGGCAGATCCTCGGCGGCTACCGCCTGTTCCCGGTGCACTACCTGGCCTATGCCCAATGGAAAGACGCCGACCCGCAATTGCAGGTGCCGAAAGCCGCCGAGGTGTTTGCGGCCGACGAACTGGCCAAGGCTCAGGAACAATGGCAGCAACGTCTTGACGCTTGCCCTGAGGAACATCGTCCGTTCCTGGTGCTGCAATACGCGACGCCGGTGCGCAATCAGTACCGCGTGAAAGCAGGGTTGCCGCTGTAAAGTTTTTTTGAAGCAAGATCAAAAGATCGCAGCCTCGTTTCACTCGACAGCCCCTACAGGGCGAACGCTATCCCCTGTAGGAGCTGTCGAGTGAAACGAGGCTGCGATCTTTTGCTTTTAGAGGTTCAAACCCGCGTGCTGATCCACGACACCAGTAGCGCCACCCCGAGGCAGGCAAAACCGAATCGATAGAAAAACCGGTTCATGCGCAACGTCGCGCCGTCCAGCATCAACGTCGGTTCATCGATACGACGGCTTTGGCTTTGCGCTTCGAGAATGGCCTGCGCGCGCTGTTCGCGACGACGAGTGGCATGCAGCAACCAGCCGCCGGGAAAGGCAACCAGCAAGGCCAACAGGTTGATCAACTTGGCGGGATGGTTGGTAAACAGCGAAATCAAATGCAACGACATCACGGACCTCGGCAAAACAGGTGTGACAGACGCCGAACCTACGGCCGCGGCGCGAATTCTACCGAAAGCCTGCCCAACTGCCCTGCCTTTGCGACAAATTACGAAACATCTGGCCAAATACTGCCCTGTGTCACGGCTCCGTCATCTGGATACGCCAGTCTGGCGCCCCTCGAAACCGACACGGATACCGTCATGCTGCACGCCGAAAACCAGGATCGCCTCTACCTCATCGCCCAGAGCGACGAACAACAAAACCTCGTTGGCAGCCTCGCCTTTAACGTTCAGGACCGCCATTGGCTGGTGTATTGCGCGTTGAGCGGGCATCAACATGCGGATTTGCCGGAGACGGATTTGTTGACTGGGGTGAGCATGCTGGATTTCTACTCCCAAGCCGCCTGACACCACAGATCCCTTGTGGGAGCGAGCCTGCTCGCGAAAGCGGTGTGTCAGTCACCTTCAATGCAGGATGTCAGAAAGCCTTCGCGAGCAGGCTCGCTCCCACAGTTGTTCTGTGTACGCCTGCTGAATCGGTGGGCATGAAAAAGCCCGGGGCCATTGCTGGCACCGGGCTTTTTGAATCTCGCGAAAGTTATTCGCCAAGAACCTGACCAATCGTCGGATCCTTGAACAACCGCGTCAACGCATCGCTCAACACATCACTGACCAGCTTGCTATTGGTCTCCTGGTTCGGCGCCATACCGAAACGCTGATCCAGGGACGCACCATACCGACCACTGTAACGACGATTGGCATTCTGCACATCGGAGCGGAACGTCGCGCCAATGGTCGCCTCAGTCACATACATGCCTTCTTTAGGCGACTGATACTTCAACTCCGCCAGCGTCACGGTCAACTGTGGAGCATTCAGTGCATTGGAGGTTGGGGTGAAGCCCAACAACCGCACGGCCGCCTCAGCCTGAGCCTGCAACTTCGGCAGGATCTGCGCGCCCTGCACGGTGATCGCGCTGGTCTCAGGGTACAGACCGCCACGGGTCCCCAGGGTTGGCGACGGACGACCGTCCACCACCCGCACCACAACCTGCTGGCCATGGCCAACCGGCGCCAGCTGAGTCGTCAGCTTGGGTTCCGGATTCAGTTGTTGCGGGCTGTGGGCGCAGCCGACCAGCGTCAAACTGGTCACAGTGATCAAACCGAACAACAGGCGTTGCAACATGCGCTTCTCTCCAGAATCAGGCACAAACAGGCCGGCAGTATAGCGGTGGGCCACTGTGGGTAACTAGCACCTCACAGTGAATACTGAAATCTCTGACAAACCCTTCAGACCGCGGTTCCTGTCACACATTTTTCACCTGCCTTTCACATGCACGTCACGACTGCCTGTCAAGTTCGTCGATAGTCACCCACAAGGTACTTCGCCATGCGCTATCTCACCTCGCTGTTCACCCCACGCCCCCTGCATCGCTGCTTCGCCCTGCTCGACCGCAACGGCCACTGCCAGGCTTTCAAACAGTGCAGCCTCCAGCCCATGGGCGATAGCTGGGTCGAAATCGAAGAAATCCGTCTCAATTGGTTGCATCATCCCCTGCCCCCTAGCGCCCGTGTCAGCCAGCGCCAGCCACGTGCGCGGGCTCATCAGTTGTTGACCAGCTGACCGAACGCCTAATAAAAGTCATTAAACACGACCATTTCCCTGCGTTTCTTCGCTACAATCTCCCCCCGATTATAAGGACGTCTCCTGATCGGGCCTCGCAGCATCGTCAATCCACTTGTATTGACACCCCGCACCGCCCACAGAGAGCCGCCCACACAGATCGAGTGAAGCTGGCGCGCTTGCTGTTCTTTAAGCAAAACCCCCACTTTTCGCGAATCTGCAGAGCTGTCATTACGCTCGGTCACTGAGCTGTTTGCCCGTTTTGCCTGTCATGTATTCCATGGCGGCAATCCATCCGGGCACGGTGCCAGGCTGGGGCAGCCCTTTTTTGAGGTTCACGTCTTCAAAAGAGCGTGAAAAAACGGGTTTTCACAACTTCACAAGAGTGTGGCGAGCAAATGAATAGTTTTGCGTCTGAATATGCACCATTAGCGTCTGAAACAGCCCAACGACACAGGACCGAGTATTCCTCGAACACCGGAGCCTGAAGCCTGTCCCCTACGGATTTGGTTGCACAAACGGATGTATCGACCATAAGTCGAATTGCCAGCGGCGCGTTGAAGTGAGTTCATGTAACTCTTTTAGACCCGGCCGGTAGCGTCCGTCGAAGTTGCGAAAAATTGCGAAGATTCGGACATGGCGATACTGCCATGGGTACTTGGGGCATCACTGACACGCCCCTGAACGCCTGGCAGCCATGCCGACAATTTGGTGCTGCAGATTTTGGAGACGCGTTAAATGGCGCATAACGAAGCAGTCGACGTAGTACTGGTTGGGGCCGGCATCATGAGTGCCACCCTCGCTGTACTGCTCAAAGAGCTCGACCCCGCGATCAAGCTGGAAGTCGTCGAGCTGATGGATTCCGGTGCCGCGGAGAGTTCGAATCCGTGGAACAACGCTGGTACCGGTCACGCCGGGTTGTGTGAACTCAACTACACGCCGCAGGCCGCCGACGGCACCGTCGACATCAAGAAAGCCGTGCACATCAACACCCAGTTCGAGGTGTCGAAGCAGTTCTGGTCCTATCTGACCAAGAAAAGCACATTCGGCTCGTGCAAGACGTTCATCAGCCCGGTGCCGCACCTGAGCTTCGTGCAGGGCGACAATGGCGTTTCCTTCCTCAAGGAACGCTTCAAGACGCTGAGCAAGCACCACGCCTTCTCGGACATGGAATACACCGAAGACAAGGCCACCATGGCCGAGTGGATGCCACTGATGATGCCTGGCCGGCCGGCCGACGAAGTCGTCGCCGCCACCCGCGTCCTGAACGGCACCGACGTCAACTTCGGCGCCTTGACCAATCAACTGCTCAAGCACCTGACCAGCGCACCCGATGCCCAGGTCAAGTACTGCAAGCGCGTGACCGGCCTCAAGCGTAACGGCAGCGGCTGGACCGTCAGCATCAAGGACGTCAACAGCGGCAACTCGCGTGACGTCGACGCGAAATTCGTGTTCCTCGGCGCCGGTGGCGCGGCACTGCCGCTGCTGCAAGCTTCGGGCATCGAAGAAAGCAAAGGCTTCGGCGGCTTCCCGATCAGTGGCCAGTGGCTGCGTTGCGACAACCCTGAAGTGGTCAAGCACCACCAGGCCAAGGTTTACAGCCAGGCGGCTGTGGGCTCGCCACCGATGTCGGTGCCGCACCTGGACACCCGCGTGGTCGACGGCAACAAGTCCCTGCTGTTCGGACCTTACGCCGGTTTCACCACCAAGTTCCTCAAGCACGGTTCGTTCATGGACCTGCCGATGTCGGTTCGCGCCGGCAACATCGGCCCGATGCTGGCCGTGGCCAAGAACAACATGGACCTGACCAAGTACCTGGTCAGCGAAGTGATGCAGTCGATGGAGCAGCGCCTGGAATCCCTGCGTCGCTTCTACCCTGAAGCGAAAGCCGAAGACTGGCGCCTGGAAGTGGCCGGCCAGCGGGTGCAGATCATCAAGAAAGACCCGAAAAAGGGCGGCATCCTGCAGTTCGGTACCGAGCTGGTCGCGGCCAAGGACGGCAGCCTTGCCGCCCTTCTCGGCGCTTCGCCAGGCGCGTCGGTGACCGTTTCGATCATGCTGGAACTGATCGAAAAGTGCTTCCCGAACAAAGCGTCTGGCGAGTGGGCTGCCAAGCTCGCGGAAATCTTCCCGGCTCGCGAAAAAGTTCTGGAAACCGATGCTGCGCTGTATCGCAAGCTCAATGTGCAGAACAACGTCGCGCTGGAACTGGTTGAAGCCAGCAACGAGACCGAAAGCTACGCTTGATTCGGCCGCATAAAAAACGCCCCGTTCTCATTGAGAGCGGGGCGTTTTTTTGTGCCGCTTAAAACTCGCAGCCTCGCTACGCTCGACAGCTCCTACAGGTGTAAGCGATCCATTTGTAGGAGCTGTCGAGCGTAGCGAGGCTGCGATCTGCTGATCTTAGCCGCGAGCCTTTTCGATCAGTTCGATGTACTCGGCCGCGTTGCGCTGATCCTTGATCAGGGCGACGAAGTCATTGCCGTGCTCATCCTTGCCGTCCAGATCCAGACCGGCTTCGACGAAGAACGTCAGAAAACGCCCGAAGTCATCGATGCGCAGGCCGCGATAGGCCTTGATCAGTTTGTGCAGCGACGGCGACGTGGCGTCGACCGGTTCGAAATCGAGGAACAGCTTGATCTGCTCATCGCCGATCTCGTCACCAATCACTTGCTTCTTATCTTTACGCATTGCCGACTCCAGCTCGCAGACATTTCACGGGGCGGGCAGTTTACCCCTCCCCGGGCACAGGGCTCAACGCGGACGAACGCTGCCGGTGTGCAGATCGGCCCAGATATGGCCGTTGGCGTAGCTGAGGAACTGGCAATACACCGTGTCATTGCGCAACAAGTCGATCACCACCCGGTACTGAGCCATCGGGTAAAAGAGCGTCAGGGTTTTGCTCTTGTCGTCGTAGATCGGCTTTTTCAGGCTTTTACTTTCGCCATCGAAGTTGACCAGCACCTGGGTGATGGTCGCGCCCTTGTTCAAGGATTTGCCCTTGAGACGGATCAGCAACGGTGAGGTCACCGGAATCGGCTGCTGGTTGGACTGCCGTTGACTACCGACCACCACCGAGTACTCGGTGACCTGCAACAGCTGTTGCTGCTCGGGTTCGGCGTCACGCAGGGTCAGGTCATCCGGGGGCAGAAACTGCGCGTGCATCGGCGCCGGAGCGGCAGCCAGAGGCAGGCTGAGGGTCAGCAACAGAGCGGCGCAGCTGCGGATCAAAAGGCTCATGACGGGCTCCGGAGGGCGGGGCCGAGCACTCTAGCATGGGTGTACGACAGTGGATCGGTGAACGCAGAACCATTGTGGGAGCGAGCCTGCTCGCGAAGGCGTCGTGTCAGTCAACATCAATGAAGCTGACACCCCGCTTTCGCGAGCAGGCTCGCTCCCACAGGAGATCGCCTGCTGGGATTACATGCCTTTAACGGCAAAAATCCCGTTGGCGTTACGCCAGTAGCCTTTGTAGTCCATGCCGTAACCGAAGATGTAACGGTCGATGCAGGGCAGGCCGACGAAATCGGCTTTCAGGTCCGGGCGAGCCTTGCGGTCGTGGTCCTTGTCGATCAGCACGGCGGTGTGCACTTTGCGGGCGCCCGCGTGTTTGCAGTAGTCGATGATCGCGCCCAGGGTGTGACCTTCATCGAGGATGTCGTCGATGATCAGCACGTCGCGGTCGAGGAACGAAACTTCCGGCTTGGCTTTCCAGAACAGGTCGCCGCCGCTGGTTTCGTTGCGATAACGGGTGGCGTGCAGGTAGGACGCTTCCAGCGGGAAGTTCAGATAGGTCAGCAGCTTGCCGGAGAAAATCAGCCCGCCGTTCATCACACAGAACACCACCGGATTGCTTTCCGCCATCTGATCGTTGATTTGTGCACCGACACGGGCGATGGCCGCCTCGACTTCAGCTTCGGTGTACAGGCAGTCAGCCTCTCGCATGATTTGACGGATATGCTCGAGATCAGCAGGCATGGCGCTCTCCAAGGGGGGACGGACTGAGGAAAAGCGGGCAAAGGTACGCATCCCTCACGGCCAGATCAAGCGTTTGTGGACTAACGTACTGTATGTCTATAGGACAACACCCTCGGATAGATTAATCTAGGCCGGTTTTTTTGCCCGCCGCCGGAGCCTTTCCCATGCCCATCCTCGAGATCCGCCATCCGCTGATCCGCCATAAACTCGGCCTGATGCGCCGCGCCGACATCAGCACAAAGAATTTCCGTGAGCTCGCTCAGGAAGTCGGTGCCCTGCTGACCTATGAAGCCACCAAAGACCTGCCGCTGGAATCCTACGACATCGAAGGCTGGTGCGGCACTGTGTCGGTCGAGAAAATCGCCGGCAAGAAAATTACGGTAGTACCGATCCTGCGCGCCGGCATCGGCATGCTCGAAGGCGTGCTGAGCCTGATCCCGGGCGCCAAAGTCAGCGCCGTCGGCGTGGCCCGCAACGAGCAAACCTTGCAGGCCCACACCTACCTGGAAAAACTGGTTCCGGAAATCAACGAACGCCTGGCGATGATCATCGACCCGATGCTCGCCACCGGCAGCTCCATGGTCGCCACCATCGACCTGCTGAAAAAAGCCGGTTGCCGGGATATCCGCGCGATGGTGCTGGTGGCTGCCCCTGAAGGCATCGCCGCAGTAGCGAAGGCTCACCCGGACGTGACCATCTACACCGCGTCCATTGACGAAAGACTCAACGAACACGGTTACATCATCCCTGGCCTGGGCGATGCCGGTGACAAGATCTTCGGTACCAAGCAGAAGGACGCTTGAGCATGCAGGAGGAGTTCAACGATCCGCTCTGGCGCACGGTGCTGTCGGGTGCGCAGATGCTGTTCGTGGCCTTCGGCGCCCTGGTGTTGATGCCGCTGATTACCGGTCTCGACCCGAACGTGGCGCTGTTCACCGCAGGCCTGGGGACAATTCTGTTCCAGATCATCACCGGGCGTCAGGTGCCGGTATTCCTGGCGTCGAGTTTTGCGTTCATCACGCCGATCATTCTCGCCAAGGGCCAGTTCGGTCTCGCGGCGACCATGGGCGGCGTGATGGCGGCGGGTTTCGTCTACACCTTCCTCGGCCTTGCGGTGAAGATCAAAGGCACCGGTTTCATTGACCGTCTGCTGCCACCGGTGGTGATTGGCCCGGTGATCATCTCCATCGGCCTGGCCATGGCGCCGATCGCCGCCAACATGGCGATGGGCAAGGCTGGCGACGGCACTGAGCTGATTCATTACCAAACGGCAATGTTGATCTCGATGCCAGCGCTGCTGACCACCCTGATCGTCGCGGTGTTCGGTAAAGGCATTTTCCGCCTGGTGCCCATTATCTCCGGCGTGCTGGTGGGTTTTGCGATGGCGTTCTATTTTGGCGTCGTTGATACCGCGAAAATTGCCGCCGCACCGTGGTTTGCCATCCCGCACTTCACCGCGCCGGAATTCAACTGGCAGGCGATTCTGTTCATCGTTCCGGTAGCGCTGGCCCCGGCCATCGAGCACATCGGCGGCGTGATTGCAGTCGGTAGCGTGACCGGTCGCGATTACCTGAAGAAACCCGGCCTGCACCGCACCCTGCTCGGCGATGGCATTGCCACCACCGCGGCGGGCCTGTTTGGCGGTCCACCCAACACCACCTACGCCGAAGTGACGGGCGCGGTGATGCTGACCAAGAACTACAACCCGAAGATCATGACCTGGGCGGCGATATTCGCCATCAGCCTGGCGTTCGTCGGCAAGTTCGGCGCGCTGCTGCAAAGTATTCCGGTACCGGTGATGGGCGGGATTCTGTGCCTGTTGTTCGGTTCAATCGCAGCGGTGGGGATGAACACGCTGATTCGCCACAAGATCGACCTGGGCGAAGCGCGCAATCTGGTGATTGTCTCGGTGACCCTAGTGTTCGGGATTGGCGGCGTGCTGGTCGGCACTGGCACAGGACCGGACGACTTCGGCCTCAAAGGCATCGCGTTGTGCGCGGTGACGGCGATTGCGCTGAACCTGTTGCTGCCGGGTAATGACAGCTGGAAGCACAAGAAGGCGAATGAGTCATTGCTGTAATGACTTGAGATCTTTGCTGCCAGTTAGATTGCTTTCGCGAGCAGGCTCGCTCCCACAGGTTTTGTTGTGGGAGCGAGCCGGCTCCGGGCGGCGATCCGACGAAGCTTTTAAAGGGCCAACGGGGCCCTTTCGCACAAAGTGTTCAACGCCTTTGCCCACTGCGGGTCATCGTTGAGACACGGCACCAGCACCAACTCCTCCCCTCCTGCTTCGCGGAACTGCTCCAGCCCGCGATCACCGATTTCTTCCAGCGTCTCAATACAATCGGCGACAAACGCCGGGCACATCACCAGCACTTTCCTCACGCCCATTCCAGCCAACTCATCGAGGCGCGCTTCGGTGTAGGGTTCGATCCATTTGGCTCGACCCAGTCGCGACTGAAATGACACCGACCACTTGCCGTCGGGCAAGCCCAGACGTTTGGCAAACTCGGACGCCGTACGCAGGCATTGGGCGCGGTAGCAGGTCGCCAATACTTCTGGCGAAGCGTTCTGACAGCAACTGTCGCTTTTAAAGCAATGGTGCCCGGTAGGGTCGATCTTGGTCAGGTGCCGTTCAGGCAAACCGTGAAAACTCAGCAGCAGGTGATCGTGATCCTGTTCCAAATGCGGTTTGGCACTGGCCACCAACGCATCGAGGTATTCCGGCTGATCGTAGAACGGCTGCAGAATCGAAAACTGCACATCCAGATTCTTCTCGCGCACCACTCGCTTGGCTTCTTCGATCACCGTGGTCACGGTGCTGTCGGCGAACTGTGGATAAAGCGGTGCGAGAGTGACTCTCTTGTGACCCTGGGCCGCCAGGCGCACCAGCGTCGATTCAATGGACGGTTCACCGTAACGCATCGCCAACTCCACCGGACCGTGGGCCCAGTGGGCTGTCATGGCCTGTTGCAGGCGACGGCCGAGCACCACCAACGGCGAGCCCTCCTCCCACCAGATCGAGGCGTAGGCGTGGGCTGACTGCTCCGGGCGCTTGAACAGGATCAGCGACACCAGCAAACGCCGCACCGGCCATGGCAGGTCGATCACATACGGGTCCATCAAAAATTGATTGAGGTAACTGCGCACATCCGCCACAGAGGTGGAGGCCGGTGAGCCCAGATTGACCAGAAGCAATGCGTGATCAGTCATGCAACGTCCTATTTCAAAGGCGGCTGGAAAGGTCGTCCAGGGCCGCGCGTAAATCAGTGAACTGGAATGTGAAACCCGCTTCCAGCAAGCGATCCGGTACTGCCTTCTGGCCGCCCAGCAACAGCAATGACAACTCGCCCAGACACACCTTTAAAGCCAGGGCCGGCATGGGCATGAACGTCGGACGGTGCAGCACGCTGCCCAACGTCTTGGCAAACTCGCGATTGCGCACCGGCTTGGGCGCGCAGGCATTATAAGGACCGCTGGCGTCTTTCTGATGCAGAAGAAAATCAATCAGGGCGATTTGATCGTTGATATGGATCCACGGCATCCACTGCCGGCCATTGCCGATAGGCCCGCCCAGCCCCAGCTTGAACGGCAGCAACAGCCGCGACAAAAAGCCGCCCTCGGCCGACAACACCAGCCCGGTACGAATAAGGATCACGCGGATGCCCAAGGCTTCGGCACGCTGGGCGGTTTCCTCCCACGCGATGCACAGCTGGCTGGCGAAATCATCGATGACCGGTGGAGATTTCTCGGTCAATTCCCGCTCGCCCCCGTCGCCGTACCAACCGATCGCAGACCCCGAAATCAACACCTGTGGTTTTTGCTCGCGTGCTTCGAGCCAGGCCAGCAGCGTTTCGGTCAGGGCAATTCGGCTACTCCACAACAGCGCTTTGCGTTTGGTTGTCCAGGGCCGATCGGCAATCGGGGCGCCCGCCAGATTTACAATCGCATCGAGCGGCTCCGGGCCGAGGTCTTCAAGCCGGGCAACAGCACGCACTTGGGCACCGCAGATGTTCGCGACTTTTTCAGGCGTTCGACTCCAGACCGTCAGACGATGTCCCTGACTCAACCAGTGTCGGCAAAGCTGACGTCCTATCAAACCAGTACCGCCGGTCAGCAATATGTGCATGACTTCTTCCTCGCGTGGCGTTTTACCTTGATCACTAGTCTATTTTTATAAGCAGGGATCTTTGGTATCGGGCAGGCTCTATGTTTAACCATAGGCCAAGCTGTCAGAACGAGAACGCTAAAAGTTATACCAAAAAACAATATTGTACAGGTTTAAACCACGGCGTAGTCTGTACAGAAAGGTAAACGAGGCCCCTATGACTGTACCTATCGCAATCATCGGCACCGGCATCGCCGGGCTCTCCGCCGCCCAAGCCCTGACAGAGGTCGGGCATGTCGTTCAACTTTTCGATAAAAGCCGTGGCAGCGGTGGACGCATGTCGAGCAATCGCAGCGATGCGGGTGCTCTGGACTTGGGCGCGCAATATTTCACCGCCCGCGATCGCCGCTTCGTCACTGAAGTCCAGCGTTGGCAAGCCAACGGATGGGTCGCTGAGTGGACGCCGCAGCTCTACACCTACCACGGTGGCCAGCTCAACCTGTCGCCGGACGAGCAAACACGTTGGGTTGGCACGCCGCGCATGAGCGCCATTACCCGCGGCTTGCTCGGTGACCTCGAAGTGCATTTCGCCTGCCGGATCACCGAAGTCTATCGTGGTGAAGAACACTGGCATTTGCAGGATGCCGAAGGCTTCACCCACGGGCCGTTCAGTCATGTGGTGATCGCCACGCCGGCGCCACAAGCGACTGCACTGCTGGCCTCGGCACCGAAACTCGCCGGTGCCGCCGCCGGGGTGAAAATGGACCCGACCTGGGCTGTCGCGCTGGCGTTCGAGACACCGCTGGATACGCCCATGGAAGGCTGCTTCGTACAGGACAGTCCGCTCGACTGGCTGGCTCGCAACCGCAGCAAACCAGGACGGGACAATACGCTGGACACTTGGGTCCTGCACGCCACCAGCGCCTGGAGTCGGCAACATATCGACCTGTCCAAAGAAGCCGTGATCGAGCAACTGCACGGTGCATTTGCCGAGCTGCTGCACAGTGCCATGCCCGCCCCGACCTTCAGTCTCGCCCACCGCTGGCTATACGCCCGACCCGCCAGCAGCCATGAATGGGGAGCCCTGGCCGATGCCGATCTGGGCTTGTATGTGTGTGGCGACTGGTGCTTGTCCGGCCGTGTCGAAGGCGCGTGGCTCAGCGGCCAGGAAGCTGCCCGCCGCTTGCATGCGCATCTGCAGTGAGCGCATCAATCCGGTAGGCGTGCGACGGAAAAAGCCTGTACAAACTATTTGACTTGTACACCTTTGAATCTATGATGAAACCATGTTGTACAGAATCAACACTCTGTACAGGTTTAGACTCGAGGTGCTCCGATGCCCCACGTCCCTGTGAAACCGAAAATCGCCATCAGCGCCTGCCTGATGGGCGCAGAAGTGCGTTACAACGGCGGGCACAAGGAATCGCGGCTGTGCAGTCGCACCCTCACTGACTATTTCGATTTCGTCCCGGTTTGCCCCGAAGTCGCCATCGGCCTCGGCATTCCTCGAGAGCCGATCCGACTGGTTGGCGATCCTGAACATCCCGAGGCTGTCGGCACCGTCACTCCTGAGCTCAATGTCACCCGGCCACTGGCCGGGTACGGTCAGAAAATGGCCGCGGAACTGGCCGATATCTGCGGCTACATCTTCATGCAGAAATCCCCGTCATGCGGCCTGGATCGGGTCAAGGTCTACCACGCCAACGGCGCGCCGGTTGACGGTGGTGGCCGCGGCATCTACGCCCAGGCGTTCTGCGCACTGCATCCGGCTTTACCGGTGGAAGAAGACGGCCGGCTCAACGACCCGGTACTGCGAGAAAACTTCCTCACCCGCGTATTCGCCTACAGCGCCTGGCAGCAGTTGTTGCGTGAAGGCCTGACTCGCCGTGCGCTCACGGACTTTCACTCGCGTTACAAATACCTGCTGATGGCCCACAACCCGGTGCAATACAAAACCCTGGGTATCCTGCTGGGCAACATGGGCCAGACCGACCCGAATGAACTCGGCCCACGCTATTTCAGCGAGCTGATGGCGGCCTTGAAAAAATGCGCCACGCGCCGCACCCACACCAACGTCTTGCAACACATCAGTGGCTATCTCAAACAGACGATCAGCCCTGAAGACAAACAGGAAATGCAGCACATCATTGGCCAGTACCGCCACGGTATCGTGCCGCTGGTGGTGCCGTTGACGCTGCTCAAACACTACTTCCGTCAACACCCGGATCCGTACATTGCGCAACAGGTTTACCTGCAACCGCATCCGGAAAATCTCAGTCTGCGGAACGCGATCTGATGGCAATCTAATGAAAAGCCCACTCGATACCAGCGCCAGCGAAGACCTCGGCGACGACTTTAAAAAGGCTCTGGATGAAGGCTGGCTGCCGATCCGTGAAGTGGCCCGGCAGACCGGCGTCAACGCCGTCACCCTGCGCGCCTGGGAACGGCGTTATGGCCTGATCGTGCCGCAACGCACGCCCAAAGGCCATCGGCTGTTCTCGGCCGAACACGTTCAACGCATTCTGACGATCCTCACCTGGCTCAACCGTGGCGTGGCCGTCAGCCAGGTCAAGCAACTGCTCGACACCCCGCAGGCCTTTACCGAATCCGTCGAAAACGATTGGCAAGTGCTGTGCAACACGCTGCTGCAAGCCGTCACTCAACTGAACGAACGCACCCTCGATGACACCGTCAATCAGGCCATGGCGCTGTATCCACCGCGTACCTTGTGCGCACAACTACTGATGCCGTTGCTGGCTGAACTGGAGCAACGCTGGCAAGGCCAATTCGGCGCGCAGATGGAACGGGTGTTTTTTTACTCCTGGTTACGCAGCAAATTTGGCGCACGCATCTACCATAACAACCGTCAGTTACGTACCGCGCCATTGTTGTTGATCAATCACTCGGACCTGCCACTGGAGCCTCACCTGTGGCTCACCGCCTGGCTGATCAGCAGCGCCGATTGCCCGGTGGAGGTTTTCGACTGGCCTCTCCCCGCCGGCGAACTCGCGCTGGCGGTCGATCACCTGCAAGCCCGCGGCGTACTGCTGTATTCCAGCAAAGCCATGAATCTTTCGCAGCTGTCAAAACTTTTGAATGGTGTCAGTTGCCCAAAAATGATTGCCGGCCCTACGGTATGCATCCACCACGCCGAGTTGTCCGCACGAACGTTCAAGATCACTGACTTGCTCCTGGCTGAAGATCCGTTATCAGCTCATCAGGACCTGGTTCAGCGCGGGTTTATTTAATGGCGAATTTTTAATGAATCACACCACCCTGCAATTGATCTGGTTGCGCAGCGACTTGCGCCTACACGACAACACCGCCCTCTCGGCCGCCGCAGCCCGCGGCCCCACCGTGGCGGTGTACCTGCTGAGCCCGGAACAATGGCGGGAGCACGATGACGCGCCGTGCAAAGTGGATTTCTGGCTGCGCAACCTGAACGCGTTAAACCGCGCATTGGGCGAGCGGAATATTCCCCTTTTGATCCGTAAGGCACCTCACTGGGATGAAGCACCCAAGGTCCTGCTCGATCTTTGCCAGCAGTTGAACATCGACACGGTACACGTCAACGAGGAATACGGCATTCATGAAAGTCGTCGTGACGCAGCCGTGGCCGAAACGCTGAAAGCCAATGGCATCGACTTTTATAGCTACCTTGATCAACTGCTGTTCAAACCGGGCACCGTGCTGACCAAGACGGGCACTTACTTTCAAGTGTTCAGCCAGTTCCGCAAGGTGTGCTATGACCGTTTGCGCGGGTCGTTACCGAAGCTGATTTCAGCACCCGCCGTGCAGGCGCCGCTGTCGATCAGCAGTGACAAAATCCCATCGAACGTTGAGGGTTTCGCAACGCCCAGCGACAGCTTGCGCAGTCTTTGGCCTGCGGGTGAAGACGAAGCTCGACGCCGTCTTGACACCTTCGCCGATGCCCAGATCGACTACTACAAAAACGAACGCGACTTCCCGGCCAAACCCGGCACCAGTCAGCTGTCGGCCTATCTCGCCGCCGGCATAATCTCCCCCCGTCAGTGCCTGCACGCCGCGCTGCAAAGCAATCAGGGCGAGTTCGAAAGCGGCAAGGTCGGCGCCGTCACCTGGATCAACGAATTGCTGTGGCGCGAGTTCTACAAACACATTCTGGTGGGTTACCCACGGGTCTCCCGTCACCGCGCGTTCCGCCCGGAAACCGAAGCCCTGGCCTGGCGCGACGCACCGGACGAACTCGCGGCCTGGCAGGAGGCTCGCACCGGATTGCCGATTATCGACGCGGCGATGCGCCAATTGCTCGAAACCGGCTGGATGCACAACCGCCTGCGCATGGTGGTGGCAATGTTCCTGACCAAGAACCTGCTGATCGACTGGCGTGAAGGCGAGCGTTTTTTCATGCGTCATCTGATCGATGGCGACCTGGCGGCGAACAACGGTGGCTGGCAGTGGAGTTCTTCCACCGGCACCGATTCGGCGCCTTACTTCCGGATTTTCAACCCGCTGAGCCAGTCGGAGAAATTCGACAGCGAAGGGCTGTTCATCAAGCACTGGCTGCCGGAATTGGCCGGGCTGAACAAGAAGGACGTGCACAACCCGGCGAACGTCGGCGGTTTGTTCGGCGCGGTGGATTATCCATCGCCGATCGTTAATCTGAGCACCTCTCGCCAGCGGGCGCTGGCCGCGTTC
Organism: Pseudomonas sp. MDT1-17; assembly: GCF_054898105.1. Lineage (NCBI taxonomy): Bacteria > Pseudomonadati > Pseudomonadota > Gammaproteobacteria > Pseudomonadales > Pseudomonadaceae > Pseudomonas > Pseudomonas sp. MDT1-17. The sequence goes on along the minus strand of NZ_JBUBVM010000001.1, from coordinate 1,538,240 downwards.
AAGAACCTGCCATCGCGACAAAATGCCGGGCGATTACCTGGATGAAAAGGAGAATGGGATGAGTTTTACACCTCCACGGCGATACTGGTTGACTGGCGCCAGCAACGGCATTGGTGCCTCGCTGGCCGAAGAAATACTGAAAACCGGTGCTCACCTCGCGGTGAGTTCTCGCTCGGTGGCACCCCTCAAAGTCTTGTCCCTGCGGTATCCGGGGCAAGTGTTGGTGGTGGCCGGCGACCTGACCAACAGCCAGACCGTGCGAGAAATCGGCGAGCAAATTGCGCAGTTCTGGGGAACGCTGGACACGGTGATCCTCAACGCCGGCACCTGCGAATACGTCGACGCTCAGCAGCTCGATGCCTCGATCGTCGAGCACGTGGTGCGCACCAACCTGCTTGCCAGCACCTATTGCATCGAGGCCGCCCTGCCACTCTTACGCGCCGGCACCGCGCCGCATCTGGTGGGCGTCGCCAGTTCGGTAACCTACCTTGCGCTGCCGCGGGCCGAGGCCCATGGTGCCTCAAAGCCCGGGTTGCGTTACCTGTTCGAATCGGTGCGCATTGATCTTGCACCGGTAGGCATCGAAGTCACCGTGGTCAACCCTGGATTTGTCGAGACACCGCTAACAGCGAAAAACGTCCCCCTGCCACTCAGCTGGCCAGCGGACAAAGCAGCGCGGCACATTTTTGCCGAACTCAAGAACCGTCCGCCGGAGATAGCCTTTCCGGCGTTGTTCATGGCCAATCTCTGGCCACTGCCGAAAATACCCAACCGGGGGAAACTGGCGATCGGTAAACGCAGGGAGCGCAGCAATCCGCCGATCATGGATCGGCCGTAACAATCGCAGGCATGGGATCGCCCTCGTCCGTCAGGCCTTTCACACAGCCCCGGCCCACTGCCTTACACTGCGTGCCATGAAAACCATTCCCCACACGCAAATCGCCGAGCCTGCGGTCACTTGCTCGACCTGCGCAGCTTGCTGCTGTCAGCTCGAAGTCATGCTGATCACCGACACAGGCGTGCCCGAACGTTTTATCGATACCGATGACTGGGGTGGGGAAGTGATGTTGCGTCTGGATGACGGTTGGTGTGCTGCGCTGGATCGCAACAGCATGATGTGCACCATCTATGAAAAGCGCCCGCTGATCTGCAGGGAGTTCGAGATGGGAGCGCCTGAATGCATCGAAGAACGCATGGGGATTACCACGGCGTATCGCTGAAGTCGAAGTCACCCTGGCCCCTGTGGGAGCGAGCTCGCTCCCACAAGGCTTCGCGTTTACAACGGCATCGTGTAATGCAGCGCGTAGCTTTCTACACCATTGTTCGGGCTGCTGAGCCCGGCATTGGAATAGTGCGTCGCACGAATCCCGACTTCATGTCCGCCCGCAAAGCGCAGACCAAACCCGAACCGGTCTTCAAACTGAAAGGCGCTGCCGAGTTGGTTGTTTTCGACTTCGGTATTGGCGAACACCGCCACACCAACTCCCAACTCCACATAGGGTTTGACAGTTTGACCGGCAAACTCGTAAACCAGCACCGGCGAGAACGACAGGCTGTGGTTGCTGGAAGTCTTGTCACCTTCCCAGTAGGTGTAGGCACCGCTCCAGTAACCGGTCAAGCGACCGACATCACTCTGCAACCAGCTCTTGTCCCAATCGAATTGCATGCCCAGTCGATAGGTCATGGTCGACTCGCTGGTCTGACCGACCGCGAACTCCACGCCTGCCGCCTGAGCGGTAAAACTGTGCCCCATTAGTGCGGCCGCAATCGCGGCCAAGCAGAATAGTCGCTTCATTAGAAACATCCTTTTCCAAACGATTTCGTATGGTTTTTTTGTTGCTTAACGCTATAGAAGTCGACGCTTAATCAGAAGTTCACCCCAATTACTCGTTTGCCCCAGGCTTTAACTTACCCTTTGAAGCTTTGCACAACGCCAGTGGTATTCCACAGTATCGGCAAGATATTTTTGAAATGTTCCGGATCCGAACTCGTCCAGAACGCTGCGGCACGAGCAGGCCCTTCGGCGAGCAATTCACGCTCGGTCAACAGACGCTGAAGTTGCCGCGCTACAGCGGCGCCAGTGTCGATCAGGCTGATGTCTTCAGGGATCATCTGCTTAAGCAACGGCTTTAGGAAGGGGTAATGCGTGCAGCCTAGAATTATTGTGTCGCACCCGGCGCCGAGCAGCGGTTCGACATACCTGGCAAGCAACTGGCGCAGTGCAGGACTGTGCAGATCGCCGTTTTCAATCAGCTCCACCAGGCCGGGGCACGGCTGAGTGAGGACCCGCACATCGGTGGCGAAACGGTCGAGCAACGCGGCGAACTTGGCACTTTGCAAGGTGCCGGTGGTGGCGAGTACGCCGACCACTCCGCTGCGGGTGGCGGCAGCGGCCGGCTTGACCGCCGGCTCCATGCCGACGATGGGCCACTCGGGATAGTCGCGCCGCAAGTCTGCAACGCCAGCGACAGTCGCCGTGTTACAGGCCAGCACCAAAGCCTTGGCGCCTTGCTGTTGAAAAAAACCGGCCATCACACTGCAACGATGACGGATGAATTCCGGGGTTTTCTCGCCGTAGGGAATATTCCCGCAATCGGCGACGTACAACAGTGACTCGTTGGGCAGCAAACGCTGGATCTCGGCCAGCACCGAAAGCCCACCGACGCCGGAGTCGAACACGCCAATCGGCGCTTCACGCATGCGTCGAACCACAGACGCTGCAGCCCGGATCACGCTTGACCCGCAATTCGCGAAAGCGCGTGCCCAAGGCATCGATCAACAACAGACGCCCCACCAGGGGCTCGCCGAAACCCACCAGCATTTTCATGGCTTCCAGCGCCTGGAGGCTGCCGACCAGCCCGACCAAAGGGCCCACGACGCCAGCTTCGCTGCACGTCAGTTCGGCTTCGCTGCCGTGACCATATAAACAGTGGTAGCACGGACTCTCTGGACGACGCGGATCGAACACCGACAACTGCCCTTCCAGCCGAATCGCCGCGCCACTGACCAGAGGTTTGCGGCCGGCGACACACGCAGCGTTGACCGCTTCTCGGGTGGAGAAATTATCGGAACAGTCCAGCACCAGATCCACCGCGGCCACGGCGGCAGCCAGGGAGTCTTCGTCCAGCGCGGTGCGATGGGCGATCAGCTGAATCTCGGGATTGATCGCGCTCAGCCGGCGAATGGCCGAGTCGACCTTGCTCAGGCCGACGCTGTCGGTGTCGTGAACAATCTGGCGTTGCAGATTGGTCAGGTCGACGGTGTCGAAGTCCGCCAAATGCAACTCGCCGACGCCGGCCGCTGCCAGATACAGCGCGACAGGGGAGCCGAGACCGCCGAGACCGACGATCAACACGCGGCTTTCTTTCAGTCGCAACTGGCCGTCGATGTCGACGTGCTGCAACAGAATCTGCCGACTGTAGCGCAACAATTCCTGATCATTCAGCACGGCAGGCGCCCCAGGCTGATACGTTCGTGACCGCCCAGATCGGTGCGGCTGTGGACTTCTTCAAAGCCGCGGGCCAGTAGCAAATCGCGTACTGCGCTGGCTTGATCGTAACCGTGTTCGAGCATCAACCAACCGCCCGTTTCAAGGTAATCCGGCGCCTGGGCGACGATCAGACGCAGATCGTCGAGCCCGTCGACGCCGGCCACCAAGGCACTGGCCGGCTCGAAGCGCACATCACCTTCCACCAGATGCGGGTCGGCGGACGCGATGTAAGGCGGGTTGCTGATGATCAACTGAAAACGCTGACCTTCCAGGGCACTGAACCAATGGCTGCTCAGCACGGTGGCGTTGTTCAGGTGCAGGCGCTGGCGATTGCGCTCGGCCAAAGCCACGGCTTCGAGCACGCGATCCACGGCGGTTACGGTCCAGGCCGGACGCTCGCTGGCCAGGGCCAGGGCAATGGCGCCGCTGCCGGTGCCGAGATCGAGGACCTTGGCAGGTGTGGCTGGCAGGCGCTCAAGTGCCACCTCCACCAACAGCTCGGTGTCCGGGCGCGGGATTAGCGTGTGTGGCGCAACTTCCAGATCAAGCTTCCAGAAACCTTGCTGGCCGAGGATGTAAGCCACCGGCTCACCGCCACGACGGCGTTGCAGGTACTCGGCAAATTTCAGCGCCGCGTCGCTCGGAACGATGCGTTCGGGCCAGGTGTGCAGAAAACTGCGGGACTTGCCCAGCGCAGCGGCCAGCAACAATTCGGCATCCAGGCGCGCGGAGGGCGAATCCGGCAAGTCGGCGGCGCGTAACAAACTGGCAATGATCGTCATTTACTCACCTATCGCTGCCAATTGGTCAGCCTGGTATTCGGCCAGCAACGGTTCGATCACTGCATCGACACCACCTGCAAGGATTTCGTCGAGGGAATACAGCGTCAGGTTGACCCGGTGGTCGGTGACCCGGCCCTGGGCAAAGTTGTAGGTGCGGATCCGCTCGGAGCGATCGCCCGAGCCCACCAGCAATTTACGCTCGCTGGCGATGGCATTGGCGGCGGCGCTGGTCTGCTGGTCATTGAGCTTGGCCGACAGCCAGGACATCGCCCGCGCGCGGTTCTTGTGCTGGGAACGTTCTTCCTGGCACTCGACGACGATACCGGAGGGCAAGTGCGTGATGCGGATCGCCGAGTCGGTCTTGTTGACGTGCTGACCGCCGGCACCGGAGGATTTATAGGTATCGATACGCAAGTCCGAAGGGTTGATCTCGATCGCTTCCTGCTCGTCCGGCTCGGGCAACACCGCCACAGTGCAGGCCGAGGTGTGGATGCGACCCTGTGATTCAGTGGCCGGAACCCGTTGCACGCGATGGGCACCGGATTCGAACTTCAACTTGCCGTAGACACTGTCGCCTTCGACCCGGGCGATGACTTCTTTATAGCCGCCGTGCTCGCCGATGTTCTCCGAGAGGATCTCCACCCGCCAGCCACGCCGCTCGGCGTAACGCGAATACATGCGGAACAGGTCGCCAGAGAAAATCGCCGCCTCGTCACCGCCGGTGCCGGCGCGGATTTCGAGGAACACGTTGCGCCCGTCATTCGGATCCTTGGGTAGCAGCATGCGTTGCAGGTTGGCTTCGATGTCGATCAGTTGCTCTTTGGCTTCGCGGACTTCTTCCACGGCCATTTCGCGCATGTCCGGGTCGCTGTCCTTGAGCAGCGCCTGGGCGCCTTCAAGGTCGCTTTGCACTTTGAGCAACTGTTTATAGGCATCGACAATCGGCTCGACTTCCGCGTATTCCTTGGAATAGCTGCGGAATTTGTTCTGATCGGAAATGACTTCGCCGTCGCCAAGCAAGGCGGTCAGTTCCTCGAAACGGTCCTGGAGGATGTCCAGCTTATTGAGCAGTGACGCTTTCATTGCGGTTTCTTATCCGAAAAGCTATCCGATGAGCCCTCATTCAGGGCAAAGAGTTCCTGGGCCATGGCCAGCGCATCAAGGCGACCTTCGGCAGAGAGCTTTTTCAACTGCACGCTCGGTGCGTGCAGGAGTTTGTTGGTCAGGCCCCGCGCCAGTTGCACTAGCACGTCTTCGGCGCTGCTGCCGTTGGCCAGCATGCGCTGGGCCTTCTGCAATTCTTCGTCGCGCATGCGCTCGCTTTGTTGGCGATAGGCCTTGAGCACATCCACCGCCGCCAGTTCACGCAGGCGGACCATGAAATCTTCGGCACCGATCGAGACCATCTCTTCTGCCGCTTGGGCTGCACCCTGGCGGCTCTTGAGGTTCTCGGCGACCACTTCGTGGAGATCGTCGACGCTATACAGGTAAACGTCGTCCAGTTCGCCGACTTCCGGTTCGATATCCCGGGGGACGGCAATGTCTACCATGAAGATCGGCTTGTGCTTGCGCAGTTTCAAGGCGCTTTCCACCGCGCCCTTGCCAAGGATCGGCAACTGGCTGGCGGTGGAGCTGATAACGATGTCACTGCGCACAAGTTCGGCCGGGATCTCCGAGAGCAACACCGCATGAGCGCCGAACTGCTCCGCCAGAATGCTCGCGCGCTCCAGGGTGCGGTTGGCGACCACGATGCGCTTCACACCCAATTCGTGCAGATGGCGGGCGACCAGGGTAATGGTCTCACCGGCGCCGATCAGCAAGGCCTGACTGCGTTGCAGGTCACTGAAAATCTGTTTCGCCAGGCTGACCGCGGCAAACGCCACGGACACCGGGTTCTCGCCGATGGCGGTGTCGGTGCGCACCTGTTTGGCCGCATTGAACGTCGCCTGGAACAACCGCCCTAGCAACGGACCGATGGTGCCGGCTTCGCGGGCCACGGCGTAAGCCGATTTCATCTGACCGAGAATCTGCGGTTCGCCCAACACCAGCGAATCGAGCCCGGAGGCCACCCGCATCATGTGACGAACTGCCGCATCATCTTCGTGCACATAAGCGCTCGCGCGCAGCTCTTCGAGGCTCAAATGATGATAATCGGCCAGCCAGCGCAGCACGACGTCAGCCGAAAGGTGATCCTGTTCTATATACAGTTCACTGCGATTGCAGGTGGAAAGGATCGCAGCTTCGCGGCTGTCGGTGAGTCGGCAGAGCTGCTGCAAAGCCTCCACCAGCTGCTCAGGGGTAAAGGCCACGCGCTCGCGGACGTCTACTGAAGCAGTCTTGTGGTTAATACCGAGTGCAAGGAAGGCCATTCAAGGTCGCTGATGGTGACGTGAAGCCGGCAATTGTCCTACTTCGACAGAGCCAGAACAACTACCGCTGACTATTGTCCCCATGACCTGCCCCTATAAAGGCATCACTGAGACTCGGTTATGTTTGGCCGAAGGCTTGTGTCATGATGATCCGACCGCAGGTTAGTCGTCCTCTTCCTATATGAATAGATCTTTCGCGTTGCTCCTCGCTTTTGTCTTCCTCAGCGGCTGCCAGGCCTTGGCACCCGTTTCGTCGGACGGTACGCCGCCGGTCGAAGACAGCACCCCGGCCCCTGAAAAGCCCAAGGTTTACAGCTCATTCAGTGAAGAAACCGTCTTCAGCCTGCTGAGCGCCGAACTGGCTGGCCAGCGCAATCGTTTCGACATTGCCCTGGACAACTATGTCACCCAGGCGATTAACACCCAGGATCCGGGCATCTCCGAACGGGCATTCCGCATCGCCGAGTATCTGGGCGCCGATCAGGCTGCCCTGGATACCGCGCTGATCTGGGCGAAAAATGCCCCGGACGACCTCGAGGCGCAACGGGCCGCTGCCGTGCAACTGGCTCGCGCCGGGCGTTATGACGACTCCATGGTCTATATGGAGAAAGTGCTGCTAGGCAAGGGCGACACGCATTTCGACTTCCTCGCCCTGTCTGCGGCCGATACCGACCAGGACACGCGCAACGGTTTGATGACAAGTTTTGACCGATTGTTGCAGCGCCACCCGAACAACAGTCAGCTTATTTTCGGCAAGGCCCTGCTGATGCAACAGGACGGCGACGCCAAAGGCGCGCTGACGTTGCTGGAAGACAATCCACCGGACGACGGCGAAATCGCTCCGATCCTGCTGCGCGCACGCTTGCTGCAAACGCTCAACCGTGGCGACGAAGCATTGCCGCTGCTGCAAAAAAGCATCAAGAAGTACCCGGACGACAAACGCCTGCGCCTGACTTACGCGCGCATGCTGGTTGAACAGGACCGCATGGACGATGCCAAAGTCGAGTTCTCGAGCCTGGTTCAGCAATACCCGGAAGACGACGAACTGCGTTACTCCCTGGCGCTGGTCTGCCTGGAAGCCAAGGCCTGGGATGAGGCCAAGGGCTATCTGGAAGACCTGATCGCCCGTGAAAGCCACGTCGATTCGGCGCACCTGAACCTCGGTCGTATCGCGGAAGAACGCAACGACCCCCAAGGCGCGCTGATCGAGTACGCTCGGGTCGGCCCGGGCAACGATTACCTGCCGGCGCAATTGCGTCAGGCCGATATTCTGATGAACAACGGCAAGACCGCCGAAGCCCAAAGCCGTCTGGCGGCGGAGCGCGACGAGCAGCCCGATTACGCCATTCAGTTGTATTTGATCGAAGCCGAAACCTTGTCCGCCAATAAACAGCCCGACAAGGCCTGGAATGTATTGCAGCAAGGCTTGCAGAAGTATCCCGACGATCTGAATCTGCTGTACACCCGCGCCATGCAAGCGGAAAAACGCAATGACCTGGCGCAGATGGAAAAAGACCTGCGGCTCATCATCAAGCGCGACCCTGACAACGCGATGGCGTTGAACGCCCTCGGCTATACCCTGTCCGACCGTACGACGCGCTACGCCGAAGCCAAGGCCTTGATCGAACAGGCGCACCAGATCAATCCGGAAGACCCGGCGGTTCTCGACAGCCTCGGCTGGGTGAACTTCCGCATGGGCAATCTCGACGAAGCCGAACGCCTGCTGCGCAAGGCACTGGAGCGCTTCCCCGATCAGGAAGTCGCCGCGCATCTGGGCGAAGTCCTGTGGGCCAATGGCAAGCAACGCGAAGCCAGGCAAATCTGGGACAAGTTCCTCAAGGAGCAACCCGAAAGCCCTATCCTGCGCAGCACCATCAAGCGCCTGACCGGATCAGAGACTCTTTAAGATTATGTTTTTGCGCCACCTCATCGTTTTCAGCTTCATCGCCCTGCTCGCCGGTTGCGCAGGCTTCGGTGCCCGCGAATCGGTCCAGGGTCAAGGCAACCCGGCCCAATGGCGCGTGTACAAACAGCAACTGACCAGTCTCGACGGCTGGCAGATCAACGGCAAGATCGGCATTCGCGCCCCGAAAGACTCGGGCAGCGGCACATTGTTCTGGCTGCAACGACAGGATTACTACGACATTCGCCTCTCCGGCCCCCTGGGTCGCGGCGCAGCACGCCTGACCGGTCGACCGGGCAAGGTCTCGCTGGAAGTCGCCAACCAGGGCCGCTATGAAGCGCCGACGCCTGAAGTGCTGGTCGAAGAACAACTGGGCTGGAAGCTGCCGGTCTCCAATCTAACCTGGTGGGTTCGCGGGCTCCCGGCTCCGGACAGCAAAAGCCGTCTGACGCTCGATGCCGACAGCCGGCTGGCCAATCTGGAGCAGGATGGCTGGCAAGTCGAATACCTGAGCTATGCCGAGCAAAACGGCTTTTGGTTGCCCGAGCGGATCAAACTGCATGGCACCGACCTTGACGTCACGCTGGTGATCAAGGAATGGCAACCTCGCAAACTGGGGCAGTGAACATGACGACTCCTCGCTTGACGCTGCCCTCCCCGGCCAAACTCAATCTGATGCTGCACATCCTCGGTCGCCGCGAAGACGGTTACCACGAGCTGCAGACTATTTTTCAGTTTCTCGATTACGGCGATGAAATCACCTTCGCCGTTCGCGACGACGGCGTGATTCGGTTGCACACTGAATTCGATGGCGTTCCTCACGACAGTAATTTAATCGTCAAGGCCGCAAAAAAACTTCAGGAGCAATCCGGTTGTTCGCTCGGGATCGACATCTGGATCGAAAAAATCTTGCCCATGGGCGGTGGAATCGGTGGCGGCAGTTCAAATGCCGCCACCACTTTGCTGGGCCTCAATCATCTCTGGCAACTGGGTTGGGATGAGGATCGGCTGGCCACTTTGGGCCTGACGCTCGGCGCGGACGTCCCGGTTTTCGTGCGTGGGCACGCGGCTTTCGCCGAGGGCGTGGGGGAGAAACTGACCCCTGTTTACCCCATCGAGCCGTGGTATCTCGTGCTTGTGCCGCAAGTCTCTGTAAGTACAGCAGAAATTTTTTCAGATCCGTTGTTGACACGTAACTCTTCTCCCATTAAAGTGCGCCCCGTTCCCAAGGGAAACAGTCGAAATGACTGCTTACCGGTGGTAGCAAGGCGTTATCCAGATGTACGTAACGCATTGAATTTGTTAGGTAAATTTACCGAAGCAAAACTCACCGGAACTGGAAGTTGTGTGTTTGGGGGCTTCCCAAGCAAAGCTGAAGCTGATAAAGTCTCGGCCCTTCTTACAGAGACCCTTACAGGGTTTGTAGCAAAGGGAAGCAACGTTTCGATGTTGCATCGCAAGCTGCAAAGTCTGCTCTAAAGGAACCGATTACTGGGTAATCGTTGCAACAGATACAGGGGCGTCGCCAAGCGGTAAGGCAGCAGGTTTTGATCCTGCCATGCGTTGGTTCGAATCCAGCCGCCCCTGCCATTTTCTAATACTCATCCAGGTTACCCTCAGCCTTCAGGTACTGCGCGTGTCCAAGATGATGGTCTTTACGGGGAACGCTAACCCCGATCTGGCTCGGCGTGTTGTACGTCAGCTGCATATCCCTCTCGGTGACATCTCTGTCGGCAAGTTCTCCGACGGCGAAATTACTGCCGAGATCAATGAAAACGTCCGCGGTAAAGATGTTTTCATTATTCAGCCGACTTGCGCTCCGACCAACGATAACCTGATGGAACTGGTAGTGATGGCTGACGCCTTCCGCCGCTCCTCGGCTACTCGTATCACTGCTGTTATTCCTTACTTTGGTTATGCCCGTCAGGATCGCCGTCCGCGTTCCGCACGTGTAGCTATCAGCGCGAAAGTCGTGGCTGACATGCTTACCGTAGTCGGCATCGACCGTGTTCTCACGGTTGATCTGCATGCTGACCAAATCCAGGGTTTCTTCGATATTCCGGTAGATAACATCTACGGCTCCCCGGTTCTGGTGGATGACATTGAAGATCAGCGCTTCGAAAACCTGATGATCGTGTCCCCGGACATTGGTGGCGTCGTGCGTGCACGTGCTGTTGCCAAGTCGCTGGGCGTGGATCTCGGGATCATCGACAAACGCCGTGAGAAAGCCAATCACTCTGAAGTGATGCATATCATCGGTGATGTCGAAGGGCGCACCTGTATTCTGGTCGATGACATGGTCGATACCGCCGGCACTCTGTGCCACGCGGCCAAGGCCCTGAAAGAGCATGGCGCTGCCAAGGTTTTCGCCTACTGCACACACCCTGTGCTGTCCGGTCGGGCGATCGAAAACATCGAAAATTCCATGCTGGACGAACTGGTGGTGACTAACACCATCCCGTTGTCCGCTGCTGCTCAAGCCTGCTCGCGTATCCGTCAACTGGATATCGCGCCGGTAGTTGCCGAAGCGGTCCGCCGCATCAGCAATGAAGAATCGATCAGCGCGATGTTCCGTTAAGGGCCCTGCCCTTCTCGAACATTTCGTTGACGAAAAGCGCCCCGCCCCGGCATTCCTGTCGGGGCGGGGCTTTTTTGCCCATATCGCCTTTAGCGCTGGTCGCAAACGCTGGGGCGAATGTGGTTATTTTGGAGATACAACATGAACGATTTTACTCTGAATGCTGAAGTGCGTTCCGACCTGGGGAAAGGTGCGAGCCGCCGCCTGCGTCGTCTCGCAAGCCTGGTACCTGCTGTAGTTTACGGTGGCGAAAAAGCCCCTGAATCCATCAGCATGCTGGCTAAAGAAGTTGCCAAACTGCTCGAAAACGAAGCGGCTTACAGCCACATCATCGAGCTGAACGTTGGCGGCACCAAGCAAAACGTAATCATCAAAGCTCTGCAGCGTCACCCGGCCAAAGGCCACGTGATGCACGCTGACTTCGTACGCGTTGTAGCTGGCCAGAAACTGACCGCTATCGTGCCTGTACACTTTGTTGGTGAAGAAGCTCCGATCAAGAAAGGCGGCGAAATTTCGCACGTTGTTTCGGACATCGAAGTGACCTGCCTGCCGAAAGACCTGCCTGAATTCATCGAAGTTGACTTGGCTAACGCCGAAATCGGCTCGATCATTCACCTGTCTGACCTCAAAGCCCCTAAAGGCGTTGAGTTTGTTGCTCTGGCACACGGTGATGACAAGGCTGTTGCCAACGTTCACGCTCCACGTGTTGCTCCAGAAGCTACTGAAGAAGGCGCAGCAGAGTAATTTCACTCTGTTCGCCGGAGTGAACGGAAACATCGCGGACTAGAGCGTAGCGAGAAAGCGGGCGAGAACGCGGAGTTTACATAATGGTAAATGAGCACTTGTCGTCCACTTTCGCCGCACACACCTGTCGCGGCGATGTTATCCACCACTCCAAGGAAGGGCCCCTATCGTGACTGCCATCAAACTGATCGTTGGCCTGGGAAATCCAGGCGCTGAATACGAACAGACCCGGCATAACGCAGGGGCCCTTTTTGTTGAGCGCATCGCGAACGCACAAGGCGTAAACCTTGTGGCGGATCGCAAATATTTCGGCCTGACCGGGCGCTATTCGCATCAGGGTCAGGATGTTCGTCTGCTGATTCCCACCACGTACATGAACCGCAGCGGCCAGGCCGTCGCGGCACTTGCCGGCTTCTTCCGCATCAAGCCGGAAGAAATTCTGGTGGCGCACGACGAACTCGACCTGCCACCGGGCGTTGCCAAGCTCAAACAGGGCGGCGGCCATGGCGGTCACAACGGGTTGCGCGACATCATCGCGCAACTGGGCAATCAGAATACCTTCTACCGCTTGCGGCTTGGCATTGGCCACCCGGGCGTTGCCAGTATGGTTTCAAATTTCGTCCTGGGTCGTGCGCCACGCGCCGAACAGGAAAAACTCGATGCCAGCATCGACTTTGCCCTCGGCGTGCTGCCGGATATCCTCGCCGGTGAATGGAACCGCGCGATGAAAAACCTGCACAGCCAGAAGGCCTGACTCTACTCCTCGGGGAAAACACCATGGGATTCAATTGCGGCATCGTCGGCCTGCCTAACGTCGGCAAGTCCACCCTGTTCAACGCCCTGACCAAATCCGGGATCGCGGCCGAGAACTTCCCCTTCTGCACCATCGAACCGAATACCGGTATCGTGCCGATGCCGGACAGCCGTCTGGAAGCCCTGGCCGCCATCGTCAATCCCAAGCGCATCCTGCCGACCACCATGGAATTCGTCGACATCGCAGGCCTGGTGGCTGGCGCCTCGAAAGGTGAGGGCCTGGGCAACAAGTTCCTCGCCAACATCCGTGAAACCGATGCCATCGCGCACGTGGTCCGCTGCTTCGAAGACGAGAACGTGATTCACGTCTCCAACAGCGTCGACCCGAAACGTGACATCGAAATCATCGACCTGGAACTGATCTTCGCCGACCTCGACAGCTGCGAGAAGCAACTGCAGAAAGTCGCCCGCAACGCGAAGGGCGGTGACAAAGACGCAGTAGTCCAGAAAGGCCTGCTGGAGCAATTGATCGCTCACTTCACCCTCGGCAAGCCTGCGCGCACCCTGATGAAGACTATGGGTGCCGACGACAAAGCGGTGATTCGTGGTTTCCACCTGCTGACCACCAAGCCGGTCATGTATATCGCCAACGTCGCTGAAGACGGTTTCGAGAACAACCCGCTGCTGGACATCGTCAAGGCCATCGCCGAAGAAGAAGGCGCCATGGTGGTTCCGGTCTGCAACAAGATCGAAGCCGAAATTGCCGAGCTGGATGACGGCGAAGAGAAAGACATGTTCCTCGAAGCCCTGGGTCTCGAAGAGCCTGGCCTGAACCGCGTGATCCGCGCTGGCTACGAGATGCTGCACCTGCAGACCTACTTCACCGCCGGTGTCGAAGAAGTCCGCGCCTGGACCGTACGCGTCGGTGCTACCGCACCACAAGCCGCTGGCGTGATCCACACCGACTTCGAGAAAGGCTTCATCCGCGCCGAAGTCATCGCCTACGACGACTTCATCCAGTACAAGGGCGAAGCCGGCACTAAAGAAGCCGGTAAATGGCGTCTGGAAGGCAAGGACTACATCGTTAAAGACGGCGATGTGATGCACTTCCGTTTTAACGTGTAAGTTCTTCAGGACGAAGCAGCCGCCCAAGAAAAAGCCGCGCTTAGACGCGGCTTTTTTGTGCGTGTGTTTTTTATACTTTTTTGGTTCTCGGCAGGAAGATCGCCAACACACCAAACAACGGCAGGAACGAGCACAGGAAGTACACGTATTCGATGCCGTGTATGTCGGCCAAATGCCCAAGCAACGCCGCACCAATCCCACCGAAGCCGAACATCAGGCCAAAGAACACCCCGGCAATCATCCCGACGTTACCCGGCACCAGTTCCTGGGCGTAGACCACAATGGCGGAGAACGCCGAGGCCAGAATGAAACCGATCACCACGCTCAACACACTGGTCCAGAACAGGTCCACGTGGGGCAGCAACAGGGTGAACGGCGCAACGCCGAGGATCGAGAACCAGATAACGGCTTTACGCCCGATCTTGTCGCCGATCGGTCCTCCGAAAAACGTCCCCGCCGCAACTGCTCCGAGAAACAGGAATAGATGCAATTGCGAACTCGCCACCGACAGGTCGAATTTCTCGATCAGGTAGAAAGTGAAGTAACTGGTGAAGCTGGCCATGTAGAAATACTTGGAGAACACCAGCAACCCGAGCACCACCAGTGCACTGATCACCCGGCCCTTAGACAAGCCATGCGTCGCCGCTTGACCTTGCTTGAGCTTGAACAGACTCAAGTGGTTGGCGTACCAGCGACTGATCCGATAGAGCACGAACAGCGCAAACACGGCGAACAACCCGAACCATGCAACATGGCCCTGACCGAAGGGAATAATGATCGCCGCCGCCAGCAATGGACCGAACGCCGAGCCTGCATTACCGCCGACCTGAAAGGTTGATTGCGCCAGGCCGAATCGCCCACCCGAGGCCAGCCGCGCCACGCGAGAAGCTTCCGGGTGAAAGGTCGAAGAGCCGATACCGATCAAACCGGCCGCCAGCAGAATCATCGGGAAGCTGCCCACCACCGACATCATCAGAATGCCGATCAACGTGCAGACTGTCCCGGCCGGTAGCAGCCAGGGCTTAGGGTGCCGATCGGTGTGATAGCCCACCCATGGCTGCAACAGCGAAGCCGTCAGCTGGAACGTCAAAGTAATCAACCCAACCTGGGTGAAGGTCAGGCCATAGTTGGCCTTGAGCATCGGATAGATCGACGGCAGCACCGACTGAATCAGGTCGTTGATCAAATGCGCCAGCGCCACCGCGCCAATAATGCGCATGACCAAAGGGCTGCTTTGTGAAGTCGCGGATGCCGGCGCTGTGCCGGTCTGGGCATTGCTGATAGCCATAAGAGTTTCCGTACAACAGATGGGTGCACACAGGCGGGTGCGTCAATGTGCCATTTTTCAGTGCATCAGCGCCATCCCCTTAGCCTGCTAACGACCTCGACTTTCATCGCTGAAAAAAGGTGATAGCGCAACGCCATGGTCTGAATCTTGCCTCTGTAATCCGCTTCAACGCGGCCCCTTACAAAGGGGACCGAGAATGGGAAGTTTCGCCACAGAGTCGGCCTACAGAGCTGACGAGGGTGAACTTTCGAGGCCTTTTAAAAGGGCACACGTCGCGGCCGCAACGGTCTCGACGCACGCCGATGGTGCGTGGTGTCCAGAGGAGTTTTGGGGCATGCAGGCTTTTTTATCACCGGGGATCGGGTTGCTGGGGCGTTTGGGTTTCGCACGCAAATTTCAGCTGTTGTTTCTACTGTTTATTCTGCCGCTGGCGGGCAGTCTGTGGATGATCGGTCAGGACTATCGCGACAAACTGAACCTGATCTCCGGCGAACGTGCCGGGGTTCGGCAACTGCTTGCTCTGGATACACTCGATAACCTGCTCGCCGCCCAGCGTAACCGCGCGGCTCGCTGGCGCGCCACGGAAACCAATCGCCAGCCAACGCCAGCGACGATCGCGGCGATGGCTGCTTTCGATACGGTTCAGCCCGCCGTCACCCAGGCCACCTCGGACCTCGGCAACGCATTGCAAACCGAAGGCGCCGAGGGCGAAACCCTGGCCCGTTATCAAACCCTGCAAACCGCCCTCAACGGCCTGGACTCGAAAAGCCTGAGCAGCGTCGGTTGGTGGCCGGACGGTTACGATCGGTTCACCAATGCCTTGAGTGCCCTGCAAGCCTTGCGCGAGCAGATCGCCATGGACAATCGCCTGACGTTGGCGCCGTGGCTGGAAACCTATTTGCTGACCCAGATCTCTACACAGCACGCGCCGGACCTGATTGAACGGGTCGGCCGTCTGGCCAGCGTCGGCCAGGCGTCGGTGGTGTCCGGGCAATTCACCCTGCAAAGCCGTCTGCAATTGCGCGACTTGCGCAGCCGCATCGGCGATGCCCGGGAGCAGCTTGTCAAAACCGCGAGCCTGCTGGAGGCGCGGCTACCCAGCGCGTTGCAAGCCTGGTCCGGGCAATACCATGACAGCCTCAAGCACTTGGACGCCGAGTTGAAAGTTCTCGATGACGGCGTGTTCGGCGGCAGCATCAAGCTCAAGCCAGAAGAGTTCGAACGCAATCTCGACGCCCTGCTCTCCGATTTCGCTTCGCTGCGTCAGCAATCGCTGGTGTCGCTGGATCAGCGTCTGGATTACTACCACGGTTCGGCCATTCGCCAGTTCATCGTCGTCGCGACAATTTTTGGCTGTCTGCTCTTGGCCGCGCTGTACCTGTTCATCTGCTTGCAAGCCTCGATCCGTCGCAGCGCCAGCGGCATCACCCTGCTGGCCGAAGCCTTGCGTGACGGCAATCTGAGCCTTCAAGTACCGGTGCAGGGTCGCGACGAACTGGCCGCCATCAGCACCGCCCTCAATGTCGCGGTCGTGCAGCTGCGCAACAGTCTGCTGGGGGTCGATCATGAAACTTTGCAGCTGAGCAACGCGGTGCGCACCCTCAACCATCACTCCAGCGGTGCCTTGGGGGAAGTCGAAGCTCAGCAGTTGCAGATCAGCCAGATCGCCGCGGCCGCCACACAATTGGCCGCCACCTCGCAAGGGGTTGCCCAGAGTTGCGAACAGGCCTCCGGCAGCGCTCAGCACACCCAGCGCATCGCCGCCGACAGCAGCCGTGACAGCCTGCGCACGACGGCAAGCATTCAGCAACTCAATCAGCGTTTGAACGACACTGCTGCGGCACTGGGCCGGGTCAGTGAGCAGGGGCAGCAGATTCAGTTGGTGGTGGACACCATCCGAGGGGTTGCCGAGCAGACAAATTTGTTGGCGCTTAACGCCGCCATCGAGGCCGCTCGCGCGGGTGAGCAAGGTCGTGGCTTTGCGGTGGTGGCCGACGAAGTGCGCAGCCTGTCGCAACGCACCCAGTCCTCCACCGTGCAGATTGCCGGCACCGTCGACAGCTTGCGCAGCACGGTGAACGAAGCGGTGAGCCTGATGGAAGCCGCCTGCGGCCAGGCTCAATCCGACGCCCAAGCCGTTACTGGCCTGGGCGAACGGTTGGGGGAAATTGCCAGTGCCGTGCAAAGCGTCACCGATACCCTGGCGCAGATCGCCACAGCGGTCGACGAGCAAGCGACCACCGCCGACGAAGTCAGCGGCAACATCCAGCAAGTCGATCAGGCGGCGGTTCGCTTACTCGAAGGTGCGCGGGCGGTGAACCTGGCGGCGGACACCTTGAGCCAGGGCAGCAAGGCCTTGAGTGCCAATACCGGGAGATTTCAGCTCAGTTGACGCCCTCCCCCAACCCGGTTTTCTGGGTCTGGTGGATAAGCGGTTGAAAGCGTAGAGAAATATTTTAGATTTACGCTTGACACATCATCGTTACGAGCCAATAATGCGCGCCACTTGGCTACATAGCTCAGTTGGTTAGAGCATAGCATTCATAATGCTGGGGTCCGGGGTTCAAGTCCCTGTGTAGCCACCAAGTACTAAAAACGGCTTACCGAAAGGTAGGCCGTTTTTTTATGCCTCGAAAAAAGTGCCCGGAATAAACAGCGCCGAGCCGCCCAAGAAGTCGCATCAAGAACGAATCGCCGGCAACGCTGACAACGCCCGCTCCCATATCTGCCAGGTACGCAACCAGACCATGGCCTGCCAGTCGCTGTCAGCGGGATAGAACTGCTCAAGCAGATTCAGTTTTATCGCGCGTCCCACGCCATCACCTGGATTGCCGTGCAGGTGCAGCCAGTGGTCATCGCGCAGATGACGATGAACGTCCGCTCCCGGATAAGTCCCGCACTCAATCACAAACGGCATTAACCGCACGTGCGGCAGCGCATTGATCAACGCTTGCGAGGTGTATCCGGTGGCAGTGGCTGCAACGCCGGTTTCGCTCAGCGTGTCGGCGCCGGTCAGCAGCGTATAGAGCCACGGGCCGTAAATGGCCTGCGCATCTGCAAGCGCTGGATAGGCTGCCTCGGTAATGGTCAGCAACATCGGATGACCGTACTCCCCGGCGCCGGTGTGCAAGTCGAAACACATGGCAACTTCGGCATGGGCGACATGCTTTTGAATGATCTGATGCAACGTGCGGTTCGACCAGCTCGGCGCCCGTCCGCCGTAAAACAAACCATCGGGATGACGGTGCTGGCCGCCCTCGACAATCGACATCACCGCTGGCCAGCCGTGTTCGTCGATCTGCGCATTGAGCAACGCATCGGCGCGATCACGCTCAGGGCCTTGCAACTCCGTACAGGCATAGATTTCATGCAGCGCTGCATAGGCCCGATTATCCGGCAATGGGTGGTCGAAGTTCAGGTGATTGCGGTTCAGGTCGATGTTGTCTTCGTTGACTCGACGCAGCCACGCAGTGCCCCAGGGATTGATCAGGTGGATCATCACCACCGCGACATCGGCCGGCAACGAACGCTCGCCCAACGCCTGCAACCACTTGATCTGACATCCCGAACCATAGAAGCCTTCAACGCCGTGAGTGCCGCTCAGCACAATCAGCAAACGCTTCGCGCCCGGATCGCCAAGCACCGCCACATCGGTGCTCAGTGACTCACCGAACGGCCCGTTGAGTGGATGCGGGTACTCGGTCAGCGTCGCACCGGCCGCGGTCGCAGCGGCCAGGAATTGATCACGCTGAGTGCGGTAACTGGGGTGGGTGGGGAACTCGGTCTGCATGTTTGCCTCTTGTTGATCTTCTGGCCGGTGTTGCCCTCGACCCTACAGAAAATCCTCTACTTCATGAAGAACAAAAGTGTCTTCGCGGTAGGCCTTGGTTTGCGTCGCTCCCTGTCGGCCGATAAAGTCCCCAGATCTTTCCCACGGACGGAGTGCCCCCACGTGTTCTCAGCCTTCCACTTGAGCCACTATCGCCTGTCAGCCTTTTCGCTGATCGCCACGGCGTTAACCCTCGCAGCCTGCAGCGCCCCGATCTCTTCGACATTGCCTGTGGCGCCGGAAATCGCTTCGGGTTATCGCGCCGACCTGCAGACCCAGCACGCCTCAAAACACATGGCGGCCGCGGCCAATCCGCTGGCGGCCGAAGCCGGACGGGAGATGTTGCGTCAGGGCGGTTCGGCAATCGATGCCGCAATTGCGATGCAGGCCGTGCTGACGCTGGTCGAGCCGCAATCCTCGGGCATTGGCGGTGGCGCGTTGATCGTGCTGTGGGATGGCAAGGCCGTGCGCACTTATGACGGTCGTGAGACCGCGCCGGCCGGCGCCACCGAGAAGCTTTTCCTGCAAGCCGACGGCAAACCGATGCCGTTCACCCAGGCGCAGATTGGCGGTCGTTCGGTGGGGACACCGGGCGTGTTGCGGGCACTTGAGTTGGCCCATCAGAAACACGGTCGCCTGCCGTGGGCGCAGCTGTTCGAACCGGCCATCAAACTCGCGGAGCAAGGCTTCACCATCTCGCCACGCCTTCACCGGTTGATCGCCTCGGACTCGTCCGTGCGAAGCTCACCGGACATGGCAGCCTACTTCCTGAGTGCCGATGGCAGTCCGAAAGCCGCCGGCATGCAACTGAAAAACCCGGCACTGGCCGCTGTGTTCAAACGCATCGCCAAGGAAGGACCGGATGCGTTGTACAAAGGCCCCATTGCACAAGAGATTGTCGCTAAGGTTCAGGGCCACGCCAACCCCGGCAGCCTGTCGCTGAACGACCTCAAAGGCTACAGCGCCAAGGAGCGCGCGCCGCTGTGCACCGACTACAAACGCTGGCAAGTCTGCGGCATGCCGCCACCGTCTTCGGGCGGGATCGCCGTGGCGCAGATCCTCGGCACCTTGCAGGCCCTGGAAACCCGTGACCCGCGTTTTGCCCTGGCGCCACTGAAGCCGGTCAAGACAGACAAAGCGGCGCGCATTGAACCGACGCCTGAAGCCGTGCACCTGATCTCCGAGGCCGAGCGTCTGGCCTACGCCGACCGCGCGCTGTACGTGGCCGACGCAGACTTCGTGCCCGTCCCCGTCAAGGGTCTGGTGGACCCGACTTACCTGGCCAGCCGCGCCGCGCTGATCGGTGATCGCAGCATGGGCACAGCCAAACCCGGCACCCCGCCGGGCATTCAGGTCGCCTACGCGCCGGACCGTTCGCCGTTGCGCATTTCCACCTCGCACGTGGTGGCAGTGGATGACGAAGGCGGTGCCGTGTCCATGACCACCACCGTGGAATCCGCGTTTGGCTCGCATTTGATGGTTCAGGGCTTCCTGCTCAACAACCAGATGACCGATTTCTCGTTCATCCCCGAAGAGAATGGCCAGAAGGTTGCCAACCGCGTCGAACCCGGCAAACGCCCACGCTCGTCCATGGCACCGACCCTGATCTTCGACCGCCAGAGCGGTGAATTCCTCGCCTCCGTCGGCTCCCCCGGCGGCTCGCAGATCATCGAATACGTCGCCAAATCCGCCATCGGCCTGCTCGACTGGAACCTCGACCCACAAGCCGCCATCAGCCTGCCCAACTTTGGCAGCCGCAACGGCCCGACAGAACTGGAACAGGGACAGTTCAGCCCGGCGCTGATTCAGGCACTGAAGGACAAAGGGCACAGCGTCAACGAGATCGACATGACCAGCGGGATCCAGGCGATTGTCCGGGTGAAGGATGCGCAGGGGAGAACGTCGTTGGCGGGAGGGGCCGACCCGCGGCGGGAGGGAGCTGCGTTGGGGGATTGAGTCTTACGCGGGAATGAGAGAGGGCTTACTGGGAGGTAGGCCCTTTTTTATGCCTGACTAATCCTGATCGGCCACTTCGCGCAGCCTTTTCCTACCCACAAATGACTGCTTCTTGGATAGAGTTTGAAGATCAGTTTTTCCCAATTCTGCGTCTGCCCCCAACTCATCAAATTAGCTGTCGGCAGTGTTTGATTACAGAAGTCGAACTCGCTCCTCCGCACATCGGATGCGCCTCCAAAGACTTGCGTCAGTCCCACCACGGGACTAGGATCACTCCATGAGAATCATCGCTATCAGTCAGTTGAAAAGGTTTTGGGAGAAATACCCAGACTCGGAACAATCCTTTCTGGCCTGGATTGATGAGTCAAAAAATGCTGAGTGGAAAGCGCCAGCGGACATAAAGGCGCACTTTGCTACCGCCAGTATTCTCAAAAGCCGCAGAGTCGTGTTCAACATCAAGGGCAATGACTTTCGGTTGGTAGTCGCTGTGGCCTATCGCTTCGGCGCCGTATACATAAAATTTGTCGGCACTCACAAACAGTACGACGCGATCGACGCTGATACCGTCGAGATGGAGTAACCCATGAACATTCGCCCAATTCACACCGACGAGGACTACCGTGCAGCCCTCAAGAACGTGTCAGCGCTGTTCGACAACGAACCAGAGCCTGGCACCCCTGAGGGTGATTACTTCGACATTATGATCACGCTGATCGAAGCCTATGAATCGAAGCGGTTTCCCGTGGACCTGCCCAATCCAATCGATGCGATTAAGTTTCGTATGGAGCAGTCCGGCCTCTCTGCTGCAGACCTTGCACCCGCCATTGGTCGTACCAACCGAGTGTATGAAGTGCTTAATGGCAAACGTGCGTTGACGCTTCCGATGATCTGGAAACTTCACGATTTATTCGGGATACCGGCGCAGAGCCTGATCAAACCGGTAAAGCAGGCTTGATCAGGTGCCAGCCGACTCCTGAAAATGCATCAACATGACCCACGGCGCCTTCACCAGCGCGATCGCTTCCCTGCCGACAGCCAGACGTTACGTGCACTAACCTTCTTGGCGTGTCGCCTCGAATAATTCTTGTTGTATTCAGCCTAGCGAGAAATCTTCAGCGCCTGCCGCGCCTTATGCTTCTCCAGCGCCAGCTCGATCAATCGGCTGACCAGCTCGCTGTAAGTCATACCGGTGGCCTGCCATAGTTTGGGGTACATGCTGATGCGCGTGAAGCCGGGCAACGAGTTGATCTCATTGATCAGCACTTCGCCGCTCTCGGTCAGGAACACGTCGACCCGCGCCAGCCCGGAACAGCCCAACACCTGAAACGCCTCGACGGCCAGGGCACGAATGCGTTCGCTGGCCTCGATGCTGATATCAGCCGGCACCAAAACTTGCGCCGCTTGAGCGTCGATGTATTTGCTGTCGTAGGAATAGAACCCGCTGCGCACCACGATCTCGCCACAACCGCTGGCGATGGCGTCTTCGTTGCCCAGCACCGCGCATTCAATCTCGCGGCCGCTGACGGCGGACTCGACCAAGACTTTCTCATCGAAACCCAGGGCCAGTTCTACCGCTGCCGCGTATTCGGCTTCGTCATTCACCTTGCTCACGCCCACGGAAGATCCCTGGTTCGCCGGTTTGACGAACAACGGCAGACCGAGTTTGCCCTGCACCTCGGCGAACCGGGTGCGCGCCGCGGTGGCGCGGGTCAGGGTGACGAATGGCGTGACCGCCAACCCGGCGTCACGCAGCAGGCGCTTGCTGATGTCCTTGTCCATGCAGACGGCCGAACCGAGCACGTCGGAGCCGACAAATGGCAGATCGGCCATGCGCAGCAAACCTTGCAGGCAACCGTCTTCGCCCAGGGTGCCATGGACGATCGGGAAGATCACATCGACGTGACCCAGCAGTTCCTGACTGGAAGTTTCCACCAATTGCTGGCTGACCTTGCCCGGCACAACGGCTAGTTCGCGATTGGACCGGTTAAGGGCGATCAGCGCCGGGTTTTCCTGATTGAGCAGGAAGTTTGAAGGGTCGTTAAGGTGCCAGTGGCCTTGCTTGTCGATGCCGATCAGCACCGGCTCGAAGCGCGAACGGTCCAGCGCATCGACGATGTTTTTCGCCGATTGCAGCGACACTTCGTGTTCAGCCGAACGGCCGCCAAAAATAATGCCTACCCGCAGTTTGCTCATTACCTGACCCACCTTTATGGCTTCAGCGAATGTTCAGCACCTTGCAACATTAGTCCGGGATTTTCCACCAGCCGGGAGATTCGATCGGCAGCAGACAGACGGCTGGTCAGTGGGGTAACGTATTGCGCAACGAGCTCAAGGCAACAACACCATGGCCAAGCACACGCCTTCCATCGACTGGTTCCACCGCGCGCCCGACGTCGGCGGGCTCCAGCGTTTCGAGGCGTTTTTTGCAGGCCACGGCTACGACCTTCACCGCCACGATACCTATGCCATCGGCCATACCCTGGCCGGTGTGCAGAGTTTTCAGTACCGAGGTGGCTGGCGCCACAGTCTGCCGGGCGGGACGATGGTGCTGCACCCGGACGAAGTTCACGATGGCGAAGCCGGCACCGAGACCGGGTTCCAGTACCGAATGATGTACATCGAACCGGCGCTGATCCAGCAGATGCTCGGCGGCCAGCCATTGCCGTTTATCAAGACCGGCCTGTCGACCGACCCACGTTTATTCGCCGCCACTGCCGTGCTGCTGCGAAGCCTCGATTGTCCCCTCGAGCCTATGGAAGAACAGGATGCGCTGTTCGATCTGGCTCAAGCCTTGAACAGCGTTTCAGGCGTGCCTGCGACCCGCCAGAGCTTCGACTACGTGGCAGCCGAACGCGCGCGAGCATTCATTCACAGCGCCCTGGATCGCACCGTGACGCTGGAAGAACTGGCGCAACACAGCGGTCGCGATCGCTGGAGTCTGTCGCGGGATTTTCGCCTGTTGTTCGGCACCAGCCCTTATCGATACCTGACCATGCGCCGGCTCGACCTGGTCCGCACGCTGCTGATCCAGGGCCAGTCACTGGTCAGCGCCGCGCTGATCGCCGGCTTCACTGATCAAAGCCACATGACCCGGCAGTTCAGCAAAACCTACGGCCTGTCGCCGGCCCGCTGGATGAAAATGCACCGCCGCTGAGCCACGCACAATCGTTCAAGAAGCAGGCCGATGCGTGGGCTATCGTGGATTTACGATCAACCACCAGAGCTGCTTCATGAAAGCTTACGAAAGCCTGAATTTCGCTGAAAAAATCGCCAAGATCGGCCCTTACTGGACGCCTCGGGTCATTGCCGAGATGAACGACTACCAGTTCAAGGTGGTGAAACTGCTGGGGGATTTCATCTGGCACGATCACCTTGATACCGACGAAACCTTCATCGTTCTCGAAGGGCAATTACGCATCGACTTTCGCGATGGCCACGTGCTGGTGAACGCCGGCGAAATTTATGTGGTGTCAAAAGGTGTCGAGCACAAACCGTTTGCCGAGCAGGAAGTAAAACTCCTGCTGATCGAACCCAAGGGTGTGCTGAACACTGGCAACGAAGGTGGCGAGCGCACTGCGCAGAATGACGTTTGGGTGTGAAAGGCAGGCTGCCTGGGGAAAACGCCGATTGTAGCGATTTCCACCAGGATGGCAGGCATCAAGTCGCCAGCTGATTGGCAAACTGCCCGACCGCGTTCACCACTTTCTGTGCACCGTCCTGAATCTCGACGATTACCGTACCCGCCTCTGCCGCCAGCGCCAGCCCCTGCTCCGCCTGGAGTTTGCCTTCGGTCATCAGCGCCACGGCGTTGCGCGCCATGTCCTGGTTCTGACGCACCACGCCGACGATTTCATCGGTTGCCTGGCTGGTGCGCGAAGCCAGTTGCCGGACCTCATCCGCCACCACCGCGAAACCACGACCCTGCTCTCCGGCCCGAGCGGCTTCGATGGCTGCGTTGAGCGCCAGCAGGTTGGTCTGTTCGGCAATCCCGCTGATGGTTTTGACAATGGTGCCAATCACCAGCGACTGCTCATTCAGCGCTTCGATGCCTTCGCCGGCGGTTTGCATGTGTTTGGCAAGGTCACGCATCACGTTCACCGCCTGAGTCACCACGGCGTTACCGCGTTGCGCGCTGCTGTCGGTTTGCTGCGAGGTGCTGTAGGC
This sequence comes from Pseudomonas sp. MDT1-17, assembly GCF_054898105.1. Taxonomy (NCBI): domain Bacteria; kingdom Pseudomonadati; phylum Pseudomonadota; class Gammaproteobacteria; order Pseudomonadales; family Pseudomonadaceae; genus Pseudomonas; species Pseudomonas sp. MDT1-17. The sequence goes on along the minus strand of NZ_JBUBVM010000001.1, from coordinate 1,513,259 downwards.
AATGTTCGCCGCTTCGGCGACGGCTTGCTCCTGATTGACTTGATCGGTAATCACCGTGGCGAACTTCACCACTTTGTAGAGCTTGTTGTTGGCATCGACCACCGGGTTGTAGGAAGCCTCCAGCCAGACCTCGCGGCCGTGGCTGTCGATGCGTTTGAAACGGCCAGCGACGAACTCGCCTGCATTCAAGCGGCGCCAGAAGTCCTGGTACGCGGCGCTGTTGTAATCCTCCGGTTGGCAGAAGGTGCGGTGATGTTTGCCCTTGATCTGCGCCAGGCTGTAGCCCATGCCGCTGAGAAACCGGTCGTTGGCTGCAAGCACATTGCCATTGAGGTCGAACTCGATCACCGCCGTGGAGCGCACGAGCGCGCCGATCAGGTTCTCATGCTCACGGGACGCCTCGATGGTGCGGGTCAGGTCACTGGAGTAAATCGAGAAGTGCTTGATCCGGCCGTCCGCGGACCGAACCGGCTGCACGATCGAGCGCAGCCAGGCTTCCTGGCCATTGCCGCGCAACAAGCGCACCGCGCCGACAAAGTGTTCGCCACGGGTCAGCGCGGCTTTGAAACGGTGGTGGAATTCGTCCGATTTCACATGGACCGGGACGATGTCTTCAACGTGTCGACCTATCAGGTCGTTGCTTTTGTAGAGCATCTCGCCGATGAAGTTCTGGTTGACCGATTGAATCCGCCCATCGGTATCGAGGGTCAGGACCAGCATCTCGCTTTCCAGACTTTCCTTCACTTGCTGGAGGCTGGAGAGTTCTTCGCGAAGAGCCGACAGCTCCTGCTTCAAGCGTTTGTTGAACATGGGGATACACCGATGGACAGGGATAGAAAGCGGTATGCAGCCTAACCATCGGCCTTAGGGATATTTTCTGAAGAGTGTTTCAGGGTTGTCCTACAAAAATAGTTGCTACACGAACGGTCCTGCCTTCGATTACATCGCGCCAGCAGGCGAACAGCTTCCAACTTTTGGCATCCGCGTCCCGAAATACGCGGCACTGCTCACACCCACAGCCCCCATCACCGCGCAGAAGATCACGCAGATCCATGGGCTCCACGGCATCAGACCGATCAGCAACAACGGTGTGATACTCGCCCAAACGGCGTAGGCAATGTTGTAGGTGAAGGAAATCCCCGAGACACGAATCCGCGCCGGGAACAGGCTGACCATCACCGACGGCACCGCGCCGACCACCCCGCAACTGAGACCGGCCACCGCGTACGCCAGACCGATCCAGTTGCCACCGATGATCAGGCAGGTGTAGAGAACGCCGATGCCCAGTGGCAGCAGCAGGCTATAGAGCATCACCGTGCGCCAGGCGCCAATGCGGTCGACCAGCAGCCCGGCGAGTACGCAGCCGACATTCAGAAAAACAATGCCCAAGGCACTCAAGGCAAAGGTATGGCTGGCGGTCATACCGAAGGTTTTCTGCATCATGGTCGGGGTGATCACCACGAACACCACCACCGCCGACGTCAGCACACAGGTGAGGATCATCGCCGGCAGCATGGCCAGACGGTGTTCACGCAAGACCGTGCGCAGCGGCAGCTCGACGGTTGCATCGCGTTGGGCCTGCATGGCCATAAACACCGGGGTTTCGCTGAGCCAGCGGCGTAGCCAGACGCCGATTACGCCGAACACGCCGCCCAGCAGGAACGGGTAACGCCAGGCGTAATCGAGGATCTCGGCCGGGGTGAACGCCTGCGCCAGAAACGTCGCCGTCAAAGCGCCGATCAAATAGCCGAAAGTCAGCCCCGCCTGCAGAAAACCCAGGGCGTAACCGCGATGGCCGGCCGGTGCATGCTCGGCAACAAACACCCAGGCGCTCGGCACTTCGCCGCCCACCGCCGCGCCCTGGAGGATGCGCAGGGCCAACAGCAGCAGCGGTGCGAAATAGCCGATCTGGGCGTAGGTCGGCATGATGCCGATGAGCAGGCACGGCAATGCCATCATCAGGATGCTCAGGCTGAAGACCTTCTTGCGACCCAGTCGGTCGGCGAAATGCGCCATGAGAATGCCGCCCAGGGGCCGCGCCAGATAACCGGTGGCGAAAATCCCGAAACTTTGCAGCAGGCGCAGCCACTCCGGCATTTCCGGCGGGAAGAACAGCTGGCTGAGGGTCAGTGCGAAAAATACGAAGATGATGAAGTCGTAGATTTCCAGCGCGCCACCTAACGCCGCAAGGCCCAGGGTCTTGTAGTCCGAACGGTTGAACGGCGCCGGGCGCGAATCGGTATTGGCAGTCATGAAAAGAACTCTGGCATAGGCAAAAACCAAGGCGCCCATGGTCTACGCAAACGCGCCAACGGACAACCCGTTAGACCAAAGTCTCAGACTGGTAAAACTTCGTCACAAGAAGTAACCGATTGATTTACTGTTGGCACCTGTCCAGACGGGCGGTTGCAGCCCTTAAGACCTTCTGGTGCTGTTTCTGCTGTGGGCGTTGGGGACGACGCTGACGTATACGGCGCCGGTGATGCCTTAACGTAAAAAGGGCCGATATATCTATCGGCCCCTACTTCTTGTTCGGTCTAGTCTGTTTCAGTATGTAGGCGCCCCGAACCTAAGGGCCCACACGCTGAAAAGGATCTGAGCATGTTCAAATTTGCAGGACTCACCTTCGCGGCCCTGACCCTGAGTGCCGCCGCCCATGCCGATGTCGACCTGAAGCTGGGCAGTACCGAACGCGTTACCCGCCTGTTCGCTTATCCCAACAATTGCAATGTGATCTGCTTTCGCAACTGGACGCTGGAGCAAACGGTTGAGCATTACCTGACTCAAAGCGTGCAGCGCGATGGCTACAGCGACGCGAAGGTACAGGTCAAAACCGATAACGATCAGCTCTATGCCGCAATCACCGGGGTGCCCAGAGGTTATGAAAAGCCGTTGGCGGCGCTGCTCGATGCCGGCGATCTGGCTTATACCGGCGCCAGCAAGCTGAATGCCGACGGCAAGTGGGCTTACAGCTGGTACTTGTTCCTGCCGCTGGGCATGGCACTGGAGAACCGTAGAAGTGTCGAGTTGCTGCACTTTCCGCCGGATTACTCGCTGACCCAGGCGCAGGATTACCTGAAGTCGGCCACCACTGATCGTTGGGCCACGCTGCTGACGGTCAACGGGATCGCTGCCGATCAGACGCCGGCTTTCCAGACCATCATCGACATCGCGCCGATCGCCGCGCCATCCAACGCTGGCAAAGATCTGGAAGGTGTCTACGACTATTTCAAGGACTACCAGACCACCATGGTCAAGCAACTCAGCCAGAACGCCAGCGGTGAGGCGTTGCCGATGGTCGCCTTCGGCGCGCCGGTGCGTAACTGGATCAAGCAGCAATACGGGCCGACCGTGAATGTGCTGGGCCTGGTCCGCATCAGTCCGACTGACGGGGTGAAAGTACCCGTGCTGGGTTCCAACCATCCGAGTTACATCTGGTACGCCGCCGACCCGGACAGCTACACCGGTAAAGATGCCCAGGCCCAGGCCGACGCAGCGGGCCTGAAAGTCATGGGCCAGGACTTGAGTGCCGCATGCTGGCAGGCCACCATGGGCCGCCAACCGGACAGTAATCCCGACATTGAATTGAGAAGTTGCACCCAAACCTGGCAAGTGGCCCAGTCAGAAAAGACCTGCGAGCTGTTCTACACCTCTATCCGCAAACTGACGTCCGTACAAGCCGTGGCCAAGTGCGCGACGGCAACGATCAAATCTCAGCTCAAACAGCTGAAAGCTCCGCTACCCGCGACTGCGATCCCTGCCCCGCCTCTGTAAAACGATGAACGGCGGGTCTACTGTCAGTTATGACAGTAGACCCGCTGTTTCATTTGCGAGAGGCTTGAGACGTACCCATGTGTTGCAGAGCTGACAGGATCGTCAGCTGACGGAGGTCGCAGCACCCCAGCCGGACAAGGATCGTTATGAAAACCCACGCCCTGCACGCGACGCTTGCGCAACCACCCGATGGGATTTATCCATTTACGGAGTTGCCCGTTCGCCTTGGATTCCCCTCCAGGACCGACTTCGAGATTATCGACAACGCCAACGGATCGGCGGCAGCCGTCGCAGCACTTCGGGACTTCCCCCGTATCAGCCGGATTTGTCGAGCGTCGGGGCATCTGCTGCCTTATCGCTGTCGGCATACCCGGCAAATGGCCCGTGGCATCCATGTCTACGACCCGCGCTTCTGCGGGCTGCTGCGTCACTCCTGCGACCCCAACGTATTTCTCGACATGAGCGAGCTGTGGTTATGGGCGCTGAAAGACATCAAAAAAGGCGACCGACTGACGATGGATTACGCCACCACCGAAGACAAACTCCTGCGTCAGTTCGCCTGTCAGTGTGGCTCGTGCGACTGCCGTGGCTGGATCACCGGCTACGATGAACCGCCGAACGCCGACGGCCAGTTGTTTTTGCAACACTGGCGTCGGCGAACGCTCTGCTGATGGGCGTTACAACGCCTCGACCGGACGCAAACGGTATTGCGGCGGCAGTTGCTCGAAACCACTGATGGTCGTGTTCAGGCTTTTCCAGCGACCGTCCTTGATGCCATAGATGCAACCGTGGATCGAGAGGTTCTGCCCGCGATGCCAGGCGTTTTGCACAATGCTGGTGTGCCCGACGTTGGCCACTTGCTGGATCACGTTGAGCTCGCAGAGACGGTCAACCTGTTCTTCTTCGGTCGGCAACTCCGCCAGTTCTTCGCGCTTTTCGTAATACAGATCGCGAATCGAGCGCAACCAGCCGTCAATCAGGCCCAGCTGACGGTCCTGCATCGAGGCGCGCACGCCACCGCAGCCATAGTGGCCGGTAACGAGGATGTGTTTGACCTTCAGCACGTCGACCGCGTACTGAATCACCGACAGGCAGTTGAGGTCGGTGTGCAGCACCACGTTGGCCACGTTGCGGTGGACGAACAGGTCGCCGGGTAGCATACCGACGATCTCGTTGGCCGGCACGCGGGCGTCGGAACAGCCAATCCACAGGTATTCCGGTGTCTGTTGGCGGGCCAGCTTGGAGAAGAAGTCCGGATCTTCCTGCTTGATCGCTTCAGCCCAGCGTTCGTTGTTATCAATCAGATCTTGTAATTCGTTCATGCTGTGAAGCCTCGATAATGATGCGCTGGTTTGACAGACAACCGTCCATCGGGGTCACGCGCGCGATGCATATTATCCGGTGTTGCGAGTCGTTGGAATTCTCAGCAGCCCAGTGGGTCCACCCTAGTAAGGCCCACAGTATGAGGAATTGCCATGACTGAATCACGACGTCCGTACGATGCGGTGCAACCCGAGCCCATCGATGATAACGAAGACCGCATGGGATCGATGCATGAGCTGGATTTCGACGACAAAACACCCAGCGGTAAAATCGGCGACGAGCTGGCGGAAACGGATCGCAAGCGGCTGATGCCTCAGGATCGAGTACGTGAAGCCGGCATGACCGGGGCCTCGACCGATGACCATGAATCCACTGATGACGATATGAGCCCGGAAACCCTGATTCATGAAGACGGCGCGCGCGATGCTCATGAGGCCGGCGAAGGCGAACAGGCTGATTGGGATTTGAGCATTGTCGATGAAGACGACATTGGCGGTGGTAATGGGCTGGATGAAGCGGAAATGGCGCAGCGCGATCCGATAGACGGTAATCGTTGATCTATCTGTATGAGATATTTGAATGTAGGAGCTGCCGAAGGCTGCGATCTTTTGATCTTTTGTTGTCGCGGCACGGAAAGATCAAAAGATCGCAGCCTTCGGCAGCTCCTACACGGGATCGCCGTTCAATCCACCAAAGTGCAGGCCATGACCACGGCATCTTCCCTGCCGCCAACCGCCGGGTAATAATCGCGTCGACGACCAATCTCGTTAAACCCGTACCGCTCATACAACTTAAACGCGCCACGGTTGCTGTCGCGCACTTCCAGAAAACACTCCCGCGCCTTGGCGTCATACGCCCGGGACATTAAATGCTCCAGCAACGTCAAGCCGAGACCACGGCCCTGGTTTTCCGGTTTGACGGTGATGTTCAGCAGATGCGCTTCATCAAGGATGATCTGCACCACACCGTGACCTACCTGTTGCGCACCTTCGAACATCAACCAGATCTGGTACTTGCCCAGGCCATCGAGAAAAATTCCGCGGGTCCACGGGTGGCTATAAGCCGCGTATTCGATTTTCAGTACAGCGTCCATGTCCGCCTCGATCATCGGGCGGAACGATACAGCGTCACTCATCCGATTCTTTCCAGCGCGCCATCAGCCGACGCATGGCTTGCCAGACATCAGCCTTACGCTGTGGCTCTTCCATTAATAATTCCAGACCCGGCAGGGCCCAGACCGAGCCCAGGCCATCGACCTGGAGTTCACGGTTGAAGGATTCGGCGTTCGCTTCACCCGCGAAACGCACCGCCGGCAGGCCGATCAGCCACACGCAGACGCATGGAGCGTCTTCCAGCCGGGCCGAGAGAAAACCTTGCACGAAGTCGCGAGCCGCTTCCGGGCCTTGATCCATGGTGCCCCGAACCAGCAACGGCCAGCGCACCGGCTCACCGACAATCTGCGGGCTGTCCGGCAGACAGGCGGCACGCAGCATGTCCTTGAGCAACAGATAGGCGGGGTCGCGGGTCTGAAACGATTCGCCTGTGGGTAACTCGACCAACAGCAGGCAGCGCCCGGCTCGCAGCAATTGCAGGGCGAAACGCGGCGGCGGCACGACCGGCGCCTTGACCGCGACCGGCGGCGCCTCTTCTTCGACTTTGGCATTCGTTCGCGTGCTGGCCAACGATGGCCGTGGCACTTCGATTTTTACCCGTTCGGCCGGTTTGACCACAGGTTCCACGGGCGCCTCAGCCACAGGAGCCGGCGCCAACGGGGCGACGACCAACGGCTCGGGCATCTCCAGCAGTTCAGGGCGCGAGGGCGCAGCAAAGGGCAATTCGGTGCGCGGCAGCCAGTTGACCACCTGCATGGCGGTCAAATAAGCGCGGCGACGGGACTCGATAAGCAAAGGTCGGCCACTTGTGGATAACTAAAGTGCGGTGATTCTACCGCCCTTCGCGCAAGATCGCCCACGCTTGATCGATAGAAAGCCAACTGTCCGTCCCGAGAGTGAATCGCAACGAGCCTGATGCAGTACAATCGCTGCTTTTATTCGATAACCAGCCGGCCATTCCGATGATCGAACCCAAGCGCGTCTTGCGCGCCCTCGCTGAACACTGGGCACTTCTGGAGCCACTGTGCGAGCACTTCGACCAAGGCACCTTGAGCCTCAACGAACTGCGCACGCAACTGGGCGCCCAGCAACTGGACAGTACGCCGCAGGACATCACCAGCCTGCTGGACGTGTGGATCCGCCTCGACATTCTGGTTCCCGTGGCGAAAAGCCCGAACCGTTTCGAGCTCAACGCGCAGATCCACGACTTCCTCGCTTACCTGCGCCGTGAGCACCGTCTGGGCCTGTGCCTGGAAATCGAAGCCTATCTGCGCCACCTCGAGCGTCTGGCCGGTTACATCCAGGACGCCTTCGACATACGCGATGGCCACGACCTGGCGCGCCAGCTGCGCCTGCTCGACATGCGCGTACGCGACGTGCTGAAGAAACTCGCCAACGATGAACAGGCGCTGGTGGCCGTCGCCGAGCGCGCGAAGACCAGCGACCGGCAGATCCCACTGCGTCAGCGTTACGCTGAAGTGCTCGCGACCTGGGACGAATACGTCGAACCGATGATCCAGTTGGTCAATGCCGACGGTGCCTTCGAACAAGGCGTGCGCAAGGTCGAGAACGTGCTGCTGCGCATGCTCACCGAGCAGCAGCGCCTCGGCCATCTGGTCGATGACGACATGCTGCTGCGCACTCACGCGCGCATCCTCGAAATGCAGACCAGCGCCCAGCTGACCCTGCGTCACGCTCGCGAGTTGTTGTTGCCGCTGCGTGAAGAAGCACGCCGCCACAACGCCGTGACCCGAGGCGCCGCACTGGCCTTGTCGGCCATCCGCCGCAAGGGTATTGATGCGGTGCCGCAGGCCGCCATGCCGATGTTCACCCGTCCGCAAAGTACCTTCCTTGGCAGCGCCAGCCAGGTCGAAGCCTACGTCTATGCGCTGGCGCGATTCGAGCCAAAACCGGCGCGCTTCCCCAAGGCCCACAAGACTCAGAAAGGCGAAGCCCCGCGCGCGCCACGCACCGTTCGCGAAATGCTCGAACGCTGCGAAGACGCGCTGCCGATGCCGGACCTGATGACCTGGCTGCTGGAGCAGGAGCCGGACGGCGCCACCGACGAATTGCTGTATTGGTTCTCGCGTCTGTCGCGGGAAAAACGCTTCAAACGCGAGCGTCTGGAACGCCGCGATTACCACACTCATGAGCACCAGGTCAGCCTGCGCTCCTTCGCCCTGCTCTCGGCCCGCGACACCGCCGCCGAGGATTCTGCGAGCAACCAAAATGCATCTTGATCTATCCGAACTGTCCCAGCTGGCGCCGATCTTTCGCGAGCTGTTCAAGGGCTACCACGTCAGCCGCCGCGATCCGGAGCTGTACGCGCAACTGTCAAATTTCCAGGACCAGTACCGCACACTGTTCAAGGCGTTGGGCTTTGAACTGGTCTGCGACACTCGTGGTTTCTATTACTTCGTACCGGACCTGGCCGCTGCGACGGTAAACAAGACTGCCCAGCGTCTGGCGCTGTTCACCTTCATCCTCGTCGAGCACCTGGCCGACCAGGGCCGCGACCCGGTCGCCGTGCTGGATGGTGGCAGCCTCGGCCGCGATGAATTGCCGTCATTGCTCGAAAAATATCGCGACCTGTTCATCCAGGCCGAAGTGCAGACAGTCGAAGAACTCGAAGAAAAAATCATGCGCCGCATGACTCAGCTCGGTTTCGCCGGCGAAGAAAACGGCATCTACCGTTTCCTGCCGCCGATGCACCGTTTCCTCGATGTCTGCCTCTCGGTTCAGCAGGATCGCGATCTGGCGGCCAGCCTGCACAGCGTGTTGCCGCTGCCGGTTCCGGTTTTGATCGACGACGACAGCGATGAAAAACTTTTGGAAACCGATGACCCGCTCGATTTGAGTGACTTCGAAGAAGAAAGCGAAGAAGACGCCATGGCCCGCGCCATTGCCGAAGAACAGGAGACCGACGCATGAGCAAGGAACGCTACGGCATTCGCCGCTTTGCCCTTTTGAACACCGCCGGTTACAGCCTCGGCCTGTTCCCGCTGGAAGAACCGTTGTCGGTTTACGGCGCGAACAACCTCGGCAAATCCGCCTCGATCAACGCGTTGCAATTCCCGATCCTGGCGCGCATGTCGGACATGAGTTTCGGCAAGTACAGCCTGGAACAATCCCGTCGCTTCTACTTCGCCTCGGACACCAGTTACATCCTGGTCGAAGTCTCGCTGCCTCACGGCCCTCATGTCATTGGCGTGGTTGGTCGCGGCCCGGGTGGTGGTTTCGGTCACCAGTTTTTTGCCTACGCTGGCAAGCTGGATCTGGCCCATTACCAGAAAAACGACACCTGCCTGCGTCAGAAAGAATTGTTCACCAACCTTGAGCGCGAAGGCCTGAAAGCCTACGAACTCAAGCCTGATGAACTGCGTCGTTTGTTGGTCGGCGGGCACACGTCGATCCCGCTGGACCTGACGCTGATCCCGTTGCGCTCCACCAGCGAGCAGAGCCTGAAGACGTTCCGCGCACTGTTCATCAATTTGCTGCACATGCGCGAAATCACAGCGGCCAAGCTCAAGCAACTGTTTCTCGATGCATTCGAACACAGCCTGCGTTCCGGCAGCGTCGACTACATCGCCGCGTGCGAAGAAGCGTTCCGCGATGTACGACGCATGGAGCAGGACTACAACGCGCTGGTCATTGCGGGCCCATTGGTCGAAGCCCTTGCGGCAGGCGTGACCCAGCGCAATATCCTGCGCGGCAAATTGCACCGGATCTCGCCGTTGCTCGATTCCTTGCTCGGCACCTGGTCGGACTACGCCAGTGCGCGCAAGGAAGAGCTGACGATTCAGGCCGAGCATTACCGTAATGAGCAGGATGCGCTGCAAAACGATCAGCGCGGCGGCACTCAGGAGCTGATGCGTCTGGAGCGGGAAATCACCGGCATCCAGCGCTGGCTCGGCGAGTTGTCGGTGCTCAAGCATCGTTTCGCGTTGGTCACTGACGTCAAAGTCCTTGAGCAGCAACTGCTCGCGGCCAAGGATGCACACGATGAATTGGCCGGTGCGTTGGCTCAGTCGCGGCAGTTCTCTGCCGAAGATCTGGAAGAGCGCTTGCGGGATCTGGAAAAACGCCTGAAGTCGGTGAAACAACAACTCGATCACGCCGACAACAACAGCTACGCCCGCCTGCGCGAGGAGTTCTCGCAACAGGACGTCGAGCGCCTGATGCGTCTGTTCAACAGTGCGCTGTTCAGTCTGCCGCTGGGCGAGCATGGCATCACGCTGGACGAGGACGGTCAGTGGGTCAAATCCATGGAGCTGATTCTCGACGGCTTCAAAGGCGAGCGCTTCGAAGTGCCGGGCCTATCCATCGACATCTCGAACATCGAGCCTCCAGCGTTGCAAGCCCTGGCTGACCGCGCGGCGTTGCGCGATCAGAAAGAGCGCCTGGACAAAGAACTCAAGCAACTGAAAACCCAGCAAGCTGTTGCAGCCGACCGCGCCGCGAGCAAGACCCAGACCGAAGCGCTGTACCAGCAAGTGCTGGATGCGCAGAAAGCGTTGGAAGATTTCCGCCGCGCGCAAACCTTGAGCGCCGAGGAAGACGACAAGCTTGAGCAATTGGCCCAGATGGAAGCAGCTCAGGAAGAGTTGAAGCGTTCCAGCGACGCCTTCACCGAACGCGTCCAGCAACTGTCGGCCAAGTTGCAACTGGTCGGCCGGCAGATCGGCGACATGGAAGCCAAGCAACGCACCCTCGACGACGCCCTGCGCCGCCGTCAGCTGTTGCCGGCAGACCTGCCATTCGGGACGCCATTCATGGACCCGATCGACGACTCCATGGACAACCTGCTCCCGCTGCTCAATGACTATCAGGACAGCTGGCAAGGTTTGTTGCGCAGCGATGGTCAGATCGAGGCGCTGTACGCTCAGGTCCGCCTCAAGGGCGTGGCCAAGTTCGACAGCGAAGACGATATGGAGCGTCGCCTGCAACTGCTGATCAATGCGTACGCGCACCGCACCGACGAAGCCCTGACCCTTGGCAAGGCACGTCGTGCGGCCGTTACCGACATCGCTCGGACCCTGCGCAACATCCGCAGCGACTACGACAGCCTTGAGCATCAACTGGCGCTGTTCAACCGCGAGATCAACAAGCGTCAGGTCTCCAACCTTCAGAGTTTCCGCATCGTGCTGGCGCCGAACAAGGAAGCGCTCAAGCACATCGACCAGATCATCCACAGCGCCGGCCAGTACGAAGAAGGCGAAACCCTTTCGGTTTTCGACCTGAGCCAAAGCGCTGATCAGGACAACAAGAACGAAGAAGCCAAGGAATACCTGGCGCGTCTGGTGGCGGCGAACCACAACCAGCTCGGGCTGAAGGACTTGTTCGAACTGGCGTTCGAGATCACCAAGGTCAACGGATCGCCGGTGATTCATACCGACATCGATGGCGCCGCTTCGAACGGCACGACCATGACCATCAAGGCGCTGACCAACATGTACTTGTTGCTGCACTTGATGGACCGCGATCAGGCCGGTCGCGTGCGCCTGCCGTACTACCTCGACGAGGCGGCGGACATCGACGAAAAGAACCAGGCCGCGCTGTTGGAAACCAGCCTGCAACTGGGCTTCGTGCCGATCCTGGCGAGTGTGAAGCCGCAGGTCTGCGCCAGTGTCGCCATCGACCTCGAAGGTGGCAGCGGCCCGAACGGGATCTACATCGACGAAGCGGACTGGAAGTACATCCGTCGTCACGATGAAGTGAAGGCTGCCGTTAATGTTGAAGCGGACGAGCCTGAGCTGGATGCGGTTTGAGTTAAACCGTTAGATACGAAAAAGGCCGCGATCCAATGGATCGCGGCCTTTTTCATGTCTGCTGTTTGGGCTTAATTGCCGATCGAAATCTTCGGCGCCCAGGTCAGCCATTCATCTTCAAACTTATCGAACAGCGGGAACGTTTGCTCAGGTCGCGCCGGACTGCCCATGCGCTCACCGTCCGGCGTGGCGAAAGCGATACCGCCCTGAATCAGTGTCTCCAGCGATTCGGTTCGCATCGTCGCGCCCTTGAACAAGCCGTAATCAAAGCCGAAACCACTGGAGTTCCAGAAACGCGTGCCGCTGCGCACCAACGGCGCGTACTTCGGCTCGATCAGGATGTGCACCAACACTCGATCGGCGGTCTGGCCGAGCTCATAACCCGTCACTTTGCCCACGGTGATTTCGCGATAGGTGACCGGCACACCGGTTTTCAGCGAACCACGGCGAGCAGCACTCAACACCAGGCTCAAACCGGCTTCTTGTTTAGCAGTTTCCGGCGGACTGGCCAAGGCGACGAAGTTTTTCTGCGGACCGAGGTTTTTCGCTGCCGGTTGCACTTCGATGTATTGTCCAGTGACCAGCGTTTCGAGGTTGGACGTCTTGATCAGACCCAGTTCAGGTTTGACTACCCAGAACTGACTGCCAACCCGAGCGATACGCTCCGGCACTTCGGTGATTCGTGCGGTGAGCATCACCGATTGCAGGTCATCACTGAGGTCGACGTCTTCAATCTTGCCAACATCCAGGCCTTTGAATCTCACAGGTGTGCCGTTGCGTAAGCCATCGGCGCGATCCACCTTGATCGTGACTACGGCGCCTTTCTGGTTGGCCTCGTCATGGCTGGCGAACAGGCGAAAACGCGGAATCCGCTTCTGCAACGGCGCCTTGGCTTCCGGAGTTTCGAAAGCAATACCGCCGGCCATCAGGCTTTGCAGCGACTCACTTTTGACCTGGATCCCCCCAGTCAGCCCACCCGTCAGCGTGATGCCGCTGGCATTCCAGAACCGTGTCGAGGCGTTGACCAGACCTTCGTATTCCTTCTCGATGTGTACACCGATCACCAACTGTTTTTTGGTGCGCGAGAACTGATAGCTCTGGACCGAACCGACCTTGACCTGTTTGTAGAGAATCGGACTGCCGACTTCCAGGGAACCCAGATTCTCGGTAAACAGCACCAGATGCAATCCTGGTGCACGCAAGTCGAGCGGCGGTGCCTTCGGCCGTGCCACAAACTCGCGTTGCGGTGAGGCGCCTTTGTCTCCTGGACGCACGGCAATGTAGTTACCTTTGACCAGCGCTTCGAGACCGGTGATACCGGCCAGCGAGATCGACGGTTTGACCACCCAGAACTGGGTTCCTTCGACCAGGTAATCTTCAGCCAGCGGATCGAGGGTCAATTCGGCGGTGGCACTGGATAGATCAGGGTCGACCTTGAGCGCTTTCAGATTGCCGACCTGGATGCCCTTGTACATCACCGGTGTGCGACCAGCCTGCATTCCTTCGAAGTCGCTGAGTTTGACCTTGACCCGAAGCCCGGCAGCGGCCGCATCGAAATCTTCGTAGAGACGGAACGGCAGGCTTGGATCGGTGGGCGGACTGTCCTTGCGGTTCTCCGGCGTGGCAAACGCGATACCGCCGGCAACGATGCTGGCCAGGGACTCGCTGCGCACTTTCACACCCGACAGGTTGGCGTCGATGCTGATGCCGCTGGCGTTCCAGAAACGCGTGTGTTTGCGCACCAGTTTGGCGTAGGTGGGTTCGATGAAGACTTTGAGCTCAACAGTGCTTTGGTCTTCGGAGAGCAAGTAGCTTTTGACCTGGCCAACCCTGATCTGCTTGTAGAACACCGGACTACCGCGGTTCAACGAGCCGAGGCGATCAGCCTTGATGGTCAGGTGCAGACCAGGCTGAGCGTCCGACAGCGGCGGCTCTTCGGCCAGGGCTTTGAACTTGCGAGTCGGCTCACCCTCGCCTGGGCTTATCGCGACGTAGTTACCCGAGACCAGCGTCTCCAGCCCAGTGATGCCAGCCAGGGTCACGCTCGGTTTGACCAGCCAGAAACGGGTGCTGGTCCGCAGGTATTGCTCCACGTCCTTGTTCATCTCGACGGTAGCGATCACGCCTTTAGAGCTGCCTTTATCATCAAGTTTGAGGGTCTTCACCTTACCCACCGACATGCCTTTGTAGACGACTTCGGTCTTGTTGGCCTGAATGCCTTCACCGCTTTCGAAACGCACCTGAATCTCGAGGCCGGTCTCGTTGTAGGCACGCCAGCCGAGCCAGCCGCCGATGATCAGGGCGATCAGTGGCAGTACCCAGATAGCAGACCAGTTCGAGGCCGGTCGGGTTTTTGCTGTAGGCAAATCAGTCATGGTCGTCGTCCGACTCCGTGTTATCCCAAATCAGTCGGGGATCGAAAGTTACTGCGGCAAGCATCGTCAGAATCACCACACTGGCGAAAGCGATGGCGCCAAGATTGGCTTCGACGCTGGCAAGCCGTCCGAAATTCACAACCGCCACCAGGATGGCGATCACAAAGATATCGAGCATCGACCAGCGGCCAATGAACTCAATAAAGCGATACATCCAAATGCGTTGGCGAGCCGACAGTGGCTGGCGGCGCTGCACGGAAAACAGAAGCAGTGCGATGCCCACCAATTTGAACGTTGGTACCAGAATACTGGCGATAAAAACCACGGCGGCGATGGGGATCATGCCGTGCTGAACCAGTTGGATCACACCGGACATGATGGTGCTGGGATCACCCTGCCCCAGTGAACTGACGGTCATGATCGGCAGCACGTTGGCCGGGATGTACAGAACCGCGGCGGTCACCAGCAGTGCCCAGGTACGCGTCACACTGTTCGGACGGCGGGCGTGAACCAGCGCACCGCAACGGGTGCAGACCTGCTCGTCGGTGTCGGCTTCCTGCTTGTTCAATTCATGGCATTCTGCGCAAATAAGAATGCCTGCATCAATCGCCCGCATGGGCATCCTCTCCTGATAAAGCCTGCCAGATCTGATGAGGCGACATCACAACCTCCAGCCAGACCTGAACCAACAACAACCCGATAAAGCACACCAGGCCAAGACCAACGGTAATTGCTGCCATATCTGCCAGTTTGACGATCGCTACCAGTACGCCCATGAGGTAAACCTCGAGCATCCCCCAATCGCGTAAATGGTGATAAATGCGGTAGAGCAACAGGCCGTAACTGCGTCCGATATCGAAACGAATACTCAGCAGTACTGCCAGTTGGCAGAGCAGTTTGAGCAGCGGGATTCCCATACTGCAGAGAAACACCACGACTGCCACGCCCTGCATTCCGGTATTGAACAGGCCAACAACACCACTCCAGACAGTGTCATCCGATGACTGCCCAAGTAGATGGAGCTGCATGATGGGTAAAAAGTTCGCCGGGATATACAACAACAGAGCGGCGAGAACCAGGGCGAGACTGCGCTGTACGACGTTATGCCGATGGGCGTAGAGCTCGTAACCGCAGCGCGGACAGAGCGCTTTCTCGCCATGGGCGACCACGGGCTTGCGCATCAGCAAGTCGCACTCATGACACGCTACCAAGTCGTCCAGCGGTAATTCTGACAGCCCAGGGGCGTCAACCGGATCTGGCATAAAGGCTCTGGCTCCGAAAAAGTTTGACCTATTCTAGTGTCATAGATCGAAAATAACTGTGCAAATTTGTGCTGTAACTGAAAGCCACTTTCCTGCGGACAAAACAAAACCCCTACCTGCATACGCAGATAGGGGTTTCGGAATTTAATCTTGACGATGACCTACTCTCACATGGGGAAACCCCACACTACCATCGGCGATGCATCGTTTCACTGCTGAGTTCGGGATGGGATCAGGTGGTTCCAATGCTCTATGGTCGTCAAGAAATTCGGTAGCCAGGTCGTGGGCCTTTTCAGGTTCACGCTCCAGCGAATGGGTAGGCGATAGATTTGTGTGTTGCCTTGCGAATTTTCGACTGGTGTCGTCTTCACACACCGCAATCTGGCCTCTTTCGAGTTCACAAATTGCTTGGGTGTTATATGGTCAAGCCTCACGGGCAATTAGTATTGGTTAGCTCAACGCCTCACAGCGCTTACACACCCAACCTATCAACGTCGTAGTCTTCGACGGCCCTTCAGGGGACTCAAGGTCCCAGTGAGATCTCATCTTGAGGCTAGTTTCCCGCTTAGATGCTTTCAGCGGTTATCTATTCCGAACATAGCTACCCGGCAATGCCACTGGCGTGACAACCGGAACACCAGAGGTTCGTCCACTCCGGTCCTCTCGTACTAGGAGCAGCCCCTCTCAAATCTCAAACGTCCACGGCAGATAGGGACCGAACTGTCTCACGACGTTCTAAACCCAGCTCGCGTACCACTTTAAATGGCGAACAGCCATACCCTTGGGACCGGCTTCAGCCCCAGGATGTGATGAGCCGACATCGAGGTGCCAAACACCGCCGTCGATATGAACTCTTGGGCGGTATCAGCCTGTTATCCCCGGAGTACCTTTTATCCGTTGAGCGATGGCCCTTCCATACAGAACCACCGGATCACTAAGACCTACTTTCGTACCTGCTCGACGTGTCTGTCTCGCAGTCAAGCGCGCTTTTGCCTTTATACTCTACGACCGATTTCCGACCGGTCTGAGCGCACCTTCGTACTCCTCCGTTACTCTTTAGGAGGAGACCGCCCCAGTCAAACTACCCACCATACACTGTCCTCGATCCGGATAACGGACCTGAGTTAGAACCTCAAAGTTGCCAGGGTGGTATTTCAAGGTTGGCTCCACGCGAACTGGCGTCCACGCTTCAAAGCCTCCCACCTATCCTACACAAGCAAATTCAAAGTCCAGTGCAAAGCTATAGTAAAGGTTCACGGGGTCTTTCCGTCTAGCCGCGGATACACTGCATCTTCACAGCGATTTCAATTTCACTGAGTCTCGGGTGGAGACAGCGCCGCCATCGTTACGCCATTCGTGCAGGTCGGAACTTACCCGACAAGGAATTTCGCTACCTTAGGACCGTTATAGTTACGGCCGCCGTTTACCGGGGCTTCGATCAAGAGCTTCGCGTTAGCTAACCCCATCAATTAACCTTCCGGCACCGGGCAGGCGTCACACCCTATACGTCCACTTTCGTGTTTGCAGAGTGCTGTGTTTTTAATAAACAGTCGCAGCGGCCTGGTATCTTCGACCGGCATGGGCTTACGCAGTAAATGCTTCACCCTCACCGGCGCACCTTCTCCCGAAGTTACGGTGCCATTTTGCCTAGTTCCTTCACCCGAGTTCTCTCAAGCGCCTTGGTATTCTCTACCCAACCACCTGTGTCGGTTTGGGGTACGGTTCCTGGTTACCTGAAGCTTAGAAGCTTTTCTTGGAAGCATGGCATCAACCACTTCGTCACCCAAAGGGTAACTCGTCATCAGCTCTCGGCCTTAGAATCCCGGATTTACCTAAGATTCCAGCCTACCACCTTAAACTTGGACAACCAACGCCAAGCTGGCCTAGCCTTCTCCGTCCCTCCATCGCAATAACCAGAAGTACAGGAATATTAACCTGTTTTCCATCGACTACGCTTTTCAGCCTCGCCTTAGGGACCGACTAACCCTGCGTCGATTAACGTTGCGCAGGAAACCTTGGTCTTTCGGCGTGGGTGTTTTTCACACCCATTGTCGTTACTCATGTCAGCATTCGCACTTCTGATACCTCCAGCAAGCTTCTCAACTCACCTTCACAGGCTTACAGAACGCTCCTCTACCGCATCACCTAAGTGATACCCGTAGCTTCGGTGTATGGTTTGAGCCCCGTTACATCTTCCGCGCAGGCCGACTCGACTAGTGAGCTATTACGCTTTCTTTAAAGGGTGGCTGCTTCTAAGCCAACCTCCTAGCTGTCTAAGCCTTCCCACATCGTTTCCCACTTAACCATAACTTTGGGACCTTAGCTGACGGTCTGGGTTGTTTCCCTTTTCACGACGGACGTTAGCACCCGCCGTGTGTCTCCCATGCTCGGCACTTGTAGGTATTCGGAGTTTGCATCGGTTTGGTAAGTCGGGATGACCCCCTAGCCGAAACAGTGCTCTACCCCCTACAGTGATACATGAGGCGCTACCTAAATAGCTTTCGAGGAGAACCAGCTATCTCCGAGCTTGATTAGCCTTTCACTCCGATCCACAGGTCATCCGCTAACTTTTCAACGGTAGTCGGTTCGGTCCTCCAGTTAGTGTTACCCAACCTTCAACCTGCCCATGGATAGATCGCCCGGTTTCGGGTCTACTCCCAGCGACTAGACGCCCTATTAAGACTCGCTTTCGCTACGCCTCCCCTATTCGGTTAAGCTCGCCACTGAAAATAAGTCGCTGACCCATTATACAAAAGGTACGCAGTCACCCAACAAAGTGGGCTCCCACTGCTTGTACGCATACGGTTTCAGGATCTATTTCACTCCCCTCTCCGGGGTTCTTTTCGCCTTTCCCTCACGGTACTAGTTCACTATCGGTCAGTCAGTAGTATTTAGCCTTGGAGGATGGTCCCCCCATATTCAGACAAAGTTTCTCGTGCTCCGTCCTACTCGATTTCATGACTAAGAGATTTTCGCGTACAGGGCTATCACCCACTATGGCCGTACTTTCCAGAACGTTCCGCTAATCTCAAAGCCACTTAAGGGCTAGTCCCCGTTCGCTCGCCACTACTAAGGGAATCTCGGTTGATTTCTTTTCCTCAGGGTACTTAGATGTTTCAGTTCCCCTGGTTCGCCTCTTAAGCCTATGTATTCAGCTTAAGATAACCATCTTATGATGGCTGGGTTCCCCCATTCAGACATCTCCGGATCAAAGTCTGTTTGCCGACTCCCCGAAGCTTTTCGCAGGCTACCACGTCTTTCATCGCCTCTGACTGCCAAGGCATCCACCGTATGCGCTTCTTCACTTGACCATATAACCCCAAGCAATCTGGTTATACTGTGAAGACGACATTCGCCGAAAATTCGCATTCTTACTCATTAAGAGCAACTCACAAATTTTACCTTAGCCTGATCCGTTACCAGTGAAAGTAACGTCCAGTCTATCTTTCTATCACATACCCAAATTTTTAAAGAACGATCTAGCCAAAGACTAGAAATCAACATTCACCATCATCACAATGGAATGCTCATTTCTAAGCTTTCAACAAACAGAAGCAGTTAGTGGTGGAGCCAAACGGGATCGAACCGTTGACCTCCTGCGTGCAAGGCAGGCGCTCTCCCAGCTGAGCTATGGCCCCGTATTTCTACAGGCGTTTCCCACACAAAATTGGTGGGTCTGGGCAGATTCGAACTGCCGACCTCACCCTTATCAGGGGTGCGCTCTAACCAACTGAGCTACAGACCCAATTTCGGGCTGCTTCTATATCGTCTTCTTCAATGAATCAAGCAATTCGTGTGGGAACTTATGGAGCAGCTGATGTCGTCGATTAAGGAGGTGATCCAGCCGCAGGTTCCCCTACGGCTACCTTGTTACGACTTCACCCCAGTCATGAATCACACCGTGGTAACCGTCCTCCCGAAGGTTAGACTAGCTACTTCTGGTGCAACCCACTCCCATGGTGTGACGGGCGGTGTGTACAAGGCCCGGGAACGTATTCACCGCGACATTCTGATTCGCGATTACTAGCGATTCCGACTTCACGCAGTCGAGTTGCAGACTGCGATCCGGACTACGATCGGTTTTCTGGGATTAGCTCCACCTCGCGGCTTGGCAACCCTCTGTACCGACCATTGTAGCACGTGTGTAGCCCAGGCCGTAAGGGCCATGATGACTTGACGTCATCCCCACCTTCCTCCGGTTTGTCACCGGCAGTCTCCTTAGAGTGCCCACCATGACGTGCTGGTAACTAAGGACAAGGGTTGCGCTCGTTACGGGACTTAACCCAACATCTCACGACACGAGCTGACGACAGCCATGCAGCACCTGTCTCAATGTTCCCGAAGGCACCAATCCATCTCTGGAAAGTTCATTGGATGTCAAGGCCTGGTAAGGTTCTTCGCGTTGCTTCGAATTAAACCACATGCTCCACCGCTTGTGCGGGCCCCCGTCAATTCATTTGAGTTTTAACCTTGCGGCCGTACTCCCCAGGCGGTCAACTTAATGCGTTAGCTGCGCCACTAAGAGCTCAAGGCTCCCAACGGCTAGTTGACATCGTTTACGGCGTGGACTACCAGGGTATCTAATCCTGTTTGCTCCCCACGCTTTCGCACCTCAGTGTCAGTATCAGTCCAGGTGGTCGCCTTCGCCACTGGTGTTCCTTCCTATATCTACGCATTTCACCGCTACACAGGAAATTCCACCACCCTCTACCATACTCTAGCTCGACAGTTTTGAATGCAGTTCCCAGGTTGAGCCCGGGGATTTCACATCCAACTTAACGAACCACCTACGCGCGCTTTACGCCCAGTAATTCCGATTAACGCTTGCACCCTCTGTATTACCGCGGCTGCTGGCACAGAGTTAGCCGGTGCTTATTCTGTCGGTAACGTCAAAACAGCAAAGTATTAATTTACTGCCCTTCCTCCCAACTTAAAGTGCTTTACAATCCGAAGACCTTCTTCACACACGCGGCATGGCTGGATCAGGCTTTCGCCCATTGTCCAATATTCCCCACTGCTGCCTCCCGTAGGAGTCTGGACCGTGTCTCAGTTCCAGTGTGACTGATCATCCTCTCAGACCAGTTACGGATCGTCGCCTTGGTGAGCCATTACCTCACCAACTAGCTAATCCGACCTAGGCTCATCTGATAGCGCAAGGCCCGAAGGTCCCCTGCTTTCTCCCGTAGGACGTATGCGGTATTAGCGTCCGTTTCCGAGCGTTATCCCCCACTACCAGGCAGATTCCTAGGCATTACTCACCCGTCCGCCGCTCGCCACCAGGTACAAGTACCCGTGCTGCCGCTCGACTTGCATGTGTTAGGCCTGCCGCCAGCGTTCAATCTGAGCCATGATCAAACTCTTCAGTTCAAACATCTTTGGGTTTTTAAGAAACCCTAAACTTGGCTCAGCAATCGTTGGTTACATCTTTGATTTCTCGCGGAGTAACTTGTGATGCTGATAATCTTGTTGACTATCAGTCTGACTCCACAAGCACCCACACGAATTGCTTGATTCAGTTGTTAAAGAGCGGTTGGTTAAGATCTTTCGTCTCAACCGAGGCGCGCATTCTACAGCAGCCTCTGTTGCTGTCAAGCGGTTATCTTAAGAAGTTTTCAAAGTTTCCTCTGCAACTTCAACCACTTGCGCTTCCGATCTCTCGTTAGCGGGAGGCGAATTCTACAGCGTTACTCGCTGCTGTCAACACCTCTTTTACACCGCTTTCGACCGAGAAGATCGAACCGTTAAAAGAGCCACACAACCCTGCTCTCTCAACTCCTTCTGGACTTCGATGACCTGAAGCAACTCGCTGTCGAAAACTGCGTAACTCATTGTTTACCAAGGAGTTTTCCGTTTCGACTGCGCCGGAAGTGGGGCGAATTATAGACTTCCAGAATCTGCCGTCAACACCTATTTACGCTTTTCTCGCAGGAGGTGCCTTTTTAGCCATTAAACGGGGGATTCGGCGGGTTACATGCGGTATCCGCAACACTAATAGCAATGCGCCTATAAAGGCATAAACCGCCCACTCCTTCAGATCGGCGCGAACAATCCACAACATGTGCAGCAAACCAAGCCCGAGAACCACGTAGGAAAGACGATGCAATTTCTTCCAGCGAGAACCCAACCGCCGCTGACTATAGCGATTTGAGGTCACCGCCAACACCAATAAACAGACAAACCCCAGCGTCCCGACAATAATGTACGGCCGCTTACGCAACTCGACACCCAACTGCGACCAATCAAAGCCAAGGATGAATGCCGTATAACCACTCAAATGCATAACCACATAAGCGAAGCACCACAATCCGAGTTGCCGCCGGACAGCAATCCACCCCGCCCAACCGGTAAGCTTCTGCAGAGGTGTCATGCTTAAGGTAATGAGTAGCAGGACAAGCGTCCCCAGCCCCAACCGGTCAACCAGCACCTTGCCCGGATCAGGCCCAAGTACATCCTCCCAGGCCTGGTAGAGCCAAAGCAGCGGCCACACTCCTGCGGCTATAAAAATGCCAATTCGCCAAAACGGAAATCGCATCAATAGTTCTTCCGCAAATCGAGCCCTGTGTATAAAGAGGCGACTTCATCCGAGTAGCCATTGAACATCTGCGTATCCCGAACATTGGGCTTGAACAGCCCACTCGGCAAACGCCGCTCACGTGCCTGAGTCCAACGAGGATGGTCGACCGTAGGATTCACGTTCGCATAAAAACCATACTCATCCGAGGCAATGCTCTGCCAAGTGGTTTTCGGCTGCTCACTCACCAGACTGATCCGCACGATAGATTTGACGCTCTTGAATCCATACTTCCAAGGCACCACCAAACGCAGAGGCGCGCCGTTCTGATTAGGCAGCTCCCGTCCATACATACCTACAGCAAGAATCGCCAACGGATTCATCGCCTCATCCAGACGCAGCCCTTCCACATAAGGCCAGTCGATCAAGGCAAAACCGGAACGCTGCCCGGGCATGCTCTTGGGATCCTCCAGGGTCTCGAAGCGAATGAATTTGGCTTTGGAAGTCGGCTCGACTTCCTTGAGTAACGCCGAGATGGGAAAACCGATCCATGGAATGACCATCGACCAAGCCTCTACACAGCGAAGACGGTAGATGCGTTCCTCCAACTGATAAGGCTTCATGAAGTCTTCCAGTGCGTACCGTCCCGGCTTGCCTACCTCCCCGTCTACTACCACGCTCCAAGGCTCGGTTTTCAGCGCGCCAGCGTTGGCAGCGGGATCACCTTTATCCGTGCCGAACTCATAGAAGTTGTTGTAATGGGTCGCGTCCTTGAATGGCGTGATCGACTCATCCTTGACGTTGACCGCGCCCCACTTGGTAGACGGCAGTTTTTCGGCAAACCAGGAAGGCGCCTTGCCAGGCTCAACATCCGCATAACGCGCAGCATCACCAGCAGAGGCCCAACGCGGCAGGCTACTCACGGCCAAGCCGGCAACGGCGGCACCAAGAACATTGCGACGAGATAGATAGAAGGACTCAGGCGTGACGTCCGACTCATGGCAGTCAGACGCTTTGGAGACTTTGATCAGCATGGCAACTCCGCAGCATTGGAGGACAGATGCACCAATAGACTGCGGAGTATGAGGGAAATTACATCACTCGGCGCTTTTGTGCCGACGAAGACGCAACAGGTACTGCACGGGACCAGAAGCCGCATAGGCGAGGAAGACCAGCAGCAGGATGCGCGGCGGATCACTGAAAACCACGGCAAACACCAGCACCACGGCAAGAATCGCCACGAAAGGTACGCGCCCTTTCAAATCCAGCTCTTTGAAGCTGTTGTACTT
Organism: Pseudomonas sp. MDT1-17; assembly: GCF_054898105.1. Taxonomy (NCBI): domain Bacteria; kingdom Pseudomonadati; phylum Pseudomonadota; class Gammaproteobacteria; order Pseudomonadales; family Pseudomonadaceae; genus Pseudomonas; species Pseudomonas sp. MDT1-17. The sequence goes on along the minus strand of NZ_JBUBVM010000001.1, from coordinate 1,489,845 downwards.
GATGTTGCTGACCATCAGCATGCCGGCAGCTGCGACCATCAGCGCAACCAGGAAGGACATCTTGGAACCCTGGATGCCGTAATCACTGAACGCCCAGACAATGCCTGCGACCACACCAGCAGCAGCCGGACTGGCCAGGCCGATGAAGTAGCGTTTGTCCGCGGTGCCAACCTGGGTATTGAAACGCGCCAGGCGCAACGCCGCACCGGCGACATAAATGAAGGCGACCATCCAGCCGACCTTACCCATGTCACCCAATGCCCAACCGAATGCCAGCAATGCCGGCGCCACACCAAAGGCAACCATGTCCGACAGCGAGTCATACTCGGCACCGAAAGCGCTTTGGGTATTGGTCATACGGGCAACGCGACCGTCGAGGCCGTCAAGCACCATGGCAACGAAAATCGCGATCGCGGCAAACGCAAAATATTTGCTCGCGCCGATGGCATCACCGGCACTCAAGGCGCTCTGGGCGCTCATCGAATTGATGATGGAATAAAACCCTGCAAACAGATTCGCAGTGGTGAACAGATTCGGCAGAAGATAGATACCACGATGCCGGACTTTACGACCTTCAGCGTCATGCCCTTCCTCGATGTGTTCATCGATGGGCAGCAGACTTTCGGCGTCAGAAGCCTGGTTTGGCTCTTCGGGACGTTCGCTCATGGACATTACCTTGCAACGGGGTGGAAAGTTGGACAGGTGTCTGGGACGACGGTTCGGCCGCAAACGATGCAGCTTTATACCAGAACCGGTCACCCAAACGAAAAAACGCGGCCTAGGCCGCGTTTTCCGTACAAGTGCGCGACTTAGTTTTTAGCTTTGTCGACGATCTTGTTGGCACCGATCCACGGCATCATGGAGCGCAGTTGCTCACCGATGATTTCGATACCGTGAGCGGCGTTGTTACGACGCTTGGCGGTCATCGAAGGATAGCCGGTAGCGCCTTCGCTGATGAACATCTTGGCGTATTCGCCGTCCTGAATACGTTTCAGGGCGTTGCGCATGGCCTGACGGGATTCGGCGTTGATCACTTCCGGACCGGTCACGTACTCGCCGTATTCAGCGTTGTTGGAGATCGAGTAGTTCATGTTGGCGATACCGCCTTCGTACATGAGGTCAACGATCAGCTTCAGTTCGTGCAGGCACTCGAAGTAGGCCATTTCTGGCGCGTAGCCAGCTTCAACCAGGGTTTCGAAACCGGCTTTGACCAGTTCCACGGTACCGCCGCACAGAACGGCTTGTTCGCCGAACAGGTCGGTTTCGGTCTCGTCCTTGAAGGTGGTTTCGATGATGCCGGTACGACCGCCACCAACGCCAGCGGCGTAGGACAGTGCAACGTTCTTGGCGTTGCCCGAGGCGTCCTGATAGATAGCGATCAGATCAGGAATACCGCCGCCCTTCACGAATTCGGAACGCACGGTGTGGCCCGGAGCTTTCGGCGCGATCATGATCACGTCGAGGTCAGCGCGCGGCACAACCTGGTTGTAGTGGATCGCGAAGCCGTGGGAGAAGGCCAGGGTGGCGCCTTTCTTGATGTTCGGCTCGATTTCGTTCTTGTACAGAGCGGACTGGAACTCGTCCGGGGTCAGGATCATGACCAGGTCGGCAGCCGCAACAGCGGAAGCAACGTCGGTCACTTTCAGGCCGTGAGCTTCGGCTTTGGCAACAGTCGCCGAGCCTTTACGCAGGCCAACGGTAACGTCAACGCCGGAGTCTTTCAGGTTGCACGCTTGAGCGTGACCCTGGGAACCGTAACCGATGATGGCAACTTTCTTGCCCTGGATGATCGACAGGTCGCAGTCTTTTTCGTAATAAACTTTCATGAATTTCCCCTATATATCCAGGCCGTTCAGGCCATTCGCTAATTTGGTTTAGATGCTGAGTACTTTGTCGCCGCGGGCGATACCGGTTACGCCGCTGCGGACGGTTTCCAGAATCGAGGCGGTGCCAATGGACTGAATGAAGCTGTCGAGCTTGTCGCTGGTACCGGTCAATTGAACGGTATACACGCTAGCGCTGACATCGACGATCTGCCCACGATAAATATCGGTCGTACGCTTGATCTCGGCGCGCTGGGCGCCAGTGGCCTTGACCTTGACCAGCATCAGTTCGCGCTCGATGTGAGCACTCTCCGACAGGTCGACCAATTTGACCACTTCGATCAGCTTGTTCAGGTTCTTGGTGATCTGCTCGATGACTTCATCGTGGCCGACAGTGGTCAGCGTCAGACGCGACAGGGTCGGGTCCTCGGTCGGTGCCACGGTCAGGCTTTCGATGTTGTAGTTGCGCTGCGAGAACAGGCCGACTACACGAGACAGAGCGCCCGGTTCGTTTTCCAGAAGCAAGGAAATAATGTGCCGCATGATTAAGTACGCTCCGTCTTGCTCAGCCACATATCGCGCATGGAGCCGTCTTTGATCTGCATCGGGTAGACGTGCTCGCTGGTATCAACCGAAACATCGATGATCACCAGACGATCTTTCATGGCGAACGCTTCCTCCATCTTCGACTTCAAATCTTTCGAGTCGGTGATGCGCATGCCGACGTGACCATAGGCCTCCGCCAACTTGACGAAGTCAGGCAGCGACTCCATGTAGGAATGCGAGTGACGGCTGCCATAGCTCATGTCTTGCCACTGGCGAACCATACCCAGAACACCGTTGTTCAGGATCACGATTTTCACCGGCAAGCCATATTGCAGACAGGTGGACAGTTCCTGAATGTTCATCTGGATGCTGCCCTCGCCCGTTACGCAGGCGACGTCGGCCTCCGGGAAGCTCAACTTGATGCCCATGGCCGCCGGAAAACCGAAGCCCATGGTGCCCAAGCCGCCGGAGTTGATCCAGCGGTTCGGCTTGTTGAACGTGTAGTACTGCGCCGCGAACATTTGGTGCTGGCCCACGTCGGAGGCCACAAAAGCATCGCCCTTGGTCACTTCGCACAGGGTTTCGATCACGGTCTGCGGCTTGATGACGCTACCGTCGCCCTTGTCGTAAGGGAACAGGCCGCGGTCACCGCGCCACTCATCAACCTGCTTCCACCAACTGGCAACGGACTCCTTGTTCGGGGTCTCGCCAATTTCCTTGAGGATCGCGACCATTTCGGTCAGGACACTTTCCACCGGGCCAACAATAGGAACGTCGGCCTTGATGGTCTTGGAGATCGAAGCCGGGTCGATGTCGATGTGAATGATCTTGGCATTCGGGCAGAACTTGGCCGGGCCGTTGATCACGCGGTCATCGAAACGCGCACCGACTGCCAGGATCACGTCGGCATGGTGCATCGCCAGGTTAGCGGTGTAGCTGCCGTGCATGCCGAGCATACCGATGAACTGACGGTCAGTGCCAGGGTAGGCACCCAGGCCCATCAGGGTATTGGTCACTGGCAGGTTAAGCATCTTCGCCAATTCGGTCAGCGGCGCGGAGCCACCACCGAGGATCACTCCGCCGCCTGCGTACATCACAGGACGCTTGGCCGCCAGGAGCATTTCTGCCGCCTTGCGGATTTGCCCGGAGTGACCGCGAACGGCCGGGCTGTAGGAACGCAGCTTGGCTTTTTTCGGGAAGATGTATTCGAACTTCTCGGCCGGGTTGGTCATGTCTTTCGGGATATCGACCACGACCGGCCCCGGACGACCGGATTGCGCCAGGTAGAACGCTTTCTTCATGACTTCCGGGATTTCCGACGCGTGTTTGATCATGAAGCTGTGCTTCACGATCGGCCGGGAGATACCGATCATGTCGGTTTCCTGGAACGCATCGGTGCCAACCATAGTGCTAGGCACCTGGCCGGAAATGATCACCATCGGAATGGAGTCCATATAGGCCGTGGCAATACCGGTGATGGCATTGGTTGCGCCCGGGCCGGAAGTGACCAGTACCACACCGGCTTTACCGGTGGCACGGGCATAACCGTCAGCCATATGGGTCGCAGCCTGTTCGTGACGAACCAGGATGTGGGTCACTTCCGGTTCTTTGAACAGGGCATCGTAGACATGAAGAAGAGCACCACCCGGGTACCCGTAGATATATTTGACGCCTTCGTCACGCAAAAAGCGGACGAGCATCTCACCGCCAGATAAAAGCTCCACGTTGTTCACCTCTAAAACGCCAGAATACCGCCCACATAACAGAGGACGGGTCTTAATAGGTTTACTTCTCAGCAGAGCATGAGCGACGGTGGTCGCCGACTACGTCAGCACTGACTGAGCAAGTATTGGGATCGTCCCAAGTGTTGCGGGCCTTTCCCACCCAGCGCGAGGTAACGCGTTGCGGGTGTAACAGGTCGGCGCGGATATGCGCCTCATGATCTGCTGAGCGGGCCTGCTTCTGGCAGTCCCTCTACAGCGGACTTTGGATTCTTCTGTTTCGTCCTCTCCAAGTCAAGTCGTCTATGTGCTTTATTGAACTAAGCACATGAGAAAGCAAGAAAAAACCGCTAAACAGCACCTGTGTTAGCTTCAATTGCGCAACCCATGACAAGGAAAAGGCATGCGAACGATGTTCTTGATGGTTACTCTGCTGATCAGCCCTTTATGCATGGCAGGCCAGATCTACAAATGGGTCGACGCCCAGGGCGTTACCCACTTCGACGCCCAGCCGCCCCAAGGCCAGGAAGCCACTACCGTGGTCACGCCCTCGCCCCCTGCCGGTAAACAGGCCCCACCGCCACGCAGCGGTGCCATTGGCGATCAACAGGCCATCGACAAAGAAGTGAAAAAGCAGGTCGCCGAGCAGCAAGTCCAGCTGAAGGTGTACTGCGAACAGGCGCGAACGAACCTGGCTCAACTGCAGAACAATCCGCGAATACGGGAGGAGGTCGACGGTGAGACGCGCCGCCTGACCGACCAGCAACGTCAGGAGCGCATCACCGAAGCACAAAAACAGATTGCGGGTAACTGCCAGTAGACATCTGTAGGAGCTGTCGAGTGAAACGAGGCTGCGATCTTTTTAAAAGCAAAGTCAAAAGATCGCAGCCTCGTTTCACTCGACAGCTCCTACAACGGATCGGCGTTAGCGGGAGGCAGTAATCAGTAGATCAAACTCTTTGAGCAGCACCTGCAGTTGCCGATCCTTGCCCTGGACATTACGGGCGGCGAAGACCATTTCGGCCATCTCCTGAATTCCCGAAGCGTTTGGCAAGGGCAGATCCTGCTCGAGGATTGCCTTCATCCGCGGAAGAAAGATCCATTGCAGCCACTGCTCGAAATCCAGCGTGTCGACCGAGAATGGCTCGACGCTGGAAAGCGCTTCAGCGGATGGCGAGACTTCGTCCCACCAACCCTGAATCCGCAGCTCACGCTCGATCAACAACAACTGCTCGGCAATTTTCGGAAAACGTGCATCCATCACAGCGAAACCTTGGCCTTCTGACGGGCCAATGCTGCGCCAGCGGAATCACCCTGTTTCACACGCGACTGAGCGATCAATTCCCACAGGCTGGCCTGAAGCGCCGGACGACCATTGGCGAAGGTCAGGCCACGACGAGCAAACTGCTCGGCTTGTGGCGCATCGCCTTGAGCCATGCGCACCTGCGCCAGACGATAAAGCACTTGTGGCTCACGCGGCGCGACACGCTGGGCGCGCTCAAGGCTGGAGGACGCACCGTTGAGATCACCGCTCGCCTGTTGCTGCTGAGCGGTGGTCAGCAAGGCCAGAACCGGACCGTCCAATTGCTCGTCGGCAGACAAGCCACCGGAGTTCGCCGAAGGAATCCCGCTCGGCGTCGACGGCATGCTGTAGCTGCCCTGATTGACCGGTGCCGACTGGACCGGCGCGGTATCGATCGGCCCCGGAGTAATCGGGCCTGGCGTGATCGGCGCTGTGCTGATCGGAGCCGACGTCACTGCGCCGCCACCTGGCACCATCACGACGACGCCGGTATCACCTTGCGGTATTGCTTGAGTCTGGGCTTGGGCAGGACGTTTTGTCGTCGTCTGACGGAAACCGCCATTCGCCGATACTCGCTCACTGTTGGAGACAGCGCTGCCGGAATCCACAACTGGAATCGAACCGCGTTGTACGGAGGAACAACCGCTGAGCAATGCCACGGCGGTAACCGCTGGAATCAACCACTTGTTCACTTGAAACCCTCTTTGCTTAATTCATCCAGCCTTTGACCCAATCCATCACCGTTTCACCGGAAACAGGGCTTTCGCCACCGCAAGCGGCACCGGGAGGCGGTTCGCTGCCGCGAATATACGGCATCTGCACGGCACCTGGGCAGTTGGCATCAGAGCCTTGTCCAGTGCGCGAATCAACCCATGCCTGAACGATGTTATCTGGTTGCGGCATATCCAGCGGCAACGGATCGGCCTTGCGCATGAAACTGGTCCAGACTTGTAATGCACCGGTGGCACCGGTGAACGGCGTCTTACCGTTGTCGTCGCGACCCAGCCAGACCACGGCCAGCAAGTCCTGACTGAAACCGGCGAACCAGCTGTCCCGCGAATCGTTACTGGTACCGGTCTTGCCGGCCAGCGTCAGGGTTTTGGGCAACACGTTGTACACCGAACTGCCAGTGCCTTCACGCATGACCCGCTGCATGGCGCTCTGGATCAGATAAATAGAAGCCGGATCGAAACGCTGCTGAATCTGGAACGGATAACGCTTGAGCGGCTCCCCTTCGGCGGTCAGTACGCTACGAATCCCGCGCATCGGCGTATTGAAACCACCGTTGGCGAGGGTCTGGTACATGGTTGCCACTTCGATCGGGGTCATACCACCCGCGCCCAGCAACATCGACGGGAAGGCCGGGAATTCGCGAGTCACACCCAGTCGCCCCAGCGTCTTCAGAACATTCGGCACGCCCACCGCCAACCCGAGACGCGCGGTCGACAGGTTGTAAGAATGCGCCAGGCCCTGGTACAGAAATACGGTGCCATGGGAGCGGCGATCGTAGTTCTGCGGTTTCCAGACTTGACCGTCCGCGCCTTTGACCGAGAAGTAGTCGTCCGACAGCCAACTGGTCAAGGTGTACTGGCTCGGTTTCTCAAGGGCTGTCAGATAAACCGCCGGCTTGATCAAGGAGCCGATCGGTCGTACAGCATCCAGTGCACGGTTGAAACCGGCAAAACTTGCCTGACGACTGCCAATCATGGCCTGGACTTCGCCGGTTTCCGGGTTGGTCACGACCATGGCCGCTTCGACGTCATCGGAGCCTTTGCGCCCTGAAAGTCGCTTGAAGGTGTCGTTGACCGACGCTTCCGCTTTCATTTGCAGGATCGGGTCAAAGCTGGTGAAGATCCTCAGACCTTCTTCGGTCAAGTCTTCGTCGCGATAGTCTTCGCGCAGCTGACGTTTAACCAGGTCTAGGAAACCAGGGAACGAGCTGTCGGCCAGCTTGCCGCGAGTCGTCACACCCAGTGGCATTTTCTTCGCAGCAGCGACCTGGTCGGCGGTGGCAACGCCTTGTTCCTCAAGTACATCGAGCACGAGATTGCGCCGTTCAAGCGCTCGTTCAGGGTTGCGACGAGGGTTGTAATAGGACGGCCCCTTGACCATGCCCACCAGCATCGCAACTTGATGCAGCTTCAGTTCAGACAACGGCTGACCGAAGAAAAACTGGCTTGCCAAGCCGAAACCGTGCACCGCGCGCTGGCCATCCTGACCGACGAACACTTCATTGAGGTAAGCCTCAAGAATTTCTCGTTTGTCGTAATGCAGCTCAAGCAACATCGCCATCATGGCTTCGGTGAGTTTACGGGTCAGGCTGCGTTCGCTGGTCAGGTAGAAGTTTTTGACCAACTGTTGTGTCAGCGTACTGCCGCCCTGGGTCATCTTGCCGCCAGAGGTGTTGACCCAGATGGCTCGGGCAATCGACTTGGGCGACACACCCCAGTGGCTATAGAAATCCCGGTCTTCCACGGCAACCAGCGTTTCCAGCAGATACGGCGGGACCTGATCAATCTTGATCAAAATGCGATCTTCGAGATTTTTCGGGTAAATCCCGCCGATCAGTAGCGGTTCCAACCGCACCACAGAGAGCTTCGAACCGTTGGTCGCCGAAAGCTCGGCCACGTAGTCGCCGGAGAACCGCACCCGTACTGGTTGCGCTTGCTCCAGGCCTTCATAGAACTGGAAGCCACGGGTATTCAAGTCGACGGTGTTGCCACTGACCGCCGCCGCGCCGGGCCCATTGCTCACGCTTTCACGTCGGTAGCCCAAGGCGTCGAGCTCGGTGAGGAAGTCATCCTTGCTCAGCTTCTGGCCGGTAAACAGCTCAAGCGGGCGCGCATACACCTTCGCCGGGATGGTCCAGCGCTTGCCGGAGAACTTTTCCTGGACGATAGCGTCGAGGTAAACCGCGAACCCGGCAAGCACCACAAGGCCGACCAGACTGAGTTTAAGGGCCCAGCCCAGCCAGGGGCGCAGGCCCTTGGAAGGTGGTTTTTTTGGGGTACGGGGGGATCGAGTACGAGTCATGGCGGCGGATTATACGCACTTTATTGATACTCAACAGGAGACCTCCGAGGTTTGCGTCAGGCGGACTTACGGCCATAATGGCGGCCGTGAATTTTCCCCAGACTTTGAAGGATCGCCTGTGAGCCAGTCCCTGATCGCTGCCCTGCAAAACCCGGCCCTCTACCCGCATCCCGTAGACGGGTTCCAGGTCATCGAAACCCACATCTCCTGGGTGATCCTCACCGGTCCCTTTGCTTATAAAGTGAAGAAACCGGTGAATTTCGGCTTCCTGGATTTCACCGGCCTCGACGCTCGCAAGCATTTTTGCGGGGAAGAGCTGCGCCTTAACCAGCGCCTGACCAACGATTTGTATCTCGAAGTGTTGCCAATCACCGGCAGCGCCGAAGCACCACAACTGGGCGGCGAGGGTCCGGTCGTCGATTACGCACTGAAAATGCGTCAATTCCCACAGAGCCAACTGCTCAGTACTCTGCAAGCCAACGGCGAATTGACCACCGCACACATCGACGAGATGGCCACGCAGATCGCCCAATTCCACCTCAGCGCACCGAAAGTGCCTGCCGAACACGAAGCCGGCACGCCGGACAGCGTGATGGCGCCGGTACGCCAGAACTTCGAACAGATCCGTCCGTTCCTAAGTGACAAGGCTGATTTGCTGCAACTCGACGCCCTGCAAGCCTGGGCCGAAAGCAGCTTCGAACGCCTCAAGCCACTGTTCGCCCAGCGCAAGACCGAAGGTTTCATCCGCGAATGCCACGGTGACATCCACCTGGGCAACGCCACCGTGATCGACGGCAAGGTCGTGATCTTCGACTGCATCGAGTTCAACGAACCGTTCCGCTTCACCGACGTTTACGCCGACACCGGTTTCCTGGCGATGGACCTGGAAGACCGTGGCCTGAAGAGTCTGGCGCGTCGCTTCATCAGCCAGTACCTGGAATTGACCGGCGATTACCAGGGCCTTGAGTTGCTGAACTTCTATAAAGCCTACCGCGCACTGGTTCGCGCCAAGGTCAGCCTGTTCAGTATGCCGGCAGAGGCCGACCCGGTGCAGCGAGCCACCACCCTGCGCCAGTACCGCAATTACGCCAACCTGGCAGAAAGCTACAGCACCATTCCTTCGCGCTTCATGGCCATCACCCACGGTGTTTCTGCCGTCGGTAAAAGCCACGTAGCCATGCGTCTGGTGGAAGCGTTGGGCGCCATTCGCCTGCGTTCCGATGTAGAGCGCAAACGTCTGTTCGGCGAGCAAACCGTACCCAACGACCCTCAGGCCGGCATCTATAGTGCCAACGCCAGCGCCACCACTTACACCCACCTGCATGAAATTGCCGCGGTGATCCTGCATGCCGGGTTCCCGGTGGTGATCGATGCGACTTACCTCAAGCGCGACCAGCGTGACGGCGCAGCGACAATCGCCGAATCCACCGGCGCGCCATTCCTGATCCTCGATTGCAATGCGCCGCAAGCGGTGATCGAGAGCTGGCTGGCCCTGCGCCAGGCAGACAACAAGGACCCGTCCGACGCCAACCTGACTGTTATCGAAGCCCAACAAGCCACTCGTGAGGCCCTGACACCAGCAGAGATTCTCTGCAGCAAACGCGTTCAGACCAATGAAAGCGGAACCCTCGACAGTGTCGTTGCACAGATTCGCCAGCGCCTTCCGGGCCTGTAAGAAACTATTTCAGCCGTGAAGCCTTCGCCGGCTTCACGGCTGCCAAATAGTGGCACTATACTGGCGCCATAAAACCAACAGGTGATGTGACATGAGCCAGCCGAAACTACTCGACACCCCGCTTTTTGCTTTGCTGCACAAAGACGACATCACAGGTTTCAACAACGAGCGTCCTAAAGACGGACCTATCGACATGGTCGGTGGCGATTTCCGGGGTTTGGACCTGCGTGAGCTGAACGCCGACGGTGTCGACTTTACCGATGCCTATTTCCGCTCCGCCGACTTGCGTGGCATCGACTTTCGCACCGCCTCCCTGGAAGGCGCGAGCCTTGCTCATGCACAGATCTCCGGCGCCTACTTCCCGCCAGAGCTGAGTGCTGACGAGATCCTGATGTCGATGAATTTCGGTACACGCCTGCGTTATCGCACCCGCTAAAGCGACTTTAACTGTCACGTTCGGCGCCCCCGCTTTGCGCTGAACGCTGGGCATATTTTGCCTGGCGACCTGCCTCCACCGCCCTCTCTTCCTACCACGTTCGCGGACTTTCCCGTCGCTTGGGGACTTCGCCTCTTAGAAGCTTTTGCGTCGAAACCGACCAAACAATCACGCTTTTCCTACTGATGGCTACACTCCTCAGAAGCTCGCCCACGCACCGTTCGGCCGTCGCAAGGAGGCTTGATGAATGATGAACTGCAGCACCTGAAGAATCTTGGCAAGACGTCGGCGCAGTGGCTGCATGCCGTGGGCATCCACAGCGCTTCGGACTTGCGTCGCCTGGGGGCAGTGGATGCTTATCGGGCCGTGCGCACGCGCGGGTTTCGGGCGTCCAAGGTGTTGTTGTATGCAATCGAAGGTGCCCTGATGGATGTGCACTGGAACGACATTCCCGCCGAGCGCAAGGACGCCTTGAACAAACAGCTGGAAGCTATCTCGTCACGTCACAAGAACTGAACGGGCACAGCAACCATGTACCTACTTGGGGAACAACCGGCATACGCCGACGCGTTGATTAACCGACTGCAACATATTCCCGTCCGCCTGCTGGAAGGTTTGATGCCGTGCGGACCAACCCTGGAGTTTTCAGCCGTCGATGATCTGGCGGCCCTATTACCCGGCAATCAACTGTTTGTGCTGGACAATGGCCTGCTGCATGGATGCATCGACGAGCGGGCACTGTTTTACTTACATGAAGGAGATCTGATCGGCTTGCGCCGGGGCTCGGAACTGCCACGCTGCCGCTTTCGCAGCGACAGCCCACTGGCGTTGACGCCTTACCTGCGATCCGAGGTTTTTCAGCATATCTACGCTGACCCGGAGCGTTCAGAGCTGTTCCTTCAATACATGGCCGGTCAATCCGCCCTGCTGTCCGACGCCGTCGCCCGCCTGAAACAACCCGAGTTTCGAAGCACCAATGGCTTTCAGCGCGTGGCCAGTGGCGAAGTGTTGATCCGTCAGGGCGATGAGCCGGATCACGTATTCGTCATCATTGATGGCCACGCCGAAGCCTTTGTCGACGGGCATAAAGTCGGCGATATACCCAAGGACGAGATTTTCGGCGCCATGGCGGTGTTCACCGGCGAGAAGCGTAACGCCAGCGTGATCACACGCGAACCCAGCACCGTCATGCTGATCCCAAAGGACCAGTTTCTCAGCCTGACCCAAAGCAATCCGAAGATCGCCCATAGCCTGATTGAGAGCATGGCCCGACATATCGACCTGCTGAACAAGCAGATCAATCTAATGAGCTCGCTCAACCGCACAGGCTGAAACGCAATTATTACAGGCGTTTCCAGCGCACGGGCAGCGCATTTCAAATAATTAAAAATCAGCGGTTGACTTGGTAATGAGAATCGCTATGATTATCACAACTGGTCGCGAGACTGGTCGATATTTGAAAAGCCCTTGGTTCGGACTCTCAGATATCTCCTCATCAGGCTAATCACGGTTATTTGACCCGGCTCTTGCCGGGTCTTTTTTTGCCTGGAGAAAAGTAGTTCGATCACTTGCCAAATTGCTTACGCATTTGCGCGCAGTAATCCTGGGGCGGTGTAGCAGGCGTGTACCAGACGTAGTCGGCCATGGCCGGGGTGACCTCGCTGCCCTGCTCCGCCAGCATCAACACTGCAGGCGGCTGGGGCTCGCCCAGATCAAGCACATGGATCGGCACGCCGACATCCTTGCGCGCATGGTAAGCGCCGGCGAACAACAGTGAAGGTGCAGGCGCAGCCAGCAGGCGCTCGGCCATCCGTCGGTCACGTTGCTGTTGGACCGCCAGCATCGCCGGCATCTGCGATTCAGGCAGTAGGCCACAGTGGGAGTCGCTGATTTGCTTTAGCAACTCGTCCTTGACTGAAGCAGCGTTGGAGCCCGATCCGCTCAATGTCGGGGGATTGGCGTAAACGTTACGGACTTCAAGCGTGTCCAGATTGGCTGCCAGCAGCGGATATGGCTGGGCCAGCGCGAAACGAACGACCGGCCCGTACACATCCCAGTCCCAACCAGGCTGCCAGGCCAATGCACCGGGCAAATCCGCCGGTGGCGGCGAGGCGCGGCGAACGTCGTCGACGCGCGGTTGTTGATCCGGCGTGAGCATTTCCAGCATCAGACTGCCTTGAGCTCGCCGCTCACCCAGCGACTGCAATAGCCATAATTGCAGTTGATGGTGATCGCGATTGTCATGCTGTTCGCCCACGATCAGCCGCGAAGGTTTCTCCAACCGCGCAACCAACTCCTGAGCCGTGAGAGCCTGACCACTGCGCAAGTCCCGAATCTCGCCGACAACCGGCGGCGGCGTCGAAACATGCTGACAGGCACTCAGCATCAGCAAAGCCAGCATCAAAAACCCACGCATGTATTCACCCCCATAAAAAGCTCAGCGGGCGATGATCAGCGGATGCCCACGCTCCGGGTGCTGCTGCACCAGTACTTCCAGCCCGAACACTGCCTTGAGTGGTTCCGGGCGCAACACCTGCTCCGGGGTGTCGAGCGCCACCGGGCGCCCGCCTTCGAGCAGTAACAGGCGATCACAATAGCGCGCCGCCAGGTTCAGATCATGCAGGATCACCAGCACCGCCGCGCCGCGATTGGCGAACTCGCGTACGGCTTGCAAAGTGGTGTGCTGATGAAGCGGGTCGAGCATCGATGTTGGCTCATCGAGCAACAACGTTTGCCCTGCTTCGCCCGGCCAAAGCTGCGCTAGAACACGAGCCAGGTGCACCCGCTGACGTTCGCCACCGGACAAGGCCAGATAGCTTCGGCCACTCAAGTGCCCGGCATCGGCAGCGTGCAACGCGGCGGCGACAATCTCGTCATCGCGGACCCGGCCGCTTTGATGGGGCAAGCGGCCCATGCCGACCACTTCTTCGACGCGAAAGGCGAAATCCAGGGTCGACACCTGCGGCAATACCGCCAAACGCTGCGCTCGCGCCGTCCCGGTCCAATCGCTCAACGCGCGCTCGTCGAGCCAGACGCTGCCGTGATCAGCCTTCAACTCTCCGCACAAGGCGCCGAGCAAAGTGCTTTTACCGGCACCGTTAGGCCCCAGCACACCGAGGACTTCGCCCGGTTTGAGCTCTAGCGTGATGTCCGTCAGCACAATCTTTCGACCCCGACGGATTTGCAGGTTTAGCGTTCTCAACATCAGGCACGCCCCCTGAGCAGCAAATACAGAAAGAACGGCGCACCGATAAAAGCCGTGACGATTCCGATCGGCAATTCGGCCGGTGCCAGGGCCAGTCGCGCCACCAGATCGGCAAACAACAACAGACTGGCACCCGCCAAGACTGACGCCGGCAACAGTACCCGATGATCGGGACCGGCCAATAGTCGCACCAGATGCGGTACCACCAGACCGACAAACCCGATCATCCCCGCGGCGGCCACCGCTGCACCGACACCCAGCGCCGTGCAGAACACCAATTCACGCTTGAGCCTTTCGACGTCGATGCCCAAGTGACCAGCCTCCGACTCACCCAGCAACAACGCATTCAAGGCCTTGGCCCGACGCGGCAGCCACAGTGCCACGCCGGCACTGATCAGCAGCAACGGCCAGAGCCGCGAATAGCTGGCGCCATTGAGGCTGCCCAGGTTCCAGAACGTCAGGGTGCGCAACGTCGCGTCATCCGCCAGATAGGTGAACAGCCCCACTGCGGAGCCGGCCAGCGCAGTCAACGCAATACCGGCCAGCAACATGGTCGCGACATTGGTCTGCCCGTTGCGTCGGCCCAGTCGATACACCAGCGCCGTCACGCCGAGCCCACCGAGAAACGCGCACAGCGATAACAGATAAGGCCCGAAGGCTTCAGGCAGACCGCCGAACACAGAACCACCGACAATCGCGATCGCCGCGCCCAATGCCGCACCGCTTGAGACGCCGACCAGCCCCGGATCGGCCAGGGGATTACGAAACAACCCCTGCATCGCCACGCCGGACAGTGCCAACACACCTCCCACGGCCAAACCCAACAAGGTCCGCGGCAAGCGAATCTGCCCGAGAATCAGCTCGGCTTGCTCCAGTCCGTCGGGCGCGATCGGTACACCCACCAGCCTCAGCGCTGCACGCAAGGTGTCGAGCAACGGCAAGCTTACCGGCCCAAGCGCCAACGACAGCCAGATGGCCAACACACACAGGAGGATCAGACCCATGAATAAAGCACGGGGTTTAACCAGAATGGTCATTGGCCGGCAGTACCGGGGTAAAAAGCGTCCGACAGTTTTTTCAGCGCATCAGGTAGCCGCGGCCCCAAGCCCCCGACCAACAACGTCGGATCAAGCTCCATGACTCGCCCGTGCTTGGCTGCGCGGGTCGAGGACAGGATCGGGTTCTCCTTGAACAACGCCGCACGTGCCGCATTGCCGGTCAATGCACGATCGGCAAACACCAGCACCTCGGGATCCAGACTGACCAGGGATTCGACAGAAAAGGGTTTGTAGCCGGTATGCGTGGCCCGATTATGCCCACCGGCCTGTTGCAGCAACCAATCGGCGGCGGTGTCCTTGCCGGCGATGAGCGGTTTGCCGCCCGCGTGGCCAACCAATAACAGCACGCCCGGCGATTTTTCTTTTAACTGTGCCCGAGTGACCCGGACCTGTTGCTGATCAAGTTGCTGTTGATACGCCTGAAACAATTGCGAGGCCTGACCTTCAGCGCCGAGCAGCTTGCCCAGGTGCTGCAAATTGCCCTGCAAGGTCGGCAGATCCGGCTGGGCCGAGAACAACTCGACCTGCACGCCCGCGCTGCGAACCTGCGAAAGCACCGGTGGCGGCCCCATTTCCTCGGTGCCGACCAGAATCTGCGGGCGCAAGCTCAAGATGCCCTCCGCCGACAACTGCCGCTGATACCCGATACTCGGCAATGCCTTGAGCGATTCCGGGTGCTGACTGGTGGTGTCGACGCCGACCAGTTTCGATTCACCGCCCAGCGCGCTGACCCATTCCGATAAAGCGCCACCGGCACTGACCCAACGTTGTGGCAACTCGGCCGCTGCGGCGTAGTGGCTGACGAGAAGTCCGACACAGAGCGCAGCAACGCGGGTACTCAGGCGCATAAACAGCTTCCTTTAAGGGTTTTCCCGGGCATCGAGATGACAGGCCAAGTATCCTCGGCCTCTGGCACCTGAACCCGACAGGCAAGGCGGCCATTTGATAATTGTTTGCATTTGAACGTCAAGCTCGGACATCTCCAGTCACGAGCCGCCGGACTTGAGGATAGACATGAAGTTTCTTTGTGCAGGCGCTGAGCTGGCCGATGCCAGCAGTCGCGGTTTCGACATCAATGGCCAGAAGCTCTTTGCCGTGCGCCGTGGCGGTCAGGTTTACGTCTACATCAATCGCTGCCCGCACCGTGGCGTCGGACTGGAATGGAAGCCCGACCAGTTTCTGGACCCCAGCAACAGCCTGATCCAGTGCGCGACCCACGGCGCACTGTTTCTGATCGAAGACGGGGAATGTGTCGCCGGTCCTTGCGCCGGGCAGTCCCTGACCACCGTCGCCTGTCGCGAAGACGAGCAAGGGATCTGGGTCAGTCTTTAGCCGTTTAGCAACACCTCCAGACGCCGATCGACCACCATCTCTTCGTGGGTCAAGTGCACGCCATAGGCCAGCACCTCGACCCCGCACGACACCGCCTCACGCAAGGCTGCGGCGTAGGCCGAATCGATTTCTTCTGCAGGACGTACGGCGTCGATGCCGGTGAGATTGACGCAATACAACTGCACCGCACGAATTCCGTCTCGAGCCAAATGCGCCAATTCGCGCAAATGCTTGGCCCCACGCTGAGTCACTGCATCGGGAAACGCCGCTACTGAAGAACGATCGAAGCCCAGGGTGACGCTTTTGACTTCGACATACGCCGGCCCGCTCGGGTAATCGAGGCGAAAATCGATGCGACTGCTTTCCTGACCGTAGGCCACTTCGCGCTTCAGCTCGGTAAAACCGTTGAGTTCGGTGATGACACCTGCTCGCAGAGCCTCTTCGATTAAACCGTTGGCCCGCCCGGTGTTAACGCAAAACAAGCGTCCCTGTGGCGTTTCGCCGATTTCCCAGGTGCCGGGCAACTTGCGCTTGGGATCATTGGAACGGCTGAACCAGACCTGTCCGCCTTCGACTTGGCAATTGAGCATCGAGCCGGTGTTCGGGCAGTGAATGGTCAGCAACTCGCCGCTAACGGTTTCGATATCGGCGAGAAAACGCTTGTAGCGACGAATCAAACGGCCTTCTTCCAAGGGAGGATGAAAGCGCATCAGCCTTGCCAGCTCTTCAAGCCGCGAGCAATCCTCTCGACCGCCTCCTGTAGGCGCGGCAGGCTTTGGGTGTAGGCAAATCGTACGTGATGCCCGGCCTGATAACGGCCGAAATCCAGACCGGGGGTGATCGCCACATGCTCGGTTTCGAGGAAATGCCGACAGAACGCAAAGGCATCGCCGCCGAACTTGCTGATATCGGCGTACAAGTAGAACGCGCCTTCTGGCTCCACGGCGATACCAAAGCCAAGTTCACGCAAGGCTGGCAGCAGGAAGTCCCGGCGACGACCGAATTCGGCGCGACGCTCTTCGAGAATGGCAATGGTCGCGGGTTCAAAGCACGCCAGCGCGGCGTGCTGGGCCATGCTCGGGGCGCTGATGTAGAGGTTCTGGGCGAGTTTTTCCAGCTCACCGACCGCCGCTTCCGGCGCCACCAGCCAACCAAGGCGCCAGCCGGTCATGCCGAAATACTTGGAAAAACTATTCAGCACGAAGGCGCTGTCATCGACTTCCAGCACGCTGGCCGCATCCGTGCCATAAGTCAGACCGTGATAGATCTCGTCCACCACCAGATGACCGTGGCGCTCCTTGATCGCGGCAGACAGGCCCGCCAGCTCGTTGCGAGTCAAAATTGTCCCGGTCGGGTTGGCTGGCGATGCCACCAAGGCGCCAACGCTGTCGTGATCCCAATGGCGGGCCACCAGATCCGGCGTCAATTGATAGCGCACGTCCGGACCTACAGGGACGAGCTGCGCGGCTCCTTCCACCAACCGCAGGAAATGCCGGTTGCAGGGATAACCCGGGTCCGCCAGCAGCCAGTGCTTGCCAGGATCCACCAGCAAAGCGCTCGCCAGCAGCAACGCGCCAGAACCGCCGGGCGTAATGAGGATTCGCTGCGGATCGATGTTCAGGCCATAACGCTGCTGATAAAAGCCTGAAATGGCCTCACGCAACTCGGGAATACCCCGCGCGGCGGTGTAACGCGTCTTCCCCGCCGTCAATGCGGCGTGGCCGGCCTGAATGATCGGCTCGGCGGTGGTGAAGTCCGGCTCGCCGATTTCCAGGTGGATCACGTCGTGGCCAGCCGCTTGCAGTTCATTGGCCCGCGCCAGCAGCGCCATGACATGGAAAGGTTCGATCGCGCGACTGCGGGCACTATAGGGCTGAGCCATTAGCCTTCCTTCAACGGGGAAAAAAATTGATTCTACCCAAGCGCAGGAACGAGCGAGAACCTAAAGCGGTCAGACGCGTTATAACCCTGGCCACAAACGACTCGAGCGTGTGCCCCAGGTTTGACTAAAATCAATATTTGATCAGGTCTCCAGCACCGCCAGACAAGGCTTTGCAATTATTTGCAAGCACAGTGGGCCACTACCTCGACATCTGGGAGTAGCGCGGTCCGATTTGATCTGGTAAGTTCGCCCGCTTGCAGCCGCAGGGCCGGCAGGTGTCGGTGATGGAGCAATCCTGCGCAATGGATTACAAGAGTAGAGGCGGTCCATTTCATGCCCACCCAAGCAAAGCAGCAAAACCAGTCGATCAGCGGCTTCGAACCCTACCAGGCAGTAAAGGGCGAGGAGTACATGGGCAAACCCATGCGCGCTCACTTCACCAAGATCCTGAATAAGTGGAAACAGGACTTGATGCAGGAAGTCGACCGCACGGTTGATCACATGAAAGACGAAGCGGCCAACTTCCCGGACCCGGCAGACCGTGCCAGCCAGGAAGAAGAATTCAGCCTCGAGCTGCGTGCCCGTGACCGCGAGCGCAAGTTGATCAAAAAAATCGACAAGACACTGCAATTGATCGAAGACGAAGAATATGGCTGGTGCGAGTCCTGCGGCGTCGAAATTGGCGTCAAGCGACTGGAAGCCCGCCCTACCGCCGACATGTGCGTTGACTGCAAGACCCTGGCGGAAATCAAGGAAAAGCAAGTCGGCAAGTAATCTCGACTTGAACGAAAAAACGGAGCGTGCGAACGCTCCGTTTTTTGTTTCTGATGTTTTTTGACTTTAAATAGCCGCCATGACCGCCATCACCTACATCGGGCGCTTCGCCCCCACGCCCAGTGGACATCTGCATTTCGGTTCGCTGGTCGCAGCGCTGGCCTCGTACCTCGACGCGCGCTCGGTGGGTGGCCGCTGGCTGATGCGCATGGAAGACCTCGATCCGCCACGGGAAGAACCCGGGGCTCAAGCGGCGATCCTTAACGCCCTGGAAAGCTACGGTTTCGAGTGGGATGGCGAAATGGTCCGACAGAGCGACCGGCACGATGCCTACGCCGAAGTCCTCAATCGCCTGTTCAATCACGGTCTGGCCTACGCGTGCACCTGTTCACGCAAAACACTTGCGCCCTATCACGGGATTTATCCGGGACTGTGCCGCAATGCCGGTCACGGCACTGAAGATGCCGCGATTCGCCTGCGCGTCCCCGAGCTGGAATACCACTTCATCGACCGGGTGCAAGGCGAATACCGCCAACACCTGGGCAGGGACGTCGGCGACTTCGTGATCCGCCGCCGCGACGGGCTCTACGCCTATCAACTGGCGGTGGTGCTGGATGACGCCTGGCAAGGCATCACCGATATCGTCCGTGGCGCCGACCTGCTCGACTCCACACCACGCCAGCTCTATCTGCAAGAACTGCTTGGCCTGCCGCAACCGCGCTACCTGCATATCCCGCTGATTACCCAGCCCGATGGCAATAAACTCGGCAAATCCTACCGTTCGCCGCCGTTGACCGAAGATCAGGCGACCCCCTTGTTGCTGCGTGGGTTGCGCGCGCTGGGGCAGAACGCCGGTACCGAACTGGCTTACGCCACACCACGGGAAGTACTGAACTGGGGCATTGCCCACTGGGATGCATTATTGATCCCGCGCACACTTAACCTGCCCGAAGCGCAACTACAGTGATCACACTTGCAGTGGCGCGCCCATCCGTTACCATCGCCGCACGTTTTCGGGCACGCGCATAAAAAAGAGAGGCCGGGATGTACATCTATCGCTTGGTCCTGCTCCTGGTAGTGGGGATTTATCTGTTCTCCCCGGCCATCATGGATTGGTGGATCGACGCCACTGGCGCCTGGTATCGCCCTTATCTGCTCTGGCTGATTCTGATCGTCGTGACCTTCATCCTGCAGAGCCAAAAAGATGCCGATGAGCTTTAGCCTGACCCAGATGATCCTGATCAGCGCCGCGTACCTGGCGGTGCTGTTCGGCGTAGCCTGGGTCAGCGAACGGGGCATGATCCCCCGGGCGATCATTCGCCACCCGCTGACGTACACCCTGTCGCTGGGCGTTTACGCCAGTGCCTGGGCGTTTTACGGCACGGTGGGCCTGGCCTATCAATACGGCTACGGCTTTTTGTCCAGTTACCTCGGGGTCTCCGGGGCGTTTTTGCTGGCGCCGGTGTTGCTGTACCCGATCCTGAAAATCACCCGCACGTATCAACTGTCATCCCTTGCCGACCTGTTCGCCTTCCGTTTCCGCAGCACCTGGGCCGGTGCGCTGACCACAATCTTTATGCTGATCGGCGTGCTTCCGCTGCTGGCCTTGCAAATTCAGGCGGTCGCCGACTCCATCGGCATCCTCACCCGCGAGCCGGTACAGCATCGCGTGGCCCTGAGCTTCTGCGCACTGATTACGCTGTTCACGATTTTCTTTGGCTCGCGCCACATTGCCACCCGCGAGAAACACGAAGGCCTGGTGTTCGCGATTGCCTTCGAGTCGGTGATCAAACTGATCGCCATTGGCGGCGTCGGCCTGTATGCCCTTTATGGCGTGTTCGACGGCCCGCAACAGCTGGAACTGTGGCTGCTGCAAAACCAGACCGCCCTCGCCGCCCTGCACACACCGTTGCAGGAAGGTCCATGGCGTACGTTGCTGCTGGTGTTCTTCGCCTCGGCGATCGTGATGCCGCACATGTACCACATGACGTTTACCGAAAACCTCAACCCGCGTTCGCTGGTCAGTGCAAGCTGGGGCTTGCCGCTGTTCCTGCTGCTGATGAGCCTGGCGGTACCGCTGATTCTCTGGGCCGGGCTGAAACTGGGCGCCACCACCAACCCTGAATACTTCACGCTGGGCATCGGCATCGCGGCCAATAGCAAGGCTTTGGCGCTATTGGCCTATATCGGTGGATTGTCGGCGGCCAGCGGTCTGATCATCGTCACCACCCTGGCGCTGTCCGGGATGGCGCTGAACCACCTGGTGCTGCCGCTCTATCAGCCGCCAGCCGAAGGCAACATCTATCGCTGGTTGAAGTGGACCCGTCGGGCGCTGATCGTTGCGATCATCATGGCCGGTTACGGTTTCTATCTGTTGCTGGGTGCGGAACAGGATCTGGCGAATCTGGGCATTGTCGCCTTCGTCGCCACCCTGCAATTCCTGCCGGGCGTACTCTCCGTTTTGTATTGGCCGACCGCCAACCGTCGCGGCTTCATCGCCGGTTTGCTCGCGGGGATTCTGGTTTGGCTAGTGACCATGCTGCTGCCACTGGTGGGCAACCTGCAGGGTTTCTACATTCCGCTGCTGAACATGATCTATGTGCTGGACGACACCAGTTGGCACATGGCGGCGATCGCGTCGCTGGCCGCCAACGTGCTGATGTTCACCCTGATCTCGCTGTTCACCAACGCCAGCAGCGAAGAGGCCAGCGCAGCCGAAGCCTGCGCCGTGGACAACGTGCGCCGTCCGCAACGCCGCGAACTGCACGCCGCCTCACCCCAGGAGTTCGCCACGCAACTGGCCAAACCCTTGGGCGCCAAGGCTGCACAGAAAGAAGTCGAACAGGCCCTGCGCGACCTCTACTTGCCTTTCGATGAGCGCCGACCTTACGCGTTGCGCCGCTTGCGCGACCGTATCGAAGCCAACCTCTCCGGCCTGATGGGGCCGAGTGTGGCTCAAGACATGGTCGAGACCTTCCTGCCTTATAAGGCCGGTGGCGAAAACTACGTCACCGAAGACATCCACTTCATCGAAAGTCGCCTCGAGGATTACCACTCGCGCCTGACCGGGCTTGCCGCCGAACTCGATGCCCTGCGCCGCTATCACCGCCAGACCTTGCAGGAGTTGCCGATGGGCGTTTGCTCACTGGCCAAGGATCAGGAAATCCTCATGTGGAACAAAGCCATGGAGGAGCTGACCGGAATTGCCGCGCAGCGTGTGGTCGGTTCGCGCCTGAGCACCATCGCCGACCCATGGAAAGAGTTGCTGCAAGGCTTCATCAATCTGCCGGACGAGCATTTGCACAAACAGCACCTGGCCCTCGACGGCCAGACCCGCTGGTTGAACCTGCACAAAGCGGCGATCGATGAACCGCTCGCACCGGGTAACAGCGGTTTGGTGTTGCTGGTAGAAGACCTGACCGAAACCCAGATGCTCGAAGACAAACTGGTGCACTCCGAGCGGTTGGCCAGTATCGGCCGACTGGCCGCCGGCGTAGCCCATGAAATCGGCAACCCGATCACCGGCATCGCTTGCCTGGCGCAGAACTTGCGCGAAGAGCGCGAAGAAGACAGCGAACTGAAGGAAATCAGCGGGCAGATCCTTGAGCAGACCAAACGCGTGTCGCGCATCGTTCAATCGCTGATGAGCTTCGCCCACGCTGGCAGTCATCAGCACAGCGACGAGCCCGTCTGTCTGGCAGAAGTGGCCCAGGACGCAATAGGCCTGCTGGCCCTGAACCGGCGTAATTTCGAAGTGCAGTTCTACAACCTGTGCGACCCCGATCACTGGGTCGAAGGCGACCCGCAGCGACTCGCACAAGTACTGATCAACCTGCTCTCAAACGCCCGCGATGCCTCGCCTCCCGGCAGTGCGGTGCGCGTCAAGAGCGAAGCCGGCGAACACACGGTCGACTTGATCGTGGAAGACGAAGGCAGCGGTATTCCGAAGAACATCATGGATAGATTGTTCGAACCTTTCTTCACCACCAAGGATCCTGGCGAAGGCACCGGTCTGGGCCTTGCACTGGTCTATTCCATCGTTGAAGAGCATTATGGACAAATCACCATCGACAGCCCGGCTGATGTTCAAAGCCAACGCGGCACCCGAATCCGGGTGACCTTGCCGCGTCATGTCGAAGCGACGTCCGCTGTGAACTGAGACCGTCGAGAGTATCGAATCAATGCCGCACATTTTGATCGTCGAAGACGAAACAATTATCCGCTCCGCCTTGCGCCGCCTGCTGGAACGTAACCAGTACCAGGTCAGCGAAGCCGGTTCAGTGCAGGAAGCACAAGAACGCTTCACCATTCCCACGTTCGACCTGATCGTCAGCGACCTGCGTCTGCCTGGCGCGCCTGGCACCGAGTTGATCAAACTCGGCCAAGGCACTCCGGTGCTGATCATGACCAGCTACGCCAGCCTGCGTTCGGCAGTCGACTCGATGAAGATGGGCGCGGTGGATTACATCGCCAAGCCTTTCGATCACGACGAAATGCTCCAGGCCGTCGCGCGAATCCTGCGTGACCGGCAATCAGTGCAAGCCAGCGTTGAGCCCAAAGCCGGCAATGGCGCCGCGAAACCGGGGGCCAATAACACCAACGGCGAAATCGGCATCATCGGCTCCTGCCCGCCTATGCAGGATCTGTACAGCAAGATCCGCAAAGTCGCGCCAACCGACTCCAATGTTCTGATCCAGGGCGAATCCGGCACCGGTAAAGAACTGGTCGCGCGCGCCCTGCACAACTTATCCAAACGTGCCAAGGCGCCGATGATTTCGGTGAACTGCGCCGCCATTCCGGAAAGCCTTATCGAGTCCGAACTGTTCGGCCACGAAAAAGGCGCATTCACTGGCGCCAGCGCCGGGCGTGCCGGCCTGGTGGAAGCGGCCGACGGCGGCACCTTGTTCCTCGACGAAATCGGCGAACTGCCACTGGAAGCCCAGGCCCGCCTGCTGCGCGTGCTGCAGGAAGGTGAAATCCGTCGTGTGGGTTCGGTGCAATCACAGAAAGTCGATGTGCGCCTGATCGCCGCAACTCACCGGGACCTCAAAAGCCTGGCGAAGATCGGACAGTTCCGTGAAGACTTGTATTACCGCCTTCACGTGATCGCCCTGAAACTGCCGGCCCTGCGCGAGCGCGGCGCGGACGTCAACGAAATTGCCACCGCATTCCTGGCGCGGCAGAGCGCGCGGGTCAACCGCACCGACCTGAAGTTCGCCCCGGATGCAGAGCAGGCGATTCGTCATTACTCCTGGCCGGGTAACGTTCGAGAGCTGGAAAACGCAGTAGAACGTGCGGTCATCCTGTGCGAGAGCCCGGAGATATCCGCCGAGCTGCTGGGTATCGACATCGAGCTGAGCGATCTGGAAGACGATGACTTCATCGGCCTGCCACCCCAACAGGGCAACAACGCCAGCAACTCCAGCCACGAGCCGACCGAGGACCTGTCACTGGAAGATTACTTCCAGCACTTCGTTCTCGAGCATCAGGACCACATGACCGAAACCGAGTTGGCGCGCAAACTCGGTGTCAGTCGCAAATGCCTGTGGGAACGCCGTCAGCGCCTGGGCATTCCGCGACGCAAGACCGGGGTGGCCAGCGAGAGCTGAACGGCACCTGTAAGGTGTGCGGGTAACACGTGACATTGTGAAAAAACTGTTACCTCAGCTTTTTCACGTAACAGAAGCCGGGGCTTACGGTAACGAAGCCCCGGTTTTTTTTGGCCTCTGAAAACCTCACCAGCCGGCCTAACCCCTTGTTTTACTGGGCCCCACAAAAGTTGGCACGCACCCTGCTATATGTTTAGTACAAGAACAATAACAAGCAATGCACAAGACAATAAAAATAAGACGAATCGACTCACGCACAATAAAAACAAGACGGCGAGAGGCGCAGCTAACTGATTCTTTTGGAGAGGCGTTGTATTTGGGGCTTGCCCCACGACCAGGCCGAGAACAATAAAAACTGTCACAAGACAGAGCCTGCACTGGTTGGATCGCAAGATCACTGCAACACAGCGACCAAAGTAATCCGTTTGCTCTTGGCTCCCGATTGGGAGGGTCATGAAGGAAAAACTTCATGGCGAGGGCACTCAACAAAAACAAGAAGCCCGATCAAAAATAAAAACAGAGCATGCAACTACTTTCTTGGGGAGCTTCGGCTCCCCTTGTAGTTTCTGGCGTTTAGACACGCCGATCGACATCCCCTTCAAGCGCTTGCGCAGCTTCCTACACCATCCCCCGACTAAATGCTAGAATCCCCGCCCATCATGCGGTCATTCTTCGTTTTGGCCGAACATTCCTTCAAACAGTGCATCCCATGCTGAAGAAGCTGTTCCAGTCATTCCGTTCTCCCAAGCGTCATACGCAACACATTCGCAGTACGCCTGAAGTGCTCAACAGCGGCCAACATTCGCTGCAAAAGGCCCAATTCAGTCGCTACGCGGTGAACATCGTCGAACGCCTGCAGAACGCCGGTTACCAGGCTTATCTGGTCGGCGGCTGCGTGCGTGACATGCTGCTCGGCATCACGCCAAAAGATTTCGACGTCGCCACCAGTGCCACGCCTGAACAGGTTCGGGCCGAATTCCGCAATGCGCGGATCATCGGTCGACGCTTCAAGCTGGTGCACATCCACTTTGGGCGCGAAATCATTGAAGTCGCGACCTTCCGCGCCAATCACCCGCAAAACGATGAAGAGGAAGACAGCAACCAGTCCTCGCGAAACGAGAGCGGGCGCATCCTGCGCGATAACGTCTACGGCACGCTGGAAGAAGACGCGCAACGCCGCGACTTCACCATCAACGCCTTGTATTACGATCCGGTCAGCGAGCGCATCCTCGACTACGCCAACGGCGTACACGACATCCGCAATCACCTGATCCGCCTGATCGGCGATCCGAAGCAACGCTACCAGGAAGACCCGGTACGGATGCTGCGAGCCGTGCGCTTCGCCGCCAAGCTGAATTTCGGCATCGAAAAGCACAGCGCCGCGCCAATCCGCGAATTAGCGCCGATGCTGCGCGAGATTCCGTCGGCCCGCCTGTTCGAAGAAGTGCTCAAGCTGTTCCTCTCCGGCCATGCCGCGGACACCTTTGAGATGCTGGTCGACCTGCAGCTGTTCGATCCGCTGTTCCCGGCCAGTGCCGAGGCCCTGGAATACAACCCGACGTACACCCACACGCTGATCAGCGAAGCGTTGATCAACACCGACCTGCGGATCAAACAGAACAAACCGGTGACCCCGGCGTTCCTGTTTGCTGCCCTGCTCTGGCCTGCCCTGCCGGCCCGCGTACTGCGCCTGCAAGAACGTGGCATGCCGCCGATTCCGGCCATGCAGGAAGCCGCTCATGAGCTGATCGCCGAGCAGTGCCAGCGCATCGCGATTCCGAAACGCTTCACCATGCCGATCCGCGAGATCTGGGACATGCAAGAGCGTCTGCCACGCCGCAGCGGCAAGCGCGCCGACCTGTTGCTGGACAACCCGCGGTTCCGTGCCGGTTACGACTTCCTGTTGCTGCGCGAAAGCGCCGGTGAGCAGACCGATGGCCTGGGTGAATGGTGGACGGACTATCAGGACGCCAACGACAGCGAACGTCGCGACATGATCCGCGACCTCAGCGGCAAGGATGATGGCACCGGCGCTCCACGCAAACGTCGCCGCAGCGGTGGCGCCAAGCGCAAACGCACCGCAGGCGCACCGAGCACCACGGGCGAGTAATCCATGGAACGCATCTACATCGGCATGGGCAGCAATCTGGCTGACCCCGCCGAACAATTGCGCAGCGCCGTCGAGGCGCTGGCGCAGTTGCCGCAGACCGAACTGATCGGGGTTTCCGCGTTTTATCAGAGCGACTCGCTGCTGCCCGGCCAACCGCGTTACACCAACGCGGTCGCCGCCCTCGACAGCACGCTTGTGCCGCTGGACCTGCTGGATGCGCTGCAAGCGATCGAGAACGAACAGGGCCGCGAGCGTATTGAACGCTGGGGGCCACGCACACTTGATCTCGACATCGTGCTGTTCGGCCATCGGCTGATCGACGAACCTCGCCTCAAAGTCCCTCACTACCATATGCAGGAACGCGCATTCGTTCTCTATCCGCTGGCCGAGCTGGCGCCTGCGGATTTTCGTTTGGCCGATGGTCGCAGCCTGAGTGATTTGCTCGCCGCCTGCCCGTTCGTCGGGCTGGAGCGCCTCCCCCAGAATTGACACAACTTCCCTGTGGGAGCGAGCCTGCTCGCGAAAGCGATCTCATATTCACCCTTTTCGTTGAATGCCGACCGCTTTCGCGAGCAGGCTCGCTCCCACAATGGTTTGTGTCGCCTCAGAGATCCGCAGCAACAAAAAGTTGCTGAATCGCATCAGTTACCCCGGTAACACCCCTGGCGTAACAACGCGGTAACACACGCAATTGACTTCCCGAGTTCTCCTCACGACTATAGGCGTCCCGCTGCCGCCAACATGGCGTTGAAGGGCGCAATCCAGGCCTTAAAAGCACGACAACAGACCGTGCGCCTGTATTTAACGAAGAATCACGCGCGTTACTCGCAGTAGTTTCCACAGCGCCTGAATGAGGAACTTTTCATGCCAGCCATCACCCTGACCACTCTGCAAGGTCTCAAGCAAAAAGGTGAAAAAATCACCATGCTGACCTGCTATGACGCGACCTTCGCCCACGCCTGCAATGAAGCGGGCGTCGAAGTGTTGCTGGTGGGCGACTCCCTTGGCATGGTTTTGCAAGGTCACGACAGCACCCTGCCGGTCACCACCGCGGAAATGGCTTACCACGTGGCGGCCGTCAAACGCGGCAACACCGACGCTTTGATCCTCGCCGACCTGCCCTTCATGGCCTACGCCACCACCGAACAAGCCATGACCAACAGCGCCCTGTTGATGCAGGCCGGTGCGCACATGGTCAAAGTTGAAGGTGCACTGTGGCTGGCGGACTCGATCCGTCTGCTGGCCGAACGCGGTATCCCGGTGTGCGCGCACATGGGGCTGACACCGCAATCGGTGAACATTCTGGGCGGTTACAAAGTCCAGGGTCGCAGCGAGAACCAGGCGCGGCAAATGCGTGCCGACGCCATCGCACTGGAGCAGGCCGGTGCATCCATGTTGCTGCTCGAGTGCGTACCGAGCGAACTGGCTCAGGAAATTACCCAGGCTGTGGGCATTCCGGTAATCGGTATCGGTGCCGGCAGTGGCACCGACGGCCAGGTATTGGTTCTGCACGACATGCTCGGCCTGTCGATCACTGGCCGTGTGCCGAAGTTCGTGAAGAACTTCATGGCCGGGCAACAAAACATTCAAGCGGCGCTTGGCGCTTACGTCATTGAAGTCAAAGCGGCAACTTTCCCAGGTATCGAACACGGATTCTCTGCATGAACACCGTAAAAACCGTACGCGAATTGCGGGCCGCCGTGGCCCGTGCCCGTAACGAAGGCAAGCGAATCGGCTTCGTGCCGACCATGGGCAACCTGCACAGCGGTCATGTCGCACTGATTACCAAAGCCACCCAACGGGTGGATTTCGTGGTCACGAGCATCTTCGTCAACCCGCTGCAGTTCGGCGCCGGCGAAGACCTCGACAAGTACCCGCGCACCCTCGCGGCCGATCAGGAGAAACTGCTCCAGGCCGGTTGCCACTTGCTGTTCGCGCCAACCGTTGAAGAAATATACCCCGACGGCATGGCCGGCCAGACCCGCGTCAGCGTTCCGCAACTCTCCGAAGGCCTCTGCGGCGCCAGCCGTCCCGGGCATTTCGAAGGTGTGGCGACGGTGGTCACCAAACTGTTCAACATGGTCCAGCCGGACCTGGCCATCTTCGGCCAGAAAGACTTCCAGCAACTGGCAGTGATCCGCGCCCTGGTGCATGACCTGAACATGCCGATCGAGATCATCGGCGAACCGACGGTACGTGCAGCCGATGGCCTGGCGCTGTCGTCGCGCAACGGTTTCCTCAGCGAAGAACAGCGGGCCGTTGCGCCGGTGGTGTATCGCGGTTTGAACCAGATTGCCGACGCGATCAAACAGGGCGAGCGGGATTTCCCGACCTTGATCGGCGCGCAGATCAAGCAGCTTGAAGCGGCTGGTTTGCGTCCCGACTATCTGGAAATTCGTCATGCCCTGACGCTGCGTCCGGCCACCCCGGAGGATCGGGACCTGGTGATCCTGGTAGCGGCGTTCCTGGGTACTACGCGATTGATCGATAACCTGCACCTGAATCTCGACGCAACTGCCTGAAACACCGCCATACCCCTTCCGTTTGTCGGACCGTTCCCTGCTTGATGTATAAAAAAGTACCGGGAACGGGTCTGACAAAGTCAAGACAGATCGCGGCGCGAGGTTTACTGTATTCGCCCTGTGTCATGAAATCGTGTCGACGCAGTTGACCGGACGCCCATCCACAGCGCTCCGGGATTTTTTGTGTTCAAAAGGCCGTTCAAGTAAAAAGGAAACCCGCAGCGATGGCGTATTACCGCACCCCTCAAGACGTTACCGCTCTGCCCGCCTGGCAAGCGTTGAATGATCACCGCCAAGCCATGCAAGATTTCAGCATGCGCGAAGCCTTTAATGCCGATCCGCAGCGCTTTACCCAATTCACCCTCAGCAGCTGCGGCCTGTTTCTCGATTATTCGAAGAACCTGATCAACGCCGAGACCCGCGATCTGCTGGTGGGCCTGGCCAACGAAGTCGATCTCCAGGGCGCGATCAAAGCGCTGTTCGAAGGCGAAATCGTCAACTCCTCCGAAGGCCGCCCCGCCTTGCATACCGCGCTCCGCCGTCCAGTCGGCGACAAGCTGTCGGTCAATGGCGTCAACGTGATGCCTGAAGTGCACAAAGTGCTGAACCAGATCACTGACCTCGTGGGCCGTATCCATGACGGTCTGTGGCGCGGTTACACCGAGAAGCCGATCACTGATGTGGTGAACATCGGCATCGGTGGCTCGTTCCTCGGCCCGGAGCTGGTCTCCGAAGCGCTGCTGTCCTACGCCCAGAAGGGCGTGCGCTGCCATTACCTGGCGAACATCGACGGCAGTGAGTTCCACGAACTGACCATGAAACTGCGTGCCGAAACCACGCTGTTTATCGTTTCGTCGAAATCCTTCAACACCCTCGAAACCCTGAAGAATGCCCAGGCCGCACGCGCCTGGTACCTGGCTCAGGGCGGTTCGGAAGCCGAGCTGTATCGTCACTTCATCGCCGTCTCCAGCAACAATGCAGCGGCTGTGGCATTCGGGATCCGCGAAGAAAACATCTTCCCGATGTGGGACTGGGTTGGCGGCCGTTACTCGCTGTGGTCGGCCATCGGGTTGCCGATTGCCCTGGCCATCGGCATGTCGAACTTCAAGGAACTGCTGTCCGGTGCCTACACCATGGACCAGCACTTCCAAAGCACGCCTTTCGATCAGAACATGCCGGTGCTGCTGGCCTTGCTCGGCATCTGGTATGGCAACTTCTGGGGCGCGCAGAGCCACGCGATCCTGCCGTACGACCATTACCTGCGCAACATCACCAAGCACTTGCAACAGCTGGACATGGAATCCAACGGCAAGAGCGTGCGCCAGGACGGCACTCCAGTGTCCACCGACACGGGGCCTGTGATCTGGGGTGGCGTTGGCTGCAACGGTCAGCACGCGTATCACCAGTTGCTGCACCAGGGCACTCAACTGATCCCGGCCGACTTCATCGTGCCGATCGTCAGCTTCAACCCGGTGTCCGACCACCACCAGTGGCTGTACGCCAACTGCCTGTCGCAAAGCCAGGCGCTGATGCTGGGCAAGACCCTTGCCGAGGCCGAAGCCGAGTTGCGCGATAAAGGCATGAGCGAAGAAGACGTGCAGAAACTCGCGTCACACAAGGTGATCCCGGGCAACCGTCCGAGCAATACCTTGGTGGTCGAACGCATCAGCCCGCGTCGTCTCGGCGCATTGGTGGCGATGTACGAACACAAAGTCTTCGTGCAAAGCGTGATCTGGGGCATCAACGCCTTCGACCAGTGGGGCGTGGAGCTGGGCAAAGAGCTGGGCAAAGGCGTCTACAACCGCCTGGTCGGCAGCGAAGAAACCCCGGCTGACGATGCGTCAACCCAAGGCCTGATCAACTACTTCCGAGGTCGTCACCGCGGTTGATCTGACGCCACACTGCTGACCTTGTGGGAGCGGGCTTGCTCGCGAAAGCGGTCTATCATTCGACATTCATGTTGAATGACACACCGTATTCGCGAGCAAGCTCGCTCCCACATTGGTTTTGTGTCTGGCTTGAACCCTTTGGCTACTCGGCGCATCTTTATCTCTTGTCGTGCAAACAAGAATAAGGAACCGTCATGTTCGATATCAGCACGTTCCCCCAAGCCGATGCCGTCCGCCGGGCCGCACACTTAAGTCAAGACGACTACAAGCGCCTGTACCGCCAATCCATCGACCACCCCAGCACCTTCTGGGCCGAACAGGCCACACGCTTTCTCGACTGGAGTACCCCGTGGGATACCGTCCAGCGCTATAACCTGAAAACCGGTGAGGCGAGTTGGTTCGCCGGCGGAAAATTAAATGTCAGTTACAACTGCATTGACCGTCACCTGGAAAAGCGCGGCGATCAAATCGCGATCATCTGGGAAGGCGACGACCCTGCCGAATCCGCGCAGATCACCTACAAAAAACTCCATCACAACGTTTGTCGCCTGGCCAACGTGCTCAAAAGCCGTGGCGTGAAGAAAGGCGATCGCGTGTGCATCTACATGCCGATGATCCCCGAAGCCGCCTACGCCATGCTCGCCTGCACGCGCATTGGTGCGGTGCATTCGGTGGTGTTCGGTGGTTTCTCTCCAGACTCCGTACGTGACCGGATTCTCGACGCCGACTGCCGCACCGTGATCACCGCCGATGAAGGCGTGCGCGGCGGCAAATTCGTGCCCCTCAAAGAGAAGGTCGACAAGGCGCTGCAAAGTTGCCCGAACGTCAGCACCGTCATCGTAGTCGAGCGCACTCAGGGCGAAGTGGACTGGGTCGAGGGCCGGGACATCTGGTATCACCAGGCGCTACGCGACGTCAGCGACGATTGCCCGCCTGAGCCGATGGACGCCGAAGACCCGCTGTTTATCCTCTACACCTCCGGCAGCACCGGCAAACCCAAAGGTGTGCTGCACACCACCGGCGGCTATCTGCTGCAAGCGGCGATGACCTTCAAGTACGTACTCGACTACCGCGACGACGAAGTCTTCTGGTGCACCGCCGATGTCGGCTGGGTCACCGGCCACAGCTACATCGTCTACGGCCCGTTGGCCAATGGCGCGACCACGCTGATCTTCGAAGGGGTGCCGAGCTACCCGAGCAGCTCGCGCTTCTGGCAGGTGATCGACAAGCACCGGGTGAACATTTTCTATACCGCCCCGACCGCCCTGCGCTCCCTGATGCGTGAAGGACCCGAACCGTTGAAGGAAACTTCCCGCGCAAGCCTCAGACTACTCGGCAGCGTCGGTGAGCCGATCAACCCGGAAGCGTGGGATTGGTACTTCAACGTCGTCGGCGAACAGCGTTGCCCGATTGTCGACACCTGGTGGCAGACCGAAACCGGCGGCATCATGCTCAGCCCTCTGGTCAGCGCTCAACGGATCAAACCCGGCTGCGCCACGCAACCGATGTTCGGCGTACAACCGGTGCTGCTCGATGAAACGGGCAAGGAAATCAAAGGCGCCGGCAGCGGCGTGCTGGCGATCAAATCCAGCTGGCCGGCGCAGATCCGCAGCGTCTACGGCGACCCGCAACGAATGGTCGACACCTACTTCAAGCCCTACCCCGGCTACTACTTCACCGGCGACGGCGCCAGGCGCGACGAGGACGGCGACTACTGGATCACCGGACGCATCGACGACGTGATCAACGTCTCCGGGCACCGCATCGGCACCGCGGAAGTGGAAAGCGCGCTGGTGCTGCACGACAGCATTGCCGAAGCCGCCGTGGTCGGTTACCCCCACGACGTCAAGGGCCAGGGTATCTACGCCTTCGTCACCCCCATGAACGGCACCGAGCCCAATGACGAACTGAAGAAAGAATTGCTGGCTCACGTCAGCGAGGAAATCGGCAGCTTCGCCAAACCGGACCTGATCCAATGGGCGCCGGCCTTGCCGAAAACCCGTTCGGGCAAGATCATGCGGCGCATTCTGCGCAAAATCGCCTGCAACGAACTGGACAGCCTGGGCGATACGTCGACACTGGCCGACCCGAGCGTGGTCCAGGAGTTGGTCGATAAACGCCTGAATCAATAAGCTCATGCTTTAAACTTCCCGGCGCGGCCTGTAACGGCCGCGCCTCTTTTTCACCACTGAGTCGCCATGGAATTCATCCGCAGCCGTATTGAAACCCAGATCATGAGCCTGACCGGTCTGTCTCTGGGCAAGCTCGACCTGGAAAACCCCAAGGGTGATCCCGGCCTGTTCGGGCCGGATTCGGTGAGCTGGCAAGTTCACGGCGACTTCAGCAGCATGCTGATCGGCGGCATCAGCGCCTTGATGCTGCAAGCCCTGCATCCACTGGCCCTGGCCGGCGTCTGGGACCATTCGAATTTTCGCGAGGACATGCTTGGCAGACTGCGCCGCACCGGGCAGTTCATTTCCGGCACCACGTTCGGTTCGCGAAAGGACGCCGACTGGCTGATCGAGAAAGTCCGCACCATCCACCTGCAAGTGACCGGCACTGCACCGGATGGCCGGCCTTACGCCGCCAGCGATCCTGATCTCCTGACCTGGGTGCACGTGGCCGAGGTGAGCAACTTCCTCGCTGCGCACTTGCGTTACCGCAATCCAGACCTGTCGCTGGCCGACCAGGACCGTTACTACACGGAAATCGCGCTGGTCGCCGAACGGCTCGGCGCCCGTGACGTGCCGCGTTCACGGCAGGAAATGGCCGATTATCTTGAACGAATTCGCCCACAACTGCTGTGCGACGAGCGCAGTCGCGAAGTGTTGCGGCTGTTGCTGAACGCCCCCTCCCCCAGTCTTTTGGCCAGGCCTTTCGGCAGTTTGATGATGCAGGCCGGGATCGACCTGCTGCCGGACTGGGCCAGTGACATGCTGGGTGTCCAACAGAGCCCGCTGCAACGCAAGCTGATCCGCGCCGGCGTCAACCGCAGCACACCGATGCTGCGTTGGGCGGTGCGTAACGGCTCGGTCCACCGGGCCAAACGCCGAATGGGTCTGCTGAACTGAGCAAAAGCAAAAAGCTTCGCGAGCAGGTCGGTCCCACGCCAAGCTGTTAAACTCCCGCGCCAAATTCCCTCCTGCAAGGCGCCCAGCATGTCTTCCTTGAATCAGGCGCTGCGCGCCGCCCTCGATCGTCGCCAGGACCTGCTGGCCGAACTGCATCAGCAAGGCACCGATTGCTATCGCCTGTTCCATGGCAGCCAGGAAGGCGCCGGCGGCCTGACGATCGACCGCTACGGCCCGCAATTGCTGGTGCAAAGCTTTCACCAGTCGCTGGAACGTGATGCGCTGCTGCAACTGCACGAAACCATCAATCAGCACCTGGGCCTCGAAACGCTGCTGGTCTACAACGATCGCTCCCGTGGCAACTCGCGCATCGACCGTGAAGACACCGTCTACCGCGCCGACGAGGCCGCCCTGCAAGACCTGATCGGCCACGAATGGGGGCTCAATTACCGGGTTCGCGGTCGCCATGCCGGCCAGGATCCGCTGCTGTTCCTCGACCTGCGCAATACGCGCGGCTGGGTCAAGCAGCACAGTAAAAACAAAAGCGTGCTGAACCTGTTCGCCTACACCTGCGGCGTCGGCCTCAGTGCGGCGGCCGGGGGCGCGAGCGAAGTCTGCAACCTGGATTTCGCTGAAGGCAACCTGGCCGTCGGCCGCGAGAACGGTCTGCTCAATCCCCAGTTGCCGACCATGGACTTCATCCAGTCCGACTATTTCCCGGCCATCCGCCAATTGGCCGGCCTGCCGATCAGCCAGCGCCGCGGGCAGAAACTGCCAAGCTATCACCGTCTGGAACAGCGCCAGTACGACCTGGTGCTGCTGGATCCGCCGGCCTGGGCCAAGAGCGCTTTCGGCACCGTCGACTTGCTGCGCGACTATCAGAGCCTGCTGAAGCCGGCGCTGCTGACCACCGCCGACAATGGCGTGCTGATCTGCTGCAACAACCTGGCAAAAGTCAGCATGGACGACTGGCGCGAGCAAGTTTTGCGCTGTGCCGAGAAAGCCGGACGTCCGGTGCGTGAATGGACCGTAATGAAACCGGGCGGTGATTTTCCGTCGATGGATCAACAACCGCCGCTGAAAACGCTGATTCTGCAGCTCTGAGATTCGTCCGCAAAATCAGATAAATCCTATAAAGCATGATCACTTCGGAACCGGATACGCGTGCCATACTCCAACGCACTCCGATTCAGACAGATGAAGCCGCACATGCCCAAAGGATTGATTCGCGCTATTGGCGCTCTGTTGACCGCTCTAGCCCTCTATAGCCTGCTGGGGTTTCTGATTTTGCCGGGTATCGCGTTGCGGGTGGCCAACCAACAATTGGCCAGCTACGCCACGACGCCCGCCACGCTTTCGCGGATCGAACTCAACCCGTTCAGCCTTGAAGTGACCCTGTGGGGCTTGATCATCGGCGATCCGGGCAAGGAGCAGGTCGGCTTCGAGCGGCTGTATGCCAACCTCCAGATCGACAGCCTCTGGACCAAGGCGCTGCACCTGTCCGATATCGAAATAGACAAACCCAAGACCGAAATCCTCTTCGGCAAGGACGGCAAACTCAATCTGCTCGGCCTGTTCAAAATACCCGCCAGCGAGCCGACCCCGGCCGACCCGAACGCCAAGCCGTTCCCGCTACGCGTGGAGCGCATCAAACTGGCCGACGGCTATGTGCACTTCCAGGATGCGCGTCCTCGCGAGCCCATCGAGTTCCTCTACGACAAGCTCGATTTCGAGCTGAAGAACCTCAGTACACTGCCCGAAGATAACGCCGACATGACCCTGGTGGCCGTCGGCCCTTCCGGTGGGCAGATCGACTGGACCGGTAATTTCAGCCTGATCCCGATCGCCTCCGAAGGTAAATTGAAAGTCACCGATGCCAACATGAAAGTCTGGTGGCCTTACGTGCGCGACTCGGTGCCGCTGGATCTGGAAAACGGCACCCTGAACCTGAGCACCGATTACAAGCTGAACCTGTCCAAAGAAACCGAACTGCTGCTGAGCAATGTCGCCGTCAGCATCGCCCCTTTCAACATCAAGGCTCCAGATGGTCGGCCGCTGGCGAAGCTTAAGCGGCTGGACATCAGTGAAACGACTGTAGACCTGGCTAAGCAGCAAGTGGTCGTCGGCAAGATCCGCAGCCAAAAACTGGAAACCTGGGCCGCCCTCGAAGCCGACGGGCAACTCGATTGGCAGAAGCTGTTCGCCAGCCAACCGTCCAAACCGGCCGCCAAAGCCAACGCCGAACCGGCCAGCACCCCGGCAGCCGCCGACTCACCAAAGCCTGAGCCGACACCGCCAGGCAAACCTTGGCAGGTGCTGCTCAAAGACGTGCAACTGCGTGATTACAAAGTGCATCTGACCGACCGCAAGGCGCAACCCGCCGTGGCGCTGGACGTCGGCCCGCTGAACCTGGACCTGCAGAATTTCGACAGCCTCAATGGCTCGCCTTTTAACCTCAAGCTCGATACGGGCCTGGGCAAGCAAGGCAAGATCACGGCAGACGGCGTCGTCAATCTCGCCCCGGTCAGCGCCAAGTTAAACGTGCAAACCAAGGACATCGACCTGCGCGTCGCCCAGTCCTACATCAACCCGTTCATTCGCCTGGAAGTGCGCAGCGGCATGCTCGGCAGCGATCTGGCGGTCGATCTGAAAAGCACCGAGCCACTGGCGTTCAGCGTCACAGGCCGCGCCCAGGTCGATCAACTGCACACCCTCGACACCCTCAAGACCCGCGACTTTCTCAAGTGGCAGCAGTTGGTACTCGAAGGCCTGAATTATCAACACGGCGACAGCCTGTCGATCGACAAGGTCAACCTGCTCCAGCCTTATGTGCGCTTCATGATCAATGATGACCGCACCACCAACGTCGATGACTTGCTCATCCCGCAACCGCCCGACTCCGGTGCCAAGACCGCGGCGGCCAAACCTGCCAGCAAGGAAAAACCGCTGGGCATCCACATTGGCGGTATCGCCATCAATGACGGCTCGGCCAACTTCGCCGACTTCAGCCTGACCCCGAACTTCGCCACTGCTGTTCAACAGCTCAACGGGCAGATCGGCACCATCGACAACCGGCAGGCGAAACCTGCGACCGTGGACATCAAAGGCAAGGTCGACCGCTATGCGCCGGTGACCATCAAGGGCTCGGTCAATCCGTTCGACCCGATGGCCAGCCTCGACATCACCACCAGCTTCAAACGGGTGGAACTGACCACGCTGACGCCCTACTCCGGCAAGTTCGCCGGCTACCGCATACGCAAGGGCCGACTCAATGTCGACCTGCATTACCTGATCACCAAGGGCCAGCTCAAGGCCGAAAACAAAGTGGTGGTCGAGCAGTTGCAACTGGGGGAGAAAGTTGACAGCCCGGACGCCGTGAGCCTGCCGCTGAAACTGGCGATCGCGTTGCTCAAGGACGTCGACGGTAAAATCTCCATTGAGCTGCCGGTGACCGGCGACCTGAAGAACCCGCAGTTCAGCATCATGCCGATTGTCTGGCAGACCCTGCGCAACCTGATCGTCAAAGCCGCCGCGGCGCCGTTCAAAATGATTGGCGGGCTGGTCAGTGGCGGTGGTTCGCAAGATTTGGGCACTGTCTCGTTTGCGGCAGGTTCAAGCGACCTGAGCAAGGATGCCGAGGGTTCGTTGGTCAAACTGTCCCAGGCCCTCAAGGAACGTCCGGCCTTGCGCCTGGAAATCGAAGGCACAGCTGCCGCAAGCAGCGATGGCCCGTTGATCGCCGAGCAACGTCTGGAACGGGAATACCAGTACAACTACTACAAAATGCTCCAGCGCCGCGGTGACAAAGTGCCGGCTCAGGCTTCGTTGGTGCAAGTGCCGGACAGCGAGAAAGGTTCGCTGCTGGAAGGGATTTACCGCACGCGCCTGAAGACGCAGCCGCCTGCCGAATGGAAGGATCTGGGCAAGGAGGAACGCACTGCAAAAATGCGTGAGGGTGTGATCAAGTTCTGGAGTTCCAGCGACGTTCTCTTACGCCAGCTGGGTCAGGAACGCGCCAGCAGTATCAAGGACTATCTGGTCGACAAGGGTCAGTTGGCCGATGAACGCGTGTACTTCATCGACGCTAACCTTGGCGTAGCGGAAAGTGACGGCAGGGTGGTTACACCGCTGCATCTGGATGCCGAGTAATGGGCGCGAAATGGCTGATGAGCCTGGCACTGGCAATGGCCGCCAGTCAGGCCTCGGCAGCCGATACCCTGCGCTGCGGCAGTCAACTGGTCAGTGTCGGGGACAGGTCCAGTGAGGTGGTGCAGAAATGCGGTGAACCGGTCAGCCGTGATCTGTTGGGCTACAAGCGCAGCGTTAACCGGCGGGAAGAATTTCAAGTCGAGGAATGGACCTACGGGCCAAAAGGCGGAATGTACCAATACCTGAGATTTGAAGGTAATCGTTTGAAGCAGATCACCAGTAATCGCGGCAATTGAAAATTAGCCATCACCTGCCAGCGGCTACAGAAATTTTCTACCCTTCCACAATAGAACAGGCCCCTGACACGAATGTCCGGGGCCTGTAATGGCCACATCCTTATGGCCGTTCGCATGAACTCTCCAGAGGCGGCAGACGTATTGCTCGGCCCGTCTGTCGCACCTTCTCCCGGTCCAGGCGAGAAGTCTTGCCTTACTCGGCTTTCAGGCCGTCAGCGGAAACCGCTTTGACGCCTTTGATTTTTTTGGTGATGGCCACAGCAGTGGTTTTCTGAGCGTCAGTCACCGCGACGGTGGACGACAGGGACACAACGCCTTTATTGGTTTCGACTTTGATATCGGTACCAGGAATGCCTTTTTCAGTCACCAGGTCACTTTTGACTTTGGTGGTGATCCAAGTATCGGAAACATCCTCTTTCGCTTCAGTGACCTCACCAGCAGCCAGCATCATAGGTGCTTGAGTGGCTTGGGTTTGAGCAAATGCAGCGTTGGCCATGGTCAGGGTCAGCGCGGTAGCAGTAGCGGCAGCGATAGCGAACTTCTTCATACGAGTAACTCCTGTTTTTCTAGAAAGTCTGCTGCGTGTCTTGTCAGCAGGGTTACTGGGTATATTGCGAACGCTGTGCCAACTTTGAGACTGAAAATAAATCCTTATAAAACAACAAGTTACTTATTAGTCTGATTTTCGGAATCATGCAAATTGCATGACTTCGAAATTATCGACATGCAAGTTGCGGGTTTTGCCGCAGGCCTAAGGCCATGAATTGTCGGGGTTTTCTTGTTTTTCGAAACTCGAGGGTGTCGTTCCAACAAAAAGCCCCGCTTTTCAGGGCGTAATGCTGTTCACTTAAGCTCGATGTTTCCAGGCACACACATATGCGTAGCGAGGGGGCGGTGGAACAAGAGCAAAAGCGAGGCGGCCGACCGACCTAGCTTTTGTTGATCGTGTACATATCCGTGGCTGCGGTCACGACCGCCTATGGTTCCGCTTTTACAGCGGGTCACTTGGAAAAGCCCCAAGTAACCAAGGGCTCTTGCCCCTGACGTTCGGTGCCTCGCTTAGGCTCGGCATGCCCTCGCTCCGGTCCCGCTCCGTGGGCCCGCCGCCATCGGCCATCCATGGCCGGGGGCGGCTAACCCGGCATCCATGCCGGGTTGCCCACTGCGCAGAACCTCCACTCGGCCTCTCGAGGGGGCGTGCACCGCAAACGCCAAAGCGAGGCGGCCTACCGGCCGGCCTGGCTTCAAGTGACCGCATTTCCCTGTAGGAGCTGTCGAGCGAAGCGAGGCTGCGATCTTTTGATCTTGCC
The DNA here is from genome assembly GCF_054898105.1 of Pseudomonas sp. MDT1-17. Lineage (NCBI taxonomy): Bacteria > Pseudomonadati > Pseudomonadota > Gammaproteobacteria > Pseudomonadales > Pseudomonadaceae > Pseudomonas > Pseudomonas sp. MDT1-17. The sequence continues at coordinate 1,450,101 of NZ_JBUBVM010000001.1, read as the reverse complement.
GTTGCTTCTGCCGTCGCTGTTGCTTTAGCTGTAGATCTGCCGCCCCTTTCCCAGAGGCCGAACGCAGGCGTTGCGCAGGGGCACCGAATGGCGGGGCAAGAGCCCTTGGTTACTTGGGGTTGGGCGGCATTCCGTATTTCCAAGTGACTCGCTGTAAAAGCCAGCCCTTTCAAGGTGTTTTCCCTTTATGGGCTTTGAGCACTCGATCGGTCGACACATGAGCATTCGCAGCCTTTCCCTCCAACCACTCCTTGGGCTTGGCGATTTTGGGGCCGCGTATGCTTTTGGCAACCTGTTTGGGCTTGATATTCCTTGCCAGCGCCAACAAGCGCTGTGCCAGCGTTTCTGAGGTCGATTGAAGTGACAGATAATCCGACGGTAACGCGATCTGCATGCCCTCATAACCACTGCGCACTTGCACTGCCAAATGGAAAATCGATGCCTCCCATCCCTCTGGTTGCGTCTGGCGATGAGCCTGTTCAACGCTGCGCTTAAGTACTGACAAAACGTTGTAAGCCAACACGGCCGCGGCAAATCCCAGCAGAGCCGCCTTGGGGTTGCCCAGGCTTTCGATTTCACTGTCCAGCACCGATTCCAGGCGCTGGAACATCCCTTCGATACTCCAGCGACGACGATACAAATCGGCGATTTGCTCAGCGGTGATGGTGTCGGGCAAGTTGCTCCAGAACAACAGCATGGTGTCGCCTGATTCGGTAGCTTTTTGCAGGTTCAGTTCAACACGCCGCCACTGACGTCCGCCTTTCACTTCGATGGTTTGCTCGCGCACGCTTCCCGCCTCGACCGCGACAGGTTCTTGCCAGTCGCTTTCCTGAAGCAGGCGCGGATGCTTACTCGGCTCACGAATAATGAAAGAAGCGCCAGCGTCTTCGCAGGCCTCCATGACCGGGAGCGTGCAATAGAGCCGATCAGCCATCCACAACTGGCCCCTACTGGCGTTTTCCAGCAACGGCAGCACGCCGACGCGCTCACTGGCATAAGCATCTTCACAGGGCTGAAGATCGACGACCTGGTCGAGATCAGGGTCGTAAACCACGACCGAAAAACCAGGCCGGGCGGCGCCTCGTTCACGGCGCAAAGCGCTCAGACGTTTTTCGCTGGAAGGCAGGTGATTGCCGTCAACGACCCGCAGTTGCCAGCCAGGCAAAATGGCCGAACAGCCCAACTCTTCAATCGTCGGTGCCAAACGTTGTGCACTGCCGGCTACCAAGGCGCGCAGCAGCGCAGGCTCTGTGCGGCTGACCTTGTCATAGAGCGCCGCCAAGCTGACAGGAAGATCCATCTGCCGTGCGGCGGCATGTAGCGACGGCCGCAAACCCAGTGAAACAAGGGACATAAGCTCAACGATGGTCGAAAATAAAAGCTCACGCGGGTACTGTCGTTGACGATGCTCTTCGAACACCTGATCGACCCACTCAGCTGTAACAGCCTGCTCCAACACCAATTTGGCCATGACACTGGCCGGTGCTTTTTTCTCGAACCGCGCTAAAACCTCTTCCCACATCGTCTCGTCGCCCTGACTGGAGTTTTGGGAGATTCTAAACGAAGACCTTGAAAGGGCTGGCTGTAAAAGCGAAACCGCCAGCCGCCGTGACCGCAGAAACGGATATGTACCCAACCTTAAGTGAACAGCATTATGCTTTTCAGGGCGGGGCTTTGCCTTTCAAGAAAACTGCCGAGCGTTATGTTGCCGAACCTGTGCAACCTGTAGGCAAGAAGTCCTGCTGAGCGGTGCTGGTGCAAACCCAGCCAGTCGTCGAACGCGTCAGCGTGACCGTCTTGCCTAAAACCGGTGCAGGCGCGTTAACGATCGTACAAACAATGCTCCCAGTACCATCAGTGGCTGTACCGGACGCTGCCATCGTGCAGTTTGAAGTTGTGCTAGCCCCACCAATTGCTGCCACATTCGCCGGGCTGGTCCCGTTATTCATAAGTTCTTCAAATGGCACTTTCAACGCCGAAATCTCCGCTAGGCCAGCGGTGACCTTGGCCTTCGCCTGATATTTGGAGTACATCGGCAACGCAAACGTCGCCAGAATCCCGATGATCGCCACCACGATCAACAGCTCGATCAGGGTAAAACCTTTTTGAGTATTCATAGACAAGCTCCGTGCATGAGTCGAAATCTCATGATCTGAACTAGCCGCAGCACAGCCCATGCCAAGCCCCTCGCCCCGTGTTGTCGGGGCGTGTGATCGACACAAACCCCTTTCCTACTCCCAGAGTCCGCACTATCTGACACTTTTTGTCACCCGAATGCCGCTGGTTTGGTTCCTCCGCTTGACTAGGCTATAAGTCATGAACTGTCTGCGTCCGGTATCCCAATGAATGACATCGCCCTTAGCGGTCTGGCCAAGCAATTGGTCCTGGCCGAGCTGCTCACTGACAAAAGCGCGCAACAGGCGTATCAGCAAGCCCAACGTGATAAATCCCCCTTGGTCAGCTACCTGGTGCAGAACAAGCTGGTGAAAAGCCGCCAGGTCGCCGAGATCGCGTCGGAACACTTCGGCATGGCACTGCTTGATCTCAACTGCCTGGACAAGGACACCCAACCCAAGGGTCTGGTCAGCGAGAAACTGATCCGCCAGCACCGCGCCCTGCCCCTCTGGCGGCGCGGCAACAAGTTGTTCGTGGGCGTTTCCGACCCGACCAATCATCAAGCCATCAATGACATCCAGTTCAGCACCGGGCTGAACACTGAAGCCATCCTGGTGGAGGAGGATAAACTCAGCGACGCCATCGAAAAATTCTTCGATACCCCAGGCACCGGCCTGGAAGACATGGCCGATGTCGACCTTGATGGTGTGGACATCGAGTCGATCGATGACAACAGACAGGACGCCATCGCCGGCCAGGATGCCGATGACGCGCCGGTGGTGCGCTTCGTCCACAAAATGTTGCTGGACGCGATCAAAAGCGGCTCTTCCGACCTGCATTTCGAACCCTATGAAAAAACCTACCGCGTGCGGATGCGTACCGACGGTATTTTGCGTGAAGTCGCCAAACCACCGATTCAACTGGCCAATCGCATCGCCGCGCGGCTGAAAGTCATGGCCAGCCTCGACATCTCCGAACGACGCAAACCCCAGGACGGGCGGATCAAGATGCGGCTATCCAAGAGTAAGTCCATCGACTTCCGGGTCAACACCCTGCCGACCCTGTGGGGCGAGAAAGTGGTGATCCGGATCCTCGACCCGTCCAGCGCTCAAATGGGCATCGACGCCCTCGGCTACGAGCCCGATCAGAAAGACCTGTACATGGCCGCCCTCAAGCAGCCACAGGGGATGATTCTGGTGACCGGGCCCACCGGCTCGGGCAAAACCGTGTCGCTCTACACCGGGCTGAACATTCTCAATACCGTGGACATCAACATCTCCACCGCCGAAGACCCGGTGGAGATCAACATGGAAGGCATCAACCAGGTCAACGTCAATCCCAAGCAGGGACTGGGCTTTGCCCAGGCGCTGCGCTCGTTCCTGCGCCAGGACCCGGACGTGATCATGGTCGGCGAGATCCGCGACCTCGAAACCGCCGAAATCGCCATCAAGGCCGCCCAGACCGGGCATCTGGTGCTGTCGACCCTGCACACCAACAGCGCCGCCGAAACTCTGACACGCCTGCACAACATGGGCATTCAGGGATTCAACATTGCCACCTCGGTCAGCCTGATCATCGCCCAGCGCCTGGCGCGCAAATTGTGCAGCCATTGCAAGAAACCCATCGAAATTCCCCGGGAGGCGCTGCTCAAGGAAGGCTTCCCCGAGGAACGCATCGGCTCATTCACGATCTATGAGCCAGTCGGTTGCGATCACTGCAACAACGGCTACAAAGGCCGAATCGGGATTTATGAAGTGGTGAAGAACACACCGGACCTGCAACGGCTGATCATGGCCGAAGGCAATTCACTGGAAATCGACATCCAGATGCGTAAGGACGGTTTTAACGACCTGCGTACGTCGGGCCTGCTCAAGGCCATGCAAGGCATCACCAGCCTTGAAGAAATCAACCGGGTCACCAAGGACTGAATATGGCGGTCAAAGCAGCAAAAATCAGCGTCTACGCCTGGGAAGGCACAGACCGCAAAGGCACCAAAATGACCGGTGAGTTGAGCGGTCAGAACCCGGCGTTGATCAAGGCCCAGTTGCGCAAGCAGGGCATCAACCCTGGCAAGGTACGCAAGAAGTCCACCTCGATTTTCAACATGGGCAAGCGCATCAAGTCCCAGGACATTGCCCTGTTCACCCGGCAGATGGCGACCATGATGAAAGCCGGTGTACCGCTGTTGCAGTCCTTCGACATCATCGGTGAAGGCTTCGATAACCCGGCCATGCGCACACTGGTCGACGAGGTAAAACAGGAAGTTGCGGCGGGTAACAGCTTCGCCGCTTCCTTGCGCAAAAAGCCCAAATACTTCGATGAGCTCTACTGCAACCTGGTCGATGCCGGCGAGCAGGCCGGTGCTCTCGATACCTTGTTGGAGAGAGTGGCGACCTATAAGGAAAAGAGCGAAAGCCTCAAGGCCAAGATCAAGAAAGCCATGACCTACCCGCTGGCGGTGGTGTTCGTTGCGGTCATTGTGACCGGGATTTTGCTGGTCAAAGTGGTGCCGCAGTTCGAATCGGTGTTCAAAGGGTTTGGCGCCGAATTGCCGGCCTTCACCGTGATGGTCATCGGCCTGTCGGAGTTCATGCAGCAATGGTGGTGGGCGATGCTCGGCGTACTGATCGCGGCGATCTTCGGCGTGCGCCACGCCTTTAAAACGTCGCCGGGTTTTCGGGACTGGATGGACACCTGGTTACTTAAACTGCCGCTGATTGGCACGCTGATGTACAAGTCTGCCGTGGCCCGTTACGCCCGCACACTGTCGACCACCTTCGCCGCCGGGGTGCCGCTGGTGGAAGCCCTGGATTCGGTGGCCGGCGCGACGGGCAACATCGTATTCAAGCGTGCGGTGCTGCGTATCAAGCAGGACGTATCCACCGGTATGCAGCTGAATTTTTCCATGCGCACCTCCGGCATCTTTCCCAACATGGCGATTCAGATGACCGCCATTGGCGAAGAGTCCGGCGCGCTGGACGACATGCTCGACAAAGTCGCGAGCTTCTACGAGGACGAAGTGGACAACATGGTTGATAACCTCACCAGCCTGATGGAGCCGTTCATCATGGTGGTGCTGGGTGTTATCGTCGGCGGCCTGGTGGTTGCGATGTACCTGCCCATCTTCCAACTCGGCACAGCGATCTGACATGCCCTTGAACGACATTCTGACCCTCTACCCGATGGCCTTCGCGATCGCAGCCATGTTGGTCGGCCTGCTGATTGGCAGCTTTCTCAACGTAGTGGTCTGGCGCCTGCCAAAAATGCTCAACCGCGAATGGTGCCAGGAGGCCCGGGACGTTTTGGGCTTGCCAGGCGAGACACCGCTGCCGACCTTCAACCTGATGCTGCCCCATTCCCAGTGCCCTCATTGCGGCCATCGAATCCGCGCCTGGGAAAACATTCCGCTGCTCAGTTATCTGTTTTTACGGGGTCGGTGCTCGAACTGCGCGGCAGCGATCAGCAAACGCTACCCGCTGACCGAACTGGCGTGCGGTCTGCTCTCGGCACTCATCGCCTGGCATTTCGGTTTCGGCTGGCAGGCCTGCATGGCACTGGTCCTGAGCTGGGGGTTGCTGACGATGAGCCTGATCGATGCCGAGCACCAACTGCTGCCTGATGTGCTGGTGCTGCCACTGATGTGGCTGGGACTGATCGTCAACAGCTTCGGGCTCTTCGTGTCCCTGCATGACGCAGTGTGGGGCGCGGTGGCCGGCTATATGGCGTTGTGGTCGGTGTTTTGGCTGTTCAAGCTGATCACCGGCAAGGACGGCATCGGCCACGGCGATTTCAAGTTATTGGCCATGTTCGGGGCCTGGGGTGGCTGGCAGATTTTGCCCCTGACTATCCTGCTGTCATCGCTCGTGGGGGCGATCATCGGGGTGATTTTACTGCGCCTGCGCAACGCGAAAACCTCGACACCGATCCCCTTCGGACCCTTTCTGGCGATTGCCGGCTGGATTGCCTTGCTCTGGGGTGGTCAAATAACCGACTTCTATTGGCAGTTTGTCGGTTTGAAATGAATACCCCTGTGGAAAAACCCTGGATTCTCGGCCTGACCGGCGGCATCGGCAGCGGCAAAAGCGCGGCGGCCCAGCACTTCATCGACCTGGGCGTGCATGTGGTGGACGCTGATCATGCGGCGCGTTGGGTGGTAGAACCGGGGCGCCCGGCACTGGCAAAGATCGCCGAACACTTCGGCCCCGGCGTCTTGCAAGCCGACGGGCAACTGGATCGCGCTGCGTTGCGCAAACTGATCTTCGAAGTGCCAGAGGAACGCCGCTGGCTCGAAGCGCTGCTGCATCCGCTGATCGCCAAGGAAATCGCCGATCACCTGGCCAAGGCACAATCACCTTACGCGATTCTGGTTTCGCCGCTGCTGATCGAGTCCGGGCAGTACGCCATGACCCAACGGGTCCTGGTGATCGATGCCCCGGAACAGCTACAGATCGAGCGCACCCTGCAGCGTGACCAGACCAGCGAGCAACAGGTCCAGGCGATCCTCAAGGCCCAGTCCAGCCGACAGGACCGCGTGAGCCACGCCGACGAGGTGGTGGTCAACGACCGCGACCTCGCCTGGCTGCACAGCGAGGTCGAACGCCTGCATCACTTTTACCTTACTTTGCCTGGAGGCCAGTCATGAGCCAAACCCCAACCGTCGATTGCCCAACCTGCGGCGCCCCTGTTGAATGGAGCCCCGAGAGCAAATTCCGGCCATTCTGTTCGGACCGTTGCAAGCTGATTGACCTGGGCGCCTGGGCATCGGAAGAACACAAGATTCCCGTCAGCCCGGATGCCGAAGACGAACTGTTCAGCGAAGACTTCGACCCGCGCCACTGATCTTCAAGGCCGCATAAAACCGTAGTCCTGGCTGTCATCGAGGTTTTCCGCAAGAAAACGCAACTCATCGGCCAGGTCTTCGGCGCTGCGCACTGCCTTGCTCTGTTGCACCACTGCACTGAGCAAGGCGCGCAGGCTCAACCCCGGATCAAACCCCATTTCCTGCGCCCCATCCAGACTCTGGCGCAACTCCTGCCTTGCCCATTCGTAGACACTCATTTCGATGCTCCTGAAGGTTTTCCCGAGCATGGATTCGTGAGCGTTTTTTGGATTTGATGTGGATCAAGATTTGGGATCGTCGTCTTTCCAGGGTGCCGAAAGGTAGCGAGTGCGGTTGAACGTTTCCAGCCACTCAGGGCAAAACACCACCAGCGCGCTGACCACCATGCCATTGATAAATGCTTCCGGGAAAATCAGCAGCCACAGATAACCGACAAAATCTTCCAGCCAATACGGCATGGCGAAACGTTCGTTGAACCACAGCAACCACAGCGCCAACAGCAGGCAAAGCAACGCCGACAACGCAGCCGAAAAAAAACCGGACACGAAGATATACACAAAGGGATTACGCGGTTGTGCACGCTCCACCAGGATCGCGCAGCACTCGGTGACCAGCACCGGCAGCAGAATCAGCAGCGCCCCGTTGACCCCCATCGCCGCCAGATCTTGTCGCCCGAGCAGCACTAATCCCGCTTGCGCGACCAACCCGCCGACAATTGCCAGCGGCCAATCGAGCAACAGGGTGACGGCGGTCATGCCGATAAAGTGGTAGGACACGCCGGTATCGAAGTCTTGTCGCACCAGCCAGAGCATGAACAGCGCGAACACCGTGCCGAACAACAGATGTTGGCGGCGCCTGTCGCTGAACAGTTCGACCCACGGTGCTCGCGCAACGGCCCAGATCAGCACCGGTACATAGATCAACCACCCAGCAGTGAGGGTTTCAGGTGACAGTAACTCGGCGCCGATCATGGGCGAACCTTCTCCGGCCCCTGGGCCCATGCAAGCGCAAGATCGGTCGATAACACTGTTCTATCTTTCACGCGGCTCCCCTCCTGACCTCCCTCAGTCTACACCGGCGGTTCTGACTGCCCATGTCGCTCGCAAATACCCGTCCCGACGACCAATGGTGATTTATTGCCTAGACTCCTTTTGTCCATCGTGCAGATGCAGTTCAGACATCAACTGCACGAAATAACAACAAGGGGAACATCTGAATGCTCAAGTCATTGTGGAACGCAGTTGCCTGCACGCTCGCGCTTGGCGTGTCGAACCTGGCGCTGGCGGCTGATCCAATCATTATCAAGTTTTCCCATGTCGTCGCCGAACAGACGCCCAAAGGCCAAGGCGCCCTGCTGTTCAAGAAGCTGGTTGAAGAACGTCTGGCGGGCAAGGTCAAGGTAGACGTTTATCCGAACTCTGCGCTGTTTGGCGATGGCAAGGAAATGGAGGCGCTGTTGTTAGGCGATGTACAGATTATTGCGCCGTCGCTGGCCAAATTCGAACAATACACACCCAAGTTGCAGCTATTTGATTTGCCGTTCCTGTTCAACGACATCTCGGCAGTAGACCGCTTCCAGCGAAGCCCTGAAGGCCAGGGACTTCTGAAGTCCATGGAAAGCAAAAACATCACCGGACTTGCCTATTGGCATAACGGCATGAAGCAGCTGTCCGCCAACAAGGCGCTGCGTGAACCAAGCGATGCCCGTGGCTTGAAGTTCCGCGTGCAGGCCTCGGCCGTGCTCGAGGAGCAATTCAAGGCGGTGCGCGCCAACCCTCGCAAGTTGAGCTTTGCCGAGGTGTACCAGAGCTTGCAGACCGGTGTCGTCAATGGCGCGGAAAACCCTTACTCGAACATCTACAGCCAGAAAATGTACGAAGTGCAAAAGTTCATTACCGAGTCCGACCATGGCTTGCTGGATTACATGTTGATCACCAACACCAAGTTCTGGACTGGCCTGCCGCCGGATGTGAAAGCCGAACTGGACAAAATCATCGTCGAGGTCACCACCCAGGTGAACCAAAAGGCAGAGAAACTGAACCAGGAGGACAAACAGCGCATCATCGACGCCAAAACCACCGAAATCATCACGCTGACCCCGGAGCAACGTGGCAAGTGGCGTGAAGCAATGAAGCCGGTCTGGGCGAAGTTCGAAGGTGCTATCGGTGCCGACCTGATCAAGGCCGCCGACGCCTCAAACCAGGCTCAGTAATCTACCTAAGGGCGCCGCTCGAAAGGGCGGCCCCTGTTTCAGGGTCGTCACTCGATCGGGAGATGCCACTCATGAATGCCTTGCGGCGCATCTGGGACCACTTCGAAGAAGGCTTCATTGTTTTCCTGCTGGCGGCAATGACGCTGGTGACGTTCGTTTACGTCATCCTGAACAACCTCTATAGCGTTTTCTACAGCTTCGCGGACTCTTGGCCGAGCGCCAGTGAACCGTTATTCGCGATGGGCGACAGCGTCATGGGGATGGCCCAGGCGATGACGTGGAGCATTTCGCTGACCAAAGCCCTGTTCGCCTGGCTGATCTTTTTTGGCTTGTCCTATGGGGTGCGCACGGCCGGGCATATCGGTGTCGACGCCTTGGTGAAACTGGCCAGCAAACCGGTTCAGCGAATCATCGGCATCATTGCCTGCCTCTGCAGCCTGGCCTATGCAGGCCTGCTCAGCGTCGCCAGTTTCGAATGGATTCAAACCTTGTTCATCGCCGGAATCGGCGCTGAAGACCTTGGTCATTACGGCATCATGCAATGGCACATCGGGCTGATCGTGCCCGTGGGTTTTGCCCTGGTATTCATCCGTTTTGCCGAAATCCTGGTGCGCATCGTGCAAAACCGCCAAACGGGCCTGGGCCTGGCCGATGAGGCCGCGGATGTGTTGAAACTGACCGAGCATGAGGACGACAAGAAATGACCATTCTTTTCCTCTTTGTTGCTCTGTTCGTGCTGATGTTTATCGGCGTACCGATCGCCATTTCCCTTGGCTTGGCCGGTTCGCTGACGATCATCCTTTTCAGCCCTGACTCCGTGCGTTCACTGGCCATCAAGTTGTTCGAGACGTCCGAGCACTACACGTTGCTGGCGATCCCGTTCTTTTTGCTGGCCGGCGCCTTCATGACCACGGGCGGCGTGGCACGGCGCTTGATCGATTTTGCCAACGCTTGCGTCGGTCATATTCGCGGCGGCCTGGCCATCGCGGCCGTTTTAGCGTGCATGCTGTTCGCCGCGCTGTCCGGCTCAAGCCCCGCCACGGTAGCCGCCGTGGGCTCCATCGCTATCGCGGGCATGGTCCGTTCCGGTTATCCGCAGGCGTTCGGTGCCGGTATTGTGTGCAACGCCGGCACGCTGGGCATTCTCATCCCTCCGTCCATCGTGATGGTGGTGTATGCCGCGGCAACCGAAACCTCGGTCGGCAAGCTGTTCATGGCCGGCGTGGTGCCGGGCCTGTTGCTGGGTACTTTCTTGATGATTGCCATCTACATCGTCGCCGTCAGGAAAAACCTGCCCTCCATGCCGCGGGCGACTGTCCGTGAATGGTTGACGGCAGCACGCAAGGCCATCTGGGGCCTGTTGCTCATGGTGATCATCCTGGGCGGCATCTACTCCGGGATGTTCACCCCGACCGAGGCGGCGGCAGTGGCGGCGGTGTACTCGGCATTCGTTGCGCTGTTCGTCTACAAGGACATGACATTCCGTGAAACGCCGAAAGTGCTGCTCGAATCCGCCAAGCTGAGCATCATGCTGATGTTTATCATCGCCAATGCCATGCTCTTCGCCCATGTATTGACCACCGAGCAATTACCCCAACAAATCACCGCCTGGGTCATCGGGGCGGGCCTGACGCCGGTGACATTCCTGCTCGTAGTGAACATCGTGTTATTGGTGGCGGGGGCGTTCATGGAACCCTCGGCAATCATCCTGATCCTGGCACCGATCCTGTTTCCGATTGCCGTGCAGTTGGGGATCGACCCGATTCACCTGGGCATCATCATGGTGGTGAACCTGGAAATCGGCCTGATTACCCCGCCCGTGGGGCTGAACCTGTTCGTCACCTCAGCGGTGACCGGCATGTCGCTGGCGGCCACCATCCGTGCAGCCATGCCTTGGCTGGTTATCCTGTTGCTGTTCCTGATACTGATTACCTACGTACCGTGGATTTCGCTGGTCCTGCCGAACTGGCTGGGAATGACGTAACCGGGATGAGTAGTTTCGGGCCGTCAGGCCCAATGCCGTGCATCGTTCATCACCGCCTCGGGTTCAGCGAACAGCTTGGGTAAATCGGCCTTGAGAAAGTCCACGCCGTTGCAGGTATTGCGGGGAGGCGCAGGGCTCGCTGTAAATCTGTCCGATAGCCTGGGCGACCCATTGCGAATCGGCCAGTTCATGGGCTGACCCGCAGCCGTCCACTCGGCTTGAGATGGGCGCCGCGGGCCTCTGCCGTTGCCTCCTCCACTTCTTCAAGTATTTGCCGACTGCGCAGCAGGAAGCGTTCACCGGCCTCGGTCAGGCTCAATCGCCGCGTGGTGCGTTGCAGCAAGCGTGCTTGCACATGTTGCTCCAGATCCGCCACCAGTCGCGACACTTGCGCGGTCGACAAGTCCAGCGCATCAGCGGCGGCGGTGAAACTTGCGCAGTCCACCACGCGGACGAACACCCGCAAGTTATTGAGCAGATCCATAGGCCCTCCAAGGGCAGTGACTGTTACGTTTCATGTAAGGCTGTATCAGGCGCAGGCCCCTTTATCGGTCGCGGGCAAAGACTAGAATTCAGGTATCGGAATCAACACGGAGCATGGAAAAATGAAAGCCCTGATCAGCCTGTTTCTGACCGTTGTCGCCACCTCGGCCATGGCCGCCGGCAACGAGCCAGCCGCCACCCGTTACAACCCGGCACAGCCGCTGGACATCGCCGAAGTGGTTTCAGTGACAGACACCGCAACAGCCTGCGACGTTGTGCCAGCCACCATGGTCTACATCGATCACCAGGGCCAGACCCATCGCGTGACGTATCAGGTGATGGGTAACTGCATGAGCAATCTGTCATCGCTGCTTCATAGCAACGTCCACGTATAGCTGAGGATCAAACGGTTCTCGTCGATATCACTGCGGTAGTTTGAGCGCGCCATCACGTTGCGCACGCGAATCCCGAGGCCTTTGAGGCTGCCACTCTGCAGCACATAGCCGAGATCGAGATCACGCTCGCGATCCTTTCCTTCGAACCCTTGCCCGGTATCGACATTGTTGCCGGTGATGTAGCGCACGGTACTGGTCAGCCCCGGCACGCCAAGCGCCGCGAAATCGTAGTCGTAACGCGCCTGCCAGGAGCGCTCATCGGTGTAAGCGAACTCGTAGGTCGGCACCTCGTTGCCCAGCGGTGAGATGTTGGCAAACACTCGCGGGAAGGCGCTGTCGCCGAACATGCCCTGATAGCCGACATAAAACGTGTGGCCGCCGCGCTTGGCCGACAGCAAGGAGAAGAACGCCTGGTTGTCGATGTTGCCGAGCAATTTTTTGCCATCTTCGCGCGAATCGTAATAACCAAGGTTGGCACCCAGGGTCCAGTTGCCCAACGGCTGGCTGTGCTTGAGGCCGAGAAAGCGCTGGTTGTAGATATCTTCCAGTTGCCCGAACCAGGCGCTGACCGAGCTGCGTTTATCGTTGAAGGCGTAATCGGCACCGGCAAAGTTGAAGCCATCACTGCTGACCTGACGTTGCGGCACATGACCGAGCATGGCTTGCATCTTTTCGTCGCCGGCCTCGTTGCGCAGGCTGGTCGAATTCAAGTGGCCGCCCTGCACAGTCAGGCCATTGATCTCGTTCGAGCTGATGCTTGCGCCCTGATAGCTGGGCGGCAGCAGCCGGATATCGCTGAAAGCCAGTACCGGCAGATTGGGTTGCAGCTCTCCCACCTTCAGTTCGGTTTTGGAGTAACGCACCTTCAACGCGCCCTCCAGTCGGCTGTAATCATTCGCCGCGCGCCCGTCATCCTGCACCGGCAGCAATCCGGTATTAACCCGGTCCGGGCTGCTGTCGAGTTTGAGGCCGAGCAGGCCAATGACATCCACACCAAAACCGACGGGGCCCTGGGTGTACCCGGATTTGACGTTGAGGATGAAGCCCTGTGCCCACTCTTCGGCCTTCGACTGTTTGTTCGCACCGACGATGTCGGAAAAGTCCCGGCTGAAGTAGTAATTGCGTGCTTGTAAGGTGGCCGTGGTGTCTTCGATGAAGCCGCCCTCGGCCGCCATCGCACCCGCAGAGAAACTTGAGACGACAGCCATGGACAACACTGAACCGGTTGTTGGAAGAATCTGTTTCATCGTTTTTTCTCTTGTTTTTATTGATCGACAGGTTGAAGCGCTTCAGCCGCAGCGGATTTGCTGCGAGGAACGGGACGACGGGCGTTTAACAACAAGTGGGTGACCATGCCGAAAATCAGTCCCCAAAAAGCTGCGGACAAACCAAACAACGACATGCCCGACGCGGTGGTCAGAAAGGTCACCAACGCGGCTTCGCGATCACTCGGCACGGCCATTGCGCCGGCCAGCGCCCCGGCAATCGCGGCGAACAGCGCCAGCCCGGCCAAGGCCGCGATCAGTTCTTTGGGGAACGCCGAAAACAGTGAAACCAGGGTGGCACCGAAGACCCCCAGCACCAGGTAACACAGCCCACCCACAACCCCGGCCACATAACGTTTGCCGGGATTTTCATGGGCTTCGCGCCCGGTACAAATCGCCGCGGTGATTGCCGCCAGATTCAGCCCGTGACAACCGAACGGTGCCAACAGCGCCGTGCCCAACGCACTGCTGGCGATGATCGGGCTTGCCGGCGTTTGATATCCGCTGACACGCAGCACCGCCATGCCGGGCACAAACTGGCCGGTCAGCGCCACCATCACCAGCGGCAAGGCGATATTCAGGGTCGCGCTCAGGCTGAACGCAGGGGTGATCCACACCGGTGTGGCCAAACCGATCACCAACGCTTCGCTGTGCAAATCACCGGAGAAAAAGGCGATGGAACACCCCACCAGCAGCACCATCACCACCGCATAACGCGGCATCAGCCGTTTGCAGATCAGGTACGTGGCGAACATCGCCAGCACCAGCAACGGCTTGCCCTGCAACGAGACGAATAACCCGGTGCCAAAGCTGAACAGAATCCCCGCCAGCATGGCCGCCGCAATCGCCGCGGGCAGTTTGCTGATGATCCGGTCAAATGCGCCTGAAACCCCGACCAGGAAAATAATCAGGCTGCTGACCAGATACGCACCCACGGCCTCCGGCATGGAGATCCCCGGCAACAGCGCCACCAGCAACGCCGAGCCCGGCGCCGACCACGCGATGATCACCGGGACGCGGTAACGCAGGCTCAGACCGATGCCGAGCACGGCGCTGCCGATGGAGATCGCCCAGACCCAGGACGACAACACCTCCCGCGAGAGGTGCGCGGTCTCGGCAGCCTGAAAGATGATCACCAAAGGGCCGGCGTAGGAAATCACCGTGGCGATAAATCCCGCGACTGCCGCAGACAGGGAAAAGTCCTGGAATAACGTTTTCATGAAGCCCCGCCGACAGCCCCGTCAGGCGATCCGTGCAAGCCCGGCAATTGTTGTTTGGCACTGCGCCGACTGCTGATGGCGAACACGGTCATGGCAATCGCGGCCACCGCACCGGGCAAGGCAAACGCCATGAAATTAAGTTGCAGCGGCAGACTGATCCCCAGCAACGCACCGCCCAGCAGCGGGCCGACGATGGCGCCGTTGCGCCCGATGCCCGACGCCCAGCCCAAACCGGTGGAGCGAATGGTCATGGAGTAGAACTGCGCGGCGCAGGCGTACAACAGAATCTGCGAGCCGATAGTGGTGGCGCCGGCAATGGCGATCAGCAGGTACAACAGCGGCATCGGGCTATTAAATCCCAGCAAGGTGATCGATACCGCCGCCACGGCGAAGAACACCGCCAACACCCGCGGCAGGTTGAGTTTGTCCCCCAGCACACCGCCGCCGACCGCGCCGAAAATGGCACCGAAGTTGAGCACCAGCAGGAACGACAAACTCGAGCCCAGGCTGTAACCGGCGTTGGCCATCAGTTTTGGCAGCCAGGAACTCAAGGCGTAGACCATCAGCAGGCAGCAGAAGAACGCCAGCCACAGCATCAGCGTGCGCAGCGCACGCCCCTCGCGGAACAGTTGCAGCACCGGGGTGCCGGTGCCCTTCACTTCGCTCATGTGCAACTGATCGCTGGCGTGTGCGACGTACGCCGGATCAATCCGTTCCAGAATCTTGCGCGCCTCTTCATTGCGCCCCTGACGCAGCATGAAACCCACCGACTCGGGCAGGAAGTACATGATCAATGGCAACAACAGCAACGGCAGCACCGCCACGTAAAACACCGATTGCCAGCCAAAACTCGGGATCAGCACGATACCGAGCCCCGCCGAGAGCATCCCGCCCACCGAATAGCCGCTGAACATGATCGCCACCAGCGTGCTGCGGATCTTCTTCGGCGCGTACTCATTCATCAGCGCCACGACGTTAGGCATCACCCCGCCGATGCCGAGCCCGGCAATGAACCGGCAGAGGCCAAACTCGGTGGGGTTGCGGGCAAAACCATTGAGCACGGTAAACCCGCTGAAGAGCATCACGCAGATCGTAATGGCTTTTTTGCGGCCGATCCTGTCCGACAGCGGGCCGAAAAACAGCGCACCGAACATCATGCCGAACAGTGCATAACTGCCCAGTGCGCCCGCCTGCAGGGGACTGAGCCCCCACTCTTTCATCAGCATCGGCAGCACCACGCCGTAGATCACCAAATCGTAACCGTCGAAGATGATGATCAGTGCACACCAGAACAGCACCATCCAGTGGAAGCGGTTGAATCGTGCGTTGTCGATAACCTCATGTACGTCAATCTTGCGCATGGCATCTATCTCTTGTTGTTGTTTTTTTAGAGCGTCGGTAGCACGGCTCACGTCCGTACAGCCGAGGGTAAGGTCGCCAGGCACGGGGCAATATCCGCTTTGCGCAGATCGCTATCCGTTTTGTGCATGGCCCTGAACCGGGCGCGGGATGAGGATTGTCGCGGACAGGGGACACGGCAAATCCGGCAGTTCTGACCTTCCCCGATAAACTGTCTTCTTCGCGATCGCATTTGAACGCTAAGCTTGGGCCTATGGATGACTCAGATTATTTACGCCTGCTGACCATCGCGGCCGAGCAAGCCAACGCGTTCCTGTCCAATGCCCGCAAATGGGAGCGTGAGCGTTGGGTTTGCCAGCGCCTGCTGCAAGGCCTGAACATTCCCTATCGCGCCGACGAATTCGCCCCGGCCGGGGAGCCGCCGGACGTGCTGTTTCGTGACGCCAGTTTCGAAGTGTTTTTCGTACTTGATGAAGGCCGACGCCTCAACGACGAATGGCGCGATGAGCTGCAACGCCGGCGCAGCGCGTTTTCCCTGAGTTCGCTGGTACGCCGCGAGGCCAAGCCCCGGCGCATTCCGGCCAATGAATTCTTGCTGAGACTGGCGCCGACCTTGCGCAAAAAAGCGCACAACTACAAAGAACGTGGCATGGACCTGGGCGAACTGGACATCATTGCCTTCGCCAGCCTCAAGCGCGAAGTGCTGGACCTCAACAGCCATTTCCCGCCGCCGACCGAATACCTGCGCCAGGGTTGGCGCTCGTTGTCGCTGGTCGGCCCGACCTTCGCCCGCGTGCTGTTCGCGCACCCGGATGCGCCGGATTTCCTGCGCAGCAACCTGGGCCGCAGTATTGTTTTCGACGTCGGGATCAGCCTGTGAGTCCGCTGCAGGCATTAATCGCCGAAGTCCCGCAAACCGGCCGCGTGCGCTGGATCGGTGTGCGCCCGGAACCTCATGTGCCGATGATCGAACTTGACGCCGTGGAGGCGCGACTTGAAGCCGGCCTGACTGGCGATCGAGCGCGCCCTGGCGTACGTAACGCGCGGCAGGTGACGTTGATTCAGTGGGAGCATCTGGCGGTGATCAGTTCGCTGATGGGCCGCCCGCACGATAAACCGGTATTGCCTAATGATTTGCGGCGCAACCTCGTTATCAGCGGTATCAACCTGTTCAGCCTCAAGGGTCGTCGCTTCCGCATCGGCCAGGCGATTTTCGAAACCACCGGTTGGTGCCAGCCGTGCGCACGCCTGCAAAACAACCTCGGCCCCGGGACGTTTCAGGCCGTTCGCGGACATGGCGGAATCACGGCCCGAGTGCTACAAGGTGGAATCATTCGCCTGGACGACACGGTGAGCGTCGAGCCTGTTCCAGCCAGCGGCTATGCTCCGTTCAACGTTCGTTAAATCAGCCTGTAGCTTCTACACATTCAGCAACGTCTACCTGACGAGGCCCAATATGACCAGCCGCCTGAACCCCGAAGACCAAAAGCATGTCGAAGAGTACCTGCACCTGTCCCAGCACCGAGTCGAGCGCCGGCCTTTCCGGCCGTGGATGCTCCTGGTGGTGGTGTTGGCAGTGACCATTGGTTTAGGCCTGTTGAGCCGACTTATCAGTTACCTGACGCTATGAGCTGCCTCGCGCTCGCTCGGGTAATTGCACCGATTTCTTTTAGCCTTGCGAGATATCCCCATGACTCATCGTATTGTCATCGTTGGCGGCGGCGCCGGCGGTCTGGAGTTGGCTACCCGTCTGGGTAAGACTCTGGGCAAGCGCGGCACGGCCAGTGTAATGCTGGTCGACGCGAACCTGACCCACATCTGGAAACCGCTGTTGCATGAAGTGGCGGCCGGGTCGCTGAACTCTTCCGAAGACGAACTCAACTATGTTGCCCAGGCGAAATGGAACCACTTCGAGTTCCAGCTGGGGCGCATGAGCGGGCTTGATCGCGCACAGAAGAAAATCCAGCTGGCTGCCACCTACGACGAAGCGGGCATTGAATTGGTCCCGGCGCGCGAAGTGGGTTACGACTCGCTGGTGATCGCGGTCGGCAGCACCACCAACGATTTCGGTACTCAGGGCGCGGCGCAACACTGCCTGTTCCTCGACACCCGCAAACAGGCCGAGCGTTTCCATCAACAATTGCTCAACCACTACCTGCGCGCGCACGCCGGGCAGACCGACAAGGTCGAGCAGATCAGCGTCGCCATCGTCGGTGCCGGTGCCACCGGGGTCGAACTGGCTGCCGAACTGCACAACGCCGCCCATGAACTGGCGGCGTACGGCCTGGACCGGATCAAACCGGAAAACATGCACATCACCTTGATCGAAGCCGGGCCACGGGTGTTGCCAGCGCTGCCGGAACGTATCGGCGGCCCTGTGCATAAAACCCTGGAGAAGCTTGGGGTCAACGTCATGACCAATGCCGCCGTCAGTGAAGTGACGGCCGACAGCCTGATTACCGCCGATGGCAAAGTCATCAACGCCAGCCTGAAAGTCTGGGCGGCCGGGATTCGTGCACCGGGGTTCCTCAAGGACATCGATGGTTTGGAGACCAACCGGATCAATCAGCTGCAAGTGCTGCCGACCCTGCAAACCACCCGCGACGAGAACATCTTCGCCTTCGGTGACTGCGCGGCCTGCCCGCAGCCAGGCACCGATCGCAATGTTCCGCCACGCGCCCAGGCGGCGCATCAGCAGGCTTCATTGCTGGCCAAATCGCTGAAACTGCGGATCGAAGGCAAGCCTTTGCCTACGTATAAATACACCGACTACGGCTCGCTGATCTCGCTGTCGCGTTTTTCGGCTGTGGGTAACTTGATGGGCAACCTCACGGGCAGCGTAATGCTCGAAGGCTGGCTGGCGCGGATGTTTTACGTGTCGCTGTATCGCATGCACCAGATGGCGCTGTATGGCGCGTTTCGTACGGCGATGCTGATGCTGGGCAGCAAGATCGGGCGCGGGACTGAGCCTCGCCTCAAACTGCACTGACACACATCCACTGTGGGAGCGGGCTTGCTCGCGAAGGCGGCTTAACAGTCAACACTGATGTTGAATGTTATGGCCTCTTCGCGAGCAAGCCCGCTCCCACATTTGCTCTCCATCGATCTGCAGATCTGTGTCTCACTGTATCTCCCCCCGCGATTTCCCCCTTCGCTTACAAACTCCCCCTTGCGCGACACAGTAGCGATACACCTCGCCCTTTAAATGGCCACATCCGAGCAAGGCAACTCGCCCGCTACGGTTATCGCCGCACTCACGTGGCGTCCTTTATCGAACGGTTGTGTCGTGCAACCCAGGAGTATTGAAATGTCCCGTACCACCAAAAACACTATTGGTCTGCTCGGCGCTGTTTTGGCCGGTGGCATGATGTTGTCCGGCTCTGTGTTCGCCTCGCAACCACTGACCCAAGGCTACCTGCTGGCCTCGGCCGAACAGGTGGTGAAAACCCCTGAAGGTAAATGTGGCGAAGGCAAGTGTGGCGATGCGTCGATGGCAAAAACCGACACTGATGGCGACGGCAAGGTATCCCGTGCCGAATTTCAGAAAGTCGCGCCGAAATCCAATTTCGACAAGATCGACACCAACCATGACGACTTCATCGACGAGCAAGAGGCTTTCGATAACGTGAAAGCCAACTTCGAAGCCAATGGCAAGAAAATGCCAAAAGGCCTGTTCGAGCATTTGAAAGACCAAGACGGCGCCTGAGTTTCTGAGATCCAGGCCGCGCTTCTCCGTCGAGAAGCGCGGTTTTTGTGTGTGTGTGTTTCCAGCAGACAAAAAAAATCCCCGTATCTTTCGATACGAGGATTTTTAATATGGTCGGGGTAAGGGGATTCGAACTCCTGACATCCTGCTCCCAAAGCAGGCGCGCTACCGGACTGCGCTATACCCCGGTAAAAAAAAGGCGACCTTCACAAGTCGCCTTCTTCGATCAGTGCTTTTGGCCTCTGATCTTAAGATCTGATCCCAGCGTTAACTGGTTTCAAAAATGGTGGGTCGTGTGGGATTCGAACCTACGACCAATTGGTTAAAAGCCAACTGCTCTACCAACTGAGCTAACGACCCAAAAATGGTCGGGGTAAGGGGATTCGAACTCCTGACATCCTGCTCCCAAAGCAGGCGCGCTACCGGACTGCGCTATACCCCGGCTTGAAATTGGCTCCGTGACCAGGACTCGAACCTGGGACCCAATGATTAACAGTCATTTGCTCTACCGACTGAGCTATCACGGAACTACATATTCAATTTACAACTGTGAAGCTTGCTTCACCTCTTCGACCCGTTCGCATCGCTGCGTTCGTGTGTCTGAGGCGCGCTATTCTACAATCTTAAGCACCTCTGTCAACCCCTTAAATTGCTTTCAAGTTAATGATTTGCAACTTATTTCAGATTCCTGCTTGGGGAGCAGAAACCCATCAGGGCGACTTACTGCGGGGCGCACTTTACAAGCCTTTTCCTTTCAGTTCAACAGCCTGGCGAAAAAAAGGCCTCGCAATGCGAGGCCTCGTAAGTTTTGCTGCCGCCGTGGATCAGACGAATACGATTTCGTCGTTTTCCACGACACCTTTCGCGGTGTCGCCGGGCAGGAAACGACCGGACAGAATCAGCTGCGCCAGCGGGTTCTCGATCCAGCGCTGGATCGCTCGCTTGAGCGGCCGTGCGCCGTAAACCGGGTCGTAACCCACCGCGATCAGCTTATCCATGGCCTCAGGGCTGAGATCAAGCTTCAGCTCGCGCTCGGTCAGGCGACTGCGCAGACGACCCAACTGGATCTCGGTAATGCCCGCGATCTGATCCCGAGCCAACGGTTCGAAGATCACCACTTCGTCGACCCGGTTGATGAACTCCGGTCGGAAGTGTGTGGAAATCGCGTCCATCACCGCCGCACGTTGCGCCTCACGATCACCGACCAGTTCCTGGATCTGCACCGAGCCCAGGTTGGAGGTCATGACGATCACGGTATTTTTGAAATCCACCGTGCGACCATGACTGTCGGTCAGTCGGCCATCTTCCAGCACTTGCAGCAAGATATTGAAGACGTCCGGGTGGGCCTTCTCGACCTCGTCCAGGAGGATCACCGAATAAGGCTTGCGACGCACCGCCTCGGTCAGGTAACCGCCCTCTTCATAGCCCACGTAGCCTGGTGGCGCGCCGATGAGTCGGGCCACGGAATGTTTCTCCATGAACTCGGACATGTCGATCCGCACCATCGCCTCTTCAGTATCAAAGAGGAACTCGGCCAGCGCCTTGCACAGTTCGGTTTTACCGACACCGGTCGGGCCGAGGAACATGAACGAACCGCTCGGGCGATTCGGATCGGACAACCCGGCACGAGAACGCCGCACTGCGTTGGAAACGGCAATGACCGCTTCGTCCTGGCCGATCACACGTTGGTGCAACAGGCTTTCCATCTTCATCAGCTTGTCGCGCTCGCCTTCGAGCATTTTCGACACCGGAATGCCAGTCCACTTGGACACCACTTCGGCGATCTCTTCTTCGGTCACCTTGCTGCGCAGTAACTGGTTTTCAGTTTTGCCATGCTGGTCGACCATTTGCAGGCTGCGCTCCAGGTCCGGGATGATCCCGTATTGCAGCTCGGCCATGCGGTTCAAGTCGCCTTTGCGACGGGCCGCTTCCAGCTCCTGACGGGACTGTTCGATTTTTTGCTGGATCTGCGCTGAACCCTGGACTTCGGCTTTTTCCGCGTTCCAGATTTCTTCCAGGTCCGAGTATTCACGCTCGAGACGGACGATTTCTTCCTGGAGTTTTTCCAGACGTTTTATGGCCGCTTCGTCGCTTTCTTTTTTCAGCGCCTGGGATTCCACCTTCAACTGAATCAGGCGGCGCTCAAGACGATCCAAAACTTCCGGTTTGGAGTCGATCTCCATGCGGATGCGGCTCGCCGCCTCATCGATCAGGTCGATGGCCTTGTCCGGTAGCTGGCGATCGGTAATGTAGCGGTGACTGAGCTTGGCCGCGGCGATGATCGCGCCGTCGGTGATCGCCACCTTGTGGTGAACCTCGTAACGCTCTTTCAGGCCACGCAGGATAGCGATGGTGTCTTCTTCGCTTGGCTCGTCCACCAAGACTTTCTGGAAACGCCGTTCGAGGGCTGCGTCCTTCTCTATATATTGGCGGTACTCGTTGAGCGTAGTTGCACCGACGCAGTGCAGCTCACCGCGAGCCAGCGCCGGTTTGAGCATATTGCCAGCATCCATCGAGCCTTCGCCTTTACCGGCGCCGACCATGGTGTGCAGTTCGTCGATGAACAGAATGATCTGCCCTTCCTGCTTCGACAGTTCGTTGAGCAGGGATTTGAGGCGCTCTTCGAATTCTCCACGGTATTTGGCACCGGCAATCAACGATCCCATGTCCAGGGACAACAGGCGCTTGCCTTTCAGTCCATCCGGCACTTCACCATTGATGATGCGCTGGGCCAGGCCTTCGGCGATGGCGGTTTTACCCACGCCAGGCTCACCGATCAGCACCGGGTTGTTCTTGGTACGGCGCTGCAGGACCTGAATGGTCCGACGAATTTCGTCGTCACGGCCGATCACTGGATCGAGCTTGCCTTCTTCGGCACGCTTGGTCAGGTCGACGGTGTATTTATCCAGCGCCTGGCGCGACTCTTCGTGGTTGGCGTCATTGACTGCTTCGCCACCACGCAAGTTATTGATTGCATTTTCCAGGGCTTTCTTGCTGACACCCTGGCCGAGCAACAATTTGCCGAGCTTGCTGTTCTCGTCCATGGCGGCGAGCAGCACCAGTTCGCTGGAGATAAACTGATCGCCCTTCTGCTGGGCCAGGCGATCGGCCTGGTTGAGCAGGCGCGCCAGGTCCTGCGACATGTTCACGTCGCCGGTCGGGTTCTGGATTTTCGGCAGTTGGTCGAGCTCTTTCGTCAGCTCTTTACGCAAGCTGTTGACGTCGAAACCGACCTGCATCAGCAGAGGTTTGATCGAACCACCCTGTTGCTCAAGCATGGCTTGCATCAAGTGCGCCGGCTCAATGCCGGGATGGTCAAGGCCGACGGCCAGAGATTGGGCGTCGGATAGAGCTAACTGCAATTTGCTGGTTAAACGATCTATGCGCATGGGTCACCTTCCTTTTGAGCAGGCCGGACCGATAAAACATCCTGAATGAAGAAACCTGCCAGATACCTCACTAGATGTGGTCAATTCTGGGAGTTTCAAGCGTCATGACGTTGATGCAGGTCAGGCAAGTCTAGCGTTCGAGCCAGATAAGGGAGGCAAACCGACCCGTTTGAGGACTGCGGCGGTAAGAAAAGAAACGTGGATCGGTCACGGTGCAGAAGCCGCCACCATAGACAGCAGTGACGCCACGAGCGGCCAGCCGTAAACGCGCCAGCTCATAGATGTCGGCCAAGAATTTGCCGGCGTTCTGACTCGGGGTGAAGGCTTTAGTGGCTTCAGGCAGTTGCTGGATGAAGACTTCACGCACTTCCGGGCCGACTTCAAAGGCTTGCGGGCCAATGGCCGGACCGAGCCAGACCAGCACCTCGGCAGGCGGCACGGCCAACGCGTCCAAAGTCGCTTCCAGCACACCCGCCGCCAATCCGCGCCAACCGGCGTGGGCCGCCGCTACGCGAGTGCCGGCACGGTCGCAAAACAATGCCGGCAGGCAATCAGCGGTCATCGCCGTGCAGGCAATACCGGGCGTTGCCGTCCAGCTGGCATCGGCAGTCGCCACCTGGCTTGGGTCTGCATGGGCCACGGCGATGCCGTGAACCTGCTTTAACCAGGCCGGTTGAATAGAGAAATGATCGGTGAGGCGACGGCGATTTTCGACAACGGCTTCGGGGCTGTCGTCGACGTGATCGCCGAGGTTGAGGCTGTCGAACGGCGCCAGACTGACGCCGCCCGCACGGGTGGTAACGCAGGCTTTCACCCCGGCAGGCGCAGGCCAGTCGGGAATCAGCCAGTCACTCATCCGATGAACGCCTCACGGTCTTGCTTGAGCAGCGTCAGCAACCAGACGAAATCGTCCGGAAGTGGCGATTCCCAGCTCATGCGTTTACCGGTGGTCGGGTGATCCAGCTCCAGGAACCGCGCATGCAGCGCCTGACGCGGGAACGCCTTCAATGATTCGATCATGGTCACACTGGCTGCCGGCGGAATGCGGAAACGACCGCCATAGGCAGGATCTCCGACCAACGGGAAGTTGATGTGAGCCATGTGCACACGAATCTGGTGCGTACGACCGGTTTCCAGCTTCACCCGCACGTGAGTGTGGGAGCGGAAACGCTCAAGTACGCGGTAATGGCTGACGGCTTGCTTGCCACCTTCCATAACCGCCATGCGCTGGCGTTGCTGACCGTGACGACCAATCGGCGCGTTGATCTTGCCGCCGGCAGTCACCACACCGATCACGATGCACTCGTAGATCCGGCTTACGCTACGGCTCTGCAATTGCGTGACAAGCTGTGTCTGCGCTTGAATGGTCTTGGCCACCACCATCAGACCGGTGGTGTCCTTGTCCAGGCGGTGCACGATACCGGCGCGGGGCACATTGATGATGTCCGGCACGTGGTGCAGCAAGGCATTGAGCAAGGTGCCATCGGCGTGACCGGCGGCAGGATGCACCACCAGTCCCGCAGGTTTGTTGATCACCAGGATGTCGTCATCTTCATAGACGATGTCCAGTTCGATGTCTTGAGCGATCCATTCGCCCTGAGCTTCCTGCTCGGCAGTGAGCTCAAGAATGGCGCCACCATGAACGATGTCTCGCGGGCGGATAACCGCCCCATCCACAGTCAGGCGGCCGTCTTTGATCCAGGCGGAAAGGCGCGAGCGCGAGTGCTCAGCGAATAATTGTGCGGCGACTTGATCGAGGCGTTGGCCGCCCAATTCGGACGGCACCTCTGCGCGAAGTTCAATTTTATCGGACATGCTCGGACTAGGCGTCGGCACAGCCTTTGGTTTCGGCTGCGCGCTTGTGGTTAAATACGGCGTCTTTTGCCCCGAGGCTATTCAACGGGGCGCTCATCATAACAGGACGGCCCCGCCCAAGACAGCGGCCGTCATAGGGACGCAAGCCGCCATGCAAGTGAAACACCTGCTGCTGATCGCCATCCTCGCATTGACCGCTGCTTGCTCATCGAAGGAAGTCGTAGACGAAAACCTGAGCGAAGTCGAGCTGTACCAGCAGGCTCAGCACGATCTGGACAACAATAGCTACACCGCCGCCACAGCCAAGCTGAAGGCGCTGGAGTCACGTTATCCGTTCGGTCGCTACGCCGATCAGGCTCAACTCGAGCTCATTTACGCCAACTACAAGAACACCGAGCCTGAAGCTGCGAAGTCCGCTGCCGAGCGCTTCATTCGCCTGCACCCGCAGCACCCGAATGTGGATTACGCGTATTACCTCAAGGGCCTGACTTCTTTCGACCAGGACGTCGGCCTGCTGTCGCGCTTCCTGCCGTTGGACATGACCAAGCGTGACCCGGGTGCCGCTCGCGACTCCTACAACGAGTTCGCCCAGCTGACCAGCCGCTTCCCTAACAGTCGCTACTCGCCGGACGCCAAGCAGCGCATGATCTACCTGCGCAACCTGCTGGCGGCCTACGAAATTCACGTTGCCGACTATTACCTGACCCGTCAGGCCTATGTCGCTGCCGCGAACCGTGGTCGTTACGTGGTGGAAAACTTCCAGGAAACCCCTTCGGTCGGTGACGGCCTGGCGGTGATGACAGAGGCCTACCAGCGTTTGCACCTCGACGATCTGGCCAACACCAGCCTCGAAACCCTGAAGCTCAACTACCCCAACCATCCAACCCTGGTCGACGGTCAGTTCAAACCTTCAGTAGACGAAGCCGACAACCGTTCGTGGTTGAGCAAAGCGACCCTGGGCCTGATCGAATCCCGTCCACCGCTGCCGCCAGGCGAAACCCGCGCCAACCAGGACGTGCAGAAGCAGTTCCAGGACGCCAAGGACGCGATTCCTAGCGATCTCAAGCCTAAAGATGCAGATGGCGATGTGATCGAGGAAGAGGAACACGAAGCGGAAGGCACCAACAGCGACCGCTCGTGGTTCAGCTACATGACCTTCGGCGTGTTTGACTGACACGTCGGACGGTAAATAAAGGAGCCTTTCGAGGCTCCTTTTTTATGGGCTCGATTATTACGCTGTGCGCTGGTCATGTCCTTGGCTAAACTGGCTAATCACTCGTCAAATAGCAGCTCATCATGCTTCGTTTACTGTTCTGGATCGCCCTGATTGCCGCTGCGGTATGGTTCTGGCGCAAATTCAAGAGATCGTCTACAAATCCCAAGTCCTCCGCCGAGCTGGAAGCGGCCCCGATGGTCCGCTGCGCCCATTGCGGCGTACACCTGCCCCGCGACCGCGCGCTGAGCCTTCAACAACAGTGGTATTGCAGCCAGGCTCACCTTGAGCAAGGCCCGGGCTCCAGTGATCGCTGAGACGTCCAGTCCCGGCAGCAGACAGGCCCTGCGACTGCTGCGCCTCTATCATCTTTACCGTTTAAGCGTCGGCATCACCCTGGTGCTGCTGATCGCCAGCGACATGGACAACCAGCTGCTGACGTTTGCCCATGACGACCTGCTGCTCAGTGGCAGCTGGGTGTACCTGGTGCTGAATATTCTGCTGGTGGTGTTCTTCGAGAACACCCGGCGCCCGGCGCAACTGTTCAGCCTGGCGCTGACTGACGTCCTGCTGCTGTGCGGTCTGTTCTACGCCGCCGGCGGTGTGGCCAGTGCCATCGGCAACCTGCTGATCGTATCGGTAGCCATCAGCAACACCTTGTTGCGAGGGCGCATCGGCCTGTTGATTGCCGCCGTCGGCGCGCTCGGCATCGTGGGGCTGAGCTTCCTCCTGAGTTTCAGCCATCCCGCTACCCCCAATGATTACTTGCAAGCCGGTACGCTCGGCGCCCTGTGTTTTGCTGCGGCATTGCTGGTGCAAGGGCTGATCAGACGCCTGGAAGTCAGCGAAACCCTGGCCGAACAACGGGCCAGCGAAGTTGTCGGCCTCGAAGCCCTCAACGCGCTGATCCTGCAACGCATGCGTACCGGCATCCTGGTACTCGACGATCAGCGGCGGGTTCAACTGGCCAACCACAGCGCCTTGAACCTGTTAGGCAGGGAAAATCTTGAAGGCCAATTGATCGACGACTATTCACCCAACCTGGTCGAACGCCTTCAATTGTGGCTCAACAACCCGACGCTGCGACCTCAGAGCCTGAAAGTCGCCAGCAGTGGCCTGGAGTTGCAACCGAGCTTCATTGCCCTGGACCAAAGCCCACACCACCAGACCCTGGTCTTTCTCGAAGACCTCGCGCAAATCGCCCAGCAGGCCCAACAACTGAAGCTGGCCGCCCTCGGTCACCTGACTGCCGGTATCGCCCATGAAATCCGCAATCCACTGGGCGCCATTAGTCATGCCGCGCAACTATTGCAAGAATCAGAGGAACTCAACAGTGCGGATCGACGTCTGACACAGATTATTCAAGACCACTCTCAGCGAATGAATCGGGTAATCGAAAACGTCCTGCAACTGTCCCGCCGCCAGCAAACCGTGGCGCAACGGCTCGATCTGAAGCCGTGGCTGGAGCAGTTCGTCAACGAAACCCGCGAGGGGGCGACCGAGCATCAGCAGATTCATCTGCGCATCGGCTCAGGAGACTTCAAAACCCTGATGGACCCCAACCAGCTGACCCAGATTCTCGACAATCTGTTGCGCAACGCCTGGCGCCATAGCGCCTTGAATCACGATCCGGCGCAGGTCTGGCTCGAGTTATTTGTCGACCCGGACAGCCAGCTGCCGATCCTCGAGGTCCTGGACAATGGCCCTGGCGTGGCACTGGAGCATCAAGCGCACTTGTTCGAACCGTTCTTCACCACGAGCACCCAAGGCACCGGCCTTGGGCTTTATCTGTCCCGTGAGCTGTGCGAAAGCAACCAGGCCCGCCTAGACTTCAAACCACGCCAAGGCGGCGGCTGCTTTCGCATCACCTTTGCTCACGGACGGAAACAAAGTTGAACATGAGCCCACAGCAAAAAGTCCTGATCGTCGATGACGAACCGGATATCCGCGAACTCCTGGAAATCACCCTGGGACGGATGAAACTCGACACCTTCAGTGCCCGCAACCTCGGCGAGGCCCAGGCCCTGCTGACGCGGGAGACGTTCGACCTGTGCCTGACCGATATGCGCCTGCCGGACGGCACCGGCCTTGAGCTGGTGCAATACATCCAGCAACGCCACCCACAAGTACCGGTGGCAATGATCACCGCTTACGGCAGCCTGGATACCGCAATCAACGCCCTCAAAGCCGGCGCGTTTGACTTCCTGACCAAACCGGTGGACCTGACCCGCCTGCGGGAGCTGGTCAGCAGCGCGCTGCGTTTACCTGCGTCGGGTGGCACCGGCATCGCCATCGAACGCCGACTGCTGGGTGACTCACTGCCCATGCGCGCCTTGCGCAAACACATCGACAAACTGGCCCGCAGCCAGGCGCCGGTGTACGTCAGCGGCGAATCCGGCAGCGGCAAGGAATTGGTCGCACGACTGATCCATGAGCAAGGACCGCGCGCCCGCCAACCGTTTATCCCTATCAACTGCGGGGCGATTCCGTCTGAATTGATGGAGAGCGAATTTTTCGGCCATCGCAAAGGCAGCTTCAGCGGTGCCATCGAAGACAAACCCGGACTGTTCCAGGCCGCCCATGGCGGCACCCTGTTCCTCGACGAAGTGGCGGATTTGCCGCTGGCGATGCAGGTCAAGCTGCTACGGGCAATCCAGGAAAAAGCCGTTCGCGGTGTCGGCGAGCAGCAGGAAACCGTGGTTGATGTACGCATCCTTTGCGCCACCCACAAAGACCTCGACGCCGAAGTCGCCGCCGAACGCTTTCGCCAGGATTTGTACTACCGGTTGAACGTGATCGAACTACGGGTGCCGCCCTTGCGCGAACGCCGTGACGACATCGAATCACTCGCCAGCCATGTGCTCAAACGCCTGGCTATCAGCACTGGCCAACCCGCCGCAAAACTCCACCCGGAGGCGCTTGACGCGCTGAAAAGGTATCGCTTCCCCGGCAACGTGCGGGAACTGGAGAACGTGCTCGAACGGGCTCACACATTGTGCGAAAACAAGCAGATCGAGGCCAGTGACCTGCGACTGGCCGAAGGCAACTGCAACCCGGAAGGTGGTGTGCCGGACCTGACGCAAATCGACAACCTGGAAGACTACCTGGAAAACGTCGAACGCAAACTGATCCTCCAGGCTCTGGAAGAAACCCGCTGGAACCGCACGGCGGCGGCTCAGCGGCTGAGTCTTTCATTCAGGTCGATGCGCTACAGGCTCAAAAAACTGGGACTCGATTGAGTCTCAGATCCGTCCAGCCGGCGCATACGGTGCCGGATCAATGATCGGCTCACGCCCCAGCATCACATCCGCAAACAACTGACACGACGCTGGCGCCAGCACCAAACCGTTGCGGTAATGCCCGCAATTGAGCCAAAGCCCATCGAACCCTGGCACCCGACCGATGTAGGGAATGCCTTCCGGCGAGCCCGGTCGCAACCCGGCCCAGTGCCCCACGACCTCGGCATCCGCCAGTGCCGGAATCAACTCCACCGCCGACGCCCTCAAACTTTCCAGGGCCGCTTCGGTCGGTGTCTTGTCGAAACCTTCGTGTTCCAACGTACTGCCAATCAGAATGTGCCCGTCGCGCCGAGGAATTGCATAACGCCCCTTGGCCAGAACCATGCTCGGCAGGAAATCCGCGGCGCATTTGTAGAGAATCATCTGCCCTTTCACTGGCTCGACCGGCAGGTCCAGGCCCAGGATTTTAAGTAAATCACCGCTCCAGGCACCCGCGGTCAGAACCACCTGATCGCCATGAACAGCTCCCGCTGAGGTCTGCACCCCAACCACCGAAGCGCCTTCATGGATAAACCCGCTGACTTCACACTGCTCATGAATCGTCACGTTCGGCAGTGCAAGCAACGCCGCCTTGAGGGACTTCACCAGCCGCGGATTACGTACATTGGCCACATCGGCCATGTAGATCGCCCGGGAAAAACCCGCGCCCAATACCGGCACCGCATCATGAGCCGCCGAAATATCCACAGCCCGCAACGGACGGTTTTCCCGCTCGGCCCAGGCCAGGGCCTCAGCCTCATCATCCAGATCCAGCCAGTACAACCCGGTGGTATGCACTTCAGGATCGACACCGGTGGCTGCAAACAATCGCTCGCCCAACTGTGGATAAAAGTCCTGGGACCAATGCGCCAGCGCGGTAACCGCCGGGCTGTAGCGCCACGGGTAGAGCGGCGAAACGATACCGCCACCGGCCCAGGACGATTCCTGACCAACGTTCGAGCGATCCAGCAGCACAACGCTTTGCACTTCGGACGCGAGGTTGAACGCTGTCAGCAGGCCAATCACGCCGCCGCCGACAATCACCACTTGCTGTTGCCTGGTCATGTTCTGATCCAACGATTAATAGACAGAGGACGCAGAAAAGGCGCCCGAAAAAGGAACTCAGCGACCCCAGCAATCCTTGGTCGTGGCCGTCGCATTGACCATGCTTCTGACGCCAGTGTTGGTGATGGTGAAATCACCGCATTTGTCAGCTGCCATAGCCTTGCCGGCCTTGCGCACGGCCGTCAGCAGGAAGGTCTGGTCGGTCAGGGTCTGGGTAATGGTGTAAAAGTCATTGCCGGCACTCAGGCCTGCGACGTTGGTGTAGACGTTGTTCTTCGAATAGAAACGCTCGAGGATTTGCGCCTGTTCGGAGAGCAGCCCGGCCACTTCCGTTCGACGGCCCTTTTTTACGTACTCGGTAAGGCTCGGGTAGCCAATGGTGATAACGATCCCGATGATCGCTATCACGATCATGATTTCGATCAGGGTAAAACCTCGGTTGGATCTGCGCATGCCTCAACTCTCACTTACTGTATTTGTCGCCACATGATGCGACGGTTGACACCACCGCCGGGCTTTTCCACCAGCGAGTTCACGCCGCCACCGGAGTCGCTCACGATCTTGCGGGACGCATTGTTGACTATCGCGTTGAGCGTCGGAATACCACCGGTGAAAATCACCCCGCTGGAAATCGAATCCGCGATGTCGACCAGCCCGTCGCCATTGGTGTCGAGCACCGCGTAGTTGAGCATCTTACCGCTGAATGCATCCAGCTCGACCAGTTTGCCGGTACCGGAACTGGCGCAAGGATCGGTGGTGT
This sequence comes from Pseudomonas sp. MDT1-17, assembly GCF_054898105.1. Classification (NCBI taxonomy): domain Bacteria; kingdom Pseudomonadati; phylum Pseudomonadota; class Gammaproteobacteria; order Pseudomonadales; family Pseudomonadaceae; genus Pseudomonas; species Pseudomonas sp. MDT1-17. The sequence goes on along the minus strand of NZ_JBUBVM010000001.1, from coordinate 1,419,002 downwards.
CCACGCTGGCCGTGGTAAACACGATCCGGCCGGACACCAGATTGGCCTGATTGATCACCCGCTCACCAGTCAACACGTTGTTGTAAACCAATGGCAGATACCAGCCCTTCTTTGCCGGATAGGTCACCTCATTCTGGCTGGTGGTGATGAATTGTCCGCTGCTGCCCGAGAACACACCGGTCACCGCTTGGACCTGCAAACTGGACGTTGTGATTTGTCCGGAGCCACCTTCCGCATCCCACACTGCATAGAACGCCTGGAGGTCTTTGTTGCTCTTGTCGGCCGTCTCGTTGAATTTACCGGTGCCGAAAAACACTACTTTCCCTCCCAACGAATTGTCCGCCAGCAATGGTTGCGCGGTGATCGGCTGGGTGACGCCACCCGCGGTGGTAAACAGCGGTTTGCGGGAAAACGCCAGGTCCCACGATTCCGGGGCGGTAGCGCTCAAATCAAACTTCCACATCCGCCCCTTCAAATCGCCGCCATAAGCGGCCTGCACCACATTCTGCGAATTGACCCGAAGTTTTACCGATGACAAGCCGTTGGTAGTTTCGGCGCCGTCGATCACTATTTTCTTGATCAGCGAGCCGTCACGAACATCGACCACGTACAACGCTGCCACCCCGGAGTTGCTGCCATAACCGTTGGAGATGAATGCGGCCCATCGACCGTCGGCCAAGCGTGCCACTTCCGGTCGTGCGTAGGCATAACCCAGATCATTGAAAACGTTCGCCGTATTTGCTGTGGACGGTGCGCTGATCTCCCACAACGCCTTGGTCACGTTACCGGCCGAGGCATCGAACAACTGCAACGCGTAGAAGGTCCTGCCCCCCGCCCCTGTTCCACCCAATGCCAGGGTCTTCCAGGCGCTGTTGAGTTGCGCATCGAATACCGCGACCTGACCGTCAACCAGAAACTTGTGGCTGACGCCGTTGATGTAATTGGTGTCGGCGATCAAACGCAGCGAAGGCAACACACTGGAAGGCATGTAGGCATAACGCCTGATACCGTCGGCCGAGTTGACGACGTTCACAAAACCGTCGTTGGCGTTCACCACCAGGCTGGCATTCATGTTGGCGGCTTTGATGGCCAGGTAGGTGCTGTAAGTAGTGTCCCCCACCAGATCGGACGCGGTTTGGTCCGTGGGCGCGGCCAGCACGAGTGGCGAATTGATAATGTCGCCGAGCAACACGCTACGCGCTTTCAACCCGGTTTTGTTGGTGCCCTTGCTCCACTCCACCAGATCGCTGCCCGTGATCCCGATGGGCAAGTTCTGGCTGAGGGAAGTCTGCTGGGCCGGGGAAAAATTGCCGTAGGCCAGAGTGACAGCGGCGTTGGTCAGGGTGTTCCAGGACTGGTAGGTCGGCGCAGTAGCACCGGGCACGATAGTGGTATCGGTCGTCCATAGCACCGCGGCCATGTTAACCGCGCCTGCCGATGTGAAGCCAAGGGATTTGATGGTGCCCCGCCAGTCCTTGGGGTCGTAGGTGGTCTGGAAGTAGGTTGAGTTGCTCGCAAGAGTGGTGCCGCTGGCAACGCCGCTGCCACCTGAGCCGGCCTTGGCGGTTAGGTCGCTCAAGGCTGCAGCCAGTGCACTGATGAGTTCCGCGCTATCGCTCGCCTGGTAGTACTGGCCCTGTCCGTAGGTCGCCGCATCCGACAACATCTGGTTAGCGACGGCAAAACCCACGGTGTAGGTGTTCATGTTCTGCTTGGGAAAATCCACCTCGTTCCAGCTTTTACCCGCGGCATCTGTCCCTGTGGAGCGCATGTCGATGTCGAAGACGAACTTGGCGATGTCATCCAGGTACAGGGTGTCGCCCTCATCGTCGCCGGAGAGGTTGGCGCCATCGTTATTGCTGATCCCGTCCCAGTTCGGTAACCGGCTGCCACCCAGCGGATCGCTGGTCGGAAAGGTTCGGTCGTAGGTCGGCAGACCATCGGTAATCACCACCCCATAATTTTTCTGGCAACGGTACTGAATCGGACTGGTATAGGTTGTGGGCGTCGAGTTGTTGTATGGCGCCATGCCACGGAAATAGCGGGTGATTTCGTAATAGGCTTCTGCCAGCGGTGTATTGGCTTCCGCGCTCAGTTCATCGATCGCGTCGATCAGTGCGTTGTAGTTGGTATTGGCCTGAGCCTGGGTCACTGTGCCGCTGACCGCTGACATATCACTGACCGAACGGGCAATGTAACCGCCGTCATTCTTGTGGTTGCCGACCGCCAGATTGAACGTCGACAGGCCGATGCGCAGCGCGCGGTTGCCGGCCACCAACATCTTGGAAACGTTGCGCGCCACGTTCATCCGGTAATCATTGGGGATCGAGCCATCAGTGAAATCCCGATCTGAATTGTTGGCCAGATTTATCAGATAGGACAAATAATTTGCCGTATACCGCGTGTCCTCGCTCCCCACCGGATCGGGAAGTTTGAGGCAAAGCGAATCCGGACCGGAAGAGCTGTTATAAAAACCGTACCATCCTTTCGAACATTTTCCTCGAGTCAAACTCGACAAAGCAATATTGGTATCGGTCATATCAAGCTCGCGGCCTTTCGCGCACGAACCATTCGAGAGGCAAATAGTCACTGTGGGGCGTGCGACCGTCGGGTCGAAGCCTGCCGCCCAGATAATGTTGTTCATACTCCCCGAGTCGTCGAGTAACAGCATCACATTGGGTGCGACGGCGGCGGCGCTCAACAGCGGCGAATCCGAGGGCGTGAAGGCGTAAGTCGGCGCTGCCAAATAAAGACTCAACGCCGCGCCGTAGAGCAGCTGCAACAACCAACGGCGCCAGCCTGTGCGGGCCTCAGAACTTCGCATAAATACTCTCCACCACACTGCGAACGTTGTTGCCCACGATGGCCACGGCGGTCACCCGGTACAGCGTCGCCGAGGTATTGCTCGGCACATTCACGGCGTTCAACGTGGTGCCGATGTTTTGCACCCCGTAGAAACCATTGCCGGCTGCGATCCAGGTGACACCCGACGTGGAGTTGAACCCGGCTGCAGTGATCAACGATGACTCGACCGGCGGCGCGCATTGAGTGGTGCCGCTGCAAACCGGCAATGCGTAGGTATCCAGTTGCACCGCGCTTTCGCCGATGCGCAGCGCGGCTTCGGCGCCCTGGAACGACTGGTTGCGCAGGGTCACACTGGTGGCCATTTTTTCCTGCAGGGTAGCGTTTTGCATCGATGAAAGGCCGATCAGAGTCAGCAACAGAAGAAACACCAGGCTGACCAGCAGTGCCATGCCGCGCTGGGAGTGAGGGGGCTCGGTAGAAATACTCATCGGCCCTCCCCTCATGGCAAGCGGTTGCGCAGAGCGGCAACCACGTAAAAGGTTTGATTGCTTACCCGGTTGTTCGGGTCGGTGAGAGTCAACGTCAGGCGTACGCTGCGGATTCGGGCAGGTTCCGACGGATTGCTGCTGTAACTGGAGGTGGACGCATCGGTAGCCGAACTGGCAAGACCGAAGCTCACGTTGAAGGCACTGACGTTGTCGACCAGCACCGCTTGGGTAGGCGTGGTGCCGCTTCCCATCGTTAGCTGATTGTTCTTAAGGCTGTAAACCAGTCGCCGAATCGGAAACGCCAACTGTCCCGATGCGGGAGCCTGCAAATTTGAATAAGCCGTCGCCGTGTTTCGACAATCAGAGACCACCGTCCAGGTCGGCGTACCACCACCTGCTCCCACATCGGCGGTCACCAAGGTCAGCTTGAGATTGGCATTGTCCCAACTGATCGGCGTTACCTGGCTGGCATTGAAAATCCCCCCGGCGCTTGCGTCAGTGATCGTTCCCAGACAACCAAACATCCCCACCATGCGAATTTCCTGAATCATTTTGCTCAGCACAAAGCGAGCATCTTCCTGCATGTTGGCCGACAGGTTTTGGCTGACGTAGGTGTTCTTGGCCGCAATGAAAATCTGCGTCACACCGAGCACGACGACCAGGCTCAACGCCAGGGCGATCAGCATTTCGATCAGGCCGAAACCTCGATTGAGCCGGTTCATGGCGTCGTCACCGGATCGACGGCGGCGCGACTGGTCAGCACTAAGCTGCGACGGGAATTGGCGGTGTTGGCAGCCCGCGAGTCGTCCCAAGTGACGGTGATGGTGTACACCCGCTGATTGAGGGTGACGCTCCCGGTGGCGGTGGTGCCGAGTAAATTGACGATATTGGTGGTGAAATCGTAGAGGTCCTGATCCCGGGCGACGCTCATGTTTGCCGACGTCGGCGGCGTGACGGTGTAATCGGCAGCGGAGTTGGCGCGAATGCGGTCCATCATGTCGTAGGCGATAAAACTGGCCTGGCTGGTCATCCGCGAGCTGTCAGTGTACTTCAGCGCATTGAGCTGAATCGCCGCCGCCCCCAACAGTCCAACACCCAGAATCAACAACGCAACCAAGACTTCGATCAGCGTCATGCCCTCCTGTGCACGTTTGCTCCATCCCCTCATCCGCAACTTCCACCCAATAGAATTCGTCCGTTCAAACACACATTCAGCGTCCTGCTTTGCGCCCCCAGTACATAGCTGAACACGACCGCCGTGGACGGTGCCGACAACCCGCCCAGATTGTTGAAATCGATGGCGGTCACTCCTGAGGTTAGCGTCAGAGTCGCCCCGCTGCTCATCGCTGGAACAACCCGCAATACTTTGGCCAATTTGCCAGTACCGTCATAGACCGACAGATCCCCGGTCCAGGCACCGCCTTCCGCCGTTGGCCGAACCCGGGTCGTGACACCCCGATTGATCGCCTCGATTCGGGCGAAATTCAGAACCCGTTGCAGATCGCCGATTTCGGTGTCGGCGTTGGTGATTTGCACCGAACGGGTAAATGCCGGTACGGCCAGAGTGATCAGGACCAGAAACACCGCGAGCGCGACCAGCAACTCGATCAGCGTGAAACCTTTTGTACGATGATCCATCGGTGCCCTCCGTTGCCGTCGGCTATACCTGCTTCTACACGCTAGAACATTCGACCGGCAGATGTTCGGTTGTTTTGCCTTTACTCGCGCAGGGATCGCGCGGGCCGCAGCACTCCAGGGAGGGAGATGACATGCATCAGCGAGGTTTCAGCCTGATCGAACTGCTCATGGGACTGGCAATTGTCGGGATTGTTCTGCAGTTGGTCAGTCCGGCGTTTGCAGCACTGACTGAGTCGAACCATCGCGAGCAGGTGGCGCAGTTGCTGATCGGCGGTATACGCAACGCCAGAACCGTTGCCATCACACGCAATCAGAGCGTCGTGATTCACGGCATCAACGGCGACTGGGGTCAGGGCTGGCGGATCATTCTGGATATCAGTGGTAAAGGGGCGGAGGACAACAGCAATCCGCTGCTGGTTGAGCGTGCGAGTGGCGTTCGGGTGCCGATTGTCGGCAACTGGCCGGTCAGGCGATACATACGTTTCAACAGTATTGGCGAGCCACAGATGCCCGGACGAGCCTTCCAGGCAGGGACATTGCACATTTGTGCAACCCACGAACCGGTCACTCAGCTCCAGGTGGTGCTGGCCGCGACCGGCCGCGTCAGTCTGCGCAGCCATAAGGCTGAGCAGGCGCTATGCCCAGGGGGCAAAAGCGTTAAAGCAGCGAGCGGACGCGCAACTCTTTAGGCATGGAGAAGGTGATGTTCTCCTCGCGACCGGCCAGTTCATCAGCACCGGTAGCGCCCCACGCATGCAACTGCTGGATCACGCCACGCACCAGGACTTCTGGCGCGGAGGCACCGGCGGTGATGCCGATTCGCTCGACGCCCTCGAACCAGCTCTTTTGCAGGTCTTCGGCCCCGTCGATCAGGTAGGCCGGGGTGGCCATGCGCTCGGCCAGTTCACGCAAGCGATTGGAGTTGGAGCTGTTCGGGCTGCCGACCACCAGCACCACGTCGCATTCGTCAGCCAGTTGCTTGACCGCATCCTGACGGTTTTGCGTGGCGTAGCAGATGTCGTCCTTACGCGGGCCACCGATCGCCGGGAAGCGCGTACGCAGTGCGTCGATGACGCGGCTGGTATCGTCCATGGACAGGGTGGTCTGGGTCACGAAAGCCAGTTTTTCAGGGTTGTTCACCTGCAAGGCGGCGACGTCTTTCTCGTCTTCGACCAGATAGATCGCGCCACCGTTGCTGCCATCGTACTGGCCCATGGTGCCTTCGACTTCCGGGTGACCGGCGTGGCCGATGAGGATGCATTCACGGCCGTCGCGGCTGTAGCGCGCCACTTCGATGTGCACCTTGGTCACCAGCGGACAGGTAGCGTCGAACACTTTCAGGCCACGACCGGCGGCTTCGGTACGTACGGCCTGGGAAACGCCGTGGGCACTGAAGATCACGATGACGTCATCGGGCACCTGATCCAGTTCCTCGACGAAGATCGCTCCGCGAGCGCGCAGGTCTTCGACGACGAATTTGTTGTGGACCACTTCGTGGCGCACGTAGATCGGCGGCCCGAAGACTTCCAGGGCACGGTTGACGATTTCGATCGCCCGGTCCACACCGGCGCAGAAGCCACGGGGGTTGGCGAGTTTGATTTGCATGCTGTGCCTCGTGTCTTGCGCGCGAAAAATAACGAACCCAATGAATAACTATTGTAGGAGCGAGCCTGCTCGCGAAAGCGGTGCGTCAGTCAACATTGATGTTGGATGTGATGGCCCTTTCGCGAGCAGGCTCGCTCCCACAGGTTACAGCGATTTGACTTCGAAGATCTCGACGTCAAATGTCAATGTCTTGCCGGCCAGCGGGTGGTTGAAGTCGATGGTCACTTGCTCGTCATCGAATTCCTTCACTACACCGGGCAACTCAGTATTCGCCGCATCGTTAAAGATCACCAGCAAGCCAGGCGACAGTTCCATGTCCTTGAACTGCGAGCGCGGGATGATCTGTACGTTCTGCGGGTTGGGTTGACCAAACGCGTTTTCCGGCTGAATCGTCAGCGTACGCTTGTCGCCAGCCTTGAAGCCGAACAGCGCAGCTTCGAAACCTGGCAACAGGTTGCCGTCACCGACCTTGAAGGTCGCCGGGGCTTTGTCGAAGGTGCTGTCGACGGTGTCGCCGTTCTCCAGGCGCAGTGCAAAGTGCAAGGTGACTTCCGTGTTCTGGCGGATGCGTTGCTCAGCCAATACCTGTTCAGTCATGAACGGCTTCTCCGGTCTTTTTACTTTTGAACATATCCAGCGCAAGCATCACGGCACCGACAGTAATTGCACTGTCGGCAACGTTGAACGCCGGGAAATACCAGCGGTTCTGCCAATGCACCAGGATGAAATCGATCACATGGCCATAGGCAATGCGATCATACAGATTGCCCAGCGCGCCACCCAGAACCAGCGCCAAAGCGACGGCCAGCCAGGTTTCGTTGCGCCCCAGACGTTTGAGCCAGATCAGCAGCACGGCGCTGACCACCACCGCGATCAGGGCAAACAACCAGCGCTGCCAGCCAGAGCTGTCAGCCAGGAAACTGAACGCCGCGCCGGTGTTGTAGGCCAGGGTCCAGCTGAACAGATCGGGGATCACCACGATTTGCTGGTACATCTCGAGCTTGCCTTCGAAGTAGAACTTGCTGGCCTGGTCGATGACCAGGACCAGCAAGCTCAACCAGAGCCAGCTCAGCCGTCCGAAACGGCTAGCAGCATTAGGCATAGTGACGAACCTCGCCAGCGCCGCTGATGTTATCGACGCAACGACCGCAGATTTCCGGGTGCTCCGGGTTCACGCCGACGTCTTCACGGCAATGCCAGCAACGGGCGCACTTGGTGTGGCTCGACTTGACCACTTGCAGTTTCAACCCGCTGACTTCGGTGACCACCGCATCGGCCGGCGCCTGCACGAACGGTGCAACGCTGGCGGTCGAGGTGATCAGTACGAAGCGCAGTTCGTTGCTCAGCTTGGCCAGGTCGGCGCTCAGCGCCTCTTCGGCGAACAGCGTCACTTCGGCTTGCAGGTTGCCACCGACGGCCTTGGCCGCGCGCTGGATTTCCATTTCCTTGTTGACCGCGACCTTCACCGCCATGATCCGCTCCCAGTAGGCGCGGTCCAGCTCGACGCCTTCCGGCAGCTCGGTCAGGCCTTCGTACCAGGTGTTGAGCATCACGGATTCGTTACGCTCGCCCGGCAGGTATTCCCACAGTTCGTCGGCGGTGAACGCCAGGATCGGCGCGATCCAGCGCACCAGCGCTTCGGAGATGTGGTACAGCGCGGTTTGCGCCGAACGGCGGGCCTTGCTGTTGGCGCCAGTGGTGTACTGGCGGTCCTTGATGATATCGAGGTAGAAACCGCCCAGCTCCTGCACGCAGAAGTTGTGGATCTTGGAGTAGACGTTCCAGAAACGGTATTCACTGTAGTGCTCTTGCAACTCGCGTTGCAGCAGCAGGGTGCGGTCCACGGCCCAACGGTCCAGCGCCAGCATTTCTTCGGCCGGCAGGATGTCGGTTGCCGGGTTGAAACCGGTCAGATTGGAGAGCAGGAAGCGCGCGGTGTTACGGATACGCCGGTAGGCGTCCGCACTGCGTTGCAGGATCTGCTCGGAAACCGCCATTTCACCCGAGTAATCGGTGGAAGCGACCCACAGACGCATGATGTCGGCGCCCAGCGTGTCATTGACCTTTTGTGGCGCGATCACGTTACCCAAGGACTTGGACATCTTGCGACCGGACTCGTCGACGGTGAAGCCGTGAGTCAGCAGCTCGCGGTACGGCGCGTGATTGTCGATGGCGCAACCGGTCAGCAGCGACGAGTGGAACCAGCCACGGTGTTGGTCCGAGCCTTCCAGGTACAAGTCGGCACGCGGGCCGATCTCGTGGCCCATCGGGTGCGAACCGCGCAGGACATGCCAGTGCGTGGTGCCCGAATCGAACCAGACGTCCAGGGTGTCGCTGATCTTGTCGTACTGCGGCGCTTCGTCACCGAGCAACTCGGCGGCGTCCATCTTGAACCAGGCTTCGATGCCTTCGACTTCGACGCGCTTGGCGACTTCTTCCATCAGCTCGGCGGTACGTGGGTGCAGCTCGCCGCTTTCCTTGTTCAGGAAGAACGGGATCGGCACGCCCCAATTGCGCTGACGCGAGATGCACCAGTCCGGACGGTTGGCGATCATCGAGTGCAGGCGCGCCTGGCCCCAGGCCGGAACGAACTTGGTCTCTTCGATGGCTTTGATCGCGCGCTTGCGCAGGGTTTCGCCAGTGACCGGCTCTTTGTCCATACCGATGAACCACTGCGCGGTGGCGCGGTAGATCAGCGGAGTCTTGTGACGCCAGCAGTGCATGTAACTGTGTTCGATGGTTTCGGTGTGCAGCAGCGCGCCGACTTCCGACAGTTTGTCGACGATGGCCGGGTTGGCCTTCCAGATGAACTGGCCGCCAAAGAACTCCAGCGACGTCGCATAGACGCCGTTGCTTTGTACTGGATTGAGGATGTCGTCGTTGACCATGCCGTACTTCTTGCAGGTCACGAAGTCGTCCACGCCATAGGCCGCAGCGGAGTGAACCACGCCAGTGCCGGCGCCCAGTTCGACGTACTCGGCCAGGTAAACCGGCGACAGACGGTCGTAGAACGGGTGACGGAAGTTGATCAGTTCCAGCTCTTTGCCGGTGGTGGTCGCGATGACCGAACCTTCCAGGCTGTAACGGGCCAGGCACGACTCGACCAGCTCTTCAGCCAGCACCAACAGTTTGTCGCCGACGTCGACCAGGGCGTAGTTGAATTCCGGGTGAACGTTCAGCGCCTGGTTGGCCGGAATGGTCCACGGGGTGGTGGTCCAGATCACGATCGAAGCCGGTTTGCCCAGCGACGGCAGACCGAAAGCAGCCGCCAGCTTGGCTTCGTCGGCAATCGGGAAGGCCACGTCGATGGTCGAGGACTTTTTGTTCTCGTACTCGACTTCCGCTTCAGCCAGGGCCGAACCGCAGTCAAAGCACCAGTTCACAGGCTTGAGGCCCTTGAACACGAAACCGCCCTTGACGATTTCGGCGAGTGCGCGGATTTCACCGGCCTCGTTTTTGAAGTCCATGGTCTTGTACGGGTTGGCGAAGTCGCCCAACACGCCCAGACGGATGAATTCGGACTTCTGGCCTTCGATCTGCTCGGTGGCATAGGCACGGCACAGTTCGCGGGTCTTGTCCGCGCCCAGGTTCTTGCCGTGGGTCACTTCGACTTTGTGCTCGATCGGCAGACCGTGGCAGTCCCAGCCCGGAACATAAGGCGCATCGAAACCCGACAGGGTTTTCGAGCGGATGATCATGTCCTTGAGAATCTTGTTCAGCGCATGACCGATGTGAATCGTGCCGTTGGCGTACGGAGGACCGTCGTGCAGGACGAACTTCGGACGATCCTTGCCAATCTCGCGCAACTTACCGTACAGGCCAATGCTGTCCCAGCGCTGCAGAATCTGCGGTTCGCGCTGAGGCAGGCCGGCCTTCATTGGGAAGGCGGTGTCCGGAAGGTTTAGCGTGGCTTTATAGTCGGTCATTTAAGGCTCTTCATTAGCGATTGGCGCTAGGTGCGACAGGGCACGGGCGGCGGCAACATCCGCATTGATCGCCGTCTTAAGCGCCTCCAGAGAGGCGAAACGCTGCTCTTCACGCAGCTTGTGGTGGAAAACCACCGTCAAACGCCGGTCATACAGATCGCCGGCAAAATCTAAAAGATGCACTTCGAGGTGGGCTTTGCCATCACCTTGGACTGTTGGCCGCACGCCGATATTGGCGACGCCTGGCCAGGTCTTGTCGTCGATGTCGACGTTGACCAGGTAAACCCCGGTCAGCGGTACGCGACGACGCTTGAGTTGTATGTTGGCCGTGGGCGTACCCAATTGGCGCGCCAGCTTCTGGCCATGCAGGACCCGCCCGGTAATCTGGAACGGACGACCGAGCAGCCGTTCGGCAAGGGCAAAATCGGCAGCGGCCAGGGCGTTGCGGACCTGAGTGCTGCTGACGCGAATACCGTCCAGCTCGACGGTTTGCGCCGCTTCGACGGTAAAGCCTTGCAGGACGCCGGCCTGTTGCAGGAAATCGAAATCTCCTACCCGGTCGCAGCCGAAACGGAAGTCGTCACCGACCTCCAGGTGCTGGACGCCGAGGCCGTCGACCAGAATGGTGTCGACGAATTCGCTGGCGCTGAGCTTGCTCAGGCGCTGGTTGAAGGCCAGGCACAGCACCCGGTCGACACCTTCCTCAGCCAGCAGCTGCAGTTTGTCCCGCAGCCGGGCCAGACGGGCCGGAGCCGTATCAGGGGCGAAGAATTCTCGCGGCTGCGGCTCAAAAATCACCACGCAGCTGGGCACGCCCAACTCGAGCGCACGCTCACGGAGCCTTGCCAGGATAGCCTGGTGGCCACGGTGAACACCGTCAAAGTTGCCAATAGTGGCGACACAGCCCCGATGCTGGGGGCGCAGGTTGTGGAGGCCTCGAACCAGCTGCATAACGCGCTTCTTGCTCATAAAGTGGTCGATTATAACCACACCCGGCGGCCGACGACAGGCAACACCGTAACCCAAAGTGATCGAGCCGACAAAACCGTCGATTCGCCCGTGTTTTTCAAGGCAAAGACCTTAGCTCAAGGTCTTGCGATTGAAGTCGCGCAAACGGAAGCCCATCAACAGCAACATGCCGAAATAAGCGACCACACCCGCAACAACCAGTGCGCCAAGACGCAGGAACCGCTCAAGCATATGCCCCTGATCCCACACCGGCATGAAGTGCATCCCGACCAGTAGCACAGCAGACATCACCAACACCGCAACCACTAGTTTGGCAGCGAATTTCGCCCAGCCCGGTTGCGGCTGATACATCTGCTGCTTGCGCAGTTGATAGAACAGCAGGCTGGCGTTAATGCACGCACCGATGCTGATGGCCAGTGCCAGACCGGCGTGGGCCAGCGGGCCGATCAATACCAAGTTGAACAATTGGGTAACAATCAGGGTGAAAATCGCGATTTTTACCGGCGTGCGAATGTTTTGTTGCGCATAAAAACCCGGCGCCAGCACTTTGATCACGATAATCCCGAGCAAACCGACCGAATATGCGATCAGTGCCCGTTGCGTCATGGAGGCGTCAAACGCGCTGAACTGACCGTACTGGAACAGCGAAACGGTCAACGGCTCGGCGAGAATCCCCAGCGCCAGTGAGCACGGTAACACCAGCACGAAACACAGACGCAGACCCCAATCGAGGATCCGCGAATATTCCTGGCGATCCTTGCTGGCGTAAGTCTTGGCCAGGGTCGGCAGGAGAATCGTACCCAGCGCCACACCCAGAACGCCGGAGGGCAACTCCATCAAACGGTCGGCGTAGTACATCCAGGACACGGAACCGGCGACGAGGAACGAAGCGAAAATGGTATTGATGATCAGCGAAATCTGGCTCACGGACACGCCGAGAATCGCCGGAAGCATTTGCTTCATGACCCGCCAGACGCCGCTGTCACGCAGGTTCAGTCGTGGCAACACCAGCAGGCCGATCTTCTTCAGGTGCGGCAGCTGATAGAGCAATTGCGCCAGGCCGCCCACCAGTACTGCCCAGCCCAGCGCCATGACCGGCGGATCGAAATACGGTGTCAGGAACACCGAAAAAATGATCATGCTGACATTGAGCAAGGTTGGGACGAAGGCCGGCACCGAGAATCGGTTATACGTATTTAGGATTGCCCCGGCCAATGAAGACAGGGAGATCAGCAATATATAAGGGAAGGTCACACGCAACAGGCTGGCCGTCAGCTCGAATTTTTCCGGCGTATCGGTGAAACCCGGTGCGGTCGCCCAGATGACCCACGGCGCGGCGATCATGCCCAAAGCGGTGACCAAGGCCAGCACCAGCGTCAGCAAGCCCGAGACGTAGGCAATGAAGGTTCGCGTCGCCTCCTCGCCCTTCTGGCTTTTATATTCAGCAAGAATCGGCACGAACGCCTGGGAAAATGCCCCCTCGGCAAAGATCCGCCGCAGCAGATTGGGCAATTTGAAGGCGATAAAGAAGGCGTCGGTCGCCATCCCCGCGCCAAATGTACGCGCGATAAGGGTGTCACGTACGAACCCCAAAACCCGGGAAAGCATCGTGATAGAGCTGACGGCGGCCAACGATTTGAGCAGATTCATTGAAAGAGTTTGTGCCTGTCGATAAACAGCAGGCGAACAAAGCGCCTACTTATGCGATACTCCGCGCCGCAGCAGCACAGAGCCAAAGCTCGCGAGTTTACAGGTCAAGCGCCGGAAATAAATATCCCGCCTCTTTATACCTACCACTTAGCGGAACGTCTCAACCGCCCTTGACAAGACATCAACTCATCGGCATGATTCGCGGCCTATTTTGTTTGCTATTTCCTAAAAAGTCTTTCGAGGAGCTCGACGGTGGCCAACACACCTTCCGCCAAAAAACGTGCAAAACAGGCTGAGAAGCGTCGCAGCCACAACGCCAGCCTGCGTTCCATGGTTCGTACCTACATCAAGAATGTAGTTAAGGCCATCGACGCAAAAGACGCTGAAAAAGCTCAAGCTGCTTACGTTCTGGCCGTGCCAGTTATCGACCGTATGGCCGATAAAGGCATCATCCACAAGAACAAGGCTGCTCGTCATAAGAGCCGCCTGAACGGTCACGTCAAGGCTCTGAACCTTGCTGTTGCCGCCTAAGCGATAAGCTTGTTAAAAAACCGACCCCAGGGTCGGTTTTTTATTGCCTGCGATTTGAGTAAACGCAGGGCAAAAAAAATGGGAAGAGCCAAGCCCCTCCCACCTTTTGATCTTCCTCAGATTACTGAGCCTGCGCCCACGGCAAAATCGGAATCGCCGTCACCGCATTCTGCGGGCTGCCTTCGATCACACGATCGCTGTAGACCAGGTACACCAGCGTATTGCGCTTCTTGTCGAGGAATCGCACCACCTGCATGGTCTTGAACACCAGCGACGTGCGCTCCTTGAACACCTCGTCGCCATCCTTCAACTCGCCTTTGAAGCTGATCGGCCCGACCTGACGGCAGGCGATAGACGCTTCAGCGCGATCTTCAGCCAACCCCAGACCACCCTTTACGCCGCCCGTCTTGGCACGCGACAGGTAGCAGGTCACGCCCTCGACCTTTGGATCATCAAACGCCTCAACGACGATACGGTCGTTCGGGCCGACGAACTTGAACACCGTCGACACCTGGCCAATCTCCTCGGCCGAGGCCAGCAGCGGCATTACCAACAGCAGACCCAACAATCCTTTTGCAACGCGCATTCAGGTATTCCTTCAGACCAGAATCAGGTTATCGCGGTGAACCAGTTCCGGCTCCGCCATGTAACCCAACAAACCGACAATCGCCTCAGACGACTGACCGATAATTTTTTGTGCTTCCAGCGCACTGTAGTTGGCCAGGCCTCGGGCGATTTCACGACCGTCCGGCGCCACGCAAACCACCATCTCACCACGACGGAAGCTGCCCTGGACCAGCTTGACACCGACCGGCAGCAAACTTTTGTTGCCCTGAGAAAGCGCCGTCACTGCACCCGCATCCAGCACGAGCGTGCCGCGGGTTTGCAGGTGCCCGGCCAGCCATTGCTTGCGCGCCGCCAGCATGCCGCGCTCAGGCGACAGCAAGGTGCCGATGCGCTCGCCCGCCTTGAGGCGATCCAGCACGCGCTCAATGCGCCCGCCGACGATGATGGTGTGCGCACCGGAACGGGCCGCCAGCCGTGCAGCACGCAATTTGGTCTGCATGCCGCCACGACCCAACGCACCACCCGTACCGCCCGCCACCGCATCCAGTGCCGGATCATCGGCGCGCGCTTCGTAAATCAGCTTGGCGTCAGGGTTGTTGCGCGGATCGGCATCGAACATGCCATCGCGATCAGTGAGGATCACCAGCAAGTCTGCCTCGACCAGGTTGGCTACCAGCGCCGCCAAAGTGTCGTTGTCACCGAAACGGATTTCGTCAGTGACCACGGTGTCGTTTTCGTTGATTACCGGAATCACTTTCAGCTCAACCAGCGCTCGCAAGGTGCTGCGGGCGTTCAGGTAGCGCTTGCGGTCGGACAAGTCGTCGTGCGTCAGGAGAATCTGTGCGGTATGCCGGCCATGCTCGGCAAAGCTCGACTCCCAAGCCTGCACCAGCCCCATCTGGCCAATGGCGGCAGCAGCCTGCAACTCGTGCATCGCACTGGGTCGGACGGTCCAGCCCAAGCGACTCATGCCGGCCGCCACCGCCCCGGAGGACACCAGCACCAGCTCGACGCCGGCCTCATGCAAAGCCACCATCTGCTCGACCCAAACACTCATTGCCGCGCGATCCAGGCCCTTGCCGTCCGCTGTCAGCAAAGCGCTGCCGATCTTCACGACCCAACGCTGCGCACCTGTCACCTTGCTCCGCATCATCTTCAACCTTAGCTTGAGGACAGCGCGACCCAGCGCTGCCCGTGACGTTATTCGTGACTACCGATTTCCAGATACTAAAACGCCGCTCTGGTGAGCGGCGTTTAAGTTTATCGCAACGAATCAGTCACGCACGTAAATGATTTCCGGACCGTCTTCGTCATCCACATCTTCTTCATCCCAATCATCGTCGCCGATGTCGTGGACCGACTTCACGCCGCTACGGCGCAGGGCACGCTGATCATCCAGCGCCTGCAACTGAGCACGAGCTTCGTCTTCGATGCGCTGATCGAGATCGGCCAACTCTTCTTTGTAGGCCGGATCATTAGCCAGGCGATCGGCACGATCTTCCATGTAACGCATGATGTCGTGGCAAAGACGCTCAGTGCCCAGCTTGGAGATGGCCGAGATCACGTAGACCGGACCGGTCCATTCCAGGCGATCAACGATCTCCTTGACGCGAGCGTCGTGCTCTTCTTCAAGGATCTGGTCGCACTTGTTCAGCACCAGCCAACGATCACGCTCAGCCAGGGATGGGCTGAACTTGGTCAGTTCACTGACGATTACTTCAGCAGCATCCGGTGCGCTGGCATCATCGAGCGGCGCCATGTCAACGAGGTGCAGCAGCAGACGCGTACGCGACAAGTGCTTGAGGAAACGAATCCCCAGACCCGCACCATCGGAAGCGCCTTCGATCAGACCCGGAATGTCCGCGACCACGAAGCTTTTCCAGCGATCGACGCTGACCACACCCAGGTTCGGCACCAGCGTGGTGAACGGATAGTCGGCGACTTTCGGCTTGGCGGCCGACACCGAACGAATGAAGGTACTTTTGCCGGCGTTCGGCAAGCCCAGCAGACCGACGTCTGCCAACACCTTCATTTCCAGCTTCAGATCACGCGCCTCACCCGGCTTACCCGGAGTGGTCTGACGAGGAGCACGGTTGGTACTGGATTTGAATCGGGTGTTACCCAGACCGTGCCAGCCGCCATGCGCGACCAACAGCTTTTGACCGGCCTTGGTCAAGTCGCCGATTATTTCCTGGGTGGCAGAGTCGATGACCGTGGTGCCCACCGGAACACGCAGCACCAGCTCTTCTCCTTTCTTGCCGGTGCAGTCAGTGCTGCCGCCGTTGGAACCGCGCTCGGCATCGAAGTGCCGGGTGTAACGGTAGTCCACCAAGGTGTTCAGGTTTTCGTCGGCAACCATGTAGACCGAGCCGCCATCACCACCGTCACCGCCGTTCGGGCCGCCGTTTTCAATAAATTTTTCGCGACGGAAGCTCATGCAACCGTTACCGCCGTCCCCGGCCTTTACTCGAATCGATACTTCATCAACAAACTTCATAACAAAACGCCTCTCGTCATACGGACGAGCCGAAAAACACTAAGACATAAGACTCTTGCAAAAATGAGCGCAGCGACCTCAATCAACGACCGCAAATCCAGCGCTGGAGCCCATCACAAACAGCTTTGCAAGAGACTCACCCCACAAACGAAAAAGCCCCGTCGCGAGACAGGGCTTTTCCAGCAACTACGTAATTATGCCGCGACGACTTCAGTCTTCGGGACAATGCTCACGTAACGGCGGTTGAAAGCGCCTTTTACTTCAAACTTGATCACGCCGTCGATTTTAGCGAACAGAGTGTGATCTTTACCCATGCCAACACCGTAACCGGCGTGGAATTGGGTGCCGCGCTGACGCACGATGATGTTGCCCGGAATGATAACCTGGCCGCCATACATCTTCACGCCAAGGCGTTTGGCTTCTGAGTCGCGACCGTTACGGGTACTACCACCAGCTTTTTTGTGTGCCATGAGTCAATTCTCCTAGTGAGGAATTAGGCTGAAATTAAGCCTGAATACCGGTGATTTTGATCTCGGTGTACCACTGGCGGTGGCCCATACGCTTCATGTGGTGCTTACGACGACGGAACTTGATGATGCGGACTTTATCGTGACGACCTTGGGAGATCACTTCAGCCACAACGGTAGCGCCAGCAACAACTGGAGCGCCGATGTTCACGTCATCGCCATTGGCGACCAACAGAACGCGATCAAAAGTAACGGATTCGCCGGTAGCGATTTCCAGTTTTTCGATCTTCAGGTATTCACCTGGGGCGACCTTGTATTGCTTGCCACCAGTAACAATTACTGCGTACGACATGGTATTTCTCCGATAATCCTGCTCACCCAGCTCTTTATAAGAAGAGGTATTGGCTGGCATGGCTGCATAAGGCTGGAAGGCCTGTTTGCAATTGCGTAAGGCAGGTGCTGCCCAGGAAGTTCAGGGTGCGCGATTGTACGCAAGCTGCCGGGGCGATGCAAGAGGCCGTCCATCGTACCTTGACACCCGCCGACGTGGGTCCTAGCATGCCGCGCAACCCTTCTGGAGCAACTGTCGCTGATGCAACCCCAAGCTTTCTACCGCGCGGTGGCGGACGATTTTAGCGCCGTCGACGGCATCATCAAGAAACAGCTGACTTCCCGAGTGCCGCTGGTATCGAAAATCGGCGACTACATTACCTCGGCTGGCGGTAAACGCCTGCGCCCGTTGCTCGTGCTGCTGTGCGGCAAGGCGCTCGGCCGCGAAGGTGATGACCTGCGTCTGCTGGCCGCGACCATCGAGTTCCTGCACACCGCCACCCTGCTGCACGACGACGTCGTCGACATGTCCGGCATGCGCCGTGGCCGCTCGACCGCCAACGCCATGTGGGGCAACGCGCCGAGCGTGCTGGTGGGCGACTTCCTGTATTCGCGTTCTTTCGAAATGATGGTCGAACTGGGCTCCATGCCGGTGATGAAGATCCTTTCGCAAGCCACGCGCATCATCGCTGAAGGCGAAGTGTTGCAGCTGTCGAAGGTCCGCGACGCCAGCACCACCGAAGAAACCTACATGGAAGTCATCCGCGGCAAAACCGCGATGCTCTTCGAAGCCTCGACCCACAGTGCCGCAGCTCTCTGCGAAGCCACAGCGGAACAGGCTGAAGCCCTGCGCACGTTTGGCGACCATTTGGGCGTGGCGTTCCAACTGGTCGACGACCTGCTGGACTACAAAGGTGACGCTGAAACCCTGGGCAAGAACGTCGGTGACGACCTGGCTGAAGGCAAGCCAACCCTCCCGCTGATCTACACCATGCGTGAAGGCACGCCGGAGCAGGCTGCACTGGTTCGCAAAGCAATCCAGAAAGGCGGCATCGAAGACCTGAAAAGCATCCGCGAAGCCGTCGAAGCGTCAGGCTCGCTGGATTATACCGCCCAACTGGCTCGCGACTATGTGGCTCGAGCGATCAAATGCCTCGACGCGCTGCCTGCCAGCGAATACCGCGATGCTCTGGTCGAGTTGAGCGAGTTTGCGGTCGCGCGCACGCACTGACAGTCCTCAACCTGTGGGGACCCTTCCCCACAGGTTTGCTCCTCGCCCTCCTCCGCCTAAAAACCCTATACAATGTGCGACTTTTAGCGATCCTCAACCCAAGGAGCTTTAGTGAGCACGTTGCCACCCTGCCCAAAATGCAATTCCGAATACACCTACGAAGACGGCGCCCAGCTGATCTGCCCTGAGTGCGCCCACGAGTGGTCCGCCAGTGGAGAAGCCGAAGCAGTGTCCGATGACACCGTAAAAAAGGATTCGGTGGGCAATGTCCTGCAGGACGGCGACACCATCACCGTGATCAAGGACCTCAAGGTCAAAGGCACGTCGCTGGTGGTCAAGGTCGGCACCAAGGTCAAGAACATCCGCCTGTGCGATGGCGATCACGACATCGATTGCAAGATCGACGGCATCGGCCCGATGAAGCTCAAATCCGAATTCGTCAGAAAAGTCTGAGTCTGTTGTCTTCCATCCTGCGCCCTGCGTGGGATGGTGTTTCACCCTCCCCGCCTGACCCAACAGTCCTTCACACTAGACAAACGCCAGCCGTTTTGACCTTGCGCAATCTTTCCCCCGAAAAAAACACAAACCGCCAATAGGTCCTTGCTATTTGATGAATAGGAATTATTCTCATTGAGACCTATCAATGGAGATGAGACCCATGACTTATTTGATCGATGCCTGGCTGGACCGGCCACACCCTTACCTCAGGATCCTGCATCGGGAAACCGGGGAAGTCTGTGCGGTGCTTGAAGAAGAAGCCTTGAACGAGCTGCAGGATCAGGGTGATCTGGACGTCAACGGCTTGAGTTCCAGCGAGCCGGTGGTGCTCAAGGAACTGGTGCGCAATCTGTTTCTGTTCTGCTATGCCCGGGCATTGCGCCCGACAAGCGAACTGCACCACAAGATCGAGATATGAGAAACACTGAAAAACCCTGTAGGGGCAGAGCGCCTACAGGGTTACGGTCTTACAGAACGTCGAGCAGTTCGACGTCGAATACCAGCACGCTGTGCGGCGGAATGCTGCCAACGCCTTGAGCGCCGTAAGCCAGTTCGCTCGGCACGTACAGACGCCATTTGCTACCGGCGTTCATCAGTTGCAGGGCTTCGGTCCAGCCAGGGATCACGCCGCCGACCGGGAATTCTGCAGGCTGACCACGATCGTAGGAGCTGTCGAACACAGTGCCGTCGATCAGGGTGCCGTGGTAGTGAGTACGCACTTGATCTTCACGGGTTGGCTTGGCGCCTTCACCGGCGGTCAGCACTTCGAATTGCAGGCCGGACGCCAGGGTGGTGATGCCGTCACGCTTGGCGTTTTCAGCCAGGAATGCCAGGCCTTCGCCAGCAGCTGCTTCAGCTTTGGCTGCTGCTTCAGCTTGCATGATTTCGCGGATTACCTTGAAGCTTGCGGACATTTCTTCCTGACCCACACGGCTTTCCTTGCCGGCGAATGCGTCGGTCAGACCTGCCAGGATCGCGTCCAGGCTAACGCCCGGTGGCGGGTTGTCGCGCAGTTGGTCGCCGAGCTGACGGCCAATACCGTAGCTGACGCGGGTTTCGTCGGTGGACAGATTTACTTCGGACATGACACTGCTCCGCTGTGCGGGCGGCCCTGGAACTTGCCGTGCGTGCACAGCGCATCCCGGAGCGCCCGGAACCAAAAGGGCCAGCAGACTAGCACAGATGCCATCGCGTTGATGAGAGGGGTCAGCGCTGCCAGACAGAACGGAAGGCGATCGGCACCTTCAGGCTTTCCTCTGCATTGGCAACGAGCCCGCACATTTCGTCATGAACAGAGGTGTGCACGAGATTAAACGGCAAATTGGGGCAAGCATGTAGCACCTGACGTGCGTGTTCGACCGAGCGCACATGAAACATCTGTCCATGGACATCGCTCAACGGGTACGCGGCGCCGTGCATTCGCGCTTCCAGCAGATAGATGCCCCCCTCCATGGAGATCAGGTTCAACTCATCGACCTTCCCGGCGATGGCATAGGCATTCAGCTCTTGCAGGTTCATGAACACACCTCACACAGTGGCGAGCCAAGACCCTTACAGGCATAGGCCTCGGCGCATCAAAGTACAAGCCACAAACGACACCGCCCGTCTGTTTCGCAACAGACGGGCGGTTTGGTATAGCGATTAAAGCGATCAGTGCTTGGTCAGTTTATCCAGATAACCCATGGCAAACGCCGAAATCACGAAGGTCATGTGGATGATCACGTACCACTTCAAATGCTCGGGATCGATGTTCTTGGCGTCCATGAAAACCCGCAGCAGGTGGATGGACGAAATCGCCACGATGGAAGCGGCCACCTTCATCTTCAACGAAGAAGAATCCATGGTGCCCAACCAGTTGAGCTTCTCCTTGCCTTCGTCGATATCCAGTTGGGAAACGAAGTTCTCGTACCCGGAGATCATCACCATCACCAGCAGGCCGCCCACCAGCGCCATGTCGATCAGCGACAGCAGCACCAAAATCAGATCCGACTCGGCCATCGAGAACACGTTGGGGATGACGTGAAACACTTCCTGGAAGAATTTCAGCGCCAGCGCCAGCAGCCCGAGGGACAGACCGAAGTAGATCGGCGCCAGCAGCCAGCGCGAGGCGTACATTGCGTTTTCGATAAAGCGTTCCATTAAATCTCACATGTGGGCTGGAAATGGCCGGGAGTATATCAGCCCCTCGTTACACCCAGAAATCGTCGAGAAATCCGCAACCTGCGTGTGTGTGACAAGGTTTTTCTGCTAGTGTCCAAAGCATTGACAGCTCAGCGACAGCGGACAGGAAGACGGGAAATGGATGTGCGATTGCCTTTAACGAGCGCCGGAATTTGCCTGGCTTTGCTGATGAGCGGCTGCTCTCCCAGCGATGAGAAGCGCCAGGTCAGCCTCGAGGAAAAGACTGCGCAGTTCGAGAAGTCTCTGGATGCGATTCAGGACCCAAAACTCAAGGATGCCGTGGCTGAACTCGGCGGCTCACTGTTGTTGCTCGAGCGTGCGCAACTCAAGCTCGACAGCAAACCGGTGGAAACAGAATACGGCGAAGACGCCCTCGCCGTGCTCAAGCACTACCCCACGCCACAAGCCCTGGTCGACACCTACATCAACGGTCTGTTCGTACTGCTCAAAGACTCCAGTTCCGACTACCTGACCGATCTGCAACCGGTGTTCCCTTTCAACTTCAACATTCCGGCCGCGTTTCTCTTTCCCCATGGGCTGGAATGGCAATCGGTGACCCTGAGCAACAAACGCGTCATCCCGTTTCAGCCGGAATGGTCGGAAACCGATCCCGGTATACAGTTGAGCCCGTCGAGCTCAAACCTGACCAACCCCGACGACCTGACAGTGACCTACCCCTTCATCGATGGCCTGGACGTCGAAAACAAGAACCAGCCACAACCGGTGAGCCTGCAAGGCAAGGTAGAAGTGATCGCACCGCGCCGGCTCTACAGCTTCGACCTGACGAAAAAGGACGTTGGCCAGACTCGCACCAACGACAACCTCAGCGTCACCCTGCTGAAACTTGCCAACAACTACGCCGAAATCGAATTCAACAACAGCGCACCCCTGGCCCCCGAGGTCAGCGAAACACCGTTGAACCCGCTGATCGTTCAGGCCAGGGACACCACAGGGCAATTTATCTCGCGCTCAGGCTCGATAAACGAAACCGCCGCACAAATTGCCTTCTACCAAAAACAACTGGCGAAAATTCAGCAGCAGAAGGCCTGGAGCGAGAGCTTCGAGCAACAGATCAACGAAGAGCAGCGCGTCTTTGATCAGCAACAGAGCCACCATTATTCCAAGGTGTACTTCAACGGGCCGATCGAGACCCTCGAGGTCAGCGTACTGGACTTCTCAACCGCCACGGTGACCCGCAAGGGCCTGGACCTGCCAGTCCGTCGCTTCGACCAGCACACCACGGAAAAGGCCATTCAGCCACTGACGTTGCCGGTTGTGGTGTACGACGACCAGGCCCCGATCTGGCTCAAGGGCGCAACGCTTGGCGAGGAACAACTGAAAAAGAACGTCAGTATCAGTCAGTCGGTCGAAGACCCCAGCGCCGCGCGTATCGAGTTCGATCACTCCAAAAGCTTCAATGACGAGTTGCTCGGCACCTCCTTCAATCCCGGTGAGAGCCCGGTCAGTTTCTTTACCGAGGACGGTAGCGGCAAACGCGATGAGCCAATTGAATTACCGCCGGAGGCTTACCAGGTTGATCCCCTGCGCGGCACCATTACTTACGACTTGAATTTGTTTCCGCAAACCCCGGCTTACGCGGTGGGCTCCATGCCGCTGTTCCTCGCCTCCGTCGAAAAGAAAACCATCGACGCCCACCAGTTGCCCAAAGGGCTGCTGCTTAAAGGCAATGCGCTGGTGGTTGATCTGAAGCTGTTTCCCGCCCAGGACTGGCGTTTCTTCGCCAGGGACGACAGCGGCAATTATCTGAAGGAGATTCTTTCGGTCATTCACGATGCGAGCGCAGAAGGCCCGGCATTATTGGGCGTGCATTACTTCTACGGGCAGCCTGCCCGACTGGAAACCTATCAACGAACAGACCTCAACACCGTGCAATACGGTTTCGAGGTCAAACTCGACAAGGCGGATACGTCCCACCTTGCCCAATAGACTGTTCAGTGCTCGGGTCGAAACTCGAAACCTCCAGGGTTGCGGCAACGGCCACCATTGATTTCCCGCAGTTGAGCTTGCAAGTGCAGGCACCAGATTTGCGGATCATCGGCCAGCTCATAGCCGTGCAGGGTGAGGCTTTCAACGATGGTGTCGAGAATCGACTCAGCCACAAAGGGACCATGAAACGGGCCTTGGGCTTTGATGGCAGAAGGTTGTTCGCCGGCCATTCCGGCGGCAAAGAGTAAGGTCCACATGCCCGTATCTCCCGCCAATGGGCGGATGGCACACTCGATACGGGTCACAAGGCCCAGGCATTGACGGGTGAGGCAGAGGTTGCGCGACATGGCGGCGACCCTCAGTAGATCCGGTATTCAGCCCCCACGGGAGGACTGTCTCGATCCAGTGATTACTGTCGATATCCTTGAGCTGAGAATAGAGGAAAAGTTTGACTTGTACGTCAGGTGAGACCGAAAGGCGCCGAATGGTCATTGCGTGAATATTGACGCCAGACTGATGGCACTTTTTGAGTAGGCCCGGATAGAAATGTGGGAGCGGGCTTGCTCGCGAAGGCGATCTGACATTCAACATTTATGTTGCCTGAAAGACTGCTTTCGCGAGCAAGCCCGCTCCCACATTAGTTTCTGCGTCAGGCGGGTTTGGCCTCGACCAGTGCTTCCTGCGCAGCTTCTTTTTCGGCTTCCTTGAGGTCTTCTTCGCTGATCATTTCTGCGATGACCCGCAAGCGTTCTACCACCCGCGCGTTAACGCTGCCTTCAGGGAACTGGCCATCTGCGTCTGGCGCACCGGCCGGCTCGCCAACCAACAGGCTTAGCGCCTCATCGGCCTGGCGTACGGCGTAGACGTGGAACTGCCCGGCGCGCACCGCCGTCAGCACTTTCTCGTCGAGCATCAGTGTGGCAACGTTGGCCTGAGGAATGATCGCCCCTTGCTCACCGGTCAACCCGCGCGCTTCGCAGAGTCGGAAGAAGCCTTCGATCTTCTCGTTGACCCCACCCACCGCCTGCACTTCACCGAACTGGTTGATCGAGCCGGTGATCGCAAAACACTGCTTGAGCGGGGTTTTCGACAACGCCGAAATCAAGGTGCAAGCCTCGCCCAGCGATGCACTGTCGCCATCGACGTAACCGTAGGACTGCTCCAGGGCGATACTCGCGGAAATCGCCAGGGGGAATTCCTGGGCGTAACGGCTGCCCAGATACCCGGTGAGGATCATCACGCCTTTGGAGTGAATGGGCTGGCCGAGGTTGACCTCGCGCTCGATGTCGACAATGCCGCTACCGCCCGGATACACCGTAGCGGAAATCCGCGCCGGCACACCGAACGCCGAGTCGCCGACCTCCAGCACTGTCAGCCCGTTACATTTGCCCACCGCCGCGCCATCCGTGTCGATCAGGATGATCCCCGCCAGCATGTCATCAAGAATCCGCGCCGAGACGCGCCCGGTGCGCGTGGCCTTGGCCTTGAGCGCACGTTCGATGTGCCCCGCGTCGGTCATTTCATCACCGGCCAGTTGGCGAATGAAATCCGCCTCGCTGACCAGTTGGAACAGATCACCGATCCGCGCCGACAAACGCCCCTGATGCTCAGCCAGGCGAGCACTGTAAGTCGCAAGACGCGCCACCGCATCAGCGGTCAGCGGCGCCATGCCTTCTTCCGAGGTGCGGGTTTTGAGCAACTGGGCGAACTGCTCCAGGCTTTCGTCGACCATCGGGATGTCTTCGTCGAAGTCCACCAGAACGCGGAACATCTCCTGGAAGTCCGGATCGAGGTCCTGCAGCGTGTAATAGAGCTGGCGGGCACCGATGATGACGACTTTGACCTGCAGCGGGATATGTTGCGGAGTCAGGGTCACGGTGGCGAAACGGCCCATCTCGCCCAGCGGCGATTCCATTTTCAGCTTGCGTGATTGCAAGGCGCGCTTGAGCGCATCCCACACGAACGGCTCGCTGAGCATTTTTTCCGCTTCAAGGATCAGGAAACCGCCATTGGCGCGGTGCAGCGCACCCGGACGCAACTGGCGATACGTGGTGTAGAGCGCACCCTGATCGGTGGT
Source organism: Pseudomonas sp. MDT1-17 (assembly GCF_054898105.1). Taxonomy (NCBI): domain Bacteria; kingdom Pseudomonadati; phylum Pseudomonadota; class Gammaproteobacteria; order Pseudomonadales; family Pseudomonadaceae; genus Pseudomonas; species Pseudomonas sp. MDT1-17. The sequence continues at coordinate 1,393,595 of NZ_JBUBVM010000001.1, read as the reverse complement.
GTACTCGATGCGGCCGAACAGGTTTTCGTAAGTCGGGTGTGGCTCAAAGACCACTGGCGCACCACCGCTGAACGGATGACCGACCACCAGGCTCGGCGCGTATTGCTCTTCCAGCAGCTTGCGGGCGATGGCGTCGGTCTTGCTGTCGTCCACCAGTTGCTCGACCACCGTCTTGAGCAGGTACACCTGCATCGCTTGCAGGTAACCGCAGACACCGGCGTTTTCCGCGTACTTTTCCGACAGCGGTGCGAGCAATGGCTGCAAGGCCAGGGTGATGGTTTCTTCGTTGAGCTGGCGCATTTGATTGCTCGACTCACGCTTCCACTGCGGCAGGCTGGCGAGCTCTTCGTTCAGCCGCTCTTCCAACCACGCAATGTCGTCGTGAAAACGTTCGCGATCGGCTTCCGGCAGTTGGGCAAATTCGGCTTCGTCCACGGCCTTGCCTTCGCTCATCGGGGTGAAGGCGATATTGGTGCTGTCGCGGTACAGCGCAACTTCCTTTTCCAGCGCCAGGCGCTCGATCACATCCAGCGCGCGGTCATAGCGTTGATTGAAGGCGCGGTCGATGGCGCTTTTCTTCTGCTGGTAGGACGGGTGCTCGAACACCGCCGGAAAAATCGCCAGCAGGTTGTCGATCAAGCCGTTGATGTCATCGATAAAGGCACCGGCAGTGCCCGAGGGCAATTCCAGGGTGCGAGGTTCGCGAGGATCATCGAAATTGTTGACATAGACCCAGTCCGCCGGAGTCTGCAGGCGTTTGCCTTCGGCTTTCAGGTAGCGTTTGACGAACGAGAACCGGCCAGTGCCGGGCTCACCCATGACGAAGACGTTGTAACCGGGGCGTGGCATGGCCACACCGAACTGCAAGGCTTCGACCGCACGTTCCTGGCCAAGCACACCGCGGAAGGGCTCCAAATCATTGGTGGTAGAGAAGCTGAACTGTTCAGCGGAAAACGGACGGGTCAGCGCGTCGGGCGCTAAACGCAAGCTGGCAGCTACAGGATCAGGCATCGGGCTTCCTTACATCAGGCGGGGCAGATAGCGGCATTCTGGCGCTGCCCATACCTCACTTGCAAGGCGCGCCTCTAGCCAAAGCATAGACAAAGCGGCATCGCTAAGCGGGCCGGGTCTAAATCATTGTTTTCAACGAATGTTATGCAAAAAATAACGGAACCTCAGGAACGTGCCTAAACTCCAAATTGCGCGGCTGGAACAATAACCGGCCCACTGGCGCCAGATCGGGCCAGACCCCTTGTCCATTGGTATGCACATAAGAGAACAAAGCTATGAAACGGATTCTTCTCGGTACTCTCTTCACCGCTGTATCCCTCAATGCCATGGCTCAGGCGCCAGGCGGCCCGGATTGCGGTTGGGGCAACATGCTGTTCGAAGGTCAGCGTGGCACCCCGGCTCACTTCCTGGCATCCACCACCAACGGCACTTCCGGCAACGCAACATTTGGTATGACCTCTGGTACCAACGGTTGCTCGACAAATGCGTCGCTGACCTATGGCGGCAAATCCTGGATTGCCATGAATGGCATGATGAACGAGCTGTCCGAAGACATGGCTAAGGGTCAGGGCGAAGCGCTGACCACTTACGCCGTGGTAATGGGCGTGGCGCCGGAAGACCGTGCGCACTTCGCCGCCGTCACTCATGAGCACTTCCAGCAGATCTTCAGCAAGGCTGACGTGACCGCTGACGACGTGCATACCAACACCCTGGCCGTTCTGAAGAACGATCCTCGTCTGGCTAAGTACGCTACTCAAGCTTAAGCTCGACCCGCCCGTTCCTTTCGGGGAACGGGTTTTATTTTTTGGACCTGACCCTTTTTGGTCTTTGTATTCTTCGAGTTTAAGTAGCCCACTATGCTCAAACGCCTTGCCTGGCTGGCGCTCTGTTTCTGCGCCCCGCTGTCCGCCGCGCCTCACATAGACAATCAACGTTTGCAGCAACTGGCCAACGACCCCTTCTGGATTTCCCTGGGCCATTACGAAACCGCCAAACTCGGCGGCTGGCGCAGCTATGTCAGCGACAAGAAATTCTTCCTCGCCGCCGACGGCAATGAACATCCTGACCGTGAGCTGGCGGCGACCGTGCAAGCGCTGTACGCCCCGGCCAGTGCCGACGAAAAACATGCGCAATGCGTCTACCCCGCCCGCACCCGCTGGTTGAAGGCACAGCTCAACCTGAGCGATCTGCCGAAGCTTCCCTGCACTGAATTCGAGCAATGGTTCAAGGATGTTTCGCCTCACAGCGCGGTGATGATTTTCCCGGCGGCGTATCTGAACAGCCCGTCATCGATGTTCGGCCACACGTTGCTGCGCATCGATCAGGCCAATGTGCAAAGCGATCAAACCGCCCTGCTCAGTTATGCGATCAACTTCGGCGCGTACATTGAAGGTTCCGACAACAGCATCCTGTATGCCTGGAAAGGCCTGATGGGCGGCTATCCCGGTTTGTTTGCGCTGGTGCCTTATCAGGAAAAACTCTCGGAATACCGCAGCCTCGAGAACCGCGATCTGTGGGAATACCGCCTGAACCTGACCCAGGCAGAAACCGAGCGCATGGTCGAGCACGTCTGGGAACTGAAACAGATCCAGTTCGACTATTTCTTCTTCGACGAAAACTGCTCCTATCGCCTGCTGGAACTGCTGCAAGTGGCCCGCCCGAGCCTGCGATTGACCGAACAATTCCCGCTGACCGCGATTCCTACGGACACCGTGAAAGCGGTGAAAGAAGCCGGACTGGTGGAATCCATTCAGTATCGACCGTCTCGCGAACGTGAACTGCTGAGCCGCGCCGAGCCGTTGACCGATGAAGAACAGGATTGGGTGCTAAAAGTCAGCGCCGACCAGAAGCAGTTGCAGGAGCCGGCGTTCAAGGCTCAACCGCGCGAGCGTCAGGCGCTGATCATCGACGCGGCCTATCGCCTGGAGCGCTACCGCGCCAACGGCCAGGAACGTGACCCGCAACGGGCGCAGCGCAGTTTCGAACTGCTGCGGGCAATCAACCAGAACCCGCCACCGGCACTGGACATCCCGCAACCCGGCCTGCCCGAGGATGGCCATGAATCGCGAACCTGGCAGGCCGGCATCGGCACCCGGGGCGACAAGGCTTTTGGCGAATATGGCCTGCGCATGGCGTATCACGATCTCAACGACAACGCCGAGAGCTTCCCCCTCGGTGCACAGATCGAAATCCTGCAAATGAAACTGCGCCAGTACGAAGGCAATCACTGGCAGTTGCAGCAATTGGACCTGGCGACCATCCGCTCACTGACCCCGCGCAATGAGTTGCTGCAACCGCTCTCATGGCAGGTCACCGGCGGCCTGGAGCGAGTGCCCGGCAAACATGATGACGAAACCCTGGTCAGCCACGTCAATGGTGGCGGCGGCGGTACCTGGCAACTGGGCGAGAACATGCTCGGCTTTGCCTTGGGCACCGTGCGCATGGAGCACAACAACGACTTCGCCGGTTTCATCGCCCCGGCGGCGGGTTTCAATACGGGCGTGCTGTGGAACAACCCGCTGGGCAACTTCAGCCTGGAGGCCAAAGGTGATTACTTCACCAATGGCGAAGTGCGCCGTAGCGTGAGTCTGAATCAGCAGTGGGAATTGTCGCGCAACCTCGGTTTGCGCCTGAGTGCCCAGCGCGAATTCAGCCACCTGGCGTCGCCCGAGAACGAAGTGATGCTTGAGGTGAAGTGGTATCACTACTGAAAGATCGCAGCCTTCGGCAGCTCCTACATTAGATCGCGTACATCTGTAGGAGCTGGTGAAGCCTGCGATCTTTTGATCTTTCTTTCACATCCCGCTCACGAATCCACTCTTAGACTTCTCATATAGGCCGTTGACGGCCCGGGAGTCTGAGATGTGGCGTTGCGTGGGTGTGGTGGGGTTGCTGATGTTGATCGCGGGTTGCCAGACGACCCACGAGGATCTGATCGCCAAGGGCTATCCACCGGCGTTCGCCGATGGCTTCGATGACGGTTGCAGCAGTGGTCGGCAAGCCGCTGGCGCAATCACGGGTGAGTTTCGCAAAAACGTTCCGCGTTACCTCAAGGACAAGCAGTACGCGGAGGGCTGGAGCGATGGCTTCCGTCAGTGCCAGGCGATGCGCGAAAGCGAGGATCGCGAAGATTATCGCAGCCATCATTGGGACGACCGCGACGAAGACTGGCAGCAGCAAAAGGACCAGGGCGCCGCCCGTGCCTATCGCTCGCAATGAGTCGCTGACAGACATCCGTCGAAACTAAAAGCCTGCGACCATGGCCCAAACCCTATAACGGGAGAAAACCATGAGTCGCGCCTTCGTCAATGAAGATAACGCCGCCGCGCAAGCCGATCAGCCAGTCGAACGGCAGGTCAGCGCGCAGCCCAATTACGTCACGCCCGCCGGGTTTGTTCAGCTTCAGGCGAAAGTCGCCGAGGTGCAAAACCTGCTCAATGAACAAAGTGCGAAGGGTGAACTGGCGGACAAACAGCGCCAGGCCGACCTTGAGCGCGACTGGCGGTATTTCAATCAACGCCTGCAAAGCGCTCAGTTAGTTGTACCGGCCTCCTCGACCAACAAAGTGCAGATTGGCGCTTGGGTGACCTTTGCCGATGAACAGGGCACCGAACAACGCGTGCAGTTGGTGGGTGAGGATCAGGCGGAAGCTGCAAGTGGGCTGATCAACTGGGGTTCGCCGCTGGGGCGGGCGTTGCTGGGTGCGCAGGTCGGGGATGAAGTGCTGTGGAAGCGGCCGGCGGGGGATTTGGTGATTGAGGTTTTGTCCTTGGAAATCGGGTGATCATGAGGTCGTCATCGCGAGCAGGCTCGCTCCCACATTTGGAATGCATTCCCCTGTGGGAGCGAGCCTGCTCGCGATGGCCGCGCCACGATGATACTGAAACCCCATAAAAAAACGGAGCCCCGAAGGCTCCGTTTTTTCATGCAACCAACCTGAAATCAGGCCAGTTTCTTGTGCCGTACACGATGCGGCTGAGTAGCCGCTTCGCCCAGGCGCTTGCGGCGATCGGCTTCGTACTCGGTGTAGTTGCCTTCGAAGAACACCGCTTGCGAGTCGTCTTCGTACGCCAGGATGTGAGTCGCGACGCGGTCAAGGAACCACCGATCGTGAGAGATCACAATGGCAGCGCCCGGGAAGTCCAGCAGGGCTTCTTCCAGGGAACGCAGGGTTTCAACGTCTAGGTCGTTGGACGGTTCGTCGAGCAGCAAGACGTTGCCGCCCTCTTTCAGGGTCAGGGCCAGGTGCAAGCGACCGCGCTCACCACCGGACAGGTCCTTGACGAACTTCTGTTGATCGCCGCCCTTGAAGTTGAAGCGACCGACGTAGGTGCGCGACGGGATCTCGTAGTTGCCGATGCGGATCTGGTCGGAACCGTCAGAGATTTGCTGGAACACAGTCTTGCTGCCGTCCAGGTCGTCGCGGCTCTGATCGACGCACGCCAGTTGCACGGTTTCGCCAACTTCGATGCTGCCCGAATCCGGCGTTTCCTTGCCCATCAGCATGCGAAACAGGGTCGATTTACCGGCACCGTTACCGCCGATCACGCCGACAATCGCGCCTTTCGGCATGGAGAACGACAAGTTGTCGATCAACACGCGATCGCCATAACCCTTGGATACGTTCTTGAATTCGATGACCTTGTCGCCCAGGCGCGGACCGGCCGGGATGTAGATCTCGTTGGTTTCGCTGCGCTTCTGGAATTCCTGCGACTGCATTTCTTCGAAGCGTTGCAGACGAGCCTTGGATTTCGACTGGCGGGCCTTGGCGCCTTTGCGCACCCACTCCAGTTCTTCCTTCATGGCTTTTTCATGGGCCGACTGCTGCTTGGATTCGGCAGCCAGACGATCGGACTTGGCTTCAAGCCAGCCCGAATAGTTGCCCTCGTACGGGATACCGGCGCCGCGGTCGAGCTCGAGGATCCAGCCGGCGACGTTGTCCAGGAAGTAACGGTCGTGCGTGATCGCTACCACGGTACCCGGGAAATCGTGGAGGAAATGCTCCAGCCAGGCAACGGAATCGGCGTCCAGGTGGTTGGTCGGTTCATCGAGCAGCAGCATGTCAGGTGCGGACAGCAACAGGCGGCACAGGGCCACACGACGCTTTTCACCACCGGACAGGAATTCGACCTTGGCATCCCACGCTGGCAGACGCAGCGCATCGGCGGCGACTTCCAGTTGGCGATCCAGGTTGTGACCGTCGCTGGCCTGCAGGATGGCTTCGAGTTTGGCCTGCTCTGCCGCAAGCTTGTCGAAGTCGGCATCCTCATCAGCGTAAGCCGCGTAGACCTCGTCCAGGCGCGCCTGAGCGTTCTTGATCACGCTGACCGCTTCCTCGACTACTTCACGCACGGTCTTGGTCGGGTCCAGGATCGGTTCTTGCGGCAGGTAGCCGATGTTCAGGTCCGGCATCGGACGGGCTTCGCCGTCGAACTCGGTGTCGACGCCCGCCATGATTTTCAACAGCGTGGATTTACCCGAACCGTTAAGGCCGAGCACGCCAATCTTGGCGCCCGGGAAGAACGAGAGCGAAATGTTTTTCAGGATTTCCCGCTTCGGCGGAACAACTTTACCCAGCCGATGCATGGTGAATACGTATTGAGCCATGGAGAACCTAGGGTCAGTGAACGATGAATGATTGGGGCGCGGGCGATGCCCGGCCAGGCCGTGCGCGTCGTCCGACTGATGGGTATCAATGCGTGCGCGTTAAAAAAGCCTGAGTATAGGGGGCGTTCTCAATTTAGTTTCCACGCCGCGTTGTCGCCTTAAAGCGGGCCAGGCAAGGCGCAGGCCGCTGGGAATGGTTGTTCCCTTTCCAAGGCCTGCAACGCAGCCTGGCCCGCTTTAAGGCACAACCCGAAGGGCCAGGCCTGCTGTTGTGCAGGGCTGCGTTGCTCGAAGCTTATTTGGAATGACCAAACCACGCTTCTCGCGCCTTGCCCTGCACAACAGCAGACCCGGCGCGGCGCGGAAACTAATTGAGAATGCCCCCTAAGAGCTGGAACGCTCCCGCGTAACGGGCAAAGCTACCTGAATGACCGATGGCAGTCCAGCCGAGCAGGACTGGCACTTTGCCACAACTCAAGGCATGCTAGCCGCCCTTCGGGCGTCCGGCTTATAGTGCGCGTCGCGCCAGTCCAGCCAAACCGCAGGATTACAGTTTGTCTAATGTCACTCCCTCATCTTCCGTGAGCGCACTCAATCCTGCGACCGGCTCACCCCTGCGTGGATCCTTGAAGGGCGCGCTGGCGATGCTCGGCCTGCTGCTGCTCGCGCTGCTGTTCTGGCAGTTGCTGGATCAGCTTCGCGAAACCCAGAAAAACCAGCGTCAGTACACCATCGACTACACCGCCGACCTGGCCTCGCAAGTCAGCCTGAACATGGCGCTCAACGCCCAGATCGCCCTCAACCTGCTACCGATCGTCGAACAACCCAAAAGCGCCGACGAACTGCAGGAGCTCTTGCGCAAGATGCAAAAATCCTTGCCCGACCTGCGCAGCCTCGCGTTGCTCAGCCCTTCCGGAAAAGTCCTCAGCGACAGTGCCGAGGACAGCAACGATGCCGACTACCTGAGCGAACTGGTGCGTCGCAGTCACGCCCAGGCCCATTATTTCAGCAACGCCAATGACGGTTCGATGGTGCATCTGCTCCTGCATCAGACCAGCGGCAGCACCCGCGGCTACTGGGCTCTGCGCCTGACGCCGACATTTTTCTCGTCGCTCACCAACCCCAACGAAGCCGGTATTCGCCCGCTGTGGCTGGTGGAAAACCGCGTCAATCACCAGGTCATCAGCCGCGATGAATCGCAGACTTTAACCAAATCGAGCGAGCTGACCGCGAACGATGTAGCCAACAGCGTGCTGACAGTGCCCCTGAGCAGCAGCGACTGGCAACTGCGCGGGCTGTTCGACCGGCAACGGGTGATCGAACACCTGCTGCCGGCGTTCATTGGCAAATGCCTTCTGGGCCTGGCCTTCTCCCTGCTGCCGTTCATCGCCCTGCTGAACATGCGCCGCCGCCAGCGCCAGGTGCACGAAGGCCGTCGACGCTACCAGGATATTTTCGAAGGCACCGGCGTCGCCCTGTGCGTGCTCGACGTATCCGGGATCAAAAGCTTCCTCGACAAGGCTCAGCTGCACAGCAGCGAACAACTGAAAAGCTGGCTCGATACGCCGCAACAACGCCAGCAACTGCTGCAGGAACTGCGCATCACCGAGGTCAACCTGGTCGCCCTGCAACTGCTCAACGTCAACACCTGCGATCAGGCCTGGAAACTGCTGATCGACGGCAATCCGCAGGACGGCACCGCCATCGGCAATCAAGTGCTCGACGCGGTGCTCAACCAGCAGAAACAGCTTGAACTAGAAATCAAACTGCAGGACGCCAATGGCCGCGACCAGCACGTGTGGCTGGTCCTGCGGTTGCCGGAAGACCTGGACGACCATAAAGCGGTGATCCTGAGCATCACTGACATCACCAGCCGCAAGCTCGTCGAACTGTCATTGCTGGAGCGTGAAGGATTCTGGTCCGACGTGGTGCGCACCGTGCCGGATCATCTGTACGTGCAAGACGTGATCAGCCAGCGGATGATTTTCAGCAACCACCACCTGGGCCAGACGCTCGGTTACAACCGTACCGAACTGCACCAGATGGGCGAGTATTTCTGGGAAATTCTCCTGCATCCCGAAGATGCCGATTTCTACCACCGCTCACGCCAGACCCAGCGGCAGGCCGGCTACAGACAATTGCTGCAATGCCAACTGCGCTTTCGCCACCGGGACGGTCAATGGCGGCGTTTCGAGATCCGCGAGCAGGCGCTGGCGCGGGACAAGCACGATCAGGTCACGCGGATCATCGGCGTGGCCAAGGACATCACCGAGCAGATTGAGGCCAGTGAGTCCCTGCGCGACAGCGAGCAGCGTTACCGGATGCTCGCCGAAAGCATCAGCGACGTGATTTTCTCAACCGACAGCAAGATGGTGCTCAACTACGTCAGCCCGTCGGTGCAAGCCGTGCTGGGCTACGACGCCGACTGGATTTTCCAGAACGGCTGGCAATCGACCATCGCCAACCCGCAACAACTGACCGGCATTTACAACCTGATGGACCGGGTCAGCAAAGCGCTGAATAAACCCGACCAACTGGCGCTGTTGCGCAGTCAGGTGCAGACCCAACTGTTTTTGTTCGACTGCCTGCGGGCCGACGGGCGCAAGATTCCCATCGAACTGCGGCTGGTGCTGGTCTGGGACGAACTCGGTGCATTCGAAGGCGTGCTGGGCGTCGGTCGCGACATCAGCCAGCAGCGCCGGGCCGAAAAAGACCTGCGCATGGCCGCGACAGTCTTTGAGCACTCGACCTCGGCGATCCTGATCACCGACCCGGCCGGCTACATCGTCCAGGCCAACGAAGCCTTCAGCCGTGTCAGCGGTTATGCGGTGGAGCAGGTGCTCGACCAGTTGCCGAACATGCTGACGGTCGACGAGCAGCAGGAATCCCATCTGCGGTACGTGCTCAAGCAACTGCATCAGCACAGCACGTGGGAAGGTGAAGTCTGGCTCAAACGACGCAATGGCGAGCATTACCCGGCCTGGGTCGGGATTACGGCGGTGCTGGATGACGAAGGCGATCTGGCCAGCTACGTGTGCTTCTTCAGCGACATCAGTGAGCGCAAGGCCAGTGAGCAGCGGATTCACCGCCTCGCCTATTACGACGCCTTGACCCACCTGCCCAACCGCACGCTGTTCCAGGATCGGCTGCACACGGCGCTGCAATCGGCCGAACGGCAGAAGTCCTGGGTGGTGCTGATGTTCCTCGACCTGGACCGCTTCAAACCGATCAACGACTCCCTGGGCCACGCCGCCGGCGATCGCATGCTCAAGGAAATGGCCACGCGCCTGCTCGGTTGTGTCGATGATGACGACACCGTAGCGCGCATGGGTGGCGATGAATTCACCTTGCTGCTGCAACCGCGGCCGACCCGTGAAATCGCCTTGAACCGGGCGATTCATGTGGCCGAACAGATACTCGCCAGCCTGGTGAAACCGTTCGTGCTTGAAGGCCGCGAGTTCTTCGTCACCGCCAGTATCGGGATCGCCCTGAGCCCTCAGGACGGCAACGAACTCAGCCAGCTGATGAAAAACGCCGACACTGCGATGTATCACGCCAAGGAACGTGGCAAGAACAACTTCCAGTTCTATCAGGCCGACATGAACGCCAGCGCCCTGGAGCGCCTGGAGTTGGAAAGCGACTTGCGCCATGCTCTGGAGCAGGACGAATTCGTTCTCTATTACCAGCCGCAGTTCAGCGGCGATGGCAAACGCCTGACCGGCGCCGAAGCCTTGCTGCGCTGGCGCCACCCGCGACGCGGCCTGGTGCCGCCGGGAGACTTCATCCCGGTGCTCGAAGAGCTCGGTCTGGTGGTGGATGTCGGCGACTGGGTGATCAGCGAGGCTTGCCGTCAGCTCAAGACCTGGCATCAGGCCAAAGTCCGGGTGCCCAAGGTGTCGGTGAACATTTCGGCCCGGCAATTCTCCGACGGCCAGCTCGGGACGCGGATCGCCACCATCCTCAAGGAAACCGGCCTGCCGCCGGCGTGCCTGGAGCTGGAACTGACCGAAAGTATCCTGATGCGCGAAGTCAGCGAAGCGATGCAGATACTCGCCGGGCTGAAAAATCTCGGCCTGAGCATTGCGGTCGACGACTTCGGCACCGGTTACTCATCGCTCAACTACCTCAAGCAGTTCCCGATCGACGTGCTGAAAATCGACCGCACCTTCGTCGACGGCCTGCCGTCGGGTGAGCAGGATGCGCAGATTGCCCGCGCGATTATCGCCATGGCTCATAGCCTGAATCTGGCGGTGATTGCGGAAGGCGTGGAAACCCACGAGCAACTCGACTTCCTGCGTGAGCATGGTTGCGATGAGGTTCAGGGGTATCTGTTTGGCCGTCCGATGCCGGCGAGCCGGTTTGAAGCACAGTTCAGCAATGATGCGCTGTTCATGTTCGACTGAGATTTATAGTGCTGCGGGCGGCCCCATCGCGGGCAAGCCCGCTCCCACATTTGGAACGCGTTCCCCTGTGGGAGCGAGCCTGCTCGCGAAGGCGCCAGCACGATCACCGCTGATCCCAGCATGAACGCCACTTGTCTGCGACATGATGTCCTTTCATATGCCATCTAAAACCCATTGGGTTAGAATGCCCCCCTTTTCTGCCCCGATCCTTGAGGACCGCCATGTTCAGCCGTGATTTGACTATTGCCAAGTACGACGCCGATCTCTTTGCCGCCATGGAGCAAGAAGCTCAGCGCCAGGAAGAGCACATTGAGCTGATCGCTTCGGAAAACTACACCAGCCCTGCGGTGATGGAAGCTCAAGGCTCGGTACTGACCAACAAGTACGCCGAAGGCTACCCGGGCAAGCGCTACTACGGTGGTTGCGAGTTCGTCGACGTGGTCGAGCAACTGGCCATCGATCGTGCAAAAGAACTGTTCGGCGCCGATTACGCCAACGTTCAGCCGCACGCCGGTTCGCAAGCCAACAGCGCCGTTTACCTGGCTCTGCTGCAAGCGGGCGACACCCTCCTGGGCATGAGCCTGGCTCACGGCGGTCACCTGACCCACGGTGCCAGCGTTTCCTCCTCCGGCAAGCTGTACAACGCCGTTCAATACGGCATCGACGGCAATGGCCTGATCGACTACGACGAAGTCGAGCGTCTGGCCGTTGAACACAAGCCAAAAATGATCGTGGCCGGTTTCTCTGCTTACTCGCAGATCCTGGACTTCCCGCGTTTCCGCGAAATCGCTGACAAAGTCGGCGCCTACCTGTTCGTCGACATGGCCCACGTGGCTGGTCTGGTCGCCGCTGGCGTCTACCCGAACCCGGTGCCTTTCGCTGATGTCGTGACCACCACCACGCACAAGACCCTGCGCGGTCCACGTGGCGGTTTGATTTTGGCTCGCGCCAACGCCGACATCGAGAAGAAGCTGAACTCCGCGGTATTCCCGGGCGCCCAGGGCGGCCCGCTGGAGCACGTGATCGCCGCCAAAGCGATCTGCTTCAAGGAAGCGCTGCAGCCTGAGTTCAAGACTTACCAGCAACAAGTGGTGAAGAACGCCAAGGCCATGGCCGGCGTGTTCATCGAGCGCGGTTTCGACGTCGTATCGGGCGGTACTGAAAACCACCTGTTCCTGCTGTCGCTGATCAAGCAGGAAATCTCCGGTAAAGACGCCGACGCCGCTCTGGGCAAGGCTTTCATCACCGTGAACAAGAACTCCGTGCCAAACGATCCACGCTCCCCGTTCGTCACCTCCGGTCTGCGCTTCGGTACTCCGGCTGTGACCACTCGCGGCTTCAAGGAAGCAGAGTGCAAGGAACTGGCCGGCTGGATCTGCGACATCCTGGCGGATCTGAACAACGAAGCGGTGATCGACGCCGTTCGTGAGAAGGTCAAGGCCATCTGCAAGAAACTGCCGGTATACGGCGCTTAATTGCCCCGCTAAACCGCAGCAATGGAAAACCGGCCAGTGATGGCCGGTTTTTTTTCGTCCACGATTTTTTTCAAACAACGAAAAGGCTCAAGGTCAGGGCATTGCGCCCAACTGGTAAGACCGGTCATGCCAACCGCTTAAATTCTGCTTGCGATCACCCAAAAACAGCGCCTAGACTGCGCCTGCACTGGACATACCGGTAAGACCACAATAATTAAGTCCTGAATCTGATGCGCTTAAGCGCACGGCAGCCAGGACACCGACCAGGATTCCTCCCATGCTCAGATGGTGCTCGCGTTCAATCTTCCTCCAAGTGGTTCTCGGACTGGTGCTCGGCATCGTCTGCGGGCTGACCCTTCCTGAATACTCCGCCCAGCTCAAACCGCTCGGCGATGGCTTCATCAAACTGATCAAGATGCTCATCGGTCTGATCGTGTTCTGCGTGGTGGTCAGCGGCATCAGCGGTGCTGGCGACCTGAAGAAAGTCGGCCGCATCGGCCTGAAATCGGTGATCTACTTCGAAATCCTGACCACCATCGCCCTGGTGATTGGTCTGGTGCTCGCTTTCACCACCGGCATCGGCAGCGGCGCGAACATTCATCTGGATCAGCTTTCCGCTGCCGACATGGGCGACATCGCTCAGCGCGGTCAGCACATGCAAACCACCTCCCAGTTCCTGATGAACCTGATCCCGACCTCAGTGATCGGCGCCTTTGCCGAAAACAACATCCTGCAAGTTCTGCTGTTTTCGGTGCTGTTCGGCAGCGCCCTGAATCTGGTGGGTGAAGCCGCCTCCGGTATCTCCCGGTTGATCAACGAACTCAGCCACGTGATCTTCCGCATCATGGGCATGATCGTGCGCCTGGCGCCAATCGGCGTGTTCGGAGCGATTGCCTTCACCACCAGCAAATATGGCCTGGATTCGCTGCAACACCTGGGCAGTCTGGTCGGCCTGTTTTACCTGACCTGTGTGGCGTTTGTGACATTGATTCTCGGCCTGGTGATGCGCCTTTCGGGCCTGAAGATGTGGCCGTTGCTCAAGTACTTGCGCGAAGAACTGCTGATCGTGATGGGCACCGCTTCCTCCGACGCCGTACTCCCACAAATCATGCGCAAGCTTGAGCATCTGGGCATCGGCAGTTCGACGGTCGGGCTGGTGATTCCAACCGGTTACTCGTTCAACCTGGACGGTTTTTCGATCTACCTGACCCTGGCCATCGTGTTCATCGCCAATGCCACCGGCACGCCGCTGGCCATGACCGACTTGCTGACGATTCTGCTGGTGTCGTTGATCACCTCCAAAGGTGCCCACGGGATTCCCGGCTCGGCACTGGTGATTCTCGCGGCGACACTCACAGCGATCCCGGCAATTCCGGTGGTCGGCCTGGTGCTTGTGTTGGCGGTTGACTGGTTCATGGGCATTGGCCGGGCGCTGACCAACCTGATCGGCAACTGCGTGGCTACCGTGGCCATCGCCCGCTGGGAGAAGGACATCGACATCCAACGGGCGAACAAAGTACTTTCCGGCCAGGTGGGTTATACCTTCCAGCCGAGAAAACCTGCTGGCCCGGCGCATCAGCAGGAATTCTGAATAAACACTGTGCCTGCCTGCAGGCAGGCACGGTCATCAATCCTTATGGATGCTCATGGAGCGAACAGTGATCACCTCGTCGACCGTTGTGAATTCAGTCGTAGAAAAACTTCGGGCCGCTTTGGCCCGTGGTCAGTGGCGCTCCGGCGAGATGTTGCCGGGACAGCGTGAGCTGGCCGAACAACTGGGCATCAGCCGCCCGAGCCTGCGTGAAGCCGTCATCGTGCTGGAAACCCTCGGGTTGGTGCGCTCCATGCCCGGTAAAGGCGTGGTGGTGCTGGAGGCCAATCTGAGCGACAGCCAACGCCACGACAACGCGGTGGCCGGTGCGAGCCTGGAAGACGTGCTGCAACTGCGCTACACCCTCGAGCCGTTCATTGTCGGCCTGGTCGCGCAGTCGATCAGCAGCAAGGAAGTCGGGCAATTGCGCCTGACCCTGATGGACATGCGCGAAGCCCTTGAAGCCAACGACAGCGAGGCCGGGGTGAACGCCTACATAGCGTTCCACGAAGAGCTGTTCACGCTGACCTCGAACCCGATTTTCCAGAGTGTGGTGCAACAGACCAGCAACGCCCTCAAGCAAAGCGCAGACGTGCTGCGCAACTCCCCGGAACATTTGGCCGAGCGCCTTGAGGAGAACGAAGCCGTGGTGCGGGCGATCCGCAGCAAGAACAGCGCCCAGGCCAGCGCCGAGATGCGTCGGCACATCCTTCGCGAAGGCCAGAGGATGGGCATCGAATTGAATATCCCGGACGACAACCTCGGCAGTTGAGCCCGCTTTGAACTGGAGACAAGCCATGAACAGCTTCGCCTCACCGCAGACACTCACTGCCCTGCCCTTTCCACCGCGGGCGGATGATCTCTATTCGCAAATCTTCGACGCCATTCTCGAACAGCGCATCGATGCGTCCAGCCGCTTTACCGAGGAAAGCCTGGCGCAGATGTTCAGCGTTCGACGCAGTGACATTCGGGGCGTGCTGACGCGGCTGTCCCATCAGCAGATCATCGTCCTTCGGGCGAACCATCGGCCCCGCGTTGCCGCGCTCGATGCCGAGCAGACCCGGCAGACATTGCATGCCCGGCGGCTGACCGAGATCACGCTGGTGCGACTGGCCTGCCGGCAACCTCGTGCGCAAGACTTGAAGCGCCTGCATACCCTGATCGATAGCGAGCGCCGCTGTACCGCGCGTGGCCCGGCGATTCGGTTGTCGGGGGAGTTTCATTTGCAGTTAGCGGAAATGGCGGGGAATGCGCCGTTGGCGCATTTTCTTGGCAGTCTGGTGCCGCTGACTTCGCTGGCGATTGCGCAGTTTGATGCGCAGGTGGAGGGATATTGCGGGTGGCAGGTGCATGAGGACATTGTGAATGCGGTGGAGCGTGGGGATGCTCGGAAGGCCGAGACACTACTGAGCCGGCATCTGGATCTGCTGGAGGAAACATTGCTGAACGCTGGATCGGTACGCGGCCAGAATCGTGTTGCCGGTTAGATCGCCTTCGCGAGCAAGCCCGCTCCCACATTGATTGATGTTGCCCACTCTATTCGGGACGACGCAAATCCAATGTGGGAGCGGGCTTGCTCGCGAAGGCGGCCTCAAATACGCAGAAAAACTCTAACCTTACTCCGCCGCTACCCGCGCAAACCCCTCACGGATTTTCTCTTCCGGCAAATCATCGGCAATAAACACGATCACACTTTCCCGCGGTTCATCATCAGCCCACTCGGTATCCCAGTCGAAGCCGTAAAGCTTCAGCACACCTTGAAACACCATACGTCGTGATTCGCCGACGATGTTCAACACGCCTTTGTAGCGCAGCAGTTGCTTGCCATGGTCTTCCAGCAGCTCGTTCATGAACTCACTGAGTTTGTCGATATCCAGTGGCTTGTCGGTTCGCAGCACCAGGCTGGAAATGCGGTCGATGGACGGCGCTTTGCTCACCGGGCGCAGGCTGACGCCGCCGCCAAGGTCAGCATTGAGATTGAAACCGCGCACATCGAGCAATTCGGCCAGATCGATCTTGCCGTGCTCGACCACGCGAATCGGTGCGCGACGGTTGATGCGCGTCAGCCGTTCGCTGAGGGCGTTGAAGGTCGCTTCGTCCACCAGATCGCGTTTGCTCACCAGCAAGCGGTCGGCGAAACCGATCTGCGCCTGGGCAATGGTTTGGGTCAGGTGAGTGTCAGCGTGCGCCGCGTCGACGAGGGTGATGATGCCGTCGAGGATGTAGCGCTCGCGCAGCGCTTCATCGATGAAGAACGTTTGCGCCACCGGTGCCGGGTCGGCCAGGCCGGTGCATTCGATCACCAGACGGTCGAAGGCGATTTCATCGCTGTCCAGGCGTTCGAGCAGCAAATACAAGGCCTTTGTCAGATCGGTGTGGATGGTGCAGCAGACGCAGCCGTTGGACAGCGTCATCACCTGCACCGGTTCGTCGCCCAATAGTTGGGTATCGATACCGGCGTCGCTGAATTCGTTCTCGATCACGGCGATTTTCAGGCCGTGTTCGACTTTGAGCAGATGGCGCAACAGCGTGGTTTTACCCGCGCCAAGGAAGCCACTGAGGATCGTGACAGGGATGGGAGAGGACAACTGGAGTCTCCTGTTTTACAAAATTAGAAAGCAACACTAAACAACTGTGGGAGCGAGCCTGCTCGCGAAAGCGGTGTGTCAGTCAACATCAGTGTCGAATGACAGATTGCCTTCGCGAGCAGGCTCGCTCCCACAGATTTTTGCTTCACATCATGACCTGACTCAGCAGATCAACAGCACTTCGGCCCACCCTTGCCACCGTAACGAGCTTCCTGGCGTTCCCGGAAGAACATCTCGTAGCTCATCACCGGTTTGTCCGGGTGTTTGGTTTGCATATGCTCGACGTAATTGTCGTAGTCGGGCATCCCCACCATCAGGCGCGCGGCCTGACCGAGGTATTTACCGAGGCGACTCAGGTCATTGAACATGCTGCAATCCTCGATCAAGCATCCGGCAGAGCCTGGAATGGCGCTTCTTTATCCGTACGTTCTTTGGTGCCCCAGGCGGCGATACCGACCTTGAGCGCAAAGAACAGGATACTGAATACCACGAACAGGAACAGCGCGGTCAGCGTTGCGTTGGTGTAGGCGTTGAAGATCACGTGCTGCATTTGGGTGATGTCCTTGGCCGGGGCGAGGATCTGACCGTTGGCCAGCGCATCGCTGTACTTCTTGGCCAGCGACAGGAAGCCGATCGCCGGGTTGGCGTCGAACAGCTTGATGAAACCGGCAGTGGTGGTGCAGATCAGCAACCACACCGCTGGCAGCATGGTGACCCAGACGTAGCGTTGACGTTTCATTTTGATCAGCACAACGGTGCCGAGCATCAGCGCGATACCGGCCAGCATCTGGTTGGAGATACCGAACAGCGGCCACAAGGTGTTGATGCCACCCAGCGGATCGATCACACCCTGGTACAGCAACCAACCCCACATCGACACGCAACCAGCAGTCGCGATCAGGTTGGCGGTCCAGGATTCGGTGCGCTTCAGCGCCGGCACGAAGGCGCCAAGCAAGTCCTGCAGCATGAAACGGCCGGCACGGGTACCGGCGTCCACCGCGGTCAAGATGAACAGCGCTTCGAACAGGATCGCGAAGTGGTACCAGAACGCCATGGTGTTTTCACCCGGCAGGACACTGTGCAGGATCTGCGCGATACCCACCGCCAGGGTCGGCGCACCGCCGGCACGGGCGAGGATGGTGGTTTCACCGATGTCCTTGGCCACCGCCTGCAACGCTTCCGGCGTGATTGCAAAGCCCCAGCTGCTGACCATCTGCGCGACCGAAACCACGTCACTGCCGACGATGGCCGCCGGGCTGTTCATGGCGAAATACACGCCTGGCTCAATCACCGACGCGGCAACCATGGCCATGATGGCGACGAAGGATTCCATCAGCATGCCGCCGTAACCGATGTAACGGGCGTTGACTTCGTTATCCAACATTTTCGGTGTGGTGCCCGAAGCAATCAGCGAGTGAAAACCCGAGACCGCGCCACAGGCGATGGTAATAAACAGGAATGGGAACAGACCGCCCTTCCACACCGGCCCGGTGCCGTCGATGAACTGGGTCAGAGCCGGCATTTTCAAGTCAGGCATGGTGATCAGGATGCCGATCGCCAACGCCACGATAGTACCGATTTTGAGAAACGTGGACAGGTAATCACGCGGTGCCAGAATCAGCCAGATCGGCAACACTGCGGCAACAAAACCGTAGCCGATCAGCATCCAGGTTATTTGTACGCCGGTGAAGGTGAACGCTTTGGCCCACACCGGATCGGCAGCCACTTGCCCGCCCAGCCAGATCGAACCCAGCAACAGCAACACGCCAATCACCGAGATTTCACCGATCCGGCCCGGACGGATGTAGCGCATGTAGATGCCCATGAACATCGCGATCGGGATGGTCGCCATCACCGTGAAAATCCCCCAAGGGCTTTCAGCCAGGGCTTTCACGACGATCAGCGCCAACACCGCGAGGATGATGATCATGATCAGGAAGCAGCCAAAGAGCGCGATGGTCCCAGGGATACGGCCCATTTCCTCACGGACCATGTCGCCGAGTGAACGACCATTGCGGCGGGTGGACATGAACAGGACCATGAAGTCCTGAACGGCACCGGCCAGCACTACACCGGCAATCAGCCACAGCGTACCGGGCAAATAGCCCATCTGCGCCGCCAATACCGGACCGACCAGCGGCCCCGCGCCAGCGATGGCCGCGAAGTGGTGACCGAAGAGGATGTGTTTGTTGGTGGGGACGTAGTCCAGACCGTCATTGTTAAGCACGGCGGGGGTGGCCCGTCGCGGGTCGAGTTGCATCACATTGTTAGCGATGAACAGACTGTAATAACGATAGGCAACCAGATAAATGGCCACCGCAGCGACCACAATCCACAAGGCGTTGATCGCCTCGCCTCGGCGCAATGCCACTACACCAAGGGCGCACGCACCTACAATTGCCAGCAGCAGCCAGGGTAAGTGGCGTAGCAGGCTATTATTGTTTTTCATTTTATGATTCCAGCCAGGGAGGACAAGAAAGACAGCCGTTCGGAGTTTAGCGCTAACGGCCGCAAAGGCCATACCCCGACATGGGTTGCGCCATCACTTTGCTGGCAGCCTTTGACAATGCGGGTCTATAGTCAGCGGACATTCAGAGGATTGCGCCATGAGCGAGCACCTTGCCGATCGCCGCCGCTTCAAACGTATTGCGTTCGATGCCCGAACCGAGCTAAGCCAGGGGGAATTCATCTGGCCGGTGAAGTTGATCGATCTGTCCCTGAAGGGACTGTTGGTCGAAAAGCCCGAGCCGTGGCTGGGTAATCGGGACTGGCATTTCCTGGTCGATATTCATCTCAACGAAGAGGTCGAGATCAAGATGGATGTGATGTTGACCCACGATGACCATGGTCAGCTCGGCTTCGTCTGCAAACACATCAGTCTGGAATCCATCGAGCGCCTGCGGCGGTTGATTGAGTTCAACCTGGGCGACCCGCAGGAGCTGGAGCGGGAGTTGGGGGCGCTGATCGAAATTTAACCAACGCCCGCCATCGTTACTCGAACAACGCGTCCAACGCCTGTTCCAGACGCGTCACGGCAATAATCTGCAACCCCGGCGGTGCCTCTTTCGGCGCATTGCCCTTGGGCACGATGGCGCGCTTGAAGCCGTGTTTGGCGGCTTCTTTCAAGCGTTCCTGACCGCTTGGCACTGGGCGTACCTCGCCGGAAAGCCCGACTTCGCCGAACACCAGCAGATCATGGGGCAATGGCCGGTTGCGCAAACTGGACATGACCGCCGCCATCAGCGCCAGGTCGGATGCCGTTTCCAGCACCTTGACCCCGCCGACCACGTTGAGGAATACGTCCTGATCGTGGGTCGGAATGCCGCCGTGACGGTGCAGCACCGCCAGCAACATCGCCAGACGATTCTGATCCAGACCCAGCGTTACCCGACGTGGATTGGCGAGATGGCTGTCATCCACCAACGCCTGGACTTCCACCAACATCGGTCGCGTACCTTCCCACGTCGCCATGACCACACTGCCCGGCACTTCTTCCTGAGCACGAGTGAGAAAAATCGCCGAAGGGTTAGAGACTTCTTTCAGGCCCTTGTCGGTCATTCCGAACACGCCCAGTTCATTGACGGCGCCGAAACGGTTTTTCACCGCCCGCAACAAACGCAAGCGCCCATCGGACTCGCCTTCGAAATACAGAACCGTGTCGACCATGTGCTCCAGCACTCGCGGCCCCGCCAATGCACCTTCTTTGGTCACGTGGCCGACCAGAAAAATCGCTGTGCCGCTCTGCTTGGCATAGCGCACCAGCAACGCCGCACTTTCCCGAACCTGCGACACGCCGCCAGGTGCCGATTGCAGCTGCTCGGTGAAGATCGTCTGGATCGAGTCGATCACCATCACTTTGGGTTTTTCCTGCCGGGCCGTGGCGATGATGGTTTCAATGCAGGTTTCGGTCATCACCCGCAGTTGATCCTGAGGCAAGCCGAGACGGCGGGCGCGCATGGCCACTTGCTGTTGGGATTCTTCGCCGGTGACGTACAACGCCGGCATGCTTTTAGCCAGGTTGCACAAGGTTTGCAGCAGAATGGTCGATTTGCCGATGCCCGGATCGCCGCCGATCAGCACCACCGAACCGTCTACCAGACCACCGCCCAGCACCCGATCGAGTTCGCTGGAGGCCGTGGAAAAACGCGGAATTTCTTCGACGCTGACTTCGGCCAGGGTCCTGATCTGAGCCTGCTGGCCGGTCCAGCCGGTGCGACCGCTGGGAGCTGCGGCGCCGCCACTCTCGACCATGGTTTCCGTCAGGGTATTCCAGGCCCCGCACTCACCGCACTGGCCAGCCCACTTGGGGAAGGTTGAGCCACACTCGGTGCAGCCGTACATGCGCTTGGCCTTGGCCATCTGAACTCCCGGCAAAAAAACGCGATGATAGCTCAGCTGGAGCGGATCAGCGCGGCGAAGTCGCCCAGCGGATCTTCGGTAGCAACTTGTTCAGCCCTTGGAATACATTCACCGCAGGACTAATCATAAAAACCTGTACAACTTCCTGCCCCAATATATTCAATCAAGCGCCTCGCCAAATGAAACAAAAATCAAAACCTGTACAAATCTTTTCCATTTAAAACCCGAACGTACAATCCAACTTACACGTTGACCTTATGATATGCATAGCCACGGACAACTTCTTCTTGGCGTGGGTTTTATATCTTGCAATCCATTATGCAAACTTCATATAACGCACATTGCCCTTGAATCAACCCAGCGATGCGACCGCCTTCACTTTATCTCGCTTTATCATCATCTCCTCCGCTCAGCAGAGGCAAGTTAGCGCTGAGCATGAATGTCCTGCGCACGATAGGGAAATTCGTTGGCGCCCCCTGCCCAGAGCGGCCTGCTCGGCATTTTGTAAACTTTTTACTGCCAAGAAGGTCGGTAGCAGGCAAGCTCTGTGAGCAGTAGTGTCGAGCAGGATGCATCTTGCTGATTTACACTGCGCTCACCAACCTCATCGGTACCAAGGAAATAACTTATGGGCGTGATAACTGAGTTCAAGGCCTTCGCGGTCAAAGGTAATGTGGTCGACATGGCCGTCGGTATCATCATCGGCGCCGCCTTCGGCAAGATCGTTTCATCGTTTGTCGGCGATGTGGTGATGCCACCCCTCGGCCTGCTGATCGGAGGGGTGGATTTCAGTGACCTGGCCATCACGCTCAAGGCAGCCAACGGCGATATCCCGGCGGTAATGGTGGCGTACGGTAAATTCATCCAGAGCCTGATCGACTTCATCATCGTCGCCTTCGCGATCTTCATGGGCGTCAAAGCCATCAACCGTCTGAAACGCGAAGAGGCCGTTGCGCCAACGCTGCCGCCGGTTCCGACCAAAGAAGAGGTGCTGTTGGAAGAAATCCGCGATCTGCTCAAGGCCCAGAACAATCGGCCCTGAACGCTTTTGTGAATCAACAAACGGCGCCCTTGAGGTGCCGTTTTTTTTACCAGTAGTTTTCCACCGCCACTTGCCCGGGCCGTCGACTGAGGCTCAAGTGCATGTCGCGCTGTTTGAGCAATTTACGCGTGTCATCGATCATCTGAGGATTGCCGCAGAGCATGACCCTCGAATGCTCGGCCGTCAGCGCCACACCTGCCGCCCGCTCCAGCTCGCCATTTTCGATCAGCGTCGTAATCCGGCCACTCAGGGCCCCAGGATGCTGCTCGCGAGTGACGGTCGTGATGAACTGCAGTTTGTGCGCGAACTCCGCTAAATAGTCGCGTTGCGCCAACCCGCTGATGAGCTCCTGATACGCCAGCTCCCGGGCTTCGCGCACACTGTAGACCAGGATAATTCGTTCAAATTTCTCCCAAACCTCGAAGTCCTGCAGGATCGATAGAAACGGCGCCAGACCGGTGCCTGTGGATAACAGCCAGAGATCACGGCCATCGACAAAACGATCGAGCGTCAGGTAACCAAAGGCCTGACGTTCGACCAGCAACGTATCGTCGACGCCCAGCCGACTCAGCTCGCAGGTGAACTCCCCCCCCGGCACCACAATAGAAAAGAATTCGAGGAATTCGTCATAGGGCGACGACACCATGGAATAGGCGCGCCATACGGTGCTGCCATCAGCTTTGGTGACACCTAACCGGGCGAATTGCCCGGCACGAAAACGAAAACCCGGATCCCGGGTGGTCCGCAGGGTGAACAGACTGGAGGTCAACGGCTGGACGTCGAGCAAGGTCTGGCGAGTGAACTTTTCTGCACTGGCGGTCATGGGGCGCTCCATTTAACAGATAGCCACAGTGTCCTGCAAAGTGGCTGGCTTAAACACCGATGATTTGTAGTGGCTTTAGCCAGGCACGCTCATTTTCAATAACTTCATAGAACAATTTAATACTAACCGCTCAGTTAACTCACAATTACAAAGCCAATTATAGGAAGCCCGACATCTCGCTTTCCAAGCCCGTATCGCTAAACGTTAGAACCAAATACTTGTTTAAAAAATGTAAGCAAATCCAAAAATTCTGAACGTGTCAGTAGGAATTATCCTACACTCGGTTCGTGTCGTATTTTGGATCCAAAAATGCACCCCAAGTAATTCCACAAATGGAGAGACGAGATGGTGAGGTGGAAGGAATCACAGCTCAACCAATTATCGCGTGCAACGGAAATTGATACCGCGTACAGGATTTCACTTGGCTTCGCCAAAAACATTGGGTTTAAATTTTTCTCCTTTTCAACAAGATACCCAACAAAAGCTGACCATTTTAATACGGTCCAGCTCAACAACTTCCCCACGGACTGGAACATTGAATATGAACAAAAAAACTTTGGGGAGATAGATCCAGTAGTAGCTCATTGCAATCACTCAAGACTACCTATTCTTTGGAGTGAAGCGCTTTTCACCAAGGTTCCGTGGTTGTGGGACGCGCTTGAGCAACAAGGATTGCAGCACGGTTGGTCACAATCGTTCCATGATGAGGAAAACGGTCATTGCAGCATTCTGAGCCTGGCGAGAAGCCATTGCCCGATAACGCCATATGAGCTGTATGAAAATCTCGGTTTTGCAATGCTCATTGGGCACCATCTGCATATGTTGATCGCGCAGACCCTGCCCAAGAAAGCTGCAAAGCCCTGCGCACCGCATTTGTCCCCCCGCGAACTTGACGTATTGAAACTGGCGGCTGAAGGCAAGACTGCATATGAGAGTGCCAGAATCCTCAATCTCAGCGCACGCACGGTCAATTTTCATGTGCAAAGCGCGATTCTGAAACTGGGAGTCATTAACAAGATTTCGGCAGTCCTCGCCGCCGCCAAGGAAGGCTTCCTCAACACCAGTGCGATACGTTGACGCAAAAAACCTGCGAGTAATCCAAAAGAAAAAAACGTACCATTTGCGGTCCTTCTTGAGTGATGACGTGTGAACCTTCACGACGCAGTACACTCGGACGGTCTCGCCCGCTACAACGCCCCCTGGGCCGCGGGACACCTGTTGATGCCCCCTGTTGATTACCCAGAGCCCCGCCTCATGCCCTTGCTCGAAACACCCTTCGCCCGACTCGACCTGATCCGCCAGCCCGACCAGCAGAACGAACCGCTGCAGGCGTTTGATGCCGCAGACGAATACCTGCTCAATCATTTGGCTGACCAACAGCCCTCGGCCGGCACTCGGGTTTTGGTGCTCAACGACAGTTTTGGCGCATTGGCCGCCAGCCTGGTGGGCAAGGTTCAAGTAACCAGCAGCGGTGACTCGTTCCTGGCCTTTCAGGGGCTGGAAAAAAATCTGATCCGTAACGGCCAGGCGTTTGATACGGTGCCGAGCGTACCGGCCAGCGAAGCCTTTTCAGGCCCCTTTGACCGGGTACTGATCCGGGTGCCGAAAACCCTCGCCTTGCTGGAAGAGCAATTGATTCGCTTGCAGGAACAACTCGCGCCGGGGGCTCAGGTGATTGCTGCTGCGATGATCAAGCATTTACCCCGAGCCGCGGGCGATCTGCTGGAACGCTACATCGGCCCGGTGCAAGCCTCGTTGGCGGTGAAGAAAGCTCGGCTATTGATCGCGACCGCTGAAGTCAAAGCGCCCGTCGTGTCCCCCTACCCGACCCGTTATCGACTCGACACACCTGAGATCGAACTGCTTAATCACGCCAATGTGTTCTGCCGCGAAGGGCTGGACATCGGCACGCGAGCGTTTTTACCGCACCTGCCAAAAAACCTCGGCTCGGCGCGGGTCGCCGACCTCGGTTGCGGTAACGGGGTTCTGGCCATTGCCAGCGCTTTGCAAAACCCTGAGGCCCATTACACGATGGTGGACGAGTCGTTCATGGCCGTGCAATCGGCCGCCGAAAACTGGCGCGCGGCACTGGGTGACCGCGAAGTGATGGTACGTGCCGACGATGGTTTGGCGGGTCAAGAACCTCAGTCCCTGGACGTGGTGCTGTGCAATCCACCGTTTCACCAGCAACAAGTCGTTGGCGACTTCCTGGCCTGGCGCATGTTCCAGCAGGCCCGAGAGGCTCTGGTAGTAGGGGGTGCGCTGTACATCGTCGGCAACCGTCATCTGGGTTATCACAGCAAGCTCGCGCGGTTGTTCCGCGGCGTCGAGCAAGTGGCGGCCACACCCAAGTTCGTGATCCTTAAAGCCCGCAAATGACGGGTAAAAAAACCGTCCATCGGGAGGGTTGTAAATCCGTGCCGCAAGGCAACGGAATGGGATCAGGTGTCAAAAAATCAGTGGGTCGTCAGGCCCGCGGCATTCATGAACATGCGCATCAGGCTGGCCACGATGAACAGCGCTACGACGCTGCCGGTCCAGATCATCGCCAGCCAGCCGAGTCGCTGCCAGAGCGGCTTTTTCTCTGCTGCTTCGATTTCCTGCAAGGAATGTTTACCCGCTTTCATCGCAATCTCCTCTGAAAGGGCGCAGGTATCGGCACTGCGCCGCTGTCGCGTGATCTAGTGGTAACCATCTTCGTGGGTGACCTTGCCGCGGAACACGTAGTAGCTCCAGAAGGTGTAACCCAGGATGAACGGGATGATGAACAACGTGCCCACCAGCATGAAGCCCTGACTTTGCGGCGGTGCGGCAGCGTCCCAGATCGAGATCGACGGCGGCACGATGTTGGGCCACAGGCTGATGCCCAGACCGCTGTAGCCAAGGAAAATCAGCACCAGTGTCAGCAGGAACGGCGTGTAGTTCGCATGGCGAGCCACCGCGCGGATCAAGCCGTACATGGTCACCAGCACCAGAATCGGCACCGGCAGGAACCAGAACAGATTCGGCAGGGTAAACCAGCGAGACGCGATGTCGGCGTGGGCCAGGGGAGTCCAGATGCTGACGATACCGATCACCGCCAGCACCACGAAGGCCAGTGGTCGTGCCAGGTCATGCATCTGCTCCTGCAACTTGCCTTCGGTCTTCATGATCAGCCAGGTGCAGCCAAGCAGCGCGTAAGCCACCACCAGCGCTGCGCCACAGAACATTGTGAACGGCGTGAACCAGTCCAGTGAGCCGCCGGCAAACTGACGGTTGACCACTGGAAATCCATCGATGAACGCCCCCAACGCCACGCCCTGGAAGAAGGTAGCGGCGATTGAGCCACCGATGAACGCCTTGTCCCAGAGATGGCGCTTGTCGTCCTTGGCCTTGAAGCGGAACTCGAAAGCCACGCCGCGGAAGATCAGCCCGATCAGCATGAAAATCAGCGGCAGGTACAACGCCGAGAGCACCACCGAATAGGCCAGCGGGAAGGCACCGAACAACGCTGCGCCACCCAGTACCAGCCAGGTTTCGTTACCGTCCCAGACCGGCGCGACGGTGTTCATCATCACGTCACGGTCAGTCTTGCCCTTGATGAACGGGAAGAGAATCCCGATACCCAGGTCGAAGCCGTCCATGACCACGTACATCATGATGCCGAAGATGATGATCACGGCCCAGATCAGCGGAAGATCGATACCCATGAGTCAAATCTCCTTGGTCAGGCTGGGGCTGTGATCACCGTCACCGTTGTCATCGGCGGCGGACAGCGGCCGGGCCGGTGTGCGTTTCTTGCCTGGACCGCCCTCGGGCGTTTCCTTGCCTTCGTCGATCTTCGGCCCTTTGCGCACCAGGCGCATCATGTAGCCCAGACCGGCACCGAACAGCGCGAAATAGACCACGACAAACATGATCAACGTGATGCTCATCTGCATGAAGCTGTGATTGGAGGACGCATCCGCCGTGCGCATCAAGCCGTAGACCACCCACGGCTGACGGCCGATTTCAGTGGTGAACCAACCGGCGAGGATCGCGATCAGGCCGGACGGGCCCATCCACAACGCCAGGTACAGGAACGGCCGCGAGGTATAGAGCCTGTCGTGTTTGCGCAGCCACAGGCTCCACAAACCGGTAAAAATCATCAGGAAACCCAGACCAACCATGATCCGGAACGACCAGAACACAATGGTTGAATTCGGCCGGTCTTCAGGCGGGAAGTCCTTGAGCGCCGGCACCTGCTTGTCCAGCGAGTGCGTGAGGATCAGGCTGCCCAGGTACGGAATCTCTACCGCGAACTTGGTCCGCTCTTCTTTCATGTCCGGCCAGCCGAACAGGATCAGCGGGGTCGGTTCATCACCATGGTTTTCCCAGTGGCCTTCAATCGCGGCGATTTTCGCCGGCTGATGCTCAAGCGTATTCAGCCCGTGGAAGTCACCGATGACGGCCTGAATCGGCGCCACGATCAACGCCATCCACATGGCCATCGAGAGCATGGTGCGGATCGCCGGGTTGTCCTTGCCGCGCAGCAAATGCCAGGCCGCCGAGGAACCGACGAAGAAGGCGGTCGCCACGAACGCTGCCGTCGACATATGCAGCAGACGGTACGGGAACGACGGGTTGAAGATCACTGCCAGCCAGTCAGTTGGAATGACCTGGCCATTGACGATTTCGTAGCCCTGCGGGGTCTGCATCCAGCTGTTGGAGGCGAGAATCCAGAAGGTCGAAATCAGTGTGCCGATGGCCACCATGACCGTGGCGAAGAAGTGCAGATTGCGCCCAACCTTGTTCCAGCCAAACAGCATGACACCGAGGAAACCCGCTTCGAGGAAGAAAGCAGTGAGCACTTCATAGGTCAACAACGGGCCGGTCACGGCACCTGCGAAGTCCGAGAAACGGCTCCAGTTGGTGCCGAACTGATAGGCCATGACCAGCCCGGAGACCACGCCCATACCGAAGTTGACGGCAAAGATCTTCGACCAGAAATGGTACAGATCGCGGTACGTATCGTTGTTGGTTTTCAGCCACAGACCTTCGAGCACCGCCAGGTAACTCGCCAAGCCAATGGTGATGGCCGGGAACAGGATGTGGAACGAGATGGTGAACGCGAACTGCATCCGGGCGAGATCAAGAGCCTCCAAACCGAACATAAGTCTTCCTCTGTCAGGTAATACCGGCTGAAGGCTTGTGGCCTACACCCACTGCCCCCACGGATATGGAGTGTGGCGAATTTGAATTCGTTCTTTTTTTACCAACATCACAACGTAGGGAGTTTGGCCAACTGGCCTCCGGATCATTTCAACGTACGGTCTTGATCTGGATCAAGCAACGGTAAAAGAGTAGTCCCATTTTTGACGATGGACGGTGTGGTCTTTTGCCGCGTGACAGGTTGCCTCACTGATTCGGGCCAGGCATATCGGTGTCTAGCTAACGAAATTTCCCGAACCTGCAACTTTTGGTTACAGCTTGGTGATAATCTCGACCCTCCCCTCGCTCAAGACCTGCCCTGAGATGCCCAGCCAAGCGCCCTTGCTGTTACGTCATCACCGCCCATTTATCGCGTTTTGGCTGGCTCGGGTGTTTACCGCCAGCGGTTTTCAGATGCTCACGGTGGCCATTGGCTGGAACCTCTACCAACTGACCGGCAATGTGCTCGATCTGGGCCTGGTCGGTCTGGTGGAGTTCGCTCCGCGAGTGCTGTTCATGCTGCACACCGGGCATGTCGCCGACCGCTATGACCGACGCAAGGTCGCGGCGATCTGCCAGTCCCTGCAAGCGCTGATCACCCTGTCGCTGGCCATCGGCAGCGCGACCGACCATGTCACCCGGGAGATGATCTTCATCCTCGCGTTCCTGCTTGGAGCCGCGCGCTCCTTCGAGATGCCGACCACTCAGGCCCTGCTGCCGAGCATCGTGCCCAGCGCGCTGTTTCCCCGCGCCGTCGCCGCCGCCCAATCCGCACAGCAATCAGCAACCATCGTCGCCCCGGCGTTGGGTGGTTTGCTTTACGCCTTCGGCAGCGTCTGGGTCTATGGCCCGACGGTGATCCTCTACCTCATCGCCTGCATGCTGATGCTCAACCTGCCGGCCCGGCAGACACCGTTGAACAAGGGCAAGGCAACCCTGGATTCTTTGCTGGCGGGCATCCGTTTCATTCGCAGTCGTCCGGACATTCTCGGGGCAATTTCTCTGGATCTGTTCGCCGTCCTGCTCGGCGGTGCGACGGCGTTGCTGCCAGTGTTCGCCAAGGACATCCTGCTGACCGGCCCTTGGGGCCTGGGCCTGTTGCGTTCAGCGCCGGCGGTGGGTGCGCTGCTGATGTCGCTGTACCTGGCGAGATTTGCCGTGGAACGCAACGTCGGACGGGTCATGTTCACCGCTGTGGGTATATTTGGCGTCGCGACCATTGCGTTCGGCCTGTCGACCTCGTTCTGGTTTTCCCTGGCGGTGTTGGTGGTGTTGGGCGCGGCGGACATGATCAGCATGGTGATCCGCGCCTCCTTCGTGCAACTGGAAACCCCGGACGAAATGCGCGGCCGGGTCAGTGCCGTGAATGGCTTGTTCATTGGCGCTTCGAATCAGTTGGGTGAATTCGAATCCGGCTTGACCGCCCACTGGTTCGGCACGGTGCCGGCAGTGGTCATGGGCGGTATTGGCACTTTGGTGGTGACAGGGGCGTGGATCAAACTGTTCCCGACCCTGGCCAATCGAGACCGCATGCATGTGCCGGTGGATGAAGTGAAGGCTTGAAGCAGTTGCCAATCACAATTTTTCCGAGCAGGTGCAATACATAGATAGTGCAACAGGTGTAATGTATCGCCTTACACTTGCTCCATGATCAAATCCTTTCAGCACAAAGGCCTTCGTGGCTTCTATGAAACAGGTTCGACTCGTGGGATCCGCGCAGATCATGCGAAGCGTCTGTCTCGAATGCTTCAGTTCATGGACCGCGCAACGCTACCTGGCGACCTGGATCTTCCGGGATGGCGATTACACCCACTCAAGGGAGAACTGACCGAATATTGGTCACTGAGCGTTTCGGGGAACTGGCGAGTTATTTTTCGTTTTATCGGTTCAGATATCGAACTGGTCGACTATCTGGACTACCACTGACAGGAGGCAGGACATGCCCATGCACAACCCGCCACACCCTGGTGAAACCCTTTTGATGGATGTATTGCCTGAACTTGGCATCAGCGTCACAGAATTGGCCCGGCACCTGAGATTTGCGCGCCCGCATCTATCGAGAGTCCTGCATGGCCACGCGCCGATCAGTCCTGATTTGGCGGTACGCCTGGAGCGGGCTGGAATTGGTAAGGCCAGAATGTGGCTAGGCGTTCAGACCGACTACGATCTCTGGCAAGCGGAGCAGCGCGAGCAACCGGTCATCGAACCCATTGCCGTCCACGCCTGACACTGTCTAAACCACCAACTCCCCCGCCACTGCCGCTCGCGTGGCTTTGCCGCAGAGTTGTTCCACTAGCGTCAGGGCAAACACCAATGCTGCCGCCGAACCCTGCGCGGTGATGCAGTTGCCATCGACCACCACCGGTTGATCGACGAAGTTGCAGCCCAACAGTTGATGGCTGGCCGATGGCAGGCAGGTCATGCGCCTCTGACGCAGTACGCCAAAGGCTTGCAGCGCCAGCGCCGGGGCCTCGGCGATACCGGCGAACAGACGTCCGGCCGCGGCCTGATCCTTGATCAATTGTTGCAGGGGTTGATGGGCCGCCAGATGTTGCGCCCCCACGGTACCGCCGGGCAGGGCGATCAGGTCGAACGGCTGTGCCAGCAAGTCCACCAGCATCGCATCGGCCGTCAAGCGGGTGCCGCGGGCGCACGTGATCATGCGTCGCCCCTCGATACTGGCCACCACCACTTCCACCTTGGCGCGGCGCAACACATCGATCAGGGTCGCTGATTGCAGGTCATCGATGCCCTCGGCGAGGGTAATCAGAGCTCTAAAGGTCATGGGCGCAGTCCACAGGATGATCTTTAAAGCGTAGTCAGGTTTCCTGTCCCTTGTTCGAACCCGCCGTTACTTGATGTAAAGCTGCGTCGACAGCGTATTGCCTGGCGCGTTGATCGACGTGTTGCTGAAGGTGAATGTGCCTTCCTGCTTGCCGGCCAGATCGAAGACATATAAATAGCCGACGGTTTTTCTCCCGACGGTGCACTCGGTCAGGTTGCCATTATCAAAAGCACAGACCGGGGTTCGGGTGCCGTTCACGTCAAAACCATCCAGCCCGACATGTGCCCTGCGGCCGTAGCCGACTTCCAGCACGTAGATCCTGATGTTCGGTCCGCTGTGATTACAGCGCGTCTGCTCCTGTCCCTCGGCAATGTTTTCAAAACCACAGCCCGGCGACTCGACCTTGAGTACCTTCACCTGACTCAACGGCGCCGCCGATGCAGCCGAGGCGGTGTGTGCCCCCAGAAACAGGGCGATCGACACTCCGAATACGGCAATCAGACGTTTATTCATGCAATACATACATACCCCCAAAACCAGCGCGCAGTATGGCGCAGTTGGCTTTGACGCAAAACATCGACGACGATCGCAGCCATAAGCAGCCATAGACCCACGCTGCTGGTATGATGCGCGGCTTTTTCCGACCCACAGAAAATGACCAGGGCGCCATCAGCGGTCTGTGCTTTGCTGTTGAGGTCGATACATTCACGGCGCCGGGCGCGCCACGGGGAGCAGACATGCTGGAAAGGCTGTTTCAACTCAAGGCACATAACACCAACGTGCGGACCGAGATTCTGGCGGGCGTCACGACCTTTTTGGCCATGGCCTACATTCTGTTCGTCAACCCGAGCATCCTCGGCGAGACCGGCATGGACAAGGGCGCGGTGTTCGTCGCCACGTGTCTTGCAGCCGCCATCGGCTCCACGGTGATGGGCCTGATCGCCAACTACCCGATCGCCCTCGCGCCGGGCATGGGCCTGAACGCTTTCTTTACTTACACTGTGGTCCTGCACATGGGCCATACCTGGCAAGTGGCGCTGGGGGCCGTGTTCATCTCGGCGGTGCTGTTTTTCCTGCTGTCGATCTTCCGCATCCGCGAATGGATCATCAACAGCATCCCGTTGCCGCTGCGCTCGGCGATTGCCGCCGGTATCGGCCTGTTCCTGGCCCTGATCGCCCTGCATAACGCGGGCATCGTGGTGAGCAACCCGGCAACCATGGTCGGCCTCGGCGATTTGAAACAACCGGCCCCGATCCTCGCGACCCTCGGCTTTGCCCTGATCGTGGCGCTCGAAGCCCTGAAAATTCGCGGCGCGGTACTGATCGGCATTCTGGCGGTGACCATCGTTTCGATCGTGATGGGCTTCACCCCGTTTGGCGGCGTGATGTCGATGCCGCCGTCCCTGGCCCCGACGTTCCTGCAACTGGACATCAAGGGCGCCCTGGACATCGGTCTGGTCAGCGTGATTTTCGCCTTCCTGTTCGTCGACCTGTTCGACAACTCCGGCACCCTGATCGGCGTCGCCAAGCGCGCCGGCCTGATGGGCAAGGACGGTCATATGCCGAAAATGGGTCGCGCCCTGATCGCAGACAGTACCGCGGCCATGGCCGGTTCGCTGCTGGGCACCTCGACCACCACCAGCTACATCGAATCCGCAGCCGGCGTGAGCGCCGGTGGCCGCACCGGCCTGACCGCCGTTGTCGTAGCGATTCTGTTCCTGCTGGCGCTGTTTTTCTCGCCATTGGCGGCCAGCGTTCCAGCCTTTGCTACCGCGCCTGCACTGCTGTTCGTCGCGGTATTGATGACATCCGGCCTGGCCGAAATAGACTGGGACGACATCACAGTCGCCGCACCGGTCGTGGTCACCACCTTGGCCATGCCGTTCACTTATTCCATCGCCAACGGCATCGCCTTCGGTTTCATCTCCTGGACCGCGATCAAGTTGCTGTCCGGCCGCGCCCGTGAGCTCAACCCGGCGCTGGTGATTCTGTCGATTCTGTTCGTGATCAAGTTGGGTTGGTTCAACGCATGACTTTTGATTCCCAGGCTTACGCCGTTCAGCTCGAAGAAAAGGTCACGCGCCTGCGTGACCTGCTGGCCCCGTTCGGTGCGCCAGAACCTGCAGTGTTCGACTCGCCGCTGCAAAATTTCCGCCTGCGCGCCGAATTCCGCTTGTGGCGCGAAGCCGGCGAGCGTCACTACGCGATGTTTTCCCAGGAAGATAAACGCACACCGATCCTGATCGAAGAGTTCCCGATCGCCAGCCTGCGCATCAACGAGTTGATGCCGCAGCTGAAGGCAGCGTGGAAAGCGAGCGCGGCCCTGAGCCACAAGCTGTTTCAGGTGGAGTTCCTGACCACGTTGGCCGGCGATGCGATGATCACGCTGTGCTATCACCGCCCGCTGGATGAGCATTGGCACGCGGCGGCCTCGAAACTGGCCGCCGATCTGAACGTCAGCATCATCGGCCGCTCCAAGGGCAAACGCGAAGTGATTGGTCACGATTACGTGGTCGAGCAGATGGAAGTCGGCGGTCGCACCTTCAGCTACCGCCAGCCGGAAGGCGCGTTCACCCAGCCCAACGGCAGCGTGAACCAGAAGATGCTCAACTGGGCTTACGACTCACTCGGTGATCGCTCCGACGATTTGCTGGAGCTGTATTGCGGCAACGGCAACTTCACCCTGCCGCTCGCGACGCGCGTGCGCAAAGTGCTGGCCACCGAAATCAGCAAGGCCTCGGTCAACGCAGCGTTGAGCAATCTCAGCGAAAACGCTGTGGATAACGTCACGTTGGTGCGTTTGTCCGCCGAGGAGCTGACCGAAGCCCTGAACGAAGTTCGTCCGTTCCGTCGTCTGCACGGCATCGATCTGAAGAGCTACGAATTCGGTAGCGTCTTCGTCGATCCGCCTCGCGCCGGTATGGACCCGGACACCTGCGAGCTGACCCGTCGCTTCGACAACATCCTCTATATTTCCTGCAACCCGGAAACCCTGGCGGCCAACATCGCCCAACTGCACGACACCCACAGCATCACGCGATGCGCAATGTTCGACCAGTTTCCGTGGACCCATCACATGGAATCCGGGGTGTTGTTGACCCGTCGTTGATTGCCGTTGGCAGAAACAAATCAGCCGTCATCACGACGGCTTTTTTGTGCGTGCTTAAAGTGTGACATCTGCCTTGCGCGGACGCCCGCCCTTACGGCCATTCGCCCGGGCAGCCTCTGCTTTAGCGGCGCTGCTCTGGCGACCGTTACGCGAAGCGATGACCGACGCGGCCATATCCATCAGCGGCTTGCTGGCCGAAATCATCCCGGCGATAGAAACCTGCAGATCTTTACCTTCGTGGCAAAGGGCTGTCCCGGAAAAGCCGACTTTCAGGTCTGCGAAATCATCGACGTCGAAATTATCGAATTCCGGATAGTGGCGCACGGGCAAAAGCACGCCACTGCCATCAATGAAACCGACCGCCAGGCACGGTTCCACAAAGGTCACCGAAGTCGCCTGCAGACCGCCTTTGTGCCGCACTTGCCCACGCTGGATGGCTTCATCCAGCACGGCCTCGGTTACGGGCCGATCCACCAACATTTTTGCTGTTATCGTTTTCATAGTTCGATCTCCACACCCTCCGGAACGCCCATCAGCGCCAGTAGGGTCTTGTTCGTCTCGGGCTCATAGCAAGCCGAGCCAATCATGCAGGTCGTACTGGCGACCCTTTTTACCACCACGATTTCGCTGGTTTGCCAGTCCCATAGCTGATGATCGAGGCAGACCGTTTGTAGCTTGTCCCACCAGATACACCGAGCGCGGCGCAAATGAGCGGGTTGTCCGAGTGCGTGACGCAACCCTTCCAGCACCGCCACAGGTGGCCTGCGAGAATGAGGAACCACGTCCCACAGTTCGACACTGTTGTGCCAGAAGCTGAATTTGAAGCGCGCACTCCAGGTTCCGGCATCCACATGTGCATGCGGCGGGCAGTGCTCATCGCGCAACATGATCACCATTGAAAACCCTTTGTAGCTGAATAATCTCATGCTAACCCATCCGTTAGGTTAATGAGCCCGAAGACCCGACATTCCCTGGAAAATCCGATAACTGGCGCTGTGTTGAATCATCACTGCGACTGTTGAGACTAGCGCCAAGGCTCGGCTCGGGTCGGTGGATAACACCGAAAAATGGTAAGCAATCCTTTCCTCGCGCCTACAAAAAAGCCGTCCCGAGGACGGCTGTCTTGGCTTGTCAGAAATCATCCCGACTGGTTTTTTCGATATTCGGTGGTGGTGATGCCCGCATAACCCCAATTATCCGTGTCGACCTCCTCGATCACGATGTGGGTCAGCTCCGGGGGCTTGCCGAGGACTCGCTGCAAGGTGTCGGTGATTTCGGCGATGACCTGGGCTTTCTGCTCCCGGGTCACGCCGTCACGGGTAATACGCACACTGACGAAAGGCATGACGTTGCTCCTGTCCGGTGATTAAAAAAGACCGACCACTTGCCGTTGGTGAAGTCGGCGCTGGTCAAGTAAAGCACCGCTTCGCTGAATTCATCTACAGTGGCGAAATCCAGCACTTCATTTGGTCCCCGGTGTAATTAATCATGCAGCGACAATTCGACGATCTTCAATTGGGCAGCATCGAACTGTTTTGTCTGGCCGCCGAGGCTGGCAGCTTTACCGCCGCCGCGCTGGTGGCTGGCGTGACGCCGGCAGCCGTGAGCCGCTCGGTGTCGCGCATGGAAGAGCGCCTGGGCGTGCGGTTGTTCGCGCGCACCACCCGAAGCGTCAAACTGACCGACAGTGGTCGGCGGTATTACGAGGAATGCCGCCAGGCGCTGGCACAACTTGTCGAGGCCCAACGCGAGGTCATGGGCCAGCAGCAACAGCCGTCCGGTACCTTGCGCATCAGCATTCCCACCACCTATGCCCATCACCGAATCCTGCCTTTGCTACCGGCTTTTCGGGCACGCTATCCCGCGGTGAAGGTCGAGTCGCACATCAGCAATCGCAATATCGATTTTGTCGGCGAGGGCTATGACATGGCCATCCGCGTGCGGGCGATTCCGGATTCCGGACTGATCGCCCGACATCTTGAGGATGCGGCGCTGGTGATGATTGCCAGTCCCGATTACCTGAAACGAGTCGGCGTCCCGTACACCCTGGATGACCTTCAGCAGCACGAATGCATTCAGTACGAACTGCCCAGCAGCGGCCGACGCATTGCCTGGTTGTTCAACGACAGTGGCACACCGCGGGAGATTCTGGCCGAGGGCAACCTCAGTTGTTCCGACGATGTGCTGGGAGGCGTGACCCTGGCAAAACATGGAGCAGGGTTGTTTCAGACTTATCGCTTCATTGTCGAAAAAGAACTGTCCGATGGCTCGCTGGTGGAAGTCCTCAAGCCTTATGGCGGACGCTCGCGGCCGTTCACCCTGCTCTACCCGCAAAGTCGCCATATGCCGCTGCGGTTGAGGGCGTTTATCGATTTTCTGGTTGAACATCTGCCGCGCTGAAAAACCGAAACCGTCCGATCACCGCACACAAAAACCTTGCGAACCGCCTCTTCAATTGATCAGATTAACCAGCTAGTACAATTTATCTCCACAGGCTGAAACCCTCGGCCAATGCCAAAAATAATAAGTGGAGAGACCCCGATGCCCCCGATCGTTCTGGTGCTCAACGGCCCGAATCTGAACCTGCTCGGCACCCGAGAGCGCTGGAGCATTTCAGTCAACGTTTGAAGGGGTGAAGGCCGTGACTCAGAACAGCGGTATTGGCCGGACTGTTGATGGCCGCCGAACGC
Source organism: Pseudomonas sp. MDT1-17 (assembly GCF_054898105.1). NCBI lineage: Bacteria > Pseudomonadati > Pseudomonadota > Gammaproteobacteria > Pseudomonadales > Pseudomonadaceae > Pseudomonas > Pseudomonas sp. MDT1-17. The sequence goes on along the minus strand of NZ_JBUBVM010000001.1, from coordinate 1,356,943 downwards.
ATGAACTTTACCGGCCTGAATATCACCTTTCCGTGCACATCAGGCCCGCAGATACCGCAGAACCGACTCGCAAATCATCTCGCGATGACGCTCTTTGATGCTTTCGTCCGGCAGGTCGATCTGAAAAATCTCACCGAATGTATGGCGGTTCGACACCCGATAGAAGCAGAACGAACTGATCAGCAGGTGCACATCCAGCGGCTCAAGCCCCGCGCGAAACACGCCTTCCTCGGCACCGCGACGCAAAATCTCGCCCAGTGAATCGAGAATCGTGTTGTTCATCGCCTTGATCGCATCGGAACGTTTCACGTATTCAGCGTTGTGAATGTTCTCGATGCTGACAATCCGCACAAAGTCGACGTTGCGATCATGGTGGTCGAACGTGAATTCAACCAGCCGACGAATCGCTTCCACCGGCGCCAGTTCGGTCAGGTGCAGACGGTTTTCGGTGCTGCGGATATCGCCGTAGAGCTTCTCCAGCACCTCGACGTAGAGCTGTTCCTTACTGCCGAAGTAGTAATAGATCATGCGTTTGGAGGTGTGGATACGTTCGGCGATCGCATCGACGCGAGCGCCGGAAAGCCCCTGCTGGACGAACTCGACAATGGCTTCTTGAAGGATGTTCTCGCGGGTCTTTTCCGGGTTGTTCTTGCGACTCTTGCGGGGCTCGGCCATGGGTTCGCCGGGCGCAGGGGAGAGTTCTGAAATTATTGTCATTGCGGGCTCACGGCCATCACTGCACAGGCTGGCGATTATGGGCCGGGCCGCACAGTGAAGGAAGCCGCGCGGCCGCGGTTTGTACCCGTGTTTACGATTTTCCTACAACTTTGCCTGACGTACGGCACCACTGCGGGATTTGGCCATGGCCGCCAGTCGCACCGCCACGTTGGCCGCACCGTATCCCGCATAGCCGTTCTTGCACTGGATAATTTCAAAGAAGAACCGCCCTTCAAACGGCTCGGTGTACACGTGAAACAGTTCGCCACCCAGCAGCGGTACACCCGCCTCTTTGGCCCGGCTGATTTCGGCAAAGATGTCGTCGCAATCGAAGGCGATGTGATGCACACCGGAGCCGCGATAACTCGACAGCGCATGTGAGATCGCGGTGTTGCGGTTCTCGGAAATGTTCAGCGGCAAGCGGATCGAACTGCAACGGCTGCGCAGCGCCCGGCTCTTACCAAGCCATATGGATCGGGAAGCACCACTTCATCGTCGGCCTCGAAATCCAGCAGGCTTTTATAGAACAGCACCCAACGGTTTCGGCGGCATGTGCGCCGCCATCGGCGGGGTGTTCATGACCCAGTTGGTCGGCCACATTCTGACGATCACCAACAACAACTACACCATGCTGTTCACCATGATTCCGGCGATGTACTTCATCGCGCTGATCTGGATGTACTTCATGGCACCGCGCAAGATTCCGACCGTCACTCCGTAAAACCCCTCCCCCGGCAGGCCTGATTCCAGGCCTGCCATGCTTCTCTCACCGACGACTCTGCTGATGATCAACACGCCGATGAATCCGCAAATCACCGCAATCCACTGGCCACGGGTGACGCGCTCACCCAGCAGCGGCACCGACAGCGCGGTCACCAAAACCGGCGCAAGAAAGTTGACTGCCGTCGCTTCCGCCAACGGGATGTACTGGAGGCCGGTGGTAAAAAACAAACTGGTGCCCAACAGGCACAACGCCCTCACCAACTGCAGCATCGGCCGCTTGGTCCGTAGGACGCGCAACCCGGACTGCGGCAGAAAAATTCCGGCCATCAACACGGTGTGAACCACATAGCGGGCCCAGACCACCATCACGATCGGATAGAACCCCGAGAGGTATTTCGAAAAAGCGTCATGGCTGGAAAACAGAAAAGTCGCAACAACGATCAGCAAAATCCCTTTGAAGGGTTGGTTTACGCCGGAGAGCGGAGTGCTTGCTGTCATGTGTATCCTTTGCGAAGTGAAACGTGTCGCGGACGGCGAGTTCCAATAATTTAGAACCTGGTTCCAGATTACAATACAAGCATAGGCCGGATGTGTTCGAACACCGCACAGTTTTACGAGCTGAACAACTCCGACGCCAGACTCGCCGCCGCCAACTCCTCGGCATACCTCAACAGCAGCGGCGCCAACTCATGCAACCGTGCGCCCGGCATGCGCGCACTCGGCCCGGCGATGCTCAGCACACCGATCACCCGCCCCTCCCTCGGGTGCCGCACCACCGCCGCGATTGCCGAGGTGCCCACAGCCGAACTTTCCTCGACCCAGGCGTAACCCTGCTCTCGCGCAAGACGCAAACGCTCGAGCAGTTCAATGTTGGAACGCGGTGCATTCGGCCCTAGGTCTTCAGGCCGCTCGCCGCCCTGGCGTTCCACCAGCGACAACGCCTCGGCATCACTCATGCACGCCAGCCACGCATGGCCCGACGCGGTATAGAACAAAGGCGCATCGCGGCCCATTTCCGGGTCGTAACGCAGGCCGGAACGAGCCCCCTGAGACTTGGCGATCCATATTTGCCGCTCGCCTTCAATCACCCCAAGACGTACCAGCTCCCCGGTTTCCTCGGCCAGGCGATCCAGCACGGGCTGAACGATATCGGCACCGCTGCCCGACAGATAACGAAAACCCATCGCCACCAGTTTGGTGGACAAGTGATACCGCAGGCTCTCCGGATTCTGCCGCACATAACCCAGCCGGATCAGTTCCGCGAGCAGACGGTGAGTGGCGCTTTTAGGGATGTCCAGCTGCTCCGCGAGCATCTGCATCGGCAGGCCGCGAGGATCACTGGTGAGGCTTTCGAGCACGTTGAAGACACGTTCGATCTGACTGCCGGCCATGGAGGGTTCCCAACGAAATTTTCCCGATTCTAGAAGACAACCCGTCGAATGCGAAATCTGGAACTCGCTGTAATCCTGACGCTGGTTTACCAACCCTTACACATTTCGCCTACCTATGTTCGCCAGTGCGGTTATTCATAGGTTCGGCGATACCCGCCCAATCAATCTATGGAGAAACCGTAAACATGTTATGGAACAAGGCAAGACGCAGCGAGAACGTCAACGACACTCGCGAGGGCAAGGATGCCCGCCAACTCACAGGGAAAGCCCTGGGCGCCGGACTGGCCGCCGCCGCATTGGCGGGTGTAGGACTTTACTCGACGCTCAGTACGACACCGGGCGTAGTGTCTGCCGAAACGGATGCCCCCAGCCACTACACCGCCCCCCAGCCCTCTGACGACCCGAAATTACTGTTCGCTCAGTCCGTGCTGGGCGATACCGAAGACACCTGGAAACAACTTTTTGCCCAGTCCGGTCGCCACTACCCGCCACCTACGCTGACCTTGTACAGCCATGACGTGACTTCCGGCTGCGGTTTTGCCAACGGCGGCAGCGGTCCGTTTTATTGCCCGGACGATCAGCAGATTTATCTCGATCCGGAGTTTTTTGCGCAGATGGCCCAGCGGTTTTCGGTGATCGGCGACTTCGCCCAGGCCTACATCATCGCGCACGAAATCGGCCACCACGTGCAGCTTGAACTGGGGATATCCGAACCTTTCGAGACAGCCCTGGACAAGCGGCAACCGGTTACCGGTGATGGCGGCCTGGAGGTTCGCGCGGAGTTGCAGGCCGATTGCCTCGCCGGCGTCTGGGCGCATCATGCGCAAAAACGACTGGCCTGGCTGGAGCCCGGTGACATCGACACGGCCCTGCATGCCGCCGCAGTGTTCGGCGACGATTATCTGCAACGCGCCCAAAACGCCGCAATACGACCGGAGACGTTCAGTCATGGCACTTCGGAGCAGCGGGCGAACTGGTTCAAATCCGGATTCGCCACAGGCCGGATCAATGCCTGCGACACCTTCACGATCGTGGACCTGTAATACCCTCCCGCCGACGAAACCGCTAATGTCAGTGCAGGCCACAGAACCGGCGCCGCGAAAGGCTGTCTGACGACTGGACTGGCGCCACGCCGCCACACCAGCAACACTCATCACCACGCGCCTTCACCCGATAAGAAAGAGGATTCCCCACATGCTATGGAAAAAAGGCCGACGCAGCGACAACGTGGTGGATGCCCGTGGAGATAATGTCGGCGGTGGTGGTGGCGGGATGCGCTTCGGTGGCGGCAAGGGCCTGAGCCTGACGGCGATTATTTTGATTGTCGGGATCGGCTGGATCACCGGCCAGGACCCGATGCAGATCCTCGGACAACTCACCGGGCAGATGAGCGAGCAATCGGCACCCGCACCGACCGAAACCCGCAAGGCACCGCCGGCCAATGATGAAGGGGCCGAATTCGTGCGCTCGATCCTCGGCGACACCGAAGACACTTGGGGCCAGATCTTCCAGCAGGCCGGTCGGCAGTATAAGAATCCGACCTTGGTGCTGTTCAGTAGCCGTGTCAACTCGGCCTGTGGCCTGGCGACATCGGCGACCGGTCCGTTCTACTGCCCGGCGGACCAGAAAGTCTATCTGGACACGAGTTTCTTCCAGGAAATGTCCCAACGCTTTGCCGCAGCGGGTGACTTCGCGCAGGCCTACGTCATCGCTCACGAAGTCGGACACCACGTGCAGACCTTGCTTGGCGTTTCAGCGAAAATTCAGACCGCTCGCCAACAGGGCCAGCAAATGGAAGGTGACAATGGATTGCTGGTGCGCCAGGAACTTCAAGCCGATTGCCTGGCCGGGGTCTGGGCCAACAATGCGCAGAAGCGGCTGAACTGGCTGGAACCCGGTGACATCGAAGAAGCCTTGAACGCCGCGAACGCCATCGGCGATGACCGTTTGCAGCAGCAAGGTCAGGGGCGTGTCGTCCCCGACTCGTTTACTCATGGTACGTCGGCGCAAAGGGTGCGCTGGTTCAAAACCGGATTTGCGCAAGGCCAGGTTGGCCAGTGCGATACCTTTGCAGCGAAAAATCTATAAATGAATAAGTGGCTGTTAACTCTACTGATCACCTGCGCAAGCGCCCAGGCTGCCGAGCATGCGGTCAAGGAGGTCAGCCCCGGACGCCTGCTGTTGACTTCAGGTGAAATCGCGGTGGGCATCGGCACGGCGCCGACGAAAATCGAACGTGTGTTGATCATCATCCACGGTCTTTCGCGCAATGCCCCAACCTATCGCCAGAGAGCCGAGCACGCGGCCGAACAGGCCGGGCAAAGCGCGAGCACCTTGGTGCTCGCCCCGCAATTTCTCAATGAAACCGACATCGCGGCCCATCCCGTGGCTGACAGCGTATTGCGCTGGCAGGGCAATGACTGGATGGGTGGGGGCTTATCCACCGCTCCGTTTTCCCTGAGTTCCTACGCTGCGCTCGACGAAATCATCGCCCGAATCGGCGATCGCCGACAGTTTCCGGACGTGAAGCAAATCATCATCGCCGGTCACTCCGGTGGCGCTCAGGTGGTGCAGCGCTATGCATTGCTGGGCCACGATCAGCCAGCGCTCAAGGCGGCCGACATACAAGTGCGTTACGTCATTGCGAACCCGTCTTCTTATGCGTACTTCGATGAACGACGGCCGGTTGCGTTCAGCCACGCCGGTTGCCCGAATTTCAATCGCTGGAAGTACGGGCTGACGGATTTACCTGCCTACGTCGAAGGGCAAACGCCTGCGCAGCTGGAAGAAAACTACGTCAAGCGCGACATCGTTTATCTACTCGGGCAGAAAGACAGCGACCCGAAGCATCCGGCGCTGGACAAAAGCTGTGAGGCCCAAGCTCAGGGCACCAATCGATTGGTTCGCGGGCGCAATTATTTTGCTTCTCTGAAACGGCGGCATCCTCAAGGGTTGAGTCAGCAACTGATCGAAGTGCCTGGGGTCGGGCATGATGGGGATGGAATGTTCAACTCGCCGCAGGGGCAGAAAGCGTTGTTCGGTCAGTGAGTTTTTGTGTTGGCTGAATCGACGCCTTCGCGAGCAGGCTCGCTCCCACATTTGGCCGCATTCCAATGTGGGAGCGAGCCTGCTCGCGAAGAGGCCGTCAAGCGAACAACATTTCCCGCAACGCCACGCAATCGGCGGCATGCCAATCCGTCAATTCCGGCCACGGATTATCCGGCAGGTTCACCAACACCGTCCGCGCCCCTGCCGCCCGGCCGCAATCCAGATCAAATCGGTAATCACCGACCATCACCATTTCACTGGCCGGTACATTCCAGGCCTGGGCCAACTTCAGCAAACCACCAGGATGGGGTTTTGGCGGTGCTTCATCACGACCCAGCACATCCTCCTGCGCAAAGCAGTCGGCCAGGCCAATCGCCGCCAGTGTGACGTGCGCCAGTTCGCGGGCATTGCGGGTGAGAATGCCCAGGCGATAACCGCGCCCGGCCAGCTCACGCACCAGATCTACCGCGCCCGGTGCCGCTTTCGAACCCAGCGCCAGGTCTCGTTCGTGTTCCAGCAACCACGCATGTTTGGCCGCGGCTTCATCGGCCGGGAGCGCGGCGAGGTGGGTCAGGATGTCGTCTTCGGCCGGGATCGCCAACGCCACGCGGATCGCCGCGAAGTCATGCACGGCCACCGTCAGGGTGCCGTCCATGTCGAACACCCAGTGCCGCACCTCGGCCAGGCTCATGCCCAATCCTTGCGGTGGCGAATCAGGCCTTCCTGCGTGACCGACGCCACCAGTTGCCCGGCGCGGTTGAACACGCTGCCACGGGTAAAGCCACGGGAATTGCCGGCCCACGGGCTGTCCATCGCGTAGAGCAACCAGTCATCGGCACGCAGGTCCGCGTGGAACCACAGCGCGTGATCGAGGCTGGCGACCTGCATGTCTTTCTGCCAGACCGACTTGCCGTGAGGCTGCATCGACGTGGTCAGCAGACCGAAATCCGAGGCGTAGGCCAGCAGGTATTTATGCAGCGCCGGGGAATCGGCCAAGGCGCCGTCGGCGCGAAACCAGACGTACTTGATCGGATCGGACGGTTGCGGGTTGTAGGGATCTTTCTCGGTGATCGGTCGGAATTCGATCGGTTTGGAGCATAGCAGTTTTTCGCGCATGTGCTCGGGGATCAGGTGCGCGCGCTGCTGAGCGAGTTCCAGCTCCGACGGCAGGTTTTCCGGGCCGACCACAATCGGCATCTCGGCCTGGTGCTGGAAGCCTTCTTCGTCGTACTGAAAGGAGGCACTGCAGGTAAAGATTGGGTTGCCTTTCTGAATTGCTGTCACCCGACGCGTACTGAAGCTGCCGCCGTCGCGCACCCGATCAACCTGATAAATCACGGGCAACGCGGAATCGCCCGGACGCAGGAAATAGCCGTGCATCGAATGCACATGGCGCGCTTCTTCGACCGTCTGACTGGCCGCCGACAGAGACTGACCGATCACCTGACCGCCGAACAACTGACGGAAACCCAAATCCTGACTGCGGCCACGGAACAGGTTTTCTTCGATCGGTTCCAGGGTCAGCAGGTCAACCAGATCATCCAACACTTGGCTCATTCAGACTCTCCTCACACAACGCATGCCGCGCAGTCTTCGCTGCGACGGTCGATTCAATTTCCGGCCAGGGCCCATGGGCGCCATTGTAAACGTCCGTGCCGGCTTATCCATGCAAGGTTTGCAGCCATTGTTCACGAGTGATGCGGTACAACACATGGTGACGCAGGGGATTATCGACCGCGAGCCTTGGGTGTTCGAAATCATCCGCTGAATCATGGTGCATGCCGATCGCCTGCATGACTTTCTGCGACGGCATGTTGGTTTCGCTGGTGAAGGACACGACCTCTTTCAGCGGCAACCGGTCAAACCCGCAGCGCAGAGCGGTCCACGCCGCTTCGCTGGCGTAGCCAAGGCCCCAGTGCTCGCGGGCCAGGCGCCAGCCGATTTCGGTGGCCGGGGTGAAAGGCGCGTCGAAACCGACTACCCCGAGCCCGGTAAATCCGATAAATGCCCCGGTATCCTTGCGCTCCAGCGCCCAGAGTCCGAAGCCATGCTCGGCAAAATGGCCACGAATCCGCCCGATCAGCGAAGCACTTTCCAGTCGACTCAAGGGCGCCGGAAAATATCGCATCACCTGTGGATCGGCGCACATCGCCGCAAACTCAGGCAAATCCTCATCGCGCCACTGCCGTAACAGCAGTCGCGCGCTCTCGAGTTTCAGTATCGGCTCCATCGTGCCCCCCGTTTCCATGCCGCAAGTCTACATCGCTGGTAGGATCCTTCACTCATTCCTACAGGCCTTCCTGGATAAATCAGCCATGCCCCTGCCCCTGATCTACCACGAAGACTACAGTCCCGAGTTCCCGGCGGATCACCGCTTCCCCATGGACAAGTTTCGCCTCCAGAGATGTAATGTATACAGTGATAATTTCTGAGGGTATCACCATGCCGATTGCAGTGCCGTACATTCGATTTTCTAGCGTTGAGCAGGGTGACGGCAGCAGCCTTGACCGGCAGGAAGAGCGGGTAACCCAGTGGTTTGCTCGGAACCCCACCTACACCCGGTACGAAAGGACTTTTAGCGACCTGGGCATAAGCGGCTACAAGGGTGATCACATCAAAGAGGGGGCGCTAGGCAAACTGCTGCTCGCCATCGAGCAAGGCTACATACCCGCTGGCTCAGTTGTTCTTGTTGAAGCGTTGGACAGATTCAGCCGGCTTCCACCGCTACAGACTTTGCGGCATCTCGAAACGATCATCGAGGCCGGTGTCGATCTGATAACCATAAAGGACGGGGTTCGTTACGACAGCTCAAGCCTGACGAGCCAGAGTTTGATGGGTCTGGCGTATCACGCTTTCGCGGCCTACGACTACTCGAACACCATCGCTGGCCACATTAGAGATTCGTACACCGACCGGGCCAAGGAAGCGAAGCTCGGAAATCCGATTAAACGCCGCAATCCGTTCTGGCTCACAAGTGAAGGCAAGCTGAAGCAACCTGAGACCGACGTTCTGAAGCAGGTTTTCCAAGCCTTCTCTAACGGCGTCCCCCTACGTGCCCTAGCAATCCAGTACGGCCAGTACTTCGCCAACAGGCAAAGTCTCAAGCACGCTCTGCGAAATCCTGCCGCCATTGGCCACTGGCAACGCACCACAACCGTCGAGGTGGACGGTGAAGAGAAGCGGGTTCCGGGTGAACTGATTAAGGGCGTCTTCGAGGAAGCCGTCACCGACGAGTTGTTCTACCAAGTACAGAAGATGCTGGACGGCTTAGCCGATCAACCAGTTACGGTCGCCCGTAAATTCCCCTTGGCTGGACTCCTGCAATGCAGTGATTGCGGGGCCAATATGGTGCTGCTCCGTCAAAACGCTAGGCAGCAGACCGATGCAGTTCGTTGCTATCGCCGGATGCAGAACAGCGGCAAATGCACGAACCAGAAAACTATCCCTGTACCGGTCATTGGTTGGTTCTATGAGGCAACCCGCAAGCCCCACGCTTTCCGGGCATACCAACGCACCAAACTGCCAGAGAATCAGCGCCATCGAATCAAGCTCGATGGCCAGATTGATCAGTTGAAGCAGCAGCAGGGCAGACTACGGCAACTTGTGATGCTGGACGCTAGCGATAAAGATGCCCAAGCGGACTATCAGAAGTTGGTGGATGAGAAGAAGCTGCTAATAGAAGAGTTGGCGTTTTTACCAACGGTGGCAGACACGGCAGTAGTCGGCATGCCGGAATTCCAGCGGTTTCTTAATACTGATCCCTTCGCAATTTCCAACCTGCTGCAACAGGATGGATACCGAATAGTTTGCCATCGCGACGGGGCACTTGAGGTCAAGGTCAGCGCCGACGATAACCTCGCTGAAGTTGCCCAGTACGTCGGCTATGCACGCAAATACAAGATGTGGGAGATCAACCTCAGAAATGGAGACGCTCTGTTCGTCGACAAATACGGTCAAGTGCAGTTCCCGCAGTACGTCACCATTACTACGTCCGAGCAGTGGCAGCAGCGTATAAAGGGGACGGATTTGTCCGCCTACATGGACGACGACCTTGCGGACTACCTTGACGCTCAAGACTGAAGTGTCCCGCATACAGGGCCATGCCCCGCAAACAGGGGCATACCCCACCAGTTTGCACCCAGCGTCACGCCTGCGTCGCTCCGCAACATGGCCCCACGTCTGGGGATGTCCACCGCTCGTCAATTTAGTAAAAATAAGTATTGCAATATCGAAAGAAGTGTGATTCTTCACTTGACAAGATGGGCTAGTAGTGCTACCATGTGTGCTTAGTTAGATAAACCCCTCAAGTAACTCCCCCCCCAGAAAAGTTTCCGCCTGCCGACAACATAGTTAGGCCTAATCCTTGCCGAACTATGTTGTTAAGTACTTGTTGTCGATCCAAGTGCAGAAGATCGACGTTATTCCTTAGGAAGTGTCGCCATAATGGCTATAGGGCTAGGCATATCCCTATTGTCGTTAATGCCAGTCCTCGACCGTCAGGATGCAACAGAAGACGGTCACTGATTCAAGTTCCTGCAAAGCAGGAAGTCTTCCGCACTACTCAGTGCAAACAACTGATAGCCGGTTCCCCCGAAACTCTCATACGGAGTTAGGGGTTTTCTTTGGCTTGTCGAAAGCAACTACACACTCAGAGATACAACTAATGATAAAGCGTTATCCGCTCAAGCGGAAATACTGCCATCACTGCGGGGCTATGTATTATAGCCGAAGTCACCGCAGTCGCTGGTGTACCGGTACATGCCAAACTCGCAACTACCGTGCAGCCCGGAAGCAGACACAGGCAGAATTGGAACTAGAGTTCAATGCACAAGAGGCACACCAACAACTTAACCAACAAGAAGCGGCAGCATGACACAACAACTGTATATCGAAGTGGATAAAGTCCACCAAGGAATCATGGGTCTGACAGATCGTATAGGCGAATCGAGTCGATATGAGTATGTACCTGTTACTCAGGCTGAAGTCGATTTCATCAATCGTCTTGAGAATGAGGTATTTCCCTCCGGAACTATTGCTACACTTAGTGATCTGGAGTTTTATCGAGCAGGGCGACAAAAGATTGCCAAGGCTAAACAAGCTCATGCAGCAGCACAGGTGAAGCTCGCCAAAGCCAAGTTAGCCATTAGCATTGCCAAGGCCAATCTAGAAACCTTCATGAATGCAGAAGCCGCTAAGCGGGGCGTTTCCCGTACTGAGTTGGTGGCCCTTCTAGATGACCGCCAGAAGCGTATAGCAGCCGCTACTGACGCAAGTAATACCAAATCATCCCCCAGCGATGACAGGGCCCGACAGAGCCTTATAACGCAGATCAAAACACGTAAGAAATCTAAGTAATCATAAGGTATAACAAGCATGACAACTACAGCTACACACGTGTACGGCACTAACGTTATCGAAATCGAAAAACACAGTGACGCAGAACTACAGAAACTAATTAAGCAGAGCGAAGTGCAATACTTCCGTAACTGCATGTCGCCAGCATATCCAGACTTGGGTGTGAACGTGTCTTGGGTAAGTGAGGAGCCGCTAACTCACGCTCTTAATGAACTAGCAAGCTGGTTTAAAAACGGGTACACCGTTGCAACCTCCCTCTGCCGCCCGCTATATCTTAGCGTGCAGCTCAAAAAGCCGGCGACTATTGTCGATGCCGATCTTCTTGAAGTTGCGGGTCAGGCGAAGGTTAAATATACGGCAGACCGTTACGAGCGTAACCAACTCGAAACCCGCCGACAAATGGACATTACAATTTCTCGACGAGCCCGCGAGGCGGCTGCGGCTAAAGCTAAAGCAGAGGCAGAACTTCAGGTAAGCGAAGAAGAGTTCGCACTTTCTGATTTGATCGCCGCGTACTTGCCAAAGAAAGCCGCGACAGCTAAGTAACTTCTCCCGCACTATATCCGCCTTCCCTGAACTGCTATCCCCGATAGTCAAGCCGAATGGCCCAACTGACTACGTCGGTTTCCTGCTGTCTGGTGAAAGGCGTTTTATGGACCGAGATAAATAATGGAGAGACACCCATGTTGCACTTACGACTTCCCCCAGACACCTACGCAGCTCTACGCCTTCAGGCCGATGCAGCCGGTATCAGTGTCGCCGCTTACATTGCCGGCCTTCTGAAAACGCACACAAAGCAAAACAAATAACCAACCCAACATCTCATATAAGGAGATATGCATGTCCGCAACCGTAGTACAACTCGCCCCAAAGGCTAAAGAGGCACAAGCACGACAAGCACTGAAAGACCGGTTTGTCCGCGTTCCGTCCAAGTCGGCTCTTCCTAGTTACCGTGATCTGGTGACAGGTATTGTCCAGTCTGATCCCTACGTTCTGTTGACGTACTATCGGAAGAACGGCGGCACGGAATTGAAGCAGGGCGACAACCTGCCTCTAACTGTCGTAATGGGTGAAGGTTTCCAGCCGCTAGGGCAAACCATTCTGGAAGGTGATCTGCTGAATCTCTGGCAACCGCCCATGCTGCAACCATCCGGCCAGAAGGTGACAAGGGAGCAGGGTGCCCCATTCCTTGAGTTCCTGACACGCTGGTTTCCTGATAATGAAGAGCGTGCCTATTTCACTCGCTGGATGGCTTGGACAGTGCGTTACCCTCACCGCCGTATCATTGTTTCGCCATTGCTGCGAAGTGATCAAGGCACCGGAAAAGGGTTCTTCGTTGAGTGCCTGATGACTGGTCTGCTCGGTAAAAAGAGCGTGGCTAATACGGGTCTGAAGAGCGTTGTAGGCGATTTCAACGAGGTGTTGGAAGGCAAGACGTTCATTGTCATCGACGAGCTTTATAGGAATGGCGAAACCACGGCAAACACCCTCAAGACCATTCAGGGCGGTGGGACGTTCACGTTGAACCGGAAGCACCAGCCAATAGTGACCGTGGACAACTTTATCAACTTCGTTGTCACCAGCAACGATCTGGTGCCGCTGGACCTTGAAGCAGGGGACCGCCGTTTCTGGGTGCCTCAGTTCATCAGGCACAAGGTCGATGTTAACGAGACTTCCCGCTTCATTAACGGCGAGTTGCGTCCATGGCTAGAAGACGCTGGCGGTTTCCAAGTGGTACGCGATTACCTGGAGCAGATCAGCCTAGCCGACTTCTACCCGACAAACCCGGCGCCAATGACGCAGAGCAAGAAGGAGATGATCGGTTTCAGCCCGCGTGAAGAGTTGGCCGAGTTCGTTGCCGAATATATCGACGATGTGCTGGTGCTCAAGGCCGCTGACATCGAAAGTGCCTACAGGCAGTCCACCGATACTGATGTTTCATCTTCTGCCATTACAAAAGAATTGGCGAAGTTAGGATGCAAACAGAAGCGTACGAATCTAGCCCGCTGGTGGATCACTCTGAAGGGGCTCGCCGCTGGTTTGTCCGAGACGTCTACGCCTGCCGAAATGCAAAAGGCATATGCGGCGTGACGCTTATCGTGTCGCTCGTGACGCTTCGGTGTCGCTCCCTCCAGCAAAGCGTCACGCCTGCGAGGCCCACGGGCTGCGGGGTCTGGAGTACTCGTGACGCTCGTGACGCTTCCACTGCATCTTTTTATATTAAGGGCAGGAGTTACGCGATATACCGGGAACGTAGTGAACGGTATTCGCGTGAGTGAAGTGGCTTTAGCCACGAACGGTAAGCCGCTTGCGGCTAGCGGGTACAGTCCTGTTAGTTTCACAGTGCAGAGGTTTTCTCTCCCGCCTATCGAAACATGTTCCCGGCATACTTCCCGCTGGCGGGCATTCTCGCCAAGCATCAGCCCCAAGATGCTCTGCAAAACTTATTTCCGCTTGGGGTTTGCCGGTACTACCTTAAGTTGCTCTATAGGGGCGCCCCAGTCTGAAAACATCCCCTTGCCTAAAACATACGGCTCCCCGGCCTTATGCCCGGCCTCATGCTCGCTTAGTGCTTTGTAAAGTGCGTGAATCTGCTCTGTTGTACGGTCGTCAAAGTTTTCGGGAAGCCATTTCCCGATGAGAGTTCTCATCACGGTGATAGTGCCGGGCTCTAACTTGTCGGCGGCAAAAAGATCATCTAAGTAGAGCGGCTTTGGTTTTATACCTCTCAGCAGCATCTTGAAGAACTCCATGGTGGTTGTCCCAATCCGAATAATCACACCAGTGATCATAGTCGAACGCGAGTGCATGTCTAATAGGGCATCTATTAGTTATCTAACCCGGCTAGGCGTCGGCTACAGGGGCTGATACTTTTGTAGCACGTCAGTACCCCTGTTTATGGCGCGTTGCCGCTACAGGGGGCTAAGCCAGCCTCTCTTTTCGTGCAACTTGCTTCGGATGCAGCAGAGTTGTCGGGCATCACGCCGCAAATCCGCGAAAACGCTTATTTCTCAGGATTCCAAGCGGTCCGGTTGATGGTCCAGTTTTGGTTCATCGTCGCAGCAGACGTCGATCCAGTTTTGGATGCACCTCCAGAAGTGATGCGGCCCCAGCAACCGGCACTTCTGTAGGTACCAACAAACGACCGTTAAATGATACCGTCTATCCGATACCCAGATTGGTGTCATCAATTACGGGTAGACAGGTTGATGATACCAGTGCAATATGATCCCACCGTAAGTGATGCTAGGAGATGCGAGAAATGAGTCGCCAATTTGCATATGGTCGTGTGTCGACAACCGAGCAACATACAGACAACCAATTGGTGGCACTCGCCAGCAAGGGCTTCGATATCCTCCCGGCTCGCTGGTTCTCTGAGCAGATTAGCGGTGGAGTGCCAGCCTTACAGCGTCCCCAGTTCAGTAAGATGTTCGAACGTCTGGAAGCAGGCGATACCCTCGTAGTGCTGAAGTTGGATCGTCTAGGTCGTGATGTGCAAGACGTCCTCGCCACAGTAGAGAAGTTGGCTGCTGTGGGGGTCCATGTTCGCTCCCTTGACCTTGACGGCGTAGACCTCACCAGTGCAGCGGGTAAGCTACAACTCACCGTGCTGGCTGCTGTAGCAGCGTTTGAGCGTGACCGTATCAAGGAACGCACGAGAGAAGGCTTGGCCCGCTCCCCTAATAAGGGTGGTCGTCCAGTAGCTGTTGAAACCACTAAGTCTGTACAGGCGTTGAAAGCCAAAGACATGACACAGTCTCAAGTAGCTGGTGAACTGAAGATCGGCATTGCTACAGTCAAACGCCACTGGAACAAGGCTTAACCCTCTCTGCAAGCCCTGCCAAGTGCGGGGCTTTTCTTTGAGCCTTGATATTTTGAATTTGTAGTTGCCGGCAGCGAGGTGGCACGGGAATGGCTCTTAACCCCGACCCACCCTGTGCGGGAAATCCGCCGATCTGCCAGATTCTCCGCCCTGATATTCCGCCACAGATTCACAGGCAATATTCGGCCGAGGGCAGGTGCCGATTTTGAAAAGTTTGGGTATCAGCGGATTTCAAAGAGTGGCTTACGACCGACAGAGAACGGCCAAAAGCAGGCATTTACTTAAGAAAATATTGAGCCATCGAACGATGACTCTTGCGGGGGGATTGTCATTGTCACGTGTCGCTTAGCTGATATGCACCGCTGCTGACTCTGCGCTCCCGACGGGTAACATGCGTCTCTAGTCCAGCTTGGCGCTCCTGCTTGTAGTCGAAGTAACTATCAACGGCTGCGATAAACTCGTTATTCTGAAAAGGCCAAGCGTTGTCATTATCGAGCCCCCCGGTAACGAGAATGTCTCCAGTGAAGTTGGGGCCAATGGTTTCGAAGGCTAGGACCACGACAATGCTACAGGCATCATGTACCTCCTGAACAACCGCAGCTAGCATCTCTGCAGTCTCAAAACCAAGGCGTACGCCTTCAGCTCTCAGCTTGACCTTTTCATCAATACGTCTTTTGGTTAAATGGACGTAGTTGGACGAATTCACCCAAGCAAGCCGGGTTGCATCTACGAATTTTTCGCGTTTATCCGCAAGCATACGAAGGGGTAGATCGCGAATATGGTCGACGTTCTGCTTTTTAACCCCTTTCCCTTTGAAAAAAGCAAGTCGTGCTTCCACATCGCCGTCTGAGGCGACTTCGTCAACAAAAGCTGTATTTACGGCCACCTCAAGCATATATCTCAGCTCACGTCGTGCCGTATTCAAAGCGCCATTCTCTATCGCCAGCTGAGCGGCTACGGCTGCCTCACCGATATCGTCTTTATGCCTTGGAAAAAGATAGCGCTCTGCATACACAGGCCATCGAGTAGCAGCAAATTCACAGATCTGAAATGTTTTATGCAGCCCCTCGATCGAGCAGCGAAGGTACGCTAGAGATTTTTGATATTCCGATGATTTCCGTACATTTTCGTAGTCCCTCTGCGAGTGATGTAGTTCCTCCTGGTCAGCCTGTAGGACTGCTGTAATAGGGTCATCTTGCTGGGACATACTTTTCTCCTCTGGTTGCCGTCAGTTTAACCTGCTCCATGACTGGCTGCTTTGGGTTGTGGCTGCCATTCGTAACAGGCAGCAAACGGCCATAAGCGGCCCTTCGCGACAGGCACGAAACGACCCAAGCCAGCCGGTTGTTTCACCTACGAAGCTAGGGTCTGTTGAGGCATAGCGCCTAATCAGTAGGGGGACGTCAGTTTTACTTTAATAGAGAGGGTAATGGCTATAGGCTTCATACAGCCCACGGTTAACCCAACGGTCGAACCGTCTACGGCGACCCAGGAGGTAGAGTGAAAGAACTCCTAGACCAGCCACCCAACCAAAGTTAAATAGGAATCGGCTTTAGAATGAAAGATTACCGCAGTGCCCCTTTATGGATAGAGGCTTTTGGACCTCGCGGCGATAATTATGATGAAAGAAGATTATTCCTATCGAATGCTCTTCACGAATTTCGTGAACGAGTATCCAAGTTAGTCGCACAAATTCAAAAAGACATGCCGGCTTTAACAGTCCATGACGTAACTCATATAGATGCGCTCTGGTGGACAGCCTCGGAGATTGCAGGTCCTAAGTATGACCTCAATGCAGCCGAAGCTTTTTTGCTTGGAGGGGCATTTCTGTTGCATGATTCTGCCCACTGTATCGCTGCCTTTCCTGGCGGAGTTACTGAAATAGTAAATTTACCCCAGTGGATCACCTCCTGCATAAAACAGGGTGTCAATCCGGAAGACGTTCTGCGCGGGACGGAACAATTCCAGAATATACTGTTCGACGTCTTACGAGCTCTTCATCCAACTCAAGCTCGAGTGCTAGCGCGGCAAAGTTGGAAAGCCCCAAATGATCAGGAGCCTATGTACCTGCTTCCGAACGAGGAGCTCCGCAGAGCCTACGCGGAGGCAATCGGTATTGTCGCCGAAAGTCATTGGTTGTATCCCCACCAGTTAGAACGCCTCAATCAGTACAAAATAACACCGCCTACCTGCATCCATCCCGCACCATGGGGAGTTGACGTTCTAAAAGTTGCGATTCTTCTACGGACTGCCGACGCTGCTCACGTCGACTCGGAGCGGGCACCTAGATTCCTACAAGCATTGATTAACCCACAGGGAATTTCAAAGCTGCATTGGGACTTTCAATCTAGGATCAACAAGCCAACGCGTGATCCTGATGCAAGTCGAAAGGAACTTTGCATAAGTGGCTCGAGCTTTCCAATTAACGAGCAGGAATCATGGTGGTTAGCTTATGACACTGCCCGCATGATTGACAACGAACTAAAAGCTGCCGATAGACTATTAATGGATTTTCGTAGACCTCGTCTAGCCGTCAATGCAGTCGCCCACTCCCACACTCCCGAAGACTTCTCAAAAGTTGTGCCCGTGGAGGGATGGCACCCTATCGATGCAAGCATTAAAATCACAAACATTCAAGAGACAGTTAGGCGGTTCGGTGGGGAAAAACTATACGGCCCCGACCCTTCTGTCGCACTCAAGGAGTTATTGCAAAATTCTGTCGACGCGATCCGCGCATGCAGGAAGCTCGGTGGACTTGGAGATGAAGAAGGAGAAATAGAAGTTGCTCATGAACAAACTTCCTCCGGTGACTGGTTACATATTTCTGACACCGGGTTAGGTATGAGCAGATACGTCCTAACGGATGTTCTATTGGATTTTGGGAAGTCGCTATGGCGCAGTAACGACTTGGATGGAGAGTGGAGTAATTTGCTGGCGACAGGTTTTCAGGCAACGGGACAATTTGGTATAGGGTTCTTCTCAGTTTTCATGCTAGGCAACCACATAAAAATCGTGACCCGCCGGATTGAGCAGAAAGAAAATGAGGGTTCTCAGTGGGTGCTTGAATTCAACAAAGGCCCTAATCAACGACCAATCCTTCGTCCACCAACCGATAGTGAACGCTTGAAACGTCCTGGCACTCGAATTTCGGTAATGCTTGAAGGTGATACGCTTAATAAGCTCCGATATACAGGCCAGACATCAGATCAAGGTAGTGTTCTACTTAACTTGTCCGAGGTCTGCGGAAAACTTACGCCGACACTCGATATTAATTTTTATACAAAAGAACACGCCAGCGAGAGAAAGAGAACAATACAAGCAAACGACTGGCTTGATTTGGAACCATATGAATTCGCGAAGCGAATATCGCCCGCTTATTTTAAACACCCCAAAGTATTAAAAATGGGAAAAGTCGGTCCGTGGTCAAATATGACCATTTTAAAAGACAGCTCTGAAAATATTCTTGGACGTTTTGCGCTTTATGATAGCTACCGCTATTTATCAGACGCTTCCGTCGGGGTCGGAGTCATAAATGGCATTCGTGCAGGTGCCGTCAATGACATTATGGGAGTAGTGATTGCTCACCAGCAAGACGACTTGGCTAGAAGATCGGCAACTCCCATCATGGACACTAGCGACTTGCAAGAGTGGGCGCAAGAGCAGGCCAAAATACTGTTCGACTCTAAAGCAATCAATATTTCCTCCAGCAGTCTGCTGGCCCACTTTGGATCCGGGCCAGAAAATCTGCTACTTGGAAAATTAATGGGGATCGCTGTTTACTATAGTGATATAAAAAAGTTTCTAGAAGAGTCTGACATATTAATAGTTCATGATGGAGCCATTGAACATGATGATGACGATGACATTGTGTCTAGGGATTTTTACACCCACTACGAATCCATGGCCGATGTCCTAGAAATTGAAGATTTTGCCTCGGCTCTTTGGCCTGACGACTTAGTTCAATCTGGCCCGGATCGTGAGAGTTGTTCGATCATGGCTTATATACACGAACTCGTCGATTCGGTCTGGTCTAAATATGACATCCAGACATTTGATGCAAAAGTAGCGGAAGTTATGTCGGTACCGATATTCAGGGATTGCACGGTATACAAGCGCAACGAGCTCTCAACTTGAGCGAACAAGCTAGAGCCACCTATTAAAATAAAGGTGCCCCGAGCCTACTACCCGATGAGTCTAGCAAGCCTTAAACTTCCATTTTAGAAGTTTTTAGTTGCTGATTTAGTATGGTCAGCGCACTGGTTAAAAAGCGTAGATCACCCGAGTGAAATAGATTCATCTGAACGACCGCATTGGCCGGTAGCGGCCCTCCGCAAAGGGCCGCTATGGGTCGCCTTCTGCCGGTCATAACCACGAAGAGTGCTGGTCAAATCCAGCTCAAAGGACTGTTCATGTCGAATGCAGACAATTGGGTAGGCCTGAGCAATTACTTACCCAGCCCCAGCCAGCGGTGAGATGAACTAGGCTTCCCGCAATATCACTCAAGGACGATAGCCATGTCAGATAGCCCAGAAAGCAAGATCGCAACGGCGGATGCTTTGACGCTGCTTCTTTACAACCAGCACGCCTTAGCTGCGGCCATTGAAGAAGTTACAAAGTGGCTCTCAGAGAACGGTGTCGGGATTGTCGCCGCTAACGCCATGGTTGCCATGGAAACGCTGGATACGAATGGACAAGCGATCGCTGACGCAATCATGCGATTACGTCTTTAATCAATGACAGCCAGAGAGTAGCAACCTACAATCTGTCCCGCTCGCCCGGTGTGGACAGTGCCCGTCTTCGCTGGATGCAGTACGTCACGCCGGGTGAGCCCCATCATTATATTTTCCAGCGTGAATCTAGATCGTCTGAAGAGTTGCACTTGTTCTGACGCAGCGGATTTGAAGTCTGTGGAAAGAGGCCCCGGCCTGTTTGTTTCGAGGCCCGAAAAATTGGTGAGGGCCTGAATCCTATCGGTAGCTACTCTAACTATTTATTGGTGCTGGATAGGCTTCGATGCTCTCCGTTATTAGCTGTGCATACTCAACTAGCACGGTGAGGTAATAGGACGCGAAGTCTTGATGGTTTCCGTTTGGCGTTCCGTCTTCATCGAATGCCGGCGCTTCAAAAATGTCAATTAGGTTGTACTTTCCGTGTTGAATAAAGTGCGAATTCACGTATTCCCCGACAGCATCTCTGTCTTCATCTTTCAAGGAGTCTTGGACATTGCTTGTCAACTGGTTCAGGTTTTTAGAATAGCCGCCGTAGTGAACAGTGCACTGTCGAAACTTCTCTATTAACGCAAAAACCACTTTGTAATTAGTGCCGGTTGGGCTATTGGTTTCATATTGTGCAAAGTGAGCAGAGTTTTTTCGGAACGCCTCAAGCTGAGTGAATGGCTTATACCCAACCTTATAGTGGTTAATATCCATAGAGCCTGTCCGGTACTTCCAATTACTTGGTTTCTCCCAGATACCTGTTCCTGTACGTCCGCAATGGGCATACGCGTTGACTAGGAAAACTTCGAACGCTTCGTACGCGTCTACAAGTAGCCATTGATATGTTTTCAGTCGTAGAAGAGTGTTAATTTCTAACTCATCTTCCAGCTTTTGTCGTGCTGAGCTGATTGTAATGTCAACACCGGATGATGGGGAGCGATAGAATAAGTGAAAAGGATGTCCATCCTGTTTGTTGATGGACCACTCAGGAAGTTTGTCGTGAGTTTCTTGAATCTTTTGATGTTGCTCTGTGAATATTCGCTCCGCGTGACGTTTGTACTGAATCAGCTTGCTGATATTGGTTGTGAGAGTCGCAAATTCCTCTGTTAGAAAGTGGTCAGACATTTCATCGCTCCTTGCACTTGTTCCATTAGGGAGAAGAGTTGACCGGGTGCAGTACTGCCACCAAGTCACTCGTTCGTCTTGGGCTTAGCGTTTTTCTCGTTTCGAGTAGTCGCCGTAAGCGTAGCCCATCTTCGCCGTCTCTCGCTCCGACTCCCTTCGATACATATCGCTTAACGTCCATCGCAGACGCTCATGTTCCAGCTTCAATGCTGCCAGCTCCTTGGAACAGTCGCGCCACATGCAGATCATTCCGGCAAGGTTCTTGTGAGCCTGCCGAAGGTCTCGCCGCGTGATGTCCAATTCAGAGCACAGCAGATCACACTGGTGCTTCAGCATCTCTTCGCGGGTGGGCAATCCCAATTCAAACCCGCTGTCATTGATCAAGTCGTCTTTCATCACACCGCACACCAATAACTGTATATACAAACAGTATCCCGATAGGTGATGCAGTTCAATCTGTGGGTGATGGGTGGCAAACCGGGGACTCAGATCGAACGAATCAGCGACAAAGGACACACATCACTTCCACTGTATAAGATGAAATTCTGCCTGCTGCGCGATCACCTGGTGGACAGTGGCCTGACCCGGGACGCCGACCTGCTGCGCCCCGACCTCTGCCCGCCAGAGATTCTCGCCCTCGCTCATGACTCTGCGTATATCGAACGCTACATGGGCGGCGAATTGTCCCGCGAAGACCAGCGGCGCCTCGGCCTGCCGTGGAGCGAAGCGTTGGCCCGGCGCACGGTGCGGGCAGTCGGCGGCTCGCTTCTGGCCGCCGAGCAGGCGCTGGAACATGGCTTGGCCTGCCACTTGGCGGGCGGCACCCATCATGCTCACTACGACCATCCTGCCGGGTTCTGCATCTTCAATGACCTGGCAGTGATCAGCCATTTCTTGCTGGAAAGCGGCCGTGTGAATCGAGTGCTGATCTTCGACTGCGATGTGCATCAGGGCGACGGGACTGCACGGATTCTGCACAACACCCCGGACGCGGTGACCGTTTCCCTGCACTGCGAAAAGAATTTCCCTGCACGCAAAGCCGAAAGTGACTGGGACATTCCACTGCCCATGGGGATGGGCGATGCCGATTACTTAAAGGTGGTGGACGACGCGCTCAACTATTTGCTGCCGCTCTACCAACCTGACCTGGTGCTGTACGACGCCGGCGTCGATGTGCATAAAGATGACGCGCTCGGTTACCTGAAGCTGACAGACGAAGGCGTCGCCGCTCGCGATGAACGTGTGATGCGTCATTGCCTGGGCCGCGATATTCCGGTGGTCGGTGTGATCGGCGGCGGCTACAGCAAGGACCGCAAGGCGTTGGCGCGCCGTCATGGAATCCTCCATCACAGCGCGCAACGGGTCTGGCAGTCATCAGGTTGTCATTGAGGTATGGGTCTTTACTCACAATGCCTGTGGAACTGCCTGTGGATAACCTGAGTGAAAGGTCCTGCAGGCCATGCTGCCTATAGCCTGCAAAGGGGTGGTTGTTTTTTGATCAGCTTCTTCAACAACTACCACAATGATTCGTGCTGGTAGAATGCGCGGCTTATTCCGCCACGCCGCAGCTCTAGCCATGACCCAGCCCTCGCCCTCCTCCTCTTCTCACGTTGCCATCATCGGCGGCGGCCCAGCCGGTTTGATGGCGGCTGAAGTGCTGAGCCAGGCCGGGATCAAGGTTGATCTGTACGACGGTATGCCTTCAGTTGGGCGAAAATTCCTGCTGGCCGGTGTGGGTGGCATGAACATCACCCATTCCGAAGCCTACCCGGCATTTCTCTCGCGCTACGCCGAACGCGTGCCGCAGATTGCGCCGTTGCTGCGGGGTTTCGGGGCCGAAGCCTTGTGCCAATGGATTCATGACCTGGGCATCGAAACCTTTGTCGGCAGCTCCGGCCGGGTTTTTCCTACAGACATGAAAGCCGCCCCGCTGTTACGCGCCTGGCTCAAACGTCTGCGAGACGCAGGCGTAGTTATCCACACCCGCCACCGCTGGCTTGGTTGGGATGACAGCGGTGGTTTGCGCATTGATAGCCCCGACGGCGAAAAAACCGTTCGACCCGACGCAACCTTGTTGGCCCTCGGCGGCGGCAGCTGGTCGCGCCTCGGCTCGGATGGCGCCTGGATGCTGCCATTGGAACAACACGGCGTAGGACTAACGCCGCTGCAACCGAGTAATTGCGGCTTCGAGGTGCAGGCCTGGAGCGAGTTGATGGTCAGCAAATTCGCCGGCGCACCGCTGAAAAACATCGCCATTGGCCTCAATGACGACGTCCCACGGCTCGGTGAATGTGTGATCACGGCGACCGGGATTGAAGGCAGTTTGATCTACGCCTTGTCGGCGCCGATCCGCGAAGCCATCAATCAGCACGGCTCGGCGACCCTTCACCTCGACCTGTTGCCGGGCAGGCCTGTGGATAAAGTGCAGGCTGCGTTGAATAAGCCGCGCGGGTCTCGTTCCATGTCGAAACATCTGCACAGCCAGCTCGGGATCGATGGCGTGAAAGCGGCGTTGCTGCGCGAACTCACGCCGGCCGAATGCTTTGCAGAGCCGGTGCTGCTGGCCAAGGCGATCAAGGCGTTGCCATTGACGTTGGTGAAAACCCGTCCGCTGGATGAAGCCATCAGCAGCGCCGGCGGCGTGATGTTCGAATCGATGGATGAACGATTGATGCTCAAGCCACTGCCTGGCGTTTTCTGCGCGGGGGAAATGCTGGATTGGGAAGCGCCGACGGGGGGGTATTTGCTGACAGCGTGTTTCGCCAGTGGTAGAGCGGCGGGATTGGGGATGGTGGAGTGGTTGAAGCGCAAGGACTGAAGAACCGAGGTGCGCCCTTCCTTCGCGAGCAGGCTCGCTCCCACAGGTGACCGAGTTCCTTCATGAGAATACGGTCAAAATGTGGGAGCGAGCCTGCTCGCGAAGGCGGCTTAACTAACGACGCACATTTTAAGGTTTCTTCTTGCGCGGCCCAGTATTAAACACTGGCACCTTGCGCACAGGCTTGATCGAAGGTTCCGGCGCCGAAGCATCACCACTCTCGACCCACTTACCCAGATTGCGTTTGCCGCCACCAGACGTCTTCGGCTTCTTCGGTTTTTTCGGTTTCTTGACCACCTGACCGCTGGCATCGGTGTCCGGCACCCGGTGCTCAGGCTCGAAGTCATGCTCCATCTGGCGAGGCAATGTCTGACGGGTCAACGTCTCGATGGCCGACAGTAGATTCACTTCATCGGCACAGACCAGCGAAATAGCCTGCCCGGTAGCACCCGCGCGACCGGTACGACCGATCCGGTGGATGTAGTCCTCAGCCACGATCGGCAGGTCGAAGTTGACCACCAATGGCAAATCTTCGATATCCAGGCCACGGGCCGCGACGTCGGTGGCCACAAGAATCTGCACTTCACTGGCCTTGAAACGATCCAGGGCACGCTGACGGGTCGCCTGCGGTTTGTCGCCGTGGATGCCGTCGGCATTGATGCCCAGGCCCTGGAGTTTTTCCACCAGCGCGTCCACGCCATTGCGGGTCTTGGCGAACACCAACACCTGTTTCCACTTGCCCTTGCGCAGCAAGTGAATGAACAGCTCCGGCTTGCGCTTCTTGTCCACCACCACAACCCATTGCTTGACGGTGCTGGCGGCGACGTTGCGCGGGCTGACTTCGATGCTCAGCGGATCGTTGAGCATTTGCCCGGCCAGCAAACGGATGGCGTCGGAAAAGGTCGCGGAAAACAACAGCGTCTGACGTTGCTTCGGCAGCACGCGGTAAATATTACCCAGCTCCTCGGAAAAACCCAGGTCGAGCATGCGATCGGCTTCGTCAAGAATCAGGGTTTGCAGCTGATTGAACTTGAGGGCCTTCTGGCGATACAGGTCGAGCAAACGACCCGGGGTCGCCACCAGCACGTCGACACCTTTGCGCAGCTTCATCATCTGCGGGTTGATGCTGACGCCGCCGTACACCGCGTAAGTGCTCAACGGCAGGTTCTCGGCGTACTGACGCACGGCTTCGTGAACCTGTTCCGCCAATTCGCGGGTCGGCACCAGGATCAGGGCGCGGACTGAGTTGGAGGCAACTTTCGGCCCTTCCATGGCCAGCAACTGCAGCAGCGGCAGCGCGAAACCGGCGGTCTTGCCGGTGCCGGTCTGGGCCGCAGCCATCAGGTCGCGACCGGCCAGCACCGCCGGAATGGCTTGCGCCTGAACCGGCGTCGGGGTCTGGTAGCCGAGCGTCTCGAGAGAGCGCAGCAAGGGTTCGATCAGGCCAAGGGTGGCGAAAGTCATGGGATTACCGTAGGAAAATTCAGCGCGGGTGTGCAAAGCGAGTATGCAATGGCGCGCAGTTTACCCTAATTCACACGGGATTCTGTCGGCACCGCTACGGCAGGTTGAACGGGAGCTCGACGCCATTGCGGCAATCCGATCAATACCACCGCACTGATGATCACCAACATGGCCAGCGCTTCCTCGATACCAATGGTCTCGCCTACAAACACGATCCCCAGCAACACCGCCACCGCCGGGTTGACGTAGGCATAACTGGTGGCCGCTGCCGGACGCACGTTTTTCAACAGGTACATATAAGCATTGAAGGCGATGATCGAACCGAAGAAGGTCAGGTAGGCCAGCGCCGCCCAACCTTCAATTGGCGGCATGCGTTCCAGATGCTCACCGCTCAACGCACTGCCGATCAGCAGCGCCACGCCGCCCACCAGCATTTCCACGGCACTGGCCATCGCGCCCTGGGGCAACGGCAAGTGTTTGCTCCACACCGAACCGAAGGCCCAGGAAGCTGCTGCGAATATCAGCAATGCGGCGCCCAGCGGGCTCGATTGCAAGTTGGAGCCGAGGTTGAGCATGGCAATGCCGATCAGCCCGAGCATAATCCCGGCCCATTCGAGACGGGTATTACGCGCACCCCAGAAATATCCGCAGAGCAAGGTAAACAGCGGCACTGTCGCCACCGCCAGCGCGGCAACGCCAGAAGCGACGCCCATGTGTTCGGCGACACTGACCCCGCCGTTACCGCAAGCGAGCAACAAAATCCCGATGATCCCCGCCGCTTTCCACTGCGGCCAGGTCGGTGCCGGTGCCCCGCGCCAACGCAGGAACGCGTACATCAACGTCCCGGCGATCACGAAACGAATACCGGCGAGCAGCAACGGCGGCCAGTACTCCACGCCGATGCGAATCACCAGGTAGGTCGAGCCCCAAATCACGTACAACGCAAAAAAGGCGGCGATCAACGGCAAGGGAAAACGGCGTAGGCCAGGCATGGGGCGGCTCGTAGGCAAGACAAGTGAACAGCTATTCTAGAAAGGCCAGCGGCGTAAAATAAGTTACAAAACCTGTTTATAGCGCCGGTACACTTTTCAAAACACGGAGATTGCCGTTATAACCCGTGTTTTCGAAAGTCAGTCATTGTGCAGGAATACCACGATGGATAAATACGACCGCATGCTCCTCAGCGCCCTGCTGGAAAACGGTCGTGCGTCCTACGCCGACCTGGCGCGCAAAGTGAACCTGTCCGCCCCGGCCGTGGCTGAGCGCGTGGCCAAACTCGAAGCCTGCGGGGTGATCACCGGGTACCAGGCGAAAGTCGACATGGCCAAGCTTGGATTGCCGATCCAGTGCGTGATCGAACTGCGCCTGAACCAGCACGGCAACCAGAAGGCCTACGACGACCTGATCAAAATCCCACAACTGACCGAATGCCATCGGGTGACGGGTGATCCGTGCGTGATCATGCAAGCGGCAGTGGGTTCGATGCCGGAGCTGGAAGAGTTGATTAACCGGATTGCCAAATTCGGGTTCAGCAAGACGTCGATCGTGTTGTCGAGCGCCATCGAGAAGCGAGTGCCGTTGGGGCAACTGGAAGGGAATGGCAAATAACTCTCCTGTAGGAGCTGTCGAGTGAAACGAGGCTGCGATCTTTTGACTCTGACTTTAAGGATCAAGATCAAAAGATCGCAGCCTCGTTTCACTCGACAGCTCCTACAGGGGGTCAGGGGATTTGCGGTGTTTCTGTCAAAACCCGCGATGGCGCTTGAGATGCTCATTGATCTTCGCCGCCGGCACTTTCTGCAAGCTGACCAGCAAATCATGCGACAACTCGCGCAACCCGTGCTTCTGCCGCAGTTCCTGGGCCAAATGCGCCGTCAGGTTGGCCGCCATCTCGGCATCGGCCATGGCCCGGTGAGCCTTGCCGGTGTTGGGCAGGCTGGCGAACGTGGTGAGGGTGCCGAGTTTGTGGTTCGGCGCGGCGGGCATCAAACGGCGGGCGAGTAGCAGCGAGCAGGCAAAGTTCTGCAAGCGTGTGCGCTTGATGCGGCCGAGTTCAAAGTCCCAGAACTTCTGGTCGAACGCGGCGTTGTGCGCCAGCAGCGGTGTGATGCCGACGAACTCGTTGACTTCGTTCATCACCTGCTCGGCCGACGGCGCGGTGCGCAGCATGGCGTTGCTGATGCCGGTGAGTTGTTCGATGAAGGCCGGGACGCGCACACCGGCATTCATCAGGCTTTGGTAACGCTCGACGATGCGCCCCTGTTCAAGGATCACCACGGCAATTTCCGTGGCCCGGCAGTTGCTGCTCGGGGAGATCCCGGTGGTTTCAAAGTCGATGACTGCTATGCGTTCCAAACCTGTTTCAACTCCGTAAAAATCAATTCTTGAGCAGCAATGCGCCTTCGATCGGCACGTAGCGGCTGGCGGCGCGGATCAGCGAGTTGGCCGTCAGGCCCGGCACGCCGTAGGCCACTGCTTGCACCCCGTGCTTCGTGATGATGCGCTCCAGCAGCATGTCGAAATCACCGTCACCGGAGGCCAGCACCACTTCGTCGACATGATCGGCGGCGTCCATGATATCGAGGGTGATGCCCACGTCCCAGTCGCCCTTGGCCGAGCCATCGCTGCGCTGGATGTAAGGCTTGAGCTTCACGATGAAACCGAGGTTGCGCAGGATCTGCTGGAATTGCTGCTGTTTGCTGTCGCCGCGATCGATCGCGTAGGCATAGGCCTCGACGATCTCGCCCTGTTTGCTGATATCAGCCCACAGTGCGGCATAGTTGAAGTGGCAACCATAAGCCTGACGCACGGTGTAATAGAGGTTCTGGACATCGGCGAACACTGCGATTTTTTTCACCGGTCATCCTCATTAACGCGCCGCAGCGCAGGCAGGATCAGGCACCAGGCCCGAAAAGTTGCCCAGTATGCCAGCCTGAAGGATTGTTCCGCGAAAAATCGGCCCGGAGCGCCAGAGCGCTCCGGACGAATGGCTTATCAGACGAAGGAATCGTCGTCGCCGCCGAAGAACGATGAGCTGTCATCGCTGTAGTCGGCGTCGGTAAAGCCGCCCTGATCGCTGGCGTTGTTGTCAGCCACGCGCGGGTCATCGCCCCAACCATTGCCGCTGTCGCTCTGATCGTTGACCTGAGCCGGTTCTTCCTTGATGACTTCAGCAACTTCCGGCTGCTGATTGTGGTTGAACAGGCTGCTGATGCCTTGCGCCAGCATCACGCCACCGGCCACACCGGCGGCGGTTTTCAGCGCACTACCGAGGAAACCACTGCCGGCAGGCTGTTGCTGGCCGTAATTCTGCTGAGGAGGCGCTGCACCGAAGTTCTGTTGTGGCGGCTGCGAGTTGAACGACGGCCGCGCCGGTTCACGCCAGCCGCCACCGCTCGATGCGGGTGGGTTTGGGGTTGGCGCGGGTAGCGAATCACGGGAACCGCCACCGAATATGCTCGATAGAAAACCGCCGCCGCTGGTTGCCGGAGCAGCCGGCTGAGCTTTGGCCTGCTGCAGTTCGGCCTGCAATTGCTGGACTTGCTGGGCGAGCTGCTTGTTCTGTTCGTCGAGGCTCTTGATGGCAGCCTCTTGCACCAGAATCGCCTGGGTCATGAAATAGCCTGCCGCTGGCTGGCGAGTCAGGTGTTCCTTGATCCGCGCCTCGGCCTGGGCGTCGCGCGGGGCTGAGTCCGTTTCGGCCTGTTGCAGCCGGGAAAACAGTCCATCGATCAGGGTTTGTTCTTCGCTGTTCATGGCGACCTCGTAGATTGCCGGGAATTTCTGCCCTATCCACTGTGGATAAGGGACACCCCTCTAATGGAGCTTGATGCAGGATGTTTCAATGGTCTTTACCGAACGTTTACGTTTGCGCCCAAAAGCGCTTCATCGGTTAAAGTGGGCCACTGCTTCCAACCTGCGATACCGACTGATGAATTCGTTAGATGTGCTGCGTGACTCTCTGTATTTCTTCAAACGCAATCTGGGCCAGATCGTTCGGCTGTGCCTGCCGCTGGTGATCTTCGAGGCGTTGTTACAACTCGTGGTCGACCACTCCACCGAGCCGGACAGTTTTCCCGGCATCAGCGTGATCGTCGGCTTGCTGGTCTACCCGCTGTACACCGGCGCACTGATCCTGTTTCTCGATGCCCGCAGCCGTGGCGAATCGCCGCGCAATCGCGACCTGCTGGCGATGTCCGCGACCCTGTGGCCACGCTTCGCCCTGCTCACCGCCCTCAATACCCTGCTGATTCTGCTCGGCCTGTCGCTGTATTTCCTGCCGGGTATCTGGCTGATGGTGACCCTGGCGTTTGGCGAGTACCTGCTGGTGCTGCGTGGCCTCGCCCCGCTGGCGGCGATGAAGGAAAGCCTGCGTCTGACCCGCGGCAACTTCCTGCGCATTCTGGTGTGCATTCTGTGTGTGATGGGCCCGTTGTGGCTGCTCAAGGGTGCGACGCTGGCGGTCTACCCCGAGCCGCAGAACCCGGTGATTTCGTTGCTGATCGACAGCGCCCAGAGCTTCCTGCAACTGTTCGTTAGCGTGGTGTTGTTCCGCTTGTTCATGCTGATCAGCGAAGTGCCCGAGAAAATTGACGGGCCCCTCTGACCGCTCTACCCGTGGGCTTAAGCCCGTCTGTCGGTTATGCTCGGTTCAACTTTTGTAACGCTATAAGCCGAGCCATGACCCGTCTACTGCGCTACACCCTGCTGGGCCTGTTGATCATGACCGGCCTGATGGCCTTGCTGCTCTACAACCTGACTTGGCGCCCCGAAGCCAAGGAAGCCTTACCGGTCAGTTGCAATGCCCAGGCACCGACGCTGGTGCCCGGTCAGGCGCTGAAGGTGATGACCTGGAACGTCCAGTACCTGGCGGGAAAACGCTACGTATTCTGGAATGACCTGGCGGCCGGCAATGACGAAAAACCCACGCCCGATGACATGGCCTTCAGCCTCGATGAAGTAGCGCGGGTGATCCGCGACGAGCAACCGGACGTCGTGCTGTTGCAGGAGCTCGATGACGGCGCCAAGGCCAGTGATTACCAACGCCAGTTCAAGCTGCTGCAGGAGCGGGTCGCGGACCTTTATCCGTGCAGCACCAGCGCGTTCGACTTTAAGGCTGACTTTGTCCCTGATCCCCACATCTTCGGCAGCGTCGGCCGGCAACTGGCAACCCTGAGCCGCTACCAGATCGACCATGCCCAGCGCCTGCAATTGCCGGTGGCGCCGGCCAACCTGATCAGTCGCCAGTTCCAGCCGAAAAACGCCATTCTCGTTGCCTACCTGCCATTGAGCGACGGCAGTCAGGTAGCGCTGCTCAATACCCATCTGGACCGCGCCGCGCAACCCGACGACACGTTGCAAGCGCAGGTGTCGACCGTGGCCAAAGTCCTCGACAAGTTCGAAAGCCGCGGTACGCCATGGCTGATCGGCGGCGACTTCAATCTGTTGCCATTGGGGCAGTATCAACGCTTGCCCGCCGAGCAACGCTCGCCCTACTCCGCTGACAGCGCGTTGCACGTGCTGTGGGACAAATACGCGATGATCCCCAACAACAATGAGGCCAGCGGGATCGACCGCGCACGCTGGCTGACCCATTACCCGAACGATCCGAGCCTGAGCGGCCCGGACCGCACCGTCGACTATCTGTTTTACAGCCCACGCATCAAACGGGTCGAGGCGATGGTGAGGCAGGACGATACGTTGCGCATCTCCGATCACTTGCCGGTGATAGCGCGGTTCCTGCTACCCGCCGCGCCTTAACGACTGCCTCGCTCCCACAAAGATCGTGTCAAACCCAGTATCAGTTCTGCTGCCAGTCATCAGGAATAACCGCGATCACATCGATTTCCATCAGCCACTGCGGTTGACCGAGTCCGGAAATGACCAACCCCGTCGAGATCGGGAAAACGCCCTTCAGCCATTTGCCCACCACTTGATAAACCGGCTCGCGGTAACGCGGGTCGATGATGTAAGTGGTGGTTTTGACGATATGCGACAGATCGCTCCCCGCCTCCTCCAGAAGCTGTTTGACGTTTTTCATCGCCTGTTCGGCCTGGGCGCCCGGATCGCCAAGGCCCACCAGGTTGCCCTCGAAATCGGTGCCGATCTGGCCGCGTACATACACCGTGTTGCCAGTGCGTACGGCCTGGCAAAGATCATTGTCCAGTGACTGATTGGGGTACGTGTCTTGGGTATTGAACATGCGAATTCGCGTGTGAGTAGGCATCAACTGACTCCCCTGAAACTTGATTGAAAAAGCGGTGGATCGAGAATGACCAGCGGTCATTCCCGCGGTCGATTCTTAACGCTGCGACGGGTCCCGGTATTCGAGGTACTGGCGCTGCGTGGCAATGTGGCCGGCGACGTGCTTGGCGTCGTGCCAGACACCCCAGATAAAGCTCGAACCGCGACGCGACAGCCACGGCAGGCCCACGAAGTAGACGCCCGGCTCGTTCGAGACTCCGCGCTGATGACGCGGCTTGCCCTTCTCGTCGAAGGTGTCGACCTGCAGCCAGCTGTAATCGACGGCGTAGCCGGTTGCCCAAATGATCGAGGTGACGCCCGCCTCGGCCAGATCAAGTTCGAGAATCGGGTGAGTGATGCAATCTGGATCGGGAAGCATGAACCGGGCTTCGGGCTCTTCCGGAAGGTCGAGTCCGTTGCGCGCAATGTAGGCATCCGCCGCATCCAGCAGCGACAGGTAGTTCTCGTCGCCCGCAGCGATGTTGCGCGCCAGATCCTGCTGGAACGTCACCACGCCGTTGTTGAACGATTGGGTCAACCCCACCAGCGTCACGCCTTGTTGGGCGAGGCCCCGGAAATCGACGGTATGCCCGCCACGCGCACCGCTCACCGCGATGGTCACGTGCTCACGCCCCGGCTCCATCACTTCGGCATCCCAAAGCCCCAGCACCCCCAGCCACCAGCAGAAATCACGGTTGCGATAGGCACGAGGCGGACGGTCATGCTGACCGACCGACAGATAGACTTGCTTGCCTGCGCGCTGCAATTCATCGGCAATCTGCACACCGGAAGAACCTGCACCGACCACCAGCACAGCGCCTTCGGGAAGCTGCTGCGGGTTGTAGTACTGAGCCGAGTGAATCTGCGTGATCGTGCTGTCTGTTGGCGCAATTGGTGGAATCACCGGACGCTGGAACGGACCGGTCGCCGCCACCACACGATTGGCCTGAATCACGCCTTCGGAGGTTTCGATGGTGAAGCCTGGACGGTCACTGTTGCGCACCATTTTTTTGACTTCTACACCGGTACGAATCGGTGCTTCGAATTTCTCGGCATAGGCTTCGAAGTAAGCGGCAACGCGATCTTTTGAAGCGAAGGCGTCGGGCTCCAGGTCTTCAAAGGCCAGCCCGGGGAAGCGGTCATGCCAGACCGGGCCGTTGGCCACCAGCGAATCCCAACGCCCGGTGCGCCACGCTTCAGCGATGCGGTTACGCTCCAGGACGAGGTGCGGCACGCCGAGTTTGCTCAGGTGCTCGCTCATGGCGACGCCAGCCTGGCCGGCACCGACAACAAGCGTATCTATTTCTATCTTTTTATCATTCATGCTTGTGTCCTTCAGAGAGGCGACTATGGCGCGACACGTCGCGACAGTTCAGCTGTTTCAATAATTAATTCCGCGTAAACAACTTTGCAGACGGGGTAGTTTTATTGTGCTTAGCGAATGCCAAGAACGAAATTATGATTTTTGTGGTTGTTGCCCATGAAAAAACTAACCAACAACTAAACTTGGCACCGGGAGCTCTCGGGATAAATGAAAACACTGTAGGAGCGAGCCTGCTCGCGATGTACTTGAAAGCACCGCGTTTATTCAGGCAATACGCGTTATCGTTAACGACCATCGCGAGCAGGCTCGCTCCTACCGTTAATGGAGCGAGCCTGATGGTTACTTAAAGCACGCCAATTTCTTGCGCGGTTCTATCAACAGCAATCTTCGTCTTGGCAACCAGTTCGTCGATTTCAGCGCGCGTCGCGATCAATGCCGGCGCCATGATCATGCGTCCAAGCGTCGAGCGAATAATCACGCCTTCCTCAAAGCCAATCGTGCGGCAACGCCAGGAGATGTCGCCTTCGTTGGCGAAGCGCTTGCGGGTCGCCTTGTCCTCGGCAAACTGCAACGCGGCAACCAGGCCGACACCCTGGATCTCACCCACCAGCGGATGATTGCCGAACACCTCACGCAGACACTGCTGCAGGTAAGGACCGGTGTCGCTTTTCACCTGGGTGACCACCCCCTCATCGCGCAACGCCTTGAGGTTGGCGATCGCCACGGCAGCCGCCACCGGGTGACCGGAATAGGTCAGGCCGTGGGCAAACACACCGCCCTGCTCGACCAGCACTTCGGCCATGCGCCGACTCAGAATCAGCCCACCCATTGGGATGTAGCCCGAGGTCAGGCCCTTGGCGATCGATAGGGTGTCCGGCTCGAAATCAAAGTGTTGGTGGGCGAACCATTCACCGGTCCGGCCGAAGCCACCGATCACTTCGTCAGCACACAGCAGCACGTCGTACTTGCGGCAGATTCGCTGGATTTCCGGCCAGTAGCTTTCTGGCGGGAAGATCATGCCGCCGGCGCCCTGGAACGGCTCGGCGATAAACGCAGCGACGTTCTCCGCGCCCAGTTCGAGAATTTTAGCTTCCAACTGCCGAGCCGCGCGCAGGCCGAACTCGGCAGGCGTCAGATCACCTTCGTGGGCGAACCAGTACGGTTCATCGATGTGCGCGACGTCAGGAATCACACCACCCATTTCGTGCATGAACTTCATCCCGCCCATCGCGCTGGCGGCCAAGGTAGAGCCGTGGTATCCGTTCCAGCGACCGATCATGACCTTCCTCTGCGGCTTGCCGAGAACCTGCCAGTAACGGCGCACGGTACGGATCAACACCTCGTTGGCCTCGGAGCCGGAGTTGGTGTAGATCGCGTGGCTGTAGTGCTTGGGCAGCAGGCTGAACAGCAGCTCGGAAAGCTCGACCACGGCCGGGTGAGTGGTGTGAAAGAACATGTTGTAGTACGGCAACTGCTCCAGCTGGCGGGTCGCCGCCGCGGCGAGATCCTTGCGCCCATAGCCGAGGTTGGTGCACCACAAACCGGACATGCCATCGAGGTAGCGATTGCCGTCGTTGTCCCACAGATGCAGGCGGTCGCCACCGACGATGACGCGCGGCCCCTCTTCGTTCAACGCCTTCTGATCGAGGAATGCGTGAATGTGGTGGGCGGCATCGGCCGCTTGATAGTCCTTGGTGTCGCGCTGGGGTTTGTAGTCAGTTGTCATCTCTTATTCTCCTGAATTGAATAAAGGTTCAGTTCCCGGACACCGTGGCGATCGGTGTCACCTTCGGCGCATCGTTGCCCTGCGATTCGTTTTGAATGAGTGGCTCCGGCGTAAACAGCGGTTTGCGCATCACGAATTTGACCCACACCACTGCGATTACCGATATCACACCCAGCACCACACCGGCGTAGGCAAAAATGCTGGCGGTCATCTCCGGCGTTGGCGACACGTGGTAGATCGCAAACAGCATGCCGACGATGCCGATGACCTGTGGCCATGGATAAAACGGTGAGCGGAATGGACGGGCCAGATGGGGATAACGCCGGCGCAAGGCGATCACATCGATGTGCACGATGATGTAGGCCAGCAGCCAGGCGAGTGCGGCGGCCAGCAGCAACAAGCTGATCGCTGCCGAGTCGTGCCCCAGAATGAGGATCGGCAGGCCGGTGATCGCGGCAACGAACAGCACCGCCACCCAGGGCGTACGGCCGCGTGCCGTGAGCTTTTTGAACTGCGGGAAGGCCTGGCCGTTTTGCGCCATGCCGTAGAGCATGCGCGGCAAGGCTGCCAAGGAGGAGTTCACTGTGCTGCAAGTCGCGGTAATGGCCGCGACCACCAGGAACAACTTGCCAGCCTCACCGAAAACCGTGGTGGCCAGCAGGTAATGCGGCAACGCATCGCTCGCCAGTTGCTCACGTGGAATGCACAGCAACGCGCCAAAGCAGTACAGCGCGATCACCCCGAAAATCACCGTCAGGCCAATGGTCATCGAGCGTGGAATATTGCGCTCGGGATTGCGGGTTTCTTCCACCAGCGGACAGACGAACTCAGCCCCGACAAAGCCCCAGACGGCCATGGCAACCAGGGTGATCGCGCCGAACTCCAGCGGGTTCCAGCCTTGGTCCAGCGGCAACTGCAGACTGGCCTGGCCGTTACTCAGCGACGCCAGGCCCATGGCGACGAGGATCACTACCATCACCAACGCCAGCACGTTTTGCAGCTTGGCGAAGACATCGATCCCGAACAGGTTCAGCACAGTGAACAGCCCCAGCACCCCATAGGCCACCAGCATATGCGGAATGACATCCGGGTAAACCTTGCTGATCACCAGGTCCAGCAGCAGAAGCTCGGCGGAGAGCGCAAACATCGCCACCACCATGTACCCCGAGAACGTCGCGAGAATCGCCGGGAAATGCCCGATCGCCACTTCGGTGTAACTGCTGAGGCTGCCCGCCCGCGGGATCATCAAGGCCAGCTCGGAAAACGACCAGGCGTAAGTGATTGCCAGCACATAGGCGATGGCCAGCGGAATGATGAAACCGAAACCGGCGATGCCGGCGCCTTGCAGCATCAGCACCATGACACCTTGCGACACCACGACGCCCACCGCAACGGCCAGCAACGAGCCCAGCCCCAGGACCCGGCGCAATCCGCCAGACGGTCCCTGGATGGACGCGGTTGTACTTGAACTCATGACAAACTCCCCGTGTTTTCTTGTTGTTGATCGCCTCCGAGTGGAAGGCAGGGATAAACATCGCGACTCATCCTTGAGTTGCGATGGGTGACAACAGCGGTTTAGCGGGCCGCCCAAGCGTTGAAGCGTTCCTCGAGCTCTTCGCCGTGATCGACCCAGAATGTGGCATCGACCAGCTGACCTTCAGAAAGATTGGCTTGAGCCGTGGGCAGTTGGGCGAGCGTGTCGGCCGGTAGCTGCGCCAGCACATCCTTGCGGATCGGGCCGTAGGGAATTTGGCTGGAGAAGGCTTTCTGGCCGCTCGCCTGGCTGGCAAACACGATGAAACGCTCGGCCAGCGCCTTGTTCGGACTGCCGCGAACAATCGCCCAGTGATCAGGATCGTAGAGGTGGCCGTTCCAGGAGATGGCCAGTTTCGAACCTTCCTTCTGCGCCACGGCAATTCGGCCGTTGTAGGCCGCCGACATGACTACGTCACCGGCCACGAGCCATTGCGGTGGCTGGGCGCCGGCTTCCCACCACTGGATCGAAGGCTTGATCTGGTCGAGCTTGTGAAACGCCCGATCCACGCCTTCCTTGGTGCCCAGTACTTTGTACAGGTCATCCTGTTTGACCCCATCGGCGAGCAGCGCCACTTCCAGGGTGTACTTGGCGCCTTTGCGCAGGCCACGCTTGCCGGGAAATTGCTGCAAGTTCCACATGTCCGCCCAGGAGGTTGGCGCCGCGCTCACCTTGTTCGAGTTGTAGGCGAGCACCATCGACCACACGTAGCTCGCCACACCGCACTCGCTGACCGCGCCTGGCAAGTAGCTTTTTGAATCCCCGATCAGCGCCGGGTCCAGTCGCTCGAACAATCCCTCTTCACAGCCGCGCAAGAGTTCAGGGCTTTCAACTTCGACAACGTCCCAACTGACCTGGCCCACATCGACCATGGCTTTCACCTTGGAAAGTTCTCCGCTGTACTCTCCGACGACAACTTTGCCAGCGCCACTTTGTTCAAAGGGTTTGAAGTAAGCCCCCTCCTGCGCTGCTTTGGTGGCACCACCGAACGAAATAACCGTGAGACTTTCGGCGTGCGCAACAACCGGCACCGTACATACCAGAAGCGCAGTTAAACCAGCCGCTGCTGTAACGCTCGAAGACGAATATCTGAACATGAAAGCTCCCTCACTTTTTAATTGTGGTTAGTTACTGAGGCAGTCACGGCCACGCAGCCGCAAGTACACGGAAAATTCTCCGCGCGATGACATCTTTTTATTCTTTAAACCGCACACAATTAGCGTGCGGGTAATGGTTCAGGAAACGCTCAACGCAATTGAAACCAGGTGGTTTTCAACTGGGTGTATTTATCGAACGAGTGCAACGACAGGTCCCGGCCGAAACCCGATTGCTTGCCACCGCCGAACGGCACGCTGACATCGAGGGCGTCCACGGTGTTCACCGAAACCGTGCCGGCCTTCAGCGCACGCGCGACCCGGTGCGCGCGATTCAGATCATCGCTCCACACCGAAGCCGCCAGCCCATAGATGCTGTCGTTGGCCAGTCGTACCGCTTGCTCTTCGGTGTCGAACGTGGAAATCGCCAGCACCGGCCCGAACACCTCTTCGCGCGACAGGTGCGAGTCATGATCGACGTCGGCAAAAATGGTCGGTTCGATAAAGTTGTCGGAACCGTTGAAGCTCAAACGACGACCACCGGTGAGCCGTCGGGCTCCGTCTTCGTGGGCGCGCTCGATAACGCTCATCACGCGCGACGCCTGGGCCGAATCGACAATGGCGCCCGCGGCGCTTGCAGGATTCAAAGGATCGCCGGGCATCCAGGCTTTGGCTTTTTCCAGAAGACGCTCGATAAACTCATCTTTGATCGAACGCTGTACATACAGCCGCGAGTTGGCTGAACACACCTCGCCCTGATTGAAGAAGATGCCGAAAGCCGCTTTCTCCGCCGCCAGATCAAGATCACGGCAATCGTCGAACACCAGGCTCGGGCTCTTGCCGCCACACTCAAGCCAGACCTGCTTGAGGTTCGATTGCGCGGCGTACTGCATGAAGTACTTGCCCACCTGAGTGGAGCCGGTAAACACCAGACAGTCGACATCGGGATGCAGGCCCAGCGCCTTG
The DNA here is from genome assembly GCF_054898105.1 of Pseudomonas sp. MDT1-17. Classification (NCBI taxonomy): domain Bacteria; kingdom Pseudomonadati; phylum Pseudomonadota; class Gammaproteobacteria; order Pseudomonadales; family Pseudomonadaceae; genus Pseudomonas; species Pseudomonas sp. MDT1-17. Next base: position 1,318,877 of record NZ_JBUBVM010000001.1, on the reverse strand, counting down.
CCGGCGGACTCGCCCAGCCCCGGCAGCACGTTCAGAACGCCCGGTGGCAAACCGGCCTCCAGCGCCAACTCGGCCAGACGCAGCGCAGAGAACGGTGATTGCTCGGCGGGCTTGAGCACCACGCTATTGCCGGCCGCCAGGGCCGGGGCAAGTTTCCAGGCGGCCATGTCGAGGGGGAAGTTCCACGGCACGACGGCCGCGACGACGCCCAGCGCTTCACGGGTGATGGTCGCCAGCGCCGATGACGCGGTGGGAGCGACCTGATCGTAAAGCTTGTCCAGCGACTCGCCATACCAGGCGAACACATGAGCAGCACCGGGAACGTCGATGTTGTAGGCATCCATCACTGGCTTGCCCATGTTCAGCGAATCGAGCAACGCGAGCTCTTCACGATGGGCCAGAACCAGTTCAGACAGCCGCAACATCACCCGCTTGCGCTCAACCGGCGCCATCCGTGCCCACGGGCCTTCGTTGAAGGCGCGGCGCGCACTGCGAACCGCCAGCTCCACTTCCACTTCGCCACAAGCCGCAACTCGGGCAAGCAACTGATTGGTCGCCGGGTTGATCGAATCGAACGTCGCGCCTGAAGCGGCAGCGACCTGCCGGCCATCGATCAAGGCTTTATCAGAGAAGGTTTGCCGGGCAGCTCGTTGCTGCCAATAGTCGAGGTCGAACACGCTACGCTCCCTTTACGACCACCAGGGTGGTCGGGGTTGTTATCAGAGGTTGTAGAGATAGTGCGTCAACCGTACGAAGAGGAAAATTATTAAAAATGTGCTCGGGGTATAAGAAAAAACTTGGCAAGCGCTTACCCAGCCCGGAACCCTCATAGGGTAAGGTTCAGTCAAGAATCTGTGCGACGGCCATCCAGGCTTTCAGCGCAAAACAGAGCAGAACGAGGTGCGTGTGGCTTCCTATACATTGCGGCAACTCAAGTATTTCGTCACAACGGTAGAAGCCGGCAGCGTCGCCGAAGCCTCGCGACAGCTGTATATCGCGCAACCGTCCGTTTCCACGGCGATCAAGAGTCTGGAGGAGTCGTTCAACGTCCAGCTGTTCATCCGCCACCACGCCCAAGGCGTTTCGCTGACGCCCACCGGCACGCGCTTCTACCACAAGGCGCAAGAGCTGCTGCGAATGGCGAGGGAGTTTGAACAGAACGCGCTGGCCGATAACGACACGGTGTCCGGACAAATCGACATTGGCTGCTTCGAGACCGTCGCCCCGTTATATTTGCCACAACTCATCGCCGGCTTTCGCAAGCTTTACCCGGGCGTGGACATCCGCATTCGTGATGGCGAACAACAAGAGCTGGTGCAAGGCCTGACCGCAGGCACTTTCGACGTGGCCTTCCTCTACGATCACGGGCTGGACGGCACCATCCAGACCACGCCGCTGATGCCGCCCCAGAAGCCTTACGTCCTGTTGCCTGAAGGCCACCGCTTCGCCGACCAGAAAGAGGTATCGCTGCGGGACCTGTGCAGCGAGCCGATGATTCTTCTCGATGTGCAGCCGAGCCGGACCTATTTTGTCAGCCTGTTCCACGAGCTGGAATTGACGCCCAACATCGTGTTCAGCTCACCCTCCATAGAGATGGTGCGCGGCATGGTCGGCCAGGGATTCGGCTTCTCGATCCTGGTCACCCGCCCGCACTCGGAATGCACCTACGATGGCAAGAAGGTGATCTCGGTGAACATAAAAGAGCCGGTCACCCTGTCCGGCCTGGCGTCCGCCCACCTGAAACGCAGTCAACTGACCAAGCCTGCGCAGTTGTTCGTGGATTTCTGCCGCGAACAGCTGACCCAGAAAGTCGCAAGCACCCTGTAGGAGCGAGCCTGCTCGCGAAGAACGTGCAGGCGCCGCGCTTATTCAGACAACACGCGTTATCGTTAACGACCATCGCGAGCAGGCTCGCTTCCACAGTTCGCGTCGCCACACAGATAGTCGGCCAATCGAACCAGCATCGCATCGCAGCCGTTCAACTGATCCAACGCGATGAACTCGTCGGGCTTATGCCCCTGATCCATGCTGCCAGGTCCACAAACAACCGTGGGAATTCCAGCCTGATCAAACAGCCCGCCCTCGGTGCCGAACGCGACCGTTCCAAACGCCGAAGAGTTGCTCAACAACGCCAGCAGCCGCGCCGCTTCACTCTCGGGCGGGGTTGCCAATCCGGGATAAGCACTCAACGGCCGCAGGCGGATGTCGGTGTCCGCTTGCACTGCGCGCATCTTCGGCAGGACATGTTCCTCGGCGTAGGTCTGTAGCTGGTCTGCGACGTCTTGAGCATCGAAGTCCGGCAGCGCCCTGACCTCGAAATCGAACTCACACTCAGCGGGAACAATGTTCAGCGCCCGGCCACCTTTGATCACACCCGTTTGTACCGTCGAAAACGGCGGATCAAAACGCTCGTCATGATGATCAGGATGAGCGAGCCCGGCACCGATAACACCCAACTGGCCAATCAGCTGTGCGGCATATTCGATCGCGTTCACCCCATAAGGCGCATACGCCGAATGGCACGCGGCACCGCGCACCTCGCAACGCATCGCCAGTTTGCCTTTGTGGCCGAGCACAGGCTTGAGCCCTGTCGGCTCACCGATCAGGCACAACCGGGGTTTGTGTGGCCGTTTCTCCAGTTCGGCGAGCATCGGCCTGACACCCAGGCAACCGACTTCTTCATCGTAGGAAAACGCCAGGTGCACCGGCCTCAGAAGTGGACGCTGCACAAAGGTCGGCACCGCCGCGAGCACCGAGGCGATGAACCCTTTCATATCCGCTGTTCCGCGACCATACAGGCGCCCATCCTTTTCCGTCAGACGGAACGGATCGACCGTCCAGGCCTGCCCGTCAACCGGCACCACATCGGTGTGACCGGAGAGCACTACGCCACCTGACGTGAGCGGGCCGATGGTCGCAAACAAGTTCGCCTTGGTCCGTTCTTCGTTGTAGAAGAGCTCGCTCTGAACGCCGTGCCCGGCCAGGTACGCCTCGATGAAACGAATCAATTCGAGGTTGGAATCCCGGCTGACGGTGGCGAAGCCGATCAGGCGTTCCAGCAGGTCACGACTGGACGCTTCACTCATCCCCCGGCACTCCGTAGCTCGGTGCAGTCGTCGGGTTGAGTGCGCGCGTCAGGTAGTCCTGCATTTGCGGTCGATACGCCTGCCAGAGTCCGGCAAGCTGCCCGATAGGGTCTTCCTCGGCCCAGTCGACCCGCAAGTCGATGATGGGCCAGGTGTGGTCACCCACCACTTTCAGCGCGGCGGAATGAACCGGCCCTGCTTCGCCACCGGCCGCCATGGCCGCATGCATGGCCGCCAGCAAACGGTCCGCCAACTGACCCGGCTCGGCCTCGAACGCCGCGACCATGGCCTCGATGACCCGCACATCGCTGAGCAGGTTACCTGCCGCGACACACTGCTCGCCCTTCACCGCGTTATGCACGCCCAGCGACTCCTTGCCGCTGAAAAAAGCAATCCGGCCCGACGCATTGATCACCGTGACTTGTCGGTACTGACTCCAGCCGTTGGACGTCAGCGCCTTGTCCAGGGCCGCGTCAGGCTCCAGATGCTGATGTTCCAGCAGGTCCAGGATCTGCGGCCCCAACGCCGGCAGCGTAATGTTCTGCGTAGACACCGCACCGACACCCGCCCGCGCCCACGGGCAACGTGCGCCGACCGCAATGCTTGAAGAGCTGATGGCAATACCGAGCTGCCCGGTTTCAGGGCAGCGTCCGATAATCGAGAACGTCATGACTCACTCCTTAAAATTCCAATGCACGCGCAGTTGCATTCTGTTCATGCACTGGAAAGGGAGAAAGCAGGTTTTTTGTGGTTTTGGGGAAGGAAAAAACTGGTCAGCCCCGCAGTCTTACTCAGGTGGATCAATCTGATCCAGCACCCGGTTCGCCGTGATCTGCGCCAGCATCACGCTGTTGGAAATACCCAGCAGCGCATTGCGCGATCCGCCGTCCAGGTGAGGCGCTTTGATACACCCCGAGCGACTAAACCCGATCACTGATGAGCAGTGACACGAATCAAGTTACCGATGGCCTCCAAAGCGCACAAGCCGGCGGATTCTGGCGTAACGGTAGGCAACGGCGCAAGGTCTTTTAGCTTGCAGGAAGTATCCTTAAACGCCTTTAAACACGCGCTTTCCAGCGGTAAAATCTGTAGGAGCGAGCCTGCTCGCGAAAGGCTCAAGACCACCGCTGGGCATCTGGTTTTACGCGTTATCGTTCACGACCTTCGCGAGCAGGCTCGCTCCTACAGGGTACTCGCTGGATTTACTTGCGCGGTTTGATCCGTGCGGTCGCCTCAGCCACCAAGGGGTCATCCGGCCAATAATGCTTCGGATAACGACCCTTCAAATCCTTCTTCACCTCGGCGTAGGTACTGCGCCAGAAGTTCGCCAGGTCCTGGGTTACCTGCACCGGTCGCCGCGCCGGGGACAGCAAGTGCAGCTTGACCACTTGCCGGCCACCGGCGATGCGCGGGGTTTCGGCCAGGCCGAACAGCTCCTGCAAGCGCACCGCGAGAATCGGCGGCTGTTCGCTGTAATCCAGACGAATCGATGAACCCGACGGCACGCTCAAATGATGCGGCGCCAACTCGTCGAGCCGTTGCGGCAGCGGCCAGGGCAGCAGATTGTGGACGATGCTCGACAGGTCCAGATTGGCGAAGTGACTGAGCCGCGAGACTTTCCCCATATACGGCATCAGCCAGTGTTCGAGGCTTTTAAGCAGGGCGGCGTCGCTGACATCCGGCCACTCACTCTCACCCTTGCTGCCAAGGTCCAACTGCCGCAACAACGCCACCCGCGCCTGCCACTGACGCAACTCCGGGGTCCACGGCAACAGCTCCAGCCCTTTGCGCCGCACCAGGTTTACCAACGCCTGACTACGGGCGGTTTCATCGAGGCCGGTCAGCGGTTCACGGCTGAGGATCAATTCACCGACCTTGCGCTGACGCTCGGCCCGTAACACGCCTTCGCGCTCATCCCAATCCAGTTGATCGACGCAGCGCACTTGCTCGGCCAGCACCGAGTCGAACAGCGCCGGATCGAAATCCGCCGCCAGATAAATACGTTCTTCACGCTGCCCCTGACGGCTGCCGAGATCGGCGATTACCAGCCACGGTTGTTTCATCAAACTGTCGGCTTCGGCGAACAGCGCTGCGCGACCGTTGGCCAAGCGATACTCCGCGCCACCGGCCCGTCGCTGTTGGGCGACCCGATCCGGATAAGCCAGTGCCAACAGCGCGCCGAGCCAACGCGGATGATCCGGATCGCTGACCGGTTCCGACGCTTTGCCCCGCAGGTAACCGCGATACTGCCGCGCCAATTGCCGGGCACGTTGAACGCCGCCCTGAGCGCCGCGTGCGGCCCGCTCTTCACCGGACAACAACACCAATCGGCTGTGCAGATCCGCTCCGGCACCACGCAAAATATCCCGCTCACCGAGCAATGCCGCGACGTCGCACGCCATCTCTGCCAGGCCGAGCGCCTGACCGCGCAACAACAAATGGGCGATGCGCGGATGAGCCGGCAGTTCGGCCATGGCCTGACCGTGACGGGTCAATGCTTCACCGTCCAATGCACCCAAGCGCTCCAGCAGATCTTGAGCCTGTGCATAAGCCGCCGCGGGCGGTACGTCGAGCCAGACCAACTGTCCCGGCGTAACGCCCCAGCGACCGAGTTGCAAGGCCAGACCGGCGAGATCCGCCGAGAGAATTTCCGCGCTGGCGTAGGCCGCCAGTTGTTCGTGCTGATCCTGCGACCACAACCGATAACACACGCCCGGCTCCAAGCGCCCTGCCCGACCCGCGCGCTGAGTGGCGCTGGCACGAGAGATACGTTGGGTGTCGAGGCGGGTCATGCCGCTGCCGGGATCGAACCGCGGCACTCGCGCCAACCCGGCATCGATCACCACACGCACGCCGTCGATGGTCAGACTGGTCTCGGCGATGTTGGTGGCCAGCACCACTTTGCGAAAGCCTGCCGGTGCCGGATCGATCGCGGCGCGTTGCGCGGCCAGGTCCAGTTCACCGTGCAACGGGCAGAGCCACACCTGCGTGCGCTCGCCCAGCGCATCGGCGAGTTGCTGATGCACCCGACGGATTTCCGCCTGCCCCGGCAGGAACACCAGCACGCTGCCGGTTTCATCATTCAAGGCTTCAAGGATGGTCTGTACCAGACGTGGTTCGATGAACTCACCGGGCTGGAACGGTCGGCCCCAGCGCATCGCTACCGGATACATGCGACCTTCACTGCGCAGAATCGGCGCGTCGTCCAGCAACCCGGCCAGGCGTTCGCCTTCGAGCGTTGCCGACATCAGCAGGATTTTCAGCGGCTGATCATCACGGAACAGTTCCCGGCCATTGAGGCTCAGGGCCAGCGCCAGATCGGCATCGAGACTGCGCTCATGGAATTCGTCGAAGATCAGCAAGCCCACGCCTTCGAGCGCCGGGTCGTCCTGCAAGCGTCGGGTGAGGATGCCTTCGGTGACCACTTCGATACGGGTTTTGGGGCCGACTCTGCTGTCGAGACGAATGCGATAACCGACGGTTTCACCGACCTTCTCGCCCAGCTCACTGGCCAACCGCTCCGCGGCCGCCCGCGCCGCCAAGCGACGCGGCTCAAGCATCAGAATGGTCTGCCCGGCCAGCCACGGCTCGTTGAGCAAGGCCAACGGCACGCGTGTGGTTTTACCGGCGCCGGGCGGTGCTTCGAGCACGGCTTCGTGGCGTGTCGCCAAGGCTTCACGCAGGGCGGGTAAAACTTCATCAATCGGCAAAGAAATCATGCTGGCTCCCAAACAGAGGGCCGAGTATAACGGCGAACTGCTCGGTGTTTGTCGCGGTCCTAATTCATACAGATGCCCCTTCGTTTCCAGATAACTCAGGAGATTTCACATGCGTGCTCCCTTTCGCTTGATTGGCGGTGTACTGGTCGCGACCTTGCTGACCCAAATAACTGCCTGCGGCACGATTTTCTACCCCGATCGTCGCGGTCAGATCGATGGCAAGATCGACCCGGTCATCGTCGCGCTGGATGCCGTGGGTCTGCTGTTTTATATCATTCCGGGCCTGATTGCCTTTGCGGTGGACTTTGCTACTGGCGCCATTTACTACGAGCCCGGCCGAACCGCCCAGGTGGCTCCGGAAAAACTCAAGGAAGCCATCGGTGCCGATGGCAAGGTCGATAACCACAAGTTGCAGACTATTCTCGAAACTGAGTTGGGCCGCAGCTTCCCGCTGGACGATCCACGTCTGATCCAGCACAAGGGCAGCACCCAGCAACTGGCCATGTTCGGTCTGCAACCTGCTGCGTAATCCGTGTATTGAAAGAGACACTTAAAGGAAAAGCCGCACCTATGATTTCCAGTTCCGAACACGCCCGCCTGTTGCGGCTGGCGACCCGCGCCTCGGTGGCGGTGGCGTGTACGTTGATCGTCGCCAAGGCCATTGCCTGGTGGTTGAGCGGTTCGGTGAGCATGCTCGCCGGACTGACCGATTCGGCACTCGACGGCGTCACCTCGCTGCTCAACTTGCTGGCGGTGCATTACGCCTTGCGTCCCGCCGATGACGATCACCGTTACGGGCATGGCAAGGCCGAGTCGCTGGCGGGCATGGCTCAGGCGTTGTTCATTGGCGGCAGTGCGGTGCTGATTGCCTTGCAGGCGTTTGATCGGCTCAAGCATCCGGAACCGGTGGGTGCGCCGTGGATCAGCATCGGCGTGATTGTGTTCTCCCTGGCGCTGACCCTGGCCCTGCTGACGTTGCAACATCGGGTGGTCAAGGCCACCGGCTCCAACGCGGTGCGCGCCGACGCCCTGCATTACCGCTCGGACATGCTGCTCAATGGCAGCATTCTGGTCGCGCTGGTGCTGGCCGGGTTTGGCTGGCATCAAGTGGATGCGTGGTTCGGATTGGGGATTGCCGCTTACATCCTGTGGAGCGCGATTCAAATCGCCCGGGAAAGCTTTACGGTGCTGATGGATGAGGAGCTACCGCCGGATGTCAGCCAGCACATGCTCGAATTGGCTTGCAGCGTGCCAGGGGTTTTGGGCGCACACGACTTGCGCACCCGGGTGTCTGGCAACCAGTGGTTCGTGCAGCTGCATCTGGAGTTACCGGGGCATTTGACCCTGTCAGTTGCCCATGGCATCAGCGATCAAGCCGCCGATGCAATTCACGCCGCCTACCCGCGAGCCGAAGTGCTGGTGCACGCCGACCCGAAGGAAGTGGTGCTTGCAGCCAGGGTTCAGAAAGAAACCTGATAGCCGCGACTGCTCAGGCAGTTGCCCTGGGCCTGGCGGTAGGCTTGCACCACCGACGGGGCCGGTTGATAGGTAGCCGTTCGCGGATCGAAACCACTCTGCTGCACCGCGTATTGATAGCACTCGTAACCGTCCTGACTGACTTGCTCCGGCGACTGCCCGTTAGCCGGGTAAGCCACCACATCATAACTATTGCTGACCGGTTGCGGCTGCGGTTGCACGGGCGGCTCGACCACGACGTAATCCTGAGTGCTCTCCTGATAGGCGTAATACGAACCCGCCGCCAGGAACAGCAGCGCACCGCCAATCCACACTTCACGCGCGTAATCGGGCAGGTAGCTGACGCGAATCCCACGAGGCGGCTGCACCACCACATAACGCGGGCCGAGCGGGCGATACCAGTAGCCGCCGGAGTAGAAAAAATCCTGACCTCGATAAGGCACGCGGTAGTCACGATCCGGGAAGCGATCGATCACATGACCGGGGCGATATTGCGGGCCGGGACCCCAGCCATTGCCGTGCCCATCCGGGCGACCGGCCCAGCGATGGTCATCGGGACGCAGACCGTTGTTGTTCTGCCAGTGCTGGTTGTTGTCGTTCTGCCAGTGCTGATTGCTATCGTTGCGCCGCGGCACGTCCTGATAGTAACCACGTTGTGGCTGCTGGGTTTGGCGCACGGTGTCGGGCCGGCCCTGGATCGGCAGGTCATTGGCCGGTAGTTGCGGCGGTGGTGGCGGCGGCCGAACCGGGCTGTTGTAGTCGTGCGGCTGACGGTTCTGCTGATTCTGGCCGTTGTGCTCGAACTGGCGGCTATTGTCGCCACGAATGATGTCGTTGTTCTGCGGACGCGGTTGATTGTTTCCGCCATGGCCCTGACTGTTTCCCTGATGGCCGTCCGAGCCACGTTGTCCGCCATCGGGACCCCGGTTTTGCGGCTCATCGGCCAGCGATTGCGCAGTGACACTGATACACAGCAAACCAACCCCGGCCAAACGCCAGATGCGCGACTTCATGCTTTTCCTCACTGCGGGGTAGGGCCTGTACGTAAGACTGGGAAAGCACCGGCCGGTTCTGCAACAGGTTATCAGCCCTCCACTTATTTATTGAGGAAGACTTTCTCAAGGGCATACCAAATTCCAGGCAAAAGAAAAGGGAGAACCGTCGGCCTCCCTTTGAGAACTTCGTCCGTGCTCGACGCTTATGACGTCGGCTCACCTCACGCCGTCTTCTGGACAGTGTGTAGCTCGGGGGCCGGCTCATCCCCTGTGGGGGTGGCGACCGCGGCTGGCCGGATTGGGCGAGCCGCTGTGGACTGTTTGTCCGAGCAGTGATTCTGGTGATAAGAATAGGCTCGCGGCACCGACAGAGGATTGCGAAGATTGCTCAAATAAACATCACTTGCGCAATTTTTAACCCTGGATAGATAATCCACCGCAATAGTTATGACAAAGGCCTGATTGATGAGCAAACTCGACCGATACGACCTGAGCATTTTGGCGGAATTGCAGCGTGACGCGCGCATCTCCAACCAGGAGCTGGCCGAACGCATCGGCCTGTCTCCCTCGCCCTGCTCGCGCCGCGTCAAACAGCTGGAAGATGACGGCTACATCTCGCGCCAGGTGGCTTTGCTGGATCGAAAGATGCTCGGTTTGAGCCTCACGGCCTACGTATTGATCGGCATGGACCGACATACGCCGGAGCGTTTCGAGAACTTTGAAGCCGCGATTCGCACGTTACCGCAGGTGCTGGAATGCAGCTTGGTGACCGGGATGGATGCCGACTATCAGCTCAAGGTGGTGGTGCCGGACATGGACCATTATCAGAAATTGCTGCTGGGGCATCTGACCCGGATCGAAGGGGTGACGAGCGTGCGGTCGAGTTTTGTGTTGAATCAGGTGCTCAACAGTACTGAGCTGCCCTTAACCCATCTACGCAGCTGAGACCCGCTTCTGTAGGAGCTGCCGAGTGAAACGAGGCTGCGATCTTTTGATCTTGTCGGTACGTGTCAAGGTACCTGTCGCCTTGGTACTCCTGCTGCTATGCCATCGCGGCCTTAACATCAGGGCGTTCGGGGTTCAAATACACCGCATCTGCCAATTTCCAGTTGCGCGTTCTGGTACTCCAGCGGCTCGGATTAGCTTCCCTGGCGTCTTCATACAGTGCTGCTCTGGCTTGTAATAGAGCCGTTGCCTTGCCTTCGTGGCGCTCGTTCGGCGTCACGTATTTCAAGGCACTGTGACGGTGGTCTTCGTTGTACCACTCGATAAATTTTTGCACCCAAAGCCTTGCTTCAGTGAGCGTATCAAACGGTTGGTCCGGCCAGAGCGGGCAGTACTTTGCCGTACGAAAAAGTGCTTCGGCGTAGGCATTGTCGTTGCTTACTCGCGGGCGGCTAAATGAAGGCTCGACGCCCAGAGCAACCATGCTTTCGCGTAATAAAGAGCCTCTCATGACGTGGCCGTTGTCCGAGTGCAGCACCAAAGGACGTCCCGCCGTTTGCTCTCGTAGACAGCCCTTTTCAAGCAGCTCACATGCATGCTCGGCGCACTCCACTTCATGCACTTCATTGGCTACCAAAAAAAACGGCCCTTAACTGTGCTCGGCAACCAGGTGATATCCCAGCACCAAACCTGATTGGGGCCCTCAGCACGATGTGTCGTCAGCACTCTGCGTTTCGGGGCTTTGACCCGACCACGGCGAACGTTTTGATTGGCGGCTTTTAATACGCGATAAAAGGTCGATTCCGAAGCCAGATAAATACCTTCATCTGCCAGTTTGGGCACGATCTGGTGGGGTGTGAGGCTGGCGTAGCCAGCCTGATTAGCGGCATCAAGCACTGCTTGGCGTTCTGCCTCGCTGAGTTTATTTGACGGTGCTGTCCGCTGAGCTAGCAGGCGCCCGTCGCCGTCGGTGTGTCGCCAACGTTGAACTGTGCGCAGGCTCAGTCCCAGCTCATCACATGCTCGATATCGGCGAGCCCCACCCAAGACCGCTTCAGTAATCAACTTCATGGCTTGCGTGCGATCAGAGGCGCTGATCAGTCTTCCTTGTCCTTGCCCCAAATCGCATTGGCTTTTTTTCTGAGTTCCAGCAAAGCCTCCGCTTCGGCCCGACCAGCGTCTGATCGGATCAACTGACGCTCCAGCTCTTTGATCCGTCGTTGCTCGGCAGTTTTCTCTGCGCTGGGCTTCAGATCAGCCAAGGTGTTGGCGTTTTGGCAGGCTTCGCGCCATTGCTGGATTTGCTCCGGATAAATGCCCTTTATTCGGCAATATTGAGAGATCTCCACCTCGCTCAACGGTGCGGTTTCCATGACGGCATTGAATTTGTCGGCGCTGGACCATTGATCACTGGTCTTTCCGTTCCCGGGCACGATCAGACCTTTATCTCTAGCCATTTGTCTCCAGTTACGCAGTGACTGTGGCGTGAGTTTGAGCGCAATCGCGAGCTCTGCCACCGAGCGATTAAGGGGCGGCATCATCTGCAGGACAACCCAGTCTTTGAAGTTGTCGTCATAACGTTTGGGCATTGCTAAATACCTTCGCCCTCTTGAATGAATGAGTCAATCAACAAGGGCGACAGGTAGCCTGACACGGAGGGTTGTTCTTAAAAGCAAAATCAAAAGATCGCAGCCTCGTTTCACTCGACAGCTCCTACAAGAGCAGGCCGGGCGACGAATAGCTGCGACACACTGCCGCAGGTCAATCCTCGACCACTCCCCCATGCCGTATACTCCAGCGCCTTTTAGCCCCGTCCGCGCTGGAGATGTTCGATGGATCCTGCAGTATTCGAAGAGTGGATGATGACCGGACTGGTCAGCATTCTGATCATTTTCATGGGTTTCATCGTTTGGGACCTGGCGAAGAAGTCCAAGGCCGGGCGCTTTGGCTCGTTCATTCTGTTTTCCGTACTCGGCCTGGGCGTGGCCGCGTTCGTGATCAAAAGCGTGGTGATCGGCCTGATCGAATCCGGCTCGTTATAAACGCGCCGGCACTTCCTTCCACTGGCCCTGATCAAGCCCTTCGATCGACCAGTCGCCGATTTTGACCCGCACCAGGCGCAACGTTGGCAAGCCAACCGCCGCGGTCATGCGCCGTACCTGGCGGTTGCGACCTTCGCGAATCACCAGCTCCAGCCAACTGGTCGGCACGCTTTTGCGAAAGCGTACCGGCGGGTTGCGTGGCCACAATTGCGGCTCATCCAGTTGCCGCGCCTCGGCCGGCAAGGTCATGCCATCGTTCAGTTCGACGCCATCGCGCAAGCGCTGCAATTGCTCGGCACTCGGCTCGCCTTCCACTTGCACCCAATAGGTCTTGGCCAATTTGTGTTTCGGATCGGCGATCCGCGCCTGAAGCTGGCCATCGTTGGTCAGCAACAGCAAACCTTCGCTGTCACGGTCCAGCCGTCCTGCCGGGTAAATCCCGGGAATCTCAATGAAGTCCTTGAGCGTCGCCCGCCCTTCGCCGTCGCTGAACTGCGTCAGCACATCGAACGGTTTGTTGAACAGAATCAGCTTCGGCTCGGCCGGCGGCGCTTTGGCGACTCGGCGCGGGGCTGAGGAAGGTGGCGCAGGCTTCACGCCAGGACGGCGGGAAACGGGACGTTGAGGACGAGACATGGGAAAGGAACATCTAACGGTCAGGGCTGCTAATGCTAGTGCCCCGACCGCCAAATGACCATGACAACTATTACCGGAACGGCGGTTCGTCAAAGCTGCGCAGTTTGCGTGAGTGCAGCGAGTTGAGCTCGGTGCGCAACAGGTCCACCGCTTCGATGCCGATCTTCAAGTGCTGGCTGACGGCGCGCTCATAGAAAGCGTTGGCCGAACCCGGCAGCTTGATTTCGCTGTGCAACGGCTTGTCCGAGACACAGAGCAACGTGCCGTACGGAACCCGCAAGCGATAACCTTGCGCTGCGATGGTGCCGCTTTCCATGTCCACCGCCACGGCGCGAGACAGGTTGATCAGCGGACGTTCCTGAGCCCAGCGCAATTCCCAGTTACGGTCGTCGTAGGTCAGTACGGTGCCAGTGCGCAGGCGTTTCTTCAGCTCATCGCCCTTCTCACCGGTGATATTGGCTGCCGCTTGCTGCAACGCCATCTGCACTTCCGCCAAGGCCGGAATCGGGATATTCGGCGGCACGACCCGGTCGAGAATCCCGTCGCGACGCATGTAAGCGTGCGCCAGCACGTAATCGCCGATGGTCTGCGACTGACGCAAGCCGCCACAGTGGCCGATCATCAGCCAGCAATGCGGACGCAGCACTGCCAGGTGGTCGGTGATGTTCTTGGCATTGGACGGGCCGACGCCGATGTTGACCAGGGTCACGCCATGGCCGTCGGTGGCGATCAGGTGATAGGCCGGCATTTGATAGCGATGCCAAACCACGCCCGCGGCAATCGCCGAGGCTTCTCCGTGGTCCATGCTCTTTTCGATGATCACGTTGCCCGGCAAGACCATGCGCACGAAACGCGGATCGCTGCGCAACTGTTCCAGACCATGGACGATGAACTGGTCGACGTAGCGGTGGTAGTTGGTCAGCAGAATCCATGGCTGCACATGACGCCAGTCGCTGCCGGTGTAGTGCACCAGGCGGCGCAAGGAGAAATCCACCCGCGCGGCGTCGAACAAGGCCAACGGCAACGGATCGGTGTTTTCCCAATCATACAAACCGTCGGCGATGCCATCGGTCGCGGCCGACAGATCAGTACTCGGGAACACCCGCGCCAGCACGGCAGCGGTGACGCCGGAGCCGGCCAGCTCATCGCCCTGCTCGACCACGTACGGATAAGGAATATTCTGCTGGCTGATACCGACTTCCACCGTCACGGTGAAGTCGTGCATCAAAGGAACAAGCTGTTCCAGCAGATATTTTCGAAAAGCCGCCGGATGGGTGACGGTGACGCTGTAGGTTCCCGGCAATTGAACCTTGGCATAGGCGCGCGTGGTCTGTGGGACTTCGCCATGGCAATGGTAGGTCAGACGCAGTTCGGGATAACGAAACATCGCACGCTGTTCGGCGTCCGGTTCGACACGATCCTTGAGGTAACGCTTGAGCGCCTGGTTCAGCGCGGTGGTTGCACGATTGTGCAAGAGCGCAAGCCGGTCCACGGCTTGCTCGGCGGTTTGAACGACAATAAAAGCTTCGGTCACGATCAGCATCCTGTGTTCTGACTTGCAGACCTTCATCTTGCCTGCAAGTCAGCGCGATCAGAAGCCCTGTGGTGTCGAGCGGGCCACAATGGCTTCAACATCCAGTCCACGTGGCAACGCGCCATACACCCGACCGGCCGAACCGAGGCGGCTGGCGATGAAGGCATCGCTTACGGTGGAGTTGCCCGCTTCCAGCAACAACTTGGCCTGAAGACCCAAGGCGATGTCTTCGGTCAACTTCCGGGCGCGGTATTGAATGTCGCTGGTGTCTTTGAAAGCCACCTTCAATTGGCTGATGTGCGCAGCGAGGCGTTGGTCGCCATGACCATCGCCCAATTCGCTGAACAGTACGTCGAGCACACCTGGCTCCTTCGACAACGCTCGCAATACGTCGAGGCATTGCACGTTGCCGGAACCTTCCCACGTCGAATTGACCGGTGCCTCACGGTACAACCGCGGCAAGATGCTGTCTTCGACATAACCGGCACCGCCCATGCATTCGGCGGCTTCATTGATCATTCCGGGCGCGCGTTTGCAGATCCAGTATTTGCCTACCGCCGTGACCAGCCGAGCGAATTTGCCTTCATGGTCGTCATCCAGATGATCCAGCGCCCTGCCCATGCGCAGGCTCAAGGCCAGGGCGGCTTCGCTTTCCAGGGCCAGGTCGGCCAGTACGTTCTGCATCAAGGGTTGTTCGCTGAGCAACTTACCGCCGACTCTGCGGTGAGCGCAGTGATGGCTGGCCTGGGTCAGGGCCTGGCGCATCAGCGAGCTGGAGCCGACCATGCAATCGAAGCGGGTCATGGCGACCATTTCGATGATGGTCGGAACGCCTCGCCCCTCCTCGCCGACCATCCATGCCAGCGCACCACGGAACTCCACTTCACTGGAAGCGTTGGAGCAATTGCCGAGTTTGTTTTTCAGTCGCTGTATATAGAACTGATTGCGCGTGTCGTCCGGACGGTGGCGCGGCAGCAGGAAACAGGTCAAGCCCTTGTCAGTCTGGGCCAGGGTCAGGAAGGCATCGCACATCGGTGCCGAACAGAACCACTTGTGACCCACCAGTTCATACGCCTGGCCCGGACCACTGGCGCCGACCGGATATGCCTTGGTGGTGTTGGCCCGCACATCCGTGCCGCCCTGTTTCTCGGTCATGGCCATACCGATGGTGACCCCGGACTTGTGGGCCATGCCGACATTGCGCGGGTCGTATTCGGTAGAGAGGATTTTCGGCAGCCACTGCTTGGCCAGATCTGGTTGCAGGCGCATGGCCGGGACACTGGCGAAGGTCATGGTCAGCGGGCATCCACTACCGGCTTCGGCCTGGCTGTGCAGGTAGGTCATGGAGGCGCGGGCGACGTGGGCGCCGGACTGCGGATGCGCCCAAGGCAACGAGGTCAAACCGTGCTCGACCGCCGTGCGCATCAGTTCGTGATAGGCCGGGTGAAATTCCACCAGGTCGATGCGATGGCCGTAACGGTCATGACTGCTGAAAACCGGCTTGTTCTGATTGGCCAGGAACCCCGCTTCCATCAGCGGCCCGCCGGCCAGCGCGCCGTAAACGTCAATCCGCGACTCGGCCCACCCGGCCCCGAAACGCCGCGACCACTCCTGCAACGGCAGGTCGATGCGATACAGGTTGGTACCGTCCAGCGACGGTGGCTGGTTGGTGACTTCGTGGGTTTCGGCGAACTGATGCAGGTTCATGACGGGGCTCCTTTGGTCAGCCAAGGGACTTCAGTTAAGCACCGCCCCATGACCGAACAAAGTGTCATACCCGCCTAACTGTCGGCGCTTTCGCCTTGCGTCGGACACAACACGCGACGATAGAGCGCTGCCTGCAGGTCTTCGAACTTCACGGGTTTGTTCAGGTAATCGATCAAGGCACCGGTCGGGTAGCGTTCCCGATCAATGCTCAAGGCAATTACGAATACCGGCAATTCGCTGCAGCCCGGCAATGCGCGGATCTGGCAACAGAGGGAGGCGCCGTCCAGAGGTGTCAGCTGGCAATCGAGCAATACCGCATCAAAGGTTTCGCGCTGCAAGTGATCGAGCGCGGTAGCGCCATTGTCGGCGGTGCGCACCCGGAACCCCAGCTTGAGCAACATCCCGCGCATCACCAACTGATTGATGCTGTTGTCATCGACCAGCAGCACCCTGCAGTCCTGAGGCAGTCGCAGGCGAGGAAATTCCCGGGTCATCAAGGGCACTGACGGCCGTTCCACCACGGGCAGTTCGAACTCGACGTCGAGCTGAAAGCGGCTGCCCCGGCCAAGCTCGGAGCGGTGAGTCAGGCGCCCGCCGAGCAATTCCACCAGTTGTCGACAGATCGCCAGGCCGACGCCCAGACCGCCGTATTCTCGGGTCATCGAGCCGTCGAGCTGGAAGAACCGCTGATAAAGGGTCGCCTCCCCCAGATCGGTAAAGCCGATGCCGGTGTCGATCACCGCAAAGGACAGTGCCAGTCGGTTGGGCTCCACCGGTTTACCCGTCACCCGCAGCGCTAACCCGCCAGTTCGAGTGAATTTGATCGCGTTATCCAGCAGACATTCCAGGCACTGCGCCAACTTGGCGCTGTCGCCGTGCAAGCGATCCGGCAGCCCCACCGTCACGTCGACTTTGAAGTCCAGCGACTTGCTCAGAGCGTTGCCCTCGAACTGCAGGCGCAAAGCATCAACCACGCCGCGCAAACTGAAGGTGGCCGGATACGCCTTGAGTTTGCCGGCCTGCAACTCGGTCAGGGTCAGGATGCCGTTGACCATGCGCATCATGTCTCGCGCCGAACCTGCAGCCGTTTGCTGGTATTGCTCCAACTCCGTGCCCATCTCGACGGTCTGCATCAGTTCCAGCGAACCAATTACACCATTCATGGGCGTGCGCAGTTCGTGGGTCAGGGTGGCGAGGAATTCGTCCTTGAGCTTGTTACTGTGAGCCAGTTGCTGGTTCAGCACTTCGAGCTTTTGACCGGCATCGAACAGGGTCTGCGCCTGTTGCTCGCGCATGTCGTTGATGCGATCGGCCAGTGCCAGGGACAGCAGCGCCACTTCAATCGCCGAGCCGATCTGGCTGGAATACATGGTCAGGAACACGTTCGGCAGGTAACCCAGCACCATCAGGGTGTTGACGATGCCGCCGAGCAGGAAGGCCGACCAGGCGATGATGAAATACCGCGCCACTCGCAGGCCACGCAGCCAGGCGAAAATCCCTGCGGCAAAAATCACTAGGGTGAAGGTCAGTGCCAGCGCTGTCGCCAGACGCAAAGCCAAGGCGTAACTGGCCAGCAATGACAAACCGACCACCACCGCGCTGAACACAATCAATGCCAACAGCAAACGGTCGAGCCAACGACTGTACGTTGAGGTCTGCAAGAAACTACGGGCGAACTGGGTGCCGAAGAGCCCCGCGCAACCGATGAAAAACGGCGTGGCGGCGTTGGCCCACCACGGGTTGTCCGGCCAGAAATATTCCACGGCTGCGCCGTTCACCGAGAGCTGATACAGGCCGAACGAGGCGATGTAGAAGATGTAATAGAGGTAACTGGTATCGCGCACGCTGAGGTAGATGAACAGGTTGTAGACCAGCATGCCCAGCAACACGCCGTAGATCAGGCCCAACACATAGAGTCGGATCG
This sequence comes from Pseudomonas sp. MDT1-17, assembly GCF_054898105.1. NCBI lineage: Bacteria > Pseudomonadati > Pseudomonadota > Gammaproteobacteria > Pseudomonadales > Pseudomonadaceae > Pseudomonas > Pseudomonas sp. MDT1-17. The sequence continues at coordinate 1,300,813 of NZ_JBUBVM010000001.1, read as the reverse complement.
GTTGTTCTTCGAGGAAAGCCGTGCTCGACCACAAGGTGACCGGTGCCTGGATCGACCCTTCACTCTGCAGGCGCAGGTACACGGTTTGCTCTTTATCAGCGGTGAAGTTCAAATCGAACAGGTAGTTGTTCTGGCGGATCTCGCGAGTGGCGAACGGCAAGGCATCACCGGTCTGTCGGGCCAACTGATAGCCACCGGCAGCATCGGGCAAGTACAGATCAAGGTGATCAAGGGGCGGATAGGCCAGTTCCAGCAACCAGGTGCGTTGTACCGCGGGGTTGGTCGGGCGGTAATGCAGGTCGATTTTCAACCAGAACGCTGAACGCGAGTAACCGGCGTTGAGGGTGTCTTTGTCGTGGGGCTTGAAGTTTCCGGTGGCGGCTTGCGCACGGACATCGGCGATGGTCGCCTGACCGCCCGCGTCTTCGAACACTTGCAGGGTTCGGCCCAGGGGAAGGCTTTGAGTAGATTCATCGAACTCGACGGCACTCGCCATGAGGGGCAAGCACAACAGCAACATCAGCAAATAGAGCATTTAAGCCCCAGCGTGGCCTGTCCGGTTATCTCAGGAAGCCCCTCATTCCTTTTGAGTAGACGTAAAACCGGTATTACCTGTTATTGGTTTGGATCCACTCTAGCATAGCCGTTGATGGCCATTGAACACCATTGAAATTTTTCCTACAAAGGCTCTAGAACGGGCGTTCCAGCTGCATGCATTGGGCTAGAGCTGTTTCGCCGGTCAGTTTGTGACAACGGCCTATATCCCTGTAATTGGATGGACTCGCCCAAGCCGAGGCGTCAATGCGCCACGGTGGCAGTCTAAACAGCCAACGACAGCGAGGGCGAGTCCATGAAAAATCATAGTTCGATTGATCAATCCCTGTCTTCTTCCGATTTGTCGGCCTGCACAACCTTGGCGGTCGATCTGGCCAAGCAGGTCTTTCAGGTCGCCGGTGAAGATGTCCTCGGCCAGGTGCGCTATGAGCAGCGGATCAAGTCGCGTGAGGCGTTTTATGAGTTTCTCCAACAGTTACCGCCTCATGTCGTGGTTTTGATGGAAACCGGTCCGGGCGCTCAAGCCTGGGCCCGGCAGCTGCAAGACCAAGGCAATCTGGCGCGCATTCTTCCAGCCGGTTTGGTGGCCACACACCGCAGCGGGCCTAAAAATGATCGCAACGATGCGCTGGCGATTCTGCGGGCTGGTCGCGATGAAAAAATCTGCGCAGTACCGGTCAAAAGCGTTGCGGCGCTGGCAATGCAGGCGCTGCATCGCGCCCGTCAGGGCTATGTGCGTCGACGCACGGCGGTAAGTAATCAGATGCGCGGCCTGCTGCTCGAGCACGGCGTGGCCTTGGCGCAGGGCGATGTTGCGATCAGCCAGAAAATTCCGCGGGTACTGGAAGATGCTACCCAGCCGGTGCCTGGCCTGCTGCGTGAACTGATCGACGAACTGTTGGCCGAGTGGCGCCATTTGGGCGAGCGCATCAGCGTGCTGACGGGACGCCTGGAAGTGGCCGCCAACGCCGACATGACGGCGAAGCGACTGATGACTGTGCGCGGCATCGGCCCAGTCACTGCCACGGCACTGGTGGCCAAGGAAACCAAGCCTGAGCGATTTCCCAATGCCCGCAAGTTTGCCGCGTACTTTGGCATGGTGCCTGACCAGCACAGCAGCGGGCAGACGGTCCGGCTGGGGGACATGACCAAGCGAGGCGATGTTTATTTACGCAGCCTGATGATCCAGGGAGCCCATGCGGTGCTGCAACAACTACGACCTGATTCCCAGCAACCCGATGACCGCCGCTTGTTGCGCTGGATGAGCCGGCTGGGTCGTAAGGAGGCTGCGATCAGGCTAGCCAACCGCAACCTGCGAATCGTCTGGGTGCTTCTACAGAATGACCAGACTTATCGTCGCCACGCTGGTGATGGCCAGCAAGCGACGATGAGCCACTGAGCGACAGAGTTCTGCCACCGAGGTACTGACTGTCCGACCCTTTGCTGAAGAAAATTGACCCCAGGTAAGACCGGCGTGGATTGATGCCTTAGCTGCTACTGGCCTTCGAGGCCTGACTGTAATCGGCATACCACGAGCTTTTCCAATTTTGGCCAGAAGCCGAAGACGGCTTCCACGAATAGGCCTAATACATAGATGCAACGGGGCGACGGTTTTTTCAAAAGCGGGTAGACAGTGGGGGCGAGTCCATACATAGCAGCTGGCGAAGCCTGCGTTCGGCTGCGCAGCAGTCGTAAAACCTGGACACGCGGTCTGCCTGATACACCGCAGCGACTGACTTCACGACTGCTGCGCAGCCGAACGCAGCCTTCGGCAGCTGCTACATGGACCGTCATGACTCGTCGGTCGACTGGTGGTAAGCTCGCGCACCATGAATATCTACAGCTCTCGCCCCGTTGTCCTCTGTCTCTCCGGCCACGACCCAAGTGGTGGCGCCGGCTTGCAGGCAGATATCGAAGCCCTGCTCGCTCAGGGTTGTCATGCGGCCCCGGCCGTCACCGCCCTGACCGTGCAAGACACGGTCAACGTTACTGACTTTCGCGTTCTCGACCGAGAGTGGGTGTTGGCTCAGGCCAACGCCGTGCTCAACGACTCGACGGTAGCCGCAGTCAAACTGGGCATGCTCGGGTCCCTGGAAATGGTCGACACCGTGGTCGAACTGCTGTCGGCGCACCCGCATTTGCCGGTGGTCTGCGACCCGGTGCTGCGCGCTGGCGGCGGCGGACGCCTGGGCAAGGACGAGGTCGGCTACGCCATGCGCGAACGCCTTCTGCCCCTGTCGATCATTGCCACCCCTAATCTTCCCGAAGCCCGCATCCTCGCTGAACTGCCCGAAGGCACCGCGGACGAGTGCGCTGAAAAACTCCTGCCATTCGTCAAACACCTGCTGATCACTGGCGGTCATGGCGATGAACACGAAATCCACAATCGCCTGTACAGCCGCGACGGTCACCGCGAAACCTTCACCTGCCAACGTCTGCCCGGCAGTTATCACGGTTCCGGTTGCACCTTGGCCAGTGCCCTGGCCGGTCGTCTGGCCCTGGGTGAAAACCTCGCCAGCGCGGTCAAGACTGCGCTTGACTACACTTGGCGCACCCTGCGTGACGCGGAACAGCTAGGCAAAGGCCAGTTCGTGCCGCGCCGCCTGCCGCTGGACTTCTGTTCGTAACTTTCTATAAGCAATGCGGTGAGGCTTGTCCGATGAAACTACGTGGCCTGTACGCCATTACCGATAGCCAGCTGCTGGCCGGTAAATTTCTTTCGTACGTGGAGGCGGCGCTGGAAGGTGGCGTCACTCTGCTGCAATACCGCGACAAGAGCAGCGACGAAGCCCGCCGCCTGCGCGAGGCCGAAACGCTGCGCGATCTGTGCGAGCGCTACAAGACCCATCTGATCATTAACGACGATGCCGAACTGGCCGCGCGCCTGAACGTCGGCGTGCACCTGGGCCAGACTGATGGCCCGTTGACCCCGGCGCGCGCGTTGCTCGGTCGCCAGGCGATCATCGGTTCGACCTGCCACGCGCAACTCGAACTCGCCGAGCAAGCGGCGAAAGAAGGCGCCAGCTATGTCGCGTTCGGCCGCTTCTTCAACTCCAACACCAAACCCGGCGCCCCGACCTGCAGTCTCGAACTGCTCGACCAGGCCCGCAACAAACTGCACCTGCCGATCTGCGCGATCGGCGGCATCACCCTGGACAATGCCGCGCCGTTGGTGGCCCATGGGGTCGATCTGCTGGCGGTAGTCCATGGCTTGTTTGGCGCCGAGAGCACGGCTGAAGTGACACGCCGCGCCCGCGCCTTTAACGAATTGCTTCATATTTAGAAAGCTAGTCTGACTTTGAGAGCCAAATCATGTCTCGTTCCGAAACGCTGTTTGCCAATGCCCAGAAACACATTCCCGGTGGCGTGAACTCGCCTGTTCGCGCGTTCAAAAGCGTCGGCGGCACGCCGTTGTTCTTCAAACACGCTGAAGGCGCCTACGTCACCGACGAAGATAACAAGCGTTATGTGGATTACGTCGGTTCCTGGGGGCCGATGATTCTCGGTCACAGTCATCCGGACGTATTGGATGCGGTACGCAAACAGCTTGAGCACGGATTGTCCTACGGCGCGCCGACCGAGATGGAAACCCAGATGGCTGATCTGGTTTGCTCGATCGTGCCGTCGATGGAAATGGTGCGCATGGTCAGCTCCGGCACCGAAGCCACCATGAGTGCGATTCGTTTGGCCCGTGGTTTCACCGGCCGCGACAGCATCATCAAATTCGAAGGCTGCTACCACGGTCACTCCGACAGCCTGCTGGTCAAGGCCGGTTCCGGCGCCCTGACCCAAGGCGTGCCGAGCTCGGCCGGTGTGCCGGCGGCCTTCGCCAAACACACCCTGACCCTGCCGTTCAACGACATCGACGCGGTCGAAACCCTGCTCGCCGAAGTCGGCCAGGAAGTGGCGTGCATCATCGTCGAGCCAGTGGCCGGCAACATGAACTGCGTGCCGCCGGCGCCAGGTTTCCTCGAAGGCCTGCGGACCCTGTGCGACAAGCATGGCGTGGTGCTGATTTTCGATGAAGTGATGACCGGTTTCCGTGTCGCCCTCGGTGGCGCACAAGCCCACTATGGCGTGACGCCTGACCTGACCACCTTCGGCAAGATCATCGGTGGCGGCATGCCGGTTGGCTGCTTCGGTGGCAAGCGCGAAATCATGTCGCACATCGCGCCATTGGGCCCGGTCTATCAGGCGGGGACCTTGTCGGGTAACCCACTGGCCATGGCTGCCGGTCTGACGACCCTGCGACTGATCAGCCGCCCGGGGTTCCACGCCGAGCTGAGCGACTACACCAGCCGCCTGCTCGATGGCCTGCAACAGCGCGCCGATGCGGCGGGCATTCCGTTTGTGACCACACAGGCCGGTGGCATGTTCGGCCTTTACTTCAGCGGCGCCGACGACATCGTGACCTTCGATGACGTGATGGCCAGCGACGCTGCCCTGTTCGGGCGCTTCTTCCACCTGATGCTCGAAGGCGGCGTGTACCTGGCGCCGAGCGCATTCGAAGCGGGCTTCACCTCGATCGCCCATGGCGAAACCGAGCTGAAACTGACGCTGGATGCCGCCGAGCGTGCATTTGCCGCGTTGAAATAACGCTGTACCGCTGACGTTGGCGATTGCCAGCGTCAGCTTTCACCTACCTTCACGCCTTTATTCCTAAGCTTCTGCTTAATATCCCCAGCAAAGTGGGCGATATATTCCCCGCGCAGCAGAAAAACGAGTAAAGACTTTGTAAGGTTGGCCCTGCTTATTTCATAATGCGCGCTTATTGGATCCCTCGATGGGTCCGCGCGCCCTTCAGAGGTAAGTCGATTCCCATGAACCGCACCGGCCGCGCCCTTTCATTGGGCTGCCTGTTGCTCCTTCAGCCCCTGCTCGCGCTCGCACAAGCAGGCGGCAACTCGTTGTTAATCCCAGCGATGGGTCGTTGCACCCTCAATACTCAGCCGCAAGACCTGGCGCAGGCTCTCGCCGCCTGCCAGAAAGCGGCGGATGAAGGGGATGCGCAAGCGCAATACGAGTTGGGTGAGTTGTACTACGATGGCAAAAACACGCCGCGCGACCTCAAAAAAGCCATGGGCTACTTCGAAAAGGCCTCGCTGCAAGGCCACGCCCAGGCGCAGTTCAAACTCGGCACCATGTTCTTCCATGGCGAAGGCGTACCGGCCAATAACATCCAGGCTTATATCGTGCTGAAAATGGCTGCGGTCAATGGCGCTGAAGATGCGTTGGACACCGCTGACGAAGTCGCCGAGAAAATGCCCCGCGAAGAACTTGAGGTGGCTACCCAGGTGCTGGGGCAAATCTTCCGCAAATACCTGTTGGAATTGCAAAGCGCCGATGGGCGTACGCCGTTTTCGCCACTTCCCTGAATTCTGCGTCGTTCTGACTGGCCCCTTCGCAAGCAAGCCCGCTCCCACAGTTTTCTCTGGCGTACACAGATAATGTGTTCACAGACAATTCATTGTGGGAGCGAGCCTGCTCGCGAATGGGGGCGACTCGGTCTTGAGGCCTACTTCTCAGGCATCGGCATCGGAAACGGCATGACGTTGCCGACCGCACCGCGGGCTTCGCTGATTTTCGGCGTACCCAGGCGCTCGACCTCGTCGATCCGCACGATCGAATGCATTGGCACAAAACTGCGCACAACGCCTTCGAACTGAGCCTTGAGCTTCTCTTCGCTCGGATCGACGACCACTTGCGTGCGCTCGCCAAAGACGAACTCTTCCACTTCCAGGAAGCCCCACAGATCACTTTGATAGATCTGCTTGGCATACATTTCGTACACCTGGCCCTGGTTGAGGAAAATCACCTTGTAGATTGGAGCTTCACGTTTGGTCATGGCGGGCGAGCAACACATCGGGGGATAAAAATGAGGGCGCGAACTATAGCATAGCCGCCGGACGCACAGCGGTAGGAACCTTGGGACATGTTCCCTATAATGCGCGGTTCTTTGAATCACGTGAGACTGGGGTCCATGGCCAAGAAGCTTTACATCGAAACCCACGGTTGCCAGATGAACGAGTACGACAGCTCGCGCATGGTTGATCTGCTGGGTGAACACCAGGCCCTGGAAGTCACCGCTCGCGCTGAAGATGCCGACGTGATCCTGCTCAATACCTGTTCGATCCGTGAACGCGCCCAAGACCGCGTGTACTCCCAACTGGGCCGCTGGCGCGAACTGAAACTGGCCAACCCGGACATGGTCATCGCCGTCGGCGGTTGCGTGGCCAGCCAGGAAGGGGCGGCCATCCGCGACCGTGCTCCGTATGTCGACGTCGTGTTCGGCCCGCAGACCCTGCACCGCCTGCCGGAAATGATCGACGCCGCGCGCTCCACCAAATTGCCACAAGTCGACGTCTCGTTCCCGGAAATCGAAAAATTCGACCACTTGCCCGAGCCGCGCGTCGACGGGCCGAGCGCCTATGTGTCGGTAATGGAAGGTTGCAGCAAGTACTGCACCTTCTGCGTGGTGCCTTACACCCGAGGTGAAGAAGTCAGCCGACCGTTCGATGACGTGATCGCCGAGATTATTCACCTGGCCGAAAACGGCGTGCGCGAAGTGACGTTGCTGGGTCAGAACGTGAACGGTTATCGCGGGACCACGCACGACGGCCGCCTGGCGGACCTCGCCGAGCTGATCCGCGTCGTGGCCGCCGTCGATGGCATCGACCGCATCCGTTACACCACCTCACACCCGCTGGAATTCTCCGACAGTCTGATCCAGGCCCACGCCGACGTGCCGGAACTGGTCAAACATCTGCACTTGCCGGTGCAGTCGGGCTCGGACCGAATCCTGGCGGCGATGAAGCGCAACCACACAGCGCTGGAATACAAATCCAAACTGCGCAAGCTGCGTGCCGCTGTGCCGGGGATCTGCATCAGTTCGGACTTCATCGTCGGCTTCCCGGGTGAGACCGAAAAAGACTTCGAACAGACCATGAAGCTGATCGAAGACGTCGGTTTCGACTTCTCCTACTCGTTCGTCTATAGCCAGCGCCCGGGGACTCCGGCTGCCGATCTGGCCGACGAAACGCCGGAAGCGTTGAAGAAAGAACGCCTGAATGCGCTGCAACATCGCCTGAACCAGCAAGGTTTCGAGATCAGCCGACAAATGGTCGGTTCGATCCAGCGGATCCTGGTGACCGATTATTCGAAAAAAGACCCCGGCGAACTGCAAGGCCGGACCGAGAATAACCGCATCGTCAACTTCCGCTGCGACAATCCCACGCTGATTGGCCAGTTTGCCGACGTGCACATTGACGCCGCCCAGCCGCACTCGCTGCGGGGCTCGCTGATCCAATAACCGCAGCAGATCAATGTGGGAGCGGGCTTGCTCGCGAAAGCGGACTGACATTCAACACAGATGCTGAATGTGATGCCCCCTTCGCGAGCAAGCCCGCTCCCACAGGGACCGTGCCAGACGCCCGATTCAGATTGGCCTGTATAAGAGCTTTCGCACCCAGGCCACTGGCGTTATCCTTGATTTCATCTTAATTGCCCCAGGGCGGCTAAATACGACCTTGAACGCACCCATAGAACCACATCGTTTTATCCTCGAGCCCTTTGAGGCCCGTCGCTTCGCCAATCTGTGCGGGCAATTCGACGAGCATCTGCGCTTGATCGAACAGCGCCTGACCATCGAGATCCGCAATCGCGGAAACCAGTTCGAACTGATCGGCGACCCCAAGCACACCACTTCCGCGGAAAATCTGATTCGCCGCTTGTACCGGGAAACCAAAGGTACCGAGCTGTCGCCGGATACGGTTCACCTGTTCCTGCAGGAATCCGCCGTCGAAGAGATGGACAACGTCTCCCCCTCCGAACCCTCCGTCGCCCTGCGCACCAAAAAAGGCATGATTCGCCCTCGCGGCTTGAATCAGTTGCGCTACGTGAAGGAAATCCTCGGCAACGACATCAACTTCGGCATCGGCCCGGCCGGTACCGGCAAGACCTATCTGGCCGTTGCCTGCGCGGTAGACGCGCTGGAACGCGAACAGATTCGCCGCATCCTGCTGGTGCGTCCGGCGGTTGAAGCCGGCGAAAAGCTCGGCTTCCTGCCCGGCGACCTGTCGCAGAAGATCGACCCATACCTGCGCCCGCTCTACGACGCACTCTACGAAATGCTCGGCTTTGAACACGTCGCGAAGTTGATCGAGCGTCAAGTGATCGAAGTTGCGCCGCTGGCCTACATGCGCGGTCGCACCTTGAACAACAGTTTCATCATCCTCGACGAAAGCCAGAACACCACCGTCGAGCAAATGAAGATGTTCCTGACCCGGATCGGCTTCGGTTCCACGGCGGTCATCACCGGTGACATCACCCAGGTCGACCTGCCAAAAGGCACCAAGTCCGGCCTGCACCATGTGATCGAAGTACTCAAAGACGTGCCGGGCATCAGCTTCACCCATTTCAAGCCCAAGGATGTCGTGCGCCATCCACTGGTGCAACGCATCGTCGAAGCCTATGAGCGCTTCGAAAATCGCGTGGACGATGAAGCTCCGAAGGATAGCCGCCGCGATGCTTGAGCTTGATCTGCAACTGGCTACCGAAGCGCCTGCCCCAAGTGAAGCCGAGTTCCGCCAATGGTGTGAATTGGCCCTGCGCCAGCGCACAGCCGACTCCGAAATGACCATCCGTTTGGTCGATGAAGAGGAAGGTCGCGAGTTGAACCACACCTGGCGGCAAAAGGATTACGCCACTAACGTTCTTTCGTTCCCCGCCGATGTCCCCGATGAATTTCTGGATATTCCGCTGCTGGGCGATCTGGTGATCTGCGTGTCGGTGGTCGAGCGTGAAGCCACCGAGCAAGGCAAGGAACTAAAAGCCCATTGGGCGCATCTGGTGATTCACGGCTGCTTGCACCTGCTGGGTTACGACCATATAGATGACGACGAAGCCGAAGAAATGGAAGCACTGGAACGAACGTTACTTGCAGAGTTGGGCTATCCCGACCCTTATGCGGACGATGAAACAGACGCATCCCCTATCGTTACAACAAAGGATTCAGAGTAATCGCTATGAGCGAAGATCGATCGAGCAACGGGCAAAAGTCATGGCTGGGTAAACTCACCCAGGCTTTTGCCCACGAGCCGAAGAACCGCCAGGAGCTGCTGGAGCTGCTGCGCGATGCACACCAAAACAAGTTGCTGGACAGCGAAGCGCTGGCCATCGTCGAAGGCGCCATCCAGGTCGCTGACCTGCAAGTACGGGACATCATGGTCCCGCGCTCGCAGATGATCAGCATCAAGGCGACCCAGACACCCCGCGAGTTTTTGCCCGCCGTGGTCGACTCGGCCCACTCCCGCTACCCGGTGATCGGCGAAAGCCACGATGACGTAATGGGCGTGTTGCTGGCCAAGGACTTGCTGCCGTTGATCCTCAAGGAGAACGGCGACAGCTTCAACATCAAGGACCTGCTGCGCCCGGCCACTTTCGTGCCCGAATCCAAGCGTCTGAATGTGCTGCTGCGCGAGTTTCGCGCCAACCACAACCACATGGCCATCGTCATTGACGAATACGGCGGTGTGGCGGGCCTGGTGACCATCGAAGACGTGCTGGAACAAATCGTCGGCGATATCGAAGACGAGCATGACGTCGAAGAAGACAGCTACATCAAGCCACTGCCCAGCGGTGACTTTTTGATCAAGGCTCTGACGCCGATCGAGAACTTCAACGAGTTCTTCGACAGCCAATTCTCCGATGACGAATTCGACACTGTCGGTGGCTTGGTGATGAGCGCGTTCGGACACTTGCCAAAACGCAACGAAATCACCGAAATCGGCCCTTATCGCTTCCGCATTCTGAACGCCGACAGCCGTCGGATTCACTTGCTGCGCCTGACGCCCATTGCCCGTTAAGGATTGACATGCTCCGCGTAACCCGCCCCGGCTGGCCCGGTAATCTGCTGGCCGTGGTGGCCGGTGCAATCACCACCCTGGCCCTGGCGCCGTTCGATATCTGGCCGTTGGCGTTGTTGGCGGTCGGCTTCTTCTATGCCGGCTTGCGTGAACTGAACCCCCGTCAGGCCCTTGGCCGCGGCTGGTGTTTCGGTTTCGGCCTGTTTGGCGCCGGTACCAGCTGGATCTACTACAGCATTCACCACTTCGGCGGCGCTTCAGTGCTGCTGGCCGGTTTCCTGATGTTGATCTTCACAGCGGCGATTGCCTGGTTCTTCGCCCTGCCCGCCTGGATCTGGGCGCGCTGGCTGCGCCGTAACGAAGCACCGCTGGCCGACGCACTGGCGTTCGCGGCGTTGTGGGTCGGTCAGGAAGCTTTTCGCGGCTGGTTCCTGACCGGCTTCCCCTGGCTTTATTCCGGCTACAGTCAGCTCAACGGCCCGCTGGCCGGGCTCGCACCAGTGGGCGGGATGTGGCTGATTTCCTTCACCCTGGCCCTGACGGCCGCCCTGATCTATAACGCCTTGCGTCTGGTCCGCACAGGCCGCAAAGGTTTCATCGCCGCAGGCGTGTTGCTGCTGGTCGGCCCTTGGGTGGCCGGCGTGGCGCTCAAGGAGCATGCCTGGACCAGCCCGGCGGGCGCACCGCTGAGTGTCGCGGCGATTCAGGGCAACATCGAACAGAACATGAAGTGGGACCCGGCGCAGCTTAACGCGCAGCTGGCGTTGTACCGCGACATGAGCTTCAGCTCGAAACGGGTCGACTTGCTGATCTGGCCGGAAACGGCCATCCCGGTGCTCAAGGAGTCCGCCGAGGGCTACCTGAACATGATGGGAAACTTCGCCGCAGAGCGTAAGTCCGCGCTGATCACCGGTGTACCGATCCGCCAGGAAGTCCATCACGAGAGGCGCTTCTTCAACGGTATTACCGTGGCGGGTGAAGGCGATGGCACTTACCTCAAGCAGAAACTGGTGCCGTTTGGCGAATACGTTCCGTTGCAGGAAGTGTTGCGAGGGCTGATCGCTTTCTTCGACCTGCCGATGTCGGACTTTGCCCGTGGCCCCGCCGACCAGCCGATGCTGCAAGCCAAGGGTTATCAGATTGCGCCGTTCATCTGCTACGAAGTGGTTTACCCGGAATTCGCCGCCAGCCTCGCGGCGCGTAGCGATTTGCTGCTGACCATCAGCAATGACACCTGGTTCGGCACCTCCATCGGCCCGCTGCAACACCTGCAGATGGCGCAGATGCGCGCGCTTGAGGCCGGTCGCTGGATGATCCGCGCCACCAACAACGGCGTGACCGGCTTGATCAACCCGTTCGGCCAGATCACCGTGCAAATCCCGCAGTTCGAACGCGGCATTCTGTACGGTGAAGTGGTGCCCATGCACAACCTGACGCCTTATCTGGAATGGCGTTCGTGGCCGCTGATCATTGTTTGCGTGCTGTTGTTTGGCTGGGCGCTGGTAGCGAGCCGGATGGCGAAAACCGTTTAAGTATTGCGGTATCTGCACAAAGATCGCAGCCTCGTTTCACTCGACAGCTCCTACAGGGGATTGCGTACTCTGTAGAAGCTGTCGAGTGAAACGAGGCTGCGATCTTTTGATTTTCAGCGATAGAAAAGTGAATACCCGATCTGCCCCACCGCCTCATTCATCAACTGCCCGCTCTGCCAGATCGACTTGAATTCCGGCATCCAGCCGCCCAGTGGCCGGGCGTTATCCACGCCTAAAAACCCCACCGGCGCTGGCACTACTTCAAATCCTGCCTTTTTGAAACTCCAGACCGCTCGGGGCATGTGCCAGGCCTGAGTCACGACGACCACGCGCTTGATTCCTTCCGGCAACAACACCTCGGCGCTGAACTGCGCGTTCTCCCAGGTCGTGCGGCTGCGCCCTTCCTGCCAACGCACGGTCACACCGAAATCATCCTGCAACGAGTCGGCCATCAACCGGGCTTCAGTCGGCGGCGTGCCGTAGTGCAGGCCGCCACTGGTCAGGACCGGCAAGCCCGAGGCCTTGGCCAGCCGCGCCGCATAACGCTCGCGCTGCAGCGCCACACCCGTCGGCTGGTCGCTACCCCAGGCCAGGTCGCCACGTTCACGCCCCGCCCCCAGCACCACAATCGCGTCGGCTTGCTGCGCCAATGTTGCCCATTCGTCGCGCGCCAACGGCGCTTCACGCTCCAGCGCCTTGGCGCCCCACTGCACGACCACCGGCAAACTCATCAGCCAGAAGCCGCCCACGCCCAGCGCAAAGCACAATCCGGCAAGGCGCGGTCTTGAGCGGCGCAACCACCACGCAAGCAGCAACAACAGCAAAAGAATGCCGGGAGGCAAGAGAAGTTGTTTAACGAAATATCGAAAAGGCATCGAGCATCTCCAAAAGATGCCCGAAGCCTAAGTGGGTTGACGCAATGCGACAACAAATGCGGAAGGACTATGCTTCAAAACACCATACGTCATGGCTTCAAGCGCCCTTACTTGAATTGCAGAGACCGGACCTTTACCGCGTCCCTGCCAGGTGTTTTGTCCTTGAGCCAGATGATCTTGGCCGAACGTGGTGCGTCGAGTTGCTTCACTGCTTCTGACAAGCATCCGTGTGTCTCACGTTCACTGCGATCGAGATACGCCTTCACCAGTGCAAACTCTGCGGGGCTCAGGCCACGCAGTTCCAGCTCCAAGGGGCGCTCATCACGCAACCGATCAGCGGTTTTGGCCGCGTCCAGGGCCATTCCCAGACGATCGATCAATCTTTCATACAGCTCCGGTTTTGTAACTTTACGTTGTGACTCAACCATCCCTCACCTCATTGAAGATAAGACTCACTCCCCAATTAGGAGCTTAGCTTCCATGAACAAACCGGCTGAACACTGCGACCAACGGCCCTCGCAGCGGTTTTTGGGAGGCCCGCAGCAGTAATCAGGGTTTCCCTCGGTAGAGTGCGGTCATGTATGCTACGGCGCTTCCTGTAACTCCACTTCCAGCTCGTCTGGACACCGAACCGCCGATTTGGCGTGATCACCGTCCAGCGTTGCATTGAAGAGGATTAGGCCACCCCTATTCAGTTCAAAAGTAGCCATGCACGAACAATATCAGCCCCGTGAAATCGAAGCCGCCGCCCAGTCGTTCTGGGACGAGCAAAAGTCCTTTGAAGTCAGTGAACAGCCAGGCAAGGAGACTTTCTACTGCCTGTCGATGTTCCCTTACCCCAGCGGCAAGCTACACATGGGGCACGTGCGCAACTACACCATCGGCGACGTGATCTCCCGCTACCAGCGCATGCAAGGCAAGAACGTCCTGCAACCCATGGGTTGGGACGCCTTCGGCATGCCGGCGGAAAACGCCGCGATGAAGAACAACGTAGCGCCCGCCAAGTGGACCTACGAAAACATCGCCTACATGAAAACCCAGCTGCGCAGCCTGGGCCTGGCGGTGGACTGGTCCCGCGAAGTCACCACCTGCAAGCCGGATTACTACCGCTGGGAACAATGGCTGTTCACTCGCCTGTTCGAAAAGGGTGTGATCTACCGCAAAAACGGCACCGTGAACTGGGACCCGGTCGATCAGACCGTTCTGGCCAACGAACAGGTGATCGACGGTCGCGGCTGGCGTTCCGGCGCGCTGATCGAAAAGCGCGAAATTCCGATGTATTACTTCAAGATCACCGCTTATGCGGATGAGTTGCTGTCGAGCCTCGACGAACTGACTGGCTGGCCTGAACAGGTCAAGACCATGCAGCGCAACTGGATCGGCAAGTCTCGCGGCATGGAAGTGCAGTTCCCTTACAACGTCGATTCCATCGGCGAAGCCGGCGTACTGAAAGTCTTCACGACCCGCCCGGACACCCTGATGGGCGCGACCTACGTCGCGGTAGCCGCCGAACACCCTCTGGCGACCCTGGCCGCGCAGAACAACCTTGAGCTGCAAGCGTTCATCGCTGAATGCAAGGGCGGCAGCGTCGCCGAAGCCGACGTCGCCACTCAAGAGAAAAAAGGCCTGCCGACTTCGCTGTTCGTCGAGCACCCGCTGACCGGTGAGAAACTCCCGGTGTGGGTCGCCAACTACGTGCTGATGCACTACGGCGACGGCGCAGTAATGGCGGTCCCGGCGCACGACGAACGCGATTTCGAGTTCGCCACCCAGTACAACCTGCCGATCAAATCGGTAGTGCGTACCAGCTCCGGCAGCACTAACCCGTCGCCATGGCAGGACGCCTACGGCGAACACGGCACGCTGATCAATTCCGGTGAGTTCGACGGCCTCGACTTCGAAGGCGCCTTCGATGCCATCGAAGTCGCGCTGATCAAGAAGAACCTTGGCGTTTCGCGCACCCAGTTCCGCCTGCGCGACTGGGGCATCAGCCGCCAGCGCTATTGGGGCTGCCCGATTCCGATCATCCACTGCGATACCTGCGGTGATGTACCGGTTCCGGAAGATCAATTGCCTGTCGTGCTGCCGGAAGACGTCGTACCGGACGGCGCCGGTTCGCCGCTGGCGCGCATGCCCGAGTTCTACGAGTGCACCTGCCCGAAATGCGGCGCACCGGCCAAGCGTGAAACCGACACCATGGACACCTTCGTCGAGTCCTCGTGGTACTACGCCCGTTACGCCTCGCCGCACTATGAAGGCGGCCTGGTGGAGAAATCCGCGGCTGACCACTGGTTGCCGGTGGATCAGTACATTGGCGGCATCGAACACGCGATTCTTCACCTGCTGTACGCGCGTTTCTTCCACAAGCTGATGCGTGACGAAGGCCTGGTGAGTTCCAACGAGCCGTTCAAGAACCTGCTGACCCAGGGCATGGTAATCGCGGAGACGTACTATCGTCGCGAAGCCAACGGTGCCTACACCTGGTTCAACCCGGCGGACGTCGAACTCGAGCGCGACAGCAAGGCCAAAGTTGTTAGCGCCAAGCTGATCGCAGACGGCCTGCCGGTCGAAATCGGCGGCACCGAGAAAATGGCCAAGTCAAAGAACAACGGCGTCGACCCACAGTCGATGATTGACCAGTTCGGCGCAGACACCTGCCGTCTGTTCATGATGTTCGCCTCGCCACCTGACATGAGCGCGGAATGGTCCGATTCCGGAGTCGAAGGTTCGCACCGTTTCCTCAAGCGCGTCTGGCGTCTCGCTCAAGCCCACGTCACACAGGGCCTGCCGGGCAAACTGGACGTCGCCAGCCTGAATGACGAGCAAAAAGCCATTCGCCGTTCGATCCACCTGGCTATCAAGCAGGCCAGCCACGACGTCGGCCAGAACCACAAATTCAACACCGCCATCGCTCAGGTGATGACGCTGATGAACGTGCTGGAAAAAGCAGCGCAAGGCACCGAACAGGATCGCGCACTGGTTCACGACGGTCTGGAAGCCGTGACGTTGCTGCTGGCTCCGATCACCCCGCACATCAGCCACGAGCTGTGGAATCAACTGGGTCACCCTGACCCGGTGATCGACGCCAGCTGGCCGGTGGTGGACGAAACCGCGCTGGTGCAGGACAGCCTGACGCTGGTCATCCAGGTCAACGGCAAGCTGCGCGGCCACATCGAAATGCCGGCCAGCGCCAGCCGCGAAGAAGTCGAAGCCGCTGCACGGGCCAACGAGAACGTGCTGCGCTTTGTCGATGGGCTGACTATTCGTAAAGTGATCGTAGTGCCCGGGAAACTGGTCAATATCGTCGCCAGCTAATTGGATCAGGCGCCAGGTCATGCCTGGCGCCGAGTAAAACCTTTCGGGCCGCATGATCGGCCCACCTGGTTTCAAGGGGAGCAACAAGATGATCAAACGCAATTTGCTGGTGATGGGCCTTGCGGTCCTGTTGAGCGCCTGCGGTTTCCAGCTGCGCGGCACCGGCACCACCGAACTGGCGATCAAGGAACTCGACCTGAGCGCCCGTAACGCCTACGGCGAAACCGTGACTCAACTGCGTCAGGTGCTGGAAAGCAGCGGCGTCAAGGTTTACACCGGTGCCCCCTACAAACTGGTGCTGACCGATGAGCAGGAAAGCCAGCGCATCCTCAGCTATGCGGGTGCCGGCCGCACTGGCGAGTACCAGGTCTCTACGGTGCTGAGCTACGATATCCGCGGGGAGCGCGACCTGCCGCTGCTGAGCGACAAGCTCGAAGTGCAGAAGATCTTCATCCACGACGGCAACAACCTGGTAGGTTCCGACCAGGAAGCCACCACTGCCCGCGTAGAAACCCGTCGCGAACTGGTTCAACGCATGATGCTGCGTCTGCAGCAGCTCACTCCGACTCAGCTGGATCAGCTGCAACAGACCGCCGACGCGAAGGCCAAGGCTGAAGCCGCGGCACTGGAAGCGGCGCAGAAAGCTGAAGCGGACACTCCGCGTCAGTCGCCTATCCAACTGCCGCAGCAGTAAGACTTACGGGGCGCTCAGGCGCCCCGTTCGCCCTCTCCTATGAAACTCGCCCCCGCCCAACTCGCCAAACACCTGCAAGGCGCCCTCGCGCCGGTCTACATCATCAGTGGCGATGACCCACTGCTGTGTCAGGAAGCCGCCGACGCCATTCGTGCCGCCGCCCGTCAACAGGGATTCGACGAACGCCAGGTCTTCGCCGCCGATGCCAGTTTCGACTGGGGTACGTTGCTGCAGGCTGGCGCGAGCATGTCGTTGTTCTCTGAAAAGCGTCTGCTGGAACTGCGTCTGCCGTCCGGCAAACCCGGTGACAAAGGCGCCGCCGCGTTCATCGAGTATTGCTCGCGACCGGCCGAAGACACGGTGTTGCTGATCAGCCTGCCCAAGCTTGATGGCAGTGCGCAGAAAACCAAGTGGGGCAAGGCGCTGGTCGAAGGTCAGCAGACACAGTTCGTGCAAATCTGGCCGGTAGAGGCCAACCAGTTGCCGAGCTGGATCCGTCAACGGCTGTCCCAGGCCGGGCTTTCCGCCAGCCAGGACGCCGTCGAATTGATCGCCGCGCGGGTCGAGGGCAATCTGCTGGCTGCCGCCCAGGAAATCGAAAAGCTCAAACTGATGGCCGAAGGCGGTCAGATCACTGTTGAAACCGTGCAAGCGGCAGTAGCCGACAGTGCGCGCTTCGATGTCTTCGGCCTGACCGATGCGATTCTGAACGGTGAAGCGGCCCATGCCCTGCGCATGCTCGAAGGGTTGCGCGGTGAAGGCGTCGAACCACCCGTGATTCTCTGGGCGCTGGCCCGTGAGCTGCGTCTGCTGACCAACCTTTCGCTGCAATACAGCCAGGGTGTGCCGCTGGACAAAGCCTTCAGCTCTGCCCGACCGCCGGTCTGGGACAAACGCAAACCGCTGATGAGCAAAGCCCTGCAACGCTACTCGGCGCAACGCTGGGCGCAGTTATTGCTGGAAGCGCAGCGCATCGACGCACAGATCAAAGGCCAAGCGGCCGGTTCGCCGTGGATGAGCCTCAGTCGGTTGACGCTGTTGATGGCTGGCCAAAGATTGTCGTTGCCCGCTGAATAAGATCAAAAGATCGCAGCCTCGTTTCACTCGACAGCTCCTACATTGGAATGCGTCCCCCTGTAGGAGCTGTCGAGTGAAACGAGGCTGCGATCTTTTGATCTTGCTTCCTACAAATCAAATCTGAATTTCCCCTCTAGACAGCCCCCCAACTTCGGCAGACTATTTCCCCCGCAAAACCCACTCAATCGAGAGATCTGATCATGAGCAAAAAGCCATCCAAAAATGGCCCCAACAAGGCCAAATCCATCATCGCCCAGCCACTGTTCCGCAGCCGTCAGGAACCCGCCGGCAAGGGCAAAGGCAGCTACCGCCGCGAAGCCTTCCAGTCTAATAGCTGGGAGGCTTCTTACTTTCTGGCGGCCTGAAAGGCAAGCGCTCGCTCAACATGTTAAGGTCTGCACCTGATTCGTACTCCCTGGACCCGTGCATGCCCCTTTGTATTTCCCGTCGTTGGCACCTGCGCCAACTGATAGCTGCCTCCAGCCTCATTTTGCTTGTTGCCTGCGCGGAAAAACCCACCGCAGCCGACGCCAAGCCGCTTCAGACCCTTCCCGTCGCGACAGCCCCTGCGATCATTCCGCCCGTGGTTCCGACCGGTGAAAACCTCGATATCCAGCCAACCCAGACGTTCGCCGAATGGCAGGCGGGTTTCCGCAAGGATGCGCTGGCCGCTGGCATCCGCGCCGACCTGTTCGATCGCGCCTTCGCCAATGTCAGCCTGGACACCAGCGTGATCCGTGCCGACCGCAGCCAACCGGAATTCTCTCGCCCGGTCTGGGAATACCTCGACGGCGCCCTTTCGCCGCTGCGGGTACGCAATGGTCAAGCGCTGGTCAGCCAGTACGCCGATATCCTGCAAAGCATCGAACAGCGCTACGGCGTCGACCGTCAGGTACTGGTTTCGGTGTGGGGCATGGAAAGCAACTTCGGGCAGTTCCAAGGCAACAAGTCGGTGATTAATTCCCTGGCGACCCTGGCTTATGAAGGCCGGCGCCCCGGATTTGCCCACGCACAGCTGATCGCCGCCCTGCAGATCCTGCAACAAGGTGATATCGAACCTGAGAAAATGCTCGGTTCCTGGGCGGGTGCCATGGGTCAGACCCAGTTCATCCCGACCACTTACAATACCCACGCCGTGGACTTCGATGGCGACGGCCGCCGCGACATCTGGGGCAGCCCGGCCGACGCACTGGCCTCGACGGCGCACTACCTGCAAAGCTCAGGTTGGCAGAAAGGCCAGCCGTGGGGCTTCGAAGTGCGACTGGCGAGTGGCTTCAACTACGTCCTGGCCGATGGCACGATTCGCAAGAGCGTCGCTGAATGGCTGCAGCTGGGCGTCACCCTGCCCAATGGTGGCCAGGCTCCGGCAGGCTCCGAACACCTGTCAGCCGCCCTGTTGCTGCCGGCCGGATACCGTGGCCCGGCGTTCCTGGTCCTCGACAACTTTCGCGCGATCCTCAAGTACAACAACTCGTCGTCCTACGCATTGGCCGTGAGTCTGTTGTCCGAGCGTTTCAACGGCGGGGGTCTGATCAGCGGCACATGGCCCAAGGATGATTTGCCTCTGAGCCGAACCGAGCGGATCGAACTGCAAAGCCTGCTGAGTGCGCAGAATTACGACGCGGGCACAGCCGACGGGATTATCGGCGCCAATACCCGCAAAGCGATCCGCAGTGCACAGCAGTCGTTTGGCTGGCCGGCGGATGGGTATCCGACGCGCAAGTTGCTCGAAGGCCTGCGTAACCGCTAAAAAAGCTTCGTCGGAACGCCGCCCGGAGCCGGCTCGCTCCCACATTTGATCTTCAGTAAATACAGCATTTGTATTCGACGCAGATCAGTGTGGGAGCGAGCCTGCTCGCGAAGACTGACTATCAGACGACCAAGCTCTAAGCCTTGACCACCACATCCTGCTCCAACACCAACTCCTTGTTCACCGCATCCAGTCTCACCAGCGCGCCCATCGGCAACGTCAGGTTCGGATCGCAATGCCCGCTGCGCCACCCTGCCAGTACCGGTATGCACAACGGCTCAAAGGTCTGCTTGAGCAAACGCTCCAGCGCAACCGTATCAACCCCCGCCACATCCCCCACCAGAACCCCGCGCAGTCTGTTCAACGTGCCCGCCAGGCGCAGATGGGTCAGCAGCCGGTCGATGCGATACAACGGCTCGTTGATGTCCTCGATGAACAGGATGACGCCCTCGGCATCCATCTCATACGGCGTGCCCATGGTCGCCGCGATCATCGACAAATTGCCCCCCAGCAAACGCCCGTGAGCAATGCCAGGCTCAATTGAGGTCAACGGGTAGGCCACCGGGTGCGCCAGCACGCTGCCCGCCTTCATCTGCCCTCTGAGCATGTTGAAGAACGAAGACTCGGTAGGTTTTTGCTTGTCACCCAGCAGGTCCGCATTGAGCAAAGGGCCATGAAAGGTCACGAAACCCGCATAACGGCTGATCGCAAGGTGTAACGCTGTGATGTCGCTGTAGCCGATGAACGGCTTGGCATTGTTGCGCAGCAATTCGAAATCAATACGATCGAGCAAACGCGGCGTACCGTAACCCCCGCGCAGACAGATGATTGCATCGACCTCAGTGTCGGCGAACGCTGCGTGCAGGTCATTGAGCCGTACATCATCACTGCCGGCCAGGTAATCATCTTTCTCGTACACGCTGGGGAAAACCCGCAGCGAATATCCGCGAGCGCGCATCCAGGCAATGGCTTTATCGGTGTCCAGCGGTGCGGGACCGGCGGGCGCGATGACGCCAATCAGCCCTTGGGACGGCAAGGCCGGAACGGGTGTGTGAGGACAAAGCGTGTGGGTCGGTCGAACGGTCATCCATGAATCTCCCTGCGTGAAAGCGTCAAGCACACAGTAGTCAGGAACGGGGACAAACAGAAGAGGGTCAGTCGCCCCGCAAGTTGCAGGAAAATACTGTCATTGCCGTGGGCAAGGCAAAAAAACGCCCGCAAGGTTAAATGCCTTGCGGGCGCTTTTCATGTCTTGCAGCTAATCAGGACGACATCAGCTCGGCCTTGACCAGTTTCGCCTGCTCGTCGGCGTGGTACGAGGAACGTACCAGCGGGCCGGAAGCGACGTTCTTGAAGCCCATCTTGTAACCTTCCTCGGCGAACCAGGCGAAAACGTCCGGGTGCACAAAACGCTGCACCGGCAAGTGGCTGCGGGACGGTTGCAGGTACTGGCCCAGGGTCAGCATGTCGATGTCGTGTTCGCGCATACGCTTCATGACTTCGATGACTTCTTCGTCGGTCTCGCCCAGACCCAGCATCAGGCCGGACTTGGTCGGAATGTGCGGCATCATCTGCTTGAAGCGTTGCAGCAAGGTCAGCGACCACTGGTAATCCGAACCCGGACGCGCAGCCTTGTACAGGCGCGGCACGGTTTCCAGGTTGTGGTTGAACACATCCGGCGGCTCGGCAGCGGTGATTTCCAGTGCGACGTCCATACGGCCGCGGTAGTCCGGGACCAGGGTTTCGAGCTGTACGTTCGGCGACAGCTTGCGGATCTCGCGGATGCAGTCGGCAAAGTGCTGGGCACCGCCGTCACGCAGGTCGTCGCGGTCTACCGAGGTGATCACCACGTACTTGAGTTTCAGGTCGGCGATGGCGATGGCCAGGCTTTCAGGCTCGTTGACGTCCAGTGGCTTCGGACGACCGTGGCCCACGTCGCAGAACGGGCAGCGACGGGTGCAGATGTCACCCATGATCATGAAGGTCGCGGTGCCGCCGGAGAAGCATTCGCCCAGGTTCGGGCAGGACGCCTCTTCGCACACACTGTGCAACTTGTGTTTGCGCAACAGCGCCTTGATGCGGTCGACTTCCGGGGAAACCGGGATGCGCACGCGGATCCAGTCGGGTTTCTTCGGCAGTTCGGTGGTCGGAATGATCTTCACCGGGATACGTGCAACCTTCTCGGCGCCGCGCAGCTTGACGCCGGCTTCAACCTTGGCACGCGGGGCCGGACGCTCGGTGACATCGAGCGTCGGGATCATGGTTTGCACTGCATCAGTAGTCATATCAGTCGATTCCGCCCGTTAGGGTCGTCTGCTCAGCATAGTCGAGGTGTTTGACGAGCTGCGCGCGCAGCCGGGCACTTACCTCGGCAAATTCAATCGATCCTGCGTGATCGCGCAGCTGGGTCATCGCCAGCCCGGCATAGCCGCAGGGATTAATCCGTCGAAACGGTTCCAGGTCCATGTCCACGTTCAGGGCCAGGCCATGAAAGGAGCAACCATGGCGGATCCGCAGACCGAGAGAAGCGATTTTCGCCCCATTGACGTAGACACCCGGAGCATCCGGCTTGGCCACGGCAATGACGCCGTAGCTGGCCAGCAACTCAATCAGGCATTGTTCCATGCGGCTGACCAGGTCACGCACGCCGAAACCCAGCTTGCGTACGTCAAGCAACAGGTAGACCACCAATTGACCGGGACCGTGATAAGTCACCTGACCACCGCGATCCACCTTCACCACCGGAATATCCCCCGGTAGCAACAGGTGCTCGGCCTTGCCGGCCTGCCCCTGGGTGAACACCGGTGGGTGCTCGACCAGCCAGACCTCGTCGGCGCCATCGCTGCCGCGCTCATTGGTGAAGCGTTGCATGGCATGCCAGACCGGCTCGTAAGCCATCTGGCCGAGCTCGCGGAAGCCCAGCGAGCCAGACATCACAGCACCATGTGCACGAAACCGGTAGCCCGCAACTCGCTGTTGATGTCGTACAGCTGATCTTGACCGGTGGCGACGATGTGCAACTGGATCGTGGTGTATTTGCCGTTGCTGCTCGAACGCTCGTCAATACGCTCATCGTTGATGGTCGCGTGCTTCTTGACGATTGCGATGATCTTGTCTTTGTTGCCGGCACCCGTGTCGCTGATCACCTTAACCGGGTAATCATTGGCAGGGAATTCGATCTTTGGCGCCTTTACTTCGGTATCGGTCATGGCGTAACGGCCTCGTAAGTGCAAGCCGTGGTAACGCGCATGGCCCCGCGCCGGATCGGGGCGGGGCCATGCAGGTCAACACAAATCAGTTGAACAAGCCGTAGAAGAATAGACGGATGCTATCCCACATGCGACGGAAGATACCACCCTCGTCGACCGCGTCCAGAGCGATCAGGTCAGCGCTGTGCACGACCTTGTCGTCCAGTTTCACTTCGACTTTACCGATTACGTCACCCTTGGCGATTGGCGCAATCAGTTGCGGGTTCATGGTCATGCTGGCGGCGAGCTTTTTCAGCTGACCTTTCGGCAGGGTCATGGTCAGGTCTTGGGCCAGGCCGGCCTTGACTTGATTGGTGGTGCCTTTCCAGACAGGAGCCTGAGCCAGCTCGGCGCCTTTCTGATAGAAGGTCTGGGTTTCGAAGAAGCGGAAACCGTAAGTCAGCAGCTTCTGGGTTTCGGAGGCGCGAGCCACTTCGCTGTTGGTGCCGAACACCACGGCGATCAGGCGCATGCCATCACGTACGGCCGAAGACACCATGCAGTAGCCGGCTTCATCGGTGTGACCGGTTTTCAGACCATCAACGGTCTTGTCGCGCCACAGCAACAGGTTACGGTTAGGTTGCTTGATGCCGTTCCAGAAGAACTCTTTCTGCGAGTAGATCGCATAGTGAGCCGGGTCTTCGTGGATGATCGCGCGAGCCAGCACGGCCATGTCGTGAGCCGACGAGTAGTGCTCAGGGTTCGGCAGACCGGTCGGGTTCATGAAGTGGCTGTTGGTCATGCGAAGGTCGGCCACGGTTTTGTTCATCATGTCAGCGAAGGCGTCTTCGCTGCCGGCGATGTGCTCGGCGAGCGCAACACTGGCGTCGTTGCCCGACTGAATGATGATGCCGTGCAGCAGATCGCTCACAGTCACCTGCGTGCCAACCTTGATGAACATCCGCGAACCGCCGGTGCGCCAGGCGTTTTCGCTGACAGTCACCGGATCGTTCTCGCCAATCTGGCCACGACGGATTTCCAGGGTCGCGAGGTAGGCGGTCATCAGCTTGGTCAGGCTGGCCGGCGGCAGACGCTGGTCACCGTTGTTCTCGACCAGCACGTTGCCGCTGCTGGCGTCCATGAGCACATAGGACTTGGCAGCCAGTTGAGGTGGCGAAGGCATCATCTCGACCGCGAATGCGGCTGGCGAGAGGAGCAGCGGGACTAACAGGCAAAGGCGTTTGGCAAAGGTGGTGATGTTCATCCGTCTCTCGAAATCGCTAATGGAAACTGCCCGAAGGCAAAACTAATCAGACAGCTTTCTAACGAGCTGTCGCGTGTTCAGTTGCTCACTCTGTAACCCTTGCCGGGCTTTTGTTCTTCAACGAGCCAACAACCCGGTTCACCCCCCAAACCGCAAGCGAACCGTCAATCAAGTACTACGTATTACTCGGCAGTGACCAGGCTCGGCGAACCGAGATTGGCCATTCGCACGCTGTTCTGCACTTGCTGGATTTCACCCGGCGAACCGATCGGCCCCAGGCGCACCCGATGCAGCGTCTGTTGATTGCGCACGATCGAGCTGATGAACACCGGAGCGCTCACCATCCCGCTGAGCTTCGATCTCAGGAGTTCTGCAGCGTCCGGGTTGGCGAACGCGCCCACCTGCAGATACTGGCCAGAGGCTGGTACAGAAGCGTTTTTTTTTGCATCGAGCGGCACGGGCACAACGGCCGCGGCGTGTTGCTGCGGCGGTGGCGTCCATTGTTCGACCGTGCCGGCCGAAGCGGTAATCACCGGGGCGCTATTCTGCGCGACTTGCGGCTCGTTGAGCATCAATGGCGCCGGACGGCCCTTTTGTGCCCACCACTGCTGCGGATCGATACCTTCGACCTTGACCCGCGCGGTACCGGTTTCGGCATAGCCGAGTTTCTTGGCGGCAGCATAGGACAAGTCGATGATCCGGTCCGAGTAGAACGGCCCACGATCGTTGACCCGCAGGATCACGGCTTTGTTGTTGTCCAGGTTGGTCACCCGAACGTAACTCGGCAGTGGCAACGTCTTGTGAGCGGCACTCATGCCGTACAGGTCATACACCTCGCCGTTGGCGGTGTTCTGACCGTGGAACTTGGTGCCATACCAGGACGCGGTGCCCGAAGCGACGTAAGTCTTGGACTCTTGCTGCGGGAAATAAGTCTTGCCCAGCACGGTGTACGGGTTGGCTTTATAAGGACCGGAGTGCAGGGTCGGCGTGGCATCCGGGATGCGCGATACATCGACGTCCCACCACGGCGCGCCATCTTTGTGCGCGCGGTTGATGTCCAGGCCTGGCGTTGCGCGCACGGCGGGGGAAGACTTTTGGGTCGGCGGACGGCTGGTCGAACAACTGGCGAGCAGCACCGCCATCGCGGCGAATGCCATCAGCTTCAGGGGTTTATTCATAGGCAATGCCCGCATTACTTGACGCCCCGTGCTTGTACCAGCTGTTCAGACAGTTGATGTACGGCCATGGCGTACATCACGCTGCGGTTATAACGCGTGATTGCGTAAAAATTCTTCAGACCCATCCAGTATTCCGGGCCCTTGTCACCTTCCAGGCGGAAAGCCGTGACCGGCATATCATCGCGCAGCGCATCATGACTTGACCACCCTAGCGCCCGCAACTCCCCGACGGTTTTAGTCGGCTCGATGCCGGTGGTCAAACCTTCGTCCACCTGATCGCCTCGAACATCGGCGCGGCCGACCACCGGTTCGCCGGCGACCCAGCCGTGACGCTTGAAATAACTGGCGACGCTGCCAATGGCATCAATCGGATTGGTCCAGATATTGATGTGGCCATCACCGTCGAAGTCCACCGCATAGGCACGAAAGCTGCTCGGCATGAACTGCGGCAAGCCCATTGCGCCGGCGTATGAGCCTTTGAGGGTCAGCGGATCGACCTGCTCTTCCCGGGCCAGCAACAGGAACTCGCGCAATTCCTTGCGGAAGAATTCGGCACGGGGAGGATAGTCGAAACCCAAGGTCGACAAGGCATCGACCACCCGGAAATTACCGGTATTTCGGCCGAAAAAAGTCTCAACACCAATGATCGAAACAATAACCTGAGCCGGCACGCCGTATTCCTGCTCGGCACGAGCCAATACCGCCTCGTGCTGACGCCAGAAGTCGACACCACGGGCGATGCGCGCGTCGGTGATGAACATCGGGCGATACTCGTTCCACTGCTTGACCCGCTCGGCAGGTTTCGAGATAGCGTCCAGAATCGACTGCTTGCGCTCTGCTTCGCGGAACACGCCCATCAGTTGTTCACCGGCGAAACCGTAGTCGCGGGTCATTTCACCGACGAATTCGGCCACCTGGGGTGAACCTTCGTAATCGCCGGCAAACGCTTGCTGCGCTGTGCCAAGGATGCTTACCAGGCTGACCCATGGCGCATATCGACTCGCCCAGCCACGCATTACTTGCATTGAAATCTTCACCTTATTCAAACCTGAGCGATCCACTTACGATGGGTATGGATCGACATCAAAACCCCAAACGCTGACAGCAGCGTCACCAGCGAAGTTCCTCCGTAGCTAATGAACGGCAACGGCACCCCCACAACCGGCAACAGGCCACTGACCATACCGATGTTGACGAAAACGTAAACAAAAAACGTCATGGTCAGGCTGCCTGCGAGCAATTTGCCGAACAATGTCTGGGCCTGGGCAGTAATCACCAGCCCCCGACCGATTAACAGCAAGTAAATCAGCAGCAATGCGCAGATACCCACCAGGCCGAATTCTTCGCCCATGACCGCAATAATGAAGTCGGTGTGGCTTTCCGGCAGGAAATCCAGGTGCGACTGAGTACCAAGCAGCCAGCCCTTGCCGAACACACCGCCGGAACCGATGGCGGCTTTCGACTGGATGATGTTCCAGCCGGTGCCCAGCGGATCGCTTTCCGGGTCGAGGAACGTCAGGACTCGCTGCTTCTGGTAATCGTGCATGACGAAGTACCACATGGCGACTGCCACCGGCACCGCCGCGGCAAGCACGCTGAGGATCCAGCGCCAGCGCAGGCCGCCCATGAACAGAACGAACGCGCCACCCGCCAGGATCAGCAACGAAGTACCGAGGTCGGGCTGGCGCACGATCAGGATGAAAGGCAGCCCGATCAGAAACAGACTGACGCCCACATGCTTGAGTTGCGGCGGCAAGGTGCGCTTGGACAGGTACCAGGCAATGGTCGCCGGCATCAGGATCTTCATGAATTCCGAGGGCTGGAAGCGGATCACCCCGGGAATGTTGATCCAGCGCGTGGCACCCATGGCGTTGTGGCCCATGACGTCCACCACCACCAGCAACAGCACACCAAGCACATAACCGACTGGCACCCAACGGGCCATGAAGCGTGGCTCGAACTGAGCAATGACGATCATCGACACCAGGCCGATGCCGAACGAAGTGGCTTGTTTGGCCAGCAGATCCCAGCTCTTGCCGCTGGCCGAATACAGCACGAACAAGCTGCCAGCGGCGAGGGTCAGCAGCAGGATCAGCAACGGGCCGTCGATGTGCATGCGTTGCAACAGCGTCGCGCGGCGACGCATCACGTCCTCGCTGGAGAGGATGCGATCGAAATTACTCTTCACGGGCCGTAGCCTCCGCACTGATAGGGCTGGCGTATTCGGCCTTCAACCGACCGTCCTGGTCCAGAAGCCAGGCGTCCATGATCTGACGCACCACCGGCGCGGCAACGCCGGAGCCGGATTCACCGTTCTCGACCATCACCGACACTACGATTTGCGGGTTTTCGGCCGGCGCGAAGCCGACGAACAAGGCGTGGTCGCGATGGCGTTCCTGAACCTTGGAGCGGTCGTACTTCTCGCCCTGCTTGATCGCAACGACCTGGGCCGTACCACTTTTACCCGCAATGCGGTATTGCGAACCGATCGCCGCTTTGCGTGCCGTACCACGGGCACCGTGCATGACCTGCTGCATCCCGTGATTGACCTTGGTCCAGTCGGAGGGGTCACGCAGGACGATGTTCGGCATCGGGTTTTCGTCCTTCGGCTTCTCGCCTTCGACGGTCTTGGCCAGGTGCGGTCGGTTCCAGACACCTTTGTTGGCGACCAGCGCGGTGGCCTGGGCCAGCTGCAACGGCGTGGACTGCATGTAGCCCTGTCCAATCCCGAGAATCAGTGTTTCTCCCGGGTACCAGGCCTGACGTCGGGTTGCACGCTTCCATTCCCTAGTCGGCATCAGCCCAGGCGACTCTTCGAACATGTCCAGCGAGACCTTCTGGCCAATGCCGAACTTGCCCATGTAAGCCGACAACCGATCGATCCCCAGCTTGTGGGCCAGGTCGTAGAAGTAGGTGTCGTTGGAACGCATGATCGCCATGTCCAGATCGACGTAGCCGTCGCCGGTACGGTTCCAGTTACGGTATTTGTGGTCGTAATTGGGCAACTGGTAATAGCCGGGATCGTAGACCCGACTCGACGCAGTCACGACACCAGCATCCAGCCCGGCAATCGCCACCGCCGGCTTGATGGTCGAGCCCGGCGGGTAGAGGCCGCGCAGCACGCGGTTGAACAGTGGCCGGTCGATGGAATCGCGCAGCTCGGCATAGGCTTTGAAGCCGATGCCGGTGACGAACAGGTTCGGGTCGAAACTCGGCGCGCTGACCATCGCCAGGACTTCGCCGGTTTTCGGGTCCAGCGCCACCACCGCACCCCGACGACCGCCCAGTGCAGCTTCGGCCGCTTCCTGCAATTTGATGTCCAGGCTCAGGACGATGTCCTTGCCGGGAATCGGATCGGTACGCTTGAGCACACGCAATACGCGGCCTCGAGCGTTGGTCTCGACTTCTTCGTAACCCACCTGACCGTGCAGCTCGGGCTCGTAAAAGCGCTCGATACCGGTCTTGCCGATGTGGTGGGTGCCGCTGTAATTGACCGGATCGAGCGACTTCAGCTCTTTCTCGTTGATCCGCCCCATGTACCCCACCGAGTGCGCAAAATGCGCGCCCTGCGGATAGTGACGCACCAGCTGCGCGACCACTTCCACACCCGGCAGACGGAACTGATTCACCGCGATGCGGGCGATCTGCTCTTCGGTCAGCTCGAACAGGATCGGCACCGGCTCGAACGGCCGGCGCCCCTGGCGCATGCGCTTCTCGAAGATCACCCGGTCCTCGGGCGTCAGCTCCAGCACTTCGACAATGACGTCGAGCACTTGCTGCCAGTCGCCGGAGCGCTCGCGGGTCATGCTCAGGCTGAAGCTGGGCCGGTTATCGGCCACCACCACGCCATTACGGTCGAAAATCAGCCCGCGCGTTGGCGGAATCGGCTGCACATGCACGCGGTTGTTTTCCGACAGGGTCGAGTGGTACTCGTACTGAATCACCTGGAGGAAATACAGCCGCGCGATCAGCACACAGATCAGCGCCACCACCGCAATTGCCCCGAACACGACGCGGCCACGCACCAGACGGGCGTCTTTTTCGTGGTCCTTGATGCGGATCGGCTGGGGCATGAGGGCAGAACTACTTGTGGTAAGGGTGGCCGGACAAGACTGTCCAGGCACGATACAGCTGTTCGCCGATCAGAATTCGCACCAGCGGGTGCGGCAACGTCAACGGCGAGAGCGACCAGCGCTGATCGGCCCGGGCACAGACTTCCGGCGCCAGCCCTTCCGGGCCGCCGACCATGAAATTCACCGTGCGCGAGTCCAGCCGCCAGCGATCGAGCTCGACCGCCAGTTGCTCGGTGCTCCAGGGCTTGCCGTGGACTTCGAGGGTCACAACGCGCTCGTTCGGCCCGACCTTGGCCAGCATGGCTTCGCCTTCCTGACGGATGAAGCGTGCCACGTCGGCGTTCTTGCCACGGGTGTTGAGCGGTATTTCCACCAGTTCCAGCGCCAGCTCGGACGGAAGACGCTTGGCATATTCATGCCAGCCTTCTTCCACCCACTTGGGCATACGTGAACCGACGGCGATCAGTCGCAGTCGCACAGCGGTCCCTTATTGCTGGTCTTTGTTGAGCTTGACGAAGTGCTCATGGGTGTTTTCCGGGCTGTGGTGAGCCGCGTTCAGAGCACGGCTCTGTTCTGCACCGGACCACAGACGCTCCAGGTCGTAAAACTGACGAGCCGAGGCGGTCATCATGTGCACGATGACGTCATCCATATCCAGCAGCACCCAGTCGCTGTCGCCCTTGCCTTCTTCACCCAATGGCTTGACGCCCAGGGCCTTGACCGCTTCGCGGACCTTGTCCAGCATCGCGCCGATCTGACGGTTCGAAGTACCGGTGGCGATGATCATGAAGTCAGTAATGCTCTGCTTTTCACGAACGTCGATGACCTGGATGTCCTGGCCTTTCACGTCTTCCAGGGCTGCTACGGCAACCTTGACCAGCTCTTCGCCGCGCAGCTCCGGCCCGGTTGGAGCCTCTACTGGCAGCGGGGCGCTCTTGAACGTGCCTTTGCGCTTTACTTTAGTTACGTCTTTGTTCGTCATATAAAACTCGTTTTGCTCGTATGTTCGGGCGCTTCGTTACACGTGATCACGTGCCTTGAAGCGCGCCCTTTTCAGTTCGACGCACGGTAGAGTCCGTGCGCATCGATGTAGGCCAGGACCGCGTCGGGCACCAGGAAACGTACCGACTTACCGCTGGCCAGCAGTTGACGGATCTGGGTGGCGGATACCGCGAGCGGTGTCTGCCAGACGAATGCAATCTGTCCGCTCGGCCCCTTGAGGGCCAGCGGGTCGCTTACCGAGCGCGCTGCCAGCAGATTGCGCAAGGCATCCGGCGGTTCGCTGTCGGCATCCGGGCGTTGCAGCACCAGGATGTGGCAATGCTGGAGCAACTCTTCCCAGCGGTGCCAAGTGGGCAGGCCGCAAAATGCGTCCCAGCCCAAAAGTAGAAACACCTGGTCTTCAGCGGCCAATTCAGCGCGCATCAGCTCCAGGGTGTCGATGGTGTAGGACGGTTTGTCCCGCTGCAATTCGCGGGCGTCCACCACCAACGGTGCCACGCCGGCCACCGCGCACTCGACCATCGCCAGACGGTCCTTTGCCGACACCTGCGGCGTACCGCGATGCGGCGGTCTGGCACTGGGTGTCAGACGCAACTCGTCGAGCGCCAGCGATTCGGCGACTTCCAGCGCACCGCGCAAATGGCCGATGTGCACCGGGTCGAAGGTCCCGCCCAACACGCCAATGCGTCGAGGCGCAGGCTCGCTGGTGGCTTGCGGGGCTGACGGGTCGAGGTCGCCCAAGTCAGACCGACGCCTGGCCGCGCAACTGGCCATCACCGACCACGACGTACTTCTCGCAGGTCAGCCCTTCGAGGCCCACCGGGCCACGGGCGTGCAGCTTATCAGTAGAAATGCCAATCTCGGCACCCAATCCGTATTCGAAGCCATCGGCGAAGCACGTCGGGGTGTTGATCATCACCGACGATGAATCGACTTCCGCAACGAAACGCCGGGTGTCTGCCAGGTTTTCGCTGACGATCGAATCGGTGTGATGGGAGCCGTACGTATTAATGTGCTCGATGGCCTGGTCCAGCCCGTCGACCACGCGGATCGACAGAATCGGTGCCAGGTATTCGGTGTTCCAGTCTTCTTCAGTGGCCGCAACGACGTCGATGATCGCCCGGGTGCGCCCGCAACCGCGTAGTTCGACGCCTTTTTCGCGGAACTGAGCAGCCATCGACGGCAGGAAATCCTTGGCAACGGTTTGATCCACCAACAGCGTTTCCATCGCGCCGCAGATGCCATACCGGTAAGTTTTGGCGTTGAAGGCGATGCGCTGGGCTTTCGGCAGATCGGCGTGAGCGCTGACGTACACGTGGCAGATGCCGTCCAGGTGCTTGATGACCGGCACGCGGGCATCGCGACTGACCCGTTCGATCAGGCCACGACCGCCACGGGGCACGATGACGTCGACGTATTCAGGCATCGTGATCAGCGCGCCAACGGCGGCACGATCGGTCGTTTCGACCACTTGCACCACGGCGGCGGGCAAATCGGCCTCGGCCAGACCGCGCTGGATGCAGGCAGCAATGGCGCGATTGGAATGAATCGCCTCGGAGCCGCCACGCAGGATGGTCGCGTTGCCGGACTTCAGGCACAGGCTGGCGGCATCGATGGTCACGTTCGGCCGCGATTCGTAGATGATCCCGATCACGCCCAACGGCACGCGCATCTTGCCGACCTGAATGCCCGACGGCCGAAAGCTCATGTCGCGGATCGCGCCGACCGGGTCCGGCAGAGCCGCTACCTGACGCAGCCCCACAATCATGCCGTCGATGCGTTCCGGGGTCAGCGCCAGACGTTCAAGCAATGCGGGCTCAAGACCATTGGCACGGCCAGCAGCCAAATCCAGCTCATTGGCAGCCGTCAGCTCAGCGCGTGCAGCGTCCAACGCATTGGCAGCAGCCTGCAAGGCGCGGTTTTTCTGCGCGGTGCTGGCACGGCCGATGACGCGAGAAGCTTCGCGGGCAGCGCGACCCAAACGGGCCATGTAGTCAAGAACGGACTCAGTCATTGTCTGTGGTGGTCTTTGCTAAGGTCTTGGTAAAGAGTAAAGCGGCAGATTATAGCTGGCGCGTCCCCCGACTAACAGCGGTGACGGGCGGATGGTCGAAATGGAGGGCAATTTGCCGACGTTCAGCCGTGATTAAGCTGCAAATTGTTATCATCACGACTCAATGAGCCCTGATTAACACCGTTCATCATGTCTAACCTGACCGTTCGCACGTCCGCTACAAGCCTGCCCAACGGGCTCGCGGATGCATTTTTCGACAGAGATGCCCAAACGCTGGCCCGGGATTTAATCGGCAAAATCATCCGTCACCGGGTCGGTAATCTGTGGCTCAGCGCCAGAATCATTGAGACTGAAGCCTATTACTTCGAAGAAAAAGGCAGCCACGCCTCTCTCGGCTACACAGAAAAACGTAAGGCTTTGTTTCTGGATGGCGGCCATATCTATATGTATTACGCCCGGGGCGGCGATTCCCTGAACTTCAGCGCCAAAGGTCCCGGCAATGCGGTGCTGATTAAATCCGGCTATCCATGGGTTGATGAACTGAGCGGGCCGGCGAGCCTTGCGCAGATGCTGTTGAACAATCCCGACGCTCAGGGCCGCCCTCGCCCGTCACAAAAGCTTTGTGCGGGACAGACTCTGCTCTGCAAGGCGCTGGGCCTGAAGGTACCGGTCTGGGACGCCAAGCGCTTCGACCATGAAGTGCTGCTGGTGGAAGATGTCGGTCCGGCGCCTGCCCACATCATACAAACCACGCGCCTGGGCATTCCCCACGGACGCGATGAGCATTTGATGTACCGCTTCGTCGATGCGGCGTACGCGCCGTATTGCACGCGGAACCCGCTGCGACGTGGGCAGGTTGAAGGTCGCGATTATTTTTTGTTGTGAGTACAACTCCTGCGGGGGTCAATCAATAAGAGGGAGTTGTTTTTATGGGCCCATGGCTCGATAGCGTGACCGGTTGGTTGACGGTCAACCCGCAATGGCTGGCTGTGGCGGTGTTCATAGTGGCCTGCGTGGAATGCCTGGCGATTGCCGGGCTGATCGTGCCCGGCACGGTGCTGCTGTTTGCCGTGGCAGTACTGGCCGGCAGCGGCGCGCTTCCGTTGGGAGAAACGCTACTGCTGGGCTTTCTCGGCGGCGTGCTGGGCGACATCATTTCGTACTTCCTCGGGCGACATTTCCATCAGAACATCCGGCGCCTGCCAGGGTTACGCCATCATCCGGAATGGATCGCCGGGGCCGAGGCCTATTTCCAGCGTTACGGCATCGCCAGTCTTTTGGTCGGGCGCTTCATCGGCCCGCTGCGGCCGATGCTGCCGATGGTCGCCGGCATGTTCGACATGCCCTTCCCGCGCTTCGCCGCCGTCAGCCTGCTGGCCGCCGCCGGTTGGAGCGTCGCGTATCTGCTGCCCGGCTGGGCCACCGGGGCTGCGATTCGCTTGCCATTGCCCGACGGGTTCTGGCCTGAAGCGGGTATCGTTGCCGGCAGCATTGCGGTAATGATCGGCTTGAGCGTGACCAGCAGCCTGCGCCGCCATCGCCACGCCAGCGCCTATATAGCCAGCCTCGGCCTGTTGATTCTGGCAGGCCTGTTTATCGGCTACCCGCACCTGACCGCGCTCGATCAAGGCGTGATGACCTTGGTGCAGGAACATCGCAGCCCGTTGCTCGATGAAGTGGCGGTGACATTCACGCTGATCGGCGAATTCCGCAATATGCTGATCTTCAGCGCCCTGCTGACCGGCCTGTTGTTGCTCACTCGACAATGGCGACAAGCGATCTTCGCCGGTAGCACCCTGCTTTGCACCGCGCTGGGCAACACCGTGACCAAACATTTTTTCGCCCGCGTGCGCCCGGAAGTGCTGAGTGACCCTCTGACCACCTTCAGCATGCCCAGCGGACACGCCTCAGGCTCTTTTGCGCTGTTTCTGACGCTCGCCGTGCTGGCCGGCCGCGGACAACCACCGCGGATGCGCCTGACTTGGCTGCTGCTGGGTTGCTTGCCGGCGCTGGCGATTGCCCTGTCGCGGGTGTACCTGGGCGCGCACTGGCCAACGGATGTGCTGGCTGGCGCCATGCTGGCGGCATGCGTGTGTGCGGCGAGCTTGTGGCTGAATCAGCGCCAGGCGCCGCTCAACGCCATGCCACCGAAGATCTGGTGGCTGGTGTTGCCGGCGTTGGTGGCGCTGTTCGGATTCTTTGCTTTGCGGCATTTACCGAATGCGATGTTGAGATATGCCTACTAAAGATCAAAAGATCGCAGCCTGCGGCAGCGCCTACAGGTATACGCCTTACCCATGTAGGAGCTGCCGAAGGCTGCGATCTTTTAGCGGGTGTCAGGCAAACAACTCACCCTGCAACTCATCCAGCAGCGCCTGAATCGCATCCAGTCGCTGCTGCGGGTCATCGAGTTGCAGCAGGTCGATCTTGTCCACTTCGGCAAACGGCAACAGATACGCCAACTGATTGGCCAGCGATTGCTGCCCGGTCGCTTCGGTGCCCATGTTCAATGCTTCGACCATCGGGTGTTCGGCCAGCGCCTTGAGCAGCGCGACGAGGTCGGCGTCCTCATCCTGCAGCGGCTGCTCCGGCTCGTCCTCCAGCCACTCGACCTCGGCGACGGTCAGATGATCGCGCTGAATCTCGGTGCGCAATACATGGAAACGCCGTCCGCCCTGCACCCGGATGCCCAGCAAACCATTGTCCTGCTGTTTGAAATCTGTGATCAGCGCCTCGCACCCGACCAGCGCGTAGCCCGCCGGGGCGATGCCGACTTCTTCGCCGTCGAGGATGCACACCACGCCGAAGCCGCCGCCCTGTTTCATGCAGCGACTGATCATGTCCAGGTAGCGCGCCTCGAAAATCTGCAAATCGAGGATACAGCCCGGAAACAGCACCGTGTTCAGCGGAAAAAGCGGCAAGCTCATAGACATTTCCTTACACCACCATCGACACCGCCAACGGCAGGAAAACTGCCGTGGCCACGCCCATCAGACTCATCGCCAGCGCCGCGAAGGCGCCGCATTCGTCACTTTCCTGCATCGCCACCGCAGTGCCGACCGCGTGCGCCGTCATGCCCAGCGCCATACCGCGTGCCTCGGGGCTGTGAACACCCAGCCGGGTCAAAAGACTCGGCCCGAAGATCGCCCCGATCACCCCGGTGATCAATACGAATACAGCCGCCAGCGCCGCGACGCCACCGATCTGCTCTGCCACCAGCATGGCAATCGGCGACGTCACCGACTTCGGCGCCATGGTCATCAAGATCATGTGTTCGGCACCAAACGACCAGCCCAGCAATACGCCCATGCCAGTGGCGACGACGCCACCTATCACCAGCGTAGTAAATATCGGCCAGAACAACTGCCGAATGCGTCGCAGATTGAGGTACAGCGGCACGGCCAGCGCCACGGTCGCAGGCCCGAGCAAGATGCTGAGGATCTCGGTGCTCTTGCGGTACTCGGCATAGGTCAGGCCGCAGCCCACCAGCACGCCGATCACCAGCAGCATCGAGACCAGCACCGGTTGCAGAAAGATCCAGCGGGTTTTCTCGAACGCCGCCAGCACCAGCTGATAAGCACCCAGCGTAATGCCGATGCCGAACAACGGATGATGAATCACCGACGCCCAGGCGCCGTGCCAGTCGAAAATCATTGGCCGTCCTCACGATGAGCGTGACGCTTGACCATGCGCTGCATCAGCACGCCGGCGAAGGCTAGGGACAGCAACAGTGACAACACCAGCGCGCCGACGATGGCCCAGAAATCCGCGGCAATGTCTTTGGCGTAAACCATCACACCCACGGCGGGCGGCACCAGCAACAACGGCAGGTAACGCAGCAGACTGCTTGCCGCGAGGTTCAGCGGTTCGCCGACCTCGCCACGGCTGATCAGGAACACCAGCAGTAACAGCAGGCCGACAATCGGCCCCGGCAGTACCGGTAAAAACAAGTGGTTGATGGCTGTGCCCAGCAATTGGAACAGCACCAGCCAGGTCAGTCCACGTAACAACATCCGTCATCTCCCGCCAATATCATCCCGCACAAGCGGGCCGACCATTATAAGCACGCCAACGCTATAGATCGGTATTCGCCAAAAGCATGGACAGTTGACCGGAGCCATTTGCCATGTTGATCTAAAGTAGTAATCCGGGAGGTCAAATCCCCCCCCCTAAAAACTATAAAACCGATGAACCCAAGGAGATGCTCAATGCCCTATGTTCCCGTTGCAGAGCTCAAAGATTATGTCGGCAAGGAACTCGGACGTTCCGAATGGCTCACCATCGATCAGGAGCGCATCAACCTGTTCGCCGAAGCCACAGGGGATTATCAGTTCATCCACGTCGACCCGGTCAAAGCCGCGCAAACGCCATTTGGCAGCACCATTGCACACGGTTTCCTGTCGCTGTCGCTGATCCCCAAACTGATGGAAGACATTCTTATCCTGCCTGAAGGGGCGAAGATGGTCGTCAACTACGGCTTGGACAGCGTACGTTTCATCCAGCCAGTGAAGGTCAACTCCAGGGTTCGACTCAAGGTCGACATGAACGAAGTCACCGAAAAGAAACCCGGCCAATGGCTGCTCAAGGCCACCGCCACGCTTGAGATCGAAGGCTCGGACAAACCGGCCTACATCGCCGAGCCACTGTCACTCTGCTTCGTGTAAACCATCCCGGATGCGAAGCAGCCCAGGCTGTTTCGCGCCCTCTCCTGTTTTCCCGGCTATATATGGTCATAGAGCTGCGGCATACTCGCTCGCCTAATTGCCCGGATCCGGCTATGCGCTCACTTGCACTCCTCGCTCTGACCCTATTGCTCACCGCTTGCGGCGACGGCGAATCGCTATTGCCCCCCGACGCCCGATTGCCGGACGGCGGACGCTATCGCGGTGAACTGGTCAACGGATTGCTGCAAGGCCAGGGCCGTATCGACTACCCGAACGGCAGCTGGTACGCCGGCGACTTCGACAAGGGCCAATGGCATGGCCAGGGTGAGTGGCACGGCGGCAACGGCGAAGTCTATCGCGGGGCATTCAATCAAGGGCTGTTCGACGGCAAGGGCGCACTGACCACCAGCGGCAGCAGCTTTACCGGCGGCTTCAAAGCCGGTCGACGGGACGGCGAAGGCACCCTCAAAGAAAACGGTATGACCTACCGCGGTGAATTCAAGGCCGATCAATATTCAGGGCTCGGTCGTCTCGAACTCGAAGACGGCAGTTCATATCAGGGTCAGTTCGCCCACGGCAAACCCAATGGCGAAGGCCAACGCGGCGACGCCAGCGGCAATCAGTTCACCGGGCATTTCGTCGACGGTCAGCTCGAAGGCAATGGGACGTTCAACAGCGCCGATGGCGATATCTATGTTGGCGGCTTCAAGAACAACCAACTGCACGGCAAGGGCCGCTACGAGAACGCCGACGGTGATGTCTGGCTCGGTCAGTTCAAGGAAGGATCGCTGAACGGCAAGGGCGAGTTGATCGGTGCCGATGGCAGCCATTACATCGGCGAGTTCAGTGACTGGCGCTTCACCGGCCAAGGTCGATTGAACCTGTCCGACGGCAGCTTCTACATCGGCCAGTTCGACGCTGACAGTTACTCGGGGCGCGGCACCCTGGTGCTGACTGACGGCACGGTGCAAAACGGTACGTGGATCAATGGTCAGCGTGTTCGGGATGCCGATGGCAAGTTGCTGCCCGATAGCCTGGAACTCGGTTTGCTGGCCCAGGGCCGTTTGCTCGACGATGCACTGTTCAACGTGCCGGCTTCGACCCCGGCAGTCGAGTTGTACACCCTGACCGTCGGCGGTGACGGCAAGCAAAGCGTGTTCCTGCGCGAATCCGATTATGTCAGCAACATGCTCAGCAGCCGCTTTGGTGCGTTTGGCCAGCTCCGTCTGGTGAACCATCGCGACCACCTCGTCGACCGACCGATGGCCACCCGGGAAAACCTGCGCCGCGCCGCCGCCACCCTGGCCGAACGCAGCGGCCCGGAAGATTTGATCTTCATCTACATGACCAGCCACGGCACCAGCGAACACGAACTGGTGCTCGACCAGCCGCGCATGGAACTGTCCGATCTGCCGGCCGACGAACTCGCCACGGTGCTCGCCCCGCTGAAAAACCGCGACAAGATCATCGTGATTTCGTCCTGC
Source organism: Pseudomonas sp. MDT1-17 (assembly GCF_054898105.1). Classification (NCBI taxonomy): domain Bacteria; kingdom Pseudomonadati; phylum Pseudomonadota; class Gammaproteobacteria; order Pseudomonadales; family Pseudomonadaceae; genus Pseudomonas; species Pseudomonas sp. MDT1-17. The sequence goes on along the minus strand of NZ_JBUBVM010000001.1, from coordinate 1,262,285 downwards.
TACTCCGGTGGTTTCATCCCCGCGCTCAAGGACGAACGCACCCTGATAATGACCGCCTCGCGCGCGGACCGCGTGTCCTTCGGCTGCTCGGAAGAAGCCAACTTCACCTACTTCGGTGACGCGCTGTTCGCCCAGGCACTGAACCAGACCGACGATCTGGAGCAAGCCTTCAAACTGGCCAAGGCCACCGTCGCCGAGCGCGAACTGGCAGACAGCTTCGAAGCCTCCGAGCCGCAGATCTGGGCACCGAAAACCGTCCTCTCCCACTGGCAGCTGTTACGCAAACAGCAGGCACGAAAAGCACTACAAAGTGTCTCTATCAGCAGCAAGGATGCAAAGAACAACTAAGCTGAACAGTATCAGGGGGAAACACTATGTACTTGACGCCTCAGCACGTATTGCTTGCCGGAGCTACCGGGTTAACCGGTGAACATTTGCTTGATCGTCTGCTCAATGAGCCAACGATTTCAAGGGTATTGGCCCCCTCACGCCGGCCATTGGCCGAGCACCCCCATCTTGAGAACCCTGTCGGCGATCCGGCGGTGTTCCTGCCGCAATTGAACGGCCGCGTCGACATCGCCTACTGCTGCCTCGGCACCACCTTCAAGCAGGCCGGTTCGGAACAGGCGTTTCGCGCGGTGGACCTGGACATGGTGGTGGCGTTCGCCAAACGTGCACGGGAGATGGGCGCACGGCACCTGATCGTGATCAGTGCCTTGGGGGCCGATCGGAGATCCTCGATTTTCTACAACAAGGTTAAAGGCGAGATGGAATACGCATTGCGCGCGCAGGACTGGCCGCAGCTGACCATTTGCCGACCTTCGTTGCTGCTCGGCGAGCGACTCGAACCGCGCATGGCCGAACAATTCGCCGGGCCATTGTCGCGCTTGATCCCCGGCAAATACCGCGGCATCGAAGCCTGTCAACTGGCTCGGGCGATGTGGCGACTGGCGCTGGAAGAGCAGAATGGGGTGCGGATTGTTGAGTCGGATGAGTTGCGCAAGTTAGGCAAGTAACTCTGCAGCGCCTGAAGTGACGCCTTCGCGAGCAAGCCCGCTCCCACATTTGACCGTGTTCGCCCGGATAACTCAGTCAAATGTGGGAGCGGGCTTGCTCGCGAATGGCGCGACACCGATTCAAAGCCGAACGCTACAACCCGCCAGTCGCTTGAAAACTTACCCCGATCACCGTCAGCACCGATAGCGGCAATAGCAGCGTGTCGAGCAACGCACTGGCCGGCAGGTCGATACCCGGATAGCTCGGGGCTTCGGCGCCGAAGCGGTCCATGGCGCAGCAGCCGCCGTTCATCGCATACAAATCCAGACGGGTCCCCGAATACACCACTGGCGCCCCTGGTTTGGCGGCATCCAGCGTGCGCGCCGTGGCGCAGCCAGCCAATTGCAACGCCAGCACAATCGTCAGCAGCTTATTCATCGCTGGTCAGATGGTGTTCGCCCCAACGAGGCAGCATGTCCTGGGGAATGTTCAGCAGATTGAGAATTCGCGCCACGACGAAATCGATCAGGTCGTCGATGGTTTGCGGCTGATGATAAAAACCTGGCGACGCCGGCAAAATCGTCACACCCATGTTCGACAGCTTGAGCATGTTCTCCAGATGGATGCTTGAATACGGCGCCTCCCGCGGCACCAGAATCAGCTGACGGCGTTCCTTCAAGGTGACGTCGGCGGCACGCTCGATCAGGTTGTTGCAGGCTCCCGTTGCGATGGCCGACAAGGTCCCCGTGGAACACGGCACCACCACCATCGCCGCCGGCGAGCCGGAGCCCGAGGCTACCGGTGACATCCAGTCTTCCTTGCCGTACACGCGAATCTGCCCGGCGGCAGCGCCGGTGTACTCGGTGAGGAAGGCCTGCATCATTTGGGTTTTCGGCGGCAACGTAACGTCAGTCTCAGTGGCCATCACCAGTTGCGCCGCCTTGGAAATCAGGAAATGCACCTCGCGATCTTCGCGAACCAGACAGTCCAGCAGGCGCAAACCATATTGAGCGCCCGAAGCACCGGTCATCGCCAGCGTGATGCGTTCCGGGCCGTTATTCATTGCAGCGCCTCAGCCAGTTTGCCGTGCAGGCCACCGAAGCCGCCATTGCTCATGATCACTACGTGAGTGCCGGGCTGGGCCTGGCTCTTCACGCGCTCGATGATGCCTTCCAGCGAATCACTGACGATCGACGGTACTGTGCACAACGCAGCGGTAGCCCCCAGATCCCAACCAAGGTTGGCCGGCGCGTACCAGATCACCTGATCGGCATCGACCACGCTTTCCGGCAAGCCGTCGCGGTGAGCACCGAGTTTCATGGAGTTGGAGCGCGGCTCGATGATCGCGATCAACGGTGCATCGCCGATGCGCTTGCGCAGACCGTCGAGGGTCGTCGCAATAGCCGTCGGATGGTGAGCAAAGTCGTCATAAATGGTAATGCCACGGACCTCCGCGACTTTCTCCATCCGGCGCTTGACGCTTTTGAATGCGCTCAGAGCAGCGATGCCCATGGACGGCACCACGCCGACATGGCGGGCGGCAGCCAATGTGGCCAAGGCGTTGGCGACGTTGTGCTGACCGGTCATGTCCCACTCGACCACACCTTGGGCAACACCTTCGAACATCACTTCGAACTTCGAACCGTCGTCGCTGTGCAGTTTGACCTGCCATTGACCGCCGGCACCGGTGGTTTGCACCGGGGTCCAGCAGCCCATCTCGATCACTCGCTGCAACGCAGGCTCAGTGGTCGGATGGATCACCAGGCCTTCGCTCGGGATGATCCGCACCAAATGGTGGAATTGGCGCTCAATGGCTGGCAGATCGGGGAAGATGTCGGCGTGATCGTATTCCAGGTTGTTCAGGATCGCTGTGCGTGGGCGGTAGTGAACGAACTTGGAGCGCTTGTCGAAGAACGCGCTGTCGTACTCGTCGGCTTCGATCACGAAGAACGGTGTGTCGCCCAAACGAGCGGACACCGAGAAGTTTTGCGGCACGCCGCCGATCAGGAAACCCGGGCTCATGCCCGCATGCTCCAGCACCCAGGCGAGCATGCTGCTGGTGGTGGTTTTGCCGTGAGTACCGGCGACGGCCAGCACCCAGCGACCTTGCAGCACGTGATCTGACAGCCATTGCGGGCCGGAGACGTACGGCAGGCCTTTGTTCAACACGTATTCGACAGCCGGATTGCCGCGAGACATGGCATTGCCGATCACCACCAGATCCGGTGCCGGATCGAGCTGCGCCGGGTCGTAGCCTTGGGTCAACTCAATGCCCTGAGCCTCAAGCTGAGTGCTCATCGGCGGATAGACGTTGGCATCGGAGCCCGTCACGTGATGGCCCAGCTCTTTGGCCAGAACCGCCATCGAACCCATGAAAGTGCCGCAGATACCAAGAATATGAATGTGCATAGTCGACCTCGTAAACATGGCCGCAGGTTAGCGTAGGGTGGGGAAAATCGCACCTTGTGTTTAGACTGGCCGACGATGACTTCCCATTATGCTACTCGACATTCAGAATCGGCCCACGCTGTGCGGCAGCACAGTACGGCACGGTTTTCCTTGATAATACCGCCCTTACCTCCTGGATGACTGCTCGGAAACTGCTCATGAATAACAAGACGTCTCAACTCAGCATCACGCCTGGCTCAAGCACGAAAAAACTGTCCGCCGGGCAGCGGAAATTTAACGGCCTTGTCAAAAAAATCGAAAAACAGCGCCAGACGCTCCTGGCATGGGAAACCGCCACCCCTTTATATATTGAACGCTGGCGCGAGGAGTTCATTCCTCAGTTCCACACATTTAGTCAACGCTCGCTTGAGCTTGTGCATGTTCTGGATGAACTCAGCGAACGGATCAAACTCTCGAAAACCGATCGCCACACGTTGATTCAGGAGATTTGCGCCCAGACCTTGTCGTTGATCGATAGCGGCAACTACACCGATGAAGATAAAGCCACCTTAAAAGCGCTCTACAACAAGCACAGCGGTCGTGACTTCGATGCCGACGCGAGTGAAGACGACGAGTTATTGAAACAGGGATTGCAAGAGATGTTCGGCGTTGATCTGGGCGACGATATCGACACGCTATCTGCTGAGGAAATTGCGCAAAAAATGCACGAGCGCCTGTGGGCCGAGCACACGGCGCAGCCGCAGCAAAGCACCGGCAAAAAAACCGCAAGCCACCTGCGCCAGGAAGCGGACGCCGCCCAAGCCAGCCAATCTGTGCGCGAGATTTATCGCAAGCTGGCCAGTGCCCTGCACCCCGATCGAGAAACAGACCCCGACGAGCGCGAACGCAAAACCGTGCTGATGCAACGAGTCAACCTCGCCTATGGCGAACGGAACCTGCTTGATCTGCTGCAACTGCAATTGGAAATCGAGCACATCAGCGCAGACACCCTTGATGCACTTCCCGCTGATCGGCTTAAACATTACAACCAGGTATTGTCCGAGCAACTCGGAAAGCTGCAAGACGAAGTGTTCGAAAAGGAGCTGGCGTTCAAACAGCAATTCCAGCTCGATCCGTTCGATGAAGTGACACCCAAGAACCTGGCTAGCAAGTACCAATATCAGCTCAACAGGCTGATCAACGACACCGAAGAGCTGAACGGCCTGCGCGAAGAACTGAAGGACCCCAAAATCTTGAAAGCCTGGCTCAAGGCGCAAAGGGAGTATCAGAAGGAGATGGACGCCATGGACCTTGAAGCGGACCTGTTCGATGAGCAGTTCGACGAGCTCCCGGATTCGTTATTCCGCTGAATATCGGTCATCGGGTTTGACTCAACTCCACGCTCCTTAACGAGCAATCCCATGCTTACGCAACTTTCTATAAAGAGTGTTGCGGCTGACGCCCAGTTGCTCGGCGGTGTGAGTCATGTGCCAGCGCTGTTGCTCCAGGGCATTTAGCAGCGCCAGCCGCTCGGCATCCTCCAGCGGATGCTCCGACGGCTGTTCACAGGCAGCGACCGGTAGCAGCCGAGCCTGACGAATCATCGTCGGCAAATCCTCAAGGCCAATCTGCCCGCCATCGCACAACGCCGCCAACGTGCGCAGCACATTGCGCAATTGCCGCACGTTCCCCGGCCAGGAGAAGGCCAGCAACGCCTGGCGTGCCGGACCGTCGATCAGTACGGTTTCCCCGCCCGCCTCTTCCGCCAGCAAAAAGTCGAGCAACCGGGACTTATCACTGCGATCACGTAACGCCGGTAAAGCAACTTCCAGCCCATTGAGCCGGTAATACAAATCTTCGCGGAAGCTGCCGTCTTGCACCCGCTCCAGCAAATTACGGTGAGTGGCGCTGATGATCCGCACATTGACCGATTCCGGCTCGCCGCCGATCGGCACCACCTGACGATCTTCCAGCACCCTTAATAGCCGGGTCTGCAAGGCCAGGGGCATGTCGCCGATTTCATCGAGGAACAAGGTCCCGCCATCGGCCTGCTGCAACTTGCCGCGCATGCCTTCCTTGCGCGCGCCGGTAAAGCTTCCGCCGCGGTAACCAAACAGTTCGCTCTCGATCAGGCTTTCGGGAATAGCGGCGCAGTTGAGCGCGACGAAAGCTTTTTCTGCTCGCTGGCTGGCCTGGTGGACGGCTTTGGCAAACGCTTCCTTGCCGGATCCGGTTTCGCCGTTGATCAGTAGCGGTACGTCCCGCTCGAACACGCGCAAGGACTTGCGGAAGTCTTCCTGCAACCCGGTGTCGCCCAGACAAATGCCCGACGAGCGCGAAGGTTCGGCGATCACCGGGCTCTGCACCACCGGCACCGGAATGCTGCGTGGTTGCCCGCGCAACACGGCGAACAGACTTCGCCCGTCGCGCGTGCGCAACGGCCAACTGGCGCTGGCATTGACGCTGGCGCGGCCGAGCAATTCATCCAGCGAGCAGTCGAAAAACGCTTCCACCGGTTTGCCCAGCAGTCCACCGCGAATATGCCCCAGCAGGTTCAGCGCACTTTGGTTGACCGCGCTGATCCGCCCTTCCCCGTCAAACGCCAGCAACCCTTCGCTGAACAACCCTACGGATTCGGCCTGAAGGTGAAAACGCAGCAGCCATTGATTGTCGAAATAACGCAGGAAATAGCAGCTCTCGATCATCTTCGCCGAAAGATTGACCAAGGCCATGGTGTGAAACTGACTTTGACGAGAGACCTCGTGGCGCGCCGAGGACACGTCGAGCACCGCCAGCAGTTCGCCGTGGGGGTCGAACACCGGGCTCGCCGAGCAGGTCAGCCCGGTGTGACGGCCGCGAAAGTGCTCGTCCTGGTGGATCGTCAGGGACTGACGCTCCACCAGACAGGTGCCGATGCCGTTCGTGCCTTCGCACGCTTCGCTCCAGTCCGCGCCGAGCCAAAGGCCGGCGCGTTCGAAAATCTTCCGTTCGGCCGGTGCGGTGACGCAATTGAGGATCACGCCGCGGGCGTCGGTCAGCAAGACCGCATGGCCGGCGCCGGAGAGTTGCTGATGAAGGCTGGTCATTTCGCTGCCGGCGATGTGCAGCACCTGCTGCAAGCGCTCGCGGCTTTCCAGGACGCGACCATGTTCCAGCACCGTGGGGGCCATGGTCAGGGCCGGGTCGAGGTGATAATCCTCAAGACAACGCAGCCAGGAACGGGCAATCGACGGATCGCTGCCGGGACCGTGCAGGTGGGATTTCCCCTGAGTGACGGTCAGGACCTGCTGGGCATGGCGACTCAAATGGTTGTCGTGCATTTCTTATTGTTCTCCCCGGGGCTCGGCGACCCGTGCGTGAGGTGACGCCCAGCATCCTCCAGCCATCGATGCATTGCAATGTTGGCGAGACCGGCCAGTCACAGGATGTGCCAGAAGCGGTACAAAGTGTCACGAGGGCTGTACCGAAAGCGTCACAGGCAGCGTCCGTCGGTCCGACAAAAATTGCGTAAGGCCTTGATTTGCCTGACCTGCAAGGCAGTGGCCCGACCTTTGCTCTACGCTTATAGCAAGCGCACATGCGCTCTCCCTTATAAGCACAAAAGCCAAGGAGAAATCACCATGCGTTACGCTCACCCCGGTACTGAAGGCGCTATCGTTTCGTTCAAGAGCAAATACGGTAACTACATCGGCGGCGAGTTCGTCGCGCCTGTTAAAGGTCAGTACTTCACCAATACCTCGCCAGTGAATGGCCAACCGATTGCCGAATTCCCGCGCTCCACGGCCGAAGACATCGACAAAGCCCTGGACGCTGCCCACGCAGCCGCCGATGCCTGGGGCGCCACGTCCGTCCAGGCTCGCTCGCTGGTGCTGCTGAAAATCGCCGACCGCATCGAACAGAACCTGGAAATCCTGGCGATCACCGAATCCTGGGACAACGGCAAAGCCGTTCGCGAAACCCTCAACGCCGACATCCCGCTGGCTGCCGACCATTTCCGCTACTACGCCGGTTGCATCCGCGCCCAAGAAGGCAGCGCCGCCGAGATCGACGGCAACACCGTGGCCTATCACATCCATGAACCGCTGGGCGTGGTCGGGCAGATCATCCCGTGGAACTTCCCGATTTTGATGGCCGCCTGGAAACTCGCCCCGGCCCTGGCTGCCGGTAACTGCGTGGTCCTGAAGCCCGCCGAACAAACGCCGCTGGGCATCACCGTGCTGATGGAGTTGATCGGTGACCTGTTGCCGCCGGGCGTGCTGAACGTCGTGCAAGGCTATGGCAAAGAGGCCGGTGAGGCCCTGGCCACCAGCAAACGCATCGCCAAAATCGCCTTCACCGGCTCGACCCCGGTCGGCTCACACATCATGAAATGCGCCGCCGAAAACATCATTCCGTCCACCGTGGAGCTGGGTGGCAAGTCGCCGAACATCTTCTTCGCCGACATCATGCAAGCCGAAGAAACCTTCATCGAAAAAGCCGCCGAAGGCCTGGTGCTGGCGTTCTTCAACCAGGGTGAAGTCTGCACCTGCCCATCCCGTGCATTGGTGCAAGAGTCGATCTACGACGACTTCATGAAAGTAGTGATGAAGAAAGTCCTGCAAATCAAACGTGGCGACCCCCTGGACACCGACACCATGGTCGGCGCCCAGGCGTCCGAGCAGCAATTCGACAAAATCCTTTCGTACCTGGAAATCGCCAAGGGCGAAGGCGCTGAGCTGCTGACCGGCGGCAAGGTGGAAAAACTCGAGGGCAACCTGGCGACCGGGTACTACATCCAGCCGACCCTGCTCAAGGGCACCAACAAAATGCGTGTGTTCCAGGAAGAAATCTTTGGCCCGGTGGTGAGCATCACCACCTTCAAGGACGAAGCCGAAGCCCTGGCCATCGCCAACGACACCGAGTTCGGTCTCGGTGCCGGCCTCTGGACCCGCGACATCAACCGCGCCTATCGCATGGGCCGCGCCATCAAGGCCGGTCGTGTGTGGACCAACTGCTACCACCTGTACCCGGCGCACGCCGCGTTCGGCGGTTACAAAAAATCCGGCGTCGGTCGTGAAACCCACAAAATGATGCTCGACCACTATCAGCAGACCAAAAACCTGCTGGTGAGCTACGACATCAATCCACTGGGCTTCTTCTAAAAGCGTCTGCCGCAAGCAAGCCACTCTCCTTGTGGGAGTGAGCTTGCTTGCACCTCAGGCCTTCGTGCCAACCCGGCACCACGCCGGCCAAAAACAATAAGAACAGGTGAACTCCTATGCGTAGCGATCAAGCCAGCGTGCAGCCGGCTACCTCCTCGGTCGACTTCGAAAAAGTCGACTCCGACTATTTCCAGCAACGGGAACTGAAAAAAGGTGCGGCAGGCTGGGTCCTGCTAGTGGGTCTGGGCGTGGCCTACGTCATCTCGGGCGATTACGCAGGATGGAACTTCGGACTGGCCCAGGGTGGCTGGGGCGGCATGTTTATCGCCACGTTGCTGATGGCGACCATGTACCTGTGTATGTGCTTTTCCTTGGCGGAACTGTCGTCCATGATCCCTACCGCCGGTGGCGGCTACGGTTTTGCCCGTAGCGCATTCGGGCCGTGGGGCGGGTTCCTGACCGGAACCGCAATCCTGATCGAATATGCCATCGCACCAGCAGCGATCGCGGTATTTATCGGCGCCTATTGCGAGTCACTGTTCGGCATCGGTGGCTGGATGATTTACCTGGCGTTCTACATCATTTTTATCGCCATCCACATTTTCGGGGTCGGCGAAGCCCTGAAACTGATGTTCGTCATCACCGCCGTCGCCGCCCTGGCACTGGGTGTATTTTTGGTGGCGATGGTGCCGCACTTCAGCGTCGCCAACCTGCTCGACATCCCGGTGACCGAGGCCAAGGGCGCCAGCAGCTTCCTGCCGTTCGGTTACGTCGGCGTGTGGGCGGCCATTCCCTACGCGATCTGGTTCTTCCTGGCCGTTGAAGGTGTGCCACTGGCGGCAGAAGAAACCAAAAACCCGAAACGCGACCTGCCCCGTGGGCTGATTGGCGCCATGCTGGTGCTGGTGACCTTTGCCCTGCTGATTCTGGTCATCGGCCCTGGCGGTGCGGGCGCCAATGCGTTGATGACCTCGGGTAACCCGTTGGTCGAAGCGCTGAGCAAAGCCTATGGTGGCTCGACCTGGATGGGCCACTTCGTCAATCTGGTGGGCCTGGCCGGGCTGATCGCCAGTTTCTTCTCGATCATCTACGCCTACTCGCGGCAGATCTTTGCGCTGTCCCGCGCCGGCTACCTGCCGCGCAAACTGTCAGAAACCAACAAGAGCAAGGCCCCCGTGCTGGCACTGATTATTCCCGGCATCATCGGATTCGGCTTGTCGCTGACCGGTCAGGGTGACTTGCTGATTCTGGTAGCGGTGTTCGGCGCGACCATTTCCTACGTCTTGATGATGGCGGCGCACATCACACTGCGCATTCGGCGCCCCAAGATGGACCGGCCATATCGCACGCCGGGCGGTATCTTCACCTCGGGTGTCGCGCTGGTGCTGGCTTGCATCGCCGTGGTGGCAGGCTTTCTGGTAGATCCTCGTGTAGTGATTGGCGCTGCAATCATCTATGGAGTGTTAATTGCTTACTTTGCCTTCTACAGTCGGCATCACCTCGTAGCAGGCACGCCCGAAGAAGAATTCGCGGCTATTCAGAAAGCTGAAGAAGCCCTGCACTAAGGACCGAAAATTACGGCGCAGACACCATCTGCGCCGTCACGGAGAATCTGTATGGCAAGTTTTGCTCACACTGTCGGCGGCCTGACTTATCGCTTCGAAAGCCTCAAGGAGGTGATGGCCAAGGCCAGTCCGGCACGCTCAGGGGATTTCCTGGCTGGCGTCGCGGCACTTAACGATGGCGAGCGGGTAGCCGCGCAGATGGCTCTGGCGAATATCCCCCTGACTCATTTCCTGCAGGAAGTATTGATTCCCTACGAAGCCGATGAAGTCACGCGACTGATCATCGACACTCACGATAAACAAGCTTTCGCGGTCGTCAGCCACCTCACCGTCGGTGGGTTCCGCGACTGGCTGCTCAGCGACGCCGCCGATGAACAGAGCCTGCGCACCCTCGCGCCCGGCCTGACCCCGGAAATGGCCGCCGCCGTGTCAAAAATCATGCGCGTGCAGGATCTGGTGCTGGTGGCGCAGAAAATTCGCGTGGTCACCCAATTTCGCGGCACGATGGGCCTGCGCGGCCGGTTATCCACGCGCCTGCAACCCAATCACCCCACGGACGAGCCGGCCGGCATCGCCGCGAGCGTTTTAGACGGCCTGCTGTATGGCAATGGCGACGCGATGATCGGCATCAACCCGGCCACCGACAGCATCGCTTCGATCTGCGCCATGCTGGAAATGCTTGACGCCATCATTCAGCGCTACGAAATCCCTACACAGGCCTGCGTTTTGACCCACGTCACTACGTCTATTGAAGCGGTGAATCGCGGTGTCCCGCTGGACCTGGTGTTTCAATCGATAGCCGGCACCGAAGCGGCCAACGCCAGTTTCGGCATCAACCTGAACGTGCTGCAGGAAGGCTACGACGCCGGCTTGAGCCTGAATCGCGGCACGCTGGGCCAGAATCTGATGTATTTCGAGACCGGCCAGGGCAGCGCCCTGTCAGCCAACGCCCACCACGGCATCGATCAACAGACCTGCGAAACCCGCGCCTACGCCGTGGCACGACATTTCAAACCGTTCCTGGTGAACACCGTCGTAGGATTCATCGGCCCGGAATACCTCTACAACGGTAAACAGATCATCCGCGCCGGCCTCGAAGACCACTTCTGCGGCAAGCTCCTGGGCGTGCCCATGGGTTGCGATATCTGTTACACCAACCACGCCGAAGCCGACCAGGACGACATGGACACCCTGCTGACCCTGCTGGGCGTGGCCGGGATCAATTTCATCATGGGCATCCCCGGCTCCGATGACATCATGCTCAACTACCAGACCACATCGTTTCACGACGCCCTCTACGCCCGCCAGACGCTGGGCCTGAAACCGGCGCCGGAATTCGAACAATGGCTGGCAAAAATGGGCATCTTCACCCAGGCGGATGGCAAGATTCACTTCGGCGACAGTCTGCCGCCGGCTTTCCGCCAAGCGATGGCGCAACTGGGATGAGTGTTGAAATGGATAAACCACCCGTTAACCCACAGAATCCGTTGCTGGAACTGCGTCGCCTGACTCCAGCGCGGATCGCCTTGGGTAGAACTGGCACCAGCATGCCGACCAGCGCGCAGCTGGATTTCCAGTACGCCCACGCTCAGGCGCGGGATGCGGTGCACTTGCCGTTCGACCCTGCGGGGCTGAGCTCGCAACTGGCCGAATGCGGGCGCGAGAGTGTGCTGCTGCATAGCGCGGCCGCGGATCGAAACAGTTACTTGCAGCGCCCCGATTTGGGGCGCAAGTTGAGTGACGAGTCGGCGCAAACTCTGCGCGATTATGCGTTGGCCCATCCTGACGGGGTGGATCTGGCGATCGTCGTCGCCGATGGCTTGTCGGCACTGGCCGTTCATCGCCATACCCTGCCGTTTCTGGCGCGGATGGAAGATCAGATTGTGAGTGACGGCTGGTCCGTCTCACCGGTCATTCTGGTGGAACAGGGTCGGGTCGCCGTAGCCGACGAGATCGGCGAATTGCTGGGTGCAAAAATGGTGGTGATCCTGATCGGCGAACGCCCTGGCCTAAGCTCCCCGGACAGCCTGGGGTTGTATTTCACCTACAATCCAAAGGTCGGACTGACGGATGCCTATCGCAACTGCATCTCCAATGTCCGGCTCGAAGGTCTGAGTTATGGCATGGCGGCACACCGTTTGCTGTATTTGATGCGCGAGGCCTGCCGGCGGCAGTTGTCAGGGGTCAATCTGAAGGACGAAGCGCAGGTTCAGACACTGGAGTCGGACGCAGGAGCAGACATGAAAGGTAATTTCCTACTGACTCCGCCGGAAGCCTGAACCGTTTCCGCATTGCGTTTCTATTCAAGTTTCAGGCAGGATCGACGCACGGCTGCCCGAGTGAGAACCGTTCGCCGTCACAGTACGTGAAGACAGCCACTTGAAGACGAGACCTACCATGCGGATTATTCAAGCGACCCTCGAACACCTGGACCTGCTGACCCCGTTGTTCGTCAAATATCGCGAGTTTTATGGCTCCATGGCCTATCCGGACTCGTCCCGGGCGTTCCTCGAGAAACGCCTGCGTCGCAAGGAGTCGGTGATCTACCTGGCCCTAGCCGATGACGACAGCAACAAACTGATGGGTTTCTGTCAGTTGTATCCAAGCTTTTCGTCCCTTTCGCTTAAGCGCGTCTGGATCCTCAACGACATCTACGTCGCCGAAGAGGCCCGCCGCCAGTTGGTGGCCGACAACCTCATCCGCACCGCAAAGAAAATGGCCAAGGAAACCAATGCCGTGCGCATGCGCGTTTCCACCAGCAGCAATAACGAAGTCGCGCAGAAAACCTACGAATCCATCGGGTTCAAGGAAGACACCGAGTTCAAGAACTACGTGTTGCCGATCAGCGACGCGCTGTAAACTGAAAAGATCGCAGCCCCTATGGGTATGTCCTGAGGCTGCGATTTTTCTCCTCACTGCTCCGAAATCCCCCGCTACAAACTCAACGCGCTTTTCACCTCTCAGCCCGTATAATGCGGACCTTTCCGGCTTGTAAGAAAAACTACACCCGTCTGTAGCCTTTCGCGAAGTCATCCGCGCAGGCCTGCCGAGTCGGGCCGTCACCACAGGTGCTCTCCATGGATTTCAACCCGCTCGACCTTATCCTGCATCTCGATGTTTACCTCGATTTGCTGGTAAACAACTACGGGCCATGGATTTACGCCATTCTGTTCCTGGTGATCTTCTGCGAAACGGGTCTGGTGGTGATGCCGTTCCTGCCGGGCGATTCCCTGCTATTCATCGCTGGCGCAGTAGCGGCTGGTGGCGGCATGGACCCGGTGTTGCTGGGCGGCTTGCTGATGCTGGCGGCGATTCTCGGCGACAGCACCAACTACGTCATCGGACGTACGGCCGGCGAAAAGCTTTTCAGCAATCCAAACTCAAAAATCTTCCGCCGCGACTATCTGCAGCAAACCCACAATTTCTACGACAAGCACGGCGGCAAAACTGTGACCCTGGCGCGCTTCCTGCCAATCATTCGCACCTTTGCACCGTTCGTCGCCGGCGTGGCGAAAATGCCGTATCCGCGTTTCTTGGCTTTCAGCGTCTTCGGCACCATCCTGTGGGTCGGTGGCCTGGTGACCCTCGGTTATTTCTTCGGCAACGTACCGTTCATCAAGCAAAACCTGTCGCTGCTGGTCGTGGGCATCATCTTGCTGTCGCTGGTTCCGATGATCATCGGCATCGTCCGCAGCCGCTTCGGCAACGCCGCGTCCAAAACCCAGTCGCACTGATTCCCCATGTGGTCCCTTAGCGCCTGGCGTCGCCGGCGCCTCTTGGCCAAGCATCCAATTGCCGACGACATGTGGCAGCGGGTGCGCCATCACTTGAGTTTCCTCGATGGCATCAGCACCGCCGAAGACCAGTGGTTGCGCGAAGCCAGCGTGTTGTTCCTCGAAGACAAGCACCTGACTGCCTTGCCCGGCGTCGAACTCCACCAGGAGCAACGCCTGCTGCTTGCCGCCCAGGCGCAATTGCCATTGCTCTATCTGGGCGATTTGAACTGGTATCAGGGTTTTCACGAAATCGTCCTCTATCCCGACGATTTCCTCAGCCCCCAGCGCCATCGCGATGCCAGTGGTGTCGAACACGAATGGGACGGCGAACACAGCGGCGAAGCCTGGCAGCAAGGCCCGATCATTCTCGCGTGGCCTGGTGTGATGGCCAGCGGTGGCTGGGAAGGCTACAACCTGGTGATCCACGAACTCGCGCACAAACTCGACATGCTCAACGGCGACGCCAACGGTCTGCCACCGCTGCACGCCGACATGCGGGTCAGCGACTGGGCCAAGATCATGCAAGAGGCCTACGACGACCTCGATCGGCAACTGGATCGAAATCCAGACGCCGAAACCGCCATCGACCCGTACGCGGCGGAAAACCCCGCCGAGTTCTTCGCGGTCACCAGCGAATACTTCTTCAGCGCCCCGGATTTGCTGCACGAGGCGTATCCTCAGGTCTATGGGCAGCTGAAGCTGTTCTATCGCCAGGACCCGCTGGCCCGGCTGCGGCAACTTCTGGCCGAAGACCCTGTCTATCAGGCACACGACTAAGGTCTCTACGACCTCTGGTACATGGCATCGGCGGCGGAATATGCCTATAATCGCCGCCACTTTTTGGTCAATCCGGCCAAGTGTTTTTGGTCAACTAACGGGGGCACCGCCCAATGAGCTACAGCAAGATTCCGGCTGGCAAAGACCTGCCGAACGACATCTACGTCGCGATCGAGATTCCGGCCAACCACGCGCCGATCAAATACGAAATCGACAAAGACAGCGATTGCCTGTTCGTTGACCGTTTCATGGCCACCCCGATGTTCTACCCGGCCAACTACGGTTTCATCCCGAACACCCTGGCTGACGACGGTGACCCCCTCGACGTGCTGGTTGTGACCCCTTACCCGGTTACTCCAGGTTCGGTCATCCGCGCCCGTCCGGTCGGCATCCTGCACATGACCGACGACGGCGGCGGCGATGCCAAAGTCATCGCAGTCCCACACGACAAGCTGTCCCAGCTGTACGTCGACGTGAAGGAATACACCGATCTGCCACCTCTGCTGCTGGAACAGATCAAGCACTTCTTCGAGAACTACAAAGACCTCGAAAAAGGCAAATGGGTGAAGATCGAAGGTTGGGGCGACGCAGAAGCCGCTCGCACCGAGATCATGAAGTCGGTTGCTGCCTATAAAGGCTAAGACGCCATGGGCTTTGCGCCTTTGACGACTTTAAGAAAACCCCGGTTGATCCGGGGTTTTTTGTGCGCGTTTATAAAGCGCCTTCTAAACAGGACGTTTACCTGGCGGTCACTTCGGTTTTTTCGTGTTTAATTTGCTCCAAATACGTCTTACATCCGGTCGTAAATTTCCCTCTCAATTTGAACGGTTCGTTTATTCAAACCCAGGCCCTGCGCCCGTAGACTCGTGTTTATGAAAAAGAACAAATCCTGCGGTTCACGATTCAAAATGCTCCTGGAAGACGCGAAGATTACGACGACGGCATTTGCCGATTTCCTGAAGATTCCACAGGCACAAAACGTCCATAACTGGTACACCCGGGGCGTGCCCGAGTACCGCATGGAAGAAGTCGCCAGAAAACTGTCCGTCAACAGTGAGTGGTTGAAAACCGGCGAAGGCCCGAAAGACGCCAAACACCTGCGCCTGCTCGACGAGACCGGCAACACCTTCGACGCCCAGGCCATTCGCGGCATCTACACGGTCATCGAGCCTACCGACGTCGAGTTGGCCTTTTACAAAGAAGCACCTGTCACTCCAGGCTCGAATAAAACGCACGTTGTTGAGGACAGCAGCCAACCCATCCGCCTGCCCCGCAGCCATCTCGACTCCCTGGAAATCAATCATACGGATGCCATCTGCGCCCACATGATCGGCAACAGCATGGCCGAGAAGATTGAAGACGGCTCCACCATCGCCATCGATCGCGGCCTGACCCAGATTATTGATGGAGAGATTTATGCGATCGAGCATGACGGGATGCTGCGAATCAAATACCTGCACCGTATGCCTGGGAATGGCCTGCGATTGCGCAGCCACAACAGCGCCGAGTACCCGGACGAAATCTTCAGAGCCGCGCAAATCGACGAGCAGAACATCAGGGTATTGGGCTGGGTGTTCTGGTGTTCCACGCTAAATAAACGTCGCCCACCCGTGCCGTTCCTGTGAGAACGCGACCTGTAATTGGATGGACTCGCCCAAGCCGAGGCGTCAATGCGCCACGGTGGCAGTCTAAACAGCCAACGACAGCGAGGGCGAGTCCATGAAAAATCATAGTTCGATTGATCAATCCCTGTCTTCTTCCGATTTGTCGGCCTGTACAACTTTGGCGGTCGATCTGGCCAAGCAGGTCTTTCAGGTCGCCGGTGAAGATGTCCTCGGCCAGGTGCGCTATGAGCAGCGGATCAAGTCGCGTGAGGCGTTTTATGAGTTTCTCCAACAGTTACCGCCTCATGTCGTGGTTTTGATGGAAACCGGTCCGGGCGCTCAAGCCTGGGCCCGGCAGCTGCAAGACCAAGGCAATCTGGCGCGCATTCTTCCAGCCGGTTTGGTGGCCACACACCGCAGCGGGCCTAAAAATGATCGCAACGATGCGCTGGCGATTCTGCGGGCTGGTCGCGATGAAAAAATATGCGCAGTACCGGTCAAAAGCGTTGCGGCGCTGGCAATGCAGGCGCTGCATCGCGCCCGTCAGGGCTACGTGCGTCGACGCACGGCGGTAAGTAATCAGATGCGCGGCCTGCTGCTCGAGCACGGCGTGGCCTTGGCGCAGGGCGATGTTGCGATCAGCCAGAAAATTCCGCGGGTACTGGAAGATGCTACCCAGCCGGTGCCTGGCCTGCTGCGTGAACTGATCGACGAACTGTTGGCCGAGTGGCGCCATTTGGGCGAGCGCATCAGCGTGCTGACGGGACGCCTGGAAGTGGCCGCCAACGCCGACATGACGGCGAAGCGACTGATGACTGTGCGCGGCATCGGCCCAGTCACTGCCACGGCACTGGTGGCCAAGGAAACCAAACCTGAGCGATTTCCCAATGCCCGCAAGTTTGCCGCGTACTTTGGCATGGTGCCTGACCAGCACAGCAGCGGGCAGACGGTCCGGCTGGGGGACATGACCAAGCGAGGCGATGTTTATTTACGCAGCCTGATGATCCAGGGAGCCCATGCGGTGCTGCAACAACTACGACCTGATTCCCAGCAACCCGATGACCGCCGCTTGTTGCGCTGGATGAGCCGGCTGGGTCGTAAGGAGGCCGCGTTCGGACGTAGCAGTCGTGATCCGGTATCCGCTGTGTACTAGAAACACCGGGTTAGATGGTTTCACGACTGCTGCGTCCGAACGCGGCCCGAACCGAACGCAGGCTACGCCAGCTGCTACACGTCACCGCAATCACTCTACAACCACGCCACGCTGGGAATTCCCCAAAAAAATCAGTATGCTGCGCCCCACATTTGCGCACCGACCCGCCCCACGGCGGAGAATCGCACCGACAAGGCAGATGATTTTCTCGCCAAGTCCCACAGCCGGACGCAAGATCCGGGTGTACGTTTTGAAGGCTGGCGCGGTTTACCAAAAATGAACCAAGCCAGTCCCCGAGAAGCCGGCCACAAGCCGGCTTTTTAATGTCTGGAAAAAGTTAGACTCAGCGGTTAGCGAGATAAATTAGCATCCCGCGTTGATCCAGCTCATGAGCCGACGGCAGATGCATGAGAAGGTCGAGCATCGTACGCCGCGAGAAATATTGGCAGAGTTAAGTAAGTTGGAACCCTCTACCAAGAATCGACTTAACAGATCGCTGAGCCGATACCCGGTTACTTGCGTTTTCTCGGTGCCAACAACTCTGAACTTCCAATCTGCACTCGACTGCTTTCTGCCGCTCGCGGCCCTGAAAAACCCGCCTCCGTAATGGCGGTATCCAATCCTCGAAAATGCGGAGCCGCTTTCGGACTACGTAATGTTTCCATACCTTCGTTCCAGGCATG
Source organism: Pseudomonas sp. MDT1-17 (assembly GCF_054898105.1). Lineage (NCBI taxonomy): Bacteria > Pseudomonadati > Pseudomonadota > Gammaproteobacteria > Pseudomonadales > Pseudomonadaceae > Pseudomonas > Pseudomonas sp. MDT1-17. The sequence goes on along the minus strand of NZ_JBUBVM010000001.1, from coordinate 1,244,202 downwards.
CACCATGTGTTTGGCCACATCACGCCAGGCTGGCTCGTTTTTCGCGGCTTCGATCACCTCTTTTCCCACGGCGACAGCCGACTCGCACAGTTGCTCGACCATCGTGGCGTACTGACGCGGGGGAATACCCAAAACACCACTGAAGAAGATCTCAAGCGTGCGGCCCGGCGTCCAGGTCTGCCGACCGCCTACAGATAAACCTGGGGGGTTCGAAGCGAAACGGGGATAAGCCTGAGTGGTCACCAAGTCATAGATCGGTGTGAAGGCGACGTCGGCTCGCGAGGTGTAATAGAGCGCGATGTTTTTGGCGTGACAGTCGGCGTTTCGCACCACGTAGTTCGCCAGAATGTGCCAGCCGAAATGCTCACGCTGCTCACGTAGCCGGTCTCCAGGTATGTAGGGACGGGTGGCGTTCCATACTCGTTCGGTGGTAGTTGCATATTTCTCATGAGGCGGAAGCCCCAACAATCCACACGCATCCTCCAGCCCGCAGCGCGGCTGGCCGTGATCATCGACGTCAAAACAATCCACTACCAATACTCGCCCATCGTCTGACATGCTGCAGGTGGCTACCGGCACGACCTGTAGTCGCTCCAGTACACGCATGGTGTAGAACTCGTTAAACCCCAGGTAGGGTGTCGTGTCGTCCGAACCTTTAATGATGTGAAAACCAGTACGCAGGGTGGGTTTTCCCAAGGGCACATCGTGATGCCTGATATCAGACGCGATGAATTTTGGCACTACACCCGATATCGCCGCTCGTGCGTAACGGCGCACCAGTGCAGCAAAATGCTCCGTGGTGTTTTCGGCGGTCAGTAATTGGTCAATTTCCAAGGGCTCCATTTCGGCGCCCGGTATGACGCCTTCAGGCGTGACGGTCACCCGCCCAATACCAGCGCCACCGATCACCGCCAGGAGCGAAAGATCGGTGCCGTCGAGCAATGAACCAAACTCCTCACGGATGACCCCTAGCAAATACCCCTCAGGCAAGTTCTGCCGAAAAACGGGAACAGATCGCGTGGCCACCGCCAAGGCTCCTCACGAACTGGCAACGCCAGGCCGACGAAGTCCCCGCTTTCTGTTCCTGGCAAGTATTTCAAGACGTACTCGTCGCGCTCCCGGTAAAGTTTGGCGACCGTTTTTACGCTGACATGTACATCTAAAATCATTATTCAGACACTCCAGAGCGCTGCTCGGCGAGGATGTCTTCAACGGTGCGCTCATGTCCAGCCTTAACCAGTTTCAAGTCATACCCAGCTGATTCCAGCAGACGGACCAACGCAGAGACGCTCATATCGCCTTTGGCCATAGTTTCCATGCGCGCCACGGTCGAGCGTGATACGCCGGCACGGTTAGCCAAGGCTTCCTGACTTAAGCGCGCGTCACTGCGGGCCTGCTTCAACATATTGGCAACGTCAAACAGAGTCGTCATTTGTAGCCCTCAAGCATCAAAAATCGTTACTTCACCGATTAATGTAGCCCTGGAGACACAAATATCGCAATATCGATTTGATCTCAACCAACAAATAATTTGTAGCTTACAAGCCACAAAATTGATTTAAGAGCTGAAATTTGTAGCCCGCAAGCATCAATCAGCACTCTCGTCTTAGTGACGATTTTTGGGCAGCAGACTGCTGCCCAATTAATAGTCTCAGCCTGCTGAGACTATTGGCCCTCACGGATAACTAAACCCCTTGACCAACGTCAACTCCCCCACCGCCCGCATCGGCACCAGGAACGTCTCCATCTTCTCGTTCGGCGTCCCCTCCTCCGTTATCACCGTCACCTGCGCCGTGGTCAGCGGCTGAACCGCATCCTCCTGCCCTTCTTCATCACTGCGATACCCGCCCCCGAAGTAGTTCACGTAAACGAGGTACTGACCTTTGATCGGCGCCGGCATGGCGAATATTTCCGGGCCATACCCGGTCGTCACGTCGACATCGAGCGCCGCACCATTGGGAACAACGCGGTCGCCGTACCAGATGTGCGCGCCATCGGGGGTGATGAGGTGCAAATCCAGGTCGGTGCCATCGCTGTCCCAGGCCAGCAACACCCGCAATTTTGCGGGTGTCGCGCCGCCGCTTGCGTTAAGGAACTGCGTGCGATGCCGTTGTTGACCATCGGGGCTGCGGACTTCAACGCTGTTGCTGCCATTGGGAAACGAGAACGGGCGATCAAAGCGGCCGGCAGGATCGATCTTCAGCGGCATGCTGACGCCGTTGACGATCAACCGGCCCGGCTCACCGGTCTTGGGCGTGGCTTTGATCTGCCCAGTGATGCGAGCGGTATTGGCTTGGCCCACCGGTGTGTTCACCGAGGAGGCCGGGTAGTTAACGGTCTGACGGAAGCTTTCGCCGTCACCCTCAGGTGCGCCGGTGCGCCAGCCGCCAACGGGGGTGTCGAGTTTGACGGCGCTCTCAGCCGCAAGAACTGTCGGTAGTACGCAAAAAGAACAAAGGAACAGGAAGACCTGTGGATAACGGAGTTTCATGGCCTATTCCAGCAAGAGGTGGCGGGCGAGCCCTTCGATGTAGGTTTCATCCTGGCCGTTGGGGTGTGCTTCGAAGGCCAGGTGCAGGTATTCGTGGGTCAGGTCGAGGCGGTCTTGGAGCGACAACACACCGCGTACGTAGATGCGTTGGCGTTCACGGTCGACGTAGGGGCGACCGAAGGCGAGGCGGCAGACGGCGAAAGTGCTGACTTCGTTGTAGCCAACCTCGCTTTCCAACCGCGGACGCCAGCCGCGGCGTTGGTTCAGCAGCCAGTCTTGCGCGGCGGGCAGTGCTTCGCAGAAGGCGACGGGGTTGTCCCAGCGGCTGAGGCTGGCACGCGGATAGGCGTGGAGCAGGATGGCGTCGTAGCGTTGGCCGGCGTTGGCTTGTTCGACGGCTTGCTGCCAGGAGAGCTTGTCCGGGCCGGGCTGGTCGGAGTGGTAGGTGACGGTGCTGCCGGCGAGGACCAGGTCGCTGGTCCAGGCGGCGATGTTGCGCGATTCGGCCGTGGCCGGGCGTGGGGCGACGCGTTGGCGGTTGCTGCTGTCGTCGATACTCAGGCAGTCGCCGTTGCGGGTGGCGTTTTGCAGCAGGTAAGTGCGGATGGCGACGGCCAGGGCTTTGGCGGCCTCAAAGGGTTCGGGTTTGGCTTCGCGCTGGAGGACGCGGGCGACGTACTCTTCGCGGTCCAGACGGGCGACTAGCTTGTCTTTGAGCAGGAATAATTCGCCGTCGCTGTGGATATCCAGCTGATTGCCATTGGCGAATTCGACGCGGTAGTCGCCTTGCAAAGGCCCGGAAGCCACAACGTGATCCCCGGCCAGAACACGCCCGATCGGATAACGGGAAAACAAACCGACCTCAACACATCGTCCTGCGTCCGCGGGCCAATCCACCGGCAACACCGAAGCCAACGCAGCACCGTAGTGACGAAGCACCATCTGACTGGTCCCGCGCCCGCCCGCCCAGATCGGCGCTCCATTCGCCAGCCAACCGGCAAACCCACCCTGACGCGACGACGGATCTTGCTCCCCCAACCAGCTCCAGGTTTTCACCCGCAACCGGCCACCGAGTTCGCCCACAACATTGCCGTCAGCGGCGTTCAACACCACATCCAGCAACACCCGCCGCGCCTGATCCCGAGCGGGCATCACGGCTAGCACTTTAAGCAATTCAGCCACGGAAACCTGCGTAGAAGGCTGCAACGACGGCAAGTTCAGCAGCCATTCCGGCGCCTGTCGTGCCAGCCAATACTGACGCCAATCAGCCCCGACAATGCCCAACCGCGCAGGCTCAAAGTACAAACCACACGACTTCACCAACGCCTGATCGCGATCAATCTTCCCACCGGCCGTGCAGCAATAAACTTCTTCCTTCGACTGCCCGCGACATTCATAAGGCGATTCATGGGCACCGGTGTCCACCAGCCAACCGTAGACAAACAACTTCCACACACTGCCCAAAGGCGTCTGCAAGTCAGCAGGCAACGGCTCGCGCTCGATCACCTGAGTTCGACTCAACGAAAGCAACTCACCTTTAAAAGCCAGCCGCAGCGGCTCGTCCTGCGCGGTTGCCAGCGCAGGGATCAAGCACAGCAGCCACCAGACCAGAGGCCGGGTCATGTCAGTTGACCGTGACCTGACCAAGCGCCGGTTTCTGCTCCTGAGCCTGATGCTGTGGCGCGTAGACCTGAGTAAAACGCACTGGCGGCAAGTTGAACTGGCCCTTCTGCGAGAAGCGCACCAGATGACGCAGACGCAACTCGCCACTCAAGGCATCAACCGGAATGGCATAGGCCATTTGCCCCGGTTCAAAACGCGCCTTCTCCAGCGCGGTCGGTTCGGTGCCAGCCTTGCCCATGAGCTTGATGCCCCACGTGGTGCGCTCGACATCGGCACCCGGTGGTAGCGGCACTTCGAGCATGCCGTAGCGCAGCGGTTTCGCTGCTTTGCTGGTGATGATCACTTCGTCCAGATACAGGCTGTCGCTGGACAACGGTTTGTTGCCGACCGCTTCCAGTTTGAAGTTGAAGGCTTCGTCACCCGGCACCAGACGCGACAGACGACGGGTGATGGTCACGGCCATCGGATCAATCGGCGGCTGCTTGGTCTGGAAACTCAATGCAGCGCGTAAAGGACGCTCTTGCGCACCGGTCAGCGACAGCACAGCTGGCACTGGCGCAGCCCCCTGCCACGTCCAATAAACCTCACCGGTCGCGCCCTGCTCCTGCTTCCAGCCTTCACCCGGCGTCAGCGCGATGGCGGGCGAAGCCTGCTCGATACTGCGTTGCAACCAGGTCAGCGCCAACGCACGCTCCAGCGTCGATTGCTGTGGCAGCAAACGTTGCAGCAACGCTGTCGCGTGAGCCTGATCAAAGGCTTGCAGCGAAAGGTTCAACGCTTCGGAAAACGGTTGAGAACTGACGGCCAAACGCTGCTGAGCGTCCGCCAACTGACGTTTGAAAGACTCCGGCAAAGTGACCTTCGATTGCTTCGCCAAAGAGGCGGTCAACGCACGAGCCGCAGCCAAACCAAGCGCCGATTCGGGATCGCTCATGACCATGCTGTCCTCACCCTCCTCCATCAGGTTCGCCGCATTACCCTCACCCGCTTTCGCCAAGTCATCCATCAAACCGCTGAGCAGGGTGTTCACCGGCAATTGCATCTGTCTGGCGAACGACAGAATCAACGCCCGCTGCAACAACGGCGTGTTCTGCGCCTGCTTCGAATAGACCTCCAGCACCCGTTGCCAATGCTCGGGCGGCAGGCTCAGCTCCAACGCTTTGCTGGCGTGCCAGTCGGCGTAGTAAGCGTAAGCAGTGAGGAATGCATCAGGCTCACCGTCCATGCCCCACCAAGTGAAACTCGCCGAAGGCCCGGCCATTTGCACCAGACGCAGACGGCTGTTCTGCATGATCAAGCGCAAGCGATCGCGGATCTGCGGGTTCGACGACAGCGATGGATAGGCGATGCTCAGCGGCAGCAAACGACTGGCCGTTTGCTCGACGCCGCCATACGGATAGCTCAACAGATCGTCGAGTGCCGAGCGGAACAGCGTTTGCGGACTGTCATCCAGACGCAGGCGAATATCCGTCGCGTCCGCTGGCAAGGTCAGCGGCGTATCACCGCTGGCCACGTCCAGACTTTGGCTTTGCGTGACCTGCCAGCCTTCACCGGTGGCGGTCAGTCGTACAGCCAAAGCATCAGCCGTTTTGCCGTCCTGCACCAGTTCAGCTGTCCACTCACCAGTGGCCAGCGCAAACGCCGGCAGCGCGATGTAGTTGATGCCGTTATTCAGCGTCACCGGCACGCGCTGTTCGGTGCCAGCGTAATGCATCACCAGCCCAGCCTTGACCGGTTTCTCGGCCTGACTGAAAGCGAACACGCCGAGATCGGGTTTGTCGCCGTTGCGGAATTTGGTTGGCCCGCTCCACTTCAGGTACAGCGGTTTTTCCGAGCGCACGAACTGCTTCTTCTGCCCGACCTGACCGTCATCGGCGATGGCCCGGGCGGTGATGCGCCAGCGGGTCAGCGAGTCCGGCATCTTGAACGTAAAGCGGGTTTTGCCGTTGGCGTCGGTCACCAGTTCCGGCTGCCACGCAGCGGTATCGACGTCTTCACGGCGCGGCCGCTCCAGCACTTTCACGCCTCGCTCGCTGCGGTTAGCTTTGCCCGGCGCACCCGGGCTGCCCGGCAACGCGACGTCATAGCTGATGAACGACAGACTGGCGCTGGTGCGCACGTTGTTGCGGCGTGGGTGATAGAAAAACTGGTCGATGGTCGGTGCGACTTCCGGTTGCAGCGCGTAGACCATTTCGTCGACAACGCTGACCGTCAGGTGCGCCGGAATTGGCTTGCCAGCGAACTGGGTGGTCAAGTCAACCGACACGGTATCGCCCGGCTGATACGACTCTTTATCGGTGGCGATGGCCACGTCGATCTGCGGCGCGATCACCTTGATGCCGGCGTTCTGGAAGCTGTACTGACCACCCTTGGTGTAGAGCACCGAGAAGGTCAGGTTCGGCGCAAAATTGTCTTTTACCGGGATCCGCGCGCGGTACTGGGTCTCGCTGAGTTTTTCCATCTTCAGCCAGTCGCCGCCCTTGGACAGCAGCGCTGTGGCCTCGACCTTGTCGCGCTCGAGCGACAGCAATGCATCGCTGATCGGCTCAGGGAAGGTGATCAATGCGAGGGCTTCGTCGCCGGCCTTGTACTCGGGTTTGTCGAGGACAATTTCCACGGTGCCGGGCACGGCTTTGACGCCGTCACCAGTGACCGAATGACCGGTCGCACCCACAACGCGGCCATGGTCGTCCTTCAGCGTCAGGTTGTAAGTGCCCGGACGCTCGAACGCCAACGTGAAACCTTTATCGGCTGCGGCAAGTTTGCCTTCGCCGGTGCTCTGGTCTTCCAGACGCACCCAGCTGTAACCGCTCGGCGTCACCGCTTTGCTTTGCTCGCTGCCGCCTTCATTCAAATAATTGAACGCAACCTTGTCACCCACTGCACTGAACCGCTGCGGCGCGCGCAGGCTGAAACTCGCGGCGCCACGGTCAATGAGGATTTCCTTGGTGGTCTTGACCCGATACGCCGCACCATCGCTGGCGAACACAGTGAGCATGTAGCGACTCGGCTTCTCGGCAGCCGGCAGATCGAGCGTCGCGTTGCCCTTGGCATCGGTGGTCAGTTCGGTGCTGGTCAACTCAACCGGGAATTGCCCGAGGTATTGCAGTTCGTTGTCGACCATCGACAGTTGTTGGGCGCGCAGGCTCAGGCTCAACCTGGCGTTGGCCACTGGCTTTCCGTCCGGGTACAGCAGCACCAGGTTGCCTTTCACCGGTTCGCCGGTGCGGTAATCCTGCTTGGCCAGGTTCAGGGAAATTTCGAAGTGCGGCTTGATGTATTCGGCCACGCGGAAGGCGCTGCTGTAGGCCTGATCCTTGTAGCTGAAACGCAGCTCATAACCACCCGCTACCGCGTTGTCCGGCAACTGGAAACGGCCTTGAGTGCCAGCCTTGGAATCGAGCTTCAGCGCCAGCGATTGCAGCGCCGTGCCGGTCGCATCAAGTACTGTGACATTGACGTCGGCAGCCGTCGGCAGCACCGAGTCGCGGGCGTTCTTGAACTCGCGGCCGACGATTTTCAGCGACACCCAATCCCCCGGCCGATACAGCGGCCGGTCGGTGAACGCATAGAGTTTGGTGTCGTAGATTTCGCTGTCGTAATAGAAGTTTTCGGAGACGAACACCCCGCCCTCTTCGTCCTCGCCGATCACGAAAGAACGCTCCGGGCTGACGTGCTTCAGACGCAACAAACCATCGGCGTCGGTGGCGCCACTGCTCATTACACCCAGGCCATCGGTCCACAGCACATTCACCTTCGGCACCGAACTGCCTTCGTGTTTGCGCGCGGCCCACACCAGCAGTTCATCACCGGCAATCTTGCTCACGGCCACGGTGTTGGAGACGAAGACCATGGTGGTCGCACGGTATTTACCAATGAGCGCTTCCACCAGGTACAGACCCGGCTTCAGATTGCCCAACGGGATGTAAACGTTACCCGGTGCAACGCTGACGAACTCGCTGGAAGATCCGGCCAGGTTCACGCCCTCAGGCGGCTGGATCGGTTTGGCTTGCCACAGCGGATAACGGAATTGACTGACTACCGGCAAGCCCGGAATCAGCGCGAATTGCGGCTGAGCGTCGTAGGGCGTCGGCGCCGCGATGGCGCTGCCCATCTTCAGTTCCGGCACTTCCTCGGTGACTTGTTTACGCGATTCGTAGGAGAACGCCCGCTGCATCACCCGACGGGATTTGCGGTACCAGTTGTCCCACAGGTATGCGAGCGTGTTCGACAGGCCTTCGCCCTTGAACTGGCCGTCGCTGACCACGCGGTGCAGGTTCTTCTGGCGCTTGAGGAAATCCAGTGGCTTGTCGATGCGGTACACGCGAATGTCCGCGCCACCGTAAGGCTCCATGCGGAACCGACGGTAGTCGCGACCTGGCGCTTCGAGGCGAACCATCGCCTGTTCGTCGCTGGCGAAACTGCTGTCGGCCAGCAGGAAAAAGCTTTCACCGGCCACCGGCGTGTAGCCGCTCGGCTCGACGGTGTCTTCGGCGTTGACCGTCGAAAAAGGCAGCCCTAAGACCAACAGCAGAGGCAGAAAACGCAGCATGCGGGCACCGATCATTGGGAGAGAAAGTTCAGTCGATAGACGCCGATGAAGTTGGGATTGGCTGCGTCGGGTATCCATCGGGTGTCCTTCCATGTCATGAGTTGCTGCAGGCTTGCGGAGCGCATGCCGTTGTCAGTCGGGGTGGTGGTGCCGGTGTGATAGGCGATGTAGCGGCCCATCCAGATCATCAGGTGCTGGTCGTCGCCCTGATCGAAAAACATCAGGTCGCCGGGCCGGGCTTGCGCTAAATCGCGGCCGACCAAATGGCTGTTGAACTGAATCAGTTTGATTGCGTTGACGTACGGCCCGACCTTGCCGCCGCCCTGCTGCCATTGCTGGGCGAGGCCGCGCTGGGCCTCGCTCAGTTGCAGCTCCGGCGGCAGGTAGCGGTTGGACAGGCCATTGCTGCGCAGCCATTTGTCGTCATGAACTTTCAGCGCTTCGTTAGCCGCGAATCGCACCAGGCCCGCGCAGTCCTGCTGATACCAGCGCGGGCTCGGGCCTTGGGTCAGCTGCTCCTGGGCGATGCGCACAAACCAGGCGCGGAATACCTGGGATTGCTGCACGTCCAGTGGCGGCGCCTCAGTGGCAAATGCCTGGGTGCCCAGCAGCAACGCCAGCAGGCCAAGGCCTCGGATAAGTGCTGTCACAGGGCTTTCCATTCCAGCGGCAGCCATTGCCAGTGGCCGTCGGGCTCGCTGCCTTCGGGCAAGGTCAGGGCGTATTTGCCGTAACCGCCGAGCTTGCGCAGTTTGGGGATCAGGTAGGTTTGCGCGGCGTTGTAAAACACCGGCTCCATGTCCTGCGGCAGGCTGTCGAGAGTTTCTTGTTGCATCAGCTGCGCCATGGAATCCGGGCCGAAGTAGACCGGCATCAGCAGGTCTTTCGGCACCACGTCGGCCAGCGGCGGGAAGCGTTTGTCGAGGGTACCGAGGGCTTTGTCCACCAGCTTGTCGTCGAGGGAAAACAGCAGCGTCGAACCGTGGCGCGCCAGGCTGACTTTCATGAACGCCTTGCCGGTGATCGCGTCCGGGTTCTCGGCATTCTTGGCTGCGTAAGGGCCGAAGTTGGAGCTGACCTGGCGCTGCCACTGATGGGTATCGCCTTCCTGTTTTTCCACGACCGGGAACGCGTGTTCTTCGACGTTGCCTTCGTAGGCGCCGACCATCGAGCCGAACAAATTGCCCAGATCACCGTCGAGTTTTGCGCTGTCATCATCGTTCAGGCTGGCCACCAGCAATGGCGTGTACAACCGCGAATCGGCGTACCAGCACAGGCCGGCGGCACCGGCCATGTGTTCGGTCAGGGCCTGAGCCACCGATTCTTCAGCGCCGAGTTTCACCAGCAGCGGCTTCTGTTGTTCAGCAGCGAGCGGCAAGGCGACGCAGGCACTGGCGCCCATCGGCATGGCTTGCCAGATAGGTTTGAAATCGAAGTCCGGCTGGTTGTCCAGTTCATCCATGGCGAGGAAGCTGTGCCAGCCCTTGTCGTCCATGTCGAAGCGCAGGCCGGCGAAGTTCGGGATGAAACGCTGATAACCCATGGCCAGGACGCTGGAATTGACCGAGAGGCGTTGTTTCACCTCTGGTGCGCGCGGTTGCAGGCCAAAGGCTTCGGGGAACAGTTTGTCGCCATTGAGCAACGCGGCGATGGCCTTGGTTGAGACACTGCCCGGCTCTTCCGATGAGCCGCTCTCCGGATCGTAGAGTTTGGTCGGGTTGGACAGCACCACCAGTTTGTCGCCATGGGAGGCGAACAGCAGCGCCTTGGTAGCGTTGTAGGTCAGTTGATAGAGCGCAACGTCGTCGGCACCCACTTTCACATCACCCACTTTGCTCAGCTGCGAATCATCCAGCGCCACTTTCGCCAGCGGCTCCAGCACCTTGGCCAGACCACCGCGATCCATCACCAACAAGAAGTCTTTCAAACGACCATCCGCCCCACGCCACAGCGCAACATCGGCCGGTTGGTCGAAAATTTGCTCGATCAGGCTGTCCTGCAGCTTCAAGTCATGTTCGTAAATGATCCGCCGCAGACTGCCGATCAAACCGAGACGATCCGCATGCGTTTCGTAATAGAAGACGAAATCTTCGGTCAGGGTTTCCTTGAGGAACGGCACCGCCAGCAAGTCCTTGGGCAACTGGCTCAAGGAGTGGGATTCGAGCAGACCGTCCGGCCGGCTCATGCCCAGTTTGTCGCTGACCAACTCCGCCGGCGGCACCTTGGATTTGTGCATGAACCAGCCCAACCCACCGGCCACGCCTGCCACCAGGCACAGCCCGACCAGCAGCGCCGGCCAGCGACGAGAAGGTTTAGCTGCAGGTGCGTCAGCGGCAGGAGTCACAGTGTTATCGCTCATGTTCACAAAGCCCAATTCATCCGTGGTGCGGGATGCTTAATAGTTGAAAGTCTTGACCAGCAGCAGGTCACCGATCGCGCGCAGGGGCACGATGAAGGTCTCGCGTTTTTCGTCGACGGTGTTTTCGTTGAGCACCAGGTTGATCTGCGAGGTGATCACCTCGTTCTGGTTGCTGGTCTCATCGAAGTTATAGCCGCCACTGCCGAAGTTGCCCCAATAGTTCACGTAAACCAGATAGGTGCCATGCATCGGCGCGGTCATGGTGAACATTTCCGGGCCGGGGCCATCGACGCCGTCCGGGTCCAGGCCGCCGCCATTGCTCATCGCCGGGCGAGCCCAGAATGCATGCTGGCCGTCGGGGGTGATGATGTGCAGGTCGAGTTCGGCTTTCGGGTCATCCCAACCCAACACCACACGAATCCGCGCCGGGGTGCGCAGGTTGTTGGCTTCATAGAATTGAACGCGCTTGAGCGATTTGCCCTCAGCGCTGCGCACTTCGACGCTGTTGGAACCGGCACCGAACGCATACGGCCGGGCGAAACGCCCTTGGTCGTCGGTGTACAGATTCAGAGGATTGCCGTTAACCGCCAGGCTGTGCGGTCCACGCTGAGTGCCGATGGCCTTGAGCTGGCCTTGGATCATTGTGCGATTGCGCTGCACACCCCGATCAATGGGTGGCGTGGGATAGGCGACTTGAGGATTTTCACTGCGATCCAGCAGGCCGGAATAACGCCAGCCGCCCACCGGTTCCGACAGCTCGGCCGAAGGCTCGGCCCAGGCAGCGCTCGCGCAGACGAGCGTGATCAGCAACGTAAGAACACAACGCATGTGATGCCTCCTGCCATGCATAACGAAACCTTGCGCCCGATCCTCGGCGCGTTACAGATCCAAAAACTGCGTTTCGTCAGAAAGACCCGTAACTATTGGGTCGTAGAAGGCGCGAAGGTTAGCCATTTGGCGGTTTTTTAACAATCGGATACATCTATATTTGCGGTAGGAATCGCGGTGAATGTTGGACGTGAGCCGAATAAAGAGATTATTCGGCTCACGAAATGAGCCGAATACGATTACTATTCGGCTCATTGACCTTGGAGCACCTGAATTCATGGCACCTCACTGGATCTGGCAACAGCCCAATTGGCCGAATTTCAACTGGCAAGCCGAGCGTCTGACACCGCTGCTGCGCGAGTGCGTACAGGCCCAAGGTCAGCTGATGGGCATGGCCAGTTCCGTCGGTAGCTCACTCAGCGCGCAGAGCGAACTGGATGCGTTATTGCAGAACATCGTGACGTCTTCGGCTATCGAGGGTGAACAGCTGAATGTGGGATCGGTCCGATCTTCGCTGGCGCGGCGTCTGGGTTTGGAGCAGGTCGATGGCGATCACGTCAGTCAGCGCAGCGAAGGACTGGCGCAGTTGATGCTCGATGCCACTCAGCACTTTGCGAAACCGCTGACATTGGAGCGGTTACTGGAATGGCATGAATGGCTGTTTCCGGATCAGGACTCGGACTTTACCGCCCGCTCGATCCATGTCGGCGCATTGCGAGGTGATGAACCGATGCAGGTGGTTTCAGGGCGGCTCGACAGACCGACCGTTCACTTCGAAGCACCGTCTCGCCGAGGCCTTGAGCAACAACTCGATACGTTCCTTGCCTGGTTTGAAGCCAGCCGGAGTCAGGACGGGCTCGATCCATTGCTGCGGGCAGGCATCGCGCATTTCTGGTTCGTCACCTTGCACCCCTTCGACGATGGAAATGGCCGCCTGACACGCACCCTCACCGATCTGGCGCTGGCACAGGGCGAGGCACAGGCCATCCGTTTCTATGCGATGTCAGCGAGCATTCTTGAGGATCGCTCCAGCTATTTCCGGGTACTGGAAACCAGCCAGAAGGCGACAACGGATATTACTGATTGGTTGGAATGGTTCCTGAAAACCCTGTCACGCAGCTTGCAGCAGGCCATGGCACGGATCGAATCCGTGTTGGGCAAGACGCGCTTCTGGCAGGCACATCGGACTGCCGAACTGTCGAACGAGCAGACCAAAGTGCTGAATCACCTGCTGGATGGCGGGGAACGCGGTTTCGAGCATGGCATCAGTGCGGCGCAGTATCAGGCTGTGGCGAAAGTATCCAAGGCCACTGCCACTCGTCATCTGTCTGAACTGCTGGAAAAGGGCTGTCTCAAGCGCCTTCCCGGTGGCGGACGCAGCACTCGATACCAGATCAGTTATCCAGATCAATCGACAGAATGACCTGCTGCTCCCACAGGGATTACACCCCGCTTATTTGCCCATAACCCCCATGTCTGCTAGTGTCGCGCCGGTTTAACGTCAACCGGAAATAGCCGCCATGGCCCGCAAAAAAGCTGCACTGGATTTCGAACAATCTCTCGCTGACCTGCAAACGCTGGTGGAGCGCCTGGAGAACGGCGAATTGTCGCTGGAAGACTCGCTGACAGCTTTCGAGCAAGGCATCGGTCTGACCCGCGATTGCCAGGCGGCGCTGGCCCAGGCCGAGCAAAAGGTACAAGTGCTGCTCGAGCGTGACGGTGAGCTGGCCGAAGAACCTTTCGACGCGGATCAGCCAGAATGATTGCAGCGTATTCGGCGACCAGCCAGGCCCGCGTCAACGCTGCACTGGAAACCCTGTTCAACGCGCCGAGCCCTGAGCTGGCACGTTTGTACGAAGCCATGCGCTACAGCGTGATGAATGGCGGCAAACGGGTCCGCCCGCTGCTGGCCTACGCCGCCTGCGAAGCGCTGGGCGGCAAGGCTGAGCAAGCCAACGGGGCTGCTTGCGCGGTAGAGCTGATTCACGCTTATTCCCTGGTGCATGACGATTTGCCGGCCATGGACGACGACGATCTGCGTCGCGGCCAGCCAACCACCCACAAGAAATTCGATGAAGCCTGTGCGATTCTGGCCGGTGACGGCTTGCAAAGCCTGGCCTTCAGCGCCCTGCTCGACCCGCGTCTGAACACGTCGGACGCTGCTCTCACCTCCGATCACCTCCGCCTGCAAATGGTCAGCGCTCTGGCGCTGGCGGCAGGCCCGGCGGGCATGGTTGGCGGTCAAGCCATTGACCTCGGCTCGGTCGGTCTGAAACTCGATCAAAAAGCCCTCGAAACCATGCACCGGCACAAGACCGGCGCGCTCATCGAAGTCAGCGTCAAACTCGGCGCCCTGGCCAGTGGCGTAGCCGAGAAAGACGAACTGAAGTCTTTGCAGGCTTATGCACAGGCCATCGGCCTGGCATTCCAGGTCCAGGACGACATTCTCGACGTCGAAAGCGATACCGAAACCCTCGGCAAACGCCAGGGCGCCGACATCGCACGCGACAAACCAACCTATCCGGCCCTGCTCGGCCTCGACGCCGCCAAGGCCTACGCCCTGGAGCTGCGCGATCAGGCCCTGCACGCGCTGCGACCGTTTGACGCGGCAGCCGAGCCATTGCGCGACCTGGCCCGTTATATCGTCGACCGGCGCAGCTGACGGCGTATCCGCCAAGTTAAAACCAACGCGTGGGCAGGGGGCGATGCATCAGGTAAACTGCCGCATCTTTTATACCTATAACGATTCGCCTGATGCCCACGACGTTTCATGAGATTCCCCGCAAGCGCCCGACCACGCCCCTGCTCGACCGTGCCAACACGCCGGACGGCCTGCGCCGGTTAGGCGAAGCCGAGCTGGAAACCCTGGCCGATGAGTTGCGCCTGGAATTGCTCTACACGGTCGGTCAGACCGGCGGGCATTTCGGTGCCGGCCTGGGCGTCATCGAGCTGACCATCGCGTTGCATTACGTCTTCGACACCCCGGACGACCGGCTGGTGTGGGACGTGGGTCATCAGGCCTATCCGCACAAAATCCTCACCGGCCGCCGCGAGCGCATGGGCACCCTGCGCCAGAAGGACGGCGTCGCGGCGTTCCCGCGTCGTTCCGAGAGCGAGTACGACACCTTTGGTGTCGGCCACTCCAGCACCTCGATCAGCGCAGCGCTGGGCATGGCCATTGCCGCCCGCCTGCAGAACAGTGATCGCAAGGCCATTGCCGTGATCGGCGACGGTGCTCTGACCGCCGGCATGGCCTTCGAGGCGCTGAACCATGCGCCGGAAGTGAACGCCAACATGCTGGTGATCCTCAACGACAACGACATGTCGATCTCGCGCAACGTTGGCGGGCTGTCGAACTATCTGGCGAAAATCCTTTCCAGCCGCACGTACGCAAGCATGCGTGAAGGCAGCAAAAAGGTCCTGTCGCGCCTGCCCGGCGCCTGGGAAATCGCCCGTCGCACCGAAGAATACGCAAAAGGCATGCTGGTTCCCGGCACGCTGTTCGAAGAGCTGGGCTGGAACTACATCGGCCCGATCGATGGCCACGACCTGCCGACCCTGATCGCCACCCTGCGCAACATGCGCGATCTCAAAGGCCCGCAGTTCCTGCACGTCGTCACCAAGAAAGGCAAAGGCTTCGCTCCGGCGGAAGTCGACCCGATCGGTTACCACGCCATCACCAAACTCGAACCCCTGGACGCGCCGGCCGTTGCACCGAAAAAGGCTGGCGGGCCGAAGTATTCCGGCGTGTTCGGCGAATGGTTGTGTGACATGGCCGCGTCCGATCCGCGTCTTGTCGGGATCACTCCGGCGATGAAAGAAGGCTCCGATCTGGTGGCGTTCAGCGAGCGCTTCCCGCTGCGCTACTTCGACGTGGCGATTGCCGAGCAACACGCCGTGACCTTCGCCGCCGGCATGGCCTGCGAAGGCGCAAAACCGGTGGTGGCGATTTATTCGACGTTCCTGCAACGCGGTTATGACCAACTTGTGCATGATGTGGCGGTGCAAAACCTCGACGTGTTGTTCGCCATCGATCGCGCAGGTTTGGTGGGTGAAGACGGTCCGACTCACGCGGGTAGCTTCGACCTGTCGTTCCTGCGCTGCATCCCCGGCATGCTGGTGATGACCCCGAGTGACGAAAACGAACTGCGCAAAATGCTCACCACCGGTCACCTGTTCAACGGCCCGGCAGCGGTGCGTTATCCGCGCGGCTCTGGCCCGAACGCGACGATCGAGAAAAACCTCGAACCGATCGAAATCGGTAAGGGTGTCATTCGTCGTCAGGGCAGCAAAGTCGCCCTGCTGGTGTTCGGCGTGCAACTGGCCGAGGCGCTGAAAGTCGCCGAAACGCTGGATGCAACCGTGGTCGACATGCGTTTCGTCAAACCGCTCGATGAAGCACTGGTTCGCGAAATCGCCGGTAGCCATGAGCTGATGGTGACGATCGAAGAGAACGCGATCATGGGCGGTGCCGGTGGCGCCGTCAGCGAGTTTCTCGCCCGCGAAAACATTCTCAAGTCGATGCTGCACCTGGGCTTGCCGGACAGTTACGTCGAGCACGCCAAGCCTGCGCAAATGCTCGCCGAGTGCGGGCTGGATGAGGCAGGGATCGAAGCTTCGGTGCGTGAGCGCCTGCAACTGCTGAACCTGTAACCGGCCTCCCACCGTAGGAGCTGCCGAAGGCTGCGATCTTTTGATCCTGATCTTCGGCAGCGCCAGACCCTCCATAAAAATCAAGATCAAAAGATCGCAGCCTTCGGCAGCTCCTACAGGGGTTTCGTCGTATCTGAATTCGCCTCGGACTCTCCATGAAACTCTCCCCCCTCGCCCTGACGCTGACCCTTCTGCCGTCCGGCCCGCTCCTGGCTGACACCTTCGAACGCGACCAAGCCCTGAAGCTGCCCGACGTGCTGATCAGCGCCAACCGTCAGGTCGAAGCCCGAAACGACAGCAGCGCCGCCAACACCGTGTTCACCCGCGAAGACATTGATCGCCTGCAACCGAGCAGCGTCACTGACTTGCTGCGTCGTGTACCGGGGGTGCAAGTCGGGCAAACCGGCGGGCGCGGTAGCTTGCCGGGGATTTACATTCGCGGCACTAAGTCAGCCCAGAGCCTGGTGCTGGTCGACGGCCAGCGCATCGGCAATTCCACCTCCGGCGACAGCAACCTGCAACACATCAACATCGAACAGGTCGAGCGCGTGGAAGTGCTGCGCGGCTCCCGTTCGGTGATTTATGGCAGCGACGCGATTGGCGGGGTGATTCAAATCTTCACCCGCCGTGGCGGCGAAACCGGTTTGCAGCCGCGAATGCACGCAGGTTTTGGCAGCAACCAGACCTGGGAACGCAGCCTCGGGTTGTCCGGCGGTGACGAGCAGACCCGATTCAATCTCGGCGCCAGCCTCGATGAAACCGCCGGAATCAATCGCACCCGCGAGTCGTACCCCAGCGATAGCGATCATGACGAATACCGCAACAAATCGGTGAGCTTGAGCCTGAGTCACGCCCTCACCGATGACATCGAAATCGGCGCCAACCTGCTGGATAACCGTGGCAAAAGCGAGTTCGATAATCCGTTCGGCCGCTTCAACATGGACACGTTCGAGTCAGTCCAGCAGCAGCCCTACAGCAAATTCGCGGTCAGCAGCATCAGCAGTTGCGTCGATGCGCGTATCAACGACCGGTGGAAAACTCGCGTCGAGTTCGGCCACAGCGAAAACCGCGAGAAGACTTTAGACAAGCTCAGTGACGAACGCAGCGTGTTCAACACGTACCGTGACTCGGTGAACTGGCAGAACGACCTGACCCTCGACGAGCGCAACAGCCTGATCCTCGGCGGCGACTGGTACGAGGACCGAATCAACAGCAGCACGCCATTCGAAGAGGACAGCCGCTGGAACCGTGCGGCGTTCATTCAGCATCACTACCAGGCGGATAGCTTCTCCACCGAACTGGGTGTCCGCCGCGATCAGAACCAGCAGTTCGGCGGCCAGAACAGCTGGAGCGGCACCTTCACCCTGCCGCTGAATCCGGACAACGATGTGCTGCTGACCTACAGCGAAGGTTTCCGCGCGCCGACCTTCAATGATCTGTATTACCCCGATTTCAGTAATCCGGATCTGAAACCCGAGACCTCGAAAAGCTACGAGCTGCAATGGCGCAGTCAGCTGACCGACACCGCTCGCCTGGAAGCTTCGCTGTACCGTACTGACCTGGAAGACGCGATTATTTTCGGCAGCAACTCACGACCGCAGAACGTCGCCTCGGCACGGATCAACGGTTTCGAAGCGGCTTTGAAACAGGAACTGTTCGGTTGGCAGAGCAACCTCGGCGTGGCGATCATCGACCCGCGGGATCGCGACAGCGGTCACACCTTGGCTCGTCGCGCGCGGCGGACCTTGAGCCTGGATCTGGATCGGCAGTTCGATCGGCTAGGGCTCGGCGCCAGTGGGCAGGCCGTGAGCAGCAGCTACGATGATGAGAACAATCAGCAGCCGTTGGGCGGGTATGCGCTGCTGGGGTTGCGCAGCAGCTGGGCGTTGAATCGTGAGATCAAGCTTGAGCTTAAGGTCGATAACGTGCTGGATAAAGGTTATAGCCGGGCGCTGTACAGCCATGATGGCAGTCAGTTTGGGTATCGCGAGGAAGGTCGGGCGTGGATGTTTGGGGTGACCTGGACGCCGGAACTCTGACCTGAGGTTAGCGGCGTTTGGGCTGGCCTCTTCGCGAGCAAGCCCGCTCCCACACTGGTTCTGTGAACGACACAAAACCCATGTGGGAGCGGGCTTGCTCGCGAAGCAGGCACCTCGGTCTCAGCGATCGGGCGCGATGACTTCACACAACTTGGCCGTCGCTTCGATCATCTGCCCACTCGGCCGTTCCAGGCCTTTGTCCGTCACCAACAGCAGTTGCCCCTGCGCCACTGCCGCCACTTGCGGCCAGGCTTTCCACGCATCGAGTTGCGCCTGATCGCTGGCCAGAATCACCTCTGGATTACGCTGTAATACCGCCTCAATACTGACCTGCGGCGCCGGCAGTGTCAGGTCGGCAAACACGTTGCGCGCGCCGCACACTTCAAGCGCATCGCTGATGATCTGCCCGCCGCCAACGGTGTACAGCGGTCGATCCCAGACCTGATAAAACACCCGCAATGGCTCATCCCGGCGATAACGCTGGCGCAGCGAATCCAGTCGCTGACGCAACTGTTCAGCCAATGAAACGCCACGCTCCGCACGGCCGAGCTGTGAAGCAATCGCCTCAATCTGCGCAGTGAGTTGTTCGAGGTTGTGGGGGTCGGCAATGTAGGTCGGAATGTGCAATCGCTTTAGCTGGTCACGCTGGGCCGGGCCAACGCTGCCGGGCCAGAGCAACAGCAGATCTGGCTTGAGA
The DNA here is from genome assembly GCF_054898105.1 of Pseudomonas sp. MDT1-17. Lineage (NCBI taxonomy): Bacteria > Pseudomonadati > Pseudomonadota > Gammaproteobacteria > Pseudomonadales > Pseudomonadaceae > Pseudomonas > Pseudomonas sp. MDT1-17. Next base: position 1,224,960 of record NZ_JBUBVM010000001.1, on the reverse strand, counting down.
CTGAGCAGCTGTTCCATGTCCAGTTGGCCGTATCTGCCAACGGAAGGAAGGTCTTTGAGTTCGGCAGGACGTTCGCCCGCATCCAGCACACCTACCAACAGGTCGGCTGAATCCAGCTCAACGACGATTTCAGAGAGGGACGGCGCGAGGCTGACAACGCGTTCGACCGCAGCCGCCGGGCCACTGATGGCCAGCAGCAAAACCGCCAGCCAGACAGGTCGCATCAGCCGAGTTGACGCGGAATACGGTAGAGGTAGAACAGCACCACGGTCGACAGGGCCAGCAGCATCAATGGCACGGCTTCGAGGCCGACGAACACCGCCAGCGCACCGATCCAGGCCGGTAGGCCGGCCACCAGGAACGCGGTGCGCCGTTTGGCCGCCAGGGTGATCCAGGCAGCAGGTTCTTCAGGGGTGTCGAGGGCTTTTTGAGTGGCGATCAATGCGTGCTTGTAGCCGCCAAAGAATTTCAGGCTGACAAACATCGAAGCCACACCGGCGATGAACAACGGCATTGCCAGCACCGGCAGGATCGCCTCGCTCTGGCCAAACACGCCGTTGATCACGAACAGCGGTAACAAGGCCAACGCCAGGTATTGCCACCAGTTGACGGACAGTCGCCGCCGCACCTGACCTCGGGTCACGCTCGGTCAGCCTCACCCTGATGCTCGTTGCCCATCATGTGGTCGAGCTTGCTGGCCTTGGTCGCCAGGTAGAGTTTGTTGTGCGGGTTGTGGCCGGTGTGCAGCGGCACGCGCTCGGCAACCACGATGCCCATGTCGGTCAAGGCTTTGACCTTGCGTGGGTTGTTGGTCATCAAACGCAGGGACTTCACGCCCAAGTGCTCCAGCATCGGCAGGCACATGGCGTAGTCGCGCTGATCAGCGGCAAAGCCCAGACGCTCGTTGGCTTCGACGGTATCGGCGCCACCATCCTGCAGTTCATAGGCGCGGATTTTGTTAAGCAGGCCAATGCCACGGCCTTCCTGACGCAAGTAGAGCAACACGCCACGGCCTTCACGAGCGATGGCCTGCAAGGCGGCCTCGAGTTGCGAGCCGCAGTCGCAACGCTGGCTGAACAAGGCATCGCCGGTCAGGCATTCGGAGTGCAACCGGCCGAGTACCGGGGCACCATCGTCGAACTCACCCAGGCTCAGCACAACGTGCTCGCGCCCGTTTTCTTCATCGAGAAAGCCGTGCATGGTGAATTGCGCAAAAGGCGTTGGCAGCTTGGAAGCGGCGACAAAAACGACAGGCACCGGTGTGCTCCTGATCAATAAGTACTGGAGATTCGCAGAGGCGGCATTGTAACAGCAGGTTCCTACGGACGCTTAGGCTGAATTATGGGGCATAACGATCTAAAAGTTAGATCTCAACCCACCATGTCCCCTGTGGGAGCGAGCCTGCTCGCGAATGCGGTGTGTCAGTCGGCATCTGAATTGACTGTCACACCGCATTCGCGAGCAGGCTCGCTCCCACAAGGAACTTGTGTTCAGTTTGGGTCGAACGGATAGGGTTGTTTCCAGCGCTCGAAGATCGGTTTCAGTTGGCCGTTTTTCACCAGGTGTTCCATGCGCTGATCGAACAACGCCATCAGCGTTCGCGCCTTGGGCGTCTTGGCAAAGCACAAATACAGCGGCAATTCCGCGATATGGGTGCGACGGAACTGCGATGGATCCTTGGCCCACCGGAGGACGTAGTCGACCTCGGTCAGCGCGTCGATGTAATAGTCGGCGCGGTTGCGGGTCAACATCGACAAAATCCCGTTGCGCCGCATGACTTCGTTATAGCGGCGGATGTTGGGCAGGTAATCCTGAAAGTCGTAGCCGCGGACCCAGGCCAGTCGATAGTTGCCCAGGGTTTCCGGGGTCGGTGCGGGGCTGCTGGCCAGCCCCAAGGCATAGATGTGATCGGTATCGAAGTTCCAGCGCGGATAGAGCAGATCGCTGGACTCATCACGATAGGAGCCGACACAGGCGTCGACTTCGCCGCGCTGGGCCAAGCCCATGGAGCGGACGTAGGGTTCGCTGCGGATATCCAGTTTGACCCCCGCTGGCTCGAAGACTTCCCGCAAAACATCCCAGCCCAGACCGTGGCCATCGGCGGCGGTGTAGTCTTCCCAGTCTTCGCTGGCCAGATGAATCACCGATGGCGTCGTCGTCCCGTCACCCGCCTGGGCGAGCGAGCAAAACATCGTGAACACCATAACCGCCAACCAGCGTCGAGCCATCCTTAATCCCCTGTTTCGCCCTTCAGGCGAAAATCCATACCAGCCCCTGCATCGCCAGCCACGCAAACACCCCGGCCAATACGTCATCGAGCATGATCCCGACGCCGCCATGCACATGCCGGTCGATCCAGTGAATCGGCCAAGGTTTGAGAATGTCGAAGAAGCGGAACACCACGAACCCCGCCAGCAACCAGTACCAACCTTCCGGCACCAGCCACAGGGTGATCCACATCCCGACCATTTCGTCCCAGACGATGCCTTCGTGGTCGTGCACCCGCAAATCGTCGGCCACTTTGCCACACAGCCAGAAACCAAACAGCATGGTGATGCCGAGCATCAGCCAGTAACCCCAGTCGGGCAACATCTGCCACAACGGGATAAAGGGTAGTGCAACTAACGAACCCCAGGTGCCCGGTGCTTTTGGCAGGGTGCCCGAGCCGAAGCCGAACGCAAGGAAATGCCACGGATTGCGCCACACCGACGGCGGCACGAATTCCGCCGGGACCTGTTTGGGATGATCTGTCACGGTGTCTCCCGAAAATGTTGGTAGCCCAGGGATTGCGGGGTGATGTCTTGTCCATCGGCGTCCAGCAGAACGACGCCCTGCCCCGTCACTACACGCCCGACCACATGGATCGGCCAGCCATCAGCGACCAATTGCGGCAACTCGACGGACGGCAAGGTAAAGGCCAGCACGTAATCGTCACCGCCGCTCAGGGCGGCTGCTTCTGCACCCGATTGACCGAGAAAGGCGACTAAAGCTTTCGACAATGGCAGCTCGTCCCGTTCAATCTGAATGCCGACCTTCGACGCGAGGGCAATATGCCCGCAGTCCGCGAGCAGGCCGTCGGAGATGTCCAGCGCCGAGGTCGCCTTGCCGCGCAGCGCCTGACCGAGTGCCAGCTGCGGTTGCGGTGACCAGTAGTGACGCAGTAGCGGATCGCCGATGGCAGCATCAGCGCTCCGTTGACCGAGTACCAGCGGCAAGGCGCCAGCGGCGTTGCCCAGGTCACCGCCAACGCACAGCAAGTCGCCTGCCTGCGCACCGCTGCGGGTCAACGCCTTGCCGGCCGGCACGCGACCGAACACGGTCATGGTCAGGCTCAACGGCCCACGGCTGGTATCACCGCCCACCAGCGCCACACCACAACTTTGCGCCATGGTGTTCAAACCACGGGCATAGGCGTCCAGCCAATCGGCAGTCACTGTCGGCAAGGTCAGGGCAAGGGTAAAGGCAATGGGGATGGCGCCCATGGCAGCCAGATCGCTGACGGCCACGGCCAGCGAGCGCTGACCGAGCAGAAACGGGTCGCAAGGATCTGCGAAATGCACACCGGCAACCAGTGTGTCGGTGGAAATCGCCAACTGCTCCCCAGGAGGAACAGCCAGCAAGGCGCAGTCATCGCCGATCCCGAGGGCAACGCCTTCGCCGCCCTGCGCACAAGGCGCGGCGGCGAAGAAATTGCGGATCAGCTCAAACTCACCCATAGCCATTACAAGCGCCGATTAGCGCTTGAACGCCTTCACTTCAGCTTCACGCAGACGCGGGGCCAGCTTGTCGAGTACACCGTTGACGAACTTGTGGCCGTCGGTGGAACCGAAGACTTTCGCCAGCTCGATACCTTCGTTGATCACAACGCGGTACGGCACGTCGACGCGCTTGAGCAGTTCCCAGGTCGACAGGCGCAGAACGGCCAGTTCAACCGGGTCCAGCTCTTCGATCGTGATGTCCAGGCACGGCGTCAGTGCAGCGTCGATCTCAGGCTTGTGAGCCGGAACGCCGTGCAGGATGTCGTGAAAGTAAGCGGCATCGACATCGCTGAAATCGTTATCGACCCGGAACTGCGCTTCGATCTCGTTGAGCGACTGCTTGGCCATGTGCCATTGGTACAGCGCCTGAGTCGCGAGCTGACGGGCTTCGCGACGCTTGACGCTTTTCGATGGCTTGCCGGCATCCGCAGGCTTTGGATCGCGCGGGTTGAAACGATCGCTTTCGTCGCTAATCACTTGGCCTCCAACTGTGCCAGCAGGCTGACCATTTCCAGCGCGGACAGGGCAGCTTCAGCACCTTTGTTACCGGCCTTGGTGCCGGAACGTTCGATGGCTTGCTCGATGGAATCAACGGTCAGGACGCCGAACGCAACCGGAACGCCGAACTCCATGGATACCTGGGCCAGGCCCTTGGTGCATTCGCCAGCCACGTATTCGAAGTGCGGAGTGCCGCCACGAATGACCGCGCCCAGGGCGATGATTGCTGCGTATTCGCCCTTCTGAGCGACTTTCTGCGCAACCAGCGGGATTTCGAAGGCGCCAGGCGCGCGGATGATGGTGATGTCGCTTTCGCTCACGCCGTGGCGAACCAGGGCATCAACTGCACCGCTGACCAGGCTTTCAACGACGAAGCTGTTGAAACGGCCCACTACCAAAGCGTAGCGGCCTTTAGGGGCGATGAAGGTACCTTCGATGGTCTTCAGGGTCATTCGTTAGATCTCTTAAAGAGCCGGGACGCGTTTTCTACGCATCCCTCAGTGATGTGTTAACCGCGAATCAAGGACTGGAAACAACCGGTCATTATTCGGAGGGCACGTATTCTACAACTTCCAGATCGAAACCGGATATCGCATTAAATTTCATTGGCGCACTCATCAGGCGCATTTTGCGTACGCCCAGGTCCCGGAGGATCTGCGAACCGGCACCGACGATGCTGTAGGTGGTCGGTTTTTTCGCCGGTACGTGCTCCGCGGTTTCGCGGATGTGCGCCAGCAACACGTCGCCATCGAGCGGGTGACCGAGCAACAGCACGACGCCGCTGCCAGCCTCGGCAACCGCAGCCATCGCGGCGCGCAGGCTCCAGCGGCCAGGCTGCTTGACCATTAACAGGTCGCGCAGCGGGTCCATGTTGTGCACTCGAACCAGGGTCGGCTCTTCCGCGCACACGGTGCCCAGGGTCAGGGCCATGTGCACGTCACCTTCCACGGAATCACGATAGGTCACCAGGTTGAATTGGCCCAGTTCGCTATCCAGCGGCTGCTCGGCAATCCGCTGAACGGTACGTTCGTGGATCATCCGGTAGTGAATCAGGTCGGCGATGGTGCCGATCTTGATGTTGTGTTCGGCCGCGAAATCTTCCAGTTCCGCGCGGCGGGACATGGTGCCGTCATCGTTCATCACTTCGCAGATCACGCCGCTTGGCTCGAAACCGGCCATGCGCGCCAGGTCACACGCCGCTTCGGTGTGGCCGGCGCGAGCCAGCGTACCGCCAGCCTGGGCCATCAGCGGGAAGATGTGGCCGGGGCTGACGATGTCTTCAGCCTTGGCGTCTTTCGCGGCAGCGGCTTGCACGGTGCGCGCACGGTCGGCGGCGGAGATGCCGGTGGTCACGCCGGTGGCCGCTTCGATGGACACGGTGAACTTGGTGCCGAACCCGGAACCGTTGCGCGGCGCCATCAAGGGCAGCTTCAGCAGTTCGCAGCGCTCACGACTCATCGGCATGCAGATCAGGCCACGGGCGTGCTTGGCCATGAAGTTGATGTGTTCAGGCTGGCAGCACTCGGCGGCCATGATCAGGTCGCCTTCGTTCTCGCGGTCTTCGTCATCCATGAGGATGACCATCTTGCCTTGGCGGATGTCTTCAACCAGCTCTTCGATGCTATTGAGCGCCACAAGGCACCCCCTTGGGTCAGGATTTGAGGTAGCCGTTGGCGGCCAGAAAGCTTTCGGTGATGTTACCTGGCCTTTGCGAAGAGTCGCTTGGCTCTGCGGCCTTGTCGCCGAGCAGAAGGCGCTCCAGATAACGTGCCAGCAAGTCAACTTCGAGGTTCACCCGGCGACCTGGCTGGTACGACGCCATGATGGTTTCGCTCAGGGTGTGCGGAATGATCGTCAGCATGAACTCGGCGCCATCGACCGCGTTCACTGTCAGGCTGGTGCCGTCGACGGTGATCGAGCCTTTATGGGCGATGTACTTGGCCAGTTCTTTCGGCGCGCGGATGCGGAATTCCACAGCACGAGCATTCTCGGTACGGGCAACCACTTCGCCCACGCCATCGACGTGCCCGCTGACCAGATGCCCGCCAAGGCGAGTGGTCGGGGTCAGGGCTTTTTCCAGGTTGACCGGGCTGCCGCTTTTCAGATCATTCATGGCGGTGCAGTCGAGGGTTTCGCGACTGACGTCCGCCGCAAAGCCGTTGCCTGGCAGCTCAACCGCGGTCAGGCACACGCCGTTGACCGCGATGCTATCGCCCAGTTTGACGTCGCTCAGGTCGAGCTTGCCGGTTTCTACGTGCACCCGCACATCTCCGCCTTTTGGGGTCAATGCACGAATACTGCCGATGGATTCGATGATGCCGGTAAACATGGAGTCCTCCTCGAGAACAGGGCCGTCGCGTGGCGCAGGCCCGCAATTATACGCTCGCCGCTGGCGAAGGAATGGCGATGACTCGCCAGTCATCGCCCACGGCGCGAATTTCGGTGATTTTGAGCTCGGGCGCATCCTTCATTTGCGCGAGCGGCCAGTCCAGCAGCGGCCGTGCCGAGGAGCCGAGGAACTTGCCGGCGATGAAAATCTGGAATTCATCCACCAGCCCTTGCTGAGCGAAAGCCCCGGCCAGACGCGGGCCAGCCTCGACCAACACTTCGTTGACCCCACGGTCGGCGAGTTCGACCAGCAGTTTGCGCAGGTCGACCAGGCCATCCTCGCCCGCCACGATCAAGCACTCCGGGCCATTGGCGTATTGCTCTTCGATCGCCATGCACGTCGCGACCAGCGCCGGGCCGGCCTTGAAGAACGGCGCGTCCAGCGGCACTCGCAGACGGCCGTCGATCAGCACACGCAGCGGCAGGCGGCTCATGGCCAGGGCCGTTTGTTCAGGGTCCAGGCCTAGCTCATCGGCGCGCACGGTCAAACGGGCGTTGTCCGCCAGCACCGTGTCGGCGCCGGTCAGCACTACGCTGGCCTGAGCACGCAGGCGTTGTACCGCCGAACGCGCCGCTGTGCCTGTGATCCATTGGCTTTCGCCGCTTTCCATCGCCGTGCGACCGTCGAGGCTCATGGCCAACTTGACCCGCACGAACGGCAAGCCGTGTTCCATGCGCTTCAGGAAACCTTCATTGAGCTTGCGCGCTTCGCCTTCCAGCACGCCGCTTTCGGTAGCGATGCCGGCCTGGGCCAGACGCTGCATGCCACGACCGGCAACCGACGGGTTCGGGTCTTGCATCGCCGCGACTACCCGAGCCACACCCGCATGTACCAGCGCATCGGCGCAGGGCGGCGTATGTCCGTGGTGACTGCAAGGTTCAAGGGTCACGTAGGCGGTGGCGCCTCGAGCTTTATCGCCGGCGGCGCGCAGGGCGTGGACTTCGGCATGCGATTCGCCGGTGCGCACGTGCCAGCCTTCGCCGACAATCTGCCCGTCCCGCACGATCACGCAGCCCACCCGAGGGTTGGGGTGCGTCGTGTAGTGACCTTTGCGCGCCAGTTCCAGGGCGCGAGCCATGTAATGGGCGTCGAGGATGGCTTGTTCTACGGAGGTGGTCATTCTTTCACCGGCTCACGGGCCAGGCGATCGATCTCTTCGCGGAACTCATTGAGGTCCTGGAAGCGGCGATACACCGAAGCAAAGCGAATGTAGGCGACTTCGTCGAGCTTTTGCAGCTCGGCCATCACCAGTTCACCGACGACAAGGGATTTAACCTCTCGCTCACCGGTGGCGCGCAGTTTGTGTTTGATGTGCACCAACGACGATTCCAGGCGCTCGACACTCACCGGGCGCTTCTCCAGCGCACGCTGCATGCCGGCGCGGAGTTTTTCTTCGTCGAACGGCTGACGGCTGCCGTCGGTTTTAATCAGGCGCGGCAACACCAGTTCGGCAGTCTCGAACGTTGTGAAACGCTCGCCGCAGGCCAGGCATTCACGCCGGCGGCGTACCTGTTCGCCCTCGGCGACCAGACGCGAGTCGATGACCTTGGTGTCGTTGGCACCGCAGAAGGGACAGTGCATGGTGGCAGGCAACAAAAAAAGGGAGGGCCATGGTAGCGCATCCCGGTGGCAAGACAAGCCATAGGGTTTACGGTATACAGACGGGTTATAGAGCTAGATCCATGGATTTCACCTTGCTGGAGCCGAAAATGTCCCTAAGACCGCTCGTTTTGCTCAGTCTTTTCAGCCTGCTGGTGGCCTGCAGCAGCGATGCGCCCAAGTCCCAGCCACCGACGCCAGGCCCCGCGCCGCAACAGGCGCAGAAGAAAGCCAAGGAGTCAGCCAACCTCGGCCCGCTGCCCGCTTATCAGCGTGAATTGAGCGGCACCCTGCAAGGTGTGCCGGCCGGCGCCGAAGTCGAACTGGCGCTGCTGGTGATCGACGACAAGGACCGCCCGCAACAATTGCTCGCCAGTTCCAGCCTGATCGGCACCAATCAGGTTCTACCGTTCCACCTGCGCTTCAACCCGGAATCCTTTCCGGTCGGTGCCCGCGTTGAACTGCGCGGCCGCGCCAGCCAGTCTGGCCAGCTGATTTTGCATCTGCCGTCGCAGACCATCACGCAGCCAACCACGCAAGCACTGGGTCAATTGCAATTCGTCAAAGCGCCATGATTGCACCGCTCGACCTGCAACAGGCGCTAGGTGAACTGCTCGGTGACGCACAGCTGGTTACCTGTGAATTGCCGGATACCGACCTGAAGCTCTGGCTGATCGACGGCGACAACATGGACCGCGCGTTCAGCCCGGAAGAAACCCGGCGCATTCTCCATGAGCCGCCCTATTGGTGCTTCTGCTGGGCCAGTGGTCTGGCAGTCGCCCGCTATCTCGCCGAATTCCCTGAGTGGGTCAAAGGCAAACGGGTGCTGGATTTCGGTGCCGGTTCCGGGGTGGCGGGGATCGCGGCAGTCAAGGCCGGCGCACTGGAAGCAGTCGCCTGTGACCTGGACCCGCTGGCGATTGCCGCGTGTCGGGCGAATGCCGAACTCAATGACGTACACCTCAGCTACTCGACGGATTTTTTCGCCGAGACGGACCGGTTTGATCTTATTCTGGTGGCCGACGTGCTGTACGACCGGGCGAATCTGCCGTTGCTCGATGAATTCCTGAGTCGCGGCCAGGAAGCGCTGGTGGCCGATTCGCGCGTGAGGGATTTTCGCCATCCGCTGTATCAGCGCATTGAAATGCTCGAAGCGATGACCTTGCCGGATCTGGTCGAGCCCGAAGAGTTTCGGCATGTGAGCCTCTACCACGCGCGACGCGTTTGAAGCCGCTAAAAGATCGCAGCCTGCGGCAGCTCCTACATTGACCGAGTGCGAACCCGATCCTGCAGGAGCTGCCGAAGGCTGCGATCTTTTGCGTCAGCCCTTATAGTGAGCGTATTCACGCTTCCAAGAGATCCCCCATGAGTCAGGAAACGCCGTACATCTTCGACGCCACGACTGCCGATTTCGAGCAGTCGGTGATCGAGAACTCTTTCCACAAACCGGTGCTGGTGGATTTCTGGGCCGAATGGTGTGCGCCGTGCAAGGCGATGATGCCGATGCTGCAAACCATCGCCGAGAGCTATCAGGGCGAGTTGCTGCTGGCCAAGGTCAACTGCGACGTCGAGCCGGACATCGTTTCGCGCTTCGGCATTCGCAGCCTGCCGACCGTGGTGCTGTTCAAGGATGGTCAGCCGGTGGATGGTTTTGCCGGTGCACAGCCAGAATCCGCCGTGCGCACGATGCTTGAGCCCCACGTGCAAATGCCACCGCCGGCTGCTGCCGACCCGTTCGAGCAAGCTCAGGCGTTGTTCGATGACAACCGTTTCGCCGATGCTGAAGCCACTCTCAAAGTGCTGCTGGGCGAAGACAACACCCATGCCAAGGCGCTGATTCTCTACGCCCGCTGCCTCACCGAACGCGGCGAGCTGGGCGAAGCGCAAACCGTGCTCGACGCGGTCAAGAGCGATGAGCACAAGGCCGCCCTGGCCGGCGCCAAGGCGCAGATCCAGTTTCTCGGCCAGGCCAAGGATTTGCCGGATGCGGCAGACCTGAAAGCGCGCCTGGCGAAAAATCCGCAGGACGATGAAGCGGTTTATCAGTTGGCGATCCAGCAACTGGCGCGTCAGCAGTACGATGCCGCGCTGGATGCGTTGCTCAAGCTGTTCGTGCGCAATCGCAGTTACAGCGAAGGCTTGCCGCACAAGACCTTGCTGCAGGTGTTCGAACTGCTGGGCAACGATCACCCGCTGGTGACCACGTACCGCCGCAAGTTGTTTGCTGCGCTTTATTGAAGATCAAAAGATCGCAGCCTCGTTTCACTCGACAGCTCCTACATGGGATCTTGTTTCCCTGTAGGAGCTGTCGAGCGAAGCGAGGCTGCGATCTTTGCGATTTACTCGACCCAGCTGTAGAGCGGCGTATCTCCGCCGCTCGTCACCTTCACATCCGAGCAATGGCGCAGTCGCACCAACAGGCGTTTGCCCGACACCGCGCTGCCGGTCAATCCTTCCAACTGATCGAGCAAATCCGGCCCGCTCAATTGCCCGGCCTTGCGCAGCAAATCCTTCGCGATCTGCCACAGCGCTTCATCCTGATTGACAGGTTTTGCCGGCGCTGCACTGGCCTCGGGTTTCACCACCTGCAACTGCGCACCGAGCCGCGCCCAGTCGCCATCATCCATTTCCAGCGTCAAATCCACCGGCCAGTCGCCGATGCTTCCGCGTATACGCAACATAAGTCTGCTCCTGCACATTTCTGATTCGCATGCTCCCATGGGACTTGCGCAACGCCAAGTGGGCGGTCAAACTCTCGGCGTTTACGTTATAAGATCACATAACAAACTATTCATTTTACTTTCGGAGACCCGCCATGCGCCGCCTGCTTCTCGCCCTGCCGTTTGCCCTGTTGCCGCTGGCCGTCGCCCACGCCGCTGATGAACATGAGCACGGCAGCCTCAGCGCCCACGAACATGGCGTCGGTCGCCTGAACGCAGCACTGGACGGCCAGACCCTGGAGCTGGAACTGGAAAGCCCGGCGATGAACCTGGTGGGTTTCGAACACGCCGCCACCACCGACGCCGACAAGGCCAAAGTCGCCGCCGTTCGTGCCCAGCTGGAGAAACCGCTGGTACTGTTCAACCTGCCGAAAGCTGCCGGTTGCGTAGTCGCGACACAAGAACTGGAAAGCCCGTTGTTCGGCGACAAGCCGGACACCAATGATGATCACGACGAAGACGCCAAGGACGGTCACCACCACGACCACAGCGAAATCCACGCTCATTATCAATTCAGCTGCTCGGCACCCGGCGCGCTGAAGACTCTGGACCTGGCGAACATCTTCAACACCTTCCCGGCGACCCAGAAGATTCAGGTACAACTGATCAGCCCAAGCGGCCAGCAAGGGGTTGAAGTGACGGCCAAGGCTGCCGCCCTGAAATTCTGAAACTCTCACAGAAATTGGCTCACATGACCCAAGCACTCATCGAACTGTCCGACCTGGGCTTCAGCTGGCCCGGTCATCCGCCGCTGCTGGATATCCCGGCGTTTCGCCTTATGCCTGGCGAAACCCTGTTCCTCAAGGGCCCCAGCGGCAGTGGCAAGACCACCTTGCTCGGCCTGCTCGGCGGTGTGCAGAAGCCCGATCATGGCAGCATTCGTTTGCTCGGCCAGGAACTGACCGATCTCGGCGCCGGTGCCCGTGACCGTTTCCGCGTCGATCACACCGGCTACATCTTCCAGCAGTTCAACTTGCTGCCGTTTCTCTCGGTGCGCGAGAACGTTGAGCTGCCCTGCCACTTTTCCAAACTGCGCGCCGAACGTGCGATCCAGCGCCACGGCAGCGTCGATCAGGCGGCCGCCACCCTCCTCGCCCACTTGGGTTTGAAGGATCAAAACCTGCTCGGCCGCCGCGCCGATTCGCTGTCCATCGGCCAGCAGCAACGGGTGGCCGCTGCGCGCGCTTTGATCGGTCAACCGGAACTGGTCATCGCCGACGAACCAACGTCGGCCCTGGATTACGACGCTCGCGAGAATTTCATTCGCTTGCTGTTCGCCGAATGCCGCGAAGCCGGGTCGAGCCTGCTGTTCGTCAGCCATGACCAGAGCCTGGCGCCGCTGTTCGATCGCCACCTGTCGCTGGCCGATCTCAATCGCGCCGCCACGCCGCTGGAGGTTTGAGATGTATTTGTTTCGTCTAGCCATGGCCAGCCTGGCTAACCGTCGCTTCACCGCGATCCTCACCGCGTTAGCCATCGCCCTGTCGGTCTGCCTGCTGCTAGCCGTGGAGCGCGTGCGCACCGAAGCCAAGGCCAGTTTCGCCAGCACCATCAGCGGCACCGACCTGATTGTCGGCGCCCGCTCCGGGTCGGTGAACCTGCTGCTGTACTCGGTGTTTCGCATCGGCAATGCCACCAACAACATTCGTTGGGACAGCTTCGAGCACTTCGCCAACAACCCGAAAGTGAAGTGGGCGATTCCGATGTCCCTCGGCGACTCCCATCGCGGTTATCGGGTGATGGGTACCACCGAGGCGTACTTCGAGCACTATCAATACGGCCATCAACAGCACCTGGAACTGGCCGACGGCCGGGCCTTCGCCACCGACCCGTTTGAAGTGGTACTCGGCGCCGAAGTGGCCGACGCACTGCACTACAAACTCGGTGACAAACTGGTGCTGGCCCACGGCGTGGCGGTGATCAGCCTGGTCAAGCACGACGACAAGCCGTTCACCGTGGTCGGCATTCTCAAACGCACCGGCACCCCAGTGGACCGCACGTTGCACATCAGCCTCGGAGGGATGGAAGCCATCCACATCGACTGGCACAACGGTGTGCCGGCGCGCGGCAACGGCCGGATCAGTGCCGATCAGGCACGTAACGTGGACCTGACACCGCAAGCGATCACGGCGTTCATGCTCGGCCTCAACAGCAAGATTTCGACCTTCGCGCTACAGCGTGAGATCAATGAGTTTCGTGGTGAACCCATGCTGGCGATCCTGCCGGGCGTGGCGCTGCAGGAGCTGTGGAGTTTGATGAGCACGGCTGAAAAAGCCTTGTTCGTGGTCTCGCTGTTTGTAGTGCTGACCGGGTTGATCGGCATGCTCACGGCGATCCTCACCAGCCTCAACGAACGACGCCGGGAGATGGCGATTCTGCGTTCGGTGGGTGCCCGGCCGTGGCACATCGCGACCTTGCTGGTGCTGGAAGCGTTTGCCCTGGCGCTGTCCGGGGTGATCGCCGGCGTAGCGCTGCTTTACGTGTGCATTGCCGTGGCTCAGGGCTACGTGCAGGCGAATTACGGCTTGTACTTACCGCTGGCCTGGCCGAGCGAATATGAATGGACGCTGCTCGGTGGCATCCTGATCGCTGCGTTGCTGATGGGCAGCGTGCCAGCCTGGCGCGCGTATCGCCAATCCTTGGCCGATGGCCTGTCGATCCGATTATGAGGACGTTGAACATGCCCCGCGCTGTGCTTGCGCTGTTGATGCTGGTCGCCTTGCCTCTGTGGGCGGCCGAGCCGAAAGACCTGACCTGGTCGGAAATGATCCCGCCGGACGCCGCGCCGGAAGTACCAAACATGACGCCGCTGCACGACCTGTCGCAGATGGGCAGCGCGTTGGCTGCCGAGTCGGCACCCGCGGCCAAGCAAGACATGCCGAATGCACCGGTGGTGAAAGGTCTCAACGGTCAAAATATTCGGTTGCCGGGCTACATCGTGCCGCTGGAAGTAAGTGAAGAAGGTCGCACCACAGAGTTTCTGCTGGTGCCGTATTTCGGCGCCTGCATTCACGTGCCGCCACCGCCGTCGAACCAGATCGTGCACGTCAAAAGCGAGGTCGGTGTGAAGCTCGATGAGTTGTATCAGCCGTACTGGATCGAGGGTGCGCTGCAGGTCAAGGCATCCAGCAGTGAATTGGCCGACGCGGGGTATCAGATGGAGGCGGACAAGATTTATGTGTATGAGCTGCCGGAGTGAACCCGGTCGTTTTTCTTACCGTTGATATCGCCAAGATCGCAGCCTTCGGCAGCTCCTACAGGATCGGGTTTGCACGCGGTCAATGTAGGAGCTGCCGAAGGCTGCGATCTTTTGGGACCATCACTGTTTCATTGAGCTGAGTCAAAAGACCGTATCAGACGGCTCCGTACCATTGGACATCAAATATTTTTAACGTCCTTTGGAGCCCTCCATGCACAAGTCCAAGCTCTGCGCTTCGCTGTTTGCCCTCGCGCTCGCAGCACCGCTAGCCTACGCCCACGAAGCTGGCGACATCCTCGTTCGCGCCGGTGCGATCACCGTCAACCCGAAAGCCGACAGTTCCAGCGTCAAGGTTGATCAGGGCCCGTTGAAGGGTGCCGATCTGGGTGGCAAGGCCACCATGAGCAGCGACACGCAACTGGGTTTGAACTTCGCTTACATGCTCAACAGCCACTGGGGGATCGAACTGCTGGCGGCCTCGCCGTTCGAGCATGACGTGAAGATCAAAGGCACCGCCCTGGGTGCAGCCAACGGCAAACTCGGCAGCCTGAAACACCTGCCACCGACGCTGAGCGTTGTGTACTACCCACTGGACGCGAAGTCCGCATTCCAGCCTTATGTCGGCGCCGGTATCAACTACACCTGGATCTACGACGAGCACGTCGGCAGCGAAGCCAGCGCCAACGGCTTCAGCAACTTCAAGGCGGATAACTCCTGGGGCATGGCGTTCCAGGTCGGTGCCGACTACATGATTACCGACAACATCATGATCAACGCCCAAGTGCGGTACATCGACATCGACACCACCGCGACGGTGGAAAATAACGCAGTGGCACAGGGCACCCGCGCCAAGGTCGATGTGGACGTAGACCCGTTCATCTACATGGTTGGCCTGGGTTACAAATTCTAAGGCCCCTTCGCGAGCAGGCTCGCTCCCACAGGGGTTAGGTGATTCCTTGTGGGAGCGAGCCTGCTCGCGAAGACGTCAGCCCAGACAACAAAAATTCGGAAAAAAAAGGCGCCTCGAAAGGCGCCTTTTTCATGACTGCGCAAAACTTAGCGTCCCAGCAACCGCGCCAGGCCGACACGCATTGGTGTCTGCTCAGGGTAGGTAAAGCGCTCCAGCAAACGCTGATTGTTCGCTCGCGAGTGACGGATGTCACCGGAGCGCGCCGGGCCATAGCTCACCGGCGGCAATTGACCGACCACCGTTTCAAGGGCTTCAAGCATTTGCTTTAGGGTCGTGGCCTGGTTCCAGCCGACATTGACCGCGCCGACTTCGACCTGCGGCTTCTCGATGGCTTGCACCAGCAAGTCGACCAGGTCTTCGACGTAGACAAAATCGCGAGTCTGCTCACCGTCACCGAACACAGTGATCGGCAGGCGCTTCTGCGCGCGCTCGCTGAAAATGCTGATCACCCCGGAGTACGGCGAGGACGGATCCTGGCGCGGGCCGAAGATGTTGAAAAAGCGGAACACCACCGGCTCCAGAGCATGCTGGCGACGGTAAAAATCGAAGTAATGCTCACTCGCCAATTTGTCTGAAGCGTAGGGCGTCAACGGCGCCTTGGGCGTGTCTTCGTCGATCGACTCGCCTTCGCCATTGTTGCCGTAGACCGCCGCGCTGGAGGCGTACAGCACTCGCTTGATGCCGGCCTGGCGCATGGCTTCGCAGACATTCAGCGAGCCAATGAAATTGCTCTGATGAGTCTTCACTGGATCATCCACCGACGCCTGCACCGACGCCACCGCAGCCAGGTGCGCCACAGCGCTGCAACCGATCATCGCACGCGCGACCAGCACGGCATCGGCGACATCGCCTACGATCAGTTCGACATTGGGATTGTCCAGCGGCAAGTTGCTGGGTTTGCCAGTGGAAAGGTCATCAAGAATACGCACCGAATGGCCCTTGGCGAGCAAGGCATCGGTGAGGTGCGAGCCGATGAAGCCGGCACCGCCGGTGATTAAAACAGGGCCGTCAGCCATGGCGATAAAACCTATCCAGTAAGCCCGGGAGAGCCGCACGCCAGGCGCGGGGCTTGATCCCGAAAGTGTGCAGAATTTTCTTGCAGGCCAGCACCGCATGTTGCGGCTCTTCGGCGGCGTCCGGTCGCGCGGCGTGAGCCTGGGCGGTTGGCGCTTCGATGGCCAGCGGATGCAAGGCGCGTGCTTCGGTGAGGATCGCCTGCCCCAGCGCCAGCGGCGTGGTCGCCTCATGCCCGGCGTAATGGTAGGTGCCCCACAGCGGCGCCGAGCAATCGAGTTGCTTGAGCACCGAGATGATCACCCGGGCGGCGTCATCCACCGGCGTCGGATTGCCCCGACGGTCGTCGGCCATCAACAGTTCTTCAGGGAGTTCGGCGCGACCGAGGAAACGCCCAAGGGTACCGTCGGGGCTGTCATCCAGCAGCCAGCCGAATCGCAGCAGCACATGTTGCGGGCAGGTGGCACGGACGCTTTGTTCGATTCGCCACAAGGCCTGACCGCGCAGGCCCAGGGGCACCGGTTCGTCCTTTTCGCTGTAGGCCGTCGCCCGGGAGCCGTCGAACACTCGATAACTCGACGGTTGCAGCAGAACGATGTTGTGATGCTGGCACAGTTCGGCCAGACGCTCGATCGCCCGCTCCTGCCCGGCCAGTCGCTGCTCGCTGACCGTCTCCGCCTGAAACCAGTCGAAGTAATAGGCGAGGTTGATCAACGCGTCCGGACGGGTGTCGTCGAGCAGTTGCGTCAGGGTCGCGGCGTCCCAGCCGTCTTGCGGTGGGCGGGGGGCGAGGAAGCCGATGTCTTCCTCCGCACCGAGGCGAATCAGCGCCTGCCCAAGGGCATTTCCGCCGCCCAGTAACATAAGGCGCATTCGCATAGAGTCAGCAGGCCCAGTCTGATTGAAACAATGGCTTTATCGACACCGCTCGCGGGCGATGCCGTCGATAGTGCCGGAATCGTTGCATTTTGCGGGTTTAGAGCGCAACCGTCATCCGTAAAGTGTAGATCGCCGGGATTTGTGGTGCCTGTTCCGGCCCTTTCGCGAGCAAGCCCGCTCCCACATTGGATTTGTGTACGCCGCAGATCCCTTGTGGGAGCGGGCTTGCTCGCGAAGGGGACCTAAAGACCATCCGAGGTCTTGAGCGGTACTTGCATCTTCCCCGACTCGCCCGCATAAATCAGGACATGAATCTGCCAATCCCGACGGACAGCGCCCTGGCAGGCTTCCACCCCGCCGTCAGCGCCTGGTTCAGCAGCACCTTCCCGACGGTCACCGCCGCCCAGGCCCGGGCGTGGCCATTGATCCGCCAGCACCGTTCGACCCTGATCGCCGCACCCACTGGCTCGGGCAAAACCCTCACCGCGTTCCTCGCGGTCATCGACGACCTGGTCCACCGCGGATTGGCCAACGGCGGCCATCTGCCAGACGAAACCCTGGTGGTTTACGTTTCACCGCTCAAGGCCCTGTCCAACGACATCCAGATCAACCTGCAAAACCCGCTGGCCGGCATCACCGAGCAGTTACGCGCAATGGGCCTGCCCGAACTGCAGATCAACACTGCCGTGCGCACCGGCGATACGCCGCAAAAAGACCGCTCGGCGATGCGCAAGACGGCGCCGCACATTCTGGTGACCACCCCGGAATCCCTTTACGTGCTGCTCGGTTCCGACTCCGGCCGACAAATGCTCAGCACCGCCCGCACGGTGATCGTCGACGAAATTCACGCCATCGCCGCCAGCAAGCGCGGCAGCCACCTGGCCCTGAGCCTCGAGCGGCTGCAAGCGTTGTGCGCACAACCGCTGATGCGGATTGGCCTGTCTGCCACGCAAAAACCCATCGAAGCCGTCTCGCAATTTCTGGTTGGCCGTGATCGCGCGTGCGAAATCATCGACATCGGCCACGCGCGCCCGCGAGATCTGGGCATCGAAGTGCCGCCCGTGCCGTTGTCGGCAGTCATGGCCAACGACGTCTGGGAACTGGTCTACGACCGCCTCGCCGCCCTCGCCCACGAACACCGCACCACCCTGATTTTCGTCAACACCCGCCGTTTGGCCGAACGCCTGAGTCGACACTTGAGCGAGCGTCTTGGCAAAGAAGCTGTCGCCGCCCACCACGGCAGCCTGGCCAAGGAGTTTCGTCTCGACGCCGAGCAAAGGCTCAAGCGCGGCGAACTGCAAGTGCTGATCGCCACGGCGTCCCTGGAACTGGGGATCGACATCGGTGACGTGGATCTGGTCTGCCAGATTGCTTCGCCGCGCTCGATTGCCGGGTTCCTGCAACGGGTCGGCCGCTCCGGGCACCAGGTTGGCGGTACGCCCAAGGGCCGTTTGTTCGCCACCACCCGCGACGACCTGATCGAGTGCGCCGCCCTGCTCGACTGCGTGCGTCGCGGCGAACTCGACACTTTGCAGATTCCGAAGGCGCCACTGGACGTACTCGCCCAGCAAATCATCGCCGAGGTGAGCTGCCAGGAATGGCAAGAGCAGGCGTTGCTGGAGATGTTTCGCAAAGCCTCGCCGTATGCCCGACTCGACGAAAAACATTATCAGGCGCTGCTGCAGATGCTCGCCGAAGGCTACAACGGTCGTCAGGGCATCCGCAGCGCTTATCTGCACCGCGACGCCGTGACCCGCACCCTGCGCGGTCGCCGGGGCGCCAAACTGACCGCCGTGACCAGCGGCGGAACGATCCCGGACAACGCCGACTACAGCGTGCTGCTGGAACCCCAAGGGCTGAACATCGGCAGCGTCAACGAGGATTTTGCGGTGGAAAGCATCGCCGGCGATGTCTTCCAATTGGGCAACACCTCCTACCGAATCCTGCGCGTTGAAACCGGCAAGGTCCGGGTCGAAGACGCTCAGGGTCAACCGCCGACCATTCCATTCTGGCTCGGCGAGGCACCGGGCCGCAGTGCTGAATTGTCGTTTGCCGTGGCCCGCCTGCAAGCGCAGCTTGATGAACTGCTCGGCGCCACACCCGGTAATTTGCAGCCGGCGACTGACTGGCTCATCGACACCTTGGGCCTGAACCTTGCCAGCGCCGAACAATTGGTCGATTACCTGGCCCGTGCGCGCCTGACCCTCGGCGCCCTGCCGTCACAAGACACGCTGCTGATGGAGCGGTTTTTCGACGAGTCCGGCGGCACGCAACTGATCATCCACACGCCGTTCGGCAGCCGTATCAACCGCGCTTGGGGACTGGCCCTGCGCAAGCGTTTCTGTCGCACCTTCAACTTCGAACTGCAGGCGGCCGCCAGCGAAGACGCTATCGTTTTTTCGCTGTCCACCAGCCACAGTTTTGAGCTCGATGATGTCTGGCGCTACCTGCACAGCAACAGCGCCGAACACACCCTGATTCAAGCCGTGCTCGATGCGCCGCTGTTCGGTGTGCGCTGGCGCTGGAATGCCGGGGTGGCCCTTGCCCTGCCGCGTTATACCGGCGGGCGCAAAGTCGCGCCGCAGATCCAGCGGATAAAAAGCGAAGACCTGATTGCCAGCGTGTTCCCCGACCAGATTGCTTGCGTGGAAAACCTCGCCGGCGAACGGGAAATTCCCGACCATCCATTGGTGGAACAAACCCTCGACGACTGCCTGCACGAGGCCATGGACAGCGAAGGCTGGCTGGCGTTGTTGCGGCGCATGGAACGTGGCGACATCCGCCTGATCAGCCGCGATTTACCAGCCCCCTCACCGCTGGCAGCGGAAATCCTCAGCGCCCGGCCCTACACCTTTCTCGACGATGCACCGCTGGAAGAACGTCGCACTCAAGCGGTACTCAACCGGCGCTGGAGCGATCCGCAGTCCACCGACGACCTCGGCGCGCTGGATGCGCAAGCGATTCAAGCCGTGCGCGAGGAAGCCTGGCCAACGCCGACCGGCGCCGATGAAATGCACGAGGCATTGATGAGCCTGGCGTGCATCAGCGACGTCGAGGCCCAGGCCAATCCAGACTGGCTCGATTGGCTGAACGCCCTGGCTGACAGCGGTCGCGCCAGCCGCTTGCAAGTCAATGCCAGGCAAGCGCTGTGGTTGGCACTGGAGCGGCTGACCTGCCTGCGGGCGATTTATCCTCGGGCGATGTTGCAGCCACCGTTGGAGGCGTTGCCCGGGTTCGATGAAGTCTGGGCGCTGGACGACGCGGTGCTCGAAGTGATCCGTGCGCGGCTCAGCGCGTTCGGTCCGTTACCGCTGAAATCGATTGCCGAACCGCTCGGATTACCGGCGACACAAGTCACCCAGGCATTGGCGCAACTGGAACGCGAAGGCTATGTGCTGCGTGGCCAATTCACGCCCGGCACGGGTGAAGACGAATGGTGCGAACGGCATCTGCTCGCGCGGATTCACCGCTACACCGTCAAACGTCTGCGGCGGGAAATCGAGCCCGTGGCGCTGCAAGACTTCATGCGTTTCCTGTTCGACTGGCAGCATCTGTCCGTCGAGACCCAAGGCCAGGGCAGCGCAGTGTTGCCAGCGATAGTCAGTCAGTTCGAAGGCTACCCCGCCGCCGCTTCAGCCTGGGACAGCGACCTCCTGCCAGCGCGGATCAAAGGCTATTCGGCGAGTTGGCTGGATGACCTGTGCCGTAGCGGAAAACTGGTGTGGACGCGGCTGACCGCGCGCAACAAGAGCACGGGCACGGCATTGCGCAGCACGCCGATTCTGCTGTTGCCCCGCAGTCAGGTCGGGTTGTGGAGCGGGTTGACCGAGCAGACGCCGGCCAGCGAACTGTCGCCCAAGACACAAAAAGTTTTTGAAGCACTCAGCCAACACGGCGCGCTGTTTTTCGATGAGCTGATTCATGAGGCTCATCTGCTGCGCGCGGAACTGGAAATCGCCCTGCAGGAATTGGTCGGCGCCGGGTTGGTGAATGCCGACAGCTTCGCCGGCCTGCGAGCGCTGATCACCCCGGCCAGCAAGCGACAGAATCACAGCAGCCGACGCGGGCGCGGAGCGTTTGTCGGCGGGATGGACGATGCCGGGCGCTGGGCGCTGTTGCGGCGCGGAGCGCCGGCGCCGGTTGTGGATAACAAGCGCCCGCCGCCGACGCCGACCGACACCCTTGAACATATCGCCATGACCTTGCTTCGGCGCTACGGCGTGGTGTTCTGGCGCTTGCTGGAACGTGAAGCGGAGTGGCTGCCGAGCTGGCGGGAATTGCTGCGCACGTTCCATCGGCTGGAAGCTCGAGGCGAGATTCGCGGCGGACGGTTTGTCAGTGGCTTGGCGGGGGAACAGTTTGCGTTGCCCGAAGCCATTCCATTGCTGCGCGAGGTGCGGCGACGGCCGCATGACGGGAGTTTGATTGCCGTGTGCGGGGTTGATCCGCTGAACCTCGCCGGGACGCTTCTGCCGGGAGCAAAAGTGCCGGCATTGGCGAGTAATCGATTGGTGTATCGCGATGGATTGCCCGCCGCTGCCGAGATTGCCGGCAAGCCGCTTTTTTGGTTGGAGCTGGATCAGCAATCGACTACCGAGCTACACAACAAACTGATCCGGCATTAACGTTGCCTGGTCTGGCCCCTTCGCGAGCAGGCTCGCTCCCACAGGGGATTTGTGTCCGAGCCGAAAATTATATTCAACACAGAACACTGTGGGAGCGAGCCTGCTCGCGATGAGGCCAGCAAGCTCACCAAAATCATTGAGTACGCGGCTGATCCGGCAGCAACACCGATAAATGCTCCGGCGCAGGCCCATCGCTTTGCGGCAGATCAACAGCCTGCCGGGCCATCAAAACCTGCTGTGGATAAGTCTGCGCGAAATGCACCCACGGGCTGTTATCCACAAGTTTTTTCAAACGTTGGTTGAACGCCCGACTCACTGCGTATTGCCCGCCCGACACCGTGCGGAACTGTGCCGTCAGCACCACGCCGTTGAGGTCCATCTTGTCGACACCAAACACATCCAGCGGACCTTGCAGGTTGTACTTGAGGAACGCATCGTCGCGGATGGAATCCCCGGCCTCGCGGATCAACTCGATAGCCTTGTCGACATCGGTGTCGTAGGTGAACTGCACCGAGAAGAACGCATAGGCGAATTGCCGCGACTGATTGGTCACAGCCTTGATCTGACCGAACGGCACCGAGTGCACAAACCCCTTGCCGTCGCGCAGGCGCAAGGTGCGGATGGTCAGGCCTTCGACGGTGCCGGCGTGGCCAGAATCGAGCACCACCCAATCGCCAATCGACAACGTGTCTTCGATGATGATGAACAACCCGGTGATCACGTCCTGCACCAGTTGCTGGGAGCCGAAACCGATGGCCAGCCCAATGACACCGGCACCGGCCAAAAAGGGCGCAACGTTGATTCCCAGGTTGGCCATGGTGGTGATGGCGCAGATAACCACCAGGATGATTTTGATCGCGTTGCGCAGCAGCGGCAGGATGGTTTTGGTTCGGGTACTGGGTTGGCGCGCCGAGCGTTTGTTAACGGGGGGCTTCAGGGCTTCCTGAATCGCCGTGTCCAACACCACCCAGCCCATCCAGGTCACCAGGAAAATCAAACCGATACGGCTCAGCGAATCGCTGATCGCCCGTCCGACCGAATTGCTCACCGCAAACTCGAACAGCGACACGCCCCAGATGCGCCCCAGGACATCAATGAACACAATCGCCAGGGCGATCCGCAGCAACGCGTGCGAAAGGCTGAGAAAGCGCTCTTTGTAGGCACTGCTGCGGCGCACGGCCAACTCATTGCGCGACTTGAACAGGTGATGCAGCGACGTGCTGAGAAACACCGTCGCAATCAACAGCACCGTGGTAAACAGCGCACAACGCAGTACTTTCTGGTTGTCATCGCCAATGCCGATCAGGTTGATCACCGACACCAGCACCATCAATAGAATCGGCCAGTACCAGAGCCCGGAAAAGATCCGCAGCATTTCACGCAAGGCCGGCTGACTGAGGCGCTGGGCCAACGGCAAAATGCGGATCAGATGGGCCACCGGACGGCGCATTTTGATCACCAAATAGCCAAAGATGACCGAGGCTGCCACCCCGGTGAACACCGCGACACTGCTGGTGAGATTGCCGCCGAGCAGGCGGGCGATCTGCGGACTGGTCAAGGCGTCGCTCAGGGCCACGAGGAAGCCCATCAAAAACAGCGGTCGTGGGCTGTGCTGACGAATAATCTGCACCGCCCGGCGCTTGTGGCCGGCGTTGAACAACACCACCAGCGACAACAGCAACGAGGCGGCGAAAATGCCGCTGCTGGTGGCATAAGCGAAACACAATGCCAGTGCCCGGCCGGCGGACACTTGCAAGAAGTGGCTGACATAGAGTGTCAGCGGCAGGCTGACCAGCGCCGGAACCGTGTAGGGCAACACATAACCGAGTAACGCCTGACCGCGCTCGCGAGTGAGCAGCAGACGGTTCTGGCACAGACGTTTGGCGAGCAGCCCTCCTAGCAGCCAGAGCAGCGCAAAGACGCCAATCCACACACAAGACAACAGCAGGAAATCCCCCGCCACGCTCCAGCTTGAACGGGCCGATGGATGATTGACCAGTTTATCCACCTCAACCGCCGCCCGGTCTGCACGCAGACGCCAGGCGTCGAGCAAGTCCTCATTGAGATCGAGTTTGCCCTGGACTTCCTCAATGCTCGAACTGATCGCACCCAGCAAACCACCCTGTACCAGCGGTTCGGGGTGTGCCAGTGGTGTCGCGGCGGTGGCTGTCGCCGGCACACCTGGTAGTGCGGCAGCCTCCAGCTCGTTGCTGCCAAAAATCAGCAATGCCCCCAGTAGTATCGCGGTCTTGAACTTGAACAAACGCGGTGCTCCTGCAAATGGGTCTGTAAGGAAAGATCGGGAAAGTGTAGGCAAGTTCGGTTATTGGGTGAAATCAAGGGCTGGGTGAGGGGCAGCTTTTAATCTTTGCGCACAACGCAAATATCAAATGCCTATCCCCCTATTTTTCCGCATAACCCAAACCCGGACACTGCGCCCCATCAATCAATCCACCGGAGTTGCAGCCATGCCCATTGCCTTGCTCGCGCTGACCCTCAGCGCCTTCGCCATCGGGACGACCGAGTTCGTCATCGTTGGCCTGTTACCCACTATCGGCGCCGACCTCGGTGTCAGCCTGCCGTCCGGCGGCCTGCTGGTCAGCCTGTACGCATTGGGCGTTGGGCCCGAACCTTCGGCAGCTCCTACAGGTGTTCACATGCCTCTGTAGGAGCTGCCGCAGGCTGCGATCTTTGCTTTGCCATCCGTACTCCCGTCGAAACTTTCTCGCACGTCCCGCAGTCATCAAAAGACAGGGGCAGTCCGAGACCATTAGACGGGAGGCGATATGGCGGCGATTCACATCGGTATTTCAGGCTGGCGCTACACGCCCTGGCGGGGGGATTTCTACCCGAAGGGGCTGACCCACAAGCGCGAATTGCAATTCGCCTCACGGGCGGTCAACAGCATTGAAATCAATGGATCGTTTTACGCCCTGCAACGGCCTGAACGCTACGCCCAGTGGTACACAGAAACCCCGGCGGGCTTCGTCTTCAGCGTCAAAGCCCCGCGCTTCATTACTCACATCAGGCGACTGCGAGACATCCATAAACCCTTGGCGAATTTCTTCGCCTCCGGCGTGCTGGAACTCAAAGACAAACTAGGTCCGATCCTCTGGCAATTCCCGCCCAATTTTAAATTCGATGCCGAGTTGTTCGAAACCTTTCTGGAGCAGTTGCCCCACAACACCGAAGAGGCCGCCGCCCTCGCCCATCAACACGAATCGCGCCTGAACGGTCGCGCCAGCATGAAGGCCTACGGGAAAAAGCCTTTGCGCCATGCCGTGGAGATCAGAAACGAGAGCTTCGTCGACCCGGCATTCGTCCGCCTGCTCAAACGCCACAATGCTGCGCTGGTTATCGCCGACACCGCCGGTAAATGGCCGTACCGCGAAGACCTCACCAGCGACTTCGTCTACCTGCGCCTGCACGGTGCCGAAGAGCTCTATGCCAGCGGTTACACCTGCGAGGCACTGAAACGCTGGGGCGACCGGATCGAGGTCTGGCATCACGGCCAGCAACCGAGCGACCCGCAGCTGATCGCGCCCCGGCAAAAACCCAAAGCACGCAAGTCCCGTGAGGTGTTTTGCTACTTCGACAACGACATCAAAGTCCGCGCGCCCTTCGATGCCCGCCGCTTGCTAGAGCGCTTTCATCTGGATAAAGACCTCGCCACCCGTCCCGGTGAACTGGCCGCCGAAGGAGTGCTGTCATGAGCATTCCCGAACCGGTCGGCACCACCGACGAACAGCAATCAATCATCACCGCCGTGCGCCGCTTCACCGTGCTGACGGTCAACACGCACAAGGGTTTCACCGCCCTCAACCGGCGTTTCATCCTGCCCGAGTTGCGTGAAGCGGTGCGCAGCGTGTCCGCCGACGTGGTGTTTTTGCAGGAAGTCCACGGCACCCACGAGCATCATCCCCAGCGCTACGACAATTGGCCGCCGATACCGCAATACGAATTCCTCGCCGACACCCTGTGGCCGCAGTTCGCCTATGGACGCAACGCGGTCTATCCGGCGGGCGATCACGGCAATGCGCTGCTGTCGAAATTCCAGATCATTCGCCACGACAACCTCGACGTGTCCATCAACGGTCACGAGAACCGCGGCATCCTGCATTGCGTGCTGCGCCTGCCCGGTGATGGCCAGGAAGTGCATGCCATTTGTGTGCATCTGGGCCTTCGCGAAACCCACCGGACCGAACAACTCCAGTTGCTGGCCCAGCGCCTCAAAGAACTGCCGAGCGATGCCCCGGTGATCGTTGCCGGTGACTTCAACGACTGGCGCCAGCGTGCCGATGCGCTGCTCACACCCTGCGGTTTACGGGAAGTTTTCGCCGAGCTCCACGGCAAACCGGCGCGCAGTTTTCCAGCACGTTTGCCGGCGTTGCGCCTTGACCGCATCTACGTCCGCAATCTCAAGGCCAGTCACCCGCAAGTGCTGGCCGCGCGCCCCTGGTCACACCTTTCCGACCACGCACCGCTATCGGTGGAGATCGAGCTATGAGCAGCCCATCGATGGATAAAACCAACGTGGAGCACCTATCCACAACCCCGCCGATCCGTGAACCGGGCGTGGTAGACGTCGAATATGGCTGGCAAGGCAACAACCGCGTAGACATGCTGGAAAACGGCGAAGCGTATTTCCCTCGGGTGTTCGAGGCCATGCGTCAGGCCAAGACTGAAATCCTGCTGGAAACCTTCATTGTGTTCGAGGACAAGGTGGGTAATGAGCTGCAGGAAGTACTGATCGCCGCCGCTCAACGCGGCGTGCGGATCACCGCCAGTCTCGATGGCTTTGGCTGCGGCGAACTGAGCACGGGATACCTCACCGCCCTGAGCGAGGCCGGCGTGCGCATCCAGATTTTCGATCCGGCGCCGAAACATTTGGGCATCCGCACCAACTGGTTCCGCCGCCTGCACCGCAAGATCGTGGTGGTCGACGGCACGATTGCGTTCATCGGCGGCATCAACTTTTCCGCCGACCATTTGGCTGACTTCGGCCCGGAGGCCAAGCAGGATTATTCCGTTGAAGTACAAGGCCCGGCGGTGGCCGACATTCATCACTTCGCCCTGCTGCAAAGCGGTCGCCCGGCTCGCGCCAAATACTGGTGGCAACGGCGCAGGCAACGGCGCTCGGAACTGGCGTTCAGCGATCATGACGGCCAGGTTCGCCTGGTGTTCCGCGACAACGGCGAGCATCCGACCGACATCGAAGAGGTTTACCGCCAGGTGCTGCGCAGTGCCAAGCGCCGAGTCGTGATCGCGAACGCCTACTTCTTTCCAGGCTATCGCCTGCTACGCGAGATCCGCAACGCGGCGCTCCGTGGCGTCGATGTGCGGCTGATCCTGCAAGGTCAGCCCGATATGCTGGTGGCCAAACTCGCCGCGCGCATGACTTATGACTACCTGCTCAAATCCGGCGTGCAGATTTACGAATATTGCGACCGTCCCTTACACGGCAAGGTCGCGCTGGTGGATGAGGATTGGAGCACGGTCGGTTCGAGCAACCTCGACCCATTGAGTCTGTCGATGAACCTGGAAGCCAATGTGTTGATCCGCGATCGCGCCTTCAACCGCGACCTGTTCAAACGCCTCGAAGACCTGAGTAACAACCATTGCAAGGCCATGTCCGCCGACAAAACCCCGCGCGGACGGATCTGGCACATGACCGTCGGCTTTCTGGTGTTTCACTTTTTGCGGCATTTCCCAGCCTGGGCCGGTTGGCTGCCGGCGCATAAACCGCGCCTGAAGCGGTTCATTCATCCGGCCGGGAGCGACCACCATGAACCGCGCTGACGCACACCCGACGGCCCACGCCGACAGCCCGAGCAAATCTCGCTGGAGACGCTGGAAACGGCCGCTGACGATGCTGTTTTTTTTGGCGCTGATCGTGCTGATTACGATGCTCGCCCAGCGCATCGAATGGAACGAAGTGTTCGACACCCTGGCTGATCTCAAGGTGCGCACGCTGATCATCGCATTCAGCCTGACCTTGGTGAGTTTTCTGGTCTACGCCTGTTTCGATCTGATTGGTCGTACCTACATTCGCCAGGACCTGACGTGGAAGCAGATCCTGCCGGTGGGGATAATCAGCTATGCCTTCAACCTCAACCTGAGTGCCTGGGTCGGTGGCATCGCCATGCGTTATCGACTGTATTCGCGACTCGGGGTGAGCAAGGGCAACATCGCGAAAATTCTCGGGTTGAGCCTGGCGACCAACTGGTTCGGTTACATGGTGATTGCCGGCGCGGTGTTCAGCAGCGGGCTGGTGCGAATGCCACCAGGCTGGAAGCTGAGCACAGGCGCATTGCAAGGTGTAGGCGTGTTGCTGCTGCTGGTAAGCGCGGGGTATCTGGTGGCGTGTCAGTTTTCCAAGCGTCGGGAATGGTCGATACGCGGGGTAGAAATCAACTTGCCCTCCCTGCGCATGGCGGTGCTGCAACTGGCCCTCGGGGCACTGAATTGGTCGCTGATGGCCGCGGTGATTTTCACCCTGCTGCCGAGCAAGCTGGATTATCCGCTGGTGCTTGGGGTGTTGCTGATCAGCGCGATTGCCGGGGTCATCACGCACATTCCCGCCGGGCTCGGCGTATTGGAAGCGGTGTTCGTGGCGCTGCTGCAACATGAAGCGTCCCGAGGGAGCCTGGTGGGCGGATTACTAGCGTATCGGGCGATCTATTTCATCCTGCCGCTACTGATTACCCTGGTGATGTACCTGATCGTGGAGGCCAAGGCCAAGTCGTTGCGGATCGAGAAGAAACCTTCCTGAAGGTTGCGGTGAGGCGGATGCCGCCTTCTCGAGCAGGCTCGCTCCCACAGTTGATCGCAGTCTAATGTGGGAGCGAGCCTGCTCGCGAATGATTGCAAGAACACCGCAAATCTCAGCTGGATTGAATAATGCTCAACCGCTCACCCACCACCATCTCGGTGATCCAGCCCACCAGGATCGAGGTGTACGCCTGTTGCGAAACAGGTTCGCTCAAGGCGTGGTCGGCTCCGTCGATAATCCGGTGGGTCAACGAGTGAGTCTGCTGGCAGGCCGCGCGGTAACTCATGATGGTGGCGTGGGGCACGTAGTCGTCAGTCTCTGATTCGACCAGCAGCACATCCCCGGTGAACTGCGAACAGGCATGCAGCGCACGATTGCTGTCGGCGCGGACTAACGTGCGGCGGTAATCACGTAAATCGAGCTTATCCAGGTCACGCTTGGGCGTGTGCCATTGATCATCGCGATACAGCGCCGGCACCCGCAGCGCCAGCCAGCGCACCGGACGCAATGACGTCAGGATCGAGGCCAGATAACCGCCATAGCTGGTGCCGACCACGGCAATCGCCGGTGTATCGAGCGCTGGGTGCGCGAGCAAGCGGTCATACGCCGCCAGCAGGTCGCGCAGGTTGTCTTCGCGCGTCACTCGACTCAGCGCAATACCCGTCCCGCCGGTGTGCCCGCGCAAGTCGAACGTCAGGCACACGCACCCCAAACCCGCGATGCCTTTGGCCCGTAGCAGGTCCCGTTCCTGACTGCCACCCCAACCGTGCACAAAGAGCACGCCGGGGACTTTTGATTTGGGGCTGAGAAAAGTCCCGATCATCTGTTCATCGTCGATGTCGATCTGAATGGTTTCGCTTCTAGCCGTCATAGGATTTAACCGTTACGTACTTGAGAAGAAAGTCACTGTTTTGCGCCGGCCCGCGATACACCTCTATGGCGTCCGTCGGCAGCGGCTGGTCGATGTAGGTCTCGACCGAAGACACGCGAATCGCGCGCATCCCGGGGTCGTTGACGAAGCTCTGCAAGGCGGCGACTTCGGCGCTGCTGGCACCGCCCATCCGCCAGGACTGCTCGAGCACGCCACTGCGCTGTTTGCCGTGACTGTCCACACCTTGGGCGATGTCGTAGTTGCGCCGCGAGGCGTAGAAACCGGGATAAGCCTCATCCGCGGCGCTGTCGAACACTTGCGCCTGCCGAATCGCCAGCCGCACATCGTCCGGCAGGTCCAGTTCGAGCAAATCGTCGTAATACCCCTGAACCACCAGCAGGTTGGAGCCTCCATAAACCTGCTCGCCCTGACCGTCTTTGGTCAAGTACTGATCACCGCAATAACTCAGCACCTTGTCGCCGATAAAGCTCTGACCGACGCTGTGGGTGATCACTTGGCCCAGGTCCTGTTCCAGCACCACGCCTTCGGTGAACAGCGTTTCGGCATCGGCTCTGGCGAGGATGGCATCGAACTGGTCGAGGCTTTTGATCACTTCCTGACCGCGTCCGGCGCAGGCATGAATAGGCTTGATACGGATCGGGCCGCTGTAGAGCAGATGCTCTGCCGCAGGGCGCGCATCCTCCAGGGAAAAGACGCTGAGGCCATCGAGCACCACGCTGCGCACACGTTCGGAAAACAACGGCGACCAGCCTTCCGGAGCGTGAGCATTTTTGTTGCATAACCCGTGACTGATGGCTTTGGTGCAGATGAAGTCATGGTCGACGTAACCGCCCCACAAATCCTCCGGCCCCTTGACGCCTAATTGCCGGGCGGCAGCGGCGCCAACCAGCGTCTGGGTCGGAATCAGATAAAGGTCTCGACCGTTGTGAAGCTTGGGGTCGTAACTGCCGCCGTATTTAAGCCCCAGAATCTGCGCGAGCCAACGCGCCAGCGCACGATTGGTTTCTACTTCGTGCAACGGTGCTTCGGGGCGCACGGAGTGGGCGACCACCAGTTTCTTGTGATTTGTTGGGGTCATGCGTCCCCCTTCAATCTGCGTTTGATGAATGTAATGGAGGAGGTGCAGAGATCAGGCCAAGGGGGGGCGAAGACAAACGTTTATCAAATCAGCCAGTTGCGAAAAGAATGATGGCGCCGTGCCTGCATTATTCTGCACGACAAGAGTTTCAACTCCGGCATTTTGCACGACTTTCGCTCACCCCTGACTCGCTCCCACACCGAACCGTGTCCGGTAATCACTCGGCGCCAACCCGGTAATTTTCTTGAACGTCGCCCGAAAGGCACTCGGATCCTGATAACCCACCGTCCAGGCAATGTGATCAATGGTGCCATTGGTGAATTCGAGCATTTCCCGAGCCTTGCCGACCCGCAGGTGCTGACAGTATTCGGTGGGTTTGAGCCCGGTTGCCGCGCGAAATCGACGCAGAAAAGTGCGCTCTTCCAGCCCTGCCCGCTCAGCCATCATCATCAGCGACACATCGCTCGCTCCGGTGCTTTGCAGCCAATGCTGGACCTTGAGAATCGAGGCATCGCCATGGCTGAGGATCGGTGAAAAGTTGCTGCCGCACTCGCTCGCGCTGTCGCTGTGTTCCACCACCAGAAACCGCGCGGTGCTAGTGGCGATGCTCGGCCCCAGCAGACGGTTGACCAGACGCAAGCCCAGTTCGGACCAGGCCATCAGCCCGGCGGTGGTGATCAGGTCGCCGTCGTCAACAATGGGGGTGTCGGCTTTGAGCTTGATCGCAGGATAACGCTCGGCGAAAGCGTTGGCCGAGGTCCAGTGGGTGGTGGCGCTACGACCGTCAAGAAGGCCGCTTTCGGCCAACAAAATAGACCCCACGCACACCCCGCCGAGTGTCGCGCCATTCGCGTGTTGCTGACGCAGCCAGCGGTTCAACGACTGCGACGCCTGGCCTGGGGAAAAACCGGCAATCGATGGCGGGATCAACACCGCCACCAACTTGCCGTCTGGAGCGGGATGACTGTCGTAGACCCGCTCGGGCATCTGATCGCCATCGGCCTGCCAATGGCTGACCCGCAGCAATGGCAACTGCGCGGCCTGATGCTCGCTGGCAATCCGGTTCGCCACCCCGAACAAGTCCGTCAACCCATGCACCGCCGCCATCTGCGCGCCGGGATAGATCAACACGCCCAGCTCGGCGATTGCCCTTTCTGCGTCCATTGTCAGTTTTCCCCCTTCTATTGTCGGTGCGGCCAATCCTCGGACGGCCTGCTAAACCCAATACTTCAATCCACACCCAACAAGCACTTCGAGGAAACAGTCATGGCCAAGCAAGCCCTCATCGTAGTCGATATCCAAAACGACTACTTCCCCCAAGGCAAGTGGCCACTGGTCGGTGCCGACGCCGCTGCGGACAACGCCGTACGGTTGATCAAAGCCTTCCGCGATGCGGGTGATTCGGTGGTGCACATCCGCCACGAATTCACCTCCGACGAAGCGCCCTTCTTCACGCCGGGCTCCGAGGGCGCGAAGCTGCACCCCAAAGTCCTCAACCGTGCCGACGAGCCGGTCGTGCTCAAACACTTCGTCAACTCGTTCCGCGAGACCGAACTACAGTCAATCCTCGATCAGCAAGGCATCAAGGAACTGGTCGTCGTCGGCAGTATGAGCCACATGTGTGTCGACGGCATCACCCGCGCCGCCGCCGATCTTGGCTACACCGTCACGGTGATTCACGACGCCTGCGCCTCCCGTGACCTGGAGTTCAACGGCCTCACCGTGCCGGCAGCCCACGTGCATGCAGCCTTTATGTCGGCCCTGGGTTTTGCCTATGCCAGCGTGGTGTCCACTGACGAGTTCCTGGCGGCGCATCACTGACCAACGCTTCTGCCTCGGGTGCTGCAATCCGACGCTCCCGAAACAAAGAAGGCCAGTCGCGTGCGCACATGACTGGCCTTTTTTCTGAGACTTACGGCCGAAAAGCCGGATAATGGCGACCAAATCGTCTAGCCCGTTATTCTGGTAATCCCCATGGAAATCAAGGTCAACTTTCTCGACAACCTTCGGCTTGAAGCAAAGTTCGATGACTTCACAGTCGTGGCCGATCAGCCTATCCGCTACAAGGGCGATGGCTCGGCACCTGGTCCGTTCGATTACTTTCTCGCTTCATCGGCTTTGTGTGCGGCTTATTTCGTAAAGTTGTACTGCGACACTCGCAGTATTCCCACCGAAAACATCCGCCTGTCGCAGAACAACATTGTTGATCCGGAAAACCGCTACAACCAGATATTCAAGATTCAGGTCGAGCTGCCTGCGGACATCTCCGACAAGGACCGCCAAGGCATCCTGCGCTCCATCGATCGCTGCACCGTGAAAAAAGTGGTGCAAGCCGGGCCTGAGTTTGTGATCGAAGAAGTGGAAAACCTCGACGCCGACGCCCAGGCGTTGTTGATGCCTGCTTCCAGTTCAGCGGCTGGCACCTATATCGCGGGCAAAGACCTGCCGCTGGAGCAGACCATCGCCAATATGTCAGCCATTCTGGCTGACCTGGGCATGAAGATTGAAATCGCTTCGTGGCGCAATATCGTTCCCAATGTGTGGTCGCTGCACATCCGCGACGCGCACTCGCCGATGTGCTTCACCAATGGCAAGGGTGCGACCAAAGAAGGCGCGTTAGCGTCGGCGCTGGGCGAGTTTATCGAGCGACTCAACTGCAACTTCTTCTACAACGACCAGTTCTGGGGCGAAGACATCGCCAACGCGCCGTTTGTGCATTACCCGGACGAACGCTGGTTCAAGCCTGGCCGTAAAGATGCACTGCCGGCCGAAATTCTCGACGAGTACTGCCTGAAAATTTACAACCGCGACGGCGAGCTGCGTGGCTCCCACCTGATCGACACCAACTCGGGCAACGAAGAGCGCGGGATTTGCTCGCTGCCGTACGTGCGCCAGTCGGACGGCGCGGTGGTGTATTTCCCGTCCAATCTGATCGAAAACCTGTTCCTGAGCAACGGCATGAGTGCCGGTAACACGCTGGCCGAAGCCCAGGTGCAGTGCCTGTCGGAGATCTTCGAGCGCGCGGTAAAACGCGAAATCATCGAAGGCGAATTTGCTCTGCCCGATGTGCCGGCCGAGGTGCTGGCGAAGTATCCCGGGATTCTGGCCGGCATTCAGGCGCTGGAAGAGCAAGGGTTCCCGGTGCTGGTGAAAGATGCGTCCCTGGGCGGTGAATTCCCGGTGATGTGCGTCACGTTGATGAACCCGCGTACCGGCGGTGTGTTCGCCTCGTTCGGCGCCCACCCGAGCCTGGAAGTGGCGCTGGAACGCAGCCTGACCGAATTGTTGCAGGGCCGCAGTTTCGAAGGCCTCAACGATCTGCCTCAGCCGACGTTTGAAGGTCATGCGGTGACCGAGCCGAATAACTTCGTCGAGCACTTTATCGACTCCAGCGGCGTGGTGTCGTGGCGCTTCTTCAGTGCCAAATCGGATTACGAATTCGTGGAGTGGGACTTCTCCGGCCAGGGCGAAAATTCGAATGCCGAGGAAGCCGCAACCTTGTTCGGCATTCTCAAAGGCATGGGCAAAGAAGTGTACATGGCCGTCTACGAGCATATCGGCGCCAAGGCGTGCCGCATCCTGGTGCCGGACTATTCGGAAATCTATCCCGCAGATGATCTGATCTGGGATAACACCAACAAAGCGCTGTTCTTCCGCGCCGATATCCTGAACCTGCATCGCCTGGACGAAAGCGAACTGCAAGCGCTGGTTGAGCGTCTGGTGGAAAGTGAGCTGGACGACTACACCGACATCACCAGTTTGATCGGCATCGAATTTGACGACAATACGGCGTGGGGTCAGCTGACGATCCTGGAGTTGAAGCTACTGATTTATCTCGCCTTGCAGCAATTTGAAGAGGCGAAAGAGGCGGTGGAAATGTTCCTGCAGTACAACGACAACACGGTTGAGCGCGGCTTGTTCTACCAGGCGGTCAATGTGGTGCTGGAAATGAAGCTGGACGAAGACCTGGAACTGGAAGACTACGAGGCCAATTTCCGCCGGATGTTTGGCACCGAGCGGACGGATGCAGCGATCGGCTCGGTGGACGCAAGCGTGCGCTTCTATGGCTTGACGCCGACCAGCATGAAACTGGAGGGGCTCGACCGGCACCTGCGGTTGATCGATAGCTACAAGAAACTGCACTCGGCACGGGCCAATGTAACCACTTTGCCCCGTTAACAGCGCCAACAAAAAAGCGAAGCCAGATCAATGGCTTCGCTTCAGATGTTGTCACTTCTTAAATAGCTGTTTTTCAGAAAGGAATATCGTCATCAAAGCTGTCGAAATCCGGAGCCGGTTGCGGAGCTGCCTGCTGTGGAGCTGGAGCCTGGCGCGACTGCTGCGGTGCCGACTGCTGAGGACGCGGAGCCTGTTGGCGTGGAGCTGGGGCGGACTGCTGGTAGTTATTGCCCCCGCCTTGCTGGTCGCCCTGCTGTGGACGGCCGCCCAGCAGTTGCATGGTGCCTTGCATGTCGACCACGATTTCGGTGGTGTAACGCTTGATACCGTCTTTTTCCCACTCGCGGGTCTGCAGCTTGCCTTCGATGTAGACCTGCGAACCTTTACGCAGGTACTCGCCGGCGATCTCGGCAACCTTGCCGAACATCGACACACGGTGCCATTCGGTCTTCTCGACCTTCTGACCGGTTTGCTTGTCGGTCCACTGTTCGCTGGTCGCCAGACTCAGGTTGGTCACGGCGTTACCGTTAGGCAAGTAGCGAACTTCGGGATCCTGGCCGCAAGTGCCGACCAATATGACTTTGTTAACCCCACGGGCCATAACGTTCTCCTAGGCTACGCACGCTGCCCCGGCCGGGTTGTTCACCAGGCGTTCAAGGGTGGTGCGATCCAATAGTTCGGTGTCCAATTTGATGTAAATCGCCGCTTCATCTTCGACGATCACTGCATCCGTTACCCCTACGACGGCCTTCAGGCGCTCGACCAGACCCGCTTCGCGGATCGCCTCGGGCGACAACGGCAAGCGCAGGCTCGTCACGTAGGGAGGTTCGCGCATGGTAACAGCAAAGGCCAGCCAGAGGGCAGCCAGACCGGCGCATCCCAGGAACACAACCGACAAACCGCCATGCTGGAACAACCAGCCGCCGAGGATGCCGCCCAGTGCCGAACCGAGGAACTGGCTGGTGGAATAAACCCCCATCGCCGTGCCCTTGCCGCCTGCCGGTGAAACCTTGCTGATCAGCGATGGCAAGGAAGCTTCCAGCAGATTGAACGCGGTGAAAAACACCACCGTACCGATCACCAGAGCCCGCAAGCTATCGCCGAACTGCCAGAAGAATAGCTCAGTGAGCATCAGCGTCAGCACTGCGCCCAATAAAACTCGTTTCATTTTGCGTTTCTTCTCGCCGTAGATAATGAACGGGATCATGGCGAAGAAGGAAATCAGCAGCGCGGTCAGGTACACCCACCAGTGCTGCTCTTTAGGCAACCCGGCTTTTTCGACCAGCGCCAAAGGCAACGCAACGAAGCTCGACATCAACATCGCGTGCAACACAAAAATGCCCAGGTCCAGGCGCAGCAGGTCCGGGTGCTTGAGCGTCGGTATCAACGCTTGGCGCGCGACGCCGGATTCGCGATGCTGCAACGGGCCGTTGGCTCGCGGCACCATGAACATCACGATCACGATGCCGAACAGCGCCATGCCGCCCGTAGCAAGGAACAACCCGGACAGGCCGAATGCGCGGGTCAGCAACGGTCCTACAACCATCGCGACAGCGAAAGACAGACCGATCGTCATGCCGATCATGGCCATGGCTTTGGTCCGATGCTGTTCGCGGGTCAGGTCTGACAGTAACGCCATCACCGCCGCGGAAATCGCCCCCGCGCCTTGCAGGATTCGTCCGGCGATCACGCCCCAGATCGAATCGGCATTGGCCGCCAGCACGCTACCGAGGGCGAAGACGATCAGCCCCAGGTAAATCACCGGACGACGACCGATGCGGTCGGAAATGAAGCCGAAAGGAATCTGAAAGATCGCCTGGGTCAAGCCGTAAGCGCCAATCGCCAGCCCGATGAGGGCCGGGGTCGCTCCCGCCAGATCCATCCCATAGGTCGCCAGTACCGGCAACACCATGAACATGCCAAGCATACGGAAGGCGAACACCAGGGCCAGACCGCTTGCTGCGCGGGTCTCACTGCCACTCATGCGTTCGCTGTGGGGATCGTGCATGGAAAAACCTCATGTGAACCGGCGGCGATTCTACCAGTCCCATCGATTGACGGGGTATATCGCGACGCTTTGACGCGCTCTGCTGACACAGTCTTCATGTAAGGCTGCGACCCGCTCATTTGATAGTGTGCATCCATCCAGTATTTGGCCGTATACTCCTACGTTTTCGACGCCCGCCGAGCGAGGCCACTTTGGACAAGATCCTGATTCGTGGGGCCCGAACCCACAACCTGAAGAACATCGACCTGACCCTGCCACGGGACAAACTGATCGTCATCACCGGCCTGTCCGGATCCGGCAAATCGTCCCTGGCCTTCGACACGCTGTATGCCGAAGGCCAGCGCCGTTACGTCGAATCACTGTCGGCCTACGCCCGGCAGTTCCTGTCGATGATGGAAAAACCTGACGTCGACACCATCGAAGGTTTGTCGCCAGCGATTTCCATCGAACAGAAGTCGACCTCACACAACCCGCGTTCGACGGTCGGCACCATCACCGAAATCTACGATTACCTGCGCCTGCTATACGCTCGCGTGGGTATTCCGCGTTGCCCGGATCACGACATTCCGCTGGAAGCCCAGACCGTCAGCCAGATGGTCGACCTGGTCATGGCTCAACCGGAGGGTAGCAAGCTTATGCTGCTGGCCCCGGTGATCCGCGAGCGTAAAGGCGAACATCTGTCGGTTTTTGAAGAGTTGCGTGCCCAGGGCTTTGTGCGGGCCCGGGTCAACGGCAGGCTCTGCGAGCTGGACGAGTTGCCGAAGCTGGATAAACAAAAGAAGCATTCGATCGATGTGGTGGTCGACCGCTTCAAGGTCCGCGCCGACCTGCAACAGCGCCTGGCCGAGTCGTTCGAGACCGCCTTGAAGCTGGCGGACGGCATCGCCCTGGTAGCGCCGATGGACGACGAGCCCGGCGAAGAGATCATCTTCTCCGCGCGTTTCGCTTGCCCGATTTGCGGCCACGCCATCAGCGAGCTGGAACCCAAGCTGTTCTCTTTCAACAACCCGGCCGGCGCTTGCCCGACCTGCGATGGCCTTGGCGTTAAGCAATTCTTCGACATCAAGCGATTGGTGAATGGCGAACTGACGCTGGCGGAAGGCGCGATTCGCGGCTGGGACCGGCGCAACGTCTATTACTTCCAGATGCTCGGGTCGCTGGCCGCACACTACACGTTCAGCCTCGAAGTACCGTTCAACGATCTGCCGGCCGATCAGCAGAAGTACATCCTGCACGGAAGCGGCTCGCAGAACGTCGACTTCAAATACCTCAACGACCGTGGCGACATCGTCAAACGCTCGCACCCGTTCGAAGGCATCGTGCCGAACCTGGAACGTCGCTACCGCGAAACCGAGTCAGCCTCGGTGCGCGAAGAGCTGGCCAAGTTCCTCAGCACCCAGCATTGCCCTGATTGTCGCGGCACGCGCCTGCGTCGTGAGGCGCGGCACGTTTGGGTGGGCGAGAAGACGCTGCCGGCGGTAACCAATCTGCCAATTGGCGACGCCTGCGAATACTTTGGCGTGCTGAAGCTGACTGGCCGTCGCGGCGAAATTGCCGACAAGATTCTCAAGGAAATCCGCGAGCGCCTGCAGTTTCTGGTCAACGTTGGCCTCGACTATTTGTCGCTCGATCGCAGTGCCGACACGTTGTCCGGCGGTGAAGCTCAGCGCATCCGTCTGGCCAGTCAGATTGGCGCCGGACTGGTAGGGGTTCTGTACATCCTCGACGAGCCGTCCATCGGTCTGCATCAGCGGGACAACGATCGGCTGCTCGGCACGCTCAAGCACCTGCGTGACATCGGCAACACGGTGATCGTGGTCGAGCATGACGAAGATGCAATTCGTCTGGCCGACTACGTGGTGGATATCGGGCCGGGCGCAGGTGTACACGGCGGGCATATCGTTGCCGAAGGTACGCCGGCCGAGGTCATGGCTCACCCGGATTCGTTGACCGGCAAATACCTGTCGGGGCGGGTGAAGATTGCCGTTCCGGCCAAACGCACGCCCCGTAACAAGAAGTTGTCGCTGTCCCTCAAGGGCGCTCGCGGCAACAACTTGCGCAATGTCGATCTGGATATTCCAATTGGTCTGCTGACTTGCGTCACCGGCGTGTCCGGCTCGGGCAAATCGACGCTGATCAACAACACGTTGTTTCCTTTGAGCGCCACGGCACTCAACGGTGCAACGACGCTTGAAGCTGCCGCTCACGACAGCATCAAAGGTCTGGAACATTTGGACAAGGTCGTCGACATCGACCAGAGCCCGATCGGTCGGACGCCGCGTTCCAACCCAGCGACCTACACCGGACTGTTCACACCCATTCGCGAACTGTTCGCCGGTGTGCCGGAGTCCCGCTCACGCGGATATGGTCCTGGACGTTTCTCCTTCAACGTGAAGGGCGGACGTTGCGAAGCGTGTCAGGGCGATGGCCTGATCAAGGTGGAAATGCACTTCCTGCCGGACATCTACGTCCCGTGCGATGTCTGCAAGAGCAAGCGGTACAACCGCGAGACTCTGGAGATCAAGTACAAGGGCAAGAACATCCACGAAACCCTCGAGATGACGATCGAGGAAGCGCGAGTGTTCTTCGACGCGGTTCCGGCCCTGGCGCGCAAACTTCAGACGTTGATGGATGTCGGCCTTTCGTACATCAAGCTCGGGCAGTCAGCGACCACGCTGTCGGGTGGTGAAGCCCAGCGGGTGAAGCTGTCCCGCGAACTGTCCAAGCGCGATACCGGCAAGACGCTGTATATCCTCGATGAGCCGACGACCGGCCTGCACTTCGCAGATATCCAGCAATTGCTCGACGTGCTGCACCGCCTGCGCGATCACGGCAACACCGTGGTGGTGATCGAGCACAACCTGGACGTTATCAAGACTGCCGACTGGTTGGTGGATCTTGGGCCGGAAGGCGGTTCCAAGGGCGGCCAGATCATTGCTGTCGGTACGCCGGAAGAAGTGGCGGAGATGAAGCAGTCTCACACGGGCTTCTACCTCAAACCGCTGCTGGCTCGCGACAAAGCCTGAATCAGGCCTACGAAAAAGCCCCTGTCACTTCTTAAGTGACAGGGGCTTTTTTGTAGACGGCGGAATCAGCACTGCGATTGCAGGTAATTCTCCAGACCGATCAACTTGATCAGACCCAGCTGCTTCTCGAGCCAGTAGGTGTGATCTTCTTCGGTGTCATTCAGCTGGATACGCAGCATTTCGCGGCTGACGTAGTCTTTGTGAACCTCGCAAAGCTCGATGCCCTTGCAGAGTGCGGCGCGGACTTTGTATTCCAGACGCAGGTCAGCAGCGAGCATGTCAGGCACTGTGGTGCCGACATCCAGGTCGTCCGCACGCATGCGCGGAGTGCCTTCGAGCATAAGAATGCGGCGCATCAGGGCGTCAGCGTGCTGCGCCTCTTCTTCCATCTCGTGGTTGATACGTTCGTAGAGCTCGGTGAAACCCCAGTCCTCGTACATCCGCGAATGGATGAAATATTGATCACGTGCCGCCAGCTCGCCGGTCAGCAACGTGTTGAGGTAATCGATTACGTCTGGGTGGCCTTGCATCGCCCTACATCTCCCTGCTTGAAAGTCTGTAGTTTGAACCAAGCGGACTGTTTGGTCACTCTGCTTGCGCGTTAAAAGCGAAGATATTCTGAGAAAAGTGGTTTAAATAACGCAAAAACCGCCCAAATGAGGGCGGTTCTGCTTCTCGTTTAGACTTCGTTAAGCTGTACGCCCAACGCCGTTGCAATTGCTTCTCCATACGCCGGGTCGGCCCTGAAGAAATGCTGTAATTGACGGTCAATCACGTCGCCGGAAACCCCGCCCATGGCGCCGGCAATGTTGTTGACCAGCAGGGCTTTCTGCTCATCACTCATCAGACGGAACAGCGCTCCGGCGTGGCTGTAATAGTCGGTATCTTCGCGATGATCGTAACGATCAGCCGCGCCGCTCAGGGCCAACGCGGGCTCTGCATAGCGAGGCGCCTGTTTCGGCGACTCAACGTAGCTGTTCGGCTCGTAGTTAGGTGCCGCACCGCCATTGCTGCCAAATGCCATCGAACCATCGCGCTGATAGCTGTTCACCGGGCTGCGAGGTGCGTTCACCGGCAATTGCTGGTGGTTGGTGCCAATACGGTAGCGGTGAGCATCGGCGTAAGCGAACACTCGACCCTGCAGCATGCGATCAGGCGACAAACCGACACCCGGGACCATGTTGCTCGGACCAAACGCTGCTTGCTCGACTTCAGCAAAGTAATTCAGCGGGTTGCGGTTGAGCTCCAACTCGCCCACTTCGATCAGCGGAAACTCTTTCTGCGACCAGGTCTTGGTCACGTCAAACGGGTTCTCGTAGTGCGCCGCGGCCTGAGCCTCGGTCATGACCTGGATGCACACGCGCCATTTCGGGAAATCACCGCGCTCAATCGCGCCGAACAGATCACGCTGCGCATAATCCGGATCGGTACCGGCCAGGCGTGCCGCTTCTGTCGGTGCCAGGTTTTTGATCCCTTGCTGGGTCTTGTAGTGCCACTTCACCCAGTGACGCTCGTCATTGGCGTTGATCAGGCTGTAAGTGTGGCTGCCGAAGCCGTGCATGTGGCGGTAGCCATCAGGAATACCGCGATCCGAGAACAGAATGGTGACCTGGTGCAACGCCTCAGGCGAATGGGACCAGAAGTCCCACATCATTTGTGCGCTTTTCAGGTTACTTTGCGGCAGGCGTTTTTGGGTGTGAATGAAATCGGGGAATTTCAGTGGATCGCGAATGAAGAACACCGGCGTGTTGTTGCCAACGATGTCCCAGTTGCCTTCTTCGGTATAGAACTTGAGAGCGAAGCCGCGTGGATCGCGCTCGGTATCAGCCGAACCGCGCTCGCCGCCTACGGTGGAAAACCGCAGGAAGGTCGGGGTTTGCTTGCCGACGGACTCGAACAGCTTGGCGCTGGTGTACTCAGTGATGTCACGCGTCACAGTGAACTTACCGTAAGCGCCCGAGCCTTTGGCGTGCACACGACGCTCAGGGATGTTTTCACGGTTGAAGTGGGCAAGCTTCTCGATCAGGTGAAAGTCGTCGAGCAGCAGTGGGCCACGAGGACCGGCGGAACGGGAATTCTGGTTGTCGGCGACAGGAGCGCCACTGGCGGTCGTAAGCGTTTTGTTTTGGCTCATGCGATCTTCTTCCTCTGTCAGTTTTGGAACTGCCGGCTAATCGGCTTGGGAGGGAGTATTGACCATCGATCAGCACACCTACAAATTCATTAACTTGCAGACATCAATAGAAAAAAACTACCAACAATCCCGTTCACATAATGACGGCATGAACCGCAGTGAAGCTTGTACAAGCAGCGCGTTTTTTACAGGCACAAAAAACCGGGCACTAGGCCCGGTTCTTCGTTTCAGACTGACGTCTTACTCAGCGGATACAGCTTCACCGCCGGCAGGACGATCAACCAACTCGACGTACGCCATAGGCGCGTTGTCGCCAGTGCGGAAACCGCACTTGAGGATGCGCAGGTAGCCACCCTCACGGGTAGCGTAACGCTTGCCCAAGTCGTTGAAGAGCTTACCAACGATAGCTTTCGAACGAGTACGGTCGAAAGCCAGACGGCGGTTAGCCAGGCTGTCTGTCTTGGCCAAAGTGATCAGCGGCTCAGCAACGCGACGCAGTTCTTTAGCTTTCGGCAGTGTAGTTTTGATCAGCTCGTGCT
This sequence comes from Pseudomonas sp. MDT1-17, assembly GCF_054898105.1. NCBI lineage: Bacteria > Pseudomonadati > Pseudomonadota > Gammaproteobacteria > Pseudomonadales > Pseudomonadaceae > Pseudomonas > Pseudomonas sp. MDT1-17. The sequence continues at coordinate 1,182,681 of NZ_JBUBVM010000001.1, read as the reverse complement.
CGAACAGCGACACTGCCATGTTTTGAAACATGGCCTTGCGGTGCGAGCTAGTGCGGCTCAGGTGACGACCACTTTTACGATGACGCATGGTTCATTCCTTACCAAACACAACGTTCGGTGATTACGACGATCAGGCAGTCGCCTTGTCGTCCTTCTTAAGACTTGCAGGCGGCCAGTTGTCGAGGCGCATGCCGAGGGACAGACCGCGGGAGGCCAGAACGTCCTTGATTTCAGTCAAGGATTTCTTGCCAAGGTTCGGAGTCTTCAACAGCTCTACTTCGGTGCGCTGAATCAGGTCACCGATGTAGTAGATGTTTTCCGCCTTAAGGCAGTTAGCCGAACGTACAGTCAGTTCCAGATCGTCAACCGGGCGAAGCAGGATCGGATCGATCTCGTCTTCCTGCTCAACAACCACTGGCTCACTGTCACCTTTGAGGTCGACGAACGCAGCCAACTGCTGTTGCAGAATGGTTGCAGCGCGGCGGATAGCCTCTTCAGGATCCAGAGTACCGTTGGTTTCCAGATCAATAACCAGCTTGTCCAGGTTAGTACGCTGCTCGACACGGGCGTTTTCCACCACGTATGCGATACGGCGAACCGGGCTGAACGAAGAGTCAAGCTGCAAGCGACCGATGCTGCGGCTTTCGTCTTCATCGCTCTGACGCGAGTCTGCCGGTTCATAACCACGACCACGAGCTACGGTGAGCTTCATGTTCAGGGCGCCGTTAGACGCCAGGTTAGCGATTACGTGATCGGGGTTAACGATCTCGACATCATGATCCAGCTGAATATCGGCAGCGGTAACCACCCCCGAACCCTTCTTCGACAAGGTCAGCGTAACTTCGTCACGACCGTGCAGCTTGATAGCCAGACCTTTAAGGTTCAACAGGATTTCAATTACGTCTTCCTGTACGCCTTCGATGGCGCTGTACTCATGGAGTACACCGTCAATCTCGGCCTCGACTACTGCACAGCCGGGCATTGAGGACAACAGGATGCGGCGCAGCGCGTTGCCCAGGGTGTGGCCGAAACCACGCTCGAGAGGCTCGAGAGTGATCTTGGCGCGGGTTGGACTGACAACCTGCACATCAATATGGCGGGGTGTCAGGAACTCATTTACCGAAATCTGCATGGATGCACCTATTTTCTAGCCCTTACTTGGAGTAGAGCTCGACAATCAGGCTTTCGTTGATGTCGGCGGACAGATCACTGCGAGCTGGAACGTTCTTGAAAACGCCCGACTTCTTCTCAGTGTCTACTTCTACCCATTCTACGCGGCCACGTTGGGCACACAGATCGAGAGCTTGGACAATGCGAAGTTGGTTCTTTGCTTTCTCGCGAATCGCGACCACGTCACCAGCACGAACCTGGTACGACGGCACGTTTACGGTCTGACCGTTAACGCTTACGGATTTGTGCGATACCAGCTGACGGGATTCGGCACGAGTAGAGCCAAAACCCATACGGTATACGACGTTGTCCAGACGGCATTCGAGCAGTTGCAACAGGTTTTCGCCAGTTGCGCCTTTCTTGCCAGCAGCTTCTTTGTAGTAGCCGCTGAATTGACGCTCGAGAACGCCGTAGATACGACGGACCTTCTGCTTTTCACGCAGTTGGGTGCCGTAATCGGACTGGCGACCGCGGCGTTGGCCGTGGATACCAGGTGCTGCTTCAATGTTGCACTTCGATTCGATCGCGCGCACGCCGCTCTTCAGAAAGAGATCGGTGCCTTCGCGACGAGCGAGTTTGCATTTTGGACCAATGTAACGAGCCATTCTTTACAATCTCCTGGATTACACGCGGCGCTTCTTCGGCGGACGGCACCCGTTGTGCGGGATTGGCGTCACGTCGGTGATGCTGGCGATCTTGTAGCCACAGCCGTTCAAAGCGCGGACTGCAGATTCACGACCTGGGCCTGGACCTTTGACGTTGACGTCGAGGTTTTTCAGACCGTATTCCAGCGCAGCTTGACCAGCACGTTCAGCAGCTACTTGAGCAGCAAACGGGGTGGACTTGCGGGAACCGCGGAAACCCGAACCACCGGAGGTAGCCCAGGAAAGAGCGTTGCCTTGACGGTCGGTGATGGTCACGATTGTGTTGTTAAAAGAAGCATGGATGTGGGCGATGCCATCAACCACTGTCTTTTTAACTTTTTTACGAGGACGAGCAGCAGGTTTAGCCATGATTAATTTCCTGTCGATTCGCTGGGGCGATTACTTGCGGATCGGCTTACGCGGACCTTTACGGGTACGCGCGTTGGTCTTGGTACGCTGACCGCGCACTGGAAGACCACGACGATGACGCAGACCGCGATAGCAACCGAGGTCCATCAAACGCTTGATTTTCATGTTGATTTCGCGACGCAGGTCACCTTCAGTGGTGAACTTCGCCACTTCGCCACGCAGCTGTTCAATCTGCTCGTCGCTCAGATCTTTGATCTTTGCCGCTGGGTTTACCCCAGTCACCGCACAAATCTTCTGTGCAGTAGTGCGACCAACACCATAGATGTAGGTCAGCGAGATAACAGTATGCTTGTTATCTGGAATGTTAACGCCTGCAATACGGGCCATTCAGTGGGACTCCAATTGACAGCTACCTACGCCCCGGAAGCCAAGAAATAGGGCGCGAGATAATATCGCTGTAATAACAAATAATCAACCCGGCAGCGCACTAGCTGCCGGGCTTAACACAATCACACTCAGCCTTGGCGCTGTTTGTGACGCGGTTCCGCGCTGCAAATTACTCGAACAACACCTTCGCGGCGAATAATTTTGCAGTTACGGCACAGCTTTTTCACCGATGCACGAACTTTCATCACCAACTCCTCGAACCTTATGGGTACTCAGCGCAACATGCCGCTGCCGTAACCCTTCAGGTTGGCTTTCTTCATCAGGGATTCGTACTGGTGCGAAACGAGGTGCGATTGTACTTGGGACATGAAGTCCATCACAACCACGACGACGATCAGCAACGAGGTCCCGCCAAGGTAGAACGGAACGTTTGCTGCAACCACCAGGAACTGGGGCAGCAGGCACACGGCCGTCATATATAGAGCACCGAACAAGGTCAAACGAGTCAGCACGCCATCAATATAGCGCGCAGACTGCTCACCTGGACGGATACCCGGAATAAAGGCACCGGACTTCTTCAGGTTTTCCGCTACGTCTTTCGGATTGAACATCAACGCCGTATAGAAGAAGCAGAAGAAAATAATCCCTGCACTAAACAGCAGAATATTCAACGGCTGACCAGGAGCGATCGACTGCGAGATGTCCTGCAGCCAGCCCATACCTTCAGACTGACCAAACCAGGTCCCCAACGAAGCCGGGAACAGCAGAATGCTGCTCGCGAAAATGGCTGGAATAACACCAGCCATGTTCACTTTCAACGGCAAGTGGCTGGTCTGCGCAGCGAAGACCTTACGGCCCTGCTGACGCTTGGCGTAATGAACAGCAATACGACGCTGACCACGCTCAATGAACACCACGAAACCGATAATCGCTACTGCCAACAAACCGATGGCAACCAAGGCGAAAATATTGATATCACCCTGACGCGCAGACTCGAAAGACTGCCCAATCGCCCTCGGAAGACCGGCGACGATACCTGCGAAAATCAACATCGAGATACCGTTGCCAACACCGCGCTCAGTAATCTGCTCACCCAGCCACATCATGAACATCGCACCAGCCACAAAAGTGGATACCGCGACGAAATGGAAGCCAAAGTCACCAGTGAACGAAACGCCTTGCCCTGCCAGACCAATGGACATGCCAATTGCCTGAACGAGAGCGAGAACGACAGTGCCGTAGCGGGTGTACTGGGCAATCTTGCGACGACCAGCTTCACCTTCCTTCTTCAACTGCTCCAGCTGCGGGCTCACGGCGGTCATCAGTTGCATGATGATCGATGCCGAAATATACGGCATGATCCCCAGTGCAAAGATGCTCATCCGCTCCAGCGCGCCGCCGGAAAACATGTTGAACAAGCTAAGAATGGTCCCCTCATTCTGTCGAAACAGGTCCGCGAGTCGGTCCGGGTTGATACCTGGAACCGGGATGTGTGCGCCTATTCGGTAGACGATAATCGCCAGGAACAGAAAACGCAGACGAGCCCAGAGTTCAGACATACCGCCTTTGCCGAGCGCAGAGAGAGCACCTTGCTTAGCCATTTATTCCTCGAACTTGCCGCCAGCTGCTTCGATAGCCGCACGCGCACCTTTGGTGGCGCCGATTCCCTTTCCGATGGTAACAGCGCGAGTAACTTCGCCGGACAGCATGATTTTCACACGCTGTACGTTGACGTTGATCACGTTGGCATCTTTCAGGGACTGCACGGTGACGATGTCGCCTTCCACTTTAGCCAGCTCGGACAAACGCACTTCTGCGCGGTCCATGGCCTTCAGGGAAACGAAACCGAACTTCGGCAGGCGACGATGCAGCGGCTGTTGACCGCCTTCAAAGCCTGGAGCAATGGTGCCACCGGAACGGGAGGACTGACCTTTGTGGCCACGGCCACCGGTCTTGCCCAAACCACTACCGATACCACGGCCCGGACGATGCTTTTCGCGACGGGAACCCGGCGCTGGACTCAGATCATTGAGTTTCATCGATTAACCCTCGACACGCAGCATGTAGTAAGCCTTGTTGATCATCCCGCGATTCTCGGGAGTATCAAGTACTTCTACAGTGTGACCGATGCGACGCAGACCCAGACCCTTAACGCACAGTTTGTGGTTAGGGATGCGGCCGGTCATGCTTTTGATCAGCGTTACTTTAACGGTAGCCATGATCAGAAGATCTCCTTGACGCTTTTGCCACGCTTGGCGGCAATGGATTCAGGAGACTGCATAGCTTTCAAACCTTTGAAAGTGGCGTGAACCACGTTTACCGGGTTAGTCGAGCCGTAGCACTTGGCCAGAACGTTCTGAACACCAGCAACTTCGAGGACAGCACGCATAGCGCCGCCAGCGATGATACCGGTACCTTCAGAAGCAGGCTGCATGTACACCTTCGAAGCGCCATGGGCGGACTTCATTGCGTACTGCAGCGTGGTGCCGTTCAGGTCAACTTGGATCATGTTGCGGCGAGCAGCTTCCATTGCCTTCTGGATCGCAGCAGGCACTTCACGTGACTTGCCACGGCCGAAGCCAACGCGCCCTTTACCATCACCAACCACGGTCAACGCGGTGAAAGTGAAGATACGGCCGCCTTTAACGGTTTTGGCTACGCGGTTAACTTGAACCAGCTTCTCAATGTAGCCTTCGTCGCGCTTTTGGTCGTTATTTGACATAACTTAGAACTCCAGCCCAGCTTCACGAGCAGCATCAGCCAGCGCCTTGACGCGGCCGTGGTACTTGAAGCCAGAGCGGTCGAAAGCCACCTGCGAGACGCCAGCGGCTTTTGCACGCGTAGCGACCAGCTGGCCAACCTTAGTGGCCGCGTCGATGTTGCCAGTGGCGCCATCACGCAGTTCTTTATCCAAAGTCGAGGCACTTGCCAGGACTTTGTTGCCGTCGGCCGAAATGACCTGGGCGTAGATGTGCTGCGACGAGCGGAACACGCAGAGACGCACGACTTCGAGTTCGTGCATTTTCAGGCGTGCTTTGCGAGCGCGACGCAGTCGAGTAACTTTTTTGTCGGTCATTTGCTATGCCCTACTTCTTCTTGGCTTCTTTACGACGGACGACTTCGTCCGCGTAGCGCACACCTTTGCCTTTGTACGGCTCTGGTGGACGGAAGTCGCGGATCTCGGCGGCCACTTGACCTACCAGCTGCTTATCGATGCCCTTGATCAGGATATCGGTCTGGCTAGGAGTCTCAGCGGTGATGCCTTCCGGCAGTTCATAATCCACTGGGTGCGAGAAGCCAAGAGCCAGGTTCAGCACTGTGCCTTTTGCTTGCGCTTTGTAACCAACACCGACCAGCTGGAGCTTGCGCTCGAAGCCTTGGCTTACGCCTTGGACCATGTTGTTTACCAACGCACGAGTGGTACCAGCCATTGCGCGAGTTTGTTGATCGCCATTGCGAGCAGCGAAACGCAGCTCACCAGCTTCTTCAACAATCTCAACGGACGAATGGATGTTCAGTTCGAGAGTGCCCTTGGCACCCTTCACCGAAAGCTGTTGGCCTGCGAATTTTACTTCGACACCGGCTGGCAGCTTAACGGGGTTCTTAGCGACGCGTGACATGCTTATCCCCCCTTAGAACACAGTGCAAAGAACTTCGCCGCCGACACCGGCAGCGCGCGCAGCACGATCCGTCATCACACCTTTGTTGGTGGAGACGATAGACACACCGAGACCGCCACGAACTTTTGGCAGATCATCGACGGACTTGTACTGACGCAGGCCTGGACGGCTAACGCGCTTCACTTCTTCGATGACCGGACGGCCTTCGAAGTACTTCAGCTCGATGGACAGCAGTGGTTTGATTTCGCTGCTGATCTGATAACCCGCAATGTAACCTTCGTCCTTCAGGACTTTGGCAACAGCTACCTTCAACGTAGAAGATGGCATGCTTACGACGGACTTTTCAGCCATCTGGGCATTACGGATTCGAGTTAGCATGTCCGCTAACGGGTCCTGCATACTCATGGGCTAGACGCTCCTAATACAAAAAAATTAGCCTTGCGGCTACTACTTGTCGCCGAGTGCATCCGTGCGAAAAAAGCACGGGCTCAGGCGAGCCGGGTATTCTAGACACACCCCACAAATGAATCAAGCCCCAATAGGGGCTTGATTCAAGTTCAAGGTCACCGACGGTCAGGATCTTGCGATTCGGACCGCCGAGACTTTGATCGTGCTTACCAGCTGGCTTTAACCAGACCAGGTACGTCACCACGCATAGCAGCTTCACGCAGTTTGTTACGGCCGAGGCCGAACTTGCGGTAAACGCCGTGTGGACGACCGGTCAGGCGGCAGCGGTTACGCATGCGCGAAGCGCTTGCGTCACGTGGCTGCTTCTGCAGAGCTACTGTAGCTTCCCAACGCGCTTCTGGACTTGCGTTCAGATCAACGATGATAGCTTTCAGTGCTGCACGCTTTTTGGCGTACTTGGCAACCGTGAGCTGACGCTTCAGCTCGCGGTTTTTCATGCTCATCTTGGCCATTTTCCTACTCCAATCAGTTGCGGAACGGGAATTTGAAAGCACGCAGCAGCGCGCGACCTTCATCATCGTTCTTGGCAGTGGTGGTCAGGGTAATGTCCAGACCGCGGAGAGCATCGATCTTGTCGTAGTCGATTTCCGGGAAGATGATCTGCTCTTTAACGCCCATGCTGTAGTTACCACGACCATCGAAGGACTTGGCATTCAGGCCGCGGAAGTCGCGGACCCGAGGCAGGGAGATCGACAGCAGACGATCCAGGAATTCGTACATACGCTCACGGCGCAGGGTCACTTTGACGCCGATCGGCCAACCTTCACGGACTTTAAAGCCAGCGATGGATTTCCGAGCGTAGGTCACAACGACTTTCTGGCCGGTGATCTTTTCCAGGTCAGCAACAGCGTGTTCGATGACTTTTTTGTCGCCGACCGCTTCGCCCAGACCCATGTTCAGGGTGATTTTGGTAACGCGTGGAACTTCCATCACGTTCGAAAGCTTAAGTTCTTCCTTAAGTTTCGGTGCGATTTCCTTCCAGTAAATCTCTTTTAGTCGTGCCATGGTCTTCTACCTAGCAGTGTTCAAGCATCAACCGCTTTTTGGGTCGACTTGAAGACACGAATTTTCTTGCCGTCTTCTACTTTGAAACCAACGCGATCAGCCTTGTTGGTTTCGCCGTTGAAAATGGCAACGTTGGAAGCGTGCAGTGGCGCTTCTTTTTCGACGATACCGCCTTGTACGCCCGACGCAGGGTTTGGCTTGGTATGACGCTTAACCAGGTTCAGACCACCAACGACCAGACGGTCGTCAGCGAGAACCTTAAGCACCTTACCGCGCTTACCTTTGTCTTTGCCGGCGATCACGATGATCTCGTCGTCACGACGAATCTTTTGCATGTCGGATCTCCTTACAGCACTTCTGGGGCGAGCGAGACGATCTTCATGAACTTCTCAGTACGAAGTTCACGGGTCACTGGCCCAAAGATACGGGTGCCGATCGGCTCTTGCTTGTTGTTCAGAAGAACAGCAGCGTTGCCATCAAAGCGGATAATGGAGCCATCAGCACGGCGAACGCCGTGGCGAGTGCGGACTACAACAGCAGTCATCACTTGGCCTTTTTTCACTTTACCGCGAGGAATTGCTTCCTTCACGGTAACTTTGATGATGTCACCGATACCAGCGTAACGACGATGGGAGCCACCCAGCACCTTGATGCACATAACACGGCGAGCGCCGCTGTTATCGGCCACATCGAGCATGGATTGAGTCTGAATCATATAATTTCTCCGACCCCTAGTCCTTAGACTTCCACAGCGCGTTCGAGAACATCAACCAGCGCCCAAGACTTGGTCTTGGCCAAAGGACGAGTTTCACGAATAGTGACTTTGTCGCCGATGTGGCACTGATTGGTTTCGTCGTGCGCGTGCAGCTTAGTCGAACGCTTAACGTATTTACCGTAGATCGGGTGCTTAACGCGACGCTCGATCAGAACGGTGATGGTTTTGTCCATCTTGTCGCTGACAACACGGCCAGTCAGCGTACGGACAGTTTTTTCGGCTTCAGCCATGATTACTTACCTGCCTGCTGGTTAAGCACAGTCTTCACGCGAGCGATGTCACGTTTAACTTGCGAGAGCAGATGAGACTGCCCCAACTGGCCAGTTGCTTTCTGCATACGCAGATTGAACTGGTCGCGCAGCAGGCCGAGCAGTTGCTCGTTCAGCTGCTGTGCGGATTTTTCACGAAGTTCATTCGCTTTCATCACATCACCGTCCGTTTAACAAAGGCGGTGGCGAGCGGCAGCTTTGCAGCAGCCAGGGCAAAAGCCTCACGCGCCAGCTCTTCAGTTACACCCTCGATTTCATACAGGACTTTGCCTGGCTGAATCTGGGCAACCCAGTACTCCACACTACCCTTACCTTTACCCATCCGAACTTCGAGTGGCTTTTTGGAAATAGGCTTGTCCGGGAATACACGGATCCAGATCTTGCCGCCACGTTTAACGTGACGGGTCAGTGCACGACGCGCTGACTCGATCTGACGAGCGGTGAGACGACCACGAGCTACAGACTTCAGCGCATATTCGCCGAAGCTGACTTTGCTACCGCGCTGAGCCAAGCCACGGTTGTGGCCAGTCATCTGCTTGCGGAACTTCGTACGCTTTGGTTGCAACATTTGGCGTACCCCTTACTTAGCAGCTTTTTTACGAGGCGCTGGTGCTTGTGGTTTCAGTTCTTCTTGGCGACCACCAATTACTTCGCCTTTGAAGATCCAAACCTTTACACCGATCACACCATAAGTGGTGTGAGCTTCGTAGTTGGCATAGTCGATGTCGGCACGCAGGGTGTGCAGTGGCACACGACCTTCGCGATACCATTCAGTACGTGCGATTTCAGCACCGCCGAGACGACCGCTCACTTGGATTTTGATGCCTTTGGCACCAATGCGCATGGCGTTCTGTACAGCGCGCTTCATAGCGCGACGGAACATTACGCGACGCTCCAGCTGCTGAGCTACGCTCTGCGCAACCAACATACCGTCGAGTTCCGGCTTGCGGATTTCTTCGATATTGATGTGCACAGGCACACCCATTTGCTTGGTCAGGTCCTGACGCAGTTTCTCAACATCTTCACCTTTCTTCCCGATAACAATACCTGGACGAGCGGTGTGGATGGTGATACGTGCAGTCTGAGCCGGACGATGGATATCGATACGGCTTACGGACGCGCTTTTTAGTTTGTCTTGGAGATACTCGCGCACCTTCAGATCAGCGAACAAATAGTCCGCATAAGTCCGACCGTCTGCGTACCAGACGGAGGTGTGCTCCTTGACGATTCCCAGGCGAATGCCAATGGGATGTACTTTCTGACCCATCTCTTCGACTCCGTTACTTGTCAGCAACCTTGACAGTGATATGGCAAGACCGCTTGACGATGCGATCAGCACGGCCTTTGGCACGTGGCATGATTCGCTTCAGCGAACGCCCTTCGTTGACGAAAACGGTGCTGACTTTAAGGTCATCAACGTCTGCGCCTTCGTTATGCTCGGCGTTGGCTACGGCCGACTCCAGCACTTTCTTGATGATCTCGGCGGCTTTCTTACTGCTGAAAGCCAACAGGTTGAGCGCTTCGCCCACCTTCTTCCCGCGGATCTGGTCGGCGACCAAGCGGGCTTTCTGGGCGGAGATTCGAGCGCCCGACAACTTAGCGGCTACTTCCATCGTTCCTTACCCCTTAACGCTTGGCTTTCTTGTCTGCCACGTGCCCACGATATGTGCGGGTACCGGCAAACTCGCCTAGTTTGTGGCCGACCATGTCTTCGTTCACGAGAACTGGAACATGTTGACGACCGTTATGCACTGCAATGGTCAAACCGACCATTTGTGGCAGGATCATGGAACGGCGCGACCAGGTTTTAACTGGTTTGCGATCGTTCTTTTCCGCCGCCACTTCGATCTTCTTCAGTAGGTGAAGATCAATAAAAGGACCTTTTTTCAGAGAACGTGGCACTGTCGTATCCCTCTATTTACTTGCGACGACGGACGATCATTTTGTCGGTACGCTTATTACCACGAGTCTTCGCGCCCTTAGTCGGGAAGCCCCATGGCGATACCGGATGACGACCACCAGAGGTACGACCTTCACCACCACCATGTGGGTGGTCAACCGGGTTCATGGCAACACCACGAACGGTTGGGCGAACGCCACGCCAGCGTTTGGCACCAGCTTTACCCAGCGAACGCAGGCTGTGCTCGGAGTTCGAGACTTCACCCAGGGTCGCGCGGCATTCAGCCAGCACTTTACGCATCTCACCAGAACGCAGACGCAGGGTCACGTAGACACCTTCACGAGCGATCAGCTGAGCCGAAGCACCAGCGGAACGAGCGATTTGCGCGCCTTTACCTGGCTTCAATTCGATGCCGTGTACGGTGCTACCAACTGGAATGTTACGCAGTTGCAGAGCGTTGCCCGGCTTGATCGGTGCCAGAGCACCTGCGATCAGCTGGTCGCCAGCACTCACGCCTTTAGGGGCGATGATGTAGCGACGCTCGCCATCTGCGTACAGCAGCAGAGCGATGTGAGCAGTACGGTTTGGATCGTATTCAATACGCTCGACAGTGGCAGAGATGCCATCTTTGTCGTTGCGACGGAAATCGACCAGACGATAATGCTGCTTATGGCCACCACCGATGTGACGGGTAGTAATACGACCATTGTTGTTACGACCACCAGTCTTCGATTTTTTCTCGAGCAGCGGTGCGTGAGGAGCGCCTTTATGCAGCTCCTGGTTGACCACCTTGACCACAAAACGGCGGCCAGGGGAAGTCGGTTTGCATTTAACGATTGCCATGATGCACCCCTTCCTTACTCAGCACTGCTGCTGAAATCGAGATCTTGGCCTGGCTGAAGGGAGATAACTGCCTTCTTCCAGTCATTACGCTTGCCCAGACCGCGAGCAGTGCGCTTGCTCTTACCCAGAACATTCAGGGTAGTAACACGCTCTACTTTCACGCTGAACAGGCTTTCGACGGCCTTCTTGATTTCCAGCTTGGTTGCGTCAGTTGCAACCTTGAAAACGAACTGGCCTTTCTTGTCAGCCAGAACCGTAGCCTTCTCGGAAACGTGCGGGCCAAGCAGAACTTTAAATACGCGTTCCTGGTTCATCCCAGCAGCTCCTCGAATTTCTTCACGGCCGACACGGTGATCAACACCTTGTCGTATGCGATCAGACTAACTGGATCGGAACCTTGCACGTCACGTACATCAACGTGTGGCAGGTTGCGAGCAGCCAGGTACAGGTTCTGATCAACCACTTCAGACACGATCAAGACGTCAGTCAGGCCCATGCCAGTCAGTTTGTTCAGCAGATCTTTGGTCTTCGGTGCATCAACAGCGAAGTCCTGAACCACAACCAGACGATCAGTACGCACCAGCTCAGCAAGGATGGAACGCATTGCTGCGCGATACATCTTCTTGTTCAGCTTCTGGGTGTGATCCTGAGGACGAGCTGCGAAAGTGGTACCGCCGCCACGCCAGATTGGGCTACGGATAGTACCGGCACGAGCACGGCCAGTACCTTTCTGACGCCATGGGCGCTTACCGCCGCCACGAACGTCGGAACGGGTCTTTTGCTGCTTGCTACCTTGACGGCCGCCGGCCATGTAGGCCACGACTGCCTGGTGAACCAGCGTCTCGTTGAATTCGCCGCCAAATGTCAGTTCGGAAACTTCGATCGCTTGAGCGTCATTTACATTTAATTGCATGTCAGCTTCCCCTTAACCGCGAGCCTTGGCTGCTGGACGTACAACCAAGTTGCCGCCAGTAGCGCCAGGAACAGCGCCCTTGACCAACAACAGATTGCGTTCAGCGTCCACGCGCACTACTTCGAGGGACTGCACGGTCACGCGCTCAGCGCCCATATGACCGGACATTTTTTTGCCCTTGAATACACGACCAGGAGTCTGGCACTGGCCGATAGAGCCTGGAACGCGGTGGGACACGGAGTTACCGTGGGTATTATCTTGCCCGCGGAAGTTCCAACGCTTGATCGTACCCTGGAAGCCTTTACCCTTGGACTGACCGGTTACATCAACCAGTTGACCAGCGGCGAAGATTTCAGCGTTGATCAGATCGCCAGCCTGGTACTCGCCCTCTTCAAGACGGAATTCCATTACGGTACGACCAGCGGCAACGTTCGCTTTAGCGAAGTGGCCAGCTTGAGCAGCTGTAACACGCGAAGCACGACGCTCGCCTACAGTGACTTGCACTGCACGATAGCCATCGGTCTCTTCAGTTTTGAACTGGGTGACGCGATTCGGCTCGATCTCAATGACCGTGACCGGAATGGAGACACCTTCTTCGGTGAAAATACGGGTCATACCGCATTTACGACCGACTACACCAATAGTCATGTTGTAAACCTCATGAGTGTACGGGGCTTTCACCCGCTATGGCCGCCCATTTCAGAGCGTTACACGACTAAGACCGAGTCTTAGCCGAGGCTGATCTGCACTTCCACACCGGCCGCAAGATCAAGCTTCATAAGCGCATCAACGGTTTTATCCGTTGGCTGGACGATGTCCAGAACGCGCTTATGCGTACGGATCTCGTACTGGTCACGCGCGTCTTTGTTGACGTGCGGGGAGACCAGAACGGTGAACCGCTCTTTACGGGTAGGCAGTGGAATTGGACCACGCACTTGAGCACCAGTACGTTTCGCGGTTTCCACGATTTCCTGGGTGGATTGGTCGATCAGGCGATGGTCAAAAGCCTTCAACCTGATACGGATTTGCTGATTTTGCATTGGATTTCAGACTCCGGCTGCTATTCCCACCGAGCGCAATACGCCCGTTAAAAGGAGGCGCAATTCTATAGACGGGCCAACTGAGTGTCAACCCAATAAAAAAGCCCCCGCAAGCGGGGGCCTTTTCATCAATCAACGCTTAGGCGATGATTTTGGCTACGACGCCAGCGCCGACGGTACGACCGCCTTCACGAATAGCGAAACGCAGACCATCTTCCATTGCGATGGTTTTGATCAGGGTGACAACCATTTTGATGTTGTCGCCCGGCATTACCATTTCAACGCCTTCCGGCAGCTCGCAGTTACCGGTCACGTCAGTGGTCCGGAAGTAGAACTGTGGACGGTAGCCTTTGAAGAACGGAGTGTGGCGACCGCCTTCTTCTTTGCTCAACACGTACACTTCAGCTTCGAAGGTAGTGTGCGGCTTAACCGAACCTGGCTTGACCAGAACCTGGCCACGCTCAACGTCGTCACGCTTGGTGCCGCGCAGCAGCACGCCGCAGTTCTCGCCAGCACGACCTTCGTCGAGCAGCTTACGGAACATTTCAACGCCGGTGCAGGTGGTGACAACAGTGTCACGCAGACCAACGATTTCCAGCGAATCCTGAACCTTGACGATACCGCGCTCGATACGGCCAGTTACAACAGTACCGCGACCGGAGATCGAGAATACGTCTTCGATTGGCATCAGGAACGGCTTGTCGATAACACGAATTGGATCTGGGATGTAGCTGTCCAGAGTCTCAACCAGTTTACGAACGGCAGTGGTGCCCATTTCGTTGTCGTCTTGGCCGTTCAGAGCCATCAGAGCCGAACCGATGATGATCGGAGTGTCGTCGCCCGGGAAGTCGTAAGTGCTCAGCAGATCGCGCACTTCCATCTCTACCAGCTCCAGCAGCTCAGCGTCGTCAACCATGTCAGCCTTGTTCAGGAAGACAACGATGTACGGAACGCCAACCTGACGGGACAACAGGATGTGCTCACGGGTTTGTGGCATCGGACCATCAGCGGCCGAGCAAACCAGAATAGCGCCGTCCATCTGAGCAGCACCGGTGATCATGTTCTTCACATAGTCAGCGTGACCTGGGCAGTCAACGTGAGCGTAGTGACGGATCAACGAGTTGTATTCAACGTGTGCAGTGTTGATGGTGATACCACGAGCCTTTTCTTCCGGAGCGCTGTCGATTTTGTCGAAAGCAACAGCGGCCGAACCGAAAACTTCGGAGCAGACACGAGTCAGAGCAGCAGTCAGCGTGGTTTTACCGTGGTCAACGTGACCGATGGTGCCAACGTTAACGTGCGGGAGGTCACGTACAAATTTTTCTTTAGCCACGACAATTAACTCCTAGCCTAAAGGGGCTGAATCAGCCTTGTTTTTTGGTAACAGTTTCGACGATATGCGACGGAGCTGTATTGTATTTTTTGAATTCCATAGAGTAGCTTGCGCGACCTTGGGACATGGAGCGAACGTCGGTTGCGTAACCGAACATCTCACCCAACGGAACCTCGGCACGAATCACTTTGCCGGAAACCGTGTCTTCCATACCCAGGATCATGCCGCGACGACGGTTAAGGTCGCCCATCACGTCACCCATATAGTCTTCAGGCGTAACAACCTCTACCGCCATGATCGGCTCAAGCAACTCACCACCGCCCTTCTGGGCCAGTTGCTTGGTCGCCATGGAAGCGGCCACCTTAAACGCCATCTCGTTGGAGTCGACGTCGTGGTAAGAACCGTCAAACACGGTAGCCTTCAGGCCGATCAGCGGATAGCCGGCGACAACGCCGTTCTTCATCTGCTCTTCGATACCTTTCTGGATAGCCGGGATGTATTCCTTAGGAACCACACCACCCACTACTTCGTTCACGAATTGCAGACCTTCCTGACCTTCGTCAGCAGGCGCAAAACGAATCCAGCAGTGACCAAACTGGCCACGACCGCCGGATTGACGAACGAACTTACCTTCGATTTCACAGTTCTTCGTGATGCGCTCACGATAGGAAACCTGAGGCTTACCGATGTTGGCTTCGACGTTGAACTCACGGCGCATCCGGTCAACCAGGATGTCCAGGTGCAACTCGCCCATGCCGGAGATGATCGTTTGACCAGTCTCTTCATCAGTCTTGACGCGGAAAGATGGATCTTCCTGAGCAAGCTTGCCCAGAGCGACACCCATTTTTTCCTGGTCGTCCTTGGTCTTAGGCTCTACGGCAACCGAAATAACCGGCTCCGGGAAGTCCATACGAACCAGGATGATTGGCTTGTCACCATTGCACAAAGTTTCGCCAGTGGTGACGTCCTTCATGCCGATCAAGGCCGCGATGTCACCAGCGCGCACTTCCTTGATTTCTTCACGGGCGTTTGCGTGCATTTGCACCATACGGCCCACGCGCTCTTTCTTGCCTTTGACCGAGTTGATCACGCCGTCGCCGGAGTTCAACACGCCCGAGTAAACACGGACGAAGGTCAAGGTACCCACGAATGGGTCGGTGGCAATTTTGAATGCCAGAGCGGAGAACGGTTCGCTGTCATCTGCATGACGCTCCAGCTCGATAGTCTCGTCATCCGGGTCAGTACCCTTGATGGCAGGAATATCAACAGGTGCAGGCAGGTAATCGATAACGGCGTCGAGAACCAGGGGAACACCCTTGTTCTTGAAGGAAGAACCGCAAACAGCCAGAACGATCTCACCAGCGATAGTACGCTGACGCAGAGCGGCCTTGATTTCCTCGTTGGTGAGTTCTTCACCTTCGAGGTACTTGTTCATCAGCTCTTCGCTGGCTTCGGCCGCAGCCTCAACCATGTTGCCACGCCACTCGTCAGCCAATTCCTGCAGTTCAGCAGGGATAGGCTTGCGAACTGGAACCATGCCTTTGTCAGCGTCATTCCAGTAAACAGCTTCCATGGCCATCAGATCGATCTGACCCTGGAAGTTGTCTTCGGAACCGATAGCCAACTGGATTGGCACCGGGGTATGACCCAGACGCTGCTTGATCTGACCGATCACGCGCAGGAAGTTCGCACCAGCACGGTCCATCTTGTTTACGTAAACAAGACGTGGAACGCCGTACTTGTTGGCCTGACGCCATACGGTTTCCGACTGAGGCTCAACGCCCGAGGTACCACAAAACACAACGACCGCGCCGTCGAGAACACGCAGGGAACGCTCAACTTCAATGGTGAAGTCAACGTGGCCCGGGGTGTCAATGACGTTGAAGCGGTATTGGTCTTTGTGCTGCTTCTCGGACCCCTGCCAGAAGGCGGTAATAGCAGCAGAAGTAATGGTAATACCACGCTCCTGCTCCTGAACCATCCAGTCTGTGGTCGCGGCGCCGTCATGCACCTCGCCCATCTTGTGACTTTTGCCAGTGTAAAAAAGGACGCGCTCGGTGGTGGTGGTTTTACCAGCATCCACGTGAGCAACGATACCAATGTTACGGTAGCGATTAATCGGTGTTGTACGAGCCATAAAGCCCTCGCAAAATTAGTGACGCTAAAATTAGAAGCGGTAGTGCGAGAAAGCTTTGTTAGCTTCAGCCATACGGTGCACGTCTTCACGCTTCTTAACTGCAGCACCTTTACCTTCAGCCGCGTCCAACAGTTCGCCAGCCAAACGCAGAGCCATAGACTTCTCGCCGCGCTTACGGGCGAAGTCTACCAACCAGCGCATTGCCAGAGCGTTACGACGGGACGGACGAACTTCGACCGGAACCTGGTAAGTAGCACCGCCTACACGGCGCGACTTTACTTCGACCAGCGGAGCGATGGCGTCGAGAGCTTTCTCGAAGATTTCCAGGGGATCGCTGTTCTTGCGTTCTTTAACCTTGTCCAGCGCGCCATAAACGATACGCTCGGCAACGGCTTTCTTGCCGCTTTCCATAACGTGGTTCATGAACTTGGCCAGGATTTGGCTTCCGTATTTTGGATCGTCAAGCACTTCGCGCTTGGCTGCTACGCGTCTTCTTGGCATGGATAAGCCCTCAAACGGTCTTCAGGTTCGCTCGGAATCGGTCCCCTTACGGGACGCCTCCGACCTTACTCTTATCGACTCAGAAAAATAGAAAATCAGTTTTTACAAAAAGCCACTACTACTTAGGCTTCTTGGTACCGTACTTCGAACGACCCTGGTTACGACCTTTAACGCCGGAAGTATCCAAAGAACCGCGCACGGTGTGGTAACGAACACCTGGCAAGTCTTTTACACGACCGCCGCGGATCAGTACCACGCTGTGCTCTTGCAGGTTGTGGCCTTCACCGCCGATGTACGAGGAAACCTCGAAACCGTTGGTCAGACGCACACGGCATACTTTACGCAGTGCCGAGTTAGGTTTTTTCGGCGTGGTGGTATACACACGGGTGCATACGC
Organism: Pseudomonas sp. MDT1-17; assembly: GCF_054898105.1. Classification (NCBI taxonomy): domain Bacteria; kingdom Pseudomonadati; phylum Pseudomonadota; class Gammaproteobacteria; order Pseudomonadales; family Pseudomonadaceae; genus Pseudomonas; species Pseudomonas sp. MDT1-17. The sequence continues at coordinate 1,164,911 of NZ_JBUBVM010000001.1, read as the reverse complement.
CACGACGTTGCGGGCAGTTCTGCAGCGCAGGCACGTCGGATTTCTCGACGATACGCTTACGCGGCTGACGTACCAGCTGGTTGATAGTTGCCATCTACTAGCTCCACTGTTGTCTTGCGACGCTATTGTCTTGCAAGAAAAGCAAAATGGCAGGAACGAATTCCCGCCAAATTTAGGGGTACAAGAGTCTAAAGAGGATCTTGCCCCCAGTCAAGGCAAGGCCCCAACCTCCCCGCTTATCCAATCTCGACAAATTGTCTCGATTCGATTAACGGAGAGGCCAGGGCCCCACGCTTATTTACTGCAGAACTCAGTTACCGCTCGAGTTCAGTGCTTCGGTCAGTGCAGCTTCCACTTCACTGGCGCTTACGCGCAACGGTTTGTCAGCTTCACGGCGACGCTTGCGCTCGCTGTGATAAGCCAGACCGGTACCCGCCGGGATCAGACGACCCACGACCACGTTTTCTTTCAGGCCGCGCAGGTAATCGCGCTTGCCGGTTACCGCCGCTTCGGTCAGTACGCGAGTGGTTTCCTGGAAGGAAGCCGCCGAGATGAACGATTCGGTGGACAACGACGCCTTGGTGATACCCAGCAGCACGCGAGTGAACTTGGAAACGAATTTCTCGTCGCCCGCCAGACGCTCGTTCTCTACCAGAACGTGAGTCAATTCCATCTGGTCGCCCTTGATGAAAGTGGAATCGCCGGATTCAGCGATTTCAACTTTACGCAGCATCTGACGCAGGATGGTCTCGATGTGCTTGTCGTTGATCTTCACGCCCTGCAGACGATAAACGTCCTGGATCTCGTTCACGATGTACTTGGCCAGCGCACTCACACCCAGCAGACGCAGGATGTCGTGTGGATCGCTCGGGCCGTCGGAGATAACTTCGCCGCGGTTTACCTGTTCGCCTTCGAAGACGTTCAGGTGACGCCACTTCGGAATCAGCTCTTCGTACGGATCGCTACCGTCGTTCGGGGTAATGACCAGACGGCGTTTGCCTTTGGTCTCTTTACCGAACGCGATGGTGCCGCTGACTTCAGCCAGAATCGAGGCTTCTTTCGGACGACGGGCTTCGAACAAGTCGGCAACACGCGGCAGACCACCGGTGATGTCACGGGTTTTCGAAGTCTCTTGCGGAATACGAGCGATAACATCACCGATCGCGATTTTCGCACCGTCCGCCACGCCGACCAGGGCGTTGGCAGGCAGGAAGTACTGAGCAATTACGTCGGTACCCGGCAGCAAGAGATCCTTGCCGTTGTCATCAACCATCTTCACAGCAGGACGGATATCTTTACCGGCAGCTGGACGGTCTTTGGCGTCGAGTACTTCAATGTTGGTCATACCGGTCAATTCGTCAGTCTGACGCTTGATCGTGATGCCTTCTTCCATGCCCACGTAGGTCACGGTACCTTTCATTTCGGTAACGATTGGGTGAGTGTGCGGATCCCACTTGGCCACGATTGCGCCAGCGTCGACCTTGTCACCTTCTTTAACCGAAATCACAGCACCGTACGGCAGCTTGTAACGCTCACGCTCACGACCGAAGTCATCAGCGATTGCCAGCTCACCGGAACGGGACACAGCAACCAGGCAACCATCCACTCGCTCAACGTGCTTCAGGTTGTGCAGACGGACAGTACCGCCATTCTTCACCTGAACGCTGTCCGCAGCAGAGGTCCGGCTTGCCGCACCACCGATGTGGAACGTACGCATGGTCAGCTGGGTACCCGGCTCACCGATGGACTGGGCGGCGATAACGCCGACCGCTTCACCAATGTTCACCTGGTGCCCACGAGCCAAGTCACGGCCATAGCACTTGGCGCAGATGCCGTAGCGGGTTTCGCAGCTGATCGGCGAACGCACGATCACTTCGTCGATGCTGTTCAGCTCGATGAACTCAACCCACTTCTCGTCTACCAGCGTGCCGGCAGGAACGATGATTTCTTCCGAACCTGGCTTGAACACGTCGCGGGCAATAACACGACCCAATACGCGCTCACCCAGCGGCTCAACAACGTCACCGCCTTCAATGTGCGGAGTCATTACCAGGCCATGTTCGGTGCCGCAATCGATCTCGGTCACAACCAGATCCTGCGCCACGTCTACCAGACGACGAGTCAGGTAACCGGAGTTCGCAGTTTTCAACGCGGTATCCGCCAAACCTTTACGAGCACCGTGAGTGGAGATGAAGTACTGGAGTACGCTCAAACCTTCACGGAAGTTCGCAGTAATCGGCGTTTCGATGATGGAACCGTCCGGCTTGGCCATCAGGCCACGCATACCGGCGAGCTGACGGATCTGCGCAGCAGAACCCCGTGCGCCCGAGTCGGCCATCATGTACATCGAGTTGAAGGATTCCTGGTCGACTTCGACGCCATGACGGTCGATGACTTTCTCTTTCGAGAGGTTGGCCATCATCGCCTTGGAAACTTCGTCGTTCGCCTTGGACCAAAGGTCGATCACTTTGTTGTACTTCTCGCCCTGGGTTACCAGGCCGGAGGCGTACTGACTTTCGATCTCTTTCACTTCATCGGTAGCAGCACCGATGATGCGGGCTTTTTCATCCGGGATAACGAAGTCGTTAACACCGATGGAAACGCCGGAAATGGTCGAATAGGCAAAACCGGTGTACATCAACTGGTCAGCGAAGATCACGGTCTCTTTCAAACCAACCACGCGGTAGCACTGGTTGATCAGCTTGGAGATCGCCTTTTTCTTCATCGGCTGGTTGACGACGTCGTACGACAGGCCAGGTGGAACAACCTGGAACAACAGCGCACGGCCGACAGTGGTGTCGACGATACGGGTGTTCTTGACGCTGCCACCATCACGATCGTTGACGGTTTCGTTGATCCGCACTTTGACCTTGGCGTGCAGTGCGGCTTCGCCAGCACGGAACACACGGTCAACTTCCTGCAGATCCGCGAACACACGACCTTCGCCCTTGGCGTTGATCGCTTCACGAGTCATGTAGTACAGGCCCAATACAACGTCCTGCGACGGAACGATGATTGGCTCACCGTTGGCTGGCGACAGAATGTTGTTGGTCGACATCATCAACGCACGCGCTTCCAACTGGGCTTCCAGTGTCAGCGGTACGTGCACGGCCATTTGGTCGCCGTCGAAGTCGGCGTTGTACGCAGCACAGACCAGAGGGTGCAGCTGGATAGCCTTACCTTCGATCAGTACCGGTTCAAACGCCTGGATACCCAGACGGTGAAGGGTCGGTGCACGGTTGAGGAGAACCGGGTGTTCGCGAATGACTTCAGCGAGAACGTCCCAAACTTCCGGCAGCTCGCGCTCAACCATCTTCTTGGCAGCTTTGATGGTGGTAGCGAGACCACGCATTTCCAGCTTGCCGAAAATGAACGGCTTGAACAGCTCGAGAGCCATTTTCTTCGGCAGACCGCACTGGTGCAGACGCAGGGTCGGACCTACGGTAATTACCGAACGACCGGAGTAGTCAACACGCTTACCGAGCAAGTTCTGACGGAAACGACCTTGTTTACCCTTGATCATGTCAGCCAGGGATTTCAGAGGACGCTTGTTGGAACCGGTGATAGCGCGGCCACGACGACCGTTGTCGAGCAGTGCATCGACGGCTTCCTGCAACATACGCTTTTCGTTGCGCACGATGATGTCCGGAGCGGACAGATCAAGCAGACGCTTCAAGCGGTTGTTACGGTTGATCACTCGACGATACAGATCGTTGAGGTCGGAAGTCGCGAAGCGACCGCCATCCAGCGGGACCAGTGGACGCAGATCTGGCGGCAGAACCGGCAGAACGGTCAGCACCATCCATTCTGGAAGGTTGCCGGAACCCTGGAAGGCTTCCATCAACTTCAGACGCTTGGACAGCTTCTTGATTTTGGTTTCGGAGTTGGTTTGCGGAATTTCTTCACGCAGACGGCCAATCTCGTGTTCCAGATCGATAGCGTGCAGCAGTTCACGGACAGCTTCGGCACCCATGCGGGCATCGAAATCGTCGCCGAACTCTTCCAGCGCTTCGAAGTACTGCTCGTCGTTCAGCAGTTGGCCTTTTTCAAGGGTAGTCATGCCTGGATCGATAACGACATAGCTCTCGAAGTAGAGAACGCGTTCGATATCACGCAGGGTCATGTCCATCAGCAAGCCGATACGCGACGGCAGCGATTTCAGGAACCAGATGTGGGCGACTGGCGAGGCCAGTTCGATGTGCGCCATGCGCTCACGACGAACTTTGGCCAGCGCGACTTCAACGCCGCACTTCTCGCAGATCACACCACGGTGCTTCAAGCGCTTGTACTTACCGCACAGGCACTCGTAATCCTTTACCGGGCCAAAGATCTTGGCGCAGAACAGGCCATCACGCTCAGGTTTGAACGTACGGTAGTTGATGGTTTCCGGCTTTTTAACTTCACCGAACGACCACGAACGGATCATCTCAGGCGATGCCAATCCAATACGGATGGCGTCGAACTCTTCGACTTGACCCTGGTTTTTCAGCAAATTCAGTAGGTCTTTCAAGGCCTTTCCTCCTGGCGGAGCAGAGAGCGGGCAATGCTGCCCCGCTCTCGATTCGCGTCACGTGTTATTCGGTTTCCAGATCGATATCGATGCCGAGGGAACGAATTTCCTTGATCAACACGTTGAAAGACTCGGGCATGCCCGGCTCCATACGGTGATCGCCATCCACGATGTTTTTGTACATCTTGGTACGGCCGTTCACATCGTCCGACTTCACTGTGAGCATTTCTTGCAGAGTGTAAGCGGCACCGTATGCTTCCAGTGCCCAGACCTCCATCTCCCCGAAACGCTGACCACCGAACTGTGCCTTACCACCCAGCGGCTGCTGGGTAACCAGGCTGTACGAACCGGTAGAACGAGCGTGCATCTTGTCGTCTACCAAGTGGTTCAGCTTCAGCATGTACATGTAGCCAACAGTAACCGGGCGCTCGAACTTGTTGCCGGTACGGCCGTCAGTCAGCTGCATCTGGCCGCTTTCTGGCAGATCTGCCAGTTTCAGCATGGCCTTGATTTCGCTTTCCTTGGCGCCGTCGAACACTGGAGTGGCCATTGGAACGCCGCCACGCAGGTTCTTCGCCAGATCCAGGATTTCCTGGTCGGAGAAGCTATCCAGATCTTCGTTACGACCGCCGATCTGGTTGTAGATCTCGTCGAGGAATTTACGAAGCTCAGCGACTTTGCGCTGCTCTTCGATCATCCGGTTGATCTTCTCGCCCAAGCCTTTAGCCGCGAGGCCCAGGTGGGTTTCAAGGATCTGACCAACGTTCATACGCGAAGGTACGCCCAACGGGTTGAGGACGACGTCGACCGGGGTGCCATTGGCATCGTGCGGCATGTCTTCAACCGGCATGATCACGGAGACCACACCTTTGTTACCGTGACGACCGGCCATCTTGTCGCCCGGCTGGATGCGGCGACGGATTGCCAGGTAAACCTTGACGATTTTCAGCACGCCTGGAGCCAGGTCATCGCCCTGCTGCAGTTTGCGCTTCTTGTCTTCGAACTTGTCGTCCAGCAGACGGCGGCGATCAACGATGTAGGCCTGAGCCTTCTCGAGCTGCTCGTTCAGAGCATCTTCAGCCATGCGCAGTTTGAACCACTGACCATGCTCAAGACCGTCGAGAACTTCGTCGGTGATTTCCTGACCTTTCTTCAGACCGGCGCCACCTTCAGCTTTGCGGCCGACCAGAGCGGAACGCAGACGTTCGAAAGTGGCGCCTTCAACGATACGGAACTCTTCGTTCAGATCCTTGCGGATCTCGTCGAGTTGAGTCTTCTCGATGGACAGAGCACGAGCATCACGCTCGACGCCGTCACGGGTGAAGACCTGTACGTCGATGACAGTGCCCTTGGTACCGGTAGGTACACGCAGGGAAGTGTCTTTAACATCGCTGGCTTTTTCACCGAAGATGGCACGCAACAGCTTCTCTTCCGGAGTCAGCTGGGTCTCGCCTTTCGGAGTGACCTTACCTACCAGAATGTCGCCTGCGCCAACTTCAGCACCTACGTAAACGATACCGGCTTCGTCCAGCTTGTTCAGTGCAGCTTCACCCACGTTCGGGATGTCTGCAGTGATTTCCTCTGGCCCAAGCTTGGTGTCACGTGCCACACAGGTCAGTTCCTGAATGTGGATCGTGGTAAAGCGATCTTCTTGAACAACTCGTTCCGACAGGCAGATGGAGTCTTCGAAGTTGTAACCGTTCCAGGCCATGAACGCGATGCGCATGTTCTGACCCAGCGCCAGTTCACCCATGTCAGTGGACGGGCCGTCAGCCATGATGTCGCTACGCTGAACCCGATCACCTTTACGCACCAGCGGACGCTGGTTGATGCAGGTGTTCTGGTTGGAGCGGGTGTATTTAGTCAGGTTGTAGATGTCGACACCAGCTTCGCCGGTTTCAACTTCGTCATCAGCAACTCGAACCACGATACGGCTGGCATCAACGGAGTCGATCACGCCGCCACGACGAGCCACGACGCAAACGCCGGAGTCACGAGCTACGTTACGCTCCATGCCGGTACCGACCAGCGGCTTGTCAGCACGCAGGGTTGGTACAGCTTGACGCTGCATGTTCGAACCCATCAACGCACGGTTGGCGTCATCGTGCTCGAGGAACGGGATCAGCGACGCTGCAACCGAAACTACCTGCTTCGGAGAAACGTCCATCAAAGTGACGTCTTCCGGCGCCTTGACGGTGAACTCGTTCAAGTGACGAACAGCTACCAGCTCGTCGATCAGCATTTTCTTGTCGTTCATCGTGGCCGAAGCCTGAGCGATCACGTGATCAGCTTCTTCGATGGCGGACAGGAACACGATCTCGTCGGTGACCAAAGCATCTTTCACCACACGGTACGGGCTTTCGAGGAAGCCGTACTGGTTGGTGCGCGCATAAGCGGCCAGGGAGTTGATCAGACCGATGTTCGGACCTTCCGGCGTTTCAATCGGGCATACACGACCGTAATGAGTCGGGTGTACGTCACGAACTTCAAAGCCAGCACGCTCACGAGTCAAACCGCCAGGGCCGAGTGCAGACACACGACGCTTGTGGGTGATCTCGGACAGCGGGTTGTTCTGGTCCATGAACTGGGAAAGCTGGCTGGAACCGAAGAACTCTTTCACCGCCGCAGCCACTGGCTTGGCGTTGATCAGGTCTTGCGGCATCAGGCCTTCGCTTTCAGCCATCGACAGACGCTCTTTGACCGCACGCTCAACACGTACCAGGCCAACGCGGAACTGGTTCTCGGCCATTTCGCCTACGCAGCGAACACGACGGTTACCCAGGTGGTCGATGTCATCGACGATGCCTTTACCATTACGGATGTCGACCAGAGTCTTCAGAACCGCAACGATATCTTCTTTGCACAACACGCCCGAACCTTCGATCTCGGTACGACCGATACGACGGTTGAACTTCATCCGGCCGACCGCAGACAGGTCATAGCGCTCAGGGCTGAAGAACAGGTTGTTGAACAGAGTCTCGGCAGCATCCTTGGTTGGCGGCTCGCCTGGACGCATCATGCGATAGATCTCGACCAGCGCTTCCAATTGGTTGCTGGTGGAGTCGATCTTCAGCGTGTCGGAGACGAACGGACCGCAGTCGATATCGTTGGTGTACAGAGTTTCGATGCGAACAACCTGGGACTTGGCGATTTTCGCCAGGATCTCGGTGTTCAGCTCGGTATTGCACTCTGCCAGGATTTCGCCGGTTGCCGGGTGCACGATGACCTTGGCGGTAGTGCGACCCAGGACGTAGTCCAGAGGCACTTGCAGCTCTTTGATCCCTGCCTTTTCCAGCTGGTTGATGTGGCGAGCAGTGATACGACGACCTTGCTCGACAATAACCTTGCCTTTGTCATCCAGGATATCCAGGACAGCAATTTCACCGCGCAGGCGATGAGGCACCAGTTCCAGGTTGAGGTTTTCACCTTGCACGTGGAAGACGTTGGTGGTGTAGAACGCGTCCAGCACTTCTTCAGTGGTATAGCCGAGCGCGCGCAGCAATACCGACGCAGGCAGCTTGCGACGACGGTCGATACGCACGAACACGCAGTCTTTCGGGTCGAACTCGAAGTCCAGCCACGAACCGCGGTAAGGAATGATGCGCGCGGAGTACAGCAGTTTACCGGAGCTGTGCGTCTTGCCACGGTCGTGGTCGAAGAACACGCCCGGGGAACGGTGCAGCTGGGAAACGATTACACGCTCGGTACCGTTGATAACGAAGGTACCGTTCTCAGTCATCAGGGGGATTTCACCCATGTAGACTTCTTGCTCTTTAATGTCCTTGATCGCTTTGTTCGACGATTCTTTGTCGAAAATGATCAGGCGCACTTTTACCCGCAAAGGTACGGCGTAAGTTACACCGCGCAATACGCATTCTTTGACATCAAATGCCGGCTCGCCCAGGCGATAACCGACGTACTCCAGCGCAGCATTGCCGGAGTAGCTGATGATCGGGAAAACGGATTTGAAGGCCGCATGCAGGCCCACGTCGCGGAACTGATCTTTAGTCGCTCCCGCTTGCAAGAATTCACGATACGAATCCAGCTGGATGGCCAGGAGGTACGGCACATCCATGACGTCCGGCAACTTGCTAAAGTCCTTGCGGATACGTTTTTTCTCAGTATATGAGTAAGCCATCAGCGTTCCCCAGCTTGGTCACCTGCTTGTTTGGCCCCTCCCGACGGGAGCAGCCAGAAAATCGTGCAAACCCCATGGTTTGCGCCACCGCATCGGGTGGTTACAGCTCGTTATCAACACCGACCCAGTCGGCTGCCAATAACGGAAAAAGGCCGGTGGCAAGAGCCACCAGCCATCAGCCTTTCGCTTTACGCTCGGGCTGGAGACGCAAAGTCGATGCTTACTTCAGCTCGACTTTAGCGCCTGCTTCTTCCAGAGTGGCTTTGGCTTTGTCAGCTGCGTCTTTCGAAACAGCTTCCAGAACCATGCCAGGAGCGCCGTCAACTACAGCCTTGGCTTCTTTCAAGCCCAGACCGGTCAGTTCACGTACTGCCTTGATCACGTTAACTTTCTTCTCGCCAGCTTCCAGCAGCATGACGTTGAATTCAGTTTGTTCTTCAACAACGGCAGCGACAGCAGCTGGACCAGCGGAAGCAGCGGCAGCGGAAACGCCGAACTTCTCTTCCATGGCCTTGATCAGCTCAACGATTTCCAGAACGGATTTTTCGCCGATTGCTTCGATGATTTGGTCGTTAGTCAGAGACATGACTATAAATTCCTGTATTGGGGTGACAGCCTACGCGGCCATCGAAATAAACAATAAACGCTGAAAGGAGTCGCTCAGCCTTAGGCTGCGGCAGCTTCTTTCTGGTCGCGAAGAGCCGCCAGAGTACGAGCCAATTTGCTGGTTGCGCCTTGAATCACGCTCATCAGCTGGGAAATTGCTTCGTCACGGGTCGGCAGGCTTGCCAGTACGTCGATCTGATTAGCTGCGAGGAACTTGCCCTCGAACGCAGCTGCCTTGATCTCGAACTTGTCCTGACCTTTTGCGAACTCTTTGAAGATACGGGCAGCAGCGCCCGGATGTTCTTTGGAGAATGCAATCAAGGTCGGGCCAGTGAACACGTCGTTGAGCACGTCATATTGAGTGCCAGCAACGGCGCGCTTGAGCAGGGTGTTACGTACAACACGTACGTATACGCCAGCTTCACGAGCCTCTTTACGGAGTCCGGTCATAGCGCCTACTGTCACGCCACGGGCATCAGCCACGACAGCGGACAGAGCAACTTGGGCAGCCTTGTTGACTTCAGCGACGATGGCCTTCTTGTCTTCAAGTTTAATTGCCACGGGAAAAACTCCTGCTTGTTACCGTTTCATCCAACCGAGGCCAGATGTCGTTTTGGTGTCTGATTCGGTAAGGAACCGGGAGCACCATCTGCGTAGGCTTGAGGTTTAAGACTTGCGTCGCCTACGGTCTTGGATAGCCCCCGCCAGGCAGGGACCCCAATCTTTCAATTGGCGCAATCGCTTGCGCCAACCTGTGTCTTACGCGTCGAGCGAGCCTTGGTCGATGACCAGACCTGGACCCATGGTGGTGCTCAGGGTAACGCGCTTGACGTAAATACCTTTCGAGGAAGCTGGCTTGATACGCTTCAGATCAGCGATCAGGGCTTCAACGTTTTCCTTCAGCTTGACGGCATCAAAGCCGACTTTGCCAACGGAGGTGTGAATGATGCCGTTTTTGTCGGTGCGATAACGAACCTGACCAGCCTTGGCGTTTTTAACCGCGGTAGCTACGTCTGGAGTTACGGTGCCGACTTTAGGGTTAGGCATCAGGCCACGTGGGCCGAGAATCTGACCCAGCTGACCCACAACGCGCATTGCATCCGGGGATGCGATAACTACGTCATAGTTCAGGTCGCCGCCTTTCATTTCGGCAGCCAGATCGTCCATACCTACACGGTCAGCGCCGGCAGCCAAAGCGGCCTCAGCAGCTGGACCCTGGGTGAACACAGCAACGCGAACAGTCTTGCCAGTGCCGTGTGGCAGCACAGTAGCGCTACGAACGACCTGGTCGGATTTACGCGGATCAACACCCAGGTTTACAGCAACGTCGAACGACTCGCTGAATTTGACAGTCGACAGCTCAGCCAGCAGAGCAGCAGCGTCTACAAAGTTGTAGGACTTGCCTGCTTCGATTTTGCCGGCGATAGCCTTTTGACGCTTGGTCAACTTAGCCATTACACACCCTCCACGTTAAGGCCCATGCTACGAGCAGAACCGGCGATAGTACGCACGGCTGCGTCCATATCAGCTGCAGTCAGATCCGCGTTTTTGGTTTTCGCGATTTCTTCCAGCTGAGCACGGGTCACGGTGCCAACCTTAACGGTGTTCGGACGAGCGGAACCGCTAGTCAGACCAGCAGCCTTCTTCAGCAGAACCGAAGCAGGGGTAGACTTGGTTTCGAAAGTGAAGCTACGGTCGCTATAGACAGTGATGATCACTGGAGTCGGCAGACCTGGCTCAATACCCTGAGTACGGGCGTTGAAAGCCTTGCAGAATTCCATGATGTTCACGCCGTGCTGACCCAGTGCAGGACCAACAGGTGGGCTTGGGTTAGCCTGAGCGGCTTTCACTTGCAGCTTGATGTAAGCGGTAATCTTCTTGGCCATGAGGCACTCCAATTACGGGTTCGAACGCCTCGAAAGGCTCCCCGGTTACTTGCGCGTTTATCCCAGTGACGACAAAACCCCACAGCCTAGGCCTGCGGGGTTGGGATGCTTGCTCAGCTAGACCTTTTCGACCTGACTGAACTCTAACTCTACCGGAGTAGAGCGACCGAAAATGAGCACCGCCACTTGGATCCGGCTCTTTTCGTAGTTAACCTCTTCGACCGTGCCAGTAAAGTCGGCAAACGGTCCGTCGTTGACACGTACCGACTCACCTGGCTCGAACAACGTCTTCGGCTTCGGCTTGTCGCTACCATCAGCAACGCGACGCAGAATCGCTTCTGCCTCTTTATCTGTGATTGGCGCAGGCTTATCAGCGGTACCGCCAATGAAACCCATCACCCGAGGTGTATCCTTGACCAAGTGCCAAGTACCCTCATTCATATCCATCTGAACCAGCACATAACCTGGGAAGAACTTGCGTTCGCTTTTGCGCTTCTGGCCATTACGCATTTCAACCACTTCTTCAGTGGGAACCAGAATTTCGCCGAAGCCATCTTCCATGCCAGCCAGCTTTACGCGCTCTACTAACGAGCGCATGACATGCTTCTCGTAACCGGAGTAAGCATGCACAACGTACCAACGCTTAGCCACGGGACACCCTTAGCCGACAATCAAGGAAACAAGCCAGCCGAGCAGGGAATCAAGCCCCCACAACAGCAACGCCATAACCAGAACAACAGCCACAACAATCAACGTGGTCTGCGTGGTTTCTTGGCGAGTTGGCCATACGACTTTACGAATCTCGGTGCGAGCTTCCTTAACCAGTACGAAGAAAGACTTGCCCTTGACTGTCTGCAGGCCTACAAAGGCAGCTACAGCAGCAATGACAAGCAAAGCAAGTACGCGGTACAGGATCGGCGAAGCAGAGTAATACTGATTGCCAACAACGCCAACAACCACCAAAGCGACTACTACTAGCCACTTGAGCAGATCGAAGCGAGAGCCTTGAGCTTCAGCTTTAGGAGTCATCTATGGAGATCCTGTGAAAAGAAAGCCAAACCCACCAAGTGAATCTGGCAGGTCAGGAGGGAATCGAACCCCCAACCTACGGTTTTGGAGACCGTCGCTCTGCCAATTGAGCTACTGACCTAAAACAAAATCAGGCCGACCATTATGCCGGCCTGAAAAAGACATTACAACAACTTACTCGATGACTTTTGCCACGACACCCGCGCCGACGGTACGACCGCCCTCACGAATAGCGAAACGCAGACCATCTTCCATCGCGATGGTTTTGATCAGGGTAACGGTCATCTGAACGTTATCACCCGGCATAACCATCTCAACACCCTCTGGCAGCTCGCAGTTACCAGTCACATCAGTCGTACGGAAGTAGAACTGTGGACGGTATCCCTTGAAGAATGGCGTATGACGACCACCTTCTTCCTTGCTCAGAACATAAACTTCGGCAGTGAACTTGGTATGCGGCTTGACGGTGCCCGGCTTGACCAGCACTTGGCCACGCTCAACATCATCACGCTTAGTACCGCGCAGCAATACGCCGCAGTTCTCACCCGCACGACCTTCGTCGAGCAGCTTGCGAAACATCTCAACACCAGTACAAGTCGTTTTGACCGTGTCACGAAGACCTACGATCTCGACTTCTTCCTGAATGCGAACAATGCCACGCTCAACACGTCCAGTCACAACTGTACCGCGACCAGAGATCGAGAATACGTCCTCGATCGGCATCAGGAACGGCTTATCAATAGCGCGCTCAGGCTGCGGAATGTAACTATCCAGAGTCTCGACCAACTTCTTGACGGCAGTGGTACCCATCTCGTTATCGTCTTGACCGTTCAGCGCCATCAGCGCAGAACCGATGATGATCGGGGTGTCATCACCTGGGAAATCGTAAGTGCTCAGCAGGTCGCGCACTTCCATCTCAACCAGCTCCAGCAACTCAGCATCGTCAACCATGTCAGCCTTGTTCAGGAAGACAACGATGTACGGAACGCCGACCTGACGGGACAACAGGATGTGCTCACGGGTCTGCGGCATCGGACCATCAGCGGCCGAGCAAACCAGAATCGCACCATCCATCTGCGCAGCACCGGTAATCATGTTTTTTACGTAGTCGGCGTGACCAGGGCAGTCAACGTGTGCGTAGTGACGCACGGCCGAATCGTATTCAACGTGAGCGGTATTGATGGTAATACCACGAGCTTTTTCTTCAGGGGCGCTATCGATCTTGTCGAAGTCGACCTTTGCCGAACCGAAAACTTCGGAGCAGACACGGGTCAAGGCAGCAGTCAAAGTGGTTTTACCGTGATCGACGTGACCAATGGTACCAACGTTGACGTGCGGCTTATTACGCTCGAACTTTTCCTTAGCCATCGAAATCACCCCTAGCAGAAGAATTAAGCAGGCCAAACAAGCCATTAAAACAAAGGCAGATATTTTCATATCTGCCTTGTTATATGGAGCTCTTGAGCGGATTTGAACCGCTGACCTCACCCTTACCAAGGGTGTGCTCTACCAACTGAGCTACAAGAGCGTAACACTTTGCAGGATCTGCAAACTTGGAGCGGGTAGCGGGAATCGAACCCGCATCATCAGCTTGGAAGGCTGAGGTTCTACCACTAAACTATACCCGCGGAGCTTGCAGCTCTCGCTAAAAATGGTGGAGGGGGAAGGATTCGAACCTTCGAAGTCGTAGACGTCAGATTTACAGTCTGATCCCTTTGGCCGCTCGGGAACCCCTCCTAAGCGAGCCGGCATTCTATATCATGCCAGCCTTCTGTCAAGCATTTTCTCATTAAAAACCTGAGGTTAGCTGCGTTGACGTCGCTCCACACCGTTTACCGTTAAAGGTCTTCACTGCGAAGCGGGCGCCATTCTATGCAAACTATTCGGCGGGTGCAACCCCCTCGCACGGCATTATTTTATGTTTTAACTCATTGAATTCTCTAGAAAGGTTTTTGAGCTGCGAGTCATCCAACCAACGTCGGCTTTCTGGTGCCACTCGCACCCAGTAACCAGAGGAATCGGCAGGAGCCTTCAGCAAGGACTCGAACTTGATTTCCATACCGCTCAATCGCCGTTCGACCGCCTGAACTGCTTCCTGACGAGCAAAACCGCCCAGATAGAGGCAACCATCGGCTGCCTGGGCCGACTTTCCTTTATCACGAGCCGCCTCAGTCATCTCACTCAACAAACGAATATCCTGCTGCGAACCCCGATACAAACTCAAAGGGGTCACATCCTTTGCACGCAGAGGGGCCTCTTGTTGGTGCCAGATGTAATAGAACACATTGAGAACAAGCAGCAGCAGAAACAACCAACGCATAAAAACCTCAGGACAAGGGGCATGCCATAGCCAAGCCTACAAACACCAGATCGGGAACCACCCTGGCCTCAGGCACGACCTCGGAAACCAGATCTGCATCTCCTCCAGTGAGGAACACAGCAAAATCATCCCCCCAATAGCTACGCGCCAACTCTAGCTGCGTCAGGACAAAGCCTCTCAGCATCAACGAGCATCCTCTCTCGACTGCTTCGACAGTTGTACGACCAGGAATGAGACTTTCCAAGGCGCGCTCGGCTGCTAGATCACCATAACGAATTCTACGGGTATGGGTACGCAACTGGTTTCGCATCAGCGGCATGCCCGGGCATATAAATCCTCCGAGATGCTCGCCATCGCCGGCAATGAAGTCCGCAGTAACAGCCGTACCAAAATCAAGCACAAGGCACGCGCCCGAGGCCAGATGAAACCCCCCAAGCATCGCCAGCCAACGGTCGAGCCCTAACCGCTCGAACTCCTCATAGCCATTACGAACCCCGGACATTTCGCGGGACGGCGCAGCACACACCACCGACACACCAAAAACTTCTGTCAGCAGAGAAATCAATGCAGCGGTTTCTTCGGTGGTCCTGACACTGACCAACCGACAAAACTTGAGAGCAAGCCCCTTGAGAGCTTTCAAGCTATCCAGCAAGGCGAGATCCGAATCCACGACACCCTCACCCACCAGCCGCCGAACATCCGCATCGAGCACACGCCACTTAATGAAGCTGTTTCCGCAGTCGAGCTCAAGAATCATCACGCAACCTCAGGCTGAGCTCACCACCACTAAAGACTTTTTCCACACCACCCACCTTCAAGCGCAGAGCACCCTGACTATCAATACCCAGCACTTCGCCATCTATTTGGTTAACACCGGCAATCAACGACACAGCCCGCCCCTGCCAGAGATGATTTTGCTCCCACTCTGCCTGGACAGCTGAAAACCCATCGACTTGATGACGACACAGGTACTCCTGGAGCATCGCGCCCAACTCTGCGACCAAGTGATTTCGGTCAAACACCTTACCCGACTCGAGCCGCATAGACGTCCACTGCTGATCTACCTCATCGGTAATCTGCATGTTCACATTAATTCCCACACCCAGCACAACGTGACACACATCGGCAGGATCCCCCACCAGCTCGAGCAATATCCCGGCAATCTTTTTCTGACCGACCAGGACGTCGTTTGGCCACTTCAATCCAGCCCCCGAAACACCAAGCTTTCGCAGGGCCTGCATGACGGCGAGCCCAACAACAAGACTCAAGCCTTCTAGCTGACGCATTCCACCTTCAATACGCAGCACGAGGCTGTAATAGATGTTTTCCGCAAATGGGCTCGCCCACTTTCGCCCTCGCCGCCCGCGACCTGCTGTTTGCCGTTCAGCAAGCACCAGA
Organism: Pseudomonas sp. MDT1-17; assembly: GCF_054898105.1. NCBI lineage: Bacteria > Pseudomonadati > Pseudomonadota > Gammaproteobacteria > Pseudomonadales > Pseudomonadaceae > Pseudomonas > Pseudomonas sp. MDT1-17. The sequence continues at coordinate 1,149,024 of NZ_JBUBVM010000001.1, read as the reverse complement.
AATGGTGCAGCCTGACCTCGCTCTATGGCACGCAGAGCCTCGGCATTGGTGGAGTCGATTGAATCGAAAACCAGGATGGGCCAATCACAAGAAGGTGCCTGCCCTCTTATCTCGACAGGATCAAGTAGCGTCAACGGCGCAGCCAGTTGATAGCCGCGACCCCGCACCTTATGGATGGATAGCCCCAGATCAGCCTCTAAATGCTGAAGCTGCTTCCAAACGGCACTACGACTGACACCCAAGGCAACGCCCAGAGCCTGACCCGAATGGAATCGGCCATCTTTAAGAAGCTTTAACAACGTCAGCATGCAAGTCTCGCCTCACAATGAGGCCCGCATGATAGCCATGCTCCGAGCCATTGCATAGAAACTCGGCAGGTCAACTTTCCTGCGGACAAAACAAAACCCCTACCTGCATACGCAGATAGGGGTTTCGGAATTTAATCTTGACGATGACCTACTCTCACATGGGGAAACCCCACACTACCATCGGCGATGCATCGTTTCACTGCTGAGTTCGGGATGGGATCAGGTGGTTCCAATGCTCTATGGTCGTCAAGAAATTCGGTAGCCAGGTCGTGGGCCTTTTCAGGTTCACGCTCCAGCGAATGGGTAGGCGATAGATTTGTGTGTTGCCTTGCGAATTTTCGACTGGTGTCGTCTTCACACACCGCAATCTGGCCTCTTTCGAGTTCACAAATTGCTTGGGTGTTATATGGTCAAGCCTCACGGGCAATTAGTATTGGTTAGCTCAACGCCTCACAGCGCTTACACACCCAACCTATCAACGTCGTAGTCTTCGACGGCCCTTCAGGGGACTCAAGGTCCCAGTGAGATCTCATCTTGAGGCTAGTTTCCCGCTTAGATGCTTTCAGCGGTTATCTATTCCGAACATAGCTACCCGGCAATGCCACTGGCGTGACAACCGGAACACCAGAGGTTCGTCCACTCCGGTCCTCTCGTACTAGGAGCAGCCCCTCTCAAATCTCAAACGTCCACGGCAGATAGGGACCGAACTGTCTCACGACGTTCTAAACCCAGCTCGCGTACCACTTTAAATGGCGAACAGCCATACCCTTGGGACCGGCTTCAGCCCCAGGATGTGATGAGCCGACATCGAGGTGCCAAACACCGCCGTCGATATGAACTCTTGGGCGGTATCAGCCTGTTATCCCCGGAGTACCTTTTATCCGTTGAGCGATGGCCCTTCCATACAGAACCACCGGATCACTAAGACCTACTTTCGTACCTGCTCGACGTGTCTGTCTCGCAGTCAAGCGCGCTTTTGCCTTTATACTCTACGACCGATTTCCGACCGGTCTGAGCGCACCTTCGTACTCCTCCGTTACTCTTTAGGAGGAGACCGCCCCAGTCAAACTACCCACCATACACTGTCCTCGATCCGGATAACGGACCTGAGTTAGAACCTCAAAGTTGCCAGGGTGGTATTTCAAGGTTGGCTCCACGCGAACTGGCGTCCACGCTTCAAAGCCTCCCACCTATCCTACACAAGCAAATTCAAAGTCCAGTGCAAAGCTATAGTAAAGGTTCACGGGGTCTTTCCGTCTAGCCGCGGATACACTGCATCTTCACAGCGATTTCAATTTCACTGAGTCTCGGGTGGAGACAGCGCCGCCATCGTTACGCCATTCGTGCAGGTCGGAACTTACCCGACAAGGAATTTCGCTACCTTAGGACCGTTATAGTTACGGCCGCCGTTTACCGGGGCTTCGATCAAGAGCTTCGCGTTAGCTAACCCCATCAATTAACCTTCCGGCACCGGGCAGGCGTCACACCCTATACGTCCACTTTCGTGTTTGCAGAGTGCTGTGTTTTTAATAAACAGTCGCAGCGGCCTGGTATCTTCGACCGGCATGGGCTTACGCAGTAAATGCTTCACCCTCACCGGCGCACCTTCTCCCGAAGTTACGGTGCCATTTTGCCTAGTTCCTTCACCCGAGTTCTCTCAAGCGCCTTGGTATTCTCTACCCAACCACCTGTGTCGGTTTGGGGTACGGTTCCTGGTTACCTGAAGCTTAGAAGCTTTTCTTGGAAGCATGGCATCAACCACTTCGTCACCCAAAGGGTAACTCGTCATCAGCTCTCGGCCTTAGAATCCCGGATTTACCTAAGATTCCAGCCTACCACCTTAAACTTGGACAACCAACGCCAAGCTGGCCTAGCCTTCTCCGTCCCTCCATCGCAATAACCAGAAGTACAGGAATATTAACCTGTTTTCCATCGACTACGCTTTTCAGCCTCGCCTTAGGGACCGACTAACCCTGCGTCGATTAACGTTGCGCAGGAAACCTTGGTCTTTCGGCGTGGGTGTTTTTCACACCCATTGTCGTTACTCATGTCAGCATTCGCACTTCTGATACCTCCAGCAAGCTTCTCAACTCACCTTCACAGGCTTACAGAACGCTCCTCTACCGCATCACCTAAGTGATACCCGTAGCTTCGGTGTATGGTTTGAGCCCCGTTACATCTTCCGCGCAGGCCGACTCGACTAGTGAGCTATTACGCTTTCTTTAAAGGGTGGCTGCTTCTAAGCCAACCTCCTAGCTGTCTAAGCCTTCCCACATCGTTTCCCACTTAACCATAACTTTGGGACCTTAGCTGACGGTCTGGGTTGTTTCCCTTTTCACGACGGACGTTAGCACCCGCCGTGTGTCTCCCATGCTCGGCACTTGTAGGTATTCGGAGTTTGCATCGGTTTGGTAAGTCGGGATGACCCCCTAGCCGAAACAGTGCTCTACCCCCTACAGTGATACATGAGGCGCTACCTAAATAGCTTTCGAGGAGAACCAGCTATCTCCGAGCTTGATTAGCCTTTCACTCCGATCCACAGGTCATCCGCTAACTTTTCAACGGTAGTCGGTTCGGTCCTCCAGTTAGTGTTACCCAACCTTCAACCTGCCCATGGATAGATCGCCCGGTTTCGGGTCTATTCCCAGCGACTAGACGCCCTATTAAGACTCGCTTTCGCTACGCCTCCCCTATTCGGTTAAGCTCGCCACTGAAAATAAGTCGCTGACCCATTATACAAAAGGTACGCAGTCACCCAACAAAGTGGGCTCCCACTGCTTGTACGCATACGGTTTCAGGATCTATTTCACTCCCCTCTCCGGGGTTCTTTTCGCCTTTCCCTCACGGTACTAGTTCACTATCGGTCAGTCAGTAGTATTTAGCCTTGGAGGATGGTCCCCCCATATTCAGACAAAGTTTCTCGTGCTCCGTCCTACTCGATTTCATGACTAAGAGATTTTCGCGTACAGGGCTATCACCCACTATGGCCGTACTTTCCAGAACGTTCCGCTAATCTCAAAGCCACTTAAGGGCTAGTCCCCGTTCGCTCGCCACTACTAAGGGAATCTCGGTTGATTTCTTTTCCTCAGGGTACTTAGATGTTTCAGTTCCCCTGGTTCGCCTCTTAAGCCTATGTATTCAGCTTAAGATAACCATCTTATGATGGCTGGGTTCCCCCATTCAGACATCTCCGGATCAAAGTCTGTTTGCCGACTCCCCGAAGCTTTTCGCAGGCTACCACGTCTTTCATCGCCTCTGACTGCCAAGGCATCCACCGTATGCGCTTCTTCACTTGACCATATAACCCCAAGCAATCTGGTTATACTGTGAAGACGACATTCGCCGAAAATTCGCATTCTTACTCATTAAGAGCAACTCACAAATTTTACCTTAGCCTGATCCGTTACCAGTGAAAGTAACGTCCAGTCTATCTTTCTATCACATACCCAAATTTTTAAAGAACGATCTAGCCAAAGACTAGAAATCAACATTCACCATCATCACGATGGAATGCTCATTTCTAAGCTTTCAACAAACAGAAGCAGTTAGTGGTGGAGCCAAACGGGATCGAACCGTTGACCTCCTGCGTGCAAGGCAGGCGCTCTCCCAGCTGAGCTATGGCCCCGTATTTCTACAGGCGTTTCCCACACAAAATTGGTGGGTCTGGGCAGATTCGAACTGCCGACCTCACCCTTATCAGGGGTGCGCTCTAACCAACTGAGCTACAGACCCAATTTCGAGCTATAAGGCCGACCTCACCCTGCTCTCTACCACAAAGCATGGGGTGCGCTCTAACCAACCAAGCTACAACCCGTCAGGGCTGCTTCTTTATCGTCTTCTTCAATGAATCAAGCAATTCGTGTGGGAGCTTATGGAGCAGCTGATGTCGTCGATTAAGGAGGTGATCCAGCCGCAGGTTCCCCTACGGCTACCTTGTTACGACTTCACCCCAGTCATGAATCACACCGTGGTAACCGTCCTCCCGAAGGTTAGACTAGCTACTTCTGGTGCAACCCACTCCCATGGTGTGACGGGCGGTGTGTACAAGGCCCGGGAACGTATTCACCGCGACATTCTGATTCGCGATTACTAGCGATTCCGACTTCACGCAGTCGAGTTGCAGACTGCGATCCGGACTACGATCGGTTTTCTGGGATTAGCTCCACCTCGCGGCTTGGCAACCCTCTGTACCGACCATTGTAGCACGTGTGTAGCCCAGGCCGTAAGGGCCATGATGACTTGACGTCATCCCCACCTTCCTCCGGTTTGTCACCGGCAGTCTCCTTAGAGTGCCCACCATGACGTGCTGGTAACTAAGGACAAGGGTTGCGCTCGTTACGGGACTTAACCCAACATCTCACGACACGAGCTGACGACAGCCATGCAGCACCTGTCTCAATGTTCCCGAAGGCACCAATCCATCTCTGGAAAGTTCATTGGATGTCAAGGCCTGGTAAGGTTCTTCGCGTTGCTTCGAATTAAACCACATGCTCCACCGCTTGTGCGGGCCCCCGTCAATTCATTTGAGTTTTAACCTTGCGGCCGTACTCCCCAGGCGGTCAACTTAATGCGTTAGCTGCGCCACTAAGAGCTCAAGGCTCCCAACGGCTAGTTGACATCGTTTACGGCGTGGACTACCAGGGTATCTAATCCTGTTTGCTCCCCACGCTTTCGCACCTCAGTGTCAGTATCAGTCCAGGTGGTCGCCTTCGCCACTGGTGTTCCTTCCTATATCTACGCATTTCACCGCTACACAGGAAATTCCACCACCCTCTACCATACTCTAGCTCGACAGTTTTGAATGCAGTTCCCAGGTTGAGCCCGGGGATTTCACATCCAACTTAACGAACCACCTACGCGCGCTTTACGCCCAGTAATTCCGATTAACGCTTGCACCCTCTGTATTACCGCGGCTGCTGGCACAGAGTTAGCCGGTGCTTATTCTGTCGGTAACGTCAAAACAGCAAAGTATTAATTTACTGCCCTTCCTCCCAACTTAAAGTGCTTTACAATCCGAAGACCTTCTTCACACACGCGGCATGGCTGGATCAGGCTTTCGCCCATTGTCCAATATTCCCCACTGCTGCCTCCCGTAGGAGTCTGGACCGTGTCTCAGTTCCAGTGTGACTGATCATCCTCTCAGACCAGTTACGGATCGTCGCCTTGGTGAGCCATTACCTCACCAACTAGCTAATCCGACCTAGGCTCATCTGATAGCGCAAGGCCCGAAGGTCCCCTGCTTTCTCCCGTAGGACGTATGCGGTATTAGCGTCCGTTTCCGAGCGTTATCCCCCACTACCAGGCAGATTCCTAGGCATTACTCACCCGTCCGCCGCTCGCCACCAGGTACAAGTACCCGTGCTGCCGCTCGACTTGCATGTGTTAGGCCTGCCGCCAGCGTTCAATCTGAGCCATGATCAAACTCTTCAGTTCAAACATCTTTGGGTTTTTAAGAAACCCTAAACTTGGCTCAGCAATCGTTGGTTACATCTTTGATTTCTCGCGGAGTAACTTGTGATGCTGATAATCTTGTTGACTATCAGTCTGACTCCACAAGCACCCACACGAATTGCTTGATTCAGTTGTTAAAGAGCGGTTGGTTAAGATCTTTCGTCTCAACCGAGGCGCGCATTCTACAGCAGCCTCTGTTGCTGTCAAGCGATTATTTTCAGAAGTTTTCAAAGTTTCCTTTGTAACTTCAACCACTTGCGCTTCCGATCTCTCGTTAGCGGGAGGCGAATTCTACAGCGTTACTCGCTGCTGTCAACACCTCTTTTACACCGCTTTCGACCGAGAAGATCGAACCGTTAAAAGAGCCACACAACCCCGCTCTCTCAACTCCTTCTGGGCTTCGATGACCTGAAGCAACCCGCTGCCGAAAACTGCGTAACTCATTGTTTACCAAGGAGTTTTCCGTTTCGACTGCGCCGGAAGTGGGGCGAATTATAGACTTCCAGAATCTGCCGTCAACACCTATTTTCACAATTCTGTCATATAGGTCAAAAAAGCCCCTGAAACGCAAAGGCCGGCCCCAAGGGGCCGGCCTTCTTCCCTTCTACTTACAAACTAGGGAATGCGAATTGCGATGCCTCATGGCTCGCCCGTTGTGGCCAGCGCTGGGTAATGGCCTTGCGACGTGTGTAGAAACGCACACCATCCGGGCCATAAGCATGCAGGTCGCCGAACAGCGAGCGCTTCCAGCCACCAAAGCTGTGATAAGCCACCGGGACCGGCAGCGGTACGTTCACGCCGACCATGCCGACTTCGATCTCGTCGCAGAACAACCGCGCCGCTTCCCCATCACGGGTAAAGATGCAGGTGCCGTTGCCATATTCGTGATCGTTGATCAGCTGCATTGCTTCTTCCAGGCTGTTGACCCGAACGACGCACAACACCGGACCAAAGATCTCTTCTTTATAGATGCGCATCTCTGGTGTGACGTTGTCGAACAGGCAGCCACCGAGGAAGAACCCTTCCTCATGACCGGGCACGCTCAGACCACGACCATCCACCACCAAGGTCGCACCAGAAGAAACGCCGTCTTCTATATAGCCACTGACTTTGTCGCGAGCCTGGCCGGAAACCAGCGGCCCCATGTCCAGACCACAGGTCGTACCGGCACCGATTTTCAGTGCTTTGACCTGCGGCACCAGTTTGGCCACCAACGCATCCGCCACCTGATCACCGACGCAAACGGCCACCGAAATCGCCATGCAACGCTCACCGCAAGAACCGTAGGCCGCGCCCATCAGTGCGCTGACCGCGTTATCCAGATCCGCATCCAGCATCAGCACCGCATGGTTCTTCGCGCCACCCAGTGCCTGAACGCGCTTGCCGCGCTTAGTGCCTTCGGCGTAGATGTATTCGGCAATCGGCGTCGAACCCACAAAGCTCAACGCTTTGACTTCCGGCGCTTCGATCAGCGCATCCACCGCAACCTTGTCGCCGTGCACTACGCTCAGCACGCCTTTTGGCAGACCGGCTTCCACCAGCAATTGAGCAATCAACAGCGTAGAACTTGGGTCACGTTCGGACGGTTTGAGGATGAAGCAGTTGCCGCAGACGATCGCCAGCGGATACATCCACAGCGGCACCATGGCCGGGAAGTTGAACGGGGTAATACCGGCCACCACGCCCAACGGCTGGAAGTCCGACCAGGCATCAATGTTCGGACCCACGTTACGGCTGTATTCGCCCTTGAGAATTTCCGGCGCTGCGCAAGCGAACTCAACGTTCTCGATACCGCGCTTCAATTCACCCGCCGCATCTTCCAGCGTCTTGCCGTGTTCTTCGCTGATCAGTTGAGCGATACGCCCTTCGTTCTGTTCCAGCAGTTGCTTGAAGCGGAACATCACCTGCGCACGCTTGGCCGGCGGCGTGTTACGCCAGGCAGGGAAGGCAGCCTTGGCCGAGTCGATAGCTTTCTGAATAGTTTCGCGGCTGGCCAATGGCAGCTTATGGATTGCCTGGCCGGTAGACGGGTTGAACACGTCAGCCGTGCGACCGTCTTCGGTCACCAGTTCGCCATTGATCAAATGCGGGATAAGGCTCATGCGGGGCTCCTGAAAAGTTGTCCACAGGCGCCCATCAAAGGGCGCCCGTCTTTATATAGAGAGAATAGAAGGGAAAATCAGTCGATCTTGTTCAGCACTTCGCCGACCGCGTCGAACAGACGATCAAGGTCTTGCGGCTTGCTGTTGAAGGTTGGGCCAAACTGCAGGGTGTCGCCGCCGAAGCGTACGTAGAATCCGGCTTTCCACAGCGCCATGCCGGCTTCGAACGGACGCACGATGGCGTCGCCGTCACGAGGTGCGATCTGGATTGCACCGGCCAAACCGTAGTTGCGGATGTCGATAATGTTTTTCGAGCCCTTCAGACCGTGCAGCGCATTTTCGAAATACGGTGCGACTTCAGCCACGCTCTGTACCAGGTTTTCCTTTTGCAGCAGGTCGAGTGCTGCCAGGCCAGCGGCACACGCCACCGGGTGCGCGGAATAGGTGTAGCCGTGCGGGAATTCCACCGCGTACTCAGGCGTCGCCTGGTTCATGAAGGTCTGGTAGATCTCGGAGCTGGCAATCACCGCGCCCATCGGAATCGCGCCGTTAGTAACTTGCTTGGCGATGCACATCAAGTCCGGGGTCACGCCGAAGCTGTCGGCGCCGAACATTGAACCGGTACGGCCGAAACCGGTGATCACTTCGTCGAACACCAGCAGGATGTTGTGCTGATCGCAGATCTCGCGCAGACGCTTGAGGTAACCCTGTGGCGGAACCAGGACGCCAGCGGAACCGGCCATTGGCTCGACGAACACGGCAGCGATGTTCGAAGCGTCATGCAGCTCGATCAGTTTGAGCAGTTCATCGGCCAGGGCGATACCGCCCTCTTTCGGCATGCCACGGGAATAGGCGTTGCTCGCCAGCAAGGTGTGCGGCAGGTGATCGACGTCCATCATCGCCTGACCGAACATTTTGCGGTTGCCGTTCACGCCACCAAGGCTGGTGCCGGCGATGTTCACGCCGTGATAACCACGGGCACGGCCGATCATTTTGGTCTTGGTGGCCTGGCCTTTCAGACGCCAGTAAGCACGAACCATCTTCACCGCCGTGTCAGCGCACTCGGAACCCGAGTCAGTGAAGAACACGTGATTCAGGTTGCCCGGGGTCAGGTCGGTGATTTTCTCAGCCAGCTGGAACGACAGCGGATGGCCGTACTGGAAGCCTGGCGAGTAATCGAGAGTGCCCAATTGCTTGGCGACCGCTTCCTGAATTTCCTTGCGGGTATGCCCGGCGCCGCAGGTCCACAGACCGGACAGCGAGTCATACACTTTGCGGCCCTTGTCATCGATCAGCCAGCTGCCTTCAGCCGCCACGATCAGACGCGGATCGCGCTGGAAATTACGGTTGGCGGTGTAGGGCATCCAGTGAGCATCGAGTTTGAGCTGGCTGGCCAGGGAATTCGGGGCGTTTTCAGGCAAGTTCATGGGCAAAACCTCGCAGGGCAATAAGCGGCGTGGAGATGAAAAGCGTTCTTGCAGCTAAATTGCCACGGGGATAAAGTCGGTGAAATCCAACTTTTCTAACGTTCAGTCAGACCATCACTAAACTTTGAGTAATTAGAGCATGAGCACACGCCGCCCCGATCCACTGGCGCAGGTCAGTGACTTTGATATCCGCTTATTACGGATCTTCCGCAGCGTCGTGGAATGCGGTGGCTTCTCCGCGGCGGAATCGGTGCTGGGAATAGGCCGCTCAGCCATCAGCCAGCAAATGAGCGATCTGGAACAGCGCCTCGGTCTGCGTTTATGCCAACGCGGTCGCGCCGGGTTTTCCCTGACCGAAGAAGGTCGCGAGGTGTACCAATCGGCGTTGCAGCTATTGAGTGCGCTGGAAAGTTTTCGCACCGAGGTCAACGGCCTGCACCAACACTTGCGCGGCGAATTGACCATCGGCCTGACCGACAACCTGGTCACCCTGCCCCACATGCGCATCACGCACGCCTTGGCGCAATTGAAGGAACGCGGTCCGGACGTGCAGATTCAGATTCGCATGATCGCGCCCAATGAAGTCGAACAAGGCGTGCTCGACGGTCGATTGCATGTCGGCGTGGTGCCGCAGGCCAGCGCGCTGTCGGGGCTGGAATATCAGCCGCTCTATAGCGAACGCTCGCTCCTGTATTGCGCGGTCGGTCATCCGTTGTTTTATGTCGACGACAAACAACTGGATGACGAGCGCCTCAATAGCCAGGACGCCATCGCGCCGACCTTCCGTTTGCCAGCGGAAATCCAGGCCCATTACCAGGCGCTCAATTGCACCGCCAGTGCCTCGGATCGTGAAGGCATGGCGTTTCTGATCCTGACCGGGCGTTACATCGGTTACCTGCCGGACCACTACGCCAGCCTCTGGGTGCAGCAAGGCCGATTGCGTGCGCTGAAACCAAAAGTGCGGTTCTATGACCTGAGCCTCGCATCGGTCACTCGCAAGGGCCGCCGCCCGCATTTGGTGCTGGAAAGCTTTTTGGAGAGCCTGGCGGCGACGCGCTAGAAAGTCCTGGGCTTTTATCGAGTCAGGACTTGTCTGATGCCTGTGGGTACGCTATCAACGCACTGTTGCACCCACCCACTTGTTCGGAAGTGCTTATGACCTTTGAAGTCCCCGCTCACGGCGGTATACCTGCCAGCCGCATTCGTCAGAAGAACGAAGAGACCATCATCAAAGCCGCCGAAGACGAATTCGCCCGTCACGGGTTCAAAGGCACCAGCATGAACACCATCGCCCTGAATGCCGGGTTGCCCAAGGCGAATCTGCATTACTACTTCACCAACAAACTCGGTTTGTACGTGGCGGTGTTGAGCAACATCCTCCAGTTGTGGGACAGCACCTTCAACACCCTGACCGCTGAAGATGATCCGGGCGAAGCGCTGACGCGTTATATCCGCGCCAAGATGGAATTCTCCCGTCGTCAGCCGCAAGCCTCGCGAATCTTCGCCATGGAAGTCATCAGCGGTGGCGAGTGCCTGACCGAGTATTTCAATCAGGACTATCGCGCCTGGTTCCAGGGTCGGGCCGCCGTGTTCCAGGCGTGGATCGATGCCGGCAAGATGGACCCGGTAGACCCGGTGAACCTGATCTTCCTGTTGTGGGGCAGCACTCAGCATTACGCCGATTTCGCCACACAGATTTGCCGTGTCAGCGGGCGCACCAAGCTGACCAAGCAAGACATGGAAGACGCCGGCAACAACCTGATCCGCATCATTCTCAAGGGCTGCGGCCTGACGCCAACGATCTAAGACACTTATGCCTTTTACCCTCAACGGTTTTTGCGAGTACCGCGAAGAGATTCGCAAAAGCCGCTTCATCACCTTCGCCGCGCCGATTGCCAGCCCCGCTGAAGCCCAGGCGTTCATCGAACAGCACAGCGATTTGAATGCCTCGCACAATTGCTGGGCCTGGAAGCTTGGCGACCACTACCGCAGCACTGACGATGGCGAGCCTGGCGGCACCGCTGGCCGGCCGATTCTGGCGGCAATCGAAGCGCAGGATTGCGATCAGGTCGCCGTGCTGGTGATTCGTTGGTATGGCGGCATTCAACTCGGCACCGGAGGCCTCGCCCGGGCGTATGGCGGCGGTGCCAACAAGTGCCTGCAAGCCGCGGCGAAGGTTGAGTTGATCAGTCGAGTGCCGGTGAGCTGCGCCTGTGCTTTTGGTGAGTTGCCGCTGGTGAAGCTTCGGGTGGCGGAACTGGGTGGATTGGTTGTGGAAGAAACGTTCACGGCCAACGGCGTAGAACTGCAATTAGCCATCGGCAAAAACCAGATCGATACCCTGCAAACGCAGCTGGCGGATTTAAGCCGCGGGCGCATTCTGTTGCAGCATTAATCGCACCAACAACGTCCACAGCCCTTTCGTCGAACCGGTGCATTTGCCCACATCTACTGTGCACCCGGCTGTGGATAACCTGAGCACATCCGGCTGTAGCCCTTCTGTCATGCGGCTTTGCGGGCTTTGCTCACTTTTCGTCCAATTCGCCATCAAAAAAGCTAAATCCACGTAAAAACAATCAGTTAGCTCGGTTTATCACCTTTAGAAGAAAGCCACACAGTGCTTATGCCCGAGCTTCGGGCTTGCGCACAAATACTGTGGAGCAATCTGTGGATAACCCGTTCATGACTATCGCGGCCCCATGTCCGGCATGGCTTGCCGTCAGCTGCTCGTTTTTTGACCAAACACCCTGAGCAAAACCGGAGCCTGATCAACGGCTTTGCTCTCAAGTGGTGCCTGGCTCGGGATCGACATAGGGCGAGGCGCCGCCTTCAAAGCCTTCACCTGTAACGCTTTTGAACTTTCCTGACTCAATGGCCAGGAAATTGCTTTGCCCACAGGTATCACTTCAATCGACCCGAGCCTGTCATGCCTAACCCCGTGCCGACCCCCGATCAAACACCTCGTCTGCAATTGCGCAGAATCAGCAAGCGCTACCCCGGTTGCCTGGCCAACGATGCCATCGACCTGAGCATCGCGCCCGGCGAGATCCATGCCCTGCTCGGCGAAAACGGCGCGGGCAAAAGTACGCTGATGAAGATCATCTACGGCGTCACCCCTGCAGATTCCGGCGAGATGATCTGGCAAGGACAACGCGTGACCATGCGTAACGCGGCTCAGGCTCGTGGGCTGGGAATCGGCATGGTGTTCCAGCATTTCTCGCTGTTCGAAACGCTTAGTGTGGCGCAGAACATTGCACTGGCCATGGGCGCGGCGGCCGGCACGCCGAAACAGCTTGAGCCAAAAATTCGGGAAGTCTCCCAACGCTACGGCATGGCGCTGGAGCCGGAACGACTTGTCCACAGCCTGTCGATCGGCGAACGGCAACGGGTGGAAATCGTTCGTTGCCTGATGCAGGACATCCGTCTGCTGATACTCGACGAGCCGACCTCGGTACTGACCCCGCAGGAGGCTGACGAATTGTTCGTCACCCTGCGCCGACTGGCGGCCGAGGGCTGCAGCATTCTGTTTATCAGCCACAAACTCGGTGAGGTTCGTGCGTTGTGCCACAGCGCCACGGTGTTGCGCGGCGGTCGGGTGGCCGGGCATTGCGTGCCGGCTGAGTGTTCCGATCAGCAACTGGCGCGATTGATGGTCGGTGAAGCGGCCGACCTGATTGCCGATTATCCGAAGGTGATCGGCGGTGATGCCTTCTTGAGTGTGAGCGGATTGTACTGGCACAACCCCGACCCGTTTGGCTGTTCGCTGAAGGACATCGACCTCGAAGTACGCGGCGGCGAAATCGTCGGCATCGCCGGGGTGGCCGGCAATGGTCAGGATGAGTTGCTTGCGTTGCTCAGCGGCGAAGAACGCCTCCACTGCAATGACGGCAAAAGGATCAGTTTCGGCGGACAGCCTGTCGCACATTTACGACCGGATGCACGGCGCAAACTCGGTCTGGCCTTCGTCCCGACGGAACGTCTGGGTCACGGCGCGGTGCCGGAACTCAGCTTGGCCGACAACGCTCTGCTCACCGCCTTTCAACAAGGGTTGGTCAGCCGCGGACTGATCCAGCGCGGCAAAGTCGAGGCGCTGGCCGAAGAGATCATCCGTCGTTTCGGGGTGAAGACGCCCGATACCCAAACGGCGGCCCGCAGCCTGTCTGGCGGCAACCTGCAGAAATTCATCCTCGGCCGCGAAATCCTTCAGCAACCCAAACTGCTGGTGGCCGCGCACCCGACCTGGGGCGTGGACGTCGGCGCCGCCGCGACCATTCACCGAGCGCTGATTGCCTTGCGCGACGCCGGCGCGGCGATCCTGGTGATCTCCGAAGACCTCGACGAACTGTTCCAGATCAGCGATCGCCTCGGCGCCTTGTGCAGCGGTCGACTGTCGGCACTCAAGGCCACCGTCGACACCCGCCTGATCGATGTCGGCAGCTGGATGGCCGGCCAATTCGATGCCCCTCAATCACCTGCACCCGCAACGGTTTAACGGAGTTTCACATGCTGCTTTCTCTCGAACCCCGTGGCCAGCAATCGCGCCTGATGTTGTGGTGCTCGCCGTTGCTGGCGGGTGCCCTGACGTTGGGCTGTGGCTCGCTGCTGTTTATCGCGCTGGGTCATGACCCGTTGCTGACCTTGCACACGTTGCTCATCGCACCGATCAGCGACCTGTATGGCGTCTCCGAACTGCTGGTCAAAGCGCTGCCGATTTTGCTTTGCGCGTTGGGGCTGGCCGTGGCGTATCAAGCGCGGATCTGGAACATTGGCGCCGAAGGTCAGTTGCTGCTCGGCGCACTGGCCGGCAGTGCACTGGCCGTGAACATCATCGGCCTGCAAAGTCGCTGGGCGCTGGTGCTGATTCTGATCACCGGCACCCTCGCCGGCGCCGCGTGGGCCGGGCTGACGGCATGGCTGCGCACGCGTTTCAATGCCAATGAAATCCTCACCAGCATCATGCTCAATTACATCGCCCTGAACCTGCTGCTGTTCTGCGTGCATGGGCCGTTGAAGGATCCCGCCGGATTCAATTTTCCCGAATCGGCAATGTTCGGCGATGCCAGCCGTTTACCGTTATTGATGGAGGACGGTCGGGTGCATGCCGGGGTGTATTTCGCCCTGCTCGCGCTGGTCGCGGTGTGGGTGCTGCTGCAGAAAAGCTTTATCGGGTTCCAGATCAAAGTGCTCGGGCTGGACCAGCGCGCGGCGGGGTTCGTTGGCTTTCGCGAGAAGCGGCTGGTCTGGCTGGCGTTGTTGATCAGCGGAGGGTTGGCCGGGCTGGCCGGGGTGTGTGAAGTCACCGGGCCGATTGGCCAATTGGTGCCACAGGTGTCGCCGGGTTATGGCTATGCGGCAATCACCGTGGCATTTCTCGGGCGGTTGAATCCCATCGGCATTCTGTTTTCCAGCCTGCTGATGGCGCTGCTGTACATCGGCGGCGAGAGCGCGCAGATGAGCATGAATCTGCCCCAGGCCATCACCCAATTGTTCCAGGGAATGATGCTGTTTTTTCTGCTGGCCAGTGACGTACTGATTCTCTACCGGCCGCGTTTGAACCTGCGCTGGACCCGTCGTGCACAAGCCACCGCCGTACAAGCAGGAGCGCTGTGATGGATATCGATCTGCTGAGCAATATTTTCTACGCCATGGTCCGTTGCGGCACGCCGCTGCTGTTGGTGGCGCTGGGTGAATTGATCTGTGAGAAGAGCGGCGTTCTGAACCTGGGCCAGGAAGGCATGATGCTGTTTGGTGCGGTGATCGGTTTTATCGTCGCGCTGAACAGCGGCAACCTGTGGCTCGGCGTGTTGCTGGCGATGCTTGCCGGGATGCTGTTGTCGTCTCTGTTTGCGCTGGTGGCGCTGGTGTTCAACGCCAATCAGGTGGCCACCGGGTTGGCGCTGACGATTTTCGGTGTGGGCCTGTCGACGTTTGTCGGTGCGGCGTGGGTCGGTAAACCGCTGGCGGGTTTTGAACCGGTGGCGATTCCTTACCTGAGTGAGATTCCGATGATCGGGCGGATGCTGTTTGCGCAGGATTTGCTGGTGTATGTGTCGTTCGCGCTGTTTGCGCTGGTGGCCTGGGTGATTTTGAAAAGCCGCGTCGGGCTGATCATTCAGGCCGTCGGGGAAAACCCGGATGCCGCCAGTGCGATGGGCTTGCCGGTGTTGGGCGTGCGCACGTTGGCGGTGCTGTTTGGCGGGGCGATGGCTGGATTGGCCGGGGCGTATTTGTCGCTGGCCTACACGCCGATGTGGGCGGAGAACATGAGCGCCGGGCGTGGCTGGATTGCCTTGGCACTGGTGGTGTTTGCCAGTTGGCGGGTGTGGCGATTGCTGCTGGGGGCGTATCTGTTCGGACTCGCCAGCATCCTGCACCTGGTGGCACAGGGGTTGGGGCTGGCGATACCGTCGAGTCTGCTGGCGATGCTGCCGTATGTCGCGACCATTGTGGTGTTGGTGCTGCTGTCCCGGGATGCGTTGCGTACGCGGTTGTATGCGCCGATGTCGTTGGGGCAACCGTGGCAGGCCGGGCATTAGTGGCTGTCTGCACCGGCCTCTTCCCGAGCAGGCTCGGTCCCACAATGGATCGGTTTGAACCCTGGATTATTGGTTTACACAGTTACCCTGTGGGAGCGAGCCTGCTCGCGAAGGCTGCCGCACTGGCAACGCCTGAACAACGCCCCACGCCAACTCAAAGAACAGGAAAACCATCAACAACGAACTGGCGCCATGGAGCAAGGCATACAGCTGCCAAGCGGCGAACAGAAACCTGCCGACTGCGTCATACCGACCATAAACCTGCTGCGGATCCCGAATCCGCAGCACCGCCCAAACACACACAATCGACCCCAGCAGATTCGCCATCAACATGTGCATCGGCTCAAACGCCGGCAGCTCGCCAGGCAAATTGAACGCCTGACTCACACTCGCCAACACCCCATGCAACGCCGCAAAACTCCACGGCGTGGCAAACGCCGCCGTCACGATCAAGTCATACCAGGCGCTACCGCGCACCAACCGGCGATATTGCGTTGAAGTCCACATCCGTCTTGCTCCAGAAAATCAGGGAGCAACAAGGCTAAAGCCTGGAGTATGCTCCAGGGTCAAGCCCTCTCGAGACGTCATGATGCGCATCGGTGAATTAGCCCAGGCCAGCGCCGTCAGCCGCGACACACTGCGCTTTTACGAGCAGCGCGGACTGATCGCGGCGCAACGCAGCGCCAACGGTTACCGCGACTATCCGGCGGACATGGTGCAATTGGTGCTGTACATCAAGACCGCCCAGCGGTTGGGATTTACGCTTGGCGAGATCGGCAACAGCGTCGCCGCGATAGGGCCGTCGACCGATCCGGACAGCGCCGTCACACAATTGCTGCAAGACAAACTCAAACTGATCGAAACCCGAATTGACGAACTCGGCGCGCTGCGTCACGAGTTGCAACAACGGCTCGGGCAACGTTGTCCATTGAATCCCTGACCTCATTTATCAAGGAAGCCACTCATGTCCACGGCAAAAACCGCACTCATCATCGGCGCCTCCCGAGGCTTGGGCCTGGGCCTGGTGAAAACCCTGCTGGCCGACGGCTGGCAAGTCACCGCCACCGTGCGCAACCCGCAGAACGCCGAAGCCTTGCAGGCTTTGGGCAAGGTGCGGATAGAAAAACTCGACATGGACGATCAGCAGGCAGTTATCGCCCTGAGCCAGCAGCTCAAGGACGAAGTGTTTGACCTGCTGTTTGTGAATGCCGGGGTCAAGGGGCCCGACGTTCAAACACCGGGTGGCGCGACCCTGGCCGAAGTTGGCCAGTTGTTCTTCACCAATGCCGTGGCACCGATCAACCTGGCCCAGCGCTTCGTCGGGCAGATCCGCCCGGACAGCGGCGTGCTGGCGTTCATGAGTTCGGTGCTGGGCAGCGTGACCATGCCGGATGCGCCGGAGCTGGCGCTGTACAAGGCGAGTAAAGCGGCGCTGAACTCCATGACCAACAGCTTCGTCACTCAGTTGGGCGAGCAGAAACTCACTGTGCTGTCGTTGCATCCGGGTTGGGTGAAGACCGACATGGGCGGTGAAGGTGCTGACATTGATGTGGACACCAGCACGCGTGGGTTGGTCGATCAAGTAAACGCGTATACCGGCAAGGGCGGGCATCATTTTGTGAATTACAGGGGTGAAACCATTCCCTGGTAAACACCACCGCCCTCCTGTGGGAGCGGGCTTGCTCGCGAAGGGGCCGTGACAGTCAATATCAATGTCGACTGACACACCGCTTTCGCGAGCAAGCCCGCTCCCACAGGGTTTCGCGTCGTCTGGTCGGGACGGGCTTGCCCACAGCTCACTTTTGTTCGAAACTCCGCACCTCGTCCACGCGACGACCCTGGATCAGCAGACAGGGCAACACTGAGCTGGCAACCCTGAACCCAACTTTCAGAGGAGCCGGCCAACATGCCTGCGACCCGTACCTGGTTAAAAAATCCCCTCGCTATCTTCACTGCCAATGGCCTCGATGCACGTGGCGGCCTGGTGCTGCAAGACGGTTTGATCGTCGAAGTGCTCGGCGCTGGCCAGCAACCTTCAGCGCCCTGTGGACACGTATTCGATGCCCGCGAGCATGTGATCCTGCCGGGACTGATCAACACCCATCACCACTTCTATCAAACCCTGACCCGCGCCTGGGCGCCGGTGGTCAATCAGCCGTTGTTCCCGTGGCTCAAAACCCTCTACCCGGTCTGGGCACGCCTCACGCCTGAAAAACTCGCCCTCGCCAGCAAAGTCGCGTTGGCCGAGTTGCTGCTGTCCGGCTGCACCACCGCGGCCGATCACCATTACCTGTTTCCGCAAGGCCTGGAAAATGCCATCGACGTGCAAGTCGAGAGCGTTCGCGAACTGGGCATGCGCGCCATGCTGACTCGCGGTTCCATGAGCCTTGGCGAAAAGGACGGCGGACTGCCCCCGCAACAGACCGTGCAACAAGGTGAAGTGATCCTCGACGACAGTCAGCGCTTGATCGCCGAGTACCACGAACGTGGCGACGGCGCGCAAATCCAGATCGCCCTGGCGCCCTGCTCGCCGTTTTCGGTGACGCCAGAAATCATGTCCGCCAGCGCCGAACTGGCGAACAAGCTCGACGTGCGCCTGCACACCCATCTGGCCGAAACCCTCGACGAAGAAGACTTCTGCCTGCAACGTTTCGGGCTACGCACCGTGGATTACCTGGACAGCGTCGGCTGGCTCGGCCCGCGCACCTGGCTCGCTCATGGCATCCACTTCAACCCGGATGAAATCGCCCGCCTCGGCGCCGCCGGCACCGGGATTTGCCATTGCCCGAGTTCGAACATGCGCCTGGCTTCCGGTATTTGCCCGACCTTGGACCTGACGGCTGCGGGTGCGCTACTGGGCTTGGGCGTGGACGGTTCGGCGTCCAACGACGCGTCGAACATGATGCTGGAAACCCGTCAGGCGCTTTACATTCAGCGGCTGCGCTATGGCGCCGAGAAGATTACTCCGGAGTTGGTGCTGGGTTGGGCGACCAAGGGTTCGGCGCAGTTGCTGGGCCGTACCGATATCGGCGAACTGGCGGTGGGCAAGCAGGCGGATCTGGCACTGTTCAAGCTCGATGAGCTGCGCTTCTCCGGCAGCCATGATCCGGTTTCCGCGTTGCTGCTGTGCGGCGCGGATCGGGCAGATCGGGTGATGGTCGGTGGCAAGTGGCGGGTGATTGATGGGCAGGTTGAAGGGCTGGATTTGAAGGGGTTGATTGCCGATCACAGCCAGGCGGCTCGGCAGCTGATCGCCGGTACCTGACACAACGATCGGTCACAACCCAAGCAGCGACAACATGATGAATGTCGCAAACAGCACAAAGTGGGTCATGCCTTCGATGGCGTTGGTTTCGCCATCGTTAAGGTTGATTGCGCTGACGATCAGGGTGAGGAAGATCATCACGGTCTGCACCGGGGTCATCGCCATCTGAAACGGCTGGCCGGTGTAGAGCGCCATCGCTTCCATCACCGGCACGGTCAGGATCACCGTCGACAGTGAAGCGCCCATGGCGATGTTGACCACCGACTGCATGCGGTTGGCCAGTGCGGCCCGCAACGCCGTCAGAATTTCCGGCGCCGCCGAGATTGCCGCGACCAGGATCGCCGTGATCACCGGCGGTGCGCCCGTGCCTTCCAGACCCAGGTCGAGGGTCTTGGACATCACTTCGGCCAATGCGCCGATCACCACCACACCAAACACCAATGTCCCAATACTCAGCCCCAGATTGATGGGCTCAGGTTCTTCCTCCGGGACTTTCTTGCGACGTTTTTCCGGGTAGCTGTAGCTGAAGAAATAACTGTGCGGCCCCACCTGCATGCGCAGGAACAGGGCGTAGAGCACAATCATCGCGCCGATGGTAAACGCCGAATAAATTTTCCAGTTGGCCTCGGGAATAAACTCTGGCACCACCATGGATACACCCATGGCGGTGAGAATCATCACGCTGTAGCTGCGCGCCGAGTCGTCGTTATAGGACTGTTCGCCGTACTTGATCCCGCCCATCAATGCGGCCAGGCCGAGGATGCCGTTGATGTCGAGCATCACCGCCGAATAAATCGTGTCGCGCACCAGGGTCGGTGAGGCCTCGTTGCTCATCATGATCGCCAGAATCACCACTTCCACCAGCACCGCGGCCAGCGTCAGGATCATCGTGCCGTAGGGGTCGCCAACTTTTTCCGCGAGCAGTTCGGCGTGATGGGCGACGCGCATGGAGGCCGCGACGATAAAGGCGATCAGCACCAGGCCGGCGGTCAACGCAATGGGCTGGCCGCTGTGCAGCATCCAGTGTTCCATCGGGAAAGCGATGAATGCTGCGATCAGGGCAAGCAACAAAAACTTTTCTTGCTTGAGGAGTGTGAGCATTGCGGGCCTTTTTTGCCGAGTGAAGCGAAACCAGTGTGATGAGCTACTGACTGCGAGGCGGCGCTAACGTTTCGTTACACCTTAGCGCACCAGTGGATGGCGGCTGGTTTGGCACGTGCACTTTTATTGGCCTTGCGGGCCTCTTCGCGAGCAGGCTCGCTCCCACATTGATCTCCGTGCGCCGCATATCCCTGTGGGAGCGAGCCTGCTCGCGAAGGCCGTTACGCGGTTTCGGTTTTTTTATTGTCCTGTTGGTCAGCAATTTGCATTGACCTTGCCAACCTCAAAACAAAATGGAGTTGGAATTCATGCACAAACGTCCGTTGAAGAAGCTTCTGTGCGCCGTCGTCGCTGCCATCGGTCTGAGCGCCAGCCTGACCGCCAGTGCCGCCGACCCGCTGAAAGTCGGCTTCGTCTATATCGGCCCGATCGGCGATCACGGCTGGACGTATCAGCATGAACAGGGGCGCAAGGCGCTGGCCGAAAAATTCGGCGACCGGATCACCACTAACTATGTGGAGAACGTCGCCGAAGGTGCCGACGCCGAGCGGGTGATCCGCAACATGGCCAAGGACAACTACGACCTGATCTTCACCACATCCTTCGGCTACATGAACCCGACCCTGAAAGTCGCCAAACAATTTCCCAAGGTGACCTTCGAACACGCCACCGGCTACAAGCAGGACAAGAACCTCGGCACCTACCTGGCGCGCACGTATGAAGGTCGCTACGTCGGCGGTTTCCTCGCAGCGAAGATGACCAGGACCAGGAAGATCGGTTACGTCGCCTCCTTCCCGATCCCGGAAGTGATCCGCGACATCAACGCCATTCAACTGGCTCTGAACAAGTACAACCCGGGCACCGAGATCAAGGTGATGTGGGTCAACTCCTGGTTCGATCCGGGCAAAGAGGCTGATGCCGCCAACGCGTTGATCGATCAGGGCGTGGACGTGGTGTTCCAGCACACCGACAGTCCGGCAAAGATCCAGGCCGCCGAGCGTCGCGGTGTGTATGCCGTGGGCTACGCTTCGGACATGGCGCACTTCGGGCCGAAAGCGGTGCTGACGTCCATCGTCAACGACTGGGGCCCGCACTACATTCAGGCGACCCAAAGCGTGCTCGACCACACGTGGAAGTCGCAGGATTACTGGGGTGGTTTGAAGGAAGGCACGGTTGAGTTGCCGATCAGCGATCTGGTACCGGCGGCGGTGAAGACCGAAGCCGAGCAGATCATTGCTGACATCAAGAGCGGCGCATTCCACCCGTTCACCGGGCCGATCAAGGATCAGGCAGGCACAGAGAAAATTGCGGCGGGCACGACGGCCAGCAACGCGCAGCTGGCATCGATGAACTACTACGTCGAAGGCATGAAGGCCGACATTCCGAAGTAATCCTTCACACCAACACACAGTACCTGTGGGAGCGAGCCTGCTCGCGTGAAGGCGTCGTGTCAGTAGACATCAATGTTGTATGACACACCGCATTCGCGAGCAGGCTCGCTCCCACATTGGATTTTCAGCGTTTTTAAGGACTGCGCATGAACAGCCTTCCCATCATCAACATCGCCCCGCTCTACAGCGACGATCAAACCGCCTGGCAATCCATCGCCACGCAAATCGACCGCGCCTGCCGCGAGTGGGGCTTTTTCTATATCAAGGGCCACCCTATCAGCCAGTCGCGCATCGACGCCGTGCTCGACAGCGCCCAACGTTTCTTTGCGCTGCCTGCCGCCGAAAAACTCAAGATCGACATCACCCAGACCCGCCACCACCGCGGTTACGGCGCCATCGCCACTGAACAACTCGATCCGAGCAAACCCAGCGACCTGAAAGAAACCTTCGACATGGGTCTGCACCTGCCGGCCGATCACCCAGAGGTACTGGCGGCAAAACCGTTGCGCGGCCCCAACCGTCATCCGTCGATGCCCGGCTGGGAATCGCTGATGGAACAGCACTACGTCGACATGCAGGCCTTGGCACAAACCCTGTTACGGGCGATGACCCTGGCGCTGGGAATCGAGCGCGACTTTTTCGACACCCGCTTCGTTGAGCCGGTCAGTGTGCTGCGGATGATTCATTACCCACCGCGCCACACCGCCAGCTGCGAAGAGCAACAAGGCGCCGGCGCCCACACCGATTACGGCTGCATCACCCTGCTGTATCAGGATGCTGCGGGCGGCCTGCAAGTGCGAAACGTAACAGGCGAGTGGATCGACGCGCCGCCCATCGACGGCACGTTCGTGGTCAACCTTGGCGACATGATGGCGCGCTGGAGCAACGACCGTTATCTGTCGACGCCGCACCGGGTGATCAGCCCGCTGGGCGCGGACCGTTACTCGATGCCGTTCTTTGCCGAGCCGCACCCCGACACGGCCATCGAATGCCTGCCCGGCTGTCAGGATGAACGGCACCCGGCAAAGTATCCGGCCACCACCTGCGCTGAATTCCTGCTCTCGCGCTTCGCCGACACCTATGCCTATCGACGGGAACAGGACGCGGTGTGATGAACCGGCTGGTCAGGTTTTACTAATTGTTTCCACGAGCATCTGTAGAATGCACGCCATCTGCACCTGATGAGAAAAGACTATGTACGACTGGCTGAACGCCCTGCCCAAAGCAGAACTGCACCTGCACCTTGAGGGTTCGCTGGAGCCTGAGCTGCTGTTCGCCTTGGCCGAACGCAACAAGATCGCCCTGCCGTGGAGCGACGTCGAAACCCTGCGCAAGGCGTACGCCTTCAACAACCTGCAAGAGTTTCTCGACCTGTATTACCGGGGTGCCGACGTGTTGCGCACCTCTCAGGACTTCTACGACCTGACCTGGGCCTACCTGTTGCGCTGCAAGGCGCAGAACGTGATTCACACCGAACCGTTTTTCGACCCGCAGACCCACACCGACCGTGGCGTGCCATTCGAAGTGGTGCTCAATGGCATCGCCGCTGCACTGAAAGATGGCGAGCAGCAACTGGGCATCACCAGCGGTTTGATCCTGAGCTTCCTGCGCCATTTGAGCGAAGAAGAAGCCGAGAAAACCCTCGACCAGGCGCTGCCGTTCCGTGATGCGTTTGTCGCTGTCGGTCTGGACAGCTCGGAAATGGGTCATCCGCCGAGCAAGTTCCTGCGCGTGTTCGATCGCGCTCGGCACGAAGGCTTCCTGACCGTCGCCCACGCCGGTGAAGAAGGCCCGCCCGAGTACATCTGGGAAGCCCTCGACCTGCTGAAAATCCAGCGCATCGACCATGGCGTGCGCGCCATCGAAGACGAGCGATTGATGCAGCGGATCATCGACGAGCAAATTCCGTTGACCGTGTGCCCGCTGTCGAACACCAAACTCTGCGTCTTCGATCACATGTCACAGCACAACATTCTCGACATGCTGGAACGTGGTGTGAAAGTGACCGTGAACTCGGATGACCCCGCGTACTTCGGCGGTTATGTCACCGAGAACTTCCACGCGTTGTACACCGATTTGGGCATGACCCAGGATCAGGCCAAGCGTTTGGCGCAGAACAGCCTGGATGCGCGGTTGATCAAACCTTAAGCATCAGCGCAAAACCCTGTGGGAGCGGGCTTGCCCGCGATGGCGGTCTGTCAGCCAACGTGATGTTGAAGCTAATGGCCTTATCGCGGGCAAGCCCGCTCCCACAGGTCTGGTGTTCAGCCAACGGCTACCGGTTTAGTCCATCAAAAGGCTCTAGAGCGCCATTTCCAGCTCGGTCTCCTTGGCGAACCGATGGATTTCACGCTGCCCCGCGGCGGTGATCTGCAAGGCTCGCGAATCGTTGGGCAGGCTCAACCAACCGGACTGCATGAACAATTGCAGCAACGCCGCACCCAGTGATCCGCCCATGTGTGGGCGTCTTTCGCTCCAGTCCGGACAAGCGCAAGCGACTCTGCTGTTGCGATGGGCCAGCGCCTGGATGAACACACCACGCGTCGCCAATTGCGTGGCGCCCTTGTGAGTGATCATGACCCGCTGATCGAGCTGTTCAATCCAGCCCGAATCCAGCAGACGCTGATAAAGATCGGCGGCAAGGGTGCCGCCCAGATGGTCGTCGCAAAGCCTGGCACGCAATAACGACGAAGGCGCCACCGGAGGTTTGGCGAGGGGGGCCGTGCGCTTGAAAACGTCCGGGATTTCCCGTGGCTTGCTGGCCAGGGTGGCGCTGGCCAGTGCCTCTATCGCGGCCCCCACTTCGGGCGCAGCAAGACGGTAGAACCGCTTGCGTCCGCGAATTTCAACTTTCAACAGACCTCCGGCGGACAAACGCCCCAGATGTGCACTGGCCGAAGACGGTGACAGGCTGGCCAACAAGGCCAGCTCTTCGGTTTGCCGCGCCGAGCCGTCCATCAAGGCCCACATCATTGCGCTGCGCTTTGGGTCAGCCAGCAACGTGGCGATCTGACTGATGCAAGGTGCATGTTCCATGTATTCACTCCCTGTTGAATCGTTTCGTCTACTGCTCAGAGACATCTTGACCAGTAATGTGTCGTCGGCCAAGGCGTGGAAACCGCCATAACCCGGGCAAAGCCAGCCAATCGCACAGGCCATTGCTTCGCAGGTTTCGCAAAGCCGCGGCGATTGACCATGGGGCCGGGCTGACTCGGATGTGGACTCGCCATTGCGAGATCGACGGTGCGTACATGAGGCGAGCGCTAGTATAGGCGGGTTAACCGCCGGTTCCTGCCCTTGGGAAACCATTGGTGGTGATAGTTCCTGAGTGAAATTTCGCTATTTGCCTGCGACTAATGATCAGCGCCCGGTAACGTCGGAAATTGACTACTTAACCGGGTGCATCGACTGGCGAGCATTTCCCGCAAAAGGTTCACCGGCTTACTCAATTGTGCGCGATGGGCGCACAGCAAATTCAGCGGTGCGCGCTCACAAAGCAGTTCCGGCATGAGCACTTTCAATCGACCGGCCAGCACATCGGCGGCGACATCGAGCCAGGATTTATAGGCGATCCCGGCACCCGCCACGGCCCACAGCCGCACGACATCGGCATCATCGCTGAAACGATCACCGCTGACGGTCAGGCTGACCTCACGTTTGCCGTCATGAAAACTCCAATGATCGTGGACCCGGCTGCCGAGCATGAACAGCAGGCAATTGTGCTGAGCCAGCTGCTCCAGTTGCCGTGGCTCGCCATGGCGGGCCAGGTAACTCGGGGCGGCACAGAGGACGCGGCGGTTCTGCGGGGCGATGGGCAGCGCCACCAGGCTTGAGTCTTCCGGCTCGCCGTAACGCAGGGCAATGTCCACCGGTTGGCGGAACAGGTCGGCGATACGATCGCCCAGCAGCAAACGCACGGTGAGTTTGGGATGCTCACGCTGAAACTCGTCCAGCCATGGCAGCAGCAGATTACGGCCAAAGTCCGAAGGCGCCGACAGCTGCAAAATCCCGCTGACCTGGTCCTGACCGCTGGCCAGCAAACGGCGCCCCTCATCGAGATTGCTCAAGGCCGCCCGAGCGTATACGAGAAATCCCTCGCCTTCAGCGGTCAGCCGCAGGCTGCGGGTAGAACGGGCGAGCAACCGGGCGCCGAGCTGCTGTTCGATGCGCTTCAACGCCGCACTGGCCACCGCGGCCGACATGTCCATCCCGCGCGCCGCCGCTGACAGACTGCCCAGGTCCGCCGCCCGGACAAATAACTGCAAGTCATCGAAACGCAGCATTATTAGCCTCTATTATCAAAAAAATATTGAAAGAGACTGCTCTTTTAGCGGGTTTTATCTTGTAGAGAAATAGCCAATCATCCGTCCCATCGAATTCATCCCGTTCCCGGAGCCGAACATGTCCCAGCCTTTTACCGCTATCGCCACCCTCATCGCCAACGCCGGCCAGCAGGACGCCCTCGAACAGCACCTGCGTGCGCTGCTGGAACCGACCCGCGCCGAGGCTGGTTGCGGTCAATACGACTTGCACCAGGACCTCGCCAACCCTCACGCCTTCTACATGATCGAACACTGGAGCAGTGACGAAGCCCTGCAAGCCCATGACGCCAGCGCGCATATCCAGAACTTCCGCGCCAAGGCCGGCGACTTTCTCGAACACTTCGACCTCAAGCGCCTGCGTCCCATCGTCTGATTACAGCCTTCCCTATTACTGTTCAGGAGCCCCAATGAAAGCCATTGCCTACTACGCCTCCTTGCCAATCAGCGACTCAAACGCTCTGCAAGACATCGAACTGCCGGAACCGGTCGCCGGCCCGCGCGACCTGTTGGTGGAAGTCAAAGCCATCTCGGTCAACCCGGTGGACACCAAGGTCCGCCAGAACGTCCAGCCTGAAGGTGGCGCGGCGAAAGTGCTGGGCTGGGACGTGGCCGGTGTGGTCAAGGCCGTCGGCAGTGAAGTGACGCTGTTCAAGGCTGGCGACAAAGTCTTCTATGCCGGCTCCATCGCCCGCGCTGGCGGCAACAGCGAACTGCACGTGGTAGACGAGCGGATCGTCGGCCATATGCCGAAAACCCTCGGTTTCGCCGAAGCCGCCGCGCTGCCGCTGACCGCTATCACCGCGTGGGAATTGCTCTTCGAGCGTCTGCAAGTGCGTGAAGGCAAAACCGATGAAGGCCAGAGTTTGCTGATCGTCGGTGCGGCCGGCGGTGTGGGGTCGATCCTCACGCAATTGGCCAGCCAGCTTACCGGGCTGAAAGTCATCGGCACAGCTTCCCGCCCGCAGACCCAGAGCTGGGTTCGTGAGCTGGGTGCCGACCTGGTGATCGATCACAGCCAGCCCTTGAGCGAAGAACTCAAACGCGCCGGCCTCGATCAGGTCACCCACGTTGCCAGCCTGACCCAGACCGATCAGCACCTGGATCAATTGGTCGAGGCGCTGGCGCCGCAAGGCAAACTGGCACTGATCGATGATCCGAAGGCGTTGGACGTGACCAAGCTCAAGCGCAAGAGCCTGTCGTTGCACTGGGAGTTCATGTACACCCGCTCGCTGTTCGACACTGCAGACATGATCGAGCAGCACAAACTGCTCAACCGCGTTGCGCAGCTGATCGACGCCGGGACGCTGAAAACCACGGTCGGCGAGCACTTCGGGCGCATCAATGCGGCGAACCTGCGTCGTGCCCATGAACTGCTGGAAAGCGGTAAGTCCAAGGGCAAGATTGTGCTTGAAGGGTTCTAAGACGCGGTGACACAGGGGTCGTCCAGAAATGGACGGCACCGTCAGTCAGAGAGTTGACCGTTGTCATAATTGCGATCGTATTCGGGTCTACAATCGTGGCGTCCGCAATGCAATCTTTTACATAAGGAGGTCAGCAATGAAGATCCTGATAAAAGAAGTGGCTAAATCCCAGTGGCAAGTCCGCCTGGACCAACACGCGGTGACGTTCCGTAGCGAAGCCGAAGCCCGCGCGTTCACCCGCACCCTTGAAGCGCGCCTGCATGCTCCTCATCAGTTTCCCGACCAGCAGCGCGCTGCTGGCTGAGCCCTCCTCAGACCTGGGCTTGCGCCAATGCCCGGGCATTTTGCAAACGTCGGGTGAGCATCGCCACGCTCACCACCAGAATTCCGCACAGGCTGATGACCATAGCCATCGGCATGGCGCTGCCATCGTGTAACACACCCACCAGCGCTGCTGCCCCGGCGGCGACGCTGAATTGCAGGCAACCGAGCATCGCCGACGCACTGCCGGCGCGAGCGCCCTGTCCGTTCATGGCGCAGGCCGAGGCGTTGGGGAGGATGCAACCAAGGCTGGCGATACAGATAAACAACGGAATCAGCAACGGCCATAGCTGCACGGTGTGCAACGAACTGACGGCCAGCAGCGCCAGGCCCGCGCCGACGTAGACCCACACAGTTCGCACCAACAGAAACGCCGGGCCACGCTTGGCCAGCAATCGCGCATTCACCTGCGCTACCAGAATGAAACCCGCCGCATTGGTACCGAACAGCCAGCCGAAATGCTCGGCCGGTACGCCATACAGCTTGATGAAGACGAACGGTGAACCGGCGATGTAGGCAAACATCCCGGCGATGGCGATGCCACCGGTCAAGGCGTGACCAAGGAACAACGGATCCGACAACAGTCGACCGTACTGACGCAACGCGCCGGACAACGGTTGACGCGGCACATGGGCCGGCAGACTTTCCGGCAACCCGAGCGCCACGGCCAACCCTGCCAGCGCACTGAAACCGCTCAACACGAGAAAGATCGACTGCCAGCCCGTGGTGTTGACCAACAGCCCGCCCAGCATTGGCGCAAGAATCGGCGCCAGGCCCATAACCAGCATCAGCTGCGAAAAGACCTTCGCCGAACCCACCGCATCGCATTTATCGCTGACCACCGCGCGGGCGATCACCATCCCCGCGCACCCACCCAGCGCCTGAATGAAACGTGCGCCAATCAGCCATTCGAGATTCGGCGCATAGGCACACGCCAGAGAGGCTGCGGTGAACAGGCCGACGCCGGTCAGCAAGGGAATGCGTCGCCCGAAGCGATCCGCCACCGGGCCGTAAGCCAGCTGACCGATGGACAAGCCCAGGAAATACGCCGCCAGGGTCAGCTGAACGTGTTTTTCATCGGTGCCGAAGGCGAGCGCCATCGCCGGGAAGGCCGGCAGATAGAAATCGATCGCCAGCGGACCGAAAGCGCTCAAGGCGCCAAGAATCAATATGGAACGGAAATTCATCAGGCATCCAGTTGGACAGGGGTCGGCAGCCCCACAGTCTAGACGCGCATGGTCGCCTTGAACATTCCGTTAGGTCGCTAACTATTAAAAAGCTTCAGGCGACTTTCGCCTCGTAGCCTTCTTCACTGATCACCGCGATCACTTGATCCGATGTCAATGCACTCTCGACGCCGACTTCTTTCGCAGCCAGATCGATACGCACGCTGGCCGCAGGATCCTTGGCTTGCAGCGCCTGAGTGATGGCTTTGACGCAGTGACCGCAAGACATGCCTTGAACGTTGAACACTTGCATGGGATGACTCCTTGAGTGAGGTTGCGTGCAGTCTCGAGCTTGTCACCATGGCAAGGTCAAGTTCTGAAGTGAACTGCCGGGCTGGCAATCGGCGTCGCGCTCGGCCAAGCTGCGTCCATCAATGACTCGACATCAGGAGATTCAGCCATGCGCTGGTCAGTTCTCAGCCTGTTTGGCTTTCTCAGCCTTTTCGCCGTTGCGCCTTCGGTCAATGCAGCCGGGGAGGATTACGGCGTGCTGATCATTTCCCGTGAGCGCCTGGAAGTCTCGACCTCCTGCGAGATTGGCGTGTATATCCAGGATCAGTTGTCGGCGCGGTTATTCCAGGAACAAAGCACCTCGTTCAACCTGCCACCGGGCAATGTGTCCCTGCGCCTGAAGCTGCTGCCGGGCCAGGCACCGGGTTGCAACCCAGGCATGCTCGCTCCCGGTTCGCAGAACATCACGCTCAAGGCCGGTGACGTGCTGAAGTTCCGGATTGCGATGACGCAGGAAGGGATGTACCTGAAACCCACAGCCCTCGATTACTGACGCAAATCCAATGTGGTGAATTGTTGATTGGCGCTTGACCTTGCCCACATGGCAAGGTTGATCCTGTAGGCATCTTCTACAGGGAGCGTGACCGATGTCCGAATTCACCACTTTCGATCTGCCGATTGCCGGCATGACCTGCGCCAGTTGCGCCGGGCGTGTCGAGCGCGCCTTGAGCAAAGTCATCGGCGCCTCTGCCGTCAGCGTCAACCTGGCCACCGAACAGGCTCGGGTTCAAGCACCCAGCGACAGCCTGCCGGCGTTGATGGATGCGGTGCAGCAGGCCGGTTACAGCGTGCCGCAGCAGAGCCTGGAATTGAGCATTGACGGCATGACCTGCGCCTCCTGCGTCGGCCGGGTCGAACGGGCGCTGGCCAAGGTGCCGGGAGTCAAGAACGTCAGCGTCAATCTGGCCAACGAACGCGCCCACCTTGAGCTGCTCGGTCAGATCGATGCGCAAACCTTGATCGCTGCCGTGACCAAGGCTGGCTACAGCGCCAGTGTCTGGGAAGTTGAACACCCGCAAACCGACCATCAGCAACAGCGCCTGCACCGCGAACGCTGGGCCTTGATCATGGCGATCGCCCTCGCCTCGCCGTTGGTGCTACCGATGTTGCTGCAACCGTTCGGCGTGCACTGGATGCTCCCGGCCTGGGTGCAATTCGCGTTGGCCACGCCAGTGCAATTCATCTTCGGTGCACGGTTTTATGTGGCCGCCTGGAAAGCTGTGCGCGCCGGTGCCGGCAACATGGATTTGCTGGTCGCGTTGGGCACCAGCGCCGGTTATGGCTTGAGTCTCTATGAGTGGGCCACCGCCGCCGGGCGCATGCCGCACCTGTATTTCGAAGCCTCGGCGGTGGTGATTGCCTTGGTGCTGTTGGGCAAGTACCTGGAAAGCCGCGCCAAACGCCAGACTGCCAGTGCGATTCGCGCCCTCGAAGCCTTGCGCCCGGAACGGGCGATTCAGGTGGTCGATGGTCGCGAGCAGGACGTCGCCATCAGCGCCTTGCGCCTCAATGATCTGGTGATGGTCAAACCCGGTGAACGCTTCCCGGTGGACGGCGAAGTGGTCGAAGGCCAGAGCCACGCCGACGAAGCGCTGATCAGCGGCGAAAGCCTGCCGGTGCCCAAACAACCCGGCGACAGGGTCACTGGCGGCGCGATCAATGGCGAAGGCCGATTGCTCGTTCGCACCCTGGCCTTGGGCGCGGAAACCGTGCTGGCGCGCATCATTCGTTTGGTCGAAGACGCTCAGGCGGCAAAAGCGCCGATCCAGAAACTGGTGGATAAAGTCAGTCAGGTGTTTGTCCCTACGGTTCTGCTGATTGCGTTGGCCACCTTGATCGGTTGGTGGTTGTACGGCGCACCGATGGAAACGGCGCTGATCAATGCCGTGGCGGTATTGGTAATCGCATGCCCATGCGCCCTGGGGTTGGCCACGCCAACGGCCATCATGGCCGGCACCGGTGTGGCGGCGCGCTACGGGATTCTGATCAAGGACGCCGAAGCGCTGGAGCGCGCGCATGAAGTCAGTGCAGTGGTCTTCGACAAGACTGGCACGCTGACGTCGGGGACTCCGCGCATCGCTCATTTGAGCGCAATCAACAATGACGAAGCGGCGTTGCTGCAAATGGCCGGCGCCCTGCAACGCGGCAGTGAACATCCGTTGGCCAAGGCGGTTCTGGACGCTTGCGCCGAACGCGGTTTGACGGTGGCCGATGTCACTGGCAGCCAGTCCCTGACCGGCCGTGGCATCGCGGGCACGCTCGACGGTCGCCGATTGGCGCTGGGTAATCGTCGTCTCCTGGAAGAGAGCGGCTTGAGCGCAGGTGAATGGGCTGACTCCGCCACCGCTTGGGAAACCGAAGGCCGAACCCTGTCCTGGCTGATCGAGCAAAGCCCCGAACTTCGGGTGCTGGGCCTCTTCGCTTTCGGTGACACGCTCAAACCCGGCGCGCTGCACGCCGTACAACAACTCAGCGCACGCAACATCAGCAGCCACCTGCTGACCGGCGACAATCGCGGCAGTGCCAACGTGGTTGCCGAGGCGCTGGGCATCAAGGATGTCCACGCCGAAGTGCTACCCGCCGACAAAGCGGCCACTGTCGCCACACTTAAAAAAACCGGCGTGGTCGCGATGGTCGGCGACGGCATCAACGACGCCCCCGCCTTGGCCGCCGCCGACATCGGCATCGCCATGGGCGGTGGCACCGACGTTGCGATGCACGCGGCCGGGATCACCCTGATGCGCGGCGACCCACGGCTGGTGCCGGCGGCGCTGGAGATCAGTCGCAAGACCTACGCGAAGATTCGTCAGAACCTGTTCTGGGCCTTCGTCTATAACCTGATCGGTATTCCGCTGGCAGCGTTCGGCTTTCTCAACCCGGTGCTGGCCGGCGCGGCCATGGCGTTATCGAGCGTCAGCGTGGTGAGCAATGCGTTACTGTTGAAAACCTGGAAACCCAAGGATCTGGAGGACACTCAATGAACATCGGCCAAGCGGCCCGCCAGAGCGGCTTGAGCGCGAAGATGATTCGTTATTACGAATCCATCGGCTTGCTCAAGGCCGCCCATCGTACCGACAGCGGTTACCGGGTCTACGGCGACGACGACCTGCATACCCTGGCGTTCATCAAGCGTTCCCGGGACCTGGGGTTCTCACTGGAAGAAGTCGGCAAGCTGCTGACCCTCTGGCAGGACCGCCAAAGAGCCAGCGCCGATGTGAAGGCCCTGGCCCGTCAGCACATCGAAGAGCTGGACCAGAAAATCCTCGAACTCGGCCAACTGCGCGACACCCTGCAGGACCTGGTCGAACACTGCCACGGTGATCACCGTCCCGACTGCCCGATTCTCAAGAACCTGGAGTCGGGCTGTTGCGCCCAACCCGTTCGCCCCTGATTGCCAGCCGCTTCACCACCAACAAAGTGCTGAGGGGAATCCCGTGGAACAACAGCACCACGGCACCCGGCGTCCACCACGAATAGAACGGCGCGGCAATCAGCATGCCAACGCCGAACCCGGTCATTTGCAACAGGGTCAGGAAGCTGAAGATCGGCAGGCGCAGGCTGTCCGGTTCACGCTGCAGGCGCGACATCAGGCCGACTTCAGAGAAGCCGTCACCGAGGCCCGCCGGCAGCGAGAACAGCAGCAGCCCGTAAAGGGTCTGCTGCTGAAACATCAGGATGAAGCCACAAGACATCAGCAACACACCCAAGAAAAAACGTCGTTCCAGGTTCACGTTGTCCGAGCCTTTCAGCCGACTGGCGATGCGCGCACCGATGAGTTTTCCGCTGGCCCAGACCGCCAGCATCAGGCCCAGCGTGGTGCTGGCCGACTCGGGCGTCAGCAGTTTGGAAATGATCGGAAAACCCACGTTGTGCGCGGCACTGCCAAGGGTGTCGGCCATGGTTACCGCGAGCATCGCCGCCACCACCGGTGTACTGCGCAGGCCCTGGAGCAGGGCCGACCATTCACCCCGTTCGTGGGAGGGCTTGGCGTTGGGCCCTGGTTTTGAAAAGCGCAGCGGCAAGATGAACAACGCGGCTAGCAGATAAGTGACGACGTTCAATGCAAACACCGTTTCAAAGCCGAATGCCGCCACTAAAAGCCCCGACACCAGACTTCCACCGACCATTGCGGCCGACGACGTCGAGGTGATCCAGGCGTTGGTCTTGAGCAGGTGTTCGTTTTCAATCAAGTGTGGCAACTGGCTGTTGAGGCCGATGGCGAACATCGAGTTACCGAATCCCAGACCGAACGCAATTAACGGTAAAAGCAGTACGTGCTGGGCGACCGGCAACACCAGCAGCAGGCCCAGCAGCCCGGCGCGCAACAGGTCGAAGGCAATCAGCGGCGTGCGCCCGCCCCAGCGGCGATAGAAAGCGGTGCCGATCAGGCTGGCGAAAATCCCTCCACCCACACGGCTGGCGAGGAAGATACCGACACTCATGGCGCTGTTGCTGAGCAGGTAGACGTAGGTGGCCAGGGCGACCATGTTGAGGAAGGCACCGAAGTCCGAGATCAGACGAGCGGTGATGATGAGTTGGGCGTTGCGGGTGGAATTCACAATCAATCCTTGAATGTGGAGGCGTTTCGAGGCTCGCTGTATGTGGGAGCGAGCCTGCTCGCGAAAGCGGACTGTCAGGCGACATCGATGTTGAAGGTGATGGCCTCTTCGCGAGCAGGCTCGCTCCCACAATTGATTTCCAGTGTTTGGAAATTTCGTGGTCTGGTATACACAAAAAAACCCGGCCGAAGCCGGGTTTTAGGTGGGTTTTATTTATTCCCAGAATCCCGGTGGTATATAAATCCGAATGACGGGCATTAAGTGGGACTGGCCGAAACTATCCGGAACTAAGCGGGATGAAAATTCAGAAGACGGCTAATTCTTTCACCCCCGAGCACCGCTAAAGCGATGCACGGGGGGGGGAGGACATGAAAGCCGAATCGATTCACAAGTAACCCCTTCGAATGCGACTGCAATCCCGACTGGATTGGCCAACTGCTGAGTTGAGCGCAGTGAAGAGACGCTCGCTTTTGTTTCACATGACCGCCGAACTTGCCCTGTGCCAAATGCTGCGCTAAAGTGGCGCTGTCGCTGCAAATTCAGCGACTTGGGATTGGCGTCTCGGAATCTAGGCAGATACAACCGCCGCTCATAAGCGGTTTTTTTGTATCCGCATCATGGCAAGTCGTTTATGGACGGGCCGTGCGGGGGCATCTTCGGATGCGCCGGACCTAGACCGGTACGCCAACCCTGCACGGTTCCGTCCACCCTAATTGGCGTTGGGGTTGCGGAAAACTGGATTTCTAGGAGTTTCCCCATGTCCACCCAATCGGTCGCACCTCCCCATGATTTGGCTACGTCACCGCTGTGGCTAGACGTTTCAGCGTTTGCCTCGCTGGCAAATCTTTCAGTTTCACAAGCCCGTCAAGCCTTATCCCAATCTGCGCTCGGTCAACCTTGGCGCGGTTCGGCCTTGCAGGTGCGCGTGCTGGCGGGCAGTACCGGCTCATCACGCTGCTATCAAGTCCAAACCAGCAGCTTACCCGCAGACCTGTACAGCGCATGGTTTCACCAATCCATTCCCCCGATGGCGCCCGCTACGCCATTTTCTAATGTTCTTTCTCTAAGCACTGCGCCACACCCCCTAGATCGTCAGGCAGTCAAACACCGTGACCTGGCACTGTGGAAATGGAACCTGATTCAGCCCGCCCTGATGTACCCCAAGCATTCCCATGCCCGCGGTGAGGCGTTGCGCCTGCTGGCCAATACCTTCCACACGCGCCCCGATGGCCGGCGTACCAGTCTAAGCCTCGACACCTTGTATACCTGGGTCGCCAGCTATGAAGACCAAGGCTTAGTATCGCTCATGCGCCGTCCCCGGCGTGACGTCGGCCGCACGATGGTCGGCATCACTCGCCAGTGGGACAGCCTCTGCCCGCTTGCGGTTGAGGCCCAGGCCGTGGTGGCGACGCAGTTGGCTGAACAAGTTCGTTCATTGTGGGCGGCAGGAGCGCCGGGTTATCGCACGGTGGCTGAATTGGGCAGCGCCATCTTGTATGACCTGTCTTTGGCGGCGGGCTGGTCCGAGGTATCTTTCTCGGCCTGCCAACTGAGCCGCAGTTATGTGGAGCGCTACCGACGTTATGCGTTGGTGGCTATGCACGACAAAGATGCGCGGTTGTTCTTTGACACCATGCTGCCGCGGATACAGCGTCACCGTGAGGGCTTAAAGCCAATGGACATCATCGTCGGCGATGTCCATCCGATTGATATCATGTTGACCCGTGATGACGGTACAGCGGTTATGCCGCGGGCGATTGCCTGGATGGATGTCGCCACCCAGCGTGTCCACGTCACCTTGATCCAACTGGAAAAAGGTGAAGGGGTCAAGCAAGTGCATATTGCCCAGTCCTTTGCCGCCATGTGTAGCGCTTGGGGTTTACCCCGTCAGTTGTATCTGGATAACGGTTCTGAATACGGCTGGCAGGGCATGATGGAAGGCTTTGCCCAACTCAGTCGCCTGACCGGTGTAACACTCGACGCCCGACTGAACGAACCGCTTCGAGCATCCAGCGCGGTTGTTCGCGCACGTCCGTACAACGCCCCCGCCAAACCCATTGAAGGCCTCTTTGGTCTGCTGGAGCAGCAGGTATTGTCGATGTTGCCAGGCTGGATTGGGGGCAACCGAATGCGCCAAAAAACGCACAACGTGGGCCGTGCGCCCCATCCCTATCCGGGTGACTGGGCAGCCTTTCACGATTCGTTTGATCGGGCCTTGGCGTATTACCACGCTCGCGCTCAACCGCGCAGCCGTACTTTGCAAGGACAGAGCCCTAACGATGCCCTGCGCGCCGCGATGGCTAACGGCTGGAACGGCGCACCACAGGTGGATGCTCTGGCCCTGCGGGTAGCGTTTTCGTGTGAGGACACGCGGCTGATCCAAGGGGGCGGTTACGTCAACTGGAATGGTAAAACCTACTTTGACGAGGCCTTGATTGCCCACAACGGCGAACGCCTGCGAATTCGTTTCGCCAAATGGGATGACGCTTACCTCTTTGTGTTTGACCCAAACAACCATCTGATCTGTGCCGCCAGAGAAGCCAAACGTTTTGAATTTTTCGCCAGAGAGGGGGCGCAGACCCAAGCCGAACGCGCCAAGGTGATGAAGCGCCATATTCATGATCTGCGCTCGGATACGGTGTGCCTGAATCTGGAAGCGGCCATGCAACGGCGCACTGAACTGGCGCCACCGGCCCCGGTGATGCCACACGGCGCCCTGATTGAGCTCACCCCGACGGTCAAAAGCATGCTGCACGCCGTCAAACACTACGAAGCGCAACAACACCAGCAAGACCGCCAATCGCACGAAGACCAACTCAGCACCCACAGTCGCCAGCGCAGTACCCGCCAATGGTCCACTACGCCCAACCCGCTGCTCGAAGCCTTGGCGCTTTTACCTGCGGACACTGACCCCGATGTCGATATCGACACGTGCGGCGCTTCACCTATTGAAAAAACCAAAACAACTGCGTTGGATCTGGACGGCGCCCAATGAGCAAGGTAATCGAAACACAAGATGTGCAAGAGGCATTCGCACTGGCGCAAACCCTGTTGAGCGCTGACAGCAACAGAGTTGGCAAAATCGATGGCAAACCCGGCACCGGCAAAAGCACCATCGCCCATTACTTGGTTGATCGACTGAACGCGGTGCGGGTGTGTGCCTATCAAGGCATGTCCACCAAGTCCTTGATGCTGGACTTATGTGTCGCGCTTGGGTTAGAGGTGACCACGGGGACGGCTGCCGGTTTGATTGCGCGTGCACGACCACTGGTTAAAAACCGTTTGGTCATTGTGGATGAGGCCAACCATTTGAAGTGGCCGCAACTGGAAGGCTTGCGTTTTCTGGCCGATGAGGCCGGCATGGCGTTATTGCTGATGGGCACAGATATCATGAATCGGCAGTTTCGCACGCCGCAGACGGGGGTCTATTTGGCGCAACTGGCCTCACGCATCGGTGCAAAAACCTTGCACCTGACACGCATGCGCCGAATTGAAGAGGGGCAGGCCTATGTTCTGCAGCCGCTATTTGGCAAAGTCGAACGCTCCACCGCCAAGCGGTTCATCCAAATCAGTCAAGGTTACTGGCGTGACAGCATTGAGCTGGCGCGTGCTTGTCAGCGCTTGATGGAAAGCAACGGGCTGACGCAACTGACCACGGACATCATCGACACCGCAGCAGTTTGGATGACACAAGCCCGTCGAGAGGATAACTCCAGCGCCAATTAACCAAGATAGCTAAGGTCGTGAAGGATTCTGCGTTTGGCAGGCACCTTGGTACCGGTATTGTGTGTCGATCCGCCAATGGATCCCTTAAAAGGAAGCGAATCATGCAAAGCGAAGTCGCAGTCATCGGCCTTGGCGCGATGGGTTTGGCCCTGGCGCATGTTTTATTGCGCGCGGCTAAGCAAGTGACTGACCGTCGACAAACTGCCTTCCTGGTAAAGCTTGCGCCACAGGAACAACTGGTTGGCATTGATGCCGTTACGCCGAGCCACCAGCGAAACGTTTAGCCTTGGCTCAAGGCTCTCGCGAACCAGGCCAGTTTTTGCTCTGGGCTCCAGCGGCGACGCCGCTCCAGGAAAGACAGTGCATCAACTTAATCCTCGCGCCCACGCCTCTACCCGCTCATAACACCATGAGCAAAATTCGCAGTGTGCCTCATCGTCATCTAACAAAAAAATAACCCGGCGCATTTGGAGACGGCTACGCCGGGTTAAAAGTGAAATCGTATAAATCTGCTACAAGCAAGCAGCAGGCTGGGAAACGGACCGAACGTCCGACGCTTTCACGCCCTGTATTGATTGGTCTTCTGCGCGCACTCTTTCCCAAATTTCAAGATCAATGACCGCTTCATGAGAGGGGCGTATGAAAACGCTCCCCTCTCACAGCGTCGCTTTATACGATCAACTGGTGATTGATCAACAAGGTCTCCATGTCCGTGGCCACCCCGTTCAGTGTCAGCACCAAGGAGGATGAGAACGTTGAACCTGCACCGTCGCGGTCGACACTGATCGAAGTGTTGGTCCCGTTGTTGGTGACACTCAGGTAATTCATCAGCCCCTCTGAGGCTTTATCCAATACCGGTTTGGCGGTGGTGACATCGGTGTAGACGTAGGCCGTACCGGTGTAGCCTGTCAGCAAGGCGCTAAGATCAATCATATCGGCGGCGGCCACACTGTTGATGTTGCCCAGGCCGAAGCCGATTGCTGTGTCAGTACCGTTGCCACCGGTAGCATCGCTGTTATTCACATTGGTGAAGGTCAGCAGCGTATGACCGCCAGCGGTGATGGTGTAGGTGTCGTTGCCGCCACGTCCGTCGAGAAGTGAGTTCACGCTAGCGGTGCTGTTGGCTGTCAGGACGTCATTTCCGCCCCCGCCAATGATCCCTTCGATACCGGTCAGGGTCACGGTGTTAAACCCGGTGGCCTGAGCCGTGGCAGTGTTGAGGTTCACGGTCACCCCGGTCGTGCCTGCAAGAGTGAAGTTCACGATGTCTTCGCCGCGAGTGATTTGCCAGGCAGGTGTACCGTAATGGGTTAACCATCCGCCGCCGCCAACGAAAGTATCCGTGCCTGCAGTAGCGAAGAAGGTGTCATTGTATCCTGTGCCGATGAAATTGCCGTTGGCGTTGTTACCGCCAGCTTCCGCGGACAGTACGTAGTTACTAGTGGCCAAGCCGGTCGTAAGGCCCGTCCAGGTGGTATTGACTTGCTCAATGCTGTTGCCGCCCAGTGTTGCGACACCGGAAACGTCTGTGGAAACACCGCTGACGCTCTTCAGCAGGACGGCGGTGTAGGTTTCCGTAGCGCTGAGGCCATAAAAGTATACCAAGGCAGAGGCATCAACGCTGGTTAACCCCATTTGCGGGTTGATCACTTGGGAGGAGATTAAAACCCCCAATGCGTTATAAAGTTGGACGGTATTTCCATAAAATACATTTAGCCCCTGCTGGTCGAAAATTTGCAAATGTAAGCTTGTCCCGTCGGCAACTAATTTATTGTTGAATAACACAGGCGCCAACACATTCGCAGCTGTATTCACTAATAAATCTTGTGCTCCGTCCCAGTTAAAATCGATAGGTGAGACACCCTGAAAATCATTTCTTATCAATGTTGAAATGTTCGCACCGGTACTAAACACGGCACTGCCTTGATTGGCATACCAAACTATATTACTACTCACACCAATTCGAGGCACTTCGATTACATCCATTTTGCCATCGTGATTCCAGTCCATTGCCAAAGAGCCTGAACCGCTCAACGTGTCGGCAAAATAGGTTGCAGTTCCCCCTGTAGTTCCAGCCGTCGTGCCAAAGCCGCCGCTTTGATTATTCCAGTAGATACGACTGGCATCGCTGTCCGCCGTATTGGTGGCATTCCTTCCCATATTCAAATACAAGTCCATGTAACCGTCATTATTAAAATCAGCCCACGTCATAGCAACTTCCTTGCCGCCAATAGCCGTTACAAAGACGCCCGCCAAGTTAGTCAGTGCAAATGAATTTGTACTTAGTTGATCATTAAAAAAGGTGGTCAGTGCAAAATTACCATTACCGTTGGTGTGTTCTACAATATCTACTGTGCCATTATTGTTAAGATCAACTGCTGACGCTTCAGCGTAATTATTTATCGTTCCCGTACCCGTCGGCCTGCCCGTTCCTGTTGAGGCGGTGCCGTTCATCCAAGTAAGCGCCCCGGCAGTGTTGGACACGAAAGTCAACGAAGTATTGGCCCTATCACCAAAAGCGAAATCCAGATAGCCATCCCCCGTTTTATCGTAAGCCACCACCGCGCCGTATGTCCGTGAAAATGCGGGGCCGCTTAATGGTGTATTTCTACTATAGCTCACATCATTGGAGGTTAGCCCAACAATAACTTCCCCAGTGCCTGTGGATTGATTGAGTCCAATGGACACTATGGCCTGATAGCCTGTCCGCTGAAAATCTGCTGCTGTCAGAACATTCATTAAACCGTAGGACCCATCACCCGCTTGAAACATTGTAGACAGTGACGTCTGAGACCAAGTGTTAATAACACCAACCTGATTGTGGGTGGCGTATATATGCCAAAGTCCATTATGATTAACTTTAACAGGACCCTGATACGTTGAAAAAAATACACCAATAGTAGCTTCTGTCGCCAAATCCGAGGCCACCACACGCAAGTGCGTCCCCCCACTCAACCCACTCCTGTTCCCTGCCGCATCCACCCCCATAAAGGCCAGGTGATAACTGCCCACCGCCTGCCCCGCCGTACTCAACGACCAGCTCCCTCCCGCCGCCACCGTGGTTGTCGCCAAAATCGAGTCGATGCCTTGCGAATAAACCCCGTCATTATCAATGTCATTGATGAGCACCAGGGTGGAACCCACTTCGCCCAGCCCACTGGTCGCACTGCTGAACGTGATGGCCGTCGTGGTGGTGGTGATGTTGTCGCCCACCACGCCCGTATCAAATGCGCTCGTCAGTACCGGGGCAATCAGGCTGGTGATCAGCGGCGCGGTGCTGTCCACGGTGACCACCGTTGAGGCGGTGCCCGTTGCCACGTTACCGGCGATGTCGATGGCGCGCAGTTGATAGGTGGTGGCGCTGGTTCTGGCCACCGGATCGGTATAACTCCAGGTCTTGGCCGTGTTGTTAAAGGTGGTGACGTTGGTCCACGTCGTGCCGCCGTCGGTGCTGATCTGGAGAAACTCGCCTGTCAGTACGTTGCCGGTATAGCTGCCATTGACGGTCAGTAACGGATCACGCGTGGTGAGGTCGGTGTTTAGCGCACTGTCGGTCGTGCTGCCTGTGCCCAGGACCAGCCCGGCGGTGGTGTCGGTGGTGATGGCGGTGAGTGATACGGCGCTCATCGCGGGGGCGACCAGATCAATGGTCACCGCCGTGGCGGCCGATACGGTGCCGATGTTGCCGGCGGTGTCCACGACCCGGGCCCGGAAGTTGTAGCTGCCGGCGGCCAGGGTGTTGGCGGTGTTGTTGAAGCTGTAGAGCGAGCCACTGACCAGTGTTGCCGTGTTCCAGGTCGATCCGTTGTCCAGGCTGATCTGGACGGTTTCCCCACTGCCCACGGTCCCGGTGACCGTGGCGCTGATGGTGAGCGTTTGATCGTTGGTGATGAAGTCGGTGCTGCTGGTTCCGCTATCGGTCGTGATGGCGCTGATGGTTGCCGTCGCCGTTGGGGCTACGGTATCGATCTGCACCACTTGGGTGGTGCTTAGGCCGAGGTTGTTGGCAATGTCGATGACTCGGGCGACGACGGTGTAGGCGCCGCTGGCCATGACGTTGGCGGTGTTGTTGTAGCTCCAGCTGGTGCCGGTCACGGTGGCCGTCGACCAGGATGTTCCGCCATCCAGGCTAATCTCCACCCGTTCGTCAGTGGCCAGTGTGCTGCTCAAGGTGCCGGAGAAGATCAGGGTGGTGTCGGTGGTGATGAAGTCGGTGGCGATTGCCGAGTCGGTGGTGATTGAGGTGATGGTAATCGATGCGCTCGGTGGGGTGGTATCGACGGTCATCGTTTGGTTGGCGGTGTTGACGAAGTTGCCTGCGGCATCCACGACCCGCGCCCTGAGGTTGTAAATGCCATCGCTCAGGGTGTTGGCACTGTTGTCGTAGCTCCAGGTGGTGCCGGACACGGTGGCGCTGAAGTAGGTGGTGCCGCCATCCATGCTGAACAGTACCTCTTCGCCGGCTCCCAGCGTGGCGCTGAGGGTGCCGGAGAACACCAGCGTGGTGTCCTGGGTCTTGAAGTCCGTGGTGATGCCG
Organism: Pseudomonas sp. MDT1-17; assembly: GCF_054898105.1. Taxonomy (NCBI): domain Bacteria; kingdom Pseudomonadati; phylum Pseudomonadota; class Gammaproteobacteria; order Pseudomonadales; family Pseudomonadaceae; genus Pseudomonas; species Pseudomonas sp. MDT1-17. Next base: position 1,107,040 of record NZ_JBUBVM010000001.1, on the reverse strand, counting down.
GTGTCGCTGGTGACGGCGCCGATGGTGAGGGTGGCGGTGGGGGCGGTGCTGTCGACGGTCACCAGTTGGGTGGCGGTCTGCCCGACGTTGCCGGCAATGTCTACCACGCGAGCGTCGACGGTGTAGGCGCCATCGGCCAGGGTGGTTGCCGTGTGATCGTGACTCCAGGTCAGGGCGCTGGTGGAGGCGTTGAACCAGCTGGCGCCGTTAAGCCGCACTTGCACGCTTTCCCCGGCCAGCAGCGCGGCCCCCAGCACGCCGTTGAAGACCAGGTTTTTGTCACTGGTGATGTAGTCGGTGCTGCTGGTCCCCGAGTCCAGGGTAATGGAGGTGAAGGCAATGGTTTGCGCGGCGGCGGGGGCGGAGGTGTCGACCACCAGGGTTTGGTTGGCGGTTTGGCCTGCGTTGCCCGCGGCATCGACGACCCGCGCCTTGAGGTTGTAGGTGTTGTCCGCCAGGGCGTTGGCGCTGTTGTCATAACTCCAGGTGGTGCCGCTGACGGTGGCGGCGTTATAGGTCGCGCCACCGTCCAGGCTGAACTGCACACTGTGTCCTGCGGCCAGGGTGGTGCCCAATACGCCGCTGAAGATCAGTGTGTTGTCGTTGGTGTTGAAGTCACCGCTCACCTCACTGTCGGCGTTAATGGCGCCGATGGTGATGGTTTCGCTGGCGCTCGGGGCTACGGTGTCGACGGTCAGGGTAAAGTTGCTGGACGAAAGACCGTTGTTGTTGGCCACATCGCTAATGACCGCGTGATAGGTGTGCGCCCCCTCGGCGGTGGTGCCCAGTTGGTAGTTCCAGGTGTTGCCACTGACGGTGGCGACACCCAGCAAGGTCGCGCCTTCATACACCCGCACCGTATCGCCGCTGGCCAGGCCGCTGACCGTGCCGTTCAGCACGGGGGTGGTATCATTGCTGCTGGTGCCTGTGCCGAAGTCGCCCAGCAGTGCAAAGACGTTGTCGGTGTAGGTGTCAAGGCTGACGGTGTAGCCGACGGTGGGTCCGGTGATATCGACTGTCACGGCCTGGGAGGCCACGGCACTGGTATTGCCGGCCCCATCGATGACCCGACTGAGGAAGGTGTAGCTGCCTTCAGCCAAGGGGGTGGCACTGTGGTCATAGGCGTAGGTGCTGCCACTGACCAGTGAGGCGTTATTCCAGCTCGCTGCGTTATCCAGAGAAATCTGCACGTTCTCACCGGCGTTGAGCGTGCCGGTCAGGGTGGTGGTGATGAGCAGTGTTTGATCGCTGGTGATAAAGTCCCCGGTGGTGCCGGTGTCCGTGGTGATCCCGCTGATGGCCACGCTTGCCATAGGGGTGGCGGTGTCGATGGTCAGGGCGGTGCTGGCGCTCTGGCCGAGGTTGCCTGCGGTGTCGAAGACTTGGGCCTCAATCGTGTAGCTGCCGTCAGCCAGGGCGGTGGCGGTGTTGTCAAAGCTCCAGGTGGTTCCAGTGACCGTTGCGATCTGCCAGGTTGCTCCGCCGTCCAGACTGATCCTGACATCTTCATTGCTTTGCAGGGCGGCGCCCAGGGTGCCGCTGAAGGTGAGGGTATTGTCACTGGTGACAAAGTCGCCCGCCGTGCCGGTGTCGACACTGATGGTGGTAATGGCCACGGTGGCGCTGGCGCTTGGCGCCACGGTGTCGATGCGCAGGGTTTCGACGGCGGTCTGTTCAACGTTGCCGAACACGTCAGTGATCCGTGCCTGCAGGTTGTAGCTGCCGTCGGCCAGGGTATTGGCGGTGTTGTCAAAACTCCAGGTGGTCCCCGTGACAACGGCGTTGGCCCAGGTCAGGCCATTATCCACGCTGATTTCTACATTGCCCCCGGCCCCTAGCGGTGAGGTGATGATACCGCTGAAGATCAGGTTGGGACTGTTGGTGATGAAGTCGGTAGGGCTGCCGGAGTCAGGGGAAACCGCCAGGATCTCGATCGAGTTGCCAACGGGCGCGGTACTGTCAATGGAGACCATTTGACTGGTTGTCTGACCGATGTTGCCGGCGGTATCGGCGACCCTGGCCAAAACGGTATACACGCCGTCGGGCATGATGTTGGCGGTGTTATCGTATTGCCATTCGGTGAGGCCGGTGTTCGTCGCGTTCAGCCAGGTGAGCCCATTGTCCAACGAGATCTCTACGTGTTGGCCCGTACCCAATGGCAGCCCGACATTGCCCAGAAAGAGCAGGGTGTTGTCGGCCGTGTTGAAGTCGCTACCGCTGGTACCGGTGTCCAGCGAAATGCCGATGATGCTGACTGTAATGCTCGCGCTTGGCGCGCTCGTATCGACCACCACCGATTGGCTGGCGGTTTGACCGATGTTGCCGGCGCTATCCACCACCCGCGCTTGCACGGCATAGGTGGCATCAGCCAACACGGTAGCGGTGTGATCAAACGTCCAGGCCGTGCCGGTGACGGTGGCGCCCGACCAGGTGCTGCCGCCGTCCAGGCTGACCTGCACCGACTCCCCAGCCACCAGAGACACCCCCAACACACCGCTGAAGATCAGGGTGTTGTCGTTGGTGACAAAGTCGTTGCCCACGCCACTGTCGGCATTGATCGTGGTGATGCTGATGGTGGCACTGGCGCTTGGCCCCTGGGTGTCCACGATCAAGCTGAAATCGCTGGAGACCGTGCCTTGGTTGCCCGCGGCATCGGCAATGACCACGTGATAGGTATGGCTGCCATCGGAGGTCGCCGCCAGTTGATAGCTCCAGGCCCCGCCCGTGACGGTGGCAAGACCGAGTAAGGTGGTGCCTTCATACACCTGCACGACGTCGCTTGCGTTCAGCCCACTGACGGTCCCGTTCAGTTTTGGGGCGGGGTCATTGGTGAGCGTGCCGTCAGCAAAGTTGCCGGTTTGCAGGTTGACCAGATCCGTATAGGTGGTGATGGCCACCGCGTTACCCGTGGAGGGGGCCGTGGTATCAATCTGCAGCGTTTGTGTCGCCACCGCACTGGTGTTGCCGGCCACATCGAATACCCGGGCCTGCAGGGTATACAGGCCTTGTGCCAAGGTAGTGGCGGTGTGGTCATACACATAGGTGCTACCGCTGGACAGCGTCGCGTCGTGCCAGGTGCTGCCCGCATCCAGGGAGATCTGCACAAAGTCGTTGCTGCCCAGGGCCCCGGCCAACGTCAAGCTGAACACCAGGGTTTGGTCGCTGGTGCTGAAGTCCGTGGCACTGGTGCCGCTGTCGAGCGTGATGCCGGTGACCGACGCCGTGCCCGCGGGCACCGCGTTATAGATCTCCACGGTCCGCTGGGCGCTCTGCCCGACGTTGCCGGCGGTATCGATCACGCGCAGTTGGGCGAGGTAGGTATTGTTCGCCAGCGACAAGCCGGTGTTGTCATAGGTCCAGTTGGTGCCGCTGACGGTCGTGGCCGACCAGGTGGTGCCGCCATCAATACTGAACTGCAGCGTTTCATCGCTGCTCAAAGGCGCCGTGAGCGTGCCGTTGAACAACAAGGTTCGGTCGCGGGTGATGAAGTCACTGGCGCTGATCCCCAAGTCCAGACTGATCGAGCCGAAGGCAGGAATAATGCTCGCCGACGGCAGCGAGGTGTCAACGGTGACCGTTTGAGTGGCCAGTGGGCTTCTGTTGCCCGCCGTATCAATCACCCGGGCCTGCACGGTATAGCTGGCATCCGCCAACACGGTAGCGGTGTGATCAAACGTCCAGGCCGTGCCCATCGGCTGGCCGCGAGCCCGACCGATGCAGCGCCGATAACATCCTCAACTTGATGCTGGAAAGCGTACAGAAGCGATTGGGCGATCAATTGGCCCTCACGCAGGTGCAATGACGAAGCGAGGCTCGGCCAGTGCCAAACAGATGCGCCTATGTGCTCGACAGATCGGTTTTCAGCCGGTGATCACCCCAGCGCACAGCCCGCCAACCAGCGCCAGACTGAACTGGGGTAAACGATCTATTGTGACGAAGTGGCGCACATGTCCCAAAACCCAATCAAGAAACGGCGCTGCGTAGCCTGGCCATTGCCGTTGATTGCAACGAGCAGCCTGCGCACCGCGCATTGGCCGCTCTGTGCCCAGCATGATGACGTCAATTCGGGCTTACCTCATTGCCCAGGCATGGAGCTTATAATTTTATTATTTAACCGCGCATGCAGAAGGTAGAGTCAACCGTCGCCGATGTACTGCATGTGAAATCGTATCATTCATGCTTATTCATATTAAGACCTCAGTGCTTTTTCGGACGGTCTCATTCCCACCCCGAACGACTCCCTTATCTTTAACTGGGGGAGTTAAAAATGGCCAACGTGTCCTTGTTTTTATGGGCGCTACGCCATAAGCACTGCGTTACTGAAATGGATTTTTAGCCAGGCCTAGGCTGTTATTTCATAAGTTTTGCGCATTGGAAATTTTTTAACGTTGTGAATTTGTGTTCGATATCTTGCGCGACTCAGGTTTTGTCCCGAGTGACAAAATTGAAGCTGAAAAAGGGGTCTATGATACGTTTATGACCGATGTGTCTTTTATTACTAGCCACACTACATGGGTATGTAGCAGGTCGCTGTTGCCATGTTGAGCTTACTCAACATTTTTAAAGGATGAGCGCATTCCTTTATGCAGCGCCCTTTACGAACCTGTGCGTAGCGTATAGCGAGGAAATACCAAGAAAGAGGGTCCTGCGAAAGCGTGACTTGTCTGATTTGGTAGTTACCCATCTTTGAGCGGCCATTGAACTAACGATTATTTGGAGACGCAACATGAAAGCGACTATCTCGATAATTAATAAGCACAACCATGCGTCTAACGTCGTCTCCGGTCTTCACGCATCCATTGCCGAGCCGTCTGTGGTGAAGTTGTCGGTTGATTCAGTCAGCGACATTGCCTCGCTTGAGCGCCAGGGTGATGCGCTGGTTATTTCGATGCGTTCAGGGGAGGTCATTACTCTGGACGACTTTTACCTGGTGCATAAAGGCGTCAAAAACACTTTGGTCATTCAGGATGCGCAGGGATTGTCGACCCCAGTGCTGGATGCTGCCGGAGTACCGGTGCTGGACACCGGCAGTTTCGTCAACCTTGAGAGTCTCCAACCCTTACTTGACGCTTCCAGCTCTGCGTTTAGTGGCTGGTGGCTGGCAGGTGCGGGTTTGTTGGCCGGTGGTGTGGCGCTGGCCAGCGGTGGCAGCGGAGGTGGTGGCGGTCATAGCGACGCGCCTAGCGCGCCAGCGGGTCAGGCGCCCAGCGCGCTTGCCACGATTACGGCCATCTCAGACAATGGCGTGGTCGGTGACTTTGTTACCAATGATCATACGCAGGTAGTCAGCGCCCAATTGGACGGTACGCTCGCGAGCGGCGAGCGTGTGCAGATCTCGCTGGATGGTGGCGCGTCATGGCATGACGCTGTCTGGGTCGGTGGCAATACCTATACTTATGATAACTCCGCCAATGTGTTGCCCGACGGGGTGTACAGTTTTGAAGCCCGAGTCGTCAGTGCGTCCGGTACACCAGGCGTCGTTAGCCGCCAGGTGGTGGTCATCGACACGGTGGCGCCAGCGGTCATTGAAACCATCAGCATTGCCCACATCAGTGATGACACCGGCATCAGCGCCAGTGACTTTATCACCAGCGACAACCGCTTGGTGTTCACTGGGAACCTGGGAGCGCTGCTCTTAGCGGGTGAACGAGTAGAAATCAGCCTGGATGGAGGGAGCTCGTGGTTAACCGCGACCCTCTCAGGCACCACTTGGAGTTATGACAATAGTCTTAACCCACTGCTTGATGGTGCCTACACCATTGCGGCGAGGGTTGTGGATACCGCTGGCAATGTAGGTCAAGTCACCAGCCAGAGTTTGCAGATTGATAGTGCTGCACGCCATGCAATTATTAATATTACTTCAATCTCTCCTGATAGCGGTATTAGCAGTATCGACTACATCACTAATGGCACGAAACTGACGTTCTACGGCACATTGAATGCGCCTTTGGGACCTGATGATGGTGTGCGAATCAGCCTGGACGGGGGCATCACTTGGCATCAAGCCATCGTCACCGGTACAACGTGGGAATATGACCCCCTGCTTGACGGGGCCTATCACGTTACCGCTGAGGTCATTGATACAGCGGGCAACGTCAGTAGTTCTTCCAGTATTGATATTTTCGTGGATACGGCTGTACCGACCATCTCCCCAGGCTCGACCGTGGTAACTAACGCCGATGGTAGCCTGAGCGTTTCGGGCGCACCGGGTACCGCTGAACCTGGCACTACCGTAACGATTGTTTTCCCTGACGGCACCACCGGCACCGCGGTGGTCGGCAGCGACGGCCACTATGGTCCGATCAGCAGCGCGGCGTCACAGCCCAGCGGTGGCCTCGATGTAACGCTGACCGACGTGGCGGGTAATATTAGTACCCCGGTGGCGTTCTCCCACCTGGATGTTACCCCGCCCAGTACCACGATCACTTTCGATGCCATCAGCAATGATTCAGGCATCAGTGGTGACTTTTCCACCAGTGACAACACCCTGATTTTTAGCGGTGCTTTGGGCACCGCACTGCCCGCAGGTGAGCGCGTCGAAGTCAGCCTGGATGGCGGCACCACTTGGGCGACGGCGGTAGTCACTGGCCCCAACTGGAGCTTGGATCACAGCGCCACCATGCTGGCCGATGGCAGTTATGCGGTGCAGGCACGGGTGGTGGATGCGGCCGGCAATGTCGGCCAGAGCGCCAGTCAGACCGTGGTGGTGGATACCCAGGCGCCGAGTGTTACAGAAACAATCAGCTTCGATGCGATCACCCTCGACAGTGGCACCAGTGGCGACTTTACCACCAGCGACAACACCCTGATCTTCAGCGGCACCTTGGGCATTGCCCTGGCCGCCGGCCACGGCGTCGAAGTCAGCCTGGACGGGGGCGCGACTTGGGTCGCGGCCACCGTCAGTGGCACCAGCTGGAGCTTGGATCACAGCGCCACCGTGCTGGCCGATGGCAGTTATGCGGTGCAGGCACGGGTGGTGGATACGGCCGGCAACGTCGGCCAGAGCGCCAGTCAAACCGTGGTAGTGGATACCCAGGCGCCGAGCGTTACGGAAACCATCAGCTTCGATGCGATCACCCTCGACAGCGGTACCAGCGGCGACTTTACCACCGGCGACAACACCCTGATCTTCAGCGGCACCTTGGGTGTTGCCCTGGCCGCCGGGCACGGCGTCGAGGTCAGCCTGGACGGTGGCGCGACTTGGGTCGCGGCAGTAGTGAGTGGCACCAGCTGGAGCTTGGATCACAGCGCCACCGTGCTGGCCGACGGCAGTTATGCGGTCCAGGCGCGGGTGGTGGATGCGGCCGGCAACGTCGGCCAGAGCGCCAGTCAGACCGTGGTGGTGGATACCCAGGCCCCGAGCGTCAGTGAAACCATCAGCTTCGATGCAATCACCCTCGACAGCGGTACCAGTGGCGACTTTACCACCAGCGACAACACCTTGATCTTCAGTGGCGCGCTGGGCGTTGCCCTGGCGGCTGGCCACGGCGTCGAGGTCAGCCTGGACGGTGGCGCGACCTGGGCGGCGGCAGTAGTCAGTGGCACCAGCTGGAGCTTGGATCACAGCGCCACGGTGCTGGCCGATGGCAGTTATGCGGTGCAGGCACGGGTGGTGGATGCGGCCGGCAATGTCGGCCAGAGCGCCAGTCAGACCGTGGTGGTGGATACCCAGGCGCCGAGCGTTACGGAAACCATCAGCTTCGATGCGATCACCCTCGACAGCGGCACCAGTGGCGACTTTACCACCAGCGACAACACCTTGATCTTCAGCGGCACCTTGGGTGTTGCCTTGGCCGCCGGCCACGGCGTCGAGGTCAGCCTGGACGGTGGCGCGACCTGGGCGGCGGCAGTAGTGAGTGGCACCAGCTGGAGCTTGGATCACAGCGCCACGGTGCTGGCCGATGGCAGTTATGCGGTGCAGGCACGGGTGGTGGATGCGGCCGGCAACGTCGGTCAGAGCGCCAGTCAAACCGTGGTGGTGGATACCCAGGCGCCGAGCGTCAGTGAAACCATCAGCTTCGATGCGATCACCCTCGACAGCGGTACCAGCGGCGACTTTACCACCAGCGACAACACCCTGATCTTCAGTGGCACCTTGGGTGTTGCCCTGGCCGCCGGCCACGGCGTCGAGGTCAGCCTGGACGGTGGCGCGACCTGGGTCGCGGCAGTAGTCAGTGGCACCAGCTGGAGCTTGGATCACAGCGCCACGGTGCTGGCCGATGGCAGTTATGCGGTGCAGGCACGGGTGGTGGATGCGGCCGGCAATGTCGGCCAGAGCGCCAGTCAGACCGTGGTGGTGGATACCCAGGCGCCGAGCGTTACGGAAACCATCAGCTTCGATGCGATCACCCTCGACAGCGGCACCAGTGGCGACTTTACCACCAGCGACAACACCTTGATCTTCAGCGGCACCTTGGGTGTTGCCTTGGCCGCCGGCCACGGCGTCGAGGTCAGCCTGGACGGTGGCGCGACCTGGGCCGCGGCAGTAGTGAGTGGCACCAGCTGGAGCTTGGATCACAGCGCCACGGTGCTGGCCGATGGCAGTTATGCGGTGCAGGCACGGGTGGTGGATACGGCCGGCAACGTCGGCCAGAGCGCCAGTCAAACCGTGGTGGTGGATACCCAGGCGCCGAGCGTCAGTGAAACCATCAGCTTCGATGCGATCACCCTCGACAGCGGTACCAGCGGCGACTTTACCACCAGCGACAACACCTTGATCTTCAGCGGCGCGCTGGGCGTTGCCCTGGCGGCTGGGCACGGCGTCGAGGTCAGCCTGGACGGGGGCGCGACCTGGGTCGCGGCCACCGTCAGTGGCACCAGCTGGAGCTTGGATCACAGCGCCACGGTGCTGGCCGACGGCAGTTATGCGGTGCAGGCACGGGTGGTGGATGCGGCCGGCAACGTCGGCCAGAGCGCCAGTCAGACCGTGATGGTGGATACCCAGGCGCCGAGCGTCAGTGAAACCATCAGCTTCGATGCAATCACCCTCGACAGCGGTACCAGTGGCGACTTTACCACCAGCGACAACACCCTGATCTTCAGCGGCGCCTTGGGGGTTGCCTTGGCCGCCGGCCACGGCGTCGAGGTCAGCCTGGACGGTGGCAGCACCTGGTCCGCGGGCTTGGTCAGTGGCACCAGCTGGAGCTTGGATCACAGCGCCACCGTGCTGACCGATGGCAGTTATGCGGTCCAGGCACGGGTGGTGGATGCGGCCGGCAACGTCGGCCAGAGCGCCAGTCAGACCGTGATAGTGGATACCCAGGCCCCGAGCGTCAGTGAAACCATCAGTATCGATGCAATCACCCTCGACAGCGCTACCAGCGGCGACTTTACCACCAGCGACAACACCCTGATCTTCAGTGGCACCTTGGGTGTTGCCCTGGCGGCTGGGCACGGCGTCGAGGTCAGCCTGGACGGTGGCGCGACTTGGGTCGCGGCAGTAGTCAGTGGCACCAGCTGGAGTTTGGATCACAGCGCCACGGTGCTGGCCGATGGCAGTTATGCGGTGCAGGCGCGAGTAGTGGATGCGGCCGGCAACGTCGGCCAGAGCGCCAGTCAGACCGTGATAGTGGATACCCAGGCCCCGAGCGTCAGTGAAACCATCAGTATCGATGCAATCACCCTCGACAGCGCTACCAGCGGCGACTTTACCACCAGCGACAACACCCTGATCTTCAGCGGCACCTTGGGCATTGCCCTGGCCGCTGGGCACGGCGTCGAGGCCAGCCTGGACGGTGGCGCGACTTGGGTCGCGGCAGTAGTCAGTGGCACCAGCTGGAGTTTGGATCACAGCGCCACGGTGCTGGCCGATGGCAGTTATGCGGTGCAGGCGCGAGTAGTGGATGCGGCCGGCAACGTCGGCCAGAGCGCCAGTCAGACCGTGATAGTGGATACCCAGGCCCCGAGCGTCAGTGAAACCATCAGTATCGATGCAATCACCCTCGACAGCGCTACCAGCGGCGACTTTACCACCAGCGACAACACCCTGATCTTCAGCGGCACCTTGGGCATTGCCCTGGCCGCTGGGCACGGCGTCGAGGTCAGCCTGGACGGTGGCGCGACCTGGGTCGCAGCGGTAGTCAGTGGCACCAGCTGGAGCTTGGATCACAGCGCCACGGTGCTGACCGATGGCAGTTATGCGGTGCAGGCGCGGGTGGTGGATACGGCCGGCAACGTCGGCCAGAGCGCCAGTCAAACCGTGGTGGTGGATACCCAGGCGCCGAGCGTCAGTGAAACCATCAGTATCGATGCAATCACCCTCGACAGCGGTACCAGCGGCGACTTTACCACCAGCGACAACACCCTGATCTTCAGCGGCACCTTGGGTGTTGCCCTGGCGGCTGGGCACGGCGTCGAGGTCAGCCTGGACGGTGGCGCGACCTGGGCGGCGGCAGTAGTCACTGGCACCAGCTGGAGCTTGGATCACAGCGCCACGGTGCTGGCCGATGGCAGTTATGCGGTGCAGGCGCGGGTGGTGGATACGGCCGGCAACGTCGGCCAGAGCGCCAGTCAAACCGTGGTGGTGGATACCCAGGCGCCGAGCGTCAGTGAAACCATCAGCTTCGATGCGATCACCCTCGACAGCGGCACCAGTGGCGACTTTACCACCGGCGACAACACCCTGATCTTCAGTGGCACCTTGGGCGTTGCCCTGGCCGCCGGCCACAGCGTCGAGGTCAGTCTGGACGGTGGCAGCACCTGGTCCGCGGGCTTGGTCAGTGGCACCAGCTGGAGCTTGGATCACAGCGCCACCGTGCTGACCGATGGCAGTTATGCGGTCCAGGCACGGGTGGTGGATGCGGCCGGCAACGTCGGCCAGAGCGCCAGTCAAACCGTGGTGGTGGATACCCAGGCGCCGAGCGTTACGGAAACCATCAGCTTCGATGCGATCACCCTCGACAGCGGCACCAGTGGCGACTTTACCACCGGCGACAACACCTTGATCTTCAGTGGCACCTTGGGCATTGCCCTGGCGGCTGGGCACGGCGTCGAGGTCAGCCTGGACGGTGGCGCGACCTGGGCGGCAGCGGTAGTCACTGGCACCAGCTGGAGCTTGGATCACAGCGCTACCGTGCTGACCGATGGCAGTTATGCGGTCCAGGCACGGGTGGTGGATACGGCCGGCAACGTCGGCCAGAGCGCCAGTCAGACCGTGGTGGTGGATACCGCGGTTTCCAGTACCACGATTGCCTTTACGGCCATCAGTAGCGACTCAGGCACCGCTGGCGACTTCATCACCAGCGACAGCACCCTGATATTTTCAGGCACCTTGAGCGGTGTCTTAGCCACTGACGAGCGGGTGGAAATTAGCCTGGATGGTGGCACTTCGTGGTCGACGGCGAGTGTGGCCGGGACCAATTGGAGTTATGACAATACTGCTACCGTGATGGCCGACGGCTCCTACACCGTGATCGCACGCGTGATCGACGTGGCGGACAATATCGGTCTGAGTGATACCCAGGTTGTGCAGATTGATAGCCTGGCCCCGCCGGCCACCGCGGTGATCAGTGCAATTACGCCTGATACCGGCGCCCTCACCAATGACTTTGTCACGTCCAATCCCTTGCTGACGATCAGCGCGCAAGTGACGGGCGTGTTGGGGGCGGGGGATCAAGTTCAAATCTCGCTGGATGGCGGGGTGTCGTGGCAGGATGCCTCGTTACAAAGCGGTACAACCTATGTGTTAAACAACACCGCCAATACCTTGGCCTCCGGCACGCATGCTTTTGTCGCCCGTGTGGTGGACGCTGCCGGCAACGCGAGCACTGCAAGCACCCAGAGCGTGGTGATTGATACCAGCGCGCCGAGTGCGAGCGCCACGCTCTCCATTGACGCCATTACCGATGACACCGGGCTCAGTGCCACGGACTTCTACACCAACGACAATACCTTGGTCTTTACGGGCACCTTAGGGGCGGCCTTAGCCGCTGACGAAGGGGTACAGATTAGCCTCGATGGTGGTACTACGTGGAGTGCGGCGATCGTCTCCGGCCTGAGCTGGAGTTTTGACCACACCGCCACTGCGCTAGCCAGCGCTACCTATGCGGTGCAAGCCCGGGTGATCGATACCGCCGGCAACATCGGCCAGAGCACCAGTCAAGCGGTGGTGGTGGACACCCAGGCACCGGCGCCGACCACCACGATCACCATCACCTCCATTGCTTCAGATACCGGGCTGGACAATGGGGCCAGCCTCAATGACTTCATCACGCAGGACCACACGCTCCTGTTCAACGGTTCGTTGAGCGCTGCGTTGGTCGGGGATGAGAGCGTTCAAATAAGCCTCAATGGCGGCGTCACGTGGTTGAGCGCCGCGGTGAGCGGGACCACCTGGAGCTACAACAACACCGCCAGTTCCATGGCCGACGGTGACTACATCGTGCAGGTCAGGGTGACGGATGTTGCCGGCAATATCGGGCAAACCAGTTCGCAGGCGCTGAAGATTGACAGCGCGATTCCGACCGAAACCGTCACTCTCAGCGGGATTAGTTTGGACAGCGGGGTGGTGGGTGACTTTATCACCAGTGACAATACCTTGGTCTTCAGCGGCCAGGTGAGCGCCCCGTTGGCAGCAGACAGTACCGTGCAGATCAGCCTGGACGGCGGTAGCACGTGGTCGGGCGCCACCGTCACCGGCACGGCCTGGACGTTTGATCACACCGCTACCGTGTTGGCCGATGGCAGCTATACCGTGCAGGCCCGGGTGATTGATACGGCGGGCAACAGAAGCCCACTGGCCACTCAAACGGTCACCGTTGACACCTCGCTCCCCTCGGCGAGCATTATTCCTGCCTTCGGCTCGATCAGTCTGGACTTGGGGATCAGCGCCAGTGACTTCATCACCCGCGACCGAACCTTGTTGTTCAACGGCACGCTCACGGCGCCTTTGAGCAGCGATGAAACGCTGCAGTTCAGTATTGATGGCGGCACCACCTGGTCGGCCACGACCGTCAGCGGCACCAACTGGACCTATGACAACACCGGCTTGTCGCTGGCGAACAATACCTACCTCGCCCAACTGCGCGTGATCGATACCGCCGGCAACGTCGGGCAGAGCGCCCAGCGGACCGTGGAGATCTATAACGCGGTGCCCGCGGGCACGGCGTCGGTCACCGGCATCACGCTCGACAGCGGCACCAGTGCCACGGACTTCAGCACCAGCGACCAAACCCTGGTGTTCAGCTTGACGTTGGCCGGGGCCCTGGGCAGCAACGACTTTGTGCAGATCTCCCTGGATGCGGGCAGCACCTGGCACGACGCGACGCTGTCCAGCGGTAGCACCTATGTGTATGACCACACCGCCACTACCTTGGCACAAGGCCTGTATACCCTGCAGGCCCGGGTATTCGATGTGGCCGGCAACACCAGTGCGGTGGCGACACAAACGCTGCAGATTGATACCACGGCCCCCTCCACGGGTAACGCGGTGGCCATCACCACCTATACGGATCTGGTCAACCTGCAAACCGGCAACTTTGCTGACGGCACGCTCACCAATGACCCCGCCCCAAAACTGAACGGGACCGTCAGTGGGCTGAACGCAAGCGACGTCGTGCAGGTGTATGAAGGCACCACCTTACTCGGTCTTGCCACCGTCACGGGCGGGGCCTGGAGCTATCAACTGGCGGCGACCTCCGATGGCAGCCATACCTATCACGTGGTCATTGCCGATGCCGCGGGCAACCAAGGCACGGTCTCCAGCGATTTCAGCTTGATCGTGGACACCCAGGGGCCAAGCGCCAGTGCCACCATCAGCATCACCACGATCAATGCCGACAGTGGCGTGGGCAACGACTTTGTCACCAACGACAACACCCTGATCTTCAGCGGTGTGTTGGGGGTGTCTCTGGTGGCTGGGGAGTCGGTGCAGGTCAGCCTGGACGGCGGCAGCACCTGGTCGGGCGCCACCGTCACCGGCACGGCCTGGACGTTTGATCACACCGCTACCGTGTTGGCTGATGCCACCTATGCCGTGCAAGCGCGGGTGGTGGATAGCGCCGGCAACATCGGTCAAACCGCCAGCCAATCGGTGGTGGTCGATACGAGCGCGCCAAGCGCGAGCATTACAGTCAGCATCATCGGCATTTCGCTGGACACCGGTACCAGCGGTAGCGACTTCAACACGGCCGACAACACCCTGCTCTTTCTGGGCAATGTCGGGCTGCCATTGGGTACGGGCCAACACGTAGAGATCTCGTTGGACAATGGGCTCACCTGGCTGAACGCGACGAACACCGGCCTCACCGAATGGCAATACGATAACACCGCCAACATCATGCCCGACGGCGTGTATACCGTTTTGGCCAGGGTCGCCGATACCGCCGGCAACATCGGTCAGACAACCAGTCAAATGGTCTCCATTGACAGTACCGCGCCCGTTGGCAACTCGATCGAGATCCTGGCGGTTTCCCCTGACTCCGGCAGCCCTACCGACTTCATCACCAACAGTCCCAACCTGATCTTCAGCGGTATCATCACCTCACCGCTAGGGGCCGGGGGCAATGTAGAAATCAGCGTGGATAATGGCCTGACCTGGGCCAACGCCGTTGTCACGGGGACCACCTGGAGTTTTGACAACACCGCCAATACCCTGGCCGACGGCAGCTACAACCTGCAGGCACGGATCACTGACGTGTTCGGCAACGTTGAACAGACCGCCGTCGAAACCCTGCGCATCGACACCGTGGCGCCAAGCGCCAGCGCCACCGTGGCCATTACCACCATCAGTGTCGACACCGGCACGGCGGGCGACTTTGTCACCAGTGACAATACCCTCACCTTCAGCGGCACCCTGGGCGCCGCCCTGCAAAGCAATGAAGATGTCAGGATCAGTCTGGACGGCGGAGCAACCTGGCAGATCGCAACGGTCACTGGAACCACCTGGAGCTTTGACAACACCGCCACCGCCCTGGCTGACGGCAGCTACACGATTGAGGCCCAAGTCTTCGACACCGCAGGCAACCTCGGCCAGAGCGCCAGCACCGCCCTGACCATCGACACCGCCACCCCTATGGCAAGCGTGGCCATCAGCGGGATCACCACGGACACCGGCACCACCGGGGACTTTATCACCAGCGATCAAACACTGCTCATCACCACCACCCTGACCGGCACGCTCAACGCCGGTGAGAACGTGCAGATTTCTCTGGATAACGCAGCGAGCTGGAATAACGCCTCACTGGTCAGTGGCAGCACCTACGCCTATGACCACAGTGCCACCCCCTTGGCTGAAGGCAGCTACACCTTCCTCAGTCGGGTCATCGATGGGGCCGGCAATACCAGTGCCGTGGCCTCCCAGGCCGTGACAGTCGATATCACCGGACCCACCGTCGGCTACACCGTCAGCCTTGACACCTACACCGACAACGTCTTTGCACTGCTGGGCGACTTCGGCACAGGCACCAGCAGCAATGATACCACCCCCGTGCTGAACGGCACGGTCAGCGGCCTGGCCAGCGGCGATACGGTGCGGGTGTATGAAGGCGCGACCTTGCTGGGTGTCGCCACCGTCAGTGGCAACACCTGGAACTACCAACTGGGCACCACCGCCGAGGGGGCGCACACCTATCACGCGGTCATTAGCGATGTGGCCAACAACAACGGTCTTTCGTCCAGCAACTTTACCCTGACCGTCGACACCGTAGCCCCGAGCGCCAGCGAAACCATCACCATCGGCGCCATTAACGCCGACAGTGAGGTGAGCGGTGACTTCAACACCAACGACAACACACTGATCTTCAGCGGCGTATTGGGCACCACCCTGGCCGCAGGACACAGTGTGCAGTTCAGCCTGGACGGTGGCGCGACCTATAACGCCGCCACCGTCAGCGGCACCACCTGGAGTTATGACAACAGCGCCAACGCCCTGGCGGACAACACCTACAACCTCAAGGCGCGGGTCGTCGATGCCGCGGGCAACGCAGGCCAAACCGCCAACCAAACCCTGGTGGTCGACACCTCCGCCCCCGCCGCCGCGCAAACCATTGCCTTCACCTCCATTACCCTGGACTCGGGGACCAGCAGCACCGACTACATCACCAGTGACAAAAACCTGGTCTTCAACGGCGTGCTGGGGGCCGCGCTGCTGGCCGGGGAAAGCGTGCAAGTGCGGCTTAACGGCGCCAGCTGGTTCAACGCCTCCACCAGCGCCCTGACCTGGAGTCACGATCACACGGCAACCACCCTGGCCGATGGCGCCTACACCGTCGACGCTCGCGTGGTAGACATTGCCGGCAACGTCGGGCAGACCGCCACCCAACTGGTGACCGTCGACAGCACCGCCCCCACCGCCACCCTCACCATCGGCGCCGTCACCAGCGACACCGGCATCACCACGGACTTCAAGACCCAGGACACCACGCTGGTGTTCTCCGGCACCCTCAGCGCCACGCTGGGAGCCGGCGAAGAGGTACTGTTCAGCATGGATGGCGGCACCACCTACTTCAGCGCCACCGTGTCCGGCACCACCTGGAGCTACGACAACAGTGCCAACACCCTGAGCGATGGCATTTACAACCTCAGGGCGCGGGTCGTGGATGCCGCAGGCAACTTCGTCAACACCGCCAACCAAACGATGACCGTCGATACCACCCCACCGAGCGCATCGATTACCATCACCTCAATCACCACCGACTCGGCAATCGCCACCGACTTCATCACCACCGACACCACCCTGATCTTCTCCGGCACCTTGAGCAGCACACTGGCCACTGACGAACGGGTGGAGATTAGCCTGGATGGCGGAACATCCTGGTCGACGGCCACCGTGACCGGCACCAGCTGGAGCTACAACAACACCGCCAACGTCATGGCCAGCGGCGCCTACACCGTCGTCGCCCGAGTCATCGACATTGCCAACAACCTCGGCCTAAGCACCACCCAAGTGGTGCAGATCGATACCGTAGCCCCAACGGCGACGGCAACCATCAGCGCCATCACGACCGATAGCGGAACCAGCAGCACCGACTTCATCACCAACGATCAAACGCTCACCATCAGCGCCACGGTCACCGGGACCGTGGGCAGTGGGGAAACCGTCCAGATCAGCCTGGACAACGGATCGACCTGGAACACGGCAACACTGGTCAGTGG
This sequence comes from Pseudomonas sp. MDT1-17, assembly GCF_054898105.1. NCBI lineage: Bacteria > Pseudomonadati > Pseudomonadota > Gammaproteobacteria > Pseudomonadales > Pseudomonadaceae > Pseudomonas > Pseudomonas sp. MDT1-17. The sequence goes on along the minus strand of NZ_JBUBVM010000001.1, from coordinate 1,089,949 downwards.
CTCGCTCTACAGCTTCAACAACACCGCCAACACCCTGGCCGCCGGCAGCTACAACTTCCGGGCCCGGGTCGTGGACACCGCCGGCAACATCGGCACCGTATCGGCCGCCACGGCGGTGACCATTGATCTGGTCGCCCCCGCGATGAGCGCCGTATCACTCACCGCCATCACCACCGACACCACCGCCGGGCTGGTCCTGGGCACAGGCAGCACGACCGACAGTGCGCTAAACACCGACCTCACCACGCGTGATCCGTTACTGACCGTCAATGGCAGCTATACCGGCAACGTACTGACAGGCGAGTTTCTCCAGATCAGCACCGACGGCGGCACGACGTGGACCAACGTCACCACCTTTAACAACACGGCCAAGACCTGGAGTTATACCGATCCGGTGGCCAGAACCAGCGCCACCACCTATCAACTGCGCGCCATCGACATCGCCGGTAACGTGGCAACGGGCACCGCCTCAACGGTGGTCACCGTGGACAGCACCGCGCCGCTGATCACCAGCCTGATTGCCCCGGTACTGACGAGCGCATTTGATACGGGCGTGGTGGGCGACAACATCACCACCACCACGACGGCCATCACGTTCAGCAGTGCGACCAGTGGGCTGGGCGAAGTGGGTTCCACCCTGGTGCTCATCAATGACATTGATAATGACGGTATCTACTCGCAAGGCATCGACTCGATTTTGGCGATGACCACGGTGGCGGCGGGAGGGAGTTGGTCGTTGAGTACGGCGGGGCAGGCGGTGGGCAGTTATCACCTGGCCTTTATGGGGGTGGATGCCGCGGGGAACAGGAGTTTGCAATCGAGCGTAAGTCACCTGAGGGTAGTCAGTTCGGACCTGGCAACTACCGTGTCGGCCCCTTACGGCACCACCCAATTTTCAAATATTGTGGGTCTGAGTGAGAGTGGCAGTTTCAATATAATATTATTTAATAACGCTGGCACATTTATGATTCATCAGCCAGGCATTGTAGTGGGCGACTTCACATCCACCTCAGTTTCAAATGGAGGCAATCCAAACGCTGCAATATTTGTGGATTTCCTGCGAACCGGCTACCAAGGCGTTGTTTCAATTAATGCATCAAATGCCGTCGTTGCTTTAACTACGCTAAATAATGATTCTTATTCTGTCGTTACGTTAAGTGGTAATAATCGGACGTACGGTGGCGTGGTTGCCTATGACAAAACGGGGGATGGCTATCTTGATTTTGCCTTTGGTGATATGGCCAACACTTCGTTGACTTTCGTGACCAATACGTCCGGGACACTTACCTGGATGAATGGCACTGCCACCACAGGCACAGGTCGCCCCACTGGTACGGGAGTAATCAATAACTATGCTGAAGTGTCTGCAGTGGACCTGAACAACAATGGCACGGTCGACATTGTTGAACACACCAATGGTAGTGGTATTTTTGCGCTTACGACATTCATGAACAGCCAGCTGACAACAAATACATTTGTATTGACCAGTTTGGCGGGGGTCTTCGCTACGCCATCTGGTAGTACTAATGCGGTCGCAATGACGTGGGCTGACTTTAATAATGATGGTTTCATGGATTTATACTTGGACAAAGGTCGCAATGTGACCAATACCGCCGATAGTAATGCAGGTCGGATTTACTGGAATAATCAAAGTGGTGGCTTCGGTACCGCTGCGGGAACTGCCGGGGGAACGGCAACCTATTTTAACGATACGCTGAATGGGTCAGGCTCGCTGGCGCTCGATTGGAATCACGATGGCAAAATGGATATAATCGAAGTTCCCGCAAACGGTGTAAGTGGCAATATTGTTTGGTATGCAAATCAGGGGAGTGGTTTTTTTGATGTTGGAGCAAGTATTGGGGTTGCGGCCGCGAGTAATTTTTTAGGGGTCAGCCCTATGGACTTTAATTGGGATGGCGCGGCAGATCTATTTTTAAACGTAGTTCCTTCGGGGTCACCATTCCAGACTTTTATCTATAATAATAAAAATGTTGAAGATGGGACTAGTATGCATCTGCGGATTTTTGACCTTCAGGGTGTCAATGTTTTTTATGGCAATACAGTGCAACTTTTTAACTCTTCCGGTGTGCTGGTGTCCTCCCAAATCATCAACCCGCAATCCGGATTAACCACTAATGACTCGTCTGCGCTGGTGTACTTCTACGGCCTTAGCGCTTCAGAGACCTACACAGCTGTATTATTGAAAAGTGTGGCTGGTGTTTCAAGTGACGTGTCCGGTGTTGCAACGTTGGGTGGCAACAGCATTGAAAACGTCAACACCACCTGGACTGGGTTAACAGCCGGCCTGGCCACTAGCAACTATGTACTGTCCGCGGAAGCCGGCAACAACAATGCCAACGGTAATTTCATCGGTACTGGGTACAATGACACCTTCTTCGCTACTGCAGGCACGGACACCTTCATAGGCGGCGGCGGATGGTTAACCCATTACGGTACACCTGCCTGGCAAATCACTCGCGGCGAAGACATCGTGAACTTCACTCTTGCAGGCACGACCGGGGTGACCGTGAACCTCAACACTGCCACGGCTCAGGCCACCGGTTTTAACACCGTGACCCTGACCGGTATCGAAGGGATCATTGGCGGGGGCGGAAACGACAGCCTCACCGCTAACAGCACCGCTAGCGTGAACTCACTTCTTGACGGACGTGGCGGCAACGACACCTACACCATCACCGCTGGCGGTCATACGCTGCTGACCTTCACCAATGTGAATAACAGCGATGCTACCGGTGGCAACGGTACTGACACAGCAATCGGCTTCGGCCTGGGCAACATCAACAGTGTGGCCGCCGCCGATATGATTGATCTTAGCGCCTTGCTGACAGGCTACACCGGTACGGCCTACGTCTACACCGATGTCACCACCGCCAAACCGGTATTGGATAAAGCCTCAGAGGGGCTGATGAATTACCTGAGTGTCACCAACAACGGGACTAACACCTCGATCAGTGTCGACCGCGACGGTGCAGGTTCAACGTTCTCATCCTCCTTGGTGCTGACACTGAACGGGGTGGCCACGGACATGGAGACCTTGTTGATCAATCACCAGTTGATTGTATAAAGCGACGTTGTGAGAGGGGAGCGTTTTCATGCGCCCCTCTCATGAAGCGGTCATTGATCTCGAAATTTGGGAAAGAAGGGCGCGCAGAAGACGAATCAATACAGGGGGTGTAAAGCGTCGGACGTTAGGTCCGTTTCCCAGCCTGGTGCTTGCTTGTAGCAGATTTATACGATTTCACTTTTAACCCGGCGTAGCCGTCTCCAAATGCGCCGGGTTATTTTTTTGTTAGATGACGATGAGGCACACTGCGAATTTTGCTCATGGTGTTATGAGCGGGTAGAGGCGTGGGTGAGAGTTTGAGTTGATGTACTGTCTTTCCTGGAGCGGCGTCGCCGCTGGAGCCCAGAGCAAAAACTGGCCATGGTTCGCGAGAGCCTTGAGCCAGGGCTAAGTGTTTCGCTGGTGGCTCGGCGTCACGGCATCAATCCCAACCCGTTGTTCCTGTGGCGCAAGCTTGACCAGGAAGGCAGTTTGTCGACGGTCAGTGCCGGTGAAGCCGTGGTACCTGGCTCTGAACTGCGCGATGCGCTCAAGCAGATCCGTGAACTGCAACGGATGCTGAGCAGGAAAACGATAGAAGCAGAAATCCTCAAAGAGGCCGTGGAGATTGCCCGGTCGCGAAAATAGGTTGCGCACTCACCCTTGTTGCCGGAGGGCGACCAGTGAAGCTGATGAGCAAATGTCTCGATGTAGCGCGCTCGCTATTAACGGTTCGAATCAAACCATCGGTATCGCCCAAAGTGCGGCGAAGCAGGCCTGTGGACGATGCTGATCTGGTGGTTGAAATCCAGCACCAGGTCAGCGGGCTACCCAGCGATGGCTACCGTCGGGTCTGGGGATTGCTGCGTCGCGCCAGTGAAATACAGTCGCTACCGGCGATCAATGTGAAGCGGGTTTGCCGGGTCATGCGTGATCATAACTGGCTGCTTGAACGCCGAATCAAGCAGCCCGGTCTGCCGCGCCGGCACGAAGGCCGTATTACGGTGAAACCAGCGATACGGTTTTGTAGAGGCAAGCCCAGTCGGACCATGCGCCTAATTTCACCATGACATTAGGCGTGCAGTGCATCGTTACCCCTAGATAAATGACTAATCTCTCGGGCCACTAGGCTTCTTGTGAACCCGAGGTGGGTGATAGAACAACTCCCAGGGACGTGCAATAAAACAGTTGCGGTAACCATGATGGAAGCCATCCTCATTGTCAGTGCTGCCAATGGTGGCGTTCCCGCTCCATATTGGTGCCTGCTTGCCTTCGTGAAAGACCTTAGTCAGGAGCCATAGATCGTTCAGCTCTTGGCGCGGGTGCCCTGATATTTCCAGGACGTGGCCACTGACCAACTGGGAGTGGTTACTTTGCCCCTCGGCTTGGCAATAAGCAGCGTGGCGGCGTTCCAGCGTATGCAGATTGATTTGTTTACCGGACTCAGGGCCGATAAAACGCATCAAGGCATCCTCGTGCCCCGCGCTTTTCTCACGATGAGAGGATGCGCCTTCCGGAAGGCGCGGCGGCTCAGAATTATAGGTGTGGCGAAATACACAGTGGGTGAGGGTCTTCAACTGTAGAGTGAAGCGTTTGATCAGCGGCTTGTCGGACGCTGGATCACTCTCCGGTCGATAAGGTGTGGGTTGCCCCATCTTCGGAAAAACCGGCTGCTCATCGCCAAAGACCAGCGCGTGGCCTTGAGCGCTGTGCTGGAAGTGGTAATGAATGCCCTCTTCTTCGCACAAGCGTTGAATAAAATGCAGGTCAGATTCTCCGTATTGCTCACAATGTTCGCGCTCAGCATAGATCGAGTTCAGTTGAAACCGATAAGCGTCGCTCAAAATGCCGTGCTCTTCCAAAGTTAAAGCGACGATTTCCGGCACGGAGAGCCATTGATAGACTTTGGTGCTGACACGATGACGCAAGTAGGCTAGATCTGGGACTAAAGCCACGCTGTAGCGCGTAAATTGCTGATCAACACCTCCTTGGACGACGTGGTAAATTCGCCCATGGATGCCGTCTCCCTTCGTGCCAAAAGCCAGGTAAGCCGGTTTGTCAGTAAGGCTTTTGAGGTCTATGTCCGACCGACCGCTAACGAGCTCAACGTTGAAAAAGTAGGGACTGCTGATTGCTTCCTGACCGCTGAACGCAAGCACTTGGAAGTCATGGTCGTAACCGTCGATTGTCAACCTGAAGTGCGGCTGATTGGCTGGGTTGAACATCCGCTGTTCTCTCCTTGATAAAGTGTTGAGTTGGCGCTGTCGCAGATATTGGTATCGGAAACGCTCAGTGAGAGCAGGCCAATGGCCAAACCACTTGTTACGGTCCACACCATCGCAGGCACTGGGGCGATCACGGCCTGTGACTCACTCTCTCTCAGCGAGTTCACCGCTGAAACTACGCACGATCGGCAAAATCACTAATACGCTCGCACCTAGATACTACCAATACGGTAGTATTTAGCGAGCCTTTGATCTGCACGATGTTGTTTTTTACATCTGGATCGATTCGATGGGTATGTTGGGCAAGCGAATCAAGCAAGCACGCGTGCTCGCCGGCCTATCGCAAGAGGGGCTTGGGCTACAGGCGGGGCTGGACGAAATGTCAGCGAGTACCCGAATGAATCGCTATGAGTTGGGGAAAAGAGTTCCCAACCCGGATTTTATGGAGCGTTTAGGCAGAGTGCTCAACGTGCCAGCATCGTATTTCTATGCTGTGGATGACGACGAAGCTGAACTGCTGGTGAAATTCCACAGGCTCAGTCCAGCAGCGCGCCGGCAATTTATGAAGCACCTGACACAGCTGGTTGACTAAAGCCGCAGCCTGCATCAGCCAAATCAGCGATGAGTTGATTCCGTTTGGAGCGCTCAGTGTTGGATCACGAGGGGATCACTAAGGCAACCAGTGCGGGCAGCAGGCACTTTTATGTGAGAAGGGTTGTGAATTCTGGTGAGCAGGTGGTTTTTACGTTGCCTGGACTGCGGCACGTGCGCACGGGGTTGCGTCACGTCCGTAGCCACAGGCAATTTGATTAAATGACTTCGCATCGAAACAACCTCCACGACGAAGGCCGCACTTGCGCCCCGCGAGCCGCGCGAGTGAGTCCGAGATCTTCAGACGATCTTCCGAGTGACGGCTTGGTCGCGCTGGCCCTGTTACGGTTCGGGCGCATCCCGTTGATGTGTTTATTTGCCTTTCCCGGGCAAGGCGTGCTGAGCGCCAGCGCTTTTGCTTACTCGATGCCCGTTACCGAAATGGAACGCTCACTCTTGAGCACCCGGGGCGCAGTGTCGGCGGGGGTTGTTGGCGCACCCGGTGCCTGGGATGGCACCGCATAGCGCAATCAAGCGGTGCAGGTGGTGATCGCTCATTACGCGGATATAACCTTTGATCGGGTGAAAAACCTGGATGTCGGCGCGGGGATCAACATCAGCAAGAACATACCGTTTGACGCTGGGCGAAGTGTCAGATTTTGCAACGAATAATAATACCCGAGGTACTTCTTTCCCCGTGACGTTTGGCGTCACCGGTCGCCCAACAAAAGATGTTGCTGTTGGTGTGGCCGTTGATTATGAGTCGTCGGGAAAGTCTACGGCAGTCTCAGGCACAAAATTCTACGCGCTGAAAAGCGTACGTGGGAAGGTGCGGCATCCCGGACGCTGAACCGGTGTGGAGCAAAATCGACATTGGCTTTAAAACTAGCCACCTCTCCTGCAAAATGATGCGTCATAATAACGCTTCAAACGAGGTGATGAGGTCAATCAACACTTGTAGGGCTTGTGAAGGCTGCGTTGATCTAGCCGAGAGATCAAATAGGTGTCAACACGGGTTGAAAACTGACCCGCCCGGGGGGGGTAAAAACGGTTTTTTCGTGCTCATAGTGTGTGGTTTTCGGCAAACTATGACTGGTTTTTATGTGGTTTTCGTGCTGTGTATGTGTGGTTGTTTCACTCCTTTCGCAAGTTTTTTAGGTGTCCACTTGTCGTGCGGAAAGGCCCATTCTTTCGGTATGTAGCTCAATCCGCACATTTGGAAAATAGATCCCTCCCCCCTAGTTTCTCATCAACCAATCACTGCATCCAGGGCGGAGGCGGCTCTTCGGTTTTGCCCGGTGGCGCATCATCTGCCGCACGCACCGCTTGCTTACGCTCTTCATCCAGGCGTGCCGCCTCGATCTCGCGCATGATCCCGCCAACGTCGGCCAACTCTTCCGGCTCGTCGAACTCGCCGGTCAAGACACTGGCCGGGTGCAAGGTGCCGGCTTCAAACAAAGCCCACATTTCCTTGGCGTACTTGGTCTTTTTCAACTCCGGCGCAAACCGCCCGAAGTAGGACGCCATGTTGCCAACATCCCGCTCCAGCATGCTGAACGCGTGGTTGTTGCCCGCCGCATCCACCGCTTGCGGCAGGTCGATGATCACCGGGCCAGTCGGGGTCAGCAGTACGTTGAACTCCGACAGGTCACCATGCACCAGCCCGGTGCACAACATCAGCACGATCTGCGAAATCAGAAATGCGTGATATTCGCGCGCCTGATCCGGTTCCAGCACCACGTCGTTCAAACGCGGGGCGGCATCACCGTACTCGTCGGCCACCAGTTCCATCAGCAGCACGCCTTCAAGGAAGTCGTAAGGCTGAGGGACCCGAACGCCAGCACCGGCCAGACGGAACAACGCCGCCACTTCGGCATTCTGCCAGGCGTCTTCGGTTTCTTTCTTGCCAAACTTGGAGCCCTTGGCCATCGCCCGAGCCTGACGGCTGTTGCGCACCTTACGGCCTTCCTGATACTCGGCCGCCTGACGGAAACTGCGTTTATTTGCCTCCTTGTAGACCTTCGCGCAACGTAGCTCGTTACCGCAGCGCACTACATAAACAGCTGCTTCTTTACCACTCATGAGTGGGCGCAGCACCTCGTCGACCAGACCGTCCTCGATCAGGGGTTCAATGCGTTTTGGAGTCTTCATCAGCTTTTATTGGGGGTCCTTTATTACCAAACACGCGAAAGTCATTCGTTATACGGCAATCCACTCATTCGGGGGAGGGGTTGCCGACCTATGAACGTTCCCATCGACATCAAGAAACACACACTGTGCCGGATTAATCAGGCAAATCCGACCCTCGTCATCGGCCGCCCCAGATCATAGCTGAACCAGCGTCACGTGTTGCTGTAGGGCTGGGGGGTATTTGCGACAGAAGTTGACACCTCGATTCATACCCTTCGTAGGATTTTTCTTAATAGGCCTCAATTTCCGCCTCCATCAGCCGAATTCATCAGTGACAAAGTGATTTGTCCGACAATCGTTCTGCCAATAATCCGCGAGTCATCTGCACTGCGTGGGCCTACAAGAAAAATCTGGAGCGCGGATGAACATCAAACAGAAGTTGACCTGGGCGTTTGCAATCATCGCCTGCTTGCCGGTGGTGCTGGTCGCTACCCTCGTTGTGATGAACTTGCGCAGTGATGCCAAGGACAATTTCGTCGACGGCAGTGGTCGTGAAATTCGTCAGGTCAGCAACGCCATGCAACTGTTCTTTGACGGCATCAGCCAGAACGTGGATTACCTGGCGACCCAACCGCTGATCAAGAATTCCGACGACAGCCTCAAGACCTATATGAGTGCCAACGCCGAGAGCATTCCGCAAGGCGAGATGGATAAAAAAGTCTTCGCCCTGCTTCAGGACCTGGGCAACAGCCATCCGTCCTACGCCTATGCCATCCTCGGCACCGCGGCGGGCGGTTATGTGTCCTGGCCGGACGATGCGAAGCTGAGCAATTACGATCCGCGCCAGCGACCGTGGTACAAGGCAGCCCAGGCCAAACCGGGCAAGCCGTTGCGCACTGAGGCCTATTACTGGGCCCAGGACGACGTGACTTACGTCAGCACCGTGCGCACCATCGACAACAAGTTGGGCACCCATGGCGGCGTGGTCAGCATCGACGTGACGCTCAAGCAGCTCACCGAAATCGTCAAACAGATCAAGCTCGGTGAAACCGGCTACCTGATGCTTTTGGAAAACACCGGCACCGTGCTGGTCGATCCGAAGCAACCGGAACACAACTTTAAAGCGCTGAGCAGCCTCGGCGACGGCTACGCGCAACTGGCCAAGGCCGGCAAAGGGCTGGTGGAAGTCGAGTTGAACGGCGAACGCTACATGGCCAACGTCTGGCCGTCGGAGCAACTGGGCTGGACCTTTATCGGCCTGATCAAGCAAACCGACGTGATGAGTTCGGCCACTCAACTGACCTGGTTGATCGCGATCATCGCCGCCGTGCTGGCCGTGTTCTTCGCCATCGTCGGCGCCAGTTTCGCCAGCCTCATCGTGCGGCCGATCCGCAGCGTGGCCAGCGGTCTGGAAGGTATCGCCCAAGGTGAAGGCGACCTGACCAAGAACCTGCAAATCCGTGGCAGCGACGAAACCGCTCAACTGGCCAGCTGGTTCAACCAGTTTTTGGCGGCGATTCGCAACCTGATTCAGAGCATTGGCGGCGCCGCGAACAAGATCCTCGCCACCTCCAGGAGTTCGACCCAGGTCTCCAGCGACATGGCCGAAGCGGCCGGGCGTCAGCGTGAAGCGGTGGACATGGTCTCCACGGCGTTCCACGAAATGGTCGCCACCGCCAACGAAGTCGCGCGCTCTTGCAGCCAGGCGGCGGAATCCGCCGACAGCGGCCAGCGCCAGGCGCGCGAAGGTCAGCAGCAGATTGATGCGGCAGTGACCAGCGTCGATCGCTTGAGCCAGGAAATCGAACAGTCGGCCCAGTCGATGCAACAGCTTGAGCGCGACAGCAACGACATTCAGTCAATCCTCGGGACCATTCGCTCGATTGCCGAACAGACCAACCTGCTGGCGCTGAACGCGGCCATCGAAGCGGCACGGGCCGGTGAACAGGGTCGTGGTTTTGCGGTGGTCGCCGATGAGGTTCGGGCGCTGGCCAAGCGGACTGCCGATTCCACGGCGGAAATCGACGGTTTGCTGGGCAACCTCGCCAAGCGCACCAGTCAGGTGACTCAGCAAATGCACGCCAGCCTGCAAGTGTCCCAGCAATCGGTGACGCGGATCGGTGAAGCACGCAGCAGCTTCGGGCTGATTCGCGAATCGGTCGACGTGATCCGCGACATGAACACCCAGATCGCTACTGCGGCGGAAGAACAGCATCAGGTGGCTGAAGACATCAATCGGCACATCAGCCAGATTCATGGTGATGCGCAGTTGGTGGCGGAACTGGCGAACTCGGCGCGGCTGGATTCGCAGAGTCTGGCGGGGTTGTCGAGTGAGTTGGATGGACTGGTTCGGCGCTTTAGAACCTAAAAATCAAAAGATCGCAGCCTTCGGCAGCTCCTACAGGGGATCGTCTTACATCCTGTAGATACTCTGTTCACGGTCAAGCTTTCGCGAGATGTTTTTCGCTAAAAAGTTTGGCCGTATTAAATTCTTCTCCAGATCGCATGCAGGCCCATAACCCGGTCAGGTATTTGCGCATCACTGCTCCGATGGCCTGCATTTTCTTCTTGCCGCGAGCTACCAGCGCCTCGTAAAAGGCCTTCACATTCTCATCACAGCGGATTGCCGTCATTGCCGGCATGAACATCGCTGCCCGTAAATACGCGTTGCCGCATTTGGACATCCGGCCTGGCCGGTTCACGCTGGTGCCTGACTGGGTCAACCTTACGTCGAGCCCTGCATAACGGCTGACCTGTGCCGATTTAAGCGTCACCGGCAGCGTTGTCAGCTCAGCCAGTGCGGCGATGGCCGAGGCTTCCCCCACGCCGGGGGCGGCCATCATGCAGCGAAACTGCAAGCTCAGATCCGGGCATTTGGCGATGGCCTCGCGTGCGGCCTTCTTCAAACGATCAATCCGTGTGTCCAGCGCTGCAATCGCATCTTTTTCATCCTCGATCAGCAGTTCAACACTCGTTTCCGTCGCTTGTAATGCGTGCAACTCGTTCTTGGCTCGGGTCCGATGGCCAATCAGCCGGTTGATATGACGACCAATCGCACGCAGCATCAGTTGATCTGCAGTAGGTGGCACCCAAAGTCTAGGCGCCATGCGTTCACCATATTCGGCCAGCAGTTGAGCATCAATCTGGTCAGTTTTGCTGTTTTGCAGCATCAGCTTGGCAAAATTATGGAAGCTTTTGGGGTTGATCACCGAGACCGGTAGGCCGGCGGCGTGCAACTCCAGCGCAAGGTCCAGGTAGTAAATGCCGGTGGCCTCCATGACCACGCTCAGCGGTTTGAGGCCCAACATCTTGGTCACGGCAGCCTTACGCCCCTTGGGTGTGTGCTGAATGTCCCACTGGCCTGATGTTTTACCGTTCTGCCGCCATCCCATGGCAGACGTTTTGGCACCAATGTCTATGCCGACATGAGTATTCATGCTTTTCACTTCCCTGACTTTCGGTAAGATTGCTTCTGGTTCCCCCGACCTCGAACTTCATGCCACTGCAACCTTGTAATGCGAAGTCCGACTTGTCGGCTTCTCGATACTCTTCGTGGTGGGCAATGAGGCGGGGGGGCCTCTCTACAGACAAGGTCAGGAGCGAATCCTGCCTTCAGGAGCGATCGGCCTCCCCCAGAAACGTACTTGCTGCTGTATGAATCCTTGAGCGTAACCTCTCTCGTTGGAATCAGGGTCAACATACAAGGAGCTGCCGCAGGCTGCGATCTTTTAGCGTCGTCACTGTTTAAACAGTTCTCCGGGGGTAAACCCGAACAGACTTTTGAACGCCGCAATAAACGCCGAAGTCGAGTCATACCCGCAAGACAGCGCGGCATTGGTCACGCTGTTCCCCTCCTCCAGCAAACTCAATGACGACAACAACCGCATCCGCTGCCGCCACCCACGAAAACTCAGTCCGGTTTCACGCTGGAACAAACGCATCAGCGTTTTCTCCGACATGCCCAACCGCTGCGCCCACTCCTGCAACGTCACACTCCGCTCAGGGCTTTCGATCAGTTCGTTGCACAACCCCAGCAACCGTTCATGGCGCGGCAACGGAAGCGAGAAGCCGACTTCCGGCAGATGCGCCAACTGATCCAGCAACACGCCGACCAGCCGCGATTCCTGGCTGTCGCCCTGTGGATACTCCACCGCCAGCAAACAAAAATGCTTGATCAGCTCCCGGGCCAATGGCGTCACTTCCAGCACCCGGCAACGCCCGTCTGCCCATTCACAATCCTCGCGGCGTACATAGAGGCTGCGCATTTCGGCGCGCATCGAGGTCACCACCTGGTGTTCGAGATCCGCCGGAATCCAGATCCCCCACTGCGGCGGCGCAAAGAAACTGCCTTCGGCGGTGTGCACGCCGAGAACGCCGCTGATCGCGTAGGAAAACTGCACCCAATCGTGTCGATGAGACGGCGTCCACGAACCGGCGTTGAGACTTTCCGCACGGGCATAGAGCGGACGCGGCAGCGCCGTCAACGTCGGAATCGTCCGTTCGAGGGTAAGTTGTCCGCTAGCCGGCATTATTTGACCTTATGTCGCAAGACGGTAGATAAGGCCGACGTTAGGCTAAGTCATCAATTCTTACAAATGTATTCAGCGCGCTGAGCTGGCGGCGCAACACAACACCGCGATCCTCAGCGCTCAATAATCGCCGTAACACCTTGGCCACCGGCGGCGCAGATCGAGATCAGCCCTCGGCCCTGCCCCGCTGCATCCAGCAACTTCGCCAGGCTCGCGACGATGCGCCCGCCGGTAGCGGCAAACGGATGCCCGGCCGCCAGTGAACTGCCTTTGACGTTGAGGCGGCTGCGGTCGATGGAGCCCAGCGGCGCATCGAGACCGAGGCGGGTTTTGCAATAGTCCGGATCCTCCCAGGCCTTCAGCGTGCAGAGCACCTGCGCGGCGAAGGCCTCGTGGATTTCGTAGTAGTCGAAGTCCTGCAATGTCAGGCCATTGCGCGCCAGCAAACGCGGCACCGCATACACCGGCGCCATCAACAGCCCTTCGGCGCCGTTGACGAAATCCGCCGCTGCCGCTTCGCCATCGCGCAAATAGGCGAGGATCGGCAAGCCACGTTCCTTGGCCCATTCTTCACTGCCCAGCAGCACCAGCGACGCGCCATCGGTGAGCGGCGTCGAGTTACCCGCCGTCAGGGTGCCCTTGGCGCTTTTCTCGAACACCGGTTTGAGGGAGGCGAGTTTTTCCAGGGTCAGGTCCGGGCGCAGGTTGTTGTCGCGGGTCAGGCCGAGGAACGGCGTCATCAAATCGTTGTGCCAGCCTTCGGTGTAGGACGCGGCCATTTTCTGGTGGCTCTCCAACGCCAGTTGGTCCTGTTCGGCGCGCGGAATATTCCAGGCCTGGGCCATCAACTCGCAGTGCTCGCCCATCGACAGGCCAGTGCGTGGCTCGCCGTTGCGTGGCAGATCCGGGATCAGGTGACGGGGGCGTAGCTGCAGGAACGTTTTCAGTTTGTCGGCGGTGGTTTTGGCGTGGTTGGCTTGCAGGAGGATTTTGCGCAAGCCTTCGTTGACGCCGATCGGCGCGTCGGACGTGGTGTCGACGCCGCCGGCAATACCGCATTCGATCTGGCCCAGCGCGATTTTATTCGCCACCAGCAGCGCCGCTTCCAGACCGGTACCGCACGCCTGTTGAATATCGTAGGCCGGGGTGGTCGGCGACAGCCGCGAGCCGAGCACACACTCGCGGGTCAGGCTCATATCCCGGGAGTGCTTGAGCACCGCCCCCGCCACCACTTCGCCCATGCGCAAACCGTGCAGGTTGTAGCGTTCGATCAAGCCTTCGAGCGCTGCGGTGAGCATCGCCTGGTTACTGGCGGTGTCATACGGCCCGTTGGAACGGGCGAAGGGAATACGGTTACCACCAATAATCGCAACGCGGCGAAGCTGAGTCATGAAAAGCTTCCTATTCTGTGAAGGCTAACAACGCACAAGCGTAGGCCTTATCTGGTGGATCGAACGACTGATCGCCATTCATGGTCCACACTTTGAATCCCAGCTGCTGGAGCGCGTTCCATGTCTGACCGCTATATCGACTTCGCCAATTCGTCCATCGGCCATCGTTTGGTCGGGGCCCTGGGTCTGCCGTCGCCGGTTCGGCTGGAGCGCTGGCAAGCTGGCCACCTGCGCCCTGTTGAAGGGGCGCTGTTGATAGGCGGTGGTCCGCTGGCGGAAAAAGTCAGTGCCTTCGCCAACCGCCTGACCGACGCGATTTACAGCTACGGCACCGAACCCGCACTGGCCACTGCGTGGATTCCCGGCCACGGCCCCAAACTCAAAGCCGTGGTGTTCGACGCCAGTGACCTGGTGCAAACCGATCAACTCAAACAGCTGCGCGAGTTCTTCCAGCCGTTGATTAAAAACCTCGACCACAACGCGCACCTGGTGATTCTGGGGCGCGCGCCGCAGACCTTGAGCGATCCGTTCGCCGCCAGTGCCCAGCGTGCGGTGGAAGGTTTCAGCCGGTCGCTGGCCAAGGAACTGCGCAACGGCGGCACCCTGCAGCTGATTTATGTCGGCGACGGTGCGGAGGATCAACTGGAAGGCCCGCTAAGGTTTTTCCTCTCGCCCAAAAGTGCGTTCGTTTCCGGGCAAGTGATTCGCTTGGACGCCTGCGACACGCAGGTGACGGACTGGACTCGCCCACTGTCCGGCCGCAAGGCGCTGGTCACCGGCGCGGCACGCGGCATCGGCGCCTCCATCGCCGAAACTCTGGCCCGCGACGGTGCCGACGTGATCCTGCTCGACGTACCGCCGGTTAAAACCGACCTTGAAGCCCTCGCCGCACGCCTCGGTGGGCGCAGCATCACCCTGGACATTTGCGCCGCAGACGCTGCCGCGCAGTTGATCGAACAATTGCCCGACGGCATCGACATCGTCGTTCACAACGCCGGCATCACGCGGGATAAAACCCTGGCCAACATGACCCCGGAATTCTGGGATGCGGTGCTGGCGGTCAACCTCAATGCTCCGCAAGTGCTGACCAAGGCATTGCTCGACAACGGCACCCTGCACGACAACGGTCGGGTGATCCTGCTGGCGTCCATCAGCGGCATCGCCGGCAATCGTGGGCAAACCAATTACGCAGCGAGCAAGGCCGGGTTGATCGGTCTGGCCGAGACCTGGGCGCCGTTGCTGAATGAGCGCGGCATCAGCATTAACGCAGTGGCACCCGGTTTCATCGAAACCCAGATGACCGCGCACCTTCCGTTCGGCGTGCGTGAAGCCGGGCGGCGCATGAGTTCGCTGGGCCAGGGCGGCCTGCCGCAAGACGTCGCCGAAGCGGTAGCGTGGCTGGCTCAACCGGGCACCGGCGCGTTCACCGGGCAAGCGCTGCGAGTGTGCGGGCAAAGTGTTTTGGGGGCTTAGGCATGATCATCGATTGGCACACACTCAACCGCGAACCGAGCCTGTCGGGACTGTACGTGCAGGCCGCGACGCGACGCAAAATTACCGGCACCACCCTGCCCGATTCGGGTTTACGCTGCTGGGTCAATGTCGACCCGACGCGCCTGGCGGCCTATCGCAAGGTCTGCGGTTTTGCCGACAACGGCCTGCTGCCGCCGACCTATCCACACATCCTCGCCTTCGCTTTGCAGATGCAATTGCTGACGGCCAAGGAATTTCCGTTCCCGCTGCTGGGGTTGATTCACCTGCGCAACCGCATTCGAATCTTTCGCCCAATGGGCGGCGTGAATCGTGTGCGGGTCAGCGTTCAGGTGCAAAACCTTCAGCCCCATGAAAAGGGCGCAACGTTCGATCTGGTGACCACGCTCGACGATCAGTTGGGGGCGTTGTGGGAAGCTGAAAGCCAGATGCTGTGCCGCGGCGTCACACTCGAAGGCGAGCCCGTCGAGGAGGTGTTGGCATCGACGTTGGAGATGCCAGAGGTGGCCCACTGGAACGCGCCCTCGGACATTGGACGGCAATACGCCAACGTGTCCGGTGACTACAACCCGATTCACCTGAGCGCCGTCAGCGCCAAACTCTTCGGTTTCCCGACGGCCATCGCCCATGGCTTGTGGAACAAGGCCCGAACCCTGGCGGCACTTGCCGATCATCTGCCGGCGGCGAATGTCGAGATTGCGGTGCAGTTTCGCAAACCGGTGCGGTTGCCCAGTGAAGTGACATTGCTGGCCAGTGCGGCGGGGGTCAGTGGGGATTTACGGTTGGTGGGTGCGGGGGATCTGGAGCATATGGTGGGGCATTGGCAGCCTGTTGCCTGATCGCGCGGCAGTGGATGTACACCCTCAAAAAGTCAGGTCCCAACGGATCTCAGTCGGGGCTGGGGAAACAGATTATTAAGCGTCTCCAACAACCGCACGTGATAAATCGGCTTGCGAAACAGGTCCAGCACCTGCAACCGCAACAGGTCACTGACATCCTCCATGTCCGCATGCCCCGACATCACAATCACCGGCAAATGCTGGCGGGACGTATGCTCGCGCAACCGCTTGATCAACGACATGCCGCTCTCCTCCGGCATCCGCAAATCAGTAATCACCAACGCAATATCCGGATGGCGCGTCAGATGTTGCAACGCGAGTTTGACCGAGGTGGCGGTAAAGCAATTGAAGCCCTCGCCCTCCAGCAACTCCGCCAGCTCCAACAACGCGTCCTCCTCATCATCGACCAGAAGAAGTTGTTGTCGTGGGAGTACGGAAGAGATCATGGGCAACACCTGCATGGACTGAGCGCTGACGTTAGAAGCCCTTTGGAGCATTGGCAAGCTGCCGGTGCGTCTTCTCGCTTCAATCGATGACGGCTTTGATGCTGTTGAACAGGTTCGTTATCGAGGTCCCCATCCCTGTACTGAGGCCGGCAATCACCACCGCAACCATGGCTGCAACGATCGCGTACTCAATGCCCGAGGCACCCTCGGTATCTTTGGCCAAGCCTTTGTAAAAAGCGATTTCGGATTTGATCTTCTGCGCAAGCGTGGAAAAGGACATGGCGTTTCTCCTGGAAGACGACGGTTGTTGCACGACTGCAACATGATTCCCCTTCGCCAGCATCAGCATTGTCGGCATTCCCCGTACTCACAACTGTAAGAACGAATTATCACTAAAGTATTAGTTGGTTCATTGACGCCAAAAAAGGCACATTTTCACCCTGGCTGCCTACTTTCGTTAGTTTTTTTCAGACCAGTAATGGCGTTTCGCTCTAGCTGAGCTACCTTCAAATAGCGAAATAGTTCCATGTTCATAGCTGCCTGATTGCGAAGTTGTCTCGTTGCAGGTGACGGGGTCTCAAGCAGCAGGAAAGGGAGAGCCGTCATGAACAGCCGTATTACTCTGGCCCTGGCCGGATTGTTTTTAGTGGGCGCCATCATTGCCGGTTACTGGGGCTTCACCCTCAGCCGTCAACCGGCCCCCGAGCCTGTCGTGCAATCCAGCGTTGTCTCGACCGCGCCCACGGCCCCGACACCTGCGCCGGTGGAAGACACCACCCGCCAACCGGTGGTGGTACTCCTTCATGACGTGCCGCCATTCGCGCCGATTACTGCCGCCGACGTTGCCCTGGAAAAACTCCGTACCGTCCCGGCCGGCAGCCTGAGCCGCCTCGATCAAGCAATTGGCCGAACGCCCTGGCGCGCCCTCAGTGCCGGTAGCTGGCTCAATGATGAAAGCTTCGAAGCCGGCGGCAGAGTGGCACGGATGATTCGTCCCGATGAACGCGCCCTCGCCGTCGCGGTGGATGAAGTGATCAATGCCGGTGGGCAACTGACACCGGGGGACTATGTCGATGTGCTGCTGTTTCTGCGCATGGACAACAACAACCTTCAGCCGTCGGCTCAACTGGTGGTGCCGGCCTTGCGGGTACTCGGGGTGGGCGAACAGATGGGGTTGACCAACGACGGTCAACCCGCCAGCCCGGCCCGCAGCAACGAAGAAAAACTCAGGCAGGAACAATCGCGCGCCAGCGCCCGCAGCGTCTTGCTTGCCGTCCCCGAACAACTACTGAGTCGCCTGATGTTGGCGGCCCAGGCCGGCGTGTTGCGCCTGGCCGTACGCAGCGCCGGTGAAAAACGTCTGGCTCGTTACTGGGCCGGCGAAAGCGATTCATCGGCCAACCTTGCCGATACCAACCGCGAGTTGATCCAGTTCAGCCAACTGGCCATGACGCCCCCACCCAAACCTGTCGTCACCCACGGCGGCACAGCTCCGCGCAAATCGAGCGTGGAAGTCATCCGCGGCAACGAAATTACCCAACAAACCCCCTGAATCGAGCAAGGACGCATCTAAATGCGCAGTCGTTCCATGCCCCTGTTTCAAGGCCTGCTCTGGATCTCTTTACTGAGCGGCGTGCCGCTTGGCGTAACATTCGCAGCCGCCGGCAATTGCGCCGCGCTAGGTTCGCTGCCTGCGGTACTGGAAGTCAGTGAAGGGCTGCAACAGGAGGTGCAATCGCCGGTAGCAATCACTCGGGTGGCGGTGGGCGACCCGAAAATCGCCGACGTGCGAGTCAACGGCAATCAAGCGTTTTTACTCACCGGAGTGGCCCCAGGCGCCACCAGCCTGATGGTCTGGACCGCCTGCGCCAGCGCTCCGCGCCAGAGCATGGTGTTCGTTCAGGGCAAGGCCACCGCGGCGATGACCACCGCTACACGGTTACCCTCTGATGACCCACTGCTACCGTCGCAAGTACAAACCGACATTCGTTTCGTCGAAGTCAGCCGGACCAAACTGAAAGAGGCCGGCACGTCGATTTTCGGCAAGGGCTCCAACAATTTCCTCTTCGGCGCACCCGGCACGGTGCCCAATACCGGCGTGACGCCGGGCGTGGTGCCGCTGTTCAACATTGATCCGCGGATCGCGGTGCCCAGCATTCCGTTACTCAACGACAGTTTCAACATTGTCTGGGGCGGTGGCAGCAGTAAATTTCTCGGCATCGTCAATGCGCTGGAGGGCAGCGGCTTTGCCTACACCCTGGCGCGGCCGAGTCTGGTGGCCCTCAGCGGGCAGAGCGCGAGTTTCCTGGCCGGCGGTGAAATCCCGATTCCGGTGCCCAGCGCCAACAGCGACAGTTACTCCATCGAATACAAGGAATTCGGCATCCGCCTGACGCTGACGCCGACCGTGGTCAGTCACGACCGCATTGTCCTCAAAGTGGCGCCGGAGGTCAGCGAGCTGGATTACAACAACGGTGTGACCATCGGCGGCACCACCGTTCCGGCGTTCACCATACGCCGCACCGACACCAGCATTTCCCTGGCCGATGGCGAGAGTTTCGTCATCAGCGGTTTGATCAGCACTCAAAACACGTCGCAAGTCAGCAAGTTTCCAGGCCTGGGCGATATCCCGATTCTCGGTGCGTTTTTTCGCAACTCATCGGTCAACCGCGAAGAGCGTGAGTTGCTGATGATCGTCACGCCGCACCTGGTCCAACCGTTGGCTGCCAACGCACAACTGCCGTCGTTGCCGGGTGAAAAGCTGCGCAACTATGACCCGAACTGGTATCGCCTGTACTTCCTCGAAAACGGCAACTTCGATAAACGCAGCGGATTATCGCAATGAGCCAGAACCTGAGCCAGACCTTCCTCGCGATTACGCGCAACAGCACCGACCTTGAGTGGCTGCAAGGCGCCCTCGCCCCGTTGGGCCAAGTGGTCAGCGCCGGCGGTGGGAGCCTTGACGAATTGCTGGCGCTAGTGGACGTGACCTTCGCCAGCCTGGTGTTCGTCGGCCTGGACCGCGAACACGTGGTGGCCCAAAGCGCACTGATCGAAGGTGCCCTGGAAGCCAAACCGATGCTGGCGATCGTCGCGCTGGGCGATGGTATGGACAACCAACTCGTGCTCAATGCCATGCGCGCCGGTGCACGGGATTTCGTGGCCTATGGTTCGCGTTCCAGCGAAGTTTCGGGGTTGGTGCGACGGCTGAGCAAACGGCTGCCGCCGGTGGCCTCAAACACCCAACTCGGTGGCTTGACCGTGCTCTACGGTGTGCAGAGCAACGCCGACGGCGCGCTGCTCGCCTCCCACATGGCGCAAGTGGTGCAGAAGAGCGGTCAGCAAACATTGTTGCTGGACCTGGGCCTGCCACACGGCGACAGCCTGGCCTTGCTCGGGCTGGAGAGTTCGTTTCACTTCGGCGATGCGCTCAGGCATTTGCGGCGCCTCGATGCGACGCTGATCGACAGCGCCTTCACCCGTTGCGACGCGGGCCTGCGGATCCTCGCCTACGCCGATCACGATGAACCGCTGGAGCACACCAGTGCCGCCGAGTTGTACATGCTACTCAGCGCCCTGCGCCAACACTTCCAGCACATTGTGGTGAACCTCACCGGCCAGCCGGACAGCGAAGCGTTGCGCACCTTCGTCAGCCATTGCGACAAGTTGCTGTGGTACACCGATCAGAACGTTCTCGACTGCCGCCGCAACCTGGCGGTACTCAACCTGTGGCGTGAAAAAGGCATGAAGCTCGATCACGCCAAGCTGCTGGTGGACCGCTACCTGCGCAACGTTTCACCGGACTCCGAGACCCTGGGCAAAAGCTTCGGCATGGAGATCATCGCGACCCTCGTCTACAGCCCGGAAGTGCGGCTTAACGCCAAGAACCAAGGTGTGACTCTGTTTGAACTGGCCCCCCGCGAAGGCCTGACTCAAAGCCTGCGCGCCCTCGGCGAACGGTTGGCCAAGCGCTCCGAGGGCCTGGCCAAGCCCAAGTCTGGCTGGTTCAACCGCTTGAGGGGTGCGCAATGAGCGGTGAAAAACTCTTCGGCGCGCCTGTCCGCACAACCAGCGGCAACACCGACCACGAAGGCCTGAAACTGGTGCTGCACCGCTACATCATCGACGCCATCGAGGAGTCCGGCAAAAACCTGCTGGAGGGTTCGCGGCAGGTGCTCTCACAGTTCGTCATCGACAAGACTGCCGAGTACATCGCCCGGCTGCACCTGGCGATTTCCCGCTATGAAATGGAGCGTCTGGCCGAAGAAATCGTCGACGAACTCACCGGTTTCGGCCCCCTGGAAGTGCTGTTGCGGGACCCGGCGGTGACGGAGATTCTGGTCAACGGCCCGCACCGGGTGTTCATTGAACGCGACGGCGTACTGCATCAAAGCGACCTGCGTTTCATCGATGCGCATCACGTCGAACGGGTTATGCAACGGATCCTCGCGCCCCTTGGACGACGGCTCGATGAGTCGTCGCCGATGGTCGACGCACGACTGCCCGACGGTAGCCGGGTCAACGCGATCATTCCACCGATTGCCCTCGACGGCCCTTGCCTGTCGATACGTAAATTTCGCAAGGACATGCTCAAAAGCTCTGACCTGATGGCGATGCAAACCATCGATCAGGCCATCTTCGACTTCATTCAGGAGGCCGTGGGCAAGCGCTGCAACATTTTGATCAGCGGCGGCACCGGCACCGGCAAGACCACGCTGCTGAACATTCTCAGCCAGTTGATCAACCCTCACGAGCGAATCGTCACCATCGAAGATGTCGCCGAGCTGCAACTGGGCCACCCTCACGTGGTGCGCCTGGAAACCCGGCCGCCAAATGCCGAAGGTCACGGCGAAGTGAAGGCCAGTGACCTGATTCGCAACGCCCTGCGGATGCGTCCGGACCGGATCATCCTCGGCGAGATTCGTGGCGTCGAAGTGCTGGACGTACTCACCGCAATGAACACCGGCCACGACGGCTCCATGAGTACCGTGCACGCCAACAACGCCCAGGATGCGCTGTTGCGCCTGGAGACATTGGTGGGCCTGACGGGCCGCACCATCGCCGAACGCACCCTGCGGCAAATGATCTGCGCCGCGCTGGATGTAGTCATCCAGCTGACGCGCATGCCCGACGGCCGCCGCTGCGTCAGCGAGGTGGTGGAGGTAGTCGGCATCCGCGATGACGTCTACGTCACCAATACCTTGTTCCGGCTCGACCGGCGCAGCGGTTTCGGTTTTATGCGTGAGGCGGTCAACCCCGCGGGCGACAAACTGCGCCGTGAGTCGGCGCTCTCTCCCTCTGCGTACTGAGGCCACAGCATGCTCAAACCGCTGCTGCTCATTCTCGTTTGCCTGATCTTGCTCGGGCTGTCGATCCGTCTGTTCTACAACGGTATGCGTCAGACCGGCACCGAACGCGTGCTGGGCCGCCTGACTCAGGGGCAACCGGAGCCGGTGGTGGCGAAATCGTCCTGGTCGGGTGTGGAACGGGCCTTTTTGCGCGCCGGCCTGGGGCGTCCCACCGAGCGTCTGGGGGTATGGCTGCTGCTCTGGGCCTTTGGCATCTTGCTCGGATTTGCTACCGGTGGCTGGATCGGCTTACTGGCTCTGTTACTGCTGCCGCCGCTGATTCTGCGTTTGTATGTCAATTGGCGTTATCAGCGCCGACTGCAGCGCATGATCGAACAACTGCCACAAATGCTCGATCACACCGTGCGTAGCCTGAAGTCCGGGCGCACCCTGGCCGATGCGGTGCTGGGCGCCATCGATGCTGCCGAAGATCCGCTGAAAAATGCCATGGGCCGGGTCCAGCGCAACGTGCAGCTGGGGGTCAGCCTGCCGGACGCCGCCTCGGACCTCGCCGAACTGTATGAGAAAGATGAACTGCGCCTGTTCGCGCTCGGGTTGCGGGTCAATCACCGCTATGGAGGCAATGCCAGTGAGCTGTTGGAGAACCTGATCAAGATGATCCGCGAGCGCGAGCAGGCTGCGCGCCAACTCAGGGCCATGACTGGTGAAACCCGTGTGACGGCCTGGGTCCTGGGCTGTTTGCCGATTGGCCTGACCGGCTATTTCCTGGCGACCAACCCCCTCTACTTGCTTGCCATGTGGCACGACGATTCGGGGCAAATCATGCTCGCGTCCGCGTTCGGCCTGCAGGTGGTGGGCAGCCTGGCGCTCTGGCGCATGTTGCGCAGCGTATGAAAATGCCTCTGCTGATCAGCGCGCTGCTATTTCTGGGCGCTACGTTATTACTGCTCGGCAGTTTGCTGGAACAGCAGCGACGGGCTCGTCAGGTGGCCCAACGGCTGGACGGCAAACGGCTGAATGACGACCGTGTGGGTCACTGGCTGCAGGTGCTGGGTAGCAGCCGGATCGGCCAACGCTCGGTCAGTCTGGATAATGAAACCCAGACCCTGCTCAATCGCCTCGGCTGGCGCAGCGCCCGGCGACGTTCGCTGTTCGCGGCCCTTCAGGTGGGCGCCCCGGTGTTGGCACTGGCCCTGAGCTTGATGGCCCAGGGGGTATTTTTCCCGCACGTGGAAAACCAATGGCTCGTCCCCGCCTTTGCCACCGGCATCGGCTACCTGCTCCCCAAACGCCTTTTGGCCGCAGCCGCCCAGCGCCGGCAAAAACAGTTGGCGACCGAGATTTCCACCTTCATTGCGCTGCTGCGCATCCTGTTCAAATCAGGCATGGCGGTGGAGCAGTCGCTGAGAGTGTTGAGCATTGAAGGCAAACAATTATTGCCGGCCCTGACCCATGAGTTGCGTCTGGTATTGGCCCGGGTCGATTCCGGCCTGGAACTGGGCGAAGAACTGAACAATGCCACACGCTTGCTGGCCGTCGATGAGTTCACCGACACCTGCGTGATCCTTCAGCAGTTGATCCATCAGGGGGGCGGCGCGATGAAATCCCTGCAGGCCCTCAAGCAACTGCTCGATGACCGGCGCCTGACGCGTCTTCAGGAATACATCTCCAAGATGTCCGCCAAAATGTCCGTCGTGATGATGCTGTTTCTCTTCCCGGCGTTATTGATCGTACTGGCCGGCCCGGGCTTCACTGCCCTGTCCCGTGCCTTTGCTTCCTAGAGGGAACGTTATGAAAGCCATCATCGCCGGGTTGAGTCTGTTGTTATTAGGCGGTTGCGCAAGTAACGGTGCGACACCCTGGAGCGCCCTGACCAACACCGCCAGTTGCGCCAAGCTGACCTCCGAGGAACAACTGTCGCTGAACCTCGCCGATGACATGGCCAATGACGGCAAACTGCACGCCAGCCTCGCCAACCTGCAAAGCCTGCCCGACAACCTGGCGGATGTGCGCCTGCGCAAGGCCAAGGTGTATCGACTGCTGGGCCGCAGCGAAGCCGAACCGTTATACCGCAGCTTGCTCGGCAGTTGCCTGGCCGCCGAAGCCGAACACGGCCTGGGCCAACTCGCCGCCGCCAGGGGCGACAACGGCCTGGCACAAGCCCACTTGCAAAGGGCCGCACGGCTGGCGCCCACTGACGAGAAAATCCGCAACGACCTAGGCGTGGTGTACCTCAATCAATTGCGCATCGAGGATGCGCGCTTTGAATTTCTGACCGCCATGGAGCTCAAGCAAAGTGATCAGCTGGCGGCGTTGAATCTGGTGACGCTGCTGATCTACCAAGACGACTGGAGCCGCGCCGCCGAACTGGTCAGCCGCCTCGGCCTGAGCCCCGCCCAGGTCACCGAAGCCCAGGCCCGCGCAGAAAGACTCAAGACCCCAAGCAAGCCCGGCCCGACGGCCACGAACCAGGTCGCCGCCGTCGCCACATCGCCCCTTCAATAGGGAGAAGCCCTGATGAAACCGACCGCCCTCTACTGCCTCGGCCTGCTGGCCCTGCCCCTCACCACCCACGCCATCGACCCCGGCCCCGCCTCGCCCCAACAGCAGGAAACCGAAGGCTGGCTGCAACTGCAACGCAGTAACAAGGCGACTTCCCAGAAACCGCAAACCTCAACCGCGACCGAGCGCGAGCTGAGCATGCAGCGCTGGTTGAAAAGCTATCAGCATGAGATCCCGGAGTTCTTTGATCAATATGAGAGCGGGCAGGTAGACGGCGGGACGGGGGGGTAGTCTTGATCCGGGATTTGTTGTGCCTGAACTGCACTTTCGCGAGCAAGCTCGCTCCCACAATAAATCGGGTACGCCTTGCGCTTCTCACCACTCAACAGGCCGAGCGTTAGCTCGCCTGCAGCTTTTGATCTTGATCCACCCGCCCCTTCGGGAGGCTGAGTGGAGGTGTTCATCTGGGGGGAGGCGCGCAGCGCCGTTCGACGAAGTCGAACACATCGAGAGGAGGTCGAAGCGAAGCCGACCGGAGGCGATGCCCCCAGATGAATGCCGGAGCGAAGGAACACCGAGCCTAGGCGAGGGGCCGGACGCTCGGGGCGAGCCTTTTGGGGTACTTTTTTGGCGTTTGAAAAAAGTGCCTCGCCGTAAGGGCGAAACCCTAAGCGGCCGTTACCGCAGCAACGGATATGTACTCAATCAACCCAATACAGGTCGCCCACATTTTCAGTGAGCGGTGACCCGCTGCCGCAACCCGGATTGAATGGGCGTCAAAGCAAGCGCCAACTGCGTCCGATTATGCATATGCGTCAACCGCAACACCTGCGACACATAAAGCTTCACCGTGTTCTCGGTAATCCCCAACTCACAGGCAATCTGGTAATTCGTCTGTCCCTTCCCCACCAACCGCGCCACATCCAACTGCCTTGGCGACAGATGACTGAAAATCGCCGGAATCTCAACCCGATCCACAGCACTGACATCGTCATCAGGGGAAACCGACAACCGCGGCCCACGCCGAACCTTATCCAGATCCTGATACAGATCATCGATCGACTCGGAAAGATACTGCAGCTTCTGATTCAAATGCCCCAGCTGCACACTCTTCTGCCGCTCCTGCAACGCCACTTGCTGACGCGCAATCCCGTCGAGCAACTCATGCAGATCAATTGGCTTCTGATAATAATCGGCAAACCCGGCCCGCAACGCCTTGATCACATCCTGTTTGTCCGCGCGCCCGGTGAGCATGATCGCCTCGAATGCGCGGTGCTTGCCGGATAGCCGCTGCAACGCCTGAATCAATTCAATCCCGTCCAGGCCGGGCATGTGCAAATCACAGAGCACCAGGCCGATCGCCTCGTCCTCACTGAAACGCTCGACCGCCTGCCGGCTGGACTCGCAAGGCACACAGCGATAACCACTGCGCTCAAGAAATTCACAAAGCGGCTCAACGATCAGCCGCTGGTCGTCAACCACGAGGATTTTCATTGCCGAGGTAGGCTTGTTCACGTGCAACTCCCTGCTGACCACTCCTGTACCGATAGCCATAGGCGGTACAACTACTGGTTTGAAAGTAGACGTACTTTCCGACTCTGTACATAGAACGGGCGACTAGTAAAACCAGGCGAGTGTGAGCAACAGGCCTATCAGCACGAAGGGCGCAAAGGGCTGTTTCTTTGACATTCCCGGCTCCAAATAGCGAAGACGATTTCTAAGCCCTTGTCCCATATGAAGCCAGACTCTTGGCGCCAGCAGCAGCCACAGCACACTGGCCAATCCGGCGCCGATGAACACGCCGAGCAGGTGCATGCCATCCGTCGCCAGCCCCAGGCCGGACATCAATTTCACATCACCTGCGCCCAAGCGTTTCAGCGCATAACCGGGCAAGGTAAAGGCCAACGCCAGCAAAAAAGCCCAGCCGCCCTGCACCGCCTCGGCTCCCAGCCAGGTAGTGCCCGTCCACAGCAGATAGGCCAGCGCCAACACGCCTGCGCCAAGGGTCAGGCCATTGGCGATGTGCCGTTCTCGAGCATCCTGTGCTGCGCATAGCGTCAGCCACATCAGTAGGACAAAACTCTGCATTCGGTAATAAACGTCCGTTTTGGCTGAATGATTCTATGCTGATATCACCTAGTGAATGTCAGGGTAGACGCAGTCATGAAAATAGGCCGCCCCCGGAAGCAAAAGGGCGCTGTAGCGATTGAATTCGCTTTGGTGTTCCTCGTCTTTTTCGCCGTGTTTTATGGGATTGTCACGTACAGTCTGCCGCTGTTGCTGATGCAATCGTTCAACCAGTCGACCGCCGAAGCGGTGCGCCGAAGCGTGGCGCTGGATCCGAGCACCCCCGGGTACGACACCGCGATAAAAACCGTCGCCACCACGGAATTGAGCCGGCAACTGGCCTGGATTCCCGCCGCACTGAATTTCAATGTCGCCACCGACACCAGCGCCACCTACGTGGGCGGGGTGTTGAAGGTCAGCATCAACTACCCCACCAGCAAACTGCAGCAGGTCATCCCGTTTCTGAACGTGCCGGGGATTGGCCAAGTGCCCAATCTGCCGGCAAACCTGACCGCCAGTGCGAGCCTGCAATTTTGAGTTCCGCAGACAAGCTCTTCGGGCGCCTGCTCAATCGCCATCCGCCTCAGCCACTGGACACGCCAGACACCCTGAGCGTGCAAGGTGTCGGCTTGCAGGTGCATCTGGATGCCGAAGGTCGAGTGATTCACCTGACCGGCCCGCTGCGGCATGTGCTGGCCCAGCAGAAGCCCGCTGCGCAAGCACCGCACCTAATCGATTTCCTCATGCCCCACAGCGGCCTCGCCGTTGAAGGCTCGCCTGCGGATTGGCCGGGACAGACGCTGGATCTGGATTTCTACAGCCTCAGCGGACAACCCCTGCACTTGCGCGGCTGGGTCCAGCCGTTAGCCGATGCATGGCTGTTGCAGTTACTGGACATCGGTGACTTGCTGCTCGAACGCCGACAATCACGCAGCCGTGAGCAATGCCAATTACTCGCAGCGCAGATCGGCGAACAGTTGCGCCGGTGCAACCTGACGCGCCTGCCCGAGGTGTTGGTGGAACAACTGCAAGGCCTGGCCCAGCGTTTCCACATGCCATGCATTGCGGTAGCGTTGCTCGATGAACAGGAAGAAGGCTGGCAGATACACCAGCATTACGCGGCCTGCGATGCGCCCGACCTGTGGCAAAACGCTCAGCGCCTGGGCACCGGGCTCGACGGCCTGAACGGTTCTGCGCCGCAACGCCTGACGCCCGCTGAACATCCCCGCTTGCAAGGCACCTTCGGCAATGTCGAAGGGTTCGCGGTGCCCTATCACGATGCTCAGGGTGTGGCTGCCTGGTTGCTGTGTGGCTTTTATCCGGTGCAGCAACATGCACCCGACATGAATGATCGCGACTGGTTGCAGCTCACCGCCGCGCTGGCAGGCGCGTTGCTTGAGCGCTTGCGCGAGCACCGGCACCATCTGCAACTGGAACGGCTGGAGTCGCTGCAAGCCTTGCTCGGCACCGGATGGTGGGAGGTGTTCAGCGACAGTCGCGAGGTGCAATTGGCGCCGTCGTTGGCCAGTAACCTGAACCTTGCGATCGCTCGAATGCCGCTGCACGAATGGCTTGATCGGGTGCACCCCGCCGACCGAGAAGAGCTGAGCAGTTGTCTTCAAGCCTTGCAAGACGACGGCATTCCACTGCTGCTGTGCGTGCGCCTGGCACAAACCCCGAACTGGTATCGCCTGCAGGGACAGGCCCTGGGCGTCGGCAAAAACCGGCGACTGGTGGGCTTCATGCTCGACATCAGCGACATCAAAAACCAGGAGCAAAACGCCGCGGCGGCCCATGCCCGACTCGACAATCTGATCGCCAGTTCACCGGCGGTGATCTATGTGCAGCGCTATGTCGAAGGTGCGCTGCAACCGACGTTTTTCAGTGACAGCCTGCTGCCGCTACTCGGCTGGACACTGGCTGATTGCGTGGCGGGGACGTTGGTTGAAAGGGTTCATCCCGAAGACCGCGATCAGTATTTCGAGCGCACCCGACGCCTGTTGCGAGAAGGTTCGGTACGCACCCGCTACCGGTTGCGCGACAGTCGCGGCGATTACCACTGGATGCTCGATGAAGCCAAATTGCTGCGCGATGACCTTGGCCTGCCAGTGGAATCCGTCGGCCTGTGGCTCGACGTCACCGAAGCGACCCTGGCCGCCGAGCAGGTGAAACAGAGTGAAGAACGTTACCGGATCCTGGTGGAAGACTCGCCGGCGATGATCTGCCGCTACCGCCCTGACCTGACCCTGACCTTCGGTAACCGTCCGCTGGCGACGTATCTGGAGTGCCAGCCCGAGCAATTGCCAGGGGTGAATCTGGGCACCTGGATGTCGCAGGAACAGCGCGAAACGTTTCTCCAGCGGCTTGGCCAACTGAGCCCGGAGTTCCCAGTCAGCACCGCGGAAATCAACCTGCAACTGCCGGGACGGGAACATGCCTGGTGGGTCTGGTCGGATCGCGGGGTGTTTGATGAGGACGGCCGCTTGCTGGAAATTCAGGCCGTGGGCCGCGACAACACCGAGGTGCGCCGCTCCCAGCAGCAGCTCACCCAGAGCGCCAAAATGGCCACCCTTGGCGAAATGGCCACGGGGCTGGCCCATGAAATCAACCAGCCGCTGAACGTGATGCGCATGGCCATCGTCAATGTGCTCAAGCGCCTGAACAACGGCGATGCACAAATCGATTACCTGACCGACAAGCTCAACCGCATCGATGCCCAGGTGCAGCGCGCCGCCCGAGTGGTGGATCACATGCGGGTGTTTGGCCGCCGCTCGGAGATCGAGCAGCATCCGTTTAATCCGGCGCAAGCCATCGAAGGCACGCTGTCGCTGCTGGCCGAAGGGATGCGCGGCAAAGGGGTCGATCTGCGGGTCAGCGACACCAGATTCGACGTGCAGGTGCGCGGTTATGTCGATCAACTCGAACAGGTGTTGATCAATCTGATGGTCAACGCGCGGGATGCGTTGCTCGGTAAACGCGAGGCCGACCGCGAGTTCAAACCGTGGATCTCGGTGTACGTCGAACGAGATGCACAGTCGGTGCGGCTGTGGGTCGAGGACAACGGCGGTGGTATCGATCCGCGGTTGCTGGAGCGGATTTTCGAACCGTTCTTCACCACCAAACCCGTGGGTGTCGGCACTGGGCTCGGGTTGTCGGTGAGTTACGGTATCGTCGAGAACATGGGCGGAAAACTGAGCGTCAGAAACTCGGTCGAGGGCGCACGGTTTTGTATTGAGTTGCCGATTGTCCCCGATGCTCAGATCACCAGCGTCGCCCGTCCCGAGTGACAGCTGAGGTTGGCGCCGACATCGACCTTGTTCAGATCGATTCCCAGACTGAGCAGAAGCGTGTTGATCAAGGCGTCGAGTAACGGGCTGAGCACGCTGTTGATCGCGTTGACCAGCAATGTTGTGACGCTGCTGAGGATCACCCCCAGCCCCCCGACCAGACTGCCCGTCGGGCCGTACATGTCGACCTTTATATTGGTCAGCGTGTCGGTAAGGCTGCTGACGATATTGCTGGTGGAATAGGAATAGTAGAACGGTGGCTGGTTGATCTCCGGCAGGCTGGTGGCCGGCGGTGCAGAATAGACGTGGGGCATGTTGGCGTTCTGCGCCACGGTCGTGTCGGCCATGATACTGATGCCGCCACCGACGCCCGGAATCCGTTGGTCGCAGGAAATGGGCAGGAACAGAATCCTCAGACAGGTTTTCACCCCGATATCGATCACCTTCAACGGCTGCACCACTACCGCCGGTGGCGTGGCGTTGCTGCCGAAAGCGGTGGCTGGATCGATCTTGCCGATCTTCAGATTTACCAGCGAAGTGCTGGTGTTGGTGGTCAGGGTTTTGTTGGTGGTACTGACGCAACTGTAGGCAGTGACATAGCTGTTGGCGCTGGCAACGTCCAGCGCCACGTCGATACGTATCGGTGGCGGCAGCACGATGATGTCGGGAGTCTGACAGGGCACGAGCAAGGCACAGGTCAGTGAATCGAGCACTCCCACCAGGTTGAGATTGAGCAAGGCGTTGAGTGTGTTGGTCAGCGGGCCTGCCAGATCAGCCGCCGCATTGAACAGCGCCACGATGGAATCGAGCACCGGCAAGTCGATCGACAGCAATGTCCTGATCTGGGCAGTTCGCACATAGATGCGGTTGGGCCCCAATGGAGCCAGCGCGGCGTTTTTCGGATTGCCAATGGCTGACAGCTGCGCAGGCTCCAGCACCTGCACCCGGGCGGTGATTTGCGTCAGGCCCGCCAGATTGATCGGCAACGTCGCCACCAGGCCGTTTTTCTTGTTGGCCAGTTGCACGACCGCTTCGATCAGGTCGAACACCTTCAGATGGGTCGCCAGCGCCGAAATGTTGCTGCCAGTCTCGACGTGCAGCAGGTTACCGAGTACCACCGTCGTCGTGCCGGCCGCGACCTTGAGCGCCTGTAAACTCCCAATCGTCGCCGACGCGCCGAGCGTGCCGCCAGGGTCCAGCACATTGACGACAGTCTGGATCAGTTGGCTGACGGCAACGGTAGTGCCCAGCACCTGGTCATACCCGGCGGTGCTGAGGTTAAGGTCGATCTTCAGTCGGTCGAGGTAACCCAGCAGGCTGATGTTGGTGTTCAGCAACCCGCTCCAGCCCGCCACAGTGATGTTGACATTGCCGCCCAGCAAACCACCGAACAGCGCGTTGAGCGTGGCGGACTTGCTGGTATCGACGCTCAGCGCCGTACTGCGGATGGTCAGCGAAGCCAGGGGTGGCGGTAATGCGGCCACAGCGGTGGCCGTCAGGTTAATAGTCGCTCCACGTGGGGCGCCACCGAACAGGGCGCCGACACCGCCGGCGAAACTCTGCTGGACCGGACGGCTGGCGATCACCCGAATGGCTTCGCTCTTGCTTGGGTCGGCGCCAAATACCCGAAGGTTATTGGCATCCAGGGTCAAGGCGCCGCAAGCGACCAGCAGATTGCGATTGGGGTCAGGAAGGGTGAAGCCATTACGGTTTGCGCTGGCGGTGGCGTAGACGGTGGCGGTGTTGCCCGCGGCGCAATCACCCCCTCGGGTGGACGCCTCAAGGGCGGCCATGTCCGCAACGCGCTGCAGGTTGCGTTTTTCCAGGTACAAACGACCGCTGTCGACCACGATCAGCAAGAACATAAGGGCCATGCCCAATGTCAGCGCCGCCATCAAACCGATCGCCCCCCGTTGCCGGGACGGGCTGCGAAACTGCAAACGGGGAGACATCGCGCACTCCTTTGCCGGTGCACAGCTGAGGGCTACCTCCTTGGGTGAACAGCAGTGTAGTTGGCGCTTTCCCGGGCTGCTCGCAGATCCCAAGCAAAAGATCGTCCAGCTGTTTATTTGGGTGGGTAGTTGGCGAGGATTCGCCCAACCGTCTCACGTATCGCAGTGCTGCGATCCGACGGATTCGGCGTACGGCTGAGTATCTGCTCGTCACTGCCGCGCCACACCAGTTTTCCGTCCTTGGCATCAAGCAAATCGATCTGGATGGTCGCCACCTTGTAGCTGACATTGCGGGTTTCGTTGTACATCGGCCCACCCCAGTAGCCATTCCACGGATTACCCCAACCGCCGCCGTAGTTAGTGGTCACCTGTTGCTGGCGTTCTTCGACGATCATGTAGGTCTGAACGTTTAAATTACCCTTGCTGCCGGCGGTAGCGGGACGCAGGCCGCGCTGATCCAGCTGATCGGCAACCGCTTGGCGGATGCGTTGCTCAGTCAGGTCGCTCTTGATCCGTGGGTCATCGGGGCGATATTGCAGGGCGGGCTCTTTCCAGCTCCAGCTGCGATAGGCGGCGAAGTCGCGGCTGGCATCGAAGTCATGATTGACCTGGTTGGCGCAGGCACTGAGCAGCACGGCCACAGCCAGTAAAGCGAGACGGCGGAACATGATATTTCTCCGTAGAAGACATGAACCTGCGCAAAGCTTCTTAACGACAGAAGCTAACTAGGAGGATACGCCGACATCGCCTTTTCTACAGCCTCCCGTATCGCATCGGCACGCTCGCTCTGGCTACCTCGGTTACTGGTTTCGGCGCTGGCACTCCACACCGGTTGACCGGTGCCGGCATCAAACAAATCAACTCGTACCACCACGACCTGTTCCTGATAAGTCCGCACGATCGGCACGGTGTTGTACATGCCATAACCGCTGCCGTAGCGGTTGTAACCGCCATATCCGCCGCCGTAATAACCATAGTCGTCCCTAACCTGACGCAGGCGCGTTTCCAGGTGCAGCTCGGCGCTGACAAACAGATCCGCCGGACGATTGTCGTGCAGAGGGCGCAAGCCACGTTGATCGAGGGCATTGCTGACGGCCTCGGCGACCTGCGCCGAATCCGCCCAGGCGGTGCCCGGCGGCAGGCGCCCGTTGAGCCAGGCCCAGCTGCGGTAACGTCCGTAGTCACGCGGCGGTGCCGGGTAGGCGCTGCGGTCAAAAGTGTTGGCCGCCTGAGGCGGCGCGGGTGGCAAGGGGTTGGATGACGCCACATAAGGATTGCTGCCCTGACAGGCCGCCAACCCGAGACAGATCACCAATAACCCCGAACGACTGTTCATTTCGCTCTCCGATCAGACCGGCCGACAGATCCAGTGCAAGTAGCGCCCAAGCCCGGCAAAGCTTGGGTGACGACGGTGGGCCAGCTCCATTTCAAGCAAATCCACCAGTTCGGCGCGGGCCTGGAATTCCACTGGCATGTAGTCGTGAAAAACCCGTACCCCGCTCTGGGTTTCGACCTGCCACAGGCCTTCAAGTTGCGCCGCCAATTCGCGTGGATCAAGGGGCTGCTGCGGCGTCAGGCTTTGCTTTTCGCCGGCCATGTCGTTCTTGCGCATCTTGCGGAAGTGGCCCTTGAGCAAATTGCGGTAAATCAACGCATCGCGGTTGTAGAAGGCCAGGGACAACCAGCCATTTGGCTTGGTCAATTGATGCAGTACCGGCAGGATCGCGTGCGGCTCGGCCAACCATTCCAGCACGGCGTGGCACAGCACCAGGTCATAGGGTTCGGTGAGTTGGCCGAGCAGCTCCTGCCACGGTGCCTGAATGAACGTCGCTGTTTGCCCGGCATCGGCAAAGCGCTGGCGGGCGCCATCGAGCATCGGTTCGGCGGGTTCGGCCAGCGTGACCTCGTGACCGCGCTGGGCCAGCCACAACGACATTTGGCCCAGGCCGGCGCCGATGTCCAGGACTCGCAGCGGCCGGTCCGGCAAGGTTTCGGCCAGGTCGGCCTGAAGCACCGCCAGACGGATCGCACCTTTGGCACCGCCATAGATTTTTTCGGCGAAGCGGGTCGCCAGCTGATCGAAATGACGGTCGCTCATCAGCTGAACCTCCGTTCGCTGTCCGCGAGTTTGCTGCGCACCACTTCATTCATGTCCAACCCCAACTCGCTGCACAGCAGCAGTAGATAGAGCACAATGTCGCCGACTTCCTGCCCGGCATGGGCCAGTTTGTCCGCCGGCAACTGGCGCGACTGGTCTTCGTTCAGCCACTGGAAAATCTCCACCAGCTCGGACATTTCCACGCTCGCGGCCATGGCCAGGTTTTTCGGGCTGTGAAATTGCCGCCAGTCATTGCGGTCACGGATGGCGTGCAGGCGTTCGGTCAGTTCAACAAGGTTCATCGGGCTCTCCTGAAGGCGTATAGCTTCGGGGGGATGACGGGGGAAGGCAAGGGGCAGCATCGTGCTCAAGACTTTGCGCCATACTCAAAAAGATCGCAGCCTTCGGCAGCTCCTACAGGGAACTCGGCAGCATGATCGATAGCCCAAGGCTCAAGTCCGGCAACCATGCCCCCACTTTCATCAAGGACGCTCACGACATGCAGGTAGAAAGTTTTTTCGAATGGCTCGGCCAGGCACTCGGTTCGGTTATCCGTTTCATCGTTGACGGCCTCAGTGGCTTGTTCAATCTGTTGAGCCATGCCGGCAGCAACTTTGTCGAAGGGCTGTCCCGTGCGCTGGGTATGGACGCGTCGATTATCAGCATCATTGCGTTGATTCTTGGGTTGATGCTGTTGTGGTCGGCGATTCGGGCGTTCATGAATGCGTCGATCATCATGGGGATTATCTGGTTGCTGCTGGGGCTTTGGTTGTTGAGCTGGATTATTCACTAACACCACCAATCCCCTGTGGGAGCGAGCTTGCTCCCACATTGGATCGCGGCCTTTCCTAATGTGTCGCTACAATGCCCGCTCCCCGAAGGAGCCTGCATGTCCAGCCTGATCGCCGACTGGCGCGACCGCCCAACCCATCGTCGAGTCTGGGCGCTCGCTGCCCCCATGATTCTCTCGAACATTTCCGTGCCGCTGGTGGCGCTGGTCGACAGTACCGTCATCGGCCACTTGCCCCACGCTCATCAGTTGGGCGCCGTCGCGGTCGGGGCCAGCCTGTATACCTTTCTCGCCTGGGCCATGGGTTTTCTGCGCATGGGCTCCACCGGGTTCGCCGCACAGGCCGCCGGGCGTGGGGACGGCGCGGCGTTGCGGCAGATTTTGCTGCAGGGTCTGTTGTTGGCCATGGGCCTGGCCATTGTCCTGGGCGCACTGGGTGTCCCGTTGAGCGGCGTCGCGCTGCACTTCATGCAGCCATCGGCGGAGCTGGATCAGCTGACCCGCGAGTTTTTCCGCACACGCCTGTTTGGTCTGCCGGCAGCGCTGGCCAGTTATGCGCTGGTCGGCTGGTTCCTCGGCACTCAGAACGCCCGGGCACCGCTGGCCATTCTGCTCAGCACCAACCTGGTGAATATCGCGCTGAACCTGTGGTTCGTCCTCGGGCTGGATTGGGGCGTAGTCGGTGCGGCCCGAGCGTCGGTGATTGCCGAATGGACCGGCGCGCTGATCGGCCTTCTGATGACCCGCAACGCCCTGCGCGCCTATCCCGGTCACATTGCCTGGGCCGCGCTGGCGATGTGGCAGAGCTGGCGGCCGCTATTGGCGGTCAACCGCGACATTTTCATCCGTAGCCTGGCGCTGCAATCGGTGTTTTTCCTGATCACGGTGCAAGGCGCGCGGCTGGGCGATGCCACCGTCGCTGCCAACGCTTTGCTGCTCAATGGCTTGCTGCTGACCGCACACGCGCTGGACGGTTTGGCCCACGCCGTGGAAGCCCTTTGCGGGCATGCCATCGGTGCTCGCAATCAAGAGGCCTTGCGCCGCTCATTGGTGGTGGCCTGCGGTTGGTCGTTACTGGCGAGCCTGGGGTTTGCCGTGCTGTTCCTGTTCGCCGGGCATCTGTTTATCGAAATGCAGACCGACATTCAGAGCGTGCGCGACACAGCGTTTATCTACCTGCCCTACCTCGCCGCGTTGCCACTGATCGCGGTCGGGAGCTACCTGCTCGACGGGCTGTTTATCGGCGCCACCCGTGCCCGGGAAATGCGCAACGGCATGCTGCTGACAGTGATTCTGTTACTGCCGTTTGCCTGGGCGTTGAAAGGTTTTGGCAACCATGGACTGTGGATAACGTTTCTGTTGTTCATGTTGCTGCGCAGCCTGACCCTCGGCGCTTTTGCCTGGCATCTGCACAAGAGCGACGGCTGGTTCGCAGGCAAAGCTCACTGAGTCGGCGTGGCGTTGATGAAGGCCGTGACCTCATCCAGCACCGGAGCCAAACCGCGCATGGGCCGGGACAGCGTCGCCACCAGCGTGGCGTGGCTGGTGCGCGAGAAATACAGATCCTGCACCGGCACGCCCGCCTCGCGCAGTTTAAGAGCCAGACCACCAGTGTTGCGGGCCGGGTTGACCAGCTCATCGTCGCTCGCGGCGATCAACAAGGCCGGCGGCGCGCCGCGACTGACGTGATTGATCGGCTGCGACTGCAGCGGTGAGTCCGGCCAGAAAAACACCGGACGCACCTCCGGATTTTTAATGGGCAGAAAATCATAAGGCCCGGCCAGGCCGATCCAGCCGCTGAGGTTGTGTGGCGACAGGCCCACCGCCCCCAGTAACCCGGGGTCCAGTGCCAGCATCGCGACGTTGTAGGCCCCGGAACTATGGCCCATCAGGTACAACCGCTGCGGATTCCCGCGATACTGCCGAATGTGTTCATGGGTCCAGGCCACAGCCCGGGCGCCATCTTCAAGGAACAGCGGATAACGCACCTGCGGATACAACCGATAGTCCGCCAGCACCGCGACTATCCCCCGAGACGCCAGCGCCTCGCCGACAAACCCGTAATCGCTGCGCGAACCGCTGTTCCAGCTGCCACCGTAGAAAAACACCACCACCGGGGTGTTTTCCATGGGATGGCGCGGCACATACACATCGAGTTTTTGCCGCGGATCACTGCCATAGGCAATGCCCTCGGTCTTGTCGAAGGTTCCGCTGGGGGTCAGCACATTGAGCAACTTCAGTGGCGAACATGCCGTCATCGCGGCAAGTAAAACGCCGCCGATTGCCAAGCCGAACAGCCGCCGGAGTGTGCTCGCCATCAATGTCGAACCTCGTGTTCAGGGCTGATCGTTCTGCCACAGATTGCGCAGGTTATCGAGACGCTCCTGCTGGGTGAAGCCCGGCAACGGTAGCGCAGGGAACGCGCCGGGGTACTGCAAGCGTAGCCATAACCAGCCATCGAGCACCCGACGTTCGCTGAAACCCAGCGCCAGTCCTTCCTGCACGTGGGACCACAGCGTGTGGTATTCGGTCCCGGTAGATTTGCTCCAGTGCCAAGTGTGCTGTTCCAGCACGCAGGTTTGCAGTTTTTCCCGATGTCGAGGGCTGAGGTTTTCTTCAACCGCCAAAGGGCTGACGACAAGCCCAGGATTGACCAACTGCTGCCAGCCCTGACTGCCGACTGCGCGGTCGGCCCATGTCCCGCCGAACCAGCGCAACTGGCTGATCGGACCCAGCCAGCGGCTCAACTCCAGAGCATCGCAGGCATCAAAAAAGTAACTGGCGGTGTGTGGGTTGTAGTAACTCAACAAGGCCCGGTGAGGTGGGTCGAAAGTGACCGTGAGCATCCGGCGCAAATGCGCCAGCAACTGCGACGACGACGTCTCACTGGCGACCAGCAAGCCTCGCCAGAGTAACGCTTCGCTTTGGCACAACCCGGCCAGCGCAGGGCATGTCCGAAGGTCGATCAGGGCCGGTCCGACTTCACGCAATGCATGCCACTCAGTGCCTTCGAACAACCAGAACCACCGGGCATGCGCAAACTTCTGTTGCAGTGTCGCCCGGGCCTGTGGCGCACCCGGTACATCCAGCAATAGCCATTGCGGGGTCGCGGCGATCATGCCGCACCGCTCCGGCCAAACCGCATCGCCGCCCGGCAGGTGCAAAGGGTTTGCGTGCAATGGCTGAAACTGCCGCCACCGGGCAGCAGGCACAGCAACATCAAGGGCTCGCCCGATTGCAGCCATCCCGTCACGCCTTCAATGGACGGGCAATCATCGGTCGAGACGGGTGTTTTAGCCTCTTCAACAGGCGTTGGCAGGTGAATAAACCCGGTGATCAACGGCTTATCCGGATCACCCTCGATAAAGCTCACCACGACCTCAGCCCCCTCACTCAACGGCGTGAGGGCCGCGCCCCCCAGTTCAGCGGCCAACGGCAGCCAACAATGACTGGGCGCCGCACCCTCGCCCTGATAGAGCCAGTCAAATTGCACGGCAACCGGTCTGGAGGCATCGGGCGGCGATTCATCGATGTCGACTACCCAAGCCCGTTGCAGGCTGTGCATCGTTGGTTTCGCTGCAGAGTGAGGCGATACAAAAGGCACCTTCCAGTGAACCGCGCGGATCTGGTTGCTGTAAGGGGCCATGGGGTCCTGGCTCCCCTGATGCTCGACATGGGTCAGCAGCCAGAGATGATTCCAGTCGGCGATCGGATGGCCGGACAGCGGCATCAGCTGACCGCTGCGCAGCGACGTCAGGTCCGTACGACCTTCGGCATTTTGCGGAGCTCGTCGCCCGCCCTGAAGCTCGAACTGGCGCACTGCCGGTTGCTCGTTCTCGACCTGGAAGCGGGCATTTTCACCGAGGCGAAAATACCCCGGACCATCACCGAAAACCACGCAGCTCGCGTTCGCACGGTGTTCGAAGTGGTAGTGAAGCTGTTCCTGGGCACACAAGCGCTGGAGAAATTGCAGATCCGATTCCCGATACTGCGTACAGAAATCACGGGACGGGTAATCGCCACTCAGCTCGAAACGCCGATCCTTGCCGACA
This sequence comes from Pseudomonas sp. MDT1-17, assembly GCF_054898105.1. NCBI lineage: Bacteria > Pseudomonadati > Pseudomonadota > Gammaproteobacteria > Pseudomonadales > Pseudomonadaceae > Pseudomonas > Pseudomonas sp. MDT1-17. The sequence continues at coordinate 1,051,186 of NZ_JBUBVM010000001.1, read as the reverse complement.
ATGCCGTGTTCCTTGAGCACCTGATCAAGAATTTGCGGTACCGAGCGCGCGCTGAAGATTCGCTGACTGAAACGCAGGGAAAGACAAGCCAGCTTCGGCCTCAGACGTATGCGGCAAAGTCTGACAACCGGGGCATGGTCATGCTGGACGAGTTCATGCAATTGTCCGTGGAAGCCGTTTCCCGCAGGCCCGACGTGCAGAAAGGCCGGACGGTACAGCAGGCTTGCAAGGTCGAGTGTCAGGTCATCGATGAGCAGATCCACGTCGAACACAAAAGGCTCGCTGATGGCTTCTCGACCGGTAAACGCCAAGACCTCAAAGGGGTCGGGCAGACCCTCTACATCCAGACGAAATGACGGCTCGTTGACTGGATCGAACATCGGCGATTCTCTACAGGAGGGGCGGCAGGCGATTCTCTCCGAGAGAGTTGGCCGAGTAGAGTGCCGAAGTACAACTTAGGAAATGACCTACGCGAAAAGAAGACCACATCGCTTGGATGGCCAAGAATGTGAGTCATATCGCGTGAAATCAGGGAGGAGTCCCACCAAGTCATCTGAAATTTCCGCAATGAGCGGTACATTTTCAGACAACCTGATGAGAGCGGTGCCTTACCTCAAGAAGACAGGTAAGACGAACGGGTCAGGCCCAGACGAAGAGCATCGAGGAACTGGGTGCGCTCGGCGGCGGTGATGCGCGCACTGGCGCATTTGTCGCGGTAGTGGGTCATCAACTCTTCCGGCGACAAATGCACGTAACGCAGCATGTCTTCGATGGTGTCGTGGGTTTCGATACCCGCGTGGTACACGCTGCCGTCGGCGTTCTGATAGATGTTCACCGAATCGGTGTCACCGAACAGGTTGTGCATGTCGCCGAGGATTTCCTGGTAGGCGCCGACCAGGAAGATACCCAGCAAGTAGTCTTCGCCTTCGTTCAAACCGTGAACCGGCAGGCTGGTTTCGATGCTCTGCTCGTCGACGTACTGCTTGATCTTGCCGTCGGAGTCGCAGGTCAAATCTTGCAGCACGGCACGGCGCAGCGGCTCTTCGTCGAGACGGTGCAGCGGCAGGATCGGCAGCACCTGACCGATGGCCCAGGTGTCCGGCAGGCTCTGGAAAACCGAGAAGTTGCAGATGTACTTGTCGGCCAGCTTGTCGTTGAGTTCGTCGAGCACCTGACGGTGGGAACGCTGACGAGCCTTTAACGAGTTATGCAGGCGACGGCACACGGCAAAGTAGCATTGCTCGGCCAGGGCTTTTTCAGCCAGGGTCAGCTTGCCATCGGCGTATTGGGTCGCCACGTCGCTCATGTAGTGAGTGGCGCGCCAGTAGGTCTCGGTGACCATTTCGATGTCGGTCGGACCCAGCAGGTCAACCAGCCATTGCACGGTTTCCGGCAGTTCTTGTTTATTGTCGATCTGCGGCACGTCGTCGTTGTGTTTCTCGACGTCGGTCACCTGTACCACCAGCATGGCGTGGTGAGCGGTCAGCGAGCGGCCGCTTTCGGAGAAGATGTTCGGGTGCGGCAGGCTCTGCGCATCGCAGAACTCCTTGAGCATCCCGACCACGACACCGGCGTAATCGTCCATGTCGTAGTTGATCGAACTGGCGTTGCGCGAGTGCGTACCGTCGTAGTCCACGCCCAAACCGCCGCCGACGTCGATGTGGTCAACCGGCAGGCCGAGGTTGCGCAGTTCGCCGTAGTAGCGAATCGCTTCCTTGAAGCCGTGTTGGTAGTCCGCCAGGTTGGCGATCTGCGAGCCCATGTGGAAGTGCAGCAGGCGAATGCCCTGATCCAGGCCAGCCGCGCGGAAACGCTCGACCACCGACAGCAGTTGCGCAGCCGACAGACCGAACTTGGATTTCTCGCCACCGGTGTCGGCCCACTTGCTCGACGCCAGGGACGACAGACGCACGCGCAGGCCAACCTGAGGCTTGACCTTGAGCGAGGCGGCTTCCTCGATGACCAGCGCGACTTCGGATTCTTTCTCGATCACGATGAACACGTTGTGGCCAAGCTTCTGGCCCATCAGCGCCAGACGAATGAACTCGCGGTCCTTGTAACCGTTGCAGACAATGGTGCCGCCCTTCGGCGCCAGGGCCAGCACGGCCAGCAGCTCAGGCTTGGAGCCGGCTTCCAGGCCGATGGACACGTCTTGGGTCGCAATGATGTTCTCGATCACCGCTTCCTGCTGGTTCACCTTGATCGGGTACAGCGCGGTGTACTTGCTCTGGTATTCCAGACGCTCGATGTTGGCGTCGAAGGCGCCGGTCAGCTGACGCACGCGGTCTTGCAGAATGTCAGGGAAACGCACCAGCAGTGGCAAGGACAGGCCGCTTTTGCGCAGCTGGTCAACTTGCTCGAACAGGTCGATAGGCGAACTGGTCGGACCGTTCGGACGAACTTCGACGCGACCGGCGTCATTGATCGCGAAATACCCGGCCCCCCAATGGCGAATCCCGTAAACACTGCGGCTGTCCGCAACTGTCCATTGGCTGCCATCGTCTTTGCGTGTGCGTCGTACGGACATTGAAGTCCCCTATAAAGAAGTCATAGAGCGTCGCCTGGGTTCAGGCCGGCGCAGTCTAAAGAATGAAAATGACGGTTCGTCAACGAGGGATAGACCTCGCTGACCGCAGTGAGTTTAGAAACCGGTCAGAACAGGCTCTGTGAAAACCATGTAGACGACGCCAGACCAGAGTTGAATCGGGTCTGGATCAAGCCGAGGGTGGTTTTCACAGAGGCTGCTAGCCGCCGGACTTCTTCGCTTTGAAACCGTGTTTGATCAGCTCGGCCAAGAGTAGCTCGACATGATCGCCCTGGATTTCAATGATTCCGTCTTTCAGCGCCCCACCGGTCCCACAACGTTTCTTCAACGTGGTGGCCAGGTCCTTGAGCGCGTCTTCGGGCAACGGCACGCCGGTGATGGTGGTCACCGTCTTGCCGCCACGCCCCTTGCTTTCGCGACGCACGCGAGCGATGCCGTCGCCGGCCGGGATAACGGTCTGTTTGCAGATGCAGGCATCCACCGGTTTACTGCAATCCGGGCAATGACGACCTGCGTCGGTGGAAAATACCAGGCCACCAAGGGCGGCGAAGGATGCGGCTTTTTTGGCCACCGGCAATCCTCTTGGGAGGACAAAGACTGGTCGCGGCAACTTGGGCTAGTGCCATCGACCGCGAAGCCCCACTCAGGCAGGGGCAGCGCTACTGAAACGGTACAACACTGCGTATGCGTGTAGGAGCTGACGAGTGCAACGAGGCTGCGATCTTTTGATCTTGATTCAATGGCAAAGTCAAAAGATCGCAGCCTCGTTGCACTCGTCAGCCCCTACAAGGTCGCGCAGTGTAACGGCAAAAAGCCGACTTGCTAAGAGCCAATCGGCGCCAATTTATACCTCTGATGCGACGTCCGACCCACGGGCCCGGAGATAGCGCTTCAACGCGGCCAGAGAGTCCGGGCAATAAGGCTTTTGCTGGATTTCCAGCAGGACCTGATCGACGGGAATAAAACGCGCTTCAAGAACTTCTTCGGGTTGCAGGCTCAACGGACCGTCCCACACCGCCGAAAACGCCGAACACCAGAGCCGATTGCCAGTGTCTTCGAAGTAAAAGTGATCATGGGCAGTCAGTTCCACGCCGCTCACGCCCAGCTCTTCTTCCAGCTCGCGGGCGGCCGATTCGGCGTAGGTTTCGGTCGCGAGCACCATGCCCCCCGCCGCCACGTCCCAGAAACCTGGATAAATGGCTTTGCTCAGCGTGCGTCGATGCACGCAGAGTTCACCGGCAGAATTGAACAGCATGATGTAGGTGCCACGCCCGATCAGCCCGCGTTCGCGCAGGTCGGAGCGGACCAGGGCGCCGAGCAGGTTGTCCTGCTCGTCAACCCAGGCGATCTGTTCGGCATCCGAGGCCGCACGATGGGCGGCCTCCCGCATGTTATCGACGGAGCTATCAACCATGACTCAGCCCTGATTGAGCAATTGACGCAAATCGATCACTGCGGCGTTGGCGCGAGAGATGTAATTGGCCATGACCAGCGAGTGGTTGGCCAGCACGCCGAAGCCACTGCCGTTAAGGATCATCGGGCTCCAGACCGGTTCTTGCGAGGCTTCCAGCTCACGAATGATCTGGCGCACGCTGACCGTGGCGTTCTTCTTGGCCAGCACGTCGGCGAAGTCGACTTCGATGGCCCGCAGCAGGTGGGACAAGGCCCAAGCCTGACCGCGGGCTTCGTAGAACACGTTGTCGATCTGCATCCACGGGGTTTCGACGATCTCTTCGTCTACCTGCGGCACCTGGCCTGGAGCGACGACTTCAGTTTTCAGCGCGGTGTTGAGCTTGACCCGGCCAACACTGGCCGACAGCCGTTGCGACAGCGACCCCAGACGGGTGCCGACATCGCCCAGCCAGTTGTTCAGGTTGTCGGCGCGGGCATAGAACAGCGCATTTTTTTGCGACGGATCGGACAGGCGCGCCTGATAACGGCTCAGGGAATTGATGCCTTCCTGGTACTCGGACTCACTGGACGGCAACACCCAGCTCTTATTGTCAAAGTTGAAACGCGGCTCGGCCTTGGCCAAATCGGAGTCTTCGGCCGATTGCGATTGCGAGCGGGCGAAGTCTTTACGCAAGGCACGCGTCAAGTCACGGACCTGGACCAGCACGCCATATTCCCAGCTCGGCGTGTTGTCCATCCACAGGCCCGGCGGGAAACGGTCGTTGGAAATATAGCCACCCGGTTTGGTCAGCAAAGTACCGGCGACGGTCTTGAGGGTTTCGACCGTGGTGTAGCCGATGACCATTTGCTTGCCTTCTTTCTCGGCAGCCATCTGGGCATTCTGCTGAACCGGGAACAGCGCAGGTTCCTGGCTCCAGTACCAGCCCAGCGCAATAGCCACCAGCAAGTAAATGGCAATCAGAGTGGCCAGCGCCCGGCTGAACAACAGCCCACCCAAGTAACTGCGGGTGGCCGATTTCGGTTCAGCGGCACGTTCAGGCGCGCTGCCCGCGCGGTTCTTCCAGTCCAGCATGGCGATATCCTTTCAATCACTTGAGTTCATCGGTTCGACCACAACCCTATCTCATCGTGCCTCGTTTGCCGCACATTAATCCTGCATAAAACGGCTACCGCACAATGACCGCGATCGAAGGCCTACTATAAATGAAGCACAGCGCTGAGCCTATTAGACCAGTCGGTCATAAACTGAATTACGTCGCTTTGCAGTTTATTGACATGCGACACTCATGCGATCGAAAAAGAGGTGCTAGCATAGAGCCACCAGTCGATCTCAGCATGCACCCTAACTAGTAGTCAGGATATGACCGAGCCAGAAGACCCCAGCCGTGAGCGCCTCAAGCACCACTTTGCCCAGCGGGTAATTCATCAGGCACGTCAAATTCTTGAGATATGGCAGCGCCTGCAATGCAGCGAGTGGTCCACCACCGACTTATCGGAACTGAGCGAGGCCAATCTGCGCCTGCTGCGTTTCGCCGAGCGCTTCGAACAACCTGAACACTCCCAACTGGCGCGCCACATCGGTCTGTCGCTGGAGGCTGTCGACGCCAATCGCGGACGTTTGAGCAGCGGACTGATCACTGATCTCAATCGTTTGATGCAGCGCCTGTCTCGCACCGGCCTGCGCCATGGCGATCAGCTGGACCAAACCTTTCTGCCCCCCCTGCGCAAACCGATCTACGTGATGTTGCAGGATCACGACCGCGCCGAGCGTCTGGCCAAGCAGCTGGAATTTTTTGGGCTCAGCGCTCAAGCCCTCGACAGCGTTTCGGCGTTCCGTTCCTCAATGGTCGAGCGCTTGCCTGCAGCGATCGTCATGGACGTGGACTTCAGCGGCCCCGGCATCGGCCTGAAACTGGCGGCCGAAGCCCAGGTTGGTCTGGATGAACCGTTGCCACTGCTGTTTTTCAGCCTGAACGAAACCGATACCCCGACCCGCCTCGCCGCCGTGCGCGCCGGTGGCCAGGAATTCCTGACCGGCACCCTCGAAGCGTCAAGCCTGCTGGAAAAAATTGAAGTCCTGACCTGCGTCGCCCAGTACGAGCCTTATAAAGTGTTGATCATCGACGACTCCCGTGCCCAGGCCTTGCACACCGAGCGCCTGCTCAACAGTGCCGGGATCGTCACGCGGACCTTGATCGAGCCGATCGAGGCCATGGCCGAGCTCGCGGACTTCCAGCCGGACCTGATCATCCTCGACATGTACATGCCGGCCTGCACCGGTACAGAATTGGCCAAGGTGATCCGTCATAACGACCGTTACGTCAGCGTGCCGATCATTTACCTGTCCGCCGAAGATGATCTGGACAAGCAGCTCGATGCCATGAGCGAGGGCGGCGACGACTTCCTGACCAAACCGATCAAGCCGCGACACCTGATCACTACCGTGCGCAACCGCGCGGCACGGGCACGCAACCTGAAATCGCGGATGGTTCGCGACAGCCTCACCGGGTTGTACAACCACACGCACATCCTGCAATTGCTCGAAGACTGCAGCTTCCGCGCCCGCCGCGAGTGCAAGCCGTTGAGCTTTGCGATGCTCGACATCGATCACTTCAAACGGGTCAACGACAGCCACGGCCACCCCATGGGCGATCGGGTGATCAAGAGCCTGGCGCTGTTTCTCAAGCAACGCTTGCGCAAGACCGATTTCATCGGCCGTTATGGCGGTGAAGAATTTGCCATCGTCATGCCGGACACCGATCTCGAATCGGCACACAAGGTGCTCGACGAGATCCGTCGACGCTTTGCCGAGATTCACTACCCGGCCCAACCGCAGGACCTCTGGTGCACGTTCAGCGCCGGGGTGGTGGAACTGTGCGAAAACTCCGACAGCCTGATGATGGCCAGCCAGGCAGACGAAGCGCTGTACCGCGCAAAGGACGCCGGACGCAACCGAGTTCAGGCCGCGCGGACATCAAAGCAAAGTGCCACTTTTTCATCGGAATCGACCCATTCAGTCATAACGCTGTAACAGAAACGCAATAAATTCAGGCGCTTACCATTCTTCCGCTGGTAGACCCGCGATGCGCCTGAAGCTGCTGACCAATCTCAATACCCTCCTTTTAGTCGCCGTGTGCGTGGCCCTTGGCGCCACACTTTGGTGGTCGCAAAAGGCCCTGGAGCGCCCCTATTTATTGATGGAGCGTTACTTGGGCTTATCCCAGCAATTTCAAAATGAAGTCGCGCGCAACATCGGGGACTATCTCGCCAGCGGCGATGCCCTGCGCCTGAGCAGCGCCAGCCAGGCCATCGACGGCCTGCAAAAGGAACTCGGCGAGTTGCCGCCGGCATTGGCCGACACCTTGCGTCCGAGCCTGTCAAACCTGGACGAGTTCAGCAAAACCGATCTGCTGGCGGCCGGCAAACTGGCCGGTGATCCGCAAGCGCTGTTGCTGCAAGCCGAACGCGAACTCGGCGCCAGCCTCGATCAACTCAGCCAATACGCCAGCGCTAACGCGGCGTATCTGACGCCGCTGCTCGCGGCCTCCCAGCACTTGGGCAAACTGTCTCTGGCCCGGGACAAACTGGTCAGCAGCGGCCGCAGCGAACTGGCCGTCGATGTCGAGCGCGAAGTCAGCAACATCCGCACCCAGGCTGAGCTCCTGGACACTTTGCCGCTGCTGGGCGTGACGAGCACAAGTGAATCGAACACGGATGATTTCGCGGCGATGATGGGCCTGGAGAACACCGAAAAAGCCGTCGCCGAAGATGCCGGCGTCGGCCTCAAGCGTGAACTGAACAGCCTTCTCACTCGCTACCCGGCCGAACTGGCACGCACACGCGACCAGATCCAGAAACGCACCGACCTCAGCGCCGCCACTCACCTGAAAATCGCCGCCGTGCAGCAGGCCATCGCCGGGCTGGAACCGGTGGTTCGCGCCCAGCACGGACAGATCCAGGGCGAAGTGCGGCTGATGCAAGGGGTGATGATTGGGCTGATTCTGTTGATTGCATTGCTCATCGACACCCTGCAACGACGCTTGGCCCGAACCCTGACCAACCTCGCGCCGGCCCTCTCGACCTGGGCCGAGGGCGACTTCAGCCGGGACATTGAACTGGGTAAGACCAATCGCGAATTGCATGACATTCAAGCATCGCTCAATCGCTTGCGCGCCTATCTGGTCGACTTGGTTGGGACCATTCGCCTCAACGCCGAACAGGTCGCCGGGAGCAGCCGAACCCTGGCCGAGTTGAGCAATGACTTGCACAGCGGCGCCGAACATCAGGCCGGCGACACGGCACTGATCCGCGACTCCCTCGGCGAACTGGAAGCGACCATTCAACAAGTCGCCGGCGATGCCAGCCAGGCTGCCGATGCCAGTCGCCATGCCGGATTGGCGGTGGAACACGGACAGAAAGTCATCGGCCTGAGCCTCACCGGCCTGCATGCGCTGGTGGGTGAAGTGCAAGGCAACGCACAGATGATCGAGCACTTGGCCGAGGAGTCGGCGACCATTGGCGGCGTGCTGACGGTGATCCGTTCGATTGCCGACCAGACCAACCTGCTGGCGCTGAACGCCGCCATCGAAGCGGCCCGCGCCGGGGAAATGGGTCGAGGTTTTGCGGTAGTGGCCGAGGAAGTTCGCTCACTGGCGCAACGCACCGCCGGCGCCACCGCAGAGATCCAGACGTTGATCGCGGGACTGCAAACCGCCGCACGCCAATCAGTGGAAGGCATGCGCGCCCAGGTCGAACACGCTGAAGCCACTGCCAATCAGGCCCAGGCCGCCGACGGCGCACTGGATAAAATCGTCGGGGCGATCCAGACCATTTCCGACACCGCCGTGCGCATCGCCGATGTCACCGCCCAGCAGAGCGGAGCCGTCAGCGAAATCCGGGATCACAGCGAACGTATTCACCAATTGGGTGGGGACAACTTGCTGAGGATTGGAGAGGGGCGCGTGCAAGGGGAGAATTTGTTGGTGCTGGGTGGACGGTTGCATACCGCCGTCCAAGCCTTCCGCGTCTGACAGATCGCCATCGCGGGCAAGCCCGCTCCCACAGGGGTACGCATTCCATTGTGGGAGCGAGCCTGCTCGCGAAGGCGTCATAGCAATCACCGCAAGACTCCCCGCTCTGCACACCCGACCGCTGTCCGCTATGATGCCCTCACTTTCGATACGCGAGATTGTCATGCGCCGTTTGCTCTGCCTGCTGCTTTTAGTGCTTGCCCTGCCGGCCAACGCCGCCGGGTTGCCGGACACTCGGCCCAGTTCGACGCTGGGCTCGATCAACAACAGCGCCGACTTCCTGCCGGTGCGTGAAGCCTTTCAGTTGAGCCTGGTAGAAAGCACGCCGCAATCGATCAAGCTGCGCTTCGTCGCTACAGAGGGTTACTACCTCTATCGCCACCGCTTTCAGTTTCGCGCTGATCCGGCCGACGTTAGCCTGGGCACCGCGCAACTGCCCAAGGGCGAACAGAAACACGATCAGTACTTCGGCGATGTCGAGGTCTACCACGGGGTTCTCGATGTAGAGCTGCCGCGCACCGATCAACGCGCCTTCACCCTGGCCGTGACCTATCAGGGTTGCGCCGATAAAGGGCTGTGTTATCCACCCGAAACCGAGCGACTGAGTATTGATGGCGGCGCAGGCGCGACACCCGCCTGGAGCTGGCGCGAACTGGCGCTGTTTTTCCTCGCAGGCCTGGGCCTGACGTTTACACCGTGTGTGCTGCCAATGCTGCCGATCCTGTCCGGCGTTGTGTTGCGCGGCCAAGTGGGTGGTTTGCGCGGCTTCAATCTGTCCCTGGCCTACGTTCTGCCAATGGCCGCCTGCTTCGCTCTGCTCGGCGCGTTGATGGGGATGTTCGGCGCCCAGCTCAATCTTCAGGCGCGGCTGCAATCGGCGTGGGTGCTGGTGCCGTTCGCGATGTTTTTTGCGCTGTTTGCCCTGGCAATGTTTGGCGTCTTCGAACTCAAGTTGCCGCATGCCATCAGCAGTCGCCTGGACCGAATCGCCGGTCGCACCGAAGGCGGTTCGTTGTGGGGCGCCGCCGTGCTGGGCGTGGTTTCCAGCCTGCTGGTTTCACCCTGCGTCTCGGCGCCGCTGGCCGGCGCGCTGCTCTACATCAGCGCCAGTGGCGATGCATTGGGCGGCGGTCTGAAATTGTTCATGCTCGGTCTGGGCATGGGCGCACCACTGTTGCTGGTCGCCACCGGGGGCGCCGCCTGGCTACCGAAAAGCGGACCCTGGATGATTTATGTGAAAAACGCGATTGGCGTTTTGTTACTGGGGCTGGCGATTGGTCTGCTCAGCCGAGTACTGCCGGGCCAGATCACGTTGCTACTGATCGGCTTGCTGGCCGGTGGCGTCGGGTTGTTCATGGGTGCGCTGGAGCTCGTCTACAAACCGCCGAGAAAACGCCTGAGCCAATTGCTCGGGATGTTCCTGCTGTTTTACGCGCTAGCGTGTTGGTACGGCGCATTCAGCGGCCAGACCGATCCGCTCAATCCGATTGGCCAGCCGCGCATCACCACGGGCAACGAGCCAACGCAAAACATCAGCGCCTGGCAAACCATCAGCACTCCGACGGAACTGGACCGCGTCCTCGCCGAAGCCAAATCTTCAGGCACCCCACTGCTGCTCGACTGGTACGCCGACTGGTGCATCAGTTGCAAAGTCATCGAACGTGAAGTGCTCACCGACGCCAAGGTCGTCGAACGCCTCAAAGGCTATCGACTGATCCGCTTCGACATCACCGCCAGCAACGCCGAGCAACGCGCCCTGCTCGACCGCTACAAACTGTTCGGCCCGCCGGCGCTGATGTTTTTCGGCAAGGACGGGGTCGAACACACCGATGTGCGGGTAATCGGCGAGATCAACGCCAGGGACTTCGCCGAACGTGTCGCGAACGTAAATGACCGGATTTAATAAGCCGGTCACATATTTCGCGCAAACATCGGCCATCGTGCTGGCTATTGCATAGAACTGGACAGTCACAAAGGCTTTGCGGCATAGTCGCCGAGTTCTGACAATTGCACACAGATAACAAGGAACAACAGATGGCGACGCTACTGGTTCTGCACGGACCCAACCTGAACATGCTCGGCACCCGTGAACCGGGCACCTACGGCGCTACGACTCTGGCGCAGATCAACCAGGACCTGGAACGCCGTGCCCGTGAAGCCGGTCACCATTTGCTGCACCTGCAAAGCAACGCCGAGTACGAATTGATCGACCGCATCCACGCTGCTCGCGGCGAAGGTGTGGACTTCATTCTGATCAACCCAGCAGCTTTTACGCACACAAGCGTCGCATTACGTGACGCGCTGCTGGCGGTGAGCATCCCATTCATCGAAGTGCATTTGTCTAACGTGCACAAACGCGAACCTTTCCGCCATCACTCTTACTTCTCCGATGTAGCGGTGGGAGTGATCTGCGGCCTTGGCGCCAGCGGTTATCGACTGGCCCTGGAGGCTGCCCTGGAACAGCTTGAAAGACAGGCAACAGCTTGAACAACAAGCGTAACGCCCCTGACCGACCCTTGGGAGTTGATGATTCATGGATATCCGTAAAGTTAAGAAACTGATCGAATTGCTGGAAGAGTCCGGCATCGACGAGCTCGAGATCAAGGAAGGCGAAGAGTCCGTACGCATCAGCCGCCACAGCAAGACCCCGGCTCAGCAGTACTACGCTCCAGCGCCAATGCACGCTCCGGCGCCGGCGCCTGTTGCTGCTGCCCCGGTTGCCGCTGCCGCTCCTGCTGCTCCGGCCGCGCCAGTGCTGAACGGCACCGTTGCCCGTTCGCCTATGGTCGGCACCTTCTATCGCAAGTCTTCGCCAGGCTCGCCGTCCTTCGTTGAAGTCGGCCAGACCGTGAAGAAAGGCGACACCCTGTGCATCGTCGAAGCCATGAAGATGATGAACCACATCGAAGCTGAAACCAGCGGTGTGATCGAATCCATCCTCGTCGAAGACGGCCAGCCGGTTGAGTACGACCAACCGCTGTTCACCATCGTTTGAACCGCGGAGAAACTTTGATGACTGCGAAGTTGGAAAAAGTTCTGATCGCCAACCGCGGTGAGATCGCCCTGCGGATCCTGCGTGCCTGCAAAGAGATGGGCATCAAGACTGTCGCCGTTTACTCCAAGGCCGACAAAGAGCTGATGCACCTGGGCCTGGCAGACGAATCCGTCTGCATCGGTCCGGCCTCGGCCGCGCATTCCTACCTGCACATTCCGGCAATCATCGCCGCAGCTGAAGTAACCGGCGCTACCGCCATTCACCCAGGCTACGGTTTCCTTGCGGAAAACGCTGATTTCGCTGAACAGGTCGAGAATTCCGGCTTCGCCTTCATTGGCCCGAAAGCCGAGACCATTCGCCTGATGGGCGACAAGGTATCGGCCAAGCACGCGATGATCGAAGCAGGCGTGCCAACCGTTCCAGGCTCCGACGGTCCACTGCCGGAAGACGAAGAGACGGCGCTGCGCATCGGTCGCGAAGTCGGTTACCCGGTGATCATCAAAGCCGCTGGCGGCGGTGGTGGTCGCGGCATGCGCGTCGTGCATAAAGAAGAAGACCTGATCTCCTTCGCCAAACTGACCCGCACTGAAGCGGGCGCAGCGTTCGGCAACCCGATGGTCTATCTGGAAAAATTCCTGACCAACCCACGTCACGTGGAAGTTCAGGTACTTTCCGATGGCCAGGGCCACGCCATCCATCTGGGCGACCGCGATTGCTCGCTGCAGCGTCGTCACCAGAAGGTTCTCGAAGAGGCGCCGGCACCGGGCATCGACGAGAAAGCACGCGCTGAAGTCCTCGCTCGCTGCGTCAAGGCCTGCATCGACATCAACTACCGTGGCGCGGGCACTTTCGAGTTCCTGTACGAGAACGGCGCGTTCTATTTCATCGAAATGAACACCCGCGTTCAGGTTGAGCACCCGGTATCGGAAATGGTCACCGGCATCGACATCGTCAAGGAGATGCTCAGCATCGCCGCTGGCAACAAACTGTCGTACACCCAGGATGACGTGGTTATCCGCGGTCACTCGCTGGAATGCCGGATCAACGCCGAAGACCCGAAAACCTTCATGCCGAGCCCAGGCACGGTCAAGCATTTCCACGCTCCAGGTGGCAATGGCGTTCGCGTCGATTCGCACCTGTACAGCGGTTATGCCGTTCCGCCGAACTACGATTCGTTGATCGGCAAGCTGATCACCTACGGCGCAACCCGTGACGAAGCGTTGGCGCGCATGCGCAATGCGCTGGACGAAATCGTTGTCGACGGGATCAAGACCAACATCCCGCTGCACCGCGATCTGGTCCGCGATGAAGGCTTCTGCAAAGGTGGAGTCAACATCCACTACCTGGAACACAAGCTGGCTGGCGACAAGCATTAAGATGTGATCCGGACCACAAAGCCGCTTTCGAGCGGCTTTGTTGTTTCTGAAGGTTTCATCAAGCAACACAATCCCCTGTGGGAGCGGGCTTGCTCGCGAAAGCGGCCTGTCAGTCACATCAATGTTGGATGTGCCGCCATCTTCGCGAGCAAGCCCGCTCCCACAAATGCTCCGCGCTCGCGTAAACTTGCGCGCTTCGCGCAGCCCGCTAGGCTGCAATCAACATTTTTCAAAGGTGCCCGCCATGCCTTGGCTGCAAGTCCGACTCGCCATCAGCCCAGAACAAGCCGAAACCTACGAAGACGCTTTCCTTGAAGTGGGCGCCGTATCGGTGACCTTCATGGACGCCGAAGATCAACCAATCTTCGAGCCAGAACTCAACACCACGCCGCTGTGGTCCCACACGCACCTGCTGGCCCTGTTCGAGGATGGCACCGAAGCCGCCAGCGTACTGGCCCACATGGAATTGCTGACCGGCAGCCCGCTGCCCGAGCATCACAGCGAAATCATCGAAGACCAGGACTGGGAACGCAGCTGGATGGACGGTTTCCAGCCAATGCGTTTCGGTCAGCGTCTGTGGATCGTCCCGAGCTGGCACGCCGCACCCGAGCCTGACGCCGTAAACCTGCTGTTGGATCCGGGCCTGGCGTTCGGCACCGGCACCCACCCGACCACCGCACTGTGTCTGGAATGGCTCGACGGTCAGGACCTGAAAGACTGCAATGTGCTGGACTTCGGCTGCGGCTCGGGGATTCTGGCGATTGCCGCCCTGCTGCTGGGCGCCAAGGAAGCTGTCGGTACCGATATCGACGTGCAAGCCCTGGAAGCTTCTCGCGACAATGCCGGTCGCAACAATATTGCTGAAGAACTGTTCCCGCTGTACCTGCCGGAAGATCTGCCGCAGGTTCAGGCCGACGTGCTGGTGGCCAACATTCTTGCCGGCCCGCTGGTTTCCCTGGCGCCGCAATTGTCCAGCCTGGTCAAGCCGGGCGGCCGTCTGGCGCTGTCGGGCATCCTCGCCGAGCAAGGTGAAGACGTCGCCAAAGCCTACGCTCAAGACTTCGATCTGGACCCGATCGCCAATCGCGATGGCTGGGTGCGCATCACTGGCCGTCGGCGCTAGAATGAGTGCCTGCATAAACCGGATCGCCGCATGACCGACAGCTTCGTCACCCAGTGCCCGCATTGCCAAACCAGCTTCCGCGTCAGCCATACTCAGTTGAGCGTGGCCCGCGGAGTGGTTCGTTGCGGCTCGTGCTTGCAGGTGTTCAACGCCGCCAAGCAGCTGCTTGAGCAACGGGCCGGCAAGGACGCGATCCCGCCGGCTGCCCCGGCCATCGCCGAACCACCGGAGCCGCGGGCCATCAGCCAAAAGCAATGGAGCGCCGCCGAGCTGGATCTGGACAGCCTGGACCTGGACGAAGAGCTCGCCCGCCTCGAACAACGGGAGATCCAGCCGACCACGGAATTCGCCCGACCTCGCGAAGACAACCTGAGCGCTAGCCGCGATACCGCCGGGCACGACGAGGCGTCGTGGCCCGACAGTCTGTTCAGCGAATCGGCTGCCGATCGCGCACAGCCCGCTGAAGACGATTTACCGGAGCTCGAACTCGAGCCGAGCAAACACTCGCGCACCGAACCTTCGCTGTCCCTGGAACCGGTGGAACTGGACGACGAGCCTCTGCCGCCACAGCTGCGCCTGCACGACCCGCTCGACGCACCGATGCATCACAAACGCCTGTCGGCGACCGATGAAATCGATGACGATCTGCCCTCGATCGAGCCCCTGCGCAAAAAGCGTGAACCGGCTATCCGCACTGAAGCCCTGCACGACCTGACCGATGACCCGCTGCAACTGGACTGGCAAAAACGCCGCTCACCCTGGGGTCGCCGACTTTTCTGGCTGCTGCTGATCCTGCTCGGCGCGGCGGCGCTCGCCGGCCAGTACATCGCCTACCATTTCGACGAACTGGCGCGCCAGGATCAGTACCGTCCGTGGTTCCAGCAACTGTGCCCCCAGATCGGCTGCACGGTGCCGTCCAAAGTCGACATCGCCAAAATCAAAAGCAGCAACCTGGTGGTCCGCAGCCACCCGGACTTCAGCGGTGCACTGGTGGTCGACGCGATCATCTACAACCGCGCGCCCTTCTCCCAGCCTTTCCCGCTGCTGGAGTTGCGTTTTGCCGACCTCAACGGTCACCTGATCGCCAGCCGTCGCTTCAAACCCGGCGAGTACCTCAACGGCGATCTCGAAGGGATGGTGGAGATGCCTCCGCAAACACCGATCCACATCGCACTGGATATCCTCGATCCAGGTTCCAAAGCGGTGAATTACAGCCTGAGTTTTCATTCGCCCGAGTGAAACGGTTCATCGTTACGGCTTTGACGGCATATTTCTGACTTTGACCGCTCGTACCAAACCGCTGGCGCTAACAGAATTACTGTTCAGATTTTGTTCAATTCAGCCTTTATCCAGTCATCGAGAGCGGGTATCATGCCAACCCTTTTTCGAACTCTCATGATCCGGCCCCACAACAGGGAAGTCCTATGTCGGCGGTACGCATCGGTCCATATACATTGCACAACGGCTTGATCCTCGCCCCGATGGCGGGGGTCACCGACCAGCCCTTTCGTCAGCTGTGCAAGCGACTGGGCGCAGGGCTTGTAGTCTCGGAAATGGTCACCAGCGACATGAGCTTGTGGCACACCCGCAAATCGCGGATGCGCATGATCCACGAAGGTGATCCCGAGCCTCGCTCGGTACAGATCGCCGGTGGGGATGCCCGGATGCTGGCGGATGCGGCCCGGGCCAACGTCGAACTGGGCGCACAGATTATTGATATCAACATGGGTTGTCCGGCGAAAAAGGTCTGCAACAAGGCCGCCGGGTCCGCGCTGTTGAAGGATGAAGCATTGGTGACCGAGATCCTGCAGGCCGTAGTGTCTGCGGTTGATGTGCCGGTCACCCTGAAGATCCGCACCGGCTGGGACCGGGACAACAAGAACGGTCTGACGGTGGCGAAGATCGCCGAGCAGGCCGGCATTACGGCGTTGGCGGTTCATGGCCGCACCCGTGCCGATCTGTACACCGGCGAAGCCGAGTACGACACCATTGCCGCGATCAAGCAGGCCGTGTCGATTCCGGTCTTTGCCAATGGCGATATCGATTCGCCAGAGAAGGCCCGGTACGTGCTCGATGCAACCGGTGCCGATGGCCTGCTGGTAGGCCGGGCCGCCCAGGGGCGGCCATGGATTTTTCGTGAGATCGATCATTTTCTGCGTACCGGCGAGAAGCTCCCGGCACTGGAATTGATCGAGGTGGAACGCATTCTGCTAGAGCATCTGGCCGCGCTGCACGTTTTCTATGGAGACGTCATGGGCGTACGCATTGCTCGAAAGCATGTGGGCTGGTATCTCGCAACCTTGCCGGGCGCCAGGGAGTTTCGCGCCCACTTCAATCGTTTGGAAGATACGGAAGCACAATGCGCCAACGTTCAGGGCTTCTTCGCCGAACGTAACAAGAGCCTGACAGGGGACGGAGACGAGGTGGCCGCATGACGATGATGACCGAGACTTTAGTGAGTGGAACAACACCCGTGAGCGACAATGTGAATTTGAAACAGCACCTCAATACGCCGAGCGAAGAAGGTCAGACCCTTCGCGGGAGTGTCGAGAAAGCGCTGCACAATTATTTCGCCCACCTTGAAGGCGCTGCCGTCACGGATGTGTACAACCTGGTGCTCTCCGAAGTCGAGGCTCCCCTGCTCGAGTGCGTGATGAACTACGTCAAGGGCAACCAGACCAAGGCCAGTGAGCTGCTCGGCCTGAACCGAGGCACGCTGCGCAAGAAACTCAAGCAGTACGATTTGCTGTAAGCATTCAATCAAACCAGAAAGGCGCCCGCGTAAAACCGGTCGCCTTTTTTGCTGACTCCTTTGCTTTTGATGGAAATTGAAATGACCGACCAGACTACCCGCCTGCCGATCCGCCGCGCCTTGATCAGCGTTTCTGACAAGACCGGGATCCTCGAATTCGCCAAAGAGCTTGAAGCCCTGGGCGTCGAGATCCTCTCCACTGGCGGAACGTTCAAGCTGCTGCGCGACAACGGCGTTGCCGCAGTGGAAGTCGCGGATTACACCGGTTTCGCAGAAATGATGGACGGCCGGGTGAAAACCCTGCACCCGAAAATCCACGGTGGGATCCTCGGTCGTCGCGGTATTGACGACGCCATCATGAACGAACACGGCATCAAGCCGATCGACCTGGTCGCGGTCAACCTGTACCCGTTCGAAGCCACCATCAACAAGCCAGGCTGCGACCTGCCGACTGCTATCGAGAACATCGATATCGGCGGCCCGACCATGGTCCGTTCGGCTGCAAAAAACCATAAAGACGTGGCCATCGTGGTCAATGCCAGCGACTACGCCAACGTTCTGGAAAGCCTCAAGGCCGGCGGCCTGACCTACGCTCAGCGTTTCGACCTGATGCTCAAGGCCTTCGAACACACCGCCGCCTATGACGGCATGATCGCCAACTACATGGGCACCGTGAACCAGACGGCTGACACCCTCACTACCGAAGGTCGCAGCGAATTCCCGCGCACCTTCAACAGCCAGTTCGTCAAGGCTCAGGAAATGCGCTACGGCGAGAACCCGCACCAGAGCGCGGCGTTCTACGTTGAAACCAAGCCTGCGGAAGTCGGCATCGCCACCGCGACCCAACTGCAAGGCAAAGAGCTGTCGTACAACAACGTGGCCGACACTGACGCCGCGCTGGAATGCGTGAAGAGCTTCGTCAAACCGGCCTGTGTGATCGTCAAGCACGCCAACCCGTGCGGCGTTGCCGTCAGCCCGGACGCCGAAGGCGGTATCCGTCAGGCTTACGAACTGGCCTACGCCACCGACACCGAATCGGCCTTCGGCGGCATCATCGCCTTCAACCGCGAGCTGGATGCTGAAACGGCCAAGGCTATCGTCGAGCGTCAGTTCGTCGAAGTGATCATCGCGCCAAGCGTCAGCGAAGAAGCCCGTGCCATCGTGGCTGCAAAAGCCAACGTGCGCTTGCTGGCCTGCGGCGAGTGGTCGGCTGATCGCGCCGCTGCCTGGGACTACAAACGCGTTAACGGCGGTTTGCTAGTGCAGAGCCGCGACATCGGCATGATCGGCGCCGACGACCTGAAAGTCGTGACCAAGCGTGCCCCGACCGAACAGGAAATCCATGACCTGATCTTCGCCTGGAAAGTCGCCAAGTACGTCAAGTCCAACGCCATCGTCTACGCCAAGAACCGTCAGACCATCGGTGTCGGCGCAGGCCAGATGAGCCGCGTGAACTCCGCTCGTATTGCGGCGATCAAGGCTGAGCACGCCGGTCTGCAAGTGCAGGGTTCGGTCATGGCGTCGGATGCGTTCTTCCCGTTCCGCGACGGTCTGGACAACGCGGCCAAGGTAGGTATCACTGCGGTGATCCAGCCAGGCGGCTCGATGCGTGATAACGAAGTGATTGCAGCGGCCGACGAGGCCGGCATCGCCATGGTCTTTACTGGCATGCGCCACTTCCGTCACTAAGTACGACGATCAACTGTGGGAGCGAGCCTGCTCGCGAAAGCGGTCTTTCAGTCACATTGATGCTGGATGTGCCACCGTCTTCGCGAGCAGGCTCGCTCCCACACAAGAGCACCCCAGCGGTGCTATCAAGAATTAGCGTCATCCGAGGTTTTTGAAATGAATGTTTTGATCATTGGCAGCGGTGGCCGTGAACACGCACTGGCCTGGAAAGTGACTCAAGATCCGCGTGTGCAGAAAGTGTTTGTTGCCCCGGGCAATGCCGGCACCGCCATTGAAGCCAAGTGCGAGAACGTCGCCATCGACGTGCTGGCCCTTGAACAGCTGGCCGACTTCGCCGAGAAAAACGTTTCCCTGACCATCGTCGGCCCGGAAGTGCCGCTGGTCGCCGGCGTCGTCGATCTGTTCCGCTCCCGTGGCCTGGATTGCTTCGGTCCGACCGCTGGTGCTGCCCAGCTGGAAGGTTCGAAAGCCTTCACCAAGGATTTCCTGGCGCGTCACAAGATTCCGACTGCCGACTACCAGAACTTCACCGAGATCGAGCCTGCCCTGGCTTATCTGCGTGAAAAAGGCGCGCCGATCGTGATCAAGGCCGATGGCCTGGCTGCCGGTAAAGGCGTGATCGTTGCCATGACGTTGACCGAAGCCGAAGACGCCGTGCGCGACATGCTGGCTGGCAACGCATTCGGCGACGCAGGTTCGCGCGTGGTGATCGAAGAGTTCCTGGACGGCGAAGAGGCCAGCTTCATTGTCATGGTCGACGGCAAGAACGTATTGCCGATGGCCACCAGCCAGGACCACAAACGCGTCGGCGACGGCGACACCGGACCGAACACTGGCGGCATGGGTGCTTACTCCCCGGCCCCGGTCGTTACCGCCGATGTCCATCAGCGGGTCATGGACCTGGTGATCTGGCCGACCGTGCGTGGCATGGCCGAGGAAGGCAATGTCTACACTGGTTTCCTGTACGCCGGCCTGATGATCGACAAAGCTGGTAACCCAAAAGTCATCGAATTCAACTGCCGTTTCGGCGACCCTGAGACCCAACCGGTGATGCTGCGTTTGCAGTCGAGCCTGGTGTTGCTGATCGAAGCAGCCCTGGCACAAGCCCTGGACAAGGTCGAAGCACAATGGGATCCGCGTCCGAGCGTCGGCATCGTGCTGGCCGCTGGCGGCTATCCTGGTGACTACGCTAAAGGCGTTGCCATCAACGGCCTCAAGGCAGCCGCAGCACTGGAAGGCAAAGTCTTCCACGCCGGTACTGCGCTCAAGGATGGTCAAGTGGTGACGGCCGGTGGCCGGGTACTCTGCGCCACTGCAATGGGTGCCAGCGTCGATGCCGCTCAGCAGCAGGCTTACAAGCTGGCGGCCAAAATTGACTGGGAAGGCTGTTTCTATCGCAAGGACATTGGCTACCGTGCCATTGCCCGCGAGCGAGGCGAAAATCAGGAATAAGAGCGCCATTCGGCCAGGCAAGGGCTTCGGGCTCTTGCCGGGCTATTCCGGCGCCGCGCATAGTTATACTCTGGCATCAACCTACGAAGGGATTTCGCCGTGCGCTGGCTCAGGATTGCCATAGGTTTCACCGTCACTCTGCTGACCTTGCTCTGCATGCTCCCGGCCCAGGCCGTGCAAGGCAGTGGCTGGGCGGTATTGCTCGACGAACAGGGCGACCTGCAGCTAAGCGACATCCGTTCCGCTCGCTACACCAATCAATTCAGCCCCATTGAACTCGACCGCCTCACCGCCGCCGAGCCCGATGGCGCTTTATGGCTGCGTTTCAGACTCGCGCCCGGCAAGCACGAACAGTTGCTGCGGGTGTTCGCTCCTGACCTGTCGCACCTCGATCTCTATGTGCTGGACGGCGACACGCTGATCGAGCAATTGAACACCGGTACCGGACAGCCTCAGGCTGAAAGACCATTGCCCAGCAGTGACTTCATGTTGCCGCTGCCGCAAAGCGAAAAAAACCTCGACGTTTACCTGCGACTGGTCTCCGACCATCAGTTAAGGCCTTATATCACCCTGCAGTCGGCGGTCATGACCGCGGCCAGTCAGAATCAGACGCTGATCTATGGTCTGTTGTTCGGCTGTATCGCGATGCTGATCCTGCACAACATCATTCGGTATGCCTACACCCGCTCGCGCAGCAGTCTCTGGCTGGCTGGCTGCGAAGGGCTGTTGATGCTCTGCCTGGTCCTGCTGCTGAACGTAGCCGGACCGTGGTTGCCGAACTGGCATGCGGTCCAGACGCCGGGGGCTTACCTCGCGCTGCTGCTGACAGCGCCCTGCGGTCTGATGTTCGCCTATCGCTTCTTCGCCCCGCTCGGCCCGCACCCACTGAACAAGCTGCTGCTGGGCGACATCCTGCTCATCAGCGTCTGCGGCTTGCTGCTGTTGTTCGTCAATACGCTGCCGCTAAACTTCATCACCTACGCACTGGTCGCCCTCGCGGGCCTGACCATGTTGTTCGTCAGCGCCTATCACTGGCAAAAAGGCTATCGCCCGGCACGTCTTTTCGTGGCGGCAATGGTGGTGTTCAACGCCGGTACGCTGATTATCCTGCCCGCCCTGCTGGGGCTGACCCTGGTGGAGCCTCAAGGTCTGATCATCACGTTGCTGGTGTTCATCTGCATCAGTGGCCTGTTGATGAGCATTGCCTTGAGCGAACGTCAGCGCAGCATCACCGAAGACCGTTTCAGCGTCAGCCGCGACCTGGCCGCCAGCAATGCCGAGATCAACGCCAAGGCCGAATTCCTGGCGAAAATCAGCCACGAAATCCGCACTCCGATGAATGGCGTGCTGGGCATGACCGAGCTGCTGCTGGGCACGCCGCTCTCGGTCAAGCAGCGCGACTATGTGCAGACCATCCACAGTGCCGGCAACGAACTGCTGACCCTGATCAACGAGATTCTCGACATCTCCAAGCTCGAATCCGGGCAGATCGAACTGGACGATGTGCAGTTCGATCTCAACGCGTTGATCGAAGACTGCCTGAGTATCTTCCGCGCCAAGGCCGAACAGCAGAACGTCGAGTTGATCAGCTTTATCCAGCCGCAAGTGCCGCGCGTCATCAGCGGTGACCCGACGCGCCTGCGCCAGACCCTGCTGAGCCTGCTGGAAAACGCCCTGAAGAAAACCGACGAGGGCGAGATCCTGATCGTCGTCGCGCTCGATGAGCGCAGTGCCAAACCGCGCTTGCGCATTGCCGTGCAGGACAGCGGTGAGCCGATGGACACCGAAGAGCGCGACGCATTGATGCACGCCGAACTGCACAGCAAGCACTTCCTCTCGGCCACCCGTTTGGGAGGCAATCTGGGGCTGGTGATCGCCCGTCAGCTGATTCGCTTGATGCAAGGGGAGTTTGGCATCAAGAGCGGCGCCAACCAGGGCAGCACCTTGTGGCTGACCCTGCCGCTGGACCCTGACCGCCTCGAACACCCGACGTCCGACCTCGATGGCCCACTGCAGGGTGCACGGGTGTTGGTGGTGGACGACAACGACACCTGCCGCAAGGTGCTGGTGCAGCAGTGCAGCGCCTGGGGCCTGAATGTCAGCGCCGTAGCGTCCGGCAAGGAAGCGCTGGCGCTGCTGCGCACCAAGGCCCACCTGCGTGATTACTTCGACGTGGTCCTGCTGGACCAGAACATGCCCGGCATGACCGGTATGCAACTGGCCGCCAAGATCAAGGAAGACCCAAGCCTGAACCACGACATCCTGCTGATCATGCTCACCGGCATCAGCAATGCGCCCAGCAAGATCATCGCGCGCAACTCCGGGATCAAACGCATCCTCGCCAAACCGGTGGCCGGCTACACCCTCAAGACGACGTTGGCCGATGAGCTGAACCAGCGAAACAAGGGCCTTTCCTTCTCGCAGCACCTGCCCGCCGGTCCGACTTTGCCGGTGAAGGTGCCGAGCGATTTCCGCATCCTGGTGGCCGAAGACAACAGCATTTCGACCAAGGTGATTCGCGGCATGCTGGGCAAGCTCAACCTGCAGCCGGACACCGCCAGCAATGGCGAAGAAGCCTTGCAGGCGATGAAAGCCCAGCGTTATGACCTGGTCCTGATGGACTGCGAAATGCCGATCCTCGACGGTTTCTCCGCCACCCAGCAACTGCGTGCCTGGGAAGTCGGCAACCAGCGCACTCGCACCCCCGTGGTGGCGTTGACTGCGCACATCCTCGCCGAACATAAAGAGCGCGCGCGTCAGGCCGGCATGGACGGACACATGGCCAAACCCGTCGAGCTGTCGCAACTGCGCGACCTGATCGAACATTGGGTTGCCCAGCGAGATCAGCAAATCCGGGCAGCGACTCAAACGTCCTGAGCCGACAGACTCCGCAGCGCCTGATAGACTCCCCTCGACTTCCCTCGCCAGTGAGCTTGCACCATGCTCCATGTGTTGTTCAGCGTTTACCTGAAGATGCTGGTGCTCTACAGCCCGTTCTTCGTGTTGTCCTGCTTCATCAGCCTGACCCGCGGTTATTCGCGCAAGGAACAGCGTCGCCTGGCCTGGAAAGTGGCAACCGCCACACTGGTTTCCAGCGTCTTGCTGTACCTGTTCGGGCGGGTAATTTTCAGTGTCTTCGGCATCACCGTGGACGCGTTCCGCATCGGTGCCGGCAGTGTGTTGTTCATTTCCGCACTGGGCATGGCCCAGGGCAAGTCGGCGGTCCAGACTGACAACGTGCAGCAGGACGTGACCATCGTTCCGCTGACCATTCCGCTGACGGTCGGCCCCGGCACCATCGGTGCCCTGCTGGTGATGGGCGTGAGCCAGCCTCATTGGGACGACAAACTCACGGCCATTCTCAGTATTGCCCTGGCCAGTTTCACGGTCGGCGTGGTGCTGTATCTGTCGAACCGTATCGAGCGGATTCTGGGTGATCAGGGATTGCAGATTGTCAGTCGGTTGATGGGGCTGTTCGTCTGCGCCTTGGCGGCGCAGATCATTTTCACAGGGGTGAAGGGTTATCTGGTGCCATAACGGCAGCGATGACTAGAAGCCAGAGGCGTGATGCCTCTGGCAACCGAAATGATTTAAACCGGCGAAAACTCCATAAAAATAGTTTCTCTGAGATCGTCGAGGAACTTGATGCTCTTAGCCTCGTTCCTCAAGTCCTCTTCGTGAATGGTAAAGAGTGCTTTACCCTGATAGATCTCGACATCAGAACTGTTCCATTCGACAAAAATAACTTTTGTATTGTTAGCCGATGTGTCATAGCGCACCGTGCCTACGGCCATCGCGACTTCAGCATCATCGTCTTGCTTGCAAACGGAAACACCAAAATTTGCGCCACTGGCTTCAATGGCATGACGCTCGAACAGTTTGACCGCATCGGGTTGTTTCTTTAGCGCTTCAATGGTTTTATCCGCTACAACTTTCAATGCGGCCCCAGCGGCACCGCCCAAGCCACCGATAGCAGAGTGAACAATATCCAACGCTACGTTATCCATCGTCAACCTGGAGGTAGAGGACTTGTAGTTAGTAAAGGCGCCGTGGTATTCGGTCCAGCCCATGGCGAACATCAGTTTCTTGAAGGCTTCGTAACGGGCGACTTTATCAACTTTGTTTGGAAACATCAGCCTTGAGGCAATATCGGAATAAGCATATGTATTTTTTACGATGCGTTTGTTACGCCGTGTCATCCCCTCCAGAAAGCCAACGATACCGCTGCCCATGATCGCGGAATTCAATTCATCCTTATCAATCGGCAACTGCACTACCGAAGCGATCGACCTCTTTGCCAGAATTTTTGGACCGATCAGCTTTAGTTTAGCCTGGCACTCTTCAAGGCACTGATCGAAATAGGCGTCCAGCTCAACTTTATTCATATTATTCATTTCTAAATCCATTTAATTTAAACAAGTAAGATAACCCGAATCAGGTCATCCAATAAAACTTATCGCACCAAACAAAACTTTTCAACACCATAAAAAAATCAGAAACTAAACTCACACCAAGAACAATGATTCAGTTACAACAACTAACAACAAGACGCATAAAGCCAGATGCGCTTGAAACCAAATGAATACGCATACTTGAGCTTCCCGCATCAATAAAACGAAAACCCGGCCTACAAAAAAAAGGTAACTAATTCTACTCACCAAGATACTCAGCAAGTAAAAATCCCCGGGGAAAACAGGAATTAACCTACACGCTTGGGGCATTTTGTCACTCGATCAAAAAGAAAAAGTCACGGCAATTCGAGCGGTCATTCGGCTGCCATGGTTTTTCAACGAAGAGTAAATCTTCAGCAGGGAGGTTCTCTCCGTACCACTGTGGGGTGTATACCCAATCACCGCCACCCGCCCGCGAAAATACGCAGGTCGTGGAGGATCCCACCAGAACCATGTGCGCATGCCGGGCGAGGCTGGCGCTGACGCCGAAGAACATCGGGTCGCCGCTGGCCAGCACGCAGGCCGGTTCGCCGCTCAGGGCCAGCAATGCGTCGAGGGATAATGGACTCGATCACAACTTGCGTTCGGTCGGCAGTGAGTGCGAGTAATAGAATGTTTTAAGTTGGCTGTTACAAGTGGTGGATGGTGATTTCGAAGTTGTATAGCCTAAACCTTCTTATCTGACTTATTTAATAGTTCAAAAGGAATTAACTATGGAGTTTAAGAAAACAGGATGCCTGGACTTGACGGCGTATTCCGAAGCGTTCGAACGTGACTTTTCGGTAAAGAAGACAAAGACTGTTCAGAGAATGGCAACGCTGAATTCGCCAGGGGCCGCCGGATCGTTGTTGGGGGGTAATCTGATCAGCACGGCAAGTGGCGTGTCACGTCAGGACAAACGAGACGTCAACGCCAGTGTGCGGTATGCGCAGTGGTACGCGAGTCAGGAGCGCGATCGCCAAACAGACCCCCAGGGTTGGTTCTCCCTGTTTGCCATCACGCTTTGGACTATGGGCTGGGAATACGAAGATGAAAAAGTTGTCGAGAACTATTACAGAAACTTTTCTGGCCAACTAAGCCAGGCTTATTTGAATGCGATATCTGCCGTTAACCGCCCCATGGCAAAAATTACCAGTGATATGTTCAATGCGTTATCGGCTAATACATCAGCCCTTTGGTCATTGTCCAAAGGAAGCCTGCATGGCAAGGAGTTTGTGATTGCGCCCGCTCAATATGACAGCCTGGGGCGATTGTCATTGGGTTTGAATGATTACTCGTTGTGGGCGCGAGTCCAGCGCGAAAAGTTTCTGTTTTGGGACTGGAACGAGGACAACGTAACGCTCACGCATCGTGCCGTGCCATTCATTCTGAACAGAGCAAAGTTTGAAGAGGTCCGTCCAACGTTACATGACCGACTCGACATTATTGCTGACGCAATATTCGAGTTTTATTCGGAACGTCTGCGAGGGAGGCCGAATGATTGATTGAGGGGAGGAAGCGTTTGCGACACGCGGTCTCAGGAGAGGGTGTAATTAGTTTTTTTGTAAACGGTCATTTGGCAGGAGACTGCCTACCCCAAGGAAATCCAATGACCTAGACAAAACCCAAGCGCGCCAAGCGAATCAAGCCTGATCCTGAACTGGTTAAACTGGCCGACAGTCTGCTGGCCAATTACAAAAAGCCCGAAGATCTCATCGGCGAAAACGACCTGCTTAAACAGCATCACCAAGATGCTGGTTGAGCGGGCTCTTTGAGACCGAGATGACCGAACACCTAGGGCACGGCAAAAGCCTGCGTAAAGTGATAAAAACCCGTGCGTCATTTCCGACCGATGAGACGGTGATGAAGCTGTTTTATCTAGCACTGAACAACATCAGCAAGAAGTGGACAATGCCGATCAGGGACTGGAAGGCGGCCAGTTTTCTTTGTGGAAGAGGCAGTCTAAACCCTGCGATAAATGAGCCCCGGAAGACGTTGCTGCTCTGATTGAAGCAACAACGCCCCGTAGAGGCGCGCAACGCAAGACTGGCCATTCCACTGACCATCACCATTGCGCTGCAGCTCATCTTTAATGGGGTAAAAGGTTATTGGGTTCCCTGACAGCCATCTTCGTCATGAGTGCCGCAAGCTGATTGTCTCCGTCTTCGATAGCCAACGCTTGCACCAAGTCATCCTGGGTAATAGTCATCGTAGCGCCATGGACCTGAAGACGCAGCTTCACTGGGTTGTGCGAGTTTGAATCGGCGAACTGATCGCGCACGATCAGAGTGTGCCCGGTGGCCGGGTCAGTCAGCAGCAACTGCCCTTCGACCCAGCTGACCCGCCAGGCATCCTGCGCGCCCGTCTCTACAATCAAGGTGCTCGGCATCACCGAGCGGCGACAATCAACCACAATGCACTCAAGCTGTTGCCAGACAGCGCCGGACACATTACAGCTGATTGCATCCGGCCCATAACTCAAGATCAACTGACTGACGCCATCAGGTATCAACGGCATCAGGTCCTTTAATTCGCCCTGAAACTCCAGCAACAATACCTCGGACTCCCGACGTGCAACGCTGTTCTCCAGCCACACGTCCCTCGAAGCGCTGTAAGTCAGTTGGCTGGGCACTTCATGGAGCAAGGCTGTCTTTTTCTTTCGAACACCCAGCAGTCGGGTTGACAGGCCCGTGTTGATTTCGCCAACCACCTGATCAATGGCCGCGACGTACCATTGATACTCCGAGTAACCGACAACCGCTATAAACGCTTCGTGGGGATGCTCGCTCACTAATGCTTTCAAGGCGCGCCTCACACCCGTATGGTAAGGATCACTCGTTCCCTGCGTCGCCCGAACCCAATCTCCCGTGACGCCGACGATACGTGCCGGCTTGCCGAAATGCATCTCGAGTTCGACTCCCTCAAGCGTCCGCCCTCGCAGACCGGCCTCATGTGCCCACACCTGAGCAAAAGACCATTGCGACCATACCTTTTGTGGCGTAGGCAGCAGGTCCTGCCGCAGAAGTTGCAGGCCATTTTCAAAGAGTGTCGGTAGTTGTTCAGGCTCAAGAAACGCTTGACGATAGAGCTGACCCGCGGACACATCCAGCAGCCAGCCCGCCTGTTCATCTCGCGTCGTTGCCACTAACCGTACTTGCTTTTCCGGTGCCATGTCAGCAATCAACCATCGATGGTCGGTGTACCAGGCGAACAGTTTTGCATCCCCCCTGCCGCTACCCAGACCAAGAATCGCAAAGCTCGACGCTTGATAGTCCTTGGCAATAGCCTCGACCTCTGTCCACCATTCAAAACCAATACCCAACGGCCCCCTGGCATCATCCAGCCAGTTTTCAGTTATCGCGGCCAGCTGCGATTGCCCTTGGTCATCGATATCGAAATACAGCCCCTGACCGGTCAACGCGACGTAGCGCCCTTCATTGGCGATGACCTCAATCACATTGTAGGGATCGATGCGCTCAGACTGCGTATCCACGCCAGTGACCGCCGGCCCGATCTTCTGGCGATAGAGAGTGCGATTGCTCTTGTCATAGAACAGGACGATATCGCCTGCACTCGTCACGGGTGTCAGCAATAGCGGACTCACCGGTCCGCCCGGCCCTTCGGTCTGGGACATATTGGGACGGATCAGCAGGCCGTCGGCATCACGCACCCAAGTGCTGACCGGATCTTTTTTACCCTCAGTCAAGGGTGTGATCGAGACAAAAGCTGCCGGCATATAGTCCACGACCTTCACTTGGGTCAAAGGCCAAAGTTTCGAATCCCGGACCAACAGTTCGTAATCCCAAAAGAAGTTTGACCACCTTCCCATCACATCCTTGAGCAGCAGACTGCGCTGACGTTCGGTCAGGTGGCCTGCGATTGCCATCAGCTTCACTTCATCCCCGCCCAGCAGGTAGATCACCTCGGCTTCACGCCCCGTGCGCTGTGTCACCTGCTGAACAATACGGATGACCCCCTGCCCGAGATCTTGAAACACCGAAATACTCGAACCGGGCACCGGATCCATCAGACGATAGAATCGATTGACCTGCCCCGTGACCACGTCAGAGCGCCAGACGAGTGCTTCCCGCGGACAATAAAAATACGCCTGCCCACCCATAACCGCGCCCAGCCTGGCTTGGTTTGCCAGCGCTGACGGTAAGTCGCGAGCGTAGATAAAACGATCACGGGCCTGCTCATAAAAAGCCGTGGTCAGTTGTGGATCTTGCGGGTCTGCGAACGGAACCGGGAAATTCTGTACCGCTGTGAACGGGCTGGCCAAACGATGGGTGCTGGCCAGTTCCCTGACCCGCGCCTGGACAATCGCAGTGTCGACAGCCGGGTCGGTCTCCAATTCTTCGAGCAGCAACTGCCGGCGTGTCCAGTCAACCCGAAACGAATTACGCGATGTCTCGATAATCAATTCAGGCGTACCGGTGATCTGGACGTCGACAGCACCCAGCTTCAGCTGGCCCTCGCCGACAACAATATCCACTTCGTTCAACCAGAGCGCATGCAGCGTCCAGGCCATAGGACGAGATTTCTGAGCCTGTGACAGACTGACCAATCGTACGCCCGGGGTGAGTGTCAACGCGCAATGGCCGCCCAAACCTTCAATGCTGTAGGACAGTTTGCCGTGCAGTATTTTGGGTAGCTCGGGCACCAGCAACGAACGCGGAGCCTCATCCAGCAAGATGTTGATCGTTGTCTCGACTTCCACCGGATACAAGTTATGCAAGATGTACTCGGAGGGAAACTTGTAAAAGGTAAACCAGAACTGGCGACTGCCTGCAGCGTCGTACTCCAGCTTCAGCGCGGTTTCAAAATGCTCGGAACGCGTGGTCGAAAACGGCAGCGCCGAGTAATCGTACCCGAACCAGGTCTTGGCCACGCAAGGCAATACGATCGCCTGAAAGATCGTCGGGTCGGTAATCGTGGCATGCTCCGGCAACCCGAGTTGTTGTCGAATGTTGATGGCTTTTGAACGATCCGGATCATGATCCGGCGGATTCAACGTGTAGGTGTTTGCCGAGAGAATCTCCTGACTATCGAAGGTGATTCGCTTCTTGCGCAAATCAATCTCGCGGATATGCGCGTATGGATTGGCATAGAACATCCCTTCCTTGATCGAGTGCCCACCCGTGCGATAAGCCTTATTGACGCGATTCAGGTACTGACCGATCCGCCGCCCTCGCTCCAATGTGCCGTTGAACCCCTCTACCAGCGCGCCCACGCCAATGGCTAGCCCGCCCAGGATCACGCCGGCTCCGCCAAGAAATGCAGCCGTCGTAGTCGCGCCTGCGAGACCCGCGCCTACGCCGGCCACCGACAGTGCCAGACCTGCCGAATCGAACGCCAATTGCGTGCCGTATTGCGCCTGTTGCAGATCGTCCTTGGCATTGGTCAGCAGGTAGATATCAAAACCAAGAGTGGCGAGTTGCAGTACCGTGGCCAGACCATCCCTGGCAATATGCCCCAGCGCATTGACTACCACCGAGGAGGTGGTCCGGGCCACGAGTGATGCGTCGCTCAACGCCACCTGGAACACCTTGACCAGCTCTACGACGTCGAGCAAATTGCCATGGGCCAGCTGCGCGTAACTGAGATAGCCATGCATTTGCACGGCAGTCGTCAGGCTCCGGTCCTCATTGAAGTCGGTGACTTGCTCGTGGGATTTGAGCGCCATCAGTAGCGCCTGAACCGTAAAGGCCGCATTCAGGGTATGCACAGCGCTGACGCCGGTCGGGTCGACCTTGCCCGGTACTGACGGCTTGACCGACAGTGTCTGGAAGGTTTCCGTCAGATAAGAGCGGATTCGCGACAAGACACTGTCAGTGCTCGATACCCTGACGATGCGCGCGGGGTCCTTGAGATGGACCAGGCTGATTTCATAGTGACCGCCAGGCATTTCTCGCACACTGTCGAACACCGGAGTGAAGTCTCGCCCCAGGTTGCTTTCCGTGTGTAGACGAGCAGCGCTGTGCTGGATCTGTTGTGCCCAGTAGCGAGCGTCCAGTTCGTTCAGTCCACGCCCCAGTCTCGCATTTTCCGACAACGAACGGGCCCTCAATGCGGCGTGATGCTCCCATGGTGTCACCGTCACACTGGCACTGATCGGATCATGGCTCAGCAAACCCGACACCGTATGGTGCGACGCAAGCGGTTGATCGGCGATACGCGGGCCATTGAGGTCGACGACGTTGAACGTCGCGTCCATCAAGTGACTGATGTCATACAGTCTGGACAGCTCCGGGCTGCTCAAAAATTGCTCAAGACCACGGTGCAAGCCCTGTGCCTGTTCAAACCCGAAGACACCAAAATTCGGATCGTAGAAGCGGTAGTCACTCGACGCCCCATTGACGATTTTTGCGACCAGCAGGGAATGGCTTTCAGTGTTGAGCATCAGGGTGCTGGTGGATGTCCTGGCCTCCAGTGTCTGCATGACCTGATCCAGGCGGGACGCCCCCAACAAGGTGCCGGACCGCGCCATTGGCACCGTGCGCAGCTCATCGAGGGTTGTTAGAAACGCATGGGTTTCATTGGCATCGGGCGAGAGGTTGGCATTGGCCAGCCTGCCGCTCAGAGCGTCCACGGCAGAAGGGCCTTTTTCGAGGGCCGCCGCCATGGCCAATACCAGTGGATAACAGCGTCTTCCGGGATCACCTTCCCCCCTGATCAGCAATCCCTGAGGCATCAACCTCCCGCCGGAGGCGCCCTGCGCGATGAAGGTTTCCAACACCGTGGCACTGCGCTCGAAGATAAGGTGACGCAGCTCGTATTGGGTCTGGAACCTGATCCTGGCAATGTGCTCACCCCATTGGCGCAAGCTCAGCGGCGTCTCGAATGCAAGTGCCTTGAGTACCTGAGCGCTGTTCTTCAATGGCTCAGTAGACATCCGGGCCAATGCAAATCCGGCTTCAAATGCAGGATGCCTACCCGTGAGCAAGGCTTGCTCGATAGCTACATAACGCTGGGAGAAACCGAGATCGGCGGTGCTCTCTGCGAGAGTCCGGATTTGCTGCCAGGCGCTGTCGAAACCGATGTTATCCAGCGTCTGCGCGCCGAACAATCCACCGAGCAGCACTCGATGCACAGGGCTCAACTGATCGAGCGGCAGAGACCCGTGACCAATGCGGACAATCATTTCATTCAAGTTACCGATCGGCTCAAAGCCGTGAGCGACCGGAAGGTCGACATTGCCTTGTGCCAGTATCCGCTGACGCTCATCGAAGCTCAGGGACCAAGGCCGATCGAAGCTCAGATCACCACTGAGCTTTTCGTTCATGGCGCGGATCAAAGGGGTGCCCAGGTCATCCAGCAATCGCTGCAAGACGTCGGTCAGCAGTACCGGGCGACCTTCAATCACCGGCCAACCTTTTTCGAAGGTCAATAGCTGACCTTTTAGCAGCTCACTGATGTTGCCCTTGAAATAGGATTTATAGCCACCCTGCCTGCTTTTTTCGATTTCAAGATTGAACCAGTCCTCCTCAGTCTTCGCATTATCTTTCCAGCTGTGATGGGTTTCTTCTTCGGTGGCGAGGTTGAAGCCGTCGAACAGGTCAACCCGATCGCTGATTAACTGGCGGGCCTCAAGGACCGTATGGTTGTCGGCGAAGTCACTTAATCCGTTGGATACCGCCGAAGGCCCGCTCATCACAATGGCCGATTGGGCACCGAATTTGATGCCATCGGCATCATAGTCATTGATTGCCTGCAAAAAGCCGTCGAGGCTTTGCAAATTCATTGTCCAGGTTGAAGTCGGACCGTATTGTTTTTCCAGCTCACGGATAATCAGATCGGGAAATGCCTGGCGATCCTGAAGCGATACATTGCTGCTTAAAGCCTGCGCAACTACCCGGTCCCTAAACTGGTAGTTGCTGCGAATTTTTTCCATGATGGCAGCCAGCTGTGCAGAACCCGCATGACCGCTCAACAGCGCATTGGATAAGCCGTTGAATGGCGTTTTTATTTGATTCGTCAGCAAATCGGGAGTGTTTTTGTTCCCTACGCGCAGACCATCCGACGCAACCATTACGTCATTGAACGGCGCAAAAATATCGCCAAGGGACGGCATGCTTTGGGCAAAGGCTGTCAACGCTTCTCTGTGTAGCTGAGGCACCCTGGGACGAAAATCCGCATACGCATTGCCCCGACTCGGAAGGATTTTCGGGTTGTGATCGAGCAGTATCTGCATCACACCTATACGTTCTTCGGCATTGAAGCCAGCGAGATCCACGCCACCGAGCTGCTTATGCAGCGCCGGCAGCAAATCCGTATCAAGGTAGGTTCCACTTTCGATATTCACTGCCTGTAAACGCGTGATATCGGATGCGGCGGCCAGATTGGTGCGAAAAGAAATTTCACGTTCATAAATATCGAACAACGGCTGGTCGAAAAGCTCAACGCGAATGTCCCGACGTGCAACTCCCACCCCCTCCAAAGATTGAAGATTGCGAGCTTTTAGCGCCTTGAGCGCAACTTCGTCCTGGCCATAGGCACTGACCAAGAGATCGATTCTGGCCTGATCGGCGCTTCCTCCGGCCCGAGTGACGGACTGGATATGATCGAACATCTGCTGTCGCAACACGCGAGTCCGTTCGATATAACGACGGGCCAGAGCAGCAGCCGTATCGACGGTGCTCTGCATTCCAAGCGCCTTGGCTGACTCAACAATAATTCGATTGGTCTCATGGGCCAGCAGAGCATCGCTGTCATACCACAGATTGAGGCTATACCCCTCTGGAGCCAGCAGTTGCCTCCAGACATTAATGTAATCTCCCTGAATTGCGCCAATGCCGCCGCCCACCCAGACAAAGTGCAACTTTTTGGGTACAGGCTTGGCAGTGCTCAGCAGTTCGACGGTTGTATTTAGACGCCGGAAATAGTCCGCCAACTTACCCTGAACTGTTTGCAGAACGGTACTTGAACCACTTGGATTTATTGATTCAAGTATTTGCTTCAAGAGACTTACTGGCGTCAGCTGGGCCTGCAGAGTCGATGCTTCGACAGCACCTTCGTAGTAACGCAAGGCCGCATTATGCTCCGGCATGGATTTGAAACCATTCAACGCCGATTCCAAATCGCGGCGCCCTAACAACGTCGAAAAGAACTCAGTCTGCGTTAGCGTTACAGAAGCTTTACTGTTCATTATCATTTCCTTATGAAAACAAACCGACAGCCACTCACACATTGAACAGTGTCCAATGTGTGAGTGGCTTTCAGAATTCAACTTACTACTGCTTCAACTTTTCCGACCGGCAAAAGCTTATTTAGCAACACGCTATTCAAGGTGTCCTTTCTGGCGAGCAGGGCCTTGACCACTGTCGATACCGCAAAGGACTGATAGCCGTCCAATGCCAGAAACACATCTCCACGCAGGGCTGGATCCACTGCAAATACTTGACGAAAGATCAGACTGTGTCCGCTGTTGGAATCAACAATAACCAAATGCTCATCGACCCGGTTCGCCCATAATTGATCCGCCACCACGATATCCCAGATCAATTTTCCTGGAGCCGAAGGCGGGTGATCGAGTGAATAGCGGCAATCGACACTGCAAGTAGTCAGGGTCTTTGACAGAAAGAAAATCAGCGCATCGATGTCCGTTCGCCAGCGCCGCCAGGCCTTCACGCAATTCACCTTCCAGTGCCGCGACCCAATGGGTATCAACGCCCGTAATCCGTGCGGGTTCGTTGTGCTGTAAATCCATCTCCAGGCCTTCGAGAGTCGTTGCCCTCAGACCAGCGCCTTCCACCGTCACGTCGATAAAGGTCCAGGGCGCCCATTCCTGCGTGGGGGCCGGCAATGCCTCCGCCTGTAACAGCTTCGTTCCCTGGGCAAAAGCCGCGTTCAAGTGGTCCGGATCGATAAAGCCCTGGCGAACAATCTTGCCGGTTGAAAGATCGAACAGCCAGACGGCCTGGTTGTCCGGGGTAATACTCAGCAAACGTACTTCTTTCCCATGCCCCAGGTCAGCGAGTAGCAGTCGATCCTCAAGGTACCAGGCGCACAAACGGGCATCGCCCTGAAAGCCAGTCAACCCTAGAATGGCAAAGCTCGACACCGGGTATTGTGTCGCCACCGTTGCCAGTGCGGACCACCACTGGGGCCGGTTTTTGAACCAGGTTTCGGTCAGTCCGCCCAAGCGCAGATGCCCATCCGGCATCATATTGAAGAATAGGCCGGAGTCGGTCAGCGCGAGATAGCCCTGCTCAATAGCGATAACATTTTTCAAACCTTCAGGGGCAATTTCTCTGGAAGACCATTGGGCGCGACCATCTACCATCGACTTCTGCTGTCGCACAAGTTTTCTGGCTGACTTGTCGTAGGTGACAAACACTTCGCCCTCGACCCCTGCGGGAGCGATGAGCAGAAGATCGGTTAAAGCCTTGATCGAATCTTTCCATCCCCGCGCATGACGCCGCCGAGTAGGCGCACGAAGAATCAACCCGTCACTGTTCCGGACCCAGATCAGATCCCGGTCCTTGTCCTCCAGTTGCCAACAAATCGATACCAGTGCACCGGGACGCCAGTTCACGGTACTCGCTGATTCTTTCTGCAAGAAATAGTCGCCCAGCACCTGCTTCCAATCAGTCAATCTGTCCCCGTCCAGAACTGACTGCAGTGCAGGAACCATACCCAGGGTGATTGAGCTCAGCCACACACCCCCGTCATGGATCAGATAGGTGAGTTCATCATTCTGGCCGGTCTTTCGAGTGAGTTGCTGCACGATCTGAATACCGCCATTGGCCACGGCCTCACAGCGGAGACTCGCCTGGTCATTTCTTACAAGCAAACGATAGCGCTGAATCAGCGTTCCCGCGGTTGCATCAACCTGCCAGACATAGAAAGACTTGGGGTGATAGAAGTAGGCTGAGCCCTCCACCATCGCCCCCAATATAACCTCATCGGCAAATAGCTCCTCCGGGTCGCGTATATACAGAAAACGATCCTGGGCCGAGTCGTAATAGGCGGTGACCGTCCTGGGCTCGTCCGGACTTTCGAATGGAACCACGAACTCATGAACGGAGGTATAAGGCATGGCGAGTCGATGTTCACGGGCCAGTGACTTGAAATGATCCAGCAACGCTTGCTCCCCGAGCGCCGCATCCGCATCCTCTTCGACCAGCTCCAACCGCAGGGCAAAAAGATCAACACGCATGATCTTGTTGCCAGCCAGCTTGAGCAATACATCGTGAGCGCCGCCACCACCAAATTTCACACTCAACGTGGCTGACACAAGACGACCCACAGATTCTATCTGGATATCTTCCTCTTTCAGCCAGGGAGCGAGTAGAACCCAGCGAGCTGCGATGTGGAGTGGTGTATTTAGCTCAAGACCAACGCCTGGATTGAGCAGCACGGAACATTGAGCACCCGCACTTTCAATCCGGTAGGTAATCATGTCATGCCACACTTTGGGTAGAGCAGGCACCACCAGCGAGCGCTCAATGTTGTCGAGACGAACATTGAAAACTGTTGGTTTGTAGACAGGGTTCAATCGATAGGCAACGTACTCACCGGGAAACGAGTAGAACGAAAACAGAAACTGCCATTGCCCCTGTTTGTTCTTTTTCTCCAGACGACGTGCCGTATCGTATCCACCGGCATGACGAAATGTGACAAACGGCAGTAACTTGTACTCGTAGCCGTACCACGTCTTGGGCGTGCAAGGCAGAACGATCGTTTGCCCGGCCTTGGGTGAAAAAGGTGCCGAGTCGGGCAATTCAAGGCCCTGGCGAATATCGGTGGCACGTGCGTAATCCACATTGAAATCCGGAACGCCGAAATGGTCTCGCAGCGGGAACAGTTTCGGGCTGTCGAAGCGGACGGTGGATTCATGCAAATCCAAATCGGCGAATACCAGCAATGGATGTGCAATCCAGGCATTCGACGCCTTATCCAGGTGATAGCCGCCTTCTAAATAAGCTTTTTCCAGACTCTCAAAAAACCGCGCGACCTCCTTGGCCTCCTCCGCAATGGTGGCAAAACCTTCGGCCAGTGCAGCAACACCCACCGCCAATCCGCCCAGAATCACTCCGCCGCCCCCCAATACCGCAGCAACCGTGCCCGCACCTGCAAGTGCGGCGCCCAGGCCTGCGGCGGCCAATACCACGCTGGCGGAGTCGAACGCCAGCTGCGTGCCGAACTGGGCCTTTTCAATATCATTGTTCGCGTGGCTCAATTGGTAAATATCAAACCCGACATTCACCAGTCCCAACACAGTCCCCACCCCTTCGTTGGCAATATGCCCCAAGGCTTTTTGTACAAGCGGTACGCTGGTTCGGGCGATCAGCTTTTCATCGTCCAGTGCCTGGCGAACCAGT
This sequence comes from Pseudomonas sp. MDT1-17, assembly GCF_054898105.1. Lineage (NCBI taxonomy): Bacteria > Pseudomonadati > Pseudomonadota > Gammaproteobacteria > Pseudomonadales > Pseudomonadaceae > Pseudomonas > Pseudomonas sp. MDT1-17. The sequence goes on along the minus strand of NZ_JBUBVM010000001.1, from coordinate 1,014,055 downwards.
TTGACAATGCCAATGACATCCACAACGTTGCCATGGGCCAGTTGGGCATAGTTCACATAAGCATGCAGGCGAATGGCTGTGGTCAGCGCATTGTCACCACCGCTTGCCGCGCCTTCATGATGGCGCAACGCGTTCATCAAAGCCTGTAGGGTGAAACCGGCATTGAGCGTATGGACACTGCCCGCGTCAGTCGGATCGAACTCGGGGACTGGCGACTGTTGTTTGTTGGCCAACGTCTCGAAAAGCCCGGAGAGAAACTCCTTTATCCTGAGAAACCGGTGATCATCCGTTGTGACATGCGCCATGGCCTGTCCAGCTTTGGGGTCGACCAGACTGATCTTGTATTCCCCGGCCGGTGTAATCTCCAGCGTCTCGAACAGCGGTACGGAATCCGACGACAACGTGTGTTGGACCTGCAACTGCCTTGTCGCCTGCGCGATCTGCTCTCCCCACCAGTGGGCATCCAGGTCTCGCAAGGAGCTGCCCAGCGCCACATTGCTCACCAGCGATCGCCCACGGGCACTGGTATAGCGTTGCCGAACCCCTGACAGCGTTTGTTCAGGCAACGCGCCGGGCTCGAACAAGCTTGACACTTCGATACCGGACGCAAGCACCCTCTTGTTGAGGCTGACCCCGTCGAGCTCGATCAGATCAAAGGTCGGCCTCTGCGCATCGCCAAAGGCTGCGTAATACCTGGCCATCTGCTTGCTGATGAAAAAGTGCGTCAATGCATCATTGAACGCCAGCGGTGTAACAAATTCGAAGATCCCGAAATTCGGGTCGTAGAGCAGATAAGTGCTGTGCTCGCCTTCAAAAGTTTTCGCCACCAGCATCGAGTGGTTATCAGAGTTGAGCATCAAGGTAGCGGTGGCTGTTTTCTCTTCCAGCATCGCTACGATCCGAGTCAGATCAGAGCGCATCAATGATTTGCCTATATCACCAACAGAGGCATCACGCAGCTCTTCGATGATGTTCACAAACACCCTCGAATCACTCGCCTCAGGCTCAGTGACGGCCAGGTAAAAGCGTTCCCGCAGTGTGTTTGCCGCATTGTTGCCTTTGTGAAGCGCAGCAGCCATGGCCAACGCCAATGGGTAACAGCGCCCGGCGACCCGGTCGCCCGCGCCTTCGAGCAACAAGTCCTGCGGCACCATTTTGAAACTGCCATGATCGAAGCTTGCCAGCACTTCTCCCATTTGCTCGCTGATCCGGTCGCGGTATTCGAGTTTCGCCACGTGCTGAATTCTGGCGACCCGACGCCCCCACTCAACCAAAGTCAGCGGCTGATCGAGCGCCTGTTGCTTGAGTTCGACACTGGTTTCAGACAGGGTTGCGTTCGGGTTGGAAGTACTCGCCAACCCCGCCAGGAATGCTGGATGGTTTTGCTTGAACAGCTCCTGTTCAATAGCCCCATAACGATGAGAAACGCCCAATTCCGACACCGTATTGGCCAGGTTCTCCAACCGCGCGCTGACAACATCAAAGCTGCGTTGATCCAGTGCCTTTGCCCCCACCAACGCACCCATCAACAACCGTTGCAGAGGGTTCAGTTGCTCGACCCGCAAGGAGCCCTTGCCTATTTGGCGAAGAATTTCATCGATCGGCAAATCCCGAGTCGCTGCCTCATTGGGAAACGCCGGCGGCGGGAACTCAACCTCTTGCGCAATGATAGATTGCCGTTCATCGAAACCCAGCTGCAGTTGCTGTTCGAACGTTATTTCACCATCGGCACGTTGGCTCATTGCCTGCAAAAATGGTTTGCCAAGACTACCCGCCAAGGACTGCAGCAGGTCAGTCGACAGCACATGCCGACCTTCGATCACCGGCCAGCCATTGTCGAAATGGATTGCCTGGTTTTTGAGTAACTGATCCAGTTTGCCGATATAGCGCGCCTTGAACTGCCCCGCCTCCCAACGCTGTTTTTCTCTACTCAGCCATTGAGTGGTATCGCTCTCATTCTCCTTCCAGGAATGATCCAACTCTTCCTCAGTCGCCCGGTTGACGGTTCCGATGGCGGCAATAGAGACTTCTGCTCGGGACGCTACAGCGCCCAGCGGGGTGAAATGCATCTTTTCGTAGTCCGCCAGTCCATCGCGCATCGCCGCAGGCCCGGTCAGATAGATCGTCACTTCACTCTGCGGACGGATACCGTCGCTGTAGTACGCAGCGGCAGCCTGAACCAAGAAACTGACCGATATTTCCTCCTCCTGCAGCTCATGCAAGGGGCCGAATCTTTTCTCGACCACCTCCTCGGCCAGACCACTGACTGCTTGTGCGTCGATAAGCGCAATCTTTCTTTCAATGGCCAACCGGGCGGTAGCATCAACCACCTCATAGTTGAACCTGAAACGATCAAGAACGGCCTTGAGCATTGCGGAACCGGGATGAGCCATCATGAATGTATTGCTCAACGTGCTTTGCACGGCGACTGCTCGCAGCCCATCCGGCCGAACCTGACGCTCTACCGGAGGGCGGAAAACACCGCTGATATCAGGGTTGCTTTTGGCAAAACTCTCCAGCGCTTCACGGTGCTCCAAGGGAATTTGCTTGAAATAGCTTGTGTACTTGCTGCGTATAACCTGTCGACCTGGCATCCACTCAGGACTGTGGTCAAGTATCAACTGCAGAACCCCCATGCGGGCATCCGAGCCAAACCGGCTGATATCCACCCCACCCAGGTTTTCTAACAGCGGCGGCAGGTTATCCACATCTGCATAGCTACCACCTTCGGCGAACAGCGCTTCGGCGCGTACAACATCTGAGGCAGCCGCAAAATTGCCTCGCAAGCTGATTTCTCGTTCGTAGATATCTTGCAAGTACAGCGGTGTCGCCTCGGTGGCGAGATCGCGCAGAACAATACCGCCCTCACCCAATGCCAACAGACTACGGCGGTTGTTTTCCCTCAAGGCTTTCAAACGGCCTTCATTTTGGCCGAAGCCTCGAACCAACAGTCCGATTCTGGCGTCGTCAGCGTTCTCGCCGCTTTCTACTGCTTTGTTAATGTGCGCAAACATCTGTTGCTTGAGGGCGATGGCCCGTACTTCATACTTGTCGCCCAGTTCAATAGCGGTACTACTGGCCTGCCCACCACTAAGCATGGCATCAGCCTTGGCCGCCTCGACAATAATCCGGTTGGTTTCGTAAGCCAGCAGCGCATCGCTGTCATACCAAAGCTTGAGGGTGTAACCCTGCCCGGCCAACGTCTGTTTCCAAATATTGATATAGTCGCGCTGAATATCTCCTATACCGCCGCCGAGCCAGACGAAGTGCAAATTGTCAGGCACTTGGGTTGCCGGGGTTTGTAATTGCTGAACCCCGTTCGCGAGACGAACCTCGAAACCGTCAAGTCGTTCGTAGATATCTGACAGGTTGGGGGCTGCGCTCTCGGGAAGAGATTCTGTGGTTCGCCGCTGTCGGCCGACAGGCCCGATGAAAGAAGCCAAAGCCTGCTTTAACAAGCCGAGCGGTTCCAGCAGCCTGGGGGAATCGAGCAAACCGATGCAACCAAAGTAATACCTGAAGACGGCGTCGTATTCGGCCGTTCCTTTGTGCGAAATCAAAGCGCGCTCAAGTTCTGCAACTTTAAATAAATTAACAAACTTGATGTGGCTACTCAGGGGCGGGGTATAGAAATGACTATTAGACAAAATGCTCTCCTACCATCAATCATGCAAATAAATATTGAAAACCAGACACGCACAACAGGCTATCCGGCTTCTATCAACAATGAAGATCGTTATCTTTCAGTCGCACAAATACTGCCCGGCAACCAGGGTAAATATCTCGCCTTCTTTTCGAACAAAACCAAACCAATATGGCAAAGCGGCCGCTTCACACGAGAGACACTAAATCGTGTGAACGGGCACATCAAATGTGAAGAAATTCAATTAATTTCAATGCAGCAAAACTTATGAAGAAATAAAACTTCGTATTGCAGTAGTTACATAAATGCACACATCAGCCGAAACCCTGAACCCTGCGATAAACAGGCGACTCTGCCATTCATGCGCAAGATTGAGACATTCAACTATAGAAAAGGACTACACGAACAGTGGAAAGTAGCAATAAGCACCCGTCGAATTTACTCTCAGCAAGAGTAATAAATCCGACAACAACTGTTGAAATAGATGACGATTCAATCGTATCCGCTCCACGAACCCCACATTCCAAGCGAATAGCTGACAACGGATGCTGTACTCCCGATTTCCATCAGGAGCCCATCACCATGATGCGTCCCAATGCCAGTGTTGAAAAAGTGTACCTCTACCCCAAACCGGTGGACTTTCGAAAGTCCATCGACGGCCTGGCTGCGCTGGTCGAACTGGATATCAAAGTCGCGGTGTTTGACCCCGTGCTTTTCGTTTTTCTGAATCGCCACCGCAACCGCGTCAAGGTGTTGTATTGGGAGCGCAACGGCTTCTGCCTTTGGCTCAAGCGTCTGGAGTCCGAGCGGTTCAAAACTTCACCCGATGAACTGGATGAGGCCATCGTGCTGACGGTGCAAGAACTGAACTGGTTACTGGATGGGTTTGACCTCTGGCGCAACCGGCCGCACAAGGTTTTGACTCCAAGGTTTGTTGCCTGACGGGTATAATCCAGGGCATGCGACCATTGCCCGAAAACCTTCCTGACGATCCTGTACTGCTCAAACAGATGCTGCTTGAGAGTTACGAAGCACGCTCGCGCGAGCAGGAAGTCAAAGACGCTTACGCCACCCACATTGTTGATCTGAAAGAACAGATCAAGCTGTTGCGTGACCGTATCTTCGGGCGCAAATCCGAGCAGACGGTCGAGCCCAACACACCGCAACTGGCACTGTTCAACGAGCCCGAAAGCGAGCCGATGCCTTCAGTCGGCGACGCTGACGAAGAAGTCGTTGCTCCGACTCTACGCCGTGGTAAGCGCAAACCCTTGTCGGCTGATCTGCCGCGTATCGAAGTCATCCACGAACTGCCCGAACACGAACTGACCTGTGCCTGCGGTTGCCGCAAGCATGTGATCAGTGAAGAAACCAGCGAACAGCTGGACATCGTGCCGATGCAGATCCGCGTGATCAAACATATCCGCAAGGTTTACGGCTGCCGTGGCTGTGAAACAGCGCCGGTCACCGCCGACAAGCCCGCTCAATTAATCGAAAAGAGCATGGCCAGTCCAAGCGTGTTGGCGATGCTGCTGACCACCAAGTATGTCGATGGCTTGCCGCTGCATCGTTTTGAAACGGTGCTAAGCCGACATGGCATAGAAATCCCGCGCCAAACGCTGGCCCGCTGGATTATCCAGTGCGGCGAACATCTGCAACCGTTATTGAATCTGATGCGCGAGCGGTTGCTGGAAAGTCCGGTCATCCACTGCGATGAAACCCGCGTCCAGGTACTCAAAGAGCCGGATCGAGACCCGACCAGCCAATCCTGGATGTGGGTGCAAGCAAGCGGCCCGCCGGATCGCAAAGTCGTGCTGTTCGACTACACCTCCAGCCGTGCGCAGGACGTACCGCTGCGTCTGCTGGAAAGTTATCGCGGCTACGTCATGACCGACGATTACGCAGGCTATAACGCGCTGGCGTTGCAGCCGGGCGTGGAACGTCTGGCGTGCATGGCTCATGTACGTCGCAAGTTCGTGGAAGCACAGAAAGTGCAGCCCAAGGGCAAGACCGGGCGTGCCGATATCGGGCTGACGATGATCAACAAGCTGTATGGCATCGAGCGTGAGCTGAAAGACGTCAGCGACGAGCAGCGATTTATCGGTCGGCAGGAAAAGAGCTTGCCGATCCTCGCCCAGTTGAAAAGCTGGCTGGATAAAACGCAGTCCCAAGTGACACCGCAAAGCGTGCTGGGTAAAGCGGTTAATTATCTGGCGAGCAACTGGCTTCGGCTGGAGCGTTACGTTGAAGCTGGTTTTTTACCTATCGACAACAACGCGGCGGAGCGTGCAATAAAGCCGTTTGTGATTGGGCGCAAGGCCTGGCTGTTCAGCGATACACCCAAAGGCGCCACCGCCAGTGCGCAGATCTATAGCTTGGTCGAGACCGCCAAAGTCAACGGCCAAGAGCCCTATACGTGGCTGCGCCACGTACTTGAGCGCTTGCCGCATGCCTCGTCGGTGGAAGACTACGAAGCCTTGCTGCCGTGGAACTGCTCACCGGAAATGCCACGGTAAACGAGAGGCCCACCTGGCGATAGGTGTGCTTCATGGATCGGATACATTCAATCGTCGAAACAATCGAAGCGAAAGGCAGGCCGCCAAAAGGGTACAGACGTTAAGGACAAGCGGCCCCAACGGGGCCGCTGTGGTTCAGGAGGCAGGCTTGTTGCCATACCAGCGCGGTGTGTAGACCCAGTCGCCACCTTCGGCGCGGGGGAACACGCAGGTGGTGGACGAGCCGATCAGCACCATGGTGCGCATGTCCACTTGCTCAGGCGTGAGAGCACCGAGTGTGGTAATTCGCAGCGTCTGGCCGGGCCGGCCGATATCACGCCCCAGAACCACCGGGGTTTGCAGCGTACGATGCTGTGCGACGATTTCCAGAGCACGGCCCAACTGCCACGGTCGCGAGCGGGAAATCGGGTTGTAGAAAGCCAGCGCCAGATCGGCTTCGGCGGCCAGGTCCAGACGCTTCTCGATGATCGACCACGGCTTGAGGTTGTCCGACAGCGACATCACGCAGAAGTCATGCCCCAACGGTGCACCGGCCTGAGCGGCGGTCGCGAGGGAAGCAGAAACCCCCGGCAGAATCTCCAGATCGACGCTATGCCAGGCCGCCTCACTCGACTCGTGCAACGCTTCCAGCACCGCGGCCGCCATGGCGAACACGCCGGGGTCGCCGGACGAGACCACAATCACCGAACGCCCTTGGGCCGCCAGTTCGAAGGCGTGACGGGCACGCTGCATCTCTTCGCGGTTGTCGGTGCAATGCAGCACTTGATCCGGCCGAAATGGGCCGGCCATGCGCACATAGGTTTCATAACCGAGCACGTCAGTGGCTCTGGCCAGTTCGGCTTTCACCGCAGGCACCATCAGTTCGGCAGCACCCGGGCCCAGGCCGATCACCGCCAGTCGACCACGAGGGCGGCCGATCTGCGTAACGTCCAAGGGCTGTTCGGCGATCGCCAATGCCAGGTTCGCGTCGATCGGGATAATTGTCGCGCCGGGAATAGCCCCGCGAGCCAGCTCGCTGGCATCACTGGCAGCCGATGCAAAACGCAGCGCCACACCCAGCTCAAGCGCCGCTTCGCGCAACGCCGGACTGGCCATTTCCGTGGCTGGCGCCAGCAAGCACGCCAGCGATTGAACGGCGACTCGCGCCTGGCGCAGCGCCGCGCGAATCGCCTGGGGCAAATCCGGCACACTGGCGCTGACCGCCAACAACACATTGCGCGGGTAGATCAACAATTCATTGGCAGCCGGTGTCCGCTCGGCATTACCGACATGGATCGACAGATGCGCTTGAGGATCTTCCGGCAACTGCGCCTGCGCCAGCCACGGCGCAGCACCTTCGACGCGTACGCTTTGGCCAGCGAGCAAATCCGAGACAAAGCGCTTGCCCAGTTCCAGATCGCCGAGGGCGTAACCGCTGGGTGGATTGAGCAGGCAGGTGCCGAAGCGCAACTCACCGCTGGTGGTGATCGCCGCAGCAACCTCGAGACCGGCGGCAATCTCGCGAGCCATAACGTTCACGCCACCGAGGCCACCGAGCAGCGGCACCACGGCGCTGCCGTCTTCGGCCACGGCCAGCACTGGCGGCTCGGCGCCTTTTTCCAGCAGTAACGGCGCCAGGGTACGGATCACGATCCCGGCTGCACACAACGCGATGATCGGCGTGTCCTGTTGATAGAACTCACGCAAGGTGGCGCCGAATTCGTGATAGACGCGGTCCGCACCTTCCACCCGCTCGGCCAGACCATGGATCAATGCGCCAGGGTAAAGCTGCGCAATCTTGCGCGCAGTCGCAAGGCTGCCATTGCCCAGGATGACAATCGCCGGAACTGGACGGGACATCAGCCTTGCCACCGTTCGCCGGGCACAATGATCAGCGAGAAGTACGGCGACGACATCGGCTCGACCTGATCCAGCGGGACGATTTTCTGGTTGGCCATGGTCGCGCGTTCAACGTACAGCGCTCGCTCCGCCAACCCGAGCTCTTCGAGCACCTGACGGACCTTGGGAAAGTTGCGCCCCAATTTCATGATCACGGCGGCATCGGCATCGGCCAGACGACGCTTGAGATCGTCGGCGGGCAATACACCCGACAGGACCGACAAACTCTGATTGCGATACACCAGCGGCGCACCCAGCACCGAGGCACCACCAAGCATCGAGCAGACACCCGGCACGACTTCGGCTTCATAGCGCTCAGCCAGACGATCGTGCAGGTACATGTAGGAGCCGTAGAAGAACGGATCGCCTTCGCAGATCACCGCCACGTCACGGCCAGCGTCCAGGTGCGCGGCAAGTTCTTCACCGGCCGCATCGTAGAAATCGCTGATCACTTGTTCATACGACAGCGGCGCCGGCAACGCTTCGGTGGTCACCGGATACACCAGCGGCAGCAGTGTTTGCGCGTCCTGCAAATGCGCCTCGATGATGCCGAAGGCGTTGCCTTTTTTGCCCTTGGCGACGAAGTACGCCACCACCGGCGATTCGCGCAGCAGGCGCAGGGCTTTGACGGTAATCAGTTCCGGATCACCGGGGCCGACGCCAAGACCGATCAAACGTCCAGGTTGCTGCATCATTCGATCTCCGTGGCGAGGGCGTTGACGGCGGCGGCGGCCATGGCGCTACCGCCCAGCCGGCCTTGCATGATGACGAAAGGCACGCCACGACTGTCCGCGGCGAGCGCGGCCTTGGATTCGGCGGCGCCGACGAAGCCCACCGGGAAGCCTAGGATAAGTGCCGGTTTCGGTGCGCCGGCGTCGAGCATTTCCAACAGATAAAACAGTGCGGTCGGCGCGTTGCCGATCACCACCACACTGCCTTCCAGATGCGGACGCCATAGTTCCAGCGCAGCAGCGGAACGGGTGTTGCCCAACTCCCGGGCCAGATCAGGAACGCTGTCATCGCGCAGGGTGCAGATGACCTGATTGTTCGCTGGCAAACGCGTGCGGGTCACGCCTTCGGACACCATCCGCGCGTCACACAGAATCGGTGCGCCGGCGGCCAGCGCATCACGCCCGGCCTTGCCCGCGCCTTCGGAAAATTGCAGCCCGTCGATGGCGTCGACCATGCCGCAGGCGTGGATCACACGGACCGCGAGCTTTTCCAGATCCGCCGGAATACGCTCGAGGTTGGCCTCGGCACGAATGATCGCGAAGGAGTTGCGATAGATCTCCTGACCGTCGCGGATGTAATCAAGCATCAAGGGGGCTCCGTGAGCGGGCGTCGAGCAAGGCTGCGACCGCTTCAATAGTAAGGTTGCGTGCGTGCAGCGCGCCGAAACCCGGCTGCGCTGCGTCGCGAAAATAGAGGTCGTAGTGACCGGGAGAAACCGCCAGCAAAGTGGCCGGCGCTATGTGCGCGGCCGCGCAGGAACGCTGACAGCCGGACAGATGCAGGTTCAGTGTCTGGCCGTGACGTTGCAGCAATGCCGCCAGTTGTCGGGCATCGCCTTTGGTGTCGGCCAGGCCTTTGCCGCAACCGGTCGAGCCGGTGCAGGCGATCAGGTGCGCCAAGGCATCGTCGGCCGAGCAACGCAGGCCGAGTTGTTCAAGACGGTGGATAACTTCGCGAGCATCGTCGCCATGAACACCGGGCAATAACAGGCTTTGCCAGGGTGTGAAACGCAGGCTGCCATCGCCCTGGTCACGTGCCAGTTGTGCGGCGCCTCTGAGCATCGCGCGATTGAGGCGACCCAGTGGCGGAACCGCGCCGATATACACACGCTCGGCCTCGCGCTGTGGATGAACGCCGATGTGCATGACACCCGGACTTACCTTGCGCTGCCAACCCGTGATCGGCATCAACGGCATACGTTCGGCCAGACGAGCGAGAAACCCGTCGAGCGAGCATTCAGCGAGCAAATGCCGCATGCGTGTCTGGTCGGGACGCGCCAGGTCAAGAAACAACTCAAGTACCGCGACCACCACGGCATGTCCCTGCTCAAGCGACACGGTGCCTGCCGGCGTGTCCACGGGACACCCTGCGAGCCCGAATGCGAACACTTGCTCGCCCTCGCGTTCAGTGGCGGACAGCCACAGATCATGAGGATGTTCGAGCATCGCCAAACCTTCACCACCATCCAGCTGCACGGCGAACTTGGCACTGAGGTCGTGGAAGCGCTCATGGCTTTGCAGCGTGACGAGGATCTGCTCGGCCAACGGGCGCGTGTCGAACAGCATGTGCTGATCAATTCCCGCACTCGGGCTGAGCATCAGGTTGCGCACATCGTCGCCAGCGGCGGTGCTTGGGCCCAATCCGGCAGCCATCAGGCCATCGATCAAGGCGCCCTGTTCACTGCCAATCCCGCGAATTTGCAGATTGGCGCGGTTGGTCGCCTCGATCACCCCGCCAGCGAAACGCTCGGCGACATCGGCCACCGCGTCGGCCTGAGCCGCACTGATCGAGCCGCCATTCAACTTGATCCGGCAGATACCGCCGTCCAGCGCCTGGACGATACGCAGCAACCCCGGACAGGCCGAGGGGCGTAAGGCGAAGGACATCGGGCGTTTGTTCAAGGGGGCGACCGGCAGTGTGGGAAAGGCGCTTCGCGGGTGAAGGCGCGGTATTATGCCTGCTTTGTTCGACGGCATGAAAAGCCTGCCCGTCGGAACAGTCCGTTTGAGGACTTTTTTTGAGGACGGCAGATGTCACCCTGGCTGACAGTAGTAGGTATCGGTGAAGACGGCTTCAAGGGCCTGGGCAAAAACGCCCGGCACGCGCTGCTGCGCGCTTCGCGGATCATTGGCGGTCAGCGGCAACTGGATTTGCTGCCGGTGTGCATCCGTGGCGACCGGCAGTTGTGGCCCAGTCCATTCTCCCTTGAACCGGTTTTGGCGCTGCGCGGCGAACCGGTCTGCGTGCTGGCCAGCGGCGATCCGATGTTCTTTGGTGTGGGCGCCAGCCTGGCCCGGCAGGTATCCGGCGATGAAATGCGAGTACTGTCGGCGCCGTCCTCTTGCTCGCTGGCGGCGGCACGAATGGGCTGGCCGTTGCAGGATGTGGTCACGCTTTCGGTGGTTGCACGGCCCATCGCCGCCCTCAATGCGCAGTTGTTCAGCGGCGTGCGTTTGCTGGTGTTGAGCAACGACGGCAAGAGCCCGGCCGCTATTGCGACGTTGCTGCGTGAACGTGGTTTCGGCCCGAGTCGCCTTACCGTGCTGGAGCATCTGGGCGGTGCAGCCGAACGACGCATCGAGGGGGTCGCTACTGACTGGAACGACCCTCGGATCGCCGACCTGAACCTGATCGCCATCGAGTGCATCGCGGAACCTAACGCGCAGCGCCTCTCCCGACTGGCCGGCCTGTCGGACTCAGCCTTCAGACACGATGGCCAACTGACCAAACGCGACGTGCGCGCCATCACCCTCGCGCGTCTCGCCCCCATCCCCGGCGAAGTGCTGTGGGACGTCGGCGCCGGCAGCGGCTCGATCGGCGTTGAATGGATGCGCGCTCACCCAAGTTGCCGGGCGCTGGCCATCGAAGCCGATGAAGGGCGGCAGTTGTTGATCGAACACAACCGCGATGCCCTCGGCGTCCCCGGCCTGCAATTGATTCGCGGCAGTGCACCGCAAGCCTTGGCCGGGCTCGAGCGTCCGGATGCGATTTTCATCGGTGGCGGCGTCACCCGCGAGGGCGTGCTCGACACGTGCTGGGCTGCACTCAAACCCGGCGGCCGACTGATCGCCAACGCCGTCACGTTGCAAAGTGAAATGACCTTGATGGCCTGGCGCGAGCAGCACGGCGGCGAACTGACGCGCATCCATGTCGCGCAGGCGCAACCGTTGGGGGACTTCGATACGTGGCGTCAGGCGTTACCGATAACCTTGCTGGAAGTGACGAAGCCTTTCGATGCGTGACGAAACCGCCGAACAACCCGCACCGCTGCGCAGTGGCCTGACCACTGGCAGCTGCGCCACCGCCACCAGCCTGGCCGCCGCGCGCCTGTTGCTCGGCGGCATGTCTGCCGACGCGGTGCAGATCGTGTTGCCCAAAGGCAAACAGGTGCAGATGCGCCTGGAGTTCTGCCGGTTGACCGATGACGGCGCCGAAGCCGGAACCCTCAAGGACGCAGGCGACGACCCGGACGTGACCCACGGCGCCCTGCTCTACTCCCACGTGCGCCTGAATGCCCAACCGGGTATTCGCTTCAATGCCGGTCGCGGCGTCGGCACGGTGACCCGGCCGGGGCTGGTGCTGGGCGTCGGCGAACCCGCGATCAACCCGGTGCCACGCAAGATGATCACCGATCACTTGACCCTGCTCGCGGAAGAGCTCGGCTACAGCGGTGGCTTTGAGGTGACCGTCAACGTTGAGGACGGCGAGGCGCTGGCGCTGAAAACCATGAACCCTCGACTGGGAATTCTTGGCGGGCTGTCGATCCTCGGTACCAGCGGCATCGTCCGGCCGTTTTCCTGTGCGGCGTATATCGCCTCGATCCATCAAGGCATCGACGTCGCCAAAACCAACGGTTACCTGCACATCGCCGCGTGCACCGGCAATGCCAGCGAAAACACCATGCGCCGGGTCTACGACTTGCCAGAAATCGCCCTGATCGAAATGGGCGACTTCGTCGGCGCCGTGCTCAAACATCTGCGCAAAGTACCGGTGGATAAACTCAGCCTGTGCGGAGGCTTCGGCAAGATCAGCAAACTGGCGGCCGGGCACATGGATTTGCACAGTCGGCATTCGAGCATCGACCTGCCGCAACTGGCCGAATGGGCGGCGGCGGTCGGGGCGGATGAGTTGCTGCAATCAGCGATTCGCGAGGCCAACACCAGCCAGCAAGCGTTGGCGATGGCCAGCGCTGCGGGGATCGCCCTCGGTGATGCGGTGTGTCAGCACGCCCTGGACTTTGCTCGCAGCGTGGTGCCGGCGCAGGTTCAGGTCGAAGTGTTTGCCATCGATCGCCAAGGCGGGATTGTGGGCCATGCGGGAGCTTTTCAATGAAGCGCATATTGCTGCTTGGCGGCGTGACGGAAGCCTTGGCCATCGCTCGTACCCTGGGGCCGGAACACATTTATAGCCTGGCCGGTGTCGGTCGCGTGCCGAGCGATTTGACCTGTCAGGTTCGCGTTGGTGGCTACGGCGGTGCCGAAGGCTTGGCGCAGTTCATTCGCGATGAACGAATCGATCTGCTGCTGGACGCAACCCACCCCTACGCAGCACACATCAGCCAGAACGCCGCCACCGCCGCACAGTTGAGTGGCATTGCGTGCTGGGCGTTACGGCGTCCTGCCTGGCAGCCACAGGCTGGCGATGACTGGCGGGATGTCGGCGATTGGGCCGATCTGATCGAAGCACTGAAACCCTTTCACCGACCGCTGTTCACTCTCGGTCGCGAACCGTTGCAGCACCTGCATGAAATCCCGCCAGAGCAGTTCTGGACCTTGCGTGCACTGGACGTGTACCCGGGCAACGAGCGCTGTGAAGTCATCGGCGCGCGTGGGCCGTTTCTGATCGAAGATGAACGTGAGTTGTTTGAGCGTCGGCAGATTGATGTACTGATCAGCAAGAACAGCGGAAGTACGGCGACCGAGCCGAAACTGGAAGTGGCACGGGAGCGTGGGGTGCCGGTGATTGTTTTGCAGCGGCCGGTGTTGCCGGGGGTTGATCGGGAGTTTGGGTCGGTGGGTGAAGTGCTGAGAGCACTGTTGGTGTCAGACGATTCCTGATTCCTGCCTAACCCCGCGACTTTGCCGGCAACACTCTCGGACGGAGCCGGCTATCCACTCTATGGCTTCAATCCTATAGTCCGGGCCCTCTGATCCTAACAAGCACACCAACCTTGCATGCTAAGGGACGACTAAATTCGGCCCGAGGAAAGTGCGGCTTGCCAACCTGTATCCCAAGGAATACGATCGAACATGATCGACTTCGAACGATCCCGAGCTTTTGCCGATTGGCTTGATTTACTGAGAGACACCATTGGCAAGGCTCGGATCATCGCCAGGCTCCGAGCTGCCGAACATGGAAATTTTGGTGATTGCGAACCGGTAGGCGGAGCTGTTTATGAAATGCGTGTGCATTATGGTCCCGGCTACAGAATGTATTTCACCCGCCGAGGTGAAGTGGTTTATTTGCTGCTGGTGGGAGGTGACAAGTCGACTCAAAAACGAGACATCAAACGCGCCATTCAAATGGCGCAAAACATCGGTAATGAGGAGTAAATCATGGCCGAACAATTCACCCGTTTCGATGCCGCCGAATTTCTAAAAACACCAGAAGAAATGGCTGCCTACCTGGACGCCTGTTTTGAAGAGGATGCTGGCGACGGAGTGCTCATACGTGCCGCACTTAACGACATAGCCCGAGCAAAGGGCATGACACAGATTGCCCGCGATTCAGGTCTGGGTCGTGAAAGTCTGTACAAAGCATTGGGCAGCACTGGCAATCCGGAATTCGCGACTATCATGAAGGTTGTGAAAGCTTTGGGTCTGCGCTTGCACGCCAGCGCACTCTGATCGCGCTGCGACACCACACCGCACGCCGCTTTTTTACTTATCGGCCCTGATCAGGCTAAATGGCCGCACCTGATCGCCCACCCAACCGGATTTGCCTCATGTCCCGACAACGGCTCGCATTTGCCTGGATCGCCTGCTTCGCAGTGCTGTTCAACATGCTGGCCATGCCGATGACCGGAGCGATGGCGCAGACGGCGAAATCACCCGCCGACCAGTTGTTGTGGGGCAGTTTCTGTTCGTCCAGCGGCACGAAGATGGTGGCGATTTCCCTGGGCGACATCGAACAGAAAGCCCCGCAGAGCGACGATCATTCCAACATGCAACATTGCTGGTGTTGCTCGGGCTCCGCGCCTTTAGTGGCGTTGCCCGGGCATGTGCCGCAGCTGTATTTCGCGCATTTCGATGCCAATCGAAGCCTGCCCACCACCTCTCTCGATACACCGACACCGCGCCAGCAATGGCCGAGCCTCAACCCCCGCGCCTCCCCTCTGGTGTGATTCCTTCTCGCAATTGACCTGCGTTTTGAATCGCTCTGGAGAACTGCCATGTTGAACAAACTCATCGTCCTGGCCGCGTTGCTGTTGCCTGCCTGCTTTGCCAATGCCCACGAATACAAGGCCGGGGAGCTGGAAATCGCTCACCCCTGGTCGCAGGAATTGCCGCCCAACGCGCCAACCGTAGCGGCCTATTTTGTCATTCAGAACACAGGCAAAACCTCTGACCGCCTGCTCAGCGTCGACTCGCCGATTGCAGGCATTGCTCAACTGCATGAGCACGTCAAGCAAAACGACCTGATGAAAATGAAGCAGGTGCCAAGCGTCGAAATCCCGGCCGGTGGCGAAGTCACTTTTGCGCCGATGGCCTACCACGTGATGCTGCTGGAGCTGAAAGACCGCAGCCTGTTGAGCGACGGCAAACGCTTCCCGCTGACGATGCACTTCGAGAAATCCGGTGACGTGACGGTCGACGTCGCGGTGCAGAAAAAAGCACCGGACGGCATGCAAGCACACGCGCACGCCCAGTAATCGACAGCGCTGAAAACGCCCATGCGCCCGCTTAGCGCCAGGTCATCCGCACACCGTCGTCATCCGTTAAGCCTGACGCGCGGCAGCTGGATCAGCCTGTTCGCCATGTTGATGATCTTTATCGGCCCGCTGATTTCTCAGTCGATGCCGATGGATCAACGCGCGTCAATGTCCATGAGCATGGACATGTCGGCGATGGAGCACGCCGATCATGGCGCGCAACCCGCTGCCGAGCACTGCCCGCCAAAAGCCGAACATCACGCGCTCTGGGAAAAATGCGGCTATTGCAGCCTGCTGTTCAATTGCCCGGCGCTGACCGGCGGCCAGTCCTTCATCGCGTACGACACGCCAACAGCCACCACTTTCACCCCCCCTTCCCCCCGACAGGGCCACGCCCGGCCAACCTTCTTCCCCGGCGCCCGCACTCGCGCCCCACCCATCGACGCGTAAACACCCACATCCGCTCTCACACGATTTAGAAGACAGCCCCAGGCTGCCGGCCGTGTCGTTTACGACTGTTCGATGGAAATTGTCATGTCCAGGTTTTCTGCTGACACACGCTTGCGCCCTGCCCAAGCTTCTTTTGCCCCGAACGAATCGAGTATTCGTTTCAGGCACGTCACCGCCTTCCTTTGCGGTGCACTGCTGACACCGATGGTGCTGGCCGATGAACACGCAGGTCACAGTGAAGAACTGAGCCCAACGGTGATCACCGCCATCGCGCCGAGTTCGCCGCTGACCATCGTCACCAACCCCAAAGACCCGCGCCAACCGGTGCCGGCCAGCGACGGTGGCGACTACCTGAAAACCATCCCCGGCTTCGCCCTGGTGCGCAATGGCGGCACCAACGGCGACCCGGTGCTGCGCGGTATGTTCGGTTCGCGGCTCAACATCCTCACCAACGGCGGTCAGTTGCTTGGCGCCTGCCCCGGCCGAATGGACGCACCGACCTCGTACATCTCGCCGGAAACCTACGACAAACTGACCGTCATCAAAGGCCCGCAAACCGTGCTCTGGGGACCCGGCGCATCGGCCGGCACCATCCTCTTCGACCGTGAGCCGGAGAGCTTCGGCGAACTCGGCACCCGAGTGAACGCCAGCCTGCTGGCTGGCTCTAACGGGCGTTTCGACAAGGTGGTGGACGCCGCTGCCGGCGGGCCGCTGGGTTACGTGCGAGTGATCGGCAACACTGCGCATTCCGACGACTACCGAGACGGCAACAACGACACCGTGCCGTCGCGCTATGACAAATGGAACGGCGATATGGCAGTTGGCTGGACCCCGGACGCTGACACCCTGCTGGAACTGACCGCCGGCAAGGGCGATGGCGAAGCCCGTTACGCCGGGCGCGGCATGGACGGCTCGCAGTTCAAGCGCGAAAGCCTGGGCCTGCGTTTCGAGAAGTCGAACATCGGCGATGTGCTGGATAAAGTCGAAGCGCAGATTTACTACAACTACGCCGACCACGTGATGGACAACTACACCCTGCGCACGCCGTCCGGCACCGGAATGATGGCCGGCCCGATGGCTTCCAACGTCGACCGTCGAACCCTCGGCGCACGGATCAAAGCCACTTGGCGCTGGGCCGATGTGCAGTTGATCAGCGGCATCGATGCGCAGACCAACGAACATCGCCAACGCAGCGCCATGGGCATCGACGTCTACAAGGATCTGCCGCGCAACAAGGACGCCGACTTCCACAACTACGGCGTGTTCAGCGAATTGACCTGGTACGCCGCCGACCGTGATCGGTTGATTACCGGTGCACGCCTGGACCGCGCCTCGGCCAAGGATTATCGGCAGACCACTGGCTCAGGAATGATGACTCGCGCCAACCCGACCGCCGACGATACCCGCGCCGACACCTTGCCAAGCGGTTTCGTCCGTTACGAGCATGATCTGGAGGACAGCCCGACCACGTTGTATGCCGGCCTCGGTCACACCCAGCGTTTCCCGGATTACTGGGAGCTGTTTTCGCCCAAATCGGGGCCCGCCGGATCGGTGAACGCCTTCGATTCGATCAAGCCTGAGAAAACCACCCAGCTCGACTTCGGCCTGCAATACAAGACCGACGACCTCGAAGCCTGGGCCTCGGGATACGTCGGGCAGGTGCGCGATTACATCCTGTTCAACTACACGCCCGCAATGATGGGCATGACCTCGCAAGCACAAAACATCGACGCACGAATCATGGGCGGCGAATTGGGTGCGGCCTACAGGCTGACCAGCCATTGGAAAGCCGACGCGACCCTGGCCTATGCCTGGGGCAAGAACAGCAGCGACGGCAACGCACTGCCGCAAATGCCGCCGCTGGACGCACGTTTCGGCCTGACCTACAGCGCAGACAACTGGAGCGCAGGTGCCTTGTGGCGGGTGGTTGCGGAGCAAAACCGCATCGACCAGAACAAGGGCAACGTCGTCGGCAAGGACTTCGACAAGACCTCGGGTTTTGGCGTGTTCTCGCTCAACGGTGCGTACCGGATCGACAAAAACTGGAAGGTCAGCACCGGCGTCGACAACCTGTTTGGCAAGGCCTACGCCGAGCATTTGAACCTCGCCGGTAACGCCGGTTTCGGCTACCCGGCCAATGACCCACAAGCCATTACAGAACCGGGGCGCACGCTCTGGACCAAAGTGGACATGAGTTTCTAACAAGAAAAGTCAAAAGATCGCAGGCTACGCCAGCTCCTACATTGGAACACGTACACCCCGTAGGAGCTGTCGAGTGAAACGAGGCTGCGATCTTTTACAGACAATTGAATCGCCAAAGCGGAGCACACGTGATGAAACAGCCCACAGTGAATTTCTACAACCTGGCCTGGCGCTGGCATTTCTATGCCGGTCTGTTCGTCGCGCCTTTCATGGTAATGCTGGCCCTGACCGGCATCATTTACCTGTTCAAACCGCAACTCGACCCGTTGATGTACGGCAGCCTGCTGAACGTCCCGGCCGGGCATCACAGCGTCCCGGCCGACGACCTGCTCAAGCGGGTAAAAGCGGCGTATCCACAGGGTCAGATCAAGCAGTACCTGCCGCCGGTCAACGCCGAACGCAGCGCGCAATTTGTCGTGCTCAATGCCGGCAATGAGCTGAACGTGTTCGTCGATCCCTACCAGGGCGACATCCTCGGCGAGCAAGACGCGAAGAAGAATCTGCAAGCGGTTGCGCGAGCGATTCACGGCGAGTTGATGATCGGCACCGTCGGTGATCGACTGATCGAATTGGCCGCCGGTTGGGGCGTGGTGCTGGTGGTCTCCGGCGTCTTTCTGTGGTGGCCGCGTGGCCAGGCGGCCGGGATTTTGTGGCCACGTTTGAGCAGTCGCGGTCGAGTGCTCTGGCGTGACTTGCACGCGGTAACCGGGTTCTGGGGCGCGTCGTTGCTGTTGGTGATGCTGCTCAGCGGCATGACGTGGACCGGGTTCTGGGGCAAGCAATACGCCGAAGTCTGGAATGTCTTTCCGGCAGCGATGTGGGACGACGTGCCCAAGTCCGATGTCGAGGCGCGCAGCCTTAACACCGCCACCCGCCAGACCGTGCCATGGGCGATGGAAAACACGCCGATGCCGATGTCCGGCGACCACGCCGAGCACATGGCCCACGACGGCGCGCAAGCCGGCCCCGCCGCGCCGACCATCAGCTTGCAGGACGTGCAGAACATCGCTGCGCAACGCAAGGTCGAACCGGGTTACAGCATCACCTTGCCGACGACCGCCACCGGCGTGTTCACCATCGCAGTGTTCGCCGACGACCCGCGCAACGACGCCACCTTGCATATCGATCAGTACACCGGCGACGTCCTCGCCGACGTGCGCTACGAACAATACGGCACCGTCGCCCGCGTAACGGAAATCGGTGTGATGCTGCACGAAGGCAAAATGTTCGGTCCGCTCAATCAGATCATCGTGCTGCTGATCTGCCTGATGATTGTGCTCAGCGCCGTCAGCGGTGTGGTGATCTGGTGGAAGCGCCGTCCAGAGGGGCAATTCGGTGTTCCACCGTTGCGCCACGACCTGCCGCAATGGAAAACCGCGATGGTCATCATGTTCGCACTGGCGGTGGCGTTTCCGTTGGTAGGCGCTTCGCTGGTGGTGGTCTGGCTGCTCGACCGGGTGCTTTTGTCGCGCCTCAACCGGCAAACTGAATCGGCTTCATCGTCTTCGTAAACAAGATCAAAAGATCGCAGCCTGCGGCTGTGTAGGAGCTGCCGCAGGCTGCGATCTTTAGATGACTTCAAAATTTCAAGGCACCAATGTGGCGCACCTCTTCGCACCAACGCGCCAGGCGCGATCCTTCATGGTGCGCCGCCCAAACCGCGCAACCGCTCTAATACGACATTTTCCCTGCCTTTTGCCGACCAGGCACAGCCCTTGCTAAAGACCCTTCAGTAGTCCGCATCTGCCACCCATAAAATTCATAAGTTCATGGAGATCGCACAATGAAGCGTCGCAGCTTGATCAAGGCTTTCACACTATCGGCAAGCATTGCCGCGATGGGCATGACCTGGACTGTCCAGGCCGCCGAGACCATCAAGGTCGGTATTCTGCATTCGTTGTCCGGCACCATGGCGATCTCCGAAACGTCGCTCAAAGACATGGCATTGATGACCATCGACGAGATCAACGCCAAGGGTGGCGTGAACGGCAAGATGCTCGAACCCGTGGTCGTGGACCCCGCGTCGAACTGGCCGCTGTTCGCCGAAAAGGGTCGTCAGTTGCTGACCCAGGACAAGGTTGCGGTGGTGTTCGGTTGCTGGACGTCGGTGTCGCGCAAGTCGGTATTGCCGGTGTTCGAGGAGCTCAACGGCCTGCTGTTCTACCCGGTGCAATACGAAGGCGAAGAGATGTCGCCGAACGTGTTCTACACCGGCGCCGCGCCGAACCAGCAGGCGATCCCGGCGGTGGAATACCTGATGAGCGAAGAAGGCGGCAGCGCCAAGCGCTATTTCCTGCTGGGCACCGACTACGTCTACCCGCGCACCACCAACAAGATCCTGCGTTCGTTCCTGCACTCCAAAGGTGTGGCGGACAAGGACATCGAAGAGGTCTACACCCCGTTCGGCCACAGCGACTATCAAACCATCGTGGCCAACATCAAAAAATTCTCGGCCGGTGGCAAGACAGCGGTCATCTCTACCGTCAACGGCGACTCAAACGTGCCGTTCTATAAAGAACTGGCCAACCAGGGTCTGAAAGCCACTGACGTTCCAGTCGTGGCGTTCTCGGTCGGCGAAGAGGAACTGCGCGGCATCGACACCAAACCATTGGTGGGCAACCTCGCGGCGTGGAACTACTTTGAGTCGGTCGAGAACCCGGCGAACAAGAAGTTCGTCGCTGACTGGAAAGCCTACGCCAAGAAACACAACCTGCCGGGCGCCGACAAAGCGGTGACCAACGACCCGATGGAAGCCACGTACGTGGGCATCCACATGTGGGCGCAAGCGGCTGAGAAAGCCAAGTCCACCGACGTCGACAAAGTCCGCGAGGCCCTCGCCGGCCAGACCTTTGCCGCGCCGTCCGGTTACACCCTGACCATGGACAAGACCAACCACCACCTGCACAAACCGGTGATGATCGGCGAGATTCAGGCAGACGGTCAGTTCAACGTGGTGTGGCAGACCGAAGGGCCGATCCGTGCAGAGCCTTGGAGCCCGTTTATCTCGGGTAACGACAAGAAGCCGGATTATGCGGTGAAGAGCAACTAAGCCACTGGGTGTCGGGCCTGAGCGCTTCTCTCGGGCCTGACGCACCCCTGTGGGAGCGAGCCTGCTCGCGAATGCGGTGACACATCCAACATACATGTGACTGACACACCGCATTCGCGAGCAGGCTCGCTCCCACATTTAGTCCGCGTAAGGCCAATGATATGCCCACCGCCCTTTACCGCTTCATCCTCGCCCTCGCGCTCTTACTGCCGATGGCCACTCACGCGGGCGACGCCGAAGACTTCGTCGCGGCCAATCCCGTGCAGCAAGCCAAGCTTCTCGAAACCTGGGCCGCGCAGCCCGATCCGGCTCGCATCGAACTGATCAACGCCCTGCAACAAGGCGCGCTGACCGTCGAAGGCCAACCGAAAACCCTGCGCCTGAACAACCGCCTGCGCGGTCTGATCGACACCGCGCTGGCCAGCCACCAATTGCTCGCAACCGACGCCAACCTCCGTCTGGCCGCCGCGCAGCAATTGCAGAAAAGCGCTAAACCTGCGCAGCTTGCATTCCTCGACCAGCAACTGGCTGGCGAAAAAGACCAAAGCGTCCACGCGGCTTTGAGCCTGGCGCTGGCCAATCTGCAACTGGTGGACACCAACCCGGCCGTGCGACTTGCCGCTGTGCGTCTGCTCGGTGAAACCGGTGATCCACTGGCTCGCACTCGCCTCGAAAGCCTGCTGCAACCCGGTGTCGAAGCCGACGCCAATGTGCGTACCGCTGCCGAAACCAGCCTCGCTCAAGTCAAACGCAAGCTGCTCATCGGCGAGGTCCTCGGACAGGCTTTCAGCGGTATGTCACTCGGTTCGATCCTGTTGCTCGCGGCCCTCGGTCTGGCGATCACCTTCGGTCTGCTCGGCGTCATCAACATGGCTCACGGCGAAATGCTGATGCTCGGCGCGTACTCGACGTACGTGGTTCAGCTGATGTTCCAACGCTTCGCCCCGCAAGCCATCGAGTTCTATCCGCTGATCGCCTTGCCGGTGGCGTTTTTCGTGACCGCTGCTATCGGCATGGCGCTGGAACGCACGGTAATTCGCCACCTCTACGGCCGTCCGCTGGAAACCCTGCTCGCCACGTGGGGCATCAGCCTCATGCTGATTCAGCTGGTCCGATTGATGTTCGGCGCGCAGAACGTTGAAGTGGCCAACCCGGCGTGGCTGTCGGGCGGGATTCAGGTGCTGCCCAATCTGGTGCTGCCGTACAACCGCATCGTGATCATCGCCTTCGCCTTATTTGTGGTGGTGCTGACCTGGTTGCTGCTGAACAAGACGCGCCTCGGTTTGAACGTTCGCGCCGTGACCCAAAACCGCAACATGGCCGCCTGCTGCGGCGTGCCGACCGGTCGCGTGGACATGCTCGCCTTCGGCCTCGGCTCGGGCATTGCCGGGCTTGGTGGCGTAGCCCTCAGTCAGATCGGCAATGTCGGCCCGGACCTTGGCCAGAGCTACATCATCGACTCGTTCCTGGTGGTGGTGCTCGGCGGTGTCGGGCAGTTGGCCGGTAGCGTGCTGGCGGCCTTCGGCCTGGGCATCGCCAACAAGATTCTCGAACCGCAGATCGGTGCCGTGCTCGGCAAGATCCTGATCCTCGCGCTGATCATTCTGTTCATTCAGAAACGTCCGCAAGGCCTCTTCGCACTGAAAGGACGGGTGATCGACTGATGAACCAGCCCCTGCTCGTTACCGCAACACAAAAAGCCGGTCCCAAGGTCACGATTGCCGTTGGCGCGCTGATCCTCGTTCTGTTGCTGGCGTTGCCGCTGCTGTCGTTGTTGTCGCCGGACAGCGCGTTTCATGTCTCGGCTTACACGCTGACGCTGGTGGGCAAGATCCTCTGCTACGCGATTGTCGCGCTGGCCCTCGATCTGGTCTGGGGTTACGCCGGCCTGCTGTCCCTTGGTCACGGTTTGTTCTTCGCCCTCGGCGGCTATGCGATGGGCATGTACCTGATGCGCCAGGCCTCGGGCGATGGCTTGCCAGCGTTCATGACCTTCCTGTCGTGGACTGAATTGCCGTGGTACTGGACCGGCACCAGCAGCTTCCTCTGGTCGATGTGTCTGGTGGTATTGGCGCCGGGGTTGCTGGCGCTGGTGTTTGGCTTCTTCGCCTTTCGCTCGCGGATCAAGGGCGTGTATTTCTCGATCATGACCCAGGCCCTGACCTTCGCCGGGATGCTGCTGTTCTTCCGCAACGAAACCGGGTTTGGCGGCAACAACGGCTTCACCAACTTCCGCACCATTCTTGGCTTTGGCATCACCGAACCGGGCACCCGCGCGGTGCTGTTTTTCGCCACCGTGGTGTTGCTGGTGGCGAGCCTGTTCATCGGTTGGCGCCTGGCGCAAAGCAAGTTCGGCCGGGTGTTGACGGCGCTGCGGGATGCGGAAAACCGCCTGATGTTCTGCGGCTACGATCCGCGTGGTTTCAAGCTGTTTGTCTGGGTGCTGAGCGCAGTGTTGTGCGGCCTGGCCGGCGCGCTGTACGTGCCGCAAGTCGGGATCATCAACCCGAGTGAAATGTCGCCGACCAACTCCATCGAGGCCGCGGTTTGGGTTGCGCTGGGCGGTCGCGGCACGCTGATCGGCCCGCTGCTCGGCGCCGGTGTGGTCAACGGCATGAAGAGCTGGTTCACCGTGGCGTTCCCGGAGTACTGGCTGTTCTTCCTCGGCGCGCTGTTCATCGTCGTGACCTTGTACCTGCCCAAAGGTGTAATCGGTTTGCTGAAAAAAAGGGGTGAGCAATGAGAGTGACTGCGACGGCTGAATTCATGCTCGAACCGGCGGTTTTTCCAGTGGAGCCCAACAAGGACGCCGGCAGCAGCCGCGATGCGATCGGCCTCGGTCAGCGCGTCGGTCCGGGCCTGAACACCCGCCACGGCACGATCCTGACGCTAGAAGACATCAGCGTCAGCTTCGATGGTTTCAAGGCGCTGAACGACTTGAACCTGTACATCGGCGTCGGCGAATTGCGTTGCATCATCGGCCCCAACGGCGCGGGCAAGACCACGCTGATGGACGTGATCACCGGCAAGACCCGCCCCAGTCACGGCAAAGCCTGGTTCGGCGAAACCCTCGACCTGACGCAGATGAGCGAAGTGCAGATCGCTCAGGCCGGCATCGGCCGCAAGTTCCAGAAGCCGACGGTGTTCGAAGCCTTGAGCGTTTTTGAAAACCTGGAGCTGGCGCAAAAAACCGACAAGTCGGTGTGGGCCAGTTTGCGGGCTCGCCTGAGTGGCGAACAGAAAGATCGCATCAGCGAAGTGCTGGACACCATTCGCCTGACCGGCTCGGTCAATCGCCCGGCGGGCTTGTTGTCCCACGGTCAGAAGCAGTTTCTGGAGATCGGCATGTTGCTGATGCAGGACCCGCAACTGTTGCTGCTCGACGAGCCGGTGGCAGGCATGACCGACGCCGAAACCGAGTTCACCGCCGAACTGTTCAAGCGCCTGGCGGGCAAGCATTCGCTGATGGTGGTGGAACACGACATGGGTTTCGTCGGCTCCATCGCCGACCACGTCACCGTGTTGCACCAGGGCAGCGTGCTGGCCGAAGGATCGCTGGAACAGGTGCAGGATAACGAGCGCGTGATCGAGGTGTACCTCGGTCGGTAGACCTGTGAATACATTCCAATGTGGGAGCGGGCTTGCTCGCGAATGCGGTGTGTCAGGCAGCACAAATGTTGAGTTTAAGTCCGCCTTCGCGAGCAAGCCCGCTCCCACAAGGGATTTGAGGAGTATTTGAGAATGCTGCAAGTCGACAAGCTGCACCAGTATTACGGCGGTAGCCACATCCTGCGGGGCCTGACGTTTGAGGTGAAGGTCGGTGAAGTCACCTGCCTGCTCGGCCGCAACGGTGTGGGCAAGACCACGCTGCTCAAGTGCCTGATGGGCCTGTTGCCGGCCAAAGAAGGCGCGGTGAACTGGGAGGGCAAACCGATCACCACGTTCAAGCCACACCAGCGGGTGCATGCCGGAATCGCCTATGTGCCTCAGGGTCGGGAAATTTTCGGCCGGCTGACCGTGGAAGAAAACCTGTTGATGGGTCTGTCGCGATTTCCCGGCTCTGAAGCCAAGGAAGTCCCGGCGTTCATCTACGAACTGTTTCCGGTGCTGCTGCAAATGAAGCAACGGCGCGGGGGGGATTTGTCCGGTGGCCAACAGCAGCAATTGGCGATCGGCCGAGCGTTGGCCAGCCGTCCACGCCTGCTGATTCTCGACGAACCCACCGAAGGCATCCAGCCGTCGGTGATCAAGGAAATCGGCGTGGTGATCAAAAAGCTCGCAGCCCGTGGTGACATGGCAATTTTGCTGGTAGAGCAGTTCTATGATTTCGCCGCTGAACTGGCCGATCAGTACCTGGTGATGTCCCGGGGCGAGATCGTGCAACAGGGACGTGGAGAAAATATGGAAGCCGAGGGTGTACGCGGTTTGGTAACGATCTAATCTCTAGCGTCCTGACGATAATTAGAAACCATGAATTTACCTGTTCCCACCGCCGTGTTTACCCCCAGCTGGCACGCCGAGCTGGAGCTCTGCTACGCCCGATTCGGCGACAGTACGCGCCCGGTTCAGCGCCGCCACAAAGGCCCGCTGCGGGTGCAGAAGCATCTGTATGCCGAAGGGCCGGAAGTTTGCCAGCACATCATCGTGCACCCGCCGGGCGGGATTGCCGGCGGTGATCGGCTGGACATCTCGGCCAGTCTCGGCACGGACGCCTGGGCGCAAATCACCAGCCCTGGCGCGGCCAAGTGGTATCGCGCGGCGGGCCCCGCCTATCAGCAGCTGAATTTGAAAGTGGCGACCGGTGCGACACTGGAATGGTTGCCACAAGAGACGATCATTTTCAGTGCCGCGCAGGCAGAACTCAGCACCTGCATCGACCTTGAAGGCGATGCCCGATTGCTTTACTGGGACGTGGTGGCGCTCGGGCGCCCGGCCAGTGGCGAGCGTTTCGACCTCGGACATTTTCAGGCGCAGCTGGACATCCGCCGCGACGGCCAGTTGCTCTGGCATGAACGCCAGCGCATTGTCGGGGGTGACGGATTGCTTGATTCGCCGATCGGGCTGGATGGGCAACCGGTGTTTGCGACGTTGTTGGTGACTGGGGAGGTTGATAGTGAATTGCTGGAGAGGTGCCGTTCGTTGACCCATGACGTGCGGGGGGATTTGACGCAGTTGCCGGGGCTTTTGGTCGCTCGGTGCCTGACGGGTGAAGCACTGTTGGCCCGCGGCTGGCTGATTGAGTTGTGGCGGTTATTGCGCCCGGCACTGTTAGGCCGTGAAGCCGTCCCACCGCGAATATGGGCCACCTGAACACACACCCCCTGTAGGAGCTGTCGAGCGGAGCGAGGCTGCGATCTTTTGATCTTCAGCGGTGCCGAAAAAGACCAAAATCAAAAGATCGCAGCCTCGCTCCGCTCGACAGCTCCTACGGGGCGCTCGACTCAAGATTTGTTTAACTGCCGATATGGATTCCAAACGATGGACCTGACCCCACGCGAAAAAGACAAGCTGCTGATCTTCACCGCCGGCCTCGTGGCCGAACGGCGTTTGGCTCGCGGCGTGAAACTCAACTACCCGGAAGCCATGGCCTACATTTGCGCAGCGCTGCTCGAAGGCGCCCGTGACGGCCGGACCGTGGCCGAGCTGATGCATTTCGGCACCACCCTGCTCAGTCGCGAACAAGTGATGGAAGGCATCCCGGAAATGATTCCGGAGATCCAGGTCGAAGCGACCTTTCCCGACGGCACCAAACTGGTCACCGTTCACCAACCGATCGCTTGAGGCCGCGCCATGAATTACGCCATTCGCGATGCAGCGCATGCCGACTTGCCGGCGATCCGCGACATCTACAACGACGCCGTGCTCAACACCACGGCCATCTGGAACGAACAGGCCGTGGACCTGGGTAACCGCCAGGCCTGGTTCAGCGCCCGGCAATCCCAGGGTTACCCGATTCTGGTGATCGCCGACAGCGACAACACTGTCCTGGGCTACGCTTCATTTGGTGACTGGCGCCCGTTCGACGGATTCCGCCACACCGTCGAGCACTCGGTTTACGTGCGCAGCGACCAGCGTGGCAATGGCCTCGGCCCGCAATTGATCAGCGCGTTGATCGAGCGTGCCAAAAGTTGCGACAAGCACGTCATGGTCGCTGCCATCGAAAGTGGTAATGCCGCCTCTATTCGCCTGCATGAGCGAGCCGGTTTCGTGACGACCGGCCAGATGCCTCAGGTGGGCACCAAGTTCGGTCGCTGGCTGGACCTGACCTTCATGCAACTGACCCTTAATCCTGGCGCGGAACCGCCGACTGCCAACAAGGAGTAATTTCCCATGAACGCCGCCCAACTGCGCCGCGTCAATGTTGAAAGCTTTGCGCACTATCGTCAGGGCTTGATTGATCTGCTGCTCGACGCCGTCGGCTATGGTGCCAGCGTCGGGTTCATGGCCAATCTGGACGCCACCGAGGCCCGAGCCTATTTCGATGATGTCCAGGAGAACCTGAACAAGGGCAACGTGCTGCTGTGGGTGGTGGTCAAGGACGAGCAAGTGCAGGCCAGTGTGCAACTGACCCTGTGCCAGAAAGCCAATGGCCTGAACCGCGCCGAAGTGCAAAAACTGCTGGTGCGTGAACATGCACGCCGCCGAGGTTTGGGCCAACAGTTGATGAGCGCTCTGGAGCAGGCCGCGCTCCAGCACAAGCGCGGCATGCTCTACCTCGACACCGAAGCCGGCTCTCCCGGCGAAGACTTCTACAAGGCTCTGGGTTACACCCGCGCAGGTGAAATTCCCGACTATGCCTGCGACCCGAGCGGCCTCTACAAACCGACCGCGCTCTACTACAAGATTCTCCAGGGAGCCCATTGATGATTCCCGGTGAATACCAGATCCAGGCCGGCGACATCGAACTCAACGTGGGCCGCCGCACCCTCAGCCTGAAGGTGGCCAACAGCGGCGACCGGCCGATCCAGGTCGGCTCGCATTACCACTTCTTCGAAACCAACGATGCGCTGACGTTCGACCGCGCCGCCAGCCGTGGCATGCGCCTGAACATCCCCGCCGGCACCGCCGTGCGCTTCGAACCAGGCCAGAGCCGCGAGGTCGAGTTGGTAGACCTGGCCGGGCATCGTCGGGTGTTCGGGTTTGCCGGACGGATCATGGGGGATCTCGACTGATATCTGCGGTGCGCCTGAAAGATCGCAGCCTCGCTTCGCTCGACAGCTCCTACAGGGGCCGAGCAATCGGGAATTTGCGCGAACACCTGTAGGAGCTGTCGAGCGCAGCGAGGCTGCGATAGCGAGCTATGCGAGCGGTCTCAAATCCAATTGAATCTCAAGGCAAGCGCATGAAAATCTCAAGACAAGCCTACGCCGACATGTTCGGCCCCACCGTCGGTGACAAAGTCCGCTTGGCCGACACCGAACTGTGGATCGAAGTGGAAAAGGACTTCACCACCTACGGCGAAGAAGTGAAATTCGGCGGCGGCAAAGTCATCCGCGACGGCCAGGGCCAAAGCCAATTACTCGCCGCAGAGGTCGTCGACACCCTGATCACCAATGCACTGATCATCGACCACTGGGGCATCGTCAAGGCCGACGTCGGCCTCAAGGACGGTCGCATCGCCGGCATCGGCAAGGCCGGTAACCCGGACATCCAGCCGAACGTGACCATTGCAGTCGGTGCCAGCACCGAAGTCATCGCCGGCGAAGGCATGATCCTCACGGCGGGCGGCATCGACACGCACATCCACTTCATCTGCCCGCAGCAGATCGAAGAAGCGCTGATGAGCGGCGTGACCACCATGATTGGCGGTGGCACCGGCCCGGCCACTGGCACCAATGCAACCACCTGCACGTCCGGGCCGTGGCACCTGGCGCGCATGCTCCAGGCCGCCGATGCGTTCCCAATGAACATCGGCTTCACCGGCAAGGGCAACGCCAGCCTGCCGGAGCCGTTGATCGAACAGGTCAAGGCCGGCGCCATCGGCCTGAAGTTGCACGAGGATTGGGGCACCACCCCGGCGAGCATCGATAACTGCCTGAACGTCGCCGACCAGTACGACGTACAAGTGGCGATCCACACCGACACCCTCAACGAATCGGGCTTCGTCGAAACCACCCTCGCCGCCTTCAAGGGCCGCACCATCCACACCTATCACACCGAAGGTGCGGGCGGCGGGCATGCCCCGGACATCATCAAGGCGTGCGGCTTTGCCAACGTGCTGCCGAGTTCGACCAACCCGACCCGGCCGTTCACCCGCAACACCATTGACGAACACCTCGACATGCTGATGGTCTGCCACCACTTGGACCCAGGCATTGCCGAAGACGTGGCCTTCGCCGAAAGCCGCATTCGCCGTGAAACCATCGCCGCCGAAGACATCCTCCACGACCTCGGCGCGTTCTCGATGATCAGCTCCGACAGCCAGGCCATGGGCCGCGTCGGTGAAGTCATCACGCGCACCTGGCAGACTGCCGACAAGATGAAAAAGCAGCGCGGCCCGTTGCCCGGTGATGGCGAAGGCAACGACAACTTCCGCGCCAAACGCTACATCGCCAAGTACACGATCAACCCGGCGATCACCCATGGAATCAGCCATGAAGTCGGCTCGGTCGAAGTGGGCAAATGGGCGGATCTGGTGCTGTGGCGCCCGGCATTTTTCGGGGTCAAACCGACGCTGATCCTCAAGGGGGGCGCCATTGCCGCCAGCCTGATGGGCGACGCCAACGCCTCGATTCCAACGCCGCAACCGGTCCACTACCGCCCGATGTTCGCCAGTTACGGCGGCTCGCTGCACGCCACTAGCCTGACGTTTATCAGCCAGGCGGCGCGGGAGGCCGGATTGCCCGAAGCCTTGGGCCTGAAAAAGAAAATCGCCGTGGTCAAAGGCTGTCGCGCGGTGCAGAAAACCGACCTGATCCACAACGATTACCTGCCAGAGATCGACGTTGATCCACAGACCTATCAGGTCAAGGCTGACGGTGTATTGCTGTGGTGTGAACCCGCAGAAACCTTGCCAATGGCCCAGCGTTATTTCCTGTTCTGAACAATGAAAGAAGCCCCGGACGCCAGGCGTTCGGGGCTTGCGGGTCAACTACCGATTTTGGTATTCACCTTGTCCAGTCTGGCTCGGTTCAGAGCCTGTTGGGTCAAGGCTTTTTCGAGATCCTTGAGGGCCTTGAACACCTCTTCATCCTCAGCGTTTTCCAGCCTCAGCTTGAGGTCATCGAATTCCTGACGATAGGTCGTTTCCATGAAGGTTTGCCAGATCGGTTGCTCAAGGATCCGCTCGGCCAGCAAGCCTCCTTCTTCCAGAGCAAGCACACGTTGATAGGCTGCCTCGATCATCTCCTTGCTCACCTTGGAAATAGCTCGAAACTGCATGCCTCGCGCTTGCCATGGCAGGTC
Organism: Pseudomonas sp. MDT1-17; assembly: GCF_054898105.1. Taxonomy (NCBI): domain Bacteria; kingdom Pseudomonadati; phylum Pseudomonadota; class Gammaproteobacteria; order Pseudomonadales; family Pseudomonadaceae; genus Pseudomonas; species Pseudomonas sp. MDT1-17. The sequence goes on along the minus strand of NZ_JBUBVM010000001.1, from coordinate 983,312 downwards.
CAGGCGTTCCGCCAGATCCGTCATGTAGGCCAAATGCACCTCGACTTCATCGATGGTTCCACCTTCAGTTCCGCGGCGATAAAAGGTTTCTCCGGCCCGCAAGCGCTCAGCGACACGCTCGCGGGCAATCCTGCCCAGTTCGTCCAGACGCGCCTTGCCCCTCGCCAGTTGCAGCAACTCGGCTTCCACCAGCCCCGGATTGGCCAATCCATGGGCCTCGTGCACTAATACTTCGACGCCCATGGCATTGAACAACTGAGTGCCGCCATCCACACAGTTGGTGGTGCTGGTCGCCTCGGCAAAAAGTTTCTCACGCAGTTCAGTGTTCTCGGCCATGGCCTCGAGCATGCGCCACACTTTGGCGGTGAGTTCGGTACGATAACTTTTGTCGGCGGCCTTGAAATCATAGGACTCGGTCAACCGCCGGATTTCATTGAAAAACGGCACCGAGCCATGCTCGTCTTCGACGTTGTCCCAGACTTCCTGTTTCGCATTCCACTCTGCGTTGCTCAGCCCTTCTCCCCAATCGGAGCTGTCGAGTACGCCGCGTGGGGGATAAGCGCGATCAGGGTCCAGACCGAGCGATTCGATGTACGTGCGCATCTGCTCAAGGTTCTCGGGCGAAATCCATGGCTCCTCGCGAGTAAAGAATGTGCGCGCCAGCAACTCCGCACGGAAGGAACCGGGCGCCACTTCGGGAATCTGCGTGAGCCTGTTGAACTCAAGGTTCAGATAAATGTTGCGCGGGCGATTGCGGCCAAGATAACCCGTGGGCCAGGTATTAAGCTGACCATGGTCAAGGGTAATTGCCTGCAACCTGGGCATAAGACTGACATCAGGCGGCAAGCGCAACGGGTTGTTACTCATACGCAACATACGCAAGTGGGTCAGTCCTCTGAGGTGGGCGATCCCCGCGCTGTCCAGAGAGATGTTGTTCTTGTTGAGCATCAGATGAGTCAGCCAGCGCAGGTTGCCGACCTCTTGAGGAAACACGGTCAAACTGTTTTGCCTCATGCTCAATTGCCGCAATTGCCGGAATGGCCGCAGGAATCCGACATGCTCATTACGCAGTCCTGCATTGTTCAGGTGGAGTTCGGTGACGTGATCAAAACTGCCCGCCAGTTCAGGCATCGTCGTCAAATGCCTGTCCAGAGGAAAACCGTCCAGATTCAGTGCCTGCGGCGCCACGATGCCTGGTGTCTCAACGCCCGCCGGTCCGGTGCGCTGCCAGCAGCGGCGGAGCTTCGTGTAGATGTCGTTTCTGGAGTTCCATTCCGAGATTCCTTCGGGCGTAAGACGCCAAGCCTGGGTAGGCCGGTTGAGCCATAGGCGCATGGAATCATTGAAGCGGTTGAATTCGGTTTCCAGCGCAGTCAGTCGCTGGTCGGCCCACTCACCAAAACCGTTCATCAGCGCTTGTACCTGACGGTCATCCAGGCCTGGATAGAGTGATCGTGTGCGAGTTCGCAAAAGATCCGCATCTTGTGAGCGCACCCTGTAAGTGCGCATTCCGCCACGCAAACGCATGATCTGCGGGTCGTAAGCGGGCTTGCGTATCGGGTGATCCAGCAGCGTTTCCGAGAACGTGTCGTGTGACAGCGGCGTTTGTTTGACGGCCTGACGCAGCTGGGCTCCCTGATTGATCTCATACCCCAGCGTTTTGCGGTCGGCATCGGGCAAGGCATGCAGCAATGCCCCGTACAGATCGTCCGCTCCATGCAGATGGCCCCCCTCATTGCCGTAAGCCTCATAACGCCCGTCCTCGCGCAATACCAACACCTTGCGCGCCGAGGCATCGACCGGACCAACGCTGTCATGCAGTGCACCGGTGAAGGAGAACTCGCGAACTTCGATGCGCATATTCTTTGGCCATTTCGGCCAGTTTTCCAGGGTATGCAGCGCCAGCCGGCCGGTGTCGGCATTGATCAATTCGTCTAGATAAAGCCCTTCATAGGCGCGACTCAGACGCAAGCCGAACACAGACTTTCGCGCCATTTCGCGCAAGCGCAACGGGATCCGTCGGTCTCGGGTCAATTTCAACAACTCGGCTTCAGCGGCATCGTCCAGCAGGGCTTGCGCGGCGGCGTTCGACAGGTCCGGAAAATCCCCTTTCAACAGGTTTATCCGCGCATCATTGGTGGTTTCCCGGGCCTTGTACAACGTATCGAACAGCGTTTTTTTGCTGTCTTGCGCCTGGCGGGCGATGCGTTTTTGCAGCTCGGCAATACGCGCCGAGCGTTCTTTCGGGACTTCACTGCCGAACCAGTCCTGCAACTGAGTCTCGCTGAGGGCGTCAACCACCCGTGTCGGCAGGCGGCCTTCGCAAACATCGGCCCGGGACATGTTGAGGGTATTTTCAGGCGTAGCCTCGGTCGCACCGAAACTCAGTGACGGTCGGCCCGAAGCGGCATCGGCCTCCAGCACCAGGGCCCTGGATTGCGGCCAGCCAGGTAACTCTGTGACAAACCCCGTCACTTTCTCCGACAGTTCCTGCGGCACCTGACCATTCAGGATCTGCGCACTCAGCTTGTCGGCGTCCGCGTAAGCCTTGAAGCGCTTCAGCGTGTCCATGAGCAAAGGAGCCGGTTGATCATTTTCGACATGCATACGACGTAGCACGCCTTCGTCCACACCGCTGACATGCCTTGCCTGATCCAGCACTTCGTCACTGATCCCATCCACGGATGGACCGAGGCGCCGCAACAGCTTGCCCTTGCCCCATGCCATCGGTTCTTCGAACTCCGTGTGCCAGGCGCCAGCACCGTTGTGTTCGATGTTCAGCTGATAGGCATCCGGGCGCCTGGAATGTTGCAGTCGAGGCTGTCCGGTGAGCGGATCCTCCTTGAGCACGAATTGCTTGTCCTCGAGCGGCAGCACTTTACGCCCGTCATGCTCGATGACGCCGAGAGCATCGGGCGTTGCGGTTTCGGGCAGCGTCAGGCGGTGCTCGTAAGGCGCATGGTCGGGTTTGATCAGACGCGTTTTTCCGCCGGGCAGTTCCACCGGTTTAAGGCTGTCTATCAGGGGGGATGATCTGATCGGCGTGGGGCCTTTGGGCAGCACATGGCCCATGAACATCAGGGCCATTTGCGCACCGTTGATCAACACGCTGTTGATGTGCACCGCGCCCTCTTCGACGTCACCCTTGCTCCAGTCTTCGATGCCCTCGACCAGCTCAGCCAGCAATTGCGCGGCCATCAGGCCTATCATTGCCGGGCCCAGTACCGGTACCAGCATCGCGCCAAAATTGAACACGTTCCAGGCGATGTCCAGATAGCCGCTCAGGCGTTTCCAGCGAGCGGTGGCGTCTTCGTCATCGGTCGGCACCGCGATCAATCGGGCATCGGCAATGGCTTTGTCGCGGCGCTCACGAAACAGACGACCCCACAGGTCGTCGCTGATCAGATAAGTAACAGGTTGCGCATCAGGGTTTTCGACCGGCGTTTCTCGCCACCATGGCCCCATGTCCAGCGGTGCGCGCTGCTGCCAGGTGATGGTCTTGAGCCGTTCATTGACCCGGCTGAAAAAAATCGCCTTGTCTTTCTGTGCGACAAAACGACTGAAAAAACTCTGGTAATCACTTTCACGCAGTTGGCCGATCAGCGTCTTCATGAAATCGGTGAGTGAGGCATATTCCTTCAGCGGATGATCCGGGTCATCCGGTACCCAGGCAATCAAATGCCCGCTCAGCCGATTCTGGCGGTAGATTTCGTCCTTGCGCAGCATCTCTTCCACCACGCCTTTCGGGCCGTTGGCGAAAAAAGCCTTGAGCATGCGAAAGGTATCGAAGCCATTGGATAGCGGGGAAGTGGCCAGTCGGGAGAAATCAAGCCATTGCTTGAGTGCATCGGGCGCCAGGCCATCAATGGCCTTTTTGACCGCCGTTGGTTCGGCCACCGCGCTGAACAGCACAATGCCGGTTATCCGGCAGCCCATCAGCGACAAACGATGACTTTGTAGCGGACGGCCATACCACTGGAGGCCAGAATTGCCGTCGATCAGTGCGCCTATCGTTGTGTAACCGTGCAGGCCGATATCGCCCTTGAGATACGCCGTCATCAACGCCAGTTTGAAGGCCGCTTTGTCACTGGCGATCGAACGCTCGTTGAGCAGGCGAGCGGCGTTGGCATCTGCGGGAGTGAGCAATGATTTGATGTGGGTCTGGTATTGCCCGCCAATGTCGAGGCGGCGGCATAGCGCTGCAATTTTTTGCGGGGTGATGACCTTGATCTCGTGCAGGTCACCACGAACATTCTTGCGCAACACGGCTGAGCCGCTGCGAAACGCATCCTCGCGGGTTTCATCCTCTTCGAAGTTGTGCAGTGCCGCTTCGAGCAGTGTGGAGCGACGGATAGTGCTGGCCTGGGTATCGATCCCCCCGACGATTTTGTTCGGCACATACAGGCGCAATTGCAGATCGCCCGGATCGCCATGCTCGTAGAAGTTCGAGAGCAACATGGTTTTGAGCAACGGCTCGGCAAAGGCCTTGATGTCGTGTTGCAAGTCGCCGAGCAATTCGTCCAGCGGTCCTTGCAGGCGCCAGCGCTCGTCGATGAGTTGCTTGAGATAGTCGCGATCCACCGGTCGGGCTTTCAGATACCAATCAGGAAACGCCGGCTGCACCTGCGCCGCAGACAGGAGCCTGGCCCGTGGTGCCTCGGTGATTGCCTTGGGGATCAACGGTTTTATTCGCGGGTAGTGGACCCCCTTGTCGTCCTTTTCGGCCGGACTTGATGGCACGTTTGGATTGCTTCCTTGCAATTCAGGCATGTCTTTAACACCTTAAAACCAATGTTGGAGTCCTATGGTCAGGCGTTGATCCAGTGAACAAAAGCGCAAAAAGTTGTTGATTTGCCACGCAAAAAAGACTCCACGCAGTCGAAATCAAGGAGCAGAAAACAACTATGTACCGCACCAGACACGCCGAACAGGTCAATCAGAACGATTATTCAACCACCAACCGCCCCAGCCGCTGCTTGAGCATGCGGTTCTCGGCCCGCAGTTGCTGGACTTCCTCAAGCAGGTCCAGCGCCAGGGCGACGCCTTCCCACTCCAGTTCCAGTTCGCGACGCAGCTTCGCGGCGCGCTTGGCCAGTGCCAGCTCATAATCGTTGAAACGCCAATCCTTGGGCTGGGTGCCCTGAGGTTCGAGGATGCCGTGTTCGACGATTTCGATCACGTAGACGTCCGACAGGTCGGTCGCCTCACAGAATTCTGCCATGTCCAGTTGAACGATCAGGGGGTTGCTCATGATGGGCTACTCCGTCTCTGGGATCAGAAGTTTTCTCTCGGGTTGAAAGCCGCTTTTTGGGCCAGCTCCTGCCACAACGCCTTGACCTCGTCATCCGAGGTTTTAGGCATGACGGCCTTGAGTTGTACAAACAAATAACCGCGATGACCGGCCTTGTTCAGCAATCCATGGCCCTTGGCACGCATGCGCTGGCCGTTCTGACTGCCGGCCGGAACCTTGAGATTGATCTTGCCCGTCAGGGTCGGCACTGCAACTTCGGCGCCCAAGGCCAATTCCCACGGAGCCAACGGCAAGGTAATGATCAGGTCTTCGCCTTCGACGTCGAACTTGGGGTGCGGTGCAAAGCGAATGATCAAGAACAAGTCGCCATTGGCCCCGCCACCAACGCCCGGCGCACCCTGGCCCTTTAGGCGGATTCGCTCGCCGTCGGCCACGCCGGCCGGGATCTTCACGTTCAGACTTTTACTGGTGTTGCTCACATGCTGGCCGGCAGCGTTGTACTGCGGCACCTGGAAGGTGACCTTCTTCGATTCGTTCGAGAGGGTTTCTTCCAGAAAAATCCCAAGTTCCATTTCCACGTCTTGCCCTCGACGCCCGGCGCTGCGGCCCGACTGTCCACCACCAAAACCAGGGCCACGGTTGCCGAAGATCGAACTGAAGAAGTCCGAAAAATCGCCCGTGTCCTGACCACCACCGAAACCGCCTGCACCACGCCCCTGCCAACCCGGCGGGCCCTGGAACGGTTGGCCATGCTGGCCGTATTTGCGCAAGTCGTCGTATTCGGCGCGCTTGTCGGCATTTTTCAATGCTTCATAGGCTTCCGAAGCATCCTTGAACTTGGCCTCGGCGTCCTTTTCCTTGCTGACGTCGGGGTGGTATTTGCGCGCCAGCTTGCGATAGGCGGCCTTGATCGCCTTATCGTCCGCGGTCGGCTCCACACCGAGAATCTTGTAATAGTCTTTGAAGTCCATCGCGGGAATCACCATCCGTTATCGATATCGCGCCACCACTGGCAGCACGCGCGCATTGCCAGCCGCCAGGTTGACCGATCTCAAGCTTGAGACCGGGCAGCGCATCAGAAGTTTATCGGCAGCGGCGGGCGGTTCTTGCGACCGTCCTGTGGCTGCCAGGCCCAATGCAGACAAGTTTGGGGCGAAGGATAGTCTTTCAAGGCGCTAATAGCTGAGATTTAGCGGACAGTCGGCCTTCGAATCTGCGCCGCACTGACATACACTGCGCGGCCGTTTTTTAACCGGAACTCGAAAGACATGAAAAACGCATCTCCAGCCCGTGCCTGTGGTATCGACTTCGGCACGTCCAACTCCACCGTCGGCTGGCTGCGCCCCGGCATGGAAACGCTGATCGCGCTGGAGGACGACAAGATCACCCTGCCTTCGGTGGTCTTCTTCAATATGGAAGAACGCCGCCCGGTGTACGGCCGCCTGGCGCTGCACGAGTACCTGGAAGGCTATGAAGGCCGATTGATGCGCTCGCTCAAGAGCCTGCTGGGCTCCAAGCTGATCAAGCACGACACCAGCGTCCTCGGCACCGCGATGCCGTTCAAGGACCTGCTCGGGCTGTTTATCGGTCAGCTGAAGAAGCGCGCCGAAGACGCCGCCGGTCGCGAATTCGAGGAAGTGGTGCTGGGTCGTCCGGTGTTCTTCGTCGATGACGATGAGCTGGCCGACCAGGAAGCGGAAAACACCCTGGTGGACGTGGCCCGCGCCATCGGCTTCAAGGACGTTTCGTTCCAGTACGAACCGATTGCAGCGGCATTCGACTATGAGTCGACCATCGAAAAAGAAGAGCTGGTACTGATCGTCGACATCGGCGGTGGTACGTCCGACTTCTCGCTGGTGCGCCTGTCCCCTGAACGCCGTACCCACGACAACCGTCACGATGACATCCTCGCCACCGGTGGCGTGCACATCGGCGGGACCGATTTCGACAAGCAGCTGAGCCTGCAAGGCCTGATGCCGCTGTTCGGTTACGGCAGCCGGATGAAGAGCGGCGCTTATATGCCGACCAGCCACCACATGAACCTGGCGACCTGGCACACCATCAACTCGGTGTACTCGCAGAAGTCGACCCTGGCGCTGGGCAGCATGCGCTATGACATCGAAGACACCGGCGGCATCGATCGCCTGTTCAAGCTGATCGACCAGCGCGCCGGCCACTGGCTGGCCATGGAAGTGGAAGAAACCAAGATCCAGCTGACCCACGCCGACAGCCGCCATGTGCCGCTGGACCGCATCGAACCGGGTTTGAGCGTGGAGTTGAGCCGGGCACTGTTCGAATCGGCCATCGACAACCTGCTGGAGCGTGTGCGCAACAGTGTCACGCAAATGCTGAACGACGCTAACGTACGCGTTGATCAGGTGGACACGGTGTTTTTCACCGGAGGTTCGAGCGGAATTCCGGCACTGCGCAACAGCGTCTCGGCGATGTTGCCGAATGCGCGGCATGTGGAAGGAAACATCTTCGGCAGCATCGGCAGCGGCTTGGCGATTGAAGCGATGAAGCGCTACGGCACGATGGATTGATCAGAAAACCGCGGCGCCTGCTTCGCGAGCAAGCCCGCTCCCACATTTGACCGCATTCCATCTGGAGGAACTCGGTCAAATGTGGGAGCGGGCTTGCTCGCGAAGGGGCAATATCAGGCACCACATCTGCCTGATTAAACCATCCCCACCTGCTTCAACTCACTCTTCAGATACGCGTAATAAATCGGCCCCGCCACCACCCCCGGCAGGCCGAACGCGGCCTCGAACACCAGCATCGCCAGCAGCAACTCCCACGACTTGGCACTGATCTGCCCGCCGACAATGCGCGCATTGAGGAAGTATTCGAGCTTGTGGATAACAATCAGGTAACCCAGCGCCGCCACGGCCACCCAGATCGACAGCGACAGGCCGACAATGGTGATCAGGGTGTTCGATATCAGGTTGCCGATCACCGGCAGCAGCCCTAGCAGGAACGTCAGCACGATCAGGGTTTTGGTCAGCGGCAGCTTGATCCCGAACATCGGCAGGACCACCGCCAGGAAAATCCCGGTGAAGAAGGTGTTGAGCAGGGAAATCTTGATCTGGGCAAACACGATGTTGCGAAACGCCTGGACCAGCAGGTGCAAGCGGTCGAACAGCGCGGCGGCCAATGGCTTGCGCTTGGTCAGGTCCGGCACGCGCTGCAAGGCAATGATCGCCCCCAACACCATGCCGATCAGCAGCGTCACAAACATGTGCGCCGCATCCTTGCCCACCAGCTGCAAGTCGCTGAGGTGTTTGCTCATCCACTCGCCAATCGCCACGCGGAATTCGGCGGCGCTGGCGGGCAGATAGACGTCGATGAACGGCGGCAATTGCCCGCGCGCGCGATCAACAACGACCATGAATTTGTCGAGAGAAGCGCCGGGGTTTTCCGCTTCGTGCAGCAGAAAACTGATGGCACCGGCAAAGATCAGCGTCAACACACTGACCACTAGCGTTCCCAATAACGCCACCGCCAGCCAGCGCGCACGCCGACCTTCGATCAGCCGCTGCAATTGCGGGGTGAGCATATTGACCAGCTCAAACACCAGCAGCCCGGCCAGCAGACTCGGTAACAACCGCAGCGGGATCACCAGCAGCAAACCACCAAAGATGATGACCCAACTGATTAGCAGCAAGACTTGGCGTTGAGAAAACGTTGGCATACAGCCTCAAAACGAACGGCGTAAAAGGATTGGCAGTCTGCCAGCGTTCCGGCGGCGAAGCGAGCAGATGCCTTCGCCCCGTAGACGCTTGATTATTTTTTCTTCAGGCAGTCGCTCATGAAGGTTTTGCGCGCATCACCCTTGAGGGCCTGGGTAGTGGCGGTAGCGTTACAGGTTTTCATCTTTTCTTGCTGAGGGGTAAGGGCTTTGGCGTCATTGGCGGCCGGCGCCGCTTTCAGGCACGTGCTCATGAAGGCTTTACGTTCATCGCCCTTGAGGGTTTTTGCGGTGGCGTCCGCATTGCAGGTGGTCATCTTGTTCTGTTGCTCAGTGGCGGCAAAGCCCTGGGAGCAGAGCAGCAAACCCATCATCAACAACGGGACACGCAACATCTTCATGGAGTTTCTCCCTGTTGCCGCACCGAGGAGCACGGCCTCGCTCTGGAGTGTAGACAACGCCTGTTACACCTTCCTGCTCTCAAGGTGGCTGCGTCGATACTGTTCCGGCGTGCACCCTGCCTGGCGTTGAAACATCGCGATAAACGCTGAACCGGTGCTGTAACCCGTGTCGAAAGCGATGTCCTGAATGCTGCGGTGGCTGTCCAGTGCTTCGATGGCGGCCAGATACCGCAAGCGCTGGCGCCACTCGCCAAAACTCATGCCCAGTTCACGCACGAACCGCCGCGCCAGCGTGCGTTCGCTGACATGGATCTGCGCGGCCCACTCCGCCAAGGGACGGTTATCACCGGGCTCGGCCTGCAAGGCTTCCAGTATTGCGAGCAAGCCGGAACTGCTGGCGTAGGGCAAGTAACACTCATGCACCGGTGCCTGTTGCAGTTGATCCACCAGTACCTGGGCCAGACGTTTGTCCGCTTCGTGCGCGGGAATCTTCACATCGCGGGCGGCAAAGTCTTTGAGAATGGCTTTGAGGATGTCGCTGATCGCCAGGGTGCAGGCCTGTTGAGGCAGATCGTGGCACATCAGCGGAGCCAGGCAGACCGCACGATAGTTGATCGGCTGATGGCTGTAGAAACTGTGCTCGGTCTGCGGCGGCACCCACACCGCGTAGTGCGGCGGTGACATGAAGCGGCTGCCGCCGATTTCCATGTGCAAGACGCCGTGGGCCGAATACTCCAGCGTGCCCCAAGGATGACGGTGCGCCGAGGCAAAACGATGAGCATCAAAGTCGGCATAGCGGAAGTACACCGGGGCAGGCAGTTCGCTGAAATCCAGCAGGTCGATGTGTTTGCTGTTCATGCTGTCCGTCATCAGGGGCAGGTTGTCTGGATCGAAGTATAGGCTTGCATCCAGACAGGCGATAATCACCCCTCATTAACGCTCTGGTTTTTCCCATGCAATACGCTTATCCCCTGCTGGCCATTTTCATCTGGGCCGGCAACACCGTGATCACCAAAATGTCAGCCGGGGCAATCTTCCCCGCCGAGATCGGTTTCTACCGCTGGCTACTGGCCGGATTGCTGTTCACACCGTTCATGCTCAACCCGGTCATCGCCCATTGGCCGGCGATCCGCCCGAACCTGGGCAAGATTTTCATCCTCGGCGTGCTGGGCATGGCGGTTTATCAAAGCCTCGCGTATTTCGCCGCGACCCTGACCTCGGCCACCAACATGGGGATCATTTTGTCGCTGATGCCGTTGATGTCACTGGCCATGGCCATTGTCAGCCTCGGCCAGCACCTGACCGCCGGAGCACTGGCCGGTGCAGTGCTGTCGCTCACGGGGGTTTTGGTGGTCGTCTCGTCCGGCAGCCTTGGCGCGCTGCTCGAGCACGGGGTGAACCTGGGTGATGCCATGATGCTGATCGCCACCCTGGCCTACGCGATCTACAGCACGCTGCTGAAAAAATGGCAGCTGCGGTTACCGCCGCTGGTGTTGCTGTATTTGCAGGTATGGGTGGCCGTGGTGGTGCTGTTTCCGCTATTCCTCGCGTCACCGAAGATCGGCCCGACGCTGCAGAACATTCCGCTGGTGCTTTACGCCTGCCTGCTGGCCTCGATGCTTGCACCATTGGCGTGGATGCAGGCCGTGATCCGCCTGGGGCCGAGCCGGACCACGTTGTTTTTCAATCTGCTGCCGTTGATTACCGCGCTGATTGCGGCGGTGGTGCTGCATGAGCAGTTGGCGATGTATCACCTGGTGGGTGGGATGTTAACGTTGGGTGGGGTGATTCTTTCCGAGCGCTGGACGACCGCGTTGGGCCGCAAGGTCAGCGTCGCCTGATAGAAAAAGATCGCAGCCTTCGGCAACTCCTACTGGATTGGCGTACACCTGTAGGAGCTGCCGGAGGCTGCGATCTTTTGATCTTAATCTTACAAACCAGCCGCTTTCAGCCGCGCCGCATGCTCGACAAACAACCGAATCGGCTCAGCCCCCTTCCCCACCAAACCCAGTGACTGATTGACGATATCGAAGTGATCCATCGGATACTCATCACCAATCACCGTCCCCAGATGCGAGCTGTAACGCCCGACCATCCCGTCGCAATGCCCGACCTCTCGAACGAAGGTCCTGGCAAACAACCGGCAACTGCGATTAGTCCCATCGAACAGGTTACGCCCCCGATCAGTTTTCCCCGGCTGCAAGGTCCCGGACCAGGAGTAATAACGCACCCCGTTGACCTCTTCCGGCCCATGCCCGCCCCAGGTGTCAGGCAAGCCCTGTGGATAACGCTGGTTGAACAGCGCCACGCCTTCAGTCGTCAGTGAATGATGAGAGGCATGGATATCCACCGGCAATTTCGGCCCGCGATAACCGGTTTCCAGCAGGCTCATCAGCGCACTGATCCACCGCAGCAAAACGGTGAGCAAACGCCCCTTGGCGCTGTCGCCCGGGTAGTGTTTGTGCAGGTAATCCGCCAGCTCCGAACCGTGATTGGGCCCGGCCACCGAGGTGACTGAGGCGACCCGATCCGGACGTTTGGCGGCGGCGTAACGGGCGGTGAGCGAGCCCTGGCTATGGCCGATCAGGTTGACCTTCTCGGCCCCGGTTTCCCGCAGAATCTCCTCGATTCGCGCCAGCAACTGTTCGCCACGTACCTCATTTGAATTGAGCGGCGAGACCTGCACTGCAATCACTGTCGCCCCACCGCGGCGCAGCGCCGAAATGATCCCGTACCAGTACGGATAGAGCAGCAGACGGATAAACCCGAGCATTCCCGGGACCAGCACCAACGGGTAACGCGTGGCGGAACCTTGCGACATGGGCGAACTTCCTTGTGATCGGTGAGGTGACGCAAGGCTGGATGCAAGACATCAGCCAAGCATCGGCATCGAAGATGACAACGCGACGACCAGTCTATGACATCCCGCCTTACTTCAGCCCCACTCCCCCGCCACGATCACCAACGACGATCAGCAAATACAACCAGACGATCTAGAACTCCCTGGCCAGCGCCCGCAAACGCTGCTCGGCCTCGGCGCCTCAAGTTCTCCACCTGGCCCGAAACGGGGCGAATTCCAGGTCGATGGCGCCGGATACAGCGCCCTCTGCGTGCCCGGACGTGAACGACATCCGCCGGTCCGGGCATTTTTTTCCTGGTTGCGCGAGGAGGCGTTGCTGTCCGGGCATGCCTTGGCGTGATTGCTTCGCGCCAGGCTGGCGATTGCCAAATGACATAAAACTTTTCGCCGCGCTCATCACTCACACCCTAGGTAGCGATCACTTCTATAGAGGGTGACGCAAACCGGATTAGCCTCCAGGAGATCGAGATGAGCGACATGCATTTGTCTGATGTAACCACCCTTCGCGAACGCGCCCGCAAGAACGTCGAGAACGGTGCGGTAACTGAAAGCTACAGCGCCAACCGTGAAGAAGTGCTGCGCCTGCTCAACGAATCGCTGGCCACCGAACTGGTCTGCGTGTTGCGCTACAAGCGCCACTACTTTATGGCCAGCGGCCTGAAAGCCCAGGTCGCCGCCGACGAATTCCTTGAACACGCGACCCAGGAAGCCCAACACGCCGACCGTTTGGCCGAGCGCATAGTGCAACTGGGCGGTGAGCCGGAGTTCAACCCTGACCTGCTGTCGAAAAACTCCCACGCTCAATACGTGGCCGGTGATTCACTTAAAGAGATGGTCTACGAAGACCTGGTCGCCGAGCGAATTGCCATCGACAGCTATCGCGAGATCATTCAGTACATCGGCGGAAAGGACCCGACCACCCGGCGCATCTTCGAAGACATCCTGGCCCAGGAAGAAGAGCATGCCGATGACATGGCCGACCTTCTGAAAGATATGTAAACCTCAAAAGCAAAAGATCGTCCGAAGGCTCGGGCCTTCGGCAGCTCCTACAGTTGGAATGCGTCCCCCAGTAGGAGCTGCCGCAGGCTGCGATCTTTTGATCTGCATTTTACCGGGAGGGTTTAACGGTCACGGGCGCCTTGCCCGCCTTCATCTGCTCCAGCAACGGCGCACACTGATTCGGTTCGCCACCGCTCGGCGCCACCAGCGCCAGCAAGCCTGCCGCCGGTGCGGCAATCACGCCCAACGCCACCATTCCCGCCCCACGCAAAATCAGCGGCACCGCCTTCACACCCGCATCAGGCTTGATGAACTTGCCGCGCACATACAGCGGCGAACGCAGCGAAATCAGTCGCCAGCCCTTGGATTCCGGGGTGATGGTCAGGTCCAGTTGCTCAGTCGCCATGTTTGCCGTGCCATCGATGTAGATGATCGCGTTTGCGGTATCGAAGACGAACAGGCGCGTGGTCGCCAGCCCAGTCTTGATGTCGAAGTCGGCGGCGGCGCAGTTGATCTTCACTTCCTTGTCGCCAAAGATCTTGCTCACCACATAGTTGCCGACGTTGAGCCCCGCCAGTTCCATCAACTCACGGCTGATGGCGCCGTCGTTGATCAGCATCTTCAGAGTGCCATTGGCGCTGCCCAGCAGTTTGGCCACCGAGTTGCCACGACCGGTGATATCGGCATCACCATTGAGTTCGCCGAAACTGGTTTTCATTGGTTCAAAGGTCGGGAACAGCTGCTTGAGTTTGAATTTGCGTGCGGTGAGTTTGGCCTTGCCTTCCAACGGTTCGGTTCGGCCATTGAGGCGAATCTGAGCATCCAGGTTGCCGCCGGCCACGCCGAAACGCAGGGGCTCAAGGCTCAGCACACCGTCAGTGAGTATCAGGTGGGTGTAGAGATCATTGAACGGCAGTTTTTCGCTGTGGACGATGCGCTTGCCGGTCAACTCGACGTCGGCGTCCATATCGCGCCAGCGCTCGGTTTTGAACTCTTCGACCGGCAACACCTTGTCAGCCGGCTGCTTGCTTTCACCGCCGCGGGCCTTTTGTTTAGCGTTGGAGTCGGCGCCGATCAGCGGGGCCAGGTCGGCAAACAGCAACTGATTGGAGAGCAATGAGCCGCTGAGTTTCGGTCGCGGATGGCTGGCGACATAGAGCAGGCTGCCATGAATGTCGCTCTGACCGATCTTGCCGTTGAATTCTTCGTAACGGAACACCGCGCCGCCCGCCTCATGAAGCTTGGCGATCAAGTGCCCGTCCGTGGCGTACGGCGGGGTGTCCGGCAGGGTCACGCCGGTCAGCGGGTAGAGATTGGCCAGGCTGGTGCCGGCCAATTTCAGGCGTAAGTCCAAAGCGCCGAGGTTCAGTGGATCGGTGAGGGTGCCGGCCAATTCGACGCTGGTGTCGGCGATCTTGACTTGAGCCTGAAGCGGAAACGGTCTGGCCGCGTCCTGCAAGGCCAGCAGGCCGCCGATCTTGCCTTCACCCGCGAGCTTCTGTTCGTGGTACTGGCCTTTGACCTTTAGGGCGAACGCGTAGTCCTGAGGCGCAGCGCCCTTCTCCTGTGCGGTTTTCGCCGCTTTGTCACCGACGATTTCGCTGAACGGAATCGGTTTCCCCAGCGGATCGATCAGCACATCGAGCTGAGTTTTCAGGCTCTGGTCGTCGAGGGTGACGTGGCCTTTGTCGAAGCCGATCGCACCGATATCCACCACCCAGTTTGAAGGCTTGGCGTTCGGGTCTTTCGGGTCGAATTTGAAGGTCCAGTTGGCGCGACCGTCGGCCAGGCGCTGGAGGTCGGCTTTCGGTTCGGTGAGGTCAATGCGCGGAATCACCACGCGCTGCGCCAGCAAGGCCAGGGGCGAGAGGCGCAACTCGACGCGCTTGAGGGTAACCATCTGCGGCTTCTTCGACCAGTCCGGGTTGCCCAGGCTCAAGTCCTCCGCCACAACATGCGGCCACGGCACCCACGCGCGCCAGCCGCCCTCGTCGGGTTCACGTTGCCAGACCACCGCGAGGTTGCCGTTGATGGCGAACGGGCGGTGCAGCTCCTCGGAAACCTTGGCGTTAAGCGGTGGTTTGATCCGGTTCCAATCGAAGAACACGATGATCAGAACCAGTACGGCCAGCAGGACAACAAGGCTGGCGAGGGTCCAAGTAAAAACTTTAAGAGTGCGCGTCATTGCACAGGGCTCCTGATACGACTAAGCGCCCTGACTGCGACGCACGCTTGAAACGTTAGGCCAGAACTGGCCTGCCATGGAATCTACGACTGAAAAACGCCCTGCAGGTTTAACCGAAATACCGCTTAACGCTCAAATAATCGGTCGGGGACACTCTGCCCCCTCATCCGGCGTTACCGACCCCGCACTTTTGCGAGTCGGGAGTGGGTCGAAAATACCCACCTCGGTGCAAAAATGTCCGCCGGAAACGCCCGTTCTAGAGCGCTTTGGCGGAACAATCAATTCCGTTGATTATTACCATTGCGTTTATGAACTTTTATATCGACTTATCGAGAGTAGCATTGCCCTCGTACCCACTTTATCGCCCTCCTACGGAGCACCTGATCATGAAACGCCAATTACTGCTTAGCCTTACACTCTCACTGCTGGCCAGCACTGCTTTTGCCCTGCCGGCTGCTGACCAAACTACCCCACAAGTCAAATCCACCCACTCGGTGTTCAGCCAAACCGTCGCCGAAGGTGGCAATGATCGCCTGAAAGAGAAAGGCCTGATCACCCAAGATGGTTCTGACCGTACTCCACAAGGTCAAACCCTGGCGGCTGACGGTTCCGATCGCACCCCACAAGGCCAGACCCTGGCTGCTGACGGTTCCGACCGCACCCCACAAGGTCAAACTCTAGCTGCTGACGGTTCCGACCGCACCCCACAAGGTCAAACCCTGGCGGCTGACGGTTCCGATCGCACTCCACAAGGCCAGACCTTGGCTGCTGACGGTTCCGATCGCACTCCACAAGGTCAAACTCTGGCCGAAGGTGGTGGTGACCGCGTCATCGAACGCAACAGCGCTTTGAGCTAAGCCAATGGCGGCCTTTAAAAAAAGCCCAATCCCCGGATTGGGCTTTTGACGTAATAGATGCCTCACTTCCCCGCTTGATCCCCCGATAGTCGTTCGACGCAGGCAAAGCCGATTTGCTAGAGTGCGTCGCTGTCTTATCCAGAAAACACCCTTGCGATGCTGCCCCGCGCCGAACAGAAACAACAGACCCGTAACGCCCTGATGGACGCTGCCCGCCACTTGATGGAATGCGGCCGAGGATTCGGCAGCCTGAGCCTGCGCGAAGTCGCCAAAACCGCCGGGATCGTGCCCACCGGTTTCTATCGGCATTTCGCCGACATGGATGAACTGGGCCTGGTACTGGTGAGTGAAGTCGGTCAGACCTTTCGCGAAACCATTCGCCTGGTGCGCCACAACGAGTTCGTCATGGGCGGCATTATTGATGCCTCGGTGCGAATCTTTCTCGACGTGGTCACGGCCAATCGCTCGCAGTTCCTGTTCCTCGCCCGCGAGCAGTACGGAGGTTCGCTGCCGGTGCGGTTGGCCATCGGCCGCTTGCGCGAAGACATCAGCTCGGACCTGGCGGCCGACTTGTCCTTGATGCCGAAACTGCAACACCTGGACATCGCCGGCCTGAGCGTCATGGCTGATCTGATTGTTAAAAGCGTGTTCGCGACCTTGCCCGACATCATTGATCCACCGATGCAGGCATTGCCTGAGCATTTGACGCCTCAAGCAAAAATTACCCAGCAGTTGCGCTTTATCTTTATCGGCCTCAAGCATTGGCAGGGCCTCGGAAGCACCGAATAACTCTCTAAAAGATCGCAGCCTTCGGCAGCTCCTACATGAACCCCTTTTCCCTGTAGGAGCTTCCGAAGGTTGCGATCTTTTTTTGTGCGCCGCAATTTGGTGCGAGTAGCTCTGCACCGCACCAAATTCATCCAAACCGCCGCAGAGTCCTGGAGTATTTGCAGAGTTCCGACAGGCATTTCCTACGCATCACCCGATTGGCAAGCCCCTTGCTCTAGCCTAAGCATTGTCCATTGCTGGAAGCTTTCCGATGCTGGTGATTCATCGCAGAATCGACCCTCAACCCGTCTGGGCCGCCGAGTTGCACCTGACCTTCGAAGCCCGGAGCAAAAGCCGTTTGCGCTGTTTCAGTGCCGAGGGTGAAGACGTCGGGTTGTTTTTGGAGCGCGGTCAGCCTCCGCTGTATGACGGCGAGTGCCTGCAAGCCGAAGACGCTCGCATCGTCCGCGTCTGCGCCCGAGCTGAACAACTGCTGCACGTCACCTGCGCCAATGCTTTGGAACTGACTCGCGCCGCCTATCACCTCGGCAACCGCCACGTCGCCCTGCAAGTCGGTGATGGCTGGTTGCGCCTGCTCGACGACTACGTGCTCAAGGCCATGCTCGAACAGCTGAATGCCAAGGTCGAAAACATCGAAGCGCCGTTCCAGCCGGAACACGGCGCCTACGGCGGCGGCCATCATCATTCGCGCCACGGCGATGAAGACTTCAACTACCCACCGAAACTGCACCAGTTCGGCGTACGGCTATGAACCCAGCCTGGGCGCTGTTGCGTCTGGCCAGCCCACAGCTGCCGATTGGCGGCTACAGCTATTCCCAGGGCCTGGAAATGGCGGTGGATAACGGCCGCATCAGCGATTGCGACAGTGCGCGGCGCTGGATCAGCGATCAGTTGCAGTTGAACCTGGCACGTTTCGAAGCGCCACTGCTGCTTGCTCATTGCGTGGCCGCAGCCGAAGAAAACTGGGGCGAACTGCTGCAACGCTGCGAAGAACATCGCGCCAGCCGAGAAACCCGCGAGCTGCATCAGGAGAGCCGGCAGATGGGCTATTCCTTAAAACAACTGCTCAACGGTTTGCCAGAGCTTGATGCGCCGGCCCGCGCCTTTCTTGAACAACGCCCCGAACCGCACTTGGCCCTCGGCTGGGCACTGGCCGCTCGCGCCTGGACGATCAGCCCACAGGATGCGCTGGCGGCGTGGCTCTGGAGTTGGCTGGAAAACCAACTGGCGGTGCTGATGAAAACCCTGCCGCTGGGCCAGCAAGCCGCTCAACGCTTGACCAGTCAATTGTTGCCGCTGCTGCAAGAGGCTCAGCAGAAAGCCACCCGAATCAACCCCGAACACGTTGGCAGCGCCCCATTCGGCCTGTCCCTGGCGTGCATGGCCCATGAGCGCCAGTACAGCCGTCTGTTCCGTTCCTAGGGCCTTTTATTTTGGAGAATCACATGAACACACAACCTCTGCGCATCGGCATCGGCGGCCCCGTCGGTTCCGGCAAAACCGCCCTGACGTTGGCCCTGTGCCTGGCGCTGCGCGACCGCTACAACCTGGCGGTGGTCACCAACGACATCTACACCCGCGAAGACGCTGATTTTCTGGTGCGCAACGAAGCCCTGGCGCCGGAGCGAATCATCGGTGTAGAAACCGGCGGTTGCCCGCACACGGCGATTCGCGAAGACGCCTCGATCAACCTCGAAGCCGTGGATCAACTGAACCGCCGCTTTCCGGGGCTGGACCTGATCCTCGTGGAGTCCGGTGGCGACAATCTTTCCGCCACCTTCAGCCCGGAACTGTCCGACCTGACCATTTACGTGATCGACGTCTCGGCCGGCGACAAACTGCCGCGCAAGGGTGGGCCGGGCATCTGCAAATCAGACCTGCTGGTGATCAACAAAGTCGACCTCGCGCCTCTGGTGGGCGCGTCGCTGGCGTTGATGGACAGCGACACCCAACGTATGCGCAACGGCAAGCCATTTGTTTTCAGCAACCAGAAAACCGGTCTGGGACTGGAAGAGATCATTACCTTCATCGAACGCCAGGGCTTGCTGACAGCGGCGTGAACACAATCAACTTTTATCAACAAGGACGCTTATCCATGACACTTAAACGCATTCTCGGCGCCATGGCCCTGCTGCTGACCCCGGCCATCGCCTTCGCCCATCCCGGGCATGGCGACAACGGCTTGATCGCCGGCATCAGTCACCCGATTGGGGGCCTTGATCACTTGCTGGCGATGGTCGCGGTCGGTTTGTGGGCGGCGCAGCAAAAAGGCACTGCACGCTGGGCGCTGCCGTGCACGTTCGTCGGCATCATGCTGATCGGCGGATTACTGGGATTTGAAGGGCTGAACCTGCCGGCGCTGGAAAGCGGGATTGCGGCGTCGGTGCTGGCGCTGGGGCTGGCGGTGGCGTATGCAGTGCGTCCGCCGTTGAGCCTGGCGGTACTGGCGACGGCGTTGTTTGCACTGTTCCACGGCGTGGCCCATGGCTTGGAGTTGCCGGACATGTCTAGCCCCTGGGCGTATGCCGCAGGGTTTGTGGTGGCGACGGCTGCGTTGCATGGGTTGGGTTACGCCGTCGTGCGGGTGTTGCCTCAAGCGGCGGCGCCATTGGTTCGACTGGCGGGTGCAGCTTCGGCGGCGACTGGCGCGTGGTTGCTGGCGGGCTGATTTCTATCGCCTGTTCCGGCCTCATCGCGAGCAGGCTCGCTCCCACATTTGCCCTGTGTACACAACTCCACTGTGGGAGCGAGCCTGCTCGCGAAGGCGGCCTGACAGACACCGCTTCTCTCAGGCCTGCTAACATGTCGCGCAACTAACCCTGCCGTGACGACGCCAGCCAATGCCGCCTGTTTCCCGCTCCGCCTCCCAGCCTGAATTGACCGCTCTGTTTGCATCGGTGCAACAGCACTTTCTGGACGTGATCGTGCCACTCTGGCAAGGCCCCGGCTGGAATGCCGACATGGCGCTGCCCTATGAGGCGCTGGATGCCGAGCATCAACCGCTACCTCCCCAACGCTACCGGGCCATGGCCTGCGCGCGGCAGCTCTATCTGTTTTCCAGCCTGATCGGTCAGGTACCGGCCGCCGAAGAGCGCGCCGCAGCGCTGTTCCGTTCCTTGCAGCAGCATTTCCACGATGCCGAGCATGGCGGCTGGTTCTACAGCATCGACCCGCAGGGCGCGCCGCTGGATCAGCGCAAAGACCTCTACACCCACGCCTTCATCCTGTTCGCCTGCGCCCATTACTGGGACAAAGTACGCGAGCCGCGGGTGGAGTCGGCGCTCAATGACGCACTGGAAGTGGTCGCACAGCGCTTTGCCACAGACGACGGCCTGTACGAAGCCAGCCTCGACCGTGACGGGTCCTCGCTCAAGTCCGGACCGCTGCAAAATCCTTTGATGCACTTGGCCGAAGCCTTTCTTGCCACGCTTTCGGTGCGAGAAGACGTCGCCGTGCAAGACGCACTCGTCGAGTTATGCACATCCATGCAGAAGCGTTTTATCGACCCGCAACACGGTGTGTTGATGGAGAAACCGCTGGGAGCTGTGGATAACTGGTTTGAACCGGGGCATCAGTTCGAGTGGTATTTCCTGCTGGAATCTTCGCCATTGCAGCGCGGTTCGGCGCTGCACCGGTCACTGGACCAGGCGTTTGCGCTGACCGAACAACTGGGCGTCGATCTACAAACAGGTGCTGTGCAGGCGATGCTCGATCTGGATGGCCGTTCCAAGGACGGCACCCAACGAATCTGGGCTCAAGCCGAGTACCTGCGGGCACTGACCTTGCGTCCGGACAGCGAGGCTGCAGTGCTGCGCCAGTTGCAGGCGTTGCAGCAACATTCTCTGCATGCCGGGGGCTGGTTTGAGTGCCGTGATGAGAATGGTGAGGTGAGCCGTCGGGACATGCCATCAACCACGCCTTATCACTTGGCAACCTGCTATCGCGGGTTGGCCGAGTATCTTCGCTGACTGAAAAACTGCCTTCGCGAGCAGGCTCGCTCCCACAAAGATCACACTGACCCTGTAGGAGCGAGCCTGCTCGCGAATTGCCGTTACGCGGTCTTAAGCCTTGACATTGCGCTCAATCGCAAACCCGCTCCACGTCTGGCTCACCGGCATCAGTTCCAGGCTGTTGATGTTGATGTGCGCCGGGGCATTGAGCACCCAGAAAATGGTGTCCGCGATGTCTTGCGGCTGAATCGGCTCGGCACCGGCGTAGGTGGCGTTGTAACGCTCCTGATCACCGGCAAAACGCACCAGCGAGAACTCGCTTTCGCACAGCCCCGGCTCGATGTTGCTGACCCGCACACCCGTACCTTGAAGGTCGCAGCGCAGGTTCAGGGAGAACTGTTTGACGAACGCTTTGCTTGCGCCATACACGTGGCTGCCCGGGTACGGGTAGTTACCGGCGATGGAGCCAAGGTTGACGATGCCGGCGCCGCGACCGTGAGCGATCAGGCGTGGCAATAACAGACGAGTGCTGTACATCAGGCCTTTGATGTTGGTATCGACCATGGTGTCCCAGTCGTCGAGGTCGCACTTGGGCGCCGGGTCAACGCCCAGGGCCAGGCCGGCGTTGTTGATCAGCCCGCGCAGTTTGGTGAAGGATGGCGGCAGGTTGGCAATCGCCTCCTCCATGGCCTTGCGATCACGCACGTCGAGCACCAGACCATGGACCTCAGTCTGCTTCGACAACTCTGCGCACAGCGCATTGAGGCGCTCTTCACGACGGCCGGTCAGCACCAGTTTCCAGCCAGCCTCGGCAAAACGACGGGCGCAGGCTTCACCAAAACCGGAGGTCGCGCCGGTAATAAACAGGGTGTTGGACATCGTGTTCTCCTCGCTTCGGCTGATCGGCAGCCACTGGAATAGAAAATCAGAAGGCAGCATGCCCGGCCTTGCCCGCAGCGGCAACTACCGTAGAAGCTGTACAAAAAACAATCAAACCTCGCCACGCCTTACACGCCGTGGCTTTCAGCCATGTGCGCGCACCTTATCCACAGGCCGGTCCACAGTTTCCGGGGGCAAGTGGAAAAGCTGTAAGCCGCTGTGTACAAGGCTTTGCGGGCACATTGGAAATTTTTTTGCTTGACCCTGGAACACCGGCTGTGTTGCCCATGGCATTTTGCACGATTCACCGGCTCTACCGACGATGGCGCCAAGCCAGCAACTACGGCCTTCAGCCGAGTCTTTCCAGAGTTTAACCACAGACTTATCCACAGGCAGCTCCAGCCCGTTTCAGCCTACTTTCGTCACCAACAAAAAGGTTGACAAAGCCTGCTTACGGTCCCGCAAAAACGCCTGATCAAAAAACAACCACAACCCTGCAAGCCACGGTTTCAAAGGCTTTCAGCCAGCTACTCCCACGTTATTCACAGCCAGCTCCACAGCAAACGGGGACAAGTCAAAACCGTGACAAAACAACTATTTGCAGCGGCTTTATGTCGCGCTTTGAGAGCTTGTAAATATTGTTTTCCACAATTTCAAAAAACCTTTACGACCGGCATAAAAAAACGCCCTGACGTGGATTCGTCAGGGCGTTTTTCATGCACTCAGCAGTTTAGTGGCCGCCGAGATAGGCGTTACGCACTTCCTCGTTAACCAGCAGTTCCTTGCCGGTGCCGGTGAGGCGGATCTCGCCGTTGACCATCACATACGCCCGGTCCGACAGTTTGAGGGCGTGGTTGGCGTTCTGCTCCACCAGGAAGATGGTCATGCCGGTACTCGCGAGTTCCCGCAGGGTCGCGAAGATCTGTTTCACCACGATCGGCGCCAATCCCAGGCTCGGCTCATCGAGCAACAGCAATTTGGGCCGGCTCATCAGCGCACGGGCGATGGCGAGCATTTGCTGTTCGCCGCCGGACATGGTCATCGCCCGTTGGTTGCGCCGTTCTTCGAGTCGCGGGAACAACTCGAACATGCGCTGCATGTCTTCCTTGGCGTACTTGTCACCGATAGGAATAGTGCCCATCAGCAGGTTTTCCTCGACGGTCATGTCGGGGAACACCCGCCGGCCTTCCGGCGACTGAGCGATGCCGTTGGACGCGATGTAGTGGGATGACTTGTGAGTGATATCCACACCCTGGTAAATGATCTGCCCGTCAGCCGCCCGAGGCTGGCCGAAGATCGACATCAACAGGGTAGATTTGCCGGCACCGTTGGAGCCGATCAGGCTGACGGTTTCACCTTCGTTGATGTACAGCGAGACTTTCTTCAGGGCCTGGATCGGCCCGTAAAACACGTCCAGCTCCTTGAGTTCGAGGATGGGTTGGCTCATAGCACCACTTCCTCTTCATCGGCGCCCAGATAGGCCGCAATCACTTTCGGATCGCGGCGTATATCGTCGGGGCCGCCCTCGGCGATGACGATGCCGTGGTCCAGCACCACAATGTGGTCAGAGATGCTCATTACCATGCCCATGTCGTGTTCGATCAGCACCACGGTCAGATCGTGCTCGTCGCGCAGCAGCCGGATCATCGCGCTCAGCGCTTCGGTTTCCTGAGGATTGAGGCCGGCGGCCGGTTCGTCGAGGCAGATGATCTGCGGCCGGGTGCACATGGCCCGGGCGATTTCCAGACGGCGTTGCTGGCCGTAGGACAGTTCACCGGCCAGACGGTTGGCGCAGTCCACCAGGTCGACGACTTCCAGCCAGTAGAAGGCGTGGTCCAACGCATCGCTTTCGGCCTTGCGGTAGCCCTTGGTGTTGAGGATACCGGCCAGCAGGTTGCGGTTGACCCACATGTGTTGGGCCACCAGCAGGTTTTCCAGCACCGACATTTCCTTGAACAGGCGAATGTTCTGGAACGTCCGCGCCAGGCCGGCCCGGTTCACCAGATGGGTGCCGCCGAACATTTTGTAGTACATCCGGCTGGCGAAAGATTTCGGCGAGACGAAATCGGTCGGTTTGAACGATTCACCCAGCAGCTTGATGACATTGGTCTCCTCGCCGCGAATGTTGAGTTCGATTTTGCCGCCGGAGGCTTTGTAGAACCCGGTCAGACAGTTGAACACCGTGGTCTTGCCGGCGCCGTTGGGGCCGATCAGGGCGAAAATCGAATTGCGGTGCACCTTCAGGCTGACATCGCTCAACGCCTTGATGCCACCGAAGTGCATCATCAGCTTCTCTACCGAGAGTACGACTTCGCTCATGGCGCTACTCCTTTACGCGGTGTCACACCGGTACGGCTGATCCGAATCAGGCCGCGCGGTCGCCAGATCATCATCAACACCATCAGGATGCCGAACAGCAGTACGCGATATTCCGCGAAGCCACGCAGCAGTTCCGGGGCGACGGTCAGCACAAATGCCGCAATCACCACGCCGATGGTCGAGCCCATGCCGCCGAGTACGACGATGGCGAGGATCAGGGCTGATTCGAAAAAGGTGAACGAGGTCGGGTTGACGAAGCCTTGATAGGTGGCGAAGAACACACCCGCCAAACCGGCGGTCGATGCACCGATGGTGAACGCCGAGAGTTTGACCAATACGTGGTTCAGGCCCATGGAGCGGCAAGCGATTTCGTCTTCACGCAAGGCTTCCCAGGCGCGACCGACCGGCATGCGGGTCAAGCGGTGCTTGATGTACAGCACAGCCAGCACCACCAGGAACAACACCGCGTAGATGAAGAAGTACTTCACGTCCGGGTTATAGGCGATGCCGAAAAACTCATGAAACGGCACCCCACCCTCTTTAGCCCTTTTGCCGAACTCGATGCCGAAGAAGGTTGGCAACGGAGCGGCCATACCATTCGGGCCACCGGTCAGGGACAGCCAGTTATTGAGGATCAACCGGATGATTTCACCGAAGCCCAGGGTCACGATTGCCAGGTAGTCACCGTGCAGGCGCAACACCGGAAAACCGAGAATGCAGCCGGCAAGGCCAGCGATGATCGCCGCCAGCGGCAGCACCGTCCAGAAGCCCAAGCCAAGGTATTGGTAACCGAGCGCCAACCCATAAGCACCGATGGCGTAGAACGCCACGTAACCCAGGTCGAGCAGACCGGCCAGACCGACCACGATGTTCAGCCCCAGGCCCAGCAGCACGTAGATCAGCCCGAGGATGACCACGCCCAGCAGGTAGGAGTTGGAGAAAAACGGGAACACCACGGCTACGACGATCAACACCGGAATGATCCAGCGCAACCGGGATTTGTAGTCAGGCGGCAATACATGCACCCCGGAACCGGTGCTTTCAAAGCCTTCGAGAATTCTCAGGCCCTTGGGGGTTTGCAGGAACAGGCTCAGGGCGAAGCGGCCCGCCATGACGATGGCGACAATCGCCGCCACACGGGTCGTTTCCAGGTTGAAGCCATAGCCATCGAGGACCACGCCGACAATCGGGCCGAACACAATCAGGGCGACAAGGCCGGCAAGAATCGCGTCAACCAGGCTTCTTTTGAGATCAATGGTTTTTTTAGTGGTTGAAGACATCGCTTACACCTTCGACACAAGAGGACGGCCGAGCAGGCCTTGGGGCCGAAAGACCAGAACGAGAACGAGCAGCGAGAAGCTGAAAACGTCTTTGTAGTCCGAGTTCACCAGACCTGAGAACAACGACTCGGAAATCCCGAGAATGATCCCGCCTAGCATCGCACCGGGTAGCGAGCCAATCCCGCCGAGTACCGCTGCGGTGAACGCTTTGATCCCGATGATGAAGCCGGCGTAGAAGTCGAACGTGCCGTAGTTCATGGTGATCAGCACGCCGGCCAGGGCCGCCATCGCTGCACCGATGATGAACACGTAGGAAATCACCCGATCGGTGTTGATCCCCAGAATCGAGGCCATCTTGCGATCTTGCTGGGTAGCGCGGCACATGCGGCCGAGCTTGGTGTACTTGATGACGTAGGTCAGCAGGGCCATCCCGGCAAACGCTGCGATCAGAATGAAGATCTTGGTGTAGGTCAACTGCACAAAACCTGTACCGATTTCGACGCGCCAGGCACCCGTGAGCAAGGTCGGAACCCCTTGTTGCTTCGCGCCCTGGGCGATCTGTGCATAGTTTTGCAGGATCAGCGAAATCCCGATGGCGCTGATCAGCGGTGCCAGTCGGGTGGAGTTACGCAGGGGTTTATAGGCAACCCGTTCGATGACCCAGCCATACACCGCCGTGACGATGATGGTAAAGATCAGTGTGCCAAGCATCAGCAGAGGGAAGGATTCAATACCGAAGTATGCCAGCAGAGCCAGACTGATCGCCGCGAGGTAAGCAGAGATCATGTAAACCTCGCCATGGGCGAAGTTGATCATGCCGATGATGCCATAGACCATTGTGTAGCCGATGGCGATCAGGCCATAGACCGACCCGAGGGTCAGGCCGTTGACCAGTTGCTGCAGGAAAATACCATCCATAACGCAATCTCACGCATTTGAGAGACTGCACAGAAGCCGGGTACGACGGACCGGGGTTCAGCCGCCGGCGTACACGGTTGTGTGCAGCTCTACGAGAAAAGACAGGTACTGCACGGACATGTTGTTTGATTGCCCGGCGCACAAGGCGCCAGGCAATCAGCAGTTCATATCACTTCTGTTTTTCCAGTTGGTGGTATTTGCCGTCCTTGTCCCACTGGTAAACCACGTAGTCGGAGACTTTCAGGTCGCCCTTGGAATCCCAGGCCTTCTCGCCCATCACGGTTTTGACCGTGTTGGCTTTCAGCCATTTGGCAGCTTCTTCGCCTTTGTTGGACTTGGCGCCATTGAAGGCAGCAGCCAGTGTCTGAACCGAAGCGTAGGCGTACAAGGTGTAGCCTTCAGGCTCGGTACCGGCTTTACGGAACGCGTCTACCACGGTCTTGCTGTCTGGCAGCATGCGCGGGTCAGCGCCGAAGGTCATCAGTACGCCGTCGACGAATTGCGGGCCACCAGCGGTGGTCACCAGTTCATCGGTCACGATGCCGTCATCGGACATGAACTTGACGTCTTTGAGGCCTTGCTCACGAAGTTGACGAACCAGAGGACCCGCTTCCGGGTGCAGACCGCCAAAGTAGACGACGTCGGCGCCAGCGCCGCGGATTTTGGTTACGATGGTGCTGAAGTCTTTCTCGCCACGGGTCAGGCCTTCGTACAACACCGGCGTTACGCCGCGCTTGACCAGTTGAGCCTTGGTGGCGTCCGCCAGACCTTGGCCGTAGGTGTCTTTGTCGTGCAGAACCACGACTTTCTTGCCTTTGAGCACGTCGACGATGTAGTCACCGGCCACGATGCCTTGCTGGTCGTCACGCCCGCACATACGGAACATGGCACTCAGGCCGCGCTCGGTAACTGCCGGGTTGGTGGAACCTGGAGTGATCGCGATGATGCCCGCTTCGTCGTAGATCTCCGAAGCCGGGATCGTCGAGGAGGAGCAGAAGTGACCGACTACGCCAGCGACTTTCTGGTTGGTCAGGTCCTTGGCGACCGTCACAGCCTGTTTCGGTTCGCAGGCGTCATCGCCCTTGACCAGTACGATTTTTTCCCCGTTTACGCCGCCCGCTGCGTTGATCGCATCGGCCGCCGCCTGTGCACCCTTCATGTACTGCTCGCCAAATGCCGCGTTGGCGCCTGTCATAGGTCCCGCCACACCGATTTTCACATCAGCCTGTGCAAACGCAGACACACCCAACGCAGTTGCCACTGCGAGGGCCAAAAAGCCTTTCTTGTAAAACGTCTGGGACATGAGGTGGTGCTCCAAGGTTTTTTTTTAGTTGGCACTGCGACTTCACTGAATGCTCAGAGCAAGGGCCGTGCCATCGGTTTTTTATTCTGAAAAAAGTCGCTGCTTTATTGTTATTTCGACTGTTTCGATCCCATTTTCATTGGGCGTGCAACCGTCTAAACCGCGGAAGGTGAAACCATTTATTTTTAAAGGCGCAACCCGAGCGCGCCATCATTGCAACCGCGGCGCCAAACGACGTGCAACCAGCCTGTAACAACGTGCGTCACCGAAGTGCACACTGCTGGTGCGGAACTGCTACAACCCGCACCTTTTACAGGCTAGTCGCTGCGCGAAAAAGCGCCGCTTCCAGCAACAAATTTCAACAATCAAATAACGATCCGCAAGCACTGGCCTGCGTGATACAGCGAGAATCCGGCCTCGTACAAACAGCTGCGCAATCCCACGCCGGCCAATGGCTGCATGGGTGCAAAAGGAATCGGCAGTGCTTGAGGATTTCCGTTGCACAGATAATCGGCAAAGGCTTTGCCGACCACAGTGCCGGTCGTGACGCCCCGACCGTTGTAACCGGTGACTGCCACTAAACCGGGCGCCGGCTCGAACAAACGCATCAAATGATCGGGGGTGAAGGCAATACAACCGGTCCAGGTGCACTCCCATTCCACCGGTTTGAGGTAAGGGAAATAGTGCTGCTGAACCCGGTCGGCCCAAGCCTTGAGGAACCAGGTCGGCTTCTGATTACCATTACCGAGACTGCCGAGCAGCAATCGACCGTCTTTATCTCGACGAATACTGCTGAGGACCTGACGGGTGTCCCAGGAGCCTTGGCCACCGGGGAGAATTTGCTGCGCCGCCTCTTCGGTCAGCGGGACCGAGGCCACTTGATAGTAATAACCGGGGAAAAAGTTGCGCCGCAACTCTGTCCAGTCACCTTCGGTGTAAGCATTCGAGGCAATCACGACTTGCTCGGCAAGCACCGAACCCTGAGCGGTTTGTACCGACCAGCGCTGGCCCTGACGTTCGAGTCGGGTCACCGGGGAATGATCGAACAACTGACCGCCGAGCCCGATGGCCGCTTTGGCCAGCCCCGTCGTGTAAGCCATGGGGTTGATCGTGCCAGCACGTCGATCGAGCAGCGCAGCGGCAATCTTTTGGGTGCCCGTTGCTTGCTCGCAGGCTTGACCGGTCAGCAGTTCGACCGGCGCGCCACGGCGCTTCCATTGTTCCTCACGACTGCGCAAGTCCGCTTCGCCACGGGCGTTGTGCGCCATGTGCAGCGTGCCTTCGCGGCGTAGTTGGCAATCGATGTTGTATTTGTCGACCAGGCTGAACACCAGGGACGGTGCCGCACCGAGCATGCGATTGAGCTGACTGCCGACCGCTTCGCCGAAACCTTGTTCGATTTCGTCCGGTGGAATCCACATTCCGGCATTCACCAGACCGACGTTGCGCCCGGAGCCGCCATGACCCGCACGATGGGCTTCCAGTACGCAGACACTTTTGCCCTGCTCCAGCAGATGCACCGCCGCCGACAGACCAGTGAAACCGGCGCCGATGACGCAGACATCCACCGTCACCTCGCCCTTGAGCGCCACGTTGTCAGGCCTTTGCGGCGTCAGCTTTTCCCACAGACACTCTTCGCGTAACGGCATTGCCAGACTCCAATCAGAAACCTAACTTACCTTCGTTGTGCAGAGGCCGCTTAAAGATCGCAGCCTGCGGCAGCTCCTACAAAACCGCAGCCAGACACAATCCCGTAGGAGCTGCCGAAGGCTGCGATCTTTTCAGGCACACCACTTTTCTATCAGTCGAACGTAATGCCCTGAGCCAACGGCAACTCCAGCGAATAGTTCACGGTGTTTGTCTGACGGCGCATGTAGCCGCGCCATGCATCGGAGCCGGATTCACGACCGCCGCCCGTTTCTTTCTCACCGCCAAACGCCCCGCCGATTTCCGCGCCGCTCGGGCCGATGTTGACGTTGGCGATGCCGCAGTCGCTGCCCACGTCCGACATGAACTGCTCGGCTTCACGCACGTCAGTGGTGAAAATGCACGACGACAAGCCTTGTGGCACGGCGTTGTTCAGGCGCAAGGCCTCGTCGAAATCCTTGTAACCGACCACGTACAGAATGGGCGCGAAGGTTTCGCTGCAGACCACATCACTCTGCTCCGGCATTTCAACGATGGCCGGCGAAACGTAATAAGCGTTAGGGAATTTGTCTTCCAGTTGGCGCTTGCCGCCGAACACCCGGCCGCCTTCGCTCAGGGCCTGCTCCAGCGCGTCCTGCATGTTTTCGAAGCTGTGCTTGTCGATCAGCGGACCGATCAGATTGCCTTCCAGCGGGTTGCCGATGCGCACTTTGGAGTAAGCGGCTTTCAGGCGGGTGACGATTTCTTCTTTCACCGATTCATGGGCAATCAGGCGACGCAACGTGGTGCAACGCTGACCGGCGGTGCCGACGGCGCTGAACAGGATGGCCCGTACGGCCATGTCCAGGTCGGCGCTTGGGCCGAGGATCATTGCGTTGTTACCGCCCAGTTCCAGAATGCTGCGAGCGAAACGTGCGGCGATTTTCGGCGCCACTTCGCGCCCCATGCGGGTGCTGCCGGTAGCGCTGATCAGCGCGACACGCGGGTCATCGACCAGGGCTTCGCCGGCATCGCGGCCGCCGATGATGACTTGGCTCAGGTGTGGCGGCGCGTCGCTGAAGTTCTTCAGTACGCGGTCAAACAGTGCCTGGCAGGCCAGTGCGGTCAGCGGGGTTTTCTCCGACGGTTTCCAGATCACCGGGTTGCCGCAGACCAGCGCCAGCGCGGCGTTCCAGGCCCAGACCGCCACCGGGAAGTTGAAGGCGCTGATAACACCGACGACGCCCAGCGGGTGCCAGGTTTCACGCATGTGGTGGCCAGGGCGCTCGGAAGCGATGGTCAAACCGTACAGCTGACGGGACAGACCGACGGCGAAATCGCAGATGTCGATCATTTCCTGAACTTCACCCAGACCTTCCTGAGTGATCTTGCCGGCTTCCCAGGACACCAGCTCGCCGAGGTCGGCCTTGTATTCACGCAGGATATCGCCCAGTTGGCGTACCAGTTCACCACGGCGCGGCGCCGGGACCTTGCGCCACAGTTCGAACGCATGATCTGCACGACTGATGTGCTGCTCGACTTCAGCGGCGCCTTCCCAGTTCACGGCGGCAATCTGGCTGCCATCGATCGGCGAATGCACCGGCACTTTGCCGTTCTGGTACAGGGCCGGGTTCACACCAAGACGATCAAGCAATGCGGCAACCATGGGTCACTCCTCAAGCGAAAAACAGAATGTGTGCAGTCGGAAAATATCGACTGATCAGACCTGTAGTTTTAGCGCTCCGGAGGTTACCCAACAAACGACCTTTAAGAGAGATATCATTCCGTTTATTCATGCTGCGAATTACTGATAAGAAAGAAACAAGAAAAAGGACAACCGATGCTGAATAAACGCTACCTGCCGTCGATCACCGCACTGCAGTGTTTCGAGGCAGTGACCCGGCATTTGAGCTTCACCCGGGCCGCCGAAGAGCTGAACCTGACCCAGAGCGCCGTCAGTAAGCAGGTCGCGCAACTCGAAGAATTGTTGCAGCACCTGCTGTTCCGCCGGGTGCGTCGACGCCTGCAAATGACCCCGGCCGGTGATTTGTACCTGGTGGAGGTACGAAAAATCCTCACACAGGTCGAGATGTCGACTCACTACCTGCGCTCCTACGGCGGTGAAACCGAAGTCCTGCGCGTCTCGACGCCTCCAACTTTCGGCGCTCGCTGGCTAGTGCCGCGCTTGAAGGGTTGGCGTCTACGCCATCCCTCGATCCATTTGGACTTGTGCAGCGAGCACGAAGCCGACGATCTGCTGCAAGGTCGCAGCGACCTCGCGTTCTACTTCGGCCAGGGCTCTCGACCCGGCACTGAGTGCCTGAAGCTGTTCGGCGAAGAGCTGGTGCCGGTCTGCGCACCGGGCAGCCTGCCGGATACGCCGTTCACCGATCCTACGCAACTCACCGACCTGGTCCTGCTGCAAAACGCCTCCCGCCCCCAGGCCTGGCATGACTGGTTCGACAGTCAGGGCTACCACACCGAACACAGCTACCACGGCCCGCGTTTCGAAACCTTTTATATGTGCATCCGCGCAGCCCAGGTCGGCTGTGGAGTGGCGCTGTTGCCACGATTTCTGGTGGAAGAGGAATTGGCCGACGGCAAACTGGTCATACCCTGGCAGCACGCGATGCCCAGCACCGATGCCTATTACCTGGCGTATCCAGAGCATTCGGCGGAAGTGCCGAAAGTGCGGGATTTTGTGAAGTGGATGCTGGAGCAGATCGACAATCCGGATGCGATGCGCAGTTGAAACCTTACACATCAACTATGGCAAATGACATTTGTGGCGAAGGGGCTTGCCGGAATGCCGCACCGCCCCGTTGGGCTGCGAAGCGGCCCCAAAAACCGGCAACCCCGGTTTTTCAGGCTCATCATGGCGTCACGCAATAACAAAGAGGCCATCGACGACCTTAGTTTGGGCGAGGCGCCCGCGCAGATCATCATCAATGGCTGGATCATCCATGCTGTACAGCCGCACCCTGCGATAAGCATTGATTCGATTGATCTCCTGCCCGAGATACTCCCAAACAACCCTCGAACACGCAGGAGTACGATGGTCAGCTGCAGAAACGCCCATCTTCAAGCCATTGAGTCGAGTAATACAGCTTTTGAAGCTCGGGATAAGAATGGTTTGGCTAATCTCGTTGGACGTCAGCGATTCATAATCAATCAGGAACAAGCGATCCTGTAGGTAGTAGGCAACCCCCATGTATCGATATCGCTCAAACTCCCCGTCCGCCCCAGCTATCTGTAAGCGTTCATTTCGTTCGTACACGAAATGCTGTCCTTTCTCGTGTATATGCACCAGGGAACACAGAATGGAACCGGGCTCTGTCATTGCATGGTAGTACTCATAGTAGTAACCCATATAGGCTTTTAGCTGTAACGAAGATTGTTGACGAAGGTGATCAAGCATCCGCTGCGGTGCCGTCATCTCGCTGGAAGGACTATTTCCCCTCGCTTTAACGCCAATAAGAATGATGAATTGCTCTGTCGGCAAACCTATCTCGAACTCATCGACCCCAAAAAAATCACAGATCCGCTTAAGGTTAAACGGTGTGGGAAAGCTATTTCCGCATAAATATTTATTAAATTGCCCACGATTAATACGAAGTCTCCTACAGACCTCCGCGACGGATCGGTAGTGACTACACAGCAGTTTTAAGTTAGCCGGAAGAAAATCACGCATACAACCCCATAACCATAGTACCCAAAGACTCAAACATAGCATCAATCAGCATCACTTTTAACCAACTTGCGAAATTGTAAATTACAACAAATGACCGGATATTACGGTTCCTGAAGCCTTCAGAACCCGCCACACCCTCAATCCGCCAGCACTCTAAATAGCAAGGAGCTTTGAATGCTAGACATCATCAACGACTTTCTCTCTGGTAAGGTTTTGATACCGTTAGTGCTTGGACTGGGAAGCTACTTCACAATCCGATCAAGATTTGTCCAGCTCCGATACTTCATCCATATGGTTTCGGTATTACGCGGCAGTTGGCATACCGGCAATCATCACTTGAGTTCATTCCAGGCATTGACGCTCAGCCTTGCCGGTCGCGTCGGAACCGGCAATATTGTGGGTGTCGGCATCGCCGTGAGCATGGGCGGCCCTGGTGCAGTGTTCTGGATGTGGATGACAGCTCTTTTGGGTATGTCGAGCAGCTTCTTCGAATGCGCACTGGGCCAACTCTATAAGCGCTGCGACGGAAATGGCCTATATTGCGGAGGCCCGTCCTGGTACATCCAGCATGGACTGGGCAAACGCTGGCTCGGAACGATTGCCGCTCTCCTGCTTCTGGTCACCTTCGGCTTTGCTATTAACGGCCTGGAATCCCATGCCGTATCACACTCGCTAAACGATGCATTTGGTCTGTCGACCACCTGGTCCGGGCTCGCATTGTCATTGATGCTGGGAATGGTGTTTATTGGCGGTATAAAACGGATAGCGGCGGTCGCCGATCTTTTGGTTCCCCTTAAGGTCCTCGCTTACATCGGCGTGACGTCTTATGTCATCGTGCTGCAATTTGACCAAGTCCCGGCAATGTTAATGACCATTGTCAAAAGTGCGTTCGGAATGGATCAGGCTTTTGGTGGGCTAGTCGGCAGCGCAATCATTATGGGCGTGAGGCGTGGGGTTTTCTCCAATGAAGCTGGACTGGGCAGCGCGCCCAATGTTGCATCAGTGGCAAAGATCGACCACCCGGTAGCACAAGGTGTGGTGCAGGCATTCAGTGTCTTCATTGATACCTTCATCATCTGCACGTGTACCGCGTTACTCATTCTGCTTTCAGGTTTCTACACACCCGGTTTCGAGGGCGACGGTATTGCACTGGCACAAAACTCGCTCGCCGAGGTGGTGGGTGATTGGGGACGAATGTTTATCAGCGTGGTACTTGCCCTGTTTGTGTTCACAGCAATGCTCTACAACTACTATCTGGGAGAAAACAGCCTGCGATTCATGATTGCTGCCCCCCGAAAAACATTAATCGCGTACCGCGCATTAGTATTAGTGCTGGTGTTCTGGGGTTCGGTTGAAGACCTCTCCACTGTTCTCGCGTTTGCCGACATCACCATGACGTTTTTGGCCTTGGTCAACCTTATAGCGATGACACTGCTATTCAAAGTGTGTATGCGAATTCTGGGCGACTACGATGAACAACTTCGCGCGGGCATTAAAACTCCCATTTTTGACTCAAGCAAGTTCAGCGATCTGGATCTCGATTTGAGGGCATGGCCCGCGATAACCACTCCTATCACACCAAAGAATCCTGTATGTGCGGATCGGGCCCAAACTAAAACTCAGGCCGTCTAAATCCCGAATAAACTCTGAACCATTTCTCTTCTGCGATGGTTCAGCAGCAAAGCAATGCACAAGCAACATCATCCAAATAAAAACAAGCACTCGCGCCCTCACAACCTGAGCGCGCTCAAGGAGTTCATCTGTGAATCGCTATCAGCCTCTTAAAGCCAACGCATCCAACACTCCAACTTTCTATATAGACTCGCATGCCGCACCTAACCTGCTGTTTGAAGATGCCTGTTTCAGAATACGCGCCGCCACGAGTCTTTTAGAGGCACTGACGTCCGTAACAGTAAAACATACTGTTGATGCCGACTTTTTTCGCCTGATACTTCCAGCCTATTTACTGCTACAGGACGGTGTCGACGCACTGGACCAAATAACATTTAAAGGACTGTAAAACATGGCCAGATCAGCGACTAATGAAATGCTCAAAGCCGCAATGATAAAAGCAATTGAAACAGGGCTTATTCCTCGCCACTCACACCTGGATGGCTATTTAAAAAGTTGGGAGAGCCTTGCGCTGGTCATTCAAGCGGCTCTTGAGGCGACACTCGATAACGGATGAGCCTCATGGGCTGAGCTATAGGAAGGTCGAAAGATGCAACGTGGGACTAATCCACCGCGGATGTAAAAAACGCTGGCAATCCCCACCTCTGATATGCGCCACTAGCCCATTCATTGAAACAGCTGCAACGTCGCCGCCACGGGCCGCGGCCAGCCTGGAGATCCCCGTTATGAGCGAGAGCGTGTTTGGCGATCGCATCGTGCAGAACCTGCTCGACACCGACTTCTACAAACTGACGATGATGCAGGCGGTGCTGCACAATTACCCGAACGTGGAAGTCGAATGGGAATTTCGTTGCCGTAACAGCGAAGATTTGCGCCCGTACCTGGCGGAGATTCGTTTCCAGATCGAACGCCTCGCCGAGTTGAGCCTGAGCGCCGACCAGTTGAGTTTCATGGAGCGCATCAGCTTCATGAAGCCGGACTTCCTGCGTTTCCTCGGGTTGTTCCGCTTCAATCTGCGCTACGTCCACACCGGTATCGAAAACGGCGAGCTGTTCATCCGTCTGCGTGGGCCATGGCTGCACGTGATCCTGTTCGAAGTGCCGCTGTTGTCCATCGTCAGCGAGGTGCGCAACCGCTATCGCTATCGTGAGGTCGTGCTGGAACAGGCGCGCGAGCAGCTCTATCGCAAGTTCGACTGGTTGACTGCCAACGCCAGCGCAGACGAATTGTCCGAATTGCAGGTAGCCGATTTCGGAACTCGCCGTCGATTCTCGTACCGCGTGCAGGAAGAAGTGGTGAGCGTGCTCAAGCACGATTTCCCCGGACGCTTCGTCGGCACCAGCAACGTGCACCTTTCACGGGAGCTGGACATGAAGCCGTTGGGCACCATGGCCCACGAATGGATCATGGCCCACCAGCAACTCGGCCCCCGGCTGATCGACAGTCAGATTGCCGCCCTCGATTGCTGGGTCCGCGAGTACCGCGGCCTATTGGGGATCGCCCTCACCGACTGCATTACCACGGATGCCTTTCTCAGCGATTTCGACCTGTACTTCGCCAAGCTCTTTGACGGCTTGCGTCATGATTCCGGTGATCCGGTGCTCTGGGCGGAAAAGGCCATCGCTCACTATCACAAGCTGGGCATCGACCCAATGAGCAAGACGCTGGTGTTCTCCGACAGCCTGACGCTGCCCAAGTCCCTGGAGATTTTTCGGGCATTGCGCGGTCGGATCAATGTCAGCTTTGGCATCGGCACCAACCTGACGTGTGATATTCCGGGTGTCGAACCGATGAGCATCGTGCTTAAAATGGCCGCCTGCAACGGCCAGCCCGTAGCCAAGATTTCCGATGAGCCTGGCAAGACTCACTGCAAAGACCCGAATTTCGTCGCCTATTTGCGACACGTTTTCAAAGTACCTGCCGCCCTTTCCAGTACATCCAGCATTTCTAGCAAGGAGTGAATTCATGCAAGCCGAACAGCGTGAGATTGCTGAACAGCTCAAGGTCCAGCCGCCGTTCGCCGACCTGGCCGCCCTCGAGGCTGAAGTCGCCCGGCGGATTACCTTCATCCAGGATTGCCTGGTCAATTCCGGGCTCAAGACCCTGGTACTCGGCATCAGCGGCGGCGTCGATTCCCTGACCGCCGGCCTGCTGGCCCAGCGTGCCATGCGCGAACTGCGCACGCGCACAGGCGACAACAGCTACACGTTCATCGCCGTGCGCCTGCCGTACGAAACCCAGTTCGACGAACACGACGCCCAGGCCTCGGTGGATTTCATCGCCCCGGATGAGCGCCACACCGTGAACATCGGCCCGGCGGTCAAAGCCCTGGCGAGCGAAGTAGCGGCCTTTGAAGGCAAGCATGCGGTCTCGGTGGATTTCGTGCTTGGCAACACCAAGGCGCGGATGCGCATGGTCGCCCAATACACCATCGCCGGCGCGGCCCACGGCCTGGTGATCGGCACCGACCACGCGGCGGAAGCAGTGATGGGCTTCTTCACCAAATTCGGTGATGGCGCTTGCGACCTGGCGCCACTGAGCGGTCTGGTGAAAAACCAGGTCCGGGACATCGCCCGCAGCTTCGGCGCACCGGAGTCGCTGGTGGAAAAAATCCCGACAGCCGACCTTGAAGACCTGTCGCCTGGCAAGCCGGACGAAGCGTCCCACGGCGTGACCTACGCCGAGATCGACGCGTTTCTGCACGGCGAGCAGGTGCGCGAGGAAGCGTTCAAGATCATCTGTGACACGTACAAAAAGACTCATCACAAGCGCGTGATGCCGTTCGCACCGTAAGTAAGTTGGCGTCTGTACCGACGCCTTCGCGAGCAGGCTCGCTCCCACATGAACAACGCTGTCCTTGTGGGAGCGAGCCTGCTCGCGAAGAACGATGACTCGGTCAAATGTCAGGCACAAAAAAAGCGTCCCAAGCGGACGCTTTTTTGTGTGCGCAATTCGATTACTTCAGGGTAACCGTGCCTTTCATCATCGAGATGTGGCCAGGGAACGAGCAGAAGAAGCCGTATTTC
Source organism: Pseudomonas sp. MDT1-17 (assembly GCF_054898105.1). NCBI lineage: Bacteria > Pseudomonadati > Pseudomonadota > Gammaproteobacteria > Pseudomonadales > Pseudomonadaceae > Pseudomonas > Pseudomonas sp. MDT1-17. The sequence goes on along the minus strand of NZ_JBUBVM010000001.1, from coordinate 945,658 downwards.
TCGTTAGCATCGAGCTTCGACACGTCGAAGGTCACCGAGTCGGTTTCCTTGGCGCCGATGATTTTGGTGTGAGCGATGACGCGCGCATCACCTTCTTTCAAGTAACTCTTTTCGATGCCTGCCGCCAGGCCATCGGTGGCGATTGGCTGCATATCAGCTTCTTTGCTCAGCACCCAGTTATGGCCCATGACGTTTTTCGGCAGGTTGCCGGAGTGGGTCAACTCAACGGTGAACGTCTTGCAGCTCTTGTCGATTTCAATGGCCTTCGTGCCGAAAGACATCTGATCAGTGGAGTCAACGGTGACTTTGCACTCGGCAGCCATCAGTTGGCTGCTGGCCAGTGTCAACAGGGATACCGCAACAAGTTTGGCAAACATGGTGAATCTCCAAGGCAGGGTTAATAAAACTGCGAATGGACAGAAGACTGCCTGAAATCTGCGCAAGTTCCTATGACCTGAATCAAAAATTGTATACAACTTTCGGGCTATGACACCTATCGAAACAATCTACCAGCCAGACGTCTGGGGCGGCCCTATCATCTGGTCGTCATCACTCATCCGGAGCGTCTGTCATGTCCCTTAATAGCCTGTTGTGCAGTTTGCTCGCCGCCTACGCTTGTGGCGCCAGCGGTACTTATGAAACACCCAAACGCGAAGTTTAGACCTTGGAACGCCGGGTGCCTGCCTTTACTCTGTGGCCATACTGACCATGGAGTAAGGCATGTCTTTAGCGTCCGTTTGTGTATTTTGCGGTGCCAGCACCGGCACCAACCCGGCTTATCGTGAAGCGGCTGTCGCCCTGGGGCGAGCATTGGCCGAGCGCAAGCTGACCCTGGTGTATGGCGGCGGTGCCGTGGGGCTGATGGGAATCGTCGCCGATGCTGCGCTGGCTGCCGGTGGTGAAGTGATCGGGATCATTCCGCAAAGCCTCAAAGATAAAGAAATCGGGCACAGCGGCCTGACTCGCCTGGAAGTGGTCGACGGCATGCACGCGCGCAAGGCGCGGATGGCCGAGCTCAGTGACGCCTTTATCGCCCTGCCCGGCGGCCTGGGCACGTTGGAAGAACTGTTCGAAGTCTGGACCTGGGGCCAGCTCGGTTACCACGGCAAACCGCTGGGGCTGCTGGAAGTGAACGGTTTCTACAGCAAATTGACGGCTTTTCTCGATCATATCGTCGGCGAAGGCTTCGTTCGCGAACCGCACCGTGACATGCTGCAAGTGAGCGAATCGCCGCAAACCCTGCTTGATGCACTGGACGCCTGGCAACCTTCGGTACCGCCAAAATGGGCCGAACAAAAACCCAGCTAACGGCTCGGCATCGATACAGGGCAGAATATGCGCCGCTCAACCTCACCTTCGACCCCAGAGGATCGCCCATGGCTAAACCTAATTATTCCTTCGCCAAACGTCAGAGAGACTTGGCCAAGGAGCAGAAGAAAGAGGAAAAGCTTCAGCGCAAGAAAGCTACAGCTGAAGAAGAAGCAGCAGCACTGAACCCGGATGCCGAAGGCGAAGTGGCTACAGACGAAACTGAAGCACCGAAAGATCAGGCGCCCGACGCCTGAGACCCTCAGGGCCCGATGATCTGATCAGGCCCCCCGGATCTGTGTCCAGGGTCAGCAGTTACGCTGCTGACCCTCACAGGCCAATCTGAAATACCCCATCTAGAAACTACTTACACATCTCCACTGTGGGAGCGGGCTTGCTCGCGAAAGCGGTGTGTCATTCAACATTAATATCGACTGACACACCGCTTTCGCGAGCAAGCCCGCTCCCACAGGGGATCTGCGTTAGTCCAGTGGCATTACGGTGACACGGACTTCCGGGTCATGGTTGCCGCCGCCCAGAATGACCCCACGCAACGGCGAGACATCGGAGAAATCCCGGCCCCAGGCCAAAGTGATGTGTTCCAGCGCTGGTCGCACGTTGTTGGTCGGGTCGAAATCCACCCAGCCCAGCACCGGGCAAAACACCGAAACCCAGGCATGTGACGCATCGGCACCGATCAGTCGTGGCTGGCCCGGCGGTGGCTGCGTCAACAGATAGCCGCTGATGTAACGGGCCGCCAACCCACGGGAGCGTACGCAAGCAAGCATCAGGTGAGCGAAGTCCTGACAAACGCCGCGCCGGCGTTCCAGCACTTCCACCAGCGGCGTCGCCACCTGAGTCGCTTCGGCATCAAACGTGAATTCGCTGAATATTTTCTCCATCAGCGCCTGTACACCCAGCATCAGGGGCCGCCCCGGTGGAAAGCAGCTTTGCGAGAACTCGACGAAGTTGTGCTTTAAATGCACGTAGGGCGATTCGAACCGGTAACGACACGCTTCCAGCAATTGCGGGGAAAGTGGCTGACTGCTGTAGGTCAGCGCGTTGCGGGTTTCTTCCCACGCGGGGGACTGATTGAAATCCAGCGTCGGCCGGGCCAGCACTTCAACGGTGACCCGGGCATTGACCCGTAATTCATCGTGCGGCCGCTCGAACGCCAATCGGGTCAGCGGATTGCCGAACACATCCAGTTCATCGCGGCGCGAAGTCGGGTCGGGGCTGATCTGCAGTTGCTGCCCGGTGCAACGCTGCCAGGCACACGCTCGCGGCCACAGGTGCGCGAGCTGCTGAGCCAGAGAAACCGGGCTGTCGTAGTGATAATGGGTGTCGTGGAGAATCTGGTAATGGGCGCTCATCAGACGGACACCGTGCGCTGGCTGACGTCATCGACATGGGCGAAATGGCGCAAGGCCAGACGATCCGACACTTGCCCGCTGGCGTCGGCGATTTCTTGCAACAGGTCGGCCAGCCCCTCAATGGCCGCCCGAACGCTGGCGGCGCCGAACAGCGGGTTCTCCAGGCATCCCAGATCGAACTGTGCCAAGCGTTCCACCAACTGTGGCAACCCCGCTTCGCGAGGCACGCCGAAGTCGTCATTCAAGCGTTTCAAGGTACGAGTCACCAGTTTCAACTGGAACAGCACTGCGTGGGGGTTCTGCTCGTCGAGCAGCAACAGGTCGAGCACCGGAATCAGTTGCGCCACGGCCAGATACCGCGAACGGTACGTGATGCTGCTGTTGCCCAACTCCAGCAGCCATTCCAGTCCGGCCTGATCGAAAGCACCGGTACCGCGCAGAAATGCCGCCAGGCTGGCGCTGAGAAATTGCAGACGTTCGATCCGGCGGCCGATCATCAGAAAGCGCCAGCCTTCGTCCCGGGTCATGTCGTCGAGGGCGAAACCGGATAACGCCGCCAGCGACATCACCAGACGGTTAAGGAAATCCAGCAATTCACCAAAATCCGGCTCTTCAGTTTCCAGTTCCATGGCTTCGCGCTGCAACTCCACCAGCGCCTGCCAGTTTTCCCGCGAGAGCTTGCCGCGCACTTGTGAGGCCGCCCACTGCAAACGTTGCAGGTTGGAGCGCAGGCTGAACGGCCAGTCGTCGCCGAGCAACGCGGCCAGCAAGCGTTCCGGCAACTCGCCTTCATCGGGCAACAACATCAACCGTTCGCCCAAATCCACCGCCGCCTCCAGGGCTTGCGGGTCATCGCCATCGACGTACCGCGCCAGCATGATCCGCAATAACCGCGCACTGTCATCACAGCGCTCGCAGTAACGCCCGAACCAGAACAGATTTTCCACCACCCGCGACGGCAGATACGGATCGCGTCTCACCAGGTCGTGCACACCGATCGTACGCTGGGTTTTCCATTGCTCACCGCTCGGCGGACGATCGCCCAGCACCCAGGTGTCTTTGCTCGCGCCACCGCGCTGCATCGACACCACTTCGGCGTCAGCCTCGGCGGCAACGCGAGTGAGGCCGCCGGGCAGCACCCGATAGCCATCACGGCTGGCCACTGCGTACACGCGCATGCCGATGGCCCGGGGTTGCAGATGACCCTCTTCAGCCTGCCAGATCGGGGCTTGAGAGATCTGAGCCAATTCTTGCGCGACATAGGCGTAAGGCCGAGCCTGCATGCGCTCGGCCAGCGCCTCACGCTGTTTTTCACTCAAATCACGCCCAAATATCGGAGAAAAACTCTGTGACGGGAAAGCCGGTTTGATCAACAACTCCGGCAATTTTTCCAGGGCCTGGGCCAGCACCGGCGCTTCGCCGCACCACCAGGTTGCGATTGAGGGCAGGATCAATTCTTCGCCGAACAGGAATTGATTGATCCTCGGCAGGAAGCCCAACAATCCCGGCGACTCAAGCACGCCGCTGCCGAGGGCATTGGCCACCAGCACTCGCCCTTGGCGTACCGCCTCCAGCAACCCCGGCACGCCTAGGGCCGAGTCGGTGCGCAGCTCAAGCGGGTCGCAGAAGTCATCATCGAGCCGCCGCATGATTGCGTGGACCCGGCGCAATCCGCTCAGGGTTTTCAGGTAGACCGTAGCGTTGCGCACCGTCAGGTCGCCGCCCTCCACCAGTGGATATCCGAGCTGGCGCGCCAGATAGAGGTGTTCGAAATAGCTTTCGTTGAAACGTCCCGGTGTCAGCAGCACGATCAGCGGCGCTTCGTCATCACTCGGTGCCTGACGAGCCAGGGTTTCCTGAAGCGTGCGGAAGAACCCGGCCAGGTGCTGCACTTTCAAATCGCGGTACAACTCGGGAAAGGCCCGGGACACGATGGTGCGGTTTTCCAAGGCGTAACCGGCACCGGACGGCGCTTGCGTCCGGTCCGCCGTGACCCACCAGCGACCGTCAGGCGTACGCGCCAGATCCACGGCATACAGATGCAGAAAAGCCCCGTCGGGCGGCGTGATGCCCTGACAGGGCCAGAGGAAGTTGTTGTGACCGAAAACCAGTTCAGCCGGCAGCAGCCCCTCGGCGATCAACCGTTGCGGCCCGTATAAATCTGCCAGCACAGCATTGAGCAAGCGTGCCCGCTGAGCGATCCCGGCCGATAACTGCTGCCATTCATCAGCCGCAATCACGTGCGGTAGCAGATCGAGTTCCCACGGTCGATCCGCACCCTTGGGATCGGCGTAGACGTTATAGGTCACACCGTTTTCCTGGATCTGCCGGGTCAGCAGGGCCTGACGCTGCGCCAATTGGGTTGGCGTGCTGCGCTGCAATTGGTCGAACAACCGACGCCAATGCGGGCGCACGGCGCCGCTGTCGTCGAGCAGTTCGTGATAAGTGCCCGCCGTCAGCGGGTAGCGGTCAAGCAGATCAGGCATGGAAAGCTCGGCAGACAGCAAAGAACGGTCAGACTAACGCAGGCTCATGACGCCCGGATATACGAAAAATCCGAGCGTCGTGTACGGTTTAGAAACGTCGTAAATCGAGAGTCATCGGCAACTCGTCGTTAATTTCCATATTGGGTATAGGAAGTTTCCCCGGCGTATGTCCGATGCGGAAGAAACGCGCCATTCGGCGGCTCTCCGCCTCATTGGCGTTCACCGGCAAGCTGTCGTAGTTGCGCCCGCCCGGATGGGCGACGTGGTACTGGCAACCACCCAGCGAGCGCTGCATCCAGGTGTCGAGCAGGTCGAACACCAGCGGCGCATGGACCGGGATGGTCGGTTGCAGGCAGTTGGTCGGTTGCCAGGCACGAAATCGTACGCCAGCCACAAACTCACCAACCCGTCCGGTGGGTTGCAATGGCACCGCAATGCCGTTGCAGGTCAGCACGTAACGCTGTGGTGGCAGGCCAGTGAGTTTGACCTGCAAGCGTTCAAGCGACGAATCCACGTAACGCACCGTGCCGCCAACTGCACCCTCCTCTCCCAGCACATGCCAGGGCTCCAGCGCCTGGCGCAATTGCAGTTCTATGCCGCTGACCGCGTAATCGCCGACCTTGGGGAAACGAAACTCCAGATGCGCCGCAAACCACTCGGCCCGCACCGGATAACCGGCGGCATTAAGGTCGACGATGACGTCGGCGAAATCCTGTTCGATGAAGTGTGGCAACAGGAAGCGATCGTGCAGCTCAGTGCCCCAGCGTGCCAGTTTCGGTGGCGCATAAGGCTCGCGCCAGAACCGAGCCACCAGCGCCCGCAGCAACAATTGCTGAGCCAGGCTCATGCGCGCATGGGGCGGCATTTCAAACGCGCGCAATTCGAGCAATCCAAGGCGACCGGTAGCACCGTCCGGTGAATACAGTTTGTCGATGCAAAATTCGGCACGATGGGTGTTGCCGGTCACGTCGATCAGCAGGTTGCGCAGCAGCCGATCCACCAACCACGGCGCACACTCCTCACCCGGCTCAGGCATCTGGGCGAAGGCGATTTCCAGTTCATACAACGCATCGTTGCGTGCTTCGTCGACCCGTGGTGCCTGAGACGTCGGGCCGATGAATAATCCCGAAAACAGGTAGGACAAGGACGGATGGTTATGCCAGTAGCTGATCAGGCTGCGCAGCAAATCCGGACGACGCAGGAACGGTGAGTCAGCCGGTGTCGCGCCTCCCAGTACGAAATGGTTGCCGCCGCCGGTGCCGGTGTGCCGGCCATCGATCATGAATTTCTCGGTGGTCAGTCGGGTCTGGCGCGCTTCTTCGTAAAGAAATTCGGTGCGCTCGACCAGCTCATCCCACGTGGCAGACGGCTGCACGTTGACCTCGATCACGCCCGGGTCGGGCGTGATGCGGAAGTTGCTCAGGCGCGGATCGCTCGGTGGCTCATAGCCTTCCAGCAACACCGGGCAATGCAACTCCTCGGCGGTGGCTTCGATGGCGCTGACCAATTCCAGATAATCCTCGACCCGCTCCAGCGGCGGCATGAACAGGTACAACCGCCCTTCTCGTGCTTGCGCGCAGAACGCCGTGCGGGTCAGCCAGTCGGCAGATTCGTCGATCTTTGGCGTGCGTTCATCAGCAACCGCAGGCTCGCCTTGGCTCTGAAATTGCGCCGTGTCGGGCAGTGCTGGGAAATCCTGATTCGGGTCCACAGGATGAATGAACGGGTAATCCGCCGCTTTCACCCAAGGCTGCGAGCCGAGCGGCAAGCGATAGCCCAGCGGCGAGTCACCTGGCACCAGTCGGCAGTGTTCGTCGCGCAGATACCAACGGCCGCTTTGCCACTGATCACCCTTGGCGGTGCGCGCCAGCGGCAGGACCTGACCGATGACCTTGTCCAGGCCCTGGCTGAAGACTTTGCGCAGACGTGCACGCTCCAACGGTTCTTCGAGACGTGAGTCTTCGGCGCTGACGTTCTGTGGCAAAGCGCCTTCGCGCCAGAGGTAATAGAAATTGTCTTCGTAGGCCGGAAATACAAACCGTGTGGGAATTTTCAGGCGCTCGGCGACACTCGCCAGAAAACGCCCGGCCAACTCGCCATTGGCACCATAGTCTTGCTGCTCATCGGCAATCAGCGCGCTGTTGTGCCAGATCGGCACATTGTCGCGGCGCCAATAACAGTTCAGCGACCAGCGCGGCAATTGCTCGCCGGGGTACCACTTGCCCTGACCGAAATGCACCAGACCTTTGGGCGCGTAGTGTTTGCGCATGCGCTGGAACAATTCGGCGGACAGACGCCGCTTGTCCGGCCCGAGCGCAGCGGTGTTCCATTCGGCGCCGTCCGGATCATCGATGGACACGAAAGTCGGTTCGCCGCCCATGGTCAGGCGTACGTCACCCTCCAGCAAGTCGGCATCGATCTGCCGGCCCAAAGCCTGAATTGCCAGCCACTGGTCTTCGGTGTAGGGCTTTGTTACCCGAGGCGCTTCCCAAATCCGCTCCACCGACATTTCGTGGGTGAATTCGCACTCGCACGGTTCAACCAAGCCACTGATCGGTGCCGCAGAGCCCGGATCGGGGCTACAGGCCAACGGAATGTGTCCTTCACCGGCAAACAGCCCTGACGTCGCGTCCAGGCCGATCCAGCCAGCACCGGGCAAGTAGACCTCGCACCAGGCGTGCAGGTCGGTGAAGTCCACGTCAGTGCCCGACGGGCCGTCGAGGCTTTTAACGTCAGCGGTGAGCTGGATCAGGTAACCGGAGACGAAACGCGCCGCCAGACCGAGGTTACGCAGCAGTTGCACCAGCAACCACGCGGAGTCGCGGCAAGAACCGGAGGCATGTTCCAAGGTGTGTTCTGGGGTTTGCACGCCCGGTTCCATGCGAATCAGGTAGCCGATGTCTTCGCTCAAGCGTTGATTGAGCGCGACGAGGAAATCGACGCTGGGCAGCGGCGTGCGGTCGATACCGTCCAGGTAAGCCTTGAACTTCGGCGTCAGGGGCAAGGTTTCCAGGTACGGCGCCAGCTCTTTGCGCTCATCCGCGGCGTAGGCGAAAGGGATCTTTTCGGCGTAGGGCTCAAGGAAGAAGTCGAACGGATTGAAGACCGCCATCTCCGCCAGCAGATCGACTTCGATCCGCAGTTCATCGGTTTTCTCCGGGAACACCAACCGCGCCAGGTAATTGCCCTGGGGGTCCTGCTGCCAGTTGATGAAGTGCTGCTCGGGAGAGACTTTCAGCGCATAGGAAAGTATCCGCGTGCGACTGTGGGCCGCCGGGCGCAGACGAACGATCTGCGGACCGAGCTCGACGGCGCGGTCGTAGCGGTAATGCGTGACGTGGTGCAATGCGACATGGATCGACACGGCGTGCCTCCTGCGAGCCTTAAGCGTATTGGAAAGCGCGCAAGACTTATGCCATCCAGCACCGCTGGCGCTTTCTCCGGTTGCATGAGGCAGTACAGCACCAAAATCGGGCGATGCGGGAAATTGGTTGGGAGGAGTTGCACGGAAATGTTGCGTTCAGTTGCATAGTCGCCGCCAATTAAGGCCTCTTCGCGGGCAAGCCCGCTCCCACAGTGATCTCTGTCGTTCACAAATTCTGCATTCACAGAAAACATTGTGGGAGCGGGCTTGCCCGCGAAGAGGCCGATTGCCCCAACACAGCTTCCGCCCCGGCGACCCGGTTTTCCGTGGCGCAGAAACGCAAAACGCCAACCCGAAGGTTGGCGTTCTGTTATCAGCGGTTAGCGCTTAGCGCGGTACAACCGGCTTACGCGCAGGCTTCGGCCCTTTGCCTTTGGCCGCATCTTTACGATCCTTGGCCGCCTGCTGGTTGCGGGCAAACGCCGCAGCCTTGGCCTGTTCACGCTTGTCCCACGGGTTGCCGCCATCGCTGGCGCGCGGTGGCAAGCCCGTGTGCTGGGTCAGGATCTTGGTGGTCTTTTCCCCTGCTACTTTATGGCTGCCGGCGGGTGTCGAGTTCTTGCGACGGGCGCTCTGGTAGCTGTCGGTCGCCGGCTGGTGCAGCGGGATCAACTGATTCTTGCCCGGCCCGATCAGGTCGGCGCGGCCCATGCGGGTCAGCGCTTCACGCAGCATCGGCCAGCCTTTCGGGTCGTGATAACGCAAGAACGCCTTGTGCAAACGACGCTGCTCTTCGCTCTTGACGATGGTCACGGCGTCGCTCTTGTAAGTGACCTTACGCAGCGGGTTCTTGCCCGAGTGGTACATCGCGGTGGCGGTGGCCATCGGCGACGGGTAGAACGCTTGCACCTGGTCGGCACGGAAGCCGTTGCCCTTGAGCCACAAGGCCAGGTTCATCATGTCTTCGTCGGTGGTGCCCGGGTGAGCGGCGATGAAGTACGGAATCAGGTACTGCTCTTTCCCGGCTTCCTTGGAGTACTTCTCGAACATGCGCTTGAACTTGTCATAGCTGCCAATGCCCGGCTTCATCATCTGGTTGAGCGGACCTTCCTCGGTATGTTCCGGGGCGATCTTCAGGTAACCACCGACGTGGTGGGTCACCAGCTCTTTGACGTATTCCGGCGACTCGACCGCGAGGTCATAGCGCAGGCCAGACGCGATCAAAATCTTCTTCACACCCGGCAAGGCACGAGCGCTGCGATACAACTGGATCAGCGACGAGTGATCGGTGTTCAGGTTCGGGCAAATACCGGGGAATACGCACGAAGGCTTGCGGCACGCGGATTCGATTTCCGGGGTCTTGCAGGCGATGCGGTACATGTTCGCGGTCGGGCCGCCGAGGTCGGAAATGATGCCGGTGAAGCCTGGCACCTTGTCGCGGATCTCTTCGATTTCGCGAAGGATCGATTCTTCGGAACGGTTCTGGATGATCCGGCCTTCGTGCTCGGTGATCGAGCAGAAGGTGCAACCGCCGAAGCAGCCACGCATGATGTTCACAGAGAAACGGATCATGTCGTAGGCAGGAATCTTTTCCTTGCCGTACGCCGGGTGCGGAATGCGCGCATAGGGCATGCCGAACACGTAGTCCATTTCTTCGGTGGTCATCGGAATCGGAGGCGGGTTGAACCAGACATCGACTTCGCCATGCTTCTGCACCAGCGCACGGGCGTTGCCCGGGTTGGTTTCCAGGTGAAGCACGCGGTTGGCGTGAGCGTAAAGAACGGCGTCGCCACGGACCTTTTCAACCGATGGCAGACGAATCACGGTCTTGTCGCGGGTCATCCGTGGGCTTGCCAGTATCTGCACGACTTTGGCTTCGCTCGGGTCTTCAACCGGCCCCTTTTCCTGCTCGATGGCGCAGGCTTGGGTGTCCTGGGTGTTGACGTACGGGTTGATGATCTTGTCGATCTTGCCCGGACGGTCGATGCGCGTGGAATCGACTTCGTACCAGTCTTTCGGCGTATCGCGACGGATGAACGCAGTACCGCGCACGTCGGTGATGTCTTCGATCTTGTGACCGTAGGACAGACGCTGGGCGACTTCGACAATTGCGCGCTCGGCGTTGCCGTAGAGCAGGATGTCGGCGCAGGCGTCGATCAGGATCGAGTTGCGCACCCGGTCCTGCCAGTAATCGTAGTGGGCGATGCGGCGCAGGGAAGCTTCGATGCCGCCAAGAACGATCGGCACGTTCTTGTAGGCTTCCTTGCAACGCTGGCTGTAAACCAGGCTCGCGCGGTCCGGACGTTTGCCCGCCAGGCCACCGGGGGTGTAGGCGTCATCGGAACGGATTTTTTTGTCGGCGGTGTAGCGGTTGATCATCGAGTCCATGTTACCGGCCGCGACGCCGAAGAACAGGTTCGGCTCACCGAGCTTCATGAAGTCGTCTTTGGACTGCCAGTTTGGCTGGGCAATGATCCCGACGCGGAAGCCTTGCGACTCCAGCAGCCGGCCAATAATTGCCATGCCAAACGACGGATGGTCAACGTACGCATCACCGGTGACGATGATGATGTCGCAGGAATCCCAGCCAAGCTGATCCATCTCCTCCCTGCTCATCGGCAGGAATGGCGCTGGACCGAAACATTCGGCCCAGTACTTGGGATAGTCAAATAACGGCTTGGCTGTTTGCATGACGATGACCGGTGTTGAGATGAAAAATCGCGGGCGCGGAATATAGCACAAAAAATAACCAATTCCGACGGCTATAGTCGGAAATTGCGACTCTCGGCAACTTACTCGTCGTCGAAGTTATAGCTGCCCGGCGCCAGGTTTTCGAAGCGGGTGTACTTACCGATGAACGCCAGTCGTGACGTACCGATCGGGCCGTTCCGCTGCTTGCCGATGATGATCTCGGCGATGCCTTTGTGCTCGGTTTCCGGGTGGTAAACCTCGTCCCGGTACACGAACATGATTACGTCAGCATCCTGCTCGATCGCTCCGGATTCCCGCAGGTCGGAGTTGATCGGGCGTTTGTTCGGTCGTTGCTCCAGGGAACGGTTGAGCTGGGACAGCGCCACCACCGGGCAGTTGAATTCCTTGGCCAAAGCTTTCAACGAGCGGGAGATTTCAGAAATCTCGTTGGTTCGGTTATCGCCGCTCGAACCCGGGATCTGCATCAATTGCAGGTAGTCGATCATGATCAGGCCCACATCGCCGTGCTCACGCACCAGGCGCCGGGTCCGCGCACGCATCTCCGACGGGCTGATACCGGCCGTATCGTCGATGAACAGCTTCCGTTCGTTAAGTATGCTGATAGCCGACGTCAGGCGCGGCCAATCGTCCTCGTCCAGGCGACCGGACCGGACCTTGGTCTGATCGATTCGACCGAGGGACGACAACATACGCATGATCAGCGATTCGCCTGGCATCTCCAGCGAGTAGACCAGCACGCACTTATCGCTGCGCAGCACGGCGTTTTCCACCAGGTTCATCGCAAAGGTGGTTTTACCCATCGACGGACGACCGGCGACGATGATCAGGTCAGACTGTTGCAAGCCGCTGGTCATGCCGTCAAGGTCGGTATAACCGGTCGAGAGGCCCGTAATCGCATTATCGCTATTGAACATCTCATCGATACGGTCGACGGCTTTGGTCAACAGTTCGTTCACTCTCACCGGGCCGCCGGTTTTTGGCCGGGCCTCAGCGATCTGGAAAATCTGGCGTTCGGCTTCGTCGAGAATCTCTTCAGCCGTTCGGCCTTCCGGGTTGAACGCGCTGTCGGCGATTTCGCTGGCAATGCCGATCAACTGCCGCAACGTTGCCCGTGCACGGACGATCTGCGCATAGGCCTTGATGTTGGCGACGGACGGCGTGTTTTTCGCCAGCTCACCCAGGTAACCAAGGCCGCCGACCTGCGAGGTCTGACCTTCCTTGTCCAATTGCTCGGCAAGGGTCACGACGTCGATCGGCGAGTTCTGATCGGCCAGCTTGGCGATCGCGCGGAAGATTAAACGGTGGTCATGCCGATAGAAATCGCCGTCCGAGACCTGATCGAGCACGCGTTCCCAGGCGTTGTTGTCCAGCATCAGACCACCGAGCACGGCCTGTTCGGCCTCGATGGAATGAGGCGGCACCTTCAGGGCAGCGGTGTGCAGATCGTATTGCTCGGGAGCGGAGATATCGTTCATGGCCACTTGAATAGTTTTGTGAAAATCAGGAACTGCAGAAAGACAAAGGGCACGACCTGTAAACAGGATCGTGCCCGATGTTACCGGCAAGCACCCGAGGGTGCCAGCCGACAAGTGCTGCTTAAGCTGCTACCACGACAACGCGTACGGTGGCTTCAACTTCGGCGTGCAGGTGCACGGCTACGTCGAATTCGCCTACGTTGCGGATGGTGCCGTTCGGCAGACGAACTTCGCTTTTTGCAACTTCAACGCCAGAGGCGGTCAGTGCATCAGCGATGTCGTGGGTGCCGATCGAACCGAACAGCTTGCCTTCGTCACCAGCGGTGGCAGTGATAGTCACTTCCAGCTCAGCCAGTTGGGCGGCACGGCTTTCAGCCGAAGTTTTACGGTCTGCTGCGGCTTTTTCCAGCTCAGCGCGACGCTCTTCGAACGCAGCCAGGTTGGCAGCGGTCGCAGCGGTCGCTTTGCCGTAAGGCAGCAGGTAGTTACGACCGTAACCAGCCTTAACGTTCACTTTGTCACCCAGGTTGCCCAGGTTGGTGACTTTTTCCAGAAGGATCAGTTGCATGTGAAAATCCTCTTAACTTTTAACCTTCACCGTTCGCGCTATCGACGTCTTTCGGCGTCGAACGACCGCGAAAATCAATCAGGCTGTCGACGATGGCCAAGACCACCAGCAACGGATAGATCAGCTGCATGAACAGCAACAGCGTCACGTACAACCCCACCAGCCAGAATCTGGCCAGTCGCTTTTGCGCCACCAGCCCGTGAATCAGGGCTAGCCCGGCGAACACCAGCGGTACACTGCACAACGGCGTCAACATGGCCATCTGTGGACCGATATTCGGCCCCAGAAGCATGCACGCCAGCAGCAACATCGCCGGCAAAAGCGGGAATCGGATGGCGCGAAACTCGCGACCAAAACCACCCGGGTTGTACAACAACGCCTGCCAGTAGCGCCCGACAATCAGGCTCAGCAAACTGACGATTTGCAACAAGGCCGCAATCAGGCCGGTCAGGACCGGTGCAATCAGGGACGCAAAATGCGCTTGCTCGTCTACCGACAACTTCTGGTAGACATCACCGAGTAGCGACGGCATGACTTTTATCAAAGCCTGCGCCAGCATCTCGATTTGGGGAGCAAAAACTGTCCCCAGCACCACTGCAAACACCACTCCCATCGCTATGCTGACCAGCAGCACGCGGCTCCAGGACTCACTTGCGCGCAACACCAACGCAAGGCTCCAAGACCCCAGCAACACCAGAAGTGAGCGTGGGTCATCGGCGTAAAGCCACCAGATCAATGCCGGCAGCAGTCCCAGAGCAAGAACACCAATGGCGTCCTTCAATCCGCGCCGCAGGAGCACAAAGCATCCAGCGGCAGCACCCAACCAATACAACAACGGCAATGCAGCGCATCCAGCCACTACCAGAGTGGCCTGCATACGGCCGCGCATGATGAACTCAGCTAAGGCACGCATGCTTTCAATCCTTTGCTACGTGTCGACTGCCCGGTCTCAGCGGCCGTGGCTGTCGGTGTAGGCCAGCAGGGCCAGGAAGCGGGCGCGCTTGATAGCGGTGGCCAGCTGACGCTGATAACGTGCTTTGGTACCGGTGATACGGCTTGGAACGATTTTGCCGGTCTCGGATACATAAGCTTTCAGAGTGTTGAGATCTTTGTAATCGATCTCTTTCACGTCTTCAGCGGTGAAGCGGCAGAATTTACGACGACGGAAGAAACGTGCCATGTAATAGGCTCCTCAAAAGGTCCGTGGATTACTCGTCAGCGTTATCGCTGTTGTCGCTGTCATCACTATCAGCGCTTTCGGCGCCTTCGTGCTCAGGACGGTCGCGACGCTCACGGCGCTCACTGCGGTTTTCTTCAGCCTTGAGCATCTCGGATTGGCCGGTAACGGCTTCTTCGCGACGGATGACCAGGTTACGGATCACTGCATCGTTGTAGCGGAAGTTGTCTTCCAGCTCGGCCAGGGCCTTGCCAGTGCACTCAACGTTCAGCATCACGTAGTGAGCCTTGTGAACATTGTTGATTGCGTAGGCCAGTTGACGACGGCCCCAATCTTCCAGACGGTGGATTTTGCCGCCGTCTTCTTCGATCAGCTTGGTGTAACGCTCTACCATGCCGCCGACTTGCTCGCTTTGATCCGGGTGGACCAAAAAGATGATTTCGTAATGACGCATGAATGCTCCTTACGGGTTGTAGCCTGCCGCTCAAAAGCGGTCAGACAAGGAGTGAATGACACTTATGGACTTGCTTGCGATAGACACATGCGTGCCTGCCGTCACAGCAAGGGGCGCAATTGTAGAGAAGGGACAGGAGAGGCGCAAGGCAATTGGTGATTATTTGAACAATCACCGCAACACAAAGCCGAACACCTGTAGGAGCTGCCGAAGGCTGCGATCTTTTGATCTTCTAAAAAGCAAAATCAAAAGATCGCAGCCTCGTTTCACTCGACAGCTCCTACAGTGGGGGGGGCGTCAGGACTTCTTGGTGGCGGCTTTGACGCTGCGCTGGCGCTGGGCTTCAAACAGACAAACGCCAGTCGCCACGGAAACGTTGAGACTGCTGACGCTGCCAGCCATCGGCAGGTGCACCAGGTAGTCGCAAAGATCGCGCGTCAGACGGCGCATCCCGCTGCCTTCCGCGCCCATGATCAGGATGGTCGGGCCGGTCATGTCGTGCTGATACAGGCTCTGCTCAGCCTCGCCCGCCGTACCGACGACCCACAAGCCACGCTGCTTGAGTTTTTCCAGGGTGCGCGCCAGATTCGTCACGGCGACCAACGGAATCACTTCCGCCGCGCCACAAGCGACTTTCCGTACCGTCGGGGTCAGGGTGGCTGACTTGTCTTTCGGAACGATCACCGCCAACGCACCTGCCGCATCGGCAGAACGCAGGCAGGCACCGAGGTTGTGCGGATCGGTCACGCCGTCGAGCACCAGCAGCAGCGGCGCGCCTTCGGTGCGATCGAGCAGCTCGTCGAGCATTGCCTCGCCCCAGACCTGGCTCGGACTCACCTCCGCGACCACGCCCTGGTGCACGCCTTCGACCCAGGCATCCAGCTCGCGACGCTCGGCGTTACCGACGGCTACGCGATTTTCGTTCGCCAGCTCGATCAACGTCTGGACCCGGGGATCGCTGCGACCTTCAGCCAGCCAGATCTGCTTGACGCGTTTCGGGTGGTGACGCAACAACGCTTCTACAGCGTGCACGCCGTAGATCTTTTCCAACTGACTCATGGCTTGGCCTTAGGTTTACGCGCCCCGCCACTTTTGGCAGCAGGAGCCGAACCCGCTTTTGGCGGGCCTTTACGGTGTTTGCTCGGTTTGGCTGGCTTGCCGCCGGGGGCCTTGTCAGGCGCCGACCGTCCGGTCTTTCCCCCAGACGCCGCTTTACCGCCGCTTTTCGCTTCAGACAGCAACGCCTGCTTCATTTCGCGACTTTTGCGCAGCTCGGCATTTTTCGCCGCGGCATCGCTTGGGCGATAGGCTTCGACAGCTTTTTCCTTGGCCGGACGGCGACCGGTTTTTGCCGGTGCCGGTTCTGCCGCGGTTTTAGCGGCCGCCTTGGGGGCAGGTTCAGTCTTTTCAGTTCCGCGCTTCTTGCGACCGATCGGTGCGCTGATGGTCTTTTCAGCCATCTCGAAGTCGATCTTGCGTTCGTCGAGGTCGACGCGCATCACGCGCACTTCAACGGTATCGCCAAGGCGGAAGCTGCGACCGGTACGCTCACCCGCGAGGCGGTGATGTACAGGGTCGAAGTGGTAGTAATCGCCCGGCAGCGCGGTGACGTGCACCAGGCCTTCGACGTAGATATCGGTCAGCTCGACGAACAAGCCAAAACCGGTCACGGCAGTAATCACGCCCGGGAACGACTCGCCCACACGGTCTTTCATGAACTCGCACTTGAGCCAGTTCACGACGTCGCGGGTTGCTTCGTCGGCACGGCGCTCGCTCATCGAGCACTGCTCGCCGAGCTGTTCCAGGATCGCTTCGTCGTACGGATAGATGCGCGCTTTCGGAATGGTCATCGCGCCAGCACGGCGAACGTGCGGCGTGTCCATTTTCGAATGGATGACGCTGCGGATCGCCCGGTGCGTGAGCAAGTCCGGGTAGCGGCGGATCGGCGAGGTGAAGTGGGTATAGGCTTCGTAATTCAGGCCGAAGTGGCCCTGGTTATCGGCGCTATACACGGCCTGACTCAACGAACGCAGCATGACGGTCTGGATCAGGTGAAAATCCGGACGATCCTTGATGCTTGCCAACAGTGCCTGATAATCCTTTGGCGACGGGCCGTCCTTGCCTTTGTGCAGGGACAGGCCGAGCTCACCAAGGAAAGCGCGCAGCTTTTCCAGACGCTCCGGTGGCGGACCATCGTGGACGCGATACAGCGCAGGGATTTCGTGCTTTTTCAGGAACTCGGCGGTGGCCACGTTGGCCGCCAGCATGCACTCCTCGATCAGCTTGTGCGCATCGTTACGAACGGTCGGACGGATCTCGGCAATCTTGCGCTCGGTCCCGAAGATGATCCGGGTTTCCTGCGTTTCGAAATCGATCGCGCCACGCACGTGACGGGCCGCCAGCAGAACCTTGTACAGTGCGTAAAGCTGCTTGAGGTGCGGCAGAACGTCGTTGTACTCACCACGAAGCTGACGCGCCTCGGTGAGTTTCGGCGTTTCCAGCATGGCACTGACCTTGTTGTAGGTCAGGCGAGCGTGGGAGTGGATCACCGCTTCGTAGAAGCAGTAGTCGGTCATCTCGCCGGATTTGGAGATGGTCATCTCGCAAACCATGGCCAGGCGATCGACGTGAGGATTCAGCGAGCACAGGCCGTTGGACAGTTGCTCAGGCAGCATCGGCACCACACGCTCGGGGAAGTACACCGAGTTGCCGCGAACCTGGGATTCATTGTCCAGCGCCGAACCGATCTTCACGTAGCTGGAGACGTCGGCAATGGCCACGTACAACTTCCAGCCGCCAGAGAACAGGCGCAGTTTGCCCGGCTTGGCTTCGCAGTAGACCGCATCATCGAAGTCGCGCGCATCTTCGCCGTCGATGGTCACGAACGGCAGATGGCGCAGGTCGATGCGCTTCTCTTTGTCTTTCTCTTCGACTTCAGGCTTGAGCTTGGCAGCTTCTTTGAGCACCGCCTCAGGCCAGACGTGAGGAATATCGTAGGTGCGCAGGGCGACATCGATTTCCATGCCCGGCGCCATGTAGTTGCCCACGACTTCGACCACGTCGCCTTGCGGCTGGAAGCGTGGCGTCGGCCAGTGAGTGATCTTCACTTCGACGAACTGACCGATCTGGGCGTTGGCGTTACGGCCCGGCGTGACCAGCACTTCTTGCTGGATCTTCGGATTGTCCGCAACGACGAAGCCGATACCGCCCTCTTCGAAGTAACGACCGACGATGGTCTCGTGGGCACGGGACACCACTTCGACGATCATGCCTTCGCGGCGACCGCGACGGTCGAGGCCGGAAACACGGGCCAGCGCACGGTCGCCATCGAACACCAGACGCATTTGCGCCGGACTCATGAACAGGTCGTCACTGCCGTCGTCCGGGACCAGGAAGCCGAAACCGTCACGGTGACCGCTGATGCGGCCCAGGATCAGGTCGAGCTTGTCCACCGGCGCATAGGTGCCGCGACGGGTATAGATGAGTTGAGCGTCGCGCTCCATGGCGCGCAGACGGCGACGCAGCGCTTCGATCTGGTCTTCTGTGGTCAGACCAAACTCTTCGACCAGCTGCTCACGGTTAGCAGGCGAACCACGATCAGCAAGGTGCTGAAGGATCAGTTCGCGGCTAGGAATAGGGTTTTCATATTTTTCCGCTTCACGAGCGGCCTCGGGATCGAGGGACTGCCAATCGGCCATTAGAGAGTTTTCACCTTGTCTATATGCGGGTTAGTTTGGCATAGGCGTAATGAAACGGGAAATTTCAGGCTATGACAGCCCATCTAAAGCCCTTTATTGACACTGCAAAGCTGATTTAAATGCCACTGGTAAAATTTTCCAGGTTTTTTTGATGTCAGGGGTTTACAGTTAAAAAGACGCTCCGTATAGTGCGCGCCATCGACGACGCAGACGCATTGTCGATACTGCCCAGATGGTGAAATTGGTAGACACGCCAGCTTCAGGTGCTGGTGACCGCAAGGTCGTGGAAGTTCGAGTCTTCTTCTGGGCACCAATTTCGAGCTTGAGATTAGATCAATTTCAAGGCTCACACAAAAACCCGCGAAAGCGGGTTTTTTGCATTCCAAGCTTCTGATTTATTAATACTAAATCAGGGGTTTACAGATCTAAGAGCTCTCCGTATAGTGCGCCACATCAACAGCGGCAACGCTTGCGATAATGCCCAGATGGTGAAATTGGTAGACACGCCAGCTTCAGGTGCTGGTGACCGCAAGGTCGTGGAAGTTCGAGTCTTCTTCTGGGCACCAATTCAAATTCAAGATTCCGATCTTGAATTTCACAGAAACCCGCGAAAGCGGGTTTTTGCGTTTCCGGGATTTGAAAATTCAATCCCGAAGGCTCTAGCAAACCCTTCTCGGCCCCGCAAGGCGCACTTGAGAAACAATATCGTTTATCATTGTTGCAAGATTTTGCAATGCGACAGTGAGGAACCCTGCGAATGATGTTTCGAAATACCCTGCGCCGCGGCCTGACCTTCACCCTGCTAGGCCTGTCACTCGCTACCCCCCTCACCCAGGCCACCGATGCCGTTTCCCTGACACTCTATAACGGTCAACACAAGGAAGTCGGCGACGCAATCGCCAAAGCCTTCGAAGCCAAGACCGGCATTCACGTCAATGTGCGTAAAGGCAGCAGCAACCAGCTCGCCAGCCAGGTCGTCGAAGAAGGTGATCGCTCCCCCGCCGACGTGATCTATACCGAAGAGTCGCCCCCACTGAACAAACTTGGCGAACAAGGCCTGCTGGCACAGACCGATGCCGCCACCCTCGCCGTTCTGCCGAAAGACTACGTTGCCGGCAATGGCACCTGGATCGGTATCACCGCCCGGGTTCGCGTGGTCGCCTTCAACCCGAAACTGATTGACCAAAAAGACCTGCCCACGTCGGTAATGGAGTTCTCCGATCCGAAATGGCAAGGCAAGGTCGGCTTTGTGCCTACTAGCGGCGCCTTTCAGGAACAGGCCGTGGCAATCATCAAAGTGCACGGCATGGACGCTGCGGAAGAATGGCTGACCGGCCTGCGCGCATTCGGCAAGACTTACAGCAACAACATGGTTGCGCTGAAGGCGGTGGAAAACGGCGAAGTCGCCACCGTGCTGGTCAACAACTACTACTGGTTCGCCTTGCAGCGTGAAAAAGGCCAGCTCGATTCGAAATTGCATTACTTCACCGGCGGCGACGTCGGCGGGCTGATCACAGTGTCCAGTGCAGCCGTGCTGAAATCCAGCAAGCACCCAAAAGAAGCCCAACAATTCCTCGCCTACATGGCCAGCGAAGAAGGTCAGCGCGTGATCACCCAGACCACCGCCGAATACCCTCTGCACAAAGGCATGGAATCGGATCGCGGACTCAAGCCGTTCAGCGAACTTGAGGCACCGAAGGTCACGCCAGCCGATCTTGGCAATGCCGAACAAGCCCTGGACCTGGAACGTGACGTTGGCTTGAACTGATGAGCGCATCGTTATCCGCCTCCGCCTCGCGCGGGGGTTACGTGCCACGGCGCAAGCGGCCATCGATCTGGTTGTTGCTCCCGGCTTTACTGCTGGTCGTACTCAGCCTCTTGCCGCTGATGTATGTCGGGCTCAAGACCTGGCAGGCCGGTTGGGCCGAGGCACTGCACCTGCTTTGGCGGCCGTATGTGCTCGGGCTGCTGCGCAATACCTTGTCATTGATGGTCGGTGTGACGCTGGCCTGCGGCGTGATCGGCCTGTCGCTGGCGTGGCTGCTTGAACGTAGCAATCTGCCGGGGCGACGCTTGTGGGGCGTCATTCTGTGCTTGCCGTTCGCGGTGCCGGCATTTGTCAGCAGTTTCACCTGGGTCTCGTTGAGCGCTCACTTCGAAGGGCTCGGCGGGGCAATCCTGGTGATGACCCTGTCCAAGTACCCGCTGATATTTCTGCCGGTCGCGGCGACCCTGCGCAATCTTGATCCCTCTCTCGAGGAGTCCGCACGAACCCTTGGGCAGAATCGCTGGGGCGTGTTCTTCAGGATCACCCTGCCGCTACTCTGGCCTTCGTTGCTGGCCGGTTCGCTGCTGATCGCCCTGCACATGCTGGTGGAGTTCGGTGCACTGTCGATCATCGGCCTCCAGACTTTCACCACCGCGATCTATCAACAGTTCGAGCTCGAATTCAGTAACGCCAACGCAGCAATGCTTTCGGCAGTATTGTTGGCGCTGTGTCTGGTGCTGCTTTGGCTTGAGCTGCGGGTGCGCGGCAAGGGCCGGCATGTGCGCACCGGTCAAGGCGCGGCGCGGCGTGCGGAGCAGGTTCGTCTGGGACCGTGGTCAGCGGTTGGGCAGGTTTATTGCCTGGCGCTGGCGATTATCGGCAGCGGCATTCCGCTGGGCATGTTGGTGTACTGGCTAGCCGTAGGTTCTTCAGCCGCATTCCCCGCGGCGGCGATCAGCGAAGCGCTGTTGTCCTCACTGGCACTCTCCCTCGGTGGCGCAGCACTGTGCCTGTTGCTCGCTGTGCCGGTCGGGCTGTTGGTGGTGCGTTATAAGGGTCAACTGGCAATCTGGGCCGAGCGCCTGCCGTATCTGCTGCATGCACTGCCTGGACTGGTGATCGCACTGACGCTTGTGTATTTCGCCCTGCACTATGTACCAGCGCTGTACCAGACCTCGGCGTTGTTGCTGATCGCTTATGCGCTGCTGTTTCTGCCGCTGGCTCAAGCGCCGATTCGTACGGCACTGAACAAGGCTGCGCCGCAATTGGAAGAGGCGGCACGTACGCTGGGGGCATCGTCCTTCAGTGCGTTTTGCCGGGTGACGCTGCCGATCATCTTTCCAGCACTCGGTGCAGCGTTTGCGCTGGTGTTTCTGGATGCGATGAAGGAGCTGACGGCGACGCTGCTGCTGAGCCCGACCGGGCTCAATACGCTGGCGACGGAAGTCTGGGCGCATACCGCGAATGTGGAGTTTGCGGCGGCGGCGCCTTATGCGGCGTTGTTGATTTTGGTGTCGGGGTTGCCGGTCTATCTGCTTACGACCCGGATGTATTTGAGCCGCTGACATTGCCTTCGCGAGCAGGCTCGCACATTGGAATGCATTCTCCTGTGGGAGCGAGCCTGCTCGCGAAGAGGCCAGTTTGGGCAAAGAAAATTCTAAGCCCTGAATTGCCCCAGGCTGGCCTTCAACTGCGCCGCCAACCCATCCAGCACCTTGCCGCTGGCCGTGGTTGCCACCACCGCTTGAGCCGCTTGCTCAGCCTGCGCATGAATGGTCTCAACCCGACCACGCACCGCCTGCGCGCCTTGTGCCTGATGCGCCGCGGCCTGCGTTGCCAAACCAATCGCCGCATGCACTTGCTCGACCGACACCTGCACTGATTGCTGCAACCGCGCACTGTCACGCAATACCAGCAAACCTTCGCTGGCCTGACGCCCGGCCTGACCGATCGCCGCCACCGCCTCACGCGCACCTTGCTGCAAGGCAACGATGTGCGCCTGAATGTCGCCGGTGGAGCTCTGTGTTTTGCTCGCCAGCGCTCGCACCTCGTCCGCCACCACGGCAAACCCGCGGCCGGTCTCGCCGGCTCGCGCCGCTTCGATGGCCGCGTTCAGCGCCAGCAGGTTGGTTTGCTCGGCGATCCCGTGAATCACCGTCAGCACCACTTCAATCTGCTCACTCTGCTGCGCCAGTCGCTCGATGACTTTCGCACCGGTATCAACCTGCCCGGCCAACGCCTCGATCAGGCTGCCGACTTTCGCCGACGTCCGTGTGTTTTCATCCGTGGCCGAACGAATATCCACCACTTGCTGCAAGGCTGCCTGCATGGCATGACTTTCAGACTGGGCATCATCAGCCATTTGCGACAACGCACGCAGGCTCTCGGCCACTTCATCGCGCTGCATGCCCGCCGCCGCATCGGCACCCGCATTGCGCAAGGTCATGGCGCCGATTTCCACGCCGGTTCGCTGAGCCACATCGCCCGCTTCGCGCACGATCGGCTGCAGCTTATCCACAAAGCGATTGACCGCCGAGGCCATGTCGCCGATTTCGTCCTTGCTGTTGATCTGCACGCGTTTGGTCAGATCGCCCTCGCCCGCCGCCAGGTCGTCCATGGCAGCGATGAGCAGTTTCAAGCGGTTGACCACTCGACGGCCCAGCACCACCGCGAGCAACAGCAGCACACCGCACCCTACCAGCGCCAGGCCCATGCCAATGCGCCAGCGCAAGGTCGCCGCGGCCTCCTGCACAGTGCTGGTAGTGTTGTCTTTCATTTCAGATGCCGTGGATTGAGCAGACGTCAGACGCGCACGCATCGCCGTGGCACTGTCAGCCGCCGCGCCCTTGAGGCTGTCGCCGACCAGTTGATCACTGCTGGCGATCAGCGCCGAGAAGCGCTTGTCCAGGGCCGCCAGATCGGTTTCAACCGAGGCGGTGGAGACGCCCATCAAGACCTTGCCGATTTCCACCCCGTTGGGGTTGATCGAGGCTTCGAGGTAATAGACCGACGGATCGTTCTTCGCCGCATCCAGCACCTTGTCCAGGGCACGCTCACCCTGGCCTTTCTCCAGAAGCGCCTTGTTGATCGGGTTCTCCCGGTTCAAGTAGCGCGTCAGGTGCTGCCCCGTGGCGTCGTCGTAGACCACGAACAACACGTTGGGATTACGCTGGGCCCGGCGGGCGAATTCGGACAGGGTTGGAACATCGCTGTCCCACATGGCGCGGGGTGCGACCGAAGCCAGAAGCTGCGCCATATCATTGGCGGAATCCTTCAGATCCTTTTCCAGCGTCGCACGCAGTTGTGCCTGCTCGTCCTTCAATCGCGAGGACAAACCGGCTGTGAGGCGCTGACGCGTACTGGTGGAGAGGCTGTCGAGGCTCGACGTGACTTCACGCCCCGCCTGCTCCAGCTCACCCGAGAGCTTTTGACTGTCGGCACCCAGGCGCACACCCAGATCGGCTTCCAGCGCGGTCACTGTGCTCCGAGTCAGGGCAACAGCCACCAGCACCTGCACCAAAAGCGCGATACCAAGGGTAACGAACACGGGCCGCAATAGACGGCTTTGTAACAGTGAGAGAACGGCCGACACAGGAAATCCCTCTGCTTTGACGCCATTAAATTGATGGCTCATCAAGAAGCGATAATCACAGCAAGGGTCGTGCCGTTCGAATGACCTAAACGACAAAGGCCCCAATCAAGGGGCCTTTGTGTTTTACATCAACTACTTATTAAGCGAACGGGTGACGCAGAACGATGGTTTCGTTGCGGTCCGGGCCCGTCGAAATAATGTCAATCGGCGCGCCGATCAGCTCTTCGACGCGTTTGATGTAGGCACGTGCGTTAGCTGGCAGCTCTTCCAGTGCTTTGGCACCCACGGTCGACTCGGTCCAGCCCGGCACTTCTTCGTACACAGGCTGCAGACCCACGTAGCTGTCAGCGTCAGTCGGGGCGACATCGTTACCTTCGGCATCTTTGTAGCCGACGCAGATGTTGATGGTTTCCAGACCGTCGAGTACGTCCAGCTTGGTCAGGCAGATGCCCGAGATGCTGTTCACATCGATAGCGCGACGCAGGATAACAGCGTCAAACCAGCCACAACGACGGGCACGGCCAGTAGTCGCACCGAACTCGTGACCTTGTTTGGCCAGGTGCGCACCGACTTCGTCGAACAGTTCAGTCGGGAACGGACCCGAACCTACACGCGTGGTGTAAGCCTTGGTGATGCCCAGGATGTAGTCGAGGAACATCGGGCCAACTCCCGAACCGGTAGCAACGCCGCCAGCGGTAGTGTTAGAGCTGGTCACGTACGGGTAGGTACCGTGGTCGATGTCCAGCAACGAACCTTGGGCGCCTTCAAACATGATGTCTTTGCCGGCGCGACGCAGGTCGTGCAGCTCGGCCGTCACGTCCAGCATCAGCGGCTTGAGCAGCTCAGCGTATGCTTTGCATTCAGCCAGGGTCTTTTCGAACTCGATGGCCGGCTCTTTGTAGTAACCCACCAGCATGAAGTTGTGGTAATCCACCAGTTCACGCAGCTTGTCTTCAAAGCGCGGCATGTTTAGCAGGTCGCCAACACGCAGGCCACGACGCGCAACTTTGTCTTCGTAGGCCGGGCCGATGCCGCGACCGGTCGTACCAATCTTCAGCTCGCCACGGGCCTTTTCACGGGCCTGGTCAAGCGCAACGTGAAAGGACAGGATCAGCGGGCAGGACGGGCTGATACGCAGGCGCTCACGCACCGGTACGCCTTTCTCTTCCAGCTTGATGATTTCCCGCAGCAGAGCGTCGGGTGCAACCACCACGCCGTTGCCGATCAGGCACTGCACGCCTGCGCGCAGCACGCCCGACGGGATCAGGTGCAAGACGGTTTTTTCGCCATCGATCACCAGGGTGTGACCAGCGTTGTGACCACCTTGGTAGCGCACTACGGCGGCAGCATGTTCGGTCAGCAGATCAACGATCTTGCCTTTGCCCTCATCACCCCATTGGGTGCCCAGGACTACGACATTCTTACCCATAACACTTGTCCTCATTCGCGCAAACTTGGTGCCGGCCGCGGCCGGCAGGAAAACTCAAGAAGCCAGTGGCGATACTTGCCAAAGCCCGTTCTGCTGAATCAATTGCCGGTCGCAGTCCGCTTCACGGGCGGCGGCCAAAGGTTGCCCAGGCAATGCCTGAACAACACGCTGACCCTCACTGCGCAACTGGCAAACCTGCTGCCAGAGTGCCGCATCCGTACTGTCAGGCATCCAGATACCGCCAGACGGTAACTCGATCTCAGCACGCCCCAGGGTCACCAGGGTTTTCAAATCGGTAGAGAAGCCAGTTGCCGGACGAGCGCGACCAAAGTCGGCGCCGATGTCGTCGTAACGACCGCCCTGAGCAATGGACTGGCCAACACCCGGCACGAACACCGCGAACACCACACCGGTGTGGTAGTGGTAGCCGCGCAACTCGCCCAGGTCGAAATACAGCGGCAACTCCGGGAAACGCGTGGACAGACGCTCGGCAATCGCCAGCAGGTCATCCAGAGCGGCCAGTACCGGCGCCGGCGCATTCGCCAGACGCTCGCGCGCAGCGTTCAATACTTCACGGCCGCCACACAGGTCGACCAACGCCCGCAACATGCCCGACAGATCGGCAGGCAAGCCTTCGGTCAAGGTAATGACCTCATCGATGGCCTTACGTTGCAACGCGTCGAACAACTGTTGTTCAACTTCACCGGACAAACCGGCGGCGCGAGCCAGGCCGCGGTAGATACCCACATGACCGAGGTCCATGTGCACATCCGGCACGTCGGCCAGTTGCAGCATAGCCAACATCAGGCTGATGACTTCCACGTCGCTGCTCGGGCTGGCATCGCCGTACAACTCGGCGCCCAACTGGATCGGGCTGCGCGAGGACGACAAGGCGCGCGGCTGAGCGTGCAGCACGCTACCGGCATAGCACAGGCGGCTCGGGCCTTCGCGACGCAAGGTGTGCGCATCGATGCGCGCCACTTGCGGCGTGATGTCGGCACGGAAACCCATCTGCCGGCCCGATTGCGGGTCGATGACCTTGAAGGTACGCAGATCGAGGTCCTGGCCCGCGCCGGTCAGCAGGGATTCCAGGTACTCGATATGGGGAGTCACGACGAACTCGTAACCCCAGCTCTGGAACAGATCCAACACCTGACGACGCGCGACTTCAATGCGCGCCGCTTCCGGTGGCAGTACTTCTTCGATGCCATCTGGCAGCAGCCAGCGGTCTACCGTTGCCATTACGCCATTCCCCTATGATCCGGGCGGCAAGCCTTTGGGCGAGCCTTGAGTGAAGCAGAAAATGATCGGTTCATGCGCACAAACCACGCGCATGAACAACGTGGCGAAAAGCCTGAAATCAGCTTCGCCAACCACTTTCCTCGAAAAACCTGTCGAGTCATTCAACTCGGGCGCCTGCATAAAAACAGCAATCAAACGTGCAGACGCAAAAAAGCCGGGAATTTCCCGGCTGCCGCATCATACACACGTTTTCCCAAAGGATCACCCCGCCCGAGGTTTTAGCCGCCAGGCGGGGGATGATTCAGGTCAACGTCGTATCAAGGCTTGGCTTTTTCCAGGTAACGGAAGAAGTCGCTGCTTGGGTCCAGGACCATGACGTCGGATTTGTTCGCGAAGCTTTCACGGTAGGCACGCAGGCTACGATAGAAACCGTAGAACTCCTGATCCTGGCCGTAGGCCTTGGAGTAGATCGCAGCCGCCTGGGCATCACCGTCAC
Source organism: Pseudomonas sp. MDT1-17 (assembly GCF_054898105.1). Classification (NCBI taxonomy): domain Bacteria; kingdom Pseudomonadati; phylum Pseudomonadota; class Gammaproteobacteria; order Pseudomonadales; family Pseudomonadaceae; genus Pseudomonas; species Pseudomonas sp. MDT1-17. The sequence goes on along the minus strand of NZ_JBUBVM010000001.1, from coordinate 918,516 downwards.
CGCGAACCTCTTCGGATTCACGATAGGCTTCAGCCAGCAACACACGGCGTTGACGATCGGCGTCGGCACGAATGCCTTCTGACAGCTCGTTACCCTTGGCGCGATGCTCGCGAGCTTCACGCTCACGCTCGGAACTCATGCGCTCGAACACGCTGCGGTTCACTTCTTTCGGCAGATCGATGGCCTTGACCCGAACATCGACAACTTCAATGCCCAGCTCTTTTTCCGCCATCTTGTTCAGCGAAGCGGTGATATCGGTCATCAACGCATCGCGTTCACCGGAAACCACTTCGTGCAGCGTGCGCTTACCGAACTGGTCACGCAGGCCCGATTCCAGACGACGGGAAAGACGCTCGTCAGCAATCTGCTTGAGACCGGACGTCGCGGTGTAGAAGCGCTCGGCATCTTTCACGCGCCACTTGGCGTAGGCATCGACCATCACGGCTTTCTTTTCCAGCGTCAGGAAGCGTTGCGTCGGTGCATCCAGCGTCATCAGGCGGGCGTCGAATTTGCGCACCTGGTTAACGTAAGGCACCTTCACATGCAGGCCTGGCTGGACATCAGCCTGGACCACGCGACCGAACTGCAGCAGCACCGCACGCTCGGTCTGAGCCACGATGTAGAAGCAGTTCCAGGCTGCGATCGCCACGACGACGCCGACAATAAGGGCGATCAGCGATTTATTGCTCATCAGCGACTCTCCCTGGTACGTGCTGGCTGTTGCTGCAGATCAGCTGCTGCACGCGCGCTCGCTTCATTGCTGGTGGCTGCCGCGCCGGTCACAGAAGTACCGGTGCTACGGCCACTCTCGACCATTTTGTCCAGCGGCAAGTACAGCAGATTGCTCTGGCCATTCTTGTTGCCGGTCACGAGAACCTTGCTGGTATTGCTGAAGACTTCCTGCATGGTGTCCAGGTACAGACGCTCGCGGGTGACTTCGGGTGCCTTGCGGTACTCGGCGACCAGCTTGGTGAAGCGATCGGCCTCACCCTTGGCGCGCGAGACGGTTTCGTCGCGGTAACCATTGGCATCTTCAAGGATGCGCTGGGCTTGGCCACGGGCTTCCGGCACGACGCCGTTGGCATAGGTTTCAGCCTGGTTGCGCGAACGCTGCTCGTCTTCACGGGCGCGGATCACGTCATCAAAGGCTTCCTGCACTTCACGCGGTGCCGCTGCGCTCTGTACGTTGACCTGAGTGACGGTGATACCGGTGCGATAGGTATCCATGAAGCGTTGCAGACGCTCCTTGATTTCGCTGGCCATCAATTCACGACCTTCGGTCAGCACCTGATCCATCGCGGTGGAACCCACCACATGGCGCAAGGCACTTTCCGTCGCGTGCTGCAGGCTGATTTCCGGCTGATCAACGCTCAGCACGAAGTCCTGCAGATTGCTGATCTTGTACTGCACGGTCAGCGGCACTTCGACGATATTCTCGTCTTCAGTCAGCATTTGACCCTGCTTGGTATAGGCACGCTCACGCGTGACGTTTTCCAGGTACTTGCGATCAAGCGGCGGGAAATAGATGTTCAGGCCAGGGCCGACGGTTTCGTAGTACTTGCCGAAGCGCAGCACCACGGCCTGCTCCTGCTCGTCGACTACGTAGACCGCGCTGTACAGCCAAACAGCCGCCAGCACGACAAGGCCGATGCCAAGAATGCCGCCGAAGCCGCCACTCTTGCCCGAACCACCGCCATCATCACCACGTTTTTTACCACCACCGAACAACCCGTTCAGGCTTTCCTGCAGCTTTCGGAAGGCCTCGTCGAGATCCGGTGGTCCCTTGCGGTCGCCGTTATTGCGGCGCTTGCCACCCCAAGGATCCTGATTATTCGAGTTGCCACCCGGCTCATTCCAAGCCATAGCGCTCTCCATCTGATAAAGCAAAGACGCACCCACGGCGCGCCGACCAATGCTACAGAATGCCTGTGACCGCGGCACAACCGCTTTCTCAGGCTTTTATTGCAAAGTGTGTTGCTCGATAAACTCCGTCGGCACAACGCCTTCACGGCTGACCAGTCGATTGAGCTCCGAGCGCGGCAATCTAACGGCCAGCAAGCTGACACCTTCTTCGTCGTGTTCTTCTTTCTGTACCACCCCCAGCTCGAAAAACTGTGCACGCAGTCGCGCAAAACGCTGAGGCAAGCGCAAGGTACCGACAAACAAATCACCGCCCAGCAACTCGGCAATGGCTTGTTCAAGCAATTCCAGACCGCTGCCATCACGCGCCGACAACCAGACCCGCTGGGGCTTGCCGTTTTCATCGCGCTGGATTTGTGGCTCAACGCCTTCAAGCAAATCGAGTTTGTTATAGACCTCGAGGATCGGCAAGTCCTGGGCACCGATCTCGCCCAGCACCACCATCACCTGTTCAATCTGCAACATGCGATCCGGTTCGGCCGCATCAATCACGTGCAACAGCAGGTCGGAGTTGCTCGACTCTTCGAGCGTAGACCGAAATGCCTCAACCAGTTTGTGGGGCAAGTGGCGTATGAAACCCACAGTGTCGGCCAGGACAATCGGCCCCAGGTCGTCCAATTCCAGACGGCGCAAGGTCGGATCCAGCGTGGCAAACAATTGGTCAGCCGCGTACACATCGGATTTCGTCACGTTATTGAAGAGCGTGGATTTACCGGCGTTGGTATACCCAACCAGAGACACGGTAGGAATGTCAGCACGCGAACGACCGCGTCGGGACTGTTCGCGCTGACTGCGCACTTTTTCCAGCCGGCCCTTGATCTGTCGCAGGCGAACCCGCAGCAAACGGCGGTCGGTTTCCAGCTGGGTTTCACCCGGGCCACGCATGCCGATACCGCCACCTTGACGCTCAAGGTGGGTCCAACCACGAACCAGCCGGGTGCTCATGTGGTCAAGCTGGGCCAGTTCGACCTGGAGCTTGCCTTCATGGGTACGGGCACGTTGGGCGAAAATATCGAGAATCAGACCGGTGCGGTCGATCACGCGACACTCGAAAACACGTTCGAGGTTACGTTCCTGACTGGGCGTGAGGATGTGATTGAAAATCACCAGATCGGCCTTTTCGGCATGGACCAGGTCGCGTAGTTCCTCGACCTTGCCGCTGCCAATCAGGAATTTGGCGGTTGGCCGATGACGCGGCACGTTAAAAAACGCAACGGTCTCGGCGCCGGCCGAATTAGCCAACTCCTGAAACTCCTGCGGATCTTCGCGCGCCTCAGGGTCCTGTCCATCCAAGTGAACGAGGATTACTCGCTCACCACCACCGTGGCGCTCAAAGAACAAAGGAGACTCCTATCAGGCGTTACCTGGCTCAGCGTCACCTGCTTCGGATTCGGTTGCGCTAGGCAGACGAATTGGACGAACCGGCACCACTGTAGAGATAGCGTGTTTGTAAACCATCTGGCTGACGGTGTTTTTCAGCAGGATAACGAACTGGTCGAAAGACTCAATCGTACCTTGCAGTTTGATCCCGTTGACCAGGTAGATGGAAACCCCCACTTTCTCTTTACGTAAAGTATTCAAGTAAGGGTCTTGTAGCGAATGCCCTTTTGACATGTGCCGCACTCCTTTAAGGATTCAATATAAAAAATAGGTAAAAAATGGCTTGTGGCCGTCACACCCCCAAGGATAGACGGCAAATGCAAGGACTCAGCTCAATATGGAGATGGTCCCCAGGTATTTCAAGGCGCGCGGCAGATTGTCGCAATCCAGGCTGTCCAACCAGTGTAAATCAGCCCAACTGCGCAGCCAGGTGAACTGGCGCTTCGCCAATTGGCGCGTGGCAATGATTCCACGCTCCTGCATCTCGGCTTGCGTCAGCTTGCCATCCAGGTAGTCCCAGACTTGTCGATAGCCTACTGCACGTATAGACGGCAACCCGGCATGCAGGTCACTTCGCTTACGCAGGGCTACGACCTCGTCAATGAATCCCTGTTCCAGCATATTCGTGAATCTTTGTTTAATTCGCTCGTGCAATACCTGACGATTTGCCGGAGCAATGGCCAAGTTCGCGACAGTATAGGGCAATTGTTGCAGTCCCGAGGCGGCTGCTTCAGTACTTTGCGCAGATTGTCGCAACCTTAGTGCAGTCATGCTCTGACCGCTAACGCGATAAACTTCCAGCGCTCGACTGAGTCGCTGCGGATCGTTCGGATGAATACGCGCGGCGGATTCCGGATCGATGACCGCCAATTGATCGTGCAGGGCTTGCCAGCCAAGGCGTGCAGCTTCTTCTTCAATCTGCGCGCGAACGTCCGGATCGGCCGCCGGCATGTCTGCCAGACCTTCAACCAAAGCCTTGTAATAGAGCATTGTGCCGCCCACCAGCAGCGGAATTTTTCCCCGCGCGGTGATCTCGGCCATGGCGTCGAGGGCATCACGACGGAAATCTGCGGCCGAATAGCTCTCTGCCGGGTCGAGAATATCAATCAAACGGTGTGGAAACTCGGCCAAAAGCGCTTTGGAAGGCTTGGCGGTGCCGATGTCCATGCCACGGTAGACCAGCGCCGAATCGACGCTGATCAGCTCGCAAGGCAAGACTTTGGTGAGTTCAATGGCCAGGTCGGTCTTGCCGGCCGCGGTCGGCCCCATCAGGAAAATCGCAGGAGGGAGCTTGTTCATCAACGACCGCGCAAGAACAGTTTGTCCAGATCGTCCAGGCCCAGTTGGGTCCAGGTCGGTCGGCCATGGTTGCATTGACCGCTGCGCTCGGTGTTTTCCATGTCGCGCAGCAGACCGTTCATTTCCGGCAGGGCCAGACGCCGATTCGCACGAATCGCGCCGTGGCAGGCCATGGTGCCGAGCAGTTCGTTCAGGTGGGCCTGAATCCGGTCACTGGTGCCGTATTCCATCAGGTCCGCCAAGACGTCGCTGACCAATCGATTGGCTTCAGCCTGCTTGAGCAGTGCCGGGATCTGCCGGATCGCCAGGGATTCCGGACCCAGACGTTGCAACTCAAAGCCCAGGCGCTGGAACCACGCGACGTGTTCTTCGGCGCAATCGGCTTCACGCTGACTGACCGCCAGGGATTCCGGCACCAGCAGCGGCTGGCCGCTCAGGCCTTCGCTGGCCATGGCGATTTTCAGGCGCTCGTACATGATCCGCTCGTGGGCGGCGTGCATGTCCACCAGCACCAGGCCCTGGGCGTTTTCCGAAAGAATGTAGATGCCTTTGAGCTGCGCCAGCGCGTAACCCAGTGGCGGAACATCGTCCTGCCCGGCTGGAAGTGCGACAGCATTCGCTTCTGGCAACGGCGCAAAGAACTCACGGTAGGCCGCCTGAGCTTCAGCCGCAGGCACACCCGACTGAGGCCGCGGCGAGTACTGATATTGATAACCGGCGCCCGCGCCCGAGCCTGCCGGCGTAATCAACGACGGCTGGGCCTGAGGCTGTTCCAGCAAGGCATTGGCCGCCAGACGCATTTCGCCCTGCGGACCGAACTCGCCAGCATCAATGCCCGAGGGTCTAACGATGGCGGTCGCCACCGGCGCGGCCAAATGATCTTCCGGCCGCACATCGCCCAAGGCGCGGTGCAGGGTGCCATAAAGGAAATCGTGAACCATGCGCCCGTCACGGAAGCGCACTTCGTGCTTGGTCGGGTGCACGTTGACGTCGACGCCCGCCGGATCGACCTCGAAAAACAGCACGAACGTCGGGTGCCGCCCGTTGAACAGCACGTCGCGATAGGCCTGGCGCACCGCGTGGGCCACCAGCTTGTCGCGTACCGCACGGCCATTCACAAAGAAATACTGCAAGTCGGCCTGACTGCGGTTGAACGTCGGCAAGCCAACCCAACCCCACAAATGCAGACCATTACGCTCGATCTCGATCGGCAGCGCCTGCTCGAGGAAACCCGAACCGCAAATCGCCGCCACACGCCGGGCACGGGCCGCGTCGTCATGGGCTTCGTGCAGGCTGAGGATGGTTTTGCCGTTGTGGCGCAAATGGAACGCCACATCGAAACGTGCCAAAGCCAGACGTTTGATCACTTCTTGCAGGTGATCGAATTCGGTTTTTTCGGTCTTGAGGAATTTGCGCCGCGCCGGGGTGTTGAAGAACAGGTCGCGCACTTCCACCGACGTGCCCACCGGATGGGCCGCCGGCTGCACGCGAGGCGCCATGTCCCGGCCTTCGGTTTCTACCTGCCAGGCCTGATCGGCCTCTTTAGTGCGCGAGGTCAGCGTCAGGCGCGCCACGGAGCTGATCGAGGCGAGTGCTTCACCGCGAAAGCCCAGGCTCATGACCTGCTCGAGGTCTTCCAGGTTGCGGATCTTGCTGGTGGCGTGACGCGCCAAAGCCAGCGGCAAGTCATCGGCGGATATGCCGCTACCATCGTCGCGAACCCGCAGCAGCTTGACGCCGCCCTGCTCCACATCGACATCGATGCGCTTGGCGCCGGAGTCGAGGCTGTTTTCCAGCAGCTCCTTGATCACCGAGGCCGGACGCTCAACCACCTCACCAGCGGCAATCTGGTTCGCCAGTCGCGGGCTGAGCAGCTCGATGCGAGCCGTGTTGGTCAGCACCTGGTTCATTCCTTGGCCGCCAGTTCAGTGCCGGGGATGGTCAAGTGCTGACCGATCTTGAGCTCATCACTCGACAGTTTGTTAGCGCTGCGCAACGTGGCCGGAGACACCTGATATCGCACGGCAATCATCGCCAGCGTCTCGCCGGGGTTGACCCGATGGTCGCGCGGACCTTGTGCGATCCCACCGGAATCACGCAGCCAGGCAATGTAGGTGCCTGGCGGTGGGTTTTGCTGGAAGAACTGGCGCACGCCGCTGCTGATCGAACGCGCCAGCGCCTGCTGGTGGTTCGCTGCAGCAAGCTTGGAAGCCTCGTTGGCGTTGGAGATGAATCCGGTTTCCACCAGGATCGATGGAATATCCGGCGACTTCAGCACCATGAACCCGGCCTGTTCTACGCGCTGCTTATGCAACGGCGTGACGCGGCCAATGTTGCTAAGAACCTTTTGGCCAACGTTAAGGCTGGACGTGAGGGATGCCGTCATCGACAAATCGAGCAGCACCCCCGCCAGCATGCGGTCCTTGTCGTCGAGGCTGACGTTGCCGGCACCGCCGATCAAGTCGGAACGGTTTTCGCTGTCGGCCAGCCAACGGGCCGTTTCCGAGGTAGCACCGCGATCAGACAGGGCGAACACCGAGGCTCCGAAAGCAGCCGCCGAAGGTGCGGCGTCGGCGTGGATCGAGACGAACAGGTCGGCGCCCTTCTTGCGGGCGATTTCGGTACGGCCGCGCAATGGGATGAAGTAGTCGCCGGTGCGGGTCAGTTCAGCGCGGAAGCCTTTCATGCCATTGACCTGACGCTGAGTTTCGCGGGCGATGGCCAGCACCACGTCTTTTTCACGCTGGCCGCGAGAGCCTGAAGCACCCGGGTCTTCGCCGCCGTGGCCGGCATCGATGACCACAATAATGTCGCGCTTGCCGGCCGGTGCGGGCGGCAGCTTCACCGCAGGTTCCACCGGCGTGACCGGTACCGGGGCTACCGTCGCAACGTTGGTCGGCGCTGGAATTGGCGCGGCGGCGGCAGCGTTATCGAACAAGTCGACCACCAGGCGATTACCGTACTGGGCGTTTGGCGCCAGGGTAAAACTTTTCGGCGTCACGGCTTTTTTCAGGTCGATGACCACCCGCAGGTCGGTCGGCGTACGTTGAGCCGAGCGCATGGCGGTGATCGGAGTGTTCGAGGAGTTGACGTTCAGCGGCGCCCCAAGAGACGCGCCATTGATGTCGATGACCAGCCGATCCGGTGCGGTCAGGGTGAAGACGCTGTGCTGGACAGGCCCTGTCAGGTCGAACACCAATCGCGTGTTGTCCGGAGCCCGCCACAGGCGAACGCTGTTGACCTTCGTCTCGGCCACAGCGTCGACGGTCACCGCCAAAAACAACAATCCTACGGCAGCTACCATCGCGCGAAAGCGCATACCTAACCCCATCATTTAATTGGATTCCAATGCCAAAGCGGCACACCACGACTCGCCACGCGAGCCCTGGGACAAAATTTTCAGCGAACGCCCGCTGTCTTGCGGGCTAATGGTAATGGTCAGGTCGGGCTTTGGCAAAAAGCCTGCACCCTTTCGGGGCCATTCGATCAGGCACAAGGCGTCATCTTCGAAGTAATCGCGGATGCCGAGGTACTCCAGCTCTTCCGGATCGACCAGTCGATAGAGGTCGAAATGGAAGGCCCGGATGTCGCCAATCTCGTAGGGTTCGACCAGGGTGAAGGTCGGACTTTTCACCGCGCCGACATGTCCCAGCCCCCGGATGATGCCCCGCGACAGCGTGGTTTTCCCCGCCCCCAGATCCCCTTCCAGAAAAATCAGACCGTGCCCTTGAGTGGTTTTTGCGATGCGCTCGCCAAATGCGGTCATCGCCTCTTCATCAGCCAGGTACAGGGTTACTTCAGACACGGTGCTTGCTCCTCCAACAACTGACGAATGGCTGGAATCAGATCACTGGCCGCCAGCCCACGGCCCATTTTACTTTGTTGCTCGCCGGCATTGGCGTGCAGCCAGACGGCGAGGCAGGCGGCGTCGAACGCCTCCATGCCTTGAGCCAGCAATGCGCCAACCAGTCCGGCCAGTACGTCGCCCAAACCGGCGGTGGCCATGGCCGGATGCCCCTGATGACACAACGCCAGGCGCCCATCAGGGCTGGCGATCAGGCTGCCGGCGCCTTTCAAAATGACTACAGCTGTGTATTTTTTGCTCAACGCGTGAGCGGCTGCAGGACGATCAGCCTGCACCTCGGCAGTCGATATTCCCAGTAGCCGCGCCGCCTCGCCAGGATGCGGTGTGATCACGCAGTCCTTGGGCAAATTCACACGCTCTTCAGCCAGCATATTTAACGCATCAGCGTCCCAGACTTGCGACAGCGGCGCATTGGCAGCCGCCGACAAAAGACTGCGCCCCCAGGAAGCCTGACCTAAGCCTGGGCCGACAACCAGCACGGAAACCTTTTGAAGCAGCCCCATCAGTTGATTGGCCGACGAAGTACCCAACACCATGGCTTCGGGAATTCTCGCCAGTGCGGCAGGAACATGTTCGCTGCGAGTTGCGACGGACACCATCCCGGCACCGCTGCGCAGGGCACTTTGCGCGCTCAGCAGGATGGCGCCGCCAAAGCCGCGATCACCACCGATTAGCAGGACGTGGCCGAATTGGCCTTTATGCGAAGTGGGAGGTCGAGCCGCCAGACGCGGCACGTTACCGGGCGTCAGGCGACGGGCAGTGGCGGCGACCCCGTTGAAAGACTCGGGGGAGGCTTGCAGATCATTGAAAACCCGTTCGCCAACCAGATCCGCAGCGTCTCCGGTGAAAAGACCCAACTTCAAACCAATGAAGGTGACGGTTAGATCAGCTCGAACGGCAGCGCCGAGCATTCGGCCGGTATCAGCGCACAACCCCGAAGGGATATCGATGGCCGCAATTGGCAGCTCACTGGCATTGATCGCCGCGATCACGCTGGCGTAAGGCTCTCGCACCTCTCCCATCAGACCGGTACCGAGCAAGGCATCCAGCACGATACCGCGCAACTCCGAATGTGCGTTCCAGGCTTGAACCGCGACACCCTCGGACACGGCCTCGGCATGGGCCAATGCCGCGTCGCCTTGTAAACGCTGGGGATCACCCGCCGCCAACACCCGCACGTGCCAGCCAGCACGTCGCGCCAGCACGGCGACCAGATAACCGTCGCCGGCGTTATTGCCGTGGCCGGCCACAACGCTTAACTCGTTCGCCGTCGGCCAATGACGGACCAGCGCGCGCCAGGTCGCCCGCGCCGCGCGCTGCATCAATTCGAAGCCCGATGTACCGGCCGCGATCAGGCTCGCATCCAGGGCTCGGACTTGCGCGGCGCTGTACAGCGCGTCGGGTAAATCATCTTTAGTCTGCGGCATGCGTCTTCGGGCTCCGATGTCTGGCAGAATTATACGCACCTCAGCTCCGGTTTCTCTCGCCTCATGCCCGCTATTACCACAGACCTGCCCGCCCTCGCCCAATCTATCAAGGACTGGGGCCGCGAGCTGGGCTTTCAGCAAGTCGGCATCAGCGGTCTGGATCTGGCCGAGCATGAACAGCACCTGGAGCGCTGGCTCGCGGCCGGCTACCACGGCGAAATGGAGTACATGGGCGCCCACGGCAGCAAACGCTCACACCCGGAAGAGCTGGTGCCCGGCACGCTACGGGTGGTTTCCCTGCGCATGGACTACCTGCCGGGCGATACCGAAATGGCCAAACGCCTGGCGCAACCTGCAAAAGCCTACGTCTCGCGCTACGCCTTGGGCCGCGACTACCACAAATTGATCCGTAAACGCGTGCAACAACTGGCGGAAAAAATCCAGGCCGTCATCGGCCCGTTTGGCTATCGCGCCTTTGTCGACAGTGCGCCGGTGCTGGAAAAAGCCATCGCTGAAAAGGCCGGCCTGGGCTGGATCGGCAAAAACACCCTGGTCCTGAATCGCAAGGCCGGCAGTTACTTCTTCCTCAGCGAACTGTTCGTCGACCTGCCGCTGCCCATTGACCCGCCTCATTCCACCGAACATTGCGGCCGCTGCACCGCATGCCTCGACATTTGCCCGACCAATGCCTTCGTCGGCCCCTATGTGCTGGACGCCCGGCGCTGCATTTCCTACCTGACCATCGAACTCAAAGGCGCGATCCCCGAAGAGTTGCGGCCGCTGATCGGCAACCGGGTGTTTGGCTGCGATGACTGCCAGATCGTCTGTCCGTGGAATCGCTTTGCCCGTCCTTCCGGTGAAAGCGATTTCAAGCCCAGGCATAATCTGGACAACGTTGAACTGGCTGAATTGTTTATGTGGAATGAGGACAAATTCCTGAGCAATACCGAAGGCTCACCGTTGCGGCGTGCCGGTTATCAGAGTTGGTTGCGAAATCTTGCCGTGGGGCTAGGAAATGCGCCTTCAACGATTCCAGTGCTGGAAGCGTTGAAGGCGCGACGGGAGTATCCGTCGGAGCTGGTGAGGGAGCACGTGGAGTGGGCGTTGCAGCAGCATGCCGGCCGGCAGACACCCACTTTGTAATTTGCGCTCCAGTAATCAGGTGTGCCCGCCGATTCCCATGATTCGCACCTCCCTATTGTCTTTGAAAATGGCGAAGGTAACTCGCTCGCTTTGGCTGATCCTTATCTGCCATTGATTGGTGCTGCCAAACTGCTTAAATTTAGGGTCGTCCAAGAGCCCAGCAGCCTCTTTGGGATGAAGTCCTGCATCCAGACCGTCTCTAAACTTTCCCCAGTTGTTCTTTGCAGTATCTGCCATAGCGTCAGCAACCGATTCGTCGCCCATGCCTGTACGTGTCCATTTCTTTGGAGCAACGCGCTCGGCACTGGCCTCGGCGTTCTGCGCCTTCGCCGCCTTTTTGGCGCCTTTGCCTTTGATGATCGACGGTGGTTTAGCCGCCTTTGCTTTTGTGGGCATATAATATTGAACCGAAGTCGCACCGGGCTTACCGATCAATCCTTTGTCGACGGCACGCAGTCCCGCCACCCTCAAACCGCTGGCCGCAGACGCAACGCCGACCGCCAGACTGGCCCACCCCAGAATCTCAGCGACCTCCGATCCAGGATCCAGGTGTTCAATAACACCGGCAGCCACACCCAGGCCCATGGAAACGAACGCTAGCGTCATGCTTGCTATTGCCAACGGCGTCGCAGCCCCCATAGTTGCTACGGTGATTACAAATCCGAGAATGGACAGTCCGATTCCGACCAAGTCTTGCCAGGCGTGGCCGGTTGGATCCACCCGGTTAATCGGATCCCCTCCACAATAGGCATAGGGATTCAATCCACCCGCGCCGAATGGGCTCATGCTGTCGGGACTCAGAAAACGCATCAGCCCAGGGCTGTACGCGCGATAGCCGTTACCCAACAGATACAAACCCGTCAACCGATCCAGTTGCTCGCCATTGAATCCCAGCAAACTGAACAGCCCGCCTTCCGCCGGTCGATGCCCATAGGGGCTGTAGGCGAAATGACGACTTTGTTGTCCCGCTACCTCCATCAGCACACTCTGTTGTTGATCGACGCCCAGCAGATGAATGGCGGCGTCAGCCCCCTTGCGTTCCTGTCCCAGCAAGATGCCCGTCGGACGTAACAAGGTGCAGGTATCAGTACCGCAAGTTTCGTTGATCACCCGACTACCTCGATAGAAGCGTTGGGTGGCGATCCCCGTCGGCTGCGACATCTCGACCAGTTGATCCCGGGCATCGTATTGGTAGCTGCGGATTACGCTGCCAACGGCGCTGGCCACTTCGGTCAGGCGCCCCAGCGCATCGTAAGCAAGTCGACGCTGCTGCTCGTCCTGAATCAAATGACCGTTGTCGTCATAGCGCAACACCACGGGCGCCGGATAGTCGGCATGACTATTGCGGATGCCCGTCAATTGGGTCGGATCGTTCGGGCTGTACTCAAATGATGCGACGTTAGTGCCGCCAGGGAAATCGGTCTGCAACGTCAGGATGTTGTCGAACGCATCAAACACGTACGTCTGCCGAATGATCTCATTGCCCTGGGCATCCAGCGGTCGCTGCGTGCCACGGCATGAATACTCGCTGAGACGGCCGCGCGAGTCATAGGCGAAAAGCTCGCTACGCAAGACTTCCTCCCCCTGCCACACAGTTTTTTGCGCCAATTTGCCTGCCAGGGTGTAGCTCGATGACAGGACGCGGGTGATGCCGCCACCGGCTTCGAACGTACGCGACACCTCACGGCCAAGATCATCGTAGGCCAGCCGGGTCACCAACGAGCCTTGACCCTCGGCCGCTTGTGTATCAATGGTCTCCAGCTGCCCCAAGGCATTGTAGGCGAACGTGGCTTTGAGCAAGCGTTGTTCGAAGGATCGCGGACGTCCCGCATCGTCGTAATCGGTTTTGTGTTCCTCCCCCAGCACGTCGGTGCAGGTGAGCGGTCGGCCGCCCATCGAGTGGGTATAGGAGACACTCTTCCCCTTCTCCTCTGCGAACTTCGATGTCTCACGCTTGAGGCGCCCGGAAGGGTAATACTCGAGCCGGGTTTCGCGATTGCCCTCGACGCAATTGATCAACTTACCGTGCCGAGGATGATAGTCATAACTGGCCTGCAGCCCGGTGGCCTGTCGCTGCTTCAGCCGCCCTAAATTACGCTCATATTGAAACTTGATCTGTTCGCCGCCTGGCCTCTTGTTCCAGGCCGGTAGACTGAAACCGGCCTCGTATCCCGCCAAGGTCATGCGCCCCCCGCAGGTGCTCTGAATCAGACGCCCTAGGCCATCAAACTGTTGCTTACCCAGCGTGCGCCCGGCCATCGTGATCTCAATCGGCAGCGATTCATGGCTGTGGTCCGCGTACTTTGTCTGCACGCGATTACCATCGGGCAGAATGCTTTGGGTAAGTCGGTTGAAGACATCATATTCATAAGCCGTACGGTTACCGAGCGGGTCAGTTTGCACAACACTGCGGCCCAGACCATCGTACTCATAAACTCGCTTGCCCTGGCTCTGGTCGGCGGTATCGAACTGTTCGACGTGGTCTGGCTTACCGAAGGCGTTGTATTGGGTAACCGTTTTGCCCATGCCTTCCTGCCAGGTTCTCTCCCGCCTGCTGACCGGGTCAAAATCACGGTGCTCGTGGCGACCATCGGGGTGAATCGTGGTTTTAACCTGCCCCCAATCATCAAAAACGAATCCTGTGATCAACACTCGCTTCTGGCCAGGCCACCAGTCAGTCACTGCTTCGCCGGTCATTTGCCCAAGCCGGTCGTACTTCGCGGCGTACACCTGGCGAAATTCACCTTCAGCCGATTGATCGACGTCCTGATCCTCGATCGCGATCACTCGTCCAAGGCCGTCGTAATAACTCTTCTTCTGTACGCCGTTGACGTCCCTGCCGAGTGTCATAGCCGCAGCGCCAGACGCTTTGGCCTGCTCATAGTGCGTACTGCTGGTGGCTTCGAATGCGCTGCCTGGGGCGACCTTCTCGCTCAACACGCGACCGAGACGGTCATAGGTGAAGACGACGTTGCCTTTATCCTCATCTTGCTCCGAAAGCTTGTACCCATTGATGGCCGAAAACCTCGTTATCGAAGTCCGACGGGTGTCGTCGAAGCCGACCTGAACCGCTTGAACATCGAGCGTCGAGTCATTGAGGGTGTATTGAAATTTGGTAGCGGATGCCTGACCGTTTTGGCTGATGGTTTGCGTTTTCAACAGGCCGTGACGCTGGGCGTCAGTTGCCGAATCGATATAGTCCAGGTGGGTCTGTGAACGCAGGATGTCACCATTAGCGGTTCGCTCATACAACGCTTGCTGCGCAAGGACCACATCACAACCCGGCGCGCCAACTTCCCCAAGCATTTCATAGCGAAGACGAAGCACTAAGGTCGCGGCATCGGCGAAACCCGTTGCAGGCTGTACGGTTCTTTGTTTCTCGAAGCGCACGAATCCCAACGGATCGGCGGGACACCCTTCGCCACCGCCGGCGGGATAGAACTCGGCCAGGGTGACAACCCCCGACGGCGCGACATGCTTGAGGAGGTTGCCCGAAGCATCGAACTCGGTTGTGGTCGTTTCCTCAAGGGATGCACGAGTCTTGCGATTCTCATAGCGCTGGATTTGCACCTTGGGCATACCGAACTGCGCGGGCTGCTGATCAAAGCGTTTGCCTGGCTCAAGGTGATATTCGATCGATTGGGACGTCACACTTTGATTGCAGGTCGTCACTTGCGAGACCAGCAAATGGTATTGGTTGTAAGTGCGTTTGATGGAACGGTGCACCTTGGCGCCATCCATCATCGTTTCAATGGAGGAATACTGATAATTCGACGAACTCTGATAAAGCGTATCGCCTTCCCGCGACCAACGGATATCGTTGTCCTTGAAGCCAAGGAAATTGGCCTCTGAAAAAGTGTAATTGGTGATTATTGCCGGCTGCTTCTGGCCCGGGAACAGGGTGTGAGAAATGACATAAGGCAGCGCCTGCACCGGCCCATCGGGGGGGAAGCGATGACCATCATCCTGGTAACTGATCAGCTCTCGGGCACCCAGAGGCGAGTTGACCTGGGTCAAGCAATCAAGGCCAGCGACCTGCTCGTAGATCAACGACCAGATGCCACCTTCCGGTAAATGAATCGACCTCACTTCATCGTTAGTCAGCTTCAACGTAAAGGTCGTTGCGCATTCCGTACCTGGATATAGATCCAGGGATATCTGCCCGGATGTGCGGGAAATACTCAGCAGCGTCCGGCTGGCATCCCGTACCGTCGACAAGACCGGCTCGCCATTGATAGCGGTGTAATCCAGCATCATCGCGGCGCCATTGGCGGCGACGATCTTCGTCGGTAGCGCCACATCACTACCGGGGTACACCTTCAACTCTTCACGCAAGCCGCTTTTGTGCACAATTTCAAAGATGCCCGGGGAGGGACGCAATACCTTGAGTGTCTCCAGCTTCAACTCATCAAATACCAGACGCGTGGACGTCTGCCTCGCCTTGTAACGCCCCCCTCCTGATAACTGGAACATGCCACTGGCCACGTCGTAACTGGTCAATGACATCGACCACCCCTTACCAAACCCGCTGTCGCCGCCCTGGAGCGGGCTGTAGAAAAGCCCGATTGGCAGGGATGGGCCATTGGCGGAACCAGAGGTTATTTCACCCAATGTCAAAGCGCAGCCGTACATCCCCGTACGAGGATCGACACCGCCAGCCAGAAACTCTTCAAAATTAAACGCATTGGAATGAATATTTGCCTGTTTGACCGTCATTTGTAATCCTTTCAAATACGACAACCTACTTGGAATCGATTAGTTCTGAACCCACATCCTGGGGAAAAACACCCTCACCCTTTACGCAGTAAAAATTCGCCCTTCTCTATATCGATCGTCACCGACAAGCGATGGGTACTACCAAACTCATCCAAAACGGTAAAAAAGAAATCTTCCAACCTGACTTGCTCGCCCGTGTATTTATAGGCAGATGGAATGCCCTTGCAAGCAACCAGCTCTCCTTCACGCTGCTTAACCGGAAGCTTAAAGCCAATAATTTCCACAGCCTTGCCCAAGACTGGCAACATGACACCGGTATAGGACTTCGGAGCCGGGTGGGACAAAACCAATCCGGTGTAGCAAAACCTCATTGGATAAATACCCGAACCTTCATACTGATCCGTATGCCAATTTACCAATTTGACCTGCAACCCATTCAAGTACAGGCCCAAGTCATATCGATACAACGTGGCACCATAAAATGCCCCTTCGATTCGTTGCCGCTTCCAGCTAAATTGATCTGCGCTATAGGTCGGAACTCGCTCTGCCACAATCACGACACTTTTATTTATCTTTGAACCGTCCGGATTAACGGTACCGTTGCTACGATAGACCCTACCCTGCACTGTCACTTCGGCGGCAATTTGCATTGTTTCTTCGTTCGAACAAGAGACCCAAAAATCAATTGGGGTACCGGTATTGTTGCCGCCCCCTGGGGCGTAAGTGGCCCCAGGCATATTGTGGGTATAACTGTTTTCAAAGGGCGCCGAGTTCCAACCCGTCAGTGGCTCACCTGTGTACACTTCCGTGCTCAACGGCTGACCATCATGATATTGAATCAGTCGTGTGGAAATGAGGTCGGGATAATACGTAAGCGGCACAGGTATTCCCGATCCGTCATCAACGGCTTCCACGAATACCCGCACCCGGACTTGCATCCTGCCGTTGGCAAAAATTCTTCTGAATTCGATACCTGGGGCTTCGAAGCGAACGTCCAGGCGCGAAACACGCAGTGATCGCTGGATGGTCGCTTCTTCTACAGTACTATTACTCGCATTATTCATAAAACTGTCCTTTGCATTGATCATTCAATTATTTATTGATTGGCCTTGCCCTGCCTGGCCAATTATTAAACGCGCAATGTCCCCAACATCGCGAGCCCTGAAAGATCAATAGCAAAAGCCACCCTCTACTTCAATAGGCCAATTTGAGCAACAAATGAAACACCTACCCCCCTCTTACAAGCAACTAGTTTCAGGTCATGTCAAGGAAATAACGCCAAACACTTTTATCGCATTTCATCTTCAAGCCCGACCAATAGCAAAACTCATCATTCATCATCGGAATCCTCACTTAAACTGTCCCTCCCGCTGTCATCTGTTTCAGTATCATCATCCGAATCACTTCCACTGACATCTTCGCCCTCTGCCTCAAAGTGAATCAATAGTTTTCTATCGAGACTGTAATTCTCGTTATATGCAGCAATACGTCCCCTGGATGATTCGCTTAGTGGATTATCAATAAAGTTATAACTGACGTTTCGCGCATCATCGAGCTCGAACAAATCATCCGGCAGTTCCACTATATGATTTCCAGTCAAATCGGCGTGACGCAGCTTTTCCAGATCAAACAAACCTTCCGGTACTCGTTTCAAATCAGTGCGACTTAGTCTGAGCGTTTCCAGATTTTTCATGTGTCCCACAAATGGAGCGACACCCAAAGGGTTGTCGTCTAAATCCAACTCTTCGAGCCCGTCCATATGCGCGAGCCCTTCCGCAGACGCTTCATCCAGTCGCAAGTTGCAATTATCCAGGTTGAGTACGACCAGTTCGCGCATACGGAAGGTTTCGACCGGAAATGCATCCAGCCGAATTCCTCTGATAGTCAGATACTTCAGGCTGGAAAAACCATTAAGAAAGTTACCCGCACGCAGATAAGGGCTGCTGTTGACCAACAGAAATTCGGAAATATGACTGAAATTTGCCGATAGTTGAGGCAGGCTGCCGATGATGTCGACTTTGGAAAAAAAGCGCTCCGTTTCGAAACGATTATTCTCTGTAAGCCGCCGACTCCAACTCGCCCGCACGACCTCAGTGAACAAAGCTCTTCGCTGTCTCTGTACGCTGGATTCTTCGAGGGTCAGAACCTTCCCTGATACCGGATGAGTTGCAGGTACGTCGGCTGTCCAGGTTTCCAGCTCATTGACCAACGTGACGTACTCGTTTTCCAGACGCGCAATGGACAGCAAGGGATCACCCGTCAATCGCTCACGACGCAGGGTCGCCACCTCCTCCTCGGACAGCGTCGGATAAAGCGCTTGAAGGCGTTGCTCGATGGAGCGCACGAGCTCCGGCACGAAATCGCCGCCCCCCAACAGGTAACCAGAACGCCCCACCGCCAGGCCCATGGGCGAGCGGGCGCCGGGCTCCAGGGGTGGTTGCTTCAGCAATACCCTGAGTTGCGAACGCGATGGCAGCGCTTGTTGTCGGATCGCCTGCTTGAGCCCGTTGCCCTGCCCCACATGCGGAAGTCCCAACGCCTGCCGTTGCGCATCCGGAAGCGCATGTATCACCGCAGCGTACAGATCGCCGAGCCCATGCAGTTCCATGCCGAAGCCATCGTGGGCTTGGTACTGTCTGCCTAGCCTGACCAGGACCTTTCGAATTGGCGCGTCAGTACGACCGATGCTGTCCAGCAATGCCCCATCAAATTGCCCGTCACGCACCTCTATGCGAATGTCAGATGACCATCCACGCAATGTTTCGAGCATGTGCAAGGCCAATTTATCGCTATCGGGACCGGCGACCGAATCCAAATAGAGCCCTTCACACGCCCGGCTGAGACGAACCTCGCGCAGGTAAAACAACGCTTCATGCGCCATTGACTGAGTCAGTCCCGGTTTGTTTTGCATGTGCACACGATCGGCCGCACTCGCATTGCGCCACAGCTCCTGGGCGATGGCTTTCGGCAGATCGGGGAAAATCCGTCGCATTTGCTGGATGGGTTTATCACTGCTCGGTTCAAACGAATCGTCAAGCGCCTTGAACAACGCGCTTCGATCCTGCTCTGCCCAACTCACCATCCTTGCCCGCAGCCGGGCGGAGCGCGCATCAATCCCTGGCAACGTGTCGCCAAACGCCGGGCTTTCACCCAGGAGTTCTTTGAGCGTCGCATCGTCCAGCGACTCCACGGCGCCTGAAACCAGATCGCCGCTGCGTAACCACCCTTGCGGCACGCTGACGCCCTGCGCCCGCAACAGTTGCGCCTGCAGCCGCGGATCTGCTTTGGTGTAGACCGCCGGATCGGAGTTTTGCATTTGCGCGATGAATGTCTGTATTCGCTGATCAAGTCTGAATCGCCGAAGGGTGTCTTCGAGTAAGGCTGGCGGACGCCGGGCATGCACGTGCATGTCACGCAGCACGGCCTCATCAATACCGCTCACCGCCAGAATGCGTGCAGCGGTGGCATCAGAGAATTCGGCAACTGAATGCCCCAGTCGGCGAAACAGCTGTGCGCCTTGCCATTCCATGGGTCGCTCGACTTCGTGCGCCCAGGCGCCGACACCGTTGTGGGTGAGTCGCGGCTGGTAGGCATCGGGCCTGTCGGGGTGACGGATGCGATAACCCTCATCGAACGCCCCGGCCTCGATTTCGTAGACTCTCCTCTCCAGCGGCAGCAACGTTGTCCCCGCGTGCCGGTGCAAACCGAGTTCGTCGGGTGGCGAATCGATCGGTAGAGGCAGCGCATGTTCGTAAACGCTCAGGTCTGGATTCCACAGGCGTTGCTTGCCTGCGCCGGCATCAACGATTTTCAGGTTTTCGATAAAGGCAGAGGGTTTGATCGCGAGCAGTTTGCCGAGCACCACGCCACCGACCGCAAACACGCTCAACTGTGCGACGTTTTCAGCAATTGACTGCAAATGAGCGGAAGCCTCGATCAATTGCCCCTCGGACCAGTCGAGAATTCCAGTGAAGGTATCGTCGAGCAATTGATACGCGGTGTAGGCCAGCATGAGTTCGCCCAGAAAAGGCACGAACGGCAGGACCACCAACGTCGCCACCTCAACAACAGTAGTGGCGACATTTTGCAGCCTGTCCCATTGCTCCCAACGGGATTTGCGATCTTCCTGCGCGGTGGACACCGCTATGGTCTGCGCATCATTGAGGATTTTGTTGAGCTTGGCTTGATACAGCCAAGTCCACACATCTCCCTGACCGCTCTGTACTTGCAGCCTGAGAATAGGGCGTGCAGTCGGAACCGTACGCCAGGCTGGACGTGGGTCGCCGGGCTCATGCTGGTGCCAGACCACCTTGCTCAGTGCATCGTTGAGCAACGTAAAAAAATTGCCGCGTTGGTCATGAGCGACAAACTGTGCAAAAAAACGCTGATACGCGGGAGCACGTAGCTGGCGCACCAGTTCTGCCGCGAACTCGCCGGTGGAAGCGTAGGCCTTCAGAGGGTGTTCAGGGTCATGGGGGACGTAGGCGATGAGCGGTACAACGTCGCTGGCGTGCTCCAGATCCGCAGCGAAAAGGACAATTCCGGTCAACGTCGCCCCGAGGATGCTCAATTGATGAAAATGCTGCGTTTTCCCGGCAAACAGCGGATTCTGCCCACCGGCGAGCAGCCCCGACAGCATGTTCCGGGCACCTTCGTCGATGTCTCCCTTCATGTGTGCAAGAAGGAGGCTGGCCCGCAATTGATCCTGCTGGCTGGTGATCACCTGATGCACCAAGCGCGTCTTGGCTGCCGCTTTTTTTGGCAACAGAAGCGCTGCAAGGCGTTGTTGGTACTGGCCGCCAATATCAAGACGACGGCACAGCGAGGCGAATGCCGCAATGGTCAAACGAGGTGTTAGCGAAAGAACATCGAACTGTCCGCTTGCAGTCGGCTCAGATATAAAACATGAAGCGCCGTCGAAGTAACCCGCTGCCGTTTCTTTGCTTTCAAAGTTGTGCAAGGCGGCTTCAAGCAGAGAAATGGTTTTGACTTCGTAACCACGAACCAGTCCTTTGGGGATATAGAGCCGCAGGCACGTTTTTCTGACATCCAGCTCAAGCCCGAACTGGCTTTTTAAAGCCTGGCGCAATAACGGTTCCGCGAATTGTTGAACATCGGCTAGGGTGGCAAGCAAATGGTCCACCGTACTTTGCGACGCCCAGCTGCGGGCGATTGCCTGCTTCAAAGCTTCATGGCTGGCGGTTGACGCTGAGCGATACCAATTGGCAATCGATGGCCGGACCTCTTTCAACGCCCGGCGCCTGGCGGCGGGAGCGCCAGTCAGCCAAGAGGGGATCTTTTCTTTTATGAAGTTTTCGTGGAATTCCCGGCGGGTTAAATCAGTTAATAATTCAGACATACAAATGACCCACAAACATTGATGAGTTCATAGGTTATTGAATAATTTACTCAACAAAATCTAAATATGTACCGCCGTTACAACTTCATTTATTGTCAGGTATTCTTACTGTTCATCGTTATAAACGAACTTCGGCATTTCCCAATGGAAACGGATCGCCAGCAAGCGCAACAGGAAGCCGCCGAACAAGGTGATCAGAATCGACTGTTCAGCGGGTAATTGCAGGTAGATACAGAGCAGATAGCACCATGCCGCGGCGAACGAGACGCTGGCATAGAGTTCGCGGCGGAAGATCAGCGGGATGTCGTTGCAGAAGATATCGCGCAGGATGCCGCCGAAAACCCCGGTGATCACGCCGCTGACAGACGCCACCAGCATGCCGTGGCCCATTTCGAGGGCGGTCATGCAGCCGATCAGGGTGAATGCCACCAGACCTACGGCGTCGAGCACCAGAAACAGCGAACGCAGATGCCGCATCCAGCGCGCAGCGAACACCGTGAACATCGCCGCCACCGAGGTCAGTACCAGGTATTCCGGGTGTTTGACCCACGTCAGCGGGTAGTGCCCGAGCAACACGTCGCGCACCGATCCCCCGCCGAGCGCTGTGATGCACGCGATCAGCACCACGCCAAACCAATCCATCCCGCGACGTCCGGCAGACAAGGCGCCAGTCATGGCTTCGGCGGTGATGGCGATCAGGTAAAGCATCAGCAACATGGTGGCGGTCCTTGCAAGAAGGCGCGCAGTCTAGCCATTTAGGGACGGCATCAAAAGAGGGCATTGCACAATCCGTGCAGCCCTCAATTCCATCAGAACTTGATGAAATGCTTGCGGTAATGCTGCAGCTCGGCGATCGATTCGCGGATGTCGTCCAGGGCCAGGTGCGTGCTGCCCTTTTTGAAGCTGTCGCGCACGTCCGGGGCCCAGCGTGCGGCCAACTCTTTCAGCGTCGAGACGTCAAGGTTGCGGTAGTGAAAGAAGCTTTCCAGGGATTTCATGTGGGTATAAAGGAAGCGGCGGTCCTGGCAGATGCTGTTGCCACAGATCGGCGACTTGCCCTTCGGCACCCATTTCTCCAGGAAGGCGATGGTTTCGGCTTCGGCTTCGGCCATGCTGATACGGCTGTCGCGCACCCGTTGGGTCAGCCCCGAGCCGCCGTGTTGACGGGTGTTCCACTCGTCCATGCCGGCGAGGATCTCGTCGCTGTGATGGATGGCGATCACCGGACCTTCGGCCAAGGTGTTCAGGTCACTGTCGGTGACAATGGTGGCCATCTCGATGATGACGTCGGTATCAGGGTTCAGACCGGTCATTTCCAGGTCGATCCAGATCAGATTCTGCGGGTTTTGCATGTGTCGGCTCCTAGGCAATGCTGCGCAGTTTAGCCTAGGCCGGTGGCCGGGCGTGCTAAACTCGCGGCCGTTTTACCTAATCGCTGCATTCTTGATACGGAACACCCATGGCCAAACGCCAACTCAATCGTCGTCAAAACTGGCGCATCGAAAAGATTCAGGGCGAGCGCGCTGCCCGCGCCGCCAAACGCGAGTCCTCGGCTGTCGAGGCACTTGAGGGTGGCGACCTGGGTCCGGAACAGACGGGCCTTGTGATCGCGCACTTCGGTGTGCAGGTCGAAGTCGAAGCCCTCGATGGCGATTTGGCCGGTCAGGTGTTCCGCTGCCACTTGCGCGCCAACCTGCCTGCGCTGGTAACCGGCGATCAGGTGGTCTGGCGTGCCGGCAACCAGGGCATCGGCGTGATCGTGGCGCAACTGCCGCGTAAAACCGAACTCTGCCGTCCGGACAGCCGTGGTCAGCTCAAGCCTGTAGCCGCCAACGTCGACATGATCGTGATTGTCTTCGCGCCGCTGCCCGAGCCTCACGCTAACTTGATCGACCGTTACCTGGTCGCCGCCGAGCACGCAGGGATTCGTCCGCTGTTGCTGCTCAACAAGTTCGACCTGATCGACGAGCAGAACGCCCCGGCGTTGAATGCCTTGCTGGCGGTTTACCGCACGCTGGGTTACCCGGTGCTGGAAGTGTCGGCGCACCACGGCAATGGCATGGAGCAATTGCAGGCACAACTGGACGGGCACATCAGCGTGTTTGTCGGCCAGTCCGGCGTCGGCAAATCTTCGTTGGTCAACACCCTGTTGCCTGAAGTCGAAGCCCGTGTCGGCCCGCTGTCCGAGTTGTCCGGCCAGGGCACTCACACCACCACCACCGCGCGGTTGTTCCACTTCCCCGGTGGCGGTGAGCTGATCGACTCCCCGGGTATCCGCGAATTCGGCCTGGGCCACGTGAGCCGCGCCGACGTCGAAGCCGGCTTCATCGAGTTCAATGACCTGATCGGCACCTGCCGCTTTCGCGACTGCAAGCACGACCGCGAGCCGGGTTGCGCCCTGCTCAAGGCCCTGGAAGAGGGTCGCGTGCAGCAGCAACGGATGAACAGCTACCGCTCGATCATCGCGAGTTTGCCGGAAACCAGCTACTAAACAGATGCGCCTACCGCCCCGACACTGAAGGGGCGGAGGGTCATCGGTTACGCCCTACAAATCCCCCCACCAATTAAACGTCAGATATTTCTGAAAGACTTGCGTGCGTCTTCTGTAAGGACGTTCTCTTTATTGGCGCCCACCTTGTGACACCCCGCCAAGTGCCTACATTCAAGCCCTCTGCGCACTCCTGCGTCTACGAGGGATATCGATGCAAACCTATCACCTGTTCATCAGCCACTCGTGGAATTACGCCCACACCCACGAAGACCTCGTGCCCCTGCTCAAAGCGCAGCCGGGTTTCGCCTTCAAGAACTTTTCGGTGCCACCGCATAATCCGATACTCGACGCGCCCACCGACAAGCAACTCGAATCTGCCATCGAAGACAAGATCCGCCCCTGCTCCGCAGTGTTAATCATGGCCGGCGTGTATTCGACGTACAGCAAGTGGATCAACAAGGAAATCGATATCGCCAAGCGCATGGGCAAGGTGATAATCGCCATCAAGCCGTTTGGCGCGGAGCGGATTTCCACGGTGGTACGCCGGGCGGCGCACGCGGAGTGTGCGTGGAACACCAACAGCATCATCAGTGCCATTCGCACTCACGCGGCGGGTTGAAACATGCGCAAGGGACTGTTCATCGGCATTAATAACTACAGCCATGTTTCGCAATTGAGTGGTTGCAACAACGACGCGATGGCCATGGCTTCGGTGCTGAAAACCGACGCAAATGGCGATCCGAATTTCAAGAACCTGGTCCTGACCTCCGCCGAGGATTATCTGAGCCGTGAAAAGCTCGAAGGGCATATCCAGGAATTGTTTTCAGGCGATTGCAGCGTTGCACTGTTGTACTTCGCCGGTCACGGCAACTTCGACGTTGATACGGACGAAGGCATGCTGATCCCCCAGGACTACAAATCCGCCAAGGATGGAATTCGCATCAGCGACATCCTGAACTGGGCGACCAACGCCGTAAAAATCAAAAACAAAGTGATTATTCTCGACTGCTGCCAGGCGGGCTCGGCGGGCGAAGTGCGGGCGCTACGCAGCGAAAGCAGCATGGTGTGCGAAGGCATGACCATCCTCACCGCGTGCAAAAAGGAAGAGCCTGCAATGGAAGGCGCCAACCACGGCGTCTTCACTGGGCTGTTGCTGCAAGCCCTGCACGGCGGCGCCGCAAACATATTGGGAAAGATTACCCCCGGCAGCCTCTATTCATTCGTCGACAACGCTCTCGACGCGTGGGAACAGCGCCCGGTGTTCAAGACCAATGTGTCGCAGTTCATTTCATTGCGAGAAGTCTCGCCGCTGATCCCCAAAGAGATTCTGCGCAAACTGCCCGACTGGTTCGAAGAGGCGGAATCAATGTTCGCCCTCGACCCCAGCTACGAACCTACCGAAGCGACATTCGACCCAGAGCACGGCGAAATCTTCTCCCAACTGCAAAAGTGCAACCGCCACAGCCTGATCGAACCGGTGGACGCCGAACACATGTACTACGCCGCCATCCATTCCAAAGGATGCCGTCTTACCGCCCTCGGCGCCTATTACCGCGAACTCGCGATCAAGGGACATTTTTGATGCCAGTGTTTATCAGCTACCGCCATAACGATCGGCCCCACGCCATCGCCATCAACACCCGTCTTATTCAGGCCAACATCAAGACCTACTTCGACGTGCTGGATCCTGAATCACAGACCACTGACGACATCACCGGGGTCATCACCCGCAATATCACCGCGTGCACGCATCTGATAGCAGTGGTTTCGGAAAAGACCGCGCTGTCGTGGTGGGTGCCATTCGAAATCGGTGAAGCGACCATCAGTAACCGACGGATCTGCTCATTCAAGACAGAGCCGGCGAAACTGCCACTGTACCTCGATAAATGGCCAAAGCTCAGCACCGACAAGGATCTGGAGTTTTTTATTGATGCCTATCGAGAAGAAGTGGCGAGCAAACGTTCAATGACGCTGGATTCGATCAACGAATCCCTTTACGGTACCTACAGACGCAATGCCGAGCAGTTCCACGACCAGCTCAAGAACCGCATCCGACGCGGTTTCTAACAGGCGCAAAAAAGCCGCGATGATCGCGGCTTTTTTTGGTCTGTTGTCTCGTCCTGAATAAGGTTTACACCTTCTGACTTCATATCAGGCAGGTGATGCTGTTGAACAGTAACTGCCCGGCCAGCACACCTTACGTCCCAAAACCTGTGTTACAGAGCCCTATTAATGGCCACATAACAGAATTTACGCACGCTACCAGCGCTAGTGATCAGTTGCAAAAAACACGAATTAATTGAGCCTGAAGGCTTCTTGAATGGTCTTGATCAAGCGGTCGCCATCCACCCCTTTGTAACCTTGAGGGTTTGACGCAAGCTCAGAGGGCACTTGGTTGAGAAATGACATCAAATCGAGAGCCATTCGTTCAGGAAGCTTAGTCATTCCTTCTGTAAGAGCGACAGAAAGTAAAATCACATCTCTGAAGTGTTTATTGATATCACGACTATCCACTCGTACGCCGTTCTCGATTTGCGCCTTCTTGTTAAGCCAGGCATGGGCTTTGAGCGGAACGAGCCTGTCGACCCCTATGTGACTGATTTCTTGGGTGTGGTCGACGCCGGCCAGGAGAAAGTTGTAATACTCATCATCAAGGATGATCGCAGAAAGGCTTGCAGCCTGGTCTTCTACGGGGATTCTGGTCATTCGGGTCGCCTCTTCGTGCTCCAGGCCATCTGGGACACGAGAAAAAAGCTCGATCTGAACTGGAAAAGATTTGTCCTCAGGATTCTGGAAACGATAGAAAACAGGGGAGCCCCCTTCACCGTCTCCATTTTGACGAATGTCATATCCGCCGTCCTTGATGAACTTCCAGAACTGCCCT
This sequence comes from Pseudomonas sp. MDT1-17, assembly GCF_054898105.1. Lineage (NCBI taxonomy): Bacteria > Pseudomonadati > Pseudomonadota > Gammaproteobacteria > Pseudomonadales > Pseudomonadaceae > Pseudomonas > Pseudomonas sp. MDT1-17. Next base: position 892,032 of record NZ_JBUBVM010000001.1, on the reverse strand, counting down.
ACGAACTCACGATTGAGGGCCTCAACGACCAGCACGACATCCAGATCCTTGGTGGCTCGAAAAGGCTCATCCAGAAGTTCCATGGTAATGGATGCTGCCACTCCGCCAATCAGAACGTAGCTGCCCTGGTAGTCTTTGAAATACTCTCTAAACCGGTCGATGCCCACTACCATTTCACGTTCTCCATCATTTCATCCAAACACATTTGCACCCGGTCATCATGCTCATCCTTGAGACTCAGGTAGAGAGAAAATGGGTCTACAGTCCCAGTGGCTATGTTGCTATGCAGAGGGTCATAGCTCCAAAACTGGATGCAGCACGCTGCATGGTTTTGCGGCACCTCGTAATAAGGGGATGTGGTCTCAAATTTCGATTTGGCCGTCTTTGAGCCCCAAAAACCGAACTCTTCCCCATATGCCGTATCCATCTTCCAGCGGTGATCGGACTGAGCGAGCTCTCTAATGTGATCGAACCGCGCAGTTGTCATTGCGAAGCTAGGTACTTTGGGATTGGCGAGAAGGCTCATCTCTGCCAGAGCCGCCTCCCCCGCCAGCAGCATTGGGGTGTCAAACGCCTCAGGAATTGCATTTAACCAAAGCGTTTTTTTGACCGGCGTACGCATGTAGTCTTTCGCCATTTCCCAAGTCTCCTTGGGAGACAAGTGAAAAAAGATCACAGCTTCACCCATTTCCTTTCCAGGCCGAACGATGTCGAAGTCGTTCAGCTCTTTGATGGCTCTGGTGACGGTCATTTTCGCGTAGGTAAAGGACTTCTCGAACGTAGAGCGAGTGGTCAGTAGCCGGGGCTGCCACCCTTTAATCAAGAATTGAATAAGCATGGATTGGGTGGCGGGACTCAGAACCTGAGGTTTTTCCAGGCGCTGCCTATAGTATTCACGCAAATCCATTCCAAATGCAGGAAGGTAAAGCTGGTTTCCTGGCACGATGAACTGGACGCCCTTCTCGACCAGTCGCTTTCTGTCATAGCTCGGGAGCGTGTCTGTGACGAAGATCATGAGGTCGCCGGCTTCGGGCGACTTCTTCGCCAGCAGGTTGTTGATTGCCTGCATATGCTTGGCGATATCAGCAATGCTAGCTTCCCGCTGTGGACGTTCCTTCAGGATGAGGCACTTGGCGCCCAAGATTTCCGTGACGAAAAACTCGTATCGGTCACGCAGCGCATACGGAAGGATTTTGACGCTCTCCCACGGTTTTAAGCGCAGCTTCAGGCCAAGCACGCTCTCTACATAGACCTTGAGCTCGATCAGGTCACGCCTCTCATGAAGGTCGTGGTCGTAGCTGGTAAAGTCAACCATGGTCATTCTTCCGTATCACGATTTCATCACGATATCAGATGGTCTGATAGCGTGCAAAATTCCTGATATTCCATTGCGAATTTTGATATCGCTATGACGCGAGATAAGAGATTGGGATCGAGTGAGAGCGTCCACCACGCACGCGTTGGCGCATTGTTACCCGCTTGTTGAGGCTAAAAAGGTGTCCACTTAAATAGGTGGACACCATCGCCCTAAGCGTTGGAATCAAGCAGGCAGGTTGGCCAGGCTCGAGCTTAAGTGAACTGAATTGCGCGATGATCTTGGCTTTCTGATCTTCAGCGTGCAGTTTTTTCCAGCGTCCAACCCAGCACATCCAAGGCATCACAGCCGTCCTGGATCAACATGTGTGCAGCATTGGCGAATGCTCCAGGTCGTGTCCTTCGGCGTCTTTGACGCACAAGCAGGTGACGCTGTTAAGCAGATTACGCGCGGCTTTGAGTCGGTGGACGGCGGTTTCAAGAAGATCGGAAGCGCGGGCTTCGGTGTCGATGTATAGCGTCGGGCCGACGCTGAAGTTGCCTTGGAGCGGGTGGAATTTAGGCATGGCTTGAATCTCATCTGATAGGTGAAGCTCCCACCCTTTCGCGGCTAAACGAATTAGGTGGTAGCTGTGCGCGGGTTTAGCCGACCGGACAGATGACCCGGTACACCCGAAGGTGTCCCACGCACAGCCACCATAGACATGTAGTTGCCAGGCAGCAAAAAGCGCCGCGATTATACGGGCGCTTGTGCATCATCTGATACGACCGGCTAAAGTCGATCACCGATTCGTCGGCGACGGACAAACTATAGGCGAGCCTTAAGCGAAGAAAAACCCGGTTTATACGTCTCGGAGACTTCCTACACCTTTCTCGTACATGCCTCATACCTTGATTTTTACCGCCATCAGACGGATATAGATACATTCTTACAGGCACAAAAAAGCCGACATCGCTGTCGGCTTTTTTATGGGTCACTGCTTGGGTGGTTCCGCCGGTTTCGGCGCCGGGTGATCAAACAGATTCAACCGCTCACGAAGCTCATGCGCCGGCAACGGTTCTTTATCCGCCGGCAACGCGTTCGGGTCGGCCGGAGTGGCGGGCACTTCGCCCGGGCCACCCTGCCCTTGCGTCGGTTCTGGCGCCGGTTCCGCACCTTGCGAACCTTCGATGGCACGCTGGGCTTTCTTGGTCAGCACCACGATGTCGATACGGCGATTAACCGGATTGAACGGACTCTCACGATCGAACAACGCCGACGAAGCATAACCGACGACGCGCGCCACCTGCGCATCCGGATAACTGCCGGCGATCAGCGCACGACGTGCAGCGTTGGCCCGGTTGGCCGAGAGTTCCCAGTTACCAAAGTCACCGGTGCCCGTGTACGGCTTGGCATCGGTGTGGCCGCTGATGCTGATTTTGTTCGGCACTGCTTTAATGGTGTCAGCCATGGCCAGCAGGATGTCTTCGAAGTACGGTTTCAGACGGGCACTGCCGGAGTCGAACATCGGACGGTTTTCGGCGTCCACGATCTGGATGCGCAAACCGTCCGGCGTGATCTCGAACAGGATCTGGTCTTTGAATTTCTTGAGTTGCGGGTTCTCTTCGACTTTGTTCTGCAGTTCTTGCAGCAACAGCTCGAGACGTTCCTTCTCGACCTGCTCGGCCATGCCCTCAACCTGCTCGGTGTCGATGGTCACCTTGTCTGGCTGCGGCTGAGATTTCACCTCGGGGTTGAGGGTGTTCTCCGGCGCCAGGGTCGGTGAGCCGCCCAGGTCGATGATGTACGGCGTGCCGCTTTCCGAAAAGCCGACCGGGTCCTTGAAGTAACCGGCGATGGCGATTTTCTGTTCGGGTGTTGCGGTGGACAGCAGCCACAGCACCAGGAAGAACGCCATCATCGCCGTCGCGAAGTCCGCGAAGGCGATTTTCCAGGCGCCCCCGTGATGCCCGCCGGCGATGCGCTTGACGCGCTTGATGATTATCGGCTGGTTATTTTCCATGGCTTAGCGACCGCGAACCGCTTGTTCCAGCTCAGCAAAGCTAGGACGGTGCGCCGGGTACAGAACCTTGCGGCCGAACTCTACCGCCAGCGACGGCGGCATGCCGGAAGCGGAAGCGACCAGCGAGGCCTTGATGGCTTCGTAGACGTTAAGTTCTTCCTTGGCATCGTGGCCCAGGGAAGTGGCCAATGGGCCGAAGAAGCCGTAGGCGGCGAGAATACCGAAGAAGGTACCGACCAGGGCTGCACCCACGTGCAGGCCGATGGATTTCTGGTCGCCTTCGCCCAGGGAGGCCATGGTCACCACGATACCCAATACCGCCGCGACGATACCGAAACCAGGCATGGCGTCGGCAATCCCGTTTACCGCGTGGGATGGATGCTCGAGGTCTTCCTTGAGACTGTAGAGTTCCATGTCGAACAAGCCTTCAAGCTCATGGGGAGCCATGTTGCCGGAGGACATGATGCGCAGGTAATCGCAGATGAACGCGGTCATGCGCTCGTCTTTGAGCACGGCCGGGTACTTGGCGAAGATCGGGCTCGCGGAGGCATCTTCGATGTCGCCTTCGATGGCCATCATGCCTTCGCGACGGCTCTTGTTGAGGATCTCGTAGATCAGGCCCAGCACTTCCAGATAGAACGTGTGGTTGAAGCGCGAGCTGAACATGCCCAAGGACTTCTTGAGCACGTGCATGGTCATGTAACTGGGGTTGGCCTGCAGGAATGCACCGAGAGCCGCACCACCAATAATCAACACCTCGAAGGGCTGAATCAGGGCGGCAATTTTGCCGTGGGAGAGCACGTATCCGCCGAGCACGCTCGCGAATACGACGATGATGCCGATTATTTTAGCCATAGGTAGGGGAGCACTTACTGAGTCGGGTTCAAGGTCATATTCGGAAGTTAAAAAATCTCTTCTTCTACTTATCGGCAAAACTGCGCCAGACTATAGCCAGTTCAGGCGAAAAGCCAATTTGGCCCGCTCCGGGCATAGGTAATGCAGACGATGATCGCGTCCAACCATGGCTAACGAAACGAACGTTCCCACTCCAAAACCGACCACTCTCGAAGGCTGGGTCAAGCTTCTCGATGGCGTGCGCCTGCCGGTTCCGCAAGCCAGTCATGACCGTGTCTGCAAGGCCATCGCCAACAGCCGCAGCTCCCTGCGCGACATCGCCGAACTGATACAGGACAGCCCCGCGCTGGCCTTGAGCGTGATTCGCGAAGCCAACCGCCACACCCATGGCAGCATGACGGAACCTGCGGAAAACCTTGAGGTGGCGATCAATCGCCTCGGCTTGAAGCGCACCGAAGAGCTGCTCGCCCGCCTGCCCGCCGAACCTCAGTCCGACATCCCGGTTGCCCTGCGCCAGTTGCAACTGATCAGCCAGCACGCGACTCAACAGGCCAACGGTTTTTTCGCCAGTCGCCTGGCCCGGCTGTGGCAGGACATTCACTGGGGCAGCCTGCTGTTTCTTTCGCCGCTGTGGCCGATGGCGTTGACCCATCCGCAGTTGCTTGAAGAGTGGGAGCTGCGGGTCATCCATAAAGGTGAATCCGCGAGCAAAGTCGAAAAGCAATTGTTCGGCGTGCGCCTGCTGGATATCTGCCAGGCGCTGGTGGACATCTGGCGCCTGCCGATCTGGGTGCAGCAGGGTTATCGGCTGCTGCTCAACGAGCAGCGCGAGCTGGTGAAAGTGCTGCGCATCGCTCGCGACAGCGATCATCCATTACGCCAGCAGAACCGCCTCGATGACGATCCGACCCTGCGCCGCTGGCTCAATCAACCGGCCAATACGGTGCTGCTGGCCAACGGTCTGGCGCTGTCGGCACAACATGCCTGGGACAACCCTCACAGTGAACGCTGGCAGTACCTGACCAGCCTTTACCTGCAAATGCCGATGGATGCAGTTCAGCAGCAGTTGCACCAACAGGCCGCCAACAGCGCCCGCCATCATGCCATGCCAGACCTCTGGCACCCGGCCGTGTCACTGATCTGGCCGTGGGGCACGAACCGCGTCCACGCCGGTTTGCTGCCGGCCCCGGCGCCGACCGCCGAAGACCTGGCGAAGTGGCGCAGGCAGTGCGCCGAGTTGCTGGTGGAGCCGAGTCGCTTCACCAATGCCATGCACTTGACCACCTCCGCCCGGGACGCTTTGGTTGCTTGCGGCATGCGTCGGGTGATGATCCTGATGGCCGACCGCACTCACGCCAATTTGCGGGTGCACCAGACGACCGGGCTGCCAAAAGAAGCGGCTGGCCTGAATTTCGTCGTCAGCCAGAGCACCGTGCTGCAACGCCTGCTCTCGCAACAAGCCCAAGTGCGACTGACACCGGACAACAATTCGCAATTTTCGGCGCTGTTGCCGGCCAGCCTGCGCTCACAGTTCGGTGGCGAACACCTGCTGCTACGCTCACTGGTCAATAATGGCCGGGTCATCATGATTGTGGTGGCGGATCAGGGCGGCGGGCCGTTCTCGGAAATCACCGTGCAAGCCTTTGGCAAAACTGCGCAGTGCATCGAAAAGGCCCTGCATAGCTTTAGCACCCGTGGCCAATAAGGCTGCGCTACAATCCTCCCCTTTGTGCTCTGGAGACCTCACATGTCTGACTTCTCTGGCTTGGCGCTGGTCATCGAGCCGAGCGACTTGCTCGCCCGTCTCGACGCCCGCGAACTGATTCTGGTGGACCTGACCAGCAGCGCCCGCTATGCCGAAGGGCATATCCCCGGTGCGCGTTTTGTCGATCCGAAACGCACGCAACTCGGTCAGGCGCCTGCGCCGGGCCTTATGCCGCCGCACGCGGCACTCGAAGCGTTGTTCGGCGAACTGGGCCATAACAAGGACGCGGTCTACGTGGTCTATGACGACGAAGGCGGCGGTTGGGCCGGGCGCTTTATCTGGCTTCTGGATGTCATCGGCCACCGCAACTACCACTATGTCGATGGCGGCCTGCATGCCTGGCTGGCAGAAGGTTCGCCCATGTCGATCCAGATCCCGCCAGCGGTTGGCGGCCCGGTTGCGTTGACCCTGCACGACGAACCCACTGCCACCCGCGAGTACCTGCAAAGCCGTCTCGGTGCCGCCGACCTGGCGATCTGGGACGCACGCGGGCCGCTGGAGTTCTCCGGTGAGAAAGTCCTGGCGGCCAAGGCCGGGCACATTCCCGGCGCGGTCAATTTCGAATGGACCGCGGGCATGGATCAGGCGCGCCACCTGCGCATCCGCACCGACATGCCGCAGATCCTGGAAAAACTCGGGATCAGCAAAGACAAAGAAGTGATTACCCACTGCCAGACTCACCACCGTTCTGGCTTCACCTATCTGGTGGCCAAATCCCTCGGTTATCCGCGGGTCAAAGGCTACGCCGGTTCCTGGGGCGAATGGGGCAACCATCCCGATACGCCCGTAGAGATTTAAGGTTTTTAAGGACAGTTAATGAATAAGCGTTTGTTTATCCTCAGCCAATACCTGCTGCCCCATCACCTGCTGTCGCGACTGGCCGGCTGCATTGCCGAATGCCGTGTGCGCTGGTTCAAGAATGCCTTCACCGCCTGGTTCGCCAAGCGTTATCAGGTGGACATGTCGCAGGCGCTGGTCGAAGACCTGACCGCCTACGAGCACTTCAATGCGTTCTTCACTCGCGCCTTGAAGGACGGCGCCCGCCCGCTGGACGAGACGCCAGGCGCGATCCTCAGCCCGGCAGACGGCGCGGTCAGCCAACTCGGCCCGATCGAACACGGTCGCGTGTTCCAGGCCAAGGGCCACAGCTTCAGCGTGCTGGAATTGCTGGGCGGCGACGCAGCCAACGCAGCGCCGTTCATGGGCGGCGATTTCGCCACCATTTACCTGTCGCCGAAGGACTACCACCGCGTGCACATGCCGCTGGCCGGCACCCTGCGCGAGATGGTCTACATCCCGGGCCGGATTTTCTCGGTCAACCAGACCACCGCCGAAAACGTTCCGGAACTGTTCGCCCGCAACGAGCGTGTGGCGTGCATTTTCGACACCGAGCGCGGGCCAATGGCCGTGGTGCTGGTGGGTGCAATGATCGTGGCGTCGATCGAAACCGTTTGGTCCGGGCTGGTCACGCCGCCAAAACGCGAGCTGAAAACATTCCGCTACGACGAAGCTGCCCGTGCGCCAATCCATTTGGAGAAAGGTGCAGAACTGGGTCGGTTCAAACTGGGTTCGACCGCTGTCGTGCTGTTCGGGCCTGATCAAGTGAAGTGGGCTGAGGAACTGGCGGCCGGTTCGCCGGTGCAGATGGGCCAGGGCATGGGCCTGCCAAAAGCCTGATCCCTGATCCGAACCCCGCGAACGTCTTCGCGGGGCCGGACATTCGGTGGTGCCGTTACTCTATCTGTCCGCGGAAGCCTATCGGCCCTTCGTTGGCGTAGGTATTGGTGCCACTGAGGTTTTTCCCTCCATCACTGGAGGTCACGCTCAACGCCACAACGTTCTGATTATCACGGCCTCCGATGACCCATTTACCACCCGGATGCCACGGGGCATCGTTGCCGCCCCACTGATTTTCAACGTTGTACTGGTTCTGGCCCGTGCGCTGAGCCTTGAAGCCAATGGGACCTTCACCCGCATACGTCATGGTGCCGGTGAAGCTCTTCCCGCCATCGCCCGATTTGATCTCGATCGCGACAACGTTCTGGTTGTCCCGTGTGCCTAACGTCCAGTCTCCGCCCGGATGCCAGGGTGCCGAACTACCGCCCCATTGATTTGCTACTACATATCTAGACATAAACTTCATCTCCTTGAAGTTACAAAGAGACCTGCCCGGCGTAGGCAGCAGGCCGTACGACTGTGCGTATCCAGTCGCACGACTGTCAGATTAGTAGTACAACCGAATGGCACTCGACTGACAGACAAACGGTAGAAACCCATAGCTGCTACAGTCAGGTCATTCACTGCCCCTTTCCCCGGTTGGAGTTTTTCCACGGCATGAATGAGACCAGCCCCCACCTGCTGCTGCGCGCGCCCATCCCGATGCAGGCGCGCCTGTCGATCTGTGAAGCCACACCGCGCGACCTCAAGCGCTGGATCGCCAATCTGCCCAAAGCCAATATCGGCGAGACTGCTCGCCAGCTGTATCAAGGCTTAAGCGAACTCAACCAGCTACTCACGCCCAGCGACAATCGCCTGCAATTGCTCGAACTGCTGCGCCCCGAGGTGTATTACGTCTGCAAACACCTAGAGCGGCATTTCCTGCATCAGTCGATCGTCCTCGACGAGCGTTCCCGCAAGATCGCCAATCTCTGCCAGGCGCTGCAAAGTCACTTGGCCATTGGTTATAAACAGATCGTCGTGCGCATCACACCGAAATTCAGCAAGGACCGTGCGCCGCTGCTGACCCAGGCGCTGCAACGGGCGATCCACTGCCTGAACGGGCCACTGATTCGCTCGACTAAACTCTATTGCCCGGTGCCGGAAGGCCTGTGGCTGGAGCTGCATCAGCTCTACCGGATCGCCTGCACACACCGGCTCCAGCATCTCAGCCTGCGCGATGAGCTGGCCAGCCAGACGCAAAACCTGAGTATCGAACAAACATACGTGGTCGCCTTGCTGTTGGGCGCCTCGCGCTGCAACCAACTGCGCCAGAACCAGATTGCCCGGGTGGCCGAGGTGCTGGAGCCCTGGAGCCAATGGATCAAGCTGCAACCCGGCACACCGTCCACCGGACTGTTTGCCATCGCGCCCAACCTCGACACCGGTCCGCGTTACCGCGCCAAGTTCCGGGCCGAGCAGCAAGAGAGTTTGCTGGGCATCGATCCGCAGCCTCTGGTCGCGGCCATCGAAGGGCACTTGCAGAAAACCGACAGTTCATCGCCGCTACCCGTACCGTCGGAGCTGAGCCTCGACACGCTGCAACACCTCAGCGCTGCGTGGGGCCAGACTGCCGAGCGCAGCTTCCAGCGTACCGTCGGCCAAGGCACGTTGACTTTGTGCGTGGGCATGAGCGCGCTGCACTTTTATCTGGGTGGGCAACGCTCATTCAGCGACCTCCTGAAAAACCACGGCGCCCGGCCTGCACAATTTTCGGCGACGCCTGTCACAGGCAGGGAAAAGGACCAATGGCACCAAGCCTTCGACGCCGCCCCCCAAGGCACTGCGGACGCTCTGCTGCCCTACGAAGAGATCGAATACCCGCAACTGCTGAACGACGACAGCCACGAGGCATCCGACCGCAATCAGCATTTCCCGACTTATGTCCTGTCAGTGATCAATCACAGCCCCGGTGGTTACTGCCTGGCTTGGCCCGGCGCAGTGCCTGCCGAGTTACAGGCCGGTGAGATGGTCGGCATCGAGGACGCTGCCGCTCAGGGTTGGAGCATCGCGGTGGTACGCTGGATCCGCCAGGTGCGCGGCGGTGGTACGCAGATGGGCATCGAGCAGGTTGCGCCCTTCGCCGAGCCCTGCGGCCTGCAACTGGTGCGCAGCCGTGATGACCACAGCCAATACCTGCGCGGTCTGCTGCTGCCACAAATCAGCGCCATCGACCTGCCGGCCACTTTGCTCGCACCGCGTCTGCCCTTTCAGGAGGGCAACAAGATCATGATCAATACCAACGGCGAGGAACGCAGGGCCGGGCTGGATCGGCGGCTGGCGAGCACCAACAGCTTCAATCAGTTCGCTTACTGTCCACTGGAGACAGCCAAAAACGACAACGCCGCGGTGAGCGGCGCTGAGGAGAATTTTGATTCGTTGTGGAAGTCGCTTTAACCGGGGGCCACAAAAGCAAAAGATCGCAGCCTGCGGCAGCTCCTACAAAGGAATATGCGTTTCCCTGTAGGAGCTGCCGCAGGCTGCGATCTTTTGATCTTTCTTAGAGCTGCCCGTCGCGATCCCGAAAGCCCAGCAGATACAGCACGCCATCCAGCCCAAGAGTGGAAATCGCCTGCTTCGCCGACTGCTTCACCAGCGGCTTGGCACGGAACGCCACGCCCAACCCGGCAATCGCCAGCATCGGCAAATCGTTGGCGCCGTCGCCAACGGCGATGGTCTGCTCCAGACGCAAACCTTCCTTGTGCGCCAGTTCCTTCAGCAGATCCGCCTTGCGCTGCGCATCAACAATCGGCTCAACCGCCACGCCGGTGACCTTGCCGTCGACCACTTCCAGTTCGTTGGCGAACACATAGTCGATACCCAGCTTGGCCTGCAGTTGCTTGGCGAAGTAGGTGAAACCGCCCGACAGAATCGCCGTCTTGTAGCCCAGGCGCTTGAGTTCTGCGAACAGGGTTTCGGCACCTTCGGTCAGGCGCAGGGAGGCGCCGATCGAATCCAGCACGCTGACGTCCAGCCCTTTGAGCAAGGCCAGGCGCTCCTTGAAGCTGGCGCGGAAGTCCAATTCGCCGGCCATCGCCCGTTCGGTGATCGCAGACACCTGATCGCCCACACCGGCAGCCTTGGCCAGTTCGTCGATGACTTCGGCTTCAATCAGCGTCGAGTCCATGTCGAACACGGCCAGACGACGGTTGCGGCGGAACAGCGAATCTTCCTGGAAGGCGATGTCGACGTTCAGTTCTTGAGCGACGCTTAGGAATTCGGCCCGCAACGCTTGCGGATCAGCCGCTTCACCACGCACGGAAAACTCGATGCAGCCCTTGCCCTGATCGGCCGGGGTGTCCAGCGGCATGCGCCCGGACAGACGATCGATGTGGTCGATGTTCAGGCCATATTTGGCGGTGATCGAACTCACGGCCTGCAATTGCCCGGCGGTCACTTTGCGGGTCAACAGGGTCACGATGTGGCGTTTTTTGCCCTGATTGCCGACCCACTGCTGGTAATCCTCTTCGGACACCGGCGTGAAACGCACCTGCTGATCGAGCTTGTAAGCCGTGAACAGGATGTCCTTGAGCACCGACTTGCCTTGCTCGGTGTCAGGAATTTCAACCAGGATGCCGAACGACAAGGTGTCGTGGATCACCGCCTGACCAATGTCGAGAATGTTCACACCACCCTGGGCCAGAACGCCTGTAATGGCCGCAGTCAGACCCGGACGGTCGACTCCCGTGATGTTTATCAGGACGATTTCGCGCAAGGCGCACCCCCGCAAGTGGAAAAAAACCGCATTCTACCCACTTTCAGTGACCATCGGGCACCGTGAGCGCTTTGACGGTCTAGGGCCTGTCGCTATACTGCGCGTCAACTTCACGGACAAAAGAGCCGAGCTCAAGTGAACCGGCCCACGCCAGTAAAAACCGATAACTTCTTTCTGCTGATCTTCCGTGCACTGCGCCACCGCCGTGTACCGATTGCATTACGCATCGCCAGCCATAACGTAATCCTGGTCGCTCTGGCCCTGGTGATCTATGCCTGTGTGATGGGTTTGCAGTTCAAGCAGGCCATGCACGAGCAGGCGGATGCCCTGGGCGAGAGCCTGACCACGCAGACCGCCACGTCCGCCACGGAGCTGTTGGTGTCCAACGACATCCTCAGCCTCAACGTGCTGCTCAACAACCTGACCAAAAACAAGTTGGTGGCCCACGCTGCCATTTACAGCGTGGATAACCGCATCCTCGCCGAAGCCGGTCAGCGGCCCAAGCACAGCCTGTTGGGCGAAGCCGAAGGCATGTACCAGAGCAAGATCACGTTTCAGGACGTGACCGCCGGGCAACTGCGCATCAGCCTGGACATGGATCAGTTCCAGCAGCCGATGACCATCAGCCTGCAAAGCATGGGCATTTTGAGCGCGATACTGCTGGCGTTGTCCCTGGCACTGAGCCTGCGTCTGGGTCGGCACATCTCCACTCCGCTGCTGCAATTGCGGGTGTGGCTGCGCAATATCGACGAATACACCCCGGCCACCGAGCGTCAGGATGAGATCGGTGACCTGGCTCGCCAGCTGCACGCCAACTTCGCACCTGAGCCGGCCGAGCCGGAACCGGAGCCTGAACCCGAGTTCGACGACAGCGATTACGAAGACACCGACGAGCCATCCTTCGAGGTGCGCAATCTGCGTGACCCGAGTTTCGATGAAACCAAGCCTGTGGCTGGACTCAAACCTGCGCCGCGGCGCAGTGTCAGCACTGTTGAAGACGATGATGACGACGACGATGCATTTGCCGATTTGCGTGATGAATCGGCCGACGTTGCGCCTAAACCGGTAGCAAAACCGGTGATCTCGAACGTGCCACAGCACAGCGCCGTCCTGGCCGTGCAACTGGGCGCTCAAGATCAGCTGCGTCGGCTGCCCCGCACACGCCTGGAAGAACTGCTCAAACGCTACCGCGATTGCCTCGACCAGGCCGCATCGCTCTATGAGGGTGAACTGCATAGCCTGAACGATGGCAGCACGCTGATGGTGTTCCACACCGAAGACAGCGGCGACGACTACCTGACCAACGCCATCTGCTGCGGTGAGTTGTTGCGAGCTCTGGGCCATCAACTGCAGATCGAAGTTGCCGACAGCGGCATTACCCTGCAATTGCAACTGGGCCTGACCCTCGGTGACGAGCTGTTCGGCCTGACCCAGATTGATCTGCTGCTGACCGAAACCGCTCAGGATGCGCTGGCCTTGTCGCAACACAGCCGCAACCTGCTGCTGGTGGAGCGCAAGATCGGTGACGACGCACTGATCCGCCAGCGTGCGCGGATCCGCCCGATCGCAAGCCCGGAAGGCGCTTGCTGCGTAGAGCGACTGATGGAGCCTTATCCATCGATGCTCGAGCGGCAACTGGCGCGGATGCATGAACGCAGGGCGTAAATAGCCCAGTTAATAAGAAGCCCGCACACGAGTGATCGTCTGCGGGCTTTTTGTTGCCTGTCCTGACGCCTTCGCGAGCAGGCTCGCTCCCACAGGAGATCTCGGCTACCCACAAATCTCCTGTGGGAGCGAGCCTGCTCGCGAAGAGGCCACGTCAGGCACTGAAGATCTCCAACCCGCAGAAACAACAAAGCCCGCATCAATGCGGGCCTTGTGTCGAATCAATCCAGGTTTAGAACCTGAACACTTCCATATCGGTGCGGATCGGCGACGCCATCGGGATCTTCGGCTGCTTTTCCTGTTCAGCCGCCGGAGCCACAGGCTTGGCAGCCGGTTTTTTTGGCGCTTCGGCAATCGGTGGCTGATTAGCCAGCGGTTTGAGCGCTACCGACAACTGCTCGGCCAGACGCTGCAGCAATACACCCTGAGCCTGAACCTGAGCCGCCGTGCCACCGGCATGCTGTTCCTGCAGGTGAATGATGCGGTTATCGCGAACCTGGCCCCGACGGTCGATCAGACGCCATTGCGCATCAAGGATCGCCGGTTGCGATTCGCCCGAGTCCAGGCGAGTAATCGTCAGCAGCACCTGGACATCCGGCGTGAAGCCGATGGTCGCAGGCGCCAGCACAACGCGCTGGCTGTCCAGATGACCCGCTACCTGACGCAGCAATAGCTGATCGATGTCGGAAGACAAGCTACCCGCCCAACGACCGTCAAGCGATCCCTGCAGGCTGCCATCGGGCTGTCGCTGCAACAAGGTTTCGCGTTGCAGGTAATCCGCAAGCGTTACCGGGCCCAGCAAAACCGCCATGCCCGCGCTTTGCGCAGGCTGAGCCGGACTTCCACTGTCCAGTTGATACAGCGACACCGGTTGGTGAACGCTGCAACCCGCCAGGCCAAGAACGCCAGCGAGCATCAAAATAAAAGGAAGGCGCAGAGCAGTCATCGTTCCGTCCAGGTGGTTGCCACAAGGCTAACCACAGTGAAAATACTCAATAAATATGAAGAACGCTCGGCCACGCCGGCGCTTGAAAGGCCATATCATCCGTGAATATGCGTTCCGACTCCAGCGCCAATGCGTCGATCTACGCGTTAAATCGTAGATCGAGGCCTCTAGGACGCTTAATTGAGGTTTTCGACGAGCAGCGCATCTACCCTCTGAAAGCCACGTGGCAGTTTGTTACCACGACGTCCACGCTCACCTTTATAGTGTTCGAGGTCGTCTGCTTTCAGTGACAAGGTACGTTTTCCGGCCTGCAGCACCAACGTGGCGCCATCCGGCAGTACCGCGATGTCCGTGACATATTCTTCGCGACTGGCCACACGCTCACCGTTAATCCCGATGATCTTGTTGCCTTTGCCCTTACCTAATTGTGGCAGATCGCTGATCTTAAAGATCAGCAGGCGACCTTCGGTGGTCACCGAGGCCAGCCAATTGTTCTCGCGATCCGTCACCGGGCGCGGAAGAATGACCTTCGAGTTGTTCGGCAAGCTCAACAACGCCTTACCGGCCTTGTTCTTGGCCTGCAGGTCTTCACCCTTGACCACGAACCCGTAACCGGCGTCGGACGCGATCACATACAGCGAATCGTCTTCCGGCATCAGCACGCATTCGAAACTCGCCCCTGGCGGCGGCGTCAGACGACCGGTCAGTGGTTCACCCTGGCCGCGGGCCGATGGCAGCGTGTGTGCGGCCACCGAATAGCTGCGGCCGGTGGAGTCGATAAACACGGCGAACTGGTTGGAGCGACCGGGCGCCAAAGCCTTGAAACCATCCCCGGCCTTGTAGGAAAGCCCGGTGGCGTCGATTTCATGCCCCTTGGCAGAACGAACCCAGCCTTTTTCCGACAGGACGACGGTCACTTTCTCGTTCGGCAGCAGGTCGTGCTCGGTCAGGGCCTTGGCTTCGGTGCGCTCGACGATTGGCGAACGACGGTCATCGCCGTAGGTTTCGGCGTCCTTGATCAGTTCGGTGCGTACCAGTTTTTTCAGCTTGGCTTCGCTACCCAGCAGGGCTTGCAGCTTGGCCTGTTCCTTGAGCAGTTCATCCTGCTCGGCACGCAGCTTCATTTCTTCCAGTCGTGCCAACTGACGCAAACGGGTGTCGAGGATGTAGTCGGCCTGAATTTCGCTGAGAGCGAAACGTGCGATCAGGGCGGCTTTCGGGTGCTCCTCGGTGCGGATGATGTGAATCACTTCATCCAGGTTGAGGTAGGCGATCAACAAACCGTCCAACAGGTGCAGGCGACGCTCGACCTTGTCCAGACGGAATTGCAGGCGTCGACGCACGGTGTTGACGCGGAACTCCAGCCATTCCACCAGCAACGCCCGCAGGTTTTTCAGCTGCGGCTTGCCGTCCAGACCGATGATGTTGATGTTGACCCGGTAGCTCGACTCCAGCTCGGTGCTGGCGAACAGGTGCTGCATCAGCGCTTCGTGGTCAAAGTTTTTCCGCGCGCCCGGAATGATCACGATCCGGCACGGGTTTTCGTGGTCGGACTCGTCTCGCAGGTCAGCGATCTGCGGAGCCTTGGACGGCTTGGCCTGCATCATGGCCGCGATCTGCTCCAGCACCTTGGCGCCCGACACCTGATGCGGCAGCGCGGTAACGATGATGTCGCCGTCTTCAATGTGGTAAACGGCGCGCATGCGCACCGACCCCTTGCCGGTCTCGTACATTTTCAGCAGATCGGCGCGGGGCGTGATGATTTCTGCTTCGGTCGGGTAATCCGGGCCCTGGATGTGCTCGCAGAGCTGTTCGACCGTGGCTTTGGGCTCATCAAGCAAACGCACGCACGCTGTCGCGACTTCGCGCAGGTTGTGCGGCGGTACGTCGGTGGCCATGCCCACGGCGATGCCGGTGGTGCCGTT
Organism: Pseudomonas sp. MDT1-17; assembly: GCF_054898105.1. Lineage (NCBI taxonomy): Bacteria > Pseudomonadati > Pseudomonadota > Gammaproteobacteria > Pseudomonadales > Pseudomonadaceae > Pseudomonas > Pseudomonas sp. MDT1-17. Next base: position 876,128 of record NZ_JBUBVM010000001.1, on the reverse strand, counting down.
GAGCAGGATGTTCGGCAACCGCGCCGGCAACACCAGCGGCTCATCGAGGGTGCCGTCGAAGTTCGGGCCCCAGTCCGCAGTACCCTGGCCCAGTTCGCTGAGCAGCACTTCGGAATAACGCGACAGCCGCGCCTCGGTGTAACGCATGGCGGCGAAGGACTTGGGATCATCCGGCGCCCCCCAGTTACCCTGGCCGTCGACCAGCGTGTAGCGGTAACTGAACGGCTGGGCCATCAGGACCATGGCTTCGTAGCAGGCCGAATCGCCGTGCGGGTGGAATTTGCCGAGCACGTCACCGACGGTACGCGCCGACTTCTTGTGCTTGGAATCGGCGTCCAGCCCCAACTCGCTCATCGCATAGATAATGCGCCGCTGTACCGGTTTCAAGCCGTCGCCGATATGCGGCAAGGCACGGTCCATGATCACGTACATGGAGTAGTTGAGGTAGGCATTTTCGGTGAAGTCAGCCAGTGACCGGCGTTCTACACCGTCCAGGCTGAGATCAAGGGAGTCGCTCATGCGGGCCTCATTGGTTCGTTGTCTGGCGCAGCAGCATGGTGCCACCGCGCTGGGTAAATTCAAGTTTGTTCAGCGCGCTCATTCCGAGCAGCACTTGTTTGCCATCCAGGCCTGGCACGACGAGGGCGCGCACATCACGCAGCACAATGTCGCCCAGTTGCAGCCGGTCAATGCGGGTCCGATAGCCCTGGGTCAGCCCATTGGCCGTGCTCAGGGTCACCCCGAAGCCTTTTTCCAGTTTCAGCCGTTCGGCCATTTCCGCCGGGACTGACACGTCGGTCGCTCCGGTATCGAGCATGAAATCCACCGGCTGGCCGTTGATCTGGCCGCTGGCGACGAAGTGCCCCTGATTGTTGCTTGCCAGTTTCACTTCGATAAAACCTTCACCCTGCTCCGTGCTGACCACGACATTAGGGTTCTGCTGATGCGCTTCCCACTGGCCGAAAAACCGTGTGGCCAGAAACAGGGCCGCGCACCAGGCCAGCACCATCAACACTCGACCGGCGCGTTTGCCCGGTGGCTGCTGACTCATGGCTTGGCACTCCAGCCACCTTCTGGCGCGGCAAAGCGCCAGACGATCGGGCGTTTCTCGCCATCGGCGCGGGCATCGTTGTTGTTGTCGGTACCGATCCACGCTCCCTCGGCGTCGATAACCAACGCTTCGGTCAGGCCGTAGGGATCTGAATAACGGCGATGCGCCTGCAAGGCTTCATCGGCAAACGACCAGCAGCGCTCGACCTTGGCCGTCACCGAATCACGGCGGCAGATCTGGTAAGCGTTGCGTTCAAGGGTGAACAGCTTGCCGTCGAACAGCGATAGATCGGCAAAGTCCCGAGAGACCGCTTTGGCTCGGGAAAACCGCGCCGGCTGCATTTCTTTCCCCGCTTCGCTCACCAACACGCAACCCCCATCGCAATCCCAGACCGTCTGTTTGCGCTTGATCAGCAGCAACCCACGACTCTGACGCTCGGCGGCGAGCCATAACTGATCACCCGCCGGATTGATCGCCAGGCCCTCCAACAGCGCATTGAAATGCAACAGCATGCCACTGGCCCGTGCTTCGCGGACCAGCATTGGAGAGATTTTTAGCCAGGACGTCGGCCCAACGGGCGGCACCTGCAGAACCGCCGCATGGGATTCGCTGACGATGTAGCGATTACCTGCGCTGTCGCAGGCGATGCCTTCAAAATCCAGATCCCCGCCCCGGACAAACGACGCCACCCAGGTCCGAGAACGCAGCCCCCAGGGCAAACCGCTGTCTGGCACCGCAGGTACGCCGATGCCCACGGTTTCCGCCTGCCAGACGGTATCACGGGTATCGAGGCGGTAAATCTGATCATCATCGCGATCGGACACCGTCCACATATCCTTGCCACACTGGGCCAGCCCCGACAGGTTGCCGCCGCGCATACCGTCAACGGGATGCTCGGACAACAGGCGCAGTTCCGGTAGCGGTTCGGCAAACGCCGTCACCGAGGTCAGCAGTAACGCACACGCCAGGGCAAAGCCAACCCGCATCAGCCAAGAACCTCGGCCAGGTTGCCTTTGGATTCCAGCCAGGATTTACGGTCACCGGCGCGTTTCTTCGCCAGCAGCATGTCCATCATTTCTGCTGTAGCGTCGTAATCTTCAAGCGTCAGCTGCACCAGGCGCCGAGTGTTCGGGTCCATGGTGGTTTCGCGCAGCTGCGGCGGGTTCATTTCACCCAGACCTTTGAATCGTGTGACCTGCGGCTTGCCGCGTTTCTTCTCGGCCACCAGACGATCGAGAATGCCATCGCGTTCGGCTTCGTCCAGGGCGTAGTAAATCTCTTTGCCCAGGTCGATGCGGTACAGCGGCGGCATGGCGACGTAGACGTGACCGGCATCCACCAATGGGCGGAAATGCTGGACGAACAACGCGCACAGCAAGGTGGCGATGTGCAGACCGTCGGAGTCGGCGTCGGCGAGGATGCAGATCTTGCCGTAACGCAGCTGGGCGATGTCCGCCGAGCCTGGATCGACACCGATGGCCACGGCGATGTTGTGCACTTCCTGGCTGGCCAGCACTTCACTGCCGTCGACTTCCCAGGTGTTCAGAATCTTGCCGCGCAACGGCAGGATCGCTTGAAACTCTTTGTCCCGCGCCTGCTTGGCCGAACCGCCAGCGGAGTCACCTTCCACCAGGAACAGCTCGGAACGCATCGGGTCCTGCCCGGCGCAGTCAGCGAGTTTGCCCGGCAATGCCGGACCCGCAGTGATGCGCTTGCGCTCAACCTTCTTGCTGGCCTTCAGACGACGGCCGGCATTGTTGATCGCCAGTTCCGCCAGCAGCATGCCGGTTTCCGGGTTGGCGTTAAGCCACAGGCTGAAAGCATCTTTGACCACACCGGAAACGAACGCGGCCGCTTCACGGGACGACAGGCGCTCTTTGGTCTGGCCGGAGAATTGCGGCTCCTGCATCTTCATCGACAGCACGAAAGCGATGCGTTCCCAGACGTCTTCCGGCGCCAGTTTCACGCCACGAGGCAGCAGGCTGCGGAATTCGCAGAATTCGCGCATCGCGTCGAGCAAGCCCTGACGCAGACCGTTGACGTGGGTACCGCCCTGCGCCGTCGGGATCAGGTTGACGTAGCTTTCCTGAACGCTGTCGCCGCCTTCCGGCAACCACAGCAGGGCCCAATCGACCGCTTCTTTGTTACCGGCCAGGCTGCCGCAGAACGGTTCGTCCGGCAGACGCTCGAATCCGTTGACCGCGTCCACCAGATAGGAGCGCAGGCCGTCTTCGTAATGCCATTCGACTTTCTCGCCGGTGGCCTTGTCTTCAAAACTGACCAGCAGCCCCGGGCACAGAACGGCCTTGGCCTTGAGCACGTGCTTGAGGCGGCTGATGGAGAATTTCGGCGAATCAAAGTACTTCGGGTCCGGTGCGAAGAACACGCTGGTACCGGTGTTGCGCTTGCCGACGGTGCCGATCACTTCCAGTTCGGTTTGCTTGTAACCATTGGCGAAGGTCATCTGGTATTCGTTGCCGTCACGCTTGACGCGCACCCGGACTTCGTTCGACAAGGCGTTGACCACGGAAATACCTACCCCGTGCAGACCGCCGGAGAACTGGTAATTCTTGTTGGAAAACTTGCCGCCCGCGTGGAGCTTGGTGAGGATCAGCTCGACGCCCGAAACGCCTTCTTCGGCGTGGATATCCACCGGCATGCCACGGCCGTCATCGCTGACTTCCAGGGAGTGATCGGCGTGCAGGATGACCTGCACCGACGTCGCATGCCCGGCCAAGGCTTCGTCGACGCTGTTGTCGATGACTTCCTGGGCGAGGTGGTTCGGCCGACTGGTGTCGGTGTACATGCCGGGGCGTTTGCGCACCGGGTCGAGGCCCGAGAGGACTTCGATGGCGTCTGCGTTATAAGAGCTAGCGCTGGGAGTGGCCATGGGGTCTCGTCGTCCGCCTGTAAAAAGAGTGTTCTGTGAAAAAGAGGCGACGACTCACAGTGCTGTGAAATCGATCGCCTGATACAAATCTGCGCCGATACCGGCGAAACTCAGCATTGCCGGAAGTTGCTCGGCAAAACCCTGGAAACTATGGTCGCCGCCGGCCTGGATGCGCAAGGCACAGGCCCGGTAGTACTGCTGGGCGAGGCGGTAGTCCAGCGTTTCGTCGCCGGTCTGCAACCACACCTGATACCGCTGCGGGTCCTGGGGCGCCGGCACTTCCAGCTCGGCCAGGGCCGTCACGTGGTCGTGGGTCAATTCCCATGCTTCATCGGTATACAGGTTTTTCTGCGCCCCCAGATACCCGTCGAACATCCGGTGCGGGCTGACGGCAGGGTTGATCAACAGGGCCTTGAGGCCATGGCGCTCGGCCAAGTGAGTCGCATAGTAGCCGCCGAGTGAGCTGCCGACCAGCAGTGGCCGTCCCAGCTCCTCAATCGCCTTGTCTAGCTGACCGATGGCCTCACGGGGATGGTGATGCATGGCCGGAACGCGCAACTGATCGCTCAAGCCCAGACGTTCCATCACATTGATCAACTGACAGGCCTTTTTGGAGGCAGGCGCGCTGTTGAAACCGTGGATATATAGGATCGAACCGGACATTTGAGCTCCCTGTGCGTCGGGTAAAGAGGCGCAGTTTACAGGGTGTCGGGGGAATCGGGGATATCCGTGGAACTCGCGTCGTCATTGTGGACGCCTTCGCGAGCAAGCCCGCTCCCACATTGGATCTGTGATCGACGCAACTCCCCTGTGGGAGCGAGCCTGCTCGCGAAGGCCGCACCACAAAATTCAGTAACCGTCGGAACCGTAATCAACCTTGAAATCAAACCCGGTGACGCGCTCCACACCGGTTTCAATCTGACCATCCGGCAACAACCGCAACCACCGATACCCCGGCGCCTGGTCACTGACCTTGAAATCATCACTGCCCGGCTCGAACTGAATACACGTCGAAGGCGAAGCAATCAGCCGCACGCCATTGCGAACCTGGTCGATCTCTTGATGCACATGCCCCCACAAAACAGCGCGAACCTGCGGAAAACGATCGAGCACTGCAAACAGCGTCTCAGGATTACGCAACCCAATCGGCTCCATCCACGCACACCCGATCGACACCGGATGATGATGGAAGCACACCAGATGATGCCGCTCCGGCGCCTCGCTCAACGAACGGGCCAGCAACTGCAGCTGCTCATCCTGCAAATACCCCGGCACCGAACCCGGTACGGCCGAATCGAGCAACGTGACGCGCCAGTTACCGACATCCACCACCGGCTCCAGCAACGCACTCTGCACGGCCGCTTCGGCCATGATCTGCGGCTCATCATGATTGCCGGGAATCCAGCGCGCCGGCGCATCGAGCTGCCGGGTCAGGTCGCGAAACAGCTGATACGACTCCAGCGTCCCGTCCTGAGACAAATCACCGCTGGCGATGATCAGATCAATCTGCGGCTGCTGAACCCGCACCAGCTCGATGACCTTTTGCAGACTGTCACGGGTATTCATGCCCAACAACGTCCCGTCCGTCTCGGCAAACAGATGACTGTCGGAGAGTTGCACCAGCAACGCCGAATCGGCGGTGGTTAATGTGGATACGCTCGGCAAGGCGTTCTCCCAGGGCTGAATCACGGGATTGGATGAGTGCCGCAATTATGCTGGGGGACGATCAAAAGGGGAAACCTGTGAACCTGACGCAGTTCACAACTAGTGCACTCAGCGAACAACCGCGTACTCATGCCCACACGCCAGACAATGGCTGAGCCATTCACCCAGGAACATATTCAGCTGGGCCTTTTCGTCCGGCTGATGCATTGAGGCATTCGGGTAAGGATAGATGCCGCGAAAGCGTCGCGCATGTTCGGCGCTGACCACTTCGGCCATGCACGCGTCGTGATAGACCTGCACTTCCAGTTGCGGCACTGGCAGCCACGGCAGGCTGTGTTCCTGGCGCACTTGCAGGGTCGTGGTGTACGGGCAGACCTGCAGCACTTCGAGGGCCAGCACGCCGAGCATCTGGTCGCCGTGGGTCACGGCAATGCGCCGTGCCTCCGGTTCATTGCGCATGTCCGGCAGCAGTCGCATCAGACGCGCGTAGTTGGCCTCGCAGGAGGCTTGCAACCCCACAAGGTCGACCCGATAGCGATCGCGCAGTTTGTTTACGACCATAACCCCCTCACTTCAACGCGGTTCAAAGCTAACCATTGCAAGGCAATGATGCTGGCCGCGTTGGCAATTCGTCCGTCGCGTACGGCCTGCAGGGCATCTTCGAAGGCCCAGACCGTGACGCGGATATCTTCTGCTTCTTCCTCCAGCCCATGCAGCCCGCCGACCCCTGTACTGTCGCAGCGCCCCAGGTACAAATGCACGAATTCATTGCTGCCGCCCGGCGATGGAAAATATTGGGTCATCGGCCAGAGCGCCCCGAACACAAGCCCAGCTTCCTCCTGCGCTTCGCGGTGAGCAACTGCTTCCGGTTCTTCATCCTTGTCGATCAGACCGGCGACCAGTTCGATCAACCATGGATTGTCGGTTTTACCCATGGCGCCGACGCGAAACTGCTCGATCAACACCACTTCGTCACGCTGCGGATCGTAAGGCAGTACGCATACCGCATCGTGGCGAACAAACACTTCACGATTGATCTCGCGACTCATGCCCCCGGCGAACAATTCGTGGCGCAAGTGCACGCGATCGAGCTTGTAGAAGCCCTCGTAGCACTTTTCGCGCCGAACGATATCAACGGCGGTCGGAATGGCGTTGGCAAAATCAGTCATGACTATCCTCTTTACTGCAAATCCGTTACGAGGCTCCTTTTTGTTACTTGCAACCTCGACTTCGCGCCATCCTAACGCGCCTTCGGCGTTTGATGCAGCCCCTTTCCAGACAGCGGGATAGACGGCAGGGCTGTAAACAACTCTAATTAGCTTAGTGGCGAACTGATTACTCCGCTGACAGTCGAAGCGGGTAACTTTTTCGCCTTTCCCTGTTTTATGAAGGACGCCCATGTCGCTTTTTAAAATCGCCTCCGTGGCCGCAATCGCCCTGACTCTGGGCGCGTGCCAGAGCCTGTTCCAGCCCAACTACCGGACGCCGCTGGAAACCACCCGCGATGCATCGGAACAGTTGAAACCGGGCTGCACCACGCCTGATTGCCCATTGGTAAACATTGATACGCTGCGCTTCCCAGACGAACCGCAGTTGGACGGCATCCTCGAAAAACGCCTGCTGCAGATGACCCGCACCTCGCCCGACGCCCCGGTGGCGCCGACGCTGGCAGCGTATCGCGAGCAATTTTTGAGCAGTGCCGGCCCGCGCCACAGCAGTTACCTGCAAGCCAAGGTACGTGAGCAGCATGACGGCTTGGTGATCGTTGAATTCTCCAGCTACCTGGACACCGGCGGTGCGCATGGCACGCCGGGCCGCAGCTTCATCAACTACTCACGCCAGCAACACAAGGTGCTGACACTGTCGGACATGTTGGTGCCTGGCCAGGAAGAGGCATTCTGGAAAGCCGCGCAGGTAGCGCACAACAGCTGGCTGATCAGCACCAAGCTCGATCAGGAGCCGGAGTTCGTGAAGCAGTGGCCGTTCCAGAAAACCCAGAACGTGGCACTGACCTACGGCGGGGTGATCCTCAAGTACGAAGTGAGCACCATCGCGCCTTACGCGCTGGGTCACGTCGAACTGAAGATCCCTTACCCTCGCCTGAACGGCATTCTCAAGCCCGAGCTGTTTCCTGGCCGTAACTGAAGGTCCGACCCAGAATCAGCTGCAGCAGCCCTGCCAGAATCAACGCCGGCAGGGTTGCGCCGATGTCCGGATACAGATTAGCCAGCAAATGATAGGTACTCACCCCGCCCAACCAGGCGAGCAACGCCGGCCAGCGCAATGCGGCTGACGCCAGGCGAGCACCGCGCTTGCGCAGGATGAAGTGATCCACCAGCACCACGCCGAACAGCGGCGCAAACACCGAACCGATCAATAGCAGGAAGTTCTGATACTGGGCCAACGGCGCCAGGCACGCGATCAGCGTGCAGATCACGCCGATGGCCAGCGCCAGATGCTCAACCTTCAAGCGCAGCAAAATCCCACTGGAAACCGCCGCCGAGTGAATATCGGCAAAGGCATTTTCCGACTCATCCAGCAGGATCAGCAGCAGCGGAATCCCCAAACCGGCACCGGCCAATGCCAACAGCAAGGCATTCACTTCGCCGCTCGGTGCGAATGCCAGAGTGTAGGCCACGCCCAAACTCATCAACCAGAAGTTACCGATAAAGAAACCAACAGCGGTGCCGCCAAACACGTTTTTCGCACGCTTGCCGAAACGCGAGTAGTCGGCAATCAGCGGCAACCACGACAGCGGCATGGCGATGGCAATGTCGAAGCCCACGGCGAACGACATCGAACCGTCACCGGCCTGCGCCCACAACGCGGCCAGATCGGCTTTGGCGAACAGGTTCCAGGTCAGCCAGATGCACGCGGCCAGCAGCAGCCAGATGCCCCACTTGCGCAGGATCTGCCGTACGAACGTCAGCGGGCCGCTGATGGCCAGCAAGGTTGCCAAACCACCAAAGAACACGGTCCAGAGCAGCGGATTCGACAGCAGACTGCCTTCACTGAACGCCCGCGCGCCGAGCAGACTGGCGGCGTCACGCATGACGATAATTTCGAACGAGCCCCAACCGATCAGTTGCAGCAGGTTCAGCACGGCCGGCAGGCTCGCGCCTTTTGCACCGAGGCTGAGTTTGAGCGCGGCCATCGACGACAGACCGGTGTCGCTGCCGATCACGCCAACGGCAGCCAGCAACAGAACGCCAACCAAGGTGCCGAGAAAGATCGCCAGCAACGAGCCGGACAGGCCCAGACCTGGCGCGAGCAATGCACCGGTCTGCAGGACCATCAGGCCGATGCCGAGGGAGAACCACAGGGAAAACAGATCGCGGCCGCCGAAGACACGTTTGTCTGTGGGCACCGCGATATCGGGGGAATAAGTGCTGGGTTGAATGCTCAAGGTGTTATCTCAGAGGGACATTTGTTGTTTTTCGATCTTCGCGAGCAGGCTCGCTCCCACACTGGATCTGTGTCGTTCACAAATCCCTGTGGGAGCGAGCCTGCTCGCGAAAGCGGCGGTGCAGGCACCGCCGACCTCAGGTCAGATCAAACCTTCTTGTAAAGCTGACTGCCTTCCTGTTTGAACCGCTCGGCCTGTTCCGCCAATCCCTGGGCAACTTCGGCGTCGACGGTTTCGATCCGCTGGTTGGCCGCGTATTCACGGACTTCCTGGGTGATTTTCATCGAGCAGAATTTCGGCCCGCACATGGAGCAGAAATGCGCGACCTTGGCCGAATCTTTCGGCAGGGTCTCATCGTGATACGAACGCGCAGTGTCCGGATCAAGGCCCAGGTTGAACTGGTCTTCCCAACGGAATTCGAAACGCGCCTTGCTCAAGGCATTGTCGCGGATCTGCGCCCCCGGATGCCCCTTCGCCAGATCGGCGGCGTGAGCGGCGATCTTGTAGGTGATGATCCCGGTCTTCACGTCATCCTTGTTCGGCAGGCCCAAGTGTTCCTTCGGCGTCACGTAGCAGAGCATGGCGCAACCGAACCAGCCGATCATCGCCGCACCAATCCCTGAGGTAATGTGGTCGTAGCCTGGCGCGATGTCGGTGGTCAGCGGGCCGAGGGTGTAGAACGGCGCCTCGTCGCAGCATTCCAGCTGCTTGTCCATGTTCTCTTTGATCAACTGCATCGGCACGTGGCCCGGGCCTTCGATCATGCACTGCACGTCGTGCTTCCAGGCGATCTTGGTCAGCTCGCCGAGGGTTTCCAGCTCACCGAATTGTGCAGCGTCGTTGGCGTCGGCAATCGAGCCCGGACGCAGGCCATCGCCCAGCGAGAAGCTGACGTCGTAGGCCTTCATGATTTCGCAGATGTCTTCGAAATGGGTGTAGAGAAAGTTCTCTTTGTGGTGCGCCAGGCACCACTTGGCCATGATCGAGCCGCCACGGGAAACGATCCCGGTCACGCGTTTGGCGGTCAGCGGCACGTAGCGCAGCAACACGCCAGCGTGGATGGTGAAGTAGTCGACGCCCTGCTCGGCCTGTTCGATCAGCGTGTCGCGGAACAGCTCCCAGGTCAGGTCTTCGGCAGCGCCGCCGACTTTTTCCAGGGCCTGGTAGATCGGCACCGTACCGATCGGCACTGGCGAATTGCGGATGATCCACTCGCGGGTTTCGTGAATGTGTTTGCCGGTGGACAGGTCCATGACCGTGTCCGAACCCCAGCGAATGCCCCAGGTCAGTTTCGCCACTTCTTCTTCGATGGACGAACCCAGTGCGCTGTTGCCGATGTTGCCGTTGATCTTCACCAGGAAGTTACGGCCGATGATCATCGGTTCCAGTTCGGTGTGGTTGATGTTGGCCGGAATGATCGCGCGACCGCGGGCGATCTCTTCTCGGACGAATTCGGGGGTGATGATTTTCGGCACGCTGGCGCCGAAGCTGTAACCGGCGTGTTGCTGATCCAGCAGGCCAGCGGCACGAGCCACTTCAAGCTTCATGTTTTCGCGGATGGCGACGTATTCCATCTCCGCGGTGATGATGCCTTTGCGGGCGTAGTGCATCTGGCTGACGTTGGCACCGGCCTTGGCCCGGCGCGGGTTGTTCACGTGAGCGAAACGCAGCTTGGTCAGCTCCGCATCGGCAAGTCGTTCCTGGCCGAAGTTGGAACTCAGACCCGGCAGACGCTCAGTGTCGCCACGGGATTCGATCCACGGCGAACGCACATCGGCCAGGCCTTTGCGCACGTCGATGATGACGTTGGGGTCGGTGTACGGGCCCGAGGTGTCGTAGACCACCACCGGCGCATTGATCTCACCGCCGAAGTCGGTCGGGGTCACATCAAGGCTGATTTCGCGCATCGGCACGAGGATGTCCGGGCGAGTGCCCTGAACATAGATTTTTTGCGAGCGGGTAAAAGGCTGAACCGATTGCTGATCGACCTTGGCCGAGTCACTCAGGTTGGTTGCAATTTTTTGTTTTGTAGTCATCACGGGCTCTCCAGACACATCCAGGCAGTGGATTTTTTGTCGGAGCGAACCTGTAATCGAATGGACGCACGGGCGCTGGGGAAACCAGCAGTGCTGTGCTCAGTGCTCGAGGGGTGTTCGATTGTCGAACAACATCCCGGACGAAGCACAAGAGGACTCGCCGGGTGACGAGAAATCTTGTTCCCTACGCAGGCGCTAACCTGATCAGGTTCAACGGGATCCGAAATTATTCGATCTCAGCCTCATAGCAAGGCACCCCGACAAGAACCCGGCCAGTCTAGACACAACTGGCAAAGAACGCCAACACCGCGGTAACCACCATGATGAATGGCGCAATTACAGGATTGTTGCCATGCGCATGCCCAACTACACTCGCAACCCATGTCCCGCCTTGACGCTGTGCGGGCTGCACCGTACCTTTGGCGCTCAAATTATCAGCGTAATTTTTTAGGGATCGCCTCATGCTGCGCAAACTCTCACTGGCCCTTGCCGTGTCTTGTGCGTCCAACGGAATGGCCTGGGCAGCAGAAGCGCCCTTATCGACCAAGAACGACCTGGTCAGCGTGTACCAGGAAGCCAAGGACAACAACGCTGACCTCGCCGCCGCCGTCGCCCAATATGGCGCGCAGAAAGAAGTCGTGCCTCAGGCTCGCGCCGGGCTGCTGCCGAACCTCTCCGGCGGTGCCGAAGTGGCCAACGTGCGCACCTCGATTGATCAGCCCTCGGCGACTGCCAACCGTAGCGCCCATTCCTATCAGGCGACACTGGCCCAGCCACTGTTCCGCGCCGATCGCTGGTTCCAGTTCCAGGCCGCCAAGGACGTCAACGAGCAGGCCGCGCTGCAACTCTCGGCGACCGAGCAGAACCTGATCCTGCAAACCGCCAATAGCTACTTCAACGTCTTGCGAACCCAGGACAACCTGGCCTCTACCAAGGCCGAGGAAGCCGCGTTCAAGCGCCAGCTCGACCAGTCCAACGAACGCTTTGACGTCGGCCTTTCGGACAAGACCGATGTGCTGCAGTCGCAAGCCAGTTACGACACCGCACGTGCCAATCGCATCGTCGCGCAGCGCCAGGTGGATGATGCCTTCGAAGCCCTGATTACCCTGACCAACCGACAGTACAACTCGATTTGGGGCATTTCCCATACCTTGCCGATCCTGCCGCCCGCACCGAACGACGCCAAGGCTTGGGTCGATACGGCCGCCAGACAGAACCTCAATCTCCTGGCCAGCAACTACGCCGTCAGCGCCGCCGAGGAAACCCTCAAGCAGCGCAAGGCCGGCCATGCGCCAACCCTCGACGCCGTGGCGAAGTACGAGAAAGGTGACAACGACGCGCTGGGCTTCAGCAACCCGAACGCCTTCGGCCAGCCTTACGGTGGCAATGTCGAGCAAACAACGGTTGGCCTGCAACTGAACATCCCGATCTACAGCGGCGGTCTGATCAACTCCCAGGTGCGCCAGTCGTATGCACAACTGGACCAGTCCGAGCAGCAACGTGAATCCCTGCGCCGGCAAATCGTCGAGAGCACGCGCAACCTGCACCGCGCGGTGAACACCGACGTCGAGCAGGTACAGGCGCGCAAGCAATCGATCATCTCCAACCAGAGCGCGGTGGAAGCGACCGAAATCGGTTATCAGGTAGGCACACGAAACATCGTCGACGTGCTGGATGCGCAGCGTCAGCTGTACACCTCGGTGCGCGACTACAACAACACTCGCTACGACTACATCCTCGACAACCTGCGCTTGAAGCAGGCCGCCGGCACCTTGAACCCGGGGGATTTGCAGGACCTGTCGCGTTATCTCAAGGCTGATTACAACCCCGATAAAGACTTCCTTCCGCCGGACCTGGCCAAGGCAGCGGCGGAGCAGCTCAAAGCCAGACCGTAAAAAGCAAAAGATCGCAGCCTCGTTTCACTCGACAGCTCCTACAGGATGAATACAAATCCCGTGTAGGAGCTGTCGAGTGAAACGAGGCTGCGATCTTTTTATTTCAAGCGACGCGATCTAACGATCGATCAACCGCCCCAACCCATCCAGCAACCGCTGTAAAGCACCCTGATTGGTACGCATCACTTTCAGCCCCGCCTCCGCCATCCGCTGCGCATCCCGTGGCAACTCGAACAGCCGCTGCACCGCCAGCGCCAGACCTTCGGCATCTTCTACTTCCTGTAACGCCCCGGCACTGCGCAACTGCGCGGCGATTTCGAGGAAGTTAAACAGGTGCGGCCCACTCAACACCGGTTTGGCCAGAGCCGCCGGTTCCAGCAGGTTGTGCCCGCCGTTCGGTACCAGACTGCCGCCCACAAAAGCGCTGTCAGCCAAGGCATACAGAAACAGCAACTCACCCATGGTGTCGCCCACCAGCACCGAAGTCTGCGCAGTGACCGGGTTGCCAGTGGACCGACGCACCGTGGCGAAACCCTGTTGCTGACACAACTCGAACACCGAATTGAATCGCTCTGGATGACGCGGTACCAGAATCAGCAACGCATCGGGATGATTGGCCAGCAACTGGCGATGAGCCGCCAGCACTACCTCGTCTTCGCCTTCGTGGGTACTGGCAGCGATCCACACCGGACGTTCCTGGGTCTGCCATTGCATACGCAACTCGGCGGCACGCTGCAGCAGTGCCGGGTCGATGGTCAGGTCGAATTTGATCGAGCCGGTCACTTTGACCGTTTCCAGGCGCGCACCCAAATCGCGGAAGCGCTGGGCCTCGGCCTCGGTCTGCACCGCGAACAGGCTCATTTCGGCGAGCATCGGCTGAGTCAGTTTGCCGAAGCGGCCATAGCCCTTGGCCGAACGTTCGGACAGTCGCGCATTGGCCAGTGCCACGGGAATCCCGCGCCTGGCGCATTGATGGATATGGTTCGGCCAGAGCTCGGTTTCCATAATCACCGCCAGTTTCGGCTGGACCCGATCAAGGAATCGCTTCGCTGCGCACGGCAAGTCGTAAGGCAAATAGCAGTGCTGGATGCGCGGCTCATTGGCGAACAGCGCCTGGATGCGCTCCGAACCGGTCGGGGTCATGCAGGTCACGGTAATGGGCAACTGTGGATAACGTTGCAGCAAGGCGCGAATCATCGGCGCCGCGGCAATGCTTTCGCCCACCGACACCGCATGCACCCAGATACCACCGGGCTTCATCACCGGCAGTCCAAGGGAGAAACGTTCGCCAATGCGCTTGGCATACGCCGGCGCCTTGCGCGCCCGCAGCCAAAGCCGAATCGCTACCAATGGCAGCCCCAGGTAAAACAGCGCGGTATAGAGAGTTCTATTCATGGCGGCGGAGTTTATCGGTTTTTTCGCCGATCGCCTGCAAGTGCACGGCAAAACGTTCCGCCAACCAACGCGCCGCCGGCCCCAGAGGTTCATCGCGGCGCCAGACCAGTTCCACCACCAGCGCTGGCGGGGTCCATTCGCTGACCAGCTCGACCATCAAATCCTGATACGCGGGGTACTGCACCACGTGGCGCGGCAGCCAGGCCCAGCCGAGGCCGCGCACCAGCCATTCAGCCATCACGTAAAAACTGTCGGCCCGCCAGACTTGCGGGCTGGCGGGCTCGCTTCCGGGATAAACGCTGGACTGTGTAGACATCAGCAGCTGTCGATGCTGCGCCAGTTGCTGACAGTCGACCTGAGCCTGTTTCGCCAGTGGGTGGCCGACGCCGCACACCGTGACCATTTCGACGCTGCCCAACACCCGCCGCTCGAGCGCTTCGGGAATCTGGTCGTGATAAAACAGCAGCCCCAGATCGGCCCGACGCTCCACCAGTTTGCGCGCAACATCGCCCTGGGCGGCGCTGGTCAGCTGCACTTCAAGGCTGGGAAATTGCTGAGCCAGGGCTTCGAAGCTTTCGATAATCGGTTGATAGGGCATCGCCTCATCCTGAGCCACACGCAAACGCGCCTCCTGGCCGCGCATCATGGCCAGCGCCCGACCGTTAAGGCGTTCGCATTGGCGCAGCACTTCCCGCGCCTCGTCCAGCAATGCGCTGCCGGCCTCGGTGAGTTTCGGCTGGCGGCCGCTGCTGCGGTCGAACAGGCTGATGCCCAGGTCCTCTTCCAGCAGCGCAATCGAACTGCTGACCGCCGACTGCGCCTTGCGCTGATCCCGCGCCACGGCAGAAAACGAACGCTGTTCCGCTACGCTGACAAACAGCCGCAGCTGCTCCAGATTCCATTGCATATTCATGGCTCAACCCATCTTCAGAACAGATAGGTAATGACTTTACCGCATCTGGAGAATCTCTAGAATGCCGACCTCAGAAAGCAACACTTCACACGAGGATGCACCTATGACCGCTTACTACTACCTGGCCATCGCCATCTGCGCCGAAGTGATCGCCACCGTTTCGATGAAAGCGGTCAAAGGCTTCAGCACCCCACTGCCGCTGTTATTGGTCATCGTCGGCTACGGCATCGCCTTCTGGATGCTCACGCTGGTGGTGCGCAGCGTTCCGGTAGGTGTCGCTTACGCGGTGTGGGCGGGAATGGGGATCGTGATGGTCAGCGTTGCGGCGCTGTTCATTTATGGGCAGAAACTGGATGTGCCGGCGATGCTGGGGATGGCGCTCATCGTACTGGGCGTCGTAGTGATCCAACTCTTCTCCAAAACCGCCGGGCACTAAGACCTGGAATACGATCCATTGTGGGAGCGGGCTTGCTCGCGAATGCGGTGTATCAGGCAACATTTGTGTCGACTGGCACACCGCATTCGCGAGCAAGCCCGCTCCCACAAGGTTTTGCATTTGCCCTGTTGATCACCAACAAATCCCCTCTTCTTCGAGTCTGTATACTGCGTCCTCGTCTTGAACACTGAGGTCGCTGCATGCCATCCGTTATTTCCACCGACGTTCTGATTGTCGGCGCTGGTGTCGCCGGCCTCTGGCTGAATGCGCGCCTGCGCCGCCAGGGTTTTTCGACCGTGTTGGTGGAAAGCGCCAGCCTCGGCGGCGGACAGAGCGTGAAGTCCCAGGGCATCATCCACGGCGGCGCCAAGTACGCATTGCATGGCGCCCTGACCGGTGCATCGGAAGCCATCGCCGACATGCCTCGGCGCTGGCGTGAAGCCCTGGCCGGTGACGGCGAGCTGGATCTCAGCGGCGTGCGCCTGCTGTCCGAAGCCCATTACCTCTGGTCCCCCGGTACGATCGCCGGCAACCTCACCAGTTTTTTCGCCAGCAAAGCGGTGCGCGGTCGCGTCGATCAGGTCAAGGGCGAGCAACTGCCACCTGCCCTGCAAGACAAGCGCTTCAAGGGCAAGGTTTATCGTCTGGCGGAACTGGTGATCGACGTGCCAAGCCTGATTCAGCGCCTCGCGGATCTGGCGGGTGATGGTTTGCTCGCCGGTCAGAAAATCGAACCGTTGCTGGAAGGTGGTGTTCTGGTCGGCCTCAAAGTCGACGAGCGCGAGATTCGCGCCCAGCGCATCGTGCTCAGCGCCGGTGCCGGCACAGCGACGCTGCTCGAAGCACTGGGGTTGAGCCAGCCGGCCATGCAACGTCGGCCACTGCACATGATCATCGCCAAAGGCCCGGGCCTCAAACCGCTGTACGCCCACTGTCTCGGTGGCGGCACCAAACCGCGCATGACCGTCACCACCCACCCGGCGGCCGATGGCCAATGGGTCTGGTACCTGGGCGGCGATATCGCCGAAGCCGAAGGTGTCGCTCGCGAACCAGCGGCACAAATCGCCACGGCGCAGAAAGAACTCGGCCAGTTGCTGCCATGGATCGACCTGAGCACGGCGCAATGGGCGACCTTGCGAGTGGATCGCGCCGAGCCGCTGCAATCGGGGCTGACTCGCCCCGACAACGCGTTTCTTGCCGAAGAGGGTCGGTTGCTGGTCGGTTGGCCGACCAAACTGGCCCTCGCGCCGGACTTCGCCGACCGGGTGATCGCCTCCTTGCAGCGCGACGGCATCCAGCCAAGCCAATCGGCGCCACTACCCGACCTGCCAAAACCACCAATGGGCATTCCAGCCTGGGAGCAACTGCTGCCATGAGCGTAAAGACCTTGCACGACCTGCATCGCCCGCTGGGCAGCACCGGCCTGCTGGTTTCGCCACTGGGCCTGGGCACCGTAAAGCTCGGCCGTGACCAAGGCGTGAAATACCCCAACGGTTTCCAGATTCCCGATGACGACGAAGCGCGGATGCTGCTCAAACTCGCCCGCGACATGGGCATCAACCTGATCGATACCGCGCCGGCCTACGGTCGCAGCGAAGAACGCCTCGGCCCGTTGCTGCGGGGTCAGCGTCAGGATTGGGTGATCGTCAGCAAGGTCGGTGAAGAGTTTGCCGACGGCCAGTCGAGCCACGATTTCAGCGCCGCTCACACGCGATTGTCGGTGGAGCGCAGCCTGCAACGCCTGGAAACGGATTTCATCGACCTGGTGCTGGTGCACTCCGACGGCAACGACCTGGCGATCCTCAACGACAGCGAAGTCTATACGACCCTCGCGGCGCTGAAGAGCGAGGGCAAGATTCGCGGCTTCGGTTTTTCCGGCAAAACCGTCGAAGGCGGTTTGAAGGCTCTGGAACAGGGTGATTGCGCGATGGTCACCTACAATCTGAACGAGCAGAACGAGAAGCCGGTCATTGACTATGCTGCTGCTCACGGTAAAGCCATTCTGGTCAAAAAAGCCCTCGCCAGCGGCCACGTGTGCCTGAGCCCGGGCGTGGACCCTGTGCGCGCCAGCTTCGAGTTGTTGTTTGAACATCCGGGTGTTGCCAGTGCTATTGTCGGGACCATTAATCCGCTGCACCTCGCCCATAACGTTGCGACCGTTGCCCAGGTCCTACGTAGAAACTGATGCCGCCCACGCGGCCTTAAGCAGGAGCCGACATGCCGCGTACGCTCATAAGAAAGAACCCGAGCAACTTCAAGACCCTGCCGTTATTCGTCGAAGCGACTCCCGAAGGCCTGAGTTATCAAAGCGTCGGGATGCCGCTCAATTTCTCCCAGACTCTGCAACGTCGCCGCCCGGTGACGGTAGCCGACACTCAGCGGTTTTCGCTTGACCTGGCCAATCTCGGGGTCTCTGTGCGCCTGACCCTGCATTGGCAGAATCGCGACTACTGGGTGTTGGTCCGTCAGCGTCGGCAGGATCGTGGCGATGTAGTGCTCAAGCTGATCTCCGGTTATGTGCCGGCCCATGAGCTGAACCTGCCGCTGCACACGGCGATCCAGGAGATTGCCGAAGAGTGCCTGTTGGAAACGCCGGAAGGCTGGCTCGGCGGTCGCTTCAACGACACCTGGCTGCCGGCGCCCTACTCGTCCGCCCTGCATTATCGCGAGGCGTTGCCGTTTCGCCTGACGCCGCTGTCTGGTTCGGCGCGGCCAGTGCGTTGCGCCAAGATGCAGCTGATTGAACGCCCGTGGGCTTACGTGCATTTGCCGACGGCCTCGCTGCAATTGATCTATGACTTGCGCCTGGACGTGCCCAAGGAAGCCAAATCCTTGAGTTTGTTTCACGTCGACGAACGATTGGAAGGCGATCAACTGGTGGCCCGCCTCGATCGCAAACGCCCCGATCTGTATTTAATGCCACTGCAGGACGGCCAGCCGATGGCCGAGCTGTATACCTTGAAGAAAGATCAGCTGTACCCGGCGAGTACTCGCGGGTTGTACCTGGCAGAGAGTTTTGCCCAGCAGGAAGGCTGGCTGGTGCGGGACGAGCGAATTCGCTGGAAGGATTGGGTGCGGCAACAGGGTTTGAGCCCGCTGGGGAAGGATTCCGGATTAGCACGGTTGCGGGGGAAGGCGAAGCAACTGCTGAAGAAAATCGTGCCGCGTAAAAAAGTCAGCTCTTGAAAGCAAAAAATCGCAGCCTGCGGCAGCGCCCAGCGGGCGCGTAGGAGCTGCCGAAGGCTGCGATCTTTTGACGTTTCGATCGCAGAGAATCAAAAAAAGATCGCAGGCTTCGCCAGCCCCTACGATTTGCGGATCTTCTCGACAATCGCGGTGGTCGAGCTGTTTTCCACCAGCCCCAACACTTTCACCGTTCCGCCGTAAGCGGTCACGATGTCCGCGCCGACCACTTGCTCGATGCCGTAATCCCCACCCTTGACCAGTACGTCCGGCTTGACCTCGCGCAGCAGGTTTTCCGGGGTGCCTTCAGTGAAACTGATCACCCAATCCACGGCGCCCAGACCGGCCAGTACGGCCATGCGACGGTCGACGCTGTTGATCGGACGACCGGGGCCTTTCAGTCGGCTGACCGACGCATCGTCGTTGACCGCAACGATCAGACGATCACCTTGGGCTCGTGCCTGCTCGAGGTAGGTCACGTGGCCGGCATGCAAAATGTCGAAGCAGCCGTTGGTGAAGACGATCTTCTCTTTATGCGCACGCGCATCATCGACCGCCAGCAACAGCTGCTCAAGGCCCAGCACACCACGCTCCGAACCTTCCTCACGCTGGATAGCGCGACGCAGTTCCGGCGCGCTGATGGCCGCCGTACCGAGCTTGCCGACCACGATGCCCGCCGCCAGGTTGGCCAGGGCCACCGCGTGGGGCAGTTCTTCACCAGCGGCAATGGCGGCCGCCAGGGTGGAAATCACCGTGTCGCCGGCACCGGTCACATCGAACACTTCACGGGCACGGGCCGGCAAGTGCAGTGCCGGATGATCCGGACGCAGCAGAGTCATGCCGTGTTCGCCGCGGGTCACCAGCAATGCGCCGAGGTCGAGGTCGTGCATCAGCTGCGCGCCCTTGCTCACCAGCTCATGCTCATCGGCGCAGCCGCCGACGATGGTTTCGAACTCACTGAGATTCGGCGTGATCACGCTCGCACCGCGGTAGATCGAGAAATCCTTGCCCTTGGGGTCGGCCAGCACCGGAATGCCACGGGCACGGGCCGCCTGGATCAGCGCCTGATGGTTTTTCAGCGCGCCTTTGCCGTAGTCGGACAGCACCAGCACCTTGATGCCTTCGAGCAATTCGTCGACTTGCGCGCCCAACGCCAGGGCGTCGGTGGCGAAGGGTTCTTCGAAGTCGATACGCAGCAGTTGCTGGTGACGGCTCATGACCCGCAGCTTGACGATGGTCGGCTGGTGCGCGATGCGCTGGAACAACGCCCGCACGCCAGCGCCCTTGAGGCTATTGGCCAGGCTGTCGGCAGCTTCATCGTCGCCGGTCACGCCAACCAGCGAGGCTGGTGCGCCGAGGGCGGCAATGTTCAACGCAACGTTGGCGGCACCGCCCGGGCGGTCCTCGATTTGCTCGACCTTGACTACCGGTACCGGCGCCTCAGGGGAAATCCGTGAGGTACCACCATGCCAGTAACGGTCGAGCATGACATCGCCGACCACCAACACAGGGGCTTGATCGAATCGCGGCATGGACAACTTCATGGAGCAACCCACATACAAAATGAACAGGGGCGCGATATTAACACAGGGTTGGCGTGGGCTTGTGCGACGGCTGCAATGGGATGATTCGGCAGGGGTTTCTGGTCATTTATTGATCAGAAAATTGCACGCTGGATGTACGAGAGGGTGAGCCAGGCTCACCCTCTCGTCGGGTCAGGCGATTCCGGCGGTGACCGGCTCGTCCAGACCCATCGCGTGCAGGCGCGAGTAGTAGCCGTTTTGCGCCAACAGTTGAGCGTGGGTGCCGCGCTCGACGATTTCACCATGGTCCATGACCAGGATCATGTCGGCCTTCTCGATGGTCGACAACCGGTGAGCAATCACCAGCGTGGTGCGACCTTTCATGACCTGATCCAGTGCAGCCTGAATATGCCGCTCGGACTCGGTATCGAGCGCCGACGTTGCCTCGTCGAGAATCAGCAACGGTGCGTTCTTCAACAAGGCCCGGGCAATCGCCAGGCGCTGACGCTGGCCACCGGACAGCAACACGCCGTTTTCCCCGACCTGGGTGTCCAGGCCTTGCGGCATCTCCGAGATGAAGTCCATCGCGTAAGCATCCGTGGCGGCCTTTTCAATGTCGGCACGTGGTGCGCCGGCCAGGTCACCGTAAGCGATGTTGTTGGCGATGGTGTCGTTGAACAGGGTCACATGCTGCGTCACCTGCGCCACGTGCCGACGCAGATTGCGCAGACGATAATCTTCGATTTCCACGTCATCGAGCATGATGTCGCCGGTTTCGTGGTGATAGAAACGCGGAATCAGGCTGGCCAGGGTCGACTTGCCGCTGCCCGAACGACCGACCAGGGCAATCATTTGCCCCGGTGCCGCCGTGAAGCTGATGTTCTTCAGCACTTCACGATCGGTCCCAGGATAGGTGAAGCTCAGGTTGCGCACGTCCAGGTGACCGGTGACGCGATCGCGCTCGACGGTACCCTTGTCAATCTCTGGCTCGACGTCCAGTTGCTCGAAAATGCTCTCGGCACCGGCGACGCCTTTCTGGATCGTCGAACTGACTTCCGACAACTGTCGAATCGGCTTGGGCAACAGGCCCGCCGCGGTGATGTAGGCCACCAGGTCACCGGCGGTGGCATCGCCACGCAGGAACAGCACCAGGAACATCAACACCGCCATGGCGGTGTAGATCACCAGTTGCAACATGGGCGTGTAGACCGCACCGGTCTTGGTCATGCGCAATTGCTTGTCGGTGTTGCCCTGACTGGCTTCGGCGAAACGACGCTCTTCATAGCTCTCGCCGCCGAAGCTGCGCACCACGCGATAACCCTGGATGGTCTCGGAGGCCACGTGAGTCACGTCGCCCATCGCCACCTGGATTTTCTTGCTCTGCTTGCGGAATTTTTTGCTGGTGCTGCTCACCATGATCGCGATGATGGGCAGGATCGCCAGCATCACCAGGGTCAGCTTCCAGTTCATCCACAGCAGGTAAGCAAACAGGAACACCACGGTCAGGCCTTCACGAATGACCACTTTGATGGCGTCCGTGGCCGCACCGGTGACCATGGTCACGTTGAAGGTGATGCGCGAAATCAGGTGCCCGGAGTTATGGGTATCGAAATAACGGTTGGGCAATACCAGCAACTTGTTGAAAAGCTCGACACGCAAGTCGTGGACCAGCCCCAGGGATACTTTGGCCAGGTAATAGTTACCCAGGAAAGAACCCAGGCCTTGCCAGGCGGCGATCAGGATGATCAGCAGCGGCACAGCCATCAGCAACTGCAAGTCTTGCAGATAAGGAACAGTAGGGAAGAGCACCGCTTCAGGGTTGCTCAGGCCATCAACGAAATATTTGAGAATCCCGGCCAGCATGGGCTGCGTCGAGGCAAAAATCACAAAGCCGACAATACTGATGGCAAACATGCCCCAGTACGGACGCACATACGACAGCAGGCGCAGGTATATCTTCAAGCTCGACGGCGCAGGCGAATCAGGGCTGGTCATGAGAACCCGTTGTATGAGAAAAGAGCCCGCGAGTGTAACACAGGCCATTTTAGCCGCTGACCTGCGGTAACATGGCCGGCTATCCATGCCTCACGGCGCCCAACCCGGAGTATTGATGCAAGCGCTTGATCACACCCGATATCTCGCCCTGCGCGAGGGAGCACAAGTCCTTGAAGCGGATGGTTCGGGGGACAAGGTTCTGCGGTTGACGGACGGTTCAATACTCAAACTGTTTCGCCGCAAGCGCCTGCTGACATCGGCCGCATGGTATCCGTACGCCAAACGCTTTGCCGACAACTGCGATGCGTTGCGTGAACGGCACATCCCCTGCCCGTCGATCCGTCAGGTTTACCGGATCCCGAGTATCGAGCGCGATGCCGTGCACTACGATCCACTGCCGGGCCAGACCCTGCGCCAGCTACTGGATACCCAGGGCGATGCCGATCCGTTGCGCGGTCAATTGGGGGTCTTCATGGCCACTTTGCATGAGCGGGGGATTTATTTCCGCTCGGCGCACCTGGGCAACATCGTGCTCACACCCGAGCATCAGTTGGGCCTGATCGACATTGCCGACATGCGGGTGTATCGCCGTCCGTTGCGCAAGACCCTGCGGCTGCGCAACTTCAAGCATATGGTGCGTTACCCGCAAGACCGGCAATGGTTGCTTGACGGTCGCGGCGAAGTCTTCATGCACAATTATGGCCAGACCCAGAGCATCTGCTCCCCGGAAGAGCTGAGCGTCGCCCTGCAAAAATGATCTGAGCGCCTTCGCCTCCGGGGAGGAGACGAAGGCCAGGCATTACGCCAGCGCGGGTTGCCGCGCCTTCAGCACGCGAGAGAGAACCATCGCTGCGGGCAGCAGCACCAGTGGCCACAACTCGTCAGGGTTACCGATCAGCAAACTGCCATCGAAGTTCAGCATCACCAGTGCACACGCCAGGTACATACCCCACACGTCACGCAGACGCCAAGCCTGCCAAAGGGATGCGGCCATCAGCGCGACGAACAACATCAGCGAAATTCCGCCGCTGTACAGCCCCAGCGCTACGAAAATGTTGTGCGGATGCTGAATCGGCATCCAGCCATCGAGTACCTGGGCAGTGTGGAAGCCGATGCCGCAGCCCAGTGCCCAGCCGCAGTTGCGCCACTCGCCGACCATGATCTGAAAGATTTCGATGCGGTACGAATCACCTCGATTCCAGAGGGACTGATACCAGGCTTCGTTGTGCACCACCAGGAACAGCAGGCCTAAAACGACCGCGCCAATTGCCACCGCACCGCCAACCAGCCGCGGCTTGTAGTAAATGCCGTAAAGCAACCAGACGCCGAACAGGAACACAGCGCCCACAAACGCAGTGCGCGTTTGCATGACGAAGGCCACCGCGAACACTGACAGGACGATGGCCAGGCCACCTTCAATGTACTTTCGCTCCTTGAACCAGGTGGGCAGCGCCAGCGCCAACGCACAAAACAGCCAGATGCTGGCGTAGATAACGTTCTCCAGGCGTGCCGGAAGCAGCCCCACCCGGCCGCCGACGGTGAACTCACCGGTTGCCCAACCGTAGAACGCGCTACCAAAAATGTACAACGTCAGGATCCAGAACTGAGCGCGAATAAACGCTGAGCTGCGGAAAAATTGCGGATCGGTGAGGGCGCCGGCCACCATGACGAACATCAGTACATAGAAGACGTGTTTGTAGAACTGCATTTGACCTGCAATCGTAGCAGGCACCAGAAACCACAGAATGAACGCCAGCCAGCCCCATGCCAGCGGTTCCTTGAGCAAGCCAGCACCGCGCTCCTTGATCAGGAAGACCAGGCCCGGCAATGCCATCAGGACGTAGAACAGGTTATTGGTCCACTTCGACGACCAGCCCACCACAAAGCTCAACAGAAACAGACAGAGCACCGCTCCGAAATACACCATGGTGTTCTTTCCTGGCTTCATGCCGCTAAATTCCATGGAGCACCCAACCTATTGCAAGACCCGAAATAAGAGCGGCGACCAGCTTCAGCCGATCGATACGTTTACGCCGTAATTTGTTCACTCGCTCCTTCGGAACCACCACATGCTCTCCGAAGCCGGTGTGCAATACCGCGTCGTTTTCCAGAATCAACGCATAGCGATTTTCGCCAGCATACAGACGCGACAAATCTTTCTCCCCGGAAAATCCGGAGTACGGTGCATGCATCAAATAATCAGCACGACGGCGCAGCCCTGGATTAAAGGAAAAACCTTGCCACTCGGCTTTTTGCGAGCCCAATACATAGAAAGGAATGCCATGGCTGACTTTGCGCTCGTTCAGGAACACGTAAGGACTGTGAACCATCAGGTCATGATTGAAGCTGCGCAGCCACACTTGCAGCGCCTGTGGATCTTCCTCCAGCAGGCATTGGGATTCTTCGATAAACCCTTCACGGTAGAAGTCCCAGTCGTCTTCGCAGTGAAAAATCCACGACGTCTGCACCTGGGCGTAGGCGGCATCGATTGATCGCAACTGACCCAGGCGTGGGTTGTTGATGAAGAACTGGGTATGCGCCCTCCAGTGTTCCGGAATACAGGCCTCTACGGCGCTGTCGCCGGAGTCCTCAGTGATGAACACTTTACGGATGGGAGCCGTGTTGAACCGGTCAAACGTCTCGAGGGTTCGCTTCAACAGATCGAAGCGACCGCAACTAGTAATTACTACCGAAATGTCGCTAGTCTCGCTGAACAGCATTTGTTTACACCGCACCATTGGTTGTTTAATCGCCCGGCTTTACAGCCCCAGCGACAAGCGTAATTTTTCTTTCCAGCCTAGCGGGACATGCTCGCGCAGCGGCGCACGCAGGGCGTCGACAATCGAATGTCCTACAGCCCGGAACGTGTAACGTTGCTCTACCAGAGCCTGTCCGGCCAATGAAATGGTCTCGGTCAGCTGAGGGGACTCGCGTAACACCGCCAGTTTTTCCCTGAGTTCGTCGCGGGTTCGATAAAGCACGATGTTGTGCATATCGACAAACCCCAGCGCGCGATTCTCTGCTTCCCCTTGATCGTAAGCAAACAGCACACAACCACAGGCCATGGCTTCGAAATTCTTGATCATGTATTCGCCCATGCCGACGTCGGCACTCACGAAGTAACGGATCCGGCTCAACGTCTCGCAGTATTCCTCACCCGACTTGGTGCGCGTAATCAGCAGGTTCTCCACTTCGGCCACAGACTCGAGCATGGCCTTGCGTCCGGCATACGCCACGCTGTTGAGACTGCCGACGAAACCCAGCTCGATATCACGTTCACGCTGGCGGTTTTGCAACAGCGCCTGATCGTAACCCTTGGGCACGAAATGCGCGTCAAACCCTTCATCACGCAAGCGCTGGCTGACCATGAAACCCGAGCTGATCACGCGAACCCAGGGCAGCTTGCGGTAATGGGCGCTGAACTTGCCCGTGTACTTGCACGGGATGTAATTCTGGTACGCATCGTGTTCCAGAATAACCAGATTGGGCAGGGTTTGTATGAACCTCACCTGTCTGATTTCTTTTTTGAAGCGCAGGAAGAAAACAATCCTGTCATAGCGGCTCACATCGACATGCTTGCGAAAGTATCCCCGCAAGTCGTCCTGCTCCGCGCTGGTCAGCTCGCGCGTGTCGCAGTCGCAGTGCTCGGCGATACCGTCATACAGTCGATCGAGGATCGCTCGCTGCTCTTTCTGCACCAGAAACAGAACTTTCAATTGGCCTCTCTCTTTCCAGACAGCTCTTGGACCCAGAATAATTCGTGGCGTCGCACCGCTTTACGGAAGAACTCGTTTTCGCCGAAAGCCGGCCAGTGCCGGGCCGCCAGACAACGCTGTATCGCCCGGCGAAGTAGGCGCTTGAGGGGAAGTCGGGGCTGAAGGTCGTGCATCATGCCCAGCGACATAGCCTTGTGCCACTGTTTTTCGGTCGACAGACAAAGTGCCCAGGGCCGCAACGGCTCATGATTATTGATCTGTGGCGGCAATGTCACGCCCGTGCTGGCATCACCCATTGGCCAGCGATCGTTGTCGTGTAGATGATTGGCGTAATGCAACAAGGTTTCGGGCTGCCAGGCCGTACTGCTCAGTGCCTGCATCACCGCCTGCTGTGAGCATAGGTGGTCTGGGTGCGGGTCGAAACGCGGATGTGGCAAGACAATGACCTGGGGTTGGATACGCTCGATCAACTCACTCAGGTCGGCCAGAAGATTGTTCCAGGACGGTATGCCATCAACGTCACTGCCCAGGGCAAACGGATTGAACCGTCGAAAATATCGAGTATCGCCAAGCTGGGCCTCACGGGACACCGCGGCCTCGGTCGGTGCGCTCTGCATGGCGGACAATTGCAGGCAGAAATACCCCAACTGAATGCAGCGCTCCTGAGGAACGCCGCCCCACAACGGCACGCTGAGACTGTCCCAGGCGCGAAGCGAGCCTTTCAGCCGAGACGCTTCGACGCCGTTGAGCCCCATCTGCTGATAGTGCTCGGCCTCGATTTCACCGGCGGTCATGGTCACGATCCAGCTTTGACTGGCGCTGCTGTACAACCCGAATGCGGCCAACTCGGCATCGTCGGCGTGGGGCGCGATCACCATCACCCGCTGACGGCTGTAATCGGGATGCTCGAACGCCCAGAGCACCGGTTCACCGAGCAATCGGCAGAAACGCCCGCGCAGACGTAACTCACCTTGCGACAGGACGTGTGCCTGACCACTGAGGTTGAGGTAACGCAGGCCGTTCACACCACGTTCGAAGGTTTGTCGGTCCGGGTTATCCCCCCCCGACAACTCGACCACTGGATCGATAAAGCGTCCCAGCCAGGTGCTTTTGATCCGCAGCGCCAGGATCAGGGTGGCGTCGTCGACCAGCATGACGCCGTCGTCCAGGCGCAAACGCTCACCATCAAGGTGAACCTTGGGCTGTTGGGTGTACGGTGGAAAGCTGTACTGGTAATCGTCTTTGGGCGAATAAAACAAATGGTCGGCGAACCATGCCTCATGGGCAATCCAGCCCAGGACCGCGAGCACCAACGGCAGCCACCAGCTCACCAGCATGCCAATGGCAACCAATAGCACCAGCGCGATGAGCAGACCGATGCGTTTGGTGCGCCGATGGCGCTTGAGCAATTGCTGTTTGCGGTTCATGGGCTGGCTCATACGGTGAACACCGGCACGGGATTGCACCAGCGATCCTTGTATTCACGGTCGGCGCGACCGAAAGAGAAGCGCAAGGGTTTGTCCAACGCACGGGCATGCTCCCAGGCGCTTTGCGTATTGAGAAAACTCAGCACGCTGCCGGGACTGAATTCGCGGGTTTCGGGATCGACGCCGCCATTGATGTACTCGACGCTGATCCACTGGGGTGTCTCGACACGGTAGACCAGTTGAATCGCTATCGGCGCATCGTTGAGAAAAATCACCGAGCCGATCAGCAAGTCACGCAGCAACTCGATGACCTCAGCCATGCGCTCGGCCCCCGTCGCAGGAAAACCCCAGCGGCGCTGGAACAGGTCGCAATAGATCGCTGCCAGTTCACGACTGGAAAACTCGGCGACCGGCCGGACCACGCCGCCCGCCTCTTCCAGCAATCGCAATTCACGGCGCTGGTTGTAGCGAAACTTCTTCGACAGTTCTTCGGGAGTGCGGGCCATCGCCAGTTGTTCGGCCTGCAACTTGATGCCGGTGAAACGGCCTTCATTCAGCACCGACAGGTAGCGTCCACGATGACGTAGCGGCGCTTGTGCATCGGCAGCGGCTGGCAGGATTAACTCGGCATTGCCGAGGTCGAACAGGCCTTTTTTACCGCGGCGTTTGAGCACATCCTTCGACAACGCGAGGTCGCGGCCCCAGGTCGGGATCGCGGCCTTGACTTCACCGTTTTGCTCCCAGGCCAGGTAGCGCACAGGGATGTCGGCCAACTGCGCCAGCCGCTCGACCACCATGGGATGAGTGGCGACGCTGCCGCCATAACGTTGCCAGGCATCGGCATAGGTCGAGGCGTCGACTACCGCCCAGCCACGTTCGCGCCAGCCTTGAAATCGGTTGAGCATCAGCCCCTCGGTGCCAGTTCGGTAACGTGCGGCAAACGCCAGAAAGCCTCGCGCACCGCGCGGTCGGAGAAGCGCTCACGCAAGCGATCGAGCATCAGCTCGACACACTGGTGACGTTGCTGCTCGTCCATCGCGGCCAGATGTTGCAGCCCTTGAGCCAAGTGCTCGGCATCGCCCAGCGGGAACAGAATACCGACGCCCTCGACCACTTCCTTCGCCCCGCCACACGCCGTGGCGAGCAACGGCACGCCGGCAGCCATGGCTTCCAGCAGCACCATGCCGAACGGTTCATGATCAGAACTCAACGCAAACACATCAAAGGCACGGAAATAACGCCGAGCCTCAGGCACCTGACCGAGGAACAGCACGCGGTCTCCGATACCCAGCTCACGGGCCAGGGCCTTGAGGTCCTGTTCCAGTCGACCGGCACCGAGCATCACCAGTTGGCTGTTGGCCGGCAAACCCGGCAACGCCCCGGCAAAACCCTGCAGCAGGGTCGACTGATCCTTGTCCGGATGCAGCCGTCCGACGTTGCCGACAACCCAGGCATCCATCGCCAGGCCCAGGGTTTCCCGAGCTTCGCGAACTGACACCTGGCTGTCCTGCAAGGTTTGCACATCAATTCGGTTATAGAGTGTTTGAATCCGTGCAGCCGGCCATTTCGGCAGGCAACTGCGCATGTCGTCGCGCACCGCATCGGAGACCCCGAGCAGGCTCAGGCGCTTGCGGAAAACATTCGCGAAGAGTTTGCGCGTGCCGCGTTTGTAATCGTCAAACGCGTGATGCACGCCAATCACCGGCAACGACGTACCGAGCAAGGCGATATAAATAGGTTTGAAACGGTGAGCGATGCAAAAACTGAAATTGCGCGAGGCGGCGATCTTGCGCAGATCGCCGATGGCGCCCAGCTTCAGGCCACGAATGGCCTTGGAGCTGTACTCCATGAACAACACTTCATCGGAAGCACAGCCCGCGGCGACCCCACTGTCTGCGGCCCCGGTCAGGAACACCGTGGTCACTCGATAACCGGTCCCCGCGAACAGGCTGGCGTACTGCCGGGCGCAGTCCAGAAACGGCCCGTCATAGCCGTGACAGAACTGCAGCACATGGCGTTCAGCCGAGCGTGTCATATGCGTCCGCGCCCTCTTTGACCACCAGGATGTCTTCCATGATCAGATACTGTAGATCGGAACCGAAGAACATGTTCAGGGCATCCGTCGGCGAGCAGATCATCGGTTCGCCACGACGGTTGAGCGAGGTGTTCAGCGACACGCCGTTACCGGTCAGCACTTCCAGCGCCTTCATCATGTCGTAGTAGCGCGGGTTGTATTCGCGCTTGAGCACCTGGGCCCGCGACGTACCGTCTTCATGGACGACTTCCGGCACGCGGGTTTTCCACTCTTCCGCCACTTCAAAGGTGAAGGTCATGAAGGGCGCCGGATGATCGACCTTGATCATCTGCGGTGCAACGGTGTCGAGCATCGACGGGCAGAAAGGCCTCCAGCGCTCGCGGAACTTGATCTGGTGGTTAATCCGGTCAGCCACGCCGGTGGCGCTCGGGCAACCGATGATCGAACGACCACCCAAGGCGCGCGGACCGAACTCCATGCGGCCCTGGAACCAGGCCACCGGGTTGCCGTCGACCATGATTTTGGCGATGTTTTCCGGCATGTTCGTAAGCTTGCGCCACACCGGCTTGCTCGGGTGACGGGCACACGCAGCGAGCACGTCTTCGTTGGTGTAGGACGGGCCGAGGTAGACGTGCTCCATCTTCTCGACCGGCACACCACGGGCGTGGGACACGTAAGCCGCCGCACCGACCGCCGTACCGGCATCGCCGGACGCCGGCTGCACGAACAACTCTTTGACGTCGTCGCGGGCGATGATTTTCTGGTTCAGTTTGACGTTCAACGCACAGCCACCGGCGAAGGCCAGTTTGCCGGTTTCCTTGAGCACGTCGCCCAGGTAGTGGTCGATCATCTGCAGCGAGATTTTTTCGAACAGCGCTTGCATGCTCGCGGCGTAGTGGATGTACGGCTCGTCGGCGATATCGCCTTCGCGCTTCGGACCCAGCCACTCGATCAGCTTCGGCGAGAAATAGAAGCCTTTGCCTTTCTCTTTATAACGACGCAAGCCGATGACGTTGGCGTAGTCGGTGTTGATCACCAGCTCGCCGTTCTCGAACGAAGCCAGACGCGAAAAATCGTATTTGCCGGCATCGCCATACGGCGCCATGCCCATGACCTTGAACTCACCGTCGAGCATCTCGAAACCGAGGAACTCGGTGATCGCGCCGTACAGGCCGCCGAGGGAGTCCGGATCGAAGAATTCCTTGATCTTGTGGATCTTGCCGTTTTCGCCGTAACCGAAAAAGGTCGTGGCGTACTCACCCTTGCCGTCGATCCCGAGGATCGCGGTTTTCTCTTTGAAACCGGAGCAGTGATAAGCGCTGGAGGCGTGAGCCAGGTGATGCTCGACCGGTTCGATCTTGATTTTTTTCGGATCGAAACCCAATTGCTCGAGGCACCAGACAATCTTGTTGCGATAGCGCTTGTAGCGACGGTTACCCATCAGGATCGCGTCGAGCGCGCGGTCCGGGGCGTACCAGTAACGCTTGGCGTAATGCCAGCGAGCCTTGCCGAACAGGCTGATCGGCGCGAACGGAATCGCTACCACATCAACGTCGGACGGCTTGATGCCAGCCTGCTCGAGGCAGAACTTCGCCGACTCGTAAGGCATGCGGTTCTTTGCATGTTTATCGCGCACAAAGCGCTCTTCCTCAGCCGCCGCGACCAGCTTGCCGTCGATGTACAAGGCTGCGGAAGGATCATGGCTAAGGGCGCCGGACAGGCCAAGAATCGTCAATGCCACAGGGGTCTAGCCTCTTTAGTCTGCATGCAGGCGCAAGGCGCCTAAAAGATTAATGTGCCCTCGCAAAGGGCGAGTGGCAGCTAAAGGGCGGGATTATAGCTTAAAAGCTGCGGCAAACCTCTAGCGGGAAACGGCAGGCTCGCGCGTTGACAGCAGAAGGTCGCCGACATAGACTCCTGCGCAAATGGACTGGGGGATCCCGGTCGGCGCTGTAGCCTCGGTGAGTTTCACCGGGGCTTTTCGCTTTCTGAAAGTGGGAAAATTTTCAAACCCCAGTTTTCGAAACCCTCCCCCACATTATCGCGCCCCCCACTGCAATAGAACTTACGCTTGAGCACGTCAAAGGCACGATTTTCTTGTCCTGATCGCAAAACGCTCATACCGATAGGTCTTGCAACAAGATCCGCCAGCTGCAGGCCCGTGGAGTTCACTTGTTTGGTTGCAAAGACGATGTCGAACGGTAGCTGAATGCCCAATCGATTCGCGC
The DNA here is from genome assembly GCF_054898105.1 of Pseudomonas sp. MDT1-17. Taxonomy (NCBI): domain Bacteria; kingdom Pseudomonadati; phylum Pseudomonadota; class Gammaproteobacteria; order Pseudomonadales; family Pseudomonadaceae; genus Pseudomonas; species Pseudomonas sp. MDT1-17. Next base: position 844,334 of record NZ_JBUBVM010000001.1, on the reverse strand, counting down.
CATCACACATGCGACGAAACTCCAGTTCAAGCTCGTTATCCTCCTTCTTCCCTCGACGCTCAAAAATCACATGAGTCAACGCATTGTGATGATTCTTTTCCTGTAGAAACTCAAAAAGCGTTTCCAGGCAAAAACCGAGGGCGACATGATAAGGATTGTGAACTGGACCTTGTTTTTCGCGAAGAGCGGCTTTGTCGATCACACAACTGATCAAAACGAAATTGCTTGCCTCGATAATGCCCGTCAACTCATCGAGAAAGGCATGCTTGTGTTGCCTGGACATGAACAGACTGGAGAAGGCGCCCTTCTCTTTTCGAATCTCCAGCTCATGCAGGCCAATCAGGTCGTGCCCCATATGATTAAATTTAAACTTCTGAAGGGCAGGAATAACTTTCTCGCAATAGTGCCTTTTATGAAAAACACAAAAGGCGAGTACAAACATTGGGTAGTTTGGATCTAGCGTTTGCATTCCATGATCGCCGCTCTCATCAACGTAAATAATGAAATCGCTGTATTTCCCTGTTGGCGGCAAGAGCTTTTTCGCCTCAACATCTGCGTCTGCTTCACTTTCGCTTTCAAAAAGAAAAAACTGTTGAGAGGGCAAGATAGGGGTCGACACGAAGCTATTCATCCTTTGTTTTTCGAGCCAAGTGCGTAGGTGTAGCACTGACACGCAGGGCTCCGTGAACTTCAGACAAGCTAGCATTGCGGCTATTCAGGGCACAGTTCATGGTCTCTGTAGATCATGTAGGACAAGTCACAGGAACTTGTCCTCTAGATCTCGGGCGGCTGGTCTGGCCTCTTCGCGAGCAGGCTCGCGAAGGGATTCAAGCAGCGCTAGAGATATCTTTGGGAAGACGCTGATCAATGACCTGATAAAGCGCACTGCTCTCAGGCCAGTTACGCATGAACCTTGCCCGATCCCGCGCATAAGCCGGGGCGAAGCTGCTGAGCGAGGCATGCTGACACATCGAATCCAGATCAATCAGCGCCCAACGATCTTGCTGCCAGAACAGGTTATGCCCCTTGAAATCCCCATGACTGATCCGCTCAAGAATCAGCTCGGCAAACAAATGATCCAACGCCAGCAATTCGGCTTCCGGCGCCTCACCGCTTTCAACATAAGGTGCAAACCGCTCGATGATGTCCGGCCCCGGCAAATACTCGGTCACCAGATAAGCCCGACTGCGCAACCAGAGAAAACGCTTCTCCAGCAACGCCAACGGCTTGGGTGTGGCGATGCCGAGAAACGCCAGGCGATTGCCTTCGCGCCAGGAATGCCAGGCACGGCTCGGGCGCCAGAAGCGTTTGAGCCAATGGGCAAAACCCTTGATGTTGTAACGTTTGATCACTAGCGTACGACCGGCCACCTCGACCTTGCCGACGCTCGCCGCGCCGCCAGTCTTGTACAGATAGCCCTGTTCGAGCAACGCATCGGCCTGCTCCAGCACCGGCAACATTGCCGCTTCTTCCTCGCGGCGAATCGCTCGCAGGCCGAACGCTCCGCGCTGGACACTGAACAGCGTGCATTCGCGGCCGACCTTGATCAGGAAGTCTTTGAGGCGCCAGCTGCGAACCTTGTTGATCTGCTTCTGCAACGCTTCCATGGGCAGAGCATGCTCGCCGTTGCTCAGCAGGTAATACACCAGCAATTCTTCGGTATAGGGTTCCAGCGTCTTGGGCAACTGGGCGAAAAATACCCCGAGGTTTTCCAAGACCTTCTGCCGTGACAGCGGCTGGCCCGGCGTTTCAGCACAGACACCGCCGCCATCGATCAGATACAACCGACCTCGCTGACGCAAAAGGTTGTCCAGATGCAGGTCTTCCTGCCAGAGCCCCTTGCGATGCATTTGGCCAATAGCGCCCAACGCCTCGGCCAGCACGGCCCCTTGCATATCCGCCAGCACCGGCAAGTGCTCGACCTGTTGCCAGGTTTCTCCCAGGCTCTCGGCGCCCTCAAGGAAATCGAACAGCAGCCAGCCACCCTCGCCCTCTTTCAGGCCGTCCACCAGCAGCTGCGGCGTGGTCAGGCCCTGATCGGCGAGCAAACGCACGCCGTCCAGCTCACGCTGAAAATGCCGTGCCGCTTTACTGCCAACCAACAACTTGGCCAGCACCGGGCGACCACGCCAGACGCCGGCACCGACATAACGTTGCCCCGGCAACACCCGCAACAGACTCAGCAACTGCAACTCGGCAGGGCCGGCGGCATCGGCCAGTGAAATATTCAGCGGCAGGCCAGGGCTGCGGCCAGCGTTTTTCAGCTCGGACAAACGCATCAGCGCGTCTCCTTGTGAGTGCGTCGCGCGGTCAGTCGCACCAACCAGCTGTCGATCAACGAGCTGTCCTGGGGTTGATCCAGATAGGCAGCCAGCAGCTCGCGCAACTGCACTTCGCTCCACTGAGGTGCCCGACGCAGCAACGGCTCCAGATCTTTCGCCCGGTCACGCAGACCAAACAGCAACGGCCGGGTCTTTTCCAGGTCGATCAGTTGGGCCAGGTAACCGTCGCCGGTGGCCTGGAGAAAAATGTGTTTGGGGTAGAAGCAACCGTGAACCTGACGCGCGCCGTGCAGGCGCCGGGCCAGTTGACCGCAGGCTTTCATAATCGCCGAATGCTGCGCCGAACTCAGGTCCGACCAGCGCTGCAACAGCGAATCCAGGTCATCCCAACCATCCAGGGCACGGGTCAGCAGAATCGCCCGAACCTCGCCGTCGACCTTGCGTTCACCGAAGAATGCCGCTTTCAACGCTGGAATCCCGAATCGCTCATAGCGACTGATATTGCGAAATTCACGGGCAAAGCTCGGCTCGCCAAAGGGCGCGTGCAAGGTGCGCATCTGGTAGTTGCTCTGGCGCTTGAGGTAGTAGCCATGACCTTCCAGATCCAGCCGAAACACGCTGCTCCAGCCACCGCGTGCGGTGTTGGGTTCGTCCACAGCGTCGAGCTGCTTGGCCCAGAGTGCGTCGAAGGTACCGAGGCCATGACGCTCAAGCAGCGCACGGTCTTCATCGGCCAGAAAATCAGTCATTCGCGTCCCTCGAAAAATCTCACCACGTGCCGGATCCGTTTTTTGTCGGCGGCATTCAGCCGATCACGCTGGCGGTATTGCAGGTAAAAGCGCAGGCGCTGGGTGGCCGACAAGTGATACTTGGCGACCTTGTCCAGACACGCCAGGTCCTTGGTGATCCGGTACTTGAGCCAGAAGCCACGCCAGAAATCACCATTGGGACAGTCGATCAAAAACAGCCGGGGCTCATCGTCGATCAGCAGGTTGCGCCACTTCAAATCGTTATGGGTGAAACGATGGTCGTGCATGGTCCGGGTATAACCCGCCAGCTGTCGGCTGACGTTGTCGACCCAGGCGCGGTCTGCCAGCTTCGGATCATGCCGTTCGGCCAGGACCGCCAGGTCTTCGGTATGCGGCAGCTCACGGGTGATCATCGCCCCGCGATCGTAAGCCGCACCGCGACGTTCCAGGCCCCAGGCCACCACTTCGGCAGTGGGAATCCCCCACTTGGCGAAGCGCTTGAGGTTCTGCCACTCGGCTTTCACCCGGGGCTTGCCCAGGTAACGGCGCAGGCCTTTGCCGGCACCCACGTAGCGTTTGACGTAATAGTTGACGCCATTGCGCTGGACGCGAATGACCTCGGACAACAGGTCGCGGGTCAGGCGCTCGCCCTGAAGCGCAAACACAGCCTCAAGACTGCCGAAATCTTCCGCCAGATCGCTGTACGCAGGCTCCAGTTTCCAACCCGGCATCAGAGCGCATCCCCGTATCGCTGTTTACGGTCGTAGAGTTTGTTCGCCTTGCCTTCCAGCCAGGCAAGCAACCCGGCTTCTTCACCCAGGATCTGGCGCAGCGGCCGCTGGAAGTAGCCCTTGAGGAAGCGCAATTTGTCACGCCGGGTCAAGCCAATGTCCAGGGCCGAAAAGTACAGCGCCGCCAGGTCCTTGTTGCGCCAGCGCTGAGTGATCGCCGGACGGGTCTGGGCGCGGTGCAAGTCGATCACCGAGAGTTTGAAATCGTCGGCCGTCACCGGTTTGTCGGTGTGCAGCAGAAAGTGGCAGATGTAGCAGTCGCGATGGTTGACTCCGGCGCGGTGCATCATGCCGGTCATGCGCGCGACCTCGGCAATCAGCGCACGCTTGAGTGTTGGCTCGGGCGGCTGCTTGACCCAGTCGATGCTGAAGTCTTCGAGGCTGACCGTGGGCGCCAGCTCTTCGGTGACGATGAACGAATGCTGGTCCGCCGGGTTGCTGCCCTTCTCGCCGTAAGCCACGGCGGTCATGGTCGGCACGCCGACTTCTTGCAGGCGCGCTATGGCCTTCCATTCCTGGCCGGCACCGAGCACCGGCAGCTTGGCCGTGAGCAGGTTCTTGAAGATCTCGCCCCAGCCAATGCCACGGTGGATCTTCACGAAAAAGCCATTGCCATTGACTTCGGTCCGCAGGGTCCGGCGCGCTTCAAGTTCGCGGTATACCTCACCCTGAAGACTCTCGACTTCGGCGAACGGGTCGCGTCCGGCCCAAAGGCTCTTGAACGGTTCAGCCAGCATCAACTTCATTAAGCGTGCTCCGCCAGAATCACATCGGCCGCGTGCTGCGGCATGCTATAGAGGTCAGCCGTCTCGGCGAAGGCCAGACCGTTGCGGCCCCAGGCCGCCCTTGCTTGAGCGTCGTTCAACATGCCGGTCAGGTACTGAGTCAGTTGCGCCTGATCGAAAGGTTCGTCCAGCACCAGACCGGCGTCGGCCTCGGCGATGTAATGGGCGTAACCACAGACCGCGCTCACCAGCACCGGCAGGCCGGCCACCAGGGCTTCGAGCAACACGGTCCCGGTGTTTTCGTTGTACGCCGGATGGATCAACAGGTCGGCGCCGAGCAGAAAACGCGGAATGTCACTGCGCCCCTTGAGGAACGTCACGTTATCGCCGAGCCCCAATGTGGCGCTCTGCATCTGGAATAACTTGGGGTCGTCCTGGCCAATTACAAACAGCCGGGTGCGTTTCTTCAGATCAGCGGGCAATGCGGCCAGTGCCTTGAGGCTGCGATCCACGCCCTTGGTCTTGAACCCTGAGCCAATTTGCACCAACAGCAGTTCATCGTCTTTCAGGTTGAATTCGCGACGAAATTCAGCACGGATCTCGGCGGCATTGGCCGGTGCGCGACGGTCTTGAGAGATGCCCGGCGGCAGCAAATGGAAGCGTTCAAGCGGCGTGTCGTAATGCTTGATGAACAGCGGCTGCTGGACTTCGGAAATCATCAGCACTTCGGTCTTGGCATCCTTGGCGAACACCGCGCGCTCGTACTCGGCGAAGTGCCGGTAGCGGCCCCAGCGACGGTACAGCGAGTTACGCAGGTTTTGCGCCTTGTCTTCGAAGCAACCGTCAGCGGCGTAGTAGACGTCCAGCCCCGGCATCTTGTTAAAGCCGATCAAGCGATCCACTGGACGCTTGGCCAGATCCGCCTCCATCCACTCGCTGAGTTTCTCGTTGCGTCGATGATTGAAGAACGCTTTGACCGGCGCCACCAACACTTCGAAGCCGGGTGGAATGTCGCCTTCCCAGATCAGCGTGTAGACGCGAATCTGGTGGCCGCGCTGCTGACATTCCAGGGCGATGCGCATGAAATCGCGCTGCAAGCCGCCAAAGGGAAAGTACTTGTACAGGACAAATGCCAATTGCATCAGCGCAGCTCCTCAGCCAGTAACAACGTGCTCAGTCGGGTCGCGACACGCTCGGGATTCAGACGCGTGAAGCACAGAGGCCACTCGCGTTTCAGGTCAAACTGACGGGCCTCTTGGGCCGTCGGTTGATAGGTGCATTTCTTTTGCAGGCACGGCGCGCAAGGGAAGTCGCTGGCCATGTGAATCTGCGACTTGCCGTAGGCACCGGTCAGGCCCGGGTTGGTCGGGCCGAACAGTGACAACGTCGGCACGTCCAGTGCGGCGGCGAGATGACCGAGGCCGGTGTCCACCGCCACGCAGGCTTGCGCGCCGGCCAGTACTTTGCCAACACCGGCCAGGTTCAGCTTGGGCAGCACTTCGACGTGCTTCATGTCCTTGGCGATGCGTTCGGCCCGGGCTTTTTCGATCGGGTTGCCCCACGCAAGTTTCACCCCGACACCGAGATAGCCGACGCGCTCGGCCAGCTCGCGCCAGTAGGCTTCAGGCCAGTGTTTGGTGTCCCACGTGGTGCCGTGCAGGAACACCACGTAAGGATTCTTGCGCGGCAGTTCCACCAGTCGTTCGACGTTCAGGCCGTAATCGCCCAAGCCTTTGGGCAGGTCGTACCCCAACGCTACCGCAAACAGCTGACGCACCCGCTCCACCGCATGTTGCCCACGCGCCACGGCCAGACGCCGGGAATAAAAGCGTGCGGCAATCGGTTCACGGGCCGAGTTTTTATCCAGCCCGGCCACCGGGGCTTTGGCATATCGGGTCAGCAACGCGCTTTTCAGCAGGCCTTGGGCATCGATCACCAGATCGTATTGTGTAGCGCGAACGCTTTGCTTGAAGCGCTTCCATTCGCCACTCTTGAGGGTCTGCCAGATGTTTTTGCGCCAGCGACGGATCGCCACGGGAATCACCTTGCCCACGGCCGGGTGCCAGGTCGGGATTTCGGCGAAGCCTTCTTCCACCACCCAGTCGAACGTGATGCCGGGGATCGCCCGTGCCGCGTCGGTCAGCGCCGGCAACGCGTGAATCACGTCGCCCAGCGAAGAAGTCTTGATCAGCAGTACCCGCAAACTATTTGACCTCGACCACAGTGCCCTGCAAACGCTGCAAGGCTTCGTTCACCGCTTGCGGCATGAGCTGGCGCAGGCAGTTGTAATGACCGAAGCGGCAGGTGCGATCGAAGCACGGACTGCATTCGATACCCAGGCGCACGATCTCGACGTGCTCGGCCAGTGGCGGCGTGAAACCCGGTGACGTCGAGCCATAGACTGCCACCAACGGACGATTCAGCGCAGCGGCGACGTGCATCAGGCCGGAGTCGTTGGACACCACCGAGTCGGCGCAGGACATCAGGTCGATGGCTTCGGCCAGGGAGGTGCCGCCGCTGAGGTTCACCGACTCCTCACGCAGACCCGGAATCAGCCGCGAGCGGATGTCTTCACCGACCGCATGATCGTTTTTCGAACCGAACAGCCAGACTTGCCAGCCTTCGCGGATCTTCGCTTCGGCCACCTTGGCATAGTGCTCGGACGGCCAGCGCTTGGACTCGCCGAACTCGGCACCGGGGCACAGCGCCAATACCGGGCGGTCGAGGGCCAGGCCGAACTTGGCCATTGCCGCCTCGCGAGTGACCGGGTCGATCTGCAGGCTCGGCCGTGGATAAGGTGTCGGCAGTTCGGCACCGGGCTCGTAAGCCAGGGCCATGAAGCGCTCGATCATTAGCGGATAACGTTCTTTATCCAGCGTGCGCACGTCATTGAGCAGGCCGTAGCGGAATTCGCCACGCCAGCCGGTGCGTTTCGGGATGCCGGCGAAGAACGGCACCAATGCCGACTTCAGGGAATTGGGCAGCAGGATCGCCTGGTCGTACTGGCCGGCCAGGGATTTGCCGATACGCCGACGCGTTGCCAGCTCCAAAGCACCGTGACCGAGCGGAAAGCTCAAGGCCTGGCGTACTTCGGGCATGCGCTCAAGAATCGGCCGGCTCCACTCGGGGGCCAGCACGTCGATTTCGCATTGCGGGTGGCGTTGCTTGAGACACTGAAAAAGTGTCTGCGCCATCACCATGTCACCGACCCAACTGGGCCCAACGATCAGAATTTTCATGTGGTTTCCAAAAACGAACCGGGGAGGCATACGCCTCCCCGCCTCGAGAATTCTACAAACACTGTAGATCTAATGTGGGAGCAAGCCTGCTCGCGAAAGGGCCGTCACATTCAACATCAACGTCGCCTGAGACTCCGCTATCGCGGGCAAGCCCGCTCCCACAGGGTTTTGCGTTCTGCCTTACTTCTGCAATTCACCGCAGATCACTGTGGGAGCGGGCTTGCCCGCGAAGGGGCCGTCTCATCCGATAAAGATGTTGCCTGACACTCCGCCTTCGCGAGCAGGCTCGCTCCCACATTGGGTATTGGTGTTTCAAATATCCGGTTTCAGCTTAGCCCCAGCTCGCGCCAGATCCGTACTACTTGCAGCCGTTCGTCCACGAACTGGTTGCCCGGTATCACCCCGGCGTCCTTCTGCAAGGCCTGCCGGTGAGCGGCTGAACGGTAGGCTTTATAGGCCTCGCGCAACAGGCTGGCGTTTTCGGCGGACATCAGCCCTTCCTCCTCCAGCCCTTCCAGAATGCGGATATTGTCCGTCCAGCGTAGTAATGACGGGTGCTTTTCGGACCACGCCAGGGCCGCGTATTGCACCATAAATTCAATATCGACGATACCTCCGGCGTCCTGCTTGAGATCGAACGGCGCCGTGGCCTCGAAGGCATTTGCCGCGGTGCCCGCCGCGGTGCTCTTGCTGCCAAGGTTATCGCGCATTTTGGCGCGCATCTCGCTGACCTCCTGGCGCAAGGTCGCAAGGTCCCGCGGCTTGCCCAATACCGCCGCGCGGACTTTCTCGAACGCCTGGCCGACGTCCCGACTGCCCACCAGCACCCGCGCCCGCACCAGCGCCTGATGTTCCCAGGTCCAGGCTTCGTTTTCCTGATACCGGGCAAACGCCCCGAGCGAACTCACCAGCAACCCCGACGCACCCGACGGACGCAGGCGCATGTCCACTTCATACAGCTGACCGGAGTTGGTCTGGGCCGTCAGCAAGTGAATGATCCGCTGCCCCAGCCGGGTGAAGAATTGCGCGCCGTCGATAGGCTTCGGCCCGTCGGTTTCCGCCTGCGGATCGCCATCGTGGATGAACACCAGGTCCAGGTCCGAACCATGCCCCAGTTCCAGACCGCCCACTTTCCCGTAACCGACAATGATGAAGCCGGGATCGCACAAAGTGCCGTCGGTACGCAGCGGCGTGCCGTATTTGGCCACGGTCTGGCGCCAGGCCAGGGCCAGCACTTGCTCGAGAATCGCTTCGGCGAGCCAGGTCAGGTAATCACTGACTTTCATCAACGGCAGGCTGCCGGCGATTTCCGAAGCGGCGACCCGCAAGCGGTGCGCCAGTTTAAAATGGCGCAGGGCTTCCATCTGTTGTTCGAGGTCGTCTTCGGGAATCCGCGTCAAACGCTCGCGCAACTCGGCGGCCAGTTCCGGCGCCAGCGGCGGCTTGAACAGCCGACCTTCATTGAGTAATTCGTCGAGCAGCAGCGGGAAGCGGGTGATCTGTTCGGCGATCCACGGGCTCGCGGCGCACAAGGTCAACAAACGTCGCAGCGCGCCGGGGTTCTCGGTCAGCAACACCAGGTACGCGGAACGACGGGCCACGGCTTCCACCAGCGGCAGCACCCGTTCCAGCACCAGATCCGGATTGGCGTGCTCCACCGCCTGAGCCAGCAATCGTGGGATAAAGGCATCAAGGCGCTCGCGCCCTAGACGTTGCATGGCGCGCAACTGGGGGCTACCGCGCAGACCGGCCAAAGCCCTCAGCGCCTTGCTGGCATCGGCGAAACCGCCCTCCTCCAACTGGCGGCAAGCAGCCTCTTCATCCTGAGCCTCTTCCCACAGCGGCAGCCATTCACCGCCGACCACCACTTCGCTCTCGGGGCCTTGCTCTTCGTCAGGATCGGCGATCACTTGGCCGAAGTGCCACGCCACACGGCCGCGCCAATACATGAGCTGTTCGTGGAAAGCGGCCCAATCGGCGAAACCCATCATAAAGGCAATGCGCGCCTGATCCTGCGCACCGTCCGGCAGCATCTGGGTCTGACGGTCGGCAATCGCCTGGATCGCATGTTCGGTGTAACGCAGGAATTCGTAACCTTCGCGCAGCTCGCTGATCACCGCCGGCGGCAGATAGCCCTGACCTTCCAGCGTGCTCAGCACTTTTAATAGAGGACGTTGCTGCAGGCTCAGGTCGCGACCGCCGTGAATCAGCTGAAACGCCTGGGCGATAAACTCGACTTCACGAATGCCACCGGAGCCGAGTTTGATATTGTCGGCCATGCCCTTGCGCCGGACTTCCTGCTGAATCAGCTGCTTCATGGTGCGCAGCGCTTCGATCGCCGAGAAGTCGAGGTAACGCCGATAAACGAACGGCCGCAGCATGTCCTGCAATTGCGCGCCGGACACTTGATCGCCGGCCACCACCCGCGACTTGATCATCGCGTAGCGTTCCCAGTCGCGCCCCTGGTCCTGGTAATACTGCTCCAGCGCGTTGAAGCTCAGCACCAATGCACCGGCCGAACCGTAAGGCCGCAGGCGCATGTCGACGCGAAATACAAAACCGTCGACGGTCATCGGGTCCAGCGCCTTGATCAGGCGCTGGCCAAGCCGAATGAAGAATTCCTGGTTATCCAGCGAGCGTTTCACACCGATAGTTTCGCCGCCCTCGGGATAGGCGAAGATCAGGTCGATGTCCGACGACAGGTTGAGCTCCACCGCGCCGAGCTTGCCCATGCCGAGGATGACCATTTGCTGCGGCTCGCCGCTGCGCCGACCGGTGGGCACGCCGAACTGCTGGCAATGCCGCGAGTACAACCACTGATAGGCCTGATCGATGCTGGCATCGGCCATGTCCGAGAGGTCGCGACAGGTCTGGATCAGATCGCTCTGGCGAGTCAGGTCGCGCCAGATGATCCGCACTTGATGGCGGGTACGTTGACGACGCAGGGCGCGACCGAGTCCATCTTCGGTTTCCACCGCATTCACCGCTGCCGCAATCTGTTCGCACAGCTCGCCGGGAGCAAAACTCCGATCCAGCTCACCGGACTGCACCAGCTCCAGCAACATCAACGGATCACGCACACTTTGTTCAATCACGAAATCGCTGGCGGCGGTGACGCGGGCAAATTGTGCCCAGCGTTCAGGCGTCCAGCCGGACAGGCCATGGTCGTCGGGAAGCACCGCGACGGCCGTACGGAACGACTGCTCGGCGCGGGGGACAAACGGCAGGAGAATGCCGGGCAGTTCGGCAAGCGAAGGGAGGCTCATGGTCTATCCTTGATCGGCGTGTAGAGGGCTGCATGTAGTGATTCGCCAGAATGCACTACGTGATCGACTGTCGAACAAAGGTTAGAAATAGCTGAAATTTCTTTATTTTTGGCAGACAGCATCAAGCTTTCACCTTTTATGGTTGGCAAAAGACCAACCTTAACGATTATTCTCACAACGCAGCTGGAGGCCACAAGCCGCTCATCTGTAGTTTTACTACTCGTATATACATTCGAAAGGCTGAAATGCCCGATGATTTGTAGTAAAACTACACGCCGCCGGAACAACCTCTCGGCAATCCAAGAATTTATATCGTCTGCCCACAAGGCCAGTCGCAAACTCAGGCAACCGATTCTGGAAGCCTTTCCGCCCTGGAGCAAGCCATGCAAGACCTCGATCCCGTCGAAACCCAGGAATGGCTGGACGCCCTGGAATCGGTTCTCGACAAAGAAGGCGAAGACCGCGCTCACTATCTGATGACCCGTATGGGCGAACTCGCAACCCGCAGCGGTTCGCAATTGCCTTACGCCATCACCACGCCATACCGCAACACGATTCCCGTTACCCACGAAGCACGCATGCCTGGCGACCTGTTCATGGAACGCCGCATTCGCTCGTTGGTTCGCTGGAACGCGATGGCCATGGTGATGCGTACGAACCTGAAAGATTCGGACCTGGGCGGTCACATCTCCAGCTTCGCCTCCAGCGCAACCCTGTATGACATCGGCTTCAACTATTTCTTCCAGGCCCCGACCGACGAACACGGCGGCGACCTGATCTACTTCCAGGGTCACACCTCGCCAGGCGTTTACGCCCGTGCGTTCATGGAAGGCCGCATCACCGAAGACCAGATGAACAACTTCCGCCAGGAAGTCGACGGCCAGGGCTTGTCGTCCTATCCGCACCCTTGGCTGATGCCTGATTTCTGGCAGTTCCCGACGGTATCCATGGGTCTGGGCCCGATCCAGGCGATCTACCAGGCACGCTTCATGAAGTACCTGGAAGCCCGTGGCTTCATCCCTGAAGGCAAGCAAAAAGTCTGGTGCTTCCTGGGCGATGGCGAGTGTGACGAGCCGGAATCCCTGGGCGCGATCTCGCTGGCTGGCCGCGAGAAACTCGACAACCTGATCTTCGTTATTAACTGCAACCTGCAGCGCCTTGATGGCCCGGTTCGCGGCAACGGCAAGATCATCCAGGAACTCGAAGGCGTGTTCCGCGGTGCTCAGTGGAACGTGACCAAAGTCATCTGGGGCCGTTTCTGGGACCCACTGTTGGCCAAAGACGTCGACGGTATCCTGCAACGCCGCATGGACGAAGTCATCGACGGCGAGTACCAGAACTACAAAGCCAAAGACGGCGCGTTCGTACGTGAACACTTCTTCAACTCGCCAGAACTCAAGGCGATGGTTGAAGACTTGTCCGACGACGAGATCTGGAAACTCAACCGTGGCGGTCACGACCCGTACAAGGTCTACGCGGCGTACCACGAAGCGGTCAACCACAAAGAACAACCGACCGTCATCCTGGCCAAGACCATCAAAGGTTATGGCACCGGTGCCGGCGAAGCGAAGAACACGGCGCACAACACCAAGAAAGTTGATGTTGAAAGCCTGAAGCTGTTCCGCGATCGTTTCGACATTCCGGTTAAAGACTCCGAGCTGGAAAACCTGCCGTTCTTCAAACCCGAAGTAGGCAGCGCCGAAGCCCGTTACCTGAGCGAACGTCGCACTGCACTGGGCGGTTTCGTGCCACAGCGTCGCGCCAAAAGCTTCGACATTCCGACCCCGCCACTGGATACCCTCAAGGCGATCCTGGATGGTTCGGGTGACCGCGAAATCTCCACCACCATGGCGTTCGTGCGCATCCTGGCGCAGTTGGTCAAGGACAAGGAAATCGGCCAACGCATCGTCCCGATCATCCCGGACGAAGCCCGTACCTTCGGTATGGAAGGCATGTTCCGTCAGTTGGGCATCTACTCTTCCGTCGGCCAGCTCTACGAGCCAGTCGATAAAGACCAGGTGATGTTCTACCGCGAAGACAAGAAGGGCCAGATCCTCGAAGAAGGCATCAACGAAGCGGGCGCCATGAGCTCCTTCATCGCTGCCGGTACTTCGTACTCCAGCCACAACCAGCCAATGCTGCCGTTCTATATCTTCTACTCGATGTTCGGCTTCCAGCGTATCGGCGACCTCGCCTGGGCCGCGGGCGACAGCCGTACCCGTGGCTTCCTGATCGGCGGCACCGCCGGCCGGACCACGCTGAACGGCGAAGGCCTGCAACACGAAGACGGTCACAGCCACATCCTGGCTGGCACCATCCCGAACTGCCGCACCTTTGATCCAACCTACGGCTACGAGCTGGCGGTGATCATTCAGGACGGCATGAAGAAGATGACCGAAGAGCAGCAGGACGTTTTCTACTACATCACCGTGATGAACGAGTCCTACCAGCAGCCAGCCATGCCGGCCGGTGTCGAGGAAGGCATCATCAAGGGCATGTACCTGCTCGAGGAAGACACCCGCGAAGCGGCGCATCACGTTCAGCTGATGGGCTCCGGCACCATCCTGCGTGAAGTGCGCGAAGCGGCGAAGATCCTGCGTGAACAGTTCAACGTCGGCGCTGACGTGTGGAGCGTTACCAGCTTCAACGAACTGCGTCGCGATGGCCTGGCCGTCGAGCGCAGCAACCGTCTGCACCCGGGTCAGAAGCCTAAACTGAGCTATGTCGAAGAGTGCCTGAACGGCCGTCAAGGTCCGGTCATCGCGTCTACCGACTACATGAAGCTGTTCGCTGAGCAAATTCGTCAGTGGGTCCCGTCCAAGGAATTCAAAGTCCTGGGCACCGACGGTTTCGGCCGCAGTGACAGCCGCAAGAAGCTGCGTCACTTCTTCGAAGTCGACCGTCATTTCGTGGTGTTGGCAGCCCTGGAAGCCTTGGCTGACCGTGGTGATATCGAACCTAAGGTGGTGTCTGAAGCCATCGCCAAGTTCGGGATCAACCCGGAAAAACGCAACCCACTGGACTGCTGAGGAGACACTCTGTGAGCGAACTCATTCGCGTACCTGACATCGGCAGCGGTGAAGGTGAAGTAATCGAACTATTTGTGAAGGTCGGCGACCGTATCGAAGCCGACCAGAGCATCCTGACGCTCGAGTCGGACAAGGCGAGCATGGAAATTCCTGCTCCCAAGGCCGGCATCGTCAAAAGCATTAAAGTGAAGCTGGGTGATCGCCTGAAAGAAGGCGACGAACTGCTGGAGCTGGAAGTCGAAGGTGCCGCTGCTGCCGCCCCTGCGGCTGCCGCTGCGCCGGCTGCCAAAGCTGAAGCAAAACCGGCTGCTGCCCCTGCTCCGGCAGCGGCTGCACCGGCCGCTGCTCCAGCTGCTGCAACCACTCAGCAAGTGCACGTGCCGGACATCGGTTCGTCGGGCAAGGCCCAGATCATCGAGATCCAGTTCAAGGTCGGCGACACCGTCAAGGCTGATCAGTCACTGATCACCCTGGAATCCGACAAGGCCAGCATGGAAATCCCTTCGCCCGCCGCTGGCGTGGTCGAAAGCATCAGCGTCAAGCTCAACGACGAAGTCGGTACCGGCGACCTGATTCTGGCGCTGAAAGTGGCAGGTGCCGCGGCACCGGCTGCGGCTGCGCCAGCTCAGGCAGCTGCTCCGGCCGCCGCCTCTCCAGCGCCAGCCGCTGCAGCCCCGGCTGCACCGGTTGCCGACAGCGTTCAGGACATTCATGTCCCGGACATCGGCTCGGCCGGCAAGGCCAAGATCATCGAAGTGCTGGTCAAGGCCGGCGATACCGTTGAAGCCGACCAGTCGCTGATCACCCTGGAATCCGACAAGGCGAGCATGGAAATTCCATCGCCTGCCGCTGGCGTGGTGGAAAGCGTTTCCATCAAGCTGGATGACGAAGTCGGTACTGGCGACCTGATCCTGAAGTTGAAAGTCAAAGGCGTTGCGCCTGCTGCTGCTCCGGCTCCAGCCGCCGCTGCTGCGCCAGCTGCCAAGGCTGAAGCGGCTCCTGCAGCCGCTGCCCCGGCACCGGCCGCACCGGCTGCGGCACCCGCCAAACCGGGTGCCAAGGTTCACGCTGGCCCGGCTGTACGCCAACTGGCTCGCGAGTTCGGCGTCGAGCTGAACGCCGTCGGCGCCAGTGGCCCGCACGGTCGCATCCTGAAAGAAGACGTGCAGGTTTACGTCAAAGCCATGATGCAAAAGGCCAAGGAAGCACCGGCCGCTGCTGGCGGCGCAACCGGCGGCGCGGGCATCCCGCCAATTCCGGTCGTGGACTTCAGCCGCTTCGGTGAAACCGAAGAAGTGCCGATGACCCGCCTGATGCAAATCGGCGCGTCGAGCCTGCACCGCAGCTGGCTGAACATTCCACACGTGACTCAGTTCGATTCGGCTGATATCACCGACCTGGAAGCGTTCCGTATCGCTCAGAAAGCCGTTGCAGAGAAGGCTGGCGTCAAGCTGACCATCCTGCCGCTGCTGCTCAAATCCTGCGCGCACCTGCTCAAGGAACTGCCGGACTTCAACAGTTCGCTGGCACCGAGCGGCAAAGCGATCATCCGCAAGAAGTACGTGAACATCGGCTTCGCGGTCGACACCCCTGAAGGCCTGCTGGTACCGGTCATCAAGAACGTCGACCAGAAGAGCCTGTTGCAACTGGCAGCCGAAGCCGCCGTACTGGCCGCCAAAGCCCGCGACAAAAAGCTCACCGCTGACGACATGCAGGGCGCCTGCTTCACCATTTCCAGCCTCGGCCACATTGGCGGCACCGGCTTCACGCCGATCGTCAACGCGCCGGAAGTGGCGATCCTCGGTGTTTCCAAGGCAACCATCCAGCCAGTCTGGGACGGCAAAGCCTTCCAGCCGAAACTGATGCTGCCGCTGTCGCTTTCCTACGATCACCGTGTGATCAACGGCGCCGCTGCTGCACGCTTCACCAAGCGTCTGAGCGACCTGCTGGCGGACATCCGCACCATCCTGCTGTAACACCGACCGGTCCTCCTTCACCGGAGGGCCTGTTGCGTTCCACGTTTTCCGAGCGCCACGCTCGTACCTCAACCCCGCCAGTTTGGCGGGGCTTTTTTTGCCTGGAAGAAAGTTTCTTCCTACATTCGTGGCTGACGCCGCCCACAACTCAAGTCCACTTTCACCCGATATTTTCTGCGCGACAGTAACTAGGCTTAGTCCAACAGATTATTGATTTAAACATCATCAGTCTCTCTTGCTTAGTTAGCATTACTTCGAATGGATTCGAACATGTTCAAACCAACTGCCGGCCCTATTATTGGCCATACCACAACTAATCACACACGCATATTCTTGCGCGGCGAACTTCAAAACAACGCGCCGGTATTCGCAGGTATTCGTTATCGCCGGCTTGGCGAAGAGCGCTGGTCCCAAGGTGTATTTGCAAAATTGACGACCGTGCGCGACATGTCCGATGTCATTGCACTCAACGATCTGGCCACCGATACCAAGTACGAATATCAGGCGGGCTGGTTCAGCCCCATGAGCCCGGTGCATACCGTAGAAACGATTCAGGAGTTGCCGCTGCAATGGCCGCGGGATATCTACCGATTTCGCACGCAATCCAGCAAAGGCACGATTCCACGGGCCTATCTCGTTGGTTCATGCCGTTACCTGCGCATGACCGCAGGCATACCGGTGGTGCCGCATCTGGGCGACCGGATTTTCGCTTCGATCACACGCCTTGCGCAGCAGGCTGAACCGCCTATCAGCGCCATGTTGATGGCCGGCGATCAAATCTACGTCGATGACTTGAACGTTATTGCTCCCGACCGGGAGTACAAGGAAATACTCAGCAAATACCGCGCGGCCTTTTCTCAACCTCATATCGGAAAGTTGATGTCCAGCGTTCCGACTTACATGATCCTCGACGACCATGAAATAGAAGACAACTGGCCTGCCAACGAGAGCAAAGCCGATGACTACTTATATAAGAACGCGATGGCGGCATACGAGTTATATCAAGCCAGCCACAGCCCAGCCCATGAACTTCTAGCCAACGGGCAAATAAGCAGAACACTGGAACAGTATGGGTATCAGTTCGCTGAAGGCGATATTGAATGGTTTGTCACCGACAGCCGAACCCGCCGCAACCTGTCGGTCGATGATCGACGCATTCTCGACGAAAAACAGGAACAGACATTGTGCAAATGGCTGATCGACAGCCCGGCCAGAGTCAAGTTCGTGGTCACCAGCGTGATGTTTTTTCCCGATCGCAAAACCCAGGGCGATGACGCCTGGAAAGCCTTCCCGGAACAGCGACTACGGCTGCTGGAGACGATTCGTACACACCGCATCAAGAACGTCTTCTTCATTTCGGGCGATGTCCACGGCTCCCTGACCAGTCGCCTGACCCACAGCGAGGACCCGGACTTCGAAGTGCACACCATCGTGTCGTCACCGCTGTGCAACAGCAAACTGCTGCCGTATGCCAAGGCATCCACTTTCATTCTCGATCAACCACTGGCGAAAACGGTCGCGGGCGACTATCGGCATGAACTGACCAGCATGGTGGTCAGCGAGGACAACTTTGCCCATCTGGTCGTTGATCAGGAGAAGGTTCAGGTCAACTATCACGATGGGGACGGCAAGCTTTTGCAGTCGGTCGGCATAGCACTTCGGTGACCCCAAAAAGATCGCAGCCTTCGGCAGCTCCTACATTGGGATGGCGTACCCCCCGTAGGAGCTGCCGAAGGCTGCGATCTTTTCGGTCAAAAACATTACTTTCGGCCCAGCGCTGGAGAAATCTTTGTCCCGGCCGACATATTCTTATAGCACTTGGCCTCCATGTCTCTTGTCAGTCAGTGTCGCAATGATGCAACCTTGCCGCAGACAACAGTAATGAGGGCGAGAGCCCGGCGCGATCAGCACATTCCAAGCGAGTTCCCCTCAATGAAAAGCCAACCCGATGCCGCCAGCCGTATGGTGGCCGAGGTAGTGACGCAGTTGCCTGTGCCCTCGCGGCTCGGCATGCTGCGTTTCGAACGGCTGAATGAACCAAGCTGGGCACTGCTGTTTCTCGATCCCAATTGCGAACGACAGTTCGGCCTGCCGGCGGTGGACCTCTGTGCTCTGGTCGACTCACCTTACGCCAGCCTGATGGAACCTGAAGCGCGCTATCAGCTGCATGACGCGGTCCAGCAGCAGCTCACCGAAAGTCCGAATTACCAGATCCGCTACACCTTGCACACCGCCGCAGGCTCCTTGAACCTGCTGGAATTGGGCGAAGCCTACAAACAACACAATCGACACCTGCTGCGCGGCTACCTGCTGGTGGTCGACGGCCTGCTCGAGGGCGAGCAACTGCTGCCGGCGCTGGACCTGGAAACCCAGAACTCTCGCCTGCAAATCGCCCTGGAACTCAATCAACGCGCCCAGCAGGAACAGCTCCTGCACCTGGACCGGGTGCGCGCCCAGCAAGACTTGATCCTGCTGCTGACCCGCCAGCGCTACCGCAGCAACAACTCCCTGCAAGAAGCCGCCGAGCTGATCACTCGCAGTGCCTGTGACATTTACCAAATCGACTGCGCCAGCCTGTGGAACCTCGAAGGTTCACTGCTCGTGCCGATTTCGGCCTATCACCGCGCCAGCCAGGAATACCAACTGCCGGAGTCGATCGACGTCAGTCACTTCCCTGATTACCTGGAAGCCTTGCACACCGGCCGCGCCATCGACGCCCATAACGCCATGCGCGACCCGCGCACACAGGAAATGGCCGAACACCTGCGCCCGCGCGATGTGAATGCGATGCTCGACGCCAGCATCCGCGTCGACGGCCAAGTGGTCGGCGTACTCTGCCTGGAGCAGACCGGTACGACCCGCGCCTGGCAATCGGACGAAATTGCTTTCGCCGGCGAACTGGCGGATCAGTTCGCTCAGGTCATCAACAACCACAACCGCCGCACTGCCACCAGCGCCCTGCACCTGTTCCAGCGTGCGGTAGAGCAAAGCGCCAACGCCTTTTTGCTGGTCAATTGCGATGGCGTGGTGGAATACGTCAACCCGAGCTTCACGGCGATCACCCAGTACAGCACCGAAGAAGTCCACGGCCAGCGGCTGTCGGAACTGCCGGCACTGGAAAACCTCAGCGAACTGCTGTTCGACGCGCCGTCGGCGCTGGCCAAGAGCAACAGCTGGCAAGGCGAGTTCAAAAGTCGCCGCAAAAACCTCGAACCCTACTGGGGTCAGTTGTCGATTTCCAAGGTCTACGGCGACAACCGTGAACTGACCCATTACATCGGCATCTACGAAGACATCACCCACACCAAGCTCGCTCAGCAGCGCATCGAGCGCCTGGCTTACACCGATAACCTGACCAACCTCGGCAACCGTCCGTCGTTTATCCGCAACCTCGATGAACGCTTCGCCCGAGACAGTGATACCCCGATCAGCCTGCTGCTGGTCGACATCGACAACTTCAAGCGAATCAACGACAGCCTCGGTCACCAGACCGGCGACAAACTGTTGATCAGCCTGGCCCGACGCCTGCGCAACAGCCTGAGCCCGAGTGGCAGCCTGGCACGGTTCGCCAGTAACGAATTCGCCGTGCTGCTGGACAACACCGACCTGCGTGCGGGCCAACAGATGGCCAGCGAATTGCTGATGACCCTCGACAAACCGATGTTCGTCGACAATCAGCTGATCAGCGTCACCGGCTCAGTGGGCCTGGCCTGCGCGCCGTTGCATGGCCGCGACCCGCAAACCCTGATGCGCAACGCCGGCCTGGCGCTGCACAAGGCCAAGGCCAACGGTAAACACCAGGTTCAGGTGTTCACCGAAGCGCTGAATGCCGAGGCCAGTTACAAACTGTTCGTCGAGAACAACCTGCGCCGCGCCCTGACCCAGAACGAGCTGGACGTTTTCTATCAGCCCAAGCTGTGCCTGCGCAGCGGTCGCCTGTTGGGGATGGAAGCCTTGCTGCGCTGGAACCACCCGGAAAAAGGCATGATCCGCCCGGACCAGTTCATCAGCGTCGCCGAAGAAACCGGGCTGATCATTCCCATCGGTAAATGGATCGCCCGCCAGGCCTGTCGCATGAGCAAAGACCTGACGGCCGCTGGCCTGGGCAATCTTCAGGTAGCAATCAACCTCTCGCCCAAGCAGTTCTCCGATCCGGACCTGGTGTCGTCCATCGCCAATATCCTCAAAGAGGAAGCGCTGCCGGCAAACCTGCTGGAACTCGAACTCACCGAAGGCCTGCTGCTGGAAGCCACCGAAGACACCCACTTGCAGCTCGATCAACTCAAGCGTCTGGGCCTGACCCTGGCCATGGATGACTTCGGCACCGGTTACTCGTCGCTCAGTTACTTGAAAAAATTCCCGATCGACATCATTAAGATTGATCGAAGCTTCATCCACGAGATCCCGGACAACCAGGACGACATGGAAATCACCTCTGCGGTGATCGCCATGGCCCACAACCTGAAACTCAAGGTCGTGGCTGAAGGCATCGAGACTGCCGAGCAGTTGGCTTTCCTGCGCCGTCACCGCTGCGACGTTGGCCAGGGCTACCTGTTCGACCGACCGATCCCTGGCGTAGAGCTGATCGAAAAGCTCAAGCGCTATCCGCGTGGCCCGATCGCCTGACAGCGGCGAAACACTCGGGCAAACTGCGTGTCTGACTTTTTACATCCCATCCTGACTGAGAGGACTGATCATGGTCTTGCGCTCGGAAATTCTGGTGAACAAAAACGTGCTCCCGACTAAAGAACAAGCTCTGCCTGGCCGCGAAACCCCAATGAACCTGCCGGAAAAACACTTCGTCCACGACGCCCCGCTGCTGGGCCCGTTCGTCACCGACGTGGATTTCGCGATCTTCGGCCTCGGATGCTTTTGGGGCGCGGAACGCAAGTTCTGGCAGCGCGAAGGTGTGGTCAGTACGGTGGTGGGTTACGCCGGTGGTTTTACGCCGAACCCGACGTATGAAGAAGTCTGCTCTGGCCTGACGGGCCACAGCGAAGTGGTTCTGGTGGTCTACGAGCCGGCAAAAGTCAGCTATGAAGCGCTGCTGAAGATGTTCTGGGAGCTGCACAACCCAACTCAGGGCATGCGTCAGGGCAATGACATCGGCACGCAGTACCGCTCGGTGATCTACGCGACCAACCCGACGCAACTGACCGCCGCCAAGCACAGCGAACAGGTGTTCCAGGCCGAACTGACCAAAGCTGGCAAAGGCACCATCACCACCGAAATCGAAGAAGCGCCGACGGTCTACTTCGCCGAGGCGTATCACCAGCAGTACCTGGCCAAGAATCCTGAAGGGTATTGCGGGATTGGCGGTACTGGCGTGACTTGCCCGATCTAAATCCAAAAAAGCAAAAGATCGCAGCCTTCGGCAGCTCCTACAGGATGTACGTCATCCCAATGTAGGAGCTGCCGAAGGCTGCGATCTTTTGATCTTGCTTGTCGGTTCGCCTTATTCGGCGATCAACCAATCCATCTGCCACCCACCCTGTGTCTGTCCCAACTTCTTGGACAACCACGGCAGCAACTCACGCAATTCCTCTTCCAGCCCCCACGGCGGATTCGCAATCGCCATCCCGGACCCGTTCAAACTGTTCGGCGTATCCAGCGGATGCACCAGCAACTCCACCCGCAACAACTTCGGCGCGCCGCTACCTGCCAGATCCTGATAAAAACGACGCAACATGCGCTGGTCCTTCACCGGATACCAGATCGCCACCACGGTTTGCCGCATCCGGCCAATCGCCTCTTTCAACGACGCCGCACAGCGCTGCATCTCATCCAGCTGCTCGAACGGCGGATCAATCAACATCACCGCCCGCTTCTCCTGCACCGGCAACATCGCACGCGGGACATGCCAGCCTTCACCCAGATGCACCTTCACCCGACGGTCGCCCGCCATATTATCTTTGAGCAACACACCGTCTTGCGGGTGTTTCTCATTGAGCATCACCCGATCCTGCGGCCGCGTCAGACGCCGCGCCAGCTCCGGGGAACCCGGGTAATAGCGCAACTGGCCATCCGGGTTCATGTCGTGCAGCACCTTCATGTAATCCGCGGTCAACGCCGGCATATCCGGCTGATCCCACAAACGCGCAATACCTTCCAGGTACTCACCGGTACGGCTCGCCTGATCACCCTGCAGGTCATACAGACCAATACCGGCGTGAGTGTCGAGATAGGCAAACGGCTGCTCCTTGCGCGACATCAAAGCGATGAGGCGGGTCAAAGTCAGGTGTTTGAACACATCGGCGTGATTGCCGGCATGGAAGGCGTGACGATAATTCATGGCTGCTCCTGCGAAGGGCGGGAAGTTTACCTTGTACGGCGGCGAACGTCAGGACCTCACAGCTGAGCGGGCAAGCTGCCACACAACCTGTAGCAGCTGGCGAAGCCTGCGTCCGGCTGCGCAGCAGTCGTAAACCCTGCTTGCACGGTGTGTCTGAAAAATCGCGAGTGCTGATTTTACGACTGCTGCGCAGCCGGACGCAGGCTTCGCCAGCGGCTACAACTCGTGCGGCTCAGCCAAAGTTGTTTGACTGAATCGCATCAGGGAAAGCGTCCGGCGTTACTCCTAAGGCCGAGCCTTCAATCGTCGCCCTAACACATCCAGCACATCACACCCATCCCGCAACGGAATGGCACAGAGCAAAGCAAAATCACTAAGAATGAAGGACTGACACTCGATCGAACCGCGCATGGACAAGTTCTCCATCACTTGGGTGACGGCGCGAATTCGGTAGCTGGCAGCGTCATACAAAACATCCAGCGGCGCTTGGGTGTCGACGAACAGGGTAGGCATGTCGTCGCAATTGCTGGTGAGTGCCATGAAGCGGCTTTGGGGATGGGGGGTTGGTTTTTCGTAGGGTGGGTCGGGGGTTAGCGTCGTCATTTTTGAAAGTCCATGGAGTACTAATTTAAAGCTACCAACGGCCTTTCCTACGGGCTTGGGTGGCAGCCGTGCACGGGAGTAGGAAACTGAGACACTCCAACTCAGCCACGTCGAAACGTGTCCCGCACACAGCCGCCGCGAACGATGTTACGGACACGATTTAAGTGCCGCAATCAATCGACAGTACTGATGCACGTTGGAGTAAGGGTTCCTACACCCTGCCACTGCATTTGCAGTGACAGCCAAAGACTATCCATGGATCTCACTCCGCACCAGTTCATGGAAACCGCTACAACCTGAAGGAAAGTTCCGACGAACTTGCCCGGAAATTTCGCTGCCAGCGATCAACGATTGGTTTCTTCACCAAGCGGATCGATCCTCCATGCTCGCTTTGAGCAGATCGCGTTTCCAAACCTCTTGCGCCAACGTGTAGACATGCTGAAGAAATTTCCGAGGGCTCTCCAATTCGTACCACTCTCCACGAGGCCAGCTTGATGCTTCGCCCTCATCTATTTCGAATAAACTTTGGAAATCATAATTTCGATCACGCAGTTTTTCCGCCAGAGATTCCACCAACACAAGCTTATGCCTATAAGAAAGACATCCGAGATCCAATGCGTACTTTTTAATCAGCTCCGCTCTATCAAACTTATTATTAGGGTCGTAAACCTCAAGCTCTACACCGAGTGTTTCTTCACGATCATATACATTAAATCGACCAATGAACCACATCAGTCCCGCATCAAACTCTTCATCCACAAAAGGACACCGCAACATTCCTTATCCCCGACCTTACCGACATAAAAGGCTCACCACGCGGACTGATCTTCGAGACTGGCTCTGTGAAGATCCTCCCTCCACTCTTCGCTTGCCAATCTGTATATATCCTCGAAGAAGCCACGCGCATCATTTATTTGAGTTTCGTCCCAGGCAACACAGGTGTTTTTATCATAATCACTTTCGAACTGAGTAGAAAAATCAAAACCTGATTGCGACAACGAATCTTCTAAGATTTTGAATAGCAAAAACCGATGCCGATAAGTCAAATGATCGAATCTCCTCAACACGAAGTTTTTTATAACCTTCTCTCTATCATGCTGCTCATTCGGATCGTAAACCCACAAGGCAGCACCTAACGTTTCTTCGCGATCAAATATAGATATTCCGCCCAACCAATAAAAAAGTGTTGGTTCAAACGGAGTATTGAATTTCGGCCACATCAACATCGCATTTCTCCTAATCTGGAAAGCCCGTGTAAGGCTTCAGACTTATCTGATCAAATCTAACCTCTGAATAATCAAGACTCTCTATATATCTTGGATTAGCTCTATCCTTCTTGTTAGGCTTGTATCCCCTACCTCCTCCAGGCATTTCCTTCCTAATGACGGGATCTCCATCTGGTGTATACCCTGTTGGCAAGGGATTCGTTCTATTCATTCTAGATACAGCATCATTTATGGCATTAAATTGCAGCAACCAGCTTTTGAACTGAGAACTAGGCCTTATCGGTTCCTTTTTTCCTTTTTTTGTTGGATGACTGCCATCAATAGATCTTTGTTTTAGCGCTTTGTCAGGTATTTCCGGATTATGTTTTGCCACGGTGTGCATGCCGTACTTTTTCTCAAACTCAATAACCCGCCGCTTAGCATTCGCTTCAGCCAACTCATCAATCCGCGCCCGCCGCTGCTCACCCGTCAGCTTCGGCAGCGGCGGCTCACCTTCATCAACCTTAGCGCCAGTCGTATCATCCGGCGCCCCACACCCTGGTTTATTCGGCGGCGGGCAATTCCCGCTCAACCCCAACGGATCAACCCACCCCGTCGGATTCGGCGTGTACTGGTACTGGTTCAGCCCGCCCGCCAACTTGATCGGGTCCGGCGTCAGGTACCGACCGACCTGCGGATCATAGTACCGATGCCGGTTGTAGTGCAGGCCGCTCTCGGCGTCGAAGTACTGTCCTTGGAAACGCAAAGGCTGATCGAGCTGCTCACCCCCACCAAACGCCAGATGCGTGACCCTGCCGTAGGCGTTGTACTTCGCTGACCAGACGATTTCGCCGCTGTAGTCCGTCAGTTCCTGCGGCGTCCCAAGGTGATCGAGTTGGTAGTAGAACGGGCAAGCCTTTTGCGGACCTTTGCCGTCGAGCATGGCCAGTGGGCGGAAGCTGCCCGGTTCGTAGACGTAGCTGCGGTAGTGCTCGCGGCTGCTTTCGGCGACGAGGTTATCGCCTTGCCAGAAGAACTCGGTGGTGTGGCCGTCGACGATTTTGGCGATGCGGCGGCCGAAGGCGTCGTAGCGGTAGCTGGCGCTGCGGCCATCGGGAGTGGTGACGCCGATCAAGCGGTGTTGGCAGTCGTAGCGGTATTCGGTGACGAGTTTTTGCGCGGTGCCGCGGCGTTCGCGGATGAGGTTGCCGAAGGCGTCGTAGTCGTAATGGCGGTCGCCTTGCAGGAGCAGGCGGTTGCCTTTGACGGTCGCGGCGCCGGGACGGTCCTGCATCAGCAGGTTGCCGGCCGGGTCGTGGGCGAAGGTTTCCGGTGGGTCGTCGCGGGTGTGGCGCACGCGGGTCAGGCGGTTGAGCGGGTCGTAGCAATAGCTGCGCTGGCCGTGGCGGCTGTCGGCGATGGTCGCCAGGTTGCCGTTGACCGCGTAGCCGTAATGGCGCATGTACAGCGGTCGGGTTTGTTGATTGATCGCGTGGGCCTGCAACCGGCCTTGTTCGTCGTAGTGATAGTGGCTGGTGAGCTGGCCTTGCTGGCGTTGTTGTTCGCGACCGAAGGCAAATTGGTGGGTGGTGAGCCGCGCGCCGTTGAGGTCGATGGCGGTCAGCGCGCCGCCCTTGGCGTGGTGATAATCGAGCTTGCAGCCGTCCGGCAGGCGCAGGCGATTGAGCTGGCCGCAGGCGTCGTAGCCGTAGCGCAGCGTGCCCCAGCCCTGGTGTTCGGTGATCAGGCGATCCTGTTGGTCGTACTCGAATTCCAGCGGATGGTCATGGCCGTCGTCGACGCTGATCAGGCGACCGAGGCTGTCGTAGCGGTATTGAACCTCGATGCCGTCGGGCAGGGTTTTGACCAACAACCTTCCCGTCGAGTCCCGCTCATACGCCGTTACCAACCGAGAGCCGTCATTACCGAACTCGGTTTTCTCCAACAGGTGGCCGTTGAGGTCGTAGGTGTACGCCGTGCGTTGGCCGTCGAATCCGCTTTCCTGTCGGATCAGGCCGTTGGCCGTGTAGTCCAGCTGATATTTTTCACCGGATTCGTTTTCGATTTCCGTGAGCAACAGCTGGGCGTTGTCGTAGCGGTACTTCAGCTGGGTGCCGTCGGCATTGATACGGCGGCTGACCAGGTGCAGGTCGTCGACGTATTCGTAACGGGTGACGCGGCCCAGCTCATCACGTTCGGCGGTGATCTTGCCGTAGGCGTTGTAACTGAACGCACGGCTGGCACCGGTAGGAAGCGTCGTCTGAATCAGTCGGCCGACGGCATCCCATTGGTACTGGGTGACGGCGCCGTGTTCGTCCTGACGGGTAATCTGCCGGCCCAATCCATCGTAGGAAAACCGCCGCTGACCACCGTCCGGCAAGGTCTCTTCGAGCAGCTGCCCTAAGGCGTTCCAGACGAACACATGCCGGCTGTTGTCCGGGTAACGGATCGACAGCATCTGACCTTTGTCGTCGTAGTGATAGTGGCTGACATGGCCGTCGGGATCGGTCGCTTCGGTGATATCGCCCTGAGCATTGCGCTGATATTTCCAGACGGCTTTACCGCGATAGCGCGCGTGCAGGAAACCGTTGCGATACTCGTAGGCCGTCGGTTCGTCTTCCGACGGAATCAGCGCAACCAGCCGTCCGACTTCGTCATAGCGGTATTCCGTGATGGCGCCGAGCGGGTCCTGCTCGGCAATCAACCGACCTTGGTCGTCGTAGGCCTTGAGGTGTTCGCCGCCATCCAGCTCGACCTTGCGCACCAGCCGCGCCCGATCGTCGTGGACGTAAATCTCTTCGCTACCGTCGATGTTGTGGACGATGACGCTGCCCTCGTCATCCCAGGCATACCGCGCGTCCATCTGCGAAAACGACGCCCAATGGCGGATGCATCGGGCCGCCTTGCCGGACCTTTCCCACTCCCAGAAGAAACTCGCCCCACCGGCCAGTTGCCGCTGGAGAATGACGTGTTGATCGTCGTAGTCGTAGCGCTCGCTTTCGTTGGCGGCGTTGGTCGCTTCGATCAGCTGACTGCGTTCGTCGTAGCGGTAACTGACCAGTGTTTGCTCGGTGTGCCAAGCTTCGTCCAGGGTCTGGGCCGGAACAAAAACCTGGTAGTCGACGGCGACCAAATGGCGGCGGTCATAGCGCAACAGCAAGGCGCGACCGACGCCGTTGTCCAGGCGTTTGATCCGGTCCTGACGGTCGCGAGTGATGCGCAGTCGATTGTTGTAGCCGTCGCTGATGCTTGTCAGTCGACCGTTGCGGAAGTGATAGAACCGCGTGTCGTCACCCGCCTGGGCGAGGATCAGTTCTTCGGGTTGATCGCCCAGGTAAATCGCTGCGCGCGAGAGGCTGTTGTGGATCGCCGGGCGTTCGCTGTTGGGTAGCGGAAAAGTCGTACGACGGTTTTCGTGATCGATCCAGATGACGTTTTCGCCATCGATTTCCAGCCGATGCGCGAGGCTGTGACTCCAGCCGAAGCCGAGGCCGCAATCGATTTCGGCGGCGCTGGTGCGATAGAGCCGGGTGAAGTCGAACGGCAGGATGCCGTCCAGCGAGCCGTCGGTCAGGGTCAGCAGTTCTTCGCCGGTGACCATCGACACCGGGCATTTGTTGGTGGCGGTTTTATCGGCGGAGTCGGCACTGTCGCCATTAGGGTTTTTCGCTTGTTCCGGGACGTCGTCGTGGTGTTCGTCTTTTTTCAGCGTGGTGTTCTTGCGGCCATTCCAGCGCAACTGCATCCGACCTTGTTTCAGGCCGGCCGCGACGCCGCGTGCAGCGACTGTTTTGTAGCGATCGACGTACTCCATGAAGTTGTTGATGATCGTGACCATCGACTTCACGAAGCCCATCGCGGCCTCATAAATCTGTGCGCTGTACTTCATCAAGCGCACCGTGAGCCAGGCAATACCAACCCCGACCACGCTCAGCACCAGGCCAATCAACAAGTCGATGACCAAGCCAACCACAACCTTGGAAATGGCTTCAGCCGAGGACCCGGCCAGCTGCGAAGGTGGCAATGCTTCGAGCCACAGCGTCGCGGTGCGCATCAGCAAACACAGTGCCGCCTCGTCGCTGGCCAGCAACATGGCTTTTTCCATCAGGTCCGGAGCGCTTTCTGCAAGCTTGGCAAGTTCGCCAGCGCTTTCACCTAGCTTCTCGGCAAAAGCGTTGGGGTCTTTCAGGATGTCGGTGAGTTCACCGATGCCATCCCAAACCGCCTCGACCGCCGCCCAACTTCCCGCGAGCATTCCATTGCCCACCGCCACCAACGAAGCTGACGCCGACTGCTGCGACCACTGCGGTTTGAAACCTTGCCACTCTTTGCGCAGCCAGCCTTCCAGCTCCTTCGTCAGGCCTTCGTAAGAGGAAAAAAGATCATTGATTTGATCTGGGGTGACTTCACTCTGGACATGCACGCGATAGAACTTGCCGGGCGTGCCCTTGAACTTTCCTTTGCCATGTTCATCGAGCGTGACCGATGTTTTTTCACCACCCTCATTGGCGATAACATCGACCTGAATATTCCCCAACGGTATGTCATAGACCGACTCGAACTTGCTCTCGATCTCCAGAATCCCACTGGCCGGACACTGCGCAACACTTGAGAAAAAGTCGTCATCACCACTGCTTACAGACTTGCTGGTATTGCCCAGTTTGATCCGCCGTTCCATGCCCACCAACGATGGCATGTCCGTAGCTCGGCTGAGCTTGTCCGCATTGCTGCTCAGGACGCCGCCGAGTTGTTGGCGATACAAACTTAGGGTGTCTTTGAAACCGTCGAGCTCCTGCTCGATACGCTCGACCTGATCCATCAGTTCAGCTCCGCTATCAGGTAGTCCACCAAGGCTGTTTTGGGCGCTTGAGGCAGGTCCGGCGTTTCCAGAAAGATCGCGACCTTGTGCCGCAATACGCTTAACGAAAACGTTTCATAAAGATCAGGGCGCTCCTCGCTCAGCCACTTCAGCAAGTTGTTGATACGGGTTGTTGCGGACTGCGCAGCAAGGTGTTTAAGCAGCGACTCAGAAACCTCCCACCACGGAAAAACCCTTGAGGTTTTCAACGCGCTGCCACCGATGTCGAGCGGCTGGCCATTGATCAAACAGCGGTCGATCACAGGCATTAACTGCTTGGTGTCAACTTCGTCAGACTGAAGGATCGACAGCAAATAACGCCCATCCCAAAAGCGGAAAAACACCGCGTTGCCGTTGGGCAAAAGGACTTGAGTGAGGCTGCGAAGATGCTCGACCAACACCTCCTGAGGGGCAGAAGAAACCGCCAGCCACCCCCAATCGCGAGACTCGGTGTTGGCGACCCACTCCAGAAACTCACTGCCAGCAGCGACGATTCCGACATAGGGCATCACCGGTTCCCACTCGGCGTAAGCGGTGTCGGCCCAAATCGGACTGGGTGCTTGAGCGGTGCTCGAACGCTGCCAGGCTTTGAAAGGTTCAGCGGTGCTTGCATTGCTGAAAATCGCGAACAATTGTTCCGATGGTTTCAGCGGTTGGCGATTGAGCCAGTCGTGGGGTGACAAGCGATCAGGCTGCACAGACACCCTCCTTGCAACGCTCGCATTCCTCACAGAACGGCGCGTCGCTTTTCAGGCTCAGAATCTGTGCAGCACTCAGCAGTGCCGCCGGAGCGGCGACGAGGTTCAACGGCGTATCCGGCAAGGACGGCGCAGCCGCCATGGCCGGCATCAACGCACCACCGACCTGAATCGGCACGCTGCTGAAGATCCCGCCCGGCCCAATGTTGATCCACTGCCCACCTGCCTGAATCGTCGCACTGACGCCGCCGTCGATCACCACTTGTTGACCGGCACTGACATGGAATTGCTGACTGGCATTCAGCGCCTGACTGGTCACGCGGATGTGCCGGTCGCCGATCACCACCAAGTGATCGTCCAGCTTCACTTCGGTCTGGCGTTGACCGTGAGTGATGCGTTGCTCGTCGGCCTTCAACTCATGGCGGGCGGTGCCGGCGACGACGATGCTGCGCTGGTTATCAACCTGCACCTGTTGATCGTTCAACACGTGCTGAGTCCAGTTTCGCTGGGCGCGCAGGTAAATTTCCTCGGCGCCTTTGCGATCCTCGATGCGCAATTCGTTGTAACCGCCGCCACCGGGACTACTTTGGCTGCGGAAAATGCTGCGGGTCTTGTCGGCGGGCAGGTCGAGCGGCACCGGTGTCGCCGCGTTTGGCAGGCAACCCATCACCAGGGGTTTATCCGCATCGGCGTCGATAAACCCGACCAGTACTTCCATGCCGACTCGCGGGATCAGCACGCTGCCGTAACGGTCGTGCGCCCAGCCGGTGGCCACGCGCAGCCAGCAACTGGAATGCTCATTGAGCTGACCGTCACGGTCCCAGGCGAGCTGAACTTTGACCCGACCGAACTCGTCGCAATGGATTTCGCTGTCCGTCGGGCCGGTGACCACGGCAGGTTGATAGCCGAGCATGCGTGGCTTTTCCGGCCCGAGCGGCGGACGAAACGAAACTTCCCACGGTATTGCCAGAAAGGTATTGCGATAGCCCTGGAAATCATCCGGGCTGTCGCTGGTGACCGACTCTTCCAGCACTTGCGGCTGGCGACCTCGGTGCTCGATTTCTGTGATCAACCACAGGTCATTCCACGCCTTACGCGGGTGCTCGGCGAGCTGTAGGAAGTGCCCGCAGACCAACGCAGATTCGTCGCCACGACCTTCGGCCTGACGGAAGTCGGCGTTGTGGCGTTCGAGTGCTCGTTGAGCCAGATGTTTGCCGTGTTCGCGATCAGTGAATTGGCCAGGAAAGTGATAGTCCTCCAGCACCGGTCGCTGTTCGCTGTCGAGGCGGCTTTCAAGTTGCAGGCGCGGTTTGCGGAAGTCGTAATCGCGACGGGTTACCGCTGTTGTCCGGGTTTCCAGCCGCACGTTGAAACGCTTGATGGCCGGCGCAGCCGCGGCCATTCCGCTACCCGGCAGGTAGAGCGTCGGCTCGGGCAGGCGAGGGAAAACCGTCTGGTCATCACCCAATACCAGCAGGTGCCCGTCGAGGCTGTGCTGAAAGTGGTAGTGAATCCCGATCTCGGCACACAGCCGCTGGATGAATGCCAGATCGCTTTCGGCGTACTGCACGCAGTACTCGCGCTCGGGATAGTCGCTGCCGAGCCGGAACTCGAAGGCATCGCGCTGAATGCCGTGGTCCTTGAGGATTTGCGCGACGATTGTCGGCACGCTTTTGTGCTGGAAAATCCGCTGATTGATGCGCTGGCCGAGGTACGCCAGTTGCGGTACGAGACTGATTTGGTAACCCGTCAGGCGTTGTCCGGAATCGCTTTGACCGACCCGAAAGATCTGACCATGAATGCCGGAACCTTGTGCATCAAAACTCAGAAATGCCTGACGATGCAGGAGGCTTTCGAGTTCGATGTCCGGCCGTTCGCTGACCAGTTCCAGGTCAAAACGGTAAGGCTGGCTGATGGCTTCCGTGCCCGTGAACTCAAGTACCTTGAGCTCATTCTGGACGCCGTCGATCGTCAACGTGAAACGCGGTTGATTGGCAGGAGCGAACATCCGATGTGTCTCTGCAGAATGAAGGCGGGCGATTCTGCATGAGCGGACAGGGGTGTTGAGGGAGGGACAGGAAAATCAGATTTGCCCTACTTTTTTAGAGATTTGTCCTTCAAAAATAAGTGTGTTTGGCTACAGACATCTCCTTCAAACCACCACCAACCACTGTGGGAGCGAGCCTGCTCGCGAATACGGTGTGTCATTCAGCATTGATGTCGACTGACACACCGCATTCGCGAGCAGGCTCGCTCCCACAGGGATTTCACAGCGTCTGGAGATTTGCGCGGTCCAAAAAAAACGGCCCGCGTCCAAAAGGAAGCGGGCCGTTTTCATGTTCAGCGAAAGGTCAGAGCATCAGCTCATCTCGATCACTTGTTCTGGCGGAAATCTGCCTCGGCAGCGGCGAAGCGCTGAAGCATGCCTTTAGTAGGCTCGCCCATTTTGCTGACGAAGTAGATCGCCAGGCTGGCGAAGATGAAACCAGGGATGATTTCGTACAGACCCAGCAGTTCGAAGTGTTTCCAGACGATCACGGTGATTGCGCCGACCAGGATGCCGGCCAGTGCGCCGTTACGGGTCATGTCTTTCCAGATCACGGAGATCAGGACAACCGGACCGAACGCAGCACCGAAACCAGCCCAGGCGTAGCTGACCAGGCCCAGTACGCGGTTTTCCGGGTTAGCGGCCATCGCGATGGCGATCAGGGCAACCAGCAGCACCATGGCGCGACCAACCCAGACCAGTTCAACCTGAGAAGCAGTTTTACGCAGGAAGGTTTTGTAGAAGTCTTCGGTCAGGGCGCTCGAGCACACCAGCAACTGGCAGCTCAGGGTGCTCATGACCGCAGCCAGAATGGCCGACAGCAGTACACCGGCGACCCATGGGTTGAACAGGATTTTGGCCAGTTCGATGAACACGCGCTCTGGGTTTTCGGTCACAGGACCGGCCAGGTCAGGGTGCGCCGAGAAGTAAGCGATACCGAAGAAACCTACAGCGACGGTGCCGCCCAGGCACAGGATCATCCAGGCCATGGAGATGCGACGTGCTTTAGCGATCGACTTGACCGAATCCGCGGCCATGAAACGCGCGAGGATGTGCGGCTGGCCGAAGTAGCCCAGGCCCCAGCCCATCAGCGAAATCACGCCGATGAACGTGGTGTTTTTCAGCATGTCGAAGTTGCTTGGATCTTGTGCTTCGATGGCCAGGAACGTGGTGTCAACGCCACCAGTAGCCAGCAACACGATGATCGGCGTCAGCAACAGGGCGAAGATCATCAACGTGGCTTGCACGGTGTCAGTCCAGCTCACTGCCAGGAAACCACCGACGAAGGTGTAGGCAATCGTCGCTGCAGCACCGGCCCACAGCGCCGTCTCGTAGGACATGCCGAAGGTGCTTTCAAACAGACGGGCACCCGCCACGATGCCAGAGGCGCAGTAGATGGTGAAGAACACCAGGATCACAACCGCCGAGATGATTCGCAGCAGGCCGCTTTTGTCTTCGAAACGGCTGGAGAAGTAATCCGGCAGGGTCAGCGCATCGCCGTTGTGCTCGGTCTGCACGCGCAGACGGCCCGCGACGAACAGCCAGTTCAGGTAAGCACCGATGATCAGGCCGATGGCGATCCAGCTTTCGGAGAGACCGGACATGTAGATAGCGCCCGGCAGGCCCATCAACAACCAGCCGCTCATGTCGGAAGCACCGGCAGAGAGTGCGGTCACGACACTGCCCAGGCTACGACCGCCCAGAATGTAGTCAGAAAGGTTATTGGTGGAGCGATAGGCCATGAAGCCGATCAGCACCATTGCTGCGATGTAGATCACGAAAGTGATCAGGGTTGGATTGCTAACGCTCATTAAGTTACGCCCTGGCTTTGTTTTTATGTAGCGGCGGTTTTTGTTAACCGCTCGCAAACGACGACGTTTGACAGACGATTATAGACCCGCGCATTTATGACTGATGTTTCCCCAGGAAAGCCATCAGCCGGTGCACCAGACTTTTGGAGTCCGGTTGCACCTTGGCCGCGAATGCTATTCAACAAAGCAAATAAGGTGCAACCAGTTTCTGGCGAATAAGTTGCACCTAGTCGGATTTATTTGCAAAACACGGTTTTTTGCTCCCTTTTAGTGCAGTCATGGCGCGTTGCTATAAGCAAAAGCACCAAGCAGGGGCGGTGCTTTCCTACCGGAATTTTTTTCCTGACGAGCTGCGTATTATTCCGTCAAAAAAAGGGTTGCACCCGGTTGCACCTCAGCTAACGCACAGCTAATCTTGCCGCAAGCTGATGCCGCGCGGTTGCGGCAAACATGAGGATAAAAATATGGCTACCACCACCCTTGGGGTCAAACTTGATGACCCGACCCGCGAGCGCCTGAAAGCAGCCGCGACCTCGATTGATCGCACGCCGCACTGGCTGATCAAGCAGGCAATTTTCAATTACCTGGAAAAACTCGAGGGTGGTGCAACCCTGACCGAGCTGAGCGGTTTGACCAAGGATTCCGACGACATCGTCGATGCGCCTCTGGATCACGCCCACCAGTGCTTCCTCGAGTTCGCCGAAAGCATCCTGCCGCAATCGGTGCTGCGCGCCTCGATCACTGCTGCTTACCGCCGCCCGGAACCTGAAGTGGTGCCAATGCTGATCGAACAGGCGCGTCTGCCTGCTGCGATGGCCGAAGCCACCAACAAGCTCGCTGCTTCGATTGCCGAGAAGCTGCGCAATCAAAAGAGCGCCGGCGGCCGTGCCGGAATTGTTCAGGGCCTGTTGCAGGAATTTTCCCTGTCGTCCCAGGAAGGCGTGGCGCTGATGTGCCTGGCCGAAGCGCTGCTGCGCATTCCGGACAAAGGCACGCGTGACGCCCTGATCCGCGACAAGATCAGTACCGGCAACTGGCACCCGCACTTGGGCAACAGCCCGTCGCTGTTCGTCAACGCTGCTACTTGGGGCTTGCTGCTGACCGGCAAACTGGTCGCCACCCACAACGAGGCCGGCCTGACGTCGTCCCTGAGCCGCATCATCGGCAAGAGCGGCGAGCCGATGATCCGCAAGGGCGTCGACATGGCCATGCGCCTGATGGGCGAGCAGTTTGTAACCGGCGAAACCATCGCCGAAGCCCTGGCCAATGCGAGCAAGTTCGAAGCCAAAGGTTTCCGCTATTCCTACGACATGCTGGGTGAAGCCGCACTCACCGAGCACGACGCCCAGAAGTACCTGGCCTCGTACGAGCAAGCCATCCATTCGATCGGCAAAGCGTCCCACGGTCGTGGGATTTATGAAGGCCCGGGCATTTCCATCAAACTCTCTGCACTGCACCCGCGTTACAGCCGTGCGCAGTACGAGCGTGTGATGGACGAGCTGTACCCGCGCCTGCTATCGCTGACCCTGCTGGCCAAGCAATACGACATCGGCCTGAACATCGACGCCGAAGAAGCCGACCGCCTCGAGCTGTCGCTGGATCTGCTGGAGCGCCTGTGCTTCGAGCCGCAACTGACCGGCTGGAACGGCATCGGTTTCGTCATCCAGGCCTACCAGAAGCGTTGCCCGTACGTGATCGACTACGTGATCGACCTGGCTCGCCGCAGCCGTCATCGCCTGATGATTCGTCTGGTGAAAGGCGCGTACTGGGACAGCGAAATCAAGCGCGCCCAGGTCGAAGGCCTGGAAGGCTATCCGGTCTACACCCGCAAGGTGTACACCGACGTTTCCTACATCGCCTGC
Source organism: Pseudomonas sp. MDT1-17 (assembly GCF_054898105.1). Taxonomy (NCBI): domain Bacteria; kingdom Pseudomonadati; phylum Pseudomonadota; class Gammaproteobacteria; order Pseudomonadales; family Pseudomonadaceae; genus Pseudomonas; species Pseudomonas sp. MDT1-17. The sequence goes on along the minus strand of NZ_JBUBVM010000001.1, from coordinate 808,901 downwards.
GCCCGCAAACTGTTGTCGGTGCCGGAAGTTATCTACCCGCAATTCGCTACGCATAACGCCCACACCCTGTCGGCCATTTACCACATCGCGGGTCAGAACTATTACCCCGGTCAGTACGAGTTCCAGTGCCTGCACGGCATGGGCGAACCGCTGTACGAACAGGTTGTAGGCAAAGTTTCCGAAGGCAAGTTGAACCGTCCGTGCCGCGTGTACGCACCGGTCGGCACTCACGAAACACTGTTGGCGTACCTGGTACGTCGTCTGCTGGAAAACGGCGCGAACACCTCGTTCGTCAACCAGATAGCCGATCAATCCATCTCGATTCAGGCGCTGGTGGCCGATCCAGTGGCCAGCATCGAGCAGATGGCGACGCTGGAAGGCGGCTTCGGCCTGCCGCACCCGCGTATCCCACTGCCGCGTGATCTTTATGGTGCCGAGCGCGCCAACTCCAGCGGCATCGACATGGCCAACGAACATCGTCTGGCTTCGCTGTCCTGTGCTTTGCTGGCCACTGCTCACAACCACTGGAAAGCGGCGCCGATGCTCGGTTGCGCCTCCAGCACTGAAACCCCTGCGCCAGTCCTGAACCCGTCCGATCTGCGTGACGTGGTCGGCCATGTGCAAGAAGCCACTGTCGAAGACGTCGACAACGCGATCCAGTGCGCCCTGAACGCCGCACCGATCTGGCAGGCCACTCCGCCCGCCGAACGCGCCGCGATTCTGGAACGTGCCGCTGACTTGATGGAAGGCGAGATCCAGCCGCTGATGGGCCTGTTGGCTCGCGAAGCCGGCAAGACCTTCGCCAACGCCATCGCCGAAGTGCGTGAAGCGGTGGACTTCCTGCGTTATTACGCGGTGCAGGCTCGCAACGATTTCACCAATGACGCCCACCGCCCACTGGGTCCGGTCGTGTGCATCAGCCCGTGGAACTTCCCGCTGGCGATCTTCAGTGGCCAAGTCGCGGCAGCACTGGCCGCCGGTAACCCGGTACTGGCCAAGCCTGCGGAACAAACCCCGCTGGTGGCGGCTCAAGCCGTGCGCTTGCTGCTCGAAGCCGGGATTCCGGTAGGCGTGCTGCAATTGCTGCCGGGCCGAGGCGAAACCGTTGGCGCCCGTCTGGTCGGTGACGATCGGGTCAAAGGCGTGATGTTCACCGGTTCCACCGAGGTTGCGCGTCTGTTGCAACGCAACGTCGCCGGCCGCCTGGATGCACAGGGTCGTCCGATTCCGCTGATCGCTGAAACCGGCGGCCAGAACGCGATGATCGTCGACTCCTCGGCCCTGACCGAACAGGTTGTGATCGACGTGGTGTCGTCGGCTTTCGACAGCGCCGGTCAACGTTGCTCGGCGCTGCGCGTCTTGTGCTTGCAGGAAGATTCCGCTGACCGTGTCATCGAAATGCTCAAAGGTGCCATGGCTGAATGCCGTCTCGGCAACCCTGAGCGTCTGTCCGTGGACATCGGCCCGGTGATCGACGCCGAAGCCAAGGCAGGCATCGAGAAGCACATCCAGGCCATGCGCGACAAAGGTCGCAGTGTGTACCAGGTGGCAATCGCCAATACCGAAGAAGTCAAACGCGGCACCTTCGTGATGCCGACGTTGATCGAGCTGGAAAGCTTCGACGAACTGCAACGTGAGATCTTCGGCCCGGTGTTGCACGTGGTTCGCTACAAGCGCAAAGACATCGATCAGCTGATTGGCCAGATCAACGCTTCCGGTTACGGCCTGACGCTGGGCGTGCACACGCGCATCGACGAGACCATCGCCAAGGTGATCGACAACGTCAACGCCGGTAACGTCTATGTGAACCGCAACATTGTCGGTGCTGTGGTTGGCGTGCAGCCGTTCGGTGGAGAAGGTCTGTCGGGTACTGGCCCGAAAGCCGGCGGTCCGCTGTACATGTATCGCCTGCTGTCGACGCGTCCTACCGGTGCGATCGAACAGTCCTTCGCTCGCGGTGATGCCATCGCAGCACCGGACGTTCGTCTGCGTGATGCCATGAGCAAACCGCTGACTGCCCTGAAGGCCTGGGCCGACAGTAACAAGTTCGCTGACCTGAGCGCCCTGTGCGTGCAGTTCGCGGCGCAATCGCAAAGCGGGATCACCCGTGTACTGGCGGGCCCGACCGGCGAGCGCAACAGCTACGCCATCCTGCCGCGTGAGCACGTGCTGAGCCTGGCGGAAGTCGAAGGCGATCTGCTGACTCAACTGGCGGCGGTATTGGCTGTTGGCGGTTCGGCGGTGTGGCCGGAAGCTGACTTGAGCAAGGCATTGTTCGCACGCCTGCCGAAGGAAGTTCAGGCGCGGATCAAGCTGGTTTCCGACTGGAGCAAGGACGAAGTGGTGTTTGATGCGGTTCTGCATCATGGCCACTCCGATCAGCTGCGCGCGGTTTGCCAGCAAGTGGCCAAGCGTGCTGGCGCGATTGTCGGGGTTCATGGCTTGTCGCAAGGCGAAACCAACATTGCGCTGGAGCGCCTGGTGATTGAGCGGGCGTTGAGTGTTAACACGGCTGCGGCGGGTGGTAATGCCAGCCTGATGACTATCGGCTAAACCGCAACAAGACCGGGCACCCGCAATGGGTGTCCGGTGTTTTAGAAGCAAGATCAAAAGATCGCAGCCTTCGGCAGCTCCTACAGGGGATCGTGTTTCTCTGTAGGAGCTGCCGAAGGCTGCGATCTTTTGCTTCTCCATCACCAAGATCAATCATCCTGTTCACCCCGCCCTTGCCACGCCTAGACTCGGTCCATTCCAAAAAAAGGTAGGCCGACATGTCCGAGACGTTGCTCAGTTCCCGCAATCTGGCTTTCGAGCTGTATGAAGTCCTCGATGCCGAAGGCCTGACCCAGCGCGAGCGTTTCGCCGAGCACAACCGCGAGACCTTCGACGCTGCCATCGGCACTGCCCGCAACATCGCCGAGAAGTTCTTCGCCCCGCACAATCGCAAGGGCGACGAGAACGAGCCGCGCTACGAGAACGGTCAGGCGATTCTGATTCCGGAAGTAAAACCGGCGGTGGATGCCTTCCTCGAAGCCGGTTTCCTCAACGCGGCGCGCAGTTTCGATGCGGGAGGCATGCAACTTCCTACGCTGTTGTCCCAAGCCTGTTTCGCTCACTTCCAATCGGCCAATGCGGCGTCGACCTCTTATCCATTCCTGACCATGGGCGCGGCGAACCTGATCGAAAGCTTTGGTACAGATGAGCAGAAGCAGCGCTTCCTGCAGCCGATGATCGATGGCCGCTTCTTCGGCACCATGGCCCTGACCGAGCCGCATGCCGGCTCGTCGCTGTCGGATATTCGTACCCGCGCCGAGCCTGCGTCTGACGGCACCTATCGCCTGAAGGGCAACAAGATTTTCATTTCCGGCGGCGATCACCCGCTGTCTGAAAACATCGTGCACATGGTGCTGGCGAAGCTGCCGGACGCACCGGCCGGGGTGAAGGGTATTTCGCTGTTCATCGTGCCCAAGTTTTTGGTCAACGATGACGGCAGTCTGGGCAAACGTAACGACGTGCTGCTGGCCGGGTTGTTTCATAAAATGGGCTGGCGCGGCACCACCTCCACCGCGCTGAATTTCGGCGATAACGGCGAGTGTGTCGGCTACCTCGTGGGCAAGCCGCACCACGGCCTGAGCTACATGTTCCAGATGATGAACGAGGCGCGGATCGGCGTCGGCATGGGTGCGGTGATGCTCGGTTACGCCGGTTATCTGTATTCCCTGGAGTACGCCCGCGAACGTCCGCAAGGTCGCGTGCCGGACAGCAAGGACCCGAACACTGCGCCGGTGGCGATCATTCAGCACGCGGACGTCAAGCGCATGCTGCTGACGCAAAAGGCCTACGTCGAAGGTTCGTTCGATCTGGGGCTGTATGCGGCGCGATTATTGGACGACACCACGACCCTTGAGAGCGAAGCCGAACGCAAGCAGGCCCATGAGTTGCTGGATCTGCTGACGCCGATCGTTAAATCCTGGCCATCGGAGTTCTGCCTGAAGGCCAACGAACTGGCGATCCAGATTCTGGGCGGCCACGGCTACACCCGCGAGTATCCGGTGGAGCAGTACTACCGCGATAACCGCCTGAACCCGATCCATGAAGGCACCCACGGCATTCAGTCGCTGGACCTGTTGGGCCGCAAACTGGCGCAGAACGGTGGCGCGGGCTTGAAGCAGCTGATCCGCCTGATTGCCAACACCGCCGAGCGCGCCCAGGCATACGAAACGCTGACAGCGCTGCGTGAGCCGTTGGAGAAACTGGTGGCGCGCTTGCAAACGGTGACCATTGGCCTGCTGACGGATCTGGGCCAGGGCAAGGTCAACAGCAGCCTGGCGAACTCGGCGCTGTATTTGAAAGTGTTCGGGCACACGGTGATTGGCTGGCGCTGGCTGGAACAGGCGATTCGCGCTGAGGAAGGGTTGGCCAAGGGTAATGCGGCGGATGTGAGCTTCTATAAAGGCAAGCTACAGGCAGCGCGGTATTTTCTGACATGGGAAGTGCCGGGGTGTCACCATGAGCTGGCGATTCTTGAGGCGCGGGATGATGTGTGCCTTGGGATGCAGGATGAGTGGTTTTGATCTGACATAGATTTGTGTAACGGCCACAAAAAAGATCGCAGCCTCGTTTCCCTCGACAGCTCCTACAAAGGATCCGCGTAAACCTGTAGGAGCTGTCGAGTGAAACGAGGCTGCGATTTTTGATCTTGATCTGTTAACTCAGCTTGAACCCACCCATCTGCCGCGCCAAATCATCCGCCAACCGCTTCAGCGTCTGACAATCCTCACGACAAGCCCTGACTTCCCCGGCCGTTGCCCGGGCCAAATCGGAAATCCCCTGCACGTTGCGATTGATCTCTTCGGTCACCGCCGACTGCTCTTCCGTCGCCGTCGCCACCTGATGGTTCATGTCGCTGATCCGCTCGACCTGCCCGGTAATCGCCGTTAACGACGCCCCGGTGCGCTGGCTCGACTCAACCCCAGTGCCCGTCGCCGCCTGCCCGGAATGCATCGACGAGACCGCATTCTCCGCGCCTTGCTTGAGGCTGCCGATCATCTGCTGAATCTCATCAGTCGACGACTGCGTCCGCCGCGCCAACGTGCGCACTTCATCCGCCACTACCGCAAACCCGCGCCCCATGTCCCCGGCCCGCGCTGCTTCGATGGCCGCGTTGAGCGCGAGCAAATTGGTCTGTTCGGAGATCCCGCGAATCACCGCCAACACCTGATCAATGGACGCCACTTGAAGGGCCAGCTCACCCACCGCACTGGCAGCGAGGCCGATTTCGGCGGACATGCTTTCAATATGCCGAATCGACCCGCCCACCACTTCTCGCGCCTGCATCGCTTCATCGCGGGCAGTCTGTGAAGCCACCGCCGCATTGCCGGCGTTTTGGGCGATTTCCTGCACCGTCAGGCCCATTTCATGGACGGCGGTGGCGACCATGTCGGTCATTTCCTGCTGACGGCCGGAACGTTCGGCAGTGTTGTCCACCACCCGCGCCACCTGGCCGACGGCCGTGCGTAAACGCTCGCTGGTGGTCAGCACTTCGCCGATCATGTCGCGCTGACTTTCCAGGAACCGATTGAAACCACGCGCCAGGTCACCCAACTCATCGGCGCGACTGGAATCTAACCTGTGGGTCAAATCTCCCCCACCGCTACCGATTGCTACCAGCGCTGCTGTTACCTGACGGATCGGCCGCACCAATCCCCGGGCCAGCAACACCACCAGAGCCAGGCAAACCAGCGCCACCACCAGGCCGATGCCACTGCTCATCCACATCGCGCGGCGTGCTTCGGCGTAGATCTGCGACTGCGGCACTTCGGCCACCAGCGTCCAGCCCAGATCACGCAGCGGCAGGCTCAGCGCCAGATAATCTTCGCCATCGCGAACAAAGCTACTGTTGGTGGCAACTTTTTGACCCATCACCGCTTGTGCGGCAGTTGCACCAATTTGCTCGGCCAACGTGCGTTTGCCGCTGAATTGCGCCTCGGGATGAACCTGGATCAAACCGTCGGAACGCACGAGATAGACCTTGCCGCGCTCACCGAAGTTGAAATTGTGGATCAGCTCCGACAGCTCTTTCATGCTCAGGCCAAGCCCGGCGACGCCCACGACTTTACCGGCCTGTTCGACCTTGAGGTCGATGAACAGCGCCAATTCACCGGTCGCGGTGTCATTGTCGATATTGAGGGTGCGCGGCTGATTGCTGTCGAGAAACGAGTAGAACCAGGCGTCTTTGGGGTTGGAACGGCTGAGGGTCCGGTCCAGGCCTTTTTCAGAGAAGTAGTTGCTTGAGGCAGTGCCGACGATCAGCGCGGTAAAAGCTTTGTGCTCGGCGCGGATGCCTTCCAGATACTGCACGAACGTGGCGGTCTGGGCACTGTTTTCACCCCCTGCGAGCCAGTCGCGCACCATGCTGTTGCTGGCGATGTCCTTGGCGGCGGTGAGGGGTTGAACGAGGATTCGTTCGATGTCGTTGCGCATCGCTTCGATGCTCGACGGTAGCGCTTGTTCGACCAGGTAACTCTGGGCGAGACGGTTGACCACGAGGGTATAAACGCCAACCACGATCAGAATACTGACCAGCAGGGCGGTGCCCATACTCAGGATCAACTGCCATTGAATACTGCGTCGCCAGAACTGCATGGAGCACCCCCAAAGAATAAGAGGCTGAAACACTGCAACAGCCATGCCGATTGTATACAACGCAAACGACAATTTATTCTTCGGTTGTGCGCAAAGCCGATCAGGCCTGATTGATCGTCTTGGAGATCACTTCAACCGTGGCGCTGACTTGCTCTTGGTAACGGTCGAGTTCCTGCTTGTGCTGTTTCTGCATGTCGATCTGCTGGGAGCACAGATTCATCGCCGCCAGCACCAGCAAGCGGTCACCGATCAGCGTCGGGTACTTCTTTTTGGTGTCGGCCAGGGCAGCCTTCAGCATTAATGCGGCGTCCAGCAGGGTTTGCTCTTCCCCGGCCGGCGCCTTGATCGAATAGTCCTCCCCCAGGATCGAGACGACTTTTACCCCTGCGGCGCCTTCACTCATGCGCTGACAGGGCCGGCGCTGACGCGCTCAACCAGGGCCTGGATGCGTGCGGCGGTGGCACCTTGTTTCTCTTCCTGTTCCATCAGGCTCAGTTGCAGGCTTTCGTTTTCATCCTTGGCCTGAGCCAATTCTGCGCTCAGGGTTTGGTTGGTGCCGAGCAGGGTCTGGTTCTGTTGCACCAGGTCGCTGACCAGCTGTTCCAATTGGCTTAGGGTTGCTTCCAACATTTTGATTTTCCAAGCATTTTCAAAGGGCGCGTACGATAAAGAAAAGTCACCACGGATGCCAGGGTTAATCAGGCGCAAGGCCTTGATTTTGCTGGCGGGCGACCTTCCTCGCGAACTTTAAAGACTGTGATTGGCGGATCTGGTTCCTGCACTTCGTCGCCCGGGCGGGCGTGCGACAAATACCCGCAGGGGCTCAAGACTTTAGTCGTATGACCGATAAGTCACCCATACGTCAGTCTCAGCGCGGCACGGATGCGCTCTTTTCGGTAAATACCATGTCCCTTCGTAATATGAATATCGCACCGCGGGCGTTCCTCGGCTTCACCCTGATTGGCGGTTTGATGCTGGTTTTGGGGGTATTTGCCTTGAACCAGATGAGCAAGATTCGCGGCGCCGGTGAAGACATCGCCTCCATGAGTGTGCCGAGCATTAAGAGCCTCGACGAATTCACTCAGCTCTCACTGCGCCTGCGGGTGCTGTCTTACCGTTTGCTGGTGAACCGCGAACCTGATGTTCAACAGAAGACTATTGACCTGTTCGACCTGCGCAACCAGCAGATCCGCGAGGCGCAGAAAGCCTATGAGCCGCTGATCGATGGTCCGGAAGAACGCGGCGCTTACGATAAGTACGTGCAGTTGCTGGCGCAGTATCGTCAGCTTGAAGAGCGGATGAAGACGTTCTCGCGCAACAATCAGGTCGACGACCTGCGCAAGATGCTGAACACCGAGTTGCTCGCCAACTCCGAAGAGGTCAACGCGGCCCTCGCGAAGCTGCTGGAGATCAACACCCAGCAAATCGAGGAAACTGACCAGCGCGCCGGCGATCAGTATTCGACGTCGTTCAATCTGGTGATCACTTTGCTGGTCATCGCCAGCGGCCTGACCTTGCTTTTCGCCTGGTTGCTGACCAACAGCATCACCAAGCCGATCGCCAACGCCCTGAGCGCCGCCGAAGAAATTGCCGAAGGCAACCTGACTCGCCCGATCACAGTCGACGGTGAGGACGAAGCCGGCCGTTTGCTGCTGGCCATGTCGAAGATGCAGGACAAGCTGCGTGACACCCTGCAACGGATTTCCGGCTCTGCCACGCAACTGGCGTCTGCCGCTGAAGAGCTCAACAGTGTCACCGACGAAAGCGCCCGTGGCCTGACCCAGCAGAACAACGAAATCGAACAGGCAGCCACCGCTGTCAATGAAATGACCAGCGCCGTGGAAGAAGTCGCGCGCAATGCCGTCAGCACTTCCGAAGCCTCGAAAAACGCCACCACCTCTGCCGGTGATGGTCGCGACCTTGTGCAGGAAACCGTCAGCGCCATCGAACGCATGAGCGCCGACGTCCAGAGCACCGCGACCCTGATTGGCGACCTGGCCAACGAGTCCCGTGACATCGGCAAAGTGCTGGACGTGATTCGCGGCCTGGCTGACCAGACCAACTTGCTGGCGTTGAACGCGGCCATCGAAGCAGCCCGTGCCGGTGAAGCCGGTCGTGGTTTCGCCGTGGTAGCTGACGAAGTTCGTGCCCTGGCCCATCGTACTCAGCAGTCGACCAGCGAAATCGAACGCATGATCGGCAGCATCCAGAGCGGCACCGAGCACGCGGTGGATTCGATGCGCAACAGCACCGAGCGCGCCGAGTCGACGTTAAACATTGCTCGTGGCGCTGGCATATCGCTGGACACCATTAACAGTGCGATCGTCGAAATCAACGAACGCAACCTGGTGATCGCCAGCGCCGCCGAAGAGCAGGCGCAGGTGGCCCGCGAAGTGGACCGCAATCTGGTGAACATTCGTGATCTGTCGGTGCAGTCGGCGACCGGGGCGAATCAGACGAGTGCTGCCAGCAATGAGTTGTCGCGGTTGGCGCTGGACCTGAACAATATGGTTGGGCGGTTTAGCCTTTAACCCCAAAAGCAAAAAGATCGCAGCCTTCGGCAGCTCCTACAGGATGTACGTTGATCCAATGTAGGAGCTGCCGCAGGCTGCGATCTTTTGATCTGCAAAAGCTTTTTGACAGCATCACATTTCAACAGGTTAGAATCGCTGGCACGCAGACTGCATGGTCAGTTTGTGCCCGCCTTTCTGCTTTCTGGAGTACTGCCTTTGAATGCGACGACCATCAACAGCCTGTTCTTGATCGGCGCGTTGCTGGTAGGTGCGAGCATTCTGGTGAGCTCACTTTCATCGCGCCTCGGTATCCCGATTCTGGTGATCATCCTCGCGGTGGGCATGTCGGCCGGCGTCGACGGTGCCGGCATTGTTTTTGATAACTACCCAACGGCTTATCTGGTCGGCAACCTCGCCCTGGCCGTCATCCTGCTCGACGGCGGCTTGCGCACCCGGGTTTCCAGCTTCCGCGTGGCGTTATGGCCGGCGCTGTCGCTAGCGACGGTCGGGGTGTTGATTACCACCGGGCTGACCGGCATGGCAGCCGCCTGGTTGTTCAACCTGAACCTGATCCAGGGACTGCTGATCGGCGCTATCGTCGGCTCCACCGACGCCGCGGCGGTGTTCTCGCTGCTCGGCGGCAAAGGCTTGAACGAACGGGTCACCGCCACCCTCGAGATAGAGTCCGGCAGCAACGACCCGATGGCGGTGTTCCTCACCGTAACCCTGATCGACATGCTCGCCAGCGGCCAGACCGGTCTGCACTGGAGCCTGCTCGGGCACTTTATGCGTGAATTCGGTATCGGTGCCGTCATCGGCCTGGGTGGCGGCTGGGTCATGCTGCAACTGGTCAACCGTATCCACTTGGCCACCGGCCTTTATCCGATTCTGGTCATTGCCGGCGGGTTGGTCGTGTTTGCCCTGACCAACGCCTTGCACGGCAGCGGCTTTTTGGCGGTGTACCTGTGCGGCCTGGTCATCGGCAACCGCCCGGTGCGCAGCCGCCACGGCATTTTGCACATGCTCGATGGCATGGCCTGGCTGGCGCAAATCGGCATGTTCCTGGTGCTGGGGTTGCTGGTGACGCCCCATGACTTGTTGCCGATTGCCCTGCCCGCTCTGGGTCTGGCGCTGTGGATGATTCTGTTTGCCCGGCCGTTGTCGGTGATGGTCGGTCTGCTGCCGTTCAAGGCGTTCCATGGGCGCGAGAAAGCGTTCATTTCCTGGGTCGGGTTACGCGGCGCGGTCCCGATCATTCTGGCGGTGTTCCCGCTGATGGCCGGCCTGCCCAACGCCCAGCTCTACTTCAACCTCGCGTTCTTTATCGTGTTGGTGTCGCTGCTGGTGCAGGGTACGAGCCTGCCATGGGTGGCGAAGCTTTTGAAAGTGACCGTTCCGCCGGAGCCTGCGCCGATCTCCCGCGCCGCCCTGGAAGTGCACGTCACCAGTGAGTGGGAGCTGTTCGTTTATCGCCTCGGCGCCGAGAAATGGTGCATCGGCTCGCCCCTTCGGGAACTGAAAATGCCCGAAGGCACTCGCATTGCAGCCCTGTTTCGTGGCCAGCAACTGCTCCATCCGTCGGGTAGTACGGCGCTCGAAGTCGATGATTTGCTGTGTGTAATCGGTCATGAACACAACCTTCCGGCCCTCGGAAAACTCTTCAGTCAGGCACCGCAACGAGGCCTCGATTTGCGCTTCTTTGGCGACTTCGTACTTGAAGGAGACGCCCAGCTGGCCGCGGTTGCTGCGTTGTACGGATTAAAAGTGGAAGGCATCGACCCGGACATGTCCCTGGGCCATTTCATTGCCCAGAAAGTGGGCGGTGCACCCGTGGTCGGTGACCAGGTGGAGTGGAACAATACCATTTGGACCATCGCGGTCATGGAAGGGAACAAGATCGGCAAAGTGGGCGTCAGATTTCCCGAAGGAAGTCGCCCGGGTCCGGGCTTGTTCCTCTAAACTCCACTCTTCGTCTCGTTTTCGATCGGTCTCTATGTCAACCCTGCGCACCTTTTTCATCATCGCCCTGCTGGGCTTGAGTCTTTCTGTCGGTACAGTGCAAGCGGCCGAACCTCCGTCCAGCGAAGCCGTGCAGGCGAACCTGAACAAGATCGCCGACCGCAAACTGCCGGAAGCCGATCAGAAAGCCCTGCAAACCATCCTGCAAAACACGCTGACACAACTCAACAACCAGCGTGATTACGAGCAGAAGCTGGCCGATCTCAAACGGCAACTGGCCAGCGCCCCGAAGCAGAACATCGAGAACCAGCGAGAACTGACCAAGCTCAAAGCCACTAACGTGTTGCCGGTACCGCAACGCTATGCCAAAGAGTCTATTCAGCAACTGGAGCAGATGCTCACTGAGCGCTCCACCCAGCAAAGCGATCTGCAGAAGTCCCTGGCCGACGCCAACAGTCTGGTCACTACCGCCCAGACCCGCCCCGAGCGCGCCCAGGCCGAAATTTCTACCAGCCAGACACGCATCCAGCAGATCAACAACATCCTCAAGGCCGGCAAGGACAACGGCAAGACCTTGACCCCCGAGCAACGCGACCTGCTCAACGCCGAGCTCGCGGCGCTGAATGCCCTGATCCCGTTGCGTCGCCAGGAACTGGCCGGCAACAACCAACTGCAGGACCTGGGTAACAGCCAGCATGGATTGCTCTCGGAAAAATCCGATCGCCAGGATAAGGAAATCCAGGAGCTACAAACCCTGATCAACCAGAAGCGTCTGGCGCAGTCCCAAGAGACCGTGACGCAGCAGTCCATCGAAGCGCAGAAGTCTGGCGGCAGCACGCTGCTGGCCACCGAAAGCGCGGCTAATCTGAAGCTCTCGGACTACCTGCTCAAAAGCACTGACCGCCTCAACGAAGTCACTCAGCAGAACCTGCAGACCAAGCAGCAGCTGGACAACGTGACCCAAAGCGATTCGGCGCTGGATGAGCAAATCAACGTGCTCAAGGGCAGTCTGCTGCTCTCCAAGATCCTCTATAAACAGAAACAGGCCCTGCCGCGCCTCAAGCTCGACCGCGACCTGGCCGACCAGATCGCCGACATTCGCCTTTATCAATTCGAAGTCAGCCAGCAACGGGAACTGCTCAGCAACCCGGCCACTTACGTCGACAATCTGCTGTCTACCCAGCCGCCGGAGCAAGTCACCCCGCCGCTGCGCAAGAGCCTGATGGAGCTGGCCACGACCCGCTTCGACCTGCTGGAGCGGTTGAACCGCGAACTGAGCGCGGTGCTCAACGAATCCATCACCCTGCAACTCAATCAGAAACAATTGCTCAGCACCGCGCAAAGCCTGCGGGCGACACTCGATGAGCAAATGTTCTGGATTCCCAGCAACAAGCCGCTGGACCTGGAATGGATGCGCGCCGTGCCGGAGCGCCTGGAACGTCAGGTCACCACGCTGCCGTGGGCTTCCAGCCTGAGCGAATTGAGTGATGGCCTGACCCAGCGGCCGTTGCTGTTCCTGCCGCTGGCGTTGCTGATCGGTGCCCTGTTGTGGCGGCGCAAGAACCTCTATGCCCGACTGAACAAGGTTCACCAGGACATCGGCCACTTCAAGCGCGACAGCCAGTGGCACACGCCGCAGGCGATTCTGATCAACATTCTGCTGGCGATGCCGGTCTCTCTGGGCCTGGCCTTGTGTGGCCTGGCCTTGCAGATCGACGCTCGCGGGCAAAACGCCAACATGGGCGCGGCGCTGCTGCAAATGGCTCAGGCCTGGCTGGTGTTCTACACCGCTTACCGGATCCTCGCACCAGGCGGCGTGGCCGAACTGCATTTCCGCTGGGAAAAACCTCAGGTCGAGTTCCTTCAGGGCTGGGTCCGTCGACTCGGGCTGGTGGTGATCGCATTGGTCGCCGTGGTGGCGGTTGCCGAACTGCAACCCGCGACCCTGGCCGATGACGTGCTTGGCATGCCGGTGGTGTTGACCTGCTACGCCTTGATGGCCTGGCTGCTAAGTCGCCTGCTGATCAGCAGCCCGACGCACCAGAACGCTTCGCTGTTCCGCAAAGCCGTCGGGGTCATGTTCACCGTCCTGCCGGTCGCGTTATTCGTGGCGGTGTGCTTCGGCTATTACTACACCGCGCTGAAGCTCAGCGACCGGTTGATCAACACCCTGTACCTGCTGATGTTCTGGCTGGTGATTGAAGCCACCTTCGTGCGCGGCCTCAGCGTGGCGGCACGCCGTCTGGCCTACCAGCGCGCCCTGGCCAAACGCCAGGCCGCGAAAGAGGCTGGCGACGGTGAAGCGGTGATCGAAGAGCCCACACTGGATATCGAGAAGGTCAACGAGCAGTCCCTGCGCCTGATCCGTCTGGCACTGCTTGGCGGTTTCATCGCGGCGTTGTACTGGGTCTGGTCCGATCTGATCTCGGTGTTTTCGTACCTGGATAACATCACCCTCTACGAATACACCAGCGGCACCGGCGCCAACATGAGCATGGTGCCGATCAGCATTGGCGACATGCTCGGCGCGGTGATCATCATCGGCATTACCTTCGCCCTCGCGCGCAACTTGCCGGGCCTGCTGGAAGTGTTGGTGTTGTCGAAACTGAACCTCGCTCAGGGCAGTGCGTACGCCACCACCACGTTGCTGTCTTACGTGATCGCTGGTGTCGGTTTCGTCTCGACCCTGTCGACGCTCGGCGTGAGCTGGGACAAGTTGCAATGGCTGGTGGCGGCGCTATCGGTAGGTCTCGGTTTCGGGATGCAGGAAATCTTCGCGAACTTCATCTCCGGGATCATGATCCTGTTCGAACGCCCGGTGCGGATCGGCGACACCATTACCATCGGCAACCTGTCGGGCACGGTGAGCAAGATCCGCATCCGCGCCACGACTATCACCGACTTCGACCGCAAGGACATTATTGTCCCGAACAAGACGTTCATCACCGGGCAGCTGATCAACTGGTCCCTGACCGACACCATCACCCGGGTGACCCTCAAGCTCGGCGTCGATTACGGCTCGGACCTGGACCTGGTCAAGGAATTGCTGCTCAAGGCTGCCCGTGAAAACCCACGTGTGCTGAAGGATCCCGAGCCTCACGTGTACTTCCTGAACTTCGGCGAAAGCACCCTCGATCATGAACTGCGCATGCATGTGCGCGACCTCGGCGACCGTAACCCGGTGCTCGATGAGGTCAACCGCTTCATCAACCGCGAGTTCAAGAAACAGCACATCAACATCTCGTTCCGGCAGATGGAGGTTTACCTCAAGAACATCCAGGGTCAGGAATACAGGATGGTGCCGGTCGACCCGGAAGCCAAAACCATTGCGCCTAAGCCGGATGGTCAAGTGCCTCAAGAGCCACCGGCCGCCAAACTCGACTAACCGCCCTATCCCTAGCAGAATGCTCGGACATTCTGCTGGAGATGGCCCTTGAAAGCCCTCGACGAACTGACCTTCGATAATCGTTTTGCCCGCCTGGGCGATACGTTTTCCGCCCACGTGCTGCCCGAACCCATCGACAACCCGCGTCTGGTGGTAGCCAGCCCCGCCGCCATGGCGCTGCTCGACCTCGACCCTGCCGTGGCCGACACCCCGGAATTCGCCGAACTGTTCAGCGGCCATAAACTCTGGGCCGACGCGGTCCCGCGGGCGATGGTCTATTCAGGTCATCAGTTCGGTTCCTACAACCCGCAGCTGGGCGATGGGCGCGGGCTATTGCTGGGCGAGGTTTACAACGAGGCCGGCGAGCATTGGGACCTGCACCTCAAGGGTGCCGGCCAGACGCCTTTTTCGCGCATGGGCGATGGGCGGGCGGTCCTGCGATCCTCGATCCGCGAATTTCTTGCCTCCGAAGCGCTGAATGCCCTGAACATCCCGACCACCCGCGCACTGTGCGTGATCGGCTCCGACACACCCGTCTGGCGCGAGAAACAGGAACGCGCAGCCATGGTCCTGCGCATGGCGCCGAGCCATGTGCGTTTCGGGCATTTCGAATATTTCTACTACACCAAACGTCCTGAAAAACAGAAAGAACTCGGCGACCACGTGCTGGCCATGCATTTCCCGCAATGCCTGGAACAGCCGGAACCGTATCTGGCGATGTTCCGTGAAATCGTTGAGCGCAATGCCGAGCTGATCGCCCAATGGCAGGCCTATGGGTTCTGCCACGGCGTGATGAATACTGACAACATGTCGATCCTCGGCATTACCTTCGACTACGGCCCGTTCGCCTTCCTCGACGACTTCGACGCCCACTTCATCTGCAACCACTCCGATGACCAGGGTCGTTACTCCTTCAGCAACCAGGTGCCGATCGGCCAGTGGAATCTCAGCGCCCTGGCCCAGGCCCTGACGCCTTTTATCAGCGTCGAAGCCCTGCGCGAAGCCCTCGGCCTGTACTTGCCGCTGTACCAGGCCCATTACCTCGACCTGATGCGCCGCCGCCTCGGTTTCACCACGGCCGAAGACGATGACCAGAAACTGCTGGAACAGCTGCTGCAACTGATGCAGAACAGCGGCGTCGACTACAGCCTGTTCTTCCGCCGCCTGGGTGAAGAATCACCTGAACTGGCCGTCGCCCGTTTGCGCGATGACTTCGTCGACATCAAGGGCTTCGATGCCTGGGGTGAGCTCTACATCGCCCGGGTTGCTCGTGACGGCGAGGATGATCAAGAGCAGCGGCGCAAACGGATGCATTCGGTCAATCCGCTCTACATCTTGCGCAACTACTTGGCGCAGAAAGCCATCGATGCGGCGGAGAGTGGCGACTATTCAGAGGTTCGCCGACTGCATGCGGTGTTGAGCAATCCGTTTGAGGAGCAGCCGGGGATGGAGAGCTATGCCGAGCGGCCACCGGAGTGGGGCAAGCATCTGGAGATCAGTTGCTCTTCCTGAACCCGGTCAGATAAAGGTCTCCACCGACACTCCGAAGTGCTCGGCCAACCAGCGGATCTGCCGCAGGTTGAGATGACGCTTGCCGCTCAAGATCTCGGAGACCACCGATTGGGTGCCGACGCCAGGCAGCTCGCTTTGGCTATTCACGAGCAGACCAATGGTGCAGCCGGCGCTCTCTCAGCCTAGAAATGCCACGTCGTTCTGCACGATTGAAAATGTGAGCAGACGTCTCCACATAGAGGTCATCGGCTTCTTTACAGGATCATCCGCATGACCGACTCATTCCTCATCCCCTGCCCCCACTGCAACGGCCTCAACCGCATCCCTGCCTCACGCCTCAACGATCACCCAAAATGTGGCCGCTGCAAGGCCGAGGTCTTGTCGACCAAACCCTTCGAATTGAAGCAAGGCGATTACGCCAGTCAGATCAAGGGTGATCTGCCATTGCTGGTGGACGTTTGGGCGGACTGGTGTGGGCCGTGCAAGTCGTTTGCGCCGGTGTTTGAGCAGGCGGCGGTGCAATTGGCGGGCAAGTGTAGGCTGGCCAAGCTGGACAGCGAGGCGAACCAGCAGCTGTCGGCGCAGCTGGGGATCCGTTCGATCCCGAGTCTGATTCTGTTCAAGAACGGCCGGGAAGTCGCACGCCAGAGCGGGGCCTTCCCGTTACCGCAGTTGATAAGCTGGTTGCGTAGCCAAGGGATCTGACGAGCAGTCAGGTGCTTTCCAGCAGTTTGTGCAGCTCGACGAATTGCTGCGTCAGCTTATGACGCGGATCGAGGTGGATCAGCGGCGTGTTGGCCTGGTGTGATTCACGCATGCGCACCGAACTACCCAGGTACACCGGCAACACCGGCAGGCCTTCGGCGATCAGTTCGTCGAGGATTTGCTGGGGCAGACTGGCACGAGCCTGGAACTGATTAACGACAATCCCTTCGACTTCCAGCCCTTCGTTGTGGTCTTCCTTCAATTCTTCGATTTCTGCCAGCAGACCGTATAACGCCTGACGCGAGAAGCTGTCGCAATCGAAGGGGATCAGCACACGATCAGCGGCAATCAAAGCCGAAACCGCATAGAAATTCAGGGCTGGCGGGGTGTCGAGGTAGATCCGGTCGTAATCGCCGTCCAGTTCCTCGAGCAATTTTCGCAACTTGTTGATCTTGTGTTTGGCCTCAAGCTTGGGCTGCAAGTCAGCCAGTTCGGCAGTGGCGGTGATGACGTGGAGGTTGTCGAACGGCGTTTCGTAGATATCGACCTGGTTTTTCTTCGAGAACGGTCCGGAAGACAGGGTTTGTTTGAAAAAGTCGGCAATGCCCATCGGAATATCATTCCCGGTGAGGCCTGTCAGGTACTGAGTGGAGTTGGCCTGAGCATCTAGATCCACCAATAGGGTGCGATAGCCCTCGCTGGCGCTGACCGCCGCCAGATTGCAGGCAATGCTGGATTTGCCAACGCCACCTTTCTGATTGAACACCACGCGCCGCATGTCAAAACCTCCGTGTATCAAAGAATGACCGAGTGTAGTAGTCCACAACGGTGCTTTGCTACCTCGCCGGCATAGGGACTACACAGTCAGGTGTGAACTCACGCGGAAAAAACCGTGAAGTCATGCATTGCTTGCTGACAGAGCCGACAGATAGGCCGGTTATATGGATAATGGCCAAACGACAGCGATGGGCGAACCAAACGGTACATTTCATTGAGCAAAATGTAACCATCATTTGCTACACGCCCGCAGCAACGGGATAATGCGCGCCACTCGGCGCCAAGCGCCACGTAAGGTAGTTCGCGCTTTTTGCGACTCACCGCGTCAAGGAAGCCCGCAGGGGCGGGATGTATGTCTGTGATCAACTTCAACATCGCCCAATGGCACGCGTGGGCCCCTGGGCTCGAAAGCGTGGACGATTGGCAGACCTGGAGCCAACATCCGGTCGTGCTTGCGAGCAGCGATGCCGCCCCCGATGTCTCGTTTTTGCCGGCCATGCAGCGCCGTCGACTCAGTCGTCTGGCGCGGATGGCGTTCAGTGTCGGCTGGCCTTTGGCCGATGGTCGCCAGGACCTACCGTTGGTCTTTATTTCTCGCCACGGCGAAACCCCGCGCACCTTCGATATTCTCAGCGATCTGGCTGCCGATCAGCCGCTGTCGCCGACTCAATTCAGCCTGTCCGTGCACAACGCGATCATCGGCCTGTGGTCGATCATGCGGGGTGAAACCAGCGAAATGACTGCCCTCGCTGCAGCCGGCGATGGCCTTGAACACGGCATGCTAGAGGCTGCGGCGTTGCTTGGCGAAGGCGCACCCGCGGTGCTGCTGGTCGTCACCGAAGAGCAGCCGCCCGAAGCCTACTCGACCTGGATCGACGACGTGCCCTTCCCTTACGCGGTCGGTCTGTTGATCACCCCCGGCAACGACTGGCAGCTGTCCCTGAACAGCACCTCGGATGCGTTGTCCAAAGCCCACTGGCCCCATGCCCTGAACCTATTGCGTACCCTGCTCGGCCAGCAGACAACCTGCCAACATGCCTGGAAAAATCGTGTATGGACCTGGCAACGCAACCTGTAACCGATAAAAACCGCGACGCCTATTACTGGCGCCTGCTGGCTACCGCCGCAAGCTTCACCCTGTTCGGGCTGGGCGGGCTGTGCCTGCGCGTGGTGGTTTTTCCGCTGCTGAACTGCCTGCCCGGCGATGCCCGGACACACCGGCGGCGAGCGCGGCAGACCGTCGCTCGTCTGTTCTGGTTTTTTGTGCGATTCATGGCTCGCACCGGCGTGCTGACTTACGACATCCAGGGCGCCGAAAAACTCGGTCGCCGCGGGCAAATGATCATCGCCAATCACCCGTCGCTGATCGATGTGGTGTTCCTGATCGGCCTGGTGCGCCACGCCAACTGTGTAGTCAAGAAAAGCCTCTGGGAGAACCCTTTTACCCGCGGCCCGCTAGGCAGCACCGAATACATCAGCAACGACGGCAGCATGGACATGCTCGATGCCGCTGCCGATGCGCTTAAAAGCGGCCAGACCCTGATCATCTTTCCCGAAGGTACCCGCACCCAACCGGGTCAGCCACCATCCTTCCATCGGGGTGCTGCGGCGATCGCGTTGCGCGGTGCGAAAATTCTCACACCGGTGATCATCAAGGTCAGCCCGACCACATTGACCAAGGCCGAACCCTGGTATCGGATCCCCAAACGTCGCGTTCACTTCAGTTTCCGTGTCGGGGCCGATATAGACCCACAAGCCTTCGCCGCGCAGGGCCCTGCTCCACAGGCCTCGCGCAAGCTCAATGACTATTTGCATCATTACTTTATTAAGGAGCTCGCCGAAGATGAGCGATCTGCACACTCTTAGTCTCAAGCAGGAAATCAAAGCACTGATCATCGACGCCCTGGGCCTGGAAGACATCAGCGTCGAAGACATCGGCGACGACCAGACGCTGTTCGGCGAAGGCCTGGGCCTGGATTCGGTTGACGCCCTGGAGCTCGGCCTGGCGATCCAGAAAAAGTACGGCATCAAAATCGACGCCGACGCCAAAGACACCCGCAATCATTTCAGCAGCGTGGCGAGCCTTGCGGCGTTCGTCACTGCAAAACAGGCAGCTTGAGACCGGACCATGCAAACTCGTGACGACATCTTCAACACCCTGCGCGATGCTCTGGTCGAACTCTTCGAGCTGGACCCCGAGCGCGTGAGCCTCGAATCCAACCTGTATCAGGACCTGGAAATTGACAGCATTGACGCGGTCGACCTGATCGATCACATCAAACGCCAGACCGGCAAGAAAATCGCTGCCGAAGAATTCAAAACCGTGCGTACCGTCAGCGACGTGGTCGAGGCGGTCTACCGCCTGGTTCAGCCGGCCGCATGAGTCGATTGATCGGCCTTGGCCTGCTGCTGGTGGGCCTGCTGTACCCCTTCGCGGTGTATTTCGGCATGGAGCATTTCGCCCCATGGCAGTTCGGTCTGCTGCTGGGCAGCCTGTGGCTGGCCCGGGCACTGCTCGGCGCGCGCCGCCCCGGCAGCTTGTGGATGGCGGTCACCGCGATCGTTTTTTGCCTGTTGCTGGCGCTGTTCGACAGCCCGCTGTTGCTGCGCTGGTACCCGGTGCTGATCAGCGCGTTCATGCTCGGGTTGTTTGGACTGAGCTTGATAGTCGGCCCGCCGATCATCGAACGCCTGGCGCGTTTGCGTGAACCGCAACTGCCGGCCAAGGCGATTGTTTATACGCGCCAGGTGACAATCGTCTGGAGCGTGTTTTTCCTTTGTAACGGTTTGCTCGCCGCCGCCCTGACCCTCTGGGCGCCGCTGAGTTGGTGGATGTTGTACACCGGCCTGATTTCCTACGGATTGATGGGCCTGCTGTTTGCCATTGAATGGCTTATACGACAACGGGTACGAGGCCACCCATGAATTGGATAAAACTTGAGCACCTGTTGCTCAAGGCGCAACCGGAACGTGCCGTGACGGCCGAACCGGCGCTGAATCACGCGCAACTGTGCGTACAGGCGTTGAGCCTCGCCGCGGGCCTGCAAGCCCAGGGTGTGCGGCGCATTGCCGTGCACCTTGAGGACGCCGCCGACCTGGCGATTGCCCTGCTGGGTGCCTGGCGTGCCGGGGTCAGCGTGCTGCTGCCCGCGGACCTGCAAGCCCAGACTCGACAGCGCTGGTCGACCGAAGTCGATCTGTGGCTGACCGATCAGGCCGATGACGCGCACCTGAGCGATTACCGGCATCCGCCGTTGATGCCTGCCGCACTGGATCTGGATCGTTGTTCGCTGAGCCTGTGCACGTCCGGCTCCAGTGGCGAGCCCAAGCGCATCGACAAAAACCTGCACCAACTGGCCAATGAGGTCGAAGCGCTGGAGCGGCTCTGGGGAGCCGATCTGGGCCAGGCTTGCATCATTGGCAGCGTCGCCACTCAGCATATTTACGGATTGTTGTTTCGAGTGCTGTGGCCGCTGTGCGCCGGGCGCTCGTTTGTGCGCAAGCAGTTGGCATTCCCTGAAGACCTGCAACGCGCCAGCCGCGAACACCCGGCGTTTGCCTGGGTCGCCAGCCCGGCGCTGCTCAAGCGCATGGGCGACAACCTCGACTGGCCCGCTTTAAGTGCGGTTCGCCGAGTATTTTCCTCCGGCGGTGCATTGCCGGCCGAGGCCGCGCAAAGCCTTCAGCAACGCCTGCAGCAATGGCCGACGGAAATCCTCGGCAGCTCGGAAACCGGCGGCATCGCCTGGCGTCAGGGCCAGGATCTCTGGCAGCCCTTTGCTGACATTGAATTGAGCCAGGACAGCGACGGCGCCCTGCTCATTGCTTCGCCGTACTTGCCGCACGGCCATATCGAACACACCGCGGATGCCGCGCGAATCACTGCCGACGGCCGATTCGAACTGCTCGGACGGCTGGACCGGATCGTCAAACTGGAAGAAAAACGTATCTCGCTACCGATGCTGGAACAGGCCCTGATGGCCCACGACTGGGTTGCCGAAGCACGTCTTGGCGTGGTTCAGGAAAACCGTGCTTCGTTGGGCGCGCTGCTGGTGCTGACCGAGTCAGGCCTGCATGCCTTGCGTAATCAGGGGCGACGCACCCTCACGCAAGAACTGCGTCAACATCTGAGCCAGCATTGCGAAGCCTTGGCTTTGCCACGCCGTTGGCGCCTGCTGCGGCATCTGCCGCTGAACGCTCAGGGCAAACTGCCCCAGGCCACCGTTGAAGCCGTGCTGCTGGCACCGCGCCCAAAGGCGCCGGAGGTGCTGGAGCAGATCGAAGTCGATGGTGAGTGGAGCCTGCAACTGGCGGTACCCCCCGACCTCGCCTACTTCAGCGGCCATTTTCCCCAGGCGCCGGTATTGCCCGGTGTGGTGCAAGTGGAGTGGGCGTTAACACTGGGCCAGCAATTGATGGACCTGCCGGCAAAATTCGCCGGCATGGAAGTGCTGAAATTCCAGCAACTGGTGCGCCCCGGCGATGAAGTCCAGCTGCACTTGCGCTTCGATCCGACGCGCAGCAAGTTGTATTTCGCCTATCGCAACGAGACCGCCACCTGCTCAAGTGGGCGGATCTTGGTGGAGGCCAAGGGTGATGCGTAACTTGGGTGAGTGCTGCGCACTCAATCGCGAGCAGGCTCGCTCCCACATTAGATTTTCGCCGAACACAAATCCCTTGTGGGAGCGAGCCTGCTCGCGAAGCAGACAACTCGGTCTTTCAGGTGTGAGCCAACATGCATAACCCCTGCGCCGTGGTCCCGGTCTACAACCACGAAACCGCCATCACCACCGTGGTCGATGCGCTGATTGCCTGCGGCCTGCCCTGCATTTTGGTGGACGATGCCAGCGATCAATCCTGCGCAAAGGTGCTCGATCAATTGGCCCGGCGCGACAAGGTGTACCTGATCCGACTCGGCGCCAACCAGGGCAAGGGTGGCGCGGTCATGACCGGTTTTCGCGAAGCCTCGCGCCTGGGCTTCAGCCATGCCTTGCAGGTGGACGCCGACGGCCAGCACGATCTGCAAGACGTCCAGACCTTCATCGAACAGTCACGCGCCCATCCCGAGGCGGTGATCTGCGGCTATCCGCAATACGACGCCAGCGTGCCGAAAGGTCGTTTGTACGCCCGTTACCTGACTCATGTGATGGTCTGGATCAACACCCTGTCGTTGCAGATTCGCGATTCCATGTGCGGCTTCCGCGTCTACCCGTTACCACCGACCCTGGCGCTGATCGATTCGGTGAAGATCGGCAAGCGCATGGACTTCGACTCGGACATTCTCGTGCGACTGGCGTGGCGCAATCTCCCCATGCAATGGCTGCAAACCAAAGTCCATTACCCGCTGGATGGCGTCTCGCATTTCCGCCTGTTCCACGACAATGTGCTGATTACGAGCATGCACACCCGGCTGTTCTTCGGCATGTTGCTGCGGGCGCCGGTGATTCTCTGGCGACGGTGGCGAGCATGAGTGCTGACGCGGATAAAAAGCACTGGGCTGACCGCGAAGAGCGCGGCAGCTTCTGGCTGATGAAATTCACCGCACTCTGCGCCAAAGTGCTGGGCCGTCGGCTGCTGAGTCCGCTGTTGTACGGCATCGTCCTGTACTTTTTCCTGTTCGGTCGCAGCGCTCGCCGTAGCGCCTGGCAATACCAGCAACGGCTCGCCGACTGGAGTGGTCGCAACGAATTGCGCCCGACCCATTGGCGGGTGTTCGGCCAGTTCATGGCCTTCGCCGACTCCATGCTCGACAAACTCGACGTGTGGAACGGCAAGCTGAGCATCGAGCAGATTGAAATCATCGACCCGGCATTGCTGCGCAAGCAACTGCGCGGCACCCGCGGGCAGATGCTGGTGGGCGCGCACCTGGGCAATCTCGAGGTCTGCCGTGCGTTGGCCGAGATCGGCGAAAAAGTCACGATGAACGTGCTGGTGCACACCAAGCACGCCGAGCAATTCAACCGTTTGCTGGGCGAAGCCGGCGCGACCAATCTGCGCCTGATCCAGGTCAGCGAGCTGGACCCGCTGATCATGCTGCAACTGCATGAGCGCCTGGAGCGCGGCGAGTGGCTGGCGATTGCCGGCGACCGCGTGCCGCTGCATGGCGGGCGTAGCGTGACCGTGGACTTCCTCGGCCATCAAGCTGCGTTCCCTCAGGGGCCATGGTTGCTGGCCGGTCTGCTGAAATGCCCGATCAACCTGATGCTGTGCCTGAAGAAACCGACGGGCGACTATCGACTGACCCTCGAACCGTTCGCCGAGGCCGTGGTGTGGAAACGCAGCGACCGCGAGCAGGTCATTCATCAGTGGGCCTCCCGCTATGCCGAACGCTTGGGTCACTATTGCCTTGAAGCGCCTCAACAATGGTTTAACTTTTACCCTTTCTGGAAGACCGATGACGACGCCAACGCTTGAGCCGGTAACCTTCGGCGAACTCCCTTTGCGCATCGAAGACGTGCTGGCCCTGGCCAATCGTCAGGTGCCGACGCAGTTGCAGGGCGACCCTGCGTACCGCGAGCGGATCGCCAAGGGCGCGCGATTCCTTGACTCCCTGCTGGACAAGGAAGGCGTGATCTACGGCGTGACCACCGGTTACGGCGATTCCTGCGTGGTCGCGGTGCCGCTGCATCACGTCGAGGCGTTGCCCCGTCATTTGTATACGTTCCACGGCTGCGGCCTGGGCAAACTGCTCGATGCGCAGGCGACTCGCGCGGTGCTGGCGGCGCGCTTGCAGTCGTTGTGCCACGGCGTGTCCGGGGTTCGCGTGGAGCTGCTGGAACGCCTGCAAGCCTTCCTCGAACACGACATTCTGCCGCTGATCCCGGAAGAAGGTTCAGTGGGCGCCAGTGGTGATCTGACGCCACTGTCCTATGTCGCCGCGACGTTGTCCGGCGAGCGCGAAGTGATGTTCCGGGGTGAACGCTGGCTCGCCGCCGACGTGCACCGCGAACTGGGCTGGGAGCCGCTGGTACTGCGCCCGAAAGAAGCCCTCGCCTTGATGAACGGCACTGCCGTGATGACCGGCCTCGCCTGCCTGGCCTATGCCCGCGCCGACTACCTGCTGCAATTGGCCACCCGCATCACCGCGTTGAACGTGGTCGCGCTGCAAGGCAACCCCGAGCACTTCGACGAGCGCCTGTTCGCTACCAAGCCGCATCCGGGGCAAATGCAAGTCGCCGCGTGGCTGCGCAAGGACCTGGCGATCGACGCGCCGACCGCGCCGCTGCATCGCCTGCAAGACCGTTACTCCCTGCGTTGCGCACCCCACGTCCTCGGCGTGCTGGCCGACAGCCTGAACTGGCTGCGCTCGTTCATCGAGATCGAGCTCAACAGTGCCAACGACAACCCGATCATCGACGCCGAAGCCGAGCGCGTGCTGCACGGCGGGCACTTCTATGGCGGCCACATTGCGTTCGCCATGGACAGCCTGAAAAACCTGGTGGCCAACGTCGCCGACTTGCTCGACCGTCAACTCGCGTTGCTGGTGGACGAGCGTTACAACCACGGTTTGCCGAGCAACCTGTCCGGCGCCACCGCGGATCGCGCGATGCTCAACCACGGCTTCAAAGCCGTGCAGATCGGCACCAGTGCCTGGACCGCTGAAGCGCTGAAAAACACCATGCCGGCCAGTGTCTTCTCGCGCTCCACCGAGTGCCACAACCAGGACAAAGTGAGCATGGGCACCATCGCCGCCCGCGATGCGATTCGCGTGCTGGAGCTGACCGAACAGGTCGCCGCCGCCACCCTGCTGGCCGCCAACCAAGGCGTCTGGCTGCGCAGCAAGGCCGAGGATGCCCGTCCATTGCCGCCAGCCCTGGCCGCCATGCACTTCGAGCTGGCGAAAGACTTCCCGCCGGTCATTGAAGACCGTGCGCTGGAAGGCGAATTGCGCCTGTGTCTGAAGCGTATTGCCGAGCAACACTGGAGGCTGCATGCGTAGCAAGGGAGTGTTTCACACCAATACGGAAATCCTCGTGCCGTTCTTTGACGTCGACACCATGAACGTGGTCTGGCACGGCCATTACGTCAAATACCTGGAAGTCGCCCGCTGCGCGCTGCTGGACAAGATCGGCCACAACTACGACGCCATGGTCGAGTCCGGTTACGCATGGCCGGTGATTGATCTGCAATTGCGTTATGTGCGCGGCGCGGTGTTCGGCCAGAAGTTGAACGTGCGCGCCAACCTGGTGGAGTGGGAGAACCGTCTGAAGATCAGCTACCTGATCAGCGATCTGCAAACCGGCGAACGCTTGACCCGCGCCAGTTCCGTGCAGGTCGCCGTCGACATGAGCAGCCGCGAAATGCTGTTGGCTTCACCCAAGGTGTTCACCGACGCTGTTGAAAGGATGCTCGCATGACCCCGATCTTCAAATGCCTCGGCGCTTTGGCGCTGCTTGGGTTGTCATCGATCGCTCATGCATTCGATCTGCAACAACTCAGCGATCAATTGGCCAAACCCGATGTGATCCACGGCCACTTCATCCAGGAAAAACACCTGCGCGCCCTGCCCCAGCCGTTGACCAGCAAGGGCACTTTCGTCCTCGCTAAAAACCACGGCTTGCTCTGGCTGCTGAAAACCCCGCTGCAACAGGATTACCGCATCAGCGACAAAGGCATTGCCCGGCGTGACGCCAACGGTTGGCAAATGCTCCCGAGCAAGAGTGCTGGCGCCGAGCAGAACCGCTTGTTCCTCGCCGTACTGCAAGGCGACAGCAGCGGGCTGCAACGGGATTTCGAGCTTTCGCTGAGCGGCGATGCGCAGAACTGGAAGCTGACGCTGACCCCGCGTTCAATGCTGCTCAAGCAGGTGTTCACTCAGATCAACATTGCCGGCGGCGAACTGGTGCACAGCATCGAGCTGCTCGAAACCCAGGGCGACAGCACGCTTTTACGTATGCAAGACAGCACCAGCACCCAACCGTTGAGCGATGCGGAGCAACATGACTTTGCCGAGTGAACGGAGTCTTCCACGGCTGTTTCTGATCCTGCTGCTGGCGGTGCTTGCGCTCGCCGGTTGGCAATGGCGTGACGGGGCGCCGCTGTCGGCCAACCTGATGGAACTGGTGCCAGGCACGGTGCCGGACGCGCTGGAACTGCGCGCCGAACAACGCATGCAAGAACCGCTGAACCGCGAAATGCTGGTGCTGGTGGGCCATACCGATCGCCAGCAAGCCGTCGCCATGGCGCAGAAACTGGGTGAGCAATGGCAGGCGAGCGGCTTGTTCGAAAAGGTCCAATGGAACCTGCAAGCCGACCTCCCGGCATTACGTACACAATTACTGCAAGGCCGACTGGCGATGCTCTCGGCGGCCGATCGGAAGCAGCTGATCGAGCATCCCGACGCGTTTATCCAGCAAAGGGTGCAAGCGCTGTTCGACCCCTTCACCGGTTTCAGTCTGGTGCCGAGCCAGGATGACTGGCTGGGCCTGACCGGGCGCATCCAGAACAGCCAGCCGCAACACGGTGCCGTGCAACTGGACATCGGCAGTGGTGCGCTGGTCGCCGATGCCGACGGCAAGAGTTGGGTGCTGCTGCGCTCGCGAACCACGGGCAACGCCTTCGACATGAACTTGCCGCTGCAAGTGGCCGACCTGCTCAAACACAGCCGCGAAGAGGCCGCCCAGGCCGACGTGCAGCTGATTGCTGCCAGCGGCCTGCTCTACGCTGCAGCCGGTCAACAGCAAGCGACGCGAGAAATGACCTGGGTCGGTGGCGGTGCCACGGTGGGCATTCTATTGCTGTTGCTGCTGGCCTTCCGGCGCTGGCGGGTGTTGCTGGCCTTTGTCCCGGTGCTGGTGGGCATGCTCTTCGGTGCGGTGGCCTGCGTGGCGCTGTTCGGCCATATGCACGTGATGACGCTGGTGCTCGGTTCGAGCCTGATCGGCGTGGCGGTCGATTACCCGCTGCATTACCTGTCCAAGAGCTGGAGCCTGAAACCCTGGCACAGTTGGCCGGCCCTGCGCCTGACGTTGCCGGGCCTGACGCTGAGCCTGATCACCAGTTGCATCGGCTACCTGGCCCTGGCCTGGACACCGTTCCCGGCGCTGACCCAGATTGCCGTGTTCTCTGCCGCCGGTCTGCTCGGCGCTTATTTGTCCGCGGTGTGCCTGCTGCCGGCACTGCTCAAAGGCGTCGACCTGCGACCGGCGCAATGGCCACTGCGGGTTTCCGAGTATTTGCTGGGGCGCCGTGAAGCGTTGCTCAAATTCGCGAGTACGCCGGTGCTGCTGGCGCTGCTGATTGCGTTTTGTGTGGGCGGTCTGTTGCAGCTCGACACCAAAAACGACATTCGCCAATGGGTCGGTGCACCGCAGCAACTGACTGACGAAGCACAAACCATTGCGCGCATCACGGGCTATCAACCCACTAGCCAGTTCTTCCTGGTGCGCGCGGCCAATCAGCAGCAACTGCTGGAACGCCAAACCGCGTTGAGCGAGCGGCTGGATCAGTTGGTCAACCTGGAAAAACTCCAGGGTTATCTGTCGCTCAATCAACTGGTCAGCCAACCGACCGAACAGCAGCAAGTGCGCGAAGCGTTGAACAAGTTGCCGCAGTTCTGGCAACCGCTGCTCGATCTCGGCGTGCCCGCCGAGGCGCTGCAGGCAGAGCTCACGAAGTTGCAGGCACTGCCCACCGAAGACATCGACGCGGCGCTGGTCGGTCCGTTGGCCGAACCCTATCGCGCACTGTGGCTGGGGCCGACCGATGACGGCGTAGCGGCGATGGTCAGCCTGCAAGGCCTGAACACCCCTTCACTGCTGCGGGTCCAGGCGGTGGATTTGCCGGGCGTGGAACTGGTGGATCGCCTCGGTGAGTTGAACAACGTGTTCGCCGCGACTCAGGTCAGTGCCGCAGAGTTGAAACTCGCTTCCTGTGTGCTGATCGTGCTGGTGCTGATCCTGCCGTTCGGCTTCGGCGGCGCGCTGCGAATCGTCGCCCTGCCGCTGCTGGCCGCGCTGTGCAGCCTGGCCAGTCTCGGCTGGCTGGGGCAACCGCTGACGTTGTTCAGCCTGTTCGGCCTGCTGCTGGTGACGGCCATCAGCGTCGATTACGCGATCCTCATGCGCGAACAGGTCGGCGGCGCTGCCGTGAGCCTGCTGGGCACCTTGCTGGCGGCGCTGACCACCTGGCTATCGTTCGGTCTGCTGGCGGTGTCCAGCACGCCGGCGGTGAGCAACTTCGGCCTGTCCGTTAGCCTGGGCCTGGCCTTCAGCTTCATTCTTGCGCCTTGGGCCGGACGCCAGATTCACGCCACACCGGTCGCGGAGTCTGCCGCATGATGATCGCCTTGTTTTGGGCAATGGCCCTGGCACTGTTCGCGGTGGCCACCCGTGTCGGTCGTCACTTCGGCGTGATCCCGATCGTCAGCCAGTTGCTGCTGGCCACCTTCGGCCTGCCGCTGCTGATGTACTTCTGGATCGAACCCCAGTGGCAATTGAGCGGCGCCGCGCTGGTTGCGCCGACCTGGCTTAAAAACCTCTACAGCCTGAGTTTTGCCGTGTTGCTGGGGCACATTCTCAGTGACGTGATCGACCTGCGACTCGACCGCCAGAGCCTGAAAATCGCCCTGCCGAGTTTCTCCATTCCGTTTGCCTGCGGTCTCGCGACAGCGGTCTGGCTGTTACCGCCGCAACCCTGGATCAGTTCACTGGCGGTCGGCTTGCTGTTCGCCATCACCGCGATTCCAGTGTTGTATTTGTACCTGCGACACATCAACTACCCGCCCGCCGCCACCCGGCGACTGGTGCAGACCGCGATCCTCATCGACCTCACCTGCTGGACCCTGTTCGCCATCGCCCAGGGCAGCCTGCAACTGAGCAGCCTGCTGCTGCCGCTGGCCGGCGCCTGCTTGCCGTTGCTGCTGCGCCTGTTCCGATTGCGCCAGCCGTTGCTGCACAGTGGGTGCTTTTTCGCACTGCTGGTCGTGGCGGAACACTTCAGGCTCAACGCACTGATTTTCGGCATCGGTTACCTGCTGTGGATGGCCGCGCTCAAAGTGCCGTTGGTGCTGCCGTTGCCGGTGATCTGGATGAGTCACTTGCAGACGTACATCGCGATCCCGCTGATCCTCACGTTCGGCATCGTGCAAATCAACGTCCACAGCGCCATAGCCAGCCTCGGCTGGGTGCAACTGAGCGCACTGCTGCTGTTCCCGATTGCCAGTAAACTGCTGGGCAACTGGCTGGGCCTCGGCTGGGCCGGCGCCTCGTTTGAAGGCGCCAGTCGCTGGCGGGAAAGTGTCTTGCTGAATATCCGTGGCTTGAGCGAGATCGTCTTTCTCAATCTGCTGCTGCAACAACACCTCATCAGTCCGGCGCTGTACTTTGCGCTGATGGTGATGGGCCTGATCGCGACACTGCTGCCGGCACTCGCCGGCATGCACCGAACCCCTTTGAACATCGCCGTCCCGGCAAGGAGCCCCCGTGCCAACAGTTGAAATGGAACATCGTCAGGTCGTGGTGATTGGTGCAGGTCCATCGGGCGCCATCGCCGCCGCGCTGCTCAAGCGCAAAGGTCACGACGTTTTGATGATCGAACGCCAGCATTTCCCAAGGTTTTCCATCGGTGAAAGCCTGCTGTCCCACTGCCTGGATTTCGTCGAAGAAGCCGGCATGCTCGAGGCCGTGAACGCCGCAGGATTCCAGTTGAAAAACGGTGCGGCATTCGCTTGGGGCGAGCAGTACAGCGCCTTTGATTTCGGCGACACCTTCAGCAACGGCAAGCCGACCACCTTCCAGGTCCAGCGTGCCGATTTCGACAAGCTGCTGGCCGATCAGGCCGCGCTGCAAGGCGTGGACGTTCGCTACGGCGAAGCCATCGTCAGCGTCGATTTTAACCTGCCGAAACCACAGCTCGATGTGCTTCGCGAAGACGGCAGCCAGTACCGCGTCGAAGCCGATTTCGTGCTGGATGCCAGCGGCTACGGCCGCGTGTTGCCGCGCTTGCTCGACCTTGAAGCACCGTCGGATTTCCCGGTGCGCCAGGCAGTCTTCACCCATGTCGAAGACCACATCGAGAACCCGGCCTTCGAGCGGGAAAAAATCCTCATCACCACCCACCCGATCCACCGCGATATCTGGTTCTGGACCATCCCGTTCAGTAACGGTCGTTGCTCGGTGGGCGTGGTTGCGGCAGCCGAACACTTCGAAGGCCGCATTGAGAATCTGGACGAGTGCCTGCGTGGGTTTATTGCTGAAACCCCAAGCCTGGCCGGTGTGCTGAAAAACGCCGTGTGGGATACGCCTGCCCGAACCATCGGCGGCTACTCGGCCAACGTCAAAACCCTTCACGGCCCAGGCTTTGCACTGCTCGGCAACGCGGCGGAATTTCTTGACCCGGTGTTCTCCTCTGGCGTGACCATCGCCATGCGCTCGGCGAGCATGGCCGCCGGGGTTCTGCATCGCCAACTGCAAGGCGAACGTGTCGACTGGCAGACTGAGTTCGCCCTCCCGCTCAAGCGCGGCGTCGACACCTTCCGTTGCTACGTCGAAGGCTGGTACGCCGGGACGTTCCAGGACGTGATTTATCATGAGGGCGGCTCGCCCGATATTCGCCGCATGATCAGTTCGATTCTGGCCGGGTATGCCTGGGACGAGCGCAATCCCTTCGTCACCGAACCCAAGCGCCGGCTGCGGATGCTCTCGGAGCTTTGCGCACGGGATGCCACATGAGCTACCTGAGCGACACCTACGTCGAAGAAACCCGTTTCGGTTTGTGGTTTCTGCGCAGCCACACCTGGCAGCACCATGTATTGCGAGTGGCAATCAACGATTTGCGCAGCCTGTTCAGCGAAACACCGCCGAGCAACCCGGTGCTGCTGGATGCCGGTTGCGGTCAGGGCAGGTCGTTTCAGTACTTGCGCCAGACCTTTGCGCCCCAGCGCCTGATCGGCCTGGACGCCGACCCGCACAGCCTGAACCTGGCCGGCGAAGAAGCTGTCCGTCAGGGCGTGGAGGTGGAGTTGATCGGCAGCGATTGCGCGAGCATCAACGTCCCGGACGCCAGCGTCGACCTGCTGTTCTGTCACCAGACCTTCCATCATCTGGTGCAGCAGGAACTAGCACTGGCCGAGTTCTACCGCGTACTCAAACCCGGGGGTTATCTGCTGTTCGCCGAATCCACCGAGGCTTACATTGATACTTGGGTGATCCGCTGGTTGTTCCGCCATCCCATGCACGTGCAGAAGAGCGCCGCCGGGTATCTGGACATGATTCGCCAACAGGGTTTCGAATTCGGCCCGCAAAACGTGTCATATCCATACTTGTGGTGGAGCCGCGCCAAGGATTTCGGCCTGTTTGAACGCTTGGGTCTGCGCCAGCCAAAACCCGTTGGCCAACGGGAAGAAACCCTGGTCAACGTGGTCGCGCGCAAACCCCTTGAAAGGTGTGTTTGATGTTCATTGTCAGTGGCTCAAAGTACCTATCCTGTGGGAGCGAGCCTGCTCGCGAAAGCGGTGTGTCAGTCAACAAAAGTGTTGGATGGGCCGACGCATTCGCGAGCAGGCTCGCTCCCACAGGGTGTGCGGTGGTGCTGCGATTTCTGCTACTCGGCGCTGTCCTGTTGCTGAGCGCCTGTGCCAGCCGGGCACCGCTGCCCGAGCACACCCCAAACCTGCCGTTGCCGTTGCAACTGCACATCCAGCGTCTGGTGGCTGACCAACGGCAGGACTGGGTGCTGGTGATCCAGCGTGAAGGCTTAGGGATTCGCTGGTCGATGATGGACTTGCTGGGCATTCCACAGGCACGCCAGAAACTGGTCGACGGCGAGTGGCAGGCTGACGGTCTGCTGCCACCCAATCCGGAAGCGCGAGAGCTGTTCGCCGCGCTGCTGTTTGCGCTGACGCCCAAAGATGAACTCTCGGGCAACTATCCCGCCGCGTGGCAGCATGGCTCACAACGGTCCTTGCCAGCGCACTGGGAAGTCCGTTACTCACAACCCATGAGCTTTGAATTGAACCTGCCCAAAGGTCCGAAATATCAAGTCACGCCGCTCAGTGGGGACACACCATGACGGCCTACCTGAACGCCCTCGGGGTGATCTGCGCCCTGGGCCGTGACAAGCACGAAGTCACCCGCAACCTGTTTGCCGGTGACTGCTCGGGCATGCGCAATGAGGCCGGCTGGGTGGCAGGACGGTCGCTGCCCGTGGCCGCGGTCCAAGGTGAACTGGCACCGATCCCGGCTGAGCTTGCGCAGCAAAGCAGCCGTAATAATCAATTGCTGCTGGAAGCTGCGCTGCAAATCCGCGAAGACATCGACCAGGCGATCCAGACTTACGGTCGCAGCCGCATCGGTATTGTTCTGGGCACCAGCACTTCGGGCATCGACGAAGCCAGTCGCGGCCTGGCCCATTACATCCGCGAGCATCAGTTCCCGGCCGATTACGACTACCAGCAACAGGAACTCGGCGCTCCAGCGAACTTCCTCGCCGACTGGCTGCAACTGAGCGGCCCGGCCTATGTGATTTCCACGGCCTGCACCTCCAGCGCCCGAGCGCTGATGAGTGCTCAGCGATTGTTGGACCTGGGCGTGTGCGACGCGGTGCTGTGCGGCGGTGTCGACAGCCTGTGCAAGCTGACCCTCAATGGGTTCTCGGCGCTGGAAGCGGTGTCCGGGCAACGCTGCAATCCGTTTTCGGTGAACCGTAACGGCATCAACATTGGCGAAGCGGCAGTGCTGTTTTTGATGAGCAAAAGTGTTGGCGACAGCCAGCCAATTGCCTTGCTTGGCAGTGGCGCCAGCTCTGATGCGCATCACATTTCCGCACCGGAACCCAGCGGCCGTGGCGCCCAGCAAGCAATGCGGAAAGCCTTGAGCCAAGCAGAATTGCAACCGCAGCAGATCGATTACCTGAACCTGCACGGTACCGCCACGCAACACAACGACGCCATGGAAAGCCTGGCGGTGGCGACGTTGTTTCCGGCAGGTGTGCCGTGTTCGTCGACCAAACCCATGACCGGCCACACCCTCGGCGCGGCCGGCGCTCTGGAGGCGGCGTTCTGCTGGTTGAGCCTGAGTGCAGGCAACCGCGAGCACGCCCTGCCACCCCACGTCTGGGACGGCCAGCCGGATCCCGATTTGCCAGCCCTGAATTGGGTGACCCCGGCCGATCGCCTGGCGTCCATTGCACCTCGCTACCTGATGAGCAACTCCTTTGCCTTCGGTGGCAACAACGTCAGCCTGATTATCGGAGACGCCCCATGATTGACTGGCCGATCGCCGAACTGCTGCCGCACGCTGGCGACATGATCTTTATCGAGCAGATCCTGGCGTTCGATGACGAGCAGATTCACACCCGCCTCACGGTCAAACCCGATGGCCTGTTCAACCGCCCGGACGGCAGCCTGCCGGCCTGGGTCGGCATCGAATTGATGGCCCAGAGCGTCGCCGCCTACGCCGGCTGCCATGCCCGCCAGCGTGGAGATGCAGTGGAGCTGGGGTTTCTGCTCGGCACGCGGAAATTCGAATGCAACGTCGAGCACTTCCCCGCCGGCACCGAGCTGACCATCCACGGAATACGCTCGCTGGAAGACGACAACGGCATGGGCGTGTTCGAATGCCACATCACCGCCCCCGGCATTCACGCCACCGCTCGTCTGAACGTGTTCCGTCCGCCTCAGGCCGCTCAATATCTTCATGAATCTACCGGCTCTTCAAAAGGAACCCAGCCATGACTGAATCCGTACTGGTCACCGGTTCCAGCCGTGGCATCGGCCGCGCCATCGCCTTGCGTCTGGCCCAGGCCGGGCATGACATCGTGCTGCATTGCCGCAGTGGCCTTGTGGACGCTGAAGCCGTGAAGGCCGACATCGAAGCCTTGGGGCGCAACGTGCGCATTCTGCAATTCGACGTGTCCGACCGCGCCAGCTGCAAAGCCACTCTCGACGCCGACGTGGAAACCCACGGCGCCTATTACGGCGTGGTGCTTAACGCCGGTCTGACGCGCGACGGTGCTTTTCCAGCCCTGAGCGAGGATGATTGGGATGTGGTGATGCGCACTAATCTCGACGGTTTCTACAACGTCCTGCACCCGGTCATGATGCCGATGATTCGTCGCCGCGCGGCCGGACGAATTGTTTGCATCACCTCGGTTTCCGGGTTGATCGGCAACCGTGGGCAGGTCAACTACAGCGCCTCCAAGGCCGGCTTGATCGGTGCGGCAAAGGCGTTGGCGATCGAATTGGGCAAGCGCAAAATAACCGTTAACTGTGTCGCACCCGGCTTGATCGACACCGCGATGCTCGATGAAAACGTGCCGGTGGAAGAACTGATGAAAATGATTCCCGCACAACGTATGGGCACACCTGAAGAGGTGGCCAGCGCTGTGAATTTCCTGATGTCGGCGGAAGCGTCGTACATCACCCGGCAGGTTCTGGCCGTCAACGGAGGCCTGTGCTGATGAAGCGCGTCGTCGTCACCGGCATGGCCGGCATCACCTCACTGGGCAGCGATTGGGACACCATCGCCAGCAACTTCGCCGCCAACCGCAGCGGCATCCGCCGGATGGACGAGTGGGATCGCTTCACCGAACTCAACACGCGCCTGGCGGGGCCGATCGATGACTTCAAAGTGCCGAGCCACTGGACCCGCAAGCAACTGCGCAGCATGGGCCGGGTCTCGCGCCTGGCGGTCGGTGCGGCGGAAAAAGCATTGGCCGATGCCGGGCTGTTGGGTGACGAATCGATCAAGGACGGGCGCATGGGCGTTTCCTGCGGCTCATCCACCGGCAGCACCGATGAGATCAAGGCGTTCGGCAACATGCTGCTCAACTCGGTGGCCGAGGGCCTGAACGCCAACTCCTACGTGCGCATGATGCCGCACACCACGGCGGCAAATATCAGCATCTTCTTCGGCCTCACCGGTCGGTTGATCCCGACCTCCAGCGCTTGCACCAGCGGCAGTCAGGGCATCGGTTACGCCTACGAGTCGATCAAGTTCGGCCGCTTGCCGCTGATGCTCGCCGGCGGCGCCGAAGAACTGTGCCCGACCGAAGCCATGGTCTTCGACGCGCTCTACGCCACCAGCCTGAAAAACGATGCGCCGCAGACTTCCCCACGCCCCTATGACAGCGACCGCGATGGCCTGGTGATCGGTGAAGGCGGCGGCATGCTGGTGCTCGAAGAACTCGAACACGCACTGGCTCGCGGTGCGCACATCCACGCCGAACTCGTCGGTTTCGGCAGCAACGCCGACGGCCAGCACGCCACCCGGCCGGAGCAAACCACCATGCGCCGGGCCATGGAACTGGCGCTGGAAGACGCCGGAATACAGCCTTCTGACATTGGCTACGTGAATGGTCACGGCACCGCGACTGAACAGGGCGACATCGCCGAAACACTGGCAACGAGCGCGTTGTTCGGCGAACACATGCCGATCAGCTCGCAGAAGAGCTTCCTCGGTCACACCCTGGGAGCCTGCGGTGCGCTGGAGTCCTGGTTCAGCATCGAAATGCTGAACCGCGACCTGTACGTCCACACCCTCAACCTCGACGACGTCGACCCGCATTGCGGCAAGCTCGATTACCTGCGCGGCGAGTTCCGGCAGATGAGCAACCAGTACGTGATGAACAATAATTTTGCGTTTGGTGGGGTTAATACGTCGCTGATCTTTCGGCGTTGGTCGTAACGAGGCAATGCCCGGCAGATAAAGAAACGCTGCGAGCAATGAGTAACCTGTGGCGAGGGAGCTTGCTCCCGCTGGACTGCGTAGCAGTCCTTTCTTTTGGGGCCGCTTCGCGCCCCAGCGGGAGCAAGCTCCCTCGCCACAATAGCGCCGTCTCAAACAGGTCGGTTCGACATAGCCCCCGCCCTGTCTGGCTCTGCGATGGCTGGTTGCCCAGGATCCACAGAGTCTCACAAGCCCCTTTCGGGAAAGCAGGCAGCGTTAGCGCCCTGACGCACTAGGATGGATCGAGGTTATCCAGCACCCGATTCACCGCCAGTTCCCCAGCATGATCGACTGCTGAATCCCCAGCAGTGTGTTGCTTTGCGATCCTTCCAGATACCTCGCGAAATCGCTCGCCATGACGTTGGCTGATGCCAGGGATTCACAGGCGTATTCCAGTAGGGTGTGGTTGTCGATATCGGGGGCGATGAGGAAGATTTTGCTTGGTTGGCGTGGAGCGTCCAGATCCGTGCCCGGTGGGTTTGCTGTTGTATTGGTCATAATTCGGTCCAAAAAAGTGGAGCCGTCACCGAGTCGCTACTACACAAAAGGGTGGCAGCTGTGCGCAGGTTAGTAGACCGGGGACACGAGAAACCGGCGCGCCCGAAGGCGCCCTGCGCACCGCTGCCATCAAGTGCAGGTATGAAATACCTGACTGTCAGGAGCGCAAATGCGCCTCGTTAATCCACGGGCTACTAAACCCGATCACTGGGAATCAGTGATGCGAATCAAGTTACCGATGGCCCCCAAAGCGCACAAGCCGGCGGATTCTGGAGTAGTTGTAGGCAATACCGCAAGGCGCTGTAGCCTGTCAGAGACTGTTCGGAAATGTCCTACGCTCCTCAGCGAAGTGTCCGCTTTGGCAGAGGCAACTGCACCATTTCTAGTGAACTTGCGGGCGCTTTCGCGAGCAGGCTCGCTCCCACAGTGGATGAGTGATGTGGCTAACATTGCGTTCACACCGCTGAACCCTGTGGGAGCGAGCCTGCTCGCGAATGACTGCGAAGCAGTCACGCCTTCAGCGGCTCAACCTTGCGCGTCAACAACTCCACAAACGCCTTGGCCATCGGCGACTTCTGATCCTTGCGCTGCACCAGCCACACGGCCGATACCGCCGCCGGATCGAGCAGAGGCCGATAGACCACACCATCAATGCGCATCCGTTGATAGGACGCTGGCAGCACCGAAACACCCAACCCTGCCGCCACCAGACCAATGATCGTCATTGCCTCGCCCGCCTCCTGAGCGAAGTGCGGGCTGAAGCCGGCGTCCCGGGCCAGGCTGAGTAATTGTGCGTACAGACCACTGCCATAACTGCGTGGGAAAAATACGAAGGGTTCGAGGGCCAAGGCTGACAGAAACAAGCCCTCTTCGCTGTCGTTCACCAACGGATGCTTGGAGCTGAGCACCGCCACCAGTGGTTCGCGCATCAGCTCCACCACGCTGAGCGAGTCCGGCAACCCAAGTGGCCGCATGATCCCGACTTCGATCGACTCATCCACCAGCGCATCCGCTACCTGGGTGCTGCTCATCTCCCGCAGGTTCAGGTGCACCGCCGGGAATCGCTGACGAAATGAAAAAATCGCCTGAGGGATCGTTGAGTTGAACGGCGCCGACGAGGTGAAGCCAATCTTCAGTTCACCCAACTCACCCAACTGCGCCCGCCGTGCCACGTCTGCCGCTTTATCGACCTGCGCCAGCACCAGACGCGCCTCTTCCAGGAAAAGCCGACCGGCTTCACTGAGCTCGACCCGACGATTGGTCCGCTCGAACAACCGCGCACCCACCTCTTGCTCCAGCGCCTGAATCTGCTGACTCAGGGGCGGTTGCGAGATGCCCAGCACCTGGGCGGCGCGGCCGAAATGCAGTTCTTCGGCGACGGCGATGAAGTAGCGCAGGTGACGCAATTCCATGAAAACTCCATTAGGTCGTTAAACCTATCAAACAGGTCGAACAATATATTGGATTGAATCATTAGGCAGCTATATGCTTTTTTCATTGCCTGACTGGCTGCGCCCTCCGAGGTCCGAAGTGAAAACTGCTGTCGCTCCACTTGCCCATGAAGTTCCGCCCGCAGCGGTGGACGATGTTGTCGCCGAATTAAAGGAGATCTACATCGAAAAAGGCACGCCGATGTTCATGCGCACGGTGCTGGCGCTGTTCTCCGGCGGCTTTGCGACGTTCGCCCTGCTGTATTGCGTGCAGCCGATGATGCCGCTGTTGTCCCACGAATATTCCATCAACGCGGCGCAGAGCAGCCTGATTCTGTCGGTGGCCACTGGCATGCTCGCCATCGGTTTGCTGATCACTGGCCCGATTTCTGACCGGGTCGGGCGTAAGCCGGTCATGGTGACGGCGTTGTTCGCAGCGGCCTTGTGCACCATGGCCAGCGCGATGATGCCGAGCTGGGAAGGTGTATTGATCATGCGTGCGTTGATCGGGTTGTCGTTGAGCGGCCTGGCAGCGGTGGCCATGACCTATCTGAGCGAAGAGATTCATCCACAGCACATCGGCCTGGCCATGGGTTTGTACATCGGCGGCAACGCGATTGGCGGAATGTGCGGACGCTTGATCACCGGCGTGTTGATCGACTTCGTCAGCTGGCACACGGCGATGCTGGTAATCGGCGGCCTGGCCCTGATCGCAGCGGCGGTATTCTGGAAAATCCTTCCCGAGTCGCGCAACTTCCGCGCCCGCTCATTGCACCCGCGCAGCTTGATTGACGGCTTCACCATGCACTTTCGCGACGCCGGCCTGCCGCTGCTGTTCCTTGAAGCTTTCGTGCTGATGGGCGCTTTCGTCACCCTCTTCAACTACATCGGCTATCGCCTGCTGGCCGAGCCGTACCACATGGATCAGGCCTTCGTCGGGTTGCTCTCGGTGGTGTACCTGTCGGGGATTTATAGCTCAGCGAAAATCGGCGCCCTGGCCGACCAACTCGGCCGTCGCAAAGTGCTGTGGGCGACCATCGTGCTGATGATCGCCGGCCTTGCCCTGACCATGTTCACGCCGCTGCCGGTGGTGATCATTGGGATGTTGATCTTTACCTTTGGCTTCTTCGGCGCGCATTCGGTGGCGAGCAGCTGGATTGGCCGTCGTGCGATCAAGGCAAAGGGGCAGGCGTCGTCGCTTTATCTGTTCAGCTATTACGCCGGGTCGAGTATTGCCGGTACTGCCGGCGGGGTGTTCTGGCACCTTGGCGGGTGGAACGGGATCGGGCTGTTCATTGGCGGGTTGTTGGTGATTGCGCTGTTGGTGGCGTTGAAGCTGGCGAAGTTACCGCCGTTAGAGAATGTGAAGGCCTAACGCAATCCCCCTGTGGGAGCGGGCTTGCTCGCGAAGAGGCCGTAACATTCAACATTGATGTTGACTGACCCACCGCTTTCGCGAGCAAGCCCGCTCCCACATTGACCGCGTACTAGCTGGCACCTCACACAAAAACGCCCGGCAAATGCCGGGCGTTTTTTTATCGGGCCACGATCACTCGTGATACTGCGCCGACAGTTCATGCACCGCGCGCATGAACGCGCCAGCGTGTTCCGGGTCGACTTCAGGCGTGATGCCATGGCCGAGATTGAACACGTGACCGCTGCCCTTGCCATAGCTGGCGAGGATGCGGCCGACTTCGGTGCGAATGGCTTCTGGCTTGGCGTACAGCACCGTCGGGTCCATGTTGCCTTGCAGGGCGACTTTGTTGCCGACACGCTGGCGGGCTTCGCCAATGTCGCAAGTCCAGTCCAGGCCCAACGCGTCAGCG
This sequence comes from Pseudomonas sp. MDT1-17, assembly GCF_054898105.1. Classification (NCBI taxonomy): domain Bacteria; kingdom Pseudomonadati; phylum Pseudomonadota; class Gammaproteobacteria; order Pseudomonadales; family Pseudomonadaceae; genus Pseudomonas; species Pseudomonas sp. MDT1-17. The sequence continues at coordinate 768,986 of NZ_JBUBVM010000001.1, read as the reverse complement.
CCTGCATCGGCGATGCTTTCCAGCCACAGGCCGCCGTTCTTGGTGAACAGGATGACCGGAACCTTGCGGCCTTCGTGCTCACGGATCAGGCCGCTGACGATTTTGCGCATGTAGGCCAGGGAGAATTCCTGGTACGCCGCCGCTGACAGGTTGCCGCCCCAAGTGTCGAAAATCTGCACCGCTTGCGCGCCAGCCATGATCTGGCCGTTGAGATAGGAAGTAACCGACTGTGCGAGCTTGTCCAGCAGCAGGTGCATGGCTTGCGGGTTGTCGTAGAGCATGGCCTTGGTCTTGCGGAAGTCTTTCGACGAACCGCCTTCGACCATGTAGGTGGCCAGGGTCCATGGGCTGCCGGAGAAGCCGATCAGCGGCACGCGACCGTTCAGTTCGCGGCGGATAGTGCTGACCGCGTCCATGACGTAGCCGAGGTCTTTGTGCGGGTCAGGGATTGGCAGGGCTTCGATGTCTGCCAGTGTGCTGACGACTTTCTTGAAGCGCGGACCTTCACCGGTTTCGAAGTACAGGCCTTGGCCCATAGCGTCCGGGATGGTCAGGATGTCGGAGAAAAGGATCGCCGCGTCCAGTTGTGGGTAGCGGTCGAGCGGTTGCATCGTGACTTCGCAAGCGAACTCCGGGTTCATGCACAGGCTCATAAAGTCACCGGCCTTGGCACGGCTGGCGCGGTATTCAGGCAGGTAGCGGCCGGCCTGACGCATCATCCAGACAGGCGTGACGTCTACGGGTTGCTTGAGCAGGGCGCGAAGGAAACGGTCGTTCTTCAGGGCAGTCATGTCGGCATCCGGAAAAAAAGTGCGGGCATTTTCTCAGAGCGCGACGCAAAAGGCACGGCAAGAGCCGCGCCTTTTGTCTATCGGGTCAATTTGTCGCGGTGGAACCTAGTATTCAGCAACACCGAGAAACAACTGTGGGAGCGAGCCTGCTCGCGAAGAGGGTTTCACATTCAACATCTCTGTTGACTGATCCACCGCCTTCGCGAGCAGGCTCGCTCCCACATTTTGACCGCATTCCAGTTTGGGAAAGTGATCAGACGCCCAGGTAATCCAGGATCCCTTCGGCGGCGTTGCGGCCTTCGAAGATCGCCGTTACCACCAGGTCAGAACCGCGAACCATGTCGCCACCGGCGAAGATTTTCGGGTTGCTGGTCTGGTGCTTGTACTGACCTTGTTCCGGTGCCACGACGCGGCCCTGGCTGTCGGTCTGGATGCTGTGCTGTTCGAACCACGACGCCGGGCTTGGACGGAAACCGAACGCGATGACCACGGCGTCGGCCGGGATGATCTCTTCAGAACCCGGGATCGGCTCGGGGCTGCGACGGCCACGGGCGTCCGGTTCGCCGAGACGGGTCTCGACCACCTTCACGCCTTCGACGCGGTCTTCACCAACGATGGCGATCGGCTGGCGGTTGTAGAGGAATTTCACCCCTTCTTCCTTGGCGTTCTTCACCTCTTTGCGCGAGCCCGGCATGTTCGCTTCGTCACGACGATACGCACAGGTCACCGACTTGGCGCCCTGGCGAATCGACGTACGGTTGCAGTCCATCGCCGTGTCGCCGCCGCCCAGCACCACAACCTTCTTGCCTTTCATGTCGACGAAATCTTCTGGCGACTTTTCAAAGCCCAGGTTGCGGTTGACGTTGGCGATCAGGAAGTCGAGCGCGTCATGCACGCCCGGCAGGTCCTCACCGGCAAAGCCGCCCTTCATGTAGGTGTAGGTGCCCATGCCCATGAACACGGCATCGTATTCTTCGAGCAGTTGCTCGACGGTCACATCCTTGCCCACTTCGGTGTTCAGGCGAAACTCGATGCCCATGCCGGTGAAGACTTCGCGACGATTGCTCAGCACGGTCTTTTCCAGCTTGAACTCCGGGATGCCGAAGGTCAGCAGACCGCCGATTTCCGGGTTCTTGTCGAACACCACCGGGGTCACGCCACCGCGAACCAGAACGTCGGCACAACCCAGGCCCGCCGGGCCTGCACCGATGATAGCGACACGCTTGCCGGTCGGCTTGACCTTGGACATGTCCGGGCGCCAGCCCATGGCGAATGCGGTGTCGGTGATGTACTTCTCGACCGAACCGATGGTCACCGCGCCGAAGCCGTCGTTGAGGGTGCAGGCACCCTCACACAGACGATCCTGCGGGCACACCCGGCCGCACACTTCCGGCAGGGTGTTGGTCTGGTGCGACAGCTCGGCGGCCTGAAGGATGTTGCCCTCGGCTACCAGCTTGAGCCAATTCGGAATGAAGTTGTGCACCGGGCACTTCCATTCGCAATACGGGTTACCGCAACCCAGGCAGCGGTGGGCCTGATCGGCCGAATGCTGGGGTTTGAAGGGTTCGTAGATCTCCACGAACTCTTTCTTGCGTTGACGCAACAGTTTCTTCTTCGGATCCTTGCGCCCGACATCGATGAACTGGAAGTCGTTATTCAGACGTTCAGCCATTGTTAAAACCTCATCAAACTCTTCAGGCGCATATCACTGCGGGTTGGCACGGGTGCTGGAAAGCAACGATTTCAGGTTGGCAGCCTTGGGCTTGACCAGCCAGAAACGGCGCAGATAGTCGTCGAGGTTTTCGGCGAGGTTACGACCCCATTCGCTGTCGGTTTCCGCGACGTATTCGTCCAGCACGCGCTGCAGGTGGCTGCGATAGGCTTCCATCGCTTCGCCGCTGATCCGCTGGATTTCCACCAGTTCGTGGTTGACCCGGTCAACGAAGGAGTTGTCCTGGTCGAGCACGTAGGCGAAACCGCCGGTCATGCCTGAGCCGAAGTTGTAACCGGTCTTGCCCAGCACGCAGACGAAACCACCGGTCATGTACTCGCAGCAGTGATCGCCAGTGCCTTCCACCACGGTGTGAGCACCGGAGTTACGTACGGCAAAACGCTCGCCCGCGGTACCGGCGGCGAACAGTTTGCCGCCGGTGGCGCCGTACAGGCAGGTGTTGCCGATGATGGCACTGTCCTGAGTCTTGTAGACGCTGCCCTTCGGCGGAACGATAACCAGTTTGCCGCCGGTCATGCCTTTGCCGACGTAATCGTTGGCGTCGCCTTCCAGGTACATGTGCAGGCCACCAGCGTTCCACACACCGAAGCTCTGACCGGCCGTCCCTTTAAAGCGGAAGGTGATCGGCGCATTCGCCATGCCTTGGTTGCCATGTTTACGAGCGATTTCACCGGAGATCCGCGCGCCGATCGAACGGTCGCAGTTGCAGATATCCAGCGCGAAATCAGCGCCGCTCATGTCGTTGATGGCCGAGGTGGCCATATTGACCATTTTCTCGGCCAGCAGGCCTTTGTCGAACGGCGGGTTGCGCTCAACCTGGCAGAATTGAGGCTTGTCTGCCGGAATGTGGTCGCTGCCCAGCAACGGCGTCAGATCCAGGTGTTGCTGCTTGGCGGTCTGGCCTTCGAGGATGTCCAGAAGATCGGTACGACCGATCAGCTCTTCGAGGGAGCGTACGCCCAGCTTGGCCAGCCACTCACGGGTTTCTTCGGCGACGTAGGTGAAGAAATTCACCACCATGTCGACGGTCCCGATGTAGTGATCCTTGCGCAGCTTTTCGTTCTGAGTCGCGACGCCGGTAGCGCAGTTGTTCAGGTGGCAGATACGCAGGTATTTGCAGCCCAGCGCGATCATTGGCGCGGTGCCGAAGCCGAAGCTTTCAGCGCCGAGGATCGCGGCCTTGATCACGTCGAGGCCGGTTTTCAGGCCGCCGTCGGTCTGCACCCGGACTTTGCCGCGCAGGTCGTTGCCACGCAGGGTCTGGTGGGTTTCGGCCAGGCCGAGTTCCCACGGAGCGCCCGCGTATTTGATCGAGGTCAGCGGCGATGCGCCGGTGCCGCCGTCGTAGCCGGAGATGGTGATCAAGTCCGCATAAGCCTTGGCCACACCGGCGGCGATGGTGCCGACGCCTGCTTCTGCGACCAGCTTCACCGAGACGAGGGCCTTCGGGTTGACTTGTTTCAGGTCGAAAATCAGCTGCGACAAGTCTTCGATCGAATAGATGTCGTGGTGCGGCGGCGGCGAAATCAGGGTCACGCCCGGCACTGCGTAACGCAGCTTGGCGATCAGACCGTTGACCTTGCCGCCTGGCAGCTGACCACCTTCGCCGGGCTTGGCGCCCTGAGCGACTTTGATCTGCAGCACTTCAGCGTTGACCAGGTATTCCGGGGTCACACCGAAACGGCCCGTCGCTACCTGTTTGATTTTCGAACTCTTGATGGTGCCGTAACGCGCCGGGTCTTCACCGCCTTCGCCGGAGTTGGAACGCGCACCGAGGCGGTTCATGGCTTCGGCCAGGGCTTCGTGAGCTTCCGGCGACAATGCGCCGAGGGAGATGCCCGCGGAATCAAAGCGCTTGAGCACCGACTCCAGCGGTTCGATCTCGCTGATGTCCAGCGGCGTGTCCAGGGTTTTGACCTTGAACAAGTCGCGGATCATCGACACCGGACGGTTGTCGACCAGCGCCGTGTATTCCTTGAATTTGCTGTAGTCACCCTGCTGCACAGCGGCTTGCAGGGTGTTAACCACGTCCGGGTTGTACGCGTGATATTCGCCACCGTGGACGAACTTCAGCAAACCGCCCTGCTGGATTGGCTTGCGCGGACTCCAGGCTTCGGCCGCCAGGGCTTTCTGCTCGGCTTCGATGTCGACGAAACGCGCACCTTTGATGCGGCTTGGCACGCCACGGAAGCTCAGTTCGCAAACTTCTTCAGACAGGCCGATGGCCTCGAACAGCTGCGCACCGCGGTACGAGGTGATGGTCGAGATACCCATCTTCGACAGGATCTTCAACAGGCCCTTGGTGATGCCTTTGCGGTAGTTCTTGAACACCTCATAGAGGTCACCCAAGACTTCGCCGGTACGGATCAGGTCGCCCAGCACTTCGTAAGCCAGGAACGGATAGACCGCCGAGGCGCCGAAACCGATCAACACCGCGAAGTGGTGCGGATCGCGAGCCGTCGCGGTTTCCACGAGGATGTTGGAGTCGCAACGCAGGCCTTTTTCGGTCAGGCGGTGGTGCACCGCGCCGGTGGCCAGGGAAGCGTGGATCGGCAACTTGCCCGGGGCAATGTGACGGTCACTCAGCACGACCTGGGTACGGCCGGAGCGTACGGCTTCTTCAGCCTGATCGGCGACGTTGCGGATTGCCGCTTCGAGGCCGACGCTTTCGTCGTAGTTGAGGTCGATGATCGCGCGCTCGAAGCCCGGACGATCGAGGTTCATCAGCGAGCGCCACTTGGCCGGGGAAATGACCGGCGAGCTGAGGATCACACGCGAGGCGTGTTCCGGCGACTCCTGGAAGATGTTGCGCTCGGCACCGAGGCAGATCTCCAGCGACATGACGATGGCTTCACGTAGCGGGTCGATCGGCGGGTTGGTGACCTGCGCGAACTGCTGGCGGAAATAGTCGTACGGCGTGCGCACGCGCTGGGACAGCACGGCCATCGGCGTATCGTCGCCCATCGAGCCAACGGCTTCATAGCCTTGCTCGCCAAGCGGACGCAGCACCTGATCACGTTCTTCGAACGTGACCTGGTACATCTTCATGTACTGCTTGAGCTGGTCGACGTCGTAGAACGCCGAACCGTGGTCGTTGTCTTCCATGGTCGCCTGGATGCGCAGGGCATTCTTGCGCAGCCATTGTTTGTACGGATGACGCGACTTCAAACGGTTGTCGATGGCATCGGTGTCGAGGATCTGACCGGTTTCGGTGTCCACGGCAAAAATCTGCCCCGGCCCGACGCGGCCCTTGGCGATCACGTCTTCAGGCTGGTAGTTCCAGACACCGATTTCCGAGGCCAGGGTGATGAAACCGTTCTTGGTGGTGACCCAACGCGCCGGACGCAGACCGTTACGGTCGAGCAGGCACACCGCGTAACGACCGTCGGTCATTACCACGCCGGCCGGGCCGTCCCACGGTTCCATGTGCATCGAGTTGTATTCGTAGAACGCACGCAGATCCGGGTCCATGGTTTCGACGTTCTGCCACGCAGGCGGAATGATCATCCGCACGCCACGGAACAGGTCGATGCCACCGGTGACCATCAGCTCCAGCATGTTGTCCATGCTGGAGGAGTCGGAACCGACACGGTTGACCAGCGGGCCGAGCTCTTCCAGGTCCATCAAATCGTTGGTGAACTTGGTGCGACGGGCCACGGCCCAGTTGCGGTTGCCGGTGATGGTGTTGATCTCGCCGTTGTGGGCGAGGAAGCGGAACGGCTGAGCCAGCGGCCATTTCGGCAGGGTGTTGGTGGAGAAACGCTGGTGGAACACGCAAATCGAGGTTTGCAGGCGCTGGTCGCTGAGGTCTGGATAGAAGGCGGTGAGATCCGCCGGCATCATCAGGCCTTTATAAATGATGGTCTTGTGCGAAAAGCTGCAGATGTAGTGATCGGCGTCGGCGGCGTTGGCCACGGACGAGCGACGACGGGAGGTGAACAGCTTGATCGCCATGTCCTGATCGCTCAGGCCTTCACCGCCGATGTACACCTGCTCGATCTGCGGCAGGCGCTCAAGGGCCAGGCGGCCGAGGACGCTGGTGTCGATCGGCACTTTGCGCCAGCCGACGAGGGTCAGGCCGGCAGCGAGGATCTCGCGGTTCATGTTCTCGCGAGCGGCTTCGGCTTTCACCGGGTCCTGGTTGAAGAAGACCATGCCCACCGCATATTGCTTGGGCAGTTCGACGCCGAAGGTTTCCTGGGCGATCGCACGCAGGAACACATCCGGCTTTTGAATCAGCAGACCGCAACCGTCACCGGTCTTGCCGTCGGCGTTGATCCCACCGCGGTGGGTCATGCAGGTCAGGGCCTCGATGGCCGTTTGCAAAAGGGTATGACTGGGCTCGCCCTGCATATGGGCTATCAGGCCGAAACCGCAGTTATCCTTGAATTCATCTGGTTGGTACAGACCTGCTTTCATAGACACTTTCTCACCAGGCTGCCTCTTGTCGAGGCAAATTTCTTTTCAATTCAACCACTTACCATCCGCGCCGAACGTACGCCAGCTTTGCGGGGGCAAAAGGGAGGTCATTGTACACACCGACACAGAGGCTCACAAATTTGACGACGAAATGTCGCAAATCTATGTCGCATTTGTGAAAGGTTTAAAGCGATCTGCTGTGCTAGTCAAAACTTTTTTAGTTTTGACTGCAACGACTCAAAGACTACTGTGACGCAGACACCACAAGGCACGCGGCCGAGGGTCTGTTGGTGCTTGCTGACGAACCGCGTTGTGATGCCAACGTGTGCGAGGCAAGGCGCGGGATGCCGCCAAGGGTGGTCCCCTTGGCAAATCCCGCAACGCAGCTTCGCGCATGTTGGCGCGCAACACGGTCGTCGGCAAGCGCCAACAGACCCTCTGAGACGGCATGCGCTTGTAGAAATTTTGAGGTGCCGGGAGAGGCGGCCTGGGTAAGGCCACCGAATCTTCAGCGAGTTGTTGCCAGTTCCTGTTGGACGCTGGCGACAGTGCGAGGCCAAGGTTTACCAGCCTGAACCTTCGCTGGCAAGGCCTTGATGGCGCTAAGGGCTGCATCGCGGTTGGCGAAGCTACCGTAAGTGATGACGTAGAGCGGCTTGCCGTTGAGGACTTTCTTGAAATAACGGTACTCGCCGCCCTGCTCCTTGACGAAGGATTGCGCGGCCGCTTCAGAGCTGGTGCCGAGGATCTGCACCACGTAGTTACCCGGCGCTTGCCCTGCGTACCAGGTGCCGCCGGCGGCCTTGGCCACGGTGGTTGGCTTTTCGGCAGGTTTGGCGGCAGCGGCGACTGGCTTGGCTGGCACTGGTGCCGGCTTCACGACAGGCGCAACCGGGGCTGGCTTGGCAGTCGCAACCTGAGTCGGCGCTGGCGTTGGCTTCGCGGCTGGCGTCGGCGCAGGACCGGCCGACAGACCTGCTGGAGGCGCGGTGGTGGTCACGGTTGGCGGCGTAGCGCTGGAACCTTCGACCGGCACGCCGTCGTCGCCTTCGGTGATGCCACCGGCAGCTTCGGCCAGCGGACCGCGCATGACCGGCTGCGAGTTGCCGACCAGCGGCAATGGCATCGGTTGCGAGTTACCGGCGAATTCGACGGCAGGCGCGCCGCCGCTGTCAGGTTGTGGCGTGCCCTGGCCGAGCGGCAGTTGCGCCTGTTCGTTGGCAGGTGCGCCAGTGGTCGGTGCTTTGCTGCGACCCGGCATCAACCAGGCGGCGGCTACCGCGACCACGACGACGGCGGAAATCGCCAATACGTGTTTCTTCGGCATGTTGAACCCCATACTTGGACGCTTGACCGCTGAGCGGCTGGCAATCATGGCTTCGATCATTGCATCGCGGGCGACCTGGTTGATGGTGCCTGGCCAACCGTCGGAGCTTTCGTGAATATCAGAGATCTGATCTGCGGTAAAAAGTTCGATACCCCGACCGGCGCCTTCGAGCCGCTGATCCAGATATTCGCGGGTTTCTTCTTCGGTGTACGGCTGCAATTCGATGACGTGGAAGCGCTCTTCCTCAAGGCTCAGCGCCTCAAGTTGAGCAATCAGCGACGACTCGCCGAACAGGAACACGTGCGGGCGACCTTCCGGTGCACCGGCAGCCAGCGCCATCAAGGCTTCCAGCGCGGATTCGTCGAGTTGTTCGGCGTCATCCACCAGCAAATAGACTTCCTGTCCCGTCAGCGCAAGCTGCACCACTTGAGCCAGAATCGCGCCAATCTCGGCCTGGGCGACGTTCAGCGCCTGGGCGACCTGATGCAGCACACCCGACGCATCGCCAGCGCCACGAGCGGAAACCACCACGCTCTGCACCGACTGTTTGTTGGTGCTGGCCACAAGGGCCTGACGCAACAGCGTCTTGCCACTGCCTTGCGGGCCGGTGACGACCAACAGCAACTGGCTGTAGCGTGCCAGGTGATGCAGTTGTCCCAGCACCGGTTTGCGCTGGGCCGGGAAGAATTTGAAGCCAGGCACCCGTGGAGCAAAAGGGTCATGACTCAACTGGTAATGGCCGAGGAAAGCCTCGTCGGCGTGCAAACTAGTCATCGGGATCTTATTAACCTTTAAGCTGAGCCAGAGCGCGGTAATCCGCTCCCAGCGTGGCCTGTAAAACCTCTTTCGGATAATCGTCGGTCACCACCGCTTCGCCCATGTGGCGCAGCAGCACCAGGCGCAAGCGACCGTCGATCACTTTCTTGTCAATTGCCATGTGTTCGAGAAAATCGGCCTCAGTCATCTCTTCAGGCGGGATGACCGGCAGGCCGGCTCGCTGGAACAGACGAATGCCGCGATCGCGCTCTTGCTCACTGATCCAGCCCAGGCGCGCGGACATTTCCATCGCCATTACGGTGCCAGCAGCGACCGCCTCACCATGCAGCCAGACACCATAGCCCATGTGGGTTTCGATAGCGTGGCCGAAGGTATGACCCAGGTTAAGCGTGGCGCGAACACCGGTCTCCCGTTCATCGGCACCGACCACTGCAGCCTTGGCCGCGCAAGAGCGCTCGATGGCGTAAGTCAGGGCAACCTGGTCCAGGGCGCGCAGGCGATCGACGTTTGCTTCAAGCCAGGTCAGGAACGGCTCGTCGCAGATCAGCCCGTATTTGATCACCTCGGCAAGCCCGGCGGACAGTTCGCGGGCCGGCAGGGTATTGAGGGTGGCGGTATCGATCAGCACCACGTTCGGCTGATAGAAAGCGCCGACCATGTTCTTGCCCAGCGGATGGTTGATCCCGGTCTTGCCGCCCACCGAAGAGTCGACTTGCGACAGCAGCGTGGTCGGGACCTGGATGAAATCGACACCACGCTGGTAGCAGGCGGCAGCAAAACCGGCCATGTCACCAACCACGCCGCCACCGAGGGCGATCACCGTGGTACGGCGGTCGTGCCGTGCGGTCAGCAGACCGTCGAAAATCAGTTGCAGGGTTTCCCAGGTCTTGAAGGCTTCGCCGTCGGGCAGCACCACGGAAACCACCGAGAACTGCGCAAGACTGCGGGTCAGACGCTCGAGATAGAGCGGCGCAACGGTCTCGTTGGAGATGATCGCCACTTGCCGCCCCCGGATATGCGGGGCCAGCAGCTCAGGCTGATCCAACAAACCTTCGCCAATATGAATCGGGTAGCTGCGCTCGCCTAGATCGACCTTGAGTGTCTGCATGTTTCCCCACAGTGAAGATGGAATCAGGCGTCCTGCCTTGAGTTAACGAATGTCCACGGCGTCTGCTGGTGTGACGCCGTTCGGTAGCCATCCGCCACAACCTTGAGCGGCTGTGACAGGACGCCGAGGATAGCGCATTTCGCGCTGCGCATTAACGGGGAGGTAGCTGCTGCAAGCGTTCGAGAATATCGAGCACCACCATTCGCGGTGGTCGCTCATCGGTTTCCACCACCAGATCGGCGATTTCCCGATAAAGCGGATCGCGAATCGCCAGCAGATCCCGAAGGGTCTTGGCCGGATCGGCAGTACGCAACAGGGGTCGATTGCGATCGCGAGAAGTGCGGCCCACCTGCTGCTCAACGGACGCGTGCAGATAGACCACCCGACCACCGGCGTGCAGCGCCCGACGATTGGCCTCGCGCATCACCGCGCCGCCACCGGTCGCCAGCACCACGCCATCGCACTCGCACAGCTCGGCAATCATCGCCTGCTCGCGGTCACGAAAGCCGGGCTCGCCTTCTTTATCGAAAATCCACGGGATATTGGCGCCCGTGCGCAATTCAATTTCCTTATCGGAATCTTTGAATGGCAGGCGCAGCTCTTTGGCCAGCAACCGGCCGATGGTGCTTTTTCCAGCCCCCATCGGTCCAACAAGAATCAAATTTCGCACAGAATCAATGACTCACAGCAATCGCCTGATTGTTCATGATACGCGGAGTGAGAAATACCAGCAGCTCGGATTTTTTCTCCGAAACCACGTCACGCCGGAAAAGGCGGCCAAGATACGGCACATCACCGAGAAATGGCACCTTATCTACAACCTTGCTCTGAGTATTTGAGAAAACGCCGCCAATCACGATGGTCTCGCCGTCGTTGACCAGGACCTTGGCATTGACCTCGTTTTTCTTGATGGGCGGTACATCCTGCACCTTGTTCAGGTAGTCCGGTTCATCCTTGGTGACCTTGACCTCCATGATGATCCGGTTGTCCGGGGTGATCTGCGGCGTCACCTCAAGGGACAACGACGCCTCCTTGAACGACACCGAGGTAGCGCCACTGGAGCTGGCCTCCTGGTACGGAATCTCCGTGCCCTTGAGGATTTTCGCGGTTTCCTTGTCCGACGTGACCACCTTGGGCTGCGAGACGATTTCGCCGTTGCCGGTTTTCTCCATGGCCGTCAGTTCGAGATCCAGCAGCACATTGTCGGTGATGAACGCGATGCCGAGCCCCGAGGTGTTGGCGGCGGTGCCCAGGTCGACGAATGGCGAGTTGGTGCTGGTGCTGCCAGGCGTACCGATGGTCGACGAAGCGTTAGCCCCGTTGCTGACGCCTGAGGTGTTCCAGTTGCCCTTGTTCTGCAACGAACCGCCCCAGCGCACACCGAGGCTTTTGTCATAGTCGACGTTGGCTTCGACGATGCGCGCCTCGATCATCACCTGACGCACCGGGATATCCAGTTGCGCGACGATACGACGGAGTTCGTCGAGACGATCCTGGGTCTGGTAGGCAATGATGTTGTTGGTCCGCTCATCCACCGTGATCGAGCCCCGCTCATCGGCTTTTGCCTCGGCATTGGTCACCGACTGGAACAGCTTGGCGATATCGGCAGCTTTGGCGTAATTCACCTGCAACAGCTCGCGACGCAGCGGCGCCAGGTCGGCGATTTGCTTCTGCGACTCCAGTTCCTGACGCTCGCGGGCGGCGATTTCATCGGCCGTCGCGACCAGCAAAACGTTGCCGATCTTGCGTTTATCCAGGCCTTTGGTTTTCAACACCAGATCCAGCGCCTGATCCCACGGGACGTTCTGCAAACGCAGCGTAATGCCGCCCTGCACTGTGTCGCTGGCGACCAGATTGAGATTGGTGAAATCGGCGATCAGTTGCAGCACCGAACGCACATCGATGTCCTGGAAATTCAACGAGAGTTTTTCACCGGTGTAGGCAAAACGCTCAGTGTTGCGCTTCTGCAAGTCATCGACGGTCATCGGCCGGATGCTGACGGTCAGCTTGTTGTCGGTCTGGTAAGTCGAATAATCGAATGCGCCGCTGGGCTCAATGCTGATCGTGGCCCGATCACCGGTGGCGCTGGCGTTGACGAACTGCACCGGCGTGGCGAAATCCTTGACGTCCAGGCGTACACGCAACGGCTCAGGCAATTGGGTCCTGGCGAAACCGAGGATAATCTTGCCGTCGCGCTCCTGAATGTCCGGGGCGATGGAAGGGTCCGACAGATCGATGACCACATTGCCTTCGCCCTGAGTGCCGCGCTGAAAATCCACACCCCGAATGGCCTTGCCTACCGGCGCATAGGCTTTCGTCGGGGCTGGCGTTGCAGTCGCGGCGCGCGGCGTTTTGGGCGCTGGGCTGGAGGCTGTTTTGTTGGCGCCTTGCCCGACCACCACGAACAGATTGTTGCCTTCCACCCGTGCGCTATACGGGGTCAACTGGGTCAGATTGATGATCAGTCGCGTACGGTCCTTGGCTTCCACCACTGTGGCGCTGCGGGCATTTCCACCGCCCAGGTCACGATTTTTGCTTTTTAGCTGACTGACGACGCCGGGCAGATCCAGCGCAATCCGGGCCGGTTGTTCCGTGGTGTAACCGTGGGGCGGCGGTGGCGGCCCATCGAACGACAACTTCAACTCGATGCGGTCCCCCGGCAGCGCCGCAACATCCAGCGCTTTGAGATTGGCCGCTTGTACCATCGGCGACAGCAACGCTATCCATAGCGAAATACCGAAGGTTGAGAAAATCCTGTTCATTATTCGAGTTCCACTATGAGTGCTCTTTCAAAGGGATGGTCCGCGGCCGCTCCAGCCAGGCACCTTGGCCGTCGGGAACAATTTCGACCACATCGACCTGCGAGCCACTGATGGCGACGATCCGCCCATCGTTACGCCCCAGGTAATCGCCGACTTTCAACCGATGCACCCCACCCGCCCCGCGCACCAGCGCAAAGGAGCCGGTCGCATTGGCGATCGTTCCGACCATTTCAAACTGCTCGATGTTGAAACCTTCGAGGTACTGCTTGACCCGATCAGGGTCAGGTTTGACATTGCGTGAGCCGTGCTTCTGGCCGGCCAGATCAACCCTGACCTGTCGGGAAAACGGGCTTCGCAGGTTGGCGGCGTTGTAGGTGAATGTTGGGTAAGACCGAAATGTCGGCGTTGGTTCAATCTTGCCAGGCGCACGCAAACGCATTTCGTTCATGTAGGCGTCCATGTCGCTGACGTCATTGTCGCTGCCACAACCGGCCAGGCCAGCGACCAACACAACTACCCAAAAGCAACGAATCGGGCTCATTTTTGCAGCCCCTTGTCGTTGTAGCGGTAGGTCTTGGCAAGGATGCTCATGCGCAACTTCGGGCCACCTTCCGGGTTGGCTGGCGCAAGGTCGAAGTCATGCAAGGTGACAATCCGTGGCAGCCCGGCCACGCCACTGACGAAGGTGGCCAGGTCGTGATAGGCACCGGTGACAGTGATCTGGATCGGCAACTCGATGTAGAACGGCTGCGTGACCTCTGGCAGCAGTTTGATCTCTTCGAACTCCAGGCCACTGCCCAGGCCGGTGCGAGTGATGTCCTCCAGCAGGCCAGGCACTTCGGTGTCACTGGGCAACTGCCGCAACAGCACGCCAAATGAGTTCTCCATTTCCTTCATCTGCTGCGTATAAAGCTCCAGATTCGCTGCCATGTGGGCTTTGGTGGCGAATTGCTCCTTAAGGGTCGACTCTTCCTCGCGCTTGAGATCGAGGTGGCTCTGAAGGTCACTGATGGAAAAACTGTAGCCCAGTGAAAACACCAGGATCATCAGCAGAATACCCGCCAGTGCCTTGATGGCTGGCGGCCAGGAACCCATGTTATTGGTGTCCAGGTCGTTGATGTCGATCTTGCGCAGACCCTCAAACCATTCAGACGGAGTCATTGGCCGCCCTCCGCAGCGGCAGGCTGAGTCTGACGAACGGTTAACTGAAAAACGTTGGCCTGGTCCAGCTGACCGGCGGTGGTCGCTTTGACTTCCGTCAGGGTCGGCGCATTGAACCAGTCCGACGCATCCAGATTACGCATCAGGTCCGAAACACGATTGTTGGAGTCTGCCGCGCCGGTAATGGACAGGGTTTTGCCGGCCATTTTCACCTCGGTGAAATACACTCCGTCCGGCAAGGTACGCGCTAACTGATCGAAGATGCGCCCGCTGATCGGACGATTGCCTTGCAAGTCCTGGATGATGCGCATGCGCTCGACCAGTTGCTGGCGACGAGCCTTCAACTCGCTGATTTGTTTGATCCGCTCGTCAACCACGGCAATCTGTTTTCCGATGTAGTCATTACGAGCAACTTGCCGATCGATGGCGCCATTAATGGCCTGGTTCGCGATCAGCACCGCACCCACAGCCCCCACCACCACACCGACCAACGCCAACAAAAAGCGTTTGCGGCGCGCTTCACGCTGCTCTTCACGCCAGGGTAAAAGATTGATCCGCGCCATCAGTCGAAACTCCTGAGGGCCAACCCGCAGGCGATCATCAGTGCCGGCGCATCGCTGGCCAAGGCACCGGCGTTGACCTTGCTGCTCAGGGCCATGTTGGAGAATGGGTTGGCCACTTGCGTCGGCGTGCCCAATCGCTGCTCGATCAACCGATCCAGCCCCGAGACCGACGCGGTGCCACCGGCCAGCAGGATGTGATCAACCGCGTTGTACTGACCGGAGGCGAAGAAAAACTGCAATGAACGCGACACCTGCTGTACCAGCGCATCGCGAAACGGCTGCAACACCTCGCTGACGTAATCGTCAGGCAAACCGCCCTGTTTCTTCGCCAACCCGGCCTGCTCAAGCGTCAGCCCGTAACGGCGCTGGATTTCCTCCGTCAGTTGACGACCGCCGAATAATTGTTCGCGGGTGTAAATGATTCGCCCCTTATGCAGCACGCTCAGGGTGGTCATGGTCGCACCGATGTCGACCACCGCTACCGTCAGACGCTCCTGAGAAGCAGCCAATTGCCCCGCCATTAATCCGAAGGAACGCTCAAGCGCATAGGCCTCGACGTCGACCACGCGCGCCGTCAGGCCCGCCAGAGCCAGGGCCGCTTCCCGGACCTCGACGTTTTCCTTGCGACAGGCCGCCAGCAGCACATTGACTCGCCCAGGGTTGCGTGCGGAAACACCCTGGACCTCAAAGTCGATGGCCACTTCGTCCAAAGGATAAGGGATGTACTGATCGGCCTCGATCTTCAGCTGGTTTTCCATCTCGTCGTCGGAAAGACCGGCATCCATCTCGAGGGTCTTGGTGATCACCGCCGAACCGGCCACGGCCACGGCGACGTTCTTCAGACTGGTTTTGGCCTTGAGCAACACGCGCGCGAGTGCCTGCCCCACGCCTTCGAGTTCGGCGATATTTTTCTCGACCACCGCATTGGCGGGCAAAGGCTCCACCGCATAGGCTTCGACCCGATAGCGGTCGCCCTGGCGGCTTAGCTCCAGAAGCTTTACCGACGTGGAGCTGATGTCGATCCCCAGAAGCGTATTGGCTTTTTTATTGAAGAGTCCTAGCACTACCAATTCCCTATGACTATCCGTGTCTTACGGACTCTGAAATATCAATTGCGTTCAAACCACCCGTCTTGACAGCAGCGCAAATGACGCCCTCGCCGGAAAATGCTTATAATGCCCAGCGTTTTTTTCCGGTTTTTACTTCAAGCGCGGGTGGTTCCCTGTTATCCGAACCCTGATGCCTCATTCATTCTTTGCCCTGGATGTCCAAAAGCCTTGATTCGTCTGCTGAAATTCTTCGGATGGTCCATCGTCGCCGTTTTCTGCGGACTGCTCCTTGGCCTTAGCGGCGCCTTTCTCTACCTTAGTCCGGGCTTACCGTCCGTGGAGGCGCTGAGAAGCATCCAGTTGCAGATTCCTTTGCGGGTCTACAGCAGCGACAACAAGTTGATCGCAGAATTTGGCGAAATGCGCCGCACACCGATCCGTTTCGCCGACATTCCCCCCAATTTCATTAATGCGTTACTAAGTGCTGAAGACGACAATTTCGCCAACCACTATGGGGTCGACCCTGGCAGCCTGATGCGCGCGGCCACCCAGTTGGTAAAAAGCGGACACATCCAGTCCGGCGGCAGCACCATCACCATGCAGGTGGCGAAGAACTTCTTCCTGACCAGCGAACGCAGCTTCTCGCGCAAAACCACCGAAATTCTCCTGGCCCTGCAGATTGAACGGCAGCTGACCAAGGACGAGATCCTCGAGCTCTACGTCAACAAGATCTATCTGGGCAACCGCGCCTACGGCATCGAAGCCGCCGCACAGGTTTATTACGGCGAATCGATTCGTGACGTCAGCCTGGCGCAGATGGCGATGATCGCCGGCCTGCCAAAAGCCCCTTCGCGTTTTAACCCGCTGGCCAACCCGGCCCGCAGCAAGGAACGTCGCGACTGGATCCTTGGGCGTATGTACAAGCTCGGCAAGATCACCGAAGCCGATTACACCACAGCGATCAACGAGCCGCTGAATGCCAGTTATCACGTGCCAACCCCGGAAGTGAATGCACCGTACATCGCTGAAATGGCCCGCGCCGAAATGGTCGGTCGTTATGGCAGCGACGCGTATACCGAGGGTTTCCGCGTCACCACCACGGTGCCGAGCAACCTGCAGGAAATGGCCAACACCGCGGTCCACGAAGGTTTGATGACCTACGACCAGCGTCATGGTTATCGCGGCCCGGAGTCGCGCCTGCCGGGCAAGACTCGCGAGGCCTGGACAACCGAGCTGACCAAGCAGCGCACCATCAGCAGCCTTGAGCCTGCCATCGTCACCCAGGTCGACAAGACCGGCCTACAGGTGATGACCCGTACCGGTGAAGAACACGTCGGTTGGGACAGCATGAAATGGGCGCGTCCGTTCCTGAACACCAACAGCATGGGCGCCAATCCGAAGCAGCCGTCGGACGTCGCCCAGGTCGGCGACCTGATTCGGGTACAGCGTCAGCCAGACAATTCGCTTAAGTTCAGCCAGATTCCGCAAGCTCAGGGCGCACTCGTTTCCCTCGACCCGCAGAACGGTGCGATTCGCTCCCTGGTCGGCGGTTTCGCCTTTGAACAGAGCAACTACAACCGCGCCATGCAGGCCAAGCGCCAGCCGGGTTCGAGCTTCAAGCCGTTCGTCTACAGTGCCGCGCTGGATAACGGCTACACCGCCGCCAGCCTGGTAAACGACGCACCGATCGTGTTCGTCGACGAGTACCTGGACAAGGTCTGGCGTCCGAAGAACGACACCAACACCTTCCTCGGCCCGATCCGTATGCGTGAAGCTCTCTACAAGTCGCGCAACCTGGTGTCGATCCGCTTGCTGCAGGCGCTGGGCGTCGACCGCACCATTGATTACATCAGCAAGTTCGGCTTCAACAAGCAGGACTTGCCACGCAACTTATCCCTGGCCCTGGGCACCGCAACACTGACGCCAATGGAAATCGCCACTGGCTGGAGCACCTTCGCCAATGGCGGCTACAAGATCAGCCCCTACATCATCGACAAGATCGAAAGCCGCAATGGCGACACGCTGTTCGCCGCCAACCCGCCGAGCGTGCCAAAAAGCGCTGTAGCCACCGACGGCATCGTCGCCCCTGTCGCGGCCAACGCCTTCACTGTCAGCGCAACCCCGGGCGAAACCCTGACTGCCCAGCCAGCGCCGCAAACGCCGGCCGTGGCCGAGCGCATCGTCGATGCCCGCACCACGTACATCCTCAACAGCATGCTCGAGGACGTGATCAAACGCGGCACCGGTCGCCGCGCCCTCGCCTTGGGCCGCAGCGACATCGCGGGCAAGACCGGTACCACCAACGAATCCAAGGACGCCTGGTTCTCGGGCTACAACGCCGATTATGTAACGACCGTCTGGACCGGTTTCGACCAGCCTGAAAGCCTGGGTCGCAAGGAGTTCGGCGGCACCGTCGCCCTGCCGATCTGGATGAGTTACATGGGCGCCGCACTCAAAGACATGCCGCCCCATACGCAGCAAGAGCCGGAAGGCATCCTCAGCCTGCGAGTCGACCCGATCAGCGGCCGTGCAGCCACCCCAGGCACGCCAGGCGCCTACTTCGAGCTGTTCAAGGCCGAAGACACGCCACCGTCGGCGAATGAGCTGGGTAACGGCAATGCGCCGGGCAGCCCGCTGCCAGCGGATGAAGCGGCGCCGATCGATTTGTTCTGATCGCAGCACCCTCTAAAAAGCCCCGCCTTCGAAAGAAGAGCGGGGCTTTTTATTGCCTCACATTTTGCGCTGACTGACCCGGCCTCTTCGCGGGCAAGCCCGCTCCCACAGGGGTTCTGTTGTGCATCAGATCGTATGCACACCGACGAACCACTGTGGGAGCGGGCTTGCCCGCGAAGGGGCCCTTATAGTCGATGCAAAAGCCACAGATACAAAAAGGCCCCGACTCATACGAATCGGGGCCTTTGATTGAAGCGCTACAACGACTTAGCCGTTGAACACGTCATCCACGCTTTTCAGCGGGTAGTTCTTCGGATACGGCAGGGTCGCTACGCCGGTCTCGATCGCGGCCTTGGCCACAGCATCGGAGATCAGGGTGATCAGACGGGCATCCATTGGCTTCGGAATGATGTACTCACGACCGAATTCCAGTTTGATGCCGCCGTAGGCGTCGCACACTTCCTGAGGAACCGGCAGCTTGGCCAGTTCACGCAGGGCGTTGGCGGCAGCCACTTTCATTTCTTCGTTGATGCGCTTGGCGCGAACGTCCAGGGCACCGCGGAAGATGAACGGGAAGCCCAGCACGTTGTTGACCTGGTTCGGGTAGTCCGAACGGCCAGTGGCCATGATCACGTCGTCACGGGTGGCGTGAGCCAGTTCCGGGGAAATTTCCGGATCAGGGTTGGAGCACGCGAACACGATCGGGTTGGCTGCCATGGATTTCAGGCCTTCAGCGCTCAGCAGGTTCGGGCCGGACAGGCCAACGAACACGTCAGCACCGGTCAGGGCGTCAGCCAGGGTGCGCTTGTCGGTCGCGTGAGCGAAAACAGCCTTGTACTGGTTCAGGTCGTCACGGCCGGAGTGGATCACGCCAGTACGGTCAACCATGTAGATGTTTTCGATGTTGGCGCCCATGCTCACCAGCAATTTCATGCAGGAGATGGCGGCCGCACCGGCGCCCAGGCAGACAATCTTGGCGTCAGCGAGGGTTTTGCCAGCGATTTCCAGGGCGTTGATCATGCCGGCCGCCGTAACGATCGCGGTGCCGTGCTGGTCATCGTGGAATACCGGGATGTCGCACTGCTCGATCAGGGCGCGTTCGATCTCAAAGCACTCAGGTGCCTTGATGTCTTCCAGGTTGATGCCACCGAAGGTGATGGAGATGCGCTTGACGGTGTCGATGAAGGCTTGCGGGCTTTCGGAATCGACTTCGATGTCGAATACGTCAATGCCGGCGAAGCGCTTGAACAGCACGCCTTTACCTTCCATTACTGGCTTGGAAGCCAATGGGCCGAGGTTGCCCAGGCCGAGAATTGCGGTGCCATCGGAAATGACTGCAACCAGGTTGCCCTTGCCGGTGTATTTGTAGGCCAGTTCAGGATCGCGGGCGATTTCGCGTACTGGTTCGGCTACGCCGGGGCTGTAGGCCAGCGACAGGTCGCGGGCGGTAGCGGTGGCCTTGGTGAGCTCGACACTCAGCTTCCCTGGACGAGGATGGGCGTGATATTCGAGAGCGGCAGTTTTCAAATCAGACATGTGGGCATTCCGCTTTTTACTGTTGGACAGACGGACCGCCGAGGATACGCGTGTCGTAAAGTCCCTACAAGACTGACCAGTCACCCCTGTCAAGCGCCCGGCCCTACGACTTTGGACCAAGAGCCGCGGAACACAAGGGATAGACTGTTCACAATCGACGGAAAAGATGTCTACAATTTTTTCTCATGGCGCCGCTTGCAGCATCGCCGGGTCGGTCAACGGCAGAAGCCAACGCGCCTGCCCTTCTTTAAGCCCACCGCGCCGCGAACGGTCCAGCACCCAGCCACGTGCCTCAATCTGTCTGCCCTTCAGCCGCTCAAGCGTCGCAACATCAAACTGCCCCAACAGATTGGGGGCAACGCGCAATACAACCGAATCCTGCAATTCGATCCAAACCCCACCGCGATTGCGCTGAACCTTGCTCACACGACCGCTGAGCACAGCGAAACCAGACGTGCTGATCTGCTCCGCTTTCAGTACAGGGGATTGGCGCCACAACCCGAGTCCGGCCTGACGGGCACTGTGTTCCGCCGCTTGCTGGCAGTCGACCAGATCGACATTCGGCGCGACCGCCACCTGAAAACCGAGCCCTTCAGCGAGCATCTGCGCTTCGAGGTTGGCGCCATCAGCGCTGTAGACATGGGCCAGCGTGCGACCGTAATGATCTTTGCTCTCTTTGCCGGGCAGCAAACCGACCCGCCCGTCGCTGGCGGCCACCAGCGCTTCCAAGCGTTGGCGCGCCGTCACCGCAAACGGCTCGTCGGAGCGGCCTTTCTTGCCCAGCTCCGGTGTATTCAAACCGATCATGCGCACGCTGCGGCCATCGCTCAGGCGCAGCGTGTCACCATCCACCACCCGCTGCACCGCGACGAGTGTCAGCCCGCTCGGCGCCGGACAGAAAGCCTGGGCACCAGACAGCCAAATCGCGGACACAAAAAAGGCGCCCGCAAGGGACGCCTTTTTTATCAGCAAGGTAAAGCCCATCGGGCTTTGCAACCTTACTCTGCAGCAGCAGGAGCTTTGGCTTTGCCAAAAGCACCGAAACGGTCTGCGAAGCGCTGTACACGGCCGCCAGTATCCAGAGTCTTCTGCTTACCGGTGTAGAACGGGTGGCACTCGTTGCATACGTCAGTACCCAGTGGCTTGCACAGGTTCGAACGAGTTTCGAACTTGTTGCCGCAGCTGCAAGTTACTGCGATGGTTTCGTACGCTGGATGGATATCGGCTTTCATGGTGTATTCCTCAGGCTAGCGTGCCGCCACTCAACACTATTGTTGAATACCGCACGTAATTAGGCCGCGGATTCTACCAGACAATGCCAATCACGCAAGCTGTCGCTTCTACCGACCGTCTGCTAGGCTCCCGGCCTTCTTCACCGCTTCATCATCGAGAAAACAACCGCGTGCCCGACGCCATATTGCGCCTCGCCCTGCCTTCGCCCCTGCGCCGCCTGTTCGATTACCGTGCCCCGGCCGGGGTCCTGCGCGCCCAGTTGCAACCGGGCATGCGCCTGCGGGTGCCGTTCGGCCGGCGGGAGATGATCGGCATTCTGGTCGAGGTCACCGACACCAGCGAAGTGCCGGTCGAAAAGCTCAAACCGGCTCTGGCACTGCTCGATGACACACCGCCGCTGCCGCCGGCGCTGTTCAAACTGTGCCTGTGGACATCCCAGTATTATCAGCACAGTCTCGGCGACACCTTGAGCTGGGCGTTGCCGGTGCTGCTGCGTCAGGGCGAACTGGCAGAAGCACGGCAGGAACGCTTCTGGTCCGCCGCGCCGGGCGCCAGCCTTGATGACCCGCGCATCGCTCGCGCCCCGCGTCAACGTGAGGCCCTGGCGACCCTGGCCCAGCACCCCCACGGTGTTGCCCATCAGTTGTTGAGCAAACTGATGCTGAGCAAGGACAGCCTGGACCTGCTGCTGGCCAAGGACTTGGTGCAAGTCGAAATCCGCAAGCACGCCCCCGGCGCCCGCCACGAACACTGGCTGGCGCAGCCGGAACTGCCACTCAACCCCGAGCAACGCGCCGCTTATGAAGCCATTCGTGCCGGGTTCGACAGTTATCACGCGTTCCTGCTGGCTGGTGTCACCGGCAGCGGCAAGACCGAAGTCTATCTGCAGTTGATCCGCGAAACCCTTGAGGCCGGCAAACAAGCACTGGTGCTGATTCCGGAGATCAACCTCGGTCCGCAGACCCTGGCGCGTTTCGAGCAGCGCTTCAATGCACGCATCGCGCTGATCCACTCGGCGGTCAACGATCGCGAACGCCTCGAAGCCTGGCTCGCCGCCCGGGACGGTGACGCCGACATTATTATCGGTACCCGTTCGGCGCTGTTCACGCCGATGAAGAACCCCGGCCTGATCATCATCGATGAAGAGCACGACGGTTCCTATAAACAGCAGGAAGGCCTGCGCTATCACGCCCGCGACCTGGCATTGGTCCGCGCCCGGCAGGAAAACATCCCGATTGTCCTTGGTTCCGCCACGCCTTCGCTGGAAAGCCTGCACAACGCCTACACCGGTCGTTATGGCCTCCTGCGATTAAACGAGCGTGCTGGTGGCGCCAAACAGCCGCGCTTTCTACGCCTGGACGTAAAAAGCCGTCCGCTGGACAGCGGCATTTCCGGGCCGATGCAACAAGCCATCGGTCAGACGCTGGCCGCTGGCCAACAAGTATTGGTGTTCCTCAACCGTCGCGGCTTTGCGCCGACTTTGCTGTGTCACGACTGCGGCTGGATGTCCGAGTGCCAGCGCTGCGATGCGCGCATGACCGTGCACCAGCGCTCCGGCGAATTGCGCTGCCACCATTGTGGCTACGTCGAACGCGTACCCCGGCATTGCCCGAAATGCGGCAAGGTCGATTTGCGGCCAGTGGGCGCCGGCACCGAGCGTGCCGAAGAGCGATTGGGGATATTGTTTCCGGACGTTCCAGTGCTGCGGGTCGACCGCGACAGCACCTCGCGCAAGGACGCGATGAATCAGCTGTTCGCGACCATCCAGAAGGGCCAGCCGTGCATTCTGGTCGGCACGCAGATGCTTGCCAAAGGGCATCACTTCCCACGGGTGACGCTGGTGTCGATTCTCGATGCCGATGGCGGGCTGTTTTCCGGCGACTTTCGCGCCAGCGAGCGCATGGCGCAGCTGATCGTCCAGGTTGCCGGGCGCGCGGGCCGGGCTGAAGAGCCGGGCAAAGTGATCATCCAGACACACCTGGCCGACCATCCGCTGCTGGTGCAACTGACTGAACAGGGCTATTTCGCCTTTGCCGAACAGGCGCTGAGCGAACGTCGCTCGGCAGGCCTGCCGCCGTTTGCGCACCTGGCGCTGCTGCGGGCTGAAGCGCACAAACCGGGGCAGGCCGAAGGCTTTCTTGATGAGGCGTGCAGCGAGGCCGAGCGCTTGCTGGCCGAACAGAATCTGACCGGCATCGAGCTGCTCGGGCCGGTGCCGGCACCGATGGAACGCCGGGCCGGGCGTTATCGTGCGCAGTTGTTGCTGCAAGCGACGGCTCGGGCGCCGCTGCATCGGTTGTTGAGCAGTTGGCTGTTGGTGCTGGAGCAGATGCCGAGCGGGCGGGCGGTGCGGTGGTCGCTGGATGTCGATCCTGTCGATTTGTATTAGAGATCAAAAGATCGCAGCCTTCGGCAGCTCCTACAGGGGAACGCGCTCGGCGTAGGAGCTGCCGAAGGCTGCGATCTCTACCGCTTTTGTCACCACATATCCATAACCTGCCCGCTATAGTTGGCAAGCCCGTCTTCGCAACGGATAATGCCCAGTTTTTCCACCAGCGCACCGAAGCGCCGCCGCGCTTGCGGTCGAAAGAGAACACCATGAAAGACACCATTCGCCAGCTGATCCAACAAGCCATCACCCAACTCGTCAACGAAGGTGTGTTGCCTGAAGGCCTGTCGCCGGCGATCCAGGTGGAAAACTCCCGTGACAAGACTCACGGCGACTTCGCCAGCAACATCGCGATGATGCTGGCCAAACCGGCCGGCATGAAGCCGCGTGATCTGGCAGAGAAAATCATCGCCGCGCTGCCGGCTGACGAAAACGTCACCAAGACCGAAATCGCCGGTCCCGGCTTCCTGAATTTCTTCCAGAACACCCAAGCCCTGGCCTCTCGACTGGACGCCGCCCTGGCCGACGCGCACATCGGCGTGCGCAAGGCCGGCACAGTGCAGCGCACTGTCGTCGACCTGTCCGCACCGAACCTGGCCAAAGAGATGCACGTCGGCCACTTGCGTTCGACCATCATCGGCGACGGCGTGGCGCGGGTGCTGGAGTTCCTCGGCGACGAAGTGATCCGCCAGAACCACGTCGGCGACTGGGGCACCCAGTTCGGCATGTTGATGGCGTATCTGCAGGAAAACCCGATCACCAGCGATGAGCTGTCGGACCTGGAACACTTCTACCGCGCCGCCAAGCAACGCTTCGACGAATCGGAAGAGTTCGCTGACCGCGCCCGTGGCTTGGTGGTCAAGCTGCAAGCCGGTGACCCGGACTGCCTGGCGCTGTGGACCAAGTTCAAAGACATCTCCCTGTCCCACTGCCAGAAAATCTACGAACTGCTGAACGTCAAACTGACCATGGCCGACGTGATGGGCGAAAGCGCCTACAACGACGACCTGATCAACGTGGTCAACGACCTCAAGGCCGCCGGCCTGCTGGTCGAGAGCAACGGCGCCCAGTGCGTGTTCCTCGACGAATTCAAGAATGCCGACGGCGACCCGCTGCCAGTGATCATCGTCAAGGCTGACGGCGGCTACCTCTACGCCACCACCGACCTGGCTGCCGTGCGTTACCGCAGTGGCCAGTTGAAGGCTGATCGCGCGCTGTACTTCGTCGACCAGCGTCAGGCCCTGCACTTCCAACAAGTGTTCCAGGTCGCGCGCCTGGCCGGTTTTGTGACGCACCCGATGGAAATGGAACACATGGGCTTCGGCACCATGAACGGTAAAGATGGCCGTCCGTTCAAGACCCGTGATGGCGGCACCGTGAAGCTGATCGACTTGCTGACCGAAGCCCAGGAACGCGCCTACGCCCTGGTGAAGGACAAGAACCCGGAGCTGGCCGATGACGAGCTGCGCAACATCGCCAAGGTCGTGGGCATTGGCGCGGTGAAATACGCCGACCTGTCCAAGCATCGCACCAGCGACTACAGCTTCAACTTCGACCTGATGCTGAACTTCGAAGGCAACACCGCACCGTACCTGCTGTACGCCTACACCCGCGTGGCCGGTGTGTTCCGCAAACTCGGCAAGGACTTCACTGAAGTCGAAGGCCAGATCGTCCTCGAAGCGGCGCACGAACACGAATTGGCGGCGAAGCTCGCGCAATTCGGCGAAGTGCTGAACAACGTGTCCGATAAAGGCACGCCGCACATCCTCTGCACCTACCTGTACGATGTCGCCGGGCTGTTCTCCAGTTTCTACGAGAACTGCCCGATCCTCAGCGCTGAAACCCCGGCGCAAATGCAGAGCCGTCTGCGCCTCGCCGCGCTGACCGGGCGCACTCTCAAGCAAGGCCTGGAACTCTTGGGTCTGGAAACTCTGGAGCGTATGTAAGTTGGCTGCCAAGAAAAAACCTGCACCCAAGCGTGGCGCCAGCCGTTACCAAGCTCCTGCAAAACAACCGATCCCGGGTTGGCTGTGGATGGCCATCGGCCTGACGGTCGGCGCGTTTCTTGTGTTCCTGATGAAGCTGGAACCGGGCAAGGGCAGCGAGAGCGTCAAACGCGAGAGGATCGAGCAGCAGAAGGCCAAAATCGCCGAGGCCAACAAGACCCCGCCGAGCCCGACGCAACCGGTGAAGCCGAAGTACGACTTCTACACGTTGCTACCGGAATCGGAAGTCATCGTGCCGCCGGATGCCGTGCCGGAGAAAACCCTGCCGACGCCGCAAGTGCCGGCCATTCCGACGACGCCGGTGACGCCAGAGCAAGCGGCGAAGATCGACACCGCGCGGGCTCAGGCCGCACTGGCCGGGATCACTCCGCCGCCAGCGCCACCAGTGTCCAAAGCGGCGCCAGTGACCAAGTTCTTCCTGCAGGCCGGTTCGTTCCGCAAGGAGGCTGACGCGGACAAGGTTCGAGCACAGATCATTTTGCTCGGCCAAGCAGTGGCGGTTGAGTCCGGCACCGTGAAGGACGAGACCTGGTATCGGGTATTGGTCGGACCGTTCAGCAACCGCGAACAGCTGACGACTGCCCAGAAACAACTGGCCGGCAGCGGTTTTAGCAACCTGTTGTTACAACAACGCCAAAGCCGCTGATTCCGTCAGTAGCACCGCGTTACCGTTCTTCGCGAGCAGGCTCGCTCCCACAGACTAGGCACAACCCTGTGGGAGCGAGCCTGCTCGCGAATGGCGTCAGCACTCGCAACAACACATCGTCGTGTACTCCACCACTCGTCCCCTCTCCCGGCCCGCAGTTGAAAAACGCTCCACCACCCCCATATGAGTTGGCATAAGGCATTTTCGCCCCGCTGCGTGGAGACTCTCCCTTGACCACCATCGTTTCAGTTCGCCGCCACGGCAAAGTCGTCATGGGCGGCGACGGCCAGGTTTCTCTCGGCAATACCGTGATGAAAGGCAACGCGAAGAAAGTTCGTCGTCTGTACCACGGCCAGGTAATCGCCGGTTTTGCCGGAGCCACCGCTGACGCCTTCACCCTCTTTGAGCGTTTCGAAGGCCAGCTTGAGAAACATCAAGGCCACCTGGTTCGCGCCGCTGTCGAACTCGCCAAAGAATGGCGCACTGACCGCTCCCTCAGCCGCCTCGAAGCCATGCTCGCGGTCGCGAACAAAGATGCCTCTCTGATCATCACCGGCAACGGCGACGTGGTCGAACCCGAAGAAGGTCTGATCGCCATGGGCTCCGGCGGCGGTTACGCCCAGGCCGCCGCCAGCGCGCTGCTGAAGAAAACCGATCTGTCGGCCCGCGAAATCGTCGAAACCGCCCTCGGCATCGCCGGCGACATTTGTGTATTTACCAACCACACCTTCACCATTGAGGAGCAGGACCTCGCTGAGTAAGCCTGTTTTGGCCACCACGCCACGGCTCACTTTTACCTGAGGACCGCCAATTATTATGTCCATGACTCCCCGTGAAATCGTCCACGAACTCAATCGCCACATCATCGGCCAGGACGATGCCAAGCGCGCCGTCGCCATCGCGCTGCGTAACCGCTGGCGCCGGATGCAACTGCCCGAAGAGCTGCGCGTTGAAGTAACGCCAAAGAACATTCTGATGATCGGCCCGACCGGTGTCGGTAAAACCGAGATTGCGCGCCGTCTGGCCAAACTGGCCAACGCGCCATTCATCAAGGTTGAAGCGACCAAGTTCACCGAAGTCGGTTATGTCGGCCGCGACGTTGAATCGATCATTCGTGACCTGGCTGACGCGGCGATCAAACTGTTGCGCGAACAGGAAATGACCAAGGTTCGCCACCGCGCCGAAGACGCCGCCGAAGAACGCATCCTCGACGCCCTGCTGCCACCGGCACGCATGGGCTTCAGCAACGACGACGCCGCACCGTCGGCCGACTCCAACACCCGCCAGCTGTTCCGCAAGCGCCTGCGCGAAGGTCAGTTGGATGACAAGGAAATCGAAATCGAAGTCGCCGAGATGGCCGGCGTCGATATCTCCGCGCCACCGGGCATGGAGGAGATGACCAACCAGCTGCAGAGCCTGTTCGCCAACATGGGCAAGGGCAAAAAGAAAAGCCGCAAGATCAAGGTCAAGGAAGCGCTGAAACTGGTGCGTGACGAAGAAGCCGGACGCCTGGTCAACGAAGAAGAGTTGAAGGCCAAGGCGCTGGAAGCCGTCGAGCAGCACGGTATCGTGTTCATCGACGAAATCGACAAGGTCGCCAAGCGCGGCAACACCGGTGGCGTCGACGTGTCCCGTGAAGGCGTACAGCGCGACCTGCTGCCGCTGATCGAAGGCTGCACCGTCAACACCAAACTGGGCATGGTCAAGACCGACCACATCCTGTTCATCGCGTCCGGTGCGTTTCACCTGAGCAAGCCGAGCGATCTGGTACCTGAGCTGCAAGGTCGCCTGCCCATTCGTGTCGAACTCAAGGCGCTGACGCCTGAAGATTTCGAGCGCATTCTCAGCGAGCCGCATGCGTCACTCACCGAGCAGTATTGCGCACTGCTGAAAACCGAAGGCCTGGTGATCGAGTTCCAGCCGGACGGTATCAAGCGTATTGCCGAGATCGCCTGGCAGGTCAACGAGAAGACCGAGAATATCGGCGCCCGTCGCCTGCACACGCTGCTTGAGCGTCTGCTTGAAGAGGTGTCGTTCAGCGCCGGTGATCTGGCCAGTGCCCACGATGACAAAGCGATCGTGATCGACGCCGATTACGTCAACAGCCACTTGGGCGAATTGGCGCAGAACGAAGACCTGTCCCGTTATATCCTGTAAGCCATACTTACAGGCGAACGCGGAACCTGTGGGAGCGGGCTTGCTCGCGAAAGCGGTCTGACATTCGACATTGATGTTGAATTTTATGACCCCTTCGCAAGCAAGCCCGCTCCCACATTTAAACCGAGGTCGCCCACACAAATGGATTGCCGGCCATGACCCCACTCCCCACCGATATCAAACTCCACAAAGCCTCGAAAACCCTGTCGCTGAAATACGCGTCCGGCGAGGAATATCACCTGCCTGCCGAGTTCCTGCGCGTGCACTCTCCTTCCGCCGAAGTCCAGGGCCACGGCAAACCTATCCTGCAATTTGGCAAGATCGGCGTAGGACTGACCAAGGTCGAACCGGCCGGTCAGTACGCACTGAAATTGACCTTCGACGACGGCCACGACAGCGGCCTGTTCACCTGGGAATATCTGTACCAGCTGGGAGTGCGCCAAGAGGATCTCTGGAACGATTATCTTGCCGAACTCAAAGCCGCCGGAAAAACCCGCGACCCGAACCAATCCATTGTCAAGCTGATGCTCTAGCTCGGGCCTTTCGCTCTTTAGAGGGCATTTTCTAATTCCATCTGTTTGAATGCTCGGCTTCCGGGTCGACGATTGGCCTGCTTGCGAAAAAAATTAAACTCGGGTAACCAATGGAACTGGCAAGTTCCCTGCAGTGCTCTCTGCGATAAAAAGCAGCGATGCAGAATTATCGGTCACCCTAGCAGTAGTACCTGGCATTTGCCGTGTGAATGCACAGCTGGGACCAGGTACTCGCCTCAGGACAATGGAGCGTCGTAGATGAGTAACAAGAATAACGATGACTTGAAGTATCAAGCCTCGGAAAACACCTTGGGGCTGAATCCTGTCGTTGGGCTGCGTGGAAAGGATTTACTGGCTTCTGCTCGAATGGTGCTAAGGCAGGCCATCCGACAACCGATCCACAGCGCCAGGCATGTCGCCCATTTCGGTCTTGAACTGAAGAATGTGTTGTTCGGCAAATCCGAGCTTCTACCGACAAGCGATGACCGTCGCTTCGCTGATCCTGCCTGGAGCCAGAACCCGCTCTATAAACGTTATTTGCAGACTTACCTGGCGTGGCGCAAGGAGCTCCACGACTGGATCGACGACAGCAACCTCTCGCCCAAGGACGTCGCACGCGGGCATTTCGTGATCAACCTCATGACCGAAGCCATGGCCCCGACCAACAGTGCGGCCAACCCGGCGGCGGTCAAACGCTTCTTCGAAACCGGCGGCAAAAGCCTGCTCGATGGCCTGTCCCATTTGGCCAAGGACCTGGTGCACAACGGCGGTATGCCAAGCCAGGTCAACATGGGCGCGTTCGAGGTCGGCAAGAGCCTGGGCGTCACCGAAGGCGCGGTGGTGTTTCGCAATGACGTGCTGGAGTTGATCCACTATCGGCCAACCACCGAGCAGGTGTATGAGCGTCCACTGTTGGTGGTGCCACCACAGATCAACAAGTTCTATGTTTTCGACCTGAGCCCGGACAAGAGCCTGGCGCGCTTCTGCCTGCGCAACAATGTGCAGACGTTCATTGTCAGCTGGCGCAACCCGACCAAGGAGCAGCGCGAGTGGGGCCTGTCGACCTACATCGAAGCGCTCAAGGAAGCGGTCGATGTGGTCAGCGCGATCACCGGCAGCAAAGACGTGAACATGCTCGGCGCCTGCTCCGGCGGCATTACCTGCACCGCCCTGCTGGGCCACTACGCCGCGATCGGCGAGAACAAGGTCAACGCCCTGACGCTACTGGTCAGCGTGCTGGACACCACCCTGGACAGCGACGTGGCACTGTTCGTCGATGAGCAGACCCTGGAATCCGCCAAGCGCCACTCTTATCAGGCCGGTGTACTGGAAGGCCGCGACATGGCGAAAGTCTTCGCCTGGATGCGCCCCAACGACCTGATCTGGAACTACTGGGTCAACAACTACCTGCTGGGCAACGAACCGCCGGTTTTCGACATCCTGTTCTGGAACAACGACACCACAAGGTTGCCCGCAGCGTTCCACGGAGACCTGATCGAGTTGTTCAAAACCAACCCGTTGATCCGCCCTGATGCACTGGAAGTGTGCGGCACACCGATCGATCTGAAGCAGGTCACTGCCGACATTTTTTCCCTGGCCGGCACCAACGACCACATCACCCCGTGGAAGTCCTGCTACAAGTCGGCGCAACTGTTCGGTGGCAAGGTTGAATTCGTGCTGTCCAGCAGCGGGCATATCCAGAGCATTCTGAACCCGCCGGGCAATCCGAAATCGCGCTACATGACCAGCACCGAGATGCCGGTCAAGGCTGAGGAGTGGCAAGAAAACTCCACCAAGCACACCGATTCCTGGTGGCTGCACTGGCAGGTATGGCAAGCCGAGCGTTCGGGCAAGCTGAAGAAGTCCCCGGCCAGTTTGGGCAACAAGGCCTATCCGGCGGGCGAAGCTGCACCGGGCACCTACGTACACGAGCGGTAACCGACACACCTCATCCCCTGTGGGAGCGGGCTTGCTCGCGAAAGCAGTCACTCATTCAATATTGATGTCGACTGACCTGACGCCTTCGCGAGCAAGCCCGCTCCCACAAGGGACCGAGGAAGAACATAGAGATAGCGATACCACCCCACAGGGCTTGAAGCATGCCGCAACAATTCATATTTCGTACCGTCGACCTGGATGGCCAGACCCTCCGCACGGCGGTACGCCCCGGCAAGCCTCACTTGACGCCCTTGCTGATTTTCAACGGCATCGGCGCCAACCTTGAGCTGGTGTTTCCGTTCGTCGCAGCACTGGATCCGGACCTGGAAGTCATTGCCTTCGATGTCCCTGGCGTCGGCGGTTCATCGACGCCGAATCGGCCGTATCGCTTTCCGGGCCTGGCGAAACTCACAGCGCGAATGCTCGACTATCTCGACTACGGCCGAGTCAATGTGATCGGCGTTTCCTGGGGAGGAGCGCTCGCCCAGCAGTTCGCTTACGACTATCCCGAGCGCTGCAAGAAACTCGTTCTGGCAGCCACGGCGGCCGGCACGGTGATGGTGCCGGGCAAGCCGAAAGTCCTGTGGATGATGGCCAGCCCACGACGCTATATCCAACCGTCTCACGTGATTCGCATTGCGCCGATGATCTACGGCGGTTCGTTCCGGCGCGATCCGACGCTCGCCGCGAACCACGCTGCGAAGGTCCGCTCGGCCGGCAAACTCGGTTACTACTGGCAGCTGTTCGCCGGCCTCGGATGGACCAGCATTCACTGGCTGCACAAGATCCACCAGCCGACTCTGGTGCTGGCCGGCGACGACGACCCGCTGATCCCACTGATTAACATGCGTCTGCTGGCCTGGCGGATTCCCAACGCCCAGTTGCACATCATCGATGACGGGCATCTGTTCCTGATCACCCGCGCCGAAGCGGTGGCACCGATCATCATGAAGTTTCTCGAGGAAGAACGTCAGCGTGCCGTAATGCATCCGCATCCGGCGCCATTCGGCGGATAACCGCCCCCGACTTTTGTTAACAAAAAGAGGTCGGCAGGACGCCGCGCCGCGCAACAACCCGTAACAGCGTCTATGGTGTTCTGGTTCGGTGTATCTGTATTTGGCCTGAAGACGAAGGAGTGTTGATTCATGCGCGAAAAACCAGCGAGGGACTTTTTACCCACTCCCGCCGCGTTCATCAATGCACAGAGTGCGATTACCGGCCTGCGCGGTCGGGACCTGTTGTCGACCCTGCGCAGCGTTGCCGCCCATGGCTTGCGCCACCCGGTGCACAGCGCCCGACACGCCTTGAAACTGGGCGGTCAACTGGGGCGCGTGCTGTTGGGCGAAACCCTGCACCCGACCAATCCGCAGGACAATCGCTTTGCCGACCCGGCGTGGAGCCTCAACCCTTTTTATCGCCGCAGTTTGCAGGCCTACCTGAGCTGGCAGAAGCAGGTCAAAAACTGGATCGACGAGAGCAACATGAGCCCGGATGATCGCGCCCGCGTCCACTTCGCGTTCGCCTTGCTCAACGACGCCATGGCACCGTCCAACAGCCTGCTCAATCCGCTGGCGATCAAGGAAATCTTTAACTCCGGCGGCAACAGCCTGGTGCGAGGCATCAGCCACCTGGTTGACGACTTCCTGCACAACGATGGCTTGCCCAGACAAGTCACCAAGCAAGCTTTCGAGGTCGGCAAAACGGTCGCCACCACTGCTGGCTCCGTGGTGTTTCGCAATGAACTGCTGGAGCTGATCCAGTACAAGCCGATGAGCGAAAAGCAGTATTCAAAACCGCTGCTGGTGGTGCCGCCACAGATCAACAAGTACTACATTTTCGACTTGAGCCCCGGCAACAGCTTCGTCCAGTTCGCCCTGAAAAACGGTTTGCAGACCTTCATGATCAGTTGGCGCAATCCGGATGTACGTCATCGCGAATGGGGGCTGTCGACGTACGTCGAGGCCGTGGAAGAAGCGATGAACGTCTGCCGGGCGATCACCGGTGCTCGCGAAGTCAATCTGATGGGCGCCTGCGCGGGCGGGCTGACCATTGCCGCGCTGCAAGGTCATTTGCAGGCCAAGCGGCAATTGCGGCGAGTGTCCAGCGCAACGTACCTGGTAAGCCTGCTCGACAGTCAGATGGACTCGCCTGCGACCCTCTTCGCCGACGAACAAACTCTTGAGGCGGCCAAGCGTCGCTCCTATCAGAAAGGCGTGCTGGACGGCCGCGACATGGCCAAGATCTTCGCCTGGATGCGCCCCAACGATCTGATCTGGAGCTACTTCGTCAACAACTACCTGTTGGGCAAAGAGCCGCCGGCGTTCGACATTCTCTACTGGAACAACGACAACACACGTCTGCCGGCAGCCCTCCATGGCGACTTGCTGGACTTCTTCAAGCACAACCCGCTGAGTCATCCGGGTGGTCTGGAGGTGTGCGGCACGCCGATCGACTTGCAGAAAGTCAACGTCGACAGCTTCAGCGTCGCGGGCATCAACGACCACATCACCCCGTGGGATGCGGTGTATCGCTCGACCCTGTTGCTGGGTGGCGAGCGTCGCTTCGTGCTGTCCAATAGCGGTCATGTGCAGAGCATTCTCAACCCGCCCTCCAACCCGAAAGCCAATTTTGTCGAAAGCACGAAACTGAGCAGCGACCCACGGGCCTGGTACTACGACGCCAAGCAAGTCGAGGGCAGTTGGTGGACCCAATGGCTGAGCTGGATTCAAGAACGTTCAGGCGCGCAAAAAGAAACCCACATGGCCCTCGGCAACCCGAACTATCCACCGATGGAGGCAGCACCCGGTACTTACGTGCGTGTGCGCTGACGTTCAACGAACCATTAAGAAGACTGGATGAAAACCCGCGACCGGATTCTCGAATGTGCTTTGCAGTTGTTCAATCAGAAGGGCGAACCGAACGTCTCCACCATGGAAGTGGCCAATGAAATGGGGATCAGCCCAGGCAATCTCTACTACCACTTCCACGGCAAGGAACCGCTGATACTCGGGTTGTTCGAGCGTTTCCAGGCCGAACTGGCGCCGCTGCTCGATCCACCGGCCGATGTCGAGCTCGCACCGGAAGATTACTGGCTGTTCCTGCACCTGATCGTCGAACGCCTGGCCCATTACCGGTTTCTGTTCCAGGACCTGTCGAACCTCGCCGGGCGCTTGCCGAAACTGGCCAAGGGCATACGCAACCTGCTCAATGCGCTGAAGCGCACGCTGGCTTCGTTACTCGCTCGATTGAAGGCTCAGGGGCAATTGGTCAGCGAGACCCAGGCACTGGGACAACTGGTGGAACAGATCACCATGACGCTGCTGTTCTCACTGGACTATCAGCGGATTCTGGATCGTGAAGGTGAGGTGAGGTTGGTGGTGTACCAGATCATGATGCTGGTGGCGCCGCATTTGCTGCCACCGATCAAGGTGGCGACGGAGCAGTTGGCACTCCAATACCTCGAAGAACACGACTGACCCTGAACACCGCTCCCACAGGGGACGGCGGTGCTTTACGAGTCGTGCACAAACAAAAACGCCCGACCTTTACAGGCCGGGCGTTTTCTTGAGCCCTGAAATCAGGACTGACTGGTTGGCGTCGATGGAGCTGGCGCGACAGTCGTGGTTGCAGCAGGGGTTGGCGCAGCAGCGGAGTTCGATGCGCTGACCGGGGTTGCCGGTTTGGCGGCAGCCACTGCTGGTTTTGGTGCAGCGGCTTTCGGAGCTGCCGGTTTTTTCACTGCTGGCTTCTTCACTGCGGCAGGTTTTGCCGCAGGTTTGGCCGCAGCGGTTTTTGCTGCAGGTTTCGCTGCGGCAGTTTTGGCCGCTGGTTTGGCAGCCGGTTTAGCGGCAGCCTTGGCCAGTGGTTTGGCAGCGGACTTCGCTGCAGGTTTGGCCGCTGCGGTTCTCGCCGCAACCGGCGCAACCTTCGCACCGGTCAAACGCTCGATCTGCTTGGTCAGGGTATCGACCTTGCTGTGCAGCGCTTTGACTTCATTGCGGCTCGGTACACCCAGGCGCGAAATGGCGCTGTTCAGACGCTTGTCGAAAGCCCCTTCCAGCTCATCCCACTTGCCCAGTGCGCGATCTTTCACGCCGCTGATGCGCGACTTGGCCGACGAAGCAGAGTCCTTGGCCGCATCGACTTTTTTGTCGACAGCGCTCTTGGTGAGTTTTTCGGCTTTCTCGCCGTCTTTGACCAATGTATCGAAGAGCTTGCTGCCGTCAGTGTCGATCTTCGAGTACACGCCTAAACCAGCCAGCCAGATTTTGCGGGAGTAGTCTTCGACTTTCCCGATCCACGAGCTGCCTTCTTTTTCAGTATTCTTTTTACCAGCCATCCCGTTCTCCTTAAGATTTTTGCGCGACGCGTTCGAGCAATGCCGTCAGCTCATCGAGCTTGGCAGAGAGTGTCTCAACGTCATGTTTAGACGGAATGCCGATACGATTCAAGGTACTTGCTACACGCGAGTCAAAAGCCTTCTCGACCTTGTCGAGTTGAACTTCGACCTTACCTTTGAAAGTAGTGACTTCACTCTTGGCTTCATCGATCTCGGCATTCGCTGCTTCAAGTTTCTCGGCAACTGCTTCTTTGCCTTTCTTTTCAACAGCTTGACCCGCGACGATCAACTCTTGAAAGTACTCGTTGCCCTCTTGGCCGACCCTGGTGTAGGCCCCCAGGCCTGCCAGCCAGATCTTGCGGGCGTAAGATTTAACGTCGCTCAGAGCAGTCGTCGAAGCGTCGATTTTTTTCTTCAAAATAACTTTGGCCATGGTGCACCTCACGCGCAGAAGGTTTGAGGAACTGCCCGCGAAAGCGTCGGGCTCAGGCACAAAGTAGTGAGAATAATTAGAAACGGCACCCTAACAACTGACATAAATCGGTGGTGCCTTATGGAAGAGATCGCAGCCACGTTTCACTCGACAGCTCCTACAAAGGACGGCGGCGTACACCTGTAGGAGCTGTCGAGTGAAACGTGGCAGCGATCTCTGCGGGATCAAGCCAACGCTTTATCGAGGGCCTTCTCGATTTCCGATTTGATGGTGCTGCTCATGGCCGACATCAACAGACCAAGTTCGACATCGACCTTGATCGAATGCTCGCCCACATACACCGCGCCTTTCACACCGGAACGCTTGAGGTTCAGGGTGTCGCCGGCCCATTGCGGCTCCAGGCCATATTGATCGGACAGTTTCTGCGCCAACTTGTCAGCCTTCTCGCGGGCTGCTTCCTTACCCAGGCCGTGGGCACGCTCAACACTAATACGGGCCATCAAATGACTCCTGCTTTATGGATACTTTCCTGAAGCATCTTGACCGCTACTGCGGCAAAACGTCCCGGCGGTTACCTATCTTACCTTCAGCCTTGCCAAGACAAAGCAGGCCACCGGGATTAGAATGTCCCGCATTCTCTTCTGGTGACAGCGATATGACTGATCAGCGCAAAGGCAGCGATGCCGAACCCACCACTCACTTCGGTTTCAAAAACGTTCCGGAAAGCCAAAAAGCGGAAAAAGTCGCTGAGGTTTTCCACTCGGTAGCCGCCAAGTACGACTTGATGAACGACCTCCTGTCGGGCGGCATGCACCGTCTGTGGAAGCGTTTCGCGATCGAGCTGTCGGGCGTGCGCACCGGTAACCGCGTGCTGGACATCGCCGGCGGCACGGGCGATCTGACCAAGAAGTTCTCGCACCTCGTTGGCCCGACCGGCCAGGTCGTGTTGGCTGACATCAACGAATCCATGCTCAAGGTCGGTCGTGACCGCCTGCTGGATCTGGGTGTGGCTGGCAATGTCGAATTCGTCCAGGCCGATGCTGAAAAGCTGCCATTCCCGGACAACCATTTCGACTGCGTGACCATCGCTTTCGGCCTGCGCAACGTTACCCATAAAGAAGACGCCTTGCGTTCGATGCTGCGCGTGCTGAAACCGGGCGGCCGTCTGCTGGTGCTGGAGTTCTCCAAACCGACCAACGCGCTGATGTCCAAAGCCTACGACGCTTACTCGTTCGCCTTCATGCCGCTGATGGGCAAGCTGATCACCAACGACTCGGAAAGCTATCGCTACCTGGCCGAATCGATCCGCATGCACCCGAATCAGGAAACGCTGAAGTCGATGATGGTCGAGGCCGGTTTCGACCGCGTGACCTACCACAACATGACCGCAGGCATCGTCGCCCTGCACCGTGGCATCAAACCCTGATGTTGCTGGCCGGCCTGCTCGCCAGCGTTGAACTCGGTCTGAACCGGGTGCTGCGTCTCGACAGCACGGCACTGCCGCGGCTGGCGCACTTGAGTGGCAAGGTGATTGCCGTCGACTGCCGCAGCCCGGCGCTGCAAGTGTTCATCCTGCCCAGCGACGAAGGCTTGATGCTGGCTTCCCACTGGGAAACCGGCGCCGACTGCACCTTGCGCGCACCGGCCTCCAGCCTGCTGAAACTGGCAATGAGCAAGGACAAGACTTCGGTCCTGCATGCTCCTGAAGTCGAACTCGACGGCGACAGCGGCGTGCTGCTGGAACTGGCGGCGATCCTTCAGGACCTTGAGCTGGACTGGGAGTACGAACTCGCACGCGTGCTGGGACCTGTCGCCACGCAACTGCTCGGCGGTCATCTGCGCAGTCGCGCACGCTTTTATCAGCATGGGTTCGCCAGCCTCAATCAGAACCTTGGCGAGTACCTGGCCGAAGAATCGCGCACCCTCGTCGGCCAGCGCGAAGCCGAAGCCCGTTTCAGTGAACTGGACCAGATCAAGCTCGATCTGGAACGTCTCGAGGCGCGCTTCGAGCGCCTTTCCCGATCCCTCGACCCAAGCGATAACGCATGAAGCTGCTTGCCGTCCGCCGTTTGTTGCGCATCCAGCGCGTTGTGATTCGCTACCGTCTCGATGACCTGCTGTTCGCCCTGCCATTGCCGTGGTTTTTGTTGGCGCTGCGTTATGCCTTGCCGTGGCGCTGGTTCCCGCGCAAGACGCTGGACCTGAGCCGTGGCGTACGATTGCGCCTGGCGTTGCAGGACCTGGGACCGATTTTCATCAAGTTCGGGCAAATCCTGTCCACCCGCCGTGACCTGCTGCCGGAAGACATCGCTGATGAGCTGATGAAGCTGCAGGACCGCGTGCCGCCGTTCGACTCGCAAGTGTCGATCAAGCTGATTGAAGAGCAGCTCGGCAAAAAGATCAGTGAAGTGTTCAGCCGCTTCGACGTCGAACCGCTGGCCTCGGCCTCGGTGGCGCAGGTGCATGCCGCGCAGCTCAAAACCGGTGAAGAAGTGGTGGTCAAGGTCATCCGCCCGGGCCTCAAACCGATCATCGCGCAGGATCTCGCGTGGCTGTTCATCCTCGCCCGCACCGCCGAAAAGCTCTCGGCCGACGCGCGTCTGCTGCACCCGGTGGACGTGGTCCTGGACTACGAAAAAACCATCTACGACGAACTCGACCTGCTGCGTGAAGCGGCCAACGCCAGCCAGTTGAAGCGCAACTTCGACGGCTCGGAGCTGCTCTACGTGCCGCAAGTCTATTGGGACTGGTGCCGGCCGAAAGTGTTGGTGATGGAGCGCATCTATGGCATTCAGGTCACCGATCTGACGACCCTGGCCGACCAGCGCACCGACATGAAAATGCTCGCCGAACGTGGCGTCGAGATCTTCTTCACCCAGGTATTCCGCGACAGCTTCTTCCACGCCGACATGCACCCGGGCAACATCTTCGTCAGCACCGTCACCCCGTGGAGCCCGCAATACATTGCGATCGACTGCGGCATCGTCGGAAGCCTGACCCCGGAAGACCAGGACTACCTGGCGCGCAACCTGTTCGCGTTCTTCAAGCGCGACTATCGCCGTGTGGCCCAGCTGCACATCGATTCGGGGTGGGTGCCGGCGGAAACCAAACTCAACGAATTCGAGGCGGCGATCCGCACTGTCTGCGAGCCGATCTTCGAAAAACCGTTAAAAGATATTTCATTCGGCCAGGTGCTGATGCGCCTGTTCCAGACCGCTCGGCGCTTCAACATGGAAGTGCAGCCGCAGCTCGTGCTGCTGCAAAAAACCTTGTTGAACATCGAAGGCCTGGGCCGTCAGTTGTACCCGGACCTCGATTTGTGGAACACCGCGCAGCCGTTCCTCGAACGCTGGATGCGTGAGCGGGTCAGCCCCAAAGCCTTGCTCGGCAACGTGCAGAGCCAGTTCGAACAACTGCCGCACCTGGCCAACATGGCCCGTGACCTGCTCGAGCGCATGTCCCAACCGCACGCTTACGACCCACCGCCGCCGTGGCACCGGCGTAAGGACGACTGGTTCATGCGCCTGCTCGGCTGTGCGCACCTGGCAGGCGGCACAATACTCGCTGCCGGTGGGCCGTTGAACGAACTCGGGCATTGGCCGGCCGGCATCATGGTGGCCGTCGGTTTGTATCTGGTCGTTCGCCGATAGCCAGAGACCCCGCACGCTGGCACACTGTTTCAACGCTTGGGTTCGACTAATGAAGTGTGGAACCCGCTGTCGGAGTCGAAGATGAAAAACTGGCTGGACGAGATCAAGTGGGACGCTGATGGCCTGGTGCCGGCGATTGCCCAGGATCACAAGACCGGGCGCGTCCTGATGATGGCCTGGATGAACCGTGAAGCGCTGGAACTGACCGCTGCCGAGAACCGCGCCATTTACTGGTCACGCTCGCGTGGCAAGCTGTGGCGCAAGGGTGAAGAGTCCGGCCACGTACAGACGCTGCATGAGATGCGCCTGGACTGTGACGCCGACGTGATCATCCTGATGGTCGAGCAGATCGGCGACATCGCGTGCCATACCGGCCGTCAGAGCTGCTTCTACCGCGTCTTCGAGAACGGCGACTGGACAACCGTCGACCCGGTTTTGAAAGACCCGCACGCCATCTATTCCGCAGGACACACTCATGAGTGACACTCTGACCCGTCTGGCCCAAGTGCTGGAAGAGCGCAAAGGCGCCGCTGCCGATAGCTCGTATGTCGCCAGCCTGTACCACAAGGGCCTGAACAAGATTCTGGAAAAAGTCGGCGAAGAGTCGGTCGAAACCATCATTGCCGCCAAGGATGCCGCGATCAGCGGCGACTGCAGCGATGTGATCTACGAAACCGCCGATTTGTGGTTCCACAGCATGGTCATGCTCGCCCAACTGGGGCAGCATCCACAGGCTGTACTCGATGAACTGGACCGTCGTTTCGGTCTGTCCGGACACGCCGAGAAAGCCTCGCGTCCGTCAGCCTGAACAACTATTAGAGAGGAGCAGCAACATGGGCATTTTTGACTGGAAACACTGGATCGTCATTCTGGTTGTTGTCGTTTTGGTGTTCGGCACCAAGAAACTGAAAAACCTCGGCACTGATGTGGGCGAGTCGATCAAGGGTTTCAAGAAAGCCATGAACGACGACGAAAAACCGACCGACCCAAATGCGACCCCGGCCCAACCGGTGCCACCGGTTCAGCCTCAGACCACACAGTCCGTGAACCAGCCGCACACCATCGACGTGCAGGCGCAAAAAGTCGAAGAGCCGATCCGCAAAGACGTGTGAGCACTGACTAATGTTTGGTATCAGCTTCTCTGAACTGCTGCTCGTCGGCCTCATAGCCCTGCTGGTGCTGGGCCCCGAGCGTTTGCCGGGTGCTGCGCGCACCGCCGGCCTGTGGGTCGGACGCCTGAAGCGCAGCTTCAACGCGATCAAACAGGAAGTTGAACGTGAAATCGGTGCCGACGAGATTCGTCGGCAACTGCACAACGAGCACATTCTGTCGCTGGAGCAGGAGGCGCGGAAGATTTTCACGCCGACTCAGCAGGAGCCGACGCCGGTTGAACCGGTGGCAACGCCGACGATTCATGCGCCAAACGCTGAAGCGGCTCCGGCCGAAACGCTGACCGCCGTCGAACCGGTACCGGTTGTGGCACCCGCAGACCCCGTTGCTCCTGCCGCCGCGCCGACAACGCCGGCTCCTCACGACACCACTTTGCCGCCGCGAGTCTCATGAGCGATCTCCCTGAAAACGACCAGCACATGCCGCTGGTTTCGCACCTCACCGAGTTGCGTACCCGTCTGCTGCGTTGCGTAGTGGCGATCTTCATCATCTTCGCCGGGCTGTTTGCCTTCACCCAGCAGATCTACACCTTCGTCTCCACGCCGCTGCGTCAGTACCTGCCAGTGGGCGCGACGATGATCGCCACCGACGTGTCGTCGCCGTTCCTGACGCCGTTGAAGCTGACCATGATGGTCTCGCTGTTCCTGGCGATCCCGGTGATCCTGCATCAGATCTGGGGCTTCATCGCCCCGGGCCTCTACAAGCATGAGAAGCGCATTGCCGTGCCGTTGCTGATGTCCAGCATCCTCCTGTTCTACACCGGCATGGCGTTCGCCTATTACCTGGTGTTCCCGTTGATCTTCCAATTCTTCGCCGCCGCCACCCCGGCCGGTGTGGAAATGATGACCGACATCGCCAGCTACCTCGATTTCGTGATGACGCTGTTCTTTGCCTTTGGCGTGGCGTTCGAAATCCCGGTGGCCGTGGTGCTGCTGGTGTGGATCGGCGTGGTCGACGTCAAATACCTGAAGAAGATCCGCCCGTACGTGATCATCGGCTGCTTCGTGGTTGGCATGATCCTGACGCCGCCGGACATCT
This sequence comes from Pseudomonas sp. MDT1-17, assembly GCF_054898105.1. Classification (NCBI taxonomy): domain Bacteria; kingdom Pseudomonadati; phylum Pseudomonadota; class Gammaproteobacteria; order Pseudomonadales; family Pseudomonadaceae; genus Pseudomonas; species Pseudomonas sp. MDT1-17. The sequence continues at coordinate 727,556 of NZ_JBUBVM010000001.1, read as the reverse complement.
TCTCGCAGACGCTGTTGGCCGTACCGATGTGGCTGCTGTTTGAGATCGGCATCCTGTTCGGCGGCCTGATCAGCAAGCGCGGCGATCATCCGGACGACCAGCCCGCCGACGATAACAACGACCAGCCGCCAGCGACTCAACCGTGAACCTGCTGCTTCTCGAAGAGGCCGACTTCATTGCGGCCGACAGGGCGATCCTGCGCGATCGCCGGTTGACGCACATGCAGGAAGTCCACCGTTCGGTTGTCGGCGACAGCCTGCGAGTCGGGCGTATAGGTGGCTTGATGGGCTCGGCTGAACTGCTGCGCCTGGACGCCGATGAAGCCGAACTGCGCGTCAACCTCGACCAGCCAGCACCCACCAAGCTGCCGCTGACCCTGATTCTGGCCCTGCCACGCCCGAAAATGCTCCGTAGGGTGTTTCAGACCGTGGCGGCCATGGGTGTGCCGCGAATCGTGCTGGTGAACAGCTATCGCGTCGAGAAGAGCTTCTGGCAAACCCCGTTCCTGGAGCCCGAGGCGATTCGCGAGCAGTTGATTCTCGGTCTCGAACAGGCCCGGGACAGCGTGTTGCCGGAAGTCGTTATCGAGAAGCGCTTCAAGCCGTTCGTCGAAGACCGTCTGCCCGCCATCACCGAAGGCACACTTGGTCTGGTCGGCCACCCCGGCAATTACCCGCCCTGCCCCCGTGGCCTGGACGAACCGGTGACCCTGGCGATCGGCCCCGAAGGCGGCTGGATTCCCTACGAAATCGATCTGATGGGCAAAGCCGGTCTGCAACCGGTGCAGCTGGGCGACCGCATCCTGCGGGTCGAAACCGCCGTCACTGCACTGCTAGCACGCCTTTTCTAATCCTACAGATACCCGGCCGCCTGCCGATACAGTCCCCATAAAACCAACAAATGGTTCGAGGGAGTAGCAGCATGTACCGATGGATAGCCGAGAAACTGGGGAACGTCAGCGTCAATCGCAAACTGGGTATCGGCTTCGGTCTGGTGCTGCTTCTTACCTTATTGATCACTTTCACCGGTTGGACCGGGCTGAGCGGCGTGATGAGTCGCGGCGATAAGCTGGGTTTTATTGCCAGCCTCAATGACCTGGCCAAAGACCTGCGCCTGGCCCGTCTGGATTACGAAATACGTCGCGGCGAACAAGGCCCCGGTGCGGTCAACGACCTGCTTGGCCAACTCGATACCGGCCTGAAAACCGCACGCACGTTGATCGAACAACCGGCCGACGCGGCCATGATCGACCAGCAACTGGCCGCCGTCAGTGAGTACAAACAAGCCTTCACCGCCATGACCCAGGCCGGCGCCAACCGCGAAGACGCCCGCGGCAAACTCGGCGCCACCGCCGACAACGCCGTGGCCCGTGTCGCCGAAGTCGAAAAATCCATGCTGCAAGGTGACAGCGTCGCCGATTTCAACAGCGTGATCGACCTGAGCAAACTGATCCAGCAAGCGCGCTTCCAGGTTCGCGGCTATACCTACAGCGGCAAAACCGAGGCCGAGCAACCCGCTCTTGACGCCATCGACAACGCGCTGAAAAACCTCGAGAGCCTGCCCTCCAGACTGCCGGAACAGCACATCACCAACCTGCAGCAAGCTACGGATTCGTTGAAGGCCTATCGCGCCGCCGTCAGCCAGTTCCGCGACTCTCAGGTCGCCAGCGCCGCGGCCCTCCAACGCATGGCCGATCAAGGCCAGATCCTGCGCGACACCAGCAAAAAACTCACCGTGTCGCAAACCATCGTCCGTGACACCGACGCTGCGCACGCCAAAAACCTGCTGCTGCTTGCCACCGTCCTGGCGCTCGCCTTCGGCCTGCTTGCCGCTTGGGCCATCACTCGTCAGATCGTGATTCCCCTGAGCCAGACCCTCAAAGTGGCGGAGTGCGTTGCTGCCGGCGACCTGACCCAGAACCTTATCTCTGAGCGCCAGGACGAACTCGGCCAGCTACAGCGCGCCATGCAGAGCATGACCCTGGGCCTGCGCGAGTTGATCGGTGGCATCAGTAACGGCGTCACGCAAATCGCCAGCGCCGCTGAAGAGCTGTCGGCAGTCACTGAGCAGACCCGCGCCGGGGTCAACAGCCAGAAGATCGAGACCGACCAGGTGGCCACCGCCATGAACGAGATGACCGCCACGGTGCAGGAAGTCGCGCGTAACGCCGAAGAAGCGTCCGAAGCCGCGGTTGCCGCCGACCAGCAGGCCCGCGAAGGTGACAAAGTGGTCGGTGAAGCCATCGCCCAGATCGAACGCCTGGCCAAAGAAGTCGGCAACTCCACCGAAGCCATGGGTCATCTCAAACGTGAAAGCGACAAGATCGGCAGCGTGCTCGACGTGATCAAGTCCGTGGCCCAGCAAACCAACCTGCTGGCCCTCAACGCCGCCATCGAGGCCGCCCGTGCCGGTGAGGCCGGACGCGGTTTTGCGGTGGTCGCCGACGAAGTCCGCAGCCTGGCCCAGCGCACCCAGAAGTCCACCGAAGAAATCGAAGAGCTGATCGTCGGCCTGCAAACCGGCACCCAGCAAGTAGCGACCATCATGGACAACAGTCGCAGCCTGACCGACAGCAGCGTCGAACTGACCCGCCGCGCCGGCGGCTCACTGGAAAGCATCACCCGCACCGTGTCAGCGATTCAGTCGATGAACCAGCAGATTGCTGCGGCAGCCGAACAGCAGAGCGCGGTGGCCGAAGAGATCAACCGTAGCGTGCTGAACGTGCGCGATGTATCCGAGCAGACCTCGGCAGCCAGTGAAGAAACTGCGGCGTCCAGCGTTGAGCTGGCGCGGCTGGGGACGCATCTGCAGATGCTGGTGGGCAGGTTCAAGGTTTAATCGGCCGGGCTGATCAGCGCAATAAAAAACCCCGCTTTCGCGGGGTTTTTTGTTATGCCAACTGAGGCTGCACGCTCAACGGCTTGAGCGGCAACAGCGGCGCATGGGGATCGGCCTTCACCGATTTACGCCACGCCTCCAGCCACTCGGGGTGACCTTCGTTCCAGATCTGCTCATGCAGACGACCCAATGCCACCGGGTCACTAAGCAGTTGCACGCGCTCATTGTTGTTCAGACCCTCAGGCCCGACTTTCAGCGCATGACGAACCCGCTCAATCCGCAGCCACTCGATCGGCTCGGCCTGACGGTGACGGGACGTCGCCAGTGAGCACGCCAAGGCGTTCTGCTGTGGATCGACCACTGCCCGGACGAAGCCGTCGTTCAGCGCATGCCAACGGTTTTCGTGGGTGTACTGGTCGGTCGCCAGCAATGCCTGTGGCGGATTGTATTCTTCAGGGATCAGGAACAGGCTTTCGTCACGGGACTTGAGGCCCAGGCCGACTCGACTGGAGATCACCGACACCGGAATCGACAGCATCAACGAACCGACGATCGGCACCAGCCACCAGAGGAAGCTCGGGTTCAGCCAGATCACCAGCAGGGCCCAGAAGAAGCCCAGCAAGGTTTGCGGGCCGTGGCGTTTTACCGCTTCGCTCCATGGCGTGGAGTCATCGTCACGTTGTGGAGAGTTCCAGGTCGCGGCCCAACCGAGGAACGCGGCGAGGACGAAACGGGTGTGGAAAATCATCCGCACCGGCGCCAGCAGCATGGAGAACAGCATCTCCAGCAGCATCGACAGGGTCACCTTGAACTTGCCACCGAACTCTTTCGCGCCCTTGGCCCAGATCAGGATGATGCTCAACAACTTCGGCAGGAACAGCAGCACGACGGTGGTCGAGAACAGCGCGATCGCCTTGTCCGGGTGCCATTGTGGCCACAGCGGATAGAGCTGACGCGGCTCAAGGAAGTACTGCGGCTCCATCAGCGTGTTGACCGCCAGCAGCGCCGTCGACAGCACAAGGAAGAAGAACCACAACGGCGCCGACAAGTAAGACATCACGCCCGTCAGGAACACCGCACGGTGCACCGGGTGCATACCCTTGACCAGGAACAGCCGGAAGTTCATCAAGTTGCCGTGGCACCAGCGACGATCACGCTTGAGTTCGTCCAGCAGGTTCGGCGGTAATTCTTCGTAGCTGCCCGGCAAGTCGTAGGCAATCCACACGCCCCAGCCGGCACGGCGCATCAGCGCAGCTTCGACGAAGTCGTGGGACAGAATTGCACCGGCAAACGCACCTTTACCAGGCAACGGCGCCAGGGCGCAGTGCTCGATGAACGGCTTCATGCGGATGATCGCGTTGTGGCCCCAGTAATGGGATTCGCCCAACTGCCAGAAGTGCAGACCGGCGGTAAACAGCGGGCCATACACACGGGTCGCAAACTGCTGCATGCGTGCATAGAGCGTGTCCATGCCCGAAGCGCGCGGCGCGGTCTGGATGATCCCGGCGTCCGGGGTGGCTTCCATCAAGCGCACCAGACTGGTCAGGCATTCGCCGCTCATCACGGAGTCCGCGTCGAGCACGACCATGTACTTGTAATCACCGCCCCAACGCCGGCAGAAGTCGTCGAGGTTGCCGCTTTTACGTTTAACGCGACGGCGACGGCGGCGATAGAAAATCTTGCCGAAGCCCTTGGCTTCACGGCAGACGTCCAGCCAGGCTTGCTGCTCGGCGACGCAGATATCGGCGTCGTTACTGTCGCTGAGGACAAAGAAGTCGAAGCGATCCAGGTTACCCGTGGCCGCGACCGACTCGAAGGTCGCCCGCAAACCGGCAAACACCCGTGGCACGTCTTCGTTGCAGATCGGCATCACCAGTGCGGTGCGAGCGTCCGTGGGGATCGGCTCGTTGCCGGCGCTTTTACCGGAAATGCGGTATTTGTCATGACCGGTGAGCAACTCGAGGAAGCCCATCAGTGCCGTCCAGAAACCGGCCGACACCCAGCAGAACAGAATCCCGAACAGAATTAGGATGCTGGTCTGCAGCGCATACGGCAGTACTTGCGTGACGGTTTGCAGGAACGGCTGATGCAGGACTTCGTTCAGATCGACGAACGACCAGCCCTGGTACGGCATGATGCCTTTCATGTACCAGCCGGCGACGATGGTCTGACCGAGCATCAATACCAGCAGAATGTAGCGGCGGATCGAGCCGACGGTACGCCAGCGAGCTGCCGGCAATACGTTCTCGTCTTTCGGCGGGGCCGGTGGATTGGTGCGACCGGTCAGACGCCGCCAGCCACGCACCAGAATGTTGGTGCGCCACGGCTCCGGTACGACTTTGGTCCGACGAATCGGCGGGGTTGCCCGCAGGCAAACCCGACCGCTGGCATCAAGCACCAGCATTTCCGCTTCTTCCAGTTCTTCAGCGGTGTTCAGGGTCAAACGACGCCCCACCGAGGCTTGCGCAGCCTCGGCCGGTGCATCGAACGTCGAGGACGACAGACGCTGGTGCAGCTCGCTGAAAGACTTGCAGCCCGCGAGTTCCGCGCGCTGCTCGTCGGTCATTGGCAGATGCGCCAGATACTCAGCAAGAGTCTCTGGCTGTACTTGAGAATTACTCATCGGCAGGCAACTGGTAGCTCCAGGTCTCGGTCAGGACTTCTTCAGTCGGTGCCGATTCCGGTGTGGCTGGGGCCGCGTCGGCAGCGATTGGCTGCTTGGCGTCTTTGTTGTCCTTGTCCTTGGAATCTGCGGCCGGCTTGGCTTCGGCTTGTTTGGCCTCGGCTTGCTTGGCTTCCTTATCCATCTTCTCTTGTTGCTTGGCGGCAACCTTGTCGGCCTTGGCGACGGAAGAATTGGATGCGGGTACCGATGTTTTGGCGAGGTCGGCAGTCACGACGTTCTTGACCAGTGCAGCACGCATCTCGGTAGGCTTGCCCGGATCCTTGATTTTCATCCGCAGAGTCAGGCGCCAGCCCTTGGTTTCAGGGTTGTAACGTACGCTGTTCTTGACCAGCTCGGCATTCTCGCCAACGCTGACCTGGCTGCGAACGTCCGCAGTTTCCGGCAGTGCTGCAAGGGACGGACCTTCGAAGTCCACCAGATAGGCAACGCTGCCGTCCGGCTGACGGATCAGATTGGACTGTTTCACGTCACCCGTGGAGCGCAGGGTTTGTTGGACCCAGGCGCTGTCAGGTGCGTGAAGTGCGGCTTCGTCGATGGTCCAGTGCATGCGATAAGCGACGTCTAGCGGCTGGCCAGGCTCAGGCAGCTTTTCCGGACTCCAGAACGCAACGATATTGTCGTTGGTTTCGTCGGCAGTCGGAATCTCGACCAGATCGACGGACCCCTTGCCCCAATCGCCTTCTGGTTCGATCCAGGCACTTGGACGCTTGTCGTAGCGGTCGTCGAGGTCTTCGTAGTGGCTGAAGTCGCGGCCACGTTGCAGCAAGCCGAAGCCACGCGGGTTCTCGATGGCGAAGTTGCTCACCGACAGGTGTTTCGGGTTATTCAGTGGACGCCAGATCCACTCGCCATTGCCGGCATGGATCGACAGACCGCTGGAGTCGTGCAGTTCGCGACGGTAGTTCAGCACTTTCGACGGCTGATTGGCGCCGAACAGAAACATGCTGGTCAGCGGCGCAACGCCAAGCTTGGTGACTTTGTCACGCAGGAACATTTTGGCCTTGACGTCGACAACGGTGTCGCTGCCCGGACGTAGGGTCAGGCGATAGGCACCAGTCGCCCGTGGCGAATCCAGCAAAGCAAAGATCACCAAGTGCTTGTCACCCGGTTTTGGCTGTTGAATCCAGAACTCGGTGAAACGCGGGAATTCTTCGCCAGACGGCAACGCGGTATCAATGGCCATGCCGCGAGCGGACAAGCCATAAGTGTGCCCCTTGCCGACAACGCGGAAATAACTCGCGCCGAGCATGGTCAAGATTTCGTCTTGCTTGTCGGCCTTGTTGACCGGGTACAGCACACGAAAACCGGCATAACCCAATTTTTCGGTGGCTTTAGGATCAAACTTTACGTCGCCGAAATCGAACCGACTTGGGTCGTATTTGATCTCTTCGACGTTGTTAGCCGTGATTTCGTTGATTTTCACCGGCGTATCGAAATGCATACCCTGGTGATAGAACGACAGCTTGAACGGCGTTTTCTGATCGGCCCACTCGGCTTTTTCGGTCAGGAAGCGAATTTTTTGATAGTCCGCGAATTTCATCTCGCGGAACTCGTTCGGCAGGTTACTGCGCGGGGCTTCGTATTTCTGCCCGGCCAGCTCTTTTGCCTTGACCGATACATCATCCAGATTGAATGCCCAAAGCTGACCGGCGCTGAGCAGGCAAAGCAGTGCAGAGCCCGCTACCAGAGCGCTTCGTAACCGTTTGGCAGACAATTTTGGTGCATTACAGGGACTAACAATCACGAGCAACCCTCGCCGAAAACAGATCAAAAAACCAACGGCCAGTTAAAGTGCCTGTGAGGTGTGCGGCATGAAAAAACCGACCCTACAGACCACTCTTGCCAAGTTGGCGAGCATTGTTCCGACTCCGAGGGGACTAAATGATTCCCCAAACGGTCCAGGACAAGTCTCTACCTAAGTGAAAATGGACCAACGAACGCTGATCCCCGTAGCGCGCGATTATCTAGTAGGCCGCGTTACAACGCATCAGGGGTAACAAAGTATTTATCGCGAAAAACGCCTGTTTTCAGTCGAAAAGCCCTTAAAAACATGTTTCAAGCGCTTTCAGGTCTGTAACAGGAAGGTTACCGGGCCATCGTTGACCAGGTGCACCTGCATATCCGCGCCGAATCTACCTGATGCCACAGTGCCATGCACCTGTTTCGCCTTGCCTAATAGATAGTCGAAAATTTCCTCGCCCAGGGCCGGAGGGGCAGCGGTCGAAAAACTCGGGCGCAACCCGCTCTTGGTATCGGCGGCCAGGGTGAACTGTGAGACCAGCAGCAACCCACCGCCTACCTCCGCCAGGGACAGATTCATCTTGCCCTCGGCGTCACTGAATACACGATAGTTAAGCAGCTTATGCAGAAGTTTGTCGGCGCTGGCGCGTGTATCCTCAGGCTCAACCGCGACCAACACCAGCAAACCCTGATCGACGGCACCCACCACTTCCCCCGCTACCTCGACTCGCGCACCACGCACGCGTTGCAGCAGGCCCTTCATGCTTCTTCAGGGGCCAGGTCGAGCATACGCCGGGCCATCTGATCGGCGGCGCGAACCAGTGCATCCGTAATGCCCGGCTCGGAGGCGGCATGGCCGGCGTCACGGATCACCTGCAATTCACTGTTCGGCCAGTTTTGATGCAGTTCCCAGGCGTTATCCAACGGGCAGATCACGTCGTAACGGCCATGGACAATCACACCGGGCAAATGAGCGATCTTGTCCATGTCGCGGATCAGCTGGTTCGGCTCAAGGAACGCATTGTTGGTGAAGTAGTGACATTCGATACGGGCAATCGACAGGGCGCGCTGAGGTTCGGAGAAGCGATCGACCACCAGCGGGTTCGGGCGCAGGGTGGCGGTCCGGCCTTCCCACGTGGACCAGGCTTTGGCCGCATGCATCTGGGCGATCTGATCGTTGCCGGTCAGGCGTTTGTGGAAAGCCGAGAGCAAGTCATCGCGCTCGTCCAGCGGGATGGGCGCAATGTAGTCCTGCCAGTAATCGGGGAACAGACGACTGGCGCCGCACTGGTAGAACCATTCGATTTCTTGCGGTCGGCAGAGAAAAATTCCGCGCAGAATCAGACCGTGCACACGCTCCGGGTGAGTTTGCGCGTAGGCCAGCGCCAGGGTCGAACCCCACGAACCGCCGAACAACACCCATTTATCGATGCCAAGGTGCTGGCGAATCCGCTCAAGGTCGGCGACCAGATCCCAGGTAGTGTTGTTTTCCAGGTTCGCGTGGGGCGTGGAACGACCGCAACCGCGCTGGTCGAAGGTCACAATGCGGTACAGGTTCGGATCGAAATACCGACGGCTCTGGGCATCGCACCCGGCGCCGGGGCCGCCGTGGATGAACACTACCGGCAAACCTTGCGGTGAACCGCTTTCGTCGACATACAGCGTGTGAGTTTCATCGACGGCCAGATCGTGCCGGGCGTGGGGTTTGATCTGCGGGTACAAAGTCTGCATTGCGCGCTCCGTAAGGGGTCGAGGTCATCCCTGGGGGGACTTCTATTATTCTGCCGTCCGGCATCATAAACCCGAATTACGCCAATGAGCATGCCTTGCAGAGTCAGAGTTTTTCAGCCGGTTTTTTCAGACTCGTTCTTGCCAACATTTCGGTAGTTAAACACCGCTAGACAGCATTTGTTTAAAACGCCTCAAGGTTACTTCCTGCAAGCTACAACACCTTGCGTCGTTGCCTACGGCTACGCCAGAATCCGCCGGCTTGTGCGCCTTGGGGGCGGTCGGTAACTTGGTTCCTGTCACTGCCCATCAGTGATCGGGTTTAGTAGCCCGTTGTTGCCAAGTCGCACGATGTCTCTATCAGTCAGGTATCCCATTCCTGCACTTGATGGCGGCTGTGCGCAGGGCGCCCTCGGGCGCGCCGATTTCTTGGCTCGTCGGTCTACTAACCTGTGCACAGCTGCCTCCCTTTCGTTTAGTAGCGCACGGGTTGCGGCCTCACTCTTAGAGGTTAGAGCCAATGTTCAAGGTAACTCCAAACCCGCCGGACACCGACCCGGTCTCCCCCTATGTAAGCCCCGATTCAAACAAACTCAACGAAGCCGCCGAGCGCGCCCTCGACCATCACTTCCCGCCAGCCGACCCCAAACCACCAAAACGCAACGGCCAGCTCTTCAGCGTCTGCCCGGGCATCAACCCTGAAACCCTTCTCGCCAATGCCTCGGAAGATTTGCTGTCCATCAGCGCCATCGCCGCCAACCTCGCCGACGATGTGGACGGTTCCCGCCGCTCCGTAGCCTTGGCGCTCAGCCGCATGGCCGACGGGGTGCATTTGATGGTGGAGCGAGCGCTGGATCATCTGGATGAGCCGGAAATGGCAGCGATACTCGCCAAGCAACAAAATCGAGTCAGCTGATTCGTCAGGCATAAAAAAATGGGCAACCAACCTCGTTGGCGTGCCCATTTTTTATCCCGCTCACTCGCTATGTGGAAAGTCGGTGCGTGTTACGGTCTTTCAACGATTTTCCTGGCTTGAACGCAACAGTGTTGCTGGCCTTGATTTTGAGTCAGACGGACCGGTTTGCAGACTTTGCGACTGCTGCGCAGCCGAGCGGGAGCAAGCTCCCTCGCCACAAGGTATTGTGCTGAGCTTTAGCGCTTGTAGTGTTCCTGCCCCCAGGCGAGCAGCCCTTGCAGCAATTCCTTGAGCACCACCTGAGTCGGTGCTGCCAGATCCGGGCGATAACGGAACGGCTCGAACTCTTCCATGTACGTGCACTGGCCCAACTCCAGTTGCACCGCATGGATGTTCGCTGCCGGATTGCCGTAATGGCGAGTGATGTGGCCGCCCTTGAAGCGACCGTTCAGCACATGGCTGTAATCGCCGTGGCGCGCGCAGATGGCTTCCAGCTGACTGGCCAACTGTGGATCGCAACTGGCACCGTTGAAGGTGCCAAGGTTGAAGTCCGGCAGCTTGCCGTCGAACAGGTGCGGGATCACCGAGCGGATCGAATGCGCATCGAACAATATTGCGTAGCCAAACTCGGCTTTCAGTCGCGCCAGCTCGTTTTGCAAGGTGCTGTGATACGGCGTCCAGACTTGCTCCAGATAGTTCGCCCGTTCCGTCGCCGACGGCTCCATGCCCTCACGGAACAACGGAATGCCATCGAACAGCGTCGCCGGGTACAGGCCGGTGGTGGCGCCGACATACAAAGGCTTGTCGTCAGACGGGCGGTTCAGGTCGATGACAAAACGCGAGTACTCGGCGGCCAAGGTGCTGGCGCCCAGCTCGGCAGCAAATTCGTATAGCCGCGGGATGTGCCAGTCAGTGTCCGGCAGGCTTTTCGCGTCGGGGATCAACCCCGCTTCCACCGCCGGGGTCAGGCGCAGGCCGGCGTGGGGCATGCTGATCAGCAACGGCACGCGCCCTTGTTTGAAGTTCAGAACCTTATCCACAACTGTTCTCCTAAACGCTTGTTTCGACGCCGTGACGCACGACGCGTTTTTCCAGGTCACCGCCCAGCCAGTACGACAGGTCGGCCGGACGATCGATTTGCCAGGCGACGAAATCCGCGACCTTGCCGACTTCCAGCGAGCCGTGAGTCTCGGCCATGCCCAACGCGGTGGCGGCATGAATTGTCGCGCCTGCCAGGGCTTCTTCCGGGGTCATACGGAAACAGGTGCACGCCATGTTCAGCATCAAGCGCAACGACAACGCTGGCGACGTGCCGGGGTTGAGGTCGCTGGCGATGGCAATTTTCACGCCGTGTTTGCGCAGAGCGTCCATCGGCGGTAACTGGGTTTCCCGCAGGAAGTAGAAGGCGCCAGGCAGCAACACCGCGACGGTGCCGGACTTGGCCATGGCGATGGCGTCGTCTTCGGTCATGAATTCCAGGTGATCGGCCGACAGTGCGTGATAACGCGCCGCCAGACTCGAACCGTGCAGGGACGACAACTGCTCGGCGTGCAGCTTCACCGGCAAGCCGAGTTCCTGTGCCGTGATGAACACCCGCTCGACCTGCGCGGGCGAGAACGCCAGGTATTCACAGAACGCGTCCACCGCATCTACCAGCCCTTCGGCGGCCAGGGCCGGGAGCATTTCGGCGCAGATATGGTCGATGTAGTCGTCGGCGCGATCCGCGTATTCCGGCGGTAAAGCGTGAGCGGCCAGGCAAGTGCTGCGCACGCTGACTGGCAGTTCGGTGCCGAGACGGCGGATGACCCGCAGGATCTTGCGTTCGCTGGCCAGGTCCAGGCCGTAACCGGATTTCATCTCGACCGTGGTCACGCCGTCGCGCATCAGGCTCTTCAGACGCTTGGCGGCGCTGGCAAACAACTCGTCTTCGGTCGCCGCGCGGGTGGCGCGTACGGTGCTGGCAATGCCTCCACCGGCCGCGGCGATTTCCGAGTAGCTGACGCCTTGCAGACGCTGTTCGAATTCACCGCTGCGGTTACCGCCGAACACCGTGTGGGTGTGGCAGTCGATCAGGCCCGGCGTCACCCAAGCCCCTTTTAAATCATTGACGGCCGGGTATTCGCCCGCCGGCAGTTCAGCGCGTGGGCCGATCCACTCAATGTGCGCACCTGACGTCACGATGGCCGCATCCTCGATGATCGAGTAGACGCCTTGCGCCATGGTTGCGACGTGGCAGTGTTGCCAGAGAGTTTTCATCCCGAATTCCTCGTCTTGTTCAAAATCGATTCGCGAGCAGGCTCGCTCCCACAAGGGATTTTCAGTGTTCACCCAATCCCTGTGGGAGCGAGCCTGCTCGCGAAGAGGCCATTACAGGCTCGGAAGTAATTTCACCGACACCAAATCATTCAGGCAACGCGTCGCCAACAATTCAGTCGCGGCATTGATGTCCGGCGCAAAGAACCGATCCTTCTCATAGAACGGCACTTCTTTACGCAGAATCGCCCGGGCCTTTTCCAGTTTCGACGAGGTCTTCAGACCTTCACGCAGATCCAGCCCCTGACAAGCCGCCAACCATTCCACCGCGAGAACACCGCGAGTGTTTTCGGCCATTTCCCACAGGCGCTTACCGGCAGCCGGGGCCATGGAAACGTGGTCTTCCTGGTTTGCCGACGTCGGCAGGCTGTCCACCGAGTGCGGATGGGACAACGCCTTGTTCTCGCTGGCCAGTGCCGCCGCTGTAACCTGGGCGATCATGAAGCCGGAGTTCACGCCGCCATTGGCGACAAGGAACGGCGGCAGTTGCGACATGTGCTTGTCCATCATCAGCGAAATACGGCGCTCGCTCAGGGAGCCGATTTCAGCGATGGCCAATGCCATGTTGTCGGCAGCCATGGCGACCGGTTCGGCGTGAAAGTTACCGCCGGAGATCACGTCGCCTTCAGCGGCGAACACCAGCGGGTTGTCCGATACGGCGTTAGCTTCGATGGCGAGCACTTCGGCAGCCTGACGGAACTGAGTCAGGCAGGCGCCCATGACTTGCGGCTGGCAGCGCAGGGAGTACGGGTCCTGGACCTTTTCGCAGTTCTGGTGCGAGTCGGACACTTCGCTGCGCTCACCTAACAAATCGCGGTAAGCGGCAGCGGCGTCGATTTGGCCTTTCTGACCGCGAGCGGCATGGATCCGTGCGTCGAACGGCGAGCGCGAGCCCAGCACGGCCTCGACGGTCAGGGCGCCCAGCGCCACAGCGCCAGCGAACAGGTCTTCACCTTCGAACAGACCACGCAGTGCGTACGCGGTGGAAACCTGGGTGCCGTTGAGCAGCGCCAGACCTTCTTTCGCAGCCAGGGTCAGCGGGGTCAGACCGGCGACTTTCAGTGCTTCGGTTGCTTCCATCCACTCGCCTTTGTAGCGAGCTTTACCTTCGCCCAGCAGCACCAAGGACATATGGGCCAAAGGCGCCAGGTCACCGGATGCACCGACCGAACCTTTCAATGGAATGTGTGGGTAAACCTCGGCGTTGATCAGGGCGATCAGTGCGTCGATGACCTTACGACGAATGCCGGAGAAACCACGGCTCAGGCTGTTGACCTTGAGCACCATGACCAGTCGTACCAGCGCGTCGCTGATCGGCTCGCCGACACCGGCGGCGTGGGACAGGACCAGCGAGCGCTGCAGGTTTTCCAGGTCTTCACTGGCGATACGGGTCGAAGCCAGCAGGCCGAAACCGGTGTTGATACCGTAAGCGGTACGGTTCTCGGCGAGGATCTGTTCCACGCAGGCAACGCTGGCTTCGATCTGGGCCGAGGCGCTGTTGTCGAGGGTGATTTTGACCGGCTGCTGATAGATATCACGCAGTTGGGCAAGGCTCAGTTGGCCGGGAATCAAATTTAGCGCAGTCACTTTTATTCTCCTTTTGAGAGTTTTTCTTCTTTTATAAAGAAGAGTACTAACCAGACGCTCCGGAAATGTCCGTTGTCCGTCGCTTCCCGCCTTTTGGGGGGCTGGCGCCTTGGCACGCTGGTTTGATGTAGGAATCAGTTCAGGTTCGGTAAAGCGTTGTGCAGCAAAATCGGGTCTTTCAACACACCGGCAGCCGCCGCAATGTCTGGAGCCAGCCAGCGGTCCTGGTCGTAGGCCGGGACGCGTTCACGCAGCAGTCGCCACGCGGTATCTGTGCCTGCGCCAAAACGTTGTTCTTTCAAAAATTCAAATGCCTGGGCCGCCAGCAAATACTCAATCGCAAGGATCTGCGTGCAGTTTTCCAACGCTCGGTGCAGCTTCAGCGCCGCGTTGGTGCCCATGCTCAAGTGGTCTTCCTGCAGGCCCGAGGTGACGTAGTTGTCGAGGACTGCCGGTTGCGCCAACTGACGGTTTTCCGCGCACAGCGAGGCGGCGACGTACTGGACGATCATCATCCCGGAATTCACCCCCGGGTTGGCCACCAGGAATGCCGGCAAACCGCTGACATGCGGGTTGATCAGGCGGTCCAGGCGACGTTCGGCGATGGAGCCGATTTCGGCCATGGCAATCGCCAGCAAATCCGCCGCCAATGCCACTGACTGGCCGTGCGGGTTGGCCTGGGACATCACCCGGAAATTGTCCGGTGTGCCCAGTAGCATCGGGTTGTCGGTGACGGAATTGAGTTCGGTTTCGATCTGCTTTTTGGCGTGCTCAAGCTGATCGCGAGCGGCGCCGTGGACTTGTGGAATCGAGCGGATACTCAACGCATCCTGAGTGCGAATACCTTTACTGCTGGCGATCACTTCACTGCCATCGAGCAGCGCCCGCAAGTTGATGCCGACTTGCTGCATGCCAGGGTGTGGTTTGAGCGCGATGATCTCGGCATCGAACGCAGCAATCTGGCCACGCTGGGCCTCGAAGCTCATGGCGCCGATCACGTCAGCCCATTGCACCAGACGCGTCGCGTCGGCCAGCGCCAGGCAGCTGAGGCCGGTCATGCACGGCGTGCCGTTGACCAGGCACAAGCCATCTTTGGCGCCGAGCTGGACCGGTTGCAAACCTTCTTCAGCCAAAGCGTGCTGTGCAGAAACGATCTGCCCACGATAGCTGACATTGCCAACACCCAGCAGCGCAATGCTGATGTGGGCCATGTGGGTCAGGTAACCCACCGAACCCTGGGACGGCACTTGCGGGGTGATGCCGCGGTTGAGCAGCGCGAGCAGGGCTTCGACCACCTGCCGGTGAATGCCGGATTTGCCGTGACTGTAATTGCGGATCGCCGCACACATGATCGCGCGGGTTTGCTCATCGGTCAGCGGAGCGCCGACGCCACAGGCGTGGCTGAGCAAGGTGTTGCGCGACAGCTGGCTGAGTTGCTCGTCTTTGAGCGAGACGTTGCACAACGCGCCCAGACCGGTGTTGACGCCATAGGCACGCTCGCCACTGGCGACGATGCGCTGGACGATGGCCTGGGCATTTTCGATCCGCGCCCAGACCTGTGGCGACAGCTCAAGCTGTGCGCCATGGCGGGCGACGGCGACCACATCCTGCCAACGCAGGTGGTCGCCTGCGATAACGATTTTTTCAGCTTGGGACATCATTGACCTCAACCGTACAACTTGAATATTGATGCAGCTTCACCGGCGCTTTCGCGAGCAGGCTCGCTCCCACAGGGGTACGCATTTCAATGTGGGAGCGAGCCTGCTCGCGAAGAGGCCGGCCCAATCACCGCAAATCTTTAAACCACCGCCGCCCGCCGCTGAACGAACCGATCCACATACTCATCCGCCGGCGAATGCAGGATCTCTCTCGGCGTGCCGACCTGAATCAGTCGCCCATCCTTGAGGATCGCAATGCGGTTGCCGATACGCACGGCCTCGTCGAGGTCGTGGGTGATGAAGACGATGGTCTTGTGCAGGGTCTTTTGCAGTTCCAGCAACTGGTCCTGCATCTCCGCGCGAATCAGCGGGTCGAGCGCACTGAAGGCTTCGTCCATCAGGATGATGTCGGTGTCCGCCGCCAGGGCGCGGGCCAGGCCCACACGCTGGCGCATACCGCCGGAAAGCTGATGCGGGTATTTGTTTTCGTAGCCCTTGAGGCCCACGGTGTTGATCCAGTGCAGCGCGCGCTCGGAGCACATTTGCTTGGTCTCGCCACGCACTTTCAGGCCGTAGGCGACGTTATCCACCACCGTCTTGTGCGGCAGCAGGCCAAAGCTCTGGAACACCATGCTGATCTTGTGCCGACGAAATTCGCGCAGGGCTTCCATGTCGTATTGCAGGATGTCCACGCCGTCCACCAGGATCGCGCCGCTGGTAGGGTCGATCAGGCGATTGAAGTGGCGCACCAGGGTGGACTTGCCGGAGCCCGACAGGCCCATGATCACGAAGATCTCGCCGGTGGCGATGCTCAGGGACAAGTCATTCACGCCAACCACGCAGCCGGTTTCGGCCAGCACCTGATCCTTGGTTTTGCCTTGGCCAATCATGCCCAGCGCTTCCTTGGAACGGTTGCCGAAAATCTTGAAGACGTTTTTGACTTCGATTTTGCTGATGGCTTCGTTGTTCATTTGCTCACCTCATGCCGTGGCCGACCGTACGCTTGAGTAATGCGGTCGATAACCACTGCCAGAATCACGATCGCCAGACCGGCTTCAAGGCCACGTCCGACGTTGAGGGTCTGAATTCCCACTAACACGTCTTCACCCAGGCCTCGGGCACCGATCATCGAGGCAATGACTACCATCGACAGGGCCATCATCGTGGTCTGATTGATCCCGGCCATGATGCTCGGCAGGGCCAGCGGCAGTTGCACGCCAAACAGTTGCTGCCAACGGTTGGCACCGAAGGCGTTGATCGCTTCCATCACCTCACCGTCGACCTGGCGTATGCCCAGATCAGTCAAGCGGATCAGCGGTGGCGCGGCGTAGATCACGGTGGCGAAAATCGCCGGGACCTTGCCCAGGCCGAACAGCATCAGCACCGGGATCAGGTACACGAAACTCGGCATGGTCTGCATGATGTCCAGCAGCGGCATCAGCACCGAACGCAGGCGATTGCTGCGTGCCGAGAGAATGCCCAGCGGAATGCCGATCAGCACCGAAATGACCGTGGCCACCATCATCAGCGCCAAGGTCTGCATCAGCTTGTCCCAGAGGCCGACCGCACCGACCAGGAACAATAAGCCCACGATCACCGCGGTGGTCACGACTTTGCGGGTCGCGTGCCAGGCAACGCCCGCCACGATTGCCAGCATCAGCCACCAGGGCGCCGCCCGCAGCAGCCCTTCAAGATTGACGATGGCCCACAACAGGGTGTCGGAGATGCTGCGGAACACGTCGCCGTAGTTGGTGACCAGCGAATCGACCCAACTGTTGACCCAGTCGGCGATGGAAAAGGTAAAGCTTTCGGGAAACATAAGAGACTCTCAATCAAGGGGTTGCGATCAAGCATCCGACTGCCGCTGACGGCAGTCGGAGAAACTCAACCTACAAGGCCGCGTCGATTTTTTTGGCTGCTTCTTCGCTCACCCATGCGTGCCAGACTTCAGGATGTTCCTTGAGGAAGATTTTCGCCAGTTTTGGTGATTCGATCCGCTCTTTGGCCATGCGTCCGAGGTTCTGGTTGAGCAGGTCGATCGGCAGGTTGACTTTTTCCAGCACGGCCACCAGTTCCGGGGCTTGCTCGTGGAAGGTCTTGGACAGGCCGACCTTGATGGTCACGCGCTTGTCCACGCCTGGTTTCTCTTCGAGTTTGACCAGGTCCACCTGGCCCATCAGCGGGGTTGGCGACCAGTAGTAGAACAGGATCGGCTCGCCACGCTTGTAGCTCGACAGCACGGCGGCATCCAGCGCCGGGCCGGTGCCTGGGCGGAAGTTGGTGTAGGTGCTTTCCAGACCGTAGCTTTTGAGCATTTCGCTGTTGTCCAGCTCACAGGTCCAGCCGGCCGGGCAGTTGTAGAAACGGCCCTTGGCTGGTTCTTCCTGATCCTTGAACACGGCGGCGTACTTGGCCAGGTCGGCGATGTTTTTCAGGTCCGGTGCCTTGGGTTCCAGCTTGCGCTTGGCGTCGCCTTCGATCACGTAACGCGGCACGTACCAGCCTTCGATCGCACCCACCACCGGAGCGCCGACACCGACGACTTTGCCGGCCTTCTCGGCCTTGTTCCAAACCTCGCTACGGCCGACCCATTCTTCGGCGAACACTTGAATGTCATTGCTGCTAAGGGCGTTTTCCATGGTGATGGAGTTCCCTGGCAGGCTGTCCGTCTTACAGTCGTAGCCCTTCTCCAACACGATTTGCATCACGTCGGTCAGTAGCATGCCGCTTTCCCAGTTCAGGCCGGCGAACTTCACCGGTTTGCCCGACTCGCACCAACCGGCCGCCTGAGTGGCGCCGGCACTGGCCAGCAGGCCCATGGAAAGCAATGTGGTCAGCAGGGTCTTGTTCGATTTCATTGTAGTGACGCTCCTAATCATGAATTGGCTTACGGCAGTCAAGAGGCATCCAGCCCTGTCCACGTCCAATCAGGCCTGCGCCGCAGCGCGACCAGCCCCGCTTGTTTTATTAGGTGATGCAACGTTGTCCTGCTCGACCGGCAGAATCAGTTGATCGGGTACCGAGCCGTGCCATTTTTTTGCGCACACGTAATACAGGGCTGCGGGTAGCACCAGACCGATGATCCAGGAAATATCCACACCACCCAGGGCGTCTACCAGCGGACCGGTATAGAACTTGGTGGAGATGAACGGCAGTTGCACCAGTACACCGAAGACATAGACGCTGATACCGAGGGGATTCCAGCGGCCGTAGCGACCGTTCGGATCTGCCAACGCCGGCACGTCATAGCGTTCGCGGGTGATGCAGTAGTAGTCCACCAGGTTGATCGCGCTCCATGGCGTAAAGAAAGCCAGCAAGAACAGGATGAAGGACTTGAACGCACCGAGGAACGAGTGCTGGCCGAGCAACGCAATGAGGGTCGCAGTACCGACGATAACCAGCACGAAGACCAGACGCTGCAAGCGCGTTACCTGCAGGTGACCACGGAAACCGCTGATGATGGTGGCAATGCACATGAAGCTGCCGTAGGAATTGAGCGTGGAGATGGTGACCTTGCCGAACGCGATGCTGAAGTACAGCAGCGCAGCGGTGGCACCGGTACCGCCCAGACCAACGATGTAGGCCACTTCATGGCCGGCGAATTGCCCGTTGGCCGAGGCCGCAGCAAACACGCCGAGGATCATCGCCACCTGTGCGCCAATGACCGAACCGGCGCCAGCGGCGAAAAAGGTTTTCACCGAGGACGTCTTGCTCGGCAGGTAGCGTGAATAGTCAGCCACGTAGGGGCCGAAAGCGATCTGCCAGGATGCCGCGAGCGACACCGCGAGCAGGAAGCTGCTCCAGCTGAAGTGGCGGATTTGCAGGAGCGCGCCAACGTCAGTCTGGCTCATCAGACGGCTAAACAGATAAACAAAGGCAATCACACCGATGACGCTGGCGACACGGCCAATGAAATGGATCACCCGATAACCGAGCACCGTGACCAGCACGATGA
Organism: Pseudomonas sp. MDT1-17; assembly: GCF_054898105.1. Classification (NCBI taxonomy): domain Bacteria; kingdom Pseudomonadati; phylum Pseudomonadota; class Gammaproteobacteria; order Pseudomonadales; family Pseudomonadaceae; genus Pseudomonas; species Pseudomonas sp. MDT1-17. The sequence goes on along the minus strand of NZ_JBUBVM010000001.1, from coordinate 708,135 downwards.
CACTGGCGAAGATCAGGATGCCGACGCTGTCGCTGACGCCAAACAACTGGCCCAGCGCCTGGCCGGAAAGCACCGTTCCCGTTGCGGTGAAGCCGAGGTACATCAAACAGACCAGCACGATCGGGATGGCCGCGCCATACACGCCGAACTGTACCCGGCTGGAAATCATCTGCGGCAGGCCAAGCTTGGGACCTTGCGCCGCATGCAGCGCCATCACCCCACCGCCGAGCAGTTGACCGATCAACAGACCGATCAACGACCAGAACACATCACCGCCCAGCACCACGGCCAGGGCCCCGGTGACAATCGCGGTGATTTGCAGGTTGGCCCCCATCCACAGGGTGAACTGGCTCAACAGACGACCGTGTCTTTCCGCTTCCGGGATGTAGTCGATCGAGCGTTTCTCGATCAACGGTTCACTGTCTGCACGATCGTTGTTAACAGCCATGATTCAACCTCTGTGGATTGTTATTCGGTGTTGTTGTTTCTCTGTCGGAGCTGTGTAGGAGCTGTCGAGTGAAACGAGGCTGCGATCTTTTGATCTTGATCTCCGGCGTCAGTGACGACGCCAAAAGATCGCAGCCTTCGGCAGCTCCTACAGGGGCAAGCATTACTTGCCGGTAATCATCGGCAGGTTCAGCCCCTGCTCCTTGGCGCAGTCGATTGCGATCTGGTAACCCGCATCGGCGTGACGCATGACACCGGTGGCCGGGTCGTTGTGCAGCACGCGAGCAATACGCTCGGCCGCTTCGTCAGTACCGTCGCAGACAATCACCATGCCCGAGTGCTGGGAGAAGCCCATGCCGACGCCGCCACCGTGATGCAGGGAAACCCAGGTCGCGCCGCTCGCGGTATTGAGCAGAGCGTTGAGCAGTGGCCAGTCGGACACAGCGTCGGAACCGTCCTGCATCGATTCGGTTTCGCGGTTCGGACTGGCAACAGAGCCGGAGTCCAGGTGGTCGCGACCGATCACGATTGGCGCGGACAGTTCACCGCTGCGAACCATTTCGTTGAACGCCAGACCAAGCTTGGCGCGCAAGCCCAGGCCAACCCAGCAGATACGTGCCGGCAGACCCTGGAAGCTGATGCGCTCACGGGCCATGTCCAGCCAGTTGTGCAAGTGTGCGTCGTCCGGGATCAGTTCTTTTACTTTGGCGTCGGTCTTGTAGATGTCCTGCGGGTCGCCCGACAGTGCAGCCCAACGGAACGGGCCAATGCCGCGGCAGAACAGCGGACGGATATAAGCCGGTACGAAACCCGGGAAATCGAACGCGTTCTCGACGCCTTCTTCTTGCGCCATCTGGCGGATGTTGTTGCCGTAGTCGAAGGTCGGAATGCCCATTTTCTGGAAGTCGAGCATCGCTTTTACATGCACGGCCATGGACTGCTTGGCGGCTTTGACCACGGCAGCAGGCTCGGTCTTGGCGCGAGCGCGGTATTCGTCCCAGGTCCAGCCGGCTGGCAGGTAACCGTTGAGCGGGTCGTGGGCGCTGGTCTGGTCGGTGACCATGTCTGGGCGCACGCCACGCTTGACCAGTTCCGGCAGGATTTCAGCCGCGTTGCCCAGCAGGGCGATGGAAATCGCCTTGCCTTCCTTGGTGTATTTGGCGATGCGGGCCAGCGCGTCGTCGAGGTCGGTGGCTTGCTCATCGACATAACGGCTGTTCAGGCGGAAATCGATGCTGACCTGCTGGCATTCGATGTTCAGCGAGCAGGCGCCGGCCAGGGTCGCGGCCAGAGGTTGAGCGCCGCCCATGCCGCCGAGGCCTGCGGTCAGGACCCAACGACCTTTCAGGTCATCGTTATAGTGTTGGCGACCGGCTTCGACGAAGGTTTCGTAGGTGCCCTGGACGATGCCCTGGCTGCCGATGTAGATCCAGCTGCCGGCGGTCATCTGGCCGTACATGGCCAGGCCTTTGGCGTCGAGTTCGTTGAAGTGTTCCCAGCTCGCCCAGTGTGGCACCAGGTTGGAGTTGGCGATCAGTACACGCGGGGCGTTGCTGTGGGTCTTGAACACGCCGACCGGCTTGCCGGATTGCACCAGCAGGGTCTCGTCGTCATTCAGGTTGGTCAGGCTTTCGACGATCTTGTCGTAGCACTCCCAGTTGCGCGCCGCACGACCGATACCACCGTAAACCACCAGTTCTTTAGGGTTCTCGGCGACTTCCGGGTCGAGGTTGTTCATCAACATGCGCAGCGGCGCTTCGGTCAGCCAGCTCTTGGCGGTCAGCTTGTTACCGCGAGCAGCGCGGATTTCAACGTCACGGTGCTTTGTAAAAGAGGCGGTAGTAGGTTTCTGGGTATTGTCAGTCACGAAAAAGACTCCTCAGCGATCAATCCAAACCAACCCTGGCGGTGGGTAAGCCAGCCTGTGCGCGTCAAAGCGTCACAAGCGAATCAGTGGACGCTGCGAGGAGTCTCGGTCGACTCATACGCATACGTCTTTACTTGTACATACAAGCATATGCAATCAAGCGGCCAACTTGCTGGATGTGTGTTCAAGAAAAGTTTTGAAAGGGCTGGAAGGCGCCTGGATCAAGCGTTCTGGCAAAGATGAAATTTTTCGGGGGGATTTTGCGAGAGGCGTGACCGCTGTTACTTGGCGTGGTTTTGCGCCACGCTGGGGCGTTCGGTAACAAAGTGGTGCGCTTTGGGGAACGCTGGAAAGCAAAAGATCGCAGCCTCGTTTCACTCGACAGCTCCTACAGAGAATGGCGTTCATCCTGTAGGAGCTGTCGAGTGAAACGAGGCTGCGATCTTTTAAGAATCTTGAATCAGCGTGCAGTCAGTTCGATCACACAGCAGGCGCCATTGCTGGAAACCTCCAGCAAACCGGCGTTACCGTCGAGTTGCAGGCAGTCATGGCGACCGAGCTGTGAGGCACTGTTACCGACCTTCACTTCAAGCTCGTCAGTGACACTAAATACGAGTACGGTGCCTGCTGAGCTGAAAAACCGCTGCTCGCCGTCCAGCCACTGCAATCGCGCGCTATAACGCTGCGGTGCATAAATCAGGTTGAAGTCGCGGATCGGCCCACCGAGCAATGTGCAGGAAACCTGGCTCTCGCCGCTGAAAGCAAATGGGTCCAGCGGTAACAATGGCTGAGTGTCCTGACCATCAACCCGCAAGGTCATGCCGTCGCCTTGCAATACGGTGATCACCCGCTCATAGCCGGCGAACGTCGAGAAGCCGCCCGACTCGCCAATATCGGCAATCGACAGGCGCCAGCCAAAACCGTCAAGACCGGTGCCCGCATCGCGGGTGATTTCTTCGGTGCTGCCGCCGCCGTTTTTCCACGGCATGCGCGGGTAATCAACCGCGCGCAAAACTTTTAACTGACTCATTTATGGCTCTCTATTTATGAAACCGTCCTTCCAGACGATGACGGGAACCGGGGTGAATCAAGCGGGCGGCAGTCACCGGCTGACGGCCGGACCAGGTGCGGCGGCGGATCAGCAGGCACGGCTCGCCCTTTTCAATCTGCAGCAATTTGCACTCGGTGGCTTCAGCCAGAATCGCCTCGACCACATGCTCGCCTTCGGTCAGCGGCGCGACCTGGTTCAGATAGGCGTATGGCGTTTGCAGGGTGAAGTCCTGCTTGAGGTAGTCCGGCGCCACCAGTGCGTTGACGAAACGGTCTTCGATTTGCACCGGGATATCGTTTTCGAAATGCACGATCAGCGAGTGAAAGACTTTCTGGCCTTCACGCATGTCCAGCGCCAAGGCGCGCTCGGAACCGGCGGCCTCTTCTTCGAGGGTGATGACCTTGCAGGTATGACGATGGCCACGGGAGGCAATTTCGTCCGCGATGTTGTGCACTTCAAACAGCGCGGACTGACTTTTCGGCTCAGCAACAAAAGTCCCGACACCTTGCATGCGCACCAACAGACCGTCGGCGGTCATCTCGCGCAGGGCACGGTTGATGGTCATGCGGCTGAAGCCCAGCTGGTTGACCAGCTCGCTTTCCGACGGAACGCGGCAGTGCGGCGGCCAGTTTCCACTGTCGATTTGCTGGGTGATCATCTGTTTGACGCGGGCGTACAAGGGCGCCGGACTGTCGCCCAGATTGGCGCTCAGATTGGCATTCGGCGGCAATGTGGCAGGCGGAGTCGGCACGTTTAATCCTTGGTCATCTATTAGAGGTTGCTAGCTTGCCGGAGTTTACCGAGCAGGCAAACGTCTGTATATGTATATACAAATAACACACGATGGGGTGCTGAACCATGTCCGCCTTCTTTGCCGAACGCGCGCTGCTGCCTAGTGGATGGGCCAACAATGTACGTCTTGAGGTCAGTGCCGATGGCGTGTTGACCCATATCCAGGCCGATTCCCACGCAGATGACGCCGAACGGCTTAGCGGTCCGCTGCTGCCGGGTATGCCGAATTTGCACTCCCATGCCTTCCAGCGGGCCATGGCCGGGCTGGCGGAAGTGGCGGGTAATCCGAACGACAGTTTCTGGACCTGGCGCGATTTGATGTATCGCCTCGTCGGAAAAATCAGCCCGGAACAGCTCGGCGTCATCGCTCGTCAGCTGTACATCGAAATGCTCAAGGCCGGTTACACCTCGGTCGCGGAATTTCATTACGTACATCACGACACCAACGGCCAGCCTTACGCGGACCCAGCCGAACTGGCGCTGCGCATCAGCCAGGCCGCCAGTTCTGCCGGCATCGGCCTGACGTTGCTACCGGTGCTCTACAGCCATTCCGGTTTCGGCGGCCAGGTCCCGAACGAAGGTCAGCGTCGCTTTATCAACAGCACCGAAAACTACCTCAAGCTTCAGTCGCGCTTGCAGCCGATCCTGGCGCAGCAACCGGCGCAGTCGCTGGGTTTGTGTTTCCACTCGTTGCGTGCGGTAACACCGCAGCAAATCAGCGAAGTGCTGGCCGCCAGCGACAAGCAGTGCCCGGTGCACATTCACATCGCCGAGCAACAGAAGGAAGTTGACGACTGCCTGGGCTGGAGCGGTCGCCGTCCACTGCAATGGCTGTACGAAAACACTGAGGTCGATCAACGCTGGTGCCTGGTTCACGCGACCCACGCCAACCCGGAAGAAGTTACGCTGATGGCCAAGAGTCGCGCCATCGCCGGCTTGTGCCTGACGACCGAAGCCAACCTCGGCGACGGGATCTTCCCGGCGGTGGATTTCCTCGCTCAGGGCGGGCGCATGGGGATCGGTTCCGACAGTCATGTGTCATTGAGCGTGGTGGAAGAGTTGCGCTGGTTGGAATATGGCCAGCGTCTGCGCGACCAACGACGTAATCGCTTGTATGGCGCGGATCAGCCAATGGTTGGCCGCACATTGTACGACGCAGCGCTGGATGGCGGGGCTCAGGCGTTGGGTCAGCAGATTGGAGCGCTGGAAGTTGGCAAACGTGCGGATTGGCTGGTGCTGGATGGCAACGATCCGTACCTGGCGACAGCCAGTGGCGACGGGATTCTGAATCGTTGGTTGTTTGCCGGTGGCGACCGCCAGGTGCGGGATGTGCTGGTCAATGGCCAGTGGGTTGTGCGCGACGGGCGTCATGCCGCGGAAGAAGAAAGCAACCGCGCCTTCACCCAGGTCCTGCGCGATCTACTGGGCTGACACAAAACAAATGTGGGAGCGGGCTTGCTCGCGAAAGCGGTCTGTCAGTCAACATCTCTGTTGAATGTGACGACCCCTTCGCGAGCAAGCCCGCTCCCACATGGTTATGCGCTGGCCGCTAGTTCGAAGTCTTGGCCATCTGCGTATCCGTCGCGCGCCAGATCAGTCGCGTGGTGTCGTAACCTTGCTGACGCGCCTTGCTCAGCAATTCCTCACGCACAACGCCATTGACCGTCGGGGTCCGTGACAACAACCACAGATACTTGCGGCTTGGATCGCCAACAATGGCGGTCTTGTAGTCATCGCTGACGTACAACACCCAGTATTCGCCCTTCGCCGCACCCGGGATCAGCCGCGAAAACCAGTTGTCGAACTCGACCCACAATTTGTCGGTTTTGCCCGGCACCTGTGGCCACGCCGTGCCTTTGGCCTCTTCCCATTGCCAGTCCGCCGTCAGACAGCGGTTCAGCACCAACACCTTACCGTCAGGCTTGAGCGTGTAATGGGCTTCGGATTGCGCGCAGTTGCGCTGGAAATACATCGGCAGACGGGCCAATTCGTACCAGGTCCCTTGGTACTTCTTAAGATTGACGCTGTTGACGGTTTTCGGTGCCAACGGATCTACGCCGGAAGTGGCGCAGCCGGCCAAAACCAGGCCGGCTAAAAGGACTATCAGTAACCGTTTCATTGTTTTTCTCCCGTGGGCGCTTAGCCCCGGATTACTTCAGGCCTTGGCCGGAAAACATCAGCACTTGGTCACCGGCGTACTGCACGCTGATAAAACTGTTCTTGTCACCCCAGGTACAACTGGACATGCCGAGCGCGCCCGAGCAGTCGGTGGGTTTGCCCAGCAAGGTTTCTACCTCGGCCTTTGGCATGCCTGACGACAGCTTCGAGTAGTTTTCCTGATTGACCTTGCTGCACGCGGCCAACAAAACGCAGAACGAAAGCAGGGCGATAGAACGCAGCGACATTGTGTAGCTCCTGGGGCGAAGGGGAATGGCATGACTGCCAAGCTGAAGCTTAGAAGAGAAAACCCCTGTCTGGTTCCGTGGCTGGCCGGCTATTTGTGGGCCGCTCGTCTGTCTTTCGTGAAATATCAGGAACTTTCGTTTGCTGTTGAGTGTTTCGTCGGTTTTCGCAAAAGCCGCCTAATCTTCGCCGCCGCTCAGTCGACATATAAGCAGCGCAAGCCCACGACTGTGGCAAATTGACGCCCCTTTGTTGACCAGCCTCTTCGCGGTAGCTCATTTAATGACCAGAAACATGAAGTTCAGCCACAAGATCTTGTTGGCTGCTGCCCTCGTGGTGGCCGTTGCATTCGCCTGTTTCATCCTCTTCAACGACTACCGCCAGCGGCAAACCCTGCGCAGCAGTACCGAATCCTCGATGCAGGAACTCGGCAGCCTGACCACCAGCAACATCCAGACCTGGCTGGAAAGCCGCATTCAGTTGCTGCAATCGCTGTCCCAACAGATTGCGGTGGACGGCAGCGCCCCGGCCAACCTCAAGCGCGCCATCGACCTGCCGGCCTACACCAGTAATTTCCAGCTGAGCTATTTTGGCGGTACTGACGGCGTGATGTTCTCAGTCCCGGCCGGCAATCGTGCGGCGGATTATGACCCTCGCACCCGTGGCTGGTACAAGGCGGCCAACAGCGCGCAACAGACCATCGTCACCGAACCGTATATCGCCGCGTCGTCGGGCAAACTGGTGATCACCGTTGCCACCCCGGTGAAACATCAGAACCAAATGATCGGCGTCGCCGGCGCAGACATTGACCTGTCCAGCGTCAGCGCGATCATCAACTCGCTGAACTTCGGCGGCCACGGCCATGCCTTTATCGTCAGTGCCGACGGCAAGATTTTGATTCACCCCGACAGCAAACTGGTACTCAAGAGCCTGACCGACGCCTACCCGAACGGCGCGCCGAAAGTCAGCCCGGGCATGAAAGAAGTCGAGATCGACGGCAAGACTCAATTCATCTCCTTTACACACGTCAACGGTGTGCCCTCGGCAGACTGGTACGTGGCAATGGTGCTGGATCAGGACGCCGCGTTCTCGATGCTTAGCGAATTCCGCACTTCGGCGATCATCGCCATGGTCATTGCCGTGGTGATCATCATCGCGCTGTTGGGCTTGCTGATCAGCTTCTTGATGCAACCGTTGCTGACCATGGGCCGCGCCATGCATGACATCGCCGAAGGTGAAGGCGACCTGACCAAACGGCTGACCATCCACGGCCATGATGAATTCGGCGCGCTGGGCACCTCGTTCAACCGTTTTGTGGAGCGCATTCATACGTCGATTCGCGAAGTGTCCTCGGCCACTGGCCAGGTCAATGAAGTCGCGCTGCGTGTGGTTGCCGCGTCGAACTCGTCGATGTTCAACTCCGACCAGCAAGCCTCGCGCACCAGCAGCGTGGCCGCCGCCATCAACGAGCTGGGCGCCGCCGCCCAGGAAATCGCCCAGAACGCCGCCCTCGCCTCTCAGCATTCGAGCGATGCTCGCGCATTGGCCGAAGACGGTCAGCAAGTCGTCGATAAAACCATCGCGGCGATGCAGCAGCTCTCGGCGAAGATCAGCGATTCGTGCGGCAACATCGAAACGCTCAACAGCAACACCGTGAACATCGGGCAGATTCTGGAAGTGATCACCAGCATCTCCCAGCAGACCAACTTGCTGGCCCTCAACGCCGCCATCGAAGCCGCCCGTGCCGGTGAAGCCGGTCGTGGTTTTGCCGTGGTAGCGGACGAGGTGCGTAACCTCGCGCACCGTACTCAAGATTCGGCGCAGCAAGTGCAGAAGATGATCGAGGAGCTGCAAGTCGGCGCCCGGGAAGCCGTGAGCACCATGACCGACAGCCAGCGCCAGAGCGAAAGCAGCGTCGGCATCGCCAACCAGGCGGGCGAACGTCTGGGCAGCGTGACTCAGCGGATCGGTGAGATCGACGGGATGAACCAGTCGGTGGCCACAGCAACGGAAGAGCAGACGGCGGTGGTGGAGTCGATCAACGTCGACATCACCGAGATCAACACGCTGAATCAGGAAGGTGTGGAGAACTTGCAGTCGACCTTGCGCGCATGTGCCGATCTTGAGCGGCAGGCGGCGCGGTTGAAGCAGTTGGTGGGTAGCTTCAGGATTTAAGCCGCTTTTGCGGGCCCCTTCGCGAGCAGGCTCGCTCCCACAGTGGATCTCCAGCGTCACAAAGATCTATGTGGGAGCGAGCCTGCTCGCGAAGACGGCATCAGCAACAACGACGAACTAAAACCTTGAACCAGGCCCCGAAAGAAACACCAACTCCTCAGCCGTAGATTCCCTTCCCAACACCGCATTCCTGTGCGGAAACCGTCCAAACCGCGCAATCACCTTCTGATGCCGCTCGGCATAATCCAGGTTATCGGCAAACACCGCCCGATCCGCCTCAGGCTGCTGCGCTACCAAATCGATAAACCGCGAAACCGCCTCGTTCTGCACCGCCAGATTCTCGCAATGCTCAAACACCAGGTAGATAAACACCCGCTGGATCGGCTGCAACTGCCGATCGAAATCCGCAGCGATGCCTTGCGCCACCAGTGCCTGAGCCCTGAGATCGCCTGAAAAGGATTTGGGAGTGTCGCGAAAGATCATTCGCGGAAGTTGATCGAGCAGCAGCACCAGGGCCAGCCAACCTTCGGGGCGTTGCGCCCAGTCAGTCAATCCGCCGGCCAGTGCCTGCTCGACCCAGTCCCCGAAACGCGTCTGCGCTTCGAGGTCCTGGCTGTCGCGCTTGCCGAACCATAACTTGCCCTTGTCAGCCGCTACTTCATTCGGTGTGTCGGCTGAACCGAACCACCATTCGAGCAACGGCTGCCAGGGCGCGGTCATGTTTATTCCTTGTGGTAAGCCGTGACGCGTGCGACTTCTTCTTTCGAGCCGAGGTACACCGCTACACGCTGGTGCAGGCCTTCAGGCTGAATGTCGAGGATGCGCTGGTGACCATCAGTGGACGCGCCACCAGCCTGTTCAACCAGGAAGGACATCGGGTTGGCTTCGTACATCAAGCGCAGTTTGCCCGGCTTCGATGGCTCGCGGCTGTCGCGTGGGTACATGAACAGACCGCCACGGGTCAGGATGCGGTGCACGTCGGCAACCATCGCGGCGACCCAGCGCATGTTGTAGTTCTTTTTCAGCGGGCCTTCTTCGCCAGCCAGCAACTCGCCAACGTAGCGTTGTACCGGAGCTTCCCAGTGACGCTGGTTGGACGCGTTGATTGCGAATTCCTGAGTGGACTCCGGGATCGTGATGTCTTCATGGGTCAGTACAAAGCTGCCCATTTCACGGTCCAGGGTAAAGCCTTTCACGCCATCACCCAGGGTCAGCACCAACATGGTCTGCGGGCCGTAGATGGCATAACCGGCGGCGACCTGCTCGGTGCCTGGTTGCAGGAAAGCCTTTTCGTTCAAGGCTTCGTTCTGGCTCAGGTATTCGCTCGGGCAACGCAGCACCGAGAAGATAGTACCGACCGGTGCGTTGATATCGATGTTCGACGAGCCGTCCAACGGGTCGAATACCAGCAGGTACGCGCCTTTCGGGTATTTGCCCGGGATCTGGTAGGCATTGTCCATTTCTTCGGACGCCATGCCGGCCAGGTGACCGCCCCATTCGTTGGCTTCGAGCAGGATCTCGTTGGAGATCACGTCGAGTTTCTTCTGCACTTCGCCTTGGACGTTTTCGGTGTCCATGCTGCCCAGAACACCACCGAGGGCGCCTTTGGACACGGCGTGGCTGATTTCCTTGCAGGCGCGCGCCACCACTTCGATCAGGAAACGCAGATCGGCAGGGGTGTTGTTGCTACGGGTCTGCTCAATCAAATAGCGACTCAGGGTAACGCGGGACATGGAAGGCTCCGGTGGATTGGGGGGGGCTAAAAACCCGCGCAGTTTAACGCGAGTCGGGGCGCATTTCCTCCTATCAGACGTGTTACACCCAATAGAGTTCATGCGCCCGGTTTAGCGTAGTTCGAAACCGCCCGGATGTGCACAGGGAGTTGCTGCCACCTTCAAGGGTTGACCGGCGGCTTGCGCAACAGACTGAACGCCATCGCACCCAGAAACAAAACGCTGAGCAGCAACACCGCCCACAACCCGAACTTCTTCCAGTTTGTGTCAGTCGCAGCAGCCGTTGTCACTGTCGGCGCAGGCGTGACCACCGCCCCACCCTCCACGGCAGCCTTGCCCAACGTCGCCAACTTTGCAGCGCTGTAATCCGGAATCAACGTCGACAGCGGCAGGCTCGCCGCCTTCACCGTGGCACTTCCCAGCGCGAGCGTATAAGGCCCCGCTCCGCGCGCCAGGAACACCAATTGAGTGGAGCGCACGGCGAACCGCACAGTCGGTGCCTCGGCACCCAGGCCGCCGCCGCGTTCGTCCACCGTCAGTTTCAACTGCTGCACGGTTTGCCCTGACAGCTGCAATTCGTTCTGCACCACGTCCTGGCCACTCTGGGTCAGGCGGTAGAGCAAACCGCTGCTCAGCGGCTGCCACGGCAGGCTGCTTTCCCGACGACCGGACAAGGTGACTGGCGCCAAACTGTTGTGCTGGCTCAACTCGACTTGCAAGCGCTCGACATTCAGCCCCATGGGTAATTGCCAAGTGTATTCACCCGCCTTCACGCTGCTGCCAGCCAGCGGTTGCGACCAGACAAGCGGTAGCGGCAGGCTGCGGGTCTTGGCGCTTTGCAGTTGCGCCGAGGTCAACGTCGGGGCCGATTGCGGCGTGTTCCATAGCAAGCGCAGATAACGGGCCGATTGTCCCGGCAGAGCGACTTCATGCTGCTCGACCCGTTCATCGGCAAACGTCAGGCGTGCCACCTGACCTTCGCCCCAGGACTGCCAGTGCTGCAAGTCGTCGCTGGCTTCGAGGGTGAAACGCTGAAAGCCGTCGCGTTCGCTGGTCCAGTCGAGGATCAACTGCTGCAACGGTGCTTTGATGCTGCTGGCATCGAGCAACCAGCCGCGCAGCATTTCTTCGCCCGCTTCCAGCTGACTGGACGGCTGCACTTCGACCAGCGTGCCGTTGGCATTCGATTGCACCCGCACGCTCGGTGCGTGTTCGGTGGAGTCCGCCGAATTGTACAACGGGAACCATTTCACGTCGGTGAGGGTGCGGTTCTCGCTGGTTTGCGCTGGCGCGCGGGTCAAGGAATAAGCCTGAGCCTCACCGGCGGCATTGAACACGCGCACATCGCTGAGATCGGTTTGCCGCGCATTCAACTGCACGCTCAAGGGCAACTCGAGGCGATACCACGGACCTTCGCCGCTCACGGACAAGGGCACTTGGGTGGCGAAGTCCGCCGGTTTTTCCTGAGCACTGGCCGACAGCGCCACCCCCAGCGCCACAGCGCCCAACCAGCCCAGGTTCAGCTTCTGACTCAAAACGACACTCCTTCGGTTTCCGGGGCCGGTTTTTCAGCCTCCGCTACAGCATCAAAGCGCTTGGGCGGCAACGGGGCGAAATAGCCCACCACCAACAGCAACACGCCAACGCCGATAAACGAGACGATCCGCGCCAGCCCGCCGCGGTTACTCAATTCGACAAAGAACAGTTTGGCCACCACCACACCGATCAGCGCCGCACCGATCAGCCAGACTTCGCGGCGATGACGCAGATGACCGCCAATCATCAGACTCAGGGCCATCAAGGTCCAGACGATAGACAGACCGGCCTGCACCCGCATGGATTCGAGCAACGCCTCCAGCTCGAACGGCACACCGCCCCAATGGTGGGCCGTGCGCATCACCAGTGCAGTGAAGAACACAAACAGCGAGGCACCAGCGATCAGTTGCGTGGCGTGTTCGGCATAGTCATTGCGAATCGCCAGTTGCGTCACGGTGCTGCGGGACCAGGCGTAAACGCCGAACAGCGCAAACAGCAGACCCAACTCCAGCGGGTTGATCAGCGGCACGTAAGGCAGCGGCTCGGCGGTGCCGTCGCTGACAACGTTCGCCAGCCAGAACCAGCCGAGCATCAGCAACGCCAGCGGTGCCGCCGCGTACACACGGTATTCGCGCGGATATGCCGACACCGGCCATGGCCAGGCACGGGTTGCCGCCGCGAGTACCAAATAGAGGCTCGGCAAAATTGCCCAACCCAACCAGCGCCAGGCGTTGTACTGCTCGGACAGCAGCAACAGGCCGTAACGCAGCTCCAGGGCCAACACACCGATCAACAGCCAGCAACCGAGCACGTGGGCGGAACTGAGAGCGCGCGTCGGCAACATCGGCGCCAGACGTCGCAAGGAGATGAAATGCACAACGAACACGGCCGCCCATGCCAGCCAGCCGACGTTGGCCGCCGGGTGATAACGCGAGTGCCACGCAGCCAGTAACACCAAACCGGCGGCAGGCACCAGCAAGGTGCAGAGCAAGCCCAGCACCGACCATTTCAAGCGCAACGCCAACACCGTCCACAGCGCCACACTCACCGCCGCGACCGCCAGTAACAACGTCGCTTGCAGATTCAACGGTGCGAAGCGCAGCACTTCACTGACCCACGCCAGCGCCCACCAACCCGCGCCCCACACCAGCAGCACGTCGGACAAACGCTGCAAGCTCAGCACGTCGAACGCCGTGGCATGGTTGCCGAGCTGCAAGCGCCAGGCTCCGACCATTGCGGCCAAGCCCAACACCAGCGGCGTCCAGAAGCCGCTATGAGCCAGAGGCTTCAATCCTTCGCTCGCAAGCGGTCCGAGCACATCAGGCCCGGCCATCAGGAACGCCGCGCCGCCAATCACCTGCAACAGCAAACCGAAGACAAAACTCACGCGCTGCTTCAGGTACAGACTCAGCCAGATGATAAACAGACCGCTGGCCGCCCAAACCGCACTCGCCGTTTGCCATGGCAGGACGAACAGCACCGCCAGATTGATCAACACCAGACCGGCCAGCAGCACCACCGACAAGCCGCGCAGCAATCGCGCGTCACTTCGGACCATCTGATCGCGAGCCGCCAACAACATGCCGGCGATCAGCGCCAGGCCGATCAACGACGCGCTCAGAAGGCCGCTCCAGCCGGCACTGAGCACAGCGGCGGACTCACCGCTCGCCCCTTGCAGCCGCAGCAGGAACAACGCACCGCCGAGCAACTGCACGGCGAACGCAGTGAACAGGAAGGTGCGCGATTGCAGACGCAGGCCGACGAACAAGGTCGCCAACCCCGCCAGCGCCCAACTGATCGCCGTACCGTGAGTCAAGAAGAACAACGGTGCCAGCAGATAGAGAAAGGTCAGACCGAGACAGGCCAATACGGGCAGCCCTTTGCGCTCCCACTGCGAAGCCTGTTCAGGCAAGGCTTTGCGCAATTGATAGAAGCTGAACAACAACGCCACGCCGAGCATCAACGCGCCGAGCGGCGCACCGTCGAGCAGGCTGCTGTCGCCGATCCGCAGTTCACTGAGGAAGGCCAGGGCAGAGCCCAATTGCAGCAGCAAGGCAAAAGCTCGGGCCAGCGGCCGTTGCTGACGCAGGCCGAGCCAGAAGATCCCCGCGCCTTCCACCGCCCAGGCGGCGGAGGTCCAGCGCGCATCGAGGCCCAACGGAATGGCCAGGCTGGCGAAGATCACCCCCAGTGCCAGGCAGGTTTCCGCCAGCAGCAACGCGCGTCCGCCCATCAGCAACCGTGCCAGGCCCATGTAAATCATGCCCAACGCCAACGCGCTGAAGGCGGCGGCAAACTCGAGATGCTGAACCAGAGCGAACTGCAAACCGAAGCCCACCAACGGCGGACCGAACAGCATCGTGCCGTCGACGTAATCACCCTTTCGAGTCGACCAGCGCAGCAGCGCCTCGCGGCTGTCATCCTCGGGCGCATCGCTCATTTCCAGCAACTTGCGCCGCGCGAACAGCAGACCGATGGCCAGGTACATCAGGAAAAACACAATCAGGAACGGTTCGGTGCTCCACAACAGTTCCGGCGTATAGGAACGCAAGCCCCAGGCGAAACCGATGCCGAAGGTGCCGACGAAGCCGATCAAGTTGAGCAGCCGCCAGGCCTTGAACCAGGCGATGGCGAGGATGCCGGCGTTGAGCAAGGCGAAGTAGCTGAACAGCGCGACATGGTTGCCGGCGCCGGTGGAGGTCAGGATCGGCGCCGCGAAACCGCCGAGTGCCGCAGCGGCGGCGAGGCCCAGAGCGTCCTGGGTGATGGCGAGAATTGCCGAGAACACCGTCACCGCGACCAGCAGGCCTAACGCCGCAGTCGGATCGAGCAACGGATGCAGGCGCATTGCGGCAAACACGGTCAGGTACAACACCGCGATCCCGGTGCCCTGCAACATCAACGCGTAATGGCTGTTGCGCAGTCGCAGCCACCAACCCAGGCCGAGCAGGCCCAACGCAGCCGCCGCGACACCGGCGTAACGCAACTCGATCGGCACCATCATGCCTTCGGTGGCGTAACGCAGCAGGAACGCAAGACCGAGAAACAACAGCACCACACCGACCCGTAGCACGGTGTTGCCGCCGAACAGCCAGTTGCGGGCGCCGCGGATGGCACGCTCGATGACATTCGGACCGCGGGGGATGGCAGGCTGTTGCGGCTCGCGGGCGACGGGCTCGGGTTTCCAGGGATCGGCAGGAAGCGGGCGACTGGTTTCAGGGGCCGCAGCAATAATCGGTTCTAATTCGGGAGGGAGTTCCCAGATCAGCCCCGGGGCCTCAACAGGGATTTCGTCGAGAATGAATTCAGGAGGTGCAGCAGCTTCGCTGGCAACTGGTTCACTGGTTTGCGGCGCTTTGACGCCTGACAGCTCGAGCAATGCCAAACGCTGCTCGACCACACTCAGCGCCACCTGCACCTGTTCAAGCAGCCGGCGCTGCTCGACCGTTTGTGAATCCAGGCGGCCGATGCGAATGGCCTGGCCAATACCCAACCCGAGCAGCCCGCCCAGTAGCGCATCGCTGAACGACTCGTCGAGTATCCAACCCAGCACCAGCCCAATCAGCATGAACATCCATTGCATTGTCGATATCCCTAAGCGCAGTGGCCAACCCAAGAAGATTAGCGCAGCCCGTACAGCAAAGATCGCAGCCTTCGGCAGCTCCTACACCGACCGCGTTTACCCAATGTTAGGTGAACGCTGACTGTAGGAGCTGCCGAAGGCTGCGATCTTTTCCGGGGCGCCAGTATATCGACCCGAACGAAGGCTTACTCCAGCGCTTTCCAGATCTCCGTGGCGTACTCGCGAATCGTCCGGTCGGAGGAGAACCAGCCCATCCGGGAAGTGCTCAACACCGCTGAACGCCACCATTCGTTCGCATCGTGCCAATGGGCTTCAACCCGCATCTGCGCGTCCCAGTAAGAGTCGAAATCGGCGCAGACCAGGAAGCGGTCATAGTCGATCAGCGAATCGATCAATCCTGCGTAACGGGACGGATCATCCGGCGAGAACACCCCGCCACGTATCGCTTGCAGCACATCATTCAAACGGTGGGAGGCCGCAATATCCGGCGTCGCATTGAACTCATGGTTCTGCTTGCGCGCTTCAACCTGCTGAGCGCTGAGGCCGAAGATGAACATGTGTTCGACGCCGATGCGTTCGCTCATTTCGACGTTGGCCCCGTCCATGGTGCCGATGGTCAGCGCACCGTTGAGGCCGAACTTCATGTTGCTGGTGCCCGAGGCCTCGAAGCCTGCGGTGGAAATCTGCTCCGACAAATCCGCTGCCGGGATGATGCTTTCCGCCAGACTGACGTTGTAGTTGGGCAAGAACACCACTTTCAGCAAACCGCGCACGGTCGGGTCGTTGTTCACCACCCGGGCGATGTCGTTGGTCAATTTGATGATCAGCTTGGCCTGGTGATAACTGGCCGCGGCCTTGCCGGCGAAGATCTTCACTCGCGGCACCCAATCGATTTCCGGCTCGGCGCGAATGGCCTGATACAGCGCGACGGTGTGCAACAGGTTGAGCAACTGACGCTTGTATTCGTGGATCCGTTTGACCTGTACGTCGAACATCGCTGCCGGGTTGACCGCGACCCCCAGGCGTTCATGAATGATGTACGCCAGGGCTTTTTTGCTGTGCAGGCGCTGCTCGGCGAACGCCTTGCGGAACGCAGGCTTCTCGGCGAACGGTTCCAGCTCGAGCAAACGCTCTTCGGCGTTGTCCAGCAGATCCGGGCCGAGGGCGTCGACCATCATCGAGGTCAGCTCCGGGTTGGCCTGGTAAAGCCAGCGGCGGAAGGTGATGCCGTTGGTCTTGTTGTTGATCCGGTCCGGGTAGAGTTTGTGCAGTTCGGAAAACACCGTTTTGCGCATCAGCTGCGTATGCAGGCCGGACACGCCGTTGACGCTATGGGAACCGAGGAACGCGAGATTACCCATGCGCACACGGCGGCCGTTGTCTTCCTCGATCAGCGACACCGCGCGCAGCACGTCGAAGTCGTGAATACCTTTGGCTCGCAACGAATCGATGTGCTGGGCATTGATCAAATAAATGATCTGCATGTGCCGCGGCAGCATCCGCTCCATCAAACCGACCGGCCAGGTTTCCAGCGCTTCCGGCAGCAGCGTGTGGTTGGTGTACGAAAGCGTGTCGACGGTGACTTGCCACGCCGCATCCCACGCAACGTCGTAAACATCGACCAGCTGACGCATCAGTTCGGCCACGGCAATCGAGGGATGGGTGTCGTTGAGCTGGATCGCGGCATGATCGCCCAGGGTTAAAACCGAGGCGTGCATGTTGCGATGACGGCGCAGCAAGTCCTGCAAGGACGCGGCAACGAAGAAATACTCCTGACGCAGTCGCAGTTCCTGGCCCGCTTCAGTGCTGTCGGCCGGGTAGAGCACCCGGGAAATACTTTCGGCCCGGGCGACTTCTGCCACGGCGCCCAAGTGGTCACCGGCGTTGAAGCGTTCCAGGTGCAAATCTTCCATGGCCCGGGCGCGCCACAAGCGCAGCGTGTTGACGCTCGCCCCGCGCCAGCCGACGACCGGCGTGTCATAAGCAATCGCGCGAACGGTTTCCACAGGTGTCCAGACTTGCTTGGTTTTGCCGGTCTCGTCAGCGATCGTTTCGACACTGCCGCCGAAGCCGATCGGGTAAACGACCTCTGGCCGTTCGAACTCCCAAGGGTTACCGAAATCCAGCCAGTGTTCGGTCTGTTCCTGCTGCCAGCCGTCAACGATGGCCTGGCGGAACAAGCCATGTTCGTAACGAATGCCGTAACCGTGGCCGGCAATGCCGAGTGTCGACATGCTTTCCATGAAGCACGCGGCCAGGCGACCGAGGCCGCCGTTGCCCAGCGCTGCGTCGGGTTCCAGCAGGCGGATGCGTTCAAGGTCGACGCCGAGCTCAGTCAGGGCCTCGCGGGCCACGTCAAGCAGGCCGAGGTTGCTCAGGCTGTCGTAGAGCAGACGGCCGATCAAAAATTCGAGGGAGAGGTAGTAAACCCGCTTTTGCCCTTTGCGGTAGATCTGCCGGGTGTGGTCCATCCAGTGCTCGACCATATGATCGCGCGCCGCCAGGGCAATGGCTTCGAACCAGTCGTGGTCGAAGGCGTGATCCGGGTCTTTGCCCACCGCGTAGGTGAGTTTGGTCAAGACGGCGTCGCGGAATGCGGCCACCTCTGCTTCGCGAACAAGTGGTTCTTGAGTCATCGATAGGACCTCGAGCGAGCGTGGAGTTGTTGAGCCTAGACGGTCTGACAGGCCGTTGGAACTCTGGTTCGGCAGTTTTTCCCGTTAGTGTGAGATAGATCGACATTACCTTGTCGCGCACCGGAAAGAATGCAGGGGGCGTGCCGGGTTATCGGTGTTATTGGGCGGCATACGAAAAAATCTGGCGAAAGGTTGTTCAAAAATCCACCAGTCCCGGTATGATCGCGCGCCCTGATGCACGCTGGTAACAACCGATGATGAAGTCCAACCTGATCGCCGCTGCGGAGATCGACCGCCTCGACACCTGGGCCAAGTACTCCGCCCCGATGTGCGGTTCATGCGTTTCCAGCTGCTGCACCCTGCCGGTCGAGGTCAAGATCAAGGATCTGATCCGTATCGGCATCGTCGATGAATTCGAGCGCGGCGAGCCGCCAAAGAACATCGCCAAGCGTCTGCAGAAGGAAGGCATCGTCGAGCGTTACAACCAGAAGTCCGAGATCTTCACCCTTCAGCGCATGAGCAACAACGATTGCTTGTACCTGGATCGTAAGAGCCGTCTGTGCACTATTTATGAAAAGCGCCCGGATACTTGCCGCAACCACCCGAAAATCGGGCCTCGGCCGGGGTATTGCGCTTACAAGCCGAAAGAAGTGGCGCGTGAGAGCAGTGCCAGCCGTCGGACGCTCGAGAAGTTCTGATCCAAAATCTCGCTGGATGACCGGGCTCCTTCGCGAGCAGGCTCACTCCCACATTGAAATGCGTTCCCCTGTGGGAGCGAGCCTGCTCGCGAAGGGGCCGGCACAAACACCGCACAAACCCCAGACAAACAAAAACGCCCCCGACCTTGCGGTCGGGGGCGTTTTTTTAGCTGCTAACTAAGTCGAAACTCAGTTACCGGCTTTCTTGGCAGCGCGGGTACGCTCGCTTTCGCCCAGGATCTTCTTGCGAAGACGGATGGACTTAGGAGTGACTTCGCACAATTCGTCTTCTTGAACGAATTCCAGAGCCTGCTCCAGGGTGAAGCGGATAGGCGGAACCAGAGCGATGGTTTCGTCTTTACCCGAAGCACGCATGTTGTCGAGCTTCTTGCCTTTAGTTGGGTTGACGCCCAGGTCGTTGTCGCGGCTGTTGATACCGACGATTTGACCTTCGTACACGTCTTCACCGTGACCCAGGAACAGTTTGCCGCGAGCTTGCAGGGTTTCCAGCGAGTAAGTCAGCGCCTTACCGGTAGCCACCGAAACCAGCACGCCGTTCTGACGGCCGGACATGTCGCCGGACTTCATCACGTCGTAACGGTCGAAGATCGAGGTCAGGATGCCTGCACCGGAGGTCAGGGTCAGGAACTCGTTACGGAAACCGATCAAGCCACGTGCCGGGATGTTGTACTCAAGGCGCACACGGCCCTTGCCATCCGGAACCATGTTGGTCAGGTCGCCTTTACGGATACCGATCTGTTCCATGATCGAACCTTGCGATTCTTCCGGCAGGTCGATGGTCACGTTTTCGTACGGTTCGTGCTTCACGCCGTCAACCATGCGGATGATCACTTCCGGACGACCAACACCCATTTCGAAGCCTTCGCGACGCATGGTTTCGATCAGTACCGAGAGGTGCAGCTCACCACGGCCGGAGACTTTGAACTTGTCGGCGGTGTCGCCTTCTTCAACGCGCAGGGCAACGTTGTAGAGCAGTTCTTTGTCCAGACGTTCCTTGATGTTACGGCTGGTGACGAACTTGCCTTCACGACCGCAGAACGGCGAGTCGTTAACCTGGAAGGTCATCGAAACGGTTGGTTCGTCAACGGTCAGCGGCTTCATCGCTTCGACGTTCAGTGGGTCGCACAGAGTGTCGGAGATGAACAGCGAATCGAAGCCGCTGATGCAGACGATGTCGCCGGCAGCTGCTTCTTCAACGTCAACGCGGTGCAGACCGTGGTGACCCATCAGCTTCAGGATACGGCCGTTACGGCGCTTGCCGTCGGCATCGATCGCCACAACCTGGGTGTTCGGCTTGATGCGACCACGAGCGATACGGCCAACGCCGATGATGCCCAGGAAGCTGTTGTAGTCCAGTGCCGAGATTTGCATCTGGAACGGGCCGTCACGGTCAACTTTCGGTGCTGGTACGTTGTCGACGATCGACTGGTACAGCGGGGTCATGTCTTCAGCCATGTCGGTGTGTTCCAGACCGGCAATGCCGTTCAGGGCCGAGGCGTATACAACTTTGAAGTCCAGCTGTTCTTCGGTAGCACCGAGGTTGTCGAACAGGTCGAAGATCTGGTCCAGAACCCAGTCCGGACGCGCGCCTGGACGGTCAACCTTGTTGATGACCACGATTGGACGCAGGCCGGCTTCGAAAGCCTTCTTGGTCACGAAACGGGTTTGCGGCATAGGGCCGTCTTGAGCGTCAACCAGCAGCAGAACGGAGTCAACCATCGACATAACGCGTTCAACTTCGCCGCCGAAGTCGGCGTGGCCCGGGGTGTCCACGATGTTGATGTGGTAGCCGTTCCAGTTGATGGCGGTGTTTTTCGCCAGAATGGTAATACCGCGCTCTTTCTCCTGGTCGTTGGAGTCCATCACGCGCTCGTCGTTGAGCTCGTTGCGCTCCAGGGTGCCGGATTGACGCAAGAGTTTGTCTACCAGGGTGGTCTTACCATGGTCAACGTGAGCAATGATGGCGATGTTACGTAGATTTTCGATCACTTGTGTATCTCGATCAGAGGATTCGGTGTGCTGACAGGTCGTGGCAGCGATTAACAGTAGAGTCAGGCCTTGCCGTTACAGCTTGACGGCAGAGTCGGGGGGCCGGTGACGCAGGCCACAGGCATACAGCCCCGGGCTCTTAGCTCGGTCGATAAACGCGCACATTGGCATGCCCCTCACTGAGCAAATGGTGGGCATGCAGGCGACTCATCACGCCTTTGTCGCAATACAGCAGGTACTGGCGAGTAGGGTCCAGTTCCTTGAAACGAGCGTTCAAAGCATAAAACGGCATCGCTTGTACCTCGATGCCAGCCAAGCCCAGCGGGTCATCTTCAGCGGCATCCGGGTGACGGATGTCGATAACGATCTGACCGGCCAGCGCTTCGCTGACTTCTTCAATCTGCACATCCTGGCCCAATTCGTCGATCACGCGATCGATCGGCACCAGTTTGGCGTTCTCGAGCGCACGCTCAAGCACTGCCATGTCGAACTGTTGTTCTTCGTACTCCACGCGTGGACGCTTGGCGTGGGTCTTGGGGTTCACCGAGATGACCCCGCAGTATTCCGGCATGTGCTTGGCGAAGTCAGCAGTACCGATTTCGTTGGCCAGGTCGATGATGTCCTGCTTGTGACTGGCGATCAGCGGACGCAGGACCAGCTTGTCGGTCACGCAGTCGATCACGGACAGGTTCGGCAGCGTCTGACTCGACACCTGGGAAACCGCTTCGCCGGTGACCAGCGCATCAATGTCCAGCCGATCGGCAATACGGGAAGCGGCGCGCAACATCATACGCTTCAAAACCACACCCATATGACTGTTATCGACTTTACCGAGAATTTCTCCCAGTACTTCCTCGAACGGCACACTCACAAATAACACGCGCTGGGAGCTGCCGTACTTCTTCCAGATGAAGTGCGCGACTTCCATAACGCCCAGTTCATGGGCCCGTCCGCCCAGATTGAAGAAGCAAAAATGACTCATCAGCCCGCGGCGCATGATCTGGTAAGCGGCGACGGTGGAATCGAAACCGCCAGACATCAGCACAAGCGTCTGTTCCAGGGCACCCAGCGGATAACCGCCGATGCTGTTGTGCTGGCTGTGGATCACAAACAACCGTTTGTCGCGAATTTCGAGACGAACTTCGATTTCCGGCTCTTTCAGCGAAATTCCGGCGGCGCCGCACTGACGGCGCAGTTGGCTGCCGACGTATTTCTCGACGTCCATCGAGCTGAATTCGTGCTTGCCGGCACGCTTGCAACGCACCGAAAAGATCTTCCCGGCCAACGCATCACCAAAGTGCTGCTTGCACTTGGCGACGATGTCGTCGAAGTCGCCCAGCGGGTATTCGTCGACCTGCAGGAAGTGCGCGATACCCGGCATGCAGCTCAGGCGCTCGGTCATCTCCTTCAGGGCTTTGGGCTCGCTGACGCGGGTTTCCAGCTCGAGATTGTCCCACACACCGTTCACCACCACAGCCGGGTCCAGGTCGCGGAGCACGGTACGGATGTTTTTGGCCAACTGGCGGATGAAACGCATCCTTACCGGGCGGCTCTTGATGGTGATCTCGGGGAAGACTTTTACGATTAGTTTCATGAAAACAGCGCGCGCTGGGCCAGCCGAAAAAGGGGGGCGCGGATTATAGCGGAAATTGCTCAAGGTTTAACCAGTTAATGTGCAGAAGGTTTTGCGCGCACCAAAACAGGTCATCTGCTGAATTTAACGCTACATTACGGGGCGCTATTTCCGGCGCTGCGGTGCTTTGTTCCTTTATAAGCGTGATATTGGGGCAAAAAACCCATGGTGGGGCACTGGCATGCAATTTGCTCCCTTGTGAGGCAGGTTGCCTTGGCAGAGTATTCGCGCCGGCATCACCCACATTCTAAGGGCATCCACTACTTAAGCCCGAAGCCACCCGGAGGACACTATGTCGAAGTCGGTTCAACTCATCAAAGATCATGACGTCAAGTGGATTGATCTGCGCTTCACTGACACCAAAGGCACTCAGCACCACGTGACCATGCCGGCTCGCGACGCGCTGGATGACGCTTTCTTCGAAGAAGGCAAAATGTTCGACGGTTCCTCCATTGCTGGCTGGAAAGGCATCGAAGCTTCCGACATGATCCTGCTGCCGGACGACAGCACTGCCGTACTCGACCCGTTCACCGAAGACCCAACGCTGATCATCGTTTGCGACGTTATCGAGCCGTCGACCATGCAAGGCTACGATCGCGACCCACGTGCGATCGCCAAGCGTGCCGAGGAATACCTGAAATCGACCGGTATCGGCGATACCGTATTCGTTGGCCCGGAGCCTGAGTTCTTCATCTTCGACCAGGTGAAGTTCAAGTCCGACATCTCCGGTTCGATGTTCAAAATCTTCTCCGAACAAGGTTCCTGGATGTCCGACCAGGACATCGAAGGCGGCAACCATGGCCACCGCCCAGGTATCAAAGGCGGTTACTTCCCGGTTCCACCGTTCGACCACGACCACGAAATCCGTACCTCCATGTGCAACGCCATGGAAGAAATGGGTCTGGTCATCGAAGTTCACCACCACGAAGTGGCAACTGCCGGTCAGAACGAAATCGGTGTGAAGTTCAACACCCTGGTTGCCAAGGCTGACGAAGTTCAGACCCTGAAGTACTGCGTGCACAACGTTGCTGTCGCTTACGGCCGCACCGCGACCTTCATGCCTAAGCCTCTGTACGGCGACAACGGTTCGGGTATGCACGTTCACCTGTCCATCGCCAAAGATGGCAAGAACACCTTCGCTGGCGAAGGCTATGCCGGCCTGTCCGACACCGCTCTGTACTTCATCGGCGGCATCATCAAGCACGGTAAGGCCCTGAACGGCTTCACCAACCCGTCGACCAACTCCTACAAGCGTCTGGTCCCAGGTTTCGAAGCTCCGGTAATGCTGGCCTACTCGGCTCGCAACCGTTCCGCTTCGATCCGTATTCCTTACGTGTCCAGCCCTCGCGCTCGCCGTATCGAAGCCCGCTTCCCGGATCCGGCAGCCAACCCGTACCTGGCCTTCGCTGCCTTGGTAATGGCTGGCCTGGACGGCATCCAGAACAAGACTCACCCTGGCGACGCAGCTGACAAAAACCTGTACGACCTGCCGCCTGAAGAGGCGAAAGAGATCCCACAAGTTTGCGGCAGCCTGAAAGAAGCCCTGGAAGAGCTGGACAAAGGTCGTGCGTTCCTGACCAAAGGCGGCGTTTTCAGCGACGATTTCATCGACGCTTACATCGCCCTGAAAAGCGAAGAAGAAATCAAGGTTCGCACCTTCGTACACCCACTGGAATACGAGCTGTACTACAGCTGCTGATCCAGTAGCGCCTGCGCAAGCGGCGTGACAAAAAAGAGGCCTCCTTCGGGAGGCCTTTTTTGTGGGCGCGGTTCAGTAAGCGCTCCCACAGGGTTATGCGGTGTTTGAGGGATTTCGGCAATTCATGCCCAAATGTTTACAACTTGGGTCAATCGCCACCCCTGACCTATGCTGCACCTCAACGTTTTCGTTTCTGGTTGATTTTATGGGTCGTGGTTTTCTATTCATCCTGCTGCTGATCGCCCTGCCCGCCGCAGCGCAGATCTATAAGTACATCGACGCCGACGGCAACACCGCCTACAGCAATCAACCGCCCGATGGCGTTAAAGCTCAACCGGTCGAATTGCCTGCGCTCAACAGAGTCGAAAGCCAGCCACCTCCTGCGCCCGCTGCCGAAGCCAGCAACCACGAACAGCCGCGCAGTGCCTACGAGGTGCTGGAGTTGACCAGCCTGCCCACCGACGAAGCCCTGCGCGCCAACAACGGCACGTTCACGGTCAGCGTCATGATCAAACCGCGCCTTCAACCGCCGCATCTGTTCAGGTTGCTGCTTGATGAACAACTTTACGGACAGTCCAGCAACGTGCCGATCCTGCAACTGGTGAACATCGATCGTGGCGAACACAGACTGGCGGTACAGGTGATTGATGGCGAGAGCATCGTCCAGCAGAGCCCGACAGTGACGTTTACCGTACAACGGGTACATAAGCCGTGAGGGTGTGGTTGCTGATCGCCTGTTTGATCGCCCTGCCGGTGACTGCTGAGGTTTTCACCTATGTCGACGCCCAGGGCAATCGGGTCTACACCGATCAGCCAGGCGCCGGCAACGCCAAGCGCGTGCCGATGGCGACGAGCAATCGCATGTACGCCAACCCAACCGGGGCTGCGCCCATGACAGCCGCGAAGAAAAACGAAGCCAAACCGCTTTTCCACTACGACATGCTCCGCGTACTGGTGCCGGAACCCGACGCAACAGTGCGCAGCAACGCTGGCGAGATTATCGTCAGCGTCACCAGCGAACCCGGTCTTCAGCGAGGCCATCGTTACCGATTGCTTCTCGACGGCCAACCCACCGCAGAGCCCGGCCCAAGTCCGGTATTCGCCCTGAGCAACATCGATCGCGGCAGCCATAACCTCTCAGTGGAAATCCTCGACGAGCAGAGTCGCATCGTTGAACGCACAGCCAACCAGCCGTTCCACATGCTGCGCATCTCCCTCGCGCAAAAGCGCCAGGTCAGACCCTGCGCCCTTGCCGATTACGGCCAACGGCCGGAATGCCCGCTCAAAGACAAACCCATCGAGCCCAGAAATCCCTTCCTGCGTTTCTTCTAACGCTGTTCAGCTTTGCGCACTATATTGGTGCAATAGGCTGCACCGTTCCCACATCGCAACCCATTTTGGTTCGAAAGTACCCGCCAAAGCTGGCAGAACGCCACGCAAACGCGCGTCAAACGCCCGTTTCAGGCCTTAAACGCTTCTTTTAGGAGCCTTGGTTTGGTTTTTGCATTTTCCTCGTATACGCGCGTTATTCATGCGCAATGCCCTGCTCCAAAAGAGGTCCTGATGACCATTAGCGACGCACTACACCGCTTGCTACTCGACAACCTGACCACCGCCACCATTCTGCTCGACGCCGAACTGCGCCTCGAGTACATGAACCCGGCAGCGGAGATGCTCCTGGCCATCAGCGGTCAGCGTAGCCATGGGCAGTTCATCAGCGAGTTGTTCACCGAATCCACCGAGGCGCTGAACTCACTGCGCCAGGCGGTCGAGCAGGCACACCCGTTCACCAAACGCGAAGCGATGCTCACCGCCCTCACCGGCCAGACCCTGACCGTCGACTATGCGGTCACGCCGATCCTGGCCAACGGCGCCACCATGCTGCTGCTGGAAGTCCATCCTCGTGACCGCTTGCTGCGAATCACCAAGGAAGAAGCGCAGCTGTCGAAGCAGGAAACCAGCAAGATGCTGGTGCGCGGCCTCGCTCACGAAATCAAGAATCCACTGGGCGGGATTCGCGGAGCGGCACAACTGCTGGCGCGCGAACTGCCGGAAGAAAGCCTGCGCGACTACACCAACGTGATCATTGAAGAGGCCGACCGCCTTCGCAACCTGGTCGATCGCATGCTTGGCTCCAACAAACTGCCGTCGCTGGCGATGTGCAACGTCCACGAAGTGCTCGAACGCGTCTGTCATCTGGTGGAAGCCGAAAGTCAGGGCTGCATTACATTGGTGCGCGACTACGACCCCAGCATTCCCGACGTGTTGATCGACCGCGAACAAATGATTCAGGCCGTGCTGAACATTGTGCGCAACGCGATGCAGGCCATCAGCAGCCAGAACGAGCTGCGCCTTGGCCGCATCAGCCTGCGTACCCGCGCCATGCGCCAGTTCACCATCGGCCACGTGCGTCATCGCCTGGTGACCAAGATCGAAATCATCGACAACGGCCCGGGCATTCCCGCGGAGTTGCAGGAAACCATCTTCTTTCCCATGGTCAGCGGCCGCCCGGACGGTACTGGGCTGGGCCTGGCCATAACCCAGAACATCATCAGCCAGCACCAGGGCCTGATCGAATGTGACAGCCATCCAGGCCACACCACCTTCTCGATCTTTCTGCCACTGGAACAAGGAGCCACATCGACATGAGCCGTAGTGAAACCGTGTGGATCGTCGATGACGACCGTTCTATCCGTTGGGTCCTGGAAAAAGCCTTGCAGCAAGAAGGCATGACCACGCAAAGCTTCGACAGCGCCGATGGCGTGATGAGCCGCCTGGCGCGCCAGCAGCCGGACGTGATCATCTCCGACATCCGCATGCCGGGTGCCAGCGGTCTGGACCTTCTGGCACGGATTCGCGAACAACACCCACGGCTGCCGGTCATCATCATGACCGCTCACTCCGATCTGGACAGCGCTGTCGCGTCCTATCAGGGCGGCGCGTTTGAATACCTGCCAAAACCGTTCGACGTTGATGAAGCGGTGTCACTGGTCAAACGTGCAAACCAGCACGCTCAGGAACAGCAAGGCCTGGAAGTCCCGGTCGCCCTGACCCGTACCCCGGAAATCATCGGCGAAGCGCCGGCGATGCAGGAAGTGTTTCGCGCCATCGGGCGCTTGAGCCACTCCAACATCACCGTGCTGATCAACGGCGAATCCGGTACCGGTAAAGAGCTTGTGGCCCACGCCCTGCACCGTCACAGCCCGCGCGCGGCTTCGCCGTTCATTGCGCTGAACATGGCGGCGATCCCGAAAGACCTGATGGAATCCGAGCTGTTCGGCCATGAGAAAGGCGCGTTCACCGGCGCGGCCAACCTGCGTCGCGGGCGTTTTGAACAGGCTGACGGCGGCACGCTGTTCCTCGATGAAATCGGCGACATGCCGGCAGACACCCAGACCCGCTTGCTGCGGGTGTTGGCCGACGGCGAGTTCTACCGTGTCGGCGGCCATGTGCCGGTGAAGGTCGATGTGCGAATCATCGCCGCGACTCACCAGAATCTGGAAACCCTGGTGCACGCCGGGAAATTCCGTGAGGACTTGTTCCACCGCCTCAACGTGATCCGCATCCATATTCCACGGCTGTCGGACCGTCGCGAAGACATCCCGACCCTGGCCAAGCACTTCCTCGCCCGCGCCGCGCAAGAACTGGCGGTGGAGCCGAAGCTGCTGAAAAGCGAAACCGAGGAATACCTGAAGAACCTGCCGTGGGGCGGGAACGTGCGTCAGCTGGAAAACACCTGCCGCTGGATCACGGTGATGGCTTCGGGTCGCGAAGTGCACATCAGCGACCTGCCGCCGGAGCTGCTGAACCTGCCACAGGATTCAGCACCGGTGACCAACTGGGAGCAAGCGCTACGCCAGTGGGCTGATCAGGCGCTGGCCCGTGGTCAGTCGAACCTGCTCGACAGCGCCGTGCCGGCCTTCGAGCGGATCATGATCGAGACCGCCCTCAAACACACCGCAGGCCGCCGCCGCGATGCTGCCGTTTTGCTGGGCTGGGGGCGTAATACCCTGACGCGCAAGATCAAGGAATTGGGGATGAAGGTTGATGGTGGGGATGATGATGAGGGGGATGAGGGTTAAGCACTCGGTCTAATGTGGGAGCGGGCTTGCTCGCGAAGGCGTCATCACACTCACATCGATGTTGAATGAAACACCGCTTTCGCGAGCAAGCCCGCTCCCACATTTAGGGCTCAGTGCACCGCACCAATGCACCGTGACCCGCAATCGCGCACGACAACTGATTCGAAACCCCGCCTGCTTCTGCAATAGAACCCATTCTTTAAAAACACGAAAGCCCCGGAATACGGGGCTTTCGACGTTTCAGCGCGACATTCTGTTTCAACTTGTTAAAACCTGGCACGCCCCCTGCAATAGTCCATTCAGTGATTCGATTCACTACCCAGTTTCGGGGACCTTGGTACAGGCAGGCCGGGGATTCCCTCTTTTATTGCTCTCGGAGATGGATCTCCAGCCGCCAGCGGTCATCGACCTCGCTACCGGCCCACTCGCCCTGCAGTGGCCGGGCCGCCACCACCGTCAGCAACAACCCCCCATCACTCAAACGCACGCGCCAGTTCACGCTCTTGTCGTTGATTTTGAGCTGACCTTTCTGCGACTTGCCTTCAGCCTCAAAGAGCAGCGCGAGGCTACCGTCCACGAACTCGCCGTGAGCCTTGGGTTCGTTGTTGAACCACACCACCAGCCCATCGTTCGTCACTTCCACTTGCTGCAATTCGCTGGGGTCGGGGGTGGTCAGGCGACCGATCATCAGCCCCACCATTACCCCGACAATCGCCAGCGAAGCCATCACTCGCGGGAATAGTTTCGAACGCGGATCCGCTTGCGGCGTAGAATGCTGCTCATCTTTACCTTCGGAGCCGTGCATGTTTCACGTCATCCTTTTCCAACCAGAAATTCCGCCGAATACCGGCAACGTTATCAGGCTGTGCGCCAACAGTGGCTGCCACCTGCATTTGATCGAACCGCTGGGCTTCGAGATGGACGACAAGCGCCTGCGCCGGGCCGGCCTCGATTACCACGAGTATGCCACCCTGCAACGCCACGCAGACCTCGCCAGCTGCCTGGAAAGCCTCGGCCATCCTCGGCTGTTCGCCTTCACCACCAAGGGCTCGCGACCGTTCCACGATGCCAGCTTCGCCGAGGGCGATGCGTTTCTGTTCGGCCCGGAAAGCCGTGGTTTGCCGGCGGAAGTACTCGATGCCCTGCCCAGTGAACAGCGTCTGCGCCTGCCGATGCGTGAGGGCTGCCGCAGCCTGAACCTGTCAAACACCGTGGCGGTTGCCGTGTATGAAGGCTGGCGTCAGCTCGGGTTCAAGTAACACACATAACAAATGTGGGAGCGGGCTTGCTCGCGAAGGGGCCATAACATTCAACATCATCGTTGACTGTTACACCGCTTTCGCGAGCAAGCCCGATCCCACATTGGACTTGCTTTGACTCAGGACCGCTTATTGAACGGTTGCAGTCTCGCCCGCCGCCTGCATGCGTTGCAGTTCCTGTGCGTACAGCGCGTCAAAGTTCACCGGAGCCAGCATCAGGGCCGGGAACGAACCGCGGGTCACCAGGCTGTCCAGGGTCTCGCGAGCGTACGGGAACAGGATGTTCGGGCAGAACGCGCCGAGGGTGTGGCTCATCGAAGCGTCGTCGAGGTTCTTGATCAGGAAGATCCCGGCCTGTTGCACTTCAGCAATGAACGCCACTTCGTCGCCGTTCTTCACGGTGACGGACAGGGTCAGCACGACTTCGTGGAAGTCGCCCTCCAAGGCCTTTTGACGGGTGTTCAGATCCAGACCGACGCTCGGTTCCCACTGCTGGCGGAAGATCGCCGGGCTTTTCGGGGCTTCGAAGGACAAGTCACGTACGTAGATGCGCTGCAAGGAGAATTGCGGTGCGGTTTCTTCTTCGCTAGCTGCAGTGTTCTGTTGGTCAGTCATCTCAGATCCTTTCTGATCTTGGGGTCTTAAAGGGAAGGCGTTCAGGCCTTGAGCATGGCGTCGAGCTTGCCGGCGCGCTCAAGGGCAAACAAATCATCACAGCCACCGATGTGGCGCTCGCCGATCCAGATCTGCGGCACGGACGTACGTCCGGCCTTCTGGGCCATGGCGGCGCGCACCTGAGGCTTGCCATCGACCTTGATCTCTTCGAAGGCCACGCCTTTGTTCTCGAGCAGGTACTTGGCTCGCGAGCAGTAAGGGCAGTAATCGCTGGAATAGACGACGACGTTGCTCATCTCACTTTACCAGCGGCAGGTTGTCGCCTTTCCAGCTGGAAATCCCGCCGGAGAGCTTGGCGGCGGTGAAGCCGGATTTCATCAGTTCGCGGGCATGAGTGCCGGCAGTCTGGCCCATGGCATCGACCAGGATGATGGTCTTGGCCTTGTGCTTTTCCAGTTCGCCGACGCGAGCGGTCAGTTTGTCGTGAGGAATGTTCAACGCGCCAACAATGTGACCAGCGGTGAAATCCTTGATCGGACGGATGTCGATCACCACGCCTGCGTCCTTGTTGACCAGCCCGGTCAGTTCACCGGTGCTCAGGCTGCGGCCGCCGCCTTTCATCTCATGGGCGATCAGCAGAGCCAGCAGAACAACGAAAATACCGGCCAGCAAATAGTGGGTAGTGGCAAATGCAATCAGGTGATCAAGCATTTAAGGTGGTTCCAGGGCGTTAAAAGTGGGCCAGTATACACAGCCCATATGGTGCGCCAAACCCCGTCCGGCGGTGACGGCACCGGAACTTAGCTTTAAACTGCCACTCCCTTTTCCATCGCCCTCTTTTAACTCAGCCACGAGTGGAATCCATGACTACTACGCCTAAACCTCTGGTCCTGATTATTCTCGACGGCTTCGGTCACAGCGAGAGCCCTGAATCCAATGCCATCTATGCGGCCAGGAAGCCCGTGCTGGACCGCCTGACCGCTACCGTGCCAAACGGCCTGATCTCGGGCAGCGGCATGGACGTCGGCCTGCCAGATGGCCAGATGGGCAACTCCGAAGTCGGCCACATGAACCTCGGCGCTGGCCGCGTGGTGTATCAGGACTTCACGCGCGTGACCAAATCGATCCGCGATGGCGAGTTTTTCGAAAACCCGACTATTTGCGCCGCTGTGGATAAAGCCGTCGCTGCCGGCAAAGCCGTGCACTTCATGGGCCTGCTGTCCGAGGGCGGCGTTCACAGTCACCAGGATCACTTGGTTGCCATGGCCGAACTGGCTTTCAAGCGCGGCGCCGAAAAAATCTACCTGCACGCCTTCCTTGATGGCCGCGACACGCCGCCGAAAAGCGCTCAGTCCTCCATCGAACTGCTGGACGCTGCGTTCCAGGCACTCGGAAAAGGCCGGATCGCCAGCATTGTCGGCCGTTACTTCGCCATGGACCGCGACAACCGCTGGGACCGCGTGTCCCAGGCCTACAACCTGATTGTCGATGGCAACGGCGAATTCAACGCCGCCACCGCTCAGGAAGGTCTGCAAGCTGCGTACGAACGTGGCGAGAGCGACGAATTCGTCAAAGCCACCTCCATCGGTGAGCCGGTGAAAGTCGAAGACGGCGACGCCGTGGTGTTCATGAACTTCCGCGCCGACCGCGCCCGTGAACTGACCCGCGTGTTCGTTGAAGACGATTTCAAGGAATTCGAACGTGCCCGCCAGCCAAAACTGGCCGGCTTCGTCATGCTGACCCAATACGCCGCCAGCATTCCCGCGCCTTCGGCCTTCGCCGCAGGCAGTCTGGACAACGTGCTGGGCGACTACCTGGCGAAAAACGGCAAGACCCAGCTGCGCATCGCCGAAACCGAGAAGTATGCCCACGTGACCTTCTTCTTCTCCGGCGGCCGCGAAGAACCGTTCCCGGGCGAAGAGCGCATCCTGATCCCGTCGCCGAAAGTCGCCACCTATGACTTGCAGCCTGAGATGAGCGCCCCGGAAGTCACCGACCGCATCGTCGAAGCCATCGAAAACCAGCGTTACGACGTGATCGTAGTCAACTACGCCAACGGCGACATGGTCGGCCACAGCGGCGTGTTCGACGCAGCCGTCAAAGCTGTTGAATGCCTGGACCTGTGTGTCGGCCGCATCGTCGACGCGCTGGAAAAAGTCGGCGGCGAAGCGCTGATCACTGCCGACCACGGCAACGTCGAGCAAATGGCCGACGAATCCACCGGCCAGGCGCATACCGCCCACACCACCGAACCGGTGCCGTTCATCTATGTCGGCAAGCGTGACTTCAAGGTTCGCGACGGCGGCGTGCTGGCGGATGTGGCACCGACCATGCTGATGTTGATGGACCTGGAAAAACCGACCGAGATGACGGGCACGTCGATTCTGGTGTAATCCGACCGCTCAAACGCCGCCAAACCCTGTGGGAGCGAGCCTGCTCGCGAAAGCAATCTGACAGCCAACATCCCTGTTGAATGTCAGGATGCCATCGCGAGCAGGCTCGCTCCCACATTGGTTTTCGGTGTTTTTCAGGCCGGTTATCACACAGCCCCAATTGGGCGTTTTTTTTGCAGCGCTTGGCGGGCATACTAGGCCGTCCCTTTCCCTGGTGTCGCCCGCCTCTATGCTTCGCGTCCTGATAGCCCTTGCTCTGACTTGCCTGCTCCAACCGGCCTTTGCTGACGAGCGCGCGCAAACCCAACAACAGTTGGACGCCACGCGTCAGGATATTGCCGAGCTGAAAAAACTGCTGGGCAAACTCCAGGAAGAAAAATCCGGTGTGCAAAAAGACCTCAAAGGCACCGAGACCGAGATGGGCAAGCTTGAGAAGCAGGTCGAAGCCCTGCAAAAAGAGCTGAAGAAAAGCGAATCCGAGCTGCAGCGACTCGATGCCGAGAAAAAAAAACTCCAGAGCGCGCGCATTGAACAGCAGCGACTGATCGCCATTCAGGCCCGCGCGGCCTATCAGAACGGCCGTCAGGAGTACTTGAAGCTGTTGCTCAACCAGCAGAACCCGGAAAAATTCGCCCGCACCCTCACCTATTACGATTACCTGAGCCAGGCCCGCCTGGAACAGTTGAAGAATTTCAACGAAACCCTGCGCCAACTGGCCAATGTCGAAAAAGACATCGCCATGCAACAGGCGCAATTGCTGGTGCAGAAAAGCAGCCTCGACAGCCAGCGCGATGAACTCGACAAAGTCCGCAAGGAGCGCCAGCAAGTCCTGGCCAAGCTCAGCGACGACGTGAAGGCCCGCGATCAGAAACTGGCAGCCCGCGAGCAGGATCAGGCAGACCTGTCTAAAGTCCTTAAAACCATTGAAGAAACCTTGGCCCGCCAGGCCCGTGAGGCAGAGGAAGCGCGGCAAAAAGCGCTGATCGCCCAGCAGGAAGCCGAAAAAAAGCGTTTACGTGAGGCTCAGGCTGAAGCAGACGCAGACGCCACTGACGCCCCACGAAAATCCGTTAAATCGACGTCCGGCGTTCTGGTATCAAGCTCCGGCGAGACCTTTGGCGGCCCTTTCGCTTCAACTCGGGGAAAACTTCCTTGGCCGGTTGATGGTCGACTGCTGGCACGCTTTGGCGAAACCCGTGGCGACGACGCCCGCACCAAGTGGGACGGCGTGATGATCAGCGCCTCCGCCGGCAGCCAGGTGCACGCCGTGCATGGCGGTCGCGTGGTCTTCGCCGACTGGTTGCGAGGTGCCGGGCTGCTGGTGATCCTCGACCATGGCAACGGTTTTTTGAGTCTTTATGGTCACAACCAGACGCTGCTCAAGTCTGCGGGTGACGTGGTTAAAGCCGGTGAGTCCATCTCCACTGTGGGTAGCAGTGGCGGGCAGGACACACCAGCGCTGTATTTCGCTATTCGTCAGCAGGGTCACCCGAGTGATCCAGCGCAATGGTGTCGCGCGCAAGGATAAGCACGCGACCTACTTCAGGAGTTCGTTCGACATGCTGCATTTGTCCCGCCTTACCTCGCTGGCCCTGACGATCGCCCTGGTGATCGGCGCGCCTCTGGCGTTCGCCGCTCAACCTGCTCCGGCTGTCGCGCCTGCGGGCACTGCTGCGACCACCAAGGCGCCATTGCCGCTGGAAGAGTTGCGCACCTTCGCCGAGGTCATGGACCGGATCAAGGCCGCCTATGTCGAGCCGGTGGACGATAAGACCCTGTTGGAAAACGCCATCAAAGGCATGCTCAGCAACCTCGACCCACACTCCGCCTACCTGGGCCCGGAAGACTTCGCTGAATTGCAGGAAAGCACCAGCGGCGAATTCGGCGGCCTGGGCATCGAAGTCGGCGCCGAAGACGGTTTCATCAAGGTCGTTTCACCGATCGATGACACCCCGGCCTCCAAGGCTGGCATTCAGGCCGGCGACTTCATCGTCAAGATCAACGGCCAGCCGACCCGTGGCCAGAGCATGACCGAAGCCGTGGACAAGATGCGCGGCAAGATCGGCCAGAAAATCACCCTGACCCTGGTACGCGACGGCGGTACACCGTTCGACGTGACCCTGGCCCGCGCCATCATTCAAGTGAAGAGCGTGAAGAGCCAGCTGCTGGAGTCCGGCTACGGCTACATCCGTATCACCCAGTTCCAGGTCAAGACCGGTGACGAAGTCTCCAAAGCCCTGGCCAAGCTGCGCAAGGACAACGGCAAGAAGCTCAAAGGCATCATTCTCGACCTGCGTAACAACCCGGGCGGCGTCCTGCAAGCGGCGGTGGAAGTGGTCGACCACTTCATCACCAAGGGCCTGATCGTTTACACCAAGGGCCGTATCGCCAACTCTGAACTGCGCTTCTCCGCCACCGGCAAAGACGAAAGCGAAGCCGTGCCAATGGTCGCACTGATCAACGGCGGCAGCGCCTCGGCGTCGGAAATCGTCGCCGGTGCCTTGCAGGATCAAAAACGCGCGGTGGTCATGGGTACCACCAGTTTCGGCAAAGGCTCGGTACAAACCGTGTTGCCGCTGAACAACGAACGCGCACTGAAGATCACCACGGCGCTGTATTACACGCCGAACGGTCGCTCGATCCAGGCTCAGGGCATCGTCCCGGACATCGAAGTGCGCAAGGCCAAGATCACCAATGAGCAGGACGGCGAGTACTTCAAGGAAGCCGATCTGCAAGGTCACCTGGGCAATGGCAACGGCGGCGCCGACAAACCGACCGGCTCCAGCGGCAAAGCCAAGGCGATGCCTCAGGATGACGACTACCAGTTGGCCCAGGCGCTGAGCCTGCTCAAAGGGCTGAGCATCACTTCCGGCCGCTGAGATGCAGCTGCGGTTCATCCTCGGCTTGCTGTGCTGTCTGGCGGGTGTTGCTCATGCAGCGCCCGTCGCGACAGCGCCTCAAAAAGCCTACCTAAGCCTGATCATCGACGACCTGGGGCAGAACCTGCCCCGGGATCGTCGCGTGCTGGCCCTGCCCGGCCCCGTCACCACGGCGATCATGCCCGACACGCCCCACGCCACCGAATTCGCCCGCGAGGCTCACCGCGCCGGCAAGATCGTCATCCTGCACATGCCCATGGACCCGGCCACCGGCCCGTTCGCCTGGCATCCCGACCTGCCCATCGACGAACTCGAAAAACGTCTGAACGCGGCGCTCAATGTCGTGCCCTATACCGACGGCATCAACAACCACATGGGCAGTCGCATGACGGCTCAGCCGGCCGCCATGGCCTGGTTGATGGCGGATTTGCAGCAGCGACACAAATTCTTCGTCGACAGCCGCACCAGCGCGCAGACCGTCGCCGCGGCCGAGGCGCAGAAAATCGGGTTGGCGAGCGTTTCGCGGGATGTATTTCTGGATGATGAGCGCACTGAAGCGGCGATCTTCACGCAGCTACAGACGGCTATCAGCCTGGCGCGAAAGCAGGGTTCGGCGGTGATGATCGGGCACCCGTATCCGCAGACATTGGCGGTATTGGAGCGTGAGTTGCCCAAGCTCAAGGATCAGGGGATTGACTGGATCGACATCAAACAGATGATCAGCGTGCGCGGGAACCGCGCAACGACTGCACATGGCAAGGACGGCGTGTACCGTTAACCGCCAAACACCGCAGTTCTAATGTGGGAGCGGGCTTGCTCGCGAATGCGGCCTGACAGTCGACATTAATGGTGACTGACACTCCGCATTCGCGAGCAAGCCCGCTCCCACATTAGATTGTGCATGGCACAGGATTCAGTGTTGGGCCCTAGAGATACTTCGTCATGATGTCTTCCACCACACCTTCCTTGCGCAACTGATCCAGCGCCGCCTGCAACTTCGCCACCACCTCGTCCGGCACATCCTTGTTCAGCGCCAGGTACAACTCGGCGCTGTTGAATCGCAGCACGGTCTTGAGGCCGGTCACGCCATCCTGTCGCGCGAGGTAACGGCCGGCCGGATCGCCGGTGGCCCACAGGTCAATCTGGCCGTTAACCAGTTTCTTCGCGTTGTCCTGGTCCCGCAGCACGACTATCGGCTTCAACCCTTGCTTGGCCAGCGTCTCGGCAATCGCGTCGCCCTTATAGGCACCAATCTTGTATTTGCGCGCCTGCTCCAGTGACTCAAGGCTGATATTGCTATCAGCCTTGGCCAACATGATCCAGTCGTCCGGGCCGATCGGGCCGACCCACTTGAATAGGTTCTCGCGGTCCGGCAACCGTGCCATCACAAATACGCCGTAACCGGGTTTCTCGAGGGCGATCTTGTAGATTCGCTCCCAAGGGAAACGCAGCGTCAGGCTATAAGTGATGTTCGCGCGTTTGAACATCTCGCGGACGATGTCCACGGCGATGCCGTTGATGTTCTCGTCCTGAGCGAAGTTCTTGCCGTTCTTCGCCATGTTGTACGGGGGGAAATTTTCAGTCAGTAACACCAGATCGGTGTCGGGATTTTCTACGGCATGCGCCCCATTGACGAGCAATAGAGAAGCGCTGGCGAGGGCGAGAAGAAGGCGTCTAAGCATGTCTGGCTACCTGAATCCATGGCGTACCCAAGAGTGCCTTGAGCCCGCCATGATGTCCACTGGCCTGTATCGGTTTGTTTAGCGCATCACGATGCCGCGATGAGCCATGTAGGCCTTGGCTTCCTGCACGGTGTATTCGCCAAAGTGGAAAATACTCGCCGCCAACACCGCGCTGGCGTGGCCTTCGATAATGCCGTCGGCCAAATGTTGCAGGTTGCCGACGCCTCCGGAGGCGATCACCGGAATCCCCAAGGCATCGCTGATGGCGCGGGTAACGCCCAGGTCGAAGCCGTTTTTCATGCCGTCCTGATCCATGCTGGTCAGCAGGATTTCACCGGCACCCAAGCCTTCCATCTTCTTCGCCCACTCAACGGCATCGAGACCGGTAGGTTTGCGGCCGCCGTGGGTGAAGATTTCCCAGCGCGGGGTTTCGCCCGGGCCGGAGACCTTCTTGGCGTCGATGGCAACGACGATGCACTGCGAACCGAAATGCTGCGCCGCTTCGCCCACGAATTCCGGGTTGAACACCGCAGCAGTGTTGATCGAGACCTTGTCCGCGCCAGCATTCAGCAAGTTGCGAATGTCCTGCACGGTCCGCACGCCGCCGCCCACGGTCAGCGGAATGAACACCTGGCTGGCCATGCGCTCAACGGTATGCAGCGTGGTGTCGCGGCCATCGACGCTGGCGGTGATGTCGAGAAAGGTAATCTCGTCGGCACCCTGCTCGTCATAGCGACGGGCGATTTCTACCGGGTCGCCGGCGTCGCGGATGTTCTCGAACTTGACGCCCTTGACCACCCGGCCGTTATCCACGTCCAGGCAAGGGATGATGCGTTTGGCCAGCGCCATGGTCAGTCCTCAGCCTTTGTACGAATCGCAGAAAGCTTGCGCTTCAGCGACATCAAGAGTGCCTTCGTAGATCGCCCGGCCAGTGATGGCGCCGATGATGCCTGGCGCCTTGGCGTCGAGCAGCGACTTGATGTCACCCAGATTGTGGATACCGCCGGAAGCGATGACCGGAATGCGCGTGGCGGCCGCCAGCGCAGCAGTGAACGGTACGTTGCAGCCCTGCATCATGCCGTCTTTGGCGATGTCGGTATAAACGATCGCGGACACGCCATCAGCTTCGAATTGCTTGGCCAGGTCGATCACCTGAATGGTGCTGATCTCAGCCCAGCCGTCGGTGGCGACGAAACCGTCTTTGGCGTCCAGACCGACAATCACCTTGCCCGGGAACGCGCGGCAGGCTTCAGCAACGAAGGCCGGATCTTTCACGGCTTTGGTGCCGATGATCACGTAGCTCACGCCGGCCTTCACGTAGTGCTCGATGGTTTCCAGGGAACGGATACCGCCGCCGATCTGGATCGGCAGGTTCGGGTAGCGCTTGGCGATGGCGGTAACCACTTCGCCGTTGACCGGCTGGCCTTCGAAAGCGCCGTTCAGGTCGACCAGATGCAGACGGCGGCAACCGCCCTCCACCCACTTGGCAGCCATGCTCACCGGGTCATCGGAGAACACCGTGGAATCTTCCATGCGGCCCTGGCGCAGACGAACACAGGCACCGTCCTTGAGATCGATAGCGGGAATAATCAGCATCTGGCAAACCTTCAAATTCGAGTGTTCAGCTTCGCTCGGAAATCAGTTTTTCTCGAGCGCCCACAAGTCGCTTTCGATGCTTTCGAACCTCTCTTTGAGGTGCGTCTGCACATCGAAAATCGCCCTGTTGTAATAGTGCGGCGCAATTTCACGGGTAAACAGCTCAAGGATTTCAGCCGCCTCGAACGAACCCAGGTCCAGTTCGAAGCGATCCTCCATGAAGCGTTTGATCTTCTGATTGGCCTCGTTCTCCTGTTCAGGAGTGAGGGTCAAGATCGGTGGCTTCTTCTTGACGGCCATTTACCAGCGACCATCCCACGCGGCGAAGTTCTGCAGCAATTGCAGGCCATGGGTATGGCTCTTCTCCGGGTGGAACTGCACGGCGAAACGCGAGCCATCGGCCAGCGCCGCGGCGAAATCGACACCGTAGTGACCGCCACCCACCACCTGCCGCGCATTGCCGGCGGCGATGTAGTAGCTGTGCACGAAGTAGAAACGCGCCAGGTCCGGAATGTCGTGCCACAGCGGGTGACTCACCGTCTGCTTCACTTCGTTCCAGCCCATGTGCGGGACTTTCAGGTGCTCGCCGTCTTCGTGCAGGTCTTTTCCGAAGAATTTCACTGCGCCTGGAAACAGGCCGATGCAATCCACGCCGTCGTTCTCTTCACTGCTGTCGAGCAAGGCTTGCATGCCCACGCAGATGCCAAGGAACGGACGGTCCTGGCTGACTTCACGCACCAGCGAGTCGAAGCCCAGGCGACGGATTTCCGCCATGCAATCGCGAATCGCGCCGACGCCGGGGAATACCACCCGATCAGCTTCGCGAATCACGTCGGCATCGCTGGTGATCAGGACCTTGCCGGCACCCACGTGCTCGAGGGCCTTGGCCACCGAGTGCAGGTTGCCCATGCCGTAATCGATAACCGCGACCGTCTGCATTACAGAACGCCTTTGGTCGACGGCATCTGACCGGCCATGCGGTCATCCAGCTCTACGGCCATGCGCAGGGCGCGGCCGAAAGCCTTGAACACGGTTTCGATCTGGTGGTGGGTGTTGGTGCCACGCAGGTTGTCGATGTGCAGGCTGACGAGGGCATGGTTGACGAAGCCCTGGAAGAACTCCTGGAACAGGTCAACGTCGAAGCCGCCGACGGTGGCACGGGTATAGGGAACATGCATCTGCAGGCCAGGACGGCCGGAGAAGTCGATCACCACGCGCGACAGCGCTTCATCGAGCGGCACGTAGGCGTGGCCGTAGCGACGGATGCCTTTCTTGTCGCCGATGGCTTTGGCGAAGGCCTGACCCAGGGTGATACCGACGTCTTCCACGGTGTGGTGGTCGTCGATATGCAGGTCGCCCTTGCTGACAATATCCATGTCGATCAGCCCGTGACGGGCGATCTGGTCCAGCATGTGCTCAAGAAAAGGAACACCGATATCAAATCGGGCCTTTCCGGTGCCATCCAGGTTGATCGAGGCTTTGATCTGGGTTTCCAGAGTGTCGCGCTCGACTGACGCCTTACGTTCGGCCATCACCAGCTCCGCAAAATCATTGGGCGAAAAAGGCAGCCATTATAGGGGCGCGGGCGCGAAACAGAAACATGGGAGGTGATATGACTGACGGACAGGACCCCGTGCTGTCGGGGATAGACATGTCCATACAAGAAAAAGATCGCAGCCTCCGGCAGCTCCTACACCGACCGCATTCACACAATGTCATGTGAACGCTGACCGTAGGAGCTGCCGAAGGCTGCGATCTTTTCGGGCATAAACCAATGTGCCTGACACAACACATGCCAGGCACAAAGCGCTACTTAGTGGAACAGAACCGCGGTTTTCTGCAGGGTCACCCAAACACCCCACGCCAACGGAATACCCACCACCAGCCATGCAGCAATCGCCAAAGGCTTGGTACCCGCATCCGCTTTCCACTCCAATACGGTGCTGCTGTCAGCACCTTTGTCGTGGCCCAGCGCCTGTTCGGCCGCCAGTTCAGCGTCGGTCATGAAGTACTTGTCGGCCACCGGACGCACCAGCAGGTTGCACAGGAAACCCAGCACCAGCAGGCCGGCGAGGATGTACAGCGTGATGTCGTATGCTGCGGCGCGTTCAACGCCGATGCTCAGCTGATACTCACGCAGATAGTTCACCAACACCGGACCCAACACACCCGCCGCCGCCCAGGCAGTCAGCAGACGACCGTGGATCGCGCCCACCATTTGCGTACCGAACAGGTCCGCGAGGTAGGCAGGGACCGTCGCAAAACCACCGCCGTACATCGACAGGATGATGCAGAAGGCCGCCACGAACAGCGCAACGTTGCCCAAGTGACCGAGGTTCGGAATCAACGCGTACAGAGCAAAGCCCAGGGCGAAGAACACGAAATAGGTGTTTTTGCGCCCCAGGTAATCGGAGAACGACGCCCAGAAGAACCGCCCGCCAATGTTGAACAGGCTCAGCAAACCGGTGAAACCGGCAGCGATCGCTGCGATCGAGGCCAGTTGCCCAGCGTCCAGCTGACCGAAAGTCAGACCGTTACCCAGCAACTTACCGGCGAACACTTCCTGCAACAGCGGCGACGCCATGCCGAGGATGCCGATACCGGCCGATACGTTCAGGCACAGCACCAGCCACACCAGACGGAACTGCGGAGTTTTCCACGCCACATTCACGTGGACGTGACGGTGGGTGATCATCGAGTTGGAAGCTTTCTTCGCCGGAGCGGTCCAGCCTTCAGGCTTCCAGCCGGTTGGCGGAACGCGGTAAGACAGCGCGCCACCGATCATGAACACGAAGTAGATCGCGGCCATCACCAGGAAGCTCTGCCATACGCCGACGCTGGTTGGCGTAGCGAAGTGGCCCATCAGCGCTGCGGCCAGCGGAGCACCCACCATCGCGCCACCACCGAAACCCATGATCGCCATGCCGGTCGCCATGCCACGCTTGTCCGGGAACCACTTGATCAGGGTCGAGACCGGCGAGATGTAGCCCAAACCCAGGCCGATACCGCCAATGACCCCGGAGCCGATCCACATCAGCCAAATCTGGTGGGTATACACGCCCAACGCCGAAATCAGCAGACCACCACACCAGCACAGTGCCGATACAACGCCAGCCTTGCGAGGACCTGCGTGTTCCAGCCAGCCACCCCAGATCGCTGCCGAGCAGCCAAGGAAGATGAAGAACAAGGTGTAGATCCAGCCGAGCATCGAGATCGGCCAGTCGCATTGGGACGAAAAGACTTGCGAGATGAAGCTCATGTCTGGCGCGCAAGCCACGGCCTTGGTCACACCCAGGGCTTTGGACAGTGGCAACCAGAACACCGAAAAACCGTAGGCCATGCCGATGCAAAGGTGGATGGCCAGGGCGGCCGGTGGCACCAGCCAACGGTTGAAACCGGGCTTGGCGATGATGCGCTCCTTGGACAGGAACGCGGGCTGATCGGCTTTGAGGCCGTCCGCCGTAATGCTCGTGGTCATTGTGTATCCCCCAATTATTAGTAGTGTTCGCCAGTCACTCCTCACCCCTCAGCCTTTATGCGCACGCATGACTGTTTTTTCAGGCTGAAGCTCCGCGTTGGTGCGACATCAAGTCGCAGAAGGACGGACGAACTGGCAGAGGTTACCATCAGTAGGTGACAGAAAAACCAAAGTGACATCACCTTTTGTACGTTATCCGATCTCTTCAACGGTACAGAAGGGCCAACCGCGCTAACCTCACAGGAAGCTGAAAGTGCCGCTGGATTTGCTGACGACGTGATCGCTGACCGGTCGTCCGCTGCGGAGCGCTATACTCCCCGGCTAAATTTCGAATTCGACTAACTACAAGGACTCGCCCATGAAAGCGTTCGGCAAAATCCTGGGTCTGACACTTCTCGGGCTGTTGCTGATCATTGTGGCGCTGGGCTTTGCCCTGACCCACCTCTTTGATCCCAACGACTATAAAGACGAGATTCGCCAGATAGCCCGCGACAAGGCCCACATCGAGCTGACGCTCAATGGCGATATTGGCTGGAGCCTGTTCCCGTGGCTGGGCCTGGAATTGCACGAAGCCAGTGTCGCGACCCTGGCCAAGCCCACCGAACCGTTCGCCGACTTGCAGATGCTCGGTCTGTCGGTTCGCGTGCTGCCGCTGCTGCGCCGTGAAGTGCAGATGAGCGATGTGCGCGTCGAAGGCCTGAACCTGCGCCTGAACCGTGACAAGGACGGCCACGGTAACTGGGAAGACATCGGCAAAGCCCCGGCACCGGCCACACCGCCCGCGACCACCGGCGAACCAGCGCCCGAGACCACTGCCCAAGCGGAAAAACCGGCCCAGCCGATCCGCCTGGACATCGACAGCCTGACCGTCAACAACGCCCGTGTTGAGTACAGTGACGAGAAAACCGGCAAGCAGTTCAGCGCCGAAAGTATCCAGCTGAGTACCGGCCCGGTGCATGACTCCACCAATATCCCGGTCAAACTCACCGCGTTCCTGGGCACCAACCAGCCGGTCTTGCGCGTGCGCACCGAGCTCAACGGCGAGCTGCGTTTCGAGCGCGCACTGCAGCGCTACAAACTCGAAGACATGAAACTCTCCGGTGAAGTCGCTGGCGATCCGCTGCAAGGCAAGACCATGACCTTCGCCGCCCAAGGCCAGTTACTGCTGGATAAAGCGGCAAACGTCGCCGAATGGACCGGCATCAAAATCTCCGCCAACCAATTGCGCGCACTGGGTGAACTGAAGGTCAACGACCTCGACAAGACCCCGAAAATCAGCGGCGGCTTGTCGATTGCCCAGTTTGATCTGGCGAAATTTGTCGACAGCATCGGCCAGAAACTCCCGGCCATGGCCGAAGGCAGCCTCACTAAAGTCGAGCTGGTCAGCCGCCTTGCTGGCACGCCGACCAGCGTGGTGCTCGACAACATCAACCTGAAAGTCGACGACAGCACCTTCAGCGGCCGCATTGCCGTCGAGGACTTCGCCAAGCAATCGTTGCGGGCGAACCTCAAGGCCGACACCTTCAACGTCGACCGTTACCTGCCGCCAAAATCTGCCGAAGC
Source organism: Pseudomonas sp. MDT1-17 (assembly GCF_054898105.1). Taxonomy (NCBI): domain Bacteria; kingdom Pseudomonadati; phylum Pseudomonadota; class Gammaproteobacteria; order Pseudomonadales; family Pseudomonadaceae; genus Pseudomonas; species Pseudomonas sp. MDT1-17. Next base: position 664,325 of record NZ_JBUBVM010000001.1, on the reverse strand, counting down.
CAACAGCGCAACACAAGTCCGTCAGGCTGAAGTCGCCAGCACCGAAGCCGATGCCATGGCCGGTGCTGGCAGCACACCGCTGCCGCAAGCACCGACCAAAGAGGCGTGGAGCAACGAACGTCTGTTGCCGGTTGAACGGCTGAGCAAACTCGACGTGGACGCTGACCTCACCTTCGGCCAGTTGACCCTCGATAAACTGCCGATCAAGAACGCGGCGCTCAAGGCCACCGGCCAGGGCGGCCTGCTGACACTGGAAAACCTTCGCGGCGAGTTGTACGACGGCAACTTCGATGCCAAAGGTACGCTCGACGTGCGCCAACAGGTGCCAGCGTTGAACATCCAGACGCAGATCAGCAAAGTGCCGGTGGAAAAAATCCTCGAAAGCCAGGGTAAAAATCCGCCGGTCAAAGGCTTGGTGACGCTCAACAGCAACCTGACCGGCAGCGGCAACAGCCAGAAAACACTGATCGAAAGCCTCAACGGCAACGCCAGTTTCGTCATCAACGATGGCGTCCTGCTCAATGCCAACCTCGAACAACAACTGTGCAAAGGCATCGCCACCCTGAACCGTAAATCCCTCAGCGGCGAGCCACGGGGCAAGGACACACCGTTCCAGGAGCTCAAGGGCAACCTGACCTTCCGTAACGGCGTGGCCAGCAACCCGGACCTGAAAGTGCGGATCCCGGGCATGACCGTCAAAGGCGACGGCGATGTCGATTTGCGGGTGCTGGGCATGGATTACCGCGTCGGCATCATCGTCGAAGGCGATACGAGCGCGATGCCGGATCCGGCCTGTCAGGTCGGCGAGAAGTTCGTCGGCATCGAGTGGCCGCTGCGCTGCCGCGGCCCGCTGGAACTGGGCGCCAAGGCCTGCCGCCTCGATAACGAACGCATGGGCCAGGTCGCGAGCAAAATGGCCGGCGAGCGGATCAGCGAAAAAATCGACGAGAAACTCGGCGACAAGGTCAGCCCGGAACTGAAAGATGCGTTGAAGGGGCTGTTCAAGCGATGAGAGCCGAGCAGTTTTCAACGGCGGTGCTGGATTGGTACGACCGCCACGGCCGTCACGACTTGCCTTGGCAACAAGGCATCACACCGTATCGGGTGTGGGTTTCAGAAATCATGTTGCAGCAAACCCAGGTCAGCACCGTGCTGAACTACTTCGATCGTTTCATGGCCTCGTTGCCGACCGTCGAAGCCCTGGCCGCCGCACCGGAAGACGAAGTGCTGCACCTGTGGACGGGCCTCGGTTACTACACCCGCGCACGCAATCTGCAGAAGACCGCGAAAATCGTCGTCGCCGAGTACGGTGGTGAGTTTCCGCGCGATGTGGAGAAGCTCACTGATCTGCCGGGTATCGGCCTGTCCACGGCGGGCGCCATCGCCAGCCTGAGCATGGGTCTGCGGGCGCCGATCCTCGACGGCAACGTCAAACGAGTCCTGGCGCGCTTTACCGCACAAGAGGGATATCCGGGCGAGCCCAAGGTCGCCAGACAGCTGTGGGCGAACGCTGAGCGCTTTACGCCGCATGATCGGGTCAACGCCTATACCCAGGCGATGATGGATCTGGGCGCTACGCTCTGTACACGCAGCAAGCCAAGCTGCCTGCTCTGCCCGCTCGAAAAGGGCTGCGAAGCGCACATGCTTGGCCTGGAGACGCGCTATCCGATCCCTAAACCGCGCAAAGCCGTGCCACAAAAGCGCACGCTGATGCCGATGCTCGCCAACGGCGAAGGCGCGATTCTGCTTTACCGTCGGCCTTCCACGGGCTTGTGGGGCGGTCTCTGGAGCCTGCCGGAACTCGACGACCTCGACGACCTGCAACATCTGGCTTCGCAGCATTCGCTGGAACTGGGCAGCCAACAGGCGCTGCCGAGCCTGGTGCACACCTTCAGTCATTTTCAGTTGTCCATCGAACCCTGGCTGGTTCAGGTTCAGGAGGCTGGCCATCACGTGGCCGAGGCCGACTGGCTCTGGTATAACCTCGCCACCCCGCCGCGCCTGGGCCTTGCCGCCCCGGTCAAAACCTTGCTCGCACGCGCGGCCGCCGTATTGAACGCAGGAGAGTCGTCATGACCCGCACCATCATGTGCCGCAAGTACAAAGAAGAATTGCCCGCCCTGGAACGTGCTCCATTCCCGGGTGCAAAAGGTCAGGATATTTTTGATCATGTCTCGGCCAAGGCCTGGGCCGACTGGCAGAAACACCAGACCCTGCTGATCAATGAGAAACGCCTGAACATGATGAACGCTGAAGACCGCAAATATCTTCAGGGCGAGATGGACAAGTACTTCTCCGGCGAGGAATACGCCAAAGCCGACGACTACGTTCCGCCGGCTGAATAATCACGATTTATCGGGGGTCGGAACGTAAGCGACGGTAATAATTAAAATTTTTTTGAAAACTTTCTTGACGACCCCCTGAAAAACCAGTTTAATGCGCCCCGTTGCCCAGATAGCTCAGTCGGTAGAGCAGGGGATTGAAAATCCCCGTGTCGGCGGTTCGATTCCGTCTCTGGGCACCAAATACCGAAAACCCTGAATCGCAAGATTCAGGGTTTTTTTATGCCTGGGATTTGATCAGGCCCGGTTTACGGCGTCCGATTCGCAAGCCTTTGCCTCTCCCCTTCGCAACTACTCATCACCATTCCAGTGGAAAACCAGATTGCGAGCGGTGCCGCTTCCGACATCCGCTGTGTCGCGCCGCGCCTCACCATTGCGGGTCGCGACAACGGTGTACTTGCCGGCGGGGAGCTGAACGTAAACGAGGGGGCCAGCCTGACTCAGCGTCAGAACCGTCTGACCCGGTGCGTTCTGAATAACCACATCCACATCGGGAACGTATTTGTTTTCCGGCCCAACAGAGAAGGTCATGTGCAGGTTGTAGCCCTGGGCTTGCTGGATGGCCTTCGACTCATCCTCGCCAATCCCCCCGGACAGGTAACTAATCCCGCTTTGCTGTTGCGGCTGGACTTGCACGCCTGAGTTGTCGATGGGCTCAAGGCTGGCAGCGCTCAGCATGACGGGAAACATCAATACGCCAACAGCGGTGATGGGTAACAGGAGTGAATGGAGGTACTTCATAGTGGCGACTCCCCGGGCTGCGCAGAACCCAATCGTTCGTCCTGTTAGATTTCCTGCTGAGTGGCCAAGTTTTAGATTGATTAGTACTTGGGTTCACTGCGAAACGGACTACACGTTGTATTCCTCAAGCGCGGATTGCCGTCGGCACGATCCCGCAAAATCAATCGGCCTTTCCTTCCGATTTACCAGCCCCGCCCGGCATCACCGACCACCCCACCCCTGCAATCCTCTTCTGCCTGTTCATCCAGCCGCGGAAGACTCATGAGCGCACTAAAACCCGATAACACCCAAGATCCACAACTCGCCTCACTGCTTGGCAATCTCGGCGAATTGATTCGTCAGGCACGGCAGAAAGTGCTACGAGCGGTCGATACCGTCCAGGTGCAAACCTGCTGGCAGATCGGACGGCATATTGTGGAGTTCGAGCAGGAGGGGGCTCGGCGGGCGGGTTATGGAAAGCAGCTATTGTTGACGCTGGCAAAAGTACTGACAGCGGAGTTTGGGAAAGGTTTTGACGCCTCCAACCTTCGCTATATGCGCCTGTTTTACCAAGCATTCCCAATGTGTGACGCACTGCGTCACGAATTGAGCTGGACTCACTACCGCAGGCTGCTGCGCGTCGACAACGACCACGCTCGCCACTGGTACATGAACGAATCAGCCCTGCAAAATTGGTCAAGTCGCGCCCTGGAACGCCAGATCAACACGCTTTACTACGAACGCCTGCTGGCGAGCCGAGACCGCTACGCAGTCAGGCAGGAAGCTGCCACCAATATTCAGCAAATGAAGGCCAACCCTCGGGATTTCATCAGGGATCCGGTAATCCTGGAGTTTCTTGGGTTGCCCAATGCGGGCTTAATCCAAGAAACCGATCTCGAACAAGCACTGATCAATCAGCTTCAGGCCTTTCTGCTCGAACTGGGCAAAGGCTTCGCTTTCATTGCTCGCCAACAACGTATCAGCACCGACAGCAAAGACTTCTACATCGATCTGGTGTTCTACAACTACCTGCTCAAGTGCTTCGTCATCTTCGATCTCAAGCGCGGTGAACTGACCCATCAGGATGTCGGCCAGATGGACATGTACGTGCGCATGTACGACGACCTCAAACGCGGACCGGAGGACGGCCCGACCGTCGGCATCATTCTCTGCGCACAGAAAGATGAATCGGTGGTGCGCTATTCAGTGTTGGAGGGCAATGAACAGTTGTTCGCCAGCAAGTACAAACTGGTGCTGCCGAGCGAGGAGGAACTGCGCGCAGAACTGGATCGGGAACGGGCAGTGCTTGAGGAACGATTGTTCAACCAGATCCCCAGATAATCATGGATGGATTGTTCATGGGCAGCGTGAAGACTATTGTTGGCAGCTACCCGCAAAGGTCAAAAACCGATGAATGTGCAGGACATGCCCTCGTTGGCCTCCGCTCAAATGGAGTTGCCGCTGCCAGCCTGCGCCCCCGGCGAACCGTTCAAGGAGACCGCCGCAGACGGCTTCATTCTTGGCGGATTCACCTGGCGGCAGACTCTATCGGACTCAATGCGTCCAGTCGTTATCATCAACGCTGCCACCTCTGTCCGCTGCCGCCACTATTCTCGTTTCGCCGATTACCTGTTCACCAACGGCTTCGACGTGATCACTTTTGATTACCGCGGCATCGGCGAGTCGCGTCCCGCATCGCTGAAAGGACTTCAGGCCTCATGGTCCGATTGGGGCGCGCTGGACTTTGAGGCGATGCTCAAGCGCGCTCAGCGAGAATTCCCCGGCCAGCCCATCGACGTCGTCGGTCACAGCTTTGGAGGCTGTGCAGCGGGACTGGGAGCCTCTGGGCAGGTCATCCGGCGCCTGGTGACCGTGGGCGCTCAGTTCGCTTACTGGCGCGATTACGCCCCTGCCCATCGCTGGCGAATGTTCGGCAAGTGGCACCTGGTGATGCCGCTGTTGACGATGGTTTACGGCTACTTCCCCGGTAAACGCCTCGGCTGGCTGGAAGACACGCCCACGGGTGTGGTCCGCGACTGGAGCACGCCCACGGCCCGGTACGAGAAGCGCCCCAGCGGCCGCATCATCCACGCAAGACACGGCCAGCTCCCGTTCGTCAACGTCACCGCAAAAACCCTGGCCATCAGTATCAGCGACGATCCTTACGGCACGATTCCCGCCATCGAACGCCTGCTCGGTTACTTCACCGCCGCAACGACCAACCATCTGCGAATCACCCCCGAAGACATCGGCGAACAAGAAGTCGGACATTTCGCCTTTTTTCGCAGCGCATACCAAGCCACACTATGGCCCATTGCATTGTCCTGGTTGCAGACCGGCGAACTGGCCCCCGACACACCCGGGCGGCTAGTGCCACGCCGCTGATTGACTTGCCCACTCAACGAAATACGGAACGACGCCCATGGCCTCCGCCAACAAGCAGAACAAACGCGCCACACGCGCCAAAGCCAAGGCCAAGCAGAACCGCACCCAGCGGGCTGCCGCGCCGGTTGAGCTGGACCCGAACGACGATCGCATCGACTTTGAATCGGTGGACCTGACCGAGCTGTTCAAAGAAATGATCGACGCGCAAAAGATCAGCCAACAAGCCATGTGCGCGGCTTTTCTTGAACACCCACTGCTCGCGCTGGTGCTGGAGCAGGAAGGTGAAGAAACAGCGACAGACTTTATCCTCGCCGCGCTGATCGAATATCGCCAATGGTCCGCTGAAGTCGACGAAGCCGGCGCCTTGGCGTGGATCGAATCACCGGCCTTCCAGGCCGACTACGTGGCGGCGTCCGACGCCATCGCGGCTCAAACCCAACAGAAAGCAAACTGAGTTCCCATGGCCTCCCTGAACAAGCAACAGAAACGCGCCAAACGCGCCAAGATCAAAGCCAAGCAAATCAACATTCACGGCAGAAAACCCGCCGCACTGGACGATGATCTGGGTGAAATCGGCGAACCGATCCCGGAATACACCCTGGCGATGTTCAGCAAAATGCGTGACGCGGAAGCCATCAGCCGCAACGACATGCTGCGGACCTTGCTGTCGAACCTCGCCGAGATCATCAGCGACCATCCAGAACTGCTGGACATGGAAAACGCCGACAACGAAGCCATGGCCGCCACTCACCTGGCCGCCGACATGCTGATCGACTACCGCATGTGGGCCGACGGCATGGACCGCGACGCCGCCCAGGCCTGGCTGACGGACCCGCAGTTCATCACCGACTTCGGCGATGCACTCGACAGCTATCGCGAGTCGCTGGATGCCCAGGAAGAAAAGGCTGAGTAAACACTCGCCTCAGAAATAAAAACGGCCGCTTGTCATCACTGACAGCGGCCGTTTTGAGTTACGCGGTGTTCAGTTCAGCACCACCGCGCCACGCTTCTCCAGTTTGCGACGGCGCGCCACGAACAAACCGGCAGCCACCACCAACACGCTCAGCAGGCCGGTCGCGAGGATCTCCACGCGATGGGCTTCCTGGAACAGCATGATCGTCAGCGCGCCAACAATGAACACGATCACTGCGTAGGTCAGACCCGGGAACAGCCACATGCTGAAGGCGATTTTGTCGCCACGGGCCATGCGTTGCTTGCGCATACGCAGTTGCGAGATGGCGATCACCAGATACACCAGCAGCGCGATAGCGCCCGAGCTGGCCAGCAGGAATTCGAACACGGCGGCCGGGGCCACGTAGTTGGCGAAAACCGCGATGAACGCAGCACCGGTGGACAACATGACGGCCCAGTACGGCGTGCCGCTCTTGTTGGTGCGCTGGGAAACGGCCGATGCATCACCGCGCTTGCCCAGGGAGAACATCATGCGGGAGGCGGTGTACAACGCAGAGTTCAGGCAGCTGGTCACAGCAACCAACACCACGATGTCGACGATCATCTTGGCATTCGGGATACCCATGCGCTCAAGCACGGTCTGGTAAGAGCCGACGCTGGCCAGAATCGGGTCGTTCCATGGCACCAGGGCCACAACGATGAAGATCGACACGAGGTAGAACAAGCCAATCCGCCAGATCACCGAGTTGGTGGCCTTGGAAATCTGCTGGCCAGGGTTTTTCGATTCCGCGGCCGCGATGGTCACGATCTCGGTACCCATGAAGGAAAACATGGTGGTAAGGATCGCTCCCAGCACTGCGCCCATACCGTTTGGCAGAAAACCTTGGGTGTCGAACAGGTGCGAAACGCCGCTGACCTGGCTGTTCGGCAGGAAGCCGAAGATCGCCAGAATGCCGAGGCCAATGAAACCGATGATCGCGATGACCTTGACCAGGGCGAACCAGAATTCGAATTCACCGTAGTTCTTCACGCTGAACAGGTTGGTCACTGTCAGCAGCAAGGTGATGATCAACGCGAAAGCCCAGATCGCCACATTCGGGAACCAGGCATGCAGGATGGTCGCGGCGGCGTTGGCCTCCAGCGGGATGACCAGCACCCAGAACCACCAGTAGAGCCAGCCGATCGTGAAGCCGGCCCAATGACCGATCGCGCGATCGGCGTACGTCGAGAAGGAGCCGGTATCTGGCGACGCGACGGCCATTTCGCCGAGCATGCGCATGACCAGAACCACCAGCGCACCGGTAGCAGCGTAGGCCAACAGCACGGCAGGACCTGCGGCGGCGATGGCGTGACCCGAGCCAACGAACAGGCCGGCGCCGATAAGGATCAAGAACGTTTGGCCGGTTAGCGCTTTCAACACCCCGCCAAAGCTGGCAACATCGCGCCCTTTTTTACGCGGCACCCGCGGGGCAGCGGGTTCAAACGGCTGTTCGGTTGATAGCAGCGCGACACTCTGCTGTACCGATGCGACAACCTGCCACATGCCACCCGTTTACCGCCCGTAGCGCTGTTGGCTGCCATTCGAACGCTATGCTAGCTTGGCCGCCTCGCCAGGAAGGCCGCCAACAGCAGGAGCGAAAACATTATGAGGAACGCACATGGCTGAGGCCACGCCCGCGCTTGAAATCCGCAACTTGCACAAACGCTACGGACAGCTTGAGGTGCTCAAAGGCATCTCGCTGACCGCCCGCGACGGCGACGTGATCTCGATCCTGGGTTCTTCCGGTTCCGGCAAGTCCACATTCCTTCGTTGCATCAACCTATTGGAAAACCCGCATCAGGGCCAAATCCTGGTGGCCGGCGAAGAACTCAAGCTCAAAGCCGCGAAAAACGGCGAACTGGTCGCAGCCGACGGCAAGCAGATCAATCGCCTGCGCAGCGAGATCGGTTTTGTGTTTCAAAACTTTAATCTGTGGCCGCACATGAGCGTGCTCGACAACATCATCGAAGCCCCGCGCCGGGTGCTCGGACAGAGCAAGGCCGAGGCCATTGAAGTCGCCGAAGCCTTGCTGGCCAAGGTCGGCATCGCTGACAAACGCCACGCCTACCCCGCGCAACTCTCCGGCGGTCAGCAACAGCGCGCGGCCATCGCTCGCACGTTGGCGATGCAGCCCAAGGTGATCCTGTTCGACGAGCCCACCTCCGCCCTTGACCCGGAAATGGTTCAGGAAGTACTTAATGTCATCCGAGCATTGGCCGAAGAAGGCCGCACCATGCTGCTGGTCACCCATGAAATGGGCTTCGCCCGTCAGGTTTCCAGCGAAGTGGTGTTCCTCCACCAGGGCCTGGTAGAAGAGCAAGGATCGCCACAGCAGGTGTTCGAAAACCCGCTTTCGGCGCGCTGCAAACAATTCATGTCCAGCAACCGCTAACGGAGCTACCCACATGCAGAACTACAAAAAAATCTTCCTGGCTGCTGCCGTCACCCTGGCCTTCAGCGCCGGTGCCGCCGCCGAGACCTTGAAGATGGGCATCGAAGCGGCCTACCCGCCGTTCAACAACAAAGATGCCAGTGGCAATGTCGTCGGCTTCGACAAAGAAATCGGCGATGCCCTGTGCGCCAAGATGAAAGTCGACTGCACCGTGGTCACGTCCGACTGGGACGGCATCATTCCGGCCCTGAACGCCAAGAAGTTCGACTTCCTGATCTCCTCGATGTCGATCACCGACGAGCGCAAGCAGGCGGTGGATTTCACCGACCCGTACTACTCCAACAAGCTGCAATTCATCGCCAAGAAAGACGTCGACTTCAAAACCGACAAGGCTTCCCTACAAGGTAAAGTGATCGGCGCACAACGTGCGACCCTCGCTGGCATCTGGCTGGAAGACAACATGGAAGGCGTTGAAGTCAAACTCTACGACACTCAGGAAAACGCCTACCTCGACCTGACCTCCGGTCGTCTGGACGGCATCCTGGCGGACAAGTACGTCAACTACGAGTGGCTGAAAAGCGACGCCGGCCGCCCTTACGAATTCAAGGGTGACCCGGTGGAAGAAAGCGACAAAATCGGTATCGCTGTACGTAAAGGCGACACCCTCCGCGCGAAGCTGAACCTTGCCCTGAAAGAAATCGTCGAAGACGGCACTTACAAAAAGATCAACGACAAGTACTTCCCGTTCAGCATCTATTGATTCTGACCTGCCTGCCTGACTGGCGCCGTCCGCTGACGGTGCCAGTCCCTGGCATTGCCTGCCGCGATTTGAAAAGAAATCCATGACTATCGATCTCTACGGATTCGGCCCGGCGCTCGCCGCTGGCGCGCTGATGACTGTGAAACTGGCACTCTCGGCTTTGTGCCTGGGGCTGGTGCTCGGTCTGCTCGGCGCCTTGGCCAAGACCTCCCCGTACAAGCCGCTGCAATGGCTTGGCGGCACTTATTCGACGCTGGTTCGCGGCATCCCGGAATTGCTCTGGGTGCTGTTGATCTACTTCGGCACGGTCAACCTGATGCGCGCCCTGGGCGAGTTCTTCGGCAATCCCGACCTCGAACTCAATGCCTTCGCCGCCGGCGTAATCGCGCTGGGACTGTGCTTCGGCGCCTATGCCACGGAAGTGTTTCGTGGCGCGATTCTGGCGATTCCCAAAGGTCACCGTGAAGCGGGTGTGGCGTTAGGCCTGTCGAAATTTCGCATCTTCACCAAGCTGATCATGCCGCAGATGTGGCGCATCGCCCTGCCCGGCCTGGGCAACTTGTTCATGATCCTGATGAAAGACACCGCGCTGGTGTCAGTGATCGGCCTGGAAGAAATCATGCGCCACGCGCAAATCGGCGTGACCGTGTCCAAACAGCCGTTCACCTTCTATATGGTGGCCGCGTTCATGTACCTGGGCCTGACGATTCTCGCCATGACGGGCATGTACTTTATGGAAAAACGTGCCGCTCGCGGCTTCGCGAGGAGTACCCAATGAACTGGGAAGTCATCATCAAGTGGCTGCCGAAACTGGCTCAGGGCGCGACGCTGACCCTGGAGCTGGTGGCCATCGCCGTGATCGCGGGTTTGCTGCTGGCCATTCCGCTAGGCATCGCGCGCTCATCGCGACTCTGGTACGTGCGGGCATTCCCCTACGGCTACATCTTCTTTTTCCGCGGCACACCGTTGCTGGTTCAGCTGTTCCTGGTCTACTACGGCCTGGCGCAGTTCGACGCGGTCCGTAACAGCGCGATGTGGCCGTACCTGCGCGATCCGTTCTGGTGTGCCACGGCGACCATGACGTTGCACACCGCGGCTTACATCGCCGAGATCCTGCGCGGCGCGATCCAGGCGATTCCACCGGGCGAGATCGAAGCGGCACGGGCGCTGGGCATGTCCCGGCCCAAGGCGCTGTTCTACATCATCCTGCCCCGTGCCGCCCGCATCGGCCTGCCGGCCTACAGCAACGAAGTCATCCTGATGCTCAAGGCCAGTGCCCTGGCCAGCACCGTGACCCTGCTGGAACTGACCGGCATGGCCCGCACCATCATTGCCCGGACCTACCTGCCGGTGGAGATCTTCTTCGCGGCGGGCATGTTCTATCTGCTGATGGCTTATGTGCTGGTACGCGGTTTCAAGCTGCTGGAGCGCTGGCTGCGCGTCGATGCCTGCCAAGGTCGATGATTACCACGTGCTGACGGGGGAGACCCTACTCGCCCGTTTCGCGGCGCTGGATGCTTTTCTGATCAAGCACCAGGCGCTGTGGAAGCCTCGACCGTTTACTCATCGGCAGCTTCCTTGGGAAGCGTCCTACCCGGAGCTGGCCGAATGGCTACGCGGGCGGTCGCTGGAAGAGGCGGAACATAGCCACAATCAACCTTGCTTGCTGGATGCGCCGGAGCCTTTTGCCTCGCTGGCAGCGTTGTCCCTTGAACTGAGCGCAGTGGGTGAATTGCCGGTTCATGCGCTTGCAGCGGCAGGCCATCGGTTGAATGTCGATGTGCCGGGGCGCAAGTGGCAGCAGATCGAAGCCTTCGCCAGTCGCTTGCACTTCGCAGACGCGCCGAATCATTGGCTGGACTGGTGCTCAGGCAAAGGACACTTGGGACGACGCCTGCTGCAAACCGGGCAACAACTGACCTGCCTGGAATACGACCCGGCGCTGGTTTCCAGCGGTCAGGCACTCAGCCAACGTCATCAATTGCATGCGCTGCATGTCGAGCAAGACGTGCTCGCTACGGACGCCACCTCTTTCTTGAATGCTGACCACACGCCGGTAGCGTTGCACGCCTGCGGTGATCTGCATGTGCGGCTGATCCAGCTCGCCAGTGCGGCAGGTTGCAAACAACTGGCCATCGCGCCTTGCTGCTACAACCGGATCAGTCTGAGCGAGTATCAGCCGCTTTCTTCGTCGGCCAAGCGCTCCGACCTACAGCTGTCCCTCGAAGATCTCTCGCTACCGATGAGCGAAACCGTCACCGCCGGCGCTCGCGTCCGACGTCAACGGGACGCCTCTATGGCCCGACGCCTCGGCTTCGACCTGCTGCAGCGGCAACTGCGCGGGATGGACGAATACCTGCCCACCCCTTCCCTGCCCAGTGCCTGGCTGGATAAATCCTTCGCTGATTACTGCCATCATTTGGCCGCGCTTAAGGAGTTATCCACAATCGGCCCGCAGGATTGGTCAGCACTCGAAGCCGCCGGTTGGCAACGATTGGCCGAAGTGCGCAATCTGGAGCTGTTGCGCGGCCTTTTCCGACGGCCATTAGAGCTTTGGCTAGTACTCGATCGGGCTCTTTTCCTGTTCGAGCAGGGTTATGCCGTTCGCCTCGGCACCTTCTGCGAAACCTCGCTCACACCGCGTAATTTTCTACTCTTGGCCGAACGCCTCAAGTAACGCCAGCCTGTGGATAACTCTGTTGATGAAATTATCGTGGATCCAATATCCATGCCTGTTACGGGGTTGAAACACTACTGTTTAATTTTCGTACACATGAATAAAAAACCAGAAAAACAGGCATTTGCGAGCAAAATGAGAATGGGTCTACATATTCAGATGTAAGCGCTCGCTTCTGCCGGTCCGTTGTGCATAAGCATTCGAATCAAAAGAACATAACCACCGAAACCGAGTATTAATTTGCGCCTCGTATGCAGCGTATCGACGCCCAGATAGGGCCAGGCTTTCTATCGGCCACCTACCAGGCGTGGTCATCACCGGCAGCGTCAAAATCGGTCGGAATTTTTTCATCCGGCAAAACACGACAATTGGCATCGAGACCCTTGGGCTGGACACGTACGACCTGATCATTGGTGACAATTGTCAGTGTGGGGGGCCAACAGTTGCATCATCGTCGACACCCTGCGTATCGGGGATAACGTCAAAATCGGGGCCATGTCATTCGTCAATAAAGACATCCCTGAAGGGACGACGTTTTACCACGCGCGATGACTGCAAGGCCTGCCAGAAAACCTCAGTTGAGGCCTGTGCAAAAATAGTCTGAATTCAGGGGTTTACAGAACCAATCCAATCGCTATAATCGTCGCCCTAACACGCCGGTATAGCTCAGTTGGTAGAGCAACTGACTTGTAATCAGTAGGTCCCGGGTTCGACTCCTGGTGCCGGCACCATACAAGGTCCCAGAGAAGGCTTTCAAAATCTCTGGAACCCCCGAAAAACTCGCCTTCTGGCGGGTTTTTTTGTTTTGGGGTTCTGTCGGGTTACGTCAAAATCTGGTGGATTCCCGCCGTTTTATGGGTAATGTTAGGGGTAAGGTATTCGATAAAGGGGGAGTACCCTTATGTCGCGCGCCACTGCTCCACTCTCCGATTTGGCTTGCCGCTCAGCCAAGCCCACCGACCGCGCCTACAACCTTTTCGACGGCGACGGCCTCTACCTTTTAGTACAGCCCAATGGCCGTAAAGGCTGGCGCCTCAGGTATGTAAAACCTGATGGACGCGAAGGACTGACCTCGTTCGGCAGCTACCCCGTGGTCGGCCTCGCCGATGCTCGCAACAAGCGCCTGGAGGTCAAGCGGATGCTGGCGAAGGGTACCGACCCCATAGAAACCAAACACCAAGCCAAGACGCAGGCCGCAATCAAAGGCCGAACCTTTGAAAGCGCCCGCAATGGGGTATTCCCGCGTCCGCGCAACACTCGCGCAGTACAGCGATAAAAAGTTGAATAAGCAAAACAAAAACCCATAACACTTAATAAACTCTTGCATTCGATTTTTGCAGTGCATGTTCCTAAACTTTAACTATAAGCGCTTACTTCCAATTCGGCGCATCGATTCGCCTTTCAGATCGCCCACAAGGGCCTTCTGAACAAGTCAGTCAAAATTCGCACCATCAATAGCGGGATCGCCGAACAAGCAATACCAGAACTTCGATCACGATGATAAAAAAACCGAAGCGTTAAATTGGTCTAATGTACGAAGAAGTATCGTGCACGGCAGAGTAGCAAATGTGAAAATTGTAGGCCAAGGCTGAATGCGGTATGAAAAAAAATGAGCATCCTAGGAAACGAGCAATAACATGTTGGAAACATCGTATTTTGACCTTATGAGTCTCACGGCCAATTGCTCAAAGCCTCCCGATTCATGTTTATATTCTGATCGCGCCCTTTCGGGGACCATTCAGATTACGCAACGACATGGCCACCTCACCGGCCGCAAGACGCAGAATACCGGACTATTCTGTCCTGTATGATCCGACATTCCCGGTACACATAAACCGCGCGCAAAGACCTAAGATCACGACGTACTCCAGCCTGCACATTGGATGCAAGGCGGCTTAGATAACGCTGAGCTTCATTGGATAATCACTGTGGGCCGGCTGCTTTTACCGGCCTTAGAGTTTTTACCGCTGCTATTTATATAGGGAATATTAAATGTCTTTGGCATCTAGGAATAGAATCGCGTCGAATGCTGAGCCTGCCATTTCAAGCCAGAGTACGGCACACTTAAACTGGGAAGATCTTCATTACTTCGTGACGTTTTCACAAGTTATTCCTTGAGCGGCGCGGCGCGAATCTTGGGTGTTGAGCACGCAACGGTTTCTCGGCGTATCGCGGCCCTTGAGAAGTCCCTGAGTGTAAAATTAGTTGATCGACGGAAGCGGCTCTACGAACTTACGGCCGACGGACGCAAACTCGCCGACATTGGACAACAGATAGAGACTCAGACGGAAGCGATTGAGCGATTGGCAGCTGCCGCCGCACAAACCCTCCAAGTTGTCGAAGTTACCATTAGCGCTCCACCGTCCGTGACTTCTGAGAAACTTATACCAAACCTTGGGCGCTTCCGGGCTACACACCCGAGCATAGTTTTGCGCCTCTTAGGAGATAATCAGTACTCGTCGCTGTCAAAGTGCCAAACAGGGTCGCTGTATTGGACAAGATAAATACCGACACTACCATCCAACCAGCGAGCCACATACGTATGGGGCTCCGGGGCAGGTCGGTACTTTGGTTCAGCAAATCTTGAGCGGACGGAGCGTTTCGATCAGACAAGGCTCGCTCCCTGTGCCGGAAAAAGCGGCAGCACGTATTCTGCAAGTTCCTGCAAGACGTCCTTTGCAGGCCGTCGTAATGGCTTCAGGTTCAATGCGACATGTGAAACACCTTGCGCTTGTTGTCGCTGCCACAAGTCAATGAGCGCATTGCGGCCGGTGCTTATCCCTCGTCCAACCTTCAAGGGGGCGTCGGGGTTTTCTTCCAGGTTGAAAAATGTCGCATAGCCGTAGGGTTTGAACGTGCCAGGCTCAGTACAGGACTGCCATTGCTCAATCAAGTTGGGCAGGCTGCCAAAGTCGCTTTGGTGCCATAGCTATCCATCCATATGCGATGCCAACCACTTCATGTCTTGCCCACAACGGCCAACGGCGAGCATTGGCATTCGCGTGGACCATGGCTTTGGAAGCAAATCCAGCGTCCCGTCGAGCCTGCCATAGTGACAAAGCTCATACCTGGGAAAAGACTGTTGGGTAGCGATACGTAAAATTTCGCAACCTTCTCTGAATCGCTCCGCCCGGTTGTCGAAGTCCTGGCCGAATGCTGGATACTCGCTGGGCCGATCTCCCGTTGAGAGTCCGAGTAGAAAGCGGCCCTGCAGTAGCACATCAAGGGTTGCGGCTTGCTTGGCGACCATCAAGGGATCGCGTAGCGTCAGTACAATCCCGGCAGTACCGATACAGATTCTTTGAGTGACCGCCCCTAAGTGAGCTGCGTACACCAAGGGATCAAACATCTGGCCCGCGTCTCCAAACTCCGGATCCAGCAGAGGCACGTCGCGTAGCCAGATCGCTGAGAAACCAGCGACGTCAGCTTGTCGGGCCAAGTCAACATGATCTTGCATAGTCGGAGCCATGAGGTTGGGATATCCCTCCAGCGGCGTGATTAGGCCAAACGTAAGATTGCCTGGTGCGAACACTCGGGAAAACGCAGGGTGAGCTTCATTGGAATCGCCGCTCGTTCGTATCCGCCCGATCACTCGCGGTCACCCACGACCACGGGACGGACTGCTTCTACTGGTTGATGATCATGCGCACTAACTCGACCGAGCGTTGCGAACACAGCAACTGCCGTGAGCACGCTGCCAGCGCCCAAGATGAAAAGCAGATGACGAAACGCGTTCGCGTACTCGTGGCGCAAAAGCTCTGACTGCCCTGGCAGTTGGTTGCCTGCGTTCTGCAGATCGCCGAGCGCAGCCCGGCTGGATGCCTCCATAATCTGATGCGATGCAAAATTCGTGGCGGTGTCGAATAGCCCCCATTGAATGAACGTCGCCAGCAACGCCCCGGCGACGGCGATGGCTATACCGTCGGCGGAAACGCGAACTGCGTTAAAAATCCCTGTGGCCATTCCCGCGCGTTCTTTTTCAACCACGCTAACGGCCATGCCATCCATCAAACCCCAAGGCAGGCCAATGCCGATGCCGATCAGTGCCATAGGCATTACCGCATTACTTACTCCGCTATCTAGCACGACGCCTAGCCAAAACAGTCCGACAGCCACCAGCATCAGCCCGATCGCCGAGAGCATCCCTGAGGTGTAGTGTCGCGCGAGCTGAGCAGCCAGAAACGGCACAAGCAACAACGGTGCGGCCAACGCGATCATCATTTGTCCGGTCTGCAAAGCACTAAGCCCATCGACTCCGATGAATCGCGCCGGGAGCATGATGATGAGGACGACAAAAAAGAATGCAGGGCTCGCTGCAAGAATCTGCACACCAACAAACTTGGATTGCTTGAACAACGAAAGGTCGAGCATAGGACTACTGGTTCGGCGCTCTATCAGCACGAAGATCATGAACAGCAGGATCGCGCCGGCGACACTTCCCAAAACGATTGGGCTGGCCCAACCGTCCTCAGGCGCGAGGAGAATGCCATAGGTAAACAAGGTTAGTGCGGCCGTGAAGCTGAGAGCACCGGGCCAGTCCATACCATTGTTAGCCGGGTCTTTAGAATCAGTCGCGCTCACGCAGACAAGTACGAAGCCCGCTACGCCTATCAATGCCGTAGCGTGGAACGTCCATTTCCAGCCTGCGGAGTCGACCAGTAGCCCCGCTGCCAATGGGCCGAAAGCTAATCCAATGCCGAAAGTCGTCCCAAGGAGACTGAAAACCTTGGTGCGCTCAGCACCGTGGAATACCTGGGCTAGAGACGACATGGCGCCGGCGAAAGCAGCTGCTCCGCCCAACCCCTGTACAAGCCGTAGGATATCGATCTGCAAAACAGTGGAAGAGAAGGGAATAGCGATGGTAGACAACACAAAGATTACTAGACCAATCAGCCATACCCGCTTGCGTCCATAGATATCCGTCAGACTCCCTGCCGCCATCATGGCGCTGCCATAAGTCAGGATATATGCGTTGACGACCCAACTGAGCTCGACAGCAGATCCGCCCATGGCAGCGCTGATGGAAGAGAGGACAACTGCCGGCCCGGTGAAGCAAAGCGGGATGAGAACGCCTGTCAGGCAAGCTGCGAATAACTGTATCCACTTCAAAAACTGGGGAGCCGCCTGAACGCTGCGTGTTGAATTCATCTGAATGTTTCCCTGATTGGTGTGCGGAGGTGTTGGTCCTCAGCGCACGGTTGTCCGCGGTGATCGGCCCACCAAGAGGTTAGGGCTTGCGTCCGCAAACAAAAACAGGCCTATAATCCGAACATATCGGACGCTGGTGTCCGCAGTGAGGGCAGCCCTTGGAATCGCTTGGCAGCATTTCACTATTCGTATTGGTGGCTGAGACTCGAAGCTTTACAGAAGCAGGGAAACGACTAGGTATTTCCTCCTCTGGCGTCGGTAAAAGTATTGGTCGGCTGGAGGAGAAGCTCGGTGTGCGCCTATTCCAGCGCAACACCCGCAGTATTGCCCTGACGTTAGAAGGGTCACTGTTTCTTGAGCGGTGCCGACGGATACTTTCGGAGCTTGAAGCCGCAGAAATGGAGCTAAGCAATGCCCGTGAACAACCGAGGGGCAAATTGCGAATTAGCTTGCCTCTAGTCAGCGGTTTAGTGATGCCAGCAATCATTCAATTCATGCGCACTTACCCCGACATTGAACTCGACATTGATTTTTCTGATCGAATGGTCGACGTTATTGAGGAGGGCTTTGATGCTGTGTTGCGGACAGGCGAGCCTAGTGACTCTCGGTTGATTTCTAAAAGGTTGGGGGGCTTTCAACTCCAGATTGTGGCGTCTCCGGACTATCTCGCACAGTACGGTGTACCCAAACGGCCAGCGGAACTCGCTACGCACTCATGTTTATTGCACAAGTTTCCTTCGACAGGGAAGGTTGAACCTTGGCCGCTACGCGTTGAGACTGGAGAGCCGGATTTCGAGCTACCTCAGACCATGGTGTGCAACACGACTGAAGTGATTGTCGATGTGGCTCGTTCAGGTTTGGGAATCGCGTGCCTACCTGACTTCATGACTTCTAAGTCCATCAAAAACGGCGAACTGGTTCGGGTGTTAGCAGACTATACGGTTCACACTGGGGTGTTCAGGCTTCTGTGGCCCTCGAGCAAACACCTTTCTCTAAGACTACGGGCCTTCATAGATTTTATGCACAGTCAGCTATTCACTAGCGACCTGCACGGATAGCTCGTTTATCCGCTCGCCAACGCAGCTCACCTCGCAGCAACGACCCTAAGCCTAGGATGTCACAATCACACCACTTGACAGTCCTGCCCCGTTGCCAAGCTCATCAGCTAGGCCACGAGCGAGAGGACCTTCCTTATCTAGAAGTAAAGGGTAGTTTTAGAGGTAGAAAAGAATATTTACCTTCAGAAAAATCATTGTTGGCAAATAGTTAAATATCCATTCGACTCCTGGTGCCGCACCATTACAAAACAAAGCCCTCGTAGAAATACGAGGGCTTTGTTGTTTCTGGAGTTTGGAAAAGCAGGCCTTAGTGACCCGCGCTCTGACCACCATCAACGTGCAGGATCTCGCCGGTGACAAAATTGGCGCTGTCCAGATACACGACTGCCTGAGCAATGTCGCTGATCTCACCCATGTGCCCGACCGGGTGCAGATTCCCCAGCGCTTCATGGGTTTCTTCACCGTGCATTGGGGTCTTGATGATGCCCGGGGAAACCGCGTTCACCCGAATCCCGCGCTTGGCGTATTCGATGGCCAGGGATTTGGTCGCCGCATTCAGGCCACCTTTGGTCAACGACGCCAGTACCGACGGCACACCGTCGATGGCGTGGTCCACCAGGCTGGTGGTGATGTTGACGACGTGGCCGCGGCCTTGTTTTTCCATCTCGGTGATCGCGAGTTGGGTGATGTAGAAGAAACCATTCAGGTTCACCGACAGCACCGCAGCGTAATCTTCCTGGGTATATGCGGTGAACGGCTTGGCGACGAAGATCCCGGCGTTGTTGACCAGGGTGTCGATACGGCCAAAACGTTCGATGGCTTCACGAATAACCCGCTGAGCGACCGCAGGGTCGCCAATGTCGCCGGCCACGGTGAGAATGTCCGCGTCGGTAGACGGTTTGATCGAACGCGAAGTGGCGACAACCTTGTAATCCAGATCACGGAAGGCCTTGACCATGCCTGCGCCGAGACCTTGGGAGGCGCCAGTAATAACGATGACTTTTTTCAAATTGCTCATGATCAACCTCGACTAATAAATGATCGTTTAAAAAAAGTAAGAAATCAGGCTTCGGCGGGGGTCTTCGCCATTTGTCTCAACATCTGTTCGTAGTACTCGACCGACAGCGAACCGGACACCAGGTGACGACCGAAAATCGATGGAAACCGCCGCGGTCATGACTGCCCCTCCGCCTCAGCCAGCTGCTTGCGGTACTGGGTGGTGGTGATGCCGGCGTAACCCCAGTTATCGGTGTCGACTTCTTCGATCACGATGTGGGTCAGGTCGGGACGCTTGTTGAGGACGCGTTCCAGGGTTTCAGTGATTTCGGCGATCACCTGAGCTTTCTGCTCAGAGGTAACGCCATCGCGGGTGATGCGTACGCTTACGAAAGGCATGAGGAATCTCCAGTGACCTTCCCTTCGGAATGAATGGGTAGGCGTTGGAGCTCAATGTATGGAGTTAGCTGGAGGGGATAAAGGTGGGGGCGGGAACATCATTAGTTACGTGGTGTAATGGGTGCGCGATCTCACGCCTGCTGGGCGTCGAAGCTCCCTTTTCAGTTCCTTCATATGTATGGCGTTGCCAAGCGACATGTCAGTCAGCATTCCTTCTCCGCTCAAAAACCCTCAGAAACAGCGAACAAACTGGCTTCACGCTGTATTTGAACCTTTATGCTAAATTATGGCTGGCCAATAATTATGGCGTATCCATAAAAAGAGGTAATTGCATGAGCAGCATTTTTCAGCGCCCTGAATTGGCCGAAGAGATGGCGAACCAGCTTCTCAATCCAGGCGTTCTCGATGAAGGTTTGCGCTCAGGTCTGTTTTTATCCGGCCTGCGCAGGACTGGTAAAACGACATTCCTGAGGAGCGACCTCATCCCTGCGCTGAAAGATGCGGGTGCTCTGGTCATTTACGTCGACCTATGGAGTGACACGCTGGCCAATCCGGCGACACTGGTGCATGACGCCATCCGTAAAACCCTGCAGGAGCTCCAAACACCGGGCTCCGGTTTGCTCGAAATGCTCAAGCGTGTCAGCGGTGCTGATGTAGGCGTTGCAGGATTCAAGTTTGGTTTCAAACTCGACAGCATCGGGAACTCAGGTGGGCCAACCCTGGCGCAGGCGCTGACAGAGGTTGTTGATCAAGCGAACACCAACTTGGTGCTGATCATCGATGAAGTGCAGCACGCCATTTCTTCCGAGGATGGTAATCAGCTGCTTCTGGCACTCAAAGCTGCTCGTGATGCGATCAATCCTCGACCAGGTACACCGGGTTACTTTTTGTTTATTGGCACGGGATCGCACAGGGCGCAAGTCAGCGAACTCACGGCAAAGAGGAACCAAGCGTTCTGTGGTGCGACATCGACAGCGTATCCGGTACTGAAAGGGGATTACGTTGAATACTTGCTTAACCGGCTCGCTGCGACGGTGAAGAAAGAAAAGCTACCTTCACTCGAAGTCGCCATCGAAGCATTCAATACCTTGGGAAACCGGCCCGAGGAAATGCTCAAAGCGTTGCGGCAGCTCATGCAGCAGGAAGGTGACCCTGATCTATTCCTACCGGTTATTGCCAGCACATTGCGCTCGGCGGCGGCCAGCATCGAACTTGAAAAAGTGGAGCTGTTAGGCAGCCTGGCTCAGGCTATTTTCAACAAAATCGCGTCTACACAAGGCGATGCTCGGGGTATTTTCTCCATCGATGCTGCAGCTGAGTATTCGAAGACTGTGGGCCGGGAGGTGCGTGTAGAAGAGATTCAGCCGGTGGTGATTGCGCTGGTTGCTGAGAACATCATCATGCGGCGCGGGCATGGAATTTATGCGATTACGGACCAGTTTGTTCAGGAGATTTGGTTGGAAGAACGAGTGTTGATTGAAGCTAGCTAGCCGTGCCCTTAACCCTGTGTAAATTTCATGAATAAATAGGCGAAAAACGTCTAAGAAATCACTTGTCGACGATAGCCAGTTGCACGGTATGGCTGTCCACGAACTGTTCGAAGTGGGTGACCTTGCCGTTGGCCAGGGTCCACAAATGGGCGACGCGGGCATTCATCGGACGACCGGTAGCTTTGTAGACGCCGCTGTAATTGCCGTAGGCAAACACCTTGTCACCCTGTGCGACGTAGTCTTCGATCTTCAGCTGAAACCCGTCCCACTCGGTGGCCAGGCGTTTGAACACGTTTTCAACGATTGCATCGAAACCGACGTAGGTTCCGGCGTACGGGAAACCCGCGGCTTCGGTCCAGCGGGCGTCATCGGCCAGCGCGGCAGCGGTGTTGCGCGCGTTTTCCTGAGAGTTGGCGCCTTCGTAGGTGCTTTTGATCAGGCTCAGATTATCCATGGGTAACTCCCGATTAATTCAGTGGGCACAGCCATCAAGGCCACAGGCTTGAAACGCCGATGGAGACGCTTGTGCGGGAAGCGACTGACTCAGCCATGCCGCAAAGGCTTGCGGCTTGCCGAGCCACGGGCCGATATCGATCAGGGTGAATTGACCGTTGTGTTCCAGGGCGAAGGTGGGGAAACCCTGGCTGCCGACCTTGGCCAAGAATGCTCGACTGTCCTTGATGTGGCGATCGGTTTCCGCTTCATTGAAAACAGCCTGAAACGCTTGGGGCTCCAGACCGATGTCTTGTGCGAGTTCAAACAGGACCGCTTCATCGGCAATGCGTTCACCGTTCTCGTAGTGAGCACTCTGCAAACGCCCCAGCAACTCGAGTCCGCGGCCGGCGATTTGCTCGGCTGCCAGCACAGCGGCAATCGGCGGTGCGGAATCAAAAACCGCCGTCTCGTCGCGCAGTAAACCTTCGAAATACGCCTCGCCGAACGGCTGGCCGGTGTATTCGGCAATACGCTGATCGTGGGGTATCACGTAGTTGCGCAGTTGTGGCGAGACGGTCTGGCGGTTGGCGCCGGCCATCATGCCGCCGCCGTGGGCAATCACTGGCAACACAATCTGGGCGGCTTGCACGAGCGGTTTTGCGCCATAGCACCAGCCACACAAGGGGTCGTAAATGTAGTGAAGGATCATGGAAAGGCTCCGGCAAAAGCGTAGGAAAACTAGATGCCGGCAGACTAGTCCTCCACCTGTTTCGGAAAAACGCTGGAATAGCTTTCAGTCTGTTTCATGAATCGGTCAAATGCCCTTCCAGGTCCGCTGTAACTCCTTCGACACAATTCGAAATAATTAAACAGCGAAACAGGTCAAGAATAATTAACGGAAGTAAATAGTAAGCATTACCATCCGCGCCCTCGAATATCTTACCCTTTCGGATGCGCTTCAGATGCCTGCCCCCTTTCGCCTCACGCCCGTCACCCTTGGGCTCTGCGCATTTCTCTCTGCCGGTTTTACCTGCGCCGCCACCACCGTTTTACCCGAGACGTCGATAAGCGCCGAAGCTGAGGCCGATGACCCGCGCGTGAAGGAAACCAGCACCGCGACCCGCACCGCCACGCCAGTGCGTTACGTTCCACAAGCCATCGACTCGATAAAAACCGCGAACGTCGTGGATTACGGCACTAACGATCTGGGCACTGCGCTGAGCGGCATCCCCAACGTCAGCAGCGGCGCCGACACCCGCTTCGACAGCCTGCGCATCCGCGGTTTCGACGCCAGCAACGACTTCTACCTCGACGGCATCCGTGACGACAGCCAATACGTGCGCGATTTGCACAACATTGAACGCATCGAAGTCCTCAAAGGCCCGGCCGCTGTTTTGTATGGTCGTGGCAGTCAGGGCGGGATTGTCAATCGGGTCAGCAAGCTGCCTGAGTCCGGTCGCCGCTCAACTATCGAAGCCCAGGGCGGCAGCGATGATCTGCGCAGTCTCTACGCCGACCTCAGCACCGACCCGAGCGAGAACATCAGCCTGCGCCTGAACATGGGCAACATGGATCAAAACAGCTTCCGCGACGGCGTGAGCGGCAATCGCCAACTGTTCGCACCGTCGATGAGTTGGCAGCTCACACCGGACCTGAACTGGCTGGTGCAGTACGAATACAGCCGCTACAACCGTACGCCGGATCGCGGCGTCCCCGGTGTAAACGGGCGCCCGGCGGACGTAGGACGCGATACGACCTACGGCAGCGAGCACGATTTCATTGACGACAAATCGCAATCCCTGCGCTCGAAACTCAGTTATGAGCTCAGCGACAACTGGCAGCTGCGCCACACCCTGGGCGTGTTCAAGCTCGACAGCGATTTCGACAACACCTACCTGACCGGTTACACCCCGGCGACCAACCAGGTCACGCGCCAGCACTGGCAACAGGACCTGACCACCCGCAACGTCTACAACAACGTCGAACTGGAAGGCGGATTCGACACGTTCGGCCTTGAGCATCGCTTGCTGACCGGCATCGAAATCGGCAGCCAGCGCCGCGATCCGACGTTGTACAACGCCGCCACCGGGCGCGGGACTCAGCCGGTGCCGGCACTGGACCTGTACAACCCTGACCGCGATTTGCGCCACACCGGACGGATGCAGGTTTCGAGCAGCACTCACACCGAAGTCGAAAGCCGTGCGGTGTACGTGCAGGATCAGCTGCGCTTGAACGATCAATGGCAACTGCTCGCCGGCCTGCGTTACGACACCTTCGACATCGAGTCGACCAACAAACTGCGGGACATTTCCGAGGATCGCGATAGTCATAGCACCAGCCCGCGGGTAGGACTGGTGTGGACACCGCTGCAGAATCATTCCTTCTACGCGTCCTGGACCAAGACTTTTTCCCCGGTCGGTGGTGGTTTGATCGGTATCACCCCGGGCGCCGCCGGCAACAGCAACGACCTGAGCCCCGAGCTGACCAAGCAAAAGGAAATCGGCGTGAAGAGCGACTGGCTCGATGATCGTCTGAGTACCACGCTGGCGATCTACGAACTGGAACTCTACAACCGCCGCACCAGCGACCCGAACGATCCGAGCGTAACCTTGCTCACCGGCCTGCAACGTTCCCGCGGCATCGAGCTGACCGGTACCGGCAAGATCGCGGGCAACTGGTACGTGCGCGGTGGCGTGGGTGTGCAGGACGCGACGGTCGAGAAGGACAACAACGGCTTTGAAGGCAAACGCATCAGCAACGTGGCCAAGCACAACGGCAGCCTGTTCCTGACCTGGAAACCGGAAATGGGCTGGTACGCTGAAACTGGTCTGACCCTGGTGGGCCAGCGTTATGCCGATAACCTCAACACCACCGTCCTGCCGGGTTATGGCCGTTGGGATGCATTGGCCGGGTTCCGGCAGAAGGATTGGGATTTGCGCGCGGCGCTGAACAACATCAGCGATAAGACCCATTACTCGTCGGCCACCAGTGCGGCGCAGATTCAACCGGGCGCACCGCGCAGCCTGGTCGTGACTGGAACCTACAGTTTCTAAACACTGCGGATCGGTGAGAACCGCAAATATTGGTTCACACCGATCACCTGTGAGAGCGGGCTTGCCCGCGAAGAGGCCGGCATATC
Source organism: Pseudomonas sp. MDT1-17 (assembly GCF_054898105.1). Taxonomy (NCBI): domain Bacteria; kingdom Pseudomonadati; phylum Pseudomonadota; class Gammaproteobacteria; order Pseudomonadales; family Pseudomonadaceae; genus Pseudomonas; species Pseudomonas sp. MDT1-17. The sequence continues at coordinate 639,432 of NZ_JBUBVM010000001.1, read as the reverse complement.
CGACATCTGCGTCGCCTGACACGCCGCCTTCGCGGGCAAGCCCGCTCCCACAGGGTTCAGCGTTGATTGCAAGCCTGTATTTCGGGCACAAACCCTTCGCCCATAAAAAAGCGCCGCCATCCCGGCAGCGCTTTTACCAATCCGTTGTTTGTTTTTCTTCTTATCCTTCCATCACATCCCACAACGCTTCCAGCTCCGCTTCGCTGAATAAACCAGCGGGGTAGCGCTCGATCATCATCCGGCGCGGATCAGGTTCTCTGATCTGACGCGTTCCATTGGACTTCAACCAGTGCGCCAGGACCTGGAGCGATTCGCTGTTTACTGCCAGGGGATGCAACGCCCGTTCGCTCACTACATTCATTTCGGCGTTCATTTCCGCGCTCTCTCCTGGTGTGTGAGCGGCTAACTTATCCAAGGTTTATGACAGAACATCGCAGTTCTCCCCTCCCTGTTTTACACCAGGAGAGATACAAGAGCTGTGCCAAGGTTTAGAAACTGTCGACAAGCGGATGCAAAAAAGCCCACAGTCCTGAAGGGCTGCGGGCTTTCTATAAGGCTGAGAGGGAAAACGGTTGCCGGGCCGATTCTGTAATCAACTCAAGCTGTTACAACCTCACTCACTCCTTGTGCGGTGCTGGCTGTTGTTGGGTAAGGCAGTGAATGTTTCCGCCTCCCAGTAACAGTTCGCGGCCGGGCACCATCACCACTTCGTGCTGCGGGAACAGACTCTGCAAAATCTCTTTGGCCGGGCCGTCCAGCGGGTCGTCGAAGCTCGGCGCGATGATGCCGCCGTTAACGATCAGAAAGTTCACGTAGGAACCGGCCAGACGCACGGTCGGATTACGTTCCTGAGTCCCGTCCACCGGATCCACACCGGCGCACTCTTCCTCGGTCGCATACAGCGGCCCCGGAATCGGCATTTTGTGCACCGTGAATGGGCGGCCCTTGGCGTCGGTGCTGCTTTCCAGCACTTTCATTGCCGCCTGGCAGCGCGGGTAGTTCGGGTCTTGCGGGTCGTCGGTCCAGGCCAGCAATACTTCGCCCGGACGCACGTAGCAGCAGAAGTTATCCACATGACCGTCGGTTTCGTCGTTGAACAAGCCGTCCGGCAGCCAGATGATTTTATCCACAGCCAGATTCGCGCTGAGTACCGCTTCGATTTCTGCACGGGTCATGTGCGGATTGCGATTGCGGTTGAGCAGGCATTCTTCGGTGGTGATCAGCGTGCCCTCGCCATCGACGTGAATCGAACCGCCTTCGAGCACGAAGCCCTCGGTGCGGTAGCGCTGGCTGCGCTCGATCTCGAGGATCTTGCCGCCGACCTGCGAATCGCGATTCCACGGCGAATACAGACCACCATCGAAACCGCCCCAAGAGTTGAAATCCCAGTTCACACCACGGACTTCGCCGCTGTTATTGATGACGAACGTCGGGCCAGTGTCGCGAACCCAGGCGTCGTCACTGGACATTTCCACCACACGAACATTCGGCACGTCCAGACGGGCACGAGCGTTTTCATACTGGCCGGCGGAAACCGCCACGGTCACCGGTTCGAAACGTGCGATGGCTTTCGCTACAGCGACGTGCGCGGCTTGCGCCGGCTTTCCACCCAGGCGCCAGTTGTCCGGGCGCTCGGGCCAGATCATCCAGGCCTGGGTTTGCGGCGCCCATTCGGCTGGCATGTAAAAGCCGTCGGCGCGAGGCGTGCTGTGCAAAGTGGTCATAGCTATCAGGACTCCAGGGAACCGTCGAGGGTTTTGATTGCGCCATACAGGTTCGGCCGACGGTCACGGAACGAACCCCACGCGCTGCGGATGTGCTCCAACTCGTCGAGGTCGAAACTGTGCACCAGCATACCTTCTTCGGTTGTGTTGAGTTCCTGAACCTTCTCGCCGAACTGGTTGGCGATGAACGACGAACCGTAGAACGTAATGTCGTAACCGTCCTGCTCTTCGTTGCCGATGCGGTTGCTGGCGATCAGCGGCATCAGGTTGGCGCCGGCATGGCCCTGTTGCACACGCTGCCAGTGATCACGGGACGAAATGGTCTTGTCGTGTGGCTCGCTGCCGATCGCGGTCGGGTAGAACAGGATTTCCGCGCCTTGCAACGCCATGCTGCGCGCGCATTCCGGAAACCACTGGTCCCAGCAGATGCCCACGCCGATTTTCGCGTAACGGGTGTTCCAGACTTTGAAGCCGGTATCGCCCGGGTTGAAGTAGTACTTTTCGTGGTAGCCAGGGCCGTCAGGGATGTGGCTTTTACGATAAATCCCAAGGTTGCTGCCGTCGGCATCGATGATCGCGATGCTGTTGAAACGCGCGCGGCCCGCCAGTTCGTAGAAGCTGATTGGCAGAACCACTTGCAGCTCTTTGGCGACTTTCTGGAAGTGCTTGATGGCGACGTTGTCTTCAACGGTCGTGGCCAGCTGCAAGTAATCCGCGTTCGGCTTCTGGCAGAAGTACGGCGCCTCGAACAGTTCCTGGATCAGGATGATCTGCGCGCCTTTGGCCGCGGCCTCACGGACCAGCTTCTCAGCGGTCTCGATGTTGGCTTCAAGGTCCCAGGAACAGGCCATCTGGGTGGCGGCGACAGTAACGATACGGCTCATGAATCGGCTCCTGAGCAAGTGCTTGAGGGTCGAGTGTGGCGTCGACCGATGACAGAAATGGGAAGCACCGGGCGTGGAGGGGGTCCACACCGAGAGCAGCGGTGACTTTATAGCCGATAAATATCGGCTTTAAAAGTTATAAACCATCCATCTGTCGAAATTTATTCAGTTAATCCAGATAATAATCGAATTTAAAGCTATCCCTGTGGGAGCGGGCTTGCTCGCGAAAGCGTCGGATCAGTCGACATCGATGTTGAATGAGCGACTGCTTCGCGAGCAAGCCCGCTCCCACAAGGGGTATATGTTTACAGACCCTCTGCGAGCACCTTCGACAGCATGTCGACAAAGAAATCCACGCTCTGACGCGAGGTCACCATCGGTGGTTTGATCTTGAGGATGTTCAGGTAATCGCCGGTCGGCTGCATGAAGATCCCCAACTCGCGCAACCGATCACATAGCGCCGTGGTTTCTTCGGTCGCCGGCTCCAGGGTTTCGCGATTGCGGATCAACTCGACGCCCAGATAGAAGCCGGAACCATGCACCGCGCCCACCAGCGGATGAATATCGATCAACGCTTCAAGCCGCTCCTTGAAATACCCGCCCACGACCTGAGCGTTTTCCCAGAGCTTTTCTTCTTCCATCACATCCAGCACCGCCATGCCGATCTGGCAACTGACCGGGCTGCCGCCGGCCGACGAGAAGAAATAGCCCTCGGCCTCCAGCGCTTCGGCGATTTCTCGGCGGGTGATCACCGCGCCCAGCGGCTGCCCGTTGCCCATGCCTTTGGCCATAGTGATGATGTCCGGCACCACGCCTTGCTCTTCAAAACCCCAGAAAAATTCGCCCATGCGGCCGTAGCCGACCTGCACTTCGTCGGCGATGCAAACGCCGCCCTGGGCACGAACCAACGCGTAAACCTGCTTCAAATACCCCGGCGGCAAAGAGATACCGCCGGCATTGCCGTACACCGGTTCGCAGATGAAACCGGCCAGCTGACGCTTCTGCTCGGCAATTTTCGCCAGGTTGTGTTCGACGCTGCACACGTAGTCCGGCGCGCTGCCCGGTCCACGGAATTCGCCGCGATAGGTGTTCGGCGCGGTGACCGGATGCACCCAGTCCGGGCGGCTGCTCAAGGCCTTCGGATTGTCGGCAATCGAGGTCGAGACCGCGTCCGCGCCCACTGTCCAGCCGTGATAGGCCTCCAGCACGCTGAGCATGTCGCGACCGCCGCTGTAGGCCCATGCCAGGCGGATTGCCAGGTCATTGGCCTCGCTGCCACTGTTGACCAGAAACACCCGGTCCATGGAGTCCGGCGACAGTTTCAACAGACGTTCGGAAAACTCGGCCACCGCCGCGTAGTTGAAACGCGAGTTGGTGTTGAGCAGCGACCACTGACGACTGGCAACAGCGGCCATGCGCGGATGACCGTGGCCAAGCACCGCGACGTTGTTGAGCATGTCGAGGTAAGAGCGGCCCTGCATGTCGATCAGGTGATTGCGCCAGCCACGCTCGATGCGCGGCGGGTCGACGTAATAGTGCTTTTGGGTACGGGCGAAACTGGCGTCACGGCGCGCCAGCAACGTCTGCGAATCGAGTTCTTTTTCGGCGTCACAGGCCAGCCCCAGCAGCGTCGCTGGCGACGGGCACAACGCTTGCCAAGCCAATGCGCGAGATGGCGTGCAAAACAAGGGCGCATTGAACGAAGCGCCTCGGCACAACTGCACCACCAATGGCCCGTTGACCGAACCCAGCACCTGACCTTTGACCAGCGCTGCGCCCGTGTGCAGCGACGGCGTCACGCCCCACAGACGCACGCTCAGTTGCGGGCCGTCCAATTGCAGCACGCCCACCGCGGGCTGATGGACCACGCCGGCAAACGGCGACTCGACCGCCGTGCCATGGGGCACTCGCAACTCGACGTGCAACGGGCAAGTGTCCGGCTCAGTGGCGCTGTCCGGCCGGGTGCGGGACAAGCGATATTGCCCATAACGACTGGCCGCCAGACCGTGAGCGGCGGCGGCCTCGGTCAGCAGGCGCTGATCAATCCCTTCCTGCTCCCAGTTACCGGCCTCGAAATGCGCACTGAGCACGCCCAAATCGATCAAGGCAAACTCACGCCCGACCAGACTCGGCAACAGCGGCGCAAAGCCTTCGCTGCCGATGCTCGGCAGACTCTGGCCGACCGCGGTAAGGATCGCCGTTTCCATCAACGCCAACGGCACCGATGTAGCGACGCGGAAAATCTCCCACTCGTGGGTGAGATTGTCGCGGCTGTACGCGTTGCCAGGATCGATGCTGACCTGCTGTTCGCCGCTGAGCACCAACACCGCCGCGCGGGCGACGATCAGCGGCCAGAGTGCCAGCAGCTCTTCATGCGTGAGCGGATTGACCGCGTGGTAGGCCTGGACCGCCGGCAAAATGTAGAAAGGATCGCCATCGGCGTGGTGCAGCAACGCCGCGCACGTCACCGACAGATCAGTGATGCGCCAGGTTCGAATCAGATCGCCGAAATCGATCACGCCCTGCAATTGCCAATGGCGTTGCGAATCCCGCTGCCACACCACGTTGTCGTCGGTGATGTCCATGTGAATCGCCTGCACTGGCAGCTGATCCACAAGCGGCTGCAAATGGCGCTCGGCCCGTTCAGCCGCATCGGCGATCAGCCGGCGTTGGTGGTCATCCTTGATGACCGGCAGCAAATGCGTGATCAATGCGTTGGCGTGGCGAGCGTCCCATTGAAGGGTGCGCTCGAGGCCAGGATGGTCGAAACCGGCCAGTGCCAGATCCATTTCACCGCAGAGCCGACCAAATCCCGCCACCACTGAACCGGGCAGATGATCAAGGTGTGTCAACGATTGGCCTTCGATGTAATCGAGCAGGCGCACATGCACCGGTTGGCCGTCGACTTCCAGAGAGAGAAGGTCTGCACCGTTGTTGGCCGCGATCACCCGCGGCACATGCACATCGGGGTGTGCACCCAAATGCTTGAGCCCGGCGTGCTGGGCGTGCAGCTCCAGCGCCGAGTAGTCACCACGGCAGATTTTCAGGACAAAACGCCCCTGGTCGCTGTCGACCCGAAAGTTAAGATCCTGTTGGCTGCCGAGGGGCTGCAACCTTCCACTCAGCCCGTAATGTCCCTTCAACAGCTCAAGCGCCTGCTCCGCAGACACTTGCGGGCTGGGCAAACTGGCGCGATGAATCAACGTGGCGAGTGGCATACAACGACCCCTGAAATTTTATTAGGCGCTTATATCGCCACTGCTTGGGACGATACGCAACCCCCTATCGGCTCCCTGACACCCACCTGATGCTCGACCAAATCATGAACGGATCAGGAAAAAACACACTCCACTCGCACCGGCAGGGACTTTGCGCAAGAATGTCGCCCATCAACGCCTATTGCTGGAGAAAGACCATGAAAGTAGTCACCACCGAGCTGCCCGGTGTTCTGATCATCGAACCCAAGGTATTTGGTGACGAGCGCGGTTTCTTCTATGAAAGCTTCAATGACAAGTCTTTCAAAAAAGCGACGGGTCTGGAGACGAATTTCGTTCAAGACAACCATTCCCGTTCGCAAAAAGGTGTACTGCGTGGCCTGCATTACCAACTGGAAAACACTCAGGGCAAACTGGTACGCGTCACAGTCGGTGAAGTACTCGACGTGGCTGTGGACATTCGCCGCAGCTCGCCACATTTCGGCAAATGGGTGGCTGTGCGCCTGTCCGCCGAGAACCATCGCCAACTCTGGGTCCCGGAGGGTTTCGCCCACGGTTTCGTGGTGCTGAGCGAGTTCGCCGAATTCCTCTACAAAACAACCGACTACTACACCCCATCCGCCGAGCGCTGCATTCGCTGGGACGACCCGGACCTCGCCATCGAATGGCAACTGGACGAAGCACCGCAACTGTCTGGCAAAGACCAGGCTGCCGCGTACTTCAAGGACGCTGACGTCTTTTCCTGAAACACCCACGGTGCGCAGACTGCGCCCGCAAGCCTAGGCATAATGCGCCTGTACCCACAGGCGCTCGATGCTCATGACTCCGACCCTCCCCCGCAGACCCCGCTGGCGCAGCCTGGCCCTGCTCGCGCTGTGCCTGGCGCCGTTGCTGTGGCCGCTGGAGCATCTGGCCGAGCGCTATTACCGCAGCGAACTGGCCGGGCAGAACCGTCAGACGCTCGACCTTTACGTCGCCAACCTGCTGGGCACCTTGCACCGTTATGAAGTGTTGCCGCAGATCCTCGGCGATCTGCCGGCCCTAAGAGCGGTCCTCGGCGCGCCCGACGATGGTGTCACTCAGGGCAACGCCAATCGTTTGTTGAAAAACATCAGCGCCCAGAGCGGCGCTGAAGTCATGTACCTGATGGACACCACGGGCAAGACCCTGGCCGCGTCCAATTGGGACAAACACGACAGTTTCGTCGGGCGTAATTTTTCCTTCCGGCCGTATTTCAGCGAAGCCATGGCCGGGCGGCTTGGGCGTTTTTTCGGCTTGGGAACGACATCGGCCAAGCGCGGCTATTTCTTCGCCGCCGCCGTGCGTAACGGCGAAAAGATCATCGGTGTGCTGGTGGTCAAGGTCGACCTGGACCATACCGAAAGCCTCTGGGGCAAAACCCCGGAACAACTGCTGCTGACTGACCATAACGGCGTGGTCATTCTCACGTCGCGGCCCGAGTGGCGATTCCGCTCGACCCGCCCGTTGAGCGAAGAAGAACGCAAGGCTATTACGGCGATTCAACCCTATCCGACCCGCGATCCCAAACCATTGAGGCTCAACCCCAATGCCTGGCTGACACAGACCCAGGCCATCGCAGAAACCGGTTGGAACGTCAGCATCCTCGCCCCACGCACCTTGATCGATCGCCCGGTGCGCACGGTCGTCGCCATCGGCGGCGCGACGCTGTTGGTGTTGATGTTGTTGCTCGGCCTGATGATGCAGCGCCGTCGGCATTACCTCGAACGGATCGCCTTCGAAGCCAAGGCCCGTCGTGAACTGGAAGGCCGGGTAGCCGAGCGGACCAGCGACCTCGAAGGGCTCAACCGTCGATTGAAACAGGAAGTGCTGGAGCGCGAACAGGCCCAGCAAGAGCTGGTTCGCGCTCAGGATGATCTGGTGCAGGCCGGCAAACTGTCGGCCCTTGGCACCATGTCGGCGAGCATCAGCCACGAATTGAATCAACCGCTGGCGGCGATCCGCAGCTACGCAGAAAACGCCGAAGTGCTGCTCGATCATCAGCGCACCGACGATGCCCGTGGCAACCTCAAGCTGATCAGCGAACTGACCGGGCGAATGGCGTCAATCATCGCCCACCTGCGCGCCTTCGCCCGGCGCGATCGCCACGCCCCGGAAAGCGTCGCCCTGCAACCGGCGCTGGACGACGCGCTGGCGCTGCTGGCCAAGCGTCGGCGCGGCATGGAAGTCGAACTGATCCGTGATTTGCCGGCCGCCACCCTGTGGGTCGAGGCTGGGGAAACCCGTCTGCGCCAGGTGCTCGGCAACTTGCTGGCCAACGCCCTGGACGCCCTGACGGAAAAAGGCCCGCCGCGTAAGCTCTGGTTGAGTGCCCAATCCACCGCCGACGGCGTCAATCTGTACATCCGCGACAATGGCCCCGGGTTTTGCCTGGAGGCACTTGGCCGCGCCAGCGAGCCCTTCTACACCACCAAGACCCGCACTCAGGGCCTTGGATTGGGGCTGGCGATTTGCGAAACCCTGATGCGTGCCTTCGGGGGTGAACTGTCGTTCGCCAACCACAAGGAAGGCGGCGCCCTGATTACCCTGAAATTGCGTGCAGGCGCAACGGGTGTAAGCCTGCAACCGTCCGAGGACCGAAGTGCATGACCATCGACAACCGCATCCAGGTCGTGCTGATCGACGACGATCCCCACCTGCGTCAAGCCCTGAGCCAGACCCTGGACCTCGCCGGCCTGAAAATCCTGCCGCTCGCCGAAGCGAAGGGCCTGGCCGCGCAACTGGAGCGCGACTGGCCCGGCGTGGTGGTCAGTGACATCCGCATGCCGGGCATGGACGGTCTCGAACTGCTGACCGAACTGCATGCCCAGGACCCGGATCTGCCAGTGCTGTTGATTACCGGCCACGGCGATGTGCCGCTGGCCGTGCAAGCGATGCGCGCCGGGGCTTATGACTTTCTGGAAAAACCCTTCGCCAGCGACGCCCTGCTCGACAGCGTGCGCCGCGCCCTGGCCTTGCGCCGGCTGGTGCTGGACAACCGCAGCCTGCGTCTGGCCCTGAGCGATCGCAATGAACTGAGTACCCGACTGGTCGGGCAATCGGCACCGATGCTGCGCCTGCGCGAGCAGATCGGAGCATTGGCGGCGACCAAGGCCGATGTGCTGATCCTGGGTGAAACCGGTGCGGGCAAAGAAGTGGTCGCACGTGCATTGCACGATCTGTCGAACCGTCGTAGCGGTCCGTTCGTGGCGATCAACGCCGGCGCCCTGGCCGAGTCGGTGGTAGAAAGCGAGCTGTTCGGGCACGAACCGGGCGCCTTTACCGGCGCGCAAAAGCGTCGCATCGGCAAGTTCGAATTCGCCAATGGCGGCACGTTGTTCCTCGATGAAATCGAAAGCATGAGCCTGGATGTGCAGGTGAAATTGCTGCGTTTGCTGCAGGAGCGCGTCGTCGAGCGCCTGGGCGGCAATCAGCTGATCCCGCTGGACATCCGCATCATCGCCGCGACCAAGGAAGACCTGCGTCAATCCGCCGATCAGGGCCGCTTCCGTGCCGATTTGTATTACCGCCTGAACGTCGCACCGCTGCGTATTCCACCGCTGCGTGAGCGCGGCGAAGATGCGCTGATGCTGTTCCAGTATTTCGCCGACGAAGCCAGCACTCGACACGGTCTGCCACCCCACGAGTTGCAACCGGGACAACGCGCCCTGCTGCTGCGCCACACCTGGCCGGGCAACGTGCGCGAACTGCAAAACGCCGCCGAACGCTTTGCCCTGGGCCTGGAACTGGCGCTGGACAACAGCGCGCCGCAGGGCGCTGCCGGCATGACGGTCGAAGGGGTCAGCGGCGGTCTCAGCGAGCAAGTGGAAAATTTCGAGAAGAGCCTGATCGCCGCCGAACTGGCGCGCTCTCACAGCTCCGTGCGCAGCCTCGCCGAAGCCCTCGGTGTCCCGCGCAAAACCTTGCACGACAAACTGCGCAAGCACGGGTTGAACTTCGCCGACGGTGGTGTCAGCAGCCACACCGACGAACTCGATTGAGCTACCGTCAAATCATCATCTTCATACAAGAGACCCGTGCATGAGCCGCGACAGCCGTCATCTGGAATCCGTCCTCCATCGCGACATTCCCCTTACGCGGGACATGGGCCTCAAGGTGCTCGACTGGCACGATCAGCAACTGCGCCTGCACTTGCCGCTGGAGGCCAACGTCAACCACAAGAGCACCATGTTCGGCGGCAGTCTGTATTGTGGCGCGGTGCTGGCGGGTTGGGGTTGGCTGCATTTGCGATTGCGTGAAGAAGGGGTTAAAGACGGGCACATCGTGATTCACGAAGGGCATATCACCTATCCATTGCCGGTCACCATGGACGCGACAGCGATTTGTCAGGCGCCGAGTGCGGCGGTGTGGAAGAAGTTTCTGGCGATGTATGAGCGGTATGGACGGGCGCGGTTGAAGCTGCATTCAAGGATTGTGAATGTGGGGAGTGAGGAGGATGCGGTGACGTTTACCGGGCAGTACGTGCTCCATCGGTAAATCAAAAGATCGCAGCCTCGTTTCACTCGACAGCTCCTACAGAGAAATGCGTCCCACCTGTAGGAGCTTGCGATCCCTTGATCTTCAGGCCCGCGCCAACGTTAACAATTTCTCGCGCCAAGCAGCCTTCGCCGGCAGCGCCAAAAAAAACTCATTCAACAACGATTCCCGCGCCGGATAACAAAACGGCGCACCGCTCAAATCCAGCACCTCGCCGCCCGCCCCTTCCAGCACGCCTTGCGCAGCGGCCGTGTCCCACTGCGAAGTCGGCGCCAACCGCGGATAACAATCCGCCGCACCCTCCGCCAGCAAACAAAACTTCAATGAACTGCCGATATTGGCCAATTGCAGCTCACCCAGACTGTCGCTCAACCCGGCCAGCAAGCGCTCCTGCTCAGGACTTGAATGCCGACGACTGGCAACCACGGTAAATGCCTCGCCCGCTGCAGGCACGTCGCGCACCTGAATCGGCAGCGGCTGCGCGCCTTTATCGCCACGCCACGCGCCCAAACCAGCACCACCGACGTAGAAGCGCCCGTTGGTCGGCATCGACACCACGCCAAACACCACTCGCCCCTGCTCGATCAGCGCGATGTTGACGGTGAATTCTTCGCTGCCGGAAATGAATTCCTTGGTCCCGTCCAGCGGGTCGACCAGCCACCAACGCTGCCACCCGGCGCGCACGCTCTGGGGAATATTGGCGTCTTCTTCGGACAGCACCGGGATGCTCGGGTCCAGCGCCGTCAGCCCGGCCAAAATCAGGTGGTGAGCGGCCAGGTCTGCTGCTGTGACCGGAGAATCGTCAGCCTTGGCGGTCACCGCCGTGCCAGTGCGCCAAAACGGCAGAATCGCATCCCCGGCCTTCAATGCCAGCTCGATGACCGGCGCCATCAACGGATGGGGGAAATTCATGGCAGGAACACTCCACGCTGAGTCAGCAGATCACGGGCCAGATAAAGCGCTGCCAACGCACGGCCCTCAGTGAATCGCGGGTTCTGGGCCAGGGCCGACAACTCACGCAGGTTAATTTTATCCACACCCATCGGCTCGGGCTCATCGCCTTCAAGGCTTTCTTCGTACAGATCGGTGGCCAACACCACCTGGATCTTCTGGCTCATGTAACCGGGCGACAACGACAACTCAGTCAGATGCTCCAGTTGCCGCGCGCCATACCCGGCCTCTTCCTTGAGTTCTCGTTCGGCCGCCGCCAGCACGTCTTCGCCCGGCTCGATCAAGCCTTTGGGCAAGGACAGCTCGTATTCATCGGTGCCGCCGCAATACTCTTCAACCAGCACCGCGTGGTCTGCATCCAGCATCGCCACGATCATCACCGCGCCATAACCGGCGCCCTTGCCCACCAGTCGTTCATACGTGCGCTCCACGCCATTGGAAAAGCGCAACTTCAGCTCTTCGACGCAGAACAAACGGCTGGTGGCGACGATCTCGCGGGCGAGGATGGTGGGTTTCTGGCGCATGAAAAGCTCCTTGGCGTGAACGCGTTACTATACCCGGCCTATCCTGATTGTTGACCTCGGATATCTTTTTTACCGCTGGAGAAGTTTTTTATGGCCCTGCTGCCCTGGCGCGACATCGACACCGTACTGCTAGATATGGACGGTACGCTGCTGGACCTGCACTACGACAACCATTTCTGGATGGAGCACTTGCCCCAGCGTTACGCTGAGTTGCACGGGGTGAGCCGGGCCATGGCCGAGATGGAATTGCAGCCGCTGTTCGAGCGCAATGCCGGCCAGTTGCAATGGTATTGCCTGGATTTCTGGAGCGCCGAGCTCAAACTGCCGGTGCGCGAATTGAAACTGGAAACGGCGCACCTGATCGCCTTGCGACCGGACGCGGACACCTTTCTGGCCGCCATCAAACGGGCCGGCAAGCGGGTGGTGCTGATCACCAACGCACACCGCGATTCGCTGTCACTGAAGCTGGAAAGAATCGAACTGGCGCCGTACTTCGAGCGATTGATCAGCTCGCATGATTACGGTTTCGCCAAGGAAAACCCGCAATTTTGGGATGCCCTGCAGGCGGACATCGGCTTTGATCCGGCGCGCAGTCTGTTTATCGACGACACCTTGCCGATTCTGCGTAGCGCGCGGAATTTTGGTGTGGCGCATTTGTTGGCCGTGAGTGAACCGGACAGCCGCAAAGGGCCGAAGGACACGGCCGAGTTTGCGGCGGTGGGGGATTATCGGGAGCTCATTGCAGGGCTTTGATTCCATGTAGGAGCTGCCGCAGGCTGCGATCTTTTGATCTTCGCGGTATTGAAGCTGCCGAAGATCACGATCAAAAGATCGCAGCCTTCGGCAGCTCCTACGGGCCTCACATTATTCAGGAATCCGCAACGACTGCCCCGGATAGATCTTGTTCGGATCCTTCAGCATCGGTTTGTTCGCCTCGAAGATCTTTTGGTACTTGTTGGGATCGCCATACACGCGCTTGGAAATGGCGCTGAGGGTGTCGCCCTTCTCGACCGTGACAAACTTGGCCGCCGTAGCCACCGGCCCGGTCACGGTGATCTGGTCATCAACACCGCTAATACCGGCCACGTTACCGAGCGCGAGAAGGATTTTTTCCTTCTCTTCCTGACTGGCGGCTTCGCCACTGGCGATGACTTTATCGCCTTCGACTTTCACCTGAATTTTGGAAGTGTCGATTCCCGTCAGCGCATCCTTCACGTGCTTGGTCAACGCTTCACTATTCGCTTCGGCCTTGTCCGGCGTCAGCGCATCGAGGATTTTTTCACCGGCTTCTTTTAAAAAACTGAAAAGGCTCATCGTGTGCTCTCCATGGGATTAGGTGTCCAGACGCAAAAGCCTAGACCAAGCCTGAGAACCCCGGTTTCAACCCGACCAATGACGTTGATCCGGCGCAAGCGCTAGAATCCCCGCCTACACCGCGCCTTGGAGCGAAGATGGACATCAAGCAACTGAAATTCCTCATCGCCCTCGACGAAACCCGGCATTTCGGCCAGGCCGCCGCGCGTTGTCACATCACCCAGCCGACCCTGTCCATGCGCCTGCGCAGCCTCGAAGAAGAACTCGAGTTGCCGCTGGTCAATCGCGGTCAGCGCTTCGAGGGTTTCACCGCACCGGGTGAACGGGTGCTGGCCTGGGCGCGCACCGTGCTGGCAGCCTGCGACGGCTTGCAGGCAGAGGCGGCTGCCTGCCGCGGCAATCTGGTCGGCACGCTGCGCCTGGGCGTGGTGCCACTGTCGAGCTTCGATCCGCTGCCGCTGATGCAACGCCTGCACGCCGAGCACCCGAACCTGCGCTTCGAACTCTCAGCACTGAGTTCCGAACAAATCCTCGAACAACTGGCGAACAATCGCCTGGATCTGGGCGTGTCGTACCTGGAGCGACTGGACGGCGAACGCTTCGATTCCCTGGCGTTCAGCGAAACCCGCATGGGCCTGCTCTACGATCAGCGCTTCTTCAGTTTCGGCGAGGTACCGCTGAGTTGGGAATCGCTGATCGAACTGCCGCTGGGCATGCTCACCAGCGGCATGCATTTTCGGCAGTCCATCGACCACAACTTCCACAGCCGCGGCCTCATCCCGCAGCCATTGCTGCAAACCGATGCCGTCCACCAATTGTTACAAGCGGTGCACGGCGGACTCTGCTGCGCAGTGATGCCTTTAGAAGGTGGCCTCGAAAACCTCACCGATCATTTGCGCCTGCAACCCATCGAAAATGCCCAGACCCTCGCCCGGCTGGGCCTGATCATGCGTCGCAGCGCCCCGCGTTCGGCGCTTGCGGAAGCCTGTTTCGCGATACTTCAGCAATCGCTGCCGAGCACTTGATCGACGCCATCTATCGGTAGATCAGTATTAGCGATTAGACGCGACAACTTGACGCGCCTAGGCTTAAAGCTAATCAAACCGTTGGTGATGCCATGAACGCCAAGCGCCCTGCCTGCGCGGCGCCTGCCCGCGAAACGCCAGCGCCCGCTGCCAGCCAGACGTACAGTTACTGCGATCTTCGCCACACCGAAACGCAAAGCGCCGAATCGGACAGCACCGCGCTGGCCGAAGAAGTTGCGTTGGCGATTGCCTATAACGGCATCAGCCAGGCTGTGATGCTGGTGACGCCGACGGATCTGGAAGACTTCATCGTCGGTTTCAGCCTCGGTAGCGGCATCATCGAAGACGCTTGCGACATTTATGACCTGCAACTCAGCGGCTCGGGGTCGGCGCAATACGCGCAAGTGACCATCGCCAACCGCGCCTTCTGGAACCTCAAGCAACAACGTCGGCAAATGGCTGGCACCAGCGGTTGCGGGCTTTGCGGTGTGGAAGCAGTGGAACAGGCGTTGCCAGACCTCAAAGTCCTGCCCGGCGCACCCTTGCCGCCCGCCGAATGGCTCGATGGTTTGCGTCAGCGTATCGGTGCGTTCCAGCCGCTTGGCCAGTACTCCGGCGCGGTGCACGCCGCCGTGTTTATGAACAGTCAGGGCCAATTGCTGCTGGGTCGCGAAGACATTGGCCGTCACAACGCCCTCGACAAGCTGATCGGTGGGTTGATCCGGCAGAAGATCCCGACTACCGGCGGGCTGGCGATTGTCACCAGCCGTTGCAGCCTCGAGTTGATCCAGAAAGTATTGCGCGCAGGCATTCAGACCTTGGTCAGCCTGTCGTCGCCCACGGGTCTTGCCGTGCAATGGGCCCGTCGTCACAACCTCAATCTCATCCACCTGCCGCAAAAAAGTGCGCCGCGGGTCTACAGCCCTGCGACGGAGAACCAAGCGTGAGTCAACATCGTCAAGCCGACCAGAAACCCGTCCCTCGCTACAAGCCCTACAAAGGCCCAGCCGGTGGCTGGGGCGCGCTGATCAGCGTCGCCCAGGCCTGGTTGACCAGCGATAACGCGCTGAAAAACCTCCGCATAATGCTCAAGACCAACCAGAACGGCGGCTTCGACTGCCCCGGTTGCGCCTGGGGCGATTCTCCGGAAAAGGGCATGGTGATGTTCTGCGAGAACGGCGCCAAAGCGGTGAACTGGGAAGCGACCAAACGCCGTGTCGACGGTGCATTCTTTGCCAGACATAGCGTCACCTCGCTGCTGGAACAGAGCGACTACTGGCTGGAATATCAGGGCCGTCTGACCGAGCCGATGAGCTACAACGCCGAAACCGATCGCTACCAACCCATCAGCTGGGATGATGCCTTCACCCTGATCGCCAAGCATCTGCGCGGCCTGTCGAGCCCGGATCAGGCCGAGTTCTACACCTCGGGCCGCGCCAGCAACGAGGCGGCGTACCTGTATCAATTGTTCGTGCGTGCCTACGGCACCAACAACTTCCCCGACTGCTCGAACATGTGCCACGAGGCCAGCGGTGTGGCCTTGGCGCAAAGTGTCGGCGTTGGCAAAGGCACGGTAACCTTCAACGACTTCGAACACGCCGATGCGATTTTCGTCTGGGGCCAGAACCCTGGCACCAACCACCCTCGGATGCTCGAACCGTTGCGCGAAGCGGTGAAGCGCGGCGCTCAAGTGGTGTGCGTCAACCCGCTGAAGGAACGCGGTCTGGAACGCTTCCAGCATCCGCAGCACCCGTTCGAAATGCTCACCAACGGCGACAAACCGACCAACACCGCGTTCTTCCGTCCGGCCCTCGGTGGTGACATGGCGATCCTGCGCGGCATGGCGAAATTCCTCCTGCAATGGGAGCGCGAGGCGCAGAAGACTGGCGCACCCGCGGTGTTCGATCACGACTTCCTCAATGAACACAGCGTCAACGTGCTGGACTATCTTGCCGCCATCGACGATACCCCGTGGGAGCAGATCGTCGAGCAGTCCGGCCTGCCACTGGTGGAGATCGAGCAAGCGGCGCGCATGTACGCCAAAGGCAAGAACGTCATCATGTGCTGGGCCATGGGCATCACCCAACATCGCCATTCGGTGCCGACCATCCAGGAAATCGCCAACCTGATGCTGCTGCGCGGCAACATCGGCCGGCCGGGTGCCGGTCTGTGTCCGGTGCGTGGACACAGCAACGTGCAGGGCGACCGGACCATGGGCATCAACGAACGTCCGCCGGTGGCGTTCCTCGATTCCCTGGAGCGTCGCTTCAAGTTCAAAGTGCCGCGTGAAAATGGCCACAACGTGGTCGAGGCGATCCATGCCATGGCCGACGGCCGCGCGAAAGTCTTTATCGGTCTGGGTGGTAACTTCGCCCAAGCCACTCCGGACAGCTCACGGACCTTCCAGGCCCTGAGCAACTGTGACCTGACCGTGCAAATCAGTACCAAGCTCAATCGCAGCCATTTGGCGCACGGTAAAGACGCGCTGATCCTGCCGTGCCTGGGTCGCACCGACATCGATATCCAGACCGAAGGCGCGCAAGCGGTGACCGTCGAAGACTCATTCAGCATGGTGCACGCCTCCAACGGCCAGTTGCAGCCGCTGTCGAACCAGATGCGCTCGGAGCCGTCGATCATTGCCGGCATCGCCGCCGCGACCCTGGGCAGCAAACCGGTGGACTGGAACTGGCTGGTGGCCGATTACCGGCGCATCCGCGACCTGATTGCCGACACCATTCCGGGCTTTCGCGACTTCAACGAGAAGATCCAGAACCCGGGCGGGTTTTACCTCGGCAACAGCGCCGGCGCTCGCCGCTGGAATACCGCGTCGGGGCGCGCCAATTTCCGTCCGAACATCCTGCCTAAAGATCTGGTGCACGAACGCACTCGCGCCACCGGCGTATTGCCGGACCTGATCATGCAGTCGATGCGCTCTCACGATCAGTACAACACCACGATTTATGGGCTCGATGACCGCTATCGCGGAGTCAAGGGTCAGCGTGATGTATTGTTCGTCAACGAAGCCGACATCATTCGCCTGGGCTTCAAGCCGGGGCAAAAGGCTGACATCGTTTCGATCTGGGATGATGGCCGTGAGCGTCGTGTGAAGGGCTTTACGCTGCTGGCATTTGATATTCCTGCCGGGCAAGCGGCGGCTTACTACCCGGAAGTGAATCCGCTGGTGCCGCTGGAAAGCATCGGGGATGGCAGCCATACGCCGACGTCGAAGTTTGTGGCGATCCGGTTGGAAGCGGCGAGTGAGACCCGGCTCATCATGGCCAAATCGGCCTGACCCTGATCGTTCCCACGCGGAGCGTGGAACGATCAACAATTTTCAAACGCCCACAAAAAAGGCCGTTTTTGCATAAAAACGGCCTATCCGAAGTAGCTAAAGACCGGCGAAAAACACTTAAGTTCCGCCCAAAAAACAGCAACTTATAGAATTGTGCTGAAGTCGTGTTACTCGTCGGATTTCGATTGTCACAACCATGACACAGCCTCAGGATCGCGCCGTCATCCCCTTGAGGTTCCCCTATGAAGTTCTCCTCGATTCTCTTGTTGTCCCTTGGCCTGGTCAGTGGCTTCGCTTCTGCCGGCGGCACCACCGAAGCAGGTGTGGGCGGCGCATTGGGCGGGGTTCTGGGCTCGGTCGTCGGTCAGTCATTAGGCGGCAATACAGGTTCCACCATTGGCGCGGCCCTGGGCGGCGCGGGTGGTAGCGCTGTTGGCGCAGACAAACGCAGCCGTGGTGAAGCAGCCATTGGCGGTGCGTTGGGCGCAGCAGGCGGTAACGTGGTCGGCCGCAGCATGGGCGGCACCACCGGCAGCCTGATCGGCTCCGCAGCAGGCGGCGGCGCCGGTGGCGCGCTGGGTAACTACATGGGCAACAAGAGCGATGACGACGATGATCGTCGCTCCTATCGTCGTGGTGATGATGACCGTCGCTACTACCGTGACGGCCATCGGGGTCGCGGCCATGCCTACGGCCATCGTAAGCATAAACATCGCCATGACGACTGAGGCTTGAATCGCCTTGTGGACCGGTAAATCAAAAAATCGCGGCCCTCGGGCTGCGATTTTTTTTGCCTGTCAAACTACCAAGCGCTCCATTGCATCGCGCAACCCGGCAGGAATCGCCACCGGCTGATTCGACGCCCGATCCACAAACACATGCACGAAGCACCCCGCCGCGCAGGCTTCGTCTTCCCCAACCTTGAACACGGCCAGCTCGTATTGCACCGAGCTGTTGCCCAATTTGGCCACCCGCAAACCGATCTCGATCCGATCGGGGAAGGCAATGGAGGCAAAGTAATCGCAAGCCGAACTCACCACAAAGCCCACCACTTCACCGTCATGGATATCCAGGCCGCCGACTTCAATCAGGTAGGTGTTCACTGCCGTGTCGAAGAAGCTGTAGTAGGTAACGTTGTTGACGTGGCCATAAGCGTCGTTGTCGTGCCAGCGGGTGGTGATGGGCTGGAAATGGGGGTAGTCGGTGCGTTGATTCATGGGCGGCTCTCGTCTGGGTGAGGCGCTCCCACGCGGCGCGCGGGAACGATCGAGTCGGTGGAGTCTACCGCTGCGCAAATCCTTTACCCACCGCCGCCAACTCCCCAATTAACCGCGCCGGTTTCCACTGATCACCCTGCTTCGTCTCAAGCGCCAGCAATCGCTGGTGAATATCCGCCAGCCCTTGCTGATCCGCCCAGGACATCGGCCCACCCTTGTCCGCCGGGAAGCCGTAGCCATTGAGGTACACCAGATCGATGTCGTGTGCCGACTCGGCGATGTCTTCCTGAAGGATCTTCGCCCCTTCATTGGCCAGTGCCAGCAAGCAGCGCTCAAGAATCTCCTCGGGGCTGATCTCGCGACGCTGGAACCCTAGCTCTTCGCTGACCTCCAGCACCAGCGCATCGACTTCAACATCGTGCTCAGCCTGGCGACTGCCCGGTTCGTAGTGGTAATAGCCGTTGCCACTCTTCTGGCCGAAACGACCCAATTCGCACAGACGATTGTCCACCTGAACCTCAGGCGCATCCTGACCTTTGCCGGCCAATTCCCGAGCCCGCCAACCCAGGTCGACGCCAACCACGTCGTACATGCGAAACGGCCCCATAGCGAAGCCAAAACCTTGCAGCGCCGCATCGACCTGTTGTGGAAAAGCGCCTTCGAGCAGCATCTTGCGCGCTTCGAGCACGTAGGTATTGAGCATGCGGTTGCCGATGAAACCATCGCAGTTGCCCGCCACCACGCTGACCTTGCCCATGCGCTTGCCCAGCTCCAGCGCCGCATCGAGCACCGCCGGGGCGGTTTGGGCACCGCGGACGATTTCCAGCAGTTTCATGATGTGCGCCGGGCTGAAGAAGTGCAGGCCCAAGACCTGTTGCGGGCGGCGAGTGGCCGCGGCGATGGCATCGATATCCAGCGCCGAGGTATTGCTGGCCAATATCGCATCAGGTTTGAGCAGACCGTCCAGTTCACGGAAGATTTTCTGCTTGAGCTCGAGGTTTTCGTACACCGCTTCGATCACCAGATCGACATCGCGGATCGCCGCGTAGTCGGTAGCCGCCGTTATCCGTGCAACGCGAGCGTCTGCCTCGGTCTGATCGATCCGGCCCTGACGCACGTTGTGGGCGTAGGTGTCCGCCACGGTGGCCAGCGCCTGTTCAAGCATCTGTGGATTGTTATCGACCCACTGCACCGGGACGCCGGCGTTGGCCAGGCACATGACAATGCCACGGCCCATAGTGCCCGCGCCAATGACAGCGGCGCGCTGAATAGTGAACGGTGTCTGGCTCATAGTTGTTGTTCTCTTGTGGGCGATCCAAAGACAGCCTTCACCATAGTCAGCCACCGCGCATTTTTGAAATTTATTCCAGTGATGAGCAGCATTCAGCGGATGGATCTACGCAGGTAAATGCGCCTCGGCCCACGCCCGGACTTCGCCATACGAATAATCCTCCAGCGCCGCAAACCCGGGAATCGCCCGCGCCTTGAGCTTGGTGAACAGCGGCACACTGATCCCGCACAGAAACCGTGTCACGCGCTCCGCCGATGGGGCGTTGCCGGTGTGCTGCCCATGCCTGTGGATAAAATCACCACACAATGCTTCGAAGTTTTTATCCACAAGCGCCGGCCATTCCGGTGGCGCGGGCAATCGCGCCACATCCCCGTGACACACCGAACAATGCCCGCACTGCTGCGGCGCGTTTTCATCGCCGAAATACTCGGCCAGTCGATAACCCAGGCAATGGTCGGTGGCGAACAGATCCAGCATGGCGTGAATCCGCGCGATCTCGGTGCGCTCGTGCCGGGTGAAACAGGCGTGTAACTCGGCGCTCAGGGATTGGCTGTTGAAATCCGTTTGCAGCAGGCTGTAGACCTCGGTCATCTGCTTGCTTTCGAGCTCGACCCAGCCTTTCTCCTGGAAATAATCCAGTGCCTTGACCACCCGGTTGCGCTCGGCTTGATGCTGCTCATACAACGCGTCGAAATTCACTGTGGCCCAGGTCCGCGCACGGCTGGAGGTCTGGATGATTGCCGCGACAAAGTCTTTGCGCTCGCCCTCGAAGCGGGCCAGCAAGGCCTCTGGCTCCTGCAAGTATTTGAAACGGTACTCGGCGTAATAGGCGTAACGCGGAGCGATGATCCCGCGCAGTTCCAACTGCACCAGTAAGGTCTTGAGCGGCAATTGTCGGATGTTGCTGTGGTCCGCCAGCGGCCCCAACAGAAACTCCCACTGCCCCTCAGGCGCGGCGGCTTGCAACTCGTCGAGCACGTAGCGGATGCCATCCAGCTCAGGCGTATCGCCGTAGACGAAGTTTTCCAGCACGTTGAGGCTGTCGCGGTTGGCCAGCACCAGACAGTCGGATGGCTGCCCGTCACGTCCGGCGCGGCCGATTTCCTGGCTGTAGTTTTCGATCGATTTGGGCAGGTCGAAATGCACGACGTTGCGGATGTCGCTCTTGTCGATGCCCATGCCGAACGCGATGGTGGCAACGATGCAATTGGACTGTCCGCCCATGAACCGGCGCTGGATGGCTTCGCGTTGTTCATGGGGCAAACCGGCGTGATAGGCCTCGGCCTGAATGCCGTTGCGAGTCAGATGTTCGGCAATGTGCTCGGCGGTTTTCTGCAGGGTGACGTAGACAATGCTCGGCTGGTCGGGACGCTGACTCATCCATTCGACAAGGCGTCGGCGTTTGTCCTGACCCCGTACCGGCTCGACCAACAGATTGAGGTTCGGCCGATAGAAACCGGTGGTCACCACATCGTCGGGAGCGATGGCGAACTTGGCCTCCATGTCAGCGATCACTTTGGGTGTCGCAGTGGCTGTCAGCAGTAACGCCTGTGGGATGTTGAACTGGCGCTGATAATCCGGAAGCTTGAGATAGTCGGGGCGGAAGTTGTGGCCCCACTCCGAGATGCAGTGCGCCTCATCCACCACCAGCAACGAGATCGGCACTTGCTGCAAGAAATTGCGGAAACGCTCGTTCTTCAGGCGCTCCACCGAGATCATCAAAATCTTCAGCTCGCCAGACTTGGCCCGAGCCATCACGTCGCTGGCGTCATCGCGGCTCTGGGCCGAATCGATACTGCCCGCCGCAATGCCGTGGCGCTGCAGGAACGCCAACTGATCCTGCATCAACGCCAGCAGCGGCGAGACCACCAGCGTCAGGTGCGGTAGCAACAAGGCCGGCAATTGGTAACACAGGGACTTGCCTGAGCCGGTGGGGAAAATCGCCGCCGCCGAACGCCCGGCCAACACCGCGCTGATCGCCGCTTCCTGGCCGGGCCGAAACTGTGGATAACCGAAAACCTGTTCCAGGGTGTTGTGCATAAGCTGTCACTCCGTTGACCGCTGCGAAGCCCAAAGCCTAGCCGGCAAACGCAGCGAGTCGAGAAAAGGTCGGGGAACAAAACGATACGGGATGATACAGCGGAAGCAACGAGGACAAAGTAAGGCGTGAGGGATTGGCCGGCTGGCAGATTGCTTTCGCGAGCAACCCGATGGTCCTCGCCAATATGGATCGCACCGGTTGGCCGGAGGCCCTGACCAGCCAGACGAACGTGGTTTTCGAAACGTCCTACAGTTTCTGGCGCGCACCATACAGAGGATTGATGCGCTGCGCCTGACAAACACGTAGGAAATTCGACCTCTAGGGGTATCGCTGAAAAAAGCCTCGGGGTACACGTAGGCAAAAGGCCACAACACAGGAAAATCCCCTACAAACTCCGTCCATTTACGCGGTATTGCGACGCCTGAACGCACGCCTCTATAGTTTGCCGCGCCGCTGAAAACAGGGACTGACCTCATGCAAGACCGCTATCGCCCGCTCAAAACCAGCTACAGCGAAACGCCCGTGTTGGTCATCGACACCGCCGCCAGCACCGGCGCCGTCCTCGACGCCGCTCACCAACGCCTGCGCGCCGCCAGCGACCTGCTCGAAACACTTTATTGCCTGTGCTTCAAACAAGCTGACGTGAACGACATTCCCCATATAGTGAATGCACTTTATTTATTAACGCAAGACGGATGCGAACTTCTTGAAGTTGCAAGACAACGAATGGATTATTAAAACCACAAACATAGAAACAACTAACCTCTTCAACATCCAAACAACAAACATTAGTCTGCAAGCTCTTAAATCACACTAGAGCACTACAATGACTATATTAACTATTTTCTTTTGCGGCACCGGCTCGACCAAGTTCGACGACACTCATGAAAACTTTTGGGACGGTGAACTGGTCTCCACGCTTGCCACTCGCCATACCGGCCGCGAGTTCGCCGAATGGATAGTGGTCGACGGTCCCGGCAGCGGTAACCTGCAAGTCGACGACCTCTTTACCAAGTCCAAGGACTACGGCCTCAGTGGCTCACTGTTCGGTAAAGGCTGGGCGGAGAACGTGCAGCACGCGATCAACATCATCAAAGGCAAATGCGACTGGCAGCGCGAGCAACTGACCGAAGTGGAATATAACCGCCTGAAAGCTGCCGGCATTCCAATCGAAGAAGTGAAAGTTGAAGGCTCGTGGTTCTGGCGCAAATACAACTATGGCGCCCGCAGCGTGACGCAACAAAATTTACAGGAACAAATTATCAAGACGTTCCGCAAAGACGGTGTTATTCCCACCCAAGTCAATCTGGTGGGCTGGAGCCGCGGCGGCGTAAGTTGCCACATGCTGGCCAACGCCATGCTCCAGGACAACGAACTTAAAAACATTCCGGTGAATATCTTTGCCCTTAATCCGGTGCCGGGCACCGGTAACTTTCAGGATGACAAAGTCAAACTCGGGGCCAACGTCAAAGAGTATGTAGGTTTCTATGCCCGGGACGAACGCTCGAAAGGCTTCAGCTGCGTCATCCCGCAAACCGCCACAGGCACCAAAACTCACATTTACCCCATGGCCGGCCGCCACGCCACCCTGGCGGGCAACGCGTCCCCTACTGGCACCAACGGCCCGAAAACCCTGGCCGAGCCAGGCCGGATCGTCCGCCACCTCGCCGAAGTTTGCCTCAAGCGTTGGGGCGTGCAGTTGAACAAACCGTTGAACCTGACCCAGGCCGACCTGGAAAACCTCAGCAACGCCATGGCCCGCGACGAAGCGAAGTACCAGCTGATGCACAAATACTCCTACACCTACTTCACCGAACTGGATCAAGGCGAACGCTACGTATCGCTGGGCAGCAAAGGGGTCAGCTTCTCGGCAGTGAAAGGCACGATCTACGCGCCGGCGACGGGGTTGACCACTAGCCTGCTGGATGTGGCGTCGTATAAGCACATTGGTTAAGTGAAAGGGCACGGGGGTCGGCAGCTCAACTTTAAACAATCAGAGGTGAAACCGATGAAGGAAAAAGCGCCACGCAATTGCTGTGAGGCTCACATCGACAATGCTGCCTACGAGGCATGGTTCATCAGGCAGGTTCAGGCCAGCATCGATGATCCACGGCCGAGCATTTCTGATGAAGAGGTGAGGAAGCTGATGGCAGAAAAACGCGAGAAATTGCGTCGCGGAAAACTCCTATAGAAATGGCCTAGCCGAGGTTCGGCCCGATCCTACAAGCGGGGACTCTTTGTCGCCTATCGCTGCTCGGCTGCTCACACCTATAGTCGGGCTGTCGCTGCCAATTCAGCGACTCGGGCTTGGTCACTCGACAAAGAGAGCGCACATTCCCAATTAAGTAGAGGTGTTCTTCAGTGACCGCATTAAATCCGTTTCCAAACCGCTACCGCCCCCTCCAAACCAACCTCACCGATTCCCCGCCCCTGATCATCGACACAGAGGCCCACCCCCAGGACATCCTCGAAGTCGCCCTCCAGCGCATCCGAGCGTCCAGCGATCTACTCAAAACCCTGCACTGCCAATGCTTCAAGCACGGTGACGTCGAAGACATTCCCCACATCACCCACGCGCTCTACCTGCTGACACAGGACGGTTGCGATCTGCTCAAGGTCGCCCAGCAACGCATGCTGAATTGGAAAGCGCCGACCTGAGGTCGAGTGAACAGATCGTTCTCACGTTCTGCGTGAGAACGATCAAAAACCAGTTACGACTGAACAGATGAAAGTCTATTCAATCCGGACCAGCATTGCCCGAAAGTAAGCCAATGGCGTACATTAACGATGATTTTCATTGAGACCCCGATCTTCACTCGTCGAGCCAAAGAGCTAATGGATGACGATGCCTATATCGCCTTGCAGAAGGTACTGGTGTTGAACCCTTCGGCTGGCGACTTAATCGAAGGGACAGGCGGGATTCGCAAAATGCGGGTCGCGGCCAAGGGGCACGGAAAACGAGGCGGAGCCCGAGTGATTTACTACCATTTCGTCTCGGCGTCGCAGATCGCTTTGTTGATGATCTACCCTAAAAATGAACAACAAGACCTGACCGCCGATGAACGCAAAGCGTTGAAAGCCGTCATTGAACACTGGAGATAACCATGAGCAAGTTTTTTGATGAGCTGATGGAAAGCGTGCAACAGATGGATGAGATCGTACGGGGTGAACGTCGGCCTTCCCGCGAATTCCATGTTGATGCGTTGCAAGTCAAAGAAATTCGTAAGGCTACCGGTCTGACTCAGGCCAAGTTCGCAGCCTTGATAGACGTCCAACTGGGCACTCTTCGCAACTGGGAACAGGGTCGCCGCGAACCGACAGGGCCGGCCAAAGCCCTGCTGAAAGCCATCCATAATGACCCTATCCATGTGCTGAATGCGTTAGCCGGTTAAACAGCGCAACACATCCCACCTCCCCGCGCTTCGTCCTGGAACGTGGGAGCGGTCAAAAATATTGACTCTTTATAAAAACGTTTTTCCGACTGTCCACATTCCATAAAACGTGGACAGCCACCAAGTGCATCAGCGCTGAAAGTCAAGAATCAGACCCACGGCAATAAGCGAACACTCGTACCCGAGACAACCACGATGAGCGAATCCACGTTCCAAAGTAAACACGATTACTACGAAAAGGTCCGCCGCTCAAATTACCTGGCCAGCCTGTACCTCGCCGGTTTCGACACATCACCGGTAGACCTCAACAAACCACTTCCTACGCAAGACGGAGTGCTCGCCAAATACCAACAAGACAAACCGCCGCAATGCTCTCCCGTCCTTCCCCACAAGCCTGACGACCAATAAGATCCATCCAAGCCCAACCGGACACCCGCAATGAACCTCGCCCCCAACTTCCCCGACGACCACGCCATGCACCTGCTCATACAGCTGCTGCACGAAGAGCTCGGCCTACCCGAACGCAAAAACATCAGCCTCAACACCTCGATCAACTTCGACCTGGGCTGCGACGGCGCTGATGCACGACACCTTATGGAAGAACTGGAAGAACAATTCGCAATCGACTTCATCGACTACGACGCCTACCGCTACTTTCAGCCGGAAGGATTTGATGTGTTTCTCAAGCATCGGGCCAAGGGGCGTGGCGACAAGGTCCCGCTGACCATCGGAATGATTTACCAAGCGATCAAGTTGCAACGATGGGATACACAGGAATTGGAAGGGATCTAGCTGAACGCGTAAGTGCCATTATTCTGGCCGTTTGACGTCTGTTCAGCTGGAATAATGGCAGTTGTGTCTTTGATGACCCGAATTGCGCACATAAAAAAGCCGCCCCTGAGGGCGGCTTTTCATTACATCAAACCAACACTTACAACTTCGGCCCAGCAGCCTTGATCGCGTCGCTCACTTCAAATTTCTTGAAGTTCTCAACAAACAACCCAGCCAACGCCTTAGCGGCCTCATCGTAAGCAGCCTTGTCAGCCCATGTGTTACGTGGGTTCAACAGGCCAGTCTCAACGCCTGGCACAGCCAACGGCACGTCAAGGTTGATGGTGTCCAGGTGCTCGGTTTCAGCACCGATCAACGCGCCGCTCTGGATCGCTGCGATCACGCCGCGAGTAGTCGGGATGTTGAAGCGTTTGCCGACGCCGTAGCCGCCGCCGGTCCAGCCGGTGTTGACCAGATAGACCTTGGAGCCAAAGCCGCGGATACGCTTAATCAGCAGTTCTGCGTATTCACCAGCCGGACGCGGGAAGAACGGTGCGCCGAAGCAGGTGGAGAAGGTCGATTTGATGCCGCTGCCGGAACCCATTTCGGTCGAGCCTACCAGTGCGGTATAGCCGGACAGGAAGTGGTAGGCCGCTTGTTCTTCGCTGAGGATCGACACGGGCGGCAGCACGCCGGTCAGGTCGCAGGTCAGGAAGATCACAGCGTTTGGCTCGCCACCGAGGTTCTTCTCGGAACGCTTGGCAACGTGCTCCAGCGGGTAGGCGGCGCGGCTGTTCTGGGTCAGGCTGACATCAGCGTAATCGGCGTGCTTGGCGTCATCGATAACGACGTTTTCCAGGACTGCGCCGTGCTTGATGGCTTTCCAGATGACCGGCTCGTTCTTCTCTGACAGGTCGATGCACTTGGCGTAGCAGCCGCCTTCGATGTTGAAGACAACGCCTTCACCCCAGCCGTGCTCGTCGTCACCGATCAGGTAACGGCTTTCATCAGCGGACAAGGTGGTCTTGCCGGTGCCGGACAGACCGAAGAACAGGGTCACGTCGCCCTCTTCGCCGATGTTGGCGGCGCAGTGCATTGGCAGCACGTCGGCAGCCGGCAGCAGGAAGTTCTGCACCGAGAACATGGCTTTCTTCATTTCACCGGCGTAACGCATGCCGGCGATCAGCACTTTCTTCTGAGCGAAGTTGAGGATCACGCAACCGTCGGAGTTGGTGCCGTCACGCTCTGGCACGCACTCGAAGTTGGCAACGTTGAGCACTTGCCACTCATCACGGCCAGCCGGGTTGTACTTTTCCGGGTTGATGAACAGGCAACGGCCGAACAGGTTCTGCCAGGCAGTCTGGGTGGTCATCTTCACGGCCAGGTAGTGGTCTTCAGCCGCACCTACATGCACGTGGGAAACGAAATGCTCTTGCGCGTTGTTGAACGCCTCGACGCGAGCCCACAGGGCGTCGAACTTGTCGGCCGGGAACTTGCGGTTGATCGGGCCCCAGGCAATGGCTGCCTGGGTGGAAAGCTCTTCTACGATGAAACGATCGACTGGCGAGCGACCGGTGCGGTGACCAGTGCGAACTACCAGCGCGCCGGTATCGGCAAGCTCGCCTTCACCGCGACTCAGGGCTTCTTTTACCAGATCATCAACACTCAGATCGGTGTACACGGCGTTATTGGCTTGCGTCATGAGATTCCCCGTCGGCCAGTGGCCGAGTGTGCTCCAAACGTTTTGTAGTAGAAAGTCGTGCACTACTACCGCGACAAAAAGTGGGCCGGATTATGCCAGAAACGCCCAAAAATAGTAGGGCCCTCCCGTCGTAACGGCGTTATTCCGGCGCTAAGCAGTGAATTTACCTGCGCTGAACCGTTTTAGTGCCGGGTATCTGACGGCGTATCGACACCCGCACCCGCGAACAATTGAGTGATATCCGCAGCATCAAACAGGTAGCGCTGGTTGCAGAACTGGCAATCGATCTCGATGTGGCCGCCGTGTTCGATCACCAGGGACTGCGCATCTTCCAGACCCAAGCTGACCAGCGCATTGGCAGAACGTTCGCGTGAGCAGCTGCAACGGAAACGCAGTTTCTGCACATCGAACAGGCGAACCTGCTCTTCGTGGTAGAGGCGATGGAGTACGGTTTCGTTGTCCAGGCTCAGCAATTCATCGGCGGTCAGGGTGCTGCCCAGCGCGGTGATGTGCTGCCAGCTGGCGGCGCGTTCTTCTTCGTCTTTCAGACGGTCGGCGGGCAGTTGTTGCAGCAACAGGCCACGGGCGCGACGACCATCAGCGTACAGCCAGAAACGCGTACCGACTTGTTGGGACATCACGAAGTAGTTAGTGAAGCACTCCGACAGGGTTTCGCCATCGAGGTCGACGATGCCCTGGTAACGCTGGCCTTGGGTGGGGTCGACGGTCAGCGCCAATACGCCATTGGGCATCAGGTCGGCGAGGGTCGCGTCGGGTGCGATCTGGTCGGCTTCGTATCGGGCCAGGCCACGGATTTCACGCTCGCTGGAGCATTCGATCATCAGCAGCGGGATCGGGCCTTCGGAACGGGCCTGAAGAATCAGCAAGCCATCGAACTTCAAGGTGCCGACCAACAACGATGCCGCCGCCATCAGCTCGCCGAGCAGTTGTGCAACTGGCTCCGGGTACGGGTGTTTTGCGAGGACTTCGGCGTAGCTACGCTCCAACGCAACCAGCTCGCCGCGGGTGTCGCTGTCATCGAAAATGAAGCGTTGGGTGTAGTCGGTATCCGGTAAATCGGTCATAGGTCTGGGTATCTGAAGTAATAACAAATGAGTTCAAAAAGTGAAAATTGCGCCTCTGCAGCACCCTTTCGGTGCGCGATGTTCAGCCATGGGAGGCATTTTATGAACAATCCGGGTTTGTTCCAAGCGTAGCTCGCGAAGGCTGCTTCACAGGCAACACAGAAACTATTGCCCTACTCGTCGTTGCTGCTTCCACGAAACTTGAACAAATCCCGTCGCTGCTTCTTGCTCGGTTTGCCGTCGGTGCTCACGCCCAGCGAACCAGCCTTACGCATGGCTGCGGCCGCCTCGCGCTTGGCGATGCTGGCTTCTGTTTCGGCGTAGAGCGCCTGAGCCTCTGGCGCGCCTCGGCGTACGATCGATAACGCCTGAACCACTACCGTGCGTTCCTCGAACCCTGTGCGAATCTGAAACTCGTCGCCGACCCTCGGCTCCTTGCCCGGTTTGCAGCGCTCACCCCGGCAATGCACCTTGCCGCTCTCTATCGCCGCTTTGGCCAAGGCGCGTGTTTTATAAAAACGCGCGGCCCACAACCATTTATCGAGACGGACCTTGTCGTCCTCTTCCTGTTTTTGTGCCACTTTAATTCCTCTTTCAGCCCATAGTCGGAACTGTACTACCGTTTCTGTCGGGCGCAAGAACTCGGCCCTCCAGATAGAATGTGATCTTGGCCGGCTCACCGGCATGGAGTGACCGATTGACTATATTTCCGTCTTCATTGACCTCGCCCAAGGGCAGTTGCCAGGGTTGCCAGCAAAGTGAGCCCTTGGGGTTCGATTTTGCGTTTGCCTACCAACCGATCGTCGATTTGCGAGACCAGTCGATATTCGCCCATGAGGCACTCGTACGCGGTGTAAAGGGTGAGGGTGCACTGTCAGTTCTCGATCAGGTCACCGAGAACAACCGCTACCGCTTTGACCAGCTCTGCCGGACCAAAGCCATTGAAGGCGCGGCGAATCTAGGGATGCAGACGCATCTGTCGATCAACTTCATGCCCAACGCCGTGTACCGCCCGGAACTGTGTATTCGCAGCACACTGGAAGCAGCGAAAAAACACAACTTCCCCATCGACCGGCTGATTTTCGAAACCCTGGAAAGCCAACACGTAGATAACTATCGCCATTTGACCAATATTCTGCGTGAATACCGCGAATTCGGCTTCAAGACCGCCATCGACGATTTCGGCGCGGGCTACTCGGGGCTCAATCTGCTTGCTGATTTCCAACCGGACCTGATCAAACTCGACATGGCACTGATCCGCGATGTCGACCGCGATCGTGTTCGTCAGGCTATCGTTCGAGGGGTTGTCACAATCTGTGCGGAGCTGAACGTTACAGTCATTGCCGAAGGGATCGAAAGCGCCGGAGAACGGGATTTCCTGGCGGACTGTGGAATTTTTCTGATGCAGGGTTACTGGTTCGCCAAGCCTGCATTCAAAGCGTTGGCCCCGGTAACGCCTGGGGCCTGGACGCGTTAATCGCCGGTTTTTCCTATTGAAGACATTTGACCATTTGACCGTTGTCGGTCTGCGCGAGTGGGTGGCGCTCCCGGATTTGGGAGTCGCGGGCCTGCGCGCAAAAATCGACACCGGCGCCAGCACCTCCAGCCTGCATGCTACCGATATCGAACCGTTCGAGCGCGACGGGGAACAGTGGGTGCGCTTTACTGCGCACTTGGGCACGGTGGTGCAACTGCGTCACCGGCGCTGCGAAGCACCCCTGGTGACAATGAAGACTATCAAAAGCTCCAACGGTCACGCGCAGATGCGTTACGTGGTCAGCACTACCCTGGCCCTTGGTGATCGGGTCTGGCGGGTCGAGTTCACCCTCGCCTGCCGCAAGTCCATGCGTTATCGCCTGCTACTCGGTTCCAAAGCCTTGATCGACGGCCAGTTAGTCGTCAATCCGGGCATTAAATACGTACAAGACAAGCCGGTGTTCCCGGTATCTACCTTTTCCACAGGTGTTGCATGAAGATCGCTGTGCTGTCGCGGAACCCGCGTCTGTATTCCACTCGTCGTCTGGTCGAAGCCGGTACCGAGCGTGGCCATGAAATGGTGGTGATCGACACCTTGCGCGCCTACATGAACATTGCCAGCCATAAACCGCAGATCCACTACCGCGGCAAGCCGCTGGAAGGTTTCGATGCGGTGATCCCGCGGATCGGCGCGTCGGTGACGTTTTATGGCTGCGCGGTGTTGCGCCAGTTTGAAATGATGGGCGTTTTTCCACTCAACGAATCGGTGGCCATCGCCCGCTCGCGGGACAAACTGCGGTCCCTGCAATTGCTGTCGCGCCGGGGGATCGGTTTGCCAGTCACCGGTTTTGCGCACTCCCCGGACGACATTCCCGACTTGATCGAGATGGTCAACGGCGCGCCGCTGGTGATCAAGGTGCTGGAAGGCACTCAGGGTATCGGCGTGGTGATGTGTGAAACGGCGACGGCGGCGGAGTCGGTGATCGAGGCGTTCATGGGCCTGAAGCAGAACATCATGGTTCAGGAATACATCAAGGAAGCCGGCGGGGCGGACATTCGCTGCTTCGTGGTGGGCGACAAGGTGATCGCGGCGATGAAGCGCCAGGCCAAGCCTGGGGAATTTCGCTCCAACCTGCATCGTGGTGGCACCGCCAGCCTGATCAAGATCACGCCGGAAGAACGCATGACGGCATTGCGTGCGGCGAAGGTGATGGGTTTGGCAGTGGCGGGCGTGGATATCCTGCGCTCCAATCATGGGCCGCTGGTGATGGAAGTGAATTCGTCGCCGGGGTTGGAAGGGATTGAAACCACCACCAGCAAGAATGTGGCGGGGATCATCATTGAGCATCTTGAAAAGAATGGTGGGCCGAATATGACGCGGACCAAAGGCAAGGGCTAAGCCCAGTCTTTGCGGTGGCAGTGATGCCGCCTTCGCGAGCAGGCTCGCTCCTACAGTTGATCTGCGGTGGACGAAAATTCACATCCGACGCAAATTCATGTGGGAGCGAGCCTGCTCGCGAAGAGGCCGTCCGCCGCCGCAGAGTTGTTGGACTTTAAACCGCGTCTCGAGGAAGCATCAACCCAAGCGGCAACCGCACCCGAGCTTCGAGTCCACCACCGGAACGGTTGCGCAGTTCAACATTGCCGCCGTGCATCGAAGCAATTCGCTTCACGATCGCCAAGCCCAACCCTGTCCCCTTGCCCCCCCGGGCACGATCACCACGCGTAAACGGGTTGAAGATCGCCTCCAGCTCCGAAGGATCAATCCCCGCCCCACGGTCCATGACACTCAGCACCACATACGGCGCACTGGTATCACCGGACACATAAGCCGCCACCTCAACCCCGCTGCCTGCGTGATGCAAAGCGTTGCCAATCAGGTTGTTCAGCAACCGCTTCATCGACACCCGACGCAACGGAAACGGCTGAATCGGCTCCAGGCGCAGGCACACTTTCTCTTCGTTCTGGTTGTACGGCGCCGCGACTTCGCGCACCAGGTCGCTCAGGTCCACCTCTTCCACCGACTCGTCGCGACCATCGCGGATAAACGCCAGGAACTGGTCGAGAATCGCGTCCATGTCTTCGATGTCGCGGACCATGTCGTCTGTCAGGTCGCTATGGTCGCCCATCAACTCCAGAGACAGCCGCAAACGGGTCAAGGGTGTGCGCAAGTCATGGGAGACCCCAGCGAGCATCAGTTCGCGCTCGCGGCCGGCCTGTTCGACGTCTTCAGCCATCTGGTTGAAGGCGCGATAGACCTCGGTCATTTCACTCGGTGTGTCGCTGATCGGCAGGCGCACACTGCGGCCCTGACCGAGTTGCCTCGCGGCATACACCAGACGTTTCAACGGTTGATTGAGCTGGCTGACGAAGATCCATGCCGACGCAGTGGACAGCAAGCCA
Organism: Pseudomonas sp. MDT1-17; assembly: GCF_054898105.1. Taxonomy (NCBI): domain Bacteria; kingdom Pseudomonadati; phylum Pseudomonadota; class Gammaproteobacteria; order Pseudomonadales; family Pseudomonadaceae; genus Pseudomonas; species Pseudomonas sp. MDT1-17. The sequence goes on along the minus strand of NZ_JBUBVM010000001.1, from coordinate 606,610 downwards.
ATGGCAAGGAACCAGCCGAGCACATTCCAAATTTTCTGGCCACGCAACGGATGTGGGTAAAGCGGCACTTTCAGCCAGCCATCACCCAGGCTTGGTGCCCGCACCCACAGCGCCGGCGGCGAGTGCATGCGTAATCGCACTTCGGTGTCGTTACCCAGCTCTGCCTGCATCTGCCGCTGATAGATCTCGCTGTAGGGCCAGTGTTGCTCGCCCTCCGGCACACCCGCGCCCACTACCCGGATCAGGGTCGCAGCATCTGCGATTTTCTCACGGTTTTCTTCATCGGCCGCCCAATAGGCGCGCAGCGTCAGGGCGACGCCGTGGCTGTATTGGCGGTCCACCAGGACGTCTTCGTTCATCAACAGATAAACCAGGGTCAACGCCTTGGAAAACAGGACGACGATCAGCACCAGCCACAGGGTGCGGGAGAAGAAACTCTGGGGGAACCAAACGGGGGTTTTCATGGATAACCGCTACACACTTGCAGGAGCGAGCGATGCTCGCATATTACGGATCGCGAGTCAGCGGACAAGGTCATCTGACCCGTTGCCCGCAAGACCCGCTCCTACAAATCACCGATCACTTGGTGGCGGCGCCATCCGGAACGAACACGTAACCCACGCCCCAGACTGTCTGGATGTAACGCGGTTTGGATGGATCGGGCTCGATCATCCGGCGCAGACGCGAGATTTGTACGTCGATGGAACGCTCCAGGGCGTCCCACTCGCGGCCACGGGCCAGGTTCATCAGTTTGTCGCGCGTCAGAGGCTGGCGGGCGTTCATCACCAACGCCTTGAGCACCGCAAACTCACCCGTGGTGAGCATGTGCACTTCGTCGCCGCGCTTGAGTTCGCGGGTGGCCAGGGACAGTTCGTAGTCACCGAAGGTCACGCTTTCGTCTTCGCTGCCCGGAGCACCCGGCACCGGAGCGGACTGACGACGCAGGACCGCTTTGACACGCGCCATCAGCTCATCCGGGTTGAACGGCTTGGCCAGGTAATCGTCGGCGCCCAGTTCGAGGCCCTTGATACGGCTCAGCTCATCGCCCTTGGCGGTCAGCATGATGATAGGAATCTGGTTGTTCGCGGTGCGCAGGCGGCGGCAGGCGGTCAAGCCGTCTTCGCCGGGCAGCATCAGGTCGAGGACGACCAGGTTGAACACTTCACGCGCCAGCAGGCGATCCATTTGTTCAGTGTTCGGCACGGCGCGGGCGCGGTAGCCCTTGCTGACGAAAAAGCGTTCCAACAGGCTGCTCAGCCCTGGATCGTCGTCAACAATAAGAATTTTCTCGCCTTCAGCAATGTTTGCAGTGCTGCTCATTAGATGCTCCTTTGGTCTCGGCGCGCATTATGGCGTAGCTGCCGTTATACGCACCGTGTGCATTGTTAGCAGATTTTTCCTTCACCGCCAGAAATCCGGCCTTTATGCCTACAGCCTGCGATGCCCCCGAATGACAGAACGCTGGTTATAATGCGCGGCCTTTTGTGTCAGGCAACGTCTGATCATTGCTGCGAGTGGCCGATATTTATTTTCACGGTTGCGGCAGTCATTGTTCGATTTCACGGGTCAACGGGATGCCTGTTGATCCAGGTAGCGGCGCAGGCCAGGCCGCTCAACCAGACTCGCCGAGCCTTTATCTCGCGCCTGCGAGCCTGCTTTCACAATTTGTCAGGTGGTTTTATGGACAGCATCAACAGCCGCATCGCCGAGGAACTCGGCGTACGCCCACAACAGGTCGAAGCGGCCGTCGCGCTACTCGATGAAGGCTCCACGGTGCCCTTCATCGCCCGTTACCGGAAAGAAGTGACCGGCAGCCTCGATGACATCCAGTTGCGTCATCTGGAAGAGCGTCTGCGCTACCTGCGAGAACTCGACGAACGGCGTATCAGCATCCTTGCCAGCATCCAGGAACAAGGCAAGCTGACCCCGCAACTTGAACGCGACATCAAACTCGCCGACACCAAAACCCGCCTCGAAGACTTGTACCTGCCATACAAGCAGAAGCGCCGCACCAAGGGCCAGATCGCCCTGGAAGCCGGCCTCGGCGAGCTGGCCGACAGCCTGTTCAACGACCCGACCCTGACGCCAGAGGCTGAAGCCGCGCGCTTCATCGATGCCGAAAAAGGCGTCGCCGATGTGAAGGCTGCCCTCGAAGGCGCCAAGTACATCCTCATGGAGCGCTTCGCCGAAGACGCCGGTTTGCTGGACAAACTGCGCAGCTACCTCAAGCAGGAAGCCACTCTGAGTGCCCGCGTCATCGCTGGCAAAGAAGAGGAAGGCGCCAAGTTCCGCGACTATTTCGAGCACGACGAACCACTGAAAAGCATGCCGTCGCACCGCGCGCTCGCCATTTTCCGTGGCCGCAACGAAGGCATTCTGAGTTCTGCGCTGAAAGTCGGCGACGAACTGCCGGGCACCATGCACCCGTGCGAAGGCATGATCGGCCAGCAATTCGGTATCCAGAACCAGAACCGCGCCGCCGACAAATGGCTGGGCGAAGTGGTGCGCTGGACTTGGAAGGTCAAGCTCTACACCCACCTGGAAACCGACCTGCTGGGCGAACTGCGCGATGGCGCGGAAACCGAAGCGATCAACGTGTTTGCCCACAACCTGCACGACTTGCTGTTGTCGGCACCGGCCGGCCCGCGCGCCACGCTGGGCCTCGACCCGGGCCTGCGCACCGGTTGCAAGGTCGCCGTGGTCGATTCCACCGGCAAGCTGCTGGATCACGCCACGGTTTACCCGCACGTGCCGCACAACAAGTGGGATCAGACCCTCGCCGTGCTCGCCGCCCTGTGCGCCAAGCATGCGGTGGACCTGATCGCCATCGGCAACGGCACCGCCAGCCGCGAAACCGACAAGCTGGCCGCTGAACTGATCAAAAAATACCCAGCCATGAAGATGACCAAAGTCATGGTGTCCGAGGCCGGCGCATCGGTTTACTCGGCGTCGGAACTGGCGTCCAAGGAATTCCCGGACCTCGACGTGTCGATTCGTGGCGCGGTGTCGATCGCTCGTCGCCTGCAGGATCCACTGGCCGAACTGGTGAAGATCGATCCGAAATCCATCGGCGTCGGCCAGTACCAGCACGACGTGTCGCAGCTGAAACTGGCGCGCGGCCTGGACGCTGTGGTCGAGGACTGCGTAAACGCCGTAGGCGTGGACGTGAACACTGCTTCCGTGGCGCTGCTGGCGCGTATCTCCGGTCTCAACGCGACCTTGGCGCAGAACATCGTGAGCCACCGCGACGAGCACGGTGCGTTCAAAACCCGTGCGGCGTTGAAGAAAGTCGCGCGTCTGGGTGAAAAAACCTTTGAGCAGGCTGCCGGTTTCCTGCGCGTCATGAACGGCGATAACCCACTGGATTCGTCCGCGGTTCACCCGGAAGCCTATCCGCTGGTCCAGCGCATCGCCGCTGAAACCGACCGTGATATCCGTTCGCTGATCGGCGACGCGAGTTTCCTCAAGCGCCTCGACCCGAAGAAGTACACCGACGAGACTTTCGGTCTGCCAACGGTCACCGACATTCTGCAAGAGCTGGAAAAACCTGGCCGCGATCCACGTCCTGAGTTCAAGACCGCCGAGTTCCAGGAAGGCGTCGAAGACCTCAAGGACCTGCAACTGGGCATGATCCTCGAAGGCGTGGTAACCAACGTGACCAACTTTGGCGCGTTCGTCGACATCGGCGTGCATCAAGACGGTTTGGTGCACATCTCTGCGCTTTCGGAGAAGTTCATCAAAGATCCGCGTGAAGCGGTGAAGGCCGGTGACGTGGTGAAAGTGAAGGTCATGGAAATCGACATCCCGCGCAAACGCGTGGGCCTGTCGATGCGCATGAGCGACACCCCGGGCGAGAAAATCGATGGCGCACGTGGCGCGCGTCCGGGTTCGGCACCCCGTCAATCCCAGAACACCGCACCGCGCAAAGAAACCACGGCGGCGGCTCCGGCCAACAACGCCATGGCTTCGCTGTTCGCCAACGCCAAGCAGCTGAAGAAACGCTGATGGACATCCCTGCCGGGCTGACCGAAAGCGCTTTTTTCAAGTTGCTGGGGTGTCGTTTGCACAGTCTGGAGACCGGGGTGGCGCAAGTCGCCCTCGGGCTTGCGCCAGAGCTGCGCAATCGCGGCGGCAAGCTGCACGGCGGGGCCTTGTTCAGTCTGGTGGACATTGCCATGGGGCTGGCCTGTTCCAGCACCCACGGCTTTGACCAACAGAGTGCGACCATCGAGTGCAAGATCAACTACATTCGCGCCGTTTCTGACGGTGAAGTGATGTGCACGGCGCGGGTCATTCACCCGGGCCGCCGCACGTTGGTGGTCGAGGCTGACGTGATGCAGGGCGACAAACTGGTCGCAAAAGCACAAGGCACGTTCGCTGTCCTGTAGCTAGTGATCATCAATTTGAGTTAATTTCGGCGCTATGGCCGCAGCGTCGGAGTTTCCTGTGGGAGCGGGCTTGCTCGCGAAAGCGGTGTGTCAGGCAACATTCAAGTCGACCGATCCACCGCTTTCGCGAGCAAGCCCGCTCCCACAGGGGATTGCGGCGATCAAACCTTGGCCGGCGGACAACAGTCCTGAGGGGCTCCCAAACCAGGCGAAAACGCCAGTTTCAACTTCACCCTTGTAGACCGTCTTGCCCACCCCCATATTGGGGCGACTGACGCGTGAAGGAATCCAACTTGAGCGAACTTCTCAACCGCCGCCTGGCTCTGCTCGGCGAGCGCGCTAACCTCTCTCTGCTCGAACAGTGCCTTCACGGCATCGAACGTGAATGCCTGCGCGTGACCGGCGAAGGTCGCCTGGCGCAAACGCCGCACCCGGAAGAATTGGGTTCCGCGCTGACCAACGAACAAATCACCACCGACTATTCCGAGTCGCTGCTGGAGTTCATCACGCCCGCCCTGCCTGACCCGGCAGACACCCTGGCGAGCCTGGACAAGATTCATCGATTTGCCTACAGCAAGCTCGGCAACGAGTACCTGTGGAGTCCATCGATGCCGTGCCCGTTGCCGGCCGAGGAAGACATCCCGATCGCCTATTACGGCACCTCCAACATCGGTCAGCTCAAGTACGTCTACCGCAAGGGCCTGGCCCTGCGCTACGGCAAGACCATGCAGTGCATCGCCGGGATTCACTACAACTTTTCCCTGCCGGAAAAGCTCTGGCCGCTGCTCAAGGAAGCTGAAGGCTTTGTCGGCACCGACCGTGACTATCAGTCTTCGGCCTACATCGCCCTGATCCGTAACTTCCGCCGCTACAGCTGGCTGCTGATGTACCTGTTCGGTGCATCCCCTGCGCTGGACGCCGGTTTCCTGCGCGGTCGTTCGCACCAGTTGGAACAACTGGACCCGGACACGTTGTACTTGCCGTACGCCACCAGCCTGCGCATGAGCGACCTGGGTTACCAGAGCAACGCCCAGGCCGGTTTGACGCCGTGCTACAACGACCTCGCCAGCTACACCGACAGCCTGCGCAAAGCGGTCGCCACGCCTTATGCGCCGTACGTCGAAATCGGCACACATCAGGACGGTGAGTGGGTGCAGCTCAACACCAACATCCTGCAGATCGAAAACGAGTACTACTCCAACATCCGCCCGAAACGCGTGACCTACACCGGCGAACGGCCGATCCAGGCGCTGATGGCCCGTGGCATTCAGTACGTCGAAGTGCGTTGCCTGGACATCAACCCGTTCCTGCCGATGGGCATCGACCTCACTGAGTCGCGCTTCCTCGACGCGTTCCTGCTGTATTGCGCGCTGAACGACAGCCCGCTGCTGACCAATACCTCGTGCGGCAACGCGACCTCGAACTTCCTCAGCGTGGTCAAGGAAGGTCGCCGTCCGGGCCTGCAGCTGCAACGCGACGGTCATCCGGTGGACCTGAAAGAGTGGGCCTGCGAATTGCTGGAGAAGATTGCACCACTGGCGGCGATGCTGGATCAGAGCCATGGCGGCGATGCGCATAGCAAGGCGCTGGATGCGCAGCTGGCCAAGGTCAAGGATCCTTCCCTGACGCCATCCGCCCAGGTGCTGGCGGCGATGGCTGAGCACAAGGAGAGCTTCAGTCAGTTCTCCCTGCGTCAGAGCCAGGTGCATGCGGAATTTTTCCGCAGCGAGCCGTTGAATGGTGATGATCAGGCGACATTTGAAGCGCGGGCGCGTTCGTCGCTGGCTGAGCAGGTTGAGCTGGAGCAGAACGAGGTGGGCGATTTCGATGTGTTTGTCGGGTCGTATCAGGCGAGCATTTTGGCCATTAGCAACTAACATCAGAAGGTCCTTCGGACCTTATCGCGAGCAGGCTCGTTCCCACACTGGATTTTCGGCGTGATTACAATTGTGTAGGCACCATTAAACCCTGTGGGAGCGAGCCTGCTCGCGAAGGACGCACTGCGGGCTCCCTTAGAATTTTCCGTTCATAAGCTCATTCGAAAAAGTTATTTATTTTCTGATTCTTAGATCATTTAGTCTCCTTTCACGCCGATTCTCGGTCGTCTGAAAAGGAGCTTCTCAATGAAACTGACTTTCCCCCTTCGCCTGCTGGCGGCCGCGTCTCTGGCTGCGATGAGTTTCTTTGCCCAGGCGGCCGACGTCACCGTCGCCTACCAGACCACCGTTGACCCGGCGAAAGTCGCCCAGGCCGACGGTGCGTACGAAAAAGCCACCAACGCCAAGATCGACTGGCGCAAATTCGACAATGGGGCCGACATCATCGCCGCCATCGCTTCCGGCGACGTGCAGATCGGCTACCTCGGTTCCAGCCCTCTGACGGCAGCAATCACCCGCAAAGTCCCGGTAGAAACCTTTCTCATCGCCACCCAGATCGGCGCCGCTGAAGCCTTGGTCGCTCGCGACGGTTCCGGGATCAAAACGCCGCAGGACCTGATCGGCAAGAAAATCGCCGTGCCGTTCGTTTCCACCGGCCACTACAGCCTGCTGGCCGCGCTGAAGCACTGGAACATCGATCCGTCGAAAGTCACCGTCCTCAACCTCGCTCCGCCCGCGATTGTCGCTGCATGGAAACGCGGTGACATTGACGCCACCTACGTGTGGGACCCAGCCCTCGGTGTGGCCAAGGAAAACGGCAAAGTACTGATCACCTCCGGCGAACTGGCCAAGTTCGGCGCACCGACCTTCGATGCCTGGATCGTGCGTAAAGACTTCGCCGAGAAGCACCCGGAAATCGTCACCGCGTTCGCTAAAGTGACTCTGGATGCCTACGCCGACTACCGTAAAGACCCGAAGGCCTGGCTCGCCAACCAAAGCAACGTCGACAAGCTGGTGAAACTCTCCGGCGCCAAGGCCAGCGACATTCCGCTGCTGCTGCAAGGCAACGTCTACCCGCTGGCGGCTGATCAGGTGATCACCCTCGGCGCGCCGACCACCAAGGCCATCACCGACACAGCCACGTTCCTCAAAGAACAAGGCAAGGTCGAGGCTGTGCTGCCGGATTACGCCCCCTACGTCAGCGCCAAGTACATCACCAACTGATCGGGAGTTAACTGCGATGGCTTTGCTAAAGCTGGAGCGCATCAGCGCACAGTACCCCGGTGCCGCCGAACCGGTACTGGCGGATATTTCCCTGAGTCTTGGGCCCCAGCAATTGCTGGTCGCCCTCGGCCCGTCCGGCAGTGGCAAGACCTCGCTGTTGAACTTGATTGCCGGTTTCGTCGAGCCCAGCGCCGGGCGCATCACCCTCGATGGCGTGCCGGTCAAAGGCCCGAGCGCCGAACGCGGCGTGGTATTCCAGGACGACGCGCTGCTGCCCTGGCAGGACGTGCTGGCCAACGTCGGTTTCGGTCTGGAACTGGCCGGCATTTCCCGGGACAAACGCGAAATCCGCGCCCGGGAAATGCTCGCCCTGGTAGACCTTTGCGGTTTCGAAAATCGCCGAATCTGGCAACTCTCGGGCGGGCAGAAGCAGCGTGTCGGTCTGGCGCGCGCCCTCGCCGCCGACCCTCGGGTTTTGCTGATGGACGAACCCTTCGGCGCCCTCGATGCCTTCACCCGTGAACAAATGCAGGCGCTGCTGCTGCAAGTCTGGCAGCGCACCGCCAAGCCGGTATTTCTGATTACCCACGACATTGAAGAAGCGGTGTTCCTCGCCACGGACCTGATTCTGCTGGCGCCAAACCCTGGGCAAATCTTCGAGCGCCTCAGCCTGGATTTCGGTCAGCGATACGCCGCTGGTGAGTCGGCTCGATCGATCAAGTCTGACCCGCGCTTTATCGAAACCCGCGAACACGTGCTCGCCAAAGTGTTCTCCCAACGCAGCACCGCCCAGCGGCAGGAGCGCGCATGAGCAGCTATGAAATTCCGGCCGCGACGGGAAAAACCAACGGCCAATTGGTAGTCATTCCGGTACGTCGCAGCCTCAGCACCCGGTGGATCAGCGTGCTGACGCTGGTCGCGCTGGTTGTCATCTGGTGGGCCGTCACCGCCACCGGAATGATCGAACCGCTATTCCTGCCGCCACCTTCCGCTGTGCTGCAAAAAGGCTGGCTGCTGGTCACCACCGGCTACATGGATTCGACCTTGTGGCAGCACTTGGGCGCGAGTCTCAGCCGAATCGGTCTGGGCCTGGGCTTCGCAGTGCTGACCGCCGTGCCGGTGGGCATCGCCATCGGCCACAACCGTATCGCTCGGGGCATTCTCGATCCGCTGATCGAGTTTTACCGCCCTATCCCACCCTTGGCTTATCTGCCGCTGATCGTGATTTGGTGCGGCATCGGTGAGCTGTCAAAAGTCTTGCTGATCTACCTCGCGATCTTCGCCCCGATCGCCATCGCTACCGCGACCGGTGTGCGCACCGTCGACCCGGCCAAATTGCGCGCGGCGCAGTCGTTAGGCGCGACCCGGGCGCAGTTGATTCGCCATGTGATTCTGCCCAGCGCGTTGCCGGACATTTTGACCGGTGTGCGCATTGGCCTGGGTGTGGGTTGGTCGACGCTGGTCGCTGCCGAACTGATCGCCGCCACCAGCGGGCTGGGCTTCATGGTGCAGTCGGCCGCGCAGTTTCTGGTCACCGATGTGGTGGTGCTGGGGATTCTGGTGATCGCGCTGATCGCCTTCGCCATGGAAATGGGCCTGCGCGCCCTGCAACGCAAACTGGTGCCGTGGCATGGCCAGGCTCACTAAAGACTTGTCATTGACCCTGCCGACAGCTCGGCTCCCCGGATTGAAGAGAACCACCATGAGCCACCTGAAAATCGTCCCCCTCAGCTCGGCCCTCGGCGCGCAAATCAGCGGCGTCGACATCAGCCAGCCGCTGAGCCTGGAACAGCGCGACGCCATCGAGCAGGCGTTGCTCAAGCATCAGGTGCTGTTCTTCCGCGACCAGCCAATCGAGCCACAGCAACAAGCGCGATTCGCCGCCCATTTCGGCGACCTGCACATTCACCCGATCTACCCGAATGTGCCGGAACAGCCCGAAGTGCTGATCCTCGACACCGCCATCACCGACGTGCGCGACAACGCCATCTGGCACACCGACGTAACCTTCCTGCCGACCCCGGCCATGGGCGCTGTGCTCAGCGCCAAGCTGCTGCCGGAGTTTGGTGGCGACACACTGTGGGCCAGCGGCATCGCGGCGTATGAAGCGTTGTCCGCGCCGATGAAAACCTTGCTCGAAGGGCTGACAGCTACCCACGACTTTACTCGGTCGTTTCCGCTGGAGCGTTATGGCAACACGCCGCAAGCGTTGGCCCAGTGGGAAGAAGCGCGCCGCAAGAATCCGCCGCTGTCACACCCGGTGATCCGCACGCACCCCGTGAGCGGGCGCCGGTCGTTGTTCGTCAATGAAGGTTTCACGTCGAAGATCAATGAGCTGTCGGAGACCGAAAGCGAGGTGATTCTGAAGTTTCTGTTTGCCCACGCGACACGGCCGGAATTTACGATTCGCTGGCGTTGGCAGAAGGACGACGTGGCGTTTTGGGATAACCGCGTGACACAGCATTACGCCGTGGATGATTACCGGCCGGCGCGGCGGGTGATGCAGCGGGCGACGGTGCTGGGGGACGTGCCGTTTTTCCGGTGATCATCCAATACTTGTACTGACTTTGATGGCGCCGTCGCGGGCAAGCCCGCTCCCACACTGGTTATGTGTTGAACCAACATTCTGTGGCCAACCGATAAACCTGTGGGAGCGGGCTTGCCCGCGATGAGGTCAAAGCAGGCGCCAGATTATCCGGTGCCGAACACTTACTCCGCCGCCGAAGGCTTCTCCCAAAGATTAATCCCACCCTCCTGAGCAAACCGGTCAATCTCCGCCAGCTCTTCAGCGCTAAAGCTCAAATTCTTCAACGCCCCGACGTTCTCGATAATCTGCTCCGGACGGCTCGCACCGATCAGCGCAGAAGTCACCCGCGAATCACGCAACGTCCAGGCCAATGCCAGCTGCGCCAGACTCTGTCCGCGACGCTTGGCGATCTCATTCAGTGCACGCACATGAGCGATGTTGGCTTCGGACAGGTGCGATGCCTGCAACGAACCACCGCCCGGGCGATTGACCCGCGCATCCGCCGGCACACCGTTGAGGTACTTGTCGGTCAACAAACCCTGAGCCAGCGGCGTGAAAGCAATCACGCCCGTACCGAGTTCGTCCGTCGTATCCAGCAGGTCTTTTTCCACCCATCGATTGAGCAGGTTGTAAGCCGGTTGGTGAATCAGCAACGGGACTTTCCACTCTTTCAGCAGCGCGGCCATTTCACGGGTTTTAACCCCCGAGTAGGACGAGATGCCGATGTACAGCGCCTTGCCCTGTTGCACGGCAGTGGCCAGTGCGCTGGCGGTTTCTTCCAGCGGCGTGTCCGGGTCGAAGCGGTGGGAGTAGAAGATGTCCACGTAGTCCAGACCCAGGCGTTGCAGGCTCTGATCAAGGCTGGCCAGCACGTACTTGCGCGAACCGCCGCCCTGACCATAAGGGCCGGCCCACATGTCCCAACCGGCCTTGCTCGAGATAATCAGCTCGTCGCGATACTGCTTGAAGTCTTCGCGCAGCAAACGACCGAAATTGATCTCGGCGCTGCCATACGGCGGGCCATAGTTGTTGGCCAGGTCGAAATGGTTGATGCCCAGATCAAACGCGGTGCGCAGCAATGAACGCTGGGTGTCGATCGGCGTGCTGTCGCCAAAGTTGTGCCACAGGCCCAGAGACAGTGCCGGCAGCACCAGCCCACTGCGACCGACGCGGCGGTAAGGGATGGAGTCATAGCGGGTTTCGGCAGCGGTGTAGGTCATCGAATCCTCTCTTGTCTGTCTTGAAGTTGGTATCGACTGCTTCGCAAGTTGCCCAGCATACGCCCAGACAAACGCCGATAAACCTCGGACTCGAGAAAATGCTGAAACGTTTCACAGATTTTTGATCCACCTACGTTTACGCCGACAACTCCCGCAGGGCGGCAGCAGCCAGAAAGCCAGACCTTGAGCTATATCGCTGATCCCGTCTGACCGTTTGGTCGATACGTTCAAGCAACTGCTCAGGCAGCGTGGCATTGAAGCGTACCGACTTGCCGAAGTAAGGCGTGATATCGAATTCGACCACACCCCACACGCCGCCTGCGTAATCAGGGTTATTAAGATGAGCGTCGATCTCACGCACCTGCGGCAGTGGATCGCCATCGGCCACCAAGCCTTCATAATGCAACGACAATGCTTCTTTCACGTTTTCAAATGCCTGCGCCACAGTACCGCCTGCGGAGAAGCAGCCCGGCACGTCCGGGATAATTACTCCGTATTCTGAGTCGGCATCCTTGTGCAGAACGACCGGGAATTTCATTTCGGTGAGTCCTTCCTGTGATGTGGCCCCTTCGGGGCTTTGATATCCGATGTCGGGGCTCATTTCAGACCCGCCTGTTTCAATATGCTGTTGATCGTTCCTTTTGGAAGCTCTGAGTCCGGGTGTTTTATCGTCACCCTCCCTGGCTTGTACGGATGCTTGTACTGATGATGGCTGCCTTTCACGGCCCCCAGACACCAACCATCCTCTTCGATCATCCTGATCATTTCCCGACTTCGCATCACCTTCGTCCTTGTGGGCAGCATCTGCTGCGCACTTACGCGACGAACAGGCTTTTAATACACACCATACACACTATGATAAATATTAGCCTAAGGTGAGAAGATCCAACTTGCCCGTGGACCAGCGGCTACCGACCATCCGCAAACACTTCCCCCAACCAATCCACAAACACCCGAACCCGTGGCGACATGTGTCGGTTGTGGGGATACAGCACGTCTGGCTCAGCCAGAAGACATCTCCCGCGTCGTGTCCTTTCTGGTCGGCCCGGATTCGGCCTGGGTCAACGGGCAAATCCTGCGGGTCAATGGCGGGCTGGTTTAACTAAGCTCACACTGACACCGCAGTCTTGATCGTTCTCAGGAGCACACACCATGCACACCACGATCATCATTACCTTCGGCCTGATCCTGCTGGCGCTGATGCTGTTCATCGGCGAGAAAATCGGTTTCAGCCGCCAGACCCTGACCTACAGCTTTGTCGTGCTGTGGTTCGCGCTGACGTTGATCAACGGTGCAGTCGGCATGGTCAGCGCAGGCCAGCCCCTGAGCACGGAACTGGTGGTCGGCAGCGCCGTATTCGGCGTGCCTGTGGCGGCGATGGTGCTGTTCATGGTGTTGAGCGCCGAGACCTGAAAAGGGCCCGGCGCCACCGGTTCTCGATCAACGCACCAAATGCAAGAACTGCATGTGCCGTTCGTACTGATCGAGGATGTCGTTGATGATCTGCTCCTTGGTGTAACCCACCAGATCGTAGTCCTGACTGCCCTCGCTCAAATGCACTTCGGCCCGGTAGTAGCGACGGTTGTTGAGTTCCTTGGAACCCATGCCGCCACGGGCAAACGATGGCGTGAAGTAGCCACGCATCTGCACCTGATAGATGAACGGATGCTCCTCACCGTGACCGATTTCCAGGCTGACGTTGTCATTCGCCGGATCGGGTTGAGTGAGCACGTTCAAGCCCTTCTCGACGAACACCGCCGAGACTTCTTCAATCGCCGGGCGCACCGTCGTATCGAGGAAGCGGTAAACCTCATCACGAGACGGGAAATGCACGGCCTGAGTCAAGCGTTGACGCCAGCCGCCACGCCGCGAGCCGGACACCGGCGCCAGGGAATGCATCTGCGCGATCTGCTTCTGCGACTCCAGATAGAACGCTTTGTGCAGCCCCCACATCATCAGCAGCAAAATCATGGAGAACGGCAACGAGGTCAGCACCACCGCTGACTTCAATGCATCGATGCTGCCGGAGAACAGCAGCGCACTGGTCACCAGCGCCGTCATTGCACCCCAGAACACTCGCAGCCATTTCGGACCGTCTTCATCCGGGTTGCCGCCCTTGGCGGACAGCGTCGACAACACCACCGTGCCGGAGTCGGCCGAAGTGACGAAAAACACGAAGCTGATGAACACCGTCACCGCGATGACCGTTTTGCTCCACGGATAGGTTTCCAGCAGCAGGTAAAGGGTCATCGACGGGTTGTCGATGGCCGACATGCCGAGGGCGCTCATGCCGTGATTGAGGACTTGATCGATGGCGCTATTGCCGAAGATCGACATCCACGCCAGGGTAAAACCGAGCGGAATCAACAGCACGCCGAAGACGAATTCGCGGATGGTCCGGCCACGGGAAATCCGTGCAATGAACAGACCCACGAACGGCGACCATGCAATCCACCAGGCCCAGTAGAACACTGTCCAGCCGCCCAGCCAGTCGCTGGGTTTGTCGTAAGCGTAGAGGTCGAAACTCTTCATCGGCAACGCGCCGAGGTAGTCGCCGATGTTCTGGATCAGGGTGTTGAGCAGGTGCTGAGTGGGGCCGGCGAACAACACGAACAGCAGTAGCGCGCAGGCCAGCAGCATGTTGATGTCAGACATCACCCGCACGCCTTTATCGACGCCAGACACTGCAACGATAATCGCCGCGCCCATCATCAGCGTGATCAGGCCGACCTGAATCCACTGGGTGTGAGCGATGCCGAACAAGTAGTCCAGACCCGAGTTGAGGTGCAACACGCCAAAGCCCATGTCGGCGCCGAGGCCGAACACCGTGGCGATGATGCCGAAGCCGTCCACCGCATAACCGATGGGGCCGTTGATGCGCTTGCCGATCAGCGGATAGAGCGCCGAACGCAGGGCCAGTGGCAGGTTATGTCGATAAGCGAAGTAGGCCAGCGCCATGCCGACAAAGGCGAACACGCCCCAGCCATGCAGGCCCCAGTGCAGAAACAGAATCTGCATCGCCTGCCGCGCCGCATCCGCCGTGCCGGCCTCGCCTTGCGGTGGTTGCGCCAAATGGGTCAGCGGTTCGGACACGCAAAAGAAAAACAGCGTGATGCTGATCCCGGCGGCGAACAGCATGCCGGCCCAGGACAGGTAACTGAATTCGGGTTCGTCGTGGTCGGCACCGAGCTTGATCTTGCCGTAGCCGGACAAGGCGGTGACCACCACGAAGACCAGATACAGGGTCATCGCAAGCATGTAGTACCAGCCGACCGTATTGGCCGCCCAGTTTTGTGCTTCCAGCAGCCAGGCACCGGCCTGTTCCGGCATGGCTATCACCACAATGCCGAACAACAGAATGAAGCTCGCCGCGAAGTAAAACACCGGCGGATTCATGCGGACCTGGCCGCTTGGAGGAAGGGACGATGCACTCATGAAAGGCGCACCTCAAGGGGGTGAAACAGGGCAATCAGTAACGGACTCGGCAAAGGCAAGCCTCCTGTTGTGAGCGGGCAGCAAACCGGCGGTTTAACTTGAATGTGCGTTCAAGTTAAACATGGATAGGGCGCTAAGGACTAATCGCAAGCTTCGGCGGTGTGCTTTGTACGCTAGCTCATGGAAGGGTATGACGTGGGGTTTGGAGGATTTTGTAGGAGCTGTCGAGTGAAACGAGGCTGCGATCTTTTGACTTTGGTGGTGTTTTTGAAAAGATCGCAGCCTCGTTTCACTCGACAGCTCCTACAGCCAGCGAAGACTGTTTATCTGTCACCAAAAAACCGGGGGCCTACTTCTGCGTCCCATCATCATGCTGCAGATTCGCCTGCGTCAGGTTGCACCCGGCCGGTACGCTACGGGTCAGCCAGACATTGCCGCCAATGGTCGAACCCTTGCCGATAGTGATCCTCCCCAAAATCGTCGCCCCTGCATAGATCACCACATCATCCTCAACAATCGGGTGCCGTGGATGGCCCTTCTGCAACTGGCCGTCCTCATCCGCCGGGAAGCGTTTGGCGCCCAGCGTCACGGCCTGATAAATCCGTACGCGCTCACCAATGATGGCGGTCTCGCCGATCACCACGCCCGTCCCGTGATCGATGAAGAAGCTGCGACCAATCTGCGCGCCAGGGTGAATGTCGATACCGGTGGCCGAGTGGGCGATTTCCGCGCTGATCCGTGCCAGCAACGGCAATCCGGCGCGGTACAAATGATGGGCCAGGCGATGGTGAATCACCGCCAGAATTCCCGGATAGCACAGCAGCACTTCATCGACGCTGCGAGCTGCCGGATCGCCGTGATAGGCCGCCAGCACGTCGGTGTCGAGCAGACTGCGCAGCCCCGGCAACGCGAGGGCGAAGTCCTGAATGATCTGAATGGTCTTGGCCTCGACCTCAGTATCGGCCTGGGCACTGTGGCGAGCGGCGTAGCGCAATTCGAGTCGCGCCTGAGCCAGCAACGCATTCAACGCAACGTCCAGCGTGTGGCCGACGTAAAAGTCTTCACTCTCCTCGCGCAGATCCACCGGGCCGAGGCGCATCGGGAACAACGCGCCACAGAGGGCTTCGAGAATCTCTGCCATGGCCGCCCGGGAAGGCAACTCGCGACCGCCCTGTTCGGTGCTGGCGCGGCCGTTTTGTACGCGCCACTGCTCACGCGCCGTGCGCAGTTGACTGACGATGGTCTGCAGTTGCCAATGACTGGAACGCTCGCTCACGGTAAAAACTCCTCACGGGCGGCCGGACTGTCTGGCCGCGTTAACGGGGATTACTTTACGGCATGGTCCGGAAGGCGAATTAAGAACCGATTGTGCTGTGCTCAGCACTTTTGGGCATAAGGCGATTGCCGGTTGCCCCGCTAAATAGGCGTGCCTATAGTCCTGTCATCTCCCTCCGCCAGTACGGACCCCCATGATCAAACAACAGCTTGCCCGCTTTAACCGTCTCGACCTGCTTGGTCATCCTACTGCCCTGGAAAAACTCGAACGGCTGTCGACCTGGCTCGGCCGCGATGTGTACGTCAAACGTGACGACCTGACGCCGCTGGCCATGGGCGGCAACAAGCTGCGCAAACTCGAATACCTGGCGGCCGATGCGCTGGCACAAGGTGCCGACACCTTGATTACCGCAGGGGCGCTTCAGTCCAACCATGTGCGCCAGACTGCCGCCATTGCGGCCAAGCTTGGCCTGGGCTGCATAGCGCTGCTGGAAAACCCCTTGGGTACCGACGACGCTAACTATGTCGGCAACGGCAATCGACTGTTGCTGGACCTGTTCGATGCCAAGGTCGAGTTGGTTGAAAACCTCGACAACGCCGACGAGCAATTGCAGGCTCTGGCCGACCGTCTACGCAACAATGGCAAGAAGCCGTATCGGGTGCCGATTGGTGGCTCGAATGCATTGGGCGCGTTAGGTTATGTGCGCGCCGGGCTGGAATTGGCCGAGCAGATCAAGGACACCGGGCTGACATTCGCCGCCGTGGTTCTGGCCTCGGGCAGTGCCGGCACCCACAGTGGTCTGGCGCTGGCATTGAGCGAAGTACTGCCGGATTTGCCAGTGATTGGTGTCACGGTGTCCCGTAGTGATGAAGATCAGCGACCGAAAGTCCAGGGTCTCGCCGAGCGCACTGCCGAGCTGCTGGGCGTGAGCCTGCCAGCGAGTTTCAAGATCGAGTTGTGGGACGAATACTTCGGTCCGCGCTACGGCGAGCCGAATGCCGGGACCCTGTCGGCGGTGAAGCTGGTGGCGAGTCAGGAAGGTTTACTGCTGGACCCGGTTTATACCGGCAAGGCCATGGCGGGATTGCTCGATGGCATCGGCCGCCAGCGCTTCAATGACGGCCCGATCATCTTCCTGCACACCGGTGGGGCACCGGCGTTGTTTGCCTACAAAGACTTTTTATAAGCGATCGTTCCCACGTCTGCGTGGGAACGTTCTTGAACGCATATACAATAAAAGAATAAAAAACTAAATATTCATTATTTTCTTATCTAAAAACCTCATCATATAGTCACGCCGCAGGCGAATTTGCAGCGAGACGCATACGCTGCTTTAGGGCAGGATATCGCAGTCGTTCAAATCCCGAATTTGCCAACTTTCCTAAAGCGTCTTCCATAAGAAAACACAGGGGCTTGTCATGAATTTTTCTGCACTACGTCGAAACTTGCTGGTTGGTTCGCTGGGCCTGGCGCTGAGCGCCGGTCTGTTGGGGCAAGCAGTTGCCGGTGAGCAGCTGCAAAAGATCAAAGACGCTGGCGTGATCAACGTCGGCCTGGAAGGCACTTACCCACCGTTCAGTTTCGTCGACGCCGACGGCAAGCTGGCTGGCTTCGAAGTCGAGTTCTCCGAAGCCCTGGCCAAAGAGCTGGGCGTGAAGGTCAAACTGCAACCGACCAAATGGGACGGCATCCTTGCAGCGCTGGAATCCAAGCGTCTGGACGCGGTGATCAACCAGGTGACCATCTCGGACGAGCGCAAAAAGAAGTATGACTTCTCCGAGCCGTACACCGTTTCCGGGATTCAGGCGCTGGTTCTGACCAAGAACAAAGACACCATCAAGACCGCCGCCGATCTGGATGGCAAGAAAGTCGGTGTAGGCCTGGGCACCAACTACGAACAATGGCTCAAGGAAAATCAGCCTAAAGCCATTATCAAGACCTATGACGATGATCCGACCAAGTTCCAGGATCTGCGCGTCGGCCGCATCGACGCCATTCTGATCGACCGCCTCGCCGCACTGGAATACGCCAAAAAGGCCAAGGACACTGTCGCCGCCGGCGAAGCGTTCTCCCGTCAGGAAGCCGGTATTGCCCTGCGCAAAGGTGAGCCTGAGTTGCTGGCTGCGGTGAACAAAGCCATCGACAAGCTACGTGCCGACGGTACGCTGAAAAAGCTTTCGGAAAAATACTTCAGCGCTGACGTCACTCAATAATGGAAGAAGCTTTCCAACTCGCACTGGACTCCCTGCCTTTCCTGCTCAAGGGGGCCTACTACACGGTCATCTTGAGCCTGGGCGGGATGTTCTTCGGCCTCATGCTGGGCTTCGGCCTGGCACTGATGCGCCTGTCGCGCTTCAAGCTGGTGAGCTGGATCGCCCGCATCTATGTGTCGTTCTTTCGCGGCACGCCGTTGCTGGTGCAACTGTTCGTGATCTATTACGGCTTGCCGCAATTGGGCATGGAACTCGATCCGCTGCCGGCGGCCCTGATCGGCTTCTCGCTGAACATGGCCGCTTACGCCTGTGAAATCCTGCGTTCCGCGATCAGCTCCATCGAGCGCGGTCAGTGGGAAGCTGCCGCCAGCATCGGCATGACCCGAGCGCAGACCCTGCGCCGGGCCATCATCCCGCAAGCGATGCGCACCGCATTGCCGCCGCTGGGCAACAGCTTCATTTCGCTGGTCAAGGACACCGCGCTGGCCGCCACCATCCAGGTGCCGGAGCTGTTCCGCCAGGCGCAGTTGATCACAGCACGCACCTTCGAAGTGTTCACCATGTACCTTGCCGCCGCGCTGATCTACTGGATTCTGGCCACGGTGCTCTCGCACCTGCAGAACAAGTTGGAAGAGCGGGTCAATCGGCACGACCAGGAGTCCTGACCCAATGATTGTCGTGGAAAAACTGACAAAGCAGTTCAAGGGTCAAGTGGTGCTCAACGGCATCGATCTGCAAGTGAAGGAAGGCGAGGTGGTGGCGATCATCGGGCCTAGCGGCTCGGGTAAAACCACCTTCCTGCGATGCCTGAATTTTCTGGAAGAACCCACCAGCGGCCGGATCAAGGTCGGTGACATCGAGATCGATGGCAGCCGCCCGTTGAACCAGCAGCAGAGCTTGGTGCGGCGCTTGCGTCAGCACGTTGGCTTCGTGTTCCAGAGCTTCAATCTGTTCCCCCATCGCACCGCTTTGGAAAACGTCATCGAAGGTCCGATTGTGGTGAAAAAGATTCCCCAGGCCGAAGCCGTTGCCCTGGGTAAAAAGCTTTTGGCCAGGGTTGGCCTGGCGGGCAAGGAAGACGCTTACCCGCGACGCCTTTCCGGTGGCCAGCAACAGCGTGTGGCGATTGCCCGTGCACTGGCGATGGAACCGGAAGTCATCCTGTTCGATGAACCGACCTCAGCGCTCGACCCAGAACTGGTAGGCGAAGTGCTGGCGACCATCCGCAGCCTGGCCGAGGAGAAGCGCACCATGGTCATCGTCACCCACGAAATGGGCTTCGCCCGCGACGTGGCGAACCGCGTGGTGTTTTTCGACAAGGGTGTGATCGTCGAGCAAGGCGAAGCCAAGGCGCTGTTTGCCAATCCGAAAGAAGAGCGGACTAAACAGTTCCTCAGCAAGTTCTTGAATAACGCTCACCACTGAAACATCACCTCACCTCTTATTAACTTCCATGGATGGAAGTGACAACCACCCCGCTAATAAATCTCTCGGCCCTCCCGAACAATAGATATTTAATCGACGCTGCGTGCGGTACATATATATGTCCTGCAACAGATTAACCTCGCCTAAAATCCGTCAAAACCAGCCTCCCCACCGAACTGATCTCGCCGTCCACAACGCGCTAAAAGCCTATAAAATCGCGGTCAAGTTCGACAGAGTGGTACAGCTTATTGACTTCAATGCGTAGGATCTTTCTGAATAACCCTGGATACTCTACTTAACTAGCCAGCTCTATTGACACCTGTTCAAGCGAACTCTTATCTAGTCTCCAACAGGCGTCGAATCCCGCACTCACTCATTATTTAAACTTGTAAATAGCGAACAGTATTGTTGCTCGGCAATTCACGCCTTTCGAACTTTCAGAAACGGACTTCGCTGCAGGCTTCAAGGAGAAACCCCATGACAAGCACTTCGAACAAACCCGAACTTGCGGCCCCGACCCTGGCGCAATCTCACAAGACTTGCATCAACACCACTTCGGCAGCTCACCTGCTGATCGACGTGGCGCCCTACCCCGGCATGGACGAAGGCGACCTGATCGAACTGTTCTGGGACAACTGCTACGTGGCCTCCAGAGTGCTTACGGCCAGCGATGTCGGCCAGCCGGTCCAACTGCGTGTGCCCGAGAGTTTCATCGCCAATGGCACCTCGCGCGTTCACTACCGGATCATGCAGATCGGGCAAGGGCCAACCCTGTCGGCCGCCAGACGGGTGCAGATCAAACTGGACTGCCCCGGCGGCCAACCATCGACGCTGTGTGGCGACGAAAACCAGAGTCTGGAACCCGTGAACATCCCCGAGACCATTCGCCGCCAGGGGGTCAATCCGAACCAGATCAAGCGCGGGGTTCCGCTGACCATCGAGCCTTACCTGAACATGGCCGCCGACGACGAAATCACCCTGCGCTGGGGCGATGTACGTATGGATCTGCCACGACTCAAGGCAAGCGATGTCGGCCAGCCGATCCAGGTCTGGGTGCCGCCGGCGATCATTCTCGAAGCCGGCGAAGACCTTCGGCTGGAAGTGACTTACTGCATCCTCGACCGGGTGGGTAACAACTCCCGCTGGGCACCACCGCGGATGCTGAAGATCGGGTGTGCAAATCCTTATCTGAAAGTGCCGTTGAAAGAGGAGCTGAAGGCAGCAGAACCCCGCAAGGAGTGAAAACACCGCCGCCCCTGTGGGAGCGGGCTTGCTCGCGAAGAGGCCGTATCAGTCACCATCAATGTTGCCTCACACACCGCCTTCGCGAGCAAGCCCGCTCCCACAGGGGGCGCGTTCAACCTCTTAAAGCGTCTTCTATGCTTATTCCTAAAAGTTAGTTTATTTATTATTTGTACACGCTTAGGGTATATGCACCGGACCACCGGACATTCTTGTTTTCGTTCGTCGCAACCCTCGCGGCGTTTCCATGAGATGTGAGGTAGGTATGGTCCGGAACACAATCACCCCAGTGCAGATCGCCAGGGCATTGCGTGCAGCCAAGGAGCGGCACTGATGTCCAGTCTGGCAGATGCAATCGTCCAGAGTGATCTGGACATCGCCCCGCTGTTGTTGCCCGCGCAGGTCTTGCGCAACGACGCACAAGCCATCAAGGCTGCCCATGAGCTGGCGCAAGTCGCCCGTCTGCAAGCGGCTAAACGCGACCAGCAGCGCAAGCTGCCGTGGTCGGAAATCGAACAATTCACCCGCAGCGGCCTGGGCAGCATTGCGATCTCTCGCGAGTACGGTGGCCCACAGGTTTCATTCGTCACCGTTGCCGAAGTCTTCGCGATCATTTCCGCGGCCGACCCGGCATTGGGACAGATCCCGCAGAACCAGTTTGGCATTCTTAATCTGGTGCTCGGTAGCGCCACCGAGTCGCAAAAAAAACAGCTGTTCAAAAGCGTGCTCGACGGCTGGCGGATCGGTAACGCAGGACCTGAGCGCGGCACCAAAAACACCCTTGAACTAAAGGCACGAATCACCGCTGACGGTGACGGCTTCGTCCTCAACGGGCAGAAGTTCTATTCCACTGGCGCGCTGTTCGCCCACTGGGTCGCCGTCAAGGCACTGAACGACGACGGCAAGCAGGTCCTGGCTTTCGTCCGCCGCGGTACACCGGGCCTGCGCATCGTTGATGACTGGTCGGGCTTCGGCCAACGCACCACCGCCAGCGGCACCCTTTTGCTCAACAACGTGCAGGTCGACGCCGAGCTGATGGTGGATAACTGGAAGATCAATGACAGCCCGAACATTCAGGGGGCCGTATCGCAGCTGATTCAAGCCGCCATTGACGCCGGCATCGCCCGGGGCGCCATCGACGACGCCATCGAGTTCGTGAAAACCTTCGCGCGGCCATGGATCGACGCCAAGGTCGAACGGGCCAGCGATGACCTGTATGTGATTGCTGATATCGGCAGACTGAAGATCGAACTGCACGCCGCCGAAGCGCTGCTGCGCAAGGCCGGGCAAGTGCTCGATCAAGTCAACGCCGCGCCGCTCACCGCCGAGTCTGCCGCCCGCGCCTCGATTGCCGTGGCCGAAGCCAAAGTGCTGACCACCGAGATCTCGCTGCTGGCCAGCGAAAAGCTTTTCGAACTGGCCGGCAGCCGCGCCACCCTCGCCGAATTCAACCTCGACCGCCACTGGCGCAACGCCCGCGTGCACACGCTGCACGACCCGGTGCGCTGGAAATATCACGCGGTCGGCACTTATCACCTCAATGGCACGCTCCCCGCTCGCCACTCCTGGATTTAACGACCAGATCTCTGGAGAAACACATGACTCTTTCTCACCACGTCGCGGTCATAACCAGCGATGAGCAAGCCCTGATTGTCGCCAGTGACCTGGCCGAAGATTTCAAACGCGACAGCGCCTTGCGCGACCGCGAACGCCGTTTGCCGCTCCCGGAACTGGAAGTGTTTTCCCGCTCGGGGCTCTGGGGCATCAGCGTGCCAAAAGAATACGGCGGCGCCGGGGTTTCCAACGTCACGTTGGCCAAGGTGATCGCGTTGATCGCTCAGGCAGATGGCTCGCTCGGACAAATCCCGCAGAACCATTTCTATGCGCTCGAAGTGTTGCGCGTGAACGGCAGCGAAGAGCAGAAAAAACGCCTGTACGCAGAAGTGCTCGCCGGCCAGCGCTTTGGCAATGCCTTGGCGGAACTGGGCACCAAAACCGCCCACGACCGGGTCACCAGCCTGACCCGTGACAGCAGCGGCTATCGCATCAACGGCCGCAAGTTCTACGCCACCGGGGCGATTTATGCACAGCGCATTCCGACCTCGGTCGTGGATGAAAACGGCGTGCAGCAATTGGCGTTCGTGCCGCGCAACAGCAAAGGCTTGACGGTGATCGACGACTGGAGCGGCTTCGGCCAGCGCACCACCGGCAGCGGTTCGGTGGTGCTTGAAGAGGTCTACGTCGCCGCCGAAGACGTGATCCCGTTTCAAAGTGCGTTCGAGCGCCCGACCACCGTCGGCCCGCTGGCGCAGATACTTCACGCCGCCATCGACACCGGCATCGCCCGGGCTGCCTATGAAGATGCACTGCATTTTGTGCGGACCAAAACCCGGCCGTGGATCGATTCCGGCAACGACAAAGCCACCGAGGACCCGCTGACCATCAAGAGCTTCGGCCACTTGAGTATTCGTCTGCACGCCGCCGAAGCCTTGCTGGAACGCTCCGGCGAATTCCTCGACAAGGCTCAGGCCACGACCAACGCCGAGACTGTCGCGGCCGCCTCAATTGCCGTCGCCGAAGCCCGGGCCATCAGCACCGAGATTTCCCTCGCCGCTGGCAGCACACTGTTCGAATTGGCCGGCAGCCAGGCGACCCTGATCGAACACGGCCTGGATCGCCACTGGCGCAACGCTCGGGTGCACACGCTGCACGACCCGGTGCGCTGGAAGTATCACGCCGTCGGCAATTACTACCTCAACGATGAAAACCCGCCACTGCGGGGGACCATCTAAATGGCCAAGAAAAAGATTTTGCTCAACGCCTTCAACATGAACTGCATCGGGCACATCAACCATGGTCTGTGGACGCATCCACGGGACAACTCCACTCAGTACAAGACGATTGAATACTGGACCGAACTCGCGCAACTGCTGGAGCGTGGACTGTTTGATGGTCTGTTCATCGCCGACATCGTCGGGGTTTACGACGTCTACCAAAACTCAGTGGATGTGCCGCTCAAAGAGTCAATTCAACTGCCGGTCAACGACCCGTTGCTGCTGGTGTCGGCAATGGCGGCGGTCACCAAAAACCTCGGCTTCGGCCTCACCGCCAACCTCACTTACGAACCGCCGTATCTGTTCGCCCGTCGCATGTCCACGCTCGATCACCTGAGCCGTGGTCGGGTCGGCTGGAACATCGTCACCGGCTACCTCGACAGCGCTGCCAAGGCCATGGGCTTGAGCGAACAGGTGGAACACGACCGTCGTTACGATCAGGCCGACGAGTACCTGCAAGTGCTCTACAAACTCTGGGAAGGCAGCTGGGAAAACGGTGCGGTACTGAATGATCCGCAGCAGCGGATCTACGCCCAGCCCGACAAAGTGCACAAGGTCGAGCACAAGGGCGAGTTCTATCAGGTCGAGGGTTATCACCTCTGTGAACCCTCGCCGCAGCGCACCCCGGTGCTGTTCCAGGCCGGCAGTTCGGATCGCGGTTTGCTGTTCGCCGGGCGCCACGCCGAGTGCGTGTTCATCAGCGGCCAGAACAAACCGTCGACCAAAGTTCAAGTGGACAAGGTTCGCGCCAGTGCCGTCGAGGCCGGGCGCAACCCCGAGGACATCAAGGTGTTCATGGGGCTGAACGTGATTGTCGGCGAAACCGAAGAGGCGGCCTGGGCCAAGCATGCCGAGTACTTGAGCTACGCCAGCGCCGAGGCCGGCGTGGCGCATTTCTCGGCGTCCACCGGGATCGATTTCTCCGAATACGCCATCGACGAACCGATCCAGTACGTGAAGAGCAACGCGATCCAGTCCGCCACCAAGAACCTGCAAAACAACGACTGGACCCGCCGCAAACTACTCGAGCAACACGCCCTCGGAGGACGCTACATCACTGTGGTTGGTTCACCTGAGCAAGTGGCCGATGAACTGGAATCGTGGATCGCAGAAACCGGTCTGGATGGTTTCAACCTAACGCGGATTGTCACGCCGGAAAGCTACGTGGATTTCATTGAACGGGTGATTCCCGAGTTGCAGCGCAGAGGGTCGTACAAGACCGCTTACGACAGTGGCAGCCTGCGGGAAAAGCTGTTTCACGGCGAGGCGCAATTGCCTGAGCAACATACCGGCGCCGGGTACCGGCGCTAAAAGCTTCGCGAGCAGGCTCGCTCCCACGGGGATTGTGTGAACACCGAAAATCCACTGTGGGAGCGAGCTTGCTCCGGGCGGCGTTCCGACGAAGAGGCCCGCCCAAACAGCCAAAATTTATGCACTGACTGGAAAACCCATCATGACCAAGAAACTCTTAACCCACCCAGTCAAAGCACTGGCCCTGGCCCTCGGCCTTTTCAGCTCCGCCACCTTCGCCGCCGACGCAGCGTTGAAAGTCGGCACCACCGCTGCTTTCGCCATTCCCCTGGAAGCCTCCGTCGAAGAAGCCCAAAAACAAGGCCTGAAAGTCGAACTCGTGGAGTTCAGCGACTGGATCGCGCCCAACGTCAGCCTCGCCGCCGGCGACATTGATGTGAACTACTTCCAGCACATCCCGTTCCTGGAAAACGCCAAGGCCGCCGCCGGTTTTGACCTGGTGCCGTTCGCGTCGGGGATCATCAACAACGTCGGCCTCTACTCGAAGAAATACAAAAGCTTTGACGAGCTGCCAGAAGGCGCCAGCGTGGCAATCGCCAACGACCCGATCAACAGCGGTCGTGGCCTGCAACTGCTGGCCAAGGCCGGGCTGATCACGCTCAAACCGGGTGTCGGCTACAAGGCCACCGAAGAAGACATCATCGCCAACCCGAAGAAAATCAAAATCCTTCAGGTCGAAGCCGTGCAACTGGTCCGCGCCTATGACGACGCCGATCTGGTCCAGAGCTACCCGGCCTATATCCGCCTGTCGAAGACCTTCGATGCCGGCTCTGCCCTGCTGTTCGACGGCCTCGATCACAAGGAATACGTGATCCAGTTCGTGATCCAGCCGAAAAGCAAAACCGACCCGCGCCTGATCAAATTTGTCGACATCTACCAGCATTCGCCGGCCGTTCGTGCAGCGCTGGATAAAGCCCACGGCAAGCTTTATCAAGCCGGTTGGGAAAGTTGAACATGACGGCCGCGATCCAACGGCGACTGGAAATTCCGGAGCCTCAGCAAGCTGAACACACCGAACTGCACCCGGACCTGAATCGCGTCCACGTGCGCTTCATCGGCCTGGGCAAAACTTACAACGGTCAGCAAGGCCCGGTCGCGGCGCTGCACGGCATCGACCTGGCGATCCAGCGCGGCGAAGTGTTCGGCATCATCGGACGCAGCGGCGCCGGCAAATCGTCGCTGATCCGCACCATCAACCGCCTGGAACAACCGAGTACGGGGCGCGTGCTGATCGATCAGGTCGACATCGGTGAATTCGACGAAGACCGCTTGGTGGCGCTGCGTCGGCGCATCGGCATGATCTTCCAGCACTTCAACCTGATGTCGGCCAAGACGGTTTGGCAGAACGTCGAGTTGCCACTGAAAGTCGCCGGTGTGCCGAAGGACAAACGCGAGCACAAAGTACGCGAATTGCTGGAACTGGTGGGTCTGCAAGGGAAGCACAAGGCCTACCCGGCGCAGCTTTCCGGTGGGCAGAAACAGCGCGTCGGCATCGCCCGTGCCTTGGTGCATGACCCGGAGATTCTGCTGTGCGACGAAGCCACTTCGGCGCTGGACCCGGAAACCACGCAATCGATTCTCGGCCTGCTGCGCGAGATCAATCAGCGCCTGGGCCTGACCATCGTGCTGATCACCCACGAGATGGCGGTGATTCGCGATGTATGTGATCGGGTCGTAGTGCTGGAACACGGGCGAATCGTCGAACAAGGGCCGGTCTGGGAAGTCTTTGGCAACCCGCAGCACGAGGTCAGCAAAACCTTGCTGGCGCCGTTGCAGCACGGGTTGCCGGCAGAACTGCAAAGCCGTTTGCGTGTGCAGCCGCAGTCCTCGGATGACGCGGTGGTACTGCGACTGCAATTCACTGGCGCGGCTCACGACGAGCCCGATCTGGCGGCGCTGTTCAGTGCCCTCGGCGGTCGCGTGCGCTTGCTGCAAGGTGGCGTGGAACGGATTCAGGGTCATGCCCTCGGGCAATTGCTGTTGGCGGTGACCGGCTCGTCCCTTGGCGCAGAGGAATTACGCCAACGCGCCGGCAACTGGGCGCAACAGGTGGAGGTGCTGGGTTATGTGGTTTGATCGCTTGCTGCAAGGCTTCATCGACACGTTTTTGATGGTCGGCGTTTCATCATTGATCGCGCTGCTGGTGGGCATTCCGCTAGCGGTGATCCTGGTCACCAGCTCCAAGGGCGGGATCTACGAAGCACCGGCGCTGAACCGCTCGTTGGGCGCGTTCGTGAACCTGTTCCGCTCGATTCCGTTTCTGATTCTGATGGTGGCGTTGATTCCGTTTACACGGTTGATCGTCGGCACCACGTACGGTGTCTGGGCCGCCGTAGTACCGCTGACCATCGCTGCCACGCCGTTCTTTGCGCGCATTGCCGAAGTCAGTTTGCGTGAGGTTGATCACGGGTTGATCGAAGCCGCGCAAGCGATGGGTTGCCGGCGCCGGCACATCGTTTGGCATGTGCTGTTGCCTGAGGCGTTGCCAGGGATTGTCGGCGGTTTCACGATTACGTTGGTGACGATGATCAACTCGTCGGCCATGGCCGGGGCGATTGGTGCCGGAGGGTTGGGCGATATCGCCTATCGCTACGGCTATCAGCGCTTTGATAGCCAGATCATGTTGACGGTGATTGTGTTGCTGGTGTTGTTGGTGGCGGTGATTCAATTGGGCGGGGATCGGTTGGCACGGGGTCTCAATAAGCGTTGAGCCTGGCTGAAGTCCTTGGTTGTCAGTGATACCGCTTTCGCGAGCAAGCTCGCTCCCACAATGATCGCGTCGTACACAAATCTTGTGTTCATTGCAGATTAACTGAGGGAGCGAGCCTGCTCGCGAATGGCTGCGAAGCAGCCACCGGCTTCATGGCGTATATTCGGCAAACCCCAATTGCCTGCGCAGCCGACCATGAAACAGACTCCGACCGACCTCGAGCAGATCACTGCCACCACCCTGGGCCATTACAACTCGGTGGCCGAAGGGTTTCGCGAAGGGACGCGCGATCATGATGTCATCCAGAATATTGATGCGCTGCTGCGGCATATTCAGGGCGAAGTGCCGTTCGACATTCTGGATTTTGGCTGCGGGCCGGGGCGTGATTTGCAAACCTTCACGCGCAGGGGTCACGCCGCTGTCGGGCTTGATGGCTCGGAGAAATTTGCGCAGATGGCGCGCGAAGACAGCGGTTGTGAAGTCTGGCAGCAGGATTTCCTGAAACTTGATTTGCCGGCCGGACGCTTCGACGGGATTTTTGCCAATGCGGTGCTTTTTCATATTCCGCGTCAGGAATTGCCTCGGGTGTTGAAGGAATTGCGCGGGGCTTTGAAGCCGGGTGGAGTGTTGTTCAGTTCCAATCCGCGTGGCGAGAATCAGGAAGGCTGGAACGGTCCGCGATACGGGGCGTATCACGATCTTGAGACGTGGCAGCAATTACTGACGGCGGCGGGGTTTGTGGAGTTGGAGCATTACTACCGGCCGGCGGGGTTGCCGCGGGCGCAGCAGGCTTGGTTGGCGAGTGTTTGGCGTAAGCCTGCGTAGTCAGGTCGGACGCCTTCGTCGGAACGCCGCCCGGAGCCGGCTCGCTCCCACAGTTGACCGAGTTGCCCAGGCGGACGCGGTTCCCTGTGGGAGCGAGCCTGCTCGCGAATAGAGCGCGAAGCGCTCGCCGTTACTGCACTTCTTTCTTTGGCTCCCGAATCTTGTACCAGGCCACATACAACGCCGGCAAAAACAGCAGCGTCAGCAACGTCGCAATAATAATCCCGCCAATCATCGCGTAAGCCATCGGCCCCCAGAACACTTCCCGGGCGATCGGAATCATCCCCAGGCTCGCCGCCGCTGCTGTGAGCAGAATCGGACGGCGACGATGCTCCGTGGCTTGCACCACGGCATCCCACGGTGCATGACCGTCCTTCTCCAAGGTCTCGATCTGCGTCACCAGAATCACCGAGTTGCGGATGATGATGCCGATCAGCGCCAGAATGCCGAGGATCGCCACGAAGCCCATTGGCGTGTCCGTCGGGATCAGCGCCAGCACCACGCCGATCAGCCCGAGCGGCGCGACGCTGGCCACCAGGAACAGCTTCTGCACGCTGTGCAACTGGATCATCAGGAAAGTCGCCATCAAAAACAGCATCAACGGCACGACCTTGGCAATCGGCCCTTGGGCCTTGCCGCTTTCCTCCACCGTACCCCCGGTGGCGACCTTGTAGCCCACCGGCAAACTGGCGGCGAATTTGTCGATGTCGGGTTGGAGCTGTTTCACCAGATCGGTCGGTTGGATTTCGTCACGCACCGCAGCTTTGATGGTAATGGTCGGCTTGCGGTCGCGACGCCAGACCAGCGGTTGCTCAAGTTCATAACGCACGGTGGCAAAAGCCAGCAGTGGAATCGACGTGCCGCCCGGCGTAACGATCTGCAAATTCTGCAGGGTTTCCGGGGTGCCGCGTTCGGCGTCTTCAGCACGACCCACCACGTTGATCAGGTAGATATCGTCGTCGACCTGCGTCACCGGCGCACCGACCACGATGCTGTTCATCAGGTTGGCGACGTCTTCCGACGACAGTCCCAATTGCCGTGCCTTGTCCTGCGCGATGTCGATGCGCAGGACTTTTCCCGGTTCGTTCCAGTCGTAAATGATCTCGCCAATGTGCGAGTTTTTATCCAGTTCGGTGGCCAGGGCGATGGCGTGCTTTCGCACCTGATCGACGTCCTTGCCACTGACCCGGTACTGAATGGGCCGCCCGACCGGCGGGCCCATTTCCAGCGCCTGGACGTAGCTGCCGATGCCGACGAAATCTTTGCGCAACCGCTCACGCAAGCGTTGACTCAGGGCCTCGCGCGATTCCAGGCCTTTGCTGACGATCACCAGTTGGGCGTAATACGGGTTCTGCAATTGCTGATCGAGGGGCAGGTAGAAACGGATCGCACCTTCGCCGATGTACGTGCTCCAGCGCACGATGTCCGGGTCGCCCTTGAGGGTTGCTTCGAGCTTGTCCACAGCCTTGCGGGTTTCGGCGATCGAGGCGTTTTGCGGCAGGTTCAGGTCGACGAGGATTTCCGGGCGGTCCGAGGACGGGAAGAACTGGCTCTGCACAAACTGCATGGAAAACACCGACGCCACGAACAGTGCAAGGGTGATACCGATCGCCCACCAGCGATTGCGCATGGCCCAGAGCATGCCGCCGTTGAAGGCGCGACCGATGCGTCCCGGTTCTGCGTTGTGAGGTTTCACGTTGGCACTGAGAATGTGCACGCCGATCACCGGGGCGAACAGCACCGCGACAATCCACGACACGATCATGGCCACCGCGATCACCGCGAACAGCGTAAAGGTGTACTCGCCGGCCGAGCTGGCGTTCAGGCCGATGGGCACAAAACCGGCCACCGTCACCAACGTACCGGTGAGCATCGGGAACGCCGTCGAGGTGTAGGCGAACGTGGCCGCTTGCTCCTTGGTCTCGCCCATTTCCAGGCGCGTGACCATCATCTCGACGGTGATCATCGCGTCGTCCACCAACAAGCCGAGGGCGATGATCAGGGCGCCGAGGGAGATCCGTTGCATGGTGATGCCGCTGTATTCCATGAAGACGAAGACCATCGCCAGCACCAGTGGAATCGAGCACGCCACCACCAATCCGGCGCGCACGCCGAGGCTGATGAAGCTGACGATCAGCACGATCACCACCGCTTCGAACAGTGCGCTGGTGAAGCCGCCGACGGCTTTTTCCACCACTTCGGCCTGGTCGGAAACCGTGTGCACACCGACACCCACCGGCAAGTCCGCGGTCAGGTCGGTCATGCGCTGGTGCAAAGCCTTGCCGAACACCTGGATGTTGCCGCCCTTCTTCATGGCGATGGCCAGACCGATGGCCGGGTGGCCGTTAAAGCGGAACTCCGGCGTCGCCGGGTCGACATAGCCACGGCTGATCTCGACGATGTCGGCCAAGCGGTAGAAGCGATCATTGAGCCGCAGGTTGACGTTTTCCAGATCTTTTTCGGAAGCAAACTGCCCCGACGTCCGCACGGAAATCCGCTCGGGACCGGCTTCGATCACCCCGGCCGGGGTCACCGCGTTCTGGGCTTGCAGGCTCTGCACCACCTGACGCTGATCGATGCCCAGCGCCGCCAGTTTGCGGGTGGAGAAGTTCAGGTAGAGGACTTCGTCCTGCTCGCCGACCATCTCGACCTTGCCCAGCCCCGGTACTTCGCGGATCTCGGCGCGGACCTGCTCGACGTAATCGCGCAACTGACGCATCGACAAACCATCAGCGGTAAAGGCGTACACCGAGCCGAATACGTCACCGAATTCGTCGTTGAACCCCGGCCCTTGAAGTCCTTTGGGGAAATCGCCACGAATGTCGTTGATCTTCTTGCGCACCTGGTACCAGATTTGCGGAATGTCCTTGGCACTGGTGGTGTCACGCAAGTTAACGAAGACCGTTGACTCGCCGGGGCGGGTGTAGCTTTTCACGTAGTCGAGCGAATCAAGCTCTTCGAGTTTTTTCTCGATGCGGTCAGTGACCTGCTTGAGAGTTTCTTCCTGGGTCGCGCCCGGCCAGCGGGTCTGGATCACCATGGTTTTGATGGTGAACGACGGGTCTTCCTCGCGGCCGAGGTTCATGTACGAGAACACGCCCATCAGCAGCGCGACGAACATCAAATACCAGACAAACGACTGATGCTTGAGGGCCCATTCGGATAAGTTGAAACTCCCTTTCATTGCGGGCTGTCCTCATCGATTTTTACTTTTTGCCCAGGTTTCAGGCTGTTCACACCCGCACTGACCACCCGCTCGCCAGATTTCACACCGTCGGCCAGCACCACTGTGCTGTCAGTGCGGCTGATCAGGCTGACGTCTCGCGGGGCAACGGTTTGCGTCTGCGGATCGACGACCCAGATTCGCGACTTACCATCAACCTCCTGCAGCACGCTCACCGGCAATTCGATGCGCGATTTGATCGCGGAGCTGAGAGTCACGCTGATCGCAGTGCCCAGGCGAAACCCCGGTGGCGTATCAGTCAGGCTCAGACGGGCGCGACGGGTGCGAGTCGCGCTGTGGGCCTGGGGTTCGATTTCGCGAACGATGGCGGTGGTGGTAATGCTCGGGTCCAGTTGCACGGCGACTTGAAACACCACGTCCGCCGGCAACTGGTCGACCAGCGTGTCGGGGAGGTCGATCACCGCTTCCTTGATGTCCGGCTGCGCCAGGGTCACCACTTGTTGGCCGGCGGTCACCACTTGCCCGGCTTCGGCATTCCACGCGGTGACGATGGCTTTGTGGTCGGCGCGCAGTTCGACGTAGTCGAGTTGGTCCTTGGCCTGGTCGACCGCCGCCTTGGCCTGATCAAGGGAGGCCTGCGTAGTTTTAAGATCGGTCTGGGCGATGTCCAGTTGTGCCTGCGCACCGACCCCGCGATCGAACAGTTCCTGCTGGCGCCGGGCGTTGGCCTGGGCATTGATCAACTGCGCCTGCACACGGGCCAGATCGCCCTGGGCCGAGCGCAACTGGTTTTGCTGGTCAGTGGGGTCAAGTGTGGCGAGCAAGGCACCCTTCTCGACTTCGGCACCGACATCGACGTTACGGCTGGCGATTCGGCCCGGCACCCGGAAGCCGACATTGCTTTCGTAACGGGCCTGGATGCTGCCGGCGAAGCGGCCAAGATTTTCCTCGTCCAAGGCCTGGACCTTGATGGACAACACCGGGCGAACAGGCTCCGGAGGTGGTTCTTTTTTCGAGCAGGCCACCAGGATCACACCAGCAAAAACCAGCAACAGACGCTTCATGGCTGGGCTCCCGCGGCTAAATCCTTATAGGTGTTTTCGGCGATTTCCACCTTCACGCCGGGGTGCAGTAACTGGCCGCCGGCGATGACGACTTTTTCGCCGCCCTTCAAGCCGGCACTGATGATCACTTTGCCAGTCAGGTAACGACCGACAGTGACGGTGTGCAGCTGTGCCTTGCCCTCGTCGTCCACCAGCCACACGGCCGGGTCGCTGAGATTTTTGGTCAGCGCCGACCAGGGCAGTTCGACCGCCGACTTGCCCGGCGCCTTGGCCGTGGCACTCACCACCGAGCCGAGCTGCATGCCTTCCGGGAGTCCGTTGAGAGTGACTTTGACCTGCACCGTGCCGGTCTGCGCGGAGACGGCCGGGGTGATTTCCCGGACGGTGCCGGTGGTTTTGATCGCGGGGTTGTCGAGCAGGCTGACCACGATCGTTTTATCTTCCGGCGCCTCGGCCAGCAGCGATTCGTAGACGTTGAACACGGCATCGCGCTCACCATCCCGGGCCAGGCTGAAAATCGGCACCGTGGCCTGCACCACTTGGCCGACTTCGGCCTGACGCGCGGTAATCACTCCTGGCGCGTCCGCGACCAGCGCGGTGTAGCTCAGTTGTTCACGGGCATTGGCCAGTTGCGCCTGGGCAGCCGTCAGGGCGCTTTGGCTGCTGCGCAAGGCGGCTTGGGCGGAATCGTATTCGCTCTGGCTGGTATAGCCCTTGGGCAGGAGTTTTTGCTGGCGAACGAAAGCGGCGGCCGTCTGTTTGACTCGGGCCTGCTCGGCGACGACCTGTGCCTGAGCCGAGTCGACGTTGGTTTGCAGGTCCTTGGGATCGAGCTTGGCCAGCACTTGTTTGGCCGATACCCGGTCACTGACATCGACCATGCGCTGGATGATCTTGCCGCCAACGCGGAACGACAACTCGGTCTGCACCCGCGCCTGAACATCGCCGGTGAGTGTCACAGTCGCTGCGTAATCAGCCGATTTGACCTCTTGCACAAACACCCGCGGGCGGTCCTTCTCGACCGGTTTTTTATCGCCGCACGCGGTCAGCAAGGCAAGGACGCCCAAGCCAACCACTATTCTCAATCCGGGACCAGCCATGCAGACTCCTTTGCGTTGTACGGACGTGCCAATGGCGATACGACTGTGAGCTTAGAGCAGGGTTCCAAGGGTGCACGACGGTTTCAAATAAAGCGATCACGCCACAAACCTTGTAGCAGCCGAACGCAGGCTAGTCTTTGCGCTGTAGGAGGGATCTTTTTTTCGGATTACCCCTCCAACGACGCACAGCTTTTGGCCACACTCCCCCGGCCGAACCCCCACAAGGAAGAGAAAATGGCTGACGTAAAAGTGCCACAGCGGCTGGATCCGCAGGACATCGTGAAGTTATTGGTGGCGTTGCGCAGGGCGTTGAAGGCGGGGGTGGCCTAAAACCTTAAAAGCAAAAGATCGCAGCCTCGTTTCACTCGACAGCTCCTACATTGAAATGCGTATCCCCTGTAGGAGCTGTCGAGTGAAACGAGGCTGCGATCTTTTGATCTTGGCGCAATAAAAAACGCCGACGCTCTATCAGCCGTCGGCGTTCGAAACCTTGAAGGGTTTGATGCTGCGTCGAATCAGAACGCCGGCAATACCGCGCCGCTGTACTTCTTCTCGATGAATGCTTTCACTTCAGGACTGGTCAACGCCTTGGCCAGTTTCTGAATGGCAACGCTGTCCTTGTTGTCCGGACGAGCCACCAGGAAGTTCACGTAAGGCGAATCTGCACCTTCGATCACCAGCGCGTCTTTAGCCGGGTTCAGACCTGCTTCCAGCGCGTAGTTGGTGTTGATCATATCCAGATCGACCTGGTCCAGAACACGCGGCAGCATGGCCGATTCCAGTTCCTTGAACTTGAAGTTGCGCGGGTTCTTGGCGATGTCTTTCGGGGTGGCCAGAGCGTTTTTCGGGTCTTTCAACTCGATCAGGCCAGCCTTCTGCAGCAGGATCAGGGCACGGCCGCTGTTGCTGCCTTCGTTCGGGATCGCGATGGTTGCGCCGTCTTTCAGCTCAGCCAGGGTTTTGACTTTTTTCGAGTAGCCGCCGAACGGTTCGACGTGCACGCCGATCACGGTCACCAGATTAGTGCCTTTGCCTTCGTTGAAGCTTTTCAGGTACGGCAGGGTCTGGAAGTAGTTGGCGTCCAGACGCTTCTGGTCGACCTGTACGTTCGGCTGAACGTAGTCGGTGAAGACTTTGATTTCCAGGTCCACGCCTTCTTTGGCGAGGGTGGGTTTGATCAGTTCCAGAATCTCGGCGTGTGGGACCGGGGTCGCCGCAACCACCAGTTTCTCACCGGCCTGGGCCAGGCCCGCGGTCAGGGCAGCCGCCAATGCGGTGAACAACAGAACCTTCTTCATGCAGTGTCCTTATCGAAAATCACGGTCGTCATCGACGACGGCTTATTGAGTACGAGTGCCAGTGAAGTGCTATCGCTGGCGTGACGCGGACAATACCGGGATTTTTTATTCCCGAACAATATCTTTTATTCACTTTCATATTCCATTTTGTTCATACAGATCGCTACAGCGTCTGCGTCAGGCTTTCGAGCAAATGCTTGAGTGCAGATCGCTCGGCAGCCGTGCCGTTTTTAATCAGCTGAGCAGCTTGTTGCTCGATCTGCACCAATGACGGCGGCGCCTCGGGCAGATTCAAATGCTCCGGCAAAATCTCATCGCCGGTGCTGACCAACAACGCAAAGTGAATGACGTTTTCCAGCTCTCGGGTGTTGCCCGGCCAACTGTGTTGCTCTAACAGATGCTGCGTGGCTTCGCTGATCAGCGGCACCGGCAGGTCCAGGCGCTGGCTATAAATGCCCAGGAAATATTCCGACAGCGACAAAATATCGCCCACCCGTTCACGCAAGGCCGGCAGTTCGAGCTGGCCTTCGCTGAGGTAGTGGTAGAGCCGCTCATGAAATTTTCCGGCGGCCACCGCTTGGGCCAGGTCGATGCTGGTAGCCGCCACCAGGCGCACGTCCACCGGGCTCGGTTGGTGAGCGCCGACACGAGTGACTTCGTGGTTTTCCAGTGCCGCGAGCAATTTGATCTGGATCGGTAGCGGCAAATCGCCGATCTCATCCAGATAGAGCGTCCCGCCGTTGGCAGAACCGAACCAGCCAGCACGACTGCTGGCCGATCCGCTGTAACTGCCAGCGGCATAACCGAACAATTCAGCATCGGCGTAAGTCGGACTGATCGCGCCGCAGTTGACCGACACGAACAACCCGCCGCGATCACTCGCGCGATGGATGTGCCGCGCGAGCAATTCCTTGCCGCTGCCGGTTTCGCCACGGATCAACACCGAGATCGAGCGCGGTGCCAATAACTCCAGCTCCTGGCGTAACTGACGCGAACGCGGATCGACAAACACCAGCGCCTTGGCGCGAATACTCAGAGGACTTTTTTCTGCGTCGGGAAAGGTCAGTAGCGGCTGACCGAATACTTCAAAACTCATGGCAGACTCCCGCCCAAAACCGCCGGGAGACGGGGGGCGTTTTTTAAAAAAAAAGGTTTAAGCACGTCGCAGGGCGTGGTGTTCCATTCGGTTTTGCAGGCGATAGAGATAAGCAAAACCCTGCTCCCAGCGTTGGTGACCGGACTTCACATTGATGTGCCCGGCACCCGACAAAATCCCCGCCTCGGCGCCCCAGTTGCGTGCCAGTTCCAACGCACGCGGTGTGCTCACGGCGCTGTCGTTGTCGGAGCTGACAACCTGACTCGGGAACGGCAGCAGGTGGATCGGAATCGGTGCGAAGTTGCGCAGGGCCGGTGCGCAGGCCGCACGTTCGACGTCCGCCGGGGCGACCAGCAAGGCGCCGCGAACCTGACGCAAAAACTGCACGGGGGCAGTGGCAGCCCAATGCGCGACAGTGATGCAACCCAGGCTATGGGCGATCAGGATCACCGGCGTGCTGTCGGCGGCAATCGCCTCGGCCAGGGCCGCCACCCAGTCTTCGCGACGCGGCGTCAGCCAGTCGGCTTGCTCCACCCGTGCGCTGTTCGGCAGGCTGTTCTGCCAATGGCTTTGCCAATGATCTTCCGGCGATCCTTGCCAGCCCGGCACAATCAGGTAGCGAATTGATTCGTTGCGCATGGGGGAGCTCTCCTGCTGCGTGTCTGTTCCTGAGCAAGTATAAGAAGGAGAGTTATATTCGTTAAGGAATAAGAAGCTATTTATTAAGACCTACAAAGCATATGCATCAGTTTTGTATAGGCAAAAAAAGGGACCGCACCCTGCCAAGGAGACGGCCCCGGAAACTCAAAATCTGTTAGCGCTAATCAACATCACTGAAGCAATGATTGGCTGAAACGGTTATCCAATAAAGGAATATTTACTTACGTTATTAGATCAAAAACACATATACCAACCAGCGATACATCGACTACCCAGCAACCCTGCTGAGTCATAACGTATCGCCCCTTTGGGTCAGATTGATGACGGGCGCCTTTGCCGTTTTGAGTTTCCGAGTGCACATCGATCAAGCCTGAGCGGCACGAACCTCCTGCGCCTCTGCTGCTTCCTTGCGCACAAACCGGTTCGCCCGCGCAAACGTCCCGAAATCATTGAACCGCACACCCATCTCGCGCATCACTTTATGCGCCACCGGCACGGTCATCTGACGGATGTAAAACGGTTCCTTCACCACAAAATGATGGATGCCGTGGCTGCTGCCAAAGTTGAAGCAGAACGCCTGCAACGGCCACATCCACCAAGGGTTCAGCACTTGGGTCTGCTGGATCACGTTGCCCGGCTCGACATCACCGTAGTAGTGCATGTTCGAGCTGACGAAATGCAGGCAAAAGGTCCGCAACACGTTCGGCCCGATGATCACGACCGCCGCGATATCGATCACGTGCATCACCGACAACGTAGTCGCCGACCATTCGATGGGCGTGCCCATCAGGTGAGCGATGCCGTTAGCCGCGTGAAAGCCGAGAAACAGGTACCACGCCCCCCAATGCACCAGCGCCAGCGGTGCGTAGACCTTTAGGGCGCGCTTGATAATGCTGATCTTGTGAGCCCAGGTCTTGGCCCGCAGCATGCGGATGAACGCCGACATCACGTTGTCGCCGACCATCAACAGCCGCGCAAAACCCCAGGGCTCGCCGTTGGTGATGGCGCGCTCTTCCATATCGGATTCCGTGCCGGAGACTTTGTGGTGATTGAGGTGCAGATGCCGGCGAATCCACGGATTGATCGTGCTCGGTCGCGCCAGCCACACCAGGCCCATCATCAGGTTGTGCGGCACGCGCTGCTTGCGAAAGTACATGCTATGAATCAGGTCGTGTTCCAGCTCGTGGGTCAACGAGGCAAAAAATGCGTTGAGCAACAGGCATACCCACCAAGCCATGTGCCCGGTCATGTAGAGCGTCGCCGAGCCGATCATCCCGATCAGAGCGAAGGCCAGAATGCCCGCGCCCAAGGTGTCCTGATGGTTGAGAATCGGGTAGCGCTGACGCAACTCAACGCCCTTGGCCAGCACTACTTGGCGAATATGCGCTGATCGCTGCGTTGCATTCAGTCGCGGGGGACTTGCAGAAGTACCGTGCATGCTTCCATCCTCTGGTTATTGATGTTCACATCCTGCCTTGTGAACCCTCGCAACGTGGTAGCCGTGAACGCCAACCTGTTGACCGGAAGCGCCAATCAGCATGACTGAACCGACCTCCCTCGCCAGCTGGACCCGCGCCCTGCGCAAGCAACTCGATGCGCTGGGCCTCGACAGCACCGCCCTGTGCCAACAGGCGGGGCTCGACCCGCAACTGATGGACGACCCGAACGCCCGTTACCCGTTGTCCGGCACCACGCGCCTTTG
The DNA here is from genome assembly GCF_054898105.1 of Pseudomonas sp. MDT1-17. NCBI lineage: Bacteria > Pseudomonadati > Pseudomonadota > Gammaproteobacteria > Pseudomonadales > Pseudomonadaceae > Pseudomonas > Pseudomonas sp. MDT1-17. The sequence goes on along the minus strand of NZ_JBUBVM010000001.1, from coordinate 567,999 downwards.
GGAAATCGCCGTGCAAGTCAGCGGCGACCAGGCGATTGGCTTGCGGGTGTCGCGTTTCGTCAGCCCAACCACGTTCCACGCACTCGGCTATGCGCTGGTCGCCAGCGGCAGTCTGCGAGAAGTGTTCGAGCGCATCGTGCGTTATCACCAAGTGGTCAGCGATGCCCTGGAACTGGAACTGACCCGCACCGAGGACCGCTACCGCTTCCGCCTGAAAATCCCGCCAGGCAATCCGGCCCCGGCCTTCGAAGCCATCGATGCCTTCACGGCGATTTACGTACGCACCTGCCGCAATCGCCTGGGCCGCGATTACGCCCCGCTGGCGGTGTACCTGCGCCGCCCGGAACCGGCGGACCCGCATCAATGGCACAAAGTCTTCCGCTCACCGGTGTACTTCGCCGCCGATGAAGACCGACTGGAATTCGCCGTCGTGGACTTCGACAGCCACCTGGACGACGCCAACCCGGAACTGGCCGAGCACAACGAAGCTGTGCTCAAGCGCACCCTTGCACAACTCAAACCCCTGACATGGGAACGTAAAGTTCGCGACGCCATTGAGGAGCAATTGCCGGAAGGCGAGCCCAGCGCCGAACACATCGCCCAGGTCCTGCACCTGAGTTTGCGCAGCCTGCAACGGCATCTGGCAGACGAGGGTTGCCGGTTCGATACATTGCTCAACGAAAGCCGCGAGAATCTGGCGCTGCTGCATTTGCGCGATCCGCAATGCTCATTGAGTGAGATCAGCTATCTGCTGGGATTTGCCGATACGAGCAGCTTCAGCCGCGCGTTCAAGCGCTGGACGGGGATAACGCCGGGGCAGTTTCGGGATGGGTTGCGGTGACAGATCCGGAAGGTGTGTCGCCTCGTCCGACGAAGGGGCCAGAGCAGACACCGCAGAAACTTCAGCGCCCCCGATCACGCCGCAACAACTTGCGTACCCGCTTCACCAGTTCACTCGCGGCAAATGGCTTGAGCAGGTAATCATCTTCATGCAGCTCCAACCCGCGCAGGCGGTCCTCGATGCCGTCCTTGGTGGTCAGGAACAGCACCGGCGTGTCACCGAGCTTGCGGATCTGTTGCTGCAACTGCCAGCCGTTGAGCCCTGGCAGCATCACGTCGAGGATAATCAGCTCATATTCGCCGGACTCGATAAAGCGCCGACCGTCCATACCATTGAGCGCCACATCCACCGAATAACTTGCCTCACTCAGGCCCTTGGCCAGAAGTTTGGCGATCTCGGGTTCGTCTTCCACTAACAGCAAACGCATGGCACACCTCAATTGTCGTCATCACAGGCTAGGCGCCTTGGGGAACAAAGCCCATCACTAACGCTTATTCGATGAGAGAAACGACTAAATAACCAACGCCCGCAACCGCTCGGCATCCAGAATCTCGATCTCGCCGTACTTTAGATTCACAATCCCCTGCCCCTGCAAGTCCTTGAGAATCTGGTTGGTGGTCTGGCGCGACAGCGACAGCATCGACGCCAATTGCTCCTGAGGCAGTTGCAGCACCCGTCGTGGCGGATCGATCTCGCCATAACCCTCGGCGATCATCAGCAAGCGATGAGCCAGTCGAGCAGCGGCTGGCATGAGGCTCAGCTGTTCGAGATTGATGAACGTCAGGCGCAGTTTCTGGCTCATCAACAATGCCAGTTGCCGCCAGTACACCGGTTGCTCATCAAGCAACGCCAGCAATACGGTCTGCGGGATGTGCAACAGGGTGCAATGGCCCAGACCGAATGCGTCATGAGTGCGCGGGTGGCCATCGAACAGGCAGATTTCGCCGAACCAGTGGGGCGACTCCACCAAACTCAGCACCGCCTCCTTGCCCTGCTCGCTCACCGCGCCGATGCGCACCGAACCTTCGAGCACCGCGTACAGGCCGCACGCAGGATCGCCGCGCTTGAACAGCCGCTGTCCCGGCGACAATCGCCGCACCCTGGCGGGCGCCAGCAGACTATCCTGTAAGGGAACAGGTAAATGGCTGAACCACTGGCCGCTCATCAGGCGTGGACGCCAGACCTGCTTATCCATGAAAACTCCTAGAGATTGTCGCCTGGCTGACAGAGCGAGATGTGGACCCGGGGCATCATCCATCACCCTACAGGAGGAATAACAATGAAAAGCCTCGTTGACCATCTCAGTCAATACGCCGCCTACCACCGTGACCCGCGCAATATTGCCAGCCACTTTATCGGTATTCCGCTGATTGTAGTGGCGGTCGCAGTGTTGCTGTCGCGGCCGCAATGGGGCGGAGGATGGATTTCGCCGGCAGTGCTGGTCGCAATGGCATCGGCGTGGTTTTACCTACGCCTGGAGGTGCGTCTTGGGGTGTTGATGACCGTGTTGCTCGGTCTGTGCATTTGGGCGGGTCAGGTTCTTGCGCAACAAAGCACGCTGGTCTGGCTTGCCAGTGGCATCGGGATGTTTGTGGTGGGGTGGGCGATTCAGTTTGTCGGTCATCACTACGAAGGACGCAAACCGGCGTTTGTCGATGATGTGACGGGTTTGATTGTCGGGCCGTTGTTTGTGGTGGTTGAGTTGGCGTTTTTGCTGGGGTTGCGGCGGGATCTGAAAGAGCAGATCGAGGCGCGGGTGGGTGGTGTACGGGTCAATCCGAAAAAAGCGGCGGCTTAGGCCGCTTTAAAAGATCGCAGCCTGCGGCAGCTCCTACAGGGTTTTCGGTGACCACACATGTGTGCTTAACCCAAATCCACTGTAGGAGCTGCCGCAGGCTGCGATCTTTTGATCTTAGATGTTGGCGACTTTCTGCCAGACCTTCGGCTTGAAGAACAGCGTCTCGCCCTTCGCCAGCCCGATCAGGCTGTCGTGATCCTTCACCACTTCAGCTTCGATCAATTCGCTCTGGCCTTCGACCTTCAACGTCACCCGTGTCGTCGCGCCCAATGGACGAATATCCCGCACTTCGGCTGCGTGGTGATCCTCCATCTCATGACGTGACAGCGACACTTCGTGCGGACGGAACAGCACGTGTTTGTCTTCACCCAGATGCAGCCGGTTCGAATCGCCCAGGAAGTGATAAACAAAATCGCTGGCCGGGTTTTCGTAGACGTCGCCCGGTGAGCCAATCTGCTCGATCACACCTTTGTTCATCACCACGATACGGTCGGCGACTTCCATCGCTTCTTCCTGGTCGTGGGTCACGAATACCGAGGTCAGGTTGATGTCTTCGTGCAGGCGCGCGAGCCAGCGACGCAGTTCTTTACGAACCTTGGCGTCGAGGGCACCGAAGGGTTCGTCGAGCAGCAGGACTTTCGGTTCCACCGCCAGCGCGCGGGCCAACGCGATACGTTGACGCTGACCGCCGGAGAGTTGTTCCGGGTAGCGATCCGACAACCAATCCAGTTGCACCATGTTCAGCAGTTCGTGGACTTTCACCGCAATCTGGCTTTCGCTCGGGCGCTGGTTTTTCGGCTTCATGCGCAGGCCGAACGCGACGTTGTCAAACACCGTCATGTGGCGGAACAACGCGTAGTGCTGGAACACGAAACCGACGTTGCGATCACGCACGTCGTGGCCGGAGACATCTTCACCGTGGAACACGATGCTGCCCTGATCCGGCGTTTCGAGACCGGCGATGATCCGCAACAGCGTGGTCTTGCCGCAACCGGACGGGCCAAGCAGCGCCACGAGTTCGCCGCTTTGAATGTCCAGGCTGATGTTGTCCAGCGCCTTGAACGCGTGAAAATTCTTGCTGACATTACGCACTTCGATCGACATGACTTATTCCTCCGCGGCGCTGGCGCGCAGGCGGTTAATACGGGATTCGCTCCACTGCTTGAGCAGCAGGATGAAGAGCGCCAGGATCAGCAACAGGCTCGCCACGGCGAACGCGGCCACGTGGTTGTATTCGTTGTAGAGGATCTCGACGTGCAGCGGCAGGGTGTTGGTCACCCCGCGAATGTGTCCGGAAACCACCGACACCGCACCGAATTCACCCATGGCCCGCGCCGTACACAGCACCACGCCGTAGATCAGGCCCCATTTGATGTTGGGAACGGTGACGTGCCAGAACATCTGCCAGCCATTGGCCCCGAGCAGACGCGCGGCCTCTTCTTCCTGCGTGCCTTGCTCCTGCATCAACGGGATCAGCTCGCGCGCCACAAACGGCACGGTGACGAAAATCGTCGCCAGCACGATGCCCGGCAAGGCAAAGACGATCTGGATGTCGTGGTCCTGCAGCCACGGGCCAAAAATGCCCTGGGCGCCGAACATCAGCACGTAGACCAGACCGGCGATCACCGGCGACACCGAAAACGGCAGGTCGATCAGGGTCACCAGCATGCTCTTGCCACGGAACGAGTATTTACTCACGCACCACGCGGCGCTGACACCGAACACCAGGTTCAGCGGCACTGAAATCAGCACGGCGATCGCCGTGAGTTTCAGGGCCGACAAAGCGTCGGGTTCGAAGATCGCGGTAAAGAACGCACCGAGGCCAAGCTTCAGGCCCTGGGACACCACGATGAACAGCGGCAACAAAAGAAACAGCGCAAAAACCAGCCAGCCGAGGCCGATCAGGATCCGCCGCGAAGTGGCACTGCCACGGCGGGCGGCGTTGGCCGAGGAAGCGGCGCTAATAGACGATTGGGACATTGTTCGCGCCTCCTTATGGGGTTTCGATGCGCCGCTGCAGCAAGTTGATCAGCAGCAACAGGACGAAAGAAACCACCAGCATCAGTACACCAATGGACGTGGCGCCGGTGTAATCGTACTGGTCGAGTTTGACCATGATCAGCAGCGGCAGGATCTCGGTTTTCATCGGCATGTTGCCGGCGATGAAAATCACCGAACCGTACTCGCCGACCCCGCGGGCAAAGGCCAAAGCAAAACCGGTCAACCAGGCTGGCAGCAACGCCGGAACCAGAATATGGCGAAAAACCTGTAAGGGTTTTGCCCCGAGACACGCCGCCGCTTCTTCCACTTCACGCGGGATATCGGCCAGTACTGGCTGTACCGTACGTACTACGAATGGAAGTGTCACAAAAGTAAGGGCAAGGGTGATGCCGAGGGGGGTGTACGCGATCTTGAAACCCAGGTCCGCTGCAAACTGACCCACCAAACCGGCAGGGGCGTACAACGCGGTGAGTGCAATACCGGCCACGGCAGTGGGCAGCGCGAAGGGCAAGTCGATCATTGCGTCGATGACTTTGCGTCCCGGGAAGGTATAGCGCACCAGCACCCAGGCGAGCAGCGTGCCGATGATGCCGTTGATGATCGCGGCATAGAGCGCGGTGCCGAAGCTCAGCTTCAACGCTGCCAGCACCCGTGGAGCCGAGATGATCGCCCAGAACTGATCCCAGGTGAGTTGGGCGGCATGGACGAACATCGCCGCCAGTGGAATGAGCACAATCAGGCTGAGGTACACCAAGGTGTAGCCCAGCGTCAGCCCGAAGCCGGGTATGACGGGGGAGATACGACGCGACATAAAAGTCCTTGGTTGAGAACGCGCAAAGCCTCGAAGTGCAATTCGAGGCTCGTTTTATGGCTTATTCCAGGTTATTGAGCCTGATAAATCTGGTCGAACACGCCACCGTCGTTGAAGAACTTCGGTTGAGCGGATTTCCAGCCGCCAAAGTCCTTGTCGATGGTCACCAGGTCCAGTGTCGGGAACTGCTTGGCGTACTTGGCGGCAATATCCTTGTCACGTGGACGATAGAAGTTTTTTGCCGCGATTTCCTGGCCGGCCGGGCTGTAAAGGTGCTTGAGGTACGCTTCGGCGATCTCGGTGTTGCCCTTTTTCTCGGCGTTCTTGTCGACCAACGCTACTGGAGGCTCGGCGAGGATCGACAGCGAAGGCACGACGATGTCGAACTTGTCAGCGCCGCCATCTTCTTTCAAGGCCAGGAAGGCTTCGTTTTCCCAAGCCAGCAACACGTCGCCCTGACCGTTGTTGACGAAGGTGATGGTCGAACCGCGAGCACCGGTGTCCAGCACAGGAACGTGCTTGAACAGGGTTTGCACATATTCCTTGGCCTTGGCTTCGTTGCCGCCGTTGGCCTTCAGGCCATAGGCCCAGGCGGCGAGGAAGTTCCAGCGCGCACCGCCGGAGGTTTTCGGGTTCGGGGTGATGACTTCCACGCCGTTTTTGGTCAGGTCGCCCCAGTCCTTGATGCCTTTAGGGTTGCCCTTGCGCACCAGGAACACGATGGTCGAGGTGTACGGCGTGCTCGCTTCCGGCAGACGCGTCTGCCAATCCGCCGGCAGGGTTTTGCCGAGTTTGGCGATTTCATCGATGTCACCGGCCAGGGCCAGGGTCACCACGTCGGCGCGCAGACCGTCGATCACCGCCCGGCCCTGCTTGCCCGAACCACCGTGGGACTGCTGGACTTTCACGTTGTCGCCAGCGTGGTCTTTCTTCCAGAAGCTGATGAATTCAGCGTTGTAGTCCTGATACAACTCGCGAGTCGGGTCGTACGACACGTTGAGCAGTTCGTAATCCTTGGCAACCGCGGAACCAGCAAAAAGGGCACTGGCCAGGGCGGCCAAAGCGAAATGACGAATCGACGACATGGTGAAAGCTCCTGGAATTCTGATTGTGTTGGCTTTTTCTTAGGGTGTGCTGGAATCGGGCTGCCGGTTTTTTAACTCGGTTTGTTGCCTGGATTCTGCAAACGGAATTTCTCTTTGCGTTCAATCTGGACCACCTGGGCGTTGTGCACGGTGATCTCCACCGCGCCAAAACGCAGATCGCGCAAGGCGCTCTGGATCTCACGCAAAATGGTTGCTTCGTCCTGACCGTCAACGCTACGTAGGGATGCGCTCATGGTGCTGCTCCTTCGACAAGAGATTGCCCGGCAGTGGCGGGACTGCTTGCGGCGTGAGAGCAATAGTAGATAAGCGCAGATATTCTTAAAAAGACTATTTAAGAATGTTTATATAACCAAAAGAAATTATTTGATGGGGCGAGGGTTTGTGCAGGAAATGACTTTTTCAAGCCCTCAAAAAGCCTGTGGCGGGGGGATTAGCCAATGACCGGCGCACGTATCCAATCCAGCTGCCCGGCCGGCACCGGCCGTCCAAACCAGTAGCCCTGCCCCAGATCGCAGCTGTGTTCGAGCAGGAAACTCGCCTGCTCGACCTGCTCGATCCCCTCGGCATGAACCTGCATTCCCATGCTCTGGGCCAGCGCAATGATCACCCGCACAATCGCCGCGTCATCCTCATCCCACGGCAACCCGGCAACGAAGCCCTGATCGATCTTGAGTTTCTGTACCGGCATTCGCTTGAGGCGCAGCAACGACGAATAGCCTGTACCAAAGTCATCGATGGCCAGCCGCACGCCTAATTCACGCAACCTGTGCATCTGCTCCAGCGCGACTTCCGGGTCATCCATCACAGCGCTCTCGGTGACTTCCAGCTCCAGACAGGCAGGATCCAGCCCGGTTTCGTGCAGCACCTTCGCCACCTGCCCAAACAACTCACGGCGGGCGAACAATCGAGAAGAAACATTCACCGCGACAAACGACAACACCACCCCGGCCTGCTGCCACTGGCACATCTGCTCACAAGCCTGGCGCATCACCCAGGCATCAATTTCGGCGATCAGACCGGTGCGCTCGGCAATGGGAATGAACACTGCCGGCGACACCAACCCTCGCTGTGGATGCTCCCAGCGCACCAATGCCTCGACGCCGATCAGGCGACTGGTCTTGAGGTCGTGAACGGGCTGGTAATAAACCCGCAACTCCTGCTGCTCCAGCGCACGACGCAATTCGAATGCAGTCTCGACTCGTTGCTGGGCATGGGCGGTCAATTCTTCGGTATAGAGGGCGTAGTCGTTGCGGCCGGCACTCTTGGCCTTGAACAGCGCCGAGTCGGAGTTGCGCAACAGCTGCTCGGCGCTCAAGGCGTCGCCGGGGAACAGGCTGATGCCGACGCTGATATTGACGAACAACTGATGCCTGTCGATCTGGAACGGCTCTTTGAGGCCATCGATGATCCGCTGAGCCAGCGCCGCAGCGTGCACCATTTGCGGACAGCTTTCAGCGAGCACGGCGAACTCGTCACCGCCAAGGCGCGCGAGCGTGATCCCCGGACCGACCATCGCTTTCAAACGCTCAGCCACGCCCTTGAGCAACTGGTCCCCAATGCTATGCCCGAGGCTGTCGTTGATCATCTTGAAGTGGTCAAGATCGATCATCAGTAGCGCGCAGCCGCGCTTGTGCAACTGCGCCGAAGCCAGGGCCTGCTCGGCGCGGTCGGTGAACAACAGTCGATTGGGCAGATCGGTCAGCGGATCGTAGTGAGCCAGGTGCGTCAGCTCATGTTCGGAATTCTTGATTGCGCTAATGTCGGAAAACACTGCCACGTAATGGCTGCGCCGCCCCCTCTCGTCGTCAATGACGCGGATGGTCTGCCATTGCGGGTAGATCTCGCCGCTTTTGCGGCGGTTCCAGATTTCTCCGCTCCACTCGCCGGTGCTGTTGAGTGTCGCGAACATCGTCTGGTAGAAAGCCTGTGGGTGATGACCGGACTTGAACAGACTGGGGCGCTGGCCGAGCACCTCTTCGCTCTGATAGCCGGTGATTGTCATGAAGGCCCGGTTTACATGGACGATCAACCCTTTGTTGTCGGTGACCAGCACCCCTTCACGCGTGCAATCGAACACCGCGGCCGCCTGACGCAAACGTTCGCGGTCTTCAGTGCGCTCACGCAACTTTGCACCGATCCCCAGGCAACGGAACAATCGCGCCCGGGCGACGAAAATCAGACCGGCGCTGAATACCACCCAGGCATAACCGTTGATCAGTTGCCATCGCATTAACTCTGCAGAGCCATCGAAGAAACTGTTCAATAAATGGCCACTGAACTGCAGCCAACCGACGGAAACCAGAAGGTAAAGCAGTGCTGCGCGCAGAGCATCGCGATAGGTAGCAGACATTCGGCTGTCCATGTCCCTTCAAAAAGGATGGAATTATAGTTTAAAGACACATCCAGCCACTCTTATCTGAAAGGGTGACTGGTTTTATCTGTGGGCTTGGTGATAATGCAACGGCTGTTTTTTTCTTTATCGAGGGCCCAATAGACTATGTGGTACGAAGGTTTTCTCGGCTTGTCGCCCTGGTCACTGGTGGCAGCCACCCTGCTGATGACCCACGTGACGATCATCGGCGTCACGGTCTATCTGCACCGTTATTCAGCCCATCGCTCCCTGGAGCTCAATGCTGGCCTGAAACATTTCTTCCGCTTCTGGCTGTGGCTGACCACGGCGCAGAACACCCGTGAGTGGACCGCTATCCACCGCAAGCACCACGCCAAATGCGAAACCGTCGATGACCCGCACAGCCCGGTCATCAAGGGCCTCTCCACCGTTCTGCGCAAAGGTGCCGAGCTGTACCGCGCCGAAGCGGAAAACCCCGAGACCCTGCGCATCTACGGCAAGAACTGCCCCGAAGACTGGATCGAACGCAACCTGTATAGCCGCTTTCCGCTGCTGGGCGTGGCGATCATGGGCGTCATCGACCTGCTGCTGTTCGGCACCATTGGCATCACCATCTGGGCCATCCAGATGATGTGGATCCCGGTGTGGGCCGCCGGCGTGGTCAATGGTCTTGGCCATGCCATCGGCTACCGTAACTTCGAATGCCGCGATGCGGCGACCAATCTGGTGCCCTGGGGCATCCTGATCGGCGGCGAAGAACTGCATAACAATCATCACACCTACCCTAATTCGGCAAAACTGTCGGTGAAGAAGTGGGAATTCGATCTCGGCTGGGCCTGGATCCAGGTCTTCAGCTTCCTGCGTCTGGCCAAGGTCCAGCGGGTTGCGCCAATCGCCCACCGGGTCGAAGGCAAAGGCAACCTGGACATGGACACCGCCATGGCGATCCTCAACAACCGCTTCCAGATCATGGCCCAGTACCGCAAATTGGTGATCGCACCGCTGGTCAAACAAGAGCTGGAAAAGGTCGATCACTCGGTCCGTCACCAGTTCCATCGTGCCAAACGCCTGCTCTCGCGGGAAACCAGCCTGCTGGATGACAATCACCACATTCGCATCCAGACCATGCTCGAGCACAGTCAGGCGCTGAAGGTAATTTACGAGAAACGCCTGGCCTTGCAGCAGATCTGGGTCAAGACCAGCTCAAATGGTCACGATATGCTGGCCGCCATCAAGGATTGGGTACACGAAGCCGAGGCCAGCGGGATTCAATCCCTGCGCGACTTCGCCGATCAGTTGAAAACCTACTCCCTGCGCCCCGCCGCTGTCTGACGCCGTTGATCGGTGCGCCCCGTTCGCGGGCGCACCCTTCGGAACTTAGCTCCAAATCCCCTATCTCAAAGACACTTCGCCATCCAGGCGGGCCGGCCGCTTTCGAACCTCGAACGGCACACGCCCTTTGAGACTTTGTGTCGATGGTCAATAAAAACCTGAAAGACTCATCCCTCCCGCAATGGCCCGAGGCCGCGCAAACTTTGCTGGCGCTGATGCATGCACAAGGCGAAGTGGCGCGTCTGAGCGAACGCGAACAGCTGTTCAGCGCTCTGCTGGTGAGCGTCAACGCGGTGCTTTGGGCCTTCGATTGGGAATCCCGTCAGGTGCTCTATGTCAGCCCCGCCTATGAACGGATTTTCGGCCGCTCCGCAGGCCTGTTGCTGTCCGACTACAACCAATGGCGCGACAGCATTTACCCCGACGACCTGGACTATGCCGAACGCAGCCTGGCTGAAGTGTTGGTCAAAGGCGCCGTTGAAGACCGCGAGTACCGAATCATTGCCGCCGACGGCCAGGTCCGCTGGCTCAGTGACAAGTGCTTCATCAACCGCCAAGCCGAGCCGGGGCAACCCGTGATCATCGTCGGTATTGCCGAAGACATTACTGACAAGAAACAGTTGGAAACCGAGCTGCAACGCTTGGCCACCACCGACGTACTGACCCAGAGCAGCAACCGCCGACACTTCTTCGACTGCGCTCACCGTGAATTCGAACAAGCACGGCTTCAAGGCACGCCGCTGGCGTTCCTGCTGCTGGACATCGATGATTTCAAAGTAATCAATGACACTTACGGCCACCTGGAAGGCGACAACGTGCTGCAGCGGATCGCCGAGAGCGGTCGCGCGGCGTTGCGTCGCGGTGATGTGTTCGGGCGAATTGGCGGTGAGGAATTCGCAGCGGTATTTCCCGGCTGCGCGCCAGACATGGCCATGCAGGTGGCCGAGCGCCTGCAACGGGAAATTCAACGATTAAGTTTCACCCATGGCGACCAGACGTTCGGCATCACCGTCAGCCAGGGACTGACCAGCCTCACCGATGAGGACGAAAACGTCGACAGCCTGTTTGCCCGCGCGGATGCGGCGATGTATGAAGCCAAGCGCCAGGGTAAGAACCGCATCATTTCCGGCTGAACCCGAACTCAAGCCCAACACAAAACCAATGTGGGAGCGAGCCTGCTCGCGAAAGCGGTGAATCAGTCACCATCAACTCTGACTGTCACACTGCTTTCGCGAGCAGGCTCGCTCCCACAGGGGCATGCGTCAGGCTTATTTTTTGCGCAAACGCATCAATTCCGGCAATCCAATCTTGAGCAACCGCGCAGTCCGGCTCTTCGCCAGCGCTTCAACGCCCTCATGCTCAGTCAGCCGCGCCAATTGCGCAGCCATGTTCATCACCAGCGCTTCACGCGAGTAAACCCCGCCACCGAACTGGTAGACCGCCGCAATCAGCTCTCGCAGCTCCAGCGGCAGGCGCCAGCGAGTGCGAAGCGCCGAACCATAGCCCGCGCCGAATTTAGCCAGCGCCTCGCCGACCTCCTCCCATTCATCCAGCTCACCACCAGCCTGCTTCCATTCCTGCAAACACCGCAACAGCGCAAGGTCGCCGAGGCGATGCAGCATACCGGCGCAATAACAGCGCTCCTGATCCAGATCCAGCAGGCGCGCCAAGGTCCGGCCATATTCGGCGGTGCGTAGCGATAACTCCCAATAGCGCTCGGCATAGTCGGCCAGAAACGGATCGCTGAGGCGGGCACTGCGCTTGAGGGCCAGCCCCAGAATCAGGTTCATGCTTTGCCCGGTGCCGAGGCGATGCAGCGCCTGGGACAGGGTTTGTACAGCAACGCCATGGTGCTGAGCCGCGCTGTTGGCGGCGGCGATCAGCACGGCGGTGATCTGCGGATCAGTACGGATCTCATCATGCAGCAATGTCAGATCGAGGCCGTTGGGATTGAGGCTGCGTTTGACCGCCAACTGAACGTCGGTCATCAGTGGTGCGCCGTCGGCCAGCTCACGTCGACGATCCAGGTAAACCGACAAGGTCATGCCCGGCGCCAGCGAAGGCACTTCGCAAGACACCTCTTCGCCGGCGTTCAACAGCAAATCCTGCAAGCGGTGGGTCAGGCTTTCCATGTTCAGAGGCTTGGTCAGGTACGCTGCAGGCGCCAGGGGCAGAGCTTCGCGAACGCTGGCGCTGTCATTGCGACTGCTCATCAAAATGAATGGCAGCGGTGGATTGCGTTTGCGCTGACGGACACTGCGCAAGACATTCAAACCATCGACACCGGGCAGTTCCCAGTCGACGATCACCAGGTCGTAAGGATTTTCCGCCAACAGGTGCAGCGCTTCCTGACCGTCAGCACACAGATCCAGCCGCGCGTCGCAGCGCACATTCAACAAAACCTGCTTGAGCAAGTCGCGGGACCAGGGGTCGGCTTCGGCAATCAGCACACGCGGTGCAGCGGGTAACACCACAGCAATCATTTACACACCCCAAAGATAGTGCCTGCACCTTAGTCAATGTCGGCCATTCGATACAGCGCATTTGCCATCGATGTGTTCCGGGGACACAAAAAAACCCGCCGAAGCAGGTTTTTTTGTCGATCAGTTCACACTTGGCAATCAGAGCTCAGAGAAGCACTCTTCGATGATCGCCAGACCTTTGTCCAGCTGCTCGTCCGGCGAAGTCAGCGGCACCAGCACACGCAGAACGTTGCCGTAAGTACCGCAGGACAGCAGGATCAGACCCTTGTCGCGAGCCTTGGCCACAACGGCGGCTACCGCTGGAGCGTTCGGCTTGTGGCTGTCGCCGTCGACGAACAGTTCGACTGCGATCATCGCGCCCAGGGCACGGACTTCGCCGATCACCGGGTACTTGGCCTGGATGGCTTTCAAGCCAGTGACCAGACGCTCGCCGACTGCCTTGCAGCGGTCCAGCAGGTGCTCTTCTTCGAACACTTCCATCACGGCCAGGGCCGCAGCGCAAGCGATCGGGCTACCCGCGTAGGTGCCGCCCAAGCCGCCTGGAGCAATGGCGTCCATGTATTCGGCTTTGCCGCAAACACCGGCCAACGGGAAGCCGCCAGCGATGGATTTGGCAAAGGTGGTCAGGTCGGCAGCAACGCCCATCTGTTCCATGGCGAAGAAAGTGCCGGTACGGCCAGCGCCAGTTTGTACTTCGTCAGCGATCAACAGGATGCCGTGCTGGTCGCACAGAGCGCGCAGACGCTTCATGAACTCTTTAGGCGCGACGTAGAAACCGCCTTCGCCCTGAACTGGCTCAATGATGATGGCAGCGATGTCACGCGGCTCGGCGTCGTTCTTGAAGATGCGTTCGATGCTGGCGATCGAATCGTCGATGCTCACACCGTGCAATTCGTTCGGGTACAGCGCGCGGAAGATGCCGCCTGGCATCAGGCCCATGCCGGCCGAGTACGGCACGACTTTACCGGTCAGGCCCAGGGTCATCATGGTGCGACCGTGGTAAGCGCCGGTGAAGGCGATCACGCCAGCACGGCCAGTGGCGGCACGGGCGATTTTCACGGCGTTTTCGACGGCTTCGGAACCGGTGGTCACCAGCAGGGTTTTCTTGGCGAAATCACCTGGCACCTTGACGTTGATTTTTTCGCACAGTTCTACGTACGGCTCGTAAGCCAGTACCTGGAAGCAGGTGTGGGTCAGCTTGTTCAGCTGCGCGGTCACGGCGGCGATGATTTTCGGGTGCAGGTGACCGGTGTTCAGCACGGCGATGCCGCCGGCGAAGTCGATGAACTCGCGACCTTCAACGTCAGTCACGGTGGCGTTCTTCGCGGACTCGGCGAAGATCGGGTGAATCTGGCCAACACCGCGTGGTACAGCGGCTTCGCGGCGTTTCATCAGGGATGCGTTTGTCTTGCTCATAAAGTCCTCATTCACCGCTCATCGGGCGGCGTGGTTCAAGGAAAATGCGGCGGGGAGGCAACTACGGCAGCATGCGATGATCGACTGCCACAGCGTTCCCGGCCACAGAGAAAATTCCGTTTGAAGCGCAGAAAGGGACAGCGCTCTCGTGCCCTTTCCGCTTGAAGCAATGCCTGGCCGGGCTTAGATGCCCAGGCAGAGGTATTTGATTTCCAGGTAATCTTCGATGCCGTACTTGGAGCCTTCACGGCCCAGGCCCGACGCCTTGATGCCGCCGAACGGCGCGACTTCGTTGGAGATCAACCCGGTGTTGACGCCGACCATGCCGTATTCCAGGGCTTCAGCCACACGGAACACACGACCCAGGTCGCGGGCATAGAAGTACGAAGCCAGACCGAACTCGGTGTCGTTGGACATCGCGATCACTTCGGCTTCGTCTTTGAAGCGGAACAGCGGCGCCAATGGACCGAAGGTTTCTTCCTTGGCCACGGCAGCGTTCTTCGGCACGTTGGTCAGAATGGTCGGTTCGAAGAAGTTGCCTTCCATAACCTTGCCACCCGCCAGAACGGTTGCGCCTTTGCTGATCGCGTCAGCAATGTGCTCTTGAACCTTGGCCACGGCTTTTTCGTCGATCAGCGGGCCAGTGGTGGTGCCTTCTTCCAGACCGTTGCCGATCTTGAGTTTGGCCACAGCCACTTTCAGCTTCTCGGCGAACGCGTCGTAGACCGAATCCTGAATGTACAAACGGTTGGCGCAGACGCAGGTCTGGCCGTTGTTGCGGTACTTGGAAATGATCGCGCCTTCGACAGCCTTATCCAGGTCCGCGTCGTCGAACACGATGAACGGCGCGTTGCCGCCCAGTTCCAGAGAGACTTTCTTGATGTCCTTGGCACATTCGGCCATCAGCTGACGGCCGATCTCGGTCGAACCAGTGAAGGACAGTTTGCGCACGATCGGGTTGCTGGTCAGCTCGCTGCCGATGTCGCCAGCACTGCCGGACACAACACTGAACACGCCGTTCGGAATGCCGGCACGCTGGGCCAGTTCAGCCAAAGCGAATGCCGAGAATGGAGTTTGCGAAGCAGGCTTGAGCACCATGGTGCAACCGGCGGCCAGCGCCGGGCCGGCTTTACGGGTGATCATTGCGGCCGGGAAGTTCCACGGGGTGATTGCAGCGGTCACGCCGATTGGCTGCTTGATCACGATCAGGCGCTTGTCTGGCTGATGGCCCGGAATCACATCACCGTAGACGCGCTTGGCTTCTTCGGCGAACCACTCGATAAAGGAAGCGGCGTAAACGATTTCGCCCTTGGCTTCAGCCAATGGCTTGCCCTGTTCCAGGGTCATCAAGCGAGCCAGGTCGTCCTGGTTCTCGATGATCAGTTCGAACCAGCGACGCAGCTTGTTCGCACGATCCTTGGCGGTCAGTGCACGCCACGCCGGCAGCGCTTTGTCAGCGGCTTCGATCGCACGGCGGGTTTCGGCAGCGCCCATTTTCGGCACGGTGCCCAGAATTTCGCCCGTTGCCGGGTTGTTGACCTTGATCGTCTGACCATTGTCCGCATCAACCCAAGCGCCATCGATAAAGGCTTGCTGGCGGAACAACTGGGTATCTTTAAGCTGCATGTCGGCTTTCCTTAACAGCACCGCGCACGCGCGGAGCGAATTATGATTGTAGAAAGGCGCCTTATAGGCTGCCGTCAGGGAAATCATTCACCGGGCTGAAGCACATAAATAGCGCACTGATTGAAACTCGTGCGGTTCAGCACCCAGACAAGAGCGTTTGAAATCTCAAACGAATCCTAGGATCAAAGGGGGTAAAGGACAATAGCCTGTTCGAAAAAAAGAACGAAAACGCCGCATTTGCCTAATTTTTCTGATCAACGTAGCAAACACAGGTTACGCTTTGGAAAACCGCAGGCGATTCAGCAGCATGGACGCCCGCAGCGCATATGAGTATCATGGCGCCCGCATTGCACCAGTAGCTCAGCTGGATAGAGTACTGCCCTCCGAAGGCAGTGGTCGTGGGTTCGAATCCCGCCTGGTGCACCATACGTAGTAAATGAAAAAGCCTCAGATCTTAGGGTCTGGGGCTTTTTTGTGCCTCACTTACAGCCCATTGCTATCAACGCTTCCTAGAACCACTGATAGCTGATGTACTCCTGTTCCAACCGCAAGCCATTACGAACTCGGTTATCCCTCAGCTCGTCGAAAAGAACCCTTTCTTTTTCGGTGAGGTTCGGCAAGTCATGTACAAACTGATCCGCTTCTTCTCCCCATAGATTTTTATGGGCCACAAGCGTTACGCGATCCATCAGAAATGACTCAACATGATCGAAGCGACGGCGAAGCCGGTCCAGAATAGCGAAGCCATGCAGAGCAAAGAAGAGCGTTATGCCGCTGGTCCACATGACCCAACCTTAATGAATCAAGCGATACAGGGATTGCGAGAAAACCAGTGGTTCGATGAATTACCGTTGGATGATGGGAAACGATATGAGTATCGCCCTCTAACCCAGGCTGGCGCTCACCGTCTAGCCTTTGAAGCACTATGGTCTGCCGAACAGCGTCAACAGCTTAATGCTCTAATCGAGCTTATGCGCCCCTGGGATACCGCACGATGCGAACGCGTTTCCACGCTCTATAGCGCATGGAATGACTTGCTAATCGAGGGCCGTGAAACCAACGAAGCTGCCATCCTTCAAGAAGTTTTGCATGGGTGGAATGAAAGCAAATTGAAATACAGCGAAGCTCAGTGGCGAACTGAACTGGCAGAAATGCACCAGCATAGTTTTCTTATCCCCACCGGATTTGGCAACCGAACCAGTGGAGGAAAAATGACGCTCCCAGGTTTCGAGCCATCGATTTAAAATCAAAAGAAAGAGGCTGCCACTTGGTGGCGAGGGTGATGCGCCAATAACGCAAGGCTATCCAAAACCGTGGCAGGGCTATCAAGAGCAACGAGCAACTTGAATTACTGAGGTGCAATAGCACAGTAGTCAGGCATGCACCTCACGATCAAGAACGTCAGCTACCCACTGATTGATACTCTTGTGGGCTAGCTGCGCTTTTACGGCGACAGTTGCGTGGAGTGCCGGCGCTAAACGCAGACTGAGGTGGCCAGAATAGGGCTTCTGCGGCGTGCGCCCGAGCTTGGCGCAAGTCTCCAGATAATCGGTGACGGCCTCTTCAAATGCATCTCGAAGCTCCTGTACTGACTCGCCATGAAACCCAACAATATCTCTGATACCAGCAATATGGCCGACAAACAGGCCATCTTCCTCGCTGTATTCAATTCGGGCGGCATAGCCTTTGTAATTCATTACGCTCATGGGGTGACTCCTGCTTGTTCAAGGAAAGCCCGAGCATCACGAACCTGGTAGGGCTTTGCTTCTTTGTCCGGGTGTGGTCGGTGAAAGGTGGCGACCACACCGTTCAGCTCAAAGCGCACCCGGGACCCATTGCCTTCAATGGTCTTGGCGCCAGCGGCACCGAATAAAGACTCGATACGGGCCCACTCCAGCGCGGCTGGGGTCGGCCTTGAGAATACTGCTTTCAGGGTGCTGAGCTGTTTGTTATTCATGGTATGAAATTATGATACCGCGCAAAAGAAAGCAACCCTGAATCCTGACTCATCGGCCCTGTCCACACCCTAAGCGCATGGCGGCTCTGGGCCTGGACGGATGGAAGTGACCAAGACTGAAGACACGTTGTTTCGAGATTCAAGGTGAATCTTCTTGATTTGGGTGAGCGTCATCAGGCCATCAAATGCAACTTCGAGTCACATTTACGGGCTGTATAAGCCGATGGTTAGCGGACTGAAGGGGCAGTTGTAAACTAAAAGTTTACAACTGCGGCACGCGTCAGTGTCAGACGCGTGCCGGCCTTCGTACATTACTTGGGTAGTTCTTGGGCGATTCTTGGGTAGTCAGCGGCCACTGGCGCTCTGACAATCGCCGTTGCCATTGACCCGATATCCGAGGTTGCAGGAGATCCGCCTGCGCGATACCCTTCCGCCGTCGCTGCCAATTCAGCGACCGGGCTTGGTAACCCGATGGAATAAGGCGCAACAGCGCCCCCAACACGATTGCAGGCGTTTTTTTTCGCCTGTGATCTTGTGTTATGGCGGCTGTGCGTGGGACGTCTTCGGACGTGCCGGTTTCCTTGATTCCCCGGTTTACCAACCTGCGCACAGTTGCCACCCATTCGCTTGGTATCGAATGCGCGGCAACTTCTTAAATCAAGGAAGTGAACAATGCGCAGCATCAATCCGTACAAAACTTGGTTCATACCCCAACGCGATTTCGAGTCGCAATCCCACCGCACCTCTATCAATGGAGGTGGCAAATGACCGAACCATCAGAGCTGAAAACCATCGGCTTAACGCCCGCCATCTACTGCTCGGATCAAGCGGTGTTCCACTTCACTCGCGGTGTGCCTCTCGGCGACGCGTTATCCATGGCTTCAGACTTTCTGTTCCTCGCCAAAGCACTGTCCAAAGATGCTGCCTACGACAGAGAAAGCGATCGTCACGCCTGGGCTGCGCATTATTTGACGGCGCTGAGTAAGGCGTTGGTTGATGATGTGGTGAAAGTACTGACGCGAGGACCCGCTTCGCACAAGGAAAGAACCACAGAATAGCGGCACCCCACCATTCAAATTGCAGGTCCTGATTTGTTGGGATCTGCAATTTGAAAGAGTAGTGCTATCAGAGTGCCGCTTTCACTCGGTGGTCCAATCAAACTCGTCGTATTCATCATCCTCTTCGTCCTCAACCACTTCTTCATCAAGAACGTCTTCCTCAAGCGCTTCTTCTGCCTGCTTCGCCAGCAGAAACTCCTTACGACTCTCAGTAACTGCTCGCCGTAATTCCTCGCCCTTCTCCGGGCAGTTGAGCATTTGGGCGATGCGGTCGATTTTTTTCGCCATGACTTCCTCCAACGCATCGGCTATAGCCCGATAGTGCGCGTTTTCCGGCGTCGATGCCAAATTGACGGCCGCTGTGCCCTTCAGTTTTTCTGCAACGCCTTGAGTCGGGCCGTGAGGTTTTCTTCAGGGAAACGCTTGTGCAATGTCTTCAACAGCGCATCGGCAGCTTGTGACTGACCGGCCTTTTGCAGGCGTACCACTTCTCGCAATTGCTCATCCAGCGTTTTCGCCGGGGCTGCTGCCCGTTTGCTGACTTTTGCTTCATCGGCCATTTCGGCATTGATCGATTCACTTTGCGCGGGGGCGGACATCATCGCGCCGGCGGGCGCAGCCAGTGAACGAGCAACCGAAGGGGGTGCCTCTGCGGCTTCTTTTTTGGCGACCGGTGCAGACGCTTGGGGTGCAGGAGCGAAGTCATAATCCGGGACTTGGTCCGGAGGGCGTTGCACCAGTGCAAGCATCAGGGCCACGCCGACGAGGCTGGCAAATGCGACCTCCCAACGGGGTTTCTGGCAGGCCTGCACCCAGCGTTTCCACAGACTTGGCTTCTGCACAGGGACTTCGCGTTGCGCGGTGGCGAGGAGGAAAGCGTCGAGATGGGACGGTGGTTCTCCAGCCGCATGCTCGCGGTAATGCTGTAGCACTTGGTCTTCCGGTGTCTGTTTGGCGTCAGTCATGTCAGTACCTCCTCGGCCAGCAGCCGACGCAGTTTTTGCTGGGCGTAGCGCAAGCGACTCTTGACAGTTTCCAGCGGTGTTTCGGTGAGGGTGGCGATCTGCGGTAAATCGAGATCGCCGTGGGCACGGAGCAGGAACACTTCGCGCTGGTCAGCCGGCAGGTTTTGCAGGGCCGCTTCGAGGCGCTGGTTGTCGCGGCTCAGGTTCAGCAGGTGTTCGGGGTCGGCAGCGTCATCGCTCAACGCGTGGATCTGTTCGTCGTAGCTGTCGTGCAGGGGGTTATGGATACCGTGTTTGCGCCAATGATCGATCAGTCGATTGCGGGCAATCTGGTAAAGCCAGGTACGAAAATTCGCCCGGCCTTGTGGCTGACTGGTGCTGCGGATCAGGCTCAACCAGGTTTCCTGGTAAACCTCTTCGGCCAGTTCGGACTTGCCGCTCAGGCCGAGCAGGAATCGGTAGAGCCCTTGGCGGTGACGAGCGTACAAAATCTCGAACGCCGGCCCGTCGCCTGCGCGATAACGGGCCAGCAGCGATTCGTCGCTCGGTTCAGGAGCAGACATATCAGTTGTAGCCTCCCTTAAGCGGCTCACTATTGGATGCGGTCGTGGTTCGCAGGCTCTGCGCCAACTCCACCAATTGCACGAACTCTGCCCGCAGACCGAATCGATCTTCGCCCCGCGCACCACGGGCCAAGGCTTCCGTGTCCTTCAGGCTGAAATCACCGGTATAACGTCCGTCCTTGAGCTGCTGGGAAAACGCCGCCACGGCCGCCGCAAATCGCAGGTCATCACTGGCTTTGCCGACCTGACCATTGACGATCGGCCGCTCGATCAAGCGACTATTCCCACCCTCAGGCAGCTGATACCTCACTCGCAACATCGCCAATTCCCCAGTCTTTTCGGAAACAGCGGCCCCAGGAGTGCCATACCGCAGCGGCTCCAGCCAGCCCTTTTCACCCTTGGGCACAATTTCGTACAACGCCGTCACCGTATGCCCTGCGCCGATTTCACCGGCATCGACCTTATCGTTGCTGAAATCCTCGCGCTTCAACGCACGATTCTCATACCCCAGCAGCCGATATTCACTGACCTGTGCCGGGTTGAACTCCACTTGCAGCTTCACGTTCTTCGCAACGACGGCGAGGGTCGAGCCGAGCTGATCCACCAGCACCTTGCGCGCCTCGCGCAGGTTGTCGATGTAGCCATAGTTGCCGTCGCCAGCATCGGCCAACTGTTCCATCAGGTGTTCATTGTAGTTATCCACACCAAACCCCAACGTGGTCAGGGAAACCCCGGTCTTGCGTTTATCCACAGCCATTTGCTTGAGGCTGTCGAAGTCGCTGATGCCGACGTTGAAGTCACCGTCGGTGGCCAACAGGATGCGGTTGATACCCTTGGGGATAAACGCCTGTTGCGCCATCTGATAGGCCAGTTCGATGCCTGACGCCCCAGCGGTGGAGCCGCCGGCGGTCAATTGTTCGATAGCTGTGCGAATTTTCGCTTTGTCGCGTCCGGACGTCGGCTCCAGTACCACACGCGAATCGCCGGCGTAAACGACCAACGAAACCCTGTCCTGCTCGCGCAATTGATCAACCAGCAATTTGAGGGTGCTTTTGACCAGCGGCAAACCCTCGCGTCGATCCATCGAGCCAGACACGTCCACCAGAAACACCAGGTTCGCCGGGGCCAACTCCGCTACCGCGCGGTCCGAGGCCTTGATGCCGATGCGCAGCAATCGGGTATGCGGGTTCCACGGTGACGGCGCCAGCTCTGTGGTCACGCCGAACGGCGAGCCATCGGTGGGCAATGCGTAATCGTAGGGGAAGTAATTGACCATCTCCTCCAGGCGGACCGCACCTTCCGGTGGCAGGCGCCCCTGATTGAGCAAGCGGCGGACGTTGGCGTAGGCGCCGGTATCGACGTCGGCGCTGAAGGTTGAGACCGGTGCTTCGGCCACGCTGTGAATCGGATTATCCGCCAGCGCTTGATATTGCTCACGCTGTTCATCCTGATAACCCGGCGGCGAAGATTCAGGCGCATAACCCGTGATGGGGGCCGGGCGCACGCTGCGTTTGGCCATTTTTGCATCGGCCATGACCGTCTCGCTGCGCACCAGCGCACCTTGCGCCGGTGGCGGAACCGGAACCGATGCGGAATCAGGCTTGGATGAAACGCCGCAACCGGCAATGGCCAGCAGCAACCCGGCGGCAAAACCCTGGGCGGCCGGGCGGAGGAAATGCAGAGGGAGGGACATGGGGGCTGACCTCAGGAGGAAATTGATCCATTCATCCTCTGAGACGGACAGCCCGGTAGATTCGGGTTAAGGCTGCCGAAAAAACTTCAGCGGTGATAACGCCGCACCACACTGCTGTTTTTCAGCACATGGCCTTTGATTTTTTCCAGTAGCTGCGCGCGCGTCAGACCGGCAGGTAAAGCTTCCGGGGCCAGGTCCAGGGCGTAGAGCTGGATGATGTAGTGGTGCGCACTGTCGCCGACCGGCGGGCAAGGGCCGACATAACCTGTGTTGCCTTTGCTGTTAGTGCCACCGACACCTTCAAGGGCGGATTTTGCGCCGACGCCGGCGGCAATCTGATGAGTCGTGGCTTTGATGCCGTAATGCACCCAGTGATCGACGCCTTGGCCTTTTTGGCCGTCAGGATCGTGCATGACGATGGCATAGCTCAACGTACCCGCCGGCCCGGCGTTCCAGTTCAAGGCCGGTGACTGGTTGTGCCCACCGCAATTGGGCGCATCGCTGGCGGCAGCCGAGGTGAACAGTCGATCGTCGGTGACACCTGGGATGTTCAGGGTAAAACGCTCCTGGGCCTGCGCCGAAAATTGCACGCAAAGGGCGACTGCAACGGCCGCCAGCCAAGGGTTCAGAGAGGTCAATCGGGGCATACCGGAGCACCTTGTGCGGGTGGGGCCGTCGTCGGCGTGCAAACTATAGCCGGACCGTTCATTCGGTGGCAGTGGGAATTGGCTGAACCTCCAGAGAAGCACCAAACTCTTAAGTGAAACGCTTGCCTGGAGAATGATCATGGCACTGCACCGCGTTGCCTGTTACGCCGACGTTCCCGAAGACCATGGCCTGGAAGTGCGGATCGCGGACACGAAAATTGTCCTGCTGCGGGTCGGCGATCAATTGCGCGCCTATCAGGGCGAATGCCCTCACGCCGGCGCACCGCTGGCCGAGGGTGCGCTGCGTCATGGGCGCTTGATCTGCCCGTGGCACAAGGCAACGTTTCGGATCGAGGACGGTGCGCTGTGCGAACCGCCAGCTCTGGACAGCCTCAAGCGTTTTCCCCTTGAGGTGCGCGAAGATGAGGTCTGGGTCGACGATCAGCCGATGTCCGACGCTCACACCCCACCGGCGGACGATGAGCGGACGTTTGTGATCATCGGCGCCGGCGCCGCAGGCACGGCGGGTGCGGCGGCGCTGCGGGAGAGAGGCTTCGGTGGTCGGGTGCTGTTGATCGACCGTGAAACCGAAGCCGGTTACGACCGCACGGTATTGAGCAAATTCGTGATTGCCGGGGAGATGCCGCCGGCAGAAATCCCGCCGCTGCGTGATGAACACTTTTATCGCGCCCAGCGCATTGAGCGAATAAACGCTGAAGTGGCGAGCCTGGACGCCGCGAACAAAACGTTGCAGTTGCTCGACGGGCAATCGCTAAGCTACGACGCCGCGCTGCTCGCCACCGGAGCCACACCCAATCCTCTTACGCTGCCTGGCGCCGACCTGCCGCAGGTGTTCTTGCTGCGTTCCAAGGATCAGGCGCAGCGAATTCTGGAGTCGGCAAAACCAGGCCAACGAGCGGTGATTATCGGCGACAGTTTTATCGCCATGGAATCCGCCTCCTCGCTGCGTCAATTCGGCCTGGACGTCACCGTTCTGGCCCGCCACGCCGTGCCTTTCGTCAAACAGTTTGGTGACGCAGTCGGCAAAGCGATTCGTGCCCTGCACGAGGCCAACGGCGTGGTGTTTCATACGGATGGCGAAGCAACGCACATCGAAGGAGCCGCCAGGGTCGAAGCGGTGCGTCTGGACAACGGCCAACGTATACCGGCGGATTTGGTGCTGGTCGGCATTGGCGTCAGCCCGGCAACCGGCGCATTTACCGGCCTGCCCATGGAAAAGGACCAATCACTGAAGGTCGACGGCGGGATGCGCGTGACCGATGGGCTTTGGGCCGCTGGCGATATCGCGACCTTCCCGCTCAACGGCCAGCCACAACGGATCGAACACTGGCGTCTGGCACAGCAACAGGCGCGGATCGCGGCGATGAACATGCTCGGCGGCGACGAGCATTACCTCGGTGTGCCCTATTTCTGGACCTGGCACTTCGGTAAAAACTACGACTACCTTGGACACGCCGAAACCTGGGACGAGATCGAGTTCAAAGGCGACCCCGACCATCCACCCTTTATCGGGCTGTTCGGTAAGTACGGATTGGTGGTCGCCGCGGTGGCTTGCGATGAAGAACGTGCGGTAGCGCTGCTCGCCGAACGGATGAAGCAGCCGCTGCCGGTGGACGAGGCATGGCGGCTGATTCGGGACTTGAATTAACGGCTGCTCCCCCCATTTCAAACGCCAGACAGCAAAACGCCCGGCGTCTGCGTTGCGCAGAGGCCGGGCGTCGGTGGGTAAGGCCTGGTTTTACTGGACGGTGACATTTCCGCCGAACTTGCCCATGACGAACCCGACAAACTCTCCGACGGTCATTTTCTGGCCGTTGAATTCCACCTGATTATTGGCGTAGTGCAGTTTGGCGACGACGTTATTGCCTTCCAGTTTTGCCAACTGCGTGCCGACTGCCATGCTGCTGAACATGTCGGCGGTGGCGGTGGCCTGATCGGCGATGAGCTTGGCGTCGGTCTGACCGTCGATTTGCGACTGCACGCTCAGCAGGTCAACGAGCATTGGCTTGGACACTTGCACGTTGACGTCCAGCAACGCGATCAGTTGTTGGGTTAACTGATCTGGCGGCAGGTCCATGGATTGTGGTTTGGTCAGGTCGAGCACCAGGTTGGCGCGGCTTTCGCCATTGGGGGTTTTGAACGACAGATTTTCCAGGGCGACCTGCGGGCCGGCGGCCAGCAGTTTCTCCAGGCCGGTTTTGACTTGCGCCTCTTCGGCCGGGGTCAAGACCAACTCTGGGGCCGGTTCACCCGCAGCAACGGCCTCAGCAGCGGCCTTCTCGTACGGCTGCAGTTTGGTCTGGTAAATCTGCATCAACGACAGGGTGGCCGGGATGTCGAGGTTCTTCAGGCTCATGGCCATCTGTGCAGACCCGACAGCCTTGCCGTCCAAGGTCACCTCACCCACCTTGTAATCGGCACGCCCCGAAGCGCTGGTGCCCGATTCCTCGGTCTGGTTCTTCATTTCAAATTTCTTGAAACCCAATACCGACTGCTTGGCGCCGAAGGTGGTCTTGCTGTCGGTCAGCTCGACGGTGTTCTCGCCGGTGTAGTAACCGTAAGTGCTTTTTGTCAGGTTGCTGGCCAGGGTCAGGCCATTCAGTTCGACCTTCACCGGCGTCTGATCTTCGGCGACCGTGCTCAGCGTCAGGCTGTCCATGTAGCCGTTGGCCTTGACCTTCTGCGCTTGAGCGCTGGCGGCGACATCAAGGTTCAGCCCGGAAAATTTCAGGCTGGACTTGTCGTCAAGCGCGACGTCCAGCGGCAGCAATTGGAGGGTGCCGTTGGTGGAGTTGTCGTAGCCGATGTTGACCACGCCCGTCAGAGGGGATTTGTCCTTGGCAGCGGCGAACCACTTCTCGGTGGTCGGGGTTCTTTCCAGTTCGTAGTGACTGGTGGCCAGGACTGGCAGCCATTTCAGCGACACCAGGCGCGAAAACGGCAGCGGACCGTGTTCAATGTGATCGACAAACAGCAGCTCCACCGGGGCTTCACCGAACATCTCGCCTTCGCCCTTGAGGCGGTAGTGCGCGGTGCTGCTGAATACATTGCGCTCCAGCGACACCAGTTCCAGCGACGCCTTGCCCTTGGAACCGACCAGCGCGGTTTGCAGCTCTTTGTTGGCATCGGCGATCGAGGTGTTCAGCACACCTTCGAGTTTGGTCCCGGTGTACCAGGCACCGCCGGCGCTGATTGCACCGATGGCGACCACAATTCCTAGAAGCACGCCTGCTGATTTATTCATGAATGGCCCGATCAATGTCCGTTGTTGAAGGTGTGGTCGTCTTCCCTGAACCCCTGACGGGTTGCGGTCACGACTGCGCTAAAAGTGCGATGCAGATTAGCATCAGGCGCACCGGGCAACCCAATGATTAAAGGTTAAAGAGTGTCTATGGACCGCTCACAAGGATGGAGAGTTTCAGCGGGCATTAAATCGCCTTCGCGAGCAGGCTCGCTCCCACATGGGTTATGTGTCGATTACAAATCCCATGTGGGAGCGAGCCTGCTCGCGAAGGCGTCAGTACAGGCAACATCAATTCAGGAATACTGAACCTCAATCTCATCCAGCTGATGATCAAAGCTCTTGAGCCGTGCGGTCCATGTATAGACCAGCACTTCGAAGTCGCGATTGATCACCGCCGTGCCGCTTGGGGATTCCGAGCGCGGGTCGCAGAAGTCCAGTTGATAACGTTCGCGGGCCATGGCGTTGGCGACATCGGAGAGTTCACGGGCGTTGTTGAGCCAGTGCCAGCCGTCCTCGGCCATTTGCTTGTCCAGCGCCTGGCATTGTTTTTTCAGGGTTTCGAGGCTTTTTTCCAGCGGCGTGCCGGTGAGTTCGCCCATGACTTCCTGGAACGTGCGCCCCGGTTGCCAGTAACTGCCCCAGAAATACCGATCGAACACCGTTTCGACACGGCGCAGCGCGACCTTGGTGTCCCAGATCAGCACCAGGGTCTTGCCTTGTTCGAGTTGTCTTTTTTTGATGCGCAGGCCCTGAACGGAAGCCCAGGCCACCACCACGATCGCCATCACGGCAATCAGTGCCGCGGCGCTGTCGAGAAACACCAGTGCCTTGTCGATCTGGTGGGCCAGCATGATGCCGTAGAAATAGGTGGCCGACAGCAACACCAATGCCGCTATAGCGCACCAGAAGCCGGGAGCATAAGGGTTTTTCATTATTCGAATCCCCATGACCATCGCGAGCCTTGATTGATGAGATCGTCGCGCGACCTCATCAAATCAAAGCATAGCAACGGCCTCAGGGTTTGCCGGGCTGTGACGCTTGCGTTCGTCCGCTTTCCCAGCCGCCGCCCAATGCCAGGAACAAATCGATCTGGCTCATGGCAACTTGCGTGTTGGCAGTGGCCAGTTGCGCCCGCACATCGGTGTAGGTGCGGGTCGCTTGCAGGTCCGCCAGGAACGATGCGCGACCGGCCTGGAAGAAGCGGTGGGTCTGGTCTGCCGCCAGTTGCGCCGATTGCTCGGCGTCGGCCAGCGCATCGCGACGTTGCAACAACGCGGAGTACTGGGCCAAGCCTGTCTGGGTTTCGCGGATGGCGTTGAGCACCACACCATCGAAACGTGCCAGCGCGCCTTGGGTGGCGGCTTCAGCCTCGCGAATGCGTGCGCGGGAGCCGTTGGACGGCACGGTCCAGGTCAGCAACGGGCCGAAGCCCCAGCGATTGGTCGCCGGTTTGCCGAGGTTTTCCAGGATGCCGACGGTACCAACGGTCGCGCCGATGCTGATGTCCGGGTACAACTCGCCGGTGGCAATGCCGATGCCGGCGGTCGCGGCAGCCAGTCGTCGCTCGGCCTGTCGCACATCGGGGCGGCGCTTGAGCAACGTTGCGCCGTCACCCACCGGCAACAATTGCGCAATTTTCGGCAGTTCGGCGCAGCGGTCGGTGCCGGCCGGCAGTTGGTCCAGCGGTTTCGCCAGCAGCATCGACAACCGGAACAAACCGGCCTGACGCGCCGCCTCATAGCGCGGCATGTCGGCGCGCAAGGATTTGAATTGGGTTTGTGAGCGGGTGACCTGGGTTTCATCGCCACGCCCGGCGTCGCGCAAGCGCTGGATCAGCGTGGTGCCCTGGGCTTGCAAGTCGAGGGAGTGCTGGGCGATTTCCTGCTCTTCGTTGGCCGCACAGACTTGGGTATAGGCCCGAACCACATCGGCCACCAAGGTAATCCGCGCCGTATCCGCCGCGGCTTGAGTCGCATCGGCATTGGCTTTGGCTGCCTCGATGCCGCGCTGCAACGTGCCAAACAGGTCGAACTGATACGAGGTGGTAATGCCAATGTCGCCGACGTTGGCCACCGGCACTTTCTCCGGTAGCAAGAACGCTTCACCGGACTCCTGCAAACGCTGGGCGCCGATCTTCACGCCGCCGCTCCAGCCACCTGCCGCTTGAGCCTCATCGACCTGCGCGCGTGCCCGGGAAAGGTTCGCCGCCGCTACGCGCAAATCGGTGTTGGAGGCCATGGCCTGCTGGACCAATTGATCGAGGCGCGGGTCCTGATACAAGCGCCACCAATCGCTGGGCACCGGTGCCGAGACGACATTTTTGCCGTTCACCGCCAAGTCGCCCTGCAAGTCTTCACGGTGTACCGCGGCTTCGTCCGGCAACCGATAATCCGGCCCGACCACCTGACAGGCTGACAACAACAGGCCTAATCCGGCGACAGCCAAACCCGAGGCCCTGCTCATTTCGCCGGCTCCCGGGTTTGATCGTCAATGATCGATACCGTGGCGGTACGCCCGGCGATCATGCGGAAATCCGCCGGCACGTCATCGAAAGCGATCCGCACCGGAATCCGTTGCGCCAGCCGCACCCAACTGAACGCCGGGTTGACGTTGGGCAGCAGGTTACTGCCGCTGCTGCGGTCGCGGTCTTTGATGCCGGCGACGATGCTTTCCACATGCCCGCGCAGACGAGCTCGGTCGCCGATGACCCGAATATCGACACTCTGGCCGACATGAATGCCGTCCAGTTTGGTTTCTTCGAAATAACCGTCGATGTGGAACGAATTGCTGTCCACCACCGACAACACCGGGCGCCCGGCCGTGACAAATTCCTGAGCCCGCGGTGCCCGGTCGTTGACGTAGCCATCCACCGGGCTGCGGATGGTCGAGCGGTCGAGGTTGAGCTGTGCGCTGTCCACGGCCACCTGAGCTTCCATCAACGCCACTTCGGCGCGGGCCACCCGGGACTGGCTTTCTTCCAGTTGCTCACCCGGCACCAGATTGCCGAGGCCACGGTTACGCTTGGCTTCGCGTTGCGCCTGCGCCAGGGTTTCCTGACGGTCGGCGACCGCTGCCTTGGCCTGACGCAAGGCCAGTTTGAAACGGTCCTGATCAATGCTGAACAGCACCTGGCCACGCTTCACCGGTTGGTTGTCACGCACGTCGACGCGCTGGATCAACCCGGACACGTCCGGTGCGATCTGCACGATGTCGGCGCGGATGTGGCCATCCCGGGTCCAGGGCGCGAACATGTAATACATCACCATGC
This sequence comes from Pseudomonas sp. MDT1-17, assembly GCF_054898105.1. Classification (NCBI taxonomy): domain Bacteria; kingdom Pseudomonadati; phylum Pseudomonadota; class Gammaproteobacteria; order Pseudomonadales; family Pseudomonadaceae; genus Pseudomonas; species Pseudomonas sp. MDT1-17. Next base: position 538,819 of record NZ_JBUBVM010000001.1, on the reverse strand, counting down.
GCCAGACCACGACGACGGCGAAGCTCACGATCAGCAGGGTCAGGACCACGCGACCGAGGGTCAAAAAAGGTTTTTTCATGTCATCAGGTATCGACTGAGTGAGTCCACGGCGCCGAGCAGCACAGCGTAGAGAGCCACGTTAAACAATGCCCGGTGCCAGACCAGACGGTAAAAGTGCAGGCGCGTCAGCAACCCGTGCACCAGCAGGTAAAACATGTACGTAATGCCCATCAGCACCAGCAGCGTGGGCAGGAACACCCCGCTGAAATCCAGATCACCGATCATAAAGGCGCTCCATCAATGCCATGGGGAAGCGGTTCTTCGAGCTCGCCGTTGCCGACGAATTCCACCCCTGGCAGCAGCGACAGGCGCAGACCGCTCAGGGCATGCAGTAAATGCAGACGAGCGCCCTCATCGCACGCCGTGTTGAGGGCACGACGGGTGCGGTCGAGGGTCATCAGCAGCGGAGTCGGCGCCGGCAAACGTTCGCCAGCCTTGAGGCAGGCTTTGAAATACTCGCCGACCTCGGCCACCACCTGGTGCAGCAGCGCTTGCGGCACGCCGAGGACTCGCGGTGTGTAGGCCAGCAAATCCAGCAGATTCAGCGCCACGCGCACTTCCCGCAGGGCGATGCCGGTGTCCTGGCCGGTCATGGCCAGGCGCGGCAAGTGCTGCATCAGGCGATCGAGCATCTGCACGCCCAAGTGCCGGTGCTCAGACAACGTGGCCGGCTCGGTCAGGCTGACAATGTCGCGCCAGCTGAAACGGGTCAGACGCTTGGCCGCCAGTTCAGCGCCGAACGGCCGGGCGATCAGGGTCCAGACGAAGGCGAACAACAAGCCCACGGGACCGGCCAGGTTGGAGTTGGCGAAGCTGAGGAAATCCGCGTCGTAGGCGCCCTGAATGCTGATGAAGGACGAGGTGTTGACGAGGGTCAGCAGCATGCCCAGATAAAACTGCGGCTTGACCGTCAGGGTGCCGATGCAAATGAACGGCACGGCAAATGCCAGCACCAGCATCGGGAAGTCATGCAGGTTGGGCAGGACCAGAAACAGATAGAGGCTGGCGAACAACACCGACATCGCCGTCCAGAAAAAGAACCGGTAGATCTGCGGTGCCGGGTCGTCCATCGACGCGAAAAAGCTGCACGCCACCGCCGCCAGAATCACCGCGGCGCCACCGTCGGTCCAGCCGAGCAGGATCCACAGTACCGAGGCGACGATGATGGCGCTGACCGTGGACGCCGCCGAATAGAGCATCAACCCACGGTCGAGAAACGGCGACAGCCGACCGAGCCGCCAGTGCCGATAGACCGCGCGCCAGTTGTCCTGGCTTTCGCACTGGATGGCGTATTGCAGGCTGCGACAGTCCTGCCACACATCGATCCACTCACCGAGGCGATACAGGGCATTTGAGAACAGCAGCTGCTTGCGATCATCCAGCGCTTCGGCGGACGGTTGCAGCGCTTCGAGTTGATCTTTCAGTGCTTGCCAGCGCTCCAGGTCGGCGTCTTTGTGGTCGAGCCATTCGGTGGTCGCGGCCAGCAGCGGCGCGAATTTATCCACAAGCTCGGGCGTGCGCCGCTCAAGGGCATAAAGCGCGTCGTCGAAGGCGTCGATCACTGGCAGCAGGTGAATCATGCGCCCGCGCAGTTCCTTGGTGTTGCGCACCGTTTGCGGCCGCGCGCCTTCATGGGGCAACTGACCAATCATCAATTCCAGCGTGTTGAAGGTCGCGACCATCGAGGAGCGTAGCGCGCTGACTTCGTCCGGCTGCACGTTGCGGCGGAGGAAACGCAGGCTGTAAGTCGAGGCATCGGCAAACCATTTGTTCACCGAATCATTGAACACCGGCGCCAGCCGCCGAGGCCAGAACATGGCGCCGACCACCGCCGCCACGGCGATGCCGAGGAAGATTTCTTCCGTCCGCGCTTCGGCCACGTCCCACACCGCCAACGGGTTATCCACGACGGGCAGGGCGATCAGCGGCAAGGTGTACCCGGCGAGCATCAGCGCGTAGCTGTTGGCGGTGCGCAGGTGCAGCGACAGGAACAGCAGAATCCCGGTCCACAGCGCAATGACCACCACCAGCACATAGGGGCTCTGGACAAACATCGGCACGAAAAAAACCGCCGCAGCGGCACCGAGAAGGGTGCCGACAGCGCGGTACAACGCCTTGGAACTGGTAGGGCCGACAAACGGACTGGAGACGATGTAGACCGTGGCCATCGCCCAATAAGGCCGGGGCATTTGCATGAGCATGGCGATGTACAGCGCAATCATCGATGCCGCGAACGTCCGCACACCGTAGAACCAGTCCCGCGCCGGGGGAACGCCGGTGAAAAAACCGCTCAAGGGTTCACCACCGGCAGATGATTAGCCGATTCAAAAGCCTTCAGTACGCGCAACGCCGCTTCCAGATCACTCTGATCAATTCCTTCGAGCACTTCATGGCGCAAACGCACCAGCTCGATTTCGACGGCTTGCACCAACTCACGACCCGTCTCGGTCAGGCTCAGGCATTTGGCGCGCCGGTCATGGGCGTCTTCGGTACGGCAGACGTAGCCGGCGTGACACAACTGATCCAGCAGGCGCACCAGGGACGGGCTCTCCATCCCGGCTGCCTGCGCCACCGTCACCTGCCGCACACCCTCGCCCAAACGCCCGATCATCAACAACGGAACGGCACAGGCTTCGGAGATTCCATAGTTGACCAGCGTGGTCTGGCAGATCCGGCGCCAATGCCTGGCGGCCACCACCATGGAGCTGCTGATGTTCATCTGGAGAGCGTCGAGGTTCTTCGGCACGAGGGGAGACACACAGTTAGTTTGCTAACTATCAATATGGCATTGGAGGGGAAAGCTGGTCAAGTTTTGAAACAAATTGGTGGGCATGACCCATGACTAGCTTCGGCAGGAATCGCCGTAGCACGAAACTGCGTAACGCTTTGCGACCGGACCGAGACTTAACCAATGACTAAACCTCCTGAATCAGAATCTGAAAACACCCTGGATTCTGCATACTCAAAGCAGTACCGCGATTTCCTGCAAAGGAAAGTGGACGCGGCACGGCTATCACAGCGTCAAGGCCAATACTTCAGCGATGAAGAGATCGAAACTGAATTTGCCGCCAAGCGGGCGCAGGCGGCGGAATAAGAAAGGTCGGGAGACTATTAACGTTTCTTGGCTCGGTCGTAAACAGCGCTACGTTCACGCTTGCCCACTGCCACTACCGAAACGACCACACGCTCATCAATAACTTCGTACACCAACCTGTACCCCGATGAGCGCAACTTGATTTCGTAGCAGTCAGGCATTCCATGTAGTGAGTCTGACGGTACTCGCGGGAGCTGAAGTCGCTCTGCCAGTTTCTTTTTGAATTGCTCGCGCAGCGTATGACCCAGCTTGTCCCACTCCTTGCGTGCGGACGGCAGGAATTCGAGCTTATAGGTCATCCAAATTTACCGGGATCGGTGTCTCGTGCCTGCGTGAGCGAACAATCTCCGCCAGATCAAGATCATCGAGTCGCTCCATCATGCACTCGAAAACATCGGCCGGAACCATGTAGCCCATGACCCGATTGTGATTTAGCACTGCCACAGGCCCGCCATGGGCGCCGTTCAGTACTGCTGATGGATTTTTCTTCAACTCAGACACGCTTACAGCGATGTCGGCCAAAACATTTTGCATAATTAAGACCTCAATTTAGGTCTCGATTCTGGTCCATTCACGTTTTATGAGCAACCTAGAAAAACTCTAAAATTGGATTTGCACTCAGATTTTTTTACCGCTCACCAGTTTTTTGCACATTTCAGTCATTTTGCTCAGATTTTTACACCCCCCGCCCCTTCCTCAACAGCACATTCAACTGATCCACCACCTCCGCCCAATCCGCGTCATCCAGAATATCGTCACGCAAAAACTGCGCCTGGCTCTTGCTCCAGAAAAAAGCATCGGCCAAATGCAGTTCAGGCTTGAGCGGTGAGTGGGTGGCGATGAATTGGTCGATGCTTTGGGCGTCATCGGGCAGGCCGAGTTGTTTGAACAAGGAAGGGAGGCTGTGGGTTGGGGATTCCATGTCGGGCTCCTTTTTTATGGCAAATGATTGGGTGACTGCTGCGCAGTCAATCGCGAGCAGGCTCGCTCCCACAGGGACACGCGGTCAACTGTGGGAGCGAGCCTGCTCGCGAAGGCGATGTAACTGATACCGCAAAACTCACTGGCTCAACTCTCGCACCTCCGCATGCGGCACCATTTTCAGAAACTCCGGCATATTCATGTGCAGCAGATTGGTGTGGTTGCCGGCTTCCAGGTAGATGTCTTTCTGGCGGGTCAATAGCGGGTCGATGACCACGTCGAGCCCATAGGACTCGCCCAGGGCTGGCACGGCGCCGCGTTCACAATCATCGAACAGGTGCGGCAGGTTGCTTTCCCGGGAGACCTGCCATTCGCCACTACTGCGAACTTTGCTCAGGTCCAGATGGCGGCTGGCGGGCAGCACAGCCATCAAGAAATGCCCGTGTTGGTCGTCGAGGATTACCGACTTGGCCACCCGTTCGGCAGGAATGCCCGCAAGCCGTGCGGTTTCAAGGCTGCTGGCCGAGTGCGGGTGGGAAACGATGTCATATTCGCAGTGCGCCTTCTCCAGGCTGTTCTGCAGGGTTCTTGCCATACGCATGATGCACCTCGGTGTCCGCAACAACTGTTCGCAGACGATGGTTAAACCTTTTCTCTCCACTAAAAGTCTAGGCCCGCTGGCGCAACCGCGCGGGAAATCCGCCCGCCGGGTCAACGTCGAAAACTGATCAAAATTCGTCCAATCAAGAGCTCGGCTAGACTGTATAAAGAACCATCAATGACTCTCCCGGAGGGTCACGTGAACACTCGTTGTTGTGCAGTTGCGCTGCTGTTGGCCTTGAGCGGATCGGTAGGCGCGGCGGACACCGTTTTCCTGCTGGTGCCCAACCCCATCGGGATCTGGCTGATCACGTTCGGCATCGCGTTTCTGATCGCCGAGGCGGCCTTGCCCAATTACGGCGTGATCGGTCTGGGCGGCATTGTGATGTTCGTGATCGGCGCGGTGATTCTGACCAACACCGAGGTGCCTGTTCCGTTGATGATCGGCTTGGGCCTGATCAGTGCCCTGTTGCCGATCTTCCTGCTGATCCACGCCCTGAAAACCCGACCGCGCGAAAACGTCAGCGGCGATGCAGGACTGGTGGGTAGCGTGACCCAGGTGATGTCGCTGGCCGGCAATGCCTATAACGGCTGGGTGCACCTGCAAGGCGAAAAGTGGCAAGTACTCAGCGCCACGCCGCTGCAACCCGGGCAAAGGGTCCGGGTGGTGGCACGCAAGGGATTATTGCTGGAAGTGGCCGCGGCTGACGCGGCACCGGGTGGAGAATAACCATGGGCCTGCAACTGGGTTTTGCCGCGCTGCTGTTACTGGTGATTGCACTGGCGGGGTCGACCTTCCGCATCCTGCGCGAATACGAGCGCGGGGTCGTGTTCCAGCTCGGGCGCTTCTGGCAGGTCAAAGGCCCCGGCCTGATCCTGCTGATTCCGGTGGTCCAGCAAATGGTTCGCGTCGACTTGCGTACCGTGGTCCTCGACATACCGCCGCAAGACGTGATCACCCGCGACAACGTATCGGTCAAGGTCAACGCGGTGCTGTATTTCCGCGTTCTTGATCCGCAGAAGGCGATCATCCAGGTCGAAAACTTTCTCATGGCCACCAGCCAACTGGCCCAGACCACCTTGCGGGCGGTGCTCGGTAAACATGAGCTCGATGAATTGCTCGCCGAGCGTGAGCGGTTGAACGTCGACATCCAGCAAGTGCTCGACGCCCAGACCGACGCCTGGGGCATCAAGGTCGCCAACGTCGAGATCAAGCACGTGGACCTCAACGAATCGATGGTCCGCGCCATCGCCAAGCAGGCCGAGGCCGAGCGGGAACGCCGGGCCAAGGTGATCCATGCGGAAGGCGAATTGCAGGCCTCGGAAAAACTCATGCAAGCCGCTGAAATGCTCGGGCGCCAGCCTGGGGCCATGCAGTTGCGGTATATGCAGACCTTGAGTTCGATTGCCGGGGACAAGACGTCGACGATCGTCTTTCCGTTGCCGATCGAGTTGCTCAAGGGCATGGCGGATTTGTCGTCAAAACCTTGATGGCCCCCAAAAGATCGCAGCCTTCGGCAGCTCCTACAGGTGTACGCCGCGCCCACGTAGGAGCTGCCGAAGGCTGCGATCTTTTGACCTTCCCCATAGACACCAACGTCCGGTAGCCCCGTCGGAGATTTCCTTCAAGTTGTAGTGGTGTTGGTGAACTTGTTACGACCCAAACCCAGGTCTAGTCTGGCTTTGTCACTGAATAAACGGTGACACGGACGTGCAAGTCCGACGAAACTGTTTAGGGCGCAATTGCCATGGCTCATTGCTTTATGGCGGCTGCGCGCAGGAGATCCTCGGATCTGCTGGGTGTCCTAAACAGTCCCGGTCTTGCACACCTGCGCACGGCCGCCACCCAATTCGCGTGCAAGCGAACGGTGACGGCTCCAACTTAACTGTTTAGGAAATTTTATATGCTCAAAGTAACGCCTAATCCTCCAGAGAACTCTGGAACCGATTCCAAAGATTCTCTCGAAGACGAAAAACTCAAAGAAGCCGCAGACCGCGCCTTCGCCCACTACTTCCCCCCGACCACGGAAAAACCGCCCAGACACCGCAAAGGCAACCTCTTCACCGTCGCCCCCGATGTCAACACCGAAAGCCTTCTGGCCAACGCCTCCGAAGACCTGCTGTCCATCAGCGCCATCGCTGCCAATCTGGCGGACGATGTGGACGGGACACGTCGCTCGGTAGCCCTGGCGCTCAGCCGCATGGCCGATGGCGTGCAGTTGCTCGTAGAGCGAGCGCTGGATCATTGGGAGGAGTCGGAAATCATGCAGGCCCGGGTCAAGGTTTAGTCGGGCAGATTTGTGGTGAATAGGGTGAAAAAACCGGCCTCGGCCGGTTTTTTCGATTTATAGAAACGAATTAGCGCTGTGCCGACTCCGCCAACGGATACACCGATTCCCATCCCCCACCCAACGCCTTGTACAAACCAACCATCGCCAGCGACACCCCGGTCAAACTCTCCACAAATTGCTCTTGGGTCGCCAACAACGCGCCTTGCACCGTCAGTACGTTAACGAAATCCACCACCCCTTCCACGTATTGCTGTTGCGCGGTGCGCAGGGCGATCTGGTTTTGGCGGACGGCTTCGGCAAGGCTGTCGCGGCGCAGTTGGCTGGCGTTATACGCGATCAGTTGATCGTCGATTTCATGCCAGGCGCGCAGCACGGTTTGCTGGTAGGCGATGGCGGCTTCCTGTTGTTGGGCTTCGCGCAGGTGCAGCACGCCACGCAAGCGGCCGCCATCGAACAGCGGCAAGCTGAATTGCGGGCCGATACCGAACGAGCGTGCGCCCCAAGAGCCGAAATCGCTGAGTTGCATGGCTTGCGATCCGATGTTGCCAGACAGGGTGATCCGCGGATAGAAATCGCCCTTGGCCACGCCGATGCTCGCGGTCGCGGCATGCAGGCGGGCTTCGGCCTGGCGAATGTCCGGGCGGCGTTCGGCCAGTTGCGACGGCAGGCCGATAGCAACCTGACGCGGAGTTTGCGGCACCGGGGCGTCAGTGGATAACTCGGCATGCAGCGCTTGTGGCGGCTCGCCCATCAGCAGGCTCAAGGCGTTGATCAGTTGCGACTGGCGCTGCTCCAGCGCTGGCAGACGCGATTCGATGGCCGCTACCTGGGCGGCGGCTTCGGCGACGTCCAGGTCGGTGGCGACGCCGTCGGCCAGGCGCAGCTGCGAGAGTTTCAGGCTGTGGCGGGCGACGTCGAGGTTCTGCTCGGTGACGGCGCGCGTACTTTGCACACCGCGCAGCTGAATGTAGTCCTGAGCGGTTTCGGCCAGGACTGACAGCAACACGCCGCGTCGGTCGTTTTCCGCGACTTCCAGGGTGGCGTCGGCCGCTTCGGTTTCGCGGCGCACACGGCCCCAGAAATCCAGTTCCCAGGATGCTGAGAAGCCTGCGTCCCACAGGTTGAACGCCGAGTCACCGTTGTACCCCGACGGATCGTTCAAGCCTTCGCCGCTGTTGCGTTTACGCCCGTAGCTGCCAGTGGCGGCGGTGTTCGGGTAACGGTCGGCGGTGATCACCTGACGCACGGCGCGACTTTGCTGCAAACGGCTACCGGCGAGTTTCAGGTCGAGGTTATCGGTCAGGGCACGTTGAGTCAGGGCCGAGAGTTTTGGATCGCTGAAAACCTCCCACCAGCGCTCGTCCATGGTCTCGGCGATGGCTTGGCTTTCGGCAGCCTTTGGTGGTTTTGACCATTCGGTAATTTGCTGTGGCTCGGGTTTGTGGAAGTCCGGGCCGACGGTGCAGGCGGAAAGGCTCAAGACGAACAAGGCGCAAAAGGTGAGTTGAGGCCACCGGCCTCTTCGCGAGCAGGCTCGCTCCCACAGGGGAATGCATTTCAATGTGGGAGCGACGGTGCGACGATTCGACCTGCTCGCGAAGGCGCCAGCCCCGGCAACAAAAGTCTTCATCGTTGAGCAACCTCATGCTCGCTCGCACCGGCAGTATCAATACTCGCCTCAACCGACATCCCCACGCGCAACCGCTCGGCCAATACCTGACCCGGATCGAGGACGATTTTCACCGGAATCCGCTGCACCACCTTGGTGAAGTTACCGGTGGCGTTGTCCGGTTTGATCGAGGCGAACGTCACACCCGTGGCCGGTGCGATGCTCTCGACGCGACCGCTCAGGGCTTCGCCGCCGAGGCTGTCGACACGCACTTGCACGCCCTGCCCCGGTTGCACGTCTGTCAGCTGGGTCTCCTGAAAATTAGCGACCACATAAGCCTGCGCAAGCGGCACCACCGCCAGGATTTTGCTCCCCGGCGTGACATAGGCACCGACCCGAACGGCGCGTTCACCGACCATACCGTCCTGCGGTGCAACGATGCGCGTGTAGGACAGCTCGTAGCTGGCCATTTCCAGCGCCGCTTGCGCCCGTTTCAGCCCTCCTTCCGCCGCGTCACGCTGGGCGGTGAGGATGTCCACCTGCTTGCGCTCCGCCGCCAGCACCGCCGTCACGTTAGCCAGCCGCGCGGTGGCCTGATCGATGCGAGTCCGCGCTTGTTGAGCGTTCTGCACAGTGCCGGCGCCCACCCCGGCGAGATGGTTGTAGCGATTCAATTCATGCTCGGCGAAGGCCATTTCAGCCTTGGCCGACACCACAGTGGCCTGGGCCTGAGCGATCACCGAAGCCTGGCGCTCAAGGGTCGCACGGGCATGTTGCAGTTGCGCCCTGGCCACCAGGGTTTCAGCGTCAGCGGCTTGAGCGGCGGCACGCAAATCCCGGTCATCAATCAACGCCAGCAACTGCCCGGCCTTGACCTGCTGGTTGTCCTCCACCAGCACTTCCTTGATGAACCCGGCCACACGCGGCACCACCAGCGTGAAGTCCGCCGAGACAAAGGCGTCATTGGTGTTTTGCTGCGTACGCTTGCCGAACAGGCCGGGTGCCAGCAGATAAATCAGTAGGCCGAGCGCCACCACCGCGGCGACGCCAACGGCCACTTTTTGCTTTGATTGAGTCGTCATAAAAACCTTCTGTTTCAGTGGAGCATTCAAGTCGGTGCACGCGGCGGATAGGTCCGCGTCGGCAGCCAGAAAATCAGCAGGATCAGCGCCAATGCGACGCCGGCCATGCACAGATATAGATCCGATGCCGTCAGCACCACGGCCTGCTCATGCAGTCGGTGGGCAAGGCCCTCGCTGTCGCTGTCGACCAGGGGTAAATTGCCGAGGTTGTCCACCAGCATCATCGAGTGGAAATGCAGCCTTGAGGTGGTCAACGCCTCCAGCACGCCAATGGCGACCACCGCCGCCAGGCCTTTTACGGTGTTGAACCAGGCCGAAGCGAAGGGCCCTTCCATCGGGCTGATGCTGCCGGTAGCGAGCATCAACAGCGGCAGCACCGCCATCGGCTGACCGAAAATTTGCAGCAGTTGCAGCACGTAGAAATCGTCGCGAATCCACACCGACGTCAGCTGCGACCCACCGAAGCAGGACAGCGCGAGCATGCTCAGACCGATCCCCAACACCCAGCGACAGTCGACCCAGCGCAGGTTGCACAGCGCCGCCACCAACGGCAGCGCAATCAACTGCGGCAGCGCCGCCAGCAGCATGATCGGCGCGGTCTGAACCGGGCGATAACCCTGCACCTGCGCCAGGTAACTGGACGGAATGATGACCACCGCCAGCAGCACCACCAGCACCCCGGCCAGGGTCAGCAAGGCGAACGACAGGTTGCGGATGCCAAGCATCTGCATCTTGAAAAACGGAACCGGTTGCGACCATTCGTTGATCAGGAACAGCACCATCAGCAGCAACCCACCCCCGAGCAATCCGCAGATCAGTTTCGACTCGAACCAGTCCAGCCGATTGCCTTGCAAAATGCCGATCACCAGCATGCAGATCGCCGGAAACCCCAGCAGCAAGCCACGCCAGTTGAATTGTTTGAAGCGTTCCAGGCGCAACGGGTCCTGGGGCAATCCATAAGCCACCGCCGCCATAGCGATGAGGCACGGTGCGATGATTTGCCAGAAGGTCCATTGCCAGCCGACGTATTCGGTCCACAACCCGGCCAGCGGAGTGCCGAGCCCTGGGCCGAACGTCGCGGTCAGGGCATAACCGGCCAGACCATAAAGCTTCACGTTGGCCGGTAAAAAGCGCAGCGCGACGGTCATCAGCATCGGCGGCAACGCGCCGCCGGCCAGGCCTTGCAAGGTGCGCATGACCAGCAGGCTTTCGTAGCTTGGCGCGAACGGGCACAACACGCCCAACAGGGTGAATGCGCTGATGGCGCAGAGGGTGAACCGTCGCAACGAGAACGTCACCGAGCACCACGGCGCGAAGGCCATGGCGGCCACCGAGGTCGCGGTGTAACTGGCAACCAGCCAGGTGCCTTCGTCGTAGCCGATGGCCAACGCACCGCGGATGTCAGCCAAGGCAACCTTGGTCACCATTTCGTTCAGGCCCGACACCAGCACCGCCAGCAACACGCCCACCAGGCCGATGATGATCCTCGGACCAAAGACCGGTGGCGTGACGGCGACTGGGGTGGCCGCGGCGAGAGGTGCCGTGACCGTGAGGGAAGTCATGACTTAAAGCTCCGGGGTTTGAATACCGAAGCATTTTAAGAAGCGCGGGACCTTACGAAAATTGACTTATCGGAAGCTTATAAGTGCACCAGACGCAATGATTCCGTCATAGATCAAAAGATCGCAGCCTTCGGCAACTCCTACACGGTTTCGCGTACATCTGTAGGAGCTGTCGAAGGCTGCGATCTTTTGATCTTCAAGGTTGTGCGGCCAGCCATGTTTCGTCGCAGCAACTCTTAAGGGTTTCACGCAGCCAGCGGTGCGCCGGGTCCTTGTCGAAGCGTGGGTGCCAGGACTGGGTCAGCATAAGGGTCGGCAGCGGAATCGGCAGGGTGAAGGATCGCAGCTTCAAACCCAGGCGCTGAACGCTCAGCAATGCCTCCTTAGGCACCGGCAGAATCAAATCGGAATCAGGCAAGGCAAACATCGCCGCGTGGAAACTCGGCGCAATCACTGCCACCCGCCGCTCGAGCCCCAAGGCATTGAGCGCGGTATCGATCGGGCCACGGGCGATGCCGCGACGGGACATGCTGATATGGGAAAACCCGGCGTAACGCTCGGCCGTGATCTCTTCGTCGAACAGTGGATGGTCTTCGCGAACCAGGCCGACGAAATGTGTAGAGAACAAATTCTGAATCTTTACTTCCGGGGTCAACGGCCGCGTGTTGCTGACGCTCAGATCAATCCGCCCTTCGCGCAGCGCCTCATCATCACCATCGCCTTCCGGCACAAAGCGCAGTTCGCAGTGCGGTGCCTGGCGATCGAGGGTGTCGAACAACTTGCCGCCGTATACACCGACGAAAAAGTCATTGGCGCGGATGTTGAAACGGCGCCGTAACGAGCCCAGCTCCACCGCATCGGCCGAGCGAAACAACAACGCGGCCTGTTCCACCACGTCCCGCACCTGTTCGCGCAACGCCAGCGCCTTGGGCGTCGGCACCAAACCACGACCGGCACGCACCAGGATCGGATCGCCGATGGCCTCGCGAATCCGCGTCAGGGTCCGGCTCATCGCCGCCGGGCTGAGGTTCATGCGCCGCGCAGCACCCACCACACTGCCCTCGTCGAGCAAGGCATCGAGGGCGACCAACAGGTTCATGTCCGGGAGTTGCATGCTGAGCACTCGTGTCTGATCTGGATTGATTCAGACGCAATGCTAGCAGATCAAAAGATCGCAGCCTTCGGCAGCTCCTACCTGGATATGCGTACGCCCGTAGGAGCTGCCGAAGGCTGCGATCTTTTCATTCAACAAATCAACGCTGCATCCCCCAACGCTTCACCGTAACCCGCTCCAGCGTGTCGAACACCAGATTCTCCACCAGCAAGCCGATCAGGATCACGACCGCCAACCCGGCAAACACCTTGTCGGTATACAGCTCATTACGGTTCTGGAAGATGTACCAGCCCAAGCCACCCTTGCCGCTGGTGGCGCCGAACACCAGTTCGGCGGCAATCAGCGTGCGCCACGCAAACGCCCAGCCGATTTTCAGTCCGGCGAGAATCGATGGCAGCGTACTCAGCAGATCACGGCCGAACTGTGTCGACACCGCCAAGGTGGTCAGGGCAAACGCCAGAACGATGCCGATCAGGTAGCCCTTGAGCAGCACCACCAGGGAAATCCACACCTTGCCCAGCAACTCGCCACTGAGCAGACCGTCATACAGCGCGCTGCCGGTTTGCAGAAAACTTGGCAGCAGCAGGTCGTTGTTCTGAGCACGAGCTACCACTTCCCACAGGACCGCGAGCAAAATCAGGACCAGGCTTTTGCGCACCCAGTCCTGTTGCCAGAGGCGCTGACCGAGCGGTAACTCCCATTCCAGCGGCACACTCGTGAGCGGCTGCAACACTGTTTCAAATTCTTCACGCGGGGATGATAAAAGGCTCATCGGGCACTCCTCTCAATGGCTCAATAAGCGATGCGGATGTCGGAGAAATCCAGCTCACGCTCGGTTTCCGGGGACTGACCTTCATCGAACAACAACCGATGAATGCGTCGCGCAGATTCCTGGAACGCCACGCCACCGAGGCTGTGCAAATCGTATTGATGGCTGTGGACTTCCGCCCGCACCCGCCCCGGATGCGGCGACAACAACAGAATTCGATTACCCACCACCAACGCTTCTTCAATGGAGTGAGTGACGAACAGCAGCGTGAAGCGCACTTCTTCCCAGAGCAGCAGCAACTCTTCCTGCATCTTGCGGCGGGTCAGCGCATCGAGGGCGGCGAAGGGTCGTCCATCAAGAGAATTTTCGGCTGCATGGCCAACGCCCGAGCAATCGCCACACGCGCCTTCATGCCGCCGGACAAGGTATGCGGGTAGGCATCGGCAAACGCCGCCAGACCGACCTTGTCCAGATAGTGCAGCGCTCGCTCCTCGGCCTCTTTGCGCTTGAGCGTCCTGGACGCGAGCAGCGGAAACATCACGTTCTGTTTGACGGTTTTCCACGGCGGCAGTTGATCGAATTCCTGAAACACCACGATCCGGTCTGGCCCAGGGGCATTAACGGTTTGCCCCTGAAGACGGATTTCCCCTTCACACGGCTGGATGAACCCGGCGACAGCCTTGAGCAACGTTGATTTGCCGCAACCGGACGGACCGAGCAGCACAAAGCGGTCCGCCGGATCGATCTCGAAACTGACCTGATGGGTCGCCCGAACCACCCGCTGAGGCGTGCGGTATTCGAGGCTGACGTTGTCGACCGACAGCAGCGCTTGGGCTGCCGCGATCGGTTTGCTGACCGTGTGGCCTTGCAAAGGGGCGTTCATCTCGGTCAGCTCCCTTGCAGCGGTTTGGCGTCCTGGAAGAAGTAGTCCTTCCACGAATCAGGTTTGTTTTTGATCGCGCCGACGCGGTAGAGGAACTCGGCCAGCGGGTAAGTATTTTTCGGCGTGACGCTGAATTCGAACTGTGGGTTATCGATGATTTTCAGCAGCGCGGCACGGTCGATTTTGGCCTTGGTGACACGGATGTACGTGTCAGCCGCCGCGCCTTTATCGTTCTGGGCAAACTCGGCAGCCTCAGTCAACGCGTCAACGAATGCCTTATAGGTTTTCGGGTTCTCGTCGCGGAATTTCTCGGTGGCGAACAGCACCGTCGGCGAGTTCGGACCGAGCACGTCATTGGAATTCAGCACAACGTGCACCTTAGGGTTGGCCAGCTCTTGATCCTGGAACGGTGGATTGGAAAAGTGCCCGGTCAACTCGGTGCCGCCAGCAATCAGCGCCGCTGTGGCGTCGGGGTGCGGAACGGCGATGGTGTACTTGTCGAGACGATTGAATTCCTTGTCGCCCCACTGCTTGGCGGCCGCGTATTGCAGGATGCGCGACTGCACCGACACCCCGACCGCCGGCACCGCGATGCGGTCCTTCTCGGTGAAATCGGCGATGGTTTTGACCTTGGGATTGTTGCTCACCAAGTAGTAAGGGAAGTTGCCGAGGGAGGCCACGGCTTTGACGTTCTGCTTGCCGTGGGTGCGGTCCCAGATGGTCAGCAGCGGACCGACGCCGGCACCGGCAATGTCGATGGAACCGGAGAGCAGCGCATCGTTGACCGCCGCACCACCGGAGAGCTGGGTCCAGTCGACCTTGATGTCGATGCCTTCCTGCTTGCCGTACTTCTCGATCAAGTTTTGATCGCGCACCACATTGAGCAGCAGGTAGACGATGCCGAACTGCTCGGCGATGCGAATTTCACCTTCAGCGTGGGCCTCGGTCGGTGTTACCAAACTGCCGGCGATCAGGCTGAAACCCAGGCCGATGGCCGCGGCCAACGGTGCAAATGGAAGACGTTTGGACATGAGAGTTTCTCCGACAAATCAGAAAGGCGCGTCGCCCTGGATGGTGGTGCGATACAACTTGCGGCGCAGGTCGCTCGGGCACCCGGCGGCAAGATGAATCAGCGAACGGTTGTCCCAGAACACCAGGTCGTGGGCCTGCCATAGATGGCGATAGATGTTTTGCGGCAGCACGCTGTGGGCGTAGAGCTAGGAATTGCTTGAGCACATGGATCTGCAACACGCCAAAACGACGGCTGAAGGCGATGTGCTGCTCGGGGGTAATGCGCTGGTCGCGGAGCACCACGACGTGATGATCCAGGTGCGCGCGGTGGGTGCGGGCGAAGTCCTGATCATTGATCGGGCGGGACAGGTCGAGGCCAATGATTTCGGCACCAACGGCGCCACTGAAGGGGCGGATGTCGAAGGTTTGCGGCGCGATGTTCGCGGCGCTTGGGGAAGCCGTTGCTGCAGATATAAATCACTCCCACGCACGGCACGCTCAAGGGCGCGCGCGTCGATCAAGAAACTCACGGAAGTCCCGTGTTGGTTCGTGTCGTGCGGCGCGCCGATTGGTCGGCAGGTACGCAGGAGAATGACTTTATAGATATAAGAACTGAAATTTAAATACCGTTAGCGAATAACGATATGGGATTTGGTTGCGCCGTTCTTGAGGCCGTCTTCGCGAGCAGGCTCGCTCCCACAGGGAATTTGTGACCAGCACAGAACCCATGTGGGAGCGAGCCTGCTCGCGAAGAGGCCGTCAGCCGCGCAAGAGATCTACCGCTCGTGAAGCGCCTCGGCACGCGCCCGGATAATCGGTTTCAGCAGGTAACTGAGAACGGTCTTCTTACCCGTGATGATGTCCACCGAAGCCACCATCCCCGGGATGATCAGCAACGGCTTTTCATCCGTCCCCAAGTGGCTGCGATCGGTACGCAGTTTGATGATGTAGTAGGTGGTTTTTTTGTCCTCGTCGGTGAGGGTGTCGGCACCGATCTGCTCAAGCTTGGCTTTGAGCCCACCATAAATGGTGTAGTCATACGCGGTGAACTTCACCGTCGCCTCTTGCCCCGGATGCAGGAAGGCAATGTCTTGCGGGCGAACTTTCGCCTCAACCAGCAAGGTGTCGTCCAGCGGCACGATTTCCACCAGGTCGCTGCCCGGCTGGATCACGCCGCCGATGGTATTCACCAGCAATTTGTTGACGATACCGCGCACCGGCGATGTCACCAGCGTCCGGCTGACCCGGTCTTCCAGCGCCTTTCCGGTGGCCTGGGCCTTGTTCAGATCAGTGCGTGCTTCGTTGAGTTGAGTCAGTGCTTCGCTGCGGAATTTGCCACGAGTCTCGTCGATCTTGCGCTGCACTTCCTTGATCGCCGATTGGGCGCGAGGAATGGCCAGGGTGGTCGCGTCCAGTTGCCCGCGGGTTTCAACCTCGCCGCGCTTGAGTCGCAGCACTTCAACCGGCGACACGGCGCCCTGGGCCACCAACGGCTCGGACATGTTGATTTCCTGACGCTGCAACGCGAGAGCGTTACGGTATTGCGACTGTTTGGAGGTGAACTCGCGCAGCTCCTGCTGACGCTGGATCAACTGCTCCTCCAAACCACCAATTTCATCGTACAGCTGCTGACGGCGACTGATGTACAGCGACTCCTCGCTGGCCGCCTGGCCGGGTACGGCTTTCAGCACGTCAGCGGGGAAGTTCAGCGGACGGTCATCGACTTCCGCACTCAAGCGCTCTACTCGCAGCAGCATGGACAGCCGATCGGCTTCGGTTTCGCCGACGTTGGAGGCGAACCGCGTATCGTCCAGGCGAATCAGCGGCGCGCCAGCCTCGACGATCTGCCCCTCGGTCACGAACAACTCGGAGACGATACCGCCCTCAAGGTTCTGGATTTTCTGGATCTTGGACGAGGGAATGGCCTTGCCGTCACCCTTGGTGACTTCGTCGACTACCGCGAAGTTGGCCCAGAGCAAAAGGAACACAAAGAAGCCGATGATCGCCCAGATGGTCAGCCGCACCACACGAGGGGCGTCTTCGATCAGCGCTTTGTTGACTTCGGGAAGTGGCTGGCCATGCAGCGACTCGGTGCCTTTGAAGTAACGGCCGATCGAATTCTTGAAACCCGACTTAAGCAACACTGATCTGCCCCTTTTTCAACGCTTCCATTACTGCGGCTTTCGGGCCGTCGGCGAGAATCTGCCCGCGGTCGATGACGATCAGGCGATCCACCAGCGACAACAGCGAAGCCCGGTGCGTCACCAGCACCACGGTCTTGTTTTCAACCACCGCCGCGAGGCGTTGCTTGAGCCTTTCTTCACCGGTGTTGTCCATGGCGCTGGTCGGCTCGTCGAGCAGCAGGATCGGCGGGTTGAGCAGCAACGCACGGGCCAGGGCAACGTTCTGGCGCTGACCGCCAGACAGGTTCTGCCCTCGCTCGCCGACTTGCAGTTCATAACCTTGCGGGTGCAGACGGGCGAATTCGTGGACGCCGGCCAACTCGGCAGCTTGCAGCACCATTTCGTCTTCTACGTAGCGCGCGCCCGACACGAGGTTGTCGCGCAGGGTGCCGGCCAGCAGCTGGATGTCCTGGGCCACGTAACCGATGTTGTGGCGCAATTCGCTGACGTCGATCTGGCGGATATCGACGCCATCCACCAACAGCGCGCCGTCGTCCGGCTGGTAAAGACCTACGAGCAGTTTGGCCAAGGAGCTTTTACCCGAGCCGCTGCGACCGATAATGCCGATCTTCTCGCCGGGCTTGATGATCAGGTTGATGTTCTTCAGCGCTGCGTTTTGTTGGTTCGGGTAAGTGAAGTTCATCTGCCGGCACTCGATGGCGCCTTGCAGGACCTTTCGACTCAGTGGACGTTCCTCGAAGTTGCGCTCTTGCGGCAGCTCCATCATCTGATCGACCGACGTCATGGTCACCCGCGCTTGCTGGTAACGGGTCAGCAGGCCAGACAGCGAAGCCAGCGGGCTGAGCGCGCGGCCGCTGAGCATGTAGCAAGCAATCAAACCGCCCATGCTCAGGTGACCGTCGATGATCTGGTACACGCCGAAGACGATCATGATCACCCCGGCCAGTTGCTGGATCAGCAAGGTGATGTTCATCGCCAGGCCGGAGAGCATTTTCACCCGCAACTCGAGGCGGCTGAGGGTGCCGATGGTCTGCTCCCACTGATATTGACGTTCGCTTTCGGCGTTGTTGACCTTAACCGCATCGAGGCCGGCGAGGGTTTCGATCAGGCTCGACTGTCGCTCGGCGCCCAGGGCCATGGTCCGTTCCATGGTCGCCACCAGCGGTTTCTGCAGTGCATAGCCGATCAGCAAGGCAATCGGGAACGCCAACACTGGAATCCACACCAGATGGCCGCCGAGAATCGCAATGACCATGAAGATCAGCAACGTAAACGGCAGGTCGATCAGGCTGGTGAGGGTCAGTGAGGCGAGAAAGTCCCGCAGGCTCTGAAACTCATGGATGTTCTGGGCAAAGCTGCCGACCCGCGCCGGGCGGTACTTCATGGCCATACCGACGATGCGCTCGAACAACGTGGCCGAAATGATGAGGTCGGTTTTCTTCCCGGCCAGGTCCAGACAGAGGCTGCGCAGGCTCTTGAGGATCAGGTCGAACAGGTAAGCCCCGGTGATACCGATGGCCAACACCCACAGGGTCGATTCGGCCTGGTTCGGCACGACGCGGTCGTAAACGTTCATCACGAACAGCGGCGCGGCCATGGCAATGATGTTGATCAGGAAACTGGCGGCGATGGCGTCGGCGTACAGCCAGCGCGAACGCTTGAGGGTGTCGCGAAACCACGAGCGCGCGCGCGGGATCAGCGTGCCGTGATTGACGTCGAATTTGTGCTGGGGTTGAGCGAAGAACACTTTGCCGATGTAGTCATCGGCCAGCAGTTCGCGGCTGACAACGCTTTCGCCGCCATCGCTTTCGCTGAGCAGCAGCCGCGCCTGATCGTCACCTAGCCAACCGAGCAGGACGGCACTGCGACCATCCTTGAGCAGCAACAGCGCCGGCATGGCAATCGCCGGGATCTGCTCCAGTTTGCGTACCAGCACCCGCCCTTGCAGGCCGGCACGAGCTGCCGCGCGAGGTAACAGTTCAACACTCAGACGCTGCTTGGGCAACGGCAGGCCGGTGGTCAACATCGCGGCGCTGGCCGGTTTCTGATGCAGGGTGCACAGAGCCAGCAAGCCGTCCAGTAACGGATCGTCGTGCAGCGCGCGTGGATCATGAATGAGTTGAACTCGACTGACTTCTGATTCCACGCTCGGCACTCTTGGCTAACAATTGAACAATGAAGGTTCTGCTCAATTCATACCGGGCAGTTGAACCTTGGGCTTCACGTCGTTCTGCACAACGGATGCCAATGGTGCGACCACTCCCTGGCTCTTGAGCAACTCGCCCATGGTCGCCTTGATTCGGTACTGAGTAAATAACTGAATGTTTTTGATCTCCGCCAGGCGACGAGAAGCCGAGAACAGCTCATTTTCGCTGTCGAGCAGGTCGAGCAAGGTGCGCTCGCCGAGACCGAACTGCTTCTGATAGGCCGTGCGCACGCGGGTGCTGTGATCGACATATTGCTGGGCGATCGGCACTTGCGCATTGGCGTTGTTCAAGGCGTTCCAGGCCAGACCCAGATCTTGGTTCAACTCACGCAAGGCGTTGTTGCGAATATCCAGTGCCTGGTTGGACAGGTAGGACTTGGCTTCCAGATCAGCCTTGTTGCTGCCGCCGGCATACAGATTGAAGCGCATGCGCAGCATGGCCTGCCAGTCATTGCTGTGACCGTTCTGACCGTCGAGATCATTGTCGGCAGTGCGACCCAATTCGGCATCGAAGCGTGGGTAGAAGCTCGACTTGGCGGCGTCGTACTGTTTCTCTGCAGCGGCAATGTCAGACTCGGCGGAACGCAGGATCGGGCTGTTTTCCAGCATCTGCGCCCGGGCTTCATTGAGGTTGGCCGGCAACAGCGCCATGAAATCGGCAGGACGCTCCAGCTGATCGGGCATCTGGCCGACGGCGCTGAGGAAGTTGGTCTCGGCGTCAGCCAGGTTGGTCTGCTCGGTGATCAGGTTGTTGCGGGCCTGGGCCATACGCGCTTCGGCCTGATCGAGGTCGGCACCGCTGCCCACGCCGCGCTGGGTGCGCAGTTTGATCTGGTCGAAAATCCGTTCGTGGCTCTTCAGGTTGTCGGTCGCCAGGCGCACGAACTCACGGCGGGTCAGTACATCGAGATACACCTGAGCGACGGTGAGCGCGGTGCGTTCGGACGTGCCCAGCAAAGAATAAGCGCGGGAGTTAACGGTGGCTTGTTGACGCCCCACTTCACTCGACGTCGCAAAACCGTCAAACACCATCTGCGACAACCGCACACTCGACTCGCTGCGATTCAGGTTTTCCCAGTGATTGTTGTTGCCGGCAGCACGTGTGGTGACGTTGTCAGTGCCTTCGCGACCATAACCACCCAGCAGATCGACCCGTGGGAGGTATCCACCTTTTGCAGCCTTCAACTGATAATCCGCGGCCAATCGACTGTTAACGCCTGCCTGGATTTCCGGATGGACATCCAGTGCCTGTTGCATGGCCTCCGGAAGGGTCTGCGCCTGAACAAAACTGGCGGCAAGGACGAAAGGTAAAGCCTTGAACAGGTGCAAACGCATTTTTCGAATTTCCCGGAATTGCTTGTCTTGAATCACTGCAGAACGTGCCGCTGCATCGGATGATGACAATCGGAATGACCGTGTGTCGGAAAGTTGAATTTTGGAACTGGTTCACACTCTGCGGAGCGGGTCGGCGCCGAAATATCAATGTGACATTACGGGGGCGAGTGTTTAGGATGGCAGGCACAAGGTCAATAGTTTGGCATAAAGTTTATAACGAAAAGATATAGCCAATTTGTTGACGAATAACCGCGTCAAAGTTGTGCCTCTAATATCTTGAAAGAACATCCAGACTGATCGCGATCAATCGCTTTCAGGTCCATGGACGTCTACTGAATGTGACACCCGGAGAGTCTTCAATGAGCAGTGTTGTGGCCATCGTCAAAAGCATTGTCGGTCAGGTTTTCGCTGTGTCCCCAGAGGGCGTGCGGCGCGTACTCGTTGAAGGCGATCGGTTGTTTGTCGGCGATCAGGTAGACACCGGTGCGGCTGGCGCCGTTACGCTCGAACTGGCTGACGGCCGGACCCTGGACCTGGGCCGCGACACTCAATGGAGCGGCAGCGACCCGGATTCCAGCACCGACCTTGCACAAGCCACTGCACAAGCCGCGCCATCGGTTGAAGAGCTCCAGCAAGCCATCGTCGCAGGTGCCGACCCGACCACCGATCTTGAAGCCACCGCGGCCGGCCCAACGGCTGCCGGCACGGGCGGCGCGGCAGGTGGCGGCCACAGCTTCGTGATGCTGGATGCAACCGCTGGCCGGGTTGATCCGACCATTGGTTTCCCGACTGCGGGCATCGGCACTGCCGCTTTGGCTGCACAGAACACCATCGGCGGCCAGACTGCGGATACCAGCGCCAACGTGCAGCGCGAGTCGACCCTGACCTTGAGCGCCACGCCGACCATCACCGAGGCCGGTGGCGTGCTGGTTTACACCGCGACGCTGAGCCAGGCCCCGCTGACGGACCTGATTATCACGTTATCCAACGGCTCGGTGATCGTGATTCAGGCTGGCCAATTGACCGGTACCGTCAACGTCCCACTCGCGCCGAACGACACTGCCTATAACGACCCGACCCAGATCGACGTGACCGTCACCGGCACCACGGGTGGCAGCGGCATCATCGTCACCCCGCCGACGACCCCGGCCGTGACCCAGGTCACTGACACCGTTGATACCACCACAGTCACCTTGACCGCCGGCGCCAACGTTACCGAAGGCGGCCAGATCACTTACACCGCGACCTTGACCAACCCGGCCCAGACCCCGGTCACCATCACGCTGTCCAACGGCTCGATTATCACCATTGACGCCGGTAACACGACCGGCAGCGTGAACGTGCCGACACCGGCCAACGATGTCTATAACAACGGCAGCACGGTCACCACCACCATTACCGGTGCCACCGGCGGCAACTTTGAAAACCTGGCGCCAAACCCGGCCTCGGCCGTAACCACCATTACCGACTCGCCGGACACCACCACCGTCACGCTGACGGCGGGTTCGACGGTCACCGAAGGCGGCCAGATCACTTACACCGCCACCCTGACCAACCCGGCTCAAACGCCGGTCACTGTCACCCTGTCCAACGGCTCGACCATCACCATCGAAGCCGGTAAAACCACCGGCACCGTGAACGTCGACACCCCGGCCAATGACGTTTATCAGAACGGCAGCACCGTTAGCACCACGATCACTGGCGCCACCGGCGGCAATTTCGAGAATCTGGTGCCGAGCACCACGCCGGCGGTCACCACCATTACCGACTCGGCCGACAACACCGATCTAAGCCTCACCGCCACTGGCACCGTCGTCGAAGGCGGCCAGATCACCTACACCGCGACACTGACTAACCCGGCCGGCACGCCGATGACTGTGACCTTGAGCAATGGCTCGGTCATCACCATCGAAGCGGGCAAGACCACCGGCAGTGTGACCGTCGACACCGCAGCCAATGACGTCTACAACAATGGCAGCACCGTCAGCACCACCATCACCGGAACCACCGGCGGCAATTTCGAACAGCTGACCCCGAGCACCGAGCCGGCGCTGACCACGATCACCGATTCGAAAGACAACACCGGCCTGAGCCTCACCGCCACTGGCACCGTCGTCGAAGGCGGCCAGATCACCTACACCGCGACACTGGCCAACCCGGCCGGCACGCCGATGACTGTGACCTTGAGCAATGGCTCGGTCATCACCATCGAAGCGGGCAAGACCACCGGCAGTGTGACCGTCGACACCGCAGCCAATGACGCCTACAACAATGGCAGCACCGTCAGCACCACCATCACCGGAACCACCGGCGGTAATTTCGAGCAGTTGACCCCGAGCACCGAACCGGCGCTGACCACCATTACCGACTCCAAGGATGAGACCGGCCTGAGCCTGTCGGCGTCCGCCGAAGTGGCCGAGGGCGGTCAGATTGTATACACCGCGACCCTGACCAACCCGGCCGGCACGCCAGTCACCGTGACACTTTCGAACGGTGCGGTCATCACCATTGCTGCCAACGCTACCAGCGGTTCCGTCACCGTCGCGGCGCCGAAAGACGACGTCTACAAAGACGCGGGCAAAGTCGAAGCGACCATCAAGGACGCCAGCGGCGGCAACTTCGAGAACCTGGTCACCAGCACTGCCCCGGCATTGACCGACGTGACTGACACCATCAATACGTCGACAGTCAGTCTGACGGCCAACGGCACTGTGGCCGAAGGCGGCACCGTGGTTTACACCGCGTCCGTCACCGCACCAGTGAGCGGTTCGCCGGTCGTCGTGACCTTGTCCAACGGCCAAACCATCTCCATTCCGGTCGGCGCCAGCAGCGCCAGTGTGAACTTCACCGCGCCGAACGATGCCCTCGCCGGCGGCGGCTCTCTGAGCGTCAAAATCGACGACGCCAAGGGCGGCAATTACGAGAAGCTGGAAGTCGACGGCAAGTCGGCGGATACCTCGGTTTCTGATAAGGCTGACACCACGACGATCAGCCTCAGCGCGACAGAGTCGGTCGCCGAAGGTGGTTCGATTGTTTACACCGCGAACCTGACCCACGCTGCCGGCACGCCAGTGACCGTAACATTGAGCAACGGCGCAGTGATTACCATCGCCGCCAACGCTACCAGCGGCTCCGTCTCCGTCGAGGCGCCGAAAGACGACGTCTATAAAGATGCCGGCAAAGTCGAAGTCACCATCAAGGACGCCACCGGCGGCAACTTTGAAAACCTGGTCAAAGACCCGGCTGCGGCCGTCACCACCGTCACCGACACCCTCGACACCTCGGCGGTCACCCTGACCGCCACCAGCAGCGTGGTCGAAGGCGGCACCTTGGTTTACACCGCCTCTGTCGCCGCACCGGTCACCGGTTCGCCTGTCATCGTGACGCTGGCCAACGGTCAGACCATCACCATTGGCATTGGCAAAAGCAGCGGCACGGTCAATGCCGTGGTCTCCAACGATGTTCTCAGCGGCCACGCGCCGTTGACCAACTCGATCGCCAAAGTCAGCGGCGGCAACTACGAAAACCTGGTCGCCGATAAAACCCCGGTCAGCACCAGCGTGACCGATACCGTCGACACCACCACCCTGTCGCTGAGCGCCACTGGCAACGTCAAAGAAGGTGGCCAGATCACCTACACCGCCACCCTGACCCATGCGGCCGGCACCCCAGTGACCGTGACGTTGAGCAACGGCGCGACCATCACCATCGATGCCGGTAAAACCACCGGCACCGTGAAAGTCGACGCGCCGAAAGACGACGTCTACAAGGACGCCGGCAAACTGGAAGTCACCATCAAGGACGCCGCTGGCGGCAACTTTGAAAACCTGGTCACCAGCCCGACCCCGGCCGTGACCAGCGTCGCCGACACAATCAACACGACGCACCTGACGCTCAGCGCTGAAAAGTCGGTACTCGAAGGCTCGCACATCACCTACACCGCGACCCTCACCAACGCCGCGCAAACGCCAGTGACCGTCAAGCTGAGCAACGGCGAGACCCTCACCATCGGAGCCGGCAAAACCAGCGGCTCGGTCACCATCGCGGCGCCAAGCGATGACGTCTATAAAGACGCCGGCAAGCTCACCGTGACGATGACTGATGCCAGCGGCGGCAACTTTGAAAAACTGAACGTCAGCACGACACCGGTCAGCACCACCGTCAAAGACACAGTCGACACCACGTCCCTGTCCCTGTCGGCCAGCCATACCGTCAGCGAAGGCGGCCAGATCACCTACACCGCCACCCTGAACAACCCGACAGACACGGCCATGACCGTGAAGTTGAGCAATGGCGCAGTGATCAACATCGCCGCCGGCGCCACCACCGGTTCGGTCAACTTCGCCGCACCGGCGAACAGCCCGTACATCGACGGTGGCAAAGTTCAGGCTACGATCGCCAGCCAGAGCGGCGGCAACTTCGAAAAAGTCGTCGTCGATCATGCGCCGGCGGTCACCCCAGTCACCGATTCTGCCGACACAACCGGCCTGAGCCTGAGCGCCACGGGCTCGGTCGCCGAGGGTGGTTCGATCGTCTACACCGCGACCCTGACCAATGCCGCCGGCACAGCGATGACCGTGACGTTGAACAACGGTGCGGTGATCCACATTGCCAAGGGCGCCACCACCGGTTCGGTGAACTTCGCCGCACCCAAGGATGACGTCTACAAAGACGCTGGCAAAGTTGAAGCCAGCATCACCAAGACCACCGGCGGTAACTTCGAAAACCTGGTCACCAACCCGGCAGCTGCGATCACGGAAGTGACTGACACCATCAACACCTCGACGGTGAGTCTGACGGCCAACGGCACGGTGGCCGAGGGCGGCACCGTGGTTTACACCGCTTCGGTCAATGCGCCAGTGACCGGCTCGCCGGTTGTGGTGACCTTGTCCAACGGCCAGACGGTCACCATTCCGGTCGGATCGAGCAGCGCCAGCGTGAACTTCACCGCGCCGAACGATGCACTGGCTGGCGGCGGTTCGCTGAGCGTAAAAATCGACTTCACCACCGGTGGCAACTACGAAAACCTGGTGGCGAATCAAACCCCGGCAGTCACATCGGTGACCGACGTTAAAGACACCACTACTGTTAGCTTGACCGCTACCGGTTCCGTGGCTGAAGGCGGTTCGATTGTCTACTCCGCGACGCTGACTCACGCTGCCGGCACACCGGTCACCGTGAACCTGTCGAACGGCGTAGTGATCACCATTGCGGCGGGCGCGACTGTCGGCTCCGTGACCGTCAAGGCACCTGCCGATGACGTCTACAAAGATGCCGGCAAAGTCGAAGCGACCATCAAGAGCGCCAGCGGCGGCAACTTTGAGAACCTGGTCACCAGCCCGGCAGCGGCGGTCACGGAGGTGACTGACACGATCAATACGTCGACAGTCAGTCTGACGGCCAACGGCACTGTGGCCGAAGGCGGCACCGTGGTTTACACCGCGTCCGTCACCGCCCCAGTGACCGGTTCGCCCGTCGTCGTGACCTTGTCCAACGGCCAGACCATCACCATTCCGATCGGCGCCAGCAGCGCCAGCGTGAACTTCATTGCGCCGAACGACGCCTTGGCTGGCGGCGGTTCCCTGAGCGTCAAAATCAACGACGCCAAGGGTGGCAATTACGAGAAGCTGGACGTCGATGGCAAGTCGGCGAACACCTCAATAACTGACACCGCAGACACCACCACCGTTAGCCTGACCGGCACAGGTTCCGTGGCGGAAGGCGGCCACATCACCTACACCGCGACACTGACCAACGCAGCCGGCACTCCGGTCACTGTGACGCTGAGCAATGGCGCCGTCATCACCATCGAAGCGGGCAAAACCTCTGGGTTTGTGACCGTCGACGCACCGAAAGACGACGTCTACAAAGACGCGGGCAAAGTCGAAGCCACCATCAAGGATGCCAGCGGCGGTAACTTCGAAAACCTGGTGACCAGCCCGGCAGCGGCAGTCACCGCAGTGACTGACACGATCAATACGTCGACGGTCAGCCTGACCGCAACGCCCGCCACTGCCGAAGGCGGCAACGTGGTGTACACCGCTTCTGTGACCTCGACGGTCACCGGCAAGGACGTGGTCGTCACCCTGGCCAACGGTGAAAAAATCACCATCCCGGTCGGTGAAAGCACGGCCTCGATCACCGTTAAAGCCCCGAATGACGCATTGGTTGGCCACGAACCGCTGACCAACGCCATCAAGGGTGTGACCGGCGGCAACTACGAAAACCTGGTCGCCGACAAGACCCCGACCTCCACCGCCATCAGCGACACCCTAGACACCACCAAAGTGACCATGACCGCCAGCGGTCAGGTGCTTGAAGGCGGCAACATCACCTACACCGCCAACCTGACGAATTCGGCCGGCACCGACATGACAGTCAAGTTGAGCAACGGCGAAAGCATCGTGATCAAGGCCGGCGACAAGTCGGGCTCCATTACCGTTCCTGCACCGGCCGATGACGTCTACAAGGACGGTAGCAAAATCACCGTCGGCATCGACAGCACCAGCGGCGGCAACTTCGAAAAGCTCGACGTCAGCAAAACCACTCACACCACCACCGTCAAAGACACCGTCGACACCACCACGCTGAAGCTCAGTGCAGACGTGAGCACCGTCGGCGAAGGTGGTCAGATTACCTACACCGCGACCCTGAACCACCCAGCCGACACGGCGATGACCGTAACCCTGAACAACGGCCTGGTGATCAACATCAAGGCTGGCGAGTCCAGCGGTTCGGCACCGTACACCGTGCCGAATAACGTCTATACCGGCGCAGCGGACGTCAGTACCGCGATCAAGGAAACCACCGGCGGCAACTTCGAAAAACTGGACACCGATCGCTCGGCCGTCGTCACCAAAGTCACCGATACCGCCGACACCACCAGCCTGACCTTGAGCGCTACCGGCTCGGTTCAGGAAGGTGGGCAGATCGTCTACACCGCGACGCTGTCCCATGCCGCCGGCAGCGACATGACCGTGAAGCTGAGCAACGGCGCGACCATCACCATCCTCAAGGATGCAGTGTCCGGCCATGTCAGCGTGGCCGCACCGAAAGACGACGTCTACAAAGACGCCGGCAAAGTCGAAGCGACCATCAAGGACGCCAGCGGCGGCAACTTCGAAAACCTGGTCCCGAGCACTGTCCCGGCAGTGACCGATGTGACTGACACGATCAATACGTCGACAGTCAGCCTGACGGCCAACGGCACTGTGGCCGAGGGCGGCACCGTGGTTTACACCGCATCCGTCACCGCGCCAGTGACCGGCTCGCCGGTCGTTGTGACCTTGTCCAACGGCCAGACCATCACCATTCCGGTTGGCGCGAGCTCCGGCAGCGTGAACTTTGTTGCGCCAAACGACGCCTTGGCTGGCGGTGGTTCACTGAGCGTCAAGATTAATGATGCGAAAGGTGGCAACTTCGAAAAACTGGAAGTCGACGGCAAGTCGGCGAATACCTCGGTTACGGACACGTCCGACACCACGACTGTTAGCCTCAGCGCGACTGAGTCAGTCGCTGAAGGCGGTTCGATTGTTTACACCGTGAACTTGACTCACGCTGCCGGCACGCCTGTGACCGTCACCTTGAGCAACGGCGCGGTAATTACCATCGACGCCGGCAAAACCACCGGCACCGCGACCGTCGATGCGCCGAAGGACGATGCCTACATCGACGCCGGCAAGGTCAGCGCCACGATCACTACGGCGACCGGTGGCAACTTCGAGAACCTGGTACCGAGTACGGCTCCGGCAGTGACCGAGGTCACTGACACCATCGACACGTCGACCGTGACCTTGAAAGCCACCGAGTCGGCCGTTGAAGGCGGCAACGTCACCTACACCGCGACCGTCGGCACGCCGGTAACCGGTTCGCCAGTGACTGTGTCTCTGGTCAACGGCCAAACGATCACCATCGAAGTCGGCAAAACCACGGGCACCGTAACGGCCATCGCACCTAACGACGCCTTGACCGGTCACACTCCGCTGACCAACTCGATCACCAACGTCAGTGGCGGCAACTACGAAAACCTGGTCGCCGACAAAACACCGGTCAGCACTACTGTGATTGACACCACCGACACCACGACTGTTAGCCTCAGCGCCACTGAGTCGGTTGCTGAAGGTGGTTCGATCGTTTACACAGCCACCCTGACCAACGCTGCCGGTACTCCGGTCACCGTGACGTTGAGCAACGGCGAGGTGATCACTATCGCCGCCAACGCTACCAGCGGTTCCGTCACCGTCAAGGCACCTGCCGATGACGTCTACAAAGACGCCGGCAAAGTCGAAGCGACCATCACGGACGCCAGCGGCGGCAACTTCGAAAGCCTGGTCACCAACCCAGCAGCGGCCGTCACGGAAGTGACTGACACGATCAATACCTCGACAGTCAGTCTGACCGCCGACGGCACTGTGGCCGAAGGCGGCACCGTGGTTTACACCGCGTCCGTCACCGCGCCAGTGACTGACTCACCGGTTGTGGTGACCTTGTCCAACGGCCAGACCATCACCATTCCGGTCGGCGCGAGCTCCGGCAGCGTGAACTTTGTTGCGCCGAACGATGCCTTGGCTGGGGGCGGTTCCTTGAGCGTCAAAATCAACGACGCCAAGGGCGGCAACTACGAGAAGCTGGAAGTCGACGGTAAGCCTGCGAATACTTCGGTTACGGACACGGCTGACACCACGACTATCAGCCTCAGTGCGACTGAATCGGTTGCTGAAGGTGGTTCGATTGTTTACACCGCGAACCTGACCCACGCTGCCGGCACGCCAGTGACCGTGACTCTTTCGAACGGCGAGGTGATCACCATCGCCGCCAACGCTACCAGCGGTTCCGTCACCGTCAAGGCACCTGCCGATGACGTCTACAAAGACGCCGGCACCGTGCAGGCGACGATCACCAAAGCCACCGGCGGTACCTTCGAGAACCTGGTCACCAGCAGCACGCCTGCGGTCACCAACGTCACTGACACCATCGACACTTCGACCGTCAAACTCACGGCCACCGGCACCGCAACTGAAGGTGGCACCGTCACCTACACCGCGACGGTCGGCCAGCCAGTGACTGGCTCGCCGGTCACCGTGACTTTGGCCAATGGTCAAAACATCACCATTGATATCGGTAAAACCACCGGCACCGTCACCACCATCGCACCGAACGATGTACTCAATGGTCACACTCCGCTGACCAACTCGATCACCAACGTCAGCGGCGGCAACTACGAAAACCTCGTAGCCGACAAAGCCCCGGTCAGCACTACCGTGACCGACACCGTCGACACTACCAATCTGTCGCTGAGTGCAACCAACTCGGTCGCCGAAGGTGGTTCGATCGTTTACACCGCCACCCTGACCAACGCTGCCGGCACTCCGGTGACCGTGACGTTGAGCAACGGCGAGGTGATCACCATCGCCGCCAACGCTACCAGCGGTTCCGTCACCGTCAAGGCACCTGCCGATAACGTCTACAAAGACGCAGGTAAAGTCGAAGCAACCATTTCCACTGCCACCGGCGGCAACTTTGAGAACCTGGTGCCAAGCACGGCTCCAGCGGTGACCAACGTCACCGACACCTTCGACAAGACCGAAGTCAGCATCACCGGCAGCACCTCGGTAACCGAAGGCCAGACCGCCAGTTACACCGTCAGCCTGACAAACCCGGCGCAGACCGAAGTCACCCTGAAAATCGTCTACAGCGGCACCGCCGCCGACGGTTCGGACTTCACCGGCGTGTACACCGTGAAAATTCCGGCGGGCGGTAGCACTGCGAACTTCAACGTCGCGACCCTGGACGACAGGATCACCGAAGGCACTGAAAACTTCGTGGTCAAGATCGACTCGGCCACCGGTGGCAACTTCGAGAACCTGGCGATCAGCGCTTCCAACGGCAGCGTCAGCACCTCGATCATCGACAACGACGCGCCGCCGGTGCTCGACCTGGATGCCAACAACTCCAGCGGTGCCGCCGGTGCCAACTACAACGTGACTTTCACCGAAGGCACCACCGGCCAAGGCGTATCGATCGGCGACACCGACCTGAAAATCACTGACCCGGACAGCACTCTGCTGACCGGCGCGACGATTGTGCTGACCAACCGTCAGGATGGCGATGCGCTAAACCTGGGCAACAGCGTCAACGGCATCACCATCAATGCCAACAGCACGAATGGCACGGTCACGCTGACCCTGTCCGGCAACGCGACACTTGCCGACTACATGCAGCAGATCAAGAACATCAGCTTCACCAACAGTAGTGAAAACCCGAGCAGCGTGCCGCGGATCATCACCGTGACGGTGACCGATGGCAGCAACTACTCCAACACCGCGACCACTACCGTCAACGTAGTTGGCGTGAACGATGCACCGACCGCCGCACCGGTTAACGTCACCGGGACCGAAGACACCCCGCTGATCCTTGGCTGGTCGACCTTCGGCGTCAGTGATGTCGACAGCGCCGCCGCCAACCTGGGGGTGAAAATCACTCAACTGCCGGGCGAAGGCAAATTGCAGTTCCTGGCCACTGACGGCAAGACCTGGACCGATGTAGCGAACAACCAGACGTTCACCAAGGCTGATATCGACGCTGGCAAGTTGCGCTTCCTGCCGGATGCCAACGAGTCCGGCAGCAACGGCTACAACGCCGGCCTGGGTAACAAACTGGCGGACTACGCACAGATCCAATTCCAGCCAACCGACGGCTCGCTGCTGGGCAACACCGGCACGATCAAAATCGACATCACGCCAGTGGCCGACGCGCCTTCCCTGAGCGTTGCGGACAACAGCGTCAAATCCACCGGGCTGATCAAAGAAGTCTGGACCGGCCTGTCGGGCCTCGGCACCGATGGCAGCGGCGCGTCTTCGGGCACGCTGAAAAGCGTCATCGACGGCGCGGGTAAACCGAACTCCAGTGGCACGGTGGCCAACGTGCAGTCCGACGGCAGCGTCGCGGCTGGCACGGCGTCGAAAACCTCCGGCCTGATCTACCTCGAAGCGGGCAAGACTTACACCTTCAGCGGCACCGGCGATGACAGCCTGTTGGTGACCATCGGCGGCAAGAACGTCGCGGCCATCACGTGGGGCGCGGGCGGCAAGCTGAACGGTTCGTTTATCCCGACCACCAGCGGCTACTACACGCTGGACATTTACCACCACAACCAGAACGGCCCAGGCAGCTATGACGTCAACCTGTCGGTCAACGGCAGTGCCGCGGTCGACCTGAGCAGCGCCGGCGTGCCGCTGTACACCGGCGTGGCGGACCTTGCCGCTTCCGGCGTGACGGTGTCCGATTTGCACGGCACCAGCGGCGAAGGCTACTACGAAGGCTACAAACTCAATGAAGCCGCGGAAGGCACCAGCGTTCACCTGTCTACCATCAAGACGGCCCTGACCGATATCGACGGCTCCGAAAGCCTGAGCGTGAAAATCAGCGGCATTCCGGCAGGTTCGGTGCTCACCGATGGTGCAGGGCACACTTTCACCGCCAGCGCGACGTCCGGCGAAGCCAACGTCACGGGCTGGAACCTCGGCTCCCTGACCGTCACTCCGCCGCCGTACTACAACGGCCAGTTCAACCTGACCGTAACATCGACCTCCACCGAATCGCTCGGCGGTTCGGCGCAAAGCACCGCGACAATCCCGGTCACGGTTTACCCGGCGGTCTACAACGCCGCCACCGCCACGGCGGCTGACGACACCATCAGCGGCACTGACGGCAACGACATCATGGTCGCCGACATCGGCGGGCTGACCGTGGTGCCGGGCACCAACTACAACATTGCGTTCATGGTCGACAGCTCGGGCAGTATGAGCCCGTCGTCGGTCAGCTCAGCCAAGGACTCGCTGACTTCGGTATTCAACACCCTCAAGCAGAGCATGGGCGGCAACTCGGGGACGGTGAACATCTTCTTGGCGGACTTCGATAACCAGGTCAATAAGTCGGTGTCGGTCAACCTGAACGATCCGAATGCCCTGATCCTGCTCAAAGCGGTACTGGATTCGATGGCTTCCGGTGGCGGTACCAACTACGAAGACGTGTTCAAAACCACGGCCAACTGGTTCCAGAGCGCCGATGCGGTCGCCAACAAGGGCGCGACGAACCTCACGTACTTCATCACCGACGGCAAACCGACCTACTACCAGAGCGCTGAGTCGACCAACCCGAATCTGTATGGCAGCGTCAAACTCGACAGCGTCATTACTACCAGCAATTACCAGTTGGGCAAGGCGATTAGCCTGTACCCGGACAACAACCACCAGATCGATATCACCGCTTCGGGCTACGTCACGGTCGGGACCAAGTCCGGTGGTAGCTGGTCGTATAAAGATTTCGGCACACTGCACGCCCAAGGCGATGGTACGTATGAGTTCTCGTCCCGCGATGGCAACGGCAGCACCACCAGCGGGGACGCCATCGACAACTCCACCGACAGCTTCGCGCTGCTGAGCAAGGTGTCGACGGTAGAAGCCATCGGCATAAACAAGGACGTCACCCTTGCCGATCTGAAGCCGTACGACTCGGATAAAACACCGCAAACCAACATCGACCCGAAAGACCTGGCCAACTCGATCATCGGTCACACCGAAGCGACGATGCCAGGCGCGGACACGGTCAATGGCGGCGATGGCAACGACATCCTGTTCGGCGACCTGATGAGCTTCAACGGCGTCGCCGGCGAGGGTTATCAGGCCATGCAGGCGTTTGTCGCCCAGCAAACCGGCGTAGATGTCAGCAAAGTCACCACCAGCAACGTGCATCAGTTCATCACCGAGCACTACTCCGTGTTCGATGTGTCCGGGGCGCATGACGGTAATGACTCGCTGCTGGGCGGTGCCGGCAATGACATTCTCTTCGGCCAGGGTGGCAACGACCTCCTCGACGCCGGCAAGGGCAATGACATCTTGCTCGGTGGCTCGGGTAAGGACTCGCTGATGGGCGGTCAGGGCAACGATATTCTGATCGGCGGTTCGGGCGCCGACACCTTCGTCTGGAAAGCTGGCGACACCGGCAGCGACGTGATCAAGGACTTCAAGGCCAGTGAAGGTGACCGTATCGACTTGCGCGATCTGCTGCAAGGCGAAACCGGCAGCACCATCGACAACTTCCTGAAGATCACCACCGTGGACGGCGTGTCGTCCCTGCAAGTCAGCTCCGCCGGCAAGTTTAACGGCGCCGACGCCGCAGCGGCAGCACCGGATGTGACGATCAAACTGGAAGGCAACAACTGGTCCACCGCCAACATTAACTCGTTGATTGCCGGCAGTGACCCAACCATCAAAATCGATCACAACAACAGCTGATCCCACGAAAAACGGCCGCCCTTATGGGGCGGCCGTCACGTTTGTGCCTTTCTCCACGGTGACGATTTCGTCGCCGCACCGCATACTCGCGCCCAGTTGACCTATGCTGCTGACAGCATGACGCTGGTCCATTTTCGAGGGATGCTCAATGTTCTACGTGCAACGCGATGCGCAAGGCCAGTTAGTGCGCGTGGAAGCCGCGGCCTACGCCGAGGCCACGGAAACGCTGGCGGCCGACCACCATGAAATCCAGTCCTGGTATGCCAACGAAGTGATGGAAACCAGCCTCAAACAGCTCAAGCAGAGCGACCTGGAAATGATCCGGGTACTCGACGACTTGATCCAGGTGTTGACCAGCAAAGGCGTGATCCGCGTCACCGACCTGCCGGCCGCCGCCCAGGCCAAGCTGATGGACCGGAACCAGGCCCGTGAGGCGTTGGGTGGGTTGAGCCAATTGATCGATGATGATGAGACGGGGTTGATCTAAGGCCCCAACCTTCGATGTTGTCGGTACTGACGCCTTCGCGGGCAAGCCCGCTCCCACAGGTTTACGCATTGCCCTTGTGGGAGCGGGCTTGCCCGCGAAGGCGGACTGACTGACGACTCAGCTATAAAGCCTTACTGCCAAGGCTTCGGCTCACCAAACAACTGCCCCTGAACCCCATAAAGCCCCATCTCACGAATCACCATCAACTCCCCTTCCGTCTCGACCCGCTCGGCAATCAACGGCAGATCAATGCTGTGCGCCGCCCGCTGAATCGCCTCGATGAACAATCGCTTGTCACTCTCCTGATCAATCGCCCGGATGTAACTGCCGTCGATCTTCAGGTACGCCAATCCAAGCCGCGCCAGGTTGCCGATCATGCTGAAGCGCCCGCCAAAGCGTTGCAGGCTCAGGGAGAACCCGAGTTCGTGCAGACGTCGCGTCAGTTCCTCCAGCATGGCTTGATCCGGCAGCTGCTCCTCGCCGATTTCCAGGGTCAATCGCTCCCCGAGATTCGAATGCTGACGCAGGATTTCGAAGACTTTGTTCAACGCCTGCGGATCGGCCAACGTCGCTGAGGACAGGTTCAGCGCCAGCGATTCTTCATGACCGGCCATCTGCTCAAGCACCAGCTCCAACATCAACCGGTCCAACCGCGCTGTCCAGCCAAAGCGCTCGAGCCACGGCAGGAAGCGCCCGGCAGGAATGGTCTGGCCCTCGTCGTCGATCAGACGCGACAGCACCTTGTAATGCAGCACCAGTTGCGTGTCCTGGGCGGCTACCACCGACTGGAAATACAGTTCGAAACGCTGCTGATCCAACGCCTGATCCAGCAAGTTGTGCCAGGCGTGATGGTCATCCCCGACGCTGGCCGAGGCGCTGTGATCGAGGCACGCCCAGCTCTGTTCGCCCTGCCCTTCAGCCTGAGCCAACGCCTGATCGCCCAACCCCAACACCGCTTGAGGTGAGTCGCCATGAACAAACGGTGCCAGCCCGATAGAGGCCACTGAGGCTACGTCAGTCGCGCCCGTCGCATGCAGACTCGCCAAGGCACTGTCGAGGTTCTGCGCCAGTTGCAGCGCTTCTTCGCGCACCAGCCCCGGCGCCAGCACGGCGAACTCGCCGCCGCGAATCCGCGTCACGAGGTTCAGGGTTTCCGGGTACTTGGCACACTCGCGGGACAGTTGCTCACCCACCGCAATCAACAACTGGTCGGTGCGTTGACCGCCCAACCGCTGGTTCAATCCGGCCAGGTCCTTGACCCGCAACAACAGCAGATAACCGGAACTCGCCTGCTCCGGATTGCTCACCCGGGCGTTCAACTGCATTTCGAAATAGCGACGGTTAGCCAGGCCTGTCAGGTTGTCCTGATAGGATTCGACGCGCAGTTTTTCACTCCGCATGGCCTGCTCCTGAAACAACGCCTTGAGCTTCTCGACCATCTGATTCATGGCCTGCACCACGCGGCGCAGTTCGGGTGTACGCGGCAGTTCCGGCAGGCTGAGGAATTCGCGGCGAGCGATGGCGTGGGATTGCTTGACCATGTAATCCAGCGGCTTCAGTTGCCGGCGCAACAACAGCGCGCCCAGCACCGCACTCACCGCACCGCAGATCAGCAACCATCCAAGACTGCCGAGCGCGCTCTGCCAGAGTTTGGCCAACGCGAACATCGGATGGCTGACCACCTCAACCCGCGCCGCCTGCTCCCAGCCACGACTGACAAGGGCATCACCACCGGCCGCTTCCAGCCCGATCATTTTGACGAACCAGTCCGGCACATTGTTCACCGCTGGAATGCCGCTGCGCTCGACGATGGTCTGATCCGTCTTGAGATCGACCACGCGGATGCTCGCGTAATAACCGCTATCGAAGATCGAACTGACCAGCAACTCGACCATCGCCGGGTCGTCGATGTTCGGTGTCAGGGACAGTGCCAATGCCGTCGCGGCGTCCTGGGCGTGGGAGCGCAACTGGTTGACGTACTGGGTGCGCGAGCTTTCCAGGCTGACCACGAAGCTTCCGGTGAAGGCGATCACCAGAAACAGACAGATAGCGATCAACAGCTGTTTGAACAAAGACATCTGAGCGTGTGCTCCTAGTTAGTCGTCTCGACCGGGAAACCTTCGGCCTGCATTTTTTTCAGCACATCCTGCCAACGAGACAGGCGTTTGGTGTCACCGACTTTCTTGTTGCCCTTGGCGCCCGGCAACCACAACCCTTCGGCATTAAAAGAGTAGACCGGCAGCAAATCGGTTCGTTGGCTGGCCGGTTTGATCGCGTCGATCAAGCTGTCGAGTACCAGCGGCATGGCTTCGGCGCTTGAGTAGTAGGTCAACACCATGTGCGCCCGATTCAGGCGCAACGCCTTGACGTACGTGATGCGCAGCTTGTCACTGGAAACGCCGAGATGGCGCAGGCTGAAATACTTGGCGATCGCGTAATCTTCGCAATCGCCGGCGCCCTTCCACAGGGCCTCGATGGGCGTTTCCCAATAATCGACCTCGTGCCACAGGTCGATGTCTTCCTCATAGCGCATCTGCTTGTTGAAGAATTGGTTGACCACTTTAAGCTGTTCGAGCTCGTTGACCTGCTTTTGCGTCGCCAATAAGTACTGCCAGGCATCAATACGTTGCTGCCCTTCGCCCAACGGCCCGTACAATGTCTGCGCGCGACGGCTGATCAGCGAAAAATCCCAATCGGCATGCAGCCCGCCCAGCATAACGCCGGCCAGCAGCAGCGCGCAGCACAGCCAGCGCAAAGTCCGAGGGATCGCGAAACGTACCGCCAATGCGAGGCATCCAGGTCAGGCAGGTGGGAAAGCGTTTGATGGTGCAGGTTAGCCCGGTAAAAGACAATGGCACGGTGAGATCACCGGTGGCGCGCTAAGCTTTGTATGGCAGGTGTCATTGAAAACATCGTGGCCACGCCAGGCTGCGACATTGTGTACGTTTGACAAGCTGTCAGGCAGTCACTAGTGTCCTCTTGGATCCAAATTTATTTCAGTCAAACAGGGTGCGTTGTTGTGACACAGAAGCCCAATCCTCTGAACAGCATCAAGGTCAACGGGCCGATACCGGCTCATCTGGCACGCTCGGTGATCGAAGAAACCCTGCGTTCGGCCATTCTCGACGGCCGCATTCCCTGCGGCACCGCCCTGCGTCAGCAAGATTTGGCCGATCTTTTCGGTGTCAGCCGCATGCCGGTGCGCGAAGCCTTGCGCCAGCTCGAAGCCCAGGCGCTGCTTAATGTAGTCGCCCATAAAGGAGCAGTGGTCGCACCGCTGATCCAGGGCGATGCCGTGGAAACCTATGCACTGCGGATCCTGCTGGAATCCGAAGCGCTGCGCCTGTCGATTCCGTTGCTTGAGAAGGAAGACCTCGAACAG
The DNA here is from genome assembly GCF_054898105.1 of Pseudomonas sp. MDT1-17. NCBI lineage: Bacteria > Pseudomonadati > Pseudomonadota > Gammaproteobacteria > Pseudomonadales > Pseudomonadaceae > Pseudomonas > Pseudomonas sp. MDT1-17. Next base: position 500,974 of record NZ_JBUBVM010000001.1, on the reverse strand, counting down.
GCTGCCCGTCATATCGACGACATGGAAACGGAACACAACTACACCGAGATCGGCCGTCTCAACCGGCTCTTCCACATGTCGCTGTACTGCAAGGCGCCGAACCGGCGGCTGTTGGGGCTGGTGGAAGACGGGTTGAACGAAGAGGAACGCTTCCTGCGCTTCAACCTGGAAGCCATGGGCCTGGGCAAACTGTCCCAGGAAGATCACCGGGCGCTTTTGCGAGCCGTCGAAGACCGGGACGTCGAACGCTCGGTGAAGTTGCTCGAACATCACCTCAACCGAGGCGTCGAGGTCATCACACGGTACCTCAACAGCCCCGAAGCGCTGAACAAAAAAACCTCCCGGTAAAAAACGAAGGCAAGCCTGAGCGAGCAGATCGAACTGCTCGTTTTCGCTTGTCGCGACTGCGCTGCGCCCCTCTCCAACGCCCTGCCCTCGATTTACCCCTCTGAAGATCAATATTTGCCCCGATCAGATGATACGTCGGTGATAGCGGCTGCCTTGAATTACGCTCACTCTTGGCAAGTCAACGAATAATGAACGGGCGACGCATCGCGCGAGCGGAGCAGTCCCCGCACCAAGAACCTACGGAAGGAGTCTTGCCACGGGAAAGGAAGAACCGGCGTTGATCCCAGTCAACTTCCGTCCCCTCAAATCACTTCAACGATTCAGTTAGAAAGTTGCTTCGAGTGAGGCATTCACTCTTCATTTTAATTCTGGGTTACATAAGCCGGAAGGAGCAACTACATCCAAATAAAACTCAAACTAAAAGTTTTATTGGAACGTGTCACGCGCAAGAAAGTTAAACTTTCAAATAGTTAAAAAATAACTTGCCCGGCACTTTATTACTGTATTAGTTTTTTCTCCGCCGCCTTGAATACAGGCGCCAGACCGTCACTTAACGACTTATCGCAATTTACTTATATCAATTCGCTTGAGGCCTCCGCTCGCCAACAGAAACTAAAAAACCAACTATCACTTATTTATCAACCCCCCATGGCATTTCCAGTTCACTTATAGGCTCGCCCATGAAACCGACTAAAGACCGTCTCAACCAGAAGAAAGCAGAACTTAGCGCTCATCCGATCTTTTCCGAAATCAACTCACTGTCGGTATTGCAACGTTTCATGGAAACCCATGTGTTTGCGGTATGGGATTTCATGTCGCTGACCAAACGCCTGCAGCAAGAACTGACCTGCGTTCAGTTGCCCTGGCTGCCACCGCGAGATCCACAGGCAGCGCGCTTGATAAACGAGATCGTGCTGGGTGAAGAGTCCGATGATCGTCCGGCTCACGGTCACTACAGCCATTTCGAGTTGTACCTGGATGCGATGCGCGAAGTCGGTGCCAGCACGGTTGCAGTCGAGCGCTTCGTGACGCTGCAAAAGGAAGGGGTGAGCTATGACGTGGCGCTGCAAAGCGTGGACATCGACCCGGCCGCTGCCCAGTTCGTGCGCCATACCTTGCACACCGCGCTGCATGCGCCTGGTCATAGTGTTGCGGCGGTGTTCCTGCATGGCCGGGAAAGTGTGATTCCGCAGATGTTCCAGCGGATCCTCGATGATTGGGGCATTGGCCTCGATCAAGCGCCGACCTTTCGTTACTACCTTGAGCGCCACATCGAAGTCGACTCCGAAGACCACGGCCCGGCGGCGGAAAGACTTCTCGCCCGTCTGGTCGATGGCGATCCGCAACGCGAAGAAGACGTCTACGCCAGCGCCATCGCTGCTGTGGAAAGCCGCATCGCCTTGTGGGACGGCCTGCGCCTGAGCATGAGCGAACCAGTGCCTGAGGTGATCGCATGAACGCCGCCGACTACCAATCCTTCGCCGATGCCTGGGAAAGCCGCGCGACCATCCGTACCCGCCCCCGGCGCGTGCTGGAGAACGACGACAAGCTTATCTACCCGTTGAGCCGTCAACCGTTGGTGCTGAGCGAAACCTTCCTGCGCGAATGCCCGGAGCAGCGCGACTTTGCACTGGTGCAGACACTCTACAAATTCATCAACGACGTGGTGATCTTCGAAACCGAAATCGTCGACAAGACTGCCCGCAGCATCGCCAAGAATCGCTTCGCTGTGGCCTTCCCGTTCGCCTGCCGCTACGACGCCATGACCGTGGTGGTGGACGAGGATTACCACGCACTCGTGGCAATGGATTTCATGCAACAGACCGTCGCCATGACCGGCATCACACCCATCGAACTGCCGGATGAAATCGAACTCAGCCGAGCCATTCCAGCGGCCGTGGCGCTCGCCCCGGATCACCTGCGCAGCGCCGTGGAATTGATCTGCGTGGCCATCGCCGAGAACACCGTGACCGGCGATGTCGCGGCGTTCGCCAAGGACGACACGGTCAAGCAGTCGATCAAGGGCCTGATGGCCGACCACTTGCTCGACGAAGGTCGCCACTCCGGGTTCTGGGCGCGGCTGGTGCGCATCTACTGGCACACCGCGAGCGAAGACGACCGCCAGAACATCGCGCAGATTTTGCCAGTGTTCATCGGCCATTACCTGACCAACGACATCCAGAAGTCGTTCGACTTTCGGTTGATCGAGTCCTTGACGATCAGCGATGCCGCGCGCCAGGCACTCAAGAGCGAAGTGTCTGGGCTTGCCTTCCCGATCAATCGCCATCACCCGCTGGTCGCCAACATCGTGCGGTTTTTTCGCAGCAGTTCGCTGCTCGATTCGCCGTGCGTGCAAGACGCCCTCAGCGATTACCTGGTTTAACGAGGAGCCCATCATGAGACGTCTCGACATTCTGCTCATTGGACAAAGCCAGGCCCTGACCGACCTGGCGCTGGAACTTGAACAACACGGTCATTCTTTGGTGCGCCTGACTGCCGTCGACAAGCAGCCGTTGGGTAACGCTGATTTGCTGATCGACGACGCCAGCCTGCCTGTTCAAGACGTCGGCGATGCGCCGCGACTGACGCTGCAACTGGGTATCGGTGAGCCTGGAGTTTCTGGCCTGCCGCCGCTGGACTTGCTGTGCACGTACGGTTCGACGCTGTTCACTCGCGTGCCGATCACCGACGAACTTTCGGGTAACGGCCAGGCATTGCGCCTGCGAGCAGTGGAGGAACTGGTCAATCACGTGGCGCTGCTGGTCAGCCGTTACTCTCGCGACGCCGACTATTTTCTGCTGGCCGACGCTGCGGCTCCCGCTCGTTTCGAGCACGTGGAAAACCTGCTTTATTTGGAGAGTCTCGCGTTTTTCCATCGGCTCAATATCACGGCGGCACCCGCGCTGCTGGAGCTCTGCCAAATCCCGCTGATTGAGCGCCTTGAGCAGCGCTTCATCCAGTGTGCCGAACGACCCGCGCTGAACATTGCCGGCACGTCCCTGAGCTATCGGCAATTGCACGCCCACAGCCGCGCGATCCAGCAGCGATTGCTGCCGTTACTCACTCGGCATCAAGGGCCATTGGTGGTCGGGATCTGCCTGCCAAAATGCAGCGCGTTGTATGCGGGGATTCTGGCGATTCTCGGCAGTGGTGCGGTGTATTTGCCGCTGGAGCCGAGCCATCCCCTGCAACGCCAGCAATACATCCTGGAAAACGCCGGGGCCGTGTTGCTACTGCATGACGGTGAGCATCCGCTCGCGGCCCAAATGCCGGGACTCGACATCAGCCGCATCGACATCGATGACGTGGATCTCGATCAACCCTTGATGCGTCAACGACCCGATCTGGACGCGCCATGCATGGCGCTCTACACCTCGGGCACCACCGGCCATCCCAAAGGTGTGTTGCTCAGCCAGGCCAACCTCGCCCATTTCACCGCGTGGTACGCCGACTACGTGCAGCTGACCGAGCAGAGTCGGGTGCTGCAATTTTCGTCATTGAGTTTCGACTCGTCGCTGATCGATATTTTCCCGACCCTGCTCCAGGGTGCCGAACTGATCGTGCCCGGCGACGATCAACGTCGCGACCCGTTGCAACTGGTTGAACTGATCCGCCATCAGCATCTGAGCCACGCCTTTTTGCCGCCGGCGTTGTTGAGCATCCTGCCGCTGGATCAATTGCAATGCCTCGATCACGTGATGACCGGCGGCGATGTCTGCGAACCCTATGTCATCGAGCAGCTCACCCGTCAGGGCAACCTCTACAACCTTTATGGCCCTACCGAAGCGACAGTATTGATTACCGCGCGGCAACTGCGCACCGGCGACAGCAACCGCACCCTCGGCGCGCCAATCGCTAACAGTCAGGTGCTGATTCTCGATGAGGATTTTCAACCGGTGGCCGAACAGACGGTCGGTGAGTTGTACATCGTCGGGCCGGGCGTGTGCCTGGGGTATTTGAACAATCCGCAGCAGACGGCCGAACGTTATCTGAACCTGAGCCTGCCGAATGGCCGAAGCCTGCGCGCCTACCGCACCGGCGACATGGCGAAGTGGACCAGCGACGGCATCGAGCTCTGCGGACGGCGTGACAATCAGGTGAAGATTCGTGGCTTTCGGGTCGAGCCGGAAGAGATCGAACGCTGCTTGCGCGACAGTCAGTTGTACCGCCAGGTCGCGGTGGTCATCGACAGCCATCGACGGATTCTGGCCTTCCTCGCACAGCCTCAGGAAGATCACCCCGGCACCGCTCGCGAAGCGCTGAAAGCCCACTCCATGCAGTTTCTGCCGGACTACATGCAGCCCACCGCCTGGACCGAACTGCCGAGCATGCCGTTCGCCAGCAACGGCAAAGTCGACCGCAAGGCGCTGCTGGCAATGCCCGTGAATGTGTCCGAAAACACCTTGCGGCGCTTGCCCGCCAGTGTCGATGAGGCGCTGTTGTTGGAGATCTGGGCTGAGCTGCTGGAGCTGCCAGCCAGCGATATTTCTACCGACGAAAGTTTCTTCAACCTGGGCGGCCACTCGATCCTGCTGTCGCGCATGCTTTTGCGTTTGCGCGAAGAGTTCGGTCGCAGCATCTCGATCAACCGCTTCATCGAATTGCCGACCATAGCCAAGTTGGCGACCTTGGTGCGCGGCTCCGGCACCGAAGAAGTGCTGAGCGAGCAGGCCATGGCCGATGCCTTCCGTGAGCTGGATATCCAGCCGTTGCCAGTCAACCGCATGGGCGATGTGCACAAGGTGATCGTTACCGGCGCCAATAGCTTTGTCGGCGTGCACATCGTCGAAGCATTGCTCGCCTGGGGCGCCAGCGAAGTCGCCTGCCTGGTGCGCGATGGCGGTGGGCAATCGGCGGCCGAGCGCTTCGCTCACGCGTTGCGGGAAAACCGCCTGGACCACCTGGACCTGAGCCGAGTGCGGGTTTACGCGGCGGACATTACTCGTCCGTTATTGGGACTCGAAGCGGATGTTTACGAGCGACTGGATCGGCAGTTCGGCGCGTTGGTGCACAACGCCGCCAACGTCAATCACGTACTCGATTACGAGTCGCTGGCGCGGGATAACGTCGAGCCGATTTTCGAGTGCCTTCGGTTGTGCGAAGGGCGAAGCAAGAAGATCTTCAATTTTGTCTCCACGCTCTCGGCCTCCAGCACGATTGCCGCCGATGGCCGGGTGCTGGAATTGCCTGCCGCGCAGACCCCACCGATCTACATCAAGAACGGCTACAACTTGTCCAAATGGGTCGGTGAACGGATCCTCGAACGCGCTCGCGAGCGTGGCGTACGGGTCAATCTTTATCGCCCCGGCAACATCAGTTTCAACAGCCTCACGGGTGTCTGCCAGCCTCACAAAAATCGCTTGATGCTGATGCTCAAAGGCTCGATCCAGCTCGGCCAGGTGCCGGAGTTCACGCTGAATTTCGACCTGATGCCGGTGGACTTTCTGGCCCGGTTCATCGCCTTCCATGCCAGCCGTTATTCACCCGAAAAAGCGGTGTTCAACCTGCACAACCCCGAGCCTCTGAGCTGGGACAACTACGTCGCGTCATTTCGTGAAGCCGGCCGGGAGTTTTCCATGGTCAGCGTCTCCGACTGGCAACAGCAATTGGGTCGGGTCGACAGCGACAATGCGTTGTTCGGCGTGCTCGGTTTCTACCTCAACGGTTTCGAGGAAGACATTGGCGACATCTCGATGATCGGCCACGACAACGCCCAGGCCGGCGTCCGGCAGATGGGCGCGCACTACCCGGAAAAATCCCCGGCGCTGCTGCGGCGCGGCTGCGATTACCTGAAAGAAATCAATTTCATCTGATTCAACCCAACCCCAAGAATGGAGCAAGACCATGAGCACTCAGCAACCCGACACCCTGATCAAAAATCCTCAAGGCTGCCACGTGGTGTCCTCGGTGGAAGTGCCGGCCGATGCCAAGAAAGTCTGGGCAGTGGTCGGCAACTTTGCCGGCTTCGATCAATTCATTCCGGCGCTGTCGCACATTGAAATGACCGGCGAAGGCGTGTCGTCCCTGCGCAAGAAGTTCTTTAAGGACGGCAACCTGGTAGTCGAGCAACTCAACTCACGGGATGACCAGGCACTGAATATGACGTGGACCACGATTTACAACACCTTGGGCGTGGCCAACTTGTGGGCGGCAATGAGTGTTGAACCGCTGGATGCGGGTAAGTCGCGGGCGACCTGGACCATCATCGCCGAACCCGCACAGGGCGGTGCCGAGGCGTTGCCGGGTTTCAAGGATTTCGTCCAGGGCTATGCCGATGACTCGATGAACAATGTGCTGAAGCTGTTTGCGTAAGGCATAAGAAAGCCCGCTGCGGATCACTCCACAGCGGGCTCTTTTACATCGTTTGATCAGATTTTGAAGCTGTCGACCAACTGCTTCAACCGGTTCGCCTGCAACGACAACGCATCGCAATCCTTCAACGTTTCATTGAGGTTGGCCACGCTCTGTTGGTTCAGCAGGTTGATCTGGTTAACGTCGACGTTGAGGGTTTCCACGACCGCCGTCTGCTCTTCAGTCGCCGCGGCCACCGACTGGTTCATACCGTCGATTTCGCCGATGCGCTGGGTCACGCTGACCAGACGCAAGCCAGCCTGATTCGCCACTTCAACGCTCTGCTCGCTGGAGGCCTGACTGGCGTTCATGGTGGTCACCGCTTCGCGAGAGCCGATCTGCAGCGAGGTGATCATCTTGTGGATCTCCTCCGCCGATTCCTGGGTACGGTGAGCGAGGTTACGCACCTCGTCCGCCACCACCGCAAAACCACGACCGGCTTCACCGGCACGGGCCGCTTCGATGGCCGCGTTGAGCGCGAGCAAGTTGGTCTGCTGGGAGATGCCTTTGATCACATCCAGAATGTGCCCGATGTTGTCGGTGCTGGCGTTCAGAGTTTCGATCTGAGTGCAGGACAGGCTGATTTTCTGCGACAACTCGGTCATCGCCAGAATGGTTTTCTCCACCACCTGCCGACCGTCATCGGCCTGCTCGCTCGCACCGCTGGCGTGCTGGGAAGCATCGGCGGCATTGCGGGCGATTTCCTGGGTGGCGGCGCCCAACTGGTTGATCGCCGCGGCCACACTGTTCGTGCGGGCGCTTTGCTCGTCCGAGCCGACGATCGAGGCGTTGGACGAGGCCATTACCCGTTGTGACAGGTCGTGAACCTGACGGGTGGCCGACGACACTTCGCAAATCGACGCGTGAATTCGCTCCACGAACTGGTTGAACGAACCTCCCAACTCGCCGAACTCGTCTTTACTTTCCACGGCCAAGCGACGGGTCAGGTCGCCTTCGCCCTGAGCGATGTCCTGCATCGCCCGGCCCATGGTGGTCAGCGGACGCATCAGCACGTTGATCAGCAAGCTCAGCAGCACCGCAATGGCCGTCACGGCGATAAACATTGCGATCAGCGCAGAAGTGCGGAACTGGCTGAGCGGCGCGTAGGCCTTGTCCTTGTCGATCGACAGACCGATGTACCACTCGGCATTCGGCAAACCGCTCACCGGGGTGAACGAGAGGATGCGGTCCTGCTTGTTCAGGGTGACGTCCTGATTGCCCTTCTCGATGCGAACGCCGGCGTTCGGGTAAATGTCCTTCAGGTTTTTCATCACTTGGTCTTTGTCCGGACTGACGATCACCTGACCGTCGGCGCTGACCAGGAACGCGTGGCCGATGCCACCGAAGTCCACCGAGTTGATGATCTTCACCAGTGTTTCCAGACTCAGGTCACCACCGACCACGCCGAGCAGCTCGCCGTTCTTTTTCACCGGCAGGGCGATGGTCACCACCAGGCCACCGACGGCAGCCATGTAAGGCGGAGTCAGCATGGTCTTGTCCCCAGCCACCGCTTGTTTGTACCAGGGACGCTGACGCGGATCGTAACCGTCAGGCATCTTCGCGTCCGGGCGCTGAGTGAACACGCCGTTGGCCTGGCCCACGTAGGTGAACTGGAAGTTCGAGGTGAGGGCCGGTTGATTGACCAGCCCCGGGAGGTCGGCATTGGCGCCTTGGTGTGCAACATTCTGCGCGAGGTTTTCCAACACCAGCACACGGCCGCTAATCCAGTTCTGCACGCTGCTGGCGGTCAGATCGCCAGCTTGCTGGACGCTCGATTCAAGGCTTTCACGGATGGTATTTCGCTGCAGATAGTCGTTGTACAAAGTGAACAACGCAAAAGCCAGCACCACGACGCCGGAGGCGGCCAGCAGGATTTTATGACTGAATTTGAGATTCATTTCATGCGACTTCTTATGCAAAAAGTGGGGATGCGTTACGGAGTGCAACATTCCATGTAACAGCGCAGCCAGTGCTCTGGGGCCGCTCTACGTTGGTGCACGCATGTCTCATCAGTCTGTCGGCACAAACCGCAGAAATCTTAGGCGCTTGTACGAAATGATCGGCATTGCTGTCAGATACCCGCCGAACGGCGTGCTAGAGCGCCTGATCAGCGTTTTTGTAAGGACACCGTTCGTACGGCAGTTGCAAACTCCATAACCCTTGATAACAATGCGACCAATTATCATTTGTGACGTTCGGGCTGTCGCACTCCAGTCCTCACCTGAGTTTGCAGTACAGGCGCTTTACAGTAGCCGGCGCGGTGGATCTGGATTACAACGCGCAGCTGCGGCTGATCAAATTGACTCGCGGCGAGATCATCGTGACGTGCGGCGGGATCGACGAAGGATCTTCGTTCGACCGACCGCTGCGGGTGCAAAGTCGCCACGGCTATCTGACGTGCTCAGCGGACATTGCCGACTTGCGGCTGTCCGGTGTTTTCCGCCTGGAGAATACCGACACGTTGCTGGCCATCCTGCCGCAAACCCTGCCGGTGCAACTGCGTTATCGCACGCGTTGGTGGGTGACACTGGAGCGACAGGCCTGAATTATTTTTGGCGGGTTTTACGGGCAAGTCCGGCTTTGTCAGTAAGCACTTCAATGCTGACTTCAGCGACTTCCTATGGAAACCTACAATGACTGTGTGCGCCACCAAGTAAGACCCTCTTCATTTCGCCGCCGATTCAGGCGCCGTGCGCTACGCCGTACGCGCTGTGCTGTTCTCCACGGCGCTGGGTGTCGAGGCATTGCCGACACTGGGCGTAGCGGCAGAGGGCGGCGAGGTCAGCAGCCATCGCTACACACGGTGAGCTACCAATTCTAAGTTCTCCTCAAAAAATGAAGCCAGCACCTGAATCCAGGGGCTGGCTTTGTCGTTTTTGCGGGATCATTCCACTGATTTAGCTATGGCGTCACTGAGCGTTTAGCGAGCCCATAACGACAAAACCCCTGTCTGCGTTAGCAGACAGGGGTTTCGGAATTCAATCTTGACGATGACCTACTCTCACATGGGGAAACCCCACACTACCATCGGCGATGCATCGTTTCACTGCTGAGTTCGGGATGGGATCAGGTGGTTCCAATGCTCTATGGTCGTCAAGAAATTCTGTGACCAGCCCGTTACTGCGGTAACGTGCCAGAAAAACTGGTGACTTCTACTAAAACAAAACCCCCACCTGCATACGCAGATAGGGGTTTCGGAATTTAATCTTGACGATGACCTACTCTCACATGGGGAAACCCCACACTACCATCGGCGATGCATCGTTTCACTGCTGAGTTCGGGATGGGATCAGGTGGTTCCAATGCTCTATGGTCGTCAAGAAATTCGGTAGCCAGGTCGTGGGCCTTTTCAGGTTCACGCTCCAGCGAATGGGTATGCGATAGATTTGTGTGTTGCCTTGCGAATTTTCGACTGGTGTCGTCTTCACACACCGCAATCTGGCCTCTTTCGAGTTCACAAATTGCTTGGGTGTTATATGGTCAAGCCTCACGGGCAATTAGTATTGGTTAGCTCAACGCCTCACAGCGCTTACACACCCAACCTATCAACGTCGTAGTCTTCGACGGCCCTTCAGGGGACTCAAGGTCCCAGTGAGATCTCATCTTGAGGCTAGTTTCCCGCTTAGATGCTTTCAGCGGTTATCTATTCCGAACATAGCTACCCGGCAATGCCACTGGCGTGACAACCGGAACACCAGAGGTTCGTCCACTCCGGTCCTCTCGTACTAGGAGCAGCCCCTCTCAAATCTCAAACGTCCACGGCAGATAGGGACCGAACTGTCTCACGACGTTCTAAACCCAGCTCGCGTACCACTTTAAATGGCGAACAGCCATACCCTTGGGACCGGCTTCAGCCCCAGGATGTGATGAGCCGACATCGAGGTGCCAAACACCGCCGTCGATATGAACTCTTGGGCGGTATCAGCCTGTTATCCCCGGAGTACCTTTTATCCGTTGAGCGATGGCCCTTCCATACAGAACCACCGGATCACTAAGACCTACTTTCGTACCTGCTCGACGTGTCTGTCTCGCAGTCAAGCGCGCTTTTGCCTTTATACTCTACGACCGATTTCCGACCGGTCTGAGCGCACCTTCGTACTCCTCCGTTACTCTTTAGGAGGAGACCGCCCCAGTCAAACTACCCACCATACACTGTCCTCGATCCGGATAACGGACCTGAGTTAGAACCTCAAAGTTGCCAGGGTGGTATTTCAAGGTTGGCTCCACGCGAACTGGCGTCCACGCTTCAAAGCCTCCCACCTATCCTACACAAGCAAATTCAAAGTCCAGTGCAAAGCTATAGTAAAGGTTCACGGGGTCTTTCCGTCTAGCCGCGGATACACTGCATCTTCACAGCGATTTCAATTTCACTGAGTCTCGGGTGGAGACAGCGCCGCCATCGTTACGCCATTCGTGCAGGTCGGAACTTACCCGACAAGGAATTTCGCTACCTTAGGACCGTTATAGTTACGGCCGCCGTTTACCGGGGCTTCGATCAAGAGCTTCGCGTTAGCTAACCCCATCAATTAACCTTCCGGCACCGGGCAGGCGTCACACCCTATACGTCCACTTTCGTGTTTGCAGAGTGCTGTGTTTTTAATAAACAGTCGCAGCGGCCTGGTATCTTCGACCGGCATGGGCTTACGCAGTAAATGCTTCACCCTCACCGGCGCACCTTCTCCCGAAGTTACGGTGCCATTTTGCCTAGTTCCTTCACCCGAGTTCTCTCAAGCGCCTTGGTATTCTCTACCCAACCACCTGTGTCGGTTTGGGGTACGGTTCCTGGTTACCTGAAGCTTAGAAGCTTTTCTTGGAAGCATGGCATCAACCACTTCGTCACCCAAAGGGTAACTCGTCATCAGCTCTCGGCCTTAGAATCCCGGATTTACCTAAGATTCCAGCCTACCACCTTAAACTTGGACAACCAACGCCAAGCTGGCCTAGCCTTCTCCGTCCCTCCATCGCAATAACCAGAAGTACAGGAATATTAACCTGTTTTCCATCGACTACGCTTTTCAGCCTCGCCTTAGGGACCGACTAACCCTGCGTCGATTAACGTTGCGCAGGAAACCTTGGTCTTTCGGCGTGGGTGTTTTTCACACCCATTGTCGTTACTCATGTCAGCATTCGCACTTCTGATACCTCCAGCAAGCTTCTCAACTCACCTTCACAGGCTTACAGAACGCTCCTCTACCGCATCACCTAAGTGATACCCGTAGCTTCGGTGTATGGTTTGAGCCCCGTTACATCTTCCGCGCAGGCCGACTCGACTAGTGAGCTATTACGCTTTCTTTAAAGGGTGGCTGCTTCTAAGCCAACCTCCTAGCTGTCTAAGCCTTCCCACATCGTTTCCCACTTAACCATAACTTTGGGACCTTAGCTGACGGTCTGGGTTGTTTCCCTTTTCACGACGGACGTTAGCACCCGCCGTGTGTCTCCCATGCTCGGCACTTGTAGGTATTCGGAGTTTGCATCGGTTTGGTAAGTCGGGATGACCCCCTAGCCGAAACAGTGCTCTACCCCCTACAGTGATACATGAGGCGCTACCTAAATAGCTTTCGAGGAGAACCAGCTATCTCCGAGCTTGATTAGCCTTTCACTCCGATCCACAGGTCATCCGCTAACTTTTCAACGGTAGTCGGTTCGGTCCTCCAGTTAGTGTTACCCAACCTTCAACCTGCCCATGGATAGATCGCCCGGTTTCGGGTCTATTCCCAGCGACTAGACGCCCTATTAAGACTCGCTTTCGCTACGCCTCCCCTATTCGGTTAAGCTCGCCACTGAAAATAAGTCGCTGACCCATTATACAAAAGGTACGCAGTCACCCAACAAAGTGGGCTCCCACTGCTTGTACGCATACGGTTTCAGGATCTATTTCACTCCCCTCTCCGGGGTTCTTTTCGCCTTTCCCTCACGGTACTAGTTCACTATCGGTCAGTCAGTAGTATTTAGCCTTGGAGGATGGTCCCCCCATATTCAGACAAAGTTTCTCGTGCTCCGTCCTACTCGATTTCATGACTAAGAGATTTTCGCGTACAGGGCTATCACCCACTATGGCCGTACTTTCCAGAACGTTCCGCTAATCTCAAAGCCACTTAAGGGCTAGTCCCCGTTCGCTCGCCACTACTAAGGGAATCTCGGTTGATTTCTTTTCCTCAGGGTACTTAGATGTTTCAGTTCCCCTGGTTCGCCTCTTAAGCCTATGTATTCAGCTTAAGATAACCATCTTATGATGGCTGGGTTCCCCCATTCAGACATCTCCGGATCAAAGTCTGTTTGCCGACTCCCCGAAGCTTTTCGCAGGCTACCACGTCTTTCATCGCCTCTGACTGCCAAGGCATCCACCGTATGCGCTTCTTCACTTGACCATATAACCCCAAGCAATCTGGTTATACTGTGAAGACGACATTCGCCGAAAATTCGCATTCTTACTCATTAAGAGCAACTCACAAATTTTACCTTAGCCTGATCCGTTACCAGTGAAAGTAACGTCCAGTCTATCTTTCTATCACATACCCAAATTTTTAAAGAACGATCTAGCCAAAGACTAGAAATCAACATTCACCATCATCACAATGGAATGCTCATTTCTAAGCTTTCAACAAACAGAAGCAGTTAGTGGTGGAGCCAAACGGGATCGAACCGTTGACCTCCTGCGTGCAAGGCAGGCGCTCTCCCAGCTGAGCTATGGCCCCGTATTTCTACAGGCGTTTCCCACACAAAATTGGTGGGTCTGGGCAGATTCGAACTGCCGACCTCACCCTTATCAGGGGTGCGCTCTAACCAACTGAGCTACAGACCCAATTTCGGGCTGCTTCTATATCGTCTTCTTCAATGAATCAAGCAATTCGTGTGGGAGCTTATGGAGCAGCTGATGTCGTCGATTAAGGAGGTGATCCAGCCGCAGGTTCCCCTACGGCTACCTTGTTACGACTTCACCCCAGTCATGAATCACACCGTGGTAACCGTCCTCCCGAAGGTTAGACTAGCTACTTCTGGTGCAACCCACTCCCATGGTGTGACGGGCGGTGTGTACAAGGCCCGGGAACGTATTCACCGCGACATTCTGATTCGCGATTACTAGCGATTCCGACTTCACGCAGTCGAGTTGCAGACTGCGATCCGGACTACGATCGGTTTTCTGGGATTAGCTCCACCTCGCGGCTTGGCAACCCTCTGTACCGACCATTGTAGCACGTGTGTAGCCCAGGCCGTAAGGGCCATGATGACTTGACGTCATCCCCACCTTCCTCCGGTTTGTCACCGGCAGTCTCCTTAGAGTGCCCACCATGACGTGCTGGTAACTAAGGACAAGGGTTGCGCTCGTTACGGGACTTAACCCAACATCTCACGACACGAGCTGACGACAGCCATGCAGCACCTGTCTCAATGTTCCCGAAGGCACCAATCCATCTCTGGAAAGTTCATTGGATGTCAAGGCCTGGTAAGGTTCTTCGCGTTGCTTCGAATTAAACCACATGCTCCACCGCTTGTGCGGGCCCCCGTCAATTCATTTGAGTTTTAACCTTGCGGCCGTACTCCCCAGGCGGTCAACTTAATGCGTTAGCTGCGCCACTAAGAGCTCAAGGCTCCCAACGGCTAGTTGACATCGTTTACGGCGTGGACTACCAGGGTATCTAATCCTGTTTGCTCCCCACGCTTTCGCACCTCAGTGTCAGTATCAGTCCAGGTGGTCGCCTTCGCCACTGGTGTTCCTTCCTATATCTACGCATTTCACCGCTACACAGGAAATTCCACCACCCTCTACCATACTCTAGCTCGACAGTTTTGAATGCAGTTCCCAGGTTGAGCCCGGGGATTTCACATCCAACTTAACGAACCACCTACGCGCGCTTTACGCCCAGTAATTCCGATTAACGCTTGCACCCTCTGTATTACCGCGGCTGCTGGCACAGAGTTAGCCGGTGCTTATTCTGTCGGTAACGTCAAAACAGCAAAGTATTAATTTACTGCCCTTCCTCCCAACTTAAAGTGCTTTACAATCCGAAGACCTTCTTCACACACGCGGCATGGCTGGATCAGGCTTTCGCCCATTGTCCAATATTCCCCACTGCTGCCTCCCGTAGGAGTCTGGACCGTGTCTCAGTTCCAGTGTGACTGATCATCCTCTCAGACCAGTTACGGATCGTCGCCTTGGTGAGCCATTACCTCACCAACTAGCTAATCCGACCTAGGCTCATCTGATAGCGCAAGGCCCGAAGGTCCCCTGCTTTCTCCCGTAGGACGTATGCGGTATTAGCGTCCGTTTCCGAGCGTTATCCCCCACTACCAGGCAGATTCCTAGGCATTACTCACCCGTCCGCCGCTCGCCACCAGGTACAAGTACCCGTGCTGCCGCTCGACTTGCATGTGTTAGGCCTGCCGCCAGCGTTCAATCTGAGCCATGATCAAACTCTTCAGTTCAAACATCTTTGGGTTTTTAAGAAACCCTAAACTTGGCTCAGCAATCGTTGGTTACATCTTTGATTTCTCGCGGAGTAACTTGTGATGCTGATAATCTTGTTGACTATCAGTCTGACCCCACAAGCACCCACACGAATTGCTTGATTCAGTTGTTAAAGAGCGGTTGGTTAAGATCTTTCGTCTCAGCCGAGGCGCGCATTCTACAGCAGCCTCTGTTACTGTCAAGCGGTTATTTTAAGAAGTTTTCAAAGTTTCCTCTGCAACTTCAACCACTTGCGCTTCCGATCTCTCGTTAGCGGGAGGCGAATTCTACAGCGTTACTCGCTGCTGTCAACACCTCTTTTACACCGCTTTCGACCGAGAAGATCGAACCGTTAAAAGAGCCACACAACCCTGCTCTCTCAACTCCTTCTGGGCTTCGATCACCTGAAGCAACTCGCTGTCGAAAACTGCGTAACTCATTGTTTACCAAGGAGTTTTCCGTTTCGACTGCGCCGGAAGTGGGGCGAATTATAGACTTCCAGAATCTGCCGTCAACCCTTAATTACACTTTTCTATCAATCACTTGTAGAAAGCTGGAAATCGGCCCATTCCCCTCTATATAGGAGAGCAAAACCACTTCCTCTATATAGAAGGGATTATCAGAGCACCCCAGCCTCTTTGAAAGCCGACACGGCCCCAGCATCCAGACCCAACACTCGCTGCAGAACGTCCAGTGTGTGCTCACCCAATAAAGGAGGCGCATTGCGGTACTCCACAGGCGTGTCGGACAGACGAATCGGACTCGCCACCTGCGGCACCATCCCTGCCAACACATGAGGCAACTCAATCGCCAACCCACGCGCCTTAACCTGAGGATCGGCAAACACCTGCGCCAGATCATTGATCGGGCCACACGGTACGCCTGCCTGCTCAAGCTGCAGCACCCACTCAGCAGTCGTCTTGAACACCGTCGCCTGGCGGATGAGCGGAATCAACACCGCACGATTAGCCACCCGCAGCTTGTTGGTCACAAAGCGTGGATCGTCCGCCCACTGTGGCTGACCAGCCACTTCAGCAAACTTGCGAAACTGCCCGTCATTGCCCACGGTGAGGATGAAGTCTCCATCCGCCGTAGGAAAGTCCTGATAAGGCACGATATTCGGATGAGCATTACCCAGGCGTTTCGGAGCATTACCTGTAGTCAGGTAATTCATTGCCTGGTTAGCCAGACAAGCCACCTGAACATCCAACAGCGCCATATCAATATGCTGACCGCCGCCGTCATGATCCCGATGAGCCAGCGCCGCCAGGATAGCCACCGTCGAGTAGAGACCGGTCAAGATGTCCGTCAGCGCCACGCCGACTTTTACCGGGCCAGCGCCTTCGTCGCCTTCGGGACGCCCAGTCAGGCTCATCAGACCGCCAAGCCCCTGGATCATGAAGTCATAACCCGCGCGCTTGGCGTAAGGGCCCGTCTGGCCAAACCCGGTAATCGAGCAATAGATCAGATCCGGATTGATCGCCTTTAGCGACTCATAGTCCAACCCATAAGCCGCCAGCCCACCCACCTTGAAGTTCTCGATGAGGATGTCCGACTTGGCCGCCAACTCACGCACCAGCCTTTGCCCCTCTGGGCGCGTGAAGTCGATGGTGACCGATTGCTTGTTACGATTGGCCGACAAGTAATAGGCGGCTTCGCTGGTGTTCTCGCCATAGGCGTCTTTAAGGAAGGGAGGCCCCCAGGCGCGCGTGTCATCGCCATTGCCCGGGCGCTCGACCTTGATCACCTCGGCGCCGAGGTCACCAAGAATCTGTCCGGCCCAGGGCCCGGCCAGCACCCGCGATAAATCCAGTACCCGTAGATGCGAAAGCGCGCCCATGGCTGTTCTCCTATTAATAGAACGCCTGGATGCCAGTCTGTGCACGACCGAGGATCAGCGCGTGGACGTCATGCGTACCTTCATAGGTATTCACTACTTCCAGGTTGACCAAATGGCGAGCAACACCAAACTCATCGGAAATACCGTTACCACCCAGCATGTCACGCGCCATGCGAGCAATGTCCAGGGACTTGCCGCAGGAGTTGCGCTTCATCATCGAAGTGATCTCGACAGCCGCAGTACCTTCGTCTTTCATACGACCCAGACGCAGGCAACCTTGCAGCGCCATGGTGATCTCGGTTTGCATGTCGGCCAGCTTCTTCTGGATCAGCTGAGTGGCGGCCAGTGGGCGTCCGAACTGCTGACGATCCAGGGTGTACTGGCGAGCGGTGTGCCAGCAGAACTCGGCAGCACCCAGCGCGCCCCAGGAAATGCCATAACGTGCCGAGTTGAGGCACGTAAAAGGACCTTTCAAACCACGGACATCCGGGAAGATGTTCTCTTCAGGGACAAACACGTTGTCCATGACGATCTCGCCGGTGATGGATGCACGCAGACCAACCTTGCCGTGAATCACAGGAGCACTCAGGCCTTTCCAACCCTTCTCCAGAACGAAGCCACGGATGTCGCCAGCGTCGTCCTTACCCCAGACCACGAACACGTCGGCAATCGGGCTGTTGGTGATCCACATCTTGTTGCCAGTCAGGCTGTAGCCGCCTTCCACTTTGCGTGCACGAGTAATCATCGCGCCCGGGTCGGAACCGTGGTTAGGTTCGGTCAGACCGAAGCAGCCAATCCATTCGCCTGAAGCCAGTTTCGGCAGATACTTCTGTTTCTGGGCTTCGGTACCAAATTCATTGATCGGCACCATGACCAGCGAAGACTGCACACTCATCATCGAGCGATAGCCGGAGTCGACACGCTCGACTTCACGGGCGATCAGGCCGTAGCTGACGTAGTTCAGGCCGCTGCCACCATACTGCTCGGGAATGGTCGCGCCCAGCAGGCCAACCTCACCCATCTCGCGGAAGATCGCCGGGTCGGTCTTTTCATGGCGGAAAGCTTCGAGAACACGCGGCGCGAGCTTCTGCTGGGCGAATTGCTCAGCGGTGTCGCGGATCATGCGTTCTTCTTCGGTGAGCTGTTGATCCAACAGCAGGGGATCGATCCAGTTGAAGCTAGCTTTGCCGCCCATGAGTGTGTCCTCTCGAATCGGGTCAAATAACGTGGACTGATCCTAGGCCGGGTTCGGCGTCACGGCAAACGAGGATTTTGCATACTGTTGTGCTAATTTCTCACTCCGTAACATCGCAAAGTAGCTTTTATGCGATGTATTAGTGAGGTTGACGTACATGCGCAGGAAAATCCCCAGCACAACTGCCCTGATCAGCTTTGAAGCGGCAGCTCGCCACGAAAGCTTTACCAAGGCCGCCCAGGAGCTTTCGCTCACTCAGGGCGCAATTTGCCGACAGATCGCCAGTCTTGAGGAGTTCCTCAGCGTAGAACTGTTCCGACGCTCGCGACGTGGGGTCAAGCTGACGGAGGCCGGCCTTTCCTACAGCCGACGGGTAGCCACTCAACTGGATGCGGTTGAGCGGGACACGTTGTCCGTGATGGGCCAGCAAGGCGCCAACGTGATCGAGCTAGCGGTGGTTCCGACCTTCGGCACTCAATGGCTGCTGCCACGGCTCAAGGACTTCCAGCAAAAGCACCCGGAAGTGACGGTCAACCTTACTAACCGAACACGCCCTTTCCTGTTTGCCGACACCGACTTCGATGCAGCGATCTATTTTGGCGACGCGGACTGGTCGGGTACCGAATCCCACAGGCTGATGGGTGAAAATCCGATGCCCGTGTGCAGCCCTGACTTACTGGGAAAGAAGACTAATCTGACCCCCAGTGAAATCGCCGAATTGCCCCTGCTGCAGCAGACCACCCGCCCTTATGCCTGGCGTCAGTGGTTCAACTCTCAGAACCTAAATATCCCGCGAGACATGACAGGTCCGCGCTACGAGCTATTCTCCATGCTCGCCCAAGCGGCCATGCACGATATGGGAATAGCACTGATTCCACCGTTCCTGATTCAACGCGAACTGGCCGAGAAGCGCTTGGTCATTGCCAACGCCCAGGCGCTTTCAAGCATCAAGGCGTATTACCTGATGATTCCTGAGCGAAAGGTGGAATCGGCCTCTTTAAGGGCATTTCGCGATTGGCTGGTCAATCAGGCACAGAGCTACAGCCTAGAAGGATAAAGGCTCAGCCCAATTAGCTGACCCCGTAGTCAGCAAAATAAAAGCCCTACAGATATAAGTATTTGTCGCATATTCGAAGACTGTACCGGCAGCAGTACAAACGTCCTAAAAGCGCCTGAGTACGTGGCCTTGAGCCTCTATTGGGAAGCGATAGCGACTCATTCATCTGACCGATGCGCAAATTCTTCAATTTTTTACAAAAACCCTTACAAGGCACGTCCTGCAAGGGATTGGACCGGTTAGTTGCGACATTCGGTCACAGGGTGACTTGTAGTTAATTTTCCGTCACCCGTCATAATCCCTTGAAGGGCACTAAGTTCGCCTGCAAAATGCCGCGCCCCGCCCTGATTTGGCGGGATCGTGCTGATCGGCCGCCCCAACTGCACCATCCGAAGTGCTTGGGTTTACTCAATAAGATCACGCAGGAGATTTGACGTGCACATTGGTGTTCCTCTCGAAACCCAGACGGGTGAAACACGGGTTGCTGCAACCCCGGAAACCATCAAGAAGTTGATCGGCCAGGGTCATAAGGTCACTGTGCAAAGCGGCGCCGGCATTAACGCCAGCGTTGTCGACAGTGCTTATGAAGCGGCAGGCGCAATGATTGGCAGCGCCAACGATGTGTTTGGTGCCGAGCTGATTCTCAAGGTGGTCGCCCCCAGCGACAGCGAACTGACGCTGATAAAAAGCGGCACCGTTGTGGTGGGCATGCTCAACCCGTTCAGCAATGAAACCATTGCCAAGCTGGCCGAGTGCGGCATTACCGCGTTTGCGCTGGAAGCCGCGCCGCGCACTTCCCGCGCTCAGAGCCTGGATGTGTTGTCCTCCCAGGCCAACATCGCCGGCTATAAAGCCGTGTTGTTGGCTGCCCACCACTATCCTCGCTTCATGCCGATGTTGATGACCGCTGCGGGTACCGTGAAAGCGGCGCGCGTGCTGATTCTTGGCGCAGGTGTGGCTGGTTTGCAGGCGATCGCTACGGCGAAACGTCTGGGTGCAGTGATCGAAGCGTCTGACGTGCGTCCTGCGGTAAAAGAGCAGATCGAGTCCCTCGGCGCCAAGTTCGTCGACGTACCGTACGAAACCGATGAAGAGCGCGAATGCGCCGTCGGTGTCGGCGGTTACGCTCGACCGATGCCCGCCAGCTGGATGCAACGTCAGGCCCTGGCCGTGCACGAACGCGCCAAGCAGGCTGACATTGTCATCACTACCGCACTGATCCCGGGCCGTAAGGCGCCGACGCTGTTGAGCGCGGAGACCGTGGCGCAGATGAAGCCGGGCTCGGTGGTCATCGACCTCGCGGCAGCCCAGGGTGGTAACTGCCCGCTGACCGTGGCTGACCAGGTCGTCGTCGAGAATGGCGTGACCATTTGCGGCCCGACCAACCTGGCCGGCGCCGTCGCGGCAGACGCTTCGGCACTGTACGCGCGCAACCTGCTGGACTTCCTGAAGCTGGTCTTCAACAAAGAAGGCCAGTTCGAGATCAACCTCGAAGACGACATCGTCGCCGCGTGCCTGATATGCCGCGACGGCCAAGTCATCCGCAAAAACGCCTAAGCAGGGATTCAGACGATGGAAGAGCTTATCTCCCCCGGTATCTACAACCTGATCATCTTCGTGCTGGCGATTTATGTCGGTTATCACGTGGTCTGGAACGTTACACCTGCACTGCACACGCCTTTGATGGCGGTAACCAACGCGATCTCGGCCATCGTAATCGTCGGCGCCATGCTGGCAGCGGCATTGACCGTGACGCCACTGGGCAAAACCATGGGCACCCTGGCGGTGGCCCTGGCGGCAGTGAACGTATTTGGTGGCTTCCTGGTTACCCGCAGGATGCTTGAGATGTTCAAGAAAAAAGCCCCGAAAGCGGTAAAAGAAGAGGCGCCTAAGTAAATGAGCATGAATCTTGTAACGACGCTCTACTTGATCGCGTCGATCTGCTTCATCCAGGCCCTGAAAGGCCTGTCGCACCCGACCACGTCGCGGCGCGGCAATGTGTACGGCATGCTCGGCATGGCGTTGGCGATCCTCACCACCGTCGGTCTCATCTATAAGCTCGGCGCTGAGCTCGCAACTGCCGGCATCGGTTACGTCATCGTCGGTCTGTTGGTCGGCGGCACCGCCGGCTCGATTATGGCCAAGCGTGTTGAAATGACCAAGATGCCGGAACTGGTCGCCTTCATGCACAGCATGATCGGTATGGCCGCGGTGTTCATTGCGATCGCTGCTGTCGTGGAGCCGCAATCGCTGGGCATCGTCAAGCAACTGGGTGATGCGATTCCTGCCGGTAACCGCCTTGAGCTGTTCCTCGGTGCCGCTATCGGTGCAATCACGTTCTCCGGTTCAGTGATCGCGTTCGGTAAGCTGTCGGGCAAGTACAAGTTCCGTCTGTTCCAGGGCGCACCGGTACAGTTCGGTGGCCAGCACAAGCTGAACCTGGCGCTGGGTCTGGCAACTCTGGCGCTCGGTATCACCTTCATGCTGACCGGCAACCTCAGTGCTTTCGCGCTGATGCTGGCTCTGGCTTTCGTGCTGGGTGTGCTGATCATCATCCCGATCGGCGGCGCGGACATGCCGGTGGTTGTCTCGATGCTCAACAGCTACTCCGGCTGGGCAGCGGCGGGTATCGGCTTCTCGCTGAACAACTCGATGCTGATCATTGCCGGTTCGCTGGTGGGCTCGTCCGGTGCGATCCTCTCGTACATCATGTGCAAGGCGATGAACCGCTCCTTCTTTAATGTGCTGCTCGGTGGTTTCGGTAACACCGCGGACGCGGCCGGTCCTGCTGGCTCGACAGAAGCCCGCCCGGTGAAATCCGGTTCGGCTGACGATGCGACCTTCCTGCTGACCAACGCCGACACCGTGATCATCGTTCCGGGTTATGGCCTGGCGGTGGCACGCGCCCAACACTCACTGATGGAACTGGCGGAGAAGCTGACTCACCGGGGAGTCACCGTGAAGTTTGCGATCCACCCGGTCGCCGGTCGGATGCCAGGGCACATGAACGTCCTGCTGGCCGAAGCTGAAGTGCCTTACGAGCAAGTGTTCGAGATGGATGACATCAACTCCGAGTTCGGCCAGGCC
The DNA here is from genome assembly GCF_054898105.1 of Pseudomonas sp. MDT1-17. Classification (NCBI taxonomy): domain Bacteria; kingdom Pseudomonadati; phylum Pseudomonadota; class Gammaproteobacteria; order Pseudomonadales; family Pseudomonadaceae; genus Pseudomonas; species Pseudomonas sp. MDT1-17. The sequence continues at coordinate 478,650 of NZ_JBUBVM010000001.1, read as the reverse complement.
GACGTGGTGCTTGTGCTCGGCGCCAACGACGTGGTCAACCCGGCGGCGAAGAACGATCCGAAATCGCCGATTGCCGGCATGCCGATCCTCGAGGCTTATAAAGCCAAGACCGTGATCGTCAACAAGCGCTCGATGGCCAGCGGCTATGCCGGTCTGGACAACGAACTGTTCTACCTGGACAAAACCATGATGGTCTTCGGCGACGCCAAGAAAGTTATCGAAGACATGGTCAAAGCCATCGACTAAAACCTGCGGAAGCAGTAATACCCAAAACCCTGGCCTTTAGTAGGCTGGGGTTTTTTATTGCCTGCCAAAACCCGATCAAAGGCTCTAAATCAAGGGTCCGCATTCGACCATGGTAGCGGGACGGATTTTTTTCAAATCACTAGACTGCACACCTTGCTTCCGTTACCCGAGATAACAATCCATGTACCGTGACCGTATTCGCTTACCTTCGTTGTTGGATAAGGTGATGAGCGCCGCCGACGCCGCCGCTCTGATTGAGGACGGCATGACCGTCGGCATGAGTGGTTTCACCCGCGCCGGGGAAGCCAAAGCCGTGCCCCACGCACTGGCCGAACGCGCCAAAATCACCCCGCTGAAAATCACGTTGATGACCGGCGCCAGCCTGGGCAACGACCTCGATAAACAGCTCACCGAAGCCGGCGTATTGTCACGACGCATGCCCTTCCAGGTCGACAGCACTCTGCGCAAGGCCATTAACGCCGGCGAAGTGATGTTCATTGACCAGCACCTCTCGGAAACCGTCGAGCAGTTGCGCAATCAGCAGCTCAAACTGCCGGACATCGCGGTGATTGAGGCCGTTGCGATTACCGAGCAGGGCCATATCGTACCGACCACTTCGGTGGGTAACTCGGCCAGCTTCGCGATTTTCGCCAAACAGGTGATCGTCGAGATCAACCTGGCGCACAACCCGAATCTCGAAGGTCTGCACGACATCTATATCCCGACCTATCGGCCGACCCGTACACCGATTCCGCTGGTCAAAGTTGATGATCACATTGGCAGCACGGCCATCCCGATCCCGCCGGAAAAGATCGTCGCGATCGTGATCACCAATCAGGCTGACTCGCCGTCCACTGTAACGCCACCAGACGTCGACACTCAGTCCATTGCCGACCACCTGATCGACTTCTTCAAACAGGAAGTGGCTGCCGGGCGCATGACCAACAAGCTCGGCCCGCTGCAAGCCGGGATTGGCAACATCGCCAACTCAGTGATGTGTGGCCTGATCGACTCGCCCTTCGAAGACCTGACGATGTACTCCGAAGTGCTTCAGGACTCGACGTTCGATTTGATTGACGCCGGCAAGCTGAGTTTTGCTTCGGGCAGCTCGATCACCTTGTCGAGCCGTCGCAATACCGATGTTTTCGGCAACCTTGAACACTACAAGGACAAACTGGTCTTGCGCCCGCAAGAAATTTCCAACCACCCGGAAGTGGTCCGCCGGCTCGGAATCATCGGCATCAACACAGCGCTTGAATTCGACCTGTATGGCAACGTCAACTCCACCCACATCTGCGGCACGCGGATGATGAACGGCATTGGCGGTTCGGGCGACTTTGCGCGCAACGCGCATTTGGCGATCTTCGTGACCAAGTCGATCGCCAAGGGCGGCGCGATTTCCAGCGTGGTGCCGATGGTCAGCCACGTCGATCACACCGAGCATGACGTCGACATCCTTGTCACGGAGATCGGTCTGGCGGACTTGCGTGGCCTGGCGCCGCGAGAGCGCGCTCGAGTCATCATCGATAACTGCGTGCACCCGGACTATCGCCAAGCCCTGGATGACTACTTCACAGCGGCTTGTGCACTCGGCGGACACACGCCGCATATTCTGCGTGATGCCTTGAGCTGGCACATAAAGCTTGAAGAAACCGGGCGAATGCTGTCGGTGTAATTGATACAGATGGCCGCTGACGCAAACACAGTTTCGTCAGCCTGCTGTTGCCAAGCTGAAATGCGTTTAAAACTGTACTGCTGTACCGGTCTTTTCCTACGGTACTTACCGACCTTTTTCAGTAAAACCATCAATAATGCACCACATCGGTGCAGACAAGTACAGTTGCCTCAATTTAGACCAGTACACCACCTATTAACAGTTAACTGGTCCCTCACAATACAGGTGAACTGTATCTACAGAGACTGGCCAAACGAGAGGATCATTGGCATCAGTTAAACCACTACCTAATCCCGCCACAAGCGGAAGGATGTCAACCATGGAACGTACACTCAGTTCCGAGCTGTTTTTCGAAGACAACGCTGTAAAAACCCAGGCTTCCACGCCTCTTCGCGTTCTCGCCAACCTGATGTTGTGGCAGCGCCGCATCTCCAGCCGCCATCAACTGGCTCGTCTGGATTCGCGTCTGCTGGCTGATGCCGGGATTAGCGAAGCACAACGCTACGAAGAGCTGAGCAAGCCGTTCTGGCGCTAAGTTAGCGTCGCTGGCTCTGACCCACCGGGTCCACCGCCAGCATCCAAATTGAAAAAATAAAGCCCGTCGTGGGAAACCACGACGGGCTTTGTCGTTTGCGAGCATCAGTACGGGTCATACAGTGGAGACAACTCTTAACAGGTACAGTTTTATTATTTTACAAACTGCGCCAGTACAATTTAAGCGTGGTGTGTCTGTTGCGGTAGGCAGGAAGGGATCACCCTGAAATCCCGATTTGCCAGCAAAAGGACCGCGCGATGAATCACTTACTGGATGTTTCCGTTTCCACGCCTCAATCAACACCTCGCCCCCATTGGTTTCGTAGATTACTGAGGAGCTTCGCCAACAGCCTGGAAAGGGCCCGAACCCGGCGTTTACTGGGCCAACTCGATGACCGGCAGCTCTCAGACCTGTGCATCAGCCACGCGGATCGACTCAATGAATTGGATAAACCATTCTGGCGCTAGCTCCCTGCTTGAGCAGACGGGACTGTTCGAACCGATACTCACAGGCCTAATATCAAGATAGAACGTGGCGAACGCTGCATGACTGGCGTCTGACTCAACAGACACTGCGCCACCTCTCAATCGGTTTTCCAAAGGAGTATCACCATGTCCCGACTTCGTCTGCTCAGCGCTGCAGCCCTGCTTGCCGTGGCTGCCAATTCCCACGCCACCAGCTTTATCGTGACCACCGATTCCGTCGTCGGCGCGCTCAAGGCCACGTCCGATGCGACCTCCGATGTCACTTCTTCCTTTCGCGATGACAAAATCGTGCGCGCCGCCCGTGACGACGCCGCCAGCTTCGTTGCCAGCGAAGGCGCCATTCGTGGTGTGAAACTGGAAAGCGCTCTCGACCATATTCGCCACCAGGCACCTCAGATGAACGCGACGGATGCACAACTGGCGCAAGCGATACTGACTATCTAAGCGGCATCACTGACGTGGGACACGCCCGCCGTGTCCCAATGTTTCGGCGCTGGCTCTAGACCGGGCATTGCGCTAGCCTTGCGACTCGCCTTCAGCTATCGAGTCTCATGCGTTTTCTTTCACATCTATTGATCATTCCGGTTTTTGTGGCAGCCTTTTGGATGGGCTCGGTCCATGCCTTTGACGCCTTTAACCTGTCTACACAAGGCATTGTGGCTACCGGCTACGCCACAAGCATGGTGACCTCCGCCCCCTTCGACCGTAAGCTCCTCCTCGCGGCACACGATGACGCTGCGGCGTTCATCGCCAGCGACGGCCGACTGCGAGGAGCACAACTGGAGTCCGCCCTGATTTATCTGCACCGGACCCAGCCAAAACTTCATGCCAGCGACCTTGAACTGGCGCAGGCAATTCTCGTCCAATAGTTATCCTTGTTCTTACGGAGTCGTTCCATGCGTAACCCTCTGATTGCTGCCGCCCTTGGCCTGCTGTTATCGACCGGTGTGGCCCAGGCACACACCCTGGTCGCCACCAGTAACATCATCATCAACGCCACCCAACGCACGCTTGATTTCACTTCCGATACCACGACGTCCATCCGTGACTCGAAGATCGTTCGTGAAGCCCACGACGATGCAGCCAGTTTCGTCGCCAGCGATGGCGACATTCGTGGCGCGCACCTGGAGGCGGCCTTCAACACGCTGCGCACCCGCGTGCCGGAAGCGCGAGACGCCAGTGACCAGGTTCTCGCCGAAGCCATCCTCGCACTGTGAGGTCGCCAGGCGCCTGGCAGTTGGCCGGGGTCATGTTGCTGCTCGTCAACACGGCCCAAGCTGACTTGCAATTAAGGCTCAAGACCGACGGGCTCAGCCCCGCTCAACAGCAGGCCAGTCAGGCGTTGCTCGATGAAGCTATGCAGGCCCTGCCGCCGCGGTTCATCGAGCAGCTCGACCGACGCATCGACGTCGGCTGGACCGATGACATGCCGAGCAACGCTTTCGGCCAGGCGTCGCTGGTGTCCGAGCTGGATCTGAACCGCAACCTGCTTGCCAGCCTCACTGACGGTAGCGCCGCGACCAAGAAGACCTATCGCCCCCATGGCACCGTGCGCCGCGAAATGCTTGCCACCGTGTTGCACGAACTCACCCACATCTATGACCGCTCGCGCCTGTGGCCAGACGCAGAGCGCACGCTGATTCAGCGCTGCACCCGGCGCAACAGCAGCTCGGGACTGGTGGGTATGCCGGATCAATGCCGCGGCCAATCAGCACGCCGTTTTACCCTCAGCGACGACCCGCGCCTGCTCGACCTCGCCGGCTGGCCGCAGTACGTTGGCCGTCGCGGCGAGCGCGAACAACATAACCGGCAAATTGCCCGCAGCCCGGACATTTACGAAACGAGCAGCCCCAAGGAATTTGTCGCGGTCAACATAGAGTATTTCCTCCTGGACCCGAGCTACGCCTGCCGTCGCCCTGCGCTTTACCGCTACTACAAAGACCATTTCGGCTGGGCGCCCGCCGCTAAAGACGCGTGTGGCAAAACCTTCTCCTTCCTCAATGCCGGCAATGATTTTGCCAAAACGCCCCTGGGCCAGGTCGATCCGGAACGGGTTTACGCCGTCGACTATCTGCTGGCTGAAGCCAACCAGAACTGGGCCAGCCGCTGGGGCCACAGCATGTTGCGGTTGGTGATCTGTGCACCCGGCCGGCCACGTGGTCCGGATTGCCGGCTCGATCTGGATCAGCATCTGGTGTTGTCCTACCGCGCCTTCGTCGGTGATGTACAGCTATCGAGTTGGGACGGACTGGTGGGCAAATACCCGTCGCGCCTGTTTGTCCTGCCGCTGGCCCAAGTGATCGACGAATACACCAAGACTGAATTGCGCAGCCTGGCCTCGGTGCCGCTGAACCTGTCGCGCAACGAGATCGAAGACGTGGTGGAACACGCCGCCGAGATGCACTGGAGTTACGACGGCAACTACTTCTTCCTGTCCAATAACTGCGCGGTAGAGGGCCTGAAGTTACTGCGTAGCAGTACTAACAATACAAAACTGGTCGGGTTGGACAGCATCATGCCCAACGGTTTGCTGGAAGTACTCAAGGGCCGCGGGCTGGCGGACACCAGCGTGCTGGACGATCCCCGTGAAGCGCTGCGTCTGGGCTATCGTTTCGACTCCTTCCGTGATCGTTATCAAGCGATGTTCGAAGTGCTGAAGAAACACTTGCCGATCAAGCAGGAAAAGGTCGAAGACTGGCTCTCATTGAAAGCTGAAGAGCGTCGACAATGGATCGACCAAGCCGATTTGCGCACCAGCGCAGCATTACTGTTGTTGGAGCAGGCCGCCTTCCGCCAACAATTGGTGCTGGCCCAGGACGAAGTTAAGCAGCGCTATCTGGGCGCTCGGGAATTGAAAAACGGCGGCATGGACAAAGCCAACGCGACCTTGCAGCAAATTCTTGCCAACAGCGGGTTCCTCAGCCGTCCGGCGGAGCTGCTTGGCACCGGGGGTTATGGATTGCCGCAGCCGAGTGAGTGGCAGCGTCTGGAGTCGGAAAGCAGCCTGCGGCAGAAGCAGCTTCAGGCGCTGACAGGCGATCTGGACAAAGAGGTGAGAGCGCTGCTCGAACCGAGCCGTGCGGCCGAGATGGCCGCCAATGAAGCCAACCTGAAGCAGGTCGGCGAGCATTTGAGGAAGTTGCACAAGGCGTCGGGCGGGTTGGAGTTGCCGTAAACAACAGGCTTCGCGGCTGATCCGCGAAGCCTTCAGCGCCTACAGGCTATTCAACAGCAAAAAGGGCTTCAGAACGTAGTCCTGAAGCCCTCGGTCTTGCTGTTTAGTCTGTGCCGCGAGGCTCTAATTCCTCTGTATCAGGAACCTTACCTTCAGCTGACGCGGGCTTTACGCACGCCATCGGCCAGCGCCGCGCAAAGACTCAACACGCCATCGACAGCCTGGTCCGGCGTCGAGGCATTGGCGATGTGATCGATCAACGCCGAACCCACCACCACACCGTCCGCGAGGCGAGCGATGGACGCCGCTTGCTCCGGTGTGCGAATGCCGAAACCGATGCTGATCGGCAGATCGGTGTGGCGACGCAGACGGGCAACCGCTTCTTCAACATGCTCCAGCGTTGCCGCGCCCGCACCGGTCACACCCGCCACCGACACGTAGTAGACGAAGCCGGAACTGCCGTTCAAAACGGTCGGCAGGCGTACATCATCGGTCGTCGGAGTGGTCAGACGGATGAAATCCAGACCTGCTGCCTGGGCCGGATCGCATAGCTCGCCGTTATGCTCGGGCGGCAGGTCGACCACGATCAGGCCGTCAACACCAGCCTCTTTGGCGTCGGCAATGAAACGCGGCACGCCGTACATGTGGATCGGGTTGAAGTAACCCATCAGCACCAGCGGCGTCTCGCTATTGCCTTCACGGAACTCGCGAACCATTTGCAGGGTTTTCGCCAGGTTCTGTTTGGCGCCAAGGGCGCGGATGTTGGCCAACTGGATTGCCGGGCCGTCGGCCATTGGATCGGTGAAGGGCATACCCAATTCGATCACGTCGGCACCGGCGCCAGGCAACCCTTTGAGGATCGCCAGAGAGGTGTCATAGCTCGGGTCGCCAGCGGTAACGAAGGTCACCAGGGCGGCACGATTCTGTTCCTTGAGTTGGGCAAAACGCGTTTGCAGGCGGCTCATCAGTGTTTCTCCTGCTTGGACTGCTCTTGTTGAGAGTTTTCCATGTGGTGCATCACGGTTTGCATGTCTTTGTCGCCACGGCCGGACAGGTTGACCACCATCAGGTGATCTTTCGGTAAGTTCGGTGCGCGTTTGAACACTTCGGCCAGGGCATGGGCGCTTTCCAGTGCAGGAATAATCCCTTCCAGGCGGCAGCATTTGTGGAACGCGTCGAGGGCTTCGTCGTCGGTTACCGAGGTGTACTGAACGCGGCCGATGTCGTGCAACCAGGCGTGTTCCGGTCCGATACCCGGGTAGTCGAGGCCGGCGGAGATTGAATGAGCGTCGATGATCTGGCCATCGTCGTCCTGCAGCAAGAAGGTCCGGTTACCGTGCAGCACGCCCGGTACGCCGCCGTTCAGGCTGGCCGCGTGCTTACCGGTTTCGATGCCATAACCGGCGGCTTCGACGCCAATGATCTCGACGCTCTGGTCATCAAGAAACGGGTGAAACAGGCCCATGGCGTTGGAACCACCACCGATGCACGCCACCAGGCTGTCCGGCAGACGACCTTCCTGGGCTTGCAGTTGAGTACGGGTTTCCTTGCCGATCACGGCCTGGAAGTCGCGAACCATCGCCGGGTAAGGATGCGGACCGGCCACAGTGCCAATCAGGTAGAAGGTGCTGTCGACGTTGGTCACCCAGTCACGCAGGGCTTCGTTCATCGCATCTTTCAGGGTGCCGGTACCGGCCACCACCGGGATCACTTCGGCGCCCAGCAGCTTCATGCGAAATACGTTGGCTTGCTGACGTTCGATGTCCGTGGTGCCCATGTAGATCACGCAATCAAGACCAAAACGTGCAGCCACGGTGGCAGTCGCCACGCCATGCATGCCAGCGCCGGTCTCGGCGATGATGCGCTTCTTGCCCATGCGCCGCGCCAGCAGGATCTGGCCGATGCAGTTGTTGATCTTGTGCGCGCCGGTGTGATTCAGCTCTTCGCGCTTGAGGTAAATCTTTGCTCCGCCGCAGAACTCTGTCAGACGTTCGGCAAAGTACAGTGGGCTTGGACGACCCACATAGTCGCGCTGGAAGTAGGCCAATTCCTCTTTGAATGCGGGATCTTCCTTGGCCGCTTCATATTCGCGGGCCAAGTCGAGGATCAACGGCATCAGGGTTTCAGCGACGTAACGGCCGCCGAACGCGCCAAACAGGCCGTTGGCGTCGGGGCCGTTGCGCAGATTAGTCTGGGTCATGGGTCGCTCCAGTTGAATGCGTGAGATGACAATGGGTTTAACTCTACCCCTGATGTTTTGAGCTGAAAACCGATAAGATCGCCGCAACCTGTCAGGAAAACTCACAAATAAAATGAGCCATGACCTTCCTCCGCTGAACGCCCTTCGAGCCTTCGAAGCGACTGCCCGCCTGAACAGCGTCAGCAAGGCCGCCGAACAGCTGCACGTCACCCATGGCGCGGTCAGCCGTCAGCTCAAGGTGCTGGAAGAACACCTCGGCGTGAGCCTGTTCATCAAGGACGGGCGCGGCCTGAAACTCACAGATGCCGGAATTCGTTTGCGCGATGCCAGCGCTGAGGCGTTCGAGCGCTTGCGGACTGTGTGTGCTGAGCTGACCCATAGCACCGCCGATGCACCGTTCGTACTGGGTTGCTCAGGCAGCTTGCTGGCACGCTGGTTTATTCCCAGGTTGGGACGGTTGAATACCGACCTGCCGGACTTGCGCCTGCACCTGTCGGCTGGCGAGGGTGATCTCGATCCACGCCGTCCTGGACTGGACGCCTTGCTGGTGTTTGCCGAGCCGCCATGGCCAGCGGACATGCAGGTGTATGAGTTGGCGAGCGAACGCATCGGCCCGGTCATGAGCCCTAGGTTCGCGGGCTATGAACGCCTGCAAGACGCACCCCCCACAGCGCTGCTGGACGAGCCATTACTGCACACCACCTCTCGCCCACAGGCCTGGCCGAGTTGGGCACAACAAAGCGGCCTCGACGCCAAGGCGTTGAAGTATGGTCAGGGTTTCGAGCACTTGTATTATTTGCTGGAGGCCGCAGTGGCCGGGCTGGGTGTGGCGATTGCCCCTGAACCGCTGGTGACCGAGGACTTGAAGGCCGGTCGCCTGGTGGCGCCATGGGGCTTCAGTGAAACCCCGGCACAACTGGCGTTGTGGCTACCCAAGCGCGCCGCGGACGGGCGCGCTCGGCAACTGGCGCTGTGGCTCAAAAACGAGCTGCACCAGACGGATTAGTCACCGCGTTTGCACAACAGATAAGCCGCGAGCAGACCCAATGCACCGACGGCGACACCCGCTGTAGTCCAAGGGTGTTCCTGGGCGTAGTCCCGCGTGGCAATCCCGGTTTCACGGGTTTTGACTTTGACTTCTTCGTACGCATCGCTGAGCAGATGGCGCGAATGCTTCAGCGCGTTCTCGGCGTTGCTTTTCAGCGCTTTAAGGGTTTTACGCGACTCGTCCGAGGCGTCGTCTTTCAAATTTTCCAAAGATTTCAGCAGACTCTCGATCTCGGCTTCCATGCTTTGCAATGAGGCTTTACGTAAAGAGGTGTTGGCCATGGTGGCTCTCCTGCATTGATTGAGTTGCGTGTGTTGGTTGGGACTTCAGGGGTTCGAGAAAGTGCAGTAAATCTGAACTTCTGCGCCGGACCGGCCGACAGAAGTAATACGAAAAATCACTGCTAGGCTGTATTTCACACCCTGAGGAGAACGCCATGACTGATCATCACACCTACAAGAAAGTCGAACTGGTTGGCTCGTCCACCAGCAGCATTGAAGACGCCATCAACAATGCGCTGGCCGAAGCCAATAAAAGCATCAAGCACCTGGAGTGGTTTGAAGTGACCGAAACCCGCGGGCACATCAAGGACGGCAAGGCTGCACACTTCCAGGTGACGCTCAAAGTCGGGTTCCGGATTGCCACTAGCTGAGTTTGAGCTAATCTTCGGAAATTGCGCGCTGGCCGAGCGCCATAGGGAATGGCAAAGCGCTACATATGTACATCCGGCTGATCGCTGGGTGCCCCTATTGATCCGACCAGGGAATGCGATCGATGAAGTATTTTATTTTGGCGGTAGGTTTGTTGAGTCTTGCAGGAACAGCCTTTGCTCACGGCAAGCCATGCGAAGAGCTGAAAGCCGATATCGCCGCGAAGCTGGATGCCAAAGGTATTTCCAATTATTCACTGGAAATCGTAGATAAAGGCACTGCTGCTGACGGGAAAGTCGTCGGCACCTGTGAAAAAGGCACCAAGCAAATCGTCTACAAGCAGGGCTGACCTCCCTCGAAAATGAAAAAGCCGACGCAATGACGTCGGCTTTTTTGCGCTCGTTTTTTGAATGTCAGCCCTTCATGACCTGCGCCAGCAGCTCATAGGAGTGCACACGATCGGCATGTTCGTACAGGTCGCAGGTGAAAATCAGCTCGTCTGCCTGGGTCTGCTCGATCAGCACTTCCAGTTTGGCGCGGATTTTCTGCGGGCTGCCAACCATCGCCAAGCCAAGAAAATCACCGACGGCTTCTTTTTCATGAGGCAGCCACAGGCCGTCCATGGTTTTTACCGGCGGACGTTGCACTAGGCTCTGACCACGCATCAAGGCGAGAATCCGCTGGTAGACCGAAGTCGCCAGATAATCTGCCTGCTCGTCGGTGTCAGCAGCCACCAACGGAACACCGAGCATCACGTAGGGCTTATCCAGCACCGCTGAAGGCTTGAAGTGATTGCGGTAGACGCGAATGGCCTCATGCATGAAGCGCGGTGCGAAATGTGAGGCAAAGGCGTAGGGCAAACCGCGCTCGCCAGCCAGTTGTGCACTGAACAGGCTGGAGCCCAGCAGCCAGACCGGGACATGGGTGCCGGTACCCGGCATTGCGATGATCCGCTGGTCCGGGGTGCGCGGACCGAGATAGCGCATCAGTTCGGCCACGTCTTCGGGGAACTCGTCGGCGCTGCCGGAGCGTTCACGGCGCAGCGCGCGAGCGGTCATCTGATCAGAACCGGGTGCGCGCCCCAGCCCCAGATCTATCCGCCCCGGATAAAGGCTTTCGAGGGTGCCGAACTGCTCGGCGATCACCAGTGGCGCGTGGTTGGGCAGCATCACGCCACCGGAACCGACACGAATAGTCGAAGTGCCGCCGGCCAGGTAGCCCAGCAGTACCGAGGTTGCGGAACTGGCAATGCCGTCCATGTTGTGGTGTTCGGCAACCCAGAATCGGTTGTAGCCGAGCTTCTCGACGTGCTGCGCCAGGTCCAGGGAATTGCGCAGCGACTGGGCCGCGCTGCCGTTTTCGCGCACGGGTACCAGATCGAGGGTCGAGAACTTGATATCGGACAGTTGTTTCATAAGCCTGCTTCTCCAATTGAGGACGCAGGTTTTTTCTTACAAACGAAAACCTGCCGAATCTATAAGCGTGTTTCATGCAATGAGGGCATATACCCGAGTTTCAATAGCCAAGGCAAAATTTCCTACGAAAACGGTAGGACTTATGAGATCAGGTGAACTTTGCACCACCGTCTATCCTCAGAACCCTAGCAACCGAAAACCACGAAGGCGTGACGCTTCACGCCGGATCTTGAGGAGGCAGACATGGCTATCACAAAGAAAGCATCGGCTCATTGGGAAGGTGACCTGAAAACCGGCATCGGCTCGATTTCCACGGAAACCGGTGTACTCAGAGAAGCACCCTACGGCTTCAAGGCGCGTTTCGAAGGCGGCAAGGGCACCAATCCGGAAGAACTGATCGGCGCGGCGCACGCGGGCTGCTTCTCCATGGCGTTTTCGATGATTCTCGGTGATGCCGGCCTAAAGGCTGACAGCATCGACACCAATGCCGAAGTCACCCTGGATCAAGTAGACAATGGTTTTGCGATCACTGCGGTGAAATTGATCCTCAAGGCGAAAATCCCCGGGGCGACTCAGGCGCAGTTTGAAGAACTGAGCAATAAAGCCAAAGAGGGCTGCCCGGTTTCCAAAGTGCTGAATGCGAAAATCAGTCTGGATGCAACGCTGGTCAGCTGATTAACGGGTTGTCGCACTCCCCGATAAAGATCGCAGCCTCGGCGGGCTGCGTTCTTTTTTTGCCCTGAAACAAAACCTGGCTGGCGAGATTGTGGTCGAATAAATGACAGCAGCTAAAGCGCATTACCGTGCGCGCTGCCTCAAAGGAGCTTCAACCATGAAACGTTTTGCCCTGGCGGTTATCTGCTGCACGCTGGCCACATCGGCCCTCGCAGCACCGAAACCCTGCGAAGAACTCAAGGCCGAGATCGAGGCCAAGATCCAGGCTCAAGGGGTTACGTCTTACACCCTGGAAATTGTCACCAATGACGAAGTACACGATCAGAACATGGTCGTTGGTTCGTGCGAAAGCGGCACCAAGAAAATCATCTACCAGAAAAACGACCGCTGATTCACCTCACATGAGGCAATAGGACTCTCGGTCTTCAGCGACGATTTCACGCTTGGCGTTGTACAACCGGGCGCCGGGGGTGAACGCTATCGAACGGCCTTCCAGCACATAACGCTGGCCGGCTTCGAAATGGTCGTAGTTGATGGTCAGGTAGCACAAACGTTCCGAGGGGGCACTCATCATGCCCATGCCCCCACCACCGGGTACTTCAAAATCGAATCGAACAATCAGCTCATGGCTACCGGGGGTGACCTGGAAAAAACGCCCGTCGCGCAATCGCTGCTTGTCCAGGCGTTCGGCCATCAGCAATTTATCGTTGGGGAATGGCGTAGAGAATTCGACCCAGGCCATCTGCGGATTAACCGCTGGCAACGGGCTCTGACAGCCAGCAACGATGCTTGCAGCAAGTAACAGCATTAACCTGCGCATGATGATTTTCTCAAGGACTAGTCCTTTAGAATAACGCCGATCAGGTACGTTGGCAGCCTGCCGGTACACCCTGGCCAATTACTTTTCGATGCTGATCATAGAGCTTTGCCCACGACCGAAAACCGATATTCCCCGCCTGCAGTTGATACCGCTCGCCAGCGTTGAAGTCCTTGAATTTCACGTTCAACTGGCAGTCACGCCATAGCGGCTCGGCGTCGGGTCCAATGTTGGTTGGCGCGACCGGGAATTGGTAACGAACCGTCAGCTCATGGCTACCCGGCTGAACCTCGAAATAGCGCTTGTCGGGGGAGGCCTTGTCATCGACTTCCAGCGCTTGCAGCGCTGTGTCTTCCTGCTTCGAATCCAGGTCGATCCACGCTTGAGCCGGATCATGGGGGGGTAATCCGAATCCAGCACAACCTGCCAGCATCAGCAGGCTTCCTGTCAGCATCAACGTGCGCATAGCGGAGCTCCAGTCAGGCGGGATAGTCTTGCGGGCAGACTCTCCAAGGATGATTCATTTTGATCAGGCCGCTTCCAAGCCTTGGGTTACTTGATCGCGTTTTACGCATTTTGTTTCCGGGTGTGTTGTTTTTATTGCTCAATGGTTGCTCCAGCCTCAGCTATTACGGCCAATTGGCCAGTGGTCAGCTGCAATTGCTGCGGGCACGTGAGCCGGTTTCCACAGTGATTGCCGATCCCGGTCGCGATCAGCTATTACGTGCGCATCTGACTCAGTCGCAAAAGGCCCGCTCGTTCGCCAGCCAACAGCTGCATCTGCCGGATAACCAGAGTTACCGTTTGTACGCCGACATTGGCCGGCCGTTCGTAGTCTGGAATGTCTTCGCCACGCCGGAATTTTCTCTGACGCCGCAGAACCATTGCTTCCCGATCGCCGGTTGCGTGGCGTATCGCGGTTATTACAGTCAGAGCGCGGCCCGCGGCGAAGCAGCATTGCAACGACTGCAAGGTATGGACGTGTCGATCGGTGGCGTCGAGGCTTATTCGACGCTCGGCTGGTTCAACGATCCGATCATCAGTTCGATGATGGGCTGGGGCGACGAACGATTGGCCACGCTGATCTTCCATGAACTGGCACACCAGCGCTTTTATGTGAAAGACGACACTGAATTCAACGAGTCTTTCGCCACCTTCGTCGAACAGGAAGGCACCCGCCAATGGCGCGCCTTCCGCGGCCTGGCGCCAGACAGCGGCGCGCAGGTGCAGCAACGGGACCAGTTCATTCAATTGGTTCTGGATACCCGCACGCGACTTGAACGGCTGTACACCTTGCCCCTGGCCGCCGACCAGATGCGCCAGCGCAAAGCCGCCGAGTTCGAGCGTTTGCGGGGTGAATACCGGCAGTTACGCGATAGCCAGTGGGCCGGGGACAAACGCTATGACGCGTGGATCAATGCACCGATGAACAATGCCCGGCTGTTGCCGTTTGGGCTGTACGACCAATGGGTGCCGGCGTTTGCGGCGTTGTTCAGGCAGGTTGGAGGGGATTGGGTGAAGTTTTATGCGGCAGTCGAGCAGCTTGGTGCGTTGTCGGTGGGTGAGCGCAAGGTGGCGTTGAAGGCTTTGGCGGGATCGTAAAATTTCAGTGGCTGAACGGGCCCCTTCGCGGGCAAGCCCGCTCCCACAGGATCCGTGTCGTATACGAAAAATGTGTACGACACGGATCCTGTGGGAGCGTGCGATGCGGCGTTCCGACTTGTCCGCGAAGGCATATTGATTAACGCTGCAAAAACGCCTGATGCATCTCTTCCAGCGTCTCGAAGTGCCAGGCCGGTGCTTCAGCGCTCAACTCTTCCCGACTGCCAAAACCGTAACCCACCGCCGCACCATCCAGCCCGTTGCTGCGCGCACCGATCAAATCGTGCTTACGGTCGCCGATCATCAGGGTGTTGGCCGGGTCCAGACCTTCTTCGGCCATCAAGTGGGCGATCAACTCGACTTTGTTGGTACGGGTCCCGTCCAGTTCGCTGCCGTAGATCACTTTGAAGTGCTTGGCGAAGTCGAAGTGCCGGGCGATTTCGCGGGCGAAAACCCATGGCTTGGACGTGGCGATATACAGCTGTCGCCCTTGCCCCCTGAGTGTTTCCAGCAGCGGGGTGACGCCATCAAATACACGATTCTCGTACAGGCCGGTGACTTTGAAGCGTTCGCGATAGAAGTTCACCGCCTCCCAGGCCTTGGGTTCGTCGAAGTCATAGAACTGCATGAACGCCTGCAGCAATGGCGGGCCGATGAAGTGTTCGAGCTTGGTCAGGTCGGGCTCATCAATGCCCAGTTTGCTCAGGGCGAACTGGATCGAACGGGTGATGCCCTCGCGCGGGTCGGTCAAGGTGCCATCGAGGTCAAACAATACGGTTTGGTGATGCATGTTGAATCCTGAATAAGGGCGCAGGGTCAGAGCTGGTCGTAGCCTTCGGCCAGATGCAAATTCTTGAGCTTCACGTAATTCGCCGCGCTGTAGGTGAAAAAGGCTTTTTCCTTGTCAGTCAGCGGCCGAACCTGCTTCACCGGGCTGCCCACATAAAGGAAGCCGCTGTCCAGGCGTTTGCCCGGCGGCACCAGGCTGCCAGCGCCAATGATCACATCGTCGTCGACCACCGCACCGTCCATGACGATGCTGCCCATGCCGATCAGAATCCGATTGCCCACGGTGCAGCCGTGGAGCATGACCTTATGAGCAATGGTCACATCGTCGCCAATCAGCAACGCAAAGCCATCGGGATTGAACGGCCCGGCATGGGTGATGTGCAGCACACAACCGTCCTGCACGCTGGTGCGCGCGCCAATACGGATGCGGTGCATGTCGCCACGAATCACCGTCAACGGCCAGACCGAGCTGTCTTCGCCGATTTCAACGTCGCCGATCACCACCGCCGAACCGTCGACAAAGGCGCCTTTGCCGAGCAGCGGCGTGTGGTTCTGATACTTGCGAAGGGTCACGATAGGCTCTCTCTCTTTTGCTGATAGCTGCGGTTGCCGTCGATTGTAATTATGATGGGGCTATGTTTCTTCATGCATGTTTCTTCCAGCCAAGGTGCCAACCGTGAGCGTGAACAACCCTCTTTTGCAGTCCTACGACCTGCCGCCGTTCTCGGCTATCCGTGCCGAACACGTGCAACCGGCCATCGAACAGATCCTGGCTGACAACCGCGCCGCCATTATCGAGATCCTCAAAACCCAGGGCAAACAACCGACCTGGGCCGGCCTGGTGCTGGCGATGGACGAGTTGAATGATCGACTGGGCGCAGCCTGGAGCCCGGTCAGCCACCTGAATGCCGTGTGCAACAGCGCCGAACTGCGCGAAGCCTACGAATCCTGCCTGCCAGCCTTGAGCGCCTATTCCACCGAACTGGGGCAGAACCGCGAACTGTTTGAAGCATTCGAAGCACTGGCCAACAGTCCCGAAGCTGCCGGTTTCGACGTAGCGCAGAAAACTATCCTGGAACACTCACTGCGCGACTTCCGTCTGTCGGGTATCGACCTGCCGGCGCCTGAGCAAAAGCGTTACGCCGAAGTGCAGAGCAAACTCTCAGAGCTGGGCAGCCGCTTCTCCAACCAGTTGCTAGACGCCACTCAGGCCTGGACCAAGCACGTCACCGATGAAGCCACCCTCGCCGGCCTGACCGATTCGGCCAAGGCGCAAATGGCCGCCGCCCAAGCCAAAGACCTCGATGGCTGGCTGATCACCCTGGAATTCCCGAGCTACTACGCGGTGATGACCTACGCCCACGACCGTGGCCTGCGCGAAGAAGTCTACGCCGCCTACTGCACCCGTGCGTCGGATCAAGGCCCGAATGCCGGTCAGAACGATAACGGCCCGGTCATGGAAGAAATCCTCGACCTGCGTCAGGAGCTGGCCAAACTGCTGAGTTTCGCCAGCTTCTCGGAGTTGAGCCTGGCCACCAAAATGGCCGAATCCAGCGATCAGGTACTGAGTTTCCTGCGCGATCTGGCCAAGCGCAGCAAGCCGTTCGCCGCCCAGGACCTGGAACAGCTCAAGGCTTACGCCGCTGAACAAGGCTGCCCGGATCTGCAAAGCTGGGACAGCGGTTTCTACGGTGAAAAACTTCGCGAGCAACGCTACAGCGTCGCCCAGGAAGCCCTTCGCGCCTACTTCCCGATCGACAAAGTGCTGGGTGGCTTGTTCGCTATCGTCCAGCGTTTGTACGGCATCGAAATCGCCGAGCAGAAAGGCTTCGACACTTGGCACCCCGAGGTTCGCCTGTTCGAAATCAAGGAAAACGGCCAGCACGTTGGTCGCTTCTTCTTCGACCTCTACGCCCGCGCCAACAAGCGCGGCGGTGCCTGGATGGACGGCGCCCGCGACCATCGCCGCACGGCTGAAGGCGTACTGCAGAGCCCGGTGGCGAACCTTGTGTGCAACTTCACCCCGGCCGACAGCGGTAAGCCAGCCCTGCTGACCCACGACGAAGTCACCACCCTGTTCCACGAGTTCGGTCATGGCCTGCATCACCTGTTGACCCGCGTTGAACACGCCGGCGTATCCGGCATCAACGGCGTGGCCTGGGATGCGGTCGAGCTGCCAAGCCAGTTCATGGAGAACTGGTGCTGGGAACCGGAAGGTCTGGCGCTGATCTCCGGTCACTACGAAACCGGCGAACCGCTGCCTCAGGACCTGCTGGAGAAAATGCTCGCGGCGAAGAACTTCCAGTCCGGCCTGATGATGGTTCGTCAGCTGGAGTTCTCGCTGTTCGACTTCGAATTGCATGCCACCCACGGCGATGGTCGCAGCGTGCTGCAAGTACTCGAAGGCGTGCGCGACGAAGTCTCGGTCATGCGTCCACCGGCCTACAACCGTTTCCCTAACAGCTTCGCCCACATCTTCGCCGGCGGTTACGCGGCGGGTTACTACAGCTACAAATGGGCTGAAGTGCTGTCGGCCGATGCCTTCTCGAAGTTCGAAGAAGACGGCGTCCTCAACGCCGACACGGGGCGCGCATTCCGTGAAGCGATCCTGGCGCGCGGTGGTTCCCAGGAGCCGATGGTGCTGTTCGTCGACTTCCGCGGACGCCCGCCGTCGATTGACGCACTCTTGCGCCACAGCGGCCTGAGTGAGGTCGCGGCAGCATGAGTGAGGGGCCTGTGATCACGAAAAAACGCTTTATCGCCGGGGCGGTCTGCCCGGCCTGCAGCGAGCCGGACAAGTTGATGATGTGGAACGAAGACGAAGTCCCGCACCGCGAGTGCGTGGCCTGCGGTTATTCCGACACGCTGAATGAACAAGGCCTGTCTGTGCCCAAGGAATTGGGCACACGGGTCAACACCTCGGCGCTGAAGGTGCCGGATGCCAAGGTTCAGGCCGTGCAGTTCTTCCCGAACCCGAAGCTGAAGAAAAAGCCTGACGAGCAACACTGAGTCAACACCACCTTCCACTTCTGAACGGATTGGAAGGTGGTATCTATCTACCACCTTTGCCCTGCGCTTCCTTTATAGGCTGACCGAACTCAGCCTCTACTCAAGGAAAACGCCATGCCCGACACCAATCCGCTTTTGCAGGCCTGGGATCTGCCACCCTGGTCGACCGTCCGTGCCGAGCATCTTGTGCCGGGAACCCACTTGCCCTCAACGCAACAGCAGCAACTTGCTCGCTTGAATCTGCAAATCAGCCTGCTCGAGGACCTGTTTCTAAGCCATTTGGAAAACGCCACGGCGGCCTGGAGCAAACGCATTGATGACGTCACGCAACTCAACGGTTTATCCCAGGCAACAAAGGATCGCCTGGCACTCAACGCGCAACAGGCAGGGCATGAGGGCTGGCTGATCCGTCTGGGGCAGGACACCTACAACCGGGTCATGACGTATGCCGAAAATCGAGATTCTGACGCGTTCGCCTCATTACACCCTTTCCGGCATTTCTGAACTGGGACGTGATACAGCAGAGTTCACCGGGCAGTTGTTCGGCAATGGCCGTCCTACTGCCGGTTTGCAAACAGCTTTGACTACATGGTGACCGGTTACGCAGCCTCCGTTTACGCCTACACGTGGTCAGGCGTACTGGCCACCGAAGCCTTCAAGCGATTTCGTAAGGACTGGGTCTTCAACGCGCAAACAGGGCGGGCCTTTCGCGAGGCGTTTTTTTCTCCGGGAGATTCGCGCTCCTTGCTGACCGCCCTGGAAGCGTTTCTTGAACGGCCGATCGCCGAAGATCTTTTCGCGCTTTCGTCAGAGGCCGTTGCCGGCTGACGTAACGCGTTACTCGACGTGGGCCGATTTGAACCAGCTCTTCATAGAGCAGCTGGCGAACGGACTTGTGCTGCAATCGCCGTTGGCCAGCGCAGTGCGGAGCTTGTCGACATCGGCCTGCATCATGTAACGGACGCCGTCCTTGAAATGGGTGCTGTCACCAAAGCCGCCCTGGGTCATTTCGTTCATGGCGTCTTCCTTGCTCCAGCCCTGCACCACGACCCGGTACATGGCCGCCATCAGGCCGGTGCGGTCCGAACCATGTTTGCAGTGCATCAGCACTGGCCCCATGGCTTCGGCAGTCTGGATCGTACGAAGGGCCTTGAGTACATCCGCGTCATCCACATGGTTGGTGCGATAGGGCAACTGTACCAGTGCGATATTTGGCGTCGACAACCAGCTTGAATCGGACTCGGGCAGGAAGGTGATCACCGTCCCGACCTTGAGTTTTTCCAGTAACGGCACCGCACCTCGGTCCGGCAATGCACTGCGATACAGCGTCGGGGACATTTGGAAAAGGTTGTATTGCACCTCGACCGATTGAGCCCACTCCGTAGGTCGGGGCAACGCACTGTCGTCGGCGAAGGCCAGCGTTTGATTCAAAAGTGCGGCCAGCGACAACAGGAACGTCGCAGGTAAAAATCGCAGTAAGGACATGCTCAGACGACCGTGTGTTAAGGAGTGGATGATGACGCACAGCATCAGCCCTGAACGGTCAAAGACCTGTGAGACGGCCGTCAAAGAATCGTGAATCGAACGACGCGTGACTGCTTTCGTCGCGATAACCCCCCGAAACGCAAAACAAACGGCACAGAAACTTCCGTGCCGTTTTATGAACACGCCGTTAAAACTTACTCTTGTGCAAGAATCACCTATTGCATGCGTTCAATCGCAATCAAGGATTAACAATCTTCGAATAAGCGTTCGCCAGCGCCAGAAGAACTGTCTTGTCTTGAGCGTCAATGTCACCATCGCCGTCCACATCGGTGCGTGCAGCACCCATGGTGAAGGTCATGCCGCCATCAGTGGATACGACCTCACGGGTAGAGGAGTCAACCAGCGAGTAAGTGATCGCTTGGTTTGGTGCGTCGTAACCCTCTTCCTTTAGTGCAAATTGCATGGAAACCCGAACTTCTTTAGGACTGACGATAGAAGGGGCGGCCAGTTGCAGAAAAATACCACGCTGATTATAAGACGACATTATTAAATCCTTTTAATATTTGATACACGACAACTTCGTGCGAACCAGATAGTACTAATCAAGTTAATAATTACGCCACCTACGATCTGTTTCTCAAGATTGCAATCACTTCGGAAAATTTAATGCTGAACAGTAGCCCGTGGAATCTTTCAATTCAAAAAGCTATCTACTGTCATGACTGACAGGTGTGTAGGCACCCGCTACGTTGCCATGGGTAAATAAGCCGAACGGTGCTAGGCAAATCCTGCTGCCTCCAATACTGTGTATTTATACAGCCAGCAGGTCCTCATATGACAATTTCACTTCCCCCTCGCGGTCGCGGCACCGCCACCAACCCGCACAACCGCTTCGCGCCGAATCGCTCGGTGGTCGAGGATGACGGCTGGTATCAGGAAGCGCCGATCACCCAAGGCACCGAGGTGCGCATCGAAACGGCGAAAACCATCATCACTCGCAACAACTCGCCGGACTTGCCTTTCGATCGTTCGATCAATCCCTATCGCGGCTGCGAGCACGGCTGCATCTATTGCTACGCGCGGCCCAGCCACGCTTATTGGGACATGTCGCCCGGGCTGGATTTCGAAACCAAACTGATCGCCAAGACCAACGCCGCCGATGTGCTGGAAGAACAGCTGTGCAAGCGTGGCTATCAATGCGCGCCGATCAATCTGGGCTCCAACACGGACCCTTATCAGCCGATCGAACGCGAACACAAAATCACCCGCAAAACCCTCGAAGTGCTGCTGCGCTATCGCCATCCCGTGACCATCATTACCAAGGGCTCGCTGATTCTTCGGGATCTGGACCTGCTGGCCGAACTCGCCGAGCAAAGGCTGGTGGCGGTGATGATCAGCCTCACCACCCTGGACGATGAGCTCAAACGCATCCTCGAACCGCGCGCCGCTGCACCCAAGGCCCGGTTACGGGCGATCCGCGTGATGCGTGAAGCGGGAATTCCGGTGGGAGTCCTGTGCTCGCCGATGATTCCGATGATCAACGACAGTGAACTCGAAAGCCTGCTCGCCGAGGCTCATGCCGCGGGTGCGCAAAGTGCGGCCTACATGATGCTGCGCCTGCCGCTGGAAGTTGCGCCGCTGTTCGAGGAATGGCTGGCTGCCCACTACCCTCAGCGTGCCGCTCATGTGTTGAGCCTGATTCGTCAAAGCCGTGGCGGTGAGCTCTACGACAGTCGGTTTGGCGCCCGGATGCGCGGTGAAGGGCCGTTTGCTGACCTGTTGGCGCAACGATTTGCCAAAACCATCAAACGCCTGGGGCTCAATCGTCGCGAAGGTTTCAATCTGGACTGCGATGCCTTCTGTCCGCCGGGTCGCCAAATGTCGTTGATTTGAGGACAATTGGCCTATCGTTGAGGAGTGGGAGAAGCGCCTGGTCTTTAGGCTGGTCACGTTTTTTGTGACCTGGAACACACGTCCTAGAGCCTTTTATTCAGTTTGAGTTAAGTTTCAACGGCTACCTTGTTCATCGAGTGACTGACGGGTCGATATTTTCGACCTGGATGTTTTTTAAACAGCCACTGGCTTCACACCGGAAAAAACGGGAAAATTCCCTGACTCCGCCAAAGAGGATGAATCATGAGTGACAAGGATAAACAGCCGTTGGCTGCGTCGGCTTCAGCCCAACCAGAGGCGGAAACCGCCGATGCAGCGCTGCAGCATATCGTTGACGGCTTTTTGCATTTTCATCACGAGGTTTTTCCACAGCAGGAAGAACTCTTCAAAAAACTCGCCACGGCCCAGAGCCCCAGAGCGATGTTCATCGCCTGCGCCGATTCGCGCATCGTTCCTGAGCTGATCACCCAAAGCGCCCCCGGCGACCTGTTCGTGACCCGTAACGTCGGCAACGTTGTACCGCCTTATGGGCAAATGAACGGCGGTGTTTCCACGGCAATCGAATACGCAGTATTGGCCCTCGGCGTGCAGCACATCATCATCTGCGGGCACTCCGACTGTGGCGCGATGCGCGCAGTGCTCAACCCGCAAAGCCTGGAAAAAATGCCGACGGTCAAAGCCTGGTTGCGTCATGCCGAAGTGGCAAAAACCATGGTCCAGGAAAACTGCCATTGCGCTGACGAAAACGAAAGCATGCACGTCCTCACCGAGGAGAATGTGATCGCCCAGCTGCAGCATTTGCGCACGCACCCGTCAGTAGCGTCGCGCATGGCCAACGGTCAGCTGTTTATTCATGGTTGGATCTACAACATCGAAACCAGCGAAATCCAAGCTTACGACGCGGACAAGGGTCGTTTCCTGCCGCTCGATGGCAGCCATCCGATTCCGGTGGCGACGCCCAAAGCGCGCTTCTAAAAATCCCTGTGTGGTAAAGCCGAGGCTGCTGATTTAGCAGCCCGGCTTCGCCATGCCTGAAGAAAACTTCGGGAGAGTCACCATGCGTGCTGCTCAACTCAAAGCTGTTCTGCCACGGGAGCTGCTGGCGTCCGTGGTTGTGTTTCTCGTTGCCCTGCCCTTGTGCATGGGCATCGCCATCGCCTCGGGGCTGCCGCCTTCCAAAGGTTTGATCACCGGGATTATCGGTGGCTTGGTGGTGGGCTGGATTGCCGGTTCGCCACTGCAAGTCAGCGGCCCGGCGGCCGGTTTGGCTGTCCTGGTGTTCGAACTGGTGCGCCAGCATGGTATCGCCATGCTCGGGCCCATCCTGCTGCTGGCCGGTTTTCTGCAATTGGTGGCCGGACGCTTGAAACTGGGCTGCTGGTTTCGGGTCACGGCGCCTGCGGTTGTGTACGGAATGCTCGCCGGGATTGGCGTGTTGATCGTGTTGTCACAGGTGCATGTGATGCTCGACTCCGTGCCCAAGCCCTCAGGGCTGGATAATCTGGCAGCCTTCCCGGCTGCCGTCGTCCAGGCCTTGCCCTCCTTTGGCTGGCAAGCCGGTTTGCTCGGGCTGTCGACGATTGCGGTGATGTGGCTGTGGGAGAAACTCCGTCCCCATTCCCTGCGCTTCATTCCCGGTGCTCTCCTTGGCGTAGGCCTGGCGACAGTCGCCAGCCTGATACTCGCCCTGCAGGTTAAACGAGTGGAGGTCCCGGCCAACCTGGCGGAAGCCATCGACTGGCTGAAACCCGCCGACTTGCTCAATCTGGCTGACCCGACCTTGCTGATTGCGGCATTTGCCGTGGCGTTTATCGCCAGCGCCGAAACCTTGCTCTCGGCCGCTGCGGTGGATCGCATGCATAGCGGCCAGCGTTCGGACTTCGACCGGGAATTGTCGGCCCAAGGCGTCGGCAACATGCTCTGCGGCTTGCTCGGCGCGCTGCCGATGACCGGCGTGATCGTGCGCAGTTCGGCCAATGTCCAGGCGGGTGCCACCACGCGACTGTCGGCGATCTTCCACGGCCTGTGGCTACTGGCTTTCGTGTTGCTGCTGTCCAGCGTGCTGCAAAGCATTCCGGTGGCGAGCCTGGCCGGTGTGCTGGTTTACACCGGTTTCAAACTGGTCGACCTCAAAGCCTTTCGCGGCCTCGGCCGTTATGGCCGGATGCCGATGTTTACTTATGCGGCGACCGCTCTGGCAATCATCTTCACCGACCTGCTGACCGGCGTTCTGATTGGCTTCGGTCTGACCCTGGCCAAACTGGCCTGGAAGGCTTCGCGGCTGAAAATCAGCCTGATCGACCTGCCCAAGGACGGCGAAATGGAACTGCGATTGATTGGTGCAGCGACTTTCCTCAAAGTCCCGGCGCTGACCCAAGTGCTGGGCACCATTCCAGCGGGCGCGACGGTGCATGTGCCGCTCAATAACTTGAGCTACATCGATCACTCGTGTCTGGAGTTGCTGGAGGAATGGGGTCGGGCCAATGCGGCCAAGGGTTCGAAGCTGTTGATTGAAGCGCGGGGGTTGAAGCGCAGGTTGGAAGGGCGATTGCGGACCACATCCGGAGTGGGTTCTACGGCATAAAGATCAACCCTGTGGGAGCGGGCTTGCTCGCGAAAGCGGTGTGTCAGTCGACATCAATGTTGAATGATCGACCGCATTCGCGAGCAAGCCCGCTCCCACAGGGGGGATTGTATCGAGGCTAAAGATCAAGCCGCCGGCTGATCCAGCTCCAGGCCTACGCCCAGCTGGCGCGACAGGCACGGCCAGCGCTTCCACGCAGCGCCGGTGTCCGGGCTGTTGAGTTTCTCGCGGTAGGCTTCTACTGATTCCAGCGCGAAGCTCTCTTCATTGAGCATCTCGTCCACGGCGTGATGCACCGCCTCATCCAGTTGGTTGGCGAACTCCTCGCCGATCAGTTGGTGAGCAATCAGGTTGGCAACAGTCGTGTCCAAGGGGATCAGTGGCTGGCCAAAATGCTTGATGTACAGGTCATTGACCTCTTCGACCAGGCGGTGCGCCAGATAGGCTTCGTCCAGCAGGCTGTCCAGGCCGACATGACCGGCCATGATCGCCGGCGGCTGGAGAAAGAACTGCTCGGCGATTTTCAGCACCGGTTTGATCTGTGATTCGATACCCGCTTCCCTGGCGACTTCATTGGCTGCGTCCAGCAGGTCTGGCACTTGCTCTATATACGCGGCCACAAAACGCGTCATCACGCCGTTGGCGTCGACCTCCGGCAATTGGATGGCGGAGTGAAGGTGTGGCAGTTGAGTTTCCAGTTGACGAGTCAGCAGGCCAGTCTCGGCCTCGTGTTGTTGGGCTTTTTGGATCTGCTCGCGCAATGCGGCGGTGTTCATGAAAACTCCAGGAAACAAAGGCAATGAAATAAGGAAGACATAACTTAGCTGGCATACGAAAAATGCTAAGACGCATTTGTCATAATTATTTCATCCTTGAGACATCAAAGTTATATCGGTTTACCACCACTCGTCTGCATCCTTCTCCATTCGTGACCCAGAACGCAAGTCCCAGCTGTTTCAGATCATTTACGCCATCGCATTGCGAGGTGGCAGTCGCTGTCTATACTCGGGTGGGAATGGAGTTAGCTGATGACGCCCGACTGCACACGTAGCAAGGCCCGGCGATTCAAGTTCGTAGTCTGAAAAAGCCGCTCCCTTGCCGCAGGTGAAAGCCGGCGGGATAACAAGAACGATAAGGGGAACCCGCAATGATGCGACATCCACACGTCTGGATGGGCCTCCTGTTGTGGTCGATTTTCAGTCCGGCACACGCCGAATGGGCTGTGAATATGGCGCCGGGAGCGACTGAAATCAGTCACGCAGTATTTGACCTGCACATGACCATTTTCTGGATCTGTGTAGTGATCGGCATCATCGTCTTCGGCGCCATGTTCTGGTCGATGATTCTGCACCGCCGCTCGACCGGGCAGGTGGCCGCAAAATTTCATGAAAGCACCACCGTCGAAATTCTCTGGACCATCGTGCCCTTCCTGATCCTGGTGGCCATGGCGGTTCCCGCAACCGCAACCCTGATCAAGATGTACGACGCCAGTGAGCCGGATATTGATATCCAGGTCACCGGCTATCAGTGGAAGTGGCACTACAAATATTTGGGCCAGGACGTTGAGTTCTTCAGCAACCTGACCACGCCCGCCGATCAGATCCACAACAAGGAAGCCAAGGGCGAGCACTACTTGCTTGAGGTCGATAAGCCTTTGGTGCTGCCGATCGGCGCCAAGGTGCGCTTCCTCGTGACTTCCGCCGACGTCATCCACTCCTGGTGGGTGCCGGCCTTTGCGGTCAAGCGTGATGCGATTCCGGGGTTCGTCAACGAAGCCTGGACCCGCGTCGACAAACCCGGCATCTACCGCGGGCAATGCGCCGAATTGTGCGGCAAGGATCACGGCTTCATGCCAATCGTGGTCGAGGTCAAGGAAAAGGCCGATTACGAAAAATGGCTGGGCGAGCGCAAGGCCGAAGCCCTGCAACTTAAAGAGCTGACCAGCAAGGAATGGACCCTCGACGAGCTCAAAGAGCGCGGCGACAAGGTCTATCACACCAGCTGTGTCGCCTGTCACCAGGCCGAAGGTCAGGGCCTGCCGCCGATGTTCCCGGCACTCAAAGGTTCGAAAATCGCCACTGGCCCGATCAAGGATCACCTGAGCATTGTCTTCCACGGCAAGCCCGGCACCTCAATGGCGGCGTTCGGCAAGCAGCTCTCGGAAGTCGATATCGCAGCGGTCGTGACCTACGAACGTAACGCCTGGGGCAACAACAAGGGCGACATGGTCACGCCTAAAGAAGTGCTGGAGCTGAAACAGGCGGAAAGCAAATGACCCGGTCTATTGCGCACGTAAGGAACCGGTCGGGGCATCGCGCCCCGGCCTGCCCAGCCCATCTGTTTGCAGGAGACACGCCATGAGCGCCGTCATTGATGACCATGGTCATGCCGACCACGCCCACGGTCCCGCCAAAGGCCTGATGCGCTGGGTGCTGACCACTAACCACAAGGACATCGGCACGCTGTACCTGTGGTTCGCGTTCTCCATGTTCTTGCTCGGCGGCTCGTTCGCGATGGTGATTCGCGCCGAACTGTTCCAGCCGGGGTTGCAGATCGTCCAGCCGGAATTCTTCAACCAGATGACCACCATGCACGGCCTGGTGATGGTCTTCGGTGCAGTGATGCCGGCCTTCGTCGGCCTCGCCAACTGGATGATCCCGTTGATGATCGGCGCGCCGGACATGGCCCTGCCACGGATGAACAACTTCAGCTTCTGGCTGTTGCCGGCGGCGTTCATTCTGCTGGTGTCGACCCTGTTCACCCCCGGCGGCGGACCGAACTTCGGCTGGACGTTCTACGCCCCGCTGTCGACGACCTATGCGCCGGAAAGCGTGACGTTCTTCATCTTCGCCATCCACTTGATGGGGATCAGTTCGATCATGGGCGCGATCAACGTGATCGCCACCATTCTCAACCTGCGCGCCCCCGGCATGACGTTGATGAAAATGCCGCTGTTCGTCTGGACCTGGCTGATCACCGCATTCCTGCTGATCGCGGTAATGCCAGTCCTGGCCGGGTGCGTGACGATGATGCTGATGGACATCCACTTCGGCACCAGCTTCTTCAGTGCCGCCGGTGGCGGTGACCCGGTGTTGTTCCAGCACGTGTTCTGGTTCTTCGGTCACCCCGAGGTGTACATCATGATCCTGCCGGCCTTCGGTGCCGTCAGCGCGATCATTCCGACCTTCTCGCGCAAGCCGCTGTTCGGCTACACCTCCATGGTCTACGCCACGGCGAGCATCGCGTTCCTGTCGTTCATCGTCTGGGCGCACCACATGTTTGTGGTCGGCATTCCGCTGGTGGGCGAGTTGTTCTTCATGTACGCCACGTTGCTGATCGCGGTACCCACCGGGGTCAAGGTGTTCAACTGGGCCAGCACCATGTGGCAAGGCTCGCTGACCTTCGAGACACCGATGCTGTTCGCGGTGGCGTTCGTGATCCTGTTCTCCATCGGCGGTTTCTCCGGGTTGATGCTGGCCATCGCCCCGGCGGACTTCCAATACCAGGATACGTATTTTGTGGTCGCGCACTTCCACTACGTACTGGTGCCGGGGGCGATCTTCGGGATTTTCGCTTCGGCTTACTACTGGCTGCCGAAATGGACCGGCCACATGTACGACGAAACCCTTGGCAAGCTGCACTTCTGGCTCTCGTTCATCGGCATGAACATGGCGTTCTTCCCGATGCACTTCGTGGGGCTGGCGGGCATGCCGCGGCGAATTCCGGACTACAACCTGCAATTCGCCGACTTCAACATGGTGTCTTCGATCGGCGCATTCATGTTCGGCGCCACGCAGATTTTCTTCCTGTTCATCGTGATCAAAACCATTCGCGGCGGCGCGCCAGCACCGGCCAAACCGTGGGATGGGGCCGAAGGCCTGGAATGGAGCATTCCGTCACCGGCGCCGTATCACACCTTCACCACGCCGCCGGAAGTGAAATGAACGCTGTAGCCCTTGAGGCCCACCACCATGGCTGATTCGATTTCGATGAAGAAGCTGGTTACGCGCCTGCTGATGGTGGTGGTGGCGATGTTTGTCTTCGGGTTTGCCCTGGTGCCGATCTACGACGTGATGTGCAAGGCGTTCGGCATCAATGGCAAGACCGGCGGGCAGTACGAGGGCGAACAAACGGTCGACACTTCACGGCAGGTTCGCGTGCAGTTTCTGACGACCAACGCCGCCGACATGTCCTGGGGTTTCTATCCCAAAGGGGACGAGCTGACGGCCAACCCGGGTGCGGTGAACGAGATGATTTTCATCGCGCATAACCCGACCGATCGGCCGATGAGCGCCCAGGCTGTACCGAGCATCGCCCCCAGCAATGCGGCGGCGTACTTCCATAAGACCGAATGTTTCTGCTTTACCCAGCAAGTGCTGCAGCCCGGTCAACGGATCGAGATGCCGGTACGTTTCATCGTTGACCGTGACATGCCCAAGGATGTGAAGCACCTGACGCTGTCCTACACGCTGTTCGATATCACCGCCCGACATCCACCGGTGGCTGTAAATACTGGCGGCTGAGCGTGCCCGATAAGGAGAACAATAAATGGCAACTCATGAACACTATTACGTACCGGCCCAAAGCAAATGGCCGATCATCGCCACCGTAGGTATGTTCGTCACGGTGTTGGGCCTGGCCACCTGGTTCAACGACCTGAAGGCTGCGCGGCCGGAATCCCACGGCCCGCTGATCTTTTTCGTCGGCAGCCTGCTGCTGGCGTACATGCTGTTCGGCTGGTTCGGTACGGTGATCAAGGAAAGTCGCCAGGGGTTGTACAGCGCGCAGATGGATCGCTCGTTTCGCTGGGGCATGAGCTGGTTCATCTTCTCGGAGGTGATGTTTTTCATCGCGTTCTTCGGCGCCCTGTTTTATGTGCGTCACGTTTCCGGCCCGGCTCTCGGCGGTGAAGGCGCCAAAGGCCTCGCCCACATGTTGTGGCCGACGTTCGAATTCACCTGGCCACTACTGAATAACCCGGACCCGAAACTCTTTCCGGCGCCCAAGGACGTTATCAGCCCGTGGGGCCTGCCGCTGCTCAATACCGTGCTGCTGGTCAGTTCCAGCGTCACCGTGACCATCGCCCACCACGCTTTGAAAAAGGGCCATCGCGGCGCGCTGAAAATATGGCTGGCGCTGACCGTATTGCTCGGTTGCGCATTTCTTGGTTTCCAGGCCGAAGAGTACATCCACGCCTACAAGGAACTGGGCCTGACCTTGGGTTCGGGCATCTACGGCGCAACGTTCTTCATGCTCACCGGTTTCCACGGCGCCCACGTGACCATCGGCACCATCATCCTGTTCGTGATGCTGATGCGGGTCTTGCGCGGGCACTTCGACAACGAGCACCAGTTCGGTTTCGAGGCGGCGAGTTGGTACTGGCACTTCGTGGACGTGGTGTGGATCGGTCTGTTCGTTTTCGTCTACGTGCTCTGAGGCTTTACCAAGGCGCAGTAGAGACCAACTGGCCGCTGAAAAAACCCCAGGCGATCAAGCCGACGGTAATGGCGGCCAGCGCAACACGAACACTCAAGGCAATGACGAGGCGGTTCGAGCTGCTGTCGTCCTTGACCAGAAAAAACAGGCCGCTGAACAGGCTGACAACCGTGGCAATCAGCATCAGGACGATGGCTGCTTTGAGCATGGTGAGACTCCGGGGGAAAGGCGATGCACTTGAGTATAGCTATCGCGACTAGCGACTTTCTGGCGATGCCATGAAGCGCTTTCGGCCGGGCATCGTGCCGACCTTGGTGGTCGCGTTGTTGCTGCCCATGCTGGTGTCACTCGGGTTCTGGCAACTGAGCCGGGGCGCGGAGAAAAGCGCGCTGCTGCAAAGCTACACCGAGCGCCGGGCGGCGGAACCGATGGCCAGCACCGAGCTACAACACACCGCGGATCCGGCTTTTCGCCGGGTTCGTCTGCACGGCCAGTTCGATGCTGCGCACAGCCTGTTGCTGGATAACCGCCAGCGTGACGGCAAGGTCGGCGTCGAGCTGCTGCAACCGTTTCAGGACCAGGCGACCGGGCTCTGGCTGCTGGTCAATCGCGGCTGGCTGCCGTGGCCGGATCGGCGCACCCCACCGCAATTCACTACACCCAAAGAGACATTGAGTCTCGATGCCTGGGTCTACATTTCCCCCGGCGCCACCTTCCAATTGCACGCCGACCCGAGCACCACGACCTGGCCACAACTGATCACCGCGGTCGAGCCGGCCAAGCTCTGGACAGCGCTCGATCGTGAAGGCTTTCCCTACGAATTACGCGAAGAAACCGGCCCCGCGTCCTACCGGGCCGATTGGCCAGTAGTCGCCATGGGGCCGGAAAAGCACCTGGCTTATGCCGTGCAGTGGTTCGCCATGTCGATCGCCCTGTTCGGCCTCTATCTCTATCTCGGCTGGCACAACGCAAAGGAGAAACACCATGGGAGCGGCCATGAATCCACCCAGCATGTCTGAAGCGAAGACGCCGGCAAGTCGGCGAAAAGGTCGTTTGCAGCTGCTGCTGATTGTGCTTGGGGTGATCGGTCCGATGATCCTCGCCACCGGCATGTACAAATTGCAGTTCTGGGTGCCGGAGGGTCGCAGCTATCACGGCGAGCTGATCGGCAATGGCCAGACCCGTGCGGACCTTGGTGTGCAAGCGCAGGAGGATCGCTGGCAGTTGCTGGTCACTGCCCCCAAGGAGTGTTCGGTCGATTGCCAGCAGCTGGTGTATCTGGCGCGGCAAGTCCAGATCGGCCTTGGCCGTGATGCCGGGCGCGCCAGTCACGCCCTGGCCGCGGCGCAACCGCTAAGCAGTGATTACGACGCCAAGCTGACGCGCGAGTATCCACAGCTGCAACGTTACCCCATGGACTTGACCACCTTCAGCAAGACGACTGGGGACAAAGCAGTGCCGCATCTGTGGATCATCGACCCTCACGGCAATCTGGTGCTGCGCTACGACCCGACGGTCAAAGGCAAGGACCTGCTCAACGACCTGCGTCATCTGCTGAAACTGTCGAACATCGGATAAGGGCATCGTCATGGCCAAACCTGGATTTCGCCTCGCGCTGTTTGCCACCTTGCTGGCACTGATTGTGATATTGCTCGGCGCCTACACCCGCCTGACCCACGCCGGGCTCGGTTGCCCGGACTGGCCGGGTTGCTATGGCTTTATCAGCGTGCCGAAAAGCGAAGCCCAACTGGCCCATGCCGAACTGCATTTTCCTGACGCACCGGTAGAAGCCCACAAGGGTTGGAACGAGATGGTCCATCGCTACTTCGCCGGCGCGCTGGGGCTGTTGATCTCGGTATTGGCCGGTCGCGCATGGGTTCATCGTCGTCATCCGGGGCAACCGGTGAAGCTGCCGTTGTTTCTGCTGGCGGTGGTGATTGCCCAAGCAGCGTTCGGCATGTGGACGGTGACGCTCAAGCTCTGGCCGCAGGTGGTCACCGGGCATTTGCTCGGGGGCTTTGCGACCTTGAGTTTGTTGTTTCTGCTGACCTTGCGCCTGTCCGGGGTATTGCCGGCGCTGACCGTACCAAAACGTTTGCAGTACTGGGCGACGGCCGGGTTGCTGCTGGTAATCCTTCAAATTGCCCTCGGCGGTTGGGTCAGTTCCAACTACGCGGCGGTGGCGTGCATCGACTTCCCGACCTGCCACGGGCAATGGCTGCCGCCGGCTGACTTCGCCAATGGCTTTCACCTGACCCAACACATCGGCCCCAATTACCTCGGCGGGCAACTGGACAGTGATGCTCGCACGGCGATTCATCTGACTCACCGCATCGGCGCTTTGCTGGTGACCCTGGTTTTGCTGGGGCTGGCCTGGCAACTGAAGGTGGTCGGCATGACTCGTCTGGCCGGGCTGGTGCTGATCGCACTCGCCGCGCAAATCACCCTCGGCATCAGCAATGTGCTGTTTCACCTGCCGCTGCCAGTGGCCGTGGCACACAACGCTGGCGGCGCGGCACTGTTGCTGACGATGGTGCTGGTCAATTATCACGCGCGAACCAGTCTGGTTCGGGTCAAGCAGCAAACCCCTGCGCGCTGGCGGTTCAGCCCGCGCAAACACTCAGCCGGGCCCATAACAATAAAAGGAGAGATGCCATGGCGACTCTGATCGGCGAACGTCACAGTCAGGCGATCTGGCGTGACTACCTGGAGCTGACCAAGCCGAAAGTGGTGGTGCTGATGCTCATCACCTCGCTGGTCGGGATGTTCCTCGCGACCCGCGCCGGGGTGCCGTGGACGGTGCTGGTGTTCGGCAATCTGGGGATCGCCTTGTGTGCTGGCGGTGCGGCGGCGGTCAACCATGTCGTTGACCGGCGGATCGATGCGGTCATGGCCCGCACGCACAAACGCCCCTTGGCAGAGGGTCGAGTGTCACCGGCGGCCGCGCTGACGTTTGCCTTGGTTTTGGCGGTGCTTGGGCAAGCCATACTGCTGGCCTTCACCAATCCGCTGACGGCGTGGCTGACCCTGGCCTCGCTGCTCGGCTATGCGGTGGTCTACACCGGTTTCCTGAAGCGCGCGACACCGCAAAATATCGTCATCGGTGGCCTGGCTGGCGCTGCGCCGCCGCTGCTCGGCTGGACCGCCGCCACCGGCCACGTCAGCGCCGAACCCTTGCTGTTGGTGCTGATCATCTTCGCCTGGACCCCGCCGCACTTCTGGGCCCTGGCCATTCACCGCAAAGAGGAATACGCCAAGGCCGACATTCCGATGCTGCCGGTGACCCATGGCGAGCACTACACCAAGGTTCACATCCTGCTGTATACCTTCGCGTTACTGGCCGTGAGCCTGATGCCGTACGTGATCCACATGAGCGGCATGCTCTACCTGATTTGCGCACTGGGACTTGGCGCGAGATTTCTGCAATGGGCCGTGGTGCTGTACCGTGGCACTCGGCCGCACGCGGCGATCAACACGTTCAAGTACTCTATTTATTACTTGTTCCTGCTGTTTATCGCGCTGCTCGTAGACCACTACTTACTGTTGAACCTATGACTCGAACCCAGAAAACTGTCTTCATCCTCGTCGCCCTGATCGCGCTGGTCCTGGGCCTGACCATCAATAAAGTACTGACCGGGAAAAACCAGGGCGACCCGACGGCACTGATCGATGCGGGGATCATCCTGTTGCCCCAAAGCCGTAACCTGCCGGACGTGAAGATGACCGATCAGGACGGTAAGCCAGTGGCGGTCAACGAGCTGAAAGGCAAATGGAGTGTGTTGTTCTTCGGCTACACCTTCTGCCCGGACATCTGCCCGACCACCCTCGCCCAGCTGCGGCAGATCAAGAGCGAACTGCCGGCGGATGCTGTGGACAAGTTGCAGATCGTTTTGGTCAGCGTCGACCCGAACCGCGACACGCCCAAGCAACTCAAGCAGTACCTGGGCTACTTCGATCCACAGTTCATCGGGCTGACTGCGTCCTCGGTCGAAGACCTTCAGAAACTCGCCAATGCGGTGAGCATTCCGTTTATTCCGGCGGACACCAGCAAGCCTAATTACACCGTCGATCACAGCGGCAACCTGGCGGTGATCGGGCCGGACGGGACGCAGCGTGGGTTCATTCGCGCACCGTTGAACAACGTGAAATTGGTGGCGCAGTTGCCGGTGATGCTTAACCGCAAATAAATAAACACCGCATAACCCCTGTGGGAGCGAGCCTGCTCGCGAAGAGGCCATCACATTCAACATCATTGTTGACTGACAGACCGCTTTCGCGAGCAGGCTCGCTCCCACAGGAACGGTGTTTCAGGCGTAAAAAAGGGGCGCATTCAATGCGCCCCTTTTTTCGTTGCTTCAGCAGATCAGAACGCCGGCACGACCGCGCCTTTGTACTTCTCGAGGATGAAGGCTTTCACTTCCGGGCTGTGCAGCGCAGCAACCAGCTTCTTCATCGCTTCGCTGTCCTTATCGTCTGGACGGGCAACGAGGATGTTCACGTAGGGCGAGTCGCTGCCTTCAATGACCAACGCATCCTTGGCCGGATCAAGCTTGGCTTCCAGTGCATAGTTGGTGTTGATCAGCGCCAGGTCGACCTGGGTCAGCACGCGCGGGATGGTCGCGGCTTCCAGTTCACGGAATTTCAGGTCCTTGGAATTCTCGGTGATGTCCTTGACGCTCGAGAGGATGTTGTTCGAGTCCTTCAACTTGATCAGGCCAGCCTTCGCCAGCAGCAACAGCGCACGGCCGCCGTTGGTGGCGTCGTTCGGGATCACTACGTTGGCGCCACCTGGCAGCTCGGTCAGTGCTTTGTACTTGCTGGAGTAAGCGCCCAACGGTTCCAGGTGCACGCCGGTAACGGCAACCAGATTGGTACTCTTGGCCTTGTTGAACTCATCGAGGTACGGCTGGTGCTGGAAGAAGTTGGCGTCCAGACGTTTTTCGGCAACCTGCACATTCGGCTGGATGTAGTCGGTGAAGACTTTGACCTTCAGGTCCACGCCTTCTTTGGCCAGGGCCGGTTTAACGAACTCGAGGATTTCTGCGTGCGGAACCGGGGTGGCTGCGACGGTCAGGGTATCCGCGTGTGCGGAAAACGTTGCAACGGCAGCGAACGCGACGAGTAGTTTTTTCATTCAGCTAACTCCATGTGAGGCGCCTGTCTTCGGCGCCTGCCAGCGAATGGCCGGCTCATTTGTCATTTACGAGAGAAGTGGACAACCAACTTGTCGCCAACGGTTTGCAGCACTTGGACCAGCACCAGCAGCAACACCACGGTGACCACCATCACGTCGGTCTGGAAACGCTGGTAACCAAAACGGATCGCCAGGTCGCCCAGACCACCAGCGCCAACCACACCGGCCATCGCCGTGTAGGACACCAGTGTAATAGCTGTCACCGTAATCGCCGCGAAGATGCCCGGACGGGCTTCCGGCAGCAAGGCATTGGTGATGATCTGCCGCGTCGTCGCGCCCATCGCCTGGGTTGCCTCGATGATGCCGCGATCCACTTCACGCAGGGCGGTTTCCACCAGTCGCGCGAAGAATGGCGTTGCGCCCACCACCAGCGGCGGGATCGCACCGGCGACACCGAGGGACGTACCAGTGATCAGCACGGTGAACGGAATCATCACGATCAGCAAAATGATGAACGGCAGCGAACGCAGGATGTTCACCATCAGCGACAGCATTGCGTAGACGCCTTTGGCTTCCAGCAACTGACGCGGGCTGCAGAGGAACAACAGCACGCCCAAGGGCAGGCCGAGCAAAACGGTAAACAACAGCGAACCGAAGAGCATCAGCAGGGTATCGCCGGTGGCCAACCAGATTTCGAACCAGTCGATATTGGAGAAGAACATTGTCAAAGCGTCCATCAGCGCAGCACCTCCATGTGGACGTCAGCCGCGGTGAAGCGGGCAAACGCCGCTTCCATGTCGCCACCGGTAACGGCCAGGGTCAACTGCCCGTAAGGCACGTCTTTTATGCGGTCGATACGACCAGCCAGGATGCTGTAGTCCACACCCGTTTCCCGAGCGACAGTACCCAGCAGCGGTGCGTAGGTCGCTTCGCCCTGGAAGGTCAGACGCACGATGCGACCCGGCACGTGAGCGAAGTCATCGCGCTGTTCGCCTTCGTCAATCTGCTCGTCTTCCTGCACGAAGCGCTTGGTGGTCGGGTGCTTCGGATGCAGGAACACCTCGGCTACCGAACCTTGCTCGACGATCACGCCAGCGTCCATCACCGCCACCTGGTCGCAGACCCGGCGGATCACGTCCATCTCGTGGGTGATCAAAACGATGGTCAGCTTCAGTTCACGATTGATCTCGGCCAGCAATTGCAAGACCGACGCAGTGGTCTGCGGGTCCAGCGCGCTGGTGGCTTCGTCGCACAGCAGGATTTTCGGCTTGGTTGCCAGGGCGCGGGCGATGCCGACACGCTGCTTCTGGCCACCAGACAATTGCGCCGGGTACTTTTTGGCGTGGTCGGACAAGCCAACCCGCGCCAGCAGCTCGGCGACACGCTGGTCGATCTCGCTGCGCGACAGTTCGCCGGCGAGGGTCAGGGGCAGCGCGACGTTGTCCGCCACGGTCTTGGACGCCAGCAAGTTGAAGTGCTGGAAAATCATCCCGACTTGCTGACGGAAGCGCCGCAGGCTGTTGGCGTCAAGCGCGGTGACTTCTTCGCCGTCGACAAATATCTTGCCGCCACTGGACTCTTCCAGGCGATTGATCAGACGCAGCAGGGTACTTTTTCCCGCGCCGGAATGGCCGATCAGACCGAAGACCTGACCGTTCTCAATCGTCAGACTGGTCGGATGCAGCGCGGGAATATCCTTACCGGCAACGCGGTAGGTTTTGTGGACGTTTTGAAACTCGATCACGTAGCGAACCTTGTGGGGCGCGTTGGAAAAGATCAGCGGTTAGCCGGGCGCGCATTTTAGCCTGTCCGTATAGAGGTTATTAGCATTTATTCCGCATTCAACCTTCGATTTGGCAATAACGCGATCAAAGGTTAGAAAAAAGGAACGGCCCAAAACGTAATCAGTCACTAATTAAGCAACTCGAAAACGCCCCCCGGTGCCGTGCCGGGGGGAATTGCTCAAGAGTCCTGGCTACGGCAGGAATCGCAACGAGGAGTTTTGCCTGATGAGTACTAAAAAGCCTGCCGCAACCAAAAGCGCACTGGCCGGGACCGATACCCTGGACCGCGGCAACACCAATGCCAAGCTCGACAGCCTGGAACAATTTCGCTCCGACGCCACTGAACAGGCCCTGCGTACCAACCAGGGCGTGAAAGTCTCGGATAACCAGAACACGCTGAAGGTCGGCGCGCGCGGTCCATCGTTGCTGGAAGATTTCATCATGCGTGAAAAGATCACGCACTTTGACCATGAACGCATTCCCGAGCGCATCGTCCACGCCCGCGGCACGGGTGCTCACGGATATTTCCAGACCTATGAAACCCATTCCGTGCTGACCAAGGCTGGGTTCCTACAAGACCCAAGCCAAAAAACCCCGGTTTTCGTCCGTTTCTCCACGGTGCAGGGCCCTCGTGGGTCGGGCGATACCGTGCGGGACGTGCGAGGTTTCGCGGTGAAGTTTTTCACCGACGAAGGCAACTTCGACCTGGTAGGCAACAACATGCCGGTGTTCTTCATACAGGATGCGATCAAGTTTCCCGACTTCGTGCATGCGGTAAAACCCGAGCCGCACAACGAGATTCCTACCGGCGGTTCGGCTCACGATACCTTTTGGGATTTTGTCTCTCTGGTACCGGAGTCGGCGCACATGGTGATCTGGACCATGTCCGACCGGGCCATCCCGAAAAGCCTGCGCAGCATGCAAGGCTTCGGCGTGCACACCTTCCGCCTGATCAATGCCGAAGGTAAATCGCGCTTCGTCAAATTCCACTGGCGCCCCACGGCCGGGACCTGTTCGCTGGTGTGGGATGAAGCGCAGAAACTCGCCGGTAAAGACACTGATTACCACCGCCGCGATCTCTGGGAGTCGATCGAGATGGGCGACTACCCGGAATGGGAACTTGGCGTACAGGTCATCGAGGAAGAAAACGAACATAAATTCGACTTCGATATCCTCGACCCGACCAAGCTGATCCCGGAAGAACTGGTGCCGATCACCCCGCTGGGCAAAATGACCCTCAACCGCAACCCCGACAACTTCTTCGCCGAAACCGAACAGGTTGCCTTCTGTCCTGGGCATATCGTGCCGGGGATCGACTTTTCCAACGACCCGTTGCTGCAAGGTCGCCTGTTTTCCTACACCGATACGCAAATCAGCCGACTCGGCGGGCCGAACTTTCACGAGATCCCGATCAATCGCCCGGTGGCACCGTTCCACAATGGTCAGCGGGATGCACTGCATCGCAGCACCATCGACAAGGGCCGTGCGTCCTACGAGCCGAACTCCATTGATAGCGGTTGGCCGAAGGAAACCCCGCCGGCAGCACAGGACGGCGGCTTTGAAAGTTATCCAGAGCGCATCGACGCCAACAAGATCCGTCAGCGTAGCGAATCGTTCAGCGACCACTTCTCCCAGGCGCGGCTGTTCTTCCACAGCATGAGCAAGCACGAGCAGGAACACATCATCTCGGCTTACAGCTTCGAACTCGGCAAGGTGGAACGGGAGTTTATTCGTGCACGAGAAGTGAATGAGATTCTGGCCAACATCGATCTGGAGCTGGCCAAGCGTGTCGCGCAGAACCTGGGGTTGCCGGTGCCTAAGGCAGGGACAGTCGAGGTGCGGAAAACTTCAATCGACCGCTCGCCAGCCCTGAGTCAGGCCAACTTGCTGCCGGCGGATATCAAAACCCGCAAAGTGGCAATCCTGGCAGCCAATGGGGTCGATGGTGCAGCGATTGATGCCATGAAGAAAGCGCTGATGGCCGAAGGTGCGCACGCCAAACTGCTCGGCCCGACTTCTGCGCCTGTGACGACCGCGGATGGCAAGGCGTTGCCAGTCGATGCATCGATGGAAGGCTTGCCTTCGGTGGCGTTCGATGCGGTGTTTGTGCCCGGTGGCGCGGCGTCGATCAAGGCTTTAAGCACTGACGGCGTGGCGCTGCATTACCTGCTGGAGGCGTACAAGCACTTGAAGGCGATTGCACTGCATGGCGAGGCCAAGCAGTTGCTGGATGTGTTGAAGCTGGAGGCTGATGCGGGGTTGATCGTGGGTACGGATGCGAAGCTGTTCAAGGCGTTTTTTGCCGCGATCGGACAGCATCGGGTTTGGGATAGGGAGCCGAAAGCCAAGGGGATTCCGGCTTAGGTTTTGTATCGATAGGGAGGACGCCTTCGCGAGCAGGCTCGCTCCCACAGGATTTGGGGTTGACCACAGATTTGTGATCACCCCGGGACAATGTGGGAGCGAGCCGGCTCCGGGCGGCGATCCGACGAAGCTTTTAGGGCTTACGCGGACTCAAGACCATCTGCGCCGGAACGTTTCGCAAAATCTGTTTTTCCAGGTTCAGATCAAAATCCGCATCGAGCTTCTTCACCCGCTTGGTCAGCAACGTCGCCAACCAAGGGTAGTCCTGGGTGCGTGGCGCCTGGATACTCACGTCACACTGGTAATTCACCACATCGGCGGCGATCGCATCCAGTTGGCGACGAAGCTTGGTCATATCCGTCAGGTTCAACGCAATCGTGGTGCTTTCAGCCGTAGGATCAATGACTTTGGCCTGTGGTTTGGCTTCGGCAGCCATGAGCGCAGCTTCGGCTCTATCCAGCTCAGCTTTGCGGGCATCAACGATGGCGTTGTTGACCCCACCGGTCAGCGCCGGAGCCTTGGGCATCAGCGCCCGGGCGCGGCTCAGCGCCGTGGCAGCCGCATTCACATCGCCTTTCTGCAGCACGATTTGACTGCGGCGCAGATAGGCTTCGGCCAGTTGCCGCTGGTATTGCTCAAGGGATTGATCATTGGGCGACTCGGCCTGCAAGGCAGCCAGTTGAGCTTCGGCGGTAGCCAGTTCGCTGCTGGCGAGGTTTTTTTCCAGCTGTGCGATGGCCGTGGCCCGTGCACCGGTAGCCTCGGTGGCCGCCGGTGGCGTGCTTTGGCAAGCGCCCAGTAGCAGCGAAAATGCGACAAGGAGCAGATAACGGGAGGCGAACGACTTCATTCCTGCGACTCTCTATTTGCGCAAAAAACGAGCAAGTCTACACCCCTCGACGGGGCAGGACAAAACTCAGCAGAAACAGTGCGGCGGCCGTCACAACAATCGATGGGCCTGCCGGGGTGTCTTTGAACCATGACAGCGACAGTCCGCCACAGACCGCGAGCATACCCAGCAGGCTCGCGCCCAGTGCCATCTGCTCCGGTGACCGGGCGTGACGTTGTGCCGCAGCCGCCGGGATAATCAGTAGTGAAGTAATCAGTAACACGCCGACGATTTTCATCGCCACCGCGATCACCACGGCAATCAACAACATCAGGGTCAGGCGCAACGCCGCCACCGGCAGACCTTCAACCCTGGCCAATTCTTCGTGCACGGTGATCGCCAGCAATGGCCGCCACAACGTCACCAGCAAGGCCAGAACGGCCGCGCTGCCGCCAAGTATCCAGGCCAGATCGGTCGGACTGATCGCCAGCAGGTCGCCGAACAGATAAGCCATCAGGTCGATCCGCACTTCGTGCATGAAGCTTAGTACGACCAAGCCCAGAGAGAGCGTGCTCGGTGCGAGAATTCCCAAAAGCGTGTCGGACGCCAGCGGTTGGCGCTGTTGCAAGGTCACCAGCAGCACAGCTAACAGCAAACAGCCTACGGTGACCGCAACGGTCGGGCTGACATCCAGCAGAAAGCCCAGTGCCACGCCGAGCAGCGCAGCATGGGAAAGGGTGTCGCCGAAATAGGCCATGCGCCGCCAGACCACGAACGAACCCAACGGGCCCGCGACCAACGCCAAGGCCAGACCTGCAAGCAGGGCGTAGAGCAGAAAATCAGCCATGCTTGCAGCCATCTCCGTGAACGTGGGTAGGGGCCGACGGGGCCGCGCTGACCACAGAACCATGCAAGTCATGGGCGTGGTCGTGATGGTGGTGATAAATCGCCAGGCTCTGTGCGTTCTTTCCGAACAGCTCGACGAAAGCCGGATCGCCGCTGACCTGCTCGGGGTGCCCGGAGCAGCAGACGTGACGGTTGAGGCAGACCACCTGATCGGTGGTGCTCATCACCAGGTGCAGATCGTGGGACACCATCAACACGCCGCAGCCGTGACGGTCACGCAATCGGGTGATCAGGCTGTAGAGCTCAGCCTGACCGGCCACGTCGACGCCTTGCACAGGTTCGTCGAGCACCAGCAGTTCCGGCTCGCGCAACAATGCCCGGGCCAGCAGCACCCGCTGCATTTCGCCACCGGAAACACTTTGCACCGGGCTGTCGATCACCTGTTCGGCGCCGACTTCCTTGAGTGCCGCCAAGGCAGTGGCACGGTCCACGCCCGGCACCAGACGCAAGAAGCGCAGCACCGACAGCGGCAGCGTCGGATCGACGTGAAGTTTTTGCGGCATGTAACCGACCCGCAGTTTCGGCTTGCGCCACACGCTACCGCTGTCCGGTTTCAACAATCCAAGAACGGCGCGCACCAGGGTCGTCTTGCCGGCACCATTGGGGCCGATCAGGGTGACGATCTGCCCGGGCTCGACGCTCAGATCAATGTTATCCAGCACGCTTTGCCCGGCAAAAGTGACGGCAACCTGCTCGAGGCGAATCAGCACGTTGCTCATCAAACCCCCTGGCAACCCGAGCAGAGGCCGACCACTTCAACGGTTTGGCCTTCCACGATAAATCCGACATCCTTGGCGCTGCCGATAATCGCGTCGCTGATGGATTTTTGTTCAAGTTCAATTGCAGCGTGGCATTCACGGCAGATCAGGAACTGGCCCTGGTGGGCGTGTCCCGGATGATTGCAGCCGACGAAGGCGTTTAGCGAGGAGATGCGGTGTACGAGGCCGTTTTCCAGCAGGAAATCCAGCGCACGGTACACGGTCGGCGGCGCCGCGCGGCGGCCGTCCTGCTCGCTGAGCACCGCGAGAATGTCGTAGGCACCCAACGGTTTGTGGCTTTGCCATACCAGTTCTAGCACCCGCCGGCGCAAGGCGGTCAGGCGCAGGCCTTGACGTGCGCACAGAGTATCGGCCTCAGACAATGCGCTATGGACGCAATGAGAGTGGTCGTGGGGACGGCTGGCAATCGGTGTTTTAGGCATGAGCGGCGACGAGTTTTGTGAGAGACGTTATTATGTTACCCGTTCTCACCTCTTCGAGTGGTCATCGTGTCCCGACTTTTTTCTATCTTTGTCGCATTTGTCGCAAGTTTTCTGCTGATGGGTTCAGCTCACGCCGAAGTCAAAGTTCTCACCAGTATCAAGCCTCTACAGCTGATCGCCGCTGCGGTGCTGGACGGTGTGGCGATTCCGGAAGTCTTGCTGCCGCCCGGCGCCTCGCCTCATAACTATGCCTTGCGCCCATCCGACGTACGGAAGGTGCAGTCGGTGGATCTGGTTTACTGGATCGGCCCGGCCATGGAAGGTTTCCTGCCTCGCGTGCTGAACGGTCGTACGCTGCCCAGCGTCGCCGTGCAGGACCTGCCGGGCCTGAAACTGCGACGTTTCGCCGAAGATAGCCACTCCCATGCTGAAGAAGCCGACGAACATGACCACGACCACCGCCCCGGCAGTCTGGACGCGCATTTGTGGCTTTCGCCGGTCAACGCTCGTGTAATCGCCACAAAAATGGCTGCTGACCTGAGTGCAGCCGATCCTTCCAATGCAGTGCGTTATCAGAGCAACCTCAAGGCGTTCGATGTGCGTCTGGATGCGATGGATCTTCGCTTGAAGGCGCGTCTGGCCGGCATCGCTGGCAAACCGTATTTCGTATTCCATGAGGCCTTCGACTACTTTGAAGACGCCTACGGCCTCAAGCATGCCGGCGTATTCAGCGTCGCGGCCGAGGTCCAACCCGGCGCCCAGCACGTCGCGGCGATGCGCACTCGACTGCAGGAAATCGGTAAAACCTGCGTGTTCAGCGAACCGCCGCTGCGTCCGCGCCTGGCAGAAACCCTGGTGGCAGGTCTGCCGGTGAAACTCGCGGAACTGGACGCACTGGGCGGGTACACGCCGGCGACCGCTCAGGGGTATGAGCAAGTGCTGGAGAAGTTGGGGAATGATTTGGCGGGTTGTCTGGAGTCGCTGTAACCCGGACATTGGTGTCGCCCCATTCGCGAGCAGGCTCGCTCTCACATAGACCGCATAAATCTTGTGGGAGCGAGCCTGCTCGCGAAGCTTTCAGAGGGCGAAAGGCAGCGGTGTGCTGACCTTCTGACGCTGCGCTAATCGCTGCTGAAACTCCATCGGATCGTGAATCAACACGTCCTGCCCGGCGAAAGACTCCGCCGCAATCAACCGCGACAACCAGAACCGTACACACGCCACCCGCAACATAGTCGGCCACAACTCGGCTTCGGCTGCGGTAAATGGTCGCAACGCTGCATAAGCGCCCAGCAATGCCCGCGCTCGTGGTCCGTCGATCACCCCGTGCACGTCTGAACACCAGTCGTTCAACGCAATCGCCACGTCGTAGAGCATCGGCCCCGAACAGGCGTTGTAGAAGTCGATCAACCCGGTCAGGTGAGTGCCTTCGAACATCGCGTTATCGCGGAACAGGTCGGCGTGGATGTTGGCTCGCGGCAGCGCCAGAATTTTCGTCTTCTTCTGTGTGATTTCGTCCAGAGCCCGTTGCAGCAGATCGCTCTGCTCGGCACTCAGGTGCGACAGCAACTGCGTGCCCTCCTCCAGCATCCAGTCCAGGCCGCGATCAGTCTTGCGCTTGATCATGTTGGCCTGGGTTGCCAGATGCAGATGACCAAGCAACTCGCCGACCTGAGCGCAATGTTGCGCGTTGGCTTCCTTGATGTGCTTGCCGGCCAGGCGTGGCTGCAACAGCGCGGGCTTGCCGGCCAGTTCGCGCAAGGCGACGCCGTCGGTGGTGCGCAATGCATAAGGCACAGGCAGGTCGGCATCGTGCAGCACGTCGAGCAGTTCAATGAAGAATGGCATCTCCTGAACCGGACCACGCTCCACCAGGGTCAGGACAAATTCGCCCTGCTCCAGGCTGATAAAGAAATTGGTGTTTTCGCTACCAGCGGCAATCCCCTGGAAATCAAGCAGGCGGCCGAGCCCGTAAGGGGCGAGAAAGGTTTCCAGCTCGGGCCGAGCCAGCGGGGTGAACACAGACATGTTTAAACTGCCAGTACGGGCGCCGCTACTTGAGCCAGCGCCGATTGATTAAGAAACTACTTCCATTCAAAAATCTTCCACGACGGAATCAGCATATCCGGCTGATCCGAGCGGATGAAGTTTGCATCCGTTCCGTCCGCACGCACCAAAAAGTAAGGCGGTGCGCCTTTCGGGGTAACCTTGATCGCGTACAGGAAACCGTTTTGGCGGTATTCCTGGATGGTTTTATCGCCTTCCGTGCGAATGGTGACGTCTGGGTCCGACGACGGTGCATCGTCCGCCGCCATGACGGCTATTGGAGCGATTGCAAACAAGCCAGCCAGCAGCAAGCGATTTAGTGTGCGCATGATAACCTTGTCCCTTTGTCGTCAACGGTCCCGCTATTCTAGCGCCGGACCCGCCGAAAAGGTTGATCCTGCTCATGAGCCAAGCCCCCCTCGTCCTGGTGGACGGTTCTTCTTACCTGTACCGCGCCTTTCACGCCCTCCCACCACTGACCACGTCCAAAGGCCTGCCGACCGGTGCGGTCAAAGGCGTGTTGAACATGCTCAAGAGCCTGCGCAAGCAGTACCCGGACAGTCCGTTCGCCGT
Organism: Pseudomonas sp. MDT1-17; assembly: GCF_054898105.1. Lineage (NCBI taxonomy): Bacteria > Pseudomonadati > Pseudomonadota > Gammaproteobacteria > Pseudomonadales > Pseudomonadaceae > Pseudomonas > Pseudomonas sp. MDT1-17. The sequence continues at coordinate 434,094 of NZ_JBUBVM010000001.1, read as the reverse complement.
GGTGTTCGACGCCAAGGGTGGGACCTTTCGCGATGACATGTACGCCGAATACAAGGCCAACCGTCCGAGCATGCCCGACGACATGCGCGTGCAAATCGAGCCGCTGCACCAAAGCGTGATCGCCCTGGGCTTCCCGCTGCTGTGCGTCGAAGGCGTCGAGGCCGATGACGTGATCGGCACCCTGGCCCGCAGCAGCGCGGCGGCCGACCGCCCGGTGGTGATCTCCACCGGCGACAAGGACATGGCGCAGCTGGTCGACGGCCACATTACCTTGGTCAATACCATGACCGGTAGCGCGTTGGACGTGGAGGGCGTGAAGGAGAAATTCGGCGTCGCTCCCGAGCAGATCATCGATTACCTGGCACTGATGGGCGATTCTTCCGACAACATTCCGGGCGTTCCGGGCATTGGTCCGAAGACGGCTTCCGGCCTGTTGGTGGGTGTAAATGGTGGTCTGACTGAGCTCTATGCGCAGCTCGATATCGTCCCGACCCTGCCGATTCGCGGGGCCAAGACCCTGCCGGCCAAGCTCGAAGAGCACAAGGAGATGGCATTCCTCTCCTACCAATTGGCAACCATCAAGATCGACGTGCCGCTGGATATCGGCCTCGACGACCTGCAAATGGGCAAGCCGGATCACGACAAACTTGCCGAGCTCTATACCCTGCTGGAGTTCAAGAGCTGGTTCGAAGATAACCAGCGCGACGCCAAGCGGTCCGGCCAGGAAGTGACGGCTCCGGTGGCTGAAGAAGCCATCGCCGAGACTGAGCTCAAGTACACAACGATCCTCACCCAGGCGGACTTCGACCTATGGCTGAAGAAGCTCAACGACGCCAAGCTGATTGCCTTCGACACCGAAACCACTGGCATCGATGCGCAGCAGGCGCAATTGGTCGGTTTGTCTTTCGCTGTACAAGCCAACGAAGCGGCCTACATCCCGCTCACCCATTCCTACATGGGCGTGCCCGATCAGCTCGATCGCGATACCGTGTTGCGGGCACTGAAACCGATCCTGGAAGACCCGAACAAGCTTAAAGTCGGCCAACACGCCAAATTCGACATGAACATCCTGGCCAACTGCGCCATTGGTGGCGATCAGAGCTGCGGCATCACCGTGCAAGGCGTCGCTTTCGACACGATGCTTGAGTCCTATGTACTGGACTCCACCGCGACCCGTCACGACATGGACAGCCTCGCGCTCAAATACCTGAATCACACCACCACCAGTTTTCAGGACATCGCCGGCAAGGGCGTCAAGCAGCTGACGTTTGACCAGATATCCCTGGAGCTGGCCGGGCCTTACGCCGCCGAAGACGCCGACGTGACGCTGCGCCTGCATCAAACCCTGCAGGAAAAGCTCAATGCCATCCCGAGCCTGAGCAAGGTTCTGAGCGAAATCGAAATGCCGTTGGTGCCGGTGCTGGCACGAATCGAACGCCAGGGCGCATTGGTCGATGCCAACCTGCTGGGCATTCAGAGCGTGGAACTGGGCGAGAAACTGGTCGCCCTTGAACGTGAGGCGTTTGCCATCGCCGGGGAAGAATTCAACCTCGGCTCGCCAAAGCAATTGGGCGTGATCCTGTATGAAAAACTCGGCCTGCCGATCCTCAGCAAAACCGCCAAGGGCCAGGCGTCCACCGCCGAAGCCGTGCTCGCGGAACTGGCCGAACAGGATTTTCCGCTGCCCAAGGTGCTGATGCAGTACCGCTCGATGAGCAAGCTGAAAAGCACCTACACCGATCGCCTGCCAGAGCAGATCAACCCGCGCACCGGACGGATTCACACCTCTTACCACCAAGCCGTAGCGGCGACCGGGCGCTTGTCGTCCAGCGATCCGAACCTGCAGAACATTCCAATCCGCACCGCCGAAGGTCGCCGGATTCGTCAGGCGTTCGTCGCGCCCAAAGGCTACAAGCTGCTGGCCGCCGACTATTCACAAATCGAACTGCGGATCATGGCTCACCTGGCCAAGGACGAAGGTTTGCTGCACGCCTTCCGCAACGATCTGGACGTGCACAAAGCCACTGCAGCGGAAGTCTTCGGGGTTGAACTGGCGGACGTCACCACCGACCAACGGCGCAGCGCCAAGGCGATCAACTTCGGCTTGATCTACGGCATGAGCGCGTTTGGCCTGGCCAAGCAGATTGGCGTTGATCGCAAGCAATCCCAAGCCTACATCGACCGTTACTTCGCCCGTTACCCGGGCGTGCTGGAATACATGGAGCGCACCCGCGCCCAAGCCGCCGAACAAGGTTTCGTCGAAACCATCTTCGGTCGTCGCTTGTACCTGCCGGAAATCAACGCGAAAAACCCGGCCCTGCGCAAAGGTGCCGAACGCACGGCGATCAACGCCCCGATGCAAGGCACCGCGGCGGACATTATCAAGAAAGCCATGATTGCCGTGGACAGCTGGCTGACGGCGTCAGGCCTAGACGCCAAAGTCATCCTGCAGGTGCACGATGAATTGGTTCTGGAAGTGCGTGAAGATTTGGTCGACCAGGTCCGTGATGAAATCCGCGTGCACATGAGCGGCGCAGCGAAGCTTGATGTGCCGCTCTTGGTGGAGGTTGGTGTAGGAAATAACTGGGATGAGGCTCACTGAGCCGTCTGAAAAGGTGCTTTCTGCTGCGGCATAGTGCCGCGGCAGAAGGGACGAAGGGCGCTTAGTTCGGAAAATTCGATGGCCTATTCCAAAGGCTTTTTAAAAAATTCTGAACTAATCTCCTGAATCGCCACTCAGAGTTACTGAATGGGTGGTGAAGCCCTTCGATGCTCCTAATGTTGTGTTAAGTGTTGGCAGATATCTGGACCCCGCCCTAGCGGTTCGGAACTTGAACCCCGGAACTTCCCCCTCCCCATAAGAAGTCCGGGGTTTTTTTTGCCTGCTGCTTTTGTTTGGACAGCTTACTCGGCAAGCTCCGCGCCCTTGTCGGCCAGTTCCATCCAGCCTGCCAGTACAGTGTAGGCGTCTTCCAGGCCCATGCGTTTTGGCGCCGAAAACAATTGGATGCTGATCGCATCGCCCCAACCCTTGCGGATGTCTGCCTGAACCTTGAGCAGGACGTTTTTCGCCGCGCCGTAGGTCAGCTTGTCGGCTTTGGTCAGCAAAATGTGCATCGGCATGCCGCTGGCGACGGCCCAGTCGAGCATCAGCAGGTCGAAGTCGGTCATTGGATGACGGATGTCCATCATCAAAATCAGACCTTTCAAACTCTCGCGACCACCCAGATACGCTTCCAGGTGACGCTGCCAGTGCAGCTTCAACGGGATAGGCACTTTCGCGTAACCATAACCTGGCAGGTCGACCAGACGGCGATCATCGTCTAGCTTGAAGAAGTTCAAGAGCTGAGTGCGCCCCGGAGTTTTCGAGGTTCGCGCCAGGCTGGCGTGCGTCAGAGTGTTCAGAGCACTGGACTTGCCGGCGTTGGAACGCCCGGCGAAGGCCACTTCAAAGCCTTCGTCGTCGGGACATTGGTCGACTTTGGCGGCGCTGAGCATGAAGGTGGACTGTTGGCACAGACCGAGGATGGGATTCTTGAGTTGCATGGGATTTCCGATGTGGGCGGCGCCGGGAATGGACGCGGCGAGCAGTGTCGTTTCCGTTTCAGTGACGCCAGTATATAATGCCGCAGATTTTGTGTGCGCTTTGTCCCAGCGTAGGATGAAGTTCACGAGAGCGATTGACCTTGATTGCACACTAGAACGCAGCACGCTCTCAACCCTGAAAAGGTCGTTTTATGACGAAATGGCTGCTAGCTGCCGGTGTCTTGATGCCGCTTTACAGCGCTCAGGCTACACAGGATCCGGAAGCTGTGTACAACCGTGTTTGTGGTGCCTGTCATTCCGGCCAACTACCCATGGCGCCTCAAAAGGGCGATCAGGAAGCTTGGACGCCGAGGTTGGCGAAAGGTTTGGAGACGCTGGTGCAACACGTGACCCAGGGTTTCAAGGCGATGCCGCCGCGTGGTTTGTGCATGGACTGCAGTGCCGAGGATTACCGAGCAATCATCCAGTGGATGAGCGAGTGATCCCGGCCCATAACTCTTTAACCCTTAGCCGTAGTTGGATTAGCTGATGAACAAATTGATCGTGAGTCTGCTGTTGACCGTGGGGATCTCCGGCATTGCCCATGCTGCAGGTGATGCAACTGCTGGTCAGGCGAAAGCCGCAGTATGTGGCGCCTGTCATGGCCCGGATGGCAACAGTATGGCGCCTAACTTTCCGAAACTGGCAGGCCAGGGCGAACGTTATCTGAACAAGCAGCTGGTCGACATCAAGTCCGGCAAACGCACGGTGCTGGAAATGACCGGCCTGCTGACCAACCTGAGCGATCAGGACCTGGCCGATATCTCTGCTTACTTCGCCAGCCAGAAAGGCAGCGTTGGCGCCGCCGACCCGAAAGTCGTGGCTCGCGGTGAAGCACTGTTCCGCGGCGGTGATCTGGCCAAGGGCCTGCCGGCCTGCACCGGCTGCCACGCTCCAGACGGCAAGGGCAACGCGGCTGCCGGTTTCCCGCACCTGGGCGGCCAGCACGCTCAATACATCGCCAAGCAACTGACCGACTTCCGCAAGGAAGAAGCCGGCCGCACCAACGATGGCGACACCAAGCCGATGCAGAGCATCGCCAAACGGCTGAGTGACGAAGACATCGCAGCGGTGTCCAGCTACATTCAGGGTCTGCACTAAGGCCGGCGGCTCGAGCGTTGCGTGAGGTGTACATCTCCTGCAATGTTAACGCTCTATTAATCCGTCGCAGCAAGTATAAAAAGGGTGGCTTAGGCCGCCCTTTTTTGTGGCCGCTGCCGTTACACTACAGAACTCAAGCCCGCCAGGACCTGTCTGAAAACAGGTCGCGCGAGGCGACCCAAATTGTCCAGGAGTAAAGCATGCGTAATCTGATCATCAGCGCCGCACTTGTCGCTGCCAGCCTGTTCGGCATGACTGCCCAAGCCGCCGAAGCACCCGCCGCCCCTTATGTCGAACTGACCAATCCGGTTCCGGTCGCCGTGCCTGGCAAGATCGAAGTCGTGGAGCTGTTCTGGTACGGCTGCCCGCACTGCTACGCTTTTGAACCGGTGATCAATCCTTGGGTTGAGAAACTGCCTTCCGATGTGAATTTCGTACGTATCCCTGCCATGTTCGGCGGCCCATGGGATGCTCACGGTCAATTGTTCCTGACCCTGGAAGCGATGGGTGTCGACAACAAGGTCCACGCTGCTGTGTTCAACGCGATTCAGAAAGAACACAAGAAGCTGGTCGACAAGAATGAAATGGCCGACTTCCTGGCGACTCAAGGCGTAGACAAGGACAAGTTCCTGGCGACCTTCGATTCCTTCGCCATCAAAGGCAAGATCGTTCAGGCCCGTGAACTGGCCAAAAAGTATGAAATTACCGGCGTTCCAACCATGATCGTCAACGGCAAGTATCGCTTCGACGTGGGCTCTGCCGGCGGCGCCGAGCAAGCACTGCAATTGGCCGACAAACTGGTCGACAAAGAGCGAGCGGCTAACAAGGCTGCTGCCAACTAAGCGCGGGGCCTTCCATGCGCCGCTGGGGTACTGAACGCATCGTTGGCCTGCATGATCCGCGGGTCAACGAGCATCATCTGGAATCGACGGGTTTGCCCGCAGACAGCCGTCTGCGCTTGCTCAGTTTCAATATCCAGGTCGGCATCAGTACCGAGCGCTATCGGCACTACCTGACCCGGGGCTGGCAGCATCTGTTGCCGCACACTGGGCGTGCCGACAATCTGCAAAAGATCGGCAATCTGTTGGGCGACTTCGATCTGGTCGCCTTGCAGGAGGCCGATGGCGGCAGTCTGCGATCAGGCTACGTCAACCAGGTCGAACACCTGGCCCAGCTCGGTGCATTCCCTTACTGGTATCAACAACTCAATCGCAACCTCGGTCGCCTCGGCCAGCACAGCAATGGCGTGCTCAGCCGCCTGCGCCCGTGGGCAATTGAAGATCATCCGCTACCCGGGCCCAAGGGTCGCGGTGCGATCCTGGTGCGCTTCGGCGAAGGTCCTGAGGCGCTGGTGGTGGTCATGATGCACCTGGCACTGGGCGCTCGCGCCCGCAGCATGCAACTGTCTTACATCCGCGAGTTGATCGGCGGCTATAAACACCAGGTGCTGATGGGCGACATGAATACCCATGCCAGTGACTTGCTGCAAAACTCCCCGTTGCGTGACCTGGGTCTGCTCGCGCCGCAACTGGAAGCGACCTTCCCTAGCTGGCGCCCGCAGCGCTGCCTGGATCATATTCTGCTGAGCCCGACCCTGACCCTTGAAAAGGTCGAGGTGCTGGCACACCCCATTTCCGATCACCTGCCGGTCGCGGTAGAGATTCGTCTGCCGGGTTCGCTCACGGCTGATGCATTACCCGCGTTGAGTCCTGCCCCTCGCGGATCCCATGAATGAGCGACGAAGCACAGCGCTGGAAAGAGAAATACCTCAAAAACATCGAACAACAGGAAAAGCTCGAGCGTCGATGGGACGCCCGGCTCGACCTGCTGCGTCGCGGGCTGGTGCGCAGCACCCTGGCCGCAGAAGGTACCGATCGCGCGGTTGACCAGTGCATGAAGGAAATGCGCGAAATCGTGCGCTCCGATGACATGGACGCCGGCCTGGCCGCCCTGCTTCCTCGGCTGGAAAAAGCCGTGCTCGACTCCGAACAGCGCCGGGAAACCCGGGTCAATCAGACCAGCGCCGCACTGACCGCGCTGGTCTCCCAGCTGCAAACATTGCCGCTGCCCCGGGAAGTAAGCCGGCCGCTGAAAAATTTCGCCAAGCATCTGGATACAAGGGTCGGGCAGGCGCGCGAAATTCCGCTGCTGCTGAGCGAACTGAGTGGCCTGCAAGGCAAAGCCTTGGGTCAACTTGAAAACCCGGCGGAACCCGGTCGCCCAGGTTTGCTGCAGCGACTGTTTGGTAGCCGTGAAACAGATGAAATGTCATCACAGGTCACCCCCGCCGCTGTCCCGATGCTTGCCCCGAAGCAGGCCGAATCGATTGCTGTGCCTCAGGCCGAGAAACCACAGGTAAACGTCGATCTCGCACCAGACATCAATAAGCCACAAGTGGCGGTCGCACACATCGCCGCTACCGCTACCGCTGCTGCACCCGAGCCACTGACGATCGAGACACTGCCTGCAGCAACGCCTTCTCCTGCCGTTGTAGCGTTTGCCCCGCCAGTGCTTAAGGCGGAGCAAGCACCCAACCAGCCTCCGGAGACGCAACCGCAACCGAGCCTTGAACATCCAGAAGAATTGGCGCCATCGATCATCGAGCCAGCAACTCAGGCTCAACCGGTACTCAATCCCGACGAACTGACCCCGGTGGTCTTCCTCGACAGCCTGCCGCTACCCCTAGCCATGGCCCAGGTGTTGGCCGCCGCAAGTCCCGAACAACCCGAGCCGGATATTCTCTACGCCCTGCCGGACTCACCCGAACCATCCTATAGCTCGGTGGCCAAGCACATTGAAGACACCCTTCTGAGCTTACTAGACGACCTGACGCTCCCGGAGCGACATCGTCCGCAAGCCGAAGCGATGCGTGATCGACTGAAAAATGGCCTGAATTGGTACGAATTGCTGCCCATCCTCGACGATCTGGCAACCTTGATGCTGGCAATCACCGACAGCGGCCAGCACGAATTTGAAGCCTATTTGCAGCAGCTCAATGAACGCCTCGAGTCGTTCCAAAGCAACTTGCAAGCCACCAGCGAGGGCCATGCCGACAACCGTTCTGCCGCACGCGAGATGGACACCCAGATCCGCGAGCAGGTCGACGGCTTGCAGAACAGCATGCAGGACGCGGCCGACCTGGACGATCTCAAGCACGTCCTGGAAAACCATCTGGAAGGCCTGCTTGGCACCATGGACCAGCACCAGAGGCAGCGTGACGAGCGCGAACAGGAGGTTGCGGCCCGCCTTCATGGTCTGGCGGAACGCGTGGCGCACATGGAGCAGGAAGCCTTGGGCTACCGCGAGCACCTCGAAGAGCAGCGCCAGAAAGCCTTGATCGACCCGCTGACTGGCCTGCCTAACCGGGCAGCCTGGAGCGAACAGCTGGATCACGAAATCAGCCAATGGCAGCATCACGGCAACTCCCTATTGCTGGCAATGCTCGACCTCGACCATTTCAAACGTATCAACGATAACTATGGTCACCTGGCGGGCGACAAAGTGCTGAAGATCATCGCCAACGTGCTCCGCAAGCGCCTGCGCGGGACGGATTTCATTGCCCGGTTTGGCGGTGAGGAGTTTGTCCTGTTGATGCCGGCGACAGCACCGGCTGTCGGTGCGAAACTGCTGGAAAACCTGCGCGCTTCGATCGAAGCCTGCCCTTTCCACTTCAAGGGTGAGCGGGTGACCATTACTATTTCTATGGGGCTGACTGCATTCAAGCCCGGCGAACATAGCGATCTGGTGCTTAAAAGAGCCGATCAGGCGCTATATCGGGCGAAACATGCCGGCCGCAATCGGGTCGAATTGGGCTGACGATCAATTGTGCCATTTTGTTTAAAACATCGTATTGGCGGTCTGAGCGCAAGGCAGTACGTTACACTGTTGCATTACTGACTTGCGTGTACTCCCTCTGCCATGAAATACCTAGCCCTCATCGTGTCGCTGATTCTGTTGGCCGGTTGTGCCAGCGGCCCCCGTTACGACACCCGTCACCCTTCAGCCAATCACGACAGCCGCATTCAGTTCGTGGTGGTGCATTACACCTCCGCGTCACTGGAGCGTTCGCTGCAACTGCTGACCCATGGCGACGTCAGCAGCCACTATCTGATTGGCGACGACAAGGGCGCTACCATCTACAAGCTGATGGATGAAAACCTCCGCGCCTGGCACGCCGGGGAAAGCGAATGGCAAGGCCGGACCTGGTTGAACTCCAGCTCCATTGGCATTGAAATCGTCAATCCCGGTTTTAAGGACACCCCTACCGGGCGCCTTTGGTACCCCTATAGCGAAGACCAGGTCCAGTCCCTGATCGTCCTGCTCAAGGACATCAGTAAACGTTACGCCATCAATCCCCGCAGCATCATTGGTCATAGTGACATCGCCCCACTGCGCAAGCTCGATCCGGGGCCGCTGTTCCCTTGGAAGCGCCTGGCTGCCGAAGGCCTTGGAATCTGGCCGAACGAGCAGGCCGTAGCGCTTCAACAAGCACAGTTTGAAGTACAGCCGCCAACCATCAGTTGGTTTCAGGCACAGCTGGCCCGTCTGGGTTATCCCACGCCGCAAACCGGCGAACTGGATGTTGCGACGCGCCACGTGATTGCCGCCTTTCAGATGCATTTCCGACCGTCTCGTTTCGATGGCACACCGGATGCTCAAACCGCGGCGCTTCTACAGGTCTTGAATCAGACAAAATAATGACGCCCGCCCGACGGTCAGGGCTTTTTTCCAACCAGCAGCTATAACTCATTGGTAATTCTTCGGATATTCCTATGCCTGCTGCTCGAGAGACACTACGTAGTTGGTTTTATCGCCCTTGGTTTTTGGCGATACTGGCTGCTGCCTTGAGCGCGACACTCCTGATGGCCGGCAGCCTGTTCGTGGCCATGCATTCAGTCGAGCAGAATGAAAGCGAAGAGATGAATGCCCAGGGCGAGCGCTTCCTTGCTCGCCTGGAGCAACTTTTCGGGCAGTTGCGTGAAAGCCTCGATGACCTGGAAGCCCAGCCGCTACGAGGCTGCGATGACGAAATGATCGCGACCTTGCAGCAAGTCAGCTTCAATTACCGTTTCGTTTACGAAGCCGCCTATATGGACGCCTCGCGGATCTGCTCCAACCGCCCCCGTCAGGGTCTGTCGATGATAAGACCGCCGGACATCAAGGGCCCGACCTACAGTTACTGGCTGAACACCACCACCGAACCCGATGAAAACCGTGCCGCGCTGATGCTCGGACGCGGCAATTTTCGCGTCGCGACGTCTCGCGGGCATTTGACCGACATGGTCGACTTGCCACCGGGAAGCAGCCTGCTGGTGGTACTCGACCGCGGCACGCGCGCGATTCCGGTACTGGGTGTCGCACAGATCTGGCCACCGACCGAACCCTGGCCCCCGAAAAGCATCGACGAGCTACAGATCACGCAGTCCCGCTTGATTTACCGCATGCCAACCAATAATCCGGAATACCAATTGGTGCTGATCAGCCCGCGTACCGGCATGCATGTGCCTGCGGTTTGGTGGTGGTTGCTACCCGCCAGCCTGGGGCTGGCTGTATGTGTGGGCTTTCTGGTGCTTCTGTTGGTGCGCCAGCGACAATCGCTGGACGCCGAACTGAGTGGCGCCATACGGCGAGGCGAGTTGCAGGTGTTGTACCAACCCATCTTCGACCTCGACAGTCGCAACTGTGTCGGAGCAGAGGCCTTGTTGCGCTGGCGAAGGCCGGACGGCACCCTGACCAGTCCTGACCTGTTTATTCCGATGGCGGAAAACACCGGCCAGATCCGCCAAATGACCGACTTCGTCCTGCAGCGCCTGCTTGAGCAGCTTGGTCAATTGTTGCGGGCCAATCCACAACTGTACATTTCGGTCAACCTGGCGGCCTGCGACGTCATGGTGCCGCGTATTGGCCAGGTGATGGCGCGCCTGCTGACCTTGCACCGCGTCGCAGCAAAGCAAATTGCTTTTGAGGTCACCGAGCGGGGATTGATCGATGTCGTCGTCGCTCGGGAAAACCTGCAAGCCTTGCGGGATGTGGGGCATCAGGTGCTGATTGATGACTTTGGCACCGGTTATTGCAGCCTCGCCTACCTGCAAACCCTGCCAGTCGACTGCCTGAAAATCGATAAGGCGTTTATCGATGCGCTGGGTCATGACGTTGCGAGTAGCGGTGTCGCACCTCACATCATTCACATGGCCCAGGCCCTGCAACTGCAAGTCATTGCCGAAGGCATCGAACATGAGTCCCAGGCAGCGTTTCTGAGCAGTGAAGGCGTGAAGTTCGGTCAGGGCTGGCTCTTCGCCCATGCGTTAAGTGCGGTGCAGTTTATCGAGCTGATTACCCGTGGCCGCCGATTGGCCGCGCGACGTCTCGATGACGAAGCCTGAAGTTGCTACGGCTTATACCGACAGCGCCATATAGAACTGGGTACCCTGCCCTGGCCGCGAATAAACGCCCATTCGTCCGCCATGCAGTTGCACGATTTCCTTGCACAGTGCCAGACCGAGCCCGGCACCACCCTTCTTGCGACCCACCTGTACAAAGGGTTCAAAAATCCGCCCTTGCTGGCCATAGGCAATGCCTTCGCCGTTATCCTCGACGCTGATAATGACTCGCTCGCCATGGCGTCGAGCCTGCAAACGTATTTGCCCGCCGGGGGCGGTGTGGCGCAACGCATTGTCGATCAAGTTATCGAGCACTCGGTCCAGTTGCGGCTGATCGGCCTGCAATCGCGGTAATGGCCCTTGCACCTCCACCGACAGGTCGATGCGCTGCTCTTCTGCAGGGCCGGCAAAACGTTCCCGGGCCTGTTCCAGCAACTCCTCGATGGCGCACGGCGCCAGTGTGAGTTTCTGAAGTCCGTTTTGATAGCGGGAGAAGTTCAGCAGGTCGTTGATCAACTGCATCAAGCGCTGCATCTCTTCGTTCACAGTGTCCAGCAGATCAGCTTCACGCGAATCCTCGGCAAAGTGCGCACGCTCGCGGAACAGGCCGAACGCCATGTGCATCCCGGTGACCGGCGTTCGCAACTCATGGGAGGCGCGCAGTACGAACTCGCTGCGCACCCGTTCAAATGCACGCTGTTCGGTGACGTCATGCAGCACCATCACGGCGCCGAGAATATGGCCCTGGGTATGGCTGACCGGTGTCAGGCTAAAAGTCAGCAACCGCGACTCACCGTCGACCTCGATACTCAGGTCTTCCGGCGCCCGCTCCAGGGTGCCGCCGCGTAGCACCAATTGCAGCTGATCATCAAGTTCGGGACGCTCAAGCGCCGTGCCCAGCCCCTGGCCGAGACGATCGGTGTCCCACCCCAACTGACGCTGCGCCACGGGGTTAAGGTGTTCCAATCGACCAGCGCGGTCGATCATCAGCAACCCATCGTCGATGCTGTCGAGCACGGCCTGCAAACGTTGCTGGCCTGCGAGCAGCTCATCGACATTGGTGGCCTGATGCTCGCGCAAGGCTTCGGCCATGATCCCGAAGCGCTTGGTCAGCTGGTTCATTTCCACTGCCGAGGAAATCGGCAGCGTCACTTCGAAATTGCCTTGGCCGATGTTGTCTGCCGCTTGGACCAGGGCCTCGATGGGTGCACCAAAACGTCGAGCGATAGCGTGGGCGGTGATGAAGCCGATGATCAACACCGCCAGCCCCACCAACCCGAGCAGGCCGGCAACCAGCAGCGCCCTCTCCCGCGCCTGTCGTTCGGTGGCGTTAATGTTATCCAGCGCACGCTTGTGCTCGGCGATCAAACCATTGCGCAACGCATTGAATTTTTCTGTGAGTAATGCATTGCCACTCAACACGTGCGTCGAGTCACGTGAAGCGTCGTACGCTTGCAGAAAGCTCTGGTAGTCAGCCTTGGCCTGCTCGAAGCTGTACTGGAGCTCATCACCCTTTGGGGTATGGGCAATGCCGTCATCAAGCAACTGAAAGTAATGCTGCCGGGACGCCTCGAGCGCCGCAGGATCGGGCTTTTCGCTGACCATGATGATCAGTTGATCGCCCAGGGATTGACGCAATTTCAGCCCCAGGTCGAGCGTGACGAAATTATTGCGAATCAGCGCTTCCTGGGTACCCGCCATCTGCATGACGCTGACCAGCCCGAGCAACAGCCCAAGCAGCGCCACGGTGATCAGTGCGGAAATACTCAGAAACAGCCGCGTGCGCAACTTCATCGCCAGTTTCATCGCAGACAGCTCACAAGTTGTACTGCTTGCGTTTGCGGTACAACGTCGAGGCATCGATACCCAGGGTCTTGGCGGCCTGGTCCAGTGTGTCTGCGGTGGCGAGGACCGCGCCGATGTGGGCTTTTTCCAACTCGTCCAGACTCAACGCAGCGCCGATCCGTGGTGCATTGTTGACCGGGGTTTCGGCCATGCCCAGGTGGCTGATCTCGACCCGCTCCTGTGGACAGATGATGCTTGCCCGCTCCACGACGTTGCGCAACTCGCGGATGTTCCCCGGCCAGCGGTAGCCGAGCAGCGCTTCGCGGGCTTCGTCACTGAAGCCACGAGCCGGACGCGCGTACTCCTTGACGAAACGGGCCAGAAAGCGATCGGCCAGAGTCAGAATATCTTCCCTGCGCTCGCGCAGAGGCGGCAGGTGCAAGGTGATGACGTTCAGGCGGTAGAGCAAATCTTCACGGAAACGGCCGTCGCGGACCATGTCTTCGAGGTTCTGGTTAGTAGCCGCTAGGATGCGCACATCAGCGCGGCGGGTGACCGGGTCGCCCACCCGTTCATATTCTTTATCCTGGATGAAACGCAGCAGTTTAGGTTGCAAAACCAACGGAAAATCGCCGATCTCGTCAAGAAACAGCGTCCCGCCATCAGCCTGATTGACTCGTCCCAAAGTACTTTCGCTGGCCCCGGTGAACGCGCCACGGCTGTGGCCGAAGAGCTCGCTTTCCATGAGTTCGGCGGTCAGGGATGGGCAGTTGATCGTGATGCAGGATTTCTTCGCGCGCTTGCTCCAGCCGTGAATGGCTTGGGACAGCTCACCTTTACCGGTGCCGGACTCACCGAGAATCAAAATATTGGCATCGGTGCTGGCCACCTGGCGGGCGGTTTCGAGCACTACCTTCATCGCCGGACTGTGAGAGTCCAGGCCATCCTTGGGTTTGCGCACTTCGCCTTCAAGGGCTTCCAGACGTGCCGACAATTGCCGCACTTCCAGCTGCTTGGCGGTGGCCAGGCGCAATTGGTCGGGGCTGCAAGGCTTGACCAGATAGTCGGCGGCACCGGCCTGAATGGCATCCACAGCGGTGTCCACAGCCGAATGAGCGGTGACGATCACCACTCTCATCCAGGGTGCCTGAATGCGCATATGGGCCAGCACATCGAGACCATTGTCCTCACCCAGACGCAGGTCGAGGAAGCACAAGTCGAAGACTTGGCGCTGAAGCAGTGCATCAGCCTGGGCAGCGCTGTTGGCGGTAGCGACGCTGTAGCCTTCATCTTCGAGGCAATAGCGGAAAGTACGCAGGATGGCAGACTCATCGTCCACCAGCAGAATGCGGCCTTGATGCTCAGTGGCAGATTCCATTTTCCTACGCTCCTTAATGAATGATCTTGGTTAGTCCCGGAAAAATCGGGCAAGTTGCATGGTTTATTCTGGTCGATTCCAGCTATAGCAGCGTAGCTCTCTCCGCACCCTACGGCTAATCGCCTGATTTTGTTGTTTTTTTATCAGATAGCCGGTTCAAAGCAGTTGCCGGTGTCCCCTTGTGACATCCATGCCCTCCTCGCAATTCAAAAATATTGAAAGTTCCTACGAATCTATCGTGCATTACGCACGACTTCAAAAGGGCCATCGTGCAGGATGCGTCCGATCCGAATTCCCGTAATTCATAACTAATTGATTTTATTGATTTTTATCATCATGAAAAGCTGGCATGCAGGCTGCAATAGTCTTGATTAACCAGGGCATTTAAACGTCGCCCCAACAAATTCACCACAGTGTGGGAGGAGCTTCAGGATGAGTCGCCAACGTGCCGCCCAATTGCGTATCTCGCCACTGCATATCCAGCAAGGCCTGTTTGCTGTTTTGGCGCTATTGATCACCTTGATCGGCGGCCAGCAGTTTCAGCGTTGGGAGCAGAGCCAGCAGCAAGAAGCGCCACGCCTGTCGATTCAGCATCCGACCCAAACCCAATTCAGTGCAGCCAATAACCAGGCTGACAGCCCCCCGATGCGAATGATGGACGTCGACCAGGCTCAGCCTGTAGATGAGATGCCTCGCCAGCAACGTTGGGTGTTCTAAACACACGAACTTGGCGCGTTCGATGCGCCGGGAAAAGCACCACAAGTCACATCTCTAAATAGAAGCGTAAGGAGAATCACCATGTTGAGCTGGGCAATCACATTCTTGATCATTGCCATCATCGCTGCGGTATTGGGCTTCGGTGGTATCGCGGGCACCGCCACGGGTATCGCCAAGATTCTCTTTGTCGTGTTCCTGGTGATGTTTATTGCTTCCTTCTTCTTTGGCCGTCGCGGTCGAGGCTGAATATGAGCGTTTCGTTAAAGACACTGGCAACCGCCCTGCTTCTGGGCGGTTGTGCCATGGCGATGGCGGCCAATGACGGCAAGCGACATGCCTCAACAAGCGCTTGATTGTTGCCGTCAGCTTCGACAAAAAGGACGCCTACGCCATGCCGACGACCGCTTTCTCGGCAAGCCGAACCAGGGCATGCAGGACCTGTTGATGGAACAACTCAAGAAAGATCCACACTGGTACTGAATTCGTAACATGAAAGAAGCAGCATGGCTTCTTTCCAACTGCGTTACCCGAAGAAGGTAGACGCATGACCAAGGGGTCGGGACGTTCTGCCTGTTTCAGGGGCGGAGTGACCTACGGGCACATGGGGTGCCTGCGCAAGGGCCGGGTCAGGCAAAAGCTGCGACGCAAGTTCGCCGGTCACTCATGACCTGACGGACTTGCGAAGAGCTTCTACAGCGTAAAGCATTGTCCTAGAGCGTTCTGCTCGCCTCCTCCGCTCCACCTCCGTTAGTCCCTCGCAAAACCGTTTCGTGGTGTTTTTTTGTGACCGTATATCGAGAAAGCTGCGACTGAAAGTCAGAGAATTTTCGCGTTCAAACGTATGCTTTTTCCGAGTTTTAACCCGGATTTCTCCGCTAAAAAAACAACCAATCTCCTCTAAGATGGCCGGTTCACGGCACTTATGCCTGCCGAAATGTCGTATTCGAACCGATTGGGACGCGAGTTTCAGTTGAAAAAACTCATGCCGATTCGGCATAGGGTAGGCGTTTACGGCATTAGACGTCGCTTCCTCGCATCTGAATAGTTGCGCCTTTTTTCGCCTGCCAGAGAGCCGATAACAAGCGCTCCGGGGCACCTTATACGGGGGTAGACGCACAAGACTTTTTCGCCACAAGCGTTCCAGTTTTTGTGCATCTGCCTGAGTCAAACGCAAGTAAGGGTAAAGATATGAAGAAGGCAAAGCTTAGCCTCGCCTGGCAGATCCTCATCGGTCTGGTATTGGGGATTGCAATCGGTGCGCTGCTCAACCATTTCAGTGCCGAAAAAGCCTGGTGGATCAGCAACGTCCTGCAACCGGCAGGCGATATCTTTATCCGTCTGATCAAGATGATTGTGATCCCGATCGTGATCTCGTCCTTGATCGTCGGTATCGCGGGTGTCGGCGACGCGAAGAAGCTCGGCAGCATCGGCCTGAAGACCATCATCTACTTCGAGATCGTCACCACGATCGCCATCGTCGTCGGTCTGGTGTTGGCCAACCTGTTCCATCCGGGTGCCGGCATCGACATGAGCACGCTGGGTACCGTGGATATTTCCAAGTACCAGGCGACGGCCGCCGAGGTTCAGCATGAACATGCGTTCATCGAAACCATCCTCAACCTGATCCCGTCCAACATCTTCGCGGCTGTCGCCCGTGGCGAGATGCTGCCGATCATTTTCTTCTCGGTGCTGTTCGGCCTCGGTCTGTCGAGCCTGAAGCCCGACCTGCGCGACCCGCTGGTGAAAATGTTCCAGGGCGTCTCGGAAAGCATGTTCAAAGTCACTCACATGATCATGAACTACGCCCCGATCGGCGTTTTCGCATTGATCGCGGTGACCGTGGCCAACTTCGGTTTCGCCTCCCTGCTGCCGCTGGCCAAACTGGTGATCCTGGTTTACGTCGCCATCGCCTTCTTCGCTTTCGTGGTGCTGGGTCTGATCGCTCGCCTGTTCGGCTTCTCGGTGATCAAGCTGATGCGTATCTTCAAGGATGAGCTGGTGTTGGCCTACTCCACCGCCAGTTCCGAAACCGTGCTGCCGCGCGTTATCGAGAAGATGGAAGCCTACGGCGCGCCGAAAGCCATTTGCAGCTTCGTGGTGCCGACCGGCTACTCGTTCAACCTCGACGGTTCGACCCTGTACCAGAGCATCGCGGCGATCTTCATTGCCCAGCTCTACGGCATCGACCTGTCCATCAGCCAGCAATTGCTGCTGGTGCTGACCTTGATGGTCACCTCCAAAGGCATCGCCGGCGTGCCGGGTGTGTCCTTCGTGGTGTTGCTTGCCACGCTCGGCAGCGTGGGTATTCCACTCGAAGGCCTGGCGTTCATCGCGGGTGTCGACCGCATCATGGACATGGCGCGAACCGCGCTGAACGTGATCGGCAATGCCTTGGCCGTATTGGTCATCTCCCGTTGGGAAGGCATGTACGACGATGCCAAGGGCCAACGCTACTGGAACTCCCTGCCGCACTGGCGCAGCAAGGAAAAGTTGCCGGTCGGTGAAGTCACCAGCAACTGAGTCATCCTGCATTAGAGCCAAAACAAACCCCGGAGAAATCCGGGGTTTGTCGTTTCTGCACACCCCGCTATCATTCGCCGCATTCTTCGGGGGATTTAACTGATGCTCAATGGCCTGTGGCTAAGCTTCTTCATCGTGGCCGCCATCTCGGCGCTGGCGCAATGGCTCATCGGCGGTAACGCCGGGATCTTCGCGGCGATGGTGGAAAGCATTTTCGCCATGGCCAAATTGTCGGTCGAGGTGATGGTCCTGCTGTTCGGCACCCTCACCCTGTGGCTGGGCTTTCTGCGGATTGCCGAGAAGGCCGGGATCGTCGAGTGGCTGGCCAAGGCGCTCGGCCCATTGTTTCTGCGCCTGATGCCCGAAGTCCCGGCGGGTCACCCGGCCATCGGCCTGATCACGCTCAACTTTGCCGCCAATGGCCTGGGCCTGGACAACGCCGCCACGCCGATCGGCCTTAAAGCCATGAAGGCGCTGCAAGAACTCAACCCCAGCGACACCATCGCCAGCAACGCACAGATCCTGTTCCTGGTGCTCAACGCCTCCTCCCTGACCCTGCTGCCGGTGACGATCTTCATGTACCGCGCCCAGCAAGGTGCGCCCGATCCGACCTTGGTGTTCCTGCCCATCCTGCTCGCCACCAGTTGCTCGACATTGGTCGGCCTGCTGTCGGTGGCGTTCATGCAGCGTTTGCGCCTGTGGGACCCGGTGGTGCTCGCGTACCTGATTCCCGGTGCATTGGCCCTCGGTGGTTTCATGGCGTTGCTCGCGACGCTCTCGGCGACCGCTCTGGCCGGCCTGTCATCGATCCTCGGCAACCTGACGCTGTTCGGGCTGATCATGTTGTTTCTGGTGATTGGCGCGTTACGTAAGGTGAAGGTCTACGAAGCATTCGTCGAAGGCGCGAAAGAAGGCTTCGACGTCGCCAAGAACCTGCTGCCGTATCTGGTCGCGATGCTGTGTGCCGTCGGCGTGCTGCGGGCGTCCGGAGCGCTGGACTTCGGTCTGGACGGGATCCGGCATCTGGTGGAATGGGCCGGTTGGGACACACGTTTCGTCGATGCGCTGCCGACGGCGATGGTCAAGCCGTTCTCCGGCAGCGCCGCCCGGGCGATGCTGATCGAAACCATGAAAACCTCTGGCGTGGACAGCTTCCCGGCGCTGGTGGCGGCGACGGTTCAGGGCAGTACTGAAACGACCTTCTATGTATTGGCGGTGTACTTCGGCGCAGTGGGAATCCAGCGGGCGCGGCATGCGGTGGGGTGTGCGTTGCTGGCCGAATTGGCCGGCGTGTTGGGCGCAATCGGGGTGTGTTACTGGTTCTTTGGTTAACGAAGAACCCATGTGGGAGCGGGCTTGCTCGCGAAAGCGGAGTGTCAGTCGACATCATTGTTGAATGACACTCCGCTTTCGCGAGCAAGCCCGCTCCCACATTAGGTTTGCGTTGGCCTCAGGGCCTTACTGGCGGCGCAACTTTCTGTCCTTGCTCCACCGCCCAAGCCACCACCTGCGTCGTCAGTTGATCACTGGCCTGGCCAAACCCGGCCACCACCGCCGGCACCTGCACATCGCTTAATGGCTGATGCACTTCAAAGCGTCGGCTGGCGAGGATTCGCTGGTCATAACCGCGCACCAGCAACGCATCCAGACGCACGACGACGCTCGCGTTTGTCCCTTGGTATTCAGTCTGGAATGCCTGCAGGCTTCCGCCGAGTTCCAGATCGGCCTGGAAGTTGCTGTCGTCGGTGCTCAACAATGAAACCCGACCATCACGCTGGAAACCGTCCAACAGACGATTGCGCAGCAACACCGGTGCCGGGTCGCTCCAGCGCGAGGCCTTGTAGCTGCTGATCAGATCACCCTGAGGGATCACGGCGATCTTCGGGCTGTTCAAGGCCTCGCTGGCTTGCGGCTTGGCCAGGCGCAGCGACCAGCGTTGCGACGACCCGTGGCTGGCCGATGCGCTGCTCTGGGCCGAAGGCAACCGATAGACATCGGACGGCTCGGACTTGGGCAGGATCGAGCAGGCGCTGACCCCAATGAAGCTGACGAGGAGGGCGAGGTGAGTCAGCTTCATGGCGTGAACTCCTTGTTTTTGTCATTGCCCAGCAAGTAACCGCTGGGGTTGGCTTCCAGACGCTGAGAAATAGCCCGCAACGAGGTCAGGGTATCGCGCAGCTCACGCACCGCCGGGGCCAGGCCATTGAGTCCTTGCATGCCGCTATTGAGCGAATCCTGATTGTTCGTGAGCAGCTTGTTGATGGTCGCGCTGCTTTGTTCCAGCGACTTCATCGCCTGCTCGGCGCTGCCGAACATCTGCTTGCCTTGATCGTTGAGCATGCCGTTGGCGTTGCGCATCAGTGCCGATGTCTGTTCCAGCATCGCGCCGGCTTGCTTGCCGACCGACGCCAGTTGCTGCATCGCCTGACGGATATCGCCGCGCTGGTCGGCGATGGTTCCAGTGGTTTGCTCCAGATGCTCAAGGGTTTTGCTGATGCGCTCGACGTTCTCCGTGGAAAACATCTGGTTGGCGTTGTGCATAAGCGTGTTCACGCCGGCCACCAGGTCGCCGCTGTCATTCAGCAAGCGAGCGATGGGCGAGGGCGAAGCGATAATCACCGGCAGATAACCGTCCTTGCCCTTGAGCTCCGGACTCTGCGGAGTACCGCCACTGAGCTGGATGATCGAGGTGCCGGTGATTCCGGTCAGCGCCAAGATGGCCCGGGTGTCTTCCTT
Source organism: Pseudomonas sp. MDT1-17 (assembly GCF_054898105.1). Lineage (NCBI taxonomy): Bacteria > Pseudomonadati > Pseudomonadota > Gammaproteobacteria > Pseudomonadales > Pseudomonadaceae > Pseudomonas > Pseudomonas sp. MDT1-17. The sequence goes on along the minus strand of NZ_JBUBVM010000001.1, from coordinate 413,892 downwards.
GATCGGCGTATCGCCGCCCAGGCGAATTCGCGCTAACACCCGGCGCGGATCTTTCGGGTCCAGGCGCAACGTCACCACGTCGCCGACCTTGATCCCGCTGTATTGCACGGCACTGCCCTTCGACAAGCCGCTGACCGCCTCATTGAACACGACTTCGTAATCCTTGAACTCGGTGTCGACGCTGGACTTGGCCAGCCACAGACCGAAGAGCAGGGCGCCTGCCACCACAATCACGGTGAACAGGCCGATCAATACATGATGGGCTCGGGTTTCCATGTCAGACCTCCTTAAGCTGTTGAGCGGCCGTCAGCGCCGCGCGGCCACGAGGGCCATGGAAGTATTCGTGAATCCACGCGTCGTCGGTTTCCGAGACCTTGTCGATGGCGTCCGCCACCAGCACTTTCTTCTGCGCCAGCACCGCCACCCGGTCGGTGATGGTGTAGAGCGTGTCGAGGTCGTGGGTGACCAGAAACACACTCAGGCCCAGCGCATCGCGCAGGGTCAGAATTAATTGATCGAACGCGGCCGCGCCAATCGGATCGAGGCCGGCGGTGGGTTCGTCGAGAAACAGGATGTCCGGGTCCAGCGCCAGCGCCCGGGCCAGTGCCGCACGCTTGATCATGCCGCCGGACAGCGAAGCGGGGTACTTGTCGGCCGCCGACAGCGGCAGCCCGGCCAAGGCCAGTTTCACCGCCGCCAGGTGTTCGGCGTCCTCCCGGCTCAAACCGGCATGCTCGATCAGGGGCAGGGCGACGTTCTCGGTGACTGTCAGCGAAGAGAACAGGGCGCCTTTCTGGAACAACACGCCGAAGCGCCGTTCAACCATCGAACGTTCGTGTTCGGACAGCGTCGGCAGGTTTTTACCGAAGACCTTCACCACCCCTTCGCTGGGTTGGCGCAACCCGACGATGCTGCGCAACAGCACCGATTTACCGCTGCCGGAACCGCCGACCACGGCGAGGATTTCGCCCTTGTACAAATCCAGATCGAGGTTCTCATGCACGCTCTGACGGCCGAAACGATTGCACAGCCCGCGGACTTCGATCACCGCCTCGCAAGGCGCTCGGGGTAGACGACTCACCAGCCCATCTCCATGAAAAACAGCGCGGCCACGGCGTCGAGCACAATCACCACGAAAATCGACTGAACCACGCTCGACGTGGTGTGCGCGCCGACGGACTCGGCGCTGCCGCTGACTTTGAAGCCTTCAAGACAGCCGATGGCGGCGATCAAAAACGCGAAAATCGGCGCTTTGACGATCCCGACCAGGAAGTGCTGAACGCCGATGTCCGATTGCAGCAGCGACAGAAACATCGCGGGCGAAATATCCAACGATACCGCGCAAACCACACCGCCGCCGACAATCCCCGAAAGCATCGCCAGAAAGGTCAGCATCGGCAGCGCGACCAGCAGGGCCAACACGCGCGGCACCACCAGCAACTCCATCGGGTCGAGGCCCAAGGTGCGAATAGCGTCGATTTCTTCGTTGGCTTTCATCGAGCCGATCTGCGCGGTGAACGCGCTGGCGGTGCGGCCGGCCATCAGAATCGCGGTCAGCAACACACCGAATTCGCGCAGGAAGGAGAACGCCACCAGGTCCACGGTGAAAATACTCGCGCCGAAACTCGCCAGCACCGTCGCGCCGAGAAACGCCACCACGGCGCCCACCAAAAAGGTCAACAGGGCGACGATGGGCGCGGCGTCGAGGCCGGTCTGTTCGATGTGCGCCACCATCGGCGTGATGCGCCAGCGCTTGGGGCGAAACAGACTGCGGGCGATGGTTTCCAGAATCAAGCCGACGAAACCCAGCAGTTGCAGGGTGTCCTGCCAGACCGTGTCCACCGCCCGGCCGATGCGGGTCAGCAGTTGAATGCCGACGCTGATTTCCGGTTCCTTGATCGGCACGCAGAAGTCGGTCAGCGAGCAATAGACGGTCTGCAACAAGGCACGGTCGGCAGAGGACAGTGTGCAATCGGGATGTTCGGCGGATCGGCCCAAACGCTCGGGCCCGAGCAACTCCACCAGCAGCGACGCGCCAGCGGTGTCGAGCGCGCCGAGGCCGTTGAGGTCGATGTGAGTGCTGTCGTCGTATTGGCCGTGGAGCTTTTCGCTCAGATGCTTGAGATCGGCGTAATGGGCAAGCGTCCAGTCGCCCGTGACCCGCAACTGAGCAGGGGAGTGAGAGGTGTCCAGTTGGGCACTGCCGGGCATTGTGCTGCTGGTCATAAGCTCCGTGCTTGTTCGGCTGTTACGCAAAAACTACGTAATAACACGAACTGCATTACTTTTCTTTGGTCGGTGTGCTGTCCGTTATTTTGAAACGCAATACACCGATCAACTGGCCGTCCTCGGTCAGCACCCGAACCTGCCAACTACCCGCCGGGTTGCCGGGGAAGTTCTGCTTATGCGTCCAGGCCCGATAACCTTCCTTGCGCCCGCCGTGGATGTCCAGCGCAATGCGGTCCACTTCTTTGCCGTTGAATTGCCAGACGTGGTAAATCCGCTCGCCGAGACCGCGCGGGGCGTTGATCGCCGTGTAGGCGTACAGGCCGTTTCCACGGATCTGATCGGCGCTGACTTCTTCCAGGCTTTTGCCTGGCGTGCGGTCCTGCATCTGGGTGCTGATCGCCACATCAGTCATCCACAGCGTCGCCGGCGGAACCCACGAACGCAGCACCCAGCCAACGCCGCCAATGCCTACGGTGATGCTCAGAATCGCCAGCGCGTTGCGCACGGTACGAATCGGGAAGATCGACGCCAGGCTCGGGAACGACAGCACGACGGCGGTGCCCAGGGCCAGTTTGAAACTCTGGGAGGTGGTCAGGTGCAGGATGACGGGCAGGGCGGTCAGCAGGGCAGCGAACAACGTCAGCGTGTGCAGCGCCAGGAACGCCCAGCGCCGGGGGGCCAGCCATTTGTAGTAGAGCGGGTCGATGATGGAAATCAGCGCGGCGATGGCCAGCAGCCCGGTGAAAAACAACTGGCCGCTGTTCCAGGTCGTGGTGATGAAAAAGAACGGCAGGACGAAGAACAGGCTTTCCTGGTGGATCATCTGCGTGGCGTAACGCAGCAAAGGCCGGGGTATTTCGCGCTTGAAGATCCTGGCGAACAGCTTGGTGAGGCTGTTTTCCAGCATCAGCCAGATCCAGCTGACCAGCATGATGGTGGTGATCCAGGTCGCCAGACCTTGCTGACGGTCCACCAGAACGAAGCTGCCGACCCCGGAAATGAAACCACCGAGCGCAATGACCCCCGGATAGCGCTTCATCAATTCCAGGATGCGCTGTACGAATAGGGTCAGAGTCGGCATTCGGCGGTTCGCAATAGTCGTGGGAAAGATCCTCGACAGGGTAACCGCCGAGAGGGCGGCGTGGCGAGGGGCTGCGCTACGATCACAAAACCCGTGTAGCAGCTGCCGAAGGCTGCGTTCGGCTGCGCAGCAGTCGTAAAACCATTCAACGCGGTCCATCAGGTATATCTGACGTAACGGATTTGCGACTGCTGCGCAGCCGAACGCAGCCTTCGGCAGCTGCTACACGGTTCGCGGTGTCCTTCGATGCAAGCGCCAACCCACCAGCATCAATACGATGAGCCCCAGTACACCGGCAATCGCCCACATCAATTGATCATCACTGATCAACGGCTGTTCGATCCGCAGGTAGCCCGGCTGCATGAGCACTTCACGCATGGCCTTGTTCGCTTCCGCCAGCGTCACCCCTTGCAGTTCCTTGGCCGGTTCGGCGAAACGGCCGTCCTCGTAGTCCCCAAGGGCACTCCAGTAATAATCGGCCAACGCGCTATTGCCTTGCACGGCCCAGGCCTGTCGGGCGATGGCGGCCTGCTTGAGGCGGTTGAAGGTGTCGGCATTGAGACCGTCCCTTAGCAACCCGGCCTTCAGATCATCCAGCACTTGTTCGGCTTCGGACACGTCTTCGCGTTCAACGTCGGCGTTCAGGCTCATGAAACCCACGCCGCCAAACACCTCACGCTCGGCCGATGGCCCGTAGGACAAGCTATGGGCCAGGCGCAATTGGCGATAGAGCGCCCAGTCCAGATAGTCCTTGAGCAAGTCGAAGGTTTCGTCGTGCTGATTTTCCAGCACTGGCTCCGGCACCAGCCAATGCAACTTGGCACTGCCGCCGACAAAACCGTGACTCAGGGTGCGCTCGTGGGCGGCACTTGCCTGAATTTCCGGCAGGGGCGGGTGATCGGTAGGATCGACCGCTTCAAGCGCACCATAAGACCGTTCCAGATAGGCCGGCAGCAACCGATCGAGGTCGCCGACCACGATCAGGGTCATGTTGTTCGGCGCGTACCAGGCCTTGCGTACCTTTTCCAGCTGCTCGCGGGTCAGGTGATCGACCTCAGGCCGCTCGGGGCATTTGAGGCCCAGTTCCACCGCCAGCTGATTACTCGCCGTGTGGCCAATATCCTGGCGATCCAGCCAGCGTTGCAGGTGCGAGTAATGGCCACCGTCTTCGCGCTCGACCACTTGTTTGGCGGCGTTGATCGCGTTGTCGTCGATTCGGGTTTGGGTCAGCAGTGTCAGCAGCAGGTCGAGGACCTTGCGCTGGTTTTTCGCCGGGGCTTCGATGACGAACGTCGTGTCGGCGTTGCTGGTGTAGGCGTTCCACTCGCCGCCCAGGGCCTGCATGCGTTCTTCCAGCCCGCCTTCGCCAGTGGCATCGATGCCGCTGAACAGCAAGTGCTCAAGCAGGTGCGGCAGCTCTTTGTCGGCACAACTGAAATCATCGATGCCGACGCCAACCACCAGACGAATCGCCACATGCCCGCGTTCGGTGCCGGGTTTGAGCAATAATTGCAGGCCGTTGGGCAGCGGATAGCCCTCGACCTGAAAGCGATCCAGGGCAAACGCAGGGAATGAGCCAAGCAACAGACAGGCGAACAACAGACAACGCATAACGAGCTTCCATACGGCTAGCGTAAGTTCAACAGACTTCAGGCAACTGTGGACGTTCAGGGTGAATGCGTGATGTCAGCCAAATCATCGGCAATCAGTGCGCCGGTGTCGGATGTTTCCAGCACCACATAGGCGCTGCTGCAAAACAGCGAATTCAGACGCTTCATGTCGGCAATCAATTCCAGGTGCAACGAGCTGGTCTCGATGCTTTGCACGATCTTACGTTGCAATCGGCTGACGTGAGCATGGGCCAGGCGGCGTTCCTGTGCGCGAAAGCGACGTTTCTCACGCAGTAACTGGCGGGCACTTTCCTTGTCGGCACTGAGGAACACCGACAAGCCGAGACGCAGGTTGGATATCAACTGACTGTGCAGCCCCGCCAACTCTTCCAGGCCGACCTCGGAAAAAGACCGGCGCTGCGAGGTTTTCTGCTGCTGAACCTTGCGCAGCATGCGTTCGATGACGTCGCTGGCGAGTTTAAGGTTGATCGCCAACTCGATGATTTCCGCCCAGCGCCGGCTGTCCTGCTCGCTGAGGTCCTCGCGGGGCATTTGCGCCAGATAGAGCTTGATCGCACTGTAGAGCGATTCCACATCATCGGTCAGGCGCCGCATTTCCTGGGTCACGGCAGTTTGGTTGCCGCGCAGTACGTCGAGCATGGCCTCGAGCATGTTGTCGATCAGGTCGCCGATGCGCAGGGTTTCCCGGGCGGCATTGGCCAGCGCCAGGCTGGGCGTGACCAACGCCGTTGGATCAAGATGCCGCGATTTGGCGGTGCCGTTGATTTCCGGCCGCTCCGGCAGCAGCCACGCACAAAGCCTGGCCATCAGCCCGACACTGGGCAGCAAGATCAGGCAGCGCGCGGTGTTGTAGAGCAGATGAAAGCCGATGACCATTTCCTGGGGGCTGAAGTCCAGACTGTCGATCCAGTGCACCAACGGGTCGAGCACCGGAATGATCAGCAGCAGGCCGATCAGTTTGTAGAGCAGGCTGCCCAACGCCACCTGGCGGCCGGCGGCGTTCTGCATGCTGGTGCTGAGGAAAGCAAGAATGCCGCTGCCGATATTGGCGCCGATCACCAGGCCGATGGCAACTGGCAAGCTGATCACCGCGGCACCGGCCAGGGTCGCCGTCAGCAGGACGGCGGCCAGGCTGGAGTAGGAAACCATCGCAAACAGCGCGCCGACCAAGGCATCCAGCAGGATGTCGCCGGTCAGCGAGGCGAAAATTACTTTCACACCTTGTGCCTGCGTAATCGGCGCGGCGGATTCGATGATCAGTTGCAGCGCCAGGATGATCAGCCCCAGGCCGATGCCGACCCGCCCCATCTGTCCGACCCGGGTCTGTTTGCGCGACAGGAAGAAAATCACCCCAAGAAAGATCAGCAGCGGCGACAGCCATGACAGATTGAGGGTCAGCACTCGCGCCATCAGCGCGGTACCGACATCGGCCCCGAGCATGGTCGCCAGGGCCGGGGTCAGCGCCATCAGGCCCTGACCGACAAAGGAGGTGACGAGCATGGCGGTGGCGTTGCTGCTCTGGACCATCGCCGTCACGACGATCCCCGAGATGAATGCCAGCCAGCGCTTGGACATGTTCCGGCCGATCACGTGACGCAAGTTGGAGCCGTAGACCCGCAGAATGCCGGTTCGGACGATGTGCGTGCCCCAAATCAACAAGGCCACGGCAGATAACAAATTGAGCAGGGTGAGCATGCAGGCCCCCTGTGGTGGTAGCGCCCCAAAGGGGCAAGTTGACGGTGCCGCGCGTTCTTCTACGTTCTGTACTTAAGCTGTAGTTGGCTAACGGTCTGTGCGCCAGCATCGCACAGCTAAAGAAGCGATTGAAACAGAACTGTCATGAAAAACGGGTTTATGCAGAGGTGAAAAAGGGGCCCGAAGGTCTCAGCCACTCAGTTAAAAAGGTGTACGAGCACAAACCCTGTGGAGAGGGAGCTTGCTCCCGCTGGGCTGCGCAGCAGTCCTAAAATCGGGGGAGAGTTCAATCGCTGAAGTGATCCCTGCTCAGCCCGATGTCGATCAGATACTTGGCTGTTTCGGCGTCTCGTTCATCACAGCGGGCGTAGCATTTGATGTGCAGTAACAGACTGTATTTGTTGGGAATCAGAAGAACTACTCCGTCCGCCTGATCAAATAGCCTGGCTTGTAAGGCACATGAAAAGCATAAAAAACGTTGCTTTGTGCAGATAATCGCCATGCCTCGAGAAGTGACTTCTCATTTCTCGGTGCGATCCCGCCCAACGCTGATATCGATCAGGTACTTTGCTGTCGTCGAATCACGCTTATCGCAGCGTGCATAGCACTTAATCAAAAGCAGCAGGTTGTACTTTCCAGGCACATACAAATCGATGCCCACGGCCTGATCGAAGAGCTTGGCCTGTAATTGATCACGCTCTGCATCAGACTCAATTCCGAACCAATCATTATTCTCTACAGGCGCAAGCTTCCATCCTTGGGATTTGAGGGTGTTTTGTACCTCCACCAATCGATTCACTGCATCTCCAAATGGCATCGTTTCCAACATGGGCGACGTAGTCAGTGTCGTGACTTTCTGGTCTCCATAGGTAATTGCACCAAATACCGTCGGGGAGAGTTTGAATCCGTAAGCTGGATCATCGAACTCAACGACGGTCGGGCTGCTGATCCACGTGGAGCCAGGCCGCGGAGGGTCTTCTGCGTCGGTAGGGTCGCCGGGATAAATCGCCGTGTTGTCCTTGACAGGGAATGTTGAATCTTGGACGACTTTCTCGTAGGGTTTTCCGACATGGACGGATAACGTCTTGGTGCCCGAGCGGGAATACACCAGGCTACCCGCCACCAGAAGAATGAAAAAAATCAAAATCAACCAGCGTTGCATTGGTCTGGTCACTGGCGCACTCCATTTCCATTTGCGATATCTGTAATGGAGCTTTGTAGCTGACTTTTAGTGGTTGGATTCTTAAGCAGGCTGTTAAATTGTGCTGCGGCACGAAGCACAAATTCCATCCTTTGGTTTTTATCCGCAAGATTTGCTAGCGGATTGTTGCTGAAAGAGACGCTTCGGTTGTCTGGTGCTTTGCACTGACTGGCCAAGGTGAGTTGTATCCCCTCTGGAACACCGGAAAGCAGTCCCGTCACGACAGAAACAATATCTGAAGCATGTGTGCCTCGGATGAGCGAGGCGAAGTGCACATCCTCGTACATCGCGGGTTGCAGGATATTAATCTGCTCATGAGCGGCCATAGAGTTGACGCTGTCGGCAATTTTTCCCGCATCGATTGCCTCAAACGTTTCAAAGATCTCTTTATGAGCCACGCCGAACGCAACGCTGTCTCCTATGGGCCACATGACATCCTTGGCTATTTCCCCGCGACTTCGCAGACATATCTCCATCTCCTTGTAGCCACGCACCATAAAAAAACGGTGTAGAGGATAAACATCCAAAAATAGAGAGGTGTTTCCCAACGCCAACATCTCGTACACATAGTCGAGTTGTTGTTGAACTAACGAACGGGAATTGTCGCCGAGAGTGATATCCGTAGTAGGAACCGGATTCTGTGACCTGGCTCTGTCTACTTCCTCTTGAACTTTAGGATCGGTTCGGCTGAATTTGAAACCAAATCCCTCGAACAAGGTTTCCGACGGTGCTTTGCGCAATTTGCGGTGCGCTTCTTTTTCTGCAGCGATACCTTTTTGTAACTTTGTGGCATGAATCAACCCACACCCCACCTGCTTCGAAGCAAACGCCGCCAACCCCGCCCACTGAAACCGGTTATCCGCCAGCCACAACTGCGCATAGGCCGCGTTGATTTTGCGGTTGCGCGCTTGCGGATCGGCAATCAGTACGCCGCCCGGTGCGACCCACTCTTCGGCTTCTTTCTGAAACCTGCGCCACAGGCAGTTACAGGTCAGCAACGGCACTTCGACGCGGGTTTTCGGGTTCGGGCCGCCCTTGATGGCTTCGCGTTTGCAGGTGGGCAGGTCGCAGGTACTGTCCCAGAGTTTTTTCATGTCCAGGTCGTCTGGGGCCATGCATTGTCCAGTCATTTCATTCTTCCTTGAGGGTCAGACGATCCAGCGGACGACGGCGAGGTCGGGCTGTAGGGTGACGACGCTCTGAGTCATGCCCTGAGCGTTGGTCTGGCCTTTGACGATGCGTCCTTCGGCGGTTTCGATTTCGTAATCTTGCTGGGCAATCGGTTCGCCATCGCCGGCGCTGACGGCTTTGAATTCGACCAAGGGCTGGCCAATGATCGGCAAGGGCGGAATGAATGGCGCGGGGGTGTGAGTGCTGCCGATGATGACGTTGCCGGAGCCGCCGATCACCACGCCGCCATGGCTGGCGGTGCTATCGAGGGTCATGGCGTTCAGGCCGTTGATGAACACCGTTGAAGAGAATCCGCCGCTCAGGGCCTGACCACAGGTGCATTTGTCGCTGACTCTCGCCGCGGCGAGGCCATTGAAAAAGACATCGGGTGAGCCGCTGGCGATCGGGTTGGTGCCATGCCCGGGAAGTGGGCAGGTGGTGGGATCCGTGAGACGTGCAGCCGGTTTTCCAGACATATGCATTCCTTGTCATTGTCGTTTGTTGCGAGCCGGGGACGCTAACCAGCTAAACCCTTTGCGTCAACCTTTGGTACAAATGCCTATGGGTCGAGCAAAAAAATGTGGGAGCGAGCTTGCTCGCGATGAGGCCATCACATTCAACATTGCTGTTGACTGACAGGCCACTATCGCGAGCAAGCTCGCTCCCACAGGTTTTGCGCACTCACTGACTGACGTAGTCAGCGCAGCGCATTCAGGTTATTGACCCGGAACATCCTTGCGCAGTTTCACTGGGTCCTGCTGCTTCTTCTTTTTCATCATTGCGGTGCGCATCTTGATGTTGATCGCTTCCACTGCCAGCGAGAACGCCATGGCGAAGTACACGTAGCCTTTTGGCAAATGCACTTCGAAGGACTCGGCAATCAACACGGTACCGACCAGCAACAGGAACGACAGCGCCAGCATTTTCAGCGACGGGTGCTTGTCGATGAATTCGCTGATGGTGCCAGCCGCCAGCATCATCACCAGTACGGCGACGATGATCGCAGCGACCATGACCGGCACATGGGAAACCATACCCACGGCGGTAATCACCGAGTCCAGGGAGAACACGATGTCGATAATCGCAATCTGGATGATGGTGTACAGGAAGCTGCCACCTTTGGCGGTCGGTTCCTCGTGGGTCTCATCCTCGCCTTCCAGCGCGTGGTACATCTCTTGCGAGCTCTTCCACAACAGGAACAGACCACCGAAGAACAGGATCAGGTCTCGCCCGGAAATACCCTGGCCGAACATTTCGAACAGGTCGGCGGTGAGGCGCATGACCCAGGTGATCGACAGCAACAACAGGATCCGCGTGACCATGGCCAGCGCCAGGCCGAAAATCCGGGTGCGCTGCTGCATGTGCTTGGGCATGCGGCTGACCAGGATCGAAATCATGATGATGTTATCGATACCCAGGACGATTTCCAGGGCGGTCAGGGTGAAGAAGGCAACCCAGATTTCAGGGTTGGTCAGCCATTCCATGTGTATTCCTTTGAGCGATTGTTAAACCACGAAGGGCCCGGGCTTCAAACAGCAAAGCCTGGACCCGTCATGGTGAGTCTTGGGCTTATAGAGTGCTGAACAGCGGAAAAATCCCCATCAGCAACGCGGCAACCAGTATGCACATGCACACCAGCACTGCCCATTTCAGGGTGAAGCGCTGATGGTCACCGAAGTCGATACCGGCCAGGGCCACCAACAAGTAGGTCGATGGTACCAGCGGGCTCAACAAGTGGACGGGCTGACCGACGATCGAGGCACGTGCCATTTCAACCGCGGTTATACCGTAATGACTGGCGGCTTCCGCAAGTACCGGTAACACGCCGTAATAAAATGCATCGTTCGACATGAAGAACGTGAACGGCATGCTTACCAGCGCAGTGATCACGGCCAGATACGGGCCGAGAAAATCCGGGATGACCGCCAGCAGGCTTTTCGACATCGCGTCGACCATACCGGTGCCAGTCAGGATACCGGTGAAGATGCCCGCGGCAAAGATCAACCCGACCACCGCCAGCACGCTACCGGCGTGGGCCGCAACGCGGTCCTTCTGTTGTTGCAGGCACGGGTAGTTGACGATCATCGCGATACTGAACGCCACCATGAACAGCACCGGCAGCGGCAACAGGCCCGCGATCAGGGTGCACATCAGGCCCAGGGTCAGGGCGCCGTTGAACCAGATCAACTTCGGACGACGGGCATCCGGGAATTGCGAAACGCTGATTTCACTGTGGTCGATTTCATCGCCCACCAGGTGCAGTTCACCCAGTCGCGCACGTTCACGTTTGCCGTAGAAGTAGGCAATCAGGAGGATTGCCACCACCCCGGCCGCCATCGCCGGAATCATCGGTACGAAGATGTCCGACGGGTCCACATGCAGCGCACTGGCCGCACGGGCGGTCGGGCCGCCCCAAGGGGTCATGTTCATCACGCCACCGGCGAGGATGATCAGACCGGCCATGATCCGCGGGCTCATGCCGATGCGGCTGTAGAGCGGCAGCATGGCGGCCACGCAGATCATATAAGTGGTCGCGCCGTCACCATCGAGGGAGACGACGAGCGCCAGTACGGCGGTGCCGACCGAAACTTTCAGCGGATCGCCCTTGACCAGTTTGAGGATCTTTCGCACAGCCGGGTCGAACAGGCCGGAGTCGATCATCAGGGCGAAGTACAGAATGGCGAACATCAGCATCACACCGGTCGGCGCGAGCTTGGTGATGCCTTCGAGCATCATCGGGCCGATCTTCGGCGCAAAGCCACCGAACAGCGCGAACAGGATCGGGATGATGATCAGAGCGATCAGCGCGGAGAGGCGCTTGGTCATGATCAGGAACATGAACGTGATGACCATGGCAAAGCCAAGGAAAGTCAGCATGGGAATACTCCAGGCATAGCGCGGCTAGGGAATGGGCGAACCGGGTGGGTCAGCGCAGAACGGGAAGCACGAGACGTATGGGCGGAGTGACAGCGAAGCGGCGGGTAGCAAAGGACATCAGGATCACCATTGTTGTTGTTAAATGGGCTGTGCGAGCGATAAAACACTGGCATTGGCCGACCGGTCTGTTGCCGGTAGTGGGGGCGATCCTAATCGGGGAAGCTTTCACCGAGCTTTCGCGGATGAAAGCATTGACCAGATGAGCAGCCGGTCGTCGGACGGGTTTAAAGTCCCTGAATAGGGGGCAGGAGGAAAAAACATGGCCGAAATTCATACGGGCGGCTGCCACTGCGGACATCTGCGCTATCAATTCAGCGGGCCTTTGCACGACATCGCCCACTGTCATTGTTCAATTTGCCGACGGGTCAGTGGCGGCATCGTGACCACCTGGATCACCGTGCCGGCATCAGCCTTTGAATGGGTGAAAGGGATACCCGCGCAGTACGACTCTTCGAAAACCGCCGTGCGGTATTTCTGCAGCAACTGTGGGGCGCAGCTGGCGCTGGTAGCGCACCTGAGCTCGGGCAGCATCGACGTGACCATCGCCACCCTCGATCATCCCGAGCAGGCTCCCGCCCAAAGGCATATCTGGACGGACAACCGTTTACCCTGGCTGCACCTGGACGAGCACTTGCCCGGTGAAGCCGAAGAAACACTCTGATCAAAAAATAGACAGATCCAGCGGCCGAATCGCGCCCATCCAGATGGCATGCTCGGTGTGATCGAGCAGATCGTCGCCAGTGTCCGGGTGCAGGAACACCACCAAACCCTTGCGGTTGAGCGCCAACCACGGCAATACGTCGCCAATGAGCTCTGGCTCGAATGCCAATTGGCAACTCCAGTCCGGGTGCGGGCCCACCGGGCGTTCATGGACGCGGCCCATCTTCAGTGGAAACAAGTGCGCCGCCTGCTCGCACAAGGCTCGCGCCTGTGGGAGGGTGCTGGCGTCGAAATAGACATGGGCGTGGTAGCCCTTGATCCGCTGCATTTGAAACCCTCTGAACCGAGTCGAACTGGCGCTGTTTCCCACAGGTCACACGCCATATACGTAGGAAAAACGGAGTACAGCCATGAAAAATGCCGAAACACCGGTGGTGAAAGTGGTGCTTTATGGTGCCATGAGTAGCCTGGGCAGTGCGCTGATGGCTGAAATGTTGCGGCGCCAACATGAAGTGATCGCGATTCTCGATGACCTGACGGCGCTCGCGCCGCGTCCGGGATTGCGCACCAAGACTGGCGATGTGTTCGACGCCAAGCGGGTCAAGCAGAGTGTTGCCGGTTGTTCGGCGGTGATCTGTCTGCTGGATGCACCAGGGCTGCCGATGAACAGCGAGCACGTGGAAAAATCCATCGTCCCCGGCCCGGTCGAGCAGGTGTTGGCAGTGGATGCTTTGATCGACGGCATGCAGGCCTCGGGAATTGCCCGGCTGTTTCTTGTGGGTGATTTCGAGGTATTGGACGATCCGGAGGTAGAAGATCAACTGCAACGCCACGCCGCCGAAGAAATCCGCGAAGCCCTGCAAAGCAGCACCTTGCACTGGACGCTGGTGAATGCGCCGCGTGGAGTGGCCGGGCTGACCATCGAACATTTCAGCCACGTCAGCAGCAGCCTGGAACCGGGCCTCGCCGAACCGCTCGAGCGGTTGAACCGGGTCGCGGTGGGGATTGCCGATGAGATGCAGTTAAACCTGCATGTCGGCGAACACGTGACCTTTGTCCCGACCGAGGCTATACAGCGATAGATGGCAGCGGCAGGCCGTTCAGCGATTGCGCACTGCTGGCCTGCTCAGCCATCAGCCAGTCCACAAACTGTTGAATCAGAGCACCACGGCGTTTTCTCTGGGGCAGGACCACGTAATAGCCGAGCCTGGAAATAACCGTTTCCGCAATCGGTCGGCACAATAATCCCTGAGCCAGCAAGTTATCCACAAGGTGCCGCCAGCCAATGGCCACGCCCTGGCCACCAATCGCCGCTTGAATCAGTAGCGTGTAATTGTCGAAGCGTAATTGCCCCGGCGCGGGTGCCGAAGCAATCCCCAACTCACGAAACACGCCGCTCCAGTCGAACCAGTTGCTGCTGTTTTCGCCTCGAAGGTGCAGCAACGGGAATTCCAGAAGTGATTGCACCGGCAAGGGCAGGGCGCGCTCCTTCAGCAACAGCGGGCTGCACACCGGAAACACTTCTTCGCTGAACAACCAATGGCTTTCGCCCTGCTTGAATCGGCCATCACCAAACAACACCGCCACATCAATATCGGTGCGCAGCATGTTGAGGCTGCGTTCGCTGGTGACCAGGCTGACGTCCACTTGAGGATTGGCGGCATGAAAGCGATGCAGGCGCGGCATGAGCCAATAGGCGGCGAAGGCAAAGTCGGTGGCGACCTGCAACACTTCATGTTGGTTCTGTGCGCTGATCGCGCTCAATCCTGCGTCTATATTCTGCAATCCAAGCTGAACCTGCTCAAACAGGATCGTCCCGGGCTCAGTCAGTTCGATGCCGCGATAGATACGGTCGAACAGCCGAGTTCCGAGTTGTTCTTCCAACCGTTTGATCTGCTGGCTGATGGCCGGTTGCGTGGTGCCAAGTTCCACCGCAGCAGCGGTGAAGCTGCGCTGCCGGGCCGCCGCTTCAAAGGCGCGAAGCAAATCCAGAGACAAATCACCAAGGGCGTCATACATAAGCTGTGCTTATCCTAGTCATTGCCGTGCATGGGCTTTACCACAAAATGCATGGGCTACATGCTCGATCGCAGCACTCTCGCATAAATATTCACTATGGAATGCCGCGATCACATGAAGCGCAAGAATATTCTTTTCATCATGGCCGATCAGATGGCCGCGCCAATGTTGCCGTTCTACGGCCCTTCGCCCATCAAACTGCCTAATCTGAGCCGCCTCGCCGCCGAAGGCGTGGTGTTCGACGCCGCCTATTGCAACAGCCCACTGTGCGCGCCGTCGCGTTTTACCCTGGTCAGCGGTCAGTTGCCGAGCAAGATCGGCGCCTACGACAACGCGGCCGATTTCCCCGCCGATGTACCGACGTATGCCCACTACCTGCGTCGACTCGGCTACCGCACTGCACTGTCGGGCAAGATGCATTTCTGCGGACCGGATCAGCTGCACGGCTATGAAGAACGCCTGACCAGCGACATCTACCCGGCCGATTACGGCTGGTCTGTGAACTGGGACGAGCCGGACGTGCGTCCAACCTGGTTTCACAACATGTCTTCGGTGCTGCAAGCCGGGCCGTGTGTACGCACCAATCAGCTGGATTTCGACGAAGAGGTGGTGTTCAAGGCCCAACAGTATTTGTTCGACCACATTCGCGAGGAGGGCGATCAGCCGTTCTGCCTGACCGTTTCGATGACTCACCCACACGACCCGTACACCATTCCCAAGGCTTTCTGGGATATGTACGACGACGCCGACATCCCGATGCCTGAGACCCCGGCCCAGTCCGAACTCGATCCGCATTCCCAGCGTTTGCTCAAAGTTTACGACTTGTGGGACAAACCGTTGCCTGTGGATAAGATCCGCGATGCGCGCCGTGCGTACTTCGGTGCGTGCAGCTATATCGACAGTAACGTCGGCAAACTCCTGCAAACACTCGAGGAAACGGGCCTGATCGACGACACCATCATCGTCTTCTCTGGCGACCACGGCGACATGCTCGGCGAACGAGGTCTCTGGTACAAAATGCACTGGTACGAAATGGCCGCCCGCGTGCCGCTGTTGATCAGTGCGCCGGGGCAATTCGGCGCTGGCCGGGTCAGCGCGGCGGTATCCACTGCCGATCTGTTGCCGACCTTCGTGGAACTGGCGGGCGGTTCTCTGGAACCGGGGCTGCCGCTGGACGGCCGCTCACTGGTCTCGCACCTGCAAGGGAAGGGCGGTCATGACGAGGTTTTCGGCGAGTACATGGCCGAAGGCACTATCAGCCCGCTGATGATGATTCGCCGTGGCGCCTACAAATTCATCTACAGCGAAGATGACCCTTGTCTACTCTTTCACGTACACAACGACCCGCGCGAGCAGGAAGAACTTAGTCAATCGCCACAACATCGAGCGCTTTTCGAAGATTTTCTCGCCGAAGCGCGGGCCAAATGGGATATCCCGGCGATCCATCAACAAGTGCTCGCCAGCCAGCGACGTCGACGATTTGTCGCCGAGGCATTGACCATCGGCAAGCTGAAGAGTTGGGATCACCAGCCGTTGGTGGACGCCAGTCAGCAGTACATGCGCAACCACATCGACCTCGACGATCTGGAGCGTAAAGCACGTTATCCACAACCCTGCCAAAACCAATAATGTTAAGGGGAATGCCATGCGTAGGTTATCCACAGCAGTGACCGTTGGGCTTCTGGCTCTGGGCAGTGCATCGGCACATGCCGATCAAAGCTGCAAGACGGTAAAAATGGCCGACCCTGGCTGGAGCGACATTGCCGCGACCAATGCCATCACCGGGTTTCTGCTGGACGGCATGGGCTACAAGGCCAAAGTCGACACGCTTGCCGTGCCGATTACCTTTGGCGGGCTCAAGGATGGGCAGGTCGATGTGTTTCTGGGTAACTGGATGCCGGCGCAGCAAGGTTTCTACGACAAATTCGTGGCCACTGGTGACGTCACGCAACTGGCGAAAAACCTTGATGGCACCGAATTCACGCTCGCCGTCCCGGATTACGTCTGGGACGCGGGTGTGCATAACTTTGCCGACCTGAACAAATTTGCCGACAAGTTCGACAAGAAGATCTACGGCATCGGCTCCGGCGCTCCCGCGAACATCTCCTTGCAGGAAATCATCAAGAAGAACGACTTCGACATGGGTCAGTGGAAACTGGTCGAGTCCAGCGAGCAGGCGATGTTGGCGGAAGTGTCTCGCGCGGTGAAGAAACAGAAATTCGTGGCCTTTCTGGGCTGGACCCCGCACCCGATGAACGTGCAGCTGAAAATGCATTACCTCAAGGGCGGCGAAAAGTATTTCGGCGACACCGGCAGCGTTCATACGCTCACCCGCAAAGGTTATGCACAGGCCTGCCCGAACATCGGCAAGCTGCTCACCAACCTGAGCTTCACCCAGGAGATGGAGAACAGCATCATGGCCGACGTAGTGAACAAAAAGGTCAGCAATGCTGATGCGGCGAAGGCGTGGATCAAGGCCAATCCGGCGGTGTTGGATAAATGGCTGGATGGCGTGAAGACGGTGGATGGGAAGGATGCATTGCCGGCGGTGAAGGCCAAGTTGTAATCAATCCTGTGGGAGCGAGCTTGCTCGCGAAAGGGCCTTCAGATCCGGCATTAATGTCGACTGACACTCCGCATTCGCGAGCAAGCTCGCTCCCACAGTAGGAACGATCAGCGTCTCGTCCTGCTACCCTTGCGCAACCCCCCACCCGAGAGGACCCATGGCCTTCCCAAGCCGCCATTCGCTCTTCCCCTTCCTCAGCTGGTTGCCCCGGCAAACCCGCGCCAGCGTCGGTCGTGACCTGATCGTCGGTCTCAGCGGCGCCATTCTCGCGCTGCCGCAATCCATTGCCTACGCGCTGATCGCCGGTCTCCCACCGGAATACGGTCTGTATGCCGCCATCATCCCGGTGCTGATCGCGTGTCTCTGGGGTTCTTCGTGGCACTTGATCTGCGGTCCTACGGCGGCGATTTCTATTGTCCTATATGCCAGCGTCAGCCCTCTGGCCGTCCCCGCGTCAGAGGACTACGTCACCCTGATTCTGCTTCTGACGCTTCTCGCCGGCATTTTCCAGTGGCTGCTTGGTTTGCTGCGCTTCGGCGCCTTGGTGAATTTCGTCTCGCACTCGGTAGTCCTGGGTTTCACCCTCGGTGCGGCGGTGGTGATTGCCATCGGCCAACTGCCGAATCTGCTGGGACTGGACTTGCCCAACCAGGCAACAGCGCTGAACAGCTTGATGATGCTGTTCAGTCACCTCGGCGAAGTGGATAAACCTTCTCTAATGCTGGGCTTGGCGACAGTCGTGGTGGGCGTGGTGTTGAAACTGCTCTTGCCCCGCTGGCCGACGTTGTTAATCACCCTGGCGCTGAGCGGATTGCTGGTCTGGTTCTGGCCATCGATGTTCGGCCATGTGAAGTTGGTCAGCGCATTTGTCGGTCGGATGCCGCCCTTCAGCCCGCTGCCGCTGGATCTGGACCTGATTCTGCGCTTGCTACCCAGCGCAGTGGCGGTGGGCATGCTTGGGCTGGTCACCAGTCTGTCGATTGCCCGTTCCTTGTCGGCCCGCTCACAGCAGTTGCTCGACGCCAATCAGGAAGTCCGCGCCCAGGGTTTATCGAACATTATCGGTGCGTTTTTTTCCGGGTCGCTGTCAGCCGGTTCCTTCACCCGCTCGGGCCTGAGCTACGAAGCGGGAGCCTGCTCGCCGATGGCCGGCGTGTTCTCAGCGTTATGGGTCGCACTGTTCGCCCTCTTCGGCGCGGCGTTGATCGCGCACATTCCAATCCCGGCCATGGCCGGCAGCATTCTGTTGATCGCGTGGGGCCTGGTGGATCATCGCGGCATTCGCGCGTTGCTGCGGGTCAGCCGCGCCGAGTTCCTGGTCATGGCGCTGACCTGTGTCGCCACGCTGCTGCTGGAGTTGCAGACGGCGATCTACGCAGGCGTGCTGGCCTCGTTGTTTTTCTACCTCAAGCGCACCTCGCAACCGCGGGTCCAACATTGGCGCGATGGGGATGAAGACATTCTGCGGGTTGGTGGTTCGATCTTTTTCGGCGCCAGCCATTACCTGCAAGTGCGCCTGCAACGGATGCACGGCGCGCGCGTGGTGATCGAGGCGCAACAGATCAACTTCATCGACTACTCGGGCGTGGAGATGCTGCACCAGGAAGCGCGGCGACTACTGCGTCAGGATCGCAGCCTGACCCTGCGGCGGGCACGGCCACAGGTGGTGGAAGAATTGAGGAAGCTGGAAGGGGCAGAGAAATGCCCGATCCGGTTTGAGGATTAAAGCGCGAGTTGCCGACGTAACTCTGCGAGCACCGGTGCCGTGTCCGGGCGCACGTCGCGCCACAGGAAGAAGGCTTCTGCCGCTTGTTCAGCGAGCATCCCCAAGCCATCCATCGACACCGCTGCGCCATGTTCCGTTGCCCAACGGCAGAACGAGGTCGGCTCCTTGCCGTACATCATGTCGTAGCACACTGTTTTGCCCGGCTCGATCAAACTGCTGGCAATCGGCGGTACTTCGCCTGACAGACTGGCGGACGTCGCGTTGATGATCAGGTCCACCGACTCCTTCAACCAATCGAAACTACTGGCCGACACTGGTCCCAGGTCCGCGAACAATTCCGCCAGCAACTCGGCTTTTTCCACTGTGCGATTGGCGATGACCACTGACGCCGGTTGCTCGGCCAGCAACGGCTCCAGCGCACCGCGCACCGCGCCACCGGCACCAAGCAGCAGGATGCGTTTGCCCTTGAGGCTGAACCCGGCGTTGACCGTCAGGTCTCGCACCAGTCCGGCGCCATCGGTGTTGTCGCCCAGCAAGCTGCCATCGGCCAGTTTACTCAGGGTGTTCACCGCACCGGCCCGCTGCGCCCGCGCCGTCAGGCTGTTCGCCAGACGATAGGCCTCTTCCTTGAACGGCACTGTGACATTCGCCCCACGCCCTTCAACGAAAAATGCCCGGGCAAATGCGGAAAAGTCGTCGAGGGGCGCCAGCGAGGTGCTGTAGTCCAATTGCTGAGCCGTTTGCTCGGCGAACAGGCGGTGGATCAGCGGCGACTTGCTGTGGCCAATCGGGTTACCGAATACGACGTAACGGTCCATCAGGATTCCTCGTTCAGGCCTTGGCCAACCAATCGCGGTCTTGCAGGAAGTATTCGGTCAAGCGTGCCTCTTCACTGCCCGGCTCGGCTTTCCAGTCGTAGCCCCAGCGTACTTGCGGCGGCAAGGACATCAGGATCGACTCGGTACGCCCGCCCGATTGCAGACCGAACAGCGTGCCGCGGTCGTAGACCAGATTGAACTCGACATAGCGCCCACGGCGGAATTCCTGGAATTCACGCTGTTTCTGGGTAAACGCATCATTTTTGCGGCGCTGCACGATCGGCAGGTAGGCGTCGATGAACGCATCACCGATGGCACGCATGAAGGCGAAGCTGGTGTCGAAGTCCCACTCGTTCAAGTCATCGAAAAACAGCCCACCGATGCCGCGCGGCTCGTGGCGATGCTTGATGTGGAAGTAGCTGTCGCACCAGGCCTTGTAGCGCGGGTAAACATCCGCACCGAACGGCGCGCAGGCCTGCTCGGCGACGCGGTGCCAGTGCATGCAATCTTCTTCGTTGCCGTAATAAGGCGTCAGATCAAAGCCACCGCCGAACCACCAGACCGGTTCTTCGCCTTCTTTCTCCGCGATGAAAAAGCGCACGTTGGCGTGGGACGTCGGCACATACGGGTTGTGCGGGTGAATCACCAGCGACACACCCAGGGCTTCGAAGCCACGGCCGGCCAATTCTGGTCGGTGGGCGCTGGCGGACGGTGGCAGACCGCTGCCGAAGACATGGGAAAAGTTGACGCCGCCCTTTTCGATGACCGCGCCGTTTTCGATCACCCGGGTACGACCGCCACCGCCGGCAGGGCGGGTCCAGGCATCTTCGACGAAGTGCGTGCCGCCATCTTCAGCTTCGAGGGCCGCGCAAATGCGGTCTTGCAGGTCGAGCAGGTAGGCTTTTACGGCCTCGGTGCGGGTCGTCATGTCATCACCTTGAATCGGGCAAAGCTACGCGGCGCTCCATCGGAGCGGGGGCCGGCGCAAATGGGCGCGTAGCATAACATTGCAGATGGGCTCGCCGCAGTTGACGGGGATCAAGCTTAGGAGTTCGATAGGGCGCTTCGCAAAGACGACCCAAGGAGAAGGCAGATGGCTAAGCGTATCCAGTTCCGCACCCATGGCGGCCCCGAAGTGCTCGAGTATGTCGATTACCAACCTGCCGAGCCCAGCCCGCAGCAGGTCCGAGTCACCAACAAAGCCATCGGCCTGAACTTTATCGACACCTATTTCCGCAGCGGCCTCTATGCACCGCCAGCCTTGCCGTCGGGCCTGGGCGCTGAAGGTGCAGGCATCGTCGATGCAGTGGGCAGCGAAGTCACCCGTTTCAAGATCGGTGATCGCGTGGCATATGGCAGCGGTCCGTTGGGCGCCTACAGCGACGTTCACGTTTTGCCGGAGGCCAATCTGGTGCACCTGCCGGACGCGATCAGCTTCGAACAGGCCGCCGGGGTGATGCTCAAGGGCCTGACCGTGCAGTACCTGCTGCGTCAGACGTATGAACTCAAGGGTGGCGAAACCATCCTGTTTCACGCTGCCGCGGGTGGCGTCGGCTCCCTGGCCTGCCAGTGGGCCAAGGCCTTGGGTGTGAAGTTGATCGGCACGGTCAGCTCGCCGGAGAAAGCCGCACTGGCGAAGGCCAACGGCGCTTGGGCGACCATCGATTACAGTCATGAAAACGTCGCACAGCGCGTCCTGGAATTGACTGACGGCAAAAAAGTCCCGGTGGTGTACGACGGCGTCGGCAAGGACACCTGGCTGACCTCCCTCGACAGCACGGCGCCTCGCGGTCTGGTGGTGAGCTTCGGCAATGCGTCCGGTGCGGTAGACGGGGTGAACCTGGGGATTCTCTCGGCGAAGGGTTCGCTGTACGTGACCCGCCCGACCCTGGTGACCTACGCCAACAACGCTGAAAACCTGCAACGTATGGCGGATGAACTGTTCGAGATGATCACCAGCGGGAAGCTGAAGGTGGACATCAGTCAGAAGTATCCGCTGGCTGAAGCGGCGAAGGCGCAGAGCGAATTGTCGGCGCGGCGTACGACGGGCTCGACGGTACTTTTGCCCTAGGATTTTTAGCGTCTGCACTGGCCTCTTCGCGAGCAAGCCCGCTCCCACACTGGATCGTTGTCGAATACAAAATCTGTGTTCGTTGAAGATCTAATGTGGGAGCGGGCTTGCTCGCGAATGCGGACACCTCGGTCTCAGTCCGGGCGCACAACATGCCCAGTCGCCAAATCGCGAATCACACTCGGGTTCTTGCGCCCACCCAAGTTACCGCCCAGCACCAAATCAATCTGCCCACGGAAATACTGCTCGACACGAATCCGCGTCCGCGCCGCCGGCCGGCCCTGTGGATTGGCCGAGGTCGACACCAGCGGCCCCACCAACGCACACAAATCCCGTACATGCGGATGATCGCTGACCCGTAGCGCCACTGTCTCGTGCACACCAGTGATCCACTGCGGCAACAGATTCTGATGCGGCACCAACCAGGTATTCGGCCCCGGCCAGGTGCTGGCCATGCGGTCCATCCACAATTCAGGGAAGTCTTCGAAGAGGAAGTCGAACTGGCGAATGTTGTCGGCGACCAGAATCAGGCCTTTACCCACAGACCGCCCCTTGATCATCAGCAGACGATCCACCGCTTCTTCGTCCCACGGGTCGCAACCCAGGCCCCAGACAGCTTCGGTTGGGTAGGCAATCACCGCCCCTGCGCGAATTGCTCGTGCGGCTTGTCGCACACGCCAACTGTTGACCATGAAAAACTCTCCGGAATAAGGCTCTGCGCAGTTTACCGATCTTCTTTATAAAACCTAGCTCACCCGCGCAAACCAGCGCCCGCTTTCGCAGACCGCACGGCCGTCCATTTCCAGCTCCGTCAGCGCTGCCAGCACTTTGGGCAAGGCCCAGCCGCTGCTGACAGACAATGCTTCACTGGTATGGGGCGCCGCGTGAAGCAGCATCAGCAAGGGATGAGTCGCCGCCACCGAGGGCGTCTCTGTGGATAACGGCAACCGTTGCCAGCCACGCAAGGCTTCGAGGATATGCTCGATGGTTTCCACCAGCACCGCGCCGTCGCGGATCAGCTGATGACACCCCTTGGCACCAGGGTGGTGGATCGACCCCGGAATCGCATACACCTCGCGCCCTTGTTCCGCCGCCAGCCTCGCGGTGATCAACGAACCACTGGCGACACTCGCCTCGACCACCAGCACGCCGAGGGACAAACCGCTGATGATTCGATTGCGCCGCGGAAAGTTGCTGGCGCTGGGACCGGCGTCCAGCGGGAACTCCGAAATCACCGCGCTGCCCGAGTCGATCATGGCGTCCGCCAGTCGTTGATTGCGCTGTGGATAAAACTTTTCAAGTCCCGTGCCAAGTACACCGACCGTTCGCCCGCCCACATCCAAAGCGGCTTGATGCGCGGCAGCATCAATGCCCAGCGCCAAACCGCTGGTAATGACAAAACCGGCGCCGGCCAAACTGCGGGAAAAAGCGGCGGCGGTGTCCATGCCCGGTCGCGAAGCGCGACGACTGCCGACCATCGCCAGCTGCGGTTTTTCCAGAATGCCCGGATCGCCGGCAACGAATAACAGCGGCGGCGCATCACTGATTTCGGCCAGCAGCGCCGGGTAGTCAGGTTGGTCCCACATCAGTAAATGCTGGCCCGGGCGCTCTAACCAGGCCAATGCGTGACCCGCACCATCGCGGATTTCAGTGGAGCGTCTGGCCTCCGCGCAAGCCAGGGGCAAACCCAGAGAACGCCAAGCGCTGGCAGGCGCGCTGATAGCCTTGGAGGCCGAGCCGAACGCCTCAAGCAATTTCTTGAAACGCGCAGGGCCGAGCTCCGGTAGTCGATGCAGACGTAAACGAGCTTCCAGTTCCGCAGGGGAAACCGGTGGAAAAGCTAACGGTGACATGGATCATCCTTGATCGTTATTAGCCCCGTTCAAACGGGAATAAGCTGTGGATAACTCTGTTGGTAACTTGTTGAACATGCTTACGGATTTCGCACCTTGTCCAGGACCGCCAGGGAGCGTGATGCGTTGAGCACCAGCCCGTAACTGAGCTTGTCATAGGTGCGGAAAACCATCAGCAAACCGGCGCGCTCATCCGGGATTTTCAGTGGCTGGCCGGTGATCCGGTCACGCACGGTTTCGCCGGTTTTCATCACCACCAGCACATTGCCTTCGGCGAGACCATCGCGCCGGCCCTTGTTCAGCGTGACCACATCCAGTGCGCCAATCTGAGTGACACCGCGCGGCACGTCGATGATCAACCCGTTGATCTCGGTTGTTGGCGCACTGGGCATGAAGGTCGAGTTGATCGATCGCTCTTCACCGCTGAACAAGCGGTCGCCGAGGCGGACCTCTTGAGTGGTGCGTTGTAGCGCGAGGGTGGCGACGTCGCCTTCGGTGGCCACAATCTCGCCGCCGCCGATGGCGTCGGCATTGATCCCCAAAAACTCTTTACTGTCAGGGTCGGTGTAGATCTTGCCCTGTCGGAAGATGCCGTAAACAGGCTGAGCCGGGTCGAAGTGGCCACGAGCAAAGATTCGGTCACCGGTGCCACTGAGTACGCGCTCGGCATCGCCGGCGACGATGTAAGGCGCCTTGTCGAAGTCTTCGACCTTATCGACGATCCGGTTGCTCAGCAGAAAGCTGTTGATCGACTTCAGCGGAATGCTCGGGATGGCGTCGGCGACCGGGCTGCTGCGGATGCGTGGCGAAAGCTTGATGGTGCCCCGGGAAGCGCCGCGGTTAAGGGTCAGGCGCGGCTGGCCATTGACGTAAACCAGCGAAAGCGAGTCGCCGGGGTAGATGAGATTGGGGTTTTCAATTTGTGGATTGGCCTGCCAGAGCTCCGGCCATTTCCACGGTTCACGCAGGAATTTCCCCGATATGTCCCAGAGTGTGTCACCCGATACCACGGTGTATTTCTGTGGAAAACCTTCCTTGAGTTGCACTTGCCCGTGCGCCAAACCGGCCGAGGCCAGAAGGAGCAAGGCGAGTAGTGATTTCCTCATGCGGTGAATCCCTTTATTATGTGCGTTCGCGTGAAACGCCAGAGCCCTCGTGGCTCGCTCCTGACTCTTCACCAAAAAGAAAAGGGAGCTACGCTTCACAACGGTAGCCTGCATCTTCGGACCCGCCAGGCCATCGACCCGACATTACCTCACACGTGCAGCAATTACGCTTATGGCCATTTTAGACATCCTCGAATTCCCCGACTCGCGCCTGCGCACTATCGCCAAACCTGTGGCCGTAGTGGACGACGAAGTGCGTCAGTTGGTCGATGACATGTTTGAAACAATGTATGAAGCGCCAGGCATCGGCCTCGCCGCGACCCAGGTCAACGTGCACAAACGTATCGTCGTGATGGACCTCTCCGAAGACCGCAGCGAACCACGGGTGTTCATCAACCCCGAGTTCGAAACCCTGACCGACGAGATGGAGCAATATCAGGAAGGCTGCCTCTCTGTGCCGGGCTTCTACGAAAACGTCGATCGCCCGCAGAAGGTCAAGATCAAGGCCCTGGACCGCGACGGCCAACCTTACGAACTGATTGCCGAAGGCCTGCTCGCCGTGTGCATCCAGCATGAATGCGACCACCTGAACGGCAAATTGTTCGTCGACTACCTGTCCAATCTCAAACGCGACCGAATCAAGAAGAAACTGGAAAAGCTCCATCGCCAGAACGCTTGATGCCCTCCTTTCAAAGGCTTGCTGCGGCAAGCCTTTTTCTTTTCAGAGATTGCTTCCATGACTGAGCCACTGCGCATCGTCTTTGCCGGCACCCCGGAATTCGCCGCCGATCACCTCAAGGCCCTGCTCGACAGCCCTTATGAGATCGTCGCGGTCTACACCCAACCGGACCGTCCGGCGGGTCGTGGGCAAAAGCTGATGCCAAGCCCGGTCAAGCAACTGGCGCTGGAAAACAACATCCCGGTGCTGCAACCGCCGACGCTGCGCAATGAAGACGCTCAGGCTGAACTGGCCGCGCTCAAGCCGGACTTGCTGGTGGTAGTCGCCTACGGCCTGATCCTGCCGCAAGTGGTGCTGGATATTCCGCGCCTGGGCTGCATCAACAGCCATGCCTCCTTGCTGCCACGCTGGCGCGGTGCGGCGCCAATCCAGCGCGCCGTTGAAGCGGGCGACAGCGAAAGCGGCGTGACGGTGATGCGCATGGAACTGGGCCTCGACACCGGACCGATGCTGCTGAAGGTCACCACGCCGATCACCGGTGAAGACACCGGCGGCAGTCTCCACGACCGTTTGGCCGAAATGGGCCCACCGGCGGTGATCCAGGCGATTGCCGGCCTCGCCGCCGGAACGCTGGAAGGCGAAGTGCAGGACGACAGCCTCGCCACTTATGCTCACAAATTGAACAAAGACGAGGCACGCATCGACTGGAGCCGTCCAGCCGTTGAGTTGGAACGCCTTGTCCGCGCCTTCAACCCGTGGCCCATCACCCACAGCACGCTGAATGGCGAAGCATTGAAGGTGCTGGCCGCCAACCTGGCTGAAGGGCTGGGCGCACCGGGGGAAATCCTCAGCGCCAGCAAGGACGGTCTGATCATCGCCTGCGGTGAGCAGGCACTGTGTCTGACCCGTCTGCAATTGCCCGGCGGCAAGGCGCTGAACTTCAGCGACTTGTTCAATAGCCGTCGTGAGAAATTCGCCGTCGGCACCGTGCTTGGTCAAGCGGCGGACGCTCAATGAATCCACGTCTGGCCGCCGCCAAGGCACTTGCTGCTGTTCTTAACGGAAAAGCCTCACTCAATAGTTCCCTGCCGACACAGATGGACAAGGTCGAAGACCGCGACCGCGGCTTCACCCAAGACCTGGCGTTTGGCACCGCACGCTGGCAGCCGCGTTTGTCGGCGCTGGCGGCAAAATTGCTGCAGAAGCCGTTCAAGGCAGCCGACGCCGATGTCGAAGCGCTGTTGCTGGTCGGTCTCTATCAACTGCTCTACACCCGGGTCCCGGCCCACGCCGCCATCGGTGAAACCGTGGGTTGCGCCGACAAGCTGAAAAAGCCGTGGGCCAAGGCTTTGCTCAACGCCGTGTTGCGTCGCGCCCAGCGGGAAAGCGAAGCGCTGCTGGCCGAGCTGGAACATGACCCGGTGGTGCGCACCGCCCATCCGCGCTGGCTGCAAAAATCCCTCAAGGCTTTCTGGCCTGAACAGTGGGAAGCCATTTGTTCAGCGAACAACGCGCACCCGCCGATGATTCTGCGAGTCAACCGTCGCCATCACACCCGCGATGCTTATCTCGTGTTGCTGAGCGAAGCCGGCATCGCCGCCACGCCGTGCGTTTACAGTCAGGACGGCATCATCCTCGACGCCGCCGCCGACGTGCGCAGCCTGCCGGGTTTCGCCGAAGGCTGGATCAGCGTGCAGGATGAAGCGGCGCAACTGGCCGCCGACCTGCTCGACCTGGCGCCAGGCCAACGGGTGCTGGACGCTTGCTGCGCGCCGGGCGGCAAGACCTGTCACATTCTTGAAGCCGAGCCGGCACTCGCCGGCGTCGTGGCAGTGGACCTGGAAGCCAAACGTCTGGTGCGAGTGCGGGAAAACCTCGCACGTCTGGGCCTCAGCGCCGAACTGATCGCCGCCGACGGCCGCGACACCGCCACCTGGTGGGACGGCAAACCGTTCCAACGCATTCTGCTGGACGCGCCATGCTCGGCCACCGGTGTGATCCGTCGCCATCCCGACATCAAACTGACCCGCCAACCCGATGACATCGGCGCACTGGCGGTGCTTCAAGGTGAACTGCTCGACGCCATGTGGCTAACGCTGGAAGTCGGCGGCATTCTGCTTTATGCAACATGCTCCACGCTACCGACCGAGAACACTGAAGTCATCGAAGCGTTCCTCGCTCGTACGCCGGGCGCCCGTGAACTGGACCTCGCCACTGCGGCCGGCATCAAGCAGCCTCATGGTCGCCAGTTGCTGGCCCAGGAAGGCGGCCACGACGGGTTCTACTACGCCAAGCTGATCAAGATCGCCGCCACGCGCGGTTAAATGGACTCAAGGGAGTAACTGGATGAAAATCATCATCCTCGGTGCGGGGCAGGTCGGCGGTTCGCTGGCAGAACATTTGGCCAGTGAGGCCAACGACATCACCGTCGTCGACACCGACAGCGAGCGCCTGCGCGATCTCGGTGATCGGCTGGACATCCGCACCGTGCAAGGCCGCGGCTCACTGCCGACGGTGCTGCGTCAGGCCGGCGCGGACGACGCCGACATGCTGGTGGCGGTGACCAACAGCGATGAAACCAACATGGTTGCCTGCCAGGTTGCCCACACCCTGTTCCACACCCCGACCAAGATCGCCCGGGTGCGCGAAGCCGCGTACCTGACTCGCTCCGAGCTGTTCGACAACGAAGCGATTCCGGTGGATGTGCTGATCAGCCCGGAGCAAGTGGTCACCAATTACATCAAGCGCCTGATCCAACACCCGGGCGCCTTACAGGTAATCGATTTCGCCGAAGGCAAGGCGCAATTGGTGGCGGTCAAGGCGTACTACGGCGGCCCGTTGGTGGGACAGCAGCTGCGCCAGTTGCGTGAACACATGCCGAATGTCGAAACCCGCGTGGCGGCGATTTTCCGTCGCGATCGGCCGATCCTGCCGCAGGGCGATACGGTGATCGAGGCGGACGACGAAGTGTTTTTCATCGCCGCCAAAGCGAATATCCGCGCGGTGATGAGCGAAATGCGCCGCCTCGATGAGAGCTACAAGCGCATCGTTATCGCCGGTGGCGGACAGATTGGTGAGCGTCTGGCCGAGGCCATTGAAAGTCGTTACCAGGTGAAGATCATCGAGATGAACCCGGCGCGCTGCCGTCATCTCTCGGACACCCTCGACAGCACCGTGGTGTTGCAGGGCAGCGCATCGGATCGGGATTTGCTGATGGAGGAGAATATCGCCGACGCCGACCTTTTCCTGGCCCTGACCAACGACGACGAAGCCAACATCATGTCGTCGCTGCTGGCCAAGCGCCTGGGTGCGAAGAAGGTGATGACCATCATCAACAACCCGGCCTACGTCGACCTGATCCAGGGCGGCGACATCGACATCGCCATTAGCCCCCAATTGGCGACCATCGGCACCTTGCTGGCCCACGTGCGCCGTGGCGATATCGTCAGCGTGCACTCATTGCGCCGGGGTGCGGCGGAAGCCATCGAGGCGATTGCCCACGGTGATGAGAAGTCGAGTAAGGTCATCGGCAAGTCCATTGAGAACATTGGCTTGCCGCCGGGCACCACCATTGGCGCAATCATCCGCGACGAAGAAGTGATCATTGCCCACGACGACACGGTGATCGCGGCGGGCGACCATGTGATTCTGTTCCTTGTGGATAAGAAGCATATTCGGGATGTGGAGAAGCTGTTCCATGTGGGGCTCAGTTTCTTCTGATCTGTGACTTTGGGCGCCTGGACTGGCCTCTTCGCGAGCAGGCTCGCTCCCACAGTGGATTTCTGCCGTACACAAATATGTGTTCACTGAAGATCTACTGTGGGAGCGAGCCTGCTCGCGAAAGGGGTCGTTCAGAGAAACTTCCCTTCCTGATTCTCATCAACAAGGAATTCACCATGCTCGAATCCCTGGAAAAAATGCTCGCCAAGGGTGTGGATAACTCATTGCTGCGCTTCGGGCTGGGCAAGGGTTACCTGGATCTTGGGGATAACGCCAGGGCCGCCGAGCATTTCCAGCGTTGCGTCGAATTCGATCCGAAGTATTCGGCGGCCTGGAAGCTATTGGGCAAGGCCCATCTGGCGCTGGCGGACTATCCGGCCGCACGCCACGCGTGGGAACAGGGCCTGGAAGCCGCTCGAGCCCATGGCGACAAGCAGGCAGAAAAGGAAATGGTGGTGTTTCTGAAGAAGCTCGAGCGTCAGGCTCACTGATCAGAGGTAACGCAGGCCAATGCCCTCGGCGTCCACAAGCACCACTTCCATGCGCACGCGCGGCGCGCCTGTGGGTAAGTCCTGCACTTGACCGTAAACCACCGCGCCCTTGGGTAACGCCGACAAACCAGGATGCTTGACGTAGACACCTGTCGTCGACAGGTTACGTGTCTGGCCCAGGCATTCGCCGAAGCTGTCGTGAATGATCTTGATACGAAACGATCTGAGGTGTTCGGACATCTTCTGCGCCCTTCATTGAACGGTTGTGGATAACCCTGCACCCAAAGTTACCCACAGATCGTGCCAAATCAACTCAATACCAGCGTTCTTCACCTGGCGGACGCTTCTTGAAGCGCTTCATGCTCCACATGTACTGGCTCGGATACGCCCGCACATAGCGTTCGACTACCTGGCTCATGGCCGCGCAGGACGTCTCGGTATCGGTGCTGTACATGGCTTCTGGCGCGGCTTCGAGGATCACTTTGTAACCCGAACCGTCCGGCAGACGTAGCGCATGCAGGAACACGCCGACCGCTTTGCCGCCGGCGAGCATGTTCGGTACGAACTTGCTGGTCAGGGCCTGTGTGGCAAAGAACGGCACGAAGATCCCGGCGGATTCGGACGGTTCCGGGTCAGCGGGAATGCCTACTGCACCACCTTTGCGCACTTCCTTGATGACGCTGAGGATGCCTTCCTTGGTGGAAGCAGCCACCCGGTTGCCCAATTGCACCCGCTGCTTGCGCAGCAAGTCATCCACCGCCTTGAGCTTGGGCGGACGGTAGAAAATGATCGGTTTGCACTGGTTGCAATAGAAGTGGTTCAACACTTCCCAGTTGCCCAGGTGGCTGGTGATGCCGACCACGCCTTTGCCGGAGGCGAGGGCATCCTTGAGCACATCGAGACCTTCGACTTCGCGCACCAGATCAATGGAACGCTGAGCCGGCCAGATCCACGCGCAAGCGCTTTCGGTCAGGGACTTGCCAATGTCTTTCAGGCTCTGGCCCACCAGACGCTCGCGTTCGGCCGGGTCCATCTGCGGAAAGCACTTGGCGAGGTTGATCCGCACCACGTCGCGGGAACGGTTGGGGGTTTTCCACATGATCCAGCCAATTGCTGAACCCACCACCTGCACTGCCCGCCAAGGAAGCAGGGCAAACAGACGCAGAGCGCCTACCAGCAAGGCGCCTTTCAACTTATCCACAGGTCACTCCTGATCTTGTGCTGTGCGCGAGGCGGCTATTCTAACCGCCGTTCGCCAAGGTGGCGTAGCGATCGCAATCCCGAGTGTGGTCCATGACCATGCCCGAAGCCTGCATCAACGCGTAACAAATGGTCGGGCCGACGAAGGTGAAGCCGGCTTTTTTCAGGCCTTTGCTCATCTCGACGGCGACCGGTGTCACGGCCGGCACTTCACTGCGATCCTTGAAATGATTGATCACAGGCGTGCCGCCAACGAAGGACCAGAGAAACGCCACCGGATCTTCCAGCGCCAGCCAGGCCTGGGCATTGCGCCGGGCCGCGTTGAGTTTGAGGCGATTGCGAATGATGCCCGGATCGAGCATCAATTCATCGATTTCGGCGTCGCTCATTTGCGCCACGCGCTGTACGTCAAAGCCAAACAGCACCTCGCGATAACGCTCACGTTTACGCAGCACGGTGATCCAGGAAAGGCCGGCCTGGAACCCTTCGAGTAAAAGCAACTCGAACAATCCCTGTGCATCGCGTAGCGGCGTACCCCACTCCTGATCGTGATAAGCCATGTACAGCGGATCTTCGGAACACCAAAAGCAGCGTGGCATAAGGCTCCAGGGGGCGTGCGCAGGACCGAATCGGGTATACTCCCGCTCTTTAAATCGCAGCCCAAGAAACAGGTGAATTTCGTGAGCCAGCCTACGCCAGCCGTGCGTACCTTCCAAGACTTGATCCTCGCCCTCCAGCAATACTGGGCCGAGCAAGGTTGTGTGGTACTTCAGCCCTACGATATGGAAGTAGGCGCCGGGACTTTCCACACTGCCACGTTTCTGCGCGCCATTGGCCCGGAAACCTGGAACGCCGCTTATGTGCAGCCCAGTCGTCGCCCGACTGACGGCCGCTACGGCGAAAACCCGAACCGTCTGCAGCACTACTACCAATTCCAGGTCGTGCTGAAGCCGAACCCGGACAACTTCCAGGAACTGTACCTGGGCTCCCTGAAGCACGTCGGCCTGGACCCGCTGGTCCACGACATTCGCTTCGTTGAAGACAACTGGGAATCGCCGACGCTGGGCGCCTGGGGCCTGGGCTGGGAAGTCTGGCTCAACGGCATGGAAGTGACGCAGTTCACTTACTTCCAGCAAGCGGGCGGCATCGAGTGCTACCCGGTGACCGGCGAGATCACTTACGGTCTCGAGCGCCTGGCCATGTACCTGCAAGGCGTGGACTCGGTCTACGACCTGGTCTGGGCTGACGGCCCGATGGGCAAAGTGACCTACGGCGACGTGTTCCACCAGAACGAAGTGGAGCAGTCGACCTACAACTTCGAACACGCCAACGTCGAGAAGCTGTTCGAACTGTTCGATTTCTACGAAAGCGAGGCCAAGCGCCTGATCGAACTCGACCAGCCGCTGCCGTTGCCGAGCTACGAAATGGTGTTGAAGGCGTCCCATACCTTCAACCTGCTGGATGCTCGCCGGGCGATCTCGGTGACCGCGCGTCAGCAGTACATTCTGCGTGTCCGCACTCTGGCGCGTTCCGTTGCGCAAGCCTACCTGCTGGCTCGCGCCAAGCTGGGCTTCCCGATGGCGACCCCGGACCTGCGTGATGAAGTGTTGGCTAAGCTGGAGGCTGCACAATGAGTGCTCAAGATTTTCTGGTTGAACTGGGCACCGAAGAACTGCCACCCAAAGCCCTGAACTCCCTGGCCGACGCGTTTCTGGCCGGTATCGACAAGGGCCTGCAAGCCGCAGGCCTGAACTACGAGACCAAAACCGTCTACGCCGCGCCACGTCGCCTGGCTGTGCTGATCACTTCGCTGTCGACTCAGCAGCCGGATCGCAGCATTAACCTCGATGGCCCGCCACGTCAGGCCGCGTTCGATGCCGAAGGCAATCCGACTCAAGCGGCACTGGGCTTCGCCAAGAAGTGCGGCGTCGACCTGAGCGAAATCGATCAAAGCGGTCCGAAACTGCGCTACAGCCAAAGCATCGCCGGCAAGCCGACCGCGAGCCTGATGCCAACGATCGTCGAAGACTCCCTGAACGACCTGCCTATCCCCAAGCGCATGCGCTGGGGTGCTCGCAAGGAAGAGTTCGTTCGCCCGACCCAGTGGCTGGTGATGCTGCTCGGTGACCACGTCATCGATTGCACCATCCTCGCGCAAAAGTCCGGCCGCGATTCCCGTGGTCACCGCTTCCACCATCCTGAAAGCGTGCGCATCACCTCGCCGGCCAACTACCTCAGCGATCTGCGTGCTGCCTATGTATTGGCCGACGGCAACGAGCGTCGCGAGCTGATCAGCAAGCGCGTCGAAGAGCTGGCAACGATGCAGGAAGGTACTGCAATCGTTCCGCCAGCCCTGCTCGACGAAGTGACCGCGTTGGTTGAATGGCCGGTGCCGCTGGTGTGCTCGTTCGAGGAACGTTTCCTCGACGTGCCGCAAGAAGCGCTGATCACCACCATGCAGGACAACCAGAAGTATTTCTGCCTGCTGGATGCCGACGGCAAGTTGCTGCCTCGTTTCATTACCGTGGCCAACATCGAAAGCAAAGACCCGCAGCAGATCATCGCCGGTAACGAGAAAGTGGTTCGCCCACGCCTGACCGACGCCGAGTTCTTCTTCAAGCAAGACAAGAAGCAGAAACTCGAAGACTTCAACCTGCGTCTGCAGAACGTGGTGTTCCAGGAAAAACTCGGCAGCGTCTACGACAAGGCCGAGCGCGTTTCCAAACTCGCCGCGTTTATCGCTCAGCGCATTGGCGGTAACGCCGCCTGGGCTTCCCGCGCTGGCCTGCTGTCCAAGTGCGACCTGGCGACCGAGATGGTCGGCGAGTTCCCGGAGATGCAAGGTGTCGCCGGTTATTACTACGCCCTCAACGACGGCGAGCCGCAAGATGTTGCACTGGCCCTGAACGAGCAATACATGCCGCGCGGTGCCGGCGCTGAACTGCCGACTACCCTGACCGGTGCGGCCGTGGCTATCGCGGACAAGCTCGACACGCTGGTCGGCATTTTCGGCATCGGCATGCTGCCGACCGGTAGCAAAGACCCGTATGCCCTGCGCCGTGCAGCGCTGGGTGTATTGCGAATCCTGATCGACAAGAAACTTGACCTCGACCTGAACGACGCCGTGGCTTTCGCCGTGAATGCGTTCGGTACCAAGATCAAGGCCGCAGGCCTGAACGACTCGGTGCTGGAGTTTATCTTCGACCGTCTGCGTGCCCGTTATGAAGACGAAGGCGTTGATGTCGGGACGTACCTGTCGGTGCGTGCCCTGAAGCCGGGTTCGGCGCTGGACTTCGATCAGCGCGTACAAGCGGTAGAGGCGTTCCGTAAGTTACCGGAAGCCGCTGCCCTGGCCGCAGTGAACAAGCGCGTTTCGAACTTGCTGAGCAAGGTAGAAGGTTCTGTTCCTTCGGTCGTGGAAGCCAAGTACTTCGACAACGCCAACGAGTTCTC
This sequence comes from Pseudomonas sp. MDT1-17, assembly GCF_054898105.1. Classification (NCBI taxonomy): domain Bacteria; kingdom Pseudomonadati; phylum Pseudomonadota; class Gammaproteobacteria; order Pseudomonadales; family Pseudomonadaceae; genus Pseudomonas; species Pseudomonas sp. MDT1-17. The sequence goes on along the minus strand of NZ_JBUBVM010000001.1, from coordinate 379,586 downwards.
CCTGTATTCGGCGATCCAGCAGGCTGACCAGGCTGTCCAGCCGATGGCCGCTGCACGTCAGTACAGCGAATCGCTGGCACGTCTGGCTGCCCTGCGCGAGCCGGTGGATGCGTTCTTTGAAGCGGTGATGGTCAACGCCGAAGATGCCAAGGTGCGCGCCAACCGTTATGCGTTGCTGGCACGTCTGCGTGGGCTGTTCCTCGGCGTCGCTGACATTTCGCTGCTGGGCTGAGGGGTTGCTGTTGAAACTGCTGATTCTCGATCGGGACGGGGTGATCAATTATGACTCCGACGCTTACATCAAGTCGGTGGAGGAGTGGATTGCGCTCCCCGGTGCGATCGAAGCCATCGCGCAGTTGAGCAAGGCCGGCTGGACGGTAGCGGTGGCTACCAACCAGTCGGGCATCGCTCGCGGCTATTACGACATCGCCACCCTGGATGCCATGCACGAGCGCTTGCGCTCGTTGGTGGCGGATCAGGGTGGTGAGGTCGGGCTGATCGTCTATTGCCCGCACGGGCCGGATGAGGGCTGCGATTGCCGCAAGCCAAAACCCGGGATGTTGAAAACCATCGCCGCTCATTACAACGTATCGCTGACGAATCTATGGTTCGTCGGCGACAGTCTCGGTGACCTGGAAGCCGCCAAAGCCGTCGATTCTCAGCCAGTTTTAGTTAAGACCGGGAAAGGCGAAAAGACTTTGGGCAAAACCCTACCGGCGGGCACCTTGATTTTTGACGATCTCGCGGCGATTGCCGCAGAACTTATCCACAATTAGAGCGTTTTCGAGATTCCTGACCAAGGATTGATCGGGAGTGCGCTTTATATAGACGGGCAGAGCCCGCACGGTAAACGTCGCCATGTCGATACTGCAGGCCATCAGAACGTTCCTCTTTTATCTGTTGCTGGGCACCAGCTCTTTGCTTTGGTGCAGCCTGAGCTTTTTCATCGCGCCTTTTCTGCCGTTCAAGGCCCGATATCGCTTCATTAATGTGTACTGGTGCCGCTGTGCCTTATGGTTGAGCAAAGTATTTCTGGGTATCAGCTACGAAATCAAAGGCGCCGAGCATGTGCCCAACCAGCCCTGCGTGATTCAGTCGAACCACCAGAGCACGTGGGAGACGTTCTTTCTATCGGCTTACTTCGAGCCGTTGAGCCAGGTGCTCAAACGTTCATTGCTGTTCGTGCCGTTCTTCGGCTGGGCGATGGCCATGCTGCGACCGATCGCCATCGACCGAGACAACCCGAAAGCCGCGCTCAAACATGTGGCGAAGAAGGGCCATGAGTTGCTGAAGGATGGCGTTTGGGTGCTGATCTTCCCAGAGGGGACACGCGTTCCTTACGGGACTATCGGAAAATTCTCTCGGGGTGGTACCGCTTTGGCGGTCAATGCCGCACTTCCGGTGCTGCCGATTGCACACAATGCTGGCAAGTTCTGGCCAAAAACCGGTTGGGCGAAAAAGCAGGGCGTGATCACCGTGATCATCGGCGAACCGATGTATGCCGAGGGCAGCGGGCCGCGGGCCATTGCTGCATTGAACGACCGGGTTCAAGCCTGGAACGAGCAGATGCAACGGGACATGGGTTCGTTGCCACCGGCCCCTCAAGCGCCAGCCGCGACTGATCAAATGGCTGTCTGAGATTCTGTGGATAACCTGTGTACCGTTTTACCGAAAACTAGCTTTTTATGATCGTATCTTTATGATTTATATACATATTTATTAATCTCATAAAACTCGGCAAATGGTGCATAAGTTTTTTTTGGGCGCAAAAAAACCGGCTGATATAGCCGGTTTTTTTATGCCCGCGATTTGCAATGTTTTTCGCTTCTGCGACCATTTTTTGATGAGATAAAAAAAGGCCAACACTACGTGTTGGCCTTTTTTCATTTGGCAGGTTCGCTGGATCAGAAGTCCAGGTTGGAAACCGCCAGAGCATTACTTTCGATGAATTCACGACGAGGCTCGACCGCATCACCCATCAGGGTGTTGAAGATCTGGTCTGCGCCAATGGCGTCTTCGATGGTCACTTTAAGCATCCGGCGCTGGCTTGGGTCCATGGTGGTTTCCCACAGCTGATCCGGGTTCATTTCACCCAGACCTTTGTATCGCTGGATGGTGTGACGCTTGGTGCTTTCAGTCATCAACCATTCAAGGGCTTCCTTGAACTCGGTGACCGGCTTCTTGCGCTCGCCACGCTGGATGTACGCGCCGTCGTCCAGCAAGGTGCTCAATTGAGCGCCCAGAGAAACCACAGTCTTGTAATCGTTGCTGCCGAAGAAATCGCGGTTGAAAGTGACGTAGTTCGACAAGCCGTGGGAGATCAGTTCGACCTCAGGCAGCCAGACATTACGTTCACGGTCTTCACGCAGGCTGGCTTTATAAACCAGGCCAGACTTCTCGACGGTGCGCAGGCGAACTTCGTACCGGGCCAGCCAATCCTGCATCGCTGCGTGATCGGACAGTTGCTCCATGCTCACTGCCGGCAGGTAGATGAAGTGCTCGGTCAGTTCCTGTGGGTACAGGCGCGACAGACGCTTGAGGGTCTTCATCACCAGACGGAAGTCATTCACCAACCGCTCCAGGGCGGGTCCGGAAATACCCGGTGCCTCCTCGTTCAAGTGCAGGCTCGCGTCTTCCAGGGCCGACTGCGTCATGTACTCTTCCATGGCGTCGTCGTCTTTGATGTATTGCTCTTGCTTGCCCTTCTTGACCTTGTACAGCGGTGGCTGAGCAATGTAGATGTAGCCGCGCTCGATCAGTTCCGGCAACTGGCGGAAGAAGAAGGTCAGCAACAGAGTACGGATGTGCGAACCGTCGACGTCAGCATCGGTCATGATGATGATGTTGTGGTAGCGCAGCTTCGCGATGTTGTACTCGTCGCGGCCAATGCCGCAGCCCAGCGCGGTGATCAAGGTACCCACTTCTTGCGAAGAGATCATCTTGTCGAAACGCGCCTTCTCGACGTTCAGGATCTTGCCTTTCAGCGGCAGGATGGCCTGGGTTTTACGGTTACGTCCCTGCTTGGCGGAGCCGCCAGCAGAGTCACCTTCCACGAGGTACAGTTCGGAAAGGGCAGGGTCTTTTTCCTGGCAGTCAGCCAGTTTGCCCGGCAGGCCGGCGATATCCAGCGCGCCCTTACGGCGGGTCATCTCGCGGGCTTTACGCGCCGCTTCACGAGCACGAGCCGCATCGATCATCTTGCCGACGACCAGCTTGGCTTCGTTCGGGTTTTCCAACAGGAAGTCGGAGAAGTACTTGCCCATTTCCTGTTCGACCGCGGTCTTCACTTCGGAAGAAACCAGCTTGTCTTTGGTCTGGGAGCTGAACTTCGGATCCGGCACTTTTACCGAGATGATCGCGGTCAGGCCTTCACGGGCATCGTCACCGGTGGTCGCGACTTTGTGTTTCTTCGCCAGACCTTCAGCTTCGATGTAGGTGTTCAGGTTACGCGTCAGTGCGGAACGGAAACCCACCAGGTGAGTACCGCCATCGCGCTGCGGAATGTTGTTGGTGAAGCACAACAGGTTCTCGTTGAAGCTGTCGTTCCACTGCAGGGCGATTTCCACGCCGATGCCGTCTTCGCGCTGGATATTGAAGTGGAACACTTGGTTGACCGGGGTCTTGTTGGTGTTCAGGTATTCAACGAACGCACGCAGGCCACCTTCGTACTTGAACAACTCTTCCTTGCCGCTGCGTTCATCCTTGAGGACGATGCCGACACCGGAGTTGAGGAAGGACAGCTCACGAATTCGCTTGGCCAGGATGTCCCAGCTGAAGTGGATGTTCTTGAACGTCAGATCAGACGGTTTGAAGTGAATCTGGGTACCGGTGGTTTCGCTTTCACCGACGATTTTCATCGGTTCTTGTGGAACACCGTGAATGTAGGTCTGTTCCCAGATCTTGCCGCTACGGCGAACGGTCAGAACCAGCTCTTCAGACAGAGCGTTCACCACCGACACACCTACACCGTGCAGGCCGCCGGAGACTTTGTAGGAGTTGTCATCGAACTTACCGCCGGCGTGCAGCACGGTCATGATGACCTCGGCTGCCGAAACGCCTTCTTCTTTGTGCACGTCTACCGGGATGCCACGACCGTTGTCGCGAACGGTGATGGATTCGTCCGGGTGGATGATGATGCTGATGTCGTCGCAGTGGCCGGCGAGAGCTTCGTCGATCGAGTTATCGACCACTTCGAACACCATGTGGTGTAGACCGCTGCCATCGTCGGTGTCACCAATGTACATACCGGGACGTTTGCGTACGGCATCCAGGCCTTTCAGCACTTTAATGCTCGTTGAGTCGTACGTATTTTCTTCGCTCAATGCCTTCACTCCCGATGGTCGTGGGTCTGGGTGATACGGCCCTGTTCCACGTGGAACAGAGCGACTGGCGTTTCCGTCTGCCAGCCTTCCCTCAATAATTCGTGATCTACACAGGTAATAAACACCTGGCAGCGTAAGTCTTCCAGCAAGCGGCAAAGCGCGCGACGGTGGTGCTCGTCCAGTTCGGACGGCAGGTCATCCACCAGATAAATACACTGGCCGCGCCGGGCCTGGCTGACCAAGTGCCCTTGGGCAATCCGCAAAGCACAGACCACTAGCTTCTGCTGACCGCGGGACAAGATGTCCGCGGCATTGTGTGCGCCCAATCTAAGACGCAAATCAGCACGCTGTGGTCCGGCCTGGGTATGACCCATTTGCTGATCGCGCTGAAGGGACCCGGCGAGCACTGCACTCAGCTCGCGGTCTTTGTCCCAACCTCGGTAATAACTGAGCGTTAAGCCCTCGAGCTCAACCAGTTCGCTCAAGGTCTGTTCAAAGACTGGTTTCAAGGCTTTGATATAAGCGCGGCGGTATTCATCTATTTCAGCGCTAGCCTGGCACAGTTCCCTGTCCCAAACCGCTTGCGAAACGGCGTCAAGTGTACCATGCCGCAGCCAAGAGTTTCTCTGGCGCAGGGCCTTCTGCAACCGCTGCCAGGTGGACATGAACCGTGGTTCCACGTGGAACACGCCCCAGTCGAGAAACTGCCTGCGTATCTTCGGCGCGCCTTCCAGCAAGCGGAAGCTGTCGGGGTTAATCAACTGCAACGGCAGGATTTCCGCCAGTTGCGCCGCGCTGCGGGCGTTCTGCCCGTCGATGCGGATCTGGAACTCCCCTTGGCGGTCGCGGGAGATCCCCAAGGCGCTGTGCCCGCCCTCGGCTAATTCAACCTGACCAAACACCGTGCATGCCAATTGCTCGTACTGAATGACCGGCAGAAGACGGCTGCTACGAAACGAACGGGCAAGCCCCAGCAGATGAATGGCTTCCAGAACACTGGTTTTGCCGCTGCCGTTGGCGCCGTAAAGAATGTTGATTCGGGGGGAGGGGGAGAAGGTCACCGGGTGCAGATTGCGCACCGCGGTGACCGTGAGGCGACTTAAGGACATCTAGCTTCTGCTGAGCATGATTACAGACGCATCGGCATAACAACGTAGGCCGAGTCGTCGTTGTCGGACTCTTGCACCAGCGCACTGCTGTTGGAGTCGGACAGGATCAGACGAACCTGCTCGGTGGTCATCACACCCAGCACGTCGAGCAAGTAGCTCACGTTGAAACCGATTTCCAGATTGCCGCCGTTGTATTCAACACCCACTTCTTCTTCCGCTTCTTCCTGCTCCGGGTTGTTCGCCTGAATCTTCAGCTGACCGTTAGCCAGTTGCAGACGAATGCCGCGGTACTTCTCGTTGGACAGAATCGCGGTACGACTGAAGGCTTCACGCAGGGCCTGGCGATCGCCGAGTACCAGTTTGTCGCCGCCTTTAGGCAGGACGCGCTCGTAGTCAGGGAATTTGCCATCGACCAGTTTCGAGGTGAAGGTGAATTCGCCAGTGGTGGCGCGGATATGGTGTTGACCCAGCACGATGCTGACAAGGCCATCAGGTTCGGTCAGCAGGCGCGCCAGTTCGAGAATACCTTTGCGTGGAACGATGACCTGATGTCGATCCGGCTGACCGATATCGGCCTGCATCGAGCACATGGCCAGGCGGTGACCGTCAGTGGCCACGGCACGGATGATGCCAGCCGAGACTTCCAGCAACATGCCGTTGAGGTAGTAACGCACGTCCTGCTGGGCCATCGCGAAGCTGGTGCGTTCGATCAGGCGACGCAGTTTGCTTTGCTCAAGGCTGCACGTCAGTGAGCCTGGGCCTTCTTCCACCGTAGGGAAGTCATTGGCCGGGAGGGTCGACAGGGTGAAGCGGCTACGGCCGGCCTTCACCACGAGTTTCTGCTCATCGACCTTGATGTCGATCAGCGCGTCGTTCGGCAAGCTCTTGCAGATGTCCATCAGCTTGCGCGCAGGCACAGTGATGGAACCTGGATCGGCAGGCTCTTCGAGTTGTACACGACCGACCAGCTCGACTTCCAGGTCGGTACCGGTCAGCGACAGTTGCTGGCCTTCGACAACCAGCAGCACGTTGGAGAGCACCGGCAAGGTCTGTCGGCGCTCGACGACGCCTGCGACCAGTTGCAGGGGTTTCAACAGGGCTTCGCGTTGAATGGTGAAATGCATGGTCTAGTCCCTTGCCTTAATAAGCTGCGCTGGTGTTCATCAAGTGGTCAGTGTACGCAGCAGGTTCTTGTAGTCCTCGCGGATGTCCGCGTCGGATTCCTTAAGTTCGTTGATCTTGCGGCAGGCGTGCAAAACCGTCGTGTGGTCTCGGCCACCAAACACGTCGCCGATTTCCGGCAGGCTGTGGTTGGTCAGTTCTTTGGACAAAGCCATGGCGACCTGACGCGGACGGGCTACCGAGCGCGAACGACGTTTGGACAACAAGTCGGAGATCTTGATCTTGTAGTACTCAGCGACAGTGCGCTGAATGTTATCCACAGAGACCAGTTTATCTTGCAGTGCCAACAGATCTTTCAGGGATTCGCGAATCAGCTCGATGGTGATGTCGCGGCCCATGAAGTGCGAGTGAGCGATCACACGTTTGAGCGCGCCTTCCAGCTCACGGACGTTGGAACGAATACGCTGGGCGATGAAGAACGCCGCGTCATGGGGCAGATCGACTTTGGCCTGATCGGCCTTTTTCATCAGGATCGCCACACGGGTTTCCAGCTCCGGCGGCTCGACGGCGACCGTCAGGCCCCAACCGAAACGAGATTTGAGACGTTCTTCGAGGCCTTCGATTTCTTTCGGGTAGCGGTCACTGGTAAGAATGACCTGCTGGCCACCTTCAAGCAGGGCGTTGAAGGTGTGGAAAAATTCTTCCTGGGAACGTTCCTTGCGGGCGAAGAACTGAATGTCATCGATCAACAACGCATCCACCGAACGGTAGAAGCGCTTGAACTCGTTGATTGCGTTCAGCTGCAGGGCCTTGACCATGTCGGCCACGAACCGCTCGGAATGCAGGTACACGACCTTGGCGTTCGGATTCTTCTTTAATAGGTGGTTACCCACGGCGTGCATCAAGTGGGTTTTACCCAAGCCGACGCCACCATAAAGAAAGAGCGGGTTGTAACCGTGCTTGGGGTTGTCCGCCACTTGCCAGGCCGCAGCCCGTGCCAGTTGGTTGGACTTGCCCTCGACGAAGTTTTCGAAGGTGAAGGTGCGGTTCAGGTAGCTGGTGTGCTTGAGCGCGCCTTCGACCTGCACCGTACGCTGTTCGGCGCGAATCGGTGCCTGTTGCGAACTGGCTCCGGCCATCGGGTCGAAGCTGTCACGCGAAGGCTCTTCATTAACCTCGGCAATCTTTTGCGTCGAACGCTTGGCCGGGGCGGCAACCGAGGATGGCGCCGGAGCGCTCACGGGTGCTTGAGCGGCCTGAGCCTGTGAGGCAGCGGCGGCCAAGGGAGCATTCGGGGCGGCACGCGGTGCCGAACTGCGTTTGCTGCCTATTAATAAGGAAAGCGCCGGCGCTGTGCCATTGCCATGCTCATCCAGCAGTTCAAGTACGCGGCCCAGGTACTTTTCGTTGACCCAATCGAGAACAAAACGATTCGGTGCGTAAACACGCAACTCGTCGCCTTCGGCTTCGACCTGTAGTGGACGGATCCAAGTGTTGAATTGTTGGGCAGGCAGCTCATCGCGCAAAAGCTCCACGCACTGCTGCCAAAGTTCCACTGACACGGATATCCCCTAAGTTGAAAGCCGGTGAGGCAAAAACAAGACGCCATTGTAGCCGACCAGACGCCGACTTATCCACACGAAGGTTGTTCACTGCCCAAGAAGAATCAGTGCGTTATACGAAAAAAAGACGACCAGTGGTCTGTGCATAAGCTCTGTGGATAACCGGGTCTAAGGTCGTTGTACAAGTGGGGGGGAAACTCGGTGGATAACCCTGCTGTGGATAAGTAGCCCTTTCACACACAGCTTATCCGATAGCGCAGCACAGGCTGAACACTGTTTTCCACTGTAGTTGTCATTCTCTGTACATCACGTCTTTAAAGGGCTAATGGCAGTTATCCACAGAGGATCGCGCCCCTAGCTTTTATAAGCTTTACAGAAAAGCTTTAAATACTTTCCTTTCTAATTTCTATATCTAGCGAAGGACCTCGGGCAGGAAAAACGTCTGGAGATCTATTTATAAGGAAACGCTGGTTGGAAATTGACCTAGAGGCTTGCTTTCTCTAGAATCCCCGGTCTCTTAAAACGGGGGCCATTCCGGCCCGTTGTGGACGAACCAGGTAACACGACAATGAAACGTACTTTCCAACCAAGCACTATCAAACGCGCTCGTACCCACGGTTTCCGTGCTCGCATGGCTACCAAAAACGGTCGCGCCGTCCTGTCGCGTCGTCGCGCCAAAGGTCGTGCGCGTCTGGCAGTTTGATAATCCGGCACTGGAGGTGAGTCAGGACTTCAGTCGGGAAAAGCGTCTGCTTACTCCCCGGCATTTCAAGGCAGTCTTTGACTCCCCTACCGGCAAGGTTCCGGGGAAAAATCTCCTGCTCCTTGCGCGCAACAACGATCTTGATCACCCCCGTCTCGGGTTGGTTATCGGGAAAAAGAGCGTAAAGCTCTCCGTCGAGCGCAATCGCCTCAAACGTCTGATGCGCGAATCGTTCCGTCTGCACCAGGATTCACTGGTCGGCTGGGACATTGTTATCGTCGCGCGCAAAGGTTTGGGGGACGTAGAAAACCCCGAATTGATTCAGCATTTCGGCAAACTCTGGAAGCGTCTGGCACGCAGCACGCCAGTACCAGCAGTCAAAACCGAAACTGTAGGGGTAGACAGTCCCGATGCGTAAACTGGCACTCGTTCCGATCCAGTTTTATCGCTATGCCATTAGTCCTCTGATGGCCAGTCACTGTCGTTTCTACCCCAGTTGTTCCTGCTACGCGTATGAAGCCATAGAAAATCATGGCCTTCTGCGCGGTGGCTGGCTGGCCTTTCGTCGTTTAGGTCGCTGTCATCCGTGGAATCCCGGTGGTTATGACCCGGTTCCATCTATCCCTACCTCCCGTTCTTCTTCGATGGCCGAGTAATCATGGATATCAAACGCACGATCCTGATCGTCGCCCTGGCAATCGTGACCTACGTTATGGTTCTTAAATGGAACCAGGACTATGGCCAGGCTGCCCTGCCGACTCAGAATGTTGCTTCCAGTACTACCGCACCGGGTCTACCGGATACGGCGACTGGCAATAATGCTTCTGTCAGTGACGACATTCCACGCGCCGCAAGCGATACCACTGCAACTGCACCCGCTGAAACGCCAGTGGCTGCAAGCAAAGACCTCATCCAGATCAAAACGGATGTGCTCAACCTGGCTATCGATCCACAAGGTGGCGATGTTGCCCAGTTGACGTTGCCGCTGTATCCACGCCGCCAGGACCATCCGGACATTCCATTCCAGCTGTTCGATAACGGCAACGAACGGACTTATCTGGCCCAGAGCGGTTTGATCGGCTCCAACGGTCCTGACGCAAGTCCTGCCGGTCGTCCGGTTTATTCCTCGGAGAAGAAAGTTTACCAACTGGCTGACGGTCAGGACCAATTGGTCGTAGACCTGAAGTTCAGCAAGGACGGCGTCAACTACATCAAGCGTTTCACCGTGAAACGTGGCTTGTATGACGTAACCGTTTCCTACCAGATCGACAACCAGAGCGCTCAGCCCTGGTCCGGTGCAATGTTTGCGCAGTTGAAGCGTGACGCCAGCTCCGATCCTTCTTCCAGCACGGCCACCGGCACCGCGACTTACTTGGGCGCCGCCCTGTGGACAAGTAACGAGCCGTACAAGAAAGTGTCGATGAGCGACATGGACAAGGCTCAGCTGAAAGAAACCGTGAACGGTGGTTGGGTTGCCTGGTTGCAGCACTACTTCGTGACCGCGTGGATTCCGGCGAAGGGCGAAAACAACGTCGTCCAGACCCGTAAAGACAGCAAAGGCAACTACATCATCGGTTACACCGGCCCGGCAATGACCGCCGCGCCGGGTGCAAAAGCCGAAACAAGCGCCGTTCTGTACGCCGGCCCGAAAAGCCAGGCTGTATTGAAAGAGTTGTCCCCAGGTCTGGAATTGACCGTCGACTACGGCATTCTGTGGTTCATCGCCCAGCCAATCTTCTGGCTGCTGCAACATATCCACGCGCTGATCGGCAACTGGGGCTGGTCAATCATCTTCCTGACCATGCTGATCAAAGGGATATTCTTCCCGCTGTCGGCAGCCAGCTACAAATCCATGGCCCGCATGCGTGCAGTGGCACCGAAACTGGCTGCGCTGAAAGAGCAACATGGCGACGACCGGCAGAAAATGTCGCAAGCCATGATGGAGCTGTACAAGAAAGAGAAAATCAATCCCCTGGGTGGTTGCTTGCCAATCCTCGTGCAGATGCCGGTTTTCCTCTCCCTGTACTGGGTGCTGCTGGAAAGCGTTGAAATGCGCCAAGCGCCGTTCATGCTGTGGATTACTGACCTGTCGATCAAGGATCCGTTCTTCATTCTGCCGATCATCATGGGTGCAACCATGTTCATCCAGCAGCAGTTGAACCCGACACCTCCGGATCCGATGCAGGCCAAGGTGATGAAGATGATGCCAATCATCTTCACCTTCTTCTTCCTGTGGTTCCCGGCTGGTCTGGTGCTGTATTGGGTAGTGAACAACTGCCTGTCGATCGCCCAACAGTGGTACATCACTCGTAAAGTCGAAGCGGCTACCAAAGCAGCTGCCTGATTTACACTGTGAATAACCACTCAAAACGCCCCCTAGTGGGGCGTTTTGCTATCTGTCACTTTTGTCTGGATAACGGTTTATGAGCGTTCCTCGTGAAACCATTGCAGCCGTCGCCACCGCTCAAGGTCGCGGCGGTGTGGGTATCGTCCGTATTTCCGGGCCGCTGGCGAGCGTTGCCGCCAAAGCCTTCAGCGGTCGTGAACTCAAGCCGCGATTCGCCCATTACGGCCCATTTCTCAGTGAAAACGATGAGGTTCTGGATCAAGGCATCGCATTGTATTTTCCGGGCCCGAACTCATTCACCGGCGAAGATGTGCTGGAACTCCAGGGCCATGGCGGTCCGGTAGTTCTGGATATGCTGCTTCAGCGTTGCCTGGAACTGGGCTGTCGGTTGGCCCGGCCGGGTGAATTCAGCGAGCGTGCATTCCTCAACGACAAACTCGACCTGGCTCAGGCCGAAGCCATTGCCGACTTGATCGAGGCGAGTTCTGCACAGGCTGCACGAAATGCCCTGCGTTCCTTGCAGGGCGCATTTTCCGAGCGTGTGCATAACCTCACCGAGCAACTGATTGGCCTGCGCATCTATGTCGAAGCGGCTATCGACTTCCCGGAAGAAGAAATCGACTTTCTTGCCGATGGCCATGTACTGAGCATGCTCGACAAAGTGCGTGACGAGTTATCCACCGTACTACGGGAAGCCGGACAGGGTGCCTTGCTGCGTGACGGGATGACCGTGGTGATCGCTGGTCGGCCGAATGCCGGTAAATCCAGCTTGTTGAATGCCCTGGCAGGACGAGAAGCAGCGATCGTGACCGAGATTGCCGGCACTACCCGGGACATTCTTCGTGAACATATCCACATCGATGGCATGCCGCTGCACGTGGTCGACACCGCAGGTCTGCGCGATACCGAAGACCAGGTAGAAAAAATCGGCGTCGAACGGGCGTTGAAAGCGATCGGCGAGGCTGATCGCGTGCTGTTGGTGGTCGATGCTACCGCTCCTGAGGCGCTTGATCCGTTCGCGTTATGGCCGGAATTCCTGGAAGTCCGTCCGGATCCGGCGAAAGTCACGCTGATCCGTAACAAGGCTGACCTCACGGGCGAAGCCATTGCACTGGATATCAGCGAGGATGGCCATGTCACCATCAGCCTGAGCGCCAAGTCTGCCGGTGAAGGGCTGGAATTGCTACGCGACCACCTCAAGGCCTGCATGGGCTACGAACAGACCTCGGAGAGCAGCTTCAGCGCTCGCAGGCGTCACCTTGACGCGTTACGTCATGCCAGTGCGTCCCTCGAGCACGGCCGTGCGCAGCTGACGTTGGCCGGTGCCGGTGAACTGCTGGCCGAAGATTTACGCCAGGCTCAGCACTCTTTGGGTGAAATCACCGGTGCATTCAGCTCCGATGACCTGTTGGGACGAATCTTTTCCAGCTTCTGTATCGGTAAATAGTCCTTCCGTTATTCACAGACAGGCCATTCGTGCCTGTCTGTTCCTTCCTTTTTTTAAATTCTCTCCCAATGCCAGGCAGATTCTTTCTGCTTGTGTCGATTTTCCGTGTCCAGGATTTGCCTATTCTGCGTTTTTCTGTGGATTAAGCCCTGTGAATAACTGCCACTAAGGGCAGTTGATAACAGGGCCTCAAAACTGAAGATAACCGTGCTTGTGGATAACAAGCCCTTTCATCCACAGGCTTAAACCGGTTATCCAAGGGCCTCCTTGGTACATGACCACAGGGTTTTGATTCTCTGTACATATTGAATATAAAGGCCTATAGCGATCTATCCACAGAAATTGGCTTCAGTAGAAATAAACATAAAAACAAAGATTTAATAAATTTCTCTCTTTTTAATTTCTATAACCGCGACTTCTCCACAGCTGGTTGAATTTTGTGCAAAGGGTTCTTTAGGAAGGGCGAAGTCCCTATACTTGCCGCCCAGGTCCAAAAACCTGAGCTCAAACTATTCCTGATTACCTAACTGAAGCAGGCACGAGGTGCGTGGTGGATTTCCCTTCCCGTTTTGAAGTGATCGTCATCGGCGGCGGTCATGCCGGTACCGAGGCAGCACTGGCCTCAGCACGTATGGGTGCAAAAACCCTGTTGCTGACGCATAACGTGGAAACCCTCGGTGCCATGAGTTGCAACCCCGCTATTGGTGGAATCGGCAAAAGTCACCTGGTCAAGGAAATCGACGCCCTTGGCGGCGCGATGGCCATGGCTACCGACAAAGGTGGTATTCAGTTTCGCGTGTTGAACAGCCGTAAAGGCCCGGCCGTGCGAGCGACTCGCGCTCAGGCTGATCGGGTTCTGTACAAGGCCGCTGTCCGCGAAGCCCTGGAAAACCAGCCGAACCTGTGGATATTTCAACAAGCCGCCGATGACCTGATCGTCGAACAGGAACAAGTGCGCGGTGTTGTCACCCAAATGGGCCTGCGTTTCCTCGCGGACTCGGTGGTGTTGACCACTGGCACCTTCCTCGGCGGACTTATCCACATCGGCATGCAGAATTTTTCCGGAGGCCGTGCCGGTGATCCGCCGTCGATCGCCCTGGCTCACCGCTTGCGTGAATTGCCACTGCGCGTTGGTCGCCTGAAAACCGGCACACCACCGCGTATCGACGGTCGTTCTGTGGATTTCTCGGTGATGACCGAGCAAGCCGGCGATACACCGATCCCGGTGATGTCGTTCATGGGTTCCAAAGAGCAGCATCCGAAACAGGTCAGCTGCTGGATTACCCACACCAACGCCCGCACCCACGAAATCATTGCCGCCAACCTTGATCGTTCGCCGATGTATTCCGGTGTGATCGAAGGTATCGGCCCGCGTTACTGCCCGTCGATCGAAGACAAGATCCATCGCTTTGCCGACAAGGAAAGCCATCAGGTCTTCATCGAGCCGGAAGGCCTGACGACCAACGAGCTGTACCCGAACGGGATATCCACATCCCTGCCATTCGACGTGCAACTGCAGATCGTGCAATCGATCCGCGGCATGGAAAATGCGCACATCGTTCGTCCGGGTTACGCCATCGAGTACGATTACTTCGACCCGCGAGACCTGAAGTACAACCTGGAAACCAAAGTTATCGGCGGTCTGTTCTTCGCCGGGCAAATCAACGGCACCACCGGTTACGAAGAAGCCGGTGCCCAGGGTTTGCTGGCCGGGGCCAACGCCGCACTGCGTGCTCAGGGCAAAGATGCCTGGTGCCCGCGTCGCGACGAGGCGTACATCGGGGTGTTGGTCGACGACCTGATTACCCTGGGTACCCAGGAACCGTATCGGATGTTCACGTCCCGCGCCGAATATCGCCTGATCCTGCGCGAAGATAACGCCGACCTGCGCTTGACCGAAAAAGGTCGCGAACTGGGTCTGGTGGACGACGCGCGTTGGGCTGCGTTCTGCACCAAACGTGAAAGCATCACGCTGGAAGAGCAACGCCTGAAAAGTACCTGGGTTCGCCCAGGTACCGAGCAGGGCGATGCGATTTCCGAGAAATTCGGTACGCCGCTGACCCACGAATACAACTTGCTCAATCTGCTGAGCCGTCCGGAAATCGACTACGCTGGCCTGATCGCCGTGACCGGCGGGGGCGCAGAAGACCCGCAAGTCGCCGAGCAGGTCGAAATCAAGACCAAATACGCCGGTTACATCGATCGCCAGCAGGATGAAATCGCACGGCTGCGGGCCAGCGAAGACACAAAACTGCCTGTGGATATCGATTACACGAATATTTCCGGTCTCTCCAAAGAGATCCAGAGCAAGCTCGGTGCGACTCGTCCAGAGACCCTGGGCCAGGCGTCGCGTATCCCGGGCGTGACGCCAGCAGCGATTTCGCTGTTGATGATTCATTTGAAAAAACGCGGCGCGGGCCGTCAGTTGGAGCAAAGCGCTTGAGTTCGTTGGTCACCTCGCAACACGCAGAAGAGTTATCCACAGGTGCTCGCCAGCTCGGTGTCACACTGACAGAATCCCAGCATGCGCAGCTGCTGGGTTATCTGGCCCTGTTGATCAAATGGAACAAGGCGTACAACCTGACCGCCGTACGCGATCCGGACGAGATGGTTTCCCGTCACTTGCTCGATAGTTTGAGCGTGATGTCGTTCGTCGAAAACGGCCGCTGGCTTGACGTGGGCAGCGGTGGTGGCATGCCGGGTATCCCGATGGCCATCCTGTTTCCAGAGTCCCAAGTGACCTGCCTGGACAGCAACGGCAAGAAAACCCGCTTCCTGACTCAGGTCAAACTCGAACTCAAACTGGATAACCTTCAAGTTATCCACAGTCGCGTCGAAGCCTTCCAGCCTGCACAGCCATTCAACGGGATCATTTCCCGGGCATTCAGCAGCATGGAGAACTTCAGCAACTGGACTCGCCACCTCGGCGACGCCGATACGCGTTGGCTGGCAATGAAGGGCGTTCATCCGGCCGATGAGCTGGTAGCATTGCCGGCAGACTTCCACCTCGATAGCGAACACGCCCTGGCCGTACCCGGTTGCCAAGGCCAACGCCATCTGCTGATACTGCGCCGCACGGCATGATTGGGAACACAAGCAAGAATGGCTAAGGTATTCGCGATAGCGAACCAAAAGGGTGGAGTGGGCAAGACCACCACCTGCATCAACCTCGCAGCTTCCCTGGTCGCTACCAAGCGTCGGGTGCTGTTGATCGATCTCGATCCACAGGGCAACGCCACCATGGGTAGCGGTGTGGATAAACACGGCCTGGAAAACTCGGTCTACGACCTGCTGATCGGCGAATGCGATCTGGCCCAGGCCATGCACTACTCCGAGCACGGTGGTTACCAACTGCTGCCGGCCAACCGTGACTTGACCGCGGCCGAAGTGGTTCTGCTGGAAATGCAGATGAAGGAAAGTCGCCTGCGCAGTGCGTTGGCGCCGATCCGTGAAAACTACGATTACATTTTGATCGACTGCCCGCCGTCGCTGTCGATGCTCACGCTTAACGCACTGGTGGCGGCTGACGGGGTGATTATCCCCATGCAGTGCGAGTACTTCGCGCTCGAAGGCTTGAGCGACCTTGTGGATAACATCAAGCGCATCGCAGAACTGCTGAACCCGAACCTGAAAGTCGAAGGCCTGTTGCGGACCATGTATGACCCGCGCCTGAGCCTGATGAACGATGTTTCGGCGCAGCTCAAGGAACACTTCGGCGAGCAGCTCTACGACACGGTGATTCCGCGCAACATTCGCCTGGCCGAAGCGCCAAGCTATGGCATGCCGGCGCTGGCGTACGACAAATCATCTCGGGGCGCCATTGCCTATCTGGCATTGGCCGGCGAGATGGTTCGCCGTCAACGCAAAAACTCACGCACCGCTGCTGTTCAGGCAACTTAAGGAATCCCCATGGCCGTCAAGAAACGAGGTCTCGGACGTGGACTGGATGCACTGCTGAGTGGTCCGACTGTCAGCTCGCTGGAAGAACAAGCGGTGCAGGCAGATCAGCGTGAGCTGCAGCACCTGCCCCTGGACCTGATCCAGCGCGGCAAGTACCAGCCGCGTCGGGACATGGACCCACAGGCGCTGGAAGAGCTGGCACAGTCGATCAAGGCTCAGGGCGTGATGCAACCGATCGTGGTTCGACCGATCGGTAGCGGTCGCTTCGAAATCATCGCCGGCGAACGCCGTTGGCGCGCCAGCCAGCAGGCTGGCCAGGAAACCATCCCGGCAATGGTTCGCGATGTACCGGATGAAACCGCGATCGCGATGGCACTGATCGAGAACATCCAGCGCGAAGACCTCAATCCGATCGAAGAAGCGGTGGCCTTGCAGCGTTTGCAGCAGGAATTCCAGCTGACTCAGCAACAAGTGGCCGAAGCGGTGGGCAAATCCCGCGTGACCGTGGCCAACCTGCTACGCTTGATCGCGTTGCCGGAAGTCATCAAAACCATGCTGTCCCACGGCGACCTGGAAATGGGTCATGCCCGTGCTTTGCTCGGTTTGCCGGAGAATCAACAGGTTGAAGGGGCGCGACACGTTGTCGCACGGGGGCTGACTGTGCGCCAGACTGAAGCACTGGTACGCCAGTGGTTGAGCGGCAAACACGAACCTGCTGAACCGGTAAAGCAGGACCCTGATATTGCGCGACTCGAACAGCGTCTGGCCGAGCGCCTAGGCTCTGCGGTGCAGATCCGCCACGGTAAAAAGGGGAAGGGGCAGTTGGTGATCGGTTACAACTCCCTCGATGAGCTTCAAGGTGTACTTGCGCACATTCGCTGAAACATTTCCTCATGTAGCGTGCAGTCGGAAATCACTACCTGCCAGTTGAATAGGGGCAGAACCGCCCCTATACTCTGCGCGCATTTTGTCGGCACAAATTATGCCAAGTTATTGAATTCTGGCAGCCGATCATTGGGGAGCAAAATCGATGGAGAGCCGCACGCCAAACCGCTTGCCGTTCCATCGCCTGGCAGTTTTTCCGGTATTACTGGCTCAATTTGTCGTATTGGTACTGGCCGCTTTGGCGCTTTGGTACTGGCATGGAGTCGTAGCCGGGTATTCAGGACTTTGCGGAGGCCTGATAGCCTTGCTGCCCAATGTTTATTTCGCTCACAGGGCATTTCGGTTTTCCGGCGCCCGAGCAGCTCAAGCCATCGTCCGGTCTTTTTATGCCGGCGAGGCGGGCAAACTGATTTTGACGGCAGTGCTCTTTGCATTGACGTTTGCAGGTGTGAAGCCATTGGCGCCGCTAGCTGTATTCGGCGTCTTCGTGTTGACCCAACTGGTCAGCTGGTTCGCGCCCCTGCTGATGAGAACAAGACTTTCGAGACCTTAGGGCGTTTGAGGCAACCATGGCAGAAACAACCGCTTCGGGCTATATCCAGCACCACTTGCAGAACCTGACCTTCGGTCAGCATCCAACCGGCGGGTGGGGTTTTGCCCACACCGCAGCAGAAGCCAAAGAAATGGGCTTCTGGGCTTTCCACGTCGATACTCTCGGCTGGTCGGTCGCGTTGGGCCTGATTTTCGTTCTTCTTTTCCGCATGGCGGCAAAGAAGGCGACTACGGGTGTACCTGGTGCTTTGCAGAACTTCGTTGAAGTATTGGTCGAATTCGTCGATGGCAGCGTGAAAGACAGCTTCCATGGCCGTAGCCCGGTGATTGCACCGTTGGCACTGACCATCTTCGTCTGGGTCTTCCTGATGAACGCCGTCGACCTGATACCGGTCGACTGGATTCCTCAGTTGGCCATCCTGATCACTGGCGATGCGCACATTCCGTTCCGTGCCGTATCGACCACTGACCCGAACGCTACCCTGGGCATGGCCCTGTCGGTGTTCGCGTTGATCATTTTCTACAGCATCAAGGTCAAGGGCATCGGCGGCTTCATCGGCGAACTGACCCTGCACCCTTTCGGTAGCAAGAACATTTTCCTGCAAGCGCTGCTGATTCCGGTGAACTTCCTGCTGGAGTTCGTGACACTGATTGCCAAGCCAATCTCTCTGGCACTGCGTCTGTTCGGCAACATGTACGCCGGCGAACTGGTCTTCATTCTGATCGCTGTGATGTTCGGCAGCGGTCTGCTCTGGCTTAGCGGCCTGGGTGTAGTTCTGCAGTGGGCGTGGGCTGTGTTCCACATCCTTATCATCACCCTGCAGGCGTTTATCTTCATGATGCTGACCATCGTTTACCTGTCGATGGCGCACGAAGAGAACCATTAAGACCAGTCTCGACTGGTCTGATGTCCCACTCGGTCAAACGAGTGGGTGCCCGAACAGGGCTATGAAACGATTTGTTCTACCGCTTTAAAATCTAAAAAACCTAAACCATACGACGTAAAAGTCGGGAGGAAAGATGGAAACTGTAGTTGGTCTAACCGCTATCGCTGTTGCACTGTTGATCGGCCTGGGCGCACTGGGTACCGCAATTGGTTTCGGCCTGTTGGGTGGCAAGTTCCTGGAAGGCGCAGCGCGTCAGCCAGAGATGGTTCCAATGCTGCAAGTTAAAATGTTCATCGTTGCCGGTCTGCTCGACGCCGTCACCATGATCGGTGTTGGTATCGCTCTGTTCTTCACCTTCGCGAACCCATTCGTTGGTCAACTCGCTGGCTGATTACTCGAACCTTCGAGTAATTGGTTTGATGTGCAACGAACGAGCGAGGTGTTGGCGTGAACATTAATGCAACCCTGATTGGCCAGTCCGTTGCGTTCTTCATTTTTGTACTGTTTTGCATGAAGTTCGTGTGGCCTCCGGTCATCGCGGCTTTGCACGAACGTCAGAAGAAGATCGCGGATGGATTGGACGCTGCCGCCCGAGCAGCTCGCGACCTGGAGTTGGCCCAAGATAAAGCGGGTCAACAACTGCGCGAAGCTAAAGCTCAGGCAGCCGAAATCATTGAGCAAGCCAAGAAACGCGGTAATCAGATCGTCGAAGAGGCTGTTGAAAAAGCCCGTATCGACGCTGACCGTGTGAAGGTTCAGGCTCAGGCCGAGATCGAGCAGGAGCTGAACAGTGTCAAAGACGCGCTGCGTGCCCAATTGGGTGCTCTGGCCGTTGGCGGCGCCGAGAAGATCCTGGGTGCCACAATCGATCAAAACGCGCACGCGGAGCTGGTAAACAAACTGGCTGCTGAAATTTAAGCGAGGGCGATCATGGCAGAATTGACCACGTTGGCCCGACCTTACGCTAAGGCAGCCTTCGAGCACGCCCAGGCCCACCAGCAACTGGCCTCTTGGTCAGCCATGCTCGGCCTGGCTGCAGCAGTGTCGCAAGACGACACTATGCAGCGCGTGCTCAAGGCCCCGCGACTGACGAGCGCAGACAAGGCCGCCACGTTTATTGACGTGTGCGGCGACAAGTTTGATGTGAAGGTACAGAACTTCATCAACGTCGTTGCCGAAAACGACCGTCTCCCGCTGTTGCCGGAGATCGCCGCTCTGTTTGACCTGTACAAGGCCGAACAAGAGAAATCGGTAGACGTTGAAGTGACCAGTGCTTTTGCATTGAACCAAGAACAGCAAGACAAACTCGCCAAGGTTCTCAGTGCACGACTCAACCGGGAAGTGCGCCTGCAAGTCGAGGAAGACAAATCCCTTATTGGGGGCATTGTCATCCGCGCCGGCGACCTGGTAATCGATGGCTCGGTTCGCGGCAAACTCGCGAACCTTGCCGAAGCATTGAAATCTTGAGTTTGAAGGGGCAGCAGAGCAATGCAGCAACTCAATCCTTCCGAAATAAGTGAAATTATCAAGGGCCGCATCGACAAGCTCGATGTGACCTCCCAAGCCCGTAACGAAGGCACTGTCGTCAGCGTATCTGACGGTATCGTGCGGATTCACGGTCTGGCCGACGTAATGTACGGCGAGATGATCGAGTTTCCGGGCGGCGTCTTCGGTATGGCTCTCAACCTGGAGCAAGACTCTGTAGGTGCCGTTGTATTGGGCTCTTATCAGTCTCTGGCTGAAGGCATGAGCGCCAAGTGCACCGGCCGCATCCTCGAAGTTCCGGTTGGTAAGGAACTGCTGGGTCGCGTAGTCGACGCACTGGGTAACCCTGTTGACGGCAAAGGTCCGCTGAACAACACCGAGACCGATGCGGTCGAGAAAGTTGCTCCAGGCGTGATCTGGCGTAAGTCGGTAGACCAGCCTGTACAGACTGGCTACAAGGCTGTCGATGCCATGATCCCTGTCGGCCGTGGCCAGCGTGAGCTGATCATCGGTGACCGTCAGATCGGTAAAACCGCTCTGGCGATCGACGCGATCATCAACCAGAAGAACAGCGGTATTTTCTGCGTCTACGTAGCGATCGGTCAGAAACAATCGACCATCGCTAACGTTGTTCGCAAGCTGGAAGAAAACGGCGCACTGGCTAACACCATCGTCGTGGCCGCGAGCGCTTCGGAATCTGCAGCACTGCAATTCCTGGCACCGTACTCCGGTTGCACCATGGGTGAATTCTTCCGCGACCGCGGTGAAGACGCGCTGATCGTTTATGACGATCTGTCCAAGCAAGCAGTGGCTTACCGCCAGATTTCCCTGCTGCTGCGCCGTCCACCAGGCCGTGAAGCTTACCCAGGCGACGTGTTCTATCTCCACTCCCGTCTGCTGGAGCGCGCATCCCGCGTTTCGGAAGAGTACGTAGAGAAGTTCACCAACGGCGCAGTGACCGGCAAAACCGGTTCCCTGACCGCACTGCCGATCATCGAAACCCAGGCTGGCGACGTTTCCGCGTTCGTTCCGACCAACGTGATTTCCATCACCGACGGTCAGATCTTCCTGGAATCGGCCATGTTCAACTCCGGGATCCGTCCTGCTGTGAACGCCGGTGTTTCGGTATCCCGTGTGGGTGGTGCCGCTCAGACCAAGATCATCAAGAAGCTCTCCGGTGGTATCCGTACCGCTCTGGCTCAGTACCGTGAACTGGCGGCATTCGCCCAGTTCGCTTCTGACCTGGACGAAGCGACCCGTAAGCAACTTGAGCATGGTCAGCGCGTTACCGAGCTGATGAAGCAGAAGCAATACGCACCAATGTCGATCGCTGACATGGCGCTGTCGCTGTATGCCGCTGAGCGTGGGTTCCTGACTGACGTTGAAATCGCCAAGATCGGCAGCTTCGAACAAGCGCTGATTGCTTTCTTCAACCGCGATCACGCCGATTTGATGGCGAAGATCAACGTGAAGGGTGACTTCAATGACGAAATCGACGCTGGCCTGAAAGCCGGTATCGAGAAGTTCAAGGCCACCCAAACCTGGTAAGCCGCAGCGGGAGCCGCAAGGCTCCCGCTTGCTAACCTGATAGGTGTTACATGGCAGGCGCAAAAGAGATTCGCAGTAAGATTGCGAGCATCAAAAGCACGCAAAAGATTACCAGCGCCATGGAAAAAGTGGCGGTCAGTAAAATGCGCAAGGCACAAATGCGCATGGCTGCTAGCCGTCCTTACGCGGAGCGCATCCGCCAGGTTATTGGTCATTTGGCCAACGCTAACCCGGAATATCGCCACCCCTTCATGATCGAGCGAGAAATCAAGCGCGTCGGTTATGTCGTAGTGAGCAGTGACCGTGGTTTGTGTGGTGGCTTGAACACCAACCTGTTCAAGGCCTTGGTCAAGGACATGGCGGTAAACCGCGATAACGGCGTCGAGATTGATCTGTGTGTTGTTGGTAGCAAGGGTGCGGCTTTCTTCCGCAACTTCGGCGGTAACGTCGTTGCAGCTATCAGCCACCTGGGTGAAGAGCCGTCGATCAATGATCTGATTGGCAGCGTCAAGGTGATGCTGGATGCCTACCTGGACGGCCGTATTGATCGCCTGTCCGTGGTGTCCAACAAGTTCATCAACACCATGACGCAACAGCCTACTGTGGAGCAGTTGATTCCACTGGAGGCAACCGCGGATCAATCACTCAAGCATCACTGGGACTATCTCTACGAACCGGATGCCAAAGAGCTGCTTGACGGCTTGATGGTCCGCTACGTTGAGTCGCAGGTCTACCAGGCGGTGGTCGAGAACAACGCGGCTGAACAGGCTGCGCGGATGATCGCGATGAAGAACGCTACCGACAACGCCGGTGATTTGATCAGCGATTTGCAGCTGGTCTACAACAAGGCGCGTCAGGCTGCGATCACCCAAGAGATCTCGGAAATCGTCGGCGGCGCTGCCGCGGTTTAACGGTTCAAATATTCAGAGGATCCAGCTATGAGTAGCGGACGTATCGTTCAAATCATCGGCGCCGTTATCGACGTGGAATTTCCACGCGACAGCGTACCGAGCATCTACAACGCTTTGAGTGTAAAAAGCGATGCAGGCACCACCCTGGAAGTTCAGCAGCAGCTGGGCGACGGCGTGGTTCGTACCATTGCGATGGGTTCCACCGAAGGCTTGAAGCGCGGTCTGGAAGTCACCGACTCTGGCGCAGCCATCTCCGTACCGGTCGGTAAAGCGACCCTGGGCCGGATCATGGACGTTCTGGGTAACCCGATCGACGAAGCTGGCCCGATCGACACCGAAGAGCGTTGGGGCATTCACCGTCCTGCGCCAACCTTCGCTGAACAAGCGGGCGGCAACGACCTGCTGGAAACCGGCATCAAGGTTATCGACCTGGTTTGCCCGTTCGCCAAGGGTGGTAAAGTTGGTCTGTTCGGTGGTGCCGGTGTAGGCAAAACCGTAAACATGATGGAACTGATCCGTAACATCGCCATCGAGCACAGCGGTTATTCCGTGTTCGCCGGTGTGGGTGAGCGTACTCGTGAGGGTAACGACTTCTACCACGAGATGAAGGACTCCAACGTTCTGGACAAAGTGGCACTGGTTTACGGTCAGATGAACGAGCCGCCGGGTAACCGTCTGCGCGTAGCACTGACTGGCCTGACCATGGCCGAGAAGTTCCGTGACGAAGGTAACGACGTTCTGTTGTTCGTCGACAACATCTATCGTTACACCCTGGCCGGTACTGAAGTATCCGCACTGCTGGGCCGTATGCCTTCCGCAGTAGGTTACCAGCCGACCCTGGCCGAAGAGATGGGTACTCTGCAAGAGCGTATCACTTCGACCAAAAACGGTTCGATCACCTCGATCCAGGCGGTATACGTACCGGCGGATGACTTGACTGACCCGTCGCCAGCGACCACCTTCGCCCACTTGGACGCCACCGTCGTTCTGTCCCGTGACATCGCTTCCCTGGGTATCTACCCAGCGGTCGATCCACTGGACTCGACTTCGCGTCAGCTGGACCCGAACGTGATCGGTCAGGACCACTACGACACCGCTCGCGGCGTACAGTATGTTCTGCAACGTTACAAAGAACTGAAGGACATCATTGCGATCCTGGGTATGGACGAGCTGTCGGAAACCGACAAGCAGTTGGTAAACCGTGCTCGTAAGATCCAGCGTTTCTTGTCGCAACCGTTCTTCGTGGCTGAAGTCTTCACCGGTGCTTCGGGTAAATACGTTTCCCTGAAAGACACCATTGCTGGCTTCAAAGGCATCCTCAACGGTGACTACGACCACCTGCCAGAACAAGCGTTCTACATGGTCGGCGGCATCGAAGAAGCGATCGAGAAAGCCAAGAAACTGTAATCCCGGCGCCCGGCAACGGGCGCTAATTTAGGTTGAGGCAATCAGATGGCTATGACAGTCCATTGCGATATCGTCAGCGCGGAAGGGGAAATCTTTTCCGGCCTGGTCGAGATGGTGGTTGCGCACGGTGCACTGGGTGATCTTGGTATCGCCCTGGGTCACGCGCCGCTGATCACTAATCTCAAACCGGGCCCGATCCGCCTGGTCAAGCAGGGCGGGGAAGAGGAGGTGTTTTACATCTCCGGTGGTTTCCTCGAGGTTCAGCCGAACATGGTCAAGGTGCTTGCCGACACTGTGCAACGCGCTGCCGACCTGGACGAAGCCTCCGCTCAGGAAGCCGTTAAGGCTGCCGAGAAGGCCTTGCATGACCGTGGTGCAGAATTCGATTACGGTTCTGCTGCCGCACGTCTGGCCGAGGCTGCAGCTCAGCTGCGCACCGTCCAGCAGATCCGCAAGAAGTTCGGCCACTAATAGGCCCTACTTGTTGTGCGATTGATTAAAAAGGGTAGCCTCGGCTACCCTTTTTTCTTTTCCGACATTCATAACCTGGTCGCAGCCGCTGACCAGCCAGGATTGGTAGCCAGTCATGTCTTTAGAAATCGTTATCCTCGCTGCTGGCCAGGGCACTCGCATGCGTTCGGCGTTGCCGAAAGTTCTGCACCCGATTGCCGGCAACTCGATGCTCGGCCATGTTATCCACAGCGCCCGGCAACTTGATCCACAGCGCATCCACGTCGTGATCGGCCATGGCGCCGATGCCGTGCGTGAGCGTCTGGCGGCGGATGATCTGAATTTCGTCCTGCAGGACAAACAACTCGGAACCGGTCATGCGGTGGCGCAGGCCGTGCCGTTCATCAAGTCCGACACGGTGCTGATTCTCTACGGTGACGTGCCGCTGATTGAAGTCGAAACCCTGCAGCGTTTGCTGAAGAAAGTGGCGCCGCAACAACTGGGTTTGCTCACCGTTGAACTGGACGATCCAACCGGCTACGGCCGCATCGTCCGTGACGCGGCTGGAAAGGTCACCGCTATCGTCGAGCAGAAAGACGCCAACGAAGCTGAACGCGCAATCACCGAGGGCAACACCGGCATTCTGGCGCTGCCTTTCGAACGTCTTGGCGACTGGATGAGCCGCCTCTCGAACAACAATGCCCAGGGCGAGTATTACCTGACTGACGTGATCGCCATGGCGGTCAGCGACGGAATGGTGGTAGCGACCGAACAACCCCACGATGCAATGGAAGTGCAGGGTGCTAACGATCGCAAGCAGCTTGCCGAGCTTGAGCGTCACTATCAGCTGCGCGCCGGTCGTCGTTTGATGGCTCAGGGCGTGACCCTGCGTGACCCGGCTCGTTTTGATGTGCGCGGTGAAGTCACCGTCGGCCGCGACGTACTGATCGACATCAACGTGATCCTCGAAGGCAAGGTCGTTATTGAGGACGACGTGGTCATTGGCCCGAACTGTGTGATCAAGGACAGCACCCTGCGCAAAGGCGTGGTGATCAAGGCCAACAGCCACATCGAAGGCGCGATCCTCGGTGAAGGCAGCGATGCCGGTCCATTCGCTCGTTTGCGCCCAGGCACAGTCCTTGAAGCGCGCGCGCATGTGGGTAACTTCGTTGAGTTGAAAAACGCTCATTTGGGCGAGGGCGCCAAGGCCGGTCACCTGACTTACCTGGGGGATGCGGAGGTTGGTGCGCGTACCAACATCGGGGCCGGCACCATCACCTGCAATTACGACGGCGCCAACAAATGGAAAACCGTGTTGGGTGAAGATGTGTTCATCGGCTCCAACAACTCGTTGGTCGCGCCTGTGGATATCTCTGCGGGTGCAACGACTGCGGCAGGTTCGACCATTACCCAAAATGTGGATAACGCTCAGTTGGCGGTAGGCCGAGCGCGGCAGAAGAACATCGACGGCTGGAAGCGGCCGGAGAAGATCAAGAAGAGCTGAGTTATCCACAGCTCTTTTTATCGCCCCACGCTTGACGAAGTTTCGCCGATAGGTTTTGATTGCTTCCGTTATCTTTCGAATCGAAACTTACCAAGCCATGTCGAAACGCAATACACCTCAACGCCGTCACAATATCCTCGCCTTGCTCAATGAGCAGGGCGAAGTCAGTGTGGATGAGCTGGCCAAGCGCTTCGAAACTTCGGAAGTTACGATCCGCAAGGACCTCGCGGCGCTTGAGAGCAACGGACTGCTGCTGCGCCGTTATGGCGGAGCGATCACCATGCCTCAAGAGCTGGTGGCCGACATTGGTCAGCCGGTGTCCAAATACAAGCAGGCAATCGCCCGCGCCGCCGTTACGCGGATTCGCGAGCATGCGCGGATCATCGTCGATAGCGGCAGCACCACGGCGGCGATGATTCCGGAACTCGGCCAACAACCGGGTCTGGTGGTGATGACCAATTCCCTGCATGTCGCCAATGCCTTGAGCGAGCTCGAGCATGAGCCGGTGCTGTTGATGACCGGCGGCACCTGGGACCCGCATTCCGAGTCCTTTCAGGGGCAGGTGGCCGAGCAGGTACTACGCTCTTACGACTTTGATCAGTTGTTCATTGGTGCCGATGGCATCGATTTGATTCGCGGCACAACCACCTTCAACGAACTGCTGGGATTGAGCCGGGTCATGGCTGAAGTCGCCCGCGAAGTGGTGGTCATGGTCGAGGCCGACAAAATCGGCCGCAAGATTCCCAACCTGGAACTGCCCTGGAGCAGCGTCCATACCCTTATTACCGATGATCGCCTGCCGCTTGCGGCACGGGATCAGATTCAGGCCCGCGGAATCAATTTGATCCTCGCGGCTGTCAGTCAGGAGAAATAGCATGTGTGGAATTGTTGGCGCAGTTGCAGAACGTAACATCACTGCCATCCTGCTCGAAGGCCTGAAGCGCCTGGAATACCGTGGCTACGACAGTGCGGGTGTGGCGGTTTACACTAATGACGAAAAGCTTGAGCGCCTGCGCCGCCCGGGCAAAGTCAGTGAATTGGAACTGGCGCTGGCCGAAACACCGCTGGTCGGCCGCCTGGGTATCGCCCACACCCGCTGGGCCACTCACGGTGCGCCGTGCGAGGGCAACGCTCACCCGCATTTCTCCGGTGATCTGGCGGTGGTGCACAACGGCATCATCGAGAATTACGAAGCCCTGCGTGAGCAACTCAAAGCTTTGGGTTACGTGTTCACTTCGGACACCGACACCGAGGTCATTGCTCACCTGTTGAACCACAAACTCAAGGATCTGCGTGATCTGACCGTGGCCCTGAAGGCTACTGTCAAAGAGCTGCACGGTGCTTACGGTTTGGCGGTCATCAGCGCTCAGCAACCGGATCGTCTGGTCGCTGCCCGCAGCGGCAGCCCACTGGTTATTGGCCTGGGCCTGGGTGAAAACTTCCTGGCTTCCGATCAATTGGCCCTGCGCCAGGTCACTGACCGCTTCATGTACCTGGAAGAAGGCGATATCGCCGAAATTCGCCGCGACAGCGTTCAGATCTGGGACGTGAGCGGCCAAGTTGTCAAACGCGAATCCGTGCAGTACCGCGATGGTGCCGAAGCCGCCGACAAAGGCGAGTTCCGCCACTTCATGCTCAAGGAAATTCACGAGCAACCGGCTGTGGTGCAGCGCACCCTGGAAGGTCGCCTGAGTCCGAACGGCGTGCTGGTGCAAGCGTTCGGTCCACAGGCTGCCGAGTTGTTCACCAAAGTGCGCAACGTGCAGATCGTCGCGTGTGGCACCAGTTACCACGCCGGCATGGTTGCCCGTTACTGGCTCGAAGAACTGGCCGGGATCCCGTGCCAGGTCGAAGTCGCCAGCGAATTTCGCTACCGCAAGGTGGTGGTGCAACCCGACACGCTGTTCGTGACCATCTCCCAGTCCGGCGAAACCGCGGACACCCTGGCTGCCCTGCGCAACGCCAAGGAACTGGGTTTCCTCGCCAGCCTGGCGATCTGCAACGTCGGCATCAGCTCACTGGTGCGTGAGTCCGACCTGACACTGCTGACCCAGGCGGGTCGTGAAATTGGCGTGGCCTCGACCAAAGCCTTCACCACTCAATTGGTCGGCCTGTTGCTGTTGACCTTGTCCCTGGGCCAGGTTCGCGGCACGTTGGCCAAAGGCGTCGAAGCCACGTTGGTTGAAGAGCTGCGTCGCCTGCCGGCCCGCCTCGGCGAAGCCTTGGCCATGGACAGCACCGTGGAGAAAATCGCCGAGCTGTTCGCCGAGAAAAACCACACCCTGTTCCTCGGTCGTGGTGCGCAATTCCCGGTAGCGATGGAAGGGGCTCTCAAGCTCAAGGAAATCTCCTACATCCACGCCGAAGCCTATCCGGCTGGCGAGCTGAAACACGGCCCGTTGGCGCTTGTGGATAACGACATGCCAGTGGTCACCGTGGCACCGAACAACGAGCTGCTGGAGAAGTTGAAATCCAACCTCCAGGAAGTCCGCGCTCGTGGTGGTCAGCTGATCGTCTTTGCAGACGAGCAGGCCGGCATGACCAATGCTGAAGGCACTCACGTTGTACAAATGCCACACATACACAACACCCTGTCGCCGATCCTCTACACCATTCCGCTGCAGTTGCTCTCGTATTACGTGGCCGTGCTGAAGGGCACAGACGTTGACCAGCCGCGTAACCTGGCGAAGTCGGTGACGGTGGAATAAGTTATCCACAGCTGATCGAAACATTAAAAATCGCAGCCTACGGTTGCGATTTTTTTTATCTGAATAGAGGGCACGCCCATGGACCGTTTCCAGGAGATGCAGGTCTTCGCCGCCGTCGCCCAAGACCAAGGTTTCTCGGCGGCGGCGCGGCGTTTGGGCCTGTCGGCAGCCAGTGTCACTCGCGCAGTGGCGGCGTTGGAGAAGCGCATCGGCACGTTGCTGCTGACACGCACCACCCGCAGTGTTCACTTGAGCGAGGCGGGTCAGCGTTTCCTGGAAGACTGTCGGAGGATTCTCGCCGAGGTGCAGGAAGCCGAGGATTCGGCGGCGGGCAGTCATGCTCAACCGCGTGGGCAACTGACAATCACCGCGCCGGTGTTGTTCGGTGAGTTGTTTGTCACGCCGGTCATGGTCGGTTATCTGACTCAATTCCCTGAAGTCAGCATCAACGCTTTATTGGTAGACCGAGTGGTGAGCATGGTCGAGGAGGGCATCGATGTGGCGGTGCGCATTGGTGAGTTGCCTGATAGCAATCAACATGCAATTCGAGTGGGCGAAGTGCGGCGGGTGATCTGCGCTTCTCCTGGATTTCTGAATGACCGTGGTCGGCCCCGGCATCCTGCAGACTTGAGCGCAGCCCCGATCATCGCCGCCTCGTCCATTGGTCAACTCAGAAGCTGGCCGTTTCTTGATGCGGGAGCACTGATCAGCGTTCGTCCGGAACCGCGTCTTGTTGTCACCGCCAATCAGGCTGCAATCACCGCCGCCTGCATGGGCCTGGGGCTGACCCGGGTTCTGTCTTATCAGGTAGCAAGCAAAGTCGCCTCCGGTGAGCTGGAAATCGTTCTGGCTGACTTCGAATTGCCTCCATTACCCATTCATGTGGTCTATCAGGGTGGGCGCAAGGCCCCGGTGCGGGTCCGTAGTTTTGTGGACTTCGCGGTGAAGACACTGCGCGAACATCCGGCCTTGCTCGGCTAAAGGGTTATTGCGCCGGCTGAAATAATGGATTGCGTTTGCTGGTTATTCTGTTGTTTGGGTTGCGAGTGGAAGATGGCTCCCCACCGTTACTGATCTCTCTTCAACAGCGCCACTATCCAGCGGAGAACACCATGCAAGCCATCAAGCTCTACAACTTCCCACGTTCCGGCCACGCTCACCGTGTAGAACTAATGCTGTCCCTGCTGCAACTGCCGACCGAACTGATCTTTGTCGATCTGGCCAAGGGCGCGCACAAACAGCCGGACTTTCTGGCGCTCAACGCGTTTGGTCAAGTGCCGGTCATTGATGATCAAGGCGTGATACTGGCCGATTCCAACGCGATCCTGGTTTATCTGGCGCAAAAGTACGGTAACGGCCGTTGGTTGCCAGCCGATCCGGTCGGCGCGGCGAAGGTTCAGCGCTGGTTGTCGATTGCCGCTGGGCCCATTGCCTTTGGCCCCGCCAGAGCAAGGCTGATCACGGTGTTTGGTGCGCCGTACAACGCTGAAGAGGTGATCGCTTATTCCCACACCGTGCTCAAAGTGATCGATCAGGAACTGGCGGCAACGCCGTATCTGGCTGGCGCCGAGCCAACCATTGCCGACGTTTCGGCCTACAGCTACATCGCCCATGCGCCTGAAGGCAACGTGTCGCTGGAAGACTACGCCAACATCCGCGCCTGGTTGGCGCGGATCGAAGCTTTGCCAGGGTTTGTCGGCATGCCGCGCACCGTCGTCGGTCTGCAAAAAACTGCCTGATGCCTGCGGCCCGACACTGTCGGGTCGTTCACACTGCGCCGATGGCGCAGGGGAGAAGCCGTTATGGACCGTTCACCCTGGCACGCCGGCGAGAAACGATTGCAGGCTTATGTGGGCATTGCCGAGCGGATGGAGGTGCTCGGTCGTAAGGTGATTCGCAGTGAGATGCCGGACCAGCACCGCAAGTTCTATGAGCAACTGCCGTTCATGTTGTACGGCGCGGTGGATGCCGACGGTAATCCTTGGGCCAGTATTCTTGAAGGGCAGCCGGGCTTCGCTCACTCGCCCGAGCCAGGTGCACTGCAATTTCGCAGCCTGCCGGGCGCTGATGATCCTGCGCAATTGACGGAGGGCGCGGCGATCGGCCTGCTGGGGATCGAACTGCACACCCGCCGCCGCAACCGCCTCAACGGTCGAGTCGGCGCGATGACGGCGAGCGGCTTCGATGTGGCGGTGGAGCAGTCCTACGGCAATTGCCCGCAGTACATTCAATTGCGGCAGTTTCGCTCAGTGCCACTGGCGGATCCGTCGACTCGCGTCGCGCAACACCTCAACGCGCTGGACGATGCGGCCAAAGCCCTGATCGCGGGATCCGATACGTTCTTTGTCGCCAGTTACGTGGACGTCGATGGCCAACGTTCGGTGGACGTTTCTCACCGAGGCGGCCAGGCCGGTTTCGTACAGGTAGAAGGTAATCGCCTGACCATCCCGGATTTCGCCGGCAACCTGTTTTTCAACACCTTGGGCAACCTGCTGCTCAATCCCCGGGCCGGTTTGCTGTTTATCGATTTCAATTCGGGAGACCTGCTGCACCTCAGCGGTCGCACCGAAGTCATTCTTGAAGGCCCCCAGGTCGAGGCGTTTCAAGGGGCCGAGCGCTTGTGGACATTTGAAGTGGAAAGCGTGGTGCGTCGTCCCGCCGCGCTCGCTCTGCGGTGGCGCTTCGACGGCGTATCACCCACCAGTTTGCTGACCGGCACCTGGGAGCAAGCCAACGCCCGTCTGCAAGCCCAGGCCTTGGGGGATCGCTGGCGGCCGTTGCGGGTGGTGCGCATCGAACCGCAAAGCCACAACATCCGCTCAATCTATCTGGAGCCTGCCGATGGCGCGGGGTTGCCAGTGTTTCAAGCCGGGCAGCATTTGCCGCTGCGCTTCAACATTGGCGGCGAGGTGCATATCCGTACCTACAGCCTGTCGAGCGCGCCGTCCGATGATTTTTTCCGCATCAGCGTGAAGCGTGACGGTTTGGTGTCTTCGCACCTGCATGAACAGGTGCGCGTCGGTGATCTGTTGGAGGCCCGCGCGCCTCAGGGGCATTTCACCGTGGAACCCCATGAGCGTCGGCCGCTGGTGTTGTTGGCTGCCGGTGTCGGCATTACGCCGCTGCTGTCGATGCTGCGCGAGGTGGTTTATCAAGGCCTGCGTACTCGCCGCATCCGGCCGACCTGGTTTTTCCAGAGTTCGCGCACATTGGCTGATCAAGTGTTTCGGCCTGAGGTGGATCGCTTGCTCGATGAGGCGGGTGATGCGGTCAGGGTGTTGCGCCTGCTAAGTCAGCCGGAGGCAGAGGCCCGAGAGGGTGAAGACTTCGACCTGACCGGGCGGATCGACACCGCGTTGCTCAAGACCATTTTTGAAGTGGAGGACTATGATCAGCTGGATTTTGTCCTCTGCGGTCCGGGCAGTTTTACCCAAGGGCTGTATGACAGCCTGCGGGAACTGGACATCCGTGATGCAAGGATTCACGCCGAAACCTTCGGCCCCTCCACCTTGCGTCGGGTGCCGGACCCCGACGCGGTAGTCATCGAGCAACCGCCCGCGGCTACAACCTCGGTGCCAGTGGTGTTTCAGCGCTCGGCTAAAGAGGCCCGCTGGCAACCCGACGGTGGCAGCTTGCTGGAGTTGGCGGAAAGCCGTGGGTTGCGCCCGGAATTCAGCTGCCGCGGCGGTTCCTGCGGGACCTGCAAGACGCGCCTGATCAGCGGCCAGGTGAATTATCCACAGCCGCCGGCAGAAGTGCCGGACGACGGAGAAGTGCTGATTTGTTGTGCGATTCCGGCGCAGGGGTCGCAGCCTTTGGTCCTCGACCTGTAGCATCTGCCGAACGCAGCTTCTGGCCGCTGCGACCAAGGATCAGATTCGGTTATGTATTTTTTCGCTCGTCTGTCGGCACTGATTGTCGCAGTGGCGTTGCTCAACGGTTGCGAACGACAGGACGGGCCACCGCTTGATCAGCAACTCTACGTCTGGCAACGACAATGGACACCGGCCCACGAAGCGGCGCTGAGGTACAGCCGCGCTGACTTTTCCACCCTGCGGGTGCTGGCCTTGCAGGCATTCCCTGAGGCGGGTTGGAGCCGGGCGCGGATTGACCGGGCGCTGCTCAAACGGGATGGTCGGCCGCTGATCGCGGTGATTCGTCTTGATGGCCAACTCAAGTCGCTGGATCAGGACGCAGTCACCGCGCAGATCCAGCAGGTGCTCGGCGATTGGCAAGGGCAGGGGATGACGCTCTCCGGCGTGGAAATCGACCACGATGCCGGTACTGCTCGGCTGCCGACCTACCGCGAATTTCTTACGCACCTGCGCGCAGTTCTTCCGGCCTCTATTGCACTGAGCATCACCGCATTGCCCGCCTGGCTCGACAGTCCCGAATTGCCGGCGCTGTTATCCACAGTCGACAGCAGCGTGTTGCAGGTGCACGCGGTGAGTGATCCGCGTCTTGGCTTGTTCGATGCGGATCAGGCCCGCAAATGGGCCAGGGCCTGGAGCCGCATCACTTTGAAACCTTTCTATCTGGCGCTGCCAGCCTATGGTGTGGCGTTGTTGCCGGGTGGCGGAGCACCAGTAGTGGAAAGCGAAGTGCCCATCGAACGGGGCGGAAAACGCCGGGAATTGCACGCCGATCCACAGCAACTGAGCCAGCTCGGGACCGAGTTGCGCAATGATCCACCGGCTCATCTGGCGGGCCTGATCTGGTTTCGTCTGCCACTGGCCAACGATCGCCGGGCCTGGAGCCTGACGACCCTGGGCGCCGTGGCGCGTGGCGATACCCTCGACAGTCACCTGGCACTGAATCTCTCTGAGCAAGAAGGCCTCTATGACATCAGTCTCAGTAATCAGGGAAACCTCGACAGCGCCTGGCCCGAACGCCTGACACTCGCGGTGCAGGGCTGTGACGGCGCCGATGCGCTGGCCGGTTATGCGTTGCAACAACGTCCGGATCTGCTTACCTTCACCCGCCTGCGCGACGGTCGAATACCGGCCGGCGAGCGGCGTGCCATTGGTTGGGCTCGTTGCGCACATATTGATCAAGGAGGTTCGAATGTTGACCCGTAACTGGCCCCGCCATCTGCTGTGCCTGAGCCTCAGTCTGCCGCTGGGTTCGGCGCTGGCCTGCGGGCCGGACTTCCCGATGCGTCTGTTGGACAACCGTGGCCAGTCGCTGGCGGAGCTGCCGGAAGGTAACTTCAGATTTGAAATCAGTCGCCTCGGGCATGCGGTCGCCGGGCTGAAGAACGTCACCGAAACCGCCTATGGCGTGGATGCGCCCGACTACGCAGAGCAGCGGGATAAGGCCGAGCAGATCGGTTTGACGGCTGAGCAGCAAACGCTGGTGAAACAGCTTCGCACGCTGACCGATGCGCATCAGGTCGAGATTCAGGGCGCGAGCCTGCCGGCTGAGCTCAAGCTTTATCTGGCCGGCGCTGTGGCATTCAATGCCGGTGATTATGGGCGGGCAGCTGAGTACTTTCAGATGGTGCTGGCATTGCCGGCGGATCAACGGGCGTTGCGCAGCACCTGGGCTGCTTATTCATTAGGTCGGACGCTGTTTGCCATGAACTCGGAAGCGGACGCTGGACCCGACCTGTTGGCTCTGTCTCGAAAGGCCTTCGAGCAGACCCGTCAGCTAAGTATCGACGGCTTCAGTGACCCACTGGAGCTGGGTGTCGCCAGTCTTGGCGAAGAGGCCCGCGTCGCCCGCACGAGCGGCGACTGGAACAGCGCCATCGAACTCTACGCCACGCAAAACCTTCAGGGTTCGGCGGTGGGTTACACCTCGCTGAAGCTGTTGATGGCCGATCTGGCGGCGCTGCCGGAGGATCAACTGGCCGGTTTGCTCATCGGCAAACCGGTGCAGCAACTGGTCACGGCGTCCTTGATCAGCCGACTGGGTTGGTCATTCGGTGATCAACCACCGAACGAATTGAAACTGATCAAATTGCTGCAAAACAGCACCCGCGGCAGCCTCGATAACGCTGATCGCCTGGCGGCGGTGAATTATCAACAGGGCGATTACGCGAGTGCGAAGGCGTTCCTCGAACACGCCGGTGATGGCGGACTGGCGTGGTGGTTGCGGGCCAAATTGGCAGTGCGCGAGGGCGATAAAAACGCGGCTGCCGCGGCGTATGCGAAGGCTGCCCAGGCCTTCCCGCAGAATGAATCCTGGGGTGAGCGACGCACGCCGGATTGGGATTTCGAAATGCTTCAGCCCAAGTGTCGGGTCGAGGGTGAAAGCGCGATCCTGGCGTTGCAACGCGGGGATTACCTGCAAGCGTTCGATCAGCTTTATCGCAGTAAAGATATCTACTGGTTCGACGCCGCCACGGTCGCCGAGCGGGTGTTGACCGTCGATGAGCTCAAGCAGTACGTGGACACTCAAGTGCCGGCGCCGCCACCTCTGACTCAGGAAGATCGCGATAACTATGTGCAGTTGCCGGTGGCGGCGAAATTGCGCAATTTGCTTGGGCGGCGTTTGTTGCGCGAGGAACGTTACGACGAAGCACCGGCATACTTTGACAGCGTCGAGTTGCAACATAAGGCTACGTGGTATGGACAGTTGCGCCACGACGCTGAATCAAAATGGTGGCCGACCAAACGGGCTTTCGCTTATTACCATGCCGCGACAATGGCCCGTTTCGACGGAATGGAGTTGTTGGGCTACGAGATGTCCCCGGATTACGCGACCTTCGGCGGCAATTACAGTCTGGAGGCTCCCGAGCTGAAGGTCGGATTGCTGATGGCCGAGGGTGAAGTGCAGCGCCAGCAAGCCACGGTGGCGCAACCTGATGCGCGTTTCCATTACCGTTTTGTCGCCACGGCGCTGGCGAGCAAAGCCGCTGATCATCTGCCCCACAGCAGTCAGGCGTTTGCTTCGGTGCTGTGCAAGGCTTCGTCGTGGGGCACCAGCCTGCAAGAGCAAAGCGCGCTCTACCGTCGTTATGTCGAGGAAGGTCCGTATGTGGTCTGGGCCGGCGATTTTGGTCATCAATGCCAGGATCCGGACTTTCAGAGCGCCGACAAGCGCTATGTGACCCAGGTCACCGACGCCGCGCGCTCACAGCTGCGACCCTACAAAAAACCGCTGCAGATTGGCGGTGTGATAGCGGTCTCGGCAGCGGCGCTGTTGCTGATCAACCGCCGCCGGCGTAAGGAGAGGTAGGAATCAAGTCTGTTGCACAAAGGTCAGCCGCACGGCGAAGCCGATCAACAGGCTGCCAAACAACCAC
This sequence comes from Pseudomonas sp. MDT1-17, assembly GCF_054898105.1. Classification (NCBI taxonomy): domain Bacteria; kingdom Pseudomonadati; phylum Pseudomonadota; class Gammaproteobacteria; order Pseudomonadales; family Pseudomonadaceae; genus Pseudomonas; species Pseudomonas sp. MDT1-17. The sequence continues at coordinate 343,488 of NZ_JBUBVM010000001.1, read as the reverse complement.
TGCTGCAGGCGCTGGGCTGAAGGACTGCGTTGCAGCCATCGGCCCAGCGCTGCGCCGGTCAGTGCGTAAGCGCTGTCGAACAACAAACCGACACCGACCAACACCACGCCCAAGGTCGCAAACTGCGCGAGCACCGGCCCGGCGTGTGGATCGATGAACTGCGGCAGCAGCACCGAGCAGAACAGCAACGCTTTGGGATTGAGCAGGTTGGTCAGCAAACCGCGCTGGATCGCTGCGCGCCAGCGAGGTTTTTCGGTGGTGGTGTCTGCTCCGTTCAAACTTGGCAGCATTGTGGTTCGCAGGCATTGAATGCCGATCCATAGCAGATACGCGGCCCCCGCCAGGCGCACCACGTCGAACGTCCAGGGCGCTGCCTTGAACAGTGCCGCCAGCCCAAGCGCCGCCAAGGCCACATGGCAACCCCGGGCGATGCCCAGACCCACGGCGGTGGCCAGCGCCGCGCCTTTGCCCTGACGGGCACCGGTTTGCAACAACAGGATCATGTCCGGGCCCGGCAACAAGTAAACCACCGCCAGCGCCATGAAAAACAGCCAGAGTCCTGCCACGTTGCACCCCATTCGTTGTCGATTCAGTACGGCCAGTCTAGGGCTGAAGGGCAGGGCAGATGGTTGCGTAGTTCGCTTCTAAAATGCATCTGGTTGGCATAACCTGCCACTGAACTGCATTTAAACCATCAGGATCTGCCAAGCCATGAAACTGGATGCCTACGACCGCAAGATTCTCGCAGCCCTGCAGCGGGACGGTCGCTTGAGCAATGTGCAATTGGCTGACGAGATCGGCCTGTCCGCTTCGCCGTGTTTGCGCCGGGTGCGAATGCTCGAAGAAGCCGGGGTGATACGCGGTTACCAGGCCAATCTGGATCGCGACGAAGTAGGGCTCGGGCTGACGGTGTTTGTCGGGGTCAAGGTCGAACGGCACAACGATGAGCAGGCCGAATCCTTTCGCCTGGCGGTGACCGCGTTGCCCGAGGTGATTTCGGCCTTTCTGGTGTCAGGGGAATCGGATTTTCTGCTGCAGGTGGTGGTGCCGGACCTGCGCGCCTATGACCGTTTTCTCACGGGGCGTTTGTTGAAATTGCCGGGTGTGAGCGACATCCGCAGCAACTTTGCGATTCATACGGTGAAGACGCCGGGGGCGTTGCCACTGGAGCATTTACCGCTTTAGACCGAGTCGCCCCCTTCGCGAGCAGGCTCGCTCCCACATTAGATCTGTGGCGCTCACAAAACCAATGTGGGAGCGAGCCTGCTCGCGAAGGCGATAGACCAGCCACCGCCAATCTCCAGGCTTACATCTGCGTCGCCATCCCCTCCACATTCATCGCCGCCTGGCGCAAGGCCTCGGAGCGGGTCGGGTGTGGATGGCAGGTCAGGGCAATGTCTTCGGCAGAGGCGCTGAACTCCATGGCCACGCAGTATTCGCCAATCATTTCACTGACGCTTGGACCCACAAGGTGCACGCCGAGAATCTCGTCGGTGCGCTCATCGGCCAGCACTTTGGCGAAGCCTTCGGTCTCGTGGTTGATCTTTGCCCGGCTGTTGGCGGTAAAGGGAAACTTGCCGACCTTGTAGGCGCGACCTTCGGCCTTCAGTTGTTCTTCGGTCTTGCCGACACTGGCCAGCTCCGGTTTGGTGTAAATCACGTTGGGGATCAGGTCGTAATTGACCTCGCCAGCCTTGCCGACAATCTGTTCGATGCAGGCCATGGCTTCGTCTTCGGCCTTGTGGGCGAGCATCGGCCCGGACGTGACATCACCGATCACCCAGAAGCCAGCCGCTTCGGTGCGATGACCTTTGTTGGCGAGCATGCCGCGCTTGTCCGTGGCGAGACCGACGTTTTCCAGCCCCAGGCCTTGGGTGTAAGGCCGGCGTCCGATGGACACCAGCACGTAATCCGCTTCCAGCAGTTCGGCGGTGCCGCCAGCCGCGGGCTCGACGCTGAGCTGAACGCCGGTTGCCGAGGTCGTGGCGCTGGTGACTTTGGAACTCAATTTGAAGCTGATGCCCTGTTTGCTCAATGAGCGTTGCAAGGTTTTGCCCGCTTCACCATCCACACCGGGGCAGATCCGGTCGAGAAACTCGACGACGGTCACCTGAGCGCCCAGACGCCGCCACACCGAACCCAGCTCCAGACCGATCACCCCGGCGCCAATCACCACCAGATGCTTGGGCACTTCGGCCAGCGACAGTGCGCCCGTTGAATCGAGGATGCGTTTGTTATCAATGTCCACGCCGGGCAGGGGAGTGGGCTCGGAGCCGGTGGCGATGATGATGTTCTTGGCGTTCAATTCGGTCTTGCCGCCCTGGCTGTCGGTCACCGTCACTTTGCCGGGCCCGTCGATGTGGCCCCAGCCCTTGATCCAGTGCACTTTGTTTTTGCGAAACAGAAACTCGATACCTTTGGTCAGCCCGGTAACGCTTTCATCCTTTTGCTTCATCATCTGCGCGAGGTTGAGTGTGGGCTTTACTTCAATTCCCAGGTTGGCGAATTCCGCACCCATGGCGGCGTCGTAGAGTTCGGAAGCGTGCAGCAGCGCTTTTGACGGCATGCAACCGACGTTCAGGCAGGTACCGCCGAGGGTGGCCCGTCCTTCTACGCAAACCGCTCTGAGGCCCAACTGACCGGCGCGGATCGCTGCGTTATAGCCGCCGGGGCCACCGCCCAGAATCACGACGTCATAGGTGCTCATGGTTGTACTCCTGGAGTGAAAAGGGATCGAGAGGGGTAAACGTAGTTCCTGAATAAAATTACGAACGTAATATGTACGTCCCGCAGCATTTCGGTCAAGGCTTCAGCCGAGCGACAGGTTGAGCGCCTTCAGATAGTGCATTTAAGAACGGAAATTTCACGCCTTTCGTTATATCGTAACGAATTGTGATGTGAGCAACGATAAACACTGGGGTGGTATGCAAGTCGATCTCGATGTCGATGGGACGCAAGTAGCCGGGCTGCCGCGTTTTCAGCAGGCGGTTTTTCAAGGGCGGCGCTTGCGTCAGTTCGCAATCGGTCTGGGCGCGCTTGCGGCGACAGGTTGGCTGCTGGCGTTTTTTGTCGGGCTGTTTGCACCGCAGTCGCTCTGGCCGGCGTTGCTGGTCAATCAGAGCGCCGGTTTGCTGGTGCTGGTCGCTGGTTTGCAATCGGCTTGGTGGGTGACGCAGTGGCGTGCGCGGGCGATGAACCCGGTTGCGCAGGTCATCGTCGTTGACGAAGTTGTTGTCCCGGAGGGCTGGTACGAACGGCTGTTGGATCGGATCAGTCAACGATGGTTGCGAATGCTGGTGCAGATTGGCCCGCCGACACTGTGGCTTGGTGGCTGGTCGCTGTTGACGCTATTCACCATCGGACAGGTCTGGAACCTGGCACTGCCGCCGACCCCACTGGGATTGTCGGCCAGTGTCGGTGCGGCGCTATCGTTGTTGCTGGCCTTCGGTTTGCTGGTCCTGGAGCGGCAACTGGCCCAGGAAAACATCGCCCAATGGCCCGAAGCGGGGCCGTTGGCGCAGCTTACTCGGGTGGCAATCATCTGCCTGGTGCCTGGTGCTTGGCGCTTTGTGCCTGCTGTTGGGTAGCGAAACTTCGGTATGGCCGGCGCGTCTGGCGGTACTGATCGGCCTGCTGCCGGGGCTCGTCGCCGTCGAACTACTGTTGCGCGCCATGCTCTCGTTGTTCAGTCCGCAACGCGAACAACTCGAGCCTGCCTTGCTGGCGCGAAGCTTCGTCGCCGACATGCTGCGCTGGCCGCCGCAACCTTTGCTGGCGCTGCAGCACGAATTGCACAACCGCTTCGGCATCGACCTGCGGCAGATCTGGGCCTTCACCTACATGCGGCGGGCATTTCTACCGGTGCTGGCCGTGGTCTCGATTGTGGGTTGGTCGCTGACCGGCATTCACGAAATACCGCTGCAAGGGCGAGGCATCTACGAGCGTTTCGGCAAACCGGTGGAGGTATTCGGTCCCGGTTTGCACGCCGGTTTGCCTTGGCCTCTGGGCCGAGTGTTGAGCGTCGAGAACGGTGTGGTCCACGAGTTGGCTACCAGTGTTGGCGAAACACCGGCGCCGGTCGTGGCCGAACCCGCCGAAGGCCCGGCGCCCGCCATTGCCAATCGCTTGTGGGACGCCAGCCATGTGAACGACAAATCCCAAGTCATTGCCAGCAGCCGCGCCGACAAGCAGAGCTTCCAGATCGTCAACATGGACGTGCGCTTCGTCTATCGCATCGGCCTGAGCGATCAAGCGGCGTTGGCCGCGACCTACAACAGCGCTGACGTCCCGACGCTGATCCGTAGCACCGCCAGCCGGATTCTGGTTCATGACTTCGCTTCGCGAACCCTCGACGGGTTGCTTGGCGAGGACAGGGTAGGGCTCGCCGAAGAGATTGGCCGGGCGGTGCAGGCTGACTTGCAGAAACTCGACAGCGGCGTGGAAATTCTCGCCACGGTGGTCGAGGCGATTCATCCGCCGGCCGGTGCCGCCAATGCCTATCACGGTGTGCAGGCTGCGCAGATTGGCGCCCAGGCATTGATTTCCCGCGAGCGCGGTGCGGCGGCGGAGGCCACCAATCAGGCGCAACTGCAGGCCAGCATCGCTCGTGATCAAGCGACGGCCAGCGCTCGTGAAATCAACGCCACCGCCCAAGCAGCTGACTTGAGATTCGGCGCCGAGCAAAAGGCCTACGCCAGCGCCGGCCAGGCCTTCGTGCTGGAACAGTACTTGAGCCAACTCTCTCAGGGCTTGGCCAATGCCAGGTTGCTGGTGCTCGATCATCGTCTGGGCGGCAGCAGTAACGCGCCGACCATCGACCTCCGTACATTCACGCTGCCGGCTGACCCCGCGCCGCCGCGTAAGACCGCTCAGCCAGGAGCTGCCAATTGAGCCAGTCGCACACTCACGATCACGATGACCACACCGGCCACGATCACGGCCATGGTGGGCATCACCACGGCCATCACCATCACCACCACGGTGATCCACAAGAAGCGGGTCCGTTCCCGTGGCGGCGAATGGGCTGGGCGGCGTTGCTGGTGGCGTTCGCCATCGCGGCGGCAAGCCTGGTGCAAGTGCGTTCGGGGGAGGCCACGGTGATCACGCGTTTCGGTAATCCTTCGCGGGTATTGCTGGAGCCGGGTCTTGGCTGGCGTTGGCCTGCTCCTTTTGAAGCGGCGATTCCTGTCGATATGCGTCTGCGCACCACGTCCAGCGGTTTGCAGGACGTGGGTACGCGCGATGGTTTGCGCATCATCGTTCAGGCTTACGTGGCCTGGCAGGTTCAGGGCGATCCGGACAACGTGCAACGCTTCATGCGTGCCGTACAGAATCAGCCAGACGAAGCGGCGCGACAGATTCGCACGTTTGTTGGCTCTGCTCTGGAAACCACGGCCAGCAGCTTTGATCTGGCTAACCTGGTGAACACTGATGCCAATCAAGTTCACATCGCTGATTTTGAAGCGCAACTGCGTCAGCAAATCGATCAGCAGTTGCTTACGACTTACGGTGTGCGAGTGCTGCAAGTTGGCATCGAGCGTCTGACCTTGCCGTCGGTAACCCTCACCGCTACGGTCGATCGCATGCGCGCCGAGCGTGAAACAATCGCCACCGAACGCACGGCTATCGGCAAGCGAGAAGCGGCGCAAATCCGTTCCGCTGCCGAGCGTGACGCGCGAATCGTGCAGGCCGATGCCACGGTAAAAGCGGCGGACATCGAAGCACAATCGCGCGTCGAAGCCGCGCAAATTTACGGCCGCGCCTACGCCGGTTCGCCGCAGCTCTACAACCTGCTGCGCTCCCTCGACACGCTAGGCACGATCGTCACACCCGACACAAAATTGATTCTGCGCACCGATGCTGCGCCGTTCCGGGTGTTGGTTGACGGTCCGCCGACCGTCGATAACAAGTCCGGGTCGCAGCCATGAAATTAGTTCCACGTGGAACAAATGAGTTAAGCAGTCCCTGGATTCAGGCGGGGCGATTGGCTTTTTTGGCGCTTTACGCTGTTACAGTGCTCGCCGCTTTGGCGTGGGCGTTTTCCAATGTGCGGCAGATCGACCCGCAAAATCGCGCTGTGGTTTTGCACTTCGGCGCGTTGGATCGAATTCAGAATGCTGGCCTTTTATTGGCCTGGCCCCGTCCGTTTGAGCAGGTGATTTTGTTGCCCGCAGCAGATCGGGTGATTGAGCGTCGGGTGGAAAACCTGCTGCGCACCGATGCCGCGTTGCAGGCCGACCGAGTGGCGAGTTTCGCCAGACCGATCAGTGATGCACTTGCCGGCTCCGGTTACTTGCTCACCGGTGACGCGGGTGTGGTGCAACTGGATGTGCGGGTGTTCTACAAAGTCACCGAGCCGTATGCCTTCGTCCTTCAAGGTGAACATGTGCTGCAGGCGTTGGATCGATTGGTCACTCGCAGCGCGGTGGCCCTCACTGCCGCGCGAGATCTGGACACCATTTTAGTGGCGCGACCGGAACTCGTCGGCGCGGATAAACAGGCTGCGGAAAGACGCGAACGTCTGCGCGGTGATCTGGTGCAAGGCATCAATCAGCGCCTTGCGGAACTGACCGCGACCGGGCAGGGGATAGGCATAGAAGTGGCGCGGGTAGACGTGCAGTCGAGTCTTCCCGGCCCAGCGGTAAACGCCTTCAACGCTGTTCTGACCGCCAGCCAGCAAGCCGACAAAGTCGTGGCCAACGCTCGCACTGAAGCCGAGAAACTGACTCAGACCGCCAACGAACAAGCCGATCGCACGCTGCAAGTTGCCCATGCCCAAGCGAGTGAACGGCTGGCCAAAGCCTCGACCGACACGGCCACCGTGTTGAGCCTGGCCAAGGCGCAGCAACAGGGCACCGACCCGCAAATGCTGCTGCGTATCTACCGCGAGCGGGTGCCGAAGATTCTCGGACAGGCCGGTTCGGTGACCACGGTCAATCCGAAAGACGATTCCCGCCTGATCATTCAGGGAGCTGCACAATGACTACCCAAACCGCCGCCACGCCGAGCATGTTGTCCTCGGCTGAACAACGCAGTGCTGCGCGGCAATTGACCCTGGCCATGCTCGCTCTTGGTCTGCTTGCGCTTGGTTTGACCTGGCGCTGGGTGTCGCCGGAGCAGACTGGCGTGAGTCAGTTGCTGCTGGGCTTTGCTTCGTTATTGGTGGCCGTGCCGGTGATGCGTTCAGCCTGGTACAGCCTGCGTTATCCGAGCCTGCACGGGATCACTGATCAATTGATCGCCCTGGCCATGCTGGGGGCGTGGGCCACGGGTGATCTGCTGACCGCGGCGTTGCTGCCGATCATCATGATCTTCGGCCACGTGTTGGAAGAGCGCAGCGTGATCGGCTCCCAGGAGGCGATTCGCGCCCTCGGCAAACTGACTCGCAGCCACGCGCGCAAGGTTCAGGCCGATGGCGCCATCGTCGAAGTCGATAACGGCACACTCAAGGCCGGCGACCTCGTCGAGGTGCGCGCGGGCGATCGGGTGCCGGCGGATGGTCGGGTGTTGTCCGGTCAAGCAAGTCTGGACACTGCTTCGATTACCGGCGAATCGGTGCCGATGGAAGCAGACGTCGGTATGCAAGTCTTCGGCGGCGCGATCAACCTCGACGGTCTGCTGCGCATCGAAGTGACCCGCACCGGCAATGAGTCGACCCTCGGCAAAGTCATCGCGCTGATGCAAAGTGCAGAGCGCTCCAAACCACCGATCACGCGTCTGCTGGAACGCTACGCTGGCAGCTACATGGTGCTGGTGTTGCTGCTGGCCGCCGTGACCTGGTTCGTCACTAACGATGCTCAGGCCATGCTCGCGGTGTTGGTGGCGGCCTGTCCTTGTGCATTGGTGTTGTCCGCGCCGGCCACGGCGATTGCCGGCGTGGCGGTGGCCGCTCGTCACGGGATTCTGATTCGCAGCTCCGCGTTCCTCGAAGAGTTGGCAGACCTGACTTCACTGGTGGTCGACAAGACCGGTACCCTGACCTTCGGCACCTTGCGTTTGCAATCCATCGACAGTCCGCTCGAGGATCGCGGTCACGTTCTCAAACTTGCCGCCAGCCTCGGCTCCGCCAGCAGTCACCCGGTCAGCCGCGCGCTCGCCGGGTTGGTCACTCAGGAGCATTTTCTGCTGCTCTCTGACATTCACGAGCGTCAGGGACTTGGCGTGGTGGCGATGACCGAGCAGGGCGAGGCGGCGCTTGGTCGTCCGGAGCTGTTCGCGCAATTGGGTATCACCACTTCAAGCGTCCCCGACCACGATGGCCCGATTGCCGGGCTGGCGCTCAACGGTGAATTCCTCGCCTGGCTGTTGCTGGCCGACAGCGTCAAACCCGAGGCTCGATTTGCGTTAAGCGAGCTGCGTGAACTGGGGTTGGGGAGGCAGTTGTTGCTCACGGGTGATCGGCAAAGCGTGGCACACACGCTGGCTCGCGATGTCGGGATCAGCGATGTTGAAGCTCAGGCCTTGCCCGAGGACAAACTCAATCGTGTGCTGAAGGAAATCGGCAACGGTTTCCGGCCGATGGTGGTGGGCGATGGCATTAACGATTCATTGGCGCTCAAAGCCGGAGTGGTCGGCGTCGCCATGGGCGCGGGCGGGGCGGACATCGCGCTGGCCTCGGCCGACATCGTGTTGATCGGCAGCGATCTGCGTCGGCTCGGCACGTGTGTGCGTTTGAGTCGCCAATGTCGGCAGACGTTGCAGGTTAACGTGATCATCGGTCTGGGTTGGACGCTGGCGATTGTTGCGTTCGCCGCCTTCGGCTGGCTCGGCGCTGCGGGAGCGATGATTGCTGCGTTGCTGCACAACCTCAGCACGTTGCTGGTGTTGGGTAACGCCGGGCGTTTACTGCGATTTCAGGAGCCCTTGCTCAAGCTTAAGGATGGGGATTGAGTTCGGCTGGTGAAGCTCTAAACAGCGGGATCACGGGCGAATTCGAATTTTCAGAACTGTACGCCGAATCCGTAGTCATCTAGGTGAGGGCAATCACTTCTGTGAATTCGCGGCGGTTGGTTCGAACGCTACGAATCATAGAAAAAGGGCTATTAAATCGATAGCCAGCTATTTTTCAAGGATGGTCTACCCTCACATCAGACGTCTGAAACAAGGGGGATCCTCCATGCTCGCGCATCTTCCACCGGCCTTACAGAATCTGCAGTTACCGTTACGCCTGCGACTCTGGGACGGCCATGAATTCAACCTGGGGCCGACGCCCAGCGTCACCATTGTGGTCAAGGACCCACAAATGGTTACCCAGTTCACTCATCCAAGCCTGGACGCGCTCGGAACGGCGTTTGTCGAAGGCAAACTTGAGCTGGAAGGTTCCATCAGCGAGGTGATTCGCGTCTGTGATGAATGGAGTCAGGCGTTGCTTGGAGACCAGGATAGTCAGCCAGTGCGCACTGCTCACGACAAGGAGACCGACGCCAAGGCGATTTCCTACCACTACGACCTTTCCAACGCGTTTTATCAGCTGTGGCTCGACAGCGACATGGCGTATTCCTGCGCCTATTTCGAGACCGGCAGCGAAACGCTGGAGCAAGCTCAACAAGCCAAATTCCGTCACCTGTGCCGCAAACTGCGGCTGCAACCTGGCGAATACCTGCTGGATGTCGGTTGCGGTTGGGGCGGGCTGGCACGGTATGCCGCCCGGGAGTTTGGCGCGAAGGTGTTCGGGATCACACTCAGTAAAGAGCAATTGGAACTTGCCCGTGAACGCGTGACGGCCGAAGGCCTGGACGATCTGGTCGAACTGCAACTGCTCGACTACCGCGACCTGCCTCAGGACGGTCGCTTCGACAAAGTGGTCAGTGTCGGCATGTTCGAACACGTTGGCCACGCCAATCTGGCCGAGTACTGCAAAACCTTGTTCGGTGCGGTGAAAGAGGGCGGCCTGGTGATGAACCACGGGATCACCGCCAAGCACATCGATGGTCGTCCGGTGGGGCGCGGTGTCGGTGAATTCATCGAGAAGTATGTGTTCCCCAATGGCGAGCTGCCGCATCTGTCGATGATCTCTGCCGAGATCAGCGAAGCAGGGCTGGAGATCGTCGACGTCGAGAGTCTGCGTCTGCACTACGCGCGTACCCTGGACCACTGGAGCGAACGCCTGGAGGACAATCTGGAAGCTGCTTCCCGGCTGGTGCCAGAGCAGGCCTTACGGATCTGGCGGCTGTACCTGGCGGGATGTGCTTACGCGTTCGCCAAGGGCTGGATCAATCTGCACCAGATACTCGCGGTGAAAGCCCACCCCGATGGCAGCCATGAGCTGCCATGGACTCGCGACGATATCTATAACCCTTAAATTAAAGTATCGGTGAAATAAGCCGGGCGATCCGCATGCCGACCTGTTGCAGGCGGTGGGTCTCCCGGCTTTCTTCTTTGGCGATCTCATGGGCTTGGGCGAAGTCATCATTGAGCATCTGTTCTACTTCGGCGGCAAACGCGCTGTCGACCGTCAACAACATCACTTCAAAATTCAGCCGGAACGAGCGGTTGTCCAGATTGGCACTGCCAATGGCGCTGATTTCGCTGTCGATCAACACCACTTTCTGATGCAGGAAACCAGGCTCGTAGCGGAACACCCGCACGCCTGCGCGCACGGCCTCGAAGGCATAAAGGCTGGAGGCGGCGTAGACGATCCGGTGGTCCGGTCGTGAGGGCAGCAGCAGCCGCACATCTACGCCACGCATAGCCGCCAGCCTTAACGCAGCGAACACGGCTTCGTCGGGGATGAAATAAGGGCTGGTGATCCACACCCGTTTGGTCGCCGCATGGATGGCTTCGACGAAGAATAACGAGCAGGTTTCGTAGGAATCTGCCGGGCCGCTCGCAAGTAATTGGCAGAGCACACCGTCGTCCGGATAAACGTCCGGCAGGATCAGCGGTGGTAACGACCGCGCTGCCCAGAACCAGTCTTCGGCGAAAGACTCTTGCATGCAGGCCACCACCGGGCCCCGTACTTGCACATGGGTATCGCGCCACGGCGCCAGGGGTGGTTTCTCGCCCATGTATTCGTCGCCGACGTTGTGTCCACCGACGAAGCCCAGTATTCCATCAACCACTACAATCTTGCGGTGATTGCGGAAGTTGACCTGGAAGCGGTTGAGCCAGCCGCTACGGGTCGCAAAGGCTTTGACCTCGACGCCGGCATCGCGTAACGGCTGCACGTAACTGTGAGGCAGAGAGTGGCTGCCGATGCGGTCATACAATAAATAAACCGCCACACCTTCGGCGGCTTTCTTCAGCAGCAAGGTTTGCAGGTGTTGGCCGAGACGATCGTCGTGGATGATGAAAAACTGAATCAGCACCGCTTCCCTCGCGTTGCTGATGGCTTCAAAAATGGCGTCGAAGGTGGCCTGGCCGTTAATCAGCAAGCGCACTTCGTTGTTCGCCAAGCAGGGCATGCGCCCAAGTTTCGGCATCGCCCTCAATGACGCGTAAGCATTCGAGGCGCGAGCGGTCAGCGCCTCTTCTACCCAAGGGCGCCAGTTGAGCTCGGAGATGGCCTTGCGCATCTCTTCGTTGGCCTGGCGCCGAGCGTTGATGTAGCCATCGAAGGTGCTGCGGCCGAAGACCAGATACGGGATGAGCGTGAGGTAGGGAATAAACAGCAACGACAGGGCCCAGGCGATTGCTCCTTGGGCGGTGCGGACAGTGAGCACGGCGTGGATGGCAGCGATCAGGCCCAGCGTGTGAAGTAGTGCAATCGTGTAGCCGAAAATATGCGGTCCAAAGTAATCCATGGGGGCAGCCTTGCTCCTGAAGATTCAATGCTTAACAGACCATGTTCCGTGCAGAATGTCGCTATTTAATTGGCCCATGAACCGAAGCCACTGGCTGACGTCTAACGGCCACTACTGATCAGGAGTTACTCGATGAACGTTCGTCTTCTGGGTTTGGCCATGGCTGTTGGTTTGTCACTTCCTGTGGTCGCTCAGGCGCAGATGCTGCAGCCCGGCTTGTGGGAAATGACCACAAGCAACATGAAGGTCGATGACCAGAATCTCCCGGATTTGCAGCTGATCCTTGGCCAGATACAGAGCCAGATGACCCCTGAACAGCGCGCGCAGCTCGAAAAGCAGGGCATCACCATGGGCGGCAAAGGGATTCGGGCTTGTCTGACTCCGGAGCAGGTGAAGACAGACAATATTCCGCTGACCGATCCACAGTCGGGCTGCAAGCAGGAAATCACCGACCGCACCGGGAATCAGTGGAAATTCCGCTTCAGCTGTCCGAAAGCGCAGGGCACCGGTGTCGCCACTTTCCTCAGTGATCGTGAGTTCACCACCAAGGTAAATGGCACGTTCAACGCCACCGGCATTCAGCAGAAGGGCAGCCTCGATAGCCGCGCCGTGTGGTTGGGGCAGGATTGCGGGACGGTTAAGCCGAGAGCCTAAAAGCTTTGCGGGCAAATCGGATCGCCGCACCGCCCGCTCCTACAGGATTGTGTAGGAGCGGGTTTGACTCAACCATTCACACATGGCTTCGATCGCCATCCTGCCGAAATCCTCTCCTGTGCGACTTCGCACGCTGACAAACCCGCCGTCCTTTTCTTTCTCCCCGATCACCACCAGATACGGCACATGCTGACTGTGCTCGCGAATCTTGTGGCGGACTTTCTCGTGACGCAAATCCGCGCGGGCGCGCACGCCACTTCGGCGCAATGCCTCGGTCACCGATTGCGCGTAGTCCGCCTGACGTTCGTCCATGCTGACGATGATGACGTGTGGCGGCGTCCGCCAGTTTTCCAGCTCCTGTTGGCAGGGCCAGCACGTACCATAAATCCGCTGCTGCAACGTCCCACTGATGTGGTCGATGGTGAACGCTTGCAGCACTCTGGTGGCGGGGACATGCGGGCCCACTGTCGTCGATTCGAAGTTCCCCAGGCGATACAGCTGCGTCTTTCCTTGACGGCGAATCGAATGATTGGTCGCCGCCAGAGCCTGCATGCGCGCTTCGATCAGTGGCAAGTCTGTCTGCGTTAAAGATCGCTCGGCAGAAAACTCATAAAAGAACCCGTCCCCCAGCGCCATGCCTGCGTGCAACTGCACTTGTGGATAGAGTTGTTTGACGGCCATGGCGAGCATCAGTGCACAGGAGCGTCGCAGAATCTCCAGCCCATCGGGCTCTTGAGGCGTGACGATGCTGACACGGGCATCGGCCTCGATCATGAACTCACAGTCCACCAGCATGCCATCCACCCGACCCGCGACTGCCGCTTTCGCCAGCCCCGGTCCGATACTCGCGGCGAGCTCGTACACCGACAGTGGCTGGTCGTATTCGCGCAATGAACCATCGCTCAGGGTGATGTGAATCATGTCGGTGCTCTCGAGTGCTAGCGCATAAACCGTAGAGGAAAACCCTGACAGTTGTCATTAAGACGTTTGTCGTACCAGGCAATTTGCCCCGACACAATCGTGGTACTGACGCTGTGGCGAAAACGCTGTCGGGCGAAAGGTGTCCAGCCGCGACAGGATCGGCTGCTGGGAAACGGCGACACCGCCGGGTTCGGCTTTGATCAGAACGAGGTCGGCCCAATAGCCTTCGCGCAGATAACCGCGGTCGGGAATGGCGAACAGATCGGCGACGCGATGACTGGTCTTGGCCACGAGCGTGGTGATCGGCAGAATTTCATCCGCGACCAATTCCAGCAGCGCGGGCAGGGCGTGTTGCACCAACGGCAAGCCGGCAGGCGCCTGGTTGTACGGCCGCTGTTTTTCGGCCCAGGTGTGTGGCGCGTGATCACTGCCGATCACGTCGAGTCGATTGCTTAGCAATGCTTCGCGCAAGGCATAGCGGTCGGCCTGGGTTTTGATCGCAGGGTTGCACTTGATCAGATTGCCGAGGCTCGGGTAATCCCGATCATCGAACAGCAGGTGATGCAGGCAGACTTCGGCGGTGATGCGTTTCTGGTCCAGCGGCTTGTCTTCGAACAGCGCCAGTTCGCGGGCGGTGGTCAGGTGCAGAACATGCAGTCGGGTGCCGTGACGCCTGGCCAGGTCCACGGCCATTGAGGAGGAGCGAAAGCAGGCCTCGGCGTTGCGGCTCAGCGGGTGGGCCGCAGCTGGAATGTGTTCGCCGAACAAGTCACGCAGGTTCGCGGCATTGGCGTCGATGCTGGGCGTGTGTTCGCAGTGGGCCAACAGAATGGTTGGCACCTCGGCAAATAGCCGCTCGAGAATCCTTGGGTCATCGACCAGCATGTTGCCGGTCGAAGCGCCCATGAACACTTTGACGCCAGCGACTTCACAGGGATTGAGCTTGGCGACGGTGTCGAGATTGTCATTGCTCACGCCGAAATGAAAGGCGTAATTGGCGACAGAGTTGATCGCCGCACGCCGCTTTTTGTCAGCCAGTGCGCTGAGGGTCAGGGTCGCCGGATTTGTGTTGGGCATGTCCATGAAGCTGGTGATGCCGCCGGCAACCGCAGCCCGGGATTCGGTGTAGAAGCTGCCCTTGTCCGGCGAGCCAGGGTCGCGGAAGTGCACTTGGTCGTCGATCATGCCGGGCAGCAGCCATTGCCCTTGTGCATCGATTTCAACGTCGGCATTTTCACCGTGGATGCTGCTGGCGATCTTCACGATTCGACCGTTGCTCACCAACAGATCAGCGTCAAACTCGCGACCTTCATTCACCAGCCGGGCATTGCGAATCAGCACGCTGCTCATGGTCAGAACTCGTTCTGCAGGGCTTTGTAGCCGCGCACCAGGTCGACGTTGGTACGCGCTACGTCCTCGGAAAACTCCGAGGCGCTGACGCTCACCGGTGGGAACTGCGATAGATCTGTTTGCGGGCCGATGCGGGTGGTGGAGGGCACATAGAAGTCCTCAGGCAAATCGCGACCGTCGACCACCGAGTTGTGTCGCACCACGCAGCCGTCACCGACTGCGCAGTTGAACAGCACGCTGTTGAACCCGATAAACACCCGGTCGCCAACCTTGCACGGACCATGAACGATTGAGCGGTGGGCGATCGAACTGAACTCGCCGATAGTCACTGCCGCTCCGGACTTGGAATGGATCACCACGCCATCCTGGATGTTCGAGTTGGCGCCGATGGTGATCGGCTCCATCTCGCCCGAGGCATCCACCTCGTCGGCCCGAATCACCGCGTAGGGGCCGACGAAGACGTTTTCGCCGATCACCACTTTGCCGCAGACGATTGCGGTTTTATCCACGTAGGCGGATTCCGCTATCACGGGCAAATCACCCGAAGGGTTCTTGCGGATCATGGCTGCCTCAACGCGTCATACAGGGTGTTGAGGTTGTACTCGAACAACCCGACAAAAGTGCTGGCCGGACCGGTAGCCGCGAGGGCATCGGAGTACAGCGTGCCACCGATGTGCGCGCCGCTTTCATCGGCAATCTGCTTGAGCAAGCGTGCATCTTTGATGTTTTCCATGAACACCGCCTCGACCTTGGCCTGGCGTATCTGGGTGATCAGAGCAGCGACTTCGGCGGCGGACGGTTCGCGTTCAGTGGACAGGCCTTGAGGCGCCATGAAGTCGATGCCATAAGCCTGACCGAGATATCCGAAGGCGTCATGGGACGTGACGATTTTGCGATTACCCGGTGGTAGCGGGCCAAGTTTTGCCTTGGCTTCGGCAAGCAGCGCGTAGATCTGTTTCAGGTAGACCTGACTGTTGCGTTCGTAGTCAGCTTTGTGGGTCGGGTCGGCGGCAATCAGTGCCTTGGTGATGTTGCTGATGTACAGCTCAGCGTTCGCCAGGTTGTGCCAGGCGTGTGGGTCGGGCACCGTCTCGCCGTCCTCATCCAAGGAGCGCGGAATGACGCCAAGAGTCGCGTTGATCACAGGCGCTTGGGTTTCGGTGCTCGTCACCAGACGGTCCAGCCATGGCTCGAAACCCAGGCCGTTTTTAATGATCAACTTGGCTTTGAGCAACGCCTTGGCGTCGTCTGGAGTTGGCTCGTACGTGTGAGCATCGGCGTCCGGGCCGACCATGTTGGTGATCTGGATATGCTCGCCGCCGACTTGATGGGTCATGTCCGCGAGGATGCTGAAACTGGTGACTACCTGAAGTTTTTCCGCAGCAGACAGCGACATCGACAGCATCAAACTGAACAGCACGAGTAAAGCGCGCATCGGGAAACACCTCATTGGGATGTGAGCAAAGGTGGGCGGCGCAGCAAACCGTGCACCGGTCCGAACACCACGGACAGCAGATACACACCGCCGGCCACCAGCACGATCGCCGGTCCGCTGGGCAGTGAGTAGTAGAACGACAGCAATAAGCCGAGCCACACCGAGAGGCAGCCGAACAGGGCGGCAATGGCCATTAACGTCGGCAAGCGACGACTCCAGAAGCGAGAAGCGGCGGCGGGCAACATCATCAAGCCGACCACCATCAGCGCTCCAATGGCCTGGAAACCGATTACCAGGTTCAGCACCACCAACATCAGAAACACACCGTGGGCCAGTGGTCCGAGGCGGCTGACGGTTTGTAGAAAGAGTGGGTCGAGGGTGTCCAGTAACAGTGGTTTGTAGATGAATGCCATGGCAATCAGGCTGAAGCCGGAGACCCAAAACATGCCGATCAACGTCGGTCCATCGACCGCCAGCGCCGAGCCGAACAACAGGTGCAACAGGTCCAGGCGTTTGCCGGCGATGCCGAGGATCAGTACGCCACTGGCCAGTGAAATCGGGTAGATCGCGGCGAGGCTCGCGTCTTCCCGCAGGCCGGTGCGACGGGTGATCCAGGCGGCGAGTCCGGCCATGCTGAGGCCTGCGCCGAGCCCGCCGATGGTCAGTGCGGGGAGACTCAAACCTGCAAACCAGAATCCCAATGCGGCCCCCGGCAAGATACCGTGCGCCACCGCGTCACCGATCAGGCTCATGCGTCGCAGGATCAGAAACACACCGAGCGGTGCCGTACTGCACGCCAGGACCAATCCACCAAGCAGCGCCCTGCGCATGAACACGAACTCGTGGAACGGTTGCCAAAGATGAACGGCAGCGAGCATCAGGCCACCCGCGCTTGTGGTTGTTGATGGATGAGCTCAACGCTCGACCCGAGGACGCAGCCGGTGCTTTTGATCAGCAACGTCTGAGGAATGTGTTGGCAAATGGCGGCCAGGTCATGACACACGATCACCTGGGTTCGGCCTTCGGCATGCCAGGCGTGGATGTGTTTCCAGAGCAGTGCCTGGCCGAGTTCGTCGAGGGCGGCATGGGGTTCGTCGAGCAATAGCAATGGTGCATCCGCGAGGCTCAAACGGGCGAGCAGGGCACGCTGTAGTTCGCCGCCGGACAAGGCCATCAATGGGCGCTGCTCGAGTCCGGTCAGGCACCAGTTTTCCAGAATGGCTTTGAGGCGTTGGCTGCGAATCTCTGGAGACTGTGTGCTGCGCCAGAAACCGGCGGCCACTAACTCCTGCAAGCTGATGGGGAATTGGCGATCCAGGTGTTGTTGCTGTGGAAGGAACGAGAGGCCGCCCTTGAGTGGAACATCCAGTACGACTTTGCCGGTCAGCGGTTTTTGTAAACCCGCGATAACTTTCAGCAGGCTGCTTTTACCCGAGCCATTGGCACCGATTACAGCGGTCAAGCTGCCCTTGGGCAATTCGAAATCTACGGGTGGCGTGAGCGGTTGACCGGGTGCGCCCCATTGCAAGGCTTGGCAATGAATCATGTGGCCTCCCAATTCCAGCGGCTTTCGGCAACCGCGTCGTGTGCGTGGAGGCTTTCGGCGTGGACGACTCGTAGGTGGAAGGCGTTGATGCCGGGGGAGCGTTTCAGGGCCAGGTTCAAACGTCGTGCGGCGTCTTCGCAGAACATCAGGTTCTGACCGTTTGCCAGGGCGAAGGCTTGTTCGTCGGCGCGTTTTACGGCGGTTTGTACGGCGGTACCGAGGGCCGCTTCCGCGTCGTTGATGATTGCGATCAGCGGCAAGTCATCCAGATAGTCATCCAGTCGAAGCCGCAATTTCGCATTGCTCCGTTGGCTGTGAGGCGTTGCGATGATGCCTTTTGTGGAGCCGAGCCAAGTCAATACATCGGCGTGTTGCAGCGGCTTATTGGCGAAGTCTTCGACGAATTGCTGCTGAATCAACTGCCGGGAAAGCGCTGCGGAACACGGGCAGGTCGAGGAATAAGGCACGGCGATTTTTAGTTCCACGTGGAACATCGTGTTTTCCAAACAAGCTTCGATGCTCACTGGGTACGATTTCCAGCCGGCCAATGGACTGATGAGTGCCGGTCTTTTGAGCAGTAAATCGGTGTGAATTTTTAAATACGCGCTGGTCGACAGTCCTTCATGAGTGTCGAGAAAACGTTGCAAAACTCGCCGCAACAAGGCGGGTGTCAGGTTTTCTTGCTCGAGCACTTCCAGCGCCAAATACAGCCGCGACATATGAATCCCGCGCGCCTCGCCATCATCGAGGTTAACGCCCGCGTCGACTTTCGCACTCAGTCGTTGGCCGTCGAATAAAACAGGAAGAGCAATGCCGCACATGCCCACCCAGTCCAGTGGCAGGGCTTGGCGTGAGGCCTGCGCGGCAATGTCCGGCAGAGTCAGCGCATTCATAAGCAGGTCCATCGTGGGAGTCGATTTTGTATGTTATGTTATTACATTGAAATCAACCATGCCTTTTTTATAGCCCGACATTGCGACCGGGCATCCCTGTGAGGAATACCTGATGCCCAATCGTCTCCCCGTGACCGTTCTGTCGGGCTTTCTCGGCGCTGGAAAAAGCACGCTGCTCAACTACGTGCTGCGCAATCGCGACAACCTGCGCGTTGCCGTGATCGTCAATGATATGAGCGAAATCAACATCGATGGCAGCGACGTCCAGCGCAATGTCACCCTGAATCGTGCGCAAGAAAAAGTTGTGGAGATGAGCAATGGCTGCATCTGCTGCACCTTGCGCGAAGACTTGCTGGAAGAGGTGAGCAAACTCGCCAAAGAGGGTCGCTTTGATTATTTGCTGATCGAATCCACCGGTATTTCCGAGCCGCTGCCCGTAGCGGAAACCTTCACCTTCCGGGATGAAGAAGGGCAGAGCCTGGCGGATATCGCCCGACTCGACACCATGGTCACGGTCGTTGATGGCATGAATTTCCTGCTCGACTATCAGGCCGCCGAAAGCCTCGCCTCTCGTGGCGAAACGCTGGGCGAGGAGGACGAACGCTCGATTACCGACCTGTTGATTGAGCAGATCGAATTCGCCGACGTGATTCTGATCAGCAAGATCGACTTGATCAGCAGCAGTGAACGCCAGGAGTTGATTGCGATCCTTGAGCGGCTCAATGCCCAGGCAGAAATCATTCCGATGGTCATGGGCGAACTTCCCTTGGAGAAGATTCTGAATACCGGACGTTTCGACTTCGACAAGGCCGCTCAGGCGCCAGGTTGGTTACAGGAAATGCGCGGCGAGCATGTGCCCGAAACCGACGAATACGGCATCGCTTCGACGGCCTACCGAGCACGCCGACCGTTTCACCCTCAGCGCTTTTTCAGTTTTATCGATCGCCCGTGGGTGAACGGCAAACTGCTGCGCTCCAAAGGGTTTTTCTGGCTGGCCAGCAAACACATGGACGCCGGTAGCTGGTCACAGGCCGGCGGTTTGATGCGCCATGGTTTCGCCGGACGCTGGTGGCGTTTCGTGCCGAAACCTCAGTGGCCGCAGGACGAAGAAAGCACAGCCGGGATCATGGAAAACTGGACCGCAGCCACCGGCGATTGCCGTCAGGAACTGGTGTTCATCGGTCAGAACATCGACTTCGCGCAACTCACCACCGAACTCGACAATTGCCTGCTGACCGACGATGAAATGGCGTTGGGTGTCGAGGGCTGGCGATTACTGCCAGATCCATTTGGCCCGTGGCGTGAAGAGGCGGCAGCCTGATGTTGGCACCCCGTCCGACAGCGCGGCCGTTCATTCATCAGGTTCAAGGTGAGACGCCGCAAGCGCTAACCCGAATACTTGATGACGGCGTAAATCTCGCCGTTTGGCAGCGCCAACTGCCGGCACAGCTCTTTGATTTCGGGAGTTTGCTGCTGTCCCTGAACGAGCCGCTGGCCGAGTCGCTGGTTTTGGACCTGCCCAGCGATGACACTGAACCCAATCTTCACGGATTGGCCTCAGGTTTCAGTGACCTCGAAGGTTACGAGGGTTTCGTCGCCGACGTCTCCTGGCTGGTCAGTGCTTTCGCCTGTTTGCTGGGCGCCAAGCGTATCGGCCTGCGCCTGCGGGTTCTGGACAAGGCCATGTGCCCGCGTTTCCACGTCGATCATGTGCCGGTGCGGTTGATTACCACCTATGCCGGGATTGGCAGCCAGTGGTTGAAAGAAGGCGTGATGGATCGCCGTCAATTGAGCAAGCCTGAGGCCGAGCCTCAGGACGGTCCGCTGATCGAGCAGATCGCCAGCGGCGACGTCGCGCTGCTCAAAGGGGAGAAATGGCACGGCAACGAAGGCTTCGGCCTAATCCACCGTTCGCCACAGCTTGCGTCCGGTGAGCGGCGGTTGATTCTGACGCTCGACTGGCTTGCCTAGCGCTTCAAGGCTTGAGCCAGGTTCCCTGGCTCTGGGCTTCGCAAAACGGCTTTAAATACGCCGCATCCGTGGCTACGCCGTAATAGTGAATATCCTGCCGGTAAGGCATATTGGCGACTTGGGCGTTGCTGCACACGCCGAATGCGCCGGTGGGGCATTGATCGACGTACTGCACCTCGACTTTCTGTCCCGGAAGGTTAGGTTGGCAGAAACCATCGGCGAACAGCTTTTCCGGGATGTTGCGGTTCTGCTGGCAGACCTTTACGTCGAGTCGCGCACCCGTACTATGTACCATGCAAGCCTGGGCCAGGACTTCGCCTGAAGTGAGCGCCACGAGCAACGACAAGCCCATCAACCGCATCCTCTACCTCCTCAGAAAGCATCGACCATGTTGCAGAATATTCCCACTCACGTCATTGCTGGCCCGTTGGGTGCCGGCAAGACCAGCCTGATCAAGAATCTGCTGATGCAGCGGCCGGTCGGTGAGCGCTGGGCAGTGCTGATCAACGAGTTCGGCCAGATCGGCCTCGACGCTGCGTTGCTGACCCAGGACGCCGATGGTATCGCACTGGGTGAAGTGGCCGGGGGCTGTTTGTGTTGCGTCAACGGTGCACCTTTTCAGATCGGTCTCGGGCGTTTGCTGCGCAAGGCGCGCCCGGATCGGTTATTCATCGAACCTTCCGGGCTGGGTCATCCGGCGCAGTTGCTCAGGCAATTGAGTGAGGCTCCGTGGCAAGGCGTGCTGGCAGTTCAGCCTTGTGTGCTGGTATTGGATGCCCAGGCACTCGCCGCTGGCAAACCACTGCCCGAGGCGCAACAGGAGGCGTTGAGCAGCGCTGGTTTGTTGTTGCTGAACAAAGCGGAAGGTCTCGACGTCCATGATCGCCAGCGAATCGCCGCGCAGCTGCCTTCTCGGCCTCTGTATTGGACACAGCAAGCCCTCTTGCCGTTGAGCGAATTACCGGGGCTTTGGGTTCAGGCTGTGGCGGGTGTGGATAACTTCATCGCGCCCAAAGGATTGGCACAGATGCCGGCCATTTGGACGGATCTCGCACTGCCAATTTGCTTGAGTCAGGAACAGGAGGGCGGCTGGAGCGTCGGCTGGCGGTGGCATCCGAGTCAGACATTCGATGCGGCGCGCGTTGGCCAGTGGCTTGAAAGCCTTGTCTGGCGGCGGGCGAAGCTGGTTATCCACAGCGTCGACGATTGGGTTTCAGCGAATGCACTGGAAAACTCGGTGCTGGACTGGCAGCCCAGCGAATGGCGGCGTGACTCGCGTATCGAGCTGATTTTCAGTGAACCGCAGGATGTTGATTCGTTGCAAAGTGATCTAGCCGGCTGCCGAGTGAGCCCGACTTAAATCAAGGACGCCATTTAGTGTGTTCTTGCCGCCACTGGCTCAGCTCGATCACCTCAGCGCGCGGCTTCACGACATCGGCCACCGCAGGCGTTTCGTCGAACGGCATCGGGTAGGGCGCCAGCTCAATCTGTGCAGTGTGGGCACCGAATTGGGTGATGGTGCCGTTGTGACGGGTTTCACCGGTTACGGTGAATTCGAAGTTATACACACGGGCGAGACGCCGCCGGTCGTTGGCGTCTTTGATGAATGCGATCTTTTTCAATGCCACATTGCCGTCGAGCAGCTCGATTCCGAGTTTTGCGCAATGCTGATTGACCCGCTCCAGCGCACGCTCGCGCATGCCATGGTTGTGCCACAACCACGCGCCACCGGTGGCAAGCAGCATCAGGACGAAGATATTTCCAAGGGTCAGCATTAACTGGTTGCTCCAACAAGATAGTGTCAGCTTAACTGCGTCGCCGGTCTGTCGTACAGGCTGTGTTTAGTCGCATACTGCGCGGCTTGAATTTCAATCGGTTTACGGAAAACTCACCGCATGAAACGTACGCCCCATCTGCTCGCCATCCAGTCCCACGTGGTGTTCGGCCACGCCGGCAACAGCGCCGCGGTTTTCCCGATGCAGCGGGTCGGGGTGAATGTCTGGCCGCTCAATACCGTGCAGTTCTCCAACCACACCCAGTACGGCCAGTGGGCCGGTGAAGTGCTGGCGCCGCATCAGATTCCCGAGCTGGTCGAAGGCATCGCGGCGATTGGCGAGCTGGGCAACTGCGACGCCGTGTTGTCCGGGTATCTCGGCAGTGCGGCCCAGGGCCGGGCGATCCTGACGGGCGTGGCGCGGATCAAGTCGATGAATCCCAAGGCGCTGTATCTGTGTGACCCAGTGATGGGCCATCCGGAGAAGGGTTGCAGCGTTCCCGCGGAAGTCAGCGATTTCTTGCTGGAGGAAGCGGCTGCGGTGGCGGACTTCATGTGCCCGAACCAGCTGGAACTGGACAGCTTTTCGGGGCGCAGGCCGCAATCGTTGTTCGATTGCCTGGCCATGGCGCGAGCGCTGTTGGCGCGCGGTCCCAAGGCTGTGTTGGTCAAGCATCTGGACTATCCCGGTAAGCCGGCGGATGTTTTCGAGATGCTGCTGGTGACGGCCGAAGGCAGCTGGCATCTGCGTCGTCCCATGCTGGCATTTCCGCGTCAGCCAGTGGGCGTTGGCGATCTGACATCCGGGCTGTTTCTGGCTCGTGTGCTGTTGGGCGATAGCCTGGTGGCGGCTTTCGAGTTTGCAGCGTCGGCGGTGCATGAAGTGCTGTTGGAAACCCAGGCCTGCGCCAGCTATGAGCTGGAATTGGTACGGGCTCAGGACCGGATTGCTCATCCACGGGTGCGGTTCGAGGCGACGGCGATCAGCCTTTGAACCGCGTTGGCCCCATTCGCGAGCAAGCCCGCTCCCACACTGGATCTTTGTCGTACACAAAATATGTGTTCACTAAAGATCAACTGTGGGAGCGGGCTTGCTCGCGAAGACTATCTGAAGAACACCATCAGTCCGCCTGACCTGCTCAGGCGTCGTCCTTGATTTCCTGATAACGCTTTTCCAGTTCCTGACGAATCTGCCGACGTTGCTGGGCCTGCATGAAGCGGCGTTTGTCTTCGCTGTTCTGCGGTTGCAGTGGCGGGACCGCAGTCGGTTTGCGGTCGTCATCCACTGCGACCATGGTGAAGAAGCAGCTGTTGGTGTGGCGCACCGAGCGCTCACGGATGTTCTCGGTCACCACCTTGATGCCCACCTCCATGGAGGTGTTGCCGGTGTAATTGACCGAGGCCAGAAAGGTCACCAGTTCGCCGACATGAATCGGCTCGCGGAAAATCACCTGGTCCACCGACAGGGTCACCACGTAGCGGCCGGCATAACGGCTGGCGCAGGCGTACGCCACTTCGTCGAGGTATTTGAGCAAGGTACCGCCGTGGACATTGCCAGAAAAGTTGGCCATGTCGGGGGTCATCAATACCGTCATCGACAGTTGTGCGTTTCCGGGTTCCATAGCGTTCTCACGGTTCAAGGCAGAATTTCGGGAGGGCGGCACCTCTGCGGGGGCCTCGTCAGCTTTTCATACCAACAGTTATCGGGACGCCGGGCGGGTGGCTGCCGTCACGCTCGGATCGATCTGTTTTCCGGACAACCACAAGGATTCGTTCGGGCATTGACCACGCGGCGCGTCAGGTGGATCAACTTTCCAGCCAGACATCCCGCGCCCAGTGCCATACCGATTCCCAGGTTTCTTCGGCAACCAGCTCTTCTTCGGCCAACCACAGCACCACGGTGCCGTCTTCTTCGACCAGGTAGTAGTTGTCACCGTCCTGGCAGATCGGAATCATGCTGCGATCAACACCCGCATCCCAGGCATTGGCGGCAACGTCCGGCAGGTAGGTGTGGGATTGCGGGTCGGTAACGGTCACCGGCTCCAGGCTGCCGTAGACGACGTCGCTGACGGTCAGCAAAAATTCTCTGAAGACAAACGGAATGTCGATGAACAACTGTTCTTCGATTTCCACCAGTTGATCTTCGTCGGGCAACTCCAAGGGGACCGGTACCGGTTCGTTGGCTTCACGCAGTTGTTCGATGATTTCTTCCACGTCCGGGATCCTCTTGCTTGATGGCGCGGTTTAGTTGGGGCGGTTTATACAGTAGCTCGCTATAGATGCAACCGCGAAATAGAAAACCCCAGCCGAGGCTGGGGTTTTCATTACAGCATGCTTAACGCAGGAAGGATCAGCCGTTCTGGCGGATACCGGCGACCAGCCAAGGCTGGTTCTCGCCCTGCGGACGTTCCATGTTCCAGCTTTCGCTGAACACTTCGCCCTGGTCAAAGCGCGAGGTCTTCGACACACCGCTGAAGGTCAGGGTGGCGATGGTCTTGTCGGCGCGATCATCCACGCCGTCCAGTTGTACATTGAGGTTATCAATGTAGGTGGCCTGGAAACCGTCGCCCAGGTCGGCACGTTCGCGCTTGAGGAACTCCAGGAGCTGTGGGGTCACGAACTCGGAGATCTTGTCCATTTCATTGGCGTCCCAATGCTGTTGCAGGGACTGGAAGTGGTTGCGGGCCGCTTCAATGAAATTCTTTTCATTGAACCAGGCCGGAGCATTGATCACCGGACGAGCGGCAACAGGTGCAGCCGAGCCGCCGAAGATCGAACCCATGGCTGTTGGCTTCTGCTCGAACACTTCACGCTGCATCGGCGCGCCAGCTGGAGACAGATGCTCCTGTTGCTTGCGACGACGAGCGGCGATGAAGCGGAAGACCAGGAAGGCGATGACGGCCATGATCAGGATGTCGAAGATCTGCATGCCCTGGAAGCCGTCGCCCATGAACATGGAGGCCAGCAGGCCACCGGCCGCGATACCGGCCAGAGGGCCGAGCCAGCGAGAAGCACCGCCGGCCTTGGCGGCAGCGCCAGCGGCACCGGCCGCGCCGGCAGTAGCAGCAGCGCCACCTGCGGCAGAAGAGGGAGCCATTTGGCTGGTCTGGTGAGTCGGCGCAGCGCCGGAGCTCTTGCCGCCACCAAAGCGCTTGGCGGCATTGGCGTCGAGGCTCATCGTCAGGCCAATGCACAACGCCATGGCGATGCTAAGAAAACGTTTCATAAAGGGAATTCCCATTTGTGGAAGGCACGCGCGCCATGTTGCACAGCTGAAGTGTTACTGGCTAGCGGCAGAGTGTTTCGGGCTTTTGCCTGACAGGTTCCGTTCAGCTTCAGTCAGCGCAATAAGGCCTGTTAACTTTGGTCTGTAGGATTCGGGATTTAGTTCGGTAGGAATGAAATCCTGTGGGAGCGGGCTTGCTCCCACATTGGACCTCTGTGGGCTTTAGATCGCTTCCAGCTTCGCATAACCCAGCATCAGCCACTTGCTGCCTTCACCGAAGTTCACCTGCACCCGAGCCTGTGCACCGGCACCTTCGAAGTTCAGGATCACGCCATCACCGAACACCGAATGCCGTACCGCTTGGCCGAGGCTGAATCCGGTATCCGGGATCTCGCTACCGCCAAACAGGCTGCTGGAGCTCTGTTGCTGGCCGCCGCCGAACGGACGGCTGACGCTGTTGGACAGCCGCACTTCCTGGATCAGACCTTTCGGTACTTCACGTACGAAACGCGACACCTTGTTGTAGGTCTCGCTTCCATACAGGCGTCGGGTTTCAGCATAGGTCATCACCAGGTTCTGCATGGCCCGGGTGATGCCGACGTAGGCCAGACGGCGTTCCTCTTCAAGGCGGCCAGGTTCTTCGAGGCTCATCTTGTGCGGGAACAGGCCTTCTTCCATGCCCACCAGGAACACGTAAGGGAATTCCAGGCCCTTGGCGCTGTGCAAGGTCATTAACTGAATGCTGTCTTCGTGCTCGTCGGCCTGAGTATCCCCGGCCTCCAGCGACGCATGTCCGAGGAACGCCGCCAATGGCGTCAGATCTTCGTCTTCTTCAGCATTTTCGAAGTTGCGTGCGGCGCTGACCAGTTCCTCAAGGTTTTCTACCCGGGCCTGGCCTTTCTCGCCTTTTTCCGCTTCGTGATAGGCAATCAGCCCGGATTGCTCGATGACGGTCTGGGTCATCAGGTGCAGCGGCATGTCCATGCACTTGGCGGCGAGGTTCTCGATCAGCTCGATAAACGCCCCGAGCGCGCCAGCTGCACGACCGGTCAGGCCTTTATTGGCGACCAGCAGGCGCATGGCTTCCCACATCGACACATCGCTGTGACGGGCATGGTCGCGAATCGCTTCAACGGTTTTTTCGCCAATGCCACGGGCCGGAACGTTGATCACCCGCTCCAGCGCCGCATCGTTGCCACGACCTTCGAGCAAACGCAGGTAAGCCATAGCGTTCTTGATTTCTGCCCGCTCGAAGAAGCGCTGACCGCCATAGATGCGGTACGGAATGCGCTCGCGCAGCAAAGCTTCTTCCAAAACGCGCGATTGGGCGTTGGAGCGGTACAAAATCGCGATATCGCTGCGGGCCAAGCCTGTTTTCAGCGCACTTTCGATGGTTTCTACCACGTAGCGTGCTTCGTCGTGCTCGTTGAATGCGGCGTACAGGTTGATCGCTTCGCCTTCGCCGCCGTCGGTCCACAGCTCTTTGCCCATGCGTCCGGTGTTGTTGGCGATCAGGGCGTTGGCGGCCTTGAGGATGCCAGCGGTGGAGCGGTAGTTCTGCTCCAGACGAATGGTCTCGGCATCCGGGAAGTCGTCGGAGTACTGATAGATGTTCTCGATTTTTGCGCCACGCCAGCCGTAAATCGACTGGTCGTCGTCGCCGACCACCATCAGGCTGTCGCCGCCCTTGGCCAGCAAACGCAACCAGGCGTACTGCACGGCGTTGGTGTCCTGGAACTCGTCCACCAGAATGTGCCGGAAGCGCTTTTGATAGTGCGCCAGCAGACCCGGGTGATCACGCCACAGATCGAGGGCGCGCAGCAGCAGTTCGGAAAAGTCGATCACGCCGGCGCGCAGGCACGCGGCCTCATAGGCTTCATAAATGCTGCGCATGGTCGCCAGGAACAGGTCGCCGCTGGCTTGAATGTGCTGTGGACGCAGACCTTCGTCTTTTTGCCCGTTGATGAACCACTGGGCCTGCCGGACCGGCCAGCGTTGCTCGTCCAGGCCCAGCTCGCGGATCACCCGCTTGACCAGCCGTTGCTGGTCGTCGCTGTCGAGAATCTGGAAAGTCTGGCTCAGGCCGGCTTCCTGCCAGTGCGCACGCAACAAGCGGTGCGCCAAGCCGTGGAAGGTACCGACCCACATGCCGGCCGGGTTGATACCCATCAGCTGCTCGATGCGATGACGCATCTCGGCAGCGGCCTTATTGGTGAAGGTCACCGACAGGATCGAGTGGGGCGAGGCGTTTTCGACCTGGATCAACCAGGCGATACGGTGCACCAGCACTCGGGTTTTACCGGAACCAGCACCGGCCAGGACCAACTGACGACCCACGGAGGCAGCTACGGCCTGGCGTTGGGCATCGTTGAGGGAGTTCAGCAGAAGGGAGAGATCATCGCGCATCGGGGCATTCTAGGGTGCGCGGTCACACCGGGCAAACCGAGCTTTACATTAGCCGATGAAAGAAGCACGGATGACGACCGGTCGGTCATTGGCTGCAGGCGTTGGCGGGGCTCGCTCCAAGCCTTTTCCGCGGCTAAGAAGGGGGGCAGTTTTTGTCGATTTTATGATCTGGGGCAGTTTGGTCCGGGCAGTTGCTTGTGTATGCTCCGTCGACGTTTCGGGCTCATGCTCATCATTATAAGAACAAGAACATTGCCTATGACCCTCAGCACCGACCTGTCGGGCCCCGTTGTGGAGCCCCGGGTTATCCGCAAACAGTACGCCATGGAAATGGCGGTCGAACGCACGCGTCTGCTTTATCAGGGCTCGTTGCTGCCCACGTTATTCATGTTGATCAATGGTCTGGTCTGCGCTGGCTTGCTTTGGAGTCCGCAGCGCTACTTCCTGGTCAGCGTCTGGCTGGTGTGGCTGTTGTCGCTGGTGGCGTTGCGGGTGATTCAAGTCGCGGCCTTCGATTCGGCGATACCCAACCGTCAGGCCCATCCGATCTGGCGCCGCATGTTTTTGCTGGGTTCGGCCATGACCGGCCTGACCCTGGCCGGTGCCGGCATTGCCCTGGTACCTGCTGACAATTTCATGCAGCAAGCCTGGGTGTTCGGCCTGATCGGCGCAGCGGCCCTTTCGGCCAGTGTTGCCTACGCGGTCAGCCTGCCGGCGTTCCTTTCCTTTACCTTGCCCTGTTTGTTGCCGGCCATCGGCTATCTGTTCTGGGGCGGCGATGAACAAGGTCAGGGATGGGGCTGGTTCGGGCTGATTTTACTGGGCGCGCTGAGTGTGGTCGCCTGGCAGGTCAATCGGCTCATCGATAGCGGGCTGTTGCGACGCTTCCAGAATCAGGCATTGATCGAGCATTTGCAGCAGGCCCAAAGTTGCAGTGGCCAGCTTAATAACAAATTGGCCAAGGAAATCGACCAACGCCGTCGTGCCGAAGACGAACTGCGGCAAATTCAGGTCGAGCTGGAAAGCCGCGTCGCCCAGCGCAGCCTGGAGCTGGACGCCGCCAACCAGGCCCTGAGCAAGAGTGAGGCGCGTCTGGCGCTGGCGTTGAAGGCCAGTGAGTTGGGCTTGTGGGACTGGAACCTGCAAACCGACGAGGTCCATCACACCCACCTTCAAGAGCTGTTCGGCCTGGAGCCGGAACTCGTGACGGCGATGCTCCGCCACCTCAAGCCGCGACTGCACCCCGATGACTTGCCGTCACTGAAGCGCGCGCTGGTCGAGCATTTGAAGGGACGCAGCGAGGATTACCAAATCGAGTACCGCGTGCGCCACGGCGATGGCCATTGGGTCTGGATCGAGGACCGTGGCCGAGCCGTTGAGCGCGGCGAAAATGGTCGAGTGACGCGCATGGTCGGCACCCGTCGCGACATCAGCGTCAGCAAAAGTCTGGAAGAGCAGCGGCAATTGGCCGCGACAGTGTTCGAGGCCGCCAGTGAAGGAATTGTGATTTTTGATCCGAATTACGCGCTGATTGCGGTCAATCAGGCCTTCAGCCGAGTGACCGGCTACGACATTGAAGACATGATCGGACGCAACGTGGTCGAGTTGCCATGCAGTCGCGATGCCCGCCGGCACTACACGGTGATTCATCAGGCGCTGGAGCGGTACGGCAGTTGGCAGGGCGAGCTGGTAGAAACCCGCAAGAATGGCGAGGTGTATCCGCAATGGTTGCAACTCAATGCTGTGCGCGATGCTCGGGGAAATGTGAGCCATATCGTGGGCTTCTTCGCCGATTTATCGGCGCGCCGCGAATCCGAAGAGCGCATGCGCTACCTGACTCATTACGACGAATTGACGGGGCTGGCTAACCGTTCACTGTTCCGCGAACGGCTAAGCGAGGCCCATCAGCGAGTGCGCCAGGGCGGCCACCGCAATCTGGCGTTGCTGCATATCAATCTGGATCGTTTCAAGCTGCTCAACGACAGCCTTGGCCATGAAATCGCCGACCAGCTCTTGCAGAAAATGGCCCGGCGGATGATCAATGCGTTGCCTGAGGCGGACACCATTGCCCGCTTATCCGGCGATGAGTTTGGCGTGTTGTTCAATGCCTACGGCAACCTGTCGAGTCTGGCGCGGGTGGCGACCCGACTGTCGACCAAGCTGCGTTTGCCGATCACTGTCGATGGCCATGAACTGGTGATTAGCGCGTCCATGGGCATCAGCATGTTGCCGGACAACGCGCGTGAAATTTCCGCGCTGGTCAGTCAGTCGAATATGGCAATGGAGCACGCCAAGCACCTTGGCGGAAATAACTTCCAGTTCTACACCGACAGCCTGCAAGCCAGTACGTTGGAGCGCTTGCAGCTGGAAAATCAGCTGCGTAAAGCCATCGAAGAGAAGCAGTTGAAGGTGTTTTACCAGCCGAAGCTGTGCCTCGCCACGGGGCGGCTGAATGCCGCCGAGGCGCTGGTGCGCTGGGATCACCCGACCATGGGGCGCGTGCCGCCGGGGGACTTCATCGGCCTGGCCGAGGAGACCGGGTTGATCAGCCCGATCGGCGAGTTCGTGTTGCGTCAGGCCTGCTGGCAAGCCTGTGAGTGGCAGCGTCAGGGGCTCGCGCCGATTCGGGTGTCGGTCAATCTGTCGGTGCATCAGTTGCGTCAGGGCAAGCTGGTCAGCCTTGTCCGCCAGGTGTTGGAAGAAACCGGCCTGGCGCCGCACTACCTTGAGTTGGAGCTCACCGAAAGTCAGTTGCTCGACAGCGTCGAGCACATCATCGCGACCTTCCAGCAATTGCGTGATTTGGGGGTTAAGTTGGCGATAGATGACTTCGGCACCGGGTATTCGTCCCTGAGTTACCTCAAGCGCATCCCGGTGGATTACGTGAAGATCGATCAGGCATTTATCCGCGGTCTGGGGGAGGGCAGCGAGGATGCGGCGATTACCCGGGCGATCATTGCCATGGCGCACGGCTTGTCGTTGAAAGTAGTGGCTGAAGGGGTGGAGCGGCCGGAGCAGCTTGAGTTCTTAAAAACCGAGCACTGCGATGAAGTGCAAGGCTATTTGATCAGTCGTCCGGTCGAGGCCGATGGCCTGGCCGAGCTGTTGCGTGCGGACGCGAAACCCTTGTAGGGGCTACATGGAGCGCATGTGGCGTGAAATGGGGACATTGAGTTACGCATTGAGCAGGCAAAAAGCCGATTCTTGTAGTATAACTACAAGCGCGCTACATCCCCGGCACCTGCCAATAACAAAGAGTCCAGCCCTTTGAATCTGCTGCAACACATCGCCCAGTCACGCCACCTCTTACGCAAGTCGGAGCTCAAGGTCGCCGACCACGTGCTGCTTGATCCTGCGGCGGTGATGCACAGCTCGATGGCCGATCTGGCCCACAACGTTGGCATCAGCGAACCGACCATCGTGCGATTTTGCCGCGCTATCGGTTGTTCCGGTTTCCAGGATTTGAAGCTAAAGCTGGCGCAGAGTCTTGCTGCCGGCGCGAGCTTCGGCCAGTTCGCGATCCATGAAGACGATTCGGTTGCTGACTACAGCCTGAAAATTTTCGACACCACGCTGCACACGTTGATGGAGGTTCGCGAGAAGCTCGATCCGGTGGAGTTGCAGCGGGCTGTGTCGCTCATGTCTCAGGCCCAGCGGGTCGAGTTTTATGGCTTTGGTGCTTCGGGTGCAGTGGCGGCCGATGCCCAGCACAAGTTCTTCCGTTTGTTGCTGACTGCGGCGGCGTATTCCGACCCGCACATGCAGGCGATGTCGGCGGTCACGTTGAAACCGACCGACGTGGCGATCTGTATTTCCCAGTCCGGGCGTTCCAAAGACCTGTTGATCACTGCCAATCTGGTGCGCGAAAGCGGCGCTTCGCTGATCACCTTGTGCCCGAGCCAGACGCCGTTGGCTGAGCTGTCGACCGTCAACCTGGCGATCGATGTGCACGAAGACACCGAGATCTATACGCCGCTGACCTCGCGCATCGCTCACCTGGTGGTGATCGATGTGCTGGCCATGGGCGTGGCCATGGCGCGCGGGCCGAGCCTGGTCAATCACCTCAAGAGCGTCAAGCGCAGCCTTCGCAGCTTGCGGCTGTCGCCTAAATCGGTAAAAGCGCTGGACGACTGACGTCGTCGTAAGGTCGTTCCGACCTTAATCGCGAGCAGGCTCGCTCCCACACTTGACCGCGATTTAATGTGGGAGCGAGCCTGCTCGCGATGGCGTCCTCGAATACGGCAACATTCATCTCCCTGTAACCCACCCGCCGCCAAACCGTCATCCCCAATGCCCATCCTGTAACTCCCGTAATCGCCTTGGGAGACTCGAAATGGCCCAGCCCTACGAAGAACGCAACAGCGCCGTCAGAACCCGTCGTCAGCAGGAAGACCAGCGCCGCATGGAATTTCGCCGCGCTATCGAAGATCGCTGCGAGCGCCGCCAGCTTCTGGCCGAGATCGGCGATTTTCCTAACGATCTGGAACTCAACTACTGGCAGGCCGCACCGGTAACGTCCCGTCGAAACGTTCAACCAGCGCGCTGATCTGCACCCGCTCGCTGCGAATAAACGCAAGGAACGCGTGCGCCACCGGTGACAGCCGTTTCGCTTTGGCCTGCACCAGGCACCAGCTGCGGTACAGCGGCAGTTCTTCGATCGGCAGCTCGATGAGTGCGCCGGTCGCCAACTCAAGGTTCAGGGCGTGGCGCGTCAATAGCGCCAAGCCCAGTCCTGCCAGTACGCATTCACGCTGGGCTTCGGCCGATGCCACCTCTTGGGTCTGCGTGAAGTGCACGCGCTTTTCCTTGAAATACTCCTCGCACGCCAGCCGCGTACCGGAGCCCGGTTCGCGCAGTAGCAGCGTGTAGGGCTCAAGATCCTGCAAGCGCAGCGGCCCCATATGGGACAGTGGATGATCCGGCGGCGCCACGGCCACGATTGGATTGTTGAGAAACGGCAGAAACTCCAGCCCCATGTCTTGCGGCACCATCGACATGATCACCAAATCATCGCGGTTGTCCGAAAGGCGTCGAATCACTTGTCCGCGGTTAACCACCGTCAGGTGCAGGTTCACTTCCGGATGCTGGCGTTTGAACGCGGCAAACAGATGCGGCACGAAATACTTGGCGCTGGATTCGACCGCCAGTTTCAGCTGACCTTGCAGCGATCCCTGCATGTCCGAAAGCTGCATGTCGAGGTTTTCCAGGCGTCCGAAAATATCCCGGCTGGCGCGCTGAAGGGCTTCAGCTGCCTCGGTCATGTAGAGCTTTTTACCGACGTAGTCGAACAAAGGTTGACCAATCAGCTCCTCAAGTTGACGAATCTGCAGGCTCACGGCAGGTTGAGTGAGCGACATTTCGTCGGCCGCGCGGCTGTAAGACCTCAAATCACAGACTTCATTGAAGATCTGTAATTGACGCAATGTCATACGCATCAAGGACTTACGCATTTTATAGGCGCTCTCACCGCAGGCTGATGCTTCAACTATAAGTCTTTACTTATGCCTGACCCAATAATTATTCATTTTTGTTAATCCCTTGCGGGGGCTAGTGTGGGGCTGCGACTGAATCGAAACATTTGGTCACGCGTCGACCTGGGCTACCAGGTCGTGGGTACCACCGGCTCAAGGGAACCTCCAAGTGATAAAAAAGATCCTGATCGCCAACCGTGGTGAGATTGCCGTACGAATCGTGCGTGCCTGCGCCGAGATGGGCATTCGCTCGGTCGCGATCTATTCCGACGCCGACCGCCATGCCTTGCATGTGAAGCGTGCGGACGAGGCCCACAGCATCGGTGCCGAGCCACTGGCCGGTTACTTGAATGCGCGCAAGCTGGTGAACCTGGCTGTCGAAACCGGTTGTGATGCGTTGCATCCCGGCTACGGATTCCTCTCGGAAAACGCTGAACTGGCCGACATCTGCGCCGAGCGCGGCATCAAATTCATCGGTCCATCGGCTGAAGTGATTCGCCGCATGGGCGACAAGACTGAAGCACGTCGCAGCATGATCAAGGCGGGCGTGCCGGTCACGCCGGGCACCGAAGGTAACGTCGCGGACATCGCCGAAGCCTTGGTCGAAGGCGACCGTATCGGCTATCCGGTGATGCTCAAGGCCACCTCCGGTGGTGGTGGTCGTGGTATCCGCCGCTGCGACAGCCGCGAAGAACTCGAACAGGCTTTCCCCCGCGTGATCTCCGAAGCCACCAAGGCCTTCGGTTCCGCGGAAGTGTTCCTGGAAAAATGCATCGTTAATCCGAAACACATCGAAGCGCAGATCCTCGGCGACAGCTTTGGCAACGTGGTGCACCTGTTCGAGCGCGACTGCTCGATCCAGCGCCGCAACCAGAAGCTCATCGAAATTGCCCCGAGCCCGCAACTGACCCCGGAACAACGCGCCTACATCGGCGACTTGTCGGTGCGTGCGGCCAAGGCTGTGGGTTACGAGAACGCCGGCACCGTGGAGTTCCTGCTCGCCGAGGGCGAGGTTTACTTCATGGAGATGAACACCCGGGTGCAGGTGGAACACACCATCACCGAAGAAATCACCGGCATCGACATCGTTCGCGAGCAGATTCGCATCGCGTCCGGCCTGCCGCTTTCGGTGAAACAGGAAGACATCCAGCACCGCGGTTTCGCGCTGCAATTCCGGATCAACGCCGAAGACCCGAAAAACAACTTCCTGCCGAGCTTCGGCAAGATCACCCGTTATTACGCGCCCGGCGGCCCCGGCGTGCGCACCGACACGGCGATCTACACCGGCTACACCATTCCGCCGTACTACGACTCCATGTGCCTGAAACTGGTGGTATGGGCGTTGACCTGGGAAGAGGCGATGGACCGTGGCTTGCGCGCCCTGGACGACATGCGTCTGCAAGGGGTCAAGACCACCGCCGCGTATTACCAGGAAATCCTGCGTAACCCGGAATTCCGTAGCGGCCAGTTCAACACCAGCTTCGTTGAAAGCCACCCTGAGCTGACCAACTACTCGATCAAGCGCAAACCCGAAGAGCTGGCCCTGGCCATCGCCGCCGCCATCGCCGCCCACGCAGGCCTGTGAGGAATATTCCAATGACTAACTCTTTACCTACAAAGCGTATCCACGTTACCGACACAATCCTGCGCGACGCCCACCAATCGCTGCTTGCCACCCGCATGCGCACCGAAGACATGCTGCCGATCTGCGACAAGCTCGACAAAGTCGGCTACTGGTCGCTGGAATGCTGGGGCGGCGCGACCTTCGACGCCTGCGTCCGCTTCCTCAAAGAAGACCCGTGGGAGCGCCTGCGCCAACTGCGCGCCGCGTTGCCTAACACTCGCCTGCAGATGCTCCTGCGTGGCCAGAACCTGCTGGGCTACCGCCACTACAGCGACGACGTGGTCAGAGCTTTCGTCGCCAAGGCGGCGGTCAACGGCATCGACGTGTTCCGCATCTTCGACGCCATGAACGACGTACGTAACCTGCGCGTCGCTATCGAAGCAGTAAAAGCGGCCGGCAAACACGCCCAAGGCACCATCGCCTACACCACCAGCCCGGTGCACACCATCGACGCGTTCGTGGCCCAAGCCAAACAAATGGAAGCCATGGGTTGCGACTCTGTGGCGATCAAGGACATGGCCGGCCTGCTGACCCCGTATGCCACGGGCGAATTGGTCAAGGCTCTGAAAAGCGAGCAGTCGCTGCCAGTGTTCATTCACTCGCACGATACCGCTGGCATGGCAACGATGTGCCAACTCAAGGCCATCGAGAACGGCGCCGATCACATCGACACCGCGATCTCCAGCTTCGCTTCAGGCACCAGTCACCCAGGCACTGAGTCGATGGTTGCCGCCCTTAAAGGCAGCGAGTTCGACACCGGCCTGAACCTGGAACTGCTGCAAGAGATTGGCTTGTACTTCTACGCCGTGCGCAAGAAGTACCACCAGTTCGAAAGCGAGTTCACCGCCGTCGATACCCGCGTTCAAGTCAACCAGGTCCCGGGCGGGATGATTTCCAACCTGGCCAACCAGTTGAAAGAGCAGGGCGCTCTGAACCGCATGGCCGAAGTGATGGCCGAAATCCCGCGCGTTCGTGAAGACCTCGGCTTCCCTCCTCTGGTGACCCCGACCTCGCAGATCGTCGGCACCCAGGCGTTCTTCAACGTACTGGCCGGTGAGCGCTACAAGACCATCACCAACGAAGTGAAGCTTTACCTGCAGGGCGGCTACGGCAAGGCGCCGGGCACTGTGAACGAAAAACTGCGTCGCCAGGCCATCGGCAGCGAAGAAGTGATCGACGTGCGCCCGGCCGACTTGCTCAAGCCGGAAATGACCAAACTGCGTGCCGAAATCGGCACCGTGGCCAAGTCTGAAGAAGACGTGCTGACCTACGCCATGTTCCCGGACATCGGTCGCAAGTTCCTCGAAGAGCGCGCCGCCGGCACTCTGGCCCCAGAAGTGCTGCTACCGATTCCTGAAGCCGGAGGCGTGACCTCGGCCGGTGGCGAAGGCGTGCCGACCGAGTTCGTCATTGACGTCCACGGCGAAACCTACCGCGTCGACATCACGGGTGTCGGCGTCAAGGCTGAAGGCAAGCGTCACTTCTACCTGTCTATCGACGGCATGCCGGAAGAAGTGGTGTTCGAACCGCTCAACGAATTCGTCAGCGGCGGCAGCAGCAAGCGCAAGCAAGCCACTGCACCGGGCCACGTCAGCACCGCCATGCCGGGCAACATCGTCGACGTGCTGGTCAAGGAAGGCGACACCGTGAAAGCCGGCCAGGCCGTGCTGATCACCGAAGCGATGAAGATGGAAACTGAAGTCCAATCGGCCATCGCCGGCAAAGTCACCGCCATCCACGTGGCCAAGGGCGACCGGGTGAACCCGGGCGAAATCCTGATCGAGATCGAAGGCTGAGTTAACAGCCTCGATCCACCGCTTTAAACCTCGGGGGGGCATGTGCTCCCCTTTTTTTTCGCCCCGGATTTGTGGAGGTTAGAAGCTCATTCGCCATTGGCCGGTTACGCCATGATTGCGGCTGTCGGTGCCGATCTCACCGTTAAGGCCAACGCCCAACGTATGTTTTACTGACAAGCCAAGGTCCAGGCCTGCATCGACCAGCAAGCTGTCACGATCCAGCGGCGCACCGGAAACGGTGTAATTTTTCCCACCCGTTACCAGTCGTTGGCGGGTATCGCTGTAGACATCACCGTAAGTATGTTTCCAGCCGGCACTGAATCGCGGCGTCAGTTGCATACCGTTATCCAGCGTGTTGAGTTTCGCCAGTCGCAGGCCAAATGTGCTGTTCATGTTGTTCCGGGTTTGACCGTGAACTTTCAGCGCTGCTGCGCCACCTTTTTCCGTGTAGGTGTCGCGCTGATAGCGTTGGTAGCCCAGGCTGGCGAACGGTTCGAGGCTGACGTTGGCGCGACCCAGGTTGTAACCCACCTCCGCAAAGGCCTGCTGGGTGTTGGCATCGTAACGGCCTTCGGGACGGTCGCTGAAACCATTAAAGGCGACCCGGCGTTTAGTGCTGCCGTCGTGATTGCTGTAGGTCGCGCCCAGGCGCAGGGACATTGGTCCGTTCTGGTGCAGGGCATAGGCGCCCAGGTGCCAGCTGTCGAGATTGCCGTCGAATCCGCGGCTATCCAGACGAGTTTCGGATTTACCGCTCATCACCCCGAGTCGCCATTCCTCATCGATGCCCCAGTCCGCTCCCAGTACCAGGCCTTGGGTTGTGTGTTTCAGAGCGTCGTAGCCGCGATCCAGCGTCCCACCGTGACCCAGTGCTTGAAGCCAGACTCGACCATTATCTTCGCTGCCGGCGGCCAG
Source organism: Pseudomonas sp. MDT1-17 (assembly GCF_054898105.1). Taxonomy (NCBI): domain Bacteria; kingdom Pseudomonadati; phylum Pseudomonadota; class Gammaproteobacteria; order Pseudomonadales; family Pseudomonadaceae; genus Pseudomonas; species Pseudomonas sp. MDT1-17. Next base: position 305,765 of record NZ_JBUBVM010000001.1, on the reverse strand, counting down.
GCGTGGTGCATTGCGCTTGGTGGAATTGCTGTAGTTACTGGCGCTGTCCAGCTGACGCATGGCTGAGAGCATGGTCGCGTTGACTGGGCTGTCACTGTTCAGGGTCGCCTTCGCAAGGTTGGCGTTGTTGCTGCCGGCCAGCTGTTCTATAGCAACAGATGCCGTTTGTTTGTCAGCGCTGAGCAGGGCTGCAACAGCAGCGTTTGTGGGGTTGGATGCCTTTGGCGCTGTAGCGACGGGATTGGTAGCTGGAGGTGCGGTTGAGGCTGTGACGGGCTTGTCAGTGGTGGGTGGAGTTGCGGCTGTCGAGGGTTTTTCAGCGGTAGTTGTCGGCGTGGAGACGGGAACGGATGTGTCGGAGCTTGTAGTTGGATTCAGGGCTTCAGCGATGGGGGAGGAATTGTCAGGTGGCGTCTGTGCTTGAGGTGTGTCCTTCGGCTCTTCAATACTTTGGGCGGCTTCCCTCCCGTTATCCGTGGTTGCGACACTCTCGATCGCCACATCGTTACGGACGAGAATCAGGCCGACTCTCTTTTCTTGGTAGTCGAGTTTGGGCGTTAAAAAGGCAAGGTTGTTGAGGACTTCCCCAAATTCGCCTTCGACTTTATTGGCAGAAAGGATGTGGTTTTCACTGATTAACGGGTAGTCACCCGGTGCTGCAACGATGTTCAGTGTGGCGCCGCCGAGGTTGGCGGTGCCACCGACTAATATCGTTTCACCTTTGCGGTCGGCATTGACCTCGTAGGTTAGCTCGGCAGTTTTGGAGAGATTCAAGTCACCTTTAACTTTCGGTGCGCCGTGCAAACTGTCGACAGAAAGCTTTCCGTTTACCTTCAGGGAACCGATTAAACCGTTGCCCGCAAAAGCGCCTTTTTCATGGATAACGACGTCGCCTTCGATAGCTCCAGGGTTGTTCAGGGTGCCTCCTGATTGCACGGTCGCGCTGCCGCCAATCTTTCCGTTGTTGACAAGCGTTCCTTGGGTCAACGCCCCACCTTGGATATGCCCATTATTTATTAGCATTGCTTTTGGGCGTATCCGGACACCGGTATTGAAATCACCAGAACCGGTCATGGTCCAAGTGCTTCGTTTGAGCTCCAATCCTTCAAAACGACGACTATCGCCTAACGTGCCACCGCTCGCAGTATCGAGTTGCAGGACGTTGATACCGTCACCACCGTCAATCACTCCGGCAAGAACTCCGCGGCCAGACACAATGACCAGATCGTCTCCATCACCGAATATCCGATCAATACCATCCGCTGCTTTGTTGATGGTGGTCTTGGGGGTGGCGGGATCATTTATAAATGCGTCCAGCGTCGCTATGAGCTGCTCCGGCGATTGAATTGAAGGAGTGGTGGCATCGATGGATACTTGCTGAGCAAGCGAAATTTCAGTGCAACCCAACGCAAGCGCAATGGCCAACGCCAGGTGTTGTGGTCGGTATTTATGTTGATCGGACATCGGATTCAGCCTCTTTTGAAATGAGGCCAAACTCTAAGAGGGAGGCTATAGGTGCCGATGTCAGCTGCTTCCGGCGGGCTTGCGGGGGTGGTCAGAAGGTTGTGTAGAAAATCGCCAAACACCTGAGGTCAGTTGTTTTTTGTCGTTTCGGGCTAACGCTTTTTCTTACAACAAATCGAGACGCTGTCGGCTATCGCAAACTCGGAAATCCATCTGCCGCTGACTGCTCAACCAAGACTCAACGTGTTGCTGCCGATACTGTTGAGGGTTCGTATCTGCATTATTCTGCGTATTTTCTATATAAGCTTTAGGTTATCTGCATTTTATTGCGTATGGATACGGTGCTTGGTGACAGTGAATGCACTATATTGCAGTTATAATGCGCACTAGCTTCTGAGAGCTGCATTTAAATGCAGGTGATAACGACATGTACGACCTGACTTTACAGATTTATACCGCCGGGAATTGGCACGATGCCATGGTCTTAAGCTTCGACAGCCCTGAAAAAGGTTTCGAAAGTCGATGCAACTTCGGCCCAAAGCAACAATGAATCACCCTCGAATAGCTTTGAAAAATCTGGAGCAGCGTTTGAAAGAGTGGGGCCTGAAATGAGCATCACCGTTGCCGAGCGCACTCTGCTCATAGAAAGCATTCAAGAGGCACTGGCCCAAGGCACTCTTGAAATTGGTGAAGCAGTCCGCCGCTTGCGAGTGGAAGTCACCGGTTTGCACCAAACCCAGTTTGCCAAGATGTGCAAAATTTCGGTGCGCACGCTGGTGCATATCGAACATGGAGAAGGCAATCAGACGCTGAAATCGCTGAATGCAGTGTTCCGCCCGTTTGGATTGAAGATGGGCGTAGTGCGTATTCGACGTGATCTCAGCTGATTCGGCTCTATGTAGATACCCTCTTGAACCTCACCGGGCAAGCGCAAGTTTCGGGTTATAGGGTTGGCCCGACTTGCCCGAGAAGGCGCCCGCCCAAGCTCCAAAGAATTACCCGCGGCACTCCGCCAGGGTCTTCACCTGCCCCGAATCCGTCTGGTTCTCATCGGACAACCAGCGCTCAAAGCCCGCCCCGATCGCTGGCCATTCCGAATCCAGAATCGAGTACCACGCCGTATCCCGGTTCTGACCCTTGACCACCATGTGCTGGCGAAACACGCCCTCAAAACTGAACCCCAGTCGTTCGGCTGCGTACTTGGAGCGGTCGTTGCCGTTGTTGCACTTCCACTCCAGGCGCCGGTAACCCAAGGCGAACGATTCTTTGGCGAGCAGATAAATCGCCTCGGTGCTTTTCGGCGAGCGCTGCATCGGTGCACCGAACGTGACATGGCCAATTTCGATCCGACCTTGTGCAGGGACAATCGACATCAAACTGAGGATGCCCTGCACATCGCCGCTGGGCCGGTCGATCACGCTGAAGAAATACGGGTCGCTATTGGCTGCATGATTGTTCAGCCAATCGTTGAACGCGCTGCGCTCCGAGAAAGGACCGTAAGGCAAATAGTCCCAGAGTTTCGGGTCGCAACCCGGGCCTTGCAGCGCCTTCCACAAACCATCGGCATGACGCGCCGGGTCAAGTTTCTCCAGGCGGATGAAGCGTCCTTCGAGGGCTTGAACCGACGGTGCCGGGGCGCCTTTCCAGTCAGCGAGTGAAGTCGACATGTTGTTCTCCTCGAACCTTAAATGGCTTTGCGAAACTGGATGAAACCGGGGCGTTCGGCGATGCGCTCATAAAGCTGAATCGCAGTGGCATTGGTTTCGTGGGTCAGCCAGTGGACCTTGCAGCAACCGCCTTCTTTGGCGGTGGCGTAGACGAATTCGATCAGCTGTCGGCCGACGCCGGTGCCGCGAGTTTCCGGCACTACCAGCAAGTCTTGCAGGTAGCAGGCGTTTTCGATGCTCCAGTTCGAACGATGGTAGATGAAGTGCACCATGCCCACCGCTTTGCCGTCGGCCCAAGCCAGCGCGGCATGGGTGGGTTCGCTCGGCTTGAGCAGGCGCTGCCAGGTGCTTTGGGTGACGGCCTCAGGCAGTTCGGTGTTGTAGAAGCGCAGGTACGCTTGCCACAAAGGCAACCAGGCGGCGTGGTCGTCAGCGGTGACCGGGCGAATGTCGATCTGACTCATGTTCGTTCCTTAACGCATCAAGTGGGCGAGGGCCTGGTCGTGCACATCAAGGCTGGCGGCAAGCCCCTCGCGCACACCGGCGATGTCTGCTGAGCTGCGGTTCTGGCTGAGCTTGCGCTTGCCTTCCAGGCGCTGGATCGGCAAGGCAAAACCGACGATGGCCTTGAGCATCCCATCAATGTAGTCGGCGGGGGCATCGGCGACTTTCCATGGACTGGCGCGACCGGCTTCATGACGATCAGTCAGCGCGCTGACCAGATGGCGCAAGCGATCGGAGTCAGTGAACACTTCGGCTGTGCCGTAAGCGTGTACGGCGACGTAGTTCCAGGTCGGCACCACGTTGCCGTGCTCGGCTTTGCTCGGGTAAAACCCTGGGCTGACGTAAGCGTCGGCACCGGCGAAAATCACCAGGGCTTCGGCGCCGTTCTGCAATTCCCGCCATTGCGGATTGGCCTTGGCAAAGTGTCCGTAAAGGGTGCCATTCGGGCCCTGGTCTGAACTCAACAGCACCGGCAAATGGCTGGCTTGCAGGCCTTGTTCCCCGTGTGTGACCAACACAGCGAGGCGGGTGCCGAGTATCTGCTGGTGCAGTTCATGCAAATCATCTATGGCAAAGCTGCTTGGGTTGTACATGGAGATTTCCCTTGGCGAATGCTTGCATCCTAGGCAGGCTATTGGTCTGTTGTAAGAGCCATTAACGACCAATTTCATAGGTCCATTGCCATGACCAGCGAGCCACTGTCCTTGTCATTCAACCCCGCGGGTATCGAACTTGATCGTCGTCAGGGATTGAGTCGTCAGCTCTATCAAGCGCTACGCGTACGAGTGCTCGACGGAAGGCTGGCCAGCGGTACGCGATTACCCGCCAGTCGCGATCTGGCGGCGGCGTTGTCAATTTCCCGAAACAGCGTGGTCCGTGCCTACGATCAACTCTACGCCGAGGGCTTTATTGAAGGGCGTGTCGGTGATGGGACGTATGTCGCGCAATTGCCTCAAGCAGCGTTGCCGGTAAAAAAACTATCCACAAAAGTATCCACAGGGTTGTCAACAGGGTTACCCACAGCCTTATCCACAAATTGGCTGGATTTACCTGTGGTTTCATCCAGCAAAGTTATCCACAGCGGTGCGCTGGGGCGCGTTGAAAAGAACCATTTAGCCTTGCCTCCGAGTGGTCCCCCCCGCGCATTTCGGGTGGGTGTTCCGGCGTTTGATCTGTTTCCGTTCGACGTCTGGGCCAAGCTGAATGCGGCTTTCTGGCGCAAACCGGACTTGCAGCAGTTGTGCTACGGCGATCCGGCGGGCGATGAGCGTCTGCGCGGACTCATTGCCGCGTATTTGCGCAGTTCGCGAGGGATGCAGTGCACGGCTGAGCAAATAGTGATCACCAGTGGCGCACAGCAGGGGATTAGCCTTTGTGCACAGCTGCTGGTCGAGCCGGGCGATGGGGTGGCCATTGAAAATCCGGGGTATCGGGCGGCCGGTCATGCGTTCGCTGTGGCCGGTGCGCGATTGCACGGGGTGGCGGTGGACAGCGAGGGTATCGACTGCACCGAATTGAACGGGCTTAACGATTGCCGATTGGCGTATGTCACACCGTCGCATCAATACCCGACCGGGGTGGTGATGAGTCTGGCGCGACGCCTGGAGTTGCTGGCCTGGGCCGAACGCACCCAGGGCTGGATCGTCGAAGACGACTATGACGGCGAATACCGTTACAGCGGCGCGCCACTGGCGCCGCTGGCGGCACTCGATCGGCAGGGGCGCGTGCTGTACGTAGGGACTTTCGGCAAGGTTGCCTTTCCGGCGTTGCGTCTGGGTTATCTGGTCTTGCCACCGGCACTGGTGAACGCTTTTTCTCAACGTCGAGCGGTCGATGTTCGGCATTCCGAGGTGAGCACTCAAGCAGTCATGGCCGAATTCATGGCTGCCGGGCACTTTCAGCGACACATTCGCCGCATGCGCCGTGCTGCGCTGAGCCGACGTAACACGTTGTTGGCCGGTTGGCCCAAGAACATTCCCGGAGTTGGCAACCTGCCGAGTGTCGCCGCAGGACTGCACTTGACGGTTGCTGTCGACTCTCAGGCCCGCGAGCGCGAACTGGTGGAAAAAGCCGCCAGTGTCGATGTCGAGATCAATGCGCTCAGCAGCTATTGGTTGCCCGATTCGCAAAAACCGGCGGACGAGCGCGCCGGGTTGGTTCTGGGTTTCGCGGCGGTGCCCGAAGCTGACATCAGCGCTGCATTGAGACGACTGGAAAAGACCTGGCGCCTTTGAAAAACCCCCACGTTTCTCAGCCGGGTGTGCTGCTCAGGATTTAGAGGAAGAAGGCTTTGACGTCGGCAAGAACAGCGCCTTGGCCAGTTGGGGGCTGATCTCACTGCGATAGATCGCGATCAGTTCGTTGCTGGACGTGGCTGTTTTCAGATCAAAACCGCCCCCCAACATACGTTGTGATGCGGTTTTCAGATGGGCCGCGGTATAGCTCTCGGCAGGTGTTTCGAGCTTGGGGTAATGAAAGTGCGCGTACCAAAGTAAAGCGCCACTACCGTCGCCAGCCTTCCCGATTCCACTGCCTGATCCGGTGCCACGCTCATGAATTTCATATTCCTCGAGAAAGTCCTTTCTATGTCCTTTGAGCCGGTTTCGACCCGGGGTCTTGACGATGTCCACCAGACCTTCGCGTTGCAGCCATTCAACACGGGCGGCGGTCGGTGGTTGTCGTTTGATCATGCTGATTCGGGTGAGGCGACCCTTTTCGTAAAGCCCGGTCGCTCCTTCATTGAGCTGCTTCGCCAAAAGGGCGGCCGAAACCGGCCCTCCGTCGGTGGCGTTCATGTCGGTCAGAGCCTTGTCGATCGCATTGGCCGCTTCTGTCATCCGACGGGCCTGTTGATTGAACATCTCCTCGATTTCCACAGGAATCCGTCCGGCCTGATTGGCGTGTGACTCGGTTCGACGGGTAAATGGCTGCAGTTGATCGAATAACGATTGGCCCTCCTGCATACAGGTGTCGAGTTTGAGGCGTACGGGCAGCGGCGCCTGAGTCTGTTGCGGTACATGTTCGAGCCAGTTACCGGGCGTTTTTTCGTGAAACGTCGCGATAACCTTACCGGTCAGTGGCGATGTCACGTCGAATAAATCAACTTCGTCACCGGCCGCTCGCTGGCGGGGGCTGCCAACGACCGTTCCTTTGAAGCGCGTCTTGATAATGCGCTTGGGAATCGGCGCAGGTCGGGACGGCCTCGGCGTCGGTTCAAGCATCCTGCGTTCATGCAACAGGTTTGCGAGTTGCGTCACGGTGGGCTCGTTGAATGACTTGATTCGCTCGCGCATGAGTTCCAGTGGCGGGGTGAGCAATTGATCGGGAAATTCCTCCGGCAGATCGGCAATTCGCTGGTCGAGGTTCGCAAATTGCTCCACCAGATCACTCAAGCCGCCGATTCGTTCAGGCAGCGGGAGAATCTCGCCGTCTTCAGCCAGGTCCAGAGAAGACTGGATGGTGAGGCCTGCATCTTCGACAAGCCGTTCCATTGCCTGCCGAGCCGACGCCATATCGGTCGGGCCGCTTTCATTCAGGCACAATTCCTGAGCCATGCTGATCTGGAATAATTTCAGATCCTGCAACTTGAACTTCGGTAATTGCGCGGCAAATTCACGGGCCACTTCGCTGGCTTCTTTACCCAGTCGTGTCAATTCGTCGATTCGAGCCCGGGCAGATTCGATCTTGTCGATAAAACCCTGTGTCAGGTCGCTCGTGAGCTGATGAATCTGGCGTGGCGTCTGTGTACTTTCGACCTTGTTCTGATCCAGCAGCGCAAGGGACTGGCGCATACGTTCGCCGAACGCGCGATTTTGCCGAATGAACCATTTCTCTGTCAGTGACAGCTGGAGCTCCAGGCAACTGACCATGACCGGGCGATAGTTGGGGATGGGTTCAAGGGAATTGAAAGTCTTGAGTTGTTCGATGTAGGTGCCGTAAGTGGTCAGCTGTGAATCCAGTGTTTCGATCAGAGATTGATGATTGGCATCGGTGGCGGCTTTTTCCACCGTTTCCAGTTCCGCTTTCAAGTCAGACTTGCGGCTATCAAACGCTTTGAGTTGTCCCTTCAACTCCTCCTTGCGCTGCTGGTTTGCGCGCTCAAGGGCTTTTCGACGACCGCCACCGCGTAGTCGAAGCCGTGTGTCTATGAACCATTCTCCCTTCGCGGAATGAATCAGCAGCGGGCCTTTAGCCACAGGTGTTTGTCGTGAGTCGATGATCTGCACATCGTCGTTTTCGTTCAGCATGACTTCGACCCAGCGTTGGCCGACCTTCGCGTACCACTTGCGGTTAAGTCCACTGAGATGTTGGTGGGCACCCGCGTCGAGCGACGGCGCCGTCAGGCCGCCGGGTTCTGGGATGCTCAGTTCATCAAGCACGGCGCCCAGACTGTTGGGCGTCAAAGCGCCGAGGGAGTGCAGAGAGGTTTCATGCGACGCCGGCAGTTGACTTGCGTGCCAATCGGGCAGGCGCGTCACGGTCAGCTTCGGGGTGGGCAGCGGCTTCGGTGCAGGGTGTGCGGCTTCGGTTTTTTCGAGTTGTCGCATAGAGGGCTTGTTGCGAGCGGCAGCCTGATGGGCGAGCACCATGCCAAGCGTCAGCAGCAAGTCGGTCATGGCGGACCAGACACCTTGGCTAACATCATTTTCGTTCGCGTCGGTCGCTTCCTGCAGGTCGTCCATGATCTGCCAGATCCAGGCAGCCGTACCGGCCGTGCGGCCAAGAAAGGGCAGTGCGATATTGAACAGCATCCACGCGCCTCGCTTGAGCGTTGCCCATCGGGCTTCGGCATTGGAGACCGATTGACGGTCAGCCAACGTCACCATCGCGTTGGCGTTCGCTTTGAACAAGGCTGCGTCAGGTTCTCCATCAAGCGCCTTCGTGCTGAACGTCACGCTTCCCATCTTGCCCAGAACCGAGGAGGGCTCGACCAGTAATTGCGTCAGGGTCCAGACCGAAGGCAGCTCGCCGGGGAAGACGTACTGGGAGTAGTCGAAGCGCACACTGTCCGGCAGCCAGGCCAGGATCGACTGGCGAAGGTCTTTGTTGTGCTTGATCGCATACAGCAGATTCGTCTCGCCCGGAAATTGCGTTAGCGGGTGGTCGAGTAGCGGCCGATAGAGCACGCAAGGCCCCTGTGTGGTGAGTCGCGGCCCGATCACAAACATGTTGGCGACTTCATCGGCCTTGCTGTCGGTGCGATCCCCAGTAATGAACGCCAGTGGGCGAATAATGATTTCCAGCCCGTCGACGAAGCGGTCCACCGGGTTTACCTGCATGGCCGCGACGACATACCGATACCCGCGCTCGTCAAATCCGGCCTGGCCGCGGATCTTGAATTGCAGCGCCTGCAGCGGCAATTGAAGGCGCAGATGTCGGCTATAGAGTCTTTGCCTTCGCGATGTTTCCTGCGGATTCGTGAGCAGTTTGCGCTTGATCAGCGCGGGGTAAGTGGCGCCAATGTCCACCTGCGTCACGAGCTTATCCAGGTACGCGGCCGTCATCCACGACGGTGTGGCCTCGCCATTTTTGTAGTGCACCGACTTGTTGCCCAAGGGCATGGCAATCAGGCTTTGCAGTGCAAGCTCCACCAGCGATAACGTGAGGGTCTGTGTTCTGCCGGGCACCACGAAAGTCCCAAGAACGACAACGCTGGTGATGCTGATTTCGACGTCTTCAAGATTCAGGGTCGCGGCCGTCGGATGGTCTTTGATCATCTGCTCGCGCAGACGTTGCACGGCAAAATCCGGCAGTGCCGGAATATCGTCCAGGAAGGTTTTACCGGCGTCCTGTTCACGCAGTCGGGCAATGTCCATCAAATGCCGGCTGTACCGGGTGAGGTCCGCCGGTGCAGCGTATCTGAGCCATTCCGGCAACAATCCCTGAACCTTGCTGAAGCGGTACGCAGGCAGAGCGTCGAGGTCAGCGAGGTTTTTTGCTGGAGAGTTGGGATGTGGTGAATGACCCGGCCGGGACGTGCCTTGAAATGTGTCCAATGCGCCGATGGCATCGACTTCAAGCGCAATCAACGCGCAGGCCTGATAACGGAAGAAATCGCCGTCGGGCTCATACAGACGCCACTGCAAATTCTGCTGGGCAAGCAGGGTGTCACCCAATGCCTCGATAGAATCAAAACGCCTGAACCCTTCGGCAATGGAGTGCGTGAGTACAAAGGTACGAGTACCCGTCGTACCCACGAGCACAGCGGTGTCCAGAATCAGCGAATGTTCATTCGCCGCCTCTTCCACGTGGTCGATGTCGATCAGACAAGCTTTGGTCAGGTACTTGTCCTGAGCGAGCCGTGTTGCGCGGTCCGGGTGATTGAACACCGCTTGGGCTATGGCTTTTTCGTCTTCGCTCCAGTCCGTTGATGCGTCGACATTCCAAATGTTTTGCAGTGTTCGTGAGAGCTGATGCCAGCGCGGCGTCGACGGGCTTGTTTGCTGGTTCCAGTATTCAAGCTGCTGTTGTTGCCAGGCCCCGAACAGCAACGGTGCAAGCGTATTGAGCAGGCATCCGATCGCATCGATTTTCACCGCGAGTTGAACCGCCGGTTCTACACCGGGTTGCAGGGTCAGAAAGTGTTCGCCGTCGATGTAAGTCACGGTCGATCCCGAAAGTCCGAGGCGCACCAGCACATCGGTGAGGGACTCATATAAGGGGTTGTCGCAAAGGACACGATCTTCAGCAATGACCCAGGTCGGCGTGACGACTGTGGCGAGCGAAGGATCAATCTTCAGATTCGGGTACAGCGTAGTAAGCGCAGGCGTCAGAAAAGTCGCAGCGACTTCGCTGATTGATGGGCCGGTGACCAGTTCGGTCAGTATCCCTTCTGCTTTTTTGGCGGTGGTTTCGGGCATGGTTGTCTCCTGATTGAACGTGCGTGCGGCTGTTGATCGCAGCGCTGGATCAGGTGACGTTATCGGGTCGCTACAGGCGTCTGGTGGTAGATAAATACTGCAGGCAAAAAAAGACCCGCAACGGTGCGGGTCTCAAAACGGCTGGCTGGAAATCAGGTCCCGGACTTGATCTTGGTCCAGGCCCGGGTCCGCGCCCGTTCGGCATCGCGGGGCAGCGGTTGCAGGGTGTACAGCGTGCTCATCGCCGTTTCGGTCGGGTACAGGTTCGGGTTGTTGCGGATTGCCGGGTCGACCATTTCCGTGGCGTCCTTGTTCGGGTTCGGGTAGCCGACGAAGTCGCTGACCGGCGCGATCACCTGCGGCTGCAGCAAGTAGTTGATGAAGGTGTAGGCGTCTTCCGGGTTCTTCGCGCCTTTGGGGATCGAGAGCATGTCGAACCAGATCGGCGCGCCTTCTTTCGGCAGGCGCATGTCGACGATCACGCCGTTCTTGGCTTCCTTGGCGCGGTTGGCGGCCTGGGCGAAGCTGCCGGAGTAACCGACGGCGACGCAGATGTCACCGTTGGCGATGTCGGCCATGTACTTCGAAGAATGGAAGTAGGTGACGTACGGGCGAATCTTCATCAGCAGCGCTTCAGCCTTTTCGTAGTCCGCAGGCTTCTTGCTATTGGGGTCCAGGCCGAGGTGTTGCAGGGCCAATGGCAGAATCTCCGAAGGCGAGTCGAGCAGGGCCACGCCGCACTGCTTGAGCTTGCTGATGTTCTCCTCCTTGAAGATCAGGTCCCAGCTGTCCACCGGTGCGTTGTCACCCAATGCAGCTTTGATCTTGTCCGGGTTGAAGCCGATCAGGATGGTCCCGTACATGTACGGCACGGCAAATTTGTTGCCCGGATCGTTGGCTTCGATCAGCTTCATCAGCTTGGGATCGAGGTGGTTCCAGTTCGGCAGTTTGCTGCGATCAAGCGGCTGGAAAACGCCGGCCTCGATCTGCTTGGCAAGGAATACGTTGGACGGTACGACCACGTCATAGCCGGAGTTGCCGGTCAGCAACTTGGCCTCCAGCGCTTCGTTGGTGTCGAAGATGTCGTAGACCAGTTTGGTCTGGGTGTTCTGGGCCTTGAAGTCTTCCAGCGCTTTGGGGGTGATGTAGTCGAACCAGTTGTAGACGCGCAACGTTCGCTCTTCAGCGTGGGCGGTGCCACCGAGCACCGTGGCGCATAGCACCGGTGCGATGTAACGCTTGAGTCTGTTCATTGTTCTAATTCCTCATTGGGCGCTTTCAAAACCTTCGAGAACGTTCACGGCATTGATGCCGATTTCTTCAACCGCGTAGCCGCCTTCCATCACGAACAGCGTTGGCTTGCCGAGGCCCGCGATGCGCGCGCCCATGGCCAGGTAATCCGGACTGTCGAGCTTGAATTGGGAGATGGGATCGTCCTTGAACGTATCGACGCCCAGGGAGACGACAACGATATCGGCGCCGTATTTTTCGATCTCTTTGCAGGCTTGTTCCAGCGCGGCGCTCCAACTGGCCCAGCCGCTGCCGGCCGGCAAAGGGTAGTTGAAGTTGAAACCTTCGCCGGCCCCCTCACCGAGCTCATCTTCATAGCCGAGGAAGAACGGGAACTCGGCTTCCGGGTGACCATGGATCGAGGTGAACAGCACGTCGCTGCGCTCATAGAAAATCGATTGCGTACCGTTGCCGTGGTGGTAGTCGACGTCGAGGATCGCAACCTTCTTGTAGCCCTGGTCGAGGAAGGCCTGAGCGGCGATGGCGGCGTTGTTGAGGTAGCAATAACCGCCCATCAAATCGCTGGCCGCGTGATGTCCCGGTGGACGGCATAAAGCGAAGGCACTGCGGGCGCCGCGTTGAATGACGGCTTGAGCGGTCAACGCGACTTGCGCCGCGCTGTACGCCGCTTGCCAGGTGCCGGCGGTAATCGGTGCGCCGCCGTCGAAGCTGTAATAGCCAAGTTGGCCATGCAGGCTGGTGGGCATGATTCGGCGCAGCGTGCGAGCCGGCCAGGTGTAGGGCAACAAGTCGCCGTCGGTATTGAATTCGGTCCAGCGCGCCCAGGCACCTTTGAAGAAGTCGAGGTAGTCGCGGCTGTGGATACGCGCAATCGGGTCGAGGCCGAAATCCTGGGGTGCTTCGACCGGGCCAAGGTCGCGGTATTGCACGCGTTGCAGCACATGGTCGGCCCGCGAGGGCATTTCGAAGCAGGGCATCAGTTGCCCATCCATCAATTCACAGCGGCCGTGGTGCAGGTGGTGATCGTCCGAGTAGATCGTCAGCATTTCTTGTTATCCGCAGGCTGATTCGGTTGAACACAGTCTTGGGGCAGGCGGTGTTTCGGAGAACGGCAGGAAAGGCCAAAAGGGGATCGATATGGCCAAAAGATCTGACCGAAATTCGCCCCTTATTGGCGCGAAGGTGCCCCGGCTAAGGGCGGAACTGGCTCGGCGCTACGCCACTCCAGCGGACGAACGCATGGCGGAAACTCGCGGTTTCGCTGAAGCCCAACGCTTCGGCGATCCGGTAGATCGGCATCTGGTCTTCACACAGCATTTGCTTGGCCTGTTCGAATCGCAGCTCATCCAGCAATTCCTGATAACTGCACCCCAGGTCCTTGAGATGCCGACGCAGGGTCCGCGCCGAGCACTTCATCTGCTCGGCCAACCCCTCAAGCCCCGGCGCTGCATTCAATTGTGCGCTGAGCAACTGGCGAATCCGCCCCAGCCAGGCCTGGCGGCCAGTGAACTCGGTGTTCTGCTTGCGACAGCGTTCAGTCATGGCCTGATGGGTGATGACGTCGGCCAGCGGCAACGGCTGGTCGAGCCAGCGTTTATCGAAGGCGAAGGCGTTGTCCCGCGCAGCGAAGTGCAGCGGGCAGTCGAAGTGCTCGGCGTAGGTCGCCTGATAGTCGGGCGCTGCGTGTTCAAAGCGTGCAGCCAGTAGCGGCAGCGTATGGCCGAGCAGGTCGTCACAGGTGACTTTCAGCGACACCAGACAGAATTCGGCATTGAATACCGCCAGCGCCGGATTCTCTCGGTAATCGGCGGCGACGAACCAGATGCGCTCGCCGTCATCTTCAAGGCTCAGTTCGAAAAGTGTTCCTAACAGCGCCGGATAGCGTATCGCCAGACGTAAAGCGTCACCGAAGGTGGCACTGGTGAGCAGCGCATAACCGAGCATGCCGTAGGACGAAACGTGCATCCGCCGGCCCAGCTCCAGGCCGATATCGCGTTTGAGGGCGACGGCATTGGCGCAGACCTGCATCTCCTGATTTGTGGTGATGCGCGTGTCCGCCCGGCTCAGATCCGCCGCGCTGATGCCGCTTCCCGCGAGCAGTGCTTCGCTGGGCAGACCTTCGGCCTTGAAGGCGTTGAGCACCAGAGAGACGGCGTTGAGGGTGGTGAGGTGGGAGTGGAGCATGGGGTGTTCCAGCCTTGGGATGCTGGAAAAGGAGCAAGTTGTGTGCCCAGTGAAGATCCAGTGGGAGCGAGCCTGCTCGCGAAGAGGTCGGCACATCCAACATTAATCTGTCTGACATACCGCTTTCGCGAGCAGGCTCGCTCCCACAGGGATTGGTGTTGGGTCAGCTCAGTTCGCCGCACAGGTCCAGTTCTACAAGGCGCCGCACTTCAGCAGTATCGAGCCCGGCACCCAGCAACCCATGTAACTTGCCGAACGCCGCTTCACGGGTCATGCCGCCGCCCGAAAGCACGCCTGAACCGCGCAACCGGCTACCGGCCTCGTAAACATCCAGCTCAACGCCGCCTTCATGGCACTGCGTAACCGCCACAACCACAACACCCTTGTCCCGCGCGCGCTCAAGACTGGCGAGAAATTCCGGGTTATCGCTCGGCCCGGTACCGCTGCCGTAGCACTCCAGCACCAAACCCTGGATGCCGCTGTTCAGCACACCATCAAGTTGCTCGGCGCCAATGCCGGGAAACAACGGCAGCACAGCGATTTTCGCCAGTTGCTTGTTCTGGTTGTAGTTCAGTTGCGCGGGTAGCGAAGTCGCTTTCACGCCGCCACCCTGACGCTCCAGTCGCTTGAACGGATGACGACCGAAACTGCGAACCTTCGCGCAACGAGTCGGGTCCAGCAGCTCGCCGTGGAAGTACAGATGAACGCCGGGCGCAAGGCCGAGGCCCAGAGCGACCAGCGCGCCGCTGAGGTTTTCCCAGGCATCGCTGTCGGCTACACCCGCCGGCAGCATGGAACCGGTGAACACCACGCGGGCCTGCAGGCCGAGCAACTGAAAGCTCATGGCCGCGGCGCTGTAGGCGAGGGTGTCGGTGCCGTGCAGGATCAGCACGCTGTCGCATCCCTGGACATCGACAGCGTCAACCACCGCTTCACGCAGTTGCTGCCAGTAAGCCGGGCTCATATTGGCGCTGTCGATCAGCGGCGACATCTCGCGAAAGCGCCACTGCGGCACGACAAGGTCAGGCTGGCTGTGCAGATATTCGCGCATCCGCGCTTCGAAACCCGACGCCGGGGTCAGGCCGTTGGCGCTGGCCTGCATGCCTATGGTGCCACCGGTGTAGAGCACCATGACGTGCCGGGCGGCAGGGTAGGTCGAGGAATTCATGAGGGTTCTCCGAAACAATGACTTCCCTTGTGGGAGCGAGCCTGCTCGCGAATGCGGTTGATCATTCAACATTGATGTCGACTGACACACCGCTTTCGCGAGCAGGCTCGCTCCCACATGGGATTGCGCACTTTAACTGATCAGCGTTGCGCTGCGGGTACGCCTCGCGGTTCAGCTTCGGCCTTAGGGGCGACAGCTGGCGGATTGGCAGGCCAGGCTTTCAAGTCCAGGTCCAGGTCCGGGAATTTGCTCGAATCGAACACGGGCGTCTTGATGCCGGCTGCGCGCTGGTCATCGTAGTCACGCAGGATGCGCATGCCGACTTTGAACAGCAGGAACAGCGCGATCAGGTTCACGAACGCCAGCAGGGTCATGGTGATGTCGGCGAAGGCGAACACCGTGCCGAGGTTTTCGATAGCACCCCAGAAGATCAACACCAGCACCAGTGCGCGGTAGCCGATCAGCGCCTTGCGGTTTTCACCGATCAGGAAGCGCAGGTTGCTCTCGCCCAGGTAGTAGTTGTAGAGAATCGAGGTGAACACGAACAACGCCAGCGCCACGGAGATAAACATCCGGCCCCATTCGCCGACTACGGCGGCCAGCGAGTTCTGGGTCAGGGCAATGCCGTCGCCTTCGAAGCCTGGCGTGTAGAAGCCCGAGAGCAGGATCAGCAACGCGGTGCAGGTGCAGATCACGAAGGTGTCGAGGAACACGCTGAACGCCTGAACCACGCCTTGTGCCACCGGGTGCTCGACCGACGCCACTGCGGCCACGTTCGGCGCACTGCCCAGGCCTGCTTCGTTGGCGAACACGCCGCGCTTCACGCCCATGACGATGGCGCTGCCGATCAGGCCGCCAAAGGCCTGGTCGAGACCGAAGGCGCTTTTGACGATGGTCATCAGCATCGCTGGAACGTGATCGAACTGCAGCACGATGACGTAGATGGTCACGCCGATGTACACCAGGGTTTTCACTGGCACCAACAGGTCAGCGACCTTGGCGATCCGCTTGATACCACCGATGAACACCAGACCCAGCAACACCGCCAGGGCCAGGCCCGTGTAAGTGGGGTCGAGGTCGAAAGCGTTTTTCAGCGAGTGGGTCACGGCGTGGGATTGCAGACCGTTGAAGGCGAAGCCGAAGGTGATCAGCAGCAGGAACGCCATGATCATGCCCAGCCAGCGTTTCTGCAGGCCGTGCTGGATGTAATAGGACGGGCCGCCACGGTATGTGCCGTCGGCGTCGCAGCGCTTGTAGAGCTGACCGAGGGAGCATTCGAAGAAGCTGCTGGACATGCCGACCAACGCGGTCACCCACATCCAGAACACCGCGCCCGGACCACCCAGGGTCACGGCGATACCGACACCGGCAATGTTGCCTGCACCGACCCGGCCGGCGAGGCTGAGCATCAGGGCCTGGAACGAACTGAGTTGACCGGCGCTGCTTTTCAGGCTGTCGCGGAACACCGCGAACATGTGGAAGAAGTGGCGCAATTGAACGAAACGCGAGCGGATCGTGAAGTAGCTACCGAGCCCGACAATGAGCACGATCAGTACTTTCCCTGAGAGGAAGTCGTTGATGACTTCAAGCATGGATTTTTCCTCGCTGTTTTTTGTGTAGGCAAATGCTGGAGGGTCAGAAATATCGCGTTACACCGGTTTGCGCGTGGCACAACAGGTGAGGCGAAGGTTCGTCCCGGTCCATATCGCGGGTTGTTATTAGTTCGGGTTTCGCATGGGTTTGGGCCTCGTTACCGACGACCGCTCACGCGAAGAGGGGCGGCACTATACCTATGAGCGTGCCGTCCGTCTGCACGGTTGTGGTGCAAAGATCGAAGCGAGGTGCTGCAAGATCAAAAGATCGCAGCCTTCGGCAGCTCCTACAGGTGTACGTCAAACCCTGTAGGAGCTGCCGAAGGCTGCGATCTTTGCGGTACCAGACATATTCGTATCCGCAAATGAGTTAAAAAAAAGGGCTTGGGGAATAAATCCCCAAGCCCTCAAAAGGTGAGAGGTGTCTAGTCCCTCGACCTGGTGAGCGTGGCGCTTGGTGCTCTTCGTTAAAAGAGCAAGCGCCGGCATTGCGTTCGGTTAAGCCTTCAGAGGCACCAGACGCGGAGCAATCATGTTTTCCGGGCGCAGGATGTCGGCGAGCATTTCGTCGTCGAGCAAGCCTTCTTCGCGCACCAGTTCCAGCACGCCGCGGCCGCTTTCGAGGGCGATACGGGCGATGCGGGTGGCGTTTTCATAACCGATGTACGGGTTCAGTGCAGTGACCAGACCGATCGAGTGTTCGACCAGTTCGCGGCAGCGCTCTTCGTTGGCAGTGATGCCGACGATGCAGTGCTCACGCAGCATGTCCATGGCGCGTTGCAGCAGGCGGATCGAGTCGAAGATCTTGAACGCGATCAGCGGCTCCATCACGTTCAGTTGCAACTGGCCACCTTCGGCCGCGATGGTCAGGGCCAGGTCATTGCCGATGATCTGGAACGCCACCTGGTTCACAGCTTCCGGGATGACCGGGTTAACCTTGCCGGGCATGATCGAGCTGCCAGGCTGACGCGCCGGCAGGTTGATTTCGTTGATGCCGGTGCGTGGGCCGCTGGACAACAGGCGCAGGTCGTTGCAGATCTTCGACAGCTTGACCGCGGTGCGCTTGAGCATGCCGGAGAACAGTACGAAGGCGCCCATGTCGGAGGTGGCTTCGATCAGGTCGGCGGCTGGAACCAGCGGTTGACCGCTGATCAGAGCCAGACGCTGAACGGCCAGGAGTTGGTAGCGGGGGTCGGCGTTGATGCCGGTGCCAATCGCGGTGCCGCCCAGGTTCACTTCGGTCAGCAGCTCAGGAGCCAGTGTCTTCAGACGCGCCAGGTCTTCGCCCAGCGTGGTGGCGAAGGCACGGAATTCTTGACCCAGGGTCATCGGCACGGCGTCTTGCAGCTGGGTACGACCCATCTTCAATACGTGGCTGAACTCTACACCTTTGGCGGCGAACGCCTGGATCAGGCTGTCGAGGCTGGCCAGCAACGCGTCGTGACCCAACAGCAGACCCAGACGAATCGCGGTCGGGTAGGCATCGTTGGTCGACTGCGCCATGTTCACGTCGTTGTTCGGGTGCAGGTATTGGTATTCGCCCTTCTGGTGACCCATGGCCTCCAGCGCGATGTTGGCGATGACTTCGTTGGCATTCATGTTGGTTGAAGTGCCAGCGCCGCCCTGAATCATGTCCACCACGAACTCTTCGTGGAAATCGCCGCGGATCAAACGTGCACAGGCTTCGCTGATGGCAGCGTGCTTGGCTTCACTCAGGTGACCCAGTTCGCGGTTGGCGTCAGCGGCGGCCTGTTTGACCATCGCCAGGCCGACAACCAGCTTCGGGTAATGCGAAATCGGAACGCCGGAGAGACGGAAGTTATTCACCGCTCGCAGGGTCTGGATGCCGTAATACGCTTGAGCAGGTACTTCGAGTACGCCAAGCAGGTCTTTTTCTGTGCGGAAAGATGCAGCGGAGGACATGATAGAAATCATCTCGATAGGGACCCGGTCTGTGCCGGAACACTGCAAATGCTAGGCTTGTGGAGAATTTTGGGCCAATGCTGTTAAACACTAGCCTATGCACATTCGGCATAATGCCGGTGTGACGCCGTGTCTGTGGCGAGCGTGTGACCTAAATTGGTGCGTGTCCGGGAGGCCGTAATGAACCTTGAAAGTAAATGGCTTGAGGACTTTAGTGCTCTGGCTGCCACCCGCAGCTTCTCCCAGGCTGCCGAAAGACGCTTCGTGACGCAGCCGGCGTTCAGTCGGCGGATCCGCAGCCTCGAATCTGCGTTGGGGCTGCAACTGGTCAATCGCTCGCGCACACCGATCGAGCTGACGGCGGCGGGGCAGCTGTTTCTGGTCACCGCGCGGACGGTGGTCGAGCAGCTCGGTGAAGTGTTGCGTCATCTCCATCACCTGGAAGGCGGGCAGGGCGAGGTGATGCAGGTTGCGGCCGCTCATTCGTTGGCGTTGGGTTTCTTTCCGCGGTGGATCGCGCAATTGCGCAACGAAGGTCTGAACATTGCCACGCGATTGGTGGCGACCAACGTCGGCGACGCGGTGCATGCGCTGCGTGAAGGCGGTTGTGACTTGATGTTGGCGTTTTATGACCCCGACGCCGCTATGCAGATGGACCCGGAAATCTTCCCGTCACTGCACCTCGGCCATACCGAGATGCTCCCGGTCTGCGCCGCGGATGCGGAAGGCAAGCCACTGTTCGATCTGGAAGGTGAAGGCAGTGTGCCGTTGCTCGCTTATAGCGCCGGGGCGTTTCTCGGGCGTTCGGTAAACATGCTGCTGCGCCAACGTGCGTTGCGCTTCACCACTATCTATGAGACCGCCATGGCCGACAGCCTGAAAAGCATGGCGCTTGAAGGGCTGGGCATCGCCTGGGTGCCGCAGCTCAGCGTGCGCGCCGAACTGGCGCGCGGTGAATTGGTGGTCTGCGGCGGCCCGCAATGGCATGTGCCGCTGGAGATTCGCTTGTATCGCTGTGCGCTGGTGCGCAAGGCGAATGTGCGGTTGTTGTGGCGCAAGCTCGAAGGTGGCGCGGCGGGCAACACTTGAAGAACGGGGCGCATCTTCCTGCTTGTGTAGTGGTTATGGAACACGACTCAGGTAGTTGCTTATCCGTGCGCGATTAGGGTCGGTAAAGACATAGCAGTTGGAGAGCAAAGGATTGACTTTGGCTGCCATGAAAGTTTCACACCACCATCCGTTATATCTAACTTCGGAGAACTCATGCTCCGCATCAAGCATATGGCCAAGTTCATGCCCGACAATTTGTTTGGAGTTTAACGTAGCGAGCGCGAACTGTTGCCCCATCCCTGCCAGGCCAAGCGTTTCACTATTCATCCACTCTTTGGTGAGCAGCATGAATTTCGTGGTTCGGCCAACAGGAAGGTTATTGGTCTCACGGTAGTTGATTCCAAGATCTTTCCATCCATCATAGGACGCCTGATTTTTTCCTCTGTACGCATAGTTTGTGTAGGGTGGAGCGTTGCGGATAAATATGACTGATACATCACGTCCCATCGTACTCCTGATCTCCTTTATGACAGGGAGAAAATGGTCCGGATAGATTGAAGGGATTTTTGATTCAGGAACATCATCATGTATGAAGGCGAAAATGAATATTGGTCTTTTTTCTACAGGAATGACACTCAGGGTTTTTGAACCAAAAGATTGGGCGAGTGGCCATGGTGTTTCGTCCTTTACGACAGTTGCTTGGACGGTTTGATTGACGAGTGCAGTTAATAGCAAAGTCAGTGCGAGTTTGTAGAGTCTTGGCATATGGAAGCTCAATTAATTAATATTTTTTTTGGGGGTTGCGGTTGTAAGCGCAGCCTGAATATTAATAAGGCTTATCAACTAACTTGTATTGGGTTGTTATGTTTCAGAGCGTGTGATGTTGTATTTTGGAAGAAAGAATCAGGCGCTATGTGCGCTGACTTCAGAGTCAATAAAATCACTGGTTTCGGCTGAAATCAATGAAGCGACAGTTGGTCGTAACGGGGGCTGTTTATCTGCCTCATTGAGGTATACTGCGCGGCCTTTGGCCGGCTCGTCCGGCCATAATTCGTACAATCAAGCCACGCATTTTGCGTGGTTTGTTGTTTTTTGACGCGCCTGAGGGCGCCCAGAGAGAAGAGGCACGACGATGAGTGCACTGGTTGGCGTGATCATGGGCTCCAAGTCCGATTGGTCCACCCTTAGCCACACCGCCGATATGCTGGAAAAGCTCGGCATCCCTTACGAGGTGAAGGTGGTTTCTGCCCACCGCACCCCGGACCTGCTCTTCCAGTACGCCGAAGAGGCTGAGGCGCGTGGCATCGAGGTGATCATCGCCGGTGCCGGCGGCGCGGCCCACTTGCCAGGCATGTGTGCGGCCAAGACCCACCTGCCGGTGCTGGGCGTGCCGGTGCAGTCGTCGATGCTCTCGGGCGTCGATTCGCTGCTGTCTATCGTGCAGATGCCCGCGGGCATTCCCGTCGCCACCCTGGCCATCGGCAAGGCTGGCGCGATCAACGCAGCGCTGCTCTCGGCGAGTATCCTCGGCGCCAAGCACCCGCAGTTCCACACGGTGCTGAAAACTTTCCGTGCTGAGCAGACAGACAGCGTCCTGGACAATCCAGACCCACGCATCGCCTGAGGTTGTTGACGATGAAGATCGGTGTAATCGGTGGCGGCCAGTTGGGTCGCATGTTGGCGCTGGCGGGCACTCCGCTGGGCATGAACTTCGCTTTCCTGGACCCCGCACCGGATGCTTGCGCAGCCGCGTTGGGCGAACACCTGCGGGCCGATTACGGCGATCAGGATCACCTGCGTCAGCTGGCCGATGAAGTCGATCTGGTGACTTTCGAGTTCGAGAGCGTTCCGGCCGAAACCGTGGCCTTCCTGTCGCAATTCGTCCCGGTCTACCCAAGTGCCGAAGCCCTGCGCATTGCCCGTGATCGTTGGTTCGAAAAAAGCATGTTCAAGGACCTGGGGATTCCCACCCCGGCGTTTGCCGACATTCAATCGCAAGCCGATCTGGAGGGTGCGGTTGCTTCCATCGGTCTGCCGGCCGTGCTTAAAACCCGCACCCTGGGTTATGACGGCAAGGGTCAGAAAGTCCTGCGTAAACCTGAAGACGTGGCTGGCACCTTCGCCGAATTGGGCAGCGTGGCCTGCCTGCTCGAAGGTTTCGTGCCGTTCACCGGCGAAGTCTCGTTGATTGCCGTGCGCGCTCGCGATGGTGAGACCAGGTTTTATCCGCTGGTTCACAACACCCACGACAGCGGCATCCTCAAGCTGTCCGTGGCCAGCACCGACCATCCACTGCAAGCACTGGCCGAAGACTATTCCAGCCGCGTGCTCAAGCAGCTGAATTACGTCGGCGTGATGGCGTTCGAGTTCTTTGAAGTCGACGGTGGCCTCAAGGCCAACGAGATTGCCCCGCGGGTTCACAACTCGGGTCACTGGACTACTGAAGGCGCCGAGTGCAGCCAGTTCGAAAACCACCTGCGGGCCGTTGCCGGTCTGCCACTGGGTTCGACGGCCAAGGTCGGTGAAAGCGCAATGATCAACTTCATCGGTAAAGTGCCGGACACCGAACAAGTCCTGGCCATTGCCGATTGCCATCTGCATCACTATGGCAAGGCGTTCAAGGTCGGTCGCAAGGTCGGTCACGCCAATCTGCGTTGTGCAGACTGCGAGACGCTGGCTGCACAGATCCTCAAGGTCGAAGCGCTCATCGCCGAATAGTTTCATGTGGCAGCGGCGGAACCATTCAGGTGCCGCCGTTCTCTCATGGCAGGATGCGAAAGTCTGACTAGGCTTCGTCAAGGTGTCCTGTCTCACCAATACTGTTCCTTTTTGACGGCGCCTGTTGCCGTCATGCTGCGTTGCCGCTCCTCGCCATAGCGGGCTATGACTCGTCGCGGTGCCTTGATTGACGACAACAGCCACTCATCAAAAGAGGAACGTATTGGTGAGACAGGACACAGCCATTCAATCAGAGGGGAATGCCATGGGAATTATTGGAACCATCTTTATCGGCTTGATCGTCGGCTTGCTGGCTCGGTTCCTGAAACCGGGCGATGACAGCATGGGCTGGATCATGACCATCTTGCTCGGTATCGGCGGTTCGCTGGCGGCCACTTATGGCGGCCAGGCTCTGGGCTTCTATCGGGCCGGCGAAGGCGCAGGCTTCCTGGGTGCGCTGGTGGGCGCCGTGATCTTGCTGGTGATCTACGGCTTGATCAAAAGGAACTGATTTAAGCGACAAAGCCCTCTCTGCTGCGCAAGCCGGGAGGGCTAGAATGCTCGGCGTTGCACTGTCCTCTCCTTTGCCGAGCACCTCCATGCGCCGTCTTTTACTGACTTTCCTTTTACTGGGCACGGGCCTTGCCCAAGCTGGCGAACTGCCGGAGACCGACTGGCTCGAATTGATGCCCAAGTCGGACCAGAAAGCCCTCGAAGTCATGCCCGAAATCGACCACAACTCCCCCGAGGCCAATGGCACCTTTACTGAGAAGGGTGGCATGAAGCAGAGCAAGGGCTTGCCGGCGGTGATGTACTCAACCAAAACCGTGCCGTCGATGAACGACAAGAACATCCGTATCGGCGGATATCCGGTGCCGCTGGAGTCCGACGCCAAGGGCCGCAGCACGCTGTTCTTCCTCGTGCCGTATCCGGGCGCCTGCATCCACGTGCCGCCACCACCGCCTAATCAATTGGTGCTGGTGCGTTATCCGAAAGGCTTGAAGCTGGATGATATCTACACGCCGCTGTGGGTGACCGGCACGCTGAAGATCGAGAAGGTCAACAATGACCTGGCCGATGCGGCGTATGCGCTGGATGCGGCGAAGGTGCGGGTGGTGGAAGAGTCGGATCTGTAGAAATTCAAAACTGTGGGAGCGAGCCTGCTCGCGATGAGGCCATAACATCCAACATCAATATTGACTGTTAAGCCGTCATCGCGAGCAGGCTCGCTCCCACATTGGTTTTGGTGTTGCTTATAAAAGCTTGCTGGCGATGCTCACACCAAGGGTATGGCTCGCACCCGGCGCCAATGTCACCACATCGTCCATCACATTCGCCGTTTCAATGCACAGCATCCGCTGCCAGCCATCGTCCGCCATGTCACTGAACGCCGCAGCGCGATCAATCCACGGATTCCAGATCACTGCCGAGCGTGAACCGCTGCTGGTCAACTCGATGCGCCGCTCCCAGGCCGGATCGACAATGCTCAGCTTCGCCGGGGTATTGAGGTAGATGCGATCGGTTTCGCCAGCGAAATGCAGGTTGCCGGTCTGAGTGGCGGTTTTCCAGTCGTCCAGTGTTTCGATGTAACTCAAGCCATCCAACCCTTCGACATGCACATTGCGTACATCGCTGACCGCGAAATAGCTGTGCAGCGCCTGGCTGATGGTGACGTTGTCAGTGCCTTGGTTGTGGCTGGTCAGGCTGATGTGCAGCTGCTCATCCAGACGAATGCTCAGCTTCAAATCCACCTGATGCGGCCAGCCTGGCAAGCCGCCGTCAGGGTAGGGCAGGATAAATTCCACTTTGAGGCTTTCGCCCTCGGTTTCAATGCCACCCAATTCCCAGTCCATCGCCCTTACCAGCCCGTGGGCGGTCGGCGGTTCATTGCTGACGCGCATCGCCTGAACGCTTTGCGGGTTGCGCGGCAGGTTACCAAACCACGGCCAGCACACTGGAACCCCGGCGCGGATGCTCTTGCCAGTCTTGAACACCGCCTCGTCGTTGAGCCAGATCAGCGGCGGTTGCCCGGCCAATTGATAACTGAGGATGTGCGCGCCTTGCTGGGCGACCAGCAATTCGGCCTGACCGTGGCGGATGCGCCAGCAGTTCAGTTCATCCAGTTTCACGGCTTCAACGTTGGGCGTGCTCATGGGGCAATTCTCGATCAGGAACAATGACTGCAATGGACCGCTGAAAGGTCGCAGTGTTTAACGAGCTCGTGGCGGAACCGAACGGGTGCGGCCGCTGCCATCGATGGCGACGAACACAAACACGGCTTCAGTCACTTTACGCCACTCGCTGGACAGCGGATCGTCACTCCAGACTTCGACCATCATCTGAATCGAGCTGCGGCCGATTTCCAGCGCCTGGGTATAGAAGGAGAGCTGAGCGCCCACCGCTACCGGAACCAGAAACGCCATACGGTCGATTGCAACAGTGGCCACGCGCCCGCCCGCGACTTTGCTGGCCATTGCGGTGCCGGCCAAATCCATTTGCGCTACCAGCCAGCCGCCGAAAATATCGCCAAAGCCGTTGGTTTCGCGAGGGAGCGCGGTAATTTGCAGGGCAAGGTCGCCTTGCGGGATTGGATCTTCTTGTTCGAGCTCTATCATGCCGGGGGTGCCTCTGACCCGTGACTCTTCATATAGGTAGCGGGTGAATAGCCGTCTTGGAAAAACGATTCAGCCCCGAACATACTACGTTCGTCACGTTTTTCGTAAGGCGCCTAAAGGGAAACTCTGCGAAATCGGCTGACGGGTGCCAACGACGTTTTCGCACAGCAACCCCTTACAAGCAGGTGCAGGTTTGCGAGTATATCGGTCGGTAGACTCCGAGACGACCGTCCGGTTCTCATTTTGACCGTCAATTACGCACCTCTATGTGCTTTTTCGAACAATTTGTTATCGTGCCGGACCTGCCCAAGCCTCCGCCAGCGTTGTTGGGGTTGCAGATCCGACTATAAGAGAAGCCTTGCCATGACCACCGCGCCCTCAAGCATCGCGCAGCCTACTCAGTCCGCACGTCCGCTGACCCGCAACGACTACAAGACTTTATCGCTGTCCGCCCTGGGCGGCGCGCTGGAGTTTTACGACTTCATTATTTTCGTGTTCTTCGCCACCGTGGTGGGCAAGCTGTTCTTCCCGGCCGACATGCCCGAGTGGCTGCGCTTGATGCAGACCTTCGGGATCTTTGCCGCCGGCTACCTGGCGCGGCCACTGGGCGGCATCGTCATGGCGCACTTCGGCGACCTGCTAGGACGCAAGAAGATGTTCACCCTGAGCATTTTCATGATGGCGGTGCCGACCCTGATCATGGGTTTGCTGCCGACTTACGCGCAGATCGGCATGTGGGCGCCGATCCTGTTGCTGCTGATGCGGGTGATTCAGGGCGCGGCGATTGGCGGTGAAGTGCCGGGCGCGTGGGTTTTCGTTTCCGAACACGTTCCACAGCGTCATATCGGCTACGCCTGCGGCACCCTGACCAGCGGTCTGACGGCAGGCATCCTGCTGGGGTCGCTGGTCGCCACCGCGATCAACAGCATTTACACCCCGGTGGAAGTGTCGGATTACGCCTGGCGGATTCCGTTCCTGCTGGGTGGCGTGTTCGGCCTGTTCTCGGTTTACCTGCGCCGCTGGTTGCACGAGACGCCGGTGTTTGCCGAGCTGCAACTGCGCAAGGCCTTGGCTGAAGAAGTGCCGCTGCGTGCCGTGTTGCGTGACCATCGCGGGGCAATCCTGATTTCCATGCTGCTGACCTGGCTGCTGTCCGCCGGCATCATCGTGGTCATTCTGATGACCCCGACCGTGCTGCAGACGGTTTACCACTTCGCACCGACTACCGCGTTGCAGGCCAATAGCCTGGCGATTGTGTTCCTGAGCTTTGGTTGCGTGGCTTCCGGTGCACTGGCTGACCGATTTGGTGCGGGTCGGGTATTCGTGTTTGGCAGTGCTGCGTTGTTGATTAGTTCGTGGACTTTCTACCACAGCCTGTTCAACCACCCTGACTGGCTGTTCCCGATGTACGCCTTGACTGGCTTGCTGGTCGGCACCATCGGTGCAGTGCCGTACGTGATGGTCAAAGCCTTCCCGGCGGTGGTGCGTTTCAGCGGGTTGTCGTTTTCGTACAACCTGGCTTACGCCATCTTCGGCGGATTGACCCCGATGGTCGTGACCCTGTTGCTCAAGGAAAGCCCGATGGGGCCTGCCTACTATGTGGCGATTATTTGTGGTGTGGGGATTCTGGTGGGTGCTTATCTCTGGAAGAAGGGTCGCTAAGCCGAATTATTTCATCGACTGCACTGACCCCTTCGCGAGCAGGCTCGCTCCCACATTGGAATGCATTTCCTTGTGGGAGCGAGCCTGCTCGCGAATGGAGCGACGCGAAATATCCTGCAAAAAAGCCGAATACTGGCCTTTCATCTAATTGTCATATTTCAGCCATAGAGTGTTCACACGGCCTGCTGATACTTGGCCCCGACTTAACACACCCTATCTGCTAGGAGTAAGGCATGAAACTGAAGCGTTTGATGGCGGCAATGACTTTTGTCGCTGCTGGCGTTGCGACTGCCAACGCGGTTGCCGCTGTTGACCCTGCTATCCCGAGCTACACCAAGACCACTGGTGTGTCGGGCAACCTGTCCAGCGTCGGCTCCGATACCCTGGCCAACCTCATGACCCTGTGGGCTGAGAACTACAAAAAAGAATACCCGAACGTAAACATCCAGATTCAGGCCGCCGGTTCTTCGACCGCGCCACCTGCGCTGACTGAAGGCACCGCTAACCTGGGCCCGATGAGCCGCAAGATGAAGGACAACGAGCTGCAGGCCTTCGAAACCAAATATGGCTACAAGCCAACCGCTATTCCGGTTGCCGTGGATGCCCTGGCTGTGTTCGTGCACAAAGACAACCCGATCCAGCACATGACCATGGAACAAGTCGACGCGATCTTCTCGTCCACTCGTCTGTGCGGCGCTAAAACCGACGTGAAAACCTGGGGTGACCTGGGTGTGACCGGCGACCTGGCGAACAAGCCGGTTCAACTGTTCGGTCGTAACTCGGTATCGGGCACCTATGGCTACTTCAAAGAAGAAGCCTTGTGCAAAGGTGACTACAAGCCAAACGTCAACGAACAACCAGGTTCGGCTTCGGTCGTACAGTCGATCAGCTCCTCGCTGAACGGCGTTGGTTACTCGGGCATTGGCTACAAAACCGCTAGCGTTAAAACGGTAGCTCTGGCCAAGAAAGGCAGCACCGAGTTCGTCGAAGACACCGAAGAAAACGCCCTGAACGGCAAGTACCCGCTGTCGCGCTTCCTCTACGTTTACGTCAACAAAGCCCCGAACAAGCCTCTGGCCCCGCTGGAAGCCGAGTTCGTGAAGCTGATTCTGTCCAAACAGGGTCAGGAAGTTGTGGTGAAAGACGGCTACATCCCACTGCCGGCCAAGGTTGCTGCAAAAGCACTGGCTGACCTGGGTCTGCAAGAAGGTAGCAACGTAGCAAAAAAGTAAAACCCTGAACCCGGGGTAATCCCGGGTTCAATGTGGGAGCGACGGTGCCGCTCCCACATACCCCCAAATTTTTGGTCCGCTGCCAGTTCCCACAGGCGGCGGATTTGTTGCGTCACTGCATTGTCATCTTTCTGTCATATAGGACCGCTAGGGTGTGCGCATGAATGATCTGGCCAATTCCACCATGACTACTAATCCTCCCAAGCGAATTGATTTCAATACGCCTGAGCTGCAACGCAAGCGCCGCATCCGCGCGCTCAAAGATCGCCTGACCCGCTGGTACGTCCTCGTGGGCGGCCTTGCCGTTCTCGGCGCGATTACGCTGATCTTCTTCTTCCTCGCCTACGTCGTCTTCCCTCTGTTCCAGGGTGCCGACCTGACGACCAAGGACGCCATCACGCCGGCCTGGATGCAAGACGCCGGCAAGCCGTTGATGATCTCCCTGGAAGAACAGAACCAGGTCGCCATGCGCGTTTCCGACAAGGGGCAGGCGCTGTTCTTCGACATCGACAGTGGCGCCGAACTTAAGCGCGTCGATCTGCCGGTTCCGGCGGGTGCCAGCGTCACGTCCATCGGCGAAGACCAGCCCGGCCATCCGCTGGTAGCGGTGGGTTTCTCCAACGGCCAGGCCTTGGTGTTCCGTCACACCTATAAAGTCAGCTACCCGGATGGCAAGAAGACGATCACGCCAGCCATCGAGTACCCGTACGGCGAAACCCCGATAGCGCTGAACGAGACTGGCGGTGCGCTGGAGCATGTCAGCCTTAACGCCACCGACACCACGCTGATGCTGGTCGGCTCTACCGGTGCGCAACTCAATGTTCTATCGCTGACCAGCGAAGAAAACATGATGACCGGCGAAATCACCAACGAGCAGAAGCGCATCGATCTGCCGCAGATGACCGAGCCGGTGAAGAACATCTTCGTCGACCCGCGCCAGCAATGGCTGTACGTGATTAACGGTCGCGCCCAGGCCGACGTATTCAGCCTGCGTGACAAGAGCCTCAACGGTCGTTACAAGCTGCTCGAAAATGGCGATGCCGAGATTACCGCCAGTACTCAACTGGTCGGCGGTATCTCGCTGATCCTGGGTGATTCGAAGGGCGGTCTGGCCCAGTGGTTCATGGCCCGCGACCCGGATGGCGAGCAGCGTCTGAAGCAGATCCGCACCTTCCAGATGGGCACTACGCCAATCCTTGAAATCACCGCCGAAGAACGTCGCAAAGGCTTTGTTGCTCTTGACGCTGCAGGCAAGCTCGGCGTGTTCCACAGCACCGCTCACCGCACCTTGCTGGTGGATCAGGTGGTCGATGGCCAAGGCCTTTTCGGTCTGTCGCCACGGGCCAACCGCATCATTGTGGAGCAGGGCGGCAAGCTGCAACCGCTGCTTCTCGACAACCCGCACCCGGAAGTTTCCTGGAGCGCGTTGTGGAGCAAAGTCTGGTACGAGAACTACGACGAGCCTAAATACGTCTGGCAATCGACCGCCGCCAACACCGATTTCGAACCGAAGCTGAGCCTGTCGCCACTGACCTTCGGCACCCTGAAGGCCGCGTTCTACGCCATGCTGCTGGCTGCACCACTGGCCGTCGCCGCTGCAATCTACACCGCGTACTTCATGGCCCCGAGCTTGCGCCGCAAGGTCAAGCCGGTGATCGAGTTGATGGAAGCGATGCCGACGGTGATCCTCGGTTTCTTCGCCGGCCTGTTCCTCGCGCCGTATGTGGAAGGTCATTTACCGGGCATCTTCAGCCTGCTGATGCTCCTGCCGATCGGCATTCTGGTGGCCGGTTTTGTCTTCAGCCGCCTGCCTGAGTCCATCCGCCTGAAAGTGCCGGACGGCTGGGAAAGCGCGATTCTGATTCCGGTGATCCTGTTCGTGGGCTGGCTGTCGCTGTACATGAGCCCGTACATGGAAACCTGGTTCTTCGGTGGCGACATGCGCATGTGGATCTCCCACGACCTGGGCATCACCTACGACCAGCGCAACGCTCTGGTGGTTGGTCTGGCCATGGGCTTCGCCGTGATCCCGAACATCTATTCCATCGCCGAAGACGCCGTGTTCAGCGTGCCTCGCGGATTGACCCTCGGTTCTCTGGCCCTCGGTGCCACGCCGTGGCAGACCATGACGCGGGTGGTGATCCTCACCGCCAGCCCGGGCATCTTCTCGGCGCTGATGATCGGCATGGGCCGTGCGGTCGGTGAAACCATGATCGTGCTGATGGCCACCGGTAACACCCCAGTCATGGAAATGAACTTGTTCGAAGGCCTGCGCACTCTGGCGGCCAACGTTGCGGTGGAAATGCCCGAATCGGAAGTCGGCGGCAGCCACTACCGCGTGCTATTCCTCTCGGCGCTGGTGCTGCTGTTGTTCACCTTCGTCATGAACACCCTCGCGGAACTGATTCGTCAGCGTCTGCGCAAGAAATACTCGTCGCTTTAAGAAAGGTAGAAGTCTGTGAAACAGAACTCCCTGAACGGATGGTTCAAGAGCGGCGCCCCTGGCGTCTGGATCAGCGGCGGCGCGGTGTCCATCGCGGTCATCATGACCATTGGCTTGCTGGCGGTGATTGCCGTGCGCGGTCTGGGTCACTTTTGGCCGGCGGACTTGATTCACGCCAGCTACGACGTGCCGGGCCAGGCTAATCACCTGGTCATCGGCGAGATCGTGCAGAAAGAAGAAGTGCCGCGCGAGCGCCTGAAAAGCGCTGGCCTGCCGGTGCCCGATCAGGGCCCGGAGTTCATGACCCGCGAACTGATCAAGGTCGGCAACCGTGACTTGAACGGCAACGACTTCACCTGGATCGTCGGCGAGTGGCTGACTAACCAGAAGACCCCGCCTGAGTTGATGGCCATTGAGCGTCGCGAGTGGGGCAATTTCTACGGTTATCTGGTCAACGTCAAACAGGACGGCAAGGTCATCGCTGAAGGCGAGGCCGCGTGGCCTGAGTTGCAGGCCCGTGTCGATCGCGTCAACAATCTTGCCGCGCAGCTCAAGAGCCTGGAAAAATCCGACATCGGCGCGATCAACGCAGGACTTGAACGCGTCCGTCTGCACGGTCGAAAACTGGAACTGGCCGGAAATCTCGACGCCGCCGCGCAAGCGGACATGGAATCCGAGCGCGCCGAGCTCAACGCTCGTTATCAAGACATTGAAGCCCGCCTGAACGACCTGCACGCTCAGTTCAATCGCGACAGCCTGACGGCCCGCGATGCAAACGGCAAAGAGATCGAAATCGGTATTGGCAAAGTGGTTCATGCCTACCAGCCGAACGCGATGGGCACCTTCACCAAGATCGGTTTCTACTTCAGCAAGATGTGGGAATTCCTCAGCGACGACCCGCGTGAAGCGAACACCGAAGGCGGGATCTTCCCGGCGATTTTCGGCACTGTGATGATGACCCTGATCATGGCGATGGTCGTGACGCCGTTCGGCGTGCTGGCGGCGGTCTACCTGCGTGAGTATGCGAAACAGAACACCATGACTCGTCTGATCCGCATCGCGGTGAACAACCTGGCGGGCGTTCCGGCTATCGTCTACGGCGTGTTCGGTCTGGGCTTCTTCGTCTACGTACTCGGCGGTTCGGTCGACCGGTTGTTCTTCCCTGAAGCGCTGCCGGCACCGACCTTCGGTACGCCGGGTCTGCTCTGGGCGTCCCTGACCCTGGCGTTGCTGGCGGTGCCGGTGGTGATCGTGGCCACCGAAGAAGGCCTGGCGCGGATTCCTCGCACCGTGCGTGAAGGCTCGTTGGCCCTCGGCGCGACCAAGGCTGAAACCTTGTGGAAGATCGTGCTGCCAATGGCCAGCCCGGCGATGATGACCGGCATGATCCTCGCCGTGGCTCGCGCCGCCGGTGAAGTGGCGCCGCTGATGCTGGTAGGTGTGGTGAAGCTGGCGCCGTCGTTGCCGCTGGATGGCAACTACCCGTACCTTCACCTGGATCAGAAGATCATGCACTTGGGCTTCCACATTTATGACGTGGGCTTCCAGAGCCCGAACGTCGAGGCCGCGCGGCCGCTGGTGTACGCCACGGCGCTGCTGCTGGTGCTGGTGATCGCTACGCTCAACCTGTCAGCCGTATACATCCGAAACCACCTGCGCGAGAAATACAAAGCGCTGGATAGCTGATTTCATGCAGCACTGATTTTCCTGTGGGGCGAGCCTGCTCGCGAAGCTTTTGGCGCCAGTGATGGCCCCTTCGCGAGCAGGCTCGCTCCCACACAACCGAACCGAATTTGTTAGCACAGGGAGCCTCCCATGCAGCACGAAACACATACCCACGGCATCAACATGTCGGCCTTGGGCCGCGACAAACAGAGCTTGAGCCTCGAGCAGGAAACCGTCGCGATCGAAGTACCAGGCCTGAACCTGTTCTACGGCGACAAACAAGCGCTGTACGACGTCAGCCTGAACATCCCGAAACAGCGCGTGACCGCCTTCATCGGCCCGTCCGGCTGCGGCAAATCCACGCTGCTGCGTACGTTCAACCGCATGAATGATCTGGTGGACGGCTGCCGTGTCGAAGGCGCGATCAACCTCTACGGCAACAACATCTACCGCAAGGGTGAAGACGTGGCTGAGCTGCGTCGTCGCGTTGGCATGGTGTTCCAGAAGCCTAACCCGTTCCCGAAAACCATCTACGAGAACGTGGTCTACGGCCTGCGCATTCAAGGCATCAACAAGAAGCGCATCCTCGACGAAGCCGTCGAGTGGGCGTTGAAAGGCGCGGCGCTGTGGGACGAAGTCAAAGACCGTCTGCATGAATCGGCACTCGGTCTGTCCGGCGGTCAGCAACAACGTCTGGTGATCGCTCGTACCATCGCCGTGGAGCCAGAAGTGCTGCTGCTCGACGAACCGTGCTCGGCACTCGACCCGATCTCCACGCTGAAAGTCGAAGAGCTGATCTACGAACTGAAATCGAAGTTCACCATCGTCATCGTGACCCACAACATGCAACAGGCCGCGCGGGTTTCCGACTACACGGCGTTCATGTACATGGGCAAACTGGTGGAATTCGGCGACACCGACACCCTGTTCACCAATCCGGCGAAGAAGCAGACCGAAGACTACATCACTGGTCGCTACGGCTAGGAAGCTGTTGTTGCTCACTGAACTGACGCTGCGGTCCTCCGCACCTTACCGGACGCTCCAAGGACGCCAACATGATTAGTAAAGAAGGCCTTACCCACCACATTTCCGCGCAGTTCAACGCTGAACTGGAGGAAGTGCGCAGCCACCTCCTGGCCATGGGCGGGCTGGTGGAAAAGCAGGTCAACGACGCGGTGACCGCACTGATCGAGGCCGACTCCGGCCTGGCTCAGCAGGTGCGCGAGATCGACGACCAGATCAACCAGATGGAACGCAACATCGACGAAGAGTGCCTGCGCATTCTGGCCCGTCGACAGCCTGCGGCGTCGGACCTGCGTCTGATCATCAGCATCTCCAAGTCGGTGATCGACCTGGAACGAATTGGCGATGAAGCGACCAAGATCGCCCGTCGCGCCATCCAGCTGTGCGAAGAAGGCGAAGCCCCACGGGGTTACGTCGAGGTTCGTCATATTGGCGACCAGGTGCGCAACATGGTTCGCGATGCGCTGGACGCGTTTGCCCGCTTCGACGCCGACCTGGCGTTGTCAGTGGCGCAGTACGACAAGATCATCGACCGCGAATACAAAACCGCTCTGCGTGAGCTGGCCACCTACATGATGGAAGACCCGCGCTCTATCTCGCGGGTCTTGAGCATTATTTGGGTGCTGCGTTCGCTGGAACGGATCGGCGACCACGCGCGCAACATCTCGGAGCTGGTGATTTACCTGGTGCGTGGCACCGACGTGCGTCACTTGGGTCTCAAGCGCATGAAGGAAGAAGTTGAAGGCACAAGTGGCGAAACCGCTAATGTTCCGGGTAAAGCTGACGATAAGTAAGATTGCCTGAGAAAAGCGCCCGGCCTTCTGGCCGGGCGTTTTTGTTTGTGGTTTATGCATTCGAAAGCAGCACCCGCGAACTAAAAGTCCCGGCGTGACTGGAGGTTTTTGGCAATGTGCCATCAGCAAAGCGGTATGCTTGCCGGGATTTTTTAAAGGGGTGATGGATGAGTAAGGTCAGTGTGTTGGTCGTGGACGACGCGTCGTTCATTCGTGACCTGGTGAAGAAGTGCTTGCGCAACTACTTCCCGGGGATCCGGATCGAAGACGCGGTCAACGGCAAGAAGGCTCAGGCGATTCTGGCGCGTGAAGCGTTCGACCTGGTGCTGTGCGACTGGGAAATGCCGGAAATGTCCGGGCTGGAACTGCTGACCTGGTGCCGCGAGCAGGACAACCTCAAGACCATGCCGTTCGTGATGGTGACCAGCCGGGGCGATAAAGAAAACGTGGTGCAGGCGATCCAGGCCGGGGTTTCCGGCTACGTCAGCAAGCCGTTCACCAACGAGCAACTGCTGACCAAGGTCAAGCACGCCCTGAACAAGGTCGGCAAGCTCGACACCTTGATGAACAGCGCACCGACCAAAATGAACTCGGCGTTCGGCAACGATTCCCTGAGCGCCTTGACGGGTGGCAAGGCTGCCGTGGTCGCACCCGCAGCGGCGCCGGTCAACCCGTTCGCCAAACCTGTCGCCGCCGCGTCAGCCCCGGCAGCGGCTCCGTCTCGCGGTTTGCTCAACAGCCCGCCGATCAAGCCTCCAGCGTCCTCTGCAGCGCCAACTGGCGGTCGTGGCCAGGGCCAACTGCGCCTGCCGAACGGCATTCAGCAATGTGTGATCAAGGCCTTGAGTCTCAAGGAAGCGTTGCTGGTGGTGAAGCGCACCGATACGCTGCCGCAAGTGCTCGACAGCGCGGTGCTCGATCTGGAGCAGGGCGACAACGCCGAAACCGCCCGCCTGAACGGCTACCTGCACGCCATCGTCGCCCACGAGCAGAAGCCCGACAGCGAGTGGCTGCAACTGACCTTCCGCTTTGTCGACCAGGATGCACAGAAGCTCGACTACATCTCCCGCCTGATTGCCCGCGGCACGGCGCAGAAGCATTTCATACCCGGCGCGTAATCTCCGTCGCCAGACAGTCCGCCTTCGCGGGCAAGCCACGCTCCCACAAGTTTTGTGTCGTTCATGTCATCGACAACAACCGAAATCCTGTGGGAGCGTGGCTTGCCCGCGAAAGGGCCATCAGATTCACCACACATCCGCTGAACTGCCCATTTTGAAACATCCGCCGACTACCCGGGTCCATTGCAGCTGCTAGGCTCCTACCCAGGCCTTACTCGACAGAATCTTACCCATGCTCGCGCGCCTGCTGTTTTTTTTCTGTGGTCTTTTCATGGCATCCACCCCGGCTGTGGCCATGACGATCTACAAGTCCACCGACGCCAATGGCGTGGTCTCCTACAGCGACCGCCCCACGACGGGCTCCAAGGTGTTCGTTTTTCGTGATCGCATGGTTGAGAATCTTGAGCGTCAGGTGTACCTCATCATCACGAAGAAGAAGGGCGTGGACAGCGTTTACGTGCGCAATGACCTGTATGCGCCGGTAGAAATCAAATTGAGCTTCGGCGGGCTGAAAAACGTCAGTGGTGCGCCGAGCCGACCGATTCGCCGGGTGATGCCGGCACGCAGCAGTATTCGTCTGGCGCTGCTCACGGCCACGCAGCCCGCAAGGCCACTCGCGTATACCCCAAAATTCGAATACTCCCTGGGCGATCCCTCAGGCGCCGCCATGGCCTATCGTTACCCGCTGCCCTGGCGCGGCGGACCGTTTCGGCTGAGTCAGGGGGCTAATGGTCAATACAGCCACTTTGGTCCAAAGAGCCGCTACGCGATGGACATCGCCATGCCCGAAGGCACGCCGATCATCGCGGCGCGAGGCGGCGTGGTGGTGAAAACCGAAAATGCCCAGACCGGACGCGGCACCGATCCGTCGGGCAATTTCGTGCGGGTGCTGCACGATGACGGAACGATGGGCGTGTACCTGCACCTCAAGCAAGGTTCGGTGAGCGTTCGCGAGGGGCAACGGGTGTCGGTTGGCAGTGCGTTGGCGCTGTCGGGCAATACCGGCAACAGCAGTGGGCCGCACCTGCATTTCGTGGTGCAGCGCAATACCGGGTTGGGGCTGGTGTCGATTCCGTACCAGTTCAATCAACCGGTAGGCGCGTTGCCCAACTTTGCGTTGGGCAAGCAGTGAGTCAAAGGTTGATGCTCAATCGAGCATCAACACCTTGGCCAGAATAATCTTCGGCCCTTTCATCTTCTTGATGATGATCCGCAAGCCTTCGACTTCCAGCACTTCTTCCTCTTCCGGCACCCGTTTCAGGGTTTCGTAGACCAGCCCGGCGAGGGTTTCGGCTTCGATGTGGTCCAGGTCGATGCCCAGCAGGCGTTCGACCTTGAACAGCGGCGTATCACCACGCACCAGCAGCTTGCCCGGCTGGTACGCGAGGATCCCGCGCTCAGCCTTGCGGTGTTCGTCCTGGATATCGCCGACCAGCACTTCCAGCACGTCTTCCATGGTCAGGTAGCCGATGATGTTGCCGTCAGCTTCTTCCACCAGGGCGAAGTGCGAGCCGCCCTTGCGAAACTGTTCCAGCAGCTGCGACAGCGGCATGTGACGAGAGACGCGCTCCAGCGGACGGGTCAGTTCGGCGAGGTTGAACGACTCGGGAATGTGGTCCAGGGCCGCCAGCTCCAGCAGCAGATCCTTGATGTGCAGCAGGCCGACGAACTCCTGGGTATCGCTGTCGTACACCGGATAACGGCTGAACTTGTGGCGACGGAACATCGCCAGGATTTCCTTCAGCGGCGCATTGAACTCCAGCGTCACTAGGTCTTCCCGGGAGTTGGCCCAGTCGACCACTTCCAGCTCGCCCATTTCCACCGCCGAGGCCAATACGCGCATGCCTTGGTCGCTAGGGTCCTGGCCACGGCTGGAGTGCAGGATCAGTTTCAGTTCTTCACGGCTGTAATGGTGCTCGTGATGAGGGCCGGGTTCACCTTGGCCGGCGATCCGCAGAATCGTGTTGGCACTGGCATTGAGCAGGTAAATCGCCGGGTACATCGCCCAGTAGAACAGGTACAGCGGCACGGCGGTCCAGAGCGACAGCAACTCGGGTTTGCGGATGGCCCAGGATTTCGGGGCCAACTCGCCGATCACAATGTGCAGGTACGAAATGATGAAGAACGCCGTGAAGAACGACACGCCTTTGACCACTTCGGCCGACTCCACGCCGACGGCTTCAAGCAGCGGTTCGAGGATGTGCGCGAACGCCGGTTCACCGACCCAGCCAAGGCCCAGGGAGGCGAGGGTGATGCCCAATTGGCAGGCCGACAGGTAGGCATCAAGCTGACTGTGAACGGTGCGCAGAATGTGTCCGCGCCAGCCGTTTTTTTCAGCGATGGCTTCGACCCGGGTCGAGCGCAATTTGACCATGGCAAATTCTGCCGCAACGAAAAAGCCGTTGAGCAATACCAGGATCAGAGCAAAAAGAATCATGCCGAAATCGGCGAAGAGTGTCGCGAGGGTCAAGCCAGGGGAAGGGTCCATGATGGAGTTTTGCGGGTTCCGTGTATTCGAAAGGAAAGAAAAAAGTGCGCCTGAAGGGCAGGCACAAGTCAGCCAATGTAGCGGCTGACCGGGCGATTGCCTAGTGGTGAGTGCTGGCCGGTATCAGTCGGTGGCGCTGATGACTCGGGTTTTTGTGACTTGGGCTGGCGGAAAGTGGCAGGTGAAGGTGCTGCCGTGGCCCGGCAAACTGCTGATTTCCATCCGCGCTCGGTGGCGCAGCAACACGTGTTTGACGATGGCCAGACCTAGCCCGGTGCCGCCAGTGTTGGAGTTGCGGCTGGAATCGACACGATAGAAGCGTTCGGTCAAACGCGGCAGGTGTTTGCTGTCGATGCCAATGCCGGAGTCCTGCACGCTCAAGTGTGCACCTTGCTCATCACCCCACCAGCGAATGCGGATATTGCCTTCGGCCGGTGTGTATTTCACCGCGTTGAACACCAGATTGGAAAACGCGCTGCGCAATTCGGCTTCGCTGCCCTTGAGCAGAATCGTCGGATCGGCTTCCAGCGTGATCTTCTGATTGCGCTGAGCAGACAACTGCTGAGCATCACTCTTGATTGATTGCAGCAAGCCGTCGATGGCCACCGGCTGGTTATCCGACGGGTAATCGGTGGCTTCCAGTTTAGCCAACAGCAGCAAATCGTTGAGCAAGGTTTGCATGCGTCCGCCTTGCTGCTGCATCTGCTGCAAGGCACGGGTCCAGCGCGGGTTCACTTCCTCGACGTTGTCAAGCAAGGTCTCCAGATAACCGCAGATCACCGTCAACGGCGTGCGCAGTTCATGGGAGACGTTGGCGATGAAGTCTTTGCGCATCTGTTCCAGCTGATGGATACGTGTCACGTCGCGCACCAGCATCAAATGTTCGTTGTTGCCGTAACGGGTGATGTAAAGCTGAATACGTACGCGGTCGTTGGTCGGCGAAGGGATTTCCAGTGGCTCGGCGTAGCTGTTCTGCTCGAAGTATTCTTTGAAGCTCGGATGGCGTACGAGGTTGGTCACCGGCTGACCGCTGTCTTGCGGCGTCTTGAGGCCGAGCAGGGTTTCGGCGGCGCGGTTCCACCATTCGAGGTTGCCGTCGCTGTCGAGCATGATCACCGCGTCTTTCAGCGCGGCGGTGGATTCCTGGACCCGGTCGATCACCGCTTGCAGGCGCCCGCGCACCCGTTGGTCGCGGCGTTGCAGGTGGTAGATGCTGTCGAACACTTCGCCCCACAGGCCATAGCCATCAGGCGGTGCTTCATCGGATTTGTGCAGGCGCAGCCACTCGTGCAGACGCAGCAGTTGCTTGAGCGTCCAGGCCAGGTAAAGGCCCAGGCCCGCGGCAAGGCTCCAGCCGTAGTAGCCGGAAATCAGGCCGATCACCAGGCAGGTGGTGACCAGCAACAGCATGTGGCGAATCAGGATGCCATGCCAGTTTTGGTTCACGGAAAATATGCGTCCTTGTCAGCGAGTCTGGCGGTCAGCTCAGGCCTTGGTGGAAAACCGGTAGCCGGTGCCGCGCACGGTTTGTACCAGATTTTCGTAGGCGTCGCCGAGGGCTTTGCGCAGGCGACGGATGTGCACGTCGACGGTACGCTCCT
This sequence comes from Pseudomonas sp. MDT1-17, assembly GCF_054898105.1. NCBI lineage: Bacteria > Pseudomonadati > Pseudomonadota > Gammaproteobacteria > Pseudomonadales > Pseudomonadaceae > Pseudomonas > Pseudomonas sp. MDT1-17. Next base: position 266,743 of record NZ_JBUBVM010000001.1, on the reverse strand, counting down.
CAACATAAACGTTGCCGCCCCAGACCTGATCCAGCAACTGGCCACGGGTGTAGGCACGCTCCTGGTGGGTCATGAAGAATTGCAGCAGGCGATATTCGGTCGGGCCCATCTCGGCGGGTTTGCCGTCGATGGTCACGCGGTGGCTGATCGGGTCCAGCAGCAAGCCGCCGACTTCGATCGGCGTCTCGCCATCGGTAGGACCGGCACGGCGCAGCACGGCCTTCAGGCGCGCCACCAGCTCACGCGGGGAAAAGGGCTTGGTGATGTAGTCATCGGCGCCGACTTCCAGGCCCTGGATCTTGTTGTCTTCTTCGCCCTTGGCGGTGAGCATGATGATCGGGATGTCCCCGGTCAGCTCATCGCGCTTGAGGCGCCGGGCCAGTTCGATGCCGGACGTGCCGGGCAGCATCCAGTCGAGCAGGATCAGGTCCGGCTTGCGGTCAACGATGATGGCGTGGGCCTGCTGCGAGTTCTCAGCCTCCAGGCAGTCATAGCCGGCCATTTCCAACGCAACGGCGATCATTTCGCGAATGGGCGCTTCGTCGTCGACGATCAGAATGCTCCTGCCAACCATGCCTTTAACCCTCTTGTCATTTAACTGTCTTGCGCCGCATTAGATAACGGAATTATTGCAGTCGTGTGACAGTATTTTAGTCGCCCTGCGATTGTCGTGATCCTGAACTAAGCTCTAATTTCGAATCCTGACAACCACAAAAGGAAGGTTTCCATGAAGCAATGCGCGCAATCCTTCAAAGCTTTGATGCTGACTGCGGTCATGGCTATACCATCATTGGCCTTCGCGGCTGAGCCTGCAATGATGAAAGGCGATGTGATGGTCGACCAAAAGGGCATGACGGTGTACATGTACGACAAGGATGCTGGCGGCAAGTCAATGTGTAACGATGAGTGTGCCAAGAACTGGCCGCCAATGATGGCTCCGGCAGGTGCCAAGGCCGAAGGCAAATGGAGTGTCATTAAGCGTGATGACGGCATGATGCAATACGCTTACGACGGCATGCCGCTGTACACCTTTGTGAAGGACGAAAAGCCTGGAGAAATGAAAGGTGACGGCATGAAAGATGTCTGGCACGTCATCACCAATACCGGACCGAAGAAGTAAACCTGTAGCAGCTGGCGAAGCCTGCGTCCGGCTGCGCAGCAGTCGTGAATCCTGCGTACGCGGTTTACCTGATACATCGCGGAGACAGATTTCACGACTGCTGCGCAGCCGGACGCAGCCTGCGGCAGCTGCTACAGATCATTCGCAGTCAACGCAGCGCGTAATCCAGCACAATCCCCACGAAAATCGCCAACCCGGCCCAATGGTTGTGCAAAAACGCTTTGAAGCAGCGCATTCGGTCCTTGCCGCGGGTGTACCAGAACTCCCACGCAAAACAGCCCGCCGCCGCCAGCAATCCCAAGTGGAACCAGCCACCGAGCTCGAATTTCGACCCTGCCAGCATCAGGCAACCCAGCGCCAGCCCTTGCAGGGTCAGGATGATCACCCGGTCCGCCTCGCCAAACAGAATCGCCGTGGATTTTACGCCGATCTTCAGGTCGTCGTCGCGGTCGGTCATGGCGTAATAGGTGTCGTAGCCCACCGTCCACAGCAGGTTGGCGATCCACAGCAACCACGCCGCCGCCGGCAGTTCACCGGTTTCGGCAGTGAATGCCATCGGCATGCCCCAGGAGAACGCCGCGCCCAGCACCACTTGCGGGTAATAGGTGTAGCGCTTCATGAACGGGTAACTGAAGGCCAGTGCCAAACCGCCGAAGGACAGCCAGACCGTCGTGGCATTGGTGCAGAGCACCAGCAGAAAACTCACGCCCATCAGCAGCGCGAAGAACACCAGGGCTTCTTTGGAACTGATCTTGCCGCTCACCAGCGGTCGTTGTTCGGTGCGTTTCACGTGGCCGTCGACCTTGCGGTCCGCCCAGTCATTGATCACGCAGCCGCCGGCGCGGGTCAGCACCACACCGAGGACAAAAATCACGATGTTGGCCAGTGACGGTGAGCCTTTACCGGCAATCCACAGTGCCCACAGCGTTGGCCATAGCAGCAGATAAATGCCGATCGGCTTGTCCATGCGCGTCAGCTGAATGAAATCCCAGGCCCGAGGGTTCAAGCGATTCATGGACTTGAGCAGGCTCTGGTACATCAGCAATTCTCCGGATGGGCGCGGGTGGCGAGCCACAAAGTCGGAAGGAAAATCTCAGCGACCAGCACGCTCAAGGCGCCGCGGTCAAAACGCGAGCGCCGGCCCCAGAGTTCAGGTGCCCGGGACTCCATCGGCAGCCACTCTTGAGGATAGTGACAAACCTCGATAGCGCGGCGCTGGAACGCCTGATCGCAAAACAGCAATTCGCCCAGGGAGCGGCTGCCCAATTCGTCCATGTGTAACCCGTCGCCCTGCAACGCACTGCGCGCCGCCACGCTGCGTGCAAACACCCAGGCCTCGCCGTGGCCACGCAGATACACCTCACGAACCCAACCCTCACTGCCTTCGGTCAGCTGCAGTGCGGCACATTCGTCGGCGCGCAGGGGCTGCCAGCCTTCGTAGAGTGGCGTGACGCTGAAGCCGTCATTCGACAGACGGATCAGCCGTCGGGTCAGAGAGCCTTCGTCGAACAGCCAGTCGAGGGTAGACGTGTCAGGGAGGGGCGTCAGTTGGCTTTCAGGGAGCCAGAGCGGAGTCGCGGTGGGGGATTTTGAGTGCGGCACAGTGAGTCATTATTGGCAGCAAATGAGGCGGCGAGCTTACCATGTCAGCCGGCGATTTTGATTGATCCCGCCAGCCGTTGCGTCGAACAGGCTTGCATCTGCCGGGCCCGATCAGTACAAAACGCCCCTGAGCCGGATGGCAGCGCTCCAACCATCGACCGTTCGCGCCGGCAAAAGCCTGAATCCTGAGGATGTATGTGAATGAAAAAGTGGCAATGTGTAGTCTGCGGCCTGATTTATAACGAAGCCGACGGCTGGCCGGATGACGGCATTGCGCCGGGCACCTTGTGGCAGGACGTGCCGGAAGACTGGCTGTGCCCGGACTGCGGCGTGGGCAAGATGGATTTCGAAATGATTGAAATCAACTAAGACATTTAGAGGAGTAGGGAATGAACGCACCTGTCGTGATCATCGGCACCGGGCTGGCTGGCTACAATCTGGCTCGGGAGTTTCGCAAACTCGATAGCGAAACCCCGCTGTTGCTGATTACTGCAGATGACGGGCGCTCCTACTCCAAGCCGATGCTTTCCACTGGCTTCGGCAAAAACAAGGACGCCGATGGCCTGAGCATGGCCGAACCGGGCGCCATGGCCGAGCAGTTGAAGGCCGAAGTGCGCACGCACACGCGCATCAGCGGCATTGATCCGGGCCACAAGCGCTTGTGGATTGGTGAGGAATCGGTGATTTACCGTGACCTGATCCTCGCTTGGGGCGCGGAAACCGTGCGGGTGCCGATCGAAGGCGACGCGGCTGACGCCGTTTTCCCGATCAACGACCTGGAAGATTACGCACGCTTTCGCGCAGCGGCGGCCGGCAAACGTCGGGTGCTGCTGCTCGGCGCCGGTCTGATCGGCTGCGAGTTTGCCAACGACCTGATCCTCGGCGGCTACGAGGTGCAACTGGTTGCACCGTGCGAGCAAGTCATGCCGACCTTGCTGCACCCGGCGGCGGCCGCTGCGGTCCAGGCCGGGCTGGAAAGCCTCGGCGCACGCTTCCACCTCGGGCCTGTGCTCAACCGCTTGCAGCGCGTGGCTGACGGCCTGGAAGCGCATCTCTCTGACGGTCAGGTGATTCCTTGCGAGGTGGTGGTTTCCGCCATAGGTCTGCGTCCGCGCATCGACCTGGCGGCCGCTGCCGGTGTGCAGGTCAATCGCGGCGTGGTCGTCGATCGTCATCTGAAAACTTCTCACGCCAATATCTATGCCTTGGGCGACTGCGCCGAGGTCGACGGGCTGAATCTGTTGTACGTGATGCCCCTCATGAGCTGTGCGAGGGCGCTGGCTCAGACCCTCGCCGGAAACCCGACGGCGGTGAGTTATGGCCCGATGCCTATCACCGTGAAAACCCCGGTTTGCCCATTGGTGGTGTCACCACCGCCACGGGGTTTCGAAGGCGTGTGGACGGTCGAAGGGCAGGGCGCGGACATCAAGGTATTGTGCCGCGATGCCAGCGGCAAACTGCTGGGATATGCCCTGACAGGCGCGGCGGTGATGGAAAAACTGGCCCTGAACAAAGAGCTTCCGGCACTGCTGGCGTAAATACCGGTCGTTCTGTCGGAATCACCCCTCTTTTGCCCTTACAAAGGTCGCGCCGAGACTGGCGCGGCTCTTCCGTGCATGCCATTCTCACTCCCGTCTGCCGCAGAGTAGAGCAGCTGCGGCGCTTTGGGCGCTGTTCCAACGAGAACAGCACGGACATAACAACAAAAAACCGTCAAAGGGGCTTCACTAACATGCGTAAACCAGAACTCGCCGCAGCAATTGCTGAAAAAGCAGACCTCACCAAAGAGCAGGCCAACCGCGTTCTCAACGCCGTTCTCGAAGAAATCACCGGCGCTCTGCACCGCAAGGACAGTGTCACGCTGGTGGGCTTCGGTACCTTCCTGCAACGCCACCGCGGTGCCCGCACCGGCAAAAACCCGCAAACCGGTGAGCCAGTCAAGATCAAGGCCAGCAACACTGTTGCGTTCAAGCCAGGCAAGTCGTTGAAAGACAGCGTTAATCCGTAATCCGCATCCCTATCCCGCATAGCGGGGGAGCGGAATAAAAAATGGGCACGCCAACTTGGTTGGGTGCCCATTTTTTTATGGTGGCGAGAGTAATGCCGATCAGTCAAGCCGCGGCCCGAACCGAACGCAGGCTTCGCCAGCTGCTACCGACCGCGTCATGGCTCAACTGACCGGCATTAACGCTAATCAAATTTGTTTCTGCTTGCGGATCAGCTGACTCGGTTTTGTTGCTTGGCGAATATCGCTGCCATTTCCGGTTCATCCAAATGATCTAACGCTCGCTCCACCATCAAATGCACCCCATCGGCCAAGCGGCTGAGCGCCAAGGCTTTGGAGCGGCGTGAGCCATCCACATCGTCGGCGAGGTCGGCGGCGATGGCGTTGATGGAAAGTAGATCTTCCGAGGCGTTGGCGAGCAGGGTTTCTGTGTTGATGTCGGGGCAGACGCTGAAAAGTTGGCCGTTGAGTTTCGGCGGCTTCGGTTCGGCTGGCGGGAAGTGATGGTCGAGGGCGCGCTCGGCGGCTTCGTTGAGTTTGTTTGAATCGGGGCTTTCGTAGGGGGAGACCGGGTCGGTGTCTGGCGGGTTTGGAGTTACCTTGAACATGATCTTCAATTCCATAAGTGATGCTGACAACACTTCGCCGACTAAACGAAGGGGTGGCAGCTGTACGCAGGTTAGTCGGACCGGGGAATTGAAGAAGCCGGCGCACCCGAGGGTGCCCTACGCACAGCCACCATCAAATGCAGGTAGGAAATACCTGTCTGACAGAAGCTTGTGCAACTTCAATTACCAGCGAGCGACTAAACCCGATCACTGATGAGCAGTGACACGAATCAAGTTACCGACCAGTCCCAAGGTGCACAAGCCGGCGGATTCTGGCGTAGCCGTAGGCAACGACGCAAGGTGTTGTAGCTTTCACGACGTTACCTACAAGGCTTTTAAACAAGCATTCTCAGGCGATGTTTAATCATTGCGATCCTGGCACGCCTTACCAACTCCCATAGGGGATTCCAAATTTTTCGATGTAGGCTTTGGACTCCTCTGAAAGCGGCCGATGTTTTCCATTGGACGTGCCCCCGTAGGGACCTTTGGGGCTGATCGTGCCTTGGACACGGATGGCTTCGGTCGACAATAGGCATTGACCGCCAAGTCATACCTTGGCGATTCCTCCTGGCGCCAGGCCCACTACTACCATGTCTCGATAATCCGTTATCCATTTACCGTCCGCACGGCAAAAGGTTCTTTCACCCTGGAGCATGGTTTTGCGCGCCGATTCGGGGATCTCTATGTACGCTTCATAAGTCTGCGGTTCGGCCATGGACTGCCAGCGTACGTAGACGAAGCGAGGTAGGTCAGCGCCCCTTACAAATCGACCTTTTCCTTTCGGATGCTCAAACCACCCCTTTGCATCGCCCTTGAAGTGAGCCGGTACGCCTTTACTTAGCCCTCGGGGGTAACCAGTCGAGGGGATTCCGCTACCTGCACCTCGAAACACACGTTCATTGATATCAACGACATCCGCCGTTTCGATCCAGACTTCCATGTAGTCAGGCGAAAAAAATCTGAGGCTCCAATCGTCATAGGGTAATGATCTGCGCTCGCCATAGGCACATCCTCCCAACAACAACGCGAACAACAACGCGAAGCCTGATTTGAGCATGCATAGGCGTTTACTCATTGGGATGCACCACGCGTACATAGTTTTCGGTGGGTCGATTGATAAACACGATGTTCAGATCGCTGTTGTTCCAGCCTTTGGCAGCATTCCAGTTGGCAGACAGATGGATGTAACGGCGAAAGAGCAATTCCTCTTCATCAAGGCTCAAGTTCGCGCGACGTGTTTCACCCAGCGCATAAGCCATCAGTTTTTCGGCAATCGGTTTCAGCTCTACCGGTAACGCGTACGTTTGATCCTCTTCGTCTATAACGTTGAACGGGACGTCGTGCCTAGCTCCCAACTCCCGCATGATGCGCAGGTAAATCAAGGCCAGATCGTTGCGCACAGTCCGCTCGCTGTGGCGGCATTTTTCAAGGTAGTTGTCGCGTCAACCGTTCAACTATGCCGCTCTTTTCTCGTCCTGCTGCTCCCGATCCGGATTCAGCATCACCGCTCCTATCGGCTCCCAGTTCCGCGTCTGGCCTGACCAACGTTCCGGGCTTTTCTTGCGCGCTCGCTGGTACAGTTCATGCCGCCGCGCCAGGATCTGGTGGTCCAGCCCTCGATGCCGCTCCGTCGGTGTCACGAAGCGGATCCGGCTATGCCGGTGCTCGTTGTTGTACCAACGCATAAAATCTCTCACCCAAGCGCGTGCGGCGTCCAAGCTGGCAAAACCCTCCTGCGGCCATTGCGGGCAATATTTCAGTGTTCTAAACAGCGACTCCGAGTACGGATTGTCGTTGCTCACTCGCGGTCGGCCACGGGACGGCGTGATGCCCAGGTCGTACATCTTGCTCAACAGCGTCAGCGATTTCATCGGCGCACCATTGTCCGAGTGCAGCACCAGCGGCTCGCGTAAACACTGCTCGCCGATCACGCTGCGTTGCAGCAGCGCAGCGGCTTTTTCGCCGCTTTCTTCTTCGTAAACTTCCCAGCCCACGGCCTTGCGGCTGTAAATATCTTCGATCAAATACAGGTAGTAGTACTTGCCACGTATCGGCGACGGCAAATACGTGATGTCCCACGACCACACCTGATTGGGCGCTTTGGCGACATGCGTCGCCGGTGCCGCATGCCGTCTGGGTCGCTGGCTACGGCCCCGATGATGTTGCTGGCCGGCTGCACGCAGGATGCGATAAAACGTCGCTTCCGACGCCAGATAACGCCCCTCGTCAGCCAGCCTCGGTACGATCTGACTCGGCGGCAAATGGGCATACGCCGGGCTGTTACACAGCGTCACGATCGCTTGTCGTTCGATCTCGCTCAACGCATTACGTGGCGTGGGCCGCACGGTGGTTGTGCGGGCATCGGCTTGAACATCCTCACTCTGCGTCCATCGCTGCAAGGTTCTGAGCGACAGCCCCACCTCCTGGCACGCTCTGATTTTTCGAGCACCGGCCACGATGGCTTCGATCAACCAAGCCACCAACAACTGCCGTTCCGGCAAAGAGGTCAGGTGTCCTCGTTGTCGATCCCCCAGTAATCGTTGAGCTTTTTTCGCAGCACCAACAACGCGGCGGTCTCGGCCAGCGCCTTGTCTTTACGCAGCAGTTCGCGCTCAAGTTGCTGAATACGTTTCTTGTCCTTGCGAGACTGTTCGCGGTCGACCTTTTGTTGGTTCTGAACACTCTGCTGCCCCGTGATACAGGCTTGGCGCCAGGCGCTGACGTGTTCGGGGTACAGACCTTTTCGTCGGCAGTACTCACCCAGTTCGAGCTGCGACAGACCGGCGGTTTCAAGGACGACAGCGAACCGGGCTTCAGCAGACCAGTTCTCGGGGAGTGGCTTGTCTTCAGGCACTGCGCTTCCTTCAGAACTGACCTTCTTGCGCCAGTTGGACAAAGACATTTCGCTAACCCCTTCACGCCGGGAAACCTCGGCCATCGTCAGGCTCAGCGGGGGAAGCAGCATCTTGAGTAATGCGGCTTTGCGTTCAGGTGAATAGTACGGCACGACCAGTCTCTTTCCGCCCCCGATATGCTTTTTCAGGAAAATTCGGAGAGGCGACAACTATCCTGACACCGGGGGGTGGACCGCCGCATAGACATTTTTCCACTTGGCTCTATCCCCATTGACGTTGCGAGCAAACTCTACCGCCCAGGTTTTCACTTTCAGTGTCAGCCCATACAGATTGAGTTTTATCTTGAAGGCGACCCAATTCTTGCTCAGCCCAGCGATAGGCGGTTGACGCTGTAGAAGGCACGTAAAGATCTTCGTCGCGGCTACAGCGCGGCTTGCTAAGCAGAACTCGTTCAATGATATTTGGTAGATACCCGCCACCTAGGTCAGAGTGGACGCCGGGCAACACGATATCGGCAGAGCCGGCGCTGTTGAGCGAGAAGTTGTGGCGACGCTCATCCCCCGCCACCAAATGCACGACTTTTTTTGCGATATCGGGCGCTAGAAACAAGTTGACGCTGGGGTTTATGGCGTCATGGACGCTCAAATCACCGTCGGCAATGCTTGCGACGGCAGCAGCGGTATCGAAGATGCCGATAAAGTTGATGGAGAAATCGGTGTTGACGCGCCAGGCAAAATTTTCGGTGAACAATGAAGAATCGCCTGGCAATAGCGCTGCCAATGGACTCTGTTCTCCTTTCAATACTTCATTGGCATAGTGCCGTGCGGCAGCGGCGCCGCGACTGAAACCGAAGATATCAAACTCGATGGACTCAACTTTGCGGTTGGGATTTGCCAATTCGAATAGATGAATTTCACGAAAGATACTTGCTGGGCTTTGCTTAACTCTGTCCAATACACCTTGGGTGCCTTTGCCGGTTGCTAGTGAGAAAGGCGAATCCCCTTCGCCACTGATAGTACCGATGCCATCCAGATAACGGGGATGTACCCTATGGTTTCGTCATCAGCCAATAGACGCTCACTGTCATTGGTGTACAGGTCATACAGCTTCGCCACATTACTCGTGTTATTCCCATAACTGCTATCCGGCGTGTTCCCCTGAACGTCATACCCATGTGCCTGACAAAACCGCTGAATATCCTCAGCCTCCTCCAGCAGATTCACATCCCGCGCATAGCACCCGACAACCATCTCACTGTTGGATCGGTTATTCCCGGTGCCATCAAAAAACACCCCGATCCGCAACGTAATTCCCTCTTCCTCGACTTCCTCGACTTCCTCGACTTCCTCCTCCTTTTCCTCCAGCTCATCCTCTTCCAATGGCGCAGGCGCAACGGATGCCAACAACCCCACCACCGTCCCCGGCAACAATGCATGCGCCGCCATCCCCGCCACCGGCGAACCACCAACCTCAATTTCGCTACTGCTGAAAACCCCGTCAGCATCGATCACGATATGGTGACCACCCGCCTTCAAAGTGATGTTCGCTCCCGCGTCCAGCACCAGACTGGCCCCGGCCTTGATATGAACGTGCTCACCGGCCTCAACCACCAGTGCTGCGCCGATCCGTGTATGGCTGCTCCCGGCAATCTGTAGATAGTCGCTGGCCTTGAGCTGAATCTTGCGATCCGCCGTAACCGTGCGATGTTCCTCACCTCCGAGCACCGCGATGCTGTTGCCCTTGATGGTTTCCCAACGCTCGTTGCCCACCTCCAGCTGACTGTCGTATTCGACCCTCTGCTCCATATCCCGCTGAGCACGCAGGTAGATCAACTCCTGCCCGGCGCGGTCTTCAATCGACAATTCGTTGTAACCGCCCGTGCTGGGGGAGCTGTGGCTTCGAAGTACGGATTTGGTTTTGTTCTCGGGCAAAGGGTAGGGCGCCGGCGTGACTTTGTTGATCAGGCAACCGGTTATCAACGGACTATCGGGATTGCCTTCGAGGTAGGTGACGAGGACTTTCATGCCGATACGCGGAATGGCCACCGCGCCGAAATGATCCCCCGCCCAGCTGGATGAACCCCGCAGCCAGCATCTGCTTTTTTCGCTGTTGTGTTCAGCGCGGTCCCAATGAAATTCGACTTTGACGCGACCATATTCATCGCAGTAAATCTCTTCACCAACAGGCCCGGTGACTCGGGCGGTCTGGCAGACCAGTGTTGGTCTTTGTTTAGGCATCGGTGGCCGATAAAACACATCCCATGGAATCGCGCTGAAGCAGTTGCGGTAGCCCTGGGTAAAACCGTCCTCAGGTTCGGTCGCGCTGGTAATTGGTTCTTCAAGCACCTGAGGCTGCTTTCCGGAGTGGGTGACGCCGAGCAACAGCCATAGATCGTTGTACGTGTCGCGTGGGTGATCCGTCAGACTGAAAAAGTGGCCGCTACGAAGCGATGGTTGGTCGCTTTCACCCTCCGCTAATTGGTAATCGGCCCGGTGCCGTTCCAGCGCCTGTCGGGCGAGTTGTTTGCCGTGTTTTTCACTCTCGAAAAACAGTGGGTAGCGATAGTCTTCAAGCTCAGGGCTGAACTCGGCGGTGAAGCGACTTTCCAGCAGAGCATTCGGTCGTTTCAGATCATAGTGGCGGCGGGTAACTATGCTGGTGCGGGTGCTGAAAGACATGGATAACTGGCTGACGACCGGATGCTCCACCACCATGCCGGAGTCTTGCTGATACGGGGTTTCGCCCAGTTTAGGGAAGAAGGTCTGGTCATCGGTGAAGACCAGCACATGGCCTTCCCGGGAGTGCTGGTGATGCCACGTAATGCCGTCCTCGGCGCAGATCCGCTGGACGAATTCGAAATCACTTTCCCGGTATTGGGTGCAGTATTCGCGCTCGGGACTCGTTCTGACATGGAAGATAAAAGCATCGGCCTGGATGCCATGACCCTTGAGTACCTGAGCAATGATTTGCGGCACCGTCTGGCGCTGGAAAATCCGTTGATCGTGGCTGAACTGCAAGTAGTGAAGCGCCGGTACGAGGGTGAGGCGATAGCGGGTCAGGCGTTTGCCGCCATCGCCTATGGTCACCTCTGCGATATGACCATGAATACCTTCACCATGAAGGCCGAATTGGAGAAATGCAGGTTGGTTGAGCAGGCTCTCCAGATCGAAATCCGGATACTCGCTGACCAGGTCGACATGAATTGAGTACAACGCACTGATGGTTTCAGTGCCTTCAAAGGCCAGCACTTTGAAATCGTTGCGAACCGTTGGGATCACAAGCGTGAAGAGGGCAGCATTGGCCGGTGCGAACATGCGCTTATCCTTTTGCTTTTTTAGCTCCTCCTTGAGCTGAGAGAGAAAAAAATCGTGATGTCGGAGCCGCTTAGCCTGAACAAATCGCAAAGTTGCGCGGCACGCTAACAAGGCATCCAAAGGATTGATGTAGGAGGGATCCTGAAGCCGGGTATGAAATTTCCGCGATACCGAAAGTTCCATTTTGGAACTTTGGATTTAATACAAAGTGCCACCACGGTGATGGCACTTTTCTTATTGCTTGTTGTCACTCGCCGTTTTATTCACTGATACCGGTAACATTTCGGAATGCTCCTACATTCATAATTTTTTATTTTTGGCATGCTTCACGCCTGCCTCAGGGAGCGCATCGGCAATGAATACGGCGTTTATTAAGATGGAAGAGTCTGAAGGCTCTATCTCAACGGTTTCCGGCCAGTGGGTCGAACAATGAATAGTTAAACCGATCTCAGGGATTCCCTTGCTACATATAGGGACATCTCCTACGAGACAAAAACACGCTTCGTCTTATTGTTTAATCAGATGCTTGCTAGTGGCCATCATCGTGAGTACGATGCGCCCACTTGAAAGAGCGCGAACTCAATTGGATGAGACTCATCGCAGCTCTTTGATACTGTCCCACGCCCCGGTAATTCCAATAGGCGTAGGACTGTAATCCTAATTAAAGGCCATGGATGTCCTACTCAAGCAAACTTTCCGCTCATTACCTTGAGCTCGCAAAAGCCTCTGTTTCCAAAGAGAATTTCGCGGGCGAGGATGTTCGCTTTTCGAGCGAATATGAGGCATTGGAAAGCGAGCTGGGCAAAGCCCAGTCCATGCACGAAAGCGGTCAGATCGACTGGCTGAAAATCCGCGAAAACAGTGAAAACCTGCTGCGCACCCAGTCCAGGGATTTGCGGGTCGGTGCCTGGCTGACCTGGGCTCTGTACCAACGCGAGTCCTTCCAGGGGCTGCTGGCCGGCCTCGGACTTCTGCACCACTTGTGCGAGAACCACTGGGCCGAGGTTCATCCCCACAAGGCCCGCACCCGCTCCGCTGCCATCAGTTGGTTGGTGCCGCGTCTTGAGCAGGTGCTGAACGAAAACATCGCGATCAAAGAGCAGTTGCCGCTGTTCCGCCGCCTGGTGGAGCATCTGGAAGGCCTCGATGCTGCCTGCACCGAACACCTGGGCGACGATGCGCCGTTGTTGCTGCCGATCTCCCGCCGCCTGAAAAACATGGTCCAGCGCGCCGCTGACAACCAGCCGGAGCCCGGTGTGGTCGGGGCCGCCGTGGCCCAGGTCAAGCAGGCCGCCGCGCAGTTGTTCACTCCCGGCGCGCCGATCGACAACGAGAAAGAAGCCCATAAGGCCCTGCGCGCCCAGCAAGAAAACGCCCGTCCGCTGTGTGCCTGGTGGCTCAAGCAGAAAGCCACCGACCTGCGCGCCTTGCGCCTCAATCGCACACTGTTGTGGTTGCCCATAGACGCGGTGCCCGAGCGCAATGCCGAGCAAATCACCGTGCTGCGCGGCTTGCCAGCCGACAAGCTCAAGGCCTACCAGGACCGTTACGACCAAGCCAAATACGCTGACCTGCTGGTGGAACTGGAGGCGAGCCTGGCGAAGGCGCCGTTCTGGTTCGATGGCCAGCGAATGGTCTGGGAATGCCTTCAGGGGCTCAACGCCGAGTTGGCAATGCGCGAAGTGGAAATCCACTTCGCGCTTTTGATTCAGCGCCTGCCCGGCATCATCGAATTGCGTTTCCACGACGGCGCGCCGTTCGCTGATCCTGCCACCCGCGCCTGGGTCAGTGCCCACGTCATGCCACACCTGCAAAGTGCCAGTGCGCCGCGCAAGGTCGAAGTCACTGACAGCCAGCCGGCCTGGGAAGTGGCCCTGGAAGAAGTCCTGCCGATCCTGCGCAAGGACGGCCTCAAGGCCGCCGTACAAATCCTCAAGCAAGGCCTGCAAAGCGCCCACGGCGGACGCGTCCGATTCTTCTGGCAGTTCGCCCTCGCGCGGCTGTGCTTCATGGCCAAGAAATACGAACTGGCCAAGACCCAACTCGAAACACTGGACCAAACATTACAGGACTCAGGCCTGCACGCCTGGGAGCCCGATCTTGCGCTGGAAGTGCTGCATTTACTGCATAGCTGCTGCGATTTGTTGCCGCAGAACCATGCCGTACGTGAACGCAAGGAAGAGATTTATCGCAGGCTGTGCCACCTCGATCTCGAAGTGGTACTCGAATAGGCCCCAGGGCCACAACCGCAAGGAGAAAAGCCATGGCCAAAGAAGGCTCGGTAGCCCCCAAGGAACGCATCAACGTCACTTTCAAACCTGCCACCGGTGGTGCACAGGAAGAGATTGAACTGCCGTTGAAACTACTGGCAATCGGTGACTACACGCACCGCAAGGACGAACGCAAAGTCGAAGATCGCAAGCCGATCAGCATCGACAAAATGACCTTCGACGAAGTGCTGGCCAAGCAAGAGCTGAGCCTGACGTTGAACGTGCCGAACCGCCTTCAGGAAGAGGGCAGCACTGAAGAGCTGGGCGTGCAACTGCGCGTCAACTCGATGAAGGACTTCAACCCGGCCAGCCTGGTCGAGCAAGTGCCTGAGTTGAAAAAACTGATGGAGCTGCGCGACGCGCTGGTGGCCCTCAAAGGCCCGCTGGGTAACGCGCCTGCGTTCCGCAAAGCCATCGAAGGCGTTCTCGCCGACGACGAATCCCGCGGTCGCGTACTGGGTGAGCTGGGCCTGAACGCCGCAGCCCAGGACGCCTGAGTCTCCATCAGCCAAGGAAGCCAACACAATGAGCACTAGCGCAGCACAGCAAAAGAGCAAAGAGAACGGCGAATACAGCATTCTCGACAGCATCATCGCCGAGACCCGCCTGACGCCGGACGACGAAGCCTACGACATCGCCAAGCGTGGTGTGTCGGCCTTCATCGAAGAACTGCTTAAACCGCAGAACAACGGTGAGCCGGTCAAGAAAGCCATGGTTGACCGCATGATCGCCGAGATCGATGCCAAGCTCAGCCGCCAGATGGACGAAATCCTGCACCACCCGGCTTTCCAGTCCCTGGAATCGTCGTGGCGCGGTCTGCAGTTGCTGGTTGATCGCACCAATTTCCGCGAAAACATCAAGATTGAAATCCTCAACGTCTCCAAAGAAGACCTGCTTGACGATTTCGACGATTCGCCGGAAGTGATGCAGTCTGGCCTGTACAAGCACATCTACACCGCTGAATACGGCCAGTTCGGTGGTCAGCCGGTAGGCGCGATTATCGCTAACTACTTCATGTCCCCAAGCTCGCCGGACGTGAAACTGATGCAGTACGTCTCCAGCGTTGCCTGCATGTCCCACGCGCCGTTCATCGCGGCTGCCGGCCCGAAATTCTTCGGCCTGGAAAGCTTCACCGGCCTGCCGGACCTGAAGGATCTGAAAGATCACTTCGAAGGCCCGCAATTCGCCAAATGGCAGAGCTTCCGCCAGTCGGAAGACTCCCGCTACGTTGGCCTGACCGTGCCGCGTTTCCTGCTGCGTAACCCGTACGACCCGGAAGAAAACCCGGTCAAATCGTTCGTGTACAAAGAAACCGTCGCCAACAGCCACGAGCATTACCTGTGGGGCAACACGGCCTACGCGTTCGGCACCAAGCTGACCGACAGCTTCGCCAAATTCCGCTGGTGCCCGAACATCATCGGCCCGCAGAGCGGTGGCGCGGTTGAAGACCTGCCGTTGCACCACTTCGAAAGCATGGGCGAAATCGAAACCAAGATTCCTACGGAAGTATTGGTTAGCGACCGTCGTGAATACGAACTGGCCGAGGAAGGCTTCATCTCCCTGACCATGCGCAAAGGCTCCGACAACGCGGCGTTCTTCTCCGCGAGCTCGGTGCAGAAGCCGAAGTTCTTCGGCATCAGCGCGGAAGGCAAGGCTGCAGAGCTGAACTACAAGCTCGGCACCCAACTGCCGTACATGATGATCGTCAACCGCCTGGCTCACTACTTGAAAGTGCTGCAGCGCGAGCAACTCGGTTCGTGGAAAGAACGTACCGACCTCGAGCTGGAACTGAACAAGTGGATCCGCCAGTACGTGGCCGACCAGGAAAACCCAAGCGCCGAAGTCCGTGGCCGTCGTCCACTGCGTGCTGCCCAGATCATCGTCAGCGATGTTGAAGGCGAGCCTGGCTGGTACCGCGTCAGCCTGAACGTGCGCCCGCACTTCAAGTACATGGGTGCCGATTTCACCCTGTCGCTGGTTGGCAAGCTGGACAAAGAGTAAGCGGAGCGACTCATGACTGGATACGGCAGCCTTTTCGAACGCCTGGGTGGCGACGCGGACAAACGCGTCGGCTGGAGCCGCGAGGTCTCCGCCATGGCGTCCGTGGCTGCCCATCTGGCCAAGATGCTCAGCACCCGTGCGGGCAGCGTGCAAACGCTGTCCGATTACGGGCTACCCGATCTCAATGACATGCGTCTGAGCCTGCACGACTCCCTGAGTCAGGCCCGTTTGGCCATCGAAAATTTCATCGAAGCCTACGAGCCACGCCTGAGCAATGTGCGTGTCATTTCCCTGCCGCGTGACCACGATCAGCTTCGCCTGTCCTTCAGCATCGAAGGCTTGCTGGAAGTTGATGGTTTCAAGCGCCAGGTCAGTTTCGCCGCGCGCCTGGATGGCAGCGGTCAAGTGAAGGTCAACTAAGGAGATTCGTATGTCCGGCAAACCCGCAGCACGTGTCACCGACCCCACCGCTTGCCCGCTCCCCGGCCACGGCACCAACCTGATCGCCGCCGGTTCCGGCGACGTGTTCTTCGACGGCCTCCCGGCCGCCCGCCAAGGCGATGCCTCGGCGTGTGGTGGTGCGCTGGTTGGCGATCTTGCCACCACCGTTTTGATCAACGGTAAACCGGCGGCGACCGTGGGCTGCGTCGGTACTCATGGCAACAAAGTTACGGCCGGGTCCGGGACAGTGATTATCGGGAACTCGCATACGCCGGTGCCGTTTATTCCGCCGGTTCCATTGATGCTGTTTTCCCATTGTCAGCATGTTGTGATGGAAGATCAGGATGGAAATCCACTTCAGGATATTCCTTATCAGATTACAACCGCAAAAGGCGAAGTTATCTCCGGGCAAAGTGATGCAATGGGCAGAACCCAGTTGGTAGGGGGGGAAGAAGGTGAAACTTTTGACTTTCACGCCGCAATTGATGGAACGTCGGTATGAGTGCCGAAATTTTGTCTACCTTGATGGCACGGTCAATTGCATTAACTCCCAAGGCAGATCCGGTCGGGAAAAAAGTTACCTATAAAGTATTCTGGAAAACGACTGCTTTCTGGACTGATGCAGATATTGCTGCTTATCACGACGAAGCACCATTGATTGCGGAAAGATTGATCAATGAGCAGTATTGGGATAAAGATGGCAAGGTAAATAACTATAAGTTTACCTGCGAAGACTTTGCAATCATGGTCTTAGTAGAGTTTTCTAGTAAGCGCGGGCTTCCAGTTAAACTGGTTACTGGCGTCAGGGCTTATAGAAACATGGAAAATTATAGTCCGTCCGCTCATGACCGATACGGGTCGAATAAGTACGGTTTCGCTGAAATGGTGATGCTGACTTACGGCGCCCGTGAGATGCAAAAATCGACAGTCAATACTGTAGCCGTTGCCTCCGTGGAGGATTTGATGCCGGGCGACATCCTTGCGCAGGCACTTGATCGTCCGATGATGACTACTGCCCATCACATACAGATGGCTGTGGCGGTGACTGACTCACGAATTGATATACGGCAGGGAAATACAGACGCAGCAATTATCTGGCCATTCACATGGGGTGTGAAACTTACCGGGAAACATATGGCAGATCCCCAAAGTAGTGGATATGTAGGGCTTCCGGTACAAAAAGGATGCTTCATTAAGTCAGGGTCAGGCTGGACTTACCATAATCTGACGAAAGGCTCTGTTAATGAAGATTTTCTTAAGGCCTTTGAGTTATATCGCTGGAACTTCATGGGGTTTAATAAGGAATGACTATGGAAGGTTACTTTGCCGGTATGGTAGATAATGACTACTTCGGTGTGCTGGCGGTTTTCTGTTTTTTTGTTGGTGTTGCCGGACTTATTCCAAGTGTTAGGGAAACAAGGCTTCACAAGGTGTTGAATTTTATTTGTGTTATGGCCATTCCAGTTATGTTTGCGATGGGTGTCTACTATTTGACGCACTCCAGTGTTTGATTTTTTATTCAAGACACTCCGTTTCTGCTGGGTGAATTGAATGTTTCGATTTTCACAACTTTTTGCAAAACCGACAAACAGGTAACCCCTCGTGTCCTTTAACCACTACTACCAAAGCGAACTCACCGCACTTCGCCAGTTAGGTCGTCGATTCGCCGAGCGTAGCCCGGCGTTGGCGCCTTTCCTCGGGCAAGCCGGGCGGGATCCGGACGTGGAGCGGTTACTTGAGGGTTTCGCCTTCCTGACCGGGCGCCTGCGTCAGAAGCTCGACGATGAATTGCCGGAGCTCAGTCATTCGCTGATGCATCTGCTGTGGCCCAACTACATGCGGCCGCTGCCGGCGTTCAGCATTTTGCAGTTCGATCCGTTGAAGCGTTCGGGACCTGCATTGATGGTTGAGCGCGACACGCCGGTGGAGAGCGTGCCAATCGATGACGTGCGGTGTCGCTTCCGCACCTGCTACCCGACCGAAGTCTTGCCGCTGGACCTGGCCGCGCTGAATTACTCGGTGAAAGGCGACGGTTCGCTGTTGAGTCTGCGTTTGGAGATGAGCGCGGACGGTCACCTTGGTGAGTTGGAACTGAGCCGTCTACGTTTGCACTTTGCCGGTGAGCGTTACATCAGCCAGATGCTTTACCTGAGCCTGCTGCGCAACCTGGAAGGTATCGAACTGGTCCCGCTGGACTGTGCCGGCAAACCGATCAACGGCGTCAACGGCACACCGATGGCGTTCAAGATGCCTGGCGACCGCGTGCAGCCGGTGGGTTTTGCCGAAGAAGAAGCGTTGATCCCGTATCCGCTGAACACCTTCCGTGGCTATCGCTACCTGCAGGAATACTTCGCCTTCCAGGACAAGTTCCTCTTCGTTGATATCAACGGTCTGGACCTGCTCAAGGCACTGCCGGAAGACACTCTCAAACAGGTGCGCGGCCTGGAATTGCGCTTCGACATTCGCAAGAGCGGCATCCAGCGTCTGCGTCCGACCCTGGACAACGTGAAGCTCTACTGCACGCCGATCGTCAATCTGTTCAAACACGATGCGTTGCCGATCCGCCTCGACGGCAAGCAGGACGAATACCTGCTGCTGCCGGCCGAATTCGGTCTGGAAAACTGCGGCGTGTTTTCCGTGGAAACCGTCACCGGCTGGAAGCCCGGCGGCCTTGGTTATCAAGAGTACGTGCCGTTCGAATCGTTCGAGCACGACCCGAGTTTCGACGTGCCCAACAGCCGTCCGCACTACAGCATCCGCCAGCGTTCGTCCTCGTTGCACGACGGCCTCGACACTTACTTGAGCTTCGGCATTCGCCACACCGAAGCCCACGAAACCCTGTCGATCGAGCTGATCTGCACCAACCAGAACCTGCCGCGCAAGCTCAAGCTCGGCGACATCAGCCAGGCCTGTGAAGAGACGCCGGAGTTCCTGAGTTTCCGCAACATCACCCCGGCCACTCCCAGTTATGCGCCGCCGCTGAACCGTGACTTCCTCTGGAAGCTGATCAGCAACATGTCGCTTAACTATCTGTCGCTGGCTGACGTCAATGCGTTGAAGGTAATTCTCGAAACCTACGACCTGCCGCGCTACTACGACCAACACGCGGAAAAAGTCAGTAAACGCCTGCTGGGCGGGCTCAAGTCAATCAAGCACCAACACGTCGACCGATTACACCGAGGGTTGCCGGTACGCGGGTTGCGCACCGAGCTGACCATCGACCCGGAAGGGTATATCGGCGAGGGCGACCTGTTCGTTTTCGCTTCGGTTCTCAACGAGTTTTTCGCGCTTTACGCCAGTCTCAATTCGTACCACGAGTTGCGAGTAAAAAGCACACAGGGAGAGGTGTACCAATGGACACCACGTATGGGTCTGCAACCCCTGCTTTAAGCGGGCTGACCCGGGTAATACGCGAGTACTCGCTGTTTCAGGCCGTGCTGCTGGTGGTTGACCGGTTGCGCGAGGCGCACCCGTACCTGAGCGAAGACGATCTGTACGACCAGCTGGAATTCCAGGCCAATCCGAGCCTGGGTTTCCCCGGCAGTGATGTCGATCGCGTGGAGTTTTTCGAAGAGCACGGGCAGATGCGTGCGCGTTTGCGTTTCAACCTGATCGGCCTGGTCGGTTCCGGTTCGCCGTTGCCAGCGTTCTACGGCGAACAGGCCTTGGGCGACAGCGAAGACGGAAATCCGACCCGCCACTTTCTCGACCTGTTCCACCATCGCCTGCAGCGGCTGATGCTGCCGATCTGGCGCAAGTACCGCTACCGCGCGAGCTTCCAGAGCGGCGCCCTCGACCCGTTTTCCTCGCAACTGTTTGCGTTGATCGGCCTCGGCGGCGAGGAGATCCGCAAGGCCCAGGAGCTGAACTGGAAACGCCTGCTGCCGTACCTCGGTTTGCTCAGTTTGCGGGCGCACTCGGCGGCGCTGATCGAAGCGGTGCTGCGTTACTACTTCAAACACGCCGAGCTGACCATCGAGCAGTGCATCGAGCGCCGCGTCGAAATTCTCGACGAGCAGCGCAATCGCTTGGGCCGCGCCAACAGCCTGCTTGGCGAAGACCTGGTGCTGGGCGAACACGTACGCGACCGCAGCGGCAAATTCCGCATTCACATCCGTGAGCTCGACTGGCAACGCTTTCACGAATTCCTGCCGATCGGTTTCGGCTACCAGCCGCTCTGCGCGCTGGTGCGGTTCACCCTGCGTGACCCGCTCGATTACGACATTCGCCTGGTCCTGCGCCAGGAAGAAATCCGCGAACTGCGCATCGGTGAGCAGAACGCTTGTCGCCTGGGATGGACCAGTTGGCTCGGCCGCGAAAAAGCGGACGGCGTGGTGACTCTGGGCAGCAAAATTCATTAAGGACGTGAGACCTATGATCAACGTAGACCTGCAACAACTTATCCAGGCGCTGGACGCCGAAACCCGTCGTGATCTGGAAAGTTCGGCCGAACGCTGCGTCGCCCGTGGCGGCAGCAAGATCCTCGTCGAAGACTTGTTGCTGGGCTTGCTGGAGCGCCCGCAAGGCCTGCTCGCACGCGCGCTGCAAGACGCCGACGTCGATGCCGGTGAACTGAGCGCCGCGCTGCAATCGCGGGTCGAGCACAGCGCTTCGCGCAACCCGGTGTTCGCCCCGGAACTGGTGCAGTGGCTGCAAGACGCCTTGCTCGTGGCCAACCTTGAGCTGGGCCAGAGCCAGGTCGAGCAAGCCGCGTTGATCCTCGCGTTGCTGCGCAATCCGATGCGCTACGCCGGCAGCCGCTACCAGTCGTTGCTGGCCAAGCTGAACATCGAACGCCTGAAAGAATTCGCCCTGTCGCAGAAAGAACAACCGGCCACGGGTAAACCGGCTGTGCCCGGCGAATCGCTGCTGCAGCGCTTCACCCACAACCTGACCCAACAGGCCCGCGACGGCAAACTCGACCCGGTGCTGTGCCGCGATGGCGCGATCCGCCAGATGATCGACATCCTTGCCCGTCGCCGCAAAAACAACCCGATTGTGGTCGGTGAAGCCGGCGTCGGTAAAACCGCCATCGTCGAAGGCCTGGCCTCGCGCATCGCTGCGGGTGAAGTGCCGCAAGTTTTGAAAGGCGTCGAGCTGCTGTCGCTGGACATGGGCCTGTTGCAGGCGGGCGCGAGCGTCAAAGGTGAGTTCGAGCGTCGCCTCAAAGGCGTGATCGATGAAGTCAAAGCCTCGCCGAAACCGATCATCATCTTCATCGACGAAGCCCACACGCTGATCGGCGCTGGCGGCAACGCTGGCGGCTCCGATGCAGCCAACCTGCTCAAGCCTGCCTTGGCTCGCGGCGAGTTGCGCACCATCGCCGCCACCACCTGGGCGGAGTACAAAAAATACTTCGAAAAAGACCCGGCCCTGGCCCGTCGTTTCCAGCCGGTGCAACTGCACGAACCGACCGTCAGCGAAGCGGTGACCATCCTCCGTGGCCTGGCTCAGGTTTACGAGAAGAGCCACGGCATCTACCTGCGCGATGACGCCGTGGTTGCGGCGGCCGAGCTGTCCGCTCGCTACCTCGCAGGCCGTCAGCTGCCGGACAAAGCCGTCGACGTGCTCGACACCGCGTGCGCCCGCGTGCGCATCAGCCTCGCCGCCGCGCCGGAAAGCCTGGAGCGTCTGCGTGGCGAATTGGCCGAAGGTGGCCGTCAGCGTCAGGCCCTGCGCCGTGATGCTGAAGCCGGTCTGTTGATCGATCACGAAGCGCTGGACGTGTTGGAAGATCGCCTGGCCGCGGCTGAAGACGAAAGGGTCGCGCTGGAAGCGCTCTGGACCGAACAGAAAGAACTGGCCGAGCGCCTGCTGGACCTGCGTCAGCAATTGGCCAAGGCACGCGAAGCCGCCGCCGTCGAGCCAACCGTCACGGTTGAAGAAGACGCCGAAGGCACCGTGATCGAGACGCTCGCGGTTGATGAAGCGCAAAGCGTCGCATCCCTGGAAGCTGCGCTGAACGAAACCCACAGCGCCCTCACCAATGCTCAGGTCAAAGAGCGTCTGGTGAGCTTCGAAGTGTGCCCGCGTCTGGTGGCCGAAGTGATCAGCGCCTGGACCGGCGTGCCGCTGGCGCAACTGGCCCGCGAGCACAACGCCAAAGTCGCGAGCTTCGCCACCGACTTGCGCACGCGCATCCGTGGTCAGGAACAAGCGGTTCACGCACTGGATCGCTCGATGCGCGCTACCGCTGCCGGTCTGAACAAACCCGATGCGCCGGTGGGCGTGTTCCTGCTAGTCGGCCCGAGCGGCGTCGGCAAGACCGAAACCGCGTTGGCCTTGGCGGACTTGCTGTACGGCGGTGATCGTTTCATCACCACCATCAACATGTCCGAGTTCCAGGAGAAACACACCGTCTCGCGCCTGATCGGTGCGCCACCGGGCTACGTGGGTTACGGCGAGGGCGGCATGCTCACCGAAGCGGTGCGCCAAAAGCCTTACTCCGTCATCCTGCTCGATGAAGTCGAGAAAGCCGACCCGGACGTGCTCAACCTGTTCTACCAAATCTTTGACAAAGGTGTGGCCAACGACGGCGAAGGGCGCGAGATCGACTTCCGCAACACGCTGATCCTGATGACTTCGAACCTGGGCAGCGACCGCATCAGCGAGCTCTGCGAAAACGGCGCACGCCCATCGGCCGAAGTCCTCGAAGAAACCATTCGCCCGGTCCTCAGCAAGCACTTCAAGCCGGCACTGCTGGCGCGGATGCGCGTAGTGCCTTACTACCCGGTTGGCGGCCCAGTGCTGCGCGAGCTGATCGAAATCAAACTCGGTCGTTTGGGCGAGCGCCTGAACCGCCGTCAGCTGGATTTCACCTACTCGCAAGACCTCGTCGATCATCTGGCCGAACGCTGCACCCAGAGCGACAGCGGCGCGCGCCTGATCGACCATTTGCTCGACCTGCACGTGCTGCCGCTGGTGGCTGACCGCTTGCTCGATGCGATGGCGACAGGCGAAAGCCTCAAGCGTGTCCACGCGACGCTCGACGGCAACGCCAGCGTGACCTGCGAGTTCGCCTGAGGTGGGTGTGATGTTCACTCAAGTGCCGCAACCGCTGGTCTATGCCGAAGCCTTGCTGGCGCAGTTCGCCAGCTTGTCGCGGGCGGCGGACGGTGCTGCGCTGCTGGGTGACTTCGTGCGCGGGTTGGCCGTGCTCAGCGGTTGTGAGCTGACTCAGTTGTACCTGCTGGACGCGACCCACACGTGCCTGGGAATGAACGCCGAGTGCCTGAACGGGATTCTGCAGCCTCGGGAAGCGGCGAGCCTGCCGGCGGATTACAACGGTGAACAACTGCTGCAATTCGCCCTGTGCCAGAACCGTGCGGTGTGCCTCAGCGAGCTGAGCGGCAGCCTGCACGAAACCAGTTTTCTGCCGCCTCAGGTCACGCCTTGGCAGTCGCTGTTGTGCGTGCCGCTGGTCAATCAGCAGAAGGCCGTCGAAGGCTTGCTGCTGTGTGCCAGCCGTCGGCACATCGACCTGCAAGGCTTCGCCGATTCCCTCGGTCAACTGGGCTCGTTCGTCCTTGGCCAACTGCATTTGCTGCAGCGTTTGCGTCAGCCGACCGGTGATGCACGACCGGCGAAGGTCAGCGTCCCGAGTGCCAGCGGCTATGGCTTGATCGGCAAGAGTTCGGCCATGCGCCAGACCTATTCGCTGATCAGCAAAGTGCTGCACAGCCCCTACACCGTGCTGCTGCGCGGCGAAACCGGCACCGGCAAGGAAGTGGTTGCGCGGGCGATACACGATTGCGGCCCACGACGCTCCCAGGCGTTCATCGTGCAGAACTGCGCGGCGTTCCCCGAGAACCTGTTGGAAAGCGAACTGTTCGGCTACCGCAAAGGTGCGTTCACCGGCGCTGATCGTGATCGCGCCGGCCTGTTCGACGCGGCCAACGGCGGCACCTTGCTGCTGGATGAAATCGGCGACATGCCGCTGTCCCTGCAAGCCAAGCTGTTGCGGGTTCTGCAGGAAGGCGAGATCCGCCCGCTGGGTTCCAACGACACCCACAAGATCGACGTGCGCATCATCGCCGCGACTCACCGGGATTTGTCGGTGCTGGTCAGCGAAGGCAAATTCCGCGAGGACTTGTACTACCGCCTCGCGCAATTCCCGATCGAGTTGCCGGCCTTGCGTCAGCGCGAAGGCGACATCCTCGACCTCGCCCGACACTTCGCCGACAAGGCTTGCTCGTTCTTGCAGCGAGATGCGGTGTGCTGGTCCGATGCGGCGCTGGATCACCTGTCCGGTTATGCCTTCCCCGGCAACGTGCGTGAACTCAAAGGCCTGGTCGAACGCGCGGTATTGCTGTGCGAGGGCGGCGAATTATTGGCCGAGCATTTCTCTCTGCGCATGGAAGCCATGCCGGAAGACAGCAGCGGCCTGAACCTGCGCGAGCGCCTGGAGCAGGTTGAGCGCAGCCTGCTGCTCGATTGCCTGCGCAAAAACGACGGCAACCAGACCCTCGCGGCCCGCGAACTCGGTCTGCCACGCCGCACGCTGCTGTACCGCCTCGGGCGCCTGAATATCAACCTCGGTGATTTCGATGGCTAGGCAAAAGACCGTCGACTTCACCGCATCCGCTTTTAATAGCACCGCCCAAACGGGTCGGTGCTTTGTACTTTGTCTACCCCTGGAGACCCTCTGATGTCTGTTCGTCACTGGCAAGCCGTCCTGCTGACCCTCGTCGTTCTATGCGGCCTCGGCGGCTGCAGCGGCAATTACAAATTCAACGACAACACCTATCGCCCATTGGGTGATCCGCAGGCGGTCAATCGCGGCAAGTGACCGCAAGGAGTATCACCATGGAACTGGTTTTCGAAATGCTGAACACCAAGCAGTTCGTGCCCACGGATTTGTGCCAGAAGACCTTCAAGCAGGCCGGCGGCGTGATTGGCCGGGGCGAGGATTGCGACTGGATC
This sequence comes from Pseudomonas sp. MDT1-17, assembly GCF_054898105.1. Taxonomy (NCBI): domain Bacteria; kingdom Pseudomonadati; phylum Pseudomonadota; class Gammaproteobacteria; order Pseudomonadales; family Pseudomonadaceae; genus Pseudomonas; species Pseudomonas sp. MDT1-17. The sequence continues at coordinate 241,605 of NZ_JBUBVM010000001.1, read as the reverse complement.
ATTCCGGACCGCAAGCGTCACCTGTCCAACCACCACGCGTTGATCAGCTACCGCGAAGGCACGTTTTTCCTGACCGACACCAGCAGCAACGGTATCCAGGACAGCGAAAGCGGCGCGCGCCTGCGCAAGGGCGAAGCGATGCGCATCGAGCACGGCAGCGTCTACGTGCTGGGTGATTTCGAGATCCGTGCGAGACTGGTACGCGACCCGGCGACCTTCGACGTCGAAGTCGGCCGTCCGCAAGCGGCGGGCAGCATCATTCCGGACGACGCATTTCTCGACCTCGACCCGTTGAACGCCCTCGATCAGCAAGAGCGCGTGTACTCGGAAATCGACGAATTGATCTCCCCGAGCACCACCATCGAGGACTCTCGTCAGCGCGCCGACTACGCACGCATCGACATGGAAAGCCTGATGGTCCCGGAGCTGATCAATGCCCCGGCAGAGCCAGCACCCGCGCCACCGCCGAAAGCGGTCGAGCGTCAGAGTGAAGGTTTCTGGGAGCACTTCGGTGCGGCGCTGGGCGTGGACCTCAGAGGCCTCGACCACGACGCCCGCGAAGCCCTGGCGTTGAACGCTGCACGCCTGCTCAAGCAAAGCGTCGGCGGTTTGCAGCAGAGCCTGCGCACCCGCAGCGAACTGAAAAACGAACTGCGTCTGGCCCAGACCACCGTGCAAGGCGCCCACAAAAACCCGTTGAAATTCGCCGTCGATGCCGGTGAAGCGCTGGGCATTCTGTTGCAGCCGAACAAACCGGGTCAGTTGCCGGCCGAGCAGGCGATCTCCCGTGCGTTCCGCGATTTGCAGGCGCATCAGGTCGCCCTGTTGACCGCTAGCCGCGCTGCCGTTCGCGGCACGTTGGAGCATTTCTCGCCACAGCAATTGACCCTGCGTTTCGAGCGCGACAATAAGCCACTGCTCGCCACGTCCGGCAGCCGCTGGAGAGCTTACGGTCGTTATCACCAGGCCCTGCGTCAGGACGATGACTGGAGCGAGCGCCTGCTGGCCCGCGACTTTGCCCAGGCCTACGAAGAACAGATCCGCCTGATTTCCACCCTTCACACCGACCACCAAGGATGATGCGCATGTCTCGCTGCTCGACCGCTTTTTTCAAGACGCTGACTGCGCTCACCGCCCTGGTGCTACTGGCCGGCTGCTCGTCGCTGTCGCCGTATTCCCACGTCACCAAACTCAACCTGAAGCTGACCGCCAGCGATCAGCTGAACCCGGACCTCAACGGGCGTCCGTCGCCAATCGTTGTGCGTCTGTTTGAGCTCAAGCACCCGGTGACGTTCGAGAACGCTGACTTCTTCAGCCTGTACGAGCGCGCCAAGGAATCCCTGGCCCCGGACCTGGTGGCCAGCGAAGAAATCGAGCTGCGCCCGGGCGAAACCGTGGAGATGAAACTCAGCGTGGAGAAGGGCAGTCGTTACGTCGGCATCCTCGCCGCCTACCGCGATCTGCCGGAAACCAAATGGCGTTACACGGTGCAAATCACCCCGGTGGAAGTCACCAACGCTGATCTGACCCTCGACCAGGCGGGTATCCGCAACAGCAACGAAACGCTCGCCAAGGCGGATGACTGATCATGAATTCCCACAAAGTCATTTGGCAGGAAGGCATGCTGCTGCGCCCGCAGCACTTCCAGCACAACGATCGCTACTACGACCACCAGATGAAGACCCGCACTCAGTTGCTGGGCAGCTACACCTGGGGCTTCCTGAACCTGGACATCGACTTGCAGTTCCTCAACATGGGCAAACTGGTGATCAGCCAGGCCTCGGGGATTCTGCCGGACGGCAGCCTGTTCGAACTCGGCGGCAACACCGAGCCGCTGGCCCTCGACGTGCCGCCGAACACCGGTAACACGCCGATCTACCTGGCACTACCACTGGTCACCGGCAACCACATCGAGTCGCGCCGTCCGGAGCAATCCGACGTGTTGGCGCGCTTTACCGCGTACGAAGCGGAAGTCGCCGACTCCAACGCCGGCGACGACTCTGCCAGCCAGGTCAGCTGCGGCCGTCCGGACTTCAAACTGTTGCTCGGCGAGCAGCAGAGCGATCAGGCCTACGTGAAACTGAAGGTCTGCGAAGTGCTGGACACCACGCCCGACGGCGTGATCAGCCTCGACCCGGACTTCGTCCCGACCTTCCTCCAGGCGCATTCGTCCAGCTACTTGCTGTCGTGTCTCAAAGAAGTCATCAGCATGCTCGGCCACCGGGGCGACACCATCGCCGAGCGCATCCGTTCCAACGGCAAAGTCGGTGGCGCGGAAGTCGGTGACTTCATGATGCTGCAACTGATCAACCGCACCGAACTGTTGTTGCGCCACTACCTCGGTCTGGAACAGGTTCACCCGGAAGAGTTGTACCGCACGCTGCTGACCATGCTCGGCGACTTGGCGACCTTCTCCAGCGACAGCAAACGCCCGCGTCTGGACAGCCGTTACCAGCACAGCGACCAGGGCGCGAGCTTTCGCAAACTGATGGAAGCGATTCGTCAGGTGCTGTCGATGGTGCTCGAACAGCACGCCATCGAACTGGTGCTGCAAGCGCGTCAGTACGGGATCATCGTCTCGCCGTTGCACGACCACAAACTGCTGGGCTCGGCCTCGTTCGTGCTCGCTGCCAGTGCCAACTGCGACTCCGAAGAACTGCGCCATCGCTTGCCGGCGCACCTCAAGGTCGGCCCGGTGGAGCGCATCCGCCAACTGGTCAACCTGCATCTGCCGGGCATCAAGGTCAAACCGTTGCCGGTGGCCCCGCGGCAGATCGCGTTCCACTCCAACAAAACCTATTTCATTCTCGAACTCAGTTCCGAAGACCTGGCGCAACTCGAGCGCTCCGGCGGCTTCGCGTTCCACGTGTCCGGCGAATTTGCCGAGCTTGAACTGAAATTCTGGGCCATCAGGAACTGACCGACATGATCAAGGACATGGAACACAACCAGGACGATAAAACCGTCCTGCTCGACCGTCAGGGCCACGGCCCGGCGCAGAGTCCGCTGACAGATTTCGCCGCACCGCCGCGTTTTGAACAGCTCGAAGAACGGATGATCTACGCCGCGCGTTTGCGTCCGGCCGAAGCATTCAACATCAGTCTCAATTCGCTGGTGGCCGCAGCGTCCGACCTGTTGTCGGAAGTGGTGCGACTCAAGCACAGCGACACCCGCGAAGACATGTACGCGCTCAACGAGCGACTGACCGCCGGGTTGAAACTGTTTGAAGTGCGTGCGCTGCACAACGGCGCCGAAAGCAGCCAGGTGATGGCTGCGCGTTACGTGCTCTGCACCGTGGTCGACGAAGCCGTCGTGACCACGCCGTGGGGCAACGAAAGCGAGTGGTCGCAGATGAGCCTGCTCAGCAGCTTCCACAACGAAACCTTCGGCGGCGAGAAGTTTTTCCAGCTGCTGGATCGCCTGTCGAAAAACCCGGTCAAGCACCTGCCGATGCTGGAGCTGATGTACCTGTGCCTGTCGCTGGGCTTCGAGGGCAAGTACCGCGTGCAAGCCCGCGGCATGCTCGAACTCGAAGGCATCCGCGACGCCTTGTATCGCCAGATTCGTCAATTGCGCGGTGACGTGCCGCGCGAACTGTCGCCGCATTGGGAAGGCTTGAACGATCAGCGCCGCAGCCTGGTGCGCATCGTGCCGGCGTGGATGGTGGTGCTGTTCACCGTGGTTTGCCTGGTGGTGATGTATTCGGGCTTCGCCTGGGTATTGGGCGAGCAACGCGAAACCGTTCTGCAACCTTATCAGCAGCTAGATCCGGCCGCGGTTCAGCCGCCGTCGCAGCCGTAAACAGGGACGTGTGATGAAAAAGTTTTTCAAGAAAGTCGGCGCATTCTTGCGCAAGACCTGGGTCTGGACCTTGCTGGTGGTGCTGTTTGTCGCGCTGCTGGTGTGGTTCGTCGGGCCGCTGCTGGCGGTCAATGACTACAAGTTATGGGAAGGTTCGACCTCCCGCCTGCTGACCATCAGTGTGCTGTTCCTGATCTGGGGCCTGACCATGGTCTTCGTCAGCTGGCGCGCTGGCGTACGCAAGAAAGCCATCGAAGACACTGAAGACGGCCAGGATCGTATTCGCCGTGAAGAGCTGATCGACGAAGAGCAGAAAGAACTTCGCGTGCGCTTCAAGGATGCGTTGAAAACCCTGAAGACTTCGAGCCTGTATCGCGGTCGCAGCGAACGCTGGCGCAGTGATTTGCCCTGGTACTTGCTGATCGGTCCACAGGGCAGCGGCAAGACCAGTCTTCTGGACTTCTCGGGCCTTGAGTTTCCGATCAACAAGATCGACCGCAAACTGACCCGCGACACCCTCGGCACCCGTCATTGCGATTGGTACTTCGCTGACCACGGCGTGCTGATCGACACCGCTGGCCGCTACCTGACCCAGCCGGATGCCGAAGTCGATGGCAGCGCCTGGAGCACCTTGCTCGACCTGCTGCGCAAGCGTCGTCGCAACCGCCCGTTGAACGGCGTGCTGGTGACCATCCCGGTTGAACTGCTGCTGGGCAACACCGAGCAAGACCTCGACACCCTGGCTCGTCAGGTGCGTGCGCGTCTGCAAGACGTGCATCAGAAACTGCACGTCGATGTGCCGGTTTATCTGGTGCTGAGCAAGGCGGACAAGCTGCTCGGTTTCGACGAGTTCTTCGATCAACTGACCCGCGAAGAAAGCGATCAGGTGCTCGGCACCAGCTTCCGCAAAGAGCAGAGCGGCACCGACGTCGCCGTCCTGCGCAGCGAATTCGAAGAGCTGCTGCGTCGCCTGAACAGCCAGGTCATCATGCGCATGCACCAGGAGCGCGACACCCAGCGCCGTGGCCGCATTCTCGACTTCCCGCATCAACTGGGGCAGATCGGCGAGCGCCTGTGCCTGTTCGTCGACATGGCGTTCACCGGCAACCGCTACCAGCGTGTCAGCCAGTTGCGCGGTTTCTACCTGACCAGCGCACCGCACCTGACTCAAGAGATGGACCAGACCACCGCCAACATTGGCGCCAATCTGGGGATGAACGCCGGCATGCTGCCGACCTTGCGCAGCGGCCGTTCGCGGTTCATCCACCATTTGCTCAGCCGGGTGATTTTCCCGGAGGCCGACCTGGCCGGTCTGGACAAGCGCGAACGCAGCCGCATCCATTGGGGCCAGCGCGCCTTGTACGTCGGCGCTTTGGCGGCACTGGCGCTGTTCGGCATGCTGTGGGCGGGCGGATTCTCGGCCAACTACGAGCGTCTGGAAAACCTGCGTAACCTGGCACAAAACTGGACTCAACAGCGCTCGGCCCTGACCGCGCGTGATGACTCCATGGCGGTGCTAAAGACCCTCGACACCCGCTTCGCGGCGACTCAGGTCTTCCCGAAAAAAGGTGACGTGTCGTACCACGAGCGTGGCGGTCTGTACCAAGGTGAAGACGTCAATCCAGTGGTCAAGGACGCCTACGAGCGTGAGCTTGAAGCGCAACTGCTGCCACGGGTCGCGACGCTGCTGGAAGGGCAGATCCGCGCCAACATGAAGGACCGCGAACGCCTGCTCAACAGCCTGCGCGCGTACCTGATGTTGAACATGAAGGATCGTCGCGATGCGGCGTGGCTCAAGGATTGGGTCGCCACTGACTGGTCCCAACGTTACGCCGGCAACACCGCCGTGCAGAACGGTTTGAACACGCACTTCGAGCGCTTGCTCAAGCAGCCGTTTATCTACCCGCTGAACGATCAACTGGTGGCGCAAGCGCGTCAGGTGCTGCGCAGCGAGTCGCTGGCCAACGTGGTTTACCGGATGCTGCGCGAGCAGGCTCGCAACCTGCCGGAATACCGCTTGAGCCAACACATCGGCCCGCAGGCTTCGCTGTTTGTTGGCGCCGATTACGTGATTCCGGGGTTCTACACCCAACAGGGTTATCAGCAGTATTTCTCGATTCAGGGCAGTGCGCTGGTCACCGACATCCTGCGTGATAACTGGGTGCTGGGTGAAGGCGCGGGCATCAGCGGCATGGACCTTCGTCGCTTGATGGTCGAGCTGGAGCAACTGTACTTCCGCGACTACGCCAACTTCTGGAGTGAAGCGGTCGGCCAGGTTGCGTTGCCACCGATCAACGATGCGGGCGAGGGCGCCGAGCAATTGGCGGGCCTTACATCCGCCAATTCCCCAGTGCTGCAACTGCTGGTGGAAGTGCGTGAGAACACCCGTTTCCCGGCAGAAGCCGAACCGGTTGATCAAGCGGCTGATGCCGCTGCAGCGCTGGGAGAGCAGAAGGGCAAGTTGGGCAAGCTGGGCAAACTGGCGTCTGCCGCAGCGGACCAAGCCTCGGACATGGCCGCGACCAAGAACCTGCCGGACACCGCGAAGAAATCCCTGCAACGTCGCTTCGAACCGTTGCACCGTTTACTGGATGACAACAATGGCCCGGCCGCTGATTTGACCCCGGCACTCGCGGCGCTCAACGACCTGCAACTGCAACTGGCGAGCCTGGCGCGTGCCAGTTCCCCGGATCAGGCCGCGTTCGAAATGGCCAAGACCCGCATGAGCGGCCAGCGTGATGCGCTGAGCGCCCTGCGCAATGCTTCGAATCGCCTGCCGCGTCCGGTCAGCGTGTGGTTCAACGTGTTGGCCGAAGACACCTGGCGTCTGGTGCTGAACGATTCCTACCAGTACCTGAACCAGCGTTATCAGAGCGAGCTGTACAGCTTCTATGGCAAGGCGATCAACAAGCGGTATCCGTTCAGCGCCCACAGCACCAGCGACGTGGCGATCAGCGACTTCCGCGAGTTCTTCAAGGCCCAAGGCATCAACGACCGCTTCTTCGAGACCTACATGCGTCCGTTCGTCAGTGGAGATCCCGGGAACTACCGCATGCGCAGCATCGATGGTCACAGCCTGCCGGTGTCCAAGGTCTACCTCGACCAGATGGCCGCAGCACAAGTGATTCGCCAGAGCTTCTTCTCGATCAATCCGGCCGAGCCACAAGTGCAATTCAAACTGGAGCCGTACACCCTCGACCCTGCGGTCAGCCGTTCCGAGTTCAAGTTTGGCGACAAGACCATCGAATACCGTCACGGTCCGATCGTGCCGGTGTCGTTCAAATGGCCGACCGATGCTGAAGACGGTCGCACCAGCCTGGTCCTCGACAAAATGGCCGGCCGCCCGATCGGCATCGAAAAGAACACCGGCCCTTGGTCGCTGTTCCGTCTGTTCGACCTGATGCAGACCGAGTACCTGAGCGGTCGCGATGTGCTGGTGCTCAAAGCTGACGTAGGCGGCCTGCGCGCCAACTACTTGCTGTCGAGCCAGCGCACGCCGAACCCGTTCGACATGGGCGTGCTGCGTACCTTCCGTATGCCGGTGCAGCTCTGATGCTGGTTGCCAGTCCCTGGCGCAGCGCTGCGCGTACCGATCCGGGCAAGGTTCGGGCGCGCAACGAAGATGCTTTTCTGGACTGTCCACAGCAGGGTCTGTGGGTGGTCGCGGACGGCATGGGCGGTCATCAGGGTGGCGACATCGCCAGTCAGTTGATCGTCGCCAGCCTGGCGGAATTGCCGGTGCAAGACGACTTCGACGAACGACTCAAGGGCGTACGCCAGTGCCTGCACTGGTTGAATCGCCGCTTGGGTCAGGAGTTGACCGTCACCGCCGGGCGCCATGACAGCATCATGGGCAGCACCGTAGTGGCGCTGCTCGTAGAAGGTAATCGCGCGGCCTGCATCTGGGCCGGCGACAGCCGTTGCTACCTGTGGCGTGGCCAGCGTTTGTATCAGCTGTCCAAGGACCATTCGCTGCAACAGCAACTGATCGACGAGCAAAACATGAGCGTCGAAGACGCCCGTGCGCATCCTTCGGCCCATGCCCTGACCCGTGCGGTCGGGGCTGCCGAGCAGCTGACCTTGGACGTGCTCGAACTCGAGGTTTACCCCGGCGATGCGTTTCTGTTGTGCAGCGACGGTTTGTACCAAGGGCTCAGCAGCGATGCCTTGGGCAACGCCCTGAGCCTGACCGCGCCGCACGTAGCGCTGGAGCGTCTGTTCGACGGCGCTTTGCGTGGCTCGGCCCGGGACAACCTGACTGCTGTGGTGATCCGAAAATGACTGAACTCATGCCGCCGCTCGACGACCTGCTGGTGACCGACGAGGAAGCCAATAACCTGACTTACTTTGCGTTCGCCACGCCTCTAAATGGAAAGCCGCACAAGGCTGAACCCGCGCTGGCGCCGACCAAGGCCAGCATCGGCGAAATGCCCGACGTGTTGGCAGGCCGTTATTGCATCGAGCGCCTGCTCGGTGCCGGTGGCATGGGCGCGGTTTACCGTGCACGGGATCTGCTGAGCGAGCAGTTCGGCGATCCCGACCCTTACATCGCGCTGAAAATCCTCAGCGAAGAATTTGCCGAATCGCCGGACGCCAGTGCCTTGCTCTACAGCGAGTTCGCCCTGACCCGACGCCTGCGCCACGACAACGTGCTGCGTTTGCACAGCTTTGAAGTGGACACCGACTGCCAGCGGGCCTTCATCACCATGGAACTCATGCGTGGGCTGACCCTGGATAAATTACTCTGCGAGCGGCCGCTGGGCCTACCGTGGAAAGAACTGCGCGACATCGCGCTGCCGCTGCTCGACGCGCTGGCCTTCGCCCACGCTCGCGGCGTGCTGCACGGTGACATGAAGCCGAGCAACGTCATGCTCAGCGAAGAAGGCGTGCGCCTGTTCGACTTCGGTCTGGGCCAGGCCGAGGAGGGCATCTTGCCCGGCCTGCCACACCTGAGCCGCAACCGCTTCAACGCCTGGACCCCCGGCTACGCCGCCCCCGAACTGCTCGAAGGCCAACCACTGTCGGCCAGTGCGGATGTCTACGGCGTGGCCTGCGTGTTGTACGAATTGGCGGGCGGCAAACACCCGTTCCGCCGCTTGCCCTCGACCGAGGCCCGCGACGGGCACCTCGAACGCGAACTGCACGCTCCACGGAACCTACCGAAACACTGCTGGCCAGTCCTGCGAACGGCGCTGGCTTTCGATGCGGCTAAGCGCACCATCACCGCCGCCCAATTGCGTGACGCCTTGGGCGCCACTTCGTCTTTGCTGCAACGCCTGCGACTGCGGGCGTAACGGATGACTACCGAACAGGGAGCAAGCAATGTTCAACCTCGCTAACGAAACCCACTTCAGCCTGACCGTCGAAGACTACGTGGGCGACCTGCAAGTGCTGTCGTTCACCGGCACCGAAGGCATCAGCCAGCCGTATCGCTTCGACCTGGAACTGGTCAGCGAAAACCCCGATCTGGACCTGGAAAAACTCCTGCACAAGCAGGCATTCCTCGCGTTCGATCCGCAAGGCAGTGGCATTCACGGCCAAATCTACCGCGTCGCCCAAGGCGATGCCGGCAAACGCCTGACCCGCTACAAAGTGTCGCTGGTGCCGCAACTGCAATACCTGCATCACCGCACCAACCAGCGCATTTACCAGCAGATGTCCGCACCGAAAATCATCACGCTGATCCTCGATGAACACGGCATCAAAGGCAACGCCTACAGCTTCCAGCTCAGCCAGCCGTGCCCGGACCGCGACTACTGCGTGCAGTACGACGAAACCGACCTGCACTTCATCCAGCGCCTGTGCGAAGAAGAAGGCATTCACTACCACTTCCAGCACAGCGAAAAAGCCCATTTGCTGGTGTTCGGCGACGACCAGACCGTGTTCCCGAAACTCGGGCAGCCAACGGCGTATGTGCAAGGCAGCGGCATGGTCGCCGATGAACCGGTGATCAAAGGCTTCAAACTGCGCCTCGAAACCCGCACCGGCCGCGTTACGCGCCGCGACTACGATTTCGAAAAACCGCGTCTGCAACTTGAATCCGCTTACAAACCCGACGGCGAAAGCACCGAGCCAGACCTCGAAGACTACGACTACCCCGGCCGCTTCCTCGACCGCGCGCGCGGCAAATTCCTCAGCCAGCGCGCCCTCGAACGCCACCGCGCCGACTACCGCCAGGCCGAAGGCCACGGTGACCAGACCCGATTGATCAGCGGCCACTTCCTGGAACTCTCCGACCACCCGCGCACCGAGTGGAACGACCTCTGGCTGCTTACCGAAATCTTCCACGAAGGCAAACAACCGCAAGTCCTCGAAGAGTCGGTGACCAGCGACACCACCGACAACAAAGACGACTTCCACCAGGGCTACCGCAACCGCTTCCTCGCCACGCCCTGGGACGTGTTCTACCGCCCGGCGCTGCAACACCCGAAACCCCGCGTCCTCGGCAGCCAGACCGCCATGGTCACCGGTCCCAAAGGTGAAGAAATCCACTGCGACCAGTACGGCCGCATCAAAGTGCAATTCCACTGGGACCGCGAAGGCCTGGCCGACGACAAAACCAGCTGCTGGATGCGCGTTTCATCGAGCTGGGCCGGCGACCGCTACGGCGCCATCGCCATCCCGCGCATCGGCATGGAAGTGCTGGTGACCTTCCTTGAAGGGGATCCCGATCAGCCCGTCGTCACCGGCTGCCTGTACCACAAGGAAAACCTCGTCCCCTACGACCTGCCGGCGAACAAAACCCGCAGCGTGTTCAAAACCCTCAGCTCACCGGGGGGCGGCGGGTACAACGAACTGCGGATTGAAGACAAGAAAGGTGCGGAGCAGATCTACATCCATGCCCAGCGGGATTGGGATGAAAACATTGAGCATGATCAGAAGATTCGCGTCGGCAATGAGCGGCATGACACGGTGGAGAAGAACACTTACACCGAGCTGAAGGCTGAGGAACATCGGACCACGATTGCTGATCGCAAGACTGAAGCGCGGATGGATGATCACCTGACGATTGGGCAGAACCAGCATGTGAAGTTGGGGACTGCGCAGCTGACTAGTGTTGGGAAAGAGATTCATCTGAAGGCTGGGGCGAAGATTGTCATCGAAGCCGGGATGGAGCTGACAGTAAAAGCAGGTGGCAGCTTCATCAAGCTCGATGCCGGCGGGATTACCGTGGTTGGGCCGGTGATCAAAATCAACGCTGGCGGTTCGGCGGGGAGTGGGACCGGGATTGGCATCAAGCCACCAGTGCTGCCGGGGGCGGCGGATCAGGATAAGGCGGGGAGTTTGATGGATCAGGCGTTGTTGAATGCGCCGCCTGAGAAGGTTAAGCCGAAGGCTTTTTTTGTGTTTTCTGAGTGATGAGTGTCGAGATGACTAAGAACAATCGAGTTCTGCATTTCAGTTTGAAATGGTTGGTGCTGCTGGCTTTCGGAATGAGCTCGGGTGCCTTCGCGGCGCAATGCCCGAGTAATGACTTCGCCGGTTTCGTGAAAGAATTCTCGGCCAAGCCTGAGGTGCAGCAAGCGTTTACTGCCTCGCCAGTGGTTGAGCAAACGGTAGTCGCCACTGGGTCCAAGCCGCGAGTAGTGCAGAAGCAATTGAAGGCGTTAGATGCTCAATCGTCGGCGATGCTTTCTCCAGACAACATCGAGAAGACTGAGTTGAGCATGAAAGTTCAGTTACCGAATTTGGTCTTCGTGCGTGATCACAAAGGTGAGGTCCTGAAGATATTCGCCTTTAAACACAGTGACTGCTGGACGTTGACTCGTGTTGAAGACTGGTCGCTTGAGAAGGTGCTGGATGCTCAAGATGCGAAGCTGAATGCAGGTGCTCGCGCGCTGAAACGTGGCGCGCTTTACAACCAACTAGGCATCGATACTGAGTCGTCCTCGTCCGCTCAGCTGTACATCTCGGCGCTGGATAGCTATTTGGACGGTGCTGAACAGGGCTCCGCAGAAGCGGCCTTCGCCGCTGCGGCAATCAGTTTGTCCGGACAGGCGCCGCGATTGGAGAACGCAAGAACTCTAGAACTACTTGTCACCGCATCGAAGAGTGTGCCGGAAGCTGGTTTGGCGCTGGCTGATTTCTATTGTGATGAAGGTAATTACGAAGAGACGCGAGCCTGTGTGAATCCAGAGAAATCATTGAATGCACTTGTGGAGTCGGCACGTTTGGGGTCTGCGGCGGCATTGATCCAGTTAGGGGGCGCCTACGAAACAGGTGTCATTGTCCCCAGCGATTTGCCCCGAGCCTTGGCTTGTTACAAAGAGGCCGAGAAGAACGATCACGAGGCAGGGCCGCAAGGAGTCGAGCGGCTTACCACTCAAGGCATCGTTGCCAATAACTCAATTAATTGCCTTTAAAGCAGGACGCTACCGATGAGCACAGGATTACTCGAGCAACGGGTTAACTACCCGAACACCGGATATGAATACGGTTATGGCGATAGCGGAAACGTAGATGCTGATAGCGATGGTCGTAAGGAAATCGATTGCTCACACCTGCTGAATCGCATGCTTCGCGACGCGGGTTACAACATTCCTTATAGAGCGACCGGAGCGTTAGCGACAGATACCACACATTTTGATGTGATCGCGCTCAACGATGTCCAGCCGGGTGATATTGCACTATGGACGACGCTGGGCCACACCGGCGTAATCGAAGAAATGGACGCCAACCACACCAAAGGTAAATTCTTCGGCTCGCAAACTTCGACCGGCCCTAAGTCCGCAAAATACGGCGCAGGTAGCGGTTACTGGCCCATGCCGAACAAATATTTGCGACCCAAGGCTCAATACCGAAGTGGAGCGCAGTCAGCGGCAGCGCCCGCTCCAGCGCCTGCTGCACCGGCTCCAGCGCCTGCAGGTTCGGCGCTGATGAGTTTCCAGTTTCCTTTTAGGAAGGCGGATGGCAAACAATTCACTGGCGCGGACGAAGTCTATGAAGCCCTCGAAGGAGAGTCATCGGGTCATTATCTTCTAGGTAGCAACAAGTTTTGGCACGGTGGCATTCATATCTCCGATAAGAGCGCCCCGCAGTGCGTACTGAATGAGCCGGTGCGTTGCATGGCCGATGGCGAGGTTGTGGCTTACCGCCTGAATCAGGATTACCTACAATCGACGTTTGGTGACAACGAAAAAAAGCTGAAGTACTCCAATTCCTTCTGTCTGGTTCGTCATGAGTACAAATCGGCACCCAATCCCGAAGAGGGGCCGAACAAAGGCAAACAGAACAAGTTGAATTTCTACAGCCTGTACATGCACCTGTTGCCGTATGACCGCTATCCGTTATCTCCGGAAGAAACACCAAAGCCCATGGTCACCATGAAGGTGAGTGACTTTAAGGCGTACGACATCGCGCCCGTGCCAGGCGTAACAGCGGAACCGTACGGAAAGCTAGTCAATGGCACTAAATTGGAAATCCTTGGTACAGCCGAAAATGGCAACGTTACCTATGCCAAAGGCAAGATTCTTTCTGGAAGTGTGAAGGAAGGGGTAACGAAAAAACGTGATGTTGGGGATGAAGTCTGGTTCGCTTACTTAAAGGACGGCGCGCCTTACAAGAACGCTGCGCATGCCCAAATATGGGTTGCAGATCCGACTCCGGAACGGGCCAGACCGAATTACTGGCAAGGAAAGGTAAAAGCATCAGTGGTCGACAAATTACCACTTTATGCTGAGCCGGCGAACCCGAGCAACGGACAGTCTTCCGGCGCTCTGATGGGGTCTATGGAGCTGGTCATGAACAGCGTCATAGAGTTCGACAGCAAAGAGGTTGTAAACCTCACGCTGGATGGCGCCACAAGACGTATGGCCAAATGCACGATGCTGACTGGCGGTTTGCGGGCAGGGGGAACTGTTCCTCCGACCTTCTGGGCATGCGTTGAAAACGAGTTACCCAAAAAAGTGTTGAGATGGGACTCGGTGACACCGACGAGCTTTGAATCGGTCATTGCGACGGGAACCGGTATCAAAGCAGGTGACCCGATCGGTTACCTGGGACAATCCGAAAACCTCACCGGCGAAGACGGTGGCGTAACAAGTAAATATCAGGCACATGTCGAGATTTTTACCGCTGAAGCGGACGTTCATGATTTTCTTAAAAACCTCGCCGGCTTGAAGATAGGCAAGCAGTATCTACACCTGGCGAGCGGAGTCGAGCTCAAGAAAAAAGCGCCGGCCACTGGTTCTACACCACTCAAGAAAGAGCACGCGGTTGACTTGAGCAAGGCTCCGGTCATCAAGGTTGGCGGTGAAGATTGGTACGACGTCAGCGTAGTCGAGGACGACCAGCCTGTTGCAGGGCTTATAAAAAAAGCAGGCGCGGAGATTATCACGCAGCACGATTGGCAGAAGTTGGGCTTCCAGATTGTCGAGGAAACAAACGCAGCAGCAGATGGATTTCTCGACCCTGAAAACATGCCGCAGTTTTTCAAGGACCTCTTCGCAAAAATTGATACAAACCACGATGGTGAAATCGATCCCGGCGAACTCGCTGAGGCGTTGAAGAACACAGACACAAGAGCACAATGGGCGAAATTTATTGCCCATCACCCCACTGAGTGGAAGGACAAAGCTGAGTCCGCTAAGTGGAGTAAGTTGGATCAGTTGTTGGGGATATCTCCAAAAACCTTGAAGCATGAAAAAGAAAGAATAAATAAATACGTGTTTTGGGAGGAGCTTTCTGGAAAGGCGACCATGGCGTCGGATGTGATTTGGCATTTTCATCCGATAGAGTTTGTCGGCGGATTTACATCCGCTGTTGCGGAACTTATATCGTACGATCAAATGAAGAAAATGTTTCCAGAGTCTTCGGAGGGTAAACGCGAAGAAGTTAGAGGGTTGTTTAATAAATATGCTGATCGTTTTGAAATAAATACAATTCCTAAGATTGCACAATTTTTCGCTCAAGTGAAGACTGAGGTGGGGAATGCTTTGGTTGGTAAGGTGGAGGATTTATGGTATTCCTCAGAGGCGCTAAGATCAAAGTTCGGGAGGTACTTTAACACGTACCCCACCGAGGCCGACCAGTACGGATATAAGCGCATCGAAATGGCGCAATATAATGCTCTTAGCCCTGCGGCGAAAAGTGCATACACTGTTCGTAAAGGTAAGGCTTATTCTCAATTTCCAAATGAAAATGAGATAGCCAAACGAATTTATTGCTGTTGCTCTACTCAGGGTAATTTTGTGTTAACCCCAGGTGGTTGTGCAGAAGGTATTAGCTATAAAGGTAAAGGGTTTATTCAGCTTACATGGAAGTCAAACTATAAGGCCGTAGAGGATCTACTGAAAGTGAAGTTGCCAGAGGAGACCATTGAGATGGTTGCCAATCCGGATCAACTGCTGGAGACGAAAATAGGTCTTTTATCAGCGATGGGTTTTTGGGAATTGAATAAGTTGAACGATCTTGTTGCACCTAATACCACATCCACGGATAAAATTACCGAAATTGTGAACAAGCATACCAATAGTTATGGTGAGCGACGGAATCACTTTACAGCTATATATCAGGAGATAGGGCAGTGAGCGTATTTGTCAAAAGTTTTCGCTTGTTAACGTTTGTGTTTTTGAGTAGTGGAAGTTTTTTTGTATGTGCTGCTCAAGTCGTTAATATGCCTGCAGCCTCGGAAATAGTTAAGGAGTTTGATGTTGTTTTAATTCCTGGTCTTAATGGTCAGAAATTTTTAATGTTAAAGGAGGAGTCCGGTAGTACGACCAGAAGCTTAATGTTGATAGCCGTTGTCGATGGTCAGCAATCTGTAATAGTTAAGGCGGCGTCTGCATTGCCATTGATAAAAAATTCATATTCTCCAGCTAGTTACGATGGGTTTGAGGTTGGTGTTTTAAATAACCCGAATAAAACGATCAGTGTCGTGGATGCACAGGCAGAGACAACGTTATTTAAGTATGGTTCGGCTAAGGCAGGCGACACTTTGTACCTGAATACAAAGGAGGAGGATAATACTAAATATAATTTCAATCTTCAGTTTCAGTATGACGCTCAGGCTGGAAAAATTATTATGAGCAGACTTCTTCTCGTGAATAATAATGAGTCCTGCGATAGATCGCTTGTGAGCGTCTATGCAGTACCTTCGAATATTTTGATGTCTAACCCACTCGAAACCTTCAGCGGGGCCGAAGCATTCGAGTATCTGAAGAAGCTTCATGTAGATGCTCAAAGTTCAGAGGGACAGCGTGAAAAACTCATGTCGGTGACTGTTGCTTCAAATTTCGATCAAGCGTTGGCGGCTTACAAAAAAGGGGATAAAGTAAAGTTTAAAGAGTACATGAGTTATCTAGTGTCGGATGGCGGGGAGGATGAGTCGTGTGCACCTGAAACTTATGTGGTCGAAAAGTATTATTACCCCGATATGGTAGGTTGGTCTAATGATCTTGGCTTCTTGTTTTCTGAGGCGGGTTATTATGGCGAGGCGATTGAATTATTAAAAAAGGTTGTTGCGGAAAATTCGGATAGAGTTGTTGCTTACCTGAATTTGGCGGATGCTTATTGGGGGGCGAATAATAAAGATTTGTCTGTCGAAAATTATAAAAAATACAGTGCGCTAATGCAGCAGTTAGGTAGGTCTGCAAAAATTCCGAAAAGGGTTGGTGAGCGTAGTTAAGAAATTCGTCATTACTGGAAGAAAAGATACAGATTTATTTAAGGTAGGTTAGCTATCGGTAAATAAATCTGTCCCCTTTTTTAGTTGGTCTAAGATTCAAGATGTGGCGATAGACTTAATATATAGGGGTGATTATACGGGGGGGTGCAAGGGCGCTTATTAAAGGCATGTGACTGATAATAATTTGTCCGCATTTTCAAACGTAATAAGTGATCAGTCAAAATGGTCAAATGTTCCAGCGCAGCGATTTGATGATCGTGTTGATTATCTGAGGTGAGATATGGGTTTTTCTAAGTTTTTTCCTGTGGTCTGTATCCTTTTCATAGGTGGGGCTGCCGCGGCCAACGATATCGGAGCTGTTTCTGAAGTCGGGACAGGTCGTGTGGGCACTCATGTCGTTAGGTATGTAAAGACGTTTAATGACAGCTGTCTTGAAGTTCAAGTTGTTAGTCCCGATAATAATTGGAAGATCCTATCTGCTTCGAATTTTTGTAGTTTTGAGGGCAAGTCTTTTGATTCGGATTATGCTGATGCTGGCTTCGAGGACATCTCTGTAAAAAATGATGGTGTTCATTTGACACTTAGTATCACGCCGCTTAGGCCAACCGGCGAGGAACGAAGATCATGTAACATTCCTGTCGAAGGAACCACTATCAAGGAATTGAAGTGCTCTGAAGCTAGTAAGTAATCGCCTTAAAAAGGACAGATTTATTTGTTTGGCAGCACTAGCTTTGAGCAAATAAATCTGGCTGATTGAGTGTTGCTGGAGAAGAGAATGGGGACAGATTTATTAAAGGCAGGTGTCTCCTTCTCCGACTTTTCCAAAAATTCGTAATTGCAGCTTTTTAAGGATGATTGGATGAATCGATTTTTCAATCGATCAGTACTGAGCGCTCTTTTGATTTTGCCTCTCGCTAATGCCATTCCCGCACTGGGTTCGACCGTTTCGCAGATTGCCACTTTTTAGCCAGTAGAAAAGGTTGAGGCTGTCGTGACACAAGACGGATCAACCTTTACCGTCAGCGTAAAAAGTGATGTCCTGGCTAAAACCAAGACAATTACTTTCGAGCTAAACGACCTGCATGTACAGATTGATGACTTCAACTTCGATGGCATGAAAGACTTTGCGGTCTGGCATGTCGATGACGGGATGGGTACCTACACCGTTCACAGGATTTTTGTTTACCAGCCTGAAGCAGGTTTCTTCAAGGAACTGACTCCAGCTTGTGGCGACGATTTCGCCAATCTGCGTGTAGAGCGCGACAAGAGAACTCTGCTCAGCACCTTCTGGGAAATGAATGAGCCAAAGCTCTGTGTCACCAGTTTTTCCCCAGATTAGGTTGCCTGGATTTCATCTGAATAGATCAAGGACAGAGGACAGTGAAACGCTTTTTTTTAGGGATTCTTTGTACGCTGACATGCCAAGCCGTTTTGCCGGTTTCAACGGCGCTTGCTCAGGATCAGTGCAACGAGATCACCAAAAGCCAACAAATTGATAAGTGCTCTGCGGCATCGAAGGCCACTGCTGATTCACGTTTGAATACGAGTTATCACCAACTGCTGGCGCGGCTCGAAACCCGGTATCAAGACAATCCCGAATTGGGGACAGCGTATGTGGTGAAGGTGAAAGAGTCGCAGCGTGCGTGGATTAAGCTGCGTGATGCGAATTGCCATCTTGAGGCGTTTGAGATTGAGCCCGGCAAGCCCGCTTATGTCACGACAGTGAACAGTTGCATCACGGGAATGAGCCGAGAGCGTTCGGTTTATCTGGACAAAGTTGCGCCTGACATTTCGGCTGGTTCAGCCGCTCAAACTGCTGACGTTGTCTGCCCATCCTCTGACTTCAACACTTTCCTCGCTTCCTTCTCTGAGAGTGCGGCTATTCAAAAGGTCTTCGTCCAACGCCCCCTTAGTTTTCTGGTGACTGTGGATGCTGAGCCCGAGCCGCAACAGGAAAAGCGTTCGCTGAGTGACGATCAGATCAAGTTTCCACTCGTGCCTGAGCGTGCGAAGCGAGAGGCTGAAGGTCTGATGCTAACCGTCAAAGAGCAGAGAGGGGATAAGGCGACGGCCATTTTGCAAAAGCCTGATACGGACTACGTGGTTGAGTATCGCTTCGAGCGTGGGCAATGCTGGATGCTTAGTGAAGTCTCGGATTTCGCACTGTAGAAATCTTTGGGAGCGCGCCAATGCTGGCGCGCTCCTTGTTCCTGCTTACACCTTCGCACGATGCTCCGCCGGATCCGGCGAATCAATATGGTCCAGCGCTCGCTCCACTAACAGATGCACACCGACCGCCATTCTGCTGAGTGCCAGTGCGACGGAGCGGCGTGAGCCTTCTACACTGTCGGCCAGGTCGGCGGCGATGGCGCTGATGGACAGCAGGTCTTCTGAGGCGTTGGTCAGGAGGGTTTCGGTGTGTAGGTCGGGAGCGACGATGAAGAGGTCGCCATTGCGACGTTTAGGTTTTTTATCCGCGGGTGTGCCGAGGTGAAGATCGAGGGCTCGTTCGGCGGCTTCGTGGAGTTTTTTGGAATCGAAGGATTCGTAGGGGGATGTGTCTTCGTGTTCGGGGGGATTCGGTGTTGGCTTGATCATAGGAATAATACCGAGATTTAGGAGCTAACACCGTTTCGCTTGCTTCGAAAGAGGTGGCAGCTGTGCATAGGTGTGCAAGACCGACTCGGTAACCGGCAGACCCGGAGGTCTCCCACACACAGCTGCCATAACAATTCGCGAGCATAAGAAAACGCTCGATGAATAGCCATAACCGATTGCATGCCGAGGCGGACTTGCACGTCCGTGTCACCGATTTTGCGGCGACCACCAGAGACTATCGGTGATACCGAAGACTGCCTAGTTCACGGACAGCCCGGCGTGTTGAAGGAAATGTCCGAGAGGTTTGAGGGGATCAAGATCAAAAGATCGCAGCCTTCGGCAGCTCCTACAGGATTGTGTTTCTTCAGGTGTAGGGAAGGTGTTGAGAGGTGACGCGGAGCGTCACGGGATGCATTCCTTTGCTGCGCGTGGGGACGATCAGGTTGGCGTGACTTGGTAGTCATTGGCGTCAAAAAGGCCTACATCTTCTTCTAACGCAACCAGACAGTGGCGTTCTCGCTTGAAGCCGCTACACTGCGCCGGCCGTTCATTTTCCTTTTGAGGCTGTGCGCATGAAATTTCGTTTTCTTCTGTGGATGCTGGGTTTGTTGATGGGTAAGGCCAGTCGGACTAATCCTGCGTTTCAGCAGCAGTTGGGTGACAAGGAATTGGTGTTTCAGCTACAGACCCTGGACGGGAAAGTGGCGCGGCATTTCTTTGTGAAGGATCAGCGCATTACCAGCAAGTCTGGTGTGTATGCGGAACCGGCGTTTGCGATTGCCTTTAAAGACGCGGCGTATGGCTTTGCCACGATGCAGGCGAAGAACAAGCAGTTGGCGTTTATGACGGGGATTCAGGATAAGTCGATTCAGATCAAGGGCAACCCGGCGCTGGTGATCTGGTTTCAGGGGTTGACCAAGTATTTGAAGCCGAGGAAGGCGAAGCCGAAGGCATAGGTCCTTCAGGTAGCTCGCCGGGATTCTTAGCCTCTTCAGCCATCCGACTTAGGAGGCTCGCGGGCATCGAGTGGCTGGGCGGTCTCTAAGTCGCTGAGCGGATTAAAACTCATGCGCTACGTTTCTGCGCACGCCTCTCCTGAAGGTAGCGCCCTTGCAGCGCCAGGATCTCAAACTTGCTTAGAACACCTTTTCTCTTGAGATTGACGAGCAACTGTTCGATGCCATCCAACTCAACGACATCGCCAGTCATACGGGTAATGATCACGGCCATACGGCTCGTGCCATCAGGATCAGCGGTAACCTTGTGATCTTTAGCAAGTTTGCGGATTTGACTTGCAACACTGACAGGCGCTGTTTGGGTCATCGGAAGCGCTCTATTTGCAGTCGAATCATAGCGGGGCGCAGGTTTGAGGTGATCAGATAAACCGCGGTGGATTCTTCGCGAGCAAGCCCGCTCCCACAGGATTTAGGTGATCCCTGTGGGAGCGGGCTTGCTCGCGAATGCTGCTAGGGCTGAGTGAATTGCGAAGCCAGTTCGCGCAGCAACACTTCAGCCTCAAGCACTTTGCTGACGACGTCATTGGCTTTGTCGCGCGTCAGGCCGACGCGTTCCAGCAAGGCGTCCGGGATGTCTTCATCTGGCCCGGAGCCGACGCCACGGCTACGCAACAAACGCACAGCCAGGCACACGAGGTTTGGGTACTCGGCGTAATCGCCGTCGTAGCTCGGGTCGTGCTGGAAGCGCAGGGCGGTGGCCAGTTCATCCGGCATGTCCCAGTAGCGCATCAGCCACGAGCCGATCTGTTCGCGGCTGATGCCCAGCAGGTGTTGCTCGACGTAGCTGTGGCACAGGTGCGGGTTGACCTCCAGGTGGCGGCAGATCAGTGAGAAGTGCGGCGGGAACACGTGGGCCAGCAGCAAGTAGCCGAAGTTGTGCAGCAGGCCGGCGAGGTAGGTCAGGCCGGCTTCCGGGCGCTGGGCGCGCGGCATGGCGCGGGTCAGGCCTTCGATGACGGCGGCGGTGTAGATCGATTGCTGCCAGTACGGCGTGGTGTGTTGCGGATGGTCTTTTGGCAGGCTCAGGGTTTTGCCGAGGGCCAGGCCCAGCGCCAGGTTGATCACCAGGTCGAAACCCAGTACCCGGACGATGGCGTCTTCTACTGAGCGAATCTTGCCCGGCGACGCGTAGTACGGCGACGCCGCCCAGCTCACCACCTGTGCGGCCAGGGCCGGGTCGGTTTCGACGACGCCAGTGATGTCGTCGATGGTAGCGTTGGGGTCGACGCGCAGTTTGATGATTTTCTGCGCGGTCTCGGCCAGCGGCGGAATTTCGATGGTCTCTTCCAGACGCTGCTGGATACGCCGCGCGGTGAACGCTTGAACGGCCTGGGTGATTTCCTCACGGTCATCGTGAGGGCGGTCGAGGTTTGGGCGAATGCTGGTCAGCGCTTCGCCGAAGTTGGCGGCGCTGGCCTTGGTCAGCATGGTTTTGAAGTCTTCGCTGGTGACTTCCAGCAACACGCCGGGCTCGCCTGAGTTGATCAGCAACTTCGGTTCGCGCAGCAGGCTTTCGTCATACAGGCACGGTGAACTGGTGAGCGCCGGCATGCCGGGCAGCAGGCTCAGGTTGTGTTTGCCGAGCATCTTTACCAGGCGTTCGGTGGACACGGCGGTGAGGCGGCGGCCGGTCAATTCGGCGAGGCTATTGAGGTCCAGCAATTGGCTCTGCGGAAACAGCACCATGAGCGTGCCCACGGCGTCATCAAGTAGAACTGCCTGCACTTTGCGTGCGGCGTTCAGGCCGTGATGGTCGAGGACTTCTTCGTGGGCGATACCCAGTTTGCCCAGCATCAGCCGAATAACCGACGGAGCGTGCGGGGTGGCGGGTGCGAGGGCAACTTCGGTCATGGTCTGTATCCGTTTTAAAACAATGGCAGGAGTATAACCAGCTTGCTCAGAACGAGGGTTCAGAAACTGCGACGGTGCTCACACTTGGCCGTATTGCTGCCCATGACGTAGCCAGCGGTCGAGCAGCGGGCTGACGTGATCCGGCCAGCGCTCAAGTAAAGCCTGGGCGGCGTCGCGCACGGCGGGCAACAGATCGGCGTCGCGCATCAGGTCGGCGACCTTGAATTGCAGCAGGCCGGTCTGGCGCGTGCCGAGCATTTCGCCGGGGCCGCGCAGCTCGAGGTCTTTTTCGGCGATGACAAAACCGTCGTTGGTTTCGCGCATGATGCCCAGTCGCTGACGACCGATTTGCGACAGCGGCGGATGGTAAAGCAGCACGCAATGGCTGGCCGCGCTGCCTCGACCCACACGACCGCGCAACTGGTGCAATTGCGCGAGCCCGAGGCGTTCGGGGTTTTCGATGATCATCAGGCTGGCATTGGGCACGTCGACGCCGACTTCGATCACCGTGGTCGCGACCAACAGTTGCAAGTTGCCGGCCTTGAATTCGGCCATGACGGCGGCTTTCTCGACGGGCTTCATGCGACCGTGGATGAGCCCGACCTTCAGCTCGCCGAGGGCGGCGGTGAGGTCTTCGTAAGTGGTTTCGGCGGCCTGGCAGGTCAGCTCTTCCGACTCTTCGATCAGCGTGCACACCCAATAGGCCTGACGTCCTTCGGCACAGGCACCGCGCACCCGTTCGATGACTTCGACGCGTCGGGTATCGGTGATCAGCACGGTGTTCACCGGGGTTCGACCGGGCGGCAGTTCGTCGAGGATCGAGGTGTCGAGGTCGGCGTAGGCGCTCATGGCCAGCGTCCGCGGAATCGGTGTCGCGGTCATGATCAGCTGGTGCGGGCACATCCGCCCGCCGACGCCTTTCTGTCGCAACGCCAGGCGCTGTTGCACGCCGAAGCGGTGCTGTTCGTCGATGATCACCAAGGCCAGGTTCTTGAATTTCACCTCGTCCTGGAACAGCGCATGGGTGCCGACCACCATCGGTGTGCCGCCAGCAATCTGCTCCAGTGCGGCCACGCGGTTCTTGCCTTTGAGCTTGCCGGCCAGCCACGCGACTTCAATGCCCAGCGGTTCGAGCCAGCGTTTGAAGGTGATGAAATGCTGCTCGGCGAGAATCTCGGTGGGCGCCATCAGTGCCACTTGATAACCGGCCTCCAAGGCCTGGAGGGCGGCGAGGGCAGCGACCACGGTTTTACCGGCGCCCACGTCGCCCTGAATCAGCCGCAACATGGGCTCGTGCTGATTGAGGTCGTAAGCGATTTCGTTGCCGACCCGTTGCTGAGCGCCGGTCGGCGTGAAGCCAAGATTGGCCAGATACTGGGCCGGTAGCCGGGTGGCATTGGGCATCGCCGGCGCGCGCAGGGAACGCATGCTCTCGCGCAGGCGCTGCTGGGACAGTTGATGCGTCAGCAGTTCTTCGAAGGCCAGACGGTGCTGCGCCCAGTGATGACCGAGGGCGAGTTCATCGACATCGGCATCGGCGGGCGGGTGATGCAGGTAGCGGATCGCATCGGCCAGCGGCGCCAGTTGATAGTCCCGCGCCAGCTCGGTCGGCAGCCAGTCGGGCAGGCTGGTGGGGCCGAGCATCGTCAAGGTCTGCATGCACAACTGGCGCAAGCGCTGCTGGGTCAGGCCTTCGGTGAGCGGGTAGACCGGGGTCAGGGTTTCATCCACCGGCGGCGGCTCGTCGCCGGTGATGGCGCGGTATTCCGGGTGATAGATTTCCAGCCCCGACGCACCGGGCCGTGCTTCACCATAGCAGCGAATCCGCGTGCCGCGTTTGAGGCCTTCTTTCTGGGCGTTGCTGAAATGGTAGAAACGCAGGCTGAGCCCGCCGGTGCCGTCCTGCAGGCGCACCACCAGGCTTCGGCGGCGGCCCATGACCACGTCGGCGCCGCTGACGGTGCCTTCGATCACGGCGTCCTGGCCCGGTCGCAAATGGCCGATCGGGACCACGCGCGTTCGGTCCTGATAACGCAGCGGCAGGTGGAATAGCACGTCCTGGAGATTTTCCAGGCCGACCTTGGCCAATTTCTCGGCCATGGCCTCGCCGACACCCTTGAGTGCCGTCACCGACACTTGCGACAACTCGGTCATGGCAGCGACTTAGGCCGCAACCACCGGTGCTGACGGCTTGGCCACCGAGCACAGGCGAATGGAGTCAGCGAGGATTTCAATCGCCTTCGGCCGCGGGAAGCTTGCGCGCCAGGCGATGGCCACGGTGCGGAACGGCACCGGGGGCGTCAGTGGGCGCACTTCGATCACGCCGGGGGCGTAGTGATGGCTGTCGACGGCCGAGAGCGGCAGGATCGAGATTCCCAGGCCGGACGCAACCATGTGGCGGATGGTTTCCAGGGAACTGGATTCCACCGTGGTGTGCTTGGCGCCGTCGTTGCCTTTGGCCAGGGTCGGGCACGCTTCCAGCACTTGATCACGGAAGCAGTGGCCTTCGCCGAGCAGCAGCAGGCTCTTGTCGTTGAGCAGGCTGGCGTCGATGGATTTTTTTTGGGTCCAGGGGTGCTGGGCCGGCATCAGGACGTAGAACGGCTCGTCGTAGAGTTGCAGGGTCAGCACGTCGGCTTCGTTGAACGGCAGGGCGATGATGATCGCGTCGAGCTCGCCGTTGCGCAGTTTGTCGCGCAGCACGTGGGTGAAGTTTTCTTCGATGTACAACGGCATCTGCGGGGCGACCCGGTGCAGTTGTGGAATCAGGTGCGGAAACAGGTACGGGCCGACGGTGTAGATCGCGCCGACTTTCAGCGGGGCGGTCAGCTGGTTCTTGCCGGCCTGGGCCAGTTCGCGGATGCCTTGGGCCTGCTCCAGGACTTTCTGCGCCTGGGCGACAATGCCTTCGCCGACCGGGGTCAGGCGCACGGCACTCTTGCTGCGCTCGAAAATCAGCACACCGAGTTCGTCTTCAAGCTTTTTCACGCCCACCGACAGGGTCGGCTGGCTGACATGGCAACGCTCGGCCGCGTGGCCGAAGTGCTGCTCTTGAGCGAGGGTAACGATGTAGCGTAATTCTGTAAGAGTCATAGCAAGCATCCATGAAGTTGCGAGCCAAGCATACCGGCTGCAATCGATAGACGCACGTTATCAGACTGAGTGTGTTGAGTGACACCGGGCGATGCGGGTTTGCCGCTGGCGGATATGCAAAAGGCAAAAAAGATCGCAGCCTTCGGCAGCTCCTACAGGGTGTATGTCAATCCCATGTAGGAGCTGCCGCAGGCTGCGATCTTTTGATCTTCTGCTGTTTTAGCGCCGGCGTTTTTCCAGCGAGTAAACAAACGGTGCAACGATTTCGATGGAGCCGTTGTTCAGCATGTCGGCCGGTGGCTTGGGCAGCGGCTGGGCGCGTTTGATCATTTCCAGGGTGGCCCGGTCCAGATCAGCAGTGCCAGAGCCGCCTACCAGCTCGAACGACAACACGTTGCCTTCGGCATCCACGACGAAGCGCAGACGGTTCATGCCTTCCTTGCCCCGTGCCTGCGCACTGGCCGGGTACTTCTTGTACTTGGCCAAGTGAGCGAGCAGGGTGCCTTGCCAGCTGGCCTTGGCCGCTTGCTGGGCCGGTGATGGACCCGGTGCCGGTTGTGCAGATTTCTCCGTGGGTGCCTGAGTCGGTTGCGCGTCGCTCGGTTTTTCCTCGGACGGCTTCTCTTTAGGCGGTTCCGGTTTTTTCTCCACAGGCTTGGGCGGTTGAGGCTTGGGCTTGGGCTTGACCGGTTTCGGCACGGCAATCTCGGCCTTCGGCACTTCAGCCAGTTTCGGGATCGGCAGTTCTTCCACCGGGGCGGGTGGCTGTGGCGGCGTTATGACCTTCGGCGGTGCCGGTGGTGGCGGGGCCGGAACCGGTGCCAACTCGACCATCATCGCCTGCGGCGGCAGCTCGATCGGTGGGCGTGACGTCCAGTTCAGCGCCAGCGCAATGGCCAGCGCATGGACGCCCAGCACCACGGCCAGGCTCGCGCTGTAACGCGTCAGCTTTTGGCGCGTCGTGATCATTTCTTGACTGCCGTCTCGAGTCCGACCAGGCCCACCTTCAGGTACCCGGCGGAGCGCAGGTTGTCCATCACGCTCATCAGGTCGCCGTAGTCGACGCCTTTATCGGCCTGGAAAAAGATCGTCGTGTCTTTCTTGCCCTTGGTCCTGGCGTCCAGAGTGGCGCCGAGTGCTTCGGCCTTCACTTCGTCTTCGCCGAGGAACAGGCGTTGGTCAGCCTTGACGCTGAGGAACACCGGTTTTTCTGGCCGTGGTGCCGGTTTGGCGCTCGAGGCGGGCAGGTCGACCTTGATGTCCACGGTGGCGAGCGGCGCCGCCACCATGAAGATGATCAACAGCACCAACATCACGTCGATAAACGGCGTGACGTTGATTTCGTGGTTCTCGGCCAGATCGTCGTCTGCGCCTTCTTTCAAATGCAGGCCCATGGCCGATTACCCCACTTTCACCATGTGCGGTTGCGAGCTGCGCTCGGGCGGCAGGTGGTCGAGGTCGCGGCTGACCAGCAGCAGGACTTCTGCCGAAGCATCGGACACCTGCGCCTTGTAACCGGCGATGGAGCGGGCAAAGACGTTGTAGATCACAACGGCCGGAATCGCGGCAACCAGGCCCAGCGCGGTCGCCAGCAGGGCTTCGGCGATGCCGGGAGCGACGACGGCGAGGTTGGTGGTCTGGGTTTTGGCGATGCCGATGAAGCTGTTCATGATGCCCCACACGGTACCGAACAGACCCACGAACGGTGCGGTGGAACCGATAGTGGCAAGCACGCCGGTGCCGCTGCTCATGTTGCGACCGCAGGCTGCAACGAGACGCTCGAGGCGGAAACTGACGCGTTCCTTGATGCCTTCTTTCTCGCGGCTGTTGGCCGACAGCTTCATTTCTTCCAGTGCATCGTGCACCAGCAAGTTGGCGAGGGTGCCGGCCTTGGTTGCCGAAGCGCTGGCTTCCTTAAGGGTGGCGGCTTTTTTCAGGTGGGCGATTTCAGTGCGCAGACGACGCTTGGCGCCCATCAGCTCGAAACCCTTGGCGATCCAGATGGTCCAGGTGATGATTGACGCGATGGCCAGACCGATCATCACGATTTTCACGATGATGTCGGCGTTCTGGTACATGCCCCACGGCGACAGGTCGTGGGCCATGCCCAGGGAGTTGTCGGCTTCGAGGACTTCAGGAGCGTCTTCGGCGGTGGTGTCTACGGCTTGGGCCTGGGTAACGGTCGGTGCGGCGTGATCTGCTGGCGCTTGAGCCGCAGTGGCGGCCGGAGCGGCTGGCGCTTGTGCGTCAGCGAACGCGGCGGTCGGCGCCAGCATCAGGCTGAGCAGCAGGGCGGCCACCGCGCTCCAGGCGCGAGGTCGTTTGGTTGGCGAAGCGGGGAATTGATTGCGTGTCATGCTGGCCGGACCTGAGAGAAAAAGACGGTAAATGTTCTTCCAGGCCTCGTGAGGCCGAGAACAAAAGTGGCAGGCATTATTGCAAGTAATTCTTGTTAACAAAAGTAATAGAGTATCTTTTTTTCCTTCATTGCTAGCCGCTCGCCCTTTGCCGGCGCTAGTCTGTACCTTTCTGATGGGAGTTTTCTGATGTCCGCGCCCTCTGTTTTGATCGCCGGTTGCGGTGATGTCGGCAGTCGTCTGGCCACGCAATTGGTGGCTTCCGGGTGGGAGGTTCATGGCCTGAGGCGTGACGTCTCGCGCCTGCCCGAGGGAGTCATTGGTGTTGCCGGCGACTTGTTCAATGAAGACTGCCCGGCGACTTGGCCAGTGGGTGCGGTGGATTACCTGGTGTATTGCGCGGCCGCCACCGATCACGATGAAGCCGGTTATCGCGCTGCTTATGTGCAGGGCTTGCAGCATGTGCTTGAGTGGCTGGACGACTACGGTCAGGTGCCCAATCGACTGCTGTTTGTTTCCAGCAGCAGTGTGTATGGCCAGCAGGATGGCGAGTGGGTCGACGAGACTTCGCCGACCATTGCAGCAGGCTATTCAGGTCGGTTGATGCTGGAGGCTGAGCAAGTGGCACTCCAAAGCGGCATCCCGGCGAGCATCGTGCGCTTGACCGGCATTTATGGCCCGGGGCGCGAATGGCTGTTGACGCAGGTTCGCAGGGGTTATCGCGTGGCGATCGATCCACCGTTGTACGGCAACCGCATTCACGCCGATGACGCGGCGGGGTTGATGGCATATCTGCTTGAGGCGGATCGGCGTGGGGTGGCGCTGGAGGACTTCTATATAGGCGTCGACGATGCGCCGGCACCGCTGGCGGAAGTGGTGGGCTGGTTGCGTGAGTACCTGGGCGTGACCGAATGGGCTGAGGATGCGAGCGTGCGGCGCACGGGCAGCAAGCAGTGCAGTAACGCACGGGCGAAGGCTTTGGGCTGGACGCCAAAGTATCCAAGCTATCGCGAAGGCTATGCCGCGATTCTCGAAGGCCGCTGCTGACTTCCAGTCACCCTAAAACAACTGTGGGAGCGAGCCTGCTCGCGAAGGGGCTGTAACATTCAACATTTCTGTCGACTGTTACACCGCTTTCGCGAGCAGGCTCGCTCCCACATTAGATCTTCGTTGCAGCTAAGGCCGGGTTACTGCTTTTCCAGCAACCACTTGCGCTCGCCCGGCGTGAACGACGGCATCTCGTCCGCCTGAGCGGTGTTTACGGCCTGGAGAATCTCCAGTTCTTTGCCCTTGCGCGCAAAGATCCAGGTATTGCCCTGGCCATTCGCTTGCAGCCACATGTTGTCGTTACCGCTGCTCATCGAAGCGCAATCACCGGCCAGACACAAGGCATAGCGATCCGCACCCGGCAGGCCGGCAACCTGGCCGTCAGCCTGGAATTGCACGGTATTGCCTTCACCGGGACCGCTGACGACTTTCCAGCTGCCGCCCATGTAGGCCGAATACAGCGCGCGCTCGAAGCTGGCGCCGATGGGGGCGCCGTCTGGCACCTGAAGCTGCGCGCGGTCGAAGACTTGCTCCGGCTCGTTGTCGTTGGCGGCCTGGCTCAATTGCTTGCCGTCACGCTTCAACTCGCTGGCGGAGCTGCCATAAAAGTCGACCTTCCAGGCACCGGACTCTTCGCCCAGCAGCTTGCCGTCGACATTTTCAAAACCATTGGTGTAGCGGGCCTGACCGGCCTTGGTGTTGACGTCCCATTCCAGGTTCGGGCCATAAGCCTGGAGCGCTTCGCGCAAGGGGCCGCCTTTGGATGCGGCATCGATCGCCGACTGATTGATCCAGGTGCCGCTGATATCACGATCGGCAGGGTTGCTGGCACAGCCGCCCAGGAACAGGGCGAGCAGCGAGAGAACAAGCGCTTGGCGCATGGTGAAATCCTTTCAGAACGCTTTCTATACATACGGCAGCGGCGCAGCCTGTTGAGGGCTGCGCCGTACGCATTTACTCGATGACCAGAATGGCATCCATTTCAACCTGCGAACCCTTTGGCAGGGCCGCAACGCCGATGGCGGCGCGGGCAGGGTAAGGCTGGTCAAAGTACTTGCCCATGATCTCGTTGACCTTGGCGAAGTGGCTCAAGTCGGTAAGGAAGATGTTCAATTTGACGATGTCCTTGAACGAACCGCCGGCTGCTTCGGCCACGGCTTTGAGGTTCTCGAACACCTGGACGGTCTGGGCTTCGAAGCCTTCAACCAGTTCCATGGTTTTTGGGTCCAGAGGAATTTGACCCGACATGTAAACGGTGTTGCCAGCCTTGATCGCCTGGGAGTAAGTACCGATGGCGGCCGGGGCCTTGTCGCTGGTGATAACTGTTTTGGTCATGAATGACTCCTTGTAATGAGTGGCTTACGCACGCATGCGGGTGATGCGAATCACCCCGGTCAGGGCGCGCAATTTCTTGATCACGCGGGCCAGGTGCACGCGGTCATGCACGCTGACCACCAGTTGGACCACGCTGATGCGACCATCGCGTTCGTCCATGCTGATTTTTTCGATATTGCCGTCGGCCGCGTTGACGCTGCTGGCCAGCAGAGCGATCAGGCCGCGCTGGTGTTCCAGCTCGACGCGCAGCTCGACATTGAATTCGCCGGTGACATCCTTGGCCCACGAGAGCTGGATGCATTTTTCCGGGTTGTGGCGGATTTCGCTGATGTTGCGGCAGTTGTCCAGGTGCACGACCATGCCTTTGCCCGCGGACAGGTGGCCGACAATCGGGTCGCCCGGGATCGGTGTGCAGCACTTGGCGTAACTGAGCACCAGGCCTTCGGTGCCACGAATCGCCAGCGGACCTTCCGCGCTTGGCAGCTGTTCGCCTTCGCCCAGCAGTCGGCGAGCCACCACGTAAGCCATGCGATTGCCCAGGCCGATGTCTTCGAGCAAGTCTTCGATCAGTTCAAGACGGTACTCGGTGAGCATCGCCTTGACGCGCTCGGCCGCGACTTTCTCCAGCGAGCTGTCGAAGCCATTCAGCACTTTGTTCAGCAGGCGCTCGCCGAGGCTGATGGATTCGGAGCGGCGTTGCAGTTTCAGTGCATGGCGGATATGGGTCCGCGCCTTGCCGGTGACCACGAAGTTGAGCCACGCCGGGTTCGGCCGCGCGCCGGGGGCGCTGACAATCTCGACCGTGGAACCGCTTTGCAGCGGCTCGGACAGCGGTGCGAGACGACGATTGATCCTACAAGCAATGCAGCTGTTGCCCACGTCGGTGTGCACCGCGTAAGCGAAGTCGACCGCCGTGGAGCCTTTAGGCAGCTCCATGATCCGGCCTTTGGGCGTGAACACATAGACCTCGTCCGGGAACAGGTCAATCTTGACGCTCTCGATGAATTCCAGCGAGTTGCCGGCCCGTTGCTGCATCTCCAGCACGCCTTTGACCCACTGGCGAGCGCGGGCGTGAGTGCCTTTTGGCTGCTCGTCGCCGCTGGATTTGTACAGCCAATGCGCGGCGATGCCGTTGTTGGCCATCTCTTCCATTTCACGGGTGCGGATCTGGATCTCGATCGGAACACCGTGCATGCCGAACAAGGTGGTGTGCAGCGACTGGTAGCCGTTGGCCTTGGGGATCGCGATGTAATCCTTGAAGCGCCCCGGCAGTGGTTTGTACAAATTATGCACAGCACCCAGCACGCGGTAGCAGGTATCGACCTTGTCGACGATGATCCGGAACGCGTAGACGTCCATGATCTCGTTGAAGGCCCGACGCTTGCCGCGCATTTTCTTGTAGATGCCGTAGAGGTGTTTCTGACGACCGCTGACTTCGCCCTGGATTTCATCAATAGCCAGGCAGTGGCTGAGTGATTCTTCGATCTTGTTGACGATTTCCTTGCGGTTGCCCCGGGCGCGTTTGACCGCCTGGTTGATCCGTGCGGAACGCATCGGGTGCATCGCCTTGAAGCCCAGGTCTTCGAATTCTATGCGGATGGCGTGCATGCCCAGCCGGTTGGCGATGGGCGCATAGATTTCCAGGGTTTCCTTGGCGATCCGTCGGCGTTTTTCGCCGGACAGGACCTCCAGCGTGCGCATGTTGTGCAGGCGGTCGGCGAGCTTGACCAGGATCACGCGAATGTCGCGCGCCATGGCCATGGCCATTTTCTGGAAGTTTTCGGCTTGGGCTTCGGCTTTGGTCTCGAAATTCATCTGGGTCAGTTTGCTGACCCCGTCGACCAGTTCGGCCACGGTTTCGCCGAACTGCGCTTGCAGCGCTTCCTTGGCAATACCGGTGTCTTCGATCACGTCATGCAGCATCGCAGCCATCAGGCTCTGATGGTCCATGTGCATGTCGGCAAGAATATTCGCAACCGCGAGTGGGTGCGTGACGTACGCCTCGCCGCTACGGCGGCGTTGGCCGTCGTGGGCTTGTTCGGCGTAGAAGTACGCTCGGCGGACCAGGTTGACCTGGTCCTTGCCGAGGTAGGTCGATAAGCGATCGGCGAGGGCGTCTATGCTCGGCATGATGAATCCTGCCGTTCGCTGTGACCCCGCGCCGTGCTACGTCGACCAGGCATGGCTTAGACTGCCTCGTTGGACTCGTCCTCGAACGCTGCGAACAGCGGTTCGTCTTCGACGATTTCAGCGTTGGCGATGAACTCGTAGCTCATCAGGCCTTCAGCGATTTCACGCAAGGCTACAACGGTAGGCTTGTCGTTTTCCCACTGGACCAGTGGCTCTTTGCCGCCGGTGGCCAGTTGACGGGCACGCTTGGTAGACAGCATGACCAGCTCAAAGCGGTTTTCCACGTGGTTTAGGCAATCTTCAACGGTTACGCGGGCCATGGTATTCCTCGGAGCGAATGCAATATGCGCGCTGCCCGGTTGGGCGAGCGGACTCAACAGTTTAAAAAATCACCAGCGATTAGGGAAGCGCTGATTTTTTGACCAAGCCCTTCAACGCGCTGCAAGTGCCAATGTAAAGCCCTTGCAGCGGTTTTGGGAAGCGTTGTTTAGCCGAGCAATTCAGCCAGAAGTTTTCCGTTGCGCTGCTGCTGACGCTTCTGATGCAGCTGATTGGCACGGAAAATCGCCTGCAAATCGCGCAGTGCATGGGCAAAATCGTCGTTGATGATCAGGTAGTCGTAGTCGACGTAGTGGCTCATTTCGCTGACCGCTTCGCGCATCCGGCCTTCAATGACCTCATCGCTGTCCTGGCCGCGATTGTTCAGGCGCTGATGCAAGGCTTGCAGAGACGGCGGCAGAATGAAGATCGAACGGGCCTGCGGCATCAACTTGCGCACTTGCTCTGCACCCTGCCAGTCGATTTCCAGAATCAGGTCATGGCCTTCGTCCAGGGTCTGCTGCAGGTGGCTTTGCGAAGTGCCGTAGAGATTGCCGAACACTTCGGCGCGCTCGAGGAAATCCCCGTGTTCGATCATCTTCACGAACTCTTCGCGCGACACGAAGTTGTAGTTCACGCCATTCACTTCACCGGGGCGCATGGCGCGGGTAGTGTGGGAGACGGAGACGCGGATCTCCTGATCAGCGTCGGTCAGGGCCTTGACCAGGCTGCTCTTGCCTGCGCCCGAAGGGGCGGAAATGATGTACAGGGTGCCGGTGCTGTGGGTCATGTCGGGTTTGCCTTACTCAATGTTCTGCACTTGTTCGCGCATTTGCTCGATCAACACCTTGAGGTTGACCGCCGCTTGGGTGCTGCGCGGGTCGAAGGCTTTGGAGCCCAGTGTGTTGGCTTCGCGGTTGAGCTCCTGCATCAGGAAGTCCAGGCGCCGACCGGCAGCGCCACCGGATTTGAGCACCCGGCGAACTTCGATGATGTGAGTGCTCAGGCGATCCAGTTCTTCGGCGACGTCACTCTTTTGCGCGAGCATCACCATTTCCTGCTCCAGTCGCAGCGGGTCCATCTCGGCCTTCATGTCGGCAAAGCGATCGAGGACTTTCTGGCGCTGGGTGGCGAGCATCTGCGGGACCAGTTCACGCAGGGTCACCACGTCTTCTTCAATGGAGGTCAGGCGATCATTGATCAACCGTGCCAGCTCCGCGCCTTCGCGCTCGCGGCCGGCCTTGAGTTCTTTCAGGCCTTCGTTGAACAGCGCCAGTGCTTCGGCATTCAAGGCTTGCGGGTCGGTCGCGTCGCCCACCAGCACGCCGGGCCAGGCCAGGACTTCCAGTGGGTTCAGCGCCGCCGGATTTTTGATCAGGCCGGCGATGGTCTCGGCGGCAGCGACCAGTTGTGCGGCGCGCTCGCGGTCCACTTGCAGTGGTTTGTCGGTATTTTCTTCGGTGAAGCGCAAGGTGCATTCGAGCTTGCCCCGGGAGATTCCCTGGCGCAGGGCTTCGCGGACCGCGCCTTCGAGGTCGCGAAAGGACTCCGGCAGACGCAAGTGCGGCTCCAGGTAGCGGCTGTTGACCGAGCGCAGTTCCCAGCTAAGGGTGCCTTGGGCGCCGGCTTTTTCGACGCGGGCGAAGGCGGTCATGCTGTGCACCATGGAGGTACCTCGCAATGCAGGTTCATGCGTTACCAAAGGTTTCGCAGGCCTGATCTATATGAATTTAAGCCCAGAGGCAGCAAAGCCGCAGGATTGTAGCGCAGTGGGGCGAATGCGCCCAAACACACGGCGTGACAAAGGGCTGCAGACCGTCGGTAAAGCGCTATTCAGGGCCTTCAGTCGTCGGGGGATTTTTTTAGAAGTGCCCACTCGTGGCCCTGCGGCTCTATAATGCTCCGCAGTTTTCCGTCCCCCGTACAGGTACTCCCTATGAAACGTCCAAGTGGTCGCGCTGCCGATCAGCTCCGCTCGATCCGCATTACCCGCAACTACACCAAACACGCCGAGGGATCTGTACTGGTCGAGTTCGGTGATACCAAAGTCATCTGCACCGTCAGCGTCGAGAACGGCGTGCCGCGGTTCCTCAAAGGTCAGGGCCAAGGCTGGTTGACCGCTGAATACGGCATGCTGCCGCGCGCCACTGGCGAGCGTAACCAGCGTGAAGCGAGCCGCGGCAAGCAAGGCGGCCGTACCCTGGAAATCCAGCGTCTGATCGGCCGTTCCCTGCGTGCTTCGCTGGACATGTCCAAGCTGGGCGACGTCACCTTGTACGTCGACTGCGACGTGATCCAGGCTGATGGCGGCACCCGCACCGCATCCATCACTGGTGCGATGGTTGCACTGGTCGATGCGTTGAAAGTGATCAAGAAGCGCGGCGGCCTGAAAGGCGGCGACCCGTTGAAGCAAATGATCGCTGCCGTATCGGTGGGCATGTATCAGGGCGAGCCTGTGCTCGACCTCGACTACCTGGAAGACTCGGCTGCCGAAACTGACCTGAA
This sequence comes from Pseudomonas sp. MDT1-17, assembly GCF_054898105.1. Taxonomy (NCBI): domain Bacteria; kingdom Pseudomonadati; phylum Pseudomonadota; class Gammaproteobacteria; order Pseudomonadales; family Pseudomonadaceae; genus Pseudomonas; species Pseudomonas sp. MDT1-17. The sequence continues at coordinate 206,929 of NZ_JBUBVM010000001.1, read as the reverse complement.
CGTGGTGATGACCAGCACTGGCGGCTTCATCGAAGTTCAGGGCACTGCCGAAGGCGCACCGTTCCAGCCGGAAGAGCTGAACGCGATGCTGGAATTGGCGAAGAAAGGCATGACCGAAATCTTCGAACTGCAAAAGGCTGCACTGGCCGACTGATCGGACCGCTCCAGGCAAGGAGGACGTTATGAGTGACGAGCAACAGCTGCTTCCCACCCCGAGCAAAGAGGTTCGACAGTGGGCGATGTTTTGTCACCTCTCGGCGTTTCTCGGTGTCTGGTTGCCGTTTGGTCACCTGATTGGGCCGTTGATACTCTGGCAGTGGAAGCGTGAAACCGATCCTTTCATCGACGCCCAAGGCAAGGAAGCGCTGAACTTTCAGATCACCGTGGCCGTAGTCTCGGGTATCTGTTACCTGCTTATGCTGGTGTTGATCGGTTTTGCGCTGCTGCCGCTGGTACTGATCGGGGCGATGGTGCTGGCCATCATTGCCGGGCTCAAGTCCAATGAAGGGGTGCCTTATCGCTATCCCTTCACTTGGCGGTTGGTGAAATAAGCAGCATCACCAATCCCCACAGGTTTTTTCAGCGCGCACAAAAAAGCCGACACTGAAGTCGGCTTTTTTGTGTCTGCGAAAAAACGCTTGGTTAGATAGTCAGCGTCCAGTCGTAGTCCACGATCAGCGGCGCGTGCTGCGAGAACCGTGGCTGGCGAGGCAAACGCGCGCTACGTACGAAGCGGCGCAGACCCGGTGTCAGCAGCTGATAGTCGAAACGCCAACCGAGGTTGAGCATTTCAGCCTGTTCGTTATCCGGCCACCAGCTGTACTGGTCACCTTCACGGCTGACTTCACGCAGGGCATCGACATAACCCATGTTGCCGACAATCTCGTCCATCCAGGCACGTTCAGGTGCCAGGAAGCCCGGAGATTGCTGGCTGTCGCGCCAGTTCTTGATATCCAGCTTCTGTTGCGCCACGTACAACGAGCCACAGTAAATGTACTCGCGACGTTTGCGTCGCTGTTTATCCAGATAACGGGCGAAATCGTCCATTAGCTTGAACTTCTGGTTCAAGTCTTCATCGCCATTCTGCCCCGAAGGGAGCAGCAAGGTCGCGATGCTGACCTTGTCGAAATCGGCTTGCAGGTAGCGCCCGTAGCGGTCGGCCGTCTCGAACCCGAGACCGCTGATGACTGCCTTCGGTTGCAGCCGCGAATACAAAGCCACGCCACCTTGGGCGGGAACTTCGGCTTCGCAGGCATAAAGGAAGTAGCCATCCAGTTGGAAGGCTGGATCGTCCAGTTCAAAGGCGGAGGCGCGGGTGTCCTGCAGGCAGATGACGTCGGCATTCTGTGCTTGCAGCCAACTGAGCAAACCTCGCTCCACTGCAGCCTGAATACCATTGACGTTCACACTGATGATCCGCATAAATGGCCCCAAAAATCGCGTGCGTGTATGATACACGGCGTCAACCTAATTAGCTAAATCCGTGGTATTTGGGGTTTTTTTCATGCAAGCGTATCAGCGCGATTTCATTCGTTTTGCCATCGATCGCGGCGTTTTGCGCTTCGGCGAGTTCACCCTGAAGTCCGGGCGCACCAGTCCTTACTTCTTTAATGCCGGCCTGTTCAACTCCGGTTCGGCCCTTGCGCAGCTGGGTCGTTTCTACGCGGCAGCCATCGTCGAGAGCGGGATCTCGTTCGATGTATTGTTTGGCCCCGCGTACAAAGGCATCCCTTTGGCGGCGACCACCGCAGTGGCCCTGGCTGAACATCACGACCGTGATCTGCCATGGTGCTTCAACCGCAAGGAAGCCAAGGCCCACGGCGAAGGCGGCAGCCTGGTCGGCGCACCGTTGACCGGCGACGTGCTGATCATCGACGACGTCATCACCGCAGGCACTGCAATCCGCGAAGTGATGCAGATCATTGCTTCCCAGGACGGCGCCAAGGCTGCGGGCGTGCTCATCGCCCTGAACCGTCAGGAGCGTGGCAACGGCGAGTTGTCGGCCATCCAGGAAGTGGAGCGTGACTTCGGCATTCCGGTGATCAGCATTGTTTCGCTGAACCAGGTGCTCGAATTCCTGGCTGACGATCCACAGCTCAAGCAACACTTGCCGGCGGTTGAAGCCTACCGGGCTCAGTTCGGCGTCTGACGTAAAGGCCCTGTTTTTACAGGGCCTTTTTTTCATCTGGCGATTAACGCAGGCTGCACCATTTCGCACACAGGCGCAGGGTTAACCGGGCGTTGAACAGCGCAAACACCATCAGTGCAAACACAACCATCACGTAAAGTGTGCGATCCACGTCAAAGTCCCAAAGATCCAGCGTACTGCTGCCCATGATTTTCACAGCGGCAGGCAAGTTGACGTAAAACAGCGCCAGGAAGGCGCTGGTCAGAGGGAGGGCGCAGGCGAACAAAACGTTCGTTACCTTTTTTCGGCTACGTTTTCTGGCGAGCGGGCCAGATTGGCTTTCATCCAGCTCCAGTGCTTCATGCAGCCTCGGCCACGCAAGGTTGAACATGAAGGTGGTCAAGGTCAGCAGCAAGCCACTGACCGCCACAATGTCACTGAACGGCATTGATCCCCAGCGTTGTGCACAGCAGGTCGTGGGAATCCTCGCTGATTTCGAACTGCCCGGCGCTGCCCTTGCATTTGGTGATGGGTTTGAATGTTGGCTCGTTTTGAGTGATCAGCATGTTTAGCTCATCACGGATGACGTCAGAGCTGATTACCACCAGATACACGGTCTGAGCATGCTCCGCAGACTCAATCACAGCTCGCATGCTGTGTTGCAAGATATCGTCCAGCTGATTGCGAAACCGTGAAACCGTGTTTTTCAGCAGGGTTTTGCTCTGGCTCTGAGTGAGCTGGAAAATCGTCGATATCTGCGACTCGGTCGGCAAGGTCTGCCCGAAGTAGCTTTGAATCAGATACAGCAAGCGGTCCTGTTTCGCTTCATCGGCCCGACTCGGCATGCCGCCTTCCACCAGCATTTTCAAGTATTCGGTCAGACTCGCCTTGGCGATTCGCTGTAGAGCGTGGGCGATTTCGTTGTCGGAAATCCTCAACGTCTTTTTGATTGGCTCCTTTTGCTCCTGCTCGAAAGCCTGGGCGTCGATCGTGAACGAGATCTGCATGGCTCAGCCCCCCGTGATCACTTGCCGGACTTCTTTGGGTAAGGATCTTCCTCTGCGTCCCCTTGGCCCGTGAGGATTTTCCAGCCGTTTTGTACGTGCACTGAATCCAGGCGCTGCGGACAAGGAGGTAAGGATTTTTTCGATTGGTTGGAGTATTCGTAGCCGCAGTCGGCGCATTCGTAGGTGCCTGCGGATACATCGCTTCCATTGGGTGCGTAAACTTTTTGCATGGTGAGATCTCCTGTGGGTACAGGGAAGATCCTATGCAGATTGATTCCTTTACGATGTCGGACGTTTCGCTGATTCAGGTCGGACATTTCCTGCGCGCATAAAAAAGATCGCAGACTTCGTCAGCTCCTACAGGTCTTTCGTACATCCGAAATTCCGCTGTTACAGGAGCTGCCGCTGACTGCGATCTTTTAAGGTTTTGGATCAGGGACGCTTGCGATTGCTGATCAAGGTGCCCACACCCGTATCGGTGAAGATCTCAAGCAGAATTGCATTCGGAACCCGGCCATCGATGATCAGCGAGCTGCCGACGCCGCCCTGAACCGCTTCCAGCGCGCAACGGATCTTCGGCAGCATGCCGCCATAGATGGTGCCATCGGCGATCAGATCGTCGACTTGCTGGGTGGTCAGGCCCGTCAGGACCGTGCCTTGCTTGTCCATCAGGCCGGCGATGTTGGTCAGCAGCATCAGCTTTTCAGCTTTCAGCGCTTCGGCGACTTTACCGGCCACCAGGTCGGCGTTGATGTTGTACGACTCACCGTTGGCGCCAACGCCGATCGGCGCGATCACCGGAATGAAATCGCCTTTGACCAGCAGGTTCAGCAGGTCGGTGTTGATCCCGACTACTTCGCCCACTTGGCCGATGTCGATGATTTCCGGTTGGGTCATCTCCGGCGTCTGGCGGGTCACGGTGAGCTTCTTTGCACGAATCAGCTCGGCGTCTTTACCGGTCAGGCCGATGGCGCTGCCGCCATGACGATTGATCAGGTTGACGATGTCCTTGTTCACTTGGCCGCCGAGGACCATTTCCACCACGTCCATGGTTTGCGCGTCAGTCACGCGCATGCCATCGATGAAGTGGCTCTCGATCGACAGACGCTTGAGCAGGTCGCCGATTTGCGGGCCGCCGCCGTGAACCACCACCGGGTTAATGCCGACAGCTTTCATCAGCACGATGTCGCGGGCGAAGCCGGTTTTCAGCTCCTCGCTTTCCATCGCGTTGCCGCCGTATTTGATCACCAGCGTCTTGCCGACGTAGCGGCGAATGTAAGGCAGCGCTTCGGACAGGACCTTGGCGGTGTTGGCGGCGGCTTCGCGTTCGAGGGTCATTCAGGGCTCCGGCACTTCAAATAAGGGCGCTTCAGAAGGTCAAAACGGTAGTTGGAGATCAGGTGCAACACGCTTCAGTTGGACGTGGAAAACATCCTTGATGCGCTGCAGTTCAGCCTCGTCATCGGCCTCGAAGCGCAGCACCAGCACCGGTGTGGTGTTGGACGCGCGCACCAGGCCCCAGCCTTTGGCGTAGTCGACTCGCACGCCGTCAATGGTGGTCAGGTTGGCGCCTTCGCCCCATTTCGCGTCGTGCAGTGCATCAATGATGCTGAATTTGCTCTCTTCGGTCACATGGATATTGATTTCCGGCGTAGAAATATCGTTCGGGAAGGTCGCAAACAGCTCTTCCGCAGTAGATTTTTCTTTGCTGAGGATCTCCAGCAGACGCGCGGCGCTGTAAATGCCGTCGTCGAAACCGAACCAGCGTTCCTTGAAGAAGATGTGCCCGCTCATTTCGCCGGCCAACAGGGCGCCAGTTTGTTTCATTTTCTTTTTGATCAACGAGTGGCCAGTCTTCCACATGAGCGGACGGCCGCCGTATTCCTTGATCAGCGGCGTCAGGCGACGGGTGCATTTGACGTCGAAGATGATCTCCGCGTCAGCGTTGCGCGCCAGTACGTCACGGGCGAACAGCATCAGCAGGCGGTCCGGGAAGACGATGCTGCCGGTGTTCGTCACCACGCCGACGCGGTCGCCATCGCCGTCGAAAGCCAGGCCCAGGTCAGCGTTGGTTTCCTTGACCTTGGCGATCAGGTCCACGAGGTTTTCAGGCTTGCCCGGATCCGGGTGGTGGTTCGGGAAGTTGCCGTCGACATCGCAGAACAGCGGGATGACTTCGCAGTTCAGGGCTTCGATCAGTTGCGGTGCGATCACGCCGGCCGCGCCGTTACCGCAGTCGACCACGACTTTGAGGCGACGAGCCAGTTTGATGTCCTGGACGATTTCGGTGTTGTAGCGGTCGAGGATCTCGACCTTGGTGATGCTGCCCTTGCCGCTGCTCAGGTTGTTGGTCTTGAGGCGTTCATGCAGGGCCTGGATCTGTTCGTTGGCCAGGGTGTCGCCAGCGATGACGATTTTGAAGCCGTTGTAGTTCGACGGGTTGTGGCTGCCGGTGAGCATGACGCCGGATTTGCCTTCCAGCACGTTGGCGGCGTAGTACAGCGCAGGCGTTGGCACCAGGCCGACGTCGCTGACGTGGCAACCGGCATCGGCCAGGCCTTTGATCAGTTGCTCGACCAGTTCCGGGCCGGAGAGGCGACCGTCACGGCCAACGGAAACGTTCGGTTCGCCCTGGGCCAGGCTCTGGGAGCCGATGGCGCGGCCTAGCCAATAAGCGGTTTCAGCGTTCAAGAATTCCGGGACGGTGCCGCGAATGTCGTAGGCGCGGAAGATGCTGTCGGGGAACTTGGGTGCGACTTGGACTGGGCTGCTCATTACTGGAAATGCTCCATCTCAAAGGGTGGCTGGACCTGCTGCGAAGTACTCGTCGACAGGCTCAAACTGAAGGGTATGACGGCGTTTTCCACTGAGAGTTCGTGGTGTGCAAAGGCCATGCCCCCAACATTAGCCAGCGATTGGCCGGCAAATGCCTTGATTTTGGGCGGTAAACCTTCCAGATGAGGCTAGTGCAATTTTCGTCCAGGAATGCAAAAAAACTGGCGTCAGGCCGGGCAGACTGCCCAGCCTGCGACCCTGTGATCAATGGCTGCCGGAATGCCCGAAACCACCAGCGCCGCGCTCGGTTTCAACGAACTCTTCGACCATCTCGAAGTGCGCTTGAACGACGGGTACCAAAACCAGTTGGGCCAAACGCTCACCCACCACCATGTTGAAGTCGGTTTGGCCACGGTTCCAGCACGACACCATCAGCGGGCCCTGATAATCGGAGTCGATCAGGCCAACCAGGTTGCCCAGCACGATGCCGTGCTTATGGCCCAGGCCGGAGCGCGGCAGAATCAGCGCCGCCAGGCCCGGATCGCCGATGTACACCGACAGACCGGTTGGAATCAGCAGGGTTTCGCCCGGCTTGATCACGGTGTCTTTTTCCAGCATGGCGCGCAGGTCGAGGCCGGCGGAGCCTGGTGTGGCGTATTGCGGCAGCGGGAAGTCGGTACCGATGCGAGGGTCGAGGATCTTGGCTTGCAAAGCGTGCATGTAAATTAAACCTGGTTCAGACGTTCGGAGATAAAAGTGATCAGCTGGCGGGCAATCTTGCTCTTGCTGGTCTGGGCGAAAAGTGTGGCGTGTAGCTGGCGGTCGATCACGCTGCAGGCGTTTTCTTCGCTGTTGAACCCAATGCTCGGGTTGGCGACGTCGTTGGCGACGATCAAATCGAGGTTCTTGTCTTTCAACTTGCGGGCAGCGTAATCGAGCAGGTGTTCGGTTTCAGCGGCAAAACCGACACTGAACGGGCGGTCAGGGCGCGTGGCGATGGTGGCCAGAATGTCTGGGTTGCGCACCATCTGTAGCAACAAGCCGTCGCCGTTCGTAGGGTCTTTCTTGAGTTTCTGTGGGGCGACGACTTCCGGGCGGTAGTCCGCAACTGCCGCAGAAGCAATGAACAGATCGCAAGGGATCGCGGCTTCACAGGCGGCGAGCATGTCGCGGGCGCTGACCACGTCGATGCGGGTGACGCGATCCGGGGTCGGCAGGTGCACCGGACCGGTGATCAGCGTAACGCGGGCGCCAGCTTCCACCGCGGCTTCGGCCAGGGCAAAGCCCATTTTCCCGGAGCTGTGGTTGGTGATGTAGCGCACCGGGTCGATGTTTTCCTGGGTCGGGCCGGCGGTAATCAGCACGTGTTTGCCGGTCAACGCCTGGCGCTGGAAGCAGTCCGCGGCGCATTGGGCGAGATCGGTGGCTTCGAGCATGCGGCCCATGCCGACGTCGCCACAGGCCTGGCTACCGGAGGCCGGGCCGAAGACTTTCAGGTGGCGGCTTTCGAGCAGTTGCAGGTTGGCCTGGGTCGCTGGATCGCGCCACATGGCCTGATTCATCGCCGGGGCAACGGCGACCACCGCGTCGGTGGCCAGCACCAGGGTGGTCAGCAGGTCATTGGCAATGCCTTGGGCCAGACGGGCGATCAGGTCCGCAGTGGCGGGGGCGATCAGCACCAGGTCGGCCCATTTGGCCAGCTCGATGTGGCCCATGGCAGCTTCGGCCGCCGGGTCCAGCAGATCGAGGTGAACCGGGTGCCCGGACAAGGCCTGCATGGTCAGCGGGGTGATGAACTCGCTGCCGCCACGGGTCATGACCACGCGCACTTCGGCGCCTTGGTCGATCAGGCGGCGAACCAGGTCGGCGCTCTTGTAGGCAGCAATACCGCCGCCGACGCCCAGAACGATGCGTTTCCGATACAGCCGCTGCATAGGTCTGCCTTTCATTCGATGGTGACTGCATGGCGATACCCCCTCCCCAGGGATGAAATCGCCAGCAAAAAAGATGGGCTACGATATCACAGCGACCGCTACGGAACAGCGGCGCCCACACGACAGGGAGGTGCTATGAGTATTCGTGATTGGCCAGCGGCGGAGCGGCCGCGGGAGAGGTTGCTTGAGTTGGGCTCGGGGAGTCTTTCGGACGCCGAACTGCTGGCGATTTTTTTACGAACCGGCGTGTCGGGCAAAAGCGCGGTAGATCTGGCGCGACACCTGTTGAATCAGTTTGGCAGCCTGCGTTCGCTGCTTGAGGCGGACCAACAGACATTCAGCAAACAGTTAGGCCTTGGGCCGGCGAAATTCGCTCAGTTGCAGGCCGTGTTGGAAATGGCCAGACGGCATCTCGCTGAGCGCTTGCGCCACAAGTCGGTGCTGGAAAATCCGCTGGCCGTGCGTGATTACCTCAAGTCGATGCTGCGACATGAGCCTCATGAGGTCTTTGGCTGTCTGTTTCTGGACTCGAAACATCGAGTGCTGGCATTTGAATCGCTGTTTCGCGGCTCTATCGACTGCACCAGCGTTTATCCACGTCAGGTGGTTAAACGCGCTTTGGCCCATAACGCCGCAGCGTTGATCCTCTGCCACAACCATCCGTCGGGCAACACCAACCCCAGTCAGGCCGATCGACTGCTGACCAAGCGCCTGCAAGAGGCGCTGGATTTGGTCGATGTGCGGATACTCGACCATTTCATTATCGGCGACGGCGATCCGTTGTCTATGGCTGAGTACGGGTGGATGTGAGGGGAGGAATGCAAAACCCATGTGGGAGCCGGGCTTGCTCGCGAAAGCGGTGTGTCAGGCAGCATTGACGGTGACTGACACTCCCTCTTCGCGAGCAAGCCCGCTCCCACAGGGATTTGTGTTGTGTCGGATTACTTGAGGTTGACCTTCGAGTAATCCTGACGACCAAACGGGCTGACCGAGTAACCCTCGACGTTTTTGCGCGTCAGCGCGAAGGCGGTCGGGTGGGCCAGCGGCAGCCACAGTGCCTGCTGCTGGATCTGCGCCTGAGCCTGTTCGTAGAGCTTGGTGCGTACACCTTGCTCGCCAGTGGTCTTGCCGGCGCTGATCAGCTTGTCCAGGTCCTGGTTGCAGTAACGGGCGAAGTTGGTGCCGGATTTGACCGCGGCGCAGGAAAACTGCGGCGTGAGGAAGTTGTCCGGGTCACCGTTGTCGCCGGCCCAGCCCATGAACAGCAGATCATGTTCACCGGCCTTGGCGCGGCGAATCAGTTCGCCCCATTCGATCACCCGAATCTCGGCCTGGATGCCGATTTCCGCGAGGTCCGATTGCAACATTTGAGCGCTGAGGCTCGGGTTCGGGTTGAGCAGGCTGCCGGAAGGTCGGGTCCAGATGGTGGTCTGGAAGCCGTCTTTCAGTCCGGCCTTGGCCATCAATGCCTTGGCCTTTTCCACGTCATGCGGGTAGCCCGGCAAGCCTTTGGCGTAGCTCCAGGTGTTGGGCGGATAGGGGCCGTTGGCGCCCTCGGCGGTGTCTTCGAAAACGGCTTTGACGTAGTTGGCCTTGTCGAACGCGAGGTTGATCGCCTGGCGCACTTCAGGTTTATCCAGCGGTGGATGTTGGCTATTGATGCCGACGAACGCGGTCATGAAGGCGTCAGTCTTTTCGACTTTGAGGGTCGGCTCCTTCAGCGCTGCCTGTACGTCCAGAGGCTTGGGCGACAGGGCGATCTGGCACTCGTTGCGGCGCAATTTCTGCAAACGCACGTTGGCATCCGGGGTGATGGCGAAGATCAACGGGTCCACCGACGGCTTGCCACGGAAGTAATCCGGGTTGGCCTTGTAGCGAATCGAGGCATCTTTCTGGAAGCGCGTGAAAATGAACGGGCCACTGCCGATCGGCTGGCTGTTGAGCTTCTCGGGTGTACCGGCCTTCAGCAATTTGTCGGCGTATTCGGCCGAGTAGATCGAGGCGAAGCCCATGCTCAGGGTCGCGAGGAAGGTCGAGTCCGGGTGGTCGAGGGTGAAGCGCACGGTCAGCGGGTCCAGTGCGTCGATCTTCTTGATCAGTGCGGGCAACTGCATCGACTGAGCGTGCGGGAAGCCGCTCTGAGCAACTTTGTGCCATGGGTTTGCCGGGTCGAGCATGCGGTCGAAGCTGAATTTCACGTCTTCGGCGGTCAGGTCGCGCGTCGGGCTGAAGTACTCGGTTCGGTGGAACTTCACCTGCGGATGCAATTTGAAGACGTAGGTCAGGCCGTCTGGCGTGATTTCCCAGCTGTCCGCGAGGCTGGCAACCACTTTGCCGCTAGCGGTATCGAAGTCCACCAGGCGATTCATCAGCACGTCAGCCGAGGCGTTGGTGGTGGTCAGCGAGTTGTATTGCACCACGTCGAACCCTTCCGGGCTTGCCTCGGTGCAGACGCTCAGTGCGGCGGCATGGGCCAATGGGCTCAGCAGTAGAGGGGCGAGCAACAGTGATAGGGCAGCGAGGCGCATGGTCGGATTCCTTTACAGATCGAAGGCCCATCTGCAAGTGCAGTCTGGAAAAGGCTTACCCTAGTGGGCTCTTTTGCAAATGACTATCCCCTTTTTCATTTTCAGGGGACTATAGGCGATTGTTTTCGGTGATGCGGGCCGAGGAAAACCCGAAATCGGTCGGTTGGCCGATTCTCTGCGACGAGCGGTCTTAATCGACGACAGCCTTTATCCAAGGCGCTCGGCGACGGGAAAATGGGGATTTTATCAAGTCCGCGCACACGGAATGTTGTTGCTCTTCAGTCTTTCTGGTATAAAGCAGCGCTCTTTTCTAGGGGCCCGGTTCCTTCACTGTAGGTGTAGCCGGTAAGACCTCTAAAGAAACGCGGCGCCTGGCGCCAAATGACTGAGAGATTAAGCGGCCAACCCATGCCGGGTTGGGCATGTGGTTTTAGAGGGCTGAGGCATGTCGAGAGTATGTCAAGTTACCGGTAAGGGTCCGGTGACTGGGAATAACATTTCCCACGCAAACAACAAAACCCGTCGTCGTTTCCTGCCGAACCTGCAGCATCACCGCTTCTGGGTTGAAGAAGAGAAACGTTTCGTGCGTCTGCGCGTATCTGCCAAAGGCATGCGTATCATCGACAAGCGTGGCATCACTGTCGTGCTGGCCGAAATCCGCAAAGCTGGCAAGATCTAAGGGAGATAATCATGCGTGAATTGATTCGTTTGATCTCGAGCGCCGGTACTGGTCACTTCTACACTACCGACAAGAACAAGCGCACTACTCCGGACAAAATCGAAATCAAGAAATTTGATCCGGTTGTTCGCAAGCACGTGATCTACAAAGAAGGCAAAATCAAGTAATTGATTTTTCCCTCTTACAAAAAAGGCCCGTATCGCGAGATACGGGCCTTTTTTGTTGCCTCGAGAAAGGTTTCAAGCCTTCTGTTCAAACACCACATAGATCTTGCGGCAAGGCTCCAGCACCTCCCAGGTGCCTCTGAATCCGGCCGGGATCACGAAGCGATCGCCTACGCGCAGGGTCTTGCCGTTGCCGTCGTTGTCGCGCAGCACTGAAACGCCCTGAACAATCTCGCAGTATTCATGCTCGGTGTAGTTCACATGCCACTGGCCGACTTCGCCTTCCCACACGCCGGCACTCATCTGGCCGCAAGGGCTGTTGTAGTGGTTGTACACGGCTTGTTCGGGGTCGCCCTTGAGGACTTTCGCCGGGTCTGGTCGATAGCGATCGGGCTGGGTGGTGGCCTGGCTGAAGTCGACGATGTCCTGGATGCTCATTCTTGTAATTCCCCGTGATTGCTTGGAAAGTCCAAAGTCTATGTTTATTAAAATGAACATCGCAAGGCCGTTTGCCAGCCTTATGTCAAATATATTGAAACTTCACCTGCCGCTGGTTTAGGGTGACGGTTGCCTTGGGCCGAAAAAGCAGGCTGGCCGGGCAGAATTCCTGAGGACGCCCGCGAAGAACGCGGCGCGCTCGTATTCAACAAGAGGAGGACACTCGTATGACCACCCTGACTCGTGCCGATTGGGAACAACGGGCTCGCGATCTGAAGATCGAAGGCCGCGCCTACATCAATGGCGAATACACCGATGCTGTCTCCGCCGAGACCTTCGAGTGCATCAGCCCGGTCGATGGCCGTCTGCTGGGCAAGATTGCCAGCTGTGACGCCGCCGATGCCCAGCGCGCTGTTGAAAATGCCCGCGCTACCTTCAATTCCGGCGTCTGGTCGCGCCTGGCGCCAACCAAACGCAAAGCCACCATGATTCGTTTTGCCGGCCTGCTGAAACAGCACGCCGAAGAGCTGGCCTTGCTTGAAACCCTGGACATGGGCAAGCCGATCAGCGACTCCCTGTACATCGACGTTCCAGGCGCGGCGCAAGCCCTGAGCTGGAGCGGTGAAGCCATCGACAAGATCTATGACGAAGTCGCCGCCACCCCGCACGACCAACTGGGTCTGGTGACCCGCGAGCCGGTCGGCGTCGTTGGCGCTATCGTGCCGTGGAACTTCCCGCTGATGATGGCTTGCTGGAAACTCGGCCCGGCGCTGTCCACCGGTAACTCGGTGATCCTCAAGCCGTCCGAAAAATCGCCGCTGACGGCTATTCGCATTGCTGCGCTGGCCGTTGAAGCCGGTATCCCGAAAGGCGTGCTGAACGTCCTGCCGGGTTACGGTCACACCGTCGGCAAGGCCCTGGCTCTGCACAACGACGTGGATACCCTGGTGTTCACCGGTTCGACCAAGATCGCCAAGCAATTGCTGATCTACTCCGGCGAATCGAACATGAAACGCGTCTGGCTCGAAGCCGGCGGCAAGAGCCCGAACATCGTGTTCGCCGATGCTCCGGACCTGCAAGCTGCCGCTGAATCGGCTGCTGGCGCCATCGCCTTCAACCAGGGCGAAGTCTGCACCGCCGGCTCGCGTCTGCTGGTGGAGCGTTCGATCAAGGATAAATTCCTGCCACTGGTGATCGAGGCCCTCAAAACCTGGAAACCGGGCAACCCGCTGGACCCGGCGACCAATGTCGGGGCGCTGGTGGATACGCAGCAGATGAACACCGTGCTGTCCTATATCGAATCCGGCCACGCCGACGGCGCCAAACTGGTGGCGGGCGGCAAGCGCATTCTTCAGGAAACCGGTGGCACCTACGTTGAGCCGACCATTTTCGACGGCGTCAGCAATGCAATGAAAATCGCTCAGGAAGAAATCTTCGGCCCAGTGCTGTCAGTGATCACTTTCGATACCGCCGAAGAAGCCATTGCGATTGCCAACGACACGCCATACGGCTTGGCTGCAGCGGTGTGGACCAAGGATATTTCCAAGGCTCACCTGACCGCCAAAGCGCTGCGCGCCGGTAGCGTGTGGGTCAATCAGTACGACGGCGGCGACATGACGGCTCCATTCGGTGGCTTCAAGCAGTCCGGCAACGGTCGCGACAAGTCGCTGCACGCGTTCGACAAGTACACCGAGCTGAAGGCGACCTGGATCAAGTTGTAAGCACCACGCAACAAAGATCCCCTGTGGGAGCGGGCTTGCTCGCGAAGGCGCCGTCACAGCCAACGATGATGTTGGATGTGATGGCGCCTTCGCGAGCAAGCCCGCTCCCACATTTGTTTTGTGGTGTGCCTGAAAAATAATATCCACAGGAGCGTGGAACATGCGTTGGGCGACTTATTTCGCCGTGTTGGCGTCTGTCTTGAGTGTCGGCCTGGCCTTGGGCGTCAGCATGCCGCTGGTGTCGTTTCGCCTGGAAAGCTGGGGTTACGGCTCCTTCGCCATCGGCGTTATGGCAGCGATGCCCGCCATGGGCGTATTGCTGGGGGCCAAGATCTCCAGTCATCTGGCCGCGCGTCTGGGCACGGCCAACCTCATGCGCCTGTGCCTGTGGGCCGGGGCGTTGTCCATCGGATTGCTGGCGCTGTTGCCGAGCTATCCGATCTGGCTGGTATTGCGACTGATGATCGGGGTGATCCTGACGCTGGTCTTCATCCTCGGTGAAAGCTGGATCAACCAACTGGTGGTTGAGCAATGGCGCGGACGATTGGTGGCGCTGTATGGCAGCAGCTATGCGTTGAGCCAATTGGGCGGGCCGTTGCTGCTGGGGGCACTGGGCACCGAACACGATTATGGGTTCTGGGTCGGCGTCGGTTTGCTGCTGACCGCACCGTTGCTGTTGCTGGGGCGTAGTGGTGCACCGAGCAGTGAAGCCAGCAGCGTGACCTTCGGTGACTTGCTGACCTTCTGCCGTGGCCTGCCGGCGATTGCCTGGGCGGTGTCACTGTTCGCAGCGTTTGAAGCGATGATCCTGACCTTGTTGCCGGTGTATTGCCTGCGTCAGGGCTTCACGACGGAAATCGCCTTGGCGATGGTCAGCACGGTGGTGGTGGGTGATGCGTTGCTGCAATTGCCGATTGGGGCGCTGGCTGATCGCTTGTCCCGACGGACGTTGTTCACCGGGTGTGCGGTGGTCCTGCTGATATCGAGCCTGGCCATCCCGTTGTTGATCGACACGTTGCTGATCTGGCCGTTGTGGGTGTTGTTCGGCGCCAGTGCCGGCGGCTTGTTCACCTTGTCACTGATCCTGATCGGCGAACGCTATCGCGACGATGCACTGGTGCGCGCCAATGCGCATATCGCGCAGCTGTGGGGTATCGGTTGCCTGGTCGGGCCGCTGGCGGCCGGCGCGGGCAGTCAGTGGATCAGCGGGCATGCGTTGCCGCTGCTGATGGCAGCAGGTGCGCTGGGGTTGGTGATTCTGCTGTCGCGCCAAGGCGCGTTTGGCGCGGTGACCGAACCGGCCTAGAGCATCCGCTCCAGGCCGACGGTGGTGCTCATCCACGCATTGAAGCGCCGCCACCAGCTTGCGGGTTCCTTGGTCAGGGTGTGCAGTTTGCCGTCATCTTCAGTGACCCAGACAATCTGGCCATTTTCAAGCTTGACCTGATAACTCAAGGGCGGCGCCATGCCCTGCAAAGCCAATTCGCGCACGCGCGCGGCGAGTTCCGGGCTGTCTACCAGCACCCCGACTTCGGTATTCCACAGCACCGAGCGCGGGTCGAAATTGAACGAGCCGATGAAAGACTTCTGCTGGTCGAAGATGATTGCCTTGCTGTGCAGGCTGGAGTCGGAGCCGCGGTAGGACTTGCTGTAAAAAATATGCGGACCGCTGCCGCCGCCTTCGCCGGGCTGGCGACGCAATTCGAACAGCTGCACGCCATGCTCCAGCAGTGCCTTGCGATACGGCGCGTAACCGCCATGCACCGCCGGCACGTCAGTGGCTTCCAGTGAGTTGGTCAGCAATTTCACCGACACCCCGGCATCGGCGCGGCCCGTCAGGTACACCAGCCCCGGCTGACCGGGTACAAAGTAGGCCGAAACCAAGATCAGCTCTTTGCTGACGCCATTGAGCTCGGGCGCCAGCTGCGTGGTCAGCAGCAACTGCGGGTCGGGCTCGCCGTCGGCCAGCACCTTGCTTGGCGCATCCCACAGCGCCTGATTCCAGGCCCAGATCAACTCCCGACGCCAGATGTCCAGGCGCGGATGGGTGGTAAAGGTCATCAACTGTTGGTAGAGCGCGTGATTCTGTTTGCGCGTTTCCTCAAGTGATTCTTGCAGTCGGGTCCGGGTATTTTCCAGGTCCTTTTGCGTCGGTTTGCTGGACAGAAATTCGTCGATCGGCTTGCTCAGCGCACTGTTCCAGTATTGGTCGAAACTGTGCCCCAGCTGTTCGGCGACCGGGCCGACGCTGAGCATGTCGATGTCAGTGAAATTCAGGTTGGGTTTGGCATCGAAGTACTCATCCCCCAGATTGCGGCCGCCGACAATGGCCATGCTGTTGTCCGCCAACCAGAGCTTGTTGTGCATGCGCCGGTGTTGCTGCGAGAGGTTGAGCAACCGTCCCACCGTTCGTGTCACGCCGGTGCTGCGGCCCAGGTGCAATGGGTTGAACACACGGATCTGGATCTGCGGATGCGCCGCCAGAGTGGCAATAATCCGATCCAGGCCATCGCTGGTGGTGTCGTCGAGCAGAATGCGTACGCGCACGCCGCGATCGGCAGCCTTGAGCAGTTCGTCCACCAGCATCCGTGTGCTGATGCCGTCGTGGACGATGTAGTACTGCAAATCGAGGCTGCTTTGGGCGTTGCGGATCAATTCGGCGCGAGCCGTGAAGGCCTCGGTGCTGTTGGATAGCAACCGAAAGCCGGATCGCCCCTCATGAGGGGCTGCCTGAGCCTGGATCGAACGGCCGAACGCCGAGTCGCTGGCGGGCAGCGCCTGGCTCGGCTCGCGCGGAACGTTGAACGTCGCACAGCCGCCGAGGAACGAGGCAAGTAACAGAAGAGCGAGCAGGGGCTGTCTGACTCTCACGTGGGATCGTTCCGATTGGCGGCAGGTGTCGGCATATGGACGCTGGATTCCGGATAAAGGTCAGTCGGTGATGCCGTCGGTTTCCGCGAGCAGTTTGATTGCCGCGGCGCCGACCTTGCGCACCGCTTCTTCGATCTGCGGTGTTGTTTTGGCAGCGTAGTTCATCCGCAGGCAATTGCGGTATTTGCCCGAGGCGGAAAAGATGCTGCCGACGGCAATCTGTACGCCATGATCGTGCAGCGCTCGATTCAGTTTCAGGGTGTCGAAGCCCTCAGGCAGCTCAACCCAGAGCATGAAGCTGCCCTGTGGACGACTGGCGCGGGTACCGGCCGGAAAATAGCGGCTGACCCAATCGATCATTACATCGCGATTGCGCTGGTATTGTGTACGCATCCGCCGCAAATGCGGTTCGAAGTGCCCGGCCTTGAGAAATTCTGCAATCGCGATCTGCGGTTGCGGCGCCGTAGAGCCGGTGCTGATGTATTTCATGTGCAGCACCCGTTCCAGATACCGTCCCGGTGCTACCCAACCGATACGCAGCCCTGGTGCCAGGGTCTTGGAAAAGGAACTGCACAGCAGGACGCGGCCGTCTTCATCGAAGGATTTGATCGTGCGCGGGCGCGGGTAGGTGTAGGCCAGTTCGCCATACACATCGTCCTCGATGATCGCCACGTCAAAGCGCTGCGCCAGCGTCAACAACGCGCGTTTGCGCGATTCCGGCATGATGTAGCCCAACGGGTTGTTGCAGTTGGGTGTCAACTGTATGGCCTTGATCGGCCATTGTTCCAAGGCCAGTTCAAGTGCATCGAGACTGATGCCGGTGAGCGGGTCGGTGGGGATTTCCAGGGCTTTCATGCCCAGACCCTTGAGGGTCTGCATGGCACCGTGAAAACTTGGCGAGTCGACGGCCACAATGTCGCCCGGCTCGCAGATCGAGCGGATGCTGGTGGACAGCGCTTCGTGACAACCCGTTGTGATCACCAGATCGCTGGCGCTCAATTGGCAGCCGGAATCGAGCATCAGACGGGCGATTTGCTCGCGCAGTTCGAGGGTGCCATGGATGTTGTCGTAATACAGACCGGGCATGTCTTGCCGACGGCTGATTCGCGCCAGACCGCGCAGCAGCGGCTTCATGGTCGGCGTGGTGACGTCCGGCATGCCGCGACCCAGTTGCACAACATCCTTGCGTGGCACCGCGCGGATCAGTTCCAGCACCTGATCCCATTGGGAAATATCCACCGGCCGCTGCGCCGGGCGGCCCATCGCTGGCAGTTCCGGAAGCGCTCGACTGACCGGTACGAAGTAGCCGGACTTGGGTTTCGGCATCGCCAGGCCGCTGTCTTCCAGCACGCGATAGGCCTGCTGCACCGTGCTCAGACTGACGCCGTGTTCGACACTCAACGCCCGCACCGACGGCAAGCGGTCACCGGGGCGATAGAAGCCCTGTTCGATACGCGTGCCGAGCAATTCGGCGAGATTGACGTAAAGAGTCATGGTGCAGTCTCGTTAGGGTAGTTGGGCTGACCGGTACAGATCAGGCAAAAATTAGCGATTCAGAAGTCCAGACCGCAAATCTGTATGGAGTTAATACAGCTACATTGAATCTGTAATGCTTTTTGCCGTCCACGCATCATGAAAGCTCTGGCTACCCAAGTAAACAGGAGCAATCAAAATGAACGGCTTGAGCGATGTGCGGCTGATGTTACACAGTCAGGAACTGGCGGCAGGGCAAAACAATGGCGCACGCGAGGCGGTCATGCGCAACGCACCGTCCGGCCTGAGTCGCTGGGGTCTGTTCTGGCATCGTCTGCACACGCGCAAGGCGTTGCTTGGGCTGACACCGGAACAGCTCAGGGATGTCGGATTAAGTCGGGAGCAGGCGCGGGAGGAGGGCTTGAAGCCGTTCTGGCGTCTGTGAGATGAAATGCGATCCCTTGTAGCAACTGCCGAAGGTTCGGGCCGCGTTCGGACGTCCGACTGCGCAGCAGTCGTAAATCAGGCGCCGCTGTTTGCCTGAAAGAGCGCGGTTGCAGGATTTGCGACGGCTTCGTCGCCGAACGCTGCCTCGCGGTGCTCGTCAGCTGCTACAAGGGCGGGCATGTCGCTGAATCAGGTTCAGACCAACTCTTTAAGCCGATGCCAAAGCATCCCCAATGCCAACAACGGCGAACGCAAATGTTTGCCGCCAGGAAAGGTGATATGCGGCACCTTGGCAAACAGATCGAACCCGCCACTGTGCTGACCACTGATAGCCTCAGCCAACAATTTCCCCGCGAGGTGCGTGGCATTCACGCCGTGACCGGAATAAGCCTGGGCGTAATACACGTTCGGCTGATCCTTTAGCCTCCCGATCTGCGGCAGGCGGTTGGCGCCGATACCGATCATCCCACCCCATTGAAAGTCGATCTTCACGCCGGCCAGTTGCGGGAAAACCTCCAGCATCTTCGGCCGCATGTACGCGGCGATGTCCTTCGGGTCGCGCCCTGAATAATGACAGGCGCCGCCAAACAGCAAGCGTCGGTCCGCCGAGAGTCGGTAGTAGTCCAGCGCAACCCGTTGATCGCAGACCGCCATATTCTGCGGCAGTAGCGAGTGAGCCAGCGCTTCACTCAAGGGTTCGGTGGCGATGATGTAGCTGCCGGCGGGCAGCACCTTGCCACTGAGCTCGGGATTGAGTTCGTTGAGGTAGGCGTTGCAGCCCAGCACCAGCGTCTTGGCGCGAACCGAGCCCTGGGCGGTATGGACCTTGACCTCGGAGCCATAATCGATGCGGGTGACCGCCGATTGTTCAAACAGCTTCACCCCCAACTGCTGGGCAGCCGCGGCTTCGCCCAATGCCAGGTTCAGCGGATGCAGGTGCCCCGAGCCCATGTCGATCAAACCGCCGACGTAGCGGTCGGAGCCCACCACGGAGTGCATTTCGCTGGCTTGCAGCAGACGGGTTTCGTAACGGTAACCGAGGCTGCGCAGCTCTTCGGCGTCTTCGGCAAAGCCTTCGAGGTCTCGGGGCTTGTTGGCCAGGTCGCAGTAGCCCCACGTCAGGTCGCAAGGAATCTGAAAACGCTCGACCCGCTGTCGGACGATTTCCACCGCTTCCAGGCCCATGAGTTTAATCTGACGCACGCCGTCCACACCGACCACGTTAGCGAACTGATCGAGGCCATGACCGACGCCACGAATCAACTGCCCGCCGTTGCGTCCGCTGGCGCCCCAGCCAATTTTGCGGGCTTCGAGCAGGATCACGCTGAGGCCGCGTTCGGCCAGTTCGAGCGCCGTGTTCAGTCCCGAGAACCCGCCGCCGACCACGCACACGTCCGCCACCAGATCGCCTGTGAGCGCCGGATGATCGGACTGCGGCAAGCTGCTGGCGGCGTAATAAGAGGCAGTGTGCGGGTGGGTCGGGGCAGGTTGCTGAGCACGGGCATTCATGTGCGTGTTCCTGATTCGGGTGTCTAGAAAATTTGACGGAGCATAAGCCGGACCTTCGGATACGGGCAACACTGGTCGGCAGGTGCTGTCTGGATCGGGGCTTTTGCGTCAGAATCGCGCTCTATTTCGCTTTTGGGCACCGCTTCGATGAGCTGCAACAGTCAGAAAATTCGCACGCTACGGCAGCAGATTCCCTCGTTCGAGTGCGTGCCCGGCTGCCATGACTGCTGTGGGCCGGTGACCACCTCACCGGAAGAAATGTCTCGCCTGCCGCGCAAGAGCCGGGCCGAGCAGGATGCGGCGATGGATGAACTCAATTGCGTCCACCTCGGGCCTGACGGCTGCACCGTGTATGGCGAGCGGCCGCTGATCTGTCGGCTGTTTGGCACCACCAAGACATTGCCGTGCCCGAATGGGCGGGGGCCGGTGGAGTTGATTCATCCGCGGGTCGAGAAGCAGATCCATGAGTACATGGCCAGCACTCGGCAAGTCCTCGTTTGATCATGGGTTCAATCCGGAATCGGCAGATTCAAACTCTCCTTCACCTCTTCCATGACGATATAGCTCTTGGATTCGCGCACATGCGGCAGCTTGAGCAGGATGTCGCCCAGCAGTTTGCGGTACGAGGCCATCTCGGAAATCCGCGCCTTCACCAGATAGTCGAAATCCCCTGACACCAAGTGGCACTCCAGCACGTGGGGGAGCTTCAGGACCGCGCGTCGGAACTCTTCGAAAGTATCCCCGGATTTGTAGTCGAGGCTGATCTCGACGAACACCAGAAGACTACCCTTGAGGTGCTGCGGATTGAGCCGGGCGTTGTAGCCCATGATGATTCCTTCGCGCTCAAGGCGCCGGACCCGCTCGGTACACGGCGTGGTCGAGAGCCCGACCTTTTCCCCCAGTTCGGTGAAGGAGATGCGCCCGTCCGCTTGCAGGATCCGCAAGATGTTGCGGTCGATCTTGTCCAGCTCACGTTTCGTTTGAGTGTTGGTACGCATAGGGGATGCGCCTCCGTGAAAAGGGATTTTGCCGAGAATTCTCGCCAAATATAGGCACTTATATAGTGAAAAGCACTGCCTAATCTTTTTTACACTGCGCACATCAATGCTCGACAACTACGAACGTCAGCGGCAAGCCGCGATGAGGGATATGAAAATGCGCGTTATGGTCTTGGGTAGCGGCGTCATCGGTACCGCCAGTGCTTATTATCTGGCTCGGGCCGGGTTTGAAGTGGTGGTGGTGGACCGTCAGCCGGCCGCTGCCATGGAGACCAGTTTCGCCAACGCCGGCCAGGTGTCGCCGGGTTATGCCTCGCCATGGGCCGCGCCGGGCGTGCCGCTCAAGGCCATCAAGTGGCTGTTGCAGCGCCACGCGCCGTTGGCAATCAAGGCTACCGCCGACATCGACCAGTACCTGTGGATGGCGCAAATGCTGCGCAACTGCACTGCCAACCGTTATGCGGTGAACAAGGAGCGCATGGTCCGTCTGTCCGAGTACAGCCGTGACTGCCTCGACGAATTGCGCGCCGAAACCGGCATTGCCTACGAAGGCCGTAGCCTCGGTACTACACAACTTTTCCGCACCCAGGCTCAGCTCGACAACGCCGCGAAAGACATCGCCGTTTTGAAAGAGTCCGGCGTGCCGTTCGAACTGCTCGACCGCGCTGGCATTGCTAGGGTTGAACCGGCGCTGGCCGGCGTCACCGACATCCTCGCCGGTGCCCTGCGCCTGCCGAATGACCAGACCGGCGACTGCCAGATGTTCACCGTTCGACTGGCCGAAATGGCCGTGAAACTGGGCGTGGAATTCCGCTTCGGTCAGGACATTCAGAAGCTCGACTACGCCGGTGATCGCATCAACGGCGTGTGGATCGACGGCAAGCTGGAAACCGCTGACCGCTACGTGCTGGCACTCGGCAGCTACTCGCCGCAACTGCTCAAGCCATTGGGCATCAAGGCCCCGGTGTATCCGCTCAAGGGTTACTCCCTGACCGTGCCGATCACTAACCCGGCGATGGCCCCGACTTCGACTATTCTCGATGAGACCTACAAGGTCGCGATCACCCGTTTTGACAACCGCATCCGCGTCGGCGGTATGGCTGAAATAGCCGGTTTTGACCTGTCGCTGAACCCGCGTCGGCGCGAAACCCTGGAGATGATCGTCAACGACCTTTATCCTCAGGGCGGCGATCTGGCCCAGGCAAGTTTCTGGACCGGTCTGCGTCCGACTACCCCGGACGGCACGCCGATCGTGGGTGCTACGCCATTCAGCAATCTGTTTTTGAACACGGGTCACGGTACGCTTGGTTGGACCATGGCGTGCGGTTCCGGTCGCCTGCTGGCTGATCTGATGGCGAAGAAAACGCCGCAAATCAGCGCCGAAGGCCTCGATATTTCCCGTTACGGCCAAAAAATTCAGGAGTCAGCAAAACATGTCAATCCAGCGCCAGCTCACCAATGAGCGCATGAGCCAGATCGTAGTCCACAGCGGTACCGTGTATCTGGCAGGGCAGGTCGGCGACGATATGAACGCCGGGATTGAACAGCAGACCCGTGAAACACTTGCCAACATCGAGCGTTTGCTGGATCTGGCCGGGACCGACAAGAACCGTCTGTTGTCGGTGACGATTTACTTGAAAGACATCGATGCACACTTTGAGGGCATGAACGCAGTCTGGGACAAGTGGCTGCCAAAAGGCGTCGCACCGGCCCGTGCCACGGTTGAATCGAAGTTGTGCGAACCGGAAATACTGGTTGAGCTGTCGGTTGTCGCCGCTCTGCCGTAAGCCTGTCAGAAAGATCCCTCTCCCGGTGCTGTTGGCGGTTCACGCCGCCACCCAGCGCCGGTTTTTATTCCCATGACCGCCTAGAAGCCTGCCGCCATGCGTCCAGCCCGTGCCCTGATCGACCTTCAAGCCCTGCGCCACAACTTCCAGATCGCCCGTGAAATCACGGGGGCCAAGGCCCTCGCCGTTATCAAGGCTGATGCCTACGGTCATGGCGCGGTGCGTTGCGCCCAGGCGCTGGAAGCCGACGCGGACGGGTTTGCCGTAGCCTGCATCGAAGAAGCGTTGGAGCTGCGCGCCGCGGGCATTCGCGCACCGGTGTTGTTGCTGGAAGGGTTTTTCGAAGCCGATGAGCTGTCGCTGATCGTCGAGCATGACTTCTGGTGCGTGGTGCACTCGTTGTGGCAGCTTGAGGCCATCGAGAACGCCGCGTTGAGCAAGCCGATCACGGTCTGGCTCAAGCTCGATTCGGGCATGCATCGGGTTGGCTTGCATCCAAAGGATTATCAGGCGGGATATCAACGGCTATTGGCCAGCGGCAAGGTGGTGAAGATTGTTCTGATGAGCCACTTCGCCCGCGCCGATGAGCTGCACGAGCAGGCCAGCGCCGATCAGGTCGCAGTGTTTGAAGCGGCGCGTCAGGGCCTCTCGGCCGAGGTCAGCCTGCGCAACTCGCCGGCGGTGCTCGGTTGGCCACAGATTCCGAGCGACTGGGTTCGCCCGGGCATCATGCTCTACGGTGCAACACCTTTCGAGGAAGCCAATGCCGTGGCATCGCGCCTGCAGCCGGTGATGACCCTCGAATCGAAAGTGATTTGCGTGCGTGAACTGCCGGCCGGCGAGCCGATCGGTTACGGCGCCAAATTCATCACCCAGAAACCGATGCGTGTGGGCGTGGTAGCCATGGGTTATGCCGATGGCTACCCGCGTCACGCACCGACCGGCACGCCGGTAATGGTCGCCGGAC
The DNA here is from genome assembly GCF_054898105.1 of Pseudomonas sp. MDT1-17. Classification (NCBI taxonomy): domain Bacteria; kingdom Pseudomonadati; phylum Pseudomonadota; class Gammaproteobacteria; order Pseudomonadales; family Pseudomonadaceae; genus Pseudomonas; species Pseudomonas sp. MDT1-17. Next base: position 183,503 of record NZ_JBUBVM010000001.1, on the reverse strand, counting down.
AGCGGAGCCGGTTGATTGGCCGAGTGTCGATGGACATGCTCTGCGTCGATCTGACCGATGTGCCGCAAGCCGGTCTGGGTTCGACTGTCGAGTTGTGGGGTAAAAACATCCTCGCCAGCGAGGTGGCTGCAGCCGCTGACACGATTCCCTATCAGATCTTCTGCAACCTGCGCCGCGTGCCAAAGCTCTATTCCGAGGGTTAGCGGTCAGCGGTCCGTATCGGAAGTCGCCTCGCCAAACAGGATTCAGGTCCAAGTGTTGTAAATACTGAACGCTGTCGCCATGATAACGCTCAATATTCCAATAACCTGAATCCCTGGAGGCTCCAGCATTGGACGTCGGTGAACGACTGCAATCCATCCGTAAGCTCAAAGGACTTTCCCAGCGTGAACTCGCCAAACGCGCGGGCGTCACCAACAGCACCATTTCGATGATCGAGAAGAACAGCGTCAGCCCCTCGATCAGTTCGCTGAGGAAAGTACTGGGCGGGATTCCCATGTCCATGGTCGAGTTCTTTTCCGAAGAGATCCTGCAGGAAAAACCGACTCAGATCGTCTACAAAGCCAACGAGCTGATCGATATTTCCGATGGCGCAGTGACCATGAAGCTGGTCGGCAGGGCTCATCCGAGTCGGGCCATCGCGTTCCTCAACGAAATCTACCCGCCAGGCGCCGACACCGGTGACGAGATGCTCACCCATGAGGGCGAGGAAACCGGAATTTTGCTCGAAGGTCGACTTGAACTGGTGGTGGGGCTTGAAACTTTTGTGCTCGAAGCTGGCGACAGCTACTACTTTGAAAGCACTAAACCGCACCGTTTCCGTAATCCGTTCGATGCGCCGGCGCGACTAATCAGCGCAGCTACTCCAGCGAATTTCTAACAAAAGAGGCGTCCCGCCAGCATTGCGCAGGCGCCCGAGTTGTTTTTCCGCCACGCATAAGACCCCTTCGACTTTAGGGTTGTTTCAGAGTGGCGGGCTTACCGTTATACTTGCGCCCGCCTGCGAACCGTGGCCGTGGGCGTGACTAGCCACCATTGAGGGTGAACGCGTGAATCTAATTATGAAAATGCTGGCCGTACCAGCAACCGTATTGGCCCTATGGGCAGTCAGCGCACAAGCTGCGACCAACGACGATATTGCTAAACGCCTTGAGCCAGTCGGCCAGGTCTGTGTGGCGGGTAAAGAGTGCAAGGGGATGGAAGTCGCTGCTTCGGCGGGTGGTGGCGATGCCAAAACCCCTGACTCAGTGATTGCAAAACATTGCAACGCTTGCCACGGTACAGGCCTGCTGAACTCGCCAAAAATCGGTGATGCCGCAGCTTGGGGCGACCGCGCCAAGAAAGAAGGCGGCCTTGACGGCTTGCTGGCGAAGGCGATCTCCGGCGTCAACGCGATGCCGCCTAAAGGCACCTGCGCCGACTGCACTGATGCCGATCTCAAGGGCGCGATCCAGAAGATGTCTGGCCTGAAATAAGCCTTCATCTCCAGCAAAAAAGCCGCTTGCGAGCGGCTTTTTTGTGCCTGCGATTTGCGCCTGAGACTATTCTTTGCAGCAGAGGCCCGGCAAGTTCGGTCCAACCCCAATTCACGGAATGTAAGGGAGGATCAGATGGTGCAGCTGTGTTCTATCGAGCAAGCGGTCGATGACGTTCTGGCACGGTTGCCGGCGCATATCCACATGGGCCTGCCCCTCGGTCTGGGCAAACCCAACCACTTCGTCAACGCGCTGTTTCAACGCATCGCGCAGGTGCCCGAACGGCAGCTGACGATCTACACCGCCCTGTGCCTGGGCCGTCCCGCCTTGGGTGACGGTTTGCAAAAGCGTTTTCTCGAACCCTTTATCGAACGGGTGTTCGGCGATTATCCGGAACTGGATTTTCTTGCCGAGCTGCATCGCGACAGCCTGCCGTCGAACATCCATGTTCAGCAATTCTTCATGCAGCCCGGCAGCCTGCTTCGCAGCGAACAGGCCCAGCAGGATTACGTCAGCAGTAATTACAGCCACGCCGCTCGAGACATCAACGCCGCCGGGCTGAACCTGGTGGCGCAATTGGTGGCTAGCCACAGCGAACATCCCGACCGCCTGAGCCTGAGCTGCAACCCGGACATCACCCTCGACCTGTTCCCCATGATCGCCAAACGTCGGGCGGCGGGAGAGACAATCCTGCTGGTGGGCCAGGTGCACAACGATTTGCCCTACATGCCGGGGGACGCGGAAGTCGGCATGGATGCTTTCGACCTGCTGATCGACGAGAAGGACAGCACCACGCTGTTCTCCACGCCGAACATGCCGGTGGGTTTCCAGGATCACTTCATCGGGCTGCACGCCAGCACGCTGGTGCGCGACGGCGGCACCTTGCAGATCGGCATCGGCGCCATGGGTGATGCCCTGACCGCGGCACTGCTGGCGCGGCAGGCCGACAATATCGGTTACAAGGCGTTGCTGGCGGACGTGAACCTCAGCCAGTGGGCGCAACTCATCGACCGCGAAGGCGGCGTCGAACCCTTCGCCAAAGGCCTTTACGGTTGCAGCGAAATGTTCGTCAACGGTTTGCTGGTGCTGGCTGACGCCGGGATTGTGCGGCGCAAGGTCTACCCCGATGTGCCGACCCAGCAACAGGCCAATGCCGGCACGCTGGACGAAGCCGCGCAGACTGATGGCATCTCGGTGCATGGCGGGTTTTTCCTCGGGCCGCGCAGTTTCTATGAGCGCCTGCGCGAGCTGCCGCAAAGCAAGCGCCTCGAATTCAACATGACCCGCATCAGCTACATCAACGAGCTCTACGGTCAGGAAGAACTCAAACGCTTGCAGCGTCTCGATGCACGATTTATCAACACCGTGTTCACCATGACCTTGTTGGGTGCCGGTGTTGCGGATCAGCTGGAAGACGGGCGGGTGCTCAGCGGTGTTGGCGGGCAGTACAACTTCGTTGTCCAGGGCCATGCACTGGAAGGCGCGCGTTCGATACTGCTCCTGCGCAGCTGGCGCGAATCGGGCGGTGAGGTGAGTTCAAACATCGTCTGGGAGTACGGCCATTGCACGATCCCGCGGCATTTGCGGGACATCGTGGTCACCGAGTACGGCATCGCCGATCTGCGGGGCAAGACCGATGCGGCCGTGATCGAGGCGTTGCTGAACATCAGCGATTCACGTTTTCAGCCGGGGTTGATCGAGCAGGCGCAGAACGTTGGTAAATTGCCGAAGAACTTCCGCATTGATCCACGGTTCGCCGATAACAGCCCGCAGCGTTTGCAGGCGATTCAGGCGCTGCATCCGAATTTGTTTCCGGAGTATCCGCTGGGGTGTGATTTCACCGCTGAAGAGCGGGACCTGTTGCGGTCGCTGAACTGGTTGAAGAGCAAGTTCAAACTCACAGAGATTCTGGAGCTGGGCAAGGCGGCGTTGGACGCGCCCGAGGCGTCGGAGTTTCCCGCGCATCTGGAGCGGATGCAGCTGACGAACCCGGAAGGGCTGAAAGAGGATTTGTTTCAGCGGCTGCTGCTCACCGGACTTAAAGCCACCGCGCAATAATCGCCAACACAAAACAACTGTGGGAGCGAGCCTGCTCGCGAAGAGGCCATAACATTCAACATCACTGTTGGCTGATAGACCGCTTTCGCGAGCAGGCTCGCTCCCACAGGGGGTGTGTGGTGTGGCTTTATTCGATAAAGGTCACAACACCGCCAGCCAGGGACTGCACGCGAGCCAACGATTCAACCCGATAACCCTGCGCATCCAGCTCCGCACGGCCGCCCTGGAAGGACTTCTCAATCACGATCCCCAAGCCAGCTACCGTAGCGCCGGCCTGTTTGATGATTGAGATCAGCGCTTGCGACGCCTTACCGTTGGCCAGAAAGTCATCGATGATCAACACGCGATCGCTGCTGGTCAGGTGGCGAGGGGAGATCGCCACGGTGCTTTCGGTCTGCTTGGTGAACGAGTAAACGGTCGCCGACAGCAGGTTTTCGGTCAGGGTCAGGGACTGATGCTTGCGGGCGAAAATCACCGGCACGCCGAGGTTCAGACCGGTCATGATCGCCGGGGCAATGCCCGAGGCTTCGATGGTGACGATCTTGGTGATGCCCGAATCCTTGAACAGCGTGGCAAATTCGTCGCCGATCAGCTTCATCAGGGCCGGGTCGATCTGGTGGTTCAGAAAGGCGTCGACTTTCAGGACCTGGTCGGAAAGCACGATGCCTTCTTCGCGAATTTTCTTGTGCAGTGCTTCCATGAAGCTTTCCTCTAATGACGCCTGTGCGTCTAAGGCTGGTTAAAAAGTAGTCGATTCTAGCGCTTTAACATCGCGCGTATATCCGCCAATGCGGTATTACCGCGAACAGCTTTGACTTCAACCGGTGTGTCGTCGTTGCCTTCCCAGGCCAGGTCGTCCGGCGGCAGTTCATCGAGGAAGCGGCTTGGTGCGCAGTCGATGATCTCGCCGTATTGCTTACGCTTGGCGGCGAAGGTAAAGGCCAGCGTCTGACGTGCGCGGGTAATTCCGACGTAGGCCAGCCGGCGTTCTTCTTCGATGGTGTCGGCTTCGATACTGGAGCGGTGCGGGAGGATTTCCTCTTCCATGCCCATGATGAACACGTAAGGAAACTCCAGGCCCTTGGAGGCGTGCAAGGTCATCATCTGCACACCTTCGGCGCCGTCTTCCTCTTCCTGCTGACGCTCCAGCATGTCGCGCAGGACGAGTTTGCCGATGGCGTCTTCGACGGTCATCTCGCCTTCTTCGTCTTTTTCGAGCGTGTTCTTCAACGCCTCGATCAGAAACCAGACGTTACCCATGCGGTAATCCGCGGCCTTGTCGCTGGAACTGTTGGTGCGCAGCCAATTCTCGTAGTCGATATCCATGACCATGCTGCGCAGCGCCGAGATCGGGTCTTCGCCAGCGCACTGCTCACGGACCTTGTCCATGAAACGCTTGAAGCGTGACAAGCGATCAGTAAAGCGTGCGTCCAGATGCTCGCCCAGACCGATTTCGTCAGTGGCGGCGTACATCGAGATTTTTCGCCCGGTGGCGTAGTTGCCAAGCTTTTCCAGTGTGGTCGAACCGATCTCCCGGCGTGGGACGTTGATCACCCGCAGGAAGGCATTGTCGTCGTCCGGGTTCACGATCAGGCGGAAGTAGGCCATCAGGTCTTTCACTTCCTGACGTCCGAAAAAGCTGTTGCCGCCGGACAGGCGATACGGAATCTGGTGGTGTTGCAGCTTCAGCTCGATCAGCTTGGCCTGGTAGTTCCCGCGATACAGAATCGCGAAATCGCTGTACGGCCGATCCGTGCGCAAGTGCAGGGTCAGCAGTTCCACGGCCACCCGTTCGGCTTCGGCGTCTTCGTTGCGGCAGCGGATTACCCGGATCTCGTCGCCGTGGCCCATCTCGCTCCACAACTGCTTCTCGAATTCGTGCGGGTTGTTCGAGATCAGCACGTTGGCGCAGCGAAGGATGCGGCTGGTGGAGCGATAGTTTTGCTCCAGCATCACCACTTTCAGGGACGGGTAATCGTCCTTGAGCAGCATCAGGTTTTCCGGGCGGGCACCGCGCCAGGCATAGATCGACTGGTCGTCGTCGCCGACCACGGTGAACTGGTTGCGCGTGCCGATCAGCAACTTCACCAGCAAATACTGGCTGGCGTTGGTGTCCTGGTATTCGTCCACCAGCAGGTAGCGGACTTTGTTCTGCCATTTTTCGAGGATGTCGGGGTGTTCCTGGAACAGCTTTACCGGCTGCAGGATCAGGTCGTCGAAGTCCACCGCGTTGAACGCCTTGAGCGTGCGCTGATAGTGGGTGTAGACAATGGCGGCGGTCTGTTCCTTGGGGTTGCGGGCGTTTTCCAGGGCTTCGGGCGGCAGGATCAGGTCGTTTTTCCACGAGCCGATCATGTTCTTGATCTCGTCGACGCCGTCGTCGCCCGAGTATTCCTTCTGCATGATGTCAGTCATCAGTGCTTTGACATCGGTCTCGTCGAAGATCGAGAATCCCGGTTTGTAGCCCAGCCGCACGTGTTCCTTGCGGATGATGTTCAGGCCCAGGTTGTGGAAGGTGCAGACCGTCAGGCCGCGTCCTTCACCACCCTTGAGCAGGGTGCCGACCCGCTCCTTCATCTCGCGCGCCGCCTTGTTGGTAAAGGTCATGGCGACGATGTACTGGGCGCGGATGCCGCAGTTCTGGATCAGGTGCGCAATTTTGCGGGTGATCACGCTGGTCTTGCCGGAGCCTGCGCCGGCGAGCACCAAAAGAGGGCCGCCGACGTAGCTCACGGCTTCTTGCTGCCGGGGATTGAGTCGGGACATACGAAATCAGGAAGTCGTTTGCGAAATGGGCCGGCATTTTAACAGGCTCAGCGAATTGTGCTGCTCTCTCCGACTTGTGACGCAGCACGCTATCTATATTTGCCGGTTTTGATACTTTCACGCAGGATGTGCGATGAGTGTGCATCTAATGTTCGTCATTCAAGATACAAAGCAACGGTTGATAAGCGATGTCATTTGGTCATTGGTTACCGGCGCTGCATAATGCCCGTCGCCTACATCTTTGCAGAGTCTAGGGAGCTAGCTTGTCTACGCCTGTCGAACCCTTGCGTTTGCTGCTACTGGCCGAAGAGCCAGCGTGGGCAGCGTTGTTGCGCGAGTGTCTGGCTCCGATGGGGAGCTCGGCCGTGCTCATCAGCGCGCCGAGCTGGGAGTCGGTCAGCGCTCTGTTCGATGACAACCGCAGCGCGGTGTTGTTAACGATCCCGGCCCTTCAGCCGGCGCCCGGCCGTTGCAATTTGCCCACGGTGTTGTTGCTCGACGATGAGCCGCTGTTGCCGCCCGATGGCGTGAGCGACTGGCTGGTGCGCGACCTGCTCGACGCCGGCATGTTGCGCCGTTGCCTGCGCCATGTGCGTGAGCGCGGCGTGCTGGAAAACACACTGCAGCGCCTGGCCGAGCAAGACCCGCTGACAGGCATCGCCAACCGCCAGGGTTTCCAGACCTTGCTGGCGGCGCGTCTGGCGGAAAACGAAGGCCGTGGCCTGGCCCTCGGTCACCTCGATCTCGACAACTTCCGTCACGCTAACGACGCCCTCGGCCATCAGGCCGGCGACCGGCTGATCCTACAAGTGGTCGCGCGGTTGAAAAGCCAGCTTGAGGCCAGCGATCAACTGGCGCGCCTGGGCAGCGATGAATTTGCCCTGCTGATTGACACTCGCCGCGCACCTCAGCGCGCCGAATGGATGGCCGAGCGCATTACCGAAGCGCTGGCCGAGCCTTACTGGGTCGACGGCGAAAGCCTGTTGATCGGCTCCAGCCTCGGTATTGCTCACGCCCGGGCTCAGGCCGGCGCCGACCCGCTGATGTGGCACGCGCACATCGCCATGCAACAAGCCAAAAGCACTCAGGGCTGCACTTTTCACATCTTCAACGAGCGCATCAATCGCAATGCCCGCAGCATGGCCGACCTCGAAAGCGAGCTGCGTCGGGCGTTGCGTCGGGATGAGTTGGAACTGCATTACCAGCCACGCCTGAACCTTGAAGACGGGCAGATCGTCGGCCTCGAAGCCTTGGTGCGCTGGCGTCACGCCGAACGGGGTTTGCTGCCACCGAGCGAATTCGTGCCGCTGGCCGAGCAGAGCGGTTTGATTGTGCCGCTGGGTTACTGGGTGATTTCCCGCGCCTTGCGCGACATGCAGGCGTTGCGCGAACGGGGTTTGCCGGCGTTGCACATGGCGATCAACCTGTCGTTCCGGCAGTTTCAGGACAGCCAGTTACTGTCGACGCTAAGTCGGTTGATTGCCGAGCGCGGCGTCGATGCGCAATGGCTGGAGTTCGAACTGACTGAAACCGCGGTGATGCGCCGCAGTGATCTGGTGAAACAGACCATGGATGCCCTGGGGCGTCTGGGTGTGCGCTTCTCCCTGGACGACTTCGGTACCGGTTTCTCTTCGTTTGTGCACCTCAACAGCCTGCCCATTACCTTGCTGAAGATCGACAAGAGCTTTGTCGGCGGCATGGAACAGCGCGAAGAGAATCGCAAACTGGTCCACGCGATGATCAATCTGGCGCACAACCTCAAGCTTGAAGTGGTCGCCGAAGGTGTAGAAACGCCGGAGCAACTGGATTTGTTGCGCGGGTTTGGCTGCGATCAGGTGCAGGGATATCTGATCAGCAAGCCATTGCCGCTGGCGGAGCTGGTTGAGTATTTGACGTTTGGCAGCAGTCAGCAGCCCGCATTGGAAGTCGTGGTTTAACGCGAATCCAATGTGGGAGCGGGCTTGCTCGCGAAAGCGGTGTGTCAGTTAACGTAGATGTCGACTGACACGGCCCCTTCGCGAGCAAGCCCGCTCCCACAGGGGATCTCAGTCTGGCTGGGGGACCTCGAAACGCTGCTGCGACTCAGGCTCCCGCCGAATCATCCTTTTCATCTTCCACTCAAACGCCAGCGTCAGGCTCACCGCCGCGCACGCCAACCCCAGCGCCAATCCCCACCAGACGCCCGTTGGCCCCCAATTCAAATGGAAGGCCATCCACCAGGCGGCGGGTGCGCCAATCAGCCAATAGCACCCCAATCCCACCAGAAACGTGGTCTTGGCATCCTTGAGCCCGCGAATGCAGCCCATGGCGATGGTTTGCGTACCGTCGAACAGCTCGAACCACGCGGCTACCGCCAGCAGGCTCACGGCCAGGTCAATGACCGGGCGAAAGGCCGGGTCGTTATGGTCAAGGAACAACCCGATCAACTGATTGGGCAGTAGCCAGAAGACCATGGCGAAGGCCAGCATCGAGGCGCCGCCAAACGTGATCCCGACCCGACCGGCCAGCCGTGCATCAAGCAACTGCCCGGCGCCGTAGTGCTGACCAATGCGCATGGTAATCGCATAGGAAAGCCCTGCCGGAACCATGAACGCCACCGAGACGATTTGCAGGGCGATCTGGTGTGCGCCCAGTTGCGTACTGCCCATGGTGCCCATGCACAGCGCGGCGAATGCAAACAGTCCGACTTCCACCGCGTAGGTACCACCAATCGGCAGGCCCAGGCGCCACAGTTCCTTAAGGTACTGGCGGTTGGGCCGCGACAGGCCCTGGCGCAAGGGATAGGCGTCGTAGGCCGGATGCCGACGGATGTGCCAGGCCAGTGCAAGGGCCATGCAGTTGGCGACGATGGCTGTGACCAGCCCGATGCCCATCAGGCCCAGTTTCGGCAGACCGAACATGCCGGTAATCAGCGCGTAATTGAGCAGGAAATTGGCCACGGTGCCGCCGAGGCTGATGACCATCACCGGCGTTGCCCGGCCGATGGCGCTAGTGAAACCGCGCAGGGCCATGAAACTCAAGTAGCCGGGCAGGGCGAACGGCAGGATCAGCAGGAATTGTCCTGCTGCATGGACGTTGGTTTCGGTCTGGCCGAACAGCAGCAAGACCGGTTTGAGGTTCCACAGCAGCAGCCCGGCCACCAGCGCCATCAACCACGCCAGCCATAGCCCGGCCTGAGTCAGCCTGGCGGCGCCGACAATGTCGCCGGCACCCTGACGGATTGCCACGAGGGTGCCGACCGCAGCGATCACGCCAATGCAGAAGATCGACACGAACGAGTACGTCGCTGCGCCCAGGCCACCGCCGGCCAACGCTTCGGGACTCAGTCGCGCCATCATCAAGGTGTCGGTGAGGATCATCAGCATGTGCGCCAACTGCGAGGCAATCAACGGCCCCGCCAGCCGCAGGATGGCCCAGAGTTCGGTACGTGCTGGATGTTTCATGATCATCACGCTCGGCTAATCAAGAGAAAAAGGACAGCCCAAAGAGAACTGGAAGCGTCGATTCTCGGCGCTCTACGGGGTTTGCACAAAGGGATAAAAAGGATGGGTCGCATGATTCAAACTCATGCTGGAGAGTTTCTGCTAGGGTGACCGAATCCCGCTATAGGAGCTTTCCGAATGTCTCGTCGTCTTCCTCCCTTGTATGCCCTGCGCGCATTCGAAGCGGCGGCGCGACACAGCTCGTTTACCCGTGCGGCCGAAGAATTATCGATCACTCAAAGTGCGGTCAGCCGGCATATTCGTACACTCGAAGACCATTTTGCCTGTCGGCTGTTTCACCGCAGCGGGCGCAATCTGCAATTGACCGAATCGGCGCGGCTGATCCTGCCGGGCATCCGTGAAGGCTTCACCGCTCTGGAGCGGGCCTGCAATACCTTGCGCGCCGAGGATGACATTCTGCGCATGAAAGCGCCGTCGACCCTGACCATGCGTTGGCTGCTGGCAAGGCTCAGCCGCTTTCGGCACCTGCAACCCGGCAATGAGGTGCAATTGACCAGCGCCTGGATGGACGTCGACTCGGTGGACTTCAACCATGAACCGTTCGACTGCGCCGTCATCCTCAGCAACGGGCATTTTCAGCCGGACTGGGAGGCGAGTTTCCTGTTCCCGGAAGAGCTGATTCCAGTCGGCGCGCCGAATCTTCTGCAGGATCAACCGTGGGATGTCGCGCGGCTGGCCAATGCCGAACTGCTGCACCCCACGCCGGATCGTCGTGACTGGCGCAGCTGGCTGGAACGCATGGGGCTGGCGGACCAGGTGTCACTCAAGGGCGGGCAGGTGTTCGACACGCTGGAGCTGGGCATGATCGCCGCCGCAAGAGGCTATGGCGTGTCCATGGGCGATCTGTTGATGGTGGCGGAAGATGTGGCTCAGGGGCGTCTGAGTTTGCCGTGGCCGACTGCCGTCGCCAGCGGTGAGAATTATTACCTCGTTTGGCCGAAAACACGCCCCGGAGGAGAACGTCTACGCAGGCTCAGCGATTTTCTCCAGGGCGAAGTTCGCGCCATGGAATTACCGGACGTCGAGCACTTGAGCTGAATCGATAGAGCCGCCGCAATGGCAGCCTTGAGCCATATCCCGGTCAATTACTCAAGTATTCAGGTTTGCCGCCGAAAGTCTGCAGATGGAACCTTCGTGCAGGTTCGACGTAATTCCCATTAGAAATTTTGCTGAGTGTGCGTCGTGATCAGGATGATCCGGTCACTCGGCCAGGAGCTGTCATGTCTCAACCTCGTGCCCGGATCGCCTCACAGCTTGGTCTTGCGCTTGCCGTGATACTGGCGATTGTCATCAGCGGCAGTACCGTGTTCGCCCTGCGCTCGCTGGACACCGCCAACCTTGCCACCCGCGAAGAGCACCTGGCCAGTGAAGCCCGGTTGCTGGCCGATCAGTTGAGCACCTTTCACGGCACGTTGCGTGAAAGTACCCAGCGCCTGGCCGGTTTGTTCGAAAAGCGCTTCAGCGCGGGTCTGAGCGTGCATCCGGACGAACCGGTGACCGTGGCGGGCACCCAGACCCCGGGCCTGCACCTGGGCAGCGAAGTGTTGAACAACAACTTCGAGGAAGTGGACGAGTTCAAGCAGATGACGGCGGGTGTCGCCACGGTGTTTGTGCGCAGCGGTGAGGAGTTCATTCGGGTCAGCACGAATGTCAGCAAACAAGACGGAAGCCGTGCCATAGGCACCCTGCTCGATCACGCGAACCCGGCTTACGCCCGTTTGATGGCGGGGCAGAGCTACGTGGGCCGAGCTTTGCTTTTCGAGCGCTTCTATATGTCGCAGTACACCCCCGTACGCGACAGCAGCGGTAAGGTCATTGCCGTGTTGTACGTAGGATTCGATTACACCGACGCTCAGAACGCGCAGTTCGCCAACCTCAAGCGCTTCCGTATCGGCCAGACCGGTTCCCTGGCGCTGCTCGATGACCAGGGCAAATGGCTGGTGCCGATAGCGGGTGTACAGGCGTTGGATCAGGCGACTCAGAGCATCGTTGGCTTGGCGAAGACACCGGGCAAGGGCGCGTTCTGGAGCGACAAGTCCGAAGATTTCTACAGTATTGCCGTACCGTTTGAAGGCGGCCCATGGTCGGTCGTGGCGAACATGCCGAAAACCGAAATCCGTGCCGTGACCTGGAGTGTCGGTATTCAATTGGCGATTGGCAGTCTGCTGGCGATGTTGATCGCCGTGGGCGCGGCAGTCTGGCTGTTGCGCAGCAAACTCGCGCCGCTGGGTGATTTGGTGCGTCAGGCTGAAGCCTTGGGTGCCGGTGATTTGAGCGTGCGGCTGAACGTGTCGAGCAACGACGAGATTGGTCAACTGGCCCGCGCTTTCAACCAGATGAGTCAAGCCTTGTCGACCATGGTCGAGCACATCCGCAAGGCTTCGCAAGAGGTCAACAGCCGTGCCCAGGCCTTGTCCGGTCTGTCCGGCGGTGCCTATGAAGGGATGGAGCAGCAGTCGGGCGAAATCACCAGCATGGCCGGTGCCGTGGAAGAGTTCAGCGCCACCTCCCTGAACATTGCCGACAACATGGGCAGCACCCAGCGTCTGGCTCAGGAAAACGCACAGCAAACCCAGATCGGTCGTACGTCGATGGACGAAGCGTCCTCGTCTCTGGAGCAAATCGCCGGCGCGCTCAAGAGCACGGCGACGGTGATCAATACCTTGGGTCAGCGCTCCCAGGAAATCGGTGGCATTGTTGGTGTGATCACCTCGATTGCCGATCAAACCAACCTGCTGGCGCTCAACGCCGCCATCGAAGCCGCTCGTGCCGGCGAGCAGGGTCGTGGTTTTGCGGTGGTGGCCGATGAAGTTCGCAACCTGGCTTCACGCACTCGCGAAGCGACTGACGAAATTTCCGGCATGATCCAAAGCATTCAGCAGGAAACCGGCAACGCCATCAGCACCATGGAGCAGGGCAACGTGTTGATGCAGGAAGGCCTGTCGCGCAACGCCAACGTCGCCAGTGCCCTGGCACGTATCGATGAGCAAAGCCGTTCGGCCGGGCAGCAATTTGCGGCGATCACCACCGCGACTCAGGAGCAGAGCAGCACGGCGACGTTGCTCAGCAGCAATTTGCAAAGCATTGCGCTGGCAAACAGTGAGCAGCGTGAAGTGGTGTCGAACCTGGCGGTGACCGCCAAAGAGCTGGAGAAGCTGGCGGCGGACTTGCGTCATGAGGTTGACCGGTTTCGTTGAGTCGCCTTTGAAATAGCCTTCGCGAGCAGGCTCGCTCCCACAGGGTTATGGGTCGTTCCACCTGATTGTGAACGACATAAATCCTGTGGGAGCGAGCTTGCTCGCGAATGGGCTCACCTCAATATTCAAGCCGAGTGACTAATCGCACTTGGCGTTGCTCGACACTTCCTTGCTCGCCAGTTTCAACTGCTTGCCCAGCTCAGCCGCATTGGTGCTGCTGTAAACCCGGCCACCGGTGTTTTCGGCGATACAGCGCGACGGTCCACCGGCACCGATCTTCACCACGTTGACCCGCAGGCGCGGTTGTTCTCTGGCGATTTGGCGGGATACGGCGCAGACGTCCTTCTGGCAACCGTCCTCACCGTCGACGAACATCACGATAACCGCATCGTTGTTGCGTCCGTCCACGGTGCTTGCAGCGTGAGCCAGGCTGTCGGCCAGCGGTGTGCCGTCGTCGGGAACCAGACCTCGAATCCCGTTGATCAGCCGCTGGCGGTCGCCAAACTTGAACACGCCCCGGTCCGGTGTGCTGTTGCAGCCGGCGAACGTGATGAGGCGCGTGTCGATCTTCGGGTCCAGCCCGTTGATCATGCCGGCTAGCGAGTCCTTGGCTACGTCCATGCGGCTGGGTTTGGCGAAGATCCGCATGGTGCGGTTCGCATCCAGGAACTTGTTGAGCTCGTTGGCATAAAACCAGTCCTCGTCGGCTTTCACTGACTTGATGTTCAAATCCATCGAGCCTGAGGTATCGAGCACCACGACAAATTGAGGGATCACTGCGTTCGGCGCTTTTTTGCGGCAAGCAAAGTTGTCCAGCGTCGGTGGCGGTGGCGGTGGCGGTGGCGGTGGCGGGGCGACGACCACAGGTTTTGGTGGCGGGACTGGCTTTGGTTTCGGCGCGGGTTCTGGTTCTGGTGCTGGTGCTGGAACCGGAACAGGAACAGGAACAGGAACAGGAACAGGAACCGGTTCTGGCTCCGGTACCACGACAAGCTCGGGAACAGGTTCAACCGGTTTCTCAATCGGTGTAACCACCGGCGCCACTGGCTCGACCGGGACAATTTTTTCCCGGTGCAGGAACCACCAATAAGCCCAGAGCGCCAAAAGCAGCAACAGCAGCGCAAGCAATGCCGCCGCGATCCACCAGCCCCGGCGCGACGGAGGCGCGACCGGCACCACTGGAACAACCGGCGGCACGATTGGTTTTGGCGGACGCTGGTTCCAGCGCACCACCAGCGGTTCACCATTGAGGCTGTAGAGTTTGTCCAGCTCAGGCGTGCCGAGCAGGCTGCGCAAGTCATCCGCTACCGTGGGCTGACCGCGTTTTTGCAGTTCGTCCGCCAGCTGTCCGAGGGACATCTGACGCACTTCATAGGTTTCCAGCAAGCGTCGTTGCGCGTCCTCGTTGAGGGCGGCATAGGGCGTGGGTTGGCCACCCAGTTCGGTCCACCATTCCAGCACCTCGCCGCTGCCCATCCGCGGGATGGCGAAGAGGCTGGCGACGGTTGGCGGAAAGTGTTTCTGGATGAGGGCGACTTTCGCTTGCAGCGCACTCATGCCCTCTGGTGTGGCTTGCGCATCCCTGATGACCCGCTGCATGACTACGATTCCTGAAAAGGGTGCAGGCATCCATCGGGATGCCTGCGGGGTGAAAAGTTACTCTTCGTAACCGAGGCTGAATTGCAGCTGATTAACTTTCTTCTGCAGCGCCTTCAGTTGTTCCTGCTTGGCTGCCAGCGTCGCGGGTGAGGCCTTGGTCGCGGGCGTTGCCTGCGAGGCCTTGAGCTGCTGCTCGAGCCCCGCAATCTGCTTCTGCACCCGGCTTTCATTGCCATGCCGGGCCTTGAGCGAGGTCAGCAACTGGCCCAGCGACTGGTTCAGCGTCGCCTGGGCTTTCTGTTGGCTGGCCAAGTCGGTTTTGGTGCTCAACTGCTGGGCCTGAATGTTCTCGTACACCTGGCGGAACATCGCGTTTTCCTGACGGGACGCGGTCAGAGCCAGTTCCTTCTGCTTGACCTGATCGCTGTAACCACCGGCGTAGTCACAGTTCATCTTGGTCAACATGCTGCTGTCGCGATTGGTCGCGTCGCATTCGCCCGGCTTTGTCGCGCAACCGCTCAAAGCCAGGACGGCGGTGAGGACCGCCAACTGTCGTAGAGTCATGTGCTTAGCCCAGGGTGATCGCGGAACGCTGGTTGTACAGACCGTCGACTTCCTTCTGCAGGGCGGCGACTTTCTCGTTCATTTTCAGAATGCTCACATCCACCTGCTTGATCTCGGCGCTGGCGCCTTGTGCACGCTCGGCGTCGGCCACTTTGGTGTATTCGGTGACCTTGGTGCGCATGTTGCCGAGGTCTTTACGCAGACGCGTGATGTTTTGGTCGATCTCGGCGACTTCAGCCTGGGCCTTGGTCTTGTCGAGCTTCTTGCGGGTTATGTCTTGTTTGATCTGGGCGAGGCGCGCCTGGTCATCCTTGATCACTTGCTGAGCGGTCGCGGTACGGGCGATGACGTTCTGCGTGTCTTGCTCGACGTCGCTGTTCATCTTCGCTAAACGGGTGGTGGTGTCGGAGTATTCGCTGCGACGTTGATCCAGGTAGTAGTTCGCGCCCATGGCCACACCACACGCGGTAATACCGGCGGCGATGGCGCAGACACCCTTGTTGCTGCTGTTGGACAGTGCGCAACTCAGGATACCGACACCGGCGCCGACAGCGCAGGCCTGGTAGCCGGACTTGCTGAAGAACTGTGCGTCATTGCCCTGGGTCAGGCGCGGGTCGGCACCGTCGCTGCCGCCAAGCATCGAACTGCCGGTGTTGGCACAACCGGTCAGCATCAGGCTACTGGCGAGGACGAAAGCAATCTGTAGCTTGAAGCGAGTCCAAAGGCTGCGCGACATGGGGAAACTCCTTGGTGACAGTGTTGGCTGTTGTTATTGAGGTGAGTTATTGAGTGACGGTTTTGCAGCTGCTCAGCCAGGCGTCAGTGTCGATCTTCTGCTTTTGCAGGAAGTTCTTCTGATTGGCCCAGTGGGTGCGCAAATAGGGTTTGAGTTCTTGAAGCTGTTTGTTGCGCGTGATGATTTCTTCCATCACCGGCACCTGCGCTTCAAGCAGCGGCTGGCCGTACAAAGTCGCCGATTCCACCAGGCTGCTGGCGTAGTAACGGCTAAGTTTGTGCAGGCGATTCTTCTGCTCGTCGAGCTTGCCTTTGCGCATGTCGCAGCTGGCGTCTTTGTCCGCTGTTTCACAATTGAGCTTGTAGTTTTTTTGCAGGAAGTCCACGTACTGGCCGTCGTCGAGCATCTTGGTGCACAGGAACGCACCCAGATTGAGGCTGGCGCGAATCGCCTGGTCACGGGTTTCTTCCTGCTGCTGGTTGCTGGCGCGCAGTTGATTTTCCAGAGCCTGAAGCTTTTCCTTGAGTGTTTTGTCTTCGACGCCCGAGGCCAGGGTGTTCAGGGATTGAACCGTGCCTTTGTCGGCCGATTCGGTTTCCTTGCTGCCGGTGCCGAGTTTCTTCCAGCTGCTTTCAATACTGGCGACACGCTCGCGGGAGGTCAGGGTCGGCGAGACCAGTACCAGACGCAGGCCAGTGGTTTTGTTTTTCACCTGGCCTTCGGCGTTGTAGTACGGCTCTTCCTTGCGCAAAGCGGTGCGCAGGTCGGCTTGAGCGGTCAGGTAGTTGCCGCCTCGGACCACGTAGCCGCCGGCCTGGCCGTGCTGGCGGTCGAGTTTGTTCAGGCGAAACGGCTCGAACATCATCTCGTCGACGTTACCGAGCATGTCGTGCAAGCCCAGCGGATTGGGCTTTTGCAGGCCGGACAATTGCAGTTTGCCGTTGGACGATTGCGCCCCGGCGAACCACTCGTAGGCATTGATACCTTCAGGCATCGGGTAGCGCGTGTCACGAAACTCTGCGGCACCGACTTCCAGGCCACCGCGCGCCGCAAACTCCCACTCGACTTCAGTCGGCAGGCGCAGGAAGCCCAGCGCACCGTCTTCTTTGGGCAACTTGTCGGCGGCGTTTTTGCGCAGCCAAAGATTGTACTTGTCGGCCGCTTCGACGGCTTGTACCCAGCTCACGGACACTTGCGGCAGGCGCATTTTGGTGGCGGCGGTGGGGCAGCTTCCTTCGGTCAATGCCGCGTATTGGAGCTGACTCATCTCGTACTTGGCCATCAAGTAGTAGCGGGACTTGTCGTTTTTCGCGCCGGTGAAACTGCCTGCGATAAACGTCGGTCGAGTCTGTTCGACATAGCCGTATTCCGCGCCGTCCTGACCGATGTTGATCGGGTAGTCGTCAAGCGGTCCGGCGACCGGAATGAACACCTTGCGAAACACCATCGAACCTTCGCAAGGCATCGGCAGCACGACGTCGCTGGCCTCGGGCATCGGGTTGTAATACTTCTCTTCCCAGCCCGCCGCCGAAGCGTCGAGCAGGTAGCCGAGGCTCAGGGGCAACAGCAAGCCCAAACGTTTATAGCTCACGCAGACTCTCCGCAGGTTGGATGTTGATCGCTCGCACTGCGCCGATCACGGCCACCAGTGCAGCGACCAGAAAGGTCAGGAGCAGGGCGGCGAGGCCGTGCCAGAGTGTGATGTGACAGACAAAGGTGCCGGTGGCCTGGCTGCTGCCGAGCAAGGTGTCGAACACATGGCTGCCAACAGCGTAAAACCCCAATCCGCCGAGGTAGCCGGCAAGGCTCAGCACCAGCGCTTGCAGGACCACGAAACCGCCTACAGCCGTGCGTTTGAAACCCAGCAGGCGCAAGACCGCGAGGCTTTTGCGCTTGCGGTCGATGTTGGCCAGAAAAGCGCCGACCATCGACGCCACACAACCGATCAGCGCCGCCAGAGCGATAACCCCGAAGATCAACCCCAGCACATGATTGATGGCTTTGACGTTGTCGATGTCGGCCAGTCGGCTCGAGGTTTCGATGTGTTGTTCGTTGAGCCAGCGTTCCAGCGGCGCAACCTGGTCGATGTCACGGGCGTAGAGGCGGGCGCGGGCGTACAGCGGTTGCAGATCGCCCAGAGGTTTGCCGGTTTCGATGCCGAATGCGCTGACCTGGTAACCGTCGCGAAAGCGCTCCAGGTTCAGCAGCAACGGCGGGGCGACGAATCCGGCCGCGCGGCCGAAACGAGCACCGTCGAGCACCGCCAGCACCGTCAGCGTCATCTCTCCGCGCTCGTTGACGCCTTCCAGACGGCGCAATACGCGCAGTTGCACACGGTCGCCGACCTTGGCCTGCAAGCGTTGCGCGGCGCGCTCGCTGAGGATCACTTGATCGCCGGTGGGGTTGAGTTGCGGCAGGTTCAGCTGCGGGTCGCCGGGTTCGGTGGCGATGATTTCCGCGCCTTCGACAAACCGTTGCATGCCGATCAGCAAGTCCGCCTGGGTGTTGAGCGAGCGGGTCTGGCCGAGGGCAAAACCGGTCTCGGGGCGCTGGCGCACACGCTCGATCCAGGCGCTGTCGTAGTTGCCGTTGCTGAGCATCTTCACTTCAAGGTTGCGCGGGTCGCGCAGCAGTTCGTCCTGCAACTGGCTGACAACGCCGTGCTTGAGGCCGAACAGCAGCAACAGCGGTGCGATCACCGCCACCAGCGAGGCGGCGATGCACAACGACACCTTGCGGTCGTGCCAGAGGTCTTGCAGGGCCAGTGAGCCCAGCAGGCGCAGTCGGTCAGTCCATCGGTTCAAACAGAGTCTCTCCCTGACGGCTGATAGCGCCGAGTCGCGGCAAGCCGAAATCCTTCAGCAAGGCCCAGTCATGGGAGACCACCAGGGCACTCAGGCCCATGCTCGACACCAGACTCAGCAGCAATTCGAACAAACGCCGGGCGCTGTGCGGGTCGAGCGCGGCGGTCGGCTCGTCGGCCAACAGCAGCAGTGGTTCATGGGCAATCGCCCGAACGCAGGCAACGCGCTGGCGTTCGCCGATCGAGAGTGCCTGCGGTTGTTTATCCAGCAAGCCTTGCAGGCGCAATACCTCAACCGCGTGATCGATGTGCTCGCTCTTGACCGGCATGCCGAGCAAGCGACGCGGCAGGCTGATGTTGTCGCGCACGCTCAGAAACGGCAGCAAGCCGCCGCTTTGCAAAATGAACCCCAAGTGCCGCGAACGCACCGCCGCCAAAGCAGGCTGGTCATCGGTGGCAAGTAATTGGGCGATGTCCTGATCCTGCGCTGCAACCAGCCGAAAGCGCTCGAGCTCTACCGGCGCCAGCAACAGGCCGATGGCTTCGAGCAACGTGCTTTTGCCGCTGCCGCTCTCACCGGTGATGGCGAGGATTTCCCCGGCACCGACCTGCAAGCGCGGAAGGCGCACGTGGTGGGCCAGCGCGCCTTCACCACGGCGCACCAGCAGGTTCTTGATATCGAGCATCGGCGTCTCGTTAAGGCATCATTTCCAGTGGCACGGGATAGACGTTGTCCCGTGCATCGCTGTCCTTGGCTAAAGCCACCCAACGGTCGACGTCAGCGTTGTAACGCTGGTAGTGCCGTAGTTTGGTATTGAGCGTGCGGATGAATTTCTCCTGCGCCAGGCCATCCCAGCTCTTCCAGGTTTCTTCGTCCAGGTTCAATACTTCGCTCTGGTACGGCAGGTCTTCGAGGTACTCGCCGAGCACGCCCATGTCCGCCAGTTTGGCGTTGCCGTTCTGCTTGAGCTGGTTCGGGTCGGCACCCATGGTCGCGGCGACCGAGCGCAAGCGGTCGAACATTTCCGTCGGCGAGATCAGGCCTTCGTTGGCCGCGTCGAGAATCTTCTTCATCACGTCGCTCAAGTCACTGAGCTGGGACTTGGTCAGCAGCACCCGCACGTCGGTCGTCGGGATGTTCTGCTTGATCAGGTCACGGTCGGTGATCCACGCCTTGAATACCGGCGGCGCCTTGCTGTTGGTCTTCTCGCCCAGATAAGCAAGTTGCATCGCGTGGCCGATCAGCGCCGCGTCTTCGAGCATTTTCTTCTCGGCCGGGTCCTGCTTGGCGTTCACCGCGCTGCCGATGGCGTCTTCACCCATGTAGGCGGCTTTCACCTGCGAGGTGATCGCGGTGGCCAGTGCATCGACCTTGCGCCCGAATTCCTGAATGTCGCCCGCATTGACCGGGTAATACAGCGAAGTGTTGGTGCCCGGGTAGGTCGACAAATTCTGGTACTGTGCTTCGGCCTTGGCGTGGTCCTTGATCCCGGCCGGGGTTTTCAAGTGCAGCGTGTAAATCGCTACGCCCGGGTTTGCCGCTTCGAGGCGAACCTGCGAGGCGCTCAAACCGGTTTTTGACAGTTTGTCATCGCCTTCGATGGCCCCCGCGTCGGTGATCAACACCACGTAGCGCGCGCCGAACTGGCTCCAGTCGACTTTGTCGATGCTCTCCATGACGCCGGCGAAAGCGTCTTCATCGAAACTGCTGCTGGAGACTTTGGCTTGCTTGAGGTCGGCGACCTTGGCGAGGAAGTCGGAGCTGTCCTTCACCTGAGTCGGGTCGGCGTACATTTTGGTGGTGTATTCCAGCCCCGGCACCGCTTGGGTGTTGGAGCGGAAAGCCACCAGGCCGAACTTGACCTGCTTGCCGAGGTTCTGCGCTTCGATCTGCTGGTAGACCTTGCGGATCGCCTCGCGGGTGCGGTCGATGTAGGGGTCCATCGAGATGGTCGAGTCGATGACAAACACCACCGCCGCACTGAATTCCTTCAACTGGCTGGCCGCTTTGTCCTCGGCTTCCTTGCCACCGGCCGCGCCGCTCGCAGCACCGCCCTTGGCGTTCTTGTCATCGGGCTTGCTGACCGACGCGACGTTGAGCAGACGCGTGCGGAAACCGCCTTCGGTCATCACTTCTTCGCCGCTGAGGACCGGCAACAGGTAGAACTGCTTTTGCAGGTCGACGAAGTATTCAGGTTCTTCGGCCAGCACGCCTGGCGCTTGCTTGCCCTTTTTCAGCGTGGCCCGCAGCGGGGCGACTTTGCTCACCGGGTCCGGCGCATCAAGGATGCCTTCGACCGTGGTGCGTTCCTTGAAGAACAGCAGCCTGTCGCGGTTGGCCGGGTTGGTGAAGGCCAGTGTCAGTTGCATCTTCCAGTCGGTGGTGCAGCTCGCCGGCAACCAGCCAATGGTTTTGCCATAACTGTCGGGACCGACTTTCAGCCACTCGGCGTTGGCCGCTTGCGCACGTTCGTACACATAGAAACGGCTGAACACCGGTTGTTCATCGCCTGCCGCGCCACCCGCGGTCGGGCTGATTTTGCAGCCCGGGGTGGTCAGCACGCGCTGGAACAAAGTCTTTTTGCCGGCCTGGATCAACGGTTTGTCATCGGCTTGGGACAACGGGCTGATGCACAGGGCCAACAGCGCGGCGCCGCTCAGCAGGAAACGACTCAGGGGCGAACGCATCACTTCTGCAACTCCTCGAAACGCTGCTTGGCTTCGGCGTTGTTCGGGTCCTGGGTCAGGATCGTTTCATACCAGTAGGCAGCGGTAGCGTTGTCCGCGGCCGGGAAGCACTCGCTGGCTTTCAGATATTTCGGGTCGTATTCGCGGGCATAGGCGTTGGCAATCAAAGAGTCACCGGCCTGGGCACGGTTGGCGTACAGGCGCTGAGCGACGCCGCAGTGTTTGCCGGCCTTGGCTTCGTTGATGATCGCCAGCAACTTGGCGCTGTCGGGCGCGGCCTTGATGCAGGTCTGGACGAAGGTCAGCTCGGGCAGGCTGTTCATGCTGTCGAGGGTGCAGGCTTGTGCGTCGGCACCGGCCGGGGCGGTGGCAGCAACGGCCGGGACAGGCGCCGGAGTGCGTTTGTAAAACCAGAATCCGGCCGCTGCGGCCACCAGCAACAGCACGACAAGCGCGAGGCCGATGAGGCCTTTGTTGCTTTTCTTCACCGGGGCCGGAGGAGGGGTGTAGGCGGGTTCGTTGGGCACCGATTCCAGTTCGATTTCTGGCTCGGCGGTGGGCAGGACCAGTTCCGGCAGCTCCGGAATTTCCGGTTCCGGTGTACTCGGCGCTGTCAGGTCCGCACCGCCGTAAGTTGAACGTGTCTGGCCGCCCGCCGCGGACGGCAGCAACCCGACGCCTGGCCGAACCACACCTTTGTCGGTGTGCTCCTGGCTCTGTTCGCGTAGCTCGATCATGAATTGCGAATTGGCGCCGCCTTCGAGTAGCGGATCGACCACTTCCGGGCCGACCTGGGCCTCAAGGGCTTCGCCCCTGGCCGTAACGCTGAAGCGCGAGACCTTGAACCAGAATGGGTTGTTGCTCCAGGCTTTCTGATCCTGGAGGTAGAAACCATCCTGGTTACGCTGGATGGAGAACTCCAGCTGTTCTTCGCCACCCTGCCATTTCTTCACAGTGAGGCACGCCTGGCCAGGCACGTTGGGTTCTAAGGCGAGCAGGTCGACACGAATTGGCATTGCTTATCTCGCTGTGAAGGCTGTGAGCACGCGGCCCAGCCGTTCATTCTGTTCAGGGGTGATTTCGCGACCGGCACCATGGCCGGCGTTGTCCTGTGTGATGTAGGCCAGGCCCGAGAGCCAGTCGCCCAGATACCGCTGCGCTTGGTTCGCCGGTTGCGGCGGCAGCACCGGCACTTGTTCCGGACCGATGTCGGTGTAGAACGAGAACAACGGTGCCTTGGCACCGGCGCGGCTGTTCGGGCGCTCGTTGACCGGTTTCTCCAGGTAGCCGAACCAGGACACGAAATCGCGCAGCACGCGTTGCACTTCCAGCACTTGGCGCTCGACCAGTTGATCGCGCCGCGCACCGCTTTGCGCACGCTTGAGCACCGCACGGCTCAGTTGTCCCGGCAAGTCCTGGCGGTAACCGGCCGTGATCAGTTCGTCGACCACCGCTTCGATCAAGGCCTTTTCCAGCCCCAACAGGTTGAGCAGGCTTTGACGGGTGGTTAGCTCGCGCAGGTGCGCAATCCAGGCCTTGAAAGCGGCTTTGGCAAAGCGGTGTTCGTTGCTTTGCAGTTCCGGCGCCGGGGTGTTGGTTTTGCTGCTGACCGGAGCTTCGTGACTCAGGTCGTCGCCGAAATCGAAGTCGAAACCGGCGTCGTTGCCGTACAGGCTCTGGCTCGGCGTCGGCGCGGCCGGCTCATCGCTGGCGGCGGGCGCGTCATCGGTTTCGTATACACCGCTGAGGTACAGGTCGCGCACCGATTCGCTCGGCATGTCGAGTTCGTCGATGAACTCTCCGAGCACTGCCGGGCGACGGCCCAGGCCCGACAGAATCATCTGCGCCTGGGCTTTCTTGGCGGCTGCGGCACCGTCACCGTCGGCGTGATACCAGGTGCTCAAGCCGTGAGTGGTCAGGCCTTCGAGGCATTCGTTCAGCTGCTCGCGGATGCGCTGCAGTTTGAATTCGATATTAGCCACGCCCTTGAAACTGCCGCTGAAGTGGCTGATGCCACCGTCATCGTTGCGCAGCATCTCTTTCCAGGCATTGGCAGGATTGTTGATGTGTTTGCACACCAGCTCGTTGCTGGCGAAGCTGGTGCCCAAGGCGTCGACGCGCTCCTGGTAGCTGGCGTTGAGGCCGGTTTCGGCGCCGCTGGCGTCTTGCACGATGAATGCCGCATCCATGCGCGGTTTGCGCACGAGGAAGGTGTTCTGGAACGGCGTGCCGGCCCAGTCGTTCATCCAGCTCAGGCTACCGAAGCGTTCGAGCATGGTCAGCTTGACCATGCCGTTCCAGCTCTCGTCGTACTGATCAGGTGTCAGGCTCAGGGAGTTGGTGATGCGCAGGTCGAGCATGGTCAGCGCCCAGATCAGGCCGGTGTCGCGTTTGCTGCGGGCGGCCGCGTCGGCGCCCTGGGTCTTCTCGATCCAGCGCGTGAGCACCGGGCCAACGTCGTTGACGTCGCTCTGTTTGGTCGAGCCGGTGCAGACCACCAGCGCGTTCATTTCCTGGTTGTCGGTGTAGCGTTCGAACAGGTAAGCGACCTTGCCGCGCAGGATCAGCTGCGAGACGGAGTTGTCCTTGGTGGCGGATTCCGGGTCGCTGGAGTTGGCGATCTCGTGCAGTTTTTTGCGCCCGCGATAACCGGGGAAGTCCAGCAAGTCGACCTGGTTGACGATGTCGTCCGCCGGGGCTTCGATCAGGCCGAAGGTCATCTCGGCAGTCAGTGCCGCCAGTTGCGCGACCGGAATGCCCTGACTGTTTTGCAGGCGTCCGTCGACCTGAGGCCGGACGTCGATCGGCAAGTCCCGCGGGCTGCCGAAGCGCTCGAGGATGTCGACGTTCATGATGCTGTCGCGCTGGCTGTAGGTGTCGTTTTCGAAACTGACCAAGGCCTTCAATGGCGCGAATACGGTCTCAGGCAAGCCGAGCTTGTGCAGCGCGCCAGCCAGTTGCTGGTACACACGCGTCAGCTCGCTTTGCTCACCCCAAAGGATCGAAAACAGCTCGGCACGTTCCTGGAAATTCAGGCGTGGCGCCAGTTGCAACGCTGTCGGCCAATACAGGTGCTCAAGCTTCTTCACCGAGTTGCGGAAGTTGTCCCGCAGGTAATCCCACAGCGACACCAGGTCGTCGGCACTGACGCCCGGCTGCATCGGCCCGGTCTCGCGGCCTTCAAACGGTTTGAGCACACGCTGGATGCGCTCTTCGTCGATCTCGTGGGAGATCCGCTCAAGGTCGAAGTCCTTGAACCAGGAGTTGGCGAGAATCTTCGCCAGCTCGATTTCCTTGAACAGCGTCAGCTCGACCGGGAACTGCGGATCCCGGCTCGGCGTGGCGCGGCGGCTGAAGCGCGTCACCAGGCCGGTGGCTTCCTTGCCGCCACCCACCGGGTTGATGTGTTTGATGAAGTCCAGGCGCTGGCCACCGAAATCGGTTTCCAGTTTGCCGTTCTGACCGGCAGCGAGGGCCGAGATCAAGTAGGACTTACCGGCCTGGGACAAGCCGAAAAAGCCAATGGTCATCGGCGTGCAGGCCACGCGACCGAGGCTGTGGGCCAGGTTGCGGGCACGGTGCAGGCGGATGTTCAGGTTGTCGGCTTCGCTGTCCAGGCGCGGTGCATTGGTGCGCGTCTGGCCAATCCATTCCAGCGCCTGACCGGCACCTTCATAAACAGCGGCCCAACTGGCGGAGAGCTGAGTTTGTTCGGGGGTCAGGTCATTCATTTGCGTTTCACACTTCCACTGTCGAGCCAGTACTTGGTCTCGCTCAGGCCGGCGTCGAGCATGGTGTTGAGTTCCAGCTCGAGGTCGCTGCGCGGGTTGAAGTTGACGTTGTTACTGTTGGATTCGATATCGCGTACCGAGAGGCGGTCGCTGACCAGATCCTGCTTGCGCGTGTACTTGTCGGCCGCTTTGACTTCGAAGCGCACCTTGAGCAGCGGCGCACTGCCGTTTTCACCGATCGCGCGGGAGAACTTCTCCCGACCGGCCTTGGTGAAACGCAAGGTGTACAGCGGCGAAGCGGCCCAGCGATCGGCAGCCAACTGGCGGAAACCAAGGCGCAGATCGCCGCGCATTTCCAGCTGTGGCGTGTCGGCATCATCGCCCGTGCCGATTTCCGGCAGCTTGATTTTGTAGTCTTCGGACTGGATGTCGCGGTACAGCACATCGGCATCCTTGATCACGTTGTTCAGGTCGATGACGCCGATGTGCTTGACCGTCGAATACGGCTTGAGCGCCGAAGAGCGGAAGTAGAAGTTCGGCACGCTGTGGTTGGCGCACAACAGGCACAGCATCGCGCCCACCGATGCGGTGCTTTTCGGGTCGTCGATGCGGCCATTCTTGTGGAACGGGTACCAGCCGCCGGTGCGGTAGTTTTGCAGCGCCAGAATGCGCCCCGGTGGCAGCGGCAGCACCTTGCGGATGAACGCCTGGATGCCCGGCAGACGCGAAGGGCGGCCGGTCAGCAACAGGACGTCGCACGGGTAGTGCGCAACCACTTCACAGAGCGCGCCGAGGATCTTGGTGATGTTGATCTGATCGTTGAGGAACGCCGCGTGGAGCTTTTGAAGGTCGAAGCCGATCAGCGCTTCGTACAGGTCGAAGCCGCTCTGACCACCGACGTCGCGACGTACGGCGGCGTTGACGTAGTCGAGCACGGTCTGGCTGATCGCGTTGTCGCCCAGCAATTGGCGGTAGCTTTGCGGGCTGACTTCTTGCGGGACCTGCGGGTCGTAATGCTCGTAGGCCTTGAGCAACGCCAGGCCCAGCGGTGCGAACACCTGCAGGTTCAATTGCTGGCGCAGGATCATGTCCTGGGCGCTGACCGATTCATCGCCGCACAGCCGCGACATCAGCGAATCCGGGGCTTTCACGCCGGCGTTCTGCAAAGCCTTCTCGAAGCTCGGCAGGATGAAGTCCTGAATCACGTCCAGCAGGATATCGTCGCCGGCCACTTTGAAACCATCACGAAAGCGCTGCTCGGGCACGATGTGCACGTTGCTGCCGCTGCCGGTGTTGCCGGCGCGGTCGAGGCGATAGTCAGTGATGACCAGGTCCGTGGTGCCGCCGCCGATGTCGATGGTCGCCAGGGTGATGCGTTCGCGGTCGGTTTTGTCCGGGCGGGCGATGGTGTCGAAAAACTCTTCCGGGTGACCGGCGAAGTTCTCGTTGACCTCGGTGTACAGGTACACCAACTGGCCGCACGAGGCTTCGTCCCATTCCACGCGGATGCTCGGGATCGGCGTGCGCGGGCTGACGGCCTGATCCTGATGCGGGTCTTCCTCGCCGGCGTGCCAGCCGAGGCTTTTCCACACCAGGCCGATGGCTTGCAGCATGCGTTCGTTGAGAATGCTGCGCTCGGCCTGCGGCATGCCCGGCGGCACGGTCAGGGTGATGCTGTTGAGCTGGCGCGGCACGCGGGTGTGACCCTGACGCGAACGTTGGGCCGGGCTGTTGATCTGCGACAGCGCCTGGGCCAGCACTTCGGCGAGCATGAAGGTCATCAGCGAGCTGCGCGAGTAACGCGGCATGAACACCGGCAGACGATCGTCTTCTTCGAGGCTGTAAAGCGCCTCGCCGGTTTCATTGATCAGGTGCGAGAACGGCGCGGCGGTGGCGTAGGGCTCGTTGTCGGTCTTGATGTACGAGCAGTTGAAACGCCAGCCGTGACCGTAGGCGTTTTCGTCCCACAGATAACGTTTTGGGCTGGACAGGCCGGTCGAGCCTTCGGTACCACGACGACGGCTGGCCAGACGGCTCGCCTCGTTGCCGACGCGGGCGATCGTCGCCCACTGGAAAGCGTCGTGACGGCCGCTTTTGACCGAGCAGTGGTCCTTGCCGAAATACGCCTGGGCGAACTCGACGCGGCTTTCAAACGGTAGGTTGTAGGTGTGTTCGGGGGTGATCAGGTCGCGCAGTTCCAGCACGTAGTTCTGCTTCAGGCCGGAGCCGGCCTGACCGTGATTTTCGATCAGGATGCCGCAGGTGCGCGAGTTGCCGACGTCCAGCACCAGGTCCACCGGAATCGGTTTGACCAGGCCATTGCTGTCGTTGGCGACCACTTTCAATTCAGGGATTTCCACCTTCGGCCTGGCGGTCGACTGCGCTGCCGCCGAAGGCGTGCTCAACAGGCTTAGCAGGTTGAGGTAGTGCGCCAGGTGGTGGTTGGCGCGGATGTCGATGTCGAGCTCTTCGCGCGAACGATGGGCGTTGCCCTCGTTGAACACTTCGAGCAGCCATTCGTTGACCCACGGCTGGGCCAGGAACCAACGGGTTTCGCTGGCCTTGGTTGCCAGTTTGAAGGACACGCCGGAGCTGATGTCTTCTTCGTTCGGCGCCAGGTAAGCGGTGCCGTCGCGCTTGGGCATGACGCGGCTGTCGAACGCCATCGTCAGGCGATGGGTGTTGCCGTCGATGTCGGGCGTCGCCAGTTTCACCAGGCGCATCCGCGACCAGTTGGTCGGGCCTTCGTCGAAGCGATGCGGCGGCATGAAGCGGAAAAACGGCGTCGGCAGCCAGACACCGTCCAGCAGTTCGAGGCTGCTTTTCATGTCGACGCTGAACGCCGGTTTGGCCTTCTCGACCTTTTCCGGTTCGGGCTCGTAGAAGTAGAAGTCTTTCTCTTCGTTGTACATCAGGCGGCAGATCAGCCCGCTGATCATCGGCGCGAACTCGCCCGCCGGTTCCTTGCGAGGATCCAGGCGCAGGGCGAAATCCATGAACTGGATACCGGTGTCACTGACGAGCGTGACGGTGTCTTCGAATTGGGTGACTTCAGGCAACATGTCGGGTTATTCCAGTCTTATTCGCCCATCTGCCGCATGGACATGGGGAATTGATCTTTTCCGTAACCGCCGGTGCAGTCCGCGACCGTGGTCGCCCCTTTGCGGCAGTTGACCTTGGGCATGTCGTAAGTGCTGCCATCGCCGCACACGGCCTGGCCCTGGCTGTCGATGGCGAGGCTGCCGCCCTTCATGGTGGCGGTAACCGGGCCGCTGCATTTCGAGCCGTCGGCCTGATGCACGGTGACTTCGCCTTTACCGTCCTTTAACTGGTATTCCAGACGCAGCGGCTTGCCGGTCCGGCGATCCTGGATGCCGGCACCGGCGCGATACTGACCGTCGAGGAACTTGGCCGCGCCATCGGCGGCGTCAGGCGGAATGCTCAGGGCCGGGCCCGATTTTGTGGTTGCGGCTGCGGCGGCGGATTTTTGCGCGTCGGGCGGAGTGACGGCAGGCGCCCCGGTTTTGTTTTCGGGTGGAGCGGTTGGCGCGGTTGCGGATTCGGCGGCCGGGTCTTGCGATACGTCGGCAGTCGCGGCGTCAACTTCGTTACCGGCGACGGCTGGAGCTTCTACGCCATGAGTGCCAGTCACGGCTGCGCCTGTGGTGGAGCCCGCGACGGTGCCGGTTACCGGAACGCCATTCAGCGTTGTGACATTGCCGGTCAGTTGCGGCTCTTCCAGCTGTTTTTCCATCGGCACGATGCCCTCAGGTAGCAAGTCCACGGCCACCAACGGAATCGGCACGCAACCGCGCAAGCCGAGCAACAGCCACAACAGCAGCAACAAGAACGGCAGCAGCAACAGCCACCACCAGCGACGCCACCACGGACGAGCCACCACCGGCACGACGGGCGCTACAACCGGTTCTTCGACCACGGGTGGCAGCGTGAACACGGGCGGAACCTGATAAAGGCAATGCAGGGGATCGCGATTGCCGGTACCGGCGTGCTCGAAACCCCAGAAGGTCAGCACCGGTTTGCCTTGCACCAGGTAGACGAAGTTTTCGTCAGGGAAATGAATGACGCGCTTGAGCAGCTTGCCGAACACGGCTTTGTCGCCTTGCTGCTGTTCGGCCGGGTCAGTGCCCAGGAAACGCTGGCTCAATTCATCGAGCGCAGTCTTCAAGGCTTCAAGTTGGCGGCGAGCAGGTGCGCGTTCTTCTTCGGTCGCGCTGCTCCACGGGATCACATCACCGTCGAGACCGCTGTACCAATCGATCTGGTTGCCGAGTTCGTCGCTTTGAGGAATGGCCAGGTGATCGACCATATCGGGGTTCTTGCGGCGAATGGCTTCGCGCAGTTGCAGGGCTGCCCGGTAGACCGGTTGACCTGTTTCGCCGAGGGCTGTGAAAGACCCGCTCTTACCGCTGCGTAATAGTGCCCCGCGCATTCAAACTCCATATGTTCCGTTGCGCAAAAATGACAGACAAAGGTGCCTGTTCTTGCTCCTGCATTTAGCTGGCGACCTTAATGTCATTATGATGTCGCCGTCAATCAGAGGAGGTCCAAAACCGTATGAGACTAGCGTAAGTGTGCGGAGGTTGCATGAGGTCAATGTGATTTGATTTTGTAAGGCTCGGGCGTCCGCTTTTTTAAGCTTGCTGAAACGTTTCATCAGCGCTATAAAAAATGCACAACTCCAAGAAAGGCTTTCCTCATGACCCCGCTCAAACTTGTCGTCGCCCTCGGCGCCCTGACCACTGCCTCCCACGCCATGGCCTGGGATTACGTGCTGCTCGACACCGACAAGGCTGCCCAGAACTGGCAGATCACCAGCCAGCAACTCGGCGTAAAAACCGACAAACCGTTCTCCGTGACCCTTCGCACCTTGCACGGCGGCCGGCAGGAGGGCGTCAGCATCGTCGACATCGATAACGGCACGATGAAACTCTCGGTGGTGCCGACGCGTGGCATGAACGTTTTGCAGGCATCGGTTGGAAATGTCCGAATGGGTTGGGATTCGCCGGTCAAGGACGTGGTCAATCCGTCCTTCATTGAACTCAACGGTCGCGGCGGACTGGGCTGGCTCGAAGGCTTCAACGAACTGGTCGCCCGCTGCGGTTACGAATGGGTCGGCCATCCAGGCATGGACAACGGTGAGCTGCTGACCCTGCACGGTCGCGCCGCCAACATTCCGGCCAGCAAAGTCACTTTGCACATCGACGAAAAAGCGCCTTACGCCATCAGCCTGCGCGGCGAGCTGAAAGAGCAGGCGTTCAAGAAAGTCGACTTCTCGGTGATGACCGAACTGGTTACCGAACCCGGCAGCGCAGCGTTCGCCCTCAACGACACCCTCACCAACAACGGCGATTATCCGAAGGAATACCAGGCGCTGTACCACAGCAACTTCAGCACCCCATTCCTGGAACAGGGCGCCCGCTTTGCTGCACCGGTGAAACAGGTGTCGCCGTTCAACGACAAGGCCAAGGGCGATCTGCCGGACTGGCAAACCTACCGCGCGCCGACCAAGGACTACGACGAGACGGTTTACAACGTCGTGCCATATGCCGATGCCAAGGGCGATACGCTGACCGTATTGCATAACAAGGCCGGCAACCTCGGGGTTTCGGTGGGTTTCAATACTCAGCAGTTGCCGGTGTTCTCCCTGTGGAAAAACACGGACACCCAAGGGCAGGGGTATGTGACCGGGTTGGAGCCGGGGACGAGTTTTTCTTACAATCGCCGGTATCAGCGGCCACTGAATCTGGTGCCAACGATTGCTGCCAAGGAGCAGAAGCAGTTCCAGATCAGTTACAGCTTGCTGGCGGACAAGGGAGCTGTGGATAACGCTTTGAAGCGAGTGAACGAGATTCAGGGCGGGCGGCAGACTGAGGTGCGCCAAACGCCGTTGGTGGATCTCACCAAGGAGTAAACCGATCAATTGGCGCTCGGCCGATACTGCAGCGCTTCCGCCAGATGCTCGCGGGTGATGCCATCGACTTGCTCAAGGTCCGCCAGGGTGCGCGCCACTTTGAGCAGTCGATGGGCTGACCTCAGTGACAGGGTCAATCGTTCACAGGCAGTTTCCAGCCACGTTTCGTCGGTTGTGGATAAGTTGCAGTGGCGGCGCAGGCCCGGCAGATCGAGAAAGGCGTTGGCGCAACCTTGGCGTTTGTGTTGCCGTTCCCTTGCGTCGGCGACCAGAAGGGCGGCGGTGGCGGTGTCGTCTCCGGGTTTGAGCGCAGGGTTCAACGCGGTGGCTTCACGCGCGACGGTGAGGTGCAGGTCGATACGATCCAGCAGGGGCCCCGACAGTTTGTTGCGGTAGCGCTGGACCATGTCCGGCGTACAAGAGCAGCGACCACTTGGCTCGCCAAGATATCCACAGGGGCAGGGATTCATCGCTGCGACCAATTGGAATCGCGCCGGGAATCGTACGCGGTCACGGGCGCGCGAAATTACGATGTGCCCGGACTCCAGTGGCTCCCTTAAAACCTCCAATACCTCGCGATCGAATTCCGGGATTTTGCTTTTTGAGACTGAATTCGCACAAAAACTGTCAAAAACTGCCTGAGGTTGGTCGGTGCGCCAGTCACCCTCGCCACGTGCTGCAATTATTGCGCGGTCGCCTATGACGAAGTCTGCTTCCTCTCGGCTATAACCTTCCGGCAGCTCTAGCACATCTGGACCCAAGGCTGCTCTTCACCACCCTCTGCGGCAGTTACCCACGTCGAGGCGGGCGGGGCGATATTGGTGCTTAATTGCATGGACTTGACCATCAATTTGCACGACCATTGACCAGTCAGCTGCATTCCTGCTGACCATTCGTTTGCATAGGACTTGACCGTTGCACGCCGTAGTGACTAGCGGCAGAGAAAGGCCAGGAGCGGGCTTTATCAGCTTCCTCGCTTTGCTTTTATTCAAGTAAGTCGAGGCCGTTCTGGTTAGCAATCAGTCCAGCGACAACGTCCATCACCGCGTGTTGCCTTTCTTACTCCCTCAGGCAGAAGCAAACACTGGCCCGGCGGGTACGGACTCGCGACAGTTCCTATTTCCCACGTCTCCTTGGGGCGCTTACGTCAAAGAATCCGTAGCGAACTTCTGAAAACTCGCTGTCTGGCTCGATGCAAGGCGGTAGCGGGTCAGCACCTTCTGCCGGTGGATTGCGAATGGCGAAGCCATGCTGAACCAAGCGCAGACGAGAGGAGAGACGATTGCGATAGGTCACAAGCTGCGAAAAGTCGGTGAACCACTTCTGCTCGACGGTCGCAATGCCTTCCAGAAGCTTAGTTTCTTCAGCCAGGGCCTCATCGAAGGGGAGAAGCGCGTAATACATGGCTACTGGAAAATCAAAGGAACATGCAGAAGGTGCGAACAGGTGTTTGTCTCTGTCGTCCCAGCTGTAGTCCCAATTATCCCACCGCGCAAACGCATGCCGCCACATGTCTGCGGATCTCTCACTCCCCAAGGCGTCAAGGAAGGGGACGAGGATGTTGGATACCGGTCCTGCCGTCGCCCCCATCGCTCCAAAGTTCGACAGCGTCAACAAATCCGCCCAGTGAGCTGCAGTCAACTGCGCGAGCGCTCCAGAGAGCGCTTTCTCCGCAACGTTATTCGCTTGCGGATATTGAGCGAAGGCAAATATCCACGCACGCCCAAGGTCAGTCTGAGCTACCTGAAGCAGCAGTTCGCGAACAACTTCCACAGAGCCTTCCGGTGCAGAAGCAGCACCTGTATTGGCGAGTGGAGAAGCGCAAACAAACTTGAAGGTGATGTCGCTGACAAACAAAGAAAATCTGGGGGCGCCTTCAGTGAGTGCGTCTCGGACAGC
Source organism: Pseudomonas sp. MDT1-17 (assembly GCF_054898105.1). NCBI lineage: Bacteria > Pseudomonadati > Pseudomonadota > Gammaproteobacteria > Pseudomonadales > Pseudomonadaceae > Pseudomonas > Pseudomonas sp. MDT1-17. The sequence continues at coordinate 150,552 of NZ_JBUBVM010000001.1, read as the reverse complement.
AACCGAGAAGAAGACGTCCTGGCTCTCTTCTATATGACGAGCAAGTCTGTCGGGCGCAAACTTCGCGAGGAGCATGACGGCCAAGTGGGCATCGGGCGAAAGCTCCATATTCAGATGACGAATTAGATTCCAAGCTTGCGGTAGTCTCCCCTACGGCCTGCAGCCTGCGTTTCTTCGCGCCACTGATGATCACAAAAATGGTGGCGATGACTTTGGATACCCATGCCCGAATCCTTCAAGAGCATTACCAAACCGTCCAGTAGCGGACGAGCTATTTCCTGCGGTACCACTTCCATTGCCTCTCTGTCGGACGGCGATGACATCAGCCAAGTCGTTAGAACAATCTGCAAGCGGTACAATCCATGCTGAGACTCAGGCGCTAGAGCTTCAGGTTCCTGCAGCGCCCAACCCTGAGCACGCAGCCGCTGCCGCGTTTGATCTTCCGCCTCCGGGCTTCCTGACTCCGTCCCACACCAAAGCGCTTCATTAAGATCGTCCTTTAATTCCACAACGTTGAGATGTTTCGACTGAGCGTAGAGCTCCGGTATGCGCGCTAAGGCTCTAGCCGAAGCTGTAGGCATTTCGACAGCCTCGTTCACTGTACAGTCCGACGAATTGCCCATCATTGCTCCTGCCCCCCGTTTGTCGACGACTTCCAGATTAGGTACATCGCCCCCTCGAGCCGCCCCCACAGGTCTTGGAAGGCCTGAGCGATAGGTTCACCGTGCGATACCTTCTGAAGGTTGTGGTGTTCATCGCCGAAGCTATTTATCGACGTGCCGAGAGACCATGCCAAGGCCGAACCTTGCGCTCTCGGGAAGATGATGAAACGGTCATGGAATCCCCATCCCGCGCCTGCTCGCGCTTCTGCCGTTGAGCTCGCTCCAGGGCTAGCCGCTGAAGCTCGCGCTCGGACACTTCATCTCCAGCTTCCAGCTTACTCATTTTGTCCAAGGGGGCTTTGCCGGCAGTCAAGGCTCGGAGCGGCACACCGTTGTGGGGGCAGAAGAAAAGCGTGCGCAAGACGTCCTCTGCGTTCAGGAACGGGTCCCATAGCCAGACGCCTTCTTCGCCGTGTTTCTCCATCAACCACTGGAGGTCCTTGAGCGCCGCCATCCGCCTTGCGTGCTTCCGCGATATGGTCTCCGGTGTCGTATCGTCGGCCTCGGTGTCCTCGCCATTGATGCCGTCTCTCTTCGTGGCTTGCTGCTCAGCGGCCTCTTGCTTTTCGGCCTCGTGGATGCGCTTTGAGGCTGGCTACTGATTCACCGAAGACACGTTGTGAAACCCACGGTTCCCGGGGGGCCTTGAGGCTACTTCCGATGAGTCGCCCTGGTTCGACGGGCTTTATGAGCCTCAGCGACTGGATAATCTGCGTGCCTGGGGAGTTCTCCAGGAGGAATTCGCGTTTGAGTGGCTCATTTCCGCGATGGTTGACCGATACCGAAAGGGACATGCTCGTGATGAAGGTTACGGGAGGCGTGGCACTTAGTAGGATGCGCTTCTCTTCGTCCCAGACGTGCGCGCGCGCGCCACCACCCGGCGAGTTGAGCTGAAGTTTGGCATCGCGGGTAGAAGTCACAGCCGAATCGAAGCTGGTCACGGTGGAGTCCTGCCAAATCTCAGCAGCAACCCGAACGCTGCGAGGGGGCACGTCCGGGTGCCACACGACAGCCACGGAGTGGTCGCATTCGGGGTAGCCTCGTACCTCGGTGGACATCACCGTCACCGGCAACTGGATGATGACATTGCCCAGACGGTCCGACATCCCATCTACCTCTATCGGCAAATACTTGCCAACAATCTTCGCAAGGGTGGTCAGCCTGCGCGAATCATCAAGCAGGAATCGCAAGTGGTGCTTGGTGGTATCGAACAGCTCCAGTACGTGGGAACCTTCGAAGAAGTTGTTCTTGAGAACGCCGTTCCACGGGTGATGGTCGCGCCCGTCGGAGGGGACAAATTGAGGAGGAACTGCTGTCAAGGTGCCGGTCCGGACTTCAATCGGCGCGGGCTTCCGTTGGCCGGTCACTCCAAACTTAGCGACTTTCTCCAGGAAGGCCTCGAGCGAGAGACGATACTGCGCTATGCCGACGTTCCATTCTGTCCCGGGCACTCTATGTCGCTCCTTCCCGTTTAGAAGAACCGAATCCCAATCAATCACCGAAGGCGCCTCAAGCGGTTCTGCAACTGCGTGCGTCAGAATATTCGTAAACGTCTCACCTTGAACTCCGAGAACCTCGGTGACCTTGACACTGCGATAGAACCCGATGACGCCAGGCTCCACCAGCTCTTGGAGCTTTGCCAGTGTTCTTGCCACATCCCAAGCAATCGTTTTCTTTTGCATGTTTTGACCAATATAGGAGAAGCCTTGGTTGTGACGCGGACAGGCCTTTTTCGTGGCCTTTGAGTAAGGACGACGCCACTGGACCGGCACAAACTCCGACAGAACGAAGAGATCGCACAGCGTCAGCTCAGCTGTAAAGGGTCGCCGGCACCATGTCGAAGTCAGCTTGAGCATCGCGGCAAAAGAGCTGGGTCACAAGTGCCATGGCGGTGTCTGCCGGGGCCTCAGCGGTCTGCGAAAATCGGTCGCACCCAGCCCGTCCCTCTATCCCACTCGAATCCATAGCTTCACGTGTCCTCTATCCTGATTGCACGAGCGAAAGGTCGCAGCGAAATAGACACGACATTGCAGCGCATGGGCATTACTAACCTCGTGTCCACCCGCTTACTACCCGGTGACGAAACGGCTCGATAGACGATGTTTTTTGTTTTGATGGCGTAATTCGTCACCCATTTTGGCCGTTCGGGCTACACAGGCCGGTGGCTATCCAATGTTTTCACTCCTGCGTCATCATCACCGTGAGGGTCATCTTGATGAATTCTTCGTTTCGGTCGATCGCCATCAGGGCACCGCGAACGTTGTCCGCGACTTCAGCCGCTCCGCGTTGCTCTACCCAGTTTGAAAGCTCCATGATGGCGGCTTCCAGTGCGAGTTGGTTTTCGTTGATCTTGAACAGCAGAGAAGGCAGCAGGTCTGAGTGGGGCATTGTGTTTCCTCCGTGAAGAGGAAAGCGTAGCAGTGTGTTGTATGCACCGAGTGAATTCACCGCGGAGTGCTGCTTGTGGCGAAAAAGGCTGTAAATGAGGCAGGGATCGAAAGAGCATCACGCGCAAAATAATAATCAATTTCCCATTGCCTGTGATTATCACACGCCATGACGAATCGGGTAGTTCAGTTATTCTCTCTCGTCGTATAAGCGTTCCTCAGTCCTCACTACCGAGACTTATAAATCTTTTTGGCCTAGGAATGGGAGCATCTCCGCGTAAGGCCGCTTTGCCCGCTTCGGCCGCACGTTCAAGGCTATCTCGATCGGCCGCGTACACCGCATCTACAAGCCTATCTCTGGCTCTTCGTTTGGCGTCCAGTATCTCTTCGACGCTGGATTTTTCCGAAAGCTTCCTGTCTTCGCTCATTAAGGTAATCCGCTTAGAGGTTCATGGGCATGCTGACAAGCCGATCCTAATGCAGATTCTGGTTACGACATAGGACGCTACGGCCTAAATGTTCGAACGGTTATGAAGTCCGCGCAAAAGGAGGCACGCGAGTCTGCATACGGGTCTTATCAGCTATCTTCACCGAATTCGAGCGTTGCCTGTTAGCCCGTTTCGGCGAGGGCCGACTAGCTCGCGCACTCCACAACGTTTTGTTGATGGTAAGCATCGAACTGCACATGCATAAAACGGCTTTGCCGTTGTTACGGTTATTTATTCAGACACTCGTAAGCGTCCGGCCAAGTCACCTTCCGAACTCCAGCATTAAGGGCGATCGTGTCCGCGTATTTTTAAGCGGACGCGATCGCCCTTAACGTCAGGATTTCCATGCGCCAACGAAGCTCTTATCCAAAACCTTTCAAGGCCCAGGTTGTTCAGGAATGCCTGCAACCGGGCGCAACTCTATCCAGCGTTGCCATCAGCCACGGCATCAACGCCAACGTGATCCGCAAGTGGCTGCCGCTTTACCGAGATCAATCGCCAGCGGCGTTGCCGGCTTTCGTTCCATTGAGACCCGCGCCCAAACGGCAGACGGAAGCGGTGGCCATTATTGAGCTGTCGCTTGGCGAGCAAATGTTCACAGTGAAATGGCCAACTTCCGATCCTGAAGGCTGCGCCCGCTTTGTCCGTGGGCTCACGCCATGATCCGCATTGATGCTATCTGGCTCGCCACCGAACCCATGGACATGCGTGCCGGCACTGAAACTGCGCTGGCCAGGGTGATTGCGGTCTTCGGTGCGGCGAAGCCGCACTGCGCCTATCTGTTTGCCAATCGCCGCGCCAATCGCATGAAAGTGCTGGTACACGATGGGATTGGCGTTTGGCTGGCTGCACGTCGCTTGAACCAAGGCAAGTTTCACTGGCCAGGCATTCGACAAGGCAGCGAAATGCCGCTGGATACCGAGCAACTTCAGGCCTTGGTGCTCGGCCTACCTTGGCAACGCGTTGGAGCCGGCGGGGCAATCACACTGCTTTAAAAGCTGTAAATTGCGTCATGGCTTGCTGTCGCAAGCGGTCTGCTTTGGTAAAATCCACGGCATGACTTCCTCGCCCAATCTCGATCAAATGAATCCCGACCAACTGCGTACATTCGCTGCGCAGTTGCTGTCGCAAGTCGAGACCATGGGCAAGACGGTCGAAACAATGGGTAAGAAGATCAACCGCGATCAAACGGTGATCGAGAAGCTGACCCACGAGATCGCACAACTCAAGCGTTTGAAATTTGCCAAGCGCAGCGAGCAGATGAATCCTGAGCAGGCCAGCCTGCTTGATGACCTGATCGATACCGATATCGCGGCGATTGAGGCCGAGCTTTCAAAGCTTGCAAATAGCGCCAGCGGCGACCGAGAAAAAGCAAAAGCCCAAGCGCACTGCATTGCCGGCAGAATTCCCACGCACGTTGATTCATCACGAACCGGACAACACCCACTGCCCATGCGGCTGCGCACTCAAGCGCATCGGTGAAGATGTCAGCGAAAAGCTGGACTACACGCCCGGCGTATTTACGGTTGAACGCCACGTTCGTGGCAAGTGGGTTTGCGACGACTGCGAAACGCTGATCCAGGCACCCGTACCGGCGCAGGTCATCGACAAGGGCATCCCGACCGCTGGGTTACTTGCGCACGTCATGATCGCGAAGTTCGCTGATCATCTTCCACTTTACCGTCAGGAATCGATTTTTGGTCGTGCCGGCTTGGCATTTGGTGAAATACTCACCTCAGATGAACAGAACGGTTGAGCTAAGATGAAATAGATGTCCTTCGCCAATGCCGAGTATGCTGGCAAGCGTAAGCAGACCCGCCGCGAGCGCTTCTTGATCGAGATGGATCAGGTGGTGCCCTGGAAGGGGCTGATTGCTTTGATCGAGCCGTATTACCCAAAGGGTGAAGGTGATCGTCCGGCCTATCCATTGATGGCGATGTTGCGGGTTCACCTGATGCAAAACTGGTTCGGTAACAGCGATCCGGCGATGGAGGAAGCGCTCTACGAAACGACGATCCTACGCCAGTTTTCCGGGCTGCATCTGGATCGGATTCCCGATGAGCCCACGATTCTCAACTTCCGGCGTCTGCTGGAAAATCACGAGTTTGCGGTCGGGATTTTGCAGATCATCAACGGCTATCTGGGCGACCGTGACCTGCTGTTGCGTCAAGGCACAGTGGTCGATGCGACGATCACTCATGCGCCGAGTTCGACGAAAGAGACTGGTCGTGCCGTACTATTCACCTGAACGCAAAGCCGCATTATTTAAGATGCTGCTTCCCCCGCTGAGCCTGACAATGGCCGAGGTTTCCCGGCGTGAAGGGGTTAGCGAAATGTCTTTGTCCAACTGGCGCAAGAAGGCCAGTTCTGAAGGAAGCGCCGTGCCTGAAGACAAGCCACTCCCCGAGAACTGGTCTGCTGAAGCCCGGTTCGCTGTCGTCCTTGAAACCGCCGGTCTGTCGCAGCTCGAACTGGGTGAGTACTGCCGACGAAAAGGTCTGTACCCCGAACACGTCAGCGCCTGGCGCCAAGCCTGTATCACGGGGCAGCAGAGTGTTCAGAACCAACAAAAGGTCGACCGCGAACAGTCTCGCAAGGACAAGAAACGTATTCAGCAACTTGAGCGCGAACTGCTGCGTAAAGACAAGACGCTGGCCGAGACCGCCGCGTTGTTGGTGCTGCGAAAAAAGCTCAACGATTACTGGGGGATCGACAACGAGGACACCTGACCTCTTTGCCGGAACGGCAGTTGTTGGTGGCTTGGTTGATCGAAGCCATCGTGGCCGGTGCTCGAAAAATCAGAGCGTGCCAAGAGTTGGGGCTGTCGCTCAGAACCTTGCAGCGATGGACGCAGAGTGAGGATGTTCAAGCCGATGCCCGCACAACCACCGTGCGGCCCACGCCGCGTAATGCGTTGAGCGAGATCGAGCGACAAGCGATCGTGACCCTGTGTAACAGCCCTGCGTATGCCCATTTGCCGCCGAGTCAGATCGTGCAGAGGCTGGCTGACGAGGGGCGTTATCTGGCGTCGGAAGCGACGTTTTATCGCATCCTGCGTGCAGCTGGCCAGCAACATCATCGGGGCCGTAGCCAGCGACCCAGACGGCATGCGGCACCGACGATGCATGTGGCCAAAGCACCCAATCAGGTGTGGTCGGGGCTTTGGTGAGCGCATTTCTGCCTTCGTGATCAAATCTGAGGCGATGCTATACAGGTCGATCTGATAGCAGCACTACTTGAGCGAATGGCAGTCTATTCGTGCAACATCCCAGCATTTAATCAGGCTGGCCGCAAGAATTGGCGGTTACACCAAGCACACAAAAAGGCTCGCTGAGCTCTATCGTCGGTCTCCTGAATGAGCAAACACAACTCAACGACAGAGCAATGCAGAAGTTCGAGTGCGTGCACGATACGAGTCTGTTCGTCCACGTTGGCAATGGCAGGCAGGCCCAGTTGCAGATTTTTATGCCCGCGTCGAGTGATGCCGTTAAGCGTTGCGCAAACATGCAAAATGTCCTCCAGCGGAAAGGTTTTTTGCGTATCCATGTGCATCCTCATCCTGAATCTCGTTAGCGTTTCGTCCTTGAAATCGGATTCTAGACAGCGTAGCTGTGATTTTAGAAACCAAGCAGCAACCGTGCCTTGGTGTTGTATCGAAAGTTGAGCGACGCGTGTTTTGTGATGCATAGGGCCCTTGATCACCATTAGGCGACTGGCCCCGTTCAGGCGTCGGGGAGCGCCCGCCCGGCCTCAACTGCATTGCGCCACCGAGCTCCTGCAGGTGATACCTGACGTGGTGATCGATGACGCATGGACAGTCGCTCAACACTTGTGCCTTGGCGACAACCCCTCAGCCAGTTAGCCTCGAGCGCGCACGAACGTTTTCGAGATGACTCTGGGTTTGCCGGTGAGGCCTCTCAGTTGCGCTCCCTGAATCCTTAACAGGGTAAGAGGTAAATTGATGAAGTCGCCTGAGTCAGGTTCCACCAGGCGAGCCGACACCTCAATCAGCGTTTCTTGCTCCGTCAGGGATTTTATGACGAAGTGCGCATAGGTTGGGAACTGAGTGGATTCGCTGTAATGCCGGCCGTTCCAGTCGGCGAGGGCGGTGAACCTTTTATCCTGATCTTTGTAATCATCTACCGAATAGCCCGCTTTCGTGTGCACGCGATCCCAGATGAATGAGAAGGTGTTTTGCGGATCCAGGTGGGAGTACAGAATGACTGAGATGGCCTCATCTCCCACCGACGCCGTACGCACCAAAGTGACCTGATCGGCCCTGATCCGAATATCTCGAACCTCCATGCCAGTGTCCACTTGGACTTGAGGCTGAACGTGAGGGGTATTACTCGTACAGCTTGTCAGTAGCACGGCGAGCATGCTGACGGGGATGAATGGGATAAGGATGTACATGATCTGCTCCTGGCGCTCAGCCCGTCCGATCACCTAAAGCTGTGTTTCTATCTGGTGTGTGGGTCTGTCGAAAGGCAACAGCTTAATGTCAAAAGCGCCGCAAGTTTAGAGAGAAACATTAACCACCCGCAACAGTGTTGCCCACGGCATGGATTGACGATCAGCCAGCCTCTGGGGCCGATCGCCGAAGTCGGTGATCGACAGCGTGCGAAGACGTGCCGGGCGCCAGGCTTTTTCCAGGTTGACCGAGATGAGATCGGCAGCGATGAGCACAAGGGTGCAGCTCGTCTCTTAAGCATTGAGACGCAGCCGCCCCATCGCGCGTCGTCGCTGCTGTCGGGGGCCTGGGTCGACCCGGCGCCGTTTTGCCCGTGCAATACCTGAGCGGGTGGCGTTCGGCGTCGGCAGCTAGAGCCACAGGTCATACCAGGTAGAGAAACGGTCGCTGAGGCTGATGGATGGCTTCATCGTTGGATTTCAGAATCAGTGAGCTCAACTCAAAGACAGAGCGATTGAGCAGTTCGAGTGCAAGCACAATACGCGCTCTTTCATCCGGGCTCAAAATAGCGGCCTGACCCCGCTCCAGATGCTCATGTCCTCGGTGAGTGATGCCGTCAAGCATGGTGCAAACCCTCAAGATGTCCTCGAACGAAAATGGCGATGGTGTATCCATGTGCAGATCCTAATCCTGGGTTGTTGACGTGTTCATCCTTGAAAACGGTGCCCGAAGGGCTGAATCAGTGGGTTAACGCTGGGGAGCTAAAGCGCGTCTGTTATGTCGCCATCGAGCCGGCGCCCTGCTACGGGATTTTGGCCGTTCTAATACGCTGCGCTTTATCCCCGTGGTGGATCAGTGAGTGGCCAGCAGTTGCTTGAGGTCCGTTCCCGTCACGGTGACCATGGAAGGGGGCAATCGGACAAAGCTACCCGTTGCCGTGTTCACCAGCAGTCCGGAGAAGCTGAGAATGGCGCGGGGTCAGGGAATGGATGGTCAGCGTGACCGTTGTGGAGACGTCCGTGGATTGGGTGAACAGATTACCGTTGCGACGGGCCATCAGCTCAATTTCCGGATGGCGGTAGCTCAGGCTTGGCACGCTATAGCCGCCTTGGATGTGCAATCGCAGCAACGTGCTATCAAACATGTTTCGATGGCTTGAGCCGACCAGGATCGAGATCGTGGGCTGACCTGCGGTGTTCACCCCGGTAACCACCCGCTTCACGCTGATGGGGTGGGCTTGCGATTCATTCAGCCCAGTGCTGTCCAGGGGGTGATCAACTCTCTGGTTGAGCGGGCTGTCGATATCGGTGCAGGCCGCCAGCAGGCAAATATGGCCCAAGATAATGGGGTCTTTTAGAAAACGTTCCATGTTGCATTCTCTGTTTTATTCTATGGCGCCCCCATCCTGAGAGGCGAGGCGGGCAGTTTTGCCAAAACGAAGGCGCCGTTCAATAGTGGCACCCTGCCAAATTTTCTGGCGCGTTAAAAACACTGCAAATGCACGAAAAAACCTATCTGACGGGGCAGGGCAAGAGTAGCGCGTGGCTGAGATCGGCTGCGCTGGCGGGGCTGCAATGTCAGATTTTCTCGGTCATCACCGCCAGGTCATCACCTCGAATGTTCAGGATGAGGGGCGGTAAGTAAATGAAATCGCCCGTCTGCGGATGCACCAGGCGAGCCGAAACCTCGACCACCGCTTCCTGTGCAGTCAGCGAGGTGATGGTGAGGTGTGCATGAGTCGAAAACCGCCTTGACTCCGAGTAGAAGCGCCCGTTCCAGTTGGCATCGATGGCTTTGCTTTTGCGATCACCCTCGAAAACATCCTGGGTCGAGTAGCCCTCTTTTACGTCGGCGCGGTCGAGGGTAAACGAGAAATAGTTTTGTGGCGTTTCATCGGCGTACAAAAACATCGAGACGGAATAGACATTGACCGAGCCCACGTTGACCTTTGTCACCTGCTGGGCCTGCACACGGAGGTGTTCTGGCCCCAGCAGGTCGACCGTTTGAAGTTGACTGTGGGCGTTGTTGAGACCGTTTGCACTGCACGCTCCCAGTAGCAGCGCGAGCGTCGTGAGGATAAGGGATTTTGAAAGCGCTTCCATGGACGGGATTCTCCTTGACTGTTGAGCCCACACTCAGGGGATTTTAGTGATCGATGTACCATCGGCGTTTTATTTATTCGGGAGATTCGTCACAAGATATTCCAGTGCCGCTCACTGGCATGAGGGCGTTCCCATGGCCCAGGCGGTCGGGCTAGCCCTACTGCCAGTCAGTTAAGCCTTCCAGCCCTCTTTTTGGGATATTTGACTGGTCTGGCTTGACCACTCATGGGTAACTTCGCTGTCGTCCGCTGGCAGCATGAAGTGCTGAGCCTGAATTCTTAGTACTGCCAAACGTTTAGGGTTCGTGCCGGGCGTTTCCAGCGGGCAGAAGCGCAGCGCATTGCTCACAGCTTGAGCCAACCAGAGAAAACTCAGGCGTTGTGGCACCACCTTCATATCTTCAGCTCTCAAGCGCATTTCCTGACGGTTCAGGTGGTAGGCCAGCAGAGTTTCTGGACGCCCCAGATCAGGTTGTTTATTGCGTAATTGCTCTCCTTGGAGCAGGTTTTTCTTGATCTCGGGGTAACCCAATTCGATTTCCCAGCGTTCGTTGTAGTGCCCTGCCCTCTGATTGGCAGGTAACGTTCGGCATCGATCAACGAGGTGAGATAGCGGCGGGTTTTGTCGTCTATCGCGTACTCAAGCAGTCGTGCCTGGCAATGGTTAGGGAGGTCAGGACATTGTTTGAGTGCATCTCTGCAAACAGTCAGTCGCACAAGCCATTCACCGGTGCCCAACACTTCTATCACCTCGCACTTAAGCGGTTTGCATGCCCGCATGAGGCAGTGCCGTTCGGCTTCACGGTGCTGCCAGTCGAGCAAGAGGGCAGCCGAGTAATAGGCGCGGTCAAAAATCGTCACCCAGTGATCGCTTACCGCTTTCTCCACCTTTGGCATGGCGAAGTTCGCCAACAGCAAAACTGGCAAAACTGGCAAAACAGGTGGCCCGTATCAAGTGACTATAGGTATCCATCAGCTCATCCCTCGCCGCGCAATGTGTTGAGTTGCATTGTTATAAAACCTCTTTATGCGCAATGCACGTGAGGCGAAAGACGCAGAGGCCAAGAATAATCCACGGCAAAAAATGACGGCGATATGGCGGTTGAAATCTGGTGAACTCAAGACTATTGCGTCGCTTGAAGGACACTGCGCGCGAAAAATCCGCGCCACGCTCGTTCACAGGAATTCAATTATATGGCTGTAAATCGTAATGACATTGCCGCTGATCACCGCCGCGGCCCGCACGCTGCGCCATTCAAAAAGTTACCTTCTGATGGTTCATCGTCAGGCTCCGTCACGCGTGCACGGTTCTTGTACGGGCGTATCCCTTTGGCGTGTTTATTTGCCTTTTTCGGGCAAGGGGCCTTGAGCGCTAGCGCTTTTGCGTACACCCTGCCTGTTGTCGAGCTGAAGGGTCGCAATCGAGTACCTGAACAAGATACACGCCGGGCGCCATTGGTACTGCGTGCGCTTGGAATGGCGTTACCGCATCGCAAATGAGCGGTGCAGGTGGTGACGGTAACAGCGGTGCCCCTGATGCTCGAGGCCCAACTCTTGCGGCCCTACCTCGCCGCGGTTCTCACCACCCGCGAGGCGCGGCTCGCGCTCGTCAATGCGATAAAAGGGCGGCCGTTTCGGCGCGCCTACCAGGCCGCCATACGGGCGCACACCGAGGCCTGTATCCTGCTCGCCCGGCACGTAGACAGGCTCGTCGGAGGGATCTGCTGATCCTTGCCCGCCCAGCTTCAGTCAGTCTCAGGGTGCAGGGTCGGACAGGCATGAAGCGTGATGTCCGAGCCAGGGGTGGCTGGAGGTGGTTAGCGGTGACGGCGGATGCAGGCCCCGTACGGTGTGACGTAAGTCTTGGGCATGCCGCGGCATTTGGTAGCCACTCGAAAAAAACATCGATAAACAGCTCGACGAGTGTGAAGGCCTTGACGAATTGGCGGGGCGAAACGCTTTGTCTAGGTCTCTGCAGCACCTGAAGCCGGTCAAGGCAAATGACTTATCGGTTAGCCCGCGGTGGGGTCAATGACCAGTCGGTGCCGGGCACTTGGCGTCTGGGTGATTTGAATTCCATCACTCTGCTGGAGTCTATGCGCCTTTTGTCTAAATGCACGGCTCGAAAAGGGCAGGGTCGACAGTGGGCTTTCTCGTGCAAGACCGGAGGGTGGTTTAGTGTTGTTTGACGAGGCTGTCAAGCGCCGTCGTGGCGTTACAAATATCCTGTAACGGAGATTGTTATAGCCGCCTGATGATTATGTTTATTTGTATATCAGGATGCAGTTTTCACCTTTATTCATACGGTCAAAACCCAAGTTTTTGTTAGGTTCCCCCTCTGGAGCAGTATCTTGAACTTCACTACAGATGGGGATGTTAATGCGCACGGGAAAAACAATAATCAAGGCAACGCTGGCGCTGGCTGTTGCCACGGCTTCCGCTCAACTGTTTGCCAGCGGTTTCGCCCTTAACGAACAAAGCATCAGCGGGATGGGGGTCGGCTTTGCAGGGCGCTCGTCCTCCGCCGAGGACGCCAGTACAGTGTATGGTAACCCGGCCGGGATGGCGCGCCTGGACGGCCAGCAAATCACCGGCGGGGTTGCGCTTCTGGATGCCTCGACCCACATCAGCCAAGTCAGTGGCCGCTCCAGCGGCACCAACAGGGGCGACATGGTGCCCCTGACGGCGATACCGTTTGGTTTTTACACCAACAAGCTCGACGAACAGTGGGCGGTCGGTTTTGGCGTCTATGCCCCCTTCGGCCTAGTGGCTGATTATGAAAAGGGCTTCCAGGGTAAAGCCTTTGGCAGCAAGAGTGCCGTGAAGGTCGTCACCTTCCAGCCGACCGTCAGTTACGCCTTCAACGATAAGGTGTCCATCGGTTTTGGTCCGACCATCAACCGCATTACGGGCACCTTGGAGTCGGATATCAACCTGCCCATCGCCGGCACCGGTTCCAACCACATCAAGATCGAGGGCAGTGATACGGCGCTCGGTTTCAACGCCGGTCTGCTGGTTCAGGCGACCGACACCACGCGAGTGGGCCTGACCTATCATTCGTCCGTGAAGTACAAGCTCGATGGCCATACCGAAGTCAGCAAAGGCACCAACGTACCGGCTGCAGTGCTCAACAGTGGTCGCTATGACGCCTCGCTGAAAATCGACACGCCTGAGTCTTGGGACCTGTCGGTGACGCAAGACCTCAATGATGCCTGGAAGCTCTACGCAGGAGCGACCTGGACGCGCTGGAGCCGTCTGAAGGACATCACGGTCAATAACGCAGGGGTTGCGGCCTCGGGCGGCGCATTCGCTCCGCAGCTGTTGGGGACCATCCAGGAAGAACAGAACTGGCACGACACCTGGGCCTACGCGGTGGGGACTTCTTATCGGGTCAACAAGCAATGGGTGCTGCGCGCCGGCGTGACCCTCGACCAGGCGCCCACCAACAACACCGACCGTTCGCCGCGGATGCCAACCGGTGATCGGACCATTTTCAGTCTCGGTGCCAGCTACGACGTGCTGGCGAACATGACCGTCGACGCGGCTTACGCCTATCTCAAGGAAGAGTCCGTCAAAGTCGATCGCAGCAATGCCTTGGGCCAGTCCTACAACGCTAAGTTCGCCAACCATGCCAACGGTTTCGGCTTGGGGGTTACGTACCGTTTCTGATCACGATGGCATAGCTATTGAAGGCTTCCCCATTGGTGCCGTATTGCTTAACAGCCGACAGCAGTGGGGGGCGCAGTTATCCTGCACCTGAGCTACAGCGGCCTGCGCCCAGTCTCGTACTTGACGCCTTCGAAGCTCTTCGCGGTCACAGCTGTTCGTCAGACCGGTTTGCACCGGCTGTCGCGGATAATTTCAGCGCCATGGAAGACGTTCGTGTTGCAGTGGTTTGCGGTGATGTAAGCACGACAAATGGTGGTAGCACGATGTCGAGGGGGCAACCTTACAGGCTGCCAAAGGCCGCGGTGTCGGCTTGGCCTTCATCGCTCCACTCCTGGCATGCGAACCCAGAGATGTGGATAAGACGCAGCAGTGCCCACAGTCCTTCCAATTAGGCGTTCATCGATTCCGTTGTATACACAGACTCATCGTTAGGTTCTAGAAACTTGCTCGCAATTTTTCAGGCTCCTAATTTACCCCGGGGCATGGCAAACTCGCTCAAAGCCAGAGTCGTTTCACGGGTGAGTGAGATTGCCAAAATTTTCAGATAACTCCTAAGGCGATATGTGGTTTTTATCTTGCCTTCAGACCCCGGTAACGGTCACAGATGGGGGGCGCCATAAATCCACGCTCTTGGTTTTCAAAGAAAAATCCATAATCTTCCTGATGAAGGGCTAATGACTCACCAGTGTACGGTGCGGCCCAGCCAAGGGCCTATCACTGATTCATTCATGCTATTTCGGGTCGTATTCGCGACAGTCATATCTGTGAGGACGTAATGCAAGGACGAAAACCGATCAGGATTATGCTACTGGACGATCATCCAATTATCCTGCTTGGCCTGGAAGTGTGCTTGAGTCGTGAGCCTGACTTTGACGTGATAGGGCGTTTTGGTAAGAGCAGTTTATTGATAACGGCCTTGCATGATCAGGAGGTCGACATTGTGTTGTTGGATTTTTCCCTGGCGCCCGATGACGTCGATGGCCTAAGCCTGCTGCGGGGGTTAAAAGTTCGATTTCCCCATGTGCGTTTGTTGGTGGTATCGGCGGTGCATGATTTTGCCTCTGTTACGATGATCCTGCGGTGCGGTGCGGACGGTTTTATTGGCAAAGAGGTTGAGCCGCAGCAGTTGATCACTGCTGTGCGGCGAGTGGTGGCGGGTAAGAAGTATCTATCCAAGGGCATGAGTAATTTGCTTTACACCCAAGCCGTTTCTTCTCACGAACAACACGACGATGTGGAATATGAGGGGTTGGGGTTTTCCCAAGTGAGTTCGAATTTGACGTGTCGAGAGCTTGAAGTATTACGCTGCTACCTCGAGGGTATGTCCGTCACCGAAATCGCGGATAAATTTTCGAGAAGTATCAAGACCATCAGTGCTCAGAAACAAGCGGCGCTGAAAAAGTTAGGACTGCGCAACGCCAATGAGTTATTTAAAATGCGATATTATTTAGAGCGCTGATACGCGCCTTCCAGGGGGGGGCGGCTCGCAAAATAAGCAACCCACTGACCAGTCGATTGGGCCGCCAAGCAGCATTTACGACGAGACTTACATCGGGATGCAACGTTGCCAAGTTAAGCAATTGCCGGTACTGATCTCGTCCGCCTTTACGTCAGGTTTTTTTTGATCACCCTTGGGTGCATAGATTGCCATAAAAATGACAGGGTGATCGCGTTCCCTGCCGTGTTTAATGCAGTTGAGTTCGCCTTAAAGTTTCGATCGTATCTATTAACGCGTCAAAATGGGAAAAGGGTTTATGGATGTGTCGATCGAAGCCCGAGAGAAGGGAATTTTCGACGTCGGTCTCCGCGCCGTAACTGCTCAAGGCGATGGCCGGGATTCGTTGAGCATGAGGCAGCCCACGTAAGGCACGCATTAAATCAAAACCACTCATGTGGGGCATTTTTAAATCACAGATAATCACGTCGAAACTGCAGCGTTGAGCCGCTTTAAGTGCTACCAAGGGCTCAGTGTAAGCGATGACTTGAGCATCTTCGGCTTCCAGTAATAGTTTAAGCGCCTCCAACACCTCAGGCGAGTCCTCTACCAGAAATATGGATATGCCTGCGAGCCGCCCGACATGTTCGGTTGAACGTGTGTGTGTCCCACAGGGCTCCTGGGCTTCAGCCAACGGTAGGCGCACGCTGAAGACAGCTGAACCCTTGGCCGTCCCCTTGAGGCTGCCACCAGGGATTAGGAGCCAATCCCGAGTGCGCGACAGGATCACCGGTCCTGCACCCTGAATAGTCCCAGGGCCGGGGTCGAGTGTTCCCTGCGCGGTATCGGCGCTCATCACGAGGGCATTTTCCTGGACGTTGAGTTCAACCATTGCCGCGTCGTAATTGACGATCAAGCGTAGTTTTCCGCTTGGTATCACCCTGAGGGCGCTGTCTATCATGCTGAGGATGATCCACTCCACGTCATCCGGGTCGCCGTCAATCATCATCGGTTGTTGACCAGGGTCGGGGAGTTGCAGGCTGAGGTGAATCTCGCAACATCGGGCGGCCATCCGCTGTTGGAGGTCGGCCAGCATGCGGGCAAGGTCAATGCCATGACGTGTCAAGTTCTGCTCACTCAGACGACCGTTTTCGCCCTGGTTCGAGTTATTGCACCGCGGCTCATCAGGTCGCTGTCGGGCGCAGGCTTCGCCGCGAGTGATTGAGTGCAGGGGCGGGTTCTCTTCGTAACGTTGAAGTGGGTGTGCACGCAGTCGGGGCATTTCAACGAAAGTCAGAACAGCGCCCCCTCCCTGATGTTCGTTGGGATGCAAAGGC
The DNA here is from genome assembly GCF_054898105.1 of Pseudomonas sp. MDT1-17. Taxonomy (NCBI): domain Bacteria; kingdom Pseudomonadati; phylum Pseudomonadota; class Gammaproteobacteria; order Pseudomonadales; family Pseudomonadaceae; genus Pseudomonas; species Pseudomonas sp. MDT1-17. The sequence goes on along the minus strand of NZ_JBUBVM010000001.1, from coordinate 134,062 downwards.
GTGAAGCGTGCAATGTAATGTTGACCGTGGGTATTGCTCACCTCGCACGCGAATCCTTTCAGGGATTCAATCGCCCGTGCGGTATCTTGCGCCAGATTGTCGTAGTTCAGGCAATGGGTGATGTCCAGAATCGAGCGTCCGACATCCTCCGGCAAAATGTTGAAAATGTCTTGGGTGCGCGGCGTGAACCATTGAATATGCCGGTGGCAATCAAGGAATACCGTGGCGATGTCGACTGCAGCCGTCGAACGTGCCAAATGCGCGTTGATTTTTTCACCAGCCTCCACTTTCCTTGCCAGTGCCTCGTTGGCCTGCAGCAGAGCGGAGTTGATTGAGGTCAGCTCGATTGTTTCGAGCGCAGACACTTCATTGGTTAATCGAAGTTCGGCGTTAATTTCCTGTAATTGCTGGTTGTCTGACAGCATCTTTTTCTGGGCGAGTTCAAATTGCTCGATCGCCGTTTGCAGGCAAAGCTTGGTTTGTTGCAGTTCTCGCTCAAGCAGGTTGAGTGTTTTGCCTTGCGCTTCCGGTAAGATCGGCTTGCTGTGGATTTCAGCGGGTACTACATCGACTTCTTCGAACATCACCAGGGTGTATGCTGATCCACTATGTTGGTACGGGTGGGCCGCCAGCTGAACCAAAGACTGCCGATTCTTGCGGATGAACCTCACCGGCCGGGCCTTGATCACCGCGCCGCTTTGTTGGGCGCGAAATAAGGCAATGCACATTTCCAGACGCATCTCGGGTTGAATGAGCTTGAGCACGCTGCATGATAGCTCGCCGCCAACATGGCGCAGAAAGCGTCCCGCATCTTCACTCAGGTGCAGGATGTTGTGAGCGGCGTCCACGATCAAGCTAGGCGCGGTAGCACTTTTGAGTGCGCGCTGATGAAGGTCGAAGCAGGAAAGTACGTGCTGTTCGGGATACTGCGCTGTCTCCCGGGAACCATCAATCGGGGGAGGGGGGGGGCGCGCGCCGCCCGGCGCATTGAACCGATGGAGGGCGGCGGCCGATTCTGCCTTGCCAAGGGGCTGCGGCTCGTTAGCTCGCTCCAACGCGTCGATATTCTTTATGCCCGGCGACGCTTCGCACTCCGGTGCCGGGGCGTCATAGGGGCGTTCATGGTCATTGATAGGCAAGCTCAGTTCCTTCTGGTTCATCACAAATTTAATCCATCAGCGTGTCACGTCAACGGGAAGCCTGATCAGTCCCTCTTGCTTGCCTCCCTGTCGGGCGAACGCCGCTGCGTGATAATGGTGGATAGCTGATCGGCTTTATCGCACACTGCCGGTTATGCCGTTGGCCAAGGGGCTGAGCGCTTTGCTCCGCATTCTCGTTTAAACTTGCACGGCCGCTCATGAGCGCGATTGACAAGAGCAGGTGCCCTGCGTCGCCCGAACCACGCGCGCAAACAGCATATAACACCCGACTCATGTTTAAGCGAGTCGAGTTGAATGGGCAAACGCTTTGCCAATTGCGGCGAATCGATGATGGGTTCATGGTCTGATCATAGCCGAGCTTCAGTGCCAAGCACTCGAGAATCCGAGCATTGTGGCGTACCGACAAAGAGCGCATGTCGTAGGCCCAGGCCTGACTGCGTAGCGCGGGGCGCGGCTGGAGGCTACGACCTAAACTCAAGGCCAGCTCTCAGGAGCGTCGCACGGGCCAATGGCTTATGAGAATCAGCAATGAAATCGACTCCGACACACGATTCTTCCCTTCCTCAGCGAGAAGGACTCACGCCCAGTCATCTTGCGTTCCCGGTGGTGGGAATTGGTGCCTCGGCGGGAGGGTTTGGCGCGCTCAAAACCTTTTTCGCGCAGATGCCCAGCGACAGTGGCATGGCCTTTGTTATTGTCCTGCATCTTTCGCCGAACCACGAAAGTGTGGCCGACCACATCCTCCAGGACGCCACCTCGATGCGGGTGCAGCAGGTAATCGACACCTGCGCCATAGAACCCAATAACGTATACGTCATTTCGCCTGCCAGTCAGTTGTCCATGAACGACGGCCATTTGCAAGTCTGCACGGGCAACCGGCCGCCGGGCCATCACATCGCGATCGACCTGTTTTTTCGCGATCTGGCTGATGTGCACAAGGAGTACGCCATTTGCATCGTGCTGTCAGGCACCGGCAGTGATGGCGCCGTGGGCCTGTCGCGGATCAAGGAGCAGGGCGGGGTCACGATCGTGCAGGCGCCTTCGGATGCCGAATTCGACGGCATGCCCCAAGCAGCTATCGAGACGGGTTTGGTGGATGTTGTACTGCCGGTCGCCGAGATTCCCCAGAAGCTGATGGAGTTGTGGCGCAATTCGCAGTCCATCCAGCTGCCGGCCCCTCACGATATGCAGCTACCGACCAATACGCCGGAGCGGGAGCGTGCAGCTACCGAACAGATCCTACAAGATATTCTGTTGCTGCTGCGCAACCGCACCGGACATGATTTCAAACATTACAAACGCGCCACGGTACTCAGGCGCATCGAGCGCCGTCTACAAGTAACGGCGCAGTCGGATCTGCCGGCCTACTTCACTTATCTCGAAAACCACCCGGAAGAGGCCAATGACCTGCTCAGCGATATGCTGATCGGCGTCACCAACTTTTTTCGCGACCGTGAGGCGTTCGAGGCATTGGAGCGCCATGTACTGTCAGCCTTGATGAGCAGCGGCCTTGAAAAGCCCAAGCCTGACGAAGTGCGCATCTGGTCTGCCGGCTGTTCCACGGGCGAAGAAGCGTACAGCCTGGCCATCCTTTGCACCGAGCATCAGAAGCTAGAAACCAACCCCGTCAAGCTGCAGGTATTTGCCACTGACATCGACGAGCGGGCCATCGCTTTTGGGCGCGTCGGGCAATACTCGGAGGCGATTCTCACCGATGTACCGCCGACTCGAGTGCGTCAGTACTTCGTTAAAAACGCTCAGCATTTCAAGGTGCGCAAGGAGATTCGCGAAAAGATTCTGTTTGCCAAGCATAGCCTGTTGTCAGATCCACCCTTTTCCCAGATCGACCTGATCGTCTGTCGCAACCTGTTGATCTATCTCGAGCGCGACATCCAGCGGGAAATCCTGCAGATGTTCCATTTTGCCCTGCGTCCCGGCGGTTACCTGTTCATGGGCTCCTCCGAGTCCGCCGATGCATGTCCTGATCTGTTTACCCCGGTGGACAAGCGCAACCGAATTTTTCGCGCCAAGGCCGGAGGCGTTGCTATCCGGCGCGCACCGACCATGCCTCGGGGCGGTGTCACCTCGTTTAATTTGGCGATTCCGCCACCGATGTTGCCCGTGCAGCGTAAGGTCGCGTATGCCGATATCCATCAGCGGGCGCTTGAGCATCGCTTGCCGCCGAGCCTGATTGTAGACGCCAATGCCAACATCCTGCACATGAGCGAAGGTGCAGGCCGCTTTCTGCGCTACGTGGCGGGCGAAATGAGCCGCAACTTGCTGGTATTGGTCATGCCACCACTGCGCTTGGAACTGCGCACGACGTTGTTTCAGGCGCAACAGAGTGGCAAGGTGATCATGTCCAGGAAGGTGCGGGTGCAGGATCCTTCGGGCGATTACCTGGTGGACATCATGGCCCAGCCGTACAAGGACCAGGCCACCGAGCAGGAGGTGTGCCTGCTCGTGTTCGAGGTGTCGCATTTCGACCCCAGCATCGCGCTTAACGAGTTGAACCAGCAGACTGAGAACCAGGTGCTCAATAGCCTGGAAAACGAATTGCAGCGCACCAAGATGGATTTGCAGGAAATCATCGAGCAGTCGGAAGCGTCCAGTGAGGAGCTCAAGGCTTCCAATGAGGAAATGCAGGCTGTCAACGAGGAACTGCGTTCGGCCACCGAAGAGCTGGAGACCAGCAAGGAGGAGCTGCAATCGATCAACGAAGAGTTGTTGACGGTCAACTACGAGCTCAAGACTAAGGTCGAGGAAACCGACAAGATCAATGACTACCTGGCCAATTTGATCGCCTCAACTGATATCGCCACGGTATTCGTCGACCGTAACATGCACATCCGCTGGTTCACCCCCCGGGCTACGGACATTTTCAGCATGCTACCGGTGGACACTGGTCGTTCGCTGTTGGACATCACCCACCGGTTGAACTACCCGCAACTGGCCGACGATGCCACCTTGGTGTTTGAATCTCTAAGCATGATGGAGCGCGAAGTCAGTAGCAGCGACCGTCGGTGGTACATCGCCCGGCTATTGCCTTACCGCTCCAGCGAGAATCACATCGATGGCACTGTACTGACCTTCATCGACATCACCAAACGCCGTGAAGCCGAGGATGACCTGCGGGCAGGCCAGGAGCGCATGCGCCTGGTGGCGGAAAGCACCCATGACTTCGCCATTATCATCCTCGACGTGCAAGGCCTGATCACTGACTGGAATACCGGTGCCGAGCTGATATTCGGCTACAGCAGCGCGGAAGTGATCGGCGCCTACTACGAGTTGATCTTTTCCCCCGAGGACCGCAGCGCAGGCATCCCGCAAAGCGAATTGCGCCAAGCCCGCGAGCACGGGCGTGGCGAAGATGAGCGCTGGCATGTGCGCAAGGATGGCAGTCGTTTCTTCGCCAGTGGTGAGGTCACCTTGCTGCGGGCAGAGGCGGTCATGGGCTATGTGAAGATCGCCCGCGACCTGACCGGCCACAAGCGTCTGCATGAAGAGCAGAGTAAACGGCTTGCGGAAAACCAGGTCACCAGCCACATGAAAGATGAGTTCTTTGCCGTCATGTCCCATGAACTCAAGCACCCGCTTAACCTGATCCAGCTCAACGCGGAAATTTTGCGCCGCCTGCCAGCCATTCGCAACATCGACAAGGCGAGCAAGGCGGTCAACACCATCAGTGAAGCGGTTGTCAGCCAGGCACGGATCATCGATGACTTGCTCGATGTGGCGCGCATCCGCACTGGCAAGCTGAAGCTCAAGACGTGTCTGCTGGACCTGGCGAGCATGCTGGGGGACATACACGCCTTGGCTGTCGAGGAGTATCCGAGTGCTGAATTAACTCTGCAGGTTCCCGCTTCGGACGCCGTACCCATGATCGTTGACGGCGACTCCACGCGCCTGGAACAGGTGATCTGGAATCTGTTACACAACGCGTTGAAGTTTAGCTCATCGAATGCCGAGATTAAAATCGTGCTTAGCCAAGTGGGAGAAAGTGCCCAATTGGACGTCATTGACCACGGCATCGGTTTGTCGGACAGCGATATCGAGCATGTGTTTGACCTGTTTAACCAGGCTGTGCCCAAGGTGCCGAGCCTACAGCGTGATGGCCTCGGCATTGGCCTGTCACTGGTGCGGCAGTTGGTCCAAGCCCACGGTGGCTTGGTCAAGGCCCGATCAGCGGGACTGGGGCTAGGCTGCACCTTCACGGTGCTCCTGCCGCTCTCCACTCAACCGCTGGAAATTGAAGGTGACGAGCCCAGAACTCAGCAAAAGGGGCGTCTCAAAGACCTGAAAGTCCTGCTGGTGGATGACTCCCCGGAGATCTTGGAGGCCATGGGGATGCTGCTTGAATTGGAAGAGGCGCAGGTCAAGTCGTTCAGCGATCCATTGCTGGCATTGGCCAGCGCTACCGAGGAACATTACGACGTCATCCTGTCGGACATTGGTATGCCCGAGATGGATGGCCATACGCTTATCCAGTCAGTTCGACAAACCCGGTTAAACAAGTTTACGCCGGCCATTGCGCTGACGGGCTACGGCTTCGAACATGATCAGCATAAAGCCAGGAGTTTCGATTTCGATCTTTACCTGTCCAAACCCGTGCAATATGAAGATCTGATAGAAGCCATCGACACCCTCTGCAGCAGCCTGTCGGAGTGAGCAGTTGCGGGTTGGCAAAGCTTCGGCCGTGCCTAACCCCGCTGACCGAAAAGCGCTAGAGCATTGGTGAGGGTGATCAGGTGTACTCACCTCCCAACCTTGCCATATCGCCGTCTGGCCGGCGGCTTGATGTCGTGCTCCGGAGCGGATCGGCTTGCCGGCAACCCCATTAAACGTTCATGGACTTAATGCTTATTCCCCAGGGCTGTGCGCCGGTCCCTGCCCTTATGCAATGCATGTCGACAACCGCGGGCAGGAATGCTTTTGGGTGGTACCTCCAATTGACCTAACCCCTGACGCTCAATCCTCTCCCCCGAATCCGTGAAAAAATTAAATATTGTGCGCAAGCGGCTGTTTAAACCGCACACTAAATAATCAAGGCATCCGGTTATGCCCAGCGAGCTCCAGTTCATCAAGCGGATCTGCTTTCGGCGTTGGGTTCAGGGCCTCTTGCGTCAATTTCAGATTTGTCTTAAGGAATCGCCCAAATCGCTGACTATAATAAAGATAAAAATAGCACGATCTTTAAGCCATGTGAGCTGGCAAGTTCTCCGCTATATCAACATTAACGTTTTTATTGCCCACCTACTGCCCAGGGAGTAGTTACATTGCTATGGTTGTGTCCGATTTCACAGGGGGATTATCGATTGCACGTTCCATTCCCGGTGATGTGCTGTCGCAGGTAAGTGGGGAGTACTGTAGTAATGACTACGATTGAAACTATCGAGCGGGGTGCCGCGCGCACAATAACAATAGACAAACGAACGTTTCGACTTCACGGCGTTGATCATGGCGCACAATTTTTTCCAAGTCAGCAGTTGTTAGTAATAAGTGATGGCCGTGCGGTGGTTCGCCACGAGCTCAACTTCAGTTCCTCTCGAATCCTAGAGGTGTTAATCGACCGATCAGACGACATGGTCACGCGAAAGGAGATTTTTGCTTTTGCCTGGCCGGGCAGAGTGGTCGGGCAGAATAGCCTTAATCAAGCGATTTCGCTCTTGCGGGAGGTATTAAGGGACGACGAGCAACGAATGATCATTCAAACGCTGCCTCGGCGCGGCTATCGTTTTAATGCTGTTTACCTTGACCGCGATGGCGCTGAATGGGAGGCTGACATTCGCTTGATGGGGCAAGAGGGTGTTGAGAAAAACGCGACCGCGCTTGACGATCAATTGCAACGAACCGAACTAAAGAAATCAGCTGAGGCGATGGTGCGTCGTTATAAACCCCCTCTGCTGATCACCATGGGGGTGGTGATGTTCATGGCTTTGGTTTTTCGCATTGATTGGGGGTTATGGGCTCAGCCAGGCCTGTTCAGCGTGGAAGAAACAGTGGGTAATTTAAAGGTACATTATGTGGCTGCAACTCCCCAGAAAGTGGTCACTCTGAAAGACGAAGTACTGTTCATACGTGAGCGTTTCGTAAAGTTTGCCCAACAACCGGAAACGGTCATTTTTAATAAGACGCACGGTTTTTTTGAAATGACCTGCATTGATCAGGGGGCGGCGGTGAGATTTTTAACTGTGCATAAATCGAAGTTGTCCCAAGTGTCCGATGTCGACCTTGCGAGGTGCATATATGATTAGGTCGGCACTATTGCATGGCGTTACCGAATGCATCGCATGGGCGCGTCTGGGAGCTGTTTCGATAACGCGAGCCTAATTCCGAATAGAACGACTTGAAACGGCCTTAAATACCGTCCAGTGAGCGAACCATCCTTCATCTAAATGGCTGCGGCCGCTTTATCTCATTTAGTTGCTGGAGGTGCAGGTGGCAGATTAACTGCTGGAGCTGTTTTCGTCATTGTTCATGGGTTACAAGTTAAATTTACATGTATGTATCGTAATTGTTTACGCGCTGGCATTGCTGGAGCGACAGGGTTCTAGCCGCGACATACAGGCTGTGTGCGGCGACTAAATATATAGTCATAAAGTTACCCTGCATGAAAATGGGGGAATTCGACAGGTTGGGCCGACGCTGCGAGTTGGTTTTTTCTATAGTTCTTTTTGAACGCTTAAGGAAGGTTTGAAGGGCCACCGATTTTTCATGCCCTCGCTACTTGAGGTTCAAAAAACCATGAGTCGGTCGAAAAACAGACCGTTCCGGTCCTTAACTTATGAATCTTTCCTCTAATAGCACTGTTTCAGGGGGATAGTCCGCATTGCAGGCGCACCTCGCCCATACCCATCAACCGTTTTCACATTATCCATAGATTCAACGTAAGCGCTCCATGAAGCCCACATTCCAAGCCGAAACCTGATGTCGATGCTGTGCTCCCGATTTCTTTCTGGAGCCAGTCCGTCATGATGCGTCCCGACGCCAAAGTCGAAAAGTGTACCTATACCCCAAGCCCGTGGACTTCCGAAAATCCATTGACGGCCTCGCGGCCCTGGTCGAGCTAGATATCAAGGTAGCGGTATTCGACCCCGTGCTTTTCGTCTTTCTGAATCGCCCCCGTAATCGGGTGAAAATCCTCTATTGGGGTGTGTCACGAACGCTGGCGTAAGCCAGCGATGCTCTATCAAAGATGGGAGTAGGCCTCCCGGAGTCTGCTTGCAGGAGCTGGCTTCAAACCGCCCGGTGCTGCTGCGTTCAAAAGGCGTGGTGGTGAGCGACCGTTGGAAAAGGCGCCGATAACGGCGTCAGGTACGTATTGAGAAGATGAGCGAAAGCAAACCGTCCGAAGACGCATCGTTAAGGATTCAAATGCTGTCAAAACCGAGGTCGCCCAGTAGCCTCGGGATCAGTCTGGAAGATACCTGTCTACTGTCCAGATGGCAGCCGGTGTATAGGCGGCATGAGCTCGATACAGGCTTTGATAGGGAACGTGAGAACCTCGCCTTTGATGCCAAGAGAAATGACAAGCGGTTACCACCGCAAGGAAGAATACCGATGCAAAGGTCGAGGGGCGGAGCCATTCGTAGTAGTGATGAAGTTCTTGTAATGAGAATGGAGCGAAGGGATGGCGTTGTCCAGCTCGCTTGTGTCGTCAACCGGCTTCGGCGGGGAGGAGCGGCATGAGTGCAGCAAAGTCGTACAGCATTTCCAAACTGACAGTTTGGGAGGCCTTCCAGCGAGTGAAAGCCAATCGAGGAGCCGCTGGAATAGATGAACAGTCTATTGCCCAGTTCGAGCAGAAGCTGCAACGTAACCTGTACAGGGTTTGGAACCGGATGTCATCGGGCTCCTATTTTCCGCCAGCGGTACGGCAGGTGGAAATTGCGAAGCAATCAGGAGGCAAACGCAAGCTGGGTATTCCAACAGTCGCTGACAGGGTGGCTCAGACAGTCGTCAAGCTACTTGTAGAACCTGATCTGGACAGGCTGTTTCATCCGGACTCTTATGGATACCGGCCTGGAAAGTCAGCCAAACAAGCGGTGGAGATCACTCGCAGGCGCTGCTGGAATATGAATTGGGTGGTGGAGTTTGATATCAAAGGGGCTTTTGATCACATCGATCATGAACTGCTGCTCAAAGCGGTTAGGCATCATGTGAAGGAAGACTGGATGGTGCTGTACATCGAGCGGTGGCTTAAAGCACCGTTTGAAACGGCTGATGGCATTCAGGTACCGCGTGACAGCGGTACACCCCAAGGTGGGGTGGTCAGTCCTTTGTTGATGAATCTGTTCATGCACTATGCATTCGATGCCTGGATACAACGGACGTTTCCGGGCTGTCCATTTGCACGCTATGCCGACGATGCGGTGGTTCATTGCCGCAGTGAAAAGCAGGCATGCGAGGTCATGGCGGCAATCAAGGCGCGCCTGGAGGCGTGTCCGCTGACCCTGCACCCGGACAAGTCGAAGATTATTTATTGCAAGGACAGTAACCGTAAAGCAGATTACCCAAGCACGCAGTTCACGTTTCTGGGATTCACCTTCCGGCCACGGGTGGCATGGGGCAATCATGGACGCCGTTTTACCAGCTTCCTGCCCGGTGCCAGTAACGAGGCTTTGAAACGGATGCGTCAACAAACTCGCAGCTGGAATATCCAGCGGCAAACACCGGCCAGCCTTCTGGAGTTATCAAAGCAGTACAACGCCACGCTTCGTGGGTGGTGGAACTACTATGGAGCTTTCTACAAAACGGCGATGCGCAAGGTCTTCAATCACTTTGACTTGAAGTTGCAGCGCTGGGCCCGTCAGAAGTACAAACCACTCGCGGGGCACAGGCGCCGCAGTGCTGACTGGCTCAACCGGATGAAGAAGGCCTGTCCATCGTTGTTCGTGCACTGGCATGTCTATGGGAATGAGGTTCGACCGGGCAACGGGAGCCGTATGAGTTGAGAGGCTCACGTACGGTTCTGCGAGAGGCTGAAGGTGAAACTCCTACGGCCTACTTACCAATGCAATGGCTTCTGCCTTTGGCTCAAGCGCCTGGAGTCCGAGCGTTTCAAAACCTCACCCGATGCCACCGACGAAGCCATCGTGCTGACGGTTCAGGAACTGAACTGGCTGCTCGACGGTTTTGATCTCTGGCGCAACCGTCCGCATCAGGTTTTGACGCCGCGATTCGTTGCTTGATTGGGTATAATCCGGGCCATGATTTCCATGCCCGACAACCTTCCCGATGACCTGGCTGCGCTCAAGCAATTACTTGCTCAGATGCAGTCGAAAGTCGTTCTTCTTGAAGAAGAGAATGCGCTACTTCGTCAGCGCCTGTTCGGGCGCAAGTCAGAGCAGACCGCTGATCCGGCGACGCCACAACTGCTGCTGTTTAATGAAGCCGAAAGTATCGACACGCCAGCGCCCGTTGAAGCTGACGGAGAAGTTGTCGCCCCGACCAAGCGCCGTGGCAAACGCAAGCCACTGTCGGCTGACTTGCCACGCATCGAGGTCATCCACGAACTCTGCGAGCACGAACTGACCTGCGCTTGCGGTTGCCGCAAACACGCCATCGGTGAAGAAACCAGCGAACAGCTGGAGATCGTGCCGATGCAGATCCGGGTGATCAAACATATCCGCAAGGTCTACGGCTGCCGAGGCTGCGAAACAGCACCGGTCACCGCCGACAAACCCGCGCAACTGATCGAAAAAAGCATGGCCAGCCCCAGCGTATTGGCGATGCTGCTGACCACCAAGTACGTCGATGGCCTGCCGCTGCACCGTTTCGAAAAAGTCCTCGCTCGTCACGGTGTCGATATTCCGCGTAAACTTGGCGCGCTGGGTGATCCAGTGCTGCGAACACTTCCAGCCACTGCTGAATCTGATGCGTGATCGGTTACTGGAGAGTCCGATTGTTCACTGCGATGAAACGCGAGTGCAGGTGCTGAAAGAGCCAGACCGAGACCCGACCAGCCAATCCTGGATGTGGGTACAAGCCAGTGGCCCACCGGAGCGCCCAGTCATCCTGTTTGACTACACCACCAGCCGAGCGCAGGAGGTGCCGTTGCGGCTGCTCGCCGACTATCGCGGCTATCTGATGACCGATGATTACGCCGGCTATAACGCTTTGGGCGCGCAGCCGGGTATCGAGCGTTTGGCCTGCATGGCCCATGTACGGCGCAAGTTTGTCGATGCGCAAAAAGTGCAGCCCAAGGGCAAAGCCGGTCGAGCCGATGTGGCGCTGACAATGATCAACAAGTTATACGGCATCGAGCGTGGGTTGAAAGAGATGACTGATGAACAGCGTTTTGCCGGTCGCCAAGAACAGAGCTTGCCGGTGCTCAGCCAGTTAAAAAACTGGCTGGAGAAAACTCATCCTCAGGTCACATCACAAAGTGCCTTGGGCAAGGCCGTGGGTTATTTGGCCAGTAACTGGAGCCGGCTGGAGCGTTATATAGAGGCTGGCTTTTTACCGATCGACAACAATGCCGCCGAAAGAGCAATCAAACCGTTTGTGATCGGTCGCAAAGCATGGCTATTCAGCGATACGCCCAAGGGCGCCGCAGCCAGTGCGCAGATTTACAGTCTGGTCGAGACCGCCAAGGCAAACGGCCAGGAGCCCTATACGTGGCTGCGCCATGTACTGGAGCGATTACCGCAGGCTGAGTCGGTTGAAGACGTTGAAGCGCTACTACCCTGGAATTGGAGGGCAACATGAGTATCAATATTGATCATCTGAGTGTCGATGAGTTAGTGACATTGAATCATCACATTATCGAACGGCTGAAGATGCTGGAGTCGTTGGAAGCTCATAAATCGATGATGCAGTTCCATCCAGGAGCACGGGTAAGCTTCGACTCACCCAGTGGTGAGCGCCTGTCCGGTACCGTCATGAAGTTCAACCGCAAGACCGTCACAGTGGTAACCGACACCAGCCAACGCTGGAATATTTCGCCGCACTTGCTTTCACCGATCAAAAACGTACAAGCGGGCACGGTGGTGGATATCAAGCCACAAAAAATGAAGTAGCTACGCCGCGAATGGCCTCCGCGCCAGCATGATTTGATTCCTCCCCACCTCAGACGCCGCCTGTTTGGATAGGTGGGGTTTATGGATCAGTTACGATTCAACAAGGCCAACAACGTCGTCTGCTGAGCGATGTTTTTCGACAAGCCACGAAAGCGCACTTTCGTATAGCCGAACTGGCGCTTGATCACGCGAAATGGATGCTCAACCTTGGCCCGTACCTGTGTTTTAGTGCATTCGAGCGCCGCAGGCGACATAGCTGCTTGGGCGAGCGGCAATCGACCAGATCATCTGGCGACCCTGGTACGCCGGGCGCTTGTCCACGCCGGTGTAACCCGCGTCGCCGTAGACGTAAGTTTCCTCGCCATGCAGCAACTGATCGACCGGTGTTACGTCCGCCACATTGGCCGCCGTGCCCGCCAGGCTATGGACTGAACCCGACTCGGCACCGACGCCGATGTGCGCTTTCAGTCGGGTAAAGCAGGAGTGTTACCACTCCTGCCTCCCCTCAGAACCGTACTTGAGAGTCACCCCTCATACGGCTCAAGCCTTCCAGCAGCCTGAGTGAGGCCGGGTACCTGACGATGCGCTCTTCGGCGCTCAAGGTAAGACATCCATGCCGGATCGAACGGGTTCGCTGCACTGCATATTTTGATATGCCGAACGATCGAAACACTGGCGGCGACAAAAAGCCAAGCGGGTTGCTCATGCCGCGTACTTTTTCCTTGGTGGCAAAAATCCAGTGCCGTTGACCCACTACACGAAGGTATCGTTGTTTTACCCAATGGGCACTCTCATGGCATGCCGACGGACAGCCCTGGCCATAACACTTGCCAAATCTGATGGTCGATCCACGCGAAACGCTTGGCAGCGACAACATGGCGATGATGTTCCCGGTTACCGTGTGTACTTCATCCAGCGGGGCTATGAGGTCATTGTCTTGCTGGCCGGGGGTGACAAGTCCACTCAAGCCCAAGACATTCGAACCGCCATCAAGCTGGCCGAGAACTTTAGGAGAGTGTCATGACAGCAAACAAACTGACTAAATGGGACGTTGTGGACCATTTTATAACAGAGGAAGACATGGCGCTCTACTTGGAAGCCTGTCTTGAAGAGAACGATCCGGCGTTGTTGTCTGCCAGTCTAGGTGATATTGCCCGTGCTCGCGGTATGGCCCAACTGGCGCGTGATACCGTTCTGACCCGCGAAGGGCGTTACAAAACATTGTCCGGCGCTGGTAACCCCAGCCTGGCCACCATCATGAAAGTCATGGGGGCGTTGGGCGTGAAGTACCATGCCGAGTTTAAACCAGCTCATCTCTGATAATTTGTTGACTGCATGACCCTGTAAACCCGCTTCACATTGATCGCCGGTAGCGACTGTATTCACTGGCGCGACGCAGCAATCCCCAGCCCCGACGGTAGCCATGGCTGGGCAGCTCGCTGACCGGGTGCTGGATCTCAACCACCAGATCAGCGTCGTCCACAGGCCTGCTTCGCCGTACTTTGGGCGATACCGATTTCTTGATTCGAACCGTTAATAGCGAGCGCGCTACATCGAGACATTTGCTGATCAGCTTCACTGGTCGCCCTCCGGCAACAAGGGTGAGTGCGCAACCTATTTTCGCGACCGGGCAATCTCCACGGCCTCTTTGAGGATTTCTGCTTCTATCGTTTTCCTGCTCAGCATCCGTTGCAGTTCACGGATCTGCTTGAGCGCATCGCGCAGTTCAGAGGCAGGTACCACGGCTTCACCGGCACTGACCGTCGACAAACTTGCCTTCCTGGTAAAGCTTACGCCACAGGAACCACTGGTTGGGATTGATGCCGTGACGCCGAGCCACCAGCGAAACGTTTAGCCTTGGCTCAAGGCTCTCGCGAACCATCGCCAGTTTTTGTTTTGGGCTCCAGCGGCGACGCCGCTCCAGGAAAGACAGTACATCAACTCAAACTCTCACCCACGCCTCTACCCGCTCATAACACCATGAGCAAAATTCGCAGTGTGCCTCATCGTCATCTAACAAAAAAATAACCCGGCGCATTTGGAGACGGCTACGCCGGGTTAAAAGTGAAATCGTATAAATCTGCTACAAGCAAGCACCAGGCTGGGAAACGGACCTAACGTCCGACGCTTTACACCCCCTGTATTGATTCGTCTTCTGCGCGCCCTTCTTTCCCAAATTTCGAGATCAATGACCGCTTCATGAGAGGGGCGCATGAAAACGCTCCCCTCTCACAACGTCGCTTTATACAATCAACTGGTGATTGATCAACAAGGTCTCCATGTCCGTGGCCACCCCGTTCAGTGTCAGCACCAAGGAGGATGAGAACGTTGAACCTGCACCGTCGCGGTCGACACTGATCGAGGTGTTAGTCCCGTTGTTGGTGACACTCAGGTAATTCATCAGCCCCTCTGAGGCTTTATCCAATACCGGTTTGGCGGTGGTGACATCGGTGTAGACGTAGGCCGTACCGGTGTAGCCTGTCAGCAAGGCGCTAAGATCAATCATATCGGCGGCGGCCACACTGTTGATGTTGCCCAGGCCGAAGCCGATTGCTGTGTCAGTACCGTTGCCACCGGTAGCATCGCTGTTATTCACATTGGTGAAGGTCAGCAGCGTATGACCGCCAGCGGTGATGGTGTAGGTGTCGTTGCCGCCACGTCCGTCAAGAAGTGAGTTCACGCTAGCGGTGCTGTTAGCGGTGAGGCTGTCGTTTCCGCCCCCGCCAATGATCCCTTCGATACCGGTCAGGGTCACGGTGTTAAAACCGGTGGCCTGAGCCGTGGCAGTGTTGAGGTTCACGGTCACCCCGGTCGTGCCTGCAAGAGTGAAGTTCACGATGTCTTCGCCGCGAGTGATTTGCCAGGCAGGTGTACCGTAATGGGTTAACCATCCGCCGCCGCCTATGAAGGTGTCCGTGCCTGCAGTAGCGAAGAAGGTGTCATTGTACCCAGTACCGATGAAATTACCGTTGGCATTGTTGTTGCCGGCTTCCGCGGACAGTACATAGTTGCTAGTGGCCAGGCCGGCTGTTAACCCAGTCCAGGTGGTGTTGACGTTTTCAATGCTGTTGCCACCCAACGTTGCAACACCGGACACGTCACTTGAAACACCAGCCACACTTTTCAATAATACAGCTGTGTAGGTCTCTGAAGCGCTAAGGCCGTAGAAGTACACCAGCGCAGACGAGTCATTAGTGGTTAATCCGGATTGCGGGTTGATGATTTGGGAGGACACCAGCACACCGGAAGAGTTAAAAAGTTGCACTGTATTGCCATAAAAAACATTGACACCCTGAAGGTCAAAAATCCGCAGATGCATACTAGTCCCATCTTCAACATTTTTATTATTATAGATAAAAGTCTGGAATGGTGACCCCGAAGGAACTACGTTTAAAAATAGATCTGCCGCGCCATCCCAATTAAAGTCCATAGGGCTGACCCCTAAAAAATTACTCGCGGCCGCAACCCCAATACTTGCTCCAACATCAAAAAAACCACTCCCCTGATTTGCATACCAAACAATATTGCCACTTACACCGTTTGCGGGAACTTCGATTATATCCATTTTGCCATCGTGATTCCAATCGAGCGCCAGCGAGCCTGACCCATTCAGCGTATCGTTAAAATAGGTTGCCGTTCCCCCGGCAGTTCCCGCAGCGGTACCGAAGCCACCACTTTGATTATTCCAGTAAATCCGACCTGCATTACTATCGGCGGTATTGGTCACATTGCGACCTTTGTCCAAGTATAAATCCATGAAACCATCATTATTAAAGTCAGCCCACGTCATTGCGACCGCATTAGTACTACCAGATGGCGTAGCGAAGACCCCCGCCAAACTGGTCAATACAAATGTATTTGTTGTCAGCTGGCTGTTCATGAATGTCGTAAGCGCAAAAATACCACTACCATTGGTGTGTTCAACAATGTCGACCGTGCCATTGTTGTTCAGGTCCACTGCAGACACTTCAGCATAGTTATTGATTACTCCCGTACCAGTGGGGCGACCTGTGCCTGTGGTGGCAGTGCCATTCATCCAGGTAAGTGTCCCGGACGTATTGGTCACGAAAGTCAACGAAGTGTTGGCCATATCACCAAAGGCAAAATCAAGATAGCCATCCCCCGTTTTGTCATAGGCAACCACGCCACCGTACGTCCGATTATTACCACTTAACGTAACGACAGAATAAGAATCATTATTTAGCGTAGTTAAAGCAACGACGGCATTTGATGCATTAATTGAAACAACGCCTTGGTAGCCGGTTCGCAGGAAATCCACAAATATTGCAGCGTTTGGATTGCCTCCATTTGAAACTGAGGTGGATGTGAAGTCGCCCACTACAATGCCTGGCTGATGAATCATAAATGTGCCAGCGTTATTAAATAATATTATATTGAAACTGCCACTCTCACTCAGACCCACAATATTTGAAAATTGGGTGGTGCCGTAAGGGGCCGACACGGTAGTTGCCAGGTCCGAACTGACTACCCTCAGGTGACTTACGCTCGATTGCAAACTCCTGTTCCCCGCGGCATCCACCCCCATAAAGGCCAGGTGATAACTGCCCACCGCCTGCCCCGCCGTACTCAACGACCAACTCCCTCCCGCCGCCACCGTGGTCATCGCCAAAATCGAGTCGATGCCTTGCGAGTAGATACCGTCATTATCAATGTCATTGATGAGCACCAGGGTGGAACCCACTTCGCCCAGCCCACTGGTCGCACTGCTGAACGTGATGGCCGTCGTGGTGGTGGTGATGTTGTCGCCCACCACGCCCGTATCAAATGCGCTCGTCAGTACCGGGGCAATCAGGCTGGTGATCAGCGGCGCGGTGCTGTCCACGGTGACCACCGTTGAGGCGGTGCCCGTTGCCACGTTACCGGCGATGTCGATGGCGCGCAGTTGATAGGTGGTGGCGCTGGTTCTGGCCACCGGATCGGTATAACTCCAGGTCTTGGCCGTGTTGTTAAAGGTGGTGACGTTGGTCCACGTCGTGCCGCCGTCGGTGCTGATCTGGAGAAACTCGCCTGTCAGTACGTTGCCGGTATAGCTGCCATTGACGGTCAGTAACGGATCACGCGTGGTGAGGTCGGTGTTTAGCGCACTGTCGGTCGTGCTGCCTGTGCCCAGGACCAGCCCGGCGGTGGTGTCGGTGGTGATGGCGGTGAGTGATACGGCGCTCATCGCGGGGGCGACCAGATCAATGGTCACCGCCGTGGCGGCCGATACGGTGCCGATGTTGCCGGCGGTGTCCACGACCCGGGCCCGGAAGTTGTAGCTGCCGGCGGCCAGGGTGTTGGCGGTGTTGTTGAAGCTGTAGAGCGAGCCACTGACCAGTGTTGCCGTGTTCCAGGTCGATCCGTTGTCCAGGCTGATCTGGACGGTTTCCCCACTGCCCACGGTCCCGGTGACCGTGGCGCTGATGGTGAGCGTTTGATCGTTGGTGATGAAGTCGGTGCTGCTGGTTCCGCTATCGGTCGTGATGGCGCTGATGGTTGCCGTCGCCGTTGGGGCTACGGTATCGATCTGCACCACTTGGGTGGTGCTTAGGCCGAGGTTGTTGGCAATGTCGATGACTCGGGCGACGACGGTGTAGGCGCCGCTGGCCATGACGTTGGCGGTGTTGTTGTAGCTCCAGCTGGTGCCGGTCACGGTGGCCGTCGACCAGGATGTTCCGCCATCCAGGCTAATCTCCACCCGTTCGTCAGTGGCCAGTGTGCTGCTCAAGGTGCCGGAGAAGATCAGGGTGGTGTCGGTGGTGATGAAGTCGGTGGCGATTGCCGAGTCGGTGGTGATTGAGGTGATGGTAATCGATGCGCTCGGTGGGGTGGTATCGACGGTCATCGTTTGGTTGGCGGTGTTGACGAAGTTGCCTGCGGCATCCACGACCCGCGCCCTGAGGTTGTAAATGCCATCGCTCAGGGTGTTGGCACTGTTGTCGTAGCTCCAGGTGGTGCCGGACACGGTGGCGCTGAAGTAGGTGGTGCCGCCATCCATGCTGAACAGTACCTCTTCGCCGGCTCCCAGCGTGGCGCTGAGGGTGCCGGAGAACACCAGCGTGGTGTCCTGGGTCTTGAAGTCCGTGGTGATGCCGGTGTCGCTGGTGACGGCGCCGATGGTGAGGGTGGCGGTGGGGGCGGTGCTGTCGACGGTCACCAGTTGGGTGGCGGTCTGCCCGACGTTGCCGGCAATGTCTACCACGCGAGCGTCGACGGTGTAGGCGCCATCGGCCAGGGTGGTTGCCGTGTGATCGTGACTCCAGGTCAGGGCGCTGGTGGAGGCGTTGAACCAGCTGGCGCCGTTAAGCCGCACTTGCACGCTTTCCCCGGCCAGCAGCGCGGCCCCCAGCACGCCGTTGAAGACCAGGTTTTTGTCACTGGTGATGTAGTCGGTGCTGCTGGTCCCCGAGTCCAGGGTAATGGAGGTGAAGGCAATGGTTTGCGCGGCGGCGGGGGCGGAGGTGTCGACCACCAGGGTTTGGTTGGCGGTTTGGCCTGCGTTGCCCGCGGCATCGACGACCCGCGCCTTGAGGTTGTAGGTGTTGTCCGCCAGGGCGTTGGCGCTGTTGTCATAACTCCAGGTGGTGCCGCTGACGGTGGCGGCGTTATAGGTCGCGCCACCGTCCAGGCTGAACTGCACACTGTGTCCTGCGGCCAGGGTGGTGCCCAATACGCCGCTGAAGATCAGTGTGTTGTCGTTGGTGTTGAAGTCACCGCTCACCTCACTGTCGGCGTTAATGGCGCCGATGGTGATGGTTTCGCTGGCGCTCGGGGCTACGGTGTCGACGGTCAGGGTAAAGTTGCTGGACGAAAGACCGTTGTTGTTGGCCACATCGCTAATGACCGCGTGATAGGTGTGCGCCCCCTCGGCGGTGGTGCCCAGTTGGTAGTTCCAGGTGTTGCCACTGACGGTGGCGACACCCAGCAAGGTCGCGCCTTCATACACCCGCACCGTATCGCCGCTGGCCAGGCCGCTGACCGTGCCGTTCAGCACGGGGGTGGTATCATTGCTGCTGGTGCCTGTGCCGAAGTCGCCCAGCAGTGCAAAGACGTTGTCGGTGTAGGTGTCAAGGCTGACGGTGTAGCCGACGGTGGGTCCGGTGATATCGACTGTCACGGCCTGGGAGGCCACGGCACTGGTATTGCCGGCCCCATCGATGACCCGACTGAGGAAGGTGTAGCTGCCTTCAGCCAAGGGGGTGGCACTGTGGTCATAGGCGTAGGTGCTGCCACTGACCAGTGAGGCGTTATTCCAGCTCGCTGCGTTATCCAGAGAAATCTGCACGTTCTCACCGGCGTTGAGCGTGCCGGTCAGGGTGGTGGTGATGAGCAGTGTTTGATCGCTGGTGATAAAGTCCCCGGTGGTGCCGGTGTCCGTGGTGATCCCGCTGATGGCCACGCTTGCCATAGGGGTGGCGGTGTCGATGGTCAGGGCGGTGCTGGCGCTCTGGCCGAGGTTGCCTGCGGTGTCGAAGACTTGGGCCTCAATCGTGTAGCTGCCGTCAGCCAGGGCGGTGGCGGTGTTGTCAAAGCTCCAGGTGGTTCCAGTGACCGTTGCGATCTGCCAGGTTGCTCCGCCGTCCAGACTGATCCTGACATCTTCATTGCTTTGCAGGGCGGCGCCCAGGGTGCCGCTGAAGGTGAGGGTATTGTCACTGGTGACAAAGTCGCCCGCCGTGCCGGTGTCGACACTGATGGTGGTAATGGCCACGGTGGCGCTGGCGCTTGGCGCCACGGTGTCGATGCGCAGGGTTTCGACGGCGGTCTGTTCAACGTTGCCGAACACGTCAGTGATCCGTGCCTGCAGGTTGTAGCTGCCGTCGGCCAGGGTATTGGCGGTGTTGTCAAAACTCCAGGTGGTCCCCGTGACAACGGCGTTGGCCCAGGTCAGGCCATTATCCACGCTGATTTCTACATTGCCCCCGGCCCCTAGCGGTGAGGTGATGATACCGCTGAAGATCAGGTTGGGACTGTTGGTGATGAAGTCGGTAGGGCTGCCGGAGTCAGGGGAAACCGCCAGGATCTCGATCGAGTTGCCAACGGGCGCGGTACTGTCAATGGAGACCATTTGACTGGTTGTCTGACCGATGTTGCCGGCGGTATCGGCGACCCTGGCCAAAACGGTATACACGCCGTCGGGCATGATGTTGGCGGTGTTATCGTATTGCCATTCGGTGAGGCCGGTGTTCGTCGCGTTCAGCCAGGTGAGCCCATTGTCCAACGAGATCTCTACGTGTTGGCCCGTACCCAATGGCAGCCCGACATTGCCCAGAAAGAGCAGGGTGTTGTCGGCCGTGTTGAAGTCGCTACCGCTGGTACCGGTGTCCAGCGAAATGCCGATGATGCTGACCGTAATGCTCGCGCTTGGCGCGCTCGTATCGACCACCACCGATTGGCTGGCGGTTTGACCGATGTTGCCGGCGCTATCCACCACCCGCGCTTGCACGGCATAGGTGGCATCGGCCAACACGGTAGCGGAGTGATCAAACGTCCAGGCCGTGCCGGTGACGGTGGCGCCCGACCAGGTACTGCCGCCGTCCAGGCTGACCTGCACCGACTCCCCAGCCACCAGAGACACCCCCAGCACACCGCTGAAGATCAGGGTGTTGTCGTTGGTGACAAAGTCGTTGCCCACGCCACTGTCGGCATTGATCGTGGTGATGCTGATGGTGGCACTGGCGCTTGGCCCCTGGGTGTCCACGATCAAGGTGAAATCGCTGGAGACCGTGCCTTGGTTGCCCGCGGCATCGGCAATGACCACGTGGTAGGTATGGCTGCCATCGAAGGTCGCCGCCAGTTGATAGCTCCAGGCCCCGCCCGTGACGGTGGCAAGACCGAGTAAGGTGGTGCCTTCATACACCTGCACGACGTCGCTGGCGTTCAGCCCACTGACGGTCCCGTTCAGTTTTGGGGCGGGGTCATTGGTGAGCGTGCCGTCAGCAAAGTTGCCGGTTTGCAGGTTGACCAGATCCGTATAGGTGGTGATGGCCACCGCGTTGCCCGTGGAGGGGGCCGTGGTATCAATCTGCAGCGTTTGTGTCGCCACCGCACTGGTGTTGCCGGCCACATCGAATACCCGGGCCTGCAGGGTATACAGGCCTTGTGCCAAGGTAGTGGCGGTGTGGTCATACACATAGGTGCTACCGCTGGACAGCGTCGCGTCGTGCCAGGTGCTGCCCGCATCCAGGGAGATCTGCACAAAGTCGTTGCTGCCCAGGGCCCCGGCCAACGTCAAGCTGAACACCAGGGTTTGGTCGCTGGTGCTGAAGTCCGTGGCACTGGTGCCGCTGTCGAGCGTGATGCCGGTGACCGACGCCGTGCCCGCGGGCACCGCGTTATAGATCTCCACGGTCCGCTGGGCGCTCTGCCCGACGTTGCCGGCGGTATCGATCACGCGCAGTTGGGCGAGGTAGGTATTGTTCGCCAGCGACAAGCCGGTGTTGTCATAGGTCCAGTTGGTGCCGCTGACGGTCGTGGCCGACCAGGTGGTGCCGCCATCAATACTGAACTGCAGCGTTTCATCGCTGCTCAAAGGCGCCGTGAGCGTGCCGTTGAACAACAAGGTTCGGTCGCGGGTGATGAAGTCACTGGCGCTGATCCCCAAGTCCAGACTGATCGAGCCGAAGGCAGGAATAATGCTCGCCGAGGGGAGCGAGGTGTCAACGGTGACCGTTTGAGTGGCCAGTGGGCTTCTGTTGCCCGCCGTATCAATCACCCGGGCCTGCACGGTATAGCTGCCATCGGCCAACACGGTAGCGGTGTGATCAAACGTCCAGGTCGTGCCCATCGGCTGGCCGCGAGCCCGACCGATGCAGCGCCGATAACATCCTCAACTTGATGCTGGAAAGCGTACAGACGCGATTGGGCGATCAATTGGCCCTCACGCAGGTGCAATGACGAAGCGAGGCTCGGCCAGTGCCAAACAGAGGCGCCTATGTGCTCGACAGATCGGTTTTCAGCCGGTGATCACCCCAGCGCACAGCCCGCCAATCAGCGCCAGACTGAACTGGGGTAGACGATCTATTGTGACGAAGTGGCGCACATGTCCCAAAACCCAATTAAGAAACGGCGCTGCGTAACCTGGCCATTGCCGTTGATTGCAACGAGCAGCCTGCGCACCGCGCATTGGCCGCTCTGTGCCCAACATGATGACGTCAGTTCGGGCTGGCCTCATTGCCCAGGCATGGGGCTTATAGTTTTCTTATTTAACTGCGCATGCAGAAGGTAGAGTCAACCGTCGCCGATGTACCGCATGTGAAATCGTATCATTCATGCTTATTCATATTAAGACTTCAGTGCTTTTTCGGACGGTCTCATTCCCACCCCGAACGACTCCCTTATCTTTAACTGGGGGAGTTAAAAATGGCCAACGTGTCCTTGTTTTTATGGGCACTACGCCATAAGCACTGCGTTACTGAAATGGATTTTTAGCCAGGCTCAGGCTGTTATTTCATAAGTTTTGCGCATTGGAAATTTTTTAACGTTGTGAATTTGTGTTCGATATCTTGCGCGATTCAGGTTTTGTCTCGAGTGACAAAATTGAAGCTGAAAAAGGGGTCTATGATACGTTTATGACCGATGTGTCTTTTGTTACTAGCCACACTACATGGGTATGTAACAGGTCGCTGTTGCCATGTTGAGTTTACTCAACATTTTTAAAGGATGAGCGCAGTCCTTTATACAGCGCCCTTTACGAACCTGTGCGTAGCGTATAGCGAGGAAATACCAATAAAAGAGGGTCCTGCGAAAGCGTGACTTGTCTGATTTAGCAGTTACCCATCTTGAGCGGCCATTGAACTAACGATTATTTGGAGACGCAACATGAAAGCGACTATCTCGATAATTAATAAGCACAACCATGCGTCTAACGTCGTCTCCGGTCTTCACGCATCCATTGCCGAGCCGTCCGTGGTGAAGTTGTCGGTTGATTCAGTCAGCGACATTGCCTCGCTTGAGCGCCAGGGTGATGCGCTGGTTATTTCGATGCGTTCAGGGGAGGTCATTACTCTGGACGACTTTTACCTGGTGCATAAAGGCGTCAAAAACACTTTGGTCATTCAGGATGCGCAGGGATTGTCGACCCCAGTGCTGGATGCTGCCGGAGTACCGGTGCTGGACACCGGCAGTTTCGTCAACCTTGAGAGTATCCAACCCTTACTTGACGCTTCCAGCTCTGCGTTTAGTGGCTGGTGGCTGGCAGGTGCGGGTTTGTTGGCCGGTGGTGTGGCGCTGGCCAGCGGTGGCAGCGGAGGTGGTGGCGGTCATAGCGACGCGCCTAACGCGCCAGCGGGTCAGGCGCCCAGCGCGCTTGCCACGATTACGGCCATCTCAGACAATGGCGTGGTCGGTGACTTTGTTACCAATGATCATACGCAGGTAGTCAGCGCCCAATTGGACGGTACGCTCGCGAGCGGCGAGCGTGTGCAGATCTCGCTGGATGGTGGCGCGTCATGGCATGACGCTGTCTGGGTCGGTGGCAATACCTATACTTATGATAACTCCGCCAATGTGTTGCCCGACGGGGTGTACAGTTTTGAAGCCCGAGTCGTCAGTGCGTCCGGTACGCCAGGCGTCGTTAGCCGCCAGGTGGTGGTCATCGACACAGTGGCGCCAGCGGTCATTGAAACCATCAGCATTGCCCACATCAGTGATGACACCGGCATCAGCGCCAGTGACTTTATCACCAGCGACAACCGCTTGGTGTTCACTGGGAACCTGGGAGCGCTGCTCTTAGCGGGTGAACGAGTAGAAATCAGCCTGGATGGAGGGAGCTCGTGGTTAACCGCGACCCTCTCAGGCACCACTTGGAGTTATGACAATAGTCTTAACCCGTTGCCTGATGGTGCCTACACGATTCAGGCGAGGGTTGTCGATACCGCTGGCAATGTAGGTCAAGTCACCAGCCAGAGTTTGCAGATTGATAGCGCTGCACGCCATGCGATTATTAATATTACTTCAATCTCTCCTGATAGCGGTATTAGCAGTATCGACTACATCACTAATGGCACGAAACTGACGTTCTACGGCACCTTGAATGCGCCTTTGGGACCTGATGATGGTGTGCGAATCAGCCTGGACGGGGGCGTCACTTGGCATCAAGCCATCGTCACCGGTACAACGTGGGAATATGATCCCCTGCTTGACGGGGCCTATCACGTTACCGCTGAGGTCATTGATACAGCGGGCAACGTCAGTAGTTCTTCCAGTATTGATATTTTCGTGGATACGGCTGTACCGACCATCTCCCCAGGCTCGACCGTGGTAACTAACGCCGATGGTAGCCTAAGCGTTTCGGGCGCACCGGGTACCGCTGAACCTGGCACTACCGTAACGATTGTTTTCCCTGACGGCACCACCGGCACCGCTGTGGTCGGCAGCGACGGCCACTATGGTCCGATCAGCAGCGCGGCGTCACAGCCCAGCGGTGGCCTCGATGTAACGCTGACCGACGTGGCGGGTAATATTAGTACCCCGGTGGCGTTCTCCCACCTGGATGTTACCCCGCCCAGTACCACGATCACTTTCGATGCCATCAGCAATGATTCAGGCATCAGTGGTGACTTTTCCACCAGTGACAACACCCTGATTTTTAGCGGTGCTTTGGGCACCGCACTGCCCGCAGGTGAGCGCGTCGAAGTCAGCCTGGACGGCGGCGCGACTTGGGTGGCGGCAGTCGTCAGTGGCACCAGCTGGAGCGTGGATCACAGCGCCACGGTCCTGGCCGATGGCAGTTATGCGGTCCAGGCACGGGTGGTGGATGCGGCCGGCAACGTCGGTCAGAGCGCCAGTCAAACCGTGATGGTGGATACCCAGGCGCCGAGCGTCAGTGAAACCATCAGCTTCGATGCGATCACCCTCGACAGCGGGACCAGTGGCGACTTTACCACCAGCGACAACACCTTGATCTTCAGCGGCACCTTGGGCATTGCCTTGGCGGCTGGGCATGGCGTCGAAGTCAGCCTGGACGGTGGCGCGACTTGGGTCGCGGCCACCGTCAGTGGCACCAGCTGGAGCTTGGATCACAGCGCCACCGTGCTGACCGACGGCAGTTATGCGGTCCAGGCACGGGTGGTGGATGCGGCCGGCAACGTCGGCCAGAGCGCCAGTCAGACCGTGGTGGTGGATACCCAGGCGCCGAGCGTCAGTGAAACCATCAGCTTCGATGCGATCACCCTCGACAGCGGGACCAGTGGCGACTTTACCACCAGCGACAACACCTTGATCTTCAGCGGCACCTTGGGCATTGCCCTGGCCGTCGGCCACGGCGTCGAAGTCAGCCTGGACGGTGGCGCGACTTGGGTCGCGGCCACCGTCAGTGGCACCAGCTGGAGCTTGGATCACAGCGCCACCGTGCTGGCCGATGGCAGTTATGCGGTGCAGGCGCGGGTAGTGGATACGGCCGGCAACGTCGGCCAGAGCGCCAGTCAAACCGTGGTGGTGGATACCCAGGCGCCGAGCGTTACGGAAACCATCAGCTTCGATGCCATCACCCTCGACAGCGCTACCAGTGGCGACTTTACCACCGGCGATAACACCCTGATCTTCAGCGGCACCTTGGGCATTGCCTTGGCGGCTGGGCACGGCGTCGAGGTCAGTCTGGACGGTGGCGCCACCTGGGCGGCGGCGGTAGTCAGTGGCACCAGCTGGAGCTTGGATCACAGCGCCACGGTGCTGGCCGATGGCAGTTATGCGGTGCAGGCGCGGGTAGTGGATGCAGCCGGTAACGTCGGCCAGAGCGCCAGTCAAACCGTGGTGGTGGATACCCAGGCGCCGAGCGTTACGGAAACCATCAGTATCGATGCAATCACCCTCGACAGCGCTACCAGTGGCGACTTTACCACCGGCGATAACACCCTGATCTTCAGCGGCACCTTGGGTGTTGCCCTGGCCGTCGGCCACGGCGTCGAGGTCAGCCTGGACGGGGGCGCGACTTGGGTCGCGGCCACCGTCAGTGGCACCAGCTGGAGCTTTGATCACGGCGCCACGGTGCTGGCCGATGGCAGTTATGCGGTCCAGGCGCGGGTGGTGGATACGGCCGGCAACGTCGGCCAGAGCGCCAGTCAAACCGTGGTGGTGGATACCCAGGCGCCGAGCGTTACGGAAACCATCAGCTTCGATGCAATCACCCTCGACAGCGGGACCAGTGGCGACTTTACCACCAGCGACAACACCCTGATCTTCAGCGGCACCTTGGGCATTGCTCTGGCCGCCGGGCACGGCGTCGAGGTCAGCCTGGACGGGGGCGCGACCTGGGTCGCGGCCACCGTCAGTGGCACCAGCTGGAGCTTGGATCACAGCGCCACGGTGCTGGCCGATGGCAGTTATGCGGTCCAGGCACGGGTGGTGGATGCGGCCGGCAACGTCGGCCAAAGCGCCAGTCAAACCGTGGTGGTGGATACCCAGGCGCCGAGCGTCAGTGAAACCATCAGCTTCGATGCGATCACCCTCGACAGCGGGACCAGTGGCGACTTTACCACCAGCGACAACACCCTGATCTTCAGCGGCACCTTGGGCATTGCCTTGGCCGCCGGCCACGGCGTCGAGGTCAGCCTGGACGGCGGCGCGACCTGGGTCGCGGCAGTCGTCAGTGGCACCAGCTGGAGCTTGGATCACAGCGCCACCGTGCTGGCCGATGGCAGTTATGCGGTGCAGGCACGGGTGGTGGATGCAGCCGGCAACGTCGGCCAGAGCGCCAGTCAGACCGTGATGGTGGATACCCAGGCGCCGAGCGTCAGTGAAACCATCAGCTTCGATGCAATCACCCTCGACAGCGGTACCAGTGGCGACTTTACCACCAGCGACAACACCTTGATCTTCAGCGGCACCTTGGGCATTGCCTTGGCGGCTGGGCACGGCGTCGAGGTCAGTCTGGACGGTGGCGTGACCTGGGCGGCAGCGGTAGTCAGTGGCACCAGCTGGAGCTTTGATCACAGCGCCACCGTGCTGGCCGATGGCAGTTATGCGGTCCAGGCGCGGGTGGTGGATGCGGCCGGCAACGTCGGCCAGAGCGCCAGTCAAACCGTGATGGTGGATACCCAGGCGCCGAGCGTTACGGAAACCATCAGCTTCGATGCAATCACCCTCGACAGCGGGACCAGTGGCGACTTTATCACCAGCGACAACACCCTGATCTTCAGCGGCACCTTGGGTATTGCCCTGGCCGCCGGCCACGGCGTCGAGGTCAGCCTGGACGGTGGCGTGACTTGGGTCGCGGCAGTAGTCAGTGGCACCAGCTGGAGCTTGGATCACAGCGCCACCATGCTGGCCGATGGCAGTTATGCGGTGCAGGCACGGGTGGTGGATGCGGCCGGCAATGTCGGCCAGAGCGCCAGTCAGACCGTGGTGGTGGATACCCAGGCGCCGAGCGTTACGGAAACCATCAGCTTCGATGCGATCACCCTCGACAGCGGCACCAGTGGCGACTTTACCACCAGCGACAACACCTTGATCTTCAGCGGCACCTTGGGTGTTGCCTTGGCCGCCGGCCACGGCGTCGAGGTCAGCCTGGACGGTGGCGCGACCTGGGCGGCGGCAGTAGTGAGTGGCACCAGCTGGACCTTGGATCACAGCGCCACGGTGCTGGCCGATGGCAGTTATGCGGTGCAGGCACGGGTGGTGGATGCGGCCGGCAACGTCGGTCAGAGCGCCAGTCAAACCGTGGTGGTGGATACCCAGGCGCCGAGCGTCAGTGAAACCATCAGCTTCGATGCGATCACCCTCGACAGCGGTACCAGCGGCGACTTTACCACCAGCGACAACACCCTGATCTTCAGTGGCACCTTGGGTGTTGCCCTGGCCGCCGGCCACGGCGTCGAGGTCAGCCTGGACGGTGGCGCGACCTGGGTCGCGGCAGTAGTCAGTGGCACCAGCTGGAGCTTGGATCACAGCGCCACGGTGCTGGCCGATGGCAGTTATGCGGTGCAGGCACGGGTGGTGGATGCGGCCGGCAATGTCGGCCAGAGCGCCAGTCAGACCGTGGTGGTGGATACCCAGGCGCCGAGCGTTACGGAAACCATCAGCTTCGATGCGATCACCCTCGACAGCGGCACCAGTGGCGACTTTACCACCAGCGACAACACCTTGATCTTCAGCGGCACCTTGGGTGTTGCCTTGGCCGCCGGCCACGGCGTCGAGGTCAGCCTGGACGGTGGCGCGACCTGGGCCGCGGCAGTAGTGAGTGGCACCAGCTGGAGCTTGGATCACAGCGCCACGGTGCTGGCCGATGGCAGTTATGCGGTGCAGGCACGGGTGGTGGATACGGCCGGCAACGTCGGCCAGAGCGCCAGTCAAACCGTGGTGGTGGATACCCAGGCGCCGAGCGTTACGGAAACCATCAGCTTCGATGCAATCACCCTCGACAGCGGCACCAGTGGCGACTTTACCACCAGCGACAACACCTTGATCTTCAGTGGCACCTTGGGCATTGCCCTGGCGGCTGGGCACGGCGTCGAAGTCAGCTTGGACGGAGGCGCGACCTGGGTCGCGGCAGTAGTCAGTGGCACCAGCTGGAGCTTGGATCACAGCGCCACGGTGCTGGCCGATGGCAGTTATGCGGTGCAGGCACGGGTGGTGGATGCGGCCGGCAACGTCGGCCAGAGCGCCAGTCAGACCGTGGTGGTGGATACCCAGGCGCCGAGCGTCAGTGAAACCATCAGCTTCGATGCGATCACCCTCGACAGCGGTACCAGCGGCGACTTTACCACCAGCGACAACACCTTGATCTTCAGCGGCACCTTGGGTGTTGCCCTGGCCGCCGGCCACGGCGTCGAAGTCAGCCTGGACGGTGGCGCGACTTGGGCGGCAGCGGTAGTGAGTGGCACCAGCTGGAGCTTGGATCACAGCGCCACCATGCTGGCCGATGGCAGTTATGCGGTGCAGGCACGGGTGGTGGATGCGGCCGGCAACGTCGGCCAGAGCGCCAGTCAAACCGTGGTGGTGGATACCCAGGCGCCGAGCGTTACGGAAACCATCAGTATCGATGCAATTACCCTCGACAGCGCTACCAGTGGCGACTTTACCACCAGCGACAACACCCTGATCTTCAGCGGCGTCTTGGGTGTTGCCCTGGCCGCCGGCCACGGCGTCGAGGTCAGCCTGGACGGTGGCGCGACCTGGGTCGCGGCGGTAGTCAGTGGCACCAGCTGGAGCTTGGATCACAGCGCCACCGTGCTGGCCGATGGCAGTTATGCGGTGCAGGCGCGAGTAGTGGATGCGGCCGGCAACGTCGGCCAGAGCGCCAGTCAGACCGTGATAGTGGATACCCAGGCCCCGAGCGTCAGTGAAACCATCAGTATCGATGCAATCACCCTCGACAGCGCTACCAGCGGCGACTTTACCACCAGCGACAACACCCTGATCTTCAGCGGCACCTTGGGCATTGCCCTGGCCGCTGGGCACGGCGTCGAGGCCAGCCTGGACGGTGGCGCGACTTGGGTCGCGGCAGTAGTCAGTGGCACCAGCTGGAGTTTGGATCACAGCGCCACGGTGCTGGCCGATGGCAGTTATGCGGTGCAGGCGCGAGTAGTGGATGCGGCCGGCAACGTCGGCCAGAGCGCCAGTCAGACCGTGATAGTGGATACCCAGGCCCCGAGCGTCAGTGAAACCATCAGTATCGATGCAATCACCCTCGACAGCGCTACCAGCGGCGACTTTACCACCAGCGACAACACCCTGATCTTCAGCGGCACCTTGGGCATTGCCCTGGCCGCTGGGCACGGCGTCGAGGTCAGCCTGGACGGTGGCGCGACCTGGGTCGCAGCGGTAGTCAGTGGCACCAGCTGGAGCTTGGATCACAGCGCCACGGTGCTGACCGATGGCAGTTATGCGGTGCAGGCGCGGGTGGTGGATACGGCCGGCAACGTCGGCCAGAGCGCCAGTCAAACCGTGGTGGTGGATACCCAGGCGCCGAGCGTCAGTGAAACCATCAGTATCGATGCAATCACCCTCGACAGCGGTACCAGCGGCGACTTTACCACCAGCGACAACACCCTGATCTTCAGCGGCACCTTGGGTGTTGCCCTGGCGGCTGGGCACGGCGTCGAGGTCAGCCTGGACGGTGGCGCGACCTGGGCGGCGGCAGTAGTCACTGGCACCAGCTGGAGCTTGGATCACAGCGCCACGGTGCTGGCCGATGGCAGTTATGCGGTGCAGGCGCGGGTGGTGGATACGGCCGGCAACGTCGGCCAGAGCGCCAGTCAAACCGTGGTGGTGGATACCCAGGCGCCGAGCGTCAGTGAAACCATCAGCTTCGATGCGATCACCCTCGACAGCGGCACCAGTGGCGACTTTACCACCGGCGACAACACCCTGATCTTCAGTGGCACCTTGGGCGTTGCCCTGGCCGCCGGCCACAGCGTCGAGGTCAGTCTGGACGGTGGCAGCACCTGGTCCGCGGGCTTGGTCAGTGGCACCAGCTGGAGCTTGGATCACAGCGCCACCGTGCTGACCGATGGCAGTTATGCGGTCCAGGCACGGGTGGTGGATGCGGCCGGCAACGTCGGCCAGAGCGCCAGTCAAACCGTGGTGGTGGATACCCAGGCGCCGAGCGTTACGGAAACCATCAGCTTCGATGCGATCACCCTCGACAGCGGCACCAGTGGCGACTTTACCACCGGCGACAACACCTTGATCTTCAGTGGCACCTTGGGCATTGCCCTGGCGGCTGGGCACGGCGTCGAGGTCAGCCTGGACGGTGGCGCGACCTGGGCGGCAGCGGTAGTCACTGGCACCAGCTGGAGCTTGGATCACAGCGCTACCGTGCTGACCGATGGCAGTTATGCGGTCCAGGCACGGGTGGTGGATACGGCCGGCAACGTCGGCCAGAGCGCCAGTCAGACCGTGGTGGTGGATACCGCGGTTTCCAGTACCACGATTGCCTTTACGGCCATCAGTAGCGACTCAGGCACCGCTGGCGACTTCATCACCAGCGACAGCACCCTGATATTTTCAGGCACCTTGAGCGGTGTCTTAGCCACTGACGAGCGGGTGGAAATTAGCCTGGATGGTGGCACTTCGTGGTCGACGGCGAGTGTGGCCGGGACCAATTGGAGTTATGACAATACTGCTACCGTGATGGCCGACGGCTCCTACACCGTGATCGCACGCGTGATCGACGTGGCGGACAATATCGGTCTGAGTGATACCCAGGTTGTGCAGATTGATAGCCTGGCCCCGCCGGCCACCGCGGTGATCAGTGCAATTACGCCTGATACCGGCGCCCTCACCAATGACTTTGTCACGTCCAATCCCTTGCTGACGATCAGCGCGCAAGTGACGGGCGTGTTGGGGGCGGGGGATCAAGTTCAAATCTCGCTGGATGGCGGGGTGTTGTGGCAGGAAGCCTCGTTACAAAGCGGTACAACCTATGTGTTAAACAACACCGCCAATACCTTGGCCTCCGGCACGCATGCTTTTGTCGCCCGTGTGGTGGACGCTGCCGGCAACGCGAGCACTGCAAGCACCCAGAGCGTGGTGATTGATACCAGCGCGCCGAGTGCGAGCGCCACGCTCTCCATTGACGCCATTACCGATGACACCGGGCTCAGTACCACGGACTTCTACACCAACGACAATACCTTGGTCTTTACGGGCACCTTAGGGGCGGCCTTAGCCGCTGACGAAGGGGTACAGATTAGCCTCGACGGCGGTACCACGTGGAGTGCGGCGATCGTCTCCGGCTTGAGCTGGAGTTTTGACCACACCGCCACTGCGCTGGCCAGCGCTACCTATGCGGTGCAAGCCCAGGTGATCGATACCGCCGGCAACATCGGCCAGAGCACCAGTCAAGCCGTGGTGGTGGACACCCAGGCACCGGCGCCGACCACTACGATCAGCATCACCTCCATTGCTTCAGATACCGGGCTGGACAATGGGGCCAGCCTCAATGACTTCATCACGCAGGACCACACGCTCCTGTTCAGCGGTTCGTTGAGCGCTGCGTTGATCGGGGATGAGAGCGTTCAAATAAGCCTCAATGGCGGCGTCACGTGGTTGAGCGCCGCGGTGAGCGGGACCACCTGGAGCTACAACAACACCGCCAGTTCCATGGCCGACGGTGACTACGTCGTGCAGGTCAGGGTGACGGATGTTGCCGGCAATATCGGGCAAACCAGTTCGCAGGCGCTGAAGATTGACAGCGCGATTCCGACCGAAACCGTCACTCTCAGCGGGATTAGTTTGGACAGCGGGGTGGTGGGTGACTTTATCACCAGTGACAATACCTTGGTCTTCAGCGGCCAGGTGAGCGCCCCGCTGGCAGCAGACAGTACCGTGCAAATCAGCCTTGACGGCGGTAGCACGTGGTCGGGCGCCACCGTCACCGGCACGGCCTGGACGTTTGATCACACCGCTACCGTGTTGGCGGATGCCAGCTATACCGTGCAGGCCCGGGTGATTGATACGGCGGGCAACAGAAGCCCACTGGCCACTCAAACGGTCACCGTTGACACCTCGCTGCCGTCGGCGAGCATTATTCCTGCCTTCGGCTCGATCAGTCTGGACTTGGGGATCAGCGCCAGTGACTTCATCACCCGCGACCGAACCTTGTTGTTCAACGGCACGCTCACGGCGCCTTTGAGCAGCGATGAAACGCTGCAGTTCAGTATTGATGGCGGCACCACCTGGTCGGCCACGACCGTCAGCGGCACCAACTGGACCTATGACAACACCGGCTTGTCGCTGGCGAACAATACCTACCTCGCTCAACTGCGCGTGATCGATACCGCCGGCAACGTCGGGCAGAGCGCCCAGCGGAGCGTGGAGATCTATAACGCGGTGCCCGCGGGCACCGCGTCGGTCACCGGCATCACGCTCGACA
The DNA here is from genome assembly GCF_054898105.1 of Pseudomonas sp. MDT1-17. Classification (NCBI taxonomy): domain Bacteria; kingdom Pseudomonadati; phylum Pseudomonadota; class Gammaproteobacteria; order Pseudomonadales; family Pseudomonadaceae; genus Pseudomonas; species Pseudomonas sp. MDT1-17. The sequence continues at coordinate 101,066 of NZ_JBUBVM010000001.1, read as the reverse complement.
GCGGCACCAGTGCCACGGACTTCAGCACCAGCGACCAAACCCTGGTGTTCAGCTTGACGTTGGCCGGGGCCCTGGGCAGCAACGACTTTGTGCAGATCTCCCTGGATGCGGGCAGCACCTGGCACGACGCGACGCTGTCCAGCGGTAGCACCTATGTGTATGACCACACCGCCACTACCTTGGCACAAGGCCTGTATACCCTGCAGGCCCGGGTATTCGATGTGGCCGGCAACACCAGTGCGGTGGCGACACAAACGCTGCAGATTGATACCACGGCCCCCTCCACGGGCAACGCGGTGGCCATCACCACCTATACGGATCTGGTCAACCTGCAAACCGGCAACTTTGCTGACGGCACGCTCACCAATGACCCCGCCCCAAAACTGAACGGGACCGTCAGTGGGCTGAACGCCAGCGACGTCGTGCAGGTGTATGAAGGCACCACCTTACTCGGTCTTGCCACCGTCACGGGCGGGGCCTGGAGCTATCAACTGGCGGCGACCTTCGATGGCAGCCATACCTACCACGTGGTCATTGCCGATGCCGCGGGCAACCAAGGCACGGTCTCCAGCGATTTCACCTTGATCGTGGACACCCAGGGGCCAAGCGCCAGTGCCACCATCAGCATCACCACGATCAATGCCGACAGTGGCGTGGGCAACGACTTTGTCACCAACGACAACACCCTGATCTTCAGCGGTGTGCTGGGGGTGTCTCTGGTGGCTGGGGAGTCGGTGCAGGTCAGCCTGGACGGCGGCAGTACCTGGTCGGGCGCCACCGTCACCGGCACGGCCTGGACGTTTGATCACTCCGCTACCGTGTTGGCCGATGCCACCTATGCCGTGCAAGCGCGGGTGGTGGATAGCGCCGGCAACATCGGTCAAACCGCCAGCCAATCGGTGGTGGTCGATACGAGCGCGCCAAGCGCGAGCATTACGGTCAGCATCATCGGCATTTCGCTGGACACCGGTACCAGCGGTAGCGACTTCAACACGGCCGACAACACCCTGCTCTTTCTGGGCAATGTCGGGCTGCCATTGGGTACGGGCCAACACGTAGAGATCTCGTTGGACAATGGGCTCACCTGGCTGAACGCGACGAACACCGGCCTCACCGAATGGCAATACGATAACACCGCCAACATCATGGCCGACGGCGTGTATACCATTTTGGCCAGGGTCGCCGATACCGCCGGCAACATCGGTCAGACAACCAGTCAAGTGGTCTCCATTGACAGTACCGCGCCCGTTGGCAACTCGATCGAGATCCTGGCGGTTTCCCCTGACTCCGGCAGCCCTACCGACTTCATCACCAACAGTCCCAACCTGATCTTCAGCGGTATCATCACCTCACCGCTAGGGGCCGGGGGCAATGTAGAAATCAGCGTGGATAATGGCCTGACCTGGGCCAACGCCGTTGTCACGGGGACCACCTGGAGTTTTGACAACACCGCCAATACCCTGGCCGACGGCAGCTACAACCTGCAGGCACGGATCACTGACGTGTTCGGCAACGTTGAACAGACCGCCGTCGAAACCCTGCGCATCGACACCGTGGCGCCAAGCGCCAGCGTGGCCATCACCACCATCAGTGTCGACACCGGCACCGCGGGCGACTTTGTCACCAGCGACAACACCCTCACCTTCAGCGGCACCCTGGGCGCCGCCCTGCAAAGCAATGAAGATGTCAGGATCAGTCTGGACGGCGGAGCAACCTGGCAGATCGCAACGGTCACTGGAACCACCTGGAGCTTTGACAACACCGCCACCGCCCTGGCTGACGGCAGCTACACGATTGAGGCCCAAGTCTTCGACACCGCGGGCAACCTCGGCCAGAGCGCCAGCACCGCCCTGACCATCGACACCGCCACCCCTATGGCAAGCGTGGCCATCAGCGGGATCACCACGGACACCGGCACCACCGGGGACTTTATCACCAGCGATCAAACGCTGCTCATCACCACCACCCTGACCGGCACGCTCAACGCCGGTGAGAACGTGCAGATTTCTCTGGATAACGCAGCGAGCTGGAATAACGCCTCACTGGTCAGTGGCAGCACCTACGCCTATGACCACAGTGCCACCACCTTGGCTGAGGGCAGCTACACCTTCCTCAGTCGGGTCATCGATGGGGCCGGCAATACCAGTGCCGTGGCCTCCCAGGCCGTGACAGTCGATATCACCGGACCCACCGTCGGCTACACCGTCAGCCTTGACACCTACACCGACAACGTCTTTGCACTGCTGGGCGACTTCGGCACAGGCACCAGCAGCAATGATACCACCCCCGTGCTGAACGGCACGGTCAGCGGGCTGGCCAGCGGCGATACGGTGCGGGTGTATGAAGGCGCGACCTTGCTGGGTGTCGCCACCGTCAGTGGCAACACCTGGAACTACCAACTGGGCACCACCGCCGAGGGGGCGCACACCTATCACGCGGTCATTAGCGATGTGGCCAACAACAACGGTCTTTCGTCCAGCAACTTTACCCTGACCGTCGACACCGTGGCCCCGAGCGCCAGCGAAACCATCACCATCGGCGCCATTAACGCCGACAGTGAGGTGAGCGGTGATTTCAACACCAACGACAACACACTGATCTTCAGCGGCGTATTGGGCACCACCCTGGCCGCAGGACACAGTGTGCAGTTCAGCCTGGACGGTGGCGCGACCTATAACGCCGCCACCGTCAGCGGCACCACCTGGAGTTATGACAACAGCGCCAACGTCCTGGCCGACAACACCTACAACCTCAAGGCGCGGGTCGTCGATGCCGCGGGCAACGCAGGCCAAACCGCCAACCAAACCCTGGTGGTCGACACCTCCGCCCCCGCCGCCGCGCAAACCATTGCCTTCACCTCCATTACCCTGGACTCGGGGACCAGCAGCACCGACTACATCACCAGTGACAAAAACCTGGTCTTCAACGGCGTGCTGGGGGCCGCGCTGCTGGCCGGGGAAAGCGTGCAAGTGCGGCTTAACGGCGCCAGCTGGTTCAACGCCTCCACCAGCGCCCTGACCTGGAGTTACGATCACACGGCAACCACCCTGGCCGATGGCGCCTACACCGTCGACGCTCGCGTGGTAGACATTGCCGGCAACGTCGGGCAGACCGCCACCCAACTGGTGACCGTCGACAGCACCGCCCCCACCGCCACCCTCACCATCGGCGCCGTCACCAGCGACACCGGCATCACCACGGACTTCAAGACCCAGGACACCACGCTGGTGTTCTCCGGCACCCTCAGCGCCGCGCTGGGAGCCGGCGAAGAGGTACTGTTCAGCATGGATGGCGGCACCACCTACTTCAGCGCCACCGTGTCCGGCACCACCTGGAGCTACGACAACAGTGCCAACACCCTGAGCGATGGCATTTACAACCTCAGGGCGCGGGTCGTGGATGCCGCAGGCAACTTCGTCAACACCGCCAACCAAACGATGACCGTCGATACCACCCCACCGAGCGCATCGATTACCATCACCTCAATCACCACCGACTCGGCGATCGCCACCGACTTCATCACCACCGACACCACCCTGATCTTCTCCGGCACCTTGAGCAGCACACTGGCCACTGACGAACGGGTGGAGATTAGCCTGGATGGCGGAACATCCTGGTCGACGGCCACCGTGACCGGCACCAGCTGGAGCTACAACAACACCGCCAACGTCATGGCCAGCGGCGCCTACACCGTCGTCGCCCGAGTCATCGACATTGCCAACAACCTCGGCCTGAGCACCACCCAAGTGGTGCAGATCGATACCGTAGCCCCAACGGCGACGGCAACCATCAGCGCCATCACAACCGATAGCGGAACCAGCAGCACCGACTTCATCACCAACGATCAAACGCTCACCATCAGCGCCACGGTCACCGGGACCGTGGGCAGTGGGGAAACCGTCCAGATCAGCCTGGACAACGGATCGACCTGGAACACGGCAACACTGGTCAGTGGCTCGCTCTACAGCTTCAACAACACCGCCAACACCCTGGCCGCCGGCAGCTACAACTTCCGGGCCCGGGTCGTGGACACCGCCGGCAACATCGGCACCGTATCGGCCGCCACGGCGGTGACCATTGATCTGGTCGCCCCCGCAATGAGCGCCGTATCACTCACCGCCATCACCACCGACACCACCGCCGGGCTGGTCCTGGGCACAGGCAGCACGACCGACAGTGCGCTAAACACCGACCTCACCACGCGTGATCCGTTACTGACCGTCAATGGCAGCTATACCGGCAACGTACTGACAGGCGAGTTTCTCCAGATCAGCACCGACGGCGGCACGACGTGGACCAACGTCACCACCTTTAACAACACGGCCAAGACCTGGAGTTATACCGATCCGGTGGCCAGAACCAGCGCCACCACCTATCAACTGCGCGCCATCGACATCGCCGGTAACGTGGCAACGGGCACCGCCTCAACGGTGGTCACCGTGGACAGCACCGCGCCGCTGATCACCAGCTTGATTGCCCCGGTACTGACGAGCGCATTTGATACGGGCGTGGTGGGCGACAACATCACGACGACAACTGCGATCACCTTTACCAGCGCCACGAGCGGTTTGGGTGAAGTGGGCACCACCCTCGCACTGGTTAACGACGCTGACAATGACGGGGTCTACTCGCAGGGAATCGATAACATTTTGGCGACAACCACGGTGGCGGCGGGAGGGAGCTGGTCTCTCACTGCCAGCGGGCTAGCGGTGGGAGGTTATCACCTGGCCTTTATGGGGATTGATTTAGCCGGCAATCGCAGCTTGCTTACAGGTGTCGATCATCTAAGAGTAGTGGGGGCAGACCTCGCGACAAACGTTAATGTTGGTGCGAACAGCAGCGGATATTTTAATTCAATAAAGATAAATCATTTTGGGGTCTGGAGTATTTTCGAATCCAAAAGTGGGGTACCTTCAATAGTCTACGAGCAAAATGCCCTTTTTGGCACAAGCAGTACAGCTGCCTCTACGCATACGTATATGGCGTCTGTGGTCTACGCCGACTTTCAAAGATCGGGTTATCAGGGACTTATCAATATTGGAGCAGGATCGCCTAAAGCCCTGATTACTGCGGACGACATTAATTACGCGGCTGTTACACTTAGTGGAAATGCAAGAAACACTGGTGGTGTCGTCGCTTATGATAAAACCGGCGACGGTTATTTGGATTTTGCTTTTGGCGATATTGCAAATACGTCATTAACGTTTGTTTCCAATGTTCTTGTCGGAGCAACGCCGACACTCATGTGGATGAACGGCACTCAGACAACTGGGTCCGGGCGCCCGACAGGAACTGGCGTCATTAATAACTATGCCGCGGTGTCTGCGGTTGATTTGAATAATAATGGTACGGTCGATATAGTTGAACATACTAATGGTAATGGGAATTACGCATTAACCACTTTTTATAACAATCAATTGACAGTCGACCAGTTTTCCATGGTGCATGTCGCCGGAGTCTTCGCGGCGCCAGCTGGTTATATTCACGCTATGACTTGGGCGGATTTCAATAATGATGGATATATGGATTTGTTTATAGGTTCAGGCAGAAACGCAGCCAATACTGCAGATAGCACCGCAAGTCGAATATATTGGAATAATCAAGTCGGAGGGTTTGGAACAGGGTCAGGTATTGCTGGCGGAACTGCAACATACTTCTCAGATTCGTTACAAGGACTTAGTTCCGTAGCGATAGATTGGAATCAAGACGGGAGGATGGATGTTATTGAAATTCCTGGAAATGGCATCGCAGGAAATCCAATAGTGTATTTAAATCAGGGAGGCGGAGTGTTTGCAGCTGGGGCCAGCGCTTCTACGTTTTCTACGTCTTCGTATATGGGGTTGACTCAGACGGATTTTAACTGGGATGGTAGTGTTGATTTAATGATAAATACTAATGGAGCAGGCTTGCCATTTTTATTCAATAACAACGTCGCCGCCGACGGGGCAAGCTTGCATGTTAAAATCAACGACGCTCAGGGATTAAATGTTTACTATGCTAATACCGTTCAGCTCTATAACTCTTCTGGCTTGTTAGTTTCATCGCAAATTATAAATCCGCAGATGGGTGCTAATGGTAACGACAATTCTGCCCTCGTCTATTTTTATGGTTTGACTGCCTTTGAAACCTACACCGCCGTCCTGCTGAAGAGCGTCAGCGGTGTTTCCACAGATGTTTCCGGTGTCGCAACACTGGGCGGCAACACCATTGAGCAAGTTAATACCACCTGGACGGGCCTTACCACCGGTTTGGCCACTAGCAACTATGTACTGTCCGCGGAAGCCGGCAACAACAATGCCAACGGTAATTTCATCGGTACTGGGTACAATGACACCTTCTTCGCTACTGCAGGCACGGATACTTTCGTTGGCGGCGGCGGATGGTTAACCCATTACGGTACACCTGCCTGGCAAATCACTCGCGGCGAAGACATCGTGAACTTCACTCTTGCAGGCACGACCGGGGTGACCGTGAACCTCAACACTGCCACGGCTCAGGCCACCGGTTTTAACACCGTGACCCTGACCGGTATCGAAGGGATCATTGGCGGGGGCGGAAACGACGTCCTGACAGCTAACAGCACCGCTAGCGTGAACTCACTTCTCGACGGACGGGGCGGCAACGACACCTACACCATCACCGCTGGCGGTCATACGCTGCTGACCTTCACCAATGTGAATAACAGCGATGCTACCGGTGGCAACGGTACTGACACAGCAATCGGCTTCGGCCTGGGCAACATCAACAGTGTGGCCGCCGCCGATATGATTGATCTTAGCGCCTTGCTGACAGGCTACACCGGTACGGCCTACGTCTACACCGATGTCACCACCGCCAAACCGGTATTGGATAAAGCCTCAGAGGGGCTGATGAATTACCTGAGTGTCACCAACAACGGGACCAACACCTCGATCAGTGTCGACCGCGACGGTGCAGGTTCAACGTTCTCATCCTCCTTGGTGCTGACACTGAACGGGGTGGCCACGGACATGGAGACCTTGTTGATCAATCACCAGTTGATCGTATAAAGCGACGTTGTGAGAGGGGAGCGTTTTCATGCGCCCCTCTCATGAAGCGGTCATTGATCTCGAAATTTGGGAAAGAAGGGCGCGCAGAAGACGAATCAATACAGGGGGTGTAAAGCGTCGGACGTTAGGTCCGTTTCCCAGCCTGGTGCTTGCTTGTAGCAGATTTATACGATTTCACTTTTAACCCGGCGTAGCCGTCTCCAAATGCGCCGGGTTATTTTTTGGTTAGATGACGATGAGGCACACTGCGTATTTTGCTCATGGTGTTATGAGCGGGTAGAGACGTGGGTGAGAGTTTGAGTTGATGTACTGTCTTTCCTGGAGCGGCGTCGCCGCTGGAGCCTAAAGCAAAAATTGGCCATGGTTCGCGAGAGCCTTGAGCCAGGACTAAGTGTAGCGATCTGTATTCATAAACATGCCGACCTGCAATCAGCACGCTTTTCGACCAGCATTAATTGTATCCGATCCATGAAGCACACCTATCGCCAGGTGGGCCCCTCGTTTACCGTGGCATTTCCGGTGAGCAGTTCCACGGCAGCAAGGCTTCGTAGTCTTCCACCGACGAGGCATGCGGCAAGCGCTCAAGTACGTGGCGCAGCCACGTATAGGGCTCTTGGCCGTTGACTTTGGCGGTCTCGACCAAGCTATAGATCTGCGCACTGGCGGTGGCGCCTTTGGGTGTATCACTGAACAGCCAGGCCTTGCGCCCGATCACAAACGGCTTTATTGCACGGTCGGGTAGTCAGACGCGGTTACCCGCGTCCAACCCCCTAAGAACCGTGCATGCGAGTTTCCCAGCACACGGCTCAAGCCTCTACAAAGGCACTATTAAGTACCCGGCTATACCTCTTTAACATTGGCGAACTGCTGATCTCTGGGGCAGCGCTGGTGATAGATTTCAAGATTGACTGCCGCGTCCGTTCCTCCATGAGCCCGTTTCACGACGTGGCGGCTATGCCACGGCGTATCTTTAGTAACGGGCTTATGACAAACAGAACATAGGCCGCCTTGCTGTAGCCAGACGCGATACAGCTTCGCCCGTCCCTTCGTTGATTTGAGCATTTTCTTGCCCCAGCGGGACTCGAAGTACTCGTGCCAGTTGGGGTCATGCGGATTAGCGGCCGCTTTGATCTTGATGTGCCGCACGATTGGCGTATCCGACTCCATCCGCAAGGTGTGTTCCTTCACCTTTCCCCCAGCGTGTTTTACAACGGTGGAAAACACCCACTGACGGGATCCCTGGACTTTAAAGTATCGGTCCTTGACCCATCGGACACCTTTGCGCGGATGCCGCCTCACCGCCCAGCGCCAGAGCATTGTCCAGACTTCGCTGTCTACCTGATTGAAGACTTTTTTGGCGACCACGTGGCTATGATAGTTCGCCCATCCCCGTAAAATCGGGTTGAGCAGCCCGATCAAATTGACCTGCTTGATCGACTTGTTGGTCTTGATCACTTCCCGGAGCTTGGCAAGGTGAGCCCTGATGTTCGCTTTCGATGGCTTGATCAGGAGCTTGCCGTTGTACTTGCGCAAGTTCCATCCGAGGAAGTCGAACCCGTCCCCTATGTGCGTTATTTTGGTTTTTTCCGGAGAGAGGACAAGTCCACGCTCTGCCAGGAACTCAACCACCGCAGGTCTGACCTCATTCTCCAGCCACTCTTTCGAACAGCCAGTGATGATGAAGTCATCTGCATAACGCACCATCTGCATTTTTCGGGCTGTCCACTTTGCATTGGGAAACCTCTTCGCCAGCATCGCTTCCAACCCGTCCAGCGCCATGTTCGCCAACACCGGGGATATGATGCCTCCCTGCGGGGTTCCGGCGTGGCTGGGGAATAGCTGATTCTGATAGACATAACCGGCCTTGAGCCATTTCTGCAAAATCGCCTTATCCATAGGGAGGTGGGCGATCAACCAGTCATGGCTGATATTGTCGAAACAGCCTTGAATGTCGCCCTCTAACACCCACTCCGCGTTTGCTTTTCGTGACAGCACACCAAAGCACTGTGCGGCGGCATCCGCAGTTGAACGTTCCGGCCTGAATCCATAAGAGTTCGGGTCGGCGGTGGTTTCCGCTCTCGGTTCCAGAGCCAGCAAATGGAGCGCCTGCATGGCCCGGCATTTCATCGCGGGAATTCCGAGAGGTCTCGTCTTGCCGTTTTTCTTCGGAATAAGCACTCTGCGAAGCGGAAGCGGCGAGTAGCCTCGCCGCCTCAATGACGCTATCGCACAGATCTTGGCCCCCGGTGTATTCCAAGTGACCTTGTCCACCCCGGGGGTATTTTTGCTTTTGTTTTCAGACACCCGTTTCACGGCCAATGCTTTGCCGCTAAACGAGTCAGTCAGCAGCCATTGCAGGGCTTTCGCCTTGTTATGCCTGCCGTCTTGTACAGCCTTCACAATACGCGCTTGCAGCCCTCTGACTCGACGTTGGACATCGGCTCAGTTGATGCCGTCCCACGACGTGCCGGAAGGTGCACACGCCAATGCTGCTGCGTTCATTTGCCCTCCCTCCGTTGAAAGGGTTCTACATACTCTCTTGTGAAGAGAGACCATGAGGACATCTGCCCGCTTTCGCGTGAAGTGATGTTTCAACTTCTATCCAGCCCGTTACAGGATGGCGTTCGCTTTTTCCTCGTTCCTTCGCCCGCACCGCCATGGGCCGTTTTTGCAAATGGCTGTCCCCGAGGGGAGCGATACGGGATTTCCACGTTCCGCTTACTGAAGTACGTCGGGTTAGGTGCCTGCTATCGACCGGGAGGCCTGTGGGTCACGAACGCGCGTGCAGAAAAACGCTGTTCCCACCTCCGCTACCTTTTGGTTCGAGCGTATAAGCCATTTCCGCTCGTTCAATTTAACGATCTTTACGCAGGTTCACATGTGTTCACCGTACCGACTATCTAGCCCTTGTCCGGCCATGGCTGCCAGAAGAGTACGCCTCTCACGATTAGTACCCCGCACCTTGCGGTGCCTCGTTACATTGTCGAAAGCGCTCTTGATTCAGCCTTCTAGATTCACCCGGTGACACGGGTGGTTCCCTCCAAGTGGGAACAACTTCTGTAAGCGACTTCGTGTCGCACCTCCGCCGCGTTGTTGTCGATAGGTAAAAAACCAGCTTCAACGTAACGCTCCAGCCGAAGCCAGTTGCTCGCCAGATAATTAACCGCTTTACCCAGCACGCTTTGCGGTGTCACTTGGGACTGCGTTTTATCCAGCCAGCTTTTCAACTGGGCGAGGATCGGCAAGCTCTTTTCCTGCCGGCCGATAAATCGCTGCTCGTCGCTGACGTCTTTCAGCTCACGCTCGATGACATACAGCTTGTTGATCATCGTCAGCCCGATATCGGCACGCCCGGTCTTGCCCTTGGGCTGCACTTTCTGTGCTTCCACGAACTTGCGACGTACATGAGCCATGCACGCCAGACGTTCCACGCCCGGTTGCAACGCCAGCGCGTTATAGCCTGCGTAATCGTCGGTCATGACATAGCCGCGATAACTTTCCAGCAGACGCAACGGTACGTCCTGCGCTCGGCTGGAGGTGTAGTCGAACAGCACGACTTTGCGATCCGGCGGGCCGCTTGCTTGCACCCACATCCAGGATTGGCTGGTCGGGTCTCGATCCGGCTCTTTGAGTACTTGGACGCGCGTTTCATCGCAGTGGATGGCCGGACTTTCCAGCAACCGCTCGCGCATCAGATTCAATAACGGTTGCAGATGTTCGCCGCACTGGATAACCCAGCGGGCCAGAGTTTGGCGGGGGATTTCTATGCCATGTCGGCTTAGCACCGTTTCAAAACGATGCAGCGGCAAGCCATCGACATACTTGGTGGTCAGCAGCATCGCCAACACGCTTGGACTGGCCATGCTCTTTTCGATTAACTGAGCGGGCTTGTCGGCGGTGACCGGCGCTGTTTCACAGCCACGGCAGCCGTAAACCTTGCGGATATGTTTGATCACGCGGATCTGCATCGGCACGATGTCCAGCTGTTCGCTGGTTTCTTCATTGATCACATGCTTGCGGCAACCGCAGGCACAGGTCAGTTCGTGTTCGGGCAGTTCGTGGATGACTTCGATACGCGGCAGATCAGCCGACAAGGGTTTGCGCTTACCACGGCGTAGAGTCGGAGCAACGACTTCTTCATCAGCGTCGCCGACTGAAGGCATCGGCTCGCTTTCGGGCTCGTTGAACAGTGCCAGTTGCGGCGTGTTGGGCTCGACCGTCTGCTCGGATTTGCGCCCGAAGATACGGTCACGCAACAGCTTGATCTGTTCTTTCAGATCAACAATGTGGGTGGCGTAAGCGTCTTTGACTTCCTGCTCGCGCGAGCGTGCTTCGTAACTCTCAAGCAGCATCTGTTTGAGCAGTACGGGATCGTCAGGAAGATTTTCGGGCAATGGTCGCATGCCCTGGATTATACCCGTCAAGCAACAAACCTTGGAGTCAAAACCTTGTGCGGGCGGTTGCGCCAGAGGTCAAACCCATCCAGTAACCAGTTCAGTTCTTGCACCGTCAGCACGATGGCCTCATCCAGTTCATCGGGTGAAGTTTTGAACCGCTCGGACTCCAGACGCTTGAGCCAAAGGCAGAAGCCGTTGCGCTCCCAATACAACACCTTGACGCGGTTGCGGTGGCGATTCAGAAAAACGAAAAGCACGGGGTCAAACACCGCGACTTTGATATCCAGTTCGACCAGCGCAGCCAGGCCGTCGATGGACTTTCGAAAGTCCACCGGTTTGGGGTAGAGGTACACTTTTTCAACACTGGCATTGGGACGCATCATGGTGATGGGCTCCTGATGGAAATCGGGAGCACAGCATCCGTTGTCAGCTATTCGCTTGGAATGTGGGGTTCGTGGAGCGGATACCATTAATTGCGTCTATCCGCCCCCTCGAACCGGAATCAAGTGCGAATGAACCTGCATTTATCGGGTTCGGCCTGCAATCCAACGGGCCGACCGACATTAGGTGCGACTGACGGAGCTCAGATCGGTAACACCGCGGCCAGTATTTTGTCACGTAGCTCGGTACCCCAAACCGAGTTGAGCACGTTGCTGACAAAGCTTTGATTTCGGGGGGGGGGGGGGCTGGCATCGAATTGTTTCACCAAGTCTTAAATACTGTATCCATGACGCGACAGCATCAACTCCAAAGCTACGCCGAGACGAGGTTCTCGCCAGTCAGGTAACCGGTACTGTAAACGCATAGCGCCTGAGCATATTGATGTGTTCGTGACTGAACGGCGACAAACGTGCCCATCCTCTGGACGCAGTGAATAACCTTCGCTACGCAGCGGGCTCAGTATCGCGTCCATGTATAATGGTGTTCCACAATTTGACTAGGTTCACTAGCCAGTCGGTGTCGACAATATCTATTTCAGTGAAAAGTGGTCCAACGACAACAAGACCCGCGATGCTGCCAAACGAGAATCCACTTATGAAAATTTCGCCAACCTGCCTGCCTCTGCTCTGCCCGACTCAAGTCAGAGACGACTTAGCAATACCGCAAAACGTGGTGCGGAAGTTGGGATTCGGCGATGTTGCAGATAACCGCGCAATTGACCATATCCGAGATGCTGATCATGCACTGCAGGAGGCTGGCTACCAATTCATTGGCTACCACGGTACCAACAAAATCAATCTACGTAGCATGTGCGAAACCGGATTGAATCAAAAATTCTGCGGCTCCGGTGATGGACAAGCCAGAGGTAGCGGTTTTTACATTGCGCTCTCGCCGGAAAAAGCACTTGACTACGCAGACGCCTCTACGCAAGCCGGAGATCCGCAACCTCCCCATTACGATGTCACACCCCGTCACGATGGGGAACGTGGTATTCAAGAGCTCGTCAGGGTCTATGCTAAGAATTTTGACGGCTTCCAAGTTGGTAAGGACGTGGCTTGGGGAATAGAGTCGTCGGACGGTGACCCAAACGGCGACAAGCGGTTGTTACAAGCTGATAGCGGCAGTAACCATCTAGAGAATAGAAATAACTTAGAGATGGTTGTTGCACCATCCAGGTATAATCATCTCGCCGTATTACCGTCTCTCCATGAGAGAAACGAGGAAAATTTTCTGAGTGAAATGCGACCTTGGCCACCGCATTCCAGTTTGTATTAAAAAATGTAAAAGTATAGACAGCTAGTGACCTGTATTTGAACCCCGCCGACTTGCAATCAACGCGTTTTTCGACCAGCATTAGTTGCGTCTATCCGCCCCCTCGGACCGGAATTATTTGCGAATGAACCAGCATGCATCCGTGTCTACCTGCATTGCATCGCTGTAGACCAGCGTTAATTGCAACGAAAAAGGCTTAGATAGGTAATCCGGCGGCCAACATTTTATCGCGAAGCTCGGCTGTCCGTGCCGGATCAAGTAGGTTGCTTAACAAGGCTTTGATTTCGGCGGGTTTGGCGTCGAATTGCTCCACCAAGTCCTTAATACGGTAGCCATGGCGCATCAGGGTTGGCTCCAGGTCATCCAGTTGCTGTGACAGCACCGGTTCCACCAACTCCGCCGAGACCCGTTCTTCGCCAGTCAGGTAGCCAGCTTCCAAGGACAGGCTCAAGTGCAGTTGTATTTGCAGCGGAGTGCGCAGTTTGTTGGCCAGCAGATCGATCGCGTCCTCTGTCAGAATCGACTTAGTCTCGACCGTGCCTTGTGTGCAGGTTTCCAGTAGCCAGTGAATGTATTCGCGCTGGCTGCCAGTAATGCCGTCGAGTGAAGAAATGTCGGTCCGATGCCCGATTTCTTCCATGGTCGGACGTCGTAAATCGTTGCGTAGCTTGGGATGGCCGGCCAGCACCACGGACAGCCGTCCTTCGCCGTCCTCAACTACTCCATCAAACGAGCCCTGTCAGCGTGTCGCCACTGAGATCATGGGCTTCATCCACGAACAGGGCCACCGGCGTTTGCTCTTGCGCACGAGTTCGCGCAAGTCACGCTCTCGCTTTCATCTTGCGGAATACGAACCTGTTTTTCCGTGGACAGATCGTAGTAAAGCGCTGCGATGAAGATCGCCAGTTTGATGCTGTGCTTCTCGATCGCGGGTGACTTGGTGATTTTCTTTTTCGTCTTCCATCACCTGCTGAAGGCGGCGCAACATCACGGTTTATCTACTGCCGACTACGCCACAGAGTGCAATCAGACGGCCTTCGAAGATTGCGCCCTTGATGTCTTTGATCAGCCGCTGGTGATGGCCTGTCTCAAAATAACCGGCCTGATTCAGGGGTAACGACAGTCCGTAGTGCTGCATCACTTCAATGCGCATATTCTTCTCCTGCTTTTTTATGGCGGAAATAGGCCCTAATGCGCTCCAGGACAATACGTCGCATCAGGCTTTCATTCAGTACCTGGTGGATGAAATCTCGATCTTTAAGCGATAGTTTGGATAACGGCTGCGCCAGTTCATCGGCAATGGCCAGCTTGCCGGCGATAACGCTGGAAAATTGATACTCGTGAACATCGGCATCGAAGGGTTGTCGTGGCAATTCCACGAGAACCGCGGATGGAGTCAATCGCAGATCGTTACCGGCCAGCGCTGCGATGGGTAATCCCAACTGATCGGCCAGCGAACGGATGCGATCGGATCGTTCCTCGACTTTGCCACGTTTGAACGCTCGATACCGATGCAGTGGAATCGGTCCGGACACCGGATAATAAGGCCCGAATCGTCCCCACCGAACTCGGCATACAGTTCGTTATCGAACAGCCCCCACAGCAGCACCACGGACTCTCCTGCCATGTCCGACTCCGCCTCAAAAGCGGTGCCATCCACCGACACCCGTGCATCGATACCCACCTTGCGCCGTTCGGGCTCGCGGGCAAAACGGCAGAATTGCTCCCAGGTACACATTTCACGAATGCCTTCACTCGGCAGATTGGACTGCCAGTCCTCGATTCGTGAATGCGGTTCATAGCGATGGCGTTGCACGTTGTAAGTGTGCACCAGGTAGCGCATAAGCCATTCGTTGGCCTGCGCTTCGGTTTCGGGCTTGTGGAAGTGATACAACGTCTCGTGGGTTTCCTTTACCGTGCGGAATGGTCGTTTGACCGTAAGCCTCCATCCCAGCCACCTGTAATTCCCTACCTCCACTCGCCACGCTGTACTCTCCAAAAAAGGAGCACACATGAAACCACCCACCACACTCACTGCCCGGCGCACATTCTGGGCTGAACATGTCCAGGCATGGCGCAGCAGTGGGCTCACGCAAGTCGCCTACTGTGAGCAGCACCAACTCAACACCAAGTCTTTTGGCTATTGGTTTCGAAGTCGAGAGTTGGGAAACGAGACGCTGACGCTGGTACCCATAGCTGTGCAGGAACCTGCCCAAACAAGTGACTTGCTGCTACGCCACCCAAGCGGCTGGGAATTGGTATTGCCCCGCGCGGTGGAGCCGGCGTGGTTGGCTCACTTGTTTCAGGAGATGCTCTGATGCTGCTGCCGACACAGGTCTGGTTGATACTTGAACCCATGGACATGCGCCTTGGTATTGATGGCCTTTCGGCACGTGTTCAACACGCGCTGGGGAACTCGCCGTGCGACGGCACCGCCTATGCCTTTCGTAATCGCCGAAGTAACCGCCTCAAACTTTTAGTGGGATGGAACCGGCGTCTGGCTAAGTCAGCGACGTTTGCATGATGGTGCTTTTGTCTGGCCAGAGGAAGGCGATAAAGCCTTCACACGCACCCAGGCTCAATGGCGCTGGCTGATCACCGGCGTTGACTGGCAGCGCTTGGAAGCTCGCCCCATGAGTCACTGGAAAGTGTAGAAAATAACCTTCATTACCGTTCGCGGATAAAAATCGCCTTATCCATGGAAATGTTGGCGATCAACCAGTCATGGCTGATATTGTCGAAACAGCCTTGAATGTCGCCCTTTAACACCCACTCCGCGTTTGCTTTTCGTGACAGCACACCAAAGCACTGTGCGGCGGCATCCGCAGTTGAACGTTCCGGCCTGAATCCATAAGAGTTCGGGTCGGCGGTGGTTTCCGCTCTCGGTTCCAGAGCCAGCAAATGGAGCGCCTGCATGGCCCGGCATTTCATCGCGGGAATTCCGAGAGGTCTCGTCTTGCCGTTTTTCTTCGGAATAAGCACTCTCCGAAGCGGAAGCGGCGAGTAGCCTCGCCGCCTCAATGACGCTATCGCACAGATCTTGGCCCCCGGTGTATTCCAAGTGACCTTGTCCACCCCGGGGGTATTTTTGCTTTTGTTTTCAGACACCCGTTTCACGGCCAATGCTTTGCCGCTAAACGAGTCAGTCAGCAGCCATTGCAGGGCTTTAGCCTTGTTATGCATGCCGTCTTGTACAGCCTTCACAATACGCGCTTGCAGCCCTCTGACTCGACGTTGAGCGTCGGCTCAGTTGATGCCGTCCCACGACGTGCCGGAAGGTGCACACGCCAATGCTGCTGCGTTCATTTGCCCTCCCTCCGTTGAAAGGGTTCTACATACTCTCTTGTGAAGAGAGACCATGAGGACGTCTGCCCGCTTTCGCGTGAAGTGATGTTTCAACTTCTATCCAGCCCGTTACAGGATGGCGTTCGCTTTTTCCTCGTTCCTTCGCCCGCACCGCCATGGGCCGTTTTTGCAAATGGCTGTCCCCGAGGGGAGCGATACGGGATTTCCACGTTCCGCTTACTGACGTACGTCGGGTTAGGTACCTGCTATCGACCGGAAGGCGTGTGGGTCACGAACGCGCGTGCGAAAGACACTGTTCCCGCCTCCATTACCATTTTGGTTCGTGCGTAAAAACCATTTCCTCTCGTTCAGGTGGTAATGGTTTTGAGATAAACCATGTTGGGGCGACCATGATCAAGTCGACCGTGACCCCGATTGCCGCCGGAGCGGGTGGCAGTGTGGGCTTGTCAGGTCTAGGTGGTGCAGTCGATCAGCGCGCCGATGGCTTGGCTCAAGCGCTCGATGGACAGATGAGTGAGCGGTAAATGCTGCATGGCCACCGAGGTGTTGCCGGGCGAGTTCAGCCCCAGGATAGGCGTGTCTTCGTGCAGGGCCTTCAACTGATAGGTGAGTGCTAATCGAGACTGAGCAGCGGGATCGGACGCATGTGTCCACAGGGTCGGCAACTCGCAGAGCAGTGTTAGACAATGCAGAGCGTGGTTGTCATAGAGAGCCAGTTTGAGGTTATCCAGTCTGAGCTGACACAGGCCGCTGTCATCGAAGGCCAAGTCAGGCACTCCGCTCCTTGCGTTGGCACAATACGCTGTGTAGTGATCATGGGTGGTTAGAACGCTGCGGTTTTTCTAGGATTCTGATCATTTACAGTCCCTTGTCCGACAACGTTTCGCGGCACTCATAGAGCGCATCGATGATGGCGATGCGTTGTTCGGCGTCTTCAAAGCATTCATCGGTCATCAACTTCACCAGTTCAAGCATTTGCTGCACATAGGCGTGGTGCCGGTTGTTGTCAGGGACGTGCTGCTGCGTGTGCTCGGTGACCCAGTCGGCCTGCATCCACGGTTGCTGAATGATTTCCAGCAGGGTCTGGACAAGGGCGTCGCCGTCTAGCCCTTCAATGTCCAGGGTGCGCGCGGCGCGATGGCAGTGATCTTCCATCCCGAGAAACAGCATGATGCGCTTCAGGTCGCTGATGACGGCGCCTAGCTGGCTGCCGGTCGCAGGACCTTCGGCCGAGAGCTCGAAGGCGAGTGTGCGGATCAAGGCTTTGAGCTTACGTTGGCGGTCATCCAGCTGGCGAAACTCTTCGAACCACTGGACCAGGCGTGGACGACGGGACGTGGCGCGCTGATACAGCTGCTTGAGCTGTTGGAAACTGCTTTTACTGGCGGGCCCCAGCTCCAGCCGACCGAACAGTTTCAGGGCCCAGTCATCCTCTGCGGTCACCCGCCAGAGTGCCTTTTCCAGCTGTTCACGGCGCGCGCTAGCGAGATTTTCGTCGGCCAGTAACGAGGCCAGCAGCAGGGCCGTTTCGCCGGCATCGTGGCCTTCACGCTCCAAGGTTTCGATGATCTCGGAAACCTCTTCCAGGCCTGAGAGGTGCCGGCGTAATTCGTCGGTTTTGGCGGTGGCTGGGACATTCTTGGCCATTTGTTGAAGTAGGCTGCGGACACGCGGGCGCTCAATTCGACCATCGTTGCTCACGCGTGTGGGAATGCGCCGCGCGCCAAGAGCAACTCCGAGGTTTTCCTGAGTTTCCAAAAGTGCATCGGCCGCCCGGTCCAGGGGCTGGCCGCTGAGTTCACTGCGGGCCAGGTCAAGCACCGATTGCGCAGGAAGAATCTGCGTCGCGCCGGTGAGGGGGCGTTGAAGCGCAGGTTGCAGGGCAGTGACCGGTTTGGGGCTCAAGGGATCTATTTTGATAATCATCGCAGCCAGGCTCGTTCGGAGGTTGTCTTAAGCGCGACAGCAGTGAGTCAAGATGCTGATCAAGGTCAATGCGCAAAGTGAACAGTGGTGTCTGCACCTGGGCCTGCGCCGGCGTGAGCGAAGCGCAACTGACAACGCGCACGTGCGGGTAGGCGCCAAAGTGCTCTCTGGCCCGTGTTTGCCAAGTGTCGGACACTCGCAGGGTAATAGCGCCCTCATTCAGGAAGCGCCCCAGGCGTTGTTGGATACGTCGCACCATCAGGTCGGCGGCGAGCTGCTCGCCGACAAATTCCTCCAGCACCACTGCCACCAACGCGCGGATGCGCTTATCCAGGTGCTGGGCCAGCGTGGTTTCCAGTCGGGCTTGGCTGACGTGCCATTCCAGAGTTTGATCGATCAGTGCCTGATGCTGCTCAGCCCACGCTTGCGCGGCCTCGAGCATGCCTTGTTGATAGGCCTGCTGGCGGATCTGTTCGGCCTCCTCTTGCGCGTGCTCCAGCGCCATCTGGGCTTGTTGGTACAGGGCTTCGCACGCCTCGTGGGCCTGGGCCAGCGCGGACGCGGCACTGAAGTGCTCTTGCAGCTCCACGGCGGGGATGAACTGCATATGGGGAGAACTACCAGGCAAATAAATGCACGGGATTGTCAGTTGAGTCATAGGAAACGGCCGATCTTGATTAGCCAATGGACGGCGTTGTCTGCCTGCGACACCACCACTTCGCGGGTCGGGGGCAGGTGCAGATTGAGCATGTCCGTCACGGGACAGGGCGTGGCGTCGCGTTGCCACCACCGGGCGCCGGCCTGGAGGGCGGCGTTGGCGAGCGCGTCGGCCGGCGTCGGCTGCTGGGCATTGCTCCAGCCCTGGTGCAGCCCCAATAATTGGTTACAGTGATGCTGATCCAGTCGGGGCATGAGCGCTTGACGGTACGATTTTAGCAGCAGGTGATCAGGGCTGTTAAGCGCCACCAGGCCAAGTGCAGTGATGAGCCGGATAAAGTGGGGCTCAAGGGTCAGCAGGGCCTGTTGCTGAGGGGTGAGGCTGGCAGGCAGCGTGCTCCAGCGCAGCGCGCGGCGTTGGTTGATTAGCCGATTGATGGAGGGGCGGCAGGCGGCGAAGCGATGATAGCTGGCTTGCCAGCTTGTCAGTTCCAAGTGCGTCCACCAGGCGTCGTTCATCCAGGTGCCGGGGGTATAAGCCAATTGATGCAACTGTTGGAGCTCGGGCGTGATGGCGGTGTGGCTCATGGGGTTTGAGTCTTGAACCATTTTCTGAAACAGACGCTGGCCAAGGCCAGTCCCAGGGCAACGAGCAGGGCAGTCAGCAGCAGGCGGTTGCGCTCCAGCCAGCCCCATGGCGCGTCCTGTGGGTCGGTGTCCTCTTGCGTGCGGGGTTTGTATCGGTAATCAGCCGCTTGCAAGACAACGCTGATGCTCTCGATCGGCAAGTTGGGCACGCTGGTATGGATCAGGCTTTTGATCGCCATCTCGCGGTTCAGCAGATTGCGTTCGGGGCTGTATTTGACAAACACCGAGGCCGAGGGCTTTGAGGGCGTGCGCGGGTTTTGGTTGAGGCCCTCGCCAATCGACACCTGCGCAATGATAACCCCATCCATGGCTTGCAGCATCTTTTCCAGCTGCTGCTCTTTAAGGTAAAGAATCTTGGCATGTTCTTGAACGGGTGACGTCACTAACTGCCCCGAGGGAAACAGATCCTCCATGGTGGCCACTTTCTTGTGGGGCAATCCGTCCTGACGCAACAGCTCGACCGCGTTGACGAACTGGGCCTGGTTGACCTTGATCGTGACACCCCCACCCTTGGTGGTTTCTTTCCTCGCATCGATGTTGCGCAGCAACAGCAGCGCCAGCATGTGATTGGCTTCTGCTTCAGAGAGCTCGGTGTAGAGCTCGATTTTGCAGCCAAGCAGCATGAGCGCCAATACGCTGACACAACCCAGCCGAGACAGGTGACTCATCATTGCATGCTGACCAGTTTGTTGATGCCCTGGGTGAGGCCGCCCGCTGTTTTGGCAATCAGATCCACCTCAAAAATCGAATGCAGCATCTGAGACTGTATTGAAAGCATTTTCATCGGATTATCAAGTGCGGCGTGCTTGGCGTTCGTCAGGGCGCTGTTTACGGTTTGAGATGTTTCCTGCAACCGGGTGAGGGCGGACAGCTCGGGCGTTTCCTGGGTTCGACCGAACAAGGCCTGGCTGAAGGCCTCTACGTCGGCGGGAGCCACGGTGGAGGGGCCATTATTGGGCGCGGTCGTGAGGGTGTTGTGCGCCAGTGCATCGATTTGCATGAGGTTTTTATCCAAACAGGGCGGGGAAATGGGGTGGCGTGGGTGAAGCCAGCCCGGCGCTGCGAGGGCTTTCGATCAGTTGGCGCAAGGTGCAGGCCTCCATCGAGGTGTCGTTGCTCAGCAGTTTCATCGCCTCGTGCATTTGCTCAAGCCCGATCAGCAACGTCGCTTCAAGAATTCGTCGATCGGTAGGAGCGCCGACCAAGTGTGGGAGTGCGGCACGAATTGTTTCGGCGTGCGCGGCCAGGCCATGGTTGGCGGCGGCCAGCCCGCACTCGCAAAGCAGGCGACAGATATCGCTTTCAAGGCGCCTCATATTTTTTGAATGATCCCGGACAGCATGTCTTTGACCGCTTTCATCACGGCGCTTTGATAGGTAACAAACGTTGAGTACTGCTGAATCGCAAACTGCGCCTGAAGCATGCGCGCAGGGTCATTCATGTCGCCCGCAGTCATTTTTGCCTGCACGTCGTTGCCGGCTTTTTCGACCATCTGCGAGAGCTGGCTGTTGACGGATTCTATGTTCATGAGGCGTTAGTCCAAGCTACGGGTAGGGTGAGTCAGTGAAGCCTGCGCCTGTTGCCGAAATTGCGACGGGTTGCAGCGGTATCGCTTTCGGAAGCTCTCCGTGAAATGCCCATGATTGGCGAAGCCACACTCCAGAGCGATGTCCAGCACACGCAGCGAGGTCGACACCAAGAGCTCTCGCGAGCGGGTCAATCGTCGCTCCAGAAACCAGCGTTTGGCCGGGCTGCCGTATTTCTCCTGAAAGAGCGCGTTGAACTTGCGTAGGGGAATATCGAGTTCTAGGGCATAGCGAGCGACCGGCCACTGATTCAGCGCATGCGCTTCGATGAACTCTAAGAAGGGGTGATCGCCGGTTAGAATGTGTTGCAGCAAGGCTGAAAAGTAATGGCGATCAACGCCCAGGCAGTAGACGTAAGCAAAGCGCAACAGCTTCTCGGGAGTCCCTTGGGCCAGCAGCTCGAGCACATTGATCAGATCGACCTGCCCCTGCACTGCTCTGATCGGGGCCGGGCAGAAAAAAGCCTGATCGGCGAACGTGAGCAGATCGGCCACCTCGTTGTACAAGGGCTTGAAATCCGCCGCATGAAAGTCGAAATAGTGGATGTCCGAGTGGTCACCGTAGGGGGCGGTATTGGCTTGCGTCAGGGCCAGGCTGTGCGGGGGGATTCGCTCGATGACGTTGCCGATGCGAACTTGGCCGCCGTGCCGGCTGAATAAAAGTCGTACTCCTTGCATCGGCTTCCTGTTCCTGGGAGACGGTTGAAGGTGTGGGAGTGTGTGGCGTCTTTCCGGCAGTGCCTATCCGGTGTTCACCTGAAGAGGGCGGTGCATCGCCGGGTACAGCGGATAAGTCAAAACTGGAACCTTTAGTGGGAATTAAGAAGCTAAACATGGATGAGTTTGTAGGATGGTCCTATAGCTGTGATCGCTCTCTAGATCTGACCTTCAACTCAACAGGCTCAAGAAGAGCAGCGACCACGGTGAAGTGATGACGCTTTTCCATCAAGCGTTGTTTAATTGTGTATTTGCATAGTTCGAGGCGTTAATTGAATATTTACTCTAAGCCTTTTTCGTACACCAACCCAGCTGTGGCGTTTTTCCAATCTATTAAGTGGGTCCCTGCTTCCCCTGCTTCCCCTGCTTACCAGGTTTCCCAGGTTTCCCAGGTTTCCCAGGTTTCCGAAGGTTCTCATATTGGCGCCCCTCAGCCGGAGTTGGTATTCAGTCGTGACTCTCAGTCCATGTTCAGCCATGGCCTGATGACCATGCGGGCCATCATGTTGCAGTTGACCCAGTCGGGTAATGATCTGTTTGCCCAAATGAATAAAAAATCTGCAGAGGCGCGGGACGCGCAAGACCAGGCCAATGCCGTTGAAAGCCTGATTGCGAAATTAGACGGGCCCAAAGACACACTGGATTTTTCCAAAAGTAAAGTAGTTCATCAATTCATGAAGGATAACAAGATATTGGTGGAGGGAGAGTCCATTGATGCGTTCTTGGAAGAAAAGAAAGATGTCCTGGATAGGGGCGACTTGATGAGTATCAAATCGGCTTTAGAGTCAGTTTCGAGTCGAGCGTCTGACTTTAACCAGCAGAATCAATTGAAGTTGCAGCAAATAATGCAAAATTACAGCACTTCAAGCCAATTGACGCAGAGCGTTCAGAGCATGTTGGCTGAAATGACCAAGGGCACTGCTGCGGCCATCCGTTGATAGTTGAAGAGGGGCGTTCTATGCAGGAGTTTGAAAAGCTGAAGAGCGTGTTGCTTGACCTGAACAAGAACCAACTGAAGTTTTCTGCGCAGCTTGGAGATTTTGAGGCGTTACAGGCGCAAGTGTTCACGCTCGAAAAGCGTGCGCGCATTGACCCCGAGGCCGATCGTAAATTGCGCAGCATCAATGATTATATGGCTAGAGAGGGGTATCAAGCCCAGCGCCAGATCATGGCGCATGTCGGGGCATTTGAACGCAGTTTGGAGAAAGTTCGCGAGCAGTTGGGGACGTTGACCAGTGCCGAACCTGAGCGTTTGGCAAACGTGGCACCCGCCTCGCTGGCGCGCCCAGCTAAAAAGCACAATCGAAATTTTGTTTAACGGTTTGGTTCAATAATAACGGATGCTCGTGCGCCCACCGCTGGATCTTTAATGATTCACGGTACTCCAGTGGCTGTTCGCTAAATCGAGTGGGAGGGCGCGCAAACTTTATGGTTTGCGCGTCCAAGGGCACCTGGTGAGAAAGCTGTCATGCGAGCGCAGTGCATCGAAATGCTAAGATGAGGATTTGAACATGATGCAGCCTGTTTACCAGAGCGACCAGGACGATCAAGACGTGCTGCGGCATTTCTTTGCGCGTGGCGGCTCAATCCGCATGTTGGCGGACATTAAAAAAGATGATGTCGAGCAACTGTATGCTTATGCTACCCAGTTGTTTGAGGCGGGTGACGTTGCCGCCGCGCGTAATATTTATTATATGGTGGCACGCATTGACCACTGGAACTTTGATTGCTGGTTGGCCTTGGGCTTGTGCAACCAGCGTTTGGGTCGGCACGAGGAGGCGGTGGACTGCTTTTCTCGTTCGGGAATGATCACGGTGAATGACCCGCGCTCGGCGTACTTTGCCGGGATCAGCCACAGCCTGTTGGGGCATATCGATTGCGCACGAAAGGCCTTCAATGCGGCCATCAAGTGGTGCAATCAGCGACCGGAGCACGAAGTGATGCAGCGCAGTGCCGCACAATTATTGGCTCATTGCGCCGTGGAGGGAGGGGTATGACGGTCTCTGTGTCCCTGCAGGCAAAAGCCGCTATGCAGATCGAGTTGGCGAGGGCACCCGCCGCGCAAGCGGCCTCGAGTGTCACCCGCCTCAGCCTCCCTGTACCCGCCGTGACGAGCGTGTCCGCGGAGGTGGGCGCGCCACCGTCACGGCTGAACATGCCCCCGCCGGGAAAGTCGCCGGTCTCTCAGCTGGAAGCCACAAAAGCGCTGAGCCGGATTCTGGCGAACATTCCGCAAAAGCAGGATGGCATTGCGCCGATGAGCTTGAAGGATCTGGAAAAGATCCCGATGGACTCCATCCTGTTAGCCTCGACCCTGCTGTCCAGTGACATTCTGGGCGGTACTGCGCTGGCGAAATCCAAAGCCCTGGCGATCATGTCCGATAAGCAGGACCGCATTCGCCAGCAAGAAATTCGCGATTGCCGTGAGGAGATGGACAAGGCGATCGAGCAGCAGGACAAAGCCCGAAAAGCGGGCATCTTCAGTGTGATTTTCGACTGGATCATTGCGGCAGTCGAAGTGGTCACCGGCGTCCTGAAAATCGTCGGCGGTGTACTGACCGGCAACGTCACGACCGTGACGGGTGGGGCGATGGATTTACTGGCCGGACTGGCGGGCATCGTCAAGGCCACGGCGAATACGTTGGCGCTGATAGATCCGGACAATGCTGAAAAGTACAAGAAAGTCGCGGACGTGGCTGGTTATGTACAGCTGGGCTTTGAAATCGCCGGAGCGTTGGTGGACGTCACGAGCGCAGCTCGCAACCTGTTGCTGACCAAGGTCATTCCGAAAGTCACCGGCAACGTCCTGAAGAATGGGGCGGATACCGCCATTGTCCAGGCCATCAAGACGGGCAGCAAAAGCGCCATTGATCAAACCGCGAAAAAGGTCGGCCAGGAAGTGGCCTCACAGGTGGCTGCGCAAATTACCCAGGGCTTGAGCAAGGCCACTCTTGAGGCCTCGAAGGCAACGGCCAAGGCCGGGGTGCAGAGCTTTGTGCAGCAGTTTGGTGTGAACCAGATGTTGAAGCAGTTTTCACAGCAGGCCATCGAAAACATGGTGACCAATGCGGTGGCGCAAGTAGGGCACAAGGCGATTGAAAAAGGTATCCAGAAGACGGCCGAGCAAGTGACTAAAGAGATCGTCAAGGCGGTGCGTAACGACGTGATCAAATCTGTGGTCAAGGCATCGACCTATATCGGGATCCATACGACGCGTGGTGCACTGACGGGGGGCTCACAGATCACCTCCGGCGCACTGGCGGTTGATCGTGCCCGTCTGCAAAAAGAAATTGGCCAGCTGATACTCGATCAGCAGTGGTTGCAGTCACTTTTTGCGCTCTACCAGGCGGAAAAAAACTCGGCCTTGAAGCGTATGGGTGAGCTGGTTGAAGGGCAGTCTCAGGTACTCGAAGACGGTAGTAAAGCGATCGCGAATGCGGGCGCCGTGCAAGTACAAATTGCCTCGGCGATGGTTTGATAAGGAGACATTGTATGATTGCAGTAAATGTTCAAGCACGCACGGCTATGGAGCCTGTGCGCAATCACGTCCCGGCAACGCTCGAGGGGAGCGATGGCAATGCGTTCACCCGAATCAACGAGCTGATTATGTTAATGAAAAAACTCAACATCGAAATGCGTGACACCTTGCGAGGGTTTCACGACGACATGCAGAAAGTCGCCTTTGAGAAGCAGATGACGTCTTTGGATACCAAGCAAAAAGGCATCACGCAGACGTACAACGCCTCGCTGGCCAGTAGCATCACGCAAATCATATCCGGCGTGGTCAGTTTTGCTGGCGCTGCCTACGGTGGTGTGGTGAACAATCAGTTTATTTCATCGGCGACGTCAGGATTCGGCAAGGCGGGTGAGGGGGTGGGGGCTTTTTGGGCCGCTCAATACAATCGTGAGGGCCAGCAGTTGCAGTTGCAAGGCGAATTTCAGGCGACGGCGGCCGACACTTTGCTTAAATCGCTGGCCACGACCGCTGAGCGCGCCGCCGAGGCTTCACGTCAGTTGCGTGAGGCCACGCGTGAACTGCAGGGGCTCTATGAGCGGTTGGCAAGCGCTGTACAAATGAGAGCTCGATAAATGCGTTCCTTCTCGCCTGCCGACCCCGTGACGGATTATTTGAAGCAACAAGGCTTTACGCCAGAAGTTGCTTATTTTGAGGCAAGTAGTTTTGTCATGGGATGGCGCGTTAGCTTCGATGATTTTACGTGGGTGTATCGGGTCGAGGACGGCACTCTGACGGTTTGCGATTTCACTGCTGTGCAAGACACTCAGGGCAAGGAGGGTAGTCGTGCGGTCTCCCAGTTTGTATCGCTGATTCAGCGAATCGGGCGGGACGTCCGAGGAGTGCAGCGGGTGCGAGGGCGATTTATGGAGCCTTTAGCCCCCTTGGTGCTCAAACAGACTCGTGAGCGGTTGGCCAATGTGCTACTGGCAAAAGGTGCGCAGTGGCGGGCCATCGAGGGTGAATCCTGGTTGGTGTACTCCTTGGGATCGAATAACCGTCCATAACCGCGTGCTCGCCAACGGACGCTCACGACCTCTGCTCCGACAGTGCTCTACACCGGCGCCTTCAGGCCCGCGCTGACGGTGCGGCATTGTCGACGCGCCTGAATCTGGTCCTAACAGAAGGCTGACCGGCGGCAGGTAGGAACCTTATCTGCCTGCCGGATTTCTTGCGAATGCGATGGCGCAATGGGCTCAGACCTCAGCGAAAAAGACGAGACCGCTTTGCGATATCAATAGCGGCCCTGCTGGCGGGGCGCGCGCAAGATGCGATTTTCAGGGGCCACTATTCGGTAATGCGGTAAAACGGTTCGCCGTGCAGCGCATAATTTTGCGCCTCACTACCTTTGCGTGCACTTCGAAATTCGTTGCGGTAACTGCTGAACTGTCAATGGGCAGGGTGAATGTTCGAGCCGGGATGTTGTCCCGGTTGAATGTTGTGCTCAATCAATGCCGACTCCAGCCGATTCACAAAATGACGAACGCTGTTAAGGTCATGGACCGTGGACTGCGAGTCCGCCGTGGCCGGTTTCACATACAGGGTGAAATTGGTTCGCTCTCTGACGCACGCGCTCCTGGCTTCACTCGCGCCATGTTGGTAACTTTCCAATCGTCGAGGGGGGGTAATGGTCGCTGAATAACAAAGCCGGCACGGCCTTGAGGACGTGTGACACCTGTTCACGTTTTACGCTGATGTGCAGTTTGTCGTCGTCATTCCTGCCCGGGCACTGAGCGTTTTCACGGCGAGCATTTATCAATGCGCCGCGCCAACCGTTGTGCAACCTGAAGCCATTGTGCAAGGGGGGTGTGATCGTTATGTAGGGCGGCATAGCCCGGAGCCTGCTCGCCTTCCCTGAAGTAGGGGGCCGGCTCGCTACGGATCTACGTCTGTAAGCGAACAAAATGCTGATACAACTCATCTTGGGTGAACGAATGATTGTGCCGCGGCGACGGTAGGAAGGGCTTGTTGCGCCTGAACATTCAACTGAAGGCTTGTGCATGGCATGGCCATGTGCTGGTTTACACCGCTGGAGAGGATCTCGCACATTGAAAAGCAGCGAGCGGGCATAGCTTAAGCCACCTGAGATTCCGTCTCCCCTAGTCGATAATGTTCGTCATAAAGAGGGTGTCCGCTCCATGAACCCCACCCACCGCGAGATAGGGCCGGGTTTGCCGTGGCATCTCTGGCGAGCAGTTCCACGGCAGCAACGCTTTGTAGTCTTCTACCGACGAGGCATGCGGCAACCGCTCAAGTACGTGGCGCAGCCACGGATATGGCTCTTGGCCGTTGATCTTGGCGGTCTCGACCAAACCTGCCGTGCGCAGGATGTGCCGTTGCGCCTGCTGTAAGGTTATCGCGGCTATGTGATGACCGACGATTACGCGGGTTGTAACGCACTGGCGTTGCAACCGGGCGTGGAACGTCTGGCGTGCATGGCGCATGCGCGGCGCAAATTCGTGGAAGCACAGAAGGTGCAGCCCAAGGGCAAGACGGGCCCCGATATCGCCCTGACGATGATCAACAAGCGTTACGGCATCGAATGTGAACTCAAGGATGTCAGCGATGAACAGCGTTATATCGGGTCCCAGGAAAAGAGCCAGCCGATCCTGGCTCAGTTGAAAAGCTGGATGGATAAAACGTATAACGTACAAAACCGTTCCGGGGGCCTTCACACCCCCGGACACGCCGCACCCGCAGAACGCGGCCGGTTGGGCTTTGGTTTAAAAGTAGGTCACGTCGCTTGGGGTTGTGGGTGTCCGGACTGGGGCCTGCGGGTTAGGCGTTTCGCTCCGCTCGGCGTTCCCGTCGCGCGATCTATCATGCGCAAGGAGGAAGGGCGTATAGCCGATCTGCATGACGCCAGCGAGCACGGCATAGCCGGCCCAGTTCTGTTGGGTGGCGCTCAGCCCTAAGTTACCCAACACCGTCCCCGCGGTCAGGATGGCGCCGGTAACAGCCTGAAAAATCGAGGTTCGCATCGCGTTGGTGGTCAGCATCTGATCGAGAAATTGTTCACGCGTGGGAAAGCCAGAGCCCACAATGGGCAAGCGTGGCGTAGCGAAGTAGATGCGCAGACCCTGAAGGTCTTCCGGTGGAATGTTCCTCAGGGCCTCGTCAGCATTTTGACCTGCCGCTTCGGCTGCGGCGCGTGTGCGGGCAATAAGGCTCTGGACCTCTCGGTGTCGTGCGATGGCGGGACGCAGCAGGTCGTCGGCCATTTCGGCTACTGTATTGATCAACCCACGCAAAAGGTCGTGACCCAGTTGCGGTTGCAAATCTTCGATGGCACTGACGACTTTGGCGCGCACGTCGGCAGCCGAAGCTGTCGGGGCAGTGTTGGCAACTGATTGTGCCAAGAGCATCTCCATGAGTGATTCGGCGGCATTCTCGGTGTTCGCAGCGACGCTCATGGGGTAACCAGCCCCCGAGTGGGGAGCTAATGTATCCATCAGCAGACTGGCCATGACTTGGGTAACGCCATAGCCCAGCCCCGCCATGGCTGTTGAACTTGCGCTCAGTGAAGTCGTGTTGTCCTGCAGGGGAATAAACAGCTGCATCAAGTCGCGAACTGTGGTGTAAATGGCTATCTGGAGGCCGAACGAGGCCATTTGTGCAGCAGGCTCCGATCGGTTAATGACAACGGCCGCGGCCAGCACGCTAAGCGAAAGGACGAGCATGGTCCCGCGAGCGAACCGGGACTTATCGGTGGCGGTGTCATTCATCTCTTCGCGTAGGCCGCCCAAAATATTAAGGCACGGCCCGAGCAGCATCATTGAGGCGCCGATCCATTGTCGTGTCTCGGGGGGAAGATCCTCCTGGATAAAACGGCTTTCCAGGGCCATACCGGCTAACTGCCGGAGTACTGTGGTCAGGCCCACGGTGGCCAGATCGCGCAGTACCACGTTGGTGATGTTGGCACCCCAGCGCCCGCCATGCTCATCAAACTGATTACTTAACACGCGGCTGAAAAAGTCCAACAGGGACTGAGCCCTTTCGGCCGGCGGTTGTGGGTTGGCACCCAACTCTAAGACGATATGGTCGATCATCGAGGCCGCGTCTGTGCCAGCGGCGAATTCTTGCGCGAGTTCAAGCTGATCGGCCAGCACAGCTTTTACGGCCTTCACATGGGGCCTTAAATCGCGGGGGGACCCTGGTCTAGCGCCGCTCATCTGCTCCTCAGTGAGACCATCCAGGGTGTCACAAACGGTTTCCATGACAAAGGCCGCCTGCGCGGCAGTCGGACCTGCGGGCGGCAACGTCAGACTCTCTGTATCTGGCGGCGGGCTGGTCTGACAAAGGCTATCCAGGCCTACCCAATGTGTGGGCCTCGTGCCGACGGAAACCAACGAATAACCATGGGTGTGGGCTGCCTGGGCAATGAGACGCTCACCCAGATGCCGGGTGGATTGCAAGTGGTCCCCGCGCGAATGGAATGAGGGTAAGTCCTCTTGGGTGTAGAACACAGCGGTTGTCGCATCCGCTGGTGGCGGGCGTCGCACGATCATCTCCAGTTCGGTAACAATATGGGGGGCAGAACTGATTCGCATCGTTTTCTCCTAGTTGAAATTTTTATTTACCCCAGTCAGGGCGCCTGACCACAAAAGCACACTTGGCGAAACGGGCGCTGTCGAATTTTGCTGATTGGGCGATGCGCCGCAAAATGATTCGCACAAGGAAGTTGCGGTGATGGGAGCTCAGTGCGTTTGGCATGCAGGGGCTGTACGCCCAAACCGCCGAAATTTCCGCGAGCGTTGAATGCAGTACCCGTTGCCTTCTTGCATAAATTAGCAGTAGGTGTTTGCATCACATAAGTCATTGATCGGTCGATATCCGGCCGTAACCAAGCACAAACGAACGTTTGAGCAATGCCATTCACCTTCGAAATACGCATTTAGGGGCTGACGGAAATTACGGCGGTTTGGGCGTAAACCCCAAACTCGAAGGCCTGAGCGGTTTTAAACCGATCTACACCGTGCGAGGCCACGGTTACCTGTTCACGGAGCGCTGTACATGACGAACTCACTGCGTCCTTGGTTGATGCTCGCCGCGCCCCTGCTGGCGATCGTGTCCGTGACCTTGATCCTGCCGCTGACGGGCGAATTGGTTGCCAGCGTGGCGATCACGGCGGTGGCGGCTTTTATCATCACCCTGTGATCACACAGGTTATTCGCCCGCTTTAAAAGAGTTATTCCGCACCATGGATAGCGTAAACACACCCGCAGCACCTGTCTGGTGGCCCTGTTGTTGGCTGCCTGTGGGCGTGAAGACCCGCTGTCGCGAAACATCCGGGTGACTCGCGAACAAGTGCGTGTGGTCGGGAGTGGCTTGATCAATGGCCATGGCGACCAGCCGGGCTTGAGTATCGTTCGGCCCGGTCTGCTCAGCCCAGTGGATCAGTCGCTGCAGCGTCCATTCGGCATGTTCGCGGTGACTTTGGGCTAGCGCCGAGCGAAGTGAGTTTCAAGTTTGCCTGTCGGCACATCGCCAGCCATCTCGTCGTCATGGCTGGAGCAGTGTCGCCGTCACACACACCAAGACGCCTGGAGGAGCTTCGCGGCAGCATCGGCGTGCTTTTCATAACAAAACGCCCCAGACCGGCGAGGCCCAGGGCGGTGAAGATGTCAAAAACCCGGTATCCGGTTAACCGCAAAGCTGCTCCGCTTAAGTGAACAGCATTGCGACGGGCACCGGGCTTGCGTGTCTTGCGCAGACCATTACTGGCCAGCGATCAGCTCCTTCAGATACGCTCCGCGCACGCTGAGCACTGACGGCAACACGGTGAGGTAGCCACCGGTCTCCGGATTGACCAGGGTGCCTGACAGATGAAACAGCGCCTCCTGGTCGGTAATCTCAGCAATGGTCAGGCTGACCGCGGTGGGATGCTCTTGCGATTGGATAAAACTGTTGCCATACAAGTTTGTGCTCAGCAATACCTCGGGATGGCTAAAGCGTTCGCTGTACACCGTATAGCCGGCTTTCATATTCGCTCGTAGCAGGGTGACTTCGAACGTATAGTGACTATTCGTCCGCAGAGCCATCGATACTGTGGGTTGACCGAAGATGTTTCGTCCCACGACTACTCGCTTAACCTTTTTCACCTCGATATGGGCATTTTGTCCAGGGCGACTCAGGTTTTGCGTCGTGTTGTTCGTAGTGGGATCGCTCCCCGTCTCGCTGCAGGCCATGAGCAAACAAGCCAGACCGCTGAGGATCAAGACTTTCATAATACGTTCCATGTGATTACTTCTCCTTGCTTACCTAATTTAGTTTTTTTCCGTGGTTCACCGTACAGTTTTATCTGAGGGTTTCAATCGAAATCGCCAAGACTATTCAAACAGGTAAACGTCTCGTGGAATAGCTCTCGGCCCTTTCAGTCCCGGTGCTTGCGAGTGGACGATAGTGCTAAAGCGCAAGCTTTGCCAAAAGTCATCTGCGCGACCCACCGTACATACGGTTCCGTATACGGCGGTTCCTGCCGACTGACAAACAACGTCAGCGAGTTTGGTTCTGTTGAAGTGTCGCCTGCGGTATCTAAGCGCCCAGACCGGCCCTCGGAGCTTCCGGCTCCTACCGCCTGATGGTCTCGACACCCGATTCGATTTGATGGGTTCAAGGCGATGGAGATTGAGATCCGCGGAGGTGTTGACTTGTTCGTAAGGGATCCATGAACCCCACATTCCAAGCAGATAGCTGACGGCTGATGCTGTGCTCCCGATTTCCATGAGGAGCCCATCACCATGATGCGTCCCAATGCCAGCGTTGAAAAAGTGTACCTCTATCCAAAGCCGGTAGACTTTCGAAAGTCCATCGATGGCCTGGCTGCGCTGGTCGAACTGGATATCAAGGTCGCGGTGTTTGACCCCGTGCTCTTTGTTTTCCTGAATCGCCACCGTAACCGCGTCAAAGTGTTGTACTGGGAGCGCAACGGCTTCTGCCTTTGGCTCAAGCGCCTGGAGTCCGAGCGTTTTAAAATTTCACCTGATGAGGTGGACGAGGCTATCGTGCTGACCGTTCAGGAACTGAACTGGCTACTGGATGGATTTGATCTCTGGCGCAACCGTCCTCACAAGGTTTTAACGCCAAGATTCGTCGCTTGACGGGTATAATCCGGGCATGAATTTGATGCCCGAAGACCTCCCTGATGACCCTATTCTGCTCAAGCAAATGTTGCTTGAGGCACTCAGCCGTCAGCAGGCAACGGCTGAGGCATACCAGACTCATATCGTCGATCTAAAAGAACAGATCAAGTTGCTGCGCGACCGTTTATTCGGACGTAAATCCGAGCAGACCGTTGAACCCAACACGCCTCAACTCGCGTTATTCAACGAGCCCGAAAGCGAGCCGATGCCTTCAATCGGCGACGCTGACGAAGAAGTGGTTGCTCCGACGCCACGTCGTGGCAAACGCAAGCCACTGTCGGCTGATCTGCCGCGCATCGAAGTCATCCACGAACTGCCAGAACATGAACTGACCTGTGCCTGCGGTTGCCGCAAGCATGTGATCAGTGAAGAAACCAGCGAACAGCTGGACATCGTGCCGATGCAGATCCGAGTGATCAAACACATCCGCAAAGTCTACGGCTGCCGTGGTTGTGAAACGGCTCCGGTGACTGCTGATAAACCTGCTCAGTTGATCGAAAAGAGCATGGCCAGTCCGAGCGTACTGGCGATGCTGCTGACCACCAAGTATGTCGATGGCTTACCGCTGCATCGTTTCGAAACGGTGCTGAGCCGACACGGTATCGATATCCCGCGTCAGACTCTCGCTCGCTGGGTTATCCAGTGCGGGGAGCACTTACAACCGTTGCTGAATTTATTGCGCGACCGATTGCTGGAAAGCCCGGTCATCCACTGTGATGAAACCCGCGTCCAGGTACTTAAGGAACCGGATCGCGACCCTACCAGCCAATCCTGGATGTGGGTGCAGGCCAGCGGGCCGCCAGACCGAAAAGTCGTGCTGTTCGACTACACGTCCAGCCGTGCGCAGGACGTGCCGTTGCGCCTGCTGGAAAGTTATCGCGGCTACGTGATGACTGATGATTACGCGGGTTATAACGCATTGGCGTTGCAACCGGGTGTGGAGCGGCTGGCGTGCATGGCCCATGCACGGCGCAAGTTCGTCGATGCGCAAAAAGTGCAGCCCAAGGGCAAGACGGGACGTGCCGATATCGCGCTGACGATGATCAACAAGCTGTACGGCATCGAGCGTGAACTCAAGGATGCCAGTGATGAGCAGCGTTTTATTGGCCGTCAGGAAAAGAGCCTGCCGATCCTGGCCCAGTTGAAAGGCTGGCTGGAAAAAACGCAGCCTCAGGTCACCCCTCAAAGTGTGCTGGGCAAGGCAGTGAACTACCTGGCCAGCAACTGGAGCCGGCTGGAACGCTACGTGGAAGCCGGTTTTTTACCGATCGACAACAACCCGGCAGAGCGCGCAATAAAGCCGTTTGTCATTGGGCGCAAGGCTTGGCTGTTCAGCGACACGCCCAAAGGCGCCACCGCCAGTGCCCAGATCTACAGCTTGGTCGAGACCGCCAAGGTCAACGGCCAGGAGCCCTATACGTGGCTGCGCCACGTACTGGAGCGTCTGCCGCATGCGCAGTCAGTAACCGACTATGAAGCATTGCTGCCGTGGAACTGCTCACCGGAAATGCCACGGTAAACGGGCAGCGCATCTGACGGTAGGTGTGCTTCATGGATCGCATACACTTGTTCGGCACTCAGATTTTAAGGTGTGTCGCGTTTTGTGTTGGCCCATTCCGGCTGTGGGCGACATGAGGTCTACGCCAGGATTCCGGGTCTGCGGAGCAATGGGCCCAAAAACCAACGTAAGCCCTGGAGAAAGTTTGACTTACTCATCCAAGGCGGTGGACATGCAAACTTTGATTAGCGAAGAGAGTTTATGACACGTGTTTTCGGGTGATCACGGCCATTCGATTTGCACGAACGTGTACGTGAACTGTTGGCTGCCAACTTAGGCATCCGAGCAGCCGCTCGCCACGCCGGTTGCTCGACAACGGCTGTTTGCAAAATCCGTGACCAGGTTCAATAAGCCAAATAGCCGAACCAGCTTGGATTTATACGACTATTTCCGCCTGTTACGGACGTTGGAATGGCTTAACGTTTTTTATCTTCCGTTTTCTGAAGCGTCCATTGTTTAAAAACACCCTATTATGCTTTTATCGGCACAAGGATATGACTGCCCGAGTGCCTGGGCTTAACTCTCGCCCGAAAAATATTGACGGTTCTGTAGGGCCGACTTCAATGCAGTACGGGCATCTTCAAAGCGAGGGTTAAGGCTTGGAGTCATCTCCTTCTCCCATACAGGATGCAATGGTACATGGTAGCCTTCGTCCTTTGCGTGTAACACCAACTCCGAAAGTTCATCCTCGTTCTCTATCATACAAATTTGATTAAAACGTCCGAGCTTGATCGGCAAGACGAACGTGGCTGGATAATTGCTTAGCGGATCAGTAACGGGATTTTTTGTGTCCGAGGCATGATGGATAAGTTTTTCACCATCGCCGACCAATGCTTGATTGATGATCGGGATCATATGACGAACACGCTCTGATGTGTTACCAATTTCACGATCACTCTTACGGTAGAAGCTGGTCGGATCGTCATAATCACGACGCAGTTCGGGATGGCTTGGCATTTTACTGTAGTGATCTAGCCGTTCGCGAAATACCTGGTGCGTCACATCAGGCACCTGTAAATTGTCTTGAGGGCCTAGATCGCTAATATGTGGTCCAATCAGTAGTAAATCGTAATCAACCGTGAAAGGTCGTGTGTCGAAAAACGGT
The DNA here is from genome assembly GCF_054898105.1 of Pseudomonas sp. MDT1-17. NCBI lineage: Bacteria > Pseudomonadati > Pseudomonadota > Gammaproteobacteria > Pseudomonadales > Pseudomonadaceae > Pseudomonas > Pseudomonas sp. MDT1-17. The sequence continues at coordinate 65,770 of NZ_JBUBVM010000001.1, read as the reverse complement.
GCCAGTACTTCTATTGGTCTACCATTATAAAGTATTCGATAATATACATTATCGTCGCCAGGCTGTCTCCGAGCTTCAAACTCATACTTCTGACCGCTGGGGCCTCTTGCCTGAAAACTACAAATACCATCGGCGTTTTCGAGAGAAAGATGGTCAATCATGTCGTTTTTTAGCAAGTGCTGTAGTCGGCTTTGCGGAACTTCCAACGGCACGGCGATGGCATGCCCTTCGCTAATACATAATTGCGTCTGTTCGTTGGACTTGGATATGAGTTCGTTCGATACATTCTCCAGTTTGCTGAAACCTTGATTGACGCAGATAAAACCTGCCTGCGCCCCCCAAGAGGCGCTCTTTCCTTTGAGATGAAACCCTTTGGTAGGATACCCTTCCGCTATCAACTCTGTGGCCAATTTGTCCACGGGGCGAAAGCCGATGATACTATTGAAGTCTGATGCCACCCGTTGCAACGGGATCAAGTGCGCTAGCACCATGCCTGTTTTATCCCTGAGCGACTCTACCTGCTGTTGCAGGTCGCTAGTGGACGTTGTGTCAGTGACCTCTTGGCAGTCCATGCTGTAATTGCAGGGTGTACAAGGCATGCGATTAAACGCAACAATCATTAGGGCTTACCTCCGGAAAAATATAACAAGGGGGTGATTTTCAGCGGGACAGTTTTGTACGCTAAGACAATGTTGTCTACCAACTCAAAATATCAAGATATTAGACACGCCCACAAGAAGTTGGAAATCATTCACCTATTATATAAGTTTTTGATGGGTTAGCAGTGATTTCTACCAATCGACTATTGTTGTTTTGCGATATGTACATTTCGGGGTTCTACGCCAATTTTGGCACAACGTGTCAAAAGTAATATCATCGTGTAATCAGAGATTTATATTCGGAAATCCTTTTTCTATGGGCCGAAGCCGGCACTTCTTTGCCATCTATTACAACTGAGTTTTTTTCAAACCTTTCAAAGGTAGTTTAATTTTTTTTGTTGATTATCTGATTTTCAGCCCCGGGATTTGAGTGCATGTATTCGTTGAGTCGATTCATGCCTTGTGTGTGCTTGTAAAAAGTTAGGGGTAGATACGTATCCAACTGTTTACGAGGTAAAAAATGGGTGTCCGACCCATATAAAACTCCGTCAATGTTGTCCTTGTGGATTCTTTGTAGTATGTCAGATTCGCGATGAAGTTTCTTGGCTAACACCAGACTAAAAATTCCACATTCAGAGGAGCTTCGTTGAATATCCATTTCCACTGCGGAGAAACAACAATCAGGTAATGGGTAGCGCTCTATTGCCATTTGTGCTCTATATGCCAGCAGTGCCGGGCCCATACTATTGAAATTTGCAGGTTCAAACAATATCAGAGACATCTTATTATTAACAACTTTGTAATCGATGACTGAAAAGTGGATTCCGCCATCCCCAAAGTTAATTATGAACCTGGAAGATTCAATCCTGCCATCGATTGCTTTTTTTATCGCCGTGGGAAGGTCTTGCGGTGTCATGACGAACTCAAGGTTTATTCCCGGGTATTTATTGTTAGCCTGATTTACCAGTGCGGGCATCACTTCAATATCCGCAAGGGCATATTGGGTGTTGATCCAGCTGCCATCGGCGATATCACTTTCCAAACGTGCGATATTAGTTTCTAAAAACTCATTGCTGGATGTGGTGTCGGTTGCTGTTTGTATTGAGTCGCCAACTCTGCTCATTGAAATCATGTTGCCCGTCATATATAAAACTCCACGTTAAAACATTGGCATTGAATATGAGTTTCTATCCGATGGCACCTGGGACCCTTAGTAAAAGCACGACCACTGAAACCGTCCGCAGACATCGCAAAATCGCTTAGGGTGTCATCTTGTTCCCAGCGGGAAACGTCCCCCTATTTGGCCATTCATGAAACGATCGTTTGATGGAAGCCAATCAACCGAGAGTTCGCGGGTGGTACAGTGCAAAACGTATCCAGTAACAGTTCCCATCAAGTTGCTGAATGACGTTGTCTATGCGCACATTGACGCCGTATTTAGTGAGTAAAAATTGTACTGCTAGCAACGGTTTTTGTTCTTGGGATTACAGTGTAAATGTAGTGGACTGTGGTGTGTCTTACAGGAAATGCGCATCCGGTGTTCACCTGAAACAGGCGATGCGGACGCTTGACTGACCTACTGATTGAAGCCGCTTAATCATATACAGCAGTATGGCCGCCATAGGGCTGTCTGGTCGCGGTAGGGTAGGAGTCGCAGGTAACGCCGTCCCTACCGCGCCGGTGCGAGCCCAAGCGAGATTGTCCGCCGCGGCCGCAAGGGCGTGAGAAAGCCCGCCGTCACCGCTGTTAAATTGGAAAAAACGAGGGTGCTGCTGACACTGGGCCAAATAGCCGAACCAGCTTGGATTTATACGATTATATCCGGCGTTACGACCGCAGCAATTGGCTTAACGTGCTTATTTTCCGTTTTATGAGGCGACCCTTAACGGTCATCATGGCTCGTTTGTGTATCCCCTCGAGCGTTGCCATCAGCAGCCTCACGTACTCAGGGTTACTCACTCGCATCGAGGTTGGGTGGCTCGTCTCTTCGTGTAACTCCCGTTCGGGCTTTCTACGGGGGGATCGTTGCCGCTTTTTCGTAAACGCAGGCTTCACGAACGAGGTTCCCTGATCATTAAATGCGGGAGCGAGTCGCTGGGGCTCGGTTGGGCGTCGCAATCAAAAATGGGGTGATTGCCCCATGTGGCCGGGGAAATAGGCTCAGTAACCTGATACCTCGACATTTGATGATTTGTCTTGTGATGCGATACCTGCTCGGTCATTGATGGGGTTCGGTCACTTCATTTCTTTAAATGTGCGGGGCACTGGTCAAGCAGTGCTGCCTGGCGCACGAATTCGCTCTGTCTGATACTCGGGGTACAGCATGTTGCAACTCATTGATCGGTCCACTTTATCCTCAGCCCATCTGCTCGCGGTGCCTGATAAGCCTCATCAAGGATTGAGACAGTATCCGCACCCGCCGACCCAGGGCAGCGCCCAATCTCTGAGGGTTCATGGGCAGCTGACCCAGTCCATTGGCCAGCTGACACAAGGCCTCCAGGCCGCTAACGTTGATGAGCGTGCAAATGTTTCAGACGCGTCGTCCTTGCCTTTTATCCGCAGAAACGCCCTTCGAGGTGAAGCCCGCCGCGTACCGCGACAGCAACAGCCAGTACCGAAAGAGCGGCCGGCCTCGGTGCATCTGGACGCCAAGGGGACACCTCTTTTTCAAGCGTTCAAGTCGACCGCCCTTGGCGATTTGCTGTACAGGGCTTTAGGTGAGTCCGGGCAAACCTATCAGGCCAGCCACAGTGCCGATCTGGATCAGTTCCTGCTGGATGCAAAAGGTCACGTATTGCACCTGAGACAATCCCCTGAGGCGATGTTTGTCGTGCGTAGCAGCCAAGCGCAGGGGAGGGCGGCGGGTCACCCCAATGTTCAGCGCCTCGAATGTCAGCAGGGGGCAGTCCAGGTCGTGGGTGATACTCAGCAAAGCACCCCGCTGGGCACTCTGCCTCGGGCTCATATGGGGTATCTGACAGGTATTCATCAGGATCAGGAGGGGCGGCGGTTGTACCTGCATGAACAGCAACTCTACGCGTTCGATGACCTTCGAGGCGCCTGGGTGCTGTCTGAAGGGACGCAGGACATGAAGTTCAGTGCGTTGCTCGCCCAAGGCAACGGCAAACTGTATGGCCAGGTAGACGGCGCACTGGTCGATCTCTCCAGTCAGGGCATGACTCAAGTGGCCCTGCCCGGCGGCGTCAAGGCATTTTCGGTGAGCGCTGACCAGCACATCGCTGTGTTGAGTGGAGATCAGGATCAAGTCCTGCACCTGATCAATCTTGAACAGGATCCATCGGTCAGTACGCGGTCTGTCACGCTGAAACTTCATGACGGGCTTGCCCAAGCCAAGAGCATCGGTCTGAGTCAGCACCACTTGTTTATCTCGGATACCGAAGGGCGCCTGTACAGTGTCAGGCGCGATGAATTGGATCGTGAGGAGTTGGAACTGCAACCGCAGCAGTACCGTTATTCCAATCACGCGGGTCTGGGCGCCAACCAGCAGGTCGTCGGGTTCCTAAGTGGGAACGAGGGGCAGATCCAGGCGCTGGTCAGCGATCGGGAGCAAGTCCACTCTCATTCTCTGGATGGCGACACCCAGGGTATAAGCAGTGGCTGGAACCTCAGTGATGTCCTGGTGGTGAATACCCGCCGTGGTTTGCCCACCGGCGTGGAGCCGACCCCGACCAATACCCTGGACCTTGGTCGTCTGGGTCGTATCGGCCTCAGCGAGCAGCGGATCAAGTTTTGGGACACCGCCAGTCAGGACTGGAAAGACACGGATATCAAAGAGGTGGAGCAACTGCAGCGTGGCATGGATGGCGAAGCTTATATGATACAAAACGGTACCCTGAAAAAGCTGGGCGTCAGCCGTAAGTCGACCCCCTTGGCATTCGGTGGCAGTCACGCCTTGAATCAGCTTGCACGCTCGACCGCCGTGGCGGTGGGTGACAACGTCGCTGGGCTCGAGGGCCTCACGGTCGTGGCCTTCGCCATGCTCAGCGATAAGCAGTTTGTAGTAATGGACAGTAAGCATACCTTCACTGTCCATCACAAGGACGGCGAGCCCACCAAACTCAAATATACCGAGGGAGTGGGCAAGATCACCTCACTCGCACTCGATGAGCATCATCATCTTTACGCCATGACGGATTGGGGTGAACTGTTCGTGATGGCCAAGGACGACTGGCAAGCGAGCGAACCGCGCGCCGAAGCTGTCTGGAAGTCGGTCGCGATCCCGCCCGGCGCAGAGCTGACGAGCATCCGTAGCGCTGGAGGCAACCGCTTGAGCGCAGCCTTCAGCGATGGAGGCGAACACTGGTCAATGCAGCTCAAGGACGCGACCTGGCATCCTCTGGCAGCTAAACCTGTGGATCAGAATCCATTCGAAGATCTGGCCAAGCGATTGCGCACCAGCGAGAAAGTGATGCGTCTTCCCGGTACCGGTTTGACCGTGCGCGCTAACGCCAACCTGATGGGGCGTAGCGCCATGGAGAACGCAAACACCGTCAGCACCCCTGAGTTTATTCGAGCCAACATCTTCAAACCGACCTGGGAAGTCCCTCGGGTGCTGAAGAACATGGGTCACTATATCCAGCACCAGTACCAAGGTCGAAAAGGCTTGGGGCCCGTTTACGAAAGCGAATCTTCGGTGTTTCAACGCCTGCATACCATCAGCCAAAACCAGACAGCGGCGGCTGATGGCCGGGATTTGAAGTCACGAATTGCCGGCCTGAATCTAGGTCCTGAAGGTCTGGTTCTGCAGCAGGCACTGGAGGCCTTTCGGGGAGCGCTGGAAGACACCAGCCACCGTGCGCTCAAACAGCTGGGACAGCAGCACGGTCGGTCGAAACTGTTGCAGCAAAAAGCAGGCTTGCTGAACATCCATGGCCATGAGTCGGCGCCGTCTCGACGTCGTGATGTCAGCATGAAGCTCAGCCAGCTTTCGCAAAAGCTTAACGTCAACAGTTCCGGGCATGATTTGCTCAAAACCCTGAAAAACTCGCTGACTTATCTGGCGCCAACGGGGCAAAACAGGGCGGATGGATTGCTCAGCACCCTTCAAGCTCAAGGCATGCAGCTTTCTCATCAGAAAGCTGACGTGCCGCTGGGGCAGCGGCGCGATGGCGGCGAAAGCTTGGGGCTGACCAAGGCACGATTGGCTCTGGATACCGTGACCCTCATCGACCTCGTCCATTTTCTGGACGATCTTGAGTCGTTCAGTTCGCTGGCCGACGGTGCGGATCTGAAGACGCTGCAAATAAAATTCGAGGCGCAGCGGGCGGCCTATGAAGACAATCAGATCAGGCAGGTGACGGAGATGGGCTTTACCGATCACGCGAACCTCGAAGCCTCCTACGACGGAATCAAGGCGTTTCTCAACGGGTTCAAAAAAGCCGACCATGCCATCAGCGTCAACCTGCGAGCCGCGACGGGTAGCAAGACCCAAGCTGAGTTGGCCCAGGCCCTCAGGACTACCCTCAAATACTTGAACAGTGATGATGAAATCGCCCTGCAGCGCAGTTATGGGCTGAACCTCAGTACTCCGTCCATCGGCGTGTCCAAATTCGCGCTGGGCCTTTCGCCGAGCGGCGGGGTAAGCGGCGTGCGCAGTTATGCTTTCAACGCCGAACTCGGCGACAAGGGGTTGAAGGTCTGCCTGCAACGCGATGGTTCGGCGTCGGCAACGGTGGGCATTGGCGGCGGCTTTGACTTGTGGCCCGGCTTTTTCAACGCGGAACAAGCGGCCCAGTTCACGAATATCAACCTGGGTAACAACCGTTCGTTGACACCGGCCTTTAGTCTGGGCGTCGACGCCAGTGCCATTTCCACCGTCACGCAACGCAACGCGGTGGTGTTCACAGTCCTTCAGGAAGACATCGATGATTTTGTCGACAATCTGTTCAGCGGTAATCTGAACCCGTTGCAAGTGATGCAAAAGGGTATTGAGCACACGACTCAAAAAAGCTTGCGGTTCAACGTCGATATCAATGCCAGCGGCACGGCAGAGTTTCGCGCCGGTTTCGGGTTATCGGAAAAGGGCAGCTCACCGTTGTCAGCGGCCATGCGTATTGGCGTGGGCAGTACGGTCAACGTCAACCTGCTGAACTATGCAAACCATTCAGTCGAGCAGCGCAATAACAAGGAGCAGACGCAGGAAAGCAGCCAAAATCGCCCGCGCTTTATCAACAGCATAGGCGCGTCAGGCTCTGCCAAGGCACAAATCAACGGTAGCTACAGTACGCCAGAAAAAAACTCGCTGGGCGCCGGGCTCGCGCTGGGCGGAGGCGGCGGAGTGGGGGTGGACAACAAAACCAGCAAACGGATCAAGTTTACTTTCAAAGAAGCCGTGCCCCTAACCGCCAAAAACCTGAAGGAGCTGACCCTCACCCTGGGCGATGCGTTCAAGGATCCGTCCCCACAACAGGAACTGGCGCGACTGGCGGATCGAGATCTGCCGGTCTATAAGGACCTGACCCCTGAGCAAGCCGTGGATCTCCACTTGACGGGCCTGAACAGCTATTTCGCCCTTCACGACAAAAACGACAAAAACGACCGGCAGTATGCCGCGCTGCGCACGTTGCAGCGCAGCAGCCATCAGCATGAGGCGGCCAGGCAGCACTACAGCCTGCTGGACAGCGCTAATTTTGAAAGCGCCTACACCAACCTGTCACGCCTGGACGAGCAAGGCGTGGTATCCAGCATCATGGGGCTGGTCAGCGCACATCACTCCCCGAGTAATGCCCAGAAAGTAGCCTCGTTACTTGAGCAGGACTCGACGCTCCAGTCGCTGATCAAACAACTGCAGGCCAGCACCGGCACGCTGGCCAAGGTACGTCTCGAGCTTAAGGATGGCGTTCAGGACGAGATCCACGCTCGCAGTTGCAACGGCGAACTGTCGCAACAAGACCTGGCGGCGCTACTCAGTGATCGCAAAAACATGCGTATCAAAGCCATTACCGTATCCCAGAGCGCGAGCAAGTCGGAAGGATTTGCGTCGCCGGTGCCCGTTGTCAGCTACAGCAGCAATGCATCACTGAATGTCACCAAGGCGGTGGGCAAGATCGACTTCAGCTATGGCCAGGATCAGGATACACCGCAGAGCTACGCTCTGGAGGGTGAGCTCTCAAACCCGTCTGAAGCTTTCAGTGGCATCGTCGGAGCCTTGAAAAAAGAAGGGTTTGAACTCAATCGCTGAGTGGCGACCCGTGCTGAAATTCTGATTTTTTGGGGGGGGCTGCAACAGCCCCGCCCAAGGCTTTCCATCACTGTGCAGGTTGCCCCTTAAGGAGACACAATGGCCAGCGCCCATACAACTATCCAAGCCCTCATTGGCCATCTGGCCAATCAACTGGGTACCCCCCTTACCCTGCAGAACGGTGTCTGTGCACTCTATGACAACGATCATCAAGCGGCTGTCATCGAGATCGGGGAGCACGGCGACAGTGTGATTCTTCATTGTCGACTGGGTGCACTGCATCCAGAGCAGGACAACCTGAAGCGTCTGCTGTGCATGAATTTTGATGTCGCGCTCCTGCGTGGCTGCTGGCTCGCTTTGGATAATGGGGATGTGCGGCTGTGCATCCAGCGTGAACTGAGCTTGCTGAATGAGGACGGTTTTTGTCATTTGGTCAGGGGTTTTATTGCACAGACTCGGGAAACCCGCTCTGATCTCGCTCACCTTCTGGGTTGATTATGACGCCCAACGTCCGGCAGCCTATCTGGCTCGGCTGAGTTCGTTCAAGTACAGGGGTGGTGACTGGTTCCGATCAAAATTGGGTTGTCAGTGGCGGGAAAATTTGCTTCGAGGCCTCACAGGTCTGGCGTACCAGGGGCGTTGTGCTCTGCGGGCTGCAGGATCGATTTGACAGGATCCTGGAAGCACCCGGCCACCGCCCGGCCGGTCAGCGACCCTTGGGCGGTAGGTAAGGTGCTGGCGGCAGCGTGTGCAGCACATAACTTGTATTTTCCTTGGCCCATTCTTTCAAGCGCAGATTTTCTTGACGCAGCTCTTCTTTCTCTTTGAGCAGTATCGAGAACGTCAAATGGGCGCTGCCCAGTTGCTGTTGAACCTGTTCAACAACAGGTAAAGCGCACGTGTCCCGATCATAAACTCTATCTCGCTTTTTGTACTCATGGTCTGTTCAAGCAGGGTCACCAGTTAATTTTTACTTTCAAACTACGTGGCAGTTTTTATCCGCATCGTTCAATCCAGAAGTCAGGAGCGCCGATGAGTGATAGGCGCCCAGGCATCCCGTCTTGCGTAACTAAACGACTAAACGCCATTTATGCGGAAGTAACTCGGAAATCTCACTTGCCCGCTGCGTCGGCAAGCGTGTGAGGACGTCCTTCAAGTAGGCGTATGGATTCTTGCCCCAACGGAACTCGAAACACTCATCCCAATTGGGGTCATGCGGGTTGCGGCAGCCTTGATCTTGATTTGCCGCACGATTGGCGTATCCGACTCCAACCGCAAGGTGTGTTCCGGCGGTCTGGAAGACTGCGCCGCCGGTGGGAGGTGGCCGGAAATTGTACGATGGAGCAGGATTAAATCCTGTTCTATGGAGGGTTTGTCATGCGCAGTACCCAGCAATTCAGTATTACCTTGCCCAATCAGATGGCCGACGTTGTGAAAGCCAAAGTCGCGGCCGGCGAATACGCCACGGAAAGTGAAGTCATCCGCGACGGCCTACGCGCCCTGCTGGCGCGCGACCGAGCGCTGGAAAGCTGGCTGACCAGTCAGGTAGCTCCAGCTTTTGATGCACTGAAGGCGGACCCATCGCGCGCGCTCAGTATTGACAAGGTGCGCGAGCGCTTGGCCAACGAGCATCAGAACGCCACAGCCAAATCCTGATGGCGTACGACGTTGAGTTTTCTCCAGAAGCACTGGAGCAGTTGGCTGCGCTTTATCAATACATTGCCGAAGCGGCAACGCCGGAGACCGCCCGGCGTTATACACCGCCGCGATCGTCACCTGTTGCGAAGAATTGCGGACGTTCCCGCATCGAGGCAATCAGCGAGACGACATTCGCCCCGGTTTGCGGATTACCCACTATCGCAAACGTGCCGTGATTGCCTTCGCGGTGGTGGGTATTTTTTACGCTGGACAGGACTTTGAGGCCGCGCTTCAAGCGGAGTTGGAGGGCTAGAAAAATCGGGTCGCCTGCGTTTTTTGAGATTTTTCTTACGCTGGTTCTGCCGTCGGACGTGAGTTTGCACTGCAAGCGTTTGAAATATGAAATGTCGAGGGGAAAATGCAGTAAGCGTTGTTTGGCGGGGCCTCTAGCGGTGTTCTGTTTTGCCTTCGGCCGCCGGTTTGTCGTGCCTGAACTGAGCTGTTCATTTTTGGAATACACGCCAAAACTGCGTCTCCCTGTTTCGACCGCTCTAGTCCGGGCCTTTGCTGTTTTTTCCTCCGAAGCTGCGGGCGCTGCGATCTGTGCAACGGTTTTGCAAAAAACTGAAAAGCCTTTCCAAAATTGAAAAACGCCCTAACCCGCCAAAGCCCTTAGCCTGGCTGACCGGGAGGGATGTTTGCATCACCCAAATCTCTTCACAAAAAAAATGTACAGAGCCCGTCGGCGGTAGGGGGAAAAGTGCGTTTCCTTGGACGTTTTTCTTTTCGCGCAGGGTTTCCCTAGCTCATGCAGAAAACCGATGTCGTGCTGACCAAAAGCCCACAGTATTGGTTGTGAGGTTGTGTAGTGGTCAACTAATCCCGGACACGACGTTAAGTTTTTCTTCCGCCCGAGCTGGCGTCAGCCCACCGTTGAATTGATGGGGTCGAATCCAGTTGTACCGATGCATCAAGAAATGGCTGATATCGAGCTGGGCTTCTTGAGCAGTTCTGTAGCCCACGGTCGGTATCCATTCAGTTTTCAAGCTGCGGAACACGCGCTCCATTGGCGCGTTGTCCCAGCAATTCCCCCGACGACTCATGCTCTGACGCATGCGATAACGCCACAGTCGCTGGCGAAATAAACGACTCGCATACTGCGACCCTTGATCAGAGTGAAACAGCAGCCCCTGAGGCCTTCCCCGTTGTTCGTAAGCCATATCCAGCGCCTTGATAACCAGCTCGGCATCCGGCTTTTCCGATAGCGCCCAGCCCACCACCCGGCGCGCGCAAAGATCCATCACGACAGCCAGATAGTGCCATCTCCCCTGAGCCCAAATGTAGGTGATGTCGCCGCACCAGACCTGGTTGGGTGCCGGGACATCGAACTCTCGATTCAAAATGTTCGGAATATCCAGCCGTTCAACCGTCGCTCGTTTATAGGCATGAGAACCTGGTTGTTTGCTCACGAGGTCAAGCTCGCGCATCAAGCTGCGCACTTTGAACCGACCAAGTTGCTCACCATCGTCACGCATCAACGAGAGAATGCTACGGCTGCCGGCAGCGCTGCGACTTTGTGAAAACAACTCGCTCACCGACTGCGCAACCGAAGCCGTTCGACACCAGGCGTTCGGCGCTGGAGGCGGTGGGCGTAATAACTTGATCGATTGATCTCAAACACTTTGCACAGCCAATCAATCGGCTCATGGACGCTCAGCTGATGGATCAGCGCGTACGCTCGTGATCTTCCGACATCAAGAGCGCGGTAGCCTTTTTTAGTATCGATTTTTCCCGTTCAAGGCGGGTAATTCGGGCTTCCAACTCCTGAATTTTTTGCTGTTCCGGTGTCAGCGCTTTGCTCTGCGGGGTGACTCCTTGGCGTTCCTGCTGAACTTGGTCGACCCAGCGGCGTAGTGCCGACTCGCCGACGCCGAGTGAGCGGCTGGCTTCGATGTAGCTGTAGTTTTGCTTGAGCACGAGGTCGGCAGCCTCGCGTTTGAATTCAGCAGAAAAGGAACGGCGTTGTTTGGTCATCTGACACCTCGATCTGGCGAGCATTCTCGCCTAAATGGGTGTCCGGTTTCATTAGACCACTACACTGCGCGAATCCCCGCGAAAACGGCGGTACCAGCAAGATGGGCTATGGGGTGAGAGGTTTGGTTAGCGCATATGGGGCGGACCCCTCCTGTTCACCGGCGGCCTACTGTCCATGATGACCCAGGAATCAAGGGGTTCATACCTGTCCGCGTACCGTTTTGGTTCAAGCCTGTCAGCACATTTGGCTTGTTGAGCATGACGACGTTTAGCAGAGGTTCACATATGTTGGTCGTAGCCGCTCGTTCCTAGCCCCTCACCACCTTTGTGCTGGTAGATTCCGCTTTCCCTCACGGGTAGGCGTACCGAATAATCGGCGGGTACATTGTCCCCAGAACTTCACACCGAGCTGTTACCGGCCCCGCATGTCCGGGTAGGAAACGGTTGATGGAACACCCGGTTTCATCAGGAGAAAACTCTCCAGTAAAACAGAAATTTAGACGACCTCAGGTCGCACTGTTCCGTTGCTCCCCAAACCCCCATTACAGCTCCTTCGATCAGTGGAAGTGGCGTGGGCCACGGATATTTTCATGCTCCTGTGGAAGTTCCAGCGACGCAAACGAGGCACTCTCCTCGGGGAGTTGGTCACGGTTGCTGTGCAGGATCGATATTTTAATCAGAGCAGTATATTAGGCGGGCGGGCTGCCTGATTAAAAACGATGAATCACATTGATTTATTTTCGAGTGGAACCAATTGTGCGTATCATTTTCGGTGCAAAAAATAACCAATGCATGAAGGTTGCGAAGGTATCTATGAAAAAGCAAACAATCTACCGCACGCTTGCCGCTGCACTACTAATGTCTTGCGCCAGTGGCGCGATCGCGAGCGAGTCGGCTGAACTTTCTGTGAGGGGTGAGATTGTTCCAAGCGCTTGTTCGGTGAGTATTCCTGGCGGAGGTGTTGTCGACTATGGCACATTAAGTTATACGGACTTAATTAGCGATAACGGAGGGTTCATGACAAAAGATGATAATAAGTTCAAAATAAATGTACAGTGCACGGCGCCTGCGAAAGTTACTTTAGCCTTTATTGACAATAAGCGTGAATCCCTGCCTAGTCTTAGGGAAGGTCTGAAGTACCCACCGATTTTTGATGCCCTCACTACTTGAGGCTCAAAAAATCATAAGTCGGCGAAAATCAGGCCTTTCTTGTCCTTAATCCACGGTTCTTTCCTCTAATTGCACTGTTTCAGGGCAATTGGCCCGCATTACAGACGCACCTCGTCCATACCCATCAACCGTTTTCGCACCATCCACAAGTTCGACAAAGCGAACAACGTTGTCTGCTGCGCGATGTTTTTCGACAAACCACGAAAGCGCACTTTCGTATAACCAAACTGGCGCTTGATCACGCGAAACGGATGCTCAACCTTGGCCCGCACCTGCGCTTTCGCGTATTCGATCTTGCGTCGCATGCGCCCGATCAGACTCTTTTTTGCGTGCTTTTTATAGCTGCTTGGTCGGGCGGCAATCGACCAGATCATCTTGCGATCCTGATGCTCTGGACGTTTATCCACGCCGGTGTAACCGGCGTCGCCACACACGTAAATTTCCTCACCGTGCAGCAACTGATCGACCTGCGTCACGTCCGCCACATTGGCCGCCGTGCCCACCAGGCTATGCACCAAGCCGGATTCGGCATCGACGCCGATGTGCGCTTTCATACCAAAAAAATACTGATTCCCTTTCTTGGTTTGGTGCATTTCGGGATCGCGTTTACTGTCCTTGTTCTTGGTCGAACTCGGCGCGTGAATGATCGTCGCATCGACCACCGTGCCGTGACGCAACAGCAGGCCACGGTCGCCCAGATAGCCATTGATGACCTGCAAAATCCCGCCTGCCAACTCATGTTTTTCCAACAAGCGGCGGAAGTTGAGGATCGTGGTTTCATCGGGAATCCGATCCAGATTAAAGCCCGCGAACTGGCGCAGAATCGTCGTTTCATATAGTGATTCTTCCATCGCCGGATCGCTGTAGCCGAACCAGTTCTGCATCAAATGAACGCGCAACATGGCCATCAACGGATACGCCGGACGGCCCCCTTCGCCCTTTGGATAATGCGGCTCGATCAAAGTAACCAAGCCCTTCCAGGGCACGACCTGATCCATCTCGATCAGGAAGCGCTCGCGGCGGGTCTGCTTACGTTTGCCGGCGTACTCGGCATCGGCGAAGGACATCTGTTTCATCGGGGCTCAACCGTTCTGTTCATGTGAGGTGCGTATTTCACCAAATATGGAAGTCTTTTTCAGAGTTTCCTTAGCGATCCCGAAATCGGTGGCTTTGTGGGTATCACTACTGCGGAGTTTGGCTTAGGCTTTTCTGGTGGTAAAAAAATCGGCATAGGTACTCACCGACGCTGGCTCGACCCACTTGCAAGCTGACAGCGACCTGGCGGGCAGATAGGCCGACCTCGAATTTGAGACGTAGCACTTCTCGAATCTTACGCATGGATAACCGCTCCACGACGACCTCTCTGCTTCGATAAAAGAGGTCGATGGTAGTGAATTAATCCTGCGTTGCTGCCTGCTTTAAGGGTGGCCGGATGAGCGTGGAACGGGTGGCCGGATCACCGTGGAATCAGTGGCCGGATGTTCATGGAATAGGTGGCCGGATGGCCGTGGAATCCGCGCGCCCAGCGCGATATCAGCCATTTCTTGATGCATCGGTACAACTGGATTCGGCCCCATCAACTCAACGGTGGGCTGGCGCCAGCTCGGGCCGAAGAAAAACTTAACGTCGTGTCCGGGATTAGTTGACCACTACAGTCCCCAGAGCTTCACACCGAGCTGTTACCGGCCCCGCATGTCCGGGTAGGAAACGGTTGATGGAACAACCGGTTTCATCAGGAGAAAACCCTCCAGTAAAACAGAAATTTAGACGACCTCAGGTCGCACTGTTCCGTTGCTCCCCAAACCCCCATTACAGCTCCTTCGATCAGTGGAAGTGGCGTGGGCCACGGATATTTTCATGCTCCTGTGGAAGTTCCTGCGACGCAAACGAGGCACTCTGCTCGGGGAGTTGGTCACGGTTGCTGCTGTGCAGGATCGATATTTTAATCAGAGCAGGATATTAGGCAGGCGGGCTGCCTGATTAAAAACGATGAATCACATTGATTTATTTTCGAGTGGAACCAATTGTGCGTATCATTTTTTCGATGCAAAAAATAACCAATCCATGAAGGTTGCGAAGGTATCTATGAAAAAACAAACTATCAACCGCACGCTTGCCGCGGCACTACTAATGTCTTGCGCCAGTGGCGCGATCGCGAGCGAGTCGGCTGAACTTTCTGTGAGGGGCGAGATTGTTCCAAACGCTTGTTCGGTAAGTATTCCTGGCGGAGGTGTTGTCGACTATGGCACATTAAGTTATACAGACCTAATTGGCGATGAAACAGGGTTAATGCCAAAAAGCAATGATAAGACGTTCAATATAAATGTACAGTGCGCGGCGCCTGCGAAAGTTACTTTAACCGTTACTGACAACAGGCGTGACTCCCGGCCTACCCCTAGCGATCCCGAAGTCGGTAACTTTGTGGCTATGACTAATGATGAGTTTGGCTTAGGCCTTTCTGGGGGTAAAAAAATCGGCATATATACATTAAGTATAGAAGATTCCCAAGGAGATAATAAGAAAGCCCGTTTTGTAAGTAAGGTGTCTAGTGGTAATTGGTATAGTGACTCAACTATCTCCCCTCGCCAAACGCATGACGCTGTCTATAGTTTATCTGCGTCTGATTCGAATTCCGTCCCAAGCGCATTCACCAATCATTCTTACAAGGTTCTCGTTTACTTATGGCTTCTTGACCCTGCAAAGACTAACCCAGGCAAAGTAATCAAGCTGGATGGTCAGGCAACCATTGAACTTTCTTACCTCTAAATATTTGACCGACTCGGTGAGCTTGAAGCTTGCTAGAGTTGGATTTTTATTCTCTCGCGAGTTTAGGTGTGGGCAGCATGCAGAGTCTTTACTTCTAAGCATCTCTCGTGTGTTTTATGCCCCCCACGAAGAGGCGAGAGGATCCTTTCTAGGCGCCATCCATTGTCGCGGCGCCTTTTTTTTGCACGTCTGTCAGGCCCTTAGAAAAATTAATGGCACTGTCAGTTCGTCTAACGCAGCAGCGTGGTTGTTATGTTTGAGATGTATTTTAAATCGCTGGTCGTGGCTTTCGGTCTATCGGCGGTCAGTACGTTTGCGAGTGCAGCGGGCATGGTCCCGGAAACCTCCGTGGTGCTGGTTAACGCCGGTGATGGTGAAGGCAGTATCAACGTCACCAACTCCGATGATCAGGTGCTACTGCTTTACAGTGCCCTGGAAAACCTGCCGGAAGACCCGGAGGAGTTGCTGCTGATCACCTCGCCCATCAGTCGGGTGGAAGCGGGCGAAAAACAACTGGTGCGCTTCATCTTTCAATCGGACACGCCCTTGACCACCCAGCGCATGAAACGGGTGACGTTCGAAGGTATCCCACCGATGAAAAATGATGGTCAAGCGAAGATCAACATAACCGTGCAGCAAAACCTGCCGGTGATCGTCAGTCCGGCGGATTTGCCGCTGCACAACGAGCCTTGGACACTGCTTAAGTGGCAGGTACAGGACCAAACACTGACCGTGCGCAACGATAGCCGCTACGTCGTGCGCCTTAATCAACAACTGGATCTGATGCCGACGGGCGGGCAGTTGACCTTGCCGCGTACCTACCTCTTGCCTGGGCAATCCGACAGCTTGACATTACCCGCGAGCGCATCCATTAGCGCCGAAACCAAGATCCGTCTCTACCCCGCCAGCCTCTACGGCTATCAAGGGGCCTCCTACGACGCTGCATTGAACCTGCAATAAGCATGCTTGCCTAAGTGGTTTAGACATTATGATTCCCCACCTTTCTTCCACGCGGGCTTCGTCAGAGGTCCCGCGTGCTTTTTTCGCGCGTGCTTTGCGCTGGGCCATACACTCTGTGGCATTGGCCATGGCCACCCTGGGCGTGAGCGTCACCGCAAGTCCAGCAGTGGCGAGCTCCGTTTCGCAAGAGCAATCGCCGCCGCGCCCGTCGAAACCGCAGATTCAGTTCGATCCGGACAGGCTCCGCCAATCCGGCATTGATCCAAAGGTCGCGGCGTTTTTCAGCCAAAAGCCACGCTTTACTCAAGGCATTCGGCGCATCACGTTGTGGGTCAACGGGATCTCCCGCGGGGCAGCGGACGCGCGTTTCGACGCGGTTGGACAGTTGTGTGTAACCCCTGAACTGCTGGACCAAGGCAACCTGAAGGACCCGGCCGGGCAAGACCGTCAGACCCTGTCCGATGGCGCCCAGTGTTTAAGTGTTGCGGACGCTTTTACGCAAGCCGAAGTTGAACTGCGGCCTTCGCGTGAGGAGGTTTCGTTGGTGATCAGCGCGGAGGCCTTAAGACCGCCCAGCGAAGATTTGGGTACATTCGGCCGGGGGGGAACCGCCGGACTGCTGAACTATGAGGTGATGGGCTCGCAGAACCAATACGCAGGGATGTCCAGTCGTTATACCTCGGCCAATACCGCGCTGGGGTTTAACGCCGGTGACTGGCTGGTGCGCAGCCGACAAATCTTCACCGAGCAGGATGGAGCGCGTAACTTTCAGGCGCTGTACACATACGCT
Source organism: Pseudomonas sp. MDT1-17 (assembly GCF_054898105.1). Taxonomy (NCBI): domain Bacteria; kingdom Pseudomonadati; phylum Pseudomonadota; class Gammaproteobacteria; order Pseudomonadales; family Pseudomonadaceae; genus Pseudomonas; species Pseudomonas sp. MDT1-17. The sequence continues at coordinate 48,612 of NZ_JBUBVM010000001.1, read as the reverse complement.
CAAAAGACCTTTGTCAGCTACAAATCGATGCTGCAGGTCGGTGAGATTAACATCGCGAACTCGGTGTTCCCCGGCACGGCGATTAGCGGCTTGCAGGTGTTGCCCGACAATGCCTTGCAAGGCCAGACCCGCTCCGGTGCCACCGTTGAGGGAATTGCCCAAAGCCAGGCACGGGTAGAGATACGTCAGTCCGGCGTGTTGATTCACACCACCCTGGTGCCCGCGGGCCCCTTTCGCTTACCGGGGGTCCAACTGATCAACGGCAACACTGACCTAGATGTGCGGGTGATCGAGGCCAATGGCGAGCAGCGCAACTTTACCGTCCCCGCCGCCTCCTTGACGCAGTTTTCCTACACCGCGCCCGGCTATTCCATGGCAATGGGTAAGGTACGCACGTTCGGCTCCGACACCCAACAGTCCCCTACGGTGGTCACCGGTACCGGCGGCTGGCTGCTCAGCCCAAAAAACAAATTGTCGGCCGGCTTGATGGCTAGTCAGAGCCAGTACCAGGCCACAGCGGTTACCCTGAACTCCGTCGTGACGGCCAAGACCTCGCTCAATTTGCGCGGGACATTGGTCAATGCCGGCAAGGAAGACAAGCAGGGGGCCGAAGTCAGTCTTGGGGCGAGCATCCGTGTGACCGAAAAGCTCAGCGCCAGTGCCAACGTGACGCGGCGCACGGAAAGTTTTCGCGACTTGCTGTCGACCACCCAGGATCACTCTGCAGGCTATCGCCATGGCGGCAGCCGTGAGCAGTACGGCGCCTCGCTCAGCTGGAGCGATCCGCTGCTGGGTGGTTTCTCAACAGGTTACTCGGCGGCCACCAGTTTTACCGGGGACAGCTCACAGCACCTGACAGGTGCCTGGGGCAAGTCATTCAAACACTTCAGCGTCAGTGCCAATCTTGAGCGCAGTATGAGTAGCACAAGCAAAGGTGCAAGCCATTCAGCGTCGAACAGCCGTAGTTATAGTGGTAATAGCGATGCGGTGTATTTGAGTGTCAGCGTTCCGCTGGGCTCTGGCCGCAACCTGCGTACCTATGCCAATGAGCGTGATGGGCGGACGCGTTTCGGTACCTCCTTCAATGACAGCAGTAACGACATTGCCAGTTACCAGTTGGGGGCCGACAGCAACACCGAAGATCGGCAACGGAACTTCTCCGCCAGTATGAGTGCGGTGCCACGCTATACCAGTCTGAGCCTGGGGTATTCGAAAAGCGGGGAAGACAGTACTACCTACAGCGGCCAGATGGCCGGCGGGTTGGTGTTGCATGGCGATGGCCTGACGTTGTCGCCGTACCCCCTCAGGGACACCTTTGCGTTGGCTAAGGTCGGCGAGGTGTCGGGGGTCAAACTCAGCACTCCGAGCGGTCCGGTGTGGACCGACCCCTGGGGCCGTGCCGTGGTGTCGCAACTTAATGCCTATCAAACCTCGCGCATTGAAATAGCGACCAAAACACTGCCGCGCAATGTCGACATTCAAAACGGTTTCAAGGCGGTGGCGGCTGGCCGGGGCTCCGTGCACAAGGTTGACTTCCCGGTGATCACTACGCGCCGGGTGTTGCTGAGGGCTCGTGATGGTGAAGGCAAGATTTTGCCCAAGGGCGCTGGCGTCTTCAATGCCCAGGATCAGGTTCTGGCCACGGTGGTGGACAGCGGAAAAATCTTTCTGGCCAACGACCAACTGAGTGAGCGCCTGCGGGTGCGTCTTGATAACGCCCAAAGCTGCCAGCTGGAGTATTCGCTGCCAGACAAGGCTGACCCCAACGTGTATTTCGAATCGGCTGATGCCGTTTGCAAACCCCTCTGAATGCCCTGTATCGGGCTGGAATCTGTATGGAACTGTTGAAGCGTTATCGCACCGTTGTACGTGTGCTGCTGTTTTTGGTCGGGGCTATGGGGTTGAGTAGCCAGCATGTGCACGCCGAGACGTGTGAGTTGCGTTTGGGGCAGGCAGAACTGGACTTTGGCCAGTTCCGCCACCCGGGAGGAACACTGGATAGCCGGGACGTGCATCCGGTCGGCACCCGCTATGTTTCGCTCCAGGCCAGCTGTCCTGCTCCTACAAGGTTGGCGGTGATGGTGCGTGGTGACAGCCAGACTGAACATTTTCAATTCGCCCGCAGCGGACAACTGAAGGTGCGCTTAAGCAGCGCGCTGCTCGATGGTCGGGCAATCGACCTGGCGCCGATTCGTGCTGCCAGCGAGGTACCCGGCACGCCAGCCTCCACGATTGAAGTGGTGCCTGGTGATTTGGTTGTGCCGGTCAGTGCGGGGCTCGTCACCGAAGGACAGGTGCTGTCGATGCAGATTGAGGTCAGCCCGGAAGTGGCGATTAGCGAGTTTTCGACACGTGATCAAAAAGTACTGGAAAGCCATCTGAATTTTGAAGTACGAGCGTACTGAGCAAGGGGTGCGAATGGCTGACAGGTCAATGCCGGACCGGCGCCGGCACACCACCCAGCGCCTTTGTGCTGTCGAGGGTTGTTTGTAACGCGCTCACTGCCTTGGCCGTCGCTTGCGCGTAGCGCGGATCGTTAAGCTTGTCGGACAGTGCAGTGCGGCCCGCCGATTTCCAGCGGGATTATAAGGCCGCCGACCGCGCGCATATTCAGGCCTGCGCACTGCTGGCCGGGCAGGTGGAGGAGGCCGAAGGGGAGGGCGCTGTGTCGTGTTCCTATCGTATAAAAATGGGCCTGCAAATTTTTGCATACATAAAATGGCTGGGGCGGCGGCCGGGACTGGGTTAGTTTTCGAGGTTTGCACGGAAGCAACCCCCACGAAAAGGAACTCCACCATGAAGACGCTTGATCCGATGCCGATGGGCCGGCTGGTGACCCCACCTGGTCGACGCCGCGCAAAAAGCGCTGCAAGACGCGAGCCTGGCGCTGCAGGCGGCAACGAACGCGGAAAGCGGGGAGGGCTGTGGCGTTCAATAAAACCGAAATGTAGGAATACCCATGTTGTATTCAGTATCAAGCAAGCAATCATGGACTCAGCCGTTAAGATCTGAACCCCAACCAGGAGCTTTGGTACCTGAGGCGCACCTTGCAAAAAAGCAGATTTTCCAAAGTTCATGTGGCGCCGTCAGTCTGTTGTGTGCGGCGAAGGAGCTTGGTGTAGAAAAAATCCCGGTTTTTAGCGGCTCTATGTCAGAGCAACTAGGCTGTGACACGCTTGAGTTGGATGAGCGTTGTGAACGTGACCTCTATTCGATAACCAGTGGCTCCACCACGCAAAGACAGCAAAGCGATGCAGGCTATTCCATGCCTGATGGCATCGTTACGGCAGGGCGATTACTAGGCCTCAAGATGTCAGTAGAAGAGATCCCGAGCGTCTTCTCAAAAGCCCTTAACTGGTTCTACCCGGAGGCTAAATCGAGGCTGGCTGGTATAGGGTGTGCTATAGCCCATGGACCGCAAAGGTTTGAGGGAGGCCAGATAAAAATAGTAGCGATGGCAGTGATTGATGTGGCTCTACCGGTGGGTTTGCATTGGGTCGTTAAACGAAGCGATGGTACTTACATGGACCCCTTTTCAGGCGAGAATTACAACAGCTTCTCGGCGTTGAATAAGGGCGCCAAGCAAATAGGTAACCCAAGGGAAAGGTATTACAAGACCGGCATATCAATCATCGCATCCAGAATGCCATAAGGAAGTGGCTTGCGGGCGAATCACACGTTGCATAAGGCCAGCTCACAACTAGGCAACGCCCTGCAAGAATCAACGACCCATAGAAAGGAACCCGCCATGAATAGTCAGCCCCTGACTAAAAATCAGTATGCCCGTCAGTTCGCCGAGCTGATGGCCGAGGCAAGCGATAAAAGAGAGATTTGGAGCGACCTGGTTGTTCAGGAAGACGCGGCGCTGGATGCCGGCTCAAATGACATGATCCTTGAAAACGCCAAGCTTGATGCTGATGAGGACTACAAGATCGCGTTGTGTAACCTGGCAATTGCCTTTGAGCATTACAACGAGCAGCATCCGCACAGCGCCTTGAACTATCGCTCTCCGAGGGAGTTCAGGCGCTTGGCAGCCGCATCAATTTAACAGGGAGTTGGTGTCCGGTTTTGTAGGGGCAAGTCCAGACACGAAGTCGCCTATTTAATTGTCTCATCAGCCCGTAAGGAAGGAAGGAGACCTGTTGTTCCGTCAACAGTAGCCAACCGGCACATGCGTCACTGGCAACGGTGGGGTGTGAAGCTGCCGCGTAACGTAGCCCGGCCCCCAAGGCCTAGCTGGACCCGTGAGGGAAAAGCGATCTCTGCGAGTACCAATGCGGTGAGGGCGCCAGGCTGGATGGTATGACCAACTTATGTGAACTGCTGCTAAACATCGTCATCGCTAACAAGCCAAAGGTACTGACAGGCTTGAGCCAAAAGGCACGTAGCGGGCTGCTCCTCTTTGTAGTGGGGGCACACGGACACATCCGCTACCGGTGGAAAAGGCAGGGTCTAACCCATTCTTGTTAAATAGGAGGAACGTGGTAAGCCAGTATTCCTGCCCGGATGGGCAAGCAATCCGCAAGGCGCGCTGTTGGGAATGCTGGTATGGGATAGCGGAGCAAGCGAAAGCCCTTCTGTAATGGCGGGGATAGGCGTTGAGCCTCACGGCCACATCACGCCGCGCGAAAGCGAGCAGACTTCCGCTGAGTGCTTCATGACGAGATCGTTTGCCGAATCGCCACAGGAGGGAACGCAAATGACGGCAGCCTCATTCGCTGGTGCACTCTCCGGCCAACAGGGGGCATGGACCGGTATTGACTGGAATCATTGCCACCAACAAGCTCGGCGACTGCAAGCCCGTATCGTCAAGGCGGTAGGGGAAGGCCGCTGGAACAAGGTCAAGGCCTTGCAATGGTTGCTGACCCACTCGTTTGCCGGCAAAGCACTTGCCGTCAAACGGGTCACGGAAAACAAAGGCAAGCGCACGCCGGGTGTGGATCGCGAGGTATGGTCTACCCCGCACGCCAAATCAACGGCAATTCAGTCTCTCAAACGCTGCGGCTATCGGCCGCAACCGCTGAGACGGGTTCACATCCCAAAAAATCGTGACCCCGCACAGACGCGGCCACTTGGCATTCCGACCATGATTGATCGAGCCCAGCAAGCGCTCTACCTGCTAGCGCTCGAACCCGTCTCGGAATGCTTGGCGGATCCGCACTCGTACGGGTTTCGCTCCCATCGCTCTACGGCGGATGCAATCCAGCAATGCTTTATCGCGCTCGCGCGCAGCTATGCTCCGCAATGGGTGATGGAAGGCGACATCAAAAGCTGTTTTGACCAAATCAGGCACGACTGGCTGATCGCCAACGTCCCGACGGACAAGACGATGCTCGGCAAATGGCTGAAGGCCGGTTACATCGAAGAAGGTCAACTTTTCCCGACTCAAGCAGGCACCCCGCAAGGGTGCATCATTTCGCCGACGGTGGCCAACATGGCGCTCGACGGCTTGCAAGCCCTGCTCAGCGCCAAGTTTCCTAAAAAGAAGCGTGGCGCGAAGGTCAATCTAGTCCGTTATGCGGATGACTTCGTGATTACTGGCACTTCGAAAGAGGTGTTGGAACATGAGGTTAAACCGCTGGTTGAGGTCTTTCTTGCCGATCGAGGTCTAACCTTGTCGGCCACCAAAACCAAGATCACGCACATAGAAGAAGGGTTCGACTTCCTCGGGCAAAATGTCCGTAAGTACCGCGACAAGTTGCTGATTAAACCAGCAAAGAACAACGTTGCGGCGTTTCTGGACAATGTTCGATCCGTCATCAAGGGCAACCCGACCAGCACCCAAGCGGCGCTTATTCACCAACTCAACCCGGTCATCCGGGGCTGGGCGAATTATCACCGTCATGTGGTGGCGAAGGCCACCTTTACCAGGGTCGACAGCCAGATTTGGAAGGCTCTATGGCAATGGGCGGCCCGGCGTCATCCCCGCAAGGGACGACGCTGGGTCAAGGATCGATATTTCCATGTAGTAGGTCCTCGGCATTGGGTATTTGCCGCTCCTCGGGAGGAATTGTCCGCGGATGGCAAGTCGAAACTCGTCAGACTCGTTCAGGCGGCGGATGTCGCCATCGTCCGCCACTGCAAGATACAGTCGGTCGCCAATCCATTTGATCCGCACTGGGAATCCTACTTCGCGCAGCGACAAGCTACGCGTATGCCGAATAACCTGGTGGGTAGACGAAAATTGGTCAATCTGTGGGTCGCGCAGGGCGGACTGTGCCCCGTCTGCGGCGAGCAAATGACGAAGGAGACCGGTTGGACTATTCACTATCGAACACCGCGTACACTGGGTGGACGTGATGTGAGTACCAACCTAACCATGCGTCACCCCTATTGTTCATAGAACGGTGCTGCGTTGCAGTTCAAGTGATACAACCGGCTTTGGAAACGAGGCTTTGAAGTGCTTGAGCCGTGTGCGGTGAGGTCGCGGTAGGGACGGCAGTTACCTGCCGCCCCCCGCACAGATCCGTACGTGCGGAACTACCGCATACGGCTCCTGCCTTGGGTACGTGACGCAAAGCGATCCTCAGGATAAGGATGTGCATTTCTGGGTCTTGGTATATAGAGGTCGGCAAGGCGTCCGTAGCGTGACCATTGAAGCCGATGACGCTGGCTGCGACGTTTGAGGGCTTGCCGCCATAGACGGCATACCGCCAACCGAAAACCGCCAAGACGTATCAGGTTTCCCGGCACTGCGTGGTAATTGAAGTACCCACTGACAACCCGGTTAAGCCACTGACCCACGACCCGAACAGGCTCATGACGTCGGCGTTTCAGCTCATCCCGGATAGCCAGTAGCGTTGCACGCATTCGCTTCTTGACCGTCAGTCGCAGTATTTGAAACCCACCGCTTCTGTTGGTACTACAACAGTGCGTGAAGCCCAGGAAGTCAAATGTCTCCGGTTTACCTAAACCTCGCTTTCTACGATTTCTTGCAGCAAAACGACCAAACTCAATCAGCCGTGTCTTCGAAGCGTTGAGCGATAAACCGAACCTGGCCAGCCGTTCCCGCAATTGCTCCAAGAACTGCTGAGCCTGCCATTGCGTCCTGAAACCCACCACACTGTCGTCCGCGTAACGCACGACAATCACATCGCCACGGGCGTGGCGCTGGCGCCACTGCCTTGCCCATAGATCCAGCACGTAGTGAAGATAGATATTCGCCAGTAACGGCGATATCACTGCGCCTTGGGGAGTCCCCTTGGTCGCAGCCACCCTACGGCCATCCTCCATAACACCCGCTTGAAGCCATTTGCAGATCAGTCCGAGCAGGCGCCGGTCTGCAATCCGGTGTCCTAGAAACATCAGCATCCATTCATGGTCGATCTCATCAAAGAACGACGTGATATCCGCATCCAATATCCAGTTCACCTTCTGGCCCTTCAGCGCGACCGTCAACGCATCCAGCGCATCGTGCTGACTACGTCCCGGCCGAAACCCATACGAGAAACCTAGAAAGTCTTCTTCGTAGATCGCATTCAGAACAGTGACAACTGCCTGCTGTACGATCTTGTCCTCCAGAGAGGCAATGCCCAGCGGACGCTGCCTGCCGTCGGCTTTGGGAATGTAGACCCGCCGCGACGGCGTTGCTCGATAGGCTCCACTGTGGAGCCTTGCGTGCAGATCGGTTACCCGCTGGAGAAGACCTTCCTCATATTCTCGCCACGACATGCCGTCCACGCCCACCGCCGCATCGCGGCGAAGCGCATAAAAGCTCTGCGCCAATAATTGCGGTGTGATGTGGTGCAGCAATGCCGTGAACTGCATGCCCTTATCCCTTCGGGCTGCTTCACGTACACCTTCAAGTCCCATCGACGCGCAACTGATCTGGCTCTGTGTCCGGGGCGCGGGGGACGTGTCGGTGTTTCCCTTGGCTACGTCCCTTTCCTCCACCATCTCCGCAGGGCTAAGCCCCTTGTTCGATGGCTTCTCAGGTACTACGGACGTATCCGACTTCTCAGCGACGTAGACAGCAGGGTTACGGCTTTTGGCCTTTCCTACTCCGCCCGGTGCTTGCGCACCGGGCATCGCTGAGATCTCCCAGTTTCTGTGCGAAGGACTTCCCGACGTGCACAGGGTCTCCGACCGCGCGGGATCAGAGCATGACTGGCGTATAACGCCATGCTCCATATTGCCTTCTGCTTCGCATAACAGCATCGGCATCCCGGATTCCTGATTACGCGGCTCAATGGCTGGCCCATCGGTTTCCCCTGTCAACGCTTCACCCTGCACCTCACGGTGCAACATGCATGACTCGGGGTCTGGTTGATTCGCCATTTCTTACCAGTATCGAACTTTCATCGACTATCCTCCGCCAGCTTTAACTGGCGCACTATGCGTCCGGCCAAGTCATCTACCCAACCCCGCAAAGCCGGGACATGGTGTGCACTTAAATTTAGGTGGGCACCAGTTCTAGCCTTTTAAGCGGGTATTTCATGCAGCCAACACGCCGTTCGTATTCCAAATCCTTCAAAGCCCAGGTCATTCAAGAGTGTGCCCAACCCGGCGCATCGATTGCCAGCATCGCCCTCAGCCATAGCCTTAACGCAAACCTCGTTCACAAATGGATTCGGGTGCAAGTGCAGAAAAGCACGGCGCTTCAACCAGCATTCATCCCATTGCCTATGCAAACAACGGCGCCCGTATCTTCATCGAATATCAGCGTTGAGATTCTGCACCCACGCGGCACCGTCAAAGTGAACTGGCCAACCGATAGCGCTGCTGCCTGCGCCGCTTTCCTTCGAGACCTGTTGCGATGATCCGCATCGACGCCATCTGGCTCGCCACCGAGCCCATGGATATGCGCGCCGGCACTGAAACGGCGCTGGCGAGGGTGGTCGCGGTGTTCGGTGCGGCGAAGCCGCACTGCGCTTATCTGTTTGCCAATCGCCGCGCGACTCGGATGAAAGTGCTGGTACACGATGGGATTGGCGTATGGCTGGCGGCACGTCGCTTGAACCAAGGTAAATTCCATTGGCCAGGCGTTCGGCAAGGCAGTGAAGTGCAGTTGGATACCGAGCAACTTCAGGCTTTGGTACTAGGCCTACCTTGGCAACGCGTGGGGTCTGGCGGAGCTATTACGCTGCTTTAAAAACTGTAATTAGCATCTCGGTTTGCTGCCGCAAGCGGTCTGCTTTGGTAAAATCCACGGCATGGTGCGACACGAGATCGCGTGTTCAACTGTTTAACTTCAATAGGTTAGCAGTCAAACACGTGTCGAAAGCTCTGGATCTCATTGCTCAACTCCGCTTTCTGGAGTAACGAGCCTGACGTGTATCCGTCAGTTCACTAGATCGGCATGCGTCAGGAGCCAATCTTGGGGTGTGAAGCCCGATCAACAATGTCCCTCCCGCAAGAGAGTGCAACCCGGTAACGGGATGCGCAGCACAACCGAATTGCACGGTAGTACGGGGACTAGTGACCCAACCCGCATGGCTAACATATGTGAATCGTCGACAAAACCCTCGTAAGGATTGACGGGCCTACGGCAATTATCGGCCCCAGCCAAAAAAAAGGCATTGCAGCCAGCCATTCCTGTCATGTAATGGGATGCGGTACTAGAAGCGCTGCCGGGGGATAGACGAAGCCTAAACGGGGAATTGATGCGATTCAGGGAACGTGGCAATCCCGACCACTCGCCTTACCATCCACATCGGCAAGGCAGACTTTCCGCAAGGGACGTTGATGAGTGTGGGGAATAGGAGGATGCAAAAAAGCAAAGGGCCGTCTGTAACGGATGGCATACCGGTTTCAACATTACCGGCAGGGGCAACCCTGGCTGACGTGCATCTGGTTTACGAGCGCAAATACAACTGTTGATTCCGTCGAACTATGAAGTTAGCACGGGTACACGCTAAGAGATCCTGTGCAAACAGTTTCTAACTTCGAGCAGGACTGTATGAATACGCAACCACCGACTTCGGTTACGTCTGCGTCCTTGGATGGGGCCATGAATTGGTACGGTCTCGATTGGGCCAGAATTCAAACCTCCGTTCGGAAAACACAGTTGAAAATTGCGCAGGCAACAAGGAAGGCCGACTGGCGAAAGGTGAAGCGCCTGCAACGCATGCTAACTCACTCGTTTCATGGGCGATGCTTAGCTGTGCGGCGAGTCACGGAGAACCGGGGTCGCAGGACGCCGGGGGTTGATGGCGAAACGTGGGAGACGCCCCAAGCCAAACTTCGAGGGGTGATGTGTCTATCGATCAAGCGGGGTTACTGTTCTAAACCGTTGAGGCGGGTATGGATACCGAAACCTGGCAAACAGGAGAAACGCCCACTCGGAATTCCCACGATGTTGGACCGGGCCATGCAAGCGCTTCATCTGCTGGCAATTGAACCTGTTGTAGAGAGCCAGAGCGACCCCCGAAGCTACGGCTTCCGACCGGATCGCTCGACGGCCGACGCAATGGTAGAGCTGTTTCATTTGCTGGCCCCCCAAGTAGCCCCTGTCTGGATTCTGGAAGGGGACATCAAAGGTTTTTTCGATAACATCAGCCATGATTGGCTTTGTCAAAATATCCCAATGGATAAGACGATACTGCGCAAATGGCTGAAAACCGGGGTTGTTGACCGGGGGCAATTTGTTGCTACGGAGGCAGGCACGCCACAGGGCGGTATCATCTCTCCCTGTCTGGCAAACGCCACCTTGAATGGTTTGGAGCTTTTGCTGAAAGATCACTTGAAAAAGCGCTTTGGCACCATAGAAGCGAAGAAAACCAAGGTTCAGGTTGTGCGCTATGCAGATGACTTTGTGGTTTTGGCAAACTCGAAAGAGTTGCTTGAAAACGAAATCAAGCCTTGGATAGAGCAATTCCTGTCTGTACGCGGGGTTGCATTATCGCAAGAAAAAACGCGCATCGCACACATCCATCAAGGCTTTGATTTTCTTGGGTGGAATTTTAGGAAATACGTCCCGAAGTCGCCACACAGAAAGGCAAAGCTGTTGATCAAGCCTGCGAAGAAGAATGTTTCAACGTTCTATCGGAAAGTGCGAGATATTATAAAAAACAGCGGAACCCTTACTCAGGGTGCACTGATGGGGCGACTGAACCCAGTGCTGCGAGGGTGGGCGCAATATCACTCCCCGGTTGTGGCGAAAGCCACCTTTAACAAGCTGGACAACCTTATCTTCTGGCGGATCTTGAGGTGGGCAAAGCGTCGGCATCCGAGGAAGTCTGTTGGTTGGCTTAAACGGCGATATTACTGTTCCAGAATTCACCGGGCATTTGTATACCCAGTAAAGGGGATCGACGGGACAGTGAAGTTTCGCCAGCTATACATGCTGGCGGATACCGTAATCGTTCGTCACAAGCGCTTGCCGGGTGCGTATCAGCCGTACGATGCAGAACAGGAGTTTAAGTGGGAGGCGTTAAGGGTTCAACGGATGCTACATAAGCTCCGGTATCGGCGGCAGATACTGAGTCTTTTCAGGCGGCAACAGGGTAAATGTGCTTTATGCGGGCATGCCATCAGCAAGGATACCGGCTGGCACGATCACCACGTTGTCAGGCGGGTGGATGGCGGCCCGGATAAACTAAATAACCGTGTACTGCTCCATCCCGACTGCCACTTACAGTGCCACAAGCAAGGATTCAAGGAGCCACTTAAGCATAGCGGTTTGCAAAAACCACCTTCCGCGTGACCGGCCAGTAATAGACTGGCTTTCGTAAGCTTGAGCCGTATGCGGGGAAACTCGCACGTACGGTTCTAAGGGGGCCCCGGATCAGTAATGATCTGGGGCTACCCGACACTTCCTCGCCCAATCTCGATCAAATGACTCCCGACCAACTGCGTGCATTCGCTGCGCAGCTGCTGTCGCAAGTCGAGACCATGGGCAGAACGGTCGAAACCATGGGCAAGAAGATCAACCGCGATCAAACGGTGATCGAGAAGCTGACCCACGAGATCGCACAGCTCAAGCGTTTGAAGTTTGCCAAGCGCAGTGAGCAGATGAATCCTGAGCAGGCCAGCCTGCTGGATGACCTGATCGATACCGATATTGCGGCGATTGAGGCCGAGCTTCAGGCGTTGCAAATAGCACCAGCGGCGACCGAGAAAAAGCAAAAGCCCAAGCGCACGGCATTGCCGGCAGAATTCCCGCGCACGTTGATCCATCACGAACCGGACAACACTCACTGCCCATGCGGCTGCGCACTGAAGCGCATCGGTGAAGATGTCAGCGAAAAGCTGGACTACACGCCGGGCGTGTTCACCGTTGAGCGCCATGTTCGTGGCAAGTGGGTTTGCGATGACTGCGAAACGCTGATCCAGGCGCCGGTTCCGGCGCAGGTCATCGACAAGGGCATCCCGACTGCCGGATTACTTGCGCACGTCATGATCGCGAAGTTCGCTGACCATCTGCCTCTTTACCGTCAGGAATCAATTTTCGGTCGTGCCGGCTTGGCGATTCCACGCTCCACTTTGGCTCAATGGGTTGGCGTTACGGGCGTGCAGTTGCAGCCACTGGTCGATGCCCTGCGTGACGTAGTGATCGGGCAGCAGGTTGTGCACGCGGATGAAACACCCGTGCAGATGCTCGCTCCGGGCTCGAAAAAAACCCACCGGTCTTATGTTTGGGCTTACGCCACCAGCCAGTTCTGCGAAACAGCCGCTGTCGTCTACGACTTCAGCCCCAGCCGCGCCGGTGAGCATGCTCGCAACTTCCTGCAAGGCTGGAAAGGCAAGCTGGTCTGCGACGATTTTGGCGGTTATAAGGCCAGCTTCGAACTCGGCGTGACCGAGATCGGCTGCATGGCCCACGCCCGGCGCAAGTTCTTCGAGTTGCACGCAACGAACAAGAGCCAAATCGCCGAGCGCGCTGCGCTACATCCAGTTGTTGTACGAAATCGAAAGCGAAGTGCGCGACCTGGAGCCGGATTTACGGTACCGGATACGGCAAGAAAAAGCCGCACCGGTGATGAATAGGCTGCATGCCTGGATGATTGCCCAGCGTGAACTTGTGCCCGAAGGTTCGGCCATCAGCAGAGCGCTGGATTACAGCCTGAAACGCTGGGCAGCGCTGTCGTGCTACCTCAATGACGGGGCCGTACCCATTGACAATAATTGGGCGGAGGTGCGACACGAAGTCGCTTACAGAAGTTGTTCCCCTTTGAGGGAACCACCCGTGTCACCGGGTGAATCTAGAAGGCTGAATCAAGAGCGCTTTCGACAATGTGACGAGGCACCGCAAGGTGCGGGGTACTAATCGTGAGAGGCGTACTCTTCTGGCAGCCATGGCCGGACAAGGGCTAGATAGTCGGTATGGTGAACACATGTGAACCTGCGTAAAGATCGTTAAATTGAACGAGCGGAAATGGCTTATACGCTCGAACCAAAAGGTAGCGGAGGTGGGAACAGCGTTTTTCTGCACGCGCGTTCGTGACCCACAGGCCTCCCGGTCGATAGCAGGCACCTAACCCGACGTACTTCAGTAAGCGGAACGTGGAAATCCCGTATCGCTCCCCTCGGGGACAGCCATTTGCAAAAACGGCCCATGGCGGTGCGGGCGAAGGAACGAGGAAAAAGCGAACGCCATCCTGTAACGGGCTGGATAGAAGTTGAAACATCACTTCACGCGAAAGCGGGCAGATGTCCTCATGGTCTCTCTTCACAAGAGAGTATGTAGAACCCTTTCAACGGAGGGAGGGCAAATGAACGCAGCAGCATTGGCGTGTGCACCTTCCGGCACGTCGTGGGACGGCATCAACTGAGCCGACGCTCAACGTCGAGTCAGAGGGCTGCAAGCGCGTATTGTGAAGGCTGTACAAGACGGCAGGCATAACAAGGCTAAAGCCCTGCAATGGCTGCTGACTGACTCGTTTAGCGGCAAAGCATTGGCCGTGAAACGGGTGTCTGAAAACAAAAGCAAAAATACCCCCGGGGTGGACAAGGTCACTTGGAATACACCGGGGGCCAAGATCTGTGCGATAGCGTCATTGAGGCGGCGAGGCTACTCGCCGCTTCCGCTTCGGAGAGTGCTTATTCCGAAGAAAAACGGCAAGACGAGACCTCTCGGAATTCCCGCGATGAAATGCCGGGCCATGCAGGCGCTCCATTTGCTGGCTCTGGAACCGAGAGCGGAAACCACCGCCGACCCGAACTCTTATGGATTCAGGCCGGAACGTTCAACTGCGGATGCCGCCGCACAGTGCTTTGGTGTGCTGTCACGAAAAGCAAACGCGGAGTGGGTGTTAGAGGGCGACATTCAAGGCTGTTTCGACAATATCAGCCATGACTGGTTGATCGCCCACATCCCTATGGATAAGGCGATTTTGCAGAAATGGCTCAAGGCCGGTTATGTCTATCAGAATCAGCTATTCCCCAGCCACGCCGGAACCCCGCAGGGAGGCATCATATCCCCGGTGTTGGCGAACATGGCGCTGGACGGGTTGGAAGCGATGCTGGCGAAGAGGTTTCCCAATGCAAAGTGGACAGCCCGAAAAATGCAGATGGTGCGTTATGCAGATGACTTCATCATCACTGGCTGTTCGAAAGAGTGGCTGGAGAATGAAGTCAGGCCCGCTGTGGTTGAGTTCCTGGCAGAGCGTGGACTTGTCCTCTCTCCGGAAAAAACCAAAATAACGCACATAGGGGACGGGTTCGACTTCCTCGGATGGAACTTGCGCAAGTACAACGGCAAGCTCCTGATCAAGCCATCGAAAGCGAACATCAGGGCTCACCTTGCCAAGCTCCGGGAAGTGATCAAGACCAACAAGTCGATCAAGCAGGTCAATTTGATCGGGCTGCTCAACCCGATTTTACGGGGATGGGCGAACTATCATAGCCACGTGGTCGCCAAAAAAGTCTTCAATCAGGTAGACAGCGAAGTCTGGACAATGCTCTGGCGCTGGGCGGTGAGGCGGCATCCGCGCAAAGGAATCCGGTGGGTCAAGGACAGGTATTTCAAAGTCCGAGGATCGCGCCGGTGGGTGTTCTCCACCGTTGAAAAATACGCAGACGGTAAGGCAAGGGAATACACCTTACTGAAGGAATCGGACACGCCGATAGTGCGGCACATCAAGATCAAGGCTGCTGCCAACCCGCATGACCCCAATTGGGATGAGTATTTTGAGTTCCGATGGGGCAAGAAAATGCTCAAATCAACGAAGGGACGGGCGAAGCTGTATCGCGTCTGGCTACAGCAAGGCGGCCTATGTTCTGTTTGTCATAAGCCCGTTACTAAAGATACGCCGTGGCATAGCCGCCACATCGTAAAATTGGCCGACGGCGGAACGGACGCAGCATCAATCTTGAGATCTATAATCTGCGTTGCCCCAGAGTTCAGCAGTACGCCAATGTTAAAGAGGTATAGCCGGGTACTTAACAGTGCCTTTGTAGAGGCTTGAGCCGTGTGCTGGGAAACTCGCATGCACGGTTCTTAGGGGGTTGGACGCGGGTAACCGCGTCTGACTACCCGACAACCAGATCCGACCATGGGCCCTTGGACGCAAGAACTGGCTCTTCGCCGGATCGCTACGCAGCGGAAAAAGGGCGGCAGCGATTATGAGTTTGATCCAGTCTGCGCGGCTGAATGGGCATGATCCGTACGCCTATCTAAAGGATGTTCTCACGCGCCTGCCGACGCAGCGGGCGAGTGAAATCGAGCAGCTGCTTCCGCATAAGTGGCAGCCGGTTTAATCAAGCAAGACGTGATGCCCGGACGCATAGTGCGCCAGTTAAAGCTGGCGGAGGATAGTCGATGAAAGTTCGATACTGGTAAGAAATGGCGAATCAACCAGACCCCGAGTCATGCATGTTGCACCGTGAGGTGCAGGGTGAAGCGTTGACAGGGGAAACCGATGGGCCAGCCATTGAGCCGCGTAATCAGGAATCCGGGATGCCGATGCTGTTATGCGAAGCAGAAGGCAATATGGAGCATGGCGTTATACGCCAGTCATGCTCTGATCCCGCGCGGTCGGAGACCCTGTGCACGTCGGGAAGTCCTTCGCACAGAAACTGGGAGATCTCAGCGATGCCCGGTGCGCAAGCACCGGGCGGAGTAGGAAAGGCCAAAAGCCGTAACCCTGCTGTCTACGTCGCTGAGAAGTCGGATACGTCCGTAGTACCTGAGAAGCCATCGAACAAGGGGCTTAGCCCTGCGGAGATGGTGGAGGAAAGGGACGTAGCCAAGGGAAACACCGACACGTCCCCCGCGCCCCGGACACAGAGCCAGATCAGTTGCGCGTCGATGGGACTTGAAGGTGTACGTGAAGCAGCCCGAAGGGATAAGGGCATGCAGTTCACGGCATTGCTGCACCACATCACACCGCAATTATTGGCGCAGAGCTTTTATGCGCTTCGCCGCGATGCGGCGGTGGGCGTGGACGGCATGTCGTGGCGAGAATATGAGGAAGGTCTTCTCCAGCGGGTAACCGATCTGCACGCAAGGCTCCACAGTGGAGCCTATCGAGCAACGCCGTCGCGGCGGGTCTACATTCCCAAAGCCGACGGCAGGCAGCGTCCGCTGGGCATTGCCTCTCTGGAGGACAAGATCGTACAGCAGGCAGTTGTCACTGTTCTGAATGCGATCTACGAAGAAGACTTTCTAGGTTTCTCGTATGGGTTTCGGCCGGGACGTAGTCAGCACGATGCGCTGGATGCGTTGACGGTCGCGCTGAAGGGCCAGAAGGTGAACTGGATATTGGATGCGGATATCACGTCGTTCTTTGATGAGATCGACCATGAATGGATGCTGATGTTTCTAGGACACCGGATTGCAGACCGGCGCCTGCTCGGACTGATCTGCAAATGGCTTCAAGCGGGTGTTATGGAGGATGGCCGTAGGGTGGCTGCGACCAAGGGGACTCCCCAAGGCGCAGTGATATCGCCGTTACTGGCGAATATCTATCTTCACTACGTGCTGGATCTATGGGCAAGGCAGTGGCGCCAGCGCCACGCCCGTGGCGATGTGATTGTCGTGCGTTACGCGGACGACAGTGTGGTGGGTTTCAGGACGCAATGGCAGGCTCAGCAGTTCTTGGAGCAATTGCGGGAACGGCTGGCCAGGTTCGGTTTATCGCTCAACGCTTCGAAGACACGGCTGATTGAGTTTGGTCGTTTTGCTGCAAGAAATCGTAGAAAGCGAGGTTTAGGTAAACCGGAGACATTTGACTTCCTGGGCTTCACGCACTGTTGTAGTACCAACAGAAGCGGTGGGTTTCAAATACTGCGACTGACGGTCAAGAAGCGAATGCGTGCAACGCTACTGGCTATCCGGGATGAGCTGAAACGCCGACGTCATGAGCCTGTTCGGGTCGTGGGTCAGTGGCTTAACCGGGTTGTCAGTGGGTACTTCAATTACCACGCAGTGCCGGGAAACCTGATACGTCTTGGCGGTTTTCGGTTGGCGGTATGCCGTCTATGGCGGCAAGCCCTCAAACGTCGCAGCCAGCGTCATCGGCTTCAATGGTCACGCTACGGACGCCTTGCCGACCTCTATATACCAAGACCCAGAAATGCACATCCTTATCCTGAGGATCGCTTTGCGTCACGTACCCAAGGCAGGAGCCGTATGCGGTAGTTCCGCACGTACGGATCTGTGCGGGGGGCGGCAGGTAACTGCCGTCCCTACCGCGACCTGCGGTGAAAGTCGCACGCACGGTTTTTAGGGGAGGATGTGCCGGCAACGGCATATCCTTACCCGACTATGACGACATTTAGCTTTTCTAAGTCTGTTGACCGGTTTCCCGCAAAGCGTCGTAGAGCGCCGTCTTCCCGACTTTAAGCCGTGTTGCCACCTCGCGCTCAAACTGTCCGAGGGCGCCAAAGACGTGGAAGATAAGCCGGCCACCTGACGTTGTTGTGTCGATGGTCTCGGTCAGGGAGCGAAATCCGATACCGCGTGCCTCAAGCCCGGCTACGACCTCGATCAGATGCGGAAGGGAACGCCCCAAACGATCTAGTCGCCAGACGACCAGCACGTAATTTTCGCGCAGGAATTTCATCGCCGACGACAGGCCTGGACGCTCCGAAGTGGCTCCCGACATCGTATCCGTGAAAATTCGCTCGCAGCCGGCCTTGCTGAGCGCATCGGTCTGCAGGGCGGTGTCCTGTTCCTCCGTGGAGATCCGTGCATATCCAATCAATGCCATTTGGGCAGTGTCCTCGTGTCCGCTTCTCGTCCGGAAATTATATTGTCCGGTTTCTCGTTAAAGAAGCAGATTGACGGACACTTTTTGAAAAGGCCGGCAAACGACCGTTTACCGGACAGGCGAAATCGATTCGACCTTTATCTGTCATGCCTGGCAACAACGCGAGCTCTTCATCAGTAAGAGTCTACAAATCCTAAGTGTCTGGATCATTCCATGAATACGCCACGGTAGCTCTTCCATGTATTGGTTGGGTAACGCGGCATTTGTCGGGTAGCCAGACGCGGTTACCCGCGTCCAGCCCCCTAAGAACCGTGCATGCGCCTTTCAACGCACACGGCTCAAGCCTCCACTAAGGCATCTTTCGACACCCGGTTACCCAACTTCGTTTTTGGCGTGTTGCTGATTTCTACGGCAATTGAGATGGTGCATTTGCAGGTTGCTTGCTGCATCTGATCCGCCGTCAGTCCGTTTTACAATACCGCGAACATCCCAAGGGGTGTTCTTGGTGATTGGTTTCTGACAGGTGGAGCACATGCCATCTTGCCTCCGCCAGACACGGTAAAGCTTCCCGCGACCTTTCGGCGAGTTCAGCATTTTCTTGCCCCATCGGGACTCGAAATACTGCTCCCACTGTGGGTCGTGCGGGTTCGCGTCCGCTTTGATTTTGATGTGCCGCTGTATTGGCGTATCCGATTCTGCGAGCAGGATACGCTCCCTTTTCGCTCCATCTTCTTTTTCTTCTGTTGCGGCAAATACCCAAGTTCGGGTGCCTCTGGTCTTGAAGTAGCGCTCCTTGACCCACCGGGCTCCTTTGTTCGGGTGCCTTCTTACCGCCCATCGCCATAGCATTGACCATACGTTGGAGTCGATTCGAGTAAAGGTTTTCTTGGCGACTACATGGCTGTGGTAATTCGCCCATCCTCGTAGCACAGGGTTGAGCTGCTTTATCAGGTCAGTCTGTTTAGCCGGCCTGTTGGCCTTTATGACTTCGCGGATTTTGCCAAGATGCGCTTTGACGTTCGCTTTCGACGGTTTCATCAACAGTTTGCCGCTGTACTTGCGAATGTTCCATCCGAGGAAGTCAAACCCATCCTTGATGTGCGTTACTTTGGTTTTTTCAGGTGACAGGACTAGCCCACGTTCTGCCAGAAATTCAACCACTGCGGGCTTGACCTCTTGCTCCAGCCACTCTTTCGAATTACCAGTAATAATGAAGTCATCCGCGTAACGCACCATGTTCATTTTCCGGCCTGTCCTCCTCGCTTTCGGGAATTTTTCCGAGAGCATCAGTTCGAGGCCATCCAACGTCATGTTTGCCAACACTGGCGATATTATGCCCCCTTGCGGGGTGCCGGAGCCGGTGGGGAAGAGTTTGTTTTGATACACGAATCCCGCCTTGAGCCACTTATTTAAAACCACCTTGTCCGTTGAGATATTGGTGATCATCCAGTCGTGACTGATTTTGTCGAAACAGCCTTGAATGTCGGCCTCCAGCACCCACTGCGCGCTCGCCTTTTGCGCCAAACAAGTTAAGCATTGTTCACCGGCATCGGCAGTCGAGCGTTCCGGCCTGAACCCATAAGAATTCAGGTCGGCGGTGGTTTCCGCGATCGGTTCTAGGGCCAGCAAATGCAACGCTTGCATAGCCCTGCACTTCATCACGGGTATGCCGAGCGGCCTCGTCTTGCCATTTTTTTTCGGAATCATCACTCTCCGAAGCGGAAGAGGCGAGTAACCTCGCCGCTTCAACGACGCAATCGCGTTGGTCTTTGCCCTCGGCGTTTTCCACGTCACCTTGTCCACGCCGGGGGTATTCTTGCCTTTGTTTTCAGTCACTCGCTTGACGGCTAATGCCTTGCCGCAAAACGAGTGGGTCAGCAGCCATTGCAAGGCTTTCGCCTTGTTGTGCTTGCCGGCCTGGGTGGCCTTCACAATACGCGTTTGCAGCCGTCTTACATGGCGCTGGACATCGGCCCAATTAATGCCGTCCCATGCCACGCCGGAAGGTGCACACGCCAGTGTTGCAGCATTCATTTGCTCTCCTCCCGTTTAGATGGTTCTAAAAATTCTCTTGTGAAGAGAGACCATGAGGAAGTCTGCCCGCTTTCGCGTGGGGTGATGTTGCAATCCCTATCCGTCCCATTACAGGGCGGCGTTCGCTTTGTCCTCGATCCTGTTTCCGCACCGCCATTGGCAAACCTTGCGGCCTGCTGTCCCCGAAGGGAGCGATACGGGATTCCCACGTTCCACTTGCAGAAGTATGTCGGGTTAGGTGCCTGCTATGAGCCGGGAGGCGTGCGGGTCACGAAGGCGCACTTGAAAAGCGTTCTTCCCACCTCCGTTACCGTTTTGGTTCAAGCGCAATAGCCATTTCCGCTTGTTCAACTTAACGACCTTTAGCGCAGATTCACATGTGTTCACCATACCAACTATCTAGCACTACACCGGCGTATGGCTGCCAGAAGAGTACGCCTCTCGCGATTGATACCCCGCACCTTGCAGTGCTTCGTTGCATTGTCAGAGTCGCTCTTTATTCAGACTCCTAGATTCACCAAGTGACATTGGTGGTTCCCTCAGTTGAAGCGGGAACAACTTCTACAAGCGACTTCGTGTCGCACTTCAAGGTAGTTGTCGCGTCAACCGTTCAACTATGCCGCTCTTTTCTCGTCCTGCTGCTCCCGATCCGGATTCAGCATCACCGCTCCTATCGGCTCCCAGTTCCGCGTCTGGCCTGACCAACGTTCCGGGCTTTTCTTGCGCGCTCGCTGGTACAGTTCATGCTGCCGCGCCAGGATCTGGTGGTCCAGCCCTCGATGCCGCTCAGCCGGTGTCACGAAGCGGATCCGGCTATGCCGGTGCTCGTTGTTGTACCAACGCATAAAATCTCTCACCCAAGCGCGTGCGGCGTCCAAGCCGGCAAAACCCTCCGGCGGCCATTGCGGGCAATATTTCAGCGTTCTAAACAGCGACTCCGAGTACGGATTGTCGTTGCTCACTCGCGGTCGGCCACGGGACGGCGTGATGCCCAGGTCGTACATCTTGCTCAACAGCGTCAGCGATTTCATCGGCGCACCATTGTCCGAGTGCAGCACCAGCGGCTCGTGTAAACACTGCTCGCCGATCACGCTGCGTTGCAGCAGCGCAGCCGCTTTTTCGCCGCTTTCTTCTTCGTAAACTTCCCAGCCCACGGCCTTGCGGCTGTAAATATCTTCGATCAAATACAGGTAGTAGTACTTGCCGCGTATCGGCGACGGCAAATACGTGATGTCCCACGACCACACCTGATTGGGCGCTTTGGCGACATGCGTCGTCGGTGCCGCATGCCGTCTGGGTCGCTGGCTACGGCCCCGATGATGTTGCTGACCGGCTGCACGCAGGATGCGATAAAACGTCGCTTCCGACGCCAGATAACGCCCCTCGTCAGCCAGCCTCGGTACGATCTGACTCGGCGGCAAATGGGCATACGCCGGGCTGTTACACAGGGTCACGATCGCTTGTCGTTCGATCTCGCTCAACGCATTACGTGGCGTGGGCCGCACGGTGGTTGTGCGGGCATCGGCTTGAACATCCTCACTCTGCGTCCATCGCTGCAAGGTTCTGAGCGACAGCCCCACCTCCTGGCACGCTCTGATTTTTCGAGCACCGGCCACGATGGCTTCGATCAACCAAGCCACCAACAACTGCCGTTCCGGCAAAGAGGTCAGGTGTCCTCGTTGTCGATCCCCCAGTAATCGTTGAGCTTTTTTCGCAGCACCAACAACGCGGCGGTCTCGGCCAGCGCCTTGTCTTTACGCAGCAGTTCGCGCTCAAGTTGCTGAATACGTTTCTTGTCCTTGCGAGATTGTTCGCGGTCGACCTTTTGTTGGTTCTGAACACTCTGCTGCCCCGTGATACAGGCTTGGCGCCAGGCGCTGACGTGTTCGGGGTACAGACCTTTTCGTCGGCAGTACTCACCCAGTTCGAGCTGCGACAGACCGGCGGTTTCAAGGACGACAGCGAACCGGGCTTCAGCAGACCAGTTGTCGGGGAGTGGCTTGTCTTCAGGCACTGCGCTTCCTTCAGAACTGACCTTCTTGCGCCAGTTGGACAAAGACATTTCGCTAACCCCTTCACGCCGGGAAACCTCGGCCATCGTCAGGTTCAGCGGGGGAAGCAGCATCTTGAGTAATGCGGCTTTGCGTTCAGGTGAATAGTACGGCACGACCAGTCTCTTTCCGCCCCCGATATGCTTTTTCAGGAAAATTCGGAGAGGCGACAACTATCCTGACACCGGGGGAACGTACATGAAAGTGGCGGCCGTTTGGGCCGTGACGGGAAGTCTAAATGTCGTCAAATTGTAGCTTCGCCCGCACTTGGCCAAGCATACGCGCAGATTTGTGATAACATGAATGCATGTATCACATGGGAGCTTTAGACATGGCCACTTCCATTCGCTTGGCACCCGAAACCGAGCAGCGCCTAGATTTTTTGGCGACAAGCACCGGGCGTACCAAGGCGTATTATCTGCGCGAAATCATCGATCATGGCCTGACTGACCTTGAGGATTACTACCTCGCGGCTGAAGTCCTGGAGCGTGTCCGTAAAAATACAGAGGTCGTTCACTCTGCTGCGGACGTAAGGAAAGACCTTGGCCTGGACGATTGATTACACCGACACGGCCAAAACACAGTTGCGGAAGCTCGACAAGCAGTCAGCGAAGCGCATTCTTGACTTTATGGATGAGCGGGTGTCCAGCAGGGATGATCCGAGAACTACTGGCAAGGCGCTTACAGGCCCATTGGGTGGCTTGTGGCGGTATCGCGTAGTAATCTGCGAGATTCAGGACGGCGCCTTACGGATACTGGTTGTACAGCTTGGCAACCGTCGAGAAGTTTACCGCTGAAACCAACGTAACCCGCTGTCGCGTCCAGTTGAAGTACACCTCAACCTAGCGTCAGGTGATTCACTCTCGCAGCGTCAGAATAGGGCCGCTGTCTGCATTTTCTGACGGCTTGGCGTCAACTTCTATGACCTCAACCTGACAGGTTGAATGCTTAGGGAAGGTCTGAAGTACCCACCGATTTTTGATGCCCTCACTACTTGAGGCTCAAAAAATCATAAGTCGGCGAAAATCAGGCCTTTCTTGTCCTTAATCCACGGTTCTTTCCTCTAATTGCACTGTTTCAGGGCAATTGGCCCGCATTACAGACGCACCTCGCCCATACCCATCAACCGTTTTCGCACCATCCACAAGTTCGACAAAGCGAACAACGTTGTCTGCTGCGCGATGTTTTTCGACAAACCACGAAAGCGCACTTTCGTATAACCAAACTGGCGCTTGATCACGCGAAACGGATGCTCAACCTTGGCCCGCACCTGCGCTTTCGCGTATTCGATCTTGCGTCGCATGCGCCCGATCAGACTCTTTTTTGCGTGCTTTTTATAGCTGCTTGGTCGGGCGGCAATCGACCAGATCATCTTGCGATCCTGATGCTCGGGACGTTTATCCACGCCGGTGTAACCGGCGTCGCCACACACGTAAATTTCCTCACCGTGCAGCAACTGATCGACCTGCGTCACGTCCGCCACATTGGCCGCCGTGCCCACCAGGCTATGCACCAAGCCGGATTCGGCATCGACGCCGATGTGCGCTTTCATACCAAAAAAATACTGATTCCCTTTCTTGGTTTGGTGCATTTCGGGATCGCGTTTACTGTCCTTGTTCTTGGTCGAACTCGGCGCGTGAATGATCGTCGCATCGACCACCGTGCCGTGACGCAACAGCAGGCCACGGTCGCCCAGATAGCCATTGATGACCTGCAAAATCCCGCCTGCCAACTCATGTTTTTCCAACAAGCGGCGGAAGTTGAGGATCGTGGTTTCATCGGGAATCCGATCCAGATTAAAGCCCGCGAACTGGCGCAGAATCGTCGTTTCATATAGTGATTCTTCCATCGCCGGATCGCTGTAGCCGAACCAGTTCTGCATCAAATGAACGCGCAACATGGCCATCAACGGATACGCCGGACGGCCCCCTTCGCCCTTTGGATAATGCGGCTCGATCAAAGTAACCAAGCCCTTCCAGGGCACGACCTGATCCATCTCGATCAGGAAGCGCTCGCGGCGGGTCTGCTTACGTTTGCCGGCGTACTCGGCATCGGCGAAGGACATCTGTTTCATCGGGGCTCAACCGTTCTGTTCATGAGGTGCGTATTTCACCAAATATGGAAGTCTTTTTCAGAGTTTCCTTAGCGAATGAAAGGGACTTCCCCGTCCTGAGGCCGTGGCGAAAGTCGCGAGTTGGCATCCAGGTGCCATGATGAAGTTTCAAACCTTCATTTATGCACGCGTCAGCACCCCGGACCAAACCACCGATAACCAAATCATGGAAATCGAAGCCGCGGGCTTCACGGTCAATCCACGGCGGATTGTCGTCGAATGCATCAGCGGCGGCATAGCCGCCAATGCCCGTCCCGCATTTTCCAAACTGATTGATCGTCTGGAACCTGACGACATTCTCATTGTGACCAAACTGGACCGCCTTGGACGCAACGCGATGGATCTGCGCGCCACCGTCGAACGCCTAGCAGGGGAGGGGGCCGGGTTTATTGCCTCGCCCTGGGCGGAATGGATCTCACCAGCCCGGCCGGCAAAATGACCATGGGCGTACTGGCGGCGGTGGCCGAGTTTGAACGGGATTTACTGATTGAGCGCACCCACGCGGGGTTAGCGCGCAGCCGGGCCAGTGGAGTTCGCTCGGGACGCCGTGAGGCACTGTCGCCGAGCAAGCAACTCGAAGTACTGGAGCAACTGACGACAGGGATCTCCGTTTCCAAACTGGCCAGAGACTATGCTACCTCCCGTCAAACCATTATCCGAATACGGGCAAAAGCCAATGCTGCCGCATCTTAGAAGAGAAGGGGAAAAGCCATAGAGAGGTAACGATTCAACGACTCTTCACGCTAAGCCTCAGACAGCCGATAATGAAGTTACAAGCTATTTAAACGGATTTCATTTAAATCAACAATCCTGCTCACTTGAGTATAAATACCCTGGAGGGTCTTATGTCTTTGATCATTGAGTATCGCGCGACCGAAGCCGCGATTAAACATCTTCCATAACAATATGAGCTTCACTGTGCATACAGTACTCCAGACTGAACTTTATTTCCCCCTTCCTGAGTGCCCACCTCCTCATCGGAAGTAGAGTTTGTAATGCATGTCCGTGCAAGAGTAATAAATGATTATATATAACTTTATATTGGAGTTATCCAGTCGGTTAAAAGATGTCAATGAGCCATGCACGAAAAGGTCATTCGTTTGGGGTAATGAAGGGGGAGGGGCTTTGCAAAATTAAATGTCGTCGAATTGGACTTTGGCCCACACCAAGCCTACAAGTCGTTTTTCCGGACAGCAGGCAGAAAAAACCCGGGGGAGCCCAGGTTTAAAGACCTTTTCTGCCTAGAGGAACGAAACGCACTGAGGCAATCAGCAAGGGGGCGTGCTTCCCACAACAGGGGCTGATCGTTCCAGTAACCGTGGATTCGTTCCATATCCCAAGCCGCAGGTTGACAGCTGGTGTATCGTTTCAGCTTTTTCCCGCGCGACTAAATAATCACAAGTTATTCCAGCCCGACAGTTGCCAGCGAGTCGGTACCGTATGGCATGATGTCTCACTGATGTAAGGCTAGAACAGCATCACCAAGCGCTGAGCGCGAGCAAGGGAGTCCCGCATCTTCAACCCCACTATTCGGTCAGGCTGGACGAGTCGGAATAGCCATCGGTCTGTGCCATCGCATGGCCGTGCCGGACCTCGATAATCCACTTATTATATGCCACCTCATTAATCATTGAGTAAACAAGCAGTTTATTATTTCCACCAAAGTTGGCATCCCATTCATCTAGCAATAAAAGGGGTGTGAAGTCCATCGGACTCGGTAACGTACGCTAGCGTACGATTATTCCCGAACTCTAAAGCGCCCCTACTTGTTGTTAAGTGCTCAAAACGCAAAATAACCGACCCTCGAGGTGAATAGTTGTGATTTTTAATGGCGGCCTCGTGAATTTCTCATCTGTTACGTGCGGGCCTTCATTAAACACCTAGACTTACATATTATGACCTTTCGGTGCTGGCTTTAAATTTTTCCATCTGTAAGCAATATAAGAGGCGGCATAGACGTGCGATGCATTTATTAGAGGTCCCTGATGAAAAATGGTTGTGTTACGGCTTTGTTGAGCATCAGCCCGTAAATGCAGCGGCGCTTTCGCTGCAGAAATCGTTAAAAATTAACTGGTAGGTAATAGGGGGTTTCATGCACATCAACAAGAAGACACTAATAAAAGCGTTGGTTTTTATATCCTGTTCCGGTCTAATCCAAGGTGTCAGTGCTGCCACCGCGACGGGGACGCTGCCCGTCACATTAACCTTGACCAAGTCGTGTTCGGTTCTCACCCCCACACCCATAACCTTCGGCCCAGTAGACGCAACTACTATCGTTAATAGCGGTGCTAGCGCCACCGGAACCTTTAAGGTGCAATGTTCAAAAACCACACCGTACTTTATCGGTTTAACATCCCTGAATGCGAGTGCCAATACAACGGGTATCGGTAGTTTGATAGGAACAGGTCCAAATACCGATACTGTGGCATATCAACTTCGCCAGACCTCAGCCTCTGGCTCCATTTGGGGCAATACCGCCACCGCCACCATCGTGGGTAATGGTGTCGCGGGAACAGGAAACGGTGCGGCGCAAACGATTAGCGTCTACGCGAGTATTGCGGCTCTTACGACTGCACCCACTCCCGATACTTATAGCGATACCGTCACCGTCACCGTGAATTATTAATTCGATGGACAATCTGCACCGACGCCCGAACACCAGCCTTAAACTGCATAGTTTGTTGCTTTCTGCATTTCTTATGTTGACTCAGACGGTACAAGCAGCGGGCCTGCAGGTAACACCTATTGGGCTTAGCCTTTCCGCGGTGCAACCTGCCGACGGGCTTTGGTTGAGCAATACCGGAGAGGCCCGAATCAGCACCCAGATTCGGGTATTTCGCTGGACCCAAGTGAATGGGGAGGACCGACTTACCCCCTCCAATGAGTTGGTCGTCAGCCCCCCTATGGTGCAACTGGCTGCCGGCGAGCGCCAACTGGTGAGAGTGATACACACTGGGAAATTATCTTTTGAGCCCGTTGGCGCGGAGCGCACCTATCGCCTGAAAATCGATGAACTTCCCCTCCCTTTAGTAGGCGCGCCCAAAGGCTTGCAGTTTGTCCTCAATTACAGCTTGCCGGTTTTCGTGCAACCCTCCAGTGGCATAGCTCCGAGGCCGATCCTACAGTGGAGCCTGAAACGCGACGGCGAACAGGTTGTATTACAGGTGAGCAACAGCGGTCCCGCTCATGCGCAATTAGCCGCATTGAGTTTTCTTCAAGCCTCCGGCAATCGCTACGACATCACCCCAGGATTACTGGGCTATGTACTGCCAGGTTCCATTATGCGCTGGGTGCTCAAGAGTCCCGCCAGCGCCTTTGCAGGCGGTGGAACGCTTGAGGTTATGATCAATGGCGAGCAGAGCAAGCAGCCGCTGTCCTTGGTGGTTGATCCTTCTCGCTGAGTTGGCGCCATTAAGTTTTATGGGCGCGGTGCACTCCGCGGCCTTGGCTACTGAAGGTGTTGAGCGAATGATAACCAGCAAAACACCGGGGCCTAATATGCCTCTGTACTTGGACGTCGTTCTCAACGGAACCCGCGTGGGCCTGCTGCCTTTTGATCTACGCGAGGGCCATCTTTACGCGACCAAGGCTAACTTGGAGAAAATCGGTTTTAACTTGAGTAATAGCAAAAAGTTCCCGTCTGACTCTTTATCTTTGCAGAACATGGAGGGGCTACAGTACAACTATGACGAACGGGGCCAACGCATCACATTCACCGTGGCATTAGACCTGCTCAATCTTTCTACGACCATACTGAATGCTCCGCTGCAGAAAGCCAGCATCGCCAGCACAGCACCTGGAATGTTACTCAATTATAGCCTGCATGCCGCCGGACAGAGGGATTCGACCTACAGCCTTGGCGGTTTTGCTGAACTGCGGGCCTTTGGTGCGGTGGGACTGTTAAGCAACAGTGGTTTGATACAGATGTATCATGGCGAACTGACGCCACTGTCTAACAGTCATATCCGGCTGGATAGTACCTGGAGTTACTCCATGCCCGAAGACATGCTGACCGTGCGTTTGGGCGACATGCTGACTACCTCACAGTCCTGGTCGCGTCCAACACGGATAGCGGGCATCCAATTGGGTCGCAATTTTGGTTTGCAACCCTATCGTACCAATACCCCTTTGGCGGCCTTTATCGGCTCGGCGACTTTGCCTTCTGAAGTCGAGCTGTATGTTGATGGTCTGCGTCAATACAGCGGCAAGGTACCTGCTGGCCCTTTTCAGCTTACCAGTCCACCTATGATCAATGGTGCCGGTACGGCGCAACTAATGGTGACTGATGCCTTAGGCCATGCCACCACCCTGGACTTTGCCTTGTACAACAGCCAGCAACTCTTGCAACGGGGAGTGTCGGATGGGGCGGCAGAGCTGGGATTCGTCCGCGAAAACTATGGCCTGAGCTCCTTCGACTACGATGATAAGCCGGTTGCCAGTGGAACTTGGCGCTATGGCGTGAGTGATCGGTTAACCGCCGAAATACAGGCCCAAGGTAACACTGAACTGGGTAATGCCGGAATCGGTGCCGTCAGCCTTCTGGGTGAGCGCGGCGGTGTGCTGTCCGGCTCTCTCGCGCGCAGCCGCCATGCTGGGCACAACGGTTTTCAGTACAGCACAGGCTACAGTTGGAACAATCGGCGCTACAACCTTGATGCCGATATCACCCGCACCCAGGGAGAGTATGCCGACATCGCCTCGTTATACGATGCACCGATTCCAGAACTCAGCGCCCGTGCCCTGGCAGGCTATAGCACTTCCTTAATGGGGAATGTAGGGGTCAGTTATATGCACTTGCGCCATGCGCGCAGGCCGGCCGATCGCTTTGCCAGTCTTTATTGGTCGAAGACGCTAAACCGCGCGCTATCGATGAACCTTAGCCTTAATCAAAACCTCGATGAAAGTAAGGACCGTAGCTTGGCTTTGGGTTTCACTCTCAATTGGGGCAGCACCAGCGTCAGCAGCGGCTTACGTCGTTACAACGCAATGACTCAACTCTCACTGGATGCCAGCCAGGCCCTGCCCAGCCAAGGCGGCTGGGGGTGGCGTACCAGCCTACTGGACGGAGCTGGCCTGCGGAGTGCCCAGGCCCAGCTCGACTATCTCGGCCCATATGGTCAGGTGGATGTGGGAGGCAGCTCCCTCAACGACGATCTGTACGGTTATGCCGATGCCCGTGGGGCGCTGGTCTTGATGGATAGTCAAGTATTCGCCAGCAGCAGCATCGAGGACGGGTTCGCGGTGGTTAGCACCGACGGGGTGGCCGGCGTACCGATCAAACTGGAAAACAACCTGGTTGGCAAGACCGATAGCCAAGGCAGGCTATTGCTCCAACCATTACGGGCCTATCAAAATAACCAGGTGGAAATCGATCCGCTGTCCCTGCCGGCCAATCTTCGCATTAAGCAAGTCCAGGCCATGGTCACCCCAAGTGACCGTGCTGGCGCCTTAGTGCATTTTGCCATCGAGCCCATAAGGGCCGCGGTTGTGATTTTGATCGACCCACGGGGCCAGCCGCTACCGCTGGGTAGCCAGGTCCATCTGCGCGGGAAGGTCTCGGACGAGACCGCCATAGTGGGCTTTGATGGCGCCACCTATCTGGAGACACTGCAAACGAACAACACCCTTGAGGTCACTACGCCCAGCGGGGTTTGCCAGGTGTCGTTCAACTTTGTGTCCGAGGATGACAGCATCCCGCAACTCGGCCCGTTCACCTGCCTGGAGAACACTGCGACATGAGTTCATCCCGCTGGTTGAGTCATTTATCGTTATGGAAACTTGTAGCGTTTTGGTTGCCGGCCATTTCAACGCACGCAGCAATCAACTGCAGCATTGCCATGTCGCCGTTGTCCTTCGGCAACATTAACGTATTGACCGCAAGCGCCGTCGCTACAGCGACCCTCAGTTACAGCTGTACCAACACTAACCCTCAGCCCGTACATGTAAATTTCTGCGCCAATATTGGCAATGGCGGCAGTGGGTTGCAAGGGTCGAACCGACTGATGAGTGGGCCATCGAGCTCGACATTGCAGTTTCAGCTGTACCGCGACAGTGCACGCACTCAGTTATGGGGATCGATGTTGTCTTCGGTTAACCCAACACCCTACAACGCCATCTTTGTAGTGTCGGGGAACGGTACTACCAGCGGCAGCGCCACCCTGTATGGGCAAGTAATCGCGGCACAACCAGCGCCCTTGGCGGGTAACTACAACAGCAGCTTTGGCAGCTCCAACGATGCGGTGGTAACTATACAAACCGCAAACGGCAACAGTAACGCTCCAGCGTCCTGCGGTCAAACAGTGACACCTTATACTTTCCCCTTCACCGTGACCGCCAACATTACCAATCATTGTCTTATCAATGCGGTCAGCGCGCTTAATTTTGGCAGCCAGGGGTTGCTGAGCGCAGCGGTCTACAACACGGCGACACTGACTACCCAATGCACCAATGGCACCCCCTACTCCATCAGCCTAGACAACGGACTGAATGCCAACGGTGCGGTACGCAGAATGTTAGGTCCTAACAGCGAGTTGCTCACCTATGAACTCTATCGCGACAGCAACCGTACCTTGCGCTGGGGTAGCATTGTAAATACCGATACCCTATCGGTGACTGGCAATGGCTCTCCGCAGGTGACCACCGTGTACGGGCTGGTTCCCGCTCAAATAACTCCACCGCCAGGTACGTACTCTGATACCGTAACTGTAAGTGTCACCTATTGAGTGTAAACACCCATGGAGGGTGCTTTGAACAAAACGACACTTATGTCACATAAAATTTTCAGCAATTGCACCGCCACTGATATTTGTCACGGGAATTTGAGCGACAGAGGGCGATGGACGCCGGGCGGAACTGGTCGAGGCGATTGGTCGCGCTAGGAATGGCAGTCACCTGCCACCCCCCGCACAGATCCGTACGTGCAGAAGTACCGCATACGGCTCCTGCCTTGGGTTTTGGCGCCGAAGCGGGTTATGGGATACGGGTGGACTTGCCCCTACAAAACCGGACACCAACTCCCCGTTAAATTGTTGCTGCCGCCAAGCGCCTGAACTCTCTCGGTGAGCGATAGTTTAAGGCGCTGTGCGGATGCTGCTCGTTGTAGTGTTCGAAGGCAATGGCCAGGTTACGCAACGCTGTTTCCCGATCAGGCTTGGGCATGTGCGCCACGTAATCACGCTTGATCGTCTTCACAAAGCTCTCTGCCATGCCGTTGCTCTGCGGACTGCGCACAGGTGTGGTCACCGGTTGCAAACCGATCTGCCGAGCAAACAGGCGCGTCTGTTCGGCCGTGTATGCCGAGCCGTTATCGCTTAGCCACTGTACCGGCGTGGTGGGCAGTTGATCACCAAAGCGCTTCTCCACGCTTTCCAGCATCAAGTCGCGGATATCATCGCCGCTGTACCCGGTCGGGCTGGCGACCCAGCCGATGGCTTCGCGATCACAGCAATCCAGGCGAAGGTCACGCTCAGTTTTGCGCCGTCCTCGCAGCGGAACTCAAAGCCGTCCGAGCACCAACGCGTATCGCTGGTTTCCACGGCAATACGGCCTTCGTGCCGACGCGGCACGCCGGGCTGTTTGATCCGGCGTTCAAGCAAAAGGTTGTGGTCACGCATCACCCGGTAAACCCGCTTCACGTTGATCGCTGGCAGCAACTGGGTTTCACGGGCGCGACGCAGCAATCCCCAGACACGACGGTAGCCATAGCTGGGCAGCTCGCTGACCTGTTGCTGGATTTCGACCACCAGCGCAGCATCGTCCACAGGCCTGCTTCGCCGTACTTTGGGCGATACCGATTGCTTGATTCGAACCGTTAATTGCGAGCGCGCCACACCGAGACATTCGCTGACCAGCTTCACTGATCGTCCCCCGGCAACAAGGGTGAGTGCGCAATCCATTTTCGCGACCGGGCAATCTCCACGGCCTCTTTGAGGACTTCTGCTTCCATCGTTTTCTTGCCCAGCATCCGTTGCAGTTCACGGATCTGCTTGAGCGCATCACTCAGCTCGGAGGCCGGCACCACGGCCTCGCCAGCACTGACCGCCGACAGGCTGCCGTCCTGGTAAAGCTTGCGCCACAGGAACAGCTGGTAGGCATTTATGCCGTTGCGCCGGGCCATCACCGAAACGCTTTGTCCGGGCTCAAGGCTCTCGCGAACCATGGCCAGTTTTTGCTCTGGGCTCCAGCGGCGGCGCCGCTCCTGACCCAAAAGCTCCCCACTCTTATCGTTGCTATTAGTCATAAACATAACCGTTTGCCTATCCCTTGTCGTAAGGGGGAAACGGTGTCCTGTCTTTCATGGGGCTCGTTCAACGGGTGCATAGTTAGCTCGCGTGGAGAGGGTATGAACAACCGGGCTAGGGAAACTCTGAAAAAGACTTCCAGATTTGGTGAAATATGCACCTCACATGAACAGAACGGTTGAGCCCCGATGAAACAGATGTCCTTCGCCGATGCCGAGTATGCCGGAAAGCGTAAGCAGACCCGCCGCGAGCGCTTCCTGATCGAGATGGATCAGGTCGTGCCCTGGAAGGGCTTGGTTACTTTGATCGAGCCGCATTATCCAAAGGGCGAAGGGGGCCGTCCGGCGTATCCGTTGATGGCCATGTTGTGCGTTCATTTGATGCAGAACTGGTTCGGCTACAGCGATCCGGCGATGGAAGAAGCACTTTACTAACCCCGATCCTGCGCCAGTTCTCGGGGCTGCATCTGGATCAGACTCCCGATGAAACCACGATCCTCAATTTCCGGCGCCTCCTGAAAGCGCAGGAGAGTGTCAGCAGACATTTTTAATGTGTGCTTAGGCTAAGATTTTAATTCATAAATTTGCTCTGCATGAAAAGGGGTGAATTTGGCAGGTCGGGCCGAAACTGCGAATTTCTTTTCGCTATAGTTCTCCCTAAGAGCCTGCTTGCAAACCAAAGTTGAAAACGATTTTTTCAGGGGCGCTGTATCAGAGCGTGTTTTCGAAGAAGCCGTCGTATCGTCAAACGCTTCATGGCTGTCATCAAGGCTTGCTCTGAGCTGCATCCTGCATCCAGGCGGCCACGCCTTTCATACCCACTAACGAGGTCATCATGCATACAAAAGCAGAGTTAGCAGTGGCGGATGTCCTGATGGCTGCCAGGGCACTCAACGATTTTCGCAATCAGGTCATGGCCATCCTGCAGCATGGCGTGCCGTACCCGCTTGACGACAGGGAGCGGGTTGAACTGAAGCAGGCCATCAAACTCCTGCGGCGCACGCTGGACTCGGTCGATCCGTTCATTTTCGACACTATTCATCAGGTCAACAAATCTGCCAATGAACCACCTTTACGTCTGGTGCATGGGATCTTCAGTGGTCCCCCAGGTGCAAGATGAGTTGACGGGTGGGGCAACCCGGCCAAGTCGATCGCGGCGCAGTAATAGAAAAAAATTACGTCGATAAGCAGGTAGCCTTGGTTTGTATCTCGTGGTCATCAGGCCGAGTTGGACAAGGGCTGAAGCCGCTTTTAAGTATTCGAGGTGGCTTACATGATACGCATTGTAAATAGCTAATTCACTACAAGTGCGATGGCGCAGGTTCGACGTCGCGCCACTCGGCGGAATGATAGATATCGGTAGGAAACTTAGTTGTTCGAGGGGACAACCCGATTCTTTGATCATTCCTACCGAATAGTTATGGCTGTCGTCACTACGCTTCTGTTTATCGGGGCGTTGATGACCACCTGGTTGTTATACTGCTACGAATCGAGCGCTGCCTCTACCGCGGCGTAGCATTAATCAAGAGGAGAAATCATATGGTACGCGTCAATCTGGCGCCCTGGCTATTCCTTCTAGCCGCCGTAGTTTCGGAAATTGTGGGCGTTGCCACGATGAAGCTAGTGTCGCAGGAAGACCATTGGGGTGGTTTTTTGTTGATGTACTTCATGATCGGAATGTCATTCGCATTTCTCGCCATGGCCATGAAACATCTATCCATGGCGGTGGCTTATGCCACTTGGGAAACCTTGGGGTTAGTGGCTATTACATTCATCGGTTACCTCTATTTCGAAGAAAGCCTCGGTGCCGTCAAAGTATTAGGCATGATTGTTTTGATCGCAGGAGTTATATTGGTTAATTTTGATAGCCCGCCGGGTAAGGAGTAAATATGCAAAATGCTCATTGGGTGCACTATTTCTTCATGGCAGTCGCCATTATATTGGAAGTTGCCGCCAACATTTTCGTCAATGCATCACAGGGGTGGCGCCGCCGATGGCTAGGTATTATCGGAATTATATGCATTTTGGCTTCGTTCACAGCACTAGCCCAGGCCGTGAAAGGTATCGATCTGTCTATTGCCTATGCACTATGGGGCGGGACAGGTATCGTACTAACGAGCGTTGCAGGATGGTTTTTATTCAAGCAGAAACTAGGCCGTAAAGCATGTCTTGGAATCGTGCTAATTGTCATTGGGATGTCGTTGCTAAAATTTTCATGAGCAATTTTGCTCGTATGTGTCCCTACTGATTTTACTAATCATAGAATCAAATAATGAGATGCGCTTATTCGGAGATTTTTCCAATACTACTGCAGGTTGGGTGTCTGAAAGTTCGAGGTGCACATAAGAACAACTAAGAAAAGTCTGATTTTCGACCGACTTATGATTTTTTGAGCCTCAAGTAGCGAGGACCTTAAAAAGAAGTGGGTACTTCAGACCTTCCTTAGGAGCTCCAAGGGTGAGCTCTTTCGTAAGTGCATGCCGGGAGCATCGATGAGGGCAATGCGCAAAATGGTAAACGCCATCAAACACTGGCGCATTCATCGATCCACGACTGATGACTTGAGTGATTTTTCTCGCAGGTACAATGCTGTGATTCGAGGATGGGTCGAATACTACGGTAAATTCTGGTATCGGAACTTCAGCTACCTGTTGTGGAGAGCATTGCAATCGCGCCTACTCAAATGGATGATTTGCAAGTACCAAATCTAGTGGGTTTCGAATTGGTGTGACGGAAATTTCTGGGGTTCCGGCTTACATCCCAACAAGGTTCATTCCACCCTGAAAACCCTCAGCACCAGCAATTTATAGGTTTGGCAGGAAGAGATATGAGTAACCGAGCTGAGCAGGCACTGCTCAAACAATCGACTATCCTAATGTTAGCCGTGGCGATCGCCGGGATTGTCACGGGTGTGATGTCAGGCTCCCAATCCATTTTATTCGATGGCTTTTTCTCGCTGATCGCGACCTTTATCAAGGTGCTGATGCTGATCACGGCCAAGCTGATCGCCAAGAAAAGCAACGACCGGTTCCAGTTCGGCTACTGGCACCTAGAGCCCATGGTGTTGCTGATCGAGGGCAGTTTCCTGTTGTTGATCGCCATTTACGCCTTTCTCAACGGTGTGTTCGGCATTATCAATGGTGGACGCGACATCGAGCTGGGACTGGTGATCATCTACGCGGCGGTGTTTACCGTCCTCGAGTTCGCCTACTTCTTCTATGTGCGCCACCGCAACCGTAAGCTCCAATCGTCGCTGATCCAGTTCGACAACATCAGTTGGCTGGTGGACGCAATGCTTTCCGTGGGCTTGCTGGTGAGCTTCCTAGTCGCGTTGCTGCTCAAGTCTCGTGGCTATGGCGAGTGGGCGGCGTATGTCGACCCATTGATTCTGATCCTGCTGGCCCTGAGCATTCTAGCGCCAGCCTTGAAGATCCTGCGCCCGGCCCTGAGCGATGTGCTGGGGATCGCCCCGGACCAGTTGGACGACAAGGTGCGCGAAGTGATGGATGCGGCCCAGGCCCGTCATGGTTTCGATGACTATGTGTCCTACGTGCAGAAGCACGGGCGGGCGCGGTTTATCGAGATTCATGTGGTATTGCCGGCGGATTACCCGGTGGATAAGGTCGCAACGCTCGATGGGCTGCGTGAAGAGATATCCGCAGGACTGGGTAAGGCGGATGCGGCGCGTTGGTTGACGATCAGCTTTACCGCGGATCGTAAGTGGATTACTTGAGGGGCAGTTAGACCGGCGGAGGCTATCGCAGCAGAGGTATTTACACAAATCCCGATCCTAGTCTATAAAAGGACGGCATGGATATTATAGGCATAGGAGGCGGCCGTCTGGCCGCGCCCCCTGCCACACCACCCAGCATGCGGGTCCGCGCCGGGCGGTTCGAGAAGTTGAGGTCAGCAGAGTCGAGGTAGACCCAGTCGGTCGAACCACGCCACCGTAAGCACTCCATGGATTGGACCGACACTGTTGTGCCAGAACCTGTGGCTGTTACCGGATATTGCCGCTGCCAAATCAGGGTTTGCTCCAAGTTTGCGCAGTTCACGGTACGTTCTCCTTCCGGTTTTCCATTGTTTGAGCTGGATGGCCCTGAGTCGTCGACGTATCCATTCATCGAACCGGTGCCAGAGGCGAGGGGGTTGCGATAAACCGAAGTACGCTTTCCAAGCCAGTAGGTACAGTCTCAGACCTTCCGCCACTTGCGACATGCTTCGGCCTCCATTACGAGATGTCAGCTGTCGGACGCGGCTATTGAGCGTCTGCAGCGCTTTGCTTGCCACCCAGCGTTTGACCTCGCCTAGAGCCGACAGCCAAAATCCGTAGCCCAGAAACTTGCGGCCAAACGCACTGGCAATCGCGCTCTTGCTCTCGTTCACTTGCAGCCTAAGTCGGTCATAAAGGCGACGGAGCACTGCCATTACTCGCTGATCGGCCTTGTGACTGTGCACGTAGACATTCGCATCGTCCGCGTACCTGACGAAGCAATGGCCTCGTCGCTCCAACTCCTTGTCCACCTCGTCCAGCAATACATTGGCCAGCAATGGTGAAAGAGGGCCGCCTTGCGGCGTCTCTCGTTCACTGGCTACCACTACGCCATCGATCAACGTCCCGCTGTTCAGATAAGCCCGTCCCAGACGCAGGACGTCTCGGTCGGTTAATGGCGTCCAGAGCAATGGTGACTTGACGGTGGGTCGTGGTGCGTTGCTTATAGCCATCATAAATGAGGGCAGCCGATTGTTGGTCACGTGACTGTCGCACTAGGCGGGATGCTGAGTGAGAGTAGGCTTGTCATTAAGCCGATCACTCCTGTTGATCCCGGAGACATTGATTCCCTCTAGTCCTCCATCGTTGGAGTTCCACTCAGCGCGCTGATGTCCGTGGCCGGCCAGTAAACCGAAAATTTCCGGCGACGGATTTGAAGCCATGCGATGGGCCTCCGCCAGGTTATGGCCGCTGCAGATGCCGGTTAAAAAGCTGCATGCGACGATCAAATGGATAGTGGCGCCAAGTACTGAAGAGGGGCGCTTGGATTTGTACGCCTTGAGTCGTGCCTTGGTGAGACGTAATGCTTGAGCACTCTGGTCCCCCTCGGGTCAGCCTCCGAGGCGCGAACGGGAGTGCTGATTACGTTGTGTGGCCCGGTTACGGTAAGGGGCGTGCGGCTTCGGCTGCTCCCCAAAGAGTCAGGTGAATCACGGCTTTTCACCGTTTTTGCGATCGTTCAGATGCTGATTGCAGCTATAAAGTGCGCCATCAACTTTGACGTACGATGGTTATGCACAGTCCAATTTTAGGCTTTTCTCACCATAAAAAAGCAGGCGCGTTTCGCAAGACGGCATTCCTTTGCTTAGCCCTCCAGTTTTTTAGTATTGCCAGTGCGGTCGCATCTCCTGTCGCGGAGCGTGCTGCGCACGCAGTGCGTGAAAAAAGTCAAATGGTCTCCCTGGATCAGCAGTATGTCCTAGTAGTGCCTTCTGATCATGAAACACTAAATAGCATTGCTACCCGATTCGCCGTGCCCGAGCCCTCGTTGCAGGCTTTGCATGACCAGGCCATGCAATTGGGTTGGACCGGCCAAGCCCTAATGGTGCCTCGCCAGAGCTCCGGGGAGTCACGTTTATACCCAGCCTATATCACCCACACCCTCGCCGCTGGTGAAACGCTGGGTTCTTTGGCGGTCAAAGTCAATCGATCTGAACCAGAGCTGCGCCGGCTCAACGCAATGGTATTGGGTGAGCCTACCGTTAGCACGCTTCAGGCGGGTGAAGTTTTATTGATCCCGGCAGTCGCGCAGCAATCAAAAGCCATAAAAGGCTCCAAAGCCGTCCAGGGCATTGACTCGCCCCAAAACCAGCAGGACTTTGAGACGCTTTTGGCCAAGATGGCCTCTGATGCCGGCAATGCGTATGA
The DNA here is from genome assembly GCF_054898105.1 of Pseudomonas sp. MDT1-17. Taxonomy (NCBI): domain Bacteria; kingdom Pseudomonadati; phylum Pseudomonadota; class Gammaproteobacteria; order Pseudomonadales; family Pseudomonadaceae; genus Pseudomonas; species Pseudomonas sp. MDT1-17. Next base: position 10,163 of record NZ_JBUBVM010000001.1, on the reverse strand, counting down.
GCGCCAAGCGCGCAACAGTCGCCAAGGCGCGGGCAATTTTTTTGCTCAGCATGGCGCTACCTCGGCCACCAACGCACTCACCAATCTGATGTCTTCCTCTGTTGAAGAAGCTTTGGCGCCTTACGGGCGCGCCAAGATTGGTCTGCGCGCGAATGCGCGCACCAATGATGTCGATCTGAGCGTGGATTATCTGCACCCCATTGCCCAGAGCGATAAGGGCATTCTGTTTGCTCAGGTGGGCACTCGTACGTTCGACAATCGCAATTTAGCCAACGTCGGCGTGGGCTATCGACGGTTGGTCAATCCTGATCTGATGCTGGGCGGCAACACATTTTTTGATCATGATTTCACGCGCAGCCATACCCGCGCCGGCGTGGGTTTGGAGATGTGGGGCAACTCCGCGCGGCTGGCGACCAACGCCTATGCACCCATCGGTCCGTGGAAAAAGTCCGATCAGCAAAGGTTGAATTCCGATCCTAACCGTTTGAACCTGTTTGAGCGGCCGGCGGCCGGCTGGGATGCGCGTGCCGAAGCACTGATTCCAGGCGTGCCACAATTGTCTGCCACCGCTCAGTATTTTCAGTGGAAGGGCCAAGGCGTGGACGCTTTTGGAGCGGGCAAGTTGAAGAAAGATCCGGCGGGCCATGGTGTCGGGCTGAAATGGCAGCCGATGCCGCTGTTGGGCTTTACCTCTGAGCATCAAAGGCTCCAAGGGGGCGGCGGACAGTTCACTTTCGGCATGAACCTGAACTGGAGCTTTGATCGCGATCTAAAGAAACAAACGCGTTCCGAGCAATCCGCCGCCATGAGGCCGCTCGTATTGGCCAAGCAGGATTTTGTCGACCGCAATTACAATGTGGTGTTGAACTACGAAGAGCAGGCCAAGTACCGGGATTTCGGGTTCATCTCTCAAACTGTGGTCGTGCAAGCTAGTTCGCCGTCGGGCACTCCAGTGACCCAAGCCTCGCCAACGCTGCGGGGCACTCCCACAGCAGGAATCGTGCGCTACGAGTTGGCAAACAATACCGCTCTGGTGACGATTGATCCCCAGTCGGGTGTAATCACCGTAGCACCTGGTGCCGAGAGCCAACAGGTCACTGTCATTGCACGGCTCTTTATGCCGCGTCTGGCCTCCCTGGACGGCAGCCGAGGTGTGGTTGAAAAAATGCTGGCCACCACCGGTGACGCCTTGCGCGTGATGGCTGGCTTCTTTATTGACACGGCGTATGCCGCTGAAAATCAGGGTATTCCGCAAAACTACATCGAAGTCGCTGATACCAGCTACCACTTAGCTGTCATCGAAGGGCAGCTTGTTATTGGCTCCATCGAGTTGGCGGTTGTTAACGATCGCTCGCCGGCTAACGGCAGCACGCTAAACATGGTGAGCGCGAACGTTTGGGATGACAGGGGTAATCCGGTCGCTGACACCGAGGTGAGCTTCACATTAACCAATTCTATGGCGCGGGATACGCAGGTTGCTGTGACCGATGCAGGTGGTGTGGCGAACTTGAGCTTTGCCAGCCAGGTAGCTGGAAAGGTGACGGTTACGGGCGAAGCCAATAGTCAAGCCCATGCTGTTGATGTTCATTTCATACCGGACGTCGGGTCGGCAAAACTTACCCTTTCGTCCAATAAAGATGAAGCAACGGCGGGCAAGGATGAAGTGATTCTGAGCGGAACGCTTATTGACGAAAACAAAAATCCGGTGGGCGGTGTCACGGTAGGGTTTGACGCGACAATTGAAGAGTCGGCGGAGAAAAAGCCGACGGTTCTTCGCAGTTTCATTACTGATGAGCAGGGCCGCTTCCGCGTTACGCTCCGGAGCGATTACGCCGGGAGAGTATGGGTTACTGCACGCATAGACAGTGAATTGAACCAAGAGAAAACTGTCAGTGAAAAAGTTTTTGTTCTCTTTCGGGCCGACCAAGCCACAGCGCGGATTGTTTCGTTAACCCCAGTCCCTGCGAGCGGCGATGTTGCGGCCAACGGTCAGGCGGTGCACTCGGCGACGGCAACCGTGACGGATGAGCAGGGCAACCTGCTGTCCGGTGCGCAGCTGACGTTTGAGCATGCCGACTCGGTGAGCGCGAATGCGGCGCAGACCGGTACGGACGGCACGACGTTGGTGACCTTTACCAGCAAAATGGCTGGCGAAGTCAAACTGACAGCGAAAGTGGGCAGCAGTTCGCAGGCAGTCACACTGAGCTTTGTGGCCGATGCGGCCACGCCGTACTTGCGTTCCCTGACGATGGTGACGACGGGTAATAAAACTGCCGATGGCAAGGATCAGCATGAAGCCTTGGCGATCCTGGAGGATGGCCACGGCAACCTGTTGTCCGGTGCGACCTTGACGTTCACAGAAGTGGAAGGTCTTACCCCAGCGTCCGGTGCCAGTGATGAACATGGCCAGTTGGAAGTGAAATTTGCCAGTACCGCGTCCGGTCCGGTGGTCCTGACGGCCAAAGCCGCGAATGGGCTTGCGCAGACGGTTAAAGGCTCGTTCGTGGCCGATGCGGCCACGCCGCACTTGCGTTCCCTGACGATGGTGACGACGGGTAATAAAACCGCCGATGGCAAGGATCAGCATGAAGCCTTGGCGATCCTGGAGGATGGCCACGGCAACCTGTTGTCCGGTGCGACCTTGACGTTCACAGAAGTGGAAGGTCTTACCCCAGCGTCCGGTGCCAGTGATGAACATGGCCAGTTGGAAGTGAAATTTGCCAGTACCGCGTCCGGTCCGGTGGTCCTGACGGCCAAAGCCGCGAATGGGCTTGCGCAGACGGTTAAAGGCTCGTTCGTGGCCGATGCGGCCACGCCGTACTTGCGTTCCCTGACGATGGTGACGACGGGTAATAAAACTGCCGATGGCAAGGATCAGCATGAAGCCTTGGCGATCCTGGAGGATGGCCACGGCAACCTGTTGTCCGGTGCGACCTTGACGTTCACAGAAGTGGAAGGTCTTACCCCAGCGTCCGGTGCCAGTGATGAACATGGCCAGTTGGAAGTGAAATTTGCCAGTACCGCGTCCGGTCCGGTGGTCCTGACGGCCAAAGCCGCGAATGGGCTTGCGCAGACGGTTAAAGGCTCGTTCGTGGCCGATGCGGCCACGCCGTACTTGCGTTCCCTGACGATGGTGACGACGGGTAATAAAACTGCCGATGGCAAGGATCAGCATGAAGCCTTGGCGATCCTGGAGGATGGCCACGGCAACCTGTTGTCCGGTGCGACCTTGACGTTCACAGAAGTGGAAGGTCTTACCCCAGCGTCCGGTGCCAGTGATGAACATGGCCAGTTGGAAGTGAAATTTGCCAGTACCGCGTCCGGTCCGGTGGTCCTGACGGCCAAAGCCGCGAATGGGCTTGCGCAGACGGTTGAAGGCTCGTTCGTGGCCGATGCGGCCACGCCGCACTTGCGTTCCCTGACGATGGTGACGACGGGTAATAAAACCGCCGATGGCAAGGATCAGCATGAAGCCTTGGCGATCCTGGAGGATGGCCACGGCAACCTGTTGTCCGGTGCGACCTTGACGTTCACAGAAGTGGAAGGTCTTACCCCAGCGTCCGGTGCCAGTGATGAACATGGCCAGTTGGAAGTGAAATTTGCCAGTACCGCGTCCGGTCCGGTGGTCCTGACGGCCAAAGCCGCGAATGGGCTTGCGCAGACGGTTAAAGGCTCGTTCGTGGCCGATGCGGCCACGCCGCACTTGCGTTCCCTGACGATGGTGACGACGGGTAATAAAACCGCCGATGGCAAGGATCAGCATGAAGCCTTGGCGATCCTGGAGGATGGCCACGGCAACCTGTTGTCCGGTGCGACCTTGACGTTCACAGAAGTGGAAGGTCTTACCCCAGCGTCCGGTGCCAGTGATGAACATGGCCAGTTGGAAGTGAAATTTGCCAGTACCGCGTCCGGTCCGGTGGTCCTGACGGCCAAAGCCGCGAATGGGCTTGCGCAGACGGTTAAAGGCTCGTTCGTGGCCGATGCGGCCACGCCGCACTTGCGTTCCCTGACGATGGTGACGACGGGTAATAAAACCGCCGATGGCAAGGATCAGCATGAAGCCTTGGCGATCCTGGAGGATGGCCACGGCAACCTGTTGTCCGGTGCGACCTTGACGTTCACAGAAGTGGAAGGTCTTACCCCAGCGTCCGGTGCCAGTGATGAACATGGCCAGTTGGAAGTGAAATTTGCCAGTACCGCGTCCGGTCCGGTGGTCCTGACGGCCAAAGCCGCGAATGGGCTTGCGCAGACGGTTGAAGGCTCGTTCGTGGCCGATGCGGCCACGCCGCACTTGCGTTCCCTGACGATGGTGACGACGGGTAATAAAACCGCCGATGGCAAGGATCAGCATGAAGCCTTGGCGATCCTGGAGGATGGCCACGGCAACCTGTTGTCCGGTGCGACCTTGACGTTCACAGAAGTGGAAGGTCTTACCCCAGCGTCCGGTGCCAGTGATGAACATGGCCAGTTGGAAGTGAAATTTGCCAGTACCGCGTCCGGTCCGGTGGTCCTGACGGCCAAAGCCGCGAATGGGCTTGCGCAGACGGTTAAAGGCTCGTTCGTGGCCGATGCGGCCACGCCGCACTTGCGTTCCCTGACGATGGTGACGACGGGTAATAAAACCGCCGATGGCAAGGATCAGCATGAAGCCTTGGCGATCCTGGAGGATGGCCACGGCAACCTGTTGTCCGGTGCGACCTTGACGTTCACAGAAGTGGAAGGTCTTACCCCAGCGTCCGGTGCCAGTGATGAACATGGCCAGTTGGAAGTGAAATTTGCCAGTACCGCGTCCGGTCCGGTGGTCCTGACGGCCAAAGCCGCGAATGGGCTTGCGCAGACGGTTGAAGGCTCGTTCGTGGCCGATGCGGCCACGCCGCACTTGCGTTCCCTGACGATGGTGACGACGGGTAATAAAACTGCCGATGGCAAGGATCAGCATGAAGCCTTGGCGATCCTGGAGGATGGCCACGGCAACCTGTTGTCCGGTGCGACCTTGACGTTCACAGAAGTGGAAGGTCTTACCCCAGCGTCCGGTGCCAGTGATGAACATGGCCAGTTGGAAGTGAAATTTGCCAGTACCGCGTCCGGTCCGGTGGTCCTGACGGCCAAAGCCGCGAATGGGCTTGCGCAGACGGTTAAAGGCTCGTTCGTGGCCGATGCGGCCACGCCGCACTTGCGTTCCCTGACGATGGTGACGACGGGTAATAAAACCGCCGATGGCAAGGATCAGCATGAAGCCTTGGCGATCCTGGAGGATGGCCACGGCAACCTGTTGTCCGGTGCGACCTTGACGTTCACAGAAGTGGAAGGTCTTACCCCAGCGTCCGGTGCCAGTGATGAACATGGCCAGTTGGAAGTGAAATTTGCCAGTACCGCGTCCGGTCCGGTGGTCCTGACGGCCAAAGCCGCGAATGGGCTTGCGCAGACGGTTGAAGGCTCGTTCGTGGCCGATGCGGCCACGCCGCACTTGCGTTCCCTGACGATGGTGACGACGGGTAATAAAACTGCCGATGGCAAGGATCAGCATGAAGCCTTGGCGATCCTGGAGGATGGCCACGGCAACCTGTTGTCCGGTGCGACCTTGACGTTCACAGAAGTGGAAGGTCTTACCCCAGCGTCCGGTGCCAGTGATGAACATGGCCAGTTGGAAGTGAAATTTGCCAGTACCGCGTCCGGTCCGGTGGTCCTGACGGCCAAAGCCGCGAATGGGCTTGCGCAGACGGTTAAAGGCTCGTTCGTGGCCGATGCGGCCACGCCGCACTTGCGTTCCCTGACGATGGTGACGACGGGTAATAAAACCGCCGATGGCAAGGATCAGCATGAAGCCTTGGCGATCCTGGAGGATGGCCACGGCAACCTGTTGTCCGGTGCGACCTTGACGTTCACAGAAGTGGAAGGTCTTACCCCAGCGTCCGGTGCCAGTGATGAACATGGCCAGTTGGAAGTGAAATTTGCCAGTACCGCGTCCGGTCCGGTGGTCCTGACGGCCAAAGCCGCGAATGGGCTTGCGCAGACGGTTAAAGGCTCGTTCGTGGCCGATGCGGCCACGCCGCACTTGCGTTCCCTGACGATGGTGACGACGGGTAATAAAACTGCCGATGGCAAGGATCAGCATGAAGCCTTGGCGATCCTGGAGGATGGCCACGGCAACCTGTTGTCCGGTGCGACCTTGACGTTCACAGAAGTGGAAGGTCTTACCCCAGCGTCCGGTGCCAGTGATGAACATGGCCAGTTGGAAGTGAAATTTGCCAGTACCGCGTCCGGTCCGGTGGTCCTGACGGCCAAAGCCGCGAATGGGCTTGCGCAGACGGTTAAAGGCTCGTTCGTGGCCGATGCGGCCACGCCGCACTTGCGTTCCCTGACGATGGTGACGACGGGTAATAAAACCGCCGATGGCAAGGATCAGCATGAAGCCTTGGCGATCCTGGAGGATGGCCACGGCAACCTGTTGTCCGGTGCGACCTTGACGTTCACAGAAGTGGAAGGTCTTACCCCAGCGTCCGGTGCCAGTGATGAACATGGCCAGTTGGAAGTGAAATTTGCCAGTACCGCGTCCGGTCCGGTGGTCCTGACGGCCAAAGCCGCGAATGGGCTTGCGCAGACGGTTAAAGGCTCGTTCGTGGCCGATGCGGCCACGCCGCACTTGCGTTCCCTGACGATGGTGACGACGGGTAATAAAACCGCCGATGGCAAGGATCAGCATGAAGCCTTGGCGATCCTGGAGGATGGCCACGGCAACCTGTTGTCCGGTGCGACCTTGACGTTCACAGAAGTGGAAGGTCTTACCCCAGCGTCCGGTGCCAGTGATGAACATGGCCAGTTGGAAGTGAAATTTGCCAGTACCGCGTCCGGTCCGGTGGTCCTGACGGCCAAAGCCGCGAATGGGCTTGCGCAGACGGTTGAAGGCTCGTTCGTGGCCGATGCGGCCACGCCGCACTTGCGTTCCCTGACGATGGTGACGACGGGTAATAAAACTGCCGATGGCAAGGATCAGCATGAAGCCTTGGCGATCCTGGAGGATGGCCACGGCAACCTGTTGTCCGGTGCGACCTTGACGTTCACAGAAGTGGAAGGTCTTACCCCAGCGTCCGGTGCCAGTGATGAACATGGCCAGTTGGAAGTGAAATTTGCCAGTACCGCGTCCGGTCCGGTGGTCCTGACGGCCAAAGCCGCGAATGGGCTTGCGCAGACGGTTAAAGGCTCGTTCGTGGCCGATGCGGCCACGCCGCACTTGCGTTCCCTGACGATGGTGACGACGGGTAATAAAACCGCCGATGGCAAGGATCAGCATGAAGCCTTGGCGATCCTGGAGGATGGCCACGGCAACCTGTTGTCCGGTGCGACCTTGACGTTCACAGAAGTGGAAGGTCTTACCCCAGCGTCCGGTGCCAGTGATGAACATGGCCAGTTGGAAGTGAAATTTGCCAGTACCGCGTCCGGTCCGGTGGTCCTGACGGCCAAAGCCGCGAATGGGCTTGCGCAGACGGTTAAAGGCTCGTTCGTGGCCGATGCGGCCACGCCGCACTTGCGTTCCCTGACGATGGTGACGACGGGTAATAAAACTGCCGATGGCAAGGATCAGCATGAAGCCTTGGCGATCCTGGAGGATGGCCACGGCAACCTGTTGTCCGGTGCGACCTTGACGTTCACAGAAGTGGAAGGTCTTACCCCAGCGTCCGGTGCCAGTGATGAACATGGCCAGTTGGAAGTGAAATTTGCCAGTACCGCGTCCGGTCCGGTGGTCCTGACGGCCAAAGCCGCGAATGGGCTTGCGCAGACGGTTGAAGGCTCGTTCGTGGCCGATGCGGCCACGCCGCACTTGCGTTCCCTGACGATGGTGACGACGGGTAATAAAACTGCCGATGGCAAGGATCAGCATGAAGCCTTGGCGATCCTGGAGGATGGCCACGGCAACCTGTTGTCCGGTGCGACCTTGACGTTCACAGAAGTGGAAGGTCTTACCCCAGCGTCCGGTGCCAGTGATGAACATGGCCAGTTGGAAGTGAAATTTGCCAGTACCGCGTCCGGTCCGGTGGTCCTGACGGCCAAAGCCGCGAATGGGCTTGCGCAGACGGTTAAAGGCTCGTTCGTGGCCGATGCGGCCACGCCGCACTTGCGTTCCCTGACGATGGTGACGACGGGTAATAAAACCGCCGATGGCAAGGATCAGCATGAAGCCTTGGCGATCCTGGAGGATGGCCACGGCAACCTGTTGTCCGGTGCGACCTTGACGTTCACAGAAGTGGAAGGTCTTACCCCAGCGTCCGGTGCCAGTGATGAACATGGCCAGTTGGAAGTGAAATTTGCCAGTACCGCGTCCGGTCCGGTGGTCCTGACGGCCAAAGCCGCGAATGGGCTTGCGCAGACGGTTAAAGGCTCGTTCGTGGCCGATGCGGCCACGCCGCACTTGCGTTCCCTGACGATGGTGACGACGGGTAATAAAACTGCCGATGGCAAGGATCAGCATGAAGCCTTGGCGATCCTGGAGGATGGCCACGGCAACCTGTTGTCCGGTGCGACCTTGACGTTCACAGAAGTGGAAGGTCTTACCCCAGCGTCCGGTGCCAGTGATGAACATGGCCAGTTGGAAGTGAAATTTGCCAGTACCGCGTCCGGTCCGGTGGTCCTGACGGCCAAAGCCGCGAATGGGCTTGCGCAGACGGTTGAAGGCTCGTTCGTGGCCGATGCGGCCACGCCGCACTTGCGTTCCCTGACGATGGTGACGACGGGTAATAAAACTGCCGATGGCAAGGATCAGCATGAAGCCTTGGCGATCCTGGAGGATGGCCACGGCAACCTGTTGTCCGGTGCGACCTTGACGTTCACAGAAGTGGAAGGTCTTACCCCAGCGTCCGGTGCCAGTGATGAACATGGCCAGTTGGAAGTGAAATTTGCCAGTACCGCGTCCGGTCCGGTGGTCCTGACGGCCAAAGCCGCGAATGGGCTTGCGCAGACGGTTAAAGGCTCGTTCGTGGCCGATGCGGCCACGCCGCACTTGCGTTCCCTGACGATGGTGACGACGGGTAATAAAACCGCCGATGGCAAGGATCAGCATGAAGCCTTGGCGATCCTGGAGGATGGCCACGGCAACCTGTTGTCCGGTGCGACCTTGACGTTCACAGAAGTGGAAGGTCTTACCCCAGCGTCCGGTGCCAGTGATGAACATGGCCAGTTGGAAGTGAAATTTGCCAGTACCGCGTCCGGTCCGGTGGTCCTGACGGCCAAAGCCGCGAATGGGCTTGCGCAGACGGTTAAAGGCTCGTTCGTGGCCGATGCGGCCACGCCGCACTTGCGTTCCCTGACGATGGTGACGACGGGTAATAAAACTGCCGATGGCAAGGATCAGCATGAAGCCTTGGCGATCCTGGAGGATGGCCACGGCAACCTGTTGTCCGGTGCGACCTTGACGTTCACAGAAGTGGAAGGTCTTACCCCAGCGTCCGGTGCCAGTGATGAACATGGCCAGTTGGAAGTGAAATTTGCCAGTACCGCGTCCGGTCCGGTGGTCCTGACGGCCAAAGCCGCGAATGGGCTTGCGCAGACGGTTAAAGGCTCGTTCGTGGCCGATGCGGCCACGCCGCACTTGCGTTCCCTGACGATGGTGACGACGGGTAATAAAACTGCCGATGGCAAGGATCAGCATGAAGCCTTGGCGATCCTGGAGGATGGCCACGGCAACCTGTTGTCCGGTGCGACCTTGACGTTCACAGAAGTGGAAGGTCTTACCCCAGCGTCCGGTGCCAGTGATGAACATGGCCAGTTGGAAGTGAAATTTGCCAGTACCGCGTCCGGTCCGGTGGTCCTGACGGCCAAAGCCGCGAATGGGCTTGCGCAGACGGTTGAAGGCTCGTTCGTGGCCGATGCGGCCACGCCGCACTTGCGTTCCCTGACGATGGTGACGACGGGTAATAAAACTGCCGATGGCAAGGATCAGCATGAAGCCTTGGCGATCCTGGAGGATGGCCACGGCAACCTGTTGTCCGGTGCGACCTTGACGTTCACAGAAGTGGAAGGTCTTACCCCAGCGTCCGGTGCCAGTGATGAACATGGCCAGTTGGAAGTGAAATTTGCCAGTACCGCGTCCGGTCCGGTGGTCCTGACGGCCAAAGCCGCGAATGGGCTTGCGCAGACGGTTAAAGGCTCGTTCGTGGCCGATGCGGCCA